>NZ_CP134867.1 GCF_031954525.1 Dyella sp. BiH032
CGATACCACTCGACGAAGTGGGCCACGCCCTCTTCCACCGACACCTTGGGCCGATACCCCACCGCTGCCGCCAGACTCGACACATCCGCCTCCGTCGCCGGCACATCGCCGGCCTGCAGCGGCAGCAGCTGCAGCGTCGCCTTGCGGCCCAGGCAGCGCTCCAGTACTTCGATGTAGCGCAGCAGCTCCACCGGCCGCTCGTTGCCGATGTTGTACAGGCGGTACGGCGCCACCCCGCTCGTGGCCGGGTCCGGGTGGTCGCCGCGCCACGCCGGGTCCTTGCCCGGCACCGTATCCAGCGCCCGTACCACCCCTTCGACGATGTCGTCGATGTAGGTGAAGCTGCGCTTGTGCCGGCCTTCGTTGAACACCGGGATCGGCTCCCCGGCCAGGATCGCCTTGGTGAACAGGAACAGCGCCATGTCCGGCCGGCCCCATGGGCCGTACACCGTGAAGAAGCGCAGCCCCGTGCACGGCAGCCCATACAGGTGCGCGTAGCTGTGCGCCATCTGCTCGTTGGCCTTCTTGGTCGCCGCGTACAAGGTCAGCGGATGCTCCGCCGAGCGGTGCTCGGAGAACGGCAGGTCCGTGTTGGCCCCGTACACCGAGCTGGTCGAGGCGTACACCAGGTGCTGCACGCCGTGGTGGCGACAGCCTTCCAGCACGTGCAGGAAGCCGGTGACGTTGCTGCTCACGTACACGTGCGGGTTCTTCGCCGCGTAGCGCACGCCCGCCTGCGCGGCCAGGTGCACCACGCGGTCGGGGCGGTGCTGCTCGAACACCCGCGCCATCGCCTCGCGGTCGGCCAGGTCCGCGTGCACGTGCGTGTAGCCGGCCTGCGCCTGCACCCGCGCCAACCGCGCCTGCTTCAGCGACACGTCGTAGTAGTCGTTGAGGTTGTCCACGCCCACCACCGTGTCGCCGCGCGCCAGCAGCTTCAGCGCCACGTGCGACCCGATGAACCCGGCCGTGCCGGTCACCAGCACCTTCATCACAGCCTCCCGTCCACCGCCTCGCGCGGCAGCACGTACTTCACGTCATAGACCACCGACGCCGGCTTGCCCAGCGCGCGGATGCCCTCCGCGCCCAGCGCCGCGAACTCCCGGTGGCCCACCGCCACGATCACCGCGTCGTAGCTGCCCGCATCCGGCGCGCCGATCGGTTCCAGCCCGTACTCGTGCGCCGCCTCGGCCGCGTCCACCCACGGGTCGTGCACGTCCACCTCGGCGTTGTAGCCGCGCAGCGCCTGCACGATGTCGATCACCCGCGTGTTGCGCAGGTCCGGGCAGTTCTCCTTGAACGCCAGGCCCAGCACCAGCACCTTCGCCCGCACCGGGTTGATGCCCTTGCGCACCATCAGCCGCACCACCTCGCCGGCCACGTACGGGCCCATGCCGTCGTTGGTGCGCCGGCCGGCCAGGATCACGTCCGGGTGGTGGCCCACCTCCTGCGCCTTGTGGGTCAGGTAGTACGGGTCCACGCTGATGCAGTGCCCGCCCACCAGGCCGGGCCGGAACGGCAGGAAGTTCCACTTCGTTCCCGCTGCCTGCAGCACTTCCAGCGTGTCGATGCCCAGCTTGTTGAACAGCATCGCCAGGTCGTTCACCAGCGCGATGTTCAGATCCCGCTGCGTGTTCTCGATCACCTTCGCCGCCTCGGCCACCTTGATGCTGCTGGCCCGGTGCGTGCCGGCGGTGATGATGCTGGAGTACAGCGCGTCCACGTAGCTGGCCGCTTCCGGCGTCGAGCCGGAGGTCACCTTCAGGATCGTCGTCACCCGGTGCTGCTTGTCGCCCGGGTTGATCCGCTCCGGGCTGTAGCCGGCGAAGAAGTCCTGGTTGAACGTGAGGCCCGAGCCCTGCTCCAGCAGCGGCACGCACACCTCTTCCGTGCAGCCCGGATATACCGTCGACTCGTACACCACGATGTCGCCGCGCTTGAGCACCTGGGCCAGCATCTCGCTGGCGCGCACCAGCGGCGTCAGGTCCGGCCGCTTGGCCGCGTCGATCGGCGTGGGCACCGTCACGATGTACACGTTGCGGTCGCGCAGGTCCTCCAGCCGGTCGCTGTAGCGCAGCCGCGTCGCCGCCGCCAGCTCTTCCGGCTCCACCTCCAGCGTCGCGTCCTTCCCCGCGCGCAGTTCCTCCACCCGCGCACTGCGGATGTCGAAGCCCACGGTGTCGTACTTCTTGCCGAACTCCACGGCCAGCGGGAGGCCGACGTAGCCCAGGCCGATGACCGCGATGCGGGCGTCTTCCAGATTCCCCATGTATGCGCCTTTGCACGTGGCGGCCACGCCGCCCGAGCGTGCAAGGCTAGCAGTACGTGCCCCTCGGCGCGCACGGCGTAACAGGCGCGTGACGGCCACTCGGCGGGCCGCTTTCGGCCGACCGCGACCTCACTTAAGTGGCATCGACAGTGTTCCGGCGCGCGGCCTAGCCTTCCGCTCGTCGCCCGCCCCTTCCACGAAGGCGCGAGCGGCGAGTAACGAGGGCACAAGCCTGTGCGCGTACGACCGGTCGGCGGCGCGCCGCGAGGCTCTTGTCGGCGAACCGGCCGGGCGTGTTCCGCACGGCGCCCTCGCTACTCGCCGCTCGCGCTTTCCGCGATGGCGGAAACGGCCATCGGTGAAAAGCCATAGACGGCACGGCGTAAAGGAATTCCGCACCGCGCGGCGCAGAATCGGCATCGAATCCCACACGGGATTCGCCGAAACCCGGCCAACGTTCCATCACCAGGGGGAGGTGGACACCATGCGCGATACATCGATCGCCCTCATCGAATTCCATTGGCTGTCGCCCGCACCGGTCCGCATGCGCAAGGTGGCCGCACCGCGCCGGCGCGTGCCGCCGCCTCCGACCACGGGCGGCTACCAGCTGCCGGGAGGCAGCTGGCGCGCGTTCGCCAGCGAGGAGATCTACTGCGGCTCGCCCATCGTGTTTTTGCACGTGATCCCCGACGAGGAAGCGCCGGCGCCGAGTGCCGTCTGGCATCGCATTCACTGAAGCCCCGTTTACGCGCCGTGCGGCACGACCGCACGGCGCGCTTCACTGCCGTACTGGCGATTTATGCGCCGGCTCGCTAAGCAGATTGTGATTATGTTTTTGCGATTTTCTCGCATTAACTTCCGATCAATCGATCCAATCCGCGTTAATGCGAAATCGGTATACGGAATAAGGTTTTTTCCAGTTGACCATCGCGATTATCTCCCCTACGTTCCGCCCGTCCGCCGCTGGGGGCGTGGCGGACG
The DNA here is from genome assembly GCF_031954525.1 of Dyella sp. BiH032. Lineage (NCBI taxonomy): Bacteria > Pseudomonadati > Pseudomonadota > Gammaproteobacteria > Lysobacterales > Rhodanobacteraceae > Dyella > Dyella sp. BiH032. The sequence continues at coordinate 3,251 of NZ_CP134867.1, forward strand.
GTTCCGGGACGACGCGAACGGGAGGGAACGCGTCGGCCGCCTTTTCATCCGCCGGCGCCTCGACAGGACGCCAGGGCGTTTTCGCCGGCGGACCGAGGGAATCTGCACCAACCAAAACCGCCGCACGCGAGTGCGGTTTCCGTGCATGGGGCCACGCGCCGCATCGGGTTCGTGCGCCCTGAAAACCTACTGGGGAGTTAGTGCATGAAATCTCGTTTTTTCCATGTCGCCGCCGTCATCGGCCTGATGGGGCTCAGTGCCACCGCGGTGTTTGCTACGCAGGACGAAATACCGGGCTGGGAAAATCCGTTCGCGCCTTCCTATAACCACCCGTACCGCCATGGCGCGGTGCCGACGCGCGAAGCGTTCAGCCGGATGTCGCAGTACGCCTCGCAGCAGGCTCTGGCCGGCGTCACCAAGGTCAATACCAAGACCCTCGCTTACGGTGGCGGCATCGACGGCATCGGCGTCACCAGCGGCACGCCGAAGGTCTATCTCGTGGTGTACGGCAGTCAGTGGGGCACCGCCGGCACCGACGCCAGCGGCAACATGACGCTGTCGGGCGACGCCTACGGCGCGGTGCCCTACCTGCAGAAGATGTTCAAGGGCCTGGGCACGAACGGCGAGCTGTGGTCCGGCGTGATGACCCAGTACTGCGACGGCGCGCTCGCCAAGGGCGCGACCGCCTGCCCGACCAGCGGCGTGACCCACGTGGGCTACCCGTCAGGCGGCGCCACCCTGGCGGGCATCTGGTACGACAACTCGGTCGCCTCGCCCAGCAACGCCACCGCCGCCCAGCTCGCCCAGGAGGCGATCAATGCGGCCGCGCACTTCGGCAACACCACCGCCGCCTCCAACCGCTACGTGCAGTACGTGATCTTGTCGCCCAGCGGCACCCACCCGGATGGCTTCAACACCTCCAGCGGCCAGTTCTGCGCCTGGCATGACTACAACAAGGACGCGGGCGTGACTTCGCCGTACGGCGATATCGCCTTCACCAACATGCCCTATGTGCTCGACATGGGCGCCAGCTGCGGACAGAACTTCGTCAACAGCGGCTCGGCCGGCATGCTGGATGGCTTCTCCATCGTGGAAGGCCACGAATACGCCGAGACCATTACCGACCAGAACCCGGCCGGCGGCTGGACCAACCAGACCCGCTCGACCTACCGCGGCCAGGAGAATGCCGACGAGTGCGCATGGCTCAGCTCCGGCCAGGGCGCCAGCGCCAACGTCAGCATGAACACCGGCAGCTTCGCGATGCAGAGCACCTGGTCGAACGACACCAACCGTTGCGATATCTCGCACCCGATCGTCAACTGATCGGGGCACCCGGAAGCGCCGGGCGTCCGGCCTTCCGAGGCTTCGCACAGGGCCGCGCAAGCGGCCCTGTTTTTTTCCCCGATCGCACCGGCGGGCGCCGCTACCCGAGGACATCTCCCGCTGTTCAGGGGCCTCTTCACGAACCGTGCGCCCAGTCATCCCGGCCGCCCATCGCTTGGATCGTTCTGAATACTTCCGCGCGGACGCACCGCCGCGCGGCGGGCTATGATGCGGGCGCGTGCCAGGCCACAGGGAAGATCGGGAGGCCCGGCGCGCGCTCTGGGGGGCACCGGCTGGAGGGACAGGATGTTGGGCGGCATCGATCGAACACCCGTGACGACACCTGACGCGCTTGCGCGCGTCGCGGCGTGCACGGTGTGTAGCTTTCGCGCGGCGGCCGGCCCGGTTTTACGCTGATCATGCTTTTCGCCACGTCCGCGCGCATGCGATGGCGTGGCTTCGATGTGCGCCGCGGCGGCGCGATGAAACAGATGCCCGCCGGACGAAACAAGGAAGCGGTCATCCGCGCCACGGACAAGGAAGACCGATCCGGCCGGACTCAAAAAACGATGGCGTGGTCGCTTGCCATCCCACACGCTGACAGCGGTATCCACAGGGGGAATTCATGTCCGACATCATCCGGTTTCTCGAACGCATGGGCGCAGATGCGCAGTGGCGCCATGCGTCCGGAGAGACCTTGCAGCCGGCTTTGGACGATGCGCAGCTCGATGCCGAGCAGCGCGCCGCGATAGTCGCCGGCGACATGCCCGCGCTGCGGGCCTTGCTCGGCTGCCTGCCGCTCATGGCGGTGCAGCTGCCGGCCGAGGAAGAGGAAGAAGAGCAGGAAGACGAGGGCGAGGAGGCTCCCCCATCCGACAGCCTGCGGCGGGCGGCCGCGCTCGCGTGACAGCGCGCCCCGGCATGTGGCGCCGACTGCTCTTCGCCGCCGGGGCGTTATTCCTGGTGCCGTTCGCGGTGTCCTCGGCCGAGAACACCGCAGCGGCGCCGCAGCCCGCGCTGCTCGACGTCGCGGACAGCATCAAGACCTCCGACCACGGCACCTTCGTGAAGCTGCTGCAGCGGCTGGAACAGGACCTGCCGGGCCTGTCGCCGCAGCAGCAATGGCATCTGCGCTATCTGCTGGCCTGGGACGTTGCCTACGACGGCGATTACGCGCGCGCCAACCAATTGCTGGACCAAGTCATCGCACAAGGGGTCGATCCGACCCTGCGCTTCCGCGCCACGGCCACGTCGATGAACATCCTGGGCATCGGCCATCGCTACGAAGAGGCGTTCACCCGGCTGGACCGGCTGCTCGGCCAGCTGCCTGCCGTCACCGACAAGCGCGCGCGCCTGCAGGGCCTGGGCGAAGCCGCCCAGCTGCTGATGGCCGCCGGCCAGTACGAACTGGCCGCGCAGTATGCCGACCAGATGCTCCAGAACCTCCCGCCCGGCGAGGGCCCGTGCAAGGGCGCATTCTTCAAGGCCGAGGCCGCATACCGGCGTAGCCTTCCCGATGCGCGCAGGCTGGTGGACAAAGCCATCGCCCAGTGCGTTGCCGTCGGCGAGACCGTCTACGCCAATACGCTGCGCGCCGAGCTGGCCGCGGCGGACGTCGAGCAGGGCCACGCGGCCGCGGCGGCGGAGCTGCTGACGAAGCACTACGTCGATGTACAGCACGATCGCTATCAGACGCTGATCGCGCAGTTCGACGCCACCCTGGCCAAGGCGCACCTCAACCTCGGCAACTTGGCCGAAGCCCGGCGGCACGCGCTGTCGGCGGTCGAAAACAGCGTCCAGGGCGAATTCACCGAGCCGCTCGGCATGGCCTACCAGGTGCTCTACCAGGCCGCGCGCAAGCAGGGCGATCTGCCGACCGCACTCACCTATCTCGAAAAATTCATGGCCGCCGACAAGGGCTACCTGGACGACGTCACCGCCAAGGCGCTGGCCTACCAGGTGGTGAAGCAGCAGGTGCTGTCCGGGCGGATGCAGCTGGACGCGCTGAACAAGCAGAACCAGATCCTGCAGCTGCAGCAGGCGCTCGACCGCAAGGCAGTGGAGAACAGCCGCCTGTACATCGTGCTGCTGCTGATGGCGCTGGGCTTCATCGTGCTGTGGATCTTCCGCCTGAAGCGCTCGCAGCTGCGCTTCATGTGGCTGTCGCGGCTGGACAGCCTCACCGGCATCTGCAACCGCAAGCATTTCATCGAGGAGGCCGAACAGGCCCTGCAACTGGCGTCGCGGACGCGGCAGCCGGCGGCGCTGGTGATCATCGACCTCGATCATTTCAAGCAGATCAACGATACCTATGGCCATGGCGTGGGCGACCACGTGCTCAAGCAGACCGTGGCCGCGTGCCGGCCGCGGCTGGGCCCGCGCGACGTGTTCGGCCGCCTGGGTGGCGAAGAATTCGCCGTGCTGCTCCCCGATTGCCCGCCGGACCAGGCACTCGCCCGCGCCGAACGGCTGCGCGCGGCGATCGGCGCGCTTTCACCCGTCGAGGATGGCGAACTAAACGTGACGGCGAGTCTCGGCGTGGCCGTCACCGCGAGTCTGGGATACGACGTGAGCGAGCTGCTGGTGCGCGCCGACCACGCGCTGTACCGCGCCAAGAGCGAAGGCCGCAACCGTGTGGTCGCCGCATGGGCGGGCGCAGTGCCGGTGCGCACGGCGGTGGGCGAGGCGCGGCAGGCCCAGGCGACCCTTTAAAGACACCAGACACCGGAACGGAGCGATCTGCGCCATGTTCGACCTGAAGCCCATCGGCAAGGTGGCATCGCCCCTCGCCTCCCTTGCGGATGCGCCCCGCCAGGCCGACGAAGGTGCACCGGCGGCGTGGCTCGTGTTCGAGCCCGACATGCTCGAAGGCCTGCGCGACCTGAAGGTGGGCGACGAGGTGGTGGTGGTGACCTGGTTGGACCGCGCCAGACGCGACGTGCTGAGCGTGCGCCCGCGGGGCGACGCGAGCCGGCCGCCGGAAGGCGTGTTCAGCACGCGCGCGCCGCACCGTCCCAATCCCATCGGCCTGCATCACACCACGGTGCTCGCCATCGATGGCGTGCGCGTGCAGGTCACCTCACTGGAAGCGCTGGACGGCACGCCGGTGATCGACCTCAAGCCCGCGCTGGCCGCGGATGTCGCGCAGCGCTGAACACGCGCGTGCGAAAAAGCGCGAGACGTCGAAAAGGGGAGAAATGGCGCGCCCGGAGGGATTCGAACCCCCGACCAATGGCTTCGGAAGCCACTACTCTATCCGGCTGAGCTACGGGCGCGTGGTGAAGCGGACGCCGTGCGCGGAAGGTTCCGGCGCGCGGCGGAACGCGGAGTATAGCGATTCGGACGCCCGTGCGCGACGACGCCCCTGAAAACGAAAGGGCCCGCCCCGGCTTGGCCGTGCGGGCGGGCCCTTCGCTTGCCTGATCGTGGCGCCCCGCCCATGGCGGGGCGCGCGGACGCTCAGCGTGCCTTGAGCAGTTCGGACAGGCGGTCCGGCTTGCCTTCGATGCGCTCCAGGTGCGGGTACTTCAGGCCGTCGTGGTAGTCGATGCGCAGGGTCTGGTACTGGTCGAAGTTCTTCACCAGCAGTTCCACCGGCTGGTTCTTGTCCTTCGCCGCGGCGGTCACCGCGTCCTTGATGGCGTCGCTGGAGAATTCCTTGCCGTTGACCGCGACCAGCTTCATGCCCGGCGACAGGCCGGCCTTGAAGGCGGGGCCGTCCCACAGCACGTCCATGATGTCGCCGCCCTTGCCCAGCGTCACGCCCAGCGAATACACCAGGTTCGCACCGCCGAAGCGGGCCTCGGCCGCCTTCATCGCGGCGGAGGGCTTGTCGTTGTAGACCACCTTCCAGCCGCTGGCCTCGATGCCGCCGGTGATCGGGCCGTGGCCGTCAAGGCGCTCGCGCAGGTAGCTGGCCCAGTCGAACGGCTGGATGCCGTTGAGCGTCTTCACCACGTCCTCGAAGGTGTAGGTGTTGACCGCCCACTTGCCGTTCTCCATGCCGAAGAAGGCCTTGCCGAAATCGTCGATGGACTTCTTGTTGCCCGACAGCTCGCGCAGCTTGCCGTCCACTTCCAGCCAGATCATCTGGCCGCCGGAATAGTAGTCCTCGCTCATCTGGTAGTTGCGGTAGGGCAACGGCCGGCGCTGGGCGATGATCGGATCGTTGGTGGTGTCCTGGATGTTGCGCCACTGCTGGAGGCCCGGGCGGCCCTTGTCGTAGTTGGCGGCCACGGCGGCGAGCATGTCGTGCGCCTCGTCCTGCTTCCACAGGCCCGAGCGCGCGGCCATCACGTAGCCCCAGAACTGGGTCTGGCCCTCGTACACCCACAGCAGGCTGTCCTGCATGGGCACGTTGAAGTTGGGCGTGGACAGATCCGCGCCGCGGCGGTACTTGCCATCCCAGGAGTGGTTGAACTCATGCGGCAGCAGGTCGCGTGCCAGCACGTTCTTGTCCCACTCGGTGAAGTAGCCGGTGCCCACGCCGTTCTCGCTGGAGCGGTGATGCTCCAGGCCGTTGCCGCTCATCTTTTCGCTGAGCGAGAACAGGAAGTCGTAGTGGTCGTAATGGTGCGCGCCGTACATCTTGTACATCTGCTGCACCAGGTTCTGGTGCACCTTCAGCTGCTCGGGCTTGATCTCGAGGAACTTCGGATCGTCGGCCACGATGTTCAAATGCACCGGCGTCTTGGAACCCGGATCGAGGTCCACGCGCTTGAAGTACTTGCCCGCATAGATCGGCGAGTCGACCAGGTCGTCGAACTTGATCGGCTTGAAGGTCACCGTGTCGCCATTGCGCGAGGCCTCCTCCAGCGCGGTGCCGAACTGCCAGCCGGTCGGGAACTTCACGCTGGCCTCGGCCTGGATGCGGCTGGCGTAGTAGCCGGCCGGATACAGCGTCACCGTGTTCCACTGCAGGTTGAGCATTTCCGGCGTCATCACCACGCGGCCCTGGCGGGTGTCCTGCGGCGAGAGGTACTGGAACTCCACCTCCACGCTGCTGGCGCCCTGCGGCACGTCCACGTGGAAGGCGTAGACGTTGAGCGGATCGCGCGTCCACTTCAGCTCCTTGCCGTTGGCCGACACCTTCAGGCCCGCCATCTTGTCGATCGGGCCGCTCGGCGAATGGTTGCCCGGCAGCCACTGCGGATACAGCAGGGTCAGCGGACCCGGCTGCGCCGGCACCGTTTCGCGCACACGGAAGATGCGGCGCGCGAGGTCGGTGGCGTCGACGCTGACCTTGAGCGTGCCGTCGAAGGGCACGTCCTGCGGCGCCGGCACGTCGGCGTAAGCGGCAAAGCCGCACAGGCCGAAGCCCGCGGCGAGGATGGCGGAAGCGAGGCGCGAAGCTTTCAAAACGGTCTCCTGTTGGCGAACCCGGCACGCCCGCAGCGGACGTTGAACGGAATATGACCGCGCGATGCTAGACCGCGGCGACGCGTCGCACCCCCTGCCAGAGGTCATGACACTGACTGAACCTTCGCCCGCCAAAAATCTTACGAAGACTTGGGAAATGTAAAAAACCCCTTATTCTTCGTGGCCCGCGATACCCCGCGCGGCCGCTGCGACGACATCCCCCTATGGTCGCCGCGACGGAAAACCCCAAAGAAGAAAATGGAGTTCTCCCATGAACAAGACTCTGCTTTCGGCCGTGCTGGCCGTTGCTGCCCTGTCCCCTTTCGCTGCCCAGGCCGATGACGCCGCCAGCAGCAACCAGCTCAACAACTTCTTCGTGACCGGCAACCTCGGCCAGAGCAACTACCGCGTGGGCGGCCTGTCCGACAAGAGCGACGTGTTCCAGAGCGTGCGCTTCGGCTGGCGCTGGAACAACATCGTGGGCGCGGAAGTCGGCTACACCTCGCTGGGCCAGGCCAAGCAGTACGTCGGTCCGGTCACCGTCGGCTTCCAGCCGAAGGCCGTGATCCTCGGCGTGAACGCCAAGTACGACTTCTACGGCCCGTGGTTCGTCTCCGGTCACGGCGGCTACCTGCGTTCGCGTACCACCGGCAGCGTCACCTACGGTGATGTCCGCTCGACTGAGAAGAGCTGGAACAACGGCTGGTATGCCGGCGTGGGCGTGGGCTACAACGTGACCGACAACGTCGCGCTGGCGCTCAACTACGACAACTACCACGTCAAGTACGGCCGCGCCGGCGCCAGCCAGTCGCAGACCAACGCCAACGTGGCAGCCTACTCGGCGTCGATCGAGTACCGCTTCTAAGCGCAAGGTCCTCGCGACCGACACGCCACCAAGCAAAAAAGGGCGCCTTCGGGGCGCCCTTTTCTTTTGTACGGAACCGCGTAGCTCACTTCAACGGCGCGGCGATCTGTCCCAGCCTGTCGGCTCCCTGCGCGCGCGTGAGATGCGGATAGCGCAGGCCGTCGTGATAGTCGAGCGACACGGTCTGGAAGAACTCGTTGTTCTTCACCAGCAGCTGGATCGGCTCGCCCTTGCCCTTGGCGTTCTTGATGGCGTCCTTGAGCGCATCGGCCGAGTAATCGCGGCCGTTCACCGCGACCAGCTTCAAGCCCGGCACCAGCCCCGCCTTGAACGCCGGGCCGCCCCACAGCACGTCGGTGAACTTGCCGTCGCGGTTGAGCGAAAAGCCGGGGCCATACATCAGGTTGGCCGAATGCCGCACGGCTTCGATCGCCTTCTGGATCGACGAAGGTTGGTCGTTGAACTCCAGTTTCCAGCCCGCGCTCAGCGCGCCCTGCGCGGGCAGCTTGTCGCCGGTGTAATCCAGGCGCTCGTGCAGGAAGGTGGCCCAGTCGTACGGCTGCACCTTGTTCAAGGTCCCGGCGACGTCGTCGAAGGTATAGGTGTGCGGCACCTGGCTACCGTCCTCGATGCCGTGGAAGGCGCGCACGAAATCGTCGAGCGAGCGCTTGCCGCCGCTCAGCTCGCGGATCTTGGCGTCGGCCTCCAGCCACAGCAGCGTGCCTTCGGGGTAGTAGTCCACGCCACGCATGCGGTTGGCCCACGAGGCGCCCTGCGAGGAGGTCAGCTGCACGGCATCGGCGGTGTCCTGCAGCGAGCGCCATTGCCGGCCGGTACGGTAAGTCATCGCCGCCTGCGTCTCGGCGATCCAGTCGCGGTACTGCTCGGCCGTCCACATCCCTGAGCGCGCGGTCAGCACTTCGCCGTAGTAGTTGGTGAGGCCCTCGTAGACCCACAGCAGGTCGCCCTGCATCGGCACGTTGTAGTTCGGCGTCCATAGGTCGTGCGGCCGCCGGAACTTGCCGTTCCACGAATGCACGAACTCGTGCGGGAGCACGAAGGCTGCCGCCAGGTACATGTTGTCGTCGGTGAGGAAGGAAGGCGGCAGGCGGTCGTCGCTGGACTGCTGATGCTCCAGCCCGAACGAGCCGTTGTGGTCCGACAGCGTCAGCAGGAAATCGTAATGCGCGTAATGCCGTGCACCGAACAGCTTCACCGCCTGGACGGCCAGCGCCTTGTGCTGCGCCTCTTGCTTGTCGCTGAGTTTCAGGTTGCCCGGATCGTCGGCGACGATGTCCAGGTGCACTGGGCCCTTGGCATCCGCACTCAACTGCACCCGCTTGAAGTATTCGCCCGCGACCATCGGCGAATCGACCAGCTTCTCCAGGCTCACCGGCTTGAACGCCACCTGCGCGCCGGTCTGCGCGTCCACGTCCAGCGCGCTGGCGAACTTCCAGTCGCGCGGCAGCGTCACCGTGGGTTGCACCTCGATGCGGCTGGCGTAGTAACCCGCCGGATAGAACAGCACCTGGTTGAATTCGATGTCCACCAGCTTGGGCGTCGCCGAACCGGTCGCGCCGTACAGTCCGCCGCCCTCTTCACCCGGCGCCAGGAACTGGAATTCCAACTGCAGGTTGGAGACCCCTTCCGGCACGTCCAGGTGCAGCGTGAACATGTCGCGCAGATCGCGGCGCCACGGCACCTGCTTGCCGTTGGCGGTGATGATCAGGCCACTGACGTTGTTGATCGGCCCCGACGGAATGTGCTCGCCCGGAATCCACTTCGGGTAGTACAGCGAAAGCGCCCCCGGCTTCACCGGAATCGTCTCGACGATGCGATAGATCTTCTTCGGCGCATCGGTCAGATCGAGCTTGAGCGTCAACGTGCCGGGATACGGCTGATCCACCGCAGCGACTTCCTCCGCCTGCACCGGCGCAATCGCCGCTGCCCATGCCACCACCATCGAACAACCGAACAACGTCCTGGCGAACATAAGCACAACCCCGCGTAGTAGGGACGACTACCGCGATGCTAGGCCGATGAGGGAGCGGGACCGCATGCCATTGGTCATGCGTGGAGTGAAGGGGGGCGCAGAGATGCCGGGCGATCTCGCCGGAGAGAGGCTTCCGCGAGCACCCGCCCCTCATCCCGCCTTCTCTCCCACGGGGACTACCTTCGGGTCGCCCGGAGGGGAGAAGGAGAAGTGCGGTACCGCGGCAAGCAGCCAACGACCCAACAAGAGCGAGCGAAGCGACGCTCCGCGATGCTCTTGATCTCCCGGGTTCCCTTCGCGGCGGTGAGGGCTGGACGATCAGGCCCGCGAAGCGGGGCGGGGACATGGATGTCCCCGCCTTTTCGATTCGGGCAGGGATGCCCGATCGAAAAGCCCGGCCAGCCCTCAACGCACCCGGAGCAGCGTAGGCTGCGGAGGGCGCCGCGCAGGGGGCCTTTTCTTCTTGGTTACTTCTTCTTTGGGCAAGCAAAGAAGAAGTAACTCGCTCTCCGGCAGGAGAGCGAAACCCCTCGCCCCGGAGGGGCGAGACACGACTGGCGATAAGGCGACAACCAAGCGCTGTCGCCACTGGATGACTTCTGCGCTCGCCCCTTCGGGGCCGCCCTCCGGGCGTTCCCCGCGCTACGCGCTCCGTCCGGCCTCCGCCGGAATGACGAGTAGATGAGTGTATGGCGACCCTCAGTGCCCGTTGGGATTCGGGATCACAACCCGCATCCACCCCAACGCGCAGCGTCAACCCCTCTCCAACTTGCTGTGCCGCATCCCATACCCGAAATACACCACCAACCCGATCCCCACCCAGATCAAGAACACCTCCCAGGTGACCCACGGCAACTCCGACAGCAACCAGATCGAAAACCCGATGCCCACCAACGGCACCAGCGGTACCAGCGGCGTGCGGAACGCGCGATGCAAATCCGGCTTGCGCCGGCGCAGGATCAGCACCGACGAACAGATCACGATGAACGCGGACAGCACGCCGATATTCACCAGCTTCGCCACTTCCTCGATCGGCAACAGCCCGGCCACCAGCGCAGTGAACACACCCAGCACCACCGTCGGCCGGTGCGGCGTGCCGTAGCGCGGATGCGGCTTCGCGAACCAGCCCGGCAGCAGGCCGTCGCGCGCCAGCGCGAACCAGATGCGCGTGGCGCCCAGCATGAAGGCGAACAGCACGCTGATCAGGCCGAACACCGCCGACACTGACACGGTCAGCGCCACCCAATGCAACCCCAACCCCTTGAATGCATCGGCCACCGGCGCATCGGTCTTCAGCGTGGAGTAGTGCGCGATGCCCGTCAGCACCAGCGAGACCGCCAGGTACATCGCCATCGAGATACCCAGCGACAGCAGCACCGCGCGCGGCAGATCGCGCTGAGGATTCTTCGATTCTTCGGCCGCCGTCGTCAGTGTGTCGTAGCCGAACACCGCGAAGAACACCACCGCCGCCGCGGTCGCCACACCCTGGAAGCCGAAGTGACCGACGCCGTCGGGACCGACGATCCGCTCCGGAATGAAAGGCACCCAGTTCGACGGCTTGATATAGAAGGCACCGACGCCGATCACCAGCGCCACGGCGGCGACCTTGACTGCCACTACCAGCGTATTGAAGCGCGCGCCCCATTCGGTGCGGAAGATCAGCAGCGCCGATACGCCGAGCGTCACCAGCGCCGCAATCACATTGAACACGTGGCCCTCGCCGGTACCGATCGCGCCCTTCGCCCATACCGGCAGGTCAACCCCGATACTGGCGAGCGCCGATTGCACGTAGCCGGACCATCCGATCGCCACCACCGCCACGATCAGCGCGTACTCCAGCAGCAGGTCCCAGCCGATCAGCCAGGCCGCCAGCTCGCCCAGCACCGCATAGCCATAGGTGTAGGCGCTGCCGGTGACGGGGATGAGGCCGGCGAACTCCGCGTAGCAGAGCGCGGCGGCGGCGCTGGCGATGCCGGCGATCAGGAACGAGATCGCCACCGCGGGGCCGGCGTTGAGCGCCGCCTGCTGGCCGGCCAGCACGAACACGCCAACGCCGATGATGCCGCCGATGCCGATCGCGGTGAGCTGCCACAAGCCGAGCACGCGGCGGAAGTCGCCACGCTTGCCGGCATCGGCCTGGAGTTGTTCGACCGATTTGTGGCGAACCAGCTTGCTGACCACGCTCATCGCTTCGTTCCCGACGACAAAGAAGCGGCGATGATAGCGAATGGCCCTGCCCCCGCCATGCTGCGGGTGCGCGACGCTCAGGCCGGTTGGCGCGTACGCAGGCGGATGGTGGCGAGCATGGCGGCACTGGCCAGACACCACGCAATGATGGCTGGCGCCAGCGCGGCCGGTGCCGCCGCCACGCCGAACCAGCCGCCCGTGATCGCCGCGACGCTCGCGGTCGCCGCCAGCCGTGCCGCTTCGAGCCAGCTGCCGGCGCGGCGTCCTTCCAGCAGCACGCCTAGCGCCGTGAGGCTCAGCAGCAGGAACGCCGCATAGGCCAGCAGCGCGGACGCCGGCATCCGCTTGGCCATGTCCAGGAACCACACGCCCATCATCAGCAGCAGCGCGAACTGCGCGATGCCATAGATGATCAGCCCGTGCGGCAGCGCCGGCGCAAAGCGCGGGCGGCGGATGTCGAACGCGGGCTTGGGAAACCGCTCGGCCACGTCGGCCGGCCGCCAGCCCGGCGGCTTGATCCACACCAGCAGCTTGTCGCGCCAGCGGCGCGCATGCCATGCGTCCTTGAGCGTGGACCAGTACACCTCGGCATTGGCCCACAGCGGATTCCAGCTGCGCAGTGGCGCTCGCGTGCCGTACACGGGCGGGTCGGCGTCGTTCTCTTCCACGAAGGTGCCGAACAGGCGGTCCCACAGGATCAGGACGCCGCCGTAGTTGCGGTCCAGATAGCGATCGTTCACCGCGTGGTGCGCGCGATGGTTGGAAGGCGAGCAGAACACCCGGTCGAACCAGCCCAGCCGGCCGACCAGCTCGGTATGCACCCAGAACTGGTACAGCAGGTCGATCAGCGCCACCACCGCGAACACCTCCAGCGGATAGCCCAGCAGCGCCATCGGCAGGTAGAACAGCCAGCCCAGCAGCACGCCGCTGCCGGTCTGGCGCAGAGCGGTACTGAGGTTGTAGTCCTCGCTCTGGTGGTGCACCACGTGCGCGGCCCAGAGGATGTTCACTTCGTGGCCGGCGCGGTGCAGCCAGTAATAGAGGAAGTCGTACAGCAGCAAGCCGGAGACCCACACCCACCAGGCATCCGCCGGCAGGGCGAAGAGCGCGAGGCGTTCGGCGCACCAGCCATAGATGCCCAGCGTCAGCAACTTCGAGAACACCGCGACAATCTGCGAGATCACGCCCAGCGACAGGCTGTTGATCGCATCGCCCGCATGGTACGCGCGGCGCCCGCGCCACTTCGCCACCGCCAGTTCCAGCGCGATCAGCAGGAAGAAGACCGGGGTGGCCCAACCGATGATGAGCTCCTGTGTGTTCACACCGCCGCCGTCTCCTCGGGCGGCGCGGGGGCCACCGAGCGGGCCAGCAGCCACAACGCGCCGAAGTAGCTGCCCAGGATCCACACCGCCGCCCACGGCAAGCTGAGGCGGAAACGGTTCCAGGCCAGCAGCGTGTCGCTAAGCATGAAAAGGATGGAGCCGGCGCCGGCGAGCCAGGCCGGGGCGGCGAGCGCGTCGCGCGCCATCGCGTGGTGCCATGCGCGCCCCACCGCCTGGCCGCCCATCGTGGCGAGCACCATCGTGTACACCACCACAGGGATGTGCAGCTCGACCGGCAGGGTCGGCCACAGCGACCACAGGCACAGAGCTCCATAGGCCAGGCAGATCAGCATCGCCAGCGGCTTGGCGCCGAAGCGCGCATCGCCGGTCAGCGCCACCAGGAAGCACAAGTGCGCGAACAGGAACGCGACCAGCCCTTCGACGAACAGATCCTGCGGCAGCATCAACAGCACGTCGCCGACCCAGGCCAGCCCGAAACCGCCCAATGCCCAGGCGCGATACCGCGCGGAGATCGGTTGGCGCACCCGCCAGACCAGCGCGAGCACCAGCCCGGTGGCCACGGGCTTGCAGACCCAGTGCAGCCACATCCACTGGCTGCCCGCCTCGCTGTCGGCCAGCATCGCGCCGGCAATGGCGCCCAGGGCGGACAACAGGACGCCGACAGCCATCCAGCGAGGTGGGGCTTGCAGCGATACGGCAGAAGAAATGGCGGCCATGCGGGCGATCGGTCGAGATACGCCCGCGATCATAAGAGCGGCGGCGCTTTCCCGGAATCGTCCAAGGGTATCCCGTGACCGTCGCGCGCCGCGTTTGCGACGGAATTGGAGATTCGGCCGAATTCCGGGGCCCCCGTCGGCGGGGGCCCCGGCCGGATCAGAAGCGCAAGGTTGCCGTAAGCATGGCCGCGCGCGGCGCGCCCACCTGCAGGGTGGCGAACTGGCCCTGCGGGTCGCTGGCGATGAAGCCGTTGGTGCCGATCGAGCCGAAGTACTTCTTGTCGGCGGTGTTCGTCACATTGAGCGCCAGCTTCAGGTCCTGCACTACGCCCAGCCGGCCCACGTCGTAGGCGGCCGACGCATTGAATAGCCAGTACGACGGCACCGAGGCATCGTTGACGTAGGTGTAGTAGCGCTTGCCGGTGTAGTTGGCCGACGCGCGCAGGTCCCAAGGGCCGGACACCCAGGCCAGTTCGCTGAAGAACAGCTGCTTGGGGCTGTCCACCACGGTCTTGTCCTTGGTCGGCACCACGGTGCCGCCATCGACGTAGTCGTCGTCGTAGCGCGAGCGGTTGTAGGACAGCGAGTTGCGCCAGCGCAGTTGCGGCGTGAGCTTGAAGTTCAGCGCCAGCTCCGCGCCGCGGCTGGTCACCGAACCGACGTTGGCATACGCGCTCGGACAACCCACGATGCCGCTGCAGCGGGAGATCGCCAGCAGGCGGTTATCGAACTTCACGTCGTACAGCGCCAGCGAGGCTTCATAGAAGTCGGACACCGCGCGCAGGCCGCCTTCGAAGGTGCGCGACTGTTCGGGCTTGAGCGAACGGCCGAAGGTATCGAACGCCACCTGCGTGGTCGCCAGCGGGCCGCTCACGCCGGCCTGGAACGCGGCGATGTTCTTGGCGTACGAACCGAACACCTCGAAGCCGCCACCGAGCTGGTAGCTGGCGCCGACCTGCGGCAGGAAGTTCTTCTTCGCGACCAGGTCGCCGGTGGCGTACGTGCGGGCGGTGCCCGGCAGGCTGCGCGCCTCCACCTCGGTGCGCGGGGCCTTGAAGCCCACATCGATGGCCAGGCGATCGTCCAGGAAGTGCATGCTGTCCTGCACGTAGAACTGCCGCGTGGTGGTTTCGTAGTGCTGGTAGAACAGGCGCAGGTCCGGGTTCTCGAGGAACTTGCGGTCGTCCACCGGGCCGGTGATGAAGTAGTAGTTGCGCTGCACGTTGTGGTTGCTGTCCTCGTACCACACGCCGGCTTCCAGGTGATGCGCGCCGATGTCCCAGTTCAGCGCCGCGGTGCCGCCGGCGCGGTCGATGCCGTACTCGGTGGTGCGGATGGAGATCGGCGTCTCCTGCGGCGTGCCCGGGAACGAGGCCTGGTACGGCGTGAACCAGTGGCCCTGGCCGCGATCGTAGTGGTAATAGCCGGTGGCCTTCAGGCGCAGGCCCTCGGCCAGCGCAAAGTCGCCGAACACGCTGGCGATGCGGTCCTTGCGCACGCCGCGGCCGGCGTAATACGCGTCGTCGGGGTTGTTCACGCCGCCGGTGTAGATGCCCTTGGCCGCGTTCACCGCGCGGTTCCAGTCCGGCGCGTAGTTGTCCCAGTTCCAGCCCAGGCGGTGCAGCATGTCCAGCGACAGGTCCTGATAGTCGGTCTCGTCGCGATCGGACGTGGTCACCAGTGCGCCGATGCGGCTGTCGCCGAAGTCATAGGTCGCCTTGGTATTGAACTGCATCTGCTCCTGCGCGCCGTCGCCCTTCCACTTATCCACCGTGGAGTACGCGCCGGAGATGTACATCGCGAAGCCGTTGACGTTGCCCGTATCCAGGCGCACGTAGGTGCGGCGCGCGGCGTCGGTGCCGAAGCCCTGGGCGAACTGCACGCCGTACTTGGGCAGCGGGTCGGAGGAGTAGAACTGCACCGTGCCGCCGAGGTCGCTGGTCGACGCCGTGCCCAGCGCGCCGATGCCTTCGGCCAGCTCCGCGCTGCCGAGATTCTCGGCGATCAGCGCGCGGCTGATATGCAGGCCGTTGTTGTTGCCGTAGCTCATGTCGCCAAGTGGGATGCCGTCCAGCGTGAAGCCGAGGCGGTTCTGGTTGAAGCCGCGCAGGCTGAAGCGCGTCGACCATTCGTAGTTGCCGAACGGATCCGAGGATTCGAAATGCACGCCCGGCTTGCCCGCCAGCACCTTCAGTGCGCTGGTGCCCGGCGGCAGGATCTTCACGTCTTCCGTGGTGATGCGCTGCACCTGGCGCGCTTCGCCCTGGCCGATCACCGACACCGAGTCGAGCGTCTTGGCCTTGTCGGCATTGGCGTCCGCCGGGGCGGCAGGCGCGACGTCGTTGTCGTTCGGCATGGCGAGCGCCGTGCCGTGCAGCGCCGCAAACAGCGCGATCGCGAGGCCGGTATGGCGGATGGAACCCTTGCGGACTGACATGCGTACGTTTCCTTTGCGCAGCCGATCCCCTTGGCGGGGAGCCACGGCAACGTGTGAGTTGAAGAAATTGAAAAAAGAAACGGCCGCCCCCTCGGCGCACGCATCACCCCGTCGTCCCTCGCTGCCTGCAAGGACGACACGACACGCACGCCAGCAGCCGTGCGCAGCAGTTTGGTAGCGGTTTGTGAAATCGCCTTTACATCCGCGTGTCAGCGCGCGGTGGTGTGCGTTGGCGCAAGATGGGTGTCAGTTGGGCGCAAGATCTTGGTGCGTTATGCCTACGGGCGAGCTCACCTTTTGGGCCCCGCTTCTACGCTCCGTAGGTTCCCCTCACCCCGGCCCTCTCCCCGCAGGGGAGAGGGAGGGTGGGGCTCATGGGGAGAACAGCGGCTTGCCTTGTGCTTCCGGCAACGTCACGCCCAGGGACTTCGCCAATGTCGGCGCAATATCGCGCATGTCGATCGCGCCGAGGTTCCTGCCCGCCGGCACGCCCTTGCCTTCGATCAGGAAGGTCGCGCGCATCTGCGGCCAGGCGGGATCGTAGCCATGCATGCCGCGGTAATGGCTTGCGGACGGCAGCGGCGCGTCGGGCTTGATCCCCATCTCGTAGCCGGGCTTGAACAACACGAACCACGAGGCCTGCGCCGTGCCTCCCTGTGCGGTCAGCTGCGCGTGGTCGAGCACGCGCTCGAAGCCGTAGGCCGGGTCGCCACGCAGCTGTTCCAGCAGCGCCTGTACTTTCTGCGCCACTGCCGCGTTGCCCGGCTCGCGCAGCACGATGGCCGCACTGCCGCCATCGTTCCACGGCATGGCCTGCCAATCGGTGACGGCGCCGTCCTTGACGGTGACCAGGCCGGCCTTGATGAAAGGCGCATACAGGTTGACGTCCTCCTGCACCGGCGCGAAGCCGTGGTCGGACACCACCGCCACCACGCCGTCCGGATGCACGCGGCGCGCGGCGCCGACCATCTCGCCGACCAGGGCGTCGATGCGCTCCAGCGTACGCCTGGCTTCGGGCGTATCCGGACCGCTCGCATGCTGCTCGTGATCGAGCGAAGCGAGGTACGCGGTCATGAACGCCGGCCGGCGTTCTTCCAGCAGCTTGACCGCGAAGCGCGTGCGGTTCTCGTCGCCCGCCAGCGTTTCGTCGATGCCGTCCGCATAAGGGCCCAGCTCCTTCTCCAACGGAGGCAGCAGCCCCGGCGTAGCGAGCGCGGCGAGCAACTTGCGATCGTCGGGCAGGCCGGTGCGCCAGATCTGCGGCAGGTTCCAGTCCACCTGCGCGCCCACGCTCACCGGCCAGTGCACGTTGGCCGTGCTCAGGCCGGCGGCGTGCGCGGCATCCCACAACGTCGGCACGTGGATGTCGCTGGCGTACCAGGCCCAGCCCTGCTGGTTCTTGTTGGCGGGGTCGAAGGTAAGATTGCCGGCGATGCCGTGCTTGTCCGGCGACACGCCGGTGAGCAGCGTGGTATGGCTGGGGTAGGTCAACGTCGGCAGCACGCCGCGAACGTCGGTGGCGTAGCTGCCTTCGCTCAGGAAGCGGCGCAGGTTAGGCAGGTGCAGACCGCGCTGCTCGGCCTGCAGCACGTCGGCGGGGCGCAGGCCGTCGATCGAGATCAGCAGGACCGGCACGGCATGCGCGGACGCGAGAGAAGCCAGGCCGATCAGGCCGGCGGCGAAACAGCGGTGCAGTCGCATGGAGAGCCCAGGTTGTCGGATCAGGGACGCGAGTGAACGCGACCCCGGTGACAAGCTGATGGCAACTCAGCGACCGTCGACCGCCTTGCGCCCGATGGCCGGGTCGTCGGTGAAGAACGCATCGACGCCTGCATCGAGATAGGCGCGAATCTCCGCGATCGAACCGGCTTCGTTGAAGGTCTTCGGGTCGCTGCCCTGCCAGAAATTCCTGGCCTGGAAGTGGTTCTCCGGACGGAACGTGTACGGATGCAGCTCCAGCTTCGCCGCGTGCGCGTCATGCGCCAGCGCCGTCGGCTTCCCCAGCGTGCCGTCCTTCTCGAGCGGGATGATGGCGCGGATGTTCGGGCCGATAGCGTCCGCGTAACCCGCGATGTCGCGCAGCCCCGCGGGCTTCATCATGTCGCCGTAGGTGAGCTTGCCGCCGGACGCTGCCACGTCGTAGGGCTGCTCGCCCGCGTCGTCCATCAGCTGCAGCAGGCGCACGTTGGC
Source organism: Dyella sp. BiH032 (assembly GCF_031954525.1). NCBI lineage: Bacteria > Pseudomonadati > Pseudomonadota > Gammaproteobacteria > Lysobacterales > Rhodanobacteraceae > Dyella > Dyella sp. BiH032. Next base: position 21,663 of record NZ_CP134867.1, read on the forward strand.
ATGGCTCCTGCCCAGCTTGCCGCGCAGGTAGCGCAGATTGGCGATCTCGAAAGACTGGATTTCCACCGGCGCCGTACGCGTATAGGCATGCGCATCCAGAATCGCCAGCACCCGGTCTTCCATCGGCAGGCCGGCCTTCTGGAAATAGGTGCCGTGCTTGATCTCGGGAATCAGGCCCACCACGCGCCTCTGCGCCGCGGCTTCGGCCGCGACGAAGTCGATGATCTCGTCCAGCGTAGGAATCTGGAACTGGCCGTCGTACTTCGTGCCGCGCAGTTCCGGCAGACGTTCGCGCGCGCGCAGCGTCTTCAGTTCGGCGAGCGTGAAGTCTTCGGTAAACCAGCCGGTGACCTGGTGGCCGTCGATGGTCTTGGTGGTCTTGCGCCCGGCGAACTCCGGGTGCGACGCCACATCGGTGGTGCCGCCGATCTCGTTCTCGTGGCGGGCCACCGGCACGCCGTCCTTGGTCATCACCAGGTCCGGCTCGACGAAGTCGGCGCCATCGGCAATCGCCTTGGCGTACGAGGCCAGCGTGTGCTCGGGCCGCAGCGCACTGGCGCCGCGGTGGCCCATCACCAGGGGTTTGGCGACGAGCGGGCGTTCGTTGGCGTGCAGCGCAGAGGACATGGCCAGCGTCACCAGAACCAGGGCCGCACAGCTTAGCGTCTTCATCGTCGTCTTCCTCATGGGATACGGGTTGGGGTGGCGGGCGCGTCCGGCCGCCCGCCACCCCGCCCGCCCCCTTTTTAGGCGGTCCGGATCAGAACTTCACGTCCAGCGTCAGGAAGGTCTGGCGCGGCGCGCTGGCATGGAAGGCCAGCTGGCGGCCGTTCGGGTCGGTATTGGCGAAGGCCGTGAGGTTCGAGGCGTAGCGCTTGTCGGTGAGGTTGCTGACATTGAGCGACAGGCGCACGTCCTGCGCGAACCAGGCCGCACCGAAGTCGTAGCCGGCACCGAAGTCGAACGAGGTATAGCCGCCGAAGCCCTGGTCGTTGGTATAGGTGTAGTAGCGCGTGCCGGTGTACTTGCCGCGCAGGCTCAGGTTCCAGGGGCCGTAGGTCCAGGCGATCTCGCTGGCGAACATGCGCTTGGGCGTGTCCACCGTGGTCTTGCCCTTGGTGGGCACCGTCACGCCGTTCTGCACGTAGTTGTCGTCATACGTGGAGCGGTTGAACGAGGCCGAGTTGTACCACTGGAAGTGCTCGAACGGCTTCCAGATGAAGGTGAACTCCGCGCCCTTGCTGCTCACGGAACCCACGTTGTAGAAGCGCGTGGTGCAGGCCGGCGTGGTTCCCTGCTGGATGCTCGGGCAGGGGTTGAGCGAGAGCAGGCGGTTGTCGAACTTCACGTCGTACAGTGCTGCCGAGGCCTCGAACTCGCGCTGGACGATGCGGTAGCCGCCTTCGATGGTGCGCGACTGCTCGGGCTTGAGATTGCCCTGGGTCGCGTTGAACGAGGACTGCGTCACCAGCAGCGGGCCGCTGGCGCCGCCGCCTTGGAACGCGGCGATGTTCTTGGCGTAGGACAGGAACAGTTCCTGCCCGGCGTCGAGCTTGTAGCCGAAGCCCACCTGCGGCAGCAGGTTCTTCTCCGCCTTGAGCGTGCCGTTGGCGACCGGCGCCTCGTAGTTGCCCGGCGCCTGGCGCGCGGTCATGGTCACATGCGGGCTTTTCACGCCCACATCCACACTGAGGCGGTCGTCCAGCAGCTTGAAGCTGTCCTGCAGGTAAGCCTGGCGCGTGGTGATGGTGTAGGCCTGGTTGAACAGGCGGCGATCCGGATCGCTCAGGTAGGTGTCGTCGCTGATCGGGCTGGTGAGCGTGTAGGGGATGTAATAGAAGTTGCGCTCGACGTTGTGGTGGTTCTGCTCGTACCACACGCCGCCTTCCAGATGGTGCCCGCCCACGTCCCAGCCCAGCGAGGCGAGCGCGCCATTGCGGTTGATCTTGTAGTTGGTGCTGCGGATCGAGATCGGCAGCTCCTGCGCGGTGCCCGGGTTGGACTTCTGGCCTGGCGACCACCAGTGACCCTGGCCGGCATTCTCGTGGTGGTAGACCTGCGCGTGCACGGTCAGCGCGTCGCTCGGATAGAAATCGCCGGCCAGGTAGTACAGGTCGTCGCGGCGCAGCGCGCGGCTCTGGTAGTACGCATCGTCGATATTGTCCACGCCGCCGGAGAAGGCGCAGCGCGAATCCTTCACGCCCTTCACCGTATAAGCCGGCGCGCAGTACGCGGCGGCCAGCGCCCGCTTCCAGTCGGGCGCGTACAGGTTCCAGTCCCAGCCCAGGCCGCGCGCCATGCCGCTCTTGGAGAGGTAGGCGTAATCGGCCTGCGACGTGCGCGAGGTATCGGCGAAAGCCGTGATGCGGCCGCCGTCGAACTGATACACCGCCTTGCCGTTGAATTGCTTGGTGGTGGTCGGCGAGTTCGGGCGCGCCCACATATCGGCGGTGGCGCGTACGCCGGACAAGTACATCGAGAAACCGTGGAGATCGCCGGTGTCCAGGCGCACATAGGTGCGGCGGTTCTGGTCCGAGCCGAAGGTCTGCGCGAAGCGGCCGCCGAACGTGGGCAGCGGATCGGCCGAGAAATACTGGATGGTGCCGCCGAGGTTGCTGGTCGAGGCGATGCCGAGGCTGCCGATGCCCTGCGCCAGTTCCGCGCCCGCGGCGTTCTCGGCGATCAGCGCGCGGCTGATGTTCAGGCCGTTGTAGTTGCCGTAGGCGTTGTCGCCCAGCGGCAGGCCGTCCAGCGTGTAGCCCAGGCGCTGGCCATTGAAGCCGCGCAGGCTGATGGTCTGCGATTCCTCGTTGGCGCCGAATGCGTCGTTGGACTGCACGTTCACGCCCGGCATGCGGTTGAGCACCTTCTGCAGGCTGGTTCCGGCGGGCAGCACCGCGGTGTCCTTCACCGTCACGCGCTGCACCTGGCGGGTCTCGCCCTGGCCGATCACCGAGACGCCCTCGAGGTTCTTCGCCGCATCCGGCTTGGCTGCGGCGTCGGCCGGCGGCAGGTCCTCCGCCATGGCGCCATGGGACAAAGCGGCGAGCGCGACGGCCGTGGCCATCGCCAGGAGGTTCTTCTTCATGTGGGCTCCAGGGATCGGGGCATCGCGCGGGGAGGCGCGGATGTTCAGATATCGTGAAGCCGCTACATGTCGATTCTTTGACGGCGGGATGACGCGCAGGAGCGCGCAGTCACAAAGCTGGCTTGCCGTCGACCTGGCGTAGGTAATCGGTGGGACTGACGCCGATGATGCGGTGGAACATGCTGCAGAACGCGCTGGTGCTCGCATAGCCGGCGTCGCGCGCGACCGATTTGACCGGGCGACCCAGGCTCATCTGACTGATCGCCCGCGCCAGCCGCACGTGCTGCCGCCAGCGCACGAAGGACATGCGCAGTTCGCTGTCGAACAGGCGTGCCAGCGTGCGGCTGCTCGCGCCGACGCGCGAGGCCAGCTGTTCCAGCGTGTCCGGCCGCGAGGCATCGTCGAGCAGGCGCTGGCAGGCTTTGCGCAGGCGGGGGTCCGACGGCACGGGAATGCGGAATGGCGCTTCCTCCGCGTTCCGCAGCGCATGAAGCAGCAGTGGCGTGGCCAGCTGCATCGTCGTCGTGTCGCGCTCGCCATGCGCCTGCACCGCCGCGAGGATCAGCTCGCGCAGCAACGGCGACACCGCCATGACGCGGCAATGCGGGCCGAACGGCCCGCTGGTCGCGCGATCGAGATAGAGCATGCGCACCGCGACAGGGCCTTCCATGAGGATCTCATGCGCCATGCCGAGCGGTATCCACAACGAGCGCTGCGGCGGCACGATCCAGATCCCTTCGCGCGTAGTCACCTGCATCACGCCGCTGGAGGCGTAGAGGAGCTGCCCGCGCCGATGGCGATGCGGCGGCACGTGGCAGCCGCGGGGGTATTCCTTGGCGAGCGCGGTGATCGGCCAGGCCCGGCCGGCGGCGCCGGGCCGTTGTCTGAAACGCGACATAGGATGGCCTCCGTTCGGTGGATGGACAGGCCTAGGCTAAGTCTGTGCCCCGGGCATGCCTCGCGGCAACGCCCCTCCCCTTTGCCCCGCGGTGATCGATCGTGCCTACGCCTGCCCACTCGCCCTCCCGGCGCGCCGTATTGAAAGGCGGCCTCGCTCTCTCCGGCGCGCTCGCGTTCGGCGGACTCGATGCCTTGGCCCGGCGCGAGCATCCGCGCGAACGTCCCACCCTGGTCGTGCTGTGGTTGAACGGCGGGCCGGCCGGGCTGTTCAACAGCGCCGACGCGTTCCTCGCCAGCGGTGCGTTCGGCGTGACGTCCGGCAATGTCCGCGCGCTGGGCAACGGCCTTTATGTGGATGCCGGCTCGCTCGGCGCGCTGCCCGACCCGGCGCTGGCGCATATGGCGGCCGTGCCGTTCCGCCACGGCATGTACAGCCACAACGACGCGCGCGCCGCGGTGCTGCAGGCCGGGCCGCGCAGCCAGCTGCTGCGCATGGCGGCAGCCTTGCCGGCCAGTCCCGTGCCCTGCGCGGTCGTCAACCGCCTCGGCTTTCCCGTCGGCGTCCATGCCGACCCGCCGGCCGAAGGCGGCATCCGCTGCCGGCGCGTGACGGACTTCGCCACGGCACGCGAAGGTCTGGCGGTCGCCGAGATGGAGGCCATCCGGCACGCGTACGGCGTCGGCCCGGGCCAGACCGCCGTGGACGACCAGCGCGCCACCTTCGCGGCGGTCGAGGCGCTGATCCGCGCGGATGCCGGGGTCGTCTTCGCGCAAACGGCTTTCACGGGACGAGAGGACCGCCAGTTCGATACGCACCACGACGATATCGGCACCGTCGCGCGCGGCATCATGGCGCCCATCACGCCCAGCCTGTCGGTCTTCCTGCAACGCATGCTCGCGCTGCGCGGGCGCAACGTGGTGACTTTGCTCACCGGCGAGTTCAGCCGCACGCTGCCCGGCGCGGACCACGCCAAAGGCGGCACGGCGACGGTGATCGGCAAGTACGTCAGAACCGGCACGGCCGGCCGGCAACTGCCCGATGGCTCGCCGCCGGAGGACGCTCAACCGCCGGAGGCGTTATGGGCGTATCTGGCTGCCGCCTTGCGCGTGGAGGGCGCTTCGCCGTTCGGCGCCCATCCGTACGCGCACCTGCTGGTTTGAAGTTCAAAGTGCTGCCGTTCGGCCTGTAGCGGGACGACGAACAGACCCGCGCCGGATTACCTGGCACTCACCTGCTTCAGCCACGCCTCGTACGTCGGCCGATCCACCGGCACCCCATCGGCGTTGCAACTGCCGAGCTTGCACAGCTCGGCACGGATACGCGGCGCGTGCTGCACGATCACGTGGAAGATCGCGTTCTGTTCCAGCTCGCCATGGAACGCGGCCGCACCGGGGCCATTGGCGAAGATCGCCACGTCCTCACCGCCGTGCGTCTCGCCTTTCAGCGGCACGATCGATTCCTGCATGTAATCCGGCGCGGTGGTGTCGACCTTGCCGAGGTCAGGCCGGCCCTGTTTGGCCGGCGAGTAGTCGCCCGGGTTGTGCGGATAGCGCTTCGGCCCCTCCGGCTGCTTGTCGCTCGCACCGGTATAGCCCGGTCCGTTGGCGAAGCCCAGCGTGGTGTACGGCTTGCCGGTGGCATCGCGCGCGAGGCCGGCGCCGCCCTCTTCGTCGTAGCTGTCCGTATGGCCCTGCACCAGGCCGAGGATGTCGTTGCCGCGCTTCGGATAGCCGGAGAAGGTCAATGTGTGCGCATGGTCGGCGGTGACCACGATCAGGGTGTCTTTCGGATCGGTGTGCGCGAGAGCCGCTTCGACGGCGTCCGACAGCGCGATGGTCTCGTCCAGCGCGCGGTATGCATTGCCTGCATGCAGTGCGTGGTCGATACGGCCGCCCTCGACCATCAGGAAGAAGCCGTTCGGGTTGCGCTTGAGTACCTCGATCGCACTGGCGGTCATCTCGGCCAGGCTGGGTTCGCCGGCCTTGTCCTTGGCGCGCTCGTGTTCGTAATTCATGTGCGAGGGCTCGAACAGGCCCAGCAGGCGTGGCGTGCGCAAGAGATCGAGCGACGTGAGCTGCTGCTCGTTCCACACGTACGCGCCGTCCGGATGCTTGGCCTTCCACTCCGCGATCAGGTCGCGGCCGTCGAGGCGCTGGCCCACCTTGTTGGCATATTCCGGATCGGTCACACCGGCCGGCAGGAATTCGGTACGTCCCCCGCCCATGGCGACCGTGAGCCCATCCACGGCGGGAAAATCGACCAGCTGCGCGGCGAAATCCTTGCAGCCTTGCGCCTTGGCCTGCGGCGTCAGCTCGGCGTCCACTTCCCAGTTGCGCTCCGGCAGGTGGCCGTAGGTCGCCGCCGGCGTGGCATGCGTGATGCGCGTGGTGGTCACCGCGCCGGTACTCATGCCCGCGGCGGCGGCCAGTTCGAGCGTGGTTACCAGTTCCTGCCCCTTGCTGGCCGCGCAATCCTGCCGGCGCGGCACCTGCGAGGTACCGATGAAGCCGGCGCGCGTCTTCACGCCGGTCATGATCGCGGTCATGGTGCCGGCGGAGTCCGGGGTCTGCTGGTCCGTTTCGTAAGTGCGGCTCAATGCACTGAAGGGGAATTGCTCGAAGCTCAGCCGGTAACTTTCCCCGTCCACGCCTTTGCGTTGGCCCGCGCGCACGTGCGCCGCGGCAATGGTGGGAATGCTCATGCCGTCGCCGAGGAACACGATGACGTTCTTCGCCTGCTGTCCGCCGGCATTCGCCTGCGCCGACGCCCTCGCGGCCTGTGCCGCGCCGTTGCGGAACCACCACGGCGGCGTCTCGCCGTCCGGACGCTTGATCGCTGGCACGTCGATCGCCACGGCGGCGCTCGTTGCCGGCGGCGTCACCGCCTGGCTGGCACAAGCCGTGAGCAATGCACAGGCGGAGAACAGCAGCGCGCGGCGCGCAAGTAGGGGCGAACGAATCATGCCTATCCCTTCGTCGTCAGCTTCAAGTCAGCGAGCGAGGGATGATAGCCCAGGGTGGGATACGGGCAATGCCAACCTGGAGTTGCGGTTTCAGGCCAGCGGTCAGAGCTTCACGTAGATGCGCTTGCGATCCAGCACCCACACGATGGCCCACCACACCGCGACGAAGGCCAGGGCGAAGGCGAGCGAGGCGACATAGGGACCGGCCAGCGGCGCGACCCATCCGGCGAAAGCGGTTCGATACAACGGCTCCTGGATGCCCAGCCCCGGCAGCAGGATCTGCATGAACTCCGAGCCCGCATAGGCCGCGACCGCGTTCACGCCGAAGCGTCGACCCAGCGGCGGCCAGCCGCGTACGTCGACCAGCGCGTGGAACAGCAGCAGCGCCCATACCGCCCAGCCGGCGGTCCACAGCGCAAATGAAGGCGTCCACAGATTCTTGTTGAACGGTTGCACCCATGACCAGGCGGCACCGAACAGGACCAGCACCACGCCGCCCAGCAGCAGCGCGCGCGTGTCGCCGCGTCGCAGCCAGTGGCCGGCGCGCAGGCCCAGCAGGGATGTGGCGATGGAAGGCAGCGTGCCCAGCAGGCCTTCCGGATCGTGGCCTAGGCCAGTGTCCGCGAAATAGCGATAGGCGAACCGGCCGAACACCGCGGTATCCGTGCGGCTGACGAGGTTCGTGAACGGTTCGAGCGTGCCGCCGGACGCGAGCAGCGCGGCGTAGCCCGCCAGCAGGACCAGGATGGCCGTCCATTGCACGCGGGCGCCGGCATAGAGCTGAAACGCCGCGACCGCTGCGAAGCACACGCCGATCCGCTGCAGCACGCCGGGAATGCGCAAGTGCGCATCTGGCAGGACCAGCCATGCCGCCACATTGATCAGCAGCCCCAGCCCAACGATGCGCAGCGCGCGTACCAGGGCAGCGCGCATCAGCAGGCGGCGATCGGCCCCCTGCTCCATGCGCGGCGCGATCCCCAGCGCCACCGATACACCGACTACGAAGAGAAAAAACGGAAACACCAGGTCCGTCGGCGTACAGCCATGCCAATCCGCATGTTCGAGCGGCCAGAACACATGGCTCCAGTCGCCCGGATCGTTCACCAGCAGCATGGCCGCCACGGTGCAACCGCGCAGGGCGTCGACCGAAGCGAGGCGGCGCGGCGCGGCCTGGTTCACGGTTTCGCCGGCGTCAGGCTGGCGCGTTCGATGCCGTACAACGGCCCGGTGATCGGCGCGGTGAAGATCAGGCACAGCTCGTGTGTGCCCTTCTGCAGGGGCAACTGGGCATTCAGCGCAAAGCGACGCGGGCCGGACGGATCGGGCAGCGGCATGCTGGCGAGCACCTTGCCGTCGCAGCTATCCAGATGCGCCACCAGTTCGCCGTGCGCGGTGCTCGCCGGCCGCGACACCACCAGCTTCGCGTCGTGCGCCAACTGGTAGTTGCGCTCCAGCCGCGCGGCCTCGACGTGGATGGCGGCGATGCCGTCCAGGCGCGCCTCCGGCCAGCGCTGGCAGGTATCGAAGATGTTGATGTTGTAGGCGGGGGCCAGGCTAGTGGCATCCGGCGTCGGCTGCACGCGCAGGCGGAAATCGCTGCCGGGGCAATTGGGCAGCTCGGCGCTCGCGCGTGTCAGCAGGCCGGGCACGTCGAGCACGCGTTCGCGCGGCGCGGCCAGGGGCTCGCCACGTGCGTCGACGGCAATGGCGCGCACCGTCGTGGGCAGCTTGGTCTCGAACGGGGCGGCGTAAAGCGGCGAGCTTGCCGTGGGCGTACTGCCGTCCAGCGTGTAATGCAGCTGGCCGAAGCCGGCCTGGTTGGCGAGCATCACCGTGGCCTTGCCGCTGACCAGCGCCGCGTTGCGGTCCACGTCGATCGACGGTGCGAAGGCGCCGTCGGCATAGGCAATGCCATCTGCGCGATAGCGCGCGAGCTGCGCCGGCATGCGCGCGAGGAAACCCTTCCAGTCGCGCGCGGCCGCTGGCGACCACAGCACTTCGGAGAGCGCGTCCAGGCGCGGGAACACCGCGTGCTGCACGTGCGCGATCGACGGCATGTGCTCGGTCCAAACGTTGGCCTGGGCGCCCAGCACGTGCTTCGCCTGGGCGATATTCAGTTCCTTCGGCACCGGTTCGAAGGCGTAGATGCTCGCGAGATCGCGCACCGGAATGCGGCCGGTGGTCTCATCGGCGCGATCGCTCTGCAGCTGGTCGAAGTACAGGTCAGGCGCCGGCGAAGAAACGACGTCATGGCCCTTCTGCGCGGCCTCGACCGCGCCCTTGATGCCGCGCCAGGACATCACCGTGGCGTCCGCCGGCACGCCGCCTTCAAGGATTTCGTCCCAGCCGATCAGGCGTCGGCCATGGGCCTTGAGGTATGTGCCGATGCGGGCGATGAACCAGCCTTGCAGCGCATTCTCGTCCTTCAGCCCCAGCGCCCGGATCTTCGCCTGCACCGTGGGCGATGCCTGCCACTGGTCCTTCACCGCCTCGTCGCCGCCCACGTGGATGTAGCGCGAGGGGAACAGCGCCATCACCTCGTCCAGCACGTGCTGCATGAACACGAACGTGGCGTCGTCGACGTTGTACAGGTACGTGTGCACGCCCCAGTCCACCGACACTGGCGGACGCTTGCCGGTGACGCCCAGCTCCGGATACGAGGCGACGGCCGCCTGCGCGTGGCCGGGCATGTCCAGCTCGGGGACGATGGTGATGTGGCGCGCGGCCGCATAGGCGACCATCGCGCGGATCTCTTCCTGCGTGTAGAACCCGCCGTATCGAGCCGGTTCGCCGTCCTTGCCCGCGCCCGGCGGCGTGCGCCACGCGCCGATACGGGTCAGCTCCGGGTAGCGCTTGATCTCGATGCGCCAGCCCTGGTCGTCGGTGAGGTGCCAGTGCAGCACGTTGAGCTTGTGCAGCGCCATCTGGTCGATCAATACGCGGATCTCCTCCACGCTCTGGAAATGGCGCGCCGAGTCCAGCATCAGGCCGCGCCAGCGGAAACGCGGCGCGTCTTCGATGTGCACGAAGGGCACGCCAGCCTTGGCGTCATCCTGGGTCAGCAATTGCCACAACGTGACCGCGCCATGGAACAGGCCGTCGCCGTCGCGCGCGACGATGCGCGCGCCGTTGGCGTCGATATCGAGCAGATAGCCTTCGGACGGTAACGCCGCCTTGGCGTCACGCCGGAGCACGATGGCCGGACCGTCGCCGGCCTTGTCGACGATGCGCAGGTCCAGACCGTGGCGGCGCTTAATCTGCCCGGCCAGCCAGGTCGCGGTGGCGCGGGTGTCGCCATCGCCGGCGACCAGCACGGTGCGCGCGTCGATGGCGAACGCGCCCTCGGCGCGGGTGAGCTGCGCCGGCCACGGAATCAGGGAAAGCGGGGCTGCGGCGGATGGTTCCTGCGCAGCCAGAACGAGAGGAGGAAGGATCAGCAGTGCCGCGAGCACCAAGGTACGGCCAAGACGGATTGCGAAACTCACCGGCTGTCTTCTCCTCTCTTTGTTGCCCCCCAAAGAAGGGCCCGGACAAGCCGGGCCCAATGGGGAGGGTGTTGCTCAGTGTGCCTCAATACTTCAACCGGAGGTTGAGGTAGTACTGGCGACCGTTGACGTAGAAAGCGTATGGCTGGTTACCGATGCCCTCGACGTTGGTGTAGTACTTGATCTTGGGGTTGTTGAGGTTCATGGCATCGAACGACAACGTCGCCCAGTCGTTGATCTTGTAGCCCAGGGACAGCGCGAGATTGCCCAGGCCCGACTGATAGTACGTGTCCGTGCGGCTGACGCCGGCGAAGAACGACGAACGATAGGTGTAGCTCAGGCGGGCGTTGAAGCGCTCGTTCTCGAAGTAGCCGGAAACGTTGTACGTGTTCTCCGAGGTGCCCTGCAGCGGCTTGCCGGTGGAGGTGCTGCCGTCGGCATAGGTGTAGTTGGCGGCTACGCCGAAGTTCTCGCCGATCGGCTGCACGTAGGCCAGCTCGATCCCGCTGATGTGGCCATCCACGTTCACCGGCACGCTGACCAGATACGTGTTGAATACGTCCTGCCCGCTGTTGTTGCTGGCGTTCTGGTCCTTGTACGTACGGCTGACCGGACCGAAGTTCACGTAGTCCTTCAGGTCCATGTAATACGCGCCTGCCGACAGCAGGCCGCGCGGCGCGAAGTACCACTCCAGGGCGGCATCGAAGTTGGTGGAGATGATCGGCTTGAGCTGCGGGTTGCCGCCGCTGCCGGTGTGGGTCAGGTCATCGAGCGACACCGAGCCGGCCAGCGCGGAGTAGTCCGGCCGCGTCATGGTCTGCGACGCCGCGAGGCGGCCGATCAGGTCATCCGTGAAGCTGTACTTGAAATTCGCGCTGGGCAGGAACTTGCTGTACGTGTGGTCGTACTTGCTGCGGTAGTAGTTGCCGAAAGCCGAGCCGGTGACCGGGCCGGCGACGGTGTACTGCTCCGGGTTGCTGGTGTTGTAGTTGATGTTCTCTTCGGTGCGCACCCAGCGGCCGCCCAGGTTGCCGCTCCAGCGGTCGCCGGAGAAGTTGGCCTGCAGATAGGCGGCCGTGACCTTCTCCTTCACCTTGTAGATGTTCTGCCAGTTGAAGCGCGCCACCGGATCGCGGTTGGCGAACTGCGCATTGATCGCGGCGAGCTGGCCCGGCGTGTAGTACCAGATATTGCCGGGTACGCTGCCGCCGAGATCGTCGGTGAAGTCGCCCGGATAGTTGGAGTGGCCAGCCGGATAGTTGGCCGGGTTCTGCCAGTCGGTGGCGAAGTTCGGTCCCTGGCCGATGTCGGTCTTGTTCTGGCGGGTGTGGTCCGAGTAGCGCACACCGAATTCCAGCGAGGACAGCGCGCCGCGGTCCAGCGCCCACTCGCCGTCGCCGCCGATCCAGTTCTCCTTGTCGGTGACTTCGATCGCCTGGTCGCCGAAGATCCAGCCGTCCTGCGGGCGGATGCCCGACGGCGTGCTGTTGTCGCCGCCCAGCGACCAGCTCGCGGGATGGTCAAGCCCATTCATGGCCCAAGACGCGCCACCGCCACCGCCCGTGCCCAGTTCCAGCACGTCCTGGGTCGGGCTGCTGCCCTTGCCCTTGGTGGTTCCGACCTGGCCCTTGAAGGTCAGCGACTGCGAAGCGCGCCACTCGCCGTCCAAGGTGAGGTAACGCGATTGCGAGGCCGCGCCCGGGCGGGAGATCTGGTCGTAGACGCCCCACGAGGTATTGGTGCAGGGCGCAGCGCCGCACATCACGCTGGGGTCGGTGACCTTCGGATAGACGGCATTGGTAATCACGCCGTTCTTCACGGAGTAGCTGCTCGGCACCAGATAAGGCGCGAAGTGGCTCGACCACAGCATGTAGTTGCGGTTGTAGTTGTCCGCTTCGAGCTTGGAGTAGAAGCCGCTGAGGTTAAGCGTGACGGTGTCGCTGGGCTTGAACTCCAGGTCGATGACGCCGCCCTTGCGCTCGCGCTCCTGCGTGAACAGCGTGGCGCCGAGCAGGTTCGGATAGGACAGGCCGGCAAGCTTGGGATCGGCCACGGCTGCCGGGTCGGTGGCGGCGATCTTGCCGTATCCACCCACCACTTCCTGGCCGTTGCGCTGCAGGCTGCGCTTCTCGTAGAAGCCCTGCAGCATGACGCCAAAGGTGTTGTCGGCGTTCTTCCAGTTGAACAAGCCGCTGAACTGCGGCTTGGTGTCGCCCGGCAAATCGGAGTACACGCCGCCGATCGACGCTTCCGCGGTCACCGGCTTGGAGAACTCCAGCGGCTTGCGGGTGATGATGTCCACCGAACCGGCGCTGCCGCCCTCGACGATCTTCGCCTCGGAGCTCTTGTGCACCACCACTTGGCTGACGATCTCGGAGGGCAACAGGCTGTAGCTGACGCTGCGGCCCACGGTCTGCACCTGGCTCAGCACGAACCAGTCGCCGGTGCCCACGGTGTGCCCGTTGACCAGCGTCTGGGTCATGCTGGGGTTGGTGCCGCGCAGGCTCACACGGTCCGCTTCGTCGAAGCCGCCTTCGCTGGCGCTGGACGAGCTGATGTTCACGCCGGGCAGGCGCTGCAGCGTGTCGGCCACGTTCTTGGCCGGCAGCTTGCCGACGTCCTCGGCGGTGACCACGTCGACGTGCGAGTCGGCGTACTTCTTGAATTCGATCGACTCCGCTTCGGTATCGCGGATGCCGGTGACGACGACGGTGCTCAGGTCCTTGGCCTTGTTCTTGTCGGCCCGGCTCTGCGCCGTGCCGGCGGCGCCGGTCTGTGCGTCCTGCGCGTAGACGGCGCCGGAAAGACAGAGTCCGGCGATGATGCTGGCGGCGAGTAGCGTCTTGCGGTGTGACATGGTTTCCTCCCCTCAAAGGATCGCTGGTGCGGATGGCGTGGCGTCGTCGATATCCGCTAGGCGGTTGCTGGGCTTGCGCCCGGTGGTTGCTACGCTGACTACGAAGACTGGGCTGCCGCCCCCTGCGGCGGATGCATGGTTTGACCGTCCAGGTACATCCCAGCGGCGCCGATGACGCCGAGCTGGCCGTGTTCCATCAGGCGCACGGGCACCTGCTGCAGGAAGGCGCGCATCACGCCCTTGTTGAAGAAGCGTTCGCGGAAACTGCTGGCGAGCAGCACTTCGCGGATCTGCGGCAGGATGCCGCCGGCGAGGAACACGCCGCCGCGCGCGCCGTAGAGCAGCGCCAGGTCGCCGACGAAGCTGCCCAGCAGACCGCAGAAGACATCCAGCGCTTCCACCGCCGCTTCGTCGCTGTATTCCAGTGCCGCGCGCGTCACGTCGCTGGGCTTGGCCAGCGCGACCGGCTGGCCGCGCAGCAGGCAGAGCGCGCGGTAGAGGTTGAGCAGGCCAGGCCCGGAGAGCGCATGTTCGAAGGACACGTACGGACGGTCCTTGGCGAGCAGGCGCAGGATCTCCATTTCGCGGTCGGTGCCGGGCGAGAGCGCGATCTGTCCCGCCTCGGTGGGCAGCACGGTGGCATGCGGCTTACCCGGCAGCAGCACGGCCGAACCGAGCCCGGTGCCGGGGCCCATCACCAGCACGGGACCGCTGCCTGCGCTGTCCGCCTCGATCACCGGCGTGGTGTCGGCCTGCACCAGGAACTGCGTGGCATACGCCACGGCTTCGAAATCGTTGACCACCGCCAGGCGCTCGATGCCCAGGTTGTCGCGGATGTCGCGGATGGACACCGGCCAGGGCAGGTTGTCGTTGACGATGGCATCGCCCAGCACGTAGCCGGCGCTGGCCACGGCGCATTGATCCACGCGCACCGTAGCGCCGAGATGGCTGACGAAGTCCTTGAGGACGGCGGTGAGGCTGGGCCATTCGGCGCAGGCGTAGCGGTGGTACTGCAGCACCGTCACGGGGCGCGCGCCGTCCGGGCGACGGCTCACCAGCCCGATGCGCGCATGCGTGCCGCCGACGTCCGCCGCGAGGAAAAGCGCGCCTTGCGAGGCACCCTTCAGCCCGCCCTGGTTGGCCAGTTCCGCCACAAGCCCTCCCCTCTTGCGATGTGGACGCCGTCATGCCGGCGTCATGCTGTTGTCACAGCCCCCGAATGGAACCGGAGTCTGGAAGCGTCATGACAACGTTGTCAACAGGTCCGATTTCCTAGCCGCGCGAGCGCAGTCCCGCGACGCAGCAATCCCCCTGCCGCGGCCGCCCCGAGGGCTGGCCGAAGACCTTGCCGATCCGCGCCGTTATGCGATCCACCATGGCTTTCGGGCTAGCCGGCACGAGCTTGCGGCGCCGCGCCATGCGCAGGCGCATGTCCTTCCGGCGGCGTGACGCGGCCGCGGACGGAATCGGACGGCCGATTGACAACGTTGCTAGTTAGCGCGGATAAAACCCTGGGAGGCGACGCGGCCTGCGGGCCCTCCGTCGGCATCGGCACACTCGGGGAGTCATCACTTCATGTCGTCCACAACGTTCGCCGCCGGCGATAGGCACGCCCGGGCTTCCGGCCTGGTGCCGATGCTGATCATCGGCCTGCTGTTCTTCATTTTCGGCTTCGTGACCTGGCTCAACGGGCCGCTGATCACCTTCGTGAAGCTCGCGTTCGACCTGGACGACGTGAACGCCTTCCTCGTGCCGATGGTGTTCTATTGCTCGTACTTCTTCCTCGCGCTGCCTTCGTCCTACGTGCTCAAGCGCACCGGCATGAAGAAAGGCATGGCGCTGGGCCTGTTCGTCATGGCGATCGGCGCGGTGCTGTTCGGCCAGTTCGTGTCGATGCGCATTTACTACGGCGCGCTGTCCGGGCTGTTCGTGATCGGCGCGGGGCTCGCGCTGCTGCAGACCGCCTCCAACCCGTATATCAGCATCCTCGGCCCCATCGAGAGCGCGGCGCAGCGCATCGCTTTCATGGGCATCTGCAACAAGGTGGCCGGCGCATTGGCGCCGTTCGTGTTCGGCTGGCTGGTGCTCAGCGGCATCGACACGTTTGACCAGCAGGTGAAGGCCGCGCCTTCGCCGGAAGCGCGCGAAGCGCTGCTCAACACGTTCGCCGCCAAGGTGCACATGCCGTACCTGGCCATGGCTGGCCTGCTGGTGATACTCGCCGTGTGGGTGCTGCGCTCGCCGCTGCCGGAGATCAAGCCCTCGGGCGCCAACAGCGAGGCGGAAATCGGCCACGCCAAGGGCAACCTGCTGAGCTTCCCCCATCTGTGGCTGGGCGTGCTGTGCCTGTTCTTGTACGTCGGCGTGGAAGTGATGGCCGGCGACGCGATCGGTACCTACGGGCAGGGCCTGGGCCTGCCGCTGGATGCCACCAAGCATTTCACCTCATACACGCTGTTCGCCATGCTGCTGGGCTACCTGGCCGGACTGGTGCTGATCCCGCGGATCATTTCGCAGCAGAGCTATCTGGCCGTGTCGGCCGTGCTCGGCGCCATCTTCACCGTCGGCGCGTGGCTGACCACCGGCTACACCTCGGTGGCCTTCGTGGCCGCGCTGGGTTTCGCTAACGCCATGATGTGGCCGGCGATCTTCCCGCTGGCGATCAAGGGCCTCGGCCGCTGGACGGAGGCCGGTTCGGCGCTGCTGATCATGGCGATCGTGGGCGGCGCGCTGGTGCCGCAGGCTTTCGTGCACCTGAAGCAGCACTACAACTTCCAGCTGGTCTTCATGCTGCTGATGGTGCCCTGCTACCTGTACATCCTGTTTTACGGACTGCGCGGGCACCGCGTGGGCCAGCACTCGCCGTAAGGCCCTGGGCGGGGCCGGTCGTCACGGCTCCGCCATCCTCGCCGCAAGCTGCTGGGCTACGATGCCCGTCCTGTTTCCCCCGGAGTTTCCGCGTTGCGCAACCCCACCATCAAGGACGTCGCCAAATCCTCCGGCGTCTCGCTGAAGACGGTCTCCCGCGTGATCAACCGCGAGGCTTCGGTGCGCGCCGACACGCGTGAGAAGGTGGAGCGCGCGATCGAGGCGCTCGGCTACCAGCCCAACCCTTCCGCGCGCGGCCTGCGCAGCACGCATGCGTACGCGATCGGCCTGGTCTACGACAATCCCAACGCGCACTACGTGATCAGCATGCAGGAAGGCGTGCTGTCGGCCTGCCGCGAGCGCGGCTTCGGCTTGCAGATCCACCCTTGCGACTCCTCGTCGCCCGGCCTGGCGAAAGAGCTGATCGGGCTGGTCGAGCGCAACCGCCTCGCCGGCCTGGTGCTCGCGCCGCCGATGTCCGAGCAGACCGACCTGGTCACCACGCTTGCCAAGCACGGCATCGACTTCGTGCGGATCATTTCCTCGCGCGACGATCCGCACGATGGCTCTCCCTGCGTCTACGTGGACGACCGCAGCGCGGCCTATGCGATCACCGAACACCTGATCCAGCTCGGCCACAAGCGCATCGGTTTCCTTTGGGGCGAACCGCACCACCGCTCCAGCCCGGAGCGCTACCAGGGCTATGCGGACGCACTCAAGGACTACGGCATCGCGCTGGACAAGAAGCTGGTGCTGCCCGGCCGTTACGCCTTCGACGACGGTTTCCGCGGAGCGCGCAAGCTGCTGGCGCTGAAGGATCCGCCGACCGCGATCTTCGGCAGCAACGACGAAATTGCCGCCGGCGTGCTCGCCGCCGCCCGCTCCAGCGGGCTGGACGTGCCGTGGGACCTGTCCATCGCCGGTTTCGAGGACAGTCCGTTCTCCAAGCAGGCCTGGCCGGCGCTGACCACCGCGCGGCAGTCCACCGGCGAGATCGGCCGCCACGCGGCGCTGCATCTGATGGCCGACCTGCAGCGCGAGAACGGCGACGCCGCGGCGGAGCCGCCGAACGAATGCTTCATCCCCGAGCTGGTGGTGCGCGGCTCGACCGCCCCACCGAAGAACAACACACCCAAGCACTCCCCCAAAAACGCCCCGCCCCGCGCGGGCGAGCCGCGCAAGTGAGTTCGCGCGGCTTTCTGCACGCCATCGAGAACGCCATCCATGAAGCAAGCCAGTGACACCCTGATGTACCGCGAAGCCCACGAGGCCGCCGACGTGGTCGAGCGCCAGCTCGCTGCCAATGCCGACGTGCTGAAGGGGCTGGGCGAACGCCTGCGCGCGCAGCCGCCGCGGTTCATCGTCACCTGCGCGCGCGGCAGTTCCGATCATGCGGCGGCTTATGCGAAATACGTATTCGAGACGAAGCTGGGCCTGATCACCGCATCGGCGTCGCCGTCGATCGCCTCCATCTACGATGTCGACCTGAAGCTGGACGACACGCTGTTCCTGGCCATCTCGCAATCGGGCAAGAGCCCCGACCTGCTGCGCAGCGCGCAGGCGGCCAAGGAAGCCGGCGCACTGGTGGTGGCGATGGTCAACGTGGAGGACTCGCCGCTGGCGGCCCTCGCGCACACCGTGATTCCGCTGAAGGCCGGCCCGGAAGTGAGCGTGGCCGCGACCAAAAGCTATCTCGCCACGCTCGCTGCGATCCTGCAGCTCACCGCCCATTGGAGTGGCGATGACACGCTGCATGCCGACATCGCACGCCTTCCGGCCGACCTGCGCCGCGGCTGGGACGCGGATTGGAGCGCGCTGAGCGATGGTCTGCGCGACAAGCAGAACCTTTTCGTCGTGGGCCGCGGCTATGGCTTCGGCGCCGCGCTGGAGGCGGCGCTCAAGCTCAAGGAAACCTGCGGCCTGCACGCCGAAGCCTTCAGCGCCGCGGAAGTGAAGCACGGCCCGATGGCGCTGGTGGGCGAAGGTTTTCCCGTGCTGTTCTTCGCGCAGGGGGACGACACGCTCGATAGCACGCTCGCGGTCGCCGAGGAATTCCGCTCTCGCGGCGCACGCGTGTGGGTCGCCAAACCCGGCGCCAGCGGCGCCGATGCGCTGCCGCTGCCTGCGGGCGTGGACTCCATCGTGACGCCGCTGCTGGCCGTGCAGAGCTTCTACCGCGCAGCCAGTGCGCTCGCGCTGGCGCGCGGCTTCGATCCCGACGTGCCGCCGCACCTGCGCAAGGTGACGGAGACCGTTTGATGAGCGCGACGCAGCCCCTTACTGCCCTGGTCAATGGCCGCGTCATGGCGGACCACGGCCTGCGCGACGGCCTGGCCGTGCTGGTGCGCGGCGAGCGCATCGAAGCGGTGGTACCGGCGGACGATGCCCTGGTCGCCGGCGCGAAGCCGCACGACCTGCGGGGCCGCCTGCTGCTGCCGGGCTTCGTCGATGTCCAGGTCAACGGCGGCGGCGGCCTGCTGTTCAATGCCGCGCCGACCGTGGAGACGCTGCGCGGCATCGCCGAGGCGCATCGCAAGTTCGGCACTACCGGCCTGCTGCCCACGCTGATCACCGATACCGCCGAAGTGATGCATGCCGCGTTGGACGCGGTGGATGCGGCGATCGAGCAGGGCGTGCCGGGCATCCTCGGCATCCATCTGGAAGGCCCGTTCCTCGCACCCGCGCGCAAGGGCATCCACAACGCCGATCTCTTCCGCGTGCCCGACACCGCCGATCTCGCCGCGCTGCTGGCCAGGCGCCGCGGCGTGGTGATGATGACGCTCGCGCCCGAGCGCGTGCCGCTGGACACCATCCACCAGCTCACGGCCGCGGGCGTGATCGTGGTTGCCGGCCACACCGCAGCCGACTACGCCACCACGCGCGCCGCGCTGGACGCGGGCGTCAGCGGCTTCACTCATCTCTACAACGCGATGACGCCGCTGGGCAGCCGCGAACCCGGCGTGGTCGGCGCAGCGCTGGACGATCCGCACAGCTGGTGCGGCCTGATCGTCGATGGGCACCACGTGAACTCGGTGAGCCTGCGCGTCGCCATCGCCGCCAAGGCGCGCGGCAAGAGCGTGCTGGTCACCGACGCCATGCCGCCGGTCGGTTCGGACGACCCCAGCTACGTGCTCAACGGCGAAACCATCACCGCCCGCGACGGTATCTGCCAGAACGATCACGGCGTGCTCGCCGGATCCGCGCTGGACATGGCCACCGGCGTGCGCAACCTGGTGGAGATGGTGGGCATTCCCTTGCCGGAAGCGTCGCGCATGGCCAGCGCCTACCCGGCCGCCTGGCTGGGGCTGGAACGCCAGCTTGGACGCATCGTGGCGGGACAGCGGGCGGATTTCGCCGTGCTGGACGACGGGTTCGTGGTGCACGAGACCTGGATCGGCGGCAAGCCGCGCGTCGAGCGCTGATCCGCCCAGGCGGCTTGCCGGCTGCGCAGATCGCAACGGGTCTGCGCCAGCCCATGATCGAACGCGCGCTCCCTGCGCGACCGCCATGAACTTGCGACATCGGCGATGGCGGCGCCCTCGCCGCATGGACACCAAACTGCAACATGCCTCGCCCAGCATGGCCGGCTTGGTCCGTTCGCCACCCGAGGTTCCCCCATGCTCCTGTCCTACCGCCGCGCCCTGTGCAAGGCCGCGGCTGCCGCGCTGCTGGCGGCGGTTTCCGCAAGCCCGGCTTTCGCGGCGCCGCATCGGGTCATCCTCTTCGTATGGGACGGCATGCGGCCGGATGCCGTGAGCGAGGAGGACACGCCGAACCTGGCCGCGCTGGCCAAGCGGGGCACCTGGTTCGAGGACAACCACTCGACCTACCCCACCTTTACCATGGCGAACGCATCGACCTTCGCCACCGGCAGCTTCCCCGGCACGCTCGGCTTCTACGGCAACCGCTTCTGGGCTGTGCCCGAGACCGGCCTGAAGGTGCTGCCCAGGGCGCGTACCGCCGATGGCAAGGAGGTCGATTTCCGCCAGCCGGTCTATGTGGAAGACGACCTCGTGCTGCGCGCCATCGACAAGGCCAGCAAGGGCGATCTGCTCGAACTGCCCACGCTGTTCGCGGCTGCGCAGAAGGCAGGGCTGAAGACCGCGGCGATCGGCAAGTCCGGCGCGGCCTTCCTGCAGAACTACCGCCTGCCGAACCAGGGCGATCCCGACAAGGTGGGCCTGCTGCTCGACGAGAAGACCGCGTTGCCGCTGTCCTTCGCCAAGGAACTGCAGCAGGCGGGCTATCCGCTGCCCAAGACCACGCCCGGTACCTATGCTGAAGGTGAAGTCGCCCTGCGCAGCGAAGAAGAAGATCCCACCGAACGCGGCAAGCCCGCCAAGCTCAAGGACGGCGTCACCAGCGATGCCACGGCCGGCGGCGACACGCCACCCACCGCGGCGAACGCGTGGATGATGAAGGTCTATCTGGAGGAAGTGCTGCCCCGCCACAAGCCGGACCTGAGCGTGGTGTGGATGCGCAATCCCGATACCACCCAGCACGTCTACGGCGTGGGTTCGCCGGAATTCCACCTCGCGCTGCAGGCGCAGGACGCGTTGCTCGGACAGTTGGAAGCGAAGCTGCGCGAACTGGGCATGGCCGAAGACACCGACATCATCGTGGTGTCCGACCACGGCCACAGCAACATTGCCGGCCCGCGCGACCTGTTTCCGCTGCGGCAGATCAACGATGGCCGCGTGGCCGGCGTCGACAACGACTGGGGTTACTCGGTCTCCGGCGGCATCCGTATGGCGCACGAGCTGACCACGCGCGCGGGCATTCCGGCCTTCGATGGCCTCGGCTGCGTGTACTCGCCGGTGATGACCGGCCTCCGCGCCGACGGTTCGCAACTGATGCCGACGCGCTACGACGACGACGGCCGCGTGTGCGGCAAGCCCATGCCGTACACCACGCCGAGCTACGTCGTGCCCCAGGCGTTGCCCAAGGGTTCGCTGGTGCTCGCACCGAACGGCGGCACCGAATATTTCTACCAGCCGGAGCACAACCCTGAAGTGGTGAAGCGCGCCGTGCGCTTCCTGCAGTCGCGCGAATACGTCGCGGCGGTGTTCGTCGCCAAGCGTTACGGCGACGTCCCCGGCACGCTACCGGCCGAGAACGTGCATTTGGAGAACGCGCCGCGCGGTCCGGACATCATCGTCAGCTACGCCTGGGATGCCGATGCGACCATCCAGGGTTTCCGTGGCACCGAGTACTCGACCGTCTTCCCTGAATCGCCCAGCGAACGCGGCGAGCACGGCAGCTTCAGCCCGATCGACGTGCACAACACCTTGCTGGCCGCCGGCCCGGGTTTCCGTGGCGGTTTCCGCGATGCGCTGCCGAGCGGCAACGTCGACGTGGCGCCGACCATCGCCGCATTGCTCGGCTTGAAGCTGCCGCAGGCCCAGGGGCGCGTGCTGCACGAGGCGCTCAGCGGCGCGCTGGGCAAGAGCGCGGACGCCTATCGCGTCGCGCCGGCGGAACTGCACCCGTCGCAGGCCGCTTCCGGCCTGCAAGTGCAGCGCGTGGACGGCAGCGCCCTACCGGCGACGAGCTACAGCTTCACCTTGCAGCTGAAGCAGTTGGAAAGCGATGGGAAACGCTGGACGTACTTCGATTACGCCAAGCCGGACCGCCACTGAAATTGCTGGCGTAAGTTGGGGTGAGCCGAAGGCGAGCCCCAACGTTTGCAACTTCGCCTGGCGCCGCGAGCGTTGGGGTTCGCCTTCGGCTCACCCCTACCTACGTCATTCTTCGTACACGTGCAGGTGGTTGAACGTCCACGCGTGGTATGACTTCAGCAGGTCCTGGTCGATGCAATCGTTGTACAAGCCCTTGCAGCGCTCGCGCAGCACGGTGGCGGCCGAGAAGTACGGGTCCATCGGCACGCCCGCGGCCTGCAGCACCATGTTGGGCAGGTGCGCGATGTCGAGCATCGGGTAGTCCGGCAGGCGGCGGCCGGGGATGTTGCTCTTGATCATGTAGTAGGTGAGGTAGTCCTTGTATGGCTGCAGCGGCGCCGGCCAGCTGCGCACCATTTCGCGGATCAGGCCGTTGAACGACGGCTGGTGGTCGCCGAAATGCATCAGTACCGTGGGTTCGGGGCGGTCCAGGAAGTTCTTTTCCAGGCCGGCCATCGCCACGTCGGAGTCGTGCAGGTTGGACAGGTAGGTATTGAAGTTCAGCGCCGGCTTTTCCGGCAGGCCCTTGAGCAGGCCGCGGTTGAACGGCGCGGGCAGCGAGGACAGCGGGTCCAGGTCGTGCGGGCCGTGCTGCTGAAGGGTGAGGATCATCATGAAGACCGGCTGGCCCGGCTTCTTCACCTTGTCGTAGACGCGCTTGGCCGCATCGAACATCTGCGCATCGCTTTCCTCCCATTCCTCCAGGCCCAGGTCCTTGGCGTCGTAGAACTGCTCGAAGCCGTAGGCCGTATAAGCGTTGCGGCCGTTGAGGAAGGCGCCGTTGGTCGGGTAGATCGCCACGGTGAGGTAACCCAGCCGCTGCAGCTGCTGCGGCAGCGAGTCGCGCACGTGCGGCGAGAGTACGTAGGGCGCATACATGCCGCCGGGGCCGAAGATGTCCTGCGGCATGCCGGTGAGCACGGCGAATTCGCTGACCCAGGTACCGCCGCCGAAGGTATGCACGCGCAACGGGCCGTGGGCGACGGTGCGTTTGTCCGCCTTGAACATCTGCACGCGGCACTGCGGCACGTTGCAGGCGGCGAAGTTCGACGGGTCGAACGTGCTCTCCTCCAGCACCTGGACGATGTCCGGATAGGGCGTCTGCACGGGAGCGACACCGCCGTGCGCGGTGGCGCCCCACTCCTGCTCGGCGAGGGCGTCGTCGGTCATCTCCGGGAGGGAGACGTTCGAGTCCTGCAGGTTGACGAAGAAGTTGGTGAGCTGCGCGTCGTCGGACAACTTCTGCCAGGCATTCCTGGCATGCACTTGGCCGAACGGCCCCACCGGCAGCAAGCAGATCCAGAACGCCAGCGCGCACGCTACGACGCCGCCCACCCGCACGGCCAGCGCCTTCGATCGCGACAAACCGCGCAACATCGGACGGTCGCCGCGCCACACCAGCCACAGCCCCAGCGGCACCAGCACCGCCACGCTCAGGGCCAGCTCCCACAGGTGCGGGTAGTGGGCCAGCGTCTCCACCAGGCTGGAGCGCAGGTAGTAAACGAAGTCCGACGGCATCAATGGCGCGTCGAGGTACTGCTGCTTGAGTTCGGAGATGAAGTCCAGCCCGAGGAACAGCGCACCGCTGACCACCAGAGCGGTGGCCACGCGGGCGAAGGCGAACAGCAGCACGCCGAAGGTGCACAGCATCAGCGCGAACACGAAGCTCTGCTGCTGCAGCACCGGCTCCTGGCCGGCCGTGGCGCGCACGCAGCCGGCGAAGAACAGGGTCGCGCACAGCCACGCCACACTGCTGCGCGTGAAGCGAAGCGACAGTCTCTGCATGTTGCGCGTGGCCCCCTGTTCCGGCCGGTGTGTCATGTGGGCGCCATCTTACGTTCTCATTTCCTTCACAGACAGAACCAGAGGTAACGGCCCGTCCGCGCGGCGAAAGGGTTCAGCCGCCGTTGCCTGCCCTCGGGAGGCGTCTTCCGCCATGCCGATCTGCTAGCTTGCGCGGCTTGTCTTGTTCCAGGGAATCCGCCATGCCGCTCCGCCGCCTCCCCCTCGCTTTCCTCACCGCCGCCGTGCTCTCGGGTTGCGCCGGCCAGGCCGCGCGGCCCGATCGCCTGCCGGATGGCAGCCGCGCCGAGGTGGCGATCCTGGAGACCACCGACATCCATTCCAACGTACTGAGCTACGACTATTACAAGCTCAAGCCGGATGCGACGGTGGGCTACGAGCGCACCGCGACCCTGATCCGCCAGGCCCGCCGGGAATTCCCCAACAGTTTCCTGTTCGACAGCGGCGACACCATCCAGGGCAGCGTGCTGGCCGACTACCAGGCCCAGGTCAAGCCAGTGGGCTGCAACGAAGAACTGGCGATGTACGCCGCGATGGACGCCATCGGCTACGACGGCGGCACGGCCGGCAACCACGAGTTCAATTACGGCCTGCCGTTCCTGTCGCAGGTCACCGGCACGCCGATGAACGTCGACGGCGGCCGCTCCGACCGCTGCGCCGGGCCGCATTTCCCGCTGGTGCTGGCCAATGTGTTCAGCGCGCGCGACGGCCAGCCGATCTTCAAGCCGTGGGCGGTGGTCGAGAAATCCATCCAGGTCGCCACGCCCGACGGCAGCAAGCGCAGCGTGCCGCTGCGCGTGGGCATCATCGGCTTCACGCCGCCGCCGATCCTGGAATGGGACAAGCAGAACCTCGAAGGCAAGGTCACCGTGACCGGCGTGGTCGAGGCGGCGAAGAAGTATCTGCCGGAGCTGCAGGCGCAGCACCCGGACCTGGTCGTGGCGGTGCTGCACGGCGGACTGAACACGGCGACCTACACGTCCGACATGGAAAACGGCGGCTGGTACCTGGCCGCGGTGCCGGGCATCGACGTGCTGCTGCTGGGCCATTCGCATACCGAATTCCCCGGTCCGCATTACAAGGGCATGCAGGACGTCGACGCCGATCGCGGCTTCGTGCGCGGCACGCCCGCGGTCATGGCGGGCTTCTTCGGCAAGGACCTCGGCGTGGTCAAGCTGGCCCTGGCGCGCCGCGATGGCCGCTGGGCGATCGACAAGGACGGCACGCACAGCGAAGTGCGCCCGATCTGCGCGAAGAAGAACGACTGCGTGCCGGCCGACCCGGCCATCGCGCCGCTGACGGCCAAGGCGCACGAGGCGGCCGTGGCCCACGTCAACACGCCGATCGGCGAGACGCGCCTGCGCCTGAGCAGCTACTTCGCCGACGTGGGCAACATGACGGCGCTGTCGGTGGTGAACGCGGCGGAACGCGATTACGTGCAAGCCGAATTGCCCAAGACGCATCCGGAGCTGGCTGGCGTGCCGGTCGTCGCGGCCGCGGCCGCGTTCCGCACCGGCTTCGGCGGCCCGGACGATTACACCGACGTGCCCGTCGGCCCGCTCAGCCTGCGCAGTGCCGCCGATCTGTACTTCTATCCGAACACCCTGACCGCAGTGCAGACCGACGGCGCGGGCCTGAAGGCGTGGCTGGAAAAATCCGCCGAGCGCTTCAACCGCATCGACCCGGCGTCGACGGCGGAACAGCCGCTGCTCAACGACCGCATGCCCGGCTACAACTTCGACCAGCTACAGGGCGACATCGGCTACGTCATCGACGTGACCAAGCCGGCCGGCCAGCGCATCGTCGACCTGCGCTGGAAGGGCAAGAAGGTGGACCCGAAGCAGCCGTTCGTGGTGGTGACCAACAACTACCGCGCCAGCGGCGGCGGTAACTTCCCCGGCCTGGACGGCAAGAACATCGTGCTCTCCGCGCCGGACGGCACGCGCGAAATCCTCGCCAAGTGGCTGGCGCGCCAGCGCACGCTCGACGCGAACGCCCTGCCGAAGCCGTCATGGCGCTTCGCGCCGGTGAAGACGCACGGCCCGGTAGTCTTCAAGGGTGCCGCGGGCAAGGAAGCCGTGGCGCAGGAGGCGGGCGTGAAGAACGTGCGCCAGGTGAAGGACCACGGCGACGGCACGGCCATCTACGCGATCGACCTGTCCAAGTAAGAGCCCGCGCCCACCTCCAGCGCCCTCTCCCCTACGGGGAGAGGGCCGGGGTGAGGGGAACCTACGGAGCGTAAAAGCGGACGCATAGAAGCCCGCCCGCTTCGTCGCCACTATCCCGCGAGTCCCGCACTTTCATCCGCCCGTGACCAAGGGGATTCCCCGCCGGACTGCCACCTTCTCCCTGAAGAAAGAAGGACTGCAATCAACGGCGCCTCACATCCCCAGAAACCCCTTCCCCTGCTTCAACACTGTGTCGCACACCTTGGTGGTGAGCTGCGATTTCAGATCGCTCGAACCGCCGCCCACTTTCGACAGGTCCAGGCTCTTGCCATTGCTGCCCTGGAGAATGCCGCTGGCGCCGCTGAGATAAGCCGGGTCGCGGGTGGGATCGCCGCCAGAAGGCGTCGTGGCGGATTTCTTCTTTTTCCCGCCCATCAGCTTGCCGAGCATGTCGTTGCCGCCCGCAGAAGCGTCATCGCCGCTGCCGGGTGACTTGCCTGCGCCGCCGAGCTTGCCGAGCAGCTGGTCCTTGATGCCCGTCGCCCCCGAATCGCCGCCGAGATAGTTGTTCTTCACGCAGTACTGCAGCAGGCCCGCGACATTGCCCATGCTGCCGGAACTCATCGAGCCACCGCCGCCGCCGAGCATGCCGCCTAGCTTGCCGAGGTCCTGCGCGCTGCCCGTACTGCAGCCTAGACCGAGGACGATGGCCAGGCCGGCCGCCGCGACGTTGCCGATGCGCTTGTTCATGGGTCTCCCTCCATTCGACAGGTCCGCGCATTCAACACGCCGGGCCGTTACGCCTGCGTCAGGCGCCGGCGCGATCCGCAACGTCAGCGGCGTGGACAGGCGCGCATATCGCGCCGCGACATGGCGCCGCCCGCCGGCGCGCACTTCGCCGCGCCATGTGCCAGCTGACACGGGCTGACAGGCACAAAGTTTCACTTGCACCTGTTGACTGCGGCGCAGCATGGCCCGTATGGTCGGATCCATGTCGCCTCTTCATTCGCCCGCACGCATGTTTTCGATCCCGGTGTCCGCCGGGCGCGTGCCGCTGGCCGGCGCCATGCTTTTCTCCACCGCGATCATTACCACCGGTACCGGTACCACCGGCCACGGGTGGGTGTCCGCGCGCGAGTAACTTCTCTCAGACGCAACGGCCCCGCCCCTCGAAGAGGCGGGCCGGGCCACTCCGAACCGCCGAACGAGACGGGGCTCCACACCAAGGAGCCATCGTGAACGCCCTCGCCCCTCAGCTGGAACATCCCAAACAGCCCCTGCTTGCCCGGGCGCTGCCGACGACCACTCCACGTCGCCGCATGCTGGCCGTGGGTCTGATCGGCCCCGGTCGTGTCGGCAGCGCCCTGCTCACTCAGCTGCGTGCGGCGCAAGCCCGCCTCGCCGAGGCCGGCCTGGAACTGAAGCTGCGCGGTGTCGCCGCCAGCCGCCGCATGTGGCTGGACTGCGACGACCCGGACCTCAACTACCGCTGCGATCGCGCCCAGATCTGGCGCCCCACGGACCTGCGCCAGTTCGCGCGCCACGTGCTCGGCGACGATGGCCGGCACGCGATGCTGATCGACTGCAGCGCCAACGACGAAGTGGCCTCGCACTACCCGCACTGGCTCGCCGAAGGCGTGCACGTGGTGACGCCCAACAAGTTGGCCGGCAGCGGCCCGCTGGAGCGCTGGCAGGCGATCCGCGCGGCCTGCGGTACCGGCTCGCGCTTCCGCTACGAAGCCACGGTATGCGCCGGCCTGCCGGTGGTGCAGACGCTGCGCGATCTGCTGGACACCGGCGACGAGCTGCTCGCCGTCGACGGCATGTTCTCCGGCACCCTGGCCTGGCTGTGCAACCGCCACGACGGCAACCGGCCGTTTTCCGCGCTGGTGCGTGAGGCACACGCGCTCGGCTACACGGAACCCGATCCGCGCGACGACCTGTCCGGCCTGGATGTGGCGCGCAAGCTGGTGATCCTGGCCCGCGAAGCCGGCTGGGCACTGTCGCTGGACGACGTCGAAGTGCAGAGCCTCGTCCCCGCGCACCTTGCCGCGCTCGACGCCGAAACCTTCATGGACCACCTGGACGAACTCGACGCCCCGATGGCCGCGCAGCTGGCCTGCGCCCGCGCCGAAGGCGGTGTGCTGCGCCACGTGGCCAGCCTGGACCGCGACGGCCGCGCCAGCGTGAAGCTGGCCGTGCTGCCCGCATCCCACCCCTTCGCGCACACGCGGCTGACCGACAACGTGGTGCAATTCACCACGCGCCGTTACCACGATAATCCGCTCCTGGTGCAGGGACCGGGCGCCGGGCCGGAAGTGACGGCCGCGGGTGTGTTCGGCGACCTGCTGCGCATCGCCGAGTCGCTGGAGGCGCGCGCATGAACGCTCAACTGGCATTGGAACCGATGGCCCGCTCCCCCCGCCGCGCTCTTTCCGCCCACGCCCTGTCGCCGGCCAGTGTCGGCAACGTGGGCGTCGGCTTCGACATTCTCGGCCATAGCGTGGCCGGCGCCGGCGACCGCGCCGAGGTGCGACGCATCGACGAGCCGGTGGTGCGCATCGCCGCCATCAAGGGCTGCGTCGAGGACCTGCCGCTGGATGCGGCGAAGAACACCGCCGGCATGGCGCTGATGGCGCTGCGCAAGGCCCTGGGCCTGCGCCACGGCTTCGAGCTGGTGCTGCACAAAGGCATCGCGCTGGGTTCCGGCATGGGCGGCTCGGCCTCCTCCTGCGTGGCCGCGCTGGTGGCTGCCAATGCCTTGCTGGAACGCCCGCTGCTGGCCGAATCGCTCTACGGCTTTGCGCTGGAAGGCGAGGCCGTGGCCAGCGGCGGCCGCCACGGCGACAACGTGGGTCCCATGCTGCTCGGTGGCCTGGTGCTGGCCACGCGGGACCGCCTGGTGCGCGTGCCGGTGCCGGACGCCTGGCATTGCGCGCTGGTCCACCCGCACATGGTGCTGGAGACGCGCAAGGCGCGCGCCGCACTGGCCGGGGCCTACGAGCTGAAGGAATTCGTCGCGCAGAGCGCCAACCTCTCGCTGGTGCTCGCCGGCTGCTGGCGCGGCGACGCCGCCCTGGTCCGCGAGGGCCTGAGCGACGTGCTGGTGGAACCGCGCCGCGCGCCGCTGATCCCCGGTTTCGCGCGGGTGAAGCAGGCTGCGATGGATCATCGCGCCCTGGGTGCCAGCATTTCCGGCGCGGGACCCAGCGTGTTCGGCTGGTTCGAGCGGCGCGAGGAAGCCCAGGCGGCAGCGGCGGCCATGGCCGCCGCCTTCGCCGACGCAGGGATGGCCAGCGACGTGCTGGTGTCGCCCATCAACGGACCGGCCGCGGCACTGGTCCCGGCGGAGCAAGACGCATGAGCGAACCCCTGCTCTACCGCAGCACGCGCGGCCTCGCGCCCGGCGCCGGCATCGGCGAGGCGATCGCCGCGGGACTGGCGCCGGATGGCGGGCTCTACGTCCCCGAGGCGCTGCCCCGGCTCGACCCGGCCGATTTCGATCCCCGCGGCAGCCTGGCCGACACCGCGACGCGGTTGCTGCGGCCGTTCTTCGTCGGCCACGCGCTGGCCGCGGAGTTGCCGGCCATCTGCGCCGAAGCCTTCGCCTTCGACGCACCGCTGCGCCCGCTGGGACAGCACCCGGGTGTGGCAGTACTGGAGCTCTTCCACGGCCCCAGCGCCGCCTTCAAGGATTTCGGCGCGCGCTTTCTCGCCAGCTGCTTCCGGCGCCTGCGCAAGCCCGACGAACCGCCGCTGACCATCCTGGTCGCCACCTCCGGCGATACCGGCGCCGCGGTGGCCGCGGCATTCCACCGCCAGCCCGGGGTGGAAGTGGTGATTCTCTATCCGGACGGACTCGTTTCCCCGCGCCAGGCCCACCAGCTCGGCTGCTTCGGCGACAACGTACGCGCGCTGCGGGTGGCCGGCCGCTTCGACGACTGCCAGCGCATGGTCAAGGCCGCACTCAACGATGCCGGGCTGCAGGCGCGCCGGCCGCTGTCCTCCGCCAACAGCATCAGCCTGGGCCGCCTGCTGCCGCAGATGGCCTACTACGCGCACGCCTCGCTGCAGTGGCAGCGCGAGCATGGGCGGCCCCTCAACTTCGTGGTGCCCACCGGCAACCTGGGTAACGCGCTGGCCTGCGTATGGGTGCGCGAGATGGGACTGCCGGTCGGCGAGATCGAGCTGGCCTGCAATGCCAACCAGACGCTGCCCGACTACTTCGGCGGCGCCGCCTACGCCGCCCGCCCGGCCGTGGCGACGCTGGCCAATGCGATGGACGTGGGCGCACCCAGCAATTTCGAGCGCCTGCGCTGGACCTTTCCCTACGACGCGGACCTGCGCCAGCAGCTTTCCTCGCATAGCGTGGACGACGCGACCATCTGCGCCACGGTGCTCAGGCATGCGACGCGGGGCGAGGTGTTCTGCCCGCACACCGCCACGGCCATGCATCGGTTCGAGCAGCGCGACCGCCAGGCGGACTGGGCCGTGGTCGCCACCGCGCACCCGGCCAAATTCGAGAGCGTGATCGAGCCGTTGATCGGGCGCACCGTGCCGGTACCACCCGCGCTCGCGGCCATGCTCGACCGGCCGGCGCAAGCCGAACCGCTCGAAGCCACCGACGCGGCACTGAAGGCATGGCTGCTCGGCGAGGGCGCGGAAGTGTGCGGCCCCGAGCAGGCGCGCCGATTGGGATAAGTGGGTTTCGTCGCGCGATTCCGCATTGAACGCGGCGCCGCCATGCCTGCCGGCTTCGCCGCGGGAGTTCCTGGCCTGCTTGAGCGCGATCGACGGGTTTTGTGCTCCGCGGCAGTCGTCGCGGGACCCCATGGACGGGTGCTTCCGCGGTGTCGTAACGCCTCCGCCGGCGCCGTCGAAAGCCGCCGTACCAATCGCGGCAAGCTGCTGATCCGTGGTGGATTGCCTACCGATCCTCCGGCCTATTGTGTGCCGTTCCGCTGGATTTCCAGGGGTTTCCACGTACGCGCCGGTATGCCGTTTGCGTGCGGCCGCGAATGGCGAACGTCCGCATCCAGCCATCTGGACGTCTAAATGTGATCGAGCAAACTTTTTTCGATCATTACACAAGAAACTGTTGACAGACCCTTTGAGCGCCCTTAGGGTCGACTGCATGTCGCATCGCAACACCACCGCCAGCACCCCCGAGAAGAGCCGTCCACCGACGCCTCCCGGCCTGCTGCGCCTTCGCGGCAACCTCCTTCTTGCCCTTGTACTCGTACTCCTTATTACCAACGGAGGTGCGGGCTGAGGGCGTGTGTCCAGGTAAAGCAAAACTGACCTAGATACCCCAAAGAACCCCGCACCCGACAAGGATGCGGGGTTTTTTGTTGCCCTCGGCGAAGCGCCAGCAGCGGAGCCGACATGAACCACGAAACCCAGCAGAGCAACGACAGCAGCGAGGACGGCGTAGTAGCCGACGATCGCGTGCGCATCTTCGACACCACCCTGCGCGACGGCGAACAGGCGCCCGGCTTCGGTATGGACCGTCGCGCCAAGCTGCGCATGGCGCATGCGCTCGAAGCGCTTGGCGTCGACGTCATGGAAGCGGGTTTCCCGCAGGCCTCGCCGGATGATTTCGCCGCCGTCGCCGAGATCGCCAAGGCCGTCCGGCACGCCACGGTCTGCGCCCTGGCGCGCTGCCAGGCGGCCGACATCGATACCGCAGGCCGCGCGCTGGAAGCGGCGAACCATTCGCGCATCCACGTGTTCCTCTCCACCAGTCCGCTGCATCGCGAACACAAACTGGGCATGAGCAAGCAGCAGGTGATCGATACCGCCATCGCCGCCGTCGAGCGCGCGAAGGCGCTGTGCCACGAAGTCGAATTCTCCGCCGAGGACGCGATGCGCACCGAGCCGGACTACCTGGCCGAGGTGTTCAGTGCGGCCATCGCCGCCGGCGCCACCACGGTGAACGCACCGGACACCGTTGGCTACGTCACGCCGGCCGAGATCGCCGAACGCTTCGCCTACCTGCGCAAGCACGTGAAAGGCGCCGAGCGCGTGGTGTTTTCCTCCCACTGTCACGACGATTTGGGGATGGCGGTCGCCAACAGCCTCGCCGCGGTGAGCGCGGGCGCGCGCCAGGTCGAATGCACCATCAACGGCATCGGCGAGCGCGCCGGCAACGCCTCGCTGGAGGAAGTGGTGATGGCGCTGCGCGTGCGCGGTCCTTACTTCGGCGTGGATACGCGCATCGACGCGCGCCGCCTGTTCCACACCTCGCGCCTGCTGACCCAGCTCACCGGCCAGGCCGTGCCGCGCAACAAGGCCATCGTCGGCGACAACGCGTTCGCGCACGAGTCGGGTATCCATCAGCACGGCATGCTCAAGCACCGCGGCACCTACGAAATCATGCGTCCGCAGGACGTCGGCATGGGCGAGACCAAGCTGGTGCTGGGCAAGCATTCCGGCCGGCATGCCTTGCGTTCGCGCCTGCAGTCGCTGGGCCACAGCCCGGACGAGGCGGCGATGGAAGGGATCTTCGCGCGCTTCAAGACCCTCGCCGACAAGAAGCGCGAGATCCACGACGAGGACCTGGAGGCATTGGCGCTGGGCCACGATCCGGACGCCACCGGCCCCTGGCGCCTCGTGCAGCTGAACACCGCATCGCACCTCGGCGGCAGCGCCTCCGCCTCGGTACGGCTGGCCCACGAGGACGGCCGTGACATCGGCGAGGCCGCCATCGGCGACGGCCCTGTCGACGCCGTGCTGCGCGCGATAGAGCGCGCCACCGGCACCGACCTGGAGCTGACCCAATTCCAGGTACGCGCCGTCAGCGAAGGCGGCGACGCGCAAGGCCAGGCGCAGCTCACCGCCCGCCACGCCGCACGCGACTGGCGCGGCAACGGCGTGAGCACGGACATCGTCGAGGCCACCGCGCTGGCCGCGCTTTCCATCGTCAACCGCATCGAGCGACAGGCGCCGCCGGCGCCCGCCGCGCAACCGCAAGCCCAAGGAGTCACCGCATGACCACGCCCTTCCTCTGGCACAACGGCCACATCAAGCCGTGGACCGAAGCCACCGTCCACGTCAGCACCCACGCGCTGCACTACGGTTCCTCGGTGTTCGAGGGTGAGCGCGTGTATGCGACGCCGCAGGGCCCGGCCTATTTCCGTCTCGCCGACCACACCCGGCGGCTGTTCGAGTCGGCTCGCGTGTACGAGATCGAGATCGGCTACACCGAGGACGAGATCAACGCCGCCTGCATGGAAGTGATCCGCGCCAACCGCATGGGCTCGGCCTACGTGCGCCCAATCGTGTTCCGCGGCGCCGGCGGCCTTGGCGTGTTGCCCAAGCCCGGCGCGCCGGTGGACGTGGCCATCATGGCCATGGAATGGGGGGCGTACCTGGGCGATGCGCGCGAACACGGCGCGGACGTCTGCGTGTCGTCGTGGCAGCGCCCGGCACCGAATACCGTGCCGAGCTGGGCCAAGGCCGGCGGCAATTACCTGAGCAGCCAGCTGATCGGCCTGGAAGCGCGCCGCGGCGGCTACGCCGAAGGCATCGCGCTCGGCCACAACGGCCTGCTGAGCGAAGGCGCCGGCGAGAACGTGTTCGTGGTGAAGAACGGCAAGCTGCTGACCCCGCCGACCAGCGCGGGCATCCTGGCCGGCATCACGCGCGACACGGTGATGACCCTGGCCGAGGACTTGGGCATCAAGGTCGAGGAGCGCGACCTGCCGCGCGAAGCGCTGTACACCGCCGACGAAGTGTTCATGACCGGCACCGCTGCCGAGATCACGCCGGTGCGTTCGGTCGACCGCAAGCCCGTTGGCACCGGCCGTCCCGGTCCCGTCACCCGTGCATTGCAAGAAGCCTTCTTCGGCCTGTTCGACGGCAGCACCGACGACCGCTGGG
The DNA here is from genome assembly GCF_031954525.1 of Dyella sp. BiH032. Lineage (NCBI taxonomy): Bacteria > Pseudomonadati > Pseudomonadota > Gammaproteobacteria > Lysobacterales > Rhodanobacteraceae > Dyella > Dyella sp. BiH032. The sequence continues at coordinate 55,354 of NZ_CP134867.1, forward strand.
GTTGGCTGACGCCCATAACTGGTGCGGTCATCCATGACCGCGAAGATCAAAAAGCGGCCATCCATGGCCGCACTCTTCAACAAGAGCCCGCCCAGGAGGCAGTGCTGTGACTGCACGCACTCTGTTCGAGAAGCTGTGGGACGCGCACCTGGTCGCGCCCGAAACGGCCGACACACCCGCGATCCTGTACATCGACCTGCACCTGGTACACGAAGTCACCTCGCCTCAGGCCTTCAGCGAACTGCGCGAGCGCGGCCTGAAGCTGCGCCGCCCGGACCGCACGCTGGCCACGCTGGACCACTCCACGCCCACGCTGCCGGCCGACGACAAGGGCGAGCGCCCGTACGCGAACGACGAGGCCAAGGCCCAGGTCGCGCAGCTGGAAGCCAACTGCCGCGAGTTCGGCGTCGAACTGCACGGCTGGGACAGCAGCGAGCGCGGCATCGTGCACGTGATCGGCCCCGAGCTGGGCGCCACGCAGCCGGGCATGACCATCGTCTGCGGCGACAGCCACACCTCGACGCATGGCGCGTTCGGCGCACTGGCTTTCGGCATCGGCACCACCGAGGTGGGCCACGTGATGGCCACGCAATGCCTGCTGCAGCGCAAGGCCAAGACGCTGGCGATCCACGTCGACGGCCAGCTGCCGAAGGGTGTGGGCGCGAAGGACCTGATCCTGCACATTATCGGCCAGATCGGCGTCGACGGCGGCACCGGCCACGTCATCGAGTACCGCGGCGAAGCCATCGAAGCGATGTCGATGGAAGAGCGCATGACGGTGTGCAACATGTCCATCGAAGCCGGTGCGCGCGCCGGCCTGATCGCTCCCGACGACACCACCTTCGCCTGGCTGAAGGGCCGTCCGCGCGTGCCGCAGGGCGCCGCCTGGGACGCCGCCGTGGCGACGTGGAAGGCACTGCGCACCGACGAGGGCGCACGCTACGACCGCGAAGTGCGCGTCGACGCGAGCAAGGTGAAGCCCACGGTCACCTACGGCACCCATCCGGGCATGGCCATCGCCATGGACGCGCCGGTGCCGGCCGCGCGCACCGCGCAGGAAACCCGCGCGCTTGAGTACATGCACGCGCAACCCGGCAAGCCGATGCAGGGTACGCCGGTGGACGTGGTGTTCATCGGCAGCTGTACCAATTCGCGCTTGTCCGACCTGCGCGAGGCGGCCGAGATCCTGCGCGGCCGCCGCGTCGCCGAGGGCGTGCGCATGCTGGTGGTGCCCGGCTCCGAAGCGGTGCGCCGCGATGCGGAGCGCGAAGGCCTGCATCACGTGTTCACCGCGGCCGGCGCCGAGTGGCGCGTGCCGGGCTGCTCGATGTGCATCGCCATGAACGGCGACCTGGCGCAGCCGGGCCAGCTGGTGGTGAGCACCTCCAACCGCAACTTCGAAGGCCGCCAGGGCAAGGGCGCGCGCACCGTGCTGGCCAGCCCGGCCACCGCCGCCGCATCCGCCGTGGCCGGCACCATCGCCGATCCGCGCGAGTACGTGAACGAGGCCGCCGCCGCATGAAACCGATCACCCGCATCCATTCCCGCACCGCGGTCCTCGCCGACGAGAACATCGATACCGACCGCATCATTCCCGCGCGTTTCCTCACCACCACCGAGCGCGCCGGCCTGGGCAAGCTGTGCTTTCACGACTGGCGCTACCTGCCCGACGGCAGCGACAACCCGGCGTTCCCGCTGAACCAGCCGCAGGCCAAGGGCTGCTCGATCCTGGTCGCCGGCCGCAACTTCGGTTGCGGCTCGTCGCGCGAACACGCGCCGTGGGCATTGCTCGACTACGGCATCCAGGCCGTGCTGTGCAGCGAGATCGCGGACATCTTCCGCAACAACGCGCTGAAGAACGGCCTGCTGGCCATCGTGGTGTCCGACGCCGAGCACCGCTGGCTGCTCGCGCATCCCGGCACCGAGCTGACCATCGACGTGCAAGAGCAGTACATCGCCCTGCCCGACGGCGGCCGCATCCGCTTCCAGCTCGAACCCTTTGCCCGCCACTGCCTGCTCAACGGCGTCGACCAGCTGGGCTACCTGCTGCAGCACGCCGACGCCATCACCCGTTACGAACAGCAACTGGAGCACGCCGCATGAAAGCCCGCATCGTCACCCTGCCCGGCGACGGCGTCGGCCCGGAAGTCACCGCCGCCGCCGTGGCCGTGCTGGACGCCGTCGCCGCCCATTACGACCACAGCTTCGAATACGAGGAACACCTGATCGGCGGCTGCGCCATCGACGCCACCGGCGAACCGCTGCCGGCCGCCGCGCTGGCGGCATGCCAGTCGGCCGACGCAGTGCTGCTCGGCGCGGTGGGTGGACCGAAATGGTCCGATCCGTCCGCGCCGGTGCGCCCCGAGCAGGGCCTGCTGGCGCTGCGCGCGGCGCTGGGCGTGTACGCCAACCTGCGCCCGCTGCAGGTGCATCCGGCGCTGGCCCAGCTGTCGCCGCTGAAGAACGACAAGCTGCGCAACGTCGACGTGCTGTTCGTGCGCGAGCTGACCGGCGGCGCCTACTTCGGCGCGAAGACCCGCACCGCCGACACGGCCACTGACGAGTGCAAATACACCGTGGCCGAAGTCGAGCGCGTCGTGCGCCGCGCCTTCGAGCTGGCGCGCGGCCGCCGCCACAAGGTCACTTCGGTGGACAAGGCCAACGTGCTGGAGACCTCGCGCCTGTGGCGCAGCACCGTGCAGCGCATCGCCGCCGAGTACCCGGACGTCAAGCTGGAACACCAGCTGGTCGACTCGATGGCGATGCTGTTGCTGACGCAGCCGTCGAACTACGACGTCGTCGTTACCGAGAACCTGTTCGGCGACATCCTCACCGACGAGGCGGCTGCGCTGGCCGGCTCGCTGGGTTTGCTGCCGTCCGCCTCGCTGGGCGAAGGCGCGCGCGGCCTGTACGAACCGATCCATGGTTCCGCGCCCGACATCGCCGGCAAGGGCGTCGCCAATCCGGTCGGCGCGATCCTGTCGGCGGCGATGCTGCTGCGCCATTCGCTGGGCCTGGAGGAAGAGGCCGGTGCGGTGGAAGCGGCGATCGAGCACGTGCTGGAGCACGGCCCGCGCAGCCGCGACATCGGCGGCGACGCCGGCACCGCAGCGATCCGCGAAGCGGTGGTGGCGGCGCTGGACGAGCACGTCGCCAACTCAGAGGCCTTTTTCAGCGGTGCCCGCGCGTGCGGCTGAGCCATGCCCCCATGGTTCAGGCCCGCGCGGCCTCCGTGCCGTCTGCTTCTCCCTGCGCGCAGCGGGATATGAGGGCGCCGCTCACTCCGCCCCGGGTGACCGCCACTCCCCGCGCCCTGTCCCGCGTGCCCCTGCGCGCAGGGGGAGCACCTTCTTTCGCCATCGAGAGTTTCAATGCGCAGTGACCTCATCAAGACCGGCGCCGACCGCGCCCCCGCGCGCGCCATGCTGCGCGCCACCGGCCTGGACGACGGCGCCATCGCCAAGCCGCTGGTCGCCGTGGTGCATACCTGGTCCAACGTCAGCCCCTGCAACCTCAACCTGCGCGAGCTGGCCGAGCACGTGGCCGAAGGCATCCGCGCCGCCGGCGGCACGCCGGTCGAGTTCAACACCATCGCCGTCACCGACGGCATCGCCATGGGCACGCCGGGCATGCGCGCCTCGCTGATCAGCCGCGAGGTGATCACCGATTCGATCGAACTGGCGGTGGACGGCCACTGCCTCGACGCCATGGTGGTGCTGTGCGGCTGCGACAAGACCATCCCCGCCGCCGCGATGGCGATGGCGCGGCTGGACATCCCGGCGGTGGCGCTCTACGGCGGCACCATCGCGCACGGCACGCACGACAACCATCCGATCACCATCCAGCAGGTGTTCGAAGCGGTGGGCGCGCACGGCGCGGGCAAGATCGACGACGCCGAGCTGACCGCGGTCGAGCGCGACGCCTGCCCGGGCGCGGGCGCCTGCGGCGGCCAGTTCACCGCCAACACCATGGCCATGGTGCTGACCACGCTGGGCCTGTCGCCGATGGGCTTCAACGACATCCCCGCCACGCATCCGGCCAAGGCCGCCGCTGCGCGCCGCTGCGGCGAGCTGGTGATGGACTGCCTGCGCGAGCAGCGCAAGCCGCGCGCGCTGATCAACCGCACCTCGCTGCGCAATGCCGCGCGCATGGTCGCCGCCACCGCCGGCTCCACCAACGCGGTGCTGCACCTGCTGGCGATCGCGCGCGAAGCCGGCGCGCCGTGGACGCTGGAGGATTTCGAACCCGCATCCAAGCACACGCCGGTGATCGCCGACCTGCTGCCGGGCGGGCGCTATACCGCGGTCGAGATGTTCGGCGCCGGCGGCAGCGCACGTGTAGCGCAGGAACTGATCGCCGCCGGCATGCTGGAGGACGTGCCCACGGTCACCGGCCGCAGCCTGTTCGCCGAGGCCGCGGCGGCGCCGCGCGCGGAGTCGCAGGACGTCATCCTGCCGGTGAGCCAGCCGCTCAAGCCGCGCGGTGGCTATTCCATCCTGTACGGCAACCTCGCGCCCGAGGGCTGCATTCTCAAACTCGCCGGCAAAGGCGCCACGCATTTCGAAGGCACCGCGCGCGTGTTCGAAAGCGAGGAAGAGGCTTTCGCCGCCGTGCAGCAGGGCCGCATCGCCAAGGGCGACGTCATCGTGATCCGCAACGAAGGCCCCGCCGGCGGCCCGGGCATGCGCGAGATGCTCGGCGTCACCGCCGCGCTGATCGGCCGTGGCCTGGGCGACGACGTGGCGCTGATCACCGATGGCCGCTTCTCCGGCGCGACGCACGGCTTCATGGTCGGCCACATGGCGCCCGAAGCGGTGCGCGGCGGCCCGATCGCGCTGCTGCGCGATGGCGACCGCATCCGCATCGATGCGGGCCTGCGCGAGATCGAGACCGATGCCGACCTGGCCGAGCGCCGCAAGCACTGGACGCCACCGGCGCCCAAGGTCACCCACGGCGCGCTGGCCAAGTACGCGCGCCTGGTCGGCTCCGCCTCGGATGGCGCGACCACCAACGCCGGTCTCGCGCCGGCCGCTTCAGACACCACCCCACGACACGTTCACGTCACCGCTACCGAAGGAGTCACCGCATGAGCAGCACCACCTCCAACCCGACGCTGGCCAATGCCCGCATCGCCGTGCTCGGCTACGGCAGCCAGGGCCGCGCGCACGCCCTCAACCTGCGCGACTCCGGCCTGGACGTCGTGGTCGGCCTGCGCAAGGGCGGCCCCTCGTGGGAGAAGGCCCGCGCCGAAGGTTTCAACGTGGCCGAACCGGGCGAAGCCGTGCGCGGCGCCGACCTGGTCGCCGTGCTGACGCCCGACATGGTGCAGCCGACGCTGTACAAGGAAGCGATCGAGCCGAACATCAAGCCCGGCGCCGCCTTGCTGTTCGCGCACGGCTTCAACGTGCACTTCAAGCAGATCGAGCCGCGCAAGGACATCGACGTGATCCTGGTGGCGCCGAAGGGCCCGGGTGCGCTGGTGCGCCGCGAGTATGAGATCGGCCGTGGCGTGCCCAGCATCTGGGCCATCCATCAGGACGTCACCGGCCAGGCCGAAGCGAAGGCCAAGGCCTATGCCGACGGCATCGGCGGCGGCCGCGCGCTGCTGATCAAGACCGACTTCAAGGAAGAGACCGAGACCGATCTGTTCGGCGAGCAGGCCGTGCTGTGCGGCGGCGCCAGCTCGCTGGTGCAGGCCGGCTTCGAGACGCTGGTGGAAGCCGGCTACCAGCCGGAGATCGCCTACTACGAAGTGCTGCACGAGCTGAAGCTGATCGTGGACCTGTTCTACGAAGGCGGCATCGCGCGCATGCTGGAGTTCGTCTCCGAGACCGCGCAGTACGGCGACTACGTGAGCGGCCCGCGCGTGATCGACGCCGGCACCAAGGAACGCATGAAGGACGTGCTGAAGGACATCCAGGACGGCACCTTCGCCCGCAACTGGATCGCCGAGTACCAGGCCGGCCTGCCGAACTACAAGCGCTTCAAGCAGGCGGACCTGGAACATCCGATCGAGCAGGTCGGCGCCAAGCTGCGCGCGCGCATGTCCTGGCTGCAGGCCGGCGCGGCCAAGGCCGCCGCCGAACCGCTGAAGAAAGCCGGCTGATCCACCCGCCCCTCGCCCTGACCGGCGAGGGGCTCTCATTTTCAAGCGAGGAACCGCGACACCATGAACGCCCTCTTGCCGGACATCGCCGCCGTCACGGCCGACGACGCCACCCATCCCCTCAATGCGCTGCGCATGAGCGGCGCGGAGGTGGTGGTGCAGGTACTCGCCGACGAGGGCGTGGACGTGCTGTTCGGCTATTCGGGCGGCGCCATCCTGCCGGTGTACGACGCGGTGTTCCGCTACAACGCCACCCATATCGGCCCCAATGGCGGCGAACCCATGCCGCTGATCGTGCCGGCCAACGAACAGGGCGCCGGCTTCATGGCCGCCGGTTACGCGCGCGCCTCGGGCAAGGTCGGCGTGGCCATCGTCACGTCCGGCCCGGGCGCCACCAACATGGTCACCCCGGTACGCGATTCGATGGCCGACTCGGTGCCGATGGTGGTGATCTGCGGCCAGGTGCCGACCACCGCGATCGGCTCCGATGCGTTCCAGGAAGCGCCGATCAGCAACATCATGAGCGCCTGCGCCAAGCACGTGTTCTTGGTCACCGACGCCGAGAAGCTGGAAGCGACCCTGCGCACGGCCTTCGAGATCGCCCGCAGCGGCCGGCCCGGCCCGGTAGTCGTGGACATCCCCAAGGACGTACAGAACACGCCGCTGCCGTTCCGTGGCGAAGGCCTGCTGCCGATGCCGGGCTACCGCGCACGCTTGCAGCGCCTGGAGCAGTCTTCGCTGGACGACGCCTCGTGCGCCGCCTTCTTCGAAGCGCTGGCGCGATCGGCGCGCCCATTGATCTATGCCGGTGGCGGCGTGATCTCTTCCGGGGCCGCGGACGCGCTGCGCGCCTTCGTCACCGATTACGGCTTGCCGGTCACCACCACGCTGATGGGCCTGGGCGCCTACGACACCACCGAGCCGCTGGCCCTGCACATGCTCGGCATGCACGGTACGGCCTATGCCAATTACGCGGTGGAGGATTGCGATTTCCTGTTCGCGCTGGGCGCGCGCTTCGACGACCGCGTGGCCGGCGTGCCGGATCGTTTCGCGCCGCAGGCGAGGTTTGTCGCCCAGATCGACATCGACCCGGCCGAGATCGGCAAGGTCAAGGCCGTGGATTGGCAGCACACCGGCGACCTCGGCCGCACGCTGGAGCAACTGCGCGCCTGGGGCGAACGCCACGGCTGGCGCGCAAAGCTGGCGGGCCGCTACGCGCCATGGCACGAGCACGTGGCGGCGCTGAAGCGCGACCACGCTTTGAATTACGACCGCGAAAGTCCGCTGATCCAGCCCTATGCGGTGATCGAGGAAATCAACCGCCACACCCACGGCCGCGCGGTGATCAGCACCGGCGTCGGCCAGCACCAGATGTGGGCGGCGCAGTATTTCGACTTTCGCGAACCGCGGCATTGGCTGAGTTCCGGTTCCATGGGCACGATGGGCTTCGGCCTGCCCGCGGCGATCGGCGCGCAGTTCGCACGACGCGACGCGGTGGTGATCGACATCGATGGCGACGCCAGCATCCGCATGAACCTGGGCGAGCTGGAAACCGTCACCACCTACGGCCTGCCGGTGAAGGTCGTGGTGCTCAACAACATCGGCGACGGCATGGTGCGGCAGTGGCAGAAGCTGTTCTTCCGCGGGCGCTTCGCCTCTTCCGACAAGAGCCTGCACCGCAAGGACTTCATCAAGGCCGCGCAGGCCGACGGCTTCGAGTGGGCGCGACGGTTGGAACGCAAGGAAGAGTTGGCATCGACCATCGCCGACTTCCTGGCCCATCCCGGCCCGGCTTTCCTGGAAGTGATGATCGACCCCGACGCGGGCGTTTACCCGATGGTGGGGCCCGGCGCCACCTACGCGCAGATGATCACCGGCGACCACATCGCCTCGCGCCAGGCCGTGAAGGCCGACGGCGCCGCCAGCGACATGTTCTGAGAAACGATATGAAACACACGCTTTCCATCCTGTTGCAGAACGAAGCCGGCGCCCTGGTGCGCGTGGCCGGGCTGTTTTCCGCGCGCGGCTTCAACATCGACTCGCTCACCGTCGCGGCCACGCAGGACCCGGCCGTGTCGCGCCTGACCCTGGTCATGCAGGGTGCGGACAGCGCGGTGGACCAGCTCATCAAGCAGACCCGCAAGCTGGTTGACGTGATCGAAGTGAGCCAAGCCGCCGGCGCGGAAGCGCTGCCGTGAATGCGGTAGCCGCCGGCCGGCCCGTCACCCGCGACGGCGACGAAGGCTGGGAACGCGACCTGCTGCGCCGCACGCTCGGCGCGCGCGTCTACGACGTGGCACGCGAAAGTCCGCTCGAACCTGCGCCGCTGCTGTCGGCCAAGCTCGGCCAGCGCGTGCTGTTCAAGCGCGAGGACCAGCAGCCGGTGTTCTCGTTCAAGCTGCGCGGCGCCTACAACAAGATGGTGGCACTGGATGCCGCGCAACGCGCGCGCGGCGTGATCGCCGCCTCTGCGGGCAACCACGCGCAGGGCGTGGCCCTGGCCGCCGCGAAGCTCGGCCTGCGCGCCACCATCGTGATGCCGGTGACCGCGCCGCAGGTGAAGATCGATGCGGTGCGGCGGCTCGGCGGCGCCTGGGTCGAGGTGGTGCTGGCCGGCGATTCGTACAGCGACGCCCAGGCCGAGGCGGCGCGCCTGCAGGAGACGCACGGCTACACCTTCGTGCATCCATTCGACGACCCGGCGGTGATCGCGGGCCAGGCCACGGTAGGCATGGAAATCCTGCGCCAGCACCCCGGACCGCTGCACGCGATCTTCGTGCCGGTGGGCGGCGGCGGCCTGCTCGCCGGCGTGGCCGCGTACGTCAAGGCGCTGCGGCCCGAGGTGAAGGTGATCGGCGTGCAGACGGTCGACTCGGATGCGATGGCGCGTTCGCTGGAAGCAGGCGAGCGCGTGACGCTCGACGAAGTGGGCCTGTTCGCCGACGGCACGGCGGTGAAGCGCGTGGGCGCGGAGACCTTCGCGCTCTGCCGGCGCCACGTCGACGCCATGGTGCGGGTGGATACAGATGCCATCTGCGCGGCGATTCGCGACGTGTTCCAGGACACGCGCTGCGTGCCCGAGCCCTCAGGCGCGCTGGCTGTCGCGGGCCTGAAGCAGTACGCGGCGGCGCACGGACTGCGCGACGAAACGCTGGTCGCCATCGTGTCCGGCGCGAATCTCAATTTCGATCGCCTGCGCTTCGTCGCCGAGCGCGCCGAGGTGGGCGAACAGCGCGAGGCCGTGTTCGCGGTGACCATCCCAGAGGAACGCGGCAGCTTCCGGCGTTTCTGCGCCGCGCTGGGCCAGCGCGCGATCACCGAGTTCAACTACCGCATCGGCGACGCCGCCAGCGCGCACATCTTCGTCGGCATCCAGATCCGCAGCCGCGACGAGCGCGAGGCCCTCACCGCTTCCTTCGCCGCGGAAGGCTTCGGCGTATTGGACCTCACCGATGACGAACTGGCCAAGCTGCACCTGCGGCACATGATCGGCGGCCGCTCGCCGCTGGCCCGCGACGAGCTGTTGTACCGCTTCGAGTTCCCGGAACGCCCCGGCGCGCTGACCCGCTTCCTGGGCCAGCTGCATCCGGACTGGAACATCAGCCTGTTCCACTACCGCAACCACGGCGCCGACTACGGCCGTATCCTGGTCGGCATCCAGGTGCCGCAGCACGAGCGTGCGCTGTTCGAGACCTTCCTGGCGACGCTGGGCTATCCGCACTGGAACGAGAGCGCGAACGCGGCATACCGCCTTCTGCTCGGCAACTGACGCCGGCCTTGCGCGCAAGCTCCATGTGCACGCGCACAATTGCGTAAGCGCGAACGCACTTCGTCGCGATCGCGTGAAGCATGTCATCGCAGGCGTTGTCTCGCGCCGCGCATTTGATGATCGCGTTCGCGCTTTGGCGATGTTCGCGCTTGACACGATTTTTTTCGCAGAGCAGCTTCGGGCCCGGGAGGCGATCGGCGCGTAAGCGTCGATCGGTCGTTGTTCGCACGACGAAACGGGAGTCACTCATGTCGCAACGCGATGCGTCGCGTCCGCAAGGACGCGTCTGGGGAAGTGCGCGCCGCTGGGGAATGGCCATGCTGGGGATTTCGATGTCGCTCGCCGCATCGGCGCAGGACAACCCGCCGGCCGACCAGCAGAAAGCCAAGACGCTGGAAGGCGTGCAAGTGGTCGGTTCGCGCGCCAAGGACCGCACGGCGGCCGAAACGCCGGCGCCGGTCGACGTGATCGGGCGCGAGCAATTGGAAAGCGCCGGCGTCGTCGAGGTCGGCCAGGCGCTGCAGATGCTGGAGCCGAGCTTCAACTTCTCGCGCACTTTCGTCAGCGACGGCACGGATACCATCCGCCCGGCGACGCTGCGCGGCCTCGGTCCCGACCAGGTGCTGGTGCTGGTCAACGGCAAGCGCCGGCACCAGCAGGCACTCGTCAACGTGCAGCAGACGATCGGACGCGGCTCGGCCGGCACGGACATCAACGCGATTCCCATCTCTGCGATCGAACGTATCGAGGTGCTGCGCGATGGCGCCGCCGCGCAGTACGGCTCGGATGCAATCTCCGGCGTGATCAACATCGTGCTGAAGAAGCAAGTGGGCGAGACCGACGTGTCGCTGACCGGCGGCCAGACCTACAAGGGCGATGGCTTCACCCGCCAGGGCGGCATCAACACGGGATTGCGCCTGGGCAAGGACGGCTATCTCAACCTGACCGCGGAGTATCGCCATCGCGATCCCACTAATCGCGCCGGCCCGGATATGCTGCGCGTGGACCCGCCGCGCGTCACGCAGAAGCTGGGCGACGCGGATACCAAGGACGCTTACTTCTGGCTCAACGGCGGCCTGCCGATCGCGCACGGCGAGCTGTACTGGTTCGGCGGCATCTCGCAGCGCAAGGGCGATTCATTCGGTTTCTTCCGTCCCGCCGGCGACAACCGCACGATTCCCGCGCTGTATCCGAATGGCTTCCTGCCGAACATTGCAACCAACGTGAAGGACGCGTCGCTCGCGGTCGGTTTCCGTGGGCCGCTGGGCGACAAGTGGGACTACGACGTCTCGCTCACCCACGGCCGCAGCCAGTTCGGCTTCGACGAGCGCCATTCGGCCAATGTGAGCTGGTGGTACGAGCCGCGCGATCCGGCCAATCCCGCGGCGGGCATCTACGGCGAGTCGCCGACCTCCGCGGACACCGGCACGCTGCGGCTCAACGAGACGACGTTCAACGCCGACGTGCGCGGTCCGATCGACTGGGGCATCGGCCATGACGCCCTGAACCTCGCCGCCGGTTTCGAGTGGCGCCGCGACAGCTATCAGATCCTGCCGGGCGACCCGGTGTCCTACACCTACGGCCGCAGCAACGATCGCGGCATTCCGATCTACGGCCAGACCGGCGACATCGCCCAGCCGGGCATGCAGGGTTTCCCCGGATTTTCGCCGAGCGAAGCGGTCAACCTGGGCCGCCACAACATCGCCTTTTACGTCGATGCGGAGTCGCAGGTGACGCAGCGGTTGCTGGTCGGCGCCGCCGTGCGCCACGAGCATTACTCGGACTTCGGCGGCACGACCACCGGCAAGGTGTCGCTGCGCTTCGACGCCAACGACAGTTTCGCCGTGCGCGGCACGCTCGCCACGGGCTTCCGTGCGCCGGGCGTGCAGCAGCTGTTCTACAGCCAGCGCTCGACCAACCTGGACCCCAGCGGCACGCTCACCGATACGTTGACGGCGCGGCAGAACAGCGCAGTGACGCGCGCCTTCGGCATCCAGCCGCTGAAGCAGGAGACCTCGCACAGCGGTACCGCGGGCATCGTGTACAAGCCGACCAATGACTTCACGCTGACGGTGGACGTGTTCCGGATCGACATCAAGAACCGCATCATTTTCTCCAGCAATATCGTGCCGGAGAGCATCGGCACCGACGGCAATCCCTGCGCGGCGAGCAATGCGAACTGCCCGATCCGCGCGATCCTCGCACCCTTCGGCGTCGGCCAGGTACTGTTCTTCACCAACGCGATCGATACGCGCACGAAGGGCATCGACGTGGTCGCGGAGAAAGGCTTCCGCTTCGACGATAGCTCCACGCTCGATCTCACCGCGCTGCTCAACTACAACAAGACCGACGTCACCAAGCGCAAGTCGCAGTCGGCCATCCTGCCGCCGGACAAGCTGTTCGACGATACGCAGGTCACGCTGATCGAGCAGGGCCAGCCGCGCGTCCACCATATCCTGCAGGGCATCTACCGCACGGGTCCGTGGGACTTCACCCTGCGCGGCAACTATTTCGGCCCGGTCAGCGGCGAAGGGTTCACCCCCGGCATCAAGCAGACCTGGAGCGGCAAGTGGCTGGCCGACGTGGCGATGGGCTACCGCTTCTCGCGCAACCTGAAACTGACGGTGGGCGCGGACAACGTGTTCGATACCTATCCGAACAAGTGGGATCCGAAGACCGGCGCGCCGTTCCCGCAGCTGGGCTTCACCTATGGATGGGAGACGCTGCCGTTCGGCGTCAACGGTGGCTATTACTACGCACGGCTGGACTTCAAGTTCTGACCGGGGCCGGTGGGTTTGGGGCGAGCCGCAGACGAACCCCAACCTGCCTATGCCGTGGCGTCCAGTTCGAACACGTGGTTGTCGTAGTCGCTGAAGTACAGCGCGCTGTCGCCGCGCGCCATCTGGTACTCGATGCCCAGCACGGCCAGGCGTTCGGCGCAGACGCGCAGTTCGGCCGCATCCACCGCGAAGGAAACGTGGTCGCCGTGCCGCGTGGAAGGCCCCATGCCCTTGACCAGTACGAAGCGGACACCGGCCAACTCCACGTGGGCTTCCTGGTGGTGGCTCCCGTCGCCGGGGCCCGGGTCCACGAGGCGGGCGTCGGGGAAGACGGCGGCGAACAGGCGTGCGGTCTGGTCCGGGTCGTGCACGATCAGGGCGATGTGGCTGATGGCCTTGGGCATGGCGGTTCCTCGCGGCGTCGCCAGAGTATGCGCGCGATGGCGCGAAACGGATGACAAGCCGGTTTCACGGCGCCGGTCACGCCAACCCCGGTATCGCCGCAGGCTAAACTTCGGCGCATGGCCCCATCTTCCCGCAAGCGCCAGCGGCGCGTCCCTTCCACTGGCACGGCGCGTCCGCGGCCCTCCGCTACCGCGCCGGTCCGTCCGGCGGACAGCTCCAACCGCGCGACCCGCGTGCTGGACGTGCTGTTGCAGCGGTTGCCGCCGCACTATCGCGAAAAGGCACGCGACTACCTGGTGTTGACCCGCATGGACCGGCCGATCGGCGCCCTGCTGCTGCTGTGGCCGACCTGGTGGGCGCTGTGGCTGGCGGCGGGCGACTTTCCGCCGGTCAAGCCGCTGGTGATCTTCACGCTCGGCGTCTTCGCCATGCGCGCGGCCGGCTGCGCCATCAACGACTATGCGGACCGCAAGCTGGACCCCCAGGTGGAACGCACCGCCGGCCGGCCGATCGCCGCCGGGCGGGTGACGCCGCGCGAGGCGCTGATCGTGTTCGGCGTGCTGCTGGCGTTTTCCTTCCTGCTGGTGCTGTTCACCAATGCGCTGACCATCAAGCTCTCGTTCGCCGGCGCCGCGCTGGCGGCGATCTATCCCTTTACCAAGCGCTATACCTACATGCCGCAAGTGGTGCTGGGCGCAGCATTCGGCTGGTCGATCCCAATGGCGTTCGCCGCGGTGAGCGGCCATGTGCCGCCGCTGGGCTGGTTGCTGCTGATCGCGAACATCCTGTGGTCGGTGATCTACGACACGCAGTACGCCATGGTGGATCGCGAGGACGACCTCAAGGCCGGCGCCAAGTCCACCGCCATCCTGTTCGGCGACGCGGACCTGCCGATCCTGGGCATTCTGATCGCCACCTTCCTGCTGGCCATGCTGTTCGTCGGCCAGCGGGCCCTGCTGGGCTGGCCATACTGGCTGAGCCTGGCCGGCGCTGCGGGGTTGTTCGGCTGGCAGCTGTGGCGCATCCGCACGCGCGACCGCGCAGCCTGCCTGTGGGCCTTCCGCAACAACAACTGGCTGGGCATGGTGCTGTGGGTGGGGATCGTGCTGGCGCTGGCGGTCAAGTGACGGCCGGCCGCTCCTCGCCGACGAGCCCGTCCCAGGCCTTCATCGCGCAATCGACCACCCCTGCCAGCTGCTTGCGCGACGCTCCGTCGCGCGCCTGCAGCGAAAGCCCGTTCAGTACGGTGCTATAGAAGGCCGCCACGGCGCTCACGTCGGCCGCTCCCGGCACGTCGCCCTCCGCGACACCCTGCTTGAGCCGGCGGCGGATCAGCGCCTGGGTTTCGCTCCGGCGCTCGGCGAGGTCGCGAAACACCGCCTCGTTGTCCGCCGTGCGGTGCGTCGCGCCCAGCACGACCAGGCAGCCGCGGCCGTTGCCGAAGCGCTTGGCCGCCTCGCGCAGCATGGCTTCGATCGCCGCGCGGGCGGTGATGCCGTGCCGGCCCAGTTCGTCCAGCGTGCGGGGGCCGGCAGCGTTCACGTAGAGATCGAGCGCCTCGCGGAACAGCGCTTCCTTGCAGCCGAACGCCGCGTACAGGCTCGGCGCGTTGATGCCCATGGCGGCGGTGAGGTCGCCGATCGAGGCGCCGTCGTAGCCGCGGTCCAGGAACACTTCCATCGCCTGCCGCAGCACCTGGTCGCGGTCGAATTTGCGCGGGCGTCCCCGCTCCTTCGCTGTGGTCGTCATCGGCGCACCTTTCTGTAGCGGTCAATACATAAAGTGCTTGACAGCCCGAGTCAAGACTGCTTCGATTTTATGTATCGACCACTACATAAATGGAGCACGAGCATGGGCAGTCTCGACGGCAAGGTGGCTTTGGTGACCGGCGGTTCGCGCGGCATCGGCGCGGCGGTCGTGCGGCGGCTGGCACGGGACGGCGCCACGGTGGCGTTCACCTACATCAGCTCCCCCGAGCGCGCCGAGGCGCTCGCGCGGGAGCTCGAATCCGCAGGCGGCAAGGCGCGAGCCTACCCGGCGGACAGCGCCGACCCGGCCGCGCTGCGGGCGGCGGTGGACCGCGTGGCCGCGGATTTCGGGCAGATCGACGTGCTGGTCAACAACGCCGGCATCTTCGTCGGCGGCGCGTTCGAGGACGTCTCGCTGGAGGACTACGAACGCACCATGGCTATCAATGTCCGCGCGGTCTTCGTCGCCTCGCAGGCAGCCGCGCGGCACATGGGCGAAGGCGGGCGCATCATCAGCATCGGCAGCAACCTTGCCGACCGGGTGCCTGCGCCGGGCATGACCCTGTATTCGATGAGCAAGTCGGCGCTGTCGGCCTTCACCCGAGGCCTGGCGCGGGACCTGGGCCCGCGCGGCATCACCGTGAACCTGGTGCAGCCCGGCTCGACCGACACCGACATGAATCCCGCCGACGGCGCCCATGCCGAAGAGCAGCGCGCGCGCATGGCGATCAAGCGCTACGGCGACGCGTCCAACATCGCCGGCATGGTGGCCTGGCTCGCCGGCGAGGAAGGCCGCTTCGCCAACGGGACGGCCTTTACGGTGGACGGTGGCGCCAATGCCTGACGACGCTTCTGCCAAGACACCTTCCGCCAAGACGCATCGCCAGACACATGGCAGGACACATGGCACGACCGATCGCCTGCTCGTGCTGGCGGCGGTGTGCCTGGCCGGCCTGGGCATGCCGTTGAGCTTCACCGGTCCGGCCATCGCGCTGCCGGCGATCGGCCGTTCGCTGGGTAGCGATCCGCTGCTGCTGTCATGGGCGGTGAATGCTTTCATCCTTGCATTCGGCGGCAGCGTGATGGCCGCCGGCGCGCTGGCCGACCAGTACGGGCGCAAGCGCGTGTTTGCCATCGGCATCGGGCTGTTCGCCGGCCTTTCGGTGTTGCTGGCGCTGTCGCCGAACCTGTGGTGGCTGGACGTCGCACGCGCCGCGCAGGGCGTGGCGGCAGCGCTCACCATGTCCGCGGGTGCCGCGTCGCTGGCGCAGGAGTTCGAGGGCCCGGCGCGCACGCGCGCCTATAGCCTGTTGGGCACGACGTTCGGCCTGGGCCTGGCCTTCGGCCCGCTGTTATGCGCCTGGCTGGTCGAAGCCTTCGGCTGGCGCGCAGTGTTCCTCTCTACCGCCGCGTTGGGCTCGCTGGTGTTCGTCGTTGGCGTGCCGCGCATGCGGGAGACACGCGATCCCGGCGCGCAAGGGCTCGACCTGCCTGGCAGCCTGAGCTTCACCGCGGCGCTGGTACTGCTCACCTTCGGCATCATCGAGGCGCCGCGGCCGGATAGCGGATTCGCGCCACCCCTGCTCGCCACCGCGGCCATCGCCATGCTGGCACTGTTCGTCTGGGTGGAATGGCGCGCACCGCGGCCGATGCTGGACCTGTCACTGTTCCGCAATCCGCGCTTCCTCGGCGCTCAGGCGCTGCCGCTGGCCACCGCGCTGTGCTACGTGGTGCTGCTGATCTTCCTCCCGCTGCGCTTGGTAGGCGTGGAGGGGCGCGGCGAAGTAGCCTCGGGACTGCTGATGGTGCCGCTGTCCGCGCCGATGCTTGCGGTACCGTTCCTGGGTGCGCTGCTCACGCGCTGGTTCTCGCCGGGCCTGCTCTCCGCTGTGGGCTTGGGCATCGCCAGCGTGGGCCTGCTGTGGCTGCGCGCGGTGGCCGCGCCGGGCGCCGCATGGTCCGCGCTGGCCTGGCCGCTGCTGCTGATCGGCGCCGGCGCGGGGCTGCCATGGGGACTGATGGACGATCTCGCCGTCAGCGTGGTGCCCAAGGAGCGGGCCGGCATGGCGACCGGTTTCTTCACCACCACGCGCGTGGCCGGCGAGGCCATCGCGATGGCCGCGGTGGGCGCCGTGCTCACGGCGTTGATCGAAGGCCGGTTGGCTCAGGTGCCGCACGACCAGGCTGTGGCCGCGGCCTCGAATCTCGCCACCGGCGACATGGCGCATGCCGCACGGGCCGCGCCGGCGATGGCGCACGAGGCGTTGCTGCACGGCTATGCGGTCGCGTTCGGCAGCCTGCTCGGCGGCCTCGCCGTGCTGACCGGCGCGCTGGCGCTGCTGTCGTTCGTTCTGTTGCGCCGCCCGCGTCGCGTGACCTCCGCTTCGCTCGCGCGCGAATCCTGTCCCGCCGCCTGAAAGCCGCCGGCCATGGGGGGCCCGGGACGCCGTGGCCCGCCGCCGATCCGCGGGCAGGCGTCCGGCTGCACGCCGCGTAGACATCGGTTCTGTCATCTAGGCGCCCGTCCTGGCCGCTTAGATGACAGTTTTTGGACGTCTAAACGTTTTCGTCGACGATTCGTCATCTGCGCTGCGCGTCGCTGTCACGCATGGCCCCTAGCCTGCGCTGGTTAAGAGCCTGTGTACGGATCGGAACGCAACGCAGGCAGGGACGCCGCTTGAAGCACGCCGTCGACCGTGGTCCCCACCACCGTCGACGTCCACGTTTTTGGTTCCGTCGCATGGCTCGGTATCTCACTACACCGGGCTTACCACACCGGACTCACTACACCGGAGCGACTCCCTTGCGTACCTCGATGATCAGCCGCGCCATCGGCCTTGCCCTGTTCGGCGGCCTGCTCGGCGCCCTCTCTCCCATGCTTCTCGCCCAGGACGCCGCCGCCTCCACGGACACGGGCAAGTCCGCCGCCGACAAGGCCAAGAACCTCGACGGCATCGTGGTGACCGCACGTTCCGGTGTGGAGACCCGCACCAAGGCCGAAACCAGCTATTCCATCACCACCATCGACGAGGACCGGTTGCGCATGCAGGCGCCGACCTCGGTGACCGAGGCGATGAAGTCCGTGCCGGGCTTCTGGGTCGAAGCCTCCGGCGGCGAGGCCAGCGGCAACATCCGCGCGCGCGGCATCCCGGTGGACGGCTTCGGCTCGGTCAACCTGCTCGAAGATGGCGTGCCGGTGCAGCACGATCCGGCGCTGGGCTATCTGAATGCCGACCAGGCTTTCCGCCTCGACGAGACGATCGAGCGCATCGAAGTGGTGCGCGGCGGCCCGTCGTCGGTGTTCTATTCCAACGCGCCGGCCGGCGCGATCAACTTCATTCCGCGCAAGGTGGGCGACAAGGCCGAAGGCCTGCTCAAGTTCACGGTGGGCGACTATGGCCTCACCCGCGGCGATTTCTGGGCCGGCACGCCGGTCGGCGACGGCTGGAAGCTGGGCGTGGGCGGCTTCTACCGCACCGACAGCGGCATCCGCGATCCGGGCTTCAACGCCAATGATGGCGGGCAGATCCGCCTGAACCTGTCGAAGGATTTCGAGCACGGCAGCTTCAGCGCCGACGTGAAGCACCTGGACGACAAGGTCGCGCTGTACCTGGGCATCCCGATGCGCACCCTCCCCAATGGCGACATCCGCGCGGTGCCGGGCTTCGACGGCAACTACGGCACGCTGGCCGGCCCCGAGACCGAGCACGTGTTGATGAAGATGGGCAACGGCGGCCTCTACAACTTCGACAACAGCGAAGGCACGCACGTCAAGCGCGACCAGGTGACGCTGAAGTTCGACTACGACCTGGGCGCCGGCTGGAAGCTGGCCGAGTCGCTGCGCTACGACGACACGCATACGCAGCGCAACGGCGTATTCCCCAACTCGCTGATGAGCGCGACCAAGTATCTCTCCCAGCAAAAGGTGCCCGCGGGCGCCGCCGGCCTGCAGCTGCGTTACGTGGATAACCCCAACGAGGTGTTCAACAACGCCAACCAGAACGGCAATGGCCTGGTGGTGGTGGGCGGCCTGCGTGGCGTGACCATGCCGGTGAAGGAGTTCATCAACGACACGCGCTTGCTGCGCAAGTTCGACCTCGGCGGCCAGACCCACGACGTCACCCTGGGCTATTACTACGCCCGCTTCGACCAGGACTTCAGCCGCTACTCCTCGGTGGCGCTGCTGGACGCCACCAATAATGCGCGCCTGCTCGACCTGGTGGCGGTGAACGCTGCCGGCCAGCCGGTCTCCACGCTGTCGGACCATGGCATCACGCGCTACGGCTACGAGTGGGAGAACGCCACTGGCACCTCCACCACGAATGCCGTGTATCTCTCCGACGAATGGCAGGTCACCGACGAGCTGCGCATCGACGGCGGCGTGCGCTGGGAACAGGTGAACACCCGGGGCAAGACCGAGACCAAGCAGACGGTGAACCTCGGCACGCCAGCCACCTCGTCGATCATCACCGGCACCGGGCAGTACGTGCCGTGGGACCACACCTTCAACAAACTGGGCTGGACCCTGGGCGCCAACTGGCAGTTCTCCCCACGCTCGGGCGTGTTCGCGCGCTGGACGCCGACGTTCCGCCTGCCGAACCTGAGCACCTACATCACCAACCCCACCGCCACGCCAGTGACCCAGACCATGAAGCTGGGCGAGATCGGCTACAAGTACACCGACCGCCAGCTGGACCTGTACGCCACCGCGTTCTATACGAAGTACAACAACGTCGGCTTCAGCAACTACGTTTTCAGCTCCAACGGCAACACGTCGACGGTGCAGCAGGGCTATGCGGACACCAAGACCAAGGGCCTGGAACTGGAGGGCACCTGGTATCCGGTGGACTGGTTCGACGTGCAGGTGACCGCCACCGTGCAGGACCCGCAGTACAAGGGCCTGCGCTATACCGAACTGGTGTCCGGCGCGCCGGTGCTGCGCGACTACGAGGGCAACCAGCTGATTCGCGTGCCCAAGCAGAGCTACCGCGTGGTGCCGGGCGTGAACCTGCTGGGCGGCAAGCTGCGCCTGCAGATCGCCTACGAGTACGAAGGCCAGCGCTACGTCGACACGGCCAACTCGGTGAAACTGCCGTCGTACGACGTGTGGAGCGCCAGCGCGCGCTATGACATCTCCCAGATGTGCTCGCTGTTCTTCTACGCAGACAACCTCACCAACTCGCTGGGCCTGACCGAAGGCAACCCGCGCGCGGGCGAGCTGGCCAGTGCGGATGCCGGCGCCAATACCTTCATCGCCCGTCCGATCCTGGGCCGTGCCTACCGCGCCGCCATCATGTACCGCTTCTGATCCGGCGGGGCCGGGCACGCGCCCGGCCCCTCTCTTCCGCATGACGAAGCGAATGCTCTTTCCCAGGTTGGCCGCGGCGACGTTGCTGCTAGGGGCCGGTGCCGCCGGCGCCTGCGACCTCGAACGCGCCAGTGCCGGCTGTGACCTGGAGGCGCTCGACCGGAGCCTGCGCCTGAACGATCTGCAGGCCGTGGGCACGCACAACAGCTACAAACAGGCGATGCCGCCGGCCGAACTGGCGGCGCATCGCGCGCGCGATCCGAAGGGCGCCGACGGCATCGACTATGCGCACCCGCCGCTGCCGGCGCAGCTCGACGAGGGAGCGCGCACGATCGAGCTGGACGTCTACTACGACCCGGAGGGCGGCCATTACGCGCACCCGCCGGGCGCATTGCGCAAGGGTTACGCCAACCCGCCGTGGCCGCCGGAGCAGGCGGCGCAGATGCGGCGGCCCGGCTTCAAGGTGATGCACCTGGCGGACATCGATTTCCGCAGCAGCTGCCAGACTTTCGTCGCCTGCCTGCGCCAGATCCGCGACTGGTCCACCGCGCATCCATGGCACGTGCCGATCATGATCCTGATCAACGCCAAAGACGGCGGCGGCGGGCCAGGCGCCGCCACGCCAATGCGCTTCGACGAACGCGCCTTCGATGCGCTGGACGCCGAGGTGCGCTCGGTCTTCGCGCCGGCCAGGCTGATCACGCCTGACAAGGTGCAGGGCAAGCACCACTCGTTACGCGAAGCCGTGCTTGCCGGCGCATGGCCCACCCTGGGCGCGACGCGGGGCAAGGTGTTCTTCGTGCTGGACGAAGACGCGGCCAAGATCGCGCTCTATCGGGGAAACCGCCATTCATTGGAAGGCCGCGTGATGTTCGTCAACACGGACGAGGCCTCGCCGGCCGCCGCGTACCTCACCCTCAATGATCCGGTACGCGAGCTTGATCGCATCCGCCGCGATGTCGCGGCCGGCTTCCTGGTCCGCACCCGCGCCGACGCCGACACGGCCGAAGCGCGACGCGGCGATACATCTCGACGTGACGCCGCTTTCGCCAGCGGCGCGCCATACATCTCCACCGACTACATGCACCCGGACCTGCGTTTCGGTGCCTACCGCGTCCGCCTTCCCGGTGACGCGATCGCACGCTGCAATCCGGTCCGCCGTCCCGAATGCCACTCTCCGCAAGGTTCCGCATCGCCATGAGCGCACGTTTCTTCCGTTCCCTTGCCTTCGCCCTCGCCTGCGCGCTGCTTCCACTCGCGGCCATCCATGCCGCGGATGCCGAGAAACCCGACGTGGTGCTGCACGGCGAGCTGAGCGGCAAGGACAACCAGACCTACCGTCCGCTGCCGTTCGACGTGCCGGCCGGGGTCACGCGCATCACGGTGCAGTTCGACTACACCGGCCGCGAGGAGAAGACCACCGTGGACCTCGGCCTGCTCGGTCCGGACGGTTTCCGCGGGCAGGACGGCTTCCGCGGCTGGAGCGGCGGGACCAAGAAGCTGTTCACCGTTTCAGCGACGGATGCCACGCCGTCCTACCTGCCGGGTGCGATCCGGCCGGGGCGCTGGCAGCTGCTGCTGGGCATTCCGAACATCCGCCCGGAAAGCCACGCCAACTACACCGCGAGCATCTGGTTCGGCCACGCCGGCGACCCGGCGTGGGAACCGGCCGTGCTCCATCCGCCGCTGCGCAAGGAGGCCGGCTGGTACCGCGGCGACCTGCACATGCATACGGCGCACAGCGACGGTGGCTGCAAGAGCCAGAGCGGCGCGCAGCGCGTGCCGTGCCCGCTGTTCTTCACCGTACAGGCGGCGGCGCAACGTGGGCTGGATTTCATCGCTATCACGGACCACAACACGGTGTCGCATGCCAATGCGATGCGCGAGCTGCAGCCTTATTTCGACACGCTGCTCCTGATTCCCGGCCGCGAGATCACCACGTTCACCGGCCACGCCAACCTGTTCGGCACTACCGCGCCGGTGGATTTCCGCGTGGGCAGCAAGGACGTGCCGGACTGGAACGCCCTGCTGAAGGCGATCGCACCGCTGCACGGCGTGATCTCCATCAACCACGCCATCCGCCCGAGCGGCGAGATCTGCATGGGCTGCGGCTGGACGGCCCAGCCGCCCGTCGATATGGCGCAGGTGCAGGCCGTAGAGGCAGTGAATGGCAGCGACGCGGGCACGCAGATTTCCGGCATTCCGTTCTGGGAATCGCAACTCGCGCGCGGCTACCGCCTCACCGCGATCGGCGGCAGCGACAACCACGAAGCGTTCCAGAACGAAGCGCGCATCGGCACCAATCCGACCGGCGTGCCGGCGACGGTGGTTTACGCGCAAGAGTTGTCGATGCCGGCGGTCCTCGATGGCATCCGCGCGGGCCATGTATTCATCGACACCGAGGGCAGCCGCGACCGCGTGCTGGAGCTGAGCGGTGAGGCCGGTGGGGCCAAGGCAATCATGGGCGACGCGTTGCGCGTGCCCGCGGGCGCAACCGCGTCGTTCGACGTCCACGTCGCCCACGCCAAGGGTGCCACGCTGGCGGTGCTGCTCGACGGCCAGCCGTTGACGCCGGCCGTCGACGCGCGGATCGAAGGGGACGACGTGCGTCGCGCGTTCGCCTGGCACAGCGACGGGAAGCCGCACTGGCTGCGCGTGGAAGTGCGCGATGCGGCAGGCAAGCCATTGCTGGTAGGCAACCCGATCTATCTCAACCCGGCGACGGGTTCACGCTAGCGCGCCGGTGCGCGCGCCAGCGCCCACACGTCCACACGTTTTGCGCCGGCCCGCCGGAGTACGCGGGTGCATTCGGCGAGCGTCGCCCCGGTGGTCATGACGTCGTCCAGCAGGACGACGTGGTTCGGCAATGCATCGGTCCGCAGGCGAAAAGCGCCGCGCACGTTGCGGCGGCGCGCGACGCGGTCCAGTTCGGTCTGCGCGGAGGTGCCGCGGATGCGCTCCAGCACGCCCTGGCGCATAGGGACGCCGAGCGCCGCGGCGAGTGGACGGGCCAGTTCCCATGCCTGGTTGTAGCCGCGGTGGCGAAGGCGGCGGCGATGCAGCGGCACGGGCACGATCAGGTCCGGACGGTCCGCGGGCGCCGGTTCGCGCTGCCATAGCTCGGCGAGTACGCGTCCGGCGGCCAGATCCGCACCGAACTTGAAGCGCGTCTCCAGCCGGTCAAGCGGCCAGCCATAGCGGAATGGCGCCCAGGCCGCGTCCCATGGCGGCGGGCGGCGCTGGCACTGGCCGCACAGGGCGGCCCCGACCGGGAGTGGCAGGGCGCAGCGTTCGCAGGCATGGCGGTTGCGCGGCATCTCGCGCGCGCAGGGCGCGCACAGGTCGGCGTCCTCGGCACCGGGCGAGCCGCACAGCAGGCAGCGCCACGGAAACAGCGCTTCGTGCAGACAGACCAGTCCGCGTCGGAAGAAACGTAGCGGCGCATCCATGCGCATGGGCGTGTCCTCAGGTCTTGGCTTTGAACATGGCCGCGTCGAGAATCGACCACAGGTGGATGATCCAGCCCAGCCATACGATCCACAGCACGCCGGCCAGCACGAACATCACGATGGCGATCAGCAGGCGGCCCTGCACGAGCTGGCCGAGTCCGGGGATGAAGAAGCTGCAGATGGCCGCGAGCACGTTGCCCGCACTGCCCTGTCCAGTGCTCATGCGATCGATGCCTCCACGAAGAGTACGGAAATGGTAGCGCAGCCGTACGCAGCCGCATCGTAAACCTCATGATCGTCTTTATAGTTGACAGGAGGCGAAGCCCTGCCAGACTGTCGCCTCCCCTGCCAGAGCCATTCCCCATGACTCAAGCTCTTCGCCACGACTGGACCCGCGACGAGGTCGCTGCGCTGTTCGCGCTGCCGTTCAACGAGCTGCTCCACCGCGCCCACACGGTGCACCGCGAGCACCACGATCCGAACGCGGTGCAGGTCTCCACCCTGCTCTCGATCAAGACCGGCGGCTGCCCCGAGGACTGCGCCTATTGCCCGCAGGCTGCGCGCTACGACACCGGCGTGCAGGCGCAGAAACTGATGAGCGTGGAGGCCGTGGTCGCGCGCGCCCAGGCCGCCAAGGAGGCCGGCGCCAGCCGCTTCTGCATGGGCGCGGCATGGCGCAGCCCGAAGGACCGCGACGTGGCCAAGGTCGCCGAGATCGTCTCGGCGGTGAAGGCGCTGGGTCTTGAGACCTGCGCCACGCTGGGCATGCTGGACGGCGACCAGGCGACGACGCTCAAGCGTGCCGGGCTGGACTACTACAACCACAACCTGGACACCGCGCCGGAGTTCTACGGCGAGATCATCCACACCCGCCAGTACCAGGACCGCCTGGACACACTCGAACACGTGCGCGCGGCCGGCCTGAAGACCTGCTGCGGCGGCATCGTCGGCATGGGCGAGACGCGCGCGCAGCGCGCCGGCCTGCTGCAGACGCTGGCCAATCTGCCGGAGCATCCGCAGTCGGTGCCGATCAACCAGCTGGTGCAGGTGGCGGGCACGCCGCTGGAGGGCACTGAGGCGCTGGATCCGTTCGAGTTCGTGCGCACGATCGCCGTGGCGCGCATCCTGATGCCGGCCTCGATGGTGCGTTTGTCGGCCGGGCGCCAGCAGATGGACGACGCCGTGCAGGCGCTGTGCTTCTTCGCGGGCGCGAATTCGATCTTCTACGGCGAGAAGCTGCTCACTACCGGCAACCCGGACGTCGAGCACGACCGCCGGCTGTTCGAACGTCTGGACCTGCATCCGCTCCAGGTGATCGAGGAAGCCGGCACGGTCCACGCCGACATCCTGGAAGACGCGCCGGCCCATGCGGCGGCGAACGCCGGCAGCTGCGGCTCCGGCTGCGGTTGCGGCATCGCGGCCTGACGATTCCGGGTCCGACCCGCGCCATGTCCCGCCCTTCGCTGATCGCGCGCCTGGCGCAGGCGACGCATGAGCGTGCGCAGGCCGGCCTGCAGCGCCGCCTGCGCACGGTCGATCACGCCGACGGGCCCTGGCTCGACCGCGGCGGGCAGCGCCTGCTGTCCTTCGCGGGTAACGATTACCTGGGCCTGGCCCAGCATCCGCTGGTGATCGCCGCCTTCAAGCGCACGGCCGACGACGAGGGCGTGGGCAGCACCGCCGCGCACCTGATCTGCGGCCACCGCGCCGAGCACGCGGCGCTGGAGGAGGCACTGGCCGAATGGACCGGGCGCGAGCGCGCCCTGCTGTTCTCCACCGGGTACATGGCCAACCTGGGTGCGATGCAGGCGCTGCTGCGCCCTGGCGACGTCTGTGTGCAGGACAAGCTCAATCACGCCTGCCTGCTCGATGGTGCGGCGCTGGCCGGCGCCGAACTGAAGCGCTACCCGCACGGCGACGTCGACGGTGCCGCGCGCCAGCTCGCCAGCCGGACGGAAGCCGGCGCCCTGCTCGCCACCGATGGCGTGTTCAGCATGGATGGCGATCTCGCGCCGCTGCGCGAACTGGCCAAGCTATGCGACCGGGAAGACGCCACGCTGATGGTCGACGACGCGCACGGACTCGGCGTGCTCGGCGAAGACGGCGCCGGCAGCCTGAGCGCGCTCGACCTGGGCCAGCGCGAGGTGCCCGTGCTGATGGCCACGCTGGGTAAGGCGCTGGGGTGCCAGGGCGCATTCGTCGCCGGCCCGGCCAGCCTCATCGAAGGCCTGGTGCAGTCGGCGCGCACCTACGTTTACACCACGGCGATGCCTCCGGCCGTCGCAGCCGCGGCGCTGGCCGCGGTGCGGGTCGCGCGGACGGAAAGCTGGCGGCGCCAGAAACTGTTCGCGCTGATCCGGCGCTTCCGCGACGGCGCGGCCGAACTCGGCCTGCCCTTGATGCCCTCGGACACCGCCATCCAGCCGCTGCTGCTGGGCGACGCCGCGCTCGCCATGGCCGCGGCCGGCGCACTGGAGGAACAGGGTTTCCTGGTCGGCGCCATCCGTCCACCCACTGTCCCGGTGGGCAAGGCGCGGCTGCGGATCACCCTGTCGGCCGCGCACGAGGAAGCGCACGTGGATCGCCTGCTGGACGCCCTGGCCGGCCTGGCGCCGGGCGGCGCTGGCGACCGGGCCGTATAATGGCGGGCTTGCCGCCGTCCCTGCCATGCCGATCGTCAATCTCTCCGCTTACAAGTTCGTCAGCCTGGAAGATCTTCCGGCGCTGCGCGAGCGCGTGCTCGAACGCTGCCTGGCGCTGTCGCTGAAGGGCACCATCCTGCTGGCGCCAGAGGGCATCAACCTGTTCCTGGCCGGCCCGCGCGAGGCGACCGACGCCTTCATGGCCTGGCTGCGCGAGGACGCGCGCTTCGCCGACCTGGCGCCGAAGGAGTCGCTGTCCGACGCTCCGCCCTTCGGCCGCATGCGCGTGCGGCTGAAGAAAGAGATCATCACCATGCGCATGCCGACGATCCGGCCCGAAGGCGGTCGCGCACCATCGGTGACACCGGCCACGCTGCGCCGCTGGCTAGCGCAGGGCCGTGACGACGAAGGCCGGGAAGTGGTGCTGCTGGACACGCGCAACGACTACGAGACCGACGTGGGGCTGTTCGAAGGCGCGGTGGACTATCGCATTCCCAGCTTCACCGCCTTCCCCGCCGCCGTCGCGGCCGACCGCCCGCGCTTCGACGGCAAGACAGTGGTGTCGTACTGCACCGGCGGCATTCGCTGCGAGAAGGCCGCGCTGCACATGCAGGATCTGGGCATCAAGCACGTGTATCAGCTGGAAGGCGGCATCCTGAAGTACTTCGAGGAAACCGACGGCGCGCACTGGCGCGGCACCTGCTTCGTGTTCGACGACCGCGGCGCGGTGGACCGTGGCCTCGCGCCGGCCTCGCCGGAGGTGGACGCGTGAGCCTCCATGTCGAGGTGCGCGGCACCGGACCGGTGCCGGTGGTGATGCTGCACGGCTGGGCCATGCACGGCGGCGTGATGGCGCCGCTGGCCGCGGCCCTGGAAGAGCGCTGCACTGTTTACGTGGTCGACCTGCCGGGCCACGGGCATTCGCGCGATTGCGGCATTCCACTGGAACCTTCCGCGTGCGCCGCGGCCATCGCCGCCGTAACGCCGCCGGCGCTGTGGCTGGGCTGGTCGCTCGGCGGGCTGATCGCGCTGACCGCGGCACTGGAGCGCCCGCATCACGCGCGCAGGCTGGCCATGGTATGCGCCACACCGAAGTTCGTGCGCGACGAAAGCTGGCCGCACGGCAGCGATGGCGCCCTGGTGCACCAGCTGGCCACCGACCTGGAAACCGATTACCACGCCACGCTGGAGCGCTTCCTCGCGCTGGAAGCGATGGGCAGCGCCGATCCGCGCGCCGAGCTGCGCCACCTGCGCGCGCTGGCCTTCGAGCGCGGCGAGCCGGATCTGCGCGTGCTGCAGGAAGGCATCCGCATCCTGGAAGACACCGACCGCCGCGCGGCGCTGCCCGACCTGGCCGTGCCCAGCGTCTGGACCGCCGGCCGGCGCGACCGGCTGGTGCACCCGCAGGCCATGCAGTGGTCTTCCACGCAGTGCGGCGGCGCGTTCGCCGAAATCGAGCGTGCCGGGCACGCGCCGTTCTTCGGCCACGCGGACGCCGTGGCGCAGGCACTGAACCCTTTGCTGGACAGCTGGCGATGAGCGACTTCCACATCGACAAGCGCCAGGTGCGCCGACATTTCGGCCGCGCCGCACGCACGTACGAGCAGCACGATGCGTTGCAGCGCGAAGTGCAGAACGTGTTGCTGGAGCGCCTGGACTTCTACCTGGAAGCGCCGGAGCGCGTGGTCGACGTCGGCGCGGGCACGGGCCGCGGCACTGCGCTGCTGAAGAAGCGCTACGGCAAGGCCCAGGTCATCGCGATGGATCTCGCGTTGCCGATGCTGCGCGCGGCGAAACAGCACGCCAGCTGGCTCAAGCCGTTCCAGCGCGTGTGCGCGGAAGCCACGGCGCTGCCGCTGCCGGACCACAGCGTGGACGTGCTGCATTCCAACCTGTGCTTCCAGTGGATCGACGACCTGCCGGCGCTGTTCGGCGAGTGCGTGCGCGTGCTCAAGCCGGGCGGACTACTGGCGTTCTCCACCTTCGGCCCGGATACGCTCAAGGAATTGCGCGCCGCCTGGGCCAGCGCCGATGGCCAGCCGCATGTAAGCCGCTTCCTGGACATGCACGACCTCGGCGACGCCATGATCGCCGCCGGACTGCGCGATCCGGTGCTGGACGTGGACCGCTACACCCTCACCTACAGCGAGCCACGGCTGCTGCTGAAGGAGCTGCAAGGCCTGGGCGCCACCAATGCCGATGCGGCGCGCGAACGCGGCCTCACCGGCAAGCGGCACTTTCGCCAGATGCTGGAGGCGTATGAAGCGATGCGCGTGGATGGCCGCATTCCGGCGACCTGGGAAGTGGTGACCGCGCATGCCTGGGGCCCCGCGCCTGGCCAGTCGCGCCGCATGAAAGGCGGCGGCGAGATCGCCAGCTTCTCGATCGACAGCTTGCGCGGTTCGCGCCGGCGCTGAGACCCGCCGTCAGTTACTGCGTCGCACGATCCACCAGCGATAACCGATACCGCCGACCAGCATGGCCGGCACGAAATAGAGCGCCTCGCGCAGACCGCCGCCGAGCGCCACCAGCGCGGGGCCCGGACAATAGCCCGCCAGACCCCAGCCGATGCCGAAGATCGCCGCACCCAGCACGAGCCTGGCGTCGATCGTGCGCGAGGTCGGCAGATGGAAGCGTTCGTCCAGCACGGGGCGACTGCGGCGCAGCACCTGTCGGAACGCGATCGCCGTGACGCCCACGGCACCGACCAGCACGAAGAGCAGGGTCGGATCGAATGCGCCCGCCACGTCCAGAAAGCCCAGCACCACGCGCGGATCGCTCATGCGCGACAGAACCAGCCCCAACCCGAACAGCAGCCCGGCCAGCCACGCCGCCGGCAAGCGAAGACTCATGGCGCGCTCCCCAGCACGTGGCGCACGACGTACACCGTGGCGAAAGCCGTCGCCATGAACACGGCTACCGCGACCAGCGACCGCCGCGAGAAGCGGGCCAGGCCGCAGACGCCATGCCCGCTCGTGCATCCACTGCCCATCGCCGTGCCGATGCCGACCAACAGGCCGGCGGCAACCAGCCACGCGCGCGGAAACCCTTCGCGTATGCCGCCGTGTGGCAGTACGTGGAAAGCCAGCGCGCCGGCCGAGAGCAGCCCCAGCACGAAAGCGATTCGCCAGCCACGGCCGGGCAGGCCGCGCTCCGCCGCGCCGAACGCGATGCCGCTGATGCCCGCTATGCGGCCGTTGAGCAACAGCAGCAACGTGCTCGCCCCGCCGATCAATACACCGCCAGCAAGCCCGGAAAGCCATGCATTCACGGCGCGCCTCCGAAACGATTCAGCGGCAGGCGCAGGTAGCGCACGCCGTCGGCTTCCACCGGCGGCAGCCGGCCGGCGCGAATGTTCACCTGCAGCGCGGGAAGTAGCAGCCGCGGCACCGCCAGGGTGGCGTCGCGCGCGGTGCGCATGGCCACGAACGAAGCCTCGCTCGCGCCATCCTTCACATGCACGTTGCCTCCGCGCTGCGCGGCAACGGACGTCAACGGCTCCGGGCCGCGCGTGGCCGGGGGATAGTCGTGGCACAGGTACAGCCGTGTATCCGTCGGCAGGGCGAGGATTTTCTGGATCGAACCGTAAAGGCGCGCGGCGTCGCCACCCGGGAAGTCGCAACGAGCCGTGCCGGTCTCCGGCGCGAAGATCGTGTCGCCGACGAAGGCGGCATCGCCGATCAGGTAGGTAAGGCTGTCGTCAGTGTGGCCCGGCGTCGCCATCACGCGGATTTCCATGGCGCCGGCGTGTAACCGGTCGCCGTCGCGCAACAGCTGGTCGAACTGGCGACCGTCCGCAACGAACTCCTCGCCCAGGCCGAACAGCTTCTTGAAGCGCGCCTGTACCTGGATGATGCCCTCGCCGATGGCGAGTTTCGCGCCGAGCGCATTGCGCAAATGGTCGCCCGCGCTCAGATGGTCGGCGTGCGCGTGGGTTTCCAGCACCCAGTCCACGGTGAGCCGCTGTTCCTGCACGTACGCGACGACGGCGTCGACCGAGGCAGTACCGACGCGCGCGGCAGCCGCGTCGTAGTCCAGTACCGGGTCGATCACGACGGCGGAGCGGCCTTCATGCACCACGTAGGTAAAGGTGTTGGTATCGGCGTGGAAGAACGCCTTGACGTCGTAGCTGGGGCGACCGGAGGACATGGCGGGAATCGGCATAGCAATTTAGATTTTTCTAAATTAGAATCCCCTAAATCCGAAGTCAAGCACGCATATCGCGCCGATGACCTTAAACGCTGACATGACCCGCATGGCCCGCCATGCCGAGGAAGCCGCCGGCCTGCTCAAATCGCTGGCGCACCCGACCCGCTTGATGGTGATGTGCCGGCTGGCCGAAGGGGAGGCTTCCGTATCCGAACTGCAGCAGGTGGCGGAGCTATCGATGTCCGCGCTATCGCAACACCTGGCCGTGCTGCGCGAGGCCTCGCTGGTCGAGACCAGGCGCCAGGCCCAGGCTGTGTATTACTCGCTGCGGCCGAGCGCCGCGCTGGGCGTGATCCAGGCCCTGCACGACGCCTATTGCAAGCCGCGCCGGCGCTGAGGTCAGGCTTTGCGGAAGCAGTCCGCCACGTGGTCGTCGACCATGCCGGTGGCCTGCATGAAGGCGTAGCAGATGGTGGTGCCGACGAAGCGGAAGCCGCGCTTCTTCAGGTCCTTGCTCATGCGGTCCGACTCCGCCGTGCTCGCCGGCACCTGGCCGCGGTCGCGCCAGCGGTTCCTGATCGGCTTGCCATCGACAAATGACCACAGGTGCGCATCCAGGCTGCCCGCTTCATCGATCAGTTTCAACGCCGCCTGCGCATTGCCGCGCGTGGCGGAAAGCTTCAGCCGGTTGCGCACGATGCCGGGATCGAGCATCAGCTTGTCCAGCTCGCGGTCCTTCATCGCCGCCACGCGCGCGATGTCGAAGCCATGGAACACTTGGCGATAGCGCTCACGCTTGACCAGTACCGTGCGCCACGACAAGCCGGCTTGCGCGCCTTCCAGGATCAGGCATTCGAACAGCAGGCGATCGTCGTGCAGCGGCACGCCCCATTCGGTGTCGTGGTAATCGCGTTCGATCTCGCTGCCATCGGCCCAGGCGCAGCGGGTGAGAGGCTTGGCCATGCGTCGTGCTCCCGAAGGGATGCGCAGCATAGCCGGAACGGGGAGCGTCGCGCTCCCCGTTCCTGTTCGCTCAGATCGTGATCGCCTCGCGGCGACGCTGGCGCAGATGGTTCATCACCAGCACCACTACCAGCAGCACCAGCGCCACGGCGAAGATGCTCACGCCGAGGTTGTCGCCGCGCAGACCGTCGGCATAGCCGGCCGGCAGCTGGCCGCCGTTGTCGTCGATGTTCACCGCGGCCATGCCGGTGTAATGCATGCCGCAGACGGCGACGCCCATCACCAGCGCGCTGCCGATCATCTGCGCCATGCCGCGGAGGTTGAAGGCCAGCCACAGGGCAGCGATCGAAGCCGCCACGGCGATCAGCACGGACAGCGCCACGACGTTCATGTCGTAGGTAATGAATGCGCCCATCAGCACCGCCTGCATGCCCAGGTAGTGCATGCCCGCCACGCCGAGCCCCATGCAGACTCCGGCGCCCACCAGCTTGGACCAGTTGAAGCTGCCGCTGCCGGCGATGGCCAGTCCCAGCGAGCAGGCCGCGAAGGCCAGCACGGCCGAGAGCGCGGTGCGCACCAGGTCGTAGGTGACCGGCATGCCCATGTCGCACGCCAGCATCGCGATGAAGTGCATGGCCCAGATGGCGCCCACGCCCATCGCGGCGCCCGCGGCGAAGATCGCGGCCGTACGCTGGCGGCCTTGCGCCAGCGGAATGCCCACCGCCAGTTGCAGCGCGGTGTAGGAACCGAGCACCGAGATCAAATACGAAAGAACGACCAGCAGCCAGTTGTAGCTCTGATGCGCAGCCATGGCACTTCTCCTGATGTCACGTGGAAAGTGAATAAAAGGCCTGCGCGGGCATCCCGTGCCCGCGTTGCCAGCCATGGACCCGGATGCGCTCCGGACCCCCTGTGTTACTCAGTGCGAGATTTCGAGCACGCAGCTGGCCGCGCCGTGGCTGCGACAGAACAGGTTGCGCACGAATACGGTCTGCGGTGCGACGGAGCCCCCCAGCACGCCTTCGAGATAGCCGCTGAAGAAGCGGCAGCCGGAATGGCCTCCCGGCGAGCACAGCGGGCTGTTCTGGATCAGCAGCTGGCCGTCGCGCCAGTCCACCGTGGCCAGTTCCCGCATCGCCGGCACGGCGATGCGCTTGATCGCGTCCACCAGGCTCAGTTTTGCGCCCATGGCGTAATCGCGCTTGTAGACCCATGCGCCGGTGCGGCGCCCCGCGAGCTGCAGCGATGCCTCACGCGCATCCGCCGTGACGGCGTGCTCGAGGTTGCGCAACCAGGGAAAGATCTTCGGATAGTCGCGCGCCAGCTGCGGCAGCGTGCTCTCCACCTGGCCCACATCGGGCCCGGCGCCATGCGGCACTGGCGCGGGTGCGCTGGGCGACGACGGTGCGGGAGCCGGCGCATGGACCGGCGGTGCGGCAGCCTGCATCGGCGCCGGCGCGGCGGCACGGCCTTCCGACAGGCTCCCTTCGAAGCTCAGCACGCGGCTATGGGTGGCTAGCTCTTCTTCGAGCGCAAGCTGCCGCTCCGCCGGGCCACGGATGATCATGGTCAGCCACGTTCCGCGACTGTCCTGAGACAAGCGTTGCCGCAGCAAGGTATAGCCGTTGGCAACCACCACGCGGCCGAGTTCCACCAGCAATCCTTCGCGACGGTCCGAAAGGACCTGCACCTCCAGCTCGATCATTCTGCCCCCTGTGGTCGATGCTGGCCTTCATTGTGAACGGCAACATGAGCCATGCGCGCTGGGCAAAGTGTGAAGCTCCTCTAGAAACGCACATCGCGTGTCGCTTTCAATGGTGGGCTCGGCGTGCGTTGTACACGCAGCCTTCACGCACGCGTCCACTGCGCTTAGCGCGCGCTGAGCTTGCATCTTTCCGACATGCCCGCGATCGTGCGCGCTCCGCGCACATCGCCCATGCCCGCTTCCCGCACATGCCTGCCGAACGCTCTCGACGCGGCGCCGTCGCCGCCATGCTGGTCACGATCCTGATCTGGGCGTACAGCTGGATCGTGATGAAGCAAGTGCTGCAGCACGCCGGGCCGTTCCAGTTTTCCGCTTTGCGCTACACGCTCGGCGCGCTGGTGCTGTTCGGTGCGCTGGCGGCAACGCGACAATCGATGCGGCCGCCGCCGGTGTTGCCCACGGCTCTGATCGGCCTGTGCCAGACGGCGGCTTTCCAGGGCCTGGGCCAATGGGCGCTGGTGGAAGGTGGCGCGGGCCGCGTCGCGCTGTTGGCGTACACCATGCCGTTCTGGGCGGTGCTGTTGGCCTGGGTGGTGCTGCGCGAGAAGCCGACGCCGCGGCATTGGGCGGGACTCGCGCTCGCGGCGGTCGGTCTCGTCTGCATCATCGAACCCTGGCGCGGCCTGGGCGGCGGCGGCAGCACCGTACTGGCGATCGCCGCCGGTGCGGCGTGGGCCATGGGCACAGTGCTGAGCAAGCGCATGTTCCTGCAGCATCGGCCGACGCCGCTCAACCTCACCGCGTGGCAGATGCTGTTCGGCGCGCTCGGGCTCTGCGTGGTGGCGTGGCTGGTGCCGCAACGCCCGATCGAGTGGACCTGGGGCCTGGTGGCCGGGCTGGCCTACAGCGTGGTGCTCGCTTCCAGCGTGGCCTGGGGCCTGTGGCTGCTGGTGCTGCAGCGGCTGCCGACCGCGGTGGCGAGCCTGTCCAGCCTCGGCGTGCCGATCGTCAGCGTGCTGCTGGCCTGGGCCGTATTACACGAGCGTCCATCCACGATGGAAGCGCTCGGCATCGCGTTCGTGCTGGCGGGCTTGCTTGCGGTGACCGGCCTGCGCCTGGGCGGACGGAGAGCGGAAGCCTGACGCGGCGAGGCACGCGCCACGCCACGTGCCCGCTCAGCGCCGCGGATTCACCAAGGCAGCGTGTCCAGATCCACATTGCCGCCACTGAGCACTAGGCCGACGCGGCGACCGGAAAAATGTTCCGGCTGCTTGAGCACTGCCGCCAGCACAGTGGCGCTGGACACTTCGACGACCTGCTTGAGCTCCTGCCACAGCAGCTTCATGGCGGCGATGGCCTCTTCGTCGGTGACCGTGACGATGTGTGTGCGATGCGCGCGCAGCGCGTCGAGGTTCGGCTCGCCGATGAGGGCGCGCAGGCCATCGCAGACCGTGTCCGGATGGAAATCCGCGACGCGCGTGCCGCGCGCCAGCGAGCGTGCGGCGTCGTCGGCGCCCGCGGGCTCGGCGCCGTACATGGCGATGTCCGGATCCAGGCCGTGCGCCGCGATCGCGCAACCGGCGCCGAGGCCGCCGCCGCCGACGGGCGTGATCAGCGCCTGGAGGCCTTCCACCTGGCGCACGAGTTCCAGCACCAGCGTGCCCTGCCCGGCCATGACGCGCGCGTCGGCGTAGGGATGCACCAGCTCGGCGCCCGTCTGCCGCTGCACCTCGGCGGCGGCCGCTTCGCGCGCGGCTTGCGTAGGCGCGCAGCGGTGCAGCACGGCGCCGGCGCGCTCGATGGCTTCCAGCTTGGCGCGCACCGCGCCTTCGGGCACGACGACATGGGCGGGAATGCCGCGCGTGGCGGCGGCCATCGCCAGCGCATTGCCGTGGTTGCCGGAGGAATGAGTGACCACGCCGCGCGCAGCCTGCGCGTCGTCCAGCGACCAGACGGCATTGCAGGCGCCGCGGAACTTGAAGGCGCCGCCACGTTGCAGGTTCTCGCACTTGAAGTGCAGCTCCGCGCCGGCCAGCGCGTCCAGCCGCGCGCTGCGCAGCACCGGCGTCACGGCGGCGTAGGGCGCGATGCGGGCCGCGGCGTCGCGGATGTGTTCGAGGTCGGGCAAGGTGCTCACGGCAGTTCGATCTCCACGCCGCAACGGAAGCGGCGCTCGGTTCCGGGTTCGAGGCGGATCGCGTCGGCGCAGTCCGCACGGTTGAAGGCGTCCGCCCAGCTTTCCATCGGCTCCAGCGCCACCGAGCGCCGCACGTCCCGCGTCACGGTATCGGCGGTGAAGACGAGCATCACGCCCGATTCCTGCCACACGGCGAGGCCCAGGCCGCTGTCCGGATCGCGCAGGCGGGTACGCGCGCGGCCGTCCTCGTCGGTGCGCAGCTGCGCGTAGGCATGGTTGATCTCGTGCGCGCCGATCAGGCGCGGCCGGCGGAAGTCCAGCGCGGGCTCTTCCACCATGGGTACGTGCGCCTGCGCGCCCGGCAGCGGGATGAAGCCGGCGTCGGTGCGCACGATGGTCTCGGCGGGCACCTGCAGTTCCCAGCTGTCGGCCGATGCGTCGCCCAGGCGGAAATAGGGGTGCCACCCGAAGAAGCACGGCGCCGCGCGGTCGCCGACATTGCGCATGCAGGCTTCGAGGGTCAGGCCGCGCTCGTCGAGCAGATAGCTCACGCTCAGGTCGATGGCGAAGGGATAGCCGGGGTGCAGCCCGGGGCGGATCGCGCTGGTGCGGAACTCGGCGCGCGCGCCGAGGGCATCGGCGCCCACGGCGGCCAGTTCGAAATCCACGCCGCGCACGAAACCATGCCGCGCCGCGCGCTGAGCGCCCTCGATGCCGGGTGCGAGATCGTGCGACTGCCCATCGAACACATACCGCGCATCGGCGATGCGGTTGGCGAACGGCACCATGACGGCGAAACGGGAACTGGGACGGCTGTCCAGCTCGGCCGCATCGCGGTAGCCGTCAGCCAGGTCGAGCGTGGTGGCGCCGAGGGTCTGCTCCAGCCCGATCAGCGTGGCGCCGCGCCGCGCGATGCGCGCGCGGCGCCCACGCACGGAGTCTTCCAGCACGGCGATCTGGTGGGGCCCCACTTGACCCTTCTCGGCGCGGTAGGCACCCATCGGCATTGTCCTGGCGGGAAAGTGCCGCATGTTAGCCTGAACTCTCTTTCCTGCCCGCTGCTTTCGCCATGACCGCACGCGACCAGCTTTCCACGCCCCTTATCCGCCTGAGCGAATACCGCGCGCCCGCCTGGCGCGTCGAGCGCATCGAACTGGAGTTCGATCTGGGCATCGACGCCACGGAAGTGTTCTCCCGCCTGCACCTGCGCCGCGACCCCATGCAGGACGCGCCGTTGCGCCTGGATGGCGAGAGGCTGGAGCTGCTGTCCGTGACGCTGGATGGCGAAGCGCTGGATGCCGCCCGCTATCGCCAGTCCAACGAGTCGCTGGAGGTGGATGGCGCGCGGGACGGCAGCGTGCTGGAGACGCGCGTGCGGCTGGCGCCGGCGGCGAATACCGCGCTGGAAGGGCTTTATCTGTCGGGCTCGCGCGACGCCGGCTTCCTGCTCACCCAGTGCGAAGCGGAAGGTTTCCGGCATATCACGTTCTTCCCGGATCGCCCGGACGTGCTGGCGAGCTACACGGTCACGCTGCGCGCGGACAAGGCGCGTTTCCCCGTGCTGCTGGCCGGCGGCAATCCCGACGGCGCGGGCGAGCTGGGGGACGGGCGCCATTGGGCGCGTTTCGTCGACCCGCATCCGAAGCCTAGCTACTTGTTCGCACTGGTGGCCGGAAGGCTGGAGAAGATCGAGCGCGGATACGTGACCGCCGATGGTCGTTCCGTGAGGCTGGTGATGTGGTCGGAAGCGAACGTGATCGACCGCTGCCACTACGCGATGGATGCGCTGGAGCGCTCCATGCGCTGGGACGAGAAGACGTACGGGCGCCAGTACGATCTCGACGTATTCCATGTCGTCGCCACGCACGACTTCAACATGGGCGCGATGGAGAACAAGGGACTGAACATCTTCAACGCCAAGTACCTGCTGGCGGATCCGGATTCCACCACCGACGACGAATACCGCGCGGTGGAAGCCGTGGTGGCGCACGAGTATTTCCATAACTGGAGCGGCAACCGTGTGACCTGCCGCGACTGGTTCCAGCTTTCGCTGAAGGAAGGGCTGACGGTGTTCCGCGAGCAGCAGTTCTCGGCGGACATGAACTCGCGCGCGCTCAAGCGCATCGAGGACGTCGCGCTGCTGCGGCGCGCGCAGTTCCCGGAGGATGCCGGGCCGCTCGCGCATCCCGTGCGTCCTGCGCAGTACAGCGAGATCAACAACTTCTATACCGCCACGGTCTATGAAAAAGGCGCCGAACTGGTGCGCATGATCGCCGGCCGGCTGGGGCAGGAAGGTTTCCGCCGCGGCATGGACTGGTATTTCGCGCGTCACGACGGCCAGGCGGCGACCATCGAGGATTTCCTGACGGCGCTGGGCGAGGCGAACGACACCGACCTCTCGCCCTATCTGGCCTGGTACGTGCAGGCAGGCACGCCGCGGCTGCGCGCCAACGGCCGGTACGATGCCGCGCGGCGGGAGTACGTCCTCACGCTTGCCCAGCACACGCCGCCGACGCCCGGACAGGCGGAGAAGCAGCCACTGCCGATCCCGGTGAAGCTGGCGTTGTTCGCCCGGGATGGTCGGATGCTGCCTTTGCACGTGGACGGCCACCCGCACTCAGGCGACGACGAACTCGTCGTAGTGGTCGACCAAGCCGAGCAGCGGATCGTGTTCCGCGAGGTCGACGCCGAGCCCGTGCCCTCCCTGCTGCGGGGCTTTTCCGCACCGGTGATGCTCGAAGGCCTCGACACGGCGGCCGATCTCGCGCTGCTGCTGCGGCACGACCCCGACGGCTTCAACCGTTGGCAGGCGGGCCAGCAGCTGGCCGTCTGCGCCTATGAGGCGTTGCGCGATCAACGCCAAGCCGAGGCCGTGGATGCCTGGTGCGACGCGCTGGCAGGCTTGTTCGGCGAGGAGGCGGTGGACGCGGCACTGCTGGCGGAGCTGATGACCCCGCCGGGCGAGGTCGAGCTGGCCGAGCGGGAGCAGGCGGCCGATCCCGATCGCATCCATGCTGCGCGCCAGGCACTGCAGAGGCGCCTCGCGGAGCGGATCGGCATCGACGCGCTGATGGCTCGCTATGACATTCTGGCCGGAACAACGAGCGGAGAGCTCGACGCCGAGAGCCAGGCGCGGCGGCGACTGAAGCGCCGCGTGCTGGACTTGCTCGCGCTGCTGGACGCGTCCCGCGCCCAGGTGCTGGCTGCGCGCCAGTACGAGACGTCGCCGGGAATGACTGACCGCCTGGCGGCGCTGTCGGTGCTGGTGCGCACGGATGCCCCCCAAGCCGCGCCGGCGCTGGCGCACTTCCGGACGCGGTACGCCGACAACCCGCTCGCCCTGGACAAATGGTTCAGCGTGCAGACCCAACGCGCTGGCGAACCCGCGCTGACAACGGTACAGGCATTGGAGCGCGACCCCGCGTTCACGCTGCGCAATCCCAACCGGGTCAATGCGCTGTTCGGCGCCTGGGCACGCAACAACCCATCCGGCTTCCATCGCGCCGACGGCGCCGGTTATCGCCTTCTGGCCGAACGCCTTGCCGAACTGGACGCGCTCAACCCGCAGATCGCCGCTCGCCTGGCCACGGTGCTGAATGGCTGGCGGCGCCTGGAGCCCGGGCGTCGTGCGCGGGCGAAGGAAGCGGTCGAGGCGCTGGCGGCTCGAGACGGGTTGTCGCGGAATCTGTCGGAGATCGTGCAGAGCATGCTGCACGACTGAGGGAGGGGCACCGGGCCTTGGGTCGGCTTGGTCGCGGCCGCGGCGTCTTGGCCGGAAAGAATGGCCCGCGGGCGGATCAGACCGCCAGATGGCCCAGTTCGTCCCGCAGCCGGTGCATGCGCGATTCGAGGCGGGGCCGCAGCGTGCGCTGTTCGTCCTCGGCACGCTCCTGGAGGTGATCCATCGCCATCTCGACGCGACCGATCTCCACCAGCAGATCATGGTGGGGGTAGAACTCGTGAAAGTCTTGCTGGCCGTTGCTGGTGTCCATGCCTTGCTCCTCGCGCCTTTCGGCTAGGGAAGCGAAGCAACGGGTGTGCCATTGTGATCCAGATCACCAACTTCTCGGATATTCATCACGAAAAGTCCGGGCATGGATCACGAAATGACGCAGCACGTCAGGTGGTGCCGTGATCCGGCACAAATCTCCGTTTTAGTCACCCCATGTTCACGCTCAAGGGGTAAATATCCATCCCACGACGAGGCGGCAAGCAGCCGTCTGCGCCCACCGCATTTTCGGTTTCTGGCGCCCGGCAACACGGTCATCCTGGATTCCCCCTGTTCCTGAGACCGCCGGGCGCCAGATCTTAATCTGGCCGCGCTTTTCCAAACGGCAAAAAAAACGACGGCGCCCCTAGGGGCGCCGTCTTGCTTCCTCTCCCCGGCACGCGATCGAACCCCTGTCCGTTCGATCTCGGCGCGCGTTTCCGCGACAACGTCTGCCCGGTGAAAGTGCAGGATTGAAAAAGCAGGAACCGTGCCAGTGTCGCGCGTCCAAGCCTTAAATCACTGATCGCGCTACCATATCGCCTTCTTTCGTCCTGCAGCCCCTCCGGGCGGACCTCGATCATGCTTCATCCGACTCACTACGACGTCATCGTGGTCGGCGGCGGCCATGCCGGCACCGAAGCCGCACTCGCCGCCGCGCGCACCGGTGCGCGCACGCTGCTGCTCAGCCACAACATCGAGACGATCGGCCAGATGAGCTGCAACCCGGCCATCGGCGGCATCGGCAAAGGGCACCTGGTCAAGGAAATCGACGCGCTTGGCGGCGCCATGGCCCGGGCCGCCGATCGTGCGGGCATCCAATGGCGCACCTTGAATGCATCCAAGGGCCCCGCCGTGCGCGCCACGCGCTGCCAGGCGGACCGTTCGCTGTATAAGGCGGCGATCCGGCGGATCGTGGAAACCCAACCCGGACTCGAGCTCTTCCAGCAGGCGGTGGACGACCTCGAGCTGGAAGGCGGCCGTGTGGTGGGCGTGGTGACCCAGATGGGCCTGCGCTTCCGCGCGCGTTCGGTCGTGCTCACCGCGGGCACCTTCCTCGCGGGGAAGATCCACATCGGACAGGCCCAGTACGCCGGCGGCCGTGCTGGCGACCCGCCGGCCACGACGCTGGCGCAGCGCCTGCGCGAACTGCCGGTCGCCGCCGACCGCCTTAAGACCGGCACGCCGCCACGCATCGACCTGCGCAGCATCGACTTCACCGGCCTGGAGGAACAGCCGGGCGACGATCCCGAACCGGTGTTTTCCTACCTGGGTTCGCGCGACGAACACCCGCGCCAGGTGAGCTGTTGGATCACCCACACCAGCGAGCGTACGCACGAGGTGATCCGTGGCGCGCTGGACCGCTCGCCCCTGTACACCGGCCAGATCGAGGGAATCGGCCCGCGCTACTGCCCTTCCATCGAGGACAAGGTGGTGCGGTTCGCCGAAAAGTCCTCACACCAAATCTTCATCGAGCCGGAAGGGCTGGAAACGTTCGAGATCTATCCGAATGGTATTTCCACGTCCCTGCCGTACGACGTACAGCTGGCGCTGGTGCGCTCGATCAAGGGCTTCGAGAACGCCCACATCACGCGGCCGGGCTATGCGATCGAGTATGACTATTTCGATCCGCGCGGCCTGCACCCGTGGCTGGAAACCAAGGGTATTCCCGGCCTCTTCTTCGCCGGGCAGATCAACGGCACCACGGGTTACGAGGAAGCCGGCGCGCAGGGGCTGATCGCCGGGCTCAACGCGGCACTGTCCGTGCAGGGCAAGGCGCCGTGGTATCCGCGCCGCGACGAGGCCTACATCGGCGTGCTGATCGACGACCTCACCAGCAACGGCACCATCGAGCCGTACCGCATGTTCACCTCGCGCGCGGAGTACCGCCTGCACCTGCGCGAAGACAATGCCGACCTGCGCCTCACCGAGACCGGCCACGCGCTGGGTGTCGTACCGCAGGAGCGCTTCGATGCGTTGTGCCGCAAGCGCGACGCAGTCGAACACGAAACGCAGCGCCTGCGCGGCCTGTGGGCGGCGCCGAACAACATCCTGGGTGCAGCGGTCGAGCGACACCTCGGCATCGCCGTGAGTCGCGAGACAAACGCGCTGGACCTGCTGCGCCGCCCTGAGCTCGATTACGCCCAGCTCGTTTCAGTGCCGGAACTGGGACCGTCCGTGCCCGACGGCGACGTGGCCGCGCAGGTGGAGGTGCAAGCCAAGTACGCCGGTTATCTCGAACGCCAGCGCGAGGAGATCGAGCGCCAGCGACGCCACGAGCAGACGGCCATCCCCGATGGTTTCGACTACGACAAGGTGCGCGGACTTTCCGCCGAGGTGCTGCTGAAACTCAAGCGCGCGCGACCGGAAACCATCGGCCAGGCATCCCGGATCAGCGGCGTCACGCCGGCGGCGATCTCACTGCTGCTGGTGCACCTGAAGCGGCGCGCCGCCTGAATTCCGAACAGGCATTGGCGATGAAGTCCCCCGCTGGTGCCTGGTCCACCGGAGCCATGGAACCGGTTCCCAGCCGTGGCATCATGCGTGCTCTACTGATGGGAGCGAAGCGATGGAAGTCTGGATTGGCCGGGATGGCGAACGACACGGTCCCTACACCGAAGCGGACGTGCGCGAGTGGCTGCGCACTGGCAGGCTGAGTCCGGGCGACCTTGGCTGGTACCAGGGCATGTCCGACTGGCAGCCGCTGTCCTCGCTGTTCCCCGAGCAGCCGCCGACGCTGGACCGCGCCTACTCGCCGCCCAAGGCCCCGCTACAGACCGCGCCGGACCGCCAGCGCTCGCTGGAGGACTATGCCGGCTTCTGGAAGCGCGTGGCCGCCTACATCATCGACTCCATCGTGCTGTGGATTCCCAATCTGCTGATCAGCCGGATGATGGGCGCCGGTGCGGCCGAGCAGGCTCTGATGCAGAACGCGCAGGGCTCCGATCCGCATGCCGCGCTGGCGGCCTATGCGGCGTTCTACAACGCCATGTTGCCGGCGATCCTGGTCCAGCTCGTGCTTACCTGGCTGTACTTCGCCTTTTGCGAGAGTTCGTCCTGGCAAGCCACCCTCGGCAAGCTCGCGCTCGGGATCCGGGTCGTGGACATGGAAGGCAACCGCATCAGCTTCCTGCGTGCGACGGGCCGGCATTTCGCCAAGCTGCTGAGCGGCTTGATCCTCATGATCGGCTACGTGATGGTGGCGTTCACCCAGCGCAAGCAGGGCCTGCACGACATCATCGCCAGTACGCTGGTGCTGAATGGGCGCGCCAGCGAACTCGGCGCCGTGAAGCCGGAGGCATCGGAAGGACAGGACAAGGGTTCCTTCAACGCCTGACGCAGGCCCTCCGTGGGATGCACCGTCCGGCGTCGTCCTCGCGACGCCCGGACGGCGAATGCGCTGGCGACCGCCGCGCGCTTGTTATCATCCTGAACTCCACCGGCGCGGCTTGCCGCGCCTTTCGTCGTTCCAAGGAATCATCGGCAACTCATGCTCAGCATCGAACAACGCATCGCCCAGGACATCGCCGCCAAACCCGCGCAGGTCACCGCGGCGGTCGAACTGCTGGATGGCGGCGCCACCGTGCCGTTCATCGCGCGCTACCGCAAGGAGGCCACCGGCGGCCTCGACGATACGCAGCTGCGCCTGCTGGAAGAACGCCTGCGCTACCTGCGCGAACTGGAGGACCGGCGTGGCGCGATCCTCGCGAGCATCGAGGAGCAGGGCAAGCTCACCGACCCGCTGAAACAGGAGATTCTGGACGCGGACACCAAGGCGCGCCTTGAAGACCTTTACCTGCCGTACAAGCCCAAGCGCCGCACCAAGGCGCAGATCGCCCGCGAAGCGGGGCTGGAACCGCTCGCCCTTGGCCTGCGCGACGATCCCTCGCAATCGCCCGAGGAATTCGCCAAAGCCTTTGTCGATGCCGAGAAGGGCGTGCCCGACGTGCGCACCGCGCTCGATGGCGCACGCGCCATCCTGATGGAAGCCATCGCGGAAGATGCCCACCTGGTCGGCGAACTCCGCGACTGGTTGTGGGAGAAAGGCCAGATCCGCGCCAAGGTGGTGGAAGGCAAGGAGAACGAAGGCGCGAAGTTCCGCGACTACTTCGATCACCTGGAAGCCATCTCGAAAATTCCCTCGCACCGCCTGCTCGCACTGATGCGCGCGCGCAACGAAGGTGTGATCGAACTGGACCTGGCACCCACCCTCGATGCGGAACAGGGCCATCTCGAAGGCGAGGGTCGTGTCGCCGCCCACGCCGGCATCCACGACCGCGGCCGTCCGGCCGATGCGTGGCTGCGCGAGACGGTGCGCCTGACCTGGCGCGTGAAGTTGCATCTGCACCTGACCCTGGACCTCTTCGGCAAGGTGCGCGAGAACGCCGAGGACGAAGCCATCCGCGTGTTCGGCGACAACCTCAAGGACCTCATGCTCGCCGCGCCGGCCGGCGCCAAGACGGTGATGGGCCTGGATCCAGGCATCCGTACCGGCGTGAAGGTCGCCGTGGTGGATCCGACCGGCAAGCTGCTGGCCACCGATACCGTCTATCCGCATGAGCCGCGCAACCAGTGGGACCAGTCCATCGCGCGGCTGGCGGTGCTTTGCAAGCAGCACGGCGTAAACCTCATCGCCATCGGCAACGGCACCGCTTCACGCGAGACCGACAAGCTGGCTGGCGAGCTGATCAAGAAGCACGCGGACCTGAAGCTGTCGAAAATCGTCGTCAGCGAAGCCGGCGCGTCGGTGTACTCGGCGTCGGAGCTGGCGGCGAAGGAATTCCCGGGCCTGGACGTGAGCCTGCGCGGCGCCGTTTCGATCGCGCGCCGCCTGCAGGATCCGCTGGCCGAACTGGTGAAGATCGAGCCCAAGGCGATTGGCGTGGGCCAGTACCAGCACGACGTGAACCAGGTGAAGCTGGCGCGCGCGCTGGACGCCAAGGTCGAAGACTGCGTGAACGCGGTGGGCGTGGACGTCAATACGGCGTCGGCGGCGCTGCTCTCGCGCGTGGCCGGCCTGACTGCCAGCGTGGCGGAGAACGTGGTCAAGCATCGCGACGCCAACGGCCCGTTCCCGAATCGCGCCGCGCTGCTGAAGGTGCCGCGCCTGGGCGAGAAGGCCTTCGAGCAATGCGCCGGCTTCCTGCGCGTTCCCAATGGGGACAATCCGCTGGATGCAAGCGCCGTGCATCCGGAAGCTTATCCGGTGGTGGAGCGGATCATCGCCCAATACGGCCGCGAGGTGAAAAGCATCATCGGCGACAGCTCCTTCCTGCGCGGTCTCAAGGCCGAGCAGTTCACCGACGAGCGTTTCGGCGTGCCGACGGTGCGCGACATCCTCAAGGAACTGGAAAAGCCCGGTCGCGACCCCCGACCGGAGTTCGTCGCTCCGAGCTTTGCCGAGGGCGTGGAAGACCTGAAAGATTTGCGGCCGGGAATGATCCTTGAAGGGCGCGTGACCAACGTGGCCGCCTTCGGTGCCTTCGTGGACATCGGCGTGCACCAGGACGGATTGGTGCACGTCTCGGCGCTGTCGCACAGCTTCGTCAAGGACCCGCGCGACGCAGTGAAAGCCGGCGATATCGTCAAGGTCAAGGTGATGGAAGTAGACCTTCCGCGCCAGCGCATCGGCCTCTCCATGCGCCTGGACGACGAGCCGGGCCAGGCCCGGGGCGGCAAACCCGGCGGCAACGAAGCGCGCGGCCAGCGTGACGGCCGCGGCCCCCGCCCGGGCGGCGGCGCGCCGAAGCCGGCCCCTGCGCCGGCCAACAGCGCCTTTGCCG
The DNA here is from genome assembly GCF_031954525.1 of Dyella sp. BiH032. Lineage (NCBI taxonomy): Bacteria > Pseudomonadati > Pseudomonadota > Gammaproteobacteria > Lysobacterales > Rhodanobacteraceae > Dyella > Dyella sp. BiH032. Next base: position 100,286 of record NZ_CP134867.1, read on the forward strand.
ATGCTTTGTCGCGGGCGATGAAGCGCTGAAATCAGTGGATTGCGCATGCTGCGCTGCGGTGCGGCGCAGCATGCGCTTACGTATGGGCATGCATTAACGTAACGCGGGAATAACAAAGGCCATCCCGGCTCAAGGAGCGTTACCGCCATGCCCCGCATCCGCCATCTCGCCGGCGCCATCGCCGCCGGCCTGCTGTTCAGCACCGCCGCCGCCGCCACCGATTTCAGCAAGGTCGTCGTGATCGGCGACAGTCTCAGCGACGCCGGCAACATCGCCAAGCTATCGGGTTCGCCAACCCCGCTGCGCTTCACCACCAATCCCGGAACGACCACGGCGGAGAACGTCGCCGCCGCGCTCGGCCTGCCGGTCACGGCCTCGCTCTCGGGCGGCACCGATTTCGCCTTCGGCGGCGCGGGCCTGCAGCACAACTCGCCCGGTACGCCGGCCGGGGTGCCGCTGCTGCCGCAGCAGTTCCAGATGTACCTGGCTGCCAACGGCGGCAGGGCCGACAGCAACGCGCTGTACCAGGTGTGGGGCGGCGCCAACGACATCTTCTATCTGACCGGCACATCGACCAACCCGAACGTGCTCGCCGCCGGCGCGGTCGCCGCCGCCCAGACGGAAGTCGCTCTGCTCGGCCAGCTGCAGGCGTCCGGCGCCAAGTACGTGGTGGTCTATAACCTGCCCGACATCGGCAAGACCCCGTCCGGCATGGCCGGCGGCCCGGCAGCCTCCGCTGGCGCGACGCAGCTTTCGCTCGCCTTCAACGGCGTGCTCAACGCGGGCATCAGCCAGCTGAGCGGCAATGGGCTGAACGTGATCCCGGTGAACACCTTCCAGCTGCTCAACGAGGTGATCGCCAACCCATCCGCCTACGGCTTCACCAACGTGACCACGCCGGCGTGCAATGGCAGCTCGATCCAGTGCGGCCCCGCCGGCTCCGGCCTGCCTTACAGCTACGCTGCCGGTGCCAACAACACCTATCTGTTCGCCGATGGCGTGCATCCGACCACGGCCGCGCACGCCATGCTGGGCCAGTACGTGGTGTCGCTGATCCGCGCGCCGGGCCAGATCTCCATGCTCGGCGAGGCTCCGCTGGCCGCGCAGGCGGCGCAGACGCGCGCCATCCGCAACGAGATGATGGCCGACGCGATGGGCAGCGACACGCGGTTCTTCGCCAATGTCGATTACGCCCACCAGCGCTTCGACGAGCAGAGCAGCTCGCCCAAGACCACCAGCAACAACGTCAACCTCACCGTGGGCGCCGATGTGCGCGCGACCGAGCACGTATCGATGGGTGTCGCGCTGGGCATTGGCCAGCACAACGCGGACTTCGCCGGCGGTGGCGGCTACAAGCTGCAGGACATCAGCGGCTTGGGCTACCTGACCTATCACAATGGCGGCGGCTACGTCGGTGGCTACCTGAACTTCGCGCAGTCGAATTTCTCGGATATCGAACGCCGCATCCAGCTCGGTGCCATGTCGCGCAGCGAAAGCGGCAAGGCCGATGGCAACCGCCTCGGCGGTGGCGTCACTGGCGGTTGGTGGTTCAACTTCAACACACTGCGCACCGGTCCGTTCGCGACCGTCGAGTGGCAGACGGTCAAGGTCAATGGCTATACCGAGAGCGGCGACGACAGCACGGCGATGTGGTTCGAGCGCCAGCAGCGCGATGCGCTGATTTCCACGCTCGGCTGGCGACTGCAGGGCCATTGGCAGGCCGGCGGCATGATGCTGGTGCCTTACGCCGAGGTGGCGTGGAACCACGACAGCAAGGCCGACCCGCGCAGCATTAAGGCCGGCGTGAACAGCATGCCAGGTGAGTTCGCCCTCACCGGCTTCGTTCCCGACAAGACCTGGGGCAGCGCCGATGTGGGCCTGTCCGCGCAATTCAGCGAGAACGTGACGGGCTGGGTGGGTTACAGCGGTCGTTTCGGCGACGACAGCCAGAAGTACAACAGCGTCAACCTCGGTGTGAAAGTCGGCTTCTAAGCCGGCTTTCCGCCCAATAAAAAGCCGTCCGCGCGAGCGGACGGCTTTTTTGTGTTCCGGTGACGGACTGGCTTACTTGTTCTTGCCGCCCGTCGCGAGGCTCAGAATGGCCTGTGCCTGCTTCTGCAGACTAGTCGCGTCGTCATCGCTCAGCGTGTCGGTTTTGCTGCCGGACTGCTGCTGCTTGAGCACCAGGGCGCCATCGCTGTTCCAGCCGGCGCGCTCGGTGGAGCTGGGCTTGGCGTCCTTGCTGGACTTCTTCTGCTGCACCACGACCCACGGCTTGCCGTCCTTGTAGGCATAGTCGGTGGTGGTGAAGCCCTTGTCGCCGTAATCGACTTGCTCGCGGATGAACTTCACTTCGCCTGCTTCGCGGAACACCTGCCAGCCGCGGGAGACCTTGTCCTCGAGCTTCGTGCCGTTGGTGATCTTCATGCCGCCGATCTGCTTCTGCACGGCGCTGAACGCAGCGAGCTCCTTCTCGCCCGGCGTCTGCTCGCCGACGAGCTGGATGGACACCTGGTTGCCGGCGCCCTTGGTCAGCACCGGCGACTGCAGCGGCGCGGTGTAGCGACGATCGCCGTCGGTGAGCACGGCCTGCACGATGTACATGCTGTTGGGGTTCACGTCAGCCGGATTGAACTCCAGCTCGAAGGACTGCGGCAGGCTCGCCACCGGATCGATGGTCTTGCTGGCCAGCGGCGTACCTTCCTGAGATGGGTCGAGCAGCTTGAGCTCGAGCTTGGCCTGCGGAGAGACCTGGGTGCCGGTGTCGCGCAGCGCCACGGTACCGCTGACCGCATTGGCTTTGACCGGTTGCTGGCCGGCCGCGGAAGCCGCTGTCGCGGATTCACCGCCAGCCTGTGCCGCGGGCTGCGACGAATCAGAAGAATTGCAACCGGCGAGAGCCAGCGCTGCTACCGACATCAGCGACCAAACCAACCTGCGCATGTGGAACCTCAATCGATCCAAGGAACGGGGCGCGAATCTCAGGCCGGCGTCGAGTGCCACCGGAAGATTTCGCGGGGGAGGGTCGAAGCATACCGGAAAAAAAAGTGAACGGAAAAGTCAATAGGAGCTTTGCCGTCCATACGGTTCCGGAGGGAGACATCTATCGCAGTACTGGCCTGAACGAGGCCGTTTGGACGTCTATAAAGGACCAGTTAAACCGATCACGTAACCTATTCTTTTGTAATACAAATGGTTGAATGGGCGCCGATCCTTGCGCCAAGGTAAAGAAAAAGGCCGCCGAAAACGGCGGCCTTTTCGCAGTGCTTAGTAAAGACTTACAGCGAGAAGTCGTACTGCACCTGGAAACGCGCATAGCGCGGCGAATTGAAGTATTTCGGCAGCTTGTAGTTGGTGTATTTCGCACCGTTGTTGAGGTTCTCGTACTGCTCGAAAAGGAGCAGCGGCTTGTCGTTGTTGAAGAGGTTGAGGACCGATAGCCGCATGGTCAGGCCCTTCGCCCCCGACGGCAGGTAAGACACGTTCGGGCTGACCGTCCAGGTTCGCGGCGTGCGTCCCTCGCCGCCTTCCGGCGCGATCTGTTGATGGAGTACGACGCCATCGGGGCGCGCAACGCAACATTGGCGGCCATCGGCAGCGAGTAGCGGCCGGCGCTGCCGAACATCTTGAAGCTCAAGTCGCCGAGCACGTCCTAGTAGAAGCTCAGACGCGGCTGCCAGATGTCGTCCTGCTTGACGAAGCTTTGCCCGTTGCCGTTCCTGTTGTCGAAGCTGTCGTTGTGGGATACCGCCATCCATCAATTCCAATCGGCCTTCACAGTACGAGCTCTTGGTCGAGCTACCGTACGCCGTCGCTTCAGTGACGTTGTTGCTGTGCTGGTCGGGCTCGAGCCGCCGTACGTGGTGCCGGTGGCCTTGGTGAACTCGCCGAGCGCAAGCTGATGAGCTTGTCCTTGATCAGCGAACCGCCCAGCCACGCCAAATAGACATTGCCGCTGTTGCTGTTCTTGTCGTAGTTACGATAGACCGTGCCGTTGGCGCGCCTCACCGTCGGCTGAGTCTCGCGAGCGCAGTTCGGCACCATTGTCCAGCTCATGCCGCTTTTCCATTCGTTGGTGTCGCGCTTGATGTAGGCGCCGGTCACGCCGCCGGGGGAGAAACGTGCTGCACGCCATGGCCGCGGGTCTGCACCTCGAGCTGGTCGATCGCCTGGAACGGCAACCGGCCGCACGACAGGTTGTTGTACAGGTTGGTGACGTTGAAGCCGTTAACGTCGTGCCTGTTTTCTGCGACCGACGAGCCGCCGAGCCGGCGCAGGTTGCCGAACACGGCATTGCCCTTCATCACGCCTGGCGCCAGGGCCGCCACATTGACGATGTCGCGGCATGGGCAAACGGATTCGGCTGCGATGCCGTGAACGTGGTGCGCGCTTCGACGGTGCTCACGTCGATCGCGGGAACGGCGTTGGCCGTCACGGTGACGCTGGCCGCCGGTGTCTCGGCAGTGGAAGCGAGCTTCACCTGATCCGTCTGGCCTGCGACCGCGGTGACGCTGGTCGTGCCGACGCCCTGCCGTCCTGCACGAGCTGCACCTCATAGCGGCCGCTGAGCAGCGCGGGTACGCGAAACTTGCCGTCGGCCGGTATGACGACGGTACGGGACGGGCCCGAGTCGAGATTCTTGATCACCTCCGTTTCGCCGGCGGCTTAGGTCGCCGACCCGGTGATGTCGCCTGAAGTGGACTGGGCCAAGGCAGCGCCTGTTCCCAAGCTAAGGCTGGCGGCGACGGCCAAGGCGGCGTAGCGCAGCCGGTATACGGTTGACGTGCGGCCGGAAAGTATTCGGCTTCTCCTCTTAGCGATGTAGGACTGCAAAGGTCAGTCCAAACACGCGGAGGCTTCGACCCACCGCAATCACAATCGCTGCGCCGCGCGAGTACTCCAGATCGGAACTCGTGCGTTTTCCCCATTTCAGAGATCGTTTTTCTTACGGATTTACCGCAAGAAATTACGGAATTAGGCCAAGATTTCACTTGGACCAACATTTCGATAACACGTTTTTTTCATGCGGCGTAAGCGTCTCGAAAGACATTTGAGTAAAAGTCAACTGCCAGACCGCCTAGGAGACCCCCATGGCTACGCAAATAACTACGACGCTGCAAAACGCGGGAACCTTCGCCGACCGCATCAAGGTGCTGATCCAACGCGTGGGCAGCGTGACTGAAATCGCCCGAATGTGCGGCTTTTCCGAAGGCGTCGTGCGTAGCTGGCGGGACGGCAACACCGATCCTTCCCGGGCGCGCTGCGTGACGCTGGCCAAGACGCTGGGGATCTCCCTGGTGTGGCTGGTCGCCGGCGAAGGCTCGATGATTCAGTCTGAGACGATCACTTCCGGGGAAGAGTTCGGTACCGAAACGTCTCTGACCAACCGCCAGCGGACCAAGCTGCGCACCGCCGCCGATACCCTGCACGCCAGCGGAGTGGCGATGGATCCCCACCGCCTGAACACGGCGCTGCGTATCCTCCAGTCGGAACTGGATCTGGCCGAAAGCCAGCTGTCCCTGGCGGACAACGCCGACTTGCTGGCCGACCTTTACGAGATCCTCGGGCCGGGCGGCAATGACGTCGACGCGGCAGCGATGGTGGCGTTCAACCATCGGCTGGCTGATCGCCTGAAGCGCGATCGCCATCTGGCCTGATCCAGGGTCCGGGGTCCCAAAGCAAAACGGCAGCCTCTAAGGCTGCCGTTTTTCATGCCTGGGGTGGGCCACTCACAGCCTGGCGATGTCGGCCACGGCCGCGAACTGTGCGTGCAGCTGCCCCAACAGCGCCAGGCGATTGGCGCGCACGTCGGGGTTCTCGGCATTGACTAGAACGCCATCGAAGAACGCGTCCACAGGCGCTTGCAGCTGAGCCAGGCGCGCCAGAACCGAGGTGTAGTCCCCGTTCGACAATGCGCCGGCCGTGTCCGACCTAGCCGCGTCGAGCGCGCTGGCCAGTTGGCGCTCGACATCCGCCTCGAAGTAGGCGGCGTCTACCGTCGAGCGTATCGGTGCCGCGCCGGCCTCCTCCGCCTGTTTGCGCAGAATGTTGGCCACGCGCTTGTTGGCGGCCGCGAGACTGAGAGCCTCGGGACGGCGGCCGAACTCCGCCACCGCACGTAGTCGTCGGTCGAAGTCGGCGAGGGATGCAGGCGACACAGCCAGCACCGCCTCGAACTGCTCCGAGGTGAAACCCTGCTCCGCGTAATAGCCGCGGAGACGCTCGATGACGAAGTCGTACAGCTCCGCGACCAACACGACGCGGCGCTTGCCCGCTTCGACTGCGGGTGCCTTGCCGTCCTTACCGGGCTTGAGACCTGCGGCGAGAGCTGCCTCGGGGATCAGTTCCAACGCCTCGGCAAAAGTAGCCTTTAGGTCGATGCCGATGCCGCCCTCTACCAGGGTACGCGCCAGGCCGAGCGCAGCGCGGCGCAGCGCGAACGGGTCCTTATTGCCGCTGGGCTTCAGGCCCACGGCGAAGATGCCGGCCAAGGTATCCAAGCGTTCGGCGACTGCCAGCACACGGCCCACGTCGCCGGCGGCGATCGCGTCGCCCGCGAAACGCGGCTGGTAGTAGCTGTCCAGCGCGTCGGCGACTTCGGGGGCTTCGCCATGGTGGCGCGCGTAGTAGCGGCCCATCACGCCTTGCAGCTCGGGGAACTCGCCGACCATGCGGGTCAGCAGATCGCACTTGCTGAGCGCCGCGGCACGCGTCGCCTGGCCGGCATCCACGCCGACGCGGTTGGCGATGATGCGGGCCAGCTCTGCGACACGCACGCTCTTGTCCCACAGGCTGCCGAGCGACTGCTGGTAGGTGACATTCTTGAGCTGGTCCTGATAGGCCGCCAGCGGGGCCTTCAGGTCCTCGTCCCAGAAGAACTTGGCATCGGCGAAACGCGGGCGGATCACGCGCTCGTAGCCCTTGCGGATCTCGGCCGGCTGCTTGCTGTCGATGTTGGCGATGCCGATGAAATGCTCAGTCAACTTGCCCGCGGCGTCGAACACCGGCACGAACTTCTGGTTGGTCTCCATGGTGGTGACCAGCGCCTCCGGCGGGACCGCCAGGAAATCGCGCTCGAAGGTGCAGGCGATCGCCGCCGGCCATTCGGTGAGGTTGGCGATCTCGTCCAGCAGGGCGTCGTGGAGTTGCGGCACGCCGCCGGTTTCCCGGGCGACTCGTGCCACTTCGTCGCGGATGCGCTGGCGGCGCTCGATCGGATCGGCCAGCACTTTGGCGGCGCGCATGGCATCCAGCCAATTGTCCGCGTCGGCGACATGGACGGGGTGGGGGTGCATGAAACGATGGCCACGCGATTTGCGGCCACTCTTCAGGCCGAGTGCCTCGCCATCGACGATATCGGCGCCATGAAGCATGACCAGCCAATGGGCCGGCCGTACGAAGCTGTAATCGTGCCCACCCCAGCGCATCGGCTTGGGAATCGGTAGACCCTTGAGCGCTTCGTCGACGATTTCCGGCAGCAGGGCGGCGAGCGGCTGGCCGGGCTTCACGGCCCGGAACACAAACCACGAGCCCTTGTCGGTCTCCAGCTTCTCCAGCTGCTCGACGGCGACGCCGCAGGATTGCGCGAACCCCTGAAGGGCCTTGCCCGGCTGGCCGTCCGCGTCCAGCGCGGCATTCACCGCCGGGCCGCGGCGTTCGATAGTCTGCTCGGGCTGGGTCGCCGCGACCTGGGGAATGTAGACGGCCAGGCGCCGCGGCGTGGCGTACCCACGGGCCAGATCCAGGCCGGCTTCCACGCCGCGCTTGGCCAGGCCGTCGCAGATGCCGCGCTGGAACGCGGCCGCTAGTTCATCAAGCGCCTTGGGCGGCAGCTCTTCCGTGCCCAGTTCGATCAGCAATGACTTGGCGGCGCTCATGCGGCCTGCTCCTTGGACAGCTTGTGGTTCTTCAGACCCGGGAAGCCGAGCTTCTCGCGCTGCGCAACGTAGGTCTCGGCCACGCTGCGGGCCAGCGTGCGTACGCGCAGGATGTAACGCTGGCGCTCGGTGACGCTGATGGCGCGGCGCGCGTCGAGCAGGTTGAAGGTATGACTGGCCTTCATGACCTGTTCGTAGGCCGGCAGCGGCAGGCCCGCGGCGACCAACTTGTTCGCCTCGCCTTCGCAGACGTCGAACCAGCGCAGCAATTCGGCGACGTTCGCGTGCTCGAAGTTGTAGGTGCTTTGCTCGACCTCGTTCTGGTGGAACACGTCGCCGTAGGTGACCGTGCCGTGCGGGCCTTCGGTCCAGACCAAGTCATAGACGTTGTCCACGTTCTGCAGATACATGGCCAGGCGCTCGAGGCCATAGGTGATTTCGCCCGTCACGGGGCGGCATTCCAGGCCACCGGCCTGCTGGAAGTAGGTGAACTGAGTGACCTCCATGCCGTTCAGCCACACCTCCCAGCCCAGTCCCCAGGCGCCGAGGGTGGGCGACTCCCAGTTATCCTCGACGAAACGCAGGTCGTGGACCAGCGGATCCAGGCCCAACTCCTTGAGCGAGCCGATATAGAGCTCGAGGATGTTGTCGGGGTTGGGCTTCATCACCACCTGGTACTGGTAGTAGTGCTGAAGGCGGTTGGGATTCTCGCCGTAGCGGCCGTCGGTCGGACGGCGGGACGGCTGCACGTAGGCGGCGGACCAGGGCTCCGGACCCAGCGAGCGCAGGAAAGTGGCGGGATGGAACGTGCCGGCGCCGACTTCGGTATCGAGCGGCTGCAGCAACACGCAACCCTGGGCCGCCCAGTAGCGGTTGAGGGTCTGGATCACATCCTGGAAGGTGCGTGCGGACATGGCTTTCCGTGACCTGGAATAAAGCGGGTTAGTATAGCGGCGCACTATGCTTGTCGCCTGATCGCGCACAGAAAACCCAGGGGAATCCAACGCATGGCCGCCTCACCGCAAATCGCGTCCCTGCTAGGCCGGCGCGGCAAGCTCACCCTCGAGGACGTGCTGGCCGCCCTGGTCGTGGACGGCTTCGTGCTTGCCGACGACGCCAAAGAGGTGCGCATGGGTGTGCGCGGTGGCCGCTCGGCGGTCGAGCTTCACCCACTGGTGCTGATCGCCAACGCCAAGTTGCCCAACCAGCGGGACCCGGGACGTCCGCTCAGTCTCGAAGTGCTGACGGAATGGCTGGCCACGCACGCTGGGCTGCCGTACCTCAAGATCGACCCGATGAAGATCAATGTGGCGGCCGTGACCCAGGTCGTCAGCAATGCGTATGCCACGCGTCATCGCATCCTGCCAGTCGCGGCTTCGCCGGGCGAGGTGACCTTCGCCACCTGCGAGCCATTCGACGCGGCGTGGGCGACTGACTTGTCGCACATGATCCGCCGCGACGTGAAGCGCGTGGTTTCCAATCCGCTGGACATCAACCGCTATCTGCTCGAGTTCTATGGCGTGCAGCGATCCATCCAGCTGGCACAGGATGCCAAGGCGAGCGGCTACGACTCGTCGGCCATCCTCAATTTCGAGCAGCTGGTGGAGCTGGGTAAGAGCGGCGAAGTCGGCGCCGACGACAGGCACGTCGTCCACATCGTCGACTGGCTATTGCAGTACGCGTTCGAACAGCGTGCGTCGGATATCCATCTAGAGCCCAGACGCGATGCGGGACAGATGCGCTTCCGTATCGATGGCATCATGCACAAGGTGTTCGAGCTGCCTCCGCCCGTAATGACGGCGGTAACGGCGCGCATCAAGATCCTTTCGCGCATGGACGTGGCCGAGAAGCGGCGCCCTCAGGACGGCCGCATCAAAACCCGTTCGGCCGGCGGGCGCGAAGTCGAACTGCGTATCTCCACCATGCCGACGGCGTTCGGCGAAAAGGTCGTGATGCGTATTTTTGACCCGGACATCGTCGCGAAGGATTTCTCGCAGCTGGGCTTTTCGCCGGAGGAGGACGTCAGCTGGCGAAGCATGGTCGAGCGTCCGCACGGCATCGTGCTGGTGACCGGCCCGACCGGATCGGGCAAGACCACCACGCTCTATTCCACGCTGAAGCATCTGGCCACGCCGGAGCTCAACGTCTGCACCGTCGAAGATCCGATCGAAATGGTGTCGCCGGAGCTGAACCAAATGCAGGTGCAGGCTTCGATCGATTTGGATTTTGCAGCGGGCGTACGCACGCTGCTGCGCCAGGATCCGGACATCATCATGGTCGGCGAAATCCGCGACCTGGAAACCGCGCAGATGGCGGTACAGGCATCGCTTACCGGCCATCTGGTGCTCTCCACGCTGCACACCAATGATGCACCGAGCGCCGTGACACGCCTGCTCGATCTAGGTGTTCCGCATTATCTGATTCAATCCACGCTGACCGGCGTGGTGGCCCAGCGCCTGGTGAGAACCTTGTGCCCGCATTGCAAACAGGCAGCGAGCCAGGATCCCCATGAGTGGACGGCGCTGACCCACGGCTGGTCGGTGCCGCTGCCGGAAACGGTGTACAAGCCAGTGGGTTGCCTGGAATGCCGGAATACCGGCTTTATGGGCCGCACGGGTATCTATGAGATGCTGCTTTTGTCGGCACGGCTCAGGGGGCTCATTTCCGCTCAGCTGGACCTGGGCCGCTTCGGCACGGCTGCCTTGGCTGAAGGCATGCGCCCCTTGCGCATTTCGGCAGCCGCACAGGTGGCTCGCGGGCTGACAACGGTGCAGGAGGTACTCACCGTGCTGCCTCCGATCGAATTGCCGGAAGGGCATTCTCACTAGAAGCGTTATCGCAGTCTCATGAAGCCAGTTCTGATTATCCGTACCGGCCGCGCACCGGATCCGATCCGCGCACGCCATGGCGATTTCCCGCACTGGTTCCGCCTCGGGGCGCAGCTATCGGTCGCGCGTCTGAGGGTTATCGACGTCGCCGCGGGCGAAACGCTGCCCGCACCCGAGGAAGTTGCAGGCGCGCTCATCACTGGATCTGCCGCGATGGTGACAGAGCGAGCGCCTTGGAGTGAACGTACCGCCGGTTGGATCCGGGACGCCATGGACGTGGAATTGCCTCTGTTCGGCGTCTGCTATGGCCATCAGCTGATGGCTCACGCCCTGGGCGGCCGGGTGGATTATTTGCCCGGTGGCAGAGAGATCGGGACGTTGCCGATTCAGGTCTCGCAAGATGCCCGGCATGATCCGGTGGCGTCGGCGCTTCCATCTTCCTTCCGCGCTCATACCACGCATGAACAGAGCGTATTGGAAGTACCTCGGGGCGTTGCGGTGCTCGCGAGTTCCGCGCGCGATCCTCATCACCTTCTGCGCTACGGCAGGAATGCGATGAGCGTGCAATTCCATCCGGAGTTCAATGCGGACGTGATGCGTGCCTACATCCACCGGAAACGGATGGATATGCATCGGGAAGGATTCGATCCGCACCATACATTCCGGCAGGTAGCGCCAACGCCGATCGCGAGGCGGCTGCTACGGCATTTCGCACGGCATCATGGCATTGCGGTCAGCCAATAGCGCTAGCGGCCGTTCCGGGGCGGCATCGGGAACGGCATGACTTTCTGGCCATCGGCCGCGTCGCGTATCGCCAGGGTGCCCCTGCGCTCGACTTCTTCAATACGGACGATCGCCTGCATGGGCAGGTGAAGTACCCGTGTGTCCTTGAACTCTTCGCGCAGCTTTTCCTCGGTGGGGTCTACCACCAATCCCTCGCCTGCCGTCTCGAAGACAAGCTCACCTACCTCGGTGAAGCCCCAGAGTGCGCTCGATGCGACGTGACGGGCGTAGAGCTCGTAACTCTTTCCCAAGTGCAGGAAGGTGACCTTGTAGAGTTTCTTTTGGCGCATGGCCGTATTTTATCCACGCATCCGGCGAAGGACCGCGCTACGGGAAAACAGCGCGAAGATCACGCCGAACAGGAACCCGGCGATGTGCGTCCACCAGACCACCGCGCCATAGCTGGGGCCGGCGTAACTGAAGAGCAGTTGTAGCAACACCCAGATGCCGATCAGCAGAAATGCCGGCACACGCACGAATTCGAGATACAGGCCCAACGGCAGAACCAGCCCTAACCGTTCGCGCGGAAACAAGGCAATGTACGCCCCAAGCACGGCCGAGACAGCGCCACTGCAACCAATGATTGGCGAATGCACGCCTGCGAGCGATAGCGCTCCAACCAGATTGGCAACTACTCCGCCCAGCAGAAACAGCAGCAAGAAGCGCGTTGCGCCCAACGTGCGTTCGGAAGGGAGCCCAAAAATTACGAGGAACAACATGTTGCCAAGGACATGCAACCAGGCAACATGGATGAAAAGCGCGGTCACCAAGCGAAGCAACGACGAATCGTGCAGCTGCGCGAGCACCGGTTCATGGGTGTCAAAGATATTCGCGGGCACCGTTCCCCATTCGAGCAGCAGGGAAAGTCGCTGTCGTGGCGGGAGTATCGCCAAACCGATGAAACTCAGGACGCAGAGCAGGACCAACAGTATGGTCACCCATGGCTGTCGCTGGCGGCGCCTCGTTTCGATTTGGACAAACACGCGGGCGTCCAATGGGTGGCCTGGAGTGAACGAATAATAGGCCAAGCTCGACTTTGGCGATGCAAAAGCGATGGTGCGCGGAAGCCTGCGAAGCTTTCGAGCCCGGAAGATTGCCGATGCCGTCGGGAGGGTGACGCTCGCGCCATGGCTGGGCGGCAGCCCGATGATCGTGCGACGGTGCAGCGGGTGCTGCGGTCGAGGCACTGGAGGTGCTTATGTGCGAAACAGCCGGAGAAGGGCTGAGGAAGAGCCATAAAAAAAACCCTCACCGTGAGGTGAGGGTTTTTCAGGATAAAGCCCCTGGCGATGACCTACTCTTGCATGGCAAGCCACACTACCATCGGCGCAGCTGCGTTTCACTTCCGAGTTCGGGATGGGATCGGGTGGGACCACAGCGCTATCGTCGCCAGGGAAAGGGTGCTGGACAGCGCTAGGGAGCGCCGGTCCGGCAGATGGAGTAAACGAGTGACAAACGTCTTGGATGAACTTTGCGAGATGCTCGCTGAGCTGCGAAGCGTCTTGGGGTTATATGGTCAAGCCGCACGGCTCATTAGTACGCGTAAGCTCAATGCATTGCTGCACTTCCACACCGCGCCTATCAACCACCTAGTCTAGATGGGGCCTTAAGGAGTCTCTAGGACTCGGGAGATCTCATCTTGGGGCGTGCTTCCCGCTTAGATGCTTTCAGCGGTTATCACTTCCGTTCGTAGCTACCGGGCAATGCCATGGGCATGACAACCCGAACACCAGCGGAACGTCCACTCCGGTCCTCTCGTACTAGGAGCAGCCCCCCTCAAATCTCCAACGCCCACGACAGATAGGGACCGAACTGTCTCACGACGTTCTGAACCCAGCTCGCGTACCACTTTAAATGGCGAACAGCCATACCCTTGGGACCGACTACAGCCCCAGGATGTGATGAGCCGACATCGAGGTGCCAAACACCGCCGTCGATATGAACTCTTGGGCGGTATCAGCCTGTTATCCCCGGAGTACCTTTTATCCGTTGAGCGATGGCCCTTCCATACAGAACCACCGGATCACTAAGACCTACTTTCGTACCTGCTTGATCCGTCGATCTCGCAGTCAAGCACGCTTATGCCTTTGCACACAGTGCGCGATGTCCGACCGCGCTGAGCGTACCTTCGTGCTCCTCCGTTACTCTTTGGGAGGAGACCGCCCCAGTCAAACTACCCACCACACACGGTCCCCGATCCGGATTACGGACCTAGGTTAGAACGTCAAGCACTTCAGGGTGGTATTTCAAGGATGGCTCCACCGAAACTAGCGTCTCGGTTTCATAGCCTCCCACCTATCCTACACAGAAGAACTCAACGTTCAGTGTGAAGCTGTAGTAAAGGTTCACGGGGTCTTTCCGTCTTGCCGCGGGAACGCTGCATCTTCACAGCGATTTCAATTTCACTGAGTCTCGGGTGGAGACAGCGCCGCTGTCGTTACGCCATTCGTGCAGGTCGGAACTTACCCGACAAGGAATTTCGCTACCTTAGGACCGTTATAGTTACGGCCGCCGTTTACTGGGGCTTCGATCAAGAGCTTCGCCTTGCGGCTGACCCCATCAATTAACCTTCCAGCACCGGGCAGGCGTCACACCCTATACGTCCACTTTCGTGTTTGCAGAGTGCTGTGTTTTTGATAAACAGTCGCAGCGGCCAGGTTACTGCGACCCTTCTCAGCTCAGCTACGCATGTAGCCACCAAAAAGGGCGCACCTTCTCCCGAAGTTACGGTGCCATTTTGCCTAGTTCCTTCACCCGAGTTCTCTCAAGCGCCTTGGGATTCTCACCCTGCCTACCAGTGTCGGTTTACGGTACGGTTTCTCTGCAGCTGAAGCTTAGTGGCTTTTCCTGGAAGCGTAGTATCAGTCACTTCGCCCAATAGGGCTCGTCTCGGTGCTCGGTGTATGTGATCCCGGATTTGCCAAAGATCACCACCTACCGCCTTTCCCCGGGACAACCAACGCCCGGTAGACCTAACTTTCTCCGTCCCCACATCGCACTGCAGACAAGTGCCGGAATATTAACCGGCTTCCCATCGACTACGCATTTCTGCCTCGCCTTAGGGGCCGACTCACCCTGCGCCGATGAACGTTGCGCGAGGAAACCTTGGGCTTTCGGCGTGCGGGCTTTTCACCCGCATTATCGTTACTCATGTCAGCATTCGCACTTCCGATACCTCCAGCAGGCTTCTCAACCCACCTTCACAGGCTTACGGAACGCTCCTCTACCGCGCACACAAAGTGTGCACCCCGAGCTTCGGTGTAGTGCTTAGCCCCGTTAAATCTTCCGCGCAGGCCGACTCGACCAGTGAGCTATTACGCTTTCTTTAAAGGGTGGCTGCTTCTAAGCCAACCTCCTGGCTGTCTATGCCTTCCCACATCGTTTTCCACTTAGCACTAACTTTGGGACCTTAGCTGCGGGTCTGGGTTGTTTCCCTTTTCACGACGGACGTTAGCACCCGCCGTGTGTCTCCCGTACAGTCTGTCCTGGTATTCGGAGTTTGCCATGGTTTGCTAAGTCGCGATGACCCGCTAGCCATAACAGTGCTCTACCCCCAGGAAGATACATACGAGGCGCTACCTAAATAGCTTTCGAGGAGAACCAGCTATCTCCGAGTTTGTTTAGCCTTTCACTCCTATCCTCAGCTCATCCCCATCTATTGCAACAGATGTGGGTTCGGTCCTCCAGTGCGTGTTACCGCACCTTCAACCTGGCCAAGGATAGATCACTCGGTTTCGGGTCTACTGCCAGAGACTATGCGCCCTATTCAGACTCGGTTTCCCTTCGCCTCCCCTAGACGGTTAAGCTCGCCACTGACAGTAAGTCGCTGACCCATTATACAAAAGGTACGCAGTCACCCTTGCGGGCTTCCACTGCTTGTACGTATACGGTTTCAGGGTCTATTTCACTCCCCTCTCCGGGGTTCTTTTCGCCTTTCCCTCACGGTACTTGTTCGCTATCGGTCGGTCAGGAGTATTTAGCCTTGGAGGATGGTCCCCCCATGTTCAGACAGGGTTTCACGTGCCCCGCCTTACTCAATTTCACACAACGTGCCTTTTCGCCTACGGGGCTATCACCCGCTATGGCCGGCCTTTCCAGACCCTTCGACTAAAACATGCTGTGCTTTTGGGCTAGTCCGCGTTCGCTCGTCGCTACTGACGGAATCTCGGTTGATTTCTTTTCCTCCGGGTACTTAGATATTTCAGTTCCCCGGGTTCGCTTCCAGCACCTATGAATTCAGTACTGGATACTGCCGAAGCAGTGGGTTTCCCCATTCGGACATTGCCGGATCAAAGCTTGTTGCCAGCTCCCCGACACTTTTCGCAGGCTGCCACGTCCTTCATCGCCTCTGACCGCCAAGGCATCCACCGTATACGCTTGGTCGCTTGACCATATAACCCCAAGTCGCCTCAGGGCTAACGCCAAACAACGCGTTCGCTTAATTGCCTCAACGACACATCTCGGTTTGGTTTCAAACCAAGACGCTTGTCACTCGTTTACATTGTCAAAGAACACGAAAGCGGCCACAGTGCCGTCTCGCTTCAAAATCTTTTCGTGTGCGCTACATATCCGCGTGAACTGGTGGAGCCAGTCGGGATCGAACCGACGACCCCCTGCTTGCAAAGCAGGTGCTCTCCCAGCTGAGCTATGGCCCCAAAGTGGTGGGTCTGGGAGGACTCGAACCACCGGCCTCACCCTTATCAGGGGTGCGCTCTAACCACCTGAGCTACAGACCCATAAAGCTATAGGCCCCCACATCGAATGGGATGGGCCAGGCATGTCTTTTACATGCGGATATGCAGGTGTCTTGTGTGGACGTCTTGCGGAGGAGGTTCTGTCGTTCTCGAAAGGAGGTGATCCAGCCGCACCTTCCGATACGGCTACCTTGTTACGACTTCACCCCAGTCATGAACCACTCCGTGGTCGTCGCCCTCCTTGCGGTTAGGCTAACGGCTTCTGGAGCAACTCACTCCCATGGTGTGACGGGCGGTGTGTACAAGGCCCGGGAACGTATTCACCGCAGCATAGCTGATCTGCGATTACTAGCGATTCCGACTTCATGGAGTCGAGTTGCAGACTCCAATCCGGACTGGGATCGGCTTTCTGGGATTGGCTCCACCTCGCGGTATTGCAACCCTCTGTACCGACCATTGTAGTACGTGTGTAGCCCTGGCCGTAAGGGCCATGATGACTTGACGTCATCCCCACCTTCCTCCGGTTTGTCACCGGCAGTCTCCTTAGAGTTCCCACCATTACGTGCTGGCAACTAAGGACAAGGGTTGCGCTCGTTGCGGGACTTAACCCAACATCTCACGACACGAGCTGACGACAGCCATGCAGCACCTGTGTTCTGATTCCCGAAGGCACTCCCGCATCTCTGCAGGATTCCAGACATGTCAAGGCCAGGTAAGGTTCTTCGCGTTGCATCGAATTAAACCACATACTCCACCGCTTGTGCGGGCCCCCGTCAATTCCTTTGAGTTTCAGTCTTGCGACCGTACTCCCCAGGCGGCGAACTTAACGCGTTAGCTTCGACACTGATCTCCGAGTTGAGACCAACATCCAGTTCGCATCGTTTAGGGCGTGGACTACCAGGGTATCTAATCCTGTTTGCTCCCCACGCTTTCGTGCCTCAGCGTCAGTGTTGATCCAGATGGCCGCCTTCGCCACTGATGTTCCTCCCGATCTCTACGCATTTCACCGCTACACCGGGAATTCCACCATCCTCTATCACACTCTAGCTTCCCAGTATCCACTGCCATTCCCAGGTTGAGCCCGGGGATTTCACAGCAGACTTAAGAAACCGCCTACGCACGCTTTACGCCCAGTAATTCCGATTAACGCTTGCACCCTTCGTATTACCGCGGCTGCTGGCACGAAGTTAGCCGGTGCTTATTCCTCAGGTACCGTCAGCCCCACCGGGTATTAGCCGGTAGTATTTCGCTCCTGATAAAAGTGCTTTACAACCCGAAGGCCTTCTTCACACACGCGGCATTGCTGGATCAGGCTTTCGCCCATTGTCCAATATTCCCCACTGCTGCCTCCCGTAGGAGTCTGGGCCGTGTCTCAGTCCCAGTGTGGCTGATCATCCTCTCAGACCAGCTATCGATCGTCGCCTTGGTGAGCCATTACCTCACCAACTAGCTAATCGAACATCGGTCCATCCAACCGCGCGAGGTCCGAAGATCCCCCGCTTTCTCCCGTAGGACGTATGCGGTATTAGCGTAAGTTTCCCTACGTTATCCCCCACGTCTGGGCAGGTCCCGATGCATTACTCACCCGTCCGCCACTCGCCACCCATGGAGCAAGCTCCACTGTGCTGCCGTTCGACTTGCATGTGTTAGGCATGCCGCCAGCGTTCAATCTGAGCCAGGATCAAACTCTTCACTTAAGTTTTCGATCAACCGAAGTCGATCTATCTTTCTGAAGCGTTGTCCTAACCGTAAAACGTCAAGCTTTGAATTGACTCTTAGGTTAGACGCTTGCATTTGTGGACAGTTGTTCCATCCACCGCAAGGCGCCCACACAAGTCACCTGCGCACACTGTCAAAGATCAATCACTTGCGACTCTTTCTTCGAATCGCTCCAGAACATTTCGTCCCGGGTGAGCCGCCCATTCTACATCGTCTTTCCTGTCCGTCAACACCTGCAGCAAAGAATTTTTGCTGCCGTTGTTGCCGTTGCGGGGAAGCCGTCGCGGCGGGGTGGCGAATACTAGGGAGGGCCTACCTGTTTGGCAAGCGATTTCGTGAATTTTTTTGAAGTTTTTTGTAAGCGCTTGTTCTGACAAGCGCAGGGACGAAAAGACCAGCGCGCGATGACCTAGAGGCCACCGCGCGTTGCCGTCAACCGAGCTTGAGCGCCACGCGCGCGAAGTTGCGCTTACCAACCTGGAGCACAGCCTCAAAGCCCGGTCCGAACGTTTGTTGCGGATCCTCCACGACTTCAGAGTCGATACGCACGGCGCGCTCCTTGAGTTTGCGGTTCGCTTCCGAGTTGCTTGCCGTCAGCCCCGCAGCCGTGAGCAGTGCGGGCAAGCGCAACCCCTCGGTCGGCACCGAAATCTCGGTAAGCGGCAGCAGACTCGTGTCGCCCTCACCCCGCACCACCGCATGCCAGCCGGCGATCGCTTGCTCAGCCGCCGCCGCGCCCTGGAACCGGGCGGCGAGCTCGCGCGCCAGGCGCAGCTTGGCGTCGCGCGGGTTCAGTGCACCGCTTTCCACTTCGCGCTTCATACGCGCGATCTCGTCCAGCGATACCTCGAAGCTCAGTAATTCGAACCATCGCCACATCAGTTCGTCGCCGATCTTCATCGTCTTGGTAACGATGTCGATGGCTGGCTCGTTGATGCCAATGTAATTGCCAAGCGACTTGGACATCTTGTGCACGCCATCCAGGCCTTCCAGCAATGGCATGGTCAGCACGATCTGCGGCGGCTGCCCATGGTGCTCCTGCAGCGCGCGCCCCATCAGCAGATTGAACTTCTGGTCCGTGCCGCCCAGCTCGACGTCACACTTGAGCGCGACCGAGTCGTAGCCCTGCACCAGCGGATAGAGAAATTCGTGGATCGCAATTGACTGCTGCACCGCATACCGCTTGGCGAAGTCGTCGCGCTCGAGCATGCGTGCCACCGTGTGCTGCGCCGCCAGGCGAATCATGTCCGCAGCCGTCATTTTGCCGAACCATTCGGAGTTGAAACGAAGTTCGGTCTTTTCGCGGTCAAGCACCTTGAAGACCTGCTCGGCGTACGTCTCGGCATTGGCTAGCACGTCCTCACGCGTAAGTGGCTTGCGAGTGACGTTCTTGCCCGTCGGGTCGCCGATCATGCCGGTGAAGTCGCCAATGAGAAAAATCACCTGATGCCCGAGGTCCTGGAATTGACGCATCTTGTTCAGCAGGACCGTGTGACCAAGGTGCAGATCCGGTGCCGTCGGATCGAAACCCGCCTTGATGCGCAGCGGCCTCCCCTTCTTGAGGCGCTCGACCAGCTCTTCCTGCTTGATAATTTCGTCGGCGCCGCGCGCGATGGTGGCCAGCGCCTGCTCAAGCTCGCTCATGTATTCCTCGGATCCCGGTTATTCGGCGGCCAAAGAAGCGACGGCCGCCACGTCGTGGCGTTAATTGTGCGTTAATCAGAAAACTCGCGCAAACCCTTGATGGGAAAGGCATTGACGCCCTTTGCACAGGGCCGCTATGGTACGCCGCATTACATAAATTTGTACCGCGGGGCACGCAGGGCATGGGAGAGGCAAGAAAGATCGCGCGCACGGCGCGCAAGCAGGCTATCCGTCGAAAGGCGCAGCGCAGGCACTCTCACTTCTACGAACGCTTCTCCCACTGGTCGTTCTGCAATCACAACGAGGCCGAGCCCATCCGTTGGCATCGTGAGCGATGGATGCTTGCCGGCACGGCGCTCCTGCTCACCGCGCTTTCCGGCTTCATCATTCCCGCCTGGGCCAGCGCGATGCGGCCCGACCCCGTTTCTTCCGCCCACGCCTTCCTCCCGCTCGCCCTGCCCAAGGCGCTGCCCACCACGGTCCGGACGCCCACGGTGGAAGACTGGCGCATCGTGCAGGTTCGCCCCGGTCAGACGCTCTCCGACATTTTCCAGGGCCAGGGGCTCAGCCTCGCCGATCTGCAGAATGTGATGGACGAAGCCGGCGACGCAGGGAAGGCACTGCACAACATTCGTCCCGGCCAGGAATTCGACTTCCTTCTCGCCAACGACGGCAGCCTGCGCGGCATCCGCTTCGACAAGGACGAAGCCAGCCGCGTCACGGTACGCTTCGACGGCGACAAGCCCACGGTCGTAGCTCAGGCCCGCGAAGTGGAGCGCCGCGAACACGTCGCACACGGCGCCATCGACAGCTCGCTGTTCGCCGCCGGCGCCAAGGCCGGCATGAGCACGGCGATGGTTCTCAAGCTGGCGGATCTCTTCAAGTACGACATCGACTTCGTGCAGGACCTGCGCGAAGGCGACACCTTCACGGTAATCTACGACGACATCTATCGCGATGGCGGCTACCTGCGCGAAGGCGACATCGTCGCCGCCGAATTCGTCAATCAGGGTCAGCGCTACACGGCCTATCGCTTCAAGAAGGACGACGGCTCCTACGGCTGGTTCAGCGAGGATGGCCGCCCGCTGCAGAAGTCGTTCCTGCGTATTCCCGTCGACTTCACTCGTATCTCTTCGCAGTTCAGCGCCGCACGCATGCACCCGGTGCTGGGCCTGATGCGTGCGCACAAGGGCGTGGACTACGCGGCGCCCACTGGCACACCCATCCACGCAGCCGGCGACGGCGTGATCAAGTACAAGGGATGGATGAACGGTTACGGCAACTTCGTGATCGTCCAGCACAACAGCTCGATCAGCACCGCCTACGGCCACATGTCCAAATTTGCCAACGTGAAAGTGGGCCAGCATGTCAGCCAGGGATCGGTGATCGGTTATGTCGGCATGACGGGCCTGGCCACCGGCCCGCATCTGCATTACGAATTCCGCGTCAATGATGTGCAGCGCGACCCGCAGAAGGTCACACTGCCCAAGCCCGAGCCGCTGCCGGCAGTGCAGCTGGCGAGGTTCAAGTCCCAGGTGGTGCAGCCGCAGCTCGCCCGCCTGAAAACCTTGGACAACAACATCAAGCTGGCCCGCGTGGACGGCTCCAAGCGCAACGACGACTGAGCCAGCACGTGGATGATGCTTCGGCGCTTTATATCGGACTGATCTCAGGAACCAGCGCGGACGGCATCGACGCCGCGCTGGTTCGCTTCGAACGCGACCGACCCCGGCTTCTCGCCGCCCTCACCCATCCCTGGCCCGACGAGCTGCGTACGCGCATCCTGGCGATGGCGCAGGACGAGACGCGGCTCGACCTGGATGCTTACGGCCGCCTCGACGTCGCCATCGGCGAATGCTTCGCCGCCGCGACCTTGCGCTTGCTGGAAGACAGCAGCACAACGTCGGCCGAGGTACGGGCGATCGGCTCGCACGGCCAGACCCTGCGCCACCGCCCCCATGGCGAACACCCTTTCACGCTGCAGGTAGGCGATCCGTCGGTGATCGCCGAGCGTTGCCGCATCGACGTCGTGGCCGATTTCCGTCGCGCGGATGTCGCCGCCGGTGGTCAGGGCGCACCACTGCTGCCGGCGGTACACGCCATGCTGCTCGGGTCACCCGGCCGCACCCGGGTGGTGCTCAACCTTGGCGGCATCGCGAACATCACGGTGCTAGCCGCGGATGGCCGCGTCTTCGGCTTCGACACCGGACCCGCCAACGGCCTGATGGACGCCTGGTGCCTTCGGCATCGCGGCGAGGCATTCGACCGGAATGGGGCGTTCGCGCGCGCTGGCTCGGTCGACAGCGAACTTCTCGCAGCCTTGCTGGCCGACCCGTACTTCGCGCTTCCTCCCCCCAAGAGCACGGGCAGGGAACATTTTCATCTGGCCTGGCTGGAGCAGCAGACACGACTGTCCCTGCTTTCACCCGCCGACGTACAAGCCACCCTGCTGGAACTCTCGGCGCGCAGCGTGGCCGACGCGGTCGACCGCCACGCCCCTGACGCCACGGAAGTCCTGGCCTGCGGCGGCGGCGTGCACAACAGCGCGCTGATGGAACGGCTGGCCACCTTGCTGAAGCCGCGCGCAGTGCGCAGCACGGCCGACGAAGGCGTCGACCCGGATTATCTGGAGGCCATGGCGTTCGCCTGGCTTGCCCGGCAACGCCTGCTGGGGCTCCCGGGTAACCTGCCCGCCGTCACGGGCGCCCGCGGACCGCGCGTCCTGGGCGCGGTCTATCCCGCCTCAGCCTAAGGTTTCGTCGGACAAGGCCAGCTGGGCCGGGGAAAGCTGCGTAGGCCGGGCCAGGGAAAGCGCCTGCACGGCCTCCTGGAACACCGCCTTCTCACGCGCGTCCCACTGGCCGCTGAGCACGGTCAGTTCGCCCGGATCGAGCATGGTTTCCGCGAACACATTGCCTTGCTGCGCCATGCCCAAGCCATGCCGCAGCGCATGGAGCACCACGTCATTGATGGACCACTGACGGTCCTTGGCCAGCGACTTGATGCGCTCGGCCATGAGGGTATCGATATGGCGAATCACGATGTCCGGCACAGGCGCTTCTCCGTTCCACGCATGAGCCCCCTGACCGGCGTCATGGTGTACAGACGCGGGCCTCCTTGCAAGTCGGCCATCCGGGCGAATTCGCGGCATGGTTGGCAATCCCGATGGCCGACCCGGAGAAACTACGCCTAGCCGGGTGCCTCAGCCTCCCTGGCCTGCTCCGTCCTCCGATGGGAAGGCCAGAGATAGGCAAACAGCGCCATAGCCGGGAGCGCAGCGAGCACGGTGATGATGAAATACCCGCCATACCCCGACACGGCCACGATGCCTCCCGCAAAGAAGCCAAGCACCTTGCCCGGCAGGTTCACCAGTGAACTGAGCAGGGCATATTGCGTCGCCGTGTGCTGGCGATTCACCAGCATCGAGAGAAAAGCGACCGTCGGCGGGCCGAGCATGCCCTCGAAGAAGTTCTGCCCGGATATGGCCAGGGTCAGCATCACCAATTGGCCCTGGTGAGCGATCAGGAACAGGTAGAGCAAGTTGCTCACCGCGCCCAGCACGATGCATGCGCCGAGCGTCCGCCATGCGCCCCAGCGGGCCACCGCGGCGCCGCCGGCAAAGGCACCGAGGATGCCGATCCAGGTGCCATAGAGCTTGGTTACGGTGCCGATCTCGGTCTTGGAGAATCCCATGTCCCGATAGAACGGCCCCATGATGCCGCCGATGATCGCCTGCTCCGGGATCTTGAACAGCAGGATGAAAAGCAGCGTCAGCAAGGCGAGATGCAGACCGTAGCGCCGGAAGAAATCGGTAAAGGGCTCAATGATCCCTTCGCGCATTGCCTCCTCCCAGGTCGAAGGCGCCGCGCGGCGCACTTCCGGCTCGCGCATCCTCAGCGTGGTGAGGATCGGCAGCGCCATCGCCGCCGCCATCAGTACATAGATCGGAGCCCATGCCATGTGATCGGCGAGAATCAGCGCCAGCGCGCTGGACACGAGCAACCCGAACCGATAACCCAGCGCATAGGTGGCTACCAGGGCGCCCTGCGCCGAAGGCGGCGCGATCTCGATGCGATAGGCATCGACTGCGATGTCCTGCGTGGCACCCATGAAGGCGACCAGCAGCGTAGCCGCCACGAAGGGCACCAGTTGCTTCGGCGTGAGCATGGCCATCAACAGCAGCCCGACCACCACGCCCAGCTGGGCCAGCAACAGCCAGCCGCGCCGCTGACCCAGCCGGGCGAACAGCGGCAGGCGCCAGTGATCCAGCAAGGGCGCCCACAAGAACTTGAGCGCGTAGGTCATGCCAGCGCTCGCGATCATCGTGATGTCCTTCAGCACGATGCCGTTCTCTTTGAGCCAGAACGACAAGGTGTAGGACACCAGCAGAAACGGCAGGCCCGAGGAAAACCCCAGCAGGCACATCGTCCATGCGGAGGGCTGCGCGAACGCCCGCCAGATGGAAGCCTTGCCTGCCGCTTCCGACCCGGCCTCAGTCGGCATAATCGACCGTATACGGCGCGTGGTCGGAGAACCGCTCGTCGCGATAGATCGAGCACGACTTCAGGCGTTCCCGCAGCGAAGGCGTCACCACCTGGTAGTCGATGCGCCACCCCACGTTGTTCTCGCGCGCCCGCCCACGATTGGACCACCATGTGTATTCCACAGCGTCGGGCTTGATCGCGCGGAAGCTGTCCACCCAGCCGCGCTCCTTGAACAGTAGATCGAGCCACGCGCGCTCTTCGGGCAGGCAGCCGGAATTTTTCTGGTTCGAGGTCCAGTTCTTGATGTCGTTCTTCGTGTGGACGATGTTCCAGTCACCGCAGATCACGTAGTCGCGCCCGCTTTCCAGCCACTGCTGGAAGATCGGGGTGATCCAGTCCATGACCTGAAACTTGAACTGCTGTCGCTCGTCGCCCGAGGAGCCGGAGGGGACGTAAAGCGACACCACGCTCAGGTTGCCGAAACGCGCCTCGATATACCGCCCCTCGTCGTCGAACGGCGCCCAGCCCAGTGATGTCAGCACCTGATCCGGTTCGCGCTTGGCGTAGATCGCCACGCCGCTGTAACCCTTCTTGGTGCTGGCGTCGCGGTAGAAGCAATGATGGCCGTCCGGCCGGAACATGGGATCGCTGAGCTGATCTTCCTGCGCCTTGGTTTCCTGCAGGCAGACCACGTCCGCCTTCTGCTTGCGTAGCCAGTCGAACACGCCCTTGTTGGCGGCCGAGCGGATGCCATTGGCGTTCAGGCTGATGATGCGCATGCGGGTTCCTCGTGTGATGCGCCATCATAGCAATCATGTCCGAACCGCCCGCCATCCGCGTCGCGCCGGTCACCCCAGGGCTCCGACCCGCGGTGCTGGCCCTGCGCGTGCACCCCGATCAATACGCCTTCGTCAGCCCGATCGAGGCTTCGCTGGCCGACGCGGAACTCAGCCACGGCAGTACGCCGATGGCGATCCTGCACGGCGACACGGCCGTGGGTTATTACCGCATCGAACACCACGCCAGCACCATCGCCGAACGCGACTACGCCATGCCCGCGGTGGGCCTGCGCTCATTCTTCATCGGCACCGATTGGCAAGGCCGCGGCTTCGGCGCCCAGGCCATCGCCGCCTTGGTCGGAGACCTGGCGGAACGCCACCCGGAAGCGCGCCTGCTGGTGCTGACGGTGAACTGCCGCAATCTGCCGGCGCTGGCGCTGTACCGCCGTGCCGGCTTCGAGGACAGCGGGGCGCTGTACCATGGCGGCCGCTCCGGGCCGCAGCATCTGATGTGGCTCCGGCTCCCGTAACATTCGCCTGACCGAGACCTCCGCCGTGCACGACTACCAGCGCGACTTCATCGAACTCACCCTGCAGCGCGACGTGCTGCGCTTCGGCGAGTTCACGCTCAAATCCGGCCGCCTGAGCCCCTACTTCTTCAACATGGGCCGCATCGATTCCGGCGCCGCGCTCGCCCGGCTGGGCCGCGCCTACGCGTCGGCCATCGTCAACTCGGGCGTGCAAATCGACATGCTGTTCGGACCCGCCTACAAGGGCATTCCCCTCGCGGCGGCGACTGCCATCGCGCTGGCGGATCAGCACGACCGCGACATCCCCTGGGCCTACAACCGCAAGGAGGCCAAGGACCACGGCGAAGGCGGCGTCCTGGTCGGTGCACCGCTCCAGGGTCGCGTGCTGATCGTGGACGACGTGATGACCGCCGGCACGGCCGTGCGCGAATCGCTGGCGCTGATCCGGGCGCAGGGCGCCACGCCGGCGGGCGTGCTGATCGCGCTGGACCGCCAGGAGCGCGGGCAGGGAACGCGGTCCGCGGCGCAGGAGCTGACCGCCGAATTCGGCATCCCCGTCATCGCCATCACCAGCCTTGCCGACGTCATGGCCTATGCCGGCGAGCGGCCGGATCTGGCGGACGAATACCAACGCCTGCAGGCCTATCGCGAACGCTACGGCGTGGCCGCGTAAGCCATGGCGCATGGAGCGAACGGCGTCACATCCGCGAAGACGCCTTCGCCGGACTATGACCATGCCAAGGCTATACTCCCGCTCTCCAGGGGGAAGTCCATGCGTCGAACCAGCCTCATCCTTGCCGGCCTCGTGGCCGTCGCCTGCGCCCACGCGCAGAACCAGAGCAACAACGGCGTGCGCTACAAGTGGCACGACGGCCAAGGCCTGCCGCACTACAGCGACAGCCTGACCAGCGAAGCGATCAAGTACGGCTACGACGTGGTGAACGATCGTGGCCTGGTCATTCAGCACGTTGGCCGCCAGCTCAACCCGGAAGAGCGGGCCGCCGCCCGCAAGGCCGCCGACGAGCAGGCCGCGCAGCAACGGGCGGCCCAGGAGCAGGCACGCAACGATTCGCAGATGCTGTCTGCCTATCCCAACGAGGCGGACTACAAGGCTTCGCTGCAGCAGGAAATCGACAATATCGATCAGCAAATCCGCACCACGCAGATCAACCTGCACAGCCAGGAAAAAGCGCTGACGGATCTACTCACCCGTGCCGGTGACCTGGAGCGCGCCAAGCAGCCGGTACCGAAGTTTCTGAACGACAGCATCGCCAAGCAGCGCAACGTCGTGGCCGGCCAGCGTACGGCTCTGGACCGCCAGCAAGCGGCCCGCGACGCGGCCAGCACCCGCATGACCCAGCAGCTGCAGCATTACCGCGACTTGAAAGCGGCCCAGGCCAAGGACAAGTAAGCCCTCCCTACCGGGCAAAGAAAAACGCCACGCATAGCGTGGCGTTTTTATGCGCGCGAGGTCGAGACTCAGAAAGGCAGCTTCAGACCCGGCTCCACCGCGTGCAGCTGCTCGCGGAACACCTGCTGGATGCGCTTGAGCGCGGCATCGTTGTCCGCATCGAAACGCAGCACCAGGATCGGCGTGGTATTGGACGGACGCACCAAGCCCCAGCCATCCGGCCAGTCGGCGCGCACGCCGTCGATGGTGGTGAGTGCCGCATCGCCGAAGGTCGCGCTCTGGCGGAACTTCTCGATGAACTTGTAGTGCTCGCCTTCCTTCATCTCGATCTTCAGTTCCGGCGTGGACACGCCCTTGGGGCAGGTCGCGAAGATCTCCTCCGGCGTACGCTCATCCAGGTCGCCGGCGAGGATCTCCAGCAGGCGCGCGCCGGCATAAATGCCGTCGTCGAACCCGTACCAGCGTTCCTTGAAGAAGAAATGGCCGCTCATCTCGCCGGCCAGCTCCGCGCCGGTCTCGCGCATCTTGCTCTTGATCAGCGAGTGGCCCGTGCGCCACATCAGCGGGCTGCCGCCGGCGTCCAGGATCTGGCCCTTGAGATGGCCGGTGCATTTCACGTCATAGATGATGGTCGCGCCCGGCTGGCGCGACAGCACGTCGCGCGCGAACAGCATCAGGGTGCGGTCCGGGAAGATGATCTCGCCTTTCTTGGTGACCACGCCCAGACGGTCGCCGTCACCGTCGAAGGCGACGCCCAGGTCCGCGCCGGTCGCTCGCACGGCCTCGATCAGGTCTTCGAGATTGTGCGGGTCGGACGGATCCGGATGGTGGTTCGGGAAGGTGCCGTCCACGTCGCAGTAGAGCTGAATCACCTCGCAGCCGATGCCCTCGAGCACCTGCGGCGCGACGGCGCCCGGGATGCCGTTGCCGCAGTCGACGACCACCTTCATGCGGCGCCCGGCCTGCACGTCGGAGGTGATGCGCTCGATGTAGTCCGGCACGACGTCGATATGGCGCAGGCTACCCTTGCCGCCGCGCTCGAGCTCGTTCGCGGCGATGCGACGGTACAGATCCTGGATCGCGCCCTCCGAAAGCGTCTCGCCGCCCACGACGATCTTGAAGCCGTTGTAGTCCGGCGGGTTGTGGCTGCCAGTAACGGCCACGCCGCTGCCCGTATTGAAGCGATAGGCGGCGTAGTAGACGACCGGGGTCGGGACGGCGCCGATGTCGATCACATCGATGCCCGCCTGGCGCAAGCCTTCGGCCAGCGCGCCTGCCAGTTCGGGACCGGAGAGGCGACCGTCGCGGCCGACCACGATCTCGTGCAGGCCCTTCTCGCGCATCAGCGTGCCGATGGACTGCCCGAGCAGCCGCGCCACCTCGGCGGTCAGCGATTTGCCGACGATGCCGCGCACGTCATATGCGCGGAAGATGCTCGGGTCCACGGTCACCGGAGCCGGCGCAGGCGGGGCCGGGGGCTTGGCGGGGCGGGCTTCCGGCTTGGCCGGTTCGGGCAGATTGTCGATCAGGTCGGACAAAATCGGTTCCTCGTTTGATGTCTTCTTCTGGCCAGGCAGGTGACCGCGCAGCCACCACAGATAAGCGCCTCCGCCCAAGCCCAGCAGCGTCAGCAACGCGCCAAATAGCACGGACTTTGGCAAGACGATGTAGGCACCGGGCAGCGCCGCCACCACGTTCAGATTGCTGCCGGCCACCGGCTTGCCATGGGCCTCGCTCGACGCGGAGGCGGAACCGTTCGCGAGCAGGCGCCGGTCGCCGCGGTCGTCGCCCTGGCGAAGTTCAAGTCTGCCGCCTTCGGGCGGAACGGCGTTGAAACGTTCCTCGATCGGGGCAAAGGGGAGTTCGAACCAGACCCAGGCGCTGGGACGCTGCCGCGCCCCCATGGGCAATACGAAGGTCAGCCAGCGCTCGCCGCTGGTGCCCTTGGGCAAGGTCTGCGCAAGCGTGTCGCCTTCGGCCGTCTGCGCCGCCATCAGCTGCGCGGCCTTGGCATAGCCGAAGTCTCGGTAGTTGGCGTGCAGTACCTCGTCCAGCGCGCCACTGTAGAACTCGACCGCCCTGGCCTGTGGAAGCTTCCCGCGCACCAGCGTCGCCATCTGGACCGGGTCCGCCTGTACGGCAACGGGATCCAACGTGTCCAGCACCTGCTGCAGGGCATGCCGCTGCCGCGCCAGCTCTTCGCCAAGCGACTGCACCAGCTGGTCCTGTGCGCGGTGCACGCGCTCGATCGCGCTGTCCTCGTCGGCGATCAGCCAGGTCTGCCACGCGCAGAACAGCCCACCCACGACCAGCAGCGTGCCGCCGGCCAGCGGCAAAAGCCGCCGCCAGTCGAATGACCGCTCGCGTAGTCCCCTCGCGAAGTCCATCGCCATGGCCCTGTCCCCTCTGCAGGCTTTCTAGTTGACGCCGGTCGATCCGAAGCCGCCCTCGCCCCTCTGCGAAGGCTTGAATTCCGCCACCACGTTCAAGCGCGCCTGCGCCACCGGCACCAGCAGCAGCTGGGCGATGCGGTCGCCCACGCCGATGGTGTAAGGCTGCGCGCCGCGGTTCCAGCAGGAAATCATCAGCGGACCCTGGTAGTCGGCGTCGATCACGCCTACCAGATTGCCCATCACGAGGCCGTGTTTATGGCCCAGGCCCGAGCGCGGCACGATCAACGCGCACCAGCCCGGATCGCCGATGTGGATGGCCATGCCGCTGGGCACGAGTGCGCTTTCGCCGGGCGCGAGCGTCAGCGGTTCGTCGATGGCCGCGCGCAAATCCATGCCGGCGCTGCCGGCGGTGGCCGCCTGCGGCAGCGGGATGGCATCGCCCAGCCGCGGGTCAAGGATCTTCAGTTCGACGTCGACCATGCCTGGCCGGACCGTCACGAGCGCACCGCCTTGTAGCGCTGCGCGATCTGCGCGACCAGCTGGCTCGCCAGTTCGTCCTTGCCACAGCGCGGCAGCTCGACGGAGCCGCCCGCCCAGTACACGTTCAATGCGTTGTCCGCGGCCTCGAACCCGAGGCCGTCCCCCACCAGGTTCGCGGCGATCATATCCAATCCCTTGCGCTGGAGTTTGTCCTGCGCGTATGCCGCCACATCATGCGTTTCCGCGGCGAATCCGACCAGGAAAGGGTGCACGGTTTGCGCAGCGAGGCTGGCCAGGATGTCCGGATTCTCCGACAGCGCCAGGGTCAGGCCCGCGCCGTCGTGCTTCTTGATCTTCCGGTCAGCCACGCTGGCCGGCCGGTAATCGCCCACGGCGGCTGCGCCGACATAGATGTCCGCACCCGCCGACGCCGCCAGCACCGCGGCATGCATGTCGGCCGCGCTGCGCACGTCCACGCGGCGAGCCACGCCGCGTGGCGTTTCCATATGGACCGGGCCGGCGACCAGGGTCACCTGGGCCCCGGCATCCGCCGCCGCCGCCGCGACGGCAAAACCCATGCGGCCGGAACTGCGGTTGCCGATGAAGCGCACCGGATCGATGTCTTCGTAGGTCGGGCCGGCGCTGACCACCACTTTCAGTCCGCGCAGCGAGCCGTCGCCGAAGGAAGCGACCAGCGCCTCGCGCAGCTCCAGCGGTTCGAGCATGCGGCCGGAACCGATGTCGCCGCAGGCCTGGTCGCCGGAAGCCGGCCCCAGCAGATGCACGCCGCGGCGGCGGAGCGTATCGACGTTCTCCTGCACGGCCGGGTGCGCCCACATCTGCTGATTCATCGCCGGCGCGACGTACAGCGGCGCGGCGCTGGCCAGGCACAGGGTGGTCAGCAGGTCGTTGGCCAGGCCATGGGCCAGGCGGGCGATGAGGTCGGCGCTCGCCGGCGCGATCAGGATGCGCTCGGCCCAGCGCGCCAGCTCGATGTGGCCCATCGCCATTTCCGCCTGCTCGTCCCACAGGCTTACCCGCACGGCCTCGCCGGACAGGGCCTGGAATGTGGTGGCGCTCACGAAATGCGTGGCGCTCTCCGTCATCACCACGCGCACCAGCGCACCCAGGTCGCGCAATCGGCGGACCAGTTCACAGGCTTTGTAGGCGGCGATGCCGCCCGACACGCCGAGCAGGATGCGACGGTTGGCAAGTTGCATGTAGGAACGGCCTGACAAACGGGCGGACGCGTAGCTTACCGGAATCGACTCCGTCCTCTGCTGCACGCGCCGGCATGGGCCGGGCAAGGTAGCGGCATGAGCATCCGCCATTGGCCGGAGGGCGAACGCCCCCGCGAAAAACTCCTGCAACGCGGTACCGAAGCCCTGTCGGACGCCGAACTGCTTGCCGTGCTGCTGGGCACCGGCGTCGCCGGCGCCGACGCGCTCACCCTGGGCCGCCAGCTGCTCACCGCGGCCGGCGGCCTGCATGCCTTGCTGGCCGATCCCGTCCGGACCACGAAGCTCACCGGCATCGGCCCGGCCAAGCGCGCCCGCCTGATCGCCGCGCTGGAGTTGGCGCGCCGCGCCCTGGGCGAGCGGCTGGTCGCCGGCACCTCGCTGCGCAATCCGCGCGACAGCGGCGAATTCCTGCGCGCGCGCCTGCGGCATCTGCCCTACGAGGTCTTCGCCTGCCTCTTCCTCGACAACCGCCATCGCGTGCTGGGCTTCGAGGAACTCTTCCGCGGCACCGTGGACAGCGCCAGCGTGCATCCGCGCGAAGTGGTGCGCGCCTGCCTCAAGCACAACGCGAGCGCCGTCATCCTCGCCCACAACCATCCATCGGGCGTAGCCGAACCCAGCGGCGCGGATCACGCCATCACCCGCAGCCTGCGCGAAGCCCTGCAGCTTATCGAGGTGCGCGTGCTGGACCACCTGATCGTGGGTGCCGACGAGCCCGTCTCGATGGCCGCACTGGGCATGCTGTAATCCGTCCCTGGTTACCCGGGACCCGAAAAAATAACGGCGCGGTGGGGACCGCGCCGTCAGGCCGTTTTTGGGGAGGGTGAGAGTCACGGCTTCTCGCATACCCGTCAGCGGGGAGGGTGCCTGGGGTACGGGCGGCATTGTCGCGGCGCGGCATGACAGGACCGTGACGTCTTGGCGCTATCTTCACGCGCGCCGCACGGCGCGACTTATGCACATTCGCGCCGGAAGGCCGCTTAGCGGTCATTTCATCGACACGCATGAAATTATCGCTTCAAGCCTTTGATTTGGCGTGCAAAATTTCGTGACAGCCGCGTTTCCGCCGCGCAAACACCGAGCACGCCCGCAGGAAGGCTCGCTTTCCCCACAGAGTTATCCACAGGCCTCGCAGACGCGGCGCAGCATGGCGCGCAACCGGCGTGACGCGTCTTGGCGCCCCTCTGAGAGCGGTGGCCCGCTCTGCTAGGATTGCCGGTTCCATCGAAGCCAGACCCAGCCCCGTGAAACAAGCGCTGCGCGAATTGCTGCTGCAGGCCATCCGGTCCCTGCAGAACGACTCCACCCTGCCCGCCGACCTCGACGTCCCGAACTTCGTGATCGAGCGCACGCGCAATCGCGACCACGGCGATTTCGCCAGCAATGCGGCGATGCTGCTGGCCAAGCCGGCGCGCGCCAAGCCGCGCGAACTGGCCGAGAAGCTGGTCGCCGCGCTGCCCCAGAATGCGCAGATCGAGAAGGTCGACATCGCCGGCCCGGGCTTCATCAACTTCTTCCTTGCCCCCGGCGCCTATCACGCCGAACTGCGCCGCATCCTCGCCGAAGGCAGCGCGTATGGCCGCAACGACAGCGGCAAGGGCATCACCGCGGGCGTGGAATTCGTGTCGGCGAACCCCACCGGCCCGCTGCACGTCGGCCACGGCCGCGCCGCGGCGATCGGCGACTGCCTCAGCCGCCTGCTCGACGCCAACGGCTGGGCGGTGAAGCGCGAGTTCTACTACAACGACGCCGGCGTGCAGATCCACAACCTGGCGATCTCGGTGCAGGCCCGCGCGCGCGGCCTCGGCCCCGGCGACACGGGCTGGCCGGAAGACGGCTACCGCGGCGACTACATCGCCGACGTGGCGCGCGCCTACATGGCCGGCGAGTCCGTCGTGGCCGACGGCCATACCGTCACCGGCGCGAAGGACGCCGACAACCTCGAGGCCATCCGCCAGTTCGCCGTGGCTAGCCTGCGCCGCGAGCAGGACCTGGACCTGAAGGCCTTCGGCGTCGGCTTCGACACCTACTTCCTGGAGTCCTCGCTGTACACCGACGGCAAGGTGGAGGAAACCGTGCGCGAACTGGTCGCCCACGGCCACACCTACGAGGAAGGCGGCGCGTTGTGGCTGCGCTCGACCGACTACGGCGACGACAAGGACCGCGTGATGCGCAAGTCCGACGGCACCTATACGTACTTCGTGCCGGACGTGGCCTACCACCGCAGCAAGTGGCAGCGCGGCTACGTGCGCGCCATCACCGAACTGGGTTCGGACCACCACGGCAGCCTGGCGCGCGTGAAGGCCGGCCTGCAGGCGCTGGACTGCGGCATCCCGCAAGGTTGGCCGGAGTACGTGCTGCACCAGATGGTCACGGTGATGCGCGGCGGCGAGGAGGTAAAGATCTCCAAGCGCGCCGGCAGCTACGTCACCCTGCGCGATCTGATCGACGAAGTGGGCAAGGACGCGACGCGCTACTTCCTGATCTCGCGCAAGGCCGATTCCCAGCTGGTGTTCGACATCGACCTGGCCCGCTCGCAGAGCAACGACAATCCGGTCTACTACATCCAGTACGCCCATGCTCGCGTGTGCAGCGTGCTCCGCCAGGCCGGCGAGAAAGGGTTCACCTTCGATCAGCAGAATGGCCTGGCGCATCTGGAGCGCCTGGACAACGAGCACGAACAGATCCTGTTCACCGAACTGTCCAAGTATCCGGAGCAAGTGGAAGCCGCCGCGGCGAACCTCGAACCGCACGTGATCGCCACCTGGCTGCGCGAACTGGCGAACGCTTTCCACACGTACTACAACTCGCACCAGTTCCTGGTCGATGACCAGGATCTGCGCGACGCCCGCCTCGCCCTCGTGGTGGCGACGCAGCAGGTTCTCAGGAACGGTCTGGATTTGCTGGGCCTCAGCGCCCCGGAGAAGATGTAAATGGCAGCACGCAAGGGCAAGGGCCGGCAGGCCGTGCGCAACAACAGCGGCGGGTTTCCGGCCTGGGGCTGGGCCATCATCGGTATCGCGGTCGGCGCCCTGCTGATGTTCGGGATGCGCGGCAAGCTACCGATGGGCGGCCGTACGGGCGACGCGCCGCAGCCCAACCCCCAGGCCACGGCCCAGCACGGCAGCGATGCCGGCGCCGTGGAACCGGCCGGCGCCGAGTCGGCCCCCAAGAAGCCCCAGTTCGACTTCTATTCCGTGCTCTCGGAGAAGGAAGTGCGCATTCCGGACGCCGAGATCAGCGCGCAGGCCCGCGCCGAGCAGCAGAAGCAGGCCGCCGCTCAGCAGGCACAGGCGCAGGCCCAGGCGGCGCAACAGGCCCAGCAGCAGGCCGCCGCCCAGCGTGCCGCCGCGGCGAACGCCCCGGCGGCCGTCACCGAGAACGTCACCGCCGCGCCTGCCGCCACGCCGCCGCCGGCTGCCGGTGGTGGCGGCTACCTGCTGCAGGTGGGCGCCTTCCCGAGCGCGGCGGACGCGGAAAGCCTCAAGGCCAAGCTGGCGCTCCAAGGCTTCGTCGCCAACGTGGCTTCGGTCAATGTCAACGGCCAGACTTACAACCGCGTGCGCCTGGGGCCGTTCAAGTCGGCCACCGAGCTGGAATCGACTAAGCAGCGCCTGACCTCGGCCGGCTTCAACGCCATCGCGCTGAAGGAAGGCCGCTGAGCTTCCGTCGCCCTACGCACGCCGCAAAGAACAAAAGCCGCGCTGACTGCGTGGCTTTTGTTTTTTGGATCTCTCTCGAATCAGTGCTTCCGCTTGAGCCGGATCAGCGCCGAAATATCGTCATCGCCATAGCCCTGGCTCATCAGTTCGGCGTAGTCGGCCAGGGACTTCTCGATCACCGTACGGTCCGTGCCCGCGCCCTTGGCGATCTCGCGCACGATGCCCAGGTCCTTGTGCAGCAACGCCAGCTTGAACCCCACGCTGAACTCGTTGCGCAGCATGGTCGCGCCGCGCTTGTCCAGGAACCAGCTGCCCGCCGCGCCGGCGCCAAGCGTCGGCAGCAGGCGTTCCGGCTCCAGACCCAGCGCCTCGCCCAGGGCCAGTCCCTCGCACACGGCCTGGGCGATGCCCGCGACCAGCACCTGGTTCACCGCCTTGGTGGCCTGGCCCGCACCGACGCCGCCCAGATGCGTCACACGTAGCGCGTAGGCTTCGAGCACCGGGCGTGCACGCTCCAGCACCTGCGCATCGCCGCCAACCATGACCGACAACTTGCCGTTCTTCGCGCCCTCCACACCGCCGGACACCGGCGCGTCGAGGAAATCCACGCCCACCGTGGCCAGCCGCGCTGCCGCACGCTTGGCGGTGTCGGGCGAGACCGTGGAATGATCGATCACGATGGCGCCACGCCGCAGATGCGGCAGCATGGCCTCGATATTGGCCAGCACGTCGGCATCGGCCGTGACGCATAACGCGATGACGTCGCACTGCGCGGCCAGCTCGGCCAGCGGGGGCGCCACGACGCCCAGCTCGCGTGCCAAGGCGTCGGCCTTGGCCTGGGTACGGTTGGCCACCGCATGGAGCAGGCCTTTGGATTTCAGGTGGCCGGCCATCGGCGCGCCCATGGCGCCGAGACCGACGAAAGCTGCCTTGAGGGTCATCGG
The DNA here is from genome assembly GCF_031954525.1 of Dyella sp. BiH032. Taxonomy (NCBI): domain Bacteria; kingdom Pseudomonadati; phylum Pseudomonadota; class Gammaproteobacteria; order Lysobacterales; family Rhodanobacteraceae; genus Dyella; species Dyella sp. BiH032. Next base: position 135,755 of record NZ_CP134867.1, read on the forward strand.
GGATTTCCAGGAAGAGTGGGAGACGCCCTCGCGGGCGACTGTCCTTATGGTAGCCCTTCCAGGCGCGGTACTCAGGCGCGATGCACGTCGTGGGTGACGAAGGGCTTCGCCGGTGTCGGCGGCTCCAGCCACTGGGGATGCGCCAGCGTGTGCCGCATGTCCGCCAGGCCGCTCTGCCAATGCGTGCGCATGCTGGTCAGGCTGAACTCGTAGTCCTTGTAGTGCCCTTCGTAGGGTTTGTCGCGATAGATCAGATGGACCAGGTTGGTCAGCGCGCCTGAGGCATGCGCCTGCGCCCGCAGGAACGCGGGGTCCTCTCGCCGCTCCGGCGGCACCAGTTCCATCAGGTCGTGCAGCAGCCGCTGGTTCTCCTGGGTCAGCCGCATGTATTCGGTGATCAGGCGGGTGCGGCTGGAGTACTGGATCTCCTTGGCCCGCTCGGTCACGCCCGCAAGATCGCGCGGCAGCTCCCCCACCGCACGCCACAGGTCCACCTGGAAGATGAGCGCGTCGTGGCAGGGCCGCTCCGAAAGCACCTTGTACAGCGGCGTGTTGGAGACCATGCCGCCGTCCCAGTAGAACTCGCCATCGATCTCCACCGCGGGGAACCCCGGCGGCAACGCGCCGGAGGCCATGAAGTGCTCGACCCGCAGCGGCCCCTGCGTGTTGTCGAAATAGGCGAAGTTGCCGGTACGCACGTTGACGGCGCCCACGGACACGCGCATCGAACGGGGGTCGTTGATGCGGTCGAAATCGACCAGCCGCTCCAGCGTGCTGCGCAAGGGCCGAGTGTCGTACCAGCTCACTCCGGCAGGATTGGCCGCGCGCTGGAAGGACAGGAACGGCGGCGGCACGCGCGGCAGGAAAAACCCGGCCTGCCCTTCGAGCAGCGCGCGCCACGCCGCGAATCCGCTGAACCCGTTCTGCAGGGGCAACGGCCAGCCGCTGCTGTCGAACGCCGGCGTGGCCGGCAGGAACGGGGGCTTGCAGATGGTTTCCCAGAACTCGCGCAGCTTCTCCGCGCGATGCCCGACGGGGTTGCCGGCGATAATCGCCGCATTAAGCGCGCCGATCGAAATGCCAGCGATCCAGCGCGGCCGCAGGTCCGCCTCGGCCAGCGCCTCGTACACGCCCGCCTGATAGGCGCCGAGTGCGCCGCCGCCCTGCAACACCAGGGCGAGCGTGCCGTAGCTGCGCGCCACCATCTGCGCGAGCGCGGTGGCTGGCTTGTCGCCTGGCGGCTCGGTACCGGGGCGGGGGCGCGGCGTCATGGCTTACTGCATGTACCAGCCGTGGCTCACCACGATCGACTGCCCGGTGAGCGCCGCCGACGGGAACGCGGCCAGGTACAGCGCCGTCTCGGCGATGTCTTCCACCGTGGTGAAGGTGCCGTCCACCGTGTCCTTGAGCATCACGTTCTTGATCACCTGTTCCTCGGTGATGCCCAGTTCCTTGGCCTGTTCCGGAATCTGCTTTTCCACCAGGGGGGTGCGCACGAAGCCCGGGCAGATCACGTGCGAGCGCACATTGTGGGCTGCGCCTTCCTTCGCCAGCGTGCGCGCCAAGCCGAGCAGGCCGTGCTTGGCGGTGACATAAGCCGACTTGAGCTTGGACGCCTCGTGCGAATGCACCGAGCCCATGTAGATGACGATGCCGCCGCGGTCGCCCTTGTACATGTGCTTGAGCGCGGCCTTGGTGGTGAGGAAGCCGCCGTCGAGATGGATCGCCAGCATCTTCTTCCAGTCGGCAAAGGCGAACTGGTCGATCGGATTGATGATCTGCACGCCGGCGTTAGAGATCAGGATATCCAGCGCGCCGAAAGCCTCGACCGCCTTGTCGGTGCCGGCATTCACCGCAGCCTCGTCGGTGACGTCCATCGCGATGCCGATGGCCTTGCCGCCGGCGGCGTTGATGTCCGCGGCAGCCGCATCGGCGGCCTGCTGGTTGATGTCCGCGATCGCCACGGCGGCGCCATGCTTCGCGTAAAGCTCGGCGATCGCCTTGCCCAGGCCGCTCGCAGCGCCGGTGATCAGCGCGACCTTGCCTTCGAGACTTGCTGCCATAACCACTCCTTCGATGTCGATGGGGACGCGGGGGACGACAAAGGCTCGCACAGCTCGGATGTGGCATCCATGCGACGAATGGACAGCGGAGAGAACCTTCCCTATTCCGTCATTCCGGCATAGACCGAATCCAGTAACGACGTCGCCTGGTTTCCGCCAAGAGCCAATCTAAGGCTTTCGCGAAAACCCCGCACAGTCGTTACTGGATCCCGCCCTTCGCCGGGATGACGATCAGTGCTCGCCTTCCGACAGGTAGGTATAGCCGGTCAAACCGTCGTTCAATGTGACAAACAACTGCTCGGCCTGCGCACCTTCCACGCCGGCGGCCGCGATGCGCTCGCGATAACTGCGGCGCAACGCTTCCAGATCGTAGCCCACATAGTCGAGCATCAGGTCGGTCGTGTCGCCACGGCGGCGATGCGCAAAAACATACGAGTCGCCTTCCACGCGCACGTTCACGGCGTCCGTATCGCCGAACAGGTTGTGGATGTCGCCCAGCGTCTCCTGGTACGCGCCCACCATGAAAATACCCAGGCGATAACTTTCCCCCTCGCGCAGGGCATGCAGCGGCAGGCTCACGTCTACGCCTTCGGCATCGACGTAATGATCGATGCGGCCATCGGAATCGCAGGTGAGGTCGACGATCACGCCGCGGCGAGTGGGCGCTTCGTCCAGGCGGGCGATCGGGGCGATCGGGAAGATCTGCTCGATCGCCCAGATGTCCGGCACCGACTCGAACACCGAGAAGTTGACGAAGTACTTGTCCACCAGCTTCTCGTCCAGCTCGTCCAGTGCCTGGCGGTGCGAGCGCTCGGCCGGCAGCAACCGCAGACGCACCGCGTTGGCGATGGCGTAGTACATCTCGTCCAGGCGCGCGCGGTCCTCCAGCGCCAGCTGGCCCAGCGCGTACAAGGTCTGCCCTTCGGCCAGATGGTGCTGAGCCTCGTGGAACAGCTCCAGCGCAGGGCGGGCGTCCAGCTCCTCGTAAGTCTCGCGCAGGCGGCGCAGCACCGCCGGTTCGTCCTCGCGCGGCGCAGGCATCGCGCCGGCCGGGACTTCTTCCACCTCGGTCACGTTGACCACCATCACCGCGTGATGCGCAGTCATCGCGCGGCCGGCCTCGGTGACGATGTGCGGTGCGGCCAGACCTTCCTCGGCCACGGCCTCGGCCAGCGATTGCACGATGGTCGCGGCGTACTGCTCCATCGAGTAGTTGATCGAATTGTGGCTGCGCGAGCGCGAGCCCTCGTAATCCACACCCAGGCCGCCGCCGACGTCGACAATCTCCAGCGGCACGCCCATGCGGATCAGCTCCACGTAGTAGCGCGTGGCTTCGCGCATGCCCGCGGCGATGTCGCGCACGTTGGAGATCTGCGAACCCATGTGGAAATGCTGCAGCTTCAGGGTGTGCTTGAGGCCCGCCTCGTCCAGGCGGCGCACCAGGGTCAGCACTTGGTTCGGCGACAGGCCGAACTTGCCCTTGTCGCCACCGGTGTTCTGCCACTTGCCGGCGCCGATCGAGGCCAGACGCACGCGCACGCCGAGCAGCGGCTCCACGCCCAGCGCCTTCGCCTCGGCGAACACGTGGTCCAGCTCGGCGAGCTTCTCGATCACGATGTGCACGCGCAGGCCGAGCTTGCGGCCGATCAGCGCCAGCCGCACGTATTCGCGGTCCTTGTAGCCGTTGCACACGACGATGGACCCGGGCCGGGCCATGGCCAGCACGGCCATCAGCTCGGGCTTGGAGCCGGCTTCCAGGCCGAAGCCGTGCTCGCCCGCGGCCACCAGCTCGCCGGCTACGCCACGCTGCTGGTTGACCTTGATCGGATAGACCGCCGTATAGCCGCCCGCATAGTTCCATTCGCCGATGGCTTTGGCGAACGCGCCCTGCAGGCGCGCCAGGCGGTCGGCCAGGATGTCGGGAAAGCGCACCAGCAGCGGCAGGCGCAGGCCTTCGGCGCGGGCGCGCTCGACGATCTCCGGCAGCGACAGGGCCGGGCCGCCGGCGCCGCGCGGGCGCATCACGATGTGGCCGTTGGCATCGACGTCGACGTAGCCGTCGCCCCAGTGCGGGACGGCGTAGGTGTGACGGGCGGCGTCGATGTTCCAGTGCTTCGACATGGACGGTGGTTCCTTCGATTTCGGCGGACGCGCGGGCGCCCGCAGGTCATGTCGTCGCAGCGGCGAGCCTTGACGAAGGGAAAGCCCGCCGGCCGGAAGCCTCGCACGCCGCGGGGCCGGAACGGACTCATCGGTCCCGCGGACGACCGGTCGCGACGGGACGGCCGCCTATTGTAATGGTCGAATGTGACCATGTGCGGCATCCGGGCCCGGTACGGCGGGGCCCGGAGCGGCTACAATTGCGCCTCTTTGCCCACCGTGACGTCAGGAACAGGAACACACGCCATGTCGCAGCCCAGCTGGTTCACCGAGGCCCACCAGGCCTCCGGCTCCTCCATCGGTTATCGCGTGGAGAAGCTGCTTCATGCCGAGAAGACCCCGTTCCAGACCATCGAGATCTACCAGACCACCGACTGGGGCAACCTGATGGTGATCGACGGCTGCGTGATGCTCACCAGCCGCGACAACTTCCTTTACCACGAGATGATGACCCACCCGGCGCTGTTCACCCATGCGCGCGCCAAGCGCGTGGTGATCATCGGCGGCGGCGATTGCGGCACCCTGCGCGAAGTGCTCAAGCACGAGGAAGTGGAGTCGGCCGTGCAGGTGGAGATCGACGAGCGCGTCACGCGCCTGGCCGAGCAGTACTTCCCGGAGCTGTGCGAGGCCAACAACGACCCGCGCGCCGAGCTGCTGTTCATCGACGGCATCAAGTACATGGCCGAAGCCGAGCCGGAATCGCTGGACCTGGTGATCGTCGATTCGACCGATCCGGTCGGCCCGGCCGAAGGCCTGTTCAATGCCGCCTTCTACGCCAGCTGCTACAAGGCCCTGCGCCACGGCGGCATCCTGGTGCAGCAGAGCGAATCGCCGCTGGCGCACATCGAGCTGATCAAGTCCATGCGCGCCGCCATGCGCACGGCCGGCTTCAGCGCGGTGAAGACCCTGCCGTTCCCGCAGCCCTGCTATCCCACCGGCTGGTGGAGCTGCACCATGGTGCGCAAGGGTGGCGACCTGGCCGGCTTCCGCGAGCGCGGCGCGCTCAGCAAGAACTTCCCCACCCGCTACTACAACGCCGAGATCCACAAGGGCGCGCTGGCGATGCCGGAGTTCATGAAGGAAGCGCTGGGCGAGTAAGCGCCTCGCGCGAAACCCGCCTCGCGGCTTCCGCGGGGCGGGTTTTTGCTTTTCAGGGCGACGGAAAGCGTCGCACCCGCTCAGAACAAGGTGGATCTCACCTTCGGCAGCAGCACCAGCACCAGCGTCGCTATCGGCCCCAGCAGCAGCGAGAGCAGGAACCACGCCAGGCCGCTGCGGTTCTTGCCCTGGGCCAGGCCGGCGTTGATCAACGCCAGGGTGCCCCAGCCCACGAACCAGGGCGCTCGCCCGTCGGCCATGATCGCTATCTGATCCACTACGTTTTCTCCTGTGCGCGGCGCGCGAACGCGCCCGAGGCGGCGAAGGGGCCATGCTAGCAAGCGTTGCGCGCCACGCCCGCTCCATACGTTCCGTGGGATCAGGCAGGCTTAATCCGGACTGAGTATGCTGGGCCGCTTCTTTCGGGATGGAGAACAGCATGCGCGGATGGCGCTACCTCGCCCTGGCCATGGCCGGCACCCTCGCGATGGCTCCCGCCTTCGCTGCCAAGCAGACGCCCAAGCCCGGCCCCAAGTCCAGCGAAGCCCGCAAGGCCGAAGATGGCCGCAACGACGCGCTGCTGGCGTTCCAGCGCGACCTGATCAGCGTGCTCGCCCCCCGCGCCGATGCACTGCCCCTGCTGGGCGCTGCCCTGCTCGCCCGGCCGCTGCCCAACCAGCCGAAGTACAACGACTTCCACACGCTCATCGAGCGCGCCGCCAAGGCGGACGACGCCACGCCCGCGGTCACCTGGTTGCGCCTGAGCGATTGCGACGCCAAGGCCGACGCCTGTCCCAACGCCGACGCACTGGGCAAGCTGACCGGGCAGGCGCCCGACAATGCCGCGATATGGCTGCTCAAGCTGGGCCAGGACGCGCACGACGGCCGCAAGGACGCCGCGCGCGAGGATCTGGCCAAGGCCGCCGCCGCCAAGATCTACGACGACTACACCGGCACCAGCCTCAAGGCGCTCGCCGAGAACGTCACGGTACTTCCTCCCCCGCCGGCCACGATCAGCCCGCTCTCCGCCACAGGGGCCACCGGCGTGCAGCTGACGCTGGTGTTCGGCTTGGCGGCGACCCAGCCGCAGCCGGGCCTGCAAGCCACCGCCAGGCTGTGCGAAGGCGCCGGCGACGACGCGGCGCTGAAAGACGACTGCCTCAAGCTCGGCCGCCTGCTGGAATGGGGCTCCAGCCCGCTGGCGCGCTCGCTGGGCCTGCATCTGCGCGAGGTGCTCGCGCCCGATCCGGCCCAGCAGGAAGACGCCAGGCGTGCCCGTCGCAACCTGGTCTGGCAGGTGCAGAACTTCGCCCAGCTGTCCTCCCGCGCCCAGGGCGACGTCGCCCTCGCCCAGCACATGCTCGCCCTCGCCCGCAGCGGCGGTACCGAGATGAGCCTGATGCTGGCCGCGCTGCGCGACTATCAGATTCCCGCGGACGCCCCGGCCGAAGGGGAAAGCGCCAAGGAAAACACGGTATCGGGAACGGGCAACGGCTAAGCCGCGCCCTGCGCGCCATTCCCTGTTCCCTGTTCCCCCATCCCGTGTACCCTTGGCCCACCTCGACAACAGGGGCGGCGCATGCTGACAGTGCTGGTGGCAAGCAGCAAAGGCGGTTGCGGCAAAAGCACGCTGGTGACCCAGCTGGCTTCGCACTGGGCGCAGGACGGGAAGCACACGGCGATCGTGGATGCCGACCGGCAGGGTTCCAGTTTCCGCTGGGCGGCGCGGCGCGCCGAGAACAACGTTCCCGGCGTGCTTGCCGTGGAAGGCGGGCGCAAGGCGCTGGATAAACTTCCCGAGGACACGCAACGCACCCTCGTCGACACGCCGGCCGGTTCGCACGAGCGCGAACTGGAACCCTACCTGGAACAGGCCAGCGTGCTCCTCGTGCCGGTGCTGCCCTCGACCTTCGACCTCGACGCCACGCTCGATTTCCTCCAGCACCTCCAGCAGATCCCGCGCATCAAGCGCGGCAAGCTGCCGGTGGGCCTGGTGGGCAACCGCCTCAAGCCGTGGACCCGCGCCAGCCAGGACGCCATGGAACAGGTCGCCGCCCAGTCGCCCTTCCCGCTGGTCGCGGAACTGCGCGACAGCCAGGCCTACGTGCTGCTGACCGCGCTCGGCAAAGGCATCTTTGACTACGGCTCCGAGCAGGTGCGCGGCCACCAGGAGGACTGGAAACAGCTCCTGCGCTGGATCAAACGCCAGCATTGAGCCAACCTAGCGCGCACTCATTCCTTCGGAGCCATCCATGCGAGAACTCATCCTGTTGCGCCACGCCGAAGCCCAGCCCGCACAGCCTGGCGGAGACGACCTGGGCCGCCGCCTGAGCGGACGTGGCGAGCAGGAAGCCCGCGCGGCGGGCCGGTGGCTCGAGCAATGGCTGAAGAAGCACGGCCAGCAGCGGCCGGGCCGCGTGCTCTGCTCGCCGTCCGAGCGCACCCGCGCAACCGCGGCGCTGGCCCTGGCCGAGGTGCAGGGCGCGCCGGAACCCGAGCTCTGCGAAGACATCTACGAAGCCACCCAAGGCGAGCTGCTCGCCCTGCTCGACGATCACGGCGACGTCGACTCGGTCCTGCTGGTCGGCCACAACCCTGGCATCGAGCGCCTGGTCGCGCTGCTGGCCGAGGGACGCTCCGACGAATACCGCGGCGTGCCGCCCGCCGGCATCGCGGTGTTCCACTCGGACGAGGGCTTCGAACCGGGCCATGCCCGCCTGGAAGCCTTCTGGTCGCCGTGAATCGCAGACGACGACGCTGGCTCGCACAGCGCGTCGCGGCTCCGCTGGTTCTTGCCCTCGCCTCGCCCTCCGCGCTCCACGCCGCCGATTACCGCATCGACCCCGCGCGTTCGCACGCGGAGTTCGGCGTGCGCCTGTTCTGGCTGAGCCAGGTCACCGGCAGCTTCGAACGCATCGAGGGCGAGGTCACCCTGAGCGCGCGCCGCGACGTCGCGGTGGTCGACGCGCACATCGCGGTCGACAGCATCCGCATGGGGTCCGAGCGGTTCCGCCGCTGGGTCATGGCGCCGGAGTTCTTCGACGCGGAGCATTACCCGACGATCCATTTCGTCTCCGAACCGGTGCCGGTCGCCTCGCTGGAGAACGGCGGCGAGCTCTACGGCAGGCTCACGCTGCGCGGCGTCTCGCGCCCGGCCCACTTCGAGTTGCTGCCCTCGCCCTGCCCGCTGGACTCGCCGCGCGAATGCCGCATCGAGGTGCGCGGCGACATCCAGCGCAGCGACTTCGGCATGACCGGGCACCGTACGGCGCTGTCCGACCAGGTCCGCCTGGGCCTGGTCATCGCCATCGACCGCGCCGCGCCATGAACGACCGCTGGCCCGATGCGGCCGGCGCCGCGTCGGCGCGGCCATCGCTCCGTATCATCGCGCCATGACTTCGCGCTGGACGTGCGTCCTACTCCTGCTTCTCGCCTCCGCCCTGCTGCCCGGCTGCACGATGTCGCCGGCGCAGATCCGCCGTGCCGACGCCCTGGTGACGGCGCAGACCGATCATCGGGTCGATTGCGCGACCGCAGACCATTGCGCGCAGCCGTCACCCCTGCTGGATGCCGCCGAAGCCGCCCTCGGCGCGTCCACCGCGGAACATCCCGTCCACATGGTCACGCTGCTCAACGACAGCGAGCCGGCCATGGTGGCGCGCATCAACCTGATCCGCGCGGCGAAACGCTCGATCGACATCCAGACCTACATCTGGGACCAGGACGACGCCGGCCAGCTGGTGCTCGACGAACTGGTGCGCGCCGCACGGCGCGGCGTCAAGGTACGCATCCTGGCGGACCAGCTGTTCTCCTTCAACGACGTGAACTGGCTCACTCGCCTGGCGCGCGCGCACGCCAACCTCGAGATTCGTCTCTACAACCCGACCTTCCGCGAATCGGAAACCTCGCCGCTGGAATTCGCCGCCGGCATCGTGTGCTGCTTCCACACGCTGAACCAGCGCATGCACAACAAGATCCTGCTGGTCGACGACGCCATCGGCATTACCGGCGGACGCAACTACCAGGACCGCTACTTCGACTGGGACAACGACTTCGACTACGTCGACCGCGACGTGATGGTCGGCGGCCCCGCCGCGCGCGAGATGAGCGAAAGCTTCGAGCGGTTCTGGAAGCACAAGCGCTCCGTGCCGTTGCCGCACCTGCGCGACATCTACCGAATGCTGGTCAATTCGCCGCCGGCGCCCTGGCGCGAGCCGGTCTACCTGCACCCCGAGCGCGTCGCGCGCGTGCAGGACGAAGCGGAAGATCCCGATTGGCTGGACGAATACCTGATCGACCCTTCGTTGCGCACCACCTCGCCGGTGGAGTTCTTCAGCGATCTGCCCGCCAAGACCGAACAACCGCGGGAACGCGAGGCACGCGAATTCACCGCCAACGTGATGCGCATGGTGGGCTCGGCCAAGGCGGAAGTGGTGCTGCAGACGCCCTACCTGGTGATGAGCAAGCGCGCCCGGAAGATCTTCGAGCGCCTGCACGGGCAGGAAGAACCGCCGCGGATCGTCGTGTCGACCAATTCTTTGGCGTCCACCGATGCGTTTGCCGTGTACGCGATGTCGTACAAGCACCGCAAGCGCTACCTCACCGAGTACGGCTTCGAAATCTACGAGATGAAACCGCGCGCGCTGGGTCCGGCGCAGGACAACGCCTACGCCAGCGCGGACGATGGCCCCAGCGGCGAGAAACCGGTGAGCAAACGCCGCTTCGTCGGCACCGAGGGTCGCGGTGTATTGCTGGGCCGCGGCGGCAAGCGCAACCGTCCTGCGCCCCTGATCAGTCCCGGCCGGCGCTTCGGCCTGCATGCCAAATCGATCGTGGTGGACGACCGCTTCGCCATGGTCGGCTCGCACAACTTCGACCCGCGCTCGGACCACTACAACACCGAGGCAGGCGTCATCGTGTATGACCGCGCTTTCGCCCAGCAGCTGCGCACCGCGATCATGCGCGAGACCCAGCCGGAGAACGCCTGGGTGATCGCCCCGCGGCAACGCTCGATTCCCCTGCTGTCCGATCTCAACGCGGCCATCGGCGACCTGTCGGCCTCGCTGCCGCTGTTCGACTTCTGGCCGTATCGCTACGCCACCAGCTACGAACTCAAGGAAGGCTGCACGCCGATGCGGCCGAGCGACCCGGATTTCTTCAGCTGCTACCAGCCGGTGGGCGACTTCCCGGAAGTGGCCATCTCGCCCAAGCTCATCTACACGCGGTTGATCACGGCGTTCGGCTCGGGCGCGAACGGCATTCTTTGACGGCCGCCCGCCTCAGACCGGCTTGTCGGCGGTGGCGAAGCGCATCGGCAGGTTGCCGCTGACGCCTTCGGGATGATCGGCCGGTACGGCGAAGCGCCAGCGCTGCACGGTCTGGACCGCTTCCTGGTCCAGCGCCGGATCCCCGCTGGACTGGTCCACCACCGCATGGATCACCCGCCCTTGGCCATCGACTGACAGATGCAGCACGACGCTGCCCTCGCGCACGACCCGGCGACTGAAGAACGACGCCGGCGCCGCCGGCATCTCGATCGGCGTCAGCGTCGTCGTGGCCGGTTCGGCCGGCTCGGCCGATGCCCGCGCCACGTCCACTGGCGGCAGATGGACGGCATGCGACGGCACGCGAGGCTTGACCGCTTGCGCCCGCGGGGCGGGCGACGACACGGCAGCGGCCCGGCTCCGGGCCGCGATCCGGTCCGGACCCGCCCATCCCGCCGTCAACCCGCTGAGCCAGGCAGTGCCCGCCACGCCCACCGCCAGCGCGAGCAGGCTCAAGGCAGTGGTGGTGCGCAAGCGGAACATGGCTCGGGAAAAAGCGCCTCAGCGCTCCAGGATAGCGGTCACGCCCATGCCGCCGGCGGTGCAGATGGAAATCAGGCCGCGGCCCGAACCCTTCTGCTCCAGCAGCTTGGCCAGCGTGGCGACGATACGCGCGCCGGTGGCGGCGAACGGATGCCCCACGGCTAGGCTGGAACCGTGCACGTTGAGCTTCGCCGGATCGATGCTGCCCAGCGGTTTGTCCAGCCCCAGGCGGCTGCGGCAGTACTCCTCGCTTTCCCACGCACGCAGCGTGCACAGTACCTGCGCGGCGAAAGCCTCGTGGATCTCGTAGAAGTCGAAGTCCTGCAGAGTGAGGCCATGGCGCGCGAGCATGCGCGGCACCGCGATCGTCGGCGCCATCAGCAGGCCTTCGCCATGCACGAAGTCCACCGCCGCCACCTCGGCATCGCGGAAATAGGCCTGGACGCTCAGGCCGCGCTTGGCCGCCCAATCCTCGCTGGCCAGCAGCACCGCCGCCGCGCCGTCGGAGAGGCCGGTGGAGTTGCCCGCGGTCAGCGTGCCGTGGCCGGAAATCTTGTCGAACGCCGGCTTGAGCGAACCCAGCTTTTCCATGGTGGTGTCGGGACGCAGGAAGCCGTCGCGCTTGAGGCCGCGGAACGGCACCACGAGGTCCTCGAAGAAACCGGCTTCGTACGCGGCCGCCAGCTTCTGGTGGCTTTCCAGCGCCAGCCGGTCCTGCGCCTCGCGGCCGATGTGCCATTCCTTGGCCATGCGCTCGCAATGGTCGCCCATCGACATGCCGGTGCGCGGCTCGGCCACGCCGGGGAACGCGGGCTTCAATTCCTTCAGGGAGAAGCCGCGGGTGAAGGCGGCCATCTTGTCCTGCCAGCCCTTCGCGCGGTTGATCGCCAGCAGGCGCTTGCGCAAGCGCTCGCCCAGCACGATCGGCACGTCGCTGGTGGTGTCCGAGCCGCCGGCTACGCCGGCCTCGATCTGTCCCGTGGCGATCTTGTTGGCAATGATGATGGCGTTGTCCAGCGAGGTGCCGCAGGCGCGCGCCGTGGTGATGCCGGGCGTGGTGGGCGCAAGTCCGGAGGAAAGCACCGCCTCGCGCGCCAGGTTCCACTCCGAGGAGTGCTTGATCACCGCGCCCATCGCCACTTCGCCCAGCTCCTCGCCGTGCAGGCGGAAGCGCTCGACCAGGGAGCCCAGCACCTTGACCGACATGCCGAAATTGCCGACGTCGGCATAGGCGGTGTTGTTGCGGCAGAAGGGAATGCGGATGCCGCCGATCACACCGACGCGCTTGGGGGTGTTTTCCATGTCCTTGAGGATCCAGCCGGGCTGAGCGTTCAAGGCTAACGCGCCCCGCCAGCGGGCGAAAGCCTGAACGCCGCGAATGCTAGACTTTTGGTTCTTTGCCGTTCGGGTTCGCAAACGTGGAAGCCTCGTCGCTGGTCGCCCTGCCCATCGTGCTCGCGCTGGAGCTGTCGCCGGGCGAGAAACCCGGCCGCCTCACCCTGAGCCGCGACGACGCGGCCGAGCTGGCCGCCTTGGCGGCGGCCGACCTGCACGCGCTGGTGCCGGACGTGGCGCAAGGCCGCCTGGCCATGGCCGGCGCGCTGTTCGACGCGGTGGAGCTGCTGCGCCCGGGCTTCCCCGTGTGGGCCACGCTGGACGAGCTTGCCCGCCGCGTGCCGCGCGGCCATCTCGACAACGTGGTCGCCTTCGGCACCCACGAGGGGCACATGCCGGCGCAGCCGCTGGAACCGGAGGCTGCCTACGCCGACGGCCCGATGCGCCTGCTCCCGCTCAGCCTGCTGGCGCCCGAGGAGCTGGCCGAGGAACTGGCCAGCCGGCTCGAGGTGGAGCTGGTCGGCCGCGGCGAAGCCGGCGCGCGCACCGCCGACTGGCTGATGCGCACGCTGGGCGTGCGTCTGGAGCACGCCCGCTACCTGAGCCGCAACGACCTGCTGGCAATGACCTGCGTGCAGTACGAGCACGTCAATCTCGCCGCGTTGTGGGAGCTGCTCGAATGCGCGCTGCTCACGCCCTACCGCGAGGAATCCACCCTGAGCGCCCGCGGTCTCGCGCTCAGCTATGCCGACGGCAAGGTCCGCGTGCAATCGCCGGCCGATTGGGTCGCCGCGCAGCCTGGCGAACCGGCGCAGCGCGCACACGACCTCGCGGGCATCGTGTTCGAGCTGCGCCAGTACGCGGCGCTGCTGCAGGCGCACGGCCTCGAACTGGACATTAGTTCGGCCGGCGCGCAAGCAACCGAGACCGGCCCGGGCTTTCTGCTGGAAACCTTCGGCGCGCCGGAGCCTGCTTATGGCGAAGCGCAGCTGTACGCCCACGAAGCACCCGGCCTGGGCGTGGTGGCGGTGACGCTGGCCCAGCGCGGCGAGAACGGGCGCGCCCGCGTGCTCGCCCATGGATATCCCCTGCAGCCGCGCGCCCTCGGCCCGCTGGCCGCGACACTGGCCGAACGCTACGCCCTGCCCGCCGAGCTGCACGCGCTGGGCCGCATCCTGCTCGACGATGCCGGCCGGCTCGGCGCGCCCGCGCAGCCGCTGCACTGACAGCGCTGCGCACCGGCAAGGTTCGCGCGCCCCTAGACATTTCCTTCACCTCGCCGCGATCGCCGCCTACTGCCCACCCGCTGCGACTTGGCGCATGATGCGGGCTGGAGCGTCCTACAGGGGTGGCGGACGGACGGTATGGGCATGCAGCGGATCGAACCCGATCGGCGGACCGGGCCGGCAGCGTCCGAGCCCGAATGGACCACGCGCGTAGTACACGGCGCGCCGGCCCTCATCGCCTACATCGATCGCGAGCGCCGCATCCGCTTCGCCAACGCCGCGCACCAATCCTGGCTGGGCATCGAGCCCGAGCGACTGATGGGCCGCCTGGTCGCCGAGGTCCTCGACGAGGCCAGCCTCCAGCGCGCCGGCCACTGCCTGGAACAAGCCCTGCGCGGACACGCCGCGGTCTACGAAGGCGAGATGTTCAGCGGCAACTCGCGCTGCTATGTGCATGGAAGTTTTCAGCCGGACTACGACGCCGACGGCGAGGTATGCGGCGTCTTCACCGTGATCATCGACATCACCGAGCGCCACGCGCTGGAAATGCGGCTGCGCGAGAGCGAGCAACGCTTCTTCGGCGCTTTCCAGCACGCGGCGATCGGCATGGGCCTGGTCGCGCCCGACGGCCGCCTGCTGCGGGTCAACGCCGCGCTGTGCCACATGCTGGGCTATCGCGAGGAAGAACTGCTGCAGCAGAACATCCGCGACATCACCCATCCGGACGACGTGGCCAAGAGCTGGGAGCTGGCTGCCGAGCTGATGGAAGGCAAGCGCGACTCCTATCAATTGGAAAAGCGCTACTTCCACCGCGACGGCCGCGTCGTGCACGTGCTGCTGACCGTCTCGCTGGTGCGGGCGCCCGACGGCACGCCGTTCCACGCCGTGGCGCAGATCCAGGACATCAGCCAGCGCAAGGCCTATGAGGAAGCCCTGTTTCGCGAACGCGAGCTGGCCGAGGTCACCCTGCGCTCCATCGGTGACGCCGTCATCACAACCGACCTGCAGCTGTGCGTGACGTCGCTCAATCCGATCGCCGAGGCGATGACCGGCTGGAGTCAGGCCGAGGCCTTCGGCCGCCCCATCGAGGAGGTCTTCCGGCTGATCGACGGCGACAGCAGCGAGCTGATGCGCAACCCGCTGCGCGAGGCGATCGGCCGCGACACCATCGTCGAACTGCGCGGCAACGCCATGCTGGTGCACCGCAACGGCTTCCGCACGCCGATCGAGGATTCGGCCGCCTCCATCCACGATCACGCCGGCAACGTGATCGGCGGCGTGCTGGTGTTCCACGACGTCAGCGCCACCCGCGCGCTGGTGCTGAAGATGGCGCACATGACCCAGCACGATACCTTGACCGGTCTGCCCAACCGGCATCTGCTGCAGTCGCGCCTGGCACAGGTGATCGCGGCGGCACGGCGCCGGCAGGGTCGCGCGGCGCTGGTGTTCATCAACCTGGACCACTTCAAGCAGATCAACGATTCCCTCGGCCATCAGACCGGCGACCAGCTGCTGCGGCTGTTCGCGGCACACCTGCGCGGCCTGCTCGGTGGCGAGCACATCGTCAGCCGCACGGCGGGCGACGAATTCATGGTGGTGCTGCCGCACGTGGACGGCGCGGCGGAAGCGGCCAAGATCTGCGAGCTGCTGATGCGCCGCTGGCACGACCACCCGCCGGCGGAACTGTCCGAGCTGGCCCTGAGCTTCAGCGCCGGCATCAGCCTTTATCCGGACAACGGGGATGACGCGGAAAGCCTGATCCGCCATGCCGACACGGCGATGTATGAGGCGAAGATGCAGGGGCGCAACAGCTACCGCCTGTTCACGGCCGCGATGTCCGAGCGCCCGGCGGCGCAGATGCGCATCGAGCGCGACCTGCGCCGAGCCATGCGTCGCGGCGAGTTGCAGCTGCACTATCAGCCCAAGGTGGACGCGCTCACCGGCGTGGTCGTCGGCGCGGAAGCGTTGCTGCGTTGGCAGGTGGACGGCCGCGACGTGTATCGGCCCGACCAGTTCGTGCCCGTGGCGGAGGAAAGCGGCCTGATCGGCCCGCTGGGCAAGTGGGCGCTGCAGGAGGCCTGCCGCCAGGCGGCCGCGTGGCACCGCTCCGGACGCAGCGTGTCGATCGCCGTGAACGTCGCACCGCCGCAGTTCCTGCAGCCGGGCTTCCACGACACCCTGCGCGAGCTGCTGCACGAGAGCGAACTACCGCCGGGCCTGATCGAGCTGGAGCTGACCGAGCGCATGGTGATGTCCGGCGGCGATCACAGCCGCGCACTGATGCAGCAGCTCAAGGACCTGGGCGTCAGCCTGGCGCTCGACGATTTCGGTACCGGCTACAGCAGCCTGTCCTATCTCAAGCACTTCCCGATCGACGTGCTGAAGATCCCCCGCGCCTTCGTACGCGACGTGGCGACCGACACCGACAGCGCCGCGATCGCCGACGCCATCATCACCATGGCGCAGAGCCTGGAGATGAGCGTGGTCGCCGAAGGCGTCGAAACCGCGGAGCAGGCCGACTACCTGCGCGATGCCGGCTGCCGGCTGTTGCAGGGATTCCTGTACGGCGCGCCGATGCCCGCAGTGGAGTTCGAGCGCCTGCTGCAGCCCGCGTGACGAGATGCCAGTACCTCGCTCTCCCCATTAGGGAAAGGGCTAGGGTGAGGCACCTTACGTAGCGAAATTCCCAGTCATCAGCGGCGCAGTGGCGATCGCCTCCATACACCCAAACCCTGTCGCCCTCGCCCGCGCTACAACCCCGCCTCATACATGAAGTAATGACAGCGCTCCATGCCGAGCCCGGCATACGTCCGCTGCGCGCGTTCGTTCTCGGTTTCCACGTACAGGCGCACGCCCACCGCCTTCGCGGCGCGCGCCCGTTCGACCACCGCGTCGTACATCGCGCGGAACACGCCGCCGCGGCGGGCATCCTCGACCACGTAGACGCTCTGGATCCAGAAAAAGTCGCCGCAGCGCCAATCGCTCCATTCGTACGTCACCAGCAGGCAGCCCACCGGTGCGCCATCGCGTTCGGCTACGAGGTAGAAGCCGCGCCGCGGCTCGTCGAACACGGCCGCCACGCCGCGCGCCAGCACATCGGCGTCGAGGCGCTTGCGTTCGGTCTCCCAGGCCATGGCCTGGTTCCACGCGGCGATATGGGGAATGTCGCCGCGCTGCGCGGCCCGGACGGCGAGGGTCATGCGGACTCCATAGATCTCAGGAACGAGGCGGCCGCCGCGTGCGCGACGCGCCGAGCTTGCGGGTGAGCGTGTTGCGGCCGACGCCCAGCGCGGCGGCCGCATGCTGGCGATGCCCGCCGTGCGTGGCCAGTGCCGCTTGCATCAGCGTGTGGTCCAGCGCCTCGCGGGCGCGGGCGTGGATGTCGCTTTCGCCGTCGGCCAGCGCTTGCGCCGCCCATTCGCGCAGCGCATCGGTCCAATCGCCGAGGGCCGGCGGGGCCGGCGCGCCGCCGAGATCGGCCGGCAGGATCTCCGCGCCCGGCGCGATCACGGCCAGACGGCGGCACAGGTTCTCCAGCTCGCGCACGTTGCCGGGATAGTCGCGCTGCGCGATCGCCTTGAGCGCGGCCTTGGAAAAGCGCTTCGGCGGCAGCTTGAGTTCGTGCGCGGCCGCGGCGAGGAAATGCCGCGCCAGCAGGGGAATGTCCTCGCGCCGCTGGCGCAGTGCCGGCAGCTCGATGCGCACCACGTCCAGGCGATGCTTGAGGTCCGCGCGGAACAGGCCGTCCGCGACGCGCGCATCCAGGTCCTGATGCGTGGCGGCCACGATGCGCACGTTGCCGCGGATCAGCTCGCGCCCGCCGACCCGATAGAACTCGCCGCCGGCCAGCACGCGCAGCAGGCGCGTCTGCAACGCCAGCGGCATGTCGCCAATCTCGTCGAGGAACAGCGTGCCGCCCTCGGCCTGCTCGAAGCGGCCGGCGTAGCGGCGCGTGGCGCCGGTGAAAGCGCCCGCCTCGTGGCCGAACAGTTCGCTTTCCAGCAGCTCGCTGGGAATGGCCGCGGTGTTGAGCGCGACGAAGGGGCGGCCGCGCCGCGCGCTCTCCTCGTGCAATGCGCGCGCCACCAGCTCCTTGCCGGTACCGGTTTCGCCGGTGATCAGCACATTGAGATCGCTGGCCGCCACCCGGCCGATCAGCCGGAACACCTCGCGCATCGCCGGGCTCTCGCCGAGCAGCGCATGCGTCGGCGCCATCGGCGCAGGAGGCGGCGCGGCGACGGCCGGCACGTCGGCCAGCGCACGCTGCACGGAAGCCACCGCCTGATCGAGATCGAAGGGCTTGGCCAGGTAATCGGCCGCACCCGCGCGATAGGCGGCGGCGGTGGTGGCGACGTCGGTGAACGCGCTCATCACGATCACCGGCCCGATGCCGCGCGCCTTCAGGTCATTGAGCAGCGACAGGCCATCCTCGCCGGGCATGCGCACGTCGGTCAGCAGCAAGGCCGGCCGCGCGTCGCGCAAGGCCTCGCGCACCGACGCGGCTTCCTCGAACTCGCGTACCGCAAGGCCGGCATCGCGCAACGCCTCGGCCAGCACGAAGCGCACGCCGCGGTCGTCGTCGGCGATCCAGATCTCTTCACTCATGCGCGCGCTCCAGGGGCAGGTACAGCGAAAACACCGTCTCGCCCGGCCGGCTGGCGAAACGCAGCTCGCCGCCGTGTTCGCGAGCCATCTCGCGCGCCAGCGCGAGGCCCAGCCCGGTGCCGTCGGCGCGGCCGGACACCAGCGGCTCGAACAAGGTGTCGCGCAAGGCCGCGGGCACGCCCGGGCCGTCGTCGATGACGTCCACCCGCAGTGCCATGCGCAGCACCCGGTCGCCCATGCGCAGGCCGTGCTCCACGCGCGTCCGCAGCGTGAGCGTGCGCGCCCCCGCCTCGATGGCGTTGCGCGCGAGATTGAGCAGCACCTGCTGCAGCCGCTCGGCATCGCCCTTCACGTCCGGCACGCTGGGGTCGTAGTCGTGGCGCAGCTGCGGCGGCTCGGGCTCCGCCTGCAGCAGGCCGCACAGCCATTCCAGCTGCTCGTGGATGTTGACCGGCCCCAGTCGCGGCGCGCCGCCGTGATGCAACAACCGGTTGGCGAGCGAGGCGAGCCGGTCCGCCTCGGCGATCACCAAGCCGGCCAGCGCTTCCAGATCGCCGTCGCCCACGCGGCGCTGCAGCAGCTGCGCGGCGCCGCGCAAGCCCGCCAGCGGATTCTTCATCTCGTGCGCAAAACCGCGCAGCGTGGCCGACAACGGCGATGCGCCGCCGACCGGCTGAGCCAGCACGTGCACTTCCAGCAACAGGCCGCCGTCCACGGGTTGCAATGCCACGTCGGCCGTCCATTCGCGGCCGCGCACCGTCCGCAGGATCACCCCGCGCCACTGCACGACTTCCGCCTCCCGCAGAGCGCGCCCGGCCTGCGCCAGCCAATCCGGTTCCTGCAGCAGCAACTGCAGCGGCTGCCCGACCGCGCTGCGCGGACCCGCGTCCAGCCATTCGGCTAGCGCCGGATTGATCCAGGTGACGCGCAGCTCCCCGTCGACCAGGGCCAGCCCGGTCGACATCTGTTCCGCCAAGGCGCGCCAGGATGCCGTGTCCATTGCACCATCATGGGCAATGCCTTGGATTGGTGCAATGCTGGCGTAAGGCATCAGAAGGGCCCCGGCCTTATCGTCGGCCAGATTTCCTATGCCTGCGTCACAAAAACTGCCCTACTATCACGCGATGAACACCTCTTCTTCACGGTCGGCGGACGAACCGCGCCGCGGCAGCCTGGCGTGCGTCGGCCTGGGCATGACCCTGGGCTCGCACCTCACGCCGCTGGCGCGCAGCCATATCCAGCAGGCGGACGTAGTGTTCGCGGGCCTCTCGGACGGCGTGGTCGAGCTCTGGCTGCAGCGCATGCATCCGGACGTGCGCAGCCTTCAGCCCTACTACCGCGAGGGCAAGTCGCGCATGAAGACCTACCGGGAATGGGTCGAGCTGATGATGGCCGAGGTGCGCGCCGGCAAGCGCGTGTGCGGCGTCTTCTACGGACACCCGGGCATCTTCGCGTGGTCGCCGCACAAGGCGATCGAGGTGGCGCGCGCGGAAGGCTTCGATGCGCACATGGAACCAGGCATTTCCGCGGAGGACTGCCTCTATGCGGACCTGGGGATCGACCCGGGCAGCTTCGGGTGCCAGCACTTCGAGGCGAGCCAGCTGCTGTTCTACGAGCGCAGGATCGACACCGCAGGCTACGTCGTCCTGTGGCAGGTCGGCATCGTCGGCAACCGCTCGCTGGGCCGCTTCGACGCGGGCCCGAAGTACCGCGCGCTGCTGGTGGAACTCCTGAGCCGCGACTATCCGCTCGACCACGAAGTCATCGTTTATCGCGGCGCGACGTTGCCGATCGAGAAGCCACGCATCCGCCGCCTCACGCTCGGCGAACTGGCCGACGCGCCGCTGACCGCCGAAGAGACCGTGCTGCTGCCGCCGGCGCAGCCGCTGAAGCTCAACACGGCCATGCGGCAACGACTCGAAGCGCTGGACAAGGAAAGCGCCCTGGCATGAAGCCGAAACGCCAAGGCGACAAGCTTTTCCGGGCCCACGGCCCAGTGTGACCGGCCGGCGCGGCACAGCCATTCATCGGCGCCGCGGACAGCCAGGACCATGCCGGCGGCAGCGTAGCCGGCATGCGCCAACCAAGTAGTGCCATATCGAAACAGGGGGAAATACGATGGACACCATTGATCTGCTCGAGGCGATCGGAAGCGACGCTTCGCTGCGCCATCTGCCCGGCGATGAGCTGGCCAGGAAACTAGAAGCGTCAGAGGCTTCGGATGCCTTGAAGGCCGCCGCCTCGAACGGCGACCGGTCGCCGCTGAAAGTGGAGCTGGGACGCGAAGTCGAACCGCCGCCGCAATCGACCCAGTTCCCGGCCGAGGAAGAGCCCGAGGAAGAGGACGTTCCCACGATTCCCGACGAGCAAGCGCTGTAATCGGATTCGGCCTCCGACATGACCGAACCGGCGAAGCGCTTGCGGTCATGGCCTGTACGGATAGGCCTTGCCGTGGGCGCGCTCGCGCTATCCGGAAACGCCGCTGCGGTCATCGCCGACCCGGCGGCGTTTCTCGCTCAGGCCGAAGGCCTGCAGCGGAAAGACCATCCGCGCTTCGTCGAAATGCTCAGGCAGATCCAGCATGAAGCGCCGACACTGTCGCCGCGCGAATCCTGGCACCTGCGCTACCTGGACGCCTGGGAAGTCATGTTCCAGGGCGACTACGTGCGCTCGGAGAAGCTGCTGCGAGAGGTGATTGGCCATTCCGGGGACGACATCCTGACGCTCCGCGCGTCCTCGCTGCTCCTCATGAACCTGGGGCTCAATCAGCGCTACGAAGAAGCCTTCGCGCTGGCCAACCAGCTGACCGGCGAACTGCCGCGCATCAAGGACGCCGCGACCCGCTACTCAGTGCTGATGAATCTCTCCCAGGTGCTGGACTATGCGGGCCAGACGGACCTCGCCATCAAGTACGCGCGCATGATGGACGACACCATCCCGCCCGGCGACAACCGCTGCCTGCCGCTGAACCTGCAGATCGCCGCGCTCTACAACGGCAAGCGCCTGACCTCCTCCAGTCCGGAACTGCGGCAGGGCATCGACGCCTGCACCGAGGCGCGGCAGGCGGTCGCCACCAACAGCATCCGGCTCGTGCTCGGCAGCCTCTATCTCGACGAGCACCAGCCCGCCAAGGCCATGGCCCTGCTCGACCAGATCGCGCCGAGCATCCGGTTGAATCGCTACTACCAGCACATGCTGTCGGCGCAGACCGAGCGCGCGCAGGCCCACGCCATGCTCGGCAACGACAGCGAAGCACGCAAAGCCGCGCTCGCCGCTCTCGCCATGGGCCATCCCGGCGAGATCAGCGAATGGCTGATGGTCGCCTACGAAGTGCTGTACCAGATTGAAAAACGGCAAGGCCACAGCGCAGCCGCGCTGGCCTACCACGAACAGTACGCCGCACAGGACAAGGGTTACCTCAACGACGTCAGCGCGCGCACGCTAGCGTACGAAATGGCCCAGCAGCACCTGCACGTGCAGCGGCTCGAAACCGAGGCGCTCAGCAAGCAAAACCGCATCCTGCGATTGCAGCAGGCTTTGAATACCAAGGCCGTCGAGGCCGGCCGGCTTTATATCGCCATGCTACTGCTGGTGATTGTGTCGATCGCACTGTGGCTGTTCCGCATCAAGCGGTCGCAGCTGCGCTTCAAGAGGCTGTCGTGCATCGACGGCCTTACCGGCACCTCCAACCACCAGCATTTCATCGGCGAGGCCGAACGCGCGCTACGGTTGATGGAACGAAAGCAAGGCACGGCCTGCCTGATTTCCATCGACCTGGACCATTTCAAGCAGATCAACGACACCCACGGTCACGCGATGGGCGACGCCGCGCTGAAACGCACGGTGTCGGTATGCAAGCAGCTGCTGCGGCCGAGCGACCTGTTCGGCCGGCTTGGCGGCGAGGAGTTCGGCATCCTGCTGCTCGACCGCACGCGCGAGCAGGGCGCACTCGTCGCCGAACGCCTGCGGCAGGCGATCGAATCGACGCCCGTCATGGACGCCGATTGCACCGTCCCGTTGTCGGCCAGCATCGGCGTCGCCTCGACGGCCGCTTCCGGCTACAGCTTGCAGCGCCTGTGCCGCGACGCGGACGCGGCGCTGTACCGCGCCAAGCGCAGCGGACGCAATCGCGTCGTCGCCGACGGCGACATCGAGGCGAACGCCAGGGTCGCGTGACGTCGCGAAGCAGGCGATTTCATTTAGATCGATCTTTCCAGGGTATTTTTGGCTCCGCACATGTCACGCGTGTGACGCTCGACTATTTCATTTAGACGTCTGGACGCGTCAGCTTCGTGTGGGTTTTTCATCGAAGCGCCATGGAATTTTCACGCGCGCTCGCTAGCTTCGCCGGCTCCCTCGGCCTTTCCCATGGCCGAACGACATCCCCACCGAGCCATCCCGGAGTTGCACCACATGCGTTCCCTACATCCCCTGGCCCGTGCCATCGCGGCGGCCATCGGCAGTCTCGCCCTGGCCGGCACGGCCTTCGCCGGCGACGTTCCTGCTGCGCCCGCCCAGGCGGCGCAGGACGGTACCGCCACGCCAGCGGCTGCCACCACGCTGACCAAGATCACCGTGGCCGCCAACCGCTACGACGCCAGCCAACTGCAGATGGACGCGGTCAACACGGTCAACGTGTTGTCGGCGGATGATCTGAAGTACACCGCCGTACACAACGTGGCCGAGGCACTGGGCCTGTTGCCTGGCGTCAACGTGTTCAACACCGGGCAGTCGTATTTCGGCGGCATCGACGGCGCCTCGCGCGGCGAAGGCATGTTCACCTCGGTGCGCGGCCTCAACGCCGAATACAACGTCAACCTGATCAACGGCGTGAACGTGGCGCAGGGCATGGCCTACAGCCGCGGCGTGCAGCTGAGCTTGCTGCCTCCCTCCGGCCTGCAGACCATCGTGCTCAACAAGACCTCTACCGCTGACATGGACGGCGACGCGATCGGCGGCACCATCGATTTCCGCACGCCCACCGCCTTCGACTTCAGCGCGCCGATGAGCGGCAGCATCACCGCCAGCGGCCGCATGGAAAGCCGCGCGCGCGACTACGGCGACAACGGCCTGGGCGGCGGCCTGGCCGGCGAGTTCCAGACCAAGTTCGGCCAGGAAAAGCAGTTCGGTATCTACGCGAGCGCGTATTATGACAAGCGCAACTACGTGAACAGCGAAGCGGCCGCCGCCTCGTCCGCACTGAACGACGGTGCGTGGGAGTTCGCCCGCACCACCGCCTCCGGCGACAACGCACCTGGCTTCGACCCCGTACGCAACCTGCTCAGCACCGGCATGAACATCGGCACCTCGTCCGGCGACACCAAGCGCTACGGCGGCAACGTCTCGCTGGACTGGAAGGTGGATGACACCCTTACCGCCTACGCGCGTGCCACCTACGGCTACGCCAAGACAGCGCAGAACACCACCTACCTGCAGATCATCCCGGCGAACGTCAAATACATACCGGTGGGCAGCACCGGCTTCTACGAGCCGATGATCGGCCGCATTGCCACCCGTTTCTGGTACGAGACCAACCCGGAGAAGGCCGACCTGGCCACCTTCCAGGTCGGCGGCGACAAGACGCTCGGTGGCTGGACCCTGTCGCCCAGCCTGTTCTACAGCTTTGGCGACAACGACCGTCCGGACCACGTCGAGATCTCCGCGCGCAACGACCAGTACAGCTCCGCCAACTTTCCTTACGGCGCCAGCACGGTCATGAGTTACGGCGCCGACAACCTGCCCTACCCGATGCTGACACCGGCGATGAACGCGCAGCTCAACAGCGTCGCCACGATGTACGCGCGCCGCGCGGGCCAGTTGACCAAGTCGTACAGCGGCCAGGAAAAGGGCGGCCTGAAGTTCGATGCCCGCTACGACTTCGACGACGGCGGCCCGCTACGCTCGGTGCAGATGGGCGTGAAGTACAGCGACGCCCACCGCGAGTTCACCAACCGCGACTGGACCACGGCCAAGTTCACCGACGGCCGCAGCTTCGGCTCGCTGGGCCTGATCGACGGCGGCTACTCGTCGGTATTCCCCGGCGTCTACGACTACAACGTGCCCACCATCGACCAGGGCGCGCTCAAGCGCCTGATCGCCTCGCACGTCACCGACGGCAATCTGGACACCTGCAGCGACCTGTACATCAACAACTGGAACTGCAACACCCAGCGCGCCCGCGAGACGGTGAGCGCTGCCTACGCCATGGCCAACTTCAAGTGGGGCGACCTGGAAGTGATCCCTGGCCTGCGCTTCGAGCACACCGACATCCGCAACACCTTCTGGGTGACGCCGCGCGATGCCGCCGGCAAGGAACAGGTGGGCTACTTCGCGCGCAACTACACCCATTACGACGAACCGCTGCCCAGTCTCTTCGTCAACCACCGCGACGGCGACAACGCGGTGTACCGCGGCTCGATCTGGAGCAGCTACACCCGTCCGGCCTTCGTGCAGCTCGGCGGCGGCTCGCAGGTGAGCATGTCGGCCGATGGCCTGACCACGATCACCGAAGGCAACCCCAACCTCAAGCCGATTAAGTCGCTCAACCTCGACCTTTCCGGCGAGTGGAGCAACCAGCACGGCGGCCACGCGATGGCGGCGCTGTTCTACAAGAAGCTCTCCAACTACATCTACGAATCCGGCAGCAACCCGGTCAACGCGGGCACCGCCGACGCAGGCTCGATCCAGTACGTGCGTCCGCAGAACGGCGGCGACGGCAAGGTGTATGGCGTGGAAGCCGCCGTGCGGCAGAAATTCCAGGACATGCCTGCGCCGTTCGACGGCTTCGGCGTGGGCCTCAATGCCACGCGCCAGTGGACGAGCGTGGACCTCGGCATGGACGGCTTCCGCCACCAGCGCATCCAGAACGCGCCGGAGTTGATGGGCAATGCGGAACTGTTCTACGAAAAGAACGGCTTCTCGGTGAACCTCAGCTACCACTACGCCGGCTCGTACGTCTCCACCTACGACTACTTCGGCCAGAACGCCGCGTGGGACAACCTGTGGATCCGCCCAGTGACGCGCGTGGACCTGCACGCCGGCTACGCCTTCCCGCACGGCTTCCAGGTCGACTTGTCGATCTCCAACCTGACGAAGAATTACACGTACTGGTCGCACGTGGGCCGCAACAGCCTGGCGATCTCCGACGTGGTGGATTCGGGCATGACGACGTTGCTGACGGCGAAGTATTCGTTCTGATGCGTTCGGTGTTCCGCCGTGCCAGGAAGGCGCGGCGAAACGTAGGTCGGGATAGGTACCGACGAATCACAACGATGCCTTGCGATTCGCCTACGGCTACCTCAAACCTACGCTATCGACTCGCCGCCTGGCGCATCCGTTGTACGACGCTAATGAATCGAGACACCACTTGCTCAAATGCGCGTGGCACGCCTCCTGGCCGCCCGAGCGAACGCAGCCGGCTCTGGCCAATTCAGTTCGAAAGCCGTCAGCCTGAGACCACCACGCCTCTGTCGGTGACGATAGTCATAAAGCGGAAATTTACTCCGAATCTGGAGTCCAAACAAAAAATCCGTCTACCCAGTGATCTTGACCCAAGACGTATTCAACAATATTGAAATCATCCGGATAATCCTTGAAGCCCGGCCTCAGCACCGCCCTAGACTTGGCATCCTCTGCATCTGCCATAGTCTCGTACGCTCCTATAACTTTATACTCATCCTCGCCATCTGCATTTTCACGACTATGTTCGAGTATATATACTTTTTTCATTATCCAGCCTCATGGGTCCTTAAAACTTCTATCTCCCCACTTTTTAATCTGAGACCATTCGCCACCAGCACCTTTGTCTGACGCCGACGGCGGCCTTCCATACCTATCTCCGAATAGGCGGTCGGCAAATTCCTTGCCACTTTCACCGACATAAGGACGCTGACCTTTTGCCCAGCTCGGAGCGTCTTTTGACCCTTCTTTGCCGCTCAACTTGGGTACCGGTATTTTTAACGGCTTGGAGCTTACTACGATTGGCCCTCCACAGTAGACCGCCCCATAGCATCCTTGCCTGCCATAAATAGAGTCGTGTACAGAGTTTGCATCTGCGACATACAGCGTCACGGCAAGAGCATAAGGGCCGGCAGCCGCTAATGCACGACCGACGGTCATCCATGCTCCTCTAACAATAATGGGAGTTACGGTCGAATTGGTACCGACAATTACCGGAGCCAATGTAATAGCCCCTGCTGGCTGGCTTTGATTCTGAGGCGACGGAAGTGGCGGTGGCTGCTGATCGCTCTTACCGCCATCATGGCAATCGTCTCCGCTATCCCCATTACCTGCACAATCAGCGCCGTCCGGATCGAAATT
This sequence comes from Dyella sp. BiH032, assembly GCF_031954525.1. NCBI lineage: Bacteria > Pseudomonadati > Pseudomonadota > Gammaproteobacteria > Lysobacterales > Rhodanobacteraceae > Dyella > Dyella sp. BiH032. The sequence goes on from NZ_CP134867.1 coordinate 162,368, forward strand.
TTTTATAGGGTTATTTCCAGCATAGGAAAAACGATTGAAATTATCGACAAACCCCAGAGAATCGACGCTTAAAAAGCGCCCTAATGCAGGGTCATAGTATCGTTCTTGCATATAAACAAGTCCGATCTCCGGTTCGTTCACGTGACCGGCATAGCCAGGCCCAGCAACCAGAGATCCGGATGACTGTGTCCCGTAAGGCTTGTAATCGAATGTAGCGATGATAGTTCCGCTACCATCTGCCTCAGCCAACGACGTTCCCTGCGGATCGGTATAAACGTACGTTACCTTGCCTGCCTGTGCTGTAAGACACGGAAGCAGCATCAATAAGACGATGCATAAGCCCTTCAGTATTCTGGCCAGCATAGTTCCGTCCAGATCACGGGTTGAAATCAGGCCGCCTATCATAGCGACACCGTCCTATACCCACTCCACGGCGAACAACCCGCGCTATTACAAGCACGCACCCGGTACTGGATGGTGTCTCCAGTGATATCCGTAAGTTCACTGAATGTAGTGTTTGGCCCCGTATAGACGATGAAAGTACCGTCGTTTGAGTTGGTTTCTTCCAGGTCGTAGCTGGTAGCACCCGCCACGGTCGACCAGTTCAAGTACACATAGTGCTTGGCCCCACCGCCGCTTAGGCTGTAATCGGGAGCTGTGGGGGTAGCGGGAATGCGTGTGACCACCACATTTGCCGTGCCACTCCAAGGCCCACATCCACCTGCGTTACACGCCTGCACGCGGTACCCATACGTCGCGGTGCCTTTGCCTGACGCACCCCAGCTGGTCGAACCATTGGCCTGTACCAGCGTCCACCCGCCGCCGTTCAACTGCTCCTGCAAGTTGTAGTACGTCGCACCGCCCACGCCCGACCAGCTCACCGTGTAGCTGCCCGAATTATTGCTGGAAGGCGCGCTAATGCCAGGCGCACTGCTTGGCGGAATAGTTACGGTCACTGCGCTGCTAGTCTTGTAACCGCTGCAACCACTGGCATTGCATGCCTGCACATAGAAGACCACGCTGCCCGTGGCGCTCTCGGTCGTCGAAACGCTCGTCGCCGCACCGCTGTATACACCGGTCAACCCGCCGCCGTTGAAGCTCTGCGCCAAGTTGTAGCTGGTAGCCGTGCTGCTAGCCGCCCAACTGATCGCGACCGGGCCATTGCTGGTGGCCGGCACGCTGATGCTCGCAGGCATGGGCGGCGGCAGAAGCACCGTGGTCGTGCCCGTGCTGCTCCATCCACCGCAACCACCGACATTGCAGGCCTGCACGCGGTAGCTGTAACTGCCGTTGCCGCGGCCGCTGGTCGACCAGCTGGTGCCACCATTGGACTGCGCCGTGCTCCAGGTGCCACCCCCATTGGTGCTTTCCTGCAATGTATAGCTGGTCGCCGTACTCACCGCGGTCCAGCTAACCGCGTAGCTGCCGCTGGTACTGTTGCTTGGCACGGACAAGGTTGGTATGCCCGTGGGTGGATGAGTAACCACGAGGGCATTGCTGCCGGCTTTCCAGGCGCTGCAGTTGTAGGCATTGCAGGCTTCCACCCGGTACAGATAGCTGCCATTGGCAAGGCCGCTCAGGGCAGCGGTGGTTGCGGTGCCGTCATACACGTTCGACCAGTTGCTGCCGCCGTCGCTGCTCTGCTGGACCACATAATGGGTAATCTGGCTCACTGAAGCCCAACTCAGCGCGGCGTTGCCATCGGCGCTGGCCGCCGGCACCGCGAGGCTGGTCGGTGCGGGGGGAACCACACCGTACGTGGTGTCCACTTTCACGACCGATGAAGTCACGAAGCCACGTGTGCCATGACTGTTCTTGGCCTGCACCTGATAGGTGTAGTTGCCGCTCGCGGTGCCTGGACGACTGATGGACAGCGCCGTGGTATCAGCGGCGATGGTCACCCATGCGCCACCGTTCAGCGCTTCCTGGACGTCGTAGCTGGTAGCCGACATGGGCGCGGTCCAGCTCACAGTGTAGTTGCCGTTGACGATGCCGCCGGGCACCATGATCGTCGGCGTTGCCGGCGTCACACCCAAGGTGGCGGAGACCGTCCAGCCACTGACGCAGCCGGAAGCGGCACAGGCCTGCACTCTGTAAAGGTAATCTCCACCCTCCTGGTTCAACACTGCCAGGCTGGTACCAGTCAACGTGCCACTGCCGGCCACGTTCCAACTCGCCCCGTTGTCGGCGCTTATCTGCAGGTTGTAGCTGGTGGCGCCCGGCACGGCCGTCCAGTTGACCGTGTAGTTGCCGCCACTGGCGTTGGCGCTGAAGGTGATGCTCGCGGGGTTGCCGAGCTTGAGCGACTCGTTGCGCGCGATCAGCTTCTTGCCCAGGTAGATGTAGTTGGTGGCCTTGGACGCGCTGGCGTCGAAGGCGTACACCAGCTGGCCCGCCTGGGTGTAGAAGTAGTACGTCGCTCCCGCCCCGTTAGCCGGCGTCTTGATCACGCGGCGTCCCGCCGCGTCGTACTGGTAGCTGTCGTAACCGGGGATATCGGTGAGCTGGTTCTTCTGGTCGAAGTTCATCGTCGTGCCATTGCGGCTGTTGACGTTGCCACGGTTGTCGTAGCCCAGCGTGACGACGGCATTAGCGCCCTGGGTAATGCTGGTCAGGCGATTGGTGGCGTCGTAGTTGTAGGTGAACATCTGGCCGCCGCTGACCCGGCTGCGAATGTTGTTGATCGGGTCGTAGCCATAGCTCTCCGTGCCCCACAGGTTGCTGGCCTGGGCGTTGGTCAGACGGTTGAGCGTGTCGTAGCCGAAGGTCTTCGTGCGGGTACCGGCGGCCAGGTCGGTGATGGACGTGATGTTGCCGTTGGCGTCGTAGGCGTAGTCTTCGCTGAGCTTCAGCGCGCCGCCGTTGCCGTAGGTGAAGTTGCTCAACAGCTGACGGGCATTCTTCTGTACGGCATACGAGTCGCCGTTGCCGAACGTGAAGGAGGCGACTTCGCCGTCCGGGTAATAGCTCACGCCGGTGGCATAACCGCCCACCTGGGTCGCACGGCCCAAAGCATCCGGTGCGTAGCTCACTGCTTCGCCATCCGGGTACTGGATGGTGCTGACCGAGCCGTAGGCATCATGGGCATAACCCATGCGCCACAGGTCCTGGCCATCGACCTGCAGCGATTCGCCCGTGAGCTGCCCGAGCTTGTTGCGGAAGCCGGTCCAGAAAGTCACGCCCGAGCTGGCGGTATGGACGTTGCCCAGCGGATCGTAGGAATAGGTCGTGCTCTGCGTCCCTGCCGGCGGCGCCAAGGTCAGCACGCGATTCATGGGATCGTAGCTGCGCGTGGTCTGCGCCGCAGTAGGCACTTGCCCGTACCCGCAATCAGTGCCGGTAATCGCCATGCCCGAAGCGGTCCAGGCAACGTTGTTGGCGTTGTCGTAGGCCGTCACTTCACTGCCACTTTCCGGCTCACTGGTGCGGCACAGACGGTGATAGCTGTCGTAGACCAGCGTCTTGGTGACATCACCGCTTAAACCGTTGGCCGTACCCCACTGATGAATCTGCGTGGGGTTGCCATACTGGTCGCGGATAATGGTCTGGTTGATGCCCTCCGGCGCCTGCACTTGGATTACAGCGTCATAGGTGGGCTGGTCGAAGACCTGGTAGCTGGTCGTGGTGACGTAGTTCTTCGGATCGGTAACCTGCCGGCGGGCCCCCGATAGGTATGTTGTAGTAGCGGTCAGCGTGCCCAGTTCCGAGGTCTGCTGGGTCTGGGTAAGACGGCCGAGCGTGTCGTAGAAACTGGTGGTGCCAGCGGTGATCGCACTGCGGTCCGGCGCGCCGTTGACCGGATAGGACACGAATGTCTTCTGGCCTTTCCAGTCGTAATCGGTGCGCGCACTGATCGCGGTGCTGGTACCGCTAATGGAAGTCGTGCTCAGTACCGGGCGCAACATCGCATCGAAGTAGGTCGTGGTGACGGCGTTGCCCTTAGTCGTCACGCGCCGCCAATGGTTGGCCGGCACCCCTTGTTCGGCTGCGCCGACGAACGCATAGTCGAACGTCTTGGGGTACCACGCCACCTCGTCGCCCAATGGATAGTAGATGCGCTTGATCCGGCCTACCGGGTCATAGGTATAGCTGGTCGTTGCGCCAGCCTGATCCGTGATGCTCGTAATCTGACCGAAGTCATCCACCACCAGACTTTGCGTGGTGCTATCTGGATACCCGATCAGCTGCGGAATACCGCGCTTGTAGTTGCCCAGCGTAGTAGTGTGGGTATTGCCGTCGGTGAAGCTCGCCAATTGGCCCTGAGCGTTGAACGTATAGCTCATTACCGGCTGGCCGAAGCGATAGCGTTGTGACAGCGTGACGTTGCTCAGATCGTATACATACTTATCGATCGTCTCGGTCTGGCCTTTGTAAATGTTGTCCACTTGTGTGGGCAGGCCAAGCACCCAATGCGGCAGATCATTGAGGTAGGCCGTCTGTTCCTCGACCGGATCCTGACTGAAGCTGTTGTACCGCTTGGTCTTGGTGACTTGTGCGAACTCATTGAATGATTCGGCCAGCCACGTATAAGTATCTCCGTCCTGTTGGATGTCCTTCTGTTGCAGTGGCGCCACCTGAGAGGTAATTGCCTCATTGATGCGCTGACCCTGCCAGCTGGTTCCGAACCAGCTTGGCCACGGACCATTCGACTCACTGGCGTATTGGGTGATCTCCGATCGCGCGATTGCGCTGCTCGTGTTCCCGACATACATATCGGTGCGCAGCATCCGGCCTTCGCTGATGTCGAACCAATTGCTAAAGGTATAACGCGTGGCTCTGCCGTCCGGATTGACTACATCGGTCCAGACAGTCGACGGGCAACCATTGACACAATCGTTATCCCAGCTGTCATTGGCTGGCGAGTAGCTGTAATTCCAGCTTTGCGAGGCGGGTAGGCCTGCGCCGCTGAATATCTTGTTGGTGATCGTGTACGAGTACCAGGCACGTGGAACGAGTGCATAGCCGGTCTCATAGTCTCCACCCCAGCAGGACTTCGGCGCGTGCGAGCGACCATGCTTGATCGCTGTCACGGTGAAGGTGCCTGTGAGGCCGGAGGGATGCGTGATGCTGCCGGACCAGGAACTTGGAGCAACCACACCCGGGCTGTTGCAATCACCAAGAATGTTCGGCGTCAAATCAGGCTGATACTTGAGGTTTGCCATGGCAAAACCCCACTCGCTCTGATCAGGCTGAGTCACTCGGGTTAGGGTGGGCTGCCCTGTCGCAGGAAAAGTACCGTAGCTGTATGTCCATGTCCGCGGGGTGCCGCTGGAAGGCTGCGCGGTAACGCTAGCGATCGTGCCGTTGCTGTTGTACTGCAACGAGATTTCGCGTCCATCACTGGCGGTGATACTCGTGAGATTCCCCCCGGTATAGTTGTAGTGCAGCCAGTTGCCAAAGCGGTCCTCGATCTTGGTCACCAGCAGGGCTGCGTATTCGCGGTACAGGTCGTCCGTTTCGCCGTCGGATAGCGGTATCGGCTTAGTGATGATTGGCGCTTGGCTGTAGCCGAAATAGTCGAACGTGTATTTCGTGCCATCCGGCGCAAGCGCGAAGAACGCCTCACGCGTGGAATCGTTGGCCGCCTGCGGCAGGCAACCGATCATCCAGTGCTTCTTGGTGAGCGCGGGAAACACCTGCCCGGGCATTTGCGGTGCGTAGGCGTAGTTCCCTTGAGAGCGCCCAAGAATGTCCTGTGAATCACCTCCGGGCATCACCAGCTGATAGCCATGCCACCATTCATCGGCGCCCCAGTTCTGGCGACTGGTGATACCTCCGGGCTTCATTACGACCGGCGGGATCCCGATGTGCGTGCAGATTGCCAATGGCGAAGGACCATCGACCATCCAGTCCTGCACGTTCTGCTGAGTCGCAGCGATAGTGGTGATACGAGGAAGGTCGAGCTCCCAGTCAGCGAAGGCCCAGTTGGCAAAGCCATCGGTGTCGTCCTTGCCCGTGATACGGAACGACCGCGTCAACTGCAACAGCGGGCCGGTACCGGAAAGGCTGATATCTGTCTGCGAAAACGACAGGCTCCCGTTGTACAGGCCAATGTTCTCGCCAAAAGGGTTTTCGCCGAGAGGTTGGATGTCCTCATCAATCTTGAGGAGCTTCTTGTACTCCAACTCTGGAGAAATATTTTGCTGGGCAGCGAGGCCCGTCGACAGAAGCAAAAGCGCGACCGCAATCCATCCATGGCGCGAAACGCGCCGCTGACGACAAGCCATAATTCCCCCGGTTTGAAAGTCGTGCCCCCGCACGCGCGAAGTCGTAGAGATGGCCCCTTACCCCCATCTCATGCCTTCTCGCCGCCAGAAAATAGAACGGCGGCGTGAAGACAAGTAGCAGAACAAAATATCTTGCACAAGCATCTTGCGAATGTTGCGCTTTCGCACGACTAACTCATTGATCCGATAAGTCGGCTTGTTATGAGCAACGGGTAACTGACAGCTAGACGTAAGATTCTTTGACGTCCGAAGAAGAGCTTGCCTTGCCTTCTATAATCGTGATGGCGATTTTGCCAATGCGGCCGGCGTATCCACATGGAGCCCCACGAGCAACATAAAGTGGTTCGCCATATCCAACAGCATCCACGGCAGCGGCGCGCGGACTCATATGCTCCGGTGTGTTACCGGGACCAGCACGCTATAGACATGCGATCCGTATTAACGGCCATAGCGACCTACTTGACCATATCAAGGACGAGGTCAGGGTAACTGTGGGCCCTGCCTTGTCCCTGGCAGGCGTTAAAGCGTGGAGGCCGAAAGCGTCACGTTGATCGGCGCCCCAACCGTCTCCGACGACGAACCCTCGACCACCACGTACTCGCCCCCACGCACCACCCACCCACGCTTCGCCACGTCGAAGTCCGCCAACAACTTCCGCTCCAACGGAATGCTCACCTCCCGCTTCTCACCCGGCTTGAGGAACACCTTCGCGAAACCCGCGAGACGCTTCGCCTTCGCGCCCGGCACCTGCACATACACCTGTGCCACATCCGCGCCGGCGCGCTTGCCGGTGTTGGCCACGGTTACCGTGGCCGTCACCTTGTCGCCCTTCGCGTCGACCTTGAGCGGGCCGTGCTCGAAGGTGGTGTACGAGAGGCCGTAGCCGAAGGGGAACAGCGGCTGGATGCCTTTCATCTGGTACCAGCGATAGCCGACATTCGCGCCTTCGATCGCATAGTCCACCGTGTCCGGCGGCGTGCCGCCCGCGGCGGCGGGGAGGTCGGGGCGCGGGAGTTGCGCGACGTCGCGCGGCCAGCTGATGGGCAGGCGGCCGGAAGGGTTGACCTTGCCGGAGAGGAGGTTGGCGATGCCCGTGCCGGCGTCGCCGCCGGGGTACCAGACTTCCAGCACGGCGCCCACCTGATTGAGCCAGGGCATGGCGACGGGGCTGCCGTTCTCCAGCACGACGATGGTGTGCGGATTGGCTTTGGCTACCGCGGCGACGAGTGCGTCCTGGCCATCCGGCAGTGACAAGTCCGGCGCGTCGAACGCTTCACCGGCCCACTTCTGCACGAACACCACGGCGACCTTCGACTTCGCCGCGAGCGCCGCGGCGGCGGCGACGTCATCGCCGCTGGCGAACTGCACGTTCGCCTTGGGCGCCATCGCCTGCAATGCCTTCAGCGGCGCATAGGGGTGATACATGATCGGGCCCGGCCAATCGGTCGGCTTCAGGCCCGGCACGGCGTTGCCGCCCTTTGCACTGACGAGCGAGGAACCGCCGCCGGCCAGCACGCCCTTATCCGCGTGCGCGCCGATCACCGCGATGGATTCGAGCTTCGTCGCATCGAGCGGCAACAGGCCGTTCTCGTTGCGCAGAAGCACCGCACCGGCTTCCAGCGTTTCGCGCGCCACGGCGAGGTTGGCTTTCTCGTCAATCGGCGCCTTCTTTGCCGGATGCTCGAACACGCCCGCGGCAAAGAAACTGCGCAGGATGCGCTTGACCATGTCGTCGATGCGCGCCTGCTTCACCTCGCCCTTGGCGAGCGCGGTCTTCAGCGGCGCATCGAAGTAGATCTCCTTGTCGAAGATCTCGCCGGCCGATTCCTGGTCCAGCCCTGCGTTCACCGCTTTCGCCGCGCTGTGTACGCCGCCCCAGTCGGACATCACGAAGCCGGGATACTTCCAGTCGCGCTTGAGCACCTGGTTGAGCAGGTAGTCGTTCTCGCAGGCCCAGTCGCCATTGATCTTGTTGTACGAGCACATCACCGAGCCAGGCTTGCCGCGCTCGATCGCCAGCTCGAAGGCCAGCAGATCGGATTCGCGCATGGCCTGCTCGCCGATCTGTGCGCTGATGGTGGTGCGGCCGGTTTCCTGGTCGTTGAGCGCGTAGTGCTTGATGGTGGAGACGACGTGCTGGCTTTCGATGCCGCGGATGGCTTCGCCGACGATGGTGCCGGCCAGCAGCGGGTCTTCGCCGGCGTATTCGAAGTTGCGGCCGTTGCGCGGTTCGCGCATCAGGTTGATGCCGCCGGCCAGCAGCACGTTGAAGCCTTTCGCATGCGCCTCGCCGCCGATCATGGCGCCGCCGCGGAAGGCGATTTTCGGGTCCCAGCTCGCCGCGGTGACGGGCCCGGCCGGCAGCGGCGTGGCGTAGTCGCCGGGGCGCATGCGGTCGGAGGTGGCCACGCCCAGGCCGGCGTCGCTTTCCTGGATGGCGGGAATGCCGACGCGATCGAGCGCCGGGATGTAGCCGGCCGAACCGATGTAGCCCGGCGGCACCGGCTTGTCTTCCGGCTTGCGCGGGCCGGCGTAGTAGCTGCGGATGAGGTGGAACTTCTCGTCCTGCGTGAGCTGCGCCAGCAGCAGATCGGCGCGCTTGTCGGGCGAGAGCTTCGCATCGCTCCATGGATGCGCCGCCGGCGCCTGCTGGGCCAGCGCTGTGCCCATCCAGGTGGCCAGTCCGAACACGATCGCGCACCGCAGTGCGTTGCCGGCTTTGCGTTTCATCCCTCGTCCCTCCGTCGGAGCTGGCGCGGCCTGTATGGCCTCGCGCCGGTGCAGTCATTGAAAGGGCGGAGTATGCACGGCGGGTGGTGCCGTGTCCGTCGAAGCCCACCGGCGGTGGGCGAAATCATCAAGCGCTCTGGCGGAAATCGTCACTCGCCGGCCTCGCAGCCATCCAGCCACGCTTCGAAAACCGCGCGCGCGGCGCGGGTCAACGCGTCGCCATGTAATGCGGCATCCCGGCGGATGGTGGCGGGATCGATACGATGCGCCGCCAACTCGTGCGCATGGCCGATCAGCCAGCGCTCCAGCCGCGGCGCTTCCACTTCCAGATGGAACTGCAGGCCGAGCGCGTGGCGTCCGAGGGCAAAGGCTTGGTTGGGAAAGCCCGGCGTCTGCGCCAGGCGTTGCGCGCCGGCGGGAATCGCGAACTGATCGCCATGCCAGTGCAGCACCGGCACATCGCCAATCGCCTGGAGTACGGACGCACGCCCGTCGTCAGTGAGCGACAGCGGGCCGAAGCCGATCTCCGCCCGGCCGGTCGGCGCCACCTCGGCGCCGAGCGCCTGCGCCATCAGTTGCGCGCCCAGGCAGATGCCCAGCGTGGGCCGGCGTGCTGCTAGCCGCGCGGCGATGGCGGCCTGTTCCTCGACCAGGAAGGGATAGCGCTCTCTCTCGTAGACACCGATGGGCCCGCCCAGGACCACGAGGAGATCGACCGCGGTGACGTCCGCCGCGCCGATGGCATCGACACCGGCTTCCGCATAACGGACGTCGTAGCCGCGCTCGGCCAGCAGCGGCGCGAGCAGGCCGAGGTCTTCGAAAGCGACGTGGCGGATCGCCAGGGCAGTGCGGGTCATGCGTTCGGCTCCTCTTCCATCGTGAAAACGCCGCGGTGCGCGCGGCATACCTCCGTCACGGTGCGGATCAACGCGCTCCGGCTTACTCCGCCGCGCGCCCGCGCACCGCGCCGGGCGGCCGGCCCACCACGCGCTTGAAGGCGCGGCTGAACGCGGCCAGCGAACCATAGCCCAGCTTGTAAGCCACGGCTTCGATCGGCTCCTGGTCGCGCGCGATCCATTGCGCGGCCAGGCGCATGCGCAGCTCCGTGAGATAGCGCAGCGGCGTCATGCCGGTGACGGCGAGGAAACGTTCGGCGAAGACCGAGCGCGAGCTGCCCATCTGCGCGGCCAGCTCGGCCACGGTCCAGTGGCGTCCGGGGTCGCGATGCAGCGCCACCAGTACCTTGCCCAGGCGCGGATCGCGCAGTGCCTCCACCCAGCCGGTGGCTTCGCCGCAGCCGCATTCCACCCAGCCGCGCACGATGAAGGCGGAGACCACGTCGGCCAGGCGCGCGAGGATGCCGGCCGAGCCGGCGCGCGGCGCGCGCGATTCGCGCTCCATGGCGTCGAGCATCGCGCGCAGTTCCGGATAGCGGTCCAGCAGGGTGTCGACCAGCATGACTTCGGGCATCACCCCGACCAGCGCCTGCATGCCGCCCAGGTCGAACTCCATGCAGCCGCTGAAGATGAGCGCGCCTTCGTCGCCGAGCGGGCAGGACCGGACGGCGTGGACCGTGGGGCAAAGGTCGGTGCCGCGCAGCGCGGCCACGTCCTGGCAGGGCTGCGCGGGCTCCGGCGTCGACCGCAGTTGATGCGTGCCACCGCGCGGCAGCAACGCGGCGGTGCCGGTGTCCAGGCGATGCATGGCGCCGTTCGGGCTGCGCAGGAACACCGGTCCGCGCGCCACGAAATGGAACTGCGCGCGCTCCGGCGCTTCGCCGAAGGCCAGCCCGAACGGCGGCGCCACTTCGATGCGCCGGTACTGCACGCCCACCAGGCGCATGCCCAGCAGCAGCTCGCTGGCCAGGTCGTGGGGGATGGACGGAGAAAGCGGTGCGTCCATGGCGTTCCGGACGATCGATCAACAATCAAGGAGCCGACATCATAGACCGTCCGTACGCTACGCTGCATCGCAACATACGATGGGATGACTGATGGACACGAACGTACGGAGCTTGGAACCCGGCGCAGCCCCGGACCGGCCCGCCTGGGGCGCGGTGTGGTCGTTGACGCTGGGTGTGTTCGGCCTGGTCACGGCGGAATTCCTGCCGGCCAGCCTGCTCACGCCGATGGCCGCCAGCCTGGGCGTGACCGAGGGCCTGGCCGGCCAGGCGGTGACCGCCACCGCGGTGGTGGCGATGGTGACCAGCCTGCTGATCTCGACCGTGACACGAAACATTGATCGGCGCTGGGTGCTCGTCGCCTTCTCGGTGCTGCTGATCCTGTCCAACCTGCTGGTGGTGTTCGCGCCGAACCTTGTCGCGGTGCTTGCCGGACGCGTGTTGCTGGGCATCGCCATTGGCGGTTTCTGGACCATGTCCGCGGCGACCGCGATGCGGCTGGTGCCCGAGGCGCACGTGCCGCGCGCACTGTCGCTGATCTTCGCCGGCGTCTCGCTCGCCACCATCGCCGCGGCGCCGATGGGCAGCTACTTCGGCGCGCTGATTGGCTGGCGGAACGTGTTCCTGCTGGCGACCGTGCTGGGCGCGGTCGCGCTGGTGTGGCAGCTGGTCACCTTGCCGCGCATGCCGCCCAACGGCACCACCAGCCTGCGCACGCTGGTGGAGGTGCTGCAGCGGCCCGGCATGGCGCGCGGCATGCTGGCCTGCACGCTGGTGTTCACCGGCCACTTCGCCTTCTTCACCTACCTGCGCCCGTTCCTGGAGAACGTCACCGGCGTGGGCGTGAGCGGCCTATCGGCGATTCTGCTCGGCTTCGGCATCGCCAATTTCGTCGGCACGTCGTTGGCCGGCATGGTGCTGGAGCGCAACCTGCGCGCGATGCTGCTGGCGATGCCTCTATTGATGAGCGCGATCGCCATCGCCTTGGTCACGATCGGCCGCGTGCCGGCCGCCCATGCGGTGCTTGTCGCGCTGTGGGGCATGGCCTTCGGCGGCGTGCCGGTGGCGTGGTCCACCTGGATCACGCGCACGGTGCCCGACCAGGCCGAGAGCGGCGGCGGCCTGATCGTGGCCGGCGTGCAGCTGGCGATCAGCCTGGGCGCGGCGCTGGGCGGCGCGATCTTCGACGCCGGCGGCGCGCGCGGCGTGTTCGCGGGCAGCGCGCTGGTACTGGCGGGAGCGGCGCTGCTGATTCTGTTCGGCTTCCGCGTGCGCGCGGCCGCCACGGCGTCCTGATCGCCGCGGTGAAAGCGGAACGGGCGCCGAAGCGCCCGTTCCCTCTGGCACGCGTTTCTATGCATCGCTCGCTGCGGTACCCGACAGCAGTCGCTCGGCGGCTTCCCGCGTCGCGTGCAAGGCCCGCCGCGCTCTTTCGCGCATCGCTTCTTCGTAGTGGCGCACGGCGTCGATCAACGTGCCCGGGCCATCCACCCGCACCAGCAGGCTCGCCAGGCTCGCTGCGTCCGACAGCGCCGTGTTCGCGCCGAGGCCGCCCGCGGGGCTCATGGCATGGATCGCATCGCCGAGCAGCGTGACGCGACCGGTGGGCCAGACTGGCACGTCGCGCGCCATTCGCACAGGACGCGCGCTCAGCGAAGCGGTATCGCTCAGTGCGACCATGCGGCGTACCGCCGGATGCCAGCCTCGCGCGGCCTCCAGCGCGCGTTCCATCAGGTCGGTCGCAGCGATCCCGCGCGCCAGCGGGCCGCCGAGCCGCTCGGCGCGGCCGACGAAGGCCCAGTACAGATAATCCTCCACCACGCCCAGTTTGCAGCCCGGCAGATAGGCGTGCGCGAGTTCCGGCAGCGGCGCGCGGAAGCGCATGGGTTCGACCACGAGGCTGACGCCGTCGCCGAAGACTACCGTGACGCCTTCGAGCCACCTGGCATCCGGTAGCGCGCCGGCTGAAGGCGCGAGCGGGACCTTGCCGTAGATCGTGATCGCTCCCGTGTCGTCAGGCGCCGCCTCCGCGAGCAGGCGATCGCGCAGTCCCGACGACACGCCATCGGCGGCGACCAGCAGATCGAATCGGCGGCGCCCGCCGTCGGCGAGAATGGCGTCCACGCTGTTCTCCGCCGGCAAGACATCGAGCACCGGTCGGCCGAGATGAATTCGCTCCTCCAGACCGTGGCGCAGGATGTCGCGCAGCGTCTGCCGGTGTGCGCTCAAATCACCCACCTGACCTTCGTCCCCGGCCTCGCTCGTCGCCTTCCAATGAAGCGGTCGTCGTTCTGCCAGCAGGCCAAGCTGCGGATCGACGAAGCGGCTGGTCGTGTTGCGCGCCGCGCAGCTGTGGCGGAACAGATCGTAGGCGCCGGATGACAGGCAGGCGGTCAGTGCGCGCTGGCCGTCGGGATCGATGCGCAGGCGATAGCCCTGCCCGCGCGCGTCCAGGGTCGCGTCGCGCTCGAAGACATCCACGCGGTGACCCGCTTTCGTCAGGCCCTGGGCGAGGCAAAGGCCGCCCAGGCCGGCCCCGACAATGCCGATATGCAAGACATGCATGCCGTTCTCCATGTTGGCTGATGCGCCGAAGGGCGCGCGCCCGGTCATCGTCCGGGCTGGCGGGCGTGACGCGATAGCGGCACAAGCGCAGGAAATGATGAAATCCAACCACATGCACGCCCAGCCCCCTTCCATCTCCGTCGACCTGAGCGAAGCGCTCGACGGCCCCTCGCTGATCGCCTTGCGCGGCGACGACGCTGCCGGCAACGAATACCGGCTCGGCACGCGCGAGTACGCCTGGCACCAGCACGCCCGTGGCCAGGTGTTCTGCGTCGACAGCGGCTTCCTGGACGTGCGGACGCCGCACGGGGCCTGGCTGCTGCCGCCGCACCGCGCCGGCTGGATACCGCCGGGCCTGCCGCACGAGGTACGGGTCAGCGGCGCGCTGGCCGGATGGAGCCTGCTGGTCGCGCCGCGCGCGGCACGCCGGTTGCCCGCACAACCCTGCGTGATCGGCGTGTCCGATGTGCTGCGTGCCCTCGTGCGGCGTGCCGAGACGTGGGACAAGCGCGCTCCGCTGACACCTGCGCAGGCGCGCGTGGCCGCCGTGATCCTTGACGAGATCGGCCGGTCGCCACGCGAGTCGCTGCATCTGCCGATGCCCCGCGACGCCCGGCTTCGGCGCGTCGCCCAGGCCTTGCTCGATGCGCCCGGAGATCCCCGCACGCTCGACGCCTGGGCCGCGTGGGGCGCCATGTCGCCCAGCACCTTGCGGCGCCGGATGGCGGCGGAAACCGGCCTTTCCTTCGCGCAATGGCGCCAGCAGGCGCAGCTGGCCCGTGCGCTGGCGATGCTTGCGGATGGCCAGCCGGTCGCGCAGGTTTCCGATGCGCTCGGCTACGCCTCGCCAAGCAATTTCATCGCGATGTTCCGGCGTGCGTTCGGCACATCGCCGGCGCGCTATTTCGCGATGCGGGCGCGCTCCTGAAAAAGCCCGCCGGAGCAATTTTCTCCAAGCCGCCGCCGCGGCACGGCGCGAGCATGGCGTTCCCTTTGCGATGGAGCGAACGCCATGCCCGACACTTCACCCATGCTCGAAGCCCTGCACGCCGATGGCCCCGCCCCGGATCGCGCCGAAGCCATGCGCCTGTATGGCCGCTTCGTCGGGTCCTGGCGCGGCACGCTGAGCTATCCGGAAACCGACGGTAGGCGCCGAGAAACTAGCGCCGAGGTGCATTTCGACTGGGCGCTGCAAGGCCGCGCGGTGCAGGACGTATGGATCGCACCGGCGCGCGACCTGCGCCAGCCCGGCGAGCCGGAAGTGATCTACGGCACCACGCTGCGCATCTACGATCCCGCGCAGGATCATTGGCACATCGTGTGGAACGACCCGGTGCGCCAGGCCTACGATCATCTGATCGGCCGCGCCGTGGGCAACGACATCGTGCAGGAATTCCGCCTGCCGTCCGGCGCGCGCTGCCAGTGGATCTTCACCGATATCGCGGAGGACTCTTTCCGCTGGCTGCGGCGCGAGTCGAGCGACGAAGGCGCAACCTGGGAACGGCGTGGCGAATTCCTCCTGCGCCGCGTCGCTTCACGCCCGGCCAGGGCGGCCTGAACGCGGTCCCTGCGCACGCTGGCGGAAGCGCCCGGGCGATTCTCCGGCGGCGCGGCGGAAACTGCGCGTGAAATGGGAGAGATCGGCGAAGCCGACGTCGTAGGCGATGTCGGTGACCGGTCGCGCGCTCTCCGCCAGCTGCCGCGCGGCGCGGCGCAGGCGCGCGCGGATCAGGTACTGGTGCGGCGTCACGCCGAGCGTCCGCCCGAACACGCGCAGGAAGTGGAAGGCGCTGAGACCGGCCTCGCGCGCCAGCGTGTCGAGATCGACCGTCTGCTCGGCATGCGCATCGATCCACAGCGCGGCCTCTACCGCGCGGCGACGGTCGGCGGCGCGCGCGGCCAGGGGCCGGCGCGTGCGTCCGCCGGCGAGTTCGACAAAGCGCATCGCGAGCGCGTGGCCCGCTTCGTCCAGGCCGACGTCGCTGTCGCCGTTCGCCACGGCCTGCGCGAGTTCGCCCAGCACCATCAGCTCGGCCAGCGGCGGCATGGCACCCACCCGCCAGGTGGAGGACGCCTCGTCCAACGCCTGCACTAGCTCGGGCGATAGATGGAACGACAGGCATTCGTCGCCGCAGGCATGGTGCTCGTGCGTGCACATGAACTCGTCGCCGCGGTGCCCCACCAGCACCGCGCCGGCCACCAGGTCGTAGCTGCGTCCGCGCATGCGGCAGCCGAAGCTGCCGCGCCGGACGTAGGACACCGAGTGGCTGCCGAACCGTTCCACGAAGGGGACGTCGCCCGGACCGGCGTTGCACCGGTAGTCGATCACCGACAGCAGGTCATTGCGCCAGAGCGTGGTGGACGGCATGCGCCGAGTGTATCGCGCCGGTGCGAGCGCGGCCCGCCGCGACCGCCTGCCTGCGCTGTCGGCCAGCGGCTTCGTGATGACGCACGTGCATTACCGGCGAGGCAAGGAAGGGAAGGCACGCTCTTCCGGCAGCCGCTCGCCCTCGCCTCGCCGCAAGCAGCGCTGCATCAGCCGGCGCGCAAAAAGAACGGGCGCCGAAGCGCCCGTTCCTTCCCCCACATGCCGACGCGCGTCAGAGCGCGTAGTACATCTGGAACTCCAGCGGATGCGTGCTGGCGCGGTAGCGGGTGACTTCCTGCATCTTCAGCGAGATGTACGCGTCGATGAAGTCGTCGGTGAACACGCCGCCGGCCTTCAGGAAGTCGCGGTCCTTGTCCAGCGCTTCCAGCGCCTGGTCGAGGCTGGAGCACACCTGCGGGATGTTCTTCTCTTCTTCCGGCGGCAGGTCGTAGAGATCCTTGTCGGCCGGCGCGCCCGGGTCGATCTTGTTAATGATGCCGTCCAGTCCGGCCATCATCAGCGCGGTGAACACCAGGTAGCCGGAGTTCATCGGATCGGGGAAGCGCACTTCGATGCGGCGGCCCTTCGGGTTGGACACGTACGGGATGCGGCAGCTGGCCGAGCGGTTGCGGGCCGAGTAGGCCAGCATCACCGGCGCCTCGAAGCCCGGCACCAGGCGCTTGTAGCTGTTGGTGGTGGAGTTGGCGAACGCGTTGATGGCCTTGGCGTGCTTGAAGATGCCGCCGATGTACCACAGCGCGGTCTGGCTCAGGCCGCCGTACAGGTCGCCGGCGAACAGGTTCTTGCCGTCCTTCGAGAGCGACTGGTGCACGTGCATGCCGCTGCCGTTGTCGCCGACGATCGGCTTGGGCATGAAGGTGACGGTCTTGCCGTTCTGGTGGGCGACGTTCTTGATGACGTACTTGAGCGTCATCAGTTCATCGGCCTTCTTCAGCAGCGTGTTGAACTTCACGCCGATCTCGCACTGGCCCGCGTTGGCCACTTCATGGTGGTGCACTTCCACCACCTGGCCCAGGGACTCCAGCACCTTGCACATGTCGGCGCGCAGGTCGCCCAGCGAGTCGACCGGGCTGACCGGGAAGTAGCCCCCCTTCACGCCCGGACGGTGGCCGGTGTTGTTGTCTTCGTACTTGTAGCGCGACGACCAGGCGGCCTCTTCGGAACCGATTTCGTAGAACACGCGGCCCATGTCGTTCTGCCAGCGCACGGAGTCGAATACGAAGAACTCCGGCTCCGGACCGAAGAAGGCGGTGTCGGCAATGCCGGTGGACTTGAGGAACGCCTCGGCGCGCTTGGCGATGGAGCGCGGGTCGCGGCCGTAGGCCTGCATCGTGCTCGGCTCCAGCACGTCGCAGTGCAGGACCAGCTGGGTGTGCGCGCTGAACGGATCGAGGTAGGCCGTTTCCGCGTCGGGCAGCAGGACCATGTCCGACTCGTTGATGCCCTTCCAGCCCGAGATCGAGGAACCGTCGAACATCTTGCCGTCCTCGAAGGTCGACTCGTCGATGGCATGGGCCGGGAACGTGACGTGGTGGTGCTTGCCGAGCATGTCGGCGAAACGCAGGTCGACGAACTCGACGTCGTGTTCCTTGATCAGGTCGAGCACTTTCTGGGCGGACATGACAAACCTCGGCGGGTAGAGATGTGGGAAAACGCAAAGCTCTTTGGCAAGCAGCGTGCCAAGCTCGGGACCACCGGCGCATCAGTGACTTGCGTCGCGGCGGCGTGAAGATCGTTCCGGCGTTCGCACCATCATCGCCCTAAGGGCTGAAGCCGTTTGCACCAGAATCGATCATCACGCCGGACCTGCCCGAGGCCGGTCCGCCATCCTAGCCTTCAAGCCTCGCCCAGGCACGTGACCAGGAACTCGATCGCCACGCGCACGCCCGGCAGCAGGCCCCGGCGATGCGGCATGACCAGCGTCGTGGCAACGCTGCCAGCGGTCCAGTCGGGCAGGACGCGCTCAAGCGCGCCGGCCTCCATGGCCGCCCGGCACATGCGTGCGGGCAGGCAGGTCACGCCCAGTCCCGCCGTCGCCGCATGCAGGAGCGCGACGGATTCGTTGGCGGTCATGCGCGGCCGTGGCGCCACGCGGACGCCACGCCCCTCGCCGTCGGCGAGCTGCCATTGGTCGGCGCCGGGCGCGGTGAGCAGGCCGTCGTGTCCAGCGAGCGCCTCCGGCGTCGCAGGTGTGCCGTGCTGCGCGAGATACGCTGGCGCCGCGACCAGTACGATCGGATCCACGCGCACACGCCGCTGCACCAGTCCGGAATCGGGCAAGGGCGCGAAGTGGCTGCGCACCGCGATGTCGTAGCCCTCCTGCACCACATCGACGAACCGGTCGGTGACGTCGAGCCGCAGGTGCAGCCGCGGGTACATGCGGGCAAGCCGCGGCAGATGCGGCGCGAGATCGAACTGCGCCGTGGGCACGGCAGCGGTGATGCGCACCGTGCCGCTCGGCTCGCTGGCGCGGCTGCGCACGACGTCCTCGGCGGCCTCCGCCTCGATCAGGGCGGCGCGCGCGTGTTCGTGGAAATCCCGTCCGGCCTCGGTCAGGGCGAAGCTGCGCGAGGTGCGCAGGATCAGGCGCGCACCCAGCGCCGTTTCCAGCTCGGCGACCCGCTTGCTCACCGTGGACTTGGGCACACCCAGCCGACGCCCCGCCGCCGCAAAGCCACCATGCTCGACGGCCGCGGCGAAGAATTTCAGGTCGTTGAGATTGAGCACGCAAAGGCCATAGATGTGGACGATAAGTCCATTCTTGGCCGGCTACTGCCGCGAAGTCCACGCCGGTAGCTTCACCGCCACGCCGGGACGTCCCCGGCATGGAGAAATCGCATGACACCCATCCTGTTCTACGGCGTGCCCTCGGGCTGCTCCTTCGGCTCCATCGTGGCGCTCGAATGGCTGGGCCAGCCCTACCGGCTGTGCCGCGTCGAGATGCCCCGCGACGTCACCACCGACACCTTCAAGCGCATCAACCCCGTCGCGGAAACACCCGCCCTGCTCACCGCGGACGGCCGCACGCTCAGCGAAAGCGCCGCCATCCTCCACCACCTCGGCGCCCTCGGCCTGGACCGCGGCCTGGCCTTCCCGCAAGGCAGCCCCGGCTTCGACCGGTTCAACCAGGTGCTGGGCTTCCTCAACACCACGTTCTTCAGCGCCTTCGGCCCGCTGTGGCACGTGCTGGAACATGGCAGCGAAGGCGAGGAGAAACGCGTACTCACCGACTACGGTCGCGCCCGCGTAGCGCGTGCGCATGCCCTGCTGGATGAGATGCTCGGCGACCGCCCATGGCTGGCCGGCGAACAGCGCACGGTCGCGGATGCGTACTTCGCAGGCATCGCACGCTGGACCGACTACCACGATGTGGCCGGCCGCATGGGTTATCCGCGCCTGCAACGTTTGTTCGAGAAGTTGGAAGCCGACCCCGCGGTGGCGTTTGCACATGCGATCGAGGGGCAGCGGGAGGCGCGGAGTGCGGGTGGATTTCTGGGGGAAGTGGCGTTGGAGGCGGCGGTGGCAGCGTAAGGAGGTTTTGGGCGGCGTTGCAGCAGTGTCGCCGTGGAGTTCGCATTGGCTCTGGCCAAGTTCCCGCGAGCCCCCGCCCCTCATCCCGCCTTCTCCCCAGAGGGGAGAAGGAGAAGTGCGGTACCGCGGCGAGCAAAAACAAAACAAGAGCGAGCGAAGCGACGCTCCGTCGCGCTCTTGATCTCCCGGGTTCCCTTCGCGGCGGTGAGGGCTGGACGATCAGGCCGCCGCAGGCGGGCGGGGACAGGACGTCCCCGCCTTTTCGATCAGGGCAGGATGCCCTGTCGAAAAGCCCGGCCAGCCCTCAACGCACCCGGAGGTGGCGAAGGCCACCGGAGGGCGCCGCGCAGGGTGCCTTTTCTTCTTGGTTACTTCTTCTCGAGGTCCCCCTTGAGGGGATTGGGCAAGCAAAGAAGATGTAACTCGCTCTCCGGCAGGAGAGCGAAACCCTCGCCCCGCGAGGGGCGAGACAAGGCTGGCGACCACGTCGCGACAACGAGCGCTATCACCGCAAGAGATGACAACGCGACGACAACCCACGCAACAACACCAGCCAATCCACCGCAAAAACATTCGCATGAACCGGCCACGAGCGACCTGACACATCCACACGCCCCAAGACGCAAACGACCGCTTAAGCTATGACGCTTTGCAGCCCGGAGTCGCCCGCGTGCCCGATATCGTCAACGTCGTCCTGCTCGGCATCATCGAAGGCATCACCGAATTCCTGCCCATCTCCAGCACCGGTCATCTGCTGATCGCGGAAAAGCTGGGCCTGGGTGCGCGCTCGGACCTGTTCAACGTGGGCATCCAGGCGGGCGCGATCCTTGCCGTGACGCTGATCTACTGGAAGCGTATCTGGCTGCTGCTCACGCAGTGGCGCGAGCCGGCCAACCGCGACTACGTGCTGAAGCTGTTCGTCGCCTTCATGATCACCGCGGTGCTGGGCTATGTGGTCACGCACATGGGCTTCAAGCTGCCGGAAGCGGTGACGCCCGTGGCCTGGGCCCTCGTGGTGGGCGGTTTCTGGATGATCGGCGCGGAGCAGATGGCAGCGCGCAAGACCGACCGCACCGAGGTGACCTGGACAGTGGCGATCCTGGTCGGCGTGGCGCAGATCGTCGCCGGCGTCTTTCCCGGGACGTCCCGCTCGGCCGCAACCATCTTCGCCGCGATGCTCGCCGGCACCAGCAATCGCCCCGCCGCGACCGAGTTCGCCTTCCTGGTGGGCATTCCCACCATGTACGCGGCCACCGGCTACGAGCTGCTGAAGGTGCTGAAGAACGGCGGTGCCGCGCACGAGGACTGGACCGCACTGGCGGTGGGCTTCGTAGTCTCGGCCATCGTGGCGTTCGTCGCGGTGAAGTGGCTGCTGGGCTATATCCGCACGCATCGCTTCACGCCGTTCGCGATCTACCGCATCGCGCTGGGCGTGGCCCTGCTCTTGCTGATGCCCGCCGGTGCGTAAGCTTGGAGTGAGCCGCAGGCGGACCCCGGCATCGGCGACTCGCCCATCGAAAACGGCTCGTTCAAAGCCAGCACGTTCAAAACATATCTCAGCGTGGGAGTGCGCCTTTGGCTCACCCCGACCTGCGGTTCCATGACATAGTCCGCGCGCATGGAACAGCCGCGCCACTATCGACTCCTCGACCTGCATGTCGACCTCGCTCGCCAGCACGTGATGCGCGATGGCGAGCCGCTCGACGTGCAGGGGCTGAGCTTCCAGCTGCTGGCCTGCCTGCTGCGGCACGGCGACGCAGTAGTGGATTTCGACACGCTGATGACCGAAGTCTGGGCGCCGGCGGTGGTCAACGAGGAGACCGTCACCCAGCGCGTGAAGCTGCTGCGCCAATCGCTGGGCGACGATGGGCGCAATCCACGCTATATCCGCTCGGTACGCGGCCGCGGCTATCAGTTGTGCGAACCGCCCCAGGTCGCCGAAGCGCTGATCGCGGATGAGCCGGCAGTCCGGCAACGTTGGCCCGGCGTATGGGCGATCGGGCTGGGTGTGCTGGTCCTCGCGACGGCAGGTGGCGCGTGGTGGTGGCATCGCGCGTCGGTGGACGCTGGTCGCGTCGACCCCGAACGGACGTTGTTGAACCGTGCGATGTATTACGCGGGCATCGGCCAGAAGGACAACAACGAGCGCGCGATCAACCTCTATCAGCAGCTGCTGGCGCGCGCGCCAGGCAACGCGCCGGCCCACGTCGGCCTGAGCCGCGCGTATAGCGCGCGCGTCTGTCTCTACAACTTCCCTTACGAATGGGCACGGCGCGCGCAGGACGAGGCGGAGGCGGTGCTGCGGACCGAACCCGGCAACGCCGCGGCCTGGGCCGCGCTGGGTTATGCGCACGATTGCAGCGGCGAGTTGAGCCAGGCGCTGCGCGCCTATGAGAAGGCCGTGGCGCTGGATCCGAAGGACGACGCCACGCGCGCATCGGCGGCCTATCTCTATCAGGAACAGGGCCGGCTGGCCGATGCGTTGCGCGCCAACCTGGACATGCGCGGCGATCCGGCGCGGGTGCGTTTCCGCGACGTGCAGATCGCGCGCGAACTGGAGCTGCTGGGTTTCGAGGAAGCGGCGGAACGGCGTTTTCGCGAGAGCTTCCAGCTCTATCCCGACAGCGTGTTCTCCAACATCGCCTGGCCGCGCCATCTCTTTCTGCAGGGGCGTTTCGAGGACGCGCGCACGGCGCTGGACCAGGCCCTTGCGCGCAACACGCCGCATGTGGACCTGTACCTGCTGGCCGGCGAACTGGCCTTGTTGCGCGGCGATCGTGCCGCGGCCCATCTCGCGTTCGCGCAGGCGCAGCAGCTGCGCCCGCAGATGAGCCTGCCCGGGACGCTGGCGGCGCTCTATGCCGACACGCCGCCGGCACCGGCCTGGCTGGACGGGCGCATCGCCGAGCTGAGCAAGCAGTTCGACGCGGGCGCGGGCTTTCCCGTCGACCGGCTCGAACTAGCCTTGCTGCAGGATGCCCGCGGGCGACGCACCGATGCGCTGCGCAGCGTGGCCGACGCGGTGCGGGAGGGCTACAGCGACCGCTTCTATCTGCAGACTTCGCCGCTGCTGCGCGGGCTGGCGGGCGAACCCGCCTATGCCGAGGCCATCGATGCGCTGAGCCGGCGCGTCGCCGCGCTGCGCGCGCAGGTGCTCGCGGCCGACTGGCGGCCCGCGGACCTGCGCGAGGCCCGCTGATCGGCATTACTTCACTTCGGGGCGAACGCCTTCAGCACGTAATCGCGCAGGATTTCCTGCGACTGCGGATGGGCATAGCGCTGGTTGTAGGCCGTACTGGTGACCACGGCGACCAGCCGTCGCGATGGAATCACGAAGACGTAGTTGCCGCCGTTGCCGCCCATCGCCCACACCGGCTCGTCGATGCCGGTCACGGGCTTGCGGAAGCACCACCACAGATAGCCGTAGTCCGCATCCTCGCGCGCCTGCGCGTGCACGGCGAGCATGGCGCGGATCCATGCGGCGGAAATCACCTGCTTCCCGCGCCAGCGGCCTTCCTCCAGGGCCAGTTCGCCGAGCTTGGCCAGGTCGCGGCTGCGATAGCGCGTGCCGCCGCCGCCCATGCCGATGCCGAGCGGCGAAGCGTTCCATTGCGCGCGGTCGATGCCCAGCGATTTCTCCAGCGCTTCGGCGGCGAAGCGCGACAGCGGCATGCGTGCGGCGCGCTCCACGACCGCGCCGGCGACGAAGGCGCCCGCCGTGCAGTAGGCGAACGCGCGCCCGTGCGGGCTGTCCGCCGGCTTCGTCATCCACGGGGCGAAGCCCTTGATGGGGAGGTCCAGCGCGAACTGCAGCCAGTCCTCGGTGACGTACATGCGTTCCTCGTTGCCCGAGGAGAACTCGTTCTCGTCGTTGCATTCCCACAGGGAACTCATGGTGAGCAAGTCTTCCAGCGTGATCGCCTGCTTGCGCGGGTCCGGGTGTTGCACGGGCTGCTTGTCGGGAAAGAAGCCGTAGACCTTCGCTTGCGCGCCCGGGATCAGGCCCCGATCGATGGCCGCGCCGACCAACAGCGCGGTGACGCTTTTGCTGGCCGAGCGCACGTCGTTGAGGCGGTCGGCATCGCTGCCGTTGAAGTAGCGCTCGTAGGCCAGCTTGCCGTCGCGCGCGACGAGGACACTGGTGATGCCCTTGTAGCTGCCGTCGGCGATCTTCGCCTCCAGCGCATCGAGCCGCGCGGTATCCGCGTGCGCGGCCCGGGCGTCGGCGACCGGCCAACCGTCGTCCCGCGTGACGGGCGGTCGGTAGTCGGCGGCGACCAGCGGAAGGGCCGCGGCGAGCAGCAAGGCGGCGGTGAGGGAACGGCGGGTGCGATGCATCGATGAGCTCCGTGACGGGTGTGCCGGGAGTTCATCGGAGGGAAGAATGAAGCGCCGGAAAGGCGAATGAAGAATAGTGAAGGCCTTGCGGCTCAGGGGGTTGCGCGGGTCGGCGTGGAGAGCCCCCATTAGGGAGGTCGGGTTGCGGAGGACGCGCTTCGCTCCGTAGACCCCCTCACCCCAGCCCTCTCCCCAAAGGGGAGAGGGAGTTAATGGTGTGCCGTCAGGCCGTCATGCGTTGCGGGGGTTGTTCCGCCTTCTCGGCGGGAACCGGCAGCTTTTTGTATCCGGGTTCATTGGTGCGATCGAACAACTCGCGCACCCATTCGATGAACGCCTGCACGCGGGCGGAGAGATGCTTCTTCTGCGGATAGACGATCCACACCGGCTTGCCGGTGGAGATGGTGTCGGTCATCACCAGTTCGAGCATGCCTTTGTCGAGCATGCAGCAGACCAGCATGTGCGGCGCCTGGGTGATGCCGAGGCCGGCGGCGGCGGCCTGGATCACCGATTCGCCGTCGTTGATCAGCAGGTGCGCATCGATGTCCACGCTGACCTGGCCGCTGGGCGTCTCGAATTGCCACTGGCGCGGACGGCCGTTGGGATAGACGTAGTTGATGCAGCGGTGTTGCTTGAGGTCTTCGATGCTGCGCGGCGCGCCGTACTTGGCCAGATAGTCCGGCGAGGCGCAGACCACGTTGCGCAGATAACCGATCTTGCGGGCGATCAGGCTGGAATCTTCCAATTCGCCCACGCGGATGGCGCAATCGATGCCTTCTTCATTGAGATCGGCCGGGCTGTCGCTCATGGACAGTTCCAGGCGGATATCCGGGTAGCGGCGCTCGAATTCGTCCAGGCGGGGAATGACCGCCGCCCGCCCTACGGCCAGCGAGATGCCTACGCGGAGCCTGCCCGTCGGCTTGCGGTTGGCGTAGTTCAGGGCCTCGGTGGCCTCGGCCAGATCGGCGAGGATTTCCTTGCAACGCGAGTGGAACGCGGCCCCATCGTCGGTCAATCGCAGCGAACGTGTCGATCGGAACAGCAGGCGGGCACCGAGCCGTTCCTCCAGGCGGGACACGGCCCGGCTCACGCCGGACGGGGTCATGCCCAGCTGCGCGGCGGCGGCGGCGAAACTCTTGGCCTCGACTACCCGGACGAAGGCCGATATTGCGGCGAAGTCTTCCATAGGGACGATTCTCTGCTGATTCGTGACTCGGCGTCACTACTGCATTGCACAAGAAAGGGATTTTCTATACCGGAAGGTACACCTATTCTCTCGCGCCTCGAACGGTTTGAACGAATCGGTTCACTAATTCTCGGAGCGCATCATGAAGAAACGATGGATCTTCGCCACCCTCGCCGTGGTTGCCGTGGCCGGCAGCTGGGCGGTGCTCGGCAGCCGCGGCGAAACTCATGCCCAGGCCGCCGCCGGCGGACCGCCGGAAGTGACCGTCGCCCAGGTGCTGGTCCGCCCGGTCAGCGATTCCAACGAGTTCACCGGCCGCCTGCAGGCGGTAGACACCATCCAGCTGCGGCCCCGCGTGAACGGCTATGTCGACTCGGTGCATTTCACCGAAGGCGCCATGGTCAAGAAGGGCCAGCTGCTGTTCCGCATCGATCCGCGTCCCTATCAGGCTGAAGTGGATCGTCTGCAGGCCAATCTCAACCAGGCCCGCTCGGAATTGAACCTGGCCGAGGCCAATGCGGCCCGCGGCCAGCGGCTGCTGGAGCAGCACGCCATCTCCCGCGAGGAAGGCGACCGCCTGACCACTGCGGCGCAGAGCGCGAAGGCCCAGCTGGCCTCGACCGGCGCGGCGCTGGAGGCGGCCAAGCTCAACCTGGGCTTCACCGAGGTGCGCGCGCCGATCGACGGCCGCGTCAGCAATGCCCTGGTCACCCCCGGCAACCTGGTCACTAGCAACGACGTGCTGACCAGCGTGGTCAGCGTGAACCCGGTGTACGCCTACTTCGACGTGGACGAGAACAGCTACCTGAAGCTCGAACAGCTGCGCCGCGAACGCGGCGTGGCGCCGAAGGTGGCGATGGCGCTGGCCAACGAGCAAGGCTTCCCGCATGCCGGCCGCATCGACTTCGTCGATAACCAGCTGCGCGCGGGCTCCGGCACGATCCGCCTGCGCGCGGTGTTCGACAACGCCGATGGCAGCTACACCCCCGGCCTGTACGTGCGCGTGCAGCTGCGCAGCGACACCCAGCGCCCGCGCGCGTTGATCGATGACCGCGCCGTCGCTTCCGACCTGGGCAACAAGTACGTGCTGGTGCTGAAAGACCGCAAAGTCGAGTACCGCCGCGTCGTCACCGGTCCGCTGCTGGACGGCCTGCGCGTGGTCGAGGACGGCCTGGGCAAGGACGACGTCGTGGTGGTCAACGGACTGCAGCACGTCCGCCCCGGCGTCGAGGTGAATGCCACCAAGGTGGCCATGGAAAGCCGCAGCCAGGACGCCAGCAAGCAGTTGGCGATGAACGGCGGCGGCGCGGGCAAGGTCGCCGCCCAGAACTGACCGACGGCAAGGCCCCTGCGCCATGCCGGCGCAGGGGAAGGAACGAACCGCCACGAACGGCGCGCCACGTGCGCGCCATGGGGGCGGCTTGTCCAAAGCACTCAGGACCGATCCGATGAAAATCGCCCAATTCTTCGTGGACAGGCCGATCCTGGCCGGCGTCCTCTCCGTACTGATCGTCATCGCGGGCGGCATTTCGCTGTTCCGCCTGCCGATCGCCGAGTACCCCGAAGTGGTGCCGCCCACCGTGGTGGTGCGCGCCAGCTATCCCGGCGCCAACCCCAAGGTGATCGCCGAGACCGTCGCCACGCCGCTGGAAGAGCAGATCAACGGCGTGGAAGGCATGCTGTACACCTCCTCGCAGTCCACCAGCGACGGCGCGATGACGCTGACCGTCACTTTCGCGCTGGGCAGCGACCTGGACAACGCCCAGGTGCAGGTGCAGAACCGTGTCGCACAGGCGCTTACCAAGTTGCCGCAGGAAGTGCAGCGACTGGGCGTGACCACGCAGAAGAGCTCGCCCGACCTGACCATGGTCGTGCACTTGACCTCGCCCGATAACCGCTACGACATGCTGTACCTGTCGAACTACGCGCGCCTGCACATCAAGGACCAGCTGGCGCGCCTGAACGGCGTGGGCGACGTGCAGCTGTTCGGCGCAGGCGAATACAGCATGCGCGTGTGGCTCGATCCGGAAAAACTGGCCTCGCGCCAGCTGACCACCGGCGACGTGATCCACGCCATCCAGGAGCAGAACGTGGCCGTGGCCGCCGGCGCGCTCAATGCGCCGCCCGGCCCCAGCAATGCCGCGTTCCAGCTCAACATCAACACGCAAGGCCGCCTGGTCAACGAGGAAGACTTCCTCAACATCATTGTGCGCACTACCGCCGATGGCGGCGTGACGCATCTGCGCGACGTGGCCCGCGTGGAACTGGGTTCCAACAACTACGCACTGCGCAGCCTGCTGGACAATCAGCCGGCGGTGGCGATTCCGATCTTCGCCCGCCCGGGCTCCAACGCTATCCAGATCTCCGACGAAGTGCGCGCCACCATGGCGGAGCTGAAGAAGGAATTCCCGCAGGGCGTGGATTATCACATCGTGTACGACCCGACCGTGTTCGTGCGCGGTTCGATCGAAGCGGTGGTGCATACGCTGTTCGAAGCCATCGCCCTGGTGGTGCTGGTGGTGATCCTGTTCCTGCAGACCTGGCGTGCCTCGATCATTCCTCTGGTGGCCGTGCCCGTATCGCTGATCGGCACCTTCGCGGTGATGTATCTGGCGGGCTTCTCGCTCAACGCGCTGTCGCTGTTCGGCCTGGTGCTGGCGATCGGCATCGTGGTGGACGATGCGATCGTGGTGGTGGAGAACGTCGAGCGCCACATCGAGCACGGCATGCGGCCGAAGGAGGCCACGCGCCAGGCGATGAAGGAAGTGACCGGCCCGATCGTGGCCACGGCGCTGGTGCTGTGCGCGGTGTTCGTGCCCACGGCCTTCATCAGCGGCCTGACCGGCCAGTTCTATCGCCAGTTCGCACTGACCATCGCCATCTCCACGGTCATCTCGGCGTTCAATTCGCTGACCCTGAGCCCGGCGCTGGCTGCCATCCTGCTGCGCGATCGCGATGCGCCGAAGGACAAGCTCACGGTGTGGATGGACAAGGGCCTTGGCTGGCTGTTCCGTCCGTTCAACCGCGTGTTCACCACCGGCGCCAACCGCTATGTGGGCGGCGTGAAGCGCATCCTGCGCGCGGGTACCGTCACGCTAATGGTGTACGGCGGCCTGGTGGTGCTCGGCTTCCTGGGCTTCGCTCACGTGCCGACCGGCTTCGTGCCGCAGCAGGACAAGCAGTACCTGGTGGCATTCGCGCAGCTGCCTGATGCGGCTTCGCTGGACCGCACCGAGGACGTGATCCGCCGCATGAGCGAGATCGCCCTGAAGCAGCCGGGCGTGGAAAGCGCTGTGGCCTTCCCGGGCCTGTCGATCAACGGCTTCACCAACAGCACCAACTCCGGCATCGTGTTCGCCACGCTCAAGCCGTTCGAGGAGCGGCGCGACGCCTCGCTCTCGGCCAATGCCATTACCGGTGCGCTCAACCAGAAGTTCGCCGCGATCCAGGATGCCTACATCGCCGTGTTCCCGCCCCCGCCGGTGATGGGCCTGGGCACGATCGGCGGCTTCCGCATCCAGATCGAGGACCGCGGCGACGTCGGCTTCGAGGAACTGTTCAAGCAGACGCAGAACCTGATCGCCGAAAGTCGGAAGACGCCGACCCTGGCCGGGCTGTTCTCCAGCTATCAGGTGAGCGTGCCGCAGATCGACGCGAACGTGGACCGCGAGAAGGCCAAGGCCGAAGGCGTGGACCTGGCCGACGTGTACCAGACCATGCAGGCCTACATGGGCTCGCTCTACGTCAACGACTTCAACCGCTTCGGCCGCACCTACCAGGTGAACGTGTCCGCCGACCAGCGCTTCCGCCACGAGCCGGAAGACCTGCTGCAGCTGCGCACCCGCAATGCGCGCGGCGAGGCGATCCCGCTGGGTTCGTTCCTGTCGGTGCACCAGGGCGTGGGCCCGGACCGCGTGCAGCACTACAACGGCTACCCCACCGCCGAGATCAACGGCGGCCCGGCGCCGGGCTTCAGCTCGGGCCAGGCGCAGGACGCGATGGAGAAGCTGGCGCGCGAGAACTTGCCCAACGGCATGTCGTTCGAATGGACCGAGCTGACCTATCAGCAGATCCTCGCCGGCAATACGGCGGTGCTGGTGTTCCCCTTGTGCGTGTTGCTGGTGTTCCTGGTGCTGGCTTCGCTGTACGAGAGCCTGACCTTGCCGCTGGCGGTGATCCTGATCGTGCCGATGGTGCTGTTGTCCGCGATCTCCGGCGTGTGGCTCTCGGGCGGCGACAACAACATCTTCACCCAGATCGGCCTGATCGTCCTCGTCGGCCTGGCCTGCAAGAACGCGATCCTGATCGTGGAGTTCGCCCGCGAAGCGCAGATCCTGGAAGGCCTGGACCGCAAGACGGCCGTGCTGGAAGCCGCCCGCCTGCGACTGCGCCCGATCCTGATGACGTCCATCGCGTTCATCATGGGCGTGGTGCCGCTGGTGACCTCGCACGGCGCCGGTGCGGAAATGCGCCATGCGATGGGCGTGGCGGTATTCGCCGGCATGCTGGGCGTCACCTTCTTCGGCCTGATCTTCACCCCGCTGTTCTACGTGATCATTCGCGGCTGGAGCGAGCGCGCCGAAGCGCGCCGCGCCGCCCGCCGCGCCGCCAAGGGCCTCAATACGCCCGCGCTGGAGGAACACTGATGTCCACTTCCATGACTGAAACCGTGCAGGGCTGGTTCGCCCGCCGCGCCCCGCGGCAGGCCCGCCTGAGCGCGCTGGCCGCCGCGCTGCTGCTGGCCGGCTGCGTGAGCGTCGGGCCGGATTACCACCGGCCCGACGAGAAACCAGTGGCTCTGCAGGAAGCGAACGCGAAGCAGGTGAGCGCGGAGAATTTCCAGGCCGCGTGGTGGAAGCAGTTCAACGACCCTGCGCTCGATGCCTTGATCCAGCGCGCGGCGACGAACGCGCCGGACCTGAAGATCGCCGTCGCGCGCCTGAAGGAATCGCGCGCACTGCTCGGCGTCACCCGCGCCGACCAGTGGCCGACCATCAACACGGATATCGACTACCAGCGCAGCCGCGGGCAGCAGCCGGGCTTCACCACTGATCGCGTGACGACCGAAAGCTACCGCGCCGGCTTCGACGCCAGCTGGGAGATCGACCTGTTCGGCGGCGTGCGCCGCTCGGTGGAAGCGGCCGGCGCGCAGGCCGAGGCGAGCGCGGCATCGCTGCAGGATGCGCAGGTGACCCTGTTCGCCGAGGTGGCCCGCTACTACTTCGACCTGCGCGGCACGCAGCTGCGCATCGACGTGGCCAAGCGCGACATCGACAACCAGCGCGAGAGCATGCGCCTGATCCGCGCGCGCTTCGACATCGGCACCGGTTCGGAACAGGACGTGGCCAGCGCCAACGCGCGGCTTGCCGCGGTCGAAGCACAGCTGCCCGTGCTGCAGACGCAGGCGCACGCCGACGAGGCGCACCTGGCGGTCCTGCTGGGCGTGCGTCCGGGCGAACTGGACGTCGACCTGTCGCCGGCGAGCTTCAAGCCGATCGACGTGGCGCTACCTATCGGCAACGCAGGCGACGTGCTCGCCCGCCGGCCCGACGTGCGCGTGGCGGAACGCGAGCTGGCCGCGGCCAATGCGCGCATCGGCGTGGCCAAGGCCGACTGGTTCCCGCACATCACGCTGGGCGGCTTCGTCGGCTTCCTGGCCGGGCGCAGCAACGACTTCGGCGGCGCCGATTCGCGGGCGTGGTCGGTGGCACCCAGTATCAGCTGGCCAGGCCTGAACGTGCAGCGCGTGCGCAACAACGTGAAGGCGAGCGAAGCACGCGCCGATGCGGCGCTGGCCAATTACCAGCGCACCGTGCTGCAGGCGGTGGAAGACGTCAGCAACTCGCTGCTGGGTTTCAACCTGCAACGCGAGCGCGTGCAGAAGCTGCTGGACCAGGTGACGCAGAGCCGCCGCGCGACCGAACTGGCGCGGGTGCGCTACAACGAAGGCGCGGCGGATTTCCTGCAGTTGCTCGATGCCGAACGCACGCAGCTCTCCGCCGAGGACGCGCTGGCCGAGGCCGAGGCGGCGATCAACCTGCGCGCAGTGGCCGTATACAAGGCCATCGGCGGCGGCTGGGAAGCCTGCGGCGACGAGCGCTGCAGCCAGGTCGCGCAGGCGCCGTGAGTCGCGGCCATGAGCCCTCCGCTCCCGTTTCCCCGCCGCGCGCCGCGTGAGCGCGGCCTGGGTACCGAACCGCCGCCGAGCCAGCGCGTCGCGCTGGTCAGCGGCGCCAACCGCGGCCTCGGGCTGGAAGTATCCCGCCAGCTCGCGGCCGCCGGCATGACGGTCCTGCTCGGTGCGCGCAACCCCGCCGCCGGAGAGAAAGCAGCCAAGGCACTGCGGCGCGAGGGCGGCGACGCCATCGCGGTGCAGCTGGACGTCACCTCCCAAGCCGACGTCGATGCGCTGGTCGAGCGGATCGGGCGCGACTATGGACGGCTCGACGTGCTGGTGAACAACGCCGGCGCGTTCTTCGATGTCGGGGACCGCGCCTCCAGCGTGGACCTCGCTCGCGTGCAGAGTGCGCTGGACACCAACCTGCTGGGCGCCTGGCGTCTCGGCGAGGCGGTGATTCCCTTCATGAAGCGCCACGGCTACGGGCGCATCGTCAACGTCTCCAGCGGCTGCGGCGCCACCGACAGCGACGGCGAGGACTGCCCCGCGTATCGCGTCTCCAAGGCGGCGCTCAACAGCTACACGCGCATGCTCGCCACGGAGCTGAAAGGCAGCGGCATCCTGGTGAACGCGGTGTGCCCCGGCTGGGTGGCGACCGACATGGGCGGACCCGGCGGCCGGCCGGTCGCCGACGGTGCGGCCGGGATCGTCTGGGCCGCCTGCCTGCCGCTGAAAGGTGCGGTCACCGGCGGTTTCTTCCGGGATCGCACACCGATCCCCTGGTGAAGCGCGACGATGCGGTCGCGCGTGGGTGCTAGCCCGGCATGGCATCCCGTGATGGAAGCGCCCACTACGCGCTGGATCAGCGCTGCACCACCAGCGCGAACCAGCGCCAGCCGCGAAGCTTCTCGGCGATCAGTTTCACGCTGGTGAGCATCGGCACGGCGAGCAGCGCGCCGGGTATGCCCCACAGCCAGCCCCACACCAGCAGCCACAGCAGGATGGCCACCGGGCTCAGGCGCATGCGCCGGCCCTGGATCAGCGGAGTAATCAGATTGCCCTCGACCGCGGTGATGCCGGCGAACGTCAGCGCGGGAAGCAGCGCCTGGCCGGGCTGATCGAAGTGCATCAGGCCGACCAGGGCGAGCAAGGTCGTGGTAGTGATCGAGCCGACGTAGGGAATGAAGTTGGCGATCATCGCCACCGAGCCCCACAGCAGGGGATCGGGCACCGCGTAGGCCCACAGCATGGTGGCCGTAACCACGCCGAGCGTGGCGTTGATGACGATGGTGGTGAGGATGTAGCGCGACACCTCCACCTGGATGCTGCGCACGATGGATACCGTGCGGCGCTTGTAACGGAAGTTGGGGGCGATCTCCACCAATCGTCGCAACAGCGAATCGCCGTAGATCAGGAAGAAGAACACCAGCAGTACCACCGTCAGCACGGCCGCGAGCACCTTGGGTGTGCCGGCGATCACGTCCCACGCATCGATGGCTACCGTGGCGGTGCGCGGCGCCTGGCGCACCGCCTGTCCACTCACCAGACTCTGCGTGGCGCGGTTGGCCGCCTCCAGCGGTTGCATCACCGCGCGCAACTTGGGCACGAAGTTGCGCACCAAGCTCGGCGCGTCGTGGAACCACTCCAGCGCTGGCGGCGTCAGGCGCGCGATGCCGGTACCGATGCCGGCGATGAGCGCGATCACCAGCACGCTCGCGCTCAACCAGCGCGGCACGCGGCGGCGCGCGGCGAACGCCACGATGGGATTGAGCGCCAAGCCGATGAAGCCTGCCAGTACCAGCGGGATGAGCAAGCCGCGAACGATGGTGACCGTGTACAGCAGGGCGAGCACCAGCAGGATGTTGAGCACCACGCGAATGCGCAGCAGGTGCCGCTGCGTGATGCGCGCGACCGGCATCCGGCGCTGGCGCGACGGCGGCAGGCCCAGGGGCGAGGGCACGCGGGCATCGCCGCCGCTGGCAGGCGGCGGCGCGAGAGGACCGGTGGCGCTCATGACGGGTCGAAGCCGCCTTCGCTGAATTCGGTGACCAGGCGCGCGGCCTGCGCGACCAGTTCGGCGGCGCTGCCGCTGAGCAATGCGCCGAGCCCCGGCACGCGCAGGGGATGCACGTTCAACTGCCCCAGCACGAAACCGATGCCTGCCGCCACGCCGACCGTACCCAACGGATGCCGCCGACCGCGGGCCAGCAGCGCGCCAGCCGGCTCGGCCAGGGCCTGTCGGGCCTCGCCGACGCGGCTGCTCGCTTCGCGTACGGCGCGAAGATGCTTGAACATGCTCATGTACCCTCCTCCCGGTGTACGCCGGCCTCGCCAGGCGCGGTCGGCGCTTCGCCGCGTTCGGACCGGCGCATCGCCTGCCGTATGGTCTCACGCCATTCGCGCCGTGAGGCGGGCAGCGTCAGCCAGTGCATGCAGCGCCGGAACAGGGCGATCATCCCCCAGAGGAACAGCGCCTGCAGCAGGCCCAGCACGACCAGCGCCCAGGGCCAGGAATGCAGCCACGACGCCAGCAGGACGCCGGCCAGCGCCATCAGGGTGAGACCCAGGCCCACGCCCGCGACGGTGGCGGCGAGGCCGGCCAGGAGCATCCAGGACACGGCGCTGCGCGCCAGTCCCAGCTCGGCGACGAGCAACGAAAGCTGCGCGCCGAACAAGTGTTTGGCCGCGCGCCCGGCGCGGCCGATCTCGTCGAGTACGCCCGGATCCCCGGGCGCGGAACGGTCGGACAAGGGCGGCTCGCCCCCGGACGCCGCGGGGCCTTCCTCGCGCCCGCCTTCCTCACGACCGGGATCGTGCATCCGCTGACCTCGCTTCGTGGAGGATCAGCGACGCAGGATGCGGCCGAGCAGCCAGCCCGCGCCCAGCGCGATGGCCACCGACTGCACCGGCTTCTCGCGTACGTAGTCGCGTGCCTTTTCCAACCACGCGTCGGCGCGGTCCATGGCCTCGTCGTAGACTTCGCGACCGCGCTCGCTGTATTCGCCCGCCTTCTCGGTCGCCCGTGTCGCCGCGCCGGCCGCCTTGTCGGTGGCGCGATGCAGCCCGTCTTCCACGCGGTCCGCGACGTGATCGACCTTTTCCTTGGCATGGGCCACCGCATCGGACGTGGCGCGCTTGAAGCGCTCGGCGCCCTCTTCGATGCGGCTGCCGCCCGTGCCGATAGCCTGCTCCGGAACCGTATCGTTCGCCTGGACTTCTTTGTTCATGGCGGTCTCCTTGGGACGGGATGGTTGACTCTAGCGAATTTCCCGCCCGGGTGTATGCGGGGCGACGCGCCCGTTCAGCTGGCTCGCCGGAAGAAAGCGATCACGGCGAGGATCAGGAAGATGACGAACAGGATCTTGGCGATGCCCGCCGCGGTACCCGCGATTCCGGTGAAACCCAACAGCGCCGCGATGATGGCGATGACCAGAAAGACCAGGGCGTAGTGAAGCATGGCGCGATTCCTCGATGACGGAACGGAATCCCCTGGTGCGCATTCATCCATAGGCCGCGCCTTGCCCGCGTGAAGGCCGCGCGCCGCGGCCTCCACGTTGTCACCACATCGTGGCGTTACGTCAACGGGCGGCTAAACACCCGCTAAGCGCGGACCACCGCTTCGGCGTAGATCGCATAGGTGCCGACGATCTCCGCTTCAGCCAGCACGTGACCATGCATCGCCTTGCGCAGCTCGTCCAGCGTGAAACCGTCGGCGAGATAGAGCGTTGCCACGTCCAGCGCATGCACGCGGAAGTGATAGTGATGCACGCGCTCGTCGTTCCACGGCGGACACGGGCCGTCGTAGCCGAGGTACTCGCCGGCCATCTCTTTGTCGCCCTGGAACCAGCCCGTGTAGTCGTTCCTGCCCTGCACGCTGCCAGGCGGACCGGAAGGCGCGCGCTTGCCGCGCACGACGATGCCTTCGCTGCAGGCGCCTTCGCCCAGTTCGACGCATTCGACCGGAATGTCGGCGATCAGCCAGTGCACGAATTCCACGCGGGGGAGATCGGCCGGCACCGTACGGTCCGGCTGGTTGACGTCGTCGCCGCGGCTGGGCACGTCCGTGTCGATGCAGGTGAGCACGTAGGAGCGCGCCGCGGGCGGCGCGCCCTTCCAGGCGAGATGGGGGCTGAGGTTGTCCGACAAGGCCACCGGGTCGCCCGGCTTGCCGAAGGCGAAGCGGAAGGGAATCGGCTGGCCGTTCGCGAAGCTGTCACTGCGAAGTTGCACGTCGTGGTCCTCCGTTCGGGTCATTTGGCTTGATAGGTGACGCGATACACCGCGCCGGCCTCGTCATCGCTCACCAGCAGACTGCCGTCGGGCAGCGGCTGCACGTCGGCCGGACGTCCCCAGGCCTTCTCGTCCTGCATGAAGCCTTCGATCAGCGGCTCGTAGGAGACCACCTTGTTGCCGTTGAGCCGCACGGTCATCACGCGGTAGCCGGATTTCTTGGTGCGGTTCCACGAGCCGTGCTCAGCGACGATCAGCGCGCCCTTGTAGCTGGCCGGGAACTGCTTGCCCTCGTAGAAGCGCAGACCCAGCGAGGCCACGTGGGCGCCGAGCTTCAGCACCGGCGCGGTGTAGTCCTTGCAGTTCTTGCCCTTGCCGAACTCGGGATCCAGCGTGTCCCCCTGATGGCAATAGGGATAGCCGAAATGCTCGCCGACGCGCGTGGCGCGGTTGAGTTCGTCACTGGGCAGGTCGTCGCCCAGCAGGTCGCGCCCGTTGTCGGTGAACCACAGGTCGTTGCTGCCGGGGCGCCAGGTGAAGCCGACCGTGTTGCGGATGCCGTAGGCCACGTCCTCCAGGCCGGTGCCGTCCTGGTTGAGCCGGGTGAGCTTGGCGTAGTCCTTGCCTTTGTCGCAGATGTTGCACGGCGCGCCGATCGGCACATACAACTTGCCGTCCGGGCCGAAGGCGATGAACTTCCAGCCGTGGGCCGTATCGGTGGGGAACTTGTCGTACACCACCTCGGGCTTCGGCGGATCGTCCAGGTGATTCTCGATGTCGCGCAGCACCACGATCTTGCTTACCGCGGACACGTACAAGTCGCCGTTCTTGAAGGCGACGCCCACCGGCAGTTGCAGCCCGGTGGCGATGACGCGCACCTTGTCGGCCTTGCCGCTGCCGGTACTGTCGGTGAGCGCATAGACCTTGCCGGCGTCGTTGGAACCTACGAACACGGTGCCCTTGGCGCCCAGCGCGATCTCGCGTGCGTTCGGGGTCCGGTCGGAATAGACGGCGATATGGAACCCCTTGGGCAGGGTGAGCTTGTCCAGCTGGGGTTCGGCCAAGGCGGGGAAGGCGAGCAGGCCGAGCGCAAGAGCGAGGAGCGGACGCATGGATGACCTCCGGTGGCGGGATCGGACAGCCTATAACGGCGCGGATGAAGTTGCCTCTGCCGCTCTGATATCGTGCGCGGCCCCGGCCATGGGCAAGCGAGGGCCGGCATCGTCATGGTGCACGCACCGGCCCGGAGCCGTGCCACGGCGGGCGCGGCGCTCCCGCCACTCGAGGTTTCGCATGGATCCCTTCACCGCCCATATCGACACCGCCATCGACGCGCTCGCCACGCACGGCTGGTGCGTGCTCGAAGGCTTGCTCTCCGAGGCAGCCACCGCTGCGCTGGCCGACGAATGCGCGGCCATGCATGCCTCCGGCGAACTGGCGGCGGCACGCGTCGGCCGTGAGAAGACGCTCTCGACACTGCGCGGCGACCATACCCGCTGGTTCGATATGGCCACGCCGACCGCAGCGCAGCGGCCTTACGTGGAAGCACTCGAGGCGCTGCGCGTGGCGTTCAATCGCGGCCTGATGCTGGGCCTGGTGGAGAACGAGGCCCACTATGCGGTCTATCCGCCCGGCGCCCGCTATGCGC
The DNA here is from genome assembly GCF_031954525.1 of Dyella sp. BiH032. Taxonomy (NCBI): domain Bacteria; kingdom Pseudomonadati; phylum Pseudomonadota; class Gammaproteobacteria; order Lysobacterales; family Rhodanobacteraceae; genus Dyella; species Dyella sp. BiH032. The sequence goes on from NZ_CP134867.1 coordinate 199,230, forward strand.
GCCATCTGGACCAGCCGCATCAACGCGAGGCGCGCGTGGTGTCGGTGGTGTATTACCTCAATGCGGATTGGCAACCGCAGGATGGCGGCGCGCTGCGGCTGTACCTGGACGACGGCAGCCATCGAGATGTCCTGCCGCACGCCGGCCGCATGGTGCTGTTCCTGTCCGACCGCTTCGAGCACGAAGTACTGCCGGCCACGCGCGAGCGCATGAGCATCGCCTGCTGGATGCGGCGGCGCGAGCCGGGCGCGCTGATCTGATCCGGCGCTAGGGCTTTAACCCGCCAGCGCGTTGAAGCGCGCGGCGATGTAGTCGTCGGTGAAACTGGTCATGTCCATGCCGCGGATGAAGCCGCAGTGGCCGCCGTGGGGTGCGATGTCCAGTTCCACGTTCGGCGGCAGTTCCAGCTTCTCGAACGCATCGACCGGGATCACCGGATCGTCGCGCGCGGTGAGGATCGTGGCCGGGATGCGCATCGCCTTCAGGGCGGCGCCGGCCACGGAATAGCCGTCCAGATAGGCCTGGAGCGATCCGAAATCGGTATGGCGCAGCACCAGCGATTCGGTGAGGCCCCGCAGGTTCTGCTTCAGTTCGTCCAGCTCGAAATACTGCCGGTGCGGGAACGCCGCCTGCTTGGCGCGCAGCGAGCGGCGCCACTTGCGCAGGAAATAGGCCTGGTAGAACCAGGGCGCCGCTTCCTCCAGCGAGAACAGACCTTCGCCCGGATCGATGATGGGGCACACCGCCAGCGCGTAATCGAGCGGCACGCCGGAGGCCGGCGCGCGCAACGCGGCGCGCAGCGCGAAATTGCCACCCAGCGAGAACCCGGCCAGCGCCATCCGGCGCGCGGGCCAGCGCCGGGCGATATCGGCGAGCGCGTGTACCACTTCGTCGATGCGGCAGGAATGGAACAGCGCCTCGTTGAGCGGATGGCTGTCGCCGTGGTCGCGGAAGTTCAGGCGGAACACGTCCCAGCCGTCAGCCAGCAGGCGGCTGCCCGTCTGCAGCACATAGGTGGAATCGACGCTCCCTTCCCAGCCGTGGAACAGCACGGCGAGGCCGCGCGCTTCCGCCAGGGCCTTCTGCGCGGTGTATGCACCCGTGAGGCGCACGCCGTCGCCGCCGTCCACCATCACCGGCTCGGCGCCCTCGCGCACGGTCTGCGCGGAGCGCGGCAGCAGGCGGCGGCGGACGCCGCTGGAGGAAAGCATGGTCTGGATGTGGCCGCTGTTGAGCGGCCATGGCGGGCGGAAATCGGCGCCGCGCGGGAGCGTCATGCGGCGCGGTCTTCCAGGGCGGCGGCAATGCGTTCGCGCGAGAGCTCGGCCATGCGGCGACGCGCTTCGGGTGTGGCCGGCACCGGTTCAAGGAAATGCACCTCGGCATCCAACGGCGCTTCGCCCAGCAGACGCAGGAAGTTCTGCAGGAAGTTCTCGTGCTCGCGGAAACCCGCGTCGATCACGCGCCGGCCGTCGCGGGCGAAGCGCAGGGCCACCGGCTGCACGGGCACGTCCGCATCCAGCGCAGCCTGGAAGATGCGGGCATGGAAGACCCGCAGCACACCGTTGTGGCCGGTGCCGCCCTCGGGAAACACGGCCACCGAGCGGCCGCCGCGCAGGCGGTCGACCATCACCTGCATCACCGTCGCCAGCGAATGGTTGCTGCCGCGGCGGTGGAAGATGGTGCCGCCGCTGGCCGCCAGCCAGCCGACCAGCGGCCAGCTGGCTATCTCGGCCTTGGCCACGAAGCAGGCGGCGCGCTGGCTGTGCAGCAGCTCGATGTCGATCCACGAGGTGTGGTTGGCGACGAACAGCACCGGGTCGCGCAGCGGCTGTCCGAAGCGGACGGAGCGCAGGCCGAAGATGCGCAGCAGCTTGGTCGACCACCAGCGGATCATGCGATGCGCGAACGGCTCGCGGCCGTCCTTCATCACCACGTGCTTGTTCCAGCTCAGGATGCCGGCGCACAGCAGGACACCCAGCACCACGTGCAGCAGCAGCAGGGGCACGCGCCAGAAATAGCGCAAGGGACGAAGGGGATCGCGGTCCGGGGCGGAGACGGTATCGGTGCTCATCAGTCCGGTTAGTTTAGCGTTAGTCGGACAATACGTCGGCGATTCGCGCGCGTATTGTCCGACCGGCATGTACCCGGATGTTTAAAACTGCTTCGCTGCCAGACTGGCGTCGATCAGGCATCGCGCCGCCGCGCCGAGGACCCGTGCCGGACCGCCTTCGCCGAAGGTCTGGCCGGAGACGTAGCTGCCCTCGATCAGGAGCAGCAGGCCATCGGCCAGTTCGTCCGGATCGCGCGCGCCCATGGCGCCGCACATCTCCCGCAGGCGGTCGCGCAGCGCCTGCTTGCTCTGCACGCCGACCTGGTGCGCGGGATGCGCCGGATCCGGGTACTCGATCACCGCGTTGGTGAGGCCGCAGCCGCGATAGCCGTCGCTGCTGGCGCGCCCGGCAAGGTAGTCGAGATAGGCCAGCAGGTGCGCCTTGGGATCGTCCGGGTGCTCGGCGCCCGGCGCCTCGAAGCGCTGACGGAAGCGCTGGTCGTAGTCGCGCAGGTAGTCCGCGATCAGCTCGTCCTTGGACTCGTAGGCCCGGTACAGGCTGGGCTTGGTCACGCCGGCGCGATTGACGATCTCTTCCACGCCGATGGCGCGGATGCCTTCCTTGTAGAACAGGTCGAAGGCGGTATCGCGAATGCGGTCGGCGGCGCGCCGTGGGGCGGCGGGCGTGGCGGAGGTGGCGGGCGTTTTCGAGCGGGGCATGTGTCGGACCTATTGACAGTGTTACCGATCGGTACGTACTCTGCGCTTCCGCAACGTACCGATCGGTAACATGACTATACAACAGCGCCGGCCGTTCGGCCAAAACTACGCCTTCGTGGTCGTAGCCGTGATCTTCCTGGCCCTGCTCGCCTCGGCCGGCATGCGCGCGACGCCGGGCGTGCTGATGCTGCCGCTGGGCCGCGCCTTCGGCTGGAGCCGGGACAGCATTTCCTCGGCGGCGGCGGTCGGCATCCTCCTGTACGGCCTGATGGGACCGTTCGCGGCGGCACTGATGCAGCGCTTCGGCATCCGCCGCGTGCTGCTGACCGCGCTGGCGGTGATGGCCGTCGCCGCGGCCTCCAGCGCACTGATGACCCAGCCCTGGCAGCTTCTGGCGACCTGGGGCGTACTGTCCGGCGCCGGCACCGGCTGCGTTGCCGTGGTGATGGGCGCCACCGTCGTGGGTCGCTGGTTCAGCACGCATCGCGGCCTGATGATGGGCCTGCTCACCGCCAGCACCGCCACCGGCACGCTGATCTTCCTGCCCGGACTGGCGGCCATCGCCGAGTACGCCGGTTGGCGCGCGGTGGTGCTCACGATCGCCGCCGTGTGCGCGGCCCTGATCCCGTTGGCGCTTTGGCTGCTGCCGGAGCGGCCGTCCGAGATCGGTCTGCGCCGGTATGGCGCCAGCACCGACGAACCGGCGGAAGCCGGCGCGCCGAGCGGCAACCTGTTCGCGCTGACCCTGGGCACACTGCGCCGCGCCACCGGTAGCGGCACGTTCTGGCTGTTGTTCGCCACCTTCTTCGTGTGCGGCTTCACCACCAACGGCCTGATCGGCACACATTTCATCGCATTGTGCGGCGATCACGGAATTCCGGAAGTGCGCGCGGCCGGGCTGCTGGCGATGATGGGCATCTTCGACCTGGTGGGCACCACCGCGTCCGGCTGGCTCACCGATCGTTTCGACCCGCGCAAGCTGCTGTTCGCCTATTACGGCCTGCGCGGGCTTTCGCTGATCTACCTGCCTTACTCGGATTTCTCGCTGTCCAGCCTGTCGCTGTTCGGCGTGTTCTATGGCCTGGACTGGATCGCTACGGTGCCCCCGACGCTGCGCCTGACCACCGACGCCTTCGGCGAGCGCGACGCACCGGTGGTGTTCGGCTGGGTGGTGGCCGGGCACCAGGTCGGCGCCGCCGCCGCCGCCTTCCTCGCGGGCGTGCTGCGCGTGCAGTTGGGCAGCTACCTCACACCCTTCGTGATTGCCGGCGCCACCGGCGTGGTCGCGGCGTTCCTGGCGCTGCGCATCGGGCGCCGCAGCGATCGCGGAACGCTGCCGGCGCTGGCGGGCGAAACAGCATGAGGCACGTGGGCAGGGCGCCGATGGCCCCCGCCCGGATCAGCCTTCCAACTGCGACAGCGGTAGTGCCGCCGGCCGCTTCACCGTGCGCAGCACGAAACTCGAATTCACATCCGCCACGCCGGAGGCGTTGAGCAGGCGATCGAGCAGGAAGCGGGAGAAATGCTGCAAGTCGGCGACGTAGACGTGCATCAGATAATCCATGTCGCCCGTCAGTGCGTAGCAGGCCACGATCTCGTCCCATTCGTTCACTTGCCGCACGAAGCGTTCGATCGACTCGCTCTCGTGCTTGGCCAGCTGCACGCGCACGAAGGCCTGCAGGCCCAGCCCCACCGCCTCCGGGTCCACCTGGGCGCTATAGCCGGTGAGGATGCCCTCGCCTTCCAGCCGCTGCAGGCGGCGCAGGCAAGCCGAGGGAGACAGGCTCACGCGCTCGGCCAATTCGGCGTTGGTGATGCGCCCTTCGCTCTGCAGGACGGCAAGCATGCGCAGATCGGTACGATCGAGGTTGGCCATGCAAGATGCTCCGGTGTTGCGTCAGCGAAACGCAATAATATTGCACTTTTCTCGCATTACAGTGCAACAAAACAACCTTCATGCGCGGTCTTCGCCGTATCCTGTTGATCGGCTGGCCCGATCGGGGTTGGCGATCACGTTCACCGGAGGCCCGCCATGGACCACAGCACGCCACGCAAAGTCGAACACCAGCAGACCGATCGCGGTTACGTGCCGGTGTACGCCACCGGCGTGGTGGAGCAACCGTGGTCCGGCTACACCCGCACCGACCATGACGTGTGGAACACCCTCTACGCGCGCCAGCGCGAGCTCCTGAAAGGCCGCGCCTGCCAGGAGTTCCTCGACGGCGTGGAGCGCTTCGGCATGGGCGAGAATGGCATTCCGAAGTTCGCCGATCTCAACCAGGTGCTGGGCAAGACCACCGGTTGGGAGCTGGTCGCGGTCGAAGGCCTGCTGCCGGACGAAGTGTTCTTCGATCATCTCGCCAACCGCCGTTTCCCGGTCAGCTGGTGGATCCGCCGGCCTGACCAGCTCGATTACCTCAGCGAACCGGACCTGTTCCACGACCTGTTCGGCCACGTGCCGCTGCTGCTCAACCCGGTGTTCGCCGACTACATGCAGGCCTATGGCCGCGGCGGCATGAAAGCGTTCGGCATCGGCCCGGAGGCGCTGATGAACCTGACGCGCCTGTACTGGTATACGGTGGAGTTCGGCCTGATCAACACCGGCGAAGGCATGCGCATCTATGGTGCGGGCATCCTCAGCTCCAAGGGCGAGTCGATCTACTGCCTGGATTCACCCGCGCCGAACCGCATCGGCTTCGGCCTGGAGCGCGTGATGAACACACGCTACCGCATCGATACCTACCAACAGACGTATTTCGTGATCGACAGCTTCGAGCAGTTGTTCGACGCGACGCGGCCGGACTTCACGCCGATCTATGCAGCGCTGAAGACGGGTCAGCCGCACGCCGCCGCCGACGTGCTCGACACCGATCGCGTGTTCAACCGCGGCACGCGCGAAGGCTTCGCGACAGACGCAGACACGTGAAACGGTTTCGCTCGCCTTCCTGGCTCCACTTATGAAAAGGCCCGCATCTGCGGGCCTTTTGCTTGCGAACAGCGGGAAGTGTGATGCACGACACACGTGCGGCGGATCGTCGCGTTCGCTCTTCACAAAGCCTTGCAATTGATTCAGATCAGATGCGCGGCCACGGCGCAGGGCCAGCATGGATGCGCTACTCCGATACGTCACTCAAGGACACACCATGAAGACCCTGCTCCCGCTGCTGGCCGCGGCCAGCCTGGCTATTGCTTTGCCCGCTCACGCCGACGAAGGCCCGTGGGTGCTGCGCTTTGGCGCGCACGCGGTCGATCCGAAATCCGACAACGGCACCTTGGCCGGCATGAAGGCCAAGGTCAGCGGCGATCTGAAGCCAACCGCCAGCATCGAATACATGGCCACGCCGAACTGGGGCGCCGAATTGCTGGTGGCCGCCCCGTTCCGCCACAACGTGCGCCTCAACGGCACTAAGGTCGCCGAAGCGCACCAGCTGCCGCCGGTGCTGGGTGTGAACTATCACTTCCTGACCGACCAGACCGTCTCGCCCTTCGTCGGCCTGGGCGTGAATTACACGCGCTTCTTCAACGTCGACGGCAAGGGGCCGCTGAAGGGCGCCGATGTGAAGATCGACAGCAGCTGGGGCGTGGCTGCGCATGCGGGCGTGGACGTGAAGATCGCGCCGCGCTGGAGCATCACGGCCGACGTGCGCTGGATCGATCTGTCCAGCGACGTGAAGGTCGAAGGCGCGAAAGTGGGCCACGTCACCGTCAACCCGCTGGTGTACGGCGTGAGCTTCGCCTACCGCTTCTGAGGTTCCGCTCTCTCCGCGGGGAGCGACGCGGGCCACAGCTACCCGGTGGCCCGCGTTTTTCTTCTCGTGGCGACGGCGTTCATCGCACCGGTTTCTTGCCGCGCTTGAGTTCGCTCACCGTGAGCACTTTCGCGATGCGCTGGCCGTCCCAGCAGTAGCGCAGGTGTTCGGCCTGCACGCACGGCGCCACGCAGTCGGGATAGAACACCGCCACGCACTCGCCGCCGGGGTGGCGCACGCTGTCGTACACGATGCCGTCCGAGCCGTTCTCGCGCAGCCGCCGCGCCAGCGCGACGCCGGCGACGTAGCTGTCTGGATCGTGTTCCGCCGGCCAACCCCCGCGCAGGTCATGCAGCTTGGCTTGCACGCTCGTGCGGTAGCAGCGCATCTCCACGTCGCAGGGCGGTTCGGCGGTGGCGGCGAGGAAGCGCTCGCGGTGGTAGACGGTTTCTTCCACCGCGGTGATCAGGCTGTGCGCGGCATAGAACACGCCCCAAGTGCCGTCGGAGAAGCGGCTGCCATCGGGGTTGAGATGCGTGAAGGCGGCCATCACCGGCGTCGTGCCAGGTCCGCTCACGCGGCGCTCCTTCGGCACCAGCGGCAGCACGCCGAGTTCGTCGCGGATGCGCGGATTGGTCATCGCCTCGATGGCGAACAGTGCGTCGAGGTCGCCAGGATCGGCGATGCGGTCGTACACGCCCACCGGCGGAAAGCGGCTGGGCACGATGCGGTAGGCATGGCTCCAACGGATGCGTTTCAGGGGCGGCGTGTCTGCCATGACGTCTCTAGTCCTGCCGGGGCGACGAAGTATGCGGCCCCGAGGTATCGCCGACTGCGACGCGCGCCGCGGCGGCGATCACCAGCCACGCTGCGCGTCGAGGTACTGGCGCACCACGTAGAGATCGGCCACGTTGCCCGAGAGCATGCGCTGCATCGCCGATCCGCCGCCGAACAGCGGCGCCGTGTTGGGCTTGTGGACCCACGCGTCGGCCTGCTTGGCGTCGGTGAACAGGATCTGCAGGTCCTTGTAGATGCCGAGCAGATAGCTGATGCGCTCCAGCACGTCGCGACTCAGGCTGCCTTCCTGCTGGCGCTTCCACTTGTAGAAGGTCGATTCCGGGGGATCGCCCAGCAGCTTGCGCTGGTCGCTGATGCGCAGGTCCCAGTGTTCGGCGAGCTTGAAGAAAGCGCGCAACGCCGGCCCACCGAGTTCGGCCGTGGGGACGGCTTCGGGTTGGAGGTGCGCCGCCATTATCGACTCTCCTTGTGAAGTTGACGTGCAGTCTACTCCATATATGCACCCGACGCCACCGACGGCCAAGCTCCTGCCTCGGGGCCGGCAGGCACCCGGATCAGGACTTGCCGCCGCCCGTGGCGCCGGCGTCCCTGGCGCAATCGCAGCCAAAGTCCGGCGCCGGTCCGCCCTCCTGAATGAAGCGGTCGATTCGCTGCTCCAGCACCGGCAGCGGGACGGAACCGATCTGCAGCAGCGTGTCGTGGAAATGGCGCAAGTCGAACTTCGTGCCCAGCTCCTGCTCGGCCTTGCGGCGCAGCTCGAGGATCTTCAGGTAGCCCAGCTCGTACGACAGCGCCTGTCCGGGCCAGCTGATGTAGCGGTCCACCTCGTTGGCGATCTCGCGCGCCGACAGCGCCGTGTTGTCGGTGAGGTAATCGATGGCCTGCTGCCGGCTCCAGCCCATGTGGTGAATGCCGGTGTCCACGACGAGCCGGCAGGCACGCCACATCTGGTAGGTGAGATAACCGAAGCGATCGTAGGGCGTCTTGTAGATGCCCATCTCGTTGCCGAGGTATTCCGAGTACAGGCCCCAGCCCTCGCCGTAGGCGGAAATGTAGCCCTCGCGGCGGAACGCGGGCTGGCCCTTCTGCTCGGCGGCCAGCGCCAGCTGCAGGGAATGGCCCGGCGCGGATTCATGCAGGGTCAGTGCCGCCACGTTGTACAGCGGACGCGACGGCAGGTCGTAGGTGTTCACCAGATAGGCGCTCGCGCCGCCGCGGCCGGAGGTGTAGTAGGGCGCGATATCCGGCGCCACCGGCACGATGGCGAAGCGCTGCCGCGGCAGGCGACCGAAGAACTTGCCGAGCTGGCCGTCCACCTGCTTGGCCACCCAGGCGCTGCGCATCAGCAGCTCGTCGGGCGTCTTGGCGTGGAACTGCGCGTCGGTACGCAGGAATGTCAGGAACTCGGCGAAGCTGCCCTTGAAGCCGGTCTCCTGCATGGTCTTGACCATCTCGGCGTGGATCTTCGCCACCTGTTCCAGGCCGACCTGGTGAATGGCGCCGGGGTCGAGGTCCAGCGTGGTGTATTCGACGATCTGCTGCCGATACCAGGCCTTGCCGTCCGGCATCGCCTCGGCTGCGAGCGTGGTGCGTGCGTGCGGCACGTATTCCTCGCGGAAGAACTTCAGCAGTGCGGCATAGGCGGGGATCACCTTCCCCGCGATGGTCTGCTTCGCTTCCTCGCGCATCCGCGCCGCCGCCTCGGCGGGCACGCTCGGCGGCATGTGTTCGAACGGCTTGTAGAAACTGCTCTGCGTCGGGTCTTTCAGGTTCGCCACCGCGGCGATGGAGACGTCGCGTCCGTCGAGCACCTCGCGCGGCACCGTGAAACCGCGGTTCAAGCCGTCGCGCATGTTGTCCGTCTGCTGCGCGAAGTACGCGGGCACCTGGCCGAGGCGGTCGAGGTAGCGGCGATAGTCCTGGGGAGTGCGCAGGTCGTCTGCATTGAGCACGTAGCCCAGGTCGCTCCAGAACGCCGAATCGCTGTTGAACGGCATCTGCCATTGCTTGAAGCGCTGCGCGGCGAGCAGGTTCTGGATCTGCGCGCGGTACACGGCGTAGTTGATCCGGTCCTCCGCGCCGAGCTGCTTGGGATCGATCGTTCCCAGGTCGTCCAGCGTCTTCTGCCATACATCGAGCCGGCGCTGCTGGCTGGCCGCGTCGACGTCGTCCAGGCGCGCGTTGCTCGGCTGTGCCTCGCCGGCGTTGCTGATCCCGGCCTGCCCATTGCGCCAGGCCCATTCCTGCTCGTAGATCCGGCGAAAGCGCGCGGTGGCGTCCTGGGCCCAGGCGGGTGCGGCGAGGGCCAGCGCGGCCAGCGCCAGCCAGGCCATGCGGGTAGAGTGCTTCACTTGGTCGTGTCCTTTGCCTCGGCGACGGAAGAGGCCAGCACGGCATCCTCCACGCTCCAGTATTCCAATGCCTGTGGCGGAAGCTGGGGCAGCGCCATGCGCTCCAGCGCTTCGCGCGCGGCGTCTTTCAGCCGCGCGACGCGCAGCACGATACCGCGCGTATCCAGCCATGCGGTGAAATCGCCCAGCGACTCCAGCACGGTGCCGTCCAGGTCCGGCGATTCCTCCAGGCTCAGCACCACCACGCGCAGTCCCTGGCGGTCGGCGGCGCGATGGCGCAGCTGCGCCAGCACGGCCTCGGCGTTGGCGAAGAACAGCGGTTCTTCCGGCCGCGCGATCAGCACACCCGGCACCTCGCGCGCATCTGAGTGCGCGGCGATGTCGACGAAGTCGTGACCATCGGCGAGACGACCCAGCACGCTCAGCCGCGGCGAAGCAAGCCGGCGCAGCAGCATGATCAGGCTGAAGGCGATGGCGACCAGCAGGCCGTTGAGAATGCCCAGCGCCAGTACCGACAGCACCGCCGCCAGGGCGACGAGACGATCGCGGCGCCAGCGCAGGTAGGGCGTGAACACCGACAGGCGCAGCGACTTGCTCACCGCATGGATCACGATAGCCGCGAGCACCGGCATCGGGATGCGCTCGATCCACGGCAACAGGAACAGCACCATCAGCAGCACGCAGCCAGCCGCGACCAGCCCGGCCACGCGCGAACGCGCGCCCGCGGCCTCGTTGGCGGACGTCGCCGAATAGCCGGCGCCCACCGGCATGCCGTGCAGCAGGCCGGACGCGACGTTGGCCACGCCCAGTACCGCCAGGTCGCGATTCAGGGCCACCTTGTCGCCGTGCTTGAGCGCGAAGTTGCGGATCGAACCGTACGACTCGGCGTAGAGGATCAGCAGCAGCGCGGCGGCCAGCTCCACGCTCGGCAGCCACTGTTCGCCCGAAGGCCAGGTCGGCCACACCCACTGCGGGACCAGGTGCATCGCGCCCACCACCGCCACACCGTGCCGCGCCAGCCAGCCGGAAGCAGCCATGCCCAGGGCGATGGCGAGCAGGCTGCCGGGCAGCCCCTTCGTACGCTCGCAGGCGAACAGCAGCAGCAGCGCCACGGCGCCGGCCGCCAGCGCCCAGGGATCGGCTTGGCCGAGGTGGCCGGCCAGATCCGTCAGCAGCCGTGGCAAGAAGTCGCCGTGCAACGCCGGCACGCCCAGCAAGCCGGGCAACTGCTTCAGCGCGATCACGCAGGCCAGGCCGAAGGTATAGCCGCGCAGCACGGGGCGCGCGATCAGATGCGAGAGGCCGCCAAGCCGCGCCGCGCCGGCGATCAGGAAGCACAACCCGGTCAGCACCACCAGGCCGGCCGCGACGGCGGCGCGCGAAGCGGCGTCGCCACCTTCCAGGGCGAGCGTGGCAGCGGCCAGCACCGCGGCTGACGACGAGGTGGCCGAGACGATGGCATAGCGGCTGCGGCCGAGCGCGCCGTAGCAGACCAGACCGGCGAACAGCGCCATCACGCCTGCCTGCGGCGCCAGGCCCGCGATGCCCGCATAGGCCACGGCTTCCGGCAGCAACAGGCCGGCGATGGCGGTACCGGCCAGCACGTCGGCCGCCAGGCTGCGCGCGGCCGGCGCAGTGGAAGGCTGCGCGTTCACCCGATGACGCCGGTCCATCCCGGCAGGTAGGCCGCGTCGTGCGTGTGGGCATGCAACAGGGCGTCGTCCAGGGTCCGCTTGCTTACCTTGCCGCCGGACAGCGTCAGGCGGCGGCGATAGAAGTCCGCCCATAGGAATTCGGCGTACGGCGTGACGTCCTTGGCGTAGCCCCCCGCTTCGCGCACACGCGCGGCGAGAGTGCGATACGGATCGTCGACGAGCTTGTCGAGGGTCGCTGGAAAAGTGTCGTAGGCGACGCGCTGGCCGCGAGCATCGTACGGATGCGCCCAGCGGTTGAATTCCATGGTGCGCCAGAACACCTCGTTCTCCAGCCAGGAGAAGTCACGCTGCACCATCACCGGCACGCTCTTCACGCCCTCCTCGAGCAAGGCCAGGCCCAGGTGGTGGTGGTCGACGATATAGACCTTGTTCTTCGGCCCCAGCACACCGGGAAACCAGTGCGCCTCGATCATCTCCTTGCGCTTCTTCTTGCCCAGGCTGCGCCAGATGTCGCGCTTCTGGGCGACTTCGGCCTTGCCGACGGTGAGCTGGGTGGGTCGCAGCTTGTCCGGCGCGACGTTGAGCAAGGGGTGGCGCACATGCGGCTCGGACATGGACAGCTCCTTGGCGGACAGCGGGAACGGCGGCCGGGCCGAGCGTAGCCGAAACGCGGCGCGGCTTTTTGCGCCGAACGGCAGCCGCTCAGGGTGCGGCGGCTAGGCTACGCTGACCTTCCCCACCGCCGACCATGGCCATTCCATGCCCACCGTCCGCCTCGCCCCCCTGGCCATCGCCCCGCTCCTGTTCGCCCTCGCGGCGCCGGCCCTGGCCGACGATTTCGCGCAATGCCTGGCCGACCTCGCGCCCAAGGCCCAGCAGCAGGGCATTCGCGCCGACGCCTACCAGCGCTATACGCGGGAGCTCACCGCCGACTCCACGGTGATCGACGCACTGAATCATCAGCCGGAATTCACCACGCCGGTGTGGGATTACCTTTCGGCGCTGGTCGACCAGGAGCGCGTCGACGATGGCAAGGCACGGCTCAAGCAATGGGCGGATGTGCTCGATCGCGCGCAGCAGCGCTACGGCGTGGATCCGACCACGGTGGTAGCCGTGTGGGGCGTGGAGAGCAACTACGGCCAGCAGTTCGGCCAGCGGCCGTTGTTGCAGTCGCTGGCGACGCTGTCCTGCATGGGGCGGCGCCAGCCGTACTTCCGCGGCGAGTTCTTCGCGGCGCTGCGCATCGTGCAGAGCGGCGACATCACGGCGGACGAGTTCAAGGGTTCGTGGGCCGGCGCGTTCGGGCACACGCAGTTCATGCCTTCGACCTTCGAGCGGGTCGCCGTGGACTTCGACGGCGACGGACGCCGCGACCTGATCGCCAGCGTGCCCGACGCGCTGGGCTCCACGGCGCACTACCTGCAGATGTCGCATTGGCAACCGGGTCAGCCATGGGGCTACGAAGTGAAGCTGCCCGCGCCGTTTGACAGCAAGGTGAGCGGCCGCGAGGCCAAGCGTCCGATGAGCTACTGGCGCGCGCAGGGCGTACGCCTCGTCGACGGCTCGCCCCTGCCCGACGGCGACACGCCGGCCGCGCTGGTGCTGCCGGCCGGCGCGCAGGGGCCGGCCTTTCTCACCTTGCGCAACTTCGACGCGATCTATGCGTACAACGCGTCGATCAGCTACACGCTCGCCATTGCCCTGCTGTCCGACCGCCTGCGCGACAAACCTGGCCTGGTGGCGGCGTGGCCTACCGACGACCCGGGCACGTCGCGCGCTGAGCGGCGGGAGTTGCAGCAGTTGCTGATCGCGCGCGGTTATGACATCGGCGCGGTGGACGGCATGATCGGCGACAAGACGCGCGAGGCGATCCAGCAGGAGCAGCGCAAGCGTGGGCTGCCGGATGATGGTCGGCCGGGGCAGCGTATTTTGAAGGTGTTGCGGCAGTCGCCTTGAGGGGCGGGTGCTTTTGTGTCTCTGTGGTTATGTTGTCGCTCTGGTTTCGCTTTTCCTGTGCGAGGGGTTCGCTCTCTGAGCACGTAGGTTGGGGTGAGCCCGCGAACCCCAACGGGAACTAAGGGTCGCCGCCCATTTACCTACTCGTCATTCCGGCGTAGGCCGGATGGAGCGCGTCGCGCGGAGAACGCCCGAAGGGGCGAGAGCTGCGAGTCATCTAGTGGCGACATGGCTCGGTCGTCGCGACGTGGTCGCCAGTCTGGTCTCGCCCCTCGCGGGGCGAGGGTTTCGCTCTCCTGCCGGAGAGCGAGTTACTTCTTCTTGCTTGCCCAAGAAGAAGTAACCAAGAAGAAGGGCCCCCTGCGCGGCGCCCTCCGCAGCCTTCGCTGCTCCGGGTGCGTTGAGGGCTGGCCGGGCTTTTCGACAGGGCATCCATGCCCTGATCGAAAAGGCGGGGACGTCCTGTCCCCGCCCGCCTGCGGCGGCCTGATCGTCCAGCCCTCACCGCCGCGAAGGGAACCCGGGAGATCAAGAGCCACACGGAGCGTCGCTTCGCTCGCTCTTGTTTTTGTTCTTGCTTGCCTCGGTACGCACTTCTCCTTCTCCCCTCCGGGCGACCCGAAGGTAGTCCCCGTGGGAGAGAAGGCGGGATGAGGGGTGGGGCTCGCCACAACGTCCCTGATAACATTGAAGCCCCGATCTAATCCATCCCTTCGTAATAACCCCGCATAGCCTCCAGATACGCATCCAGATCACGCCCGGGCTTTGCCATGAACCGTTCTCCGGTGACACGGCAGTCGGCGATGCGGTCGGGGCGGAAGTTGCGGAAGCTTTCGCGGAGGCGGCACCAGGTGCCTAGCGTCCATTTGCCGCCCCAGAAGGCCAGGCACAGCGGTTCCACTTCGCGCGTGCTGGTGCGGCCGGCTTCGTCGGCGTAGTCCAGGCTCAGCACCTGGCTGTCGCTGATTGCGCCGTTGAGGCGGTCGATCATCTCGGCGAAGGCGACGCGGCCGGGGTCGCGCCAGATCGGTGCGTAGATGCGTGTGCGCGAGGCGCGCTCGCGCAAATCGGGCGGCAGTACCGCTTCGATCTTCAGCAAGGCCGCCTGTGCACCGGCCGCGAGCTTCTCGCCGGCGAAGGCGCGTACGAAACGCGTGCCGACCACCAGCGATTCGAGTTCGTCGGCGGTGAACATCAGCGGCGGGATGTCCGAACCCTTGCGCAGCACATAGCCGACGCCGGCCTCGCCTTCGATCGGCACGCCGGACAGTTGCAGGTCGGCCACGTCGCGGTACACGGTGCGCAGCGACACGCCGAGCGTGTCCGCCAGGTGACGCGCCGGCAGCGCCGTGCGGCGTCCGCGCAGGGCGTGGATGATGAGGAAGAGGCGATCGGCGCGGCGCATCCGCGCATGATCGCCGAGCGGCCCGGCGGCGGCCAGCGCCGGACGTCACGTCGCGGCGCGCCCGGCATCACGCGACGCGTTCCTTCTGCGCCGCGGCGAGCGCGGCATCCTTTTCGTGCGCCCGGACGATGGCCGGCCGATGCATCACCCGCTCGACATAGCCGGCGACCACCGGCAGGTCGGGCAGCAGCTTGAACAGCGTCATCCATTGCAGCGCGTTGCCCCACAGCACGTCCGCCGCGGTGAACCGCTCGCCGAGCAGGTACGGTCCCAGCGCCAGCTGGCCGAGCAGCGTGCCGAGCATGGTGTCGTAGTCGCCATAGGGACAGGTCGAGGGCGGCGGCACCGGTTCGCGCTTCAGCGCCTTGTCCAGCATCGCCGGCTCAAAGTCGGAGCCGTAGAACACCAGCCAGCGCAGGTAAGGTCCGCGCAAGGGATCGCCGATTGGCGGCGCCAGCTGCTTCGCCGGAAACAGGTCGGCCAGGTAGATATAGATGGCCGGCTGCTCGGTGACCAGGGCGCCGTCGTGCACGATGGCCGGGACCTTGCCCATGGGATTGACGGCCAGGTAGTCGGGCGCGCGCTGCTCGTGCCGGCCCAGGTCCAGCACATGCAGGTCGTAGTCGGCCTCCAGTTCTTCCAGCAAGGCCAGGGTGCCTCCCGAGCGGCTGTTCGGCGCGTGGTAGAAGGTGACGCGCGGCGTATTCATGATGTGCTCCTCGTGAACTGGGCGATCACAAGTGCCGGGTCTCGTCCGGCGTGTGCATCCAGTTGTTGTGCCGGCCGTCGAAGTACCGCACCGGCGCGTCGATCAGCTCCTGCGGCTGGACGTCGTCCAGGCAGGCGAGATTGACCGAGACGTAAGCGCCGCCAGCTTCTTCGATGTAGCCGCGGTTGAACGGATGCACGCCGCAATGCGCGCAGAACACGTGATGGCAGCTCAGGGTGTTGAACTGGTAATCGGTCAGCTCGCTCTCGCCATCGGTCAGGCGGAACGCTTCGGGCTTCACCACCGCGCCCCAGAAGCGCAGCTTCCAGCAGATCGAGCAGTTGCACTTGCCGGTACCGGCGGCCAGGTCGATGTCCGCTTGGTAGCGGACGCGTCCGCAATGGCAACTGCCGTGATAGGTCTTGAGCATGAGGTCGTCCCTAGAGCTGACGCCGCGCGGCGGCGGCAATGGCGGTGCCGGCGAGCAAGCCGCTCGGCCCCGCGGCGTTCTGTGAAGCCGGCGGCGCGGCCTGCGCCCCGCGGCCGCGTGGCGGCGGCTCGGGCGACGGGAGCAGGCGGTACTGCCCATCCATCAGCAGACCGCGCAGATAGAGCGGCCGGTACGCCATCAGCACGCGGTTCATGAGGCTGCCCATGGTTCGCTCCTCAGACGGCGACGACTTTCTCGCCGGCGTACCAGGGCGGCGGCGCGGCGTGCTTGAACAGGCGGTACCAGTGTTCGCGATCGCTGCCGCTGTACAGGTCGAGTGTGCGGATCACTTCGTGGGCGAATTCCACGCTGCCCAGGCTGCTGGCGGTGATGAAGCCACCGTCGCTCAGCGCCAGCGCATCGGGGTCATACTTCTCGGACCCCTCGTAGGACACGCCATAGCCGCCCACGAAACCGGTGAAGTTGCCGGTATGCCGGCTGCGGGCCAGCAAGCCGTGCCGGGCCAGCGCCAGCACCGCGCTGCTCACCGCCGCCACCGTACCGCCCGCGGCGTGCACGCGTTCGGCGGCGTCCATGGCCTCCGCCCCTTCGCCGCGCTGCCACAGGTGGCCGCCCGGCAGGACGAGCAAGGCGGCGCGGGACAGGTCGATCCGGTCCAGCGTCTGGTCGGGCGTCACCCGCAGGCCGCCCATCGACGTCACGGCGCGAGGCGAGAAGCCCACCGTCACGATGCGCCAGTCGCCCGGGCGGCGGATCTCGCACAAGGCCAGCGCGGCCTCCCAGTCGGCGTAGCCGTCGAACACCAGGAAATACACGGTGTCACGCATGTCGTTGTCCCTCCTCTCGATACGGTGCCGGAGCGCACGTCGCTCCCTGATAACGACGAATGACGGCCTGCTTTTTGGACATCGCGCCGCCCTGCCGGCCCGCGATGGCGGCTCCGCAGACGCAGGCCGCCCGGATGGGCCCGGTCACTACCGGGACCATAGGCCCACCCGGTTGCCCTCGCTGTCCCGGAATTGCGCGAATGCGCCGCGCCCCTCCGGCAGTACCGTGCGCGGCACGATCACCGCGCCGCCCGCGTGTTCCACCTTCGCCAGCGTGTCGGCCACGTCCGCCACGCTCAGGTACACCGTGCTGCCGTGCATGGACGGCTCGCACTGGTCCAGGCGCATCAGCGCGCCGGTGACGTGCTGTTCGGCGTCGTACGGGAACACCGCCAGCTCCATGCCGCCGAACGGCTCGCTCTTCAGCGCCGTACCCAGCGCGGCATCGTAGAAGCGGATGGCGCGGTCCATCTGGCGGACCGGAATTTCGAACCAGTTGGTGACGATCGGGTTCAGCATGGCCTTCTTTCCTTGGTGAGTGCCCCAGTGCGTGGAGCGCAGTCTGGGCACCCCCTGCTGCCAACGTGTTGTCAGCAGGGCGGGATCCGTTTCGTGACGACGCGGTGAAGGCGGCGCGGCACAGGGTTTCCGGCTGGCGCGGTTCAGCAACTGCCCGGACAATGCGCGTTCCTTTCCGTTACGGACCCGCCATGAAGCCCGTTTCGCTCATCCAGTTCCTGATCGAGGAACGCCGCGCCGGCCGCATCAACGCCGAACTGTCCTTGCTGATCGAAGTGGTCGCCCGCGCCTGCAAGCGCATCTCGGTGGCCACCAGCAAGGGCGCCCTCGGCGGTGTGCTGGGCAATGCCGGCAGCGAGAACGTGCAGGGCGAGGCGCAGAAGAAGCTGGACGTGATCTCCAACGAGATCCTGCTCGAAGCCAACGCCTGGGGCGGCCAGCTCGCCGCCTGCGCGTCGGAGGAGATGGAAGACCCGCAGCAGATTCCCGACATGTACCCGAAGGGCAACCACCTGCTGCTGTTCGATCCGCTGGACGGCTCGTCCAACATCGACGTGAACATCTCGGTGGGCACGATCTTCTCGATCCTGCGCTGCCCCGATGGCATCACCGTGCCCAAGGCCGAGCACTTCCAGCAGCCGGGCACCGAGCAGCTGGCCGCCGGCTACGTGGTGTACGGCCCGGCCACGCTGATGGTGCTGACCTTCGGCCACGGCACGCACGAGTTCACCCTGGACCGCGAGGTGGGCAGCTTCATCCTGAGCCGCCGCGACATCCGCATTCCGGAGGAGACCGCGGAGTTCGCTGTCAACATGTCCAACCAGCGCCACTGGGAAGCGCCGATGCAGCGCTACGTCGGCGAGCTGCTGGCCGGCAAGGAAGGTCCGCGCGGCAAGGACTTCAACATGCGCTGGGTAGCCTCGATGGTGGCCGACGTGCACCGCATCGTGACCCGCGGCGGCGTGTTCTTCTATCCGCTGGACGCCAAGATCAAGTCCAAGGGCGGCAAGCTGCGCCTGATGTACGAAGCCAACCCGATGGCCTTCATCGTGGAACAGGCCGGCGGCGCGGCCACCACCGGGCGCGAGCGCATCATGGAGTTGCAGCCCACCGGCCTGCACCAGCGCGTGCCGGTGTTCCTCGGCTCTAAGAACGAGGTCGAGGTGGCCACCCACTACCACCTCGAAGCCGACGGCGCGCAAGGCTGACCCACGCATGCCGGCGGGGCGACACGCTCCGCCGGCACGTTCCCAGGGAAGGACATGACGGACGATTTCATCGAGGTCTACCCGGAGGCGCTGGCGCAGGAGCACTGCGCCGCACTGATCGAGCGCTTCGAACGCAGCGGCCATGCCGTGCCAGGCCAGGTCGGCGGCGGCGTGTATCCCGAACTCAAGCGCAGCAGCGACATCACCATCAGCGGCCGGCCGGACTGGCGCGACGTGGAGACCGCGCTGAACCTCGCGATGCTCGGCGGCCTGGTGGCCTATCTGCGCCGCTATCCATACACCTTGATCGCGCCGCTGATGCTGCAGGTGCCGGACCCCGCCACGGGCGACCCGCGCCGCCTGACGGAGTCGGACGTGGCCGCGATGGACGATGCCGCGCTCGGCGCGCTCGCCCGGCAGGTCTTCGTGCCGGGGGCGATCAACCTGCAGCGCTACCGCGCGGACAGCGGCGGTTACCCCTACTGGCACTGCGAGCTATTCCCGCGCGACGCGACGGCGCAGACGCTGCACCGGCATCTGTTGTGGACCATCTACTTGAACGACGGCTTCGCCGAGGGCGAGACGGAGTTCCTGCACCAACGCCGCAAAGTGGCGCCGTGCACCGGCAGCCTGCTGATCGCTCCGGCCGCCTTCACCCACACCCATCGCGGCAACCGGCCGCGCGGCGGCGACAAGTACATCGCCACCAGCTGGGTGCTGTTCCAGCGGGCCGAGAAGCTATACGGGGGCTGACCCGCCCCGATCCCCGCCCTGCGCGCGCCGCGCGCCGCCCCGGGCAAGCCGTACACTCGCCCGCCATCCGCCCTCTCGTCCCACCGAGCTTCCGCCTTTATGCGCCGCCCTGCCCGCCTCGTCACGCTGCTGTCCCTCCTCGCGCTCGCCGGCTGCTTCGGCGGCGGCA
Organism: Dyella sp. BiH032; assembly: GCF_031954525.1. Classification (NCBI taxonomy): domain Bacteria; kingdom Pseudomonadati; phylum Pseudomonadota; class Gammaproteobacteria; order Lysobacterales; family Rhodanobacteraceae; genus Dyella; species Dyella sp. BiH032. Next base: position 218,553 of record NZ_CP134867.1, read on the forward strand.
AGCCCAAGCCCGCGCCCGCGACGAACCCGACGCCCGTGATCGTCGCGCCCAAGCCGCGCATCGGCCTGGCGCTGGGCGGCGGGGCAGCCAAGGGCTTCGCGCACATCGGCGTGATCAAGATGCTGGAAGCGAACGGCATCCGCGCCGACGTAGTGGCCGGCACCAGCGCCGGCAGCGTGGTCGGCGCGCTCTACGCCAGCGGCATGGACCCGTTCCAGATGCAGGAGCAGGCCTTCGGCATGGACGAGGCGAAGATCCGCGACGTGCAGCTGTTCTCGCGCGGCCTGGTGCAGGGCCAGAAGTTGCAGGACTACGTCAACCAGCTAGTGGCGAACCGTCCGATCGAGAAGCTCAAGCTGCCGTTCGCCGCGGTGTCCACTCAGCTCGAAGACGGCCATCGCACCGTATTCGTGCGCGGCAATACCGGCCAGGCGGTGCGCGCGTCCAGCAGCATCCCGGGCGTGTTCGAGCCGGTCGAGATCAGCGGGCGGCATTACGTCGACGGCGGCGTGGTCAGCCCGGTGCCGGTAGATGCCGCGCGCCAGCTCGGCGCGGACCTGGTGATCGCGGTGGACATCTCCAGCAAGGCCGACGGTTCCAATCCGCAAGGCATGCTCGGCGTGGTGGGCCAGTCGATCAGCATCATGGGGCAGAAGCTGGGCGAGCAGGAGCTGGCGCGCGCCGACGTGGTGATCCGCCCCAAGGTCAACCAGATCGGCGCCACCGATTTCGAACAGAAGAATCAGGCGATCCTGGAAGGCGAGCGCGCCGCCCTGGCGGCGATGCCGGCGATCAAGGCGAAACTGGCGGCGATGGAGGCGGCGCGAAGGAATCCCGCGGCGCCGGCGGTAGCCGCGCACTGACGTTTCGCGGCCCCCGCGCCGGTTCCCGCCGCTCCCATCCGCATGGCTGGTCCGCATGCCCGGCAACTGCTAGGTTGCCGGGCTTCTCAGCTGCTGCGGGAACCTGCCCATGCACCGCTCTATCCGCTGGCTTCCTCTGCTGGCGCTGGCCCTGGCTCCGCTGGGCCGGGCCGACCAGGCCGGCACTGATCCGCGCATCGAACGCCTGCTGGCCGACCTGGCGAAGACGCAGCCGATCAGCATGGTGCAGTTGTCGCCGGATGGGCAGCGGTTGGCGTGGGTCGTGCGCAGGCAGGGCAAGCCGCTGGTCGAGATCGCCAAGGCCGACGGCAGCGATGCGCACGCGGCCACCTCGGTCAAGCCGGGCAGCTGCAGCCAGACCGACATCGCCTGGGCGCCGGACTCGCGGCACCTGGCTTTCCTTTCCGACTGCGGCAGCGGCGGACGGCGCAAGGACCTGTACCTCGCCGATGCCGGCGACCCGGCCGGCCTCAAAAAGCTGGCGGAGCTCAACGGCCCAGCGCAGGACCTGAATTGGGCACCAGACGGGCACGCCATCGGTTTTCTCTATGTGGAGAACGGCACGCGGCGCTCCAGCGCGCTGTCGGCGGCCAAGCCGGCCACCGGCGAGATCGGCGTGGACGGCGTCGAGGTGCAGCGCGTCGCCGCCGTGAGCGCCTCCGGCGGCGCGCCCAGCCTGCTAACCCCCGCGAGCAGCCACGTGTACGAGTTCGCCTGGTCGCCGGACTCCGGGCGCCTGGCCTACGTGGCGGCCCAGCCGCCGGGCGACAACAACTGGTGGATCGCCAAGCTGATGGTGCAGGACGCCCAGGCCGGAGCCGCGCCGCGCGTGGCGGTCGATCCGGTCACGACGCGCGGCAGCCTGCGCGGCTTGCAGATTGCGTTGCCGCGCTGGTCGCCGGACGGCCAGCGCATCGCTTTCATCGGCGGGCTGATGAGCGACCAGGGCTCCACCGGCGGCGATATCTACAGCGTGCCCTCCACGGGCGGCGAACCTTCCAATCTCACGCCGGGCATCGGCGTCACGCCGGCTTGGCTGGCGTGGAAGGGCAACGACCGGATGGTGGTCAGCCAAGTGGCCAATGGACATGGCCAGGTCGCGGAATACACCGTCGCCGCCACCGCGGCGACGCCGGGCCGCGAGCTGTTCACGCTGCCCGCTACCATCGGCGACGGCGGCGATGCGATGGCGCTTTCCCTGTCGGACGATCGCTCCCGCGTGGCCTTCCTGCAGAGCTCGTTCGACACCGCGCCGGAAATCCATGCCGGCCCGCTGGGCCCTGCCGCGCCTCCGGCCGTCACGCACATCAATGCCGCGAGCAAACCGGCCTGGGGCAAGACCGAATCGGTCGAATGGGACAACGAAGGCCGTCGCGTGCAAGGCTGGCTGATCTACCCGGCCGGCTACGACCCGGCCAAGCGCTATCCGATGGTGGTGGTCGTCCACGGCGGACCCGCCAGTGCGGTGGTGCCGCGCTGGCCCGACGTGGGTTACGGCGGCGTGCCGTTCGCGGCGCTGGGCTACTTCGTGTTCATGCCCAACCCGCGCGGCAGCTTCGGCCAGGGCGAAGCGTTCGTCCAAGCCAACCGCAAGGACTTCGGCTACGGCGACCTTCGCGACACGCTCGCCGGCATCGACGCGATCGAGAAGCGCCTGCCGGTGGACGACAAGCGGCTCGGCCTCACCGGCTGGAGTTACGGCGGCTTCATGAGCATGTTCGCGCCCACGCAGACGCAGCGCTTCAAGGCGGTGGTGGCCGGTGCGGGCATCGGCAACTGGCAGAGCTATTACGGCCAGAACCTGATCGACCAGTGGATGCCGCCGTATTTCGGCGCCACGGTCTACGATGACCCCGCGGTGTACGCGAAGAGTTCCGCGGTGAACTTCATCAAGAAGACGACGGCGCCGACCCTGGTGGTGGTGGGCGACCGCGACGCCGAATGTCCCGCTGCGCAATCGCTGGAGTTTTGGCACGCCTTGCGCGCGCAGGGCGTGCCGACCTCGCTGGTGGTCTATCCCGACGAGGGCCACCGTTTCGTCAATCCAGCTCATCAGCGCGACGTGCTGCAGCGGACATTGCTGTGGTTCCAGAAATACCTGCCGGCGTCGCCGTAAGGCGCGCCTTTTGTTCGCGATGGATGGACCGGCGCGTACGCCGGTCCATCGCCGCACTCAGGACAGGTCGTTCTCGAACGCCGCGGCGGCAAGACCACCGATGGTGGTCGAGGAATCGCTGAGGAAGAACTGCTCGAAGATGTTGAGCGTGTTCCACTGATCGTCGATGCCCTTGTTCATGTACTCCTCCTGCAACTTGGAGTACTGCGATACCGGGCCCGGGCCGTTCTGCGGAATCTCGCCCTTCTTTTTCTTGTCGAGGTAGATCTCCACCTCGATGCCGGACACCTGGTTGTTGTACTTCTGCGTTTCCCAACGCGCGCGCAGGTAGTCGGCGGCGATGGCGAGGTTGCTGTCGTAGAAATGCGACGGCGTCCAGCGCATATCGCGCAGTTGCTCGAAGGCGCCCTGGATGTCGTCCGGATGCTGGTCCATGGCCTGCTTGATATAGGCATCGACCTTGCCGCGGTCTTCCGGCGTCCAGGTGGTGGCTTGGGTCTTGTAGTTGCCGATCGCGGCGTCCAGCGCTTCCTTGGTCGTGGCCGGCTCGCGATCGTGCCGGTCGCGGATGGCCTGGCCGTACTGGTCGACCAGTTGCTGGATCGTCGGCTCGCGTTCGTTCTTGTCGCGCTTGCCCAAGGTCAGGATCTGGTCGCCGATTTCCGCGTTGACCGCGTTCTGCAGTACCTGCCGGTCGGCTTCGAGTACCGAAGGGCTGGCATGGGCATCGAGGTCGGCCGTGTATTTGGCGATGGCCTGGTCGGTGGTGTAACTGTCGGAAGGGGGACCGTCGTCGGGGATGGGACGATAAGCGTAGAGGGGTGCGGCACTCAGCGGGGAAACCATGACGGCGTACCTCATGGCGGGGAGGAGAGCCGAACTTAATCCCGTATCGCGCCGCCGACAGCTCGGGCCGACCCTAGCCTGGGGAAAACCCCAAGCCGCCCGGACGGCCGCTCAGAACAACTGCCCCTGCGGGGACGGTTTGCGCGGCGGCGTGAAGCGGGTGGCGTCCAGGGTCAGTTCCCACGCGCGCCCGAAGCCGTGGCGTCGGCGCGCCACCTCGAAACGGCGGCGCAGCAGGTCCGCGAACACGCCCTGTCCGCGCATGCGGGTGGCGAAGTCGCTGTCGTAGTCGCGACCGCCGTTCATCTGCTGCACCAGGCTCATCACGTGGGCGGCCCGTTGCGGTGCATGTAACGCCAGCCATTCGCGGAACAGCTGCTTGAGCTCGTGCGGCAGGCGCAGCACCGTGTAGCCGGCGCTGTTCGCGCCCGCCTCGGCCGCCTGGTCGAGCACGGCTTCCATGTCGCGGTCGTTGAGCGCTGGAATGATCGGCGCTACCAGCACGCCTACGGGTACGCCGGCTTCGGCCAGGGCGCGCACAGCCTTGATGCGGCGGTGCGGTGCACTGGCACGCGGTTCCAGCTTCGCGGCCAGCTGGTTGTCCAGCGAGTTGATCGACAAGAACACTTGCACCAGACCCTCGCGCGCCATCGGCGCGAGCAAGTCGATGTCCCGCTCCACCAGCGCGTTCTTGGTGACGAGAGTGAGCGGATGGCGGCATTCGGCCAGCACTTCGAGCGCGGCGCGGGTGAGGCGCCAGCGCTTCTCGATCGGCTGGTAGGCGTCGGTATTGCTGCCGATGTTGATGGGCTTGGGAATGTAGCCCGGCTTGGCCAGTTCCGCGCGCAGCACCTCGGCCAGATTGCTCTTGGCGCGCAGCCGAGTCTCGAAATCGAGGCCCGGCGAGAGATCAAGATACGCGTGACTGGGACGCGCGAAGCAGTACACGCACCCGTGCTCGCAGCCACGGTAAGGGTTCATCGCCTGGTCAAAGCCGATATCCGGAGAGTCGTTGCGGGTGATGACGCTGCGGGCACGTTCCTCGCTCACCACGGTCTGCGGCCGGGGCCGCTCTTCGTCCAGCACCGCGTGATGCCAGCCGTCGTCTTCGGCATGGCGGCGGGTGGTTTCGAAGCGCCCCTCCGGGTTGGAGGCAGCGCCGCGGCCCTTGAAGGCGCGCAGGGGCGGGTCGGCGGGAGCGGTCATCGGTGCAGTGTGCGCTGATGACGTCTCAGTCTGGGCGACACATTGGAGAGGGAAGTTCGATGTTTGCGACGCTTTCGCGAGCACCCGCCCCTCATCCCGCCTTCTCCCCAGAGGGAGAAGGAGAAGTGCGGTACCGCGGCAAGCAGCCAACGACCCAACAAGAGCGAGCGAAGCGACGCTCCGTCGCGCTCTTGATCTGCCGGGTTCCCTTCGCGGCGGTGAGGGCTGGACGATCAGGCCGCCGCAGGCGGGCGGGGACAGGACGTCCCCGCCTTTTCGATTCGGGCATGGATGCCCGATCGAAAAGCCCGGCCAGCCCTCAACGCACCCGGAGGTGGCGTAGGCCACCGGAGGGCGCCGCGCAGGGGGCCCTTCTTCTTGGTTAGGCGGTGTCAATCTAGAAGTGCATCATCGATGGCCTGAGCGAGGTCATCGTGCCCCATGGCACGCATGAACATCTCCGCCGGACAGTGGTAGCCCAAGGTGGCTCGGGGCCGAAGGTTCATCTCCTGAGCGATGGCATCCAGCGCTCGCTGGCTATGCACGGACAGATCGGTGCCTTTAGGGAGGTACTGCCGCAGCAGGCCGTTGGTGTTTTCGCAGATGCCCCGCTGCCAGGGGCTGCGCGGATCGGCGAAATAAATGCTCAAGCCGGTACGTTCGGACAAGGTCTTGTACAGCGCCATTTCCTTGCCCTGGTCATAGGTCAGTGTCTGGCGAAGCTCCGGCGGCACGCCCTGGAAGGCGCGACTGAAGCCCTCCAGCGCCTCCTGGGCCGAACACCCCTTCATCTTGACCAGCTTCAGGAACAAAGTGCGTCGATCCACCAGCACCCCCACCGACGATCGGTTACGCGCCCCCTTGAGGAAGTCGCCTTCCCAATGGTCTGGTAACAGGCGCTCGTTGGCCTCCGGCGGGCGGTCATGAATACTCGGCAGATCCTGCATGCGGCCGCGCCGGTTCGCCCCTTGGCCACGCGGACGGCGTGCGCACTTGTGTTGGCGCAGCAAGGCCACCAGCTCACGCCGCAGTTCGCCACGCGGCATGGCATAAATCGCGGTGTAGATCGTCTCATGGGACACGTGTTTGGCCGGCTCGTCAGGATGCTGCCGGCGCAGTGTGCGGCTCACTTCTTGCGGTGACCAGCGGCGCGCTAACAGCTGGCGCACCAGGGGCCACAAGGCCCCATCACGATGTAGCTTGCGCCGTCGGCGTGCCTTGCGCGCGAGCCGTCGAGCCCGCGCACCGGCACGGCGGGCGTCATAGCCAAGTGTCGGACGACCCATGCGCGGACGCTCCGCCGGTTCGCGGTGCCCATTACGCGCCAATTCCCGGGAAATCGTGCTAGCCGAACGGCCTAGCAGCCGTGCCAGCTGCCGAGCGCTCTCGCCGCGTGCCTTGCCCACCATGATCGCGCCCCGTTCTTCGGCGCTCAGATGGCTGTAATGCTGTCCCATGCATCACCGTGTCGTGGGGGTGGTGCACTTGATGTTAGAGACCGCCTTACTTCTTCTTGGGCAAGCAAGAAGAAGTAACTCGCTCTCCGGCAGGAGAGCGAAACCCTCGCCCCGCACGGGGCGAGACCAGACTGGCGACGCACTCGCGGCAACCGAGCGACCGTCCGGCCTGCGCCGGAATGACGAATAGGTAGGGCCGAGCCCGAACCTCCCGCCATCGACGCCAACCTAAAAAAGCTCACCCTGCGGCGACAACCGCCGCGGCGGCACAAACCGGCTCGCATCCAGCGGCGCCAGCCGCCCGAAACCCAGCCGCGCATACGCCTTCGCGAAACGCTGCTGGATAAGCTGCGCGAACGGCCCCTCCCCGCGCATGCGCTTGCCGAACGTGCTGTCGTAATCCTTGCCGCCATGCATCTGGCGCATCAGGCTCATCACATGTTCGGCGCGCTCCGGATAGTGCAACTGCAGCCATTCGCGCCAGATCGTCTTGAGCTCGTGCGGCAAGCGCAGCAGCACGTAGCCAGCCGCCTGTGCGCCGTGCTCGCGCGCGGCTTCGAGGATGGCCTCCATTTCGCGGTCGGTGATCATTGGGATCAGCGGCGCCACCATCACGCCGACCGGCACGCCGGCCTCATGCAAGGCCCTCATCGCACGCAGGCGCGCATGCGGCGCGCTCGCGCGCGGCTCCATCCGCGAGGCCAGGCGGTTGTCCAGCGTGGTCACCGAAAAATACACGTTCACCAGACGCTCGCGCGCCATGGCGGCGAGCAGGTCGATGTCCCGCTCGATCAGTGCGTTCTTGGTGATGAAGCCGACCGGATGCTTGGTCTCGGCGAAGACTTCCAAGCATTGCCGCGTGATGCGGTACTTGCGCTCGATCGGTTGGTAGGCGTCGGTGTTGATGCCAAGCGCGATCGACGAACACCGGTAGCCGGGCTTGGCCAGTTCCTTGCGGAGCAGTTCCGCGGCATTGGTCTTCGCGAACAGCTTGGTCTCGAAATCCAGGCCGGGCGAAAGGTCGAGGTAGGCATGGCTCGGGCGCGCGAAGCAGTACACGCAACCGTGCTCGCATCCTTTGTACGGATTGACCGACTGGGAAAAGCCCACGTCCGGCGAATCGTTGCGGCTGATGATGCTGCGCGCGATGTCTTCGCGCACCTCGGTGGGCAGGCGCGGGGCTTCGCCCTCTTCCTGGTACCAGCCGTCGTCCTCCGCCACGTAGGTCCGTTTGTCGAAACGACTGACGGTACGGGAGGACGAACCCCGGCCCTTGATGGGCTGGATGGGCTTGGCGATCGACGACATAGGCGCGCAAGACTACGCCTGTGCTGTCGCAGCACCCGAGATTCCCGCGTCCACCGGGCGTCTCGCGCAGAGCGATACATCAGGGCGCCAACTGCGTCGCCAGCGCGTCGGCCATCGGCGCCAACGGATAGTTGCGCTCCAGCTGGCGCGCCATTTCGTCGAAGACCGGCGCGGAAATGGTCCAGCCCAGCGGTATCGGATACTCGCCGGGGCACAGGCGAAAATGCCACAGCATGTCGCCCCGCGCCGGATCGGCTATATCGGGCCGCAGGCCGAGCAGCATCTGCGTCCTGGCGTATTCACCGCGGGCGCTGCGCGTGTCCATCAGCGCCCGCAGCGGCGCGGTCACTTCGCCGCTCGGTGCGCTGCCCCTGCCGCCCGTTTGCTCGCCTGGGCAGGCGGTGGCGTACAGCGGCAGCGGATGGGCGGGATCGTGTCGGTCGACGAAGTCCGCCATCTCCGGATCGTTGCTGATGTGCAGCACGATGAAGCGCAGCGACAAGCCGCGCGCTTCCGCCAGTGTGCGCAGGCGCCGTTTCACTTCGATCAAGGTCGTGGCGCCGGAGTTCTCGAAGTAGCCGCCATCGACCAGCTGCAACCGGTTCGGCACGGGCGGCGTGACACCAGCCGGCGGCGCCGTCTCCAGCGTGCCGGCCGGGCTGACGTAGGTGAAGCGCGCACTGTTGAGCGCCGCCTCGCTCAGCGGCACGCGCGGATCGAGCCAGGCCGCGCCATCGAACGCCGCCGTCCACGGCTGCTGCTGCAGCGTGGCCATGGGGCGGAACGGATGCTGGATGAAGCGCCGCCCCTCGGCGACCGTCGTACTGTTGAGGAACAGTGCCGGCGTGCCGGTGTCCGGTGCGCCACCGGCCGTTTCGTAGAGAGTGCTGAACGGCTGCGCGAACGCCTCGGCGCCCTGCTGGCGCGCCGCGTGTTCCCAGGCGCGGGTCAAGGCGCGAGAACGGTCGTCGAACCACGCGCCCGGCAGCCAGCGCTGGGTGAAATCGACGAAGAGCATGTTGGCCAGCGTCGGGGCGAGGAAGTCGTGGTCGAGCAGGCCGCGCGCGCGCCGTTCGAGCGTATCCGCCCGCGCGCCGGCGGGCTGGCGCAGCAGGGACACATACGTCGCCAGTCCAAGGCTGCCGCCGGACACGCCGCTCCCGGCGAACAGATAGCGCGCCAGCAAGGGTTCGCCCTGCTGAGGCCGGCGTGTCTCCACCATCGCGGTAAGCCTGGCCAGCACCATCGCCGTCCAGGCCGCGCCGCGGATGCCGCCGCCTTCGGCGGTGACCAGTACCACCGGGCATGGCGACTTGCCGGCGCAGCGCTGGTCCAGCCAGGCCCGCGCGTAGTCGTCGAACGCCGGGCGGGTGTCCACGGGCGCGGTGGCGGGATGCTGGTGCGTGCTCATGCCCAGGTACTGGCGCACCCGATGGTTGTCGTTGAGGTGCAGGGCGTGGAGGGCGCCGCTGACCAGCAGCAGTCCGCTCAGCAGCGGAAAGCCGCGCCGGTCGGCCAGCATGCACAGCCAGCCGCCGTTGAGGCACAGGAACGCCGCGGCGATGAGCAGGATCGCCAACGGGCCGATGCCGTCCAGGAGCTCCGGCCGCAACCCGATCAGCACGGTAGCGGCGATGTTCGCGCCGATGGACACGGCGTACACCGTCCGTGCGGCGCGTCCCAGCCGCCCCACCCGTTCGACGCGCTTCTCTTCATCGGGCGACGCACATACCGCGGGAAAGCGGCCGCTCAAACGGGGCAGCGCGTTGAGCACGCGGCGGCGGGTCATGAAGAATACGATCAGCACGAGGGACACCATCAGCAGCCCCACCGCGCGCCACATCCGCCCCTGGCAATCCAGCGTGATACCGCACGGGCCATGCGGGAGACGGTGCAAGGCGAGCACATAGCCGAGCAGCACCAACAGCGGGATCGACGCGCCCAGGATGCGCGGCAGCCAGCTGCGCAAACCCTTGCCGCGAGCGTCCTGGAGCGCCGGCCAGCGCAGGTACATCAGGCGATAGGCATTGCGCGCGCCGTACCACACCGCCAGTCCGGCCAGGGCGCTGCTGCCGAGCAAAGCCAGGTAGCGCCAGAGACTCGGGTCGATCCACACGGCGATCAGGAAGAGCTCGGCCGCCTGATCCACGCTGGTGGCCACGACAGCGGCGATAGCCAGTATCCACAACGAGACGCGCAGCGGCTTGAGATGGTCGAGCAGCAGGGAAAACACGCCGCCCGCCCGGTCGAAGAGACGTTGCAGCCAGCCCGGCCGTCCGGCGTCCGCAGGATGGGTATTCGCCTTCCGCATGGCACTCCCCGCCGGTCGCAAAAAAACGGCTCGATGTTACGCCGAGGGCGAATGCGGTTTGTGCGCGGCGCGGCAAACCCCGAACGTTCGGCCTACTATGATCCGCGCCCAGGTGGGAGTAGCGTTTTGGCCGTTCCCGCGGCCGTACTTTCCCCGAGAACCGAGGTCTCCATGCGCTGGCTCCTGTTGATCGGCACTCTCCTCTCGCTCGTCCTGAGCTTCACCCGCCACAGCGGCGGGGCGATGGGACTTTGGCTGTTGCTGGCCATCGTCGGCGCCTTCGCCACTACGCTGGCTTTCGCGCAGGCGAGAATCAGCGCCAGCTCGCGCATGGAAACACTTTCCGAGTACGACCTGCAGCGCCTGCGCGAAGGGAAAACGCCCTTCCGGCATTGAGCGGCTGGCAGCGCCGCCGCACATTTTCGTAGTGCTTCGATTGCCTCTCCGGACCCTCCTGGATGACGTTCCGTTTCGCAACTGAAAGTTGCGAAAACGTCCAAAGGAGCAACTCATGATTGGCAAACTGGTGGGCATCGGCCTGCTCATGCTGGCGGCGTTTCCTGCCGCGGCCGCGGATCGCGTGAACCTCTATTTCTGCGATGGCTGTTCGGTGGAGCAGGAACGCGAGATGGTAAAGGGATTGACCGGCGAGATGGGCACTTTCGACTTCTACGTCGGCAACTTCCCTGCCCAGACCATCCACAAGTACCAGTTGTCGCGTGGCTGGTCGCAGCCGCCGTGCAGCAATGGCCCAGGCGATCCCAACTGCAACCAGGAGATGACGGTGCCGACGCTGACCGCCCAGCCGACGTGGGCGCGCGCGACGGTGGAAACTTACGTCTACAACAAGGAGGTGGAGCAGCCGTATCTGGAGGCTTATCAGTATCTGGTCCAGTTTTATTACACGGAGCCGATGGGCTTTAAGAAGTTCTACGAGTTCCAGATCATCGATCCGGCGCAGACCGCGTCGACGGCTTATCAGTCGTTCTACGAGAACGGCCGGTTCCTTCCCCGGAACAGCGGGATCCTGGGCAATCCGGTCAACCCGGTGATCGATTATCCCGACCCCAGTACGACGGCGTTCGACATTTCGCGTGCCGGGGCGAAGCGCGATCTCCTGCTGGAGTTCGTACGCAGCAACATGCTGCAGCGAGTGAATATCGGCATGGACAACGTGGCCAAGGTGCTATCGGCACTCGGGATCATCGACAACAGCAAGTTGCCCGGCATCGACGTCATCGTGTACCTGGCCGATGGCGGCAAGGCGACGCTGCGGCTCAATAACAGCACGACCGTTCCGGTCTATGAAGTCGTGGAAGACTCGCTGCGCGACTCGCATGGCAACCCGGTACCCATGCAGCCGGAGCAGCTGGCGAATCAGATCATGGAGTTCGATTACACCGGTTCAGGCAAAGCCTATGACATTACGCTGATGCGCAATCAGCTCGAGTTCCTCGGCGCCGGCGTGCAGGAAATCCAGGTTGCGCCGCGCTGGCAATGCGGAAGCGTCATGAGCAGCCAGGGAACGGTCACCGTGACTTGCCGACCCCGCTGACCATCGAGGCGGTGACGCGGAGGTCACCGCCTATTTCATGCCGCTCATATCGGTCACGAAGGAACGAGCTTAGCCATGGATATGAAGACACGGGTCCGCACGGTCGCCTACGCCGTTTTCATGACGGCTTTCTCGTCGACGGCGGCAGTCAACAATCTTGATGCTCCGTACCGCGCGGAACGCGTGCGGTTGCCGCGAACGCGCTATGAATTTCAGATCATCGATCCTGCCGACACCGGGTCAGCGATCTATCGAAGGTTCTGCGACAAAGGGGAGTTTCATCCGCAAGAGGCCGATACGGCTGGCGTACACGTCCTGCCGATCACCGACTATCCGAATCCCGCCACGACGGTGTACGACGTCGTTCCTCGCGGCCGCGCGAGAAGCCAGCTGCTCGATGCCGTTCGCTACAACATGCTGCGTCGGGCCAACGTCGACATGGATAGCGTTGCAGGCGGGCTATCGCGCCTGGGTTTGCTAGGCCGGATTCTCCAGCCATCGATCAACGTCGTGGTGTACTTCGCGGACGGCGGCCACGTCGCACTCGCACTTGGAAACACGACGGCGCTTGTCTTCGAGCTGGATGAAACGTCTGCGCGTGACTCGCATGGAAACACGGTCCCCGTACTTCGGGAACAGATCGCGACGGGGAAATGGACATTCGATTTCCATGGACCGGGCAATCCCCGGGACGCAGGGCATCTGCGCGATCAACTTCGATTTCTTGGCGTCGACATCGACCGGCTTCCGCCAGACGCCGCGGGCTACACCTGTGGCGTTATATCCGGCGCCGATACCTTGTCCTGCGGGGTGCATTAATGAAACAGCGGCCGAAGGGCCGCTGTTTCCGGGATGGTGGCAACCTCAGTCGATGATGTCGACGTCCTTCGTTTCCTTCAGGAACAACAACCCGATGAAGAACGTCCCCACGGCCACGATGATCGGATACCAGAGGCCGTAGTAGATGTCGCCTTTCCATGCGACCAGCATGAAGCCGATGGTGGGCACGAAACCGCCGAACCAGCCGTTGCCGATGTGGTACGGCAGGCTCATCGAGGTGTAGCGGATGCGCGTGGGGAACATCTCCACCAGCCAGGCGGCGATCGGGCCATAGACCATGGTCACGTAGATCACCAGGATCGCCAACAGCACGACCAGCATGACGTAGTTCGATTGCGCCGGATCGGCCTTGTCGGGATAGCCGGCTGTCTTGAGCGCCGCGCCGGTGGTGGCACCGAATGCCTTGCTCTGCGCCGCGAACGTGGCGCTGTCCAGGCTGCCGCCCTCGAACGAATCGATGGTCTTGTCGCCGATCTTCACCTGGGCGACCGCGCCAGCGGGTGCGGCTTCGTTGCGATAGGGAATGCCCTTTTTCGCCAGGAAGGTCTTGGCCACGTCGCAGGAACTGGTGAACTTGCTCTTGCCCACCGGATCGAACTGGAAGCTGCAGGCATTCGGATCGGCGACCACCGTGACCGGCGCGCTGGCCGCGGCGGTTTCGATGGCGGGATTACCGTAGTGGGTCAGACCCTTGAAGATCGGGAAGTAGGTGAGCGCGGCCAGCAGGCAGCCGGCAAGCACGATGCTCTTGCGGCCGATGCGGTCCGACAGCCAGCCGAAGAACACGAAGAACGGCGTGCCGATGATCAGCGCGCAGGCGATCAACAGGTTCGCCGTGGTTCCTTCGATCTTCAGGCTCTGGGTCAGGAAGTACAGCGCGTAGAACTGGCCGGTGTACCACACCACTGCCTGGCCCGCCGTGGCGCCGAGCAGCGCGAGGATCACCAGCTTCAAGTTCTTCCACTGGCCGAACGCCTCGGTGAGCGGAGCCTTGGAGTGCTTGCCTTCGGCTTTCATCTGCCGGAACACCGGCGACTCCTGGAGCTGGAGCCGGATGTAGACCGAAACCGCCACCAGCACCGAGGAGATCAGGAAGGGAATACGCCAGCCCCAGTCCTCGAACGTCTTGTCGCCCAGGCTCAGGCGCGTGCCCAGGATCACCAACAGCGAGAGGAACAGGCCGAACGTGGCGGTGATCTGGATGAAGCTGGTGTACAGACCGCGCTTGCCGTGTGGCGCGTGCTCGGCGACGTAGGTCGCCGCACCGCCGTACTCGCCGCCGAGTGCCAGACCCTGCAACAGTCGCAGAGCGATCAGCAGCACCGGCGCGATGATGCCCACCGTGCCGTAGCTGGGCAGCACGCCGACCAGGAAGGTCGACAAGCCCATGATGATGATGGTGATCAGGAAGGTGTACTTGCGCCCGACCAAGTCGCCTAGGCGACCGAACACGATGGCGCCGAACGGCCGTACCGCGAAGCCGGCGGCGAAGGCCAGCAGCGCGAAGATGAAGGCGCTGGTCTCGTTGAGGCCGGAAAAGAAGTGCTTGCCGATCAGCACGGCGAGCGAACCGTACAGATAGAAGTCGTACCACTCGAAGACGGTGCCCAGGCTGGAAGCCAGAATCACCCTGCGGTGACTGGTATCAAGCGCGGCGGCGTCCGTTGCAGTCGTAGCCATGTTGCTCCCCTACGGATATCAGTGTCCGGCCGTTGCTGGCGGCCGGAGGGCGAAGGACGTCGTCCCGTGAAGCCCGGAAAGGCGGCGCACCCCCGTGCGCCGCCCCGCGGGTCAGAACTTGTAAAGCGCGTTGAGGCTGACCTGGTTGCCGCCCAGCTTCTTCCGGTCGGTGCCGTTGGTCGTGTAGTCGAGCTTGTCGTAGATCCACTCCGCACCCAGTTCGTAGGCGCCAGAGGCGTATTGCAGGCTGAGCGCGGTCTGCCGGTTGCGCAGGCGGCCATTGGTGAAGGGCGCCTTGCCGGCCCAGCGGATCACGTCCTTGTCGTCCGGATTGCTCTGCGCGTAGAACGCGTTGACGCTCCAGTTCTTGGTGAAGTTGTAGCCGACCTGCAGGTAGCCGCCCTTGTCGGAGATGTCGCCGAATTGCGACAGGTCGCCGAACACCTGGCCAATGCCTTTGCCGGCATAGACGAGGGCCTTGAGGTTCCACGGGCCGGGCTTCCAGTTGGCGCCGATCTCGTAGACCAGGCTGTTGACCTTGTCCTTGATAGGCGCGGCCACGGTGTCGCCGACACCCTTGAGGTTGACCTGGCTGTAGTGCGCGACGAAGAAGGCCAGCCAGTCCTTGTCCTGTACGTGCAGGCGCGCTTCCACTTGCGGGCGGAAGCCGGCATTGCCCGCGGTCAGATAGTTCAGGTTGTCGCCGGGGCCGTTCCAGGTGCCTTCGAAGGCACCCAGGTCGAGCCGCCACTTAGGTCCGGACGAGGAGCCGTGGTTGAGGTCCTGCATCCACACCACGCCAGGGAAACGCCAGCCGATCAGGCCGGTGCCGAAGCCCAGCGGGAACGCGATATGCGACAGCGAGTTGGGGACCATGTCCAGCGGGAAAAGGAGTTCCCACTGCTGGCCGATGCGCACGGTGCTGCCGATCTCCGGATTGGTCAGGTCCATGTAAGCCTGGCGCAGGCGCGGCACGGGTTGCTGCTCGCTGTACGGGCCGGTGCCGTTGAAGCCACCGAAGAAGTCCATCTCGATGCGGCCGCCGCCGCTCCAGTTGTCGGTGAACTTGGCGCCCTTGAAGTCGAGCCAGAAGCGCGTGTTGCGCACGTCCACGCCGCTGAGCGAGCCGGACGAGGGCGCAGCACTGGTGCGCGGAATCGGGTACTCCGCGTTCTGGCCGTTGCCGAACGAGAAGTTCTTGCTCTGGCTGAAGGCGCTGGCACTGATGAAGCCATGCAGTGCGACCGACACGCCAGGTGCGGCGCTGAAGGTTTCCTTCGGCGGCGGCGCCGCGGCCACTTTCTGCGCGGTGGCATTGGCTTCGGCCGCCTGTTGCTGCGCCTGCGCCACTTGTTGCTGCTGTTGCTGCTGCTGAGTCTGTTGCTGACGCAGCATGTCCTTCAGTTCCGCCAGTTCCTGTTCGAGCTGGGACACGCGGGATTCGAGCTGCTGCTCACGCGTGGCGGTCTTGGGCTTGGCTTTGGCCGCCGGCTCGGCCTGCGCCCCCAGCGGCAGGCCCAGCGCGACGGCGATCGCCAGCGCGACAGCGGTACGGTGACCGCCCGAACGAATCGACACCATGGTCTTTGCCTCCCCGGGGCTATGGCGAGACCGAGCTTGGTGATGCTGCAATGCGTACGCCTATTCCCCATTGGTCGAACCTCGACCAAAGTCGAACCGACGCTGTCACGACCGCTTTGCCGGCCTTTCGCTACACTCGCCCAACGCGCCGTCGGCAAAGGGTTTGTCGCGGCCATCCACGTCCGCGGGCGCACATCCGCCCGGCCAGCAGGAGCCGTCCATGAGCAAGGTCTACCCCGTCAAGCCCGAGTTCGCCGCCAAGGCCCGTGTCCGCAAAGAGGATTACGAGCGCCTTTATGACGTATCCGTGCGCGATCCGGAGGGCTTCTGGGGTGACATCGGTCAGCGCCTGGCATGGACGAAGGCGCCGACCCGCATCAAGAACGTGTCCTTCGACCCGAGCGATCTGCACATCCGCTGGTACGAAGATGGCGAACTGAACGTCTCGGCCAACTGCCTGGATCGCCACCTGGCGACGCGCGGCGACAAGACGGCGATCATCTTCGAAGGCGACGATCCGAACGAGTCGCGCCACCTCACCTACCGCGAGTTGCATGCTGAAGTGTGCAAGTTCGCCAACACCCTCAAGAACCTCGGCGTGGTCAAGGGCGACCGTGTTGCTATCTACATGCCGATGATTCCCGAGGCCGCCGTGGCCATGCTGGCTTGCGCACGCATCGGCGCGATCCACTCGGTCGTGTTCGGCGGTTTTTCGCCGGATTCGCTGGCCGGCCGCGTCGCCGACTCCACCGCCAAGGTGATCGTCACCGCCGATGAAGGCGTCCGCGGCGGCAAGAAGATCCCGCTCAAGACCAACGTCGACGCAGCACTGGAACGGCCCGGCACCAACAGTGTGGAGACTGTGATCGTAGTACGCCGCACGGGCAGCGCCGTGCCCATGCAGTCGCCACGCGACCGGTATTACCACGTACTGATGGAAGGCCAGTCGGTCGATTGCCCGCCGACGCCGGTGGAAGCCGAGCATCCGCTGTTCATCCTCTACACCTCCGGTTCCACCGGTAAGCCGAAAGGCGTGCTGCATACCTCCGGCGGTTACCTGGTCTACGCCAGCTACACCCACGAGATGGTGTTCGACCTGCGCGAGGACGACGTGTACTGGTGCACGGCCGACGTGGGCTGGGTGACCGGTCACAGCTACGTGGTCTACGGCCCGCTGGCCAACGGCGCCACGACGCTCATGTTCGACGGCGTGCCGAACTATCCCGACACCAGCCGCTTCTGGAGCGTGGTCGACAAGCACAAGGTCACGCTTTTCTACACCGCGCCCACCGCGATCCGCGCGCTGATGCGCGAAGGCGAGGCGCCGGTGAAGAAGGCCTCGCGCGCGTCGCTACGCCTGCTCGGCTCGGTGGGCGAGCCGATCAATCCCGAGGCGTGGGAGTGGTACTACCGCGTGGTCGGCGACGAGCGTTGCCCGATCGTGGACACCTGGTGGCAGACCGAGACCGGCGGCATCTTGATCACGCCGCTGGCCGGCGCGATCGATGCCAAGCCGGGTTCCGCCACCAAGCCGTTCTTCGGCATCAAGCCTGCCATCGTCGACGCCGGCGGCACCGTGCTGGACGGCGCGACGGAAGGCAACCTGGTGATCACCGACTCCTGGCCCGGCCAGATGCGCACGGTGTACGGCGACCACCAGCGGTTCATCGAAACGTATTTCACCGCTTACCCGGGCAACTATTTCACCGGCGACGGCGTGCGCCGCGACGAGGACGGCTATTACTGGATCACCGGCCGCGTGGACGACGTGATCAACGTGAGCGGCCACCGCATCGGCACGGCGGAGGTGGAGAGTGCCCTGGTCGCGCATCCGAAGGTTGCCGAGGCCGCCGTCGTGGGTTGTCCGCACGAGATCAAGGGCCAGGGCATCTATGCGTACGTCACCCTGATCGCCGGCGAGCAAGGCAGCGACGAACTGCGCAAGGAACTGATCGCCTGGGTGCGCAAGGAGATCGGCCCGATCGCCACGCCGGACTACCTGCAGTGGGCGCCGGGCCTGCCGAAGACGCGCTCGGGCAAAATCATGCGCCGCATCCTGCGCAAGATCGGCGAGAACCAGCCCGACCAGCTCGGCGACATCTCCACGCTGGCCGATCCAAGCGTGGTGAAAAACCTTGTCGACGAACGCCTGATCAAGTGAAGGAACCAGGCATCGGGCATGGCACATCGGTGAACGCGCCGCATATTCCATTCCCGATGCTCCCTTCCCTGCCGCCGCCCCCATGCCCGACGTCCTGATCGCCGACGACCATCCGCTGTTCCGCGATGCGCTCCAGCGCGCGGTGCTCAGCGCCATGCCCGAAGCCAGCGTGCATTGCGCCGACAGCGTGCACAGCCTGCTGGTGTTGGTCGAGCAATTCCCGGAAGCCGACCTGCTGCTGCTCGACCTGCACATGCCCGGCGCGCGCGGCTATTCGGCGCTGGCGCACATCCGTGGGCAGTTTCCCGGACTTCCCACGATCGTCGTCTCCGGTCACGAGGAGGCCCAAGTCGCCAGGCGCGCGCTCGCGCACGGTGCCTCGGCCTACATTCCCAAGTCCAGTTCCGGCGAGGACATCGTGCAGGCGATCCGCACCGTGCTCGATGGCGACGTATGGCTGCCGCACGCGCTGTTGAGCGACGCGGGGTCCGCGCTGAAGGACGACGAAGCGGAGATCGCCACGCGCGTGGCGTCGCTGACTCCCCAGCAGTTCCGCGTGCTCACGATGATCGCCGAGGGTCTGCTCAACAAGCAGATCGCCTACGACCTGGGCGTGTCGGAAGCCACGGTGAAAGCGCACATGACCGCCATCATGCGCAAGCTCGGCGTGAACAACCGCACGCAGGTGGCGCTCGCGGCGAGCCAGCTCGCCGTGGAGCCCGGCAGCATGCAACAGCCCTTACCCGACGACGACGAATGAACCGGCACTAGGCGGTGGTCTTGCGCAGCCTGGCGCTGAGCAGCGCGCGCAAGGCGGCCGGCCGCACGGGCTTGTGCAGCAGCGGATAGCCCAATAGCCGCGCACGTTGCTTCAGTTCGCTACTGCCGTCGGCGGTGATCATCGCCACGGGCGGCAGATCGCCGAGAACGCCGCGCAAGTATTGCAGCGCCTGTAGCCCGTTCATGTCGTCGGCGAGGTGGAAGTCCGCCAGGATCATGTCGACGCCGCCCTGCCTGAGTTCCTGCTCCGCCTGCTTCAGGTCGAGCGCCACGCGGCAGTCCACGCCCCAACGCGTCAGCAGGGCGCGCATGCCGTCGAGGATGGCCGGATCGTTGTCTAGGCACAGCACGGTCAGCGGAAGGCGCTCGACCACCACCGCGGGCTGCGTGATCGCGCGGCGACGCGGCGGCATGGCATCCACGCGCGGGACCACCACCGCGAAACGGCTGCCGCGGCCGACGCGGGAGGACAGTTCAAGGCGATGGTCCAGGATGTGCGCAATGCGATCGCAGATGGACAAGCCCAGGCCCAAGCCTTTCTCTCCCCAGGGCGAGGGCCGCTCCAGGCGCTGGAATTCATCGAAGATACGCGCGCGCTGTTCTTCCGCGATGCCCGGTCCGGTGTCCCACACCTCGATGCGCACCTCCTTGCCGATGCGCCGCGCGCCGACGAGGACGCCGCCGCGCTGGGTGTAGCGCAGCGCGTTGGAGACGAAGTTCTGCAGGATCCGGCGCAGCAGCTGCGGATCGCTGCGGACGGCGAGGCGGGTGTTCACGATGCGGAATTGCAGGCCGCGCTGTTCCGCGATCACGGCGAACTGGGCCTTGAGCGAGTCGAACAGGTCGGCGACAGCGAAGCTGCCGATGTCCGGGCGATAGCTTCCGGCGTCGAGTCGCGAGGTATCGAGCAAGGCGTCCAGCAGATCTTCGGCGGCGCGGAAGGAGGCGTCGATGCGCTCGGCGAGTTGCGCCGAATCCGGGTCCAGGCCCGGCTGCTGGCGCAGCGCGGAGGTGAACAGGCGAGCCGCGTTCAGCGGTTGCAGCAGGTCATGGCTGGCAGCGGCGAGGAAGCGGGTCTTGGACGCATTGGCTGCTTCGGCCTCGCGTCGCGCGCGCGCCGTGGCGGCGAGTGCCTCGCTCAGTTCGGCGGTGCGCTGGCCCACGCGCTGTTCCAGCGTCTCGTTCGCTTCGATGAGCGCCTGTTCGGCGTGCTTGTAGGCGGTGACGTCGGTGTAGGTAGTGACGTATCCGCCGCCAGGCAGCGCGCGTCCGCGCATCTCGATCACGGTGCCGTCGGGGCGGATACGCTGGAACAGATGAGGCGAGCCGGCGCGCATGTAGCCGATGCGCTTGGCAACGTGTTCTTCCACTTCGCCGGGGCCACACTCGCCATGCTCGGCGTTCCAGCGGATCAGGTCGGCCACCGGCACGCCGACATAGACCATGCCGTCGGGATAGTCGAACAGTTCCAGGTAGCGGCGGTTCCATGCCACGAGCCGCATGCCGGCGTCGACCACGCTGATGCCCTGGGAGACGTTCTCCAGCGTGGTGGATAGCAGCTCGCGGTTGAAGCGCAGTTCCTGCGAAGCCTCGTCCATCAACGCCATGGCTTCGGCGATATCGAGGCCAGATCCGGACAGCGCGCCCATCAGGATGCGCCGGGCGCTGGCCGCGCCCACCGCGGAGGCCAGCAGGCGTTCGGTGTACTGGATGAGCGCGCGGTCGGCCGATTCGCCGGCGGTCAGGGCGCGTCCGCGCCGCTCGCCGTATTCCTCGAAGGCTCGCTGGCTGCTGCGTTCGCCGACGATGCGCTCGGCGATCGTGCGCAGGTCGGCCACCGAGACGCGTCCGCGCCAGTCGCTCGCACCGCCGCTGTCCACAGCGTAGGGCTCGATGAACATCGCCGCGTGGAGTCTTTCCTCCAGGCTGGGGCGGAAGCGCAGCGAGATGAAGACCAGGCAACCCACGTTCGCGAGCAGCGACCAGAACGTGCCATGCATGACCGGATCCCAGCCGCTGAGGTGGAACAGCGCCTGCGGCTGCAGCCAGCTCAGGCCCAGCGGACCTTCTTTCAGCCAGGACGCCATTGGATTGGTCGCGGGAATCAGCAGCGTATAGACCCATACCCCGAAGCCGGCGAGCAGGCCGGTGGCGACACCGCGGCGGCTGGCCCCGCGCCAGTACAGCGCGGAGACGATGGCCGGCGCGAACTGTGCCACGGCGGCGAAAGCCAGCAGACCGGTCGCCGCGAGATCGGCGCTGTCCGCGACCGCGCGGTAGTAGACGTAGGCCATGCAGGCCAACGCGACGATGGCGATGCGCCGCACCAGCAGCACCAGCTGCGACAGGTCGCTGCGCTGCTCCAGGCGCAGGCGCCGGATGCGCAGCAAAGCCGGCATCACCAGGTCGTTGCTGATCATTGTCGAGAGCGCCACGGAGGACACGATCACCATGCCGGTCGCGGCCGAGAAACCGCCGATGAAGGCAAGCAGGGCCATGCCCCGATCGCCGTTCGCCAGCGGCAGGTTCAGTACCCAGGCATCCGCGATGCCGTGGCTGACTGCGGGAAGGCGCAGACCCGCGGCCACGATCGGCACGACAGCCACGCTGACGATCAGCATGTACAACGGGAACATCCATCGTGCGCGATAGAGATCGTTGGGGTCTTCGCACTCCACGACGCCGATCTGGAACTGGCGCGGCAAGCAGAACATGGCGCAGAACGCGAGCAGCGTCTGCGCCATGAAGCCGGGCGAAATGCCTTGGGCAAACTGCCGTACCGGCAGCTCGACGGTCGCTTGGAGTCCGGGGCCATGCCATAACGCGTAGACCGCCAGTGCAGCGAACGCGGCCAGCTTGATCAGCGACTCCAGCGCGATCGCCAACATCATGCCGTGGTGATGTTCGGTCGCGTCGATGGTCCGCGTACCGAACAGTATCGAGAACGTGGCCAGCAGGATGGCGCACCACAGCGCGCTGTCGCCGAATTGCGAGCTGCCGCCGCCGAGCGCGGCGTAGGACATGGATACGGCTTTGAACTGGAG
Organism: Dyella sp. BiH032; assembly: GCF_031954525.1. NCBI lineage: Bacteria > Pseudomonadati > Pseudomonadota > Gammaproteobacteria > Lysobacterales > Rhodanobacteraceae > Dyella > Dyella sp. BiH032. The sequence goes on from NZ_CP134867.1 coordinate 240,322, forward strand.
GGCGAGGTAGGGAACGATCGCGATCACGGCGATCAGAGCCACGGCCGCCGCGAGAGCGTGCGATTTGCCGAAGCGCGCGCCGATGAAGTCGGCGATCGAGGTGATGTTGCGCTGTCGGGCAACTACGGCGAGCCGGCGCATCAGGCCGAAGCCGAAGATAAAAAGCAGCGCGGGCCCGAGGTAGATGGGCAGATAGCCGAGGCCTTCCCGCGCGGCCGTGCCGACGGCGCCGTAGAAGGTCCACGACGAACAATAGACGGCCAGGGCCAGGCTATACACGATCGGACGCAGTTTCGGCTGCCGCGGATAGAGCGGACGGCGATCGCCCGCGTAGGCCACCACGAACAGCAGGCCCACGTAGAGCAGCGACGCGAGCAGCAGCAGCCAGCCGGCGATCAAGGGTAGTTCTCCCGTCATGGGCACTCCGTCGCCTCTAGTGCACGCAAGCGGGCGGCCATGGGCCTGTCTGCCGCTTGTTCCATCCCCGTCCGGCCGGCACCATGCGCGCATGACGACGACGCACGGCCAGGTGCCAGCGAAAGTAGCAGAGCACCTGCGCGATGACGAGATACACGTATGGCGGATGGCTTACGACCACCACCAGGGGCGGTCGCCATTCCGGGTATTGCTGGCCGCCTACGTGGGGTGCCCGGTCGAGCAAGTGCAGCTGGAGTCCGGCGAGTTCGGTCGTCCGCGACTGGTCGGCGCCGGCGCCGGAGGATTGCATTTCAACTGGTCGCACAGTGGCGACAGGGCCTTGTTCGCCGTGGCGCGGGGCGTCGAGCCTGGCGTGGATCTCGAGCGCCTTCGCCCCAGGCCGCGCGCGCTGGCCATCGCGGAGCGGTATTTCAGTCACCAAGAGGCGGCAGCGCTGGCGGCGCTTGCCCCGGAACGGAGAGACACCGCCTTCCTGCAGCTATGGACCGCCAAGGAGGCGGTGCTGAAGGCAACAGGGCGCGGGCTCGCGTTCGGCCTGCATCGCCTGCATATCGAGCACGCAGAGGAACGATTGGCTCTGCGCTTCCTGGATGGCGAGCTGCCAGCGGACTGGCAACTGCATCGCCTCGAGGTCGATGCGTGGCACGTGGGAAGCCTGGCATGGCGCGGCGGGCCACGGACCATTCGCTTGCGGACACTTGCTCCCGCCGCCGGTTAAGCGCAATGTTGCCGGTCCCATTCCCAGCGGGATGCCGGGTTGTCGTGGTCCCGCAGGGCTTTCCTTTGGCGAGCCGACGTACCCATGACCCTGCTTAGCGTCAACCTCAACAAGATCGCCGTGCTGCGCAATTCCCGTGGCGGCGACGAGCCCAGCATGATTCGCGCCGCGCAGACCTGCATCGAAGCCGGATGCGGCGGCATCACGGTGCATCCGCGTCCCGACCAGCGACATGTGCGACCGGACGACGTGCGCGCGTTGGCGGCGTTATTGCGCGGGCGGGTCGAGTACAACATCGAGGGCAATCCGTTCGCCGGTGCTCGCGGTACGTATCCAGGGCTGATCGAGCTGGCACGTGAAGTGAAACCTACCCAAGTCACCCTGGTACCGGACAGCGATAGTCAGATCACTTCCGACCATGGGTTCGATCCGCAGGATCAGCGAGATCTCGACAAGCTGCGCCCGCTTGTGTTCAAGCTGCGCGAACTAGGTTGTCGGGTGAGCGTGTTCGTCGATGCGGGTTCAAGTGCCTTTGAAAACCTGGCCGCGATCGGTGTGCAGCGCATCGAGATCTACACCGGGCCTTATGCACATGCGTTCGCCGAAGGCGATGCGCACGGCATGCTGGAGTTGTGTGCGGAAACCGCACGGCGTGCGCAGCAGGCGGGCCTTGCGGTCAACGCTGGTCACGACCTGAGTCAGGCCAATCTCGGCGCTTTCCACGCTGCGATTCCGGGGCTTGCCGAGGTGTCGATCGGTCATGCCTTGATCGGCGAGGCCTTATACGAAGGCTTGGCGAACACTGTCAGGAATTATCTGCAGATTCTGCGTTGACGTTGGATTCCCGTGTCGCTTGAGGGGCCGCTGCGCGCGATGCGCAGCGTTTCCTTTATGGACGTCTGGACGTCCATAGAGCTGTTGCCCTCGGGGATTCCCGCAGCAATGCTGCCGTGAAGGCGAACGACTGATCTGCGGGCGTCGAGCCCATCGCCCAAAAAAAACCCCCGCCGAAGCGGGGGTCTCATGGGTAGTGTTACTGGATCCGTCGCCGGATCACTGTCCTTCCGTAAAGCCGATCTTGGTAAGGCCGTAGCTCTTGGCAGCAGCCAGGACTCGGGCCACGTGCTCGTAAGCCACGCCGTCATCCGCATTGATCTGCAGCTCGGGCTGGTTGGACTGGCTGGCGATCACCGCGATCTGGGCACGCAGGCCCAGTTCGTCGACCGGCGTATCGTTCCAGTACAACGCGCCCGACTGGTCGATCTTCAGACGGATCGGATCCGGCGGGTTTTCCGGCTGAACCACGTTCGGGTTCGGCTGCGGAAGGTCGATCTTCACTTTGTGCGTCAGGATGGGCGCCGTGATCATGAAGATGATCAGGAGCACCAGCATCACGTCGACCAGCGGCGTGACGTTGATGTCAGCCATCGGCCCCTTGCCGCTGCCACTACTGAAAGCCATGACTCTTACTCCTTGCCGGTCGTAATGAAACCGACATGGACCATGCCCTGCTCCTTGGCGCTGCCAAGGACCTTACGCACGATCTTGTACTCCGTCGTCTTGTCCGCGCGGATCTGGAGTTCGGGCTGCGGCGACTTCGCCGCCGCAACCGCGAACTGAGCCTTCAGCTCGGCTTCCGTGACCTCGACATCGTTGAGGTACATGGTGCCGTCAGGCTTGATGGCCAGATCCATGGGTTCGACCGGTTCCGTATCCGTAACCTTCGGATTCGCGGTCGGCAGTTCAACGGTGATCCGGTGGGACATCAGAGGCGCGGTGATCATGAAGATGATCAGCAGCACCAGCATCACGTCGACGAGCGGCGTGACGTTGATTTCCGACATCGGACCGCCGGAACTGTCTCCAGTGCTCATCGCCATGGGTCAATCCCTCACTTGCCTTCGACGCGAGCGCCGGTGGCGAAGAAGTCGTGCAGGTCGTGCGCGAACTCGTCGAACTGAGCGTAGGTCAGGCGGTTGGAGCGGTTGAAGAAGTTGTAGGCGAGCACCGCCGGGATCGCGGTGAACAGACCGAACGCGGTCATGATCAGCGCCTCACCCACCGGACCGGCCACCGCTTCCATCGAAGCGTTACCCGACGCCGAGATCTTGATCAGCGCGTGGTAGATGCCCCACACGGTACCGAGCAGACCGATGAACGGAGCCGAGGAACCGACCGTGGCGAGCAGGGTCAGGCCGCCTTCGAGACGCAGGCTCTCGCGAGCCACGGCCTGGCGCAGGGCGCGATCGATGAACTCGGAGCGGCTCAGCGACTCGGCCAGGCGACCACCGCCAGCCGAAGCCTGCTGGTGGTGAGCCACCGCGGAAGCGGCGTCCAGAGCGATCTTCGAGAAGGGTTCGCCCTTGGGCTGGGCTTCCAGCTCGCGGATGGCGTCCTGGGTGGAGCCATTGTTCCAGAAGCCGTTGATCACCTTGTCGGCGCGGCTACGGACCATCGCGTTGCGAATGGCGTTGGCAATGATGAAGTACCAGGAGGCGAAGGACATGACCACCAGCACCACGAACACGATCCAGCCAAGGAAATCGAAGTTGTGGATCAGGTGGTCGAAGCCCATCGACTTCATGGCTTCGGCGTTGGTGGTACCGCCCGCAGCCGGGGTCGGAGAAGGAGTCTGTTGGAACATAACGCTACCCTTGGAAAGTCAAGCGTGAACTGGCGACCGTAACTTGTGGTTACAGCTGATTGAGGTTGAAGTTGACCGGAACGCGGACGTAACCCTCGGTCTTCTGTCCGTTCCTGATGTTCGGATTGAAGCGCCACTTACGTGCCGTTTCAACCGCGGCCTGATCCAGCTCACGGTAACCGCTGGACGTTTCCACCTTGATGTCCTTGGGCGTGCCATCCACGCCGACCAGAATCATCAGAGTGACCGTGCCCTCGTGACGCTGGCGAATCGCCTGCGGCGGATACTTGGGCTGAATACGGCTGTTGTAGCTGATGTCCTGGCTGGCGCTGATGTCCGCAGGCGGAGCCGGGGGAGCAGGCGGAGCCGGCGGCGGAGCCGGGATCGGATTCGTCGTCGCTTCTTCGACAGCCGGCGGCGGAGCCGGCGGCGGCGGTGTCGGCGGCGGCTTGACCTGCTGGATGATTTTCGGCGGCGGCTGCTTCGGCGGTTCCGGCGGCGGCGGCGGCGGGGGAGGCGGCGGCGGCGGCGGCTCGATGAAGTTCACCTGGACGATGCGTTCCTTCTTCTGCTGATCCTGCTTCGGCGGGGCCATCGGCGCCACCAGCAACAGGAACGCGAACGCGTGCAGCGCGATGGCAACAGCCAGCGCCCAGGTACGCCTCCAATTGAACGGCCCTTGGCCGGTTGCTTCGTTACTTGAGGCCATCTGTCACTAATCTGAAGCTAGACAATCGGTGAGACGTGGTCACGACACTTGGCGGCAAGTTGCCTCCACGAAGGACGACATTTGCCACTGGACACGAACACGGGAAGGTTTTCAACGGTACACCAGCACATGGCGTTTGTATAGCATCTGAGGGGCAGATAAATGGACGTCCATCCGCCCCTTCAGACAGCACTTGAAAACGCCGCGGCTGAACTTACTTGCCGGCTCCTGCCGTCTTCAGCCACGCCTTCGCTTTGTCGGCCGTGGCAGGGTCCTGTGCGGCTTTCTGCATGGCCGCGATCGCTCCCTGCTTGTCCTTGAGTCCGCGGCACGCTTCGGCGAGCAGCATGTAGGCCGTGCCCTTGTGCTGGACGCCCTTGTCGATGCCCTGCTGGATCAGCGTCTTCGCCTCGGCGTTCTTGCCCTCGCTGATGAGCAGCTGGCCCGCGCGGATGGCGGCTTCGCCATCGCTCGCCTTGCCCATCGCCTTCTTGTAGGCATTGATAGCGTCGGACGGCTTGTCGGCCACGTAAGACGCGTCGCCGAGAAGCTTCAGATTGTCGTAGCTGTCGGTCACGACGCCCTTGCTCATGCCCTCGTTGAGGGTGGCGACCGCCTTGGCGGCGTTGGGCTTCGGATCGCTGCTGTCCTGGCCGGTGACCAGATACAGCTTGGCGAGATTGACGTAGTCCTTCTCGCTCTTGAACGCGCCGGCGGCCTTCGACTTCTCCATCAGCTGGATCGCTTCCGGATACTTCTGCGACTGCATCAGCACGGCCACGGCGTTGTTGAGCGCGGTGGAATCGTTCGGATTGGCGGCGAGCTGCTGCTGGGCGAGCTGCGCGGCCTGGTCGCCCTGGCCGGATTCGGCGTAGCTGGCCATCAGGATCTGGTTCCAGCTGTCGTTCGGCTTGTCGGTCAGCGACTGCGCCTTCTTGATTGCCGCGATGGCCTGCGGGTACTTCTCGAGGCGGTAGTAGGCATTGCCTTCGAGCGCATACGACTCGGCCGTTTCTTTCTTGCCTTCGGTGCGCCACTTCTCGATCGTGTCGATCGCCGGCTGGTACTGCTCGTCGGCCAGGTAGAACTGGGCGAGCATGTATTGCAGCTGGAAGTAGGTGTCGTTCGGCAGCACGCCGATGTCGAGCGAGCGCTTGAGCAGATCGATGGCGCCCTTCACGTCCTGCTCGTTGTAATGCAGGTTGGCCAAGCCCTGCAGGGCCAGCGCCTGGGCGTACTTGCTCTTGCTGCTGTCGACGATGGGCTGGAGGATCTGCTCGGCCTTCGCCTTGTCCTGCGCGTTGACTGCGTCGAGGCCTTCGTTCAGTGCCTTCTGATCCTTTTCGCTGGTGAGGTCCAGCTTCGGCTCGGTACGCGTCGCATTGGGGTACAGCGCTTCCTTCTTGTCCTTGGAGTTGCTGTCCTTCGCGATGACCGGGCTGCTCGCCAAGGTCAGCGCAAGCGCCGCACCGGCAAGCATCTTGATCAGGGGAACGTGCTTCATGGCAGTCCTCATGTAAGGTTTCACGCACAGGGGTGCGCGGGGGATCATTGAGCGTAACCCGAGCGGGCGCTAGGAAACAAGTCGCAGCGCCGCAAGAAAGTTTGTTAAAAATCAATAAGTTGCAACATTCACCAGCGAATCTTTTCGAGATGGACCGCCAAACGTCATGTAGGCGTTCTCGTACAAACCTCGGAAACTGGCTGGCTGGCCGCGCGCGAAGCGCATCGTGGAGTTATCGGCGGGGCGACTTCAGAGCTTGAGTACCGGCCGGCATTCTCGTGCTTACGTACTAATGCGTTAATGCGCAAGCACAAAGAAATGGCCCGTCTCGTTTCCGGAACGGGCCACTCTTGGTCAGATGTCCAGGTTCGCGACTTTCAGCGCATTGGCTTCGATGAACTCGCGTCGCGGTTCGACAGCCTCGCCCATCAGCATGGAGAACATCTGGTCGGCCGCGAAAGCGTCCTCGATGCCCACCTGCAGCATGCGGCGCGTCTCGGGGTTCACGGTGGTCTCCCAAAGCTGCTCGGGGTTCATTTCGCCCAGACCCTTGAAGCGCTGAATAGTGCGGCCCTTCTTCGCCTCCTCCAGAAGCCAGCTGCGCACTTCCGCAAAGCTCAACACACCGCGAGAAGCGTTGCCGCGGCGGACGACCGCGTCCTTCTGCACCAAGCCGGCGACTTGCTGGGCAGCGTGCAAAATGGGACGGAATTCCGAACCGGCAAAAAACGGCTGCGGGAGCAGCCAGGTATGGCTCAGTCCATGCTGCTCGCGCACGACTTCGATCGATGCGGGATGCTCGGCGGTCGCCGGGCGCAGCAAAAGTTGGTAGCGAGGCTTGCCGAGACCGCTGGATGCCAGGCGCTGCGTGACGCCATTCAGCCAGGCCTGCATCGCCGAGGCGTCGTTCCAGAGGCCCGGTTCGATCGGCGTGTGTTCCAGGAAGGCGGTGAGTACGTTTGCATCGAAACGATGACCCAGGCGCTGGATCTGATCCAGCGCGGACTGATAATCGCGCAGCAGTTTCTCCAGTGCTTCGCCCGTCACTGCAGGGGCATCCGCACTGTAGGTAAGACCGGCGTTGTCGACGGCGCTGGAAATCAGGTACGCGTTCAGCGCGGCATCGTCTTTCAGGTACAACTCCTGCTTGCCCTGCTTGATCTTGTACAGCGGCGGCAGCCCGATATAGACGTGGCCGCGCTCGATGAGCTCCGGCATCTGGCGATAGAAGAAGGTCAGCAGCAGCGTGCGGATATGCGAGCCGTCCACGTCGGCGTCGGTCATGATGACGATGCGGTGATAGCGCAGCTTGTCAGGGTTGTATTCCTCTTTGCCGATGCCCGTGCCCAGCGCGGTGATCAGCGTGCCGACCTCGGCGGAGGACAGCATTTTGTCGAAGCGCGCTTTTTCGACGTTGAGGATCTTGCCCTTCAACGGCAACACAGCCTGCGTCTTTCGATTACGGCCCTGTTTGGCCGAGCCGCCTGCGGAGTCACCCTCCACCAGGAACAGTTCGCAAAGAGCTGGATCCTTTTCTTGGCAGTCGGCCAGCTTGCCCGGAAGGCCGGCGATGTCGAGAGCACCTTTGCGGCGAGTCATTTCGCGCGCCTTGCGCGCCGCTTCGCGGGCACGCGCGGCATCGACCACCTTCGAGGCGATGGCCTTGGCTTCGTTGGGATGTTCGAGCAGGAACTCGCCGAGCTTCTCGTTGACCGCCTGTTCCACTGCAGTCTTCACCTCGGACGACACCAGCTTGTCCTTGGTCTGAGACGAGAACTTCGGGTCCGGCACCTTCACCGAAAGCACGGCGATCAGGCCTTCGCGCATATCGTCGCCGGAGAGCGTGACCTTGGCGTTCTTCGCGAGGCCTTCTTTCTCGATATAGCCCTGCAGCGAGCGCGTCAGCGCTGCGCGGAAACCGGTGAGGTGCGTGCCGCCGTCGCGCTGGGGAATATTGTTGGTGAAGCAGAACATCGTCTCCTGATAGGAGTCGGTCCATTGCATCGCCAACTCCACCGAGATGCCGTCCTGCTGGGCACTCAGGCTGATCACATTGGGGTGAAGCGCCGTCTTGAGCTGCGCTAGGTGCTGGACGAACGAGCGGATGCCGCCCTCGTAGGCGAACGTATCCTGGCGCCCTTCTCCGCGCTCGTCCTTCAAATCGATCGTCACACCCGAATTGAGGAACGCCAGCTCACGCAGACGCTTGGCGAGAATTTCGTAGTGGAACTCGATGTTGGAGAAGGTTTCCGTACTGGGCAGGAAGCGCACGGTCGTCCCGCGCTTGGCCGAAGGACCCACTGCCTTGATCGGATACAGCGGCTCGCCCATGGCGTATTCCTGCTGATACTCCTGATCCTCGCGATAGATGGTCAGCCACAGGTGGGCGCTGAGCGCGTTCACCACCGAGACGCCCACGCCATGCAGACCACCCGACACCTTGTAGGAGTTGGCGTCGAACTTGCCGCCGGCGTGCAGCACCGTCATGACGACTTCGGCTGTGGAACGCCCTTCTTCCGGATGCGTATCGACGGGGATGCCGCGACCGTTATCGGCCACGCTGACTGAGCCATCTTCGTGGATGGTGACGACGACATGGTCGCAATACCCAGCTAGCGCTTCGTCGATGGAGTTGTCGACGACTTCGAACACCATGTGATGGAGGCCAGTGCCGTCATCGGTATCGCCGATGTACATGCCCGGGCGCTTACGCACCGCTTCAAGACCTTTAAGAACCTTGATGTTGCTCGAATCGTAGGATGCGTTCATGCCTTGATCGTTTCCTGGCGCCGTCGGCCCTATCCGGCACGGCGCCATGGAGGCCGAACAGGGACACTAAGGGTTAATTATAGCAGGGGTGGCGATCACCCCCTGTTCCACGTGGAACACATGCGCTGAGAGCCCCTGTAGGGCCCCAGGAAGCTCGGTTCCGGTAACCAGCACCTGGGCACCGGCCCGGGCTAACTCGCCTGCCACGGCGCCCTGATGCGCCAAGTCGAGTTCCGAGGCCAGATCGTCCAGGCATACGACCGGCCACTCCCCCTTCAGCTCAGCGAACAAGCCCGCCTGGGCGAGCATGCAGGCCAAAGCCGTCAGCTTCTCCTGACCACGGGAAAGGTGTTCCCTCAGGGGCGCCAGTTCGTAAGCGATGGACCAGTCGGCCCGATGACTTCCCGCGGTGGTGTGTCCTCGGCCCAGGTCTCGCCCGCGCAATTCCGCGAGCGCATCAGCAAGCCCCCTGTCTTCAGCCCAGCCTCGACGATAACGGAGTTCTACTCGGCCAAGTTCGGGCAGAAGGCCGGCGATGGAGCGCTCGATATGCGGACGAAGCAGCTCAAGGTATCTGAGCCGCATGGCATCGATTTCCTCGCCTGTTTGAGAGAGTTCTGCTTCCCATGGTTCGAACAACTCAGCCGGTACTGCGCCCCCGGAGCGCAAAAGGCTGTTCCGCTGCTTCAAGGCCCGCTGGTACCTGCGCCACGCGTGCAGGAAACCGTGTTCCACGTGGAACACACCCCAATCAAGATAACGGCGGCGTTCCTCAGCGCCACCGGCGATCAATGCGTGCGAACCAGGTTCAAAACAAACTACCGCGCACTCACTGACCACTTCTCCCAGGGCTGCGGACTGCCCATCAAGTCTGGCCTCCCAACGCGCACCCTCACGCCCCAGCCCCGCGCGCCCTATCCGACCGTCTTCGTGGCGAATCTCTGCGTACACAGACAAAGAAGCCGCTCCGCGCTGCAGCAAGGCTTCCTTAGCGCCACTGCGAAAAGAGCGCCCATGGGACAGCAGAAATGCAGCCTCCAGCACGCTTGTCTTTCCCGCGCCGTTGGCCCCGACAAAGGCGTGGATTCCCTCACCCAGGGGCAGATCGACGTCAGACAGGCAGCGAAGCCCGCGAACCCGCAAACGTTCGAACTTCATAGGCAAAACACAGAAGAAAGAACGCCGGAGCGTCTTTCGACGGCTCCGGCGCTGGAGATCACCGCGCTGACCCGATGGGCCCGCATCGATGCTGCCATCAGAGGCGCAACGGCATGATCACGTGCCGCGCCTCGTCGTTCTCGTCTTCCTGCACCAGGCAACTCGACTGTGCGTCGCGCAGGTTCAGCCGAGCTCGATCGCCTCGCAGCGCCGAAAGCGCGTCGAGCAGATAGCCCACGTTGAAGCCCACGGCGAGGTCGGAAACGACCGTATCGGCTTCAAGTTCTTCCACGGCTTCTTCCTGCTCCGGGTTGTGCGCGACGATGCGCAGCTTGCCCGACGACAGTTCAAGCTTCACGCCGCGGTACTTCTCGTTGGAAAGAATCGCCGCGCGCTGGAGCGCACTACGCAGCACTTCTCGGTCCAGCACCGCGGTCTTGTCGGCACCAAGCGGAATCACCGCTTCGTAATCGGGGAAGCGACCGTCGATCAGTTTCGACGTGAACACCACTTCGCCGCGGCGCACACGAAGATGATTACGTCCGAATTCCAGCTCGACATGGCCGTCGCCGGTCTCGAACAGCCCGATCAGCTCGTTTACGCCCTTGCGCGGGATGATGATCTGGCGCCGCGTAGACACCTTGCTGTCCAACTGCGTTTCCTTGAGCGCTAGCCGATGTCCGTCGGTCGCCACGCAACGCAGCGTGTGCTCCTGCAGATCCAGCAACATACCGTTCAAGTAGTAGCGAACGTCCTGATTGGCCATCGCGAAGGCGGTGCGTTCCATCAGATCGCGCAGCACTTCTTCCGGCAGGCTCACGCGCTCGACCAGCTCGATCTCGTCGATGGTCGGAAATTCCGTGGCCGGGAGCGTGGCGAGGGTGAAACGACTACGGCCTGCATTGAGCGCAGCGCGATCGCCGTTGAGCTTAAGCTCGATCTGCGCTCCATCGGGAAGAGCACGAACGATGTCGAATAGCTTACGTGCGGGAATCGTCGTCTCGCCGTCCACCAGCTTGTCGGCTGCCGTGGTGGCGATCATTTCGACTTCGAGATCGGTACCGGTCAGCGAAAGCTTGCCGTCGGCGACCTTCACTAGCAGGTTCGCGAGCACCGGCAGTGTCTGGCGACGTTCGACGACGCCCACCACCTGCTGCAGCGGCTTGAGCAGAGCTTCTCGTTGGATGCTGAATTGCATGTAGGCGCTTCCCCTAAACCTGCTGTTCTGTTTTTAAAAGAAGTTCGGTGGTAGCAGTAGGTGGCGTGGATAACTCGAAAACCCGCCTTTTCCGCTTTTAAATCAAAAACTTAAGAAATTTGATCGGTGTGATCGAACAGGCCCGCAGAGTGTGGGTCGATTGTGGATAACTGGGGGGCCCGGGAACGTCCACCTATTATCCACAGCTTCCACTATCCCTTTTCAAGCGCTTATCCAAGATCCGCACTGCCCCGTCAGCCGGTGAGGATGCGAATGAGCTGTTCCCAGTCCTGCCGCATGCGGGTGTCGGTCTCGCAAAGCTTCTTGATCGTGCGGCATGCGTGCAGCACGGTCGTGTGATCGCGTCCGCCGAAGGCCTCGCCGATCTCCGGCAGGCTGTGCTCGGTCAGTTCCTTGGAGAGCGCCATGGCGAACTGCCGTGGGCGAGCCAGTGAACGCACGCGCCGCTTCGACAACAGATCCTGCAGGCGGACCTGGTAGTAATCGGCGACCGTTTTCTGGATGTTCGGCACCGTCACCGCCTGCGCGTGCGTGGCCAGCAAGTCGCGCAGCGTCTCCTCCGCGAACTCGGTCGTGATCGGTTTGCCATAGAAATTGGCCCGGGCCGCGAGCGTGTTGAGCGCGCCTTCCAGATCGCGCACGTTGGAGCGGATGCGCTTGGCCAGCAGCATCGCCACATTCTCGCTGACAGCCACCCCCTTCTCGTGCGCCTTCGCCAGCAGGATCGCCGCGCGGGTCTCGAAATCCGGCGGTTCGATCGCCACCGACAGGCCCCAGCCCAGGCGCGACTTCAAGCGCGGCTCGAGCTTGTCCACTTCCTTCGGGTAGCGATCGCAGGTGAGGATGATCTGCTGCTTGGATTCGAACAGCGCATTGAAGGTGTGGAAAAACTCCTCCTGCGTCGTGTCCTTGCCGGCGAAGAACTGGATGTCGTCGATCAATAACGCGTCCACGGAGCGGAAGCGCCGCTTGAACTCGTCCATGCTCTTGGTGCGAAGCGCTTCGATCATCGAGCCCACAAATTGCTCGGAGCGCAGGTACAGCACCTTGAAGTCCGGATTGCGTTCGCGCATCAGGTTGCCGGCAGCGTGCATGAGATGCGTCTTGCCGAGGCCCGTGCCGCCGTACAACAGCAATGGGTTGTAGGCCCGACCAGGGTTCATCGCCACCTGCATCGCCGCGGCTTTGCCGAGCTGGTTGGACTTGCCCTCGACGAAGGTTTCGAAGGTGTAGTGCGGATCCAGGTTGTGGCTGAACGGAGGGGGCGCCGGTGCGGGTTCGGCCGGCAGAGCGGCCGCCGGTGCGGAGGCAGGGCGCGACATCGCCGAAGCCGGACGCGGCGGCATGCGCGCGGCGCTGGAACCGACTTCCAGGCGTACCGAGAGCTCATGCCCGGTCAACTGCGTCAGCATGGCCTCGATGCGGGGCAGATAACGCTCCCGCACCGTGTCGAGGGTGTAGGGATTCGGCGCGAACAGCTGCAGACCCATCGTGTCGTCGCGGGCCTGCAGCGGCATCAGCCAGGTATGCAGGTCCTCGGCGCTCAATTCGCCTTCGAGACGCTCGAGACAGCGCCGCCAGAGATCACTCATGGGTATTCTTCAACCACAGCAGGGGCGCTTGCGCGCGGGGTGGACCGGAAAGTCTAGCAGCAGGTTACCGGTTCTCGGCCAGGGCCTATCCACACGATTATCCACAGGATACGCAAACCCCGGTTTCCCAGGGGGTTTGACATCTCGCGCAAGTACCGCGCATAATTTCCAACCTTTTTACCCACATACTCACAGGAGGAAGCCATGTCGAAGCGGACCTTCCAGCCCAGCAAGCTCAAGCGCGCCCGCACGCACGGCTTTCGTGCCCGCATGGCCACGGCCGATGGTCGCAAGGTGCTGAACGCCCGTCGTGCCAAGGGCCGCAAGCGCCTGATCCCGTAAGCGGAGCAGCCGCATGCGTGCCGGACTGCCGCGCGAGGCGCGGATCCGTCGCGCCGGTGACTTCGCTGCGATGCGTAATACCAGCGGCCGCCTCGGCGGCCGCTGTTTTTCTGTGCGCTACAGGGAAAACGGCCTCGATCACGCCCGGCTGGGGCTGGCCATCTCCAAGCGTGTCTCCAAACGCGCCGTCGAGCGCAATCGCATCAAGCGCCTCGTGCGCGAATCCTTCCGGCGCATCCGGGCGCAATTGCCCGCCGTGGACTTGCTGATCATGGCCCGCGACCATGCCGCCGGCTTGCCGGGCCCGGAACTGCTCGCCGACATCGACCTGCTGTGGAAGAAGCTGATGTCGCGCCAAGCCTCGCCTGCATTGAAGCCGGACGACGCGGCCGGCACAATCGCGCGTTGACCTTTTTCCCGCCTTCCCTCCGCAGCCCTTCGGCCGCGGGATTCACCATCGGATCTGTTACGCGATGAATCAAACGCGCACGTTCCTCATCTTCGCCCTGCTGGCCGTGGCTTATCTGCTGTGGATGGACTGGGAGAAGGACTACAGCCCCAAGCCGGCTCCCACTCCCGCCGCCGCGACCAGTAGTGCCGCGGTGCCTTCGGCGGATACTGGCAGCAGTGTTCCTGGCGCCACCACCTCGGCGGCAGGTACGGCCAGCGTGCCGGCGAACGGTGCGCCTACGGAAGCGAAGGCCCAGCTGATCACGGTCACCACCGACGTGCTGCGCCTGACCATCGATACCCGCGGCGGCAGCGTGGTGCGTTCCGAGCTCCTGCACTATCCGTCCGAGCCGGTCACCAAGAAGAATCCCGATCCGGCCCCGGTTCGTCTGCTCGACGAACAGGACGAGCATTTCTTCGTGGCGCAGAGCGGCCTGGCCACCGTCCAGGGCAATGGCGCCCCGGCGGCGCCGACCCACCTCACCGTATTTCAGGCGACGCAGACCGCCTATCAGCTGGCGGAAGGCAAGGACGAGCTGAGGGCCGACCTTATCTGGCAGGACGCGTCGGGCCTGAAGGTCACCAAGGCGTACGTGCTCAAGCGCGGCAGCTATGACGTGTCCGTCGAGCAGAAGATCGACAACGGCACCGCCGTGGCGTGGCAGGGCAATGCGTACGAACAGCTGCAACGCGTCGCGCCGCCGGGTAACCGCAGCTGGTTCCAGAATTTCACGGATCCGGCCGCGCACAGCTTCTTCGGCGCATCGTGGTACAGCCCGCAGGACAAGTTCGAAACCCTGCCCTTCACCGACTTTCAGAAGAAGCCGCTCAACCGCTCGATCACCGGCGGCTGGGCCGCCATGCTGCAGCATTACTTCGTGGTGGCGTGGATTCCGCCGGTGCAGGAGCCGAACGCTTACTCCACCAGCATCGTCAACCCTGATACGGCAAAGCCCTATTACCTGATCCGTACGGTCGGGCCCTCGCTCACCGTCGCTCCAGGTCAGAGCGCGACCAGCGCCTCGCGCCTGTATCTCGGCCCTAAACTGCAGGGCACGCTGGACCAGATCGCTCCGGGCCTGGAACTGTCCACCAATTACGGCTGGCTGACCGCGATCGCGCAGCCGCTGCATTGGCTGCTGTCCAAGTTGCATGCCATCAGCGGCAACTGGGGCGTGGCGATCATCCTGCTGGTGCTGCTGCTCAAGGCTGCGCTGTGGAAACTCACCGCTGCGCAGTTCCGCTCCGGCGCGAAGATGCGCAAGCTGCAGCCCCGCGTCACTGCGCTCAAGGAGCGCTATGGCGACGACAAGATGAAGATGCAGCAGGCCATGATGGAGCTGTACAAAAAGGAGAAGGTCAACCCGATGGCCGGCTGCCTGCCGATCCTGGTCACCTTCCCCGTCTTCCTGGGCCTGTATCGCGTGCTGATGGAAAGCGTCGAGCTGCGACAGGCGCCGTTCTTCGGCTGGATCCACGATCTTTCCGCACCCGATCCGTTCTTCGTGCTGCCGGCGATCTATGTGCTGGTGATGCTGGCCACGCAGTGGCTGACGCCTACCACCGGCATGGATCCGACCCAGGCCAAGATGATGAAGGTCATGCCGATCATGTTCGCCGTGCTGTTCGCGTTCTTCCCGGCGGGCCTGGTGCTGTATTGGGTCGTGAACGGCGCGACCAGCCTGGCCCAGCAGTGGTTCATCACCCGGCAGGTCGACCGGGCCGACCACAAGGCCAAGACCGCTTGATCGAAAAGGCCGCGCAAGCGGCCTTTTCTTTTCCACGGGCCGGATGTGCGTGCCGTGTGCCCGGCACCGGCCGATAATGGCGCTTTCCGCTTCGCGATCCGCATGAGCCACAACCACGACACCATCGCCGCCGTCGCCAGCGCTCCCGGAGCCGCCGGGGTCGGCGTGCTCCGCGTGTCCGGACCGGCCGTGCCCGACATCGCCCAGGTCCTCCTGGGCCGTGCGCCCGAGGCACGCCACGCGCATTTCGCCGCCTTCCGCGATGCCGCCGGACAGCTGATCGATCGCGGCCTGCTGCTGCATTTCCCAGCCCCGGCTTCCTATACCGGCGAACACGTGCTGGAGCTGCAGGGACACGGCAGCGCGGTGTTGCTCGACGCCCTGCTCCGCCGCGTATGCGAACTCGGTGCACGTCTGGCGCGCCCTGGCGAGTTCACCGAGCGGGCCTTTCTCAACGGCAAGCTCGATCTGGCCCAGGCTGAGGCTGTGGCGGATCTGATCGCTGCCGGTTCGCAAGCGGGCGCGCGCGCCGCCCTGCGTTCGATGGAAGGCGTGTTTTCGCGGCGGGTGAACGGCTTGCTGCGATCGCTGATTGCACTTCGTGTACATATCGAAGCGGCGATCGATTTTCCGGAGGAGGAAATCGACTTCCTCGCCGACCCCGCGATCGCCCGGCAATTGCAGGCGCTGCGCGAGCAGTTGGCCGGCCTGCTGCGCGAAACGCAGCGTGGCGTACGCCTCACCGATGGCCTGCGCGTCGCCATCATTGGCCGACCGAATGCGGGCAAGTCCAGCCTGCTCAATGCGCTGGCCGGGAGCGACCGCGCCATCGTCACCGATATCGCCGGTACCACGCGCGACGTACTGCGCGAACAGCTCGACATCGACGGCGTATCGCTGGAACTGGCCGACACCGCCGGCCTGCGCGACACCGATGATCCGGTGGAACGCGAAGGCGTGCGTCGCGCCCGCCACGAACTCACCCGTGCCGACGTTGCCCTGCTGGTCACCGACGCGGAGGGCGCAGATGCCGATCAACAGCTCTTCGCTGACGTGCAGGGCCAGATCGAGCGCATCGTCCTGGTGAACAAGATCGACCTGGACCGACGCCCCGCGCACAGCGAACAGCGCGACGGCGCCTGGTGGCTATGGGCGTCGGCGAAGCACGGCGATGGGCTCGACATGCTGCGCACTCATCTCCGGCAACTGACAGGCGCCGGCAGCGGGGAGGGCGCCTTCAGTGCACGTCGTCGCCACGTACTGGCACTGGAGCAGGTAGCCGAGCACCTGGATCGCACCGCCGTCGTCTTACGCGATACCCGCGCGGGCGAGCTCGCCGCCGAAGAACTGCGCCACGCGCAACATGCGCTGGGCGAGATTACCGGCACCTACACCAGCGACGACCTGCTCGGTGCGATCTTCAGCTCGTTCTGCATCGGCAAGTGACAAAGGGCGAATAGCGGATAGCCTCCGCAATACAGCGCCTTACGGAACCATCTGCTGCCGTTCCTGACGCGTTGGCGCTAACATGCTGAGTTTGCGGGCGCTGTTCCGGTCGAAACCCAGGCATGCTCACTTTCTTCTTCGGCGCCTTCGGGCTGTCCACTCTCTGGCTTATTCCATTGATCTGGCGCGGAATCCGCGCGCTGGTCGCCAAGCGCCGCAAGCGGCCCGTCGGCGGCCAGGGAACGATCCGCTATGCGTTGGGCGCGACCTTCGTGGTGCTGGCGAGCGCGACGCTCGAAGGCTTGGTCGTGGCGCATTACACCGATGATCCAGCTGCCGGCGGTGCCGTCTGCCGCATGCTGGCGAATGGACTCACTTCCTCGCTTGGCGCGGCCCTTACGGCGTTGATCATGCTGGTGCTCCTGGCAGCGGCGTTGCGCTGGTATCCCGGCATCTCCTGGCGCGCGATGTTCGCCCGGACGTCGGCCCAGGTGGATGTGCTGGCCGCGCTCATCGAACGCCTGCTCGCCTCGCGTGGTGTCCGCGTTCCCACCCGTCGCCAGCGTGGCGCGGTACGACGCGCTGGTGCGGTGCCGGCCTCACGCCGCCAGACGCGTCCATTGGCGGCACGGCAAACCGTTTCTACGGCAGCCAATGCATCCGTACCCACCATGGAGCGCACCGCGCCCGCCACCTTCGGTTCCTCCGAGATCGCCAACCGTCGGCCGTCGGTTCGCGAATCCGTGATTCGCGAACCCTGGCTGCAACCGCGCAGCGTTCCCGCGGCGACACCCGCCGCGCCGCGGGTTTCTACCGGACGCATCGCGGCCGCCATGGCTGCCGCTGCATCGACGCGAACGAGCGCAGAAGACGTGCATCAGAGAAACCTGCCGGCCACGCCGGCACCGGATCCGACACCCTCGCCCTACGTCGAAGTCGCCGAGGCCTTGGCGATGTCGATCGAAGCCGCTCCGGATGCGGACCGCGCCGTTGCCCCCGCGCCCGTCGCAAGCGTGGACGAAGCGCTGGAGATTTCACCCGCTCCCCAGGTTTCCCGCGCCGTCCCCGCCCCTGGCCGTCGCCTTGCCGCGAACGACGACGAGCCGGCGAATGCGGGCCCGGTCTTGCCATCCGTAGTGAATCTTCCCGCTCGCCAGCGCCATGGCGTCACACTGCCGCCACTGTCGCTGCTCGCGGCCCCGCCGCCGGTCTCTGACGCCGTAAGCGAAGCGCAGCTGGCGGAAACCGGCGAACTGATCGAACAGCGCCTGCGCGAATTCAAAGTGCCGGTGAGCGTGGTCGGCGCCTCTGCCGGCCCGGTGATCACCCGCTTCGAAGTGGAACCGGCGGTGGGCGTGCGCGGCAACCAGATCGTCGCGCTGATGAAGGACCTCGCGCGCGGCCTCGGTCGCACCTCGATCCGTGTGGTCGAGACCATCCCGGGCAAGACCTGCATGGGCCTTGAGCTGCCGAATGAGCAGCGCCAAATGATCGCCTTGTCGGAGATCCTCGACTCGCGCGAGTACCGTGCCTCCGACTCGCTGCTCACGCTGGCGATGGGCAAAGGTATCACCGGCGAACCGGTGGTAGCGGACCTGGCCCGCGCGCCGCACATGCTGGTCGCCGGTACCACCGGTTCGGGCAAGTCGGTGGCGGTGAACGCCATGATTCTGTCGATGCTGTACAAGGCCACGCCGGACGACGTGCGCCTGATCATGATCGATCCGAAGATGCTTGAGCTTTCCGTCTACGAAGGCATTCCGCATCTGCTCGCGCCAGTGGTCACCGACATGAAGCTTGCCGCGAACGCACTGGCCTGGTGCGTTGGCGAGATGGAGAACCGCTATCGTCTGATGTCCGAACTGCGCGTGCGCAACCTCGCCGGCTACAACCACAAGGTGCGCGAAGCGCGAGCGCTGGGCAGGCCGTTGCTCCATCCATTTCCGGCGCATCCGGAAGTGCCCGAGCAACTCGACACTTTGCCGATGATCGTGGTGGTGATCGACGAGCTGGCCGACCTGATGATGGTTGCCGGCAAGAAGATCGAGGAACTCATCGCCCGCCTCGCGCAGAAGGCGCGCGCTGCCGGCATCCATCTGATCCTCGCGACCCAGCGCCCGTCGGTCGACGTCATCACCGGTCTGATCAAGGCCAATATCCCCACGCGCGTCGCGTTCCAGGTGTCGTCGAAGATCGATTCGCGCACCATCCTCGACCAGATGGGTGCGGAAAGCCTGCTCGGCCAGGGCGACATGTTGTTCCTTCCGCCCGGCACCGGTTATCCGCAGCGCATCCATGGCGCCTTCGTCGCCGACGAGGAAGTGCATCGCGTGGTCGCGCACCTCAAGCAGTACGGCGAACCCGACTACAAGGACGAGATCCTCGCCGGCCCGCCCGGCGAAGGTGGGAATGGCGAGCTATTCGCCGAGGAGGGCGCCGATGCCGAGCTCGATCCGCTCTACGACGAAGCCGCGGCCTTCGTGCTGCGTACGCGCCGCGCCTCCATTTCCTTCGTGCAGCGTCAGTTCCGCATCGGCTACAACCGCGCGGCGCGATTGGTCGAGGCGATGGAGGCGGCGGGATTGGTTTCGCCGATGGGCATCAACGGGCAGCGGGACGTCATTGCACCGGCACCGGCTGACTGAGACTCTCTCACTCCAACTCTCTCCCCAGAGCGGACAGAGGGGTCAAGTGCGTGTGGTTAGCCAGGTGTTGAGTTCATCCAGCATCGGCATGCCGCCCTGCGCTCCCAGCCGCGTCACCGACAATGCCGCCGCGGCGCAGGCATTGCGCACCGCCTGCGGCAGGCCTTCGTGCAGGAACACGGCAAGCGCACCGTTGAAGGTGTCGCCGGCGCCAGTGGTGTCGATGACATCGACGGCGAATCCAGGCTGGTGAGTGGCTTCTCCGTCTTCGCGATACCAGGCGCCTTCGCCACCGCGGGTGAGGACGACGGGACATGGCGCCTGGCGCATCAGTTCGCGGAAATCATCATTGGGATCGGCGCCCAGCAAGGTCGCCAGCTCGTGCTGGTTGGGCGTGACATAGCGCGCGAGCTTCAACCATTCCACGGGCAGCCGCTGAGCCGGGGCGGGGTTGAGGATGACCGGCACGCCGAGTCGGTGGCCGAGCCGCAGCGTGGCTTCGACGGTTTCCAATGGGATTTCCATCTGCACCAGGACGGCATCGGCGGAGCGGATGACATCGCTCGCTGCTTCCAGTTGCGCCGGCGTGACCCGTGCATTGGCGCCGGGCACCACGATAATCGAATTCTCTCCACCCGCAACGGTGATGGACGCGGTGCCGCTGCCCGCATCCGCGACCCGGCGTAGGTGACCGAGATGGATGCCCTCGCGCTCCAGCCCCTCGCGCAGTTGCGCGCCGAAGGCATCGTCGCCGATGGCACCGACGAGCGTCACCTCGGCGCCCAGCCGGGCGGCCGCCACCGCCTGGTTGGCGCCCTTGCCGCCCGGAACGGTGAGGAAGCGATCGCCCAGCAAGGTCTCGCCCGGTCCGGCGAAGCGGGGAGCCAGCGTCACCAGGTCCATATTGATGCTGCCGATCACTACTACGCGCGCCATGTCCGCTCCGACGTTTTACGGGAAGGCGGCGAGCATAAGCGAAGGCGCGCGTCGCGGTGGAATCCAGCGGCGCGTGGGCGGAACCTCAGTGGCCGCTGTCCGGCATGGGACTGGAGGGCTCGGGCGTGCCCTGTTTCTCCTGGCGCTTCTCGATGGCCCGCTCTTTCATCGCGAGGTAGCGCTGGCGCTGGCTGTCGGTCAGCACCGACTGAATCTGGCGATCGCCGTCTTCCATGATGGCGCGTGCCTGGTCGCGCCGGTCCTGGCCTTTCGCGCCCCCGGCACGCAGATCCCGGATCTTTTGCTGCTGGGCCTGAAGAATGGTCGCGACTTGCGCCTGCTGCTGGGCGTTGAGTTGCAGGTGCTTGCCTAGGCGCTCGGCGCGTTCCTGCGGGTCCGGTGGGCGGCGCTGTCCATGCATGGCCTGGCCATTCGGCGGCGTGGCGGTGTCCTGCGCTTGGACACTGAAGGTGCTGACAAACGCACAGGTGAGTGCGAACGCGATCAGAGGGGTCTTCATCGGCACATCTCCTCGGCTAGGTGGGGCCGGGAACGGCCTCAGCCGGGTCGGGTTGACTTGAAAGCCACGCGCCAGGCCCGAAGATTCCTTGGCATCGCCGCCCGAGGAAAGCCCATGATCCACCTCCACTACTGGCCCACCCCTAATGGCCACAAAGTCACCCTGTTCCTGGAAGAGGCTGGTCTGCCCTACGAGATCAAGCCGGTGAACATCGGCAAGGGCGACCAGTTCCAGCCGGCGTTTCTCGCCATCTCCCCCAATAACCGCATGCCCGCCATCGTGGATACCGCGCCGGCGGACGGCGGTGAACCGCTTAGCGTGTTCGAGTCCGGCGCCATTCTGCAGTACCTGGCCGAGAAGACCGGCCGTTTCCTGCCCGCCGACACGCGCGAGCGTTTCAAGGTGCTGCAGTGGCTGTTCTGGCAGGTGGGCGGACTGGGGCCGATGCTGGGGCAGAATCATCACTTCAACCGCTATGCGCCGGAAAAAATTCCGTACGCGATCAACCGCTACGTCAACGAAACGCGCCGCCTCTACGGCGTGCTGGACAAGCAGCTGGACGGACGCGCCTTCATCGCCGGCAAGGACTACACCATCGCCGACATGGCGTGTTATCCATGGATCGTGCCGCACGAAGCGCAAGGCATGTCGCTGGACGAGTTTCCCCATCTGAAGGCCTGGTTCCAGGCCATCCACGCGCGGCCCGCGACGAAGAAAGCCTACGAGATCGGCGAGTCGATCAAGGACCGCTTCGACCTGGTCACCGACGAGGAGGCGCGAAAGGTGCTGTTCGGTCAGGGTGCCAGGGGCTGATGCGGAGGCGGCGCGCGCAGCGACTACGGGCCGCTTTTTCGGATGTTTTCTCTGGAACCGCTGGCTTCGCGTAGCGCGAAAGGTTCTAATCCGCGCTTGTTCTTGCGCTCGACGCAGCAGTCCAAGCCAGCAGTCCCAGGGAAGTACCCATGCGCGCCTTTCTCCTCGCCACGCTGATGACAGTGGCTATGCCGACCATGGCCGAAAAACTCACTATCGAACGCATCTTCGACGGCGGCAGTCTCGCCGGGCCCGCTCCGCGCGGCCTCAAGATTTCGCCGGACGGCAGCCGCATCACCTTCCTGCGAGCGCGGCCGGACGACCAGTTCCAGCTGGATCTGTGGGAATACCGGCCCAAGGACGGCAGCACCCGGATGCTGGTCGACTCGCGCAAGCTCGAGCCGCAGGGCGAGCAGCTTTCCGACGCGGAAAAAGCCCGCCGCGAGCGGGCCCGCACGGCCGGGCTGCGCGGCATCCTCAGCTACCAGTGGTCGCCGGACGGCAGGCAGCTGTTGTTCCCGATCGGCGGCAAGCTCTACCTGTACGACCTGGGCGCCGCCAAGCCATCGCCCCGCCTGCTCGATACCGGCGGCGACGCGATCGATCCGAAGATCTCGCCTAAAGGTCGCTACGTGTCGTACGTGCGCGACCAGAACCTCTGGGTGATCGACCTGGAGAGCGGCGATGCGCGGCCGTTGACCCGCGACGGCGGCGGCACCGTCCACAACGGCGAGGCGGAGTTCGTCGCACAGGAGGAAATGGACCGCAGCGCGGGCTACTGGTGGGCACCGGACGACAGCGCCATCGCCTTCGAGCGCTACGACGAAGCCAAGGTCCCCGTGGTCAAGCGCACCGAGGTCTATGCGGACCGCACCGATGTGGTCGAGCAACGCTATCCCGCGGCAGGTGATCCGAACGTCGCCGTGAAGCTGGGTCTCGTCTCGCCTACCGGCGGGCAGCCGCGCTGGGTGGACCTGGGCAAAGATGCGGATATCTACCTGGTGCGCGTGAACTGGCTGCCGGATGGCAAGCACCTGAGCTACCAGCGCATGCCGCGCAGCCAGCAGAAGCTGGACCTGCGCCTGGTCGACGCCAAGACGCTGGCGCAGCGGACGCTGCTGACCGAGACCAGCGACACCTGGATCAACCTCAACGACGACCTGCGCTTTTTGAAGGACGGTAAGAGCTTCCTCTGGGGCAGCGAACGCAGCGGCTTCCATCATCTCTATCTCTACGGGCTAGACGGCAAGCTCAAGCATCCCGTTAGCCAGGGCGATTGGCAGATCGATGGCGTGCTGGCGGTGGACGAAGCGGCTGGCAAGGTCTACGTGGGTTCCAACCGCGACTTCGTGCCGGATCGCCAGATCTATGCGCTCAAGCTCGACGGCAGCAATGCCGCCGCGCCGGTAAGCGTCAGCCAGGGCGCGGGCACGCACATGGCCGAGTTCGCGCCGAACGCGGCCTTCTACCTGGATACGTACTCCAGCGCGGACACGCCGCCGCAGGTCAGCGTGCACAAGCCGGATGGCGCCTTCGTCAGCTGGATCGAGCAGAACAAGCTCGACGAGAAGCATCCGTTCTGGCCGTATCGCGCGAGCCTGATCAAGCCCGAATTCGGCACGGTGAAGGCACCGGACGGGCAGACGCTGTACTACCGCCTGTACAAGCCGGCCGGCTTCGACCCCGCGAAGAAGTATCCGGTCTTCGATACCTACTACGGCGGACCGCATGCGCAGCTCGTGACCAACGCCTGGGGGGATTACTTCAATCAGTACATGGCCAGCCAGGGCTATGTGGTGTTCACCCTGGACAACCGCGGCATGGCACGGTGCGGCCGCAAGTTCGAGGACGCGATTTACCAGCAGCTCGGCGCGGCCGAAGTGGAAGACCAACTCGCCGGCATCCAGTGGCTGAAGGCGCAGCCCTGGGTCGACGGCCGCCGCATCGGCGTCTTCGGCTGGAGCTACGGTGGCTACATGACCACCATGATGCTGGCCAAGGCTTCCAACGAGCTGGCCGGCGGCGTGGCCGTCGCGCCGGTCACCGACTGGCGTCTTTACGACACGTTCTACACCGAGCGCTACCTCGGCCGCCCACAGGACAACGACGCCGGCTACATGCGCAGCAGCCCCTTCGCCTGGCTGGACGGACTCACCAGCAAGCTGTACCTGGTGCACGGCATGGCGGACGACAACGTGCTGTTCGTCAACTCGACCAAGCTGATGGCGGAACTACAGAAGCGCGGCACGCAATTCCAGTTCATGGCGTATCCCGGTGCCAAGCACGGTCTCAACCTGCCCGGACAGCGCAGCCATGTGTATCACCTGATCGCGAACTTCTTCGATCGCGAGATCAAGGGTGCGTCCGCGCCGGCCGCGCCGCGTCCGGCCACCGCGGCCTCCGTCGCGCCCTGATGCGAAAACACCCGCCGAAGCCGGCGGGCGTTTTCGTGGGCGAGGAGCGAGTCGGCCTACTTGCCGACGTTCGGCCCGCGGACCGGTTCGGCACGCACCTGCCGATCCACTTCGACGTTGATCACGCCCGGCTGGGCCCGGAAACGCACGATGCCCTCTTCCGCCGTCATGCCCTCGGGCAGAAGCACCACCATGGCGGGCGCCCAACTGACGCTGCGTACGAAGGTGGCGCCGGTCGCAGCGCAGGCGGCGTGCATGGCATCGACGGACGTGCCGTCCTCGAAGCTCACGATCAGCTGCACCCGGGGCGCCGGGCGTGAAGAGACAGAGGAAGAAAGGACGCTATCGGTGTCGGCCATGACGGTGGTGCTCCCTGGGTTGGCGGCGCAGGCGGCACCCGCGCCGAGCAGAATCAAACATGGAAGGTACAGCGTGCGGCGGCCCGTCATCGCGTCACCCGTCACGTCATGACGGCCGCAGCGGCACGGTCACTGCACGTGACCGACGCCCGAATCGCCCTGCTCGAGCGGCGGCGCGGTTCCGGCCACGGCCAGCAAGGCCTGGGCGTAGCCGTCCTCGATGCTGATGGTGGAGACCTCGTCCCAGGCGAAGAACGACGCCTCGCGCAGCCACTCGGCATCGGGACTGATTTCCTGCATGTAAAAGCCGTCTTCTTCGACGGAGATCAGCTTGCCGATGTAGCAGACCTCGGACTCGTCCTCGCTGTCCACATGCACGCCGATGACCGGCGCCTGCTTGGCGGCGGCCTGCACCACCTCGCGGATGTCGTCCAGCGGGAAACCCCGCGGCATGCGAGGCAGCAGGTGCTTCATGGCCAGGGCCTTCTCCATGAAGATGGCGTGCTTGTCGGGTGCTTCCAGCTCGGAGACGTCCCGGTGGCGCATGACATACATGCCGTCGTAGGTGATGCTGTCGCCCACCACCCAGAGCAGGAAAAACTCGCGGCCGACCCCGCCGACATAGCCACAGAAGCTGCCGTGCTCGAGTTCACCGCGCCATAGACGGACCAGTTGTTGCAGGCGCTGCGCTTCGCGCAGTTGAGCCCGCTGGCCCGTCGTCTTGAGTTCAATCACCTTTCCCATACGTCGCGAATTTTAACAGCGGGGGTCTTTCCCCATGTTTACAGGATGTAACGGCTCAGGTCCTCGTCCTTGACCAGGCTCGCCAGGTTTTTGTCGACATATTCCGCGTCGATCAGGTATTTTTCGCCGGATTTGTCGGCAGCTTCGAAGGAGATCTTTTCGAGCAGCCGCTCCATGACGGTATGCAGGCGGCGGGCGCCGATGTTTTCCGTGCGCTCGTTCACCTGATAGGCGACCTCCGCCAGGCGGTTCACGCCCGACTCCGTGAAGTCGATCGTCACGCCCTCCGTGCCGAGCAGCGCGACGTACTGCTTGGTCAGCGCGTTATGGGGCTCCCGCAGGATGCGCTGGAAGTCGTCCACCGACAGCGCCGAAAGCTCCACGCGGATCGGCAGGCGGCCCTGCAGCTCGGGGATCAGGTCCGAGGGCTTGGCCAGGGAGAACGCGCCCGAGGCGATGAACAGCATGTGGTCGGTCTTGATCGGGCCGTACTTGGTCGACACGGTCGAGCCTTCGACCAGCGGCAGCAAGTCGCGCTGCACGCCTTCGCGGCTCACGCCGGCGCCGCCCCATTCGGAGCGTTGGGCGATCTTGTCGATCTCGTCGATGAAGACGATGCCGTTCTGCTCCGCCGAATACACGGCCTGGGCGCGGATTTCCTCGTCGTTGAGCAGCTTGCCGGCTTCTTCGTCGATGAGCAGCGGACGCGCGAGCTTGATCGCCAGCTTGCGCTTCTGCGACTTGCTGCCGCCGAGGTTCTGGAACATCTGGCGCAGCTGCTGGCCCATTTCCTCCATGCCGGGCGGAGACATGATCTCGACGCCCACGTTCATGGCGAAGTCCAGTTCGATTTCGCGATCGTCCAGCGCGCCTTCGCGCAGCTGCTTGCGCAGTTTCTGGCGGGTGTCATTGTCGCTCGCGGGCGCCGGATCGTGGCTCCAGTCGGTCGGGGACTGACGGCGCGGCAACAGCGCATCCAGGATGCGGTCCTCGGCACGATCCTCCGCTTGCGACCGCACGCGTTTGACCGCCTGCTCGCGGGTGAGTTTGTAGGCCACATCCGTCAGATCGCGAACGATCGACTCGACGTCCTTGCCCACATAGCCCACTTCCGTGAACTTGGTGGCCTCGACCTTGACGAACGGCGCGTTCGCCAGCGTGGCCAGGCGCCGTGCGATCTCGGTCTTGCCCACGCCGGTCGGGCCGATCATCAGGATGTTCTTCGGCGTCACCTCGTCGCGCAGATTCGGGTCCAGCTGCATGCGGCGCCAGCGGTTGCGCAGCGCGATCGCCACGGCGCGCTTGGCGTCGTGCTGGCCGATGATGTAACGGTCAAGTTCGTTGACGATTTCGCGGGGAGTGAGTTCGGACATGGCTTGGCTCGGGGAACAGTGGGCGGGGAGCAGGGAATGGCCGGCGAAAAGACAGCGAACAGGTAGGCGTTCCCTGCCAGCCGCGTGCCGTTTCCGAGCTCGTCAGAGCTCTTCGATCGTCGTGTTGTGATTGGTATAGATGCAGATATCGCCGGCGATCTTCAGCGACCGCTCGACGATCTGGCGTGCATCCAGCTCAGTGTTTTCCATCAGCGCGAGCGCGGCGGACTGCGCATAGGGGCCGCCGGAACCGATCGCGATCAGGCCGTGCTCGGGTTCGAGCACGTCGCCGTTACCGGAGATCAGCAGGGATGCGTCCTTGTCGGCGACCGCCAGCATGGCCTCAAGGCGGCCCAGGCGACGATCGGTACGCCATTCCTTGGCCATTTCCACCGCCGCGCGCGTGAGATTGCCGCCGTGCTTGGCCAGCTTCTCCTCGAACAATTCGAACAGCGTGAACGCATCGGCCGTGGCGCCGGCGAAGCCCGCCAGCACGTCGCCCTTGCCCAGGCGGCGGATCTTGCGCGCGTTGGCCTTCATCACCGTGTTGCCCAGGGTGACCTGGCCATCGCCGCCGATCACGACGCGACCGTTGCGGCGGACGGAAACGATGGTGGTGGCGTGGAACGATTCCATGGCGGGAACTACCTCGGATGCGGATTCCACGATGTGGGGAAAGCCTCCCGTAAACCCAAGGGGCGGAGCGCCCGGGTCGTAACAATTCGCTGCTGCAACGCCTTTCGGCAGGCCTTTGCGATTGACAGCAGCCTTCACACGCTTTTTACTCGGCGCCGAGGGGTTCCGTCGCATGAACTTGTGACGGGCGAGAGGGAGGAGGCGCCTCACGGGGAAACGGTCCCGCAGGACCGTGCGAGGCACCTTGAATCGCCGCATCGAACCGGGCAGTTCGTGCCGTTTTTTCTGTTTGCTTGGTATTTGGATCGATCTATATCCGCGTTTGAGAATTTAGATCGATACAAATTGCTCTCGGTCCCCTGATCGAAGCCCAAGCGGACGGCACGGTCGTCCATCGCGTCCCGGCTGGTTTCGGCGCGACCCCCTCGAATGTCGGCTTCCGCCCGCGTGGGCGGACCGGGTTCTGCCTCGCAAGGGGCTTCATGGGGAGATCACAAACCAATGTCGAGTAAGCATTCGAGCAGGTCATCGTTGGGCGGTGCGCTGCGTCTTAGCGTGCTGGCCCTGGCTCTGGGGAGCTGTTTCGGCGGCACCGCCGCGCTGGCGCAATCCAACTCATCGGGCGCCATCTTCGGCCGTACCGAAGCCGCACCGGGCACCACGGTGCATATCGAGAATCCATCCACCGGCTTCAGCCGCGACGTGAACGTGGACGCGGACGGCCGCTATCGCGCCGGCTCGCTGCCGGTGGGCGTCTACAAGGTGAGCGTGCAGCGCAACGGCCAGACGGTGGACAGCCGCGACACTGTGCAGGTCAACGTGGGCACCGGCACCGAAGTGAGCTTCGGCGCGGGCGCCGCAGCGGCCGGCGGCAGCGCCAAGAACCTCGAGGGCGTGAGCGTGGTGGCCAGCGCCGTGCCGGCGATCGACGTGTCCTCGGTGGATACGCGCACCGTGCTCAACGCCGAGCAGCTGCGTCGCCTGCCCCTGCCGCAGACCGTGAATGCCGCGGTGCTGCTGGCGCCCGGCGCCGTCAACGCGGACTCGCGCTACGGCAATGCCGTCTCGCTGGGCGGTTCGTCCGCTGCGGAGAACCAGTACTACGTCAACGGTTTCCCCGTCACCAACCCGCTTACGGGCCTGGGCGCCACCACGCTGCCGTTCAACTCGATCGAACAGGAACAGGTGTTCACCGGCGGCTACGGTGCCGAATACGGCCGTTCCACCGGCGGCGTGGTCAACATCGTGACCAAGCGCGGCACCAACGAGTGGAAGGGCGGCCTGCAGGTGCTCTACACCCCGGCCGGTCTGCGTGAAACCGAGAACCCGACCTACCGCCCCGGCGACGGCGCGCAGATCACCGGGCGCGACAAGCACTCGGCCAAGCTGTGGGAAACCACCTACGCCGCGTACCTCGGCGGCGCGCTCATCAAGGACAAGCTGTTCTTCTTCGGCGCCGCGGAAGCCATCAAGTCCGAGAACAATACCTACTCGCTGAGCAAGAACACCACCCGCTCGTACAACACCAACAAGACCAACCGCTGGTTGGCCAAGGTCGACTGGAACATCACCGACAACCACATCATCGAGCTGACGGGCCTGAGCGACACCGCATCCACTTATGCGGACCAGTTCGTATACAACGGCGTCAACGACATCCAGTACGGCCACAAGGGCTGGCGCAGTCAGAAGAACCAGGGCACGGCCGGCTCCTCGCCGGGCGGCCAGGTCTATGTGGGCCGCTACACCGGCTACATCACCGACAACCTCACCATCGATGCGCTGTACGGCAAGGAACGCACCGATCACGTCGACCTGACGTCCGGCTCGAGCTGCACCTACTTCCAGGACAACCGTGACAGCGTGCCGCCGTCGCAGCGCCTGCAGGGCTGCAACATCTCCAGCGGCATCGCCGCGCCCGGCGCGTATGACGAGACCAACGGCTGGCACCTGAACCTGGAATACCGTCTGGGCGATCACGACTTGCGCGCTGGCGTCGACCATTACAACGTCACGTCGCTCAACGGCTCTGACACTTCCGGTGGCGTGGGCTGGTTCTATTACGACAACCCGCCCAGCGGCGTGATCGAATCGCGCGGCGACCTGGTGGTGCCGCCCGGCCACACCGGCATCGTCGAGCGCTACGTGTTCCGCGCCATCGGCCAGGCCAAGGTCAAGCAGGAGGCGCAGTACCTCGAAGACCACTGGCAGATCACCGATCGCTGGCTGGCCTATGTGGGCCTGCGCAACGAGCAGTTCGAGAACCTCAACGCCGACAACGACGTGTTCGCCAAGCAGCGCCATCAGCTGGCGCCGCGCCTGGGTCTGTCGTGGGATGTGCTGGGCGATTCGAGTCTGAAGATCTACGCCAACGCCGGCCGCTATCACCTGGCCATTCCGAACAACGTGGCGGTGCGCGGCGCGTCCGGTTCGCTGTACGAGACGCAGTGGGGCACCTACGACGGTGCGGTCAACACCAACGGCACGCCGCCGAACTGGCAGCCGATCGAGGGCACCGTGTACGCCAACGGCGCCGACGGCACGCCGCCTGACCCGCGCTCGATCTCGGCGCAGAACCTCAAGGCCTACTACCAGGACGAATACATCCTGGGCTTCGACAAGCAGTTTGCGGATCACTGGACCTTCGGCGCCAAGGTGCGCTACCGCAAACTGCGCAGCATCATCGACGACTGGTGCGACGACCGTCCCTTCATCAAGTGGGCCGCCGATCACGGCGTGGATTACGCTGATCCGTCGCCGACCTGCTACATCATCAACCCGGGCGCATCCAACCGCTTCCTGATCGACCTCGACGGCGACGGCAAGCTGGAGGACATCAAGCTCAGCAAGAACGACATCGGCCTGCCGGAAGCCAAGCGCAAGTACTACGCGCTCGACGCCTACCTGGAACATCGCTTCGACGGCAAGTGGTACGGCCGCGTCGACTACACGTTCTCGCGCAGCTACGGCAACTCCGAAGGCCTGCTGAAGTCCGACATCGGCCAGCTCGATCCGTCGGTGACGCAGGACTGGGACCACAAGGAACTGATGATCGGCTCGAACGGCCCCGAGGCCAACGACCGCACGCACCAGATCCGTGCCTACGGCTACTACCAGATCAACCCGCAGTGGCTGGTGAGCGCCAATGTGCTGATCCAGTCGGGCCGTCCGAAGAACTGCATCGGCGTGTATCCGGGCGACATCCCGCCGGAGATCAACTACGGCGCGTCGTACTTCTACTGCAAGGGCGAACCGACCCCGCGCGGCAGCAAGGGACGCCTGCCGTGGACCTATCGCCTGGATCTGGGCCTGCAGTACGCACCGGCGTTCGCCAAGAACAACCTGACCTTCAGCGCCACCGTGGTCAACGTGTTCAACAAGCAGACGGTGCAGAGCATCAACGAGTCGGGCGAGACCGGCAGCGGCGCGCCCAACCTCAGCTACCAGCAGCCCCTGTCGTACCAGACGCCGCGCTACGTGCAGTTCGGCGCCCGCTACGACTTCAGCCTGTAAGCGTGTAACCGCGAGCGCCACGGCGGCGGAAGATCGCCGTGGCGTCTCTCCCCATTGGCCACCGGCTCGCCGGTGGTCTTTTTTTTGCCGTCAATCCGGCCTGCACCGTAATGACGAGCCGCCGATCAAATCTTCCGCTTCGCCCGCGGATGCGCCGCGTCGTACACCTTTGCCAGGTGCTGGAAATCCAGGTGCGTATAGATCTGCGTCGTGGCGATGTCCGCATGCCCCAGCAGTTCCTGCACTGCACGCAGGTCGCCGGAGGACTCCAACATGTGGCTGGCGAACGTATGGCGCAGCAAATGCGGATGGACACGCTTGGCGAAGCCCTGCGTCAGCGCCAGCTGCTTGAGCCGCGCCTGCACCGTGCGCGGACTGATCGGTGCGCCGCCGCGTCCGCGGAACACGGGCGTCTCCGGCGCCCTGCCCTCGGCTTCGCCTAGCGCGCGCAAGGCGCTCACCGCATGCCGGCCTACCGGCACGATGCGCGTCTTGCTGCCCTTGCC
The DNA here is from genome assembly GCF_031954525.1 of Dyella sp. BiH032. Classification (NCBI taxonomy): domain Bacteria; kingdom Pseudomonadati; phylum Pseudomonadota; class Gammaproteobacteria; order Lysobacterales; family Rhodanobacteraceae; genus Dyella; species Dyella sp. BiH032. The sequence goes on from NZ_CP134867.1 coordinate 271,518, forward strand.
CAGCACGCGGACTTCGCCGGCGTCGAGGTCCAGGTCCAGCCAGCGCAGACCGACCAGCTCGGACAGACGCAGGCCCGACGAATAGAACAGCTCGAGCATCGCCCGGTCGCGCACCCCGAGCGCGCCTTCGCCGCCCGATTCGACCAGGGTCGCGGCCTCGTCGACGTCCAGCACCTGCGGCAGCTTCCGGTGCACTTTCGGTCCGCGCACGCCGGCGACGGGGTCGTGTTCCAGCAAACCTTCGCGACGGAGCTGGCGGAACAGGCTGCGGCAGGACGAGAGCAGGCGCTGCAGGCTCTTCGGCGACAGCCCTGCGCGGTGCTCGGCCGCTACGAAGGTGCGCACCCGGTGTGCGTCGAGCTTGTGGAAGCCATCGATGCCCTGCGCCTCCATCCAGCGCAGCAGCTTGTCCAGGTCGCGCCGATAACCGTCCACCGTGTGCGGCGACGCCTTGCGCTCGCCGGCGAGGCGGCCGAGCCAGGCCTGCACCTGGCTGCGCGGATCCATCTCAGGCGCCGTCCCGCGTTCGCTGCAGCGCCGCGGTCACCGTGGCCGCGATCATCTTGAGGAATACCGTGCCCATGCCCGGCTGGAAGCGGTCCGGATCGCGGCTGCCGATCGCGAGCATGCCCAGGTCGCCCAGCGGCATCAGCGCGGACGACTGGATCTCCGGCGCCTGGTCAGCGAACAGGCGGTAGAGCCGTTCGGCCGAAAGACGTCCGGCGACCGGTTCGTGATGGGCGAGGAAATCCGCGAACTCCGGGAGCTCGTCCCGGCCGGCCGGAGCTCGCACCAGCCAGTCCGCGGGCGGCAGCTCCACATGGCCGAACACCATCAGGCGCACCTGGTCGGTCTGGAAATCCTCCGACAGACGTGCGATCACGCTGCGCGCCGCGATGGCCGGGGTATTGGCGCGCAGCACCGCCACGTTGAGGTCATGGATGCGCTGCATCAGCCGCTCGTTTTCAGCAGCGACGGCGGTCAGTTCCGCCAGCCGGCGTTCCAGCTCGGCGTTCTTCTCGCGGAGGTTCTGCAGCTGGTAGGCGGCCAGGGAAGCGACCTGGCCCTGCTCACGCGGCAGCTCGAGCTGCCCGGCCAGTTCCGGAAAGTCGTTGAGGAAGCCCGGATGGCGCCGCAGGTAAGCAGCCACATCCTGGGCCTGGAGATCGTCGAGAGCGGTGTCGGTCATGCGGGGATACCTCGTCAGCCGATGGGGCCGGATCGCCGTCCGGCCCCGAGTGTGCGATGCGCGGCGAGTCGCTTCAATGCGCCATGCCGAGCCACTCGCCTTCGAATGCGAACGCGGCCGGGCCCGTCATCCATAGCGTATGCCCGGGGCCGGCCCAATCGATCTGCAGTCGGCCGCCCGGCAAATCCACGTGGACGCGGTCGTCGACCGCGCCGCGCTGGCGCAGCACCGCCATCGCGGCGCAGGCGCCGGTACCGCAAGCGAGGGTCCAGCCGCTGCCCCGCTCGTGCACGCGCAGGCGCACGTGGCTGCGGTCGACGACCTGCGCGAAGCCGGCATTGGCGCCTTCGGGAAAGCGCGCATGCCCGGTCAGCAGCGGACCGAGCCGCGCCAGCGAGGGCGCGTCGAGATCGTCGATGGCCAGTACGACGTGAGGATTGCCCATCGACACGGCGCCGACCTCCAGGGTCTCGCCGCCGGCATCGAGGGCATAGCGATCGGCCTGCGCATCGGCCTCGAAAGGAATCTGCGCCGGCCGGAATGCCGGCTCGCCCATGTCTACGGTGACGCGGTCGGCCGCCAGCAGGCGCACCGCGACTGGACCGGAGGGGCTTTCCAGCCGCACGGTTTCGCCCAGCGGCAGTTCGCCGGCGCGGTGCAGCCACGCGGCGACGCAGCGCACGCCGTTGCCGCATTGGCCGGATGGCGAACCGTCGGCGTTCCAGATGCCGTAATAGAAGCGGCACGACGGGTCGCGCGGCTGCTCGATGCTGATCAGCTGGTCGAAGCCGATGCCGGCGTGGCGATCGGCCATCGCGCGGATCTCGGCCGCATCGAGCGCAAGAGGCGCGTTACGGGCATCGACCATCACGAAGTCGTTGCCGATGCCGTGCATCTTGGAGAAGCGCAGCGTCATAACAGCACCGGGCCTCAGTGCGCGGCCGGCGTCGCCGCCGTGGAAGCCGGCGCCGGGGCGGCGGGCGCGGTGGTCGTCGCGGGTGTCGGCTTCGGCGGCGGCATGAACAGCGGCCCCTTGTTGCCGCAGCCGGCCAGCGCGGCCATGACGACGCAAAGCAGGAGCAGCGGGATCGATCGGCGCATGAGCATGGATTCCTACGGAGACGGCCGCAGTATAGCGAGCCGGCCCCGCGGGTCCGCATGCGCGTTCGCGGCGTTGCGCCACGCCGGGCGGCGCGGCGCTGCCGCTATCATGCGCGCACCGGCCGCGCCGCGGCCGCACGAGACGTAGAGATGGACTGGACCACGCTGCTGCGCCTGCCCAGCACGATCCTGCTGGCGCTCGCCGCACTCGCCCTGCTGTTCACGCTGGCGCAGCTGCTCGCGCTGCGCGCGCGGCTTCAGGCGCAACAGCGGCTGGCGGCCGCCGTGCGTGCGCTGCTGCTGACCGCGGGTTTCGTCCTGACCCTCGTGCTGGCCGGCGGAGGCTGGAGCCTGCGCGGCTATCGCCTGCTGTCGGAAGAAACGCCGGTGGTGGACATCGACGCCCGCATCCTTTCACCGCAGCGCTGGTCGCTCACCCTGCGCTGGCCGGATGGCACCAGCCGCCAGGTCCAGTTGGCCGGCGATGCCTGGCGGGTCGAGGCGGTGGTGCTGAAGTGGAAGCTGCCGGCCCTGCTGGCGGGCCTGCCGCCGCTCTACCGGCTCGATCGCCTGAGTGGCCGCTACGACGATCCGCAGCAGGAGGCGCAGGCGCCCCGTACCGTGATCAGCTTCGACAGTGCAGGCGCCTACGACCTGCGCGACGTGCAACGGCAGCACCCGCAGTGGCTGCCGGGCGTGGATACGGTGTTCGGCAGCGGGGCCTTCCTGCCGCTGGTCGACGAGGGACACTACAGCGTCAATCTGATGCGCACCGGCGCGCTGGTGGCGCGGCCCGACGAGGCGACCGAACGGCGTATCGGCCAGCCGTTCGGCAACTGACGCCCGGGCGCGGCTCAGGCCAGCGCCTTCTCGTAGCGCCAGGCATCGGCGCCGTCCTCGTAATAACTCGCGTAGCGGCCGATCCGGGCATAGCCCAGGCGTTCGTACAGGCGGATGGCGGCGTGGTTGTCGGTTCGCACTTCCAGCCGCAGCGCACGCCGGCGCTTGCGCCGCGCGGCGTGTTCGGCCGCCTCGATCAGCGCCGAGCCCACGCCCTTGCCGCGCGCCTCCGCCCGGGTGGCGATCGAGTACAGCCGCGCCACGCCGCTGCCCTTGCGGAAGAACACCACGGCCGTCCCCAGGAAATACCGGTGATTGGCGCTGGCCACCAGCACCTGCGCGGTCTCGCTGTCCAGGTGGCGACGGTACTGGGCGCGGCTCAGGCGGTCGCCGGCGAAGCTTTGTTCCTCCAGCGCGACCAGGTCGTCCAGATCGGAAAGCTCGGCTCGGCGCACACGCACGGCGGCGGTCGCGGGCATGGGTGTCATCAGTGGTGCATCCGGTGCGGCGTCGGGCGCGGCGGCGGTGGAGGGAGGGCGGCGAAGCGCGGCACTCTAGTCCCGTGGCGGGCGCGCCGCAATCGCCCGTGCGTCACGTCCCGCGGGGCGGCATTTAGATGACCTTCAGACCTTTCCCTTGTGCGCCGTCCTGCCTGTGCGAAACTGCGCGCTCCGTGCCGCCCCGTTCCCTCGACGAGACGACACCCTGCGTCCCGCTCGAACCTAAGGTGCCATGGCCCGGCTCGTCATCGTCGTCGAGAAAGCCTCCGACTGGAGTTCCTACTACCCGTCCGTCGACGTGGTCACGGCGATGGACTACCTGCGCGAGCCGGTCTCCGCCGACGACGAACGCACGCACGTCATCAACCTCTGCCGCAACTACAAGTACCTCGGCACCGGCTACTACGTTTCGCTGCTGGGCGAGGCGCGCGGCCACAAGGTGATGCCCTCGGTGCGCACGGTGAACGACCTGCGCCGCCGCTCGCTGTACGGCCTGGACATCGAGGACCTCAACCAGAAGCTCACGCACTTCCTGCCGGCCGGCGGCCGCGACACCACCGATTTCGGCATCCTGGTGTACTTCGGCGAGACCGCCTACACCGCGTTGCAGGACCTCGCGCGCCAGGTGTTCGAACTGTTTCCGTGCCCGCTCTTGCGCATCGAGTTCGAGCGCGACCGCGTGTGGCAGGTCAGCTCGATCAAGCCCGTCGGCCTGCATACCCTGGACGACGCCCAGGAAGACGCCTTCGCCGAGGCGCTGGACCACTTCTCCAAGAAGCTGTGGCGCAAGCCTAAGGCGCGCAAGCGCTACCGCTACGACATCGCCATGCTGGTCGACCCGAACGAAGTCATGCCGCCATCCAACAAGAAGGCGCTGAAGTCCTTCGTGCAGGCCGGCAAGGAGCTGGGGATCGAGGTCGACCCGATCGGCAAGAACGACTACCAGCGCCTGGCCGAGTACGACGGCCTGTTCATCCGCGAGACCACCGCCAGCGACAACCACACCTACCGCTTCGCGCACCGCGCCGAGAAGGAAGGCATGGTGGTGATCGACGACCCCAGTTCCATCCTCCGCTGCACCAACAAGATCTACCTCAACGACCTGATGGTGTCGCGCAAGCTCGCTGTGCCCAAGACGGAGATCCTCTACCGCGAGGACACCAAGGGCCTGAAGGAAATCGCCGCGCGTCTGGGCTATCCGCTGGTGCTGAAGATCCCGGACGGCTCCTTCTCGCGCGGCGTGATGAAGGTGGAGGACGAGCAGGCGCTGGAAAAGGCGGCCGGCGAACTGTTCCAGCACAGCGCACTGCTGCTGGCGCAGGAATTCCTCTACACCGAGTTCGACTGGCGCATCGGCGTACTCAATCGCGAGGCGCTGTACGCCTGCAAGTACTACATGTCGCGCGGCCACTGGCAGATCTACAACCATGGCGCCAAGGGCACGGACAAGTCCGGCGGCTTCGAAACCATCCCCGTGCGCGATGCGCCGGCGGACGTGGTGAAGCTGGCGCTGAAGGCCACGCAGGGCATCGGCGACGGCCTCTACGGCGTGGACATCAAGCAGGTGGAAGGTCGCCCCGTGGTGATCGAAGTGAATGACAACCCGTCGATCGATGCGGGTGTCGAGGATGCCTACCTGGGCGAGGATCTCTATCTGCGCATCATGCAGGAGTTCCTGCGGCGCATGGAGCGCAAGCGGCTGGGCATCGCCGACTGAGGTTCGGGCGGTCCCGGCACCCGTCCTGGGTCGCCGGGACTCGAAGGCGCTGCTCCCTGCGCCGCGCCGACGGGTGCACGGCCTTCATGGCCGCCGTCGCGCTTCCCTGATGGCGCGCGTCCCGCGCGCCAAAGCTCCACTGCCAAGCGGAAGTCGTCAAGAACTCAGTGCCAGATGGCCTGGCGCTGGCGGGGGCGGCGCGTGCGCGCCAGTGCGAGCAGATCGCGCGGCAGGCGCGGTTCCAGCACCAGCAGCAGCGCCAGCGGGGCGCCGACCAGCCAGAACGCGGGCGTCCAGCCGAGCAGGTCGGTGCGGGCCGGCACCAGCGTGGTCAGCAACAGCACGGCACCGGCCAGCAGCCACAGCAGGGCGCCGGCAACGAGGCGGTGGTGGCGGGAGGCATCGGTAGGCTGCGTACGCATGGCGGCGGTCCGTCGGGGGTCGATGAGTGCAGCTTGCGGGCGCTCCATCTCACGGACTGCGACCGCCGCGACGGCGCCGTCTCCGGTGGCCGCGGTCTCGCTTTCGCCGGCCGACGCGGACGCGTCCTTCTTCCCCGGTCTTCTCTCTGCGCGGCTCGCCGGCGGCGGCGGGGATTAGAATGCCCGGCTGCGGCCGGCCGCCTGCCTCGCGGCGACCGCCATTCATTCCAAGGAGCACTTGATGAGCGCAGCGCAGTTCGCCGTCTTCGGCCACCCGATCGCCCATTCCCTGTCGCCGCAGATCCACCAGGCGTTCGCGCGGCAGTTCGGCATCGCGCTGGAGTACCGCACCATCGATGCGGCACCGGCCGAGTTTCCGGCCCGTGCGCGGCGCTTCTTCGCCGAAGGCGGCCGCGGCGCCAATGTCACGCTTCCGCATAAGGCGGCCGCGTTCGAGCTGGCCGACGAGCGCAGCGAAGCGGCCACGCGCGCCGGCACGGCCAATGTGCTCACACCGCTGGGGGACGGACGCATCGCCGCGCATAACACTGACGGAGATGGCCTGGTGCGCGACCTTGCCGAGCGCCATCGCGTGGACCTGCGCGGACACGACGCCCTGCTGCTCGGCGCGGGCGGCGCGGCGCGCGGCGTGGCCTGGGCCCTGCTCGATGCCGGCGTGCGCACGCTCACCATCGTCAACCGCACGCCGGAAACCGCCGACGCGCTGGCCGATGCCATTGGCGATCCGGCCCGTGCGCATACGCGCTACTGGGAGGACCTGGACGACATCGGCAGCTTCGACCTGATCATCAACGCCACCTCCGCCGGCGTGCTGGGCAAGCCGCTGGATCTGCCGTTCGGCTTCGTCGGCAACCGCGCCACCTGCTATGACCTCTCCTACGGCAAGGCCGCGGCCGGTTTCCTCGCCTGGGCGAAGGCCGCGAACGCACGCTATGCCTTCGATGGCTTGGGCATGCTGGTAGAGACCGCCGCGGACGCCTTCCAGCTGTGGCACGGCAAGCGGCCGGACACCGATCCCGTCTACGGCGAACTGCGCCGGCAATACGGCTGATCCATGAGCCTGGCCTGCCGACCCGGCTGCGGCGCCTGCTGCATCGCCCCTTCGATCAGCTCCGCGATCCCCGGCATGCCGAACGGCAAGCCGGCGGGCGTGCGCTGCGCTCAGCTGACCGAGGACAACCGCTGCGCCATCTTCGGCCGGCCCGAGCGCCCGGCCGTCTGCTCCAGCCTGCGGCCCGAGCCGGCCATGTGCGGCGCGGACCGCGGACATGCGCTGGCCTACCTGCGCGCGATGGACGAAGCGACCTCGCCCTGGCCGCGCTCCGCCTGATGCACGCCCTTAGACGTCTAATTTTTTGGACGTCTAAAGCGCTCCGCCGGCAAGCGGCCCTCCGCAAGCTCCTGCGAAGTTCCGCGTGTTAGCGTGCGCGGCGCAGGGGGGCTACATCATGCGGGGAGTAAGCATCATGTCGTCGAAAGGTTTCGTACGTCTGGGGCCGGCGATTGCGGGGTTGCTGGCGGCATTGGGGAGCATCGGGGCGGCCCATGCCGCGGCGGGCGATCCGCCGATCGGCACGCGCGGCGTGGTCGTGGCCGACCCGACGGTGCCGCGCCCGTCCGGCACGCCATGCGTGGTGCAGTTGTTCAACGACGTCAGCTTCGACGACTTCAATGCACGCCCTTATGACTACGCACCGCCGACTGGCTGCCAGGGGCGCTGGTCCAAGGTGGTGCTGGAAGCGGATTTCTCGGTGACCGCGGGCCGCCAGTACGACCGCACCGCCACCTTGTGGCTGGGCGGCGTCAACTTGTACTTCGGCACGACGCAGGAACCCTCGGCAGCGGTGTCGCCGAGCTGGCACGTGGAGCGCGACCTCACCGATTACGACGCCCTGCTGCGCAACGCCGGCAAGGGCCAGGCGGTGATCGGGAACCTGGTCAACGGCACGTATACCGGCGTCATCCACGGTAGCGCGCGCTTGCTGTTCTATCCCGCCTCGCTGCTCGCGCCGCCGGCACCGGTGCCGGACGCGGTGTATCCGTTGGGCGCCGATCCGGTCGGCAGCACAGTGTCGCTCAATACCTCCGCCGACAAGCTGTCGAAGACGCTGACTCTGCCGCGCAACGTCGTACGCGCCTATCTGGACGTGTTCGCGCAGAGCCAGGGCGGCGACGAGTTCTGGTACACCTGCGTGCCGGACGAATACGCCGCGCAGACACAGGAATGCGGCGGCGGCAACTTCCGCGAGGCCGAGGTGAGCATCGACGGCCAGCCGGCCGGCGTCGCGCCGGTCTATCCGTGGATCTACACCGGCGGCATCGATCCGTACCTGTGGCGACCGACACCCGGCGTGCAGACGCTCAACTTCATGCCCTATCGCGTCGACCTCACGCCGTTCGCCGGCCGGCTCAGCGATGGACAGCCGCACGAAGTCGCGGTGAACGTGGCCGGAGCACATGGCTACTTCTCCGCCACCGCCGCGCTGCTGGTCTATCGCGATCCTCACCTGAAGCAGGTCCTCGGTGGCATCACGCGCAATACGCTCGTCGGACAGGCGCCGACGCCGGTGATCGGCAGCACGCTGTCGACCGACGGCAGCGGCAATGTCACCGGCGACGTCACGACCAAGCTGACGCGGCAGTTCGTCATCGAAGGCTATGCCGTCACCTCCAAGGGTCGCGTGGTCAGCTCGGTCGCGCAGACGGTCGGCTTCGACGACACGCAAAGCTTCGTCATCGACGCCGATACCTTCCACCAGGTCAGCGACCAGCTCACCCAGGTGGACAGCGTGAGCAAGAGCCAGCTCGGCGCGGTGCTCACGGAGCAGGTGCGCCAGCGGGCCGCCTATCCGCTGCACGTGGATTACAACCAGCAGCTGGCGGCCGACGGCAGCCTTAGCGCGGCCACCACCGTGCACCAGGGCTATACCAGCCATGCGGAGCGTCGCTGGTTGGGCTTCACCGTGTATTCGGCGGACCTGAGCAACACCGTCGACAGCGGCGACACGCTGAACTTCGACGCGAACGGCGCGCTGACCAGCCATACCGGCCAGCATAGTTCGCAGAGCTTCGCCTTCGGCGACAACCTGGGCAGCTGCTATCGAGTCGACCTGACCACCGACACCGGTGCGCTCACCAGCTATGCCTCCGGCACCGGCTGTGCGAACGGCCAGAATCGCGTGTGGTGGATCGCACACCCGGACGGTTCCCCGGACAGCCGCAACCTCCAGGTGAACTGGTAAGTCATCGCGCGCGCCGCCCCGCCGGCGGCGCGCGTCTGGCGGGCAACATCCCCGCAACATCGTCTCTCTAAGCTGGCGCGCCCCGCGTCCCCACGCCCGGAACCGCATGCCAGCCCCACGCCCCCGCCGCGCCGAAGGCGCGACTCGTTATGCCCTGTTGATCGTGCTCGTGCTGCTGGCCGGCGCCGGCGGCGTGGTCGCCTGGATACTCAAGGCCAATCGCGACGTGCCCGCGTTGCCGGCCGCTACGGTGGCGGAAAGCGGCGAGATCCATCGCGACGGCCCATATGCCGATGTCACCCGGCTGCTGCTGCAGGCGCGCCACGCGGTGGCGCAGCAGCGCCTGCTCGCGCCCGAAGGAGACAACGCGGTGGAATGGTATTTGCGCGTACTGAAGCAGGAACCGCGCAACCAGGCCGCGCAGGATGCATTGCGCGAACTGTTTCCGTTCGCCGCGACGGCCGCCGAGCAGACCATCGGCCAGGGCAACGCGGCCGAAGCGCAGCGGCAGATCGACCTGCTTTCGCGCGCCGACCCGACCAACTACACCCTCACCATGCTGCGCGCCAAGCTGCAGGCCCAGCTCCAGGTGGCGGACGACCAGCGGCGCCGCGAGGAGCTCGCGCAGGCCGCTTCGCCGAAAGCGTCTTCTCATCTGGCCGCGCCGTCGCCGGTCGCCGCGCCACCGGCGCCATCCGTGCCTGTCGCACCCGTCCCACTGGATCCTGCGCCCGATGCGAGGCCGGTCGCGGCGGCAGCAAAAGAGACCCATGTATCTGCGCCCGCGAGCACGTCGCCGGTGCTCAAGCGCCGCGTGGAACCTTACTACCCCGCCGACGCCCGTCGTACGCGCCGCCAGGGCTGGGTGGACGTGCGCTTCGTGGTGGAAACCGATGGCTCGGTCAGCCATGCCGGCGTGGTCGATGCGGACCCGCGCAATGTGTTCGACCGCGCGGCCTTGAGCGCGGTGGAGCGATGGCAATTCGCGCCCGGCACGCGCGATGGCGCGCCGGCGCCGATGGAAGTGCGCCAGCGCATCGACTTTCGGCTGTGAGCAGCGCGCGAGCGCATAATCGCCCGCGGCACCCACGGAGGAGAACGCTCATGCGCAAGGCCACGCTCGCCCTGTTCCTGCTCGCCGCGTCCATCGCGACCGGCGGCTGTCACGACATGGCCAAGGCCGATGCCCGGCCGGTGGCCGGCTACGTTACCGACATGGCCGGCTTCGACGCCTTCATCGCCACGCATCCCACACCGGAACAGTTCCGCGCCAAGTACCCCGACGTACTGCTGGTGACGCCCGGCACCATGACCACCATGGAAGTGCGCAGCAATAACAGCCGCTACTTCCCCGAGCTGGACAAGGACGGCCACATCATCGGCGGCCGATTCGGCTGATCGTCACAAAGCGATTGCCAACGACGTCACATCGCTGACATCTGCCACGGCTACCGTGGCGCGCCGCCGGACCACGCGAAACGCGTCCACCCGGCGGCGCTCCATTCCAACGGCCAGGTGTCATGTCCCGTGCGTTTGCCGCCGCGTTTCCCCGGCGCGGCCTGCTTGTCGTTTCCCTCGCATTGATGGTCGCGGCGGCCGTGGCCGCATTCGCGCTGCTGCGCACGCCCGCCGTGGACGGCGCGGACCATCAGGCCAAGGGACCGGCAGCCGCGGCCAGCAGCGGCGGACAGGACAGCGGGACGGCGATCATGCTCGAACTGGCCAAGACCGCGATCGCCGAGAAGCGGCTCGTCGCGCCGGCTGGCGCCAATGCCTTCGAGTTCTATCTGAGTGCGCTGCAGCTGGAGCCGAACAGCACAGCCGCGACGGAAGGCCTGCGCGAACTGTTCGAGCCGGCGGTGGACGACGTCGAGCGCGCGATCAACGACAACCATCTCGACGAGGCGCAGCGCGAGCTTGGCCTGCTGCGCGAGTTCGATGCCACGAACTACAAGCTCGCCCTGCTTGGCGGCAAGCTGGACGCGCAGCGCCAGCTGCAGATTCGCGAGGACGAAGCGCGCGCGGCCGTGATCCAGGCGCAGGCGACGTCGGCGACTTCCTCCTCCACCGCCCGGTGACATGTCAGCGCAGCAGCGGCCCTGCCTTGCGCAGCAGCAGGTCGACCAGTTCCGGCTGCATGAAGCCGTAGTCGTCGGGAATACCCAGCACGACGACGCGCTTGCCCTTGAGCGGCCCGGCGAAGCGCGATTGCAAGCGCCGCCGGTGGGCGTTCTCCATCACCAGGATCAGCTCCGCCCACGCGACCTGATCGGCGGACAGCGGCGTGTCGGCATCCGGCGCGAGGCCGGCCGAATCCACCTCCAGCCCAGGCCACGCGTGGAACACCTGTTCCGCCGTGGGACTGCGCAGGCGATGCCGGCTGCAGAGAAAAAGGACGCGGCGCGCGGTCATCCGGCGGCGAGGTACTCGTCCTTCAGTCGCACGTAGTGGTCGGCCGAGTAGTGCAATTGCTCGATCTGCTTGTCGCTCAGCAAGCGCACGAACTTCGCCGGGTTGCCCACCCACAGTTCGCGTTCGCCCACCACCTTGCCTGGTGGGATGACCGCGCCCGCGGCGACGAAGCCGTACTTCTTCACCGTCGCGCCGTCGAGCACCGTGGCATGCATGCCGATCAGACAGTAGTCCTCGATGGTGCAGGCGTGGATCACGGCGGCATGGCCGATAGTGACGCCCTCGCCGACCAGCGTGGGAAAGCCGCCGGGTGAATACGGGCCGTCGTGAGTGACGTGGACGATGGTGCCGTCCTGCACGTTGCTGCGGGCGCCGATGCGGATGCGATGCACATCGCCGCGCAGCACGGCGCCGGGCCAGATGGAGACATCGTCGGCCAGTTCCACTGCGCCGATGACGGTGGCGGCGGGGTCCACATAGACGCGCAGGCCGAGCGTGGGGGCGATGCCCCGGTAAGTGCGGAGGTGAGTCATGGCCGCCATGGTAGCGGCAGGACCGCGGCAAAGCCTCCGTTCGCCGCTGAGCGGGCGGTACAGGCGCTTCCGTCGCCGCCCTCTACTGCTGTTGCCTTTCGAGCAAGGCCACCGTATGGCGGTAACCCGCGTCGATCGCCTGCTGCCAGCCTTTCCAATCCAGCATGCCGATGTGTTCCAGCGGTGGGGTGATCAGCAGGTCGGCGCGCTCGCGGCGGCGCAGGCTCGGGGCCTCGCTGTTGACCATGCCCGCGCGCACGAGCGTGGAGACCAGGCCGGGGCGCTGGATCGCCTGTCCTTGCAGCAGCACGCGCCACCACGGTGGGGTCGCATGTTCCTCGACCGTGGTGAGCAGGGAAATCTCGGCGCGGATGTCCACCGCAGTGATGTGGGCCACGCCGTCCTCGGCCATGACATCGGTGGGCAGATTGTTCACGAGCGCGCCATCCACGAAGACGCGGCCGTGGTGGAGCACGGGCGGCAGCACGCCGGGGATCGCACTGGAAGCGCGCAGCCACATCCATAGTGGTCCGCGCCGCCGCACCACCATGCCTTCGCCGGAAAGGCAGGTGGCGACGCAGAAGAACGGCAGGCCGAGGTCCTCGATCTCCAGCGCGCCGAAGGCGCGGCGCAGCATGCCGGCGGCGCGGCGCCCGCGGGTGAGCGCGACCAGCGGTACGGTCCAATCCGACAAAGGCCGCCCTTGCACGAAGGCGTGGCGGTAGATCTCCGTCATCTCGTCCAGCTCCCAGCCCGCCGCGACGCCGGCCCCGATGATGGCGCCGATGCTGGTGCCACCCACGCAGTCGAACCGGTGGCCGGCCTCTGCCAAGGCGCGCAGCGCGCCCAGGTGCGCGAGCCCGCGCGCGCCGCCGCCGGCCAGCACCAGGCCACGCGCATGGCCGCTGACCAGTCGCGCCACGCGTGCGATGTCGGCCTGGCCGCCGACATGGTGATGGTGCAGCTCGCCGCTGAACTGGCCGCGCCAACGCTGCGCCGCACCCAGGCTGGGCTGGCGGCCCGCATGCAGCAGAACCAAATGGCGCGGCCGGTGGCCGACGCGCGAGGGATGCAGCACCTCGGCCTCCGGCCATGGCCGGGCGGGCCGCGCAGCCTGGGCCGGCAGCAGCAGCACATCGGCCTGGCGCAAGCAGCGCTGGCGCCAGAGCGGGTCGCCCCGCGCGTCCAGATAGATCACGAAGCGCGCCTGGGCTTCCCGCGCGGCGAACCAGTCGCTGCCCCGGCCGGCGCCTTGCTCGCCATCGATCACGGCGCAGCTGCCGTAGGGTTCCAGCGCCATCGCCAGCTGCATGGCCAGCGCATGCGCGGGGACTTCTTCGTCCAGTGGAAGCAAGGCGAAGGTGCGCGCCACGCCTGGCGTTTCCTCCTGGCGCAGGCGGCGCTGCAGTCGCCCGATCGCCACCCGCGCCACGCCGAGCATGGCCTGCGGATGCTGCCCAGCGAGCGCCTCGAAGGCCTCGCGGTCCAGCCGCAGCAACTCGCAATCCCGCAGGGCCCGTGCGGTGAGCTGGCGGGCCTCGCCGCTGATCAGCCCGATCTCGCCGACGCTGTCGCCCGCGGAGACCAGGTGCGCCAGCCGTGCGGGTGCGTCGAACAGGCCCAGGCTGCCGCTCACCAGCAGGTATAGCGCATCCGCAGGCTCGCCCGCCTTGAACAGGGGCCGCCCGCCGGGAAGGCTGAACCACACCAGCCGTTCCGCCAGCGCCGCCATGGCCTCGTCGCCGAGGTGGCCGAACACGTCGCTTTGACGGAGCAGGTCGTTGAAATCCGTTTGACGCATAACGCGATGGTAGGGCGCGTTCTATGACACCTCCGCGTAAGCGGGGCGGGACCCGGCTTGATTTCGCCCGGGCCCGTCGCCACGCTGGCGCTCCCTAGGAGAGACGCATGGCCCAAGACACCGTGGCGCAAGACAACCCCCTGCTGGCCGACGACGCGCTGCCGGCCTTTTCGAAGATTCGGCCGGAGCACGTGGGGCCGGCGATCGACACCCTGATCGCCGACTATCGTGCTGCCGTCGACCGGCTCACCGCGCCGGGCGGCCCGCGCGACTTCGCCGGCGTGATGCTTGCGCAGGAGCGCCTGGAACAGCGTGTCGCCCGCGCCTGGGCGCCGGTAGGCCATCTGCACTCGGTCGCCGACAGCGAAGCCCTGCGCGAAGCCTACGGTCCGGCCGAGGAAAAGCTCACCGAACACGCGATCGAACTGGGCCAGAACCGCGAGCTGTACCAAGTGGTGCAGGCACTGGCCGACGCGCCAGGCTTCGCCGACCTGTCGCGGGCGGAGCGCGCGCTGGTCGAGCACGCGCTGCGCGACTTCCGCCTTTCCGGCGTCGCGCTGGAAGAGCCGGCGCGCTCGCGCTACCGGGCCATCGGCGTGGAGCTGAGCAAGCTGTCGACCGAATTCTCCAACGCGGTACTCGACGCCACCGATGCGTGGCACCAGCACGTCACCGACGAGCGCGACCTGGCTGGCATCCCCGAATCCGGCCGCGCCGTGCTGCGCCAGTACGCGCGCGAGCAGAAGCTCGACGGCTACCTGGTCACGCTCAAGCAGCCCAGCGTGCAGGCCGTGCTCACCTATGCCGACAACCGCAGCCTGCGCGAGCGCGTGTACTGGGCCTACCAGACCCGCGCCTCCGACCAGGGGCCGCAGGCCGGCCAGTTCGACAATGGCCCGCGCATCGACAAGATCATGGCGCTGCGCCACGAGGCCGCCCAGCTGCTCGGCTTCGCCAATGCCGCGGAAGAATCGCTGGCGACCAAGATGGCGTCGTCGCCCACCGAAGTGATGGAGTTCCTGCATGACCTGGCCGAGCGCGCCCGCCCGGTCGCGCGCAAGGAACTGGCCACGCTGCGCGAGTTCGCCGCGAAAGAGCTGAAACTGGACAATCTCGAATCGTGGGACGTCGCGTACGCATCCGAGAAGCTGCGCCAGAAGAACTACGACCTCGACGAGGAACAGCTCAAGCCGTATTTCCCGCTGCCGTCGGTCATCGATGGCCTGTTCGGCCTGGTGAACCGGCTTTATGGCGTCACCCTCACCCCGCGCGACGGCGTCGACGTGTGGCATCCGGACGTGCGCTATTACGACATGCGCGACGCCGACGGCCGCATCTTCGCCGGCGCGTACGTCGACCTTTACGCCCGCGCCGGCAAGCGGGGCGGCGCATGGATGGACGTGTGCCGCGCGCGCTTCCGCGACGATGGCACGGCCGACGGGAGCGGCGAACAGTTGCCGGTCGCCTTCCTCACCTGCAATTTCGCGCCGCCGACCGAAGGCCGCCCCGCCCTGCTCACGCATGACGATGTGCTGACCCTGTTCCACGAATTCGGTCACGGTCTGCATCATCTGCTCACCGAGATCGCGTTGCCGTCCATTGGTGGCATCGACGGCGTCGAGTGGGATGCGGTGGAATTGCCGAGCCAGTTCATGGAGAACTTCGGCTGGAACCGCCAGGCGCTGGATCTATTCGCACGCCATTGGCAGACCGGCGAAAAGCTGCCGGAAGAACTGTTCCAGCGCATGCTGGCGGCGCGTCACTTCCATGCCGGCCTGTTCCTGGTGCGGCAGCTGGAATTCGCCATGTTCGACTTTCGCCTGCACCTGGAGTACGACCCGGCGCAGGGCGCGCGCCCGATGAAAGTGCTGGAAGAAGTGCGGCGCGAAGTGGCCGTGCTGCACCCACCGATCTGGCAGCGCTTCCCCAACAGCTTCACGCACATCTTCGCGGGCGGCTATGCGGCCGGCTACTACAGCTACCTGTGGGCGGAACTGCTGAGCGCGGACGCGTTCGGCGCGTTCGAGGAGCGCGCGAACGCGGGCGGCAGCGTGATCGACCGCGACATGGGCGACCGCTTCCGTCGCGAGGTGCTCGCGGTCGGCGCGAGCCGCCCGGCGCTGGAAAGTTTCGTCGCTTTCCGCGGCCGCAAACCCGAGCCGGAAGCCTTGCTGCGCAGCCACGGTCTGCTCTGACGTTTCGCGGGTCGTCCGTCTGCATGACGTGACGACCCGCACCCAGGTCAGCGGATTCCTACATCGAAAGGCCGGTCGCTGCAGCGACCGCCGCGGAGCGTGCGCGTGCGTGCCGCTTCCGCGCTCATTGCACACATGGCGGGTGCGATTGCACCCATGCCTCGTACCGCTGACAGCGCGTGTCGGCGTTCGCCTACGGCCTTGGCACTAAGGCTGCTAAGCAGTTGGTTTTAGCGCATTTGCCGAATGGTTTGGCGCGGCGCAGATGACTACGAATAGCCGGCCTGATCGCCCTGTCGATCAGCGACCGCGTGCGCCGCACGCGTCCTGTTACCGCCCATTCGGAGTCCTTGTGTCATGGCCAGAACCGACAACCCGACCGCCACGCTTCGTGTCGCCGCCGATTTCCTGCAGGCGAAGAGCGAAGACAAGCGTCCCGCCGTCGCCGCCTACGCCTTCAGCGACGGCGGCCGTCTGCTCGCCTATGCGCCCCTCGGCGCGCAAGGCGACACCAAACTCGAACTTCCGGCCACGCGCGCGCCGTTCGCCGCGCGCGTGCTGCTGGGGCCTGCGCCCGAGGAGAAGGAGGTTCCCGCGCTGGACGAGCTGCTGCGCCGCGGCGCCATCGAGCGGCATGTGACGCTGCGTCCGGGCGAGGCCGTGCCGGACCTGCGCATTCCCGTCTTTCCGGACATCTGGCGCTACTGGCTGCTCGGCCTGTGCCTGGTGAAGGGCACGGTGCTCAAGCGCGTCACGCGCGACGGCGTGGCCATGGACTTCCCGGTATGCCACGCCACGGTCGAGATCTACGAGGTCGATCCGCTGTGGATCCTGCTGCCGAAGTTGCCGCCGTATGTCGTGGCCCATCTGCGCGACATCCTCGCGGGCAAGATCCCGCCGCGCCCGCTGCCCGGACCTGGGCCGGTCGAAAGCACCGAATCGCACCAGGTGGACGAAGCCTCGCTGGAAGCGCTGCATGCCGCGGCCGGCAATCAGGCGCTGCGGTATGCCGCGATGAGCGGCAGCAACCAGATGTTCCAGCAAGCCCTGGTGAACCATGCCACGTTGATCCGACCGATCCTGTGCTGGCTGTATCCGCGGTTCGTGACCATGCAGCTGATCGGCACCGTTGCCACCGATGACTGCGGTCATTTTGCGCGCTTCATCTTCAAGGGCTACCGCAATCCGGACCAGCCGGACCTGTACTTCAAGGTGAAGCAGCGCATCTTCGGCTTCTTCGAAGCGACGCTCTACGCGCCCACGCCCATCGCCTGCCACACCTGGTGGGATTACCGCTGCGGCACCGAGGTCACGCTGCACGTCACCAACCCGCTGGCCATCACCTGCACGCCTTGTGCGCCGGTGATCGCGGGTGAGAATTGGGTGCTGTTCAACGCTATCGGCAACCATGCGCTCAGCGACATCCGCGGCAGCGCGTCCTCGCTTTCCGGCACGACCGACGCCAGCAACGTGGGCCTCACCGGCGGCGGCGCGCCCTGGGGCGGCGTGCTGATGCCGCGCCTGGATTTCGACAACTCGCTGCGCGACACGCTGGGCGTGAAGTACTACCGGTTGTCGTGGAAGCGCGACGGCGAGCCGGACACGCAGTACAAGCCGCTGAATGCGGCGATCAGCCGGCATTACGCGCAGATGATCGGGACCGACCTGGTCCTGACCGCTTATCCCCTCGGCCCGCAGGTCGCCGGCAGCGAGGGCAACCTGTTCGAGATTCCCCCGTCGGTGCCGCCGGCCGGCCAGTGGAGCATTGCCAACGCGGTGGAGGACACCATCAACGGCAAGTTCGACACCACCACGGCGCTCGGCGGCCTGCCGATCCTGGATGGGCTGGTGCAGATCCGGCTGGAGCTCTTCGACGCGGCAGGACATGCCGTAGACACCGCGGCGCAGCACATCGACTACTACGTGCCCTCCTCGATCGATGGCGGCGGGAACATCCACACCATCCTCGCCAAGGACCACCAGCTGGGCCTCGGCGCCGGCCTGGTGCAAGGCAGCGCGATGGTGCTGACCCTGCACGTCAATAACGAGCCGTGCAATGCGAGCATCGGTGCACCGCTGGTCGGAGGCATCGGCGCAGACGACTGCTGCGGCGTGCTGGGCTATCACAGCGACGCCGACAACGTGGTCATGCCGTACCAGGCCAGCCATCCGCATGGCTTCGCCACCTACGACTTCCTGGTGAAACGGGGCGCCCGCGACGTACTGGACGCCGGCGGTCCGGTGGGCGGCGGGAGCTTCAGCGAAACGCGCACGGTCGGTTATCTGATGACCAACAATCCGGCGCCTGGCTGCGCCGGTGGTTGCACGGTGGCGGGTTTCACCGAGGTCCTGAACGTCCGTGCCACGGCCACCAATGGCTGGGGCACGCTGACCGGCTATGACGACAGCGACGCGCGTGCGTTCGTGCTGAAACACCACTGATCCGGGCCTGTTCCGGAAGGCGAGCGGGAGGCCGGTCGCAAACCGGCCTCCCGCTCGCGCCACCGAGTGCCGAAGCGGCGGCATGCCCCTACAATGCCGCCCATGAAGATCGCCTCCTGGAACGTCAACTCGCTCAAGGTCCGCCTGCCGCAGCTCACGGAATGGGCCGCCGAGGCAAAGCCCGATGTCATCGCGCTGCAGGAAACCAAGCTCGAAGACGCCAAGTTCCCCGTCGACGAACTCGCTGCGGCCGGCTACCGGGCGGTGTACTCGGGGCAGAAGACTTACAACGGCGTGGCCATCCTTGCGCGCGAGGAACCGACCGACGTGGTCACGGATATTCCGCGGCTGGATGATCCGCAGCGGCGCATCCTCGCCGCCACGGTCGGCGGCGTGCGCGTAGTGGACCTGTACGTCGTCAACGGCAAGGCGGTGGGCGACGAGAAGTACGCCTACAAGCTCGACTGGCTGGCGAAGGTGCGCGATTTCCTCGAAGACGAACTGCGGCGCCATCCGAAGCTGGTCGTGCTGGGCGATTTCAACATCGCTCCCGACGACCGCGACGTCTACGACCCGGTGGCCTGGGGCGGCGAAGTGCTGTGTTCGCCACCCGAGCGCGAGGCGCTCAAAGCCATCACCGATCTGGGACTGCACGACAGCTTCCGCCTGTTCGAGCAGGAGGCCGGACATTTCAGTTGGTGGGACTACCGCCAGGCGGCGTTCCGGCGCAACATGGGCCTGCGCATCGACCTGATCCTGATCGGCGATGCGCTGAAATCCGCCGCCAAGGCAGCCGCCATCGATCGCACGCCACGCCGCTGGGAGCGGCCTTCGGACCACACGCCGGTGACGCTGGATCTGGACATCTGATGAATACGACGAACCCCGACTGGCCCAGCTCGCTCACCGACGAAGAGCTCGACGAACTGGACCGCTACCTGCGGGCGCACTCC
Organism: Dyella sp. BiH032; assembly: GCF_031954525.1. Classification (NCBI taxonomy): domain Bacteria; kingdom Pseudomonadati; phylum Pseudomonadota; class Gammaproteobacteria; order Lysobacterales; family Rhodanobacteraceae; genus Dyella; species Dyella sp. BiH032. The sequence goes on from NZ_CP134867.1 coordinate 290,886, forward strand.
GGCGATGGCGACCTGCTGCTGGATGGCGTGCACGGCATGCTTTCCGCGTTGACGGTCGGCCCCGTGAAGGTGCTGCCCGAGGAGTGGCTGCCGGAAGTGCTGCATGAGCCCTTCGCCGACGAGGACGAAGGCAACCGCGTGCTGGCGCTGCTGGCCAAGCTCAATGACTCGATCGGTGCCGAGCTGGAAGTGGACGCCTACGAGCCCATCCTCGGCGAGATCGACACCGAGACCGGCCCGGTGCTCTCGGCTGCCGGCTGGTGCGAAGGCTTCAGCCGCGCCATCGATTTGCGCGCCGGTCTGTGGGAGAAGCGCCTGGCCGATGACTCCTCGCTCATGGAACTGCTGGGGCCGATCATGGCCCTGGCGGTGGACGAGGGCATCCTCAGCGCGGAAGCCGAGTTCGAGAAGCTCAGCGACGAGGAATACGACGAATGCCTGGCCCAGTTGCCGGCGGTGCTGGTCGCCGTCGCGCAGTACTGGGAGCAGCACCCGGTGCCCCAGGAAGAGATCGATGCCCTGGCGCGGACCGGCCATGGCGGCGACGATCCCGGCCCCGCCCCGCCGCGGCACCGCAGCGGGCACTGGCTGCACTGACGGAACGCCGCGCGGACGCCGGTCCGTTCGCGGAGGAAACAATCCGTTCGCGCCGCGCCGCTTGGACACCTGTGGCCGCGCAACCATCATGGGGCGCATGCCTCTTAAGGAGCCCACCATGAGCGAACGCAGCATCCTCCGCCGCATCCGCGGCACCGATACGTCCGACGGCGCAGGCGTCCGGCTCAAGCGCATCATCGGCCAGCCCGGCCTGGACATGGTCGACCCGTTCCTGCTGCTGGACGAGTTCCGCTCCGACGCGGTCGACGACTACATCGCCGGCTTTCCCGAGCACCCGCACCGCGGTTTCGAGACGGTGACCTACATGCTCGCCGGCCACATGCGCCACGGCGACAACCATGGCAACCAGGGCGATCTGGGGCCCGGCAGCGTGCAGTGGATGACCGCCGGCCGCGGCATCCTGCACTCGGAGATGCCGCAGCAGGAGAACGGCCTGATGTGGGGCTTCCAGCTGTGGGTGAATCTTCCGGCAAAGGACAAGATGACCGCGCCGCGCTATCAGGACATCGGGCCGGAGCGCATTCCTGTGGCGCGGCCGCAGGACGGCGTGGAGGTGAAGGTGATCGCGGGTGAGCTGTTCGGCGTCGCCGGTCCGGTGGCGGGCATCGCCACGCAGCCGGTGTATCTGGACATCGCCGTGCAGCCCGGCGCGCAGCTGGACGTTCCGCTGCCGGAAGGGCACAGCGGCTTCGCTTACGTGTTCGACGGCGATGACGCCCAGGTCGCTGGCGACGTGCTGCAACGTAGCGAGTTGGCCGTGCTGTCGAAGGGCGGTTCAGTGCGCATCGGCGGCCGCGAGAAACCGGCGCGCGTGCTGGTGGTGGCCGGCAAGCCGCTGGGCGAAAGCGTGGCCAGGTATGGACCGTTCGTGATGAATACGCCTGAGGAGATTCATCAGGCGATCGCGGATTTCCGCGCTGGGAAGTTCTGACCCCGAGCCCTCTCTCACACAGGGAGAGGGCCAGTCCGCCGCCCTGGCAAAGACCCTGGGAGTTTTTGCTCGCGCCGACGCCAAGACTGCGCTCGCGGGCATCGCCTATGGACCGACGCCGACGCTCACGCTCGCTGGCAGATTCCGGATCACCAGTTCGCCGTCGCGCCATACCGTCGGCTGGCCGTTCACCAGGGCATTGCCCTTCGGCACATCGGGATAAGGCCATGGCAGCACCAGTCCGCCGGGCGGGAGCTGGACGCCCGGCTCCACCCGCAGGTCGAGCTGGCCGTCGTGCTCCCGCAACGCATAGCTCAGTTCGCCATACGGCGTGCGCAGCCGCCGGATGCCGACGCCCTCGCCCTTGAGCCACGGAACGGGAATGCCCGCCGCGAGCACCAGCGCCTGATCGCTCGGGCGTTCGTAAGCGAACAGGTCGTAGACGGAGCGCAGGTAGTCCGACGCGATCCAGGCGTGCGGCATGTCGCCGACGAAACGCGGCTTGCGCGGATCGCGGCCGACCACCTCCGCCCATTGGTTCCACGCTGCCGGGCGCCGGTCGGTGAAGAAGAACGCCAGCAGCGGGCCGATGCGCTCGCGCCAGCCCAGCCGCACGAAGCTCGCTACCGTGCGCAGTTCGTAAGGCGTGTAGTCCTCCCAGGCGCGCCGGCCGTCGCGCCGTGCGAGGAATTCCTGCCAGTAGCGCTCGAACGTGTTCGACACCAGCGCGGGCGGCAGCCACGTCTGGCCGTCGCCGGGCGAGAGCGCGATGGTGGTGGAGGTGGCGTCGAAGTCGCCCAATTCGGCGGCGCCTGGCAGATAGTCGATGTGATGCTGCCGCACCGCGCTGTCGATGGACGCCTTGATGTCGCCGCGGAACACGTCGCGCGCGTTGGCAATCTTCGACGCGGCTTCGTCATTGCCCAGGGCCTTGGCGAGCGTCACCGCGTCGTCATAACCCTTGAGCGCCCAGAAGTCGTCCCAGTACGAATGCATGGGCTTGGCCGAATAGCCCTCATGGCTGATCGATGCCGGCATCAGGCCGTACAGGGCCCGGCGTTCGGACGTCTGATGGGCGGGGCCGCGCTCGCTTTCGCGCAGCTTGTCCATGTAGGCGATCGCGCGTTCCACGGCGGGCCACTGCCGTTCCAGCGCATCGCGATCGTGCGTGTAGCGCCATAACTCGGCGATGGCGAAGATCAGTTCGCCATGACTGTCGTTCTCCGGCACCGGATCCGAGCCCCGTGCATCGACGCAGCACGGCACCTTGCCGCCGCTGAACTGGTGCGGCGCATACCAGCGCACGAAGGCGGCGGCGACGTCAGCGTGCCCGCTGCGCACGAGGCCTTCGGTCATCATGGCGCCGTCCCGGATCCAGCTGCGCGCATAAGAACGGGTGCCCGGCTGCAGGGCTGGGCCGTCGCGCGACATCAACATCTGCGCCAGTGCGCTGCGCGCGGTATCGGCGACGGCCCGCTGCGCAGCGGGTACCTGCAGCGCAACGCGGTTGAGCTTCTCGCGCCAGGTGGCGGCAACGCGATGCAGTTCATGGCCGAGCCAGGCCGGTGCATCGTGCGGCACGGTCGCGGCCTCGCCGTGCGACGGAACCATCAGTCCTAGCGTGCGGCTGCCGTGCGCAGGCAGATCGAGCGTGTAAAGCAAGGCGCCCTGCAGAAAGCCGCTGTCGCTGTGCAAGGAGGTCACCTCCGGACGCTCGCCCTGCGCGAGGCGTTCCGGCAGCGAACCGGACTCGTAGGTGCTGGCGACGAAGGCCTCGGTCTTCTGCAGCGGCACCACGCGCGCTTCACCGTTCACCCTCACCGCCTTGCCGTCCCACGCCAGGTCGTGGATGCGATGGAAACCGCCCGGCGTATTGAGGAACTGCGTCGGCGGATTCACCTGGAACGGCCGCGTCAGCAAGGCCAGCGTCACGCGTTGCGGTTGCGAAGTGCGGTTGGCGAGGGTGTAGCGCAGGAGCAGCCGCGAACGTTCCTCGTCGCCAGCGGCGAACGCGGTGATGTCGAGCGCGAGGCCCTTCGCCGCCCAGCGCACGGTGGGGATCGGCAGGTAACCCTCCAGCAGACTCTGCGAGCTGCGCACGCTGGCCCAGTCGATCACCTCGCGCCCGACGAACAGCATCGGTTCGATCGACCAGCCGCCCTTGCCTACTTCGACGGCGCCGTCTTCGGAGATCAGCGCCGAGTGGCGCGCGCCGCCGTCCACGCCTACCAGCGTCCAATAGCTCTGCTCGCCCGAGAACCCGCGCGGATACATCCCGCGCGGCGCCAGTTTCGCCTGCTCCTGGAAGAACACGTTGGGCGTTGCGCCCCAGGCCCGGTCCTTCACCTCCAGCCCAGCCAGACCATAGGCCTTGCCCGGGCCGCCCAGCAGCCGAAGCCGCAGCCAGCGCGCCTGCGCGTCCGGCAGGAACAGTGCGTCGTCGCCGCCGTTGCCGCCATCGACGTGGGCAGTCGAATGCCATTGGATGCCGTCATCCGACGTCTCCACGTCGTAGCGTGAAGCCTGCAGGCCCGGTAGCCAGCGCAGCAGCAACCCGCCGAACTCCCGCGACACGCCCAGATCCAGCGTGACCGACTGCTCGCCCGAGACGCCAGGATCGCTGCGCCATGCGCCCTTGCCTTCCGCCATACCTTGTACGTCGTCGCCCTTCAGGCTGGACGTGGCCGTGGCGCGCGGTGTCGGAAAGCCGGCCGGCTCCGGCGGCAGGCCGCGCAAGCGCAGGTTGCTGAGGCACAGCTCGCCGCGGCCGCCCTGGCCCGCGTAGACGGTGAATTCGAGCGTGGTCGTGCGCCGCAACGCGTGGTCCTTCGTGGGTCCCCAGGCGAACTCCACTTGTTTGCGGCGGAACGTAATGGTCTGCCAGTCCGCGTCCGGCTGGAATGCTTCGCGTCGGTACCACCACACGTTGTCGCCGCTGGCGTCGGCCAGCTTCACCTGCAGGTCGTTCGGCGGCATGTGGCCGCGCACGTCGAAGGACAGCGCGAAGTTGTCGGGCCAGTCCATCGGCAGTTCACGCCTGAGCGTCGCTGCGCCGGAGACGCCGCGGAAGTCGAACACGAGGCAAGCGGCCTTGCCGTCCTTGCCCTGAGCCGCTTGCAGTCGCGTGCCGATGTCGTCAGTGCCTTCGGCCTTCCACGCCGATGGGCGACTGAAATCGTCGAGCACGCGCGAAACCTCGTCCGCGTGGGCTGGCAATGCGACCAGCGGCGCGAGCGAGAACAGCATGGCGAGCAACGCGCGCTTCATCGGTCAACCTTTCACGCTGCCCAGCAGAAGGCCTTGCAGGTAGTAGCGCTGCAGCGCCAGGAACAGCACCAATACCGGCAACACCGTGACCACGGAACCGGCCATCATCAGTTCCGAGTCCTGCACGTGCTCGCGCGACAGCGAGGCCAGCGCGATCGGCAGCGTGTAATGCTCCTGCCCGGTCAGCGCGATCAACGGCCACATGAAGTCGTTCCACGCGGTGAGGAAGGTAAAGATCGCCAGCGTCACCATGATCGGCTTGAGCAGCGGGAGCACGATCTGCACGAAGATGCGCAGCTCGCCCGCGCCATCGATGCGCGCGGCTTCGAGCAAATCGTCCGGAATGCCGCGCGCGTACTGGCGCACCAGGAAGATGCCGAAGATGGTCGCCATCGCGGGCATCACCACTCCCGCGTAACTATTCACCAGGCCGAGGTACTTCAGCAGCAGGAACAGCGGCAGCATCGCCACCTGCGCTGGAACCACCAAGCCCCCGAGCAGCGCTTGGAACAGCCGCTCGCGCCCGGTGAAGCGCAACTTGGCGAAGGCGTAGCCCGCCATCAGGTTGAAGGCCAGCGACAACAGCGTGATCGCAGCGGACAGCCCCAGGCTATTGAGCAGGTAGCGCCCCATGCCGGCGCGCTCGAACAGCTCGCGATAGTTGGCGAGCGTGGCATGCGACGGCAGCAGCGGCGGCGGCAGCGAGCTGGCTTCGCCGGGCCGCATGAACGACACCGCGAGCATCCACAGCAGCGGGAACACGGCCACGGCGGTCCCGCCGATCAGCAGGCCGTTGATCAGCGCCTTGGCCAGGCGCGGGCTCATGCCGCGGCTCCCCGGCGCGCCACGCGCATCATCGCCGCCGTCACCGCGAACATGATCAGGAACAGAAGGAAGGCCACGGCGGAGGCGGAGCCGAGGTTCCACCATTTGAAGCCTTCCTCGTACATCAGGTACAGCACGCTCGTGGTGCTCTGCAGCGGGCCGCCTTCGGTCATCACGAACGGCTCGGCGAACAGCTGGAAGTAGCCGGACACGGTGAGGATGCTCACCATCAGCAGCGTGGGGCCGAGCATCGGCAGCGTGATGTGGCGGAACTGCCTCAGCGGCGAGGCGCCGTCGATGCGCGCAGCTTCGTAGAGGTCGGCGGGAATGGCCTGCAGCGCGGCCAGGAAGATGATCATGTTGTAGCCGAAGTTCTTCCACACCGCGAACAGGATGATCGTCGGCATCGCCCAGTGGGGGTCCCCCAGCCAATCCACCGGGTCGACCCCGAGCGCGCCGAGCGCGTAGTTCGCCAGCCCGTACTTCGTGTTGAACAGATAGCGCCAGATCACCGCCACCGCCACGACCGTGGTCACCACTGGCGCGAACAGCGCCGTGCGGAAGAACGGCTTGCAACGCGCCAGTGGCGAGTTGAGCAGCAGCGCGGCGCCGAGCGACGTGGCCATGGACAACGGCACGCCCACGGCCACGAAGTAAAGCGTGTGGCCAAGCGCGGACCAGAACAGCGGGCGATGCAGCAGTTCCCAGTAGTTACCCAGCGCGACGAAGCGCAGGTGGCGGATGTCCGCCAGGGCATACAGGTCGTAATCGGTCAGGCTGAGCGCCAGCGCGGCGATCACCGGCAGCAGGAAGAACAAGCCCAGCACCAGCAGGGCGGGGGCGAGGAAGAGCCAGGCGGCGCGTGGCGGATTCATGCACGGTCTCCGGCGGTCAGGGCGCGGCCTTGGTGCGGTCGAGCACCCAGCGGCGCTTTTCCAGGATCAGGTCGGCTCGGCGGTCGATCTCGGCGGCGGCCTGGTCGATGGTGAGGTCGCCATGCACCGCCTGGGCCGCGACCAGCTGCATCTCGGTGACGATACGCTCCCATTCCGGAACCGGAGGTGTCGGCCGGACCCGTTCGAGCTGCTCGCGGAAGGCGAGGGCTTTCGGATCGTCGCGCAAGGCGCCGCCCAGCCAGGAAGAGCGTCGCGGCGGCATGTCGCCGAGCAGATCGTAGAAGCGCTGCTGGATATCCGGGCGGGACAGGTACTCGATCAGCTGCCACGCCGCTTCCTTGTGCGTCGAGCGCCGGAAGATCACCAGGCTCGATCCTCCGGCGTTGGACGCGCCCGGGCCGTGTTCGCCGGGCAGCGGCGCGGTGTCCCAGTCGTCCTGTTGCGATACGGGCAGGCGTTTGCGGAACTCGCCGATGTTCCAGGGGCCGGACAGGTAGAACGCATACACGCCGCGGCCGAACTCGGTCCACGGGTTGCCTGCTTCAACATTGGTGATCGCGGGCGCCTGGCGCTGGCGAAAGGTTTCTACGTAGAACGCCAGCGCGCGCTTGAAGCCTTCGCTGCGGAAGTTGCCGTAGCGGTTGCCGTCGCGCAGCAAGGGTCCGTCCTGCTGGAGCGCGAGCACGAGCAACTGTTCGAATTCGTTGGTCGGCAGCAGAATGCCGTAAGTGCCCTGCGCAGGATGACTGAGCGCCGCGAGCATGCGGCGCCATTCGTCCCAGTCGCGCGGCGGGGCGTCGAAGCCGGCGCGCTTGAGCAGGTCGCGCCGGTAGAACAGGAGGCGCGTGTCGACGTACCACGGCACGCCGTACAGCGCCTCGCCGATGCGGTTGGTGGCCCAGACATTGGCGAAGTAGTCGTCCTGGCGGATGACTTTCGAAGACGCGACGCGAGCCTGCAGCGGTTCGAGCGCATCCAGCGCGGCCAGTTCCGGGATCCACGTGTTGCCGAGCTGCGTGAGGTCGGGCGTCGAACCGCCGGCGATCGCGGTGAGCAATTTCTGGTGCGCCGCAGTGAGCGGCAACTGCTGCACTTTCACCTGCAGGCCGGGATGTTCGCGCTCGAAATCGGGCAGCAACTTGGCGACTGCTTCGCCTTCGCGGCCGATGGTCCATAGCGTGAGCACGCGGCCGTCGTCCTTCGGCTGGCAGCCGGCGCTCGCCGCCGCGGCGATGCCGACGCAGGCCCAGGCGAGCGTATGCCGCAGCAGGCGCCGCATGGCCGCGATGCGCTGGCGCGGACCGCGGCGACTCATGGCTCGGCGCGGGCCCCGTCCAGCCAGCCACCGGTGAAGCCGGCGCGCTGCAGGCCCTTGCGGATGTAGGGGTTCTTCTTCATCACATTCCATACGAAGCCGCTGCGCCAGTTCTCGGCCATCAGCAGGATCGGGCCTTGGTCGATGCCCAGGTGCACGGTATCGACCCAGCCCAGCTCCGGCACCAGTTTGCCGGTGCGAAGATCGGTCTTGGTGTGGAAGCTCGGATTGAACGCATCGACGAAGCCGTACTTGGTGTAGATGTGCTTGCCGTACTTGCGCTTCATTTCTTCCAGCGCGGGCACCACGATTTCCGGCGCGAACGCGATGGAGCCGCCAGCCGCCGTGGGCACAATCGTGCCGTCGTCGCTGATGTAATCCAGGCCGGCGCCACGCGCCGTATAGCCTTGGAAGGTGCGCTCGGTGTCGCCGCTCTTCACCACCAGCCCGCCGGGGCCGTTGCTTGCGGTGAGGCCCCACACGTTCTCGCCGTAGCCGGTCCAGCCGCCGGGATTGGCGATGGCATACGCGCGTTGCGAGTAGGTGGCGCGGCGGCTGTTCTCGAAGTAGTCCAGGCCCTTTTCGCGGTTCCACGCATCGCGGATGCCGCGGAAGTCCACCCACACGTGGCTGTACTGGTGGCCGAACAGCGGCGCGAAGTTGAGGAACGTCTGGCCGCGGAATTCGCCCCAGGTGCGGTCATAGGTGGAGGTCCATGCTTTCCACGCGTCCTCGCCCACCGCGTGCGTGGGTGAACCCATCGCCAGGATGTAGACCAGCATGCCTTCGTTGTAACCCTGCCAGTCGTGCGGAATGAACTTGCCGCCCGGCGTCCAGCCCATGGTGATGAGCGGCTTGCGCGCCTGCACCCACGTCCAGTCGACGCGGCGGTAGATCTCGTCGGCGAGCTGGCGGATCTCGCGTTCCTGCGGCGTGTCGCGGTCGTAGTACGACTGTGCGAACAGTACGCCGCCGAGCAGCAGCGTGGTGTCTACCGTTGACAGCTCGACCCAGCGCGAGAAGCGCTTGCCGGTGTCCATGTCGAGGAAGTGATAGAAGAACCCGTGGTAGCCGGTGGCGTCGTCTTCGCTGTCGTTCTGCGGCGCATCGTGGAAGAAACGCAGCGTAGCGAGCGTGCGTTCGACCGCCTGCTCGCGCGTGATGTAGCCGCGCTCCGCGCCGACGCCGTAGGCGGTGAGGCCGAAGCCGACGGCCGCGATGCTGGCAAAGGACTTGGTCGGATAGTGATCCGGCACCAATCCGTTCTGCGGGTTTGCGCTATCCCAGAACCAGTCGAAGGTGCGGCGCTCGAGGTCGTCGACCATCGGGGGGATGCGCGCGCGCTCATGGGACTCCGATGTCTGCTTGGATGCTTGCGCCGCCATGGCGCTGGCCGTGCATGCGAACGCCAGGGAAAGCACGACGGCGAAGCGGGGCAAGATATTCATGCGCATGGTGTTGCCTTTAAGACTCATCAGGAACGGCGGCATGGACGTCCATCATGTAGCCATGTAGCCGTTGAAGAAACCGTACGACGTAAACGTTTACGTCTCTCTATCAAAAAAAGAGCCGCATGGGCTCCCGACAAACCCTGGCGCGCGGTGCTTTTCGCGCGCCAGGGTCGGCATGGTCAGAACTTGATACCGGCCGTCAGCTTCAGCGTACGCGGTACGTCGACGATGTTGCCGATGGGGTTGTAGGTCACCGGGTTGCGGCTGAGCACACCGTTGGAACCGTAGTTGGTCAGATAGTCGTCGTAGTTCTTCCAGTTGAAGACATTGAGCACATCCAGGCGCACGTAAGCGTTTACGTTGTCCCACACTTTAAAGTTCTTGGTGATCTGCAGATCCAGGTCCCGATAGCCGAACACCTTGCCGCCGACCAGAAACTTGCCGGTACCGGGTGGCACGAACGTCATCGGGGCGCAGCCGTTCGGCGAATCGACGATGCCGTAGCACGCATTGCTGGCATACGCGGTCGGCGTCGCCAGCGTGAGCTTGGCGGCGACCAGCAGGCCCCAGGGGCCATCGACGGTGCCCGTAGTGACAAGGCGGTGCTTGGCCGTGGGGCCGGCGATGAATGGATAGTCGTGGATCGACGCAAAATCGAACGCGTACTGGTCAGTCAGATCTTGCTGGTCGTGATTGAAGCGGCTCTTCGTGTAGGTGTACGCCACCGTCATGCCCCAGTGCGATTCCGGCGTGTACGGCTTCTCGGCGGAGACCAGGACCTGGGTAGTCTTCGTCTTCAGGCCGTTGTCCGCGATGATCAGGGCGCCATAACCGGGAATCGGATAACCCCACGGCTGGCTGCCGTTCTGCCAGAACGAGCCATTCGGATAGCGATTGCCGAGCTGGAAGATCAGGCCATCGAAGCTTTTGATGCTCTGTACGGTGACGTCGGTGTTCCACTCGCCGATCTTGTTGCGCATGCCCAGGCTGATCTGGTCGGAGTATGGCGTCTTGAGGTTATTGGTGATCATGTCGACCTCCTTGCCCGTGCTGGTGCCCGCGATCAGCGACTGCAGCGTGCCCAGGCCGGTCAGGTAAACCGGGTCCCACGGAATGCACGTCGGGCCAGGGGTGCAAGGATGGTTGGCGTTGATGAAGTTCAGCGTCGGCTGCGACAGCACCGACTTGGTCTGTTCCAATTGCAGGATCTGATAAAGGTCGCGGTCGTACGAACGGCCGGCGCCGCCATGGATCACATGCGCTTCATCGCCGTTGATATCGTAGGCAAAGCCGAAACGCGGCTGGAAGTTGTAGCGCGGCGGATGGCGGTTATGGCCGTTGCTGATGTAGTTGTTGATGTTGACGCCGCCCAGCGCGAGCGACTGCGCGTAAGTCTGGCCTGCCGGAGCGGACGGGTCCTGCGAATTGATGGCAGCGACGATATCCGGCGGCGTGACGTAGTCGTGGTACGAGGGCGTGACTTCGTAATCCCAGCGCACGCCGAGGTTCAGCGTGAGGTGGTCGTCGATCTTCCAGTCGTCCTGGATGTACGCGCCGATCTGGCGGTCCACCGTGCTCGCCACCGGATTCATGCCCGGCGTGGGCGATGGGAACTGCACCTTGTAGGGCACGTCCGAAGTGCCGTCCGGCGTAGTGTCGTAGAAGAACTGCGGATTGAACTCGCCCGCATCGCGCGCCGTCAGCCGCACCCACTTGATCTTGGCGCCCATCTTGATGACGTGGTCGCCATGCCATTCGATATTGTTGAAGGTGAAGTCGTCCTGCAGCGCCGGGCCCTTCTGGCCCTTGTTCTGCGAGGCAAGCGGAGATGCGGCGCCTGTGCTGAGGATTGCCTGGTTGTCCGAACCCAGCGCGGTGTAGACCGCACCGTTGCCGATGTTCGATGCCGCCGGCGTGTAGAACGCATTTTCGTACGTCGCTTGCAGGCGATTGAACCAGCTGTCGGTGCTGTGATCCCAGCGGATGACGTAGCGCTTGTCGGTGTTCTTGGTGCTATAGGACGCGGAGGCCGCCGTACCGGTGCCAATGCCACTGATCGCGGTTTCGTCGCGGTACTTGCCGCTGATCTCGATGCGGTCGCGATCGGTGGGTTCCCAATCTACCTTGGCGAAGTACAGGTCTTCTTTGAACGGCTGGTTGGCGGCGCCCAGCTGCGCGCGGGCGGATGCAGGCAGGCCGTTCACGTAGGCCGCCGGGCCGCCCGGGATCACGCTGATCGGCTGGTCGAATTCCTTGCCCTCGTACGTGGCGAAGAAGTGCGCCTTGTCCTGGATGATCGGGCCGCCCAGGGCGAAGCCGTATTCCTTGTTGTGCGAAGGGATCTTCTTGCCGCTGTCGTTTTCCGCTGGCGTGCGGGCGCGGACGGATTGATTGGTGTAGTTGCCGAACACCTCGCCGTGGAACTCGTTGGTGCCGGACTTGGTTTCGGCGGTGACCGCCGCGCTCGAGATCTGGTCGTATTCGGCCTTGTAGTTGGATGTGATGACCTTGTACTCGCTGATGGCCAGCTGCGGGAATGGGTTGCCCTGAGTGTTGGTCTGGCCGGAGATGCCGGATGGCAGGATGTAGTTCTTCTGGCCCACGCCGTCGATATAGACATTCATGGCGCCGGAGTTCTGTCCGCCGGCTTGTAGGTTGGTCTTGCCGTTCTTCACCGTGAACACCATGCCGGGCACGATGTCGGCGAACTCCAGGAAGTTGCGCGTGATCTGCGGCACGGTGGCGATCTGGTGCTGCGAGACCGAGGTGCCGACTTCGGAGGTGGTGACCTCGGCCAGTGTGGTGGCATTGACGGTGACGGCACCGAGGCTCTGCGCGTTGGCGGCGGCGGCCGGCGCAGCGGCCGGCTCGTTGAAGTTCAGCGTGCCGACCGAAGCCACGGTGAGCGTCACGGTCTTCTGGTTGCCACCGACATCAACCATGTATGTGCCCGGTTGCAGGCCGACGAGCGCATAGCTGCCGTCCTTGTCGGTGCGCGTGCGCCGCGTGGAGCCGGTGGCCACGTTCTTGGCGACGACTTCGGCATCGGCCGGACCGCGGCCGCGCAGGGTCGCGTCTGATGTCTGCGACCAAGCGATGGTTGGCATGAATGCCGCAGTAGCGACCAGACCCGCTAGGGCCAGTGAGATCTGCAGCGAAAGTGCGTGTTTGCGTGCCATGGCTGGGGCACCCTCCCTCAAGGGTTTAATGACGGCTGTGTTGTTGTCGATGCGCCGCCGGCGTGTTCCCACGCCGGCCGGCGTAGAACCGGCCTTCATGGCCGGCCCCCTGGTGTTCTGGCGACGTCAGTCCCGGGTCGCCGGTTTTTCCGTGTCGTTGCCTTTCGTACGCGCGCTGGATGCGCGCACCACCAATTCGGCCGGGATGCGCACGTGCGCACGCGGCACATCGGTTGCGCTGCCGTCGAGTTGCACGGCCAGCTGCTCCAGCGCTGCCTTGCCCAATTCGGCGATACGTACGCCGGCGGTGGTCAGGGCGGGGCTGACGTAGCGCGCCATCGGCACGTCGTCGAAGCCGGCGACGGCGATGTCTTCGGGGATGCGCAAACCCGCTTCGCGGATCGCCGCCATGCAGCCAATGGCCATCATGTCGTTGGCCGCGAACACGGCATCGGGGCGCGGCTGCATCGCGGCCAGGCGCTGGCCGGCGCGATAGCCGGAGGCTTCGTCAAATTCGCCCGGCTGCACGACCGGCTCGGCACCGGGCAGGCGTTCGGCCAGCACTTCGCGGTAGGCCCGCTCGCGCTCGGCCACGTCGTGATTGCCCGCCGGGCCTTGGATGAAAGCGACGCGGCGATAACCCGCATCGATCAGGTGTTCCACCACCATCCGTGCGCCGCCCGCGTTGTCGACGGAGAGCGCGGGATAGTCGTCGCGCTCCAGCTCGGTGTTCATCAGTACCGTCGGCAGCCCCACCGGAAGGTTCTGACGCAGGAAAGCGGCGTCTGCATGAGGGGACATGACCAGCAGGCCATCGACGCGGCCCTGCATGGCACGCAGCGCGGCGGCGGCTTCGGCGGCGCCGTCGTGCGAGCTGGAAACGAGCAGTTGCAGGCCATGTGTGCGTGCGGCGAGGTCGATGCCGCGGATCAGCTCCGAGAAAAATTCACCGTAAAGGTCCGGCAGGAGCGCGCCGATAGTGTGGGTACGGCGGGTGATCAGGCTGCGGGCCGCGCCGTGGGGGATGTAGCGCAGACGGGACGCCACCTCGCGGATGCGCTCCAGGGTCTCGGCGGTCACACCGCCATGGCCGTTGAGCGCACGGGAGACGGAAGCCACCGACACCTGGGCCTCGCGTGCCACGTCTTTGATCGTCACTCCCACGTCTGCCCGCTCCAGATGCGCTCGGAAGTTCGCTGGAACTGGAACGTAAACGTTTTCATCGACCCTTGTAAAGCTTTTGCAAATCAAGGACTTTGCTGCAACGCAAAAATTATCGGCCGTAAGGCCTAGTGATTTGTCGGGGTCACGGTAAGGGAAAGCCAGCGGTAGAAAGCCAGCGGACGGGAACGTCGCCGGCTACCGCAACGCAGCACGGGACTGCCAGGCGGATGCCATGGAACGAGGCTTGCAGCGCTCGTCCGGCGGAAATAGGAGGTTTAGGGGATTGTAAGAATCCATAAGACCGCAGTTAAATCACGGTTAATCCCCATAGGGTCCGGTGGATGTAACATGTATCTATCGAACATCTTAAATAGAGCGCATAACTCTTTGAAGTAAAAAGCTATGACTGTCTTGCTTGCGATCACATTGGTCCTGTTCGGACTCTCAGCCACCGCCATCAGGCGTGTTCCCGCCGGTCAGGTGATCAGCGTGTATCGACACGGCAAGCCGCGGCGGCTGTTGCAGGCGGGGACGCACATTCTGGTGCCGGGCCTCGATCGCATCGGCCATCGGATCGACCTGGGCGGGCAGGTGCTGCGTTTCCAGGAACCGATGCCCGACGCGCACGACGTGCGCGGCACCGTGTATTGGCAGGTATTGGAGCCCGAGCGCGCCGATGCGGTGATCGAAGAGGCGGACCAGCTGATCCGCGGCGGCGCCCTGGCGGCGTTGCGCGAGGAGCCGGCCGTGGTCGAAGCCGACCGGCGCGACCTCGGCGCGCGCCTCAAGCAGGCCATGAACAAGGCCCTGCGCGAGCGCGGGGTGATGGTGACCCGCGTGGAACTGGAAGTCGCCTGAGCCGACCATTCGCGAGGCTGCCTTAAGAGCGCCCGCGCAAAAGGGGACTTGAGACTCTTGAAACCCGCTTCGGCGGGTTTTTCTTTGGCGCGAAGCTGGCGCAATGCGAGCCGCGCCCGGATACTGCCGCCCTTTTCGCTTTTCCGGGACGATCGCCATGGCCGACCGCGCCGCCTTGCAGGCCCAACTCGAACAGGGCATCGCCGCGCTCGGCCTCCGCCTGCCTGAGGGCGCGGTGGAGCGGTTGCTGGATTACCAGGCCCTGCTGGAGCGCTGGAATGCCACCTACAACCTCACCGCCATCCGCGACCCGGCGGAGATGGTGACCCGGCATCTGCTCGATTCGCTGGCGATCCTCCCTTACGTGCGCGGGCAGACCCTCGCCGACCTGGGCACCGGGCCGGGGCTTCCCGGCATTCCCCTGGCCATCGCGGCGCCTGGGCGGCAGATCCTGCTGGTGGATTCCAACGGCAAGAAGGTCCGCTTTCTGCGCGAGGCGATCCGCGCGTTGAAACTGGAAGGCGTGCGCGCCGTGCAATCGCGGGTGGAAGAGGTGGAAGGCCAGTTCGACTGCATCACCGCCCGGGCTTTCGCCAGCCTGGCGGACATGCTGGGCTGGGGCGGCCATCTGCTCGCTCCCGGCGGGGTGTGGCTGGCGATGAAGGGCAAGCGGCCCGACGAGGAATTCCCAGGCATTCCCGCAGGTTTCGCCCTGCGCGGCACGCATGTACTCAATGTGCCCGGTTTGGACGCGGAGCGTCACCTCGTCGAACTCGGCCGGGCGTGAAGAGCGGGGCCGCCGGAGCCTGTCCGGGCCGGGTTCCGATGGTAACCTAGCGCCCTTTTCCCACGCTCACGGCATCGACGACACCATGGCACGCATCATCGCTGTCGCCAACCAGAAGGGCGGCGTCGGCAAGACCACCACCGCCGTCAATCTCGCCGCGGCGCTCGCCGCTGCGAAGCGCAAGGTGTTGCTGGTGGACCTGGACCCGCAGGGCAACGCCACCATGGCGTCCGGCGTGGACAAGCGCGTGGCCAAGCCCAACGGCTGCGAGGTGCTGCTGGACGAGGCTCCGATCGAGCGCGCCATCGTCACCACCGAGGCGCATTACGACCTGCTGCCCGGCAACGGCGACCTCACCGCCGCCGAGCTGAAGCTGATGGATGCGATCGCACGCGAGATGCGCTTGAAGGAACAGCTCGCCAAGATCGCGGACAAGTACCACACCATCCTGATCGACTGCCCGCCCACCCTGCATCTGCTCACGCTCAACGCGCTTGCCGCAGCGGACGGGCTACTGATTCCCGTGCAGTGCGAATACTTCGCGCTGGAAGGGCTTTCCAGCCTGCTCGACACCGTGAAGGCCGTACGCCAGCGGCTGAATCCCCACCTCGAAATCGAGGGGTTGCTGCGCACCATGTACGACGTGCGCAACAATCTCGGCAACGAGGTTTCCGCGCAGCTGACCACGCATTTCGGCGACAAGGTGCTGCGCTCGATCATCCCGCGCAACGTGCGCCTGGCCGAGGCCCCCAGCCACGGCCAGCCCATCCATCTCTACGACCGCAGCTCGCGCGGCGCCATCGCCTACATCGGCCTGGCGGGCGAGATCATCCGCCGCGAACGAGGGCTCGCCGCAGGCGCGGCCGACGTGGCGCCGCCGCACGACGACAGCGAAGTGGCGGTGGACGCCGCCGCCGACATTCATCAGGAGTAAGCATGGCCGCAGCGAAGAAACGAGGCCTCGGACGCGGGCTCGATGCCCTGCTCGGCGGCGGCGACGACGGTGCGCCCTCGGTGATCGAGCAGGAAGGGGAGCTGCGCACGCTGCCCATCCAGTACATCCAGCCGGGCAAATACCAGCCGCGCCGGCACTGGAACGACGAGGCGCTCGACGAGCTGGCGGCTTCGATCAAGGCTCAGGGCTTGATCCAGCCTGTGGTGGTACGTGCCCTGGGCAAGAACAGCTACGAGTTGATTGCCGGCGAACGCCGCTGGCGCGCTGCGCAGCGCGCCCAGCTCAGCGAAATGCCCGCCCTGGTCAAGGACGTTCCCGAGATCGCCGTGCCGGCGATGGCGCTGATCGAGAACATCCAGCGCCAGGACCTGACGCCACTGGAAGAGGCTGACGCGCTCAAGCGGCTGATCGACGATTTCGCGCTTACCCACCAGCAGGCCGCCGAGGCCGTCGGCCGCTCACGCGCCGCGGTGTCGAACCTGCTGCGCCTCACCGAGCTGCCGCCCTCCATCAAGAAACTGCTCGACGAAGGCAAGCTGGAGATGGGCCATGCCCGTTGCCTGCTGACGTTGCCCGAGCGGGACGCCGAGGGCCTGGCCCTCGAGGCCGCCCGCCACGGCTGGAGCGTGCGCGAGCTGGAGGAAGCCGCCCGCCGCGCCCAGACCGCGCCCAAGGGCAAGGCCAAGCACACCCCGGCGCGCGACCCGAACGTCGATGCGCTGGAGCGCGAGCTGGCCGAACGCTTCGCCACCCGCGTCGAGGTGGCCCATGGCCGCGGCGGGCGCGGCAAGCTCGTCATCCACTATCACAGCAACGACGAGCTGGAAGGCATCCTCGGCAAGATCCGCTGAGGTCGCGCGGGGCCCCGCCCCGCCCGCTCCCCAGCGGCTCGCCGGGGAATCCCCTACGCACTAGAATGCGCCCCCAAGCGCTGCGCGCCTCCCGTTCCGCAAGTAAAGGCTGCCCCTCATGCCGCAATTGTCCGTGGTCGTGCCGGTTTTCAACGAGCGCGACAACATCCCGCCGCTGCTTGCCGAGATCGCCGCCGCGCTGCGCGGCAAGGTCGAGTTCGAGATCGTCTACGTGGATGACGATTCCAGCGACGACAGCGTGGCAGTGCTGGCGGGAGAGAAGCCCAACTACCCCGAGCTGCGCATCGTGCGGCACCTGAGCCGCAGCGGGCAGAGCACCGCGGTGTGGAACGGCGTGCGCGCCGCCCGCTCGCCATGGATCGCCACGCTCGACGGCGACGGCCAGAACGACCCGGCCGACATCCCCAAGCTATTGGCCGCGCGCGACGAAGCGCCGGAAGACGTGCGCCTGCTAGCCGGCTGGCGCACCACGCGCCGCGATAGCTTCAACAAGCGCATTTCCTCCAAGATCGCCAATGCGGTGCGTTCGCGCATGCTCAGGGACGACACGCCGGACACCGGCTGCGGCCTGAAGTTGTTCGAGCGCGAGGTCTTCCTGCGCCTCCCCTATTTCGACCACATGCACCGTTATCTGCCGGCGCTGGTCAAGCGCGCGGGCTTCCAGAGCCGCAGCGTGCCGGTCGGCCACCGGCCGCGCACCGCGGGCAGTTCCAAGTACGGCATGCTCGACCGCCTTTGGGTGGGCGTCGCCGACCTGCGTGGCGTGGCCTGGCTGATGCGCCGTGCCAAGGTCACCCGCGTCGAGGAACTCTGAGCCGTCCAAGCACGGCTCCGAAACGCCGAGGCCCGGGCACCCGCCCGGGCCTTTTTCATGCCCTGCACGGCGGTTGGGCGTATGCTCGGCGGCCGGTTCCTTTGATCGCAGGCAACCGCCATGAGCATCGCCATCAAGCGCATCTACGACGCCCCCGGCAAGAACGACGGCAAGCGTGTGCTGGTGGATCGCTTATGGCCGCGCGGCCTGAAGAAGGACGAGGCCGTGCTGGACCTGTGGGCCAAGGAACTGGCGCCTTCCGCGACGCTGCGCCGCTGGTTCGGCCACGATCCTTCCCGCTGGGACACCTTTCGCCATCGCTATGCCAGCGAACTGGACGCCAAGGCCGAGCACTGGCGCGCGCTGGCGCAGGAGGGCGCGCGACATCGCGTCACGCTGCTCTACGGGGCGAAGGACGAAGAACACAATAACGCCGTCGCGCTGAAGGCCTATCTGGAAGCCTGGCTCAAGGACCACGGTCCCCATTGAAAGGGTGATGATGGTGGTGCGCCGGCTTCCAGTCGGCGAGCACCAGCCTCGCGCGTTCGCGCCCCAGTTCGATCAGCTCGCGTGCGCGATAGAACTCGTAAGCCATGGAGATATTGCGCGGCAGCTGGATCAACAGGTCCGGCGCATAGGCCGCCAGGCGCAGCCGCGCGAGATTGGCCTGCATCAGATCCATGGACTGCGCCAGCAGGTCCAGCATGCCGGGCTCGCGTGCGCGCGGCGGTTCCATCGTTTTCCCTTCCGCGGCTTTCGGTTCGCCGTGCGGCATCAGCCTGCCGATGAACTCGCCGATCCGGCGCCGGTATCTGCTATCCGCCTCAATGGCATGATCGTTGGCGATCTCCGGCTTGGCCGCCTCGATCGCGCCGTCGACGCTGATGGCGAACAGGTAATCGGCATGTTCGCGGATCAGTGGCGTCACCGGCACGGGATTGAGCAGGCCACCATCGACCAGCCGCCGGCCGTCGATGGTCTGCGGCCGGAATACCGTGGGGATGGCGATCGAGGCGCGGATCGCATCGAACAACGGTCCCCGTGTGAGCCAGACTTCGCGCTCGCGGTCGAGATCCGTGGCGACCGCCGTGTAGGCCATGGGCAGGTCCTCGATCCGCGCGTCGCCGATCAGCTCGCGTAGCGTTCCGATGATGCGCTCGCCCTTGATTAGGCCGCCGCCGGAAAAGGTCCAGTCGACCAGCCGGAGCACATCCATCTTGGCCAAGGCGGAAACCCAGTCGCGGTAGGCGCCCAGCTTGCCCATCGCATAGATGCCGCCGATCAGCGCGCCCATCGACGTGCCGGCGATGGCGACGACTTCGTAGCCCTGCCGCTCGATCTCCTCGATGGCGCCAATGTGCGCCAGCCCCTTCGCGCCGCCGGCACCGAGGGCAAGGGCGACCGTGGGCTTGCGTGCGGCCGGTGCGGCCGCCGGGTCGACCGGAAGCGAGCTGCTCATGCGGACGCGGCCCTGGCGCGCATGCCGGCGCCGCTCAGCGCGGCGCCTGCTGGTAGCCGCCCAGGGCCAGCTGCAGCTGGATCTTCATTTCCTCGCGCAGGGAGAGCGGCGCGACCACCTCGGCGTCCGGGCCGTACTTGAGCACGTCCATCAGCAGCTCCTTGGAGTTGGAATACGGCACCTGCAATTCGTAGCGCCCGTCCGGAAGCCAGATGCCTTTCTGCTGCGAGTGCCAGTGCTCGTCGGCCACCCAGCGCGCGGCGTGCTGGGAAAAGCGGATGGTGGCCCAGGCCTTGGGCTTGCCCGCGAAGATGCCGTAGCTGGAGGCCAGCATGTCGTTGAGTTCGTTCTCGGCGACATCCCGCGCCGGCGCGTCCAGCGCCTGCGGTTCCGCGATGCGGTCCACCGCGAAGCTGCGCAGCGCCTCGCGGTCGTGGTCCCACACGTCGAGATACCAGTTGTCGCGGTAATGCGTCAGGCGCTGCGGCGAGACCGTGCGCTTGCTGTCGGCGTTGGTGGTGCGCGCGCGATAGCGGAAGCGCAACTGGCGGCGTTCCAGCACGGCGCCGGCGACGATGCGGAACACCTGCTGGTCAAGCTTGCGCTCGCCCCAGGCGATGACACGGATGCGCTCGATCGGCAGGGCCTTGCCGCTGCCCTGGTCGGACAGCAGGTGCTCGATGCGCGCCTTGAACGGCGCGAGCGCGCCGGCCAGCACGCCGGGGCCGCTGCGGCCGATCAGCTCGTTCAGCGCCAGCAGCGCCGCCAGCTCGTCGGAAGTCAGCCATAGGCCGGGCAGCTCGAAGCGCTCGCCTTCTCCCGCCGCATAGCGGAAGGCCGCGTGCTCTCCGCCCGCGCTTTCGATGGGGGCGCCCAGGGCGTCGCGCAGGAAGGCCACGTCGCGATACAGCGTCGCGCGCGAGCACTCCAGCTCGTCCATCAGCCGGGGGAGCGGTACCGGATAGTGCGCCGACTTCAGCAGCCGGTGCAGGGTGAGAATACGCTCGTAACGGTCCATGGCATCCAGTGCTGCATAGCTTCGCGTAGCATGCGGATCGCCCGTGGCGGTCGCAAGTACGCAAAGTCTGGCACGCGCGGCGCCCATCGCGGCGTGAAATCCCCTAGACTCCGAAGGCTCTCTGACCGGTCCTTAGGATACAGAGCGAGCCGAGATGCCCGGCGCCCCCCCGCCCCACGATCACATCGACGTTTCCCACCCCGCCCGGAACCTGCTCGCCAGCGTCCTGCGCGTGCTGGCGAACAGCGGTTACGGCCTGTGGCTGCTGCTGGGCCTGACGCTCGCGCTCGGCGTGTATCCCGCAGGCCGGGGCGAAGCGCTGGTACCGCTCGCGCTCGGCGCCCTGCTGGTCAGCCTGAGTCCGCTGGCGGCTTCGCTACGCCTCTCGGCAGGGGACTGGCTCGGCTGGCGGTTCGGCCGCGGCAGCCGGCCGAACCGCCGGGCCATGCTCGCCATGGTGACCTACCTGCCCATGCTCGGCGTGGCCGGGCTGGTCCGCGGAGACAATCTGTTTTGGGCGACGCGGGTGTCAGCCGCAGCGCTGGCGCTGTGCAGTCTGCTGTGCCTGATCTATGCCATGCCGGGCGAAGCCGGCCGACGCGAGGGCTGGACGCGGCGGCTGGCCCGCGTCGTTTCCGCCGGATACGCGGGAGGGTTATGGCTATGGCTGTGCCTGGCCGCGCAGGAGAGCGCCCATCTGCGTGCGATCTATTCGGTGGCCTGGATCCTCGCCCTGCAGCTGCTGGCCCTGTTGTTCTGGCTGGCTTCGGGGCGAGGCCGCCCCCGGTCGCCGGGCGGCCGCCTGGTTTTCCTGGCGCTGGTGTACCTGATCCCATGCGCGATCGTGTTGCTGGCCCAGGTGAATGGCTCTCAGGAATGGCTGATCGCCCTGGCGGCTGTCAGCTGCGTGGTCGGCAAGAGCGTTGAACCGCGCCTGTGCGGCCAGGGCGTGGCGCACGGCAGCTGACGTGCTGGGCCGTGTTCACAACGAGTTCAAGCCGGCCCCTTAAGGTGCCAACATCACAATTGTTTAACGAAAACGTGGAATTCCCGATGAGAAAAGCCCTTATTACGAGCGCCTTGCTGGCCAGTTTCGCCAGCTTCACCGCCCTCGCCGACGACGTGGCCTCCCCGGCCGCCGACCCGGCCAGCAACCCCGCGACCAATGGCGGCTGGAGCGGCACCGGTGAATTTGGCTTCGCTTCCGCGCGCGGCAATTCCCGTACGGAGAACGTCAATGCGAAGCTGGGCCTGAACCAGGAGAACGAGCTGTGGAAGAACAATTTCTTCCTCAACGGCATGCGTTCGAAAGGCGAAGTGCAGGTGCAGGACTCCCAGGGCAACACCATCGATAAGTTCAGCACCACCGCCAACCGCTACGACACCGGCGCCTCCGTGGGCTACAAGCTCGATCCCCGCAGCTACATCGTCGGCGCGCTGCGCTACGAGCACGACGATTTCGGCTCGAACATCTGGCAGGGCATCGTCTCGATCGGCTACGGCTACATCGCGCTGAAGAACGATCGCACCGAACTCTCCTTCGAAGCCGGCCCCGGTTACAAGCGCTACCGCCCGGCCGACCGCACCGTGCAGGTCGATGGCGTGGACGTGAAGCAGCGCCAGGAAACGCAGAGCGAGGCGGTCGGCCGCGGCCTGGTCAACTACAAGTACCGCCTCACCGCCAATACGGCGCTGGAAGACACGCTGCTGCTCGAAGCCGGTTCGAAGAACCAGTACTACCAGAACGACATCGGCCTCTCGGTCAGCATGACCAAGAAGATGGCGCTGAAGGTCGGTTACCAGGTCCGCTACAACAGCGACGTGCAGCCGGGTACCAAGAACACCGACACGCTGATGACCACCAACTTGGTCTACAACTTCTGAGGCGTGCGCTCCGGCGCACCGCGATCACGGCCCCGCCAATGCGGGGCCGTTTCGTTTCAGTGACCGAGAAACTGCGCCGCACCCTGGTCGAACAAGGCCTTGGCGACACGCAGGCCCAGCGCTTCGGCTTCGTCGCTGCCGGCTGCCGCTTCGGCGCGCAGCAGGCGCCCGCTGGCGACGTCGCCCACCATGCCGCTCAGGTGCAGGCCGCGTTCGGTCACCACACACCAGGCTCCCACCGGCACCGTGCAGCTGCCACCGAGCGCCTGGTTCATCGCGCGCTCCGCGGTCACCGCGAGGCGTGTATGCGCGTCATCGAGCGCGGCGAGCCATTGGAGTACCGCCGGCTGGTCGCTGCGGGCTTCGATGGCGATGGCGGCCTGGCCCGGTGCCGGCAGCCAGTCCGGCGCGTCGAGCCTGCCGCGGATGCGATCGGCCAGACCCAGGCGTTCGAGGCCGGCGCAGGCGAGCAGGATCGCGTCGTAATGGCCGGCGTCCAGCTTGCCCAGGCGCGTACCGACGTTGCCCCGCAGATCGAGCAGGGTCAGGTCGGGCCGCAGCGCGCGCAGCTGTGCCTGTCGACGCAGGGACGACGTACCCACGCGCGCGCCGTGCGGCAGTGCGGCCAGGTCGGCGTAGTCGTTGCTGATGAATGCGTCCGCGGCGTCGGCGCGCGGCAACACGGCCGGAAGCGCGAAGCCGGGCTCGAGCTCGGAAGGCACATCCTTGAGCGAATGCACGGCCAGGTCGGCGCGGCCTTCCTGCATGGCTACTTCCAGTTCCTTGAGAAACAGCCCCTTGCCGCCGATCGTGGCCAGCGACTTATCGAGAATCTCGTCGCCGCGCGTGCTCATCGGCACCAGCTCGACCGTCAGGCCGGGATGCGTCGCACGCAGTTCCGCGGCCACATGCTCGGCCTGCCACAGTGCCAGGGCGCTCTTGCGGGTGGCGATGCGCAGGATGGGTGGCGTCATGACGGCTCGGATCGGCGGAAACGGGCGGCCATTGTCGCGTAAACGGCGGCGGAGGCGCAGGCGTGCCGGCCGCGCGCATCGACGCACCCGGCGCCTTCAGCTCATGCGCAGCAGCTTGCGCACCGCCGGCAGGTTGCGCCGGCTCACTTCCGGCATCAGCTCCGTGCCGCCCAGCCGGGCGAGGACTCGCCCGTCCGTGAGTGTTTTCAGGCCGAGCAGGCGTTGCGGCGGTACGAGGCAGTTGCGGTGAAGGCGGATCAGCTGGTCCGGGTAGGCCTCCTCCAGCTGGCGCAGCGACTCCTCGACCAGCAGCTGTCCGCCGCGGTGCTGCACCACCACGTACTTTTCCTCGGCCGTGAGGCAGACCACTTCGTCCAGCGCGATGCGCACCTGTTCGCCGCGCAGCCGGCCAAACAGATAGCTCGGCTCGCGCGGACTCGACGACAACCGCTGGTGCGCGCGGCGCAGGGCTTCGCGCAGGCGTTCGAGCCGGACCGGTTTGAGCAGGTAATCCACGGCGCCCAGTTCGAAAGCGTGCAGGGCGTGGTTTTCGTAGGCCGTGCAGAACACGACCTGCGGCCGTTCCTTGCCGGCCAGACGCCGCGCGAGCGCGGTGCCGTCGAGCCCGGGCATGTTGATGTCCAGCAGCAGCACGTCCGGACTGGTCTGCGCGATCGCCTCCAGCGCGGCGTCGCCGTCGCCCACGCTTCCGGCCACTTCCACGGTCTCGCCGCACTCGTCGAGCAGCGCAGCGAGGCGGGAACGGGCCAGGGGTTCGTCGTCAACGATCAATACGCGCATGCGCTTCTTCCGGAAGATGCAGGCGCACTACGAAACGCCCTTCGCGCGGCCCCGCCTGCACGTCGGCACGAGGGCCGTAGCGGTAGGCGATGCGCTGGCGCACGTTGTCCAGCCCGTGTCCATTGCCGCCGCTGGCCGGGGTCCCGGACAGCGGGTTGTCGATCTCGATCTCGATGCCGTCGGCCAGGCGCCGGCCGCGCAGGATCACTTCCCCCCCTTCGCGCAGCGGCTGGATCCCGTGACGCA
Source organism: Dyella sp. BiH032 (assembly GCF_031954525.1). NCBI lineage: Bacteria > Pseudomonadati > Pseudomonadota > Gammaproteobacteria > Lysobacterales > Rhodanobacteraceae > Dyella > Dyella sp. BiH032. The sequence goes on from NZ_CP134867.1 coordinate 315,200, forward strand.
CGGCATTCTCCACCAGCGGCTGCAGCAGCAGGTGGGGTAGCGGAAACGCGCCAGGCAAGCTATCGAGTTCGCGCCGTACGCGCAGGCGGGGGCCGAGCCGCAGCTGTTCGATCGCGAGGTAGCGTTCGAGCAGGGCGAGTTCTTCTTCCAGCGTGCCGTCGCCCGCGTCGTGCCGGCCGAGCGCGGCGCGGAACAGTTCCGAGAGGTCTTCAACGGTGCGCTCCGCCGCGACCGGGTCGACACGGATCAACGCGGCCACCGTGTTCATGCTGTTGAACAGGAAATGCGGACGGATCCGCGCCTGCAGCGCCTCGACCTGGGCACGGGCCACCGCCGCGAGGCGCGCCTGCCATTGGGCCAGCACGTAGAAGTAACGCAGCATCGCTGCGCCGAGCAGCGCGGCGATGGTGGTGTTGTCGCGCACGAAGTCGAAAGCTTCGCCGCGGATCAGTTCCATCTGCAGCGCTTGATCCATCCACGCGGCCAGCACGCTGGTCAAGGCCACGATCGCCAGCATGATCAGCCAGATGGCCGCATACGGCAGCCGGCCTGGCAGCGCGGAAAGCGTCGGGCGCAGCTTGCACAGCGCGACCCCGATGAGCATGGCCATCCATTCGGCGAACAACATGCCGACGCTGTAGCCGCGCCAGCCCCGGCTGCTTTCCGGAGCGAGCAGCATGATCGTGACGGTGAGCGCGGCGACGACCAGCAGGGCGAACAGCACCGGTGCGCTGCAGAAATCGGGCAGCGGGCTCTGTTCGGCGGCGGAAGCGGTCGGGCGGCGCATGGGGGCACAGTATGCCCAAGAGGCCCGCGCACGATCTGCCGCGTGTCCGGCAAGAACGGAGGCGTAGCACCGGGTTTCGCCGGACGGGCGCGCCCGTCCGGCGGCTTTCCGGCGTGCTGCGGCTTACTCGGCGAAGCGCCGCCCCAGCCAGTCGCGCAGGTCCGCGATCTCTTCGGCGCACACGGAATGGGGCATGGCATAGGTGTGCCATTCCACCGGATAGCCATGCTCCTGCAGCACATCGCGCGATTGGACGCCGCGGGTCAGCGGCACGATCGGGTCGGCGGTGCCGTGACCCCAGAAGATCGGCGTGGCGGCATTGGCCGCATGGCGTTCGGCCTCGAACGAGGACTGCATCGGCAGGTAGGTGGACAGCGCCACGATGCCGCCCAGCCGGCGCGGATGGCGCAAGCCGCCGGCCAGCGCGATGGCGCCGCCCTGCGAGAAGCCCGCCAGCACGATGCGCTCGTCGGGTACGCCGCGCTCGTTCTCGCGGGCGATCAGCTTTTCCACCGCTTCGATGGATGCGCGCATGCCGGTTTCATCCTGGCGCGAGGTGAGATCGACGCCGACGATGTCATACCAGGCACGCATCGCCATACCGCCGTTCAATGTCACCGGCCGCACCGGCGCATGCGGGAACACGAAACGCAGGCCGGGCCAGTCCTGGGCCACCAGTTCCGGCACGATCGGCTCGAAATCGTGGCCATCGGCGCCCAGGCCGTGGAGCCAGATCACGCTATGGGTGAGATGAGTGGCGGTTTCGTGCTCGACGGTAGGCAGGGGCATGCTGGGGACTTGCGAATGGGGGAGGGAAAAGGCCGGCGCGCGGCCGTAAGGCCATCGAACGCACGATGCGCCCGTTCGCTTACGCGAAACGGACAGCGGATTTACTTGAGCCGCAGAGGGCGGCGACTGTCCGAGGGGGCGGTGGGGATCGGACGGAACGGCTGGCGCATGGGGCCTCCTGGCGACGCGGTCAGACTCGATCTTGCAGCCTAGTTGCGTCGGTCACTGCCGGATACAGGACCCATGGCGCTTGCAGGGACGGCCGTCTTGGTTATGCTCCGGCGTTTTTGATCGCGGAGCACTCCCCATGCGCCGAATGATGCTCGCCGGCCTGGTCGCACTCGCCACCAGCCCCACCCTCCTGGCCGACACGCCCGCCGGAGCGCTGGATCTGGAGACGATCATGGCCAGCCCCGACTGGATCGGCGCGGCCGTGGAATCGCCCTACTGGAGCGTCGATGGGCACAGCCTGTACTACTCGCTCAAGCAGGACGGCAGCAAGGTCCGCGATCGTTATCGCGTCGACGTCGCCAGCGGACGCAGCGAAAAGCTGGCGCCCGAAGCCATCGCGCTGGCCGAAGGCCCGGCCGTATTCGACCGCCGCCACCGGTTGGCCGCCTTTGTCCTGCACGGCGACGTCTTCATGATCGATCTGGGCACGTCCCGGCGCACTCAGATCACACGCACGCCGGAGACGGAAACCTCGCCGCGTTTCTCCAGCGATGGCCGCACGCTCCAGTACCGCCAGGGCAACCAGTGGTTCGCCTACGACATCGCCGCAGGCGTTTCCGCGCCGGCGGCACTGCTGAGTACCGGTAACGACCCGCAGGACAAGCAGCCCGACGCGCTGGGCCGCGACCAGCTGCGCCTGTTCAAGTCGCTGCGCACGGTCAAGGCGGAAAAGGATGCCGCTCGCGCCAATGAGGAGGCCCTGTCCGCCGCCGACCCTGCGCGCGCGCCGCGGCCGATCTGGCTGGGCGACGTGGGCGACGTGGTCGGCACCGAGCTGTCGCCCGACGGACGATGGATGGTGGTGGTCACCCAGCCGAAGGACTACAAGGCCGGCAAGGCGCCGGAGGTCACTCACTACGTGACCGAGTCCGGCTACTCCGAGCAACAACCGACGCGCGTCTACGTGGGCAGGCGCGATCCCGCGCCACAGTCGCTGCTGCTGGTCGACGTGCGCGCGCGCAAGACCTATCCGCTGGACATCGGCGTCCTGCCCGGCATCAAGGACGACCCGCTCAAGACGCTGCGCGCGAAGGCCATCGCGACGCTGGAAAAGGCGGGGCATGCCGACGACGCCAAAGCGCTCAAGGCGCCGGACCAGCGTGCCGTGCGCATCATTTCCGATGCCGACGACGGCGGTGGTGGCGGCATCGCCTGGAGTGACGATGGCGCCAATGTGGCCGTCCAGATGCGCGCGATCGACAACAAGGATCGCTGGATCGCCACCGTCGATCTCGACCGGCACGCACTGGTGAACCAGCACCGCCTCACCGACAACGCCTGGATCAACTGGAACTTCAACGATTTCGGCTGGCTCAGGGATGGCCGCACCCTCTGGTACCTCAGCGAGGAGACCGGCTGGTCGCAGCTCTACGCCATGCAGCCCGGCGGCAAGGCCCGGGCGCTCACTGCGGGGCGGTTCGAAGTCAGCCATCCGGTGCTGAGCGAGGACGGCCAGTGGTTCTACTTCCGCAGCAACCAGGCCGCGCCCTACAGCTATGACGTCTACCGCGTATCCGCGCAGGGCGGCGAGGCGACGCGGCTGACCCGGTACGAGGGCATGAACGACTTCGTGCTTTCGCCCGACGGCCGCCAGCTGGCCGTGCTGCATTCGTCACCCTACGTGTTGCCGCAGCTGGCCGTGCAGGACGCGGCCGGCGGCACGCCGCGCGAACTGACCCGGACCATGAAGCCGGCCTTCGCGCAGCGGACGTGGATCGCCCCGAAGATCGTGGCCGTACCTTCCGCGCATGGGGCGGGCACCATCTGGGCGAAGTACTACGGCCCGGCGGACGAGGTCCCCGGTTCGCGGCCCGCGGTGATCTTCGTGCACGGCGCGGGTTATCTGCAGAACGTCACGCTCGGCTGGTCCAATTACTTCCGCGAGCAGATGTTCCACAACCTGCTGGTGCAGCAGGGCTATGTGGTGCTCGACATGGACTACCGCGCCTCGGAAGGCTACGGCCGGGACTGGCGCACGGCGATCTACAGGCAGATGGGGCATCCGGAGCTGGAAGACCTGCTCGACGGCAAGGCCTGGCTGGTGCGCCAGCACAGCGTCGATCCGCGTCGTGTAGGTATTTACGGCGGCAGCTACGGCGGCTTCATGACCCTGATGGCGCTGCTGCGCGCGCCGGGAGAGTTCGCGGCCGGCTCCGCATTGCGTCCGGTGACGGACTGGACCAGCTACAACCACGAATACACGTCCAACATCCTCAACGATCCGCAACTGGACCCGGAGGCCTACCTGGCCAGTTCGCCGATCGAATACGCGGACAAGCTGCAAGACGCCCTGCTGATCCAGCATGGCTTGATCGACGACAACGTGCTGGCCGGCGATTCCATCCGGCTGTATCAGCGCTTCATCGAGCTGCACAAGAAGAACTTCTGGATGTCGCTCTATCCGATGGAGCGGCACGGCTTCGTCCAGCCGGACTCCTGGTATGACGAATACCGCCGGATCGAAGAACTTTTCGACACCTACGTCAAGCCGGCCCGGGCTCAGGAGGGCGGCTGAGCGGGCATTTAAGTGGCAGTTGGCCCGGACCCTGTTTTGAGCGTATCCCCTCACATCTTCATCACGGATTTCGCTGATAGAGTGCCGCGGTTCGCGTCAAGGACACCGACAGGAAGGCCGATATGTTGAGCGCGCGTAGTGTTGTCGGGGTGGCTCTGTGCGCCGCCCTAGCGGTTTCCACCAGCGTCATGGCCCGCCAGTTCCCGGCCACCGGCCTGGGCCAGTCCTGGCCCAACGCATCGGACGTCAGCTCCAGCCCGCGCTGGCACGTCTACGTCTTTGTGAAGGACGGCGTGCGCTACATCCAGGTCAACGATCTCAATGGTCGCGTCCGCAGCGCTTTCGCGACGGCCAACGGGCAGTTCCTGGTATTGCCGATCGGCACGGATGCGGAGCGCGCATCGGCCGGCGCGAACGCGTCGGCATTGACCACGGCCGCCACCGGCACGTCCGGGGAAACCATCTACCGTGATGGTGAGGTGCGGATCACCGCCAACTTCCTGGCCAACGGCGCCACGAGGTTCGACGCCGACTCGACCACCTGCACCGACCCGGTGGAATGCAGCACGCATATCCAGAGCCGAACCCGGTAACGCATACCCCAGACAAACAAAAAGGGCGCGTCCGTCGGCGCGCCCTTTTTTGTGTCCGTCCCTTACTCCGGGTTATGCAGGATCAGGCTGATCCGCGTGCCGTGCGCCGTCCGGCGCTCGCGCAGCTGGCCTTGGAATAGCGCGACTTGGTCGCGGATCGCTTCCAGGCCGGACCCCGCCGTGGCGAGACCCTGCATCAGCTCGCCCCAGCGCACGGTGCGAGCGGCGGAAGCATCGCGGTGACCGTCGATGCGCATCACCACCCAACGGCGGCCATCGAACGCACCGCCGCGCAGCCGCACGTGGATCCGGCCCACGTCTCGATCGCCGCACAGGCTGCCGGCGATTTCGCCGATGGTCCGGTACAACACCAGGTGGATGCCCGGCGATAGCTGGCTCAGGCCGCGTCCCTCGATGTCGCAGGTGTAGGTCACCCCGGCGGCCTCCAGCGTCCTGGCCACGGCGCCTTCGCGCAGCGCGGCCGGCAAGCCGCGCTGGCGCCAGCTCACCGGATGGAGGTTGTCGGCCAGGCGAAACAGCTGCTCCTGGTTCACCGCGGTCTGCAGCCGGTACTGCCGTTCTTCCTGGCTCGGGACGAGGAGACGCAGGCGATCCAGCATCAGATTGTTGGTCTGCTGGATGCTGCCGCGCACCTGTTCGATCGCCATCGCCGTCTGGCGCATGCGCAGTTCGCCCAGGAACAGCGTGCGCTGCGCGAGGGCCAGGGTCTGGCGCGCATCCAGGCGCTCCTGCTGGTCGCGCCGGTTGAGCACCGAGATGCGCGCGCCGAACATCATCATGGTGGAGATAGTGAAGGCGATCAGCACCTCGGCCTGCATCGTGCCGGGATCGAACGCGGCCGGCATAGTGAACACCACCGCCGTGCTCGCCATCGTCCCGCCGATCGCCACGCCGTACCAGCCATGGCGCAGCGCGAGGAACACTACCGGGATGAACATGGACATGCGCGCCACCTGGCGCGCCTGCTCGCCCATGCCACCGCCGCCGATCCACGCCAGCAGCATGAGCACCGGCAGCAGGCCCAGCGCGCTTTCGAGGAACAGGCGGCTGTCCATCAGGCGCGTCCAGCGTTCCTGCGCGGGCGTGAGCTGCCATACCTCGCGCACCATCAGCGCCAGCGGCGCCACGGTGAGCACGCCCAGGTAATTGCCCACCAGCCAGCGGCCGGCGAGCAAGGTGTAATCCAGCGGCGGATAGCCCGGCGGCTTGATCGACACCGAGACGGCGGCGAGGTTGGCGAACGTCCACACCAGCGAACAAGCCAGGGCACACAGCAGCAGCACGCTGATGCGCACATGATGGCGAGTCTGGAACAGCTGCCAGCGTTCGCGGCTTGCGTGCACGATGGGCATCGCCAGCGCGATCGGCGGCACCAGCATCACGGTGGACCACAGCCAGCCGAATTCGGGCAGGCAGCGCACCGCGGTGAAGGCGAGTGGGCCCAGTTCGCCGACGGCGAGCGCGGGCCAGTAGCGACGCGGCACCAGCAGCAGCACGGTCAGGCGATAACCCGCAAACAGGACCCAATAGGAAAACGAGACCTGCCGGAGCAACACGAATCCCAAGGCGTACAGCAGCGCTACCGCTCCATGGCGCAGCAACGGGTTCCCCACAGCTCTCGATTGCATCCCGGCTCCCCTGAGCTTGTTTGGACGACGGACCGCAGAAAACACGGGTTCCGCCACCTGTGGATACAGCAAATTGTCGAATGGGACAGCGGATGCCGTGAAACCACAGTGAAGGATTGGCAGCCCGCCGCTGCGGTTTTCGGCGCCGGCATGTCTCTCGCTCCCGATCCTGTTCCCGGCGCTCCCGACGCCTACAGCGTACTCCGCCCGATCGGTCCCGGCCGGCGGAGGGTAACGTTAACCCGCGTGTGCGCTTTCGCACCTTCTCCCCAGGCTCGCGGGCCGCAAAGCCGCTCCCTCAAGCGGACGCTAGTTTTAGCAGCCGGCCGGCTGGCGATATCGCGGAACTCGTCGCAATTGGGGAGCGCCGTGCGGACTTGATCAGGACATGGCCTTCACCAATGTGAAGCCTTCCGATCGGACGCCGGCCGCTGGCCTGTTCCGCGCGAACGGCGACGCTAAGCTACGCTCGCGGCCGGCCGGTCGCTTCGATGTGGATGCGACGCCCATGTCCGATGCACGTCATCTGCAACTGCTCATCCGCTACAGCGTCTGGGGTAACGAACAGCTATTCGATGCACTGGCGCGCCTGCCCGAGGCCGAACTGCTCGCCGACCGTGAAATCGTATTCGGCAACATTCTGCGCACCTTGAATCATGTCTACGCGATGGACCACGTCTGGCGCTGCCATCTGACCGGCGTGTCGCACGGCTTGAGTACGCGCAATCCGCCGGACTGTCCGCCGTTTGCCCAGCTGCGCGCCGCGCAGGAGGAGATGGACCGCTGGTACCTCGGCTATGTGGACGCGCTGGAGCCCTCGCGCATGGCGGAAGTGGTGGAGTTCGCGTTCATCGACGGCGACCGCGGCGCGATGACGCGCGAGGAAATCCTCCTCCACGTGGCCAACCACCGGACCTACCACCGCGGGCACGTCGCCGCGCTGATGTACCAGGTGCCGGTGTTCCCGCCGACCACCGACCTGCCCGTGTTCGTCCGGAGCCTTGGCCCGGCGGGCTGAAGCTCGTGCGACAATCCGCTACCCGGCCGATACGCCTCCGCTTTTCATGACCATTCCCAAAGACGCATTCCGGCGCTTCCAGGAAGAGCTCGCCGAACTCGAACGCAAGAAGGACGCGGACGCAGGCCAGCCCACCGGGGCCACCCGGATGGCGCGGGCGAAGGAGGAGTTCCTGGATCTGCGCAAGCGCTACGGCCTGACCGTGGCCGACGTGGTCGCGTTCTTCCCGGAAGAGGAAGGCATCGGCTATATCCAGTCGCTGATCGCTGCCAGCGAGGCCAAGCCTCGCCGGGGACGCAAGCCGAAGGCCTCCTGAGCGCGATTCAGGCGAGCACCGCCTGGGTGTCGAAGTAGCGTCCCGGGGACAGGCCGAAACTGCGCCGGAACATCGCGACGAAGGCGCTCACGCTGGCGTAGCCCAGCGCATCGGCGACGCCAGCCACGGACTCGCCGGCCGCCAGTCGTTCCAGCGCCCGGGCCAGCCGCGCCTGCTGGCGCCATTGCGCGAAGCTGCTGCCGGTCTCCTGGCGAAACAGCCGCGTGACCGTGCGGGGCGACAGGCCGGCCCAGGCGGCCCATTCCTCCAGCGTGCGCACGTCGTCGGGGTGTTCCAGCACCGCGTGCGCGATGCGCAGCAGGCGGCGGTCGTTGGGTAGGACCAGATGGAGCGGCTCTTCCGGCGCCCGCCGCATCTCGTCCATCAGCACCGCGAGCACGCGCTCCTGTTCCTCGGTGAGCGCCTCCAGGGTCGACCAAGTGGCCGCGCGCAGCACCAGCGCCCGCATCAGCTCGTTGCCGTTGAGTACGCAGCTCCGTTCCGGCAGGTCGGCGGAAGCGCACGGCGCCACGTAGACACCCCAGCCCTGAGTAGCTTCGGAGAAGCGCACCGTGTGCAGTTCGCCCGGCGGCAACCAGCCGATCCGGTGCGGCGGCAGCGTCCATGCGCCATGACTCGTGCGCACGCTGAGCAGTCCCTTTTCCAGATAGAAGAACTGCCCACGTACGTGGCTGTGCCAGTCCGATTCCACGGTGTGGAAAGCCCGGTTCTCCTCGGTGCCGTCCAGCACATAGGCGACGAGTGCAGGGCCGTCTGCACTCTCCAGCCAGCGGAAACGTTCGGGTGAGCCGTGTTGAGTCTGTCCCATGGCGATATATCGAGTGACGAGTTTTAGATATAAATTGTCCAACTGACGATATCAGGCCACCACCGCCTGCGCCTAGGCTTATGAGCCGCGCCCATCCCCCGGGCGCCTTCCGGGCAGCCACGCGCGGTCACGCCGAAGCCACCGCGGACGTCCTTACTGCATCTTTCCGAAGGAGACCGGCATGTCAGCTACCGACTCGCCGTCCACGTCCATGGACGCCGCCGAAGCCCTGACCCGTTTCGTGGTCAGCGCCCAACTGATGCTCGATCCGCTCACCCCCGAATCCGTGCGTCGCCAGGTGGAGCCCCGTCTGATCAGCGCCCTGCCGGCCTTGCAGGCACTGGGCGTCTTCGATCTTTTCGCTATCCGGGACCCGGCCCTGGCTGTCCTGGTCGTGGACGAGCTGGCCGCGCGCCGGGCCCCGCCGGTGCCCAAGCCGCGTGCCGTTGCCTGAATATTGCCAGAGCAGAATATGCGCAACACATATTTGCCTTGACAAATATTAGAGCGGCAATAGAATGCGCGTCTATGAATTCCTCCCCCACTATGCAGGAAAGCATCGGCGTCCTGCTCGCCGCGGTTCGCACCGAGATCGTCCGGGCCATGGAAGCCGAGCTGGCTGCCAAGGGGCTGGAACTTCGCTACACCCAGTTCCTGATCCTCAAGCGCCTGTCGGTGCTGGGTCCGATGACCGCCGGCGAGCTGGCGCGGGCGGTCGAGCTGGACGGCGGCGCTATGACCCGCCAGCTCGATCAGCTCGAACGCAAGGGTTACCTGCGCCGCCGGCCACATGAACAGGACCGCCGCGCGCTGCGGATCGAGCTGACCGAGCAGGGCCGGGCACTGACGCAGGAACTGATGAACTGCAACGACCGCGTGCTCAAGGCGGCCCAGCGCTCCTTGAACGAAGCCGAGCAGCAACAGTTGCGCGACTACCTCGCACGCGTGCTGCACGCATTGCGCGACCGAACCTGATCCACCACTTCACTTTCTGGAATACGACCATGCGTCTGCACACTATGGCGGCGGCGATCGGACTGACCCTGACGTTGGCCGGCTGCGTCAGCAGCGGCGGCCTGCATCCGTCCGGCACGCTGACCGAAGCAACCTCCCTCAAGAGCGAGCGCAGCCTGCAAGGCATCGAGATCTCGCCCGCGGCCTGGCCGCAGCAGGACTGGTGGACCGCCCTGGGCGACCGCCAGCTCGGCGCGCTGATCGACGAGGCGCTGCGCGACAACCCCGGTCTGGCCGCTGCGGATGCGCGTGCGCAGCAGGCCCAGGCCGCTGCCGGCGTCGCGGACGCAGCGCGCGGCCCGACGGTGAACGCGGGTGCCAGCATCGCTGGCGCCCGTCCGCCGGATGGACTGCTCGGCGAGAAGGGAAGCTTCGCCTGGGCCAAGTACGGCTATGCCAGCTTCAACTGGGGCCTGGATCCGTGGGGCGGCAAGCGTGCCGCCTGGGAAGCGGCGCTCGGTGCGGCCCGCGCGGCCGAGATCGACCGCCAGGCCGCCCGCATCGAACTGTCGACCAATGTTGCTCGCGCCTACACCCAGCTTGGCTACGCCTACGCCCAGCAGGACGTCGCCAACGCGGAGCTGGAGCGCGCCAGCCGCGCGCGCGATCTCACTCGCCAGCGCGTCAGTGCCGGTATCGACAACCAGCTCCAGCTCAAGCAGGCCGACACGGAAGTCGCCACCGCCGAACAGCAGCTGGCCGCCGCCAACCGCTCCATCGATGCGGCGCGCTCCGCGTTGTCGGTGCTGCTGGGCAAAGGACCGGATCGCGGCCTGGACATCGATCGTCCGCAGGCGTTGAAGCCTTCCGCGCTGATGGTGCCCGGCAATCTGCCGGTCGACTTGATTGGCCATCGCGCCGACCTGGTCGCCGCGCGCTGGCGCGTCGAAGCGGCGAGCAAGGACATCAAGGCCGCCAAGACCGAATTCATGCCGAACGTGAGCATCGGCGCCATGGCCGGCCTGCTCAACCTGGGCGGCGGCAACCTTTTCAGCCTGCGCAACCGCTTCTACGAGCTGGCGCCGTCGGTAAGCCTGCCCATCTTCGACGGCGGCCGCCTGCGTGCGAACCTCGCCGGCAAGGATGCGCAATACGACCTGGCCGTCGCGCAGTACAACCAGACGCTGGTCGCCGCCACCAACGAAGTGGCCGACGACTACAACGCCCTGCAGTCGGCGCAGCAGCAGATCGACGCGCAGCAGCGCGCGCTCGACGCGGCTACGCAGGCCTGGCAACTGTCCGAGCAGCGCTACAAGGCCGGCATCGGCAATTACCTCGAAGCGCTGATCGTGCGCCAGCAGCTGCTGCAGGCCCAGCAGCGCATGGCGGCACTGCAGTCGCAGCAGGTCGACCTTTCGGTGCAATTGATCCAGGCGCTCGGTGGCGGCTTCCGTCCGCAGGGCGATACGCATGCGCTGGCCGACGCGCCCGCCTCTTCTTCTTCCGTCTCCACACGTTCTCTCTGAAGGCTTTTCGCCATGTCTAGCCAAACCCCGCTCGCGGCCGACAGCGCCGCTCCCCAGCCGCCGAAGAATCGCCGCGGCTTCATGCTCCGACTGCTCGGCGTGGTGGTGATCCTCGCCGCCGCCGGCTGGACCGCGTGGTACTTCCTCGACGGCCGCTGGTACGAAGGCACCGACGACGCCTACGTCAACGGCAACGTGGTGCAGATCACCCCGCAGGTGCCGGGCACCGTGGTCACCATCGGCGCCGACGATGGCGACCTGGTGCACGCCGGCGACGTACTGGTGAAGCTCGACCCGAGCAACACCGAAGTGGCCCTGGCCGAAGCCAAGGCCAGCCTGGCCGGCACCGTCCGTCGCGTGCGCGGCCTGTACAGCAATGTATCGGGCGCACAGGCCGACGTCGCCGCGCGCAAGGTCGCGGTGGACAAGGCGCGTGCGGACTACAACCGCCGCCGCGATCTCGCCAAGTCCGGTGCGATCTCCGCCGAAGAGCTTTCGCACGCACAGGACACCCTGACCGCGGCCGAGAGCGCGTTGATCGCCTCGCAGCAGCAGTACGAGACCAGCAAGGTGCTGGTCGACGACACCGTGGTCGCCTCGCACCCGGACGTGCAGGCCGCCGCCGCCAAGCTGCGCGCCGCGTACCTGGACAACTTGCGCACCACGATCGTCGCGCCGGTCGACGGCTACGTCGCCAAGCGCTCGGTGCAGCTGGGCCAGCGCGTCGCCACCGGCGCACCGCTGATGGCCGTGGTGCCGCTGCACCAGGTGTGGATCGACGCGAACTTCAAGGAAACGCAGCTCACCCACATGCGCATCGGGCAGCCGGTGGAGATCCGCGCCGACGTCTATGGCGGCAAAGTGACCTACAAGGGCCACGTGCAGAGCCTGGGCGTGGGCACGGGCAGCGCTTTCTCGCTGCTGCCGGCGCAGAACGCCACCGGCAACTGGATCAAGATCGTGCAGCGCGTACCCGTTCGCGTGTTCTTCGACGACCTCAAGCAGCTCGACGAACACCCGCTGCGCATCGGCCTGTCCACCGACGTGGAGGTGAGCCTGCACGACCAGAGCGGCCCGATGCTGGCCAGGCAGGCCCCAAGCCAGCCGGCCTTCAATACCGACGTCTACGCCAAACAATTGGCCGCGGCGGACAGTGCCATCAGCCAGATCATCCACGCCAACATGGCCGGCCAGAAGTAAGCGGGAAGCCGCAAGCGGCGGGCCTCCGGGCTCGCCGCCTCCTTTCCCCACTCTGCCGGCGCGCACACCATGAATACTCAATTCCGTCCCCCCAACATGGCGCTGACCACGGTCGGCCTCTCGTTGGCGACTTTCATGCAGGTGCTGGACACCACCATCGCCAACGTGTCGCTGCCGACCATCGCCGGCAACCTCGGCGTGAGCGTGAACCAGAGCACCTGGGTCATCACCTCGTTCGCGGTGAGCATGGCCATCTCGTTGCCGCTTACCGGCTTTCTCACCCGCCGCTTCGGCGAGGTGAAGATGTTCATCTGGTCCACCCTGCTGTTCTCGCTCGCCTCGTTCCTGTGCGGCATCTCGCAGAGCATGGGCATGCTGATCCTGTTCCGCGCCATCCAGGGCGCGGTGGCCGGCCCGATGTATCCGGTCACGCAGGCGCTGCTTATCTCCATCTATCCACCCGCCAAGCGCGGCATGGCGCTCGCGCTGCTGGCCATGGTGACCGTGGTGGCGCCGATCGCCGGCCCGATCCTGGGCGGCTGGATCACGGACAACTACTCGTGGCCGTGGATCTTCTTCATCAACGTGCCGATCGGCGTGTTCGCCAGCATGGTCATCGGCGCGCAGATGAAGGAGCGCAAGGACGTCACCTCGCGTCCGAAGATGGACTATGTCGGGCTCATCACGCTGATCGTCGGCGTGGGCGCCCTGCAGATCGTGCTGGACAAGGGCAACGACGAAGACTGGTTCAACTCCGCCTTCATCGTGGCCACCAGCATCATCGCGGTGCTGGGCCTTGCGGTGTTCCTGATCTGGGAGCTCACCGACAAGGAGCCGATCGTCGACCTGCGCCTGTTCCGCCACCGCAATTTCCGCATGGGCACGCTCTCGCTGGTGCTGGCTTACGCGGCGTTCTTCGCGATCGGCCTGCTGGTGCCGCAGTGGATGCAGCGCAACCTCGGCTACACCTCCACCTGGGCAGGTTTCGCGAGCGCGCCGCTGGGCATCCTGCCGGTGCTGCTGACCTTCGTGGTGGGCAAGTACTCGACCAAGTTCGACCTGCGCCTGATCGCATCGCTGTCGTTCCTGGTGATGGGCGGGACGAGCTTCCTGCGCTCGGAATTCTTCCTGGACATCGACTTCATGCACATCGCCGGCGTGCAGCTGCTGCAGGGCCTGGGCGTGGCGCTGTTCTTCATGCCGGTGACCACCATCCTGCTGTCGGATCTGCAGCCGCACGAGATCGCGGCGGGCGGCGGCCTGGCGACGTTCCTGCGTACGCTGGGCGCCAGCTTCTCGGCCTCGCTGACCACCTTCATGTGGGACCACCGCGCAATCGTGCACCACGCGCACCTGACCGAGCGCATCACGCCCTACGACCCGACCGCGACCCAGGCGTTGAGCACGCTGGGCGGCGGCGATCCGCAGGCCGCGGCGGCGGTGGTGAACCAGATGATCACGCAGCAGGGCTACCAGATCTCGTTCAACGAGGTGTTCCACGTGTTGGGCTGGATCTTCGTCAGCCTTGTCGTGGTGGTCTGGATGACTCGTCCGCCATTTACCGCCAAGGCCGGTCCGGCGGCGGGCGGCGGGCATTGAGCGGGACGCAAAACGACAACGGCCCCTTGCGGGGCCGTTGCCACATTCGGCGCTGTCGCGCGTTTCAGAACTCGAAGCCCACGCCGACCAGGGCCATGGTCTCGCCGCGATTGGGGCCGTGCGTGCCGCCGTTGGAAATGTGCCGGACCTGGAAGCTGAGGTACTTGCCTTGCCAGCCCACCGTATTGACGAACTCACCCACGCTGCTCAGCGCCATCGTGCGGCCTTTCTGCACGGCGCCTTGCAGGCTGTAGAAGAAGCCGTGGTACCAGTCGCTGTCGGTGCCGTAGCGGAAGCGCGCGCCGCCAGCGACCAGCCACACATCGTCGCCGGTGTCGTAGCGGTTGCCGCTGTAGCGCTTCAGGGACCGGCCGTCGATCCAGCCGGCAGATACATCCGGCGCCCAGGTAAAGCGGGAGCTGCCGATGGGATGCTCGTCGAACACGGCTTCGACGAAGGCGGCGTTAGTGCCATGGGAGTCGGTATAGCTGCGGCCGCCCTGGACTTCGAGACGGGTTGCCGCGGTGGCGGCGGAAGTTGCGCCGGCCAGGGCCAGCGCCAGGACGCCAAGACAAAGTTTCTGGGAACGCATGGGGTGCCTTTTGGGGGACAGTTCTTTTATGAACTATATGGTTCAATAAGTGTCGTCGATCCAGGGTGAACTCGTAAATCCTACCTTCGTTCGACTCACTGTTTCCAAAAGTGCACCAATGATTTACCCGGATGGTTATTGAATCCATTCTGCAACCCGGATAAAACCTTCTCCCACCCCACCCCCACATTTTCTCCGGATCAAACGTCATGCACCCCAGTCAGAGCCAGAGCTGCACCGCCTTTGATGGCCATCGCCTGATCGCCTCGGGTTCGCTACGCGACGTGGCGCTCGCCACCAAGCACGCGATCGATGCCGGCGCCAAGGGTCCCGTGCTCGTATTCGACGACCAGACCAGCCTGCCCGTCGAGATCGATTTCCGCGGTACCCCGGAAGACGTCCTGTCCCGCCTCGGCCTCGCCGCGCCCGAAGCGGCGCCGCGCGGCCCCGGCCGGCCACGCCTCGGCGTGGTGGCACGCGAAGTTACCTTGCTGCCGCGCCATTGGGAATGGCTCGCAGCGCAACCCGGCGGCGCGTCCGCGACGCTGCGCCGCCTCGTGGAAGAAGCCCGCCGTGGCGGCGCCGACCGCGCACGCCGCTCCGGCGAAGCGCTGGACCGCTTCATGCAGGCCATGGCCGGCGACCTGCCGCACTACGAAGAGGCCTCGCGCGCCTATTGGCGCGGCGAACGGGACCATTTCGATCACCTGATCGAGGCATGGCCGGCCGATGTGCGCGATCATGCGCGCCGCCTCGCGGCGGTCGCGTGGGACGACGCCAGCGTCGTCGCCTGACCACGCGATCGTCTCCACTCCACGCTCCGGGCCTCCATGTCGCCACCCGCACGCCAGCCATCGCTCACCGAAGGGCCCATCGCCCGCACCCTGCTGCTGTTCGCGCTGCCCATCCTGGGCAGCACGGTGCTGCAGTCGCTCAACGCGTCCGTCAATGCGATGTGGATCGGTCATTTCCTGGGCGAGTCCGCGCTGAGCGCGATCAGCAACGCCAGCCTCATCGTGTTCCTGCTGCTCACCGCCGTGTTCGGGGTGAGCATGGCCAGCACCATCCTGGTCGGGCAGAGCCTGGGCGCGCGCAACATGGTGGAAGCCAAGCGCGTGGTCGGCACCGGCGTGAGCTTCTTCGTGGCGCTGTCGACGCTGGTGTCCGTGCTCGGCTTCTTCAACACCGCGTGGATGCTGGAGCAGCTGGGCACGCCGGCGGACGCGATGCCCTTCGCCGTGCCCTACCTGCGCATGGTCTTCATCGCCATGCCGTCGATGTACTTCTACAACTTCCTGATGATGACGCTGCGCGGCGCGGGCGACGCACGCACACCCTTCGTCTTCATGGGCATGTCGGTGCTGCTGGACATCGCGCTCAACCCGCTCTTCATGTTCGGGTGGGGCCCGGTGCCGGCCATGGGCACGGCCGGTTCCGGCTTTGCCACGCTGATCTCGCAGAGCGTGGCGCTGGTCGCGCTGCTGGCCACCCTGTATCGCCGCAAGCACTTCCTGCGCCTGACCGGCGACGAACTGGCTTACCTCCGGCCGGACCCGGCGATCCTGCGCGCGCTGATCTTCAAGGGCCTGCCGATGGGCCTGCAGATGATCGTTATCTCGTCCTCGGCCATGCTGATGATGCGCCTGGTCAATGGCTTCGGTTCGCAGACCACGGCCGCGTACGGCGCCGCCACTCAGCTATGGACCTACGTGCAGATGCCGGCCATGGCGATCGGCGCGGCGGTCTCGTCCATGGCGGCGCAGAACGTGGGCGCACGCCTGTGGGACCGCGTGCACCGCATCGCACGGGTGGGCGTGGCATACAACTTCCTGCTCGGCGGTTCGCTGATCGGGTTGATCTACCTGTTCAACCGCGGCGCCCTGCACCTGTTCCTGCCCGGCGACGGCGAGGCGCTGGCCCTGGCGCAGCATCTGAACATGATCGCGGTGTGGTCGTTCCTGTTCTTCGGCGTCACCTTCGTGCTGTTCGGCGTGGTGCGTTCCACCGGCGCGGTATGGCCGCCGCTGATCGTGCTGTTCATTTCCATGTGGCTGATCCGTCCGCCATTCGCTTTCGCGCTGATGCCGCGCCTCGGCGCCGACGCCATCTGGTGGAGCTTCCCGCTCGGCTCGCTGGCGTCGATGCTGATGGCGCTGGGCTATTACCGCTGGGGCGGCTGGCATCGCGCGCACATGCTCGCCGAACCCGCCGGCACGCCCGCGCCCAAGCCCGCCCAGGTGCCGCAGGCAGCCGCGGAACTGGCCGAGTAAGCGCCGGCTGCCACGCGGCTGTCATGCCGCGTGCCTAACGTGCGGCGGATGACGGGTCTCATTCCACGCAGCCGCCGGCGCGCATGAAGTCCTCGCGACGCCGTTTCCTGCTCGGTGCGGGCAGCCTGCTCGCCTATCCGCTGCTGGGCGACGCGCCACGCGCATCGCCGGCCATGTCGATGCCGGAAGGGCGCATGGCGCCGCAGCTCGCCGAACCTTCCAAGCCGCTAGTGAATCCGGCCACGCTGGCGCGCTTCGTCGATGCGCTGCCGATTCCGCCGGTGGCACGCGCGGACACGCACCGTACGCACCCGGCTTATCCCGGCCGTCAGTTGCCCTGCTATCGCATGGACATGCGCGCCTTCGCCACGCGCCTGCACCGCGACCTGCCGCCGACGACGCTCTGGGGTTACCAGGGTTCGTTCCCCGGTCCCACGCTGGAAGCCATGCGCGGCGAGCCCTTCCTGGTGGAATGGGCCAATGCCTTGCCGTCCCGTCACTTGCTGCCGGTCGACCATACGATCCACGGGGCGGAGAAGCATCAGCCGGAAGTCCGCACCATCACCCATGTGCATGGCGCGCGCGTTCCCGCGGACAGCGACGGTTGGCCGGAGGACGCCTACCCGCCCGGTCGCTCGCTGCTTTGCCACTATCCCAATGCGCAGGACGCGGCGACGCTCTGGTATCACGACCACGCCATGGGCATCACTCGCCTGAATATCTATGCGGGATTGCTCGGGGCCTATCTGTTGCGCGATCCGGAAGAACGGTCGCTCGGCCTGCCCGCGGGCGCGCTGGAGCTGCCGCTGATCCTGTGCGATCGCCTGATCGCGCGCGACGGCCAGCTCTATTACCCCGTCTCGGACGATCCCGCCGCACCGTGGGTATCGGAGGCCTACGGCAATGCCACGCTGTGCAACGGCAAGCTCTACCCGTACGTGGAGGTCGAGCCGCGCCGCTATCGCCTGCGCCTGATCAATGCCGCGAACGCGCGCCACTTCGAGCTGAGCCTCTCCAGCCGGCGGCCCTTCCTGCAGATCGGCAGCGACCAGGGCCTGCTCTCCGCGCCGCTCGAACGCATGCGCGTGGAGCTGTATCCGGCCGAGCGCGCCGATGTGCTGGTGGATTTCGCGGGATTGGACGGCCAGTCGGTCGAACTGCGCCAGCCGGGCGAGCCCATCCTGCAGTTCCGCGTGCGCAATGGCGGACGCCGCGATGCCGGGGCGCCACCCATTCCCTCGACGCTGCGCAAAGTGCCGCGCATCGATCTGGCGAATGCCGTGCGCGAACGCATTCTCACCGTCGGTGAAATGGACGATGCCAACGGCAATGCCATGATGATGACGCTGGGCGGCCATCACTGGTCCGATCCGATCACCGAGGATCCGATGCAGGACAGCACCGAGATCTGGAGCCTGGTCAACCTCACCGGCGACGCGCATCCCATCCACCTTCATCTGGTGCGCTTCCAGATCATCGAGCGCCGCCCCTTCGACCTGTTCGCCTGGAACGAGCGCAAGGAACTCAAGTACACCGGCCCCGGTCAGCCGCCGCCTCCGCACGAGGCCGGCTGGAAGGACACCGTGCGCGCGGACCCCGACATGGTCACTCGCATCATCATGCGTTTCGAGGGCGAGCCCGGCAAATACGTGTGGCATTGCCATCTGCTCGAGCATGAAGACAACGAAATGATGCGGCCTTTCAAGCTGTTGCCGCGCGCCTGAAAAACACGCATTTTTCTGCGTTGACGCAAGGACTTGCGTTGTCTTGCGGGTGTCATCTGCACGGCCTTCGCTGTCGTTTTGCTGCCAACGCACCGTCATCGGCGAGGGCCATGCTCCGCGCCGGTCGATGCGACGCAATGCGCTCGCGCCGACTGCATCAGGGGGACCACGCGATTGCAGTCATGCAAGCTGCAGGAGTCCAAGTCATGCCCATGCTTCACGGCCGTATGCGCCACTTGCCGTTGGTGTCCGCCGCGCTCGCCACTCTGTTGGCCGGCGCCGCGGGCGCGCAGACCACAGCGCCCGACCAGGACGCCACATTCCGCCACGGCGTTCCAGGCGTCGGCACCAGTCCGCG
Organism: Dyella sp. BiH032; assembly: GCF_031954525.1. Taxonomy (NCBI): domain Bacteria; kingdom Pseudomonadati; phylum Pseudomonadota; class Gammaproteobacteria; order Lysobacterales; family Rhodanobacteraceae; genus Dyella; species Dyella sp. BiH032. Next base: position 334,150 of record NZ_CP134867.1, read on the forward strand.
GCCCGGCGTTCCGGGCGGCATCGTCACGCTGCACCGCCCTTCGGATCCGGACGACCGCAGCGGCCGCACGCGCACGCCCATCAAGCACGTGATCCTGCTGATCGGCGAGAACCGCACGTTCGACCACGTGTACGCCACGTATACGCCGCCCAAGGGGCAGAGCATCCGCAACCTGTTGTCGGAAGGCATCGTGAATGCCGATGGCACGCCGGGCCCCCATGCCGCGCTCGCCAAGCAATGGCGCGCCACGGACACCGGCAAATTTGCTCTCGCGCCGACACGCACCGAGCCCTACGCGATGCTGCCGGCGATGAACACCGGCGGTGCGCCCACACAGCCGTACTTCGCGTCGGCTTCGCAAGCCCAGGCGGTCGAGCCTGGCCTGCCCGACGATGCCTACGGCCAGCTCGCCAACGGCGGCACGGGCCTGCCGCAACACGTGGTCGACACGCGCTTCCCCACGCAGTTGCCCAACGCGCCGGTCGATATGAGCGCGTCTCTGAGCTACGACGACTACGCCAACAGCCCGGTGCATCGTTTCTTCCAGATGTGGCAGCAGCTGGACTGCTCCACGGCCGCCGCCACGCCGGCGAATCCGAGCGGTTGCCGCAACGACCTGTTCCCCTGGGTGGAGACCAGCGTAGGCGCAGGCAGCAACGGCAAGGCCAAGCCCGTCAACTTCGACGAGCAGACTACCGGCGAAGGCTCGACCGCCATGCAGTTCCTCAACATGGCCAAGGGCGACGCGCCGTACTTTGCGGAACTGGCGCGCGACTACACGCTCAGCGACAACTTCCACCAGTCGGTGATGGGCGGCACCGGCGCCAACCACATCATGCTCGGCTACGGCAGCCTCATCTATTACGCCGACGCACAGGGTCGCCCGGTCGCGCCGCCGGCCAATCAGATCGAGAACCCCGACCCGATGCCAGGCACCGACAACTGGTACACCCAGGACGGCTACGGCGGCGGCTCCTATGTGAACTGCGCGGATGAAAGCCAGCCCGGCGTGGCCTCGGTGAAGGACTATCTGCGCAGCCTGCCGTACCGCACGTTCCGCGGTGGCGATTGCCAGCACGGCGCCTATTACCTGGTGAACAACTACAACCCCGGCTACCTCGGCGACGGCACGCCCGCGCCGCTCGGGGCCGACCAGTTCACCATCCCGCCGACGCGGCAGGAGAACCTCGCCCTGTTGCTCAGCCGCCATCACGTGAGCTGGAAGTACTACGGCGAAGGCTGGGGCGACGGCAAGGAGAACGGCGAAGCCGGCACGTTCTGCAACATCTGCGACCCTTTCCTCTACTCCACCCAGGTGATGACCGACCCCAAGCTGCGCGCCAACAACCAGGACATCAACGACCTCTACCGCGACATCCAGAACAATACGCTGCCTGCGGTGGCCATCGCCAAACCGGACGCGCTCCTGGATGGCCATCCGGCTTCCTCGAAGCTGGGTCTCTTCGAAGGCTACGTGAAGAAGATCGTGGACATGGCGAAGGCCAACCCCGAGGTGTGGAAGGACACGGCGATCGTCGTGACCTTCGATGAGGGCGGCGGCTACTGGGATTCGGGCTACATCCAGCCGATCGACTTCTTCGGCGACGGCACGCGCATCCCGATGCTGGTGATCTCGCGCTTCTCCACCGGCGGCCGCGTGGTGCACACGTACTACGACCACGTCTCCTTCGACAAATTCGTCGAGGCCAACTGGCGCCTGCATGAAACCATCTCGCCGCGCGGACGCGACAACCTGCCCAACCCGCGTACGCGCCCCGGCGATCCTTACGTACCCGTCAACGCGCCTGCGCTCGGCAACATGATGGACATGTTCGACTTCGGCAGCTTTGTGGCGCGCCATGACGAGGATGAGGACGCCGACGCCCTGCAGGACTGAGGCCCGAGCCCACCCGTCCCGTGCCATGGGGCACGGGACCGCCGTGCCGGCGTCGCAGGGAGGCGGCGCCGGCTGAGTGCCGACCTGACGGACGAACCGATGCCATTCGCTCATTTCCTGGCGCGGCTGGGCCGCGCCTTATGCGTCACCCTCCTGCTGTCGTCCTTCATCGCCCCGCATGTCCACGCCGATGCCGGGGATTTCCAGGCCATGCCGGGCCTGTGGAAGGTCGTCACGCGTACCATCGGCCCGGCCGGTCGCGAAACGGTCGCGTGGCATTGCGTGGACGAAGACGCCGATCCCTGGCAGTCGTTTGCGACGTTGTCGCCGCCGGGCAGCTCCTCATGCGAGCGCGCCGACGCGCACCGCAGCCGTACCTCGCTGACCTGGGATCTGCGCTGCGCTGCGCCCGGCGTCCTGCACGGCAGGATCGCTTTCGATTCACCGGAGCACTACGAAGGCGCGCTCGTCGTGGATGGCGGCAGACCGTCGCTCCAGGTGGAAGGCCGCCGTTACGCTGCCTGCACCAGCCCCAACGATTGAGTGAGCGTCAGGTATTGAGCAGCGTAGTGGTCGCGGACGTTCCGGCTTCGCGCTGCGCGAAGTAGTGGCGCGTCCGCCGGCTGAAGACCGCCCAGCCCGCGTAGCACAGCGGGAACGCGGGCAGGAGCAGGGACATCAAGCCGCCTTTGCCGGTGAGAAGCATGCCCAGCTGCATGAGCGCCAGCGGACCCAGCGGTAGCGCCAGCAGTGCGAAAAGCACGAAGCGCGCGCGTCGTTTCTTCCGCAAGGTGGCAAGGGCCGCCCAGCCGAGCAACAGGCCGACGACCAGCAGCCCGACCGGCGCGGCGAGCGGGATGCCCATCTTCGCCAGCGCATCGGGTTTGACCACATGCACGATCGGCAGGGCCAGCGACAGGAGCAGCAGGGCGCACGCCGCGGCGATGCTGACACCAGCCGTCCATTGCAGGCGTCCGGGCATGAGTCCCTTCGCATGGCGGGCCAGGCGATCGTGGTTCCACAGATAGATCGCCGGCGTGCTCAGCAGCGTGAGCAGCTGCGATACCAGCAGACCGCCGACGATCGCCACGCCCAGCGGCTGGCGCATCTCCGAGCCCACGCCGAAGCCGATCGCCAATGGCAGCGCCGCACCCATCGCCACCAGCGTGGTCATGGTGATCGGGCGGAAACGCACCAGGGCTGCCTCGCGGATTGCCGCGGGCGGTGCCAAGCCACGTTCCCGTTGCGCGACCAGGGCAAAGTCGACCATCAGGATGGCGTTCTTCTTCACGATGCCGATCAGCATCAGGATGGCGATGATCGCCATCAGGGTCAGCTGCATCTGCGTCACCAGCATGGCCAGGAACGCACCGGCGCCCGCCGCGGGCAGCGTGGAAAGAATGGTCAGCGGATGGCCTAGGCTCTCGTACAGAATGCCGAGCACGATGTACATGGCGAGTACCGAGGCGAGCAGCAGCACCATGCCGTTCGACTTGGCCTGTTGCAGGCGCTGGTTCTCGCCGGCGAACTCCACGCGCACGCCGGCTGGCAAGCCCACCGCGATCGCCGCCTGGTTGACCAGGGCGATGCCGCGATCCTGCTGCACCTTGTCTGCCAGGTTGTAGCGGATAGTGGACGCTTCCAGCTGGTTGTGGTGGCGGATGCGCAGCGGCGCCACGTTGGGTGCGATGTGCGCCACTGCCGACAGCGGAATCATCACGCCCTGCGTGTTGCGCACGCGGATATTGAGCAGCGCTTCCGGACTCAGCGATTCAGCCGCCGCCGAGGTCAGCACCACCCAGTACTGGTTGATGTCCGAGTAAATCACCGAGACCTGGCGCTGGCCGAACGAGTTGTAAAGGGCCGAATCGATGGTGCCCAGGCCCAGGTGCAGGCGGCCCGCCGCTTCCCGGTCGACTTTCAGCAACTGCTGCTTGCCGGTGAGGTCGAAGTTGCTGGTCACATCGCGAAGGTCCTTCAGCGTGCGCATGTAACGCACCATCTTCAGGGTCCAGGGCTGCAGGTCTTCACCGTTGGTGCCGATCAGCTGGAACTCGTACTTGCCGCCGCCGTCGCCGCTGCCGCCGCCAAGGAACTGCACCAGACTCAGGGAGACCTTCACGTCGGGCAGCACGTCGTACTGCTTGGAAAGTCGTTCCATGACCTTCTTGGCGCTCTCGTGCCGGTCGTTCGGCCCATCGCCGCGGGGCTTGAGGTCCACGAACATGCTGCCGGCGTTGCCGACGCCACCGGTGCCGTCGTTGGCACCCAGCGTGGTCAGCACGTCCAGCACCGCCGGGTCCTTCCGCATGATCTCGGCGGCCTTCTTCGCGCGCTCCGCCATCAGCGTGGGCGAGATGTTCGCGTCGGCCCGGATGTCGCCCTGGATCATGCCGATGTCTTCCTCGGGCATGAAGTTGCCGCCCGCGGTGGCCACCACGGCAGCGCCGAGCAGGAAGGTGCAGAGCAGGAGGATGGCCGGCTGCCAGCGCATCAGGCGGCGATGGCGCATCGCGAAGTCCAGCGCGCGCTCGTAGACGTGGTGGATTCGCCGGTCGAACCGTTCCAGCGCACGCTCCAGGCGCCCGGGCGGACGTGCGCCTTCCTCGTCGTGCCGCTTGAGGAAATAGCCGCACAGCGCCGGGGTCAGGGTGAGCGAAACCAGGGCGGAAATGATCACCGCCACCGCCAGCGTCACCGAGAACTCGCGCAGGAGCGCGATGATCATGTTGTTGCCGAACAGCAGGGGCGCGAACACCGCTACCAGCGACAGCGTGATGGAAATCACCGTGAAACCGATCTCGCGCACGCCGATCAGCGCCGCGGGAAGCGGCGCCTCGCCGTGCTCCATGTGGCGAACGATGTTCTCGATCACCACGATGGCGTCGTCGACCACGAAGCCGATGCATAGCACCAGCGCGACCAGCGACAAGGTATTGAGGGTGTAGCCGAGGGCCCACATGGCCACGAAGGCGCCGGCCAGCGAGAGCGGCACGCTCAGCGTCGCGATCAGGGTCGGCCGCAGCTGGCGCAGGAATACCAGCATCACCAGCACCACCATCACGATACTGATCAGCAGCGCTACCTGTACCTCGTGCAGCGCCGATTTGGTGGTCTGGGTGAGGTCGAAGATCGGCGTGATCTGTACGTCCGCCGGCATCCACTGGCGGAACTCGGGCAGGCGCTTGCGGATTTCCTCCACCGTGGCCACGGCATTGGCTTCGGCGCGCTTGCTGATCTGCATCGCCACCGTGTTCTGATCGTTGAACCAGGCCGCCTGATAGATGTCCTGCTGGCCGCTGGTGACCCTCGCCACGTCGGACAGGCGCACGGGCGTGCCGTTCTTCACCGAGATCAGCAGCTGGCCGAATTCCTCCGGCGAGTGCAGCGAGTCGTTGGCGATCAGCGTGGTCTGGGTGCGCCCGTCGCTCAGGATGCCTTGCGGCGCGGTCACGTTCGCGGCGATCAGCGCGTTGCTGACGTCGTCCGCGCTGAGCTTCTTCGCCGCCAGCGCATTGGTATCCAGCTCCACGCGCACCGCATGGGGCGTGCCGCCGAAGACCTGCACCTGCGCTACCCCGGGAATCTGCGCGACGGCCGGCTTGAGCAGCGTGTCGGTGAGGTCGTAGAGCTTGTCCGACGGCAGGCTGGTGGAGGTCAGCGAGACCAGCAGGATCGGAATCTGCGATGTGTCGAACTTGAAGTATTGGGGTGGTGAAGGCATGCCCGAGGGCAGATCGACCTGGGCTGCATTGATCGCCGCCTGCACGTCTCGCGCGGCTTTGTCGGCGGTACGCCCAAAGTTGAAGCGAACCTGCACCGTTGCCGAGCCTTCGCTGGCATTGCCGTACATCTCCTCGACCCCCGGGATCCGCCCCAGGTGCCGCTCCAGCGGAGCCAGCACGGTGTTGGCCATGGTCTGTGCGCTGGCGCCGGGCATGGAGGCCACCACGAACACGCCGGGGAACTCGAGGGACGGCAGCGCCGCGACGCCGAGCAGGCGATAGGCGAACAGGCCCGCGAGCAGCAGGCCCAGCCCGAGCAGCGACGTACCGACAGGGCGGCGAATCAGCGGCGCAAAGATATTCACTTGGCTTCCGTACCGAAAATTCGTAACGCGCGTCCGCCTGCAGGGCATCGCGGCGCGCGCTGGGGGAAACCGGCGCGCAGGGCGCCGGAGGTGGAGGCAATCATATCGGCTATATGCCCACGCCAGCCCGCCTCACGGATGTGCCTTAAGTCCGGCCCTGTCGAAAGGCACGGGGCGGCCGCCGAGGCGGCCGGAACCGTCAGGCTGTCTGACCAGTCGCCTTGAGGGCACGCTTGGCCTCGCGCCGGGCCTTGCGCGCCGCCTTCCGTTCCTTGCGGTCGTGGTTCCACAGGTAGATCGCCGGCGTACTCAGCAGCGTGAGCAGCTGCGACACCAGCAGGCCGCCCACGATCGCCACGCCCAGCGGTTGGCGCGTCTCCGCGCCGATGCCGAAGCCGATCGCCAGCGGCAGCGCGGCGCCGATCGCCACCAGGGTGGTCATGGTGATCGGGCGGAAGCGCACCAGGGCCGCCTCGCGGATCGCCTCCGGCGCCGGCAGGCCGTGCTCGCGCTGGCGCACCAGGGCGAAGTCCACCATCAGGATCGCGTTCTTCTTCACGATGCCGATCAGCATCAGGATCGCGATCACGCCGATCAGCGACATCGGCGTATGCGTCACTAGCATCGCCAGGAATGCACCGGCACCTGCGGCCGGCAGCGTGGAAAGGATCGTCAGCGGCTGACCGAGGCTCTCGTAGAGAATGCCCAGCACGATATACATCGCTAGGATCGAGCCGATCAGCAGCAGCAACGAGTTGTCCTTGCTCTCTTGCAGCTGCTGGTTCTCGCCGGTGTAGCCGATCTTCACGCCGGCCGGGAGGCGGGCGTCGGCCACGAGCTGATCGATCAGCTGCATGCCCTTGTCACGCGGGAAATTGGGCGGAAGGTTGTAGTAGATCTGCACCGCTTCCATCTGGTTGTAGTGGTTGACGATGGACGGCGTGACGTTCGGTTCGATCTTCGCCACCGCCGACAACGGCACCATGCCGCCGCGTGCGTTGCGCACGTAGGTGTTGAGCAGCGTGTCGGGCGTGAGCGTGTGTTCGGCACTCGATGTCAGCACCACCCAGTACTGGTTGATGTCCGAATAGATGATCGATACCTGGTTCTGGCCGAAGGCGTTGTACAGCGCCGCGTCGACCATGCCCATGCTCACGTTCAGGCGGCTGGCTGCCTGGCGGTCCACCCTGAGCATCTGCTGCTTATCGATGTTGTCGTAGTCGCTGCTGACGTCGCGGAACTCCGGGCGCGCCTTCATCAGCTTGGTCACCTTGTAGACCCACGGCTGCAGATCGATGGTGCTGGCGCTGACCAGCTGGAAGCTCTCGGCGCCCTGCCCGCCGCCACCGCCGCCGCCGTTGAAGAAACTCAGCGAGCTGAGCGATACCTGCACTTCCGGCAGTACCTCGTATTGCTTGCGCAGGCGCTCGACGACCTTGTCGATGTGTTCCGGGCGCTCGCCCGGGCCGTTGCCCTTCGGCTTGAGGTCGACGTACATCACCGACTGGTTGCCCACCGCACCGCCCGCGTTGTCGGCACCCAGGAAGGTGGTGACGTCGAGCACCGCCGGGTCCTTCAGCATGATTTCGGCGGCCTTCTGCGCACGCAGCGCCATCAGCGAGGGGGAGATATTGGTATCGGCGCGCACCATGGCGCGGATCAGGCCGATGTCTTCCTTCGGCATGAAGTTGAAGCCCGCCGTCTTGACCACCGCCATTGCCAGCGCCACGGTCAGCCCCAGCAGGATCAGCGGTTGCCAGCGCATCAGCCGGCGATGGTGCATCGCCCAGTCCAGCGCGCGCTCATAGACCCGCTGCATGCCGCGGTCGAAGCGTTCGACCGCGCGCTCGATCCGGCCGGGCTCGCGTGGCCCGTTATCCTGCTTGAGCATCCAGCCGCACAGCGCGGGCGTCACGGTCAGCGAGATCACCGCCGAGATGACTACCGCGGCGGTGAGCGTCACCGAGAACTCGCGCATGATCACCGTGAACTGGCTGTTGCCGAACAGCAGCGGCACGAACACCGCGACCAGCGAAAGGGTGATCGAAACCACGGTGAAGCCGATCTCGCGCACGCCCAGCAATGAAGCCGGCAAAGCCTGCTCGCCGTGTTCCATGTGCCGCACGATGTTTTCGATCACCACAATGGCATCATCGACCACGAAGCCGATGCACAGCACCAGCGCCACCAGCGACAGCGTGTTGAGGGTATAGCCGAGCGACCACATCACCACGAAGGCGCCGGCCAGCGACAGGGGCACGCTGATCATGGCGATCAGCATCGGTCGCACCCGGCGCAGGAACACCAGCATCACCACCGCCACCAGCAGGATGCTGAGCAACAGGGCGATTTCCACCTCGTGCAGGGCCGAGCGCGTGGTCTGGGTGAGATCGAAGATGGGGGTGATCTGCAGGTCCGCCGGCAGCCAGGAGCGCATTTCCGGCAACTTGGCGCGCACGGCGTCGGCGGTCGCCACCGCATTGGCCTCCGGGCGCTTGCTCACGCGGATGGTCACCGAGCGCATGCCGTTGAACCAGGCGGCCTGGTACTCGTCCTGCTGGCCGCTGTAGACCTTGGCGACATCCGACAGCCGCACCGGCGTGCCATTGCGCATGGCGATCAGCAGCTGGCCGAATTCCTTCGGGTCGTGCAACGCGTCGGTAGCGGTCACCGTCATCTGCGTCAGGCCGTCGGTCAGCGTGCCCTGCGGCGAGGTCACATTGGCCGCGCGCAGGGCATTGCGCACGTCGTTGCCCGAGAGACCCATCGCCGCCAACTGCGCGTTGTTGAGCTCGACACGCACGGCTTTCGGTCGCCCGCCCATGATCCGCACCTGGGCGACGCCCGGCACCTGCGACAGGACCGGCTTGATCAGCGTGTCGGCCATGTCGAAGAGCTTGTCCGGAGTCTGCGTGCGCGAGGTCATCGACAGCAGCAGCACCGGCATCTGCGAATTGTTGAATTTGAAGTAGCGCGGCGGGATGGTCATGCTCGACGGCAGGTCGACCTGGGCCGCATTGATCGCCGCCTGCACGTCGCGCGCCAGCTTGTCGGTGGACTTGCCCGGCTCGAATAGCAGGATTACGGAGCTCGAGCCGTCGTTGCTCTCCGAGCTCATCTCCTTGATGCCCGGGATCCTGCCCAAATGCCGCTCGAGCGGTGCGGCCACGGTGGACGCCATGGTCTGGGCGCTGGCGCCGGGTACTTCCGCATACACCGACATGCCCGGGAATTCGAGCGCGGGCAGGGCCGCCACGCCGATCAGGATGTAGGTCCAGATACCGGCCAGCGCCAATCCCAGCGCGAGCAGCGACGTGCCCACCGGGCGGCGGATCATTGGAGCGAAGATGTTCACGAGTTCCCCGGGCCGCGCCTCCTGGCGCGCTCCGGGGCGGACTGTATGCCGGGAGCCGGCATTTGGGATGTGCCTGAAGTTCGGCCCGTCCTTAGGCCTTGGGTTGGGATGAGCCGAAGGCGGATCCCAATATCGTCATTTTCGTCTGCCCGGCAGCGTCGGGGTTCGCTTGCGCTCACCCCAGCCTGCACCGCGCGGTTCAGCGTGCCGGGCTGTAGCGCACGGTCAGGTACGCCGTGCGGCCCAGCTGGTTGTAGAAGCGGACGGTCTCGTAGCGATGGTCGAACACATTGGCCACGCGCCCCTGCAAGGTCCAGCCCGGCAGGAAGTTCCAGCTGGCGCGCAGGTCCACCGTGGCATAGCCGCCCAGGCGCTGCAGGTTGGCCGCGTCGTCGTAGCGATAGCCCTGGCCATTGACCGTGCCGCCGACGCTGAAGGCGCCGAGGTCGCGGTCCAGGTCGATGCGTGCGATGCGCTCGGGGCGGCGCGCCAGCAGGTTGCCACGCTCGGCGTCGTCGCCGCGGTTCTCCGGCTGCTGGAAGGTCAGGTAGCCGCGCAGGTGCCAGCCGTCCAGGTCGGCGCCGAGCTGGCCTTCGATGCCGCGGATGCGGGCCTTGGCGACGTTGATCGGCACGAAGAAGGCGTCGTAGCCGATCAGGTCGTCGATCTTCGTCTGGTAGGCATTGACCGCCCAGTTCCACGCGCCGGGGCGCGCCGAGACGCCAATCTCCGCGGTCCGCGATTTCTCCGGCTTGAGGTCCGGGTTGGCGGTGGCGAAGCCGAATACCGGCGGGAAATACAGATCGTTGAACGTCGGCGCATGGAACGCGGTGCCATACGAGGCGGTGAGCTTCACACCGTTGTCGAAGCCGTAACCATAGGCTGCCGCGCCGGTGTTGTGATTGCCAAACTGCTGGTTGTGATCGTGGCGTGCGGAGAGCTGCAGTTCGTGCGGACCGAACTGGCCCTGGTAGAGCGCGAACACGCCGGTGTTGTCGCGCTTGGTGCGCACGTAGCCGGTGTCGCTGTCCACGTGCTCCTGCTGGTAATCCACGCCGGCACTGAGCAGCTGGCCGGGGGCGAGCGTCACCTCGTTCTGCCAGGAAGCCTGGTTGCGGCGCGAATAGAGGTTGCCTTCGCGCAGCATGTCCGCGCCCAGGTCCGCTCGATTCAGGTAGTTGTCGGCGCGGTCGAGGTTCTGGCCGGCGCTCAGGCTCATCTTCCACGCCTCCAGCACGGCGAAGCGCAGATTCACGCCGGCGACCTGCTGCGAGCGACGGGTGTAGTTCTGGAAATCGCCGTCGTACTCGATGTCGCCCTTGCTCTTGAGCAGGCTGGCCGACAGTTCGGTGCCGTTATCCCAGCGATAACCGCCGCTGAGAGCGCCGTTGTAAGTGCGGTAGCCGTCGTCATCGGGCTCGTTCGTGAAGCAGCCGCCCACGCCGGCCGCCGCCGCGCGGCAGGCATTGATGCCGCGCGTGTACTGGCCGCCTACGCTGGCGTTGAACCAGGCATGGCGCGATCCGCCGGAAAGGCCGAACTGTCCATCCGCCAGGCGATGGCTGCCCACGCCCAGGGTCACGGACGGCGTGAGGCTTTCGCCGGGCTGGCCGTGGCGGGTGAAGATCTGGATGACACCGCCGATCGCGTCGGAGCCGTACAGGCTGGAACGCGGCCCGCGCACGATCTCGATACGATCGATCTGTTCCACTGGCAGCTGCTCGAATGCCGGAATGCCCGCACCCACGGTGCCGATGCGCACGCCATCGACCAGTACCAGCGTGTGCGAGGAATTCGTTCCACGCATGAACAGCGACGTCTGCTGGCCCAGGCCGCCGGCATTGCCGAAAGCCACGCCCGGCAGGCCCGACAGCAAGTCCTGCACGGATTGCGGCTGCAGGCGTTCGATGTCGGCGCGCGTGATCACGGTGACCGGCGCAAGCGTCTCGTCGATGGGCGTGGCAGTGCGCGTGGCGGTGACCACCACGGTGGGCAGTTGGCCCGCGTCGTTCTGGTCGGCGGCGTGGGCCGCGGCCATGCAGGACAGCAGGGACATGGCCAGCAGGTGCTTCTTCATGGATCGCTTTTCCCCGGCCGCGCCACTCGCACGGCCCTAGAGTTCATAAGCCCGGCAAGACAGGGAGGAAAAGGAACGACGGCAGGCGAACGGGCGCCGACACGTGGTCCGGCTTCGCCCTCCGCGAGCCACCAGGTAGATATTCGGGCCGGTCTCCGGGCTGGCGAGTGCGCGTGGACCGCGCGATCCCCGGTGGCCTTCCCATGCCCGAAGGCACAGTGGCGCGTCACCGCGGTTGGAACGCTCGCTTACCGTTGCGGGGGCAGCGCCGGCCTTGCCTGAAGGCGCACCGGCTTCCCGTTTCATCCCTTGGCCTGACGGCGGTGGGACACCCGAACGAACGCAACTTTAACGTGGAGGGCTTTGCACTGGCAATGCGGAACGCTGCGCGGCGCGTTGATTCACGCTCGAACGGTGCGGTCTTTATGCAGTGCTGTGTAATTCCAGCGAGTCGCGCGAGGCACTTCGGGATGCCCGAGAAATGCGATGTTCGAGCGCGGGGGCATAGCTGATGGCCATCCCGGTGGAAAGTCGTGTTGCCATCGATCCTGGCCGCTTCGACATGATGGGGTTTAACGATCGCGATTTGCCGCGCGCTTACCATCCCATGGTCCGGATATACGTATCCGGGCGCGGTACTGAGTTGCCACATTCATCACAAGGAGTGTTTGCCATGAGATACCTCGCCGTTTCAGCCTCCATATGTTTCTCCGTATTGGCCAGTGCATTTTCTGGTCAGGCGTCCGCCGAGTACGACTGCAACGCCTGCATGCGGAATTATTTGAGCTGCCTTAGCCAGGGCCCGGGCAATCCGGCGCAGCAGGCTATCTGCGATCATGAATACGCGGGTTGTCTGGCCCAATGCGATGGCCTCGGCGCAGCCCAGCCGAAGAAACCTTTCAAGCATGAAGACGGCTATCAGCTGAATCGCGGCGTGGCCCAGACCATGAGCTGGGTTGATCACGGGACCTGATACATCTGTCCAGGCCATCCTCGCCGATCGAAGGCGAGGATGGTTCATCTAGACATCCCTGCCATCGCGTATGCAAAAGCAGCGGGCTTGGATGGGACATCGTCTGATCGCGAACGAAGGGTGCGGCGACATGCGGCAGCCGCTCGACATCGGCCCAAGACCGCTCGCTAGTTATCGAAAGGGTTGCGCAGTGACGCCCTGGATCGATGACCGCTCCCATGCAGAAGGGCTTCATCAAGACAGCTCGTGGCGGCTACGCCACGGTAAAGAATGAAGGCGGTCGAGCGCCGAGCATTGTTCACGGGACGGTTGAAAACGCAGGAAATAACGACATAAACAGACGTTCAGACGTCCGCTCGTAAGGTTCGTTACAGTTATTCGACAGCTTCGCGCAAGCTCCTGTTTTGCTGCCTAAGCTACTGTTTCCACAGACGATATCTGTCCGTCTTCACGTCGTAAAAAATCTGTTGACGACGCATCGGCGCGCGCTTAAGTTCGGCCGCGAATCGCTGAAACTTGCGGTAAGAGTACGGGCTTGGGGAAGCCTTCCGCGTTCTTGCGATTCGATCTTCGGCGCGCGATGCGCCTGTCGGCCTGAAGGCCTTTTTGGGGAGAACACAGATGATCAAGTTCCAGCACGCTGGTCGCGCGCCGCTGTGGCGTCGGACTGCCATCGCCGCTGCGTTGAGCATGAGCCTTGCCGGGGTGGCGATGGCTCAGTCGAACGCGTCGGGCACTATCTTCGGCCGCGCTGACGAGGCCGGTGCCACCGTCCACATCGAGAACGTCGATACGGGCCTGACCCGCGACATCGCGTTGGATTCGAGCGGCCGCTATCGCGCTGCTTCGCTGCCGGTCGGCCGCTATCGGGTGAGCCTGCAGAAGAACGGCCAGACCATCAACACGCGCGACAACGTGCAGGTGGTGGTCAGCACCGGTACCGAAATTTCTTTCAACGCAGCCACCGCGGCGACCGGCGCCAAGAATCTCGAAGGCATCCAGGTCGTGGCCAATGCGCTGCCGGCGATCGACGTGTCCTCGGTCGACTCGCGTACCGTACTGACCTCCGAGCAGCTGCAGAAGCTGCCGATCCTCAATAACGTCAATGCGGCCGCGCTGCTGGCGCCCGGCACCACCGGCGGCGACAGCCGCTACGGCAACGCCATCTCGATGGGCGGCTCCTCCGCCGCCGAGAACCAGTACTACATCAATGGTTTCCCGGTCACCAACCCGCTCACCGGCCTGGGCTTCACCAGCCTGCCGTTCGACGCGATCGACCAGGAACAGGTGTTCACCGGCGGCTACGGCGCCGAGTACGGTCGTTCCACCGGCGGCGTGGTGAACATCATCACCAAGCGCGGCACCAACACCTGGAAGGCCGGCGCTGAAGTGCTGTGGAGCCCGGCCAAGCTGGCCGCCACCCAGCGTTACATCTACTACCCCGTCGGCAGCCACCGCGTCACCGACGGCAAGGTGCTGTTCCGTCCGAACGACAAGCTGACCCAGACCCAGGTCGGCGCGTACGTCGGCGGTCCGCTGATCAAGGACAAGCTGTTCTTCTACGGCACCGGCGAGTTCATCAAGAACACCGGCCGCGTGCAGTACGGCACCAACAACGGCACCACCGGCGCCAGCACCAAGACCAAGGACGACAGCAACAAGATCACGCGTTGGATGGCCAAGGTGGACTGGAACATCACCGACAACCACATCCTGGAATTCACCGGCATTGGTGAAGATTCCATCCAGGACACGGTGATCTACAACTACAACTACAACACTGGCCTGCAGGGCACGCTCAGGGGCACGGAACACCAGAAGAACACCGGTGTAGCCAACTCCACGCCGGGCGGCCAGCTCTATGTGGGCAAGTACACTGGCTACATCACCGACAGCCTGACGATCAACGCGCTGTATGGCCGCAGCACCGCGGACCATGTCGATAGCGTGGCCGGCGCTTCCGGTGGCGTGTGCCCGAACATTACGGACAACCGCAGCAACCCCAGCCGCATCAGCTGCGCGCCGGTCGGCGGCAACCTGCTGGTGCCGGGCGCGAACGACAAGACCCACGCCTGGCGCTTCGATGTGGAATATCACCTCGGCTCGCACACGCTGCGCGGCGGTCTGGACAACCAGACACTGGAGTCCTTCTCCGGCCGTGCCACGCAGGGCGGCGCGTTGTGGACCTACTTCGATGCAACCGACGACTTCTCCACCGTGCCGGGCATGAACATCCCGCCGGGCGCGACCGAAGTCGCCCAGCGCACCATCTTCAGCGCCGCGGGCAAGGTGAAGGTGGAGCAGCAAGCGCAGTACATCGAAGACCACTGGCAGATCAATGATCGCTGGCTTGCCTACCTCGGCCTGCGTAACGAGCAGTTCAAGAACTTCAACACCGACGGCGTGGTGTTCCTGAAGCAGCGCCACCAGCTCGCTCCGCGCCTGGGTCTGACCTGGGACGTCAATGGCGATTCCAGCTTCAAGATCTACGCCAACGCTGGCCGCTACCACCTGGCCGTGCCCTCGAACGTGGCCATTCGCGGCGCCGGCCCGCAGCGCTTCGAGAATCAGTACTTCGTCTACACCGGCGTGGATCCGGTGACGAATGCGCCGATCAACCCGACGCCCATCAGCTCCGTGTTCTTCGCCAACGGCGCCAACGGCCAGGCGCCGAATCCGGTGACACTGGCCAAGAAGGGCATCAGCGCGTACTACCAGGACGAATACATCCTGGGCTTCGACAAGGAGATCGCGCCGAACTACACGGTGGGCGCCAAGGCGATCTACCGCAATCTGAAGAGCATCATCGACGACTTCTGCGATGCCCGCCCGTTCCTCGCGCATGAAGCCGCCGCCGGCACGCCGATCACCAATCCGGCCTTCACCGAGTGGGAGACCAACGGCGCGCCCTGCTTGCTGTTCAATCCGGGTCGCGGCGCGACGTTCACCATCGATCACGACGGTCTGGGCACGCTCAAGAACGTGACGCTTTCGAAGGAAGAGCTCGGCTATCCGGATCTGAAGCGCAAGTACCTCGCGTTGAACCTCTACCTCGAGCACCAGTTCGATCAGAAGTGGTACGGCAAGGTCGAGTACGTGTGGTCGCACAACTTTGGCAATTCCGAAGGCCTGCTCCTGTCTGACATCGGCCAGCAGGATCCGTCCGTGACCCAGGCCTGGGACTTCCCGGAACTGATGATCGGCTCCAGCGGCAACCTGCCGAACGATCGCCGCCACCAGTTGAAGGCCTACGGCTTCTACCAGATCACGCCGGAATGGCTGATTGGCAGCAGCCTGCTGGTCGCCTCGGGCCGCCCGAAGAACTGCCTGGGCATCCCGCCGACGGACCCCTATCAGTACGGCTCGTCGTACTTCTACTGCAAAGGCCAGGTCGCGCCACGCGGCAGCCAGGGCAATATGCCGTGGACTTACACGCTGAACCTGAGCAGCGAATGGCGGCCGGCCTGGGCCGACCACAAGCTGGCCTTCTCGATGGACATCTTCAACGTGTTCAACCAGCAGAAGGCACAGAACCGCGTGGAGACCTATCAGCTGGGCAGCGGCGCGGTCAGCGGTACCTACGGGCGCATCCTGAGCTACAGCGCGCCACGCACGGTCCGTCTGGGCGCCCGCTACGACTTCTCGCTGTAAACAAGAAACCAGCGCCGGGGCCGACCCGGCGCGATCTCCCCTATGGCCGCCGGAAGCACTCCGGCGGCATTTTTTTGCGCAAAGCTTGCGCCAAGGTGTCGTTAAGCTTGCATTCACGCTTTTTCTCGCCGGGGGAATCTGCGCATACCACTGAAAATCAACGAATTGCGCGCCCAGGGACCAAAAGCTTCGGCATAGGAAAAAGTCTTAACTTTTTGTTGACTCTCGTTCCGACCCGCCTCTAAGGTCGGCATGCGACCCGTGAGAAGTTGCGAAGTCTGCCGGACGAGGGGTCGTCCCGCGACTTTCGCAGACCCGCTTTCTAAGAGTCTGCCGCGATTTCCCACGCCGCTTTGGGGCGACGTTTTCGCCCGTCCTTTTTGGATTTCTCGGGGAGATCAGCAATGCAGACGTTCCGTCATCCACGCTATGCGGTCGCGTGCCGCCGTACCGCGCTCGCCGCCGCCCTGGCCATGGGCCTCGCCGGCACGGCCATGGCGCAGTCCAATGCATCGGGCGTGATCTTCGGCCGCACCGCCGAAGCCGGTAGCAGCATCCACATCGAAAACCTCGACACCGGCTTTGCGCGAGACATCGCGGTGGACGCCGATGGCCGCTACCGCGCCGGCTCGCTGCCGGTCGGCCGCTACAAGGTGACCTTGCAGAAGGACGGCAAGACGCTGGAAAGCCGCGACAACGTACAAGTTGCGCTGGGCTCGGGTGTGGACGTTTCATTCGCCGGCGCCGTGGCCTCTTCCGCGGGCAACGCGCAGACGCTGGAAGGCATCCAGGTCGTCGGCAACGCACTACCGGCGATCGATGTGTCCTCCGTCGACTCGCGCACCGTGCTCACCTCCGAGCAGCTGCAGAAGCTGCCGTTGGCGCGCAATGTCACCGCGGCGGCGCTGCTGGCGCCTGGCGTGGTGTCCGGCGACTCGCGCTACGGCAATGTGGCCTCCTTCGGCGGCGCGTCGGCTTCGGAAAACCAGTACTACATCAACGGCTATGCGGTGACGAACGCGCTTACCGGCCTGGGCTTCACCAGCTTGCCGTATGACGCCATCGACCAGCAGCAGATCTACACCGGCGGCTATGGCGCCGAATACGGCCGCTCCACCGGCGGCGTGATCAACGTGGTCACCAAGCGTGGCGGCAATACCTGGAAGGGTGGCGTGGGCATGTACGTCATCCCGCAGTACTTCCGCGATTCGCCGCGCAGCATCTATCGCACCAATGGCACGCTGTACCAGTACAACGGTGACAGCAAGTTCTCGTCCGTGCAGTACACCGGCTACGTGAGCGGTCCGCTGATCAAGGACAAGCTGTTCCTCTACGCTGCGGGCGACTTCACCAGTTCCAGCGGCCACAACGTGTTGCCGGTCACCACGCCGCAGCGCACGAACGAGGACAGCAAGGCCACCAAGTGGCTGGCCAAGATCGACTGGAACATCACCGACAACCACCTGCTCGAACTGACCGGCCTATCGGACAAGAACAACACGACCAAGCAGGTCTACGCGTACGACTACAACACGTTCCAGGCCACGCGCTACCTGGGTTCGGACAAGACGAAGAACTTCGACTCCGGCCCGGGTTCGCAGCCGGGCGGCGACGTGTACATCGGCAAGTACACCGGCTACATCACCGACAACCTGACGGTGAACGCGCTGTACGGCCGCAGCAAGACCGAGCACGTGCGCGATCTGTCGTATGCATCCAATCCGAACTGCCCGTGGGTGCTGGACAACCGTAACGCGCCGCCCAGCACGATCATCGGCTGCGGTCTCGTCAACGGTACCGTGCTCGGCAAGGGCGCGCAGGACAAGACGCACGGCTGGCGTCTGGACGTGGAGTACCGCCTGGGTTCGCACGATCTGCGCGCGGGCGTGGACAACCAGACGCTCGAGTCCTTCGCCGGTAACGTCTACGAAGGCGGTTATCGCTGGGTCTACCGCGACGCCGGTCCGGTCACTGGCCGTCCGGACATCGTGCCCCCGCCGGGCACCGACTACGTGGTCGAGAAGCGCTTGTTCCAGACTGGCGCAAGCGTCAAGGTGGAGCAGGAAGCGCAGTTCATCGAAGACCGCTGGCAGGCGACCGACCGCTGGCTGATCTACCTGGGCCTGCGCAATGAGCAGTTCAAGAATCTCAACGGTGCGGGCGACGTCTACGTCAAGCAGCGTCACCAGCTGGCGCCGCGCCTGGGCGTGACCTGGGACGTGTTCGGCGATTCCAGCTTCAAGGTCTACGCCAATGCGGGCCGCTACCACCTGGCGATTCCGTCGAACGTGGCGATCCGCGGCGCCTCGGCGTCGACGTACTACAGCGAGTACTACACCTACACCGGCGTGGCGCCGAACGGCGAGCCGACCGGCCTGACCCAGCTGGGCTCGCGCGGGTATCTCAATGGCGAAGACGGCACCACGCCGGATCCACGCAGCGTGGCGGCGCAGAACATCAAGGCTTACTACCAGGACGAGTACATCCTCGGTTTCGACAAGAGCCTGGGCAACGACTGGACCTTCGGCGCCAAGGCGACCTTGCGCAAGCTGAAGAGCTCGATCGACGACTTCTGCGATTCGCGTCCGTTCGAGAAGTACGCCGCGCGCAACAACATCGACATCAGCAACGCCAGCATCGCGGGTTGCTATCTGTTCAACCCCGGCCAGAGCAACACCTTCATGGTCGACGTCAACGGTCAGGGTAACTTCGTGCCATTCAGGCTGACGAAGGAGGATTTCACGTCGCCGGAGGGCGTCGCGTTCCCTGACTTGAAGCGCAAGTACTACTCGCTGGACCTCTACCTGGAACACCAGTTCAGCAACCAGTGGTACGGCCGCGTGGACTACACCTTCTCACGCAGCTACGGCAACTCGGAAGGCCAGCTCAAGTCCGACATCGGCCAGCTCGATCCGTCGGTGACGCAGGACTGGGACGCGCCGGAGATCATGCAGTTCACCAACGGCCCGCTGCCGAACGACCGCACGCATCAGCTCAAGGCGTATGGCTACTTCCAGGCCACCAACGAGTGGCTGTTCGGCGCCAACCTCGCGGTGGCGTCGGGTCGCCCGAAGAATTGCATCGGCTTCGATCCGGTCGACGCGATTCAGTACGGCGCTTCGTACTTCGAGTGCAACTTCCAGCCCAGCCCGCGCGGTTCCAAGGGCCGCCTGCCCTGGACCTGGACCATGGACCTGAACATGGAATACCGGCCGACCTGGGCCGGCGCCAACCAGCCGCTGGCGTTCACCGCCAACGTGTTCAACCTGTTCTCGAAGAAGAAGGAAGTCGCGGTGATCGAAGTGGGCGAGAGCTCGATCAGCAAGACCACCGGCCTGCCGGTGCGCAGCGTGAATTACCTGCGCCCGGTGGCGTTCCAGACGCCGCGCTACTTCCAGTTCGGCGTACGCTACGACTTCTCGATGTAAGAACGACGGGCGCCGGCAGTGGCCGGCGCCTTCTTCCGCAGTCGCCGGCCTTGCCGGCGATTTTTTTTCGCCCTGCGCCGAGAGTGCAGCGATCAGTCCGTATGCAACTCCGCCACGAAGTCGTAGATATCGCCCCGATACCACGACACCGTGAACTCCACCACGCGCCCGTCGTCGAGAAAGCTGCGGCGCTCGATGTTGAGACCGGCGCTGCCGGTGGGTACGTGCAGTAGCCGTGCCTGCTGGGCGCCTAGCGAAACCGCGCGCAGGCGCTGCAAGGCGCGGCGGGGACGGCAGCCCAGGTTTTCCAGTACTTCATAGAGCGAATCGTGCACGATCAGCGGGTCGGGCAGGATGCTGGCTGGCACTACCGAACGCTCGATCGCCAGCGGTTCTTCTCGCGCATAGCGCACGCGATGAAGGCGGGCGACCTGCACGCCGGGCGACAAATTCATCGCCATCGACTCTTCCGGCGTCACCTCGCCGATGCTGCGCTCGAAGAACTCCGAGCGCGGATTCAAGCCGCGCGCACGCAAGTCCTCGGTGAAGCTCGTGAGGCGCGACATCGGCTTGATGATGCGTTCCGCGACGAAGGTGCCGGCGCCATGGCGCTGCGTGAGAATGCCTTCCTCGACGAGCCCGGCGATGGCTTTGCGCACGGTGACGCGCGAGAGGCTGAGTGCCCGCGAAAGGTCGCGCTCGCTTGGCAGCGCCTGTCCGGGTTCAATGTCGCGGTGTTCCACCACGTTGCGGATGGCGCGGCGCAGCCGCAGGTAGGCCAGCGGCTGGTGCGTGGCGGCGTCGCGGCTGAGGCGGAAGTATTCGTTGACCAATGCGGTTTCCATGGCGGCCAACATACCAATGACCATACCAATTCCACAAGCACCGGTTAAAACAGGGCCCTGGCGGGGTTACCAGTTCGCCACCCAAAGGGCCGGGAGCGCCGTGGGACAGGCGTTCCCGCGAAGTGGTGTTGTCTGGTATTTCACTGGTACGTTAGGATGCACCGACCGGCTAGGATTCCTCCCTGGCCTCCCCTCACGCCACACCCCGAGGTGATCGAAGTGACGGTTTCTGCTCCCCTGGTCGAGCCGTTCGACCTGGTGATTTTCGGCGGCACGGGCGACCTCGCCCTGCGCAAGCTCCTGCCCGCTCTGTTCCACCGTTTTCTCGACGGCCAGATCCCGGCCAGCAGTCGCATCATCGGCATCGCCCGCGAGGCGCTGGACGACGAAGGTTATCGCGCCAGCCTGCGCACCGCGCTGATCGAGGCCCGCGGTGCCAAGGACAAGGTGGACGAATTCCTGCGCCAGGTCGGCTACCGGCCCCTGGATGCGCGCAAGGACGAAGGCTGGGACGCGTTCGCCGCGATGATGGGCGAGCAGCCGGACCACGTGCGCGTGTTCTATCTGTCGACGTCGCCGGAACTGTTCGTCGACATCTGCAACCGCCTGGGTCACTACGGCCTTAACCGCGGCAAGTCGCGCGTGGTGCTGGAAAAGCCGATCGGCCGCGACCTGGCCAGCGCCAACCAGATCAACGACGCCGTGGGCCGCGTCTTCGACGAATCGCAGACCTTCCGCATCGACCATTACCTGGGCAAGGAGACGGTGCAGAACCTGCTGGCGCTGCGCTTCGGCAATGCCTTGTTCGAGCCGCTGTGGAACGCCGGACACATCGACCACGTGCAGATTACCGTGGCCGAAACCCTGGGTGTCGGCCGCCGCGGCGCGTACTACGACCGCGCCGGCGCGCTGCGCGACATGGTGCAGAACCACATCCTGCAGCTGCTCTGCATGGTGGCGATGGAGCCGCCTGCGTCGCTGTCGCCGGACGCGGTGCGTGACGAGAAGCTCAAGGTGTTGCGCGCGCTCAGGCCGATCGACGAAGCCAATGCTGCGCAGCTGACCGTGCGCGGCCAGTATCGCGCCGGCGCCGCGGAAGGGCAGAGCGTGCCCGGCTACCAGGAAGAGCTCGACGGAAAGAAATCCAACACCGAAACCTTCGTCGCGCTGAAGACGGAGATCGAGAACTGGCGTTGGGCTGGCGTGCCGTTCTACCTGCGTACCGGCAAGCGCCTGCCTGCACGAGTGTCCGAGATCGTGGTGGCGTTCAAGTCCGTGCCGCACTCCATCTTCGATGCTTCGGCCGGCCCGCTGGTGCACAACCGCCTGGTGCTGCGCCTGCAGCCGGACGAAGGCGTGAAGCTGTGGCTGACCATCAAGCACCCCGGGCCCGGCGGCCTGCGCCTGCGTCACGTGCCGCTGGACATGACGTTCGCCGAAGCCTTCGGCGTGCAGCAGCCCGATGCGTACGAGCGCCTGCTGCTTGACGTCGTGCGAGGCAACCCCACCTTGTTCATGCGCCGCGACGAAGTGGAAGCAGCGTGGCGCTGGGCCGATCCGATCCTGGCAGCCTGGGCGTCCAGCGGCGAATCGCCGCGGCCGTACACCGCCGGCACCTGGGGGCCTAGCGCTGCCGTGGCGCTGATCGAGCGCGATGGCCGTACCTGGAACGAGGACAGCGAGTGATGTTCCGCGCGAGGCCGCGGCTGTCCGTTTCACTGCCGCGTCGCGCGCCGATCGCCATACTCGATGCCTCCGACGGCGTCTCTGCATTCTTCGCTCAACTTTCTTGCCATGCCTGACCACGTCGACGTCACCACGCACAGCTTCACCGATTGCCACGCGCTGGCGCGCGCACTGGCCGAACGCATCGCCGAGCGCCTGCGCGCCGCCATCGCCACGCGCGGCCAGGGGCTGATCGCCGTTTCCGGCGGGAGCACACCGGTGCATTTCTTCCGCCAGCTTTCCCGTGCGGAGCTGGATTGGTCGAAGGTGCAGGTCGTACTGGTCGACGAACGGTGGGTGCCGGAAATGCATGAGCGTTCCAATGCGCGCATGGTGAAGGCCGAGCTGTTGCAGCACGCCGCCTCCGCGGCGCACTTCGTACCGCTCTACGCCGACGCGCCCACGCCGGAAGCCGGCATGACCGCGGTGCGGGCGCGCGTGGCGGCCTTGCCGTATCCCTTCGATGCCGTGGTTCTGGGCATGGGAACGGATGGGCATACCGCCTCGTTCTTTCCCGGCGGCGATCGCCTCGCCGAAGCCTTGGATCTGAAAGGCACGGCGCGCGTGCTGCCGATGCGCGCCGCCGGGGCCGGGGAGCCGCGGATCACCTTCACTTTGCCCGCTCTGCTCGATACGCAGGCGCTGTACCTGCATATCGAAGGCGAGCCCAAGCGCCAGCTGTTGGCCGATGCGCGGCTCGGCCTCGGCGCGGGCAGGGATTACCCGGTACGCAGCGTGCTGACGCAGACGGACGTACCGGTCGCCGTGTACTGGTGCCCCTGAGCACCGGACGCCAGGAGCGGGAGACGGGCGGCCCTCAACGCCCGTTTCCCGCTTCTCCCCTTTTTTGCGGAATTGAAGCATGAGCATTGCATTGCACCCCGTCATCGCCGAAGTCACCGAACGCCTGCGCCAGCGCAGCCGCGACACGCGCGCCGCCTACCTGGCGCGGATCGATGCCGCCGGCGCCGCGGGCACGCACCGCGAACGTCTTTCCTGCGGAAACCTTGCCCACGGTTTCGCCGCTTGTGCTCCGCATGACAAAGCCATGCTGCGGGAAGGCCATACGCCGAACCTCGGCATCGTCACGTCCTACAACGACATGCTGTCGGCGCATCAGCCGTACGAGCGCTATCCCTCGCTGATCCGCGAGGTCGCGCGCCAGGCCGGCGTCACCGCGCAGGTCGCCGGCGGCGTACCGGCGATGTGCGACGGTGTGACCCAGGGGCGCGCCGGCATGGAGCTGTCATTGTTCTCGCGCGACCTGATCGCCATGGCCACCGCCGTGTCGCTCTCGCACGACATGTTCGATGGCGTCCTGTACCTGGGCATCTGCGACAAGATCGTTCCCGGGCTGCTGATCGGCGCGTTGAGCTTCGGCCACCTGCCCGGCATCTTCGTGCCCGGCGGCCCGATGCCCAGCGGCATCACCAACGAGCAGAAGTCCAAGGTTCGCCAGGCCTACGCCGAAGGCAAGGCCACCCGCGCCGAGCTGCTCGAGGCGGAAGCCGCGGCGTATCACGCCCCGGGCACTTGCACTTTCTACGGCACGGCCAATTCCAATCAGATGCTGATGGAGATCATGGGCCTGCATCTGCCGGGTGCGAGCTTCGTGGCACCGGACACGCCGCTGCGCGATGCGCTTACGGCGGAGGCGGTACGCCGCGTAGCCGCATTGAGCGAACACGGCGACGCGCACCTGCCGCTCGGCTACATCATCGACGAGCGCGCCATCGTCAACGGCGTGGTCGGCCTGCATGCCACCGGTGGTTCCACCAACCACCTGCTGCATCTGGTGGCGATCGCGCGCGCGGCCGGTATCCAGCTGCGCTGGGACGACTTCGACGCGCTGTCCTCCGTGGTGCCGTTGCTGGCGCGCGTATATCCCAACGGCTACGCCGACGTGAACCAGTTCCACGAAGCCGGCGGCATGGGCTTCCTCATCGACCAGCTGCTGGGCGCGGGCCTGCTGCACGGCGACGTGCGCACCGTGTTCGGCACCGGCCTGGACGGTTATGCGCAGACGCCCGTGCTGGGCGAGGACGGCACCCTGCGCTGGGAACCGGTGGCGAAGGAAAGCGGCAATCGCGGCGTGCTGCGCGGCGCGGCCGAACCGTTCCGCGCGGATGGCGGTCTGCGCATGCTGTCCGGCAATCTCGGCCGCGCGGTGATCAAGGTGTCGTCCGTGCCGGAAGATCGCCAGGTGATCGAAGCCCCGGCCGTGGTATTCCACGACCAGGACGACGTGCGCAAGGCGTTCGAGCGCGGCGAGCTGAATCGCGACTTCGTCGCCGTGGTGCGCTTCCAGGGACCCCGCGCCATGGGCATGCCGGAACTGCACAAGCTGACCCCGACGCTCGGCGTGCTGCAGGATCGCGGCTACCGCATCGCCCTGTTGACCGACGGCCGCATGTCCGGTGCGTCCGGCCGAGTGCCGGCGGCCATCCATGTGACACCCGAAGCCGAGGCGCAGGGGCCGATCGCCAAGATCCGCGACGGCGACGTCATTCGTCTCGATGCGACCAACGGCACGCTCGAGGTGCTGGTCGATGCCGCCGAATTCGCTGCGCGTGCGCCGGCCACCGCCGATCTCTCCGCGCACCACAGCGGCATGGGCCGCGAGCTGTTCGGCCTGTTCCGCCAAGCGGCAGTCGAGGCCGATCTCGGCGCCGGCGTGCTTTGACTTCTCTCCCGTACCAGGACCTTCCATGAGCAGCATCGAAACCAAGCAGCAGCAAGTCGAAGCCACCCTGCGCCTCGCGCCCGTGGTGCCGGTGGTGATCATCGACGACGCGAAAGCCGCCGTGCCGATGGCCCGTGCCCTGGTGGCCGGCGGCATTCCCGCGATCGAAGTCACGCTGCGTACGCCGGCCGCGCTGGAAGCGATCCGCGCCATCGCCGCCGAGGTGGAAGGTGCGGTTATTGGCGTAGGTACGGTGCTGACGCCGCAGGATCTGGAGAACGCGCGCCAGGCCGGCGCCCGCTTTGCCGTATCGCCGGGCGTGTCGCCGAAATTGCTGGCGGCCGCGGACGACAGCGAGCTGCCGTTGTTGCCCGGCGTGGCCACGGCCTCCGAAGCGATGAGCTTGCTGGAGCGCGGCTATCGCCACCTGAAGTTCTTCCCGGCCGTGCCGGCCGGTGGCCACAAGCTGCTGGGCGCATGGGCCAGCCCGCTGCCGCAGATTCGATTCTGCCCGACCGGCGGGATCAGCCTGGCCAGCGCGCCGGATTTCCTCTCGTTGCCGAACGTGGTCTGTGTGGGCGGATCGTGGCTGACGCCGGCCGACAAGCTGAAGGCGGGCGACTGGGCCGGCATCGAGGAACTCGCCCGCGAAGCGGCGTTGCTCAAGGCGCGCTGATCGCGATGGCCTGAGCCTACGAGGCGCACACGCCGAACAGTGTGGACAAGCGGCACAAAAAAAGCCGGCCCGGGAAACCCGGGCCGGCTTTTTCATTGCGCAAACTCAGTTGACGTTGACCGCGCTCCACGCGGAAGCCACGCCGTTGTACTGCGTGGAACCGGTACCGTAGAGATCCGCCGCCGCCTTGAGCGTGGCGGTGCGGGCGCTGGCGTAGTTGGTGTTGGATGTCATATACACCGTCAGCGCGCGATACCAGATCTTCTGCGCGGCGTCGCGGCCGATGCCGCCCGCGGCGGTGTTGCCGTTGCAGACCAGGCTGGCCGCGGAGAGATTCGCCGCCGTGCCCGCGCCGAAGCCGGCCGGCACCACCGCGCCTTCCGCCAGCAGGTAGAAGAAGTGGTTGCCCACGCCGGAGCTGTAATGCACGTTGAGCGAGCCGACCGAGCTGCTCCAGCAGTCGGCCGAGGCGCCGTCGAGGCTTGGCTTGAACATGTAGCGCAGCGCGCTGGTGCCGTTGGGATTGCTGCGGTAGAGCTTCTCGCCGATCAGGTAGTCCGGCGTGTCGGCGCTGTTATTGGCGTAGTACTCGACCATGGTGCCGAAGATGTCGGAGTTGGCTTCGTTCAAGCCGCCCGACTCGCCGGAGTAGGCCAGGCCCGCCGTCGCCTGCGTGACGCCGTGGCTCATTTCATGCCCGGCCACGTCGACGCCGACCAGCGGGAACCAGGTGGTGCCGCCGTCGCCGTACTCCATCGCGCTGCCGTTCCAGGCCGCGTTGTTGGAGGTGTAGCCGGTGCCGACGTAGATCTTCACGTGCGCATAGCTCTTCACGCCCTTGCCGTCGTTGAAGATGCCGTTACGGCCGTGCACGTTCTTGTAGTAATCCCAGGTGTTGGCCACGCCGTACGCGATGTCGGACGCCACGGTGGCACGGTCGGTCTCGGCATTGTTGCCCCACACGTTGTCGGTGTCGGTGAACAAGGTCGCGGCGGACAGGTTGCGCGAGGTGTCGTTCTTGTCCTTCGCGTCGTAGACGGCACCGTTGCCGCGGCTGGGATCGAGCAGCTGATAGCCGCCGGTGACGGAGTTCGTCACGATGCCGACGTTGCCCACCAGCAGCGACTTGCCCGTGCCATTGGCGGCCGCGGTCTGGAACAGGTTCCAGCGATCCAGCACCTTGCCGTTGGTGGCATCAACGAAATAGCGCATGTTCGCCGTACCGAAGGCATCGGACGCGCCCTGCACGTTCACTTCATAGGCCAGCACCGGTTTGTCGCCGCGCGCGTAGATCACCAGGCCGCGGCTTTCGATGCTCTCGATCTCGCCGTTGAAATCCTTGCCCGCGGCGAGCAGCGCTTCATCCGCCGAGGCGCGGGGCGACAGGCTCGGGCGTCCGCGTCCGCGCAGGGTGAGGCTGGCTTCGCGGAAGCGGCCGTTGTTGCTGTGCACGACGACGTCGCCGCCGATCACCGGCAGCCCGCGATAGCTGCGCTGCATGCGCACGTGCTCGGTGCCGTCCGGGTCGATGATCACGTCGGTGGCTTCGAACGTATCGTCGCCGTCAGCCTGCAGGGCAGTGGCTTGTTGCTTGACCAACCCTTTGGCGAGGCCGGCAGCGGCCGTGTGGTCGAACCGGGCGGCATGCGCGCCGGTAGCGGTGAAGGCGGCGGCGATCGAAAGGCTGAGCAGGTACGGCTTCAAAGACATCGCGACACTCCTTAGGCGTGGACGTAGAAGACGGCGGCAGTGCGTATGCGCGCTGCCGGTGGCGCCCCCATAACCGGACTTCCCCCTGAGGCCGGCTATCCTCCTTGCGGACCGATCGCAAGAACATAGGAATGTTTCGTAACTTCCTTCATGCAAGGCTCGCGCAAGTCGGGCCGCGCATGACGTCCGTGATGCGCCGCCAGTTCACCCGCGATCGAGCATTAACGTGAAGCGCTGCTTTGGTTTTTCGTCCGCGCCCAGCCTGCGGTAGAAGTGCGCCGCCTGCTCGTTCCACGCGGGCGTCTGCCATTGCATGGCGGAGCAGCCGCAAGAGCCTGCGAAGGCCCGCAGCGTTTCGAGCAGCCGCAACCCGACGCCGCGACCGCGCCACGCTTCGCGCACGTAGAGGCAATCCATGTGCAGGAAGGTCGCTGCTTCCAGCGTGGAGAAGTCGATCGTCGCCGTCGCGTAGGCCACGGCTTGACCGTCGATCCACGCCATCCAGGCGCGTACCGACGGAGGATCGGCGTCGAGTGCGGAGGCAAGTGCGTCCGCGCGGTCGCCAAGCGCGTGGCCGATGCGTTCGTAGGTCGCGTGTTCGACGCACAAGGGCAGCAGCGCGGCGAGGTCGCTGCCGGTGGCGCGACGGATCGCCGGCGCTGTCGTCACGCGCTGCGCTCGAGGCCGAAGCCCTCGTCGATCCAGCCCGTGAGCCCGCCGATCATTTCCTTCACCGGGCGGCCGAGCTGCGCGAGCTTCACCGCGGCTTTGTTGGCGCCATTGCAGTGCGGGCCGGCGCAATACACGACGAACAGCGTATCGGCCGGGTATTCGGCAAGCCGCTGTTCGCTGATCGTACGCGTGGGCATGTTGGTCGCGCCGGGCACGTGGCCGGCGGCATAGAGCGTGGGAATGCGTACGTCGAGGAGAACGAAGTCCTTGGTCTCATGCTGCGTGGCGTAATGGACATCCGCGCAGTCGGTCTCGAAACCCAGGCGGGCCTGGAAGTGGGCGAGCGCCTGGGCGCTCGGCGCGGCGGGAAAGCGGTGGACGACGCTGCTCATGGGGTAATGCTCCGTGGTGAAGATGGCGCCAGTGTGGGCACTGGCGGCCTTCGCCGACATTGGCAAGAATGCCAGTCACCATGAAAAATCCGCCAAAGCGCCCACGAGGGTTTTCCGGCCCGGCCAATCGGCATGTCGCCGCCCTGGTCTACGACGGCCTGTGCACGTTCGAGTACGGCATCGCCGTGGAGATGTTCGGCATCGCGCGTCCCGAGGTGGATGAGTGGTATCGCTTCGCCTCCTGTGCGGTGGATGACGGCCCGATGCGGGCAGCGGGAGGGTTGCGTGTGCAGGCCGATCGCGGGCTGGAAGGCCTGGCCCGCGCGGGCACGATCATCGTACCGGGGTGGCGCGGCGCGGACGCCCCGCCACCGCCGGCACTGCTGGACGCACTGCGCGCGGCACACCGGCGTGGCGCGCGTCTGATGTCGTTCTGTTCCGGTGTGTTCGTGCTGGCGGCGGCCGGACTGCTGGATGGACGCGCCGCGACGACGCACTGGCGCTACGTGGACGCGCTGCGCGCTCGCCATCCCCGCATCCGGCTGGCACCGGACGTGCTCTACGTGGACGAAGGCGAGGTAATGACTTCTGCCGGCAGTGCCGCCGCGATCGACCTGTCGCTGCATCTGATTCGGCGCGACTACGGGCCGCGCATCGCCAACCAGGTCGCGCGCCGTGCGGTGGTGCCGACGCATCGCGATGGTGGCCAGGCGCAGTTCATCCCCTCGCCGCTGCCCGAACAGGGCGCCGCGCTGGGCAAGCTGCTGGAATGGATGCGGCGCAACCTCGCCGAGCCGCTTCCCCTGGGCATGCTGGCCGAACGCGCACGCATGAGCGAACGTACCTTGCTGCGGCGCTTCGAAGAGGCGACGGGCCGGTCGCCGAAACAGTGGCTGGTGCACGAGCGCCTCGGTCGCGCGCGGGAACTGCTGGAAGGCAGCGATCTGGCGGTGGAGCAGATCGCCGACCAATGCGGCTTCGGCAGCGCGGATACCCTGCGCCACCACTTTCGCCGCGCCTTGAAGGTCAGTCCCGCGCGTTATCGGGAAAGGTTCGCGCACGGCGGCTGACACAGCGACGGCGCAGGTTGCACGCGCTCCGTAGTGAAGCGCGTGCGAGCCGGCTAAGCTGCGCATCGGTTCCCCTCGCGCCATCCTATGCATTTCATCGTTCTGGCCATCTGCTGCAGTGTGCTGGTTTCCGTGCTCCTGAAACTGGCGCGCCGCTATGACGTCGACGTGGGCCAGGCGGTCGCCTGGAACTACGTGGCCACCAGCGCCCTGACCGCCTGGGTCTTTCATCCATCGCTGACATCGTTGGCGGCGCCTGGCGCGCCCTGGCTCGGTTTCGTCGGCTTGGGCATGCTCTTGCCGCTGATCTTCCTGGCGCTGGGTGCGTCGGTGCGGCATGCCGGCATCGTGCGCAGCGACGCGGCGCAACGGTTGTCGCTGGTGGTCTCGTTGCTGGCGGCATTCCTGCTCTTCGGCGAATCGGCGAGCGCAGCCAAGCTGGCGGGCATCGCGCTGGGACTGGTCGCCCTCGCCTGCATGGTATGGCGCCGCGATGCGGAGACGGGCGAAGAAGGGACCGGTTGGCTCTGGCCGCTGGCGGTATTTGCCGGCTTCGCCGCCATCGACATCCTGTTCAAGCACGTCGCCCAGGCGGGCACGCCGTTCGCGGCGTCGCTGCAGGCGATGTTCGCGCTGGCGCTGGTAGTGGCGTTCGCCATCCAGCTGGCGCGGCGCCTTGCGGGCAGGACGCGTTTCACTGTGCGCAACGCAGTCGCCGGCTTGCTGCTGGGCCTGGCGAACTTCGGCAACATCGTGTTCTACGTGCGTGCGCACCAGGCACTCGCCGACCGGCCGTCGCTGGTCTTCGCGGCCATGAACCTCGGCGTGGTCGCGCTGGGCGCGCTGGTGGGCACACTGGTTTTCCGTGAGAGGCTCAGTCGCCTGAACGTGTTTGGCGTGGTTCTGGCGGCGGCAGCGATCGCGTTGGCGACGCAGGGCTGACGCCGTCGCCGGCGCGTCAGGCCGGCTCCTGCTCTGGCGATGCCTGGACCGGCAGGTCGTTGCCCGGCAAGGCCGCGTCGACGGTGACCGGCTCGCTCGCGGCAAGCAGGTCGCGGGCTTCCTGTTTCGTGCTCACCGCCGGCGGCGAGCCACGCAAGGGCAGGTTGGCGGTCTCGCGCACGAACAGCATGGTGAACAAGCCGATGGCAGCCGCGCCCATCAGGTAATAAGCGGGTACCAGCGGGTCGCCTGTGCGCTCCACCAGCCACGCCGCCACCAGTGGCGTGGTACCGCCGAACAGCGATACGGACACATTGAAGGCGATGGACAGCGCGCTGTAGCGCACCGGCGTGTAGAACAGCGCCGGCAACGTGGACGGCATGGAACTGGTGAAGCAGGCGAGCGCGACGCCCAGGGCGAACAGGCCCATGAGCACCAGTGGCGCCCGCCCGCTGCCGACCAGCAGCATGCACGGCACCGACAGCAGTAGCAGCGCAGCGCAGGCGCCCATGATCATGGGACGTCGGCCCAACCGGTCGCTGAGGTAACCACCGGCGACGTTCAGCGGCATCATCACGGCCATCACCAGCAGGATCAGCAACAGGCCCTTGGCCTCCGGATAGCCGAGCGTCACCGTGAGATAGCTCGGCATATAGGTCAGCAGCATGTAGTCGGTCACGTTGAAGACCAGCACCAGCCCTACGCATTTGAGCAATTGCCGCCAGTGCACGGCGACCAGTTCGCGCAGGCTGCCGGCGGGCTTGTTGCGCTCGCGCTGGTCCAATGCGTCGGCATAGGCCTGGAAGGCCGGGGTTTCCTCCAGCTTCAGGCGCAGATACAGGCCGACGAGGCCGAGCGGGCCGGCGATCAGGAACGGCACGCGCCATCCCCAGGACAACATCTGCGCCTCGCTGAGCGTCGCGGTGAGCACCGTGACCGCGCCGGCGCCGGCGATGTAGCCGCCGAGCGTGCCGAACTCCAGCCAGCTGCCCAGCAGGCCGCGCCGGCGGTCCGGCGCGTACTCGGCGATGAAGGTCGCCGCGCCGCCGTACTCGCCGCCGGTGGAAAAGCCCTGTACCAGGCGCGCCAGCAGGAGCAGCCCCGGCGCCCACAGGCCGATGCGCTCGTAGCTGGGAATCAGGCCGATCGAGAGCGTGCCCGCGGCCATCAGGATCATCGTCGCCGCCAGTACCTTCTGGCGGCCGTAACGGTCGCCCAGCGGGCCGAACACAACGCCGCCTATCGGCCTCACCAGAAACGCCACGGCGAACGCGGCGAAGGTGGCGAGCAACTGCGCGGTGGCGTTGCCTTCGGGAAAGAACACCTTGCCGAGCGTCACCGCCATGTAGCCGTACACGCCGAAATCGAACCACTCCATCGCGTTGCCCAGCGCCGCCGCGCCGACGGCGCGGCGCACCATGGGCTGGTCCACGATCGTGATGTCGTCCAGGCGTACCTGACGCGGGCGCTTGAACCAGCCGAAGTGGGAGCGATGAGGATGATGGAGCGGCATATGGTTCTCCCTGGGCGCGTGGACGGACGCACCGCATGGGCGATGCGCAGGGGCGGTCGCATGGCGACCCCGAATCGAAATGGAGGCGGATCCAATTAAGTGCGGCGGGGAGGCCTGCGAGGGATCCACGGGTCGACGCAGACACGTCAACGCAAGGGATGGTACCGGACGAGCGTCAAGATTTCGCAAAGCGGTGCATAGGACGGCGGCGAAATGTGTGACTCAACATGGGTCTGCGATGCGTCTCCAGTACCAGAGCCATGACTTCTGGCGTGCGAAAGATCGCGTGGCCTTTGCCTAAGCTCGGGTGTTCCGCACCACTCCCAAAGGAATCCCGATGCGCACGCTTCCGTTGGCGGCCGCCCTGGCGGCCCTCCTGTTCGCCGGCACCGCCATCGCCGACAAGCAGGACAAGAAAGACGCCGGCCAGGACAGCAAGGCCGATGCGGCGCTGGCGCAGCCGTCGTCATCGGAGACCTCCGGCTCGGTGCGCGTGGCCGGGCGGAATATCGACTACAAGGCCGTGGCCGGCACCCTGGTGCTGCACGGCAGCGGCGACAAGGAACGCGAGCCGCAGGTCAGCATGTTCTATGCGGCGTACTTCAAGAAGGGAGCCGATGCGGGCAAGCGGCCGATCACCTTCATCTACAACGGCGGCCCGGGCTCGGCCACCGTGTGGTTGCACATGGGCGCGTTCGGGCCGCGCCGCGTCGTCACCGCCGACGACAGCCACACGCCGGCCGCGCCGTACGCGCTGGTGAACAACGATGACAGCTTGCTCGACGCTTCCGACCTGGTCTTCATCGACGCACCCGGCGCCGGCTTCAGCCGCCTGATAGCCGCAGACGAGGACAAGAGCAAGCGCGAGGAGCAAATGAAGGACCGGCGCAAGGAGGTCTACAGCGTCGACGGCGATGGCCACGCCTTCGCGCAGTTCATCACGCAGTTCCTTTCCAAGTACGGCCGCTGGAATTCGCCTAAGTACCTGTTCGGCGAAAGCTACGGCACCACGCGTTCGGCCGTGCTGGCGAACATCCTGGAGAACGAGGCCAGCGTCGACCTCAACGGCGTGATCCTGCTCTCGCAGATCCTCAGCTTCGATACCAGCATCGACGGCCCGCAGTTCAATCCGGGCGTGGACCTGCCATACGTCGTTGCGCTGCCTACGTTCGCCGCAACGGCTTTCTATCACCGCCGCCTGCCGCAACAGCCGGCCGCCCTGGAACCGTTCCTGCGCGAAGTGGAGCAGTTCGCCCTTACCGACTACGCCCAGGCCCTGATGGCCGGCAGCCGCCTCGACGCCACGCACCGGCAGGCGGTCGCAGAGAAACTGCACCGGTACACCGGCCTTCCGGTGGCCTATCTGCTGAAGGCGGACCTGCGCGTCACCGGCGGCATGTTCGAGCATGAGTTGCAAGGCGATGGCGGCGTGACCACGGGTCGCCTCGACAGCCGCTTCTCCGGGCCGTCGCTGGATCCGCTGAGCAAGGACGCCGAGTACGACCCGCAGTCTTCGGCGATCAGCGCCGCCTATGTCGCCGCCTTCAACGACTACGTGCGCAAGCAGCTGAAGTACGGCGATGGCCAGCAATACCGGTTATTTGCATCGATCGACCATTGGGATTTCGCGCACAAGGCGCCGGGCGTCAGTGGCGAGGCCTTGCAGCAGTCGACCAACGTCATGACGGACTTGGCGATGGCGATGAAGACCAACCCCAATCTCCGCGTGTCCCTGCACGGCGGCTACTACGATCTGGCCACGCCCTACTTCGCCGCCGACTACGAGATGCATCACCTGCCGATCCCGGAATCGCTCCAGAAGAACATCTCGTACGACTGGTATCCCTCCGGTCACATGGTCTACGCCCACGAGGACTCGCTGAAGAAGCTGCACGACAATGTGGCGCGCTTCATCGAAGAGACCGACAACGTGAAGTGAGCGGACCGGCGCTCCGGGAAAAGGAAAGGACTGCGTCAACCGCGAATTGCTATGCTAGCCGCGCCGTCACCGCCCCCCGATTCCTATACCGGCTCCGATCATGCGCGCTCTCGTCGACAACTACCTCGCTGCCTACAACCGCATGGACGTGTCCGCCATGCTGCGGACCATGCACCGCGAGGTGGTGTTCGAGAACTACACCAAGGGCGTGCTGAGCGTGCGGACCCAGGGCGCCGACGAGCTGCGCCACCTGGCGGAGAGCTCCCTGCATCTGTTCTCGGCGCGGCGACAGCTCATCACCGCCTTCCGCGAGCACGGAGGGGACGCCGCCACGGCCGACATCCTGTTCGACGGGACCTTTGCCATCGACCTCCCTAACGGCGTCCGCGCCGGCCAGAGCATCGCGCTGACCGGACGCAGCGAGTACCGGGCTCGGGACGGCCTGTTGGTCTACATCGCCGATTTCAGCGAGTGAAGCGCATCAGGTACTTCGCGGCTCCATGACCATGGCTGCCTTTCCTTTTGATGCGGTCCTGTTCGACTGCGACGGCGTGCTGGTCGATTCCGAGCTCATCACCAACCGGGTACTGGCCGAGATGCTCGGCGAGCTGGGCTGGCCGGTCACGCCCGCGGAGTCGATGCGCATCTTTCTGGGCAAAGCGGTCCGGGACGAGGCCGCGCTGATCGAGGCGCGCACGGGCAAGCCTTTCAGCGAGGAGTGGCTGCTGGCGTTCCGCCGCCGGCGCAACCTGGCACTGGAGCAAGAGCTGGAGGCGATCCCCGGCGCACCGCTGGCCGTGCGCGAGCTGCATGCGCGGCTGGAGGGCCGCATGGCCGTCGCGTCCGGCGCGGATCTGTACAAAGTTCGGATGCAGCTGGCAAAAGTGGGCATCCTCGATTGTTTCGAAGGTCGCGTCTTCAGCGGGCAGGACCTGCCCCGCAGCAAGCCGCATCCGGACGTCTATCTCGCTGCCGCCAGCGCGTTGGGCGTGGATCCGCGCCGCTGTGCGGTGATCGAAGACACGGTCACCGGCGCCTCGGCCGGTGTCGCAGCCGGCGCCACCGTGTTCGGCTATAGCCCGCGGCAACCGGGCCACGACAGCGGAGCCGCGCTGCGCGGCGCGGGCGTGGCGCATGTTTTCTCGGACATGGCCGAACTGCCTTCCCTGCTGGCCGGTTGGGCGACGTCGTAGCAGATCAAAGGGCGCGCGCGAGCGCGCGGTCGGGCTCCGCCCGGCGCAATAGCGCATTCTTCCAGCGCTGTTGCTGCGCGCTGTCGGTGTCCACGAGCCATTGCGGCTTGTTCGCCACCAGCGCGGCCACGGCGACGCCATCCTCGTACAACACGCGCGTGCCGATAACGGCCGGCAGGCGGTTGCCGCTGAGCACGGTGCCCACCAGATTGAGCGGGTCGCAGCCGCTCAGGCAGACGAACTGGCCCTCGTTCGGCTGCTGGCGGACTTGGCGCAGCTTGCCGATCGCCTCGGGCAGCGCAAACTGTTCGCCGACCAGGCCCTCGACGAAGCGCCCGCCGCGGATCTCGCCACGCGCTTCCAGCCGGTGGTAGACGCGCAGCAGTTCACGCCAGGTGGGCAACCAGGCGGCCTCGCGCTCCAGCAGCTTCCAGAACACGACGCCGTAACGACGCAGCAGGGTGCGGGCGACATGCTCCACGGCTTCGCTGCGCGCGCTTCCGTCCTTGCCATCCAGCGACAGCGGCGGCCGCACCAGCGACCAGCGGCCTGCGTCTTCGATGCCATTGAGCATGTGGCGGCGCAGGCGCCGATGACGATGCGCATCGCGCTTGGCCGCGGGAAGCAGCAGCGCGCGCAGGCCCGCGAAACTGTCGGCCGTGACGCGGCCGGCGGCGACCAGTTCGCCCAGTGCGTCCTCCAGCTCCGTGCGCAGCAGATGCGCGACGCTCATCAGTTCGTCGAAGAACAGCGCACCGTGTTCGCGCAGCGCGTCGGCGACGGCTTGGGCACGCGAGGACAGTTGCAGTTCCTGTGGCTGGCTTGCTTCGGCGATGCCGCGCCAGATCGGCGCTTCCTTGCGGGGCAGCAGCACGATCGGCGTAGCGCGCACAGGGCTGCTGCCGCCGGTGGCGCCGCGCAGGCGGTTCCAGCCGATGCGTCCGGCGCGGCAAAGGTCATCGAGCCAGGTGATGGCGTAGTCGTCGATGCGCGCGGGCAGCAGCTCGGCTTCCCAGGCGCCGGCAGCGGCTTCGTAACCTTCCAGCTGCACGAGTGCGGCGGGAAGCGCATCGGGTCCGCTCAGGCGCGCCCCCGGCGCGGCATGCTGCCAGTCGAACAGGAAGCGCATGAAGTCGCGGCGGCTCACCGGCTCGATCTCGCGCCGCAGGCGTCCGATGGTGTAGCGGTGGATGCGCGCCAGCAGATGGCGTTCGCACCACTCCGTGTCTGTCGCTGCGGGCGTGAACTGGCCCTGCATCACGTAGCCTTCGGACTGGAGCCGGATCAGCGCGAGCTCCACGTCGGTCGGCTCGACAGCCAGCGATTCGGCCAGGCGCGTGACGGTTACCGGTCCGAGACCGACGAGGCGGCCGCGTACCAGTTCCAGCAGGGCGTCTTCGCGGGTCCAAGCCTGCGCCAGGAATTCGGCAGGCGGTTCCACGGCCGGCGTTGCGGAGGCCTCGGCATGGATCGCCCGCCATAGCGGCGACTTCTCGGCGGCGACCCACACGCGCCAGGCCGCAGGCGCTGGCAGCGCGAGCGCCGTGGCGCGGCGGTTTGCCGCCAGGGTTTGCAGCCAGCCTTCCCAACCCTCGTTGTCCGCCGCCTCTGCGGCCGTGACGAAGCCCAGCACGCTGAGCGCCTCGTGCATTTCGTCGGCGCTGCGTACCTCCGGCCAGGCTTCGCCACGCACCGCCTCGATGGCTTCGGGATCGAGCTTGCCGAGGTCGTCCGCGCTGTCGGCGTCGTTCCATCGGCGCGTCTGCACCGCCTGGGTGCGGCGCTCTTCCAGCGGGGCGTCGTCGAGATAGGCGTACGGCGCGGCGGTCAGCACCTCGGCGGCGAGCGGACTGGCGGCCGTGAGATCCCGCGCGACGACCTCGATCCGGCCGCTCTCCAATCCGCGCAGGATGTGCAGCAGGCCGTCGACGTCCATCGCCTCGCGCAGGCAATCGTAGAGCGTCTGGTCGACCAGCGGGTGCTCGGGGATCTGCCGTTCGCCGACGATGTTCTCCAGGCAGGCGACCTGGTCGGGGAACACCGTCGCGAGAAGATCCTCACTCTTCATCCGCTGGATCTGCGGCGGCACCTTGCGGCCGCCCTGGAAGCGCGGGAGCGCGAGCGACGTGGTGGCGTTCCAGCGCCAGCGCACCGGAAACAGCGGCGCGTCCAGCAGGGCCTGTACGAGCACGTGCTCGGCGGTGTTGGAATGCAAGTAGCGGGCGACCTCGATCAACGGGAAGCTGTGGCTGGTGGACAGCGACAGCACGATGGCGTCTTCGGTCGCCGCCGCCTGCAACTCGAAGTTGAACTGGCGGCAGAAGCGCTTGCGCAGCGCAAGGCCCCAGGCGCGGTTGATCCGGCTGCCCCAGGGCGTGTGGATGACCAGCTGGGTGCCGCCGGATTCGTCGAAGAAGCGCTCGAACACCAGCGTGTGCTGCGTCGGCAGGACACCGAGCGCGGCTTTCGCCTTGGCCAGGTAGTCCGCCAGCTGTTGCGCCGCGGCGTCGGGGAGGCCGAGGGTGCCTTTCAGCCAGGCGAGGGCCGCGTCGATGCCGCCTTCATCCAGTTGCGCCGCGATGTGCTCGCGCAGGCGCGACACGCCGAACGACAGCTCGGCGCTCCGTCCCGGCGCTTCGCCCAGCCAGAACGGGATGCTCGGCGGCACGCCGTGGGCGTCCTCGACGCGCAGGCGGTCGCGCTCCACGCGGATGATGCGATAGCTGGTGTTGCCGAGCTGGAAGATGTCGCCGGCGAGGCTTTCCACCGCGAAGTCCTCATGGACGCTCCCGATGACGGTGGCCTGCGGTTCCAGCACCACCAGGTAGTCGGCCGTGTCGGGAATGGCGCCGCCGGAGGTGACCGCGGTGAGTCGTGCTCCCCGCCGCGCCCGCAGCTGCTTGTGTACCGCGTCGCGGTGGACATAGGCCGCACGGGCGCCGCGGCGCATGGTGAAGCCGTCGGCGAGCATGCGCACAATGGCGTCGAACTGTTCGCGCCGCAGATCGCGGTAGGGATATGCGCGTCGCATCAGCGCGAACAGCGCATCCTCATCCCATTCCTGGCAGGCGATCTCGGCGACGATCTGCTGAGCAAGCACGTCCAGCGGCTGCGGCGGAATCACCAGCGTGTCCAGCTCGCCACGGCGTACGCAATCGAGCAGCGCGGTGCATTCGACCAGATCGTCGCGCGAAGTGGGAAACAGGCGCGCTTTCGGCGTGCCGTTCACGGCGTGGCCGGAACGGCCGGCGCGCTGCAGGAATGCGGCGATGGAGCGTGGCGAGCTGAGCTGGCAGACCAAGTCGACGTCGCCGATGTCGATGCCCAGCTCCAGCGAGGCGGTGGCCACCAGCACCTTCAGTTCGCCGCGCTTGAGGCGCTGCTCGGCATCCAGGCGCTGCTCGCGCGCAAGGCTGCCGTGGTGCGCGGCCACGGCTTCCTTGCCCATACGTTCGGACAGATGCCGCGCCACGCGTTCGGCCATGCGGCGGGTGTTGACGAAGACCAGCGTCGTGCGGTGCTGCTGGGCCAGCACAGCGAGCTGGTTGTAGACCAGTTCCCAGGCGTCATTGGACATCACCGCTTCGAGCGGTACCGGCGTGACTTCGATGGCGAGGTCGCGTTCGCGGGTGTGACCGACGTCGATGATGTTGCAGCGCTGCGTTTCCTTCTCCCCTCCGGGGGGAAGGTGGCTCGAAGGGACGGATGGGGGGCGGGTGCTCGCGGGATGGGCTCTACGCAGCGATGCCTGCTCTGAGGTTCCCGCTTCTACGCCCTGTAGATTCCCCTCGCCCCAACCCTCTCCCCGCAGGAGAGAGGGGGTGAGAGCGAGATTGTCGTTGCCTTCCCCCACCAGGAACCGCGCCACCTCCTCGATCGGCTTCTGCGTCGCGGACAGGCCGATCCGCAGCAAGCGCCGCTGGCATAGCGCTTCGAGGCGTTCCAGCGACAAGGCCAAGTGCGAGCCGCGCTTGGTCGAGGCCATCGCGTGGATCTCATCCACGATCACCGTCCGTGTCCCGCCGAGCATGTCGCGTCCGGAAGCGGAGCCCAGCAGGATGTACAGCGACTCCGGCGTGGTCACCAGGATGTGCGGCGGCTGGCGCCGCATCAGCGTGCGCTCCACCTGCGGCGTGTCGCCGGTGCGCACGGCGGTACGGATGGCTACGTCCGGCAGGCCCATCGCCGCCAGTTCGGCGCGGATGCCTTCCAGCGGGGCTTCGAGGTTGATGTGAATGTCGTTGGACAGCGCCTTGAGCGGCGACACGTAGACCACCGACGTGACATCGGGCAGGACGCCGCCCTGGGCCAGGCCTTCACGCACCAGGCCGTCGATGGCGGCCAGGAAGGCCGTCAGCGTCTTGCCCGAGCCGGTCGGGGCCGCCACCAGGGTGTGGCGGCCTTCACGAATGGACGGCCAGGCGGCCAGCTGCGCCGCGGTGGGCGCCGGGAAGGCGCGCTCGAACCACTGGCGGACGGCTGGATGAAATGCTTGCAGGGACATGGACTTGGGCTCGCTCGGAGCCGGGCGGGAGGTCCATTCTAGATGGGGGCTCGTAAGGACGCCGGCAAGGTTGTCCGGCCGGGTGCACTTCCCGCCGGTAGCACGCATGGATGACAATATTGCGTCACAGCAATGCGCCGGCGTATAGCGCGCACTGCCTACGGTTGCCAATCACTCCTGGGGATCCCCAATGTCCGTTGCCCACCCGTCGCGGTTCGCCGTGCTTGCCGTATCCATTGCCCTCGCCCTGTCGGCCGCCGCCGCGCAGGCGCAGGACGCCGACAGCCAGTCCGCCAATGGCAAGAAAAAGCCGGTCGAACTGCAGGCCGTGACCGTGACCGCCGAGAAGCGCGTCGAGAACCTGCAGAAGGTGCCGATCTCGATGACGGTGCTGCCGTCCGAGAAGCTGGAAGCCTTCGGCCAGGCCGGCGACGGCGTGCTCCAGCTCGCCTCGCGCGCGCCGAGCGTGTATGCCGAAACCTCGTACGGCCGCGAGTTCCCGCGCTTCTACATCCGCGGCCTGGGCAACAGCGACTTCGATCTCAATGCTTCGCAACCGGTGTCGATGGTGTACGACGACATCGTGCAGGAGAACCCGATCCTCAAGGGCTTCCCGCTGTTCGACCTGGAACAGGTGGAAGTGTTGCGCGGCCCGCAGGGCACGCTGTTCGGCCGCAATTCGCCCGCCGGCGTGATCAAGTTCGAGTCCCGCAAGCCGAGCCAGGAAACCAGCGGCTATGCCCGTGTCTCCTACGGCACGCTGGGCACGGCCAATGCCGAGGCGGCGCTGGGCGGCGCGCTCAGCTCGCATTGGTCCGGCCGCGTGTCGGCGCTGGCGCAGCATCGTGACGGCTGGATCGACAACGACTACACAGGCAAGAAGGATGCCCTGGGCGGCTACAACGACCGCGCCGTTCGCCTGCAGGCGCTGTACGAGAACGGCGACTTCAATGCGCTGATCAACACGCATGCGCGCTGGCTCGACGGCAGCGCCATGGTCAATCGCGCCAATGCCATCCCGCTGGGCGAAAACAGCTTCGTGCCGGGCTTCGACCGCGACAAGGTGTACCAGGACGGCCGCAACAAGCAGCATCTGTTCACCTGGGGCAGCAACCTGCACCTGAACTGGAAGCTCGGCGACTACACCTTCACCTCGATCACCGGCTTCGAGAAGGCCACCACCTACAGCCTGGGCGACGTGGATGGCGGCATTGCCATTCCGCACGATGCCAGCCAGCAGTCCGCGGTCACGCCGTTCCCGTCCGAGACCGCCGATGCGCTGCCGCATGATCGGCAGATCACCCAGGAGTTCCGCCTGGCGAGCAATCCGCAAGATCGTCTGAACTGGCAAGTGGGCACCTACTATTTCCACGAAGACATCGCGATCAATAACTACGACTACGCGACGCTCAACAATCACGCGCTCGACGGCTACGCCAAGCAGACCCAGCGCACCAATGCGTGGGCGGTGTTCGGATCGGCCGACTACCACATCACCGACGATGTCGACGTGCGCGCCGGTGCCCGCTACTCGCACGACTCGCGCACCTTCCGCGTCGACCGCCTGCTCTCGCCGATCGGCGGCGGCCCGCTGTCGCTGGGCGCCGAGCCGCACGACTCGCGCTGGAGCGGCGATGTGACCGCGACCTGGACGCTCAACCCGAACGTGAACGTGTATGCCCGCGTCGCCAACGGTTTCCGCGCGCCTAGCGTGCAGGGCCGCGTGCTGTTCGCCGACTTCATCTCGCAGGCGAAGCCGGAGACGATCACGTCGTACGAACTGGGCCTGAAGAGCACCGGCATGGACAACCGCGTGCGCTTCAATGCCGACGTCTACAGCTACACCATGCACAACCAGCAGTTGACCGCGGTGGGTGGCGACATCAACGTCACGCGCCTGCTGAACGCCAAGAAGACCGAAGGCTACGGTGCCGAGTTCGATCTGGAAGCCTACCTCACGCCGAACTTCATCGTGACCGCCGGCGGCAGCTACAACCACACGGAACTGAAGGACCCGACCCTGGCCGTGGCGCCCTGCGGTTCGGGCTGCACCGTGCTCGACCCGCTCAATGCCAGCGGCAATGCGCTGGTCAACGGCAACGTGTTGCCGAATGCGCCGAAGTGGATCGGCACCTTCACTGCGCGCTATGGCATTCCCTACGGCGACAGCGGCGAGTTCTTCGTCTACACCGATTGGAATTACCGCAGCGATGTGAATTTCTTCCTGTACGAATCGAAGGAGTTCCAGAGCAAGCCGTTCCTCGAAGGTGGCCTGCGCCTGGGCTACAACTGGGATTTCGGCAAGCGCGAGGTCGCCTTCTACGCCCGCAACGTGACCAATAAGAAGGTCATCACCGGCGCGATCGACTTCAATAACCGCACGGCGTTCGTCAACGACCCGCGCGTGGTCGGCGTGGAATTCCGCGCCGAACTGTAAGCAGTACCGCGGCGGCGCCATCCGATCGGGTGGCGCCGTTTCGTTTCCGTCCGGCGGCCATCGCCGCCCTGCCGCGAAGTCCGCCCTCTGGCCATGCAGTTTCTGCAGGGCCGTGTCACTATGCGCGCCAGTCCACCGCGAGCAGGTCGCCCGGAGGGGGTGCCGGCGGCGGATGTCGTGCGCGGGATACGTATGCGGAAAACGATGCGTTCGTTGGTGGGCGGCAAGGGACTCGCCCGGATTTGGGCCGGCGCATTTGCGTGCTGGCTGATTTCCCTGGGGCCGGTATCGGCCGCCAGCCTGGATGCGGCCCTGTTGCCGAAAATCCAGGCCGCTACGTACGAAGTGGTGGCCGCTAAGCCAGTCAACGATCCGCTCACCTACGAGAAGCCGTTGCCACTGGACCTGCTGCCTTATCAGGAGCGCACCGACAAGTACCACTCGATCGGCACGGCATTCGCCATCGGACCCAACCAATTCGTTACGGCGGGGCACGTGCTGCTGACCGGCGTGGACAGCCTGTGGGGAGCGCCTTCCCTGCGCGATGCCAACGGCAAGATTTATGTGATCGACAAGATCGAAAAGTTCGATCTACGCAAGGACTTCGTCGTCTTCACCGTCGCCGGCGCACCGGGTCAGGAAACGCTGGATTTGAATACCAAACCGGTACTCAATCAGGAAGTCTACGCGGTGGGCAACGCGCTGGGCACGGGCGTGGTGATTCGCGACGGCCTGTATACCTCCGACACGCCCGAACAGCAGGATGGCGCCTGGAAGTGGATGCGCTTTTCGGCTGCCGCCTCGCCGGGCAATAGCGGCGGACCGCTGCTGGACAAGGAGGGCAAAGTCATCGGCGTGGTGCTGATGAAATCCGCCAATGAAAACCTCAACTACGCCCTGCGGATCGGAGAAGTGCTGAATGCGCCGAAGCAGGCGGTCATCGACAAACGGGCACCGTACCGGTTCGACGTTTTCAGCACGACCCTCAGTAACAGCCTCAAGGGCCAGTTTTTGTTGCCCCTAGGCATGCCGGACTTCTTTCAGCGCTATCAGGCGATCTTCAATGGGTACGTGGATAGCCAGCTGAAGGAGATCCTCGCCACGGAGGCCGATAAGCTCTTCCCGCGAGGTGAAGGATCCAATCAGCTTCTGTACGGGGCTTCGTGGCTCAATACCCTGCCCGCACTGATCGTGCGCAACAGTGCCGGCGACTGGGGGCTGATCCAGAAGGAAGGCAACCGAATGTCGCTGGCCGCGAACGGCTACGTCCAGGCGAGCGTCTCCGGGCATAACTTCCTCATGCATTTGCGGCGGCCGGACACGGTGCCGGCTGGCAAGCTGTACGGCGATCCGGTGGTGCTGGGCGATCAGCTGTGCAAGATGGGCATCTTCACGCGTCCGGTCGGCAGCGAACAGATACGCATCACGTCACTTGGCAAGCCGGCGACCGACTCGGTGCTTGTCGATCATTCGCAGCGACGCTGGCAGCTTCGGGTGTGGACGCTACCGTTTGCCAATACCCGCATCGTCACCTATTCGCTACCCGTGCCTGACGGCTACGCGATCCTGATGCGCTTCGCCTCCGCCGATGACAGCTACGACAACATGGCCGACATGCGCGCGTTGCTGGATTACGTCTCCGTCGGCTATGAGGGCTCACTGGCACAGTGGAAGGAATACCTGCAGAA
Source organism: Dyella sp. BiH032 (assembly GCF_031954525.1). Lineage (NCBI taxonomy): Bacteria > Pseudomonadati > Pseudomonadota > Gammaproteobacteria > Lysobacterales > Rhodanobacteraceae > Dyella > Dyella sp. BiH032. The sequence continues at coordinate 377,610 of NZ_CP134867.1, forward strand.
CACGGCCCTGCTACCGGAAGCGATCAAGCATCTCCACATTCAGGCGGACTACCAACAGCGCTTCAGCTACAGCTCGGGCCGGTTGGCATTCTCCTTCACGCCGCAACTGCAGAAGATCGAGCCGGAAAGCACGTTGACGTTAGGTATGGGCTTTCTGCCTGATCGTGGGAAGGTCACCTGGGATGTGAACGCCATTTCGCTCAGCGCCAGCCCACAGGAATCGGATCGTCTGCACATCGAGCGCAACGTGGCCCCACCAGCGAGCCTGGACGACGACTCGAAGAGCTATTGGGAAAAGATGCTCAAGCGCAGGCACCCGTATGAGGGCACAGCTTATTCGGCGGACGGGGAAACGCGCATCGGTGCGCCGGTCAGTGCTGGTGGGGCGACGCCACCTGCTGTGATGTATTCGGCCTTCTATGCGATGTCCGGTACGCAGACGCAGGACAGCATGAAACCCAAGCTGGATCTGCTGCTAAAAGACTTCAAGGTCACCGAGCAGTAGTTTCCTCCAAGCATCCGGCCAGCGCGGCCGGATGCTGTCGCCTGTCGTCAATGCCGTCCTTCGGCAACGTCGGCGCTACGTTCTCTGGGGCTGCCTTCCGAGGATCACGGTTTCCCGCCGGACGTGCTCGCCGATGCGGGGCGCTGCAGCGACTTGATGTACTCGGCGACGTCCTCTTTCGACACCAGGCCGCGGTGTTCGCGATCGATCTTGTCGAAATGCTTGGCGACGAATGGAACGTTGCCCTTCTGCACTTCTTCCTTGCTGAGCATCCCATCGTGATTGCGGTCTGCCGCGTCGAAGTTCTTGACGGCGTTATCCAGCTTCTTGGTCAGGTAACCAAGGCCCGTCTGGGCCTGGGCGGAGCTCGCGATAGCGAACGACATGGCGAGAAATACGGCGGTAGAACGCATGGTCATGGCGAGATCCTCTTTGTAGATGCAGACGTGGTGCAGCGAATCATAGCTATGCCCGGTGTGACGATGTGCGATCACCCGCGGCAATCAGGTTGGCTCATCGCCTGGCGCTAGGTCGTGCCATGGCGGCATATACGCCTCTCCAACGGTGCAGGACGAATCTTAAAAGCATCTTTGGATGCCGATAATGGCGTGACAAATGCGGGCTTTTGTCAATTTCGGATCACGCCGCTATATGAGTCACGCATTGACTGAATCTATGCTTCGTCGCATCTACGAAGACGAAGCATATGACCATGTTGAACATCATCATTGCGGACGACCACCCGGTCGTCCGGATAGGAGCGCGCGCCACTATCGAAAACAGCGGCTTCGGCTCGGTGATCGCCGAGGCCGCGACGGTAGACGAACTGCTCGAACTCCTGGCGACGAACGAATGCGACGTTTTGATAACTGATCTCTCCATGCCAGGATCGCGGCATGCCGACGGCTATGCCATGGTCGAGCGCATCTGCCGCAACTATCCCGATCTTCCGGTGTTGGTGCTCAGCATGTCCTGCAACGTCAACATTCTTCGCATGGTGATGACTACCGGCGTTCGCGGCATGCTGGACAAAGCCGCTTCCATGGCTGAGCTGCCCCTGGCCGTTCAAACGGTCCACAAGGGCGGAACATACATATCCGCTTCGCTACGCAAGTTGACGGTCGAAGCCAGTTCGCGCAGGACCTTCGCACTCGCCTCGAAGCCGCTGTCGCCGCGCGAAGTGGAAGTGCTTCGACTTCTGGCCAAGGGGCTTCGCGTCAAGGAAATCGCGATCAAGCTCAATCGCGGCATTACCACCATCAGTAAGCAGAAAAGCGATGCGCTGCGAAAGCTGGGCATTCGCAACGATGTAGAGCTGTTCGATTTCCTCAGTCGAGAAGGCTTCTCCGGTTGACCGATCCAGGACCGTCCAAGAAAACACTGCGCGGATCGATGGGTGGCAGTTGCTCTCTTGATTGGCCTCAAGCTTGGCGATTGCGGAGAAGGCAACCTCCTGTGGGCATCTCGACGAGCAACGCCGAAACTTTTTCGTGTCATGAGCGCACGGACAGTCATGTGTCGGACGCTTCTTAAAAGAACGATACGAGCCTAGAGGTGCAGCCCTTTTTGGAGTTCTACTATGGCTGCTCTTCGAGCCGCCTACCTATGATCCATCTTCGCTCGCTTTGTCATCGAAGCGAGTGGTGTACCCGGACAGTCTGGTAATCGCGCCAACCATGGCGTGGCAAATCCACCGCCCTCCCATGTAGAGCAGGCTCGCGAACCGAAAGCGCTGGCCGTACATCGGTCGGCTTCGCACCCCGGGCATGCCAAACCCTTTTGTCACCTTCCACCCCCAAGGGTGACGAAAACCGCCGCAACGTGCGGCATTCATTAACTCAATCCCTATGTAGGAGTAATACATGAAGCACATCAAGCTTGCCGCCGCGGCTGCCTTTGTTGTCGGCCTCACTGCCGCTGGTTCCGCCTCCGCCGATAATGGCGTGATCCGTTTCACCGGTACTGTTAGCGACGCCACCTGCGTGGTGAGCGGCGGCGCCGGCACCACCGGCCAGATCGGCAACTTCACGGTGGATCTGCCGACCGTGCCGACCACGGCCCTCGCCGCTCCCGGCGACACGGCTGGCCGCAAGCCGTTCCAGATCGTGTTCAGCGACGGCAACGGCGGTGGTTGCGATCCGGCCGGCGGTACGAACGCGCATTTCCGCTACCTGGCCTCCAGCCAGCCGGTGGACGCCTCGACCGGCAACCTGATGAACACGCTGACCCAGATCGAGGGTGCGGCCGACAACGTCCAGCTGCAGCTCCTGGACAACGCCAATGCCGTCATCGACCTGCGCAACGACGCCGGCCGTGACCACGCGCTGGACGCGAATGCTCCGGTGGCCGTGACCTACGGCGTGGAATACGTGGCCACGGGCGCCTCCACCGCGGGTGGCGTGCGCAGCTTCGTGGAGTACCAGGTGACCTACAACTAATCGGCATCGACACCATGCCAAGGGCACCCGTAAGGGTGCCCTCCCTGTACATCGGAACGACCTTATGAAACTTATGAAGCGCAGAGTTTTGGCCGCCGCACTATTGGCGACAGGATGCTTTGCGGGGGCAAGCCACGCGGCCGTCATTATTCATGGCACGCGCGTGATCTATCCCTCCTCCCAGAAAGAAGTGACGGTCGACCTTGAGAACAAGGGAGAGGTGCCGGCCCTGGTACAGGTTTGGGTGGACGACGGCGACCAGGCTTCGCCCACTGATAGCAAGGCGCCTTTCATCCTGACGCCTCCGCTGAGCCGGATTGAGAAAGGTCGTGGCCAGGCCATCCGTATCATGCACGCCGGTGAGCCGCTGCCGGCCGATAAGGAGTCGTTGTTCTGGCTCAATATGCTGGACATTCCTCCGAAGGCCGCGTCGGGGACGAGCCCGACCGAAATGAGTGTCGCGGTCAAGACGCGCATCAAACTGCTGTATCGCCCGACTGGGCTGAAAGGTGAGCCAATCGAAGCGCCGAAAGCGCTGAGTTGGACGGTGGCTGGCGCAACGAGCATTCAAGTAACGAATCCCACGCCGTACTACGTCAATTTCGCCAGCGTTGGAATCAAACAAAGGAGTGGCAAGGTCATTTCGTCTATTGAGACGGGTGGCATGGTCGCGCCCGGAAAGACAGCCAACTTCACGTTCAAGGCCCCTGTGAGTGCCGACGAAACGAGCGTGGTTTTCGAGGCGATATCCGATCTCGGCGCGAAGCTCCCGCATACGCAGCCGATCGCCGCCGACCGCTAAGAGTTGCTGCATTTCCATCGTCCTCGTTGACAGCGGGGTAAGGCCTTAGCGCGCAAAAAAAAACATGTTTTCCCGGAGAAATTATTTGTGAGCCCGTCGCCCCCGATCCTAAGCAAAGAGCGCCCATACGCAAGCTTGCGCATGGCGCTGCTACCAACGTTGATTCTCGGGGCGATGACGCGCCCGGCCCACGCAGTTGAATACCTGGCAGCGCTCGACCCGGCCTCGCCGGGCGCCATCTCGTTCGACGATGGCTTCTTTCCGTCCGGCTTTGGCACGAAGGTCGATCTTTCCCGCTTCGAAAACGCCAACACGGCGCTGCCAGGGACGTACCGGGCGGACATCCGCGTCAACAAGGAATGGAAAGCCCGCGCCGACATCACGCTTTCGGACGTCCAGGGCAAAGATTCCGCGATGCCGTGTTTCGACCGGGTGTCGCTGACGGCGTACGGTATCGATGTAGGCAAGGTCGACGCTGCCGCGGCAGAACCCACTTCTTCGCTTAAGGCCTTGCCCGAAGCCGCCTTTTGCGGCGAGCTCGGTGAGTATGTACCAGGCGCCGAGGCCATCTTCGACGTCGCTTCGCAGAGCCTGGACATCACGGTTCCCCAGCTCTATGAGCTGGCGAACGCGAAAGGCTATGTCGATCCGAAGTATTGGGATGAAGGCGTCAATGCCGGCGCCATCAATTACAACGCCAATTTGTACCAGAATTCCTTCGGTGGTCGCTCGCGCCTTAGCGGATACGTAGGCGTGGACGCTACGGCGAACTTCGGTTCATGGCATCTGATTCATCGCAGCAGCTTCAACTGGTCCGAGCACAACGGGCGCGACTACAAGACGACCGCCAACTATCTCCAGCACGACGTGCCCAAGCTGATGTCGCAGGTGTACGTCGGCGACTTCTATACCACGGGTAACCTGTTCGACTCGGTGAATCTGCGCGGTGCCAGCCTGGTCTCGGACGACCGCATGCTTCCCCAATCGTTGCGCGGTTATGCGCCGGTGGTACGTGGCATTGCCGAGACGAACGCACGCGTCGTCATCAGGCAGCGTGGCGCATTGCTGCGCGAACTGACGGTCGCCCCCGGCCCCTTCGAGGTCAACGATCTCTATCCCACCGGCTACGGCGGTGATATTGAAGTCGAAGTGTTGGAGGCCGACGGCAGAAGCAAGCGTTTCAACATTCCGTTCTCCGCGACACCACAATCCCTGCGTGCGGGCCAGAGCCGATGGGAAGTGGCTGCCGGCAAGGTTATGGAGGATCGCCGCAAGAATACTCCGCTAGCGGCTCAGGGCACATACCAGCGGGGCTTGAATGACACGGTCACTGCTTACGGTGGCGTGACGCTGGCGACGGGGTACGGCGCAGCCCTGGTCGGTGGAGCACTGAATACCAAGGCGGGTGCGTTCTCGCTGGACGTCACCGGAGCAAAGGCAAAAGTGCGCGGCAAGCGCGCCCAATCCGGCGTTAGCGTACGCGTGGCGTATAGCAAGAGTATTGTGGATACGGGAACCAATTTCTCCCTCGCCGCGTACCGTTATTCGACGGAGGGATTCGTCGGCTTAAACGATCTGACGTATCTCCGCAATGCCACCAAGCTCGGCGAGGATTCGCCGCTCGCTTTCGGGCGCACACGCAGCCAGTTCACGGCTAATGTTTACCAGCAGTTGGGAAGCAAGGGCGGGCAGGTCTTCGCGAGCGCTGCCAGGCGTGACTATTGGGGCGATCAGCGTAAGCAGGTCGACTTCACCGTCGGCTACTCCAACCAATGGAAGTCCCTCAGCTACTCGCTGTCGGCACAACGCACACTCGAAACCGCCAACAATATCCGCCTGCCTGGCCAACCCGGCGGCGTCGGAGAGAACACCGGCCGCACGTCGCACCGGGACACGCGGTTCCTCGTCTCCGCGAGCTTGCCGCTTGGCAGCTCCGATCGTGCGCCTAACGTCAACGCGTGGATCGAGCGCTCAACCCTCGCACCGGCGAGCGCCCAGGTTGGCATCTCGGGCACTGCCCTCGAGGACGGCCAGCTCAACTACAACGCCAATTTTTCCCGTAGCTCCGGCAACACGTCGTTTAGCGCATCCGCGCAGTACAACGCCTCACATGGCAGCATCAATGCCGGCTATAGCCAGGGAAGAGGCTACAAACAGGTTAACGCGGGAATCACTGGCGGCTTGGTTCTGCATGGCGGTGGCCACACGTGGGCGCCGACGCTAGGCGAGACCTTGGGGCTGGTCCACGCGCCTGGCGCGGAGGGCGCGCGCGTCGGCGGAAACCGTCGCTCGCGAGTCGATTCGAATGGCTATGCCGTGGTGACTAACCTGGTTCCTTATCAGCTCAACCGGGTTTCCCTCGACCCGAAGGGAAGCTCGCTGGACGTGGAACTCCAAGAGACTTCCAAAAACATCGCTCCGCGGGCCCGCTCCGTTGTTCGCTTGGATTACAAGACCATCAGCGGAAGGACGGTGTTGGTGGACGGAACATTGCAGAGCGGCGACCCGATTCCCTTTGGCGCCGAGGTCTACGATGCAGAGGGCAATTTGGTCGGCATGGCCGGTCAAGGCGGACAGATCATCATCCGCGGTGTCGACAAGCCATCCGAGCTCACCGTCCGCTGGAGCGACAAGCCCGACGATAGCTGCAAGATCCAACTCAATGTCGGGCCAAGGGACACCAAGTCGACGAGCCTTGAGCGTCAATCGCTATCGTGCTCCGCTTCGGCGCCAGCCGTATCCAACCTTCATTAAGTGATGGAAAACGGAAGGCGGAGACGTGCGTTGCACGCCTCCGCTTCTGTCTTTTGGATTAGCTGAAAGTCACGGATATCGGTGTCGTCCTAATGGCGGCTCCTTTGAGAACCTTCCGATGGTTCGGGATGAGGAAAATCGCCAAGATTCAATTCGCTTTCGGATGTCTTCGACGGCGAGTACGACGCAAGCCATTGAGCGTCACCCACAGGCATGAGCCTCCGATTCCCCTGACCGTCCCTTTATGTCCATTCGAGCCACCAACCTTGCCAATCGCGGAACTGATTCGTTCCGTACCGACGGACGGCATGGCCACGCGAGGCGCACGGACGGTGTGGTGCGGTCGGGTGGTCGGGGCGATGCAAAGACGCATGCATCACGCGCCCTGGTCAAGGTGACACCCAAGCGCTATCTCCGTCATGCGGTGATATTCGCGCTCCTGGCCATGATGTCCGTTCAAGCAAGCGCACGTGTCGTCGTCCAAGGGACGCGATTCGTGTACCCGGCCAAGGAAAGCGAAATAAGTATCGGCCTAGTCAATGGGTCGGAACATCCCGTGTTGATGAAGGCGTGGATCGATCAAGGCGACACACAGTTGGCGCCGGAACGTTTGAAGGTTCCCTTTCTCATTACGCCGCCGTTGGTGCGTGTCGAAGGCGGCAAAGAACATCTCTTCCGCTTGCAGTTCATCGGTATCCCTGCAGAACTGCCAGCCGACCGAGAGTCGGTGTACTGGATCAACTTGCTGGAGGTTCCGCCCAAGCCGTCTGCTAGCAAGAACATCAGCGACGCAAAGAGCAAAGCGTCTATGCAGCTGGCATTCCAGTACAGATTGAAGCTCTTCTATCGGCCAGACGGCTTGAAGGGAAGCCCGGCCGACGCGGCAAAGAATCTTGTATGGACAGCAACCACGCGTGACGGAATGAAAACGTCGCTCGTAGTGAAGAACGATAGCGCCTACTACGTTTCGCTCGCGAAGATTACGTTGACGGACGGAGACAAAGGCGTCGAGGTCGCGCCAGACATGCTGCAACCGTTTTCCACAGCGACATTCGACGTCGCTGGCGGGAAAGCCGGATCAAAGGCCAAGGTCAGCTACCAGTGGATCGACGACTGGGGCGGAATCCATAGCCAAGCCGCGCAGGCGGATTGAGCGCACCGGCGAAACGCGGCGGTTAGCCGACGGGCTCTCCCACGGAGACGACGAGCCGTCCGTATGGCTGCCCATTTATCGACTAAGCAGTGGCCGTTCACGGGCGGCCAGAGGATGACTATGGACGCTTCACATGCCAGTGCAGACGCGGCGCCTACGGTCAAGGCGCGCGCGAAAGAGAAACTCCTGCGCGACCTGGGTGATGTCTTCATGGATGCGTTCAATGATCCGAAGACGGTCGAGATCATGCTCAACGCCGACGGCAGTATGTGGCAAGAGCGCCTCGGCGAGAACATGAAGAAGATCGGCGTGATGCGACCAAGCCAGGCCGAGGCGGTCATCAAGACCGTCGCAGGCTTCTACGGCAAGGAGATCACGCGCAGCAAGCCTGTCCTGGAGTCGGAGTTCCCGCTGGACGGCTCACGTTTTGCGGCCCAGTTGCCGCCCATCGTGGCTGGTCCGACGTTTGCACTCCGCAAGAAAGCCATCTCGGTTTTCACGCTCGACGATTACGTCGCCAAGGACATCATGACGCCCACGCAACGGACCTCCCTGGGCAAGGCGGTGCGCGATCACCGGAACATCCTGGTCATCGGAGGCACGGGCTCGGGCAAGACCACACTGGTCAACGCGATCATCCGCGAGATGGCCGATGCCGGCCACGACGAGCGCGTACTGATCATCGAGGACACCGGCGAGATCCAGTGCTTCGCAAAGAACTTTGTGCAGTACCGGACTTCGATGGAAATCAACATGACCCAGTTGCTGCGCACATCGCTGCGCATGCGCCCGGATCGAATCCTCGTGGGCGAGGTGCGTGGTCCGGAAGCACTTGATCTCCTGATGGCCTGGAACACAGGCCATGAGGGCGGCGCCGCTACGTTGCACGCCAACGACGCGCGCGCCGGACTGTCGCGCCTCGCGATGCTGATCAGCATGCATCCAGACGCGCCGCGCCCGATCGAACCTCTTATCGGGGAGGCCGTTCACCTTCTCGTACACATCGCGCGCACCTCGGAGGGGCGGCGAGTTCAAGAAATCCTCGAAGTCGATGGCTATGAGGATGGGCGCTACGCGCTTCGTCAGATCTAAATCCACTATCAAAGGTGAAATTCAATGAACACGTTAAACAGCTCCAGCATCATGCAAGTTCTTCGCAGCTACATGCCCTTTCTCATGATGATGGTGGTGGTCGCCGCCATGATCATGCTTCCTGACATGGCGCACGCCGCTACGGACCAGGGCGAAGGTGCTCTCCCGTTTGAGGAGCCCATGCAGAAGTTGAACAAATCGCTTAGCGGCCCGATCGCCTTCGGTCTTTCGCTCATCGGAATCATTGCTGCCGGTGCCGTTCTGATTTTCGGTGGGGAGATGAGCGGCTTCCTGCGGACTCTCGTGTTTCTTGTCCTGGTCATCGCGATCATCGTCAATGCAAAGGGCATCATCACGATGATCGCGGGTGAAGGCGCGCAGATCGCGATGTATATCGATGCCAACACGACTGGCCTAGTGTCGCGTATTCGGGATCTGGGCTGATGTCAATTCGAACAGTGCCGATTCGCCGCGCAGGCAATCGCGACAATCTGTTCATGGGCGGGGACCGAGAGCTGGTGATGCTCTCGGGACTCATCTCCGGCGCACTGGTTTTCAGTGCGCAAGAGATGAAGGCATTTGTCGTCGGCGTGGTGCTTTGGCTCGCAGCGCTGACATTGCTTCGCATCATGGCCAAGTCTGATCCGAAGATGAGGCACGTCTACCTGCGCCAGCGGCGTTACCGTCCCTATTACCCGGCCAGGTCCACGCCATTTCGCGTGAATGGCCCGGCAGAAGAGAAGCAATTCCGATGATGCCGATACTTATAACCTTTATTTTTTCCATCGCAGCACTCGGTTTGGCGATGGTGGTGCTGATGTTCGTCCGCGTCCGTTCCCTGGACACCGAGGCAAAGCTCAAGAAGCACCGATCGAAACAGCAGGGCGTAGCCGATCTTCTCAATTACGCGGCCGTAGTCGACGATGGCGTCATCGTCGGCAAGAACGGCGCTTTCATGGCGTCCTGGATATACCAAGGCGACGATATTGCCAGCAGCACGGACGAACAGCGCGAGCTGGTATCCATGCGGCTAAATCAAGCTATGGCCCGTCTTGGCAACGGTTGGATGATCCACGTAGATGCCGTTCGCCGCTACGCTACCGGATACGCCGGTGTCGGTCGCTCGGCCTTCCCGGATGCGGTCACGGCCGCGATCGACGAAGAGCGTCGCCGCCTCTTTCAGAGTCTGGGAGCGATGTACGAAGGTCACTTCGTCCTCACCCTGACCTACTACCCGCCAATGCTTGCTCAGCGCAAGTTTACGGAAATGATGTTCGATGACGACCAGCAGGTAGAGGGCCGGACCGAGAGAACGCTCAGCTCCATCGAGCATTTCAAGCGCGAAGTGGCGTCCTTCGAGTCGAGGTTGTCCACGATTTTGCGCATGACGCGGCTTCGGTCGCACGCCAGCGTGACCGAAGAAGGTGGCAAGGTCACGCACGACGATTTCCTACGTTGGCTCAACTTCTGCGTCACCGGCATTGATCATCCGATCATGCTGCCCAGCAACCCGATCTACCTCGACGCCATCATCGGCGGTCAGGAGCTCTGGAGCGGGGTGGTTCCAAAGATCGGCCGCAAGTTCGTGCAGGTGGTGGCTATCGAAGGCTTCCCGCTGGAATCCTACCCCGGCATGTTGGGCGCGTTGGCGGAACTGTCCTGCGAATACCGCTGGTCCAATCGTTTCATCTTCATGGATCCCCATGAGGCGGTGAAGGACTTGGAGAAGTTCCGCAAGAAGTGGCGCCAGAAGGTCCGCGGCTTCTTCGACCAGTTCTTCAATACCAATACCGGCGCTGTCAACCAGGACGCGCTGATGATGGTGAACGACGCCGAGGCTGCCATGGCCGAGGTCAATAGCGGCCTCGTCGCACAGGGGTACTACACCAGCGTGGTCGTGCTCATGCACGAAGATCGCGGGCAGCTGGAGGCCAATGTGCGCCAGGTGGAGAAAGCGATCAATGCCCGTGGTTTCGTCGCGCGCGTCGAAACCATTAACACCATGGATGCTTACATGGGGAGTCTCCCCGGACACGGCGTGGAGAATGTACGCCGCCCGCTGATCAATACGCTGAATCTGTCCGACCTGTTGCCCAGCAGCACGATCTGGACCGGTCAGCCCGATGCCCCGTGTCCGATGTATCCGCCGCAGGCCCCGGCGCTGATGCAATGCATGACCCAGGGTGCCACGCCGTTTCGTCTCAATCTGCACGTGAACGATCTGGGCCACACGTTCATCTTCGGCCCGACCGGTGCGGGCAAGTCCACGCATCTTGCGATTCTTGCCGCGCAGCTGCGCCGCTACAAAGACATGTCCCTGTACTGCTTTGACAAGGGCATGTCCATGTATCCGCTGGTCAAGGCCTGCGGCGGCCAGCACTTCGAGGTGGCCGGCGACGACGAGAAGCTTGCGTTCTGCCCGTTGCAGTTCCTCGACACCAAGAGCGACCGTGCCTGGGCGATGGAGTGGGTGGACGGCATGCTTGCGTTGAACGGCGTGGAAACAACCCCGGCCCAGCGCAACGAAATCGGTCACGCCATCGTCAATCTGCACGCGAGCGGCGGTCGTACGCTCTCCGAACTGGTGCTGACCATCCAGGACGAGCAGATCCGCGAGGCACTCAAGCCGTACACCACCGATGGCGCGATGGGTTATCTCCTCGATGCGTCGGAAGATGGTCTTGCGCTCTCCGATTTCACGGTCTTCGAGATCGAGAACCTGCTGAACCTCGGCGACAAGTACGTCCTTCCCGTGCTTCTGTATCTGTTCCGCCGAATCGAGCGCTCTCTCAAGGGCCAGCCCGCGGCGATCATCCTGGACGAGGCGTGGCTGATGCTCGGCCATCCCGTATTCCGGGCCAAGATTCGCGAATGGCTCAAAGTGCTTCGTAAGGCGAATTGCTTGGTGCTGATGGCGACGCAGAGCCTTTCGGACGCGGCGAATTCCGGCATCCTGGACGTGATCGTCGAATCGACCGCCACCAAGATTTTCCTGCCGAACAGTTTCGCGAGGGATGAGGATGCCTCCGCGCTGTATCGCCGCATGGGCCTAAACAAGCGCCAGATCGAGATTCTCGCGACGGCAGTGCAGAAGCGGCACTACTACTACGTTTCCGATAAGGGCCGCCGGCTGTATGACCTGGCACTTGGCCCGCTCGCCCTGGCCTTCGTTGGTTGCTCCGACAAGGAGTCCATTACGGCCATCAAGACCCTGGAAGCCCGCTACGGCGCCGGCTGGGTCGAAGAGTGGCTCCTTTCCAAGGGGCTGCGTCTCGCAGATTACGGAGTTTCCGCATGAACCTGTTCAAGAAAAAATCGCCGGCTGGGCCGGTGAACGAGGCCGCGCGCCAAGACAGCCACGCCGCGCCGAACCCCTATCTCAATGCCCAGCGCGTCTGGAACTCGCACGTGGGGAGCCTGGTGGCGTCGCGCACGATCTGGCAGCTCGTCGGCATCGTTTCTCTGCTGATCGTGCTGGCCAGCGTCGGCGGGCTTATCTACGTTGGGAGCCAGTCGAAATTCATTCCTTACGTGGTCGAAGTCGACAAGATCGGCGCCGCGGTGGCCGCTGCCCCCGTGTCGCGCGCATCGCCGGTCGACCAGCGTGTGGTTCGAGCGGCGGTGGCCGACTTCGTCGGCAATGCCCGACTGGTGACTCCGGACATCGCGTTGCAGCGCAAGGCGGTGTTCCAGGTATATGCGATGCTGGGCAAGCGTTCGCCGGCCACGAACAAGATGACGGCCTTCCTCAACGGCGATCCCGCATCCAATCCGTTCAAGCGTGCCGAAAAGGAAACGGTCAACGTCGAGATCATTTCGGTGATTCCGCAGACCGCGCATACCTGGCAGATCGATTGGAAAGAAACCGTGCGTAATCGCGGAACAGGCGCCGTAATCGGCGAACCCTACCGCATGCGGGCGCTGGTCACCACCAAGATCAACCCCGACACATCTGGCGCCAGCGAGGAGCTCATGCGCGCCAATCCCCTTGGCATCTACATCTCCGACTACGCCTGGTCGAAGCAGAACTGAAGAGTAACGTTATGAAAAAGCTATTCATTGCCATGGCGTTCGGCCTGGCTTCTCACGCGGTCGCCGCTCAGTCGGATTCCGCATTGGCCGAGCAGTTCTTCAACAAGAGCAACCCCAAGCTCACGCCTCAGGAAAAGGCCGGCATCGACCTGTCTAAGAAGTGGATCGCCGAGTCCGGTCAGGCAGTCAAGCCGGTGCCGGGTTCCGATGGCACGATTCGCTTCGTCTATGGCGCCTCGCAGCCGAGCATCGTATGCGCGGTAATGCAGGTGTGCGACGTGGAGCTGCAGCCTGGCGAACAAGTGAACTCCGTCAATCTGGGCGATTCGGTGCGTTGGCTGGTCGAGCCGGCAATCAGCGGCAGCGGCAATCGGTCCGTGCAGCACCTGATCATCAAGCCGCTTGATGTAGGTCTGGAAACGTCGCTTATCGTCACTACGGACGTACGCACCTACCACCTGCGTCTTCGTTCGCACCGCACGGACTATATGCCACGCGTCGCTTTCAGCTATCCGGAAGACGCTGCCGCCAAGTTCGCCGCCATCAAGCGTGCCGAAGAAGTGGAACGCAAAGCGAACACGATCCCGGCGACCGGTGAGTATTTGGGTAACCTCGACTTCCGCTATCGAGTCAGCGGGAAAGCATCGTGGAAGCCGGTGCGCGTTTACAACGACGGCACCAAGACGATCATCGAGATGCCCAAGAGCATGAGTGAGACCGAAGCTCCGACGCTGCTTGCGCTCCGCGAAAGCGGCTCGCCGTTCCAGAAGGACGAGCAGGTCATGATCAATTATCGCCTGCAGGGCAATCGCTACGTCGTGGACGCGTTGTTCGACAAAGCCATGCTGATCGCCGGGGTTGGCGCTTCGCAGAAGAAGATCGTCATCGAGCGGGTGAAGCCATGAACTGGCGCGCCAGCCTGATGCTGACGACCTCCCTGGCGGCACTGCTCGCCGGTTGTGCCGGTCTGCCTTCGTCGCAGACCTCGGCACCGCCAGCCGAGCTTCTCGCTGCGACCACGAAGGGCGATATCGTCGATCTGCTGGTAGAGCTGTATCCGCCGGCGCAAACGCAGCTGAGCCTCGCCAAACCACCTCACGACGCGCTGGGCCAGGCCTTGGTCACATCACTGCGCGAGCGTGGCTATGCGATCGAGGAACCCGAAGCTGTTCGTGCTGCGCGCACCATGCCACCTGGCAACGGCCTCGTGCTGGATTACCGGCTGACACTCGTGCAACACGATGCGATCTACGACCTGACTGTAACGGTGGGCAAGACCCGCCTAAGCCGTGTCTATGTGCTCGGCAGCGAGGGAAACACGCTGCTGCCGGCCGGCCATTGGGCGCGAAGGGAGTAACCCATGATAGATAGCCAATTCAAAGCTGAGAGTCAGGAGCCTTTTGGCCCGTCCTTGAAGGCACAGCGCACAGGTGTGCGACGCGTAAACAATCTCCCGCTCGTCATCGTGGGAGGCATCCTGGTGGTATTCCTCGTGCTGGTGGCCATCGTGGCCAGTGAGCGCGCGGCCGATGCCGGAGTGAAGAGCGGCCAGTCCGAAAATGTTTCCGCGGACGAGGGCTTGGCCGATCAGATCCTCAATGCAAGCGGAAACAGGACCGGTGGCCTTGTCGGCGTGGAAGCGCAGCCGGCCCCATCCTTGCCTGTGGTTCGCGTGGACAACCTGGATCTGCCCCCGCCGCCGCCCTCGCCGGCCGAAGAGAAGGAGGATCCGTTGGCGGCTCAGCTCAAGGCGGCCAGGCTGGCCATGCTGCAGCGGGCCATCATGGCGAAGACGCCAGTCAGTGGCGAAGTGAAGGTCGCAGAGAAGGAAGCGAAACAGACCGCGATGGTGCCGCCGTCGCCGCAGACCCGTGCCGACGATGACTCGAGCACGGCCCAGGAGTTGCTCAAATCGATCGGGAGCGGCACCGGTGCGGACCGATTCCGGGAGTCGATGGCGAACCTGACGGCCGGCGGAGCCGGGGCATCCGGCGCAGCCAGCACGTCTGACAGGACCTCGGCAGCCTATGCCAAGTTCGCCGGCAATGATCGGGAAGATCGCTGGCGCCTGGACTCGTCGGCCGAGGCGCCGCGTACGCCCTATGAGTTGCGTGCCGGTTTTGTCATCCCTGCCACCCTTATTTCCGGCATCAATTCCGAACTGCCGGGCCAGATCATGGCTCAGGTCAGCCAAGACGTTTACGACACAGCCACTGGCAAGCACCGCCTCATTCCTCAGGGCACTCGGCTGGTGGGCACGTACGACGCACAGGTGGCCTACGGCCAGCGCAGGGTGCTGGTTGCCTGGCAGCGCCTGGTGTTCCCGGATGGCAAAGCGATGGATATCGGTTCGATGCCTGGTGCGGATGGCACCGGTTACTCGGGCTTCAAAGATAAGGTCAATAACCACTATCTGCGTATCTTCGGCAATGCCTTGCTGATGTCCGGTGTCGTTGCAGGCATCAACAGTTCTCAGACAAATCCTGGGAACGATCCTTTCGGCACTTCCACCAATACGTTGGTGACTCAGGCGCTCGCTCAGCAGATGGGGCGCGTGGCGACCGAAATGATCCAGAAGAATCTGAATATTTCGCCGACTTTGGAAATCCGGCCGGGTTATCGGTTTAACGTAATGGTGGTCAAGGATCTGACCTTCGACAGGCCGTACCAGCCGTTCGACTACTAAGTGCGCGAGACCGCCGCCAAGGGACCTCAAGGCGGAGGAAGAATTGCGTCGCCTTGACGCAATGGCCCCATAAAGTGGGTATCACTTCGTTGGAGTAATTACATGTTAAGCAACAAAATGAAGAAGAACGCGCTGGGACTGATGGCATTCGTCAGCTTGGCGGCAGCTGGTTCGGCCTCTGCCCAGATGGTCGTCTATGACCCGGTCAACGAAACCCATCAGATTGCGCAGGAAGTCCTGATGGGCAGCCAGCTCACCGTCTCGACCGGTAATGCGATAGCCAATAAATTGAATGCGGGCTTCAACTTCGGCTCGTTGATAGTTCTTGAATTCATGAAGCACGAAATCAAGAGCATCCGGCATTCGTTGACCGAGCTCGAACCGGGCAACATGCTGGACGTCACGACGAATATTTACAACGATATCCACAATATCGATAAAAATATTACGACGATCACCGATATCACCGAGAAGAACTACGATATCGATAATGACTTCACCTGGATCACGAACAATTTCTATGGTGACGCGGTGGAGTGCCCGCCCGATGCATCGCCGGAAGAATGCAGCGTGATCATTGGCCGTGCGGACACCAATCTGGCCAAGCTGATCGACAAAGGTACCGTGGATCAGTACATGTCCAATTACAAGGATGCGCGCTACTACCAGAACTCCGTCGCCGACAAGAGCAATCTGACTAACGTTGGCTTTGCCGCCGCCGCGAACCAGAAGCTGGCCAATGATGCTCTTGCTCAGGCGTTGAGCACCCAACGCAATTCATTGATGGGGCAGTCGGCGGGCCTGACCAAGTTGATCGAAGGTGGCATGCACGCCCAGGGTCATGGCAAGCAACTGCAGTACGCCAACGCTCTCGCAGGACAGCAGGCCGTGCAGATGGCCGAAATGCGCAGCCTGATGCTGGCTTCCGAAAGTGCTCGCGCCGCTTCGGTGCAGGCAGCTGCCGACAAGGAAGCTCGCCAAGTGGCCTCCAAGCAGAGCCTTCGCCGTGGCCTGGAACAGGCCTCGGTTGCCGGCTCTGCCAGCAAGTCCGCTCCGCAGTACTGATCTCATCACGGCCCATCCGCTTTCGGGCGGATGGGCCACGAGCGCGTGGCAACCTATATCCGCCGTGGCGCCGCCTAATTCCTCCTTTCTATGCAGCCACCATTACTATGATTTCTTCGCCACGAGCCAGCTCGACTCGAAAATGGGCGGCGCCTCTCACATTGTTCCTATTGCTCTGCTTGTTTTCATTGGATGCGTTTGCGGCGCCGAGACACGGTGAACTCGTCTCGAGCTTGACCGAGATGTTCAATCGGCAGCAGGCGCCCGCCCTCATCCTTGATTCGGCCAAGCGCATGTTCTGGATGCTGGCCACCATGGGGCTGGTGTGGAACATGGGCGTGGTGCTGCTGCGACGCGGTGACTTCGGCGAGCTCTTCCTGGAGTTGATCCGATTCATCGTCTTCAGTGGCCTGTTCTATTGGCTGCTGACTGAGTCCACCTCAAAAGACGGATTCGTCTATAAGATCATCGACTCGTTCGCATTGATGGGCGAGAAAGGTAAGCCTGAAGTCCTGGCCGGGAATGGTGACAACATCATCCAGTTGGGGCTGAATGTGTTCTACAAAGTTCTCCAGGAATCCCAGAACTGGGACGACGCAGATATTCTCGTCGCCTCTGGACTCGCCATCGGCACGCTGGTGGCGCTGACGCTCCTCGCTGCGCAGCTGGCTTTGGTCATCATCATGGCCTGGATGCTCGCATACGCCGGCATCTTCCTGCTTGGACTGGGCGGTACGCGCTGGACCTCCCCGGTGGCTATCGGCTTCTACAAGAACGTCCTAGCGCTTGGCGCTTCCCTCATGTTGCTCGCCTTCCTGATCAAGTTCGGCGAGGGATTCCTCGAGCAACAGGCGGCAATGGTGCTGGCTGGCTCAGGCCAGGGCCTGGATTACGTCCCGCTTGCCGACATGCTCGTCGTTTCGTTGCTGCTGGCGGTGCTGGGCATGAAGGTGCCCGGGCTAATCTACACCACGGTGACGGGCTCACCTCTGGGGCTGCTCGGCGGTACGGCCAGCCTTGCTGGTTCGGCGTTCAGCGCCGGCGGTAGCCACGTCTACAGCACGGCGTATTCGTCGATCGCTCATTATCGCCAGGGCGGCGGCTCGCGCGGTCCGGCTCCTTCGCCGGATTTGGGCAGCGGCGGTGGTGGCAGCGTTGCCAGTGCCATCGATGCCATCCGCGGTTCCCATGCCGCAGCCTCCATGGAAGACGTGATCTTCACGCCCATGAACGCGTCGCCGCACGTGGCAGGCGCGCCGGAGGGAAGCGTATTCGGTCAGGCCCAGCATGGGGCTGCCCAGAATCAGATGCACAAGTCCCCGGTGGCCTCGGCGGTTCACCAGCATCAAGGCGAGGCGGCTCCTTGGGTTGAGCAGATCAAGCCACAAGCCCAGAGCGCCAGCCGAAACACTGCCCAAGGCACCTCGACGCAATCGGCGCAGTCCGGTGCGGTCGCTGCCGCTGCGGCACAGCGCGTTGCGGCTACGTCTTCCGAGTCGGTGACGCAGCAGGCGCGTTCCATACCGGCCACACCGGAAGAGCAATCGCTCCACGCGCAGACTTCGCAGTCGCATCAGCAAGCCTCCGCCGCTTTGGCTACTGATGGCTCCGGAGGAAAGGCGCCGTCGACGCCGCAGGCGACATCGGTTGCCATGCTTTCCTCCGGCCAGGAGGCCATGCCGACGCATGGCATGGGCACTCAGCAGAATCCACCGTTGGGTTTGCCGCACGCCAAGCCGGACATGCTGGCAGGGAACATCAAGCTCAATGCGGCGCAACAGCCCCACGTGCCGAGCGCTGGTTTCCAGCCTGAAGCGCTCAGGCAGTCGGCTCCGGCCGCTTCGCCGGGCACGCGGCGAGCCGATGGTTCGCAGCCGTCGGCCGATATGAATACGGTGTCGACCTCATCGAGTCCGAGCCTCGCTGCCAAGGGAACGCCGCCGAACATGCCTGCCACGGCCATGGGTGCCACCGCCGATGGCCGCCAGTCGCTACCCGCGCCGTCATCGAGCCCGCTGATGTCTTCGACCGTGACCGGCGCAGGTACGACCATGACCGAGCAGATGGCGAGGGTCAGCGCGAAGGTACGCCACAACATATCGGCGCGGCTGCCCGTGGAGAACAAACTGGAAGCCGGGCGATCGGCGACCGTTGGCGGCGCACCGCCGTTAGCGGCCGAAGATGAAGTGGCGGCCTTTCGTGATCGCCACTTGTCCGATTCCAGCGACGGGTGACCCGGAGCGAGCCATGCTGCCCGACCTCCCCGATCTGCCGCCGGAAAAACAGGAAATGGTGATTTGCGCCATCGGCGCAGGCCTTTCCTACGAAGTGCCGGTCAATATCGTGCTTGCGGTGGCCGAGCAGGAGGCCGGAAAACCCGGGCAGTGGGTGAAGAACACCAATGGCACCTACGATGTTGGCGCCATGCAGTTCAATACCGCGTACCTGGAAGAACTTAATCGCTATGGCATCACGGCCAAGTCGGTGGCGCAGCCCGGATGCTACCCATACCAGCTCGCGGCCTGGCGCTTGCGCGGGCATCTGAAGAATGACCAGGGTGATGTCTGGACCCGCGCGGCAAACTATCACTCCCGTACGCCACGTTACAACGCCCGATACCGAGTACAGCTGATGCGCCGCGCGCAGCGCTGGCACCAGTGGCTGGGCCATCAATTTCTCGTGCACGAAGTGGGCAAGCCCACGGTATTGCGTCGCACGGCGCAAGGCACTTGCCCTGCAAACGATCCGTTCTGTGGCGTGACTCAACGAATCCTGACCCGTTTGGAGAAATAAATATGAAGCCTGCTTCGATCGCGCTTCTCGGCTTGTTCATCGCCTCGGCCCTGTATATGAGCAGAGCCGAGGCAACGTGCACAATCGGTGCTGACACCGGTCTCACCACTGTATCGAGTCAACTCGTCGTGGACAGCGATCTCCCCGCGGGTTCGGTTATCCGCACGTTTCAATCGGGTTTTGGGGAAGGCTCCCCAGCCATCAGTTGTACTGAGGACCACACCGTTCTGGTCGATTCTAAGCTCCAAGATCACGAGGGTGTCTCGATTGCAGGCAACGTAAGAGAGCTTTACACGAGTACAGGCCAGCCCACTGGTGTTGGTTTGCGCTTCAAATTTACCGATGCGGACACTGTTCAAAGTGATGTTCCGTACGACCGCACGATCACTTTCCGGGCTACCTCCGGAACGGTGTTATGGAGGAGTGCCGTTCGAGGCGAGTACGTCAAGCTTCGCGATAATGTCGAATATGGACCGGTAGAGACCGCCGAAACTCGTTTAGCGCGTTCGCTCATCAGCGACAGGAGGGCGTTTCCGAATGGTCTCCTGCGCCGAGTAGTGATCGGCAATATCACGCTTATCAGGCCGACCTGCGCGATCGACGTTGGCTCCTTGAATCAGCAGGTGGACCTGGGCCAGCACTCGGTTTCGGATTTCGATAACCAGCAGGCCACCGGTTGGATGGATTTCAGCCTGACAATGAGCAATTGCGTCAATCCAATCGAGACGATTGCCGATATCACGTTCGGCCAATTGGGTGATGCGGATGCTGCCAATCCGGGCTTGTTCTCCATGAATCAGGGTGGTCCGGATGGGCTAGGCATCGCGATCCGAGTGGCGAATCAGAATCTGGCGATGGCTCCGGGCGAGACGCGCCAGTTCGATGTGCTCCAGACCGGCCAGTCATATGACTTCCAGGCGCGCCTTGAGCGTACGGTAGGCGAGGTCACGCCAGGCGCGGTCGATCGCTCGGTCGCGGTGCGCGTCACCTTCCGCTAGCCATGAGCAGGAGATGGCGGACAGCACTGGCGGGTATCCGGGTGCTCGGCAAGGCGGGCTTCATTTTGCTCGTCACCCTTTTCGTTCTGTTAGTCGCTGGCACCTTGGCCGGAGCCCGCTTCAACCTCACCAGAAGCCTGCCGGTCGGACTCTACTGGGCCGTCGAGCAGCCCATCGAGCGGAAGGCCTATGTGCGGTTCTGTCCTCCGCGCGAAGGCGCTTTCGCACTGGCCATGGAGCGTGGCTATCTGAGCGACTGGGGCGGCGAATGCCCGCACGGTTTTCCTTTGATCAAGCGCGTGGCCGCCATTGCCGGCGACAGCGTGGAGGCAAGCGACGCCAACGTGCGGGTCAATGGGGATCCGCTTCCGCTCAGCCGCTTCCACGATACCGACGGCCAGGGACGTCCGATGCCTCGCCCGCGCCGAGACAGGAAGCAATTGCGGGCTTCCGAGCTGTGGGTGATGTCCGATACCAACGATCGTTCGTTCGACAGCCGCTATTTCGGACCGATCGATCGTGCGTGGGTAAAGGAAGTCATCACTCCCGTGCTGACGTGGGGACCGGGTGGCATGTTGTCCGGTCGTGCTCCGCATTCATCGTAACGATGCGCCGGCGACCCGGCGCCATTCCATCGAGATCACACTTATGCGCAAGTACTTCATATTGGCCGCGCTCGCGGCATTGACGGCCGGTTGCGGCCAAAAAGAAGAATCCGCTCTCGCTGACGCGCCTACCATGCCGGCGCCCGTGGCTTCCGCCGCGAAACCCGCCGCCGATATGCCGGCGGCAGCATCGTCGGCAGCCGCGCCGGCCAACGAGTCGACCAGCGCCGCGGCGCGCAAGGGACTGGGACCGAAACACGCGTTCAACGCTGGCGTGAATACGATGATGGCCCGGGACGTCTGCAAGCTACCCGCGGGCGACGTCGCCAAGTTCACCGCCTACAGCAAGTGGCTGGTCAATGACGATCCGGAGATGGCGAAGGCTTATCTGCTGGGCGCGCGGAAAACGGCCGAGTTCTATACCGCCACGGCCAAGCAGCGCGAGCTTAAGACGCTCGAGCAGAAGGTCTGCCCTGGGGTGAAAGACATGCTTGCCATGATTTCCCGCGGCATCAAGACGACGCGTCCGCCGGTGGGGCAAGCGGCGATCACGCAGTAACGGTCGCGCCCATACGTTCGCAGCGCATCAAGAATGAGAAGTTTCTCGTATCAAGTTCTACTGGCGGCCCAGACAATACGCGCCGCCTTGCCCACAGGTGCTGGACGCCTTTCGATGGTCCGGTGTCGCGAGTCGCCGAGGTATCCGGTGGCGCGCGGAGCAATGCGAGGCGACCGTGTGGAAATCACGGGTGACGAGCCGGGCGAGAGCTCTTCTTGGTGAGGAACTCAACCTCCTTGCCGGCACTCGATGGCGCCGGCTTTTTTGTGCCGCGGCGAAGCAGGACTCCCGAGTGAGTTCAGGACTATTCTGATCGCAACGCAGGCATGCGTTTTCCTACCATTCGTGGTTGGAATCCCTCTACGCCATGCGATCGCGCCATGGCTTGATCTTTTCCTCCCGCTATATCCCAGGGCATGCCTTTCAATGCCCAGTCGCTCAATAACGGGCCATATTCCCTATGAATGCTTCTTCCCGACTTATGCCACGTCGGCGTTATCGATGGGCTGCGGCCGGTGCCGGCATGCTCCTCATGCCACTGGCCTCCCACGCGTCCGATCACGCAGGCTGGCGCGCCATGGTGCAGGCGCCGACAGACAGCGACCACGCTTCGGCCACACTTTCCGGTCCGTCGCTCTATGCCGGCATCTGGAGCCAGGGCCTGCGTTCCCCGAACGTCAATGCCGGCCCCGACGCCGTGACCATGTCGCTTCGCGGTCCGCGTGACCGCGGCGGCCTCCAGGGCGATGGACAGCGATGGCCCGCCAGTACGCCACCCACATCCGCCGCTACGATGCCTATGGACGACGCAGGCAGCCAGGCTTCGGGACTTCGGGTCACGGACGCTCCGCGCACGATTTCGCCGCTGCTCGCCTCATATATCGCCGCGCCCACTGCCCTGATGGCCTATGGCAACCAGGCCGTCGACGGCCTGCACCAGCGCCTGGGCGAGATCCGTAACGTCATGCCGACCCATGATACGGGTGGTGACGTGTTCGTTCGTTACTCCGGCGGACAACTCAACTATGTCACCGGAAACGACGCGCGCAACTTCGGTCAGCGTGCGGATACTCTGCAGCTGGGCGGCTCCATCGTTTTCTGGAACGAAGAAGGCGCCAGTTCCCGCCTCGGACTGGCGGCGGACAAAGGTACGGTTCGCATCAGTCCGAAAGCCCACGTCGGCGTGAACACCACCCATCGCGCCACCGGCTTCTCTGCCTGGTATACGCGCCAGCAGGACACCGGTGGCTATCTGGATGCCGTGCTGAGCAGCACGCGATTCAAGGGCGGGGCCGATATCGGTTCCATGCTCTCGCGCGACATCAAGGCCGACCAATGGGTGGCCTCGGTGGAAGTGGGCCAGCCCCTGATGGCCAGCGAAAGCGTGTCCGTGGAACCGCAGGCACAGCTCAAGCATCAGTCGCTGAAGATCTCGTCCATCACCGACTCCGATGGCAGCATCGTGCAAGGAGGCCATAGTCGCCAGACCACGGCGCGCATCGGCGTCCGCATCGCCAAGGTCGACAATGAGCGCTTCGTGCCTTACGTGCGCGTGGATGTGAATCGCGTGTTGAGCGGAGGATCTTCCAAGCTTTCCATCCGCAGCCCGGGCGACAGTCTCGCGAAGACGCTCCACTCCGAGCGCCCCGGCACGTCGTACGGCGTGAGCGCCGGCATGACCATCAAAGTGAATCGCGTGGTCGATTTCTACGCCGATGCCAAGGTGCAGGGGCGGATCAGCGGTCAGGGTTACGGCGGCCTATCCGCCAATGCGGGCGTGCGCGTCAGCTTCTGATCGAGCCATGCATGGCGGCCAACCATGAACCCCACCTCCCTGTCTCCTTTCGTACCCACCCACATGTCGCCCATCATGTTCATCGGCAAGCCTTCGCAGGCCATCCATGTGCCTTTGCTTGCCACGACTCTGCTCATCCTCGTCGCCTGCCTCGCGGCCGCCTTCATGTGGCGGATGCCGTGGTGGCTTTCGACCCTGCCGGGTCTGGTCGCTTCGCTCATGCTCGGCCTCAGGGCGTTGGCCACCGCGTGCACGGTCGTTGCCATCGATGCGGAGCGACTGACGCTGCGCGAAGGCGTGCTGACGAAGACCACGTCCAGCGTCGAGCTATTCCGCATGCTGGACGTGACGCTGGTGCAGCCCTGGTGGCAGCGCCTTCTCGGCATCGGCAGGCTGGTGATCCATACCGGTGACGCCAGCCATCCCCAGCTCGTGCTCGAAGGCATGCAAAGCGCGGAGTGGCTGCGCGACACGCTCAATCGTGCGGTCATCGATATTCGCGAACGCAAGGGCATGCGGGAAATCACCATGGGATACGCCTGAGCGGCGAATCCGCGACCGTCCCTTCATGACATGATCGACGTGCCGCCGGCGCTTTCGATCGGCGGCCTGTGTCGTAAAGCCGCCTCGCTCACCCGATGTGCCAATGCCTGCAGCGCCACGCGCAGACCTTCCGGCGCGCGCACGGTGAAATCGAAGGGTTGCCGGGCGAGTTGGCGGGCGAACCAGTCCAGCTCGTCCACCTGAGCGCGCAACAACACGCCTTCGTCCATCGGCTCGAACAGGCCCATGGTTCCGCCCATGCGTTCCAGCGCGTCCTGCAAGTCGGTGTGGAGAAATACTTCTGCCGCATAGGCGCGCGGTAGCGTGGCGATGCTCGCGGTCAAGTGCGCGACGGCATCGAAATGGGGCGGCCGAACGAACCGCTCGTCCCGGGCGGAGACGTCCACTACGCGGTCGAGCCGGAACGACCTCAGTCCCCGCCTTAGATGGCAATGTCCCGCCACGTACCAATAGCCGCCACTGTGCGCCAGTCCGTAGGGATCCAGGTCGCGTTCGGTTTCGCCGCCGTCCGCGGCGCGGTAGCGCAATCGCACCCGCTGGCACTGCTGCGCGGCGGCACTCAAGGCGAACAGTGTGTGGCTAGCGCTGGCAGCGGCCGAATGCGCCATGTCGAGCATGACGTGGTCTGCCACCGCGCGCGTGCGCGCCATCAACCGCTCCGGCATCACGCGTTCGAGCTTGGCCTGCGCACTGGCCACCGCTGCGGACGCCTCCGTCAGGCCCAGGCTGCGCGCGGCAAGCAGGCCGACCGACAGCGCCAGTGCCTCGTCGTCAGTGAACATCATCGGCGGCAACTTGTAGCCGGCCACCAGCAGGTAGGCCCCGTAGCGGCCGCGCTCGGCCATGATGGGAATGCCCAATTCCTCCAGCGCAGCGATGTAGCGCCGCACCGTACGCCCATCCACACCCAGCCGCTGCGCGATCTCCGCGCCGCTGATGCGGCGGTGTGTCTGGAGCAGCTCCAGCACGGCCAGGGCACGGGTGGCGGGGCGGTACATGGCGCGCAGCGTAGCGGATAAACAGGGCCAAAGCTGTCCTGATTGAACCCTAGGCTGGCGCCATCCCATCCACGAGTCGCCGCCATGATTCCTTCCATCCAGCTGGGCCTGTTCTTCCTCCTGGTGCTGGGCATCGTCGCCCTGCCCGGCCTCGACATGGCTTACGTACTGGGCAGCGCGTTGGGCAGCGGACGCCGCGGCGGCATGGCGGCAGTGGCCGGCATCGTGGCGGGCGGCATGTGCCATGTGGTGATGGCGGTGCTTGGTATAGGCGTTGCCTTGCAGTGGTTTCCCGGCCTGTTCCAGGCCGTGCTCTGGATCGGCGCCGGCTACGTCGCCTGGATCGGCTACGGCATGTGGCGCAGCGAAGGTGCGGCGCTGCCGGTTGCGGAAGCCGAAAGGCGGTCCCGCTGGACCACCTTTCGTCGCGGCGCCCTGACTTGCCTGCTCAATCCGAAGGCCTACCTTTTCATGCTCGCGGTATTCCCGCAGTTCATCCGCCAAGAAAACGGGCCGCTATGGTCCCAGGCGCTGGCGCTCGGTGTGGTCATCGCCGTTACGCAGCTGGCCATTTACGGCGCACTGGCCTGCGCCGCGGGCGGCGCCCAGGCCTGGCTGGCGGAGCGGCCCGCGTATGCGCGCACAGCGTTGCGCATGGTGGGCGCGTTGCTCATCGTCATCGCCTTGCTGACGGTGGCCGAAGGTCTCCGGCGCCTCTGATCTCGCGCAAGCGCCGAAGCGCACGGCTTCAGGACGAAGGCAGGCTGTAATCGAACGTATATGCATGCCCGCCCTTGGCATCGATATGGATGACCAAGGTCCCGC
The DNA here is from genome assembly GCF_031954525.1 of Dyella sp. BiH032. Classification (NCBI taxonomy): domain Bacteria; kingdom Pseudomonadati; phylum Pseudomonadota; class Gammaproteobacteria; order Lysobacterales; family Rhodanobacteraceae; genus Dyella; species Dyella sp. BiH032. The sequence continues at coordinate 403,274 of NZ_CP134867.1, forward strand.
TCAATCCCGTGAGCTCCTCCGTGCCAGAGTCGGGCACCACCGTCACCGACATGGCCGGCGCGCCCCTCGTCATCGTCGCACTGTGCATCAGCACGAAACTCCCTCGCTTCCCGCCGAGTGTGCCGGTCACCCGCTCCAGCGCGACATAGGCGCCGGAACCATGCACCGCGGACATGACGGCCAGCATTTCCCCCAGGCTGCTGCCCTCCAGATCGCCGTGGAAATGCTTGTCGATGGTCTGCCGACCCAGCGCCGCCGCCTCGACGCCGGGTGTCGCGGGCTGCGGGACAAGCTTCACTTCGAACGTACCGTTGGCGTGCATCATGATCTTCTCCGGCGTCTCGGGGGTGGAGTGCGCGGCCAGCGCGACCGCCAGGGCGAAGGCGGCGACGGGCACACGCAAGGCAATCCGGGGGAACATAGCGTCTTCCATGGTCATCGCGGCCTTGCCGCTCCGACGCCATTGCAGCAGGACCGCCATCCTCATGATTGGAAAAACGCGACAGCCGTGAGCACACCCGCGCCAAAGCCCCGGGGCGTCCTGCACCCGCGCCTTCCGCAAGGCGAGTTCCAACATGAACGCCGCCTGCCCGGTGCGGCGCTGGCGGGATTCGTTGAGCACTACTGGTTCGTCGCCTGGGATCTGCGCGGGCTGCCGCCGCAGGTCCAGGAAACCTTGCCGCACCCGAGCGTGCACCTTGTGGTCGAGCCGCCCGCTGCGCGCATCTACGGCGTGCACCAGGGCCGCTTCACACGCACCCTCGAAGAGCAGGGCCGCGTGTTCGGCATCAAGTTCCGCCCCGGCGGATTTCGCCCCTTCTACGGCCATGATGTGGCGACCCTGCTGGACCGCTCCTGCGATCCGCGCGACGTATTCGGACCGGCTGCCGCCGACTTCGAAGCCGAAGTCCTCGCCACGGCGGACATCGATCGCCTCGCCGAATCCGCCGAACGCCTGCTGCTCGGCCGCTTGCCAGCGCCCGATCCGTTGGCGGAGCGCGTCGCGAACATCGTTGCCGACATCGCGGCCGATCGGAGCCTCACCGCCGTCGACCGGCTCTGCGAACGCACGGGCCTCAACCCGCGCACCCTGCAGCGGCTGTTCAAGGGCTACGTGGGCGTCGGCCCCAAATGGGTGATCAACCGGTATCGGCTGCACGAGGCCATCGCGCAGCTGCAGGCCGGGCAGGCGCCGTCCTGGGTGGACCTGGCGCTATCGCTCGGCTACTTCGACCAGGCCCACTTCATTCGCGATTTCCGCGCCCTGGTCGGCTGCGCGCCGGCCGAGTACGCACGGCGCCTCGCCGCTCAATCCACTGGATAAGGCATCTCGCCGAACGCCGTCGCGTGATATCCCTTGGCTCCGATCGCCAGCGCCAGCGGACTGCGGAAGTCCCGGCCTGCGGCCAGGCAGGCCAGCACCTGCGCGAAGTGATGCCGCGGATGCCAGCCGAGATCCCGCCGCGCCAGCGCGTTGACGTAGACGCGGTCCACGCGCGGGAACATCCGCCAATGGCGACTGCCATACAGCGCCTCGAACGCCGGAAACAACCGCCGCAGCACCGCCGGCGCATCGCGGTGCAGGAGCGGAAGGTCTTCCGGCGCGAACGGCGTCGTGGCCGACACGATGTAGCGCCCGAAGCCCAGCGCCGGCGCACGTTCCACCGCCAGCAAATGCGCCTCAGCCACGTCGGCGATATCCGCGCGCCGATACAGCAGCTCGTTCGCCTGTGCGTTGGCCAGTTCGTACGCCGCGCGCTTGGCCGCGTCGTCGTCCGCTTCGGGAAAGAAGCGCGCGGCGCGCAGAATCAGCACCGGCAATCTGTGCCGCCGGTGGAACAGCTCGCACAGCTGCTCCGCCGCGAGCTTGGTGGTGCCGTAGATGTTCTTCGGCACCGGCGCGACCTCCTCGGTGATCCATGCCGCGGGCGCGTCGGGCGCGGGTGTCAGCGCCGCGCCGAACACGCTGGTGGTGCTGGTGAACACGAAGGCTTCCACGCCCGCGGACACGGCCTCTTCCAGCAGCGCCAGCGTGCCGCTGATGTTGGTGTCGACGAAGGCCTGCGCGGGATGCGTGGCCACGTGCGGCTTGTGCAGGGTGGCGGCATGGATGACGGCACGCACGCCGCGCATCGCCGAGCGCACGAAGGCGCGGTCGCTAATATCGCCGACGCGATGGGTGAACGGCGAAGCCTTCAGGTCGATGCCGATGCAGTCGCGCGATGCAGCCTGCAGGCTGCGTATCAGGGCTTCGCCGAGATGGCCGGCGCTACCGGTCACCAGAATGGTCATGGCTCGATCCCTCGTGGTGCGGGAACGCCAGCGTAGCGGCGCGGGCCGTTCGCCGGCCACGCATAAATTATGCGCGGCGCTCAGCTGAGCGCGGTCACCAGCCGTCCCGCACTGCCATCGGCCAGGGGAATGCGTTCCCACAGCGCTGTGCCCGGACGGATCGGCAGCTCGGTGTTGGTGCCGGTATCGATGCGCAGCGAACTCTGCCGGTCGTCGTACCAGCCGCGCGCTTGCAGCGAGGCCTCGGCCGCGAGGATCTCCGGCGTGGCGTAGACCAGCATCGACGTGCCGAGCAAGTCGGCGGCCGGGCGGCGCCAGTCCGCCAGGCGCGCGGGCGATACCGCGAGCAGGCGATGCGTGCGGTCGCACACCAGATGGACCTTCTGCATCGAGGTCTCGACCAGCCGCTTCAGCGCCGCGTCCTGCGCCGGCGCCGGCCGTGCTTCCAGCAACCGCTGCACGGCCAGGCGTTGTGCCGTGGAAAGTTCGAGATCGCCACGCTCCCAACGCGATACGGTGGATTGTGTGACGCCGAGCAAACCCGCCAGATGGCTCTGCTTCATGCCGCGGAGCTGGCGCAGCCGCCGCAGCGTTTGTCCAAAAGCTGTCATGCCCATGGCTCCGCTGGTGCGTCGCCCGCGGGGTTCGCCGGCGACTCATTCCAACCTACGGTTGGCAGGATAACGCCAGCAGCCGCTCCAGCGTGCCCGGTCGCTGCGCCCGCTCGATCCACCAGCGCAGCGCGGCACCTTCTTCGCCGGCGCGCCAGGCCACGTAGAACGTCTCGGCGGGCTTGGGCTCTTCCACCTCTTTCACCACGAGCTCGCCGGCGCGGATCGCGGCACGCGCATAGGGTTCGGGCAGGAAGCCGAAGCCCAGGCCAGCGCGCTGGAAATCGTGCTTGCTGCGGATGTCCGGTACGGTCAGCGCATCCTGGCCGAAGGCCAGGCCCACGGTACGCGAGACCAGCTTGCGCGCACTATCTGCCACCGCCACGGCGCGATGCTGCTGCAGGTCGAGCTTGCCCAGCGGGCGGTCGATCGCCGCCAGCGGATGCCCCGGCGCCACCGCGAATACGAACGGCATCGAGCCCATCGGCTCGGCCACGTAGCCGCCGCCCGACGGCCCTTCGCCCGCGGCGCCGATCAGCAGGTCCGCGCGCCGTTCCAGCAATGCTTCCCAGGTGCCGGACAAGGCTTCCTGGCCGATGCGCAGGCGCGTGCGATCGGCCACGCCGTAGAAGGCCTCGATGTCCTCGCACAGTGCGACCGGCGCGAACAGCGAATCGATGCCGATCGCGAACTCGGTTTCCCAGCCGGATGCCACGCGGCGCACACGCGCTTCCAGGTCCTGCGCGGCGCGCAACAAATGGCGGCCTTCCTTCAGCAGCTCCCGTCCGGCGGGCGTCAGGTCTGCGCGCGGACCGGCGCGCTCGAACAGCTGCACGCCCAGTTCCTCCTCCAGCTTCGCCACCGTATAGGAGATGGTGGACGGCACCTTGTGCAATTCCTTGCCGGCCGCGGCGAAGGAACCGCGCCGGTCGATGGCATCCATGATCTGCAGGGCATCCAGGCTCAGTCGAAGCATTCGATTTTCTCGATGGTAGGCCGGCAATCTTTCCGCTTTTTACGGCCGGCGAGGGCGCTCATACTGTGCCCATCGGAAAGCGGTGGCAAGCAAAACAAGGTGTTTGGGGCCGGTCGGTCCTTCGCCCGCAAGCCATCGAATCCATCGCACATGTTACGGAGGCATCCCATGTTGGAAGTCCGCAAGAGCCAGGAACGCGGCCATGCCGAGCACGGCTGGCTGTCCTCTCGCCACACCTTTTCCTTTGCCGAGTACTACGACCCGCGCCACATGGGCTTCGGCCCGCTGCGCGTGATCAACGAGGACCGCGTCACCGGCGGACAGGGCTTCGGCACGCACGGCCATCGGGACATGGAAATCATCTCCTACGTCCTCGGCGGCGCGCTGGAGCACAAGGACAGCCTGGGCACCGGGTCGGTACTTCGCTACGGCGACGTCCAGCGCATGAGCGCGGGCACCGGCGTGCGCCACAGCGAGTTCAACCACGACGCGAAGGAGCCGGTGCATTTCCTGCAGATCTGGATCATGCCGGAGCGCCAGGGTATCGAGCCCAGCTATGAAGAAAAGCACTTCGACGCAGCCTCCAAGCGCGGCCAGCTGCGCCTGGTCGTCTCCCCCGATGGCCGCGACGGCTCGCTGCGCATGAATCAGGACGCGTACCTGTACGCCTCGATCCTCGCCGCCGGCGACAAGCTCGCCCATCCGCTGGCGCCGGGCCGGCTCGGCTACGTGCACGTGGCGCGCGGCAGCGTCACCGTCAACGGCACCACCTTGCAGGCCGGCGACGCGGTGAAGCTGGCGGATGCCGCCTCGGTGGAACTGGAAGGCACCGGCGACGCGGAAGTCTTGCTGTTCGACCTGCCGCGCTGATCGTGAGCCGCAGATGCGCGCGCTTCCCTCGGGAAGCGCGCGCATCGATATCCTGCAAGCAGCGGTGCCACTTCATGTCCCGGAGCGGCGCCGGGTCTTCCCATGCCGCGTCGACGCGGGATCGAACGCCACGTGCCCAGGCACGCTGAGCACCACTTCGGTACCGCGCGGCTCCATGCGCCGCATGGTCAGCTGCGCGCCCAGGCGCTTGGCGCGCTCGTGCATGCCCACCAGTCCCCAGTGCCCGACGAGACGGCCGCGCCGCAGCACGTCCGGCGGCAGTCCGACGCCATCGTCCGTCACGCTCAGGCGCAACGCTTGCGGCTGGTAGGTGACCCGTACCTCGATACGGTCGGCCTGTGCATGGAGGAAGGCATTGCGGATCGCTTCCCGCGCGATGTCGAGCACTTCATTCGCGGCCGGTGCGCACAGCGGACGCTCTTCGCCTTCGACCGCGACCTGGAACACCGTGTCGCATTCCTGACCCACCTCCTCGCCGACCGCGCGCAGCGACTGCACCAATCGCATGCCTTCGCCCGTTTCGCCGCGCAGCGCCACGATGCGGTCGCGGCCTTCCACCAGCATCTCGCGCGCCCGATCGACGGCGGTATCGAGCGCCTGCCGTCCCGGGGCGTCCCGGCCGAGGCCGGCGGCCAGCGCCTGCAGGCGCAGCAGCAGGCCCTGCACGCCCTGCAGCAGCGTGTCGTGCAGTTCGCGCGCAATGCGTTCGCGCTCGCGCGTGCGCTCCTCCAGCCGCAGATGGATGCGCTCCGCCATCAGGCGCAGGCGCCACAGATAGAGCCCGCCGGCCAGCAGCGCGCCGATCGCCAGGCACAGCGCGCGAAACCAGCCGGTCTGGAAGAACTGCGGCTCGATCGAAAAGGCGAGGCTGGCGCCTTGCTCGTTCCAGACGCCGTCTTCGTTCGCGGCACTCACATGGAAGCGATAAGAACCCGGCCCGAGATTGGCATACGAGGCCTCGCGCCGCGTGCCGGCTTCCTGCCAATCCTCGTCGACGCCGTCCAGGCGATAGCGGAAACGCACGCGGTCGGGCATGGCCAGGCTGGTCGCGGTGTACGCCAGCCGCACCGAGCTGGTCCGGCGCGGCAGCGTCACCGCGCCGGCCGCCGGGTAGCGCCGGTCGCCGGCGATCAGGGCTTGCACGAACGTGGCCGGCGGCGCCGTATTGCGGCGCACCTGCGCCGGATCGATCCACGCCGCGCCCTGGTTGGTGTTGAACCATGCGCGGCCGGTGCCGTCCACCGCCGCGGTCGATACCGGCGTGGCCTGCAGCGCGATCCCGGGCAGGCCGTCGTGGTAGTCGAACAGATCGAACGCGGCGGGCGATCCGCCGAAACCGCGCGCGAGTTCCGCCGCACGAACGCGCAGCACGCCGCGGCTGCCATTGATCCAGGCGTCGCCCTCGCGGGTCAGCACGATGCCGGACACGCCCACCAGCATGGATGGATCGGCGCTGGCGAGGACCTCGAAGCGCTCGCCCCGCAGCCGCGCCACGCCGTGGTCGCCGCCCACCATCAGCTCGTCGCCGCGCAGCGCGAACGTGGCGATGCCGCCGACGCGCAAGCCATCCGCAGTGCGGTAGATGCGCCGATTCGCGCCATCGATGCTCATCACGCGGCCGTCGGGGTAGCCCGCCCACAGCCGGCCGGTGCGATCCACCGCCAGCGCCGTCGGCGCGCTTCCGCTGCGTCCTGTGCTGCCCTCCACGTGTTTCCACGCGCCGTCGCGCAAATGGAACAGGCCGCCATCGAGGAAGCTCGCCCACAGGCCGCCGGCGCCATCGGCGGCCACGGCTTCGAGGCTCCAGCGCGGCCCCGTCACCGGCACGGCGATGCGCGCCAGCCGGCCGTGTTCCAGGCGGCCGAGATAAGACGACCCCATCAGCCATAGCGTGCCGTCCGCATGGAGCATCGCGTTGACGTCGGGCAGGCCGGTGGCCTCCACGCTGGTGTCCGCGCCGCTGTGCCGGCGCAGCACGCCGCCGTTGGCCAGCCAGGTCGCGCCTTCGGCATCGACGGCCAGCGCCGTGTTGATGCCCGGACCCACCCGGGTATCCGGCGGCGTGCGGACGTTGTTCGCGTGGTAGCTCGCCAGGCCCAGATTGGTGCCCACCCACAGCGTGCCTTCGCGGTCTTCCAGCAGCGGCACCGCCACGTTGGACGGCAGGCCGTGGCCGCGATCGTGCAGGGCGTCGAAAGCGCTCGCGCGCAGCGCCGTACCGTCTGCGAGCGGCGACGGCGCATCGATCCGGTAGACGCCGCCATGCATCGCCTCGGTACCCCACAGATGTCCCTGGCGATCGAACAGCAGCCGCTTGGAATGCACTGGCGCGCTGTCCTCGCCGGTGACCGCGCCATCGATCGTGCGCGGGTGCGCCGCCGACAGGCCGGGCAGGGCCCGGGTACCCTGGGGCCCGTCCGACAGCCACAGAGTTCCGTCCGGCGCCTGCGCGACCGCCGTGTCGCGCACGGTGCCCACGCCGGTGCGCGCGAAACGCCGGGCGCCACGGGCCAGATACAGCAGCTCCTCGCCGGTGGCGACCCACAGCGTGCCGTCGCGGTCGGTCATGACCCAATCCGCGCGTTCGGCGGGATAACCCCAGTCGGCACCGACGATCTGCCAGCGCTTGCCGTCGAAGCGTGCCAGACCGCCGCGGCTGGCCGCCCACAGCGTGCCGCCCCCGTCCCGTGCGAAGGCGAGCACCATGCTGGTGGGGAAGCCGTCGCGCGCCGAGTAGTTCGTGAGATGTCCGTCGCGCAGCGCGCTCGCGCCGCCGTGGAACAGGCCGATCCACAACGTGCCGTCCGGCTGCATCGACAGCGCGGTGATGTTGTTGGTGCGGAAGCTCTCGCCCTGCGCCGGCTCGAAGCGCTCGAAGGCGACGCCGTCGAAGCGGTACAGGCCCGAGCCCGTGCCCAGCCACAGGAAGCCGTCGGGATCCTGCGCCAGCGCCCAGATATCCGCTGGCGCACCGCGTTCCACGCTCCACACCGTCTGGCGGAACTGCTCGCGCGCCCACGCACCGGCCCCCGCGTCCGCGGGCTGCCCATGGATTCCCGTGCACAGCAGGCAGACGCTCAGCCGTACCAGCCAGGGCGCGATGCGCGCGCGTCGTTTCATGCCCGTCGTTCCCGCGGCGAAAGCATGCCCCCCTGTTGGCCCACGCCTTCCGCGCGTGGGCTGAGCCTGCAAGCAATGGATAGGCGCCAGTCTAGCGATCGACGCTGAGTCCTGGCTTGCGCCCTGCGGCGCCGATCACCCATTCGGGCATTGCCCGTACCTGGACGATCGCCGATAGTGCCGAGCGGCCGCGCCGCGACAGCGCAGGAAAGGCTCGGAGGCCCGGCAGCGTGAACAGTCATTCCCGAACGCTCAGTGTCTTCATCGCGGACGACCATCCGGTCATGCGCGACGGCTTGCGCGCGGCCATCGAAAGCGCGCCGGACATGACCGTGGTCGGCGAGGCCTCCGATGGCCTCGAGAGCGTCGAAGGCTTCCGCGCGCACCGGCCCGACGTCGCTCTGCTTGACCTGCAGATGCCGCGCATGGACGGCCTGCAGGCCATCGCCGAGATCCGCCGCGAGTTTCCCGACGCGCGCCTGGTCATCCTCACCACCTATCCCGGCGACGCCCGCGTGAAGCAGGCGCTGGCGCTGGGCGCGATGGCCTACCTGCTCAAGACCTCCACGCGCGACGACATCCTGCAGGCCATCCGCGGCGCCGCGCTCGGCCGCCGCGTGGTGGTGGGCGAGATCGCGCGCGAGGTCGCCTCGCACGTCGACGCCGACATGCTTACCGCCAAGGAACTGGCCGTGCTGCGCCTGGTCGCCACCGGCCACGGCAACCGCCGCATCGCGGAGATACTGTGCGTGTCCGAGGACACCGTGAAGGCGCGGCTGAAGAACATCACCGCCAAGCTCGGCGCCTCCGACCGCACGCATGCGGTGACCATCGCAATCCGCCGCGGCTTCCTCGATTCCTGATCCCACGCATACCCCGAACTGCCCAAAACCGTGGCCGGCGCCGGTCCGACGCGACGGAAAAGCCCTGCATTCTCGACCCGCGTACACGCCACGCGCCATGCCCGATCGGGTAGGCGCGACATGCCCAAACCGGGCTGTGCCGCGACGCCGCGACGCGCGACATTGTGTTTCCGGCGCGCTGTCCGCCGGCCAGGTTCTCCATTCCCTCACTTGTCCCCCGCATGACCTGCAGGTCCGCGTTCCGCCGCGTTTCGAGGCGGGACATTTCCATCCATCGCTCCGCACGAGGAATTCCGCCATGTCCCAGCCGAAGACCACTCCCGACGTCAGCCATAGCCGCCGCGCCCTGCTCGGCCAGGCCGCGCTTGCCTCCACCGCCATGATGGCGATGCCCGCGGTCGCCGCGGTCACCCAGGCGTCCAAGGGCGCCGCCGCTTCTAACCATCCGGGCAAGACGCCCGGCTCGCGTTTCGTCACCAAGGACGGCACCGAGATCTTCTACAAGGACGGCGGCACCGGCCAGCCGGTGGTGTTCTCGCACGGCTGGCCGCTGTCGGCCGACGCGTGGGACGGTCAGATGCTGTTCCTGGGCCAGCACGGCTTCCGCGTGATCGCGCACGACCGCCGCAGCCATGGCCGTTCCGCCCAGACCTGGGACGGCAACCACATGGACCAGTACGCCGACGATCTGGCGGAGCTGATCGAGAAGCTGGACCTGCACGACGTCGTGCTCGTGGGCCACTCCACCGGCGGCGGCGAAATCACGCGCTACGTGGGCCGCCACGGCACCAAGCGCGTCGCCAAGATGGTGCTGATCGGCGCCGTGCCGCCGATCATGCTCAAGACTGCGAGCCATCCAAACGGCCTGCCGATGGAAGTGTTCGACGGCATCCGCAAGGGCGTGTTCGACGACCGCTCGCAGTTCTACAAGGACCTGACCATGCCGTTCTTCGGCTACAACCGCCCGGGCGCGAAGGTCTCGCAGGGTGCGCGCGATTCGTTCTGGCTGCAGGGCATGCTGGGCGGCATCAAGGGTCAGTACGACTGCGTCAAGCAGTTCTCGGAAACCGACTTCACCGAAGACCTCAAGAAGATCGACGTGCCCACGCTCGTCGTGCACGGCGACGACGACCAGATCGTGCCGATCGACGGCGCCGCGCGCCTCACCGTCAAGCTGGTGAAGAACGCCACGCTCAAGGTGTATCCGGGCGCGCCGCACGGCCTGGCCGTGACGCACCAGGACCAGCTCAACAGCGACCTGCTCGCCTTCATCAAGAGCTGAGTCGTGGCCTTGGCCGCTGCCGCCCCTCGTCGGGGCGGGGCGGCGGCATCGGCGGAGCGTGTCCTTGCGCTCCGCCGGTACCTGCCGGCACGGCATTCGATTTTCTCGATGCTAGAGCGGCAATCTTTTCGCTTTTTTGCGAGGAAGCATCGCTCCGATACTGCGTCCACTACGGCGCTTCCTGCACCGTACAACCGTTTCGACGATGGGTGGCCACCATTCGATGCAATCGAACCTTACGCGCCGCACATCTGCTTTCTGACGCGCGATCCGCATCGCGCATCCCGACACACCGCGAGGAACTCCCATGGCCATCACCGCTACCCCCACGCCCGGCAAGCTGCTGCTGACGCCCAACGACCACACCCTGGTCATGATCGACTTCCAGTCGCAGATGGCCTTCGCCACCCATTCCATCGATGCGGTCAACCTGCGCAACAACGCAGGCCTCGTGGCCAAGGCCGCCGCCAGCTTCAAGGTGCCGACCATCCTCACCACCGTGGCGGAGAAGAGCTTCTCCGGCCCGATGTTCAGCGAAGTGACCGAGCCCTTCCCCGGCCAGGCACTGCTGGACCGCACCTCCATGAACACCTGGGAAGACGCCGCGGTGATCGCCCGCGTCAACGAGATCGGCAAGGGCCGCATCGTGCTCGCCGGCCTGTGGACCTCGGTGTGCATCGTCGGGCCTGCGTTGTCGGCGCTCGACCAGGGCTTCGAGGTCTACGTGATCGCCGACGCCTGCGGCGACGTCTCGGCCGAAGCGCACAACCGCGCGATGGACCGCATGGTGCAGGCCGGCGCGCGTCCGATGACCTCGTTGCAATACCTGCTGGAACTGCAGCGCGACTGGGCACGCGGCGAGACCTACGAGAGCACCACGGGTATCGCCAAGACCAACGGCGGTTCGTATGGGCTGGGCGTGACCTACGCCAAGACCATGTTCGGCGCGCACGAAGGCTGATTCCGCGTCTTAGGGCGGGAGCCTCTCGAGCGCCGGCGACCGGCGGGAAAAGGGGCTCCGCTATCGCTCACCTGACTCCGTCAGGCCAGTCACCAAGGAGGCTCCGATGAAGCCCTACATCCTCTCCCTCGCCGCCGGCCTGCTGGTGGGCATCGTCTACGCCCTGCTCAAGGTGCGTTCGCCCGCGCCGCCGGTGATCGCGCTGGTCGGCCTGCTGGGCATCCTGGTCGGCGAGCAGATCCCGCCGCTGGTCAAGCAGCTGCTGCATCGCGACGCCACGCCAACCACCTGGCTGCGCGGACAAGTGAGCCCGCATGTGTTCGGCCAGCTGCCGCAGGGCCCGCACACCGCTCGCGACAAGAACACCTCGGAGCCGAACGCATGAGTGCCGCGACGCAGACGCCCGACCTGATCCTGCACCACGGCCTGATCACCACGCTGGATCGTGCACGGCCCACCGCCAGCGCAGTGGCCATCGCGGGCGGCCGCTTCGTGGCCGTCGGCAACGACGCCGAGATCATGGCTCTCGCCGGCCCAGCCACCCGCGTGATCGACCTGCAAGGGCGCCGCGTGCTGCCGGGCCTGATCGACAACCACCTGCATATCATCCGCGGCGGCCTGAACTACAACATGGAGTTGCGCTGGGACGGCGTGCGCTCGCTGGCCGACGCCATGGCGATGCTCAAGGCGCAGGTGGCGATCACGCCGCCGCCGCAGTGGGTGCGCGTGGTCGGCGGCTTCACCGAGCACCAGTTCGCCGAGAAGCGCCTGCCCACCATCGACGAGCTCAACGCCGTCGCACCGGATACGCCGGTATTCCTTCTCCACCTGTACGACCGCGCCCTGCTCAACGCCGCCGCCCTGCGCGCCGTGGGCTACACGCGCGACACGCCGGAACCGCCCGGCGGTCAGATCGTGCGCGATGGCGACGGCAATCCCACCGGGCTGCTGCTGGCCAAGCCGAACGCGTCGATTCTCTACGCCACGCTTGGGAAGGGCCCGAAATTGCCGTTCGACTACCAGCTCAACTCCACGCGCCACTTCATGCGCGAGTTGAACCGCCTCGGCGTCACCGGTGCGATCGACGCTGGCGGCGGTTCGCAGAACTACCCCGACGACTACGCCGTCATCCAGAAGCTCGCCGACGACGGCCAGCTCACCATCCGCCTGGCCTACAACCTGTTCACGCAGAAGCCCAAGGCGGAGAAGGACGATTTCCTCCACTGGACGAAGACGTCCAAGTACAAGCAGGGCGATGACTATTTCCGCCACAACGGCGCCGGCGAAATGCTGGTGTTCTCCGCGGCGGACTTCGAGGACTTCCGCCAGCCCCGCCCCGACATGCCGGCCGAGATGGAAGGCGATCTCGAAGGCGTGGTGCGCATCCTGGCCGAGAACCGCTGGCCGTGGCGCATGCACGCCACCTACGACGAGACGATCAGCCGCGCGCTGGACGTGTTCGAGCGGGTGAATCAGGACATCCCGCTGCAGGGCCTGAACTGGTTCTTCGACCACGCCGAAACCATCTCCGAGCAATCGATCGACCGCATCGCTGCGCTGGGCGGCGGCATCGCCGTGCAGCACCGCATGGCCTACCAGGGCGAGTACTTCGTCGAGCGTTACGGTCTCGGCGCCGCGGAGGCCACGCCACCCGTGGCACGCATGCTGGAGAAAGGCGCACGCGTCTCCGCCGGTACCGACGCCACCCGCGTCGCTTCGTACAACCCGTGGGTCTCGCTGGCGTGGCTGGTCACGGGCCGCACGGTCGGCGGCATGCGGCTCTATCCGCAGCGCAACTGCCTGGACCGCGAGACGGCGCTGCGCATGTGGACCGAGCACGTCACCTGGTTCTCCAACGAAGAAGGCAAGAAGGGGCGTATCCAGGCCGGCCAGCTGGCCGACCTGATCGTGCCGGACCGGGATTTCTTCGCCTGCGCTGAGAGCGAGATCGCCGACATCAGCTCGGAACTCACCATGGTCGGCGGCAAGATCGTCTACGGCGCCGGCCGCTTCGCCAGCCTGGACGAAGGCTCGCTGCCGCCGGCGATGCCGGATTGGTCGCCGGTGAATCGCTACGGCGGCTATGGCGCCTGGGCCGCGAACGGTCAGTCGCAGCCGCGCGTGGCGGCGCCGGCGGCGTGCGGTTGTACGCATGCCTGCGGCATCCACGGGCATGACCACGCGACTGCGTGGTCCAGCAAGCTGCCGATCGCCGACCTGAAATCCTTCTGGGGCGCGCTCGGTTGCGCGTGCTGGGCGCTATGAGCACCGCGCCTTCCACTGGCTGGCGCGTGGCACGCTGGTTCGCGCTGCTGCTGCTCTGCGCGGCCTATCTCCAGGGCGGCATCGACAAGGCGCTGGATTTCCAGGGCGCCATCGGCGAGATGACGCACTTCGGGCTGGCGCCGCCGGCCCTGTTCGCGGCCTTGGTGATCGCGCTGGAGCTGGGCGCGTCGCTGGCCATCCTCAGCGGCGTGCTGCGCTGGGCGGGTGCCGCGGCGCTGGCGCTGTTCACGCTCGGCGCGACCTTTCTCGCCGCGCGCTTCTGGGAGTTGCCGCCTCCGCAACGCCTGCCGGCCGCCAACACCTTTTTTGAGCACCTCGGACTCACCGGCGGCTTCCTGCTGGTGGCCTGGCACGACTGGCGCGAACGCCGCGCGACGCCGTGACGCGATCCCTTTCTCAAACCGGAGCTTTCCCCATGCGCATGGTTTCCTTCCTTTCCACTCTTGCCTTGTCCGTCGGCCTGCTGGCCGCCTCGCCGTCCGGCGCGCGCAATGCGCCCGCTCTGCCGCAGGTGGCCGTCGCGCCGCAGTACGACACAACGCACGTCTACGTCGACCCGGCCGATGTCGACCGCTTCGTGCAGAGCTTCACCGCCACTTTCGGCGGACAGAGCACCAAGCAGGTGGTTGCGCAGGTGACACCCACACCTAGCCAGACCAGCTCGCAGCTGCTGCAGACGTCATCCGGCACCGTCTCGCTGTTCGGCTTCCGCACACCGGTGCCGTATCCCTTCGGCGCCGAGCGCACGGGTTACCTGGTGAAGGACCTGGACGCGGCGATCCGCGCCGCGCGCGCGGCGGGCGCCGACGTGCTGGTGGCGCCGTTCCCGGACCCGATCGGCCGCGACGCCATCATCCAGTGGCCCGGCGGCGTGAACATGCAGCTGTACTGGCACACCACTGCGCCGAACTACAAGGCATTCGACACCGTGCCGGAGAATCGCGTGTACGTATCGCCGGATCGCGCCGATGCCTTCGTGCATGCGTTCCTCGCGTTCTCCCACGGCAAAGTGGTTTCCGATGACAAGCAGGCGCCGGGCGTGGAAATCGGCCGTGCCAACGATCATTTCCGCCGTATCCGCATCGAATCCGACTTCGGCAAGATGTCCGTCCAGGTCACCGACGGCCTGCTGCCCTGGCCCTACGGCCGCGAGCTGACCGGCTACGAAGTGAAGGACCTGGCCGCCACGCTCGCCAAGGCCACGGCCAGTGGCGCGAAGGTGCTGGTCGAGCCTTACGAAGCCGGCGGCCGCCGCATCGCGATGGTGTCGTTCCCCGGCGGCTACGTGGCGGAAATCCACGCCAAGTCGGGCGGCTGAGCATGCGCTGGACGTCCTTCGCGGCGATCGCGCTCGCGCTGGCGCGCGTGGCCGCCGCGCAGGAGCCCGATGCGCCTGCCCGCCCGGCGTTCGCGTCGAACCGTTGGCAGGAGGACTGGTCGCCGCTGGCCGATCCCGCGCGGCGCACCGAGTCCGGGGACGCGCTCAAGTACATCGCGCTGGATGCGGACGACCCTTCCAGCTATCTCTCGCTCGGCGCCAATCTGCGCGAGCGCTTCGAAAGCAACGACGCCGCCGGCTTTGGCACCGGCGGCGCGCGTGGCGACAGCTACGTGATCCAGCGCGCCCAGGTCCATGCCGACCTGCGCTTGGGCGGGCACTGGCAGGCATTCGTGCAACTGGAGGATGCGCGCGCCTACGGCAAGCGCAACCTCGGCCCGGCGGACCGCAATCCGGTGGACCTGCGCCTGGCCTTCCTCGCCTATGTGCGCTCGTTCGACGGGAGCACCTTCAAGGCGCGCGTGGGGCGGCAGGAATTTGCCTTCGACCTGCAGCGCTTCGTCTCGCTGCGCGACGGCCCCAACGTGCGCCAGGCGTTCGATGCGGTATGGGCGGACTGGGAAACCGGCCGCTGGCGCTTCATCGGCCTGCTGACCCAGCCGGTGCAATATCGGGACGACCGTCATTTCGACGATACGTCCGACCGCCACCTGCGCTTCCACATGCTGCGCGCCGAGCGGCTGATCGACGGCAGGCATGAGTTGTCCGCCTATGCGGCTCTCTATCAGCGCGACAACGCACGCTTCGTCGATGCCGCCGGCCGCGAGTCGCGCAGTGTGTTCGACACGCGCTATGCGGGCGCCTCCAACGGCCTGGACTGGGACCTGGAAGCCATGGCGCAGCGCGGTTCGGTCGGCGGCAAGCGGATCCGTGCCTGGGCCGTCGGCAGCCGCGGCGGTTATACCTTCGCCGCCTGGCCTTGGGCGCCGCGTGTGGGCCTGCAAATGGACGCCGCTTCAGGCGACCGGCATCGCGGCGACGGCACGCTAGGCACCTTCAATCCGCTGTTTCCCAATGGCTACTACGTCACCCTGGCCGGCTATACGGGCTACGCCAACTTCGTGCACGTCAAGCCTTCGGTCACGGTGAAGCCCGCCGCCGGCCTTTCGCTGACCGCCGCAATTGGCCTGCAGTGGCGCCAGACCACCGGCGACGCCATCTACGCGCAGCCGAACGTGCCCGTGCCGAACACCGCCGGCCGCGGTGGCCGCCGCACCGGCACCTATGGGCAGCTGCGCGCCGACTACGCAATCGGCCGCCACGTTGCGACGGCACTGGAACTGGTGCGCTTCGAGGTGGCCGACACGGTGCGCCGCGCCGGCGGGCGCGATAGCGACTATCTTGGCGCGGAACTGAAGTTCACGTGGTAGCCCGCGCCCCGTCCCCTATGTACCGATTCCCGGAAAGCCCCGCATGAAACTGTCTGTCCCCACACTGCTGAGCTTTGCCGCCGGCTACATCGACACCGCCGGCTTCATGGCCCTGCATGGGCTGTTCACCGCACACGTGACGGGCAACTTCGTCACCATCGGCGCCGCGCTGGTGCTGGGTACCTCGGGCATTGCCACCAAGCTGCTGGCGCTGCCCACCTTCTGCATCGTGGTGATCCTGGCGCGCCTGCTGCGTTATCGCTTGGTCGCCGCCGGCAAGCCGGTCTTCCGCACGCTGCTGGCGATCCAGTTGGCCCTGTTGGTGCTCGGCGGGGCGGTGGCGATCGCGGCCGGCCCGTTCGGGCGCAACGACCCGCCGCTGGAGATGCTCGCCGGCCTGGCGCTGGTGGCCGGCATGGCGGTGCAGAACGCCTTGCAGCGCGTGCATCTGGGCAGCGCGCCGCCCACCACCATGATGACCGGCACCACCACCCAGCTGATGCTCGACGTAGCCGACGTGCTGCATGGCCTGCCGGGCGATCAGCGCGCCGCGACGCGCAGCCGCATGGCGCGGATGGGCGGCGCCGTGCTTACCTTCGCGCTGGGCTGCGCGGTGGCCGCCGTGCTTTACCGCTTCGCGGGCATGTGGTGTTTCGCGGTGCCGCCGCTATTGGTGCTGGCCGCGCTGTGCCACAGCGACACCGCGGCCGATGCCTGACGGTAACTCTCTCTTCGCACGTCCCGTGCCAGCATTGCTGGACGGCCGTTTCCCACCCGGAGGATGCAGACCATGAAAGACAAGAACAAAGCCAAGAAACTCCGCCAGGCGCCCCTGACCACGCCCACCGCCCTGGGCGAGGACGCACGCCGCGACATCGGCGCCGAATTGAACGTGCTGCTGGCGGATTTCTTTGCGCTGTACCTGAAGACCAAGAACTTCCACTGGCACATGTCCGGTCCGCACTTCCGCGATTACCACCTGCTGCTGGACGAGCAGGCGGACGGCATCTACGAGACGCTCGACCCCATCGCCGAACGCGTGCGCAAGCTCGGCGGCGGCACCCTGCGTTCGATCGGCCACATCGCGCGCCTGCAGCGCATCCCCGACAACGATGCGGACTTCGTAACCCCGCAGGACATGCTCGCCGAGCTGCGCGAGGACAACGCCAAGGTGGCGGCAGTGATGCGCGAAGTGCACGAGGTCTGCGACAAGTACGGCGACGTCGCCACGGCCAGCCTGCTGGAGAACTGGATCGACGAGGCGGAACGGCGCGTGTGGTTCTTGTTCGAGAGCGGGCGTTCGGTCTGACGTATTGCTAAACGTACGAAGCTAGGCCAGCTCCGGCCTTCCTGCTTCTACGCTCCGCACGGTCCTCACCCCAGCCCTCTCCCCGAAGGGGAGAGGGAGCCATGCTCAGGGAGAGGGAGTAGCGCCCGGGGGACGCGTGCAATTACTCCTCCACCGGCACCAGCAATCCACGCTTCAACGTGCCCAGCGCCACGCGCGTGGTGAACTTCCGTACGTTGGCGTTCTCCGCCACCATTCGCTGCATCAGCGCGTCGTAGTCCTCGACGTCGCGCGCGCTCACCACGAGCACGTAGTCGCCGGCACCGGTCACGTACCACGCTTCCTGTACCGCCGGCTCCGCCGCGATCCATTGCTTCAGGCTCGCGAGCAATTCCGGGCGCTCGCGTTCCACTTCCACGTCGACGATCAGGGTAAGCGGCCGGCCGGCGCGCTTGGGGTCGACGATCGCCACCTCCGCCACGATCGCCCCTTCCTCGCGCAGCCGCGCGATGCGCCGCTGCACGGCGGAGGCCGACAGGCCGATTTCGGCGCCGATCGTTTCCGCCGGACGACGCGCGTCCTTCTGCAGGGTGGCGAGGATACGGCGGTCGAATTTGTCCAGGTCGGTCGGCATGTCCGCGGATTCCGGCGCAACAATAGGGAGAAAACCCGCCGCTTCCACGGCGGACGCGGCCCTGCCGCGCGGCGCCACCCTAGCATGGTCCGCCATCGCCATCGCAGCCACGTACGACATGACCACGCCACTGGACCTCGCCGGCATTCTGGCCGCGCCGTCGCTGATCGATCCTGTCTTTCTCGACTCCCCATTGCGGACCCATGCCGCGCTGGACGCCGACCTCGGTTGCCGCCTCCTTGCCAAGGACGAAACCGGCAACCCGATTGGATCCTTCAAGGGCCGCGGCGCGGAACTGTTCGCGGCTACGGCGC
The DNA here is from genome assembly GCF_031954525.1 of Dyella sp. BiH032. Lineage (NCBI taxonomy): Bacteria > Pseudomonadati > Pseudomonadota > Gammaproteobacteria > Lysobacterales > Rhodanobacteraceae > Dyella > Dyella sp. BiH032. The sequence goes on from NZ_CP134867.1 coordinate 421,501, forward strand.
TGCGCCCGGGCGAGACCGTGGTGTGCGCATCGGCCGGCAACTTCGGGCAAGGTCTGGCGTGGGCAGCCAGACGGCGCGGTCACGCCTGCATCGTATTCGCCGCCGAGAACGCCAACCCGGTCAAGCTGGATGCCATGCGCGCGCTGGGCGCCGAAGTTCGCCTGGCCGGCGCCGATTTCGATGCCGCCAAAGACGCCGCGCGTCGCCACGCAGACGAACATAGCCTGCGCTTCGTCGAGGACGGTGCCGAACCGGCCATTGCCCAGGGCGCCGGCACCATAGCGTTGGAACTGCTCGCCTCGGCCCGGCCTGACATCGTGCTGGTGCCGCTTGGCAACGGCGCGCTGCTCGAAGGCATCGGCTCGGTCATTCGCGCCCGCGCGCCTTCCACGGAGATCGTGGCGGTCGTCGCCGCCAATGCTCTCGCAATGAAGCTGTCGCTCGACGCCGGGCGAGCGATCCGGACCGCCGCCGCCGATACCCTTGCCGACGGCATCGCCGTGCGCGTGCCGATCGCCTCGCGCCTGCCCCGGCTGCGCCACTGCTGCGACCGTGTCGTGGCCGTGGACGAAACCCGGCTGACGGAAGCCATGCGTCTGCTGCATCGCCATCTCGGCCTGGTGGTCGAGCCGGCGGGCGCCGCCGGCGTCGCTGCGCTGCTCGTCGAGCCTGACCGCTACGCCGGCCGGCTTGTCGCGACCGTGCTGTGCGGCCGCAACGTTCATCCCGCCCTGCGCGAACGCCTGTTCGCCTGACCGCCCTCATGCCATTGCCGACGCCGACGCCATGAAGCTGCTCTACCAGACCCACTCGCCGTATGCCCGCAAGGTGCTCGTGGCCGTTCACGAAATCGGTCTCGCCGATCGATGCGAGGTCGTGCATCACGAAACCAGCCCCACGCTACGCAACGAGGACGTTTATGCCCTCAACCCCTTGGGCAAGGTCCCGGTGCTGGTACTCGACGATGGCACCGCGCTGTTCGACTCCTGCGTGATCTGCGAATACCTCGACAGCCTGCACGACGGACCGAAACTGATTCCCGCGGAGCCCGCCGCGCGCTTCCGCGTGCTGCGCATGCAGGCGCTCGCGCAAGGCATCGCCGATGCAGGCATCGCGGCGCGCTGGGATATCGAGCGCCGCCCCGAGGCCTTGCGCTGGCCGGCGCTGCGCGATGCGTATCTGCAGAAGGTCGCCGCTTCCTGCGATTACGCGGAACGCGAGCTGGATCCCGGCGCGCCAGCCGATCTCGGCAGCATCGCGCTGGCCACCGCGCTGAGCTGGATCGAGTTCCGCGAGGTGTACGACTTCCGCGCCGGACATCCCCGCCTCGCTGCGTGGTACGAAAGCTTCGCCGACCGCCCGTCGATGCGCGCCACGGCACTGAGCGGTGCCACTCACGACTGATCCGTCCTTGCCCGAGCCTGGAGACGCCATGCCTTCGATCTGGAATTCCCTGTTGTTCCTGCACGGCCACGTCGCCGACCCGCAACTGGCGCGGCGGCTGGCGGAGCATCCATCGGACGAAGCGCTCATTTCTTCCGCCCCCGCGCCGCTGACTCATGGCGAAGCCATGCGCCGCCTGATCGACCGTGGCCGGCGCCTTTCGCTGCGCCTGTGCCAGGGCATCGGCGGCGGACTGATCCATATGCAGTAGGGCATGGCCGACACGCGATTCGGCGAGGCAACTATGCGACACTCGGCGCCTTCCATCGTCGGCGTTAAGGGGCGGCGCGATGCAGTTCTTCGCTTTGGAACATTTCGCAGGACACGTGGGCGAGACCTTCACCGTCGCCCTGGACCACGACGGCAACGCGCCATTTGCGCTGGTGGAGGCGCGGCCGCTCCCGGTGCAGGCATTCCACGGCATGGTGCGCGAGCCGTTCTCGCTGCTGTTCCGCCATGAGGCGGCGATCGTGTTCCCGCAGAAGATCTACCAGATGAAGCACGCCGCCATCGGCGAGTTCGGCATCTTCCTGGTGCCGATCGCGCGCGACCAGACCGGCTTCATCTACCAGGCGCTGTTCAACTGAGCGTCGCCGCGGTGGCCATCCAGCGCATGCGTAGGTGGCTGCCGATGTCTTCCTCGACGACAAAGCCCATCCGCTGGTAAAGCCGGCGCGCGCTGGCGTTGCGCTGTTCGACGTGCAGCATCACGCTGGCCAGGCCGTCGCGCTGCGCGGTCTGCTGGACCAGGCGCAGCAGCGCCGAGCCGATGCCAAGCCCGCGCGCGGCCGAGAGCAGCGCGATATCGATCACGTTCGCCGCATGCCCGTCCTGGTGCAGGTACAGGCGGCCGACGGGCTCGCCCCTGTCCTCGATCACGAGGTAATCCGCTGGCTGGAAGTGCGCGGTGTAGTGCTGGTGCTGCAGCACGAACTGGCTGTCGAGAAAGTTCTGGCGCAGGGCCTCGGGCCATGGCACTGCGGCGAGTTCGGCGGCGCGCACGTCGGCATAGAGGTGGCGGAAGAACGGCAGGTCTGCGTTCCGCGCTTCGCGCCAGCTCAGGTCCGGCGGAAGGTCTTTCCCGGTTGCGGGCAGCCAGGCTGCCCGCAACGTGGGAAAGCTCAGTGCATCGATGGCGCTCACGGACGCTGGGGGAAGACGCCCGCCAGCGAGATGCAGAAGTTCAGCGTGAGGTAGGGCTGCTGGTTTTCGTGGGCCTGGCCGCCGCCGGCCACGCCGATCGTCTGCACCGGAAACGCGCTGTTGACCGCATTGGTCGTGGTGAACGGGGCAACCGACTGCGGCAGGATGACGGCATCGCCCGCCGCCGGTATGCCCGTGCGCTTGGCGGCAACGGTCTGGTTATAGACACGCGCCGCATGGCTGTGCGCCGGCATCTCGTTGTACAGCAGCGTGACCGTGTCGGAGCCGAAGGTTTCGCCCATGACGCGCGGTGTCAGCCCCAGCCCCTGACCTTGTCCGCAAGCGGCATTGCCGACGAAGTTCGGCAACTGGTAGTTGCTTGTACCGTTGCCCCCGAACGTCGTGCCGAGCAGAGAGAACAACGCCGTGTTCTGCTGGATGGGCATCAGCTGCCCCTGGCACATGGCCCAGTTGTTGGGCGCGAAATTGAAGCCGTAGATCTGGATCTCGCCGATGAAGGGATCGCTCATGATGAATGTCCTTGTAGTCGATCGACGGCTGTCAGGTTTGCGACGGGAACACGCCCGCCCAGGCGATGCAGAAGCGCGCGGTCAGCGTGGGCATGGTGTTGTCGTGGGGTTGCGTGTTTCCCGCGGAGCCCACCGCCGTCCCCGCCATGATGGCGCTGGACATGCCGCTGACGTCACTCGAATAAAGCACGTCGCCGCTGACGGAACCCAGCTGAAGCGTGCTGGCGGGCGTGGCGGAGCTACCCGCAGAGTCCACGGCATAGAACGCATGGTTATGGGACGGCATCTGATTGGGCAGCAGGGTGACCGATTCGGTACCGGCGGCCTGGCCCAACACGTAGCTCGATAGACCTAGCCCCGTGCCCTGATGGATTGGCACGCGTCCGCACAGATTAGGCAGGCCGAAGGTGTTGACGCCGTCGCCGCCATAAGTGGTGCCGAGCAAGGTATAGAGCACCTCATATTCCGAGATGGACAGCAGACGGCCGTCGCAGTCGAACCAGCCATTTGGCGCAAAGTTGTAGGGGAACAAGCGGATCTCGCCAACGAAAGGTTGAGTCATGGCAGGAGCTCCGGTCAGCCGCGTGAGGGGTAGACGCCATTGAGTGCGATGCAGAAATTCAGCACCGCGTATGGCTGAAGGTTCGGATGCGGCGCGGTCTGGCCTGCGGTATCGAGGACGTTGATGGGAACCTGCGGACCGCCGGTCGAACTCGCATAGATATTCAATGTGCCGGTGGTGCCCAACACGCCGTTGACAGGATTGCGCGCGCTGCCCGCGGTCGAATTGTTCGCATTGAACGTATGGTTGTGCGAAGGCAGCTGAGTCGGAAGCAGCGTGACGTTCTCCACGCCGCCGCTCTGGCCGATATCGCTGCCGTTGGTGGAGCCCACCGGCGTACGGCCGCGCAGGTCAGGCAGCTGGAAATTCGTCGTGCCATTGCCGCCGTAGTACGTGCCCAGCAGCGAGAACAGTGCCTGGTTCTGCGCAATGGGCAGCAGCTGTCCATTGCAGAAAGCGTAGTTCTTGGGCGCGAAGTTGAACGCCACGGGCTTCACCTGCCCGAGAAAAGGGTCTGACATGGATTCCCCCTTGGTTGTGCCGGCAAAAGAGCCCCTGGCCGGATCGCCTAACTTTCGCGCGGGGCCGGCATCTTGACAAGCACTTCGTGCGCAAGGTCACAATAATGCGTTGCTTGCCCAAGGAGGGTAAGCACCTAGGGGGTAGGTGCAGGACCGCCAGGCAAGGCGCTCATTGCCGGTCGGCGGAGGGGTCCGGTACCGCGGCTGCTCGTTCACGAGCCACGGCAGCTTTCACTTATGCGCCGCCAGGCGTGCCGCCCGTTGGGAAGACGGGTCAGCAGGGGACAAGTCATGTGGCATCCGGAGTCGAAGCATCGCGACGCGATGCGCCATGGGCTCGGCCGTAGCGTATTCGGCCGTTGGAAAGTATTCCTGCTGCTGTGCGTCATATTGTTCTTGCCTGGCATGTCGCGCGCGGCCTGTCCCGATTTCGTGGCGCCTGGCGCAACCTCCGGATCGCCCATGCCATCGGGCGGGCAGCTCACCATCAATGCCAGTGGATGCGATTCCGGATTCGGTGGCATCGGAAGCATCACTATCCAAGCCGCGCATGGCACGGCTGTCATCACCGATGCCTCCACCAGCACCATCGTCTATACGAACAATGGTGACGGCGCCACGATGGACACGTTTCAGTTCGACGATGGATCCGGCGGGAGCAATCCTCCGAAGGTCAACGTGACGATGTATATCGCCGCGCCGACCTCTTCCATCTCCATTTCGCCGTCGAGCATGCCTTCGGGCACTGTGGCTGCCGCTTATACCCCGACCACGCTAAGCGCTACCGGCGGCACCGGGCCCTACAGTTTTGCGATCACCAGCGGCAACTTGCCCAACGGCCTGGCGCTCAGCGGAGCCACCATCTCCGGCACGCCGACTGCGTACGGCACCTTCTCCTTCACGGTGACGGCGACTGACAGCGCCGCCACCCCGGCCTCCGGCAACCACAGCTATTCGATCACCATCGCGCCGGCGACCATCAGCGAGGTCGGCACGCCGCCGAACGCGACCCTCAATGCGCCTTACAGCTTTACCTTGGGCGCCACCGGCGGCACCGCGCCGTACACCTATGCATTGCATGCCGGCTCGTTGCCGGCTGGCCTGTCTTTGAGTTCGTCCGGCGTGATCAGCGGCACACCGGCAGCGACGGGAACATCGAACTTCACGGTACGTATCTCCGACAGCACGGCGCCCACTGCACTGCTCACCGACGCCAGCCTATCGATCAATGTCGTGCTGCTGCCACCCCCGGTCGCCAACCCGGTCAGCGCCACCGTCGCCTACAACAGCACCAACAATCCGATCACGCTCAACATCACCGGCGGTGCGCCATCCTCCGTCGCCGTCGGCACCCAGGCGGCGCACGGCACGGCCACCGCCAGCGGCACGTCGATCACCTACACGCCGACTGCGGGCTACGCCGGCCTGGACAGCTTCACCTATACGGCCACCAATGCCGGCGGCACCTCCTCGCCCGCCACCGCGACGATCACCGTCTCCCCGCCGACCATCACCTACACGCCGTCCAGCCCGGCCGCGGGTACCGTCGGCACGGCCTATAGCCAGTCGCTCGCCGGTGCCACCGGTGGCGCCTCGCCATACAGCTACACCATCGCTTCCGGCGCGCTGCCGGCCGGCATCACGCTGGCCGCCAACGGCACACTGTCCGGCACGCCGACCGCGAACGGCACGTTCAACTTCACCGTGCGCGCCACCGACAGCAGCACCGGCACCGGTCCGTTCAGCGCCGTCAGCGGCACGCTGACGCTGACCATCGCCGCGCCGACGATCAGCTACGCGCCGACCGATCCGCTGCCGGCCACCGTCGGCACCGCCTACAGCCGCTCGCTGGCCAGCGCTACCGGCGGCACCGCACCGTATAGCTACACGATTGCTTCCGGCAGCCTGCCGGCGGGCATCACGCTGGCCAGCAACGGCACGCTGGCAGGTACGCCCACCGCGGGCGGCACGTTCAACTTCACGGTCACCGCCACCGACAGCAGCGGCGGCACCGGCCCGTTCAGCGCCACCAGCGGTGCGCTGATGCTGACCGTGAACGCACCGACCATCACGCTTTCGCCCACCACGTTGCCCAATGCCAGCGTGGCCACGGCGTACTCGCAGAACGTCACGGCCTCCGGCGGTACCAGCACATACAGCTACGCGGTCACCGCCGGTTCGCTGCCGCCGGGGCTGAGCGTGAGCAGCAGCGGCGCGATCACCGGCACGCCGACCGGCGCCGGTACCTACAACTTCACCATCACCGCCACCGACAGCAGCACCGGCACCGGTCCGTACACCGGCAGCCGCTCCTACACCCTGCTGGTGAATGCGCCGACGCTGACGCTGTCACCGGCTTCCGGCGGAACCGCCAACGGCACGGCCGGCGTGCCGATAAGCGGTAGCTTCACCGCCGCCAACGGCACCGCGCCGTACACCTACGCCATCACCGCGGGCGCGTTGCCGCCGGGGGTGGCGCTGTCGTCCGCGGGCACGCTGTCGGGGACGCCGACGGCCGTGGGCAATTTCAACTTCACCGTTACCGCGACCGACAGTTCGACCGGTACCAGCGCGCCCTTTACGGTGTCGGGCAGCTACACGCTCGCCATCGCCGCGCCGACCATCACGCTGTCGCCGGGCAGCCTGCCGGCGCCGTCGGTCGGTACCGCCTATAGCCAGACGATCACTGCGTCCGAAGGCCATCCGACCACCTTCACTTACAGCCTCAGTGCCGGCGTGTTGCCGGCGGGCCTGAGCCTGGACGCCAACTCGGGCGTGCTCAGCGGCACGCCGACGGCGGCGGGCGCCTACAGCTTCACTATCACCGCCACCGACAGCGGTGGCTTCACCGGCAGCCAGGCTTACAGTGGGACCGTGGGCGCCGGCACCGTGGTGTTCACCTCCGGCGCGCTGGCCAACGGTGCGGCGGAAACCGCTTACACCCACAGCTTCACCGCCAGCGGCGGCACCGGGCCGTACACCTATTCGCTCACCACCGGCAGCTTGCCCGCGGGCCTGGCGCTGTCGTCCGCCGGCGTGCTGTCCGGCACGCCGACCGTGGCCGGCAGCTTCAACTTCACGGTGCGGGCGACCGACAGCAGCACCGGCACCGGCGCGCCGTTCTCGGCGACCCAGCCGGTGACGCTCACCATCGCCGCGCCGACGATCACGCTTGCGCCGTCCACGCTGCCGGCAGGCTCGGGCGGCGTTGCCTACAGCCAGACGCTCAGCGCCAGCGGCGGCAGCGGCGGCTACACCTACAGCCTCTCGGCCGGCGCACTGCCGCCGGGGATCGCGCTGAGCAGCGCGGGTGTCGTGTCCGGCACGCCGACTACGCCCGGTTCCTACAACTTCACCGTCACCGCGACCGATGGCTTCGGCTTCACCGGCAGCCAGGCCTACACCTTCACGGTGAACGCGCCGACCATCACCATCTCGCCGGCCACGCTGCCGGCGGCTACCGGCAGCACGCCGTATAGCCAGACGCTGACCGCGACCGGCGGCAATGGCGGCTACACCTTCAGCCTGCTGTCGGGCGCGCTGCCGCCCGGTATCGCGCTGAGCAGCGCCGGCGTCGTCAGCGGCACGCCGACCACCACCGGCAGCTACAGCTTCACCGTCAAGGCGACCGACGGCTTCGGCTTCAGCGGCAGCCAGGCCTACACCGTGACGGTGGGCGCTCCGGCCATCGTGTTCACTCGCACCACCCTGCCGGGTGGCCAGGTGGCGGTTGCCTACAGCCAGACGGTCGGTGCCACCGGTGGCAGCGGCAGCTACACCTACAGCCTAACCTCCGGCGCGCTGCCGCCCGGCATTGCGCTGAGCAGCGCCGGCGCGATCAGCGGCACGCCGACGGCGGCGGGCAACTACAGCTTCACCATCACGGCGACCGATACCAACAGCTTCACCGGCAGCCAGGCCTACACGATCGGCGTCAACCAGCCGGTGCCGGTGGTGGTGAACGACACCGCCAGCACGCCGGCGAACTCGCCCGTCACCGTCAACGTCACCGCCAACGACACCGGCCCGATCACCAGCATCGCGGTGGCGCAGGCGCCGGCGCACGGCACGGCGACAGTGAGCGGCCTGAATGCGCTGTACACGCCGTCGAGCAACTTCTTCGGCACCGACACCTTCACCTACACGGCCACCGGCCCCGGCGGCACCTCTGCGCCGGCCACGGTGACGGTCACGGTGACGCCGCTGGCCGTGCCGGTCGCGGCGGCGCAGAACGCCACGGTGCTGGCCGGCCAGTCGGTCACCATCCACGCGATCGCTGGTGCCACCGGCGCGCCGTTTACCGGAGTGGCGATTTCGGCGCCGCCGGCGAAGGGCACCGCGACGGTGAGCGGCACCGACATCGTGTACACGGCGCCGGTCGATGCCTCCGGCACGGTGGGCATCGATTACACGCTGTCCAACCCGTTCGGCACCTCGCAGCCGGCGCACATCACTGTCACCGTGAACCCGGTGCCGCTGCCGGCGGTGCTGACCGCCAACGTAGTCGCCGGCCGTACCGTGCAGGTGGATCTGACCACCGCGGCACGTGGCGGTCCGTTCACCGGCGCCACGCTGATCGCGGTGTCTCCGGCCGCGGCGGGCAACGCCAACATCCACAACAGCGGCACCTCGGGTTACACGCTCGAGTTCACCGCCGCCAACACCTACAGCGGCCAGGCGCAGGTCAGCTATACGCTGAGCAATGCCTACGCCACGTCCGCCACGGCCACGGTGACGATCACCGTGACGGGTCGCAGCGATCCGTCGAAGGACGCCGAGGTGCTGGGCATCCTGCAAGCGCAGGCGGATTCGGCGCGTCGCCTGGCGCAGGGCCAGATCGACAACTTCCAGCGTCGCCTGGAGACGCTGCACACCGGCGCGGCCGGCGGCGGCTTCACCAACGGCATCAGCTTCAGCTCGGCCAGCGCGCGGCAGAACCGCGATCCGATGGCGGGCCTGCGCGGGCGCGACGACGACTGGAGCCGGCGCTTCCTGGTGCAGCCGGACGAACCCTCGCCGGGCCAGGGCCAGCGCAGCGACGGCACCGGCCAGCCGGGCGAGTGGGCGGTGTGGACCGGCGGTGCGGTGAACTTCGGCAAGACGCAGCCGGGCACCAGCGACAACGGCATCGACTTCACCACCTCGGGCGTCAGCGTGGGCGCGGATCGGGCCTTCGGCGAGAAGTTCGCGCTGGGTGCGGGCGTGGGCTACGGCCACGACGCCTCGGACATCGGCAAGCACGGCAGCCGCAGCACGGTGGACAGCTACAGTGCCGCGGTCTATGGCAGTTATCGGCCGGCGCCGCTGGTGTACGTGGATGCACTGGTCGGCTACCAGTGGCTGTCGTTCGATTCGCGCCGCTACGTCACCGACAACGGCAACACGGTGACCGGCAGCCGCGACGGCAAGCAGCTGTTCGCCTCGCTGTCGGTCGGGTACGAGCACCGCACGCAGGACGGCATGCTGGTGTCGCCGTACGGCCGCTTCGACTTCGCCCGCGCCAGCCTGGACAGCTACACCGAGCGCGGCGACGACACCTACGCCCTGCGCTACGAGCGCCAGACGGTGAAGACCAGCACCGGCGTGCTGGGCCTGCGCGCGCAATGGGTGGCCAAGCGCGATTACGGCGTGTGGATGCCGCAGCTGCGCGTGGAATTCCGCCATGACTTCCAGGGCGCGGGCGTGGCCGCGATGCGCTATGCCGACCTGCTGGGCGGCCCGCTGTACGAAGCGCAGCTGAGCAACACCTCGCGCAACCACACCTTGGTGGGTGCAGGCGTGATGCTGCAGACGCTGAGCGGCTGGTCGCTGCGGATGGAGTACCAGAACCTGCTGGACAACAGCACGCGCGACAACCAGTCGATCCAGCTGGGTGTGGAGAAGAAGTTCGATCCATGACGAGCAAGGCCGCGGGCGCCACGTGCCCGCGGCCTCTTCCTGTCATCCGCCCCAAGAGCCGTCATTCGGGCCTGCGCCGGAATGACGGCTTTTGGTTGGGCCGCCGTCATCGGCATCCCATGCCGCACTGCGGCGAATCAATAGCATCCCTATCGTCTGAACAAGCCGGCGCTGTACCGATCGCGCGGGATCGCTGCCTCACACTACGAGGCATGCCGAATCCGTCGATCCCTTTCCATGCGTAGCAAGCTGTTCGTTCCCGGCGCGCGGCCGGAGCTGTTCGCCAAGGCCATGGCGGGCGAGGCCGATGCGCTGTCGTTCGATCTCGAGGATTCGGTCACACCGGAGCTGAAGAGCGCGGCCCGCAGCTCGGTCGCGGCCTTCCTCGCCAGCGAAGCCGTGCGGCAGTCGCCGAAGGCGATGATCGTGCGCACCAACGCGCCATCCACGCCGTACTTCGCCGAAGACGTCGAGGCCGTGGTGGGTGACGGCGTCGCCCTGCTCAATCTGCCCAAGATCGAATCCGCCGAAGAAGTGCGCGCCGCCGTCGACGTCATCGCGCGGGCCGAAGCCTCGCGCGGATTGCAGCGGCGGACCCGGCTGTTGCTCAATATCGAGACGCCGCGGGCGCTGGCCAGAGCGGCCTCCATCGCCGGCGCGCATCCGCGCGTGGCGGGCCTGCAATTGGGGCTGGCGGACCTGTTCGAGCCGTACGGTATCGAGCGCCACGACCTCGCCAACGTCCATTCGGTGTTGTTCACGATGCGCATGGCTGCCGCCCAGGCCGACGTGTTCGCGCTCGATGGCGCCTACGCCGACATCGCCGACAGCGAAGGCTATCGCGAGGAAGCGGCGATGGCGCGGCGCCTCGGCTATCTCGGCAAGAGCTGCGTGCATCCGCGCCAGGTCGCGCTCGCCAACGAGGCGTTCGCCGCTTCCGATGAGGAGCTCGCGCGGGCGCGGCGCATCGTGGAGGCCGCGCGCGCGCCGGACAACCTGGGTCGCGGCGCCTTCATGGTCGATGGCAAGATGGTCGACCTGCCCTTCCTGAAACGCGCGCAGGCGCTGCTCGCCGCGGCGCACAAGCCGTGACGGCGCCGCACGCGGCGAGGGCGGGCCTTCCGCGACAATATCGAGAGGACCGGCTCCGCGTGTTACGCCTGTGGTTATTCTGTTTCGCCTGGCTGGTGCTGGCGCTTCCTCTGCACGCCGAAAGCCTGACTCCCTTGCGCGGCGTCGAGCTGCCGGCACTTCCCGGCGTCACCGCCCTGAACGGATTGGCTGTGATCGACGGCCAGACCGTTGCGGTGGCGCACGGTCAGGCCTGGCGCCTCGACGGCGACCGCAAGGTATGGGCCGCGCTGACCTGGCCGGCCGCCGTACCGGCCGACGTCGGCGTCATCCAGGACGGCACGCGCGCTTATCTGTCGTGGACGGCGCAGGGCGGGGCCGCCGTCGCAGAAATACGCCTGCGCGACGACCGCCTCGATGCGACGGCACTGCCCGCACTGCCGACCGCCATCACCGACGCGCGTGGCGCCGTATCCGGCGATACCCTGTTCCTCGCCGGCATGGCGGCGGACGGCAAGCCGCGCCTCTGGCAGGCCAACCCCGCCGATCCGCGCGCAGGGTGGAAAGACGTACCCGCGTGGCCCGGCGGTGCGCCGGCGTCGTCGCTGGTGGCGCAAGGACCGAACCTGTTCGTCGCCGTGGCGCGCGGCGGCGCGCAGGTAGTGCTGCGCTGGTCGGCCGCGAAAGGCTGGACCGAAGCCGGCACCGTGCCGGGCACGCTGGCGCCGGCCGCCGGCCGCGCGCTGGGGCAGGCGCATCTGCTCTACCTCGTGCGGACGCCGGAAGGCGAGAAGCCGATGACCTTCCACACCATCACCGGCTCGTGGGCCGCCCTGCCGGGCACGACGATCGCCGGCGACGCGGTGGTGGCGTCGTGGCCGGACGGATTGGCGTGGGCGCAGCCCGACGGCAGCGGCATGGCCGTGCACGCCGCCCAGCTCCAGTCCGGCAAGCTGTTGCTGAAATGGCTGGACTGGATCGTGATCCTGGTCTACCTGGTCGCGATGTTCGGCATCGGCCTGTACTTCTACATCCGCGAGAAGCGCAACAACACCGCGAGCTTCTTCGTCGGCGGTCGCAGCATTCCGTTCTGGGCGGCGGGCGTCAGCCTGTATGCGGCCAATACCAGCTCGATCAGCTTCATCGCCATTCCGGCGAAATCGTTCGAGAGCAACTGGACGTACCTCACCAACAACCTCATCGCCGTGCTCGGCCTGGCCTTCGTCGCGGTGTGGATCGTGCCGCTGCTGCGCCGGCTGGACCTGATGTCCGTGTTCTCGTACCTGGAGACGCGTTTCCATCCGGCCATCCGCATGCTGGCCAGCGCGCTGTGCATCGTCACTCAGATCGGCAGCCGCATGAGCGTGATCCTGTTCCTGCCGGCCCTGGCCATCGCCACCATCACGGGCATCAGCGTGACGGCGAGCGTGGTGATGATGGGCGTGTTCACCATCGTCTACACGGCGATGGGCGGCATGAAGGCGGTGATCTGGACCGACTTCGTGCAGGTGCTGGTGAAGATGGGCGGCGCGTTGTTCGTCATCGGCTTCATCATCTGGCACATCCATGGCGGGCTCGGCGAGTTCATGTCCACGGCCACGGCCAATCACAAGATGCACCTGCTGGATTTCAGCTTCGACCTGACCAAGGCGACGGTATGGGGCTTCCTGTTCCTGGTGCTGTTCGACGTGGTGCTGACCTTCCCCAAAGACCAGGTGCTGATGCAGCGCACGCTGTCGACCGAGTCGGACAAGGAAGCCGGCCGCTCGATCTGGATGTTCGCCGCGATCATGATTCCCGGCGGCTTCGTGTTCTATCTGATCGGCACGGCGCTGTTCGTGTTCTACAAGGACAATCCCGAGCGGCTCAACCCCCTGCTGCCGATCGACGCGACCTTCCCGCTGTTCATCGCTGCGGAGCTGCCGATGGGCGTGACCGGCCTGATCATCGCGGGTATCTTCGCGGCGGCGATGGCGACCCTGTCGGGCATCATGAACAGCGTGGCGACGCTGATCTCGGTCGATTTCTACGAAAAGCTGGTCAAGAACCCTTCGCCGAAGAAGAGCGTCTTCATCGCGGAGATCATGACGGTGGCGGTGGGGCTGGTGGGCATCGGCACGGCGCTGCTGCTATCGCGCTTCGATATCCATTCGCTGTTCGACGTGTCGATCGAGCTGGCAGGCCTGCTGGGTGGCGGTTTCGCCGGCGCGTATACGCTGGGGATGTTCACGCGGCGGGCGAATTCGCCGGGGGTGGCGATCGGGATCGGGTCGAGCATCGTGCTGACGTTGATCGCGTGGTCGTTCCATTTGGTGCATCCGTATTTTTATCTGGCGATTTCGATTCTGCTTTGTATCGTGATCGGGTATCTGGCGAGTTTGTTTTTCCCGGCGCCGGAGAGGTCGCTGGAGGGGTTGACGATTTATTCGCGGAGGAAGGGGTGATTGGGGAGCGCCCGTAGGGGTGCGGCGTAGGCCGGAATCAGCGGCGGTATCGCTCGGTTGTCGCGGGTGTGCGCCAGCTTTGTCTCGCCCTCTCGGGCGAGGGTTTCGCTCTCCTGCCGGAGAGCGAGTTACTTCTTCTTTGCTTGCCCAATCCCCTCAAGGGGGACCTCGAGAAGAAGTAACCAAGAAGAAAGGGCCCCCTGCGCGGCGCCCTCCGCAGCCTTCGCTGCTGCGGGTGCGTTGAGGGCTGGCCGGGCTTTTCGACAGGGCATCCCTGCCCTGATCGAAAAGGCGGGGGCGTCCTGCCCCCGCCCGCCTGCGGCGGCCTGATCGTCCAGCCCTCACCGCCGCGAAGGGAACCCGGCAGATCAAAAGCGCGCACGTTGAGCGTCGCGGTTATTTCTTCTTCCCTCAGTACCGCACTTCTCCCTCTCCCCTCCGGGGAGAGGGAGGGGTGAGGGGCCCTACGGAGCGAAACACCCAACCTCGCCAGAACGCCCCTCCCGCAGAAGGAAGAGAGCGGTGCAGCAAGCGATCGGAATTCCAAGAAAACCACCCCTTCCAGCCCTTGACGCCCACTCCCCCCTCTTCCATCGTCCTCACGGGGGCAAGACCGGTGAGGGTAGCAAGTGGAGACGCAATTCTTGAATACGTTTGTCACCGTCGTCGATCAGGGATCGATGGCGGCGGCGGCGCGTGTGTTGAATGTGACGCCGGCGGCGGTGGCGCAGCAGATTCGGACGTTGGAGCGCGAGCTTGGCGCGACGCTGATCGCGCGGGTCGGGCGCACGGTGAGCGTCACCGAGCAGGGGTCGCGCATTCTGGAGCGTTCGCGCGAGTTGCTGCGCAGCGTGTCCGACCTGCGCAGCGTCGCCAACGACAGCGCGGTTTCCGGCGAGCTGCGCCTGGGCGCGTGTCCGACGGCGCTGGCGGGCATGCTGCCGGACGTGCTGGCGCGAATGGTCGACGCGTTTCCGCAGATCAACGTTTTCATCAAGCCGGGCTATTCGGTCGATCTCTACCGCGCCGTGGAAGCCGGCGATCTCGATGCGGCGGTGGTATTGCAAGCGCCGTTCCCGCTGCCGAAGACCTGCGAGTGGCTGCTGCTGCGCGAGGAGCCGCTGATCGTGCTGGCGCCGAAGAGCATGGCAGGGCGCGATCCGCACGAACTGCTGTCGACCGAGCCGCTGATCCGCTACGACCGCAACCAGTGGGGCGGCCGCCAAGCCGATGACTATCTGCGCGCTAACGGCATCGTGCCGCGCGAGCGCTTCGAGTTGAACGCACTCAACGCGATCGCGGTGATGGTCGACCGCGGCCTCGGCGTCTCACTGGTACCGGACTGGGCGCAGCCGTGGCCCGAAGGCCTGCAGCTGGTCCGCATTCCTTTGCCTCATCCCGCCGTGCCGCGACGCATCGGCATCGTGTGGTCGCGCTCCAGCGTGCGCGTGCGGCTGGTCACCGTGTTGCTGCAGGAATGCAAGAAAGCGATCCAGGCCAAGCCGCGTTGAGGCGCGGCGGAAGCGTTTCCATGCACGCTTCGCGTGCTGCATTGCCGCATACATTCGCTTCCTTCGTAAGCAACAAAAACTAGCCTCTGAACATAGGTCGCGGCGGTTCTACGTCGATAGCGAAGCGCATAGGCTCGCTCGCAATCCAAAGTGGTTGCAGTACAGCCGCATCACGCGGTTCGCATAAGAAGACATGGGCCGTCGGGACGCCGGGGGGAGGGCGTCGCCAGCAAGCAGACGAAGCACCGTCCCCGGCGCGCGATGCGCCGACCCGCCGCCTGGCGGTACCGAACAAGAGACAACACATGATCAAGCCACTCACCGTCGCCATCAGCGGCATCCTGCTGGCCTATGCCGTCGGCGCGCAGGCGCAGGACGCGGCGGCCA
The DNA here is from genome assembly GCF_031954525.1 of Dyella sp. BiH032. Taxonomy (NCBI): domain Bacteria; kingdom Pseudomonadati; phylum Pseudomonadota; class Gammaproteobacteria; order Lysobacterales; family Rhodanobacteraceae; genus Dyella; species Dyella sp. BiH032. The sequence continues at coordinate 437,011 of NZ_CP134867.1, forward strand.
CCACGGGCGCCGGGCAGACCGATGCCAATCCGAAGAAGGACGGCAAGGAAAAAGAGGCCGTCAACCTGCAGCAGGTGATCGTCACCGGCACGCGCAGCCCCAAGGCGATCGACGAGATACCGGGCGCGATCACCGTGGTGTCGAAGGAAGAGATCCAGCACACCCTGCTCGTCACCGAGGACGCGACCGCCGTGCTGGCGCGTTCCGTGCCCGGCTATGCCGAATCCTCGCAGGCGATGAGCAACACCGGCGAGACGCTGCGCGGCCGCATCCCGCTGCGCCTGTTCGACGGCGTGCCGCAAGGTTCGCCGCTGCGCGAAGGCACGCGCAACGGCACCTTCACCGACATGGGCATCATCGGCCGCGTCGAAGTGATCAATGGCCCGTCGGCCTCCGAAGGCATCGGCGCGGCGGGCGGCATCATCAACTACATCTCCAAGACGCCGACCAAGGACGGCGACGAGGTCACGCTGACCACGCGCTACCAGACCCAGGGCCACAGCGACAGCGAAGGCTGGAAGGTGGGCGCCACGTACACGCACAAGCAGAAGGAATTCGACGCGCTGCTGTCTGCCTCGTACATCGACCGCGGCATCTCCTACGACGGCAACGGCCGCCGCATCGGCCTGAACACCAGCGGTTCGCTGGCCGATTCCGAATCGAAGAACCTGTACGCCAAGGTCGGCTTCAACTTCGGCGCGGAAGACGAACAGCGCCTGCAGGCGAGCGTCAGCCGCTTCCGCATCGAGGGCAAGGGCGAATACGTGCAGGTGCTCGGCTGCCGCGGGCCCACCGACACTCCGCCGTGCGATGTGCCGCGCACCAATACCTCGGAGAAGGGCCACATCTTCGGCGCGAAGGACGCCTTCAACGACTTCAAGCAGTACCAGTTGCAGTACACCAACGACAAGTTCTTCGGCGGCTACCTGGACATCAACGCCTACAAGGCGGACCAGTCCATGCGCTACCTGCCGGAGAACACGGAGGACAAGCAGGACCCGCTGATCGCCCCGCTCGGCACGCTGTACGACCAGTCGGAGATCGTGGTGCACAAGAAGGGCCTGCGCACCTCGTGGACGCGCCCGGACATCTTCAACGTCACCGGGCTGGAACTGCACACCGGCATCGACTTCGGCAAGGACCAGGCCCAGCAGCGCCTGGCCCTCACCAACCGCCTGTGGGTGCCGCCGATGGACTACAAGAGCGTGGCCCCGTACGCGCAGCTCTCGTGGGACATCGGTCCGGTCACCCTCAGCGCAGGCTACCGCCGCGAAGACGACAAACTCACCGTCAACAGCTACACCACCACGTACTACCGCAACCGCGTGTTCGTGCAGGGCGGCGGCCTGAAGTACAAGGAAGGGCTGAAGAACTTCGGCGCGATCTGGCGCGTGAACGACCAGTGGTCGACCTTCCTGTCCTACAGCGAAGGCTTCACGCTGCCCAACATCGGCATTCCGCTGCGCAACATCAACAAGCCCGGGCAATCGGTGGACAAGATCCGCGACCTGAACGCCATCGTCTTCAAGAACTATGAGGGCGGCTTCAACTGGCACGGTGACCACGGCGCGTTCGGTGCCACGCATTACGTATCGAAGTCGCCGTTCGGTTCCTCGCTGGCCGTGGACCCGCATACCACCGACTTCATCCTCACCCGTGCGCCGGTGCGCATCGAAGGCACGGAGCTCACCGGCGAATGGCGTTTCGACAAGAGTTTCAAGGTCACCGGCCTGTATTCGCGCATCCGCGGCAAGACCGCGTTCTGGTCGGCGGACCCGGCCGGACGCTACGGCGCAGGCGGGCTGAACAAGCCGATGGGCGTGCTCGACATCAATCCCGACAAGTTCGCTGCCGCAGCCACCTGGAACTTCCTGCCGAACGCCGACGCCACGCTGGGCTTCACCACGCTGTTCAGCCGCCACATCTCGGGCAGCGACACGCGTGCGTATGACGGCGCCCAGTTCAGCTACGAGGAGCAGACCAAGGGCTACACACTGTTCGACCTGGGCGTGAACTACGACCTCGGCAAGCACGGCAAGCTGTCACTGGGCGTGGAGAACCTGTTCAACCGGCAGTACATCCTGAGCTGGTCGCAGCTGGCGGGCTACCAGAACTACTGGGCAGGCCGCGGCCGCATGACCTCGCTGACCTACACCATCACGCTGTGACGGCGTGGCTGGCGCCACTGCGGCGTGCCGTCCTATTGGCGGCCGTCGCGTCGTGCGCGGTTCCGGCCATGGCGACCGAATCGCCGCTGCCGGCGGCGGCGCCGGCCGCGGAAGGCTTTTCGGCCGAACGGCTGGAGCGGCTGCACGCTTACCTGCGCGGAGCCACCGGCGCCGACGGCTACCTCGGCGCCGTGGCGCTGATCGCGCGGCACGGCCGGATCGTCGACTGGCAGGCTTACGGTTACCGGGATCTCGCGCGGCGCGAGCCGCTGCACCGGGATGCCATCTTCCGCATCTACTCCATGACCAAGACGGTCACCACCGTCGCCGTGCTGATGCTCATGGAGGAAGGCAAGCTATCGCTGGACGCTCCGCTGTCGCGGTACCTGCCGGGCTTCGACCATCCGCAGGTCATGACCGCTGGCGATGCCGATGCGCCGGTGCTTCGTCCTGCCGACAAGCCCATCACCCTGCACGCCCTGCTGACGCATACGGCCGGCTATCCGGCCGCGATGAAGGGCGACGAAGCGGCGGTGAAGGCCATGGAGCGCGTCGATCCCCATGGCGCCAGGGATCTGCGCGGCTTCGCCGAGCGCATGAGCCGCGTGCCGCTCGCAGCCGATCCGCAGACGCGTTTCGCCTATGACGGCGCGGCGCTGGAATTGCTGGCGCGCGTAGTGGAAGCGGCCTCGGGCCAGCCGTTCGAACGCTTCCTTCAGCAACGCATCTTCGATCCGCTGGGCATGAGCGACACCGGTTTCTCAGTACCGGCCGCCAAGCGCACCCGCGTGGTGGACATCACGACCATGAGCGAGGACGGCCACCTGCGCCGCGCCGACGGTCCCAGTGCCAAGCATCCCGGCGAACCGCTGAATGCCTATGCCAGCGGTGCGGGCGGCCTGTACTCGACCGCGGGCGACTACGCACGCTTCGCGCAGATGCTGCTCGACGGCGGCACGCTGGACGGACACGTGCTGCTCGGCCGCAAAACGGTGGAGCTGATGCTGCGCAACCACCTGACCATGCTTCCCCCGCCCAGGAACGAGGCCGCCGCGGGCGAAGGCTTCGGACTCGGCGGCTATGTGGTGCTGGACCCCGCGCGGCGCGGGCAGCCCGGTTCCGTCGGCCAGTTCGGCTGGTCGGGCGCAGCCTCTACCTACTACATGATCGATCCGCAGGAGGACCTGCTGGCCATCCTCTTGCTGCAACACCTGCCGCGCGGCGATGGCGGCAAGGACCTGCCGCGCCTCAGCCGCGGCTTCTACGCCCTCGTCTATCAGGCTCTGCAGTGAACCGCGCGAACTCCACCGTGCTCGTGGCCGGCTCGGCCAACCTCGACTTCGTGGTGCGCGCCGCGCACGTGCCGGCTCCCGGCGAGACCGTGCTGGGCCGCGATTTCTCGACCTTCCCCGGCGGCAAGGGCGCCAACCAGGCGGTGGCCTGCGCGCGCGCCGGCGGCGCGCCCACGCGCATGCTGCTGGCCCTGGGCGACGACCCCTATGCCGTGCCGTTGGAAGCTTCGCTGCGCGCAGCCGGCGTGGGCCTCGACGTCGTGCGCGCCCGTGGCGAGCCGACGGGCGTCGCCTTCGTCTGCCTTGCCGACGGCGCGGAGAACGCCATCACCGTCGCGCCCGGCGCCAACGCCACGCTGCGGCCCGAACATCTGCCGCCGCTGAATGGCGTGAGCCACCTGCTGATGCAGCTGGAAACCCCGCTGCCTACCGTCGAAGCCTGGGCGCGTGCGGCCAGGCGCGCCGGGGTCTACGTGGCGCTCAACGCGGCGCCCGCGCAAGCGCTGCCCCGCGGTCTCCAGGGCGACTGCCGCCTGCTGATCGTCAACGAGGGCGAGCTGGCGGCGATCGCCGGAACGCATGGCGTGGCGGCCGGCCTGGACGCGCTGGACGTCGAGGCCGTCGTGGTCACCCTCGGCGCGCGCGGCTGCTGTGCCCGGGTGGGTGGCGAATACCTGCTGCAACCCGGCTTCGTGGTCGAGGCCATCGACACCACCGGTGCCGGCGACACCTTCTGCGGCACGCTGGTGGCCGCCCTCAGCCTGGGCCTGCCGTTCCCGGCGGCGCTTCGCCGCGCCTGCGCGGCATCTGCGCTAGCCTGCACCCGGCTGGGCGCGCAGGCCGGCGTGCCGATGCATGGCGAGGTGCAGCGGCTGCTCGCTTCGCGCAAGGGCGAAGCCGCCGAGGAACTCGCCGCCTACGCCGGTCTCGCCTGACGTTCTTCTTCTTCACGACAGTGCTTCCATGAATCCTTCCGACCATCCGCACGACGTGGACACCGGCGACGCCAACCCGCCGCCCGTGAAAACCGAATACAAGTTCTCCCACGTCACCACCGGCCGCTACCTGCCCACGCCGGGCAAGGCACCCGGCTGGCCGTTCGCCGAGATCGGCCACTGGAAGATGGACGTGGATGGCACGGCCGACGACTGGATCGCCGAGCTGAAGGACTGGCGCCGCGAGCACCTCACGCGCATCGGCTACGACGACGCCAACTATCGCCGCCCGGAACTGCAATGGGCGCAGCGCAACTTCGTGCACGCTCAGATGATGGTGGAGGACCGCTACTTCTTCGATCCGGCAACCGGGCGCTATACGGTCGACCGCTACCTGGACGATCTGGAGCGGCGCTATGGCGGCATCGACAGCGTGCTGCTCTGGTATGTCTATCCCAACATCGGCATCGATGACCGCAACCAGTTCGACCTGGCACGCGACCTGCCCGGGGGGCTCGACGGCTTGCGCGGCGCGGTGGAGGATTTCCACCGCCGCGGCGTGCGCGTGTTCCTGCCCACCATGCCCTGGGATAACGGCACGCGGCCACAGGGCCAGCGCGACTGGGACGCTGCCGCCGAACTGGTGAAAGCCGTCGGCGCCGACGGGCTCAACGGCGATACCTACAACGGCGTGCCGCGCGCGTTCTTCGACGCCTGCGACGCCGCCGGGCGTCCCGTGGTGCTGCAGCCCGAATCCACCATCAGCGCGGAAGAACAGCTCATCTGGAACGTGCAGAGCTGGGGCAAGAAGGCGCCGAACGAGGTCATCCCGCCAGTGGCCAAGTTCAAGTGGCTCGAACCGCGCCACATGATCAACTACGAGAACCGCTGGGGCCGCGAGCGCAACCACGACCTGCAGTACATGTTCTTCAACGGCGTCGGCTACAACGCGTGGGAGAACGTGTGGGGCATCTGGAACCAGCTCACGCCGCGCGATGCGGAGTCGTTGCGCCGCATCGCGGCGATCGAGCGGCAGTTCGCGCCGGCGATGGTGAGCATGGAGTGGCGGCCCTACGAGCGCACCCTGCAGCACGGCGTGTTCGCCAGCCGCTTTCCGCTTGCCGATTACACGGTGTGGACGCTGGTCAACCGGCACGAGTACGACATCGAGGGCGAACAGCTCGCGGTGCCGCACCGCGAAGGCGTGCGCTACGTCGACGCATGGCACGGCACGCCGCTGGAGCCACGCATCGAGCAAGGCCGCGCCGTGCTTTCCTTCGCCATGGAGGCGCGCGGCTTCGGCGCCGTGCTCGCGCTGGCGCCGAAGGCGTCGATCGATGGCCTGGACGCTTTCCTGGCGCGCATGCGTGAACTGACGGCGACGCCGCTGCGTTCCTTCTCCGCCGAGTGGAAGGCCTTGCCGCAGCAGCTGCGTCCCATCGCATCCACCGCGCCGGTCGCCCGCGCTCCCGAAGGCATGGTGGCGATCCCCGGCGGCGACTTCGACTTCGCCGTGGGCGGCATCGAGATCGAAGGGCAGACCTGGGCGGGCAACGACGTGCAGTACCCGTGGGAAAGCGCGCCGCGCCGCGGCCATCGCCATCGCATGCAGCTGAAGCCCTATTACATCGACCGCACGCCGGTGACCAACGGGATGTTCCACGCCTTCCTCCGCGACAGCGGCTGGAAGCCGGCCGACCCGCACAACTTTCTGCGCCATTGGCGCGACGGCGCGCCGCCGCCGGGATGGGAGAACAAGCCGGTGACCTGGGTGTCGATCGAGGATGCCCGCGCCTACGCCGCCTGGGCCGGCAAGCGCCTGCCGCACGAGTGGGAATGGCAGTACGCCGCGCAGGGCGCGGACGGGCGGCTCTATCCGTGGGGCAATGCCTGGGACGAACGCAAGGTGCCCGCGGTGAACCGCGGCCGCACGCTGCGCGCACCGGACGATGTGGACGCTCACCCCGATGCGGCCAGCCCGTTCGGCGTGCTCGACCTGGTCGGCAACGTGTGGCAGTGGACCGACGAATATCTCGACGAGCACACGCGCGCCGCCGTGCTGCGCGGCGGCAGCAGCTACCAGCCGCGCACCTCGCACTGGTATTTCCCGCAGGCCTATCGCCTGGACCAGCACGGCAAGTACCTGCTGATGGCGCCGTGCAAGGACCGCTCCGGCAGCGTGGGCTTCCGCTGCGTGGTGGACGCGGCGTGAGCGCGAACGTGCAGTTCGAGGCACTGGCGCCGGCTTCGGTGCGCCTGGACGGTCCGCTGGGCGAGGCGCTGGCGGCTAACGCGCGGGGACGCCTTTCCCACTTCGTCGAGGACGAACGCAGCCCGGCCATCGCGCTTTTTGCGCCGGAACGGCGTGCAGGCAACACCGAAGGCGACTGGTACGGCGAGCACGCCGGCAAGTGGCTGTATGCCGCCGCCAAGGCCGCGGCACGCACGCGCGGCGAGACGCTGCTTTCGCGCGTGCGCCGCGTGGCCGACTACCTCGCCTCGGTGCAGGAACCGGACGGCTATCTCGGCACTTACGCGCCGGAGCGCCGCTTCATGCGACCGCAGCCGTCCAAGCCGGCGAGCTGGAACGGCGAACCCAGCGTGCGCACCTGGGACATCTGGACGCATGCCTACCTGATCCTCGGCCTGCTGGAAGCGCACCGGCACTTCCCCCAGACGCGCTGGCTGGCGGCGGCGCGCGCCATCGGCGACCTGTGCTGGCGCACGCTCACCGACGGCGGTATCGACATCACGGAGCTGGGCAACCACTTCGGCCTATCCGCCACCGTGTTGCTGGACCCCGCGATGGAGCTGTACTTCGCCACCGGCGAAGCACGCTACCTCGCCCTGGCCAAACTCGTGCTGGATCAGGCGAACGCGCATCGCGACCTGGCGCTGCTGCCGCGCATCGAAGCCGGTGCCGACGCCGCCGAGATCGCCACCGGCAAGGCGTATCAGCTGGCGTGGAACCTGGTCGGCCTGGCGAAGCTGTACAAGGCGACCGGCGAAACGGTGTATCGCGACGCCCTGCACCGCATGTGGGACAGCATCCGCACCCATCACCTCACGCTCGGCGGCGGGCCGTGGGGCGGTGTGATGCATCGTTCGCGCGAAGTCTTCAACGCGCCCCATACCTTCAGCCCGTACGGCTATGTCGAGACCTGTTCCAGCCTCGCGTGGATGCAGCTCAACCGCGAGCTGCTGCTGATCGAGGGCGATCCGAGATATGCCGAGGAGATCGAGCGCACCGCCTACAACGACCTGCTCGGCGCGCAGGCGCCGGACGGCGAGGACTGGTGCTACTACGTCTTCCCCAACGGCCGTCGCGTGCACACCACCTACTGGCGCTGCTGCAAATCCAGCGGCGCGATGGCCTTGGAAGAACTCCCGGGCGTCGCCTACTTGCGCGATGCGCGTGGGCTGGCAGTGAATCTCTACGGTGCCGGCAGCGTCACGTTCACGTGGCCCGACGCCGGCGAAGTCACGCTGGAACAGCGCACGGGCTATCCCTTCGCCGGCGGCGTGCTGTTGCGGTTGCGCGTGCAGCAGCCGGCGCGCTTCGTCCTGAAGCTGCGCATCCCGTCATGGGCGGAAGGAGCCAGCGTGCGCGTTGGCGGCGAGGACGTGCCCGCCGTGCCGCGCCGCTATGTCGCGATCGAGCGCGAATGGCAGGACGGCGACGAGATCGCGCTGCACTTCCCCATGGCCGTGCGGCTGCATCGCGCGGTGAACCGCAATGTGCAGGAATCGCGCGCGCCGGACGGCGAGCCGGTGCGGCAGCAGGTGCTGCGCTTCGACTACGTAGGCCTCACACGTGGCCCGCTGGTCTACGCCACGGAGCTGATCGACGGCTTCAAGATCGAGGAAACGCTTCGCCTGCCGTCCGCCGATCCCACCGACTGGCTCACCGTGCTGCCGCCCGACGAAGGCGACGCCGCGCCGCGCATCGAAGTGCGCCCGGGCTATCGCGCGCCGCTGTATTTCGAGCCGTATTACCGCGTCGGCGGACGCATGGATGGCGCATGGCGGCTCACCTGGCTGCAGCTGGCGCCGGAGCCGCCGTGGTGAAGCAAGCGATCGTGCTGATAGAACATATCCGACGCGCCTGTTTCCGCGTCCGGCAGCGGCGCAAAGTAGCGGCGACCACGACACGACAGCAGGAGCCTCGCGGATACGCGGCCTATGGAAAGCTCTTCACCTGATCCGGCCGCCGCCGCGCGCGGCCCTTTGCACGGCATCCGCGTGCTCGACCTGAGCGCGTACATCGCCGGTCCCTACGGTTGCACCTTGCTGGCCGACCAGGGCGCCGATGTGCTCAAGATCGAGCCGCCCGGCGGCGACAATCTGCGCCAGTACCCCTCCACGTTGCCCACCGAGAGCCGCGCCTTCCTCGGCGTCAACCGCAGCAAGCGCGGCATGGTGCTGGACCTGAAGAACCCCTCCGACCACGCCGTGCTGCTGCGGCTGGTGCGCGACGCCGACGTGCTGGTGCACAACTTCCGCCCCGGCGTGCCGAAGCGCCTGGGTATCGACTTCGACCAGCTGAGCGCGCTGCATCCGCGCCTGATCTACTGCGCCGTCACCGGCTATGGCGAGAGCGGTCCGATGAAGGACAAGGCCGGTTACGATCAGGTATTGCAGACCATGACCGGCATGTGCGCGCTGCAAGGCAAGCGCGGCGGTCCGCCAGAAATCATCTACGGCTCGGTGGTGGACTACTACGCCGCCGCGCTGGTCGCCGCCGGCGTGTCCTCCGCGCTGTATGAGCGCGAGCGCAGCGGCCTGGGCCAGTTCGTCGGCGTGTCGCTGCTGCGCGCCGCGCTCACCATGCAGTCGGCGCGGTTGATCTGGGCCGATGGCGAATCGCTGGACATCGGCCGCGACATGCGTTCCGGCGGCGTCACCGGCATCCATCCCACCGCCGAGGGTTACATCTATATCTCCGCCAACACGCCGCACTTCTGGCGCGCACTGTGCGAGAAGACCGGCTTGCAGGCGCTGGCCGCCGATGCGCGCTATGACACCGTACGCAAGCGCGCTGAACACGCGGCCGAGATCCTGCCGAAACTCCACGAGGCACTCGCCGCGCATTCGGCGATGGAATGGGAACGTCGCTTCGGCGACGAAGTACCCAGTGCCGCAGCTCGCCGCATCGAGGATATGTTCGAGCACCCGCAGGTGCTGGCCGAGGGCATCGTCGGGACGATCGAGCATCCGGTGGTGGGGCGTTATCACGGTGTCGCGCAGTCGATCAAGTTCGGCCGCACGCCGGGGCCGGCGCCGTTTGCGGCGCCGATGTTGGGGCAGCATACGGGGGTGGTGAAGGGGGAGTTGGGGGAGGGGTGAGGGTTGGGTTTGTTTGGTGTTTTGGTGGGGGTATTGGGGTGGTTCTGCTGTGTGGGTGGCGCGGATTTTTGGCGTGATGTGGTTGCGTGTGGTCTGGACGCTTGTGTGATGTGGCGGTTTGGGGGGCTCGTCGTTGCGCGGGGCTGATCTTCGTCGTTCGTACTAAGGTTACGTTTTCGCGATCTGGCCGCTTATGCAGCGGGCATTTCGGACGCCTGCCGGCGTCCGAGTTACTTTCTCTTTGCTGGCCCAAAGAGAAAGTAACCAAAGAGAAATGGCCTGAGGTCAAAGGCTCGCGGCGGGGGTTGGGAGAGCACGTGGTGTTTTCTCAGCTGCTCGATCGCGCGACTCGAAGTGGGACTGAGGTACGTAGAGGGGACGTCGAGGCGCCGGGGCGGAGAGGACGGGGAGCGGTGTGTCGGCTTTAGTGATCCTGCGATAGCACCGCACTTCTCCCTCTCCCCTGCGGGGAGAGGGCGGGGTGAGGGGTCCTACGGAGCGAGACCTTCGATCCATCTTGTCCCGACCTAGGGCGGGAGTACTGTGAGTGCACTCCAATGCCTTTTCCTGTGTCTTGCCCCAGGGTTGCTGGTAGCTCGCCCAACTTGCATGGGAGCTATGGCTCTAGTGGCGTTTCCGCGAGCACCCGCCCCTCATCCCGCCTTCTCCCCGGAGCGGAGAAGGAGAAGTGATGGACCGAGGCGAAAACCAAACAAGAGCGAGCGAAGCGATGCTCCGTACCGCTCTTGATCTCCCGGGTTCCCTTCGCGGCGGTGAGGGCTGGACGATCAGGCCCGCGAAGCGGGGCGGGGGCAGGACGCCCCCGCCTTTTCGATCAGGACATGGATGTCCTGTCGAAAAGCCCGGCCAGCCCTCAACGCACCCGCAGCAGCGAAGGCTGCGGAGGGCGCCGCGCAGGGGCCCTTCTTCTTGGTTACTTCTTCTCGTGGTCCCCCTTGAGGGGATGGGCAAGCAAGAAGAAGTAACTCGCTCTCCGGCAGGAGAGCGAAACCCCTCGCCCGCGAGGGCGAGACAAGGCTTGCAATAAGGCGACAACAGAGCGCTGTCGCCACTGGATGACTCGCCGCGCTCGCCTGTCCGGGGCCGCCTTTCGGGCATTCTCCGCGCTTCGCGCTCCGTCCGGCCCACGCCGGAATGACGAGTAGGTGGGGACGAGGTGCCCTCTGCGCCTCGCGTTGGGTTCCAAGCTCACCCCAACCTACGTGAGTACGCCCTCCGCTCCGCCCGCACCGGAACCACAAGCAGGTAAGGCGAGGCAATCGTCAGCGCCTCGCACAGGGCTTCGCGAGCGAACCCCAACCTACGCCAACCTTGCGAACCCCACCCCAAGCCGCCGCGCGAAAGCACACAACGCCCCCACTTGTCTCGATCCATGTGGCAACCGCAAACGAAGAAACATTAACCCCAGCATTCAATTTCGTAATTGTGCCCCGCACCCCCCTCCCCCAGCATGCGACTGCCACAGGCCGGTGGGGCTGGCACCCAGCCTTCGGTAGGGGAAACCGGGCCGGCCTGCGAAGAGCCGACGGATACGTTCCGCGGACACAAAAATCTGTTGGAGAGTCGTGACCATGATCGAGAGAGTGCATGGCGGGGAGTCGTGTCGCCTGTTCCAGGTTCAGCGCCGTCTTCACGGTACGCGCCTGGCATGGGCCGTAGCGGTGGGGCTGGCTCTGTCGTACGGGCCGGCGCTGCGCGCGCAGCAGGCCGAACCGGTGCAGGACAACGGCGCGCCGGCCAAGACCGGCCAGCAGGCCAAGCCGAAGAAGGACGGCGACAAGAAACCCGTGCAGGACCTGGCCGGCGTCACCGTGACCGGCGTGCGCGCCAGCTTGCAGTCCGCGCAGCAGCTCAAGCAGAACGCCGACCAGATCGTCGACTCCGTCACCGCCGTCGACATCGGCGCGCTGCCTGACCGTAGCGTCACCGAAACCCTGCAGCGCGTCAGCGGCGTCACCATCGACCACTTCATGGCGCGCAACGACCCCGACCACTTCTCCGCCGAAGGCAGCGGCGTGATGATCCGCGGCCTGACTCAGGTGCGCGGCGAGTTGAACGGGCGCGATGTGTTCAGTGCCAACTCCGGCCGTGGCCTCAGCTTCGAGGACGTGCCAGCCGAGCTCATGGCCGGCGTGGACGTATACAAGAATCCCTCTGCCGAGATCATCGAAGGCGGCATCGGCGGCACGGTCAATCTGCGCACGCGGCTCCCGTTCGACTCGCCGGGGCGGGTAATCGGCTTCACCGGCGGCGTCAACGAAGGCGACTTCGCCAAGAAGAGCAAGCCGTCGGCTTCGTTCCTCTACAGCAATGTGTGGAAGACCGAGAACCATGGCGAATTCGGCGCCTTGTTCGATGTGGCCTTCTCCGAACTGGCCACGCGCTCGGACGGCATCCAGATGGAGCCTTATGTCAGGCGCAACGACGACGCCGTACTCAAGGGCACCAATTTCACCAACGTCTATGTGCCTGGCGGCGCCGACTGGCGCACGCTGGATTTCCAGCGCCGCCGCATCGGCCTGGCCGGCGCATTGCAGTGGCGACCCAACAAGAACCTGGAGCTGACCAGCCAGGTACTGCGTTCCGACTACCGCATGCAATGGGACGAGTTCGGCGGCATCTTCAATGACAGCAGCAACAACGTGCATCCGGCCAACGGCGGCACCTTCAACTACGACAGCAATGGCGTGTTCCAGAGCGGCACGCTGGCGTCCGATTCGTGGCGCGGAAATCTGACGACCGATGGCGTGCGCTTCATGGCCGACCGCCGCTACGCGACTCAGCGCACCATCACCACTGACTGGTCCAACAGCCTCAAGTACAACATCAACGACCAGATGGTGCTGTACGCCGATGCGCAGTTCGTCAAGTCGACCAGCCAGTCGCTGGACTTCACCGTGTTCGACGCCACCTACCTGCCCGGCGTCACCCTGAATGTGCCTGGCGGATCCAAGCCGACCATCACCTCCGACCCCGCCGCCTACGCCACCAATCCGGCGAATTATTTCTGGAGCGCGGCGATGGATCATCACGAGCGGAACAAGGGGCTGGAGCGCGCCCTGCGGCTGGACCTCGAATACAACTTCGAGGACAGCAAATGGCTGCGCTACGTGAAATTCGGCGTACGCGCCACCAGCCGCACCGAGCTGAACAAGAACAACGGCTACAACTGGGGCGTGGTTTCCGACAACTGGGCCGCCATCGATAGCCCGAGCGGTCTGGCGGACCTGGCCACCTATCTGCCGAGCATGTCCTCGTTGTACACGTATTCGAACTTCTTCCGCGGCAACGCCAGCATGCCGCCGCAGCTGTACTTCCCCAGCGACAAGCTGGTGCGCGACTATCACTACGCCTACCAGCAGCTGCATGCGTTCGGCTCGCCCACGGGCTGGGCGCCGCGCGACATCTATCGCAAGCAGGACGTCAACGATCAGACCGAAAGGACCAAGTCCGCGTACGGCGTGCTGTACTTCGGCAGCGACGATGCGCTTGGCGTGCCGGTGGACGGCAACGTGGGCATCCGCCTGGTGCGCACCGACGTCACAGCGAACGGCTACGGCCAGTATCCGGACCTCACCACCAGCGGCGTCGACCCCAGCCTGATGGCGATGTACTACGGCCAGTATTTCCCGCTGAACTCCAGCGGGCACTACAAGAACGCACTGCCCAGCTTCAACCTGCGCTTCAAGTTCACCGACAGCCTGCAATGGCGTCTGGCCGCGTCCCGGGCGATGACCCGTCCGGACTTCACCCAGCTGCAGCCGTATCTGCAGATGGGCGCCACGCTCACCTCGGACAACACCGCGGTGACCAAGTGGAACGGCTCGGCCGGCAATCCGAACCTCAAGCCGATGCGCGCCAACCAGTACGACACCGCGCTGGAGTGGTATTTCGCGCCCACCGGCCAGCTGTACGCCACGCTGTTCTACAAGGACGTACGCGACTACATCGCCAACCAGACGCGCACCGAGATCTACAACGGCCAGCCGTTCGAGGTGACCCGTCCGTACAACATGAGCAAGGGCAAGATCCGCGGCGGCGAAATCGGCTATCAGCAATTCTTCGATTTCCTGCCCGGCTGGCTCAAGGGCTTCGGCGTGCAGGCCAACTTCACCTACGTCGACAGCAAGGGTGGCACCAACAGCGCCACCGATCCGTACTCCAACACCACCGTCACCGGCGTGGTGCTGCCGCTGGAAGGGCTGTCCAAGCGCAGCTACAACCTGGTCGGCATGTACGAATATGGCGACTGGTCGATGCGCCTGGCCTGGAACTGGCGTTCGCGCTATCTGCTGACCGCCAGCGACGTGGCCACCAAACTGCCGACGTGGTCGGACGACTACGGGCAGCTCGACGGCTCGATCATGTACCGCCTCAACAAGAGCGTGCAGGTGGGCCTGCAGACCAACAACCTCACCAACTCCACCACCAAGGTCCTGATGGGACCGACCAGCTACGCCGACGGCACGGTCGACCACCGCCTGTACAACCGCGGCTGGTTCGTCAACGACCGCCGCTACGAGCTGGTGGTGCGCGCGACGTTCTGATGGCAGGGCGCGTGGCAGGGATCGATACGGGCCGGCGCGGTCGCGCACGGCCCGGATGGAGGGCGGCGCTGGCGGTTTGCCTGCTGGCGTTCGCCGCGTCAGTGGCGGCCGAAGACGCGGTGCCCTATCGTTACGCCGGCGTGCGCATCGGCGGCGGCGGCTTCGTCAGCGGGCTGGTGTTCCACCCGACGGAGAAGGGCCTGTACTACGCGCGTACCGACGTCGGCGGCGCCTATCGCTGGGACGATGCGGCCAAGCGCTGGGTGCCGCTCACCGACTGGATCGAGGCGAAGGACGAGAACCTGCTGGGCATCGACAGCCTCGCCGTCGATCCCTCCGATCCCGAACGTGTCTACCTCGCCGCAGGCACTTACACCGCGCCTCAGGCCGGCAACGGCGCGGTACTGCGCTCGGCCGATCGCGGCCGGCATTTCGAGCGCGCCGACATGCCGTTCAAGATGGGCGGCAACGAACTGGGCCGCGGCAATGGCGAGCGGCTGGCGGTCGATCCGCACGACGGCCGCGTGCTGTTCCTGGGCTCGCGCGGGGCGGGCTTGTGGCGCAGCGAGGACTACGGCGCGCATTGGTCCAACGTGAAGAGCTTTCCGGCCGTCAGCACATCGCCTTCCGCTATCGCGGAGAACAAGTGGCGCAGACAGGCGATCGGTATCGTGTTCGTGACGTTCGAGCCCGCCAGCGGCAAGCCGGGCAAACCGACGCCCACGCTGTATGCCGGCGTGTCGACGCAGGAAACCAGCCTGTTCCGTTCCGATGACGGCGGCGGCACGTGGAAGCCGGTGCCCGGCCAGCCCATCGGACTTCGCCCCAACCACATGGTGCGCGGCGGCGATGGCGCGTACTACCTGAGCTACGGCGACGAGCCCGGCCCCGACACCATGCACGATGGCGCGGTTTGGAAGTACGAACCGTCGAGCGGACGCTGGACCGAGATCACGCCCTGGCCACGTCCGAAGGATGGCCAAAGCGGGTATGGCTGGGGCGCGGTCGCGGTGGACCCGCGCGATCCGAAGGTGCTGATGACCGCGACCTTTGCGCACTACACGCCGAAGGACGAACTGTTCCGCAGCACCGACGGCGGTGCGCATTGGACGGCGGTGTTCCCGCGCTCCGAATTCGAACACTCCACCGCCACCTGGACGCGCGACCACACACCGCACTGGCTGGCATCGATCCAGATCGACCCCTATGACCCGGACCACGTTCTGTTCGTCACCGGCTACGGCATCTGGGCCTCGCGCGATATGCGCGCGATGGACCGCGGCGGCACGGTGCATTGGGCGTTCCAGGACGAAGGACTGGAAGAGACCGTGGCGCTGGGGTTGATCAGCCCGCCAGAAGGCGCGCACTTGCTGAGCGCCATCGGCGATCTCGACGGTTATCGCCACGACGACCTCGACACGGCGCAACTGCAATTCGCGGCGCCGCCGCGTTACGCCAACGGCGAGAGCATCGATGTCGCGCAGGCGAAGCCGGCGCTGATCGTGCGCAGCGGTTTCCTGCGCAAGCCCTTCGGACCGGCGATCCGCGCGGCCTGGTCCGAGGACGGCGGCCGGCAGTGGAAAGCCTTTGCCAGCGAGCCGCCGGAAGGCGAGGGCGCCGGGAGCATCGCCATCGCCGCGGACGGCAGTACGGTGGTGTGGGCGCCGCGCAACGCGTCGCATGTCTACCTCACCCATGATGTCGGCAAGGCTTGGACGATGGTCGAAGGACTCGGCCCCAACCTGCGCGTGCTGGCGGATCGAATCGACGCCAAGCGCTTCTATGCCTACGACCGCCAGAGCGGCGCGCTATTTGCCAGTCGCGATGGCGGTACACATTTCACGCCGATCGATGGCGAGCTGGGCGAAGCATCCCGCGGGCGCGCGCAGACGCGCGTGCAGGCATCGCCGGATCAGGCCGGCGTGTTGTACGTCGGCAGCCGTGACGGCGAATGGTTGAGGGGTTCCCAGGACGGCCGCGTGCTCAAGCGCTTCGCTGGCGTCACGGGCGTCGATGCGTTCGGCTTCGGCAAGGCGGCGCCGGGGAACCACACACCGACGCTGTTCATGGCCGGAAGGCTGCGCGACGCGCAGGGCATCTTCCGCTCCCTGGACGATGGCGCGAGCTGGCAGCGCATCGACGACGCGGGTCACCGCTACGGCCGGATCAGCCACCTTGTCGGCGACCCGCGCATCTTCGGCCGCCTGTACTTCGCCACCAGCGGACGCGGTATTTTCTATGGCGATCCCGCCAGTGGGGCAACGCCATGAACCCGCAACACCGCCCTCTCCCTTCCGGAGAGAGCGTTGGAGCGACGGGCCGGGCGGAGCGCAACACCGAATCCCACGGCCACCTGCCCCCTCTCCCCTCCGGGGAGAGGGCTGGGGTGAGGGGCCGGGCGGAGCGTGGAGCTGACTCTTGCGACAAGCGTGAAGCCTTTTTTCCTCGCTTTGTCCAAGCGCCTTCTCGAGCACCCGCCCCTCATCCGCCTGTGACCAACGGGAATCCCTGTGGGACCGGCACCTTCCTCGCTCCTCAAAGCCGGGCACATCCATGTGCCCTCCCCGCGTGCTCCCCAAAGGGGAGAAGGACTCTCCTAGGTCACGTCTCCATGCTCCTGAAGCGCCTCCTCCTCCTCACCCTCGCCACACTTACACCCCCCGCCTTCTCTGCCGAACTTCCCCGCATCGCTACCGACCACGGCCGCCACGCGCTCTTCGTCGACGGCAAGCCTTTCCTGATCCTCGGTGCGCAGGTCAACAACTCCAGCAATTGGCCGGCCGCGCTCGACGAAGTCTGGCCGGCCATCGATAAGCTCCACGCGAACACCGTGCAGGTACCCATCGCCTGGGAACAGATCGAAGCGAAGGAAGGGCAGTTCGACTTCAGCTTCCTGGACACCCTCGTCGGCCAGGCGCGCGAGCACCACGTCCGCCTGATCCTGCTGTGGTTCGCTACCTGGAAGAACAACGGTCCCAGCTATGCGCCGTCCTGGGTGAAGCTGGACGACCGCCGCTTCCCGCGTGTCCATGACCGCGAAGGCAAGCGCCTCAACTCGCTGTCGCCGCTGGCCACGGCCACGCTGGAAGCCGACCGCAAGGCCTTCGTGCAACTGATGACGCATCTGCGCCAGATCGACGGCGACCGCCACACCGTGATCATGGTGCAGGTGGAGAACGAAGCCGGCACCTACGGCAGCGACCGCGACCACTCGCCGATGGCCGATAAGATCTTCGGCGGACCGGTGCCGCAGGAACTGCTGCGCGCCACCGGAAAATCCCCGGGCAGCTGGAGCCAGGTCTTCGGCAACGATGCCGCCGAATTCTTCCACGCCTGGCACGTCGCGCACTTCATCGGACAGGTAGCTGCCGCGGGCAAGGCGGTCTATCCGCTGCCGATGTACGCCAACGCGGCGCTGCGCGACCCGTTCGAGCCGGGCATGCCCGGCAGCTACGAGAGCGGCGGACCGACCGACAACGTGCTGCACGTCTGGAAGGCCGCAGCGCCGGCGCTCGACGTGCTGGGGCCGGACATCTACCGGCCCGACTACCGGCACTACAGCACCTATCTGGAGCGCTACGCGCGCAAGGACAATCCGCTGTTCGTCGCGGAAACCGGCAATGCCCCGGTCTATGCGCGCTATGTCTACGCCGCACTGGGCGCGCGGGCAATCGGCTGGTCGCCGTTCGGTATGGATTTCACCCGCTATTCCAACTACCCGCTGGGCGCGCGCAAGCTGGACGACGCCACCCTGGAAACCTTCGCCGCCAACTATCGCGTGCTGGCGCCGATGGTGGGCGAACTCGCGGCGGCGGCCCACGCTGGCAAGCTGTGGGGCGCGGCTGAGCCCGACGATACGCATGAGCAGACGCTCGACCTGGGGAACTGGCAGGTCCGCCTGGGCTACGGGCAACTGCAGTTCGGCACCGAGCCGCCCAAGGGCAACCCCGAGCGCACGAGTGGCGCGCTGTTCGCCCAGCTGGGCGATAACGAATACCTCGTCGTCGGCCGCGATGTGCGGGTGAGCTTCCTGCCCGCGCGCGGACGCAAGGTGGATTTCCTGCTCGATCGCGTCGAGGAGGGGCATTACGAGAACGGCCAGTGGGTCTTCCGCCGCCTGTGGAACGGCGACCAGACCGATTGGGGCCTGAATTTCACCGGCGAGCCGCAGGTACTGCGCGTGCGGCTCGCCACGTATTGAAGGAACGACGACGCATGATTTCGCCAGTTCGAACCAGGGTGCCGATGTGGATCCCGCTCGGCGCGCTCGCGCTTGCGGTCTTGGCCGGCTGCGGCAAGGCGCCGGACGAGCACGCCGCCGCGCCGGCATCCGCGACGGCCACGGGCCACGCACAGAAACTCGCCGATGGGATCATCGTGCGCCTGGATCATTCCCCGCAGCAGGTGCGCCTGCAGGCCGTGGACGAAAGCATCGTGCACGTCACCGCGGTGCCGGACGGCAAGTTCGACCTGCCCGCCAGCCTGATGGCGGTGAAGACCGGCGGCGACGCGAAGTTCACCGTCGAGGAAACGGCCGACGCGGTGACGCTGAAGACCTCGCGCCTGTCCGCGCAGGTATCGCTGCGCGATGGGGCCGTACGCTTCTTCGACGCTTCCGGCAAGCCGCTGCTGGCCGAGCGTGCTGACGGCCGCACGTTCCAGCCGGAAACCATCGAGGGCAAGCCCTACTACGCCGTGCGCCAGCGCTTCGAATCCCCGGCGGACGAAGCCTTCTACGGCCTGGGCCAGCACCAGAACCGTCAGATGAACTACAAGGGCGAGGACGTGGAGCTAGCGCAGCACAACATGGACGTGGGCATTCCGTTCGTGGTGTCCTCGCGTAACTACGGCGTGCTGTGGGACAACAACTCGATCACCCGCTTCGGCGATGCGCGCGAGTACCAGCCGCTCAGCCAGTCGCTGAAGCTCTACGACGCCGACGGCAAGCCCGGCGGACTCACCGCCAGTTACTACGACGCGGGTGGCTCGCTGAAGCTCAAGCGCGTGGAAAAGCAGCCCGACTATCAGTACTTGAAGGACGTGGCGCAGTGGCCGTCCGAATCGCCGGCCAAGACCACCGGCAAGGTGGTGTGGGAAGGCAGCATCGAGCCTGCGGTCTCCGGCGTGCACAAGCTGCGGCTGTATGCGAGCAGCTACGCCAAGGTCTGGCTCGACGGCAAGCTGGTCTACGACGACTGGCGCCAGAACTGGAACCCCTGGTACCACAACCTCAAGTTGCCGATGGACGCCGGCAGCAAGCACAGCCTGCGCATCGAGTGGCTGCCGAACGAGGGCTACCTGACCCTGCTGCACCTCGACCCGCTGCCTGGCGACGAGCAGAACGAGCTGTCGCTGTTCTCTGAAGTTGGCCACGCGGTGGACTACTACTTCATCGCCGGCGATAACCTCGACCAGGTGGTCGCCGGCTACCGCGAGGTGACCGGCAAGGCGACCATGCTGCCGCGCTGGGCCTATGGTTTCTGGCAGAGCCGCGAGCGCTACAAGACGCAGGCGGAGATCCTCGACACCGCCAGGCGCTACCGCGAGCTGGGCCTGCCGCTGGACAACGTGGTGGAGGACTGGAGCTACTGGCCGGAGGACGCGTGGGGTTCGCACGACTTCGACAAGGCGCGCTTCCCCGATGCCAAGGGCATGGTCGACCAGCTGCACGCCATACACGTGCAGCTGATGATCTCCGTGTGGCCGAAGTTCTATCCCGAGACGAAGAACTACCAGGAGCTGGACGCCAAGGGCTACATCTATCGGCGCAACGTAGAGAAGAAGGAAGTCGACTGGATCGGCAAGGGCTATTTCAATGCCTTCTACGATCCCTATGCGGACGAGGCGCGGCGCATCTACTGGCGGCAGATCCAGGAGAAGCTCGGCGCGATCGGCATCGACGCGTGGTGGCTGGACGCCTCCGAGCCGGACACGCATTCCAATCTCGACATCGCCGAACGCAAGCTGCGCATGGGGCCGACCGCACTCGGCCCGGGTGCCGCGTTCTTCAACTCGTATCCGCTGATGCACACTGCCGGCGTGTACGAAGGCTGGCGCCGCGATCACGGCGATCGCCGCGCGTTCATTCTGACGCGCTCCGCGTTCGCCGGGCAGCAACGCAACGCGGCCGCCACCTGGAGCGGCGACGTCGCCTCGCGCTGGAGCAATCTGCACGACCAGATTTCCGCGGGCGTCAACTTCTCGCTGGCCGGCATTCCCAACTGGACCACCGACATCGGCGGCTTCGCGCTGGAGCCGCGCTATGAAAAGCCGAACAAGGCGGATCTGGACGAATGGCGCGAGCTCAACCTGCGCTGGTTCCAGTTCGGCGCGTTCAGCCCGCTGTTCCGCTCGCACGGCCAGTTCCCCTACCGCGAGATATACAACCTCGCCTCGCCCGGCTCGCCGATCTACGACGCGCTGGCTTACTACGACCGCCTGCGCTATCGCCTGATGCCGTATGTGTACACGCTGGCCGGCGATACGTATTGGAAGGACGGCACCATCATGCGCGGCTTGGTGATGGATTTCCCTGCTGACGCGAAGGTGCGCAATATCGACGACGAGTACATGTTCGGCCCCGCCTTCCTGGTCGCCCCCGTCACCGCATACAAGGCGACCTCGCGGCCGGTCTATCTGCCCGCGGGCGCAGGCTGGTACGAATTCCACACCGGCAAGTTCCACCAGGGCGGCACGACCATCCAGGCCGACGCACCGCTCGCCCGCATGCCACTGTTCGTCCGCGCCGGCGCGATCGTGCCCACGGGCGTGGACATCCAGTACACGGGCGAGAAACCGGATGCGCCGGTAACGCTGCTGGTGTACGCCGGCGCGAACGGGCAGTTCTCGCTGTACGAGGACGAAGGCACGACGTACGGCTACGAGAAGGGGCGGTATTCGCGGATCCCGCTGAGCTATGACGATGCGGCGAAGACGCTGAAGCTCGGCAAGCGGGAGGGTGATGGGAGCGGGGCTCCGGCGAAGCGCACGTTCGTAGTGCGGGTGATTCGCGAGGGGAAGGCGAATGCGGATGGCGCGGATGCGGGTGGGGATGTGAATGTGGTTTATGAGGGGGATGAGGTGGCGGTGAAGTTGTGAGGTTGCTCGCTTCGCTTTCGCGTTGTCCGGCGTGGGCCGGGCGTAGGTTGGGGTGAGCTTGCGGACCCCAACGGGTGCTAAGGGTTGCCTCGCACTCACCTACTCGTCATTCCGGCGCAGGCCGGACGGAGCGCGAAGCGCGGAGAACGCCCGGAGGGCGGCCCCGAAGGGGCGAGCGCAGAGAGTCATCCAGTGGCGTCATGGCTCGGTTGTCGCGACGTGGCCGCCAGCCTTGTCTCGCCCGAAGGGCGAGGGGTTTCGCTCTCCTGCCGGAGAGCGAGTTACTTCTTCTTGCTTGCCCAAGAAGAAGTAACCAAGAAGAAGGGCCCCCTGCGCGGCGCCCTCCGCAGCGTTCGCTGCTGCGGGTGCGTTGAGGGCTGGCCGGGCTTTTCGACAGGACATCCCTGCCCTGATCGAAAAGGCGGGGACATCCCTGTCCCCGCCCGCCTTTGGCGGCCTGATCGTCCAGCCCTCACCGCCGCGAAGGGAACCCGGCAGATCAAGAGCACGACGGAGCGTCGCTTCGCTCGCTCTCGGAGAGCAGGTTGTTGTCTGGCTGCTCGTCTCGGTACCGCACTTCTCCTTCTCCCCGCCGGGGAGAAGGCGGGATGAGGGGCGGGTGCTCGCGGGAAGATGGCTAGAGCCAAGGCGGCCATGCAGGTTGCATGAACATAGCCAACGTGAGCGCGGCAAAGCGTAGGGAGAGAAAGAGCGACGAGCTTCGGCATTAGGCTAGGCGGACGCAACCCGAAGTCCTCGCTCCGTAGGTCCCCCTCACCCCGACCCTCTCCCCGGCGGGGAGAGGGAGAAGTGCGGTGCTATCGCCAGAACGCTACACGCCAGCGCAACACATCCCGTTCTCTCCGCTTCGGCGCCTCGAAGTCCCACCCCACGCACCTCAGTGCCTCTTCGAGTCGCCCGCTCCAGCAAGGTGAGAAAACACCCCGTGCTCTCCCAACCCCCGCCGCGAGCCTTTGACCTTAGGCCATTTCTCTTTGGTTACTTTCTCTCGAGGCCCCCCTTGAGGGGGTTGGGCCAGCAAAGAGAAAGTAACTCGGGCGCCGGCAGGCGTCCGACATGCCCGCTGCATAAGCGGCCAGGTTGCCGAGCCACGGCTTAGTGCAAACGACGAAGAACCACCCTCCACGCCGATGCGCGCACCCAACGCCCGCCGCGCAAGCGGCACCCCCTCTTACGCCCGCGCCGCCCCCAAAAACTGCCTCGGCGTGCAATTAAACTCCCGCCGGAACACCGCATACATGTACTGCAGCGAGGTGAAGCCACACCGCACAGCCACCTCCGCCAGCGGCACCGCGTTGTCCTCCAGCATCCCGCGCGCCATCTCCAGCTTGTGCTCCAGGATCGCTTGATGGACGGTCTGCTTCAGCTCGCGCTTGAAGTGCTCTTCCAGCAGCGTGCGCGAGATACCCACGTAATCCGCCACCTGCTCCGTCTTGATCCCAAGACAGGCGTACTGGCGGATGTAATGCTTCGCGCGCATCACGTAGGGGCTGCGCAGGGGTTCGTGCTGGCTGCTGGCCTGCACGCTCAGGCCCACCGGCGGTACCAGGATGCGGGTGCTGGAGCAGTCGCCGCCGTGCAGCATCTGGTGCAGCACCTGGGCGGCGGTGCGGCCCATTTCTTCCGCGCCCTGGATCACCGAGGTCAGCGGGATGCGGCTGAGCAGTTGCGCCATCGGGTCGTTGTCGATGCCGACCACGGCGATCTGCTCGGGAATCGGTACGTCGGCGACCACGCAGGCTTGCAGCAGCTGCCGCGCGCGGGCGTCGGTCACGGCGATCACGCCGATCGGCTTGGGCAGCGAACGCACCCAGGCGACCATGTCCTCCTGCGAGCGGCCCCAACCGCCGGCGCTGGTGGGTGAGCCGCGGTAGACCACGCCTTCCAGGCCGTCTTCCGCGATCATCCGCAGGAAGGCGTCTTCGCGCTCCTGCGCCCAGCGGTTGCCGGGCGACGGCGGCAGGCCGTAGAAGGCGAAGCGTTGCAGGCCCTGCTCGATCAGGTGGTCGTAGGCCACCCGCACCAGCTTGGCGTTGTCGGTGCCTACGTAAGGAATGTTGGCCGGGTAGCGGCTGTCGTCCGCGTAGGAACCGCCCACCGCCACCACCGGGATGGAAAGGTGCGCCAGGGCCTCTTCCACGGTGGGATCGTCGAAGTCGGCGATGATGCCGTCGCCGCGCCAGTGCTGGATGCCCAGCGTGCGGCAGCGGAAATCCTCTTCCAGGAACAGGTCCCACACCACGCGGGTGGACTTCAGGTATTGACCGATGCCGGCGACGACCTGGCGGTCGTACACCTTGTTGGCATTGAACAGCAGGGCGATGCGATGGGGCGACATGGCGTACCAGTGACAGTAACCGACGGCACCTGCCGGGAAAGGCCGACGCTACCAGTTCGACGGGACGCCCGCATGACGCAACGCGACAGGGAAAAATGAATGCGCGGTGGCGGATTTCGCAATTGCGCCGTGACAGGGCACGCTAGCAGCATCCGGGGCAGCAGCAGCCGGCCCGGATCCCCCTCAGGCGGCTCGCACCGGAGGCTTTGGTCAATGAGTTATTTCGAGCACGTGGCGCCGATCCGTTATGCCGGCGCCCAGGCGGACGATCCGCTTGCGTTCCGCCATTACGATCCGTCGCGCGTGATCCTGGGCAAGCGCATGGACGAGCACTTGCGTCTGGCCGTGTGCTATTGGCACAGCTTCGTGTGGCCGGGCATGGACATGTTCGGCGCAGGCACCTTCCAGCGCCCGTGGCAGCAGGCCGGCGACCCGATGGCGCAGGCGCACGCCAAGGCGGATGCGGCATTCGACTTCTTCCAGCGCCTGGGCGCGCCGTTCTACACCTTCCACGACACCGATCTCGCGCCGGAAGGCGCCAACCTCGCCGAGTACGCGCGCAATTTCGCCACCATGGTGGACGTGCTGGAGGCCAAGCAGGCCCAGACCGGCATGAAGCTGCTGTGGGGCACCGCCAACCTGTTCAGTCACCCGCGTTATGCCGCGGGCGCGGCCAGCAGCCCGCAGCCGGAAGTATTCGCTTACGCGGCCAGCCAGGTGTTCCACGCCATGGGCGCCACGCATCGCCTGGGCGGCGCCAACTATGTGCTGTGGGGCGGCCGCGAGGGTTATGACACCTTGCTCAATACCGACCTGCGCCGCGAGCGCGCGCAGTTGGGCCGGTTTTTCCAGATGGTGGTCGAGCACAAGCACAAGCTGGGTTTCAAGGGCACGATCCTGATCGAGCCCAAGCCGCAGGAACCGACCAAGCACCAATACGACTACGACACCGCCACGGTCTACGGCTTCCTCAAGGAGTTCGGCCTGGAGAACGAGGTCAAGGTCAACCTGGAAGCCAACCACGCCACTCTGGCGGGGCATTCCTTCCACCACGAAGTGGCTACGGCGATCTCGCTGGGCGTCTTCGGCAGCATCGACGCCAACCGCGGCGACCCGCAGAACGGCTGGGATACCGACCAGTTCCCCAACAGTGTGGAGGAACTGACCTTGGTGATGTACGAGATCCTGCGTGCCGGCGGCTTCACCACCGGCGGCTTCAACTTCGACACCAAGGTGCGCCGCCAGAGCGTGGACGCGGCCGACCTGTTCCATGGCCACATCGGCGCGATCGACGCATTGGCGCTGGCGCTGGAACGCGCGGCGAAGATGATCGAGGACGACCGCCTGGCCGCCTTCAAGGCGCAGCGCTACGCCGGCTGGGACGGGGAATTCGGCAAGCGCATCCTGGACGGTGGCCTCACCCTGCAGGGCCTGGCGGAAGAAGCGGCCAGGCGCGATCTGCACCCGAGCCACGTTTCCGGCCAGCAGGAGCGGCTGGAGAACCTGGTCAACCGCTACATCTACGGCTGAGCCCGGATGTTCCTCGGGCTCGACCTGGGCACCTCGGCGGTCAAGGCCGTGCTGGTCGACGAGGCCGGCGCCGTGCGCGCCACGGTCACGCAGCCGCTGGCCGTCTCCCATCCGCAACCGCGCTGGTCCGAGCAGGATCCGGCGGACTGGTGGCGCGCTGCGGTCGCCGCGGTGGACGAACTCTTGGCTACGGCGGCGCGCGAAGGCATCGCGCCGGGCCGCGTGGCGGCGATCGGCCTGAGCGGACAGATGCACGGCGCCACCCTGCTGGACGCGCGCGACCGCGTGCTGCGTCCAGCCATCCTGTGGAACGACGGCCGCAGCGATGCCGAATGCCGCTTGATGGAGACCCTGCCGGATTTCCGCGCGATCACCGGCAATCTCGCCATGCCCGGCTTCACCGCGCCGAAGCTGGCGTGGTTGCGCGAACACGAGCCGGCGGTGTTCGACGCCACCGCCAAGGTGCTGTTGCCGAAGGATTACCTGCGCCTGTGCCTCACGGGCGATTACGCCACCGACGTCTCCGATGCAGCCGGCACGTTGTGGCTGGACGTGGCCCGGCGCCAGTGGAGCGACCCCATGCTCGCCGCCTGCGGGCTGACCCGCGAGCACATGCCGACCCTGCACGAAGGCAGCGACGCCACCGGCCGCCTGCGCGCCGAATTGGCCGAGCGCTGGGGCATGGCGCGCGTGCCGGTGGCCGCCGGCGGCGGCGACAACGCGGCCGGCGCGGTGGGCGTGGGCATCGTACGGCACGGGCAGGCCATGCTGTCGCTGGGCACCTCGGGTGTGTATTTCGCCGTCTCCGACGGCTTTCTGTCGCGGCCGGAACAGGCCGTGCACAGTTTCTGCCACGCGCTGCCGGGCACCTGGCACCTGATGTCGGTGATGCTCAACGCCGCCAGTTGCCTCGACTTCACCGCGCGCTTGACCGGGCACGCGGGCGTCGGCGCCATGCTGGCCGAGGCCGAGCAGGCGCCGATGCGCGACGAAGCTCCGCTGTTCCTGCCTTACCTCACCGGCGAGCGCACGCCGCACAACGACGTGCACGCCACCGGTGCCTTCACCGGCTTGCGCGCGGATACCACGCGCGCGGACCTGGCCAACGCGACGCTCGAAGGCGTGGGCCTGGGCCTGCTCGATGGCATCGAAGCGGTGGACGCCGCCGGTCTGCGTGCGGATAGCGTCGCGGTGATCGGCGGCGGCTCGCGCAGCGCCTACTGGATCCAGATGCTGGCGGACATCGCCGGCCGTCCGCTCGAGTTGCGCGCCGGTGGCGACGTCGGCGCCGCGCTCGGCGCCGCCCGGCTCGCTCGCCTGGCGGCGGAGCCGGGCGCGACGATCGAAGAAGTGTGCGCCATGCCACCGCTCGTGGCGGTGCATGAACCCAACGCCGCGCGGCACGCCTACTATCGCCAGACCCGGCAGCCCCTGTTCCGCGCGGCCTATCGCGCGCAGCGGGCGGCGCGCGATGCGACGGCCGGCCACGGCTGAGCCGCCGGAACAACCAGACGAGGTGGAGACCCGATGAAGCGCCTGTTCGTACGAGCCATGCTGCCGCTGCTGTTGCTGGCGACCGTCGTCCTCGCCGCCTGCGGCGGCAAGCAGGCCGACCAGCCGAAGATCGGCTTTTCCATCGACGACCTGCGCCTGGAGCGCTGGACGCGCGACCGCGACTACTTCGTCGCTGCGGCGGAAAAGCTTGGCGCCAAGGTCTACGTGCAATCGGCTGATGGCAACGAGCAGCGCCAGGTGCAGCAGCTGGAGAACCTGATCTCGCGCGGCGTGAACGTGCTGGTGATCGTGCCGATGAATTCCAAGGTACTGGACAACGTGATCGCCGAGGCCAAGCGCAACGGCATCAAGGTGATCTCCTACGACCGCCTGATCCTCGGCGCCGACGTCGACGCCTACATCTCCTTCGACAACGAGAAGGTGGGCGAACTGCAGGCGCAGGGCGTGCTCGACGCGGCGCCCAAGGGCAACTACTTCCTGCTCGGCGGCTCGCCCACCGACAACAACGCGAAGATCCTGCGCGAGGGCCAGATGAAGGTGCTGCAGCCGGCCATCGACAAGGGCGACGTGAAGGTGGTCGGCCAGCAGTGGACGCCGGAATGGGATGCCTCCAAGGCGCTGCGCATCGTCGAGGACGCGCTCACCGCCAACCACAATGACATCCAGGGCGTGGTCGCCTCCAACGACGCCATCGCCGGCGGCGCGATCCAGGCGCTGGCGGCGCAGCAGCTCGCGGGCAAGGTCGCCGTGTCCGGCCAGGACGCGGACCTGGCCGGCGTGCGCCGCGTGGTCGAGGGCACCCAGACCATGACCGTGTACAAGCCGCTGAAGACCATCGCCACCACCGCGGCCGAGCTGGCGGTGAAGCTGGCCAAGGGCGAGGCGCCCGCGTACACCGGCAAAATGAACAACGGCAAGAAAGACGTGGATGCCATCCTGCTCCAGCCGACGCTGCTGACCAAGGCGAACGTCGACACGGTGATCAAGGACGGTTTCTACACCCGCGAGCAAATCGACGGCGCGAAGTAAGCAGCGGCACCATGACGGAGGCGAGCCCCCACCTGTTCGAGATGCGCGGCATCGCCAAGTCCTTCGGCGGGGTCAGGGCGCTGGACGGCATCGACCTGCAGCTGCGTGCGGGGGAATGCCTGGGCCTGTGCGGCGAGAACGGCGCCGGCAAGTCCACGCTGATGAAGGTGCTTTCCGGGGTCTATCCGCACGGCACCTGGGACGGCGAGATCCTGTGGCGCGGGCAGCCGCTGCGCGCCCGTTCGGTACGCGACAGCGAGCGCGCCGGCATCGTCATCATCCATCAGGAACTGATGCTGGTACCGCGGCTGTCGGTGGCGGAGAACATCTTCCTGGGCCACGAGATCACCCGGCCGGGCGGGCGCATGGACTACGACGCCATGTACGCGAAGGCCGATGCGCTGCTGAAGGAATTAGGACTGCACGACGTCAACGTCGCGCTGCCGGCCATGCACTACGGCGGCGGCCACCAGCAGCTGTTCGAGATCGCCAAGGCGCTGGCCAAGGACGCGAAGCTGCTGATCCTGGACGAGCCCACCTCCTCGCTGACCTCCAGCGAGACCGAGGTGCTGCTGCGCATCGTCGAGGACCTCAAGCGCCGCGGCGTGGCCTGCATCTATATCTCGCACAAGCTCGACGAAGTGGAGCGCGTGTGCGACACGGTCAGCGTGATCCGCGACGGCCGGCACATCGCCACACGGCCGATGCGCGAGTTGGACGTGGACGCGATCATCGCCCTGATGGTGGGCCGCAAGCTGGAGAACCTCTATCCGCGCGTCGAGCATGCCATCGGCGAGGTGATCTTCGAGGCGCGCCACGCCACCTGCTTCGACCCGGTCAATCCGCAGCGCAAGCGGGTGGACGGCGTTTCGTTCCAGCTGCGGCGCGGCGAGATCCTCGGCATCGCCGGCCTGGTCGGCGCGGGCCGTACCGAACTGGTGAGCGCGATCTTCGGCGCCTACGCGGGACGCTATGCGGTGGACCTGGTGCTGGAGGGCAAGCCGCTCAAGGTCCGCTCGCCCGGCGAGGCCATCCGCGCCGGGTTGGGCATGGTGCCGGAGGACCGCAAGCGTCACGGCATCGTCCCGCTGCTCGGCGTGGGCGACAACATCACCCTGGCGACGCTGCAGCACTACGCGCGCGGCGGCCGCATCGATCGCCAGCGCGAACTGCACACCATCGAGACGCAGATCGCCGAGCGCCGCGTGAAGACGTCCAGCCCCGCGTTGCCCATCGCCAAGCTCTCCGGCGGCAACCAGCAGAAGGCGGTGCTGGCGCGGATGCTGCTGGCCAAGCCCAAGGTGCTGATCCTGGACGAGCCCACCCGCGGCGTGGACGTGGGCGCCAAAGCCGAGATCTACCGGCTGATCTTCGAGCTGGCCGCGCAAGGCGTGTCGATCATCCTGGTCTCCTCGGAGATGCCCGAAGTGCTGGGCATGGCCGATCGCGTGCTGGTGATGGGCGAAGGCCGGCTGCGCGGCGACTTCCCCAACCAGGGACTGACCCAGGAACAGGTGCTGGCCGCGGCGATCGACGCCAGTCCGCGCGCCGCCTGACCCGAAGCGACATCACGGAAACCGCATGCAAGCCCAGCACATCCAGCAACTGTTCGCGCGCTACAAGATCCTGGCCCTGCTGCTGGCGGTAGCGGTGATCTGGATTTTTTTCCACGCCGCGACCGGCGGGGACTTCCTGACTTCCCGCAACCTCTCCAACCTGTTCCGGCAGATGGCGATCACCGGCATGCTCGCCTGCGGCATGGTGTTCGTGATCATCGCCGGGGAGATCGACCTGTCCGTCGGCTCGCTGCTGGGCCTGCTCGGCGGCGTGGCGGCGGTGCTCACAGTGAACCTCGGCTGGTCCACGGTGCCCGCGATCGCCGCGGTGCTCGTGCTGGGCTTGCTGATTGGCCTGTTCAATGGCTTCTGGGTGACGCGGCTGCGGGTGCCGTCCTTCATCGTGGGCCTGGGCGGCATGCTGGCGTTCCGCGGCGTGCTGCTGGGCGTGACCCACAGCGCCACTATCTCGCCGGTGCCGGCCGACATGGTGTACCTCGGGCAGGGCTACGTGTCCCCGACGCTGTCGTCGGTGCTGGGCGTGGTGATCTTCGCCGTCGTCGTGGCGCTGACCGTGCTGCGCCGGCGGCGCCGCGCGCAGTTGCAGATCCGCCAGCTGCCGGCCTGGGCCGACGCGCTGAAGGTGGTGGCGATCGGTGCGGCGCTGGCGGCGTTCGTGGTCACGCTCAATCGCTACGGCGGGATTCCGCTGCCGGTGATGATCCTGCTCGCTCTGCTGGCCATCTTCAGCTACGTCGCCTCGCAGACCGTGCTGGGCCGGCACATCTACGCCGTGGGCGGCAACCTGGAGGCCACGCGCCTGTCCGGCGTGAACGTGGCGCGGGTGAAGCTGGTGGTGTTCGGCCTGATGGGTGTGATGTGCGCCTTCGCCGGCATCGTCAACACCGCGCGCCTCGCCGCGGGTTCGCCCTCGGCCGGCACCAATGGCGAGCTGGATGCGATCGCCGCCTGCTTCATCGGCGGCGCCTCGATGCGTGGCGGCGCGGGTACGGTGCACGGGGCCCTGATCGGCGCGCTGGTGATGGCCAGCCTGGACAACGGCATGTCCATGATGGACGTGGACACGTACTGGCAGTACATCGTCAAGGGCGCGATTCTCGTGCTGGCCGTCTGGGTGGATGTGTTGACGGGCACGCAGCGGGACTAAGGCCTGGCTAAGTCCGGTTCGTGACGGCCGAGGGCGACGTAAGTTTCACTCCCCATTCGCGCGATCGATCCCTATGCTGAGGCCATGGAGGGGCTGATCCGCCAGGCGTACCGCAAACACGATTTCGTCGCCGCTGTGATCGCCGTCGCCGTGGTGGCCGCGGCGTCGGTCTGGCTGACCCGCTATGGCGGTCCGATCGCCACGGTATGGCTGGCCAATGGCGTCAGCATCGCGGTGCTGATGCAACGCGGCGGCCTCGGCACCGGCCCCTTCCTGCTCATCACCGGCGTGATCATCTTGGCCATCACCTCCGCGGCGGGGTTCACTCCGCTGGATGCGTTGGGCCTGGTACTGGTCAATGCGCTGGAGATCGGCCTGGTGGTGCGCGTGCTATCCGACGCGGACGGGGTGACGTATCTGGAGAACCCGTTCGGCGTGCAGCGCTTCATCCTGTGGGCCGTGCTGGTCGCGCCGATCGCCACCTCGCTGCTCATCCTGCCGGTGCATGTCATGGAAACGGGCGCCGATCCCTGGCTGACGCTGGGGACCCGCGCGATGTCGCACGCGCTGGGCAACGCCACCGCGGTGCCGCTGACCTTCGGGCTGTTGCGCTGGCGCTACATCCCGCCCACCTCGACGCGGCGCGCGCGGCGTTGCGCGCTGGCGCTGCTGATCCTCGCGCTGGTCACGCTCGCCGCGTTCTGGCAACCGCACACGCCGCTGCTGTTCATCGTGTTCCCGCCGCTGGCCTTGCTGGCGATGACCGGCAACCGCCGCTGGAGCGTCGCCGGCGTGCTGGTGGTCGCGGTGATCGGCGGGGCCATGACCATCACCGAGCACGGTCCGATCGCCCACCAGGGCCAGCGGCATCCGGCGCTGGCGACCATGCTGTTCCAGCTGTTCGTGCTGTGCTGCATCGCCGTGGCGCTGCCGCTGGTGACCTCGATGGAACAGCGCCGCCGACTGGGCCGCAACCTGCGCGGCAGCGAGGCGCGCTACCGCATGCTGGCCGAGCATTCGCACGACCTGGTGCTGTTGCTGGACGCGGAGGGCTACTGCAAGTACGTGTCGCCGGCGGCCTATCCCATCCTCGGCTACCGTCCGGACAAGCTGGTCGAAAGCTCGCTGCAGAGCCTGATCGACGAAGCCAGCCGCGCCACCGCGGTGGAGCTGTGGCAGCGGCTGATCGCGGGCGACCATCCCGGCACCACGCTGTTGCGCATGCGTCACGCCGACGGTTCGTACCGCTTCATGGAAGCCGCCGGCGGTGTCATCGACGAAGAGCCGGACCGCGTGATCCTCACCTTGCGCGACGTCACCGCGCGCATTGGCGCGGAAGACGCTTTGCGCGAAGAGCGCCGGCTCACCGACGTCACGCTCAAGGCCATCGGCGACGCCGTGTTCGCCCTCGACCGCGAGGGTCGCCTGGGCTTCGCCAACCCTGCCGGTTCCGCGCTGCTGGCGCGCTCCACGCAGCCCTATGCGGAAAAGCTGGAAGACCGCCTGCCGCTATGGCGCGCTGGCGAACGCGTCAGCGACGACCATCCGGCGCGCGTCGCTCTGCGCACCGGCACCGCGGCCGGGCCTGTGCTATGCGCAGTGGAGCTGGACGGCGAGCCCTCGCGCGCGATGGAGTGCTCGGCCGTGCCGATCCGCAACGAACAGGGCGCCGTGATCGGCGCGGTGTTCGTGCTGCACGACGTCAGCGCGATCCTGGAGCTGTCCGAGCGCATGGCGCACCTGGCGCACTTCGACGCGCTCACCGACCTGCCCAACCGCCCGCTGCTGCTGGAACGGCTGTCCGCCGCGCTGACCCGCGCGCGGCAGGGCGCGCACCACCTGGCGGTGCTGTTCATCGACGTGGACCGCTTCAAGCAGATCAACGACACGCTCGGCCACGTCTCCGGCGACGAGGTGCTTCGCCAGGTGGCCGAGCGCCTGCTTTCCTCCATGGGCGGCGGCGACACCGTCGCGCGCCTGGGCGGCGACGAGTTCGTAGTGCTGATCCCCGAAGTGGGCGACCGTGCCGCCGTCGCCGCCTGCGCGATCAAGACGCTGGAAGCGTTGAGCGCGCCGGTGCGCGTTGGACGGCGCGAGCTGCGCCTCACCGCCAGTATCGGCATCGCACTGTTTCCTGATGACGGCGACGAGGCCGACCTGCTCATCCGCCATGCCGACATGGCGATGTACGCGGCCAAGCGCTCCGGCCGTAACGACTACCACTTCTATGTCTCCAGCATGGACGCCGGCGCGCAGGCCGAGTTCGACCTGGAGAACGCGCTGCGCTCGGCGATGGCGCGCTCGGAACTGTTCCTGGATTTCCAGCCGCGCGTGGACACCAGCGACGGCCGCATCGTGTGCGCCGAAGCGCTGCTGCGCTGGCGCCGCACCGACGGCACGATCTGCCGCCCGGACGCCTTCATCCCTATCGCCGAAGCCAGCGGCCTGATCCTGATGATCGGCGCCTGGGTCCTGAAGGAGGCCTGCCATGCCTGCAAGACCTGGCAGGAAGGCCCGCTGGCCGGCGTAGGCGTGAGCGTGAACATCTCGCAGCTGCAGTTCGGCCGCGAGAACTTCCTGCAGCTGGTGATGGAAGCCCTGCGCGAAGCAGGCCTGCCGCCGCACCTGCTGGAACTGGAACTGACCGAAAGCATGCTGATGGAGCCGACCGACGCGGTGCGCCAGCGCATCGCCGGGCTGAAGTCGCTGGGCGTGAGCCTGTCGATCGACGATTTCGGCACCGGCTATTCCAGCCTCGCTTACCTGCGCCGCTTCGCGATCGATACGCTGAAGATCGACCGCAGTTTCGTCACCGACATGACGGACGACCCCGAGGATGCGGCGGTGATCCACGCGATCGTGGCGCTGGCCATCAGCCTGGGCAAACGCGTGGTGGCGGAGGGTGTGGAGACCGCACGTCAGGCGGAGCTGCTCGGCGCGCTGGGGTGCCACGAGATGCAGGGACATCTGTTCAGTGCGCCGACGGATGCGCGGCGATTGGCGGAGTTCGCGGAGAAGAGGGGGGTTGGGCGCCGGGGGCGCCCGGCAACGGGGTGATTTGTGTGTGGATGTTGTTTGTTGTTTGTTGTTTGGCGCGGGTCGGAGGTTGTGCGTGCTGAGCCGACTCGAAGGTGTCTCTGGTGTCATCTTTTCACTTTCGTCATTCCGGCATGGCAGCGTAGGTTTGGGTGAGCTTGCGAACCCCACCGGGAGCTAAGGGTCGCCGCTCACTTACCTACTCGTCATTCCGGCGTAGGCCGGATGCAACGCGTAGCGCGGAGAACGCCCGGAGGGCGGCCCCGCAGGGGCGAGCGCAGCGAGTCATCCAGTGGCGACAGCGCTCTGTTGTCGCCTTATCGCAAGCCTTGTCTCGCCCTCGCGGGCGAGGGGTTTCGCTCTCCTGCCGGAGAGCGAGTTACTTCTTCTTGCTTGCCCAAGAAGAAGTAACCAAGAAGAAGGGCCCCCTGCGCGGCGCCCTCCGCAGCCTACGCTGCTGCGGGTGCGTTGAGGGCTGGCCGGGCTTTTCGATCGGGCATCCCTGCCCGAATCGAAAAGGCGGGGGCGTCCTGCCCCCGCCCCGCTTCGCGGGCCTGATCGTCCAGCCCTCACCGCCGCGAAGGGAACCCGGGAGATCAAGAGCAACGCGGAGCGTCGCTTCGCTCGCTCTTGTGCCGCGGTACCGCACTTCTCCTTCTCCCCGCCGGGGAGAAGGCGGGATGAGGGGCGGGTGCTCGCGGGAGTGTGGCTAGAGCGGAAGTGGCTTTAAAAGTCGAAGCAAAAACTATGTGCGCACGGCTTGCTGCGAGAGGAAGTGCGAAGGCGTGGCAGAAGCTGGGTTCTCTGAGCAGCGGACAATAGGCATGAGGAACGAACAAAACCCCCGCTCCGTAGGACCCCTCACCCCGCCCTCTCCCCCGAGGGGAGAGGGAGAAGTGCGGTGCTATCGCAGAAACACGAAAGCCGACGCACCGCTCCTCGTTCTCTTCGCTTCGGCGCCTCGAAGTCCCCTCCACGTACCTCAGTCCCACTTCGAGTCGCGCGATCCAGCAGCTGAGAAAACACCACGTGCTCTGCCAACCCCCGCCGCGAGCCTTTGACCTCAGGCCATTTCTTTTTGGTTACTTTTTCTCGAGGCCCCCCTTGAGGGGGTTGGGCCAGCAAAGAGAAAGTAACTCGGGCGCCGGCAGGCGTCCGACATGCCCGCTGCATAAGCGGCCAGGTCGCGAAAACGCAACCTTAGTGCGAACGACGAAGAGCAGCCCCGCACACCGACGAGCTCCCGACATGCCCGCTGCATAAGCGGCCAGGTCGCGCAAACGTAACCTTAGTGCAACACCAGCACACGCACACAGCGAGCCCCCGAAACACCCGCCACATAAGCGACAAGATCACCGAACCACGACCTAGTGCGAACCACCAAGAACAAACGCCACACACACGGCAGACATCCAAAAACACCCACCGCATAAGCCCCCTTTCGCCAAACACCCCCAACACCAAAACAACCCCACCTACGCATCCCCCAACAACCTCCCACCCACAAAATCCACAAACGCTCTCAACTTCGGCAACATATGCCGCCCCGACGGCCACAACAAATAAAACGTCCCACACACCGTCGCGTACTCGTCCAACACCGGCACCAGTTCGCCAGACGCCAGCGGCCCCCGCACCGCATGCTCGGGCACATAGGCGATGCCACGCCCGCGCATCGCGAAACACACCCGCGTATCCACGTCATTGCACACCATCGCGATGGGAATCTCCGTCTCAGGCGGCATCGGCCACACCTCCAGCTTGCCGCTGGTGGGAAAGCGGTAGTGCAGGCAATCGTGATGGGCGAGGTCCGCGGGCACACGCGGCGTGCCCTTGCGCGCGAGGTACTCCGGCGACGCGACCAGGCGGCGGCGAAACGTGCCGACGCGGCGCGCGCTTAGCCGTGAATCCGTGGGATCGCCCACCCGCAGCACGGCGTCGAACCCTTCCTCGATTACATCCACCAGGCGGTCGTCGAAATCCAGGTCCAGGCGTACGTGCGGATACTTCTGCACGAAGTCGGACAGCACCGGCAGCACCAGGCCGCTCACCAGTGGCAGGCTCACCCGTAGCGTGCCGCGCGGTTCGGCGGAGCGGCTGGAGAGTTCGGCTTCGGCCAGTTCCAGTTCTTCCAGCGCGCGGCGGCAGCGTGCGAGGAACAGCTGGCCTTCGGCGGTGAGCGCGACGCTACGCGTGCTGCGGTGGAACAGGCGCACGCCCAGCTGCTGTTCCAGCCTTGCGATGGCTTTGCCCACGGCGGAGGCGGAGATGCCTTGCAGGCGGGCCGTCTCCACGAAACTCAGGGTGTCGGCGACCTGGATGAATGTCTGCAGGCCGCCCAGGCTGTCCAGGGCTTTCATGGATTGCGGAATTCCAAGTCCGGAAAGCCACGAACTCTACCCGCCTTTTTCCGCCCGTGCGCGCTATCTACCTTGAGGCTCCCTTTCTGGAAATGGAGCGCCCCTCATGTCATCCCTCCCGATCGCCGCGCGCCCCTCGACCCTCGCGCCGCTCGATGCGGCCATCGACGCGGCCTTGGATCAGCGCCGCCTCGTCGGTGCCGTGGTGCTGGTCCGGCATCGCGGGGACGAGCTGTTCCGCCGTGCCGCCGGCTGGGCCGATCGCGAACGCGGCATCGCCATGCGCGACGACGCGCTGTTCCGCCTGGCCTCGGTGACCAAGCCCATCGTCGCGGCCGCCACCCTGGCGCTGGCGCAACGCGGCGTGGTCGATCTCGATACGCCGGTCACGCGCTGGTTGCCGGAATTCCGGCCGCGCCTGCCGGATGGCGACGCGCCGGACCTCACGCTGCGGCAACTGCTGTCGCATCAGTCCGGCCTGGGCTACCGCTTCCTCGACGCGCCGGACGACGGCCCGCATGCGCAGGCGGGCGTGTCGGATGGCATGGACGACAGCGACATCACGCTGGCCGAAAACCTTCGCCGCATCGCGCGGGTACCTTTGCAGTTCGCGCCCGGCACCGGCTGGTTCTATTCGCTGGGCGTCGATGTGGCCGGGGGCGTGCTCGAGGCGGCGACAGGGCGTTCGCTGCAGGACATCGTGCGGGAAACGGTCACGGGTCCGCTCGGCATGGACGACACGGCCTTTCATGCGCGCGAGACGGCGCGGCTTGCCGTGCCGTATGTGAGCGACACGCCCGCGCCGCATCCGCTGGCCGAAGGCGAAGTGGTGCCGGTATATCCGGACACCGCCGGCATCCGCTTCAGCCCTGCGCGTGCGCTGGATGCGCATGCCTTCCCTTCCGGCGGCGCCGGCATGGTGGGCAGCGCGGACGACCTGATGCGTTTTCTCGAAACGCTGCGCGGCGGCGGCACGCCGATCCTCGATCCGGCCGGGGTCGCGCAGATGGCGCGCAACCATACCGGCCCGCTCGGTCCGCCGGATGCACCCGGCTGGGGCTACGGCCTGGGCTTCTCCGTGCTGCACGATCCGGCGCCCACCGGCACGCCGGAAAGCGTCGGCACTTGGCGCTGGGGCGGTGCGTACGGGCATAGCTGGTTCGTGGATCCCGCGCGCGAGCTGAGCGTGGTCGCGCTCACCAACACCTTGTACGAGGGCATGCACGGGGCTTTCGTCAACGAACTGCGCGATGCCGTGTACGCCACGCTGGAGGCGCGGACGTGAGCGCCATCGACAAAGCCCTGCCGTACGACGCCTGCGAACCCACGCCCGGGCGCCTGCCCATGCTCGGCCTGCTGGCGCTGGCCTGCGGCGCCTTCATCACGGTGCTGACCGAATGCATCGTCGCCGGGCTGCTGCCGGCGATGAGCCGCGACCTGGGCCTCAGCGAGGCGCTGGTCGGCCAGCTCACCACCGTCTATGCGCTCGGCTCGCTGCTGACTGCGATCCCGATGGTGAAGCTCACCAGCCACCTGCCGCGCCGGCCGCTGTTGCTGGCGGCGATCCTCGGCTTCGCGCTGGTCAACAGCGTGATGGCCTGGACGGATGCCTATGTGCTGATGCTGGTGTCGCGCTTCCTCGGCGGCGTCGCCGCCGGCCTGCTGTGGGCGCTGCTGGCCGGCTACGCCAGCCGCATGGTCGCGCCGCAGCTGCAAGGCCGCGCCATCGCCGTGGCGATGCTGGGTACGCCGCTGGCGATGTCGATCGGCATTCCGGCGGGCACATGGCTGTCGCAGCTGATCGGCTGGCGCTGGGTGTTCGGCTTGATGTCGCTGCTGAGCGTGGCGCTGGCGGGCTGGTCGCGCGCCGCGCTGCCGCCGGTGCCCGGCGTGCCGCCGCAGCAGAGCGGCACGCTGCGCGACGTACTCGCGCGGCCCGGCCTGGTTGCGGTGTACGCGGTGATGCTGCTGGCGGTGCTCGCGCACAACGTGCTGTACACCTACATCGCGCCGTTCGTGGTCCTGTCTGGTTCCCAGGCCATGCTCGACCGGTTGCTGCTGCTGTTCGGCGTGTCGTCCGTGGTGAGCATCGCGATCACCGGCGCGCTGATCGATCGCTGGATGCGCGCGCTGATCGTGCTTGGCATGGCGCTGTTCCTGCTGGCCGCGGTGGTGATGGCGCTGTGGCCGTCTTCACAGGCCGTGCTGGTGACGGCAGTGGCGGTGTGGGGCCTCGGCTTCGGCGGCGCGGCCACGCTGATCCAGACTGCGGTGGCGCGGCGCTCGGGCGAGCAGCAGGACCTGGGCCAGTCGCTGGTGGTGGTCGGCTGGAACCTCGCCATCGCCGGCGGCGGCGTGGTGGGCGGCGTGATGCTCAAGCTGGCGAACGCCGCGATGCTGCCGTGGGCGCTGGTGGCCTTGCTGGCGGTGACGCTGTGGGTGGCGGTGCCGGCGAAAAAGGCCTGGGCGTGAATGGGGTCGGTGGGCGAGCTGCGGCGGCCCACTGAGTCGCACGCCGCAGACATCGCCGCGCTTGCCAACTCGTGCGTGCGCTCCCGAGGAAAAGCGACCTCCAGCAGCGAACCAACCGTTTGGTTTTTCGCGCGCGCTACGGATATCCCCACTTCCACATCAAGTCATTCGCGCGGTTGATCAATATCTTGCGGTAGGCCTCGATGATCAGCCGCGCGTCGCTGCTCAATTCCGCATCCCAGCCGTGATCCATCGCTTCGAGCAGGGCGTGCGCCACCGCGGCGTCGTATTCGAGCTTGGCGAAATCCTCGGCCGATGGCCGGTAATTTCCCTGCACACAACGCATGGGCGCTTTCAGTCGCATCGCACTGTCCTCCCGCCGGATGGAGGTCGGCGATTACAGCAAGCGCGCGCGCTGGCGTGTAGTAGCCAAACGGCCGAGCGACGTCACGATGCGTCCGGATCGTCCGCGACGTGATCGGCCCACAACTTGCGTGCGAAGTCGCGGAAGGCGTTCGGCGCGCCCATGAAGGCCGGGTCGAAGGTGTAGCCGCCGCCCTTGCCGTCCACCGCTTCGGTTTCGCCGCGCATCGCATATTTCTGCGCGGCTTGGTAGGCGATCACCTTCATCGTGTCGGACGAGATGTCGCCGCGGCACATCAGGCGATAGGCCAGCCACACTTCCGCGGTGCCGTCGCCGTCGAGGTCGGTGACCTGCACCGCTGCGCCCTTCAGGAACGCGGCCTGATGGTCCACCGGGCAGTCGTGAATGAAATCGTGCAGGTTCCAGCGCGCCTTCGCCTCGCCACCGGCGACGGTATAGCGCACGGCGTAGAGATCGTCGTTGGCGCCATCTTCGCCGTCCTCGTCGTGGTGCGTGCTGAGCACCACGATGTTGTCGCCCTCGGCGTCGGTCCAGCGCACGGCCTGCTTGAAATCGCCCTGGAAGGTGGCGCCTGCCGGCAGCTTGCCGGCGGCGAGCGGCACGGGCTTGATGGGCGCGGCGGCGTGGATGGCGAACGCGGCGAGCAGCAGCGGGGCGGCGAAGGCTTTCATGGTCGTCCTTGAGCATGAGCAACCGGGACGGGCCCGGCGGGGGCGCCATTGTCCACCAGCATCCGCCCGCCGGGTAGACGCCGCGCCTCAGGCCTGGGCGACGGGCATCTCCGTCTGGCGCAGCTCGACTTCCAGCTCCCATGCATCGCCATGCTTTTCCAGGAAGCGGCGCATCCAGTCGGTGGCCTCCTCCTGCGTGGCGGTATCGAGCATGAAGTAGCCGCCGATTACTTCCTTGGTCTCGGTGAACGGACCGTCCGTCGCAGTGACGCGTCCCTTGGACAGGCGCAGGCGCCGGCCTTCGCGGGTGGGGCGCAGGCCGGCCGTGTCGACCAGCACCTTGGCGTCGTTCATTTCGTCGATCAGTGCGCCGACCTCGCGCATCAGGCGCTCGTCGATGTCGGGGCCGCCGTGCTCGCTGATACGGATCAAGGCCAGAAAACGCATGGGGAAACTCCTGGATGGTGGGGATGGCAGGCCGCGGCGCGGCCGGGGAAGCGCGCTTCCATCCATCCGACGAACGGCGCTGGCCGGATTCGACAAGCGCATCGCTTCATGTGCGTCACTGCGCCGGATTGACCACTTCGGCACCCCTGTCGCCGAAAAACGCCAGCCCGCTGCCGAGCATGGCCTGGCCGCGGATCACGCTCAGGTCGTGCGGCATGGCCTGTGCCGCCAGCTGCAGCCAGGCCGGGCTGAAGATCCGCTCCCATTGCGCGGCCAACTGTGCGCCGTCCTTCACCATCAGCGGCTTGCCGGGCGCCACGTTCACCCGCAGCGGAAAGCTCACGTAGCGCGCGGCGCCGGCACGGTCGCCGGCCAGTACCGCCTTGTAAAAGCCCTGCACCTGCGCTTCGAACGCGGCATCGCTCTTGTCCGTCACATCGCGATACCAGCGCGTGCCGGGCAGCGCGCCTTCGCCCGGGTCGCTGACGTTGGACAGCATGACGGGGAAGGATTTGCCATCTTTCCCCGTCCACCGCCCTTCCAGGCCCACGCTGTTGTCGAAGTTGAGCGGCGCGCTCCCGTTGCTGCCGTTGCCCCGGAAGCGCAACGCGAACGTGCCGCTGCCCGGCTCCTGCAAGCTGATCTCCCGGTCCGCGCGGCCGCTGAGCGGAATGTCCTTCAGGTACTTCGCGTAGAAGTAATGGCTCTTCGGTATCACCTTGCCTTGGCGCACCGCCAGCGTCAGGCCGATGCGCTGCGCGCCGAGCGTGCCTTCGTAGGTCATGGTGGAAAGATCGTCATTCGCGGCGACGGCGCGGTTGGCGATGGTGACGAAGAACACGCCGAGTGCGAAGCGGTACAGAGCAGACCTCATATTCCATTCCTTTGCTGAGTTGGAATGCAGCGTGCCTCGACGGCGTGGCGCGCGGTGACGCCTCTCTGCTGACATCGACGACAGCGGACACCGCCCTCAGGCGATTTATTTCACCGACGCCGATGCAGGCAAAGCCTTACAGACCGTCCAAGCCGTGCGCCGTAATGTGGTTGCTTCGCCGATGCGTTCATGTGAAAGACCGGCGAATCGCGGCGGCGCGAGAAAAGCGCGGATCGCATGGAGGTAGGAGCCCAGGCGATCCGCTGACCACAACCAACTTCCAAGGAGTTAGTCATGGCTGCAGCCGATGATACGGCAGCTTTTTGCCCGAATGATCCGAACGACCCCCCCGTACCAACCCACTCGGGCGTCCCTTCTACGCCTCCGGCGAGGCGGACGAACCGCCCTCATCCCGCAAGGCCGTGCGGCCGGCATCAGCATGGCCATCCCTGTGCTCACCAGCCTGCTGGCCAACAACGAATGCCTGTGCGATGCGCACGACAGCAGCGCGAGCACGGCGCCCGACGCGCCGCCGTTGCCACCGACCTGCGTGGAAGGCTTGCTGGCGGCACTGCACTTTCTCAGCCTGTACGGAGAATCGCTGAGCTACCGCCTGACGCCGGAGACCGCGCCGATCGGCTGAAGCCGCGAAACATGTGCCGAATGAAAAAAGGGAGCCGGAACAGGCTCCCCTTCGATGTTTCCCGAGGCGTGTCGAAGCGTCTGAACCACACGCTTCCTCCAGCGGGGCATCAGCGCGCGCCGTCGGTCCACGCGCGCGTGTTGCGCTCGATGCGGCCGAAGGTCAGCAGCTGCAGCACCAGGATCAGCAGCAGGATCGGTCCGCCGGCCCGCACCAGCGAACGCCAGGCGGCGTCCTGCTTTTCCTTCTGTGCCAGATAGCCGTCCGCCGGGCTGTCGCCGGACGCGGTGTTCTGTTCGGAAAACACGGTGTCGTACTGGTCGACCACGTCGCCGACCACGGTCATCGGCGCGATGGGCAGATCGCCCTCCGGGCGC
This sequence comes from Dyella sp. BiH032, assembly GCF_031954525.1. Lineage (NCBI taxonomy): Bacteria > Pseudomonadati > Pseudomonadota > Gammaproteobacteria > Lysobacterales > Rhodanobacteraceae > Dyella > Dyella sp. BiH032. Next base: position 478,840 of record NZ_CP134867.1, read on the forward strand.
TTGGCCAGCAGCGCGTCGATCTTCGGATCGGCCAGCGACTGCTCGAAAGCATCGGCCAGGCCGTTGGCGTAGGCCGCCTTCAGCGCGTCCGTGTCCTGTGCGCTTACTTTGTAGTGGATAGCGTTGAGCTGTGCGGTGAACTCTTCCTCCTCCAGCGTCGCACCCTGCTTCTGCACGAAGGCGCGGATGGCCTTGCCGATGCGGTCGTAGGCGGCGCGATGCGGGTCGGTCGCGCTGATGGCGTCGGCTTCGGTCCCGCTCTGGTTGGCGACGACGCGCTTGACCACGTCGGCGGCGGCCACCTTCGGCGTCTTCGCCGGCGCGGCGCTGGCCGCCTTGAGTTCGGGTTCCGGCGCGGTGGCGCGGCGCCAGTCGAGGGCCGCCTTGAACGCGACGCCCAGCAGGGCGAGCGTCAGCAGCACGGTGAGGAGGCGGATCAGCCCGTTGTAGAGCTGTTCCAGTTTCTGCAGGAGCGACATAGTTCTTCCTTGTGAGTCCGAGTCGTGTGCCGGTCATCCCTGGCGCGCGCCCGTTCCTGGACGCGGCGAAAGCTGACCCGCCGTCGTGGCGGGTCGATGAAAGGCCGGCGCATCTTACGTCATCGCCCTGGCCGGGGCCGGCAAGGCGAGGAGCGCCGGGGGATGGCGGATGGCCGCAGCGGCAGGCCGAAGAGGTAGGCCAGACGCTCAGCCCGCGCGCCACAGTCGCTTCGCCTCTTCCGCGATCACCTCCGGGTATTCTTCCTGGAAGAACAGCTTCCCGTCGGGCACCGGCCGGATGCCGCGGGATTGTGGGAAAGTCCGGTCGAGATAGGCGGCATCGGCCATCGCGAAGATGTCGTCGCTCGCGCCCCACACGATCCGCACCGGTACCTGGCTGCGCTTGAGTTTCGCCTCGATACCCTTCAGCGGATTGGGCTCCAGCGCCAGATGGAACGCGTGGTACTGCTGGCGGCGCAGCGGCGTTCCGACCAGTGGCGTGACGTAGTAGTCGATGGTCTCGTCGGCAAGGCGGTCGGGCGCGTGGAACGCGGCGGCGCCGAAGGTGGCGCGGGCCAGCGCGCGGTCGGTGAGCCACTTCGCGGTGGCGTCGGCAAGCGTGCCCTGGCGCGCCATATCGATGACCGGTTTCACTTTGGCGGGCGGGCTGTCGATTTCCACGTCGCCATTGGTCAGCAGCAGGCTGCGTACGCGCTCGGGGTGGCGAACCAGCAGCAGCTGGGCTACGGCGACGCCGCAGTCGCTGGCGACGATGTCGACCTCGCGCAGGCCGAGCTTGTCCAGCAGCGCCACGAGCATCGCGGCCTGGTCGGCGGCGGCAAGCGACTGGCCTTCCGGCACCTCGGAATAGCCCAGGCCCATGAAATCCGGCGCGATGCAGCGGCGATACGCGGTCAGCCGGTCGATCGCCCCGCGCCACTGGAAACCGTTGAGCGGCGCGCCGTGCAGGAACAGCGCGGCCTTGCCGCGGCCGTGGTCCACGTAGGCGATGCGGCCGAACGGCAGCTCGGCAAAACGGCGCATGGCGCGGAATGCGGCCGCGTCCGTGGGGCTGCTCGGGTCGGGGCTGAACAGGCCGTGGGCCTGCGCCGGCGCGATCAGGCTCGCCGCCGCGCCAGCGGACAGGGTGGCGAGGCTGTACTGGAGGAACTGGCGGCGTTGCATGCTCAAGGACTCCGGAGGGGAAACGGCGGCCATGCTGGCGCCCGCGCCGCGCCGGCGCGTGCACGAACGGCCGGCGCACGGCACGGATGGATGATTTCCGGCACATGCCGGTGAGTCGCGATGGGCGAAGGATGGCGGGCATGACCGGCAGACCCGACTACTACCCCGCCCCGCCGCCCGCGCTGCTCGCCGGCGCCGAGCGCCTGCCACTGCTGGATGTGCTCACCTCGCCCGTGCCCCTGGGCTTGTTCGATTCGCCGGTGGATCACCGCCACGTGCTCTGCCTGCACCTGGGCGAGCCGGTGCCGGTGTCGTACCGCGCCGGCCGCGTCGAGCGGCAGGGCACGCGCTTGCACGGGCAGTTCTGCGTGGTGCCGGCCGGCTCCAGCACGCGCTGGACGCTGACGGCGCCCGCGACCTCCCTGCTGCTGCGCCTGGCGCCCGCGCTGATCGACGAGACCGCCGGAGCCATGGGCGTGGGTGCGTACGACGCCGCGCTGGCGCCGTCCATCCACGTACGCGACCCGCAGGTGGAGCGCATCGGCTGGATGATGCAGGCCGAGGAGCGCGACGGGCACCCCGGCGGCCGCCTGTTCGCCGACAGCCTCGCGTCGGCGCTCGCCGCGCGGTTGCTGGTGCTGCAGACGCGCAAGGCCATGCCGGCTTCGGCGCGCAGTCTGCCGGCGTGGCGGTTGCGCCGCGTGCTCGAATACGTAGAGGCGCATCTGGACGAAGACCTCACGCTGCCGCAACTGGCCGCCGTCGCCGGTTACAGCCTTTCCCACTTCAAGCCGCTGTTCCGCCAGGCCACCGGCCTGCCGGCGCACCGCTTCGTGATGGAGCGGCGCGTCGAACGCGCACGCCTTCGCCTGCAAGAAGGCCGCCTCAGCCTGACCGCCATCGCCGCGGAAGCCGGCTTCGCGCACGCCGGCCACATGGCGCGCTGCATGAGGCGCGTGCTAGGCGCAAGCCCGTCGCAGATCGCGGGAACGGCGCGCTGACGCACCGCGACGGGTGCGCCTGCGGCCGCTGAGCGCGAGATAACGCGCGGCCGGCCCATGCTCCCGGTGTGCGCCCCGTCAAGCTTTGGTCGCCATGGCCGACCTATGTTGGCTACAGTGTCGGGCTGATCCGCAGCGAAAACGCGTCAATGGAAACCCATCGAGCCACTCCGCCTCCCCGCCGTTCCGCCGGCCCGCAGGGCACGCGGCTGTTTTCGGCCGAGGAGCTGAGCCGCCTCGCGGCGGAGACCGCGCCGGCCGCCGCCGGCCGCGCCAGCGCCGAGGAGCCGGTGCTGGAAGGTGCCTCGCCGGGCCTGGAAGGGCACCGCTTCGTGCTGCGGCCGGGACGCCAGACGGTGGGCCGGGGCGGGCACAACGACGTGGTGATCGACGACCTGAGCGTGTCGTCCACGCACGCCTGGATCATGAACCAGCAGGGCCACTACGTGGTCATGAACACGCTGTCGACCAACGGCACCTTCGTGAACGGCGAGCGCGTGCACGAGGCGCCGCTCCGCCACGGCGACCGCGTGCGCTTCGGCCAGGCGGAACTGGTCTTCCTGACCCGCGAGCCCGGCCGCCGGATGGGCAGCGTCACCGGTTGGCTGGTGGCCGCCGTGCTGGTCGCCCTGGCCGGCGCCGCGGCGCTGGTCTGGTGGATGACGACGCGCGCATGAGCGCCGTTCCGCGGACGATCGGCCGCTACCGCATCGATGGCGTACTCGGCGAAGGCGCCATGGCGGTGGTCTATGCCGGTTTCGATCCGGGCATCGACCGCCCGGTCGCGATCAAGTGCCTGCACCGCCATGCCGCGGCCGAACAGGGTTCGCACGATCGCCTGCTGGCCGAGGCGCGTGCCGCGGGCCAGCTCGTGCATCCGAACATCGTCACCATCTTCGATACGGGGCGGACTGCTGACGGCCGCGCCTACATCGCGATGGAGCGGCTGCCGGGCGAGACCCTGGCCAGCCGCGTCGCGCGCGAAGGCCTGCCGCCGCTGGAAGTGGTGATCGAACTGGCCTCGCAGATGGCCGCCGCGCTGGACTACGCGCACGGCCAGGGCGTGCTTCACCACGACGTGAAGCCCGAGAACATCATGCTGGCCGACGACTGGCATTACGCGAAGCTGAGCGACTTCGGCATCGCCGAGCGCCGCGCCGCCGGCGAGGGCGACAGCGGCATCGTGGGCGGCACGCCCGCGTACATGGCGCCGGAGCGCCTGCGCGGCGAAGCGGCCGATCCGCGCAGCGACCTGTTCTCGCTCGGCGTGGTGCTGTACTGGCTGGTCACCGGCAAGCTGCCGTGGCCGGACATCCCGGACATCAAGCGTCTGCTGCGCGAACGCCAGCGGCTGCCGCGGCCGTCCATCGCGCCGGTCGACCCGGCCACGCCGGCGATGCTAGTGGGCATCGTGCGCACCTTGCTGGCGCCGGAACCCGGCGCGCGTTACCAGCGCGGCGCGGAAATCATCGACGACCTGCGCCTGGCGCGGCGCGAGTACGAACGCACGCACGAATCCACCCTGGCTGCCGGCATCATCTCGCTGCGCACGCGCTGGATCGGCGCGCTGGGCGCGACACTGTGCGTGGTGCTGCTGGCGGGACTGGCGGCGATCTACGCCAAACAGAACGCCGCCGTCAGCGGCCTGGCGACGGACTTCGGCGGTTCGCTGGGCCGCATGGTCGCCAGCCAGTCGGCGGAGAACCTGCTGCTGGGCGACGACGCGGCGACGCGCGCGCTGGTGCAGGACGTCTCGCGCAACCAGCAGATCCACTACCTGGCCATCGCCAACCGCACCGGCAAGGTGGTGGCGAGCACGGCGCCGGCGGAAGTCGGCGCCGTGCTGCCCACCGCGCCGGCCGCGACACGCGCGCTGGAAGGTGGCGTGACCAGCTACCAGGGCCGCGTGGACGGCGCGCGCGACGAGGCGATGCTGCTGTTCGACGTGCCGATCCGTTACCAGGACAAGGACGTCGGCGCGCTGCGCCTGGGCGTGAGCCGCGCGCCACTGGTCGCCGCACAGCACACCACGTTCTGGGTGATCGTCGCGGTACTGGTGCTGACGCTGGCGGCGATGGTCGGCGCGGCGTACGTGCTGTTCCGCCGGCCGCTGGCGCTGCTGGGCATGCTGGGCGAGGCGATGATGCGCGTCGCGCGCGGCGAGTTCGGCTACCGCATCCGCCTGGCGCGGCGCGACGAACTGGGCCGGCTGTTCGCCACGTTCAACCTGATGAACGGCGCGCTGCAGGCGCGGCAGACGGGCGATGTTCCCACCGCCTCGCGCGCTGCCGCCGATGCCGCGTCGCAGCCCACGCTGGTGCTGCAGGGCGACGAAGAAACCCTGCGCTGAGCGGGGTCAGAGCTGCTTGAGGCGCTGCTTCAGTTCGACCGCGCGGGCGCGATAGATCACCGCGCGCTCGTAGCCCGGATCGATGTCCAGCACGTGGTCCCACAACGCGATGGCCTGGTCCAGCTTCTGGTCGCGATACAGCAGCACGGCGCGCTCGTGGTACGAGGACAGCAGCTGTTCGCGCAAGGGCTGGTCGCCCGCAGGCTTGAGGTGCGGATCGAGCTTCAGCGCCTGGTCCAGGCGCGCCAGGGCGTCGCTCTTGCGGCCCTGCTTCAGCAGCGCAGCGCTTTCGGATTGCAGCCGCAGCGCGCGGCTGTAGGCGTCGCCATCGCCTGGCGCCGTTGCCGCCGGCGGGTCGGCGTCCGCCGGCGCGGCATGCACCACCAGCGTGTCCGCGGCGGGCGCGCGCGCCGGCGCGGTGGGCAGGCGCACCGTGTCGCCCGTGTGCAGCGCGGACGGATTGGTGGAACCGTTGTAACGGGCCAGCACCAGGAAGCGGTTGGCATCGCCGAGGTAGCGCGCGGCCAGCGTGCTGTACGAATCGCCGGGCTGCACCACGTACATGCGCGACGCCGTGCCCAGCGCGTCGCGCGGGTCGACGGTGAGCTGGCGCAGCAGGCCCTGCGCCGCACGGTCGTTCGGATACCGGGCCAGGTATTCCCGCAGGCGCCGCTCGCCTTCGGCATAGCGGCCGCGTTGCAGGTAGGTGTTGGTGATGATCGTCGGCGACAGCAGGCTGCCGTCGCGGTTGTCCTCGGGCGCGGCGGCCGGCGCCGTCGGGCCGCCGCCCAGCGCTTCGCTGACCTCGGAACGGATGACGCTCACTCGCGCGCAGCCGGCCAGCGCGAGCACGAACCCAAGCAGCGCGACTTGCCGAAAACCCCGTCCCGCGCGCCGCACTTGCCACGAACCGACGACCGGCCACTCCACGAACCACGAACCCAGCACGTTCTTCCCCTGTTTCATCCGGCGGCACCGGCTCGCACCCTGCGCCGCCCCAAAGCCGCGGCCTTCCGGACCGCCTGCCCCACCGCGTGCGTCCATCGCGCCGGCCAGCCCTGCGGGCCCGGCCGGGCGAAGATCAGCGCGACATTATCGCCCTCCTGGCCACCGCGTGTGAGGGCAAGCCGCAGGGCCTCGCGCAGTGCGGCCTCCTGGTCGGATCGTGCGGACAGCAGGCCCAGCTCCGCCGCGCTCAGCTGCGCCCAGACGCCGTCGCTGCACAGCACGAAGCGCTCGCCTGCGCCCAGTACGGCGCAGCCGTGTTCGACCACCGGCGCGTCCGGCCCGCCGAGGCCGCGCAGCAGCTTGTGCTGGTCGGGATCGGCGGCGAGCCTGGCGTCGTCCTGTTCCGCGCCGCGCCGGCGCCGCGCCGCCACGCTGTGGTCTTCCGTGCGGCCGAGCAAACGCGCGCCACGAAAACGGTAGAGCCGGCTGTCGCCGACATGGGCCCAGGCGACCTGCCGGCCGCGTACCAGCAGCGCGACCACCGTGGAATGCGGCGCGCCCCGGGCGACGCGTTCGCCGCGGCGGCGCAGCTCGGCGTGCGCTTCCTGGCAGAGCGCCTCGAGGAACAGCGGGCCGGGCTGGCTCCGCCAGCTACGCGCTTCCCACAGGCGCCGCGCGACGTTCACCACGCCTTCGGAAGCCAATTCGCCCGCGCCTTCGCCGCCCATGCCGTCGGCCAGTACCAGCAGGTAGGCCTGTTCGGCCGCATCGTGCAGGCAGGCCAGATCGTCCTGCTGCGTGGCCCGTCCGCCGCGCGCGCGTCCGGCGGCCACCTGCGGCACGGCCTGAAAGTTGATCGCATCGTCCACCGCTTCCCCCTGTCCAGGCATGGCTGCGGGGCGCCACCTTACGGAAGTCGCGGGCTCGATACCTTGTGCCGGCTCGCGCTCTGGCGATCGGACAGGGGGCGGAAACGCGGCGTTATTCCGGCGAGGGTTCCAGTTCCACCGGCGCGGCGTGGCTCTCGCGCAGCGCAGCAAGCAGCTTCGCGCCGCCGTAGGTGACCCGCAGGTACACCGTGCGCCCGTCCGTTTCGGTCTTGGCCGGCGCCAGCGAGGCAAGGTCCAGTTCCAGCGGGGCCAGGTAGCCCATCAGGATCAGCCGCCCCGCCTCCTTCGCCTCGACATCGTGCAGCTCGCCGCTGTCGATCAGAACGAGCGTCTCGATGTCCTTCGGGTTGAGTTCGATGGGCATAGGCCCCCCTGCATGGCCACGCCGGCTCTTCGACGACGCCTGCATCCTGCGCCGCCGCGACCGCGGGGTGGTGACCTGGATCAAGCGCGGGCGCGATGGCTTCCCGTTCCGCAGCAGCCCCGACCATGGCGAATCGCCAGCGCAGAAAACGGCGCAGGGCCTTCGGAAGACCGATGCGAACGGCTACGGCGACTAGGCCGTCGCGATCCGCTTGAATGCTTCGCCCAGCGCCTGCAGGGCCTGGCGTGAGCGGCGGTCGTTGAGCGCCGTGTACAGCACCACGTCCTGGCTGGGCAGCGGCGGCAGGCCCAGCGTCGCGCCGAGATCGACGGTACCGCCCGGCGCCGCGCGCCGGGCGAGTAACGCGATCGCGAACCCGGCCGCCGCGGCGGCGCCGAGCACCGCGGCACCTTTGCCGATGAAGACCTCGGTCCAGGGGATGCCGGCCTGGTCCAGCGCGCGCACGGCGGCGGCGCGGATGCTGCAGGATTCGCCCTGCGTCGACAGCGGCAGGGGTTCGCCGGGCCGCGGGCGCCAGCCAGCGGCGCCGATCCAGGCGAACTGCTCGCGGTAGAGCAGTTCGCCTTGCTGGTTGCGGTTTTCCGGCTGCACCACCAGCGCAGCGTCCAGGGCGCCTTCCTCGTAGGCCTGCATCACTTCGCGCGAGCCGGCCACGCGCAGTTCCAGCAGCAGCTGCGGATCGTGTTCGTTCATGTGGCGCAGCAGCGCCGGCAGTTCGCTGCCGACGATCAGCTGGCTGATGCCCACCGTGAGCCGCCGCCGTTCCGCCTGGAACGAGGCCACCGCCCGCTCGTGCGCACCGACCAGCGAGCGTGCCGCATCGAGGAACAGCGCGCCCTCCGCCGACAGCCGCACGCGCCGCGGCGTGCGCTCCAGCAGGCGCCGGCCCAGCTGCTCCTCCAGCCGGCGCAGCTTGAGGCTGATGGCCGATTGCGTGGTGGCGAGCGCCTCCGCCGCGCGCGTGAAGCTCTGCAGGTCGGCGGTGAGGACGAAGGCTTTGACGGCGTCGAGATCGAGTGCTTTGGAGGAGTTCATCGCGGCATGTCCGTGGACCGGCGGGGGAGCGGGCGTTCGCGCAGATACTTTCGACCGCGGGCGCCGGTAGGCCGCCGACGCGGCATCGACGTGGCCGCGTCCTTGTAAACGATCCGCCGCGGCAGGCATAGTCCCGCGGACGGGGATGTGGGGAGCATGCATGCGGGTCCGCCTTGAAGACGTAGCGCGCGCGACGGGCGTGTCGCCCAAGACGGTGTCCCGCGTCCTGAACGACGAGCCGTCGGTGAAGGAGTCCACGCGCAAGAAAGTGCTGGCTGCGATGGAGGCGATGAACTACCGCCCCAGTCCCGCCGCGCGCGGGCTCGCCGGCAGCCGTTCGTTCCTCGTCGCGATGCTCTACGACAACAACGACAACCCGGCGTCGACCTACCTGGCGGAGATCCAGGATGGCGTGCTCGACGCCTGCGACGCCAACCGCTACAGCATGATGGTGTGCCCCTTGCGCACGCGCGGGCAGGACCTGATCCGCCGCATTGACGCACTGGTGAGCGACCACCACGTGGACGGCATCGTGATGACCCCGCCGCTCACCGACAACGCCACGCTCCTGCGCCGGCTGAAGGAGCATGGCGTTCCGTACACCAGCATTTCGCCGCTGCACCGCGAGCACACCATCGGCGTATGCATGGACGAGCAGCAGGCGGCCCGCGCGCTGGTAGAACACCTGATCGGACTGGGCCACCGGCGCATCGCGCACATCCTCGGCATCGCCAACCACGGCGCCAGCCGCTGGCGCCTGCAGGGCTACAAGGACGCGCTGGCCGGTGCCGGCCTGCCGTACGACGAGGACTACGTCGTGCAAGGCGAATTCAGCTTCGGCTCCGGCGTGCTCGCCGCGCGCGAGCTGTTCGAATTGCCGCATCCGCCGACAGCCATCTTCGCCGCGAACGACGACATGGCCGCCGGTGTGATGTGGGCGGCGAACGAGCGCGGCTTGAAGGTGCCGCGCGATCTTTCCGTCTGCGGTTTCGACGACACGCCGCTGGCGACGCAGCTGTGGCCGCCGCTGACCACGGTGCGGCAGCCGAGCCGGGAGATGGGGAAGCTCGCGACCTTGCAGTTGATGGACAAGTTGCGCGGGCGCGGCACGGGCTTGCTGTTGCAGGTGCCGTATGCGTTGCAGTTGAGGGAGTCGACGGGGAAGGTGCCGCGGGGGAAGGGGTGAGTTGGCTGGCGCCAACGGGGCGCTGTTTGTGGCGCTTCTTTTCTGCGCGTTTCGCGTTTGCCGTTTCGCGTTTTATCGCTTCGACATAGCCGTAGGTTGGGGTGAGCTTGCGAACCCCAACGTCGGGCGCTGACGATCGCCTCGCCCTCTCATCCTCGTCATTCCGGCGGAGGCCGGAAGCTAGTGGCGATGTGGCTCGGTTGTCGCCTCGTGGCCAGCGTTGTCTCGCCCCTTGCGGGGCGAGGGTTTCGCTCTCCTGCCGGAGAGCGAGTTACTTCTTCTTTGCTTGCCCAATCCCCTCAAGGGGGACCTCGAGAAGAAGTAACCAAGAAGAAAAGGCACCCTGCGCGGCGCCCTCCGCAGCCTACGCTGCTGCGGGTGCGTTGAGGGCTGGCCGGGCTTTTCGACAGGGCATCCTGCCCTGATCGAAAAGGCGGGGACATCCCTGTCCCCGCCCCGCTTCGCGGGCCTGATCGTCCAGCCCTCACCGCCGCGAAGGGAACCCGGGAGATCAAGAGCATTCGGAGCGTCGCTTCGCTCGCTCTTGTTTGGTCGTTGGCTGCTTGCCGCGGTACTGCACTTCTCCTTCTCCCCTCCGGGGAGAAGGCGGGATGAGGGGCGGGTGCTCGCGGCAACGTTTCTACGAAAGCCAAAAAAAGCCCCGTAGATCACCGCAAGATTCAACGCCACGCTCCGCCGGGCCCCTCACCCCAACCATCTCCCCCGGCGGGGAGAGGGAGCCGGTTCTTTGTGCTGCGCCGCCAATTGACAGCGCTGTCATTTCTGCCAATCTCCCGGCTCTGAACGGCTCCGGGGGAGGGAGCTGGTCGTTTCCATGGCGAAGGGAGAGGCACGTGCTGGCGTCTGGTCGTCGTTTGCGTTCGATACCCACCTTGCTGGCTGCGGCGCTTGCCTGCGTGCCGGCGGCATCCTTCGCGGCCGATACCGCGGTGCATCCGGAACGATGGCCTGTGGCGACATGGCCGCTGCCGCAAGACCCGGCACTGGAACAGCGCGTGGCGGCGTTGATGGCGAAGATGTCGGTGGAGGACAAGGTCGGCCAGGTGATACAGGCCGATATCCTCAGCGTGACGCCGGACGACGTGCGCAAGTACCGGCTCGGTTCCATCCTTGCCGGCGGCAACTCCAAGCCGGGTGCGAAGCTCACCGCGACGGCCGAACAATGGAAAGTGCTGGCTGACGCATTCGATCGCGCGGCGATGGACACCAGCGGCGGTCATCCGGCCATCCCGCTGCTGTTCGGCATCGACGCGGTGCACGGACACAACAACACCGTCGGCGCGACGCTGTTTCCGCAGAACTCGGCGCTGGGCAACGCGCGCGATCCGGAACTGATCCGCGAGATCGGCGCGGCGACCGCGGCCGAAGTGCGCGCCACCGGCATCAACTGGACCTTCGCGCCCACGCTCGCCGTGCCGCAGGATTTGCGCTGGGGGCGCGCCTACGAAGGCTATTCGCAGGACCCGCGCATCGTCGCGCAGTACGCCACCGCGATGATCGAAGGCTTGCAGGGCAAGGTCGGTACGCCGGGCTTCCTCGACGCCTCGCACGCCATCGCCTCAGCCAAGCATTTCCTCGCCGATGGCGGCACCCAGAACGGCACGGACCAAGGCGATGCGCAGATCAGCGAAACGCAACTGCGCGAGATCCATGCGGCCGGTTATCCGCCCGCGATCGACGCCGGCGTGCAGACGGTGATGGCCTCGTTCTCCAGCTGGAACGGCCAGAAGATGCACGGCAACAAGGCGCTGCTTACTGACGTGCTCAAGGGCCGCATGGATTTCCAGGGCTTCGTGGTCGGCGACTGGAACGGTCACGGCCAGGTGCCCGGCTGCAGCAACGTCGATTGCCCGGCGTCGATCGAAGCCGGCGTCGACATGCTGATGGCGCCGGACAGCTGGCGCGGCCTGTACGAGCACACGCTGGCGGAGGCGAAGTCCGGCGCGCTGCCGATGAAGCGCCTGGACGACGCGGTCGCGCGCATCTTGCGCGTCAAATTCCGCATGGGGCTATTCGAGGCCGGCTTGCCTTCCGCGCAGCCGCTTGCGAAGCGCTCGGCCGAGATCGTCGGCAGTCCAGCACATCGTGCGCTGGCGCGGCGCGCCGTGCGCGAATCGATGGTGCTGCTGAAGAACAACGGCGGCCTGCTGCCGCTCGATCCGCACAAGCACATCCTGGTAGCCGGCGATGCGGCGGACAACATCTCGCGCCAGAGCGGCGGCTGGACGCTGACCTGGCAGGGCACGGGCCTGAAGAACGCCGATTTTCCGGGCGCGACGTCGATCGGCGCAGGCATGGCCGCACAGGTGAAAGCCGCGGGTGGCGAGGTGGAGATCGCCGCCGACGGCCGCTATGCGCGCAAGCCGGACGTGGCGGTGGTGGTGTTCGGCGAAGACCCGTATGCCGAGTTCCAGGGCGACCTGCCGAACCTGCTCTATCGCCCGGGCGACGAGCATGACCTGGAGCTGTTGCGTCGTTTGAAAGGCGAAGGCATCCCCGTCGTCGCCGTGTTTCTCAGTGGTCGTCCGTTGTGGGTGAACCGCGAGATCAATGCGGCCGATGCCTTCGTCGCCGCAGGGCTGCCCGGCAGTGAAGGCGGCGGCGTCGCGGACGTGCTGCTGCGCGCGAAGGATGGCAGCGTTGCGCACGACTTCCACGGCAAGCTTGCCTACGCCTGGCCGCGCACCGCGGTGCAGAGCGCGGGCGCACAGTTCGCGTTCGGATACGGCCTGACCTACGCGGACCACACCGCGGTGCCGGAGCTGCCCGAGGTGTCCGGCATCACCGGCGAGCAGATTCCGGTGGGCAATTACCTGGAGCGCGGCAAGGCCGTGCACGGCTATCGCATGAGCCTGGCCGGCGCGGACGGTGCCGCCGTGCCGGCCGACGTCTCGGCCGCCGCGACCGCCGACGGCAGCCTGCGCATGACGGCGCTCGACTACAAGGCGCAGGAAGACGCACGTCGTTTCGGTTGGAGCAAGGGCGGCGCGTCGGTGTCGATCCAGGCGGGCGCGCCGATGGATCTCGATCGCCAGACCAATGGCGACGTGCTGCTGGTGACCACGTTGCGCGTGGACTCGCTGCCGGTGGGCGACGCATGGGTCGGCATGGGCTGCGGGCAGGGCTGCATGGGCCGCGTGTCGCTGCTCAAGCCGCTGTCCTCGCTCGCCATCACCCGCTGGGCGAGCGTCGGCGTACCGCTGAAATGCTTCCGCGCCGCCGGTGCCGATATGCATCGCATCGATCGTCCGTTCGTCATGACGGCGGACGGAAAAGCCACGCTCGTGGTGTCCCGCGTGGCGCTGGGCACGGACGCGGACGTGATCGTGGACTGCGCCAAGTGATTTTGTCCGGGCGAGGCCCGTCGCGGTAAGCCGCCGGCCCTCGCCCGCTTTGCAACATAGCCATCGCCGGCGTTCGAGGCGGGCGCCCGCAAAGCCAGTTGTACCAACGGTTTGACGAGGTCTTCACGCGTGCTGCCGCGCGTCAAGCTTCTGCGGAAAGACCGGTCTATCATCCGCCAATGACAGCGCTGTCATTTTCACCTTGAACACCTGCGCAGCCGTCGGGGGATGGCGGCGCTCCAACTACGGACGATATGAGGGGAGACTTCATGAAGTTGCGCTACTCGGCTTTGTACGTCGCCATGGCATTCGCGCTCGCTCCGGGTGCGGTGTTCGCGGCCGATCAGCAGGACACCTCGCAGAACACCCAGGCGCCGGGTACGGCGCCGGAGAAGAAGGTCAAGCAGTTGGATGCCATCGAGGTGAGCGCGACCAAGCGCGAGACCCCGCTGCAGAAAACCCCCGTCGCCGTCAGCGCGATCACGCCCGATCTCCTGGACAAGGAGCGCGTGATGACCGTGCAGGACCTGACCAAGCTGGTGCCGGGCCTGCAGGGCACCGCGCAGGGCGACCACGGCGTGGTGACGCTGACCATGCGCGGCATCGGCAATGACAGCGCCAAGACCGAATATGCCGATCCGGAAGTGGCCACCTTCGTCGACGGCGTGTACTCGCCGCGCGCCGAAGCTGCTTCGGGCCTGCTGCTGGACATGGAAGGCGTCGAAGTGCTGCGTGGCCCGCAAGGCACGCTGTGGGGCCGCAACTCCACCGCGGGCGCGATCAGCTTCCAGACCGCCAAGCCCGACATCGCCGCAGGCTTCTACGGCAACGCGCAGATCGAAGCCGGCAACTACAACCTGACGAGCGCGCGCGCGGCGGTGAACCTGCCGGTGAGCAGCACGTTCGCGTTGCGCGTGGCCGTGGCGAAGGTGCAGCACGACGGCTACGTGGACTACCAGAATCCTGCCGGGCAGCTGCCGAGCATCGCACAGCAGCAGGCGGCGTACCTGGCCGGCGGCGGCAACCCGGCGAAGTTCCGCCCGATCGACCCCAGCCTGTTCGTGCAGGGCGGCGACAAGTACAGCGCGCAGGACCAGACCGCCGCCCGCGTCAGCGCGCTGTGGCAGCCGAACGATGCGTTCAAGTGGAACCTCGCGTACGAGTACTTCATCGACCGCGGCACGCTCAACATGAGCCTGATGCAGACCCCGCGCCAGGGGCAGGATTTCTGGTCGGCGCTGATCGACACCGCGCCGTACCTGCACCGCAACTCCGGCACGGTGCGCAGCCGGATGGACTGGACCATCAACGACGGCATGCAGCTGAGCTACATCGCCGGCTACAACAAGTTCTCCGGCAAGAGCCAGTTCGACCAGGACTCGGGCGTGCAGGTGCCGACCAGCTTCGCCACCGGCGCGCAGTCGCAGAACGACCGCACCAATTCCTCCAACTACAAGAGCTACAGCCACGAGTTCAACCTGCGCTCCACCGGCGAGCAGACCGTGGACTGGATCGTCGGTGCCTACTACGGCTACGAAGACAACAACATCCGCTTCGACATCCCGATCATGAACGGCACGATGGTGTCGGAGTCCGTCGCATGGCAGGGCTCCTTCATCCAGCCGAAGGAGACGGTGAAGTCGACCGCGGCGTTCGGCCAGGCGACTTGGCATGTGTCCGACCACTGGCGCCTCACCGGTGGCGTGCGCTGGTCCGACGACGTGAAGAAGAACATCGACGGCCGCGGCTGGGGCTGGGCCTACGACCCGACCGTGCCGCAGGTGCCGATCGCGCCGAGCACGTATCCGAGCCCGGCGACTGGCTTCAACATCTCCACGCGCAACGACGCCAAGTACAGCGACGACCGCGTGACCTGGCTGGTGCGCGCGGATACCGACATCAGCAGCAACGGCCTGCTGTACGCCAGCGTGTCCACCGGCTACAAGTCCGGCGGCACGCAGGACGCCGGCACGCTGTACAAGCCGGAGAAGCTGACCAACTACGAGATCGGCACTAAGTTCGTCTTCCTCGACGGCAAGCTGACCTGGAACACGGCGGCGTACTACGAGGACTTCAAGGACTTCCAGCTGTCCGCGCCGATCACCTATCCGGACGGCAACCGCGGCTTGGGCTTCAACAACGTCAAGGGCAGCACCAAGGTAGCGGGCCTGGAGTCCGAGCTGGCCTTCCAGCAGAAGGACGACCGCGCCAACCTGGTGTTCTCGTACATTCCGAAGAAGACGCTCGGCACCCTGCTCTACGCCGGCAGCAACGACTACCAGGGCCTGCCGCCGTGCGCGCCGCAGTCGGGCATCTCCGCGTGCATGGACATCTCGGGCAACGACCTGCCGCATGCGCCCACCGTGTCGCTCACCGCGATCTACGAGCACGATTTCCACCTGGGCAACGGCGGCCGCCTGACGCCGCGCTTCAGCGGCCAGTACCAGGGCGACCAGTGGCTGAGCACGTTCAACCTGGGCGACGGCGACAAGCAGAAGGCCTACTTCCGCGGCGACCTGGCCCTGCGCTACACCGAGCCGCAGGACCGCTGGTGGGCCTCCGCCTACGTGCAGAACTTCACCGACGGACGCGTGCGTACCAGCGCCGGCCGCTTTGCGATGCCGGACGGCAGCTTCCAGTACGTCTCGCAGTATCTGCCGCCGCGGACGTTCGGCGTGCAGGTGGGTGTGTGGTTCTGATGTGATCGTGCGGCGCGGCACAGGCCGCGCCGCCGGAGCTTTGCCGTTCGATCCCTAGCCGGAGTCTCGATGCGGCGCCGGCGCCCTCCCCTTGAACGGTATGTTGGCCGGGCCTTTCCCAGGGCCCGGCCGTTTCTTTTTTGGGTTGTGGTGTCCGCTCGATTGTCGCCTCGTGGCTTGCTTGTCTCGCCCAAAGGGCGAGGGTTTCGCTCTCCTGCCGGAGAGCGAGTTACTTCTTCTTGCTTGCCCAAGAAGAAGTAACCAAGAAGAAGGGCCCCCTGCGCGGCGCCCTCCGCAGCCTTCGCTGCTGCGGGTGCGTTGAGGGCTGGCCGGGCTTTTCGACAGGGCATCCCTGCCCTGATCGAAAAGGCGGGGACATCCCTGTCCCCGCCCGCCTTCGGCGGCCTGATCGTCCAGCCCTCACCGCCGCGAAGGGAACCCGGGAGACCAAGAGCCATACGGAGCGTCGCTTCGCTCGCTCTTGTTTGGGTTGTTCTCGCCTCGGTACCGCACTTCTCCTTCTCCCCTCCGGGGAGAAGGCGGGATGAGGGGCGGGTGCTCGCGGAAACGTGGCTAAAGCGAAGCGACGACGGCCAGGTGGATCACGGGCGGGCGTCAAGGCGCATGAGTCGGTGGGTCCCCGAGGAGCCGGCCGGCGTGCTGAGCATCACCCCAGCGGCGCTCCGTAAACGAGGTTGACGAACCTGAGCCTCCACCATTGCTGCCACACCCTGTCAGCAACATGCGCCCACCATCGCCCCACCATCGCGCATCCTGGCATCATGCCCACATTGTCCCCGCCACGACCGCTCCCATGCCTCCCCGTTCCAACGCTCAGATCGCCATCGCGATCGGCGCCCTGCTGATCGCCATGGTCTCGTACCAGTGCGGCGCCTCGCTGGCCAAGCACCTGTTCCCGCAGGTGGGCGCGCAGGGTGCGACGGCGTACCGGCTGGGGCTCAGCGCGCTCATCCTGTTGTTGTGGCGTCGGCCCTGGCGCCGGTCGAACCGCAAGGGCGACTGGCGTGTGCTGTGGGGTTACGGCCTGGCCATGGGTGCAATGAACCTGGTGTTCTATCTCTCGCTGCGGACGATCCCGCTCGGCATCGCGGTGGCGCTGGAATTCACCGGCCCGCTGGCGCTGGCGATGTTCAGTTCGCGGCGCCTGGTCGATTTCGTGTGGATCGCGCTGGTGATCGCCGGGCTGGTCTTGCTGCTGCCGCTGCGCGGGCAGGCGCAGTCGCTCGACCCAGTGGGCGTCATGTATGCGCTCGCCGCGGGCGTGGGCTGGGTGCTGTACATCGTGCTGGGCCAGCGCACGGGCGCGGCCTACGGCAAGGACGCGGTGACCCTGGGTACCACGATCGGCGCGCTGGTGGCGATTCCCTTCGGCGTCGCGCACGCGGGTAGCGCGCTGCTCTCGCCGGCGCTGCTGCCCTATGCGTTCGGCGTGGCCCTGCTCAGTTCGGCATTGCCGTACTCGCTGGAAATGGTCTCGATGACGCGCCTGCCCGCGCGCACTTTCAGCACCTTGCTGAGCCTGGAGCCGGCCGTGGCCGCGATGGCCGGTGTCACGCTGCTCGGCGAACGGCTCAGCCTGCTGCAGTGGCTGGCGATCGGGGCGATCATCGTGGCCTCGGCGGGCACGGCACTGAGTGTGCGGCGGCCCGCCGTGGCGGAGCCGCCGTTGGCGAACTGACCGGACTCGCGTCCGGTCGCCGTGGCTCTGGGGGCGGTCCGATAAGCCCTGCGCACCGTGTCAGGCGAGGTCGACGTGGTGGACGTCGATGGAGACCGCCGTGCGTTCGGGCAGCGGCCGGTTGTCCGGGCCGATGGGGTGGACGCGCCGCCGCGTCGGAAAGACGATGCCACCGATCGTCCGGTGTTCGGACACGCAGTGCGCGCTGGCGGCGCCGCTGCCGATGATGTCCACGCGGTAATCGTGGCGGCGCAGCAGCCCGTCTTCGCTGAAGTAGAACACCTGCTCGCGTGTATGGCCGTGGACGTCCTCAGGGAAAGTCACCTTGAGGCGGCGCCAGGTTTCGCCGTTCTCGTCCCAAGGCTCGATCTCTTCCGTCTGGAAGCCGGGAAGCTTGAACAGGAACGGCGCCGTCAGGTAGTTCCACATCGCATAGCCGGAAAAATAGACCAGGTGCAGAGCGTCCCATGGCGTGGTGAGGACGTGGCCGGCGAAAGCCTGGCGCGGCGCGTGACGTTCTTCGATGACCTTGCCGTCGTCCGCGACGATCGCGACGCGATCCGGCTCGAACAGCGCGTGCTGCCCGTCGTGGAGAAAAGGTGTGTATTCGGTGTGCTGCCGATGCGGGTCGATGCTGACGTGGACATCGGCGAACACTTCCGGCCAGCCCTTCAGGTGCCACATGGCGCCGCCGATGGACACCTGTGCGCTCAGCCTGCGCAGCTGCTGCCAGCGGTCCCAGCCGCCATGCGCTTCGATGGCGGTATCCAAAAGATTTTTCATGCTCGTTCCGGGTAGTGGAGGTATCAGGGCGCGGCGACGCGTCCGTTGCGGTCGCCCAAGCGCATTTGTATGATGGGCATCATATAACTCCGAGGCAAGGCCCGTGAGATACCGCGCTGAACACAAGCAGGAAACCTATGACCGGGTGCTCAAGGTGGCGGCAGATGCCATCCGCGAGGCCGGTCCGCAGCAGGTGAGCGTGGCTGGCGTCATGGCCAAGGCCGGTCTGACGCACGGCGGTTTCTATGCGCATTTCGCCTCGAAGGACGCGCTCATCGCCGAAGCCATCGACGCCATGTTCAGCGAGAGCTGCGAGTGGTTCCTGCGCAAGACCGCCGCGCTGCCGCCGGCCGAAGCCCTGTGGAGCTACATCCGTTTCTACCTCTCGCGCCAGCATCGCGACGCGGCCGGCCGCGGCTGCCCGGTGGCCGCCTTGCTGTCGGACATCCCGCGGGCTTCGGCGCCGGCGAAACAAGCGTTCGCGCGCGGTGCGGACCGTCTCAAGCACGAGTTCGCGCGCCTGCTGGAACAACTGGGCCACGCCGACGCCGATGCGCAGGCCGACACGCTGATGGCCGAGCTGGCCGGCGCGCTGATGCTGGCCCGCGCGGAGCCGCGCCAAAAGCGTTCGGACGCCATCCTCATGCGCGGCCGCATGGCGCTCAAGCACCGCTACCGTCTCGAGGACCTGCCATGAATCTCGTCGCCCAACTGCCGCCTGGACTCACGGGTCTGCAACAGCTGCGCAAGATGATCGAGATGGGCGGCCGCCCGCCGATCGGGGAGACGCTGGATTTCGTGCTGGTCGATGCCGGCGAAGGCTTTGCCGCCTTCGAAGCGACGCCGTCGCTGCGCGCCTACAACCCGCTCGGCACCGTGCACGGCGGCTATGCCGCCACGCTGCTCGACTCTGCCTGCGGTTGCGCGGCGCATTCGCGCCTGACGCCGACCCAGGGCTACACGACACTGGAACTGAAGGTCGCGTACCACAAGGCGATCACACAGGAGACCGGCCGGCTGCGTGCGGAAGGCCGCGTGCTCAGCATCGGCCGCCGCGCCGCCTTCGCCGAAGCCACGCTCAAGGACGCGGACGGAAAGCTGTACGCGTCGGCGACGTCGACGCTGCTGGTGTTCGAGCGATAACGCTCCCCATGGCCGCTCGCACTGCCGCGCCGGCCGCATCCCGCGAGAGATGATATGACTACGCGTGACATCGTAATTTGCCACCCCGTCAGAACGCCCATCGGCGCCTTCAACGGTTCCCTCAAGAGCGTGCCCGCGACCGAGCTCGGCGCGATCGCCGTGCGCGAGACGCTGCGCCGCGGCGGCCTGGACCCGGCACGCCTCGCGTCGGTGACGATGGGCAACGTGATCCAGGCCGGCAACCGGATGAACCCGGCGCGCCAGGCGGCCATCGGCGGTGGCGTGCCGGTCGACGTGCCGGCCATGACCGTCAACCGCGTGTGCGGCTCCGGTGCGCAGGCGATCGTGACGGCCGCGCAGGAGATTCAGCTGGGTCTTGCCGACGTCGCGGTCGCTGGCGGTATGGAGAGCATGGAGCGCGCGCCCTATCTGCTCGACCAGGGGCGCTGGGGCTATCGCATGGGCAGCGCGGAGATCCACGACAGCATGCTGCGCGACGGCCTGGTCGATGCGTTCTCGGGCGAGCATTCCGGCTGGCACACCGAAGACCTCGTCACACGCTTCGCCCTTTCGCGCGAAGCGCAGGATCGCTGGGCCGCGCGCTCGCAACAGCGCTTCGCCGCCGCCCAGGCGGCCGGGCACTTCGACGCGGAACTCGTTGCCGTGGAAGTCGAAGGGCGCAAGAAGGAGAAGCTGCTGTTCTCGCGCGACGAGCAACCGCGGCCCGATACGACCGTCGAGGTACTGGCCAAGCTGCGCCCGGCGTTCCGCCCCGACGGCACCATCACCGCGGGCAATGCGCCGGGCGTGAACAGCGGCGCTTCGGCCATGCTGGTCGCCGAGCGTGGCTTCGCCGAAGCTGCCGGCCTCACGCCGTCCGCGCGCCTCGTCGCCTACGGCATCGCCGCGGTCGAACCCGGCATGTTCGGCATCGGGCCGGTGCCGGCCGTGCGCATCGCGCTCGCGCGCGCGGGCTGGTCGCTGGGCGAGGTCGAGCGCGTCGAGATCAATGAAGCCTTCGCGGCGGTGCCATTGGCTGTGATGGGCGAACTCGGCCTGGCCGAGGACCTGGTCAACGTCGATGGCGGCGCGATCGCGCATGGCCATCCCATCGGCGCGACGGGCGCCATCCTCACCACGCGGCTGATCCATTCGATGCGGCGGGACGGGTTGCGCCGCGGGCTCGTGGCGCTCTGCATCGGCGGCGGGCAGGGCATCGCGCTGGCGATCGAGGTGCTGTAAGCGCGCATGGCGCGGCCGGACTGCCGGCACGCCGCGGGGCTGGCCATATCCGTTCCTGGCCATGGAATCGGCCGGCCCCTTCAGCTTTTCGTCCATCGCTTCGCCACCCGGGCCTGCCAAGGTGAGCGCTCGTCGTCCCGGCGTACGGATGTCTTCTCACGTGACCGCCTCGTGCCTGGGATCAGCCGAAACCGGATGAGCCCGTCTGCCCATCTCCCTCTTGGGCATCCACTGGAGCGTGCCCATGAAGCTCTACGCGCCGATGTTGTTGTGCCTGCTTTTCCTCTGCAGCTGGGCGCGCGCGGATGCGCCCGTCTGGCAACCCTCCGCCGGACACGAGCAGGTACCGCTGTGGCCCGGCACGCCGCCCGGCAGCAGTTCGGTGCCAGGTGCGGAGTACATGAAGACCGGCGAAAAACTCATTGGCGGACGGCCGATCGTCGGCGTGTCCAACGTGTCGCGCCCGACGCTGACGGTCTACGCACCTGCCGGGCAGAACACCGGGACCGCGGTCGTCGTGTTCCCCGGCGGCGGCTTTCAGGGGCTGGCCATCGACCTGGAAGGCACGGAGGTCTGCGATTGGCTGACCGCCAAGGGCGTCACCTGCGTCCTGCTCAAGTACCGCGTTCCGAGCATGCCTTACGTCTGGTCATGCGATTGCCGCCCGCACAACCACGCGTTGTCGATGCCGTCGCTGCAGGACGCCCAGCGCGCCTTGCGGCTGATACGCGCGCATGCGGCGGCATGGCACGTCGATCCGCATAAGGTGGGTGTGCTCGGCTTCTCGGCGGGCGGCTTCCTGGTGGCGGAAACGAGCACCACGTTCAAGCGCCGCCTGTACGCGCCCGTCGATGCGGTCGACCAGGAAAGCAGCCGCCCCGACTTCGCCATCGCCATCTATCCCGGCCACCTCGCGACGGACGACGATCGGTTCAACGTCAATCTGCCGGTCACCCATGACACACCGCCCACGTTCCTGCTTCAGGCGGAGGATGACTACGTGGACGGCGTGAATCAGGCGCTCGTCTATTACAACGCGTTGAGAAAGGCGGACGTTCCCGCCGAGATGCACCTCTACGCACACGGCGGCCATGCCTTCGGCCTGCGTCCGACGGCGGAACCGATCACACACTGGCCGGCCCTGGTCGAAACCTGGCTGGGCACGATCGGCATGACGACCGGCGGCACTCCGTAGTCGAGCCGCGCAACGCGCGATCCCGCGCTACAACAAGCGGTTGAGCAACCGATCCATGCGTACCCGGCTCAGCCGTCGCAACAGACGGCGTACATCGTCGGGGTACTGCCGCGAGGGTTCCAGATCGTGATAGTCGGCCAGTCGCGTGGCGTGCCGGCGCAGCGCGTCCCACTCGGCCCGCAGGCGCGCGGTCAGGAGATGCTTCGGGTCGCGCAGCAGCAAACCGTTCTCCAGGTCCAGCGCCCAGGCGCGCGGATTGAGGTTGTTGCCGGTGAGCACGGTGATGTCGTCGTCGACGAACAGGCCTTTGAGGTGATAGCTGTTCTCGCCGTGGCGCCACAGCCACAGGTTGAGCTGGCCGCGCGCCATGTGTTCCTGGTGCGCCCGCGCGAAGCGGCGCAGGTTGGCTTCGTAGAGGTAGGGCAACAGGCCGATCTTGCGGAACGGCTGGTCCGGCGGGATATAGAAATCGTTCGCCTGCTTGTCGCCGACCATGATGTCCACGCGCACACCGCGGCGCAGCAGCTGCCCGAGCGCCGAGCGCACCGGCCTGGGCAGATTGAAATAAGGCGTCAGCAGGACGACCCGCTCGCGCGCGCCGTGCAGCAGGTCCAGCAGGCTGCCGTTGAGGCGGTTGTCGTTCCGGCCGAAGCCCGCCAGCGGCGTCACCGCCACGCGACCGGCCTCTGCCATGACCGCCGGGACCGCATAGCGCGCGGTCTGCAGCTGCTGGCGCAGCTGACGGATGTCCGCCAGCAGTTCGCGCGTCGCCGGGGCCGGCTGGTCGAGTCGCCGCACGGCGGCGCTGCCGCGCAGGTACTCGTGCACGAAGCCGGCCATGCTGTCGGCCAGCGCCGCATCGTGGATCAGGTGGTAGCGATCGAGCCGGTAGCGGCCATGCCTGGCCAGGTACACGTCGTTAAGGCTGGCGCCGCTGTACAGCACGGTGTCGTCGATCACGAAGCCCTTCAGGTGCAGCACGCCGAACAGCTCGCGGCTCTGCACCGGCACGCCCCAGATCGACACGCCCGGCCCGAGGCGCGCGGCGTAATCGCGGTACATCGCCGCGTTGCCCTCGCTCTTGCCCTTGCCGATCAGCCCACGGCGCGCGCGATGCCAGTCGACGTAGACCTCGATCTGCAGCCCGGGCATACGGTCGCGCGCCGCGTACAGCGCCTCCAGCACTTCGCGGCCGGCATCGTCGTCCTGCAAATAAAGCGCGCAGATGATGATGCGCCGCCGGGCCGTCGCGATGAGTTCGAGCAAGGTGCACCGGAACGCTTCCGGGCCGTCGAGCACTTCGATGGCATCGGCCGGTACGGCGAAGGCCGGCAGCGCTTCCACGGCCTTCGAGGCGCGGCGGCGGGAAAGCAGGCGACGGGCGAGGTGGCGGGTGCGGGCGAGGGGACTCATGGGCGCGGATGGTACGACGTCCGCTGCGAGGGTCGCATTCACGCGGGCACGGCCGGTCCCCGGCCCGCGCTTTCCGGCCGTGCGTCCGATCCGTCGCCTGGCGGCCAGCGGCCGCCGAGCAGGCCGGCGGCACGCAGCAGATCGGGCGTGCCGCGCTCCGTCTCGCAGCGGGCGAATGCGCACTGAAGCGCGGCGTGCGCGTCGCGGCTGCCGGACAGCAGGAAGAGGTCGGCTGCGATGCGCAGTTCCAGCATGAGCGCGCCTTGCGTATGGGCCAGCGCGAGCGCGCGCAGCAGCAATGCCTGTGCCTCCTCACCATGCGAGGGATCCAGCGCCACCGTGCAGGCCGCCTGCTGGCGCAGGAATTCCGGGAGCATGTAGCGGTCCTCGTACGCCTCGGCGCGCGCGATGGTGTCCTCCAGGCAGGCCAACGCTTCGGCGTGGCGGCCCAGGCGGATCAGCGCATCGGTGAGGAACGAGCGGAAGGTGACCACGGCCAGCGGCATGGCCACCAGCGCTGCATCGATGCTGGCGCGGATGCCCGCCAGCGCCGTGTCGTCGCCGCGAACGGCGCGCGCCCAGCCCAGCGTGCCGGTGGCGACGGCGGACCACAGCGACATCGCATGTTCGTCGGCGAGCCGGGCGAGCTCGAGCGTGAGGCGCTCGGTTTTCTCTGCATCGCCGAGGTGGCGCTGCAACTGTGCGGCGAAGGTCAGTGCGAAGGCGAGCGAGTGCGAATGGCCGAGATGCCGCGCTTCCTCCAGGGCCGCGGCCATGTGCCGGAGCGCCGCGTCCGCGCGTCCCTGGAACCAGAGCGTCCAGGCCAGGAAGCAGCGGCTGAGATTGCGCGCATCCTCGCCATAGCGCGCCACGACTTGCCCGCCTTGCACCTCGGCCGGCGCGGCCAGCGCCGAGGCGAGATGGCGCGCGGCGTCCGCGTGGCGCCCGAGCCAGAACAGGTTGTTGCCGTAGGCGTAATCGACGACCAGCCGATGGAAGGGATCGCCGGTGGTGCCGGCAATGCGATCCAGCCGCTCGACCAGTTCCAGCGGCGCGGCGGTGACGCGTTCGGAGAACCCGCCCTGCCACAGGCCGAAGATCACCGGGAAAGCAGCGGCGTCGTCTTCGATGTCGTGGCTCAGCGCCACCGCGCGCAGGAACGCCTGCCTGGCTTCCGGCGAGCCGTAGCCCTGCACGGCGACGTGCGCGCTGCCGAGCCCGAGTTGCAGCGCCAGTTCCCATCGGGTGCGCTCGCGCTCATCGGACAACTGCGGCAACAGCGCGAGGCCGGCCTCGAAGTGGCGCGCCGCCTCGCGGTCGGCCGAACGCCGCGCCGCCCATCGGCCCGCTTCGAGCCATTGCGCGATCGCCGCGGCCGCTTCGCCCGCCAGCGCCAGGTGGCGGGCGAGGACTTCGGGTTGGCTTTCCACGAGCGCGGAGAACTCCGACTGGAGCGCCCGCGCGATGCGCCGGTGATGGGCCGCCCGGCCGCCGCGGGTCAGCGACGTATACGCCGCATCCTGGATCAGCGCGTGCTTGAACTGGTAGGTGTGCGAGCCCGTGGCGAGGATCAGGCCGCTCTCCTCCAGCGCATCCAGGGCCCGCTTCAGCGGCGCGCGGTCGAGCGGCGACAGGCACTGCAACAGCGGCAGGCTGAAATCCCGGCCCAGCGCGGCGGCCAGCTGTGCGGTGGCCTTGGCGTCGTGGCCCCGGCTGTCCAGGCGCGCCGCCAGCAGTTCCTGCAGGCTGAGCGAGGTCTCGGGCGTGCGCGAGGTGGTCGCGGCCTGCGCGTGCATGCGCGCCATTTCCTCGACGTAGAGCGGGATGCCGTCGCAACGCATCACGATGCGCCCGAGCGCCTCCGCCGACAGTGCGGTGGCGAGCTGTTGCGCCAGCGCCATGGCCTGCGCGTCGGAAAGCGGCGGCAGGTCGAGCACCGCGTCCGCGTGCGGCCAGGCGATGCCCGGACGGCTGGTAAGCAGCGTGAGCATCGGCACGATGGACGAAGACTTGGCATGCGCAGCCAGCACGTCCAGCGTGGACGGATCGCACCAGTGCAGGTCCTCCACGATCAGCAGGGCCGGACGATCGCGGGCCAGTCCGTCGAGCAGGTCGAGCAGCAGCCGCATGGTCTTTTCGCGGCGCTTGAGCGGGGCGAGCTGGAGTTCGCCGTCCGCATCGGCGTCGCCCGCATGCAGCAGATCGGCCAGCAGCAGCGTCGCTTCCTGGGAAGCGACCTGCCGCCCGGCGAGCTGCGTGCGGACAAAGCCGGCCACTTTGTCCAGCCGCTGCGGCGCCGCATCGCCGTCGTCCAGGCCGACGCATGTGGCGAACAGGACACGCAGCGGATGCAGCGGCGTGTCGCTGAATTCCGGCAGGCAGCGCAGCTCGAAGGCGGGCACGGATTCGCCGGCCAGGCGCTCGCGCAGTCCGCGCGCAAGGCGAGACTTGCCGATGCCGGCATCGCCGCGGATCAGCAGGCTGGAACGGCCACCCCGTGCCACCGCGTGCCACCGTTCGTAGAGCGCCGCCAGCTCCTCTTCGCGGCCCACCAGCCGGCTGAGGCTGGATGCCGAATCCAGGCGATTGTCCGCGCCGGTCTCGCCCTCCACGCGGAACGCCGGCATGGCGTCCACGCCGGCGTCATGCGCGCCGGCGCACGGCCGCAGATGGACATAGCCGCGCACCAGGTGCTGCGTCGCCTCGCTGACCACGACTTCGCCCCGCGCCGCGCGTCCGGCCAGCCGTATGGCCTGGCCGGACGCGACACCCGCGGCATCCGCTTCGTCGGACTGGGCATGCGTGATGACGATGCCGGTGTGGATGCCGATCCGCGCGGTGATGCCGCCATCCAGCTGGCCCATCAATGACAGCGCCGTGCGCACCGCCTGCTGAGCCGCGTTCTCCCGTGCCAGCGGTACGCCGAAGCAAGCCAGCAGCCGGTTGCCGTGCAGCGCCACGCGATGTCCCGATGCCGCCGCCAGCAGCGACTGGATGCGCAGGCGCGGTTGCGCCAGCGCTTCGGCGATGGCGTCCACGTCGTCTTCGCCGGGTACTTCCAGCTCGCAGCAGAGCAGGGTCGCCAAGCGCCGCTCGGCCATCGCCTTCACCGGCGGCTCGCACACGGGCGCGGCGACCGTGGCCAGCTCGCCGCCACGGATCAATGCGTGCAGGCGCTGCGTCTCGGCTTCAGGCGCCAGGCCCAGTTCGCGCTCCAGCGTCCAGCGGCAAGTTTCGTAGTGCGCCAGCGCCGCCGGCGTGCGGCCGCTCAGCGCGAGCAGCCGCATCACGTGCCGGTGCGCGGCTTCGTTCCAAGGGTCCAGTTCCAGGATGCGCCGGGCGTGGTCCAGCGCCCGGTCGAGCAAGCCGGCCTCTTCGCGGTGCACACGCAGGCGATCGAGCAGCACGAGCGCCTGTTGCAGCATGTGCTGGCGGCGGACCTCCATCCAGGCCTCGAACTCCGGGCCATCGGGCAGGGACAGGCCGTGCAGGAACTCGCCGCGATACAGCGCGGCGCAGCGTTCCACCCGCGCCACCGTCGCTGTGTCGGCGCTGGGCGTCAGCCGTTCGTCCGCCGCCGCGAGGAAAGCGCGCGCGTCGACCCACAGGCCTGCGGCCGGATCCAGGCGCAGCAGGTTGCGTTCGGCTACCAGGCCATCGGCGAGGCCGGCCTCGTCGAGGCTGGCGCGCAGGTTGGACACGAGCTGGCGCAGGTAGCCGGCCGAGCCGACCGCGAACAATTCGCCGAGCTTCTCCCGCGCATGCCAACCCTCTTCGAGCGCCAGGTAGGCCAACAGTCCGCGGCCCTTGCGGTACGACGGGCCGGCCGTCGCCACGCCGTCGGTCTCCAGGCGCCATCCGCCCAATACCCACAGGCGGGTCCCTGGCTCTGTGTGTGGCATGTCCGCGGGGCCCCCTGTCGCCCCTTGTGCGCTGTGACGCTTGTGTGACGCCCCACTCCGACAATCCGCGCCGGCTGAAATGGGGAATCCGTCACAAATGAACCGCGTCTATCGAGTTGTTTTCAACGGTCATCTTGGCATACCGCAGGTGGCCTCGGAACTTGCCTGCGGCGGTACGTCCGGCCGCGTCGCCGCGCCGGCGCCAGCGCGCCGCGCAGGGCATGCAGCGCGGGCGATCGCGCTCGCGATCGGCGCCGCGCTCGCCGTGTCGGGCGCGGTGCCGGCCTGGGCCGCCACGGTCACCGGCGCGGCCGGCGGCGATGGCGCGACGGGCACCGCGCGCGGTGTGCCGGCCGGCAACTGGGGCAATGGCGGTGACGGCGGCAGCGCGGCCCTCCAGCCCGGCGCACCGGCACCGGCGCCGGGCGGCGCCGGCGGCGTGGGCGGCAATCCGGCCGACAGCGGCTGGGGCGCTTCCGGTAGCGCAGGCAGCAACGGCAGCGGCGGTGGTGGCGGGGGCGCGTCCTACGCCGTGAGCCATCCGGGCGGTGCGGGCGGCGGTGCCTTTCAGGGTTGGGCGGCCGGCGGTGCCGGTGGCGCCGGCGGCAACGGGGGTGGTGGCGGCGGCGGTGGCGGCGGCGGTGGCTACGCGGGCTGGTACCTCGGGACGCCGCCCATGCCGCCGCTGGTGGCGGCCGATCTCTACGTCGGTGGCGTGGGTGGCAACGGCGGTAGCGCCGACAGCGGCAACTCGGTCGGCTCGGGTGGCAACGGCGGCACGGGCGGTGCCGGCATCGTCGGCGACGGATACAACCTCACCGTACAAGCCGGTGCCGGCGCGACCGGCGGCCGCGGCGGCGATGGCGGAAGCCACGGCGGATTCGGCGGCAATGGCGGCGCGGGCGGCGATGGCGGCACCGGCATCGGCGGCTCAGGATTCACCTTGCTCAACCAGGGCACGCTGGCGGGCGGCGTCGGCGGGACCGGCGGTTCCGGCAACAACGCGGGCGGCAAAGGCGGCGCGGGCCTGGCGGGCGCGTCGTTCATCGCGACCAATGCGGGCAGCATCGTCGGCGGCAACGGTGGTGCGGGCGGCGCGGGCGGCGTCGGCGTCCTCGCGACCGGCGGCGCGACGATCGTCAACGCGGGCAGCATTGCCGGCGGCTTCGGCGACAACGGAGCCGGCGCGCAAGCCGACGCCGTGCACTTCAGCGGAGGCGGCAACACGCTGGTGCTGGCAGCCGGATCGAGCCTGGCCGGCAACGCGGTCAGCGCAGGCGGCGACACGCTGGCGCTGGGCGGCAGCACCGACGGCAGCTTCGACCTTTCCAGCGCCGTGGCAAGCGCATCGGGCGGCGGCACGCAATACGTCGGCTTCGGCTCGCTGCGCAAGACCGGCTCGTCGACCTGGACGGTGACCGGCACCAATACCACCGCCGGCGGCTGGCTGCTGGACGGCGGCGTGCTGTCGGTGGCCTCCACCACGGGCGCGGAACTTGGTCCGTCGGTCACGTTCGACGGCGGCGCGCTCAGCTTCACCAATACGAGCGCGGCAACCTACGGCGGCAACATCGTGGTGCGCCCCAACGGCGGCACCATCAACGCCAACGGCAATCAGCTCAATTACCTCAACAACCGGGTCACGTTCACCGGTCAGCTCTCTGGCAGTGGCCTGGTGTTGAACGCGGATCCCGCCAGCTCGCGTGGGCTGATCGTACTCAACGGCGCGCCGGGCACGCAGAGCGTCGATTCGCTCACGGTGATGCATGGACTGGTGCGCATCGGCGACGGAAGCACGGCGACGGACCTGACCGTGCGCGATCTGATCGTGCAGGGCACGGCCTCATTGAACGTGGGTTCCGATGTCGTCGTGAAAGTCGGCGGCGGCATCGCCATCGCACCCACCAGCAACTTCTCGCTCGATGGCGAACTCGACGTGGCCACGAGCGCGTCGATCGGCGCCGCCGTCGCCATGAACCGCTGGGCGACGCTGTCGGTCGGCGCAGGCCAGACGCTCGCACTGCAGCGCGGCTTCTACGGCGAAGGCTTCCTCAATGTCGCCGGCGGCGGCACCGTGCTCGACAGCGGTACGTCGAGCGGCCTGGCGGGCATTGCCATCGACGCGGGTTCCACCTTCCAGGTCGGCAGCGGCGGCACGTCCGACGCCATCCGCCTGTTCGGCGGCGGCATGCGCAACGACGGCATGCTGGTGTGGAACCATTCGGATCAGACGAGCGCCGACTGGGACATCCAGGGCGCCGGTACCCTGGTGCATCAAGGTACGGGCACGCTGACGCTGGGCGGCTTCAACACGTACACCGGCGGCACGCTCGTGAACAGCGGCGTGCTCGCGGTGAGCGATACGGGCAACCTCGGCAGCGGCCCGCTCACGATCGCCGGCGGTGCGGCAGTGAACCTCGGCAACGCCACCCAGGAGCTGGCATCGATCAGTGGCGCGGGCACGTTGACGTTGGACGGCACGGCGCTGGGCATCACGGGAGCCGGCGCGGACCTCTTCGCCGGTTCGCTCGCCGGTAACGGCGCGTTGACGTACAGCGGCGGCACGCTGACTCTCGATGGCAGCAGCCGCGGCTTCAGCGGCAGCACCACGGTGGCCGGTGGCGAGCTGGTCGTCGGCAGCGTGGCCGGCAACGGCGCAGTGCTGGGCGGCAACGTGACGGTGGATGCCGGCGCCACGCTGCGGGGGCACGGCGAGATCGGCGGCAATGTCGACATCCTCGGCGGCGCGCACCTCGCGCCGGGCCATTCGGTCGGCACGCTCGCCATCGATGGCGATCTCCATCTCGCCCAAGGCAGCGTGCTGGACTATGAGCTCGGCGCACCCGGCACGGATATGCATACTGCGGGCGTCGGCGACAGCGTGCGCGTGGGCGGCAACCTTTCGCTCGACGGCGCCACGCTCAACGTCACCGACCTCGGCATGGGGCCCGGCCTGTACAACGTGTTCACCTACGGCGGCACGCTGAGCGAAACCAACGGCGGCATCGCGCTCGGCGCCACGCCGGCCGGCCACACGCTGGTGTGGCAGAAGCTCGACGCACAGAAGCAGATCAACCTGGTCGACGCCACGGGCTTCACGCTCAACTTCTGGAATGCGAACGGACAGGCCTCGTCCGCGCGCATGGGCGGCGGCAGCGGCGCGTGGTCGGCGACCTCGCCGCAGTGGACCGACGCGATCGGCAGCGTGCCGAACGCGCCGATGCAGCCGCAGCCCGGCTTTGCCGTCTTCGGCGGCACGGCCGGCACGGTGACGGTGGACGGCGGCGCGGGCGCGGTGCAGGCCACCGGCATGCAGTTCGTCGCCGATGGTTATGCCGTCAACGGCGGCCGCATCGAATTGGTCGGCGGCAACGGCGGCGCACCCGTGATCCGTGTGGGCGATGGCTCCAGCGCGGGCGCGGGCATGACCGCGACCGTGGGCGCCGTACTGGCCGGCAGCGCGGGCCTGAGCAAGACCGACGCGGGCACGCTGGTGCTGGCGGGCAACAACACTTACACGGGCGGCACCGCGATCAACGGCGGCACGGTGACGGTAAGCAGTGATGCCAACCTTGGCGATGCAGCGGGCGGCCTTGCGTTCAACGGCGGCACACTGAAAACCACCGCCGCGTTCGCGACGGCGCGCTCGATAAGCCTGGCCGGCAACGGCACCTTGCAGACCGAGGCCGATCTCACTGCGTCGGGAACCCTCGCGGGTGCCGGCATGCTGACCAAGACCGGTGCCGGCACGCTGGTGCTGACGGGCAACAACACTTACAACGGCGGTACCGTCATCGGCGGCGGCACGGTCTCCACGGGCAGCGATGCCAACCTGGGCGCCTCGTCCGGCGGCCTCACGCTCAGCGGCGGCATCTTGCAAACCACGGCGTCCTTCAGCACCGCGCGCGCGATCACCCTGGCCGGCAGCGGCACGCTGCAGACCGACGCCGACCTCACGGTCTCCGGCGCGATCGGCGGCGCGGGCGCGCTGAGCAAGAGCGGTGCTGGCAGGCTGGTCCTGGCCGGCGCCAACACCTACACGGGCGGCACGGTGCTCCATGCCGGCACGCTGCAAGGCGACACGCGCAGCCTGCAGGGCGACATCGTCGACAATGCCACGCTCGTGTTTGCGCAAGGCGATCATGGAGTCTTCAACGGCACGCTACGCGGGAACGGGCATCTGCAATTGCAGGGTGGCGGCACGCTGGTCTTCAACGGCGCCAACCCGTTCACCGGCGACACCGCGGTCAGCGAAGGCACGCTGGTGGTCGGCGACGACAATCACGCCAGCGCGACGCTGGGCGGTGCGGTGACGGTGAACGCCGGCGCGACGCTGCACGGCATCGGCACCGTCGGCGGCCTGACGCTCGCCGGCACCGTCGCTCCCGGCAATTCGATCGGCACCCTGCACGTGGCGGGTGACGCGGTATTCCAGAAGGGCTCTGCTTATCAGCTGGAAGTGCAGCCGGACGGCGCCGGCGAACGGATCGCCGCGGGCGGCAAAGCCGTCATTCAAGGCGGCAACGTGGTCGTGCTGGCATCGCCGGGCAGCTACGCGCCGCGTACGGACTACACCGTGCTCAGCGCGAGCCAGGGTGTCAGCGGCCGGTTCGACAGCGTGAGCAGCAATCTGGCGTTCCTGACGCCGATGCTCGGCTACGCAACGAATGCGGTGACCTTAACCATGCAGCGCAACGACATCGCGCTGGCCAGCGTCGCGGCGACGCCGAACCAGCGCGCAGTCGCCGGCGGCATCGACAGCCTGGGCCGCGGCTATGCGGTGTACGACGCGATCCTGGGCATGGACGCCATGCATGCGCGCGCCAGCTACGACCCGCTGTCGGGCGAGCTGCACGCGAGCACGCGCACCGCGCTGCTGGACGACAGCTACTACGTGCGCGATGCGATCAACCGCCGCCTGCTCGGCCAGGACGGCGCAAGCGAACGGTCTGCCAGCCGCGGCGATGCCACGGCGTGGACCTCCGTCTGGGGGCGCGCCGGCCAGATCGATGGCGACGGCAACGCATCGCGCCTGACGGCGGACAGCAGCGGCCTGCTGGTCGGCGCGGACCTTGCCGTGGGCGACGTGGCGAAGCTCGGCGCGTTCGCCGGCACGGGCAAGCAATCGCTGCGCATCGCGGCCCGTGGCGACGATGCGGATGTCCATGCCACCCACCTGGGCATCTATGGCGGCGCGCAATGGGGCGCGTGGCAGGCCCGCGCCGGCGCGGCTTACGCATGGGAGCGCGTGGACGGCAGGCGGCGGCTCGGCCCGGCGGGCGGTTCCAGCGACGCCGACGCCCGTTACGACGCCGGCCTGGCCCATGGCTTCGTCGAGGGCGGCTACCGCTTCGAGTTCGGCCAGGTCGCGTTGGAGCCGTACCTCAACGCGGCCCGCCTGCGCCTGCGTTCCGATGCGATCCGGGAGACGGGTTCCGCCGCCGCACTGGATATCGCAGGCAAGACCACCGACACGACCACCGCCACGCTCGGCGCGCGCGTCTATGTCGGCCTGGATCCGCAGGGTGCGGTGCGTGCGCACGCGGGCCTCGGCTGGCGCCAGGCCTGGGGCGCGACGGCGTCGTCCATGCAGGAGCGTTTCGCTGCCGGCGGCACCACGTTCACCGTGGAGGGCCTGCCGATCGCCAGGCACGCCGCCACCGTCGATGGCGGCCTGAGCTGGCGCTGGAGCCCGCGCGTGTGGATGGATGCGAGCTACCAGGGGCAGTTCGCCAGCCATGAGAAGGACCAGGCGGTGCGACTGAGCTTGAACGTGAGGTTCTGAGTTCCGGCGAGAACGTGGCGCGGACCCGAGGGCACGCGCCACGGCGGTCATGTATCGGTCATCGAAGATCTCCGCGGCGCCTGCGAGCGCCGCGGCATTGCTGCTTGACCTAGAAGCTCTTCGAGAAGCCGGCGCTCACCGCCTGGTTGCGCAGGTGGCTGGCGAACTGGCCCTGGTAATCCAGGTACAGGCTCCACGACGCACCCGCCTGCGCGGTGATGCGCGCGCCGACAGTGGCCATGCCGCGTCCCGGTGCACTGCCGGCAAGCGCGAACTGCGTGCCGTCCTGGCCGGTGGCGCGTACCAGCGGCGTGTTGGCGCTGCGCGTGTCGTAGCGATAGCCCAGGTCGAACTGCGGCACGTAGCGGACGCCGCCAGCGACGAAGCTGCGCGAGAACGCGACGCGCGCATACGGTTGCAAGGTGTTGTACGTGCTGTCCTGGCCACGCACGGCGAAGGCATCGGCCAGCGGTTGCGCGCTGCTGACCGTTTCGCCGAAGCCGTCCAGGCGCTGATGCTGGTACAGCGCGCCCAGGGCCGGCGTCACCTGCCACTGGGCCGCGGCGAACGGCCAGGCCGCCTGCAGGGCGATGCCCGTCGCGCTGCCGTCGGGGCTGGCCGCGGCGCGGCCGACGCCCGTCTGGCGATAGATGTCGTAACTCCCGCGCGACACATCGACCGTACCGGACAGCACCAGCGGGCCGGCATTCGCATAGGCGTACAAGCCGCCATGGAGGTTGTCCGCCCGGCCATGGCCGCCGAGGCGGTCCGTCGCGTTGATACGTTCGACGCCGGCTTCCACGCCCAGGTGGACATCGGCGCCGAGCGCGTGGTCGAAGCCGCCTTGCAGCGCGAACGCCGTGCTGTCGAGTCCATTCGCGCCGCGGAGCGAATCGCTGCTGCCGCTGTATTGCATCCAGAGATCGCTGTCGCACGACGAGCCCAGCTCGTCCTTGCGCTTTGCTGCCGTGTCGCCGCAGCTGTCCTCGTGTGGGCGCAGCGTCGCATCAAGCACGGTGGCGAGCGACCGCATGCCGGCCAGGCTCGCGCTGCGCATGAGGTTGGCGTACAGCGCGCCATCGACGGGTGCCACCACGGTCGGCGTGACCGGAGGCAGCGTGGCGGCGGCCAGCACCAGGTTGGCCCGCGTGGCGGTATAGGCCACGGTGGGGTTGAGCGCGGTTGGCGTGGAACCGCTGGAGGTCACATTGGCGAACGTGCCCGTCAGTGCCTGGGCCTGCACCAGCGTGTACGTCGTGGCGGTGTACGTGCCCGGTGCATAGATCAGGCTCAAGCCGCCAGCCAGCGAGGCATGGCCGTTCACGCGCAAGGCCGAGGCCTGTGTCGGCGTCACGTCGATCTGCAAGGTGGCGCCGGCGTGCTGCGTGTAGTTGCCGTTGATGGTCAGCGTGCCCACCGAGCCGCCCGGCCACACGATACCGTCGCTGACGACGTCGCCGGCGATGGTGCCGTGGCCGCGCAGCGTGCCGGCGTTGCTCACCGTGACGTTGCCGGCAAGCGATGCGCTGCCGTGATCGATGTCGCCCACCTCCAGCGTGCCGCCACTCACCGTGGTGCCGCCGATATAAGTGTTGGCGCCGTTGAGGGTGAGCATGCCGGTGCCGGTCTTGGTCAGGCCGCCGCTGCCGGTGATGGCCGATGCCAGGCTGAGATCGGCATCGGTCCGCAGCGTGCCGCCGGCCCCTTGCAGGGAGATGGCGCGCGCGGTGGCGAACCCGGCGGTGTTGCGCAGCGTGCCGCCGTCGAGCGCGAGCGCGCCGGCGGCAGCGCCCAGGTTGGCATCGCTGCCGACCGACAACGTGGCGCCATGGACGGTGGTGCCGCCGCTGTACGTATTGTTGCCGGCCAGCGTTTCCGTGCCACCGCTCAGCACGACGGCACCGGTACCGCCAATCACGCCGTCGTACTGGCCCCGCGCACCGGTAAGGCTCAGCGTCTGCGCGCCGAGGTCGACGGCGCCGTGTCCGTCGAGGCTGGCGATCGACGCACCGCTGGTGGCGCCGGCGATGTCGAACGTGCCTGCGTTGATGGTGAGGCCTTTCGACGCGGCAATGCTTCCCGCGCCCGTCAGGCGCAGCATGCCGCCGTCGAGGGTGGTGCCGCCGGTGTAGGTGTTCGCGCCGCTCAGTTCGAGCGTGCCGCTGCCTTGCTTGATCAGCGCGCCGCCGCTGCCACCGGCGATGCCGCTGTCCGCGATGGCACCGCCGAACGTCGTGTCGTTCGCCGTGCCGAGCGTCAGCGCATGGCTGCCCAGTGCGACGCTGCCGTTGCCGGCGAGGTCGCCGATGGTGGTGCCGGTGCCGCTAAGCGCAGAGATGTCGAAGCTGCCGCCGGCCATGGTCACGCCGCTGGAGGCGGCGATGCTGCCCGTGCCGAGCAATTGCAGCGTGCCGCCGTTGATCACCGTGGCGCCGGTATAGCTGTGAGCGCCGGACAGCGCGGTGACGCCGGTGCCCTGCTGCGTCACGCTGCCGGTGCCGCTGATCGCGCCGGCGAAAGCGACGTTGTCGGAACGGTCGAAGACCAGCGCGCCGTCATTGGCCACGTCGCCTTGGAGGGTTCCGCTGGTGCCGCCCTGTCCCAGCTGCAGGACGCCGCCGGCGCCGATGACGGTGCCGCCGGTATAAGTGTGGTTCGCCGTAAAGATCGTGGTGCCCGCCAGCGCCTCGACCTTGCCCGCGCCGCTGATCGCCGGCGCGAACACATAGCCGGTGCCGGTGTGGTTGAACACCAGCGTGCCCGTGCCGTTGCCGAAGACAATGCTCGATGCGCCGAGAAAGCCGGCATCCGCGGCGGCACTGCCGGCGGCGGCGCCGATGTTCACCGTGCCGACCGAGCCCGCGTTCGCGGCGATCACGAAGCCGCCGGTATCGTCGATGCGGCTGCCGTTCGATACCGTCAGCACGCCCGTGCCGCGGTTGCCCACGACGAAACCGCCCGCGCTGATGTGCGTGGCTTGGCCGGTCAGCGTGACCACGCCGTTGGCGCCGGCCTGATCGCCGACGGTCAAGGCGCCGGCCGAAAGCAGCGAGCCGCCGGTATCGAGCGCCAAGCTGCCGTTGCCGCTCCCACCGATGACGGTGTTGCCCATCACGCGGAAGAACGAAGGGCCCGTCACGTTCGCCGTGCCCTGGTCGCCGGCCTGATCGCCGACGACCAGGTTGCCGCCCGAATAAGCCGTGGCACCGTTTTGCAGCGTCAGCACGCCGTTGCCGTCGGTGCCGACCAGGAAGGCATTGCCGCTGCCGTTGGCGTTGATATTGGAGCCCGCGTCGACGACCAGGTGGCCG
Organism: Dyella sp. BiH032; assembly: GCF_031954525.1. Lineage (NCBI taxonomy): Bacteria > Pseudomonadati > Pseudomonadota > Gammaproteobacteria > Lysobacterales > Rhodanobacteraceae > Dyella > Dyella sp. BiH032. The sequence goes on from NZ_CP134867.1 coordinate 514,836, forward strand.
TTGTCGGCGACGGTGTTGTTGTCGGCGTAGCCGCCGTTGTTCACCAGCATCGTGGCGCCGGTGATGTTCAGCGCACCGGACTGGGTCGCCGCGCCGTTCAAGGTCAGCGTGCTGCTGCCGACCACGTTGAGGTCGCCGGCGCCGGAGAGCGTGCCGGTGTACTGCAGCCCCTTTGTGTTGGTGTCGATGGTGACGGCCGCGCCGTTGCCCAGGTCGATATGGTTGCCCAGCACCTGGCCCGCCACCGCCGCATCGATGGTGGCCTGCGCGCCCGCGGCCAGGCCGATGTCGCCGACGATGGTGCTGCCGGTGAGCAGAGTGAGCGCATTGCCCGTGCCGTTGAATTCGATCGCGGTCGCGCGCGAGCCGTCCGCGTTGAGGCCGCCGCTGATCGTGCCCTGGTTGCTGATGATGCCGCCGCCCCAGGTGACGACGCCATAGCCGCCGTTGCCGTTGGGCGCGCCCGCGCCGCCGGTGATCGTGCCGGCGTTGAACAGGACATCGCGCTGGCCTGCCAGGTTGACGCCGGCGCCCCCGGTGCCGCCGCGCGCCGAGCCATCGTTCGTCGCCGCGCCCGCCGCGCCGCCCGCGCCGCCGGTGATCGCGCCGGTGTTGATCACCATCGTGTTGGTGCCGAGGACCAGCAGGCCATCGCCGCCTGCGCCGCCGCCGCCGTTAAAGCCGCCGTTGCCGCCGTTGCCGCCCGCGCCGCCGATGAGCTGGCCCTGGTTGTCGATGCTGGCGCTGGACCCGACGGTGATCATGGCCGCACCGCCGCCGCCGCCACCGGCACCATTGGCCGCGAAGCCGCTCAAGCCGTTGCCGCCATTGCCGCCTGCGCCGCCGGTCACCGTGGCGGCGATCGTCGCCTGCGTACCGGTGAAGAAGAGCGGGCTGCCGCCACCGCCGCCGCCGCTGGAAAAATTGTTGCCGTCAGCGCCCGTCGTGCCCGCATTGCCGGCTAGCGACGCACCGACGCCAATATTGCCCCCGATCGACACCCCCACGGTGCCGCCCGCGCCGCCCTGGCCCGCATCGCCCGCCGCGCCGCTGCCGCCATTGCCGTTGGCCGCGGGCGAGCCGGTCGTGGTGATGGTCGCCCCGGAGCCGAAGTCGAAATAGCTCGACCCGCCACCCGAGCCGTTGCCTGCGCCGCCGCTGCCGGTGCGGTTGACCACACCCGCGCCGCCGGGCGCGCTGCAGGCGACGGTATCGGTGGAGGTGCAGGCGCTCCAGGCTGGCGAAGACACCAGCGCCAGGCTCAACGCCAAGGTCAGCGGATGGAGCGCCGTCGAACGGCGCGGCGCCTTCGCGCCAACCGACGCGTGCGCGCCGTTCGCGAGTTCGGACGCGACCTGCGGCTGGCGCAGCGCATGGTTCCAGACGAGCCGGTAAACGTGATTCATGCTTTCCCCTGTCGTTACGTCGATACCGCGCGATGGCGGACGTGCCGACGTGCAGGCGTGCGTCGTCGGCATGGTCGTGCACCGCGTTCGGCGGCAGGTGGGCAACCACAGGCGCGCAGGCCAGACGCCTTCGCGCCCGGACCTTGCACACATCAAGCGATCCCCCTTACAGACGGCGTTCGCCGTTTTCCTTCATCGAGCCGAAGACGCTCCGCTACGCCGGGTGTATGCCGATGGCTTTTCGGCCATGCATGACCGTCCAAGCGCTTCATGCCGAGCATCTATGCGATTCGCAGGCCAAGGTCGTCTTTCTGGAAGACGGCTTTGGCTGACCGCGAATGATACGGCAGTCCTCCGCGCACGGATGCGATACGGACAGGGCCGCTTTTTACCCTGGGCTATCGAAGGAGATCCTGATTCCGCGCTGGCCGCTGTGCGGGAGCCCGGCGGATGCAACGGACGGATGACGCTCGCGTCAGGCGATGCATATGGTGGTACTCATGCGACTCCCGGAGGCGGCCGTACCCCGGGGCAAGCCCTTCGGGCGAAGGCGTAGCTGCCTTCGCCCGATCCTGCTTAGCCGTGCGGCGGGATGGCGCTGGGGTCCATCCACATGATTTCCCAGATGTGGCCATCCGGATCCTCGAAGCTGCGGCCGAACATGAAGCCGTAGTCCTGGACGGGCGTGGGGTCGGCCTTGCCGCCGGCCGCGCTGGCCTTCTCGACGATGGCGGACACCTCGTCGCGGCTGGCCGCCGACAGGCACAGCAGCACCTGGGCATTGGCATGCGCGTCGACGATCGGCTTGCTGGTGAACTGGCGCCACTTGTCGTGGGTGAGCAACATCGTGTGGATGGTATCGGAGAACACCATGCCCGACGCGGTGTCGTCCGAGAACGCCGGGTTCTTCACCGCGCCGACCGCTTCGTAGAACGCCGTGGAGCGCTTGAGGTCCGTCACCGGGAGGTTGACGAAGATCATCTTGTTCATGAGGTTGCCTTGGGTTACGCGCCGGGGCGGGATTGCCGCGGCTGTCTACCGACGAGCGGGACGGAGGGAAATCGACAAAGGCCGTCATGCCAAGAATCTTTTATCGGCGCGACGGTCTCGTTCCAGGTGGGCGGCTCATCCGTCACTGCCGGCCGCGAACCGGCTTACGCCTCGGCCTTCATCACGATCAGCTGCGGGCTGTCGTCCAGGCCTTCGATGCGATCCGCCAGATGGACATGGCCGAACTCGGCGCGCTCCATGTCGGCGGCGAGGTGGGTGAGCACCTCGGCGATCGCGCGCAGCTCGTCCGGCGTGCACACCATGGTGACCTCGGAGAGCTTCAGGGGAGCTTGCGAGGTGACGGCGTTGTCCGCGTAGCCGAAGAGCTTCATGCCTGGGAATCCCTGATTCGATGGGGCGCGGAGTGTAGCAGGGGGGCGTGCGGCGGAGCTTTCGCGCCACCGTCGGCGTGATCCGCGGCACGGTCCGCACACAGGGACCTGAAGGTCGAGGCGGGGCGAGTACGTTGCCAACCGTCGAATCGCCCACCGCCCTACCCGAGTTCCGACAGCCGCCGTCGCAGGAACCGCTGCTCCGCCGCCTGTCGCGTAAGGGCGAGCGCGTGTTCGTAGGACTGGCGTGCTTCCCAGGCGCGCCCGAGCCGGCGCAGGACATCCGCGCGGGCCGCGTGCGCGTACATATAGTGTTTGAGCCCACCGGTCAGCATGGCCGCGTCGATAGCCATCAAGCCCGCTTCCGGCCCATCGCGCGCGGCGATGGCTGCGGCGCGGTTGAGCGCGACCACCGGCGACGGTTCCAGCTGGTACAGGATGTCGTAGAGCGATATGACCCGGGACCAATCGGTGCGCTCGAAGCTCTCGGCGTCCGTGTGCGCGGCGGCGATCATCGCCTGCAGCAGGTAGGGGCCCGCCTTCCGCGTGGTGAGGGCGTCGGCGACCAGCTGCTCGGCCTCGGCGATCTGCTCGCGATTCCAGAGCGAGCGGTCCTGGTCTTCGAGAGAGACGAAGTCGCCCGCCGCGTCTACGCGGGCGGCCCGGCGCGCGTCGTGCGACAGCATCAGGGCGAGAAGGCCATGCGCTTCGGGTTCGCGCAGCAGTCCGGCGACCAGGCGTCCCAGCCGCAGCGCTTCGTCGCACAGCAATGGCCGCATCAATGTGTCGCCGGCGGTGGCGACATAGCCTTCGTTGAAGACGAGGTAGATGACCTTGAGCACCGGTTCGAGGCGGAGCGGCAGGTCGGCCGGCGATGGCGTTTCGTAGGGAACGCCCGCGTCGCGCAGCTTGGCCTTGGCGCGTACGACGCGCTGGCCGATGGTGGGCGCCGGCACCAGATAGGCGCGGGCGATGTCCTCGGTGGTGAGTCCCGCCACTTCGCGCAAGGTGAGCGCGACCTGTGCGTCCGGCGATAGCGCGGGGTGGCAGCACAGGAAGATCAGCCGCAGCTCGTCGTCCTCGATGGCTTCCGGCAGCTCGGGCGCCGGGGTGGTTTCGTCGAACGCCGGTGCCGCGAGCAACGCCTCCGCGAGCCGCCCGTCGCGGCGCCAGCGGTCGATGGTCTTGAAGCGCCCGGCTGAAACCAGCCAGCCATACGGGTTGGCGGGAACGCCTTCGACGGGCCAGCGGTCGGCGGCCGCGGCGAAGGCTTCGTGCAGCGCTTCCTCGGCGGCGTCGAAATTCCCCAGCAGCCGGATCAGCGTGGCACGGACGCGCCGCGCCTCCTGCCGATAGGCCGCTTCCAGCGCGACGTAGGCGCCCGGCTCCATCACAGGACCGGGCGGGGTTTCGAGTCATCGGGCACGGGGCGCACTTCGATCGAGCCCAGCGTGGCGAAGGGCAGGCCGCCGGCGATCTGCACCGCCGCGTTGAGGTCGGGCGCCTCGATCACCACCAGGCCGCCGAGCATGTCCTTGGTTTCCAGGAAAGGGCCGTCGGTGGCGGAGAGGCTGCCGTCGCGCACCTGCACGGTCATGGCCTCGTCCGGCAGGGCCAGCGGCTGGGCGAAGACGAGCTGGCCCTTGGCGCTCAACGATTGGTTGTGCGTACTCGCGGCCACAAGCATGGCATTCGATGTCGGGCTGCCGTCGAAGACCTTCCTGGGATCGAAATAGATCAGGCAGACGTAGCGCATGGCGAGGTTCCCCTGGCGGATGGTGTCGTCTACTAGTCGATCCAGCACGGCCGAATTCGACATGGACGGAGAAAAAAAGCCTGCCGCTGTCGAAAACCGTGATGCACGGGCGACCACCCACTACCGGTCATCGCCGCATGACCCCATCCCCAACGGACCAAGGAGTCATGCCATGCCGCCCCAGCCGCGCCATACCTCGTCCTGCGCTTGCGGCGCCGTCCTGCTCGAAGCCTTCGGCCCGCCGATCGACGCCGTGGCCTGCCATTGCGCGGACTGCCGGAACGCGGGCCAGCGGATTCAGGCGCTGCCGGAGGCCCCACCCGTCCTCGACGCCGGCGGCGGCACCGCCTTCCTCGTCTTCCGCAAGGACCGCATGCGTCCGGTCCGCGGCGCCGAGCGCCTGCGCGCGCTCAAGCTCAAGCCCGCATCGCCCACCTCGCGCTATATCGCCACCTGCTGCAACGCGATGATGTACGCCGGTTTCGACGACGCCAAACACTGGGTGTCGATGCATCGCGACCGCTTCCAGGGCGAGGTGCCGGCGGTGCGGATGCGCGTGTGCACCGGTTCCTTGCCGGACGACGCCGTTCCGACGGATCTCCCGCGCCATCGGGGCTACCCGTTGTCGTTGATAGGGAGGCTGGTGCTGGCCGGGCTGGGCAAGTGGATGCGAGGGGCGGCCGGCTGAGCGCATGGCGCAGGCGCCGCGGCTCGTATCGCCGCATCAGCCCCGGTCGCGGCCCGGATGGCGGTCGTAGGGCTGGAACACGCGCGCGACCCATTCGACGAAGGCGCGCAGCCGGGCGTTCTCGTGCTTGGACCGCTCGAACACCACGTGCAGGTCGTGCAGCGGGCGTTGCCAATCCGGCAGCAAGTGGACGAGACGGCCGCTTTCGAGATAGGGCGCGGCCATGAAGCCGAACGTCTGGCCCACGCCCAGGCCGTGCACGAGCGCGTTCAAGTGCGCCGTACTCTCGTTCACCAGCAGGCCATGGCTGCTCCGTGGGTCGATCTCCATCGTGTCCTCGCCGCGCTGGAACAGCAGGCGGAACGGGCGGCCCGTGAGCGACGAGAAGTAACCGACCACGTCGTGCTTCTCGCGCAGGTCGTCCGGGTGCGCGGGGGTGCCGCGGGCCCGCAGGTAGAGCGGGCTGGCGCAGGTCACGTAGTCGAGGCTGGCGATGCGCCGGGCGACCAGCGAGGTATCGGTGAGCGCGCCGCCGCGGATCACGCAGTCGACCGCATCGCCCACCAGGTCGACGTGCCGGTCGCTGACGCCCAGCTCCAGGCGGATGTGCGGAAAGGCGGCGCGGAACTCCACCAGCCGCGGCAACAGGATGAGGTTCGCCAGCGAGGACCCGACATCCACGCGCAGCCGGCCGCGCGGACCGTCCTGCGGGTCCGAGAACAGCGTGTCCATCTCATCGAGATCGGCGAGCACCTGCGTGGCGCGCTGGTAATAGGCCTTGCCTTCGTCGGTGACCGACACCTTGCGCGTGGAGCGCTGGAACAGCTTCACGCCCAGGTGCTGTTCCAGCTCCTGGATCAGCTTGGTGACGGTAGCGCGCGGCATGTCCAGCGCGTCGGACGCCTTGCCGAAGCCGCCGGACTCGGCGATCCGGACGAACACGCGCAGCGCGGTCAACTGATCCATGGGGGCTCCGGTGGCGACTATTCACCGGTGTGAATAGTGATGTGCGGCTGCCCATCTTAATCCGCCGTGGCCCGCGGCCTACCGTACGCCCATCGCATCACTCACTCACGGAGTTACCTCATGAATACCCGACTGAAAGGCAAGATCGCCCTGGTCACCGGCGGCACCAGCGGCATCGGCCTCGCCTCCGCGCTGGAACTGGCCCGCGAGGGCGCCAAGGTCTATGTCACCGGCCGCCGCCAGGCGGAACTCGACGCCGCCGTGGCGGCCATCGGCGCGAGCGCCACCGGTGTGCGCGGCGACGTGACCCGGCCCGACGACCTGGCTGCGCTCGCCGCGCTGATCAAGGACAAGGAAGGTCGCCTGGACATCCTCTTCGCCAACGCCGGCGGCGGCACCATGGCGCCGCTGGGCCAGATCACCGAGCAGCACTTCGACGACACGTTCGACCGCAACGTCAAGGCACTGGTCTTCACCGTGCAGGCCATGCTGCCGCTGATGCCGGCGGGGGGCTCGATCATCCTCACCGGCTCCATCGCCGGCAGCAAAGGCACGGCCGCCTTCAGCATCTACAGCGCTTCGAAGGCTGCGGTGCGCGCACTGGCACGCAGCTGGGTGCTGGACCTGAAAGAGCGCCAGATCCGCGTCAACGTGGTGAGCCCGGGTTCGATCCGCACGGTTGGCTTGGCCGAGCTGGGCGGCGAGTCCAAGGATGCGCAGGATGGCTTGCTCGCCTACCTGGCCTCCCTGGTGCCGATCGGGCGGTTGGGCGAGGCGTCGGAGATCGCCAAAGTCGTGGCCTTCCTCGCTTCCGACGATTCGAGCTTCTTCAACGGCGCCGAGCTTTTCGCCGATGGCGGCCAGGCGCAGATCTGAGTGCTCGAAGCCATGTGGCACGGCCGTTTGCGTAACGTCGAACAGTGCCTGCGCCGGTAGACCAGGAAACGCCGGAAGGATCGAGGCATCGCGCCTCGATCCTTCCGCCTGTGCATGCGCCGGTTAGTCGTGCGAGCCCACCATCTCCCGCACCGCCTCGCGATAGCTGCGCAGCGACCGGCCCAGCATCTTCTCCAGTGTTCCGGCCGTGCCCTTCTCGGCATGCATGCCGCGTTGCTGGATGCCCTGCATCATCAGGCGCATGTCGTAGGCCAGCCAGTCCGGGCCGTAGGCGGCCATCTGCCGTTCGAAGCCATCGAGGTCGTCGCCGCCGTAGGGGATGTCGCGCTGCAGTGCTTCGCCCCAGATGCGTGCAGCGGACTCGCCGGTGAGTGCCTCGGGGCCGGCCACATCCAGCGTGCGCCGAGGCAGCGGATGGGGTGCGCGATGCCGTGCCAGCAGTTCGACGACCGCGATGTCGGCGATGTCGCGCACGTCCACCATGCTCACGCCGGCCTGGCCGATCGGCATCGGATAGACGCCGTAGTTCTCGACCACCGACTGGATGCGTTCGTCGTTCTGCATGAAGTACGCCGGGCGAAGGACGGTCACCGGCAGGTCGAGGCTTTTGATCATGCGCTCGACCGTGTGCTTGCCGGTGAAGTGCGGCACGTTGGTGTAGAGGTCGGCGTGGATCACCGACAGATAGACGATGCGTTCGATGCCCGCCTCGCGGGCCAGATTCAAGGTCATCAGCGCCTGGGTGGTTTCGTCGGCGGTGACGGCGTTGAGCAGGAACAAGGTGCGGACGCCGGACAGCGCCGCGCGCATGGAGGCCGCGCTGGTCATGTCGCCGACCACTTCCGTCACGCCCGCGGGGAGCGCGATCTTGCCCGGCGTGCGCACGAGCGCTTTCACTTCTTCGCCGCTGGCGGCGAGGCGCTGGACGATCCGGGAGCCGACAGTGCCGGAGGCACCGGTAATCAGGATGCTCATGGTCTTTTCCTCGAATGGGAGATGGGAAGGTCAGAGGGCGAAGTCGACGACGGTCTTGCCGACTTGCGGTTGCGTGCGGTTGCGCTCGATCGCGGCGGGCAGCTCGTCGAAGCGGACGGCGGCGGCGACCTTGGAGCGCAGGCGTCCGTCCGCCACGTCGTCGGCGATGGCCTGCAGCCGCGCGGTATCCGGCGTGTTCACGAACCACAGGCCGCGGCGGCCGGCGGGCGTGTTGGAGAGGATGGCCGGCGACGCGGTGCTGACGATGGCGCCGTCCTCGGCCAGTACCGACCACGAGCGGGCGAGTACTTCGCCGCCGACGTAATCGAGCACCAGATCGATGTCGCGGGCGGAAGCCTCGAACTGCTCCAGGTCATAGGCGATGACGTGGTCCGCGCCCAGGCCGCGCACATAGTCCGCGTGTTCGCTCAGCGCCGTGGCGAATACCTCGGCGCCCGCCTGGTGCGCGAACTGCACCGCGAACCCGCCCAGGCCGCCGGCGGCGCCGTGGATCAGGATGCGCTGGCCGGCATGGATGGGGCCGGCGAAGTGCAGGCTTTGCCACGCAGCGACGGCGGCCACTGGCAGCGCGGCGGCGTCCACGAAGCTCAGCGCGTCGGGAATGATGGCGAGGTTCGCCGCGTTCACGGCGACGAGATCCGCGTAGGCGCCCAGCCCGCCGAGCGGGCCCATGACGCGATCGCCTTCGCGCAGTCCCGTGACACCCGGGCCGACCGCCTCGACGACGCCGGCCAGTTCGATGCCCAGCGTGGTGGGCAGCTGCAGAGGGAAGGCGTCGCGGACGTAGCCTTCGCGGACTTTCCAATCCAGGCCGTTCACGCCGGCGGCGCGAACGCGGACCAGCGCTTGGCCCGGGCCGGCGGTCGGCGCTTCCGCGGACGCGACCTGGATGGCGTCGGGGCCGCCGTACTGGGTGAGGATCAGGGCACGCATGGTGTTCATGGGGTTCTCCTTGGGTTTGGGGCACCGAAGTGCTTGCGTGGGACCCAAGGTAGGCAGTTCCGCATTCAAAACACAGACTCTAAGATGTAGACATGTCGTATCAAAAATGAGACGCCATGGACCTCAACGCCCTCGAAGATTTCCAGCTGGTCGCCGCCCACGGCGGCTTCGGCAAAGCCAGCCGCGCGAGCGGTCGTTCCAAAGCCACCTTGTCGCGCCGTGTCGCCGACCTCGAAGAAGCATTGGGCCTGCGCCTGATCGAACGAGGCACGCAGCGGCTGGAGCTGACCGAAGCCGGCCAACTGCTGCTCAGCCGCACCGAAGGGCCGATGCGCGAAGTCACCGAAGCCGTCACGGCTGCGCGCGACGGCCAGGCCGCGCCGCGCGGCCGCTTGCGCATCGCGGCGCCGGTGTTGTTCTCGCAGTTGGTGTTGGGCCGGCTCGCCGCGCGGTTCCGCGCGCTCTATCCCGAAGTGGAAATCGAAGCCGTGGCGGAGGATCGCCGCGTCGATCTGGTCAACGAGCACTTCGACATCGCCATTCGCGTCAATCCGCGCAAGGACAGCGACCTGGTCGGCCGCTGCTTCGCCCGCGACCGGATGGTGCTCGCCGCCGCGCCCTCGGTACCGATGCCGAAAGGCCGGCGCGACAAACCGTTTCCGGTACCCGCCGTAGTGATGCCCACCTTCCGCGACGGCGATCTCTGGACGGTGCGCAACGGCCAGTTCACCGTCGCGCCGCAGCCGGTGCTGCGGCTGTCATCGCTGCTGATGGTGCGCGATGCCATCGCTGCCGGCGCGGGCGCGGCGATGGTGCCGCAGTCGATCATCGGCGGGCTGCTGGAGAAGGGCGAGCTGGTGAGCTGGGGCATCGCCGGCGACGAAGTGGAGCTCTGGGTGCTGCACACGTCGCGGCGATTGCAGAGCCCGAAAGTGCGGGCCTTCGTGGAGTTCATGAGCCAGCAGTATCCGGGTGGATCGCTGGTGATTCCGGCGGGATGAGGGCGATCGCCGGGATGTCACCTCTCCAGCGCATGTCGATGGAGAAACGCTTGGAGGACGACCGGTTCGATGATCCTCCCGATCGCCTCCCTCTCCACCGGACATCGGTGCCCTGCTTCACCGCATCACGAGTTAGGCGGCAACCAGACGTCCCCGTCCTTCAAGCCCAGCAAGGACAGGTAGGCATTGACGTGCTGGTAAGCAGCCTGTTTGTCGAAGTCGGTGTCCTTGTTCTCGATGATCGAGGTATTGACCGCCCCCGTGAGCGTCTGCGCGCCGGCCGTCGGCTGCTGGTAGTTCAGGAAATCCAGCACCAGCATGTTGTTGTTGATGCCGTTCTTGATCTTGTCGGGCGTGGCGATGTCTGGCTCGTAGATGGTCAGGATGGTCTGGATGCTGGTGGGGTTCCAGGCCTGCGGTACCGTGTCCTTCGAGTTGACGATGCGGGTCGACGCGCCGGCCATGGTCTGGTCGAAGTAATCGGCGAACTGTTGATTGCCGGCGGTCGGCCCGGCGAAGGTGAAGCAGCTCAAGGTGGCCGACGGGAGCTGCTCTTTCAGGTAAAGCGCGAGCACCGAGGCGAGGGCTCCGCCGAGGCTATGCCCGACCATGACGACCTTGCCGCCCGACGACGTCTGGCCCTGCAGGTAACTCACCAGGCTGGCGCCCGAGGACGTACTTTGGATGATGGCTTGCGCGCCGGCCATGGCGCCTTTCGAGATGGAGGCATCCGACGGCGCGCCCGAGATCAGCGCGCTCGCGCCGGTCTGGGCGATGTCGTTGTCTTCCTCGTCCACGTCGTAGTCCGAACTCCCGTTCGTCCCGCTGGTCACCACGCGCAAGTCGCCCGAAGGGTCTTTGAAAACGGCGGTGACGTTGGCGGTGTAGCCCGCGGTGTCTCCTTTGGTTCCCGGGTCCAGATAGATGGAAGGCCCCCACACGAGAGCGAAATCCTTCGCATACGTGGACTGCTTGATCCGGTTGACGATATTCGCCTGCACCACTGACACACTTGGGTTCTGTAGGGCATGGCCTTGGTCATCCACGGCGGCGTTGTTGAGTACAAACGCCAGCGTGAGATTGATGTTCGTGTCGTTCGAAGACATAGCCGCACTCCTTGCTTGGGTACAAGACAACGTTCCCCGCTCCGGGATGGAGGAGGTGCTCAGAAACGTGGGTCTTTGTCGCCGGCTGGGCGCGTGGAGGAAAGTCGATACGCTCCCTATTCGACTTGATCACCTTGGGTGCTGGTTGAACATGGCCTGCAGATTCGGGAGTACTCACCGTGCGGCATGCAAGCCATGATGTCCGTCTCGTGAAGCAAAGCTAAATGCGCAGCCGTGCAAGTGTCGTGAAAAACGCGACGTTCTTTTTTTGCAGCTTGGCGATCGTTTTTCTTGAGAGACGTCGGAGTAAAGAGGCAAAGCAACGGGTCACTCCGTGCAACGCGTCGCGTTGCCGAGCATGCGGACGCCGTTCCGATCTGCCGCAGCTGCTACTCGCCGCGCCGGCGCCAGCTGGGCGATGCCTATAATGGCGAACATCACTTTCCTGGCAGCACCCATGACCGAACCCGTACGCCTCGCCAAACGTGTCGCCGCTCTGGCTCAGTGCTCGCGGCGCGAGGCGGAGATGTATATCGAAGGCGGTTGGGTGCGCGTGGATGGCGTGACCATCGAGGAGCCGCAGTTCAAGGTGCTGGATGAGCGCATCGAGATTGATCCGCACGCGAAACTGGAACCGCCCGAGCCCGCCACGCTGGTGTTGCACAAACCTGCCGGCATCACGCTCGACGAGGCGCGCGCTCTGGTGAATCCGCAGAGTCACGCCGAGGACGACCCCTCCGGCGTGCGTTTGCTCAAGCGCCACTTTGCTCGGCTGGAAGCACCATTGTCGTTGCCGGACAAAGCCAGCGGCCTGCTCGTGTTCACGCAGGACTGGCGCGTGAAGCGCCGGCTGGAAGAGGACGCCGACCGTATCGAGCAGGAGTTCGTAGTGGAAGTGACAGGCACGCTCGCGCCAAATGGCCTTGCCCTGCTCAACCACGGCCTGGTCTTCGACCATTACGCCTTGCCGCCGATCAAGGTGAGCTGGCAGAACGAAACGCACCTGCGCTTTGCATTGAAACGCATCGCGCCGGAGAAGATCGAGCGCATGTGCGCCGCGGTGGGGTTGAAGGTGCTGGCGATGAAGCGCCTTCGCGTCGGCCGCATTTCCATGGCGCGGTTGCAGCCGGGCGAATGGCGGTATCTGGCGGGTACGGATCGCTTCTGATCCGCGCCTGCAGGTGGCGATGGAGCGCCGGTTGTCGCGACACACTCACCTCGCGTGCCTTGGCGTCCTGCAATTCATCCGGCTCAATCCTTTCCCTCCGTTCCACCCCCGCCGCTCCCTTGCGCCAACCTGACCTTCCTGCCTAGATTCACGCCCATGCCGTAAGAACTCGCCAGGGGTGGCGTGCACGGCATTCGCGAAGGGAGAAGCCGATGCCGTTCCGTGCTGCACGCGTAGTCATGCGCGCGTCGTTGATCGCGCTTGTCATGGGTTCTTCGGCGTCATGGCCCGCCGCGGCAGCGGAACCTGCCCATCGCGCTGGCGAGACCGTCATCGAAAGCGGTGTGGCCACCGCGATCGACGGCTCGTCCATGCCCTACGAGATCGGCACGCTTTACGTGCCGGAGAATCGCACCAAGCCCGGCAGCCGGCTCATCGGCGTCGGCTTCGCGCGCATCAAGGCCGCGAAGCCAACCCAGGCGCCGCCCATCGTGCTGCTGGCGGGCGGGCCGGGCGTGACCATGCTCGATATCGTGCTGGACAAGGACGAGACCGCACGGCGGCGGGTCAAGGCGTGGCAAGCCTATGCGCAGGTGGCCGATCTGCTCGTCATCGAACAGCGCGGCTACACGCTGCGCGGCGATCGCATGGAGATCCCCAGCAAAGCGCTGCCGCTGGATCGCCCCACCACGGTGGCCGACGACATCGACGTCACCCGCGACTTGGCGCGCCGCGCACCCGCGGCGTATCCGCAGGCCGATCTCTCCGGCTACTCCATCGGCGAGATTGCCGATGACGTGGCCGATCTCAGCCGGGCGCTCGGCTACGACAAGATCAGCGTGGTCGGCGCGAGTTTCGGTTCGCAATGGGGCTTTGCCGTGATGAAGGCGCACCCGGGCCTGGTGGCGCGCGCTGTCATCACCTCGGCCGAGCCGCTGGACTACGGCTACGACATGCCTTCCCAGGTCTACAGCATCTATCAGCGCATTGCCTGGGAAGCCGATCAGGATCCCGCACTGAAACCCTGGTTGCCGTCCGGCGGACTCGTGGCGGCGATCTGGGCCGTGCGCGAGCGCCTGGCCAAGGCGCCGGTCACGGTGACGGTGAAGGACACCGCCGGCAAGACGCAGCGCGTGGTGCTCGGCGTGGAGGACTACCAGTCCGCGCTGCTCGACGCCGCGCAGCACGCCGCCACGTTCCCGCGCTTCGTGCTCGATCTCTACCACGAGCATTACGACGCCTGGGCGCGCGATGCCATCGCCAGCCGCGCGGGAGAAAACCGTTCGTTGATCAATCCGCTGATCAACATCGGTCTGGACATGAGCGCGGAGCGGAAAGCCCTGCTGCGCACCGATCCGGCGCTGCCGATCATCGGCGGCTGGAACTTCGCCGGTTATCTCGCGACCAAGGGCGAATGGGCCACGCCGGATGCCGGCGACCGTTTCCGGCGACCGGTCCGGGATACGACACCGGTGTTGTTCGTCCAGGGCGATTGGGACCCATCGACGCCGATGGAAAACACGCTGGCCATGCTGCCGTGGTTTCCCAACGCCCGCATGATGATCCTGCACCGGGCGCAGCATGGCGGCACGTTCCAGTGGCTGCGCACGCGGCCGGAACTGGCCGCCAAGGTCTATGACTTCCTGCGCACTGGGAGTTTCGGCGACTTGCCGAGCGAGGCGAGCCTCGACCCGGTGGCGTTCGAGAAGCCCGAAGTGGCCGCGCCGCCGCGCTGATACGGCGGCGGCCACGCCATGCCGCGTTTCAACTCACCGATCGTCCCCGCTTAGCAACGAGCCCACGATGCCGCCCACCAAGCCGCTGCCGAGCGCCGCACGGTTGGAGCCGCCTTCGCCGCTGGGCATGTATTCGGCCAACTGGTGCGCGAGCCGCGAGATGGGCAGCGTCTGCAGCCACACGGTGCCGGGGCCGGTGAGCGAAGCGAGGAAAATGCCGTCGCCGCCGAAGAGCGCGTTCTTGATGCCGGGCACGGTGACGATCTGGAAGTTCACCGAGCCCTGGAACGCGCCGACGTGCCCCGGATGAACGCGCAGGTTCTCGCCCGGCGCCAGATCTTTGCGGATCAATTCGCCGGAAAGCTCCAGCCACGCGGTGCCTGTGCCGCCGAGCTTCTGCAACATGAAGCCGCTGCCGCCGAAGATGCCCGCACCCAGCGATTGCTGAAAGCCCACGCTGATCGACACCTGCGGCGTGGCGCAGAGAAAGCCGTGCCGATGCACCATGTACTCGTTACCCGGGCTGAGCGACACCGGCACGATATGGCCCGGCACCTTGGTGGCGAACGCCACTTCGCCCGTAGTGCGCGCGGCCTTGTATTCGGTCATGAACAAGGTGCCGCCGCCGATCACGCGCTTGAGCGCACCGAACAGACCGCCACCACCGCCCATCTGGGTGTGCGTGCTCATCTGGATGGACGAGGTCATCCAGGAAAGCTCGCCACTTTCCGCGAAGATGCTTTCGTTGGGGTCGAGCTGGACTTCCAGTACGGGCATCACGGTGCCCTGGATGCGGGTTTGCATGAAGGTGTCCCTTGGGTCTCGGGTAGATCGCGGACGGAGGCCGCGCGGCGAGCGCATGGTCCGCGCAATTCGCGCCCGGGGAGAAGTGCCTTTTGGCGACGCAAGAACCTGCGTTCAGCGCCCGCGCCATGCCACACCAAACGTGGCACTGTGTGGCGCGGGCGGATTTCGACGATGCTATGCCCGCAGCAAGCAGGGGAATTCGGTACCAACACACCTACCCGGCTGGACGCGCGTCGCGATGGCGCGCGGCCGGGCGACCTCATTCGGAAGGGAGCTCTCATGTCCGCCACTACCCCATCCATCAATACGCCGGTCAACCCGCAGGTCACCGACGCCGTGACGCAAAGCAATGGCGTGCCCACCTACGGCCAGGCGCCGGCCATGGCGCTGGCCTACCTCTATCAGGTCACGGCCTGTGTACTTGCCAACGCCGCGCAGAACGCCGTCTCCGCACAGCAACAGAGCGCCATCACGGCGCAGGCGGCGACGACCGAGGCCGTGGTCCAGTTGTATGCGATCGACACGGCGAACAAGAGCCCGGCACTCGATGCGGCGCCGTCTTCCCGTGACATGGCAACGGCCGCGGCTTTGCCGGAGACGCTGGCGCATGGCGCTGGCGTGGCCGCGCCGCATCACGTGGTCGGCTTCGACCATGCCGGCCCCTGGGCCCATGCCGCGCACGAGTTGATGGGCGCCGTGGCCAGCGCGCTGCGCGAGTTCGAGCAAGTGGCGCAGGAAACCAACATGGCCACCATCAAGCAGGCGGCGACCACCGCGGTGTTGGCGAACATGATCAAGGCGCCGGAGCGGTTGGAGCAGTATCAGAAGATCTTGGCGTTGATCGAAGAGCTTTGAGGTCGCCAGCTACAGGCGACGCTTCGTGCGTTCACCATGGGCATATCCGCGCATGACCGTGCGCGGTTTCGATATGCCCATGGGCGCGCTCAGGTCAGGCCATGCACGGTGCCGGCCAGCGATGGAAGCCGCTCTGGCCGGCGATCACGCGCCGGCGTGGTTCACTTGGATGGAAGCAGGTGGAGCTTCGACACCTCTTGTCGCAGCGCTTCCTTATTCCCCTCCTTGGGCCAACCGATGACCTCGCCGGTCACCTTGCCGTCCTTGAGGAAGATAAACGTCGGCGTCTGCCAGATACGGACCTCAGGCCAGTCGTTTCCCGCATAAGCGATGGACATGGGCGCGGATGGGTGCTTGCGGTTCCAGTCCTGGAACGGGGTGATATCCACGCCACGATCCGGTGGCGATACCCACACGGACGACCGCTCGAAAATCCTCTCCAGCACGGGGTCCGACTCGATCGCCGCCATCGCGTGCTGCGTGAAATGGCAAAGAGGATGAGCCACCACCAGGATGTGCTCCCCTTGTTCCAGCGCCACCTTGCCTCCCGTCACCGCATTCCCGGCGGCGGCGATATGCAATACGGCATGGTGCACGTCGCCAACCGGCGCACCGCGATAGGCAATGGGCTTGGCCAGGCCCGCCTCGCCATGCTTCGCATAGTAGGCAGCCATCTCGTCAAACTTCCGCCCTTGGAAAAGCGCGGCATAGAACGTCTCGACTTCGCTGGATGAGGCTTCGTGCCGGGCTTCCAGAGCCATCGTGATCCGGCGCAGATCCGAGAGATGCGCATCCGTGGCTTCATAGAAATCCGCGGACGAGGCGGCCATGAACATGGCATGGAGATCGCGTGAGGGGACGTTCGCCAAATCCATGGACTGCACGGGTGCGAACAGCTGCGCATAGGTCGCGGAGATCAGGCGGGCGCGGTCCGCTGAGTTGGCGTTGTTTCTCGATACCTTCTCCAACTGCAGCTGGGCTTTCTCCCACGGCGTGGGCTCATCATGAGCTGCTGCCGCGCCGTGAAAGAGCACGCCGGCCATGACCAGGAGGATGGATAAGCGCCGAGCTAACGCCATCATGCAAGTTCCTTTGCGTGGATCGTGGATAACGAAGAGTATGTGCAGCGCGCACGGATCGGCGTTCGCGCAAGGCGTTTGACGGCCGAAGTTTCCTATCGATGCTGCCAAATCGCGCGGCGCTTTCGCAACCACACCAAGTTCGCGCACGTCGTAGGCGCGAGACTACAGACAACAAAAAATGATTTTGATAGTGTCGATGGCGTTGCCCGCGGAGTGGTGATGCGCGTCGCGGACAACCATGGCAGCAATGCTATGAGAGCGCGGGCCAAGGGTGCTGGACACACCCCTGACCCGCTGACCATAACCAACTAAACGGGAGTTGATCATGGCTAAGCCAGATCATACGGTACTTGCACGCCCGCCGATCCCCTCGGCGACATCCTCATCGCCAAATCGGGCCGTCTGCATACCTCGCAGACACGGTTGAAGAACCGCGGCCCAGGTGGTTTTCGTTGGAAGAATCCTAGCCGTGTAACCCGGCGCGTCGCCCTGCGCGACGGCGGAACTCACTGACGCCGCATTCCACTTCTCAATCAAGCCGCCCGGGGTCCAGCCATGGACCACCGGTGAAACCTCGAGTCCGTGTGATCGCGGCACGCTGAGTGGTTGGCGGCGTGCCGTTTTCGGAGCGGGGAGCGGCGCTTTATGACAAGGAGTTACTTATGGATGTTTTTGGCGAACCCTGGACCACACGTCATGCCCGCTATTTCGTTGATCCCAAAGCGGGGGCGGAGGCGCTGCTCAACGATGCCTCGGAATGGCTGCAGTACGCGCAGGCCAACCTCAATGTGCTGATCGAGCTGGTTAACGAGCGCGGTGCGCCAGACGTGCGGCGGTTGACAGTGGTGTTGGAAGGGATTGGCGCGTTTATCGAGATGGGGATGCGTAGCGCCGGGCAGGCGCATATGCGGGTGCAGTTGGAGAAGGTGCGGAAGGGGATGAGAAGTCCTGTAGCCGTGCCGTAGAGATACGGTGATCGCAGTGATAACGCAGTCGGCGGCCTTACTTCTGGCCGCCGCCACTCACGCATGCTTAGCCATGCGAAATGGCGCTGGGTTCCAAAAAGAGCGACGATATCAAGCGACCCCGGCTGGTGGAGATTTCCATACATCTGATTGCGACTCGTGGTCCTTGCGGAGCTTGAAGAGGGCAACAGGGTCTATTTCCAGGAATGCTACCGAGGCTTGAGGCTGGCCATGCATATGAAATATCTGTCGTTTAAATGATTCTTTATACGGTGCATAGGCGTTACTTCCTCCATATAGTCCATTGTTGGCAATTATTATCATCTGAAACATGTGGTAGTGAAGAGCTAAAGACATTTGGTCAAAAGTCCCCACATCTCTATTTAGAGCTGGTATTGCATAGACATCTGAAACATTGCGCAAGTCGGAGGCCAAGGATAGGTCAGTCGCGTCATAGCAAATTGAACCAGTTAACCAAAGCGGTCCGCTTGATACTTCTCCAAATTCGTAACCGATCAGCCATTGACAGGGTCTAAACCCCTGAAGGAGCGGGGTCCCTACATTAAGTTGGCGCTCCTGTGGAGATAGATTTTTCTTTCCCTGTAATCGGATGCGCATCTGTAGTCCATGCGACTTCGATGTCACCGGAATAATCCATAGCGCCGAGTTCACAAGTGGCTTTCCCTTCAGCAGCTCCTGATAGGTAAGGCCGGCAAGAATAATGGTTTTGTGAGCACGGGCAAAAGGAATAAGGTGAGTAGACACATCATTTGGATGAACCGCTAACTCAGGAAGTATCAGCCAGTCCAGGCGTCCTTCCTTACCCAAGTGGGTTTCTCGAAGGTCAAGCATGCGTTCTACTGCTGCGAGTGCGGCCGAGATGTGTCGTCTATGTTTCTTCCGAGTCACCTCATGATCACATTTGAGGTCATTTAGAGAGAAGTCTTGATCGGACGGAAAGATCGTTTGAACCACGCAAGCTCGTAACGGCCTAACTGCGCCGTCTCTTGCTAAGGCTGGGGCCGACATCGGTAGGATCAAAAGGTCATCGTCAACTCCACGAATACTCCTGAGCTCCAGCTGCCTGACACCGAGGGCCAGCCTAGTTGCCTCGAGACCACGCTCAACGAAACTAAATTCTGAGGGTACTCGGCACCCTGGCCACCGCAAGAGAGCCATCAAGAGCTTCTCGATCCACTCCGATATTGGCAACCAACCATCACCGAAGCTTTCATGTCCGCTAAATAATCCGTGGATACGCTGATAAGCGTGACCAGGTGCGGGTATGTATGTGCCGGCTAAGCTTCGCCAACTCCGCGAACGTACCGCCTGGGTGAAATCACAACGTGCGGTAAGTACGTAGCGGAGGAGAAAGCCTAGTTGAAAACGCCACCTTTCGCCTATGGGGCACCATTTGGGCGGGGAGTACAAAGATTCGGCCGAAGTAACAGATCGCGCTAGGTGAACCTGTTTGATTCTCCAAGGTTGTCTTACGTCATCAACACCTAAGTAGACGTTGATCGGGATAATTACTTCATTATCATGGCGCTCGATTGCATTAAGCAAACTGCTGGCAAAGCTGAGAACTGAAAATTCGTTGCGCAATGGACCGTCATTAGGACCGACCCCCACAACGTCCACCAGATTTTTCATTTCGGGCCTAATGGGGCGCATCGATAGACATAGATCATCAAGCTGTCGTTGCCCCAGAAGAGATTGAACTGAAGGCTGCTGTCTATAAACCTCCAGCGCCAGAGTCATATCCCTCTCAACCACTTCGGCCATTAGCCTTGGTGTCGCGTGCTTGGCGATCCTATCTATTGCCTGGAGGTCGTCTCCAAATGATCGGTACGAGAGCACCGCAAGAATCGCAAATTCTCTTGAAGAGGTGGGTAGGAATCTCCCCTCCTTGAACAGCAGCAATTCGCGATAATATTTGGTTTCTGAGTGGCCGCCCCTTCGTATCGTTAGGAGGCCAGGCTTTCTTCTTGTCGCCAGATACAGCAATAGCTGTTGTTTTAGGTACCACGGCAAAATAACAGCCTTCTGCTCCATGAGGCGCACTGCTTCACGCTCAAGGGCCAATCTATATTGCTCAATATCAATTCCCTCGGGCATGCTTTCGTCAGATTGGACGTAGCCGGTCTCCGTTGCGCCTGCACGGAATATCTCCGAAAGGCAATACCATGCTACACGCCGTGGAGCTCCTCGAGGGCCGCCTTTTGTTGTAAATGGCTTGAGCAAAAAAAGTACGTTTGTGAGAACGTCCTTCGACGGCCAAAGATCGAGCCCAATCCTTAGGAGGCGAACATTTGCTGGATCATCCAGCCACGCCTCTATTAGGCCGAGCGCGAACGCCTTTGCTTCCTCATCAAGCTCCCGCTTGGTCCTCTGTTCACGTAAGCCAGTTTCCTCGTCGCGGTATTGAAGACCAGCCGTCGGGTCATCAGGCTGCTCTAGGAGCATTGGGCGAAGTGATCTATATGTTGCGCGATACCGGCCGGCCGCGAATCTGGCGACCGTCGCATCTCTGACATCAGGAACCGGCGCTAAGGACCAATTGCGACTAGATGTTTGTGTTTCTGAGTAGCGCTGTTGCGATCGAATCAAACCTTGGACCGCATCTAATATTTCAACGCCACCTACGGTGTCGAAGCCGCCAGAGATTGCGCCTTGAATTCGGGCCATCTTCCTGCTTTGACGAACGAGCGGCTTCTGCTCCCCGCTAAGTGCAAAGGCGTGAGTCTTTTCATTGGAAACGACTAGCCCCGTCGCACTCCGGTCGAGAAGTCCCTGAAGCCAGATAGTGACTTCTTCTTCAATTTTTTCCAGAGGGATTCCAGATTCAACTGTCAGGATGATTCGAAGATCGTCAACATATCGTACGACGTCGACAACGACACCACCGGGAAAGACCTCGGTTGAACCAATGCTCCGTCGCAGGAGATCATCAAAGTCGAGGAGAACTAGATTGGCGAAGAATCCAGCGGATACTAGGCCCTGCGGTAGCGCGATGTGGCTAAATCCGTGAATTCCAGTCTTGCGCTCATAGTCGCCAACTTCTACTCGATCTCGTTCGCTCCAACTCCAAGAAAGTGCGCGCTCTGCGAGTTCCCGAAACCCCTGGTTCGCATCAGGGCCTAGCAGTTCGTCTAGCTTTGCGTTTAGTAGGGAGGGTCGAACTCGATCATAAAATCTACTCAGATCCGAATGGACAACTACATGCCGATTTGATCCATCCTGCGCACTGGATTCTGCGACAACGTCCGCTCTTGTAAGGAAGGTTCGGTAATCCTGAAAGTACGCCCTATATAGCTTTGAGGATCCCCATCTGTGTGTGAGAGCTAAACCTTGGCTATCGCAGAAGAGGCGGTTTCCATAGGAGATGACAGCTTGGCGGTCCGCATATGAGGTGTAGCTGCCGCGCGGGTCGCCTTGTCTAGTCTCCACTCGGTCCGCGACGCACATCATCACAGCGGTTGCCACGACCTGACTTCGGAGACTAACGTGAGCCAATGGACGAAGTTTTGATGTGACATCTTCCTCCACTGGTCGCCATTGCTGCCCATCCGGGCTTACTCGCCACCGTTGGCTTTTAGGTGCGGGGACAATGCGCAACTCATCATTGGACCACTCAGTAGGATTTTGAAGACTTTCCCGCAATCCGGCCAAGAACCTAGGTAAGTCGACCGCTGTACGATCTAGCTCCAGAGTGTCTGCGTACCAATTGTGATTGCGGATGTACGCGGAGGTCTTTTTCCATGCCTGAATAAGGACGAAGTCCTGTGTCAGCAAATCCAGGCTAGGGAACAATACTTCGATCATTTTTTCCCCTCCTCGTAGTAACGCCGGTGCAAGTTCGCTCTGGGGCCGAAACTGCAAGCTACGTAACTAGCCCACTTCTTGCCGTGCCTCGAACTTCCTCTAGAGCCTGGATCATCCTAATCGAGCGTGAGCAGGGCGATGCGAATTGAGGGCAGAGGCCATTAAAGAAGGCAAGAAGTAAAAATTTTTATGCCTCCAACCTTTGCATTACGCACGAATAGAAGGAGACATGTACTTCAGAGTGAGTGCCTCCAGACTAGGTTCTTGGCTCTTCTTCAAAGGTGATCGAATCTTTCGCGACTCGTATTTCGCATAGATGGACCTCAAAAGCCGCTTATGCAGTTCAATCGTCCCTTCCGGAGAAATCTTGAGCTGCCCAAGGTCAAACAACGTGTGGATATCAGCGCGAAGAAGTAGCCCGTTCTGGACCACATTGGAGTCCTTGCCAAAATACGGAGCGATGTGGGCCGCTTCTAGAACGGCTTCGATATCGCATCCCGTAACCGCGCACTTTCCCTCGTACGCAGCCATCAAGGCTTCGCGAAATTTAAGCTGGCCCTGCCGCCGCACGACTTCCCGAAGCACCTTCGTCCTGCCATCGGCCATGCTTGCAGGGTTGAACGAGTCTGCTTCGGAAGCCTCGGCTCGCACTTGTTCTAGCTCGAGTTCCAAGGGTAGATCGGGAAGTGAGCGTTGGAACATCTGCTCGACGAAGTGATCCAGCGAACCGAACTTCTCGAGAATGGTTTGTACTTTCTCGTCCGAGATTTTGGTGAACCCTTGATACTTGCGGTGGAGATAGCTGGCCACAGGTTCAGCCTGGACGCCCACATCGAGCGCCTGCGGCTGGGTGAGCAAGTACATGTACTCCCATGTACGGCCTTTGTCGTCCGTGCCCCAGATTTCGCGTGCCATGCCCTCGTCATGCAAGGTGCCGGAGACGATTGAAACGAACCTGTACCTGTTGCCGTAGACGGTCAGCACGATGTCGCCGACGCGTATGGCTTCCCACCTAGGCTTGTTCCTTGGCCCTGGTACGGCACCCCATGCATAGAAGCCGTCGGCATTGGTCAGCGCCTTGAATTGAGCCGTGCGCTCTGGACCGAGAACTTTCTCCATGCGTGAGAAGGAAACCGCCTGAGTGATTGAGTCTTTCAGGTGATCCCGGGCTTCGGGTGTGCCTGCGGTGAAGATGAAGATACGTCTCATAGCTCAGTAGTCCGAATACTTATCGGACTTCCCGCGGACGAGCTCCGCCGGGTACTTCGCATCGTTGAGCTTCAACTTCTCATCGGTGGCCGCGAGGATGTCGATGCCGGTGACTGAGCAGAAGCGCATGAGGTAGATGAATACGTCAGCGGCTTCCTGGGTGACGGCGTCTTTCTTTTCCTGGGGGATGGATGCGAAGTCTTCGCTGCCATCGCGCCACTGAAAGATCTCCATCAACTCCGATGCCTCGATGGCGAGCGCCATGCTGAGGTTCTTGGGTGTATGGAATTTGCCCCAGTCTCGATCTGCGCTGAACTGGTCGATCCGCTGCCGAAGCTCCGCGAAGGAAGGCATGGCGTTTGTAGGCATAGACGTTCCCCAAGGACTTGGGGCGCACGCGGACTCAATGCGAAGCAGCCACTCCATAGTGCAGCTTCTGGTACGAACCAGCCCCCGGGAAAGATCTTATACGAAATCTCCTGGTTGCTAGGACAAGGGCGACCGGCGCCGACGAGAGCTGCAAGAGGAGCTACAGGGGATAGAAGATCTGGAGTTGCTTACTGCAGCTGCTTACTTCGGCCGTGTTTTATCCGGACGCCAGACATTCGGCTCATTCCATGAGCCGAATAGACCCAACTATTCGGCTTACATCCACCCCAGTCTTCGGTAGCAGACGCAGCCCGGTCGCCTCCATCTCCCTGTGATTCCGCCAGCTGGGACTCGCATTCGGAGGTACTGAGGCGAACACTCGGCCGCTTTGCCTACTGGCAGCTGGCGGATAGGAGACAGGTCCATTAGCTCCTTGTGTGCTGCCAAAGCGCCGTATATGCACCGCATTGTTCGCCTTTCATATCAGGATGCCTTGGGCGTGATGCGCCTTACAGCAGGCCGCCACCCTCGTGCCGCACCCATGCCGTCCCCCTGTCGTCACGCAAGCAGCGCCTACGGCAGCATGATGCCAACACCCCAGACACCACCTGCCAAGGACCACCCATGCACATCAACGGCCCCCCCGCCTCCGCGAACTGCGCACCGCCCGTCAGTGGTCGCAGGAGCAGCTGGCGAAGCTGAGCGGCTTGAACCTGAGGACGATCCAGCGCCTGGAAGCGGGCGCCAAGGTCTCGACGGAATCCTTGCGGGCCTTGGCCGCTGTGTTGGAGGTGCCGGCCGAGAGTCTGCTGCTGGGTAGCCCGTCGCCCAGTCAGCCGGCGCTTCAGGCGATGCGCGAAGGCGTGTTGCGTGGTCTGGAGTTCAATGGGGTGACCTCACGGACGGATTTCTGGTGGTTTGCCCTGGCCGTGGCGATGCTGCTGGCCTTCGCTCAGCTGCTCGCCGAGGCCACCGCCCCGTTGCCGCTGCAGATCGCCTCTTTAATAGTGCTGTTGCCGTGGATCGCGGCATGCACCCGGCGCCTGCGCGATGCCGGCCTCAGCCCCTGGTGGCAGCTGATCAGCCTGGCGCCGGTGGCAGGGATCGTGGTGCTGCTCTATCTGCTCAGCTATCCGAGTAAGGCGGTGGAGCCGGGCGAAGCGGTCGTGGGCTGATTGCGTACGGCTGGGGCATCGCCACCGGCAAGGCGGCAGCCGGGGCGCGTGGTTGTCATAGGCTCATCGCCACAGTGGACAAGTTCCCTCTTCCCGTATGGGATAGCGCCATACCCACCAGACCCACACCGGAGCCCCAAGTGGAAACCATCGGCCGCGACCTCCGCGAAATGCAACGCGTCCCCCTGGACGCCGCCCACGTCGCCGCCATGCGCGCCGTCGGGTCCGAGGCCCACTATCCGGCGGGCACCTTTCTGGTGCAGCCGGGCGACCCGATCGACCGGTTCGTCTATGTCGACGAGGGGGAGATCGAGGTTGTGAATGCCTTTACGGGGGAGCGGCTGGTGCCTTCGACCCTGGGGCCGACGCAGTTCATGGGGGAGATCGCGTTCCTCAATGGCGGCACGTGGTCCTTGCCCATGCGGGCAGCGAAGGACACGCGCGTGCTGGAAGTGCCGCGCCCGGCCATGCTGCGGCTGATGTCCGAGATACCGGAGATGTCGGACATCATCATCACCGTGTTCTCGGCGCGCCGGCGCCGCCAGCTGGATGCGCGCGACGGCACGCTGGTGCTGATCGGCGAGGACGCGGACCGGAACCTGCAGCGGATCGGCGAATTCGCCAGCCGCAACCGCGTGCCGTACGTCTCCCTGGCCATCGGCAGCGCGGAGGCGCACCAGGTCGCCATCAGCTGCGGGACCACCGCGGATCGGCCGGTGGTGATCTTCGGCCGCAACCACGTCATGACCGAACCGACGCCCGACGCGGTGGCCCGGTTCTTCGGCCTCAATTTCGACTTGGCCGACGAGGAGCCGGTGGACGTGCTGATCGTGGGCGGCGGCCCCGCGGGCGTGGCGGCGGGCGTGTATGCAGGGGCCGAGGGCCTGAGCGCGATGGTGGTGGAGGACATGGCCATCGGCGGCCAGGCCGGCACCTCCAGCCGCATCGAGAACTACATGGGCTTTCCCACCGGCATCTCCGGCGCCGACCTGGTGTGGCGCGGCGAGGTGCAGGCGATGAAGTTCGGCACGCGCTTCATCATGCCGCGCCGGGTGGCGAGCGTGGAGCGGCGCGACGATGGCAAGTTCTGCGCCACGCTGGACAACGGCCAGCGCATCCTGGCCGGCGCCATTGTGGTGGCGACGGGCGTGCAGTACCGGCGGTTGCCGATCGACCGCATGGAGGAGTTCGAGGGCTCCGGGGTGTACTACGCCGCCACAGAGAACGAGGCGCGCCATTGCAAGAACGGCGAAGCGCTGATCGTCGGCGGCGGCAACTCCGCAGGCCAGGCCGCCATGTTCCTGAGCCGCGCGGCCAGCCACGTGCGCCTGCTGGTGCGCGGCCACTCGCTGGCATCGTCCATGTCGAACTACCTGTCCAGCCGGTTGGCAGCGGACCCGAAGATCACCATCGACTACGGCGCTTCGGTGCGCGCGCTGCATGGCGGCGAGCGGCTGGATGCCGTGACGGTGCATTACAGCGAACGTGGCGAGGATGTGACGGTGCCGGCGTGCGCGCTGTTCGTCATGGTGGGCGCGGCGCCGAACACGTCGTGGTTGTCGGGCCTGGTCAAGCTGGATGCGCAGGGCTTCGTCGAGACCGGGGAAGCGGCGGGCGCGGACTCACCGTATGCGACGTCGCAACCGGGCATCTTTGCGGTGGGTGACGTACGAGCCGGGTCGGTGAAGCGGGTGGCGTCGGCGGTGGGGGAAGGGTCGGTGGTGATTTCGAAGGTGTGGGGTTATTTGAACGGGTGAGGCATTGACGGGGAGTCTTGGAACGCATGAGTCAGGCGAGACTCTTGCCTCCGTTGGACGCTCTGTTTTCGGGTGTAACGGTTGGCCTCAGTGGGATGGCTCATGCCGGCGTGCCGCTGGCCGAAGCCGATGCATGCCACCCAAAGCGATAGGCCAGGCCGGCCTGTGTCTGGCCGCTTCATGCCGGTCATGGCCGCCGCTCCAGCCGCAGCAGGCGGCCTTCCGACTCGTCGGTGAGCACGTAGAGCGTGCCGTCCGGTGCCTGCTTGACGTTGCGCAGGCGGACACCGCTGAGCAGTTCCTCCTCACCCACCACGCGGTCGCCCTGCACGTCCAGCCGTAGCAGGCTGCCGGTGCCCAGCCCGGCGAGCAGCAGATCGCCACGCCATGCGGGGAACTGAGAACCGCGATAGACCACCAGGCCGGCGGGCGCGATCGTGCGGTCCGTCCAGGTCCAGGCCGGCGCCGTGTAGACCGCGCCGGGCAGCGTTTGCGGCAGGTAGTTGGCATCGCGGTGGCGGCCAGCGGTGCGCACGGGCCAACCGTAGTTGGCGCCCGGCTTCAGCAGGTTGATCTCGTCGCCGCGCGTCGGGCCGTGATCGGACATCCAGATGCGCCCGTCCGCGCCCTGCGCCAGGCCTTGCGCGTTGCGGATGCCGAGGGCGTAGAGCCCAGGCACGGCGCCCGCGCCGAAGCCGGGATTGCCGGGCGCGGGTTTGCCGTCCAGGGTGAAGCGGTAGACCTTGCCGCGCGTGTCGGTGGGGTCCTGCGAGACCGGCAACGGCGGGTTGCTGCTTTCGCGGAAGTGCCGCTCGCCGACAGTGAAGTAGAGACGGCGCTGTCGGTCGATCAGCAGTCCGCCGCCGTAGTGGAAGCGTTCGTCCGAATAGGGCGTGGCATCGAACAAGGGGCGCACGTCGGCGAGGCGGTCGTCGAGCAGGCGCGCGGTGGCTAGCCGTGTGGTGGTGCCGCCGGCGCCGCGCGCGGTATAGGCGAAGTAGAGGCGCCGGTTGCTCGTGAAATCCGGATGCAGCACCACGTCGAACAGGCCGGCGTTGTCGCCGCGTCCCTGTGCGGCGTTCTCCAGGTCATCGGGCATGCCGGCGATGGGGTGCTTCGTGCCATCCGGCCCGATGCGCACCAGGCCGCCTTCCTTCTCGCTGACCAGGAAATCCCCTTGCGGCAGGAAGGCCATCGACCAGGGGCGCTTGAGCCCCGTGGCCACAGGCACCGCATCCACCTTGGCCGTGGCCACGCTTGCGGCCAGCATCAGTGCGAACAGCATCGGCGACTCCTTTGGTATGGTGCTTCGCGATCCGTGCCGGACGCGCGTCGAGGAAGGAGGGGCATGCCCGTGTCGTCGATGAGGCTAGCGGCCGCCGCGGCGTCCGCCCGCGCGTTTGCGCTGAGGCGTGCTCCGCGCGCGCCGAAGCGAAGCGCATCGGCCGAACGATCGCCGTGCGCCGTCTATGCTGTCCCCAGCCCGTACTGACGACGCCATGACGCCTGACCCCATTGCCACCCGCCAAGCGGCGCCGCCTGCCGCGCTCGGCGAGCCGCCGCCGGAGCGGTCGACCCACGCGCTGTTCTGGTGGCTGCAGACGGGCGGCTGGGGCGGCGTGTTCCTGGTCAACTACTTTTCCGCACTCGCCAACGGCAAGCCGGCCGAGTACTGGACCGTGCTGCTCGCGGTGGCCATGGCCGGTTTTTTCGGCACGCTGGGCTTGCGCTATCTGCTGCGCGCCTGCGGCGACCGGCCGCCAGCGCGGGTGGCGTGGCTGATGATCGTGCCGGTGCTGCTGATCGCCGCGGCGATGGGGCTCACCTACAAGCTGGTGACCGACCTGGAATGGTGCCGCCAGTGCCTGCCCTTCACGCGCTTCGGCTTCTTCACCTACGTGATCAGCCAGCTCTACGTGGTGGGCGGCTGGGCCAGTCTCTATCTGGTGATGACCACCTGGCGGAAACTGCGCATGCAGACCGAGGCGGCACTGGCGGCCACTGCCATGGCGCATCAGGCGCAGCTGAAGATGCTGCGCTATCAACTGAACCCGCACTTCCTGTTCAACACCCTCAACGCGATCTCTACCTTGGTGCTGGACCGCGACAACGCCACCGCCAACCGGATGGTGCAGGGGTTGAGCGCCTTCCTTCGCCATTCGCTCGACGCGGACCCCATGCAGCGGGTGACGTTGAAGCAGGAGCTGGATGCGATCGGCCTGTATCTGGAGATCGAAAAGACCCGTTTCGCCGAACGCCTGCGGGTGCATGTGCACGTCGATCCCGCCTGCTGGTCGGCATTGCTGCCAAGCCTGCTGCTGCAGCCGTTGGTGGAGAACGCCATCAAGTACGCGGTGGCGAAGCGTGTGGAGGGCGGCACGATCGGCCTGCATGCCACGCGCGAGGGTGACCGCCTGAAACTGGCGGTGATCGACGATGGCCCCGGTTGGCCGGCGCTCGAAGGGCAAGGCGTGCCGCCGGACAGCGCGCCGCGCGGCAACCGGGTCGGCCTGGCCAATACGCGCGACCGATTGCGTGTGCTCTATGGGGCGCAGCAGAGCTTCGAGCTGCGCAACCGCGACGAGGGCGGCTTGGCGGTGACGATGACCTTGCCTTTCGAAGCCGTCGGAGCTTCACGCGAATGAGTACGCCGAGGACCAGACCGATCCGCACGCTGCTCGCCGACGACGAGCCCCTGGCCCGCCGTGGGCTGGAGCTGCGCCTGGCCGGCGAACCGGATATCCACATCGTCGGCCAGGTTGGCGATGGCGCGGCGACGGTGCGCGCGGTGACGGAACACGCGCCGGATCTGTTGTTCCTCGACGTGCAGATGCCCGGACTCGACGGTTTCGCGACCCTGCGCGCGATTCCGGCACAGCAAATGCCGCTGGTGGTTTTCGTCACCGCATACGACCAATACGCGCTTCACGCCTTCGAAGCCAACGCGGTGGACTACTTGCTGAAGCCCGTGGATGACAGCCGCCTGCACCAGGCCCTGTTCCGGGTGCGGGAAACGCTGGATCGCCGGGAGGCCAGCGCGCATCGCGCCAAGCTGCTCGGCTTGCTCGGCGCGCTGAGCGGACGTCCGGCGCTAAGCCTGGACGAAGCGCTGAGGGCCGAAGGCGCACGGGCGTTGCACGATCCGGATGCGCCGTTGGCCATCCGCGATGGCGCACGCACGCTGCGTCTGCCGCCCGCGAGCATTCGCTGGGTGGATGCCGCCGGCGATTACCTCTGCATCCATACCGACCACGACACCCACGTATTGCGCGCCACCTTGAGGCAGCTGGAAAAACGCCTGGAACCGACGCACTTCCCGCGCATCCACCGATCGACAATGGTCAACGCGGCGCGGGTGGTCGCGCTGCGGCCGCATCTCAACGGCGAATATTTCCTGACGCTGGACTGCGGGCAGGAGCTGAAATTGTCGCGCAGCTATCGTGACCGGCTTGCGCTGTTCAAATGAGGTGCCGCACCGCGCACGGATTGCGCCGAAACGAGTGAAATCCGCGGTGGAGGCCATTGTCCGGTAACGTCATGCCCGCGATCCTGCGGTCGGTTTTCCACGGAGACGCGCCATGAACCCGCAACGATTCCGCACCCGGCTCGCAGGCATCCTCATCATCTTGGCGACCGGTGTCCAGGCATTCCCCGCCGATATACCCAGGCCAAGTCCCGCGACGCAGCAGGACCCCGCCGCGCAGGAAGGCATGAAGCAGGCGATCCAGCATTATTTTCGCGGACAGGCGACGGGCGACGCATCGCACATGCGCCAAGCCTTCTTACCGAGTGCGCACATCGAGAGCGTACGCGACGGCAAGTTCACCTCGCTATCGCTGGATGAGTTCTGTGCGCTCTTCAAAGGCAAGGTCGCGGCGGATGAGGCTTCGCGCGTGCGGAGCATCGACTTCGTGGATGCCTCGGGCAATGCGGGCACGGCACGGGTGACGCTCAACTATGGCGCCTTGGTGATCACCGATTACTTCCTGTTGCTCAAGGTGGGCGACGAGTGGCGAATCGCCAACAAGATTTCTTACTTCGACCGGAAGGTGGTGGAGCGGGCAGGTTGAGGATGAGACACCGCAGATCGACGGATAGGGCCGGAGGTAGCTGACACCGCTACCTCCGGTTATCCATCGTGCGGAATGGAGCGTTTCGCGGTCGCATCCAGGGCGAATGTCACGCAACCGAAGACCGGCCTACTTCTCCCGGCAATTCGGTCCGTACCAAGCGTTGTTCTCCGTATCCAGGTTCGCGTCCATCATGGATGCGCTGCACACGGGGAACCGTGTATCGCCGTTGCGCCGGATGCTCCGCGCTTTCATGTCCGCATCGTTCTGCGCCTGCGCGTCGGCCCGGTTCTCCCGCCGTATGTCGATCTTCATCATGCAGTTGGCGAACTGGTCGGTTCCGGGTTGATAGCCGTAGCCGGCGCATTTGGCCTGGTCGGCGGCGCGTTGTTGTTCGGGGTTGACGGCCGCACAGCCCGTGGTGGCGCCGAAGGCGAATACCAAAAGCATCAAGGCGAATCTGCGCATATCTCCTCCTTGGTGACATGGAAACAGGGTGTTGCCTGCTGCTGCGAACGTGACGCTTGGTGTTACCGGCGATGAGCTTAGTCGCTCGGGGGTAGAAATGGCAGGCGGAATCGCGCGCGGTGTCGCCACGCATAGGCTGCCACTGCCAGGTTCAGTGCCGCCATGGATAACCAGATGGGCAAACCATTCGAAGGGGCTTGCGCCGGGTCTCTGAATACCGGTTGCCAAAGCGAACCTTCGCTCGTGCGCAGCAGCGCGTCCTGAGCCAGGTTGTTGGCGATATGAAACGCGGCGACGAAGGGCAGGCTTCGGGTGGCCAACATCAAACAGGCATAGAGCAGTCCACCGGAACCGACCACCAGCAAGCCGGGAAGCCAAGCCATGCCGCCGGCAAGATGCGCCGCTACAAAGATGAGCGTAGGTAGTACTACCGCCGCTGCAGCGCCATAAGCCTGGTAAAGCCGCTCCATGCCGTAGCTGCGATAACCCACTTCTTCCGCGACGCCGATGGTCAATGAGGCCACGGTTCCCGATATCAATACGTCCCAGCGCAACGTGGGATTCGCTTGCCAATGAAAAGGCGCCCAGTACCTGACGATGCCCGCCCAGCCCAAGGCCAGCAGTAGCCCGCCCGCAAAGCCCGCCAATGCGTACGCCAACACTCGCGGTTGGGCGGATACCCCATAACGTGACCAGGAGAGGCGATCGCGGCGGAGGTAGAAAGTGGTAAGCATCACGACGAACAGCATCACCAGCACGCACTTGAGCAGCCAGGTAAGGCTTGGATCCGTGTCACGGCTCGTCAGCACCATGGACAGGAAGGTGCCGCCAAATGCGAGCAGCGCCACGAGTGCAAAGTAGACCCAGACATACCAGGCGGGGCGCTGCCGCATTCCCTTTGAGGCTGTCGTCATGATGGGTGCCTTGGTAGATGCAGTTCGTGCATTGCGGGCCGACCAAGTTGGCCAAGTGTGCAAATTACATCGTTTTAGAAGTCCCCTTCTGGTAACGCCAGTGCAGCGTTAGTTTCGTGCGGAGATTGAAAGCGTACTTCCGCTTCTAACGGGGCGCAGGCTTTGAGTTAGCTATCCACCGTGCGCGAGCTGCCATCGTAGCCATGTGTGTAAACGGCAAGTTTTCCAAGACAGTCACTCCTTGGAAGATTGCATAGCCTGCGCGATCTCACAGAGTTTGGCCGCCCCCGCCTCGCATAGTTTGGCCACCATGAGGTGTGGATGAACTAACCGACGAAATCCTTCCATCAGCCCCTCTGGCGCCCGCACAAACTGCCTTAAAGCATCAGCGCCCTACCTGATGGGCATACTTGTGCCTGGGCGCCAGCCACTCAAGCTCGACCCGGCAAGCCTCCCCAAACGCCATCAGAAACTGCACTCCGCCCTGATCCACCAGCTCCTTCAGCTCGTGCAGGCTGCGGTTGGGTGCCAGATAGGCCTGGATCACCAGATTCATGGCTTTCTCCGCTTCGGTCACCACCTCCCGCGAGGCGACGAGCCGGATGCGCCCCACCAGGGCGTATAGCCGTACCAGGTCGCCCACGTCGTCTTTTTCATGGCTCAACGCGTCGCCGTAGCGCTTGGACGCTTCCACGATAAACGCGCTGAAGAGCTGCTCCCGCTTGCTCCATTCGGCCTGGCGGTTTTTGTCCGTCAGCTGGTATTGCTGGGTGAGCCATGAGGTGGCGAAGGAGGTGAGGCCGCCGATCGCCGCGCCAGTCAGGCCCGCAAACGCGGATATGTATGAAGCATCCATCGCGTGCCCCCCGGTTGATGGTCGTCGCAGTGTAGCTCTTGCCTATGGCGGAGGGCCGCCCAGTTCGCCGGTCGCCAGTGCCAGGGTGGCGGCAGCGGTCAGCGCGGCGCTGTGGGCGTCGCCAAGCGCGTTGCGGGCCAGCAACAGCTGGTTCTCCGCCAATGACACCTCGGTGATGGAACCCAGCCCTTTGCGATAAGCCGCAAGGGCCGCATCGAACGTGGTCTGTGCCGCTTGGACCAGTTTCCCGGCGGCGTCGTGGGCCGCCAGCGCGGTGCGTAGCGCATTCTCTGCGGCGACCACCTGGCGCACGGCTTCGTCGCGCACTTTGTTCAGCGTCACGTCGGCGCTGTCGGCTTCCGCGCGGGCGCGGGCCAGCATGGCCGAACGCGTGCCGCCGTCGTACAGGGGGACCGACACGCCAAGGAACACGCTGCTGTTGAAGCGGTGGCCGCTCGTATTCACCGCCGGCGGCTGCGGCCCTGCCGACGGCAAGGTGTTCACGCTCAGATCGCCGCGGCCATAGGCGCCCACGGCGGACAGGAAGACCTTGGGCATGAACTCGGCGCGCGCCGCACGTATCTTCGCCGCGCTGGCCTTGGTGGCAGCGTAGGCGCTCAGTACGTCCGGCCTTCGCGATAGTGCGCTTGCGATCCTGTCATCCAAAGAATCGCGTAGCTCCGATGGAAGAGGGCGCGCCGAGACATCGGCGAGATGAATCTCGTCCAGCGGCGGCAGGCCTACCGCGTTCATCAGCGCGAGATACGCATCGCGTTCGCTGCCATCGGCGTTCACCTGCGCCAGCTCGGCGGCCGCGGTGGCCTGGCGTGCCTGGGCCAGTTCCACTACCGTGCCGAGGCCTTGCCGGTAGCGGGCCTGAGCCGCGTCTTCCACCTGGCGTGCGTTCTGCACCGATTGCAGCGACGTGCGCTGGCGCCCGCGCGCGGCGGCATGCGCGTAGAAGGCTGCGCTGACGGCGTGGATGATCTGCTGATGCGCGGCAGTGAAAGCGATGTTGGATATCGCCGAAGCCTGCTTCGCCGCATCGACCACCGCCGTGCGCTCGCCGAAATCGAACAACAGCCACTGCACGGAAAGTGCCGACAGCGTGCCGCTTGCCGAGCCGCGGCTGCCGATACCGATACCATCGGCGGTCGCGTGGCCGTGGCTGTTCTGCCGTCCAGCCAGGGCGCTGGCCGTGATCTGCGGCAGGTAGGCGCTCTCCGCGATGCCTGCGGCCAGCGCGGCACGGCGCGCTTCGTTCCAGGCGATGCGCGTGGTGGGCTGAGTCGATTCGGCCAGGTCGATCAAAGTCGGCAGGGTGTAGACCTTGGCTTGATCGGTAACGGCCGGCGGCCTCGTGGCGAGGGCGCGGTTAGCCGGCAGTACGTAGCGGGAGCTGTCCTGGGTGTCCGGCGTGCCCGCCACGATCTCGCCCCCGGCGCTGACCTTGGGCGACCAGGGGCGATCGGGCGCCGGCGGTGCCATCTCCAGGCCGGAGGTGGCGCAGGCCGACAGGGCCAGGGTCGCCAGGGCCGTCAGTATTCGTTCAACCCGCTTCATCGGTGCGCTTCTCATCCATCTTCCCGTTGCGCGGGATGCGCTGTTCGATCGCGCACAGCGCCTGGTCACCGGCAGACCAGGCGGCATCCTCGACGCGTACCGCTTCCGGCGCTGCCTCATAAGCGCCGCCGCCCATCGCGCGTGCCATCCGGTCCAGGCGCCGGGCGAACGGCACGCCTGGGCGGGGGCCTCGCTCGGCGGCGATCAGCAGCGGTCCGACCGCTGCCCGCGCCTGCCGGACCAGAGCCCGCCGTTGCCGCAGCCAATGTGCCGAAGGGCGCAGTTGAGGCGGTTCGTATCGCGCCAGATCCAAGTCGCGGGCAAGCGACGCGCCGGCTGCGAGGACCATGGCAGCGGCACGGCGGCCTCCCGCCGCTGAGGCGGCGATGGTCATCTGGCTCAGTTGGCGCAGCAGCGCAGCGATGGCCGGATCGATGCGCGCGGCCACGCTGACCGGCCACACGCGAGTGAACACCAGATAGGTCACGAGGTTGCCCAGCACGATGCCGATCACGCGATCGCGCGCGACCGTAAGGTCGAATGCCGGCGCGGCACCCTGCATCACGCAAAGAAAGAAAGCGAAGGCCACCTGGAAGCCGGCATAGGCGATCTTCGGCCCGCCACCGGCGATCCACGCGGAAGCGAACGCTCCGGCGAAGACGATGGCTATCAGCCCTTCGACCGAGGTCGTCAACGGCAGCACGAACACCATGGCGGCGATACCGGCGGCGGCGCCGGCAAGGCAGCCGGCGATACGCAAGGCCAGCTTCTCCACGGTTTCGGCCGCGGTGGGCAGCGCCACGATGTAGCAGGTGAGAAAGCAGGTATGGATGCCCGGCCAGTCCAGCAGCTGATAGAGCACATAACAGGCCATGGCGGCCGCGGTGGTCTTGAGGGCGTACCGGACGTGTGTGGGGTTGGAGCATGCATCGGGCCGAAAGAAGCCGCCGCGACGCGGCGGCGCACGTTCGGCGGGAGGGCATGCCGCCGGCTCCGCGAACCTTGCGATCACGGCATCGAGTTCGTCCCAGGCTGCTGCCTGGGCAGGCGACGGCCCATCGCCGGGAGGCGGCACGACGTCCAACGGGTAACCGCCTTCGCCGAAGATGCTCGCCATGTCGTCGAGCGTGCGTGCGACTGCGGCAGCGCGTGCTGGCGGAAAGGATTCGCCGCGGCGGCACAGCACGTCCACGCACAGCATGAGCGTGATGCTCGACGTACACGCCCAGTCGAGCGCGCGTACGACGGCGGCCGGCGACGTTCGTTCGAGCGCGGCCATCTTCACCCAGGCCGGCGGCTTGCCAGGAAGTTGAGCCAGCGCGGCGGCGAAACGTGCGCGCGTACCAGCATCGGGGCAGCGCAGCATTGCCGCGCACAGGCGCAGCCGCGCGGCCAGTTCGCGCTCGATCAAGCGGCGCGGCGATGGCGCGGCCAGCAGGTTGACCACCAACGACACCCCGGCGGGGATACCGACGAACAGCCATGCATAGAGCAGCGCGCGCGTCGCCGTTTCACCCCCGGGCACGTCGCCCAGCAGGCCGAGCGCATAGCCGACGATGAGCGCGAGGGTGGCAGCGATGGGGCTGAGTCGGCTGGCCGAGGCGAGGAACAGCAAGCCGAACGAAATCGTCGCCATGCTCGCTACCCGCACCATGGGATCGTCGATCACCAGCATCGCCACGATCACCACCAGTGCGATGACCAGGGTCAGTACCAGCGTCAGCGCGATGTTCGTCACCACGCTGGTAGCGCGGTCGCTCGCGTTCAGAAAGAACACGACGTAAGCGGTGAGCGCGGCCTCCGGCGTCTGGTAATACTGCACGACCCAGGTGACCGCCGCGCAGATCGCGGCTTGCCGCAACGCAAACTCCCACCGTCCCGGCGTGGCCGTGAACAGGAGCAACCACGCGATACGACAGGCACGCCGGGTCTTATCGGCAAGCCGCGCCACGCTTCACCTCCACCACCGCGCTGGCGCCCAGGCGCATCAACGATGCGGGCGGATCGTGGAGCGCCACGCGTACAGGAAAGCGTTGCGCCACGCGCACCCAGTTGACCGACCGCTCGACGTAGGGAACCCCGCGTGGAAGGTTGATCCGCTCCTGGTCCAGCACCCCGGCGCCAAGCCCCTGCACGACCGCGCGAATCGGCCGGGAGCGATCGATCATCGAATAGACCGTGGCGCAATCGCCCACCTGGATGGCGTCCAGGTCGTACTCGCGGAAATTAGCCACGGCGAACCATTCGTCGGTCACCACGAGGGTGAACAGCGATTGTGAAGGAAGCACCATCTCGCCGGGCGTCACGGTGAGTCCGACGACCCGCCCGGCGCGCGGCGCGCGTACGGTGGTATCCGCCAAGGCCCGTTGCGCGATGGCCAGCGCCGCCTGCCGCGCGTGGACCGCCGCCAGGGCGCCGGCCTCGGTATCGATCGCACGTTCGGCGGCGGCCTGCTGCTCCTGCGCCTGCGACAGCGATGTGGCGGCATCGTGACGGGTGGTCTGCGCCTGATCGAACTGCTGCACCGGCAGGTAGCCGCTGGCGGTCAGGGGGCGCATGCGCTCCACTGTGCGATCCGCCAACTGGAGATGGGTGGCTGCGCGGCGCGTCTGCTCGCGCGCAATGTCGGCGGCGGAGCGTTGTGTGGACAGTACCCGCCGCTGCGTTTCCAGCGTGGCCTGCGCCAATTCCAGTTCGGCCTGTGCCTGGGCCACGGCCAAGCGGTAGGGCTCTGGGTCGATCTGGAACAGCAGTTGCCCCTGCGCCACCTGGTCGTTCTCAGCGACCGGAATGTCCACGATGCGTCCGCCGACGGCCGCCGCGACATGGACGATGTCGGCGTCGATGGTGGCGTCGTCCGTTGCAGGCAGCCGCGCCCGGCGGTAACCCATCGATATCGCCATCGCGATGGCGGCCAGCACCACTACGGCCACGATGCCGCGCCCCAGACGGCCATGCCGCCGCACGCCACCCTTGCGCATCGTCATCGCGCAAAACCCAGCCACCAGACGGCGAGCCCAGCCATCCATCCGCACCCGGCGCAGAACCACAGCGGGTACGGCAGCGCCTGCGCCGGCCCTCCGGCAAGCATGGCCGCTCGCGCCAACAGCGCGACCACGATGCCGGCCAGCGCACACAGCATCCAGGCAGGGACGTAGGCGCCGAAGAAGACGAACGCGGGCGCGCCGCCGTGCGCGCAACCTGAGAGGGCGAGCGCGGACGAGCCGCCCGCGGCGATGCGTGTGCTGCGATCTCGCCGCGCGCCTCGCGGACTGGCCGAATGCCAATCAGCGCCGCGCATGTGCGCCGGTCTCCTTGAGCAAGGCGGTCAGCAGCAGTGCCGCCGCGATGGCACCGGCCCAGAACAGGCCCGCTTCGCGGAAATGCGCTGCCGCATCCGCCACCCCATCGCCCAGGCCGGCGCCGTGCCGCCGCGCGAACATCGGCCCGATCGCCGCAGTCACGCCGAAGGTAAGGAAATTGATCGCGCCGGTTGCGCTGCCCTTGACCTCGTCCGGATTGGCTTCCTTGATGACCGTGTACGGAATCATCGCCGCGCCCGAGCCCACGCCGAACAACAGCAGCGTCGCCCAAGCAGTTGCCGCCCCGGGCGCGAATACCAGCTGCAGACAGCTGGCGAGCATCACCAGCGCGCCGCCGGCCAGGACCGGCTTGCGTCTTCCCAGGCGATCGGTCAGCCAGCCGAGCAACGGACAGCCGAACACCCAGCCCAGCGGCACCATCGACACAGCCAGTACGGCGCTGCCATACGAGAAGGCGCGGTCGGCCTGCAAGAACCGCACGCCCCAGATCATGTCGCCGATGGTGGTCGGCGCGAACAGCAGGCCTGCAATGGCGCCGCAAAGGTACGACTGCGGATTGGCGAACACGGTCTTGTATGTGCTCAACGCGCCGTGGCCGCGAGGGGCCGTCGGCGAAGCTTCCGCAGGGGTGATCATGAGCAGGACGAGACCGACCAGCAGCACCACCAGCCCTGATCCGAACCAAAAGGCGGAAACCGATATCCAGCCATGGATGAGCGGCCCCACGGCCATCTGGCCGGCGGTGCCGCCAAGCATCCCCAGACATTGCGTCACGCCGATCGCCGTGGCCAGCCTTCCTGCGGAAAACGCATGCGAGGCGAGGTAGACCGCGCCGGTGAAGGCGAAGGCCGAGCCGGCGCCTTGCAGCATGCGCGCCAGGTCGCCCACCACGGCCCAGGGCATCACGAACAACAGGCAACCGGCACCCAGTACCGCCATGCCCGCCGGCACCACGTACTTCGCGCCCAGCCGGTCGAGCAGCCAGCCGGCCACCAGGCTCGTCACCGAGTAGGTGTAGTAGTAGGTGCCGAGAATGCCGCTTACGCCGAGTGCGGATACGTGGAACGTGTCGGCGAGCTCCGGGATCATTACCGCCGGTGCCGAACGCACCGCGTATTCGAGAAAGTAGAAGGCCAGCGCGGCGACCCAGGCGATGGCGAACGCGCGGCGGATCCGGTCGTTCGTGGCCAGCGGACTATGGGGAACGGACATGGAGCGGCTCCTCGGGGAGTCGGGAAGCAGGCGGCGCGGGCGCCGCCCATCGGGTCATGCAGGGAAGGAAGCGAAAGCGGTCAGCGATCGAACGCGCCGCCGGCCACGTCCAGGATTTCGTCGGCATGGCCGCTGAGCACCGCCTTGAGCATCCACAGGCTGAAGCCCTTGGCCTGCTCGGCGCGTATCTTCGGCGGCATCACCAGTTCTTGCCGGTCCGTCACCACGTCGATCACGGCCGGGCCTTGGTAGGCGAGCGCCGTGGTCAATGCCTCCTTCAGCGCGGAGGGCTCCTCCACGCGGATGCCAAACATGCCCATGGATTGCGCCATGCGGGCGAAATCGGGGTTGTCCAGCCGCGTGCCGGTCGGTAGGAATCCGGCCGCTTTCATCTCGATGTCTACGAAACCGAGCAGGCCGTTGTTGAAGACGACGATCTTGATCGGCAGTCCGAGCTGGCGGATGGTCAGCAGGTCGCCCATGAGCATGCTGAAGCCACCGTCGCCGGAGAGCGATACGACCTGCCGTGCGGGAAAGGCGACCTGCGCACCGATCGCTTGCGGCATGGCATTGGCCATCGAGCCATGCAGGAAGGAACCGAGCAGGCGCCGTCGCCCATTCATTCTCAGGTAGCGGGCGGCCCACACCGTGGGCTCGCCCACGTCGCAGGTGAAGATCGCATCGTCGTCGGCCAGCTCGCTGATCCACGCCGCGACCAGCTGGGGATGGATCGGCCGATGGCTGGAATGCCGGTTGGCCAGATCGTCCAGGGACTGCCGGCTGGCGCGGTAGTGGCGTATGGCCTGGGTCAGGTGCGTGTCGTCGCGCTTGGCCTGCACTTTGGCGAGGAGGCGCGGTAGCACGTCCTGCACATCGCCGATCACCCCCAGGTCGAGGCGGCAGCGCCGGCCGAGATTCTCGCCGCGCAGATCCACCTGCGCGATGCGGGCCTTGGAGGGATAGAACTGACGGTAGGGGAAGTCCGTGCCGAGCATCAGCAAGGTGTCGCAGGCTTCCATGGCGTGATAGCCGGAAGCAAAGCCGATGAGGCCCGTCATGCCGACGTCGTAGGGGTTGTCCCATTCGACATGTTCTTTGCCACGCAGCGCGTGTACTACCGGCGCCTTGAGCCTGCCGGCCAGCTCCACCACCGCATCGTGGGCGCCGGCGCAACCGGCGCCGCACAGCAGCGTGATGCGCTGGGAGGTATCCAGCAGGCTGGCGAGTTCATCGATGTCCTTTTCGTCGGCGCATACGCGAGGCATGCGTGGCACCGGTCGCGGAGATGGTCGCTGCGGTCCGGCTTGTTTCAGCGCCACGTCGCCGGACAGCACGATCACGGCCACGCCTTGGCGGGTCACCGCTTCGCGAATGGCTGTCTCCACGATGCGCGGTACGTGCAGCGGATCGGAGACTAGTTCCACGTAGTGGCTGCATTCCTTGAACAGAGCCTGCGGATGGGTTTCCTGGAAATAACCCGAACCGATCTCCGTGCTGGGAATATGCGCGGCGATGGCCACCACCGGCACGCGGTTGCGGTGGCACTCGTACAAGCCATTGATCAGGTGCAGGTTGCCCGGGCCGCAACTGCCCGCACAGACGGTCACCTGCCCGGTCAGCTGTGCGTGGGCGCCGGCGGCAAACGCGGCTACCTCTTCATGTCGGACGGGGATCCAGGCGATGTGCCTGCCGGCCCTCAGTGCCTCGGTAATGCCGTTGAGCGAATCTCCCACCAACCCGTATACGTGCTCCACGCCTGCTGCTTCCAGCGTCTGCACCAATCGCTCGGCTACCGTCGTCACGCGTCCCCCAAAGTGGTTGGTCGTCTCAAGAAAGCCAGGCTGGCATGCGCGCCGGCCCCAGGTTTTCCCCCATGCACGCGCTTCCGGCAGCGGCCGCCGCAGTCGCGGGCCGCCGCCGTACGATCGGCGGGATGCAGGGGGTACGCTCAGGCCTAGTGTCCGAGGCGCGGCGGCTGCCACGGAATGATCGGATCGGCCTAATAATTGACCGGTGCGGCCAAACGTATGGTTTATTGGGCAGGCATTGCCTCTAATCCGCGCTCCCAGCGAAAAGGTCACCGGCAGCAGATGACGGCGAGTACGAGACGGCATATCCATGCAATCGGCATCCTGGTGGATCTGGCCGGTGAGATGGGCGTGCCGCCCAAGGCGTTGCTGTCCGGTTCGGGCGTCAAGCAAGGAAGCCTGGAGGATCCCATGTCGACGGTGTCGTTCGAGCAGGAATACCGCGTGATCCGGAACCTGCTGCGGCTTGCCGATGGCATGCCTGCTGTCGGCCTGCGCATCGGCCTGCGCTATCGCTTTACGTGGATCGCTCCGGTGGGCTTTGCCTTTATCAGCAGCCCGACGTTCCGCAGCGCCTTCGACGTGGCACTTCGTTATGCCGACCTCAATGCGTCCATGGTGCAGGTGGCGCCTGAGGGTGACGGTCGCGACTTGCATATCCGTTTTCTTGAGGAGCGCATCCCGGCGGATATCCGCGCCTTCGCGGTCGAGCGCACCATCGGCGTCATTCTCGCGCTGGCGCGGGAGCTATTGCAGCGCGTCGTCACCCCACGTTCCCTCGATCTGGCGCACGTGGTGGAACCGGTCGATGTCTACCGGAAGCTGCTCGGCGTG
Organism: Dyella sp. BiH032; assembly: GCF_031954525.1. NCBI lineage: Bacteria > Pseudomonadati > Pseudomonadota > Gammaproteobacteria > Lysobacterales > Rhodanobacteraceae > Dyella > Dyella sp. BiH032. Next base: position 555,972 of record NZ_CP134867.1, read on the forward strand.
ACGCCTCTGGAGCGTGGCAGGAGCCTGCTGGTACTCAAGCACAAGGATGTAGAACTTCCCCTGGAACGAGCCAACCCAGTCGCGTTGCGCCTGGCCGAGGAGCAATGCCAGCGTTATCTGGAAACCTGGCGGCGCCGGGAAGGCTTGGCGGCGCGCGTGCGCGACATCATCGCGCTGCAGCCACGCAATATGCCGCCGATCAAGCAGGTGGCGCTCGCGCTATGCATGTCCGAACGCACCATGCGCCGTCGCCTGAGCGATGAAGGCACCAGCTTCGTCGCGCTTTGCGACGAAACGCGGCAGGCGATCGCCGAGCAACTGCTGACGATCCAACGCTTGCCGCTGGAGCAGATCGCCGACCGCCTGGGTTACTCGGAGACGGCCGCGTTCATCCACGCTTTCAAGCGGTGGCATGGGGTGTCACCGCATGCCTATCGCATGGGCAAGCTGGCTCGGCGAGGTTGATGCCGATAGGCGATGTCTCGCACAGGTTGGCAAGGGAGCCGGGCTATGAGAGATGGCGCAAGCGTTTGGACGTACGGTTAATTGCCGACACGATTTGCGTGTGTCGTGCACCGGCTTGTAGTGCACGGTTGTTGCTCGCCATGGCAGGCCTGCTCGTCTACATGAGGCTCGCCACAACGAGGGAGAGCGTACGCGGCGCCTTCTGACGCCAGCCCTGCTCGAGTACCTGTCGCGTCTGTTCGTCTTCCGGTCGAAAGCCGTCCTGCTTGAGGCGAAGCAATGTGCGGTTGCCATCCAGCGGCGTCAGTGTCCATGACACGACGGTATCGATGGGCCCGCCCTTCCAGGTGTAGACCAGCCTTGCGGGTTCGACCGCCTCCACAATCCGGCAGTGCACCATCCCGTCAAATCCGGGCACAGGGTCTGTCATGAAATGAGGAGGGAGAACGTCCATCACGCAAACCGCGCGATGGCCATGCTGATAGTTGTGATGCCAAGAAGTGCGGCTGCCGCGCGGTGCCCTATGGTTGCACGGGCTTCCGACTTTGGGCCTGCGTGCTTGGACTTCATCTCGGATAGCGCCAAGCCCGCTTGTATGGCGAAGGCCACCAGGCCACAGACTGCCCCGGCAAGAAGAATGGATTCCGCGGCTCCCATCGCTGCTCCATGCAGGAGTCGCCACAGAACTCCACCGGAAACGATTGCTAAGATTCCAGCCGTGAGTTGCGGAATACGGAGGCGACTGACCGGACTGCCACCAAGTCTTGCGATAGCGAAGCTGGACCCCGCCCAGAACACCGCTGCAAGGACGTGGACCGCAATGATCGACATCAGGAGTTCTCGCACCGTCGCACCTCACCTTTAGTTTGGATATACACGGTGTATATATAATTAGCTAGTGAGTTCGCCAATGTCAAATCGCCCCTACCTGAGCCCGCTGCGTTCCGCGGCCGCGGCCGAAAAGCGCAAAGCGGTGCTCGATGCCGCCACGGACCTGCTGCGGCAAAAGAACATCGCTCAGTTTTCTTTGGACGCAGTCGCCAAGGCCGCTGGCGTCACCCGTTTGACGGTGTACAACCAGTTCGGCTCCCGGCGTGGACTCTTTGAGGCCGTGCTGGACGAGCTCGCGCAGCGCGGACGACTGCTTCGCCTTCCTGCTGCGTTGGAAGCAAAGGACCCGGCCGCTGCGCTGGACGCGCTGATCGAGATCTTCTGTGACTTCTGGGCAGGCGATTCCGCGCTTGGGCGGCTGCACGACGCGATCGCACTTGATGCGGAGTTTGGAGAGGTCCTGCAGGCCCGAAGCGAACTGCGTCGGCAAGCACTGACCGCGCTGCTGAAGCGCATGGGCTTCAAGCAGACGGCGGCGGCGCGAGAGGCCGTCGACCTGATTTACACGATGACGAGCTGTGCGTTCTACCGCTCCATGGCGGCAACGCAATCCGATGCAGCGGTGAGAAAAGTGATCAAGACCGTGGCGGCGGAGACGTTACATCGCCTGAAGCCAGCATAAGGACTGGTGGCGTTGCTGTCGTGCAGATCGAAGAACATGTCACTGACGCGCCAAGATGCCTCCCCTTAGTGCACGAAGACATTTTGCCGCGTCGCTACTGGCCTAAAGATTCCATGAACACCTTGCGTATACGTCGGATGATCGCCAAGGTCTTTCTCTTTCTCTTTCTCTTTCTCTTTCTCTTTCTCTTTCTCGGGCTCGCTTGTGTTGCCAGCTGGCCGCATGTCACGCGAGCAAGAACGCATCAGCACGAAGCGACCGATACCAAAAGTCGGTCTGAAGAAAATTGCTACGATCCTCATGACTCCAACGAGATCAGGCTGTGGGATGGAGTCGCCCCCGGCGCCGCAGGCAATGACCCATGCCGGGATATTCCCTTTCTCAGAATCTTTCCCGGACGAACCTCGGAGAACTCCGCGCACGTCGCCATCATCGTTATTCCGGGCGGGGGCTACGATCGTCTGAGTGATCGCAAAGAACAGGAGCCCGTCGCGGACTATTTCTCCCGAGAGTTGGGAGTGACCGCCTTCGTTCTTTACTACCGATTGGTTCAAAGAGATGGCACTTACCACTACCCGGTCCCCATGTGGGATGCGCAGAGAGCATTAAAGCTCGTGCGACACCGTTCGTCTCAGTTCGGCATTGACCCGTCGAAGATCGGCCTATTTGGCTTCTCTGCGGGCGGGCATCTCGCCGCTACGGTTGCTCTGCACGCCGCATCAGACTTTGACTTGCCCACACGAGACGGCATCGACTCAGTCAATGCCAACCCAAATTTCCTTGGCTTGGGCTATCCGGTCATTTCCATGTTGCCGGACCAGTACGCGTCGCCGAACTCGCTCAAACATTTGCTGGATGGATACGACGGTCGCGAGAAGGCTCGACTGGAGCCATACCTCTCCGCCCAGCTAAACGTCCCGCCCGGGCTATCGCCGGTATTCCTCTTCGAGAGCATGGACGACAAGCAGATCAGCGCCGAGAATAGCGTGATGTTTGCCCGGGCTTTACGCGAGGCAGGAATATCTGCGGAGGTCCATCTCTTTCCCCACGGCGTCCATGGCGCTGGCCTGGCTACTGGCATTCCGGACGAGGAAGAGTGGCCCGGCATGTTCCGGCGCTGGCTGGTGGAGCGCGGATTCGTTCACTGAGTGACGAATGGCGACCTTGGCATCCTGCATCCGGCTGGCCGATTGATGCCGGATGCCACGCGGCCGGTCAGGTGGTGGCCGAGCGCGCCGCCATGGTGGCGCCGGCCCACCAGCTCAGTTCGTCGAGTGCGTTCTTGGCGGCGGGCAACAGCGCCTGCTCGATCTCCTCGATCGGCTGGTTGCCGCCCATCGGAAGCACCTTCATGAAGTCGCTGCCGCCGATATGGACGGCCGAACGGGTGGAGACCATCTGGAGTTCGACGGCGATGCCGCGCAGGTGCTCCAACGCACGCGTGCCCCCCGCGCCACCGTAGGCGATGGCGGTGAACGGCTTGCGATTCCACTCCTTGTACGCTTGATCGAGTGCATTCTTGAGCCCGCCGGTGATCGAATGGTTGTACTCGGCCACCACGAAGATGAAGCCGTCGAACCCGGCGATCCGCGCCTGCCAGCGGAGCGCCTCGGGATCCTTGCTGGGCACGTGGAGGTTGGAGGCGGCCTCGGCGAAGAATGGCAGCGGGTGGTCGCGCAGGTCGACCCACTCGACGTCCATGTCGTTGCGGGCTTGCGCCTGCTTCAACATCCATTGCGCAGGTTTGTCGGCAAAGCGGGTCGGCCTGATGGAGCCGATGACAAGGGCGATGCGGGGCTTGGCGGTCATACCGTCCTCAGTTTCACGATTGAGAGGGACTAAGTGCGAGAGGTGCGATCAGGCGGCCGCGATCTCACTATTCGGCTGTGCGACGGGCAGACCGAATCGAAAGCTCGATGCGGTGATCGCGCCCATGAAGTCGGTCTGATGGTAGATGCGCGTTCCTGCGTCATGGCCGGCTGCGCCGAGGGCAACCATCAGCGGCAGGAGGTGGTCTTCACGCGGGTGCGCCGCGCGAGCCGAGGGCGCGCGGGTCCACTCGATAAGGCGCCTGCGCCGCTCATCGGGCGCGGCATCGACCAGCGTATCGCCGAGCCAGCGGTCGAACGTCGCCGAAGCGGAGCCGCCCCTGCCGCTGCGCATCGCCGCCGTGTCGTGAAAGCTGAAGCCGCTGCCGACGATCACGATGCCTTCGTTGCGCAGCGGCGCGAGCAACTCGCCGGCTTGGAGGTGCGCAGCAGGATCGAAATCCGATCGGAGTGCGAGCTGCACCACCGGCAGCGTTGCTTCCGGGTACATCGTCTGCATCAGGCTGAACGTGCCATGGTCGAAGCCGCGTTGCGGATCGAGGTCGGCGGCTAAGCCACCGCGCTCCAGGAGATCGCGCACTCTTCCTGCCAGTGCGGGATCGCCCGGTGCGTCGTAGCGGATGCGATACGTGTGCTCGGGAAAGCCGCCATAGTCATAGACCATCGGCGGGCGGGCAGAGGATGAGACCAGGAATCGACGTGCTTCCCAGTGCCCGGAGATCATCAACACGGCGCGCGGTGCTGCGCCCAATTCATGGCGAACCTGGTGAAGCGACGCTTCGAGCTGATCGTACATGCCCGGTCGGAGATGCTTCAGCCAGGGCCACGGTCCGCCACCGTGTGAGAGGAAGTAGGTCGGCATGCTTGCCAGCGCCATCGTTCTGTCCCTCAGCACGACAGTGGTAACGTTCTGCAACCGACTATCGAGTAGTTCGCGCCGACGGACAAGGAGGCACTTTGCAAGCACCAGATTACCAGGCGGAAACCGCCCAATGCGTTTACATCGGTCGCATGCTGGGGCGAGTCAGCGACAAGTGGACGATATTGATCGTCCGCGTGCTCGGGCGCGGGCCACACCGCTTCAATGCGCTTCGCCGCGAGGTGGGAGAGATCAGTCAGAAGGTGCTTGCTTCCACTCTGCGCGACTTGGAAGAGAACGGGCTCGTCTCCCGGAGGGTGACGCCCGTCAATCCACCCCAGGTGGAATATGCGCTCACCGAGCTCGGCCGTGATTTTCTGCGTCCGATCCGTGGGCTTGCAGAGTGGGCACTTGCGAACGCTGTCCGCATCGAGACGGCTCGCGCCGAGTACGCTGCCCGCGCATCCACTTGAATGACGCATAGGGCGCGGGAAGCGCCCCGCCACACCCCCTGTGCTCGATCCAGGGGCGCAAGCAAGAGCCACCTGCGACTTGAAGTACGTGCGGTTATCGTTATCGAACGGAAGCCGCAAATCGCCTTGGGGAAAGTCCGACCACCCGGGTGAAGGCAGTGCTGAATGCGCTTGGCGATTGAAACCCGATAGACAGACCGATTTCGCCGATACCTCTCGCACCGAGTCGCAGGGCGTCCTTTGCCAGCGCCATACGCCAATGCTGCAAGTATTCGACGGGCGCCATCCCGACCGTCGCGCGAAAACGCGTGGCAAAACCAGAACGCGAGATGCCACAGAGCCGAGCCAGACTGGCAACGGTCCAGTCCCTTGCCACGTCGCGATGAATGGCTGTGAGCGCACGCGCCATCTTGGGATCTTTCAGGCCCGCGATGAGCCCCGCGTGCTGCTGCGCTGAAAATGAGTTGCCTCGAAGAATCTCCACCAGGATCAACTCCATCAGGCGCGCGACGATGAATTCGCTGCCAGGCCCTGGGTGCGAGGACTCTGCTTCGTTCATGCTCATCAGGGTGCGGATGCGCGGCGAGGACGTGTCGCTTCCCGGAATATGAACCAGGGAGGGGAGCAGGTCGGTCAACAGGGACTCGCTTGCCGTATCGAAGAAAAATCGGCCGCCACGAAGGGTGACGGGTGACTTCGTGCCGCTACCGACTCGCAGCGTCGTCTTTCTTGTCCGGACGACGGCCGTCTCGCTATCGATCGGTTCGATCGATGGGTCCGAGCTGAGTATGAAGGGCGAGTCAGTACGAACGAGCACAAAGTCGTTGGCGCCCAGGCGCAACGGCGGCATACGCGGACGAAGCAGTTGGCACTCACCGCGCGACAGCCAGCAGAACAGGAGATCGTCCCGCTTCCGAAACGATACCGCCCATGAGCCACGCCCTTCGATGCCGCCCCACAGGGTGGCACGCGGCCGAAGTAGACCGATCAGATCAAGGAAAGGATCCATGTTTGGACAGTAGATAACGTTTTTTGGCCTTTCAGCTATCGATCGTACTTATACCGCTGCCTACGATGACCGGCAATCAACGGGTCTGAGCACATCGGACCTGCTCATCGACACTTTCCGTGGATGCAAGTCATGCTGAAAGAAAAACGTATCGCCGTACTTGGCGGCTCTCGCGGCATCGGTTTTGCCGTGGCCGAAGCCGCCGCGCTCGAAGGAGCCAGTGTCGTCATCGTCGCCAGCCAGCCCCAAAGCGTCGCCGATGCGGTGGATCGACTCCCCGAGGGGCGCGTCACGGGCAAGGCGGTGAACTTGAAATCCATGCTTGCCACGAGAGAGCTCTTCGCAGCACTGGGTGAGTTCGACCATCTGGTTTATACGGCGGGTGAGCCCCTTCCGTTCGGCCCGCGTGTTACGGATACCGACTTGGTGGCCGCTCGCGAATTCTTCGAGTTGCGCTATTGGGGTGCGCTCGCCGCAGTACAGGCGGCGAGCCCCCATATGCGGCGCGGTGGATCTATCGTCTTGACCGGCGGAACATCGGCACGGCGCCCGCCGGCGGGCTTTGCCTTTGCGGCAAGCATTTGCGGAGCCATCGAATCGCTGACGCGAGCTCTCGCCATCGAACTCGCCCCTATCCGGGTCAACGCCGTCGTGCCTGGCATGGTTGCCACCGATCTCTGGTCCGGCATACCTGCCGACACACGCGAACATATTTTCCGCGAAACCGCTGCGAAACTGCCCGTGGGACGAGTGGGCACACCTCATGACTTGGCCGAGGCCTACCTTTCGTTTATGCGAGGTGGCTACACGACCGGCCAGTCCGTGGTGGTGGACGGTGGCGGAACGCTCGTGTGACCGGCAGAGATAGACTCAAATTAAGCGGGTAAGAGCCCGGCCATCTGGTAGCTCTCAATCAAGGCATCAAAAAGCTTTATATCTGAGCGGCCGCGCGCCATAAGCTGAGCGCCAGAGATGGCCGCAAAGATCGCGCGTGCTCGCCGCTTGGCTTCTTTTGAGTCCACAACGTTAGCCGCCAGCAGTGCCTTCCCAAGCCAGGCAACATTGACCTCAGCGAAGACCTGGACTTCTTTTTTCACTACGTCAGGCAGATCGTCGTATTCGGCGGTCATGAAACTGCAGAGACATATGCGGTTGCCACTCTCCAGCGACTTCCGAAACGTCCCCGGGTATTTGCGCAGGCGATCGATAGGGTCCGGCGTGTTGGCGGACAGCGCTTCCAGCGTCGCCGCCGAGTCCTGCCAGTAGCGCTTGGCGACCGCTGCGGCGAGGTCTGCCTTACTCGGAAAATGGTGGTACAGGCTCGCGGCCTTGATACCAACCTCTTGAGCAAGGGACCGGACGTTCAATCCGCCGTACCCATGCGCCTGAGCCATCTTTGTCGCGACAGCCAGGATCCTATCGCTGGAGCTTGCGCCTGCCAGGTTTTCCACGAGCTGCCTCTGCGAAAAGGTATTGACGGGAGGGAGTATAGCGCCCAATCTGTTACCTAACAATCGTTAGGTAGGTGCCATATCTAGCGTTGTTGCCCACTACCCACCCCACCAAGAGGCGCTCATGAGCACCGAACTTGTCTACCAAGACGCAACGAAGCTAGCTGAGCTCATTCGCACCAAGGAAGTGTCTCCGGTCGAGGTTATGCAAGCACACCTTGACCGTATCGCTGCAGTGAATTTCAAGGTCAATGCCATCGTTACGATCGCCGATGGCGCGCTCAAAGCCGCGAAGGTCGCGGAGGCGGCTGTGCTCGCGGGTGAAGAACTCGGGACACTGCATGGTGTGCCCTTCACCGCGAAGGACTCCATCGATACCGCCGGTGTGCTGACCCAGCGCGGGTCGCCGATCTTCAGAGGTCGCGTACCTGATGTCGACGCAGTAAGCGTAGCGCGCCTGAAGAAGGCGGGTGGCATCCTGCTCGCGAAGACCAACCTCCCCGAGTTTTCCTACTGGATCGAGAGCGACAACTTACTCTCTGGTCGCTCGAACAACCCGTGGGACCTGACTCGCACGCCCGGCGGTTCCAGCGGTGGCGAATCGGCCGCTATCGCGGCGGGCATGTCGCCGATCGGCCTCGGCACTGATCTCGCCATTTCCGTGCGCGGCCCAGCTGCACAAACCGGTATCACTTCAATGAAGGCAACCCATGGCCGCGTGCCCATGACAGGCATTTGGCCACGCGCTCCACGCCGCTTCTGGCATGTCGGCCCGATGGCCCGTTCGATTCGCGACATCGCGCTTGCTTTCTCCCTACTGGCCGGTCCTGACGGCCGGGACGCATTTGCCAGCAGCACGGTCCAGTTCGATACCGGCATCCTCCGCCAACCCTATCGCCCGCTCCGGGTGGGCTGGATGGTGGGGCCGGGCTTCGGGCCGGTCGATCCCGAGGTGGCGGCCACCGTGCGAGAGGCCGCCGAGACGCTGAAGGAAATCGGCGTCTTTGTCGAACAGGTAGGTATCTCTGCCCTGGAACGCGACTTTGCGCTCGATGTTTTCAACAAGCTGCACGTCATGGAGATGAAGCCTGCTTTTGCCGCCGCCACAGCCGGTCGGAGCCGGGATGACATCTACAAGATGGCAACGACGATGCTCTCGCTTCCCGACACGTCGATAGATGACTACATCGAAGCCGAGCAAGCGGCCGAGCGATTGCGCGACGGTTTTGCCGATTACTTCAGTCGCTACGATGCGCTGATCACCCATGTTCTCCCGATTCCGGCCCACAAGCATGGCGTCGAGGAGTTCACCATTGACGGCCAGACCGTAGATGCAACCTATCTTCAGGGCGCGACCGTTCCGCTCAATGTCACCGGCTTGCCGGGTGTCTCGATGCGGTTTGGCACAAGTAAGGAAGGCCTGCCGATCAACGTGCAGATTGTCGGCAAGTGGCAAGCCGAGTCGACCATCCTTCATGTCGCGTCGCTGCTCGAGGCGGTGAGCCCGGTGCGCGGCCTTCGTCCGCTCCTGTGACAGCAACGCTCTCGGGAACCTGCCGTGTGTCGGGTATGTAGTTATGCGCGCATCGTGGACAAACTTGGCGGATATCCATCGAAGACTGGCCAGACCGGACGAACTTTGATGGATCGCAACACATACGCGGCTACGACTAAGCTGGTGGGCCCACCAGGATTCGAACCTGGAACCAAGGGATTATGAGTCCCCTGCTCTAACCGTTGAGCTATAGGCCCTGAAAACCCGCCGGTCGCGTTGCGCGGCCGGGCTTGCGCGAGGCCGTCATGTTAGCGGCGGCTGGATGGAGCGTCGAGGGTGCGGCCCGGGTGAAAGACACATTCGGGGCGACGGGCTTCAGCGTAGGCTGATAGGCCCTTTGGCGCGTGGAGATGGTGCGATGAGCACGGAATCGGTGGCGAAGCGGTTGGTGGCTTTGTGTCGCGAGGGCAAGTACGAGGAGGCGCAGAAGGAGCTGTATGCGCAGGATGCGGTGAGTCTCGAGCCGGAAGGCTTGCCGCCCGGGACGTTGGGGTCGGTGAAGGGGCTGGAGGCGATCTACGAGAAAGGCCGGAAGTTCAACGAGTCGATCGTGGAAGTGCACAGCAGCCATGTGAGCGATCCGGTGGTGGCGGGCAACTGGTTCAGTTGCGAAATGACGCTGGACGTGACGATGAAGGAATACGGGCGCGTGCCGATGACGGAGATCTGCGTCTATCACGTCAACAAGGAAGGCAAGATCGACAAGGAGCAGTTCTTCTACGACATGGGCGGTTGAGCGTTTTCGCCGCGCAAAAAAAAGCCCCGCTTGCGCGGGGCTTTTCGTTTCTTCCGTTGGCTAGCAGCGATCAGTCGATGTCGAGGAAGGAACGCAGCTGCTCCGAACGGCTCGGGTGGCGCAGCTTGCGCAGGGCCTTGGCTTCGATCTGGCGAATGCGCTCGCGGGTGACATCGAACTGCTTGCCGACTTCCTCGAGGGTGTGGTCGGTGTTCATGTCGATGCCGAAGCGCATGCGCAGCACCTTCGCTTCCCGCGGGGTGAGGCCGGCGAGCACTTCGCGCACGGTTTCCATCAGGCCCGTTTCCGTCGCCGACTCGATCGGCGAACTGGCGTTGGTGTCCTCGATGAAGTCGCCCAGATGCGAGTCTTCGTCGTCGCCGATGGGGGTTTCCATCGAGATCGGTTCCTTCGCGATCTTGAGCACCTTGCGGATCTTGTCCTCGGGCATCTCCATCTCCTTGGCCAGCTCCTCCGGCGTCGGCTCGCGGCCGAACTGCTGGAGCATCTGGCGGGAGATGCGGTTGAGCTTGTTGATCGTCTCGATCATGTGGACCGGGATGCGGATGGTGCGCGCCTGGTCCGCGATGGAGCGGGTGATGGCCTGGCGGATCCACCACGTGGCGTACGTGGAGAACTTGTAGCCGCGACGGTATTCGAACTTGTCCACCGCCTTCATCAAACCGATGTTGCCTTCCTGGATCAGGTCCAGGAACTGCAGGCCGCGGTTGGTGTACTTCTTGGCGATGGAGATCACCAGACGCAGGTTGGCCTCCACCATTTCCTTCTTGGCGCGACGGGCCTTGGCCTCGCCGACCGACATGGTGCGGTTGATTTCCTTGATGTCGGTGAGCGGCAGGAACAGCTTGTGCTCGATGGCGGCAAGCTTTTCCTGCTCGGCGTCGATCGATTCCTTGTAGGTCTTGATGTTCGGCGACCACTTCTGGCGCTTGCGGCCCAGCTCGTTCGCCCACTCGAGGTTGCCCTCGTTGCTGGGGAAGGTCTTGATGAACTCGGCCTTGGGCATCTTCACCTGCTTGACGAAGATGTCCATGAGCACGCGCTCGTGGTGGCGGATGTCGTTGACCACTTCGCGCAGTTTGCGCACGAAGCTGTCGATCAGCGCGGACGGGAGCTTGAGCTTGAGGAATTCCTCGGCCATCTGCTCGCGCAGCTTGGTGATCTTCTTGTCGTTGATGTCCGTGACCTTGGCCGCGGCTTTCTGGAACTTGCCGTAGTAGTCGCGCAGCAGTTCCATGCGGCGCTTGACTTCTTCCGGGTCCGGACCGGTCGGGCCGGCTTCCTCGTCCTCGGCGGCGCCTTCGGTCTCGTCGTCCTCGTCGGTCTCGGCGTCGCTGTCGGCGGCTTCTTCCTCGGCGGCGGCCAGGGCGGCGTCGGCGGCTTCCTCCAGGTCGGCGAAGCCGGCCAGGATCTCGCTCAGGCGGCGCTTGCCGTCCAGGTGCTGGTCGTATTCCTCCAGCAGCATCTCAATGGTGAGCGGGAAGCTGGCCAGCGCGGTCTGGACCTGGCCCAGGCCTTCCTCGATGCGCTTGGCGATGGCAATTTCGCCTTCGCGGGTGAGCAGTTCGACGGTGCCCATCTCGCGCATGTACATGCGCACGGGGTCGGTGGTGCGGCCCACTTCGGAGTCGACGGCGGACAGCAGCGCGACGGCTTCTTCGGCCGCGGCTTCGTCGTCGGTGGCGGTGCCGCTGGCGGTGTCGGCCAGCGGGTCGGCGTCCGGGGCGGCATCGTGCACTTCGATGCCCACGCCCTTGAGGACGGCCATGATGTCTTCGATCTGCTCAGGATCGACGATGTCGTCGGGCAGGTGGTCGTTGATTTCGGCGTAGGTCAGGTAGCCCTGCTCGAGACCTTTGGAAATGAGCGCCTTGATTTCGGACTGTTGCTCGGGAGCTTTGCTGTTCATACCTACCGCCGCATATGCAGGAACCGGTCAGTATAGCGATGTGATGCTTTTTTGACCAGTTTTCAAGTGAAAAATCTGGGCACCCGGTACACGCAAAAAGCGCGCCAAGCACCCGCCGTTTGGGAAGTTTTTTCGAGAATCGTCGCGGCCTCGCATAGGGTCCGCGGTCATGGCGTTTCGAGCCAGAAGGTGACTGGTCCATCGTTGACCAGCTGGACCTTCATATGGGCACCGAACCGGCCGATTTCCACCCTGGGGTGCGCATCCCGCGCCAATTCGACGAGCCGGTCGAACCAACGGCGGCCCTGTTCGGGCGACGCGGCGGTGGTGAAGCTTGGCCGCATGCCGGAACGGGTGTCGGCGGCCAGGGTGAACTGGCTGACCAGGAGCAGATCGCCGCCGGTGTCCTTGAGCGAACGGTTCATGCGGCCCTGCTCGTCGGCGAAGACGCGGTAGCCGAGGAGACGTTCGAGCATGCGGCGGGTACTGGCTTCGTCGTCGGTCGGCTGGACGGCGACCAGGGCGAGCAGGCCAGGGCCGATGGCGCCGACGGTTTCGTCGTCGACGTCGACGCGGGCGGAAAGGACGCGCTGGATCAGGGCGATCATCAATGAACGATTGGCATGGAGGGCGGCGCAAGGTTACCCACAAAACGACGTAGCGGCAGGAATGTGCACGGCTCGAGCCGCCGCGCGGGCCGGAGGCGCGGCGTCTGCGGCTACACTGCGCCGCTTATGCGCCTGGATATCTACCTTCTCTACTTGTTGCTGCGTCTCGTCGGCCGGCTGCCGTTGCGCATGCTGCATGGCTTCGGCGCGCTGCTGGGGCGGCTGTCCCTGCGGCTGGACGGCAAGGCCGTGCGCAATACCGACGTGAACCTGCGCATCACCCGGCCCGGCCTGGACGCGACGGCGCGCCGGGCGTTGCTGCGCGAGGTCATGATCGAGAGCGGAAAGTCCATCACCGAGATCGCCAAGATCTGGGGCAGCGATGCCGAACGCGCGCTGGACCTGGTGCGCGAGGTGCGTGGCGAGGCACTGTTCGATGCGGCGCTGGCCTCGGGCAAGGGCGTGATCATCGCCGCGCCGCACCTGGGCTGCTGGGAGCTGCTGAACTACTGGCTGTGCCGCAAGACGCCGATGGCCATCCTGTACCGTCCGCCGCGCATCGAGGCGATCGAAGGCTTGCTGCGCAAGGCGCGCGGCGCGCTGGCGCCGGAGCAGGTGCGGGCCGAGGGGGCGGGCGTACGCACGCTGTTCAAGCGCCTGGGCGCCGGCGGCACGGTGGGCATCCTGCCGGACCAGAAGCCGCGCGAGGGCGAGGGCCAGTTCGCGCCGTTCTTCGGCCGGGAGGCACTGACCATGGTGCTGCTGCCCCGGCTGGCGGCCCGCACGGGGGCGACGGTGCTGTTCGCCTTCGCCGAGCGGCTACCGCGCGGAGAGGGTTATCGCATCCATCTGCTGGCGGCGCCGGAAGGTCTGGCGGATGCCGACCAGCGGGTAGCCTGCACGGCGCTCAACCGGGGTGTGGAGGCCTGCGTGGAGCTGGCTTACGCGCAGTACCAGTGGCACTACAAGCGCTATTCGGCCAACGACCGGCCGAGCCCGTACGACCACCCGGAGATCCTGGACGAGGGGCGCTGAGCCTCAGCCGGGGTCGTTCGCGTCCCGCTCGACGCGGCGCAGGAACACGGTCATTTCCTTCTCGGCCTGCTTGTCGCCGCGCCCCTGCGCGGCGGCGATGCCCTGGCGCCAGGCCTCGGCGGCGCCGGCGCGGTCGTCCGTCGCCAGCAGGGCCTTGCCGAGCAGTTTCCAGGCAGCGGAATAGTGCGGGTCGAAGCGCACGGCCTGGCGCAGTTCCACGGCCGCAGCTGGCGCGTCGCCGGCGCTCAGCAGGGCGTTTCCGAGCGAGAAGCGCAGCAAGGCGCCGTCGCGGGGGCCGCCGCACTGGGCGCGCAGGTTGGCGATCAGCGCGGCGTTCATCGGCGGCTTACTGCAAGGCGCGGTAGCGCCAGGCATCGACTTGGTAGATGCGGGTCGGATGCGGCGGCTCCGGCGGCGTGTGGCCGGCGCGCTGGGCGGCCAGCGAGGCGGCCGGCCAGATCACCACCCAGCTGGAGCGGAACGGCTGCACCAGCAACGGATAGCGCAGGTCGGCGGCATCGAGCTTCTCCGGCCGGGTGATGATCAGTCCGTTCGGATGGGCACGGGCGAAGGCCTGGATGGACTCGCCTTCATTGAGCCGCTCGATCGGCCGGGTGATGCGGCCTTCGAAGTGAAACTGGCCTTCGTAGTTGCCGACGTAGCCGATGGCCCGACCCTCGGCATCCGCGGCACCCAGCAGCTGGGCGGCGGGGCGCAGGTCGAAGTTTTGCCACATAGTCAGGGTGAACAGCGTGTTGAGCGCCAGCGTGCCCACCAGGCCGGCGATGGCCAGGCGGCGCAGCTCGCCGCGGCCGCGCAGCAGCAGCAGCGCGCCAAGCACCACGAACACGATGCTGAAGAAGCGGCTGTACTGCGAGGTGGCGTCGATGAACTCGCCATGCATGACGTTGTGCGCCACCAGGTTCGGCAGCACGAACAGGAACACCGCGAACAGCAGGCCGCCGACGCCCAGCGGCCAAGTGCCCAGCCATGCCGAGTTGGCCAGCGCGGGGCGTTTCTCGCGCAGTACGGCGATGGCGCCGGCCAGCAGCAGCGCTGCCCCGGCGAACTCCGGCAGCGGGTAATACAGCTGCTTGCCGCTGATCAGCGAGAACGCGACGAGGATCGGCAGCAGCCAGCACAGGCCGAAGCGAATGCCCGGCTCCAGCGGGCGGCGCAGGGCGCCCAGGGCCACCCAGGCGCGCGGCCAGCCGCTGAAGGGGAACAGCAGCGCCGGAATCATCGGCAGGTACCACCAGAACGGGCGGGCGTGATCGAACGCGTCCACCACGCGGCCGGCCGTCTGGGTGAAGAACAGGCGCTGGCGATACGCCTCGCCGCCGCTGAAGCCGGCGGGCAGCGCCCAGGCCAGCAGGATGGCGCCGCCCAGCAGCATGGCCAGCACGCCACGGCCGTACCAGCGGACGCGGTGGGTATTGGCCCAGCTGCTCCACAGCGGGCCGAGCAGCCAGGGGAAGGCGATGTGCAGGAACATCACCGGGCCCTTGGTCATCAGGCCCGCGCCGATGCACAGGCCGAACAGCAGCCAGCGCGGCTCCTCGCGGTCGGTCTTCGGCGTGAGGCACAGCAGTGCGGCCAGCACCCACACGGCCAGCAGCACCTCGTACATGATCTGCAGGCCGAACAGGAACGCATAGGCCAGCGCCAGCAGCATCCACGGCGCGCCCTTGGCCACCCACGGGCGGTTGGGGAACAGGCGCCGCGCCAGGGTCGCCAGCAGCACCAGTTCGGTGCCGCCGAAGATCACCTCGAGGATGCGCGGCCAGACGTCGTTGACCCCGAACACGAACCAGCCGGCGTGGATCAGCCAGAACAGCAGCGGCACCTTTTCGCTGTAGGGCTCGCCATTGATGTGCGGCACCAGCCAGTGGCCGTGGTTCCACATCTCCCACGCCACGGCGAGGGTGCGGGTGGAATACAGGGGCATCGGCCCGTGCGAGAAGATCGCCAGCAGGGCGACCGCGGTCCACAGCGGCAGCCAGGGCCACAGGGATCGCAGGTGTTCGGAACGGCTGTAGGCGCTGGAGGGCACGGGCGGCTTCTTTCTCAGAGATGTTGCGATTCTAGTGCGGCCGGGCTTTCCGGTCGCTCAGCGAGTGCGGCGCCGTTCACACCGCGTCCTATCAGCCCTTCGGCCAGCGGGCCGGACCCCAGTAGCCGATGCGGCGGCGCAGCTTGAGCTTGCGCCACCAGTTGCGCGGCTTGGGCCGGCGATTGCGCCCGCCCTTGGCGATGAAGGCGTCGATCGCGTCCAGCACGCGCTCGCTGGAATGGCCGTCGCGGTAGGGGTGGATGGCGTCCGCGTATTCCCGGATGGCCTGCATCAGCTCGGGCGGGCGGCTGAGGGCGCGGCGGATCGCCGGCTCGAACTGGGCCGGGTCGTCGATATCGATGAGCTGCGGGCCTGGACGCCGATTCTTGAAGGTCACCACCGGCTTGCCGGTGAGCAAGAACTCGTTGAGCGCGGACGAGGTGTCCGAGCACATCAGATCAGCCTGCGGGAACAGCTCCAGGATGTTGTCGTTCTCGGCGAAGGTCAGGTGCTCGCCTTGCAGCGCCTTGAACTTGGCGATCGTCTCCGGGTTCATCTTCGGGTGGAAGGTGACGATCCAGCGCCATTCGCCGCTCTGCGACAGGCGCTTCACTTCCTCGTAGAGGGTCTCGGCCGCGCTCCACGAGGGCGAGAACGTGGAGTGGTAAAGGATCACCGGTTTCTCGCGCACGGGCGGCAGCGGGCCGGCGATCTCTTTCATGAAGGGGTCGAGCTTGGGCCAGCCGGTCTCGGCCACCGCGAAGTGGCCCATCTCGTCGGCCAGGGCCTGGAACTTGGCGGTATCGCGCGGGCCGGTGGTGCAGTACAGATCAAAGAAGCCGCGGATATAGATGTGGCGCGGCTTGCCGGCGTCGAAGCCGTGGAAGGTCTCCACCTTCACGCCGGGAAAGAAGTGCGGCAGGTGGTTGGACGAGGTGATGCAGGCGATGGGTTTCCATGCGCGCACTTCATTCACCGTGAGCAGCTGCTCGCCTTCAACCAGGTCTTCCGCGCCCGGACCATCGAAGAACCAGGCTGCTTCGTCGCCGCGGGCGCGGATGGCTTCCTGGACGGGGCGCAGGATGGCCAGCGCGTAGCGCTCCGAGCCGTAGAGAAGGTAGTGCTTGGGCATGGTCAGCGATCGATTCCGTGACGGGTCAGGGCATGGGCCGCGCTTTCCAGCGAGGCCGGGTTGTGGCGCATTTCGTAGTAGCGCATGCGCTTGTACACCGCGTACGAAGCGGCGGTCTGCGCGATCGCGTAGCCGCGCCAGCCGTCCAGGAAGGCGAGGCGGAACACATAGTCCTTGAGGAAAGCCAGCGCGAACACGAACGGCGTCTGCCACATGCGCACGGGCTTGCCCTTCTCCAGCCAGTCGCGGCACTTCAGCTCCGCATAGCGCAACACCTTGATCTGCTTCTCCGGCAGGCTGGGGTTGTTCTCGTGGTTGAAACGCGCTTGGAAAGTGACCGAGGGGCCGTCGAAGCGCAGCGATTCGTGCACGCGCACGTCCGCCCAGCGGGCGCGGTCGCGGTGGTAGAGGCGGGCCATCTTCTCGCCCATGGAGGGCAGGTAGAAGCGCATCGGCGCGCCCATGTAGATGGTGGCGCGGCGCAGGTAGGCGGCGCAGGCGTCGCTGGCCATCAGCGCCGGGAGCTTCGCAACCATTTCCTCGGCCAGGGCCGGGGTGAGGTATTCGTCCGCGTCCAGCGCCAGGATCCAGTCGTGGTTGCACTGCGTGGTGGCGAAGTTGCGCTGCGGGCCGAAGCCCAGCCACTCCTGGTGCACCACCCGGGCCCCGTGGGCCTGGGCGATCGCCACCGTGTCGTCGGTGCTGCCGCTGTCGATCACGACCTTCTCGGCGGCAAACGGCACGCTGTCCAGGCAACGGGCAATGTTCTTCGCCTCGTTGTAGGTCATGACGACGAGGGTGAGCGGGAGAGTTTGCATCGCGCAATATTGCCTGATGCGTTCCGAAAATTTAACCGGCTATTGAGCGCCGGCGATCCCGTATGGCTGAAATGAAGGCGCTTCATAAAACGGGGCGCCTTGCTATCAGGGCGGATCTCAATAATGGGTAGAGCCTAGCCTTGGCAGGCAGACGGCGATCGAAACGATTCGGACCACCGCGCCTTTTTGGCGATTGGAGTCTTAATTCAAGGTCCGAACTATCGGCTTGGGGTTATGCGGCTCCATCGATGGATTCCGGACGCCGATATTCAATGAGATCGCTTTTTTTAATTTCGCTGGATAATCAGGCGTGGATTTCCACGCCAGGCTACTGGCGCCGAACGCGAGAAGATTTCGTTCCAAAAGCTCCTCCGCTCGTCGATCGCCGTTACGGGCATTTATCCGCGCCCGGCAACGCCCCGACAGGCAGACGTCAGCCTCGGGCACCAGAATCAGAAATGGGAACAAGAGCGCAGGCTGCGGTTGGGGGCTTGCCTTCGCGCGCCGTTGGCCTTGGGGAAAGCGCCGATGCTGCTGCAGCCGATCACTCGTTTATCGGCTGCCTACGGGGTACCTCTGGAGCGAAGTAGGGGCGCTCGACTCGACGACGGCGGCCATGGCATCGAGCGATCGAAAAATCCAACGAGTCACCTCGGGGTCAGGCGGCTTCAAAGAATTTGCCCCCAATCGTCATGGATTGCTGGCGCTTTGTTGTAGACGAATGAGTAGCGGCGCTCTTGGCGGGGCCGAATGACGAGGGTGGCGCATGGCGGGTGGCGTGACGGGGACGACAGCGATGGATGACCGGCGTCCGCTGGTGATGGGTGCGGCGGCTGGTTACGAACCCGGCAAAGTCCGGCTGTTCTTGCAGAGCCTGGTGGCGACGGGGTTTCAGGGAACCCTGGTGTTCTTCATCTATCGCAGCCAGGAGACGGCTACGCGCGAGCTGGTGCGAAAGTATGCGCCGGGATTGGACGTAGAACTGGTCAAGATCCGCGGC
This sequence comes from Dyella sp. BiH032, assembly GCF_031954525.1. Classification (NCBI taxonomy): domain Bacteria; kingdom Pseudomonadati; phylum Pseudomonadota; class Gammaproteobacteria; order Lysobacterales; family Rhodanobacteraceae; genus Dyella; species Dyella sp. BiH032. Next base: position 574,438 of record NZ_CP134867.1, read on the forward strand.
ATCCGTGAGCACGCCAAACTCGTGCGCTCCTGCATCAAGCGGCTTTTCGCCATGATGCCGGCCGAGTCCATACCTTCGCTCAAGCGCCGCCTGCTGCGGTTCCAGGGCATGCCTCATGTGACCCGCTATTTCCATTACGCCGACTACCTGGCCAAGCACGATGCTTTCTCCAGGGTGCTCCTGAGCGATGTGCGCGACGTAGTGTTCCAGTCCGATCCCTTTTTGGGATGGAGTAGCGGGCTTTACTTGGGCATGGAAAATCCCGCGCTGACGATTGCGACCGAGCCCTTCGACAGAGAATGGATCATGGACGCTTACGGCGAGGCGATGCTGGCGCGCATCGGCAGTCAACAGGTGTCATGTTCGGGCGTTACCTTCGGCGATGTGAATTCCATCAAAAAATATATCGATCAGATCCTGGCCGAGACCCTGTGGCAGCCGTTCAGCAAGATGAAGACGCGAATTTACGATCAGGCGTTTCACAACAAATTGCTGCACGAAGGCGAGCTGGCGGACGTGCACCTTTGCCAGCCGCTCCGTTCGCCTATCGCCACCCTGGGATGCCTGGACCCGGCCGCGTTCACGCTGGCGGACGGATTTCTGCTCAATGAGGATGGCCGCCCCGCCCCGATCGTCCATCAATATGACCGCCACTCTGTACTGGTAAAGGCATTCGAGCAGAGAATGCCCGCCTGAGGACCCGCTCCTCGGAAGGCGCGGACCGTCGTCCGCGGTTACGGCCGTGAATGGCCGCAAGAACCGACAGATCCATGCCCAAACCCCACGCCCCGACAGTCTCTCTGCTGATTTCCACTTACAACTGGAAAGAGGCACTCGAATTGGTTCTGCGCAGCGCTGCCGCGCAAAGTCGTCTGCCTGACGAAGTGATCGTGATGGACGATGGTTCGCGCGAGGACACGGCTGAACTGTTGCGACGCGTCGCCAAGGGGTTCCCCGTGCCGCTGCGCCATGTATGGCAACCGGACGAGGGGTTCCGCAAGGCGCGCATCCTCAACCGGGCGATCGCGGCAGCGCGCGGCGAATATCTGATCCAGCTCGATGGCGACATGATCATGCACCGGCATTTCGTGGCCGATCACCTGGCGCTCGCCGCCCCGGGGCGGTTCCTGCAGGGAACGCGTATCCGTACCACGGTGGCCGAGACGGCTCGGTTGCTCGCCGGTGGCGAGCCGCGGTTCGGCTGGTTCGTGGATGCCTATTTCCGGGATGACGGCGACCGCAGCACATACCATTTCGGGCGCCGCCACCACACCTTGCGCGTCCCCTGGCTGGCGCGCATCAAGAGCCGGTCCAGCGGCCACCCGATGGGGTGCAACGTAAGCTTCTGGCGCGAGGACCTGCTCCGCGTCAACGGTTACGACGAGCGCATGCACGGATATGGCAGCGAGGATCTCGAGATCGATATCCGCCTTCGCCATGCCGGGCTGCGCCGTTGCCAGATCAAATTCGCGGCGCTGGCACTGCATCTGGAGCATCCGAGCGTCGCGCCGCCCGACCCCAGCGACCCGTCCCTGCCCAACAACCGGCTCTTGTACGCGAGCCGCGACGACAGGCTCGTGCGTACCGCCCACGGCCTGGAAGCCCACTTGCCCGATTTTCGCGAACCCCCGCCCGACCTGCGCGATGCCACGGGACGCTTGGGATGAAGAGCGGACGTCCGTTAGTCCCGAAGGCCGTGGGCGCGCCCGCGGCACCGCGCGAGGATGCGCTTGAACGATGGCTTCACTGGCTGGTGTTCGCTGGCTTGGCGTGGCTGATCGTGGGCCTGGCCATCATGCCGTCCGGTGCCTCCTTCAATCCCGGGCGCTGGTACCAGCGCATCCTGGCGCTCACTCTGTATCTGCCCACGCTGGTGCTGCTGGTCAGGCACCCGCGGAACTGGCTGGATTTCTGGCGCCGGCCATTGATGCCCGCGGCGGTGCTGCTGTTGGCCTGGGGTTCGCTTTCCCTGCTGTGGGGGCATGCCGACCGGCCGGCCGATGAGGTGGCGAGAAACCTGAGCATCCTGCTTTTTCTTCTGGGCTGGCAGCAGGTGCTGGAAGGGGACCGTGAGCGCACGCGCTGGCTGCTGCTGGGGTGCGGGCTTGCCTTTGCGGTGGTGGCGATTCCAGCCATCGCCTGGGGGCTCATGTATCCGCCGAGCGACGGCCGGTTGGTGGGCTTTGGCGTGATGGCCAACGCAAACCTGGCCGCAGGCGCCATGGGCGCGGCGCTGGTCTGGCTATGGCCGTGGGCACCGGAAGGCCGGGGGCAGTTGGCGCTCAAATGGGGGGCGCTCAGCGTGCTCGCCCTGTTCGTGCTGTTGACCGAGGCACGAAGCGCGCTGGGTGCCCTGTTCTGTGCCCTGGTCGGGATGATCGTGGCGCGCGGCGGCAAGCGAGCCTACGGGTACGCGCTGGCGGTCGCCCTGCTTGGCGTGGTCGGCTTCGTGGTCGGCCTGCCCATGCTGATGGAGCGCGGCTGGTCGCTGCGCCCGGAGATATTCGCGCAGTCGATGAGCCTGTTCCTGCAACACCCTTGGCTGGGGCATGGCCAGGGGACTCCGTTCCAGCTTCATGCCGGCACCGAGACCCTCACCCATGCCCATAACCTCTTCACCCAACTGGCGATCGAGCTGGGCACGCCCGGCGTGCTGCTGTGGACGGGCCTGTGGCTGGCACTCGCCTGGCGGGCTTGGCGACACCGCCGGGAGGACCTGGCCCAGGTCGTCCTGGGGCTTTGGATTTTCGGCACCGTGCTGGTCCAGTTCGACTTGCCTTATCTGCTCGATAGCCCTCGTCCCGGCTGGCTGTTCACCTGGTTGCCGCTGGCGGCGAGCATGGCCCTGGGGCGTGACGCTCCGCGGAAGGAGACCGCCGGCTTATGAGCGTTTCGCTCGTGGTGCTTACCTACAACTGGCCGGAAGCGCTCACGCGGGTACTGGACACCGTCGCCGCCCAGCGCCGGCTGCCGGACGAAGTCATCGTCGCGGATGACGGATCCGGACCGCAGACGGCGGCGGTCATCGCGGCCAGGGAGGGGGCTTTTCCCGTGCCTCTGCGCCACGTCTGGCAGGAAGACCGGGGGTTTCGCGCAGCGCGCGCCCGCAACCGGGGTTTTGCGGCGGCGAAAGGCGATTACGTGGTACTGATCGACGGGGACATGTTGCTGCATCCGTCGTTCATCGCCGACCACCTGATGCTGGCGGAGCAGGGTTACTTTCTCCAGGGCGGTCGCCTCAAGGCCAACGGCGAGGAGAGCGCCCGCCTGCTGGCCGGCGGTTCGCCGGTTTTCGCGCCCTGGTTGCACGGCAACTTCCACGAGTTCGACGGGACGCGCCGCCTCTATGCGTTCCGCCAGCCGCTGCTCGCGCGCTGGAAAGCACGTGCCCGCCGCGGTGGGCGCGTCATGAGCTGCAATATGAGTTTCTGGCGCGAGGATCTGCTGCGCGTCAACGGCTTCGACGAACGCATGGAGGGTTACGGCGCCGAGGACCGCGAGCTGGCCGCGCGGCTGGAAAACGCCGGTGTCCGCCGGCGCCAGCTCAAGTGGGCCGCCTTGGCGGTGCACCTGGAGCACCGGTCGCGGGCACAACCGGACGTGGACGACCCCACCCTACCCAACAACCGGCTGTTCCGTCAGACCATCGAACAGCGCATCACGCGCTGCGAGCTGGGCATCGACCGCCATCTGGCCGAATTCGCGGAACAGCGGGCCGGAACAAACGCGCTGCAGGCACCGACCGGGTCATCCGCTAGTGTCTGACGCACCCTCTCCGGAGTCTGCGTGAAAGTTCTTTGCACCAATTTCCACACCGGCGACGGCGGCGGACATACCACGTACCTGCGCTGGCTCGCGGCCGGCTTGCGCGAGCGCCACGAGATCCACATAGCCGCGCCGCCGGGAAGCCGCCTTAACGAAGAGGCGAGGCGCATCGAGGGTGTGACGGTGTTGGACCAGCCGTTCCCGAACGGCTTGAACAAGTTCGCGGCCCGCGCCGCGGCGCGGCGTCAGCTGGCGGCCTACCTGCGCGAGCATCGCTTCGACCTGATCCACGTTAACGGATCGGCCGACCACCGGCTCGTCCTGGCTGCCCTGCCCGACCCGCGTCCGCGCATTGTGCTCACCAAGCACAACTCCAAGCCGATGACGGGCCTGGGGCATTGGTGGCGGGCCAGGCAGACCGACGCGGTGATCGCCGTGTGCGAGTACACGCGTCGGCAGCTCGCTCAAACCGCGTATCGGCGTTGTCTGCTTGCCACGGTCTACAACGGCGTCGATCTCGACCGGTACCGTCCTTGCCCAGCCGACGAGGCCGGCGCCGTGCGCGCGCACTGGGCCGGCGATCGGCAGGACGTCCTCATGCTCGGCAGCAATGCCGGCACGGCGGACTACAAGGGTTGGATGGACCTGGCCGAAGCGTTGCAATGGCTCGAACCGCAGGAGCGGCGCCGGTTGCGCGTGCTGGTGGCGGGCGTGCCGCCCAAGGCATCGGTGCGTGAGCGCATCGCCGGCATGGGCCTGGCGGAGACGGTGGTGTTTCCGGGCCTGCTGTCCGACGTGCGGCCGCTGGTGGCGGCGTTCGATGCCGGCTTCGTGCTCTCCTGGGACGTGGAGACCATCTCCTTCGCCTGCCGCGAAATGATGGCGATGGGCAAGCCGGTGCTGGTCAGCGATTACGCGGGCTTGCCGGAGAACATCCGCCCTGGCGAAGACGGTTGGGTGGTACCGGTACGGGATCGCGACGCGATCGCCGCGCAGATCCGGCAGCTACTGGCCGAGCGCGATCGCCTGCCGGCGATGGGCCGTGCCGCCCATGCTCATGCCCAGGCGGAGTTCGGCCTGGCGGCGTTCATCGAGCGCACCGAGGCGGTCTACCGGCAACTGCTGGGCTGAGCGCGGCGCGCCTTATTCCAGCGCGGCCGCCGGCACGCGGTCGACGTCCTCGCCGGGAACGCAGCCCGGAATCACCGCGTCCGCCTTGAACAGCCACCACTCGCGGCGGTTGGCATGGCCCAGGCTGATGGCCTTGCTGCGGTCGACGCACTTGTCCATCACGCCGTCCAGCGCGAACAGCCAGCGCCGAGCCGGCTCCTGCGCCTGCCACTTCACCGCTGCGGCGTACTGCTCGTGCCAGGGCACGGTGAAGCCGAAATCGGTGGCAGGGCGGTCGAGCATGAGCAGGTTCTGCTCCTTCCATGCCACCAGACCCAGTTCGTCGCCGGCGGGCACGCGCTCGCGCACGTCCTGCATCACGCCGGCGGCGGAGCTGGAATCGTTGAGCAGCGGATAGGCCCACAGGCTCCAGGCCAGCCACATGGCGGCCATGCCGCCGCAGACGGCCCACACGGCACGGCGCAGACGCAGGGCGGCGATCAGTAGCAGCTGTACGGCGCCGATCGCGACGAACATCCACCACAGCGCATGGCCACCGTCCTCGAAGCCGCGCGCGGTGGCGAATTCCGTGGCGAATTTCGGGTGCGCGGCGAGCGCGTAGGCGCCGACGCCGAGCATGGCTGCGCCCATCGCGCCGATGAACAGCAGGCCCGCGAGCCGCAGCCAGCGCTTCTGTAGCAGTTCGCCAAGGAACGGGCCGGTGATCAGCGCGACCATCGGCAGCGCCGGCATGATGTAGACGTCGCGCTTGCCTTTCGGAATGGCGAAAAAGATCAGGATCAGGATCACCCAGCCCAGCGGCAGCAGGATGCGCGCGTCCTTCGCTTTCAGGCGCTGCCACCAGCGCGGCAGCGTGCCCGGATAAGTCAGCGACAGCGGCAGCCAGCTGAAGAGGACGATCGGCACGTAGTAGAACGGCGAATGGTGATGGTCCCAGGACTTGCTGTAGCGGCCCGCCGTCTGGTGGAACAGGATGTCGTTGACGTACGCGGCGTAGGCCGGGTCGCCCGCGTGCGCCTTCGCGCCCAGCAGCATCGGCACCAGCCATAGCGCGATCGCCGCGAGCAGCGCCACCAGGCCCAGCGGCCAACGCCACCACGCACCGGGACCCATGCGGGACACACCGTCCCACTGCCCGCGCCAGGCGACCAGGTAAGGCACCAGCATGAACAGCGCGAGCACGCCCACGCCCTTGGTGATGACGCCGAGGCCGGCACAGAAGCAGCCGAACCAGAACGCGCGCCAGTGGGGGCCTTTCAGCAGGTGCAGCAGCAGGCTCCAGTTGGCGGCAGTGATGTAGAACATCACCAGCGGGTCGATCTGTGCGCGTTTGACCTGGTAGACGAACTGAAAGCTCACCAGTAGCGCCGCGGCCGCGTACAAGCCGGCTTGCCGGTTCCACAGGCGCCGGCCCAGGTCGTACACCAGCAGCAGCGTGCCCAGCGCGGCGAGCAGCGACGGCAGCAGGAAGGCGATGCGCCAGCTGCCGGTGATCGCAAAGCTGGCCGCTTCCGTCCACATCAGCATCGGCGGCTTGTCCGAATACAGCTCGCTGCCGCGATGCGGGAACAGCCAGTCGCCGCTTTCGACCATCTGCTTGGCGGCCAGCGTGAAGCGCGGCTCGTCCGAGGGCCAGGGATCGCGCAGGCCGATGCCGGCGCCGATCACGACCGCGGCGAAGATCAGCAGCAGCCAGAAATAGCGGCGTTCCTGGGAGGTGGCGTGCGAGGCAACGGACATGCGTGAGTTCCGGCGGCAGGGCCGCGACTGCGTGGCAATTCGAAGAAACGTGCGGGGCCCGGCGCCGGCCAGGCGCGATCAGGCCCGTTCGAGCACGGCATAGTACATGCCGTCGAGGTCTCCATCCCCGGGAAGCAGCTGCCAGCCCACGGATGCCGCCTGTCCGGCGGGCAGCGTGAAGGCGGCGGCGCGCGCATCGGGGCGGTCGGCGAGGAAGGCTTGCACCACGGCTTCGTTCTCCGACTTGAGCAGCGAGCAGGTCACATAGACGAGACGGCCGCCGGAGGCGAGCAGAGGCCACAGCGCATCGAGAATGCGCCGCTGCTGGGCAGCCAGCGCCGGGACGTCGCTCTCGCGGCGATGCAGGCGTACGTCGGGCCGGCGGCGCAGCACGCCGGTGGCGGAGCACGGCGCGTCGATCAGGATGCGGTCGAACGGACGGCCATCCCACCACGCGTCGGGCTGGCCGGCGTCGCCGACGATCAGCTCGGCCGACAGGCCGAGACGTTCGACATTCTGGCGGATGCGCGTGGCACGTCTGGCGTCGAACTCGACCGCGGTGAGGGCGAGGTCCGCACGCTCGAGCAAGTGGCAGGCTTTGCCGCCCGGGGCGGCACAGGCGTCGAGGACGCGGATGCCGTCGCGGACCTCGGCCAGGTCGGCAGCGATCTGGGCGGCACCGTCCTGTACGGCAAACAGGCCTTCGGCGAAACCCGGCATGCGGGTGACGTCCGTGCTGTGCGGCAGGACGATGCCGTCGGCGAGCCACGGATGCGGCTCGGCGGCGTAGCCGGCGGCGCGCAGCGGGGCGAGGAAGGCATCGCGGGTAGTGCGGCGCCGGTTGGCGCGCAGCATCAGCGGCGGCTCGAGGTTGTCGGCGGCCATGACTGCGTCCGCCTGTGCCGGCCAATCGCGGGCGATGGCCTTGGCCAGCCAGGCGGGATGGGCGTGACGGGTCTGCGGCTTGGCGTCCAGGGCCGCGAGCAGCTCGGTACGCTCGCGCTGCCAGCGCCGCAGGAGCGCGTTCACCAGCCCGGCCAGGCGCGGCCGCTGCAGCGCGCGCGCGGCCTGCACCGTGGCGGCGACGGCTGCATAGTCGGGGAGCTGCAGGATTTCCAGCTGCACCAGACCCAGGACGAGCAGCGCGTGCACGGCCGGCTCCTTCTGGCGCAGCGGCTTGTCGAGCAGGCGATCGAGCGCGGGGTCGAAGCGCAGCCACCAGCGCGCGCCGTCGTTGAGCAGGGCCGTGAACAGGGCGCGGTCGCGCGGATCGGCCAGCCGCGGCGCATGGCGCTCGGCGGCATCGCGCAGCGAGGCGCCGCGCAGGGCCACTTCGGCGAGGGCTTGCGCGGCGAGGGCACGGGTATCGGTCATCGGGGAGAGCGTAGGTCGGGACGGGCGTTGAGGTAGTCGGCCGCGCCAATGCGCTTGCCGCCCGCCCGCTGCAGCGCGGTCACCCGCAGCGCACCCTGGCCGCAGGCGATCTCGATGCCGTCGCGACCGGCGGACAGCACGCTGCCGGGCGCGGCATGGTGGTCGCGCTCGATGGCTTCCGCCGCCCAGATGCGCAGGCTCTCGCCGGCGATCTCGCCTTCGGCCACGGGCCAGGGATCGAAGGCGCGCACTTGGCGTTCGAGGGCGAGGGCGTCGCGCTGGAAGTCCAGCTTCGCCTCGGCCTTGTCCAGCTTGTGCGCGTAGGTGACGCCCTCGTCCGGCTGGGCTTGGGGAATGAGGGCATCGCCGGCCATGACGCGGCGCAGACCGTCGGCCAGGACCTCGGCACCGAGTGCGGAAAGGCGGTCGTGCAGGGTGCCGCCGGTGTCGTCGCGACCGATCGGTGTGCGGCGTTCCAGCAGCACCGGGCCGGTATCCAGGCCGGCTTCCATCTGCATCAGGTCCACGCCGCTTTCGGCATCGCCGGCGAGGATCGCGCGCTGGATCGGCGCAGCGCCGCGCCAGCGCGGCAGCAGGCTGGCATGTACGTTCCAGCAGCCCAGGCGCGGCAGGGCCAGCACCTTGCGCGGCAGGATCAGGCCGTAGGCGACCACCACCATCAGATCCGGCCGGAAGGCGGCGAGCGTGTCGCGCGCTTCCTGGCTCTTCAGCGACTCGGGTTGCTCCACCGGGATGCCGGCGGCCAGCGCGGCCTGCTTCACCGGGCTGGGGGTGAGCTTGCGGCCGCGTCCTGCGGGGCGGTCGGGCTGGGTATAGACGGCCACCACCTCGGCGCCGCTGGCGCGGCAGGCTTCCAGGCAGGGGACGGAGAACTCGGGCGTGCCGGCGAAGACGACGCGCAGGGGCGCGCCCATCAAGCGGTGGCCGCCTGCTTGCGCTGCTTCTCCAGGCGCTTGAGCAGCATGGAGCGCTTCAGGGGCGACAGGTAATCGACGAAAACCTTGCCGGCCAGGTGGTCCATCTCGTGCTGGATGCACACGGCCAGCGGGCCTTCGAATTCCCGGACGATCTCGTTGCCGTCCACGTCCTGGGCCTTGACCTTGATCTTCAGCGCGCGGGTCACGTCGGCATAGATGCCGGGGAAGGACAGGCAGCCTTCCTGGTATACCTGGGCGCCGTCCTTCTCGAGGATCTCGGCATTGATCAGCGCCAGGGGCTCGTTGCGCTCGTCGCTCATGTCGGCCACCAGGACGCGCTGGTGCACGTTCACCTGGGTGGCGGCCAGGCCCACGCCGTTGGCGGCGTACATGGTTTCGAACATGTCCGCCACGAACTGTTTCAGCTCGGCGTCGAACACGCGGACGGGCTCCGCCTTGGTACGCAGCCGGGGATCGGGGAACTCGAGAATGGTCAGGGTCGACATGCAAATCACCTCGGCGCCAAAAATGCGGCCGAATCGGTGAAAACCCAGCCCAGGCGCGATCTAGAATGAACCTCATTGTACGCCGGCAACCCCCCGTCTGGCAGACGAATTTGCCAACTGGCTCTGGTTGCGGGCGCTGAACCTTCGGTTACACTCCTCCGAGCATCGGGGGATGGGGGATTCCCGTTTATGATCAGAAAGTCCATCGGGCTGCTGGCCGGCATGCTGGTCACGGTTGCCGTGTACGCCGCTGGCGCCCAATTGCGTGCCGACCATCCCGATTCCTACACCGTGCGCAAAGGCGACACGCTGTGGAGCATCTCGGCGCGTTTCCTCTCCAAGCCCTGGTTGTGGCCGGAAATCTGGCAGGCCAATCCGCAGGTGCAGAACCCGCACCTGATCTATCCGGGCGACGTGCTCAACCTCTCCTTCATCAACGGTCCACGCCTCGGCCTGCAGCCGCGCGTGCGCGCCGAGGGTGAGCCGATCCCGGCGATTCCGCTGTCCGAGCTGCGCATGTTCCTGAAGGAAACGCGCGTGATGGACTCCAACGAAGTCAACGACTCGCCTTACGTGGTCGGCTTCGAGGAAGCGCGTCTGCGCGGCACGATCGGGCAGAACGTCTACGTGCGCAACCTGAAGGGCGACCCGGGCCAGCGTTGGGCGATCGTCCGTCCCACGCACGTGTTCCGCGGCTTCAACGAGGATGACCGCAGCGAGCCTTACGGCCTGGTCGGTCACGATCTCGATAGCGACGTTTCCATGGTCAACGGCCCCTGGAAGGAAGACTTCCGCGAGGACCATCACTACGGCCGCGGCAAGGACCTCGGCGTGGAAGTGACGGTGATCGGTACGGCCGAGACGCTGCGCACGGGCGATCCGTCCACGCTGCTCCTGCTGGATTCCACGCAGGAAATCCGCAAGGGCGATCGCATCATGCCGATCGACGACAAGCCCTACGACGCCTACTACTACCCGCATGCGCCGAAGGCGGTGCCAGACAACGCCCGCGTGATCGCCTTCACCGACGCGCTGGACGCCGTTGGGCCGAAGCAGGTGGTCGCGCTGTCGATCGGTGCGAAGGATGGCGTCGAGAACGGCCAGACCTATTCGATGGTGCATCCGGGCGAGACCATCCACGACGACGTCGCCAACAACAGCTGGAATCGCGGCGTGGGCCAGCGCGTGACGCTGCCGGAGGAATTCGTCGGCCACGTGATGGTGTTCCGCACCTTCGATCGCGTCAGCTACGGCCTGGTGATGGACGGCGTGAAGCCGGTCTCCAAGGGCGATCGCCTGACGATGCCCGAATAAAAACATCGGCATTGCCTGACAGAACGGCGCGGCATGTCCGCGCCGTTTTCGTTTGCGCCGCTGCGTAGACTGCGGCCATGAACGAAACCGACGAACTGCGCGCCTGGCTGGTCCTGCTGCGCACGCCGGGCCTGGGGCCGGCGACTCTCCGCGAATGGCTGGTTGCCGATGAGCGCCGTATCGACGCCGTGCTGGCCCACGCGCCGCGCCGGGCCGCGAGCCTCGGCGCGCCTGCGCTGGCCTGGCTGGAATGCCCGGACGAGGCGTTGCTGGCCGCCGACCTGGCTTGGCTGGAGCAGCCGGCGCGGCGGCTGCTGCGGTGTACGGACGCCGATTTCCCGCCGCTGCTGGAAGCGATCCCCGGCCCGCCTGCGGCGCTCTTCGTAGCCGGGGACCCCGGCCTGCTCCTGCTGCCCCAGGTGGCGATCGTGGGCGCCCGGGGCGCCACCGCGGCCGGCCTGGCGCATGCGCGGGCCTTCGCGCGGGAACTGGCCCTGGCCGGCTTCGTGGTCACCAGCGGCATGGCTGACGGGGTGGATGGCGCGGCGCACCTGGGCGCGCTGGACGCGGGGCGCCCGACCGTCGCCGTCATCGGCACCGGCGCGGACCGGGTTTACCCCGGAAAGCATCATGGGCTGGCGCGGCGCATCGCCGAGGCGGGGGCGCTGGTGAGCGAATTTCCGCTCGGCACGCCGGCCGTGGCCGGTCACTTCCCCCGGCGCAACCGCATCCTCTCTGGCCTCGCCCTGGGCACGCTGGTGGTGGAGGCGGATCTCAAGTCCGGGTCCCTGATCACCGCGCGGCTGGCCGGCGAACAGGGGCGGGAGGTTTTCGCCCTGCCCGGCTCCATCCATAATCCGCTCGCCCGTGGCTGCCACCGGCTGATCCGCGACGGCGCCCGCCTGGTGGAAACGGCTGGCGAAGTAGCCGAGGTCCTGGTCCCGCAGGCCCGCGCCCTGGGCGTCGAGCTTGCGGCCCGGCTGCAGGACGGTGCGACGGCGGAGGCGCCTTCGGATGCCGCCGCCGGCTGGAATGGCGATCCGGATTACGCGCGGCTCGTCGCGGCCTTGGGCCACGATCCGGCGTCCCTGGACGACCTGGCCGAACGCACGGGGCAGTCCGCCGCCGCCCTTTCCTCCATGCTGCTGATGCTGGAGCTGGAAGGGATCGTGGGCAGCCTCGCGGGCAATCGTTACCAGCGGCTTGCCTAGCGCGGACCCCGGCCCGCAGGGAGGGGCGCGAGGCCCCGGCCGAAGCCGTCCTGCTGCTCGTTTTCACGAGGCGGAGCTTGACGGCGTCAGCCGGGCATGCCTTTAACTAAATAAAGAAGGCCCGCCCAACGTGGCGGGCCGTTGGCTTCTGGAACCCCCGCTTACATGGCAAAGAACCTGCTCATCGTCGAGTCGCCCGCCAAGGCCAAGACGATCAACAAATACCTCGGCAAGGACTTTCAGGTCCTGGCCTCCTACGGTCACGTGCGTGACCTGAAGCCGAAGGAGGGCGCCGTCGATCCCGAGCATGGTTTTGCCATGGCCTACGAGATCATCGAGCGCAATCAGAAACACGTCGATGCCATCGCCAAGGCGGCCCAGGTCGCCGACGACATCTACCTGGCGACCGACTTGGATCGCGAAGGCGAGGCGATCAGCTGGCACATCAGCGAGATCCTCAAGCAGCGCGGCCTGACCAAGGGCAAGCAGCTGCACCGCGTGGTGTTCTCCGAGATCACCCCCAAGGCGATCAAGGCCGCCGTGGCTCAGCCGCGACAGCTTTCGCACGACCTGGTCGACGCCCAGCAGGCGCGCCGCGCGCTGGACTACCTGGTGGGCTTCAACCTGTCGCCGGTGCTGTGGCGCAAGGTGCAGCGCGGCCTGTCCGCCGGCCGCGTGCAGAGCCCGGCGCTGCGCATGATCGTGGAGCGCGAGGAAGAGATCGAAGCCTTCGTCGCCCGCGAGTACTGGAGCGTCGAAGCGGCGCTGCGCCACCCCGAAGGCGATTTCTCCGCCCGCCTCACCCGCCTCCACGGCAAGAAGTTCGAACAGTTCGACCTCACCAACGAGGCCGACGCCATGGCTGCCCGCAGCGCCCTGAAGGAGGCCGCGCGCGGCCGCCTCACGGTGAGCGAGGTCGGCAGCAAGGAGCGCAAGCGCCGCCCCGCGCCGCCATTCACCACCTCCACCCTGCAGCAGGAGGCCGCGCGCAAGCTCGGCTTCTCCACCAGCCGCACCATGAAGGTGGCCCAGGGCCTGTACGAAGGCGTCTCGCTCGGCAGCGAAGGCAACGTCGGCCTGATCACCTACATGCGTACCGACTCGGTGGCGCTGTCCGAGGACGCAGTGGGCGAACTGCGCCAGCTGATCGCCCGCGACTACGGCAACAAGGCGCTGCCGGACCACGCGCAGGCCTACAAGTCCAAGTCCAAGAACGCGCAGGAAGCGCACGAAGCGATCCGCCCGACTTCGGCCATGCGCACGCCGCGCGAAGTGGCCTCGTTCCTCAACGACGAGCAGCGCAAGCTGTACGAGCTGATCTGGAAGCGCACTGTCGCCTGCCAGATGATCCACGCCACGCTCAACACCGTGTCGGTGGATTTCGCCCTGCCGCACGTGGCCGGTGGCGACGCCGCGTTCCGTTCCACCGGCACCACCGTGGTCGATCCGGGCTTCCTCGCCGTGTACGAGGAGGGCCGTGACCAGAAGAGTGCGGAAGACGACGACGAAGGCCGCCGCCTGCCGAAGCTGGAGGTGGGCGAGCAGGTCGCGTTGCACGACATCCTCGCCGAGCAGCATTTCACCGAGCCGCCGCCGCGCTATTCCGAAGCGAGCCTGGTCAAGGCCCTGGAAGAACACGGCATCGGCCGCCCGTCCACGTACGCGAGCATCATCCAGGTGCTGCTCAACCGCGAGTACGTGTTCCTGGACAGCCGCCGCTTCAAGCCCACCGACGTGGGCCGCGCGGTGAGCAAGTTCCTGACCCAGCATTTCACCCGTTACGTCGACTACGACTTCACCGCCAAGCTCGAAGACGAGCTGGATGCGGTCAGCCGCGGCGAGGAAGCCTGGGTGCCGCTGATGGAACGCTTCTGGCAGCCGTTCAAGCAACAGGTGGAAGAGAAGACCGAAACGGTCGATCGCAGCGAAGCTACCGGTGCGCGCGAGCTGGGCACCGATCCCAAGAGCGGCAAGCCGGTGTCGGTACGCCTGGGCCGCTACGGGCCGTACGCGCAGATCGGCGACAAGGACCAGGACGAGAAGCTGCAGTTCGCCAGCCTGCGTCCGGGCCAGAGCATGCACACCATCACGCTCGACGAAGCGCTGGAGCTGTTCAAGCTGCCGCGCAAGCTCGGTCTGTCCGAGAGTGGCGAGGAAGTGTCGGTCGGCGTGGGCCGCTTCGGTCCTTTCGTGAAGCAGGGCAATACCTACGCATCGCTGAAGGCCGAGGACGACCCGTACACCATCGAGCTGCCGCGCGCGCTGCAGATCGTGCGCGAGAAGCTTGAGCTGCTGGCCAATCGCGTCATCCAGGACTTCGGCAACGGCGTGCAGGTGCTTAACGGCCGCTTCGGTCCGTACATCACCGATGGCGAGAAGAACGCCCGCATTCCGAAGGACCAGGACCCCAAGACCCTGACCGAGGCGCAGTGCGTGGAACTGCTCGCCGCGGCGCCGGTGAAGAAGGGCCGCGCCGCCGCGAAGAAGGCGGCGGCCAAGAGGGCGGCGCCGGCCGCCAAGAAAGCCGCCGCCAAGAAGGCGCCGGGGGAAAAGCCCGCGGCCAAGAAAGCCGCGGCGAAGAAGACGGCCACCAAGAAGACCGCCGCCAAGAAGACGGCGGCCAAGAAGGCCACCTCGAAGAAGCCGGCGGGCAAGGCCGAAGCCTGAGTGGCCCGCCGCTTCACGCTAGCCGAGCTGGATGAGGCCGCCGCGCTCCTGCGCGGCGGCGGCGTGCTGGCCTATCCGACCGAAGCCGTGTTCGGACTGGGTTGCGATCCCCACGATCGCGCCGCCTTCGACCGCATCTTCGCGCTCAAGCAGCGGCCGCCGACGCAGGGCGTGCTGCTGATCGCGGCGGACTTTGGGCAGGTGGAGCGGTACATCGACCGGGCCTCGGTGCCGGCGGAGGTGATGGCGCAGGTCCGGTCCAGCTGGCCGGGACCGAACACCTGGATCTTCCCCCGCTCGGCCGAGGTGCCGGACTGGGTCGCCGGCGCGCATGCCGGCATTGCGCTGCGCGTGACGGCGCATGAGCCCGCCGCCGCGCTGTGCCGCGCCTACGGCGGCGCCCTGGTCTCGACCAGCGCCAACCCGCACGGCGAGCCGCCTGCGCGCTCCGCGGCCGCCGTGGAGGCGTACTTCGGCGAGGTGCTGGAAGGGCTGCTGGACGGCCCCCTGGGCGGGCTCGAGCGGCCCACGGTGATCCGCGATGCGCTCACCGGCGCTATCATCCGCGGCTGACCCGCGCCGGCTCCGCCGGCACGCGTGGAGACCCTCGTGAATGCCTTCTGGATGCCGCCGGCGCCAGTGGGGAGGGATTCAGCGGCGGTCGCGAGGATGGGGAGCCTCGCCGGCATCGATCCATACCCATTCACGCCGGCCCGGCCCCGGGGCGGCCCAATGACGCGTTGCCGCTGACGGACCACAGGGAGACCAGCGCTTGGCCATTGTCTACGACAGCTACCGCCACGATCCGGCCGCTTCAGGGCTGCTGCCGCTGCTCGCCGTCGGACGGCCCGAGCGCACCGTGGCCTGGCGCGGTGCGCAGGCGGTGAGCGCCGCGCAGTTCCTGGCCCACGTCCAGCAGGTGGCCGCGTGCCTGCCGACCGCGTCGGCTGCCGTGAATCTCTGCGAAGACCGTTACGCCTTCCTCGTGGCCTTCTGCGCCATCGCCTTGCGTGGCCAGGCCAATCTGCTGCCGTCCTCGCGCGTGCCCCAGGCGGTGATGGAGGTGATGGCGGCGCATCCGGGCAGCTACGCCCTGGGCGAGCTGGCGCTGGATCCCGCGCCGCAGGGCTATCGGCGCATGCCGGTCCTGGACGCGCCTGCGCTGGGCAGCGACATGACCGCGCCGCTGATCCCGGCCGACCAGGTGGTGGCGATCGGCTACACCTCCGGGTCTACCGGCGTGCCCAAGGCGTACCCCAAGACCTGGCGGAGCTTCCACGCGAGCAACGCCGGCAACCTGCGCGCGCTGGGCGCCGTCGTCGGGGCGCGTTTCGACGTCGTTGCCACCGTGCCGCCGCAGCACATGTACGGCATGGAGACCTCCGTGCTGCTGCCGCTGCTGGGCGATGTCGGCGTACACGCGGCGCGGCCGTTCTTTCCCGCCGACGTGGCGGACGCACTGGCGCAGACCGAGGGTCCGCGCGTGCTGGTCATCACGCCGATCCATCTGCGCGCCCTGATCGAGGCGCGCGTGGTGCTGCCGCCGATCGCGGCGATGGTGTCGGCGACCGCACCGATGCCCCCCGAGCTCGCCGCCGCGGCGGAACAGCGCTTCGGCGCACCGCTGCTGGAAGTATTCGGTTCCACCGAAACCTGCGTGATCGCTTCGCGCCGCGCGGCCGCCGACGAGCCCTGGACGCTGTACGACGGCGTGCATCTGCATCCGCAGCCCGACGGCACGCTGGTGGAAGCGCCGCAACTGGCCCAGCCGATCACGCTGGCGGACATCGTCGCGCTGCAGGACGACGGCCGCCGCTTCCGCCTCTGCGGCCGGCACGCGGATCTGCTGGAAATCGCCGGCAAGCGCGCCTCGCTCGGCGACCTCACGCGCCGCCTGCTGGCGGTTCCCGGCGTGCAGGACGGCGTGGTGTTCCAGCTCGACGGGGACGCCATCGGCGTCAAGCGCATCGCCGCGCTCGCGGTGGCGCCGGGGCTCGACGAACAGGCCATCCTCGACGCCCTGCGCCATTCGGTCGAGCCGGTCTTCCTGCCTCGCCCGCTGCGCCTGGTCGATACATTGCCGCGCAACGAAACCGGCAAGCTGCCGCGCGCCGCGCTGCTGGACCTGATCGGCCGCTGACGGCCTCGAAAGGCCGCCGTACAGGCTTTCCGCCTGGCCGGTCGCCGGCCTGCTCCCGCTACAATGGCGCGCTGCGCCGCAAGGGCGCATCCCTTCGGAGTGGAGCAAGGCATGAAAGTCCTGGTCATCGGCAACGGCGGTCGCGAGCACGCGCTGGCGTGGAAGCTCAAGCAATCGCCGCGCGTGAGCGAAGTCATCGTCGCTCCCGGCAATGCCGGCACGGCGCACGAGCGCGGCCTTCGCAACGCGGACGTCGCCGTGACCGACCTGGACGGCCTGCTCAAGCTGGCGCGCGAAGAGAAAGTCGAACTGACCGTGGTGGGCCCGGAGGTTCCGCTGGTGGCCGGCGTGGTGGACAAATTCCGCGCGGCCGGCCTGCGCATCTTCGGCCCGCGCGCCATCGCCGCGCAGCTGGAAGGTTCCAAGGCGTTCGCGAAGGACTTCCTGCTTCGCCACAACATTCCCACTGCGCGCTACGCGGTGTTCACCCAGTTGGAACCGGCGCTGGCCTATGTGCGCAAGCACGGCGCGCCGATCGTGATCAAGGCCGACGGCCTGGCCGCCGGCAAGGGCGTGGTGGTGGCGCTGACCATGGCCGATGCGGAGCAGGCGCTGCACGACATGCTCGGCGCGCACAGCTTCGGCGACGCCTCGGCGCGCGTGGTGATCGAAGAGTTCCTCGACGGCGAGGAAGCCAGCTACATCGTGATGAGCGACGGCAGCCACGCGCTGCCGATGGCCAGCAGCCAGGACCACAAGCGTCGCGACGAGGGCGACCTCGGCCCCAACACCGGCGGCATGGGCGCGTATTCGCCCGCACCGGTGGTGACGCCGGATGTGGAGCGCCGCATCCTGAAGGAAGTGATCGAGCCCACGCTTCGCGGCATGGCCGCGGAAGGCGCGCCATTCATCGGCTTTCTCTATGCGGGCCTGATGATCGACAAGAGCGGCGCGCCCAAGGTAATCGAATTCAACGTGCGCTTCGGCGATCCGGAAACGCAACCGATCATGCTGCGGCTCAAGTCCGACCTGGTGGAACTGATCGAGGCCGCGCTGGACGGCGAGCTGCATCACACCACGGCGCAGTGGGACACCCGTCCGTCGATCGGCGTGGTGATGGCGGCGGGCGGCTACCCTGGCAAGGTGCGCAGCGGCGACGTCATCACGGGTCTGGACGCCGCGGTCGGCGCCGACGTGAAAGTGTTCCACGCGGGCACCAAGCTGGATGCGCAGGGACAGCCGGTCACGGCCGGCGGCCGCGTGCTGACGGTCTGCGCGCTCGGCAAGGACATCGCGGCGGCACGCGAGCATGCCTACGACGCGGTATCGAAAGTCCACTTCGACGGCGCGTTCTGCCGCCGCGACATCGCACACCGGGCCTTGCACAGGCACTGACAAGCCCACCACCAGGGAGATAACGGATGATCTCTTCACGACTTCGCAAGCATGGACGGATGCTTGCCCTACTCGTCCTCGCCGTATCCACAAGCCCCGTGTTTGCGGCTTCGTTCGATTGCGGGAAAGCCACCAATGCGGTGGAGAAAGCCATTTGCGCCGACCAGGCGCTTGGCTTGCTCGACGGCCAGGTGGACGAAAGCTATCGCCGCCTGATCGACAACGCGCCGTCGGCGCGCGTGCCGGCGCTGCGGAACGAGCAGAGAAGCTGGCTCAAGCAGCGCAACCAGTGTGGCGCCACGGATCTGCACGCGTGCCTGGCGAACTCGATGGGGCAGCGCGTGAAGCAGCTCGACGCGGGCCGCTGCCGAGGAAGAGGCGACGTTCGATCGCACCGTCGCCGACATTCCGCAGGATCCGGCAGCCGCGGCGCAGGCCCTGCGCGGCTATGCCGGCCCGTTGGCGTCGGCGTGGCTGGTCTATCTGCATGCCTTCGAACCGAAGGCCGGCATTACCGCCGACGAGGCGCGCCAGCGACGCGATGCCGCGGTCGACGGGCTGAGTGGCGATGACTACGCGCGCGAGCTCTATCTGGATACGGAAAGCAAAAAATACAGCCAGGACGACAACGCGCCGCTCACCTTGCTGCGCATGCTGATCGAGCGCGCAGGCTACGATGGCTCCGGGAGCGCGCGTCCCTATGTGCACTGCTTCGTCTTCGCCCGACAGGGGGATGCGGCTTATCGCGCGTTCGGCCCGCTCTATGGTTCGTCCCGCGACGGTCAGGCGCCGATCTGCCGGCCGCAGGGCGATCTGTTCGAACGTCCCGAATGGAAGCGCTTGCGGGCAGCCATGGCGCCGGTTCTGGACCGCGCGACGCGCGACAGCGGGACCATCCGCTATGGCTACTTTGCGGGCTGGGATATCCAGGAGCTGCGCTCGACCTTGTCCCCACGCGATTTCCTCAAGCCGCTGTCCCCGCAGCGGGCGGGCGATGCGGCAAAGCAGATCACCGACTGGGATGACGACAAAGCCTGGCCGGTCAAGGAGCGTAACGCGGTACTCGCGGCCTTGGATCCGGCGCGGCGCGCTACCGCCGCCTGGCTCCGCACGGAGCGTGGTTTCGGCGATGCGGAAGCAGCGGCGGCCGCGGCGCGCATCGTCCAGTCGTGGCTCTCGGAACGCCTGGGTTTCGTGGACGAAAACCTGTCGGGCGATTGACGACGCGGGTTGAACCCGGCGCTGCATGCAAGTGCCTCGTCTCCTCAGCCCGGCGTCCATCATCCGGCGCGCAGGACGGGCGTCAGCGCAGAGCGTCGCCCACCTCCAGGCCGGTGTTCCGGCTAGGCTATGCCATCGTTCTGGAGCCAAGGACCCGCATGAGCCAGTTCGCCCTGCTAGGCAGCCGCCGTTTTGCGCCGTTCTTCTGGACACAGGCGCTGGGCGCGTTCAACGACAACGCATTCCGCAACGCCATGGTGATGCTGGTGGCGTTCCAGATGTCGCTGGACGATCGCACGGTGTCGCTCTACACCAGCCTGGCGCCGGCGTTGTTCATCCTGCCGTTCTTCCTGTTTTCGGCCACGGCGGGGCAGCTCGCGGAGAAGTACGAGAAGACGCGGATCATTCGCTTCGTGAAGCTGTTCGAGATCGGCGCGATGCTGCTGGCCGCGGTGGGGTTCTATACCCATCACGTGTCGCTGCTGCTGGTGGTGCTGTTTCTGATGGGACTTCATTCGACTGTGTTCGGTCCGATCAAGTACGCCATTCTTCCGCAGGCGCTGAAGCCGCAGGAACTCGTCGGTGGCAATGGCCTGGTGGAGATGGGCACGCAGCTGGCGATGCTGGTCGGCATGATCGCGGGCAATGCGCTGATGCTGATCCATGGCGCAGGACCGGTAGCGGCATCCGCGCTCACCATCCTGGTGGCGTTGGTCGGTTATGCCGCGTCGCGGCAGATCCCCTCTGCGGCCGCCACGGCGCCGGAGCTGCGTTTCAGCTGGAATCCATATACCGAAACCGCCAAGGTGCTGAAGCTGACGCGCGCCGATCGAGCGGTGTTCAACGCGGTGCTGGGCATTTCCTGGTTCTGGTTCTTCGGTACGGTGCTCATCTCGCAGTTGCCGAACTACACGCGCTTGAACCTGGGGGGCGACGGTTCGGTAAACACGCTCGTGCTGACGTTGTTTTCCATCGGCACCGGCG
This sequence comes from Dyella sp. BiH032, assembly GCF_031954525.1. Classification (NCBI taxonomy): domain Bacteria; kingdom Pseudomonadati; phylum Pseudomonadota; class Gammaproteobacteria; order Lysobacterales; family Rhodanobacteraceae; genus Dyella; species Dyella sp. BiH032. The sequence continues at coordinate 594,824 of NZ_CP134867.1, forward strand.
TCGGCTCGCTGCTGTGCGAACGGATGTCCGGGCGGCGTGTGGAAGTGGGGCTGGTGCCGCTCGGTGCGTTCGGGCTGACCGTGTTCGGCGTGGACCTGTACTTCGCCAAGTCCGGGCTCGCCGCCATGCATGGCCTGGATTGGACGGCGTTCCTGCAGATGCCGGGCAGCTGGCGCATCGCACTGGATCTGACCCTGGTGGGCATGTTCGCAGGGTTCTACGTGGTGCCGCTGTTCGCGTTCGTGCAGAGCCGTGCGCCGCGCGAGCAGCTGTCGCGGATCATCGCCGGCAACAATATTCTCAACGCATTGCTGATCTGCCTGGCCTCGGGCTTCGGCCTGGGCCTGAGCGCGCTGGGGCTGCCGCCTTCGCAAATCTTCCTGATCACTGCCTTGCTCAACGTGGCGGTGGCCGTTTACATCTTCACCCTGGTGCCCGAGTTCATCATGCGGTTCATCACCTGGGTGCTGGTGAACACGCTGTACCGCGTGCGCGTGGACGGAACGCAGCATATCCCGGAGGAAGGGCCGGCCCTGCTGGTGTGCAACCACGTCAGCTTCATGGATCCGCTGCTGTTGATGGCGAATCTGCGCCGGCCGGCGCGCTTCGTCATGTACTACAAGATCTTCAACATCCCGCTGCTCAATTTTGTGTTCCGCACGGCGAAAGCCATTCCCATCGCCGGGCAGAAGGAAGACCCGGAGGTGTTGCGCAAGGCCTTCGACGATGTGGACGCGGCGCTTGCCGATGGCGAACTGGTGTGCATCTTCCCGGAGGGCGGCTTGACCAAGGACGGCGATATCGCGACGTTCCGTCCCGGGGTCGCGCACATTCTGGAACGGCGTCCGGTGCCGGTGGTGCCGATGGCCTTGCGCGGTCTCTGGGGCAGCGTGTGGAGCCGGCGCGACTCGATGCTGCGCCGCGCGCGTTTGCCGCGGCGCTTCCGGGCCCGCGTCGAAGTGGTGGTGGGGGAGCCGGTGGCGCCGGCGGAGGCTCGGCCGTCCGCGCTGGAGGCGCGGGTGCGCGAGCTGCGCGGCGAGATGGCTTGAGCGTGCGGGCCCGGCCGGGCCTCAGTGCATCCAGCCGGCCAGGACAATGAGCGCCACCAGGCTCAGCCACGCGAGCAAGGCGCGGACCAAGGCGCTGCGCAGGCGGCGCAGCTCGCCGAGTACGTCGATGCGTTCCTCGACGTAGCCGTCGCCGGCTTCGATATCCACCTCGACGTCCGCCCGCGCGGCGGCGCCGAGGAAGCCCGGCCCTTCGCGCAGCCAACTGCCGGGGATGGACTGCCGATGCCATTGCCGCCAGGCACCGATGACCGCGTCCCAATGGCCGACGAGGGCGAGGGTGAAGACCAGCAGCTGGGCGGGGATCCAGTCGAGGCTGTGCGCGATGCGGCGTGCCAGCGTGTAGGCCTCGGTGTCCAGGCCGAGCGAGGTATCCCGTCCCAGCGTCTGGGCGAGGCGATACAGCAGCGCGCCGGCCGGCCCGAGCACGAAGAACCAGAAGAGCACGCCGAAGCGGCGGCGAAGCGCTGCGTAAGCGACGGCCTCGCCGACGGCAACGGCGTTCCAGGCGATCGGCTCGCCATCGTCGGAAAGCGCCTGCAAAGCGGCCTGCCGGCTGACGCCATCGGGTGCGCGGAGAATCGCCTCCAGGTCGGCCTCGTAGGCGTGCGGGCCGAAGCAGTAGAGCAAGACCGCCAGCGAGAAGGCCAGGCCCAGCAGGTCGCGCATCGGCAGCAGGCCGATGACCCATACCAGTACCAGACACAGCACCACCGGCACGGCCAAGGTCAGCAAGGTGCGGCCGGCGCCGCTGGCATCGCCGAGCTGCGCGACCCAGCGCCGGAAGCCGGCATCGGCGCGCCAATGCGCCAGTTGGGGATGCAGGTGAAGCAGGCCGAGTGCGATGAGTGCGGTGAGCAGGCTGACGGCCATGTATGCGGACTCCCTAGCGTTGGCGCATTGTAGCGAGGAGCACGCGTGCGCCGCGCACGCGCGCGTCCTGTCTTTGGGGCATACGCCGTTCGGCGGGGATCAGCGCGCCGCGGTCGCCTGGCGCGAGCGCGCCTGTTCGACCAGTGCGTCCAGATCGAGACCGGCGCGCCATTGCAGCCAATGCGCCAGCAAGTGATAGGACACGGAGAGCGGCAGCGACGGCAGGAAGCTGCCGTCCATCAGGCCATCGACAATCTGCGCTGGCGTGAACCAGCGCGCTTCTTCGAGTTCGTCGTCGCGCAGGCGGATGGCGGGCGAGATGGCCTTGGCCACGAAACCCACCATCAGCGACGCCGGCAAAGGCCAGGGTTGGGAGGAATGATAGAAGACATCGCCCACGACGACGCCCGATTCCTCCGCGACCTCGCGACGTACGGCATCCTCCAGCGCCTCACCGGGTTCGACGAAGCCGGCGAGCGTGGAATAGCGTCCCTTCGGCCAGCCCGCCTGGCGGCCGAGCAGGCAGGCGCCCTCGTGTTCCACCAGGACGATGATCGCGGCGTCGGTGCGCGGGAAGTGGAGACGGCCGCAATCTGCATTGCTGCATTGGGCGCGGTGGCCGGAGGCGACCAGCGTCAGCGGCGCGCCGCAGCGCGCGCAGAACTGCGTTTCCCGCTGCCAGTGCGCCAGCCCCTTGGCGTAGGCGAACAGCCCCGCCTGGTCCGCCGGCAGGCGCAGGCCGGCATCGCGAAGACCGGCACGATGGGCGTGCAAGGGTGCTTCAAGCGCGGCCGCGCGGTCGGCATCGTCCAGCGCCAGCATGAAATGCGGGCGGCCATCGGCGAAACCGAGCAGGCTGGCCTTAACGTCGCCCAGCAGGGATTCGCGCTCGCTCGCGCTCAGCCAGCGCAGCGCTTCGCTGTCGTTGCGCAGATAGGCTTCGCCCAGGCCGTCCAGCAGGATGAAGCGCGCGGACGGCGACGCGGCCTGCTCCGCCACCCACGCCAGGTTCTCGCGGCGTTCGGCGACGCGGTCGAGGATCAGGCTGAGGCCGGAGAACGTGTTGGGGCGCGGCAGGGTTTTGCTGTCCATGCCCGGAAAGGCCTCAGGTCGAGAAAGAAGAGCCGCAGCCGCAGGTGGTCTTGGCGTTGGGATTGCGGATCACGAACTGCGAGCCGCTCAGGCTTTCCGAATAGTCGATCTCGGCGCCCGTGAGATATTGCAGCGAAAGCGGGTCGACCAGCAGCGTTACGCCCTCCCGATCCAGAGCGAAGTCGTCTTCCGCCTGGGCCTCGTCGAAGGTGAAGCCGTACTGGAAGCCCGAGCAACCGCCGCCGGTGATGTAGACCCGCAGCTTCAAGGAAGGATTGCCCTCTTCCTGGATCAGCTCGCGTACTTTCCGCGCGGCGGCTTCGGTGAACACCAGCGGCGCGCCGGCACTGCGGTAGTCGGGAACGGTGGGGAAGGGAACGATGGTATCCATCGCAATCACATGGGGCTGCAGCGGGCGATGCGCAAGGATACCGCGTTCCGCGCCACGGCACCGCTCAGGCGGGCAGCGGCTCGCGGAGGTCTTCCGGCGCCGGCAGTTCGCGGGTGGCATCGCCGGCCTGGTGGCTCATGCGGCCGTTCACCTGGGCGCCGGCGGACATCTCCAGCATCTTGTAGTGCACGTCGCCATGGATGCGTGCGAGGGGTGCCAGTTCCAGCCGCTCCTCGATGTGGATGTCGCCCTGCACGTGGCCGTTGATGATGGCGTGGGGCACGCGGATGTCGCCCTGAACGTACCCGTGCTCGCTGAGGGTGAACACGGCGTCCGGGCCGTCGCCCAGCACGGCGCCTTCGATGCGGCCGTCGAGGTGCAGCGCGCCGCTGAAGCGCAAGTCGCCCTGGATCACCGTGCCGCGGGCGATCAGGCTGGTGTCGTGGGAGGTGCTGGCGCGGTCGTTGCTGCGCTTACGGTTGAGCATGGGAATCCCCTGGCTTGGTGAGAGTGCCGCCGACGGCATCGGTCCAGGCGACGGCGCGGCTGACCGCTTCGTCGCCCGCGGGCTGCGCGCTGACGTACACGCGGTTCGGGCGGAAGTCCGCCGGCAGCACGATGGTGGCATGCAGTTCCTGGAAATATTTGAGGCGGAACGGAAGGCCGTCCTTCTGCGCGGTGTCCCCCAGGGCAGGCCATTCCAGCCGGGTGACCTTGTCGCCGCGCAGGCCTTCGATGCTGATCAGCACGGTGCCGCTGGTTTCCTCGCCGCGCTTGGCGTTCTGGGTGAGCGAGACGGTGAGATTCCAGCCGTGCGTCCCCTCGATCGGCTGCAGCCGGATGTCCTGCACGCGCAGGCCCCCGCGCTGGGCATCGCCACCGACCAGTCGGCCATAGAAGTCCAGATCGGCGCGCAGGCCGCTGATTTCTTCTTCACGTTCGGCGATGGTGTTGCGCAGCGAACGGTCGGCGATCTCGTTGACCTGGGCGGCGCGCTGGAGATTGGAGACCTGCTGCTTGAGGTCGTCGTTTTCGACCTTGAGCGACTGGATCTGGCGATGCTCGGTGGCCGCCGGCGTGGCGCGCCGCACCACCAGGCCTGTGACCAGTACCACGATCAGGAGGCTGGCGATCCACGCCACGCCCAGCCAGAGCCAGCGGCGGCGCTGGCCGGCCATATCGTGCGGGCGCACGATGAAGCGCGGCGGTGGGCGTGAAGCCATGGGGGGCCTTCCCGGGAAAACTCACGGTATAGCCGCGCCGTGACGAGACCGTCAAGGAACGGCCGCACGCTTCGTAAAGCGCCGCGTACCGTTCCTTGGGTATGTTTCTGAAGCGTGACGCCTCAGCTCGACATCTTGGCCTGCAGGTACCGCTCGGCGCCGATGTCCTTGACCAAGCCCTGCTGGGTTTCGAGCCAGTCGATGTGCTCTTCCTCGTCGTGGAGGATGCCCTTGAAGATGTCGCGGCTGACGTAGTCCGCAATGCCTTCGCTGTAGGCAATGGCTTCGCGCAGGTCCTTCACCGCCATCATCTCCAGGTCCAGGTCGCCCTGCAGGCATTCGAGCACGTTCTCGCCAATGCGCAGCTTGCCCAGGTGCTGCAGGTTGGGAAGACCTTCGAGGAACAGAATGCGCTCGATCAGATGATCGGCATGCTTCATTTCCTCGATCGATTCCTTGTACTCGTGCTCGGCCAGTTCGCCGTAGCCCCAGTCCTTGAACATGCGGTAATGCAGGAAGTACTGGTTGATGGCGGTCAGCTCGTTGTAGAGCACTTTGTTGAGGAATTCGATGACTTTGGCGTCGCCTTTCATGGTTCAAGTCTCCCTGGTAGCTGCGACCGCCGACTATACGGTTTCCGTCCGCGCGGCGACGGAACGCAAATGGGAATGCTTCGCTCAAGCGAAAACGAAAAACGCCCGCGCGAAGCGGGCGTCAGCGTAGGCGAATCGTTGGAATCAGGCCGTGACGATGGGTAGCTGGAGCAAGACCTGTTCGACGGCCTTGTCGAGCGTGGCGCGCGCTTCCTGCTCGCAGCAGCCGCAGCAATCCGAACAGCCGGTGCGCGCCTGCAATTCCGCGAAGGTATGCACGCCATCCGCCGCGGCGCGGCGGATGTCATGGTCAGTAACGGCGTTGCACATGCAGATGTACATGCGCAGTATGGGAACGCAAATGCGAATGATTGTCAACTGAGCGAGCCGTTGTCGCGGCCAGGCCGTTCAGGTCAGACTTTCAGGCTGCCTGGCAGCCCGGCCGGGGGCCTCGGCGATGATCGTCGTCATCCTGGCGGGGCAGATTGCCGATCTGAATGCTCAGCAAGGTCTCCACCATGGGGGCGAACTGGCGTAGCGCGCGTTCATAGACCTGGCGCTTGAAGTTCACCACGTGGTTGGCCGGGTACCAGAAATCCACCCAGCGCCAGATGTCGAACTCCGGTTTCTCACAGGCGTCGAGACGCAGCGCGTCCTCGCCGCTGACCAGCCGCAGCAGGAACCAGACCTGTTTCTGGCCGATGCACATGGGCCGCTGGTGGTGGCGGATGTACCGGCTGGGAAGCTTGTAGCGCAGCCAGCCGCGGGTGGCGCCGATCACTTCGACGTCCTCGGGGCACAGGCCGGTTTCCTCCGCCAGCTCGCGGTACATGGCTTCCAGCGGAGTTTCGTCGCTGCGCATGCCGCCCTGAGGAAACTGCCAGCCATCACGATTGACGCGGCGCGCCCAGAACAGGCGGCCGTCTGCGTTCAGCAGCACGATGCCCACATTCGGACGGTAGCCATCGACGTCGATCATGTCTTTCTCCTCGGGCCGGCCGGTGCGCGCCATGAATCCGGCAACACCTTGTTCCCGCGACCGATTCAACCACAGCCCCGGAAGCACCGGCAAGCTAAGGCTTGAACCCATGGATAAGGACGACTAAACTGCCGCGCCCTCGCCCCGGCGCCTTCAGCGCCCGCAGGGCGAACGACCTCACCGTGGCTAGGTAGCTCAGATGGTTAGAGCGCGGCACTCATAATGCTGAGGTCGGCGGTTCGATCCCGCCTCTAGCCACCACTTCTCTGTTTCACCCCTTCTCACCACATCGCAAACGGCCCGCCCGGGCCGCGAGCTGATGCGGTTTTCGCGTGTCTGGCGTCTCAACTTTCCTCAACCCGTTCTCAGCGAAGCTCAGTGCAAAAGGTGGTACTTCTGGTGGTACAACGTCACCGGGAAGACCCATGTACCACCACGCGGGGCGCGCGGCGGTGCATCCAAGGAGAGAGAGAATGGCTGAGCTCACGGCCGTGGCTGCGCGCAATGCGAAGCCACGCGAGAAGATGTACCGGCTAGCCGCCGGCAAGGGGCTTTACCTGCAGGTGATGCCGAACGGTTCCAAGTACTGGCGCCTGAAATATCGCCTGGCGCAGAAGCCCAAAATGATCGGGCTCGGCGTGTTTCCGGAGATGACATTGGCGGCCGCGCGTGACGCGCGTGACGACGCACGTCGGCTCCTGGCCAGCGGCGTCGATCCAAGCACCGCGCGGCGCGTCGACAAGGTGAAGCGCGAGGTGGAGGTGGAGAACACGTTTGAAGCGTGCGCTCGCGCCTGGTTCGCGCGGAAGTCCACCGGATGGGTCGAAACCTACTCCTGCAAAGTGATCCGGCGCTTGGAAATGTACGTGTTTCCGCGCATTGGATATATGCCGATCGCCGACATCGAGTCGTGGCAGCTGGTCGACGTCCTCGATCGCGCTGGGTCCGCTGACACTGCGCACCGCATCTTGACCTACCTGATGGATATCTATCGCTGGGCGAAGCGTGCAGGCAAAGCCAAGTTCAACATGGCTGCTGACCTCCAAGGTTCGTTGCCGTCGATCGTGCGATCGCAGTACCCGCACATCACTGACCCGGAGCGCATCGGGGAGTTTCTACGTGCCGTGGATGGCTATCGTGGTCTGACCGTGACCAAGCTTGCGCTCAAGTTTGCACCGTTGGTGTTCACGCGTCCGGGTGAGATGCGGATGGCGACCTGGTCGGAGTTCGACCTCGACAAGGGACTATGGGTCATTCCTGCAGAAAGGATGAAGATGCGAAAGGCATTGAAGGCGGTGGCTGAGCCACACGTGGTGCCCCTAAGCAGGCAGGCGGTGGATATTTTGAAGGAGCTGCATCGATACACTGGGTCGTGCCAGTACGCATTTCCCGGCGCGCGATCGACGAAGCGGCCGATGTCGAACAACACGCTCAACGCCGCGTTGCACAATCTCGGCTACAAGGACGAAATTGTTGTGCACGGTCTTAGGCATATGGCCAGCACCGCATTGAACGAGGCCGGCTGGAAAGAGGATGCAGTTGAGCGTCAGCTCGCCCACAAGGACAAGAACAAGATCCGCGGTACCTACAACAAAGCCAAATACCTGGAAGAGCGTAGCCAGATGATGCAGGCGTGGGCGGATTACCTCGATGGGTTGCGAAGCCGTAAGCCCGCAATTGCGAAAGCGGCTTAGCCGCCTGCGACGACTGCACCTTGATGCGTCAGCAGCTCGAGCAGGGCGTCCAGGTGCCTCCGAAACTCGACCGCTGCGAGGTCGAGTTGCTGGAACACTTCGCCTTCGGTGAGATCACCAGCTGCAGCCGCTCTGCTCAGCGACACGGCCACCCCGGATAGATACTCCGTGCGGCCGATCAAGTGCTCGACGATCTGCAGGGGTTCGGCGCTGCAGGCGTGCAGCCGGCCCGCTGCATGATGCGATTCTCGACGGGGGGAAGCGACGTGGCTTTCATCAACCTTCAATGTCATGATCCCAAGGCCCTCTGTGGCCCATTGTCCTGTGCTGATGTTAGCCATAGGCTAACACTGTTAGCAACGGGCTAACGCCGCGCCTCTGAGCGTGGCGTTTCGATTGGGGAACCCTTGCCGTCGCGGCAATCAGCGATAAGGAGCTGCTCGTGCAATTGAAGAAACATGGAATCGTGCTTGTCTCGGCGCTTTGCGTTCTGCCCGTCGCCGCTGCAGCTGCTGATGAAGAGTGCTGCCCTTCGGACGGCAATGGTGTACGCATGATGCAGAGCCTCGCAGCCAGCAGCGCCCCACCAACTGAGTGCTGCCCTTCTGGCGGCAACGGCATGGTCGCCGGCACCGGTATGGGCCTCGCTCAGCCAAATACGCTCGACTTGAGCACCTACCCAGGGTGGCACACCTACGCGTTCATGCGTGACGGCATTCGCTACGTTCAGATCAACGACGATGCGGGGAACATACATGCGGCGATCGCGACCGCAAATGGGTCGATGCTGATCCTGCCGATGGGCGAGGATGAAGTCCGGCGAGTCAGCATGCTTCCCGCGGGTCGCCCCATGTACGACGACGGCATTGTGGCAATCGCTCCGCAGGTTACTCCGACCGGCTCGATCGTCTGGTTGGTCAAGACCGCTCGGTGAAGCCTGTGCGCCGGGCGGTGCAATGCCGCCCGGCTGATCACATCAAGCGGCCACCTGCGCCGCTGCGATCGCCGGCTCGCTGATCAGTAAGGACACTCGATCCCGGTACTGATGCATTAGGCCGCCGCTTACCTCGACTCGGCCTCGCAGGTGGCTCAAATCCGTCGCGTCGGCGATGTCGAGACCAACTCCGCCTTCGCACTTGACCTGTACCACGGCCATGCAGTGGGAGAACGCGTAACCGCACCTCACCGATATGGTGATCAAGCTTGGGCGCGCTTGCCCGAAATGGTCGACCGCTTCGGTAACAGCGCGGTACACCGTGCGCTTCATGTCGAACGACAGCGGCGAGGCATTGCCCAACAGTCGCCAGTGAATGTCTACGCCAGACTCCCGGACTCCCGCGATCAGCGAGCTCGAACGCAGCACGGAGTAGAGGCCATCGTTCTCTAAGCGAAGCGGATAGAGCGGCTCGATGATTTCACCGCTGAAAGCCCTGGCCTCCAGTCGTGCGACATTGCTCAGCTCCATCGCCGCCGCAGGGTCGACACGGCGCACGCGCTCGATCATGGACCTGCTAGCACTGAGCCAGTTGGCATGGCCGGCCTGGGCGCGCCGCGCGCGGTTTTGAAGGCTCTGCTCGGCATGGCCGATGCTCATCCTCGCAGCGTTCAATGCCTTTCTAGCCTTGCGGTCCGATCGCGATGCCGATTTCGCCTTCTCCCGCGCCACCGAATTCTCGTACGACAACGCTGCGCCCAAGCACAGCATGCAGATCGAAACCACGGCTAGGTTCGTCTGAACGGGCAATAGGCTCTTAGAAACCGCACCGACCTGGTCTACGTAGTGCATAGACAACGCGATGCAGAGGTTCGCCGCGGCCGTGCCGAAGGCGGCGCCGCGCCAATGCTGGGAAACCGCCAGTGCGGCCGTCGGAATGAACAGCAGATAGCACGCGGCCTGCTGCAGCTCATCGCTCGGCAATTGGGTGCAGAACAAAGCGAAAGCGGCATATGCCGCTGCGGCGACGCCCACAGGCCAGCGCACGCGCGGGTATGCACCGACGCGTCGGTACTTCCACCACATCACGAGGGGCGCAAACAGCAAGATGCTCAGCAGGTCGCCGAGGATCTGCGCCGGGAGCTTTAGGTACTGCCCCTGCAGTGCCGGCACTCGGCCCGGAGCAGCAAGCTCTGCGTGGGGAAGGGCCAATGCATAAAGGCACGCCGATCCCACTAGCTTCGCGCCTACAGCTGCCATGACCATGCCAACGATGAGATGCAGGTTGGCGCGCGAGTCCGGCACGCGACCACCGTCGACGCGCTTAAGCACGTAGTGAGCTGCCATCGTAGAAACCGGGAACAGCGAGGCGGAAGCTGCTAGATACCAGACGGCGCCAAAGTCGTGCACAAGCGCCTGCCTGGTGAAAAGCAGGGACAGAAACTCACCGGCGTAAAGCGCGACCCACGAGCGGCGCGGCACCATCAAAAGCGCGGCAAACCTGATGCCAGCTGGCAGATACCACTGGTCGATTGAGCAGAAATAGGCCGCCCAGAAGGCGAACCCATAGGTCGCGGCAAGCAACGCATCCCGAGCCAGTCGCCAAATAGCCGCGACGCCTTCGTCCTTCCCCATTCCCCTGTCCCTGTGTCCGTATCTGTCACGTATGGCATTTTGCCGGTCAAAAGGCCGTGAATGCGGCCTTCACGCGAACATGTGACGCAGTTCACACTGCGCCTGGAATCACCAGTTTCGACACGATGCGCCCCTCGACTACGAGCGAGCTCAAGTCCTGGCCATAGAGGTCGATAGCGTCCTTTTGTGGGCGACTGCCCTGCACGCGAAAGCCGCCGTTGCTGATCTTCTTAATGCGCTTGATCAGGGGAACCTCGCCAAGGGTGAAGGCATATACACCATCGTGCGCTGGCGGCGTCGCGTTCTTTGTCGTATCGATGAATACGAGTTCGCCCACCTCGATCTCGCCCTTCATGTCGTCGCCGTGAATCCACGCCACGCGAATATGAGGTTCCAGAAGATCGCGGCGCGTAGCGAAAAGCTGTCGCGGGAACGATACCGTGTGCGCTCCGCCCGGCTCGATGTGAGAGGCAAGAATGGCAAAGGAAACCTGTTCGCCTTGATCGGCGGGAGAGTCGTCGTTGTCCATCCAGCCGGCGGGCAATCCGAGCCTTTGCTCGATGTCCCTGGCTGTCTCGTCGCTCATATCCCGTGAGCTCCGATCGTCATCGCCCTTCGGAACGGCGAGCCACTGATAGACCTGTGCGCGGTTCTTTCCGATTCGATCAGCAAGCTTGGCCGGCGTGCCGCTCTCCCTTTCAAGCTGGGCGAGTTTTGACCGGCGGATGTCTCTGACAGGGCGCATGAAACCTGGCGGCTGCGGGCCTCCAATGACCCGATTTAGCCCATAGGATAGCCCGCGCCCGGCAAAATCAGCCATGTTGGCCACCGTGCCCCCATCCAGTTGCTGCCGCTCCATTTGGCTCGAGACAGCGCGTGCCTCCGACACGCGCTGCTGGGGCCGAAAACCCTGCTTTGTCATGGGGTAGGCTCCAGGCCATGGCATCGCGCCCGATCGGCTTCTATTGCCGCCCGGACACCCTGGAAGGTCCGCGCGAACAGCCGCCCACCGGATGATGCTTCGCTGTAGGCCCGCCAGAACGCCGCCACGGCCGCCGCCGTGTCCTCGTCGCTCACGTCCCACGCAACGCCCGCGCCGATGCCCAGCGTGGCCCCAAGCCGCGTATACAGCGCTATGGCCTTGCCCCGGGGCATGGTCTTGTAGGAGCCGCCCAGGAAGACGCTGATGCGGCCGTCCACCTCGAGCAATACATCAGGCTTTCTCACCAGGTCGCCGAAAATCACGCTGCCATCCTCTCCGGCATATCAGCCGGTTCCAGGTTGGCGCGCGCGATGGCTGCGAGCTGCTTGCGCGGGAAGTTGAAACCAGCCTGTGCGCCTCCGTCAGCCATGACGCACCTCCTTGCGTGGACCGCGGCGACGCATCGGCACCACCGGTGCCGGTAGAGCCAAGGGGCGCTGGCTCATCACCGGCCCCCACTCGGCCTCTGCCTTCAACAAGGTGCTGTGCATTGCGGTCGTTCGCCCGCAACGACACTCGAGCATGTGGCGTTCAGTGGGGGTGTCCGAGTTCGTTTCGCGAGCGGTCCTGCCCAGCACCAGGATGTGCCGGGGCTCGTTCGTGCAGGCGCAGAGTGAAAACGTTCCTGCTGGGTGGCGGATCTGCCTCTGCATCATGCTTGCGCCTCCCCGTTGACAGACCGGCTACCGAACATGTCGGCCGGGCTCAGCACGCCCTCTTCCTGCAGTCGGTCCAACATCTCGCGTACCTTCGCTGGCATGAGGCAAAGGCGGTCCGCGAGCTTGGCGTCATCGCCAGGACCAACCCGGCCAGCGGCCCTCACGTGGCTCAGCACGCGCATGTAGTCCAGGTCAGGCGGAGCACTGCCCGGCATCGCGTCGGGCCGCATGGCCTGGACATCCTGCAGGGTGAGCGCCCCATCGAAAATGTCATTGCAGGCAGCTCGGATGACGTGCAGCCGAGCCGGCCGCACCAGCCCTAGGGCCTCGAGCATCGCCAACGACCCAAGCACGAAGTGCCCGTGCGCCGCCCGCGTCCTTGGGTGCTCCTGGACGTCGACCGCGATTCGGCCGACCAGCCGCATGAAGAGCGCTTCCGCCCGCTGGCTGGTGATACGGGTACCAGGTCGAGACCCGGCTACAATGCCGCGGGGCTTGGGCACCGGGCCATGGGATATGCGCTTACGCGTGGATGTCGCCGGCATGGCGGGATTTGTGGGTTGGTTCATCTCTCTCTCCTTGGCAGGAAAATGGTTCGGAGCCACACGGTTTCTGCTGGCCTGCGTCACCGTGGCGCCCCGCTCTTACTCGGGCTTACTTGATGCCGCGCGCTGGCGGCGGAATACCCAGCACTTCACCGTCACGCCTGCACCGTCGTGGACGTTGATCGCGCTGTTCACGCTCTTGTAGGCGAGGAACTTGCGCGCCCTGCTCTCGGGAAGCAGCCGCTTGAGTTCACTGATCGCCGGTATCTTGTTGATGCCGCGCTGAGTGGCGACGGCCATGAAGTGCGGCAGGCTCACGGCAAGCAGGTCGTCGTCCCTGCTGTGGTTCAGGCGGGGAATGCCTTCGCCTTCTCCGTCGAGGAAGTCGAACAGCTCCCAGAATTCCTGCACGATGGGGTGGTCCGCGTTAATCGCCTGCTGCCGCGCAATCGCCATTTCGATAAGGGCATTGCATGTGAGCTTCTTCTGCTCGGCGGTGATGGGGACGACATGATCAAGTGCATCGACCAGCGCCATCATCTGCGCATGGTTCTTGCAGATTCGCATGCTCTTGAGGTTGGGGTGTGCCTTGAGCATGGCTTCGTAGCCGGCGGAAAACTCGCTGTAGGTGTCGAGGATTTTCTTCTCTCGGCGCACCGCGGCCAGGATGAATCCGCTCACTCGGTCGATAGGCATGTTCTCTAGGCGTTTGGAGGCGACCGCGCCTTCGGCACTGTGCATGCTCTTGTCGAAGTGCAGATGGACAATTCGCTGCAGGACCGCGTCGCTCGCGTCGACAACGGCGTTCTGGCTTATCACCACGGAGCCACGGAAGGGTGGCTCGTAGGTTTCGTTGCCAGCGCTTTTCACGCCACGAGCGCGACCAATTCGGCCGTTGTACAGCGGCTTGAGCTCATCCCAATCGAATTGCTTGGCATGTAGCTTGTCGGAACCGTTGGAGCGATCAGCCTCGATCATCACCATGGGCAGATTGCCGACCTGTCCAAATGTACGCGTGCGTCCGGCTAGCGTGCTCTTCGTAGGATCGATGCCTTCATGTTCATCGCGGCCCAGCAGGCGCCACATGAATTCGATAAGAGTCGTCTTACCCGCGCCGGCCTCGCCAACCGCCTCGAGGAACGGATAGCTCTTGTCGAGGCCGCGAATCTGCTCGGCAAACAGGCTACCCAGCCAAAAGGCCAGGGCCACCATTCCCTTGACGCCAAACGCCGTCCATAGGTCCGCGAACCAGGCGTCCGAGTAGTCCTCCCGGCGCGAGTTGATGTCCAGTTTTAGGGACTGCAGCAGGCTCTTGACGTTGAGACGGCCGATCTCGAAATAGTCCTCGGCGTTGAGCTCGTAGAGGTTTCCATCCTTCACTGCGACGTCGCCGAAGATGTAGGCGCCGTGCTCCTTCGCGTACCCGACAAAGTCGATCGTCTCGACTTCCTTCAGTCCCTGTGCCGGAATCTGATCGCGCAGAAGGCGCTGCAGCTGCTCAGTCGTACCCGAGAAGAAGCAGCCGCCCGCAATGCTGGCGAGACGCTTGCCGAACTCGGCCGCAGCCATGACCTGGGCGCCGGTGAAGGTGTTCTTGACCGGCGGCTGATCGCCAGGACGCGTCACGCGGAAGTAGTACCAGCTCTCGTCGGTTACTTCGTTGCGCTGGAAATACAGGACGCGCGGATAGCCGTCGCAGATGCTATGCACCGCATTGCACTCTGAGAGGGCCTGCTCGCGCATCTCCTCTTCCGACAAGCCGGCGTCCTTGTCCTCGAGCGCGGCTTTTGCCTTTTCGTACTTGGCCAGATCGAGCTGGAACCACCACAGGCGCCGACCGAATTCAAACGGGAACTGGCTCTTGTTGCAGTGCCCGTACATCAGCATGGCTTTTGCGCTGGCCGAGCGCGCAATAAGCAGCGCGCCCTCGTACCGGTACTTCTTTATGTCGTCCGGAGAGAGGCGATCGAGCAGGTGCAGATCGTTCCAGTCGACCTTGCGCCCGGATTCCTGCGGAATCTGCGCCGCTTCGCAGTCCCAGCCTTGCGCCCGTGCCTGCTTCGACCACTTGCGGATGTAGCGCTGGCCAGCTCCGTCATCTTCTGTCCCGTCCGTATCCAGCGCCCACACCAGTGTCGGGCGGTCGCCGCCAGTTGCGGTCGCAAGCTCCGCGAGCTCGATTTCCGGGTAGTTGTTGCAGCTGAGGGCCGCCACAGCCGCAATGCCGTGCATCCACAACGCGATCGCGTCGAATATGCCCTCGACGATCCAGATTTCCTTCGCCGCCTTCAGGTCCAAGCCCGGCGGAGCCCACCAGTGCCCCTTGTAGCTCGCCCCGAAGTTGAAGCGGGCCTTCTTCTTGCCGAAGCGCTGGGGGCGATCAATGAGGCGCTCCCAGTAGCCACCGCCACGAAGCGGGAAACGGACTGTCGCTGTGCTTGCATCCAAGTCCCGATCGACGAAGCTTTCCTGCGTGTAGCAGCCGCGCAGGCGCGCGACGTCCAGGCCGCGCGCGGAGGCCAAATAGGCGTCCGCAGCGGCGTGCGGATTGCTCTCGGTCACCTTGAACCTGTCCGACCAGTTGTCGAACAGGTCCGGGTACAGCTCCTTGACGTGCCGCTCCCAGCGGCATTTGTCGATGCGACCGCATTTGATGACCCAAGGCTCGTCTGTGCGGGTGAAGAGCTCTTTCTTCTGACACTGCGGGCAGCGGCCGTCGCGCATCCAGTCGCCCTTGCCCTTCGGCTTGAGTCCGAAGTCCTGGTCGAGAAGTCGCGTGATGTCGGCGTGCAAGGATGGATTCACTGGACCGACTTCCTTGCAGCCGAAACATGGTGCGCCAGATCGTCGAGCAGTTGCTCGAACAGGCCAGAGTTGTCCGCCAGGTTGTCGCGATACACGCCGACCAAGTGCGGCGCGTACCGGCGGAGCGCGAACTGGTAGTCGCCGCTGGTGTACTCCACCGCGGCAGCTTCACCAGTGGCTCTACTCAGGAACACAGCGACCTGGCCGTGGGCGAGTACCGCATCGCACGCGCTTTGCGCGATACGGAATGTTCCCTTAGAGAGGTGGCCTAACACTCTCATGGCTCCCCCCTGTCGGAGTTGTCGTCGGCCGAGGGCGGCAGCTCCACGCCAAAGAAGCGAGCCGCCTTTTGGAGTTCGGCAAACGGGAGGTCGTACGAGATGTCGCCGATCCAGAGCGTGTGCGATCCGTAATGAGGGGCGCAGCGGACGTTCCGCATATCCTTCTTTCCCCACGCGAAGCTCAGCATTACCGATGCAGCGTCGCGCTTGCGCTTCCACAGGGTCGACCGGATGTGGTCGCCGTCGATAAAGAGATCGAGTGCGATGTCTCGAACGTTGGTGCGGAGTGAGATTCGGCGGATGGCTTCAGTCATGACCAAGCCCCCTCGCCAGCGCGACAACCATCAGTTCGGCCCAGGCGAGCGGCCACTGCAGGTACCACTGCTTGAGATATTCCCGATCCCAGTCCTGCTGGGCCTCGCGGTTCGCATTGAAGTAGTTGTCAAAGCCCTCGGCGATCTCAGCATCGCGGGCGCTGGCGTACTTGGCACCGTTTTCGCCCTCCCACGCGTCCGCGGGCTTCTCGGGCATCACGGGGGCGAACCACGACTGCGGCACCGCCGGTGCATGCGCCATGAAGTACGCGAGCAGGCTCATGCCATTGGTTCCCGGAAAGTCGCCATGAGGCGCCGCCCGGAATGCGGGCGCCTTGGCGATCTTGTCGCTGCGGGCGGTGTTCATTGCGCACCGCCTTCGCCGATGCCGGCCAGCCAAATGAGGAACGAGCTCTCGCGCAGACCTTTCGCCTGACCGCCAAGGCTCTGCAGCGCGGGAAACTGGCCTTGGGCGATGCGGCGATACAGCGTCGCTCGGCTGAGCCCGGACCGTTCCACAAGCTCAGGCAGGCGGAGCATGCGGTCGTGGGCGGGGAGCTGGGGCAGCAATGCAGTCTGAGCGCCCGCAGGCGGCTGCAGGCGGTGATCGAGGATACGGATGACTGCGGACATGGCGGCCCCCTTAGTGCACCGCGCCGCGGCGCTGTGCTTCGGCGCGTGCAATCCGCACGAGGTCACCGGCGGTGAAGGCGGTACGCACACCGGTGCATGGGTCCACCACAAACACCGCGAAGCTCGTGCTGCGCTGCATGTCGATGTGGACGTTCGTCGCCTTGGCATCGATTTCGCCGATGGCCTGCAGGGAAACAACGTTCGCCCGGTCAGCAGTCAGGCCACAACGCTCCTGCAGGAATGCCGCGCAGCGGCCGACAAGCAGGTTCCGGTCGTGGTTGAGGTGCTGGTTTTGGTTGGCGAGCAGGTAGCCGATAGCTTCCTCACGCGCATTGGTGTGGCTCATCTCTCTCTCCTTGGCAGGGTGATTTGCCGGCTAGCCGGCGGCGCGCATGGCTGCTGGCTCGGCCATGGCGTTCTCGCTGGGGGCGCGCTGCGCTCTCAGCGGAATCTGGATTTCGGGATTCGGCGTGTCGCTCGGGCACAGCGTCCGCAGGACCTCGAGCGAGGCGAGCCAGATGTGCCCGCAGGCGTCGTTCTGGCACTCGAAACGGAGCTCGGTGTAGAGCGCAGTGATGACATAGCTGGTTCGGATGCGCGCCCAGGCATTGCAGTGCGGGCAGCGGGTCCGAAGGCGGGTTACCTGGTGATCGGAACCTGAACGCGAAGCGTGATGGCCGGCACGGGTCATGCGTGATTCACTCCATCGGCGATATCAGGGTGGTCGGCTCGCTGCGCCGTCGATTCGTACACGGGCAGGCCAAGGAGGTAGATCTCCCGAGCTAGCGCCGCACTGGTCGTGCCGCGCTGTTCCACAAGGTTTTCGTGCTTCTTCAGCTCGGGGGCGAGCAGCCGGAGCGCGATCTGACGTTTTTCCACGCCCCTTGGGGCGTACCTACGGACAGGGGGTTTGCGCATGCTCGGCATGAGATACGATGGCCTGAATGTGTCACACAATTCGCAGAATACACGCAATTTGCGTGATTGCAATAGTCAGTCTGCGGAATTCACGCGTGTTGCGGGGTCATCAATGAGCAAGATCAATGCAGGTCCGGTTATCAACCGGATGCGTCAGGCGGCTGGCGTGGACACGGATATCGCTCTGGGCGCGTTGTTTGGCCTGGGGACTAGCGCGGTTTCCGGCTGGCGTCAGCGCAACAAAGTCCCTTACGAGGAATGCGTGATTCTCGCGCAGCGCAAGAGCGTGAGCGTCGACTGGCTGCTCTTTGGCATAGGCGCGCTGCACATCGCCGAGGGAGCTGCGGCGGCCGGGGAGGAAGATAGCGACCCGCGCCTACAGCGCATGCTCAGCTTCTTCCGCACTTGGATGGCAACCCATGAAGAAGATTCGAAAGCATGGCTCGAAATGCAGCTTGCGCGAGCGATACCTGAGTACGCTGACCACCTTGCCACAAGGCGCCAGAACTGACGAAACAAAAAAGGGCGGCCTCACGGCCGCCCTTTTGTTCGTAGGCAGATTCGCTCTATCCGCCATACAGCGTGATACATGCGATCACGCCGAGGCCAATGCAAAGCAGGCTGAGCAGCTTCGCGGCAAAGGACATCCGTACTCCGCTGCGAAGGCGCTCCTCATACAGCTCAGGAAGCCTCTTCGACAGACCGCGCCACGACCTGTTCAGCAGGTGCGCTCCGAGCCAGCCGGTAAGACTAGCGACAAGCAACAGATCAAAGCGCCTTGCGGGCGGCCCCATAACCGCAGCAACAAGGCAGGCGGCAATGCCGAGGATGGCGAGCAAGAACACCCATTCGCTGCGCTTATCCGGAAGTCCAAGCCATTGAGCGATCATCTACCGGTCCTCAGTTGAAACAGCCCATGCCCATATCGTTGCCCATATCATCCGAGACGTCCCAATCACCGTAGAAGTTGAAGCTGTTTGACACAGGATAATTGAACATCCCGTCAGCACTGTGCTCCGCTACGCCCCTCTGAGTTCCGGACGTGTTCGAGATGTCATTGGCGGCGTTCTGCACGCGCTCGACAACGCCCGCTGTTGTTCCACCAATAGCATCCCACGCATCCGGGTCGTTGTCTTGAATGAGGGTCGCGATCCCCGTGCCTATCGCCGACCCGACCCCCCAAGCAGCGATGAGGTTGCCGCCGGCATAGATGACCGTCTCCGAAAGCGCCGCGCCAGGGCCGAGACTACCAACCGGCGCCGTGCGGAATTCGAGATAGATTTCCTCGAGGGTCATGTAGCGGGTCGGTGCCGGCCCAGACATGGGCATGATCGTCGTCGGGATTTTCACCTCGCCAGCGGCAACGCGCGACGTGTAGAGCATCGCGACCGATGGTGAGGCGGAGCGCTGTACCGCGGCGGAGACGTCGCTAACACCGAACGTGCCCGCAACGCGCACCAAGTCCTTGGCGCTGAGGCGTGAAGCCATGATGTCCAGGAGCTTCGGCGGGCGCCCAGCATTGGACTGCTTGTACACACGGGCGATGCCCGCCAGCTCCTTGTCGGAAAGCCTGGACATAATCTGTGAGGGGGAGCCGTGGGTGAAGTTCGCTTCGACGACGTTGGCGAACTTGGCGTGAATTTCTTCAGGAGTAGTGCCTAGCGTCCTGGCCGGGCGGAGCCTCACGACATCCTGTATCGGCGGATTCGGATCTCCCTCGCCGCAGCTCGGCAACAAATTGGGATGAGGAGCCCTGGGAGTAATACCTGCGTGTGCCTGTGTGGTGCCGAAAGATGCAGCAAGAAGTGCAGCGACGAGCAAGGTAGAGCGAAATTCCATGAGTTGTTTTCCCTTCCAAAATAGCCCCCTTTCGGGGGCAAATGTTCGAAGTGAAAAACCTTTGCAGTCAACGCATTTGGGGCCGAAAAATATCGCCGATCCAGCAAGAACTTCCGTGCAAGACTCGTGAAACATCAGTGCTGCGAACGCGTGCAAGCCATCGCAAGTTATGGCTGTAGTCTTTCGCCTACAGAAAATTGAGAATTAGCGCGCACAACGCACGCTGATCCATCACCGCGCTGCGCTAGTGACCACGCATCGAAAGTGCGTGCTGCAGCAACTCTACGCTTTCGTCCGCCAAGTCGCACAAGCGCGAACGCGCGCGCTTGCGGATGCCTGGCTCGCTAGCCAAAAGAGATCGAAGATAGCGCAGCTGATGCAACGCTTCGATCGCGATGCGATCGCCGGGCACAGGTGCAGCGGCCGGCGCCCGCCGAGGCTTGAAGGGGATGACGATGCCCATCAGGCGTCCTCCCCGAGCAGCATGCGGTGGTCGAGACCCAGCAGTTCGGCCACGGATGGCAGCTCGTCGCGTTGCAGACGCCATGCTGCGCCGTCCATACGCAGCTCGTAGTGAGTTCCCAGCGATACACCGTCATGGTGCGCCTGTTGAGCCAGCAGCAGCGGCGTGGCGCTGGTCGCACTCGCGACTTGCCTCAAGGCGCCGACGTCGTCGTCATCGGGAAGCAGCAGCGTGCCACGCAGCTGCAAGCCTCGACCATCGAGCGCCGGTTCGAGAGAGAGGACCAGATGGCGACCGCCAAGCGCGCGGCTCTGTAGGTGCAGCGACCCGGCGTTGCCCGCCGGCATGGTGAAGACATTCATGCGGTACTCCTTGTGGACCGAAGGAATCCGCCACCTCGCGACCAAACGAGGGTGACGGACGACGCGCGGTTGGTCGACCGGTCACAAGGAACCGGCAGGGCCTGAGCCCTCCGCGCGCCGCCCGCCATAAACGAGCTGCCCGGCCAGTGTACAGGCATGAAAAAAGCGCCTGCTCGGGGCTGGGCGCTTACGCGCCTTGTGAGTTTCGGGCGACCAAACCCGACCGCCGAATTAGCGGCCGCGTGGTGACTGTCTCATCACGTCTCAACGGCTGTCAAGCTACTCGCTCTTCTCCGGCGCCTTGTCCACGTGCAGCGGCTTCGTTTCCAGCTCGAGCTCCGTGGTAAGTCCCGACTCGTTGACGTGGTGCTTGGCGCTCTTGATTAGCCAGTCCGTCACATCGATGTCCGGCTTGAAACCGCGCACGGAAACGTGCGTTTCCGGGTACAGCTCGGGCCGTCCGCGGGCGAGCGTGATTTCGAAGGAGGATACGCCGCGCTGCAGTCGCCGATACTCGCTGCGCGCCGCCCGCATGGCGTTCGACTTGCTCGCGTAAATGGTGCGCAGCACTTTCACGCCCTGGCCATCGTCATTGCCCACGAGCACGTCGCCGGTGTGCCCACGCCCCTTGTCCTCGTAGCGTCCGCGCACGCCGCTGTACGCACCGCGCTCCGCCGCATGCCAGCGGTGGCGATCGCCGGACGCGCGCCCGATGGTGGCGGCCGGGATGGGTTTGCCGCCCGCCGTGGTGCCTTGGCCGATCGGCGCGAAGATGAGCGCGCCGGCTTTGATGGTCGCCACCGCGTCGTAGCGCAGGCCAAGGCGCGTCAGGAAGTTGATGTCGCTCTCGCTGGTCTGGTCGATATGGTCGACGGCTTGATCGCGAAGCGACGGGTGGCAGCGCGGCGTCAGGTTGTTGCGGCCTGCCAGTTCGTCAACGATGGCGGCCACCGTCGTGTCATGCCAGCTTTGCTCGCGCTGCCCGCGCAGGCTGCTCTTCAGGTGCGCGCTGCGCGCGACAAGGGTCAATTCATCCGGCGTACCGGAATGTTCCACTTCGTCGACGGTAAATGTCCCCATGTCCACCAGGCCGGTGCTGTCCCAACCGAGCCACACGTGCAGCGTCGCGCCCCGCGGCGGGATGGCGAGCTGCCCATCGTGATCGGTAAGGCGGATATCCAGCTGGTCGGCGGTTTCGCGCCGGCAGCTAGTGACACTGAGTCCGATCAGGCGAGGCCGCAGTGTGCCGGTGAGGTCGCGCCCATCCAGGGTGACACGCCAGCGCGGAATCGGGGTGCCGGCCGTCACGCGACATTCCCCATGCGACTTCCATTGTCGATCGTCGCCATCCGCTCTGCGCTTGGATCACCGGTCGCGTCGACCTGTTCATCGTCGACGCGCTTCAGCTGCAGGGTGAAGTCGGTGCGCCGGGCCAGCCCGTCTTGCGTGAAGGCGGAGCCGCCCTCCTGCAGGCTGGTGATGATCCAAGCGCCCATCACACGGCCAGTGCCGGAAACCATCGCGTAGGCGAGGCCGGCGTCGCCCATCGCCCGCAGCGTTTGCAAGCTGTCGGCGCGGCCAGCCACTTCGGGCGCGAGCGTGCCGGTGAGGGTGAATGAGTCTTCGCCCTGTCCGATGTACTGCGTGGCTTCACGTGCCCCGACGCGGCTGTTCGACGCATGCCGCCAGGCGGTCGAACGCTGCAGCTCGTGGTACGTCAGGTTAGGAATCTCGAAAACGAACTGTCCAAGAGCCATGAGCATGGTCGGCCTCCTACTCGTCGATATCGGCGAAGCGACTGCGCCGCTGCTTCGCTGCGTCGCGATCGCGGCGATCAAGCTCGTCGCGAATTGCGCGTGCCGTGTCCTTAGCATCGCCGCCAGCCGCCGCTGGCACGGTGATGTGATAGACGTTGCTGGTGGACGCAGATGCCGACGTCGCCTTGACCGGCGTGTTGTCGAAGCGCAAGGCGTCCGTGGCCA
Organism: Dyella sp. BiH032; assembly: GCF_031954525.1. NCBI lineage: Bacteria > Pseudomonadati > Pseudomonadota > Gammaproteobacteria > Lysobacterales > Rhodanobacteraceae > Dyella > Dyella sp. BiH032. The sequence goes on from NZ_CP134867.1 coordinate 617,088, forward strand.
GCACCTTCAGTGCTTCACCCTGGCCCATGCCCCCGGCACGCAGCTGCCCGTAGCGGTCTTTGAGGGCGTCCACCTGCGGCTTCATCTTCTCCGCGGCATCGATGTAGGCCGAGGTGTCGGCCGGGCCGTCGCCGAGGCCCAGCGCGCGCCGCATGGCCTGCCAGCGCTCGACCAGCCAGCGAATCTTCCCGCCGATCCATTCGAACGCTGCCACGAAGGGCGCCTTAATCGCGTCGCCGATGCTGCTCGCGTTCGTGACGATCCAGCCGATGCCTTCGCCGATCGTCGTGCCGAGCCAGGTGAACGCTTTGACCACCCAGGTGACGGCCTCGACGACGCCGGTCAGGACGTAGCCCAGCGCGCGGCCAAACACGGCGCCCGCCGACGATGCGGCGTCGAGCTGCTCCTTGGTGGCCTGCATCGGACTGAAGAGCTCGCCGAACCATCGCCACACGGATTCAAGCGACCCCACCAAGGCATCCCACAGCGGCTTGAGCGGCGACAGCGCCGCGCCCAGCGCGCCGAGTGCCGGACCCAGCACTTCGGACAATCCCTGGCCGATGCCCACGAAAAACGCCTTGATCGGCTGCCAGTACTTCCACACAAGGAAGACGACGGCGCCAATGGCGGCCGCGATCGCGAGCAAGGGCCAGCTCACGGCACCCAAGGCCAGTACGGCGCCGCGGGCTCCCATTGCGACGCGGCCAAGCAGGCCCGGGCCGGCGGCGACCGCGCCCGCGCCACCAGCGCGCGCGGCTAGGCCAAGGCCGGCGCGCCCGATGGCGAAGCGCAACAGGGAGAACTGGCCGATCAGCCCACCGAGCGTGATCATCAGGCCGCCGGCAGCGACGGCCAGCACACCAATCACCGACGCGACCAGGCCGAGCCCGCGAGCCAGAGCCGGATGGCGGTCAGCCCAGGCCGTCATGGCCTTCAACGCATTCACCATGCGAGCCAGTAGGCCCACGTAGGTCGGTAGGATCTGCTCGCCGAGCTCGCGGTAGAGGTCAGCCTTGCGCTTCTCCAGGTCGATCTGCTGACCCTGTGCCGTCCGCCCGGCTTCAGAATACAGCGCCTCCACGCCGAACGCCTTCGGCGCTGCCGCCAAGTGCTTGGCGATGTTTGCGCGCTCTAGGAACATCGATGCGAACAAGTCGCCGCCTTTGCGGCCCGAGAACAGCGAGTTGATCTTGCTGACCACCTGCTTGTCGTTGAGCTTGCCGTCCGGGTTGATCGCCGGAATGACGCGCTCCATCAGGTAGCGAAACGGGTTGCTCTCGTAGAGCTCCACGTCTTTAAGCGCGCCCGGCAGAAGCTTCGTGATGTGGCCGGTTTTGCCGTACTTCACGGCATCCTTGTTGATCAGGCCGAGCTTGGCCAGCTCTTCGGCGGACTGCTGGGTGCTGCGACCGGCGGCCCAGTTCTGGTAGGCGGTGGCCAGGCCCGTCCCGGTGCGGTGGCCTCCCATTTCCTGCATGGTGTGCAGCAGGCCGAAGAAGAACGACTGGTCGTCCAGCTGCTTCGCAGCCACGCCGCCGGTCTTGATCATGTTCAGCATGTCTTCGGAGGTGATCATGCCGCCCGAGGCCACGTAAGCCTGGGTGGCAAAGTCGACCACGCGCTTCAGCGATTCCGGCGTCTTGGCCGCGCCACGAAGCTCCGCCGTCTTGAGCAGGTCAGCGAACATCAGCTCGGCACGCTCGCCATGCCCCTCGCCGTGGCCGCCTTGGGCCATTACGGCTTCGATGCCGAACTTCATTTTGGCGAGGAATGGCGTGACTGCCTCGGCTTCGTGCATGTCGCGCAGGACCGTGTACGCCTCCTTCAGCATCTTGAGGTTGTCGGTAGCGCTGTTGCCCATGACGTCCATGCCACGAGCGAACTTCGTTGCGTCCTCGACCGCGGCGTCGCCGATGCCCTGCGCGCGCAGCTGCGCCACCTGGGTCTGAAACGCCTTTGCCTCTTCGATCGTGGGGTTGATAGCACCGAGGATGTGCCGACCTGCGGCCATCGATCCATAGCCGGCGATCGACATGTTGGCTCCCAGCGCCTGGCCCCTGGACAGGCGCGCGTCGAGCTCGCGGCGCCGGTTGGCCAGCTCCCCCTGCGTGCGCAGCTGAGCTGTCTGCTTCTCGAGCGTGGCATTGGTCTCGCGCGTCGCGGTGCGCAGGCGGACCTCTTCCGAGGCGAGCTTGGCGGTATTGACGCCGGCTGCAGCCAAGTGACCGCGAAGCGCCTGCAGCTTCGCCTGCTGGGCGTCTTCTTCGCCACGGAGCTTGCGCGCCTCAGCCGTCAGGCGGTTGAACTCCGCCCGAAGGCTCTCGGACGGCGACAAGCTGGACCGCATCTGAGAAGCAACGTCCGAGATGCGCTTCTGCAGTGCTTCCATGCGCGCCGCGGTGGTCTTCGATCCTTCCTTGAGCTTGCGGAACTCCGCGACCTGTTGCTGCGCGCGATCCAGCTCGCGGAGCCGATCCCGTGTCTTGCGGAGCGCCTCGCCGGCGGCCCGGCTGCTACCCTGGACGCGACGGAGCGGCGCGCTGACCTTGTCCAGCATCTGCAGCAGCACTTGCAGCTTGAGATCCACGTTACTCCGCTCCGTTGCGTTGGCGGGCGCGCTCGCGCCACTCGACAAGTTCAAGCAGGGTCATGTCCAACATCGCGGCAGGTGGCCAGTGGAACACGACCGCGATGTCGGCCATCGCGTCCTCTACTGTTCGAGGGACGCTTTCACACCCTTCGGCAACAAAAAACCGAGGATCTCGGCACCGATCTGCATCAGGTCCGCCGGTCCCATACTGTTCATGTCTGCGGACGTGAGCGTGGGGATCGAAATACGAGGTGCGACCTTGATGATCGCGCCCACATCGAGCTGGGAAAGCTCCGACAGGCTCACGCCGCGGAGTTCGCCGGCCATCGGGCGGCGCAGCAGGATCTGCGTGATCGACTGGTCGCCGCGCTGAATGGGGGTCTCCAGCGTGATCGTGGCGCCGTTGTCGGGCGAGGTGGTGGGATTGGTATTCTCGCTCATGATTCTCTCCATGCAGGGGAAGGGCCGCCGGGCACGGCCGGCGGCTAAGTGAGTTACAGGCCGATCGCGCGGCGCTGCTCGGCCAGGCGGTCCTTGCCGTCGACGATGAACACGAAGTTGAGCAGATCGATCTCGATCTTCGTGACGCCGTTGATCGAGAGCTTGTAGTAACTGCAGGTGGTCGTGTACTTGTGCTCGGTGTTCTCGCCGGTCTTGGAGTCGCCGAACTCGATCTCCTTGTGGCGGCCACGAACCACCACCTCGACAGCATCGACGCCACCATCGTCGTCGTGCTGATACGCACCGGCGAAACGCACGAGAATGCCGGACGCGGAGGTGATGCCGTACTGCGACAAGGCCGAATCCAGTAGGCCGCCGCCGGTCCACTCCAGGTGGATGACTTCCTGCCCCAGGTCGATTTCGACGGGACCATCCATGCCGCCGCCGCGCCACTCTTCCATCTTGCGGGAGAGCTTCGGCAGGGTGATCGAAGCCACCAGGCCGACGTAGTTGTTGCCGTCGTTGAACACATTGAAATTCTTGAGCTTGCGCGGGAGCGCCATGGCGGTGGTCCTCTAGGGTGCGGTGATTGCCGGCCACGCGCGGTGGCCGGACGATTTCAGGCGTTGATCGCTGCGGCGAAATCGGACAGGAAGCGATCCGTGATGCGCTGACGCAGCTGCAGGTTCTCCAGCGGCGGCACCGGCGTGTACTCGTAGTCGATCACGAGCTTGCCGCCCGCGAGGCTCGCCGGATCGTTCGCCGATTCCTGGTACCAGGCATTGGCGTCGATGATGTAGCCGCCGCTTTTGAGTTCGCGGAACTTGGCGTTGATGCCCTCGAGGATGTCCTTGACCAAGCTCGGGTACATGGGCTTGTCCACCGCCCACATATGGCCTTCGGCGATCGTGTCGGCCAGCACCTGAGCCGTGCGCGTGGCCGACTCGAAAACGAACTTGGGCTCGTCCGAGCAGGTGCGATCACCCCAGAACCGGAAGCCCTGGCTGTTGACCAGCGTGGTGACGCCCGCGGCGTTCAGCAGCCCGGCATCCGTCGATGGGTCCTGAAGATCCCAGCTCACGTCGATGCTGATGCCCGTGACGCCATTGACACCGACGTTCGAGAGCGTCTTCTGCCAGCCCTGCGCTTCGTCGATGGCCGCGCGCAAGCCGAGTGCATAGGCGACCGCCGGCACTTCCACCGTCTTGCTGGTCGCGTTATCCCAGGCCATGAAGTTCGGCCACAGAAGCATCACCTCGCGCTGGCTGAAGGTGGCCCGATAGGCGGTCGCCTCCGCCACGCTGGTCGCGCCATGCGCGTGTACATAGGCCATGCCGCGCAGCTTCTGCGCGATCGTCGCCAGGGCGACGGCGACCGCCTGCGTGTCGAGCCCGGGCGCGCCGATGATGCGCGGCTTCACGCCCAGGCGGCTCTGCGCCGCCAGAAGTGCCTGCGCGCCCGTGAGGCGCCCGTTGGCATCCGTGCCGCCGATCACGTTGGTGGCGGTGGCTGCTTCGTCGACGCCCTTGGCGACGCGCACGACCACCACGATCGGCTTGGTCTGCTGCGCGATCGCGTTCAGCGAGGTCGACAGCGTGCCGCCGGCGGCCGTACCGGCCTTGCCGAGGGCCGCAGCGACATCGGTCACCAGGACCGGCGTGTTGAGCGGGAACGTCGCCTGGTCTGCGTCCTCCCCGGTGGCCAAGAGGCCGATGACGGCGGTCGAGACGGTGGTGAAGGTGCGGCCGCCGTCCGTGACTTCGAGGACGCGTACGCCGTGGTGGTAATCGGTAGCCATGATGGAACCTCTCTGGGTGGGCGCTACGCGCGCAGTTGCAGGGGAACGGTGAAGGCGGTGGCGGCGCTCGAGGCGCTGTCGCTGCGCGTGCCCTGAATGGTCACGATCAGTTGACCAGGCACATCGCCGAGGTCGATGTCGACGCTGGTCAGCCGTAGCCGCGGCTCCCAGCGCATGAGCGCGGTGGCGATCGCCGCGAACACGCGAAGGCGCGTGTTTCCGGTGAGCGGTTGGTCGATCAGCCGCGGCAAGAGCGAGCCGTAGTCCCGCCGCATAACGCGCGAGCCAAGCGGCGTGCCGAGGATGTCGCCGACGCTCTGCGCGAGGTGAGCGAGTCCCTCGATGGGCTTGCCGGTGTTGGCATCCATCCCGCGCATATCAGCTCGCCACCGGCTCGCCGGATAGGCCAGGTCCGGGTTGGACGTTCTTGTGCGGATGTTTGACCAGGCTGACGCCGTTGGAAACCACGTCGACGCTGGCGGTCACCTTTGCATCGACGGTCACGTCTTCCGTCACGTGCAGTTTGCCGATGATCTTCGTGTCGCCAGTGACCTCGATCCCGCCAGGAGCGGCGATCTTCACCCTGGCGCCGTCCGGTAAGGTGGCGCGCAAGAGATGGGCTTCGGGGTCGTACACCACCACCGCGCCGTCGTCGTATACCGCGCCGTGGGCGGAATCGCTGAACCCGTCAGGCCGCCCGGCCACATCCGTGTAGAGCCCACGCAGGGCCACGCCACGTGCGGGATCGCCGCCCGGGCACAGCAGCATCACTTGCTCGCCGACAGAAGGTGCCCACCACGTGCGCGCTAAGCCGGCTCGGCCCTCGATCCACGGCACGGGGGGCGTAAGGAGTCCACCCACGCGCACACGGCACTTCGCTGCGGCGTGATCGACGGAATCGATCACGCCGCACCGAAGGAGGTTCTCTATCAGGCGCGGCAGGTCGGACATGCATGGCATGCTGCCGATCCGCCGAACGCGCGCGCCATGGCGCGGGTGTGTACCGCGCCGGAGTTACACAGGGTCAGTCGTTCGGCTGTGGCGATCCGTAGACGTCCATGCGCACCTGAAACTGCTTCGTGGTCACGCGTCCGGCCGGGTCCATCAAATCGACGGTGACGACGAATATCACGTCGCCATGCAACACCGGATAGTTGCCGTTGTAGACGTAGCCCGACCCGTTGTAGATGTCCAGGATGCGATCCGCGTTCACAGGTTGGAACGAACCGGCGCCATTGTTTGTCGTGATATAGCCAGCCACAGCACCCGAGCCGGTGTAGCGGTTGACCGCAATGCCCGAAGATATCCGGACCTGATAAGAGCCCGCCGAGTTTGATCCCGTGACGAACTTCGAGGTGTTGACGGTCCACCATCCGCCGCCGCCCAGCACTTGCTGACGCAAATAGCCGTCCGGATTGAACATCAGGCGGAACTCGGCCGTGCCTAGCACCGCGACGCCGGACGTTGTTTCCTTATCGAAGCCAGCGGCGTCATGGTTGATCACCGACCAGTAATTGGCCGTGCCCTTCTTGGCCCACTTCGGCCCGTTGTCGGCTCCCGCCTGGTCGCGGAATCCAATGGCGTCACCCGGCGTGCCATACATCGCAGACGCGTAACGAAGGGTCGTGCCATCGGCACGCAGAAACCCCGTGGCTACGGGGCCGTCGCCCACTACATCCGGGTCGTAAAGATCATCGGTGTCTACACCGGCGCCGTTGCGATACCCGCTCGCCATTAGCCGGCTACCTCCGCTGATGCGGCCTTCGCTGCCGCGCGCTCATTGAACAGGGTGTCATAGGCCGCCTTGATGATCATCGCCATGCCGGCAGCTGACACCTTTGACAGGTCCACCCCGGTCACCGGGTCATTTCCGATCCCAAGGCAGCGGGTGGCGATCTCATCGACCGTCACCTGCAACACGTCGTAGTCGCCAGCGGTTGCTTGGAACGTACCGTTGACGAAGATGGACTCGCGAGCCTGGAAGGATATCCACGCCGCGCCTGATTGCGGGTTGTAGAACAGGTGCGTCTGTTCCGCGATCATTTCCGCCGTGATGCCGGCAGCGAGCGCGCGGATGCGGGCATTGGCTGATTCGGTCATTGACTCTTCTCCCTCTTGTTGATGAGCCGCTCCAAGGCGGCAATGCGCTTTTCGTGCTCGGTGAGATGGAGCGCGTTGTCCATCGACGCCTCGAGGGCCACGCCAGCCTTGTCGACAGCGAGCAAGCCGCTCAGGCGGCCGCGATGAGGGCCACGAAGAACGTGATGCGGCGCGTGCCTCGCGAGGCGTTGTGCCACAACGCCAACGTCTCGCGCGCCATCCGCCACCCTGGTCCACTCCGAAAACATGCGGGCCAGCGTCAGCGCCAAGCCGCGTTTGACCGCCCGGGGCTTGATGTCAGTCTTCAACCGGCGATCTGAGTACTGGAACCCACCATTCGCTATAACGGCACCGCCATCGGTAATGCGAGCAACGACGGCGTTGTATGCGTTGTTGACGATTTCCAGGTCGCCGTTACTCGGGTTGGTCCGCAGGTATTTGGATACCCCGCTGGTGCTGCCGATACGCAAATTTCCGCCGTTCGACACGTACACTGCTGAAGTGCTTGAGCTGATGCTCCGGATATCGCCGTTCCAGTTAAGCGTGTAATAGCTGTTCGCGTTTCCGCGCGAGATGTTGCAGATGTCGTCACCGGAACCGTTCAACCCGTGAATGAACATGGTCCCGCCAGCGCCCATACCGGTGAAGCGAAGCGGAGCCACCGAAGTGAATGTGGTGTCGTCGGTGTTGAAGGTAGCCTTGCCGGCCAAGACCGTAAAACCCTGGCCAAACGTCCATGGCGAGGTGGTCTGTAGTCCTACGTAGGCGCTATTTGCGGGATTGACGCCGTCGATGTTGATGCCGTTCGTATAGCGAAACAGGACTCGACCCGCGCCGCTTCCGACGTCCACGTCGAGCGGGTAGCCGCTGGTTGCGTTTGGACCAACCATTACGCTCGTGGCGCTCAGCGATCCCGTGAGCTTGCCACCGGATAGGTTGAGCTTTTGGGCGAGCGCGTTCGTGACTGTGGTTGCGAAGTTGGGGTCATCGCCCATCGCATCCGCGAGTTCTTTCAGCGTATCCAAGGCGCCGGGCGCACCATTGATCAGACCGTTGACGGCCGCGCTGATCTGCGCGGCAACGGCTGCCGGCGTGGTCTTTGCGTCGAGCGCAGCCTGCAGACCGTTGATATCGCTGATTGGGTGCGAATGCTGCTTGGCGGCCGCGCCGATATCGGCGAGCACGTCGGCCGGTGCACGCGGCACCATCGGATTCGCGCCGGCGCCCATCAGGAAGTAGCCTGCGGGCAAGCTGGCGATGCCAGTGCCGCCGCGCGCAACCACCAGCGTGCCGGACGTGATGTCCGCGGCGCTGTGCTGGTGAGGCGACGGGGTGAAGTCGGTCGGCACGCCGGTCAGGTTCGACCAGGCGCGGTAGAAGCTGCCGTGCTGGCCGTCCAGCAAGTCCGCGTCCAAGCCGTTGCCGGCGCCTTCGTCCTTGAGGGCCGCCGACTTGATCGCCAGCGCGGTCCGAAAAACGGCGGCGTTGGCCGCGGTGAGCAGCCCCTTCACGAACGTGGACGGTGCCCCAAGTCCGAGGCGGGCGTTCAGGGCCGCGAGAAGCCCTTTAGGCGTGACGGCGCGCTGGGCATCGTTGCCGGCGGTCGTTTCGTCGTCGGTGGCGAGTTCCACGACGCCAAGTAGCTCGGTAGTCGCCGGGTTGAGCTGGAAGTCCGTGTCGCCGAACGTGATCGATGTGGCGTCGATATCGGCGAACTGCACGTCCATGGCGAGCAACATCGTGGCTTGTGCGCTTTTCTCCACCACCACGGCGGCCTGCCCGTACAGCGCGAACAGGGTGCCGTCCTGCAGATAGAAGCCGACGCCGCGAACGCTGTACGTATCGGACCCGCTGTCCCGGATCGTCACATGGATCGTGTCGGCCGCTGCGGCGCCGCCGGCAATGGTCGCGATTCGCTTGATTTCGCCCGGCAACTGCGCTTCGTTGCCGGTCGGGGCGAAGACCGCGGCCGTTACGCCCACGGTGTCCAGCACGATCGGGAGCGTGCCGTTCCTCTTCGCGTTCACCAGTGCGGCGCGGCCGGCTGGGGTCACAAGGAGTTTCAGGGCTGCGGTCATGCGGCGGCATCCACGGTAAGGGTGAGTCGGGCGTAGGTGCAGGCGCGGGCGACGGCGACAACGCCGACGCCGGCGTAGAACGACACGCCCTGGGTAAAGGTGAAATGGCTGCGGACAGGCTTGGTGCGCTCGACCTCGGCGATCACGTCGTCCACGAACTGCGCGGACGCGGTGTCCCCGCCGCGACCGGAAAGGGTGAGCAACATGTCGAAGGTGTGCGGCTTGCCCGGGGGCGTGGTCTGCCACCACTCCGTAAGCTCCACCGCGCCGCCGAAGGACGCGATCACATCGCGAACGCTCTTGACGGTGCCCTTGTGCCGTTGAATCTCGATGGCGGCCGCCACGCGTGCGCGCTTCACTTCAATCGGCCAATAGCTTTTCCAGGCGTCGATGCTGAGCGCCCAGGCAAGCCAGGGAAGGAGGTTTTCCGGGCACGTCCACGGATTCCACAGATCGCGCAGCGGCGTGGGTACGTCGCCAACGCGGGCCGTGGCCGCCTCGATGGCGCGCTCGCCCGGCCGGGCGTTGGGAGGCAGGAGGCTATTCATCGACACCCCCCGGAAGAATGGTGACGTCGCTGTCCGGGCAGTACGCCGCCTGGTTGCGGTCGACGACAATGTTGCCCAGCGGCTCCGTCAGCTCGACGCGCTGCACGCCGTCACTGTGCAAGGCGGCGTAGATGCCGCTAAGCGTCACGTCGCGGCCGAGGCGGTGCGATTCTTCACGGTAGTCGTCCAGGCGCTTGCGCGAGGCCGCAATCACGACGCTGCTGTCCGGACCGGCGTAGGTATAGATCTTGGCCGTTACCTTGTAGGGGATGATCGTCGCGCCCTGGATCGTCACGTGATCGGTCATGGGCCGCGTGTTGTCCGCGCTGACGGCGGCGGCGACCGTGTCGAGCAGTGCCTGCGAGGGCGTGCCATCGGCATCACGGGAGAGCACGGTGACGGTCACGTCGCCCGGCCACTTCGCTGCGTCCAGGACGGACTGCATGGCGGCGACCAGCTCGGCGCTCGCGCCGTGGGCCGCCAGAACGGCATAGACGAGCGCCTTGATGTCGTCGGGGTCTGGACTGGTCGCGCTGGCGTCCAGCACGCCCGGCGCCGCGGACAGCGCGTGGAAGATATAGGCGCCTTCGGGACCGGCGACCGAGTAGCCTTCGGGCGCGAGGGTGATGCGCCGACGGTAATCCGGATCGCTTTCCATCGTTGGCGGTATGGAATGCTCCGGATCACCCGGATCGAGCTGCATGCGCGTGACACCGAGCAGTGCGCCGAGATTGTCGAGGTCCGACTTCTCGGCGTACGCCAACATCACGGCGCGCGCCGCGCTATTTACCCGCTGCCGAAGGATCAGCTCGCGATAGGCGACAATCTGCAGCACCTTGTAGACGGGGTCCGACTCGACCAGAGCGGTAAAGGCGTTGTCGGCGCTGCGGCTCTGCAGGTCAGCGAGCATCTCGGCGAAGATTTGCTCGAAGCTCAGCGCCTCGATCACGCTGGGCGCGGGAAGGCGGGACAGATCGACGGCGGTGTAACCGGGCATGGCCTTGGCGTTCTCGGTGAGGTCTCGCCGCATGCTGCGAGTGGCTCTTCCGTACTGCGACCCATCCGGTGTGTGCGGTGATTGCTCTACACATGGCACCGCGCTACGTACCCACGCTGCGCGGGCACCATGCGCGCCCTATGCATGACATCCGCTGCTCACGCTGTGCCCGCCTACTCGCACGCTTTGACGCATTCGCGGCGATCGAGATCAAGTGCCCCCGTTGCGGGGTCATCAATTCATTGAGGGCCGTTCCGAGCCCCCTGCCAGAGCGCCAGGGAGCCGCCATCGGAACCGCTCATGACCACTCGCCACACGACTGCACTCCCCTACGTGATTCACCGCGGCGACGCGCTGCGCATCCTTCGCGAACTCCCTGACGCAGCCGTCGACGCCGTCATCACCGACCCGCCGTACTGTTCGGGCGCACAGACCATGGCGGGTCGCGCTCGGCCCACCGGCGATAAGTACATCAACAAGAGCACCCAGACGCAGTTTCCCGACTTCGAGGGTGACTTCCGCGATCAGCGCGGTTTCCTGGCCTGGGCCAGCCTTTGGCTTTCCGAATGTCACCGCGTCACGCGGCCTGGCGGCCATCTGTTGGCCTTCATCGACTGGCGCATGCTGCCCACCATGACCGATGCCGTGCAGGTGGCCGGCTGGGTATGGCAGGGCATTGTGGTGTGGGACAAGACGAACGGTTGCCGACCGCAGCGCGGGCGCTTCCGTAGCCAGTCCGAGTACGTCGTATGGGCAAGCCGCGGCGCGATCGATACCGCGACCCATCCGGTGGTGCTGCCCGGCGTGATTCCCGTGCATCCTAGCCGCGGTGGCAAACACCACCAGGTGGGCAAACCTGAGCCGCTCATGGACCAGCTGGTCGGCATCGTGCCACCCGGCGGCACCGTGCTCGACCCCTTCATGGGAAGCGCGACGACGGGCGTTGCGGCGCTGCGCGCCGGCCTGCAGTTCGTCGGTGCGGAGCTGTCGGCTGGATATTTCGCCACTGCGGAACAGCGCCTGGCCGCGACCTGCAAGGGCATTCAGCGATAGTTGGTCAGGGCCGGGCGCGTTGCGGCCGGCCCTACTTCGCGAGGCGGTCGATCAGCTGGTCGCGGATCGCGCGGCGATCACCATCGGTGAAGCCAATCAGCGGCCGGCGCGGATAGCGCACGCGTGGGCCATCGGGCGACACTTTGTCCATGTCGCCGTATTGGTGGACGGTAGCGATACGTCCGGTCCGGCCTTCGAAGCCGACCTCCGCGGCATCGGCCGTCGCGGTCGCCTTCAGGTAGCGGGCCGTGCGCAGGCGAGAGAACATCTTCTGCCGTTTGATGCGTCCCTTCTTGTCGCGCAAGCGGCGCTTTCGTGCGGGATAGGGCGAGCCATCCGGTGCTAGCTGGTCGCCGATGCGGGCCGACTGGCTGCGGCGCAGCGCGCGCGCCAGATCCATGGCCAGCCGCTTGCGCTCGGATGGAGAGAACCGCTCGAGCAAAGCCGCGGCCCAATCCTCGACCTGGCGGAACGCGTCGCTCATGCCGCGGCCACCTCCCATGTGGCGACCAGCTCGTCGCGCAGATACAGCTCCCAACGGCCCGAAGCAAGGCGCGCCTCGACTTGCGGCTCGTCGGCGTGCTCCATCGCGAGGACGCCACCATCCTTCACCCGTACCACCACACGTTCGGTGAGCTTGAGCTTGATCCCGAGGTCGACCTTCGCGTTGTCCAGCAGGTCCGCTTCGAAGGTGATTCCCGTCTCGCGGAGCTTGTCATTGTCCAGCAACTCGACCTGATTGACGGCCACCCAGGCCAGCAGCGGGACCATGATGAGGTCCGGGTCATTGGCGAAGTCGGTCAACACGATGTGCAGCGTATACGCGTATTCGAAGCTCAACCCCTGCGCCGCCGTCGAGACCAGCCGGCCGTCATCAATGAACATGATCAGGCGCTCCGGGTTGATACGGAGGTCCGGGCAGGAACTCACCAGCATGTCGCGGAGGCTGTCCGGCTTCTTCACGGCGCGGTCCCGCTGTTATCGCGCACCCACGCCTGCAGGGCGGTCAGCTGCTCGGCGGTGGCATGGCAGGTGGTGTAGTTGCCGACGATGACGCCGGCGGCGGCAGAGAGCGCAATGCCGCTGGGCTGCGCATCAGTAGGTCCGGGGGCGCCGGGCACCTCGGCGCTTTCGGCGGCAGCATCGTGCACGCGCACAAAGCCACGAGGAAGGGTACAAGCAGCATCAGCCTGAGGCGTGACATAGACGGGAATCCTTTGAACGATAGTGGCGCCGCGCTCACGCACGACCTGGACGCGATCGACGTATACCGTGACGATCTTCTCCGTCCGCTTGGCCGCAGCCAGCTCGCCGTCAAGCGCACTCACTTTGGCCTGTGCTACCGAGGCGGCCTGCTCAGCGGCGTGGATGCGATGCGTGGTGATCAGGTAATAGGCGACCAGGGCGCCGACAAGCGCCAGTCCGAGCAGCAGCTGACGGAGAATGGCTGGCATCACGCTGGCTCCGTGGCAGAAGCATGCTTGACGTAGGCTCTGGCGAGCCGTGTGTCGTACAAGTTGTCGGCAAAGGCGGGTCCGTTGTAGGCCCGGGCGAACGCTGCCCATTTGCGCGCGCGAAGGGATTTCAGCAGGGCGTCGTCTGCCTGCACGAAAGCAACAAAGGCACGCAGCTGCTCGGCCTCGCCACCGGCGAATGCCGCAGCCATGGCACTGGCGCTCGTGTATCCCAGTGCTAGCGCATGCAGCCCCATAAGCTGGAACCTGCCCCAGCTGCAGGATTCCATCGCCGGCTCGACGCCGTAGGTCTTGGCCAGCGCGAGGCGCTGGTACTCCGCGGCGCCGCCGAGGTAACCACCGCGTTCACGGCTGAGGATGCTGCTGGGCGCGCCAAGGCCGGCGGGGTCAATGCCGGCGGCGTCGAGCTGACGCCAGAACACGTGGCGCTCGAACAGGATCACCACGCGGCCGTCTGCCAGGTAGCCGCCGTTCGGGCTTTCGATCTCGATCACCGCCTGGAGCGCTGCCACCTCGCAGGCCAGCGTGCCGGCGGCTCGCTCGATATCGTCTTGGCGGAGCGCGCGCGGATCCACGAGGCCAAGCAGCGCCGCCTGCGTACGCGGACCGGCCACACCGTCGACCACCAGGTGGTGGGCGCGCTGCCAATCCCTGACGGCGCGCTCCGTGGAGGGGCCATACACGCCGTCCGCGACGATTTTGAGGCCGGCACCAGCCAAGCGGTGCTGGAGCGTCATCACGGGGGCGCCACGGTCACCCGCGCGCAGAGTAGGAGGACTTTGGGTCATGGTCGGTCCGAAGGATGGCGGCGACATCGCCGCGCGCAGTGAGGCTGAGGACGCACAGCACGGCGGCCATTCCGAGGTCAGTCAGATGCACATGGGACGGCGGATACAGGCCAACCAGCAGGCCGAGCGCGCCGCCGCCGGTGCTGGCGATCAGCACCCAGGCGGCAAGGCTCACCAGCGGCCGAAAGCGTGCGCCCTCGCGGCGGTAGATCAGCAGCCGCATGCAGGTGATGGCGTTGGCCAGCAGGTACAAGAGAGCGAGCAGGTGATCCATTAGGAGCCTCCGCGGCGCAACCAGCTGTTGAGGTCGATGGTCTTGACGCGCTCGAGCAGATTGACGGTGACGGCGATGGCGAAGGCCGAGGCCAAGAAGGCGGCCACGCCGGTTTGATGCAGGCCAACGCGGGCCGCCACCTCCGGTGCCGCCAGGTATCCGACGATCCAGCTGATGACCAGGTAGATCACCCGGGAAGGCCAGGCGACGTCCTTGGCGTTCAGTGCGACAAGGGCCGCGCCGGCAAAGGCGCCGATGATCGCGTTGCCATCGATGCCCGGCAGCAGCGTGGCGGCGCTGACGCCAGCGGCGAGGCTGGCGAGGGTGGTGGTGGAGGTCGGTTCGGCCATCAGATTCCCCTGGGTCAGGACCAGAGCTGCACCATTGCAGCTTCGGTCAGCGTGGCTTGGGTGGCGTCGGGCAGATCCACCAGCTGCCCTTGCGGCAGGATCGGCCCGAGTTCGGCCAGACCCGGATTGGCGGCCAGCGCCGCTTCGGTGACGCCCTCGGTGCGGCCGAGAGCGCGGTAGCAGAGCGCGTCGAGGGTTTCGCCTTGGAGCGCGCGGATCAGCACTAGATCAACTCCACCGTCGCGCGCGGCCGGCCGAGGATGTCGCGCACGGCGTAACGCACGTTGCGGCGGTAATCCTCGGCAGTTTCGTTCATCGCATCCGCGCGGCGATCGCCGCGGCCGGTGGTATCGAGTTCACGGTACTTCTCAAGCAGCTCGGCCTGGGCGTAGGCGACCACGGCGCGCTTGTACAGCATCACCAGGCGCGACACGCCGTTGATCGCTTTGCTGGGGACGTCGGCGAGACGTTCGCGTCCCAGGGCGCGCTGCTGCTGCTGCCACTCGTCCAGTTCGTCCTCCACCGACGACATGGCGTTCGACAGGCATTCGACCAGGCGATCATTGGTCACCGTGCCATCGAGCCGCATGACGGCGCGCGCTTCGGTCGGATCGATGTCCGGATACCAGCCGCCGGACGAAAGGGGCTGAGCGGGGCTGGCAGGGGCGGTAGCGACGAAGCCGGACATCTGTTCCTCGGAATAGGTGCGGCGGTGGTCGGCGGGTCACAGGCGGTGGAGAGAGGACCGGCTGTGCCCGCCGAGCCGCCGCGGCGCTCGGGGCGAGCTCAGGTCGCGGGCGTCAGCTGCTTCTGCAGCTTGGCGATATCGGCTTTCACGCCGCTCCGCGGGTTCAGTTGCAGCGCACGCTGCAGGTGTTCGACGGCTTGTGCCGGCGCCTTGTCACGCAGCGCCAGGCCGGTGGCCTTGTGGAGCTTGGCCCGCACTTCGTCGGGCATGTCGTTGTCCGCCGTCAGCTGTCCCACCTCGAGCAACTGCTCGGGCGTCACGTTGCCGCCGTCCGGACGGATTGTTCGGTCCGCGATTTCTTCCACCAACAGCGTGGGGAGGTCGCGCTTGTACTTCTCGGGCAGCGGCAGCTCGTGCCGGAGCATGTGGCGTGCAATCTGCAGCGCGCCGTCGATGTCGCCGGTGTCGATACGCCAAACCATCACGGTGGCGACTACCTCATCCGCGACCGGCTCGTCGGCATCCAGCCGACCGGCAACCCAAGCGTCATAGTTCGGGAGCCGCTTCCGCTTTGCTTCGATCTTGCCCTCGATCGACTGGATGCCATGCAGAACGCGCTGGTCTTCCAGCAGCGCCGCCCGCATGAGGCGATAGGGGGCGGAACCATCCGCATCGGCCACGGCCAGCGGCGCAGCGGCATCGGTAGTCGCGGTGATGGCTGCGTGGGTACGTTCGCGGTAGCGGCGGGCGGGGCTGCTCATGAGGTCTCTCCGGTTCGCTGACTCCGGCCGGTGGCACACCACCGGCCGGGCCTTTGCGCTCTCGTCGGGTTATGGGTTAGCTGAGGACGATGTTTTCGACGAACGCCGCCGCGCCGTAGTTCTCGACCACGTAGCCGTCGTTGCTGGACTCGTAGTTTTCGATCCGGTCGCGCTTCGGCGCGTCAAGCACCTGCCGGCGGCGCGAACCTTCCTGGTAGTAGATCGACAGGTTGTCCAGCGTGGTCACCAGCAGCGCGCCCGGCGGGAAATAGGGCACACGAACGGCGGGCAGGCCGCCGATCTGCTTCTGGCTGATGATGATGTCGCTGGCCAGCTGGTTCTGTGCCGTCTGGTCCTGGTTGACCAGCTTGAAGTACTTGTCGTGCAGCAGGCCGCGGCCGCAGATCACCACCAGGTTGGGGTTGTCGCGGAAGGGCTCGTCGATCAGCTCTTCGGTAACGTCGAACACGAGAGCATCCAGGTTCGCGTAGTCCTTGCCGGCGCCCACGGTCACCTTCCCGCTACCGGGTACCACTTCCTTCATCCAGTGCGCCGGGGCTTCGTCACGAATGTGCTGCAGCCAGCCGACGTTGACGTCCTGCAGCAGCGGATGAGCTACGCGGTCGGTGTCGGCCGCAACACTGGTACCGTTCCACCCGATCATGATGCGATCCAGTGCCTGCTGACGGACGATGACGTCGCGCACTCGCGTCTGGAAGTCGGGGAATCGGGCCCAGGCGTCCAGCTGCGCGTACCCGATTGCGTTGTCGAAATTCGTCTTCTCGCAGACATAGCCCTGATCCTTCAGGCCATGTGCGACCGCGGGGTTGCGATCCCGCTGATCGGTGTTCGTGCGGCTGGCGATCGTGCTGGTGGTGCCCAGCTTGAGTTTCTGACCCTTCATCTCCAGCACGGGGGTCATGTTGATTCGCTGGAGGAAGGCGCTCGACAGCTGAATCTGATTCTCCAGCGTCTGCTGGACACTGGGTTCGATCGAGAACTTCGTCGTGACGTCCTGCACGCCATTCAGTTGCGCCAGGCGCGTCAGGTAGGCGATGTAGATGGCGCGGGTCGAATTGCGCATGGTGTGCTCCGTGGATTGGCGGTTTAGGTCGACGTCGTAGGGCCTTCGAGCTCGAATCAGCAGTCGGTGAGCTGGTTGTCGCCGCCGCCGGTGCTCGACGGGCGCCTCGTGAAGCCCGGAATGGCGGACAGCTGCTGAACGACGTCGGCGAGCTCGTCGGCGGTCTGCTTTCGGCTGGAATCGATCGCGTCCATGCGGCCCATCAGCGCCTGCACCTTGTCGCTGAACGCCTTGGTGGCCGCCGTGTGCCTGTTCTCGATCGTCTCGAGAGCGTCGGTGACGGCTTGCAGCGATTCGCCGATCTCCGCGAACTGGCCGTCGTGCGAGCGGCTCTTGCCGGTCAGCTTCGACAGGCGCTCGCGCATCTGCTTGAAGAGCTCAACCACCGTCTTGTCCGAAGCCCCTTCTTCCCATTCGATGGCGACCGCTTCGGACGCCGCGGTGAACAGGTTGTCCTTTGCCTGCTTGCGGCCGGCGAGCGGATTGGCGTCGGGGTGCTGGGCGGCGAAGGTGAGCATTTCCGTGCCCAGACTGGCCGGGCTGTCGGTGACGGCCAGGCCAACCAGATAGGCGCGCCCGGTGTTGGCGAACTTCGGATTGACTTCGATGCTGGTGTAGACCTTCTGCTTGTTCTTCACCATCTCGACCAGATCGGGCGTCGGCTCGACCTGGACGTAGAGCGCGAGCTTGCCCTTCAGGTCGCCCTCGGTGATCTCTTCGGCCTTGGCGGCGGCGACGTCGCCGTAGGCCCGGAACGGGCCATCCGGAAGGATGCCGCGGAAATGCTCGAGGTTCACCCGCGCGCCGTAGGTCGACGGCGAATAGCTCGCGGCCATGTCGGAGATCCAGCTGCGCTCGATGGTGCGGCCATCGGTGGTAGCGCCCTCGACGGCGACGCGGAAGAATTTGCTCTTGGCCATGAACGTGGCTCCGAATGGTGGATGCGAAGGACGCGGCCATCGTCGGGAGGGCACGAAGTGCCAGCAACGCGGGCCGTGTGTACCCATCAACCCGTACACAGCACAGGGCGCACGACGTAATGCGTGACGCGGCGACGATGCCGTCCATGCTCATGCCGCCGCCGCAAATCGATAACCGCCGTTCTGCCCGCGCTCTGTATTGGATGGGCTGGCAGGTGACAGACATCGCTGAGCATCTCGGCGAACCGCGCACCACGGTGCAGAGCTGGAAAGACCGCGACCGGTGGGACGACGCGCCGGTCATCGAGCGCATGGAGACCGCCACCGAGGCGCGCTATGTGGCGCTCGTGCTCAAGGAAAAGAAGACCGGCAGCGACTACAAGGAGATTGATCTACTTGGACGCCAGGTCGAACGCTTCGCGCGCGTCCGCCGTTACGAAGCGCCTGGAGGGCATGAGGGCGATCTGAATCCGGCGATCGAAGCGCGCAACGCTGGTCCGAAGCGGCGCTCCAAGCGTAACGAATTCACCGAAGAGCAGGCGGCGCTGCTGCGGCAGCGCTTCCTCGATTCGCTCTATGGCTATCAGCGCCGCTGGTACAACGCTGGCAGCGAGAGAACCCGCATGATCCTGAAGTCGCGCCAGATCGGTGCGACTTGGTATTTCGCGCGCGAGGCGTTACTCGATGCGGTGGAAACGGGCCGCAATCAGATCTTCCTCAGTGCGAGCAAGGCGCAGGCGCACATCTTCAAGCAGTACATACGGCAGTTCGCTCTGGAAACGTGCGACGTCGACCTCAAGGGCGATCCGATTGTTCTCCCGAACGGTGCCCACCTGTACTTCCTGGGAATGAATGCCAGGACGGCCCAGGGATATCACGGCAATTTCTACTTTGACGAGTTCTTCTGGACCTACCAGTTTGAAGAGCTCAACAAGGTCGCCAGCGGCATGGCGATGCACAAGCAGTGGCGCAAGACCTACTTCTCGACCCCCAGCGCCAAGAGCCATCAGGCATATCCGTACTGGACCGGCGATCGCTATAACCGTCGTCGCGCCAAGGAAGATCGCCTTGAGATCGACACTAGCCATGGGCACTTGTCCGCGGGCTTGCGTTCGCCGGACAAGGTCTGGCGCCAGATCGTCACCATCGAAGACGCCGCGGCAAGCGGGTGCGACCTGTTTGACATCGAAGAGCTGCGCACGGAGTACTCGCCCGACGAGTTCAACAATCTTCTGATGTGCATGTTCATGGACGACGGCGACAGCCTGTTCTCGCTCGCCATGATGCAGGCGTGCATGGTCGACAGCTGGGTGGTGTGGAACGAGCTCAAGCCGCTAGATGCCCGCCCCTACGGCTACATGCCGGTATGGATCGGCTATGACCCGAAGGGCGATGGTACGGACTCGGCTGGCCTTGTCGTGATCGCACCGCCGCGCACTCCGGGCGGCAAGTTCCGAATCCTCGAGCGCCACCGCATCACCAACAAGGATTTCGAGGCGCAGGACAAGTTCATCCACGATGTTGCGCGCCGTTACAACGTCACCTACATCGGGATCGACGCCAACGGTGTCGGCGCGGCCGTCTACCAGCTCGTCGTTAAATGGTTCCCGCTGGCACGCCGCTTCACCTACTCCCCTGACGTCAAAGCGCTTCTCGTCATGAAGGCGCTCAACGTGATCAATAACGGCCGCCTCGAGTTTGACGCGGGTTGTACCGACATCGCCCACTCCTTTATGGCGATACGCAAGACCCTTACCGCGTCGGGTCGCCAGGTGACATTCGAGTCCGGGCGAAGCGAAGAAATCGGCCATGCCGACCTTGCGTGGGCGTGCATGCATGCACTCATCAACGAACCGCTCGAGGGTCAAACCGCGAGCAATAGCAGCGTAATGGAGATTTTCTGATGGCCGAGTCGCCCAACCAGATGCAAGCCTTCACCTTCGGCGATCCGACGCCGGTGCTCGATGGCCGTCAGCTGCTCGATTACGTCGAGAGCTGGAACAACGGCCGATGGTACGAGACGCCGGTCAATATGGATGCGCTTGCACGCGTCTTTCGCGCGTCACCGCATCATGCGAGCGCGATCTACTGCAAGCGCAACCTGCTGGCCGCCACGTTCGTGCCGCATCCGCTTCTGTCACGCCAGGCGTTCGCTCAGTGGTCACTGGACTACCTGACTTTCGGCAACTGCTACATGGAAGAGCAGCGCAACGTGCTCGGGCGCCGCATGCCGCTTCGGCCCGCGCTCGCCAAGTGGTGCCGGCGGAGCTCCACCAAGGAAGACACCTACGTCTACCTGCAGCCGGCCGTCGAGCCGCACGAGTTCGATAAAGGGCGCGTCTTCCATCTGCTCGAGCCGGACATCAATCAGGAGATGTACGGTCTCCCCGAGTACCTGCCTGCCATTCAGAGCGCACTGCTCAACGAGGCGGGAACGCTTTTCCGCCGGAAGTACTACCTCAACGGCTCGCACGCCGGATACATCCTCTACATGACTGACGCGCTGGCCGACGAAGCGCAGATCGACAACCTCCGCACGGCGCTCAAAGAGAGCAAGGGGCCAGGCAATTTCAGGAACATGTTTCTGTACGCGCCAGGCGGCAAGAAGGATGGACTGCAGTTGATGCCGATCAGCGAAGTCGCGGCCAAGGATGATTTCTTCAACATAAAGAGCATTACCCGCGACGACGTGCTCGCCGCCCATCGGGTGCCGCCGCAGGTCCTGGGCATCGTGCCCACGAACAACGGTGGCTTCGGGGATGTGGTTCGCGCCGGCAAGGTGTTCTTCGCCAATGAGATCGCCCCCCTGCAAGCCCGGTTCGCCGAGCTGAACGATTGGTTGGGCGACCAGGTCGTGTCCTTTAAGCCGTACGTGGTGGACACCGCCGAGGGCGCCGCATAGACGGGCCACCACGGCCGGCGGCACTCCGGCCGCCATCGCCGCATTCCCTCACCCAAGGCCGCCGCGAGGCGGCCTTTCTGTTGGCCGTTCCGCAGGCCGCCCGGGCGGGCGGCCCCGGCCGGCGGCGGGGCCGCGGCGGCAGCCAGCACCCGGGCCGCGCGGTCACCCCCACCGCGCCCGCGCACCCTTTAGAGGTCGATTTTGACGCAGTCATCCACAGCCATTTGTTGGCGGAGCCGCGCCTGGTTTCGCCGCAGTGGTGCAGCCAGTGCTTGACGCGTTTTGACGCATCCGGCCTCTATTTACACACGGGTCGGTCACTTGCCGCTCTTGGGCGCCGGAGCAGGTGCCGGCGCGGGCTTCGGAGCTGGGGCGGCAGGCGCTTTTGGCATCTGCGCGCTAGGTGCTCCACGCTCGTTTCCCGAAGAGGCGACTTGGCTCATCAGAGCCGACCTCATGCCATCCATTGCCCATGCGTTAGGGACTTTCTTTTTGCTCATGGCGATTCTCACTTAGTGGTGGAATCAGGGGCCGGCGCAGGGGCGGGCGCGGGCGCAGGGACGGGTGCAGGCGCCGCCGCCGGCGCGGGTGCAGGCGCAGCTGGCATTGACGCACTTGGCAAGCCCTTATCAAAGCGCTGCATTGATGCAGGCTGTACACCTTCCGTGAGTCTTTGAGGTGGTGTGTTTGGAGTGGTGTTTTTTTCGGACATGGACGTAGGCTCCTTTTCGTGGATGTTGGTCCATACGAATGCAATGGTTAGGCCCGTGGCAGCGTAGAAGAACAGGCCGGCCAGCGGATTTATTACTTTCAGGGTCTTCGCGGCCCAACCCTCCCTGTTGTAGTAGTTGTCCTCTTCATCGATGAAATACTTGTGGGCGAATTTGACGCTTTGCCGGTTTGCTTCCCCTGCTATTGGGAACGACGACAGCATCAGCAGCAACGAAACAGCGAACAGTAGCCAGGACGTCTTGATAGCCCATAAGGCGTGTGCCGAAGCCAGTGGCACGAGCTCTTTGATAAACGTTACGGACAGGCCGAGTGCGCCCGTGGAATAGGCCAGAATCGTATTGTCGTACTTATCACTGTTTGCGCGCTCGCGCGTTTGTTGTTCGGTCCAGTAGGCGTCAAACAACACGCGCCTACGCAGCTTATTATCATCAGGTTTTTGCGCCGGCTGCGCTTCCTCAGCTGTTTCTTTAGTCATCGACATGCCCCCTAACATTCCTCTGCGCAAAGGAACGCCCGCACAGAATCGCATCGCTGTAGCGGGCGCAAATCAATTTCCGAGCGCACGCCTAATGCCTCTAAGCACGACGCTCGCCTCTCCGTAAACCATCATCGACTGGCGATCGTTGGTGAAAAGCCCATCAAAATATGTTGCGTACGCGCAGTAGGACATGTCGTAGCCGTCGTTGACTAACTTATCCAGATCTTGAGATACGTTGCCGCCATCAGCCACTTTTTGCAGCGCCAGAAGAAAAGCGCACAGCGCATATCTAAACACCATTAGGTTATAAATTGGTCCTACAAGTCGCGGCGCCTTTGGATTGACACGCGAGTACTGATGAAGGGCTATTTTGCTTACGCCGTCGAGTATTTTGAAAGCCATGTCCCTCGGATAAGGAGTGGCGCTTTTGATGAGCCGCTTTTCGTCAGGCGAGAACTCTGCAGAGAGTTCCTTTACTGCACCAGCGTAATCAGCTAGTCCGGCCTTCATGCGATGGACCTCTTCGTTGGCCCACTGCTGTCGCTCGACCACCTGCTCACGAATCGATGGGTCGTTCTCCATCCGGTGCAGAGCAAGGCAATAGGAGGGATAGTGTGCCGTCCCCGGATGGTCGATGAGGCGCCTTCGCAGTCCTTTTTCTATGCCGGGCAATCTAAGGATTTCTTGTGTGGGCTTTAGAACGATGACTTTCTCAGCATGGTCTTTTAAGAGCTTAAGCGACCAAAGCATGCTTCGTGGCTCGGAGCCCTTGTAGATCTCTATGGCAGATATATCGGTGAGCGCGACGAAATTATGAGGGTGGCGCAGCCAGTCTCCGAGGCTAGGCTCCTGCCGAAAATTTCCATCCAATATGTGAATTTTCTTTTCCAAGACGCGCTCCCTCGCATTGAAGCCAGAATCATCCTGACCACTTGATGCCAGCGAGCGGAATAGCAGCCGGCGGCGCATCGGCAGGACCAGCGATCAGCCTACACCGACACCGATCAACCCGGTTGCCGGCGCCGCCTTTTCGGGAACGGTCTTTGCTCCAGGCTGGCCAGATGCGTGGCCTCGCGGGGCTCCTCCGGGAGCTGGACCCCGAGGCGATCAGCAAGGCGTCGAACGGCTGAACTCCAGGTCGTGCTGTGGAAGCTCAGATGGTGGAGCGCGGTGCAGGCGTCCATGCCATCGATAGGCCCCTCCGCCTCAATCATGGCCAGAAGATGCGCCTGCACCAGTGCAATAGCGGGAATCAGGTTGGCGATTTCCGTCCGTGGGGCGCAGGCATCGAGCCATGGCGACGGCGGATCGAGCTCTTCGACGCGCCAATGGGGGTCCGACAACGACCAGGTGCTCGGGCCGGTCCGGCGCCGCCAGTGCCATAGGGCGATCAGGCGCATGTGGAGGCGCGCCAGGGAGCTGCAGGCGGCGATCAAAAGGCGTCGGGCTTCATCCATCTGCCCAAGCTACGCCCGCGTCGTCTCAGCGCGTAGGAAGGTGCCCCGGTCATCGGCTGTCGCGCGCCGGCAGGGACGCGCCGCACGGACTCGCGGGGCGGTGTCAGTCTCGCAGATCGCCTCAGCGGGCGCCGTACGGCCTTTCCACATTGGGGCGTAGGCAAACCCTGGCAGCGTGTAGGCGCGGCGCTGAGCAGCACTTTCCTCGGGAATGGGACAGGGGGGTTCGGCTATGGGTGATCCCGGTAATGCTGCCGAGAAAGTCATGTAAGCGACTGTTTATGCAGAAGAAAAATATTACCCCAAGAAGGTAACGGCAGGTGACGGAAAAGGTAATCACGCACTAAGTCATTGATTTTGCGTGATCCATGAAGTGCGCGGAATTACTTTTTTTCTTGGTAATCAGTCACCTATAAATCACCTGATGGTTACCTTCCTGCTGCGCATATATCCGATTGATATTTCAAAAGAAAGCGGACGAACCGCGCTACGAGTTACTCGGATTACCTTTTTCCGGGGACCCCTCGAATTTTCCAGCTAGTGGGGCGAGATCGACCCTCGGACCGCGTTGGCACACAGTAACTGCCGTGCCAGTGCTGCGCCGCGCCGTTGGTGGTACATCTGGTGGTACATGCGCATCGGCATCGACAAAATCCTCTTGTGAGAACAAGCGCTTGTGCCGATGTCTGGCGTGGTGCCTCTAGCCACCATTCCTTCCCCTCGGGCAAGGAAGTCGACGAAGACCGCGCCTGGCGCGGTTTTTTTGTGCCCGCCGTACGTCCCTCTCCATCGCACATCCGCATGACCGCTGCTTTGCAGGCGGCGCCCGCGCGCCATGGGGTAAACCCTAGCTAGGGTTCGACCTAGCTGGTCGGCTTTGCCCCGCCGCGGATACTTCCGATTCACGGCCCGGGGGCGATGGCAGGACGCGATCGGTATTTCCTGTCTGCACGGGGCGAGGCCACCACCCATCCGGAGGATGCGGCGGATGTGCCATCCCATCCATCGATGCAGAGGTAGCGCCATGTTCAATGGAATCAATCTCAACTCGTTCACCAACGTCACCCTCAACGCCCTCAGCACCGCCACCGGCCCGGGCGGCCTCGTGACGACGGCCGCCGCGCGTGAACTGGCGACCCAGGCCTTCACCAACGCCATCACCGACAAGTTCGGCCCGGATGCCGGCAACCTGACCAGCGCCGCTTTCCGTGACGCCTTCGGCTCCGATTTCCATTCGGTGGACGGCTGGAACAGCGAGCCGCTGACTTCGGCCGCGAATGCCGCGATCGATGCCGCGAACCACCAGGGCGCGAACGGTGCCTATACCGGCGACGCCGACCGCGCCCGCAACGACCTGCAGGACGCGTTCTCCAAGGCCATCAACGACGAGGCCCTGACCCGCGCTCTCAAGAGCGGCTCCGACAAGGACACCGACGGCGCTGCCGACAGCTGGCTCGTGGCGATCGCCAAGGCGATGGGCAAGATGCTCGGCAACCAGGCGCAGCGCCTGGTGGATCTCACCAACGAGATGTCCAAGCACACCGGCAAGAACGACGCGCAGCAGTTCCAGCAGATCAACGCCGAGTTCTCCGCGCAGTCGCAGATGTTCGGCATCCTGTCGAACTCCTTCAGCAACTCGATCAAGACTATCGGCGACGGCCTGACCACGATCGCCCGCAAGAACTGAGCGAGTCTTCGCCGGTACTTCACGCGCAGGGGCTACCATGCCCCTGCGTTCGTTTTTGGAGGCAGCATGAAACAGTTCATGGCGATGCTGGCTGGGCTGGCCATGGCGTGCGCGACGCATGCGCAATACGACGCCGGGGCCACGGTGGGGCTGGGCCAGGGCGCGCTGCTCAACAACCAGGTCATCGGCTCGAACGTGATGGGCGACGTGATCGCGCACCAGGCGCGTGGCGCGGCCCCTGAGTCCCGGACAGCGATGCCGGTGGCGGAACGCGACCTCGCCGCGTTGCGTTATCGCCCTTCCGCCGCGGTGAGCCAGTCCGTGCTAGACCGCGTCGCACAGCAGTTCGGCGGCAATCATTCCAGTGAATATCGCCAGGCCCTCGTGCGCGACGGCGTACTGAACAAGTTCGACACGCTTCTGCGCGACTACGGTTTCGCCAATCGCAACGTGGCCGATGCCTTCACTGCCTATCTCGTGTTGTCGTGGGAAGTAGTGAACGATCGCGATGCCGACGCCTACCGCGGCGGCATCGATGCGCTACGCACGCACATGCGCGCTGCCATGGCACGCAATCCGCGCATCGCTGCGCTCGCCGACGCGCAGAAGCAGGAGCTGGCGGAGACCTTCGGCTACCTCGCCATGATCGCGGCCGGCACGCGCAACCAGCTCGAGCGCAGCGGCGATCGCGCGGCGCTTGCCCGTCTGCAGGACGGAGTGAACAGCACCGCGCGCAAGATGGGCGTAGACCTGCGTGCAGTCGCGATGACGCCGCAGGGTTTCGTCGCACGCTAGGGAAACTCCCAGCTAGCCATCGCCGACATCGCGCGCGACAGTCGCGCCAGTCGATGAAGGGGATCGCCATGAGCGAGACGGCGGAACGACGCGGTGCGGCGCGGAACTTGCCGGCCGGCGCCGGCGATGGCAGCGACAGCGAAGTGGCACGTGGCCGCCGCTTGCGGCTGCGCACACTCAGCTACGCGGACATCCCCTGGCTCAGCCTTCTCTACGCGCAGGCACCTGCCCAGCCGGTGCTGCTGGACGAGAGCCCGACGCGCTTCATCGAAGTCGCGGCGCTGGTCGCGCGCGTCAACCAGGTCTACGAACGACATCGAGGCCTGGGCGTGTGGCGGGCCGATGCGCTCGAGGGTGGCTTCATCGGCACATTCTCGTTGATGCCGGTGGAATCGACGGGCGAGGTGGAAATCGGTGCGCGCCTGGCGCCGGAAGCATGGGGGCGCTGGTACGCGATCGAAGGCGGGCACTTGTTATGCCGGCGTGCGTTCGAGCTGCTGCATCTGCCGCGCGTGGTGGGTTATCTGCATCCAGACAATACGACCGGTGCGCTCATCCTCGGGCGACTGGGGTTCGCGGAAACCGGTTCGGCCGAGTACCGCGGACGCGCTGCGCGCCGCTTCGCGCTCGAAGCGACGAGCTGGCGCAAGGGCGCCTCGTGATAAGCGCGCCTTCGACGTTCAAAGACGATGCACGATCCAGCCCGGCGGCACCGGCGCGGGCGCGTCGCCGCGTAGCGCGGCGCGCACCACCTCGTCGGGCGTGCTGCCGGGGCGCTGCCAGCGCTGGGCCAGGCGGCTGAGGATATCGCGCGTATCGCGCGTGTAGGTGCCCTCCAGCTCGCCGCCCGCGTCTGAGCCGAGCTTGCCGGCGTATAGCGCACGCAACTGCGGATTGAGGTCGAACAACGCGAGCAGCTTGCGCACCGCGTCGGCGTACAGCGCCTCTTCGAGCATGGGGCGCTGGGTCTGCTGGCAATGCCACACGGTGAGATATTCGATTGGACCGAGCAGGCGCCGGCGATTGAGTGGGTTGAGCGCGGCGTCGCCGCTGGAGCTGCCCCAGGCGCTGAGGGGGCCGCTCGGCAGGTCCATGCGTTGCGCGGCGGTCGCCAGCAAGTCGGCCAGCAGTTGTTTCGCTTCCGTGTCTTCGCTCTCGGCGACGATCAGCAGAATCTTCAGGAACACCGGGTAAGCGTCATCGCCTAGCTGGCGCACCAAGCGCTTGGCCAGGGCCAAGCGAAGCTCGACCGAAGGCTCCTGGCGCAACGCACCGATCAGGCGCCGGGTCGTCTCCAGCAGCGGGGCGGCCAGGGGTTGCAGCTGGGCGCTCATGCGCGGCGCTCGCCTTGCTTCGCCGGCTCAGCCGAGCGGGGCCAGGATGTGGCTGACGAGCTGATCGAGGTGTGCCGCGCCCGTCGGAGCCGTCACGCCAGAGGGGCCCAGCACGCGTTCGGCGGCGCTGGTGCCCGCCCACACGTCCAGGCCAAGCAGCTGGTTGCCGTTGCTCGCCTGCAGACGTTGCGCGAGGCCCTGTCCGACCAGCGCCTGCGCGGCGCCGATGCCCTCGAGGGACGGCGCTAGCGGACGCGACTGGAGCTCGGAGAGGTTCATGGCACCTGAAGTGGGTTCGATGCTTGGCATCAGTCTAGGTCTCGCATGGGCGCTGCATCAGCTGGGGTAATCCCTAGGTGGTCGCCGGCGGCGGCCCCGTCCACACTGGCATTCAGGTCACGGTGCGCACCCAACGCGGGGGCGTAGCATCGGTTGACCGTCATGCACGAGCGGACTCCTCATGGCCGGGCAGAACAAGGACAGCGGTGACCGCACCGAAAAACCCACCCCCAAGCGCCTGCGGGACGCCCGCAAGGAAGGCGACGTCCACAAGAGCCGCGAGCTGACCAGCACGGTTCTGGTCCTCGCGTGGCTGCTGATGGTGATGATGGGCATGCCGCTGATCCGGGCCCGGCTGACCGGATTGTTCGACACCGCCCTGCTCGGCCTCAATCAGCCATTTGGCCAGGCGCTGCATACGGTGGGCCTGGCCACGCTGGAAGGCTTTCTCTGGCTCACCCTGCCCTTTCTGCTCGGCGCCGTGGCCATCGGAGTGATGGTCGAATTCCTGCAGGTGGGCCCGGTCTTCGCGCCCAAGAAACTCAAGCCCGACGCTAGCCGCCTCAATCCCGCCGAGGGCATCAAGCGGCTGTTCTCGCAGGAGAACCTCATCGAGGTGATCAAGGCCATCGCCAAGAGCGGCCTGCTGATCGGCCTGTTCGCATGGGTTCTGTTCGGCCTGGTGGGGCAGTTCGTCGAGTTGCCGTACGCCACGCCCGAAGCCATGGGCGAGGCGCACTGGGTCGCGGTGAAGCGCCTCGCCGCCGGTGTGATCTTCGTGTTCTTCTTCGTTTCCGTGCTCGACGCGTTCTACCAGCGCTACGCGTACAGCAAGAAGATGAAAATGAGCCGGCGCGAGATCAAGCAGGAACTGAAGGACAACGAAGGCGATCCGATGATCAAGGGCCGCCGTCGCCAGCTGCATCAGGAGTGGTCGCAGCAGAACACGCTTGCCGGCGTGCGCAGCGCCAGCGTGGTGGTGACCAACCCCACCCATCTCGCGATCGCCATCCGCTACCAGCAGGGCGAGGACGACCTGCCAGTAATCGTCGCCAAGGGCGAGGATCACGAGGCGGCGTTGATCCGCCAGGCCGCCGAAGAAGCCGGCGTGCCGATCATGCGCAACGTCACCCTGGCGCGCGGCCTGTACGAGAAAGTGGACGTGGACGACTACCTGCCGTCCGACTTCTTCGAGGCCGTGGCGGAGCTGCTGCGCTGGGCCGAATCCATCCGCGATTCGCGGGACGGCAAATAAGAGCGGCGGCCCTCATCGCGGATGCCATCGCCTAGAGAATGGACTGCAGTACCTTCAGCAACCCGCGATTCTCATACAGCTTGCGCATCACCACTTCCACCATGGCACCCAGGGCCAGCAGCAGCACCCAGCTGGATAGCCACGCCTTGATCGGCATCGCCAGCGCGAACACGTTGAGCTGCTGCGCATAGCGGTTGACCAGGCCCAGCGCGATGTCCACCAGCGACATCACCACCAGGGCCGGCGCCGACAACACCAGCACGGCCGTCATCAGGTAGTTGAACTGCCCGACGAAGAAATCCATGCCGCCCGCCTTCAGCGGCGGCAGCATGCTCGCCACGGGCCACAGCGCGTAGCTGGACATCAGCAGGTCCAGGAACACGGTGAACGCGCCGCTGACCATGAACAGCCACGTGGCCAGCTGCATCAGGAACACACTGGTCAGCGTGCTCTGCTGGCCGGCGATCGGGTCCATGTCCATCGCCATCGACGAGCCCGCCTTGGTATCCATCACCGCGCCGGCGGCGCCCAGCGCCCAGAACACCATGCCGAAGCAGAAGCCGATCAGCAGGCCGATGAATACCTCCTTGCCCAGCACCGCGATCCAGGTCGCCCCGGTCATCACCGTCATGGTGGGGCTGGCTGCCGCGGCGAGCGGATAGGCCAGGATCGCCAGGCTCACGTAGAAGCTGTTGCGCACCAGCGCGGGCACCGTTTCAGACGTCATCAGCGGCAGCACCAGGAACGCCGCGACGATGCGCGGCAGGGTCAGCGCCACGCCAGTGAGCTGGTCCCCCAGGAATTCGACCGGAAAGCTGCTCGCCATCGTCGGCCTAATGCAGCATGCCCGGGAACCCGCTGAACAACCGGTCCGCGAACTTGTACAGCGTGCCGCCGAGCATGGCCGCCGTGCCCAGCAGGGCCACGACCACCACGATGAATTTCACCGCGTAGGGGAAGGTCTGTTCCTGGATCTGCGTGGCCGCCTGCAGGAACGCCACCAGCAGGCCGGCGATGGCGGCCGCGATGATCGGCGGCGCGGACAGCACCAGCACCAGCCAGAGGGCTTCGCGGGCGAGCTGGATTTCCTGGTCGTACATGCGCCCCCCCCTATTGGTACGTCATCACGAGACCATGGATGAGCTTCGCCCATCCGCTGAGCAGCACGAACAGCAGCAGCTTGAACGGCAGCGACACCATGGTGGGCGACAGCATCATCATGCCCATCGCCAACAGGATGTTGGACACCACCAGGTCGATGACAAGAAAGGGCAGGAACAGCAGGAAGCCGATCTGGAAGGCCTGGGTCAACTCGCTCACGGTGAACGCCGGCACGATCACCAGATAGTCGTCGGCCGTCAGATCCGCCTGGCGGTCCGGCGGCAGCAGGCGCTTGGCGCTCTGCAGGAAGAAGGCGCGCTCGCCTTCGTTGCTGTGCTTGATTAGAAACCCGCGCAGGGGTTCCTTGCCGGACTGCACCAGTTGACCGAGCTTCTCCATGGTCATCGGACCGGGCGCCTGCGTGCTCATCTGCGTCTGCACGTCGCGGTAGCTGTCCATGATCACGGGGTTCATCACGTAGATCGACAGGATGATCGCCAGCCCGTTGATCACCACGTTGGGCGGCACCTGCTGCAGGCCCAGGGCGTTGCGCAGCAGGCTGAGCACCACCACGATCTTGGTGAAGGACGTGACCATCACCGCGACGAACGGCGCCATCGCCAGCGCCACCACCATGGTGATGACGAGCGCGGGCGAGAAACTATTGAAATCCATGCTCACCTTCCCTTTGCGCGATGCGTACGCCAAGCCATTCGCCCAGCCGCAGCACCGAGCCCTCGCCGAAGCGGCGGCCGCCCAGCATGATTCCCACGGTGGCGCCGACCAGTGCGCCATCGGCATGCAGGAGGCTTCCCGGCCGCAATCCGCCCAGGTCGTCCAGGCTCATGCTCAATCGCGTCACCAGGAACAACGGGCGCGCTGCGTCGTGGCCGAACGCCAGCAACGGACGGCTCGATATCGTCCACTCGCCCTGCCGGCGCTGCACCGGCCAGCCCTCGGGCAGGCCGAATACATAGCGGGCGGCGTCCTCGTCCGGTTGCAAGCGGCCCTCGACCTCCGTCTCCTGGCCGATGACCATCATGTCGCCGGCGGCCAGCGCCGCGACCGCCGCCGCGTCGAGCGGGCGACCCGGGAGCAGAAGGCGCAGGGACAGCGAGGCCGCATCGCCGATGACCGCCGGGTAGGCCGCATCGCGACGCCACTCGGGCCGTGCCGCCAGGGCCTGCACGTCCGGTTCGGCCAGTCCGACCCAGCCACTCGTCGCCATGCCGTCGTGGCCTTGCCATACGACGCTCAGCCACAGTTTGTCCCGTTCACCTCCCATCGGCAGGAAGTCCACGGGCAGCGCCGCCTGGCCGATCAAGGCATTCAGTGCCGCGACCAGTGGCTCGTGCGCGAGCGACCAGGCCAGGAGACGCGCGTCGCCTTCGTAGTCCTGCCAGCGCGCGTCGCCCAGCGGACTGTCGCCCTGCTCCCGTTCCAGCGCGAGCCAGAGCGAACCGTGGGCATGGTCCAACCGCACGCATGGCAGCCCGGCGGCATGGCGCTGTCCGCGTCCGGCATGCAGCGTCAGCACGCCCTCCGTGCTGGCGTGGGAAAGCGCATTGCCGCGCGATAGCAAGGCGCGCGCGGCGGCAAGCAGGCCTTCGCCCGGCGGGGACACGGCCGATACGGCCTCGATGGCGGCCACGCGTCAGCCCTGGCCCAGCACGGCGCGGGTGAGCTCGACCACGTTGTGCGCGCCGAGCTTGGCCATGAGATTGGCGCGGTGCAGTTCGACCGTCTTCGGGCTGATCTTGAGGTCGTCGGCGATCACCTTGTTGAGCTTGCCGCTCATGATGCCGTCCAGCACCTGGCGTTCACGCCGGGTGAGGTTCGCCAGCGCGCCCGACGCGGCCTGCGGCGCATGCGCCGACAGCGCGGACTGGATCGCCTCGATCAGCAGCGGCGCGTCGAATGGCTTCTCGATGAAATTGGCCGCGCCGTGGCGCATCGCGTCCACCGCCAGCGGTACGTCGCCATGGCCGGTGACGAAGATCAGCGGCAGCGACAAGCCGCGGTGCGCCAGTTCGCTCTGCAGCTCCAGTCCGCTCATGCCGGGCATGCGGATGTCGCTCACCACGCAGCTGCGCGCAGGCGCGGGATTGCGCGAGAGTTCCTTGAGCAGCGCCTCCGCGCTGGGAAAGGCATGCACCTCGAAGCCGGTCTGTTCCAGGATCCAGACGCAGGAATCGCGGAACTCCTGGTGATCGTCCACCAGGTAGATGCGGGTGCCTTGGGCAGATGTCATGCAGCGTTCCCTCGTGGCACGGTGAACGCCATGGCGCAGCCGCCGCGCCCTTCCGGGTTCGGTTCGGCGAACAGGCGTCCCTCGTGGTACTCGACGATCGAGCGGCAGATGGCCAGGCCGATGCCCAGCCCATCGGGCTTGGTGGTGTACAGCGGCGTGAACAGCCGCTGCATGTCGGCGGCGCCGAGGCCGCAGCCCTGGTCCAGCACGCGGATCTCCACCATGCCGTCGTAGTCCAGCCGCGCGGTGACGCGGATGCTGCGGCGTGCCGGCGGCGTTTCGCGCATGGCCTCGATCGCGTTCTTGATCAGATTGAGCAACACCTGCTCGATCATCACGCGGTCGGCAAAGATCGGCGGCAGGTCGCCGGGCAGCTCGTTGACGATGGCGACCTGGAACTGCTCGGCCTCCAGGCGCAGCAGCTCGATCACGCCGTGCACCAGCGCCCGCGCATCGAGGTTCTGCCGATACGGCTCGCGGCTGCGTACGAACTCGCGAATGCTGCCGATGATCTGCGCCGCGCGCTCAGCCTGCCGCCGTGCGAGGCGGATACCCTGCAGCAGGTGGCTGCCTTCGGGCGCAGCGCCGGCCAGCTGCTCGCAGCCGGCAAGGTAGTTCACGGCCGCGGCCAGGGGCTGGTTCAATTCATGCGCCAGCGTGGTCGCCATCTCGCCGACGCTCATCATCCGCGAGGTGGACAGCAGCTGCTCGTGTTGTGCCTGGTGACGGCGCAGCAGGTCGATGCATTCGCTGATGTTGGTGATGAACAGCGCCTCGGCCGGCGCGCCCGTCGGCGGCTGGCCGTTCTCGATGCGGTACCAGCGCCGCGTCTGCGCGGCGTAATAGATCGGCTTGCCGCCTTGGCCGCTGGTCTGCTCGAACGCGCCGTCGAAGCGTTCGCGCGACAGTCCGCTGTCGGCCGGCGCGGCCTCGAACTGGGGGAACTCGTCGCGGAAGGCGGTGTTGTAGGCCAGAGCCGACCCGTCATGCTGGTCGAACACGATGCAGGGCCAAGGTACCGCGTCGATCCATGCATATCCCTGGGCGGCATCGGCGCTCATCTTCCGTGCGGGCGGCGGCTTGCGGTCAATCCGGGTCACAGGCATCGTGACGGTCCTTCGATCAGGCGTGTTGCGATTCGTCCCCCAACGAATGACACGGCGGCCAAGTTTTACTGCGTCGTATTGAATAGGAATAATGCCATGAAGAGATTACTCCGCAACGTCATGGCCGGATTATCCTGGCCGTCCGTCGCATTAGCTGCCGATACGCCCGCGGGCGGCAGTCTCTGGTTCGGCCTTTTATTGCCGCTGATTGCGGTGTGCGCGGCCCTGGTTGCATGGCTCTGGTGGCTGCGCAAGGGGCAGGCGCTGCGCGGGTCCGGCGGTCCCCTCAAGGTGGTGCAGGCCCTGGCCGTAGGCGCCCGCGAGCGAGTCGTGGTGGTGGATGCGCAGGAGCGCCGGCTGGTCCTTGGCGTCACCGCGCAGCGCGTCGAGCTGATCGCCGAATTACGGCGTGATGACAACGCGAAATAGCGTGATGAATATCACGTACCGGGCGTGATTCAAGCGAACGTTTCTATTATATGTGTCGCGTGAATTTCATATTCACAAAAATGAATCCTAAAACCTAGGGTTTTCCCTAGGTATCGATTTTCAGGGGTGCTGTGTAGGTTCCCACTTCACCGAGCGCCGACAGGGGGCGTAAGGCTGAAGCGGTTCGCGCCATTCGTGCGCGGCGTCATCGGCAACGGCAGTGGAAAGGGCGTTTCCATTCGCTCAATGGACGAGTGTGTCCGGTTGCCGGAGTGGTGTCGTGGCTAGCGTGGCAGGACCAGCAAAGTGGCGTGTCGCCGGTGATCGCGTCGCAGCGGTCGGCCGTGGCCGCGCAGGGTCCGGAACGGTGCGTCATGGCGCTTGAAGCGATTCTTTCGAGGCTGGCGCCCGGCGCCGGCCATTCCCGCAGCTATAGCGATCTCGTGCTGGTCGCCGGCGTGGTGGCGATCATCGGCCTGATGATCCTGCCGCTGCCGATGGTAGCGATCGACGCCCTGGTGGCGCTCAACATGCTGATCGGCGTCGGCCTCCTGCTGATCGCCATCTACATTCCCGCGCCCGTCGCCTTCTCCAGCTTCCCCAGCGTGCTGCTGCTCACCACGCTGTTCCGCCTGGCGCTGTCTATCGCGATCACGCGCTCGATCCTGCTCAATGCCGACGGCGGCCACATCATCGACACCTTCGGCAACATGGTGGTGGGCGGCAACCTGATCGTGGGCCTGGTGGTGTTCCTCATCATCACGGTGGTGCAGTTCATCGTGGTGGCCAAGGGCGCGGAGCGCGTCGCCGAGGTGGCGGCCCGCTTCTCGCTGGACGCCATGCCCGGCAAGCAGCTGTCGATCGACTCGGACCTGCGCTCCGGCCTGTTGGAGAAGGACGAGGCCCGCCGCCGCCGCCGGATGCTGGAGATCGAAAGCCAGCTGCACGGCTCGCTCGACGGCGCCATGAAGTTCGTCAAGGGCGATGCCATCGCCGGCATCGTGATCATCGTGATCAACCTGCTCGGCGGCCTGGGCGTAGGCGTGATGATGCACGGCATGGCCTTGGGCGACGCGGTGCATACCTATAGCGTACTCACCATCGGCGACGGCCTCGTCGCGCAGATCCCCGCCCTGCTCGCCTCCATCTCCGCCGGCCTGATCGTCACCCGCACCGCGGGCGAGGAAGAGGATCGCAACCTGGGCGCGATCATCGCCCGCCAGATCTCCGGCGAGCCTCGCGTGACCATGATCATCGGCTGCATCGCGCTAGGCATGATGCTGGTGCCGGGCTTCCCGGCGCTGGTGTTCCTGCCGCTGGGCCTTGCGCTGGTCGGCGTCGCCGCCTGGCGCATGCGCGAGCGGGTCGGCTTCCTGCGCCGGCTGTTCAAGGTGCCCGAGAGCCAGGCGGAACTGCTGCCGCCGGACGTGGCCGACAGCGACGTGCTGCTGCCCTCCGCGCCGCTGATGCTGGAAGTGCATATGTCCGCGCTACAGGCCCTGGGGAGCAACCAGGTGCGCAACCTGTTCCGCCAGGTCGTGGGCAGCCTGCGCGAGGAATACGGCGTGCCGCTGCCCAAGCCCGCGCTGCGTGCGGGCCTGCGCCTGCCCGAGCAGGGCTATGCCCTTTATGCCTATGGCGTGCGCATCGCCTACGGCGTGCTGCGCCCCGGCCAGTTGTTCCTGCCGGGACGCGCGGCCCTGCCGCCGGCACCGGCCGGCGAGGCGGGTGCGCTGGTGCCCGACGGCGTGAACGGTTTTCCCGGACGATGGGTGCCGCGCGACGGCGCGCGCCAGGCCAAGGCGCTGGAAGCGCCCGAGATGCTGCACGAACACATTCGCATGGCACTGGAGCGCCATCTCGCGCTGTTTGTTGGCATCCAGGAGACGTCCAACCTGTCCAACGGCCTGAGCCGCGACTACCCCGATCTCGTGCGCGAGATGCTGCGCGTGGTATCGCCGCAGCGCGTAGCGGAGGTGCTCAAGCGCCTGGTGGAGGAGCGCGTGCCGATCCGGCAGCTGCGCGACGTGTTCGAGGCGATCACCGACGCGGCGAGCCGCGAGAAGGACATCGTGCTGGTCGCCGAATACGTGCGCATGGCGCTGCGCCGACACCTCAGCTACCGCTACGCCGACGACGACCATGTGTTGCGGGTGCTGGTCGCCCGCCCGGAATTGGAAGAACGCCTGCGGCGCTCGGTGCACACCGGGCCGGCCGGCACGCAGCTCGCGGTGGAGCCGGATCTGGCTGCGCGCTTGCTGGCGCAGATCGGCGAGCACGCGCGCGGCGAGCACGGTACCTCCATGGTGCTGCTCAGCTCGATGGACGTGCGTCGCCACCTGCGCAAGCTCACCGAGGCCGAGTACGCCGACATCCCGGTGCTTTCTTATCAGGAGCTGGTACCCGACCTGCGTCTGGTGCCGGTAGGACAACTGGCTGTCTGACGGCAGCCGATTCGATAGGCGAAGGAATCCGTACCGATGGTTCATGACAGGGGCAAGAGGGTCGGCAGGGGCGTCAGGCAGGCGGTGGTCTGCATGGCGGCGCTCGGCCTGTTGTTGTGCGCGGGCCTGGCCCAGGCCGCGGCCATTCCGTTCAAGAAGAGCACCACCGAGATCCAGACCGACAAGACGCTGCGCGAGATCCTTCCGGACTTCTTCCACGACCAGGGCCTGGAAGTGGTGCTGAGTCCGCAGGTCGCCGCGCGCAACGGCACCATCAACGGCAGCTTCAAGGGTACCTATGCGCAGGTGTGGCGCCGCCTCGCGGACAGCAACGGCCTGCTCGCCTATTGGGATGGCTCAGCCGTCTACGTCTATCTCGATTCGGAGCGCGTGACCGACTA
This sequence comes from Dyella sp. BiH032, assembly GCF_031954525.1. Classification (NCBI taxonomy): domain Bacteria; kingdom Pseudomonadati; phylum Pseudomonadota; class Gammaproteobacteria; order Lysobacterales; family Rhodanobacteraceae; genus Dyella; species Dyella sp. BiH032. The sequence continues at coordinate 653,684 of NZ_CP134867.1, forward strand.
CACCAGCGTGCCGCTGCCGCTGGAGCAGCAGTTCATGTCCGCCATGGGTAGCGTGAACTGGGCCGACGCCGCTACCGGCAACGTGTGGAAGCTGGAGCCGAGCACCGGCCTGGTCACCATCACCGGCACCAAGCGCTTCGCCGAGCAGGTGAAGCAGATGTCGCAGACCATCGCTGGCCTCGGCCAGCACGAGACCACGCGCTTCAAGTTCTACCCGCTCAAGTACGCCTGGGCGTCGGATACCACCATGACGCTCGGCAACCGCCAGGTGACCGTGCCGGGCGTGGCCAGCGTGCTGCGCGCACTGGTGAGCGACGACGCCGGCAACGGCCAGTTCAGCGGCGCGAGCGAGCGCCTGATGTCCGCACGGCAGCGCGGCCTGCGCGGCCAGGGCCTGGCCGGTTCCGGCCAACAGCCTCCGCCGCCATTGGGCAATTACACAGTGCCGCCGCAGGACGATGACGGGCTGACGCCGCCCAGTGCGCCGCTGGCGCCGACGGCGCAGCACGGCAGCGTCCAGGCGATCGCCGGCAGCGGCGACACGCGCATCGTGGCCGACAGCTTCCGCAATGCCATCATCGTGCGCGATACGCCGGACCGGCTGCCGATGTACGACGAGCTGATCCGCCAGCTCGACGTGCCGCCGCAAATGGTGGAGATCGAAGCGACCATCATCGACGTCGACAAGAAGAAGGCGCGCCAGCTCGGCGTCAACTGGTTCTACCGCAACCACCGCACCACGGTGGGTTTCCTCAGCGGCAACCAGACGCAGGCCGACGGCCTGGCCAGCAAGGCGCTGCTGCTGGCGGCGCTCGGACTGGGCGACACCAGCGGCCTGCCGCCGCTGTTCAACAATGGCCTGCAGATCGGCACGATCCTGGGCAATCCGGCGAAATTCGTGGCGAACATCAATGCGCTCGAGGACGACGGCGTCGCGCACGTGGTCACCCGCCCTCAGGTGATCACCATGAACGATGCCGAGGCGGTGATCCAGAGCAGCCAGTCGGTCTACGTGCCGGTGTCCGGCGCGTACAACTCCGATCTCTACAACGTCACCGCCGGCACCACGCTGCGCGTCACGCCGCACCTGGTGATGGAGAACGGAACGCCGCACATCCGCATGATGGTGCAGATCGAGGACGGCAACATCACCTACTCGCCCAAGGACGCACAGGACATCCAGTACCCCATCGTCAGCCAGAACGCGGTGAACACGCAGGCGGTGATCCAGGATGGCCAGGGCCTGCTGCTCGGTGGCCTGGTGCAGGACCAGTCGCAGAACAACGAGCACAAGATTCCGGTGCTCGGCGACATTCCCTTGCTCGGCTACCTGTTCAAGACCGTGCAGAAGCAGCGCGCGCACACCGAGCGCCTGTTCCTGATCACGCCGCGCCTGGTGATGCTCAACCACATCACCGGCCAGCAGACGCCCAGCTCGCCGCAGGTGAGCATGGAAAGCCAGGAGCAGCTCGACAAGAAACAGGCCCGCGACGAGGCCTGGTGGAACCACAAGAAGAGCGACGTGCAGCAACCCGCGCCGCTGCCGGTGATCGTGCAGCAAGTGCCGGCGGATGCCGCGCCCGCACCGGCCAAGAAGCGCCTCCCGGAGTGATCGCATGAGCGCCCTGCCCGCCACCCGTCCACGCACCAGCCAGCCGCCGAAAGTGCAGCTGGCACTGCGCGTGTTCAGCGGGATGCACGCGGGGGCGGAGATGCGCCTTCCGCAGCGGGGCATCCTGATGATCGGCCAGGCCGACGACTGCGATCTGATCCTGGGCGATGCCGGCATCGCCAACCACCATTGCGTACTGACGGTGGTGGGCGACCAGGTCCTGCTGCGCGCGATGGACGGCGAAGTGGAGACGCATGACGGCCGCATCGCGGTGGGCGAGAACGTCAGCCTCGAGCATTTCGCGATGGTGCGCCTGGGCGAGGTGCGGTTCGCAGTCGGTCCGCACTGGAGCGAGCGCTGGCAGAGTCTGACGGACGCTGGTGGCGAGGCACTGCCGACCCTGACCGACAGCCAGCTCGCCGGCCGCCGGCGTGGCGTCCTCGCCATGGCCGGCCTGCTGCTAGCGGTGGCCGCGCTGGTGTTGGTCGGCAGTTGGAAGGTCACGCATCCGGCCGTGCCGGTACGCGCCGCGAGCATGTCCGACCAACTGGAGCGCGTGCGCGCGATCCTGCACGGCCTGGCGCTTCGTCACGTGAGCGCGAGCGTGGGCGAGGGTGGACGCGTAGTGCTGCGCGGCCTCGTCGGCAACGCAGGGCAGCTGCCGCAGCTCAAGCAGAAACTGTCCGACGCGGGGCTGCTGACCGAACTCACCGTGCGCGATTGGCCCAGCGTCAAGCGGCAGGTCAACGACATCTTCGCCATGCACGGCTACACCGTGGAAACCCAGCTGCTGGACCAGGGCGGCGTGGAGGTCGGCGGCCACTTCGGCGACACGGCCAAGGCCGAGAAGGTGAAGAAGGACGTGCTCGGCTCGGCCGACATGCAGAACCTCAACGCCGATGCGCTTGGCCTGACCCTGGCGCTGAAGAACTACGACGAGCACGCGCCCGAGCCGGTCAAGCCCGATCCCGGCAAGCGTATACGCCACGTGGTCGGCGGGCGCGACCCCTACATCGTTACGCGGGACGAATCCCGCTACTACCCGGGAAACAAGCTGCCCCAGGGCGGCGTGTTCCTCACCGTCAGTGCGGAGGGAAGCATCCTCCTGCGCATGCCGGACAACCGCTACATGCAATTGGACAAGGCCGACGACTACCAGACGCCGCAACCGCTCGACGAAGCGGCTGCGACGGTGCTGCTGCCGCCGGCCGAGCCGGACCCGGCGGCCTCCGCCGCGGCGCCGGCATCGGAGCCCACCCTTCCGGCCAGGCCGGTCGTCGCCGTCGAGGCGAAGGCCCAGGCCGCGGGCGGGCATTGAGGCGAGCAGCGGCGGGCGCGACCCGCCACCCCACCTGCAGCAATCAGGAGAGACGAGCATGAGCACCAACAACCCGATCAATGGCAGCGGCACCCAGTTCCCGACCATCAACACCACCATCGCCGGCGGTGCAGCCGCCGCGGGGCGCGGCGTGACCGACCAGCAGTCCAAGAGCTGGTTCGAGGCCATGGCCAAGGCCTGGGGCAATGCGCTCGACCATCAGGCGTCGAAGGTCACCGAGCTGTCCGCGCAGGTCAGCGAGAACGGTTCCGACCAGCCGTCGGTGATGACCCAGCTCACCGCCGAGAGCCTGAAGATGCAGTTCCTTTCCACCAACGCGGCCACCTCCAACAACGCGGTGGGCCAGGCGCTGGAAACCCTCGGACGCAAGCAGTAATCCGGCCCCGGGCCAGGAGAAGACCCATGAACGTGCTACCCACCCAGCAGGTGGTCGACGTCAGCCAGTTCGCCCCCGCCGAACCGAAGGCGGCCACGCCGGCCCATGCGGACGACGTGGCCAAGTTCCGCCAAACCTTCGCCGAGGCGGCGCCGGCCAACGCCGTGCAGGCGGAGCAGGTGAAGCCTGTGCCGCAGGAGCTGTCGCCGGGCTTCAAGGCGGTGCTCAATCAGTTCGACGCGCTCAACGGGCGCGCCAATGAGTTGGGCCGCCTGTCCGAAGCGATGAAGGCCAACGGGCGCGACTTGTCGCCGAGCCAGGTGATCGACATGACGCTCAAGTGCCACGAACTGGTGTTCCAGGCCGAGTTGACCAGCAACGTCGCCAACCGCAGTTCGGAAGGCGTGCAGCAGCTGTTCCGGCAGCAGTCCTGACGAGGTCCTTAGGTCATGGCAAAGCGCTTCACCGTCAAGGCGTGGCCGCGGCTGGCGGCTCTGGTCTGCCTGCTCGCGCTGCTGGCCGGCTGCAGCCGCGACGTGCTGTACGCGAAGTTGGACGAGCAGCAGGCCAACGAGGTGGTGGCGGCGCTGATCAATGCCGGCATCGACGCGCAGAAACGGCCGGCCGAACGCGGCGAGGGGTGGCAGGTGGTGCTCGATCGCCACGACATGCCCGCCGCGGTGGCCGTGCTGCGCGACGCCGGCTTGCCTCACCAGGGCATCGGCAACATCGCGCAGATGTACAAGAAGGACGGCTTCGTATCCTCGCCCACCGAGGACAAGCAGCGCTTCATCTATGCGCGCGAACAGCAGCTGGGCAATACGCTGCGACAGTTCGACGGCGTGGTGGATGCGTACGTCTACCTGTCCATTCCCGACAAGAGCCCAATCGAGGAGAAACCCGCGAGCGGGTCGGCGTCCGTGGTGATCATCGCCCGGCCGAACGCCGGCATCGAGAGCCGCGCGCCCGACATCAAGGCCGCCGTGATGACCGGCACGGAAGGCCTGACCGACCCCAGCCGCGTGACCGTGCAGTTCTTCCAGCGCACGCCGAGCGAGGTGCCGGCGACGGCCGCGCGCACCGGCGTGATCGCGGGCGGCATGCGCGGCGACGTCGCCTCTCTGTTACTGATCGGACTGGCCGCGCTGGCGGTGCTGCTCGCCGGCCTGCTGCTGTGGCGCAATCGCGGCGCGCTGTTCGGCCATCCATCGCGCGCTGTGATGCGGCGCGAGGTGCCGGGTGAGCGCTGAGCGCGCCATGCACCGGCTGCATGCGCAGGCCGCGCTCGACGGCCTGCATCCGTCGCGCTGGCCTGGCGTGCCGGCGACGCTGCTCGAGCGATCGAGGCATTCCGGGCTCGGTCGCCGCCACCTGGCGCGCGCCATGCTGCGTGAGCAGCCGCGCGTCTTCGGGCCGGACTCAGGGCGCTGGGACGATTGGGTCGCGCAGGAGCCATGGCTCGCCTGGCCGCAACCGGAGATCGACACATTCACGCGCGAGCTCGGCGCGATCGCCTTCGGCCCCGCCGTGCGGGTGACCGTGGAGCGCGGGGAGGTGCTGTTCCTGCGCGAGGCGCTCGGATTGGACGCCTGGCGCCGTGCGCAAGCCGCCGATCCCTGGTGCGGCCCCGCGCCGGAGGCCGTGCGGCACATGGGCCGTGCGGCCATCCAGCGCTGCGGCCGCGACGCGCAGTCTCTGCGCGATGCGATCTATGAGCGCGGCAAGATCGAATTCCTGGGCCACGCCGGACGTCGCGATGCGCGCCTGGCCGAGCGCCTGGCCCTGGCTTACGCGACCGCTCCCACGCTGCCCTGCGCGAAAGAGTCGTGGCTCCCGGCGACGGCAGTGCCCGCACTGCTCGCCGAGCGCGCCAAGCCGACGGATGACGGCGACGCTCCCGCGGTGGAGGCCCAGCCCGAATGAGCGCGCAGGCCCTCTTCGCCGATACCGAACGCTTCCGCCTGTATCTCGACGGCGGCGTGATTCCCGCCGCCGCGTGGACGCCTCTGCAGGAAGCCCAGCGCATCCTCGACGAAGCGAACGCGATCCTGCGCCAGGCGCAGGAGGAGGTCGAGCAGATCCGCGCCCAGGCCAAGTTCGAAGGGTTAGTGGAAGGGCGCGAGCGCGGCCTGCGCGATTGCGCGCGGGCGCTGGAAGCGCTGGTGGTGGCGCGCGCGGCGGCGACGGTGGAGCTGCGCCGGCGCGCGAGCGAAATCGCCATCGCCGTGGTCAAGCACATCGCGCCGGCGATCGGCGCGGAACGCCTGGTTGCCTCGCTGGTGGCCGAGGCGATGCAGAAGCTGGTGTTCGAGCCGCATTTGCTGGTGCGCGTGCATCCGGACGTGGCCGAACAGGCGCGCGCCGAGGTGGCCGCGCTCGGCGCGGCGGCGGCGCCGGATACCGAGATCATCGGCGATCCGGAATTGGACCGCTTCGACTGCATCATCGAATCCGCCGGCGGCATGGTGCGCGCGGGTTTCAACGAACAGCTCGAGCAGGCGCGACTGATCCTCGCGGCGGCCGAGAAGAATGGGGGGCGCCATGAGCGTTCCGACGCCTGAATCTACTGCGCGCGATCCCCTCGCCGTCGCCGACGATCCGCTGCTGCGCGCGCTCAGCCGGCGCGACACGCTGCAGCGCGTAGGCCGCGTGGCGGAAGCGTACGGCACGCTGGTGCGCGCCACTGGCGTGCGCGCCGCGATCGGCGAGCTCTGCCTGCTCGAGCAGGCCGATAGCGATTTCTCCTTGCCGGCGGAAGTGGTGGGTGTTTCGCAGCACCAGACCCTGCTGACTCCACTGGGTCCGCTGGAAGGTATTTCCACCGCCACCACCGTCACCGCGACGGGGCGGCAGGCGACCGCGCCGGCGGGCATGAGCCTGCTCGGCCGGGTCATCGACGCGCACGGCGAGCCGCTGGACGGACTCGGCCCGCTCGAACAGGTCGAGCGCGTGCCGCTTTATGCCGCATCGCCCAACCCGCTCAGTCGCCGGACCATCGACGAGGCCATGCCTACGGGCGTGCGCGCGATCGATGCCACGCTGACGATCGGGCGCGGCCAGCGCACGGGCATCTTCGCCGTCGCCGGCGGCGGCAAGAGCACGCTGCTGGGCATGCTGGCGCGCAACGCGCAGGCCGACGTGAACGTGATCGTGCTGGTCGGCGAGCGTGGCCGCGAGGTGGGCGAATTCCTGCACGACAGCTTGGGCGAGGAGGGGCTTCAGCGCAGCGTGGTCGTGGTGGCCACGTCCGACCGTCCCGCGCTGGAGCGCAGCCGGGTCGCCTGGCTCGGTACGGCGATCGCCGAGTACTTCCGCGACCGCGGCATGAACGTGCTGCTGATGATGGATTCGATCACGCGCTTTGCCCGCGCCCTGCGCGACGTGGGGCTGGCGATGGGCGAGCCGCCGTCGCGGCGCGGCTTCACGCCGTCGGTGTTCTCCGCGCTGCCGCGCTTGTTCGAGCGCGCGGGCACCAACGAGAAGGGCGCCATCACCGCGTTCTACACGGTGCTGATGGAGGACGAGGACGGTAGCGACCCGATCGCCGAGGAGGTCCGCTCCATTCTCGACGGCCATATCTATCTTTCGCGCCGCCTCGCCCAGGCCGGGCATTACCCGGCCATCGACGTGCTGGCCAGCGCGAGCCGCCTGATGCCGCGGGTCACGCCGCAGGCGCATCAGCGCGCGGCGTCGCTGCTGCGGCGCTACGTGGCGAAGTACCGCGAGATCGAGATGCTGTTGCAGCTGGGCGAGTACAAGCCCGGCGGCGACGCCGACGCGGACACGGCGATCGCGCGCATCGATGCGATCAACCAGCTGTTGCGCCAGGGCACGCACGAGACGGCGGATTTCGCCGGTACGCGCGCCCGCCTGACCGGAGTGTGCACATGAGCAACGGCAAGTTCCCGCTGGAACCGCTGCGGACCGTGCGCGACATCCGCCTGCGCGCGCTGGAAAACGAACTGAAGCTGTGGCGCGAACGGCACCACGCCGCCCAGGCCGAGCGCGATGCGGCCAACGAACGGCTCAGTCAGGCCACTTTCGCTCGCCAGGAGTTCGCCGACCGCGCGTGGACCGGCATGTTCGCCAGCGGCTCGCCCACGGCGTTGGCGATGGATCGCTACGAACGTCATCTATCGCTGCTCGATCACGACATCGAACAGCGTCGCGTCGAACTCGACGCGCGCGAGCGCGAATGCGCCGAGGCGCTGGAGCAGCTGGAGGGTGCCGCCGCCGCGTGGCGCCATGCCCGCGGCAAGCTCGACGCGGTGGACGAGATGAAACAAGGGTGGCTGCGCGAGATGCGCGGCCGGATCGAATGGAACGAGGAACAGAACCTGGAAGAACTGTTCCTGCGCCGCGCGCCGATGCAGTGAGGCCACCATGCACAACGACTCCATCCATGTGCCGCGCGAGACACATGCTATCCATCCTTCGCATGCGCGTACGCAGCGCGACAAGGACGAGCCGGCGCGCGGTCGCGAAGAGATTCAGCGTTTCCGCAAGCTGATGGATGGCGCCACGCAGGAGCAGGACGCCGAAGAAACCGGCGCCGTCGGCAAACTATCGGCCGGCGAGCAGGAGAAAGCGCTGCGCGAACTGCTGCAGCGGCAGCTGGACGCATCGGCGGGCAAGAGCACGGCGATGCCGCCGCGCGACGGCGAGCGCGATGGCCAGGATGCCTCGTCCGACGGCGGGCAGTCCGACGGACAAGGCTTGCCCAGTGCGGGCGCGCTGGCCTGGCAGCAGGCGCAGCAGGTGGTGCTGCATGGCGCGGAACAGCCTGCGGCCGCCGCCCACGCCATGCTGGCGCCGGCCCTCGCCGAACTGATCGAGCGTCACGTGAAGCGCCTGCTGGTGCCCGAGGCGCAGAGTTCCGCGCAAGCGCGCGAGGTGATGATCACGCTGAAGGACGGCGTGCTTCCCGGCACGGACCTCTGGCTCAGCCGCACCGACAAGGGCTGGAAGCTGCGCGCCGACACGCATACGCCCGAGGCGTACCGGCAACTCATGGAAAGCGCGCCGCAACTGGTGGAACGTTTCGCCGGCAAGCGGCTGGGCGCGCTGGAAATCGATCCGGTCTGGCATGGCTGAGGGCGAGGCATGGGCATCGGTATCGGCATCCTCAAGCACGATCCCCTGGCGCAGCTGCTCGCGGGCGGCGATCGCATCCGCGTCGTGCCGGGCAATGGCAACGGGCACGTGCAACTGAGTTTCCCCATGTCCCCGGGCGACACGGTCAGCACGATCGCCGACAAGCTCGGGTTGCCGATCGACAGCCTGCTGCAGGCCAACCCCGGGATGAGCGCGAATACGCCTCTCACGGCCGGGCTCACCATGCAGTTGCCGGTTTCTTCGCCTGGCGAGCTGCATGCCGGCGGATGGAACGAAGGCAACGGCCGCACCGACAGCAACCTGTCGCCCGGGCAGCGCGAACTGCCCTTGCCGCCGGACCTGCCGAACCCGATGCGCGCGCGCATCGACGGTATACAGCTGGGCGTGACGCTATCCGCCGGACCGAACGCGCAGCAGGTGCTGCCGCTGGTCGCGGCAGCGGGTTTGAACGGGGCCGACGTCGCGTTGCAGGCGGCCCGCAGCCAGCCGCTGGCCGGCTGGCCTGGCGGAACCGCACCGGGCAGTGCGCCCGTGGGCTACGTGCCTGCGGCAGACCGCGGCGGCACGGTGGCCACGGCACTGCCGGCGTCCTCGCTGGGTGCGGCGCGCGCGGACGGCGTGGTGCTGAGCATGGCCCAGGCCGCCGGCGCACTCGCGCAGGCGGCGATGGATCAGCAACACGGCAACTCATCCATCCCGCCGCCTCCGCCCATGCCATGGCTGGATGGCACGCGGCCCAATCTCCTGGCGACGCCGATGGCCTGGCCGGGCGTCGTACCGCAGAACCCCCCGGCGGGTTGGAACGTGGCCGCACCGGCCGTCGACGGCAATGAAGCGAAAGTACAGATCATGGCGCTGCTGATGGCCCAGCTGGGCCAGGCAGCGGTCGGCGGCGCCGGCACGGCGAACGTGCAGACGCCGGGATTCATCGATCCCCAGGCCGTGGCGGCGCACGCGGCGAGCATGCGTGCCGGGCGCGCGATCGACCTGGGTGCGGGCCGCAAGCTGGAGTTCACGCTGGTGCAGGACCGCATGCGTCGCGTCGGTGCGATCGGCGATGAAGAGCGGGCCGCTGCCGGACGCCGTGCGCGTGGCGCGGCGGAGCCGACGCCCGAGCGGCGCGTCGAGGACGACGCATCCGAGGAAAGCCGCGATCGCCGCGAGCAGGCGCGCCGTCGGTATGCCGCCGAAGCCGCCCTGCGCCGTCGCCGCCGCAAGCTCAGCGCGCGTTGCCGCCCTCGCCGCGGTCCGCGGCTGCCGCTGCGCGAGCCGGGGCAGGGGCGCTATCCGGTGCGGGTGGACTGGGCCGAATTCCGCGGCCGTCTCCCGCCGCGTTATCTGTGGGGCGCAGGGCCTGACGCGCCGGCACCTTGAGGCGCCGCTGGGCTCCTACTGCACGCCCTGTTCGACCGCCACGCCGTGCTGGCGCAGCCATTGGTGTACCGCTTCGTGGTCGGCGCGTGCCGTCGGGTTGAGGCCGCCGGCCGGCAGGATATTGAAGTAGGCCTGGAAGGTGATGCCTTGCTGGTTGCGGCGCGTGGGGTCCGCGCCGGCTTCGAGCAGGCGCAGCACGCATTGCGTCTTGTGGACTTTTGCGGCGACGTGCAGCGGCGTGTTGCCCAGCCGGTCGGCACGGTTGGGATCGGCGCGGTGCGCGAGCAGCAGCTGGAACGCGTCGTCCTTGGGGTTCATCAGCGCGGCGGCCAGCGGCGGCGCCTGCGTGACGCCGTGCGGCGCGTTCGGGTCGGCGCGGCGATCGAGCAGCAGGCGAAGGTAGGACGGATCGTCCGCCATCGCGGCCATGTGCAGCGCGGTGGCACCGCCCACGCCGGGGCGCGATGGGTCGGCACCGGCGTCGAGTAGCGCCTGCATGCCGCGCAGGTCTTTCCTCAATAGGGCCCATTCCAGGAGCGTGACGCCGTGGTCGCCGTGCGCGTTGGGATCGGCGCCGTCCTTCACCAAGGACCGCACGCGCGCGGCGTCGCCGGCGAGCGCGGCATCGGCCAGCGCCGCGACGCGCGGATCGGCGAACACCTTGCTTGCGTCCATGTCGCTCATGGCTTCTGTTCCGGCCGCATGGCCGGCGAGCGCGAAGCTCGCCAGCAGGCCCCAGGCGAGGCGCCCGGGTCGATGGAAACGCATCATGCCGTGTTCTCCCGCGTCGGCCCAGCGCGGCGCGACGCTGGCGCGAAAGGAGTACAGCATGGCCGGCGTCACGGTTTCATCGCGACCAGTGATCGCGGATCAGGCAGCCCAGGGATGGTCCTTCTGCATGGCGGCAAGCACGGCGTCGTCCATGTGCAGATCGACGGAATGCTTGGCCACGTCCGCGGCGTACTTGGCCTGCAGCACTTCCGCCTTGCCGGTGAGCCAGTCGTACCAGTGCAGGTCGGGCTTGGCGACCGGGTCGGGATCGTTCAGCGCGATCTTGTGGCCGACGGCGTCGGGCAGGGGCGTGTGTTCCTGAGTCGTGGTCAGGATCTCGCCGTTGACGGCGTAGCGGCGGATCAGGCCGTTCTCGGCCTGTTGCCTGAGCGCGCCGGGATCGCCCTCCGGCACCAGCCGGCGGAGTGTCGCGTCGTTGAGGCCGGCGGCGTTGAAGGTGACGCTGGCCGAATCGGTGGCGAGCGAAGCGATCGAGGCGAGGCCGCCGCCGAGCGAATGACCGGTGATGGCGAGACTATCGCCGAACGCGGCCCTGGCTTCCGTCGCCAGCGCTACCGCCTGGTTGTACTGCGCGGCGGAGATGCCGAGGCCCTGCTCGGCATTATTGAGCCAGTCCTTGGCATCGTTGGAGCCGGCGAACGCCAAGACGCGATCGCCGTTCGCGTCCTGGTAGATCGCCGCGCGGAAGCCAGTGCTCGGGTCCTCCAGGGAGGCCGGATCGATGCCGGCCTGCATCAGCTGATCGTCGGTCAGGCGGGTCCAGCCTTCGATGCCTTTGCTGTTCGGGTCGTAGACGTCCTGCGCCATGCGGGCCAGCTGCAGGTCGATCGCCTTGGCGTCGGTGCCGCGCACCTGCGCGTCGAAGCTGGACGCGGCACCGGCCCGGTTGTCGAATGTCGCGTGGCCGAACATCGCGCGGGTCAGGCTGGCCAGTTGGGGATGGAAGGCGAGTTGCGGCTGGGAGACGTGGGCGTCGGGGTGCGCGAGCGCGTCGGTGGCCTGGGCGGCAGCGGCGGCGCGATCCGTCGGCAAGGTCGCCTGGCTGCGATAGGCCTGCAGTTCGAGTTGCATCGTCCACCTCCCATGGCGAATGACCCGACCATAGCGCCGCGTCTCATGCGTCCGGCAGCTAGGTCGGTCCCTAGCCTCGGGTTTTCCCCAGGTGCACACGGATGGCTGGGCGTCCATCGGCAGGCCTAGGGTTGGCCCTAGCTCGGGAAAGCCCCAATGGGAGCGGCGCGCGAACCGATGCTGGAATCCGGAAGCCGGCCGAGCCGGCCGCTTCCGTTCCGAGCCCAGAGGCCAACCATGACCGCAGTCAGCGCCGTGCGCTCCTCCTCAGCCGTCACCGCGAGCAACGATGCCCCGACCACCTACACCGTGCAGCATGGCGACACGCTGTCCGGCATCGCGCAACGCTTCGGCGTGTCATTGGCGGCGCTGGAGGCGGCCAATCCGCAGATCGCGAATCCGGATCGCATTTATCCGGGCGACCGCATCCACCTTCCCGCCGGTGGACAGGATGGCGGCCCGCAGGCCTCCGCGCCGGCCGCTGGCGCTCCGCCAGCGGGCAAGGGTGGGCCGGCATCGGGCTTCAGCATCAGCCAGAACGGTGTGCAGATGATCGAGGGCTTCGAGGGCTACAGCGCGACGGCGTATCCCGATCCGGGTACGGGCGGCGCGCCGTGGACCATCGGCTATGGCCATACCAAGGGCGTGCAGCCGGGGCAGACGATCACGCGCGCGCAGGCGGAGGCCTACCTCAAGGAGGACCTGGCCTGGGCGCAGGACGCCGTGCGTCGCAACGTGCACGTGCCGATCAACCAGAATCAGTTCGATGCGCTGGTAAGCCTCACCTACAACCTCGGCGCGAACGGATATCCGGGCCTGCTCGCCAAGCTCAACGCGGGCGATTACAAAGGCGCGCAGCAGATGTTCGGCGAGTATGTCCATGCGGGTGGGCGCGTATTGCAGGGGCTGGTCAATCGCCGAGCGAAGGAGGCCGCGCTGTTCGGCAGCGACGCGCCTAGCGGCACATCGACCACGCCATCGCCCCCGTCGCCGCCGCCGTCGGGCGGATCGCGCGGCGGCAGCTATACGGTGCAGCCGGGCGACACGCTGTCGGCGATCGCGGCGAGGCAGGGCGTTTCGCTGAAGGCGCTGGAGGCGGCCAACCCGCAGATCAGGGACTTCAACCACATCTACCCAGGGCAGGTGATTCACCTGCCGGGCAGCAGCGGGAGCAGTAGCGGCAGTCCGGCCGGGGGCAGCTATACCGTGCGCTCCGGCGACACGATGTCGGGCATCGCGGCGCGCCATGGTGTGTCGCTCTCGGCCTTGCTGGCAGCCAATCCACAGATTGCCAATCCGAACCGGATCTATCCGGGCCAGGTGATCCATCTGCCGGGAGGTTCGGGTGGCAACTCTGCGCCGGCATCGACCAGCCACGACTACACCGTGCGCTCGGGCGACACGCTGTCCGGCATCGCTGCGCGCAACGGAGTCTCGCTGGCTGCGCTGGAACGGGCCAATCCGCAGATCAGCCATCCCGACCGCATTTATCCCGGTCAGGTCATCCATATCCCGGGCTCTGGTGGCGCGAAGGGAACGGGCGGCGTGCAGGGCACGAGCGGCACGAGCGCCAGCGGCGGCAAGGCGGTGGACATCGCCAGGCAGTTCCTCGGGCGCAACGCGTCGGAACTCAAGCGCAGCGGCGCGCTGCCCATGAACCCGAACGTGCCCTCGGATGTGTGCTGCGCGAATTTCGTCTCGGCGGTACTGCAGAAGGCGGGCCTGCTCGATCGGCATACGGACCTGGTTTCCGGCTCCAGCCGTACGGGATTGGGAGCGGCGGGATCGATCGGGCGCATCCTCAAGGAACGGGGCTGGAAGGTCGTGGATGCGGCGCATGCGAAGCCGGGCGACGTGTGCATCCTCAACAATGGCGGCCACGTTGAGCTGGTGGCGAGCAACGACCACGGGAACATCCAGCTGATCGGCTCCAACAACACCAATCGCGACGGCACGCAGCGCGTCGGCTATGGCCATCCGTATGGCGGTGCGTGGTATCTCACCCCTCCCTGATCAGGACGATGGGGGGCGCGAGGGGCGGCTTTCGGGCCGCCCTTCGCGTTTGCGCGGTCCGGGGTCAGTGGTCGAACAAGGCGGCAGGCGCGCCGTAGTTGTCTGCCCAATTGGCCCAGGCCACGTCGGTGGGACCGACGGCCTCGGCGCGGATCGCCCAGTGCCCCTGCTGGCGCTGGAGCAGGGCGACGTAAGTGCGTGACAGGAAGCCGGCTCGCGCGGCTTCCTCGAAGGGCGTGCCGGCGAAGTCCAGCGGCTTTCCGCCGGCGCCTTGCAGGTGCGCGCGCAGGAAGGCCCAGTCGCCGGCGACGTTGAGCTGGTCGACGGTGAACAGCACGGGTTGGCGCAGGCGCTGCTCCAGCGGGGCGCGCGTGGCATCCAGCAGCGCCTTGCGTTCCTGGCTGCCGGGTTCCGGGGTGCGGACGGACTGGGCGAGAGGGGCGTTCATGGCGATCAGGCTCAGCAGCAGGAGGACGAGGTGGCGCATGGCGATGGTTCGCCCGGCCGCGCGGCGGCCGGCTGCCGGGAGTATGCCGCCGGTACCGAGGGTCCGGACCCTGGGGTTTTCCCCAGACGGCCGGTGTGCGGGGCGGCGCCCGGGCGCGGGCGGTAGAATGCGCCGATGCATATCTTCAAGATCTTCCAGCTCGAAGCCGCTCACCGGCTTCCCAACGTGCCGCCCGGCCACAAGTGCGCGCGCCTGCATGGCCATTCCTTCCGCGTGGAGATCCACGTGGAGGGCGAGCCCGACCCCGCGCTTGGCTGGGTGATGGACTTTGCCGACGTCAAGACGGCCTTTGCCCCGTTGTACGACCAGCTCGACCATCATTACCTCAACGATATCGAGGGCTTGGAAAACCCCACGAGCGAGAACCTCGCGCGGTGGATCTTCCAGCGCCTGGCGCCGCGTCTGCCGGGGCTGGACAAGGTGGTGGTGCACGAGACCTGCACCTCTGGCGCCAGCTGCAGCCGCGACAGCTTCTGACGCGTCGCGTCATTTCATAGCTCTGTCATAAATGGTTGTTGCTTGGCGGCTTCTTGTGAAGATTTCGCGTCTTCACAAAAATTATATTGCACTGCACAAAAGTCATTGCTAGGCTTTGCTCCACTACCCCAATTCCCGCCGAGGGAGCAAGCCATGACCCAGCAACTCAATGTCCAGGTGTTCGCTTACGCCAAGCAGCTGACCGACAACGCCTTCAAGGCCCAGTCGGTGGCCCTCAAGGGCCTGGAGAAGATCGCCGAGCTCCAGATCAAGGCGCTCGAGAAGCAGTCGCAGGTCGCCGCCGACTTCATCGCCGAAGCGCTGGAAACGCGCGACGCGGAAGGCCTGCGCACCCTGTGGGAGAAGGGCACCGCCCTGAGCCGCGAGAACGCCGAGCGCGCCGTGGCCGTGACCCAGGAAATCATTGCCGTCACGCAGAAGACCGCCGAGTCGCTGACCGCGCTGGCGCAGGAGCAGCAGCAGGCCGCCAACGATGCCGTCGCTGCCCCGGTGGCCGCGGTGAAGAAGGCTGCCGCGAAGTAATCGCTTCAAACGTCGCTCCCTCCCTCGGCGACGTCCCCAAAGGCCGGACTGGCTCCCAGTCCGGCCTTTTTCTTGGTGCGTCCGTATGGACGCTTTGCATACATCGGCGCGGGCACAGTGGCCGGCCTGGGCGTACGGGACGACGTGCCGCACGCGGCGCGGCTTGTCCGTCTAAATACCCCGCTGATATACTTTTTAAGATTGAACCGTGGCCCGCAGCTGGATCGGTGCCGCCTAGTGCGAAGCCGCGCGGGGACCTCACGTGCTCAACAGTCTTGCCTCCGGACGTCGTCTCGCGCTGCGCATTGTGATGCTGCAGCTCGCCATGGCAGCGGTCGTTGGCCTCGTCTTCCTGACGCAGGGTTACCGCGAAGCGATCGCGGGCGCTGCGGGCGCCGCGGTCGTGGCGCTGGGTACCGCGCTGCTGGCAGCGCGTAGCTTCGCAGGGCTGGGCGGGGGCGGCATGACCATGGGCCGTATGTTGTCAGGCATGGTCTTGAAATGGATCGCGATCGCTGGAGGGCTGGTCGTGATCATGGGTCAACTCAAATTGCCGCCACTGGCCGCTATCACGGGGCTGGTGGCTGCGTACGCGATAAATCTGCTGGCGTTCCGATTCAAGGGCTGAGACATGGCAACCGAGCCTCAGGGCGGTCTAACCGAATACATCCAGCACCACCTGCATCACAACGTGGTGAGCTTCGGCGACAGCGCCTTCATGAAGCTCCATCTGGACTCCATCGTCGTGGCCTTCGTGCTCGGCGCGGTGTTCTGCCTGTGGTTCTGGCTGAAGGCCCGCAAGGCCACTTCCGGCGTGCCGTCGAAGGGGCAGGCGCTGGTGGAGCTGATCGTCGAGTTCGTCGATACCCAGGTGAAGGACACCTTCCACGGCGACCGCCGCACGGTGACGCCGCTGGCGCTGTCGATCTTCATGTGGGTGGCGTTCCTCAACGCCATGGACCTGCTGCCTCTCGATGCCCCGAGCTTCGCCGTCAAGACGGCCGCCGGCGTCGAGGCTGCGCACGAAACCTTCTTCCGCTGGGTGCCGACCGCCGACATCAACACCACGGTGGGCCTGGCCCTGTGCGTGTTCCTGATCGTGCTGGGCCACGGCATCAAGGCCAAGGGCGGCCTCGGCTTCGGCAAGGAGCTGATGACCGCGCCGTTCCATGCGCACAACCCGGTCGTGGTTGCGATCCTGGTGCCGTTCAACTTCTTGCTCAACGTCGTCGAATACCTGTCTAAGCCGGTGTCGCTCGCGATGCGACTCTTCGGCAACATGTACGGCGGCGAGCTGGTGTTCATGCTGATCGCGGGCCTGTTCGCGGGCTGGATCAGCTTCCTGCCGGGTGTGCTGTTCAACACCGCATGGGCGATCTTCCACATCCTGATCATCCTGCTGCAGGCGTTCATCTTCATGATGCTGACGATCGTCTACATCGCGACGGCGCGTGAGCATCACTGAGTCTCGGGTTCCATCCGGTTTCGCTTTAATCCGCTTCGCTCTAACCAACCTTTAGAAAGATTCACAGGAGAACACCATGAACCTCGCCGAACTTCTGACCCATGTGCAGGGCCTGACCGCCATCGCCATCGGCATCATCATTGGCCTGGGCGCGCTGGGCGCTTGCTTGGGCATCGCCATCATGGGTTCCAAGTTCCTCGAGTCCGCTGCTCGCCAGCCGGAACTGGTCCCGCTGCTGCAGGGCCGCATGTTCCTGCTCGCCGGCCTGATCGACGCCGCGTTCATCATCGGCCTGGCCGTGGCCCTGCTGTTCGCGTTCTCGAACCCGCTGACCGCCGTGATCCAGGCGGCCGCCGGTCACTAATCGGCGATATGAGTCGCCGCAGCGCCTGGCGCTGCGGCGATGGGGCGGTTTAACGCGTTACCGGAGTTATTTGGAAAGCTCATGAATATCAATCTGACTTTCCTGGGCCAAATGGTGTCCTTCGCCATCCTGGTCTGGTTCACCACCAAGTTCATCTGGCCGCAGCTCAACGCCGCGATCGAAGAACGTCAGAAAAAGGTTGCCGAAGGCCTGGCCGCCGCCGAGAAGGCGCGCGCCGAGCTGAAGGATGCCGACGCCAAGGTCGCCCTCGAGATCAAGCAGGCGCGCCAGCAGGCCGCCGAGATCATCGAGCGCGCCCAGCAGCAGGCCAACCAGATCGTGGACAAGGCCCGCGAGGACGCCGTGGCCGAGACCGCGCGCCTGAAGGCCGCTGCTACCGAGGAAGTCGCCAGCATGCAGCAGCGCGCCCGCGAGGAGCTGCGCGGCTGGGTCGGTCGTCTGGCGGTGCAGGGCGCCGAGAAGATCGTGCAGCGCGAAGTCGATGCGTCGGCCCACAAGGCGATGCTCGATCAGCTCGTCGCTGAGATCTAACTCATGGCCCAGGCAATCACTCTCGCCCGTCCGTATGCGCGCGCAGCTTTCGAGCTGGCTCGCGCATCCGGCGCGCTGTCCGCATGGTCCCAGTCGCTGACCTTCGCCGCCGCGGTGGCGAAGGACGCGCGTGTCGCTGCGCTGGGCAACGATCCGCGCGTGCAAGTGTCGCAGCTGGTGGCGCTGCATCTGCCGCAGGGCATGGACGGCGAAGCGCCGTTCGCGAAGTTCCTGGGCGAGCTGGCCGAGCGCCGTCGCCTGGCGCTGCTGCCGGAGGTCGCCGATCTGTTCGAGCAGTACAAGCGCGAGGCCGAGTCGCAGCTGCTGGTCAAGGTGACCAGCGCGATGGCGCTCGACGCCGCGCAGGCCGAGCAGCTGAAGGCTTCGCTGAAGCGCCGCTTCAAGCGCGATATCGAGCTGGAGACGCAGGTCGACCCCTCGCTGCTCGGCGGCGTGGTGATCGATACCGGCAGCGAAGTGATCGATGGCTCCGTACGCGGACGCCTGGCGCGCCTCTCCGGCGCGCTGGCGACCTAAGGTTTACGCGAAGTCCATTTCGCGAAGAGTGTCCCGGCCTTTCGTGGCGGGCGCTTGGGCAAAACGGCTTTCAAAAAAATTTCCAGGATAACGACCATGTCCAGCACCACCTTGAACCCGTCCGAGATCAGTGAACTGATCAAGACCCGCATCGAGCAGTTCAAGCTCGGCGCGGAAGCCCGCAACGAGGGCACGATCATCAGCGTGTCCGACGGCATCGTGCGCATCCACGGCCTCGCTGACGTGATGCAGGGCGAAATGATCGAGCTGCCGGGCAATTCGTTTGCCCTGGCGCTGAACCTCGAGCGCGACTCGGTCGGCGCCGTGGTGCTGGGCGAATACCAGCACCTGCGCGAAGGCGATACCGCCAAGACCACCGGCCGCATCCTCGAAGTGCCGGTCGGTCCGGAGCTGCTGGGCCGCGTGGTCGACTCGCTGGGCCATCCGATCGACGGCAAGGGGCCGCTCAATGCCAAGCTCAGCTCGCCGATCGAAAAGGTCGCGCCGGGCGTGGTGTGGCGTAAGTCGGTCGACCAGCCGGTGCAGACCGGCTACAAGTCCGTCGACTCGATGATCCCGATCGGCCGCGGCCAGCGCGAGCTGATCATCGGCGACCGCCAGACCGGCAAGACCGCGCTGGCCATCGACGCGATCATCAACCAGAAAGATTCCGGCATTAAGTGCATTTACGTCGCGATCGGCCAGAAGCGCTCGTCGATCGCCAATGTGGTGCGCAAGCTCGAAGAGAACGGCGCGCTGGCCAACACCATCGTGGTGGTCGCCTCCGCCTCCGAGTCGGCCGCGCTGCAGTACATCGCGCCGTACGCCGGTTGCGCCATGGGCGAGTACTTCCGCGATCGCGGCGAAGACGCGCTGATCATCTACGACGATCTGTCCAAGCAGGCCGTGGCCTACCGCCAGATCTCGCTGCTGCTGAAGCGCCCGCCGGGCCGCGAAGCCTATCCGGGCGACGTGTTCTACCTGCACTCCCGTCTGCTCGAGCGCGCCGCGCGCGTGTCCGAGGAGTACGTCGAGAAGTTCACCAACGGCGAAGTGAAGGGCAAGACCGGTTCGCTGACCGCGCTGCCGATCATCGAGACCCAGGCCGGCGACGTGTCCGCGTTCGTGCCGACCAACGTGATCTCGATCACCGACGGGCAGATCTTCCTCGAGACCGACCTGTTCAACGCCGGCATCCGCCCGGCCGTGAACGCCGGTATCTCGGTGTCGCGCGTGGGCGGCTCGGCGCAGACCAAGATCGTGAAGAAGCTGTCCGGCGGCGTGAAGCTGGCCCTGGCGCAGTTCCGTGAGCTGGCCGCGTTCGCGCAGTTCGCTTCCGACCTCGACCCGGCCACCCGCGCCCAATTGGACCGCGGCCAGCGCGTGACCGAGCTGATGAAGCAGAAGCAGTACGCGCCGCTGTCGATCGCCGAACTCGCGCTGTCGGTGTACGCCGCCGAGAAGGGCTACCTGGACGACCTGGCGGTCGACAAGGTGCTGCCGTTCGAGAAGGGCATGCATGCGTTCTTCCATCAGAACCACGGCGAGCTGATGAAGAAGATCGTCGCCACCGGTGACTGGAACAACGACATCGAGGCCACCTTCAAGTCCGGCCTGGACGAGTACAAGAAGACCGGTAGCTGGTAAGCAGGGCGCGGGAACGGCCAACCGTTCCCACCCCCGTACCCGAGCGAGCACAGCGAGCGAGAAAGAGATGGCAGGCGGACGCGAAATCAAATCCAAGATCAAGAGCACGCAGAACATGCGCAAGGTGACGCGCGCGCTCGAAATGGTCTCGGCGTCGAAGATCCGCAAGGCGCAGGATCTGATGAAGGCATCGCGCCCCTATGCGCGCCAGATGCGCAAAGTGATCGCGCACGTCGCCCAGGCCAGCACCGATTTCACCCATCCGTTCCTGGTGCAGCGCGAGAAAGTGGCGCGCGTCGGCTACGTGGTGGTCTCGACCGACCGCGGCCTGTGTGGCGGCCTGAATTCGAACCTGTTCCGCCGTCTGCTGCCCGCCATCCGCGAGTGGCAGGACAAGGGCGTCGAGGTTGACGTCGTGGCCGTGGGCCAGAAGGCCGTGCAGTTCTTCCGCCGCATCAAGGGCGTGAACCTCGTCGGCAGCGTTACCCACCTGGGTGAGAAGCCCAAGGTCGAGCAGCTGGTGGGCGTGATCAAGGTGGCGCTGGACGCGTACACCGCGGGCAAGCTCGATCGCGTGTTCCTTGCGTATAACGACTTCGTCAACACGATGACCCAGAAGCCGACGCTCGACGCGCTGCTGCCGCTGCCTCTGGTGGCCGCGGAGCTCGAAGCGCACCAGGCGGCGGGCGAATCGGCCTATGCCGGCATCAAGCTCGAGCAGACGCACGACTGGGACTACATCTACGAGCCGGACGCCGCCACGGTGCTGGAGCACGTGCTGGGGCGCTACATCGAGTCGGTGGTGTACCAGGGTGTGCTGGAAAATCTCGCCAGCGAGCACGCGGCGCGCATGGTCGCGATGAAGGCGGCCTCGGACAACGCGAGCAAGGTCATCGGCGAGCTGACGCTGGTCTACAACAAGGCACGCCAGGCCGCGATCACGCAGGAAATCTCGGAAATCGTCGGCGGCGCCGCGGCGGTCTGAACGCGGTAACCGGCGATAGCGACACATCAAGAACAGGCGACCTTCCAGGGCGCTGACCCATCCAAGACATTCAAAGATCCATCCGGAGCACATCCATGAGCCAGGGCAAAGTTGTACAGATCATCGGCGCGGTCATCGACGTCGAGTTCGCACGCGATCAGGTGCCGCAGGTTTACGACGCGCTGAAGATCGACGGCACCGAGATCACGCTGGAAGTCCAGCAGGTGCTTGGCGACGGCGTGGTGCGCACCATCGCCCTGGGTTCCACCGACGGCCTGAAGCGCGGCCTCGTCGCGCGCAACACCGGCGAAGGCATCAAGGTGCCGGTCGGCAAGGCCACCCTGGGTCGCATCATGGACGTGCTCGGCAACCCGATCGACGAAGTCGGTCCGATCGAGGCGAAGGATCACTGGGTCATCCACCGTGAAGCCCCCAGCTACGACGACCAGGCGCTGGCCAACGAGCTGCTGGAAACCGGCATCAAGGTGATCGATCTGGTGTGCCCGTTCGCCAAGGGCGGCAAGGTCGGCCTGTTCGGCGGCGCCGGCGTGGGCAAGACCGTGAACATGCTGGAGCTGATCAACAATATCGCGACCCAGCATTCGGGTCTGTCGGTGTTTGCCGGCGTGGGCGAGCGTACCCGCGAAGGCAACGACTTCTATCACGAGATGCAGGACGCGGGCGTCGTCAAGATCGACAACCTGCCCGAGTCCAAGGTGGCGATGGTCTACGGCCAGATGAACGAGCCGCCGGGCAACCGCCTGCGCGTGGCTCTGACCGGCCTGACCATGGCCGAGTACTTCCGCGATGAGAAGGACGAGCACGGCAAGGGCCGTGACGTGCTGTTCTTCGTGGATAACATCTACCGCTACACGCTGGCCGGTACCGAAGTGTCCGCACTGCTCGGCCGTATGCCGTCGGCGGTGGGTTACCAGCCGACGTTGGCTGAGGAAATGGGCGTGCTGCAGGAGCGCATCACCTCGACCAAGACCGGTTCGATCACCTCGATCCAGGCCGTGTACGTGCCCGCGGACGACCTGACCGACCCGTCGCCGGCCACCACCTTTGCGCACTTGGATTCGACCGTCACCCTGTCGCGTAACATCGCTTCGCTCGGTATCTACCCGGCCGTGGATCCGCTGGACTCCACCAGCCGCCAGCTCGACCCGAACGTGGTCGGCGCGGAGCACTACGAGGTGGCGCGCAAGGTGCAGGGCATGTTGCAGCGCTACAAGGAACTGAAGGACATCATCGCGATCCTCGGCATGGACGAGCTGTCCGAAGAAGACAAGCAGGTGGTGTACCGCGCGCGCAAGTGCGAGCGCTTCTTCTCCCAGCCGTTCCACGTGGCCGAAGTGTTCACCGGCGCGCCGGGCAAGTACGTGACGCTGAAGGAAACCATCCGCGGCTTCAAGATGATCGTCGACGGCGAAGTCGACCACATCCCGGAGCAGGCGTTCTACATGGTCGGCGGCATCGACGAGGCCATCAAGAAGGCCGAGGACATGGCCGCGAAGAAGGCGGCCTGAGGATAGGGGCTGCGTCAGGGGAACGGTGAGCCGAAGCGTGCCGTTCTCCGTCCCCGATCCTGAGTTCCCGTCGAGCAGAGCGAGACAGACATGAGCCATACCCTTCGAGTCGACATCGTCAGTGCCGAAGCCGAGATCTTCCACGGCGAGGCCACGATGGTGGTCGCCACCGGTGAAATGGGCGAGCTGGGCATCGCGCCCCGCCACGCGCCGCTGATCACCCGCCTGAAGCCGGGCCACGTCGACGTGGTCCTCGCCAATGGCGAGCGTCAGCAGTTCTGGGTGTCCGGCGGCATTCTCGAGGTGCAGCCGCAGGTGGTGACGGTGCTGGCCGACACGGCCGCGCGCGCCGCCGACCTGGACGAGGCCGCAGCCCTGCAGGCCAAGAAGGAAGCGGAAGATGCCCTGGCCAACCGCACCGATGCGATGGAAATCGCCGAGGCGCAGGCCAAGCTGGCCGAGGCGCTCACCCAGCTTCAGGCGCTGGAGCGCCTGCGCAAGAACCTCAAGCACTGATCCCAGTAGGGCGCCACAGCCCCGACAGGATATGAAACGCCGGCCTTGTGCCGGCGTTTTCGTTTGGGCAAGGTGCGGGCGTGTCCGATCGGAGGTATGCATGGCAAGGATCTCCCGAGCCTTCCCCGCCGTTTCCGCCGCCTTGTTGGTCGGATGTCTCCACGTCACGACGCAGTCGTCCCCGCCGCCATCGGGAAGCGCCAACTGGCATGCGGTGCTCCCCGAGGGGACGGCACGCTACCAGCTGGCGATGGGCGAGGTATCGAGCGGCGCCGCGCCGGATCGTCGCGTGAACCCCATCTATCCGCCTTCGTTGCTGTCGCGCTGCCCGCCACCGGTGGAGGTGCGTGCATGGCTGGTGGTGGACGCAAGCGGCAAGGTCGCCGACGTGCGCGCGGATGACGAAGCCAGTGCGAATGCCGATCGTCGGTCTTACATCGACGCGGTGAAGGTCGCGGCGAGGCAGTGGTCGTTCGTGCCACTGAAGATCGATCGCTGGGCGGCGGACGCCAATGGTGAAAGTCATGTCGTCGACAGCGAGACCCGGCCGTTCAGCCTCGCCTACGACTTTCGCTTCGAATGCCACTCGGGTGCGGCGCAGGTCACGACCGGCGACGCTCCGTCAGCCAGCGGTCATGGATCGGAATAGTCGGCTGCTATGCTGCCGCGCTAAGCAAAACTCGACGGGACAGCCATGAAGAACATGCCCCTGCACGTCATCGTCCTCGCCGCCGGCGAGGGCAAGCGCATGAAATCGAAAAAGGCCAAGGTGCTGATGCCGCTGGCGGGCCGCCCGCTGCTGGCCCACGTGCTCTCGGCCGCACGCGCGCTGTCCGCGGAGCAGATCCACGTGGTCTATGGCCATGGTGGCGATCAGGTGCTCGCAGCCTTCGAAGGCCAGCCCGACCTGCGCTGGGTGCTGCAGGCGGAGCGCCTCGGCACGGGCCACGCCGTCGCGCAGGCGCTGCGCGAGGTGCCGGATCATGCGGCCGTGCTGGTGCTGTACGGCGACGTTCCGCTCACCCAGCCCGCCACCTTGCGTCGCCTGGTGGAGGCTGACCAGCCGCTTACCGTGCTCGCCACGCGCGTGGCCGATCCGCGCGGCTACGGCCGCGTGCTGCTGGATGGCAGCGGCTTCGTGCGGGCCATCGTGGAGGAGAAGGACGCCAACGACGAGCAGCGTGCGATCGACCTGATCAATACCGGCATCGTCGCCGCCGACGCGGCTTCGCTGAAGCGTTGGACCAACCGGCTCGACCGCAACAACGCGCAGGGCGAGTATTACCTCACCGACATCTTCGCGATGGCGGCCACTGAAAGCCGCCCGGCCTTCTGCGTCGAATGCGACGATGAAATGGAGGCGGCCGGGGCCAACAACCCGTGGCAGCTGACCGAACTGGAAGCCGTCTATCGCCAGCGCGCCGCCAGGGCGCTCGCGCTCGAGGGCGTGCGCATCGCCGATCCCGCGCGTATCGATGTGCGCGGATCCGTCACGGTCGAGTGCGACGTCGACATCGATATCGACGTCATCCTGGAAGGCGAGGTGCATCTCGGCGAAGACGTGCGCGTGGGTCCATTCAGCCGACTCAAGGATGTCCACCTCGCGGCCGGCACGATCGTGCAGGCGCACTGCGATCTCGAGGGCGTGGTGACTCACGGGCCATGCGTCATCGGCCCGTTCGCACGCCTGCGTCCCGGGACGGAGCTGGCGGCCGGCGTACACATCGGCAACTTCGTCGAGACAAAAAAGGCTCGCCTGGGCGAAGGCAGCAAGGCCAACCACCTGACCTACCTCGGCGATACGGTGGTCGGCAGCAAGGTGAACATCGGCGCTGGCACCATCACCTGCAACTACGACGGCGTGAACAAGAGCCTCACGCAGATCGACGATGGTGCATTCATTGGGTCCAATACCGCTCTGGTGGCGCCGGTCCGGGTGGGCCAGAACGCGACGATCGGCGCGGGCTCCGTGATCACCAAGGACGCGCCCGCCGGTGAACTCACCATCGCGCGCGGCCGTCAGGCCACGCTGCACGGGTGGAAGCGGCCGGAGAAGAAGTAGCCGCCCTTCCACGAATCGGACAAGGAGTGTCTTGCATGATCTCTTATCGGTACCTGGTCGCCATGACCTTGTTCCTCGCCGCGGTCTTGGTTTCCGTCCATGCGGAACCGCAGCAGCGCACACTCACGGGACCACCGTCGCATTACCTGTCCACGCAGGGCGAGGATTTCCGGCTAGTGCCAGCGCACCCGCGCGACGGCGCGGGCCGCCCCATCACCCGCCTGCCGGCCACGCGCATTGAACTCAAGGACGAGGAGGGCGAGTGGGAGCAGGTGCGCGACGCGGACATCCCGCCGTTCGCGCTTCCCTTGGCGGACGAGGTGCGCCCCCAGCTGCAACTCTTCTACGCCAGCGCTACCGGCTGGATGGTGGTGCCTCGCGGATGGAAGCCGCGGCGTACGGCGGTGGGCGTGGATGGCAATACGATTTTCAGTTTCGTCGCGCCTGACGGCGCGGCAGCGGGCTGGATGAGCTGGACGCTCTATCCTGCTTGCCTCGGCTGCATCTACGAGGCTGCGCAGGGCCTGTTTCCAGGTGCGCACAAGGCATTGGACGAGCTGATGGAAACCCGGACGCCGGAGCCCTCGCTCGAACCCAGGCCCGACACGCTCGAGCGCCTGGATCGCTGCACCGTGCGCCTCGCTTATCGCCTGCCGGCTTCGCCACCCGTGCGCGCGATGGCAGTGTTCGACCAGACCGGCGACCCGTTCTATCGAGAGCTCGCCGTTGGAGTGCCCGAATCCCGTTCGGCGCTGGCCGCCTCTCTACTGGCCTCGTTCCAGAGTGCCCACGGCGGATGCGGAAAGCCGTGAGCCACCAGCGCGCTCACGCGTAGCGCCAGCCGTCGATCTCCACCAGCAGTTCACGGCGACAGACGTCGCCGTGCAGCAGCAGCACCGGTACGCCGGGCAGGCGCGAGGCGAGGAAGTCGATCACGCGTGGCGCATCGATGGCGTGGCGCACGTAGGCCTTGAGCGGTGAATGCGTATCGAATCCGGCCGGCATGCCTGCATGCGCGAGCAGTGTTTCCAGATTTGCGAGCGTCTCGCCCAGCTGTGCGTCGAGATCGTCCTCATGCGCGGAGCTATGGCCGACGACCGCGGCCGTACCGGAAATCGCCAGGGCGTCCTGGCCGGGCAGCGCCATGCCGCGCGCGAAGCTGGGCGGCGTGCGGCCATATTGGCGCGGATACCTCCACGCGCTGACCTGGCGCGGGTTCTCGACGCGGGCGCCGGGAGCATCACAGGCCAGCAGATAGACCTGCAGGCGATCGGTACCGCCATGGTGGCCGATGGCGGTGGCCGCCGGAAAGCCGTCGCTGAAGAACTGCCCCATGCCCGCGGCACGGCCTTCGCAGAACAGCTTGTAGCGTTCGCTGTCGCCTTCGCCTTCGTTGATCGCGCCCAGGTAGTTCCAGATGCGCTGCACGTGGCGGGGGGCGCGTGCGCCGAGGAACTCGCGCAGCTGCCGGTACGCATGCTCGGCGGTGTCGCGTGGACCGCCATGCGTGCCTTCGTCCAGTTCGATGGCAGCGAACAGCCAGCCCTGGCCTTCGGCCCAGCGAACATCGCCCTCGCGGCCGGTGGCCACGGGCCCGTCCACCTGCCACACCTCAAGCGGCGTCGGCGCGTCCAGGCCTTCCAAGGGAACGCCCAGATAGCGCGGGTCGTCGTGCGAGGGGGCCCCGGCGCCGAACCCGAACGCTGCCAGCGTGCCCGTTTCGGCGAGCACGTCGGCCAGGGATTCGTGGCGATAGGAGACCCGGGGAGCCCGCCGCTCGAGAGCGGTCGGTAGAGCGCTTTCTGAACCCTTAGCCATGCACCGTCACCAGGGACAACAGGGTCGCTATGTTACACTGCCGCTCCTTGCCGACCGGGAGAAGCCGACCGGAGAGGCATGTACGGCGCAGTACGGGACGAGCATGGCAGAGCAGACCGCGGCACAACGTGAATTGGCGACCCTGATCGTCGAAAGCCTCAACCTGGAGGCGGTCGAACCCGCCCGGATCGATCCCGACGCACCGCTCTTCGGCGGCGACCTTGGCCTGGATTCCATCGATGCCCTGGAGATCGCTCTGGCGGTTTCCAAGAAGTATGGGTTCCAGCTCCGCTCGGACAATCCGGACAACCGCGCGATCTTCGCCAGCCTGCGGTCGCTCTCCGAGCACGTCGAAAAACACCGCACCGCCGCCTGAGCCGCGCTGACGATGCCCGGCGCTGAAGGCATCCTTCGTCTCCTCTCCTGGCGCACGCCGGTGGCCGCATGATGCCGACCTATCTCGTTTCCATGCGTGTCGAGCCTTCGCATCCCTGCCTGCCGGGCCATTTCCCCGGCCATCCGCTGGTACCTGGTGTCGTCCTGCTGGAAAAAGTAGCGGACGCGCTGCGCGACTGGCGTGGGCAGCGCGTGGCGCGCATCGTGGAAGCGAAGTTCATCGCGCCGCTGTTTCCCGGCGAGACCGCCGAAATCACGATGAGCGAGACCGGCACGCGGGTGCGTTTCGAGATCCGCCGTGACGACGTGCTGCTTGCGCGCGGCCAGGTCGAGGGAAGCCAGATCGAGGAAGCGCTCGCATGAGCGGGCATTGGCAGAGTCGCCCGGAAGGCGGCGGACGCTTCGCACTGTGGCTGATCCGCAGCATCGCACTGTACGGCGGGCGCGGGTTCGCACGCCTGTTCCTCTATCCCATCACGCTGTACTTCTACCTTCGCCGCAAGCCGGAGCGAGAGGCCTCGCGGCAGTTCCTCGAACGTGTTCTGCCGCATCGCGTGACCACCTGGCATGTGCTGAAGCACATCCACTGCTTCGCGGCGACCATGCTGGATCGCGTATTCCTGCTGGCGCGGGGCGAGAAAGGTTTCGCTATCGAGGTGGAAGGGCTCGAGGCGCTGACGGAACGCATCGGGCGGGGACGTGGCGTCCTTCTGTTCGGCTCGCACCAGGGCAGTTTCGAGGCGCTGCGCGCGATCAGCACGCGGCGTCCGGACATCCCGCTGCGCGTGCTGCTCGACAAGCAGAAGACGCCCGCGCTGACCGAACTGCTCGAGGCGCTGGCCCCCGGCATCGGCGACAAAGTCATCGATGCATCGAAGGACGGCACCTCGGTGGCGCTGGAAATGGCCGAAGCCTGCGAGCAGGGCGCGATGGTGGCACTGCTGGCCGATCGCGGCCGCGAGCACGAGGTGCTTCGGCGTGCCGAGCTGCTGGACCGGCCTGCACCGTTCCCGGTCAGCCCGTGGCTGCTGGCGCATACCATGGGGGTGCCGGTGGTGCTTTGCTTCGGCCTCTACCAGGGCGGCAATCGTTACCGTCTGGTTTTCGAAATCTTCGCGGACCGCGTCGAGATTCCCCGCGGGGACCGCGCGGCGGCGCTGGACGCGGTCATCGCGCGTTACGCGCGGCGCGTCGAGCATTACATCCACGAAGCCCCCTACAACTGGTTCAACTTCTATGATTTCTGGCAGCAAGACCTGC
Source organism: Dyella sp. BiH032 (assembly GCF_031954525.1). NCBI lineage: Bacteria > Pseudomonadati > Pseudomonadota > Gammaproteobacteria > Lysobacterales > Rhodanobacteraceae > Dyella > Dyella sp. BiH032. Next base: position 682,035 of record NZ_CP134867.1, read on the forward strand.
ATGCTCCTGCTCGGCCTGGCTCTGCCGTGCTGGGTCAGCGCAGCGCCGGCTGAGCGTGATGCCCAGGCGCTGATCGCTTCGCTGGCTCGTCCCGCGCCGGCCCGCACGCCGTTCGCGGAAGCGCGTTTCATGAAGGTGCTGGAGCAGCCGCTGGTCGTGTCCGGCGAGCTGGGCTGGCTGGGTGGCGACAAGCTCGAGCGGCGAGTGGATCGACCGACGAAGGAAGTCTCCACTATCGCCGATGGCGAAGTGACGCAGCAGCGCGATGGCCGCAAGCCGCGCAGTTTTTCGCTCAAGCGCGCCCCCCAGCTTCAGGTACTGCTGGACAGTTTCGTGGCGTTGCTCGGCGGCGACGCCTCGCGCCTGAGCCAGGCCTTCGAAGTCCGGCACGAAAGCCGTGCCGGCGGTTGGACGCTTACGCTGACACCGCGCGATCCCCGCGTCGCCAAGGCCATTGCCAGCATCGAGATCGATGGGCGCGACAGCGAGCCGCGCTGCATGCGCATGCAGGAAGCCGACGGCGACCTCGCCGTGGATCTCCTGGGCGAGCTGGCAACCCGCATGCCTTCGTCGCCCTCGCGCGAAGCTCTTTCCGCTTTGTGCAAAGGCGACGGCTGAGCATGGGGCGCCGGGGCAAGGCCCTATTGCTCCTGGCGTGGCTGGTGATGCTCGCCGGCCTGGGCGTGCTGGTGTCCCAGCGGCTCAAGGTGAGCGGCGATCTGCGCGATTTCATGCCCACCCCCACGACCTTCGAGCAGCGATTGCTGATGGAACAGGTCGGCGACGGCCCCGGTTCGCGGGTGCTGCTGCTGGCGATCGATGGCGGCGACGACGCCAGTCTGGCGGGGTTGAGTCAGGGCCTCGTCGCGGCGCTGCGCGGCGATCCGCGCTACACGCAGGTACTCAACGGCAGCTTCGACCTGACCGCGCTGGACGAACAACTGCTGCCGTACCGCTATCTGCTGTCGCCGACGCTCGATACGGAGCATTACGACGAAGCGTTTCTCGCCGACCAGTTGGAACAGCGGCTGGACGATCTTTCATCGCCGGCGGCAACGCTGTTGAAGGGGCTGCTGCCGCGCGACCCCACGCTGGAAGTGCTCAAGCTCGCCGAACGCTGGACGCCGCCGCGCACGCCGGACGTGCGCGAGGGTGTGTGGTTTTCCTCGCGCGGCGAAGCCTTGCTGGTGGTGCAGACGCGGGCGGCAGGATTCGACCCCACGGCGCAGGGCGAGGCCGTTGCGGGCATCGAACGGGCCTTCCGCGGATTGCGGGGCGCCGCCGCCGCGCGGCTGACCGTCAGCGGCCCGGGCTACTTCAGCGTCGTGGTGAGCGAGCAGACCCGGCGCCAGGCCGAATGGATCGGCAACGTATCCACCGCGGGTTTCATCCTGCTGTTGCTGCTCGCCTACCGCAGCGTCGGTTCCTTATTGCTCTCGGCGCTGCCGATCGCGAGCGCCGCGCTGGCGGGCATCGCCGCCCTGGTGTTGGTGTTCCCGCAGGTGCACGGCATCACGCTCGCTTTTGGCTTCACGCTGCTCGGTGTGGCGCAGGAGTATCCCATCCGTGTGCTCAGCCATCGCCGGGCCGGGGAGGATGCGATGGCCAGCGTGCGCGTCCTATGGCCGCTGCTGCTGACTGCGATCGCATCGGCCTGCATTGCGTATCTCGCGTTCTACGCGTCGGGCGTCAATGGCTTGCAGCAGCTGGCGGTGTTCACCATCACCGGCCTGCTAGTGGCCGGACTGTGTACGCGTTATCTGTTGCCGCGTCTGCTCCCGGAACGCATCCGCGATGTCGCGGACATGCCATGGCTGGCGCGCGCCCGTGCTTTCTTCGACCGCCTGCCGCGACCACGCTGGCTGCCCGCGGCGGTTGCCGTGGCCATCGCCTTGGCGTTGACGCTCGCGCCGGGGGCTTTCTGGCAGAACGACCTCGCGGCGCTCACGCCGCTGCCGCAGGACCTGCTGCAGCGCGATGCCCGTCTGCGCGAGGCGCTCGGCGCGCCCGACGTGCGTTACCTGCTGGTGCTCCAGGCCGGCGATGCGCAAGGTGTGCTGCGCCTCTCGGAGCAGCTGGAGTCGAAGGCCGATGCGTTGGTAAGCCGGCATGCCGTAGATGCCGTGGAGTTGCCATCCCGCTTCCTGCCGAGCACGGCGCGCCAGCTGGCGCGGCAGGGCCAGTTGCCGGATGGCGACAGCCTTCGCGCCGCGCTCGCTCAGACCGCGCAGGGCATGCCGTTTCGCAAGGATCTGTTCGAACCCTTCGTCGCGGACGTGGAAAAGGCGCGCAGCCTGCCGCCACTGACGCCGGATGTCTTCATGAGAAGCGCGCTGGGCCAGCGCCTGGCGGCCATGCTGGTGCAGCGCGAAGATCGGTGGCTCGGCCTGGGCACGCTCAGCGGCGTGCATGACGTTGCCGCGCTCCAAGCGTTGGCGAAAGAAAGCGGTGGCACCGTCCGCCTGCTGGATCTCAAGCAGGCGTCCGAATCCTTGGTGGCCGATTACCGCACGCGGATTCTCCATGCGCTCGTGGCCGCTACGGTGTTGCTGGTGCTCACCATCGTCTTCGCATTGCGAGGCGTTCGGCGCGCCTGGCACGTGCTCGCACCGATGACGCTGGCCACTTTTCTGGTATTGGCGGTGGAACGTGCCGCAGGTATCGAGATATCCCTGTTTCACCTGGTGGCACTGACGCTTGCCGCCGGCCTCGGCCTGCACTATGCGCTGTTCTTCGAGCGCGATACCGGCGATGCCGCCGAGCAGCGCCGCACCTTGCACGCTACCCTGGTGTGCGTGGCCTCCGCGCTGCTCGTGTTCGGCATGTTTGCCTGGAGCAGCATCCCCGTGCTGCGCGCCATCGGCCTTACGGTCAGCCTGGGCGTCGCTTTTCATTTCTGCCTTTCCACCCTGATGGCGCCACACGCGAACCATGCTCGAACGGACTGACTGGGCCCACCTGATTCCCCATGCGGGCGGCATGTGCCTGCTCGACACCGTGCTCGCATGGGATGCCACGCACATCCACGCGATCAGCGACAGTCACGCGGATGAGGCGCATCCGCTACGTTCGCCGCAAGGTCTTCATGCGGTTCACCTGTCCGAATACGGTGCGCAGGCGATGGCCGTGCACGGCGCGCTGGCTGCGCGGGCGCGGGGCGACGAGGGCGTGCGCCAGGGGCGCCTGGTGAGCCTGCGCGACGTCATGCTGGCCGTCACCTACGTCGACGCTCGCGGCGGCTGTCTGGACGTCCATGCGGAGCAGTTGTTCGCCGACGAGGGCGGCGCGCAGTATGCGTTCCGTGTGGTGCAAGCCGGGCGCGAGCTGGCGAGCGGTCGCGCCGCAGTGATCTACGTCGCCGGCTGAGTTTTCAGGCCGGCGCGGCGGTGTCGAACACGATGGGGCGGCTGGCGCGGGAACGCCGGTAGCTGGTCCAGACATCGCCGTAATGCACCACGCGGCCGACGGTATAGGTGGTGATGCGCACCACGTCGCGCACGGGGTTGAAATGGCTGAGGCGGAACTCGCCCTGGTAGCGCGACGCGATCGGCACCGACGCCACCCCAAGCCCTTTCTCGCGCGACGCGGCGATGAGGATGGCGGCCTCGAACACGAAGTTTTCCGCCGGCAGGTCCACCAGGTCCAAGGCCGCGCGCGGATACCAGCGCTGTCCGCTCTGCGTATCCGCTACCGGCTGCGCACAGGCCCAGGAGATACCCCAGTCGGCGAATGCGTTGGCGAAGCGCCGCGCCTTGGGCTGCTGTGCCTTGTCGATCAGCCGGGCGCCGATGACGATGTGGTTCGGGTAGCGCTGCGCGGCGGCCACGATGCGCGGCACGTCGCTGGCCAGATGCTGCCCATCGCCGTCCATGGTGACGACAGCGTCGAAGCCCTGGCGCAGCGCCTCGCGAAAACCGGTGCGCAATGCTTCGCCCTTGCCCTTGCGCTCCGTGTGGCGCAGCAGGGTGACCGGCAGCTCGGCGACGATCGCCGGAGTGCGGTCGTCGGAGCCGTCGTCGACGACGATGACGGGCGCGCCCAGCGCGACCACCGAGCCGACGACATCCTTGATGGCCGCCTCTTCATTGAGGCAGGGAATGAGCACGCACCAGCGTGTGGCCGGGGAATTCAAGCGAGGTTCTCCCTTTCGATATGCAGGCCCAGCGTTCCGGCTGCGGCGATGTGGCAATGACGGCCGTGACCGGCCAGAAGGCTGAGCAGCGGCAGGGCTGCGGCGGCGGTTGCGTTCGCTTCCAGCCACGCCGGAGGCAGTATCGGCGGCGGTGAGGCGGTGGCCGCGTCTCGCGAGACTTGCAGTGCGAGGGTGGCGACCGTGCGCGGGGAAACGTCCGGTGACAGCACCAGGGCGCAGCCGAACGCTTGTGTGCTGTGGGTCACGTCGCCCAGCGGGCCGGTGCCGGCGACATCCGCGCAGACGAAGAGCACGGGCTGGCTGTCGGCGAGCACCTGCATCGCGGATTCCAGCAGTCCGGCACCCAGGGTGTCGCGGTAGGCGCAGACGGCGGACGAAGGCGCGTGACATCCCGTGGCAATGGTCCAGTAGCCGGCCGGTGCGTTGTGCACGGAGTTGTGGAAGCGGGTCGGCGACAGCTCAGTCGGCGCGCGTGCGAGTGTTTCGCACATGTAGTCGGTGATGGTCTGGTCGCCGAAAGCCGAGCCGAAGACGCAGGCCAGCCCGCCGGCGTCGCGGCCGCTCATCGCCACTGCCTGGCCCGCCACCTCGACGGCCAGCAGCACGCTCTCGGGCGCCCGGCGGCGCTCGGTGGCCGGAAGCGTGGCGGCGGGTGGTTTCGCGCCAGGGACGGCCGCCGGCGTGCCGGCAAGCCATGTGTGCAGGGCGGGGAAGTCGGCCAGCTGCGGCGACCACAGGCCGATGCCTTCCACGTGAATCCGCAGGCCACTCATGCCGCCGCCTCGCCGAACGCGAGGCAGGCATTGTTGCCGCCGAAGCCGAAAGAGTTGCTCAAGGCGATGTGCACGTCGCGGCGTTCGTTGTGCCAGGCGAACTGCGGGCCGCAGACCGGATCAGGTTGGTCTCCACCGAGGTTGCCCGGCACCAGCCCATGCTCGATCGCCAGGAGCGCGAAGGCCGCTTCGACGATGCCTGCGGCACCCAGCGTATGGCCGGTGTATCCCTTGGTGGAACTGGCGCGCGTGCGGGCGGGAAAGACGCGCCCGATCAGCGTCGCTTCGACCTCGTCGTTCTTCAGGCTGGCCGTGCCATGGAGGTTGATGTAGTCCACCTGGTCCGCGTCCAGGCCGGCGCGCTGCAGCGCATCGCGCAGCGCCATGTCCGCGCCGAGGCCCTCCGGATGGGGAGTGGACATGTGGTGCGCGTCGCTGGATTCGCCGTAGCCCAGCAGGCGAGGTACCGCAGGCGCCGCCTCCACGCGTTCCAGCAGCGCAAAGCCGGCCGCCTCGCCGAGCGAGAGTCCCCGTCGCGTCCGGTCGAACGGACGGCAGGGTTCCGGCGATACCAGTTCTAGCGAGTTGAAGCCGAACAGTACGCTGCCGCACAACGTGTCCACGCCGCCGACTACCGCCGCATCGGCGACGCCGAGGCGGATCATGCGTTCGGCGCAGGCGAACACCTTGGCGCTCGACGAACAGGCCGTCGACACGGTCAGCGCCGGGCCGTGCAGGTCCAGCGCTTCGGCCACGAAAGCGGTCAGCGAATGCGGCATGTGCACGCCGGGGCGGGCGAGGTCAGCCGGGAACCGGCCATCCTCCAGCCGCCGATAGGCTTCCTCGGTGGCGCCGATGCTCGCGGTGGAGGTGCCCAGCACGAGGGCGACGCGGTCCGCGCCGTACCGGTGGATGGCTTCCCGTACGCGGTCGACGAAAGCGTCCTGATTCAGGCCCAGCCAGGCGAGGCGGTTGTTGCGGCATTCCCAGGATGCGAGGTGGGCGGGCAGCGGGGAGTCCTCGACGCCGGGCACGCGCCCGATCCAGCAGGCGAGGGGCGCATCGCCGAAATCGTTCGGACGCAGGCCGCTGCGCGCCGACTCGACCGCGCGCAGGTGATCGCCGAGGCCCCGGCCCAGTGCGGAAGTGGCGGTATAGGCGCGGACGGCGAGAGGTGAGATGGGTTCTGGCATCGCGGGAGACTAGCGAGCGGCCGCAGGCTATGCCCAGTGCGGCCGTTCCGGGTGTTCATGTTCCATCCTTTTTAGTGCATTGCGGCTTTCACAAGCCTTGCCCACACTGCGCTTCTTTGCCGGATCCCACCGTGTCGTCCTTTCTCGCCCCTCTCAAGCGCGGGCCGTGGCGCCATGCGCGCGACCGCGACCTGATCCACGTGGCGGCCGTCGCCGCGGTGGCCGTCACCGCCAGCCTGGGTCTGGTATGGCTGGTCTACGCCGCGTACGTCTGGCGGATCGCATCGGCCAGCCCGCTCGCGCCGCCGGACTGCCGCGATCTGCTGGTGTTCGGGCGCCGCTTGGCGGGCGACCGGCCAGAGCGCGACTTTCGCCTGCGTCTGGAGCGCGCGCTCGTGCTGGTCGGGCAAGGCCGCGTGCGGCGGCTGTTCCTGCTGGGCGGACGCAGCGGCGGCCGCGTCAGTGAAGCGGCGGCGGGCGCTGCCTGGCTGCGCGAGCACGGCTTGCCGCCGGAGGTGATCCCGCGGCTGGAGCAGGCCTCGACCGATTCACTCGACAACCTGCGCCATGCACGCAGTCTTCTGCGCGAGGAAGGCGCGGACCGCGCTTTGCCGCCGGTGGGGCTCGTCACCAGCCGCTATCACCTCCCGCGGTGCCTGCTGCTGGCCCGTTGGCTTGGCTTCGAGTCCGGCGTAGCAGTGGCGGCGGAAGAGCGCTTCCAGCTCGACGGCCGCTACGCGTTCCGATTGTTCGTGGAGGCGGCCTACGTCATGTGGATCGACCTGGGCCTGCGCTGGGCGCGGCTGACCGGACAGGAGCGGCTGCTCATGCGCGTGCGCTGAGCCGCGACGCCGGGCCGCATCGGCGCATGTCCGCGCGGCTTGCTAATCTCCCGCCGTCTCTTTCCTCCCCGGACACTACGATGAGCCAGCAAGTCGACCGCGCCGAACAGTTTCTTCGCGAGCTGCAGGACCGCATCTGCGCGGCGATCGAACAGGTGGACGGCCAGTCGACATTCGTGGAGGACGCGTGGACGCGTCCGGCAGGTGGCGGCGGGCGCACACGCGTGCTGCGCGATGGCGCGGTGTTCGAACAGGCTGGGGTGAACTTCTCACGAGTGCACGGCAACCAGCTACCGCCCAGCGCTACCGCGCACCGGCCCGAGCTGGCCGGCGGCAGCTTCGTTGCGACCGGCGTGTCGCTGGTCTTGCATCCGCGCAATCCGTACCTGCCCACCACGCACGCGAACGTCCGCTATTTCGAAGCCGGCAAGGAAGGACTGGAGCCGGTGTGGTGGTTCGGCGGCGGCTTCGACCTGACGCCGTTCTATCCGTTCGACGAGGATGTGGCGCACTGGCACGCCGTCGCGCGCGATCTGTGCGCGCCGTTCGGAAGCGACGTGTATCCGCGTTACAAGCGATGGTGCGACGAGTACTTCTACCTGAAGCACCGCGGCGAAACGCGCGGCGTGGGTGGCTTGTTCTATGACGACTTGAGCGAAGGCGGTTTCGAGCGCTGCTTCGACTTCACGAAAGCGGTCGGGCAGGGCTTTCTCGATGCCTATCTGCCGATCGCCGAGCGTCGCAAGGACCTGCCGTATGGCGAGCGCGAGCGGGAGTTCCAGCTGTACCGGCGCGGCCGCTACGTGGAATTCAATCTTGTGTACGACCGCGGCACGCTGTTCGGTTTGCAGTCGGGCGGTCGGACCGAGTCGATCCTGATGAGCCTTCCGCCGCGCGTGCGCTTCGAATACGCCTACACACCAGAGCCCGGTTCGCCGGAAGCGCGGCTGTCGGACTACCTCAAGCCGCGCGACTGGATCTGACCGGAGCGGGCGGCCCGGCGCCGCCCTGTCGCGCCGGCGTCAGTCGTCCGAAGACGGCATGTCGCCGCTGAACTTCGTCGGCGTGGCGCCCTTGACCGGGCCGATCTGCGCACTGTCGCTGACCTGCAGGATCACCTCGCGGCGGAATTCCAGCGTGCCCTGCACGATGGCATGGGGGCCGATCACCACGCGCGGGCGGCGGTTGTTGTTGTTGAACCAGCCGCCGGGCTTCTCCACCAGGATGCCGCCTTCGACGCGCGAGTTGTCGCCGACGATGATGTCCCCGTTGACCGTAGAGATGCCCTTGCCGACATGGGCGGCATCCAGGTGGATGCCGCCGTTGACGTTGGCCGCCTTGCCGGCGACGTCCGCGCCCTTGCCGAGGCGGATCGCGCCGTTGGTGGTGCCGACGTTGCCGCTTACCTTCGCGCCCGGGCCGAGGGAGGCGGAGCCGTTGACCGTGCTGATCTCGGTGGCCTGCGCCTGCGTACCAAGTTCCACCGAGCCGTTCACGGTGCTTGCCTTCTGCACCACGGCGTGGTCGCCCACGTGCACCGAGCCGTTCACCGTGCTGACGTCGCCAGCCTGCTGTCCGGTCTCGACGCGCACTGCGCCGTTGATCTTGTCGACGTCGTTGTCGCGCGCCTGGGAGGTCAGCGGCAGAGCCAGGACGAGGGCTAGGGCGAGCAGGGTGCGGCGCATGGCGGAACTCCTTGTTGAATGTTCTCCGTAGGATGCTCCAGGCGGGGCCTGGGTTTAGCATGACCTTCGACAGGGGCGGATTTGACGGGCACCGGGCCGCGCTTCACCATGCCGGTCTTTCCCCGCAGCCTACGAACGCCATGCACAAGCTCGTACTGATCCGCCACGGCCAATCCCAGTGGAACCTCGACAACCGCTTCAGCGGCTGGGCCGACGTCGACCTCACCGCACAGGGCATGGAAGAGGCCCGGGAGGCGGGGCGGCTGCTGAAGGAAGCCGGCTACCATTTCGATGTGGCGCATACCTCGGTGCTCAAGCGTGCCGTGCGCACGCTGTGGGGCGTGCAGGACGAGATGGGCCTGATGTGGATTCCGGTGGTCACCGACTGGCGCCTCAACGAGCGCCACTACGGCGCGCTCACCGGCTTGAACAAGGCGGAGACCGCGGCGAAGTTCGGCGAGGACCAGGTGAAGGTCTGGCGCCGCAGCTACGACATTCCCCCGCCGGCGCTGGATCGCGCGGCGAACGAGTCGGTCAGCGACCCGCGTTATGCGCTGCTCGATCCGAGCCTGATCCCGGACACCGAATGCCTGAAGGACACCGTCGCCCGCGTGCTGCCGTACTGGCATGACGTGCTGGCGCCGGCGATCCGCTCCGGGCAGCGCGTGGTCGTGGCGGCGCACGGTAATTCGTTGCGTGCGCTGGTGAAGTATCTCGACGGTATTTCCGACGAGGACATCGTCGAACTCAACATCCCCAATGGCGTGCCGCTGGTGTACGAGTTCGACGAGAACCTCAAGCCGCTGCGCCACTACTACCTGGGCGACGCCGATGCCATCGCGGCAAAGATGGCCGCCGTGGCCAACCAGGGCAAGGCCAAGTAAGGACGCTGCGATGCGGGTGACACGCGTCACCCGCGATGGCTGCGCGGCGTCAGTCGCCGTGTAGCCAGCCGGACGCTAGGCTCTGCTTCCATCCTCCACGAGCGAGTGCCGCCGATGGCTCCGAACATGATTCCTGCGCTGATGGTCCCGCTGGCGGCCTTCGCCATCTACCGGCGCGTGCGCGGCAACTTCGGGCCACAGCCGATCCGGCGCAAGCGGATGATTGCGCGCATCGCCATCCTCGCCGTCGTCACCGTGCTGTTCGCCCTGACGGGCCTGCACAATCCCATGCTGCTGGCCGGTTTCGCGGGAGGCGTCGCCGGCGGCGTGGTCCTGGGGCTGGTCGGCTTGAGCCTGACGGCATTCGGGCAGAACGAGCGCGGCGCGGATGTCTACATTCCGAACCCCTGGATCGGCGCCGCGCTTACCGTACTGCTGGTCGGCCGCCTGGCATGGCGCTTCGTGGAAGTGATGCCCCAGATCAAGGATCCGGCTCTCACCGCCGGCCACGCGCCGGCGATGGGCAGCCCGCTCACCCTGGCGGTGTTCGGGCTGATGGTGGGGTATTACGTGGCGTATTACGCCGGGCTGCTGATCCACCACCGGCGCTTCCAGCGGGAACGGGGCCTGCCGGCCGCCGAGGATTGATCAGAGCGCGTCGTTATCCAGCTCGCCGGTGCGGATGCGGATCACCTGGTCGAGCGCGCTGACGAAGATCTTGCCGTCGCCGATCTTGCCGGTGCGTGCAGCCTGCGAAATGGCTTCCACCACACGCTCGAGCTGTTCGTCCGTCACGGCAACCTCCAGCTTGATCTTGGGCAGGAAGTCGACCACGTATTCGGCGCCGCGATAGAGCTCGGTGTGGCCCTTCTGGCGGCCGAAGCCCTTCACCTCGGTCACGGTGATGCCCTGCACGCCCACCTCGGCCAGCGCCTCGCGCACGTCGTCGAGCTTGAAGGGTTTGATGATCGCCACCACCAGCTTCATGGGTTGTCCTCGTTGCAGGCCCCGAGCGGCCGACGGCCCGGGAAGCGCGCATTCTGCCCGGTAGGGGACGGATTTGTCGCCTGTGACGCGGGTGTGTAGGAAAATCCCTACAAGAATCAGCGGAGCCGGCCGATGGCGCACGAATTGAGCTTTTACCTAGACTTCATCCTGACGAGTTCGAGGTGCTGTCCATGATGGATAGGCAGGACATTGATCAGCTTGCCCTACGACTTGCCTCGTTGGTTCCGCCAGGATTGGCACAGGCGCATGAGGACCTCCGCGCCAACTTTTCCGATGTCCTGGCGCAAGGACTGCGCCGCCTCGACCTAGTCACCCGCGAGGAGTTCGACGTTCAGAGCCTCCTGCTGGCACGCACGCGCGCCAGGGTGGAAGCCCTGGAGCGACGAGTCGCCGATCTGGAGGCGCTTGCCGCGTCTCGCGGGGGCTAGCCCCTCTCCCTCCCGGGAGCCGTCCCCGGTCCGTCACCCTCACCCCGAGAACGACCGGGGGCGGTCAGTTTTTTTCCGCGACCCGCCCGTCCTGAATTCATCCGCCTCATGAGTCTTGCCGTCACCCTCAGCCGAGCCCAGGAGGGTGTGGCCGCTCCGCAAGTGATGGTGGAAGTACACCTCTCCGGCGGCCTGCCCAGTACCAACATCGTCGGCCTGCCCGAAGCCGCCGTGCGGGAGGCCCGCGACCGGGTGCGCGTGGCGATTCAGAGCACTGCCTTCGAGTATCCCAATCGCAGGGTCACGGTGAACCTGGCACCCGCCGAATTGCCCAAGGATGGCGGTCGCTTCGACCTGGCCATCGCCCTGGGCATCCTCGCGGCGGGCGGGCAGGTGCCCCGCGAAGGGTTGAGCGACTGCGAGTTCCTGGGCGAACTGGCGTTGTCCGGCACGTTGCGCGGGGTTTCGGGTGTCCTGCCCGCGTTGATGCGAGCCAGGGCGCACGGCCGGAAAGTCGTGGTGCCTCGCGCCAACGCGGCCGAGGCCGCGCTCATACCCGATGCCGACGTGCGCGTGGCCGATACGCTGGCGGACGTGTGCGGTTGGCTGCGCGGCATCCAGGAGCTTCCCGCGCCCGGCGCCGCGCCGCCCGTTTCGGAGGGCGAAACGAACGAGCGGGGGCCGGACCTGATGGACGTACGCGGGCAGCGCCAAGCCCGCCGGGCTCTGGAGATAGCCGCCGCCGGCGGCCATCATCTGCTGCTGATCGGCCCGCCCGGTACGGGCAAGACCATGCTGGCGGAGCGGCTGCCCGGGATCCTGCCGCCGATGAACGAATCGGAAGCGCTGGAGACCTGCGCCGTGCTGTCGGTCGCCGGTCAGTCGATCGATCCTGCCCAATGGCGGAGGCGGCCCTTCCGGGCTCCCCATCACACGGCTTCCGCCGTCGCGCTGGTGGGCGGCGGCTCGCAGCCGCGACCGGGCGAGATTTCGCTGGCGCATCACGGCGTGCTGTTCCTGGACGAACTGCCGGAGTACAGCCGGCATGTCCTCGATGTGCTGCGCGAGCCGCTCGAATCCGGTTCGATCGTCATTTCGCGTGCGGCGCGGCAGTCCACGTTCCCGGCACAGTTCCAGCTGGTAGCCGCGATGAACCCATGTCCCTGTGGTTATGCCGGCGATGCGCGGGAGCGCTGCCGCTGCACGCCGGACCAGGTGCGCCGATACCGCTCCCGCATTTCCGGCCCCCTGATGGACCGCATCGACCTATGCGTCGATGTGCCGCGCCAGCCCTTGAGCGAAGTGAGCGCCACGCGCGGCGAGCACGACGAAGACTCGGTTACCGTCCGTGCCCGGGTTGTAAGAGCCCGGCAACAGGCTCTGCTCCGTGCCGGGCGATGCAACGCCGAAATCAATACGCGCGAGCTGGAACGCGACTGCGCCCTGGGTGTCGCCGAGCGCGCCTGGTTCGAGGGTGCCCTGGAGCGCCTGGGGCTGTCGGCGCGGGCGTATCACCGGACCTTGCGCGTCGCGCGCACCATCGCCGACCTGGATGGCGGGGCAGCTTCGCTGCGGCGGGCGCATCTTGCCGAAGCGCTCCAGTATCGACGTTCTTTGGAAAATCAATGAATTGAGTCTGCGGCCGGAATATTTGTACTGACCGGTATTGACTCCAATCGGATTAGGATTAATATCTGCACCGACGAGTTCTCTTATGAACTCCGTCCCCCGCCACCCCGGTATCGGTTCCCCTCCCTCCCCCCGTCCGATACCGGGGTTTGGCCTTTTCCCTCCCGCTCTTATCCTTGTCCTGGAATCGGACGTCTCCGATGGTTGCGGAGATCGCCCGCCACGAGACTGCGCGACTCCATGGCGCGGATGTCCCGGGCCAACGACGAGGGAACGCGAATGAGCACGCTTCAGATCAGCCTGATGCTCGCGGGCATGCTGGGAATCGGTTTTCTCGCGCAATGGCTGGCCTGGAGAGTCCGGCTTCCCGCCATCCTGTTCCTGCTGCTGGCCGGCATCCTGCTGGGGCCGGTGACGGGCGTGCTCCATCCGGACAAGTTGCTGGGCGATCTACTTTTTCCGATCGTCTCGCTGGCAGTTGCGGTGATCCTGTTCGAGGGAAGCCTGACTCTGCGCTTCGACGAACTGCCCGGCATTGGCCATGCCGTGCGCGGGCTGGTGACGTATGGCGCCGTGGTGGCGGTCGTGCTGCTGGCAGTGGCCGGGCACTACCTGGCCGGCTTGCGCTGGGAAATCGCCTGGCTGTTCGGCGCGCTCACCTGCGTCACCGGTCCGACGGTAATCGCGCCCATGCTGCGCACCGTGCGGCCCAATGCGCGCGTCGCCAACACGCTGCGCTGGGAAGGCATTGTGATCGATCCACTCGGTGCACTGTTCGCAGTGCTGATCTATGAAGCGATCGTGTCGCGTCACCAGGGCCATACCATTGGGATCTTCCTGGCGACCATCGCTTGCGGTTGCGCCGTGGGCGCACTGGCCGCCTGGACTATGGGCTTCCTGCTGCGTCGCCAGCTGATTCCCGACTACCTGCAGAACTTCGGCGTGCTCGCCGCAGTGCTGCTGGCGTTCGGCCTCTCGAACGCCATGACCCACGAATCGGGCCTGCTCGCCGTGACCATCATGGGTATCGCGCTGGGCAACATGCGCGGTGTCCATATCGACGACATCCTCGACTTCAAGGAAAGCCTTACGACGCTGCTGGTATCCACGCTTTTCATCCTGCTCGCCGCACGCCTCGAATGGCCGTTGCCCGGCGGCATGCTGTGGGCGGGCATCGCCGTATTCGTCGCAGCGCAGGTCATCGTGCGGCCGGTCACCGTGGCGATATCCAGCATAGGAAGCGCGCTCAGCTGGCGCGAACGTGCCCTCATCGCATGGATATCGCCGCGCGGCATCGTGGCCGCTTCGGTCTCGGCGCTGTTCGCGTTGAAGCTGCAGGCGCTTGGCATGGAGGACGCGGCTCCTCTGGTGCCCCTGGTCTTCATCCTGATCATCGGTACCGTCGTGTTGCAGAGCGCGACCTCGCGGCCGCTTGCGCGCTGGTTGAAGGTCTCGGAACCCGACCCCAACGGGGTGCTCATTTTTGGTTCGGACGAAGTGCCCCGCGCCATCGCCAAGACGCTCAGCGACGCCGGCTTCCGCGTGGTATTGGCGGACGACGAGTGGGAAGGTGTCCGCGTCGCGCGCATGGAAGGGCTGACGACCTTCTACGGCAATCCCGCCTCCAGCTACGCCGAGCGCAACCTCGATCTCACCGGAGTGGGCACGCTGCTGGCGATGTCTACTCATCGCGAGCGCAATTCGCTGGTGTGCGTGCACTACCGCCAGGAATTCGGCCGCGACAAAGTGTATCTGCTGCGCAATCTGCCGCCACAGGAATCCAACGGACGCGCCATGCTTGCCGGCACCTTGCTGGCGCCGCCGCTGTTCGATGAGGACATGACGCACAGCCGGTTCGCGGAACTGCTGGCGCAAGGGTGGCGCATCAAATCCACGCGCCTGTCGGCCACCTTCGACTGGCCCCACTTCATTGAACAGTACGGCTCGCTCACCGTGCCGCTGTTCGGTGTCGACGACAAGGGCGTGCTGCGCGTGGCCTGCGCCCATCGCGAACTGGAGCCGCGTCCCGGCTGGCTGGTGATCGCACTGGTGCCGCCTGAAGCGATCAGGGTGTCCGCCGAGTAATCATGTACTCCCTGCGTGGCGGACGCCGGCGGGAACGCCCACCGGCGTCCGCGCCAGCTTCCCTGCTGGCGCCGCGCCAAGTTCAAGCCGCAGATGCCTGTCGTGCGTGGAACTGCGCTTCCTCGGTGGAGCCCTTCAGTGCCGTCGTGGACGATTGGCCCTGCTGAATCGCCTGGGTCACCTGGTCGAAATAACCCGTGCCCACTTCACGCTGGTGTTTCACCGCGGTGAAGCCGCGTTCGGCGGCGGCGAATTCGCGCTCCTGCAATTCCACGAAGGCGCTCATCTGCCGGCGCGCGTAGCCGTAGGCCAAGTCGAACATGCCGTAGTTGAGGCTGTGGAAACCAGCCAGCGTGATGAACTGGAACTTGTAGCCCATCGCGCCCAGCTCCTTCTGGAACTTGGCGATGGTGGCGTCGTCCAGGTTCTTCTTCCAGTTGAAGCTGGGCGAGCAGTTGTACGCCAGCAGCTTGCCCGGGAACTTCGCGTGGATCGCCTCGGCGAACCGGCGAGCTTCCTCCAGGTTCGGCTTGCTAGTTTCACACCAGACCAAGTCCGCATACGGTGCATAGGCCAGGCCGCGGCTGATCGCCTGGTCCAATCCGGGGCGCACGCGGAAGAAGCCTTCGACGGTACGTTCGCCAGTGACGAACGGCTTGTCGTTGTCGTCGATGTCGGAGGTGAGCAGGTCCGCCGCGTCGGCATCGGTGCGGGCCACGATCAGCGTCGGCACGCCCAGCACGTCGGCGGCCAGGCGCGCGGCGGTGAGCTTGTCGACCGCCTCGCGGGTCGGTACCAGCACCTTGCCGCCCATGTGGCCGCATTTCTTCACGGAGGCGAGCTGGTCCTCGAAATGCACGCCCGCAGCGCCGGCCTCGATCATCGCCTTCATCAGCTCGAACGCGTTGAGGACGCCGCCGAAGCCGGCTTCCGCGTCGGCCACGATCGGCACCATCCAGTCGATCTCGTCGTTGCCTTCTGCGTGATGCAGCTGATCGGCGCGCAACAGCGTGTTGTTGATGCGCTTGACCACCTGCGGCACGGAGTTCGCCGGATAGAGCGACTGGTCCGGATACATCTCGCCGGCCAAATTGGCGTCGGCGGCCACCTGCCAGCCGCTGAGATAGATGGCCTGCAGGCCGGCCTTCACCTGCTGCATAGCCTGGTTGCCGGTCAGCGCGCCGAGCGCGTTGACGAAGTCTTCCTTATGCAGCGACTTCCACAACCGCTCGGCACCGTGGCGCGCGATCGAATGCTCGATGTGCACCGTGCCGCGCAGGCGTGCCACGTCCTCGGCAGTGTAGTTCCGGCGAATGCCGCTCCAGCGGGGGCTGTTCTTCCAGTCGAGAGCGATCTGTTCGGCGCTGGGCAAGTCGGTGGTGCGCAGGGCGTTCTTCATGACAATGACTCCTGGATGGCTTAGAGCGTCGACGGCGTTCGCGTGGGGCTCAGGCGAGACGGTCGTAAGCAGGCAAGGTGAGGAAGTCGCCGAGCTGATCGGCGTGGGTCAGGGCAGACAGCAGGGCGGCCGCCTCGTCCGCGCGCGCGGCGCCGGGATGCGTACTCGCGCGCAGGCGGTGGGTATGTGCGGCCAGCGCCTGGTCGAACAGCGCGAAGTCGATCGGCGCGTGGTCGGGAAATTCCAGCCCGCCGCCTGAGGACATATCCCCGGTCCGATGGCCAGGATGGTGCAGCCACTGCCACAGCTGGGCGCGGGCGATCTCCGCGGTGGCGGCGTCTTCCATCAGGTGGTGGATCGGCACGCAGCCCAGGCCGTCCAGCCATGCGGCGGTGTAGCGCAGGGCCACCTCGACGTTGTTGTCGAAGCCGGCACGGCTGATCGAGCCTGCGCAAGGGGCGATCAGTTCATCGCGCGTCACGTGCACGTCCGCGCGCGTCACGTTGAGCTGGTTCGGCGAGGGCATGTACTTGTCGAAAATCTCCCTCGCCACGGGGACCAGCGCGGGGTGCGCCACCCAGGTGCCGTCGTGGCCGGCCTGCACTTCGCGCAGCTTGTCGGCACGAACCTTGGCCATGGCCGCTTCGTTCGCGGCTTCGTCGCCCTTGATCGGAATCTGCGCCGCCATGCCGCCCATGGCGAAGGCCCCGCGGCGATGGCACGTCTGGATGAGCAGCTCCGAATAGGCCTTCAGGAACGGCACCGTCATCTGCACCTGCCCGCGCTCGGGCAGCAGGCGATCGTGATGGGCACGCAAGGTCTTCAGGTAGGAAAAGATGTAGTCCCAGCGGCCGCAGTTGAGCCCCACTGCGCGGTCGCGCAGCGCATGCAGGATCTCGTGCATCTGGAACACGGCCGGAAGCGTTTCGATCAGCACCGTGGCCTTCATGCAGTTCGCTGGCAGGCCAAGGGCGTCTTCCGCCGCGGCCATGACCTCGTTCCAAAGCGCGGCTTCTTCCATCGCTTCCAGCTTGGGCAGGTAGAAGTAGGGGCCGCGATCGCGCGCCTGCAGCGCGCGGGCGTTATGGAAGGCGAACAGGCCGAAATCGACCAGCGCGCCGGACATCGGCTCGCCGTCCACCGTGAGATGGCGCTCGGGCAGATGCCACCCGCGCGGACGGACGACCAGCACGGCGGGCTCGTTGCCGACGCGATAGGTTTTGCCTTCGGGCGAGGTGTAGCCGATGGTGCCGTTGACCGCGTCGCGCAGATTGATCTGGCCTTCGAGCTGATTGGCCAGCGTCGGCGCGCTGGAATCCTCGAAATCGGCCATGAACACCTTCGCTCCCGAGTTCAAGGCATTGATGATCATCTTGCGTTCGACCGGACCGGTGATTTCCACCCGGCGGTCCTGCAGGGCGGCGGGAATGCGGGCCACGGTCCACTGGCCTTCGCGGATCGCCGCGGTATCAGCCCGGAAATCCGGCAGCTCGCCGGCGTCGTAGCGGGCCTGGCGCTGGCGGCGCGCCGCCAGCAAAGCCAGCCGGCGGGCGTTGAAGCGGCGGTGCAGGCCAGCCAGGAAAGCCAGGGCATCGGGGGTGAGGACGGTCTCGTGGCCGGGGCCGGTCCGGCCCTGGATCCGGACGGGCAGGTCGGCGAGGCGCTCCTGTGGGACAGCCATGGTGATCTCCGTGATGACGATGGAGTGACACTAGGCTCCGGAGATAGGCTTTGACAAAGCGAATGTTTCAATCTTAGATATTGGCTTTCTTAATGAAAATTGCAATCGACTGATTTGGAGCGCATTTTATGCCCGCCGACAAGCTGAACCGACCCCGGAAAGCGCATAAGTCGCCCCCCAGGCGGCGCGCAGGAGATGTGCAGCCCCCTGACGGGGCGTCGCGCTTCTACTACAAGGGCAACCGGCAGAAGCAGCTGCGGGCGTTCGTCTACACCGTCAAGCTGGGCACCCTTACCCGGGCCGCCGAAGCGCTGTATCTGTCTCAGCCTAGCGTGAGCCTTCAGCTCCAGGCCTTGGAACGGGAGCTGGACGTGCGCCTGCTGGAGCGCAGCCGGCGACGCATCAACCTCACCGACGCCGGTGAGGCGCTGTACGAGCTGGCGCGCCCGCTGGTAGAAGGCTGGGAGTCGCTGGACCGGGACTTCCAGGCCAAGGTGAAGGGGCTCCAGAGCGGTCGCCTGGTCATCGCCGCGGGCAATTCCACCATCCAGTACCTGCTGCCGGACCTGGTGCGTCGCTATCGGGAGCGCTTTCCTGCCGTGCAGCTGCAATTGGCCAACGTCACCGGCAAGGATGGGTTGGCGCTGCTGCGCGCGGACGAGGCGGATTTCGCGGTCGGCTCGATGCTGGACGTGCCCAACGACATCGCCTGGGCGCCGGTCTATCACTACGACCCCATGCTGATCATGCCGCCGGACCATCCGCTGGCCGCCAAGGCGAGCATCAGGCTGGAGGACCTCTCGCCTTATGGCCTGATCCTGCCACCCCAGCGCCTGTCGACGTACCGTCTGGTGGATCTGGTATTCCAGCAGCGCCAGGTGCCGTACCACGTCGCGATCGAAGTCGGCGGGTGGGACGTGATCAAGGAATACGTAGCGATGGGGCTAGGCATTTCCATCGTCACCGGCATCTGCATCACCGAGGCCGATCGCGCGCGCCTGGCGGTGCGCAACCTGCGCCAGTACTTTCCGCAGCGCGCCTATGGCGTGGTGATGCGCAAGGGCAAGTTCCTCAGTACCGAAGCGCGGGCGTTCGTGGACCTGATCCGCCCCGGCCTGCTGACACACCGCGACTACGACGAGCCAGGGCACTCCGAGCGTTGAAGGCGCGACTTACTGCTGTCGCTGCATCGCCAGGCGGACGCCGAAACCCAGCAATACCGTGCCGCAGGCGCGATCCATCCATTGCCCCAGATGCGGCCGCGCGTCGAGCAGGCGATGTACCTGGCCACCCAGCATGGCCAACACCATCGACCAGACCATGCCGACGCCGATGAAGCTCAACCCCAGCACGGCGAGTCCCAGCTGCGGATGCGGCGCCTGCATGGAAACGAACTGCGGCAGGAACGCCAGGAAGAACAACGCCACCTTCGGGTTCAGCACGTTGGTGAGCATGCCCTGACGGAATGCCGCGCCGAGGCCGCGGCCGCGCGTCACCGTGGGCTGGCGGGCGCTCTGCTTTGCCAGCAGCATGCGCAGGCCGACCCAGACCAGATACGCCGCGCCGAGATACTTGAGCGCGGCGAAGGCCAGCGCCGACGTCATCAGGATCGCCGAAATGCCCAGCACTGCAGCGAGCGTGTGCACCAGACAACCGGTATTGATGCCAAGCACCGCCGCCACGCCGACGGTGCGCCCTTCGCGGCCGCTGCGGGCAAGGATGTAGAACGTGTCCAGCCCGGGTGTGAGCGCGAGCGCGATGCAGGCGAGGACGAAGGCGCCGAAATGCTGGATGCCGAGCACGTCCATCGGTGTCACTCCGTATTGCGGTGCTTGCCCCGATAGGGCCGGAACAGGGCGCGGATCTTTTCCATGTCCGCGTCGTGGTCGCCGGTGGCCTGCACGACTGGACCGAGCGTGAAGGTCTTCGTCGGATAGTCGATGAAGATGGTCTGGATCGGCACGGCGGCTTCGTGCGCGATGCGCAGGAAGCCAGATTTCCATTGCGTAACCTTCTTGCGCGTGCCTTCGGGCGTGATGCCGAGCCACATGCGTTCGCGCTGCTGGAAACGTTCCACCATCTGGCCGACCACGTTGAGCGCCGCTTTGCGGTTGATCGGGATCATGCCGATCGGGCGCAGGATGATGCCAAGCGGACCATCGAGCACCTCGCGCTTGATCATGATGTTGACCTCGATGCCAGCGCCGATCTTCATCAGGAGGCCCCACAGGCCGTCCCAGTACGAGGAATGCGGCGCGCCGATGAGGATCAGCTTCGGCACGTCCGGCAATGCACCCACCAGGCGCCACCCGCACAGCCGCAGCACGCCGCGCGAGAACCACGGCCAGAAGCGGCTGTTTAGCTTGGGCGCCGACGGCGGTGTCGGCGGCACGACGGGGTGGCTCATTCGGAACTCCAGGATCGCGAGCGCGTCTGCTTGATCTTCGATCGCTGCTGCTTGCCGGCCAGGCGACGCTCCTTGGAGGCGCGGGTCGGCTTGGTCGCGACGCGCGGCTTGGGCGGCGCCAGTGCGGCGCGGATGATCTCGACGAGCCGTTCGCGCGCGTCGTCGCGGTTGCGCGACTGGTCGCGGAAGCGGCGGGCCTGGATCACCAGCACGCCGTCCTCGGTGAGGCGGCGATCGCGACGAGACAGCAGCCGCTCGCGCACCGGGTCGGGCAGCGATGGCGAACGTGCGACGTCGAAGCGCAGCTCGACTGCGCTTTCCGTGCGATTGACGTGCTGGCCGCCGGGGCCGTCCGCGCGGAGAAAGCGCTCGGTCAGTTCGGCTTCGGGCAGCGCTAGGGATCGGCTGACGATAAGCATGGCGCGCAGTGTAGCGGGGGGCAGGGCACGACGCTTGACCGGCGTCACGCGCCGGTCGGCAGGGACCAGCCGAAGCGTTCGAGCACGCTGGTGAAGGCGGCGTCCAGCGGGGCTTCCAGCCGCATCGGCTGGCCGCTGAGCGGGTGCGCGAAGCGGAGACGCCAGGCATGTAGCAGCATGCGATGACAGCCGAAGTACTGCTTGTAGAGGCGGTTGTGATCGCTGCGGCCGTGCTGGCAGTCGCCGATCACGGGATGGTGGAGATGCGCCATGTGCTTGCGGATCTGGCGGAAGCGGCCGGTCTCCGGCTCGGCCAGTACCAGCCCGTAGCGCTGCTGCGGATAACGGCCCAGCGCGATCGGCACCTCCACCGTGGCCAGCCGGCGATAGCGCGTGCGTGCGTCGCGCCGCGGACCGGTGTCGCGCGAGCCGGGCAGGGGATAGTCGACCAGGCCCTCCTCCGGTTCGGGCCAGCCGCGCACCACGGCGAGATACTGCTTGTGCACGTCGCGACCCATGAACTGCTCGCCCAACGCCGCGGCGACTTCCGGCGAGCGCGCGACGAGCAGCACGCCGCTGGTGGCGCGATCGAGCCGATGCGCCAGATGCACGGCACCGCCGACCTGTTCGCGCAGCACGTCGATCAGGAATTCATCGGCGTTACCTACCAGCTTGGAGCGATGCACGGCCAGACCCGCGGGCTTGTTCACCGCGATCAGGGCGTCATCCTGGTAAAGGAGATCGAGAATGGTCATGCGTCGTGCCGCGTGGAGGCGGCATATCCTTTAGTCAGCGGCGCGGCCAGCCCGCGGCGAAGGCGACCAGTCCAGCCGCGGCGGCGGCGAGCGGCGGCCAGCTGCCGTGCTCCGGCGTGGCGAGGGCCCACAGCAAGGCGGCGCTGACCAGCAGCGCACCGCCGAGCAGGCCGGTCGATACCGCGCGCTGCTGGCGCCGTGCGAGTTCCTGTCGTTGCCGCAGCGCCGCTGGATCGGCCAGCTGGCGCTGCTCGCCGCGCGCGGTCTGGCGCAGCGCGTCGCGGATCAACTCGGGGAACTGAGGTGCGGCGTGAAACCATTCCGGCAGGCGCTTGCGCACCTCGCGCAGCGTGCGGCGGGGGCTGTAGCGCTCGCGCAGGATGCGCTTGAGCACCGGATGCGCGACGGCCCAGATGTCGATCTCAGGATCGAGCATGCGGCCCACGCCTTCGATGTTGAGCAAGGTTTTCTGCAACAGGATGAGCTGCGGTTGCAGGGTGAGTTCGAAGCGCCGCGCGGTCTGGAACAGCTTTACCACCAGCTCGGCCAGCGAGATCTGCGAAAGAGGGCGGGTGAAGTAGGGCTCGCATACGGTGCGCACGGCCGCTTCCAGCTCGTCCATGCGCACGGTGTTGGGCATCCAGCCGGCGTCGACGTGCAGTTGCGCGATGCGCGCGTAGTCGCGCTCGAACAACGCGATGAAATTCTGCGCGAGCCAATACTGGTCCGCCTCCGGCAGCGAACCCATGATGCCGAAATCCAGCGCGATGAAACGCGGCTCGGCGGACCGCGCCACGTCGACCCAGATGTTGCCGGGATGCGCATCGGCGTGGAAGAAGTTGTCGCGGAAGACTTGTTCGTAGAACACGCGCACGCCCTTCGCAGCGAGCGCCTTGCGGTCCACGCCGGCGGCATCGATGGCGGCGATGTCGTCGCAGCTCACGCCGCTGACGCGTTCGAGCGTCAGCACGCGCGCGGCGGTCAGCTCCCAATGCACCTCGGGAACGTACAGGTCCACGCCGCTCTGGAAGTTGCGGCGGAGCAGGCTGGCGCTGGCGCCTTCGCGCTGCAGGTCCAGTTCGTTCTCCAGCATCTTCTCCACTTCCGCCACGACATCGAGCGGGCGGATCTTGTCGGCATTGGGGTGCCAGCGCTGCGCGAGTTCTCCCAGCGAGTGCAACAGGCCGACGTCGCGCGCGATGCGCTCATCGATACCAGGGCGCAGCACCTTCACCACGACCTCGCGGCCATCGGGCAGGGCGGCAGCGTGCACCTGTGCGATGGAGGCCGACGCCAGCGGCGTTTCGTCGAAGCGGGCGAACAGCTGGGCTACCGGTGCCTTCAGTTCACGCTCGACGATGGCACGCGCTTCCGCGCCGGGGAACGGTGGCACCTGGTCCTGCAGCAGCGCCAGTTCGTCCGCAATGTCGGCCGGCACCAGGTCGCGTCGGGTGGACAGCACCTGGCCCGCCTTGACGAAGATCGGGCCTAGCTCGGTCAGGGCGAGCCGGATTCGCTCGCCGCGCGGCAGTTGGGCGACATCCGCGCGGGGGCGCGCGAGAAACGGGCGCAAGAGTTTCAGGGGACGGAACAGATGGGCGGCATCGACCAGCTCGTCGAGCCGATAGGCCAGCAGCACGGAGGCGACGCGCAGCACGCGCGGCACGACTTTCAGCGGCGTCACGCGGCGTTTCCTTTCAGCTTCTGCTCGAGCCGCGCCAGGCGCGACTCCAGGCGTTCGCTGCGTTCGCGCAGGGCGTCCACGCCATCGAGGAAGGTTTCTACTTCGCCGGGCGCCATGGCCACATGGGCCTCGTCGCGCAGCCAGTCCGCAGTGTCTTCGGCCAGATGGCTGCCGCTTTCGCGCGCATGGGCCAGCGCCTGACGCATCGCCCGGGCGAGCGGCACGCCCAGCACGTCGCCGAAGGTGCGGGCGAAGGCTTCCTCGACGTCCGGCGCGAACTGGGTGGCAAGCTTTTCGAGGCGGCGAGCGAGTTCGGCGTCGCCGGCGATGTCCACCTTACCTGGTGCTACGCCCTCGTCATCGCGGCGCACGGCCATTGCCAGCAGGCTGCCCGGCGTGGCGCGGACCCGCAGATGGCTGTCCTCCCGGGCTGGCCCGACTTCGAGGCGTCCCTCGCGTACGGCGATCGCCAGCGTCAGCTCCGGACCATCCAGATGGACCTGGATGCTGCGCCCTTCCAGCGCGGATACCCGCTGCTGGGTGTCAGGATCGAGCGAAAGCGCATGATTGAGCGCGGTCTGTAGTGCGCGGCCGGCGATCGCGCGCAACGGGCGCGGCAGCCAGGGTCGGGGGGCGGAGGCGGTCATGCCCGGCATTGTAGCGGCAGGGCACGGGCGCACGCCGCGCCGAGGTTTACAGGCCGACGAGGTAAAGCCTGGGGTCCACGCGCTGACCGCTGTGATGCACTTCGAAGTGCAAGTGCGCGCCGGTGGAGCGGCCGGTCGAGCCGACCTTGGCGATGACGGCGCCCGCGTCCACGATCTGCCCGGCTTTCACCAGCAGTTTGGAAGCGTGCGCGTAGAGCGTGCGGTAGCCGGGGCGGTGCTCAATCACCACGACATTGCCATAGGCGGCCTGATGGCCTGCCAGGATCACCTTGCCGCCCGCCACGGCGTGGATCGCCGTGCCTTGGGGAGCACCGAAGTCGATGCCGGAGTGGAACTTGCGGGTGCGCTTGAACGGATCCGTGCGATGGCCGAAGTGCGAGGTCACGCGCGCGAAGTCGATGGGCATCAGCTTGACGTCCAGGCCGGCGAGTTGGTCGAGGCCGAGCGGTTCATCCGCGTCTTCGTGTTCCTCGGACTCGGCCGTGACTGAGGGGGCGTCCGCCGCGGCGATCGCGGCCGGCATGGTTGCTGGAACCGGGGACTCGAGCGGCCGCATCGTTCGTCCGGCCGTCGTGAGGGGGGCGAGCAGCAGGGCAGTGATGACGGCGTAAGCCAGGGCCAGGCGTCGCGCGGGCAATCGATAAGCGAGGCGTTTCAGCAGAGGCATGGCGTACTCCGCGGCCGCACGCGGCCGTCGCCCGGCGCGGCCGGGCGGTGGTGGTCGGATGGGAAAAGGCGGCTCAAGGACTGAGCGCAGACACCGTGCGGAAGTGCGTCGGTGTGGGGACTATTTCACCGAGAAAAGTCCGGCGGAGATATAAGAAACCTCGCAAACCCCTGCCGTGACTCAGGTTTGCGAGAGAGGCTCGTTCAGGCGGCGCCGTCGAAGCCGAACTGGCGCCACGCCTCGTAGACGGCGATGGCGACCGTATTGGACAGATTGAGGCTCCGACTGTCCGGCCGCATCGGCAGGCGCAGCCGGCAGGCTTCCGGGATGGACTCCAACACGTCGGAAGGCAGGCCGGCCGTTTCGCAGCCGAAGAGCAAGGCATCGCCCGGCGCGAAGCGCGCATCCACGTGCGCCACACGGCCGCGGGTAGAGAACGCGAACACCCGTGGATGCGCCAGGGTCGCCAGGCAACCGGACAGGTCGTCATGTACGGCCAGGTGCGCGTACTCGTGGTAATCCAGGCCCGCGCGACGCAGGCGCGCATCGTCGAGCTCGAAGCCCAATGGACGGATGAGGTGCAGCGAGGCGCCCGTGTTGGCGCAGAGGCGGATCACGTTGCCGGTATTCGGCGGGATCTCGGGATTGAACAGGATGACATGGAGCATCCGGCGATTATCAGGGAGGGGCGCCCGCCGGCACAGCGCCCCGTCCAGCGGTCAACCGCCGAGACGGGGGCAGACCACGCCGTCGGCCGGCAGCAGACATGCGGCGTGGGCCGCGGGGCTGAGCTGGCCGGCGCTGGCGCTGGCGGCCAGGCGGATCGCATCGGGGGAGGCACTGACCATCGCAGCCAGGACCAGGCCGCAGACCGCGAGGCAGGCGACGAACAGGCCGCGCAGCATCAAGGCTTCGGTTTTCATGGGGTTGTCTCCGACAAAGGGGGTGAGGTTCCTGCCTCCATGGACTCGCAAGCGTTGTGCCAAGGTGGGCCGAATCACAAGGCCTTGATTTGGCGGCACTTAGGATGTCGCCTTGCCAACGTTCGACTGTCCGCGGACACCCCGCACTCGCCAGCGGACAGCCTGCCGGACAGTGTCCGGACACCGCCGCCATCCCTGCCGATGGTCATTTGCGGTTCCCTTCACGCATGACTAGCCTCGGAGGTTCCCGTGAAACAGGAGGTTCATCCATGCGAAAACCCCTTGCCCTGCTTGTCGCCGGGCTTCTGTCCGCCGGAGTCGCCATGACCGCGCCGTCGTCCATGGCTGCCCCGGCCACGCAGACCATCCCAGAGATCGCCTATACGCGCTTCACCCTGCCCAATGGCCTCACGGTCGTGGTGCATGAGGACCACAAGGCGCCGGTCGTGGCGGTCAGCATCTGGTACCACGTCGGTTCCGGCGACGAACCCAAGGGCAAGACCGGCTTCGCCCACCTGTTCGAGCACCTGATGTTCTCCGGCTCGGAAAACCACAAGGGCACCTACTTCGCGCCCTTCGAGCTGGCCGGCGCGACCGACATGAACGGCACCACCTGGTTCGATCGCACCAACTACTTCGAGACGGTACCCACCACCGCGCTGGACATGGCGCTGTGGATGGAATCGGATCGCATGGGCCACCTGCTCGGCGCCATCGGCCAGAAAGAACTGGATACGCAGCGTGGCGTCGTGCAGAACGAGAAGCGCCAGGGCGAGAACCGGCCCTACGGCCGCGTGGATCAGAACGTCCTCTCCAACACCTATCCGGCGAACCACCCATACCAGCACGACACCATCGGTTCGATGGAGGACCTGGACGCCGCGTCGCTAGCCGACGTGAAGCAGTGGTTCCATGACTACTACGGCGCCGCCAACACCGTGATCGTGCTGGCCGGCGACATCACGCCCGCGCAGGCCAAAGAAAAGGTCGCCAAGTACTTCGGCGACATTCCCGCGGGTCCGCCCGTACCGCGCCAGCAGCCGTGGATCACGCCGCTGGCGAAGTCCACGCGGGGCGTACAGCACGACCACGTCTCCCAGCCGCGCATCTACCGCACCTGGGTGGTGCCGCAGCTGGGCACGGACGACATGATTTCGCTGGACCTGGCCTCCACCGTGCTCGGAGGCGGCAAGACCTCGCGCCTCTATCAGCGCCTGGTCTACCAGGACAAGCTGGTCGACGACGTCTCCGCCAGCGTGGCGCCGTTCGCGCTTGCCAGCCAGTTCCAGATCCAGGCTGACGTCCGCGAAGGCGTGGACCCGGCGAAGGTCGAAGCTGCCATCGCCGACGAACTGAAGAAGTTCATCGCGGACGGTCCCACCCAGGACGAGCTCGACCGCGCCAAGGTGGGCAACCGCGCTTCGTTCGTGCGCGGGCTGGAGAAGGTGGGGGGCTTCGGCGGCAAGGCCGTGATCTTGGCCGAGGGCCAGGTCTATCGCGGCGATCCGGGCGCGTACAAGAAAGACCTCGAGCGCATCGACACCGCCACCGTGGCCAGCGTCAAGAGTGCCTCGGACAAGTGGCTGACCAAGGGCGACTACCTGCTCACCGTGCTGCCGGCCAGCGGCAATTTCGATCCACAGGCGGAAGACGCGAAGGTCGTGTCGCTGCCCACGGCTTCCGGCCGTCCGGAACCCAAATTGCCGTCGGCGCAATCGTTCACCGTGGGCAAGAATGAGGTCGACCGCGCCAAGGGCGTGCCGCAGGTCACGCAGTTTCCGGACCTCAGCTTTCCTAAGCTGGAGCGCGGCAAGCTGAAGAACGGTATCGAGGTGGTGCTGGCTCAGCGCCATACGATCCCTGTCACCCAGATCCAGCTGCAATTCAATGCCGGTTATGCGGCCGACCAGGGGCGCAAGCTCGGCACTGCCAGTTTCACCACCACGCTGATGAACGAGAGCACCAAGGCGCTCGATTCGGTCGAGGTGTCCAAGCGCAAGCAACGCCTCGGCGCGATCACCAGCATCGGCTGCGGGCTCGATACCTGTACTGCATCGCTCAACGCGCTGAACGACCAGCTCGGACCGTCGCTGGAGTTGTTCGCAGACATCGTGCGCAATCCGGCCTTCAAGTCGGAAGACATCGAACGCGTGCGCGGCCAGTGGCTGGCCAGCATCGCGCAGGAAAAGACCCAGCCCACCGGTCTGGCCTTGCGCACGCTGCCGCCGCTGCTCTACGGGCAGGGGCACGCCTACGGCATTCCGTTCACCGGCACCGGCACGGAAGCGGCGATCAAATCGCTCACGGCCCAGGACCTGGCGACCTTCCAGCGCGACTGGCTGCGGCCGGACAACGTGAAGATCCTGGTCGCCGGCGATACCACGCTGGATCAGATCATCCCCCAGCTCGACGCGGTGTTCGATGACTGGAAGGCGCCGTCCGCGCCGCTGCCGAAGAAGAACGTCGCGCAGGTTGCTGCCCAGGCCAAGCCGCGCGTATTCCTGATCGACCGGCCCGATGCGCCGCAATCGCTGATCCTCGCCGGCCTGCTGGCGCCGTCGAGCAAGGCGCCCAACGACATCGAGATCGGCGTCGCCAACGGCGCCTTCGGCGGCAGCTTCACTTCGCGACTCAACATGAACCTGCGCGAGGACAAGCGCTGGGCCTACGGCGCTTTCAGCTTCCTGCGCGACGCGGTCGGCCAGCGGCCGTTCCTGATGTATGCGCCAGTGCAGACCGACAAGACGGCCGAGTCCGCGCTGGAAGTGCAAAAGGAAGCCAAGGCTGTGGTCGGCGACAAGCCGCTCACCACGCAGGAGGTGGACAAGATCAAGTCCTCCAACGTGCGTGGCTTGCCGGGCAGCTTCGAGACCACGGCTTCGGTGCTCGGCGCGCTCGGCGAGATCGTGCAGTACGGCCGGCCAGACGACTACGTGCAGACACTCAAGCAGCACACCGAGGCTGTGAATCAGGCGAGCGCGCAGTCGGCGCTCGCCGAGATCGTCAAGCCGCAGGCACTGACTTGGGTGATCGTTGGCGATCTGAAGAAGATCGAGCAGCCGGTGCGTGCACTCGGCCTTGGCGAGGTCCACGTGATCGACGCCGATGGCAAGCCGGTCGCGGCGAAGCCTTCGGCCAAGGCCAAGGTCGCCAAATGAGATGGCCGGCGGGAGGCTCGGGCCTCCCGCCGAGCCGTTCAGCCCGGCTTGGGTCGGCCGGCGCGCCGCACGTTAGGATGTGGGCCGGGGCAGCGCGCTGCCCTGGCCTTTTTTCATGGACACCGTGGAGTAACCCATGCGCAAGACCCTGCTGCTCGTTCCCGTGGCCCTGATGCTCGGTGCCTGCACCTGGGGCATCACTCTGGACGATGCCGCCAAGAATGTACGCACGGTATGGAGCGGCGACGTGTCTTCCTGCCGCGAGCTGGGCAAGGTCACCGTGTCGGTAATGAACCGCGTGGGGCCGATCAACCGCAATGACATCAAGGTGCGGGACGAACTCGAAGTGATGGCCCGCAACGAGGCGGCCAAGATGCGCGCTGACACCATCAAGCCGCTGGCCGAGCCCTCCGAGGGTTCGCAGCCCTGGGGCGCTTACCAATGCGGACCCAACCGTCCTGCCGCGGGGCGCGCTTCCGGCGCTTCGCCGCGACCGGCCCAGTCGGCGCCCGGCAACGCAGAGACTTTCCCCATCAAGGGCTAAACGCCCGTGGCCGAAAGGCTTTTGAAAAGCGCCCTCCGGGGCGCTTTCTTTTTGCGCGCTCGTCGTCCCGGCCTTGCGGCTTGCGCTGGATGCGGCACAAGCATAATATTCACAAGTAAGTTGTACATAAATGTACTAAATGCCCGATCCGCAGCGAGGTCTTCCATGAGCAGCTTCACTCCTACTGAGCAGCGCCTCGCGGTCACCTGCCGGCGCTACCCCGACTTTCCGCGCGATCCAGCGATCCTGGTGCGCCTGGTCAAGCACATCTACAAGCGCGTCCACGACGACGCCAACGCGATGCTCAAGCCCTGGGGCATCAACCATCCGGAATACAACCTTCTCATGATGCTGTACGGCACGGAGGGCTATACGCTCAATCCGTCGCAACTGGCGGACGCGGCCGGAGAGAAGTCCGCGAACATCACACGGCTTACCAACGAGCTGTGCGAAAAGGGGCTGATCGAGCGCACCGCCAGCGACGAGGACCGCCGCAAGGTCACGCTCACGCTGACGGCGAAGGGGCTGGCGATGATCGAAGGTTTCCTGCCCGACATCTGCGCCCTGCTGGAACGGCAGGCCGGCGGCCTGCAGCCGCGCGAATCGGCCCAGCTGGAGCGTCTGCTCAAGAAGTTCCTCGACCATCTGGACCAGGGCTGAGCCCATGTCCCCCGCCGACACCAGCACGACGGCCGCAGCACGCTGGCCCTGGCTGCCCGCCTTTCTATCGGAGGAGCGGATCGCCTGGGTGTTCGTGGCCAAGACCGTGCTGGCGATGTACGTCACCTGCTGGCTGGCCATGCTGTTTCAGCTGGAGCAGCCGGCCACCGCGATGATCACTGTCGCTATCGTGATGCATCCGCAGAGCGGCATGGTGCTGGCCAAGAGCTTCTATCGCGCGCTCGGCACCTTCGCCGGCAGCCTGTTTGGCCTGGTGCTGATGAGCCTGTTCCCACAGCAGCGCGAGCTGTTCCTGCTCAGCCTGTCATTGTGGGTGGCCGCCTGCGCCGGCGGCGCTACGCTTTACCGCAACTTCGCCGCCTACGGATTTGTGCTGGCCGGCTATACCGCCGCCATCGTGACCTTGCCGGCGGTGAGCAATCCGCTGAACGTGTTCGATTCGGCGGTGATGCGCGTGAGCGAGGTAATGCTAGGCATCATCGTGTCCGGTGTGGTCAGCGACGTGATCCTGCCGGAGCGACTACGCCCCCTGTTGCGCCGCAGTGCGCGGGAGCATTTCGCGCATTTCATCGATTTCGCGCGCGGCAGCACCGGCGGCACCATCCCTCGCAGCGAGATGGAGAAGGCGCACCTGCGTTTCGTGCGCGCCGCGGTGCAATTGGAAGACCTGCGTTCCTCGGTGATCTTCGAGGATCCGGAAGCGCGCGCCCGCAGCAGTCGCATGCGGTTGCTCAACCAGCGCTACATGTCCGCGTCGACCAGCTTCCAGTCGGCCCATCACTTGATCAATCGCCTGCAGCGCGGCGGCCGCGGCAATGTGGCGGCTGCGCTGATCGCGCTGTACGCGCCGATCGGCGAGGCGTTGTCGCCGGACCCCGTTCAACAGCAGGATCCGGCCGTGCTCGCCCCGCGCCTGCAGGCTTGCGAGGACGTGCTGCCGCCCCTGGCCGCGCGCCTGCGCGCCGAGCTGCGGGCGGACGCCTGGCTCGAGTTCGATACCGGCGCCGGCCTGCTGCGCCGTTTCTGTAGCGAAATGCGCGATTTCACCGCGCTGGAAGCCTCCTTGCGCGAGGGCAAGCTGAAAGGCTCGGTGGAGATCGTGCGCTTCAGCCGCGGCAACGACGTGCTGGGCGCGTCGGTCAGCGTGCTGCGTACCTTCCTCACTATGTCGGTGCTCAGCGTGTTCTGGCTGAGCAGCGGCTGGAGCTATGGCTCCAGCGCAATGCTGCTGGCCACCATCTTCAGCGGCCTGTTCGCGGCCTCGGCTTTCCCCATGCTCGCGGTGACCAATACGCTCGCCGGCTACGTGGCCGGCATGGTGGGCGGTTACTTCGTCACTTTCTATGCGCTGCCGGGCGGCGACGGCTTCGCCATGCTGGTCGTCGCTACTTTGCCGTTCCTGCTGATCGGCCCGTACCTCACTACGCGCAACCACACGCTGCCCGGCGTCGGCGCCGGCTACACGCTGGGCTACGTGTACATCCTGGCGCTGAAGAACCCGATGGTGTACGACCCCACGCGGTTCCTCAACGACGCCATCGCGCAGGTCGTCGGCATCGGCATGACTGCGGTGTTCTTCGTCTTCGTGCCGGCGGTGACGGGTTCGCCGTGGCAGCGCCGGCGCCAGCTGGCGCAGCTGCGGCGCCAGGTGGTGCTGGCCGCGAATGCGCCATTGCCGGGGTTGCTCTACAGCTTCGAGAGCGTCAATCGCGACCTCGTGCAGCAGGTGGTGACCTACACCCGGCCGGACACCGACGAATCGCGCAGCCTGTTGGCCTGGGCGCTGTCGGTACACGAATGCGGCCGCGCCGTGATCGAGCTGCGCCAGGACATCGCGCGCAGCGGCATGCCTCTTTCCGTGATCGGTCCGGTGCAGGACGCGGTGCACGCGATCGGCGCGCTCTACGCACAGCCACGCGCCGAATGCTGGCGGCGGGCCGATACCGCGGTGGCCCGCGCGATCGACATCACGACCGACCACCTGGCCCAGTCGCCTTCGACCTGCCAGGCGGCGCTCACCCATCTCTACCTGTTGCGCAGCGCGCTGCGCGACGACGAATCGGCCATGGCGCCGTACATCCAGGCCGGCCAGGGCACGGAGTCTCCCCATGCTGCATGACCTCATCCCGAACGAAATCGCCCTGGCCGACGCGCTGGTGCCTGGTCTGCTCCTCGTCTTCTTCGGCAGCCTGCTGGCGCTGTGGGCGGTCGACACCCTGGTCGGCCGGTTCGGCCTCTATCGCTTCGTCTGGCATCCGCCGCTATTCCGGCTGGCCCTCTTCGTATGCATGTTCGGCGCCGCCGGGCTGCTGCTGTTTCCCTGAGTCACGTCCATGAAAATCGCCTCCCTGCTCCGTTTCGCCCTAACCGCCATGGTCGTCGTCGTGGCCGCGCTGCTCGGCCACGCGCTGTGGCGTCACTACATGTACTCGCCGTGGACCCGCGACGGCCGCGTGCGCGCCGAAGTCGTGCGCATCGCACCCGACGTCTCCGGACTGGTCACCCGTGTTGCCGTCATCGACAACCAGTTGGTGAAGAAGGGCGACGTGCTGTTCACCATCGACAAGTCTCGCTTCGAGTACGCCGTGGCTCAGGCTCAGGCCAATCTCGCTGCCGCCGAAGCCAGCGCGCGCGCAGCCGGCGCCAATATCAACGCGGCCTTGGCCAGTGCCGCGGCGCGCAAGGCCGACTACGACATGCTTTCCAGGCAGGCCGAGCGACGCCAGCAACTCGGCGACGTGGTGTCGCAGGAAGTGCGCACCGATGCGGTGTCTTCTGCCAACGCCGCCCGCGCCACCTGGCAACAGGCGCAGGCTAGCGGCAGCCAGGCCAGTGCCGCGCGCCAGCAGGCCGAGGCCGCGGTGGAACAGGCGCAGGTGGCACTGGACCGTGCCAAGCTCGATATGGAGCGCACCGAAGTGCGCGCGCCGGTCGACGGCTACGTGACCAATCTCGACATCCGCGTCGGCGACTATGCCTCCACGGGGTCGCCTCGGCTCGCGCTGATCGATAGCCACAGCTACTACATCTACGGCTATTTCGAGGAAACCAAGCTGCCGCACCTGCGCGTGGGCGACCCGGTCAACATCCGGCTCATGGCCGGCGGTGCGCGCCTGAAGGGGCAGATCACCGGCATCGCGCGCGGCATCACCGACCGCGACAATCCCACCGGCAGCGACCTGCTCGCCGACGTGAATCCCACGTTCAACTGGGTGCGGCTGGCGCAGCGCGTGCCGGTGCGTATCGCCATCGATACCGAACACCTGCCCCCGGACGTCCTGATCGCGGCGGGCATGACGGCCACGATCGAGGTGTACCCGCGCGACGACAGGCGCAAGCGGACGAACTGAGCTGTAGTCCGGCGGAGCGAACGAATCCCGGCTGGCGCGCCCGGCTTTCGTTGGATGCGCACCGCTCCGTGCTGGCGCCCCGTGAAGGCTTACCGCGGCGCCACGTCGCGCAGGCGCATCTTCAGCACCTTGCCGTTGTCCAAGGTCAATTCGAGCGGCGTCGCTTCGGGAAGGCCCATGCTGGCACTACGCAGCTCGCCCAGGCCGATCGCTTTGGCCGGCTTGCCGTTGACCGCAACGATGAAGTCGCCCGCCTTCAGTCCCGCTTCCGCCGCGGGGCCGCCGGGCAACACCCAGTTGACTTTGTAGCGATCCGTCTGCGCCGCGGACTTGCCCGCGCGGAAGCCCGCCATCGCGTACTGCCGTTCGGCCGGCTGGGCGCGCGGTTGCAGCACCATCTCGCCGCGCCGGTAATCGAAATGCACGTTGAAGCGCGACAGCACGTCCTGCCCGATGTTGCCGGCCTCGCTGGGGTTGCCCGTGGCACCCGCGTCGGCACGGGTGAGCATGGCCACGATGTTGTCCAGCCGCTGTCCGCCCAACTGCATGCTCGTGGCATGTGCGAAGTGCGCGGTGAACAGGCCGCCGACTCCGCCGGTGGGCGATGGCGCGCCTTTTTTGTAGCGCGCCGCGATGCCCTGGCGCGCGGCCCACTGCGGAAACAACAGCGTCAACCCGGAGTTGCCCGTATCGATGCCAAACGTGCCGCGCCGGCCGTCGAGGCTCGCATCGACCAGCGGCATGTCGTCGGTGAACATCAGCGGAAGTCGCTCGCCTCGTTCGGCCGCAGGTGCGTCGCCATGGTCGTAGGGCTGCAGGACCAGCTGGCCTTTGTCGTAATCGAAAGTCACCGCGAAGCGTTCGAAAATCTCCAGGCCCAGGATGCCGGCGATCGGCTCGCGGCCTTCGCCGCGCTCGTAGAACTCATGCGGATACGGCATCACCAGGAAGGTGAGATCGCGGACATCCGCGGCACCCAGCCCGAGGTGCCCGACGCGGGTATATGCGGTGCTCATCGATCCGGGGCCGGAGCCGGTGCTGACGCCCGCGCCGCGCGTTTCGAAGCCGAGCTTATTCGCCGCGTCTGCGGTGAGGATCGCGTGGCCGCCGGTATCGAGAATGAAAGGCAGCGGGCCTTTGCCGTCGATGCTGACGTCGACGAGCAGGAAGCCGCCTTC
Source organism: Dyella sp. BiH032 (assembly GCF_031954525.1). Classification (NCBI taxonomy): domain Bacteria; kingdom Pseudomonadati; phylum Pseudomonadota; class Gammaproteobacteria; order Lysobacterales; family Rhodanobacteraceae; genus Dyella; species Dyella sp. BiH032. The sequence continues at coordinate 716,229 of NZ_CP134867.1, forward strand.
GAGATGCATCGGCACGGTGGCGCGGCGGGCGTCTCCGGCCATCGTCACATCGCGGACCTTGCCGTCCGGACGCTGCAGGAGCCCGGCGGGCGTGCCGTCGATCCAGCGATAACGGGTGACGGTGGCGACGTTCTCGCTATCCGATCCGCCGGCCGCGGTGGTGGCCTTGTCGACGATGCGGAACGGCAGCGTCGCGCCATCGACGGCGCGATAGTCGCCATAGCGCTGGGTGATCTGGAGGAACGAGCTCTGCCAGGTGGCGTGATCCAGCCGGTGCGTCGCCGGGTCGATCCACAGGGTCACAGCGCGACCGCCCGTTGGCGTCGCTTCGAGGCGCTCGAACCGATGGCCTTCTTCGTCGGCCTGCGGCAGCAGGCGATAGCGCGTGCCATCGTTTGCATCGAGGAAGCCGAGCCGGCGCAACCAGTTCTCGCTGGCGGCGACTGTCCTGGCTTCCGGCGAATTCAGGTCATGGACCAGGCCGGTGTTGTCCTGGCGCCAGCGGCCCTTCGCGTCATAGCCGTCGGCGACCGCGAACAGCTCGTTGCGCATCCGCGTCGCGTACTGGCCGCCGCGCAGGTCCACGGTCTGCTGCCAGCGGCCTTCGAGGCCGTCGGCTTGCTGGCTGCCTTCGGCGTCGATGGCGGCGTGGCGGTGCAGGGCGTCGGCACCGTGGGCCTGGCGCAGCTCGCGCAACAGGGTGTCGGCATCGTCCGCGCAGGCCAGCGCGGGGAGCAGCAGGGCGGCGATCAGCAAGGGCAGGGTGCGGGGCTGGATCATGGCGTTCGTTCCTCGTCGTGCGTGGGCGGCATGCTGCCGCCGCGCTCACGGCGCCGGCTAGGACGGACGTGAGGTTTCAGGACGCGCGTTGCGTTTTATGCCGATAGTCACGCGGCGTCTCGCCGACCGCACGCTTGAACACGCGCGCGAAATGACTCTGGTCCGCGAACCCGGCCTCGGCCGCGATCTCGACGATCGGACGGGCGCGGTCGGCCAGCGCATGGCAGGCCTGGCGGATGCGCAGCATCCGGCGGTAATCGCCCACCGACATGCCTTGCGCCTGCTGGAAGCTCCGCGCCAAGTGCGCCGGATGAACACCCGCCAGCTGTCCCAGTTCGGCCAGCGATAGGTCGGCCGCCGGATCGTCGTGCAGCCGTTCGAGCACCTTCACCAGCCATGCGGGGCGGCGTTCCGCCGGTTCGTTGCGGCAGGCCAGCGCGACCAGTTCGAGTACCGCGGACTGCAGGGCCAGCGCCGCGGCATCGTCTTCCGCCGCCAGTTCGCGTTCGATGCGCGCGAGCAGGCGCGTCGCCCCAGGCAGATGCAGGGCGCGAAAATCGCCCAGCAGTCGACGCACCCCCACGCCTTCGGCCAGTGCGCCCGACGGAAAGATGCTCAGGCAGCGCGCACCCTGCGGCGAGAACCGGTTGGCGTGGCGGTGACCCTGCGGATGCGCCAGCAGCAGGCCCGGCGCGCACGCGGTTTCTCCTGCGGACGCATGTTGCGTATAGGCGCCGCCGGCGACCAGGCAGAGATAGGCATCGTCGTGTTCGTGCATCGGCAAGTCGCCTTTGCCCGCGTAGGCAGTGGCGGTCACGAGCAGGCCGCCGACGGAGCGGCGGTGCAGGGGAGAGCCGAAGTTGGCGCGGCCGAGATGTTGCATGAGGCCAGTGTACGGAGGCGGTAAGGCGCGCCGCGTGCCGTTGGTCAGGGGGCGTCGAGGTGGTTCAGCGCCCAAGTGGCCACGGCGTCGGGGTGTTCCAGCTGGAGGTGATGCCCGCCATCGAGGTGGCTCACGGTGATGTGGGCGACGCACGCGGCGCGGAGCGCCATCGGCTCGCTCGGCAGGTACGAAGTGGCGGGCCGCGCCAGGAGCAGCGCGGTGGGCGCCTCGATGCCGCGCAGCAGCGCGTGGATCTGTGCCTCGGCCAGTCGCAGCGGCGAGACGCGGGTCAGGCGAGGATCGCTGCGCCAGCACCAGCCATCGGCGACTTCCGCAAGACCCCGTTCCACGATCGGGCGCGCCAGCTCCGCGCGCAGGCCGCCGGCGATGGCGCGGGCGGCCACGGCCTGGTCGATGTCGCGAAAGACGCGCAGGCCCTTGCCGTTGGCCGGCGGCTCGATGCCGTCGCGGAATCGCTGCAAGGTCCGCGTGCCGTCGTCGCCCAGCGGCCCCAGCCCTTCGATCAGCAGCAGGCGGCGAATCCGTGCCGGCGCGGCGGCGGCGACCAGGGCCGCGATGCCGGCGCCCAGCGAGTGGCCGAGCAGGTCGAAGCGTTCGAGGCCAAGTTGGTCCGCGGCGGCGAGCACACCGCGGACGTAGTCCACGAAGTGATAGTGCATGCCTGCCGGCAGATGGCCCGAATGCCCATGTCCCGGCAGTTCGAGGGCGATGACGCGGCGTCGCTCCGCGAGCCGCGGTGCCAGGTAGGCGTAGCTGCCGGCGTTGTCCAGCCAGCCGTGCAGGGCCAGCAGCGGCGGCAGGGTGTCGCCACCCCAGGTCAGCGCGCGCAAGGTGAGCTGAGGCAGTTCGAGCGCGCGTTCGACCGGCGCGCTCATGCCTCGTCGCGCTCCGGCCAGCCTTGCATGTGGCGCAGCGCCAGCCCGGCGAGGCTGTCGACCTGGCCGCGACTGTCGTTGAGCGCGGGAATGTAGCGGAGGTCCTGGCCGCCGGCCTCGATGAAGAACTCGCGGTTCTGCATGGCGATCTCCTCGAGCGTCTCCAGGCAGTCCACCGCGAAGCCCGGGCAGGCCACGTCGATACGCTTGATGCCCTGTGCCGCGAGTTCCCGCACGGTCGCGTCGGTGTAGGGCTGCAGCCAGGGCTCGCGTCCTACGCGCGACTGGAAGCTCACCAGCAACTCGGAAGGTTGCAGGCCCAGCCGCTCGCGCAGCAGGCGCGCCGTGGCGCCGCATTGCAGGAGATAGGGATCGCCGGCACGCACGTAGCGTTCCGGAATGCCATGGAAGGACAGCAGCAACCGTTCGCCGCGGCCGTTGGCCTGCCACCAGTTCTCGATGCTCCGCGCCAGGGCGTCGATGTGGCCGGGATCGTCGTGGTAGTCGTTGACCACGCGCAGCTCCGGCGGCCAACGCAACGTCTTGAGGCTATCTGCCACGGCGTCCAGTACGGAGCCGGTAGAAGTGGCCGAGTACTGCGGATAGAGCGGCAGCACCAGCAGGCGGCGCACGCCCTCGCGCTGCAACCGTTCGATCTGCGATTTCACGGAGGGCTGGCCGTAGCGCATGGCCAGCGCGACCTGGACCGGCCCCGGCATGCGCCGCGCCAATTCCTCCTGCAACGCAGCCGCCAGGGCTTCGCTGCCGACGCGCAGCGGCGAGCCCTGGGGCGTCCACACCCGCTGGTAAGCGTGGGCCGAGCGGCGCGGGCGGATGCGCAGGATCACCCCGTGCAGAATCAGCCACCACAGCCAGCGCGGATACTCGATCACGCGGGGATCGCCAAGGAACTCGGCGAGGTAAGGACGCACCGCCCGTGGCGTGGCTGCCTCGGGTGTGCCCAGGTTCACCAGCAGGACGCCGGCTTTAACGGGGCGGTCATCGGAAAGCCCGGCCAGGCCGGTATAGTGGCTGCGAGGCATGGTGGCGACGTGGCGAATGCGGCCCCGAAGTCTGCCACAAGCCATGTGGCTCCCCACGCGACCGGAGGTCGCGGGGCGCCCCGAAGGAACCCCGCAACAGGAGTCACCCATGTTCAAAGCACCGCTGCGCCGTCTGCTGCTCGCCACCCTGGTCCTGCTGCTGCCGGCCATGTCCGTCCATGCCGAGGACCCGCCGCTGGTGCGCGCGAAGAATGCCGTGCGCGTGCTCAACGAGATCATGGAAGCCCCGGACAAGTCGATCCCGGGCGACTTGCTGAAAGAGGCCCACGCGATCGCCGTCATTCCCGACATGATCAAGGCCGGTTTCATCTTCGGCGGCCGCCGGGGCGAGGGCCTCATCTCGGTGAAGGGGCCGGACGGCACCTGGTCGAATCCCAGCTTCGTGTCCCTCACGGGCGGCAGCGTGGGCTTCCAGGCGGGCGTCTCGTCCACCGACGTGATCCTGGTGTTCCGCACCCAGCGCGGCGTGGATTCCATCGTCAACGGCAAGTTCACCCTGGGTGCCGACGCCGCCGCGGCTGCCGGTCCGGTGGGCCGCACGGCGACCGCTTCCACCGATGCCCAGTTCAAGGCCGAGATCTACTCGTACTCGCGCTCGCGCGGCCTGTTCGCCGGCGTGGCCCTGGATGGCTCCGCCTTGCGCATCGATTACGACGCGAATGAGGAGATCTACGGCAAGGGCATCACGCCCCGCCGCATCTTCGAGGGCGGCGTCTCCAACGTTCCTGCCCAGGTCGTCGATTTCCGCGACCGCCTGGAGGAGTACACTCAGCGCTGATTCGGAAAGGCCGGCGCACCACCGTGCGAACGTTTTCCGGTCTTCATCCGCATTCGAGGCCCCTCTCATGAGCATGACCCACCTCATCATCCTGCTGGTCGTCGTGGTGCTGATCTTCGGCACCAAGAAGCTGCGCAACATCGGTTCCGACCTGGGCGGCGCCGTGCGCGACTTCAAGAAAGGCCTGGACGGCGGCGAGGAGAGCGACAAATCCAAGGACGGCCAGCGCCTGCAGGCCGATCCGCCGCCGGCGGCCGGCAGCACGCAGACTCAGCAAGACAAGACCGAAGCCAAGTAAACCCGGGCGGAACCCAGGCAATGATCGAGATCAGCTTCGGCAAGCTGGTGTTGCTTGCGCTCGTCGCGCTGATCGTGCTCGGCCCGGAAAAGCTGCCCCATGCCGCGCGCACCGCTGGCGCCCTGCTGCGCCGGGTGCGCAGCGGGTGGGACAGCGTGCGCGCCGAGGTCGAGCGCGAGCTGCAGGTCGAGGAGATCAAGCGCCAGGCCCGCGAGGCGGCGGAGCGCGCCCAGGCCGCCCAGTCCGAACTGGACGCGACGTTGCGCAAGGTGCGCGATGCCGGCGCCGAGACGGTCGGGCCCGCCACCGTGACGCCTGCCGCCGCGGCCCCTGAACCCGGCACGCAGAGTCCCATCGCCGGTGAAGCACCGGCGCCCGCACCCGAGACGCCCCCCAAGGACCCAACGCATGGCGGCGCCTGAGCAGGAACCCGAAGGCCTCGAGGAAGGCCTCTTTTCCCATCTGATCGAGCTGCGCTCGCGCCTGCTGCGCGCCATCGTGACGGTGGCCGTCGTGCTGATGGCGCTGGTGCCGTTCGCCAACCACCTGTACGCCGAGCTGGCCGCGCCGCTGGTGGCGAGGCTGCCGCAGGGCGCGCACCTGATTGCCACCGAAGTGGCCAGCCCGTTCGTGACGCCCCTGAAGCTGGCGTTCTACGCGGCGCTGTTCATCAGCATGCCGATGATCCTCTACCAGCTGTGGGCCTTCGTCAGTCCGGGCCTGTACCGGCACGAGAAGCGCCTGGCGCGGCCGCTGCTGGTGGCGGCGCTGGCGCTGTTCTACATCGGCTGCGCGTTCGCCTATTTCCTGGTGCTGCCGGCGGCGTTCCGCTTCCTCACGGCGGTGACGCCGGAGGGCGTGGAGATGATGACGGACATCACGCACTACCTCGATTTCGTCATGCTGATGTTCTTCGCCTTCGGCTTGTGCTTCGAGGTGCCTGTCGCGGTGGTGATCCTCGCCGCGATCGGCGTGGTCACCCTGGAGCAGCTGCGCGACGGCCGGCGCTACGCCATCGTCGGTGCTTTCACCATCGCCGCATTCATCACGCCGCCGGACATCACCTCGATGATCATGCTGGCCGTACCGATGTGCTTCCTCTACGAGCTGGGCCTGCTGGCGGTGCGCTGGCTGGTCAAGCCGCGCGCGGAAGCCGAGGCGCGCTGAGGTGCCGGCCACCGGGCGCGCGGCGGAGCTGGTCGCGGCCCTGGACCTGCAGCCGCACGTGGAAGGCGGGCACTACCGGCGCTTCTACACCGCCGCCGCGGCAGATGGCGCGCGCCCCGCGTTGAGCGCCATCCATTTCCTGCTCGCGGCCGGCGAGGTCAGCGCGTGGCACGCGGTCGATGCCGAGGAAGCCTGGCATTACGCGGAAGGTGACCCGCTGGAGCTGTTGATCTATCGCCCGGCGGAGCGCCGCCTGGAACGCCACCGGCTCGGTCCGTTGGTGCAGGGTGGCACGCCGGCGTGCGTGGTGCCCGCGCACGCCTGGCAAGCGGCGCGGCCGCTGGGTGGATACACCCTGGTCACCTGCACGGTTGCGCCGGCGTTCGAGTTCGCCGGTTTTCGCCTGCTGGCCGACGAACCGTTCGGCGATACGTTGCGCTCCCTGTTGGCATCGCCAGCCCGTTGAGCCGCGGCATGCGCGTGGCTAGAACTCCAGTTGCGCACCGAGCATGGCCGTGCGTCCCGGCGCCGGTTCGTAGTAGCGGCCGTTGCTCTCGTTGACGATCACCGAGCCGATCGCGCGCCGATCGAACAGGTTGTCCACGCGCGCGCTCAGGTGCAGCCGGGCGGCGCCCAGCGTCAGGCCGTAACCCACGTCGGCCCCGGCCAGTACGTAGCCGGGCGCTCGCTCGCTGCCGCGATCGTCCACCGTCACCGCGCCGACGCCCTGCCACTCGACGCCCATGCGCCAGCCCAGCGCGCCGCCGCGTTCGATACGCAGGGAGCCGTAGTTCTCCGGCACCCCGGGAATGCGCGTCCCAGAGCGGACGCGGACCGGCGGCGTGCCCGTGGGGAACGCCTCGCGGAACGTCGCCTGCACGTGTGTTGCGCCGAACGCCAGGCGCCAGCCGCCGCCCAGTTCGCCACGCAGCGAAAGTTCGGCGCCCTGGCGACGGCTGCGGCCGATGTTGCGGTAGCTGGAACGGCCGCCGCTGTTGCTGGCCACCACCAGTTCATGGCGGGTGTCCGCCCGGAACCATGCGGCTTCCGCCGACCAGTCTTCCCCCGCTCGCCACTTGGCGCCCAGCTCGCCTTGCCGGCTGCGTGCGGGGCGCAGGTCGAAGGCCAGGCCGGCGCCGCCGTCGGCGCGGTAGCCCAGTTCGGCGAACGTCGGGGTCTCGAAACCCTCGCCGTAGCTGGCATAGAGGCGGAGCCGGTCCGCCGGGCGGTATTGCAGGCCCAGCACGGGCGTGGTCGCGCCATAGCTGACGCTGCCGCTGTCGTCCGGATTGCCGGGGACCACGTAGTGATCCTGCGCCCGGAAGCGCACCTCACTATGGCGCATGCCGGCCAGGAGCGACCCGCGCTCGGCGAAGCGCCAATAGAGCTGCGCGTACGGATCGACGTTCCTGACCCGGTCGTCCTCGTCGCGGCGCAGCCGGCCCGCGACGCCCAGCACGTTGCCGACAAAATTCTCGTAGCCCCGGCGGTGCTGGCGCTGATCGTCGTAGCTCACGCCAAGTACCGCCTCCAGCGGCCGGCCGGCCAGTTCGGCCCGGCGCGTCCAGCGGGCATCCATTCCGCCGTAGGAGGTATCCAGATCCACCACGCCGCCGGAGTTGAGCGGATTTCTTTGCGCGGCCACCGGCACCGACAACATCTGCTGCACGCCGCGCTCCCCGTAATACGCCATCACGCGCCACTGCGTGTCGGCATCCGGAGCCAGTTCGTAGACGCCGCCGCCCTGCGCCTGGTGCACGCTCTTGCGCGTGTCGAACTGGTACGCGGCGACCGTGGCCTGGCGCGGATCGGCAGCGACCTGGGCGCGCGTGAGCCCCAGGGGATCGCGTGCCTGCGGCAGGGCCACCGTGTTGAACACCAGGGTGAGATGCCCGCCGCGCCCCAGGTCGAAGCCCAGGCGCGCATTGCCGGATTCCCGGCGGGCCCTGCTGTGGTCGCGGTAGCCGGCGGTCTGGAAGTGGGACAGCGCGAGGTTGTAGTCGAAGCCGCCTTGCCGGCCGCGCGTGGACGCGCCGACCCGCGCCGTGCCGTTGCTGCCCCCGAACAGGCCGATGCGGGTGACCGGTGGATCGGTGCCCTCGGCGCTCCAGATCTGCACCACGCCGCCGGAGGCATTGCCATAAAGCGCCGAGAAAGGACCGCGCAGCACTTCCACGCGGTCCGCCGCGTCCAGGCTGAAATGCGAGACCTGGCCCTGGCCGTCCGGCATGGTGGCGGGGATGCCATCCGCGTACAGCCGCACACCGCGCACGCCGAAGGTGGCGCGCGACCCGAATCCACGCAGGGAAATCTGTTCGTCCTGCGCATAGTTCTGGCGGTCGCGCGCCAGTACGCCGGGCACGCCGATCAATGCCTCCGACAGGTTGACCCCCGGCTTGCCGCTGTCGCCCGCCGCCACCGCGACCACGCTGAGCGAGGCGGGCAGTTCGAAGGGCGGGATGGCCAGGCGGGTCGCATTGACCTGCACCGGCGGCAAGTCTGTGGTGTCCGCCGCCTGCGTTGCGCCGGCCAGGCACAGCAGGAGTGCGCCCGTGCCGAGTGCCTTGTCCCTGTATCGCATGGACGCTTTCCTGGGGATAAGGCGGCGATGGTAGGGGAGAAGGAGTGAGCGGCAAGTCGTAGTGGCGGGCGGGGCGCTGCTTTTGCGTATGGCGTCGCGCCGGCTAGCCTCTCGCCACGTTCAGCCCGCCCCTCCATAATCGCGCGATGCTCACTATCCGCTGCTCTGTCCGTCGTTCCCGCGGCCTGATCGGTGCCGCTTTGCTGGCGCTGCTCGCGCTTTGTGCCGCGCCCGCGTCTGCGCAGGACAAGACCAAGGCCGAACAGGCCGACGCGCAGAAACGACTGGCCGAAGTCCGCAGCAAGATGGAGGCGCTGGCCAAGGAGCAAGCCGAAACCGCGACCAAGCGTGACGCGGCCAATGCCGAACTGGCCAAGCGTGCGAACGCGCTGGCCAGCGCGGCGAAAGCCGTGCGCCAGACCGATGCCGACCTGGCGGCGAAGCAGCGCGAGCTGGACAAGTTGCAGCAGGACCGTGCCGCTCTGCAGAAGAACCTCGACGGCCAGCGCGCGGCGATCGCCGACCTGCTCCGCGCGACGTACACGCTGGGCCGTGGTTCCGACCTGCGCCTGCTGCTCGGCGACGAGGACATCGCCCGGGTGGCGCGTGCATTGACCTATTCCAAGTACTTCCAGGAAGACCGCGTGCAGCGGGTGCAGAAACTGATGGGCGACCTGGCTCGCCTGCAGGACCTGGAAGCGCGCATATCCATCGAGCAGCAGGCCCTGCAGACCGCCAAGGCGCAGCGCGAGCAACAGGCCAAGACGCTCGAACAGCAGCGCGCCGAACAGGCGCGGCTCGCCGCTCAGACCGATGCCCAGTACAAGGATCAGGGCGAGCGGCTGGCGCAGCTCAAGCAAAACGCCCAGTCGCTCAATACCCTGGTCGACAAGCTGCAGAAGGCCATCGACGACGCCGCGCGCGAGGCCGCCAAGGCGGCCAAGGCCAACCCGGCCGCGCCCAGCGGCCCACCGGGCAAGGGCAGCGCCAACATCCGCGGCAACCTGCCCTGGCCGGCCAACGGCGTGGTCAACACCTACGGCAACGGCGTGCTGATCAAGGCATCCGGCGGCAGCGAAGTGCGCGCCGTGGCCCGCGGACGCGTGGTCTATGCTGCCTTCCTGCGCGGCTACGGCATGTTGCTGATCCTCAACCACGGCGGCGGCTGGCTCAGCATGTACGGCAACAACGAGAGCCTGCTGCGCGGCGTGGGCGACGAAGTGGAGGCCGGCCAGGCGGTCGGCACCGCTGCGGCGCCCACTGGCGTGAACACCGGCGTGTACTTCGAGTTGCGCCAGAACAACAAGCCGGTGGATCCGCGCAGCTGGCTCGCGCGCCAGCGTTGACGCCGCGCACGCGTCGCAGCAGGCTAGCCTTGGTTGAATTCCGGCGCGTCGCGGCGGTCCAAGCGGCCAGGCGCCGCCCCGCAGGCCGGCGCGCCCCCTGTTTCCCCGGAGCAAGTTCATGCGGTTTTCCTCCCTGAGCCTTATCGCGCTGCTGCTGGCGGCCCCCGCGCTGCCGCTGCAGGCCACGCCCGCGAAGGGCCCTGCCAAGCCCGCCGCGGAGCCGGCGAAGGCCGCGTCGAGCGCGGCGTCCGACGCAGTCGACATGGACGACATCCGCAACTTCAGCCGCGTCTATGAGATGGTGCGGCAGGCTTATGTCGAGAAGGTCGACAACAAGACCATGATGAAGGCCGCCATCAGCGGCATGCTTGCCGGGCTGGATCCGCATAGCGAGTACCTGGACAAGGAAGGTCTCGCCGAACTGAGCGAAGACACCACGGGTCAGTACGGTGGCCTCGGCATCGAAGTGCTGCAGGTGGACGGGTCGTTGCGCATCGTCGCGCCGATCGACGATACGCCTGCCTCGCGCGCCGGCATCAAGCCCGGCGACATCATCGTGAAGGTCGACGGCACCGCGGTGGACCCGGAGAACATCGACGACATGTTCAAGAAGCTGCGCGGCGATCCGGGCAGCAAGATCACACTGTCCATCCTGCACGAAAAAAGCGACAAGCCCGTGGACATGACGCTGGTGCGCGAGCGCATCTCCGTCACCAGTGTGAAGGTGCGCGAACTGGAGCCCGGCTATGCATATATCCGCCTGAGCCAGTTCCAGGAGGACACCGCACCGGACCTCGAGAAGAAGCTCGACGAGCTGATCAAGAAGAACGGCCAGCAGCACGGCGCCGTGCTGGACCTGCGCTCGAACCCCGGCGGCCTGCTCACCGCCGCCGTCGGCGTGAGCGATGCCTTCCTCGACAGCGGCACCATCGTCACCACGCGTGGCCGCCTGCAGGACGCCAACCTCAGCTTCTCGGCCCATGCCGGCGACCTGCTCAAGGGCGCCCCCATGGTCGTGCTGGTGGACAACGGCACCGCGTCGGCGGCCGAGATCGTTTCGGGGGCGCTGAAGGACAACCATCGGGCCTTGATCATCGGTCGCCGGACCTTCGGCAAGGGCGTGGTGCAGACCGTGCTGCCGCTGGATGCCGAGCACGCGGTGAAGATCACCACGGCGCGCTATTACACGCCCAACGGGACGTCGATCCAGGCCGAGGGCATCAAGCCGGACATCGCGCTCGCCGACCTGGCCGTGAACAAGACCGACAGCCCGGCCACCCTGATCGGTTCCGAGGCCGACCTGCGCAACCATCTCGCCAACGAGGACGGCAGCAAAGACCGCAAGGACCTCGACAACGACGGCAGCGCCGAGAACGCCAAGCTGGCCACCCAGGACTATGCGCTTTCCCAGGCGCTGAACGTGCTCAAGGGGCTGGCGCTCAATCACGGCGTGCCCGCGCAGGCCGCACGGCAGTAAACCTGCCGAGGATCACCCGGCCGCCGCTCCTGCGGCAGCCGGATGCCAACCCGGGCGTGGCGCGCGTTACCATGCGTGCCGGCATCTTCTTCGTACGCGCGCATGGCCAAGCTCTACTTCTACTACTCGGCGATGAACGCCGGTAAGACCACCACGCTGCTGCAGAGCGCGTACAACTATCACGAGCGCGGCATGCGCACGGTGATCCTTACGCCGTCGCTGGACGACCGTTTCGGCGAGGGCGTCGTGGCTTCGCGCATCGGGCTGAAGGCGAATGGCCGCCGTTTCGGCCGGGAAGAAGACCTCTTCGCGATGATCGAGGCGGACATCGCCGCGCGCGGCCCTCTGCACTGCGTCTTCGTGGACGAGGCGCAGTTCCTCACCCGGGCGCAGGTGTGGCAGGCCAGCGACGTGGTGGACCGCCTCAATATTCCGGTACTGGCCTATGGCTTGCGCACGGATTTCCGCGGCGAATTGTTCGAAGGCAGCCGCTACCTGCTGGCCTGGGCCGATAACCTGGAAGAGATCAAGACCATCTGCCACACCGGCCGCAAGGCCACCATGGTCGTGCGCGTGGACGAGCACGGCCGTGCAGTCACCGAAGGTCCGCAGGTTGAGATCGGCGGCAACGACCGCTATGTCTCGGTGAGCCGCGCCGAGTTCAAGAAGATCACCGAGGGCCGCGGCCGCATCGAACTGCAGCAGCCCGTATTGCCGCTGGGCGAACCCTGATCCACCCGGTGCGGTGCGCCGCGCCTCCGGAAGGCCCCGTGCCCGCCGGCCACCTCAAGGAATCCAACGCATGGCCACCCCGATCCGCATCCCCGCCTGGCAGCGCCCGCACTGGCGTCCCGGCGGCGAGAAGATCTACCTGCACTTTTACGTGTTCGGCCATTTCGAGAACGTACGCGTGCCGTCCGCGCCCTATGGCAGCGACGGCCTGCCGCGTGGCATCGAGGTGACCAATCACCATCACGCGACGCTGCGCCAATGGGACGGCTATCCGCTCCGCGGCGAGCTGGGCCGGTTGTTCAAGGACGAGGCGCCGGACGCGTATCGCGCCGCGGTGGATGCGCCGCAGGTGATGATCCTGCGCGGGGCCATCGACGATCAGGGCGACATCGGCTATCTGCGCGACACCCTCGGCGTGATCGCGGGCCTGCTAGACATCGGCGGCGTGGCGGTGCTCGATCCGCAGATCGTCACGCTGTTCGACGCGGAGACCTGGCGTCGCCACTATCTGGTGCGCGACGGCGCGCCGATCCGCAACCACCTACTGATCCTGTGCGATGACGAGGAGGATGGCGACGGCCACTGGGTCCGCACCCGGGGCATGCGCAAGTTCGGCCGTCCTGACATAAGCCTTCGCCATGTGCCCGATGGGCAGACCGATCGCGCGGGCATGCTGTGCGAGCGGCTGGCCGAGATGCAGGCGCTCGGTGCGTCGTTCCAGGACGGCCAGCCGCTGCAGGCCGACGGCATGGACGGTTTCGTGGCCAAGCTCGGCGGCAACGAGGACGAGGCGCCGTTCTACAACACCTTCGTCGAGTTTCGCTGGCCGGCCTGACCGGGCATGGCCGCCCAGGCGCCGCCGAGTACGGCGGCGCACCCTGGGTCTTATCGAAGCGCGACAGCGCTTATTTCTGGCAACGAGGACACCAGAACGTCGAGCGTTGCCCGAGCACGGCCTGCCGGATCGGCGTGCCACAAACCTTGCAGGGCTCGCCTTCCCGCCCGTACGCCATCAGCTCTCGCACGAAGTAGCCGGGCATGCCATCCGGATTGATGAAATCGCGCAGCGTGGTGCCGCCGCGCTCGATCGCCCAGGCCAGGATGCGTTTCACTTCGGCGGCCAGGCGCGCATAACGCGCACGCGACACCGTGCCGGCTGGCCGGCGCGGGTCGATGCCCGCGGCAAACAACGCTTCGCTCGCGTAGATGTTGCCGACGCCGACGACGACGGCGTTGTCCATCAGGAACAGCTTCACGGCCGCAGTGCGTCCGCGCGACAGGCGCCACAGCAGGTCGCCATCGAAGTCGTCGGTGAGCGGCTCCGGGCCGAGCGCGTCGAGGAGCTCGTGCGTGGTTCCCGGCGATTGCCACAGCAGGCAGCCAAAGCGGCGTGCGTCGGTGAACCGCAGCACGCGCGGCCCTTCCATAGTGGTGGCTTCGAGTGCGATATCCACGTGGTCGTGCTTGCCGACCAGTGCATCCGGCGGCAGCACGCGCAACACGCCGGTCATGCCCAGATGCAGTAACGCGCTGCCGGCCTGCGTATGCAGCAGCAGGTACTTGGCGCGCCGCTCCACGTCTTCGATGCGCTGCCCGGGAAGGAGCTCGCGGATCTCCGGCGGAATCGGCCAGCGAAGATCGGGCCGCCGTAGCGTGACCGCGGTGACGCGGCGGCCGATCAGATGAGGCGCGATACCCCGGCGGGTGGTTTCGACTTCGGGCAGTTCAGGCACGTGGAAAGGCCAGCTCGATCAACGTGGCGAGCCGCTTACGACCAGTCGGCATGGAAGCTGCCGGGCCGGTCGATGCGCTCGAAGGTGTGCGCGCCGAAATAGTCGCGCTGGGCCTGCACCAGGTTCGCCGGGAGTCGTTCGGCGCGGTAGCTGTCGTAGTAAGCGATGGCCGAGGCGAAGCCCGGTACCGCCACGCCAGCTTGCACCGCCGCGGCGACGACGTCGCGCAGCGCCTGCTGGTACTGCGTAGCGATGTCGCGGAAGTAAGGGTCCAGCAACAGATTGGCCAGCGCAGCATCGTGCGCATAGGCATCGGTGATCTTCTGCAGGAAGCGTGCGCGGATGATGCAGCCGGCGCGGAAGATCTTCGCGATGGTGCCGTAGGGGAGGTTCCACTTGTACTCGTCGGACGCGGCACGCAGCTGCGCGAAGCCCTGCGCATACGAGACGATCTTGCTGAGGTAAAGCGCGCGCCGCACCGATTCGATGAAGGCCGCGCGGTTACCTTCGAACTGCTTCGGCACCGGGCCGGTCAATTGCTTACTGGCCGCCACTCGTTCGTCCTTCAATGCCGACAGCAGGCGCGCGAAGACGGATTCGGTGATGAGCGGCAGCGGGACGCCGAGATCCAGTGCGCTCTGGCTGGTCCATTTGCCGGTGCCCTTCTGGGCGGCGCGGTCGAGAATGATGTCGACCATGTCCTTGCCGGTATCCGGGTCCTTCTTGCCGAAGATGTCGGCAGTGATGGCGATCAGATAGCTGTCCAGTTCGCCCTGGTTCCAGTCGGCGTATACCTTGTCCAGCTCCTCGTTGGAGAGGCCAAGCACCTGCTTCAGTACGGCATAGCTTTCGGCGATCAGCTGCATGTCGCCGTACTCGATGCCGTTGTGCACCATCTTCACGTAGTGCCCGGCGCCATTCGGGCCCATGTAAGCGACGCAGGGCTCGCCATCGGGGGCGCGGGCGGCGATCTCGGTAAGCACCGGTGCGACCAGGTCATACGCGTCGTGCGGGCCGCCGGGCATGATCGAGGGGCCGCGCAGCGCGCCTTCCTCGCCGCCGGAGACGCCAGTGCCGATGAAGTGCAGCCCTGCGGCGCTCAGCTCGCGTTCGCGGCGGATAGTGTCCTGGAAGAACGTGTTGCCGCCATCGATCAGCACGTCGCCCTTGTCGAGCAGCGGCTTGAGTTCGGCGATGGTCGCATCGGTGGCATCGCCGGCCTTGACCATCAGCAGGATGCGGCGCGGCTTCTGCAGTGCATCGACGAACGCCTGCATGGAATAGGTGGGGACCAGCCGCCGGTCGGCGTGCTCGGCCATGACCTCGTCGGTCTTCTCGCGGCTGCGGTTGTAGATGGCGACGGTATGGCCGCGGCTCTCGATGTTGAGCGCGAGGTTGCGGCCCATGACTGCCATGCCGACGACGCCGATGACGGGTTGCTCGAGCGGGGGACGACTCATGCGGGGTGCTCCCAGAGGGTGACGGGAATGCCTCGAATATGGGGAGGGCTCCGAGGCATGCAAGGTGCCCCGCATCATACGCAGCCGCCGGCGGATCAGTGCGTGTCGGCGGCGACGGCCTTGAGCGGGCGGGGCGTGAAGCGTACCGACACGAGAGCGACGCGGTCCCCGGCGCGCACGTAGCGCAGCGGTCCGGTGACTGCAGCCTCGCCGAATGCCAGCACATGACCGTCCAAGGTCAGCACCACTGACGGCGGTGCCAGGCCGATTTTGGCCGGCTCGAAATCGGCGACGGGGCGCCAGCTCTGCACGGGCGCCGCGGCGGTGTTCGCCAGATCGGCGAGACGGCCTTCGTCGATCGGGAGTGTCGTGCCGTTCACGGCCATCCAGTGCCCGTCGCGCTGAACGTAATGCTCCGCCGCGCCGCCGTCCCAGGCCAGGTCGATGCGCTGGATCGACGTCGGGTCGAGCCCGAGCAGCGTGCCGGTTTCGGCCTGCCGGTCGCTGCGCCATTGCCAGCCGGCCGCTGCGATCAGCAGCGCCGCCAACGCGAGCGGCCACCAGCGGCGATGCGCGCCCCGCTTCATGCCCGGCGCCGGCGCCATGCAATCAGGCCGCCGAGCGCAAGCAGCACGACCGGGAGCCCGATGAGGAAGCCGAAGGTCACCGCGTTCAGTTGCCCCTGGCTGATCTGCAGCGCCCGGTCCGGTGCGCCGCGCGGGGGCAGGTTGACCAGCGCGTCGTCGCCGAGCACCCAGTCGAACACCCGTTCGCCCAGCGCGCGATTGCCGCCGTTGCCGAGGAACGTATTCGAAAGGAAATCGCCGTCGCCGATCACGGCGACGCGCTGTTCGCTCTTGTCCGGGCTGGGCGACAGCCGGGTGAAGGCCAGGCCGAAATCGAGCGGGCCTTTCAGCTCCCCGGCGTCGGCGTCGTAGCGGATATTCGACGCCTGCGCATTGTCGATGGGCTGGAATTCCGTCCAGCTCTGCGCCGAGGAGCGCAGGAAGGGTTTCACTTCCCAATCGCCTTTGCGCGACAGCGCCAGCGCGGATACCTGCGGAAACAGCGTGGTGAGCGTGAGGCCGCGCGTGATCGCATGCGGGGGGTAATCGCCCAGCGTGATCATGCGCGGATCCTTCAGCCCGAGCGCCGCGCCTTGCCCGTCGACCAGCACGCCGGGCAGGATGTGCATGCCGAGCGCATCGGCGAGCGGTTGCAGGCCGAGGTCCTCGTTGGCCGGCTCGGTCAGCCACAGCAGGTTGCCGCCACCGGCGACGTAATCGGTGAGCGCCTTGACCGCTCCTTGCGGCAAGGCGAGGGTGGGGCTGGCGAGCACGACGAGGTCCGTGTGCTGCGGTACCGCGGTGACCTGGGAGAAGTTGAGCGGCACGGCGCGCATGCCGCGGTTTTCCAGCTGCGCCATGAACGTACTGACGTCCGCGTTGGCCTTGCCGTCCGCGCGGCGTTCGCCATCGCCGGTGACGAAGGCCACGAGCCGCTCGCCGCCGCGTGCGAGGCGTTCCAGCGCGTTGGTGAGGCTGCGCTCGGACAGCTCGTCCAAGCGCTCTTCGCGATTCTGGTAATGCAGGATCAGGGCGCCGTCGACGGTGATGCCCAGCTCGCGCATCTTTGCCGGGTCTTGCTGGGGATCGATGAAGCGCACCGTGAGGTCGCGCTTGAAGCGCTGGTAGCGCTCCATGAATGCGCTCACGGTCTGGCGGAGGTCGCCCTGCGGGTTGGCGTAGCTGACGATCTCCACCGGGCCATGCAGCGTATCGAGCACGGCGCGGCTTTCAGGCGAGAGGCTGGAGCGGCCTTCGTGGCTCCAATCGGCCACCAGGTCATGCCGGTAGGTGAGATAGCCGATCGCGCCTGCGGCGGCGAACAGGACTGCGGCGAACAGCCAGCCGTCCAGACGTCTGAAACCGCGCATCAGCCGCGCTCCTTGTCGGTGGACAGCCGGCGAACCGCCAGGGCCAGGGCCAGGGCGATCACCAGTAAGAACCAGATCACATCGGCGCTCGATACCAGGCCGCGCAGCAACGCCTCCAAGTGCGTGCTCAGCGACAGCCAGTTCCAGAAGCCGTTGCCGATGCCTGCCTTCTGCGCGGCGAGGTTGGCGGTGAACAGCGCCAGGCCGAGCATCAGGCTAGCGGTGGCGGCCACCGCGGGCAGCGAGGCGAACGAGGAGCACGCGATACCGATCGCGCCCAGCGCGGCGAGCGTGAGTGCCAGCCCCAGCACCGCCGCGCCGAACTTGCCCCAGTCCAGATGCGTGCCGTGCGCCAGGCTCAGCGGCATGGCGACGGTGAGTGCCAGCCAGGCCATCAGCCACAGCAGCACCGCCAGGTATTTGCCGAGCACGATGGCCGACGGCGAGGTACCCGTCGCCGACAGCAGCGGCAAGGTGCCGTTCGCGCGGTCGCCGGCCAGGGTCGACATGGTGATCAGCGGCACGATCAGCAGCGCCAGCTCGGTCAGTCCGAATGGAAGCATGCCCATGGTCAATGTGCTGCCCAGCAGCGGCACGCCGACCAGATCCGTATAGCCCGGGCCGCCCGGCATGCCCGCGAGCTTCACCTGGTTGTCGAGAAAACTGCCTAGTAGCAGGACGAACCGCCAGGCGAGCTGGGCCAGCGAAAGCGCGGCCAGCACCCACGCCAGCGGGCGCACGAGCAGGCGACGCAGCTCCAGGCGGGCGACCGAGAAAATCGAACTCATGCGGCCTTGTCCCGTCCGTTCATGGCGATGTCGAAGAAGGTCTTTTCGAGCGCCTGGTGATCGCCGCCGAGCGCGGCATCGTGACGCAGGCGGCCTTCGTGCAGGATCGCCACGCGATCGCATACGGCTGTCGTCTCGGCGAGCAGGTGCGTGGAAAGGATGACCGCCGCACCGGCGGCGGCTTCCTCCCGGATCACCGTGCGCAGGGCCGACACCTGCACAGGATCGAGCGCATTGGCGGGCTCATCCAGGACCAGTAGCGCGGGTCTGTGCAGAAGTGCGCAAGCCAGTCCCAGCCGTTGGCGCTGGCCTTGGGACAGCACGCCGGCAAGGCGGCGCAGCAGCGGGCCGAGTTCCAGCCGTTCGACCGTGCGGTCGCAAGCCTGCTTGAGTGCGCTTCCATGCAGGCCGCGCAGGCGACCATGCGCCTGCAGATGTTCCAAGACCGTCAGTTCCGGCCAATGCGGGGCACGTTCCGGCAGCCAGCCGATGAGCTGCCGGGCGAGCTCAGGCGATTCTGAAAAATCCTGGCCATCCAGCTCGATCAAGCCCTCGTCGGGCCGAAGCGCGCCCGCGATCATCGCCAACGTGGTGGACTTGCCGGCCCCGTTGACGCCAAGCAGGCCAAGGATTTCCCCCCTGTCCAGCACCAGGCTGAGACGCTCCACGGCAGGGCGTCCGGCACGATGGCGCTGGACCTGATCAAGCTTTAACAGGGGGTGTGGCAGAGTCATTGCATGATTGTCACGGTGCCCCCACTGTTTAAACAACTGTGGGGGACCGTTTTCTTGTGCGCCAAGACACGTTCCGCGACGCCGTCGGCGAACGCGGTTTCCCATGCTGGTGGGTACGGAAACCCTCGATTAGACTGACTTTTCACCCTACTGAGTGTTTCCCATGCTCGATGCAGTGCTGAACTTCCTGTCCAACGGCCTCACCGGGGCCGGCTGGGTTGCCATGCTGGTCTACCTGCTGGTCATGACGCAGCTCACCATTTTCACGGTGACGCTGTATCTGCATCGCAGCCAGACCCATCGCGGCGTGGACTTCCATCCCGCGCTCGCCAACTTCTTCCGCTTCTGGGGCTGGCTCACCACCGGCATGGTGGTGAAGGAGTGGGTGGCGGTGCACCGCAAGCACCACGCCAAGGTCGAGACCGAGGAAGACCCGCATAGCCCGCAGATCTACGGCATCAAGAAGGTGTTCTGGGACGGCGTGTCGCTGTACCGCGAGGCCAGCTACAACAAGGCCGACCTCGAGAAGTACGGCCGCGGCACGCCGGACGACTGGTTCGAGCGCAAGCTGTTCGGCGGCCATCCGTACTGGGGTCCGTCGCTGATGCTGATCATCAACCTGGCGCTGTTCGGCGTGATCGGTGCGGCGATCTGGGCTGTGCAGATGATCTGGATTCCGTTCTGGGCCGCCGGCTTCGTCAACGGCATCGGCCATTGGTGGGGCTATCGCAACTTCGAGAGCGCCGACACCGCGACGAACCTGTCGCCGTGGGGCGTGTGGATCGGCGGCGAAGAGCTGCACAACAACCACCACGCCTTCCCGAGCTCGGCTAAGTTCGCGCTGCGCAAGTGGGAGTTCGACATCGGCTGGGCCGTGATCTGCGGCCTGCGCGCGGTGGGCTTGGCCAAGGTGCTGCGCGTGGCGCCGACCCTGGACGTGCGCCCGAACGTGCACCTGCCCGATGCCGAAACCCTGAAGGCCGTGCTCACGCACCGCTTCCAGGCCATGACCGACTTCTACCGTGGCGTGATCGTGCCGACCCTGCGCGACGAGGCCCAGCATGCCGGCGAGAGCCTCAAGGCCATGCCGCGCCGCATGCGCCGCGCCCTCGCCGACGGCGGCCGCTGGCTGGACAACGAAGGCCGCGAGCGCCTGCAGGCCGCACTGGCCAAGCGCCCGACCTTGCGCGTGGTGTGCGACTTCCGCACCCGCCTGGCGGAGCTGATGGAACAGCGCGGCGCCGAGCAGACCCTCAAGGGCCTGCAGCAGTGGATTGCCGAAGCCGAGCAGAGCGGTATCCGCGTGCTGCAGGACTTCGCGCAGCGGCTGAAGACTTACGCGGTCAGTGCGGCTTGATTCGAGCCGGCAACCGCTTCGAAAAGCCCGCCTTCCGGCGGGTTTTTCTTTTGCGACGGCGGTGCCCGAGCGTGGCTTGTCCGCCACGCCGGACCCACCCATGAGCGCGGCATGTCGCCCCCGGCGCTCTTCCCCTCGTTGATCGGTCCCGTCGAATGGTCGCGGCTGGCCGAGCCGGTCCGGCGCATGCATGGCGGAACGGCGTCGCTGCGTGCGCACGGGCAGGCGCAGGTGGATGGTGCGGAGCATCTCTTCGCGCGCGTGCTGCGGCGCGTGCTGGGCTTGCCGGAGCCGGAGCCGGAGCCGGGTCCGGCGCAGGCGATCACGCTGACCATCGAGCGCGCAGGATCACGTGAAATCTGGACGCGCCATTTCGCGAGTCGTCGCATGCGTTCGACGCTGGACGCGAACGGAGAAAGTGGCCGCCTGTGCGAGCGCCTGGGGCCGGTAGCCTTCTCTTTCGAGCTACGTCGCGTGGACGATTCGATCGACTGGGTGCTGTGCGAAGGCCGCCTGCTGGGCGTGCGTCTGCCGCGCGCGGTGTTCGGCAGCGTGTTTTCGCGCAGCATGGCGGAGCACGGACGCTACCTTTTCCACATCGACACGCGATTGCCGCTGGTGGGGCGGCTGGTCAGCTATCGCGGCTGGTTGGAGGTGGAGGGGTGAGCGAAGCTTTTGCGCAGCCTGCGTTCGCTCTATCGCCCGTTCGTCCGCCGCGATCGGTGTCGACTATTGGAAGGTGCTGGCCGCAACGTCTTCCGCGCGAACGGCCAGATGTCACCCAAACACCTCGACACCCGAACGAAAAAAAACCCGCCACGAAGGCGGGTTTTTTGGAGAGCAGATCAATTACTTGATCTTGCCTTCCTTGTAGATCACGTGCTTGCGGACAACTGGGTCGTACTTCTTGAACTCGAATTTGTCCGGCGTGTTCTTCTTGTTCTTCTGCGTGGTGTAGAAGTGGCCGGTGCCGGCCGAGGAGATCAGGCGGATCTTGTCGCTCTTGCTCTTGGACATGGCTTAGGGCTCCTCAGATCTTCTCGCCGCGGGCACGCAGGTCGGCGATCACGGCCTCGATGCCCTTCTTGTCGATGGTGCGCAGCGCCTGGTTGGAGACGCGCAGTTTCACCCAGCGGTTCTCGCTGGCGACCCAGAAGCGGCGCTCGTGCAGGTTCGGCAACCAACGGCGACGGGTCTTGTTGTTGGCATGCGAGACGTTGTTGCCGGTCCGCACACCCTTTCCGGTGACTTGGCATACACGGGCCATGATGACCTCCGTAGATTCATTTACCGCCCGTTGGCCAGGGCGACATCGGCCCAGCGGCGCCTTGCGCCACGCGATGCTGGAGGGTGGTGCTGTCGGGGGCTGCCGTGAGGTCCGCATCGCGTCGCGGACGTGCCCGGGAGACCGGGCCGGCATGGCCGAGCCGCGCATTCTCCCAGGAAACCGCATGGTTGCGCAAGTTTTGAGCAATCCGGGCCGCGGCGTCACGGAGGCGCGTACCCGTTGCCAGCGGCCGCCGCGGAGCCGCTCCGCCGTCCATGCCGTCATGGCGACCGGCGGGGATGTATGGAACAATCGGCCTCTTTGTCCGTTTCCGCATTCCGAGTGAGGGGTTTCGACATGGCAGACGTCAACGCCAACGGCCAGGCCGGCCAGCCGCAGCTGGTGCTGCAGAAGATCTACGTGAAGGACGTATCGTTCGAAGCGCCGAACGCCCCGCACATCTTCCAGGAGATCGGCGAGACCGACCAGCAGCCGCAGGTCCAGCTGAACCTGGGCCAGCAGGCCACCGAGCTGGGCAACGACCTGTACGAAGTGGTGCTCAGCCTCACCCTCACCTGCACGCTCGGCGAGCGCACCGCCTACCTGGCCGAAGTGAAGCAGGCCGGCGTGTTCGGCGTGTCCGGTTTCTCGGAAGCCGACCATGCCGGCATCATCGGCAGCTACTGCCCGAACCTGCTGTTCCCGTATGCGCGCCAGGTGATCTCCTCGCTGGTGATGGAAGGCGGCTTCCCGCCGTTCCTCCTGCAGCCGATCAACTTCGACGCGCTCTACGCCGAACAGCAGCGCCGCATCGCCGGCGGCGACGAGATCCCGGCCCTCAACAGCTGAGTCTCCCCCATGGCTGAACGTCCGACCCTGGCGGTCCTGGGCGCCGGCTCGTGGGGAACGGCGCTGGCCGCCCTGACCGCGCGCAATGGCGTCCCGACCCGGCTCTGGGGCCGGGATTCCCATGCGCTGGCGGCGATGGCCGAAACCCGGCAGAACCAGCGTTATCTGCCCGACATCCAGCTGCCGGCCGAACTGCGTTTCGAGAGCGACCTGGCCGCCGCCCTGCGCGGCGCCGGGGTCGTGCTGATCGTGGTCCCCAGCCACGCCTTCGCGTCCATGCTGGACGAGATCGCGCCGCTGCTCGAGCCAGGCGCCGCGATCGCCTGGGCTACCAAGGGCTTCGAGCCCGGCACCGGCCGCTTCCTGCACGAACTGGTGGCGGAAAAGCTACCGGGCCGCGCCGCGGCGGTGGTCACCGGGCCGTCCTTCGCCAAGGAAGTGGCGCTCGGGCTACCCAGCGCCGTCACGGTGCATTCCGACGACGAGGCCTTCGCGCAACAACTGGCCTCGATGCTGCACGCACCGAACTTCCGCGCCTACTCCGGCGGGGACGTGCTCGGCGCGGAACTGGGCGGCGCCATGAAGAACGTCCTGGCCGTGGCTACCGGCGTCGCCGATGGCATGGATCTGGGCCTCAATGCCCGCGCCGGCCTCATCACGCGCGGCATGAACGAAATGCTGCGCCTGGGCGTCGCGCTCGGGGCCCGGCCCGAGACCCTGATGGGTCTGTCCGGCCTGGGCGACCTCGTGCTCACCTGTACCGGCGATCTTTCCCGCAATCGCCGCCTGGGCCTCGCCCTCGGCAAGGGCGTGGCGATCGATGAGGCCGTACGCCAGATCGGCCAGGTGGTGGAAAGCGTCGTCACCGCGGACGAAGTGGCTCGCCTGGCCGCCAAGCACGGCCTGGACCTGCCGATCAGCGGCGGCGTGCGCGCCGTGCTGCACGGCGAGGTCACGCCGGTCGAAGGCCTGCGCGCACTGATGTCCCGCGAACAGAAGCCGGAATACCCGCAGGGCCTCTTCGGGGTCGCCTGACATCGGCCTGTTGCACCGTCTCCGCGTCCGTTCGAAAAAAACGGCGCGGAGGCGCGCATCTGCACATCGGCCTTGCTAAGCTCGGTCTTTTGGTCGCCCCGGCGGACCGCACGCGCATGCAGCAAACCGACGAGAAACGCCTCGCCGAATCCATCCCGCAGCGCCGCGAGGAGAGTGCGGAACCGCTGCCGCCCGTCTGGCAACGCCTGCTGGACGACGGCGCCGCCGCCGGCCCGCAGGAGCGCGGCGTGCTGGGCTTCTTCCTGGATGCGATTCCGGAAGAGGGCACGTCCTACGTCCGCCTGGACGTGGCGCCGGTGCTGCTGACCGTGGCCGAGCAGGGCCGTTTCGCGCGTCCTTCGCCGCTGGACAGTCGCCACCTGGCCCATCTTCCGCTGGAACCGCACGAGCAGCGCCTGGCCGCCACCGTGCTCGGCCTGCCGCAGACGGTGCGCAAGAGTCGCAGCTACGCGCGGCTGGCCGGGCACGTCGGGGACGCGCTGCTGGCGGAAGTCCTCGACACCGCTCCCTGTTTTCTCGGCGGCCTCGCCGGACTGCGGCTCTCGCGCGGCAAGGCGCATTTGCTCAACTGGCATTGGCACCTGGAGAAAGACGGCAGCCAGCGCCTGTTCCCCGCGCTACCGGCCAATCACCGCCTCGTCCGCATCGACGGCCTGTGGTATCTCGACGCCGAACGCGCCGAGGTCGGCCATCTGGAAGCGCCGCCCGAAGAAACGCATTGGCTCGACCTGCCCCCGCTCAAGCACGAGCACAGCCGCGCCCTGCGCGATGCGCTCCCGGAAAGCCGCCTGGCCCAGCGCGTTCCTGCGCCGCAGGTGTTCGACGAACTGCGCCGCGCCGAGCTGACCCCGCGCCCGGTGCTGACGCTGCACGCGCTCACGCGCCACGCGCGCCTCGCCGCCGGCACGCCGCCGCTGGCGTACGCCCGCCTGGCGTTCGACTACGCCGGCGAACGCTTGCCGGGGCGCGGCGGCGAACCGCTGGTGCGGCGCGTGCGCCATGGCACCCTGGTGGAAATCACCCGTCGCCGCGCGGAAGAACTCACCGCCATGGAGCAGCTCGAGCGCGCCGGCCTCACGCCCGGCGTGGACACCGAGGGCCTGCCCTGGGATCTGGCCGACACGCTCCCCGAAGACGCCTGGCTGTTCCCGGGCAAGGGCTATGCCGGCGCACTCGAAGTGAACACCCCGGCGCGCTGGCTGGCGCTGCGCCCGAAGCTGGAGGCCGAAGGCTTCCAGCTCGAATACGCGCCCAGCTTCCCGTTCGAGGTGCTGGAAGGGCCGGTGCAGTGGTACGGCAACGCAGTGGAAGACGCCGACGACCATGCCTTCGACCTGGAAATCGGCATCGAGCTCGAAGGCAAGCGCCACAATCTGCTGCCCGCGGTGGCGCAGGCATTGGCCGAGCACCAGCTCAACCTCAGCCCCGCGCCCAACGAGCCGGAAGATGCCGTGTGGTATGCGCCGGTGGACGAACGCCGCCGCGTGCCGGTGCGCCTGAAGGAGCTGCGCGGCCTGCTCGCGCCGCTGGCCGAATACCTGGAGAAGCCGCGCAAGAAGCTGCACCTCCCGCGCGTGCAGGCGGGCCGCCTGGAAGAAATCGTCGAAGCGCTGCCCGCGGGCGGTGCGCTGGAAGCGCCCGAGCAACTGCGCGGCTTCACCGCGCGGCTGCGCGATGCGGCCGAGCGTGCCAGCGACGCGGTGCCCGAAGGCCTGACCGTGGAGCTTCGCCCGTATCAACGCGAGGGCCTGCGCTGGCTCAACGCACTGGCCGAGGCCGGTGTCGGCGGCGTGTTGGCCGACGATATGGGCCTGGGCAAGACGCTGCAGCTGATCACCCATCTGCTCGCGCTCAAGGAGCGCGGCGCGCTGACTCTGCCGGCGCTGATCGTGGTGCCCACCAGCCTGATCCCCAACTGGCAGGCCGAGATCGCCCGTTTCGCGCCGGCCCTGAAGGTGCTCGCGCTGCATGGCCCGCAGCGCGGCGGCGACTTCTCGCAGCTGGGGGCGCAGGACATCGTGCTGACCAGCTATGCGCTGCTGCCGCGCGACGTGGTCGCGCTGCGCAAGCAGCCGTTCGCGGCGATCGTGCTGGACGAGGCCCAGCAGGTGAAGAATCCGCGCACTCAGGCGCGCCGTGCCGTGCTCAGCCTGCGCGCGCCGCGCTGCATCTGCCTCACCGGCACGCCGCTGGAGAATCACCTGGGCGAACTCTGGTCGCAGGTCGACCTGGCCGTGCCCGGCCTGCTCGGCGACGAAGGCGCGTTCCGGCGCCACTACCGCGTGCCGATCGAGAAGCAGCACGACACCGAGTGCCAGGACCGCCTCAACCGCCGCCTCGCGCCGTTCATCCTGCGCCGCACCAAGTCGCAGGTGGCCTCCGAACTCCCGCCCAAGACCGAGATCACCCGCCGCGTGGTGCTGGAAGGCCGCCAGCGCGAGCTGTATGAGAGCCTGCGCCTGTCGCTGGCCGAGGAGCTGCGCGAGGTGATCGCGCAGCGCGGCATCCAGCACAGCGGCATCGTGGTGCTCGATGCGCTGCTCAAGCTGCGCCAGGTCTGCTGCGATCCTCGCCTGGTCAAGCTGGAAGCCGCGCGCGGCGTGCGCGACTCGGCCAAGTTCGACCTGCTGATGGACATGCTCCCGGCCTTGCTCGCCGAAGGCCGCAAGGTGCTGCTGTTCTCGCAGTTCACCGAAATGCTCAAGCTGATCGCGCACGAGCTGGACCGTCATCGCGTGCCTTACGTCACGCTCACCGGCGAAACGCGCGACCGCGCCGAGCCGGTGCGCCAGTTCCAGGAAGGCGACGTACCGCTGTTTTTGCTGTCTCTGAAAGCCGGCGGCGTCGGTCTCAACCTCACCGCCGCCGATACGGTCATCCACTACGACCCATGGTGGAACCCGGCTGCCGAGGCGCAGGCGAGCGACCGCGCACACCGCATCGGCCAGGACAAGCCGGTGTTCGTGTTCCGCCTGATTACCGCGGGTACGGTGGAAGAGCGCATCGAGGAACTGAAGGCGCGCAAGGCTGAGCTGGCGGAGGCCGTGCTGGAAGGCGGCGGCACGCGCGAAAAGCTGAGCTTCGACCAGGAAGACCTCGACGCGCTGCT
The DNA here is from genome assembly GCF_031954525.1 of Dyella sp. BiH032. Taxonomy (NCBI): domain Bacteria; kingdom Pseudomonadati; phylum Pseudomonadota; class Gammaproteobacteria; order Lysobacterales; family Rhodanobacteraceae; genus Dyella; species Dyella sp. BiH032. Next base: position 742,520 of record NZ_CP134867.1, read on the forward strand.
CGCGCCGGGTTGATACTTCCGGCGCACCGGGGCCAAGGCCGAGATGCCATGAGCAACCGCCAAGCGCATTGGGACAGAATCTACCGTTCCCGCACCGTCGACGCGGTGAGCTGGTACCAGCGCCGGCCCGACATGTCGCTGGCGATGATCGCGCGCAGTGGCATGCCCAAGGAGGCCTCAGTCATCGATGTCGGCGGCGGAGCCTCCACCCTCGCCGACGAGCTGTTGAGGCTGGGATACGACGATGTCACCGTGCTGGACATCGCTTCGGCCGCGCTGCGCCAATCGCGCGAGCGGCTGGGCGCGGCGGCGGATCGCATCACCTGGATCGAGGACGACGTGCTTGCCTTCGTCACGCCGAAACGGTACGCGCTATGGCACGACCGCGCGGTGTTTCATTTCCTGGTCGATCCTGCCGAACGCGTCCGTTACATGCATAGCTTGAATGCCTGCATACAGCCGGACGCGCAGGTGATCGTCGCCACCTTCGCGGAAGACGGTCCAGAGCGTTGCAGCGGGCTTCCCGTCGCCCGCTACGATGCGGAAGCGCTGCACGCCGCATTCGGCGCTGGCTACGAGTTGCTTGAAAGCGCCAGGGAAATCCATCGCGTGCCCGGCGGCGCGGAGCAACGCTTCACCTGGGTGCGCCTCCTTCGGCGTGCCTGATTACTGCACGCGTGTGCGCAGTAGCGCGTCCACTGCCTGCTGCCATTCCGGCGACCCCGGCTGCGCCCGCGGCGCCTCCTGGCCGAGCTTGCGCTGCACGGCGGCGTTCCACTCGGCGGAGCCGTAATCCGGGCCGTGCGCTTCGTCGTCGCTGACCTGGAGGCGCCGGTCGACCCACTGGTACCACTCGTGCGAGCCGAGTGTGGCGTTCGCCGGCGCTGATGCGGCGGCTTGCGGCTTGGGCTGTTTCTCCGGTTGCGGAGCCTGCGGCGCGGAGCAGGCGGCCACGATCACGGCGAGCGGCAGAAAAGCGAATCGGCGCATGGCAACGATCCCGAAATTACTGAGGCTTCAGACTAATCCGGGAAGACGTCCTGGCGGTGAATCCCGCCTGACACGCCTGCGCCTGCTTCAACCATCCGTGGCGACAGTGCCCTGGTGATAGAGGATCGTCCACATGCCGTTGACGTCGCGGCGCCAGATCGTCGCGCGTCGCGTGAGTCGGTCGCCCTGTCGCAGATCGTAGGTCACCAGATAGGCGTCGCCCGCGATGTGCACGCAGCGCAGCCCGGATGGTTCGAGCGGTGCTTCCTGCACGCCATCGCGATGCCGCGCTTCCAGCACATCCAGGACGTCACCGCGGCTGTAACGCCGGCCGGAAGCGCCCACCTCGTGGAATGCCGCGTCGATCTGCCGCTCCATATCCGCACGCGTCGTGCCGAACGCCGGGCGATGGAAGATCGGCTCGCGACTCGCCAGCTCCCGTGCCACCTCGGCCAGCTCCTGCGCGGTCGGCTTCATGGCGTTGCGTCGCTCAAGACCGCGCCGCGACTTCGTCGATGTGCTTGAGCAGATCCGCGGGATCGTCGTACACGCGGAACGCGCCCGAGCTCGACAGCTCGGCCTCGCCATAGCCGCCGGAGAGCAGCCCGACGCCGAGCGCCCGGGCGCGCTGCGCGGCCAGCATGTCCCAGATGCTGTCGCCGATCACCAGCGAATGCTGGATGTCCACGCCCAGCTTTTCCGCTGCAGCGAGAAACAGATCCGGATCCGGCTTGGCGTGGCGCACCTGGTCGCGCGTGATCACCGGCACCTTGGACGGATCGACGCCCAGCGCCTCGATGTTGTGCGCCGCCGTGGCCATGCGCCCGCTGGTGGCGATCGCCCAGGGATAGGCCTGCTCGGTCAGATACGCGAGCAGCTCGCGCGCGCCGGGCAGGGGGCGAACCAGTCCCTGCGAGTGCTGCCGGTTGAATGCTTCGACGTGCCGTTGATGCAGCCGCTGCAGACGTTCCTCGGTGATCTCCAGCCCGGTCTCGCGCAGCAGGATGTTGGTGAACAGGCCACCGCTCATGCCGATCTTGCGGTGGATGCGCCACACCGACAGTTCCACGCCTTCGGCGTCGAGGGCTTCCTTCCAGGCAAGGACGTGCTGGTAGACGCTGTCGACCAGGGTGCCGTCGAGGTCGAACAGGAAGGCGGTTCGGGGGCGGGACATGAGGGAGGTTCTCCTGTGCGGGGGGCACAGTTTCGCTGATTTGGTGTGGGGGTGGTGGTGAAGGGACTGGTGTTGCGTGATGCCGCCGGTTTTGGGTTGCGGTTCGGCTGTGTCGTTGTGGTGTGTGTGTCGTGTTGTTCCGCGAGCCTGGGGTTCTCCTGCCGGATATGCGTTTGTCTCTGGCGCTGCCTCTCATATAGCCGTCATTCCGGCGTAGGCCGGAGGGCGCGCGTGGCGCGGAGAATGCCCGAAGGGGCGAGCGCAGCGAGTCATCCAGTGGCGACAGCGCTCGGCTGTCGCCTCATGGCCAGTCTGGTCTCGCCCCTCGCGGGGCGAGGACTTCGCTCTCCTGCCGGAGAGCGAGTTACTTCTTCTTGCTTGCCCAAGAAGAAGTAACCAAGAAGAAGGGCACCCTGCGCGGCGCCCTCCGCAGCCTTCGCTGCTCCGGGTGCGTTGAGGGCTAGCCGGGCTTTTCGACAGGGCATCCATGCCCTGATCGAAAAGGCGGGGACATCCCTGTCCCCGCCCGCCTTCGGCGGCCTGATCGTCTAGCCCTCACCGCCGCGAAGGGAACCCGGGAGATCAAGAGCGACACGGAGCGTCGCTTCGCTCGCTCTTGTTTGGTCGTTGCTGTTTGCCTCGGTATTCACTTCTCCTTCCCCTCCGGGGAGAAGGCGGGATGAGGGGCGGGTGCTCGCGGAAACGTTGGTATTGCTGCGCCAATGCTCAGCGCAGCATCACCCCTGCGTCAAAAACCGATACCCCACGCCCGGCTCCGTCTTCAGCCACCGCGGCGTCGTGGGATCATCGCCCAGCTTCTGCCGCAGCTTGCCGAGCACGATGCGCAGATAGTGCGTGTCCTGCACGTGCGTCGGGCCCCAGATCTCGCGCAGCAGCTGCTGTTGCGTCACCACGCGGCCGGCGTGGCGCAGCAGCATGGCGAGCACCGCGTATTCCTTGCGGGTAAGTGCGAGCGGTTCGCCATCGAGATGGACCTCGCGTCGCGCCAGGTCGATGGCGAGGCGGCCGTCGTCATAGCGCTGCGCGGCCGGCTCGGGCTCGCCCGGGCGGTTGCGCAGGAGGGCGCGCAGACGCGCCATCAACTCCTGGATGCCGAAGGGCTTGGTCACGTAATCGTTGGCGCCGGCGTCGAGCGCGCGCACCTTTTCGATCTCCGCATCGCGCACCGAAAGCATCAGCACCGGCACCTGCGTCCACTGGCGCAGCTCGGCCAATACCTCGTGGCCCTCGCGGTCGGGCAGGCCGATATCCAGGATGACCAGGTCCGGCGAGCGCGTGGCGGCCTTGGCCAGGCCTTCCTCCGCGTTTGCCGCGAGCACCACGTCGTAGCCCTCGGCGCGCAGGCCGATGTCGAGAAACTTGCGGATCTGCGCCTCGTCGTCGATCACGAGCACGCAGGGGGCGGCAGCGGTCATGGGTTCTGGGGCGGGGTCGGCAGCGGCAAGGTAATGCGGATGGTGGTGCCGGCGCCGTCGCCGGGCAAGGCCTCCACGCTGCCGCCGTGCGCGCCGATCATGCCCCGGCAGATGGCCAGGCCGAGGCCGGTGCCCTGCGGGGCGCGGTCGCCGCGCGCGACCGAATAGAACATGTCGAAGATGCGTGCCCGCTCGTCCTCCGGAATGCCGGGGCCACGATCGCTCACATCGATGGTGAGTTTTTCGTCGGCGGTACGGACCAGCACGCGCACCGCCGCGCCGGGCGGCGAGAAGCGCGCGGCGTTTTCCAGGATGTTGAACAGCGCCTGCTCGATCAACGCAGGGTGCACGTAGAGCAGCACCGTGCCCGGCGGAAGCAGCGTATCCACCTTCAGTTCGGGGAACAGCTTGTGCAGGCGTCCGACGGCGGCGGCGACGATCTCGGCCACGTCGGTCCAGTCGCGGTTGAGCTTGAGCGTGCCATGGCCGAGGCGCGTCATGTCCAGCAGGTTCTGGATGTAGCGGTCCAGCCGCTGGCCCTCGCCGAGGATCGCATCCAGCAGTTCCTGGCGCTCGCCGGGCGGAAGCTGTTCCCAGTAGGAAGATAGCGTGCCGGCCGAGCCGATCATGGACGCGAGCGGCGAGCGCAGGTCGTGCGAGACGGAAGAAAGCAAGGCATTGCGCAGCCGCTCCGTCTCGCCCTGCACACGCGCGCCTTCGAGTTCGTCGGCCAGGCGTGCGCGTTCCAGCGCCTGGCCGATGTCCTGCACCATGGCCAGCGCCAGGCTGCGCTGGTCGGGCGAGAGGTCCTTCTGCTCCGGCGAAAAACGCATCGCGGCCACGCCTAGGGGGCGGCCCTCGCCGCCCAGGGGCAGCACCCAGCAGGGCGCGGCATTGAGCGTGTCGGTATAGCGTCCAGCGGCCTCGGCGTGGGACTCGCTCCAGTCCGCCGCGCCCAGGTCCTGCGCGGTAAGCCGGAAATCGCGCGGCGACACGGCCGCGACCTGCAGGATCTTGGACGGATCGCGCATCAGGATCGCGGCGTCGCAACGCAGCGCCTGCGCCAGTGCCGCCGCGCCGGCGTCGCGCACGGCCGTGGCATCGGTGCTGGCGGTCAGGCGCTGGCCCAGCGCGAGCAGGGCGCGCATATGCGCGTGCGCGGAGCGCATCGATTCCACCTGGCTGGACAACCGCGTCGCCAGCCGGCTGCACACCAGCGCCGCGACGAAGAACAGGCATACCGCCAGTACGTCGTCGAAGTTGGCGATCACCAGCGTGTAGCGCGGTGGCGCGAAAAAGAAGTTGTAGCCGAGGAAGCAGAGCGTCGCCGTATAGACGGCCACCGCCATGCGCGTGCGCACCGCCACCACCAGCACGGCGGTCAGGAAGATCAGCGCCAGGTTGGCCACCGACAGGTAGCGGTCGGCAATGAAGGCCAGTCCGAATGCCGCCAGCGCGGCGAGCGTGGCGTAGATGTATTCGTCGCGCCGCCCGCGACCGCCCGGCATGCGCAGCCGCAGGCGCGACTGCAGCCGTTCGGCCGGCGTGGCGATGATGGTCAGCTCCAGGTGCGCGCCGCGTCGCAGCAGCCGCTGGGTGAGCGATATGCCGAGCATGCGCGCCAGCGGCCGCTCGCGCGTGCGGCCGAGGATGATCTGGCCGACGCCCTCGCGGCCGGCGTGCGCGAGCAGTTCGTCCGCCACGGCATGCCCGCGCAGTACCACCGTATCGCCGCCGAGCCGACGCGCCAGCCGCATGGCGGCATCGAGCTGCTCGCGCCGCTTGTCGTCCAGTTCGGTGCCGGTGGCGACGAAGGCCACGCTCCAGGGCGCGCCGCGACGCTCGGCGATGCGGCGCGCGACGCGCACCAGGTATTCGCTCTGCGCATGGCCGTCGATCGCTGCCAGCACACGCCGCCGCACCGGCATCGCGCCACCGCGTGCGAGCATGTGGCCGCGCAGGTCGCTGTCTACGTGGCCGGCCACGGTATCCACGGCCAGTTCGCGCAGCGCGCCCAGGTTGGTGGGCGAGAAGAACGCATCCAGCGCGGCCGCGGCGGTTTCCGGCACGTAGACCTTGCCCTGCTTCAGGCGCTGGATCAGCTCGCGCGGCGGCAGGTCGACCAGCACGATATCGCGCGCGCGATCGAGGAAGGCATCGGGCACGGTCTCGCGCACGGTGACGTTGGTGATGCGCCGTACCTGGTCGTTGAGGCTTTCCAGGTGCTGCACATTGAGCGCCGTGTAGACCTCGATGCCGGCATCCAGCAGTTCGGCGATGTCCTGCCAGCGGCGCTCGTGGCGACCGCCCGGCAGATTGCGATGGGCCAGCTCGTCGACCAGGATCACCGCGGGCCTGCGCGCCAGCGCGGCGTCCAGGTCGAACTCGGTGAATTCGCGCCCGCGATAGTCGACCTGGCGACGGGGCAGCACTTCGAGCCCCTCGATGAGGGCCTGCGTCTCGGCGCGGCCGTGGGTTTCCACCAGGCCGACCACCACGTCCACGCCCTGGCGCTTCAGTTCGCGCGCGGCCGAGAGCATGGCGAAAGTCTTGCCGACGCCGGGCGCGGCACCGAGGAAGATCTTCAGCCGCCGGCCGCGTTCTTCCTGGACGCTGTCGAGCAGCGCATCGGCGCGCAATTCCCTCGGAAGATCAGACATGCGGACGCTCGAAACCCATCGGTGACGCGTAATGTAGAACCTTGCCGCTGCCGCCGGTTAGCCCGGGAGAACGCCGGCGGCGGCGGAAGGAGTTCAACGTGGCGCTTGCAAGGCGTCCAGGGCCAGGTTGAGCTGCAGCACGTTCACGCGGGGCTCGCCCAACACGCCGAGCTGGCGGTCGCTTGTGGCCTGCGCCACCAGCTGCTGCACCTTGGCCGGGTCCAGGTTCCGCACTTTCGCCACGCGCGCCAGCTGGTATTGCGCGGCGGCGGGGCTGATCTCCGGATCCAGGCCGCTGCCCGAGGCGGTGACCAGATCCACCGGCACCGGTGCGGCGTTGCCCGGGTCGGCCGTGCGCAGCGCATCGATTCGCTGCTTGATGGCATCCGTCAGGGCAGGGTTGGTCGGCCCCTGATTGGAACCGGTGGACGATGCGCCGTTGTTGGCCATCGGCGAGGTCGCCGACGGTCGTCCCCAGAAGTACTTCGGCTCGGTGAACGACTGTCCGATCAGGCTGGAACCGACCGCCTTGCCGTCCTTCATCACCAGACTGCCGTTGGCTTGCGTAGGGAACAGCACCTGCGCGAGGCCGGTCGACACCAGCGGATAGGCCACGCCGGTGATGGCCGTCATCAGCAGCAGCATGACGAATGCGTTGCGGATCAACTTGAACATGGCCATTTCCTCAGTAATGCAGGATCGCGTCGACCAACGCGGTCATCTGGTGGTTCTTGCGGCCGCCGTCGTAGGCGGGGAAATCATAGGCGTGCTCGTAGCGCAGTTCCGGGCGGATCTCGAGGTCCTGGGACACCCAGTGCGTCATGCCCACCGTGTGACTGGAATAGCGCGTGGCGAAGCCGGTGCGCTGGCCCTGCAGGTCGCGGTAGAACTCGTTGCGCACTGACAGCATGTTGCTGGGATCCAGCTCGATATTGAGGTAGTTGACGACGCCGAACGCCGAGCTGCGGCCCAGCGGAAAATCGGGGGCTTCGCCCAGCGGATAGCCTGGCTTGCCGGTCGGCGCGTGCGACTGCGACGGGTCCGTGGCCAGCGCCTGGTCACGCACGTAGATGCGGTAGGTCTCGGTCAGCATGTGCACCTCGGGAGTGAAGCGGTGCCCCCAGGTGAGTACGAATTCCTGCAGGTTGTTATAGGTCTGCTTGGCGTGGTTGTACGACTCCACGCAGGGATAGAGCATGTCGTCGTTCGACTTGGACACCCAGCGTACGCAGGCCTGCGCACTCAGGCGGCTGGTGCTGTCCCAGATCGCCGAATCGTCGCCGCCGTGCACGCCCAGCTGCAGGGTCCACTGGTCGTTGAGCTTGGTGGTCGTGATGACACCCATGTTGGTGTAGGCGTCGACCGTGTACAGCACCGAGTGCGTCAGCAGATAGTTGTTCGGGGAAAACTGCGCCTCGATGTCAGGCAGCGAAAGATAGCGGCCGGCCGTGATCACCATGCCCTGCGCCACCCACGGGATGTACAGGTCGATGTAAGCGATCATCGGGTCGTTGCCGTAGATCTTGCCGTTGAGCGCGCTGTTCGGACGAGGATGGTGCAGCAGCTGGTCGCTGGTGACGCCCTTCATCGTCGTGTAGTGGTAGTCGTAGCCGTACAGGTCGTCGAAATGGAAGCCCCAGTCGATGTGGTCCGTCTGCACCGTGTCCGGCACGCGCTGGATGCGGAACAGGAACTGGTCGAACTCCACGCGATTGGGACGCGTGGCATACGACAGGGGGTAGTTGGTATGGCTGGATGAGCTGATGTTCATCGAGGGGTTGATCCAGCCATAGACCTCGATGCGGTTGTCCTGCATCCAGTGGCCCACGCGCGTGCAGGCCAGGGCCTTCTCCAGCGGATACTGCGAATTCTCGTTGGGTACGCCGATCGGATACTCGACGCCGCCGAGCTGCCATTCGGCGGACGGGAATGGCGGCGAGGAGAACGGCGCGTCCAGGCCGCGCCGCTTGGGCGCGGGCGCGTTCGGATCGGCCGGTTGCGCGTCCTCGCGGTAAGCCGCGGCCAGGCGCGAGAAGAAGCCGGCGGAGCAGTCGCTGCTGGCGGCCGGTGCGGCGGCCGGTGCGGGGCCGAGGTCGTCCGCGTGGGCCATGGCCTGGGACAGCGGCGCGAAGGCGAGCAGGCAGGCGGCGGCGAGTGTTTTACGGAGTTGCATACATGCCTCTAAAGGATGGGCCTGGCGGCCCTCGATAACGAACCGTTTCAGAACGTGCGCTGCAAGGCGACGAAGGCTCGGGTGCCGCCGGCATGGCGGTACTCCCCCGCCCGGATGAAGCTGGACGTGCGGCGGTAGAAATCGCCGTTGGTGGCGTGGGTCAATCCCAGCGCGACCGACCAGCGCTCCCCGGCCTGGTACTTCAGCGTGACCCCGTAGTCGCTGTAGCTCGGGTTGCGTTCCCCGCTCGGCAGCGGCTGCGCCAGCGAGCGGCGATAGCGCGTGCGGCCCGCGTGCAGGTCCATGCTCCACCGGTCGGCCAGCGGAAGGGAGGCGTCCAGCTGCAGATAGCCGGTACCGCGGGTGCTGCCGGTATAGCCCTGCTCGCGGTCGGCGCCGAAGTAATCGGTCGCGGCGCGGCTGTACTTCAGGGTCAGCCGCTTCCAGCTCACCGAGGCGTTGGCTTCGACCGTGGTGAAGGAGCGCGCCGGCAGGCGGGCCTGGTCGAGATTGGCGCCCGGATAGAGGTACCCGTACACGCCTGTGCGCCAGCTCCAGTCGTCATCGATGGCGCGGCCGTAGCTCGCATAGAGGTCCAGCTCCATCGTGCCGCCAGGATAGCTGTGCTCGCTGACGCTCGACCCCCAGGCGCCGGCCACGAAACCGCCGGCGGTGGCCTCGACCCCGCCCTGCACAGCGGGTCTGGCCCAGGTCTGGGTCAGGCCCCGGAACACGTAGTCCGACACGACGCTGGCGTTGCCGCTGACGACGACGGGCGTGCTGGTTTCGTCGTCGGCGAGCGCATCGTCGGCGCCGAAGGGTGAGAACAGGATGGCCGCGGCGGCCATCAGTTGACGCTTCATGGGTTGACTCCCGCGCCGCGCTTCTTCGCGTGGCGCGCAGGTGGATGACCGCGCCGGCTCAGATGCCGGCGTAACCGCCGAGGGCGTACTCGTCGTCCGCGCCGGCGGACGGCTCGGTACCGTCCGGCGACCGGGCAGCTGGCGCTTCGCGCCCGCGCGTGGGCAGGGCGATGACGACGTCGCTGTCCGCGCCCGGGACCGACAGCCGCAGCTCCATGTCCGGATGGGTGGCGTCGGGCAGCGAGACGGAAAGCTTGAGCGTTTGCATGCGGAAGACCTCGATGGGATAGCGGAAATCGCGCTCAGGCCAGGCCGAGCAGCACCAGTAGCATGTCGATCAGCTTGATGCCGATGAACGGCACGGCGATGCCGCCCAGGCCGTAGACCAGCAGGTTCCGCCGCAGCAAGGCTCCGGCGCCCAGAGCGCGGTACTTCACGCCCTTCAGCGCCAAGGGAATCAGGAAGATGATGATGAGCGCGTTGAAGATCACCGCCGACAGGATCGCGCTCTGCGGCGTGGCGAGCTTCATCACGTTCAACGTGTTGAGCGCCGGGTAGGTGGTGGCGAAGGCGGCCGGAATGATCGCGAAGTACTTGGCGATGTCGTTGGCGATGGAGAACGTCGTCAGCGCGCCGCGCGTGATCAGCATCTGCTTGCCGATCTCCACCACCTCGATCAGCTTGGTGGGGTTGGAGTCGAGGTCCACCATGTTGCCGGCTTCCTTGGCCGCCTGCGTGCCGGTGTTCATCGCCACCGCCACGTCGGCCTGGGCCAGCGCGGGGGCGTCGTTGGTGCCGTCGCCGCACATCGCCACGAGGCGGTTCTCGGCCTGGATCTTGCGGATCAATTTCAGCTTGGCTTCCGGCGTGGCTTCGGCGAGGAAGTCGTCCACGCCCGCCTCGGCCGCGATGGCCGCGGCGGTCAGCGGGTTGTCGCCGGTGATCATCACGGTCTTGATGCCCATCCGGCGCATCTCTGCGAAACGCTCGCGGATACCGCCCTTGACGATGTCCTTCAGCTCGATCACGCCCAGCGCGGTGGAGCCTTCGACCACGATGAGGGGGGTGGCGCCGCGGCGCGCGACGTCCTCGGCCATGCGCCTGACCAGCGGCGGCATGTGGCTGCCGGCGGCGTCGAGGTAGCGTTCGACTGCGTCCAGCGCACCCTTGCGGATACGGCGCTCGCCGATGTCCACGCCGCTCATGCGGGTCTGCGCGGTGAACGGTACGAACACGGCATGGCCTTCCTCCAGCTGGCGCTCGCGCAGGCCGAAGCGTTCTTTCGCCAACACCACCACGCTACGGCCCTCGGGCGTTTCGTCGGCAAGCGAGGCGAGCTGGGCGGCGTCGGCCAGGATGGCTTCCTCCACGCCCGGTGCCGACAGGAAGGCGACGGCCTGGCGGTTGCCGAGCGTGATGGTGCCGGTCTTGTCCAGCAGCAGCACGTCGACGTCGCCGGCGGCTTCCACCGCGCGGCCGGAGGTGGCGATCACGTTGGCGCGGATCATGCGGTCCATGCCGGCGATGCCGATGGCCGAGAGCAGCGCGCCGATGGTGGTCGGGATCAGGCAGACCAGCAGCGCGATCAGCACGGTGAGCGTGATGGGGTTGCCCTGGCCGGCGGCCTGTACGCTGTAGATCGAGTACGGCAGCAGCGTCGCGCAGGCCAGCAGGAAGATCAGCGTGAACTTGGCCAGCATGATGGTCAGCGCGATCTCGTTCGGCGTCTTGCGCCGGGCGGCGCCTTCCACCATCGCGATCATGCGGTCCAGGAAGCTCTCGCCCGGGTTGGCGGTGATGCGCACCACTAGCCAGTCCGACAGCACGCGGGTGCCGCCGGTGACCGCGCTGCGGTCGCCGCCGGACTCGCGGATCACCGGCGCGGATTCGCCGGTGATGGCGCTTTCGTCCACGCTCGCCGCACCGATCACGACTTCGCCGTCGCCGGGCAGCTGTTCGCCGGCTTCCACCAGCACGTGATCGCCGGTGCGCAGGTCGCTCGACGGCACGAAGGTGACGGCCGCATCGCGCTGCGGTCCGGCCAGCTTCTTGGCGATGACGTCCTTGCGCGTGCCGCGCAGCGCGGCGGCCTGGGCCTTGCCGCGGCCTTCGGCCAGCGCCTCGGCGAAGTTGGCGAACAGCAGGGTGAACCACAGCCACACCGTCACCCAGAAAATGAAGCCGGTCGGCGCTTCGCCGTGGCCGGACAGCGCCTGCAACCACAGCAAGGTGGTCAGCACGCTGCACACGAACACCACGAACATCACCGGGTTGCGGAACTGCGTCCGCGGCGACAGCTTGCGGAAGGAGTCGGCGACGGCCTTGAGAATCAGTTCGCGATCGAACGTGCGAACCGCATGGGTATGGGAAGTCATGAAACGTTATCCCTTCGAATCAGTGGGCCGACATCAGGAATTCGGCGATCGGACCGAGCGCCAGCGCCGGCAGGAAGGTCAGCGCGCCCACCACGATCACGATGCATGCGAGCAAGGTCACGAACAGCGGCGTATGCGTCGGCAGCGTGCCGGCCGAAGGCGGCACGTGGCGCTTGGCGGCCAGCGAGCCGGCCATGGCGAGCATCGCGATGGCGAGCGGGAAGCGCGCCAGGAACATGCAGATGCCCAGCAGCACGTTCCAGAACGGGGTGTTCGCGGAAAGGCCGCCGAAGGCGCTGCCGTTGTTGTTCGAGGCCGAGCTGACCGCGTACAGCAGTTCGCTGAAACCGTGGGCACCGGGGTTGGCGACGCCCGCTGCGCCGGCCGGCGACATCGCCGCGACGGCAGTGCCCACCACCACCAGCGCGCAAGGCAGCAGCACGGCCAGGCTTGCCATTTTCATTTCGTGGGCTTCGATCTTCTTGCCGATGTACTCGGGCGTGCGGCCCACCATCAGGCCGGCGATGAACACCGCCACCACCGCGAAGGCCAGCATGCCGTACAGGCCCGAGCCCACGCCGCCGAAGATCACCTCGCCCAGCTGCATCAGCCACATCGGCACCAGGCCGCCCAGCGGGGTGAGCGAGTCGTGCATGTTGTTCACCGCGCCGCACGAAGCGGCGGTGGTGATCGTGGTGAACAGGCCGCTCGCGGCGATGCCGAAGCGCGTTTCCTTGCCTTCCATGTTGCCGCCGGCCTGCAGCGCGCTGGCCTGCTGGTCCACCGCCAGGCCGTGCAGCGCGGGGTTGCCTGCCTGCTCGGCGGCGACCGCGCCGATTGCGAGCGGAACGAAGATCAGCAGCATGGTGGCGAGGATCGCCCAGCCCTGGCGCCGGTCGCCGACCAGCACGCCGAAGGTGTAGCAGAGGCCGCCGGGGATCACGAAGATCGCCAGCATCTCGAGGAAGTTGCTGAAGGGCGTCGGGTTCTCGTACGGATGCGCCGAGTTGGCATTGAAGAAGCCGCCGCCGTTGGTACCCAGCTGCTTGATCGCGATCTGCGACGCGGCCGGGCCCATGGGCAGGGTCTGGGTGGACACCGGCGACTCCCTGGTCACTGGATTGCCCTTGGCGTCCTTGACCGGGTTGCCCGCCGCGTCCTTGATCTGTTCGACCTGGGTGATCTGCTGGGTCAGCGGTACGTCGACATACGGCTTGAGGTTCTGCACCACGCCTTGCGAGACCAGCAGCAAGGTCATGATCAGCGAGAACGGCATCAGGATGTAGAGCGTGCTGCGCGTCATGTCGACCCAGAAGTTGCCGATCGACATCGAGCTGCGGCGGCTGAAGCCGCGCACCACGGCGATCAGCACGGCGATGCCGGTGGCCGCCGACAGGAAGTTCTGCACCGCCAGGCCCAGCATCTGGGTCAGGTAGCTCATGGTGCTTTCGCCGCCGTAGCCCTGCCAGTTGGTATTGGTGGCGAAGCTGATGGCGGTGTTCATGGCCGAATCCGGCGTCACCGCGGCGAAGTGCTGCGGATTGAGCGGCAGCCACTGCTGGACGCGCTGGAGCAGGTACACCACCAGCAGGCCGGCCATGTTGAAGATCAGCATGGCCAGCGCGTAGCGGCGCCAGCCCATGTCCTCGCCGGCGCGGATGCCGGAAAGCCGGTACAGCACGCGTTCCACGGGCGCGCCGAAGCGCGTCACGCGGTTGGGCGTTTCGGCGAACACCATCGCCATGTAGCTGCCGACCGGCTTGATCAGCAGCATGAGCACGACCAGATAGATGGCGATCTGGATGAAATCGTTGGTGGTCATTCGAACCACTCCGGCTTGAGCAGGGCCACGCACAGGTAGCCCAACAAGGCCACTGCGATCACAGCGGCCACGGCGTAGAGGAAAGTCATGGTGGGATTCCCGCGAGTGCGCGATCGGGCGCGGATGCCGCCGGACGGCGGCGTCCGGTCAGGGGCGCCGGCCCAGGCGGTCGCAGATCAGCAGGAAGCCGATCGACACCGCGAAGAGCACGAACGAAAAGAGGAGATAGAGGGCGTCCATAGGGGCGAAGCACTGTCGTTTGCAACGGTGTGCATTGTCGGAACCGCCGCATAAGAAAGGGGTAGCGAGCGGGCGCCCCCGCGTATAGAACGCGTAAATTTTTGTCCGGGCGGCCGGTTGCCGTGCCCTGGCCGCGCCTAGGAACATTCAGTGAGAGTTTTGAACCTTTCGTGCCATGCTTGGGTCCGACGGCCGTCCCGCGGTCGCGGGGCGGGCGGTCCCCGCCGCCGGTCGCCGTTCACCTCATGGAGCCCCGACACTTATGCGCCTGGTACCTGTTGCCCTCTGGCTGGCGCTGAGCGCCGCCGTGCCCGCGTTCGCGCAGCAGGCATCCGCGCCGGTACCTGCGGCTTCGTCCACTCCGGCGCCGGCCGGTTCGGTCACCAATCTCGAATCCGTCGTGGTCAGCGGCGTGGTGCCGGGGCCCGGCCTGTGGAAGGTGCGCAAGGGCGATCACGTGATGTACGTGCTGGGCACGCTTTCGCCGCTGCCCGAGCACATGCAGTGGAAGACCGACGAGGTGGAGGAGGTCATCGCCGCCTCGCAGGAAGTGCTTACCGCACCGTCGGTCGGCATCAAGCCGAAGGCGAGCTTCTTCGGCAAGCTGTTCCTGCTGCCCTCGCTGATCGGCGCGCGCAAGAATCCGGACGGCGTCACTCTGCGCGAAGCGTTGCCGGCGGACCAATACGCACGCTGGGAGACGCTCAAGCAGCAGTACCTCGGCAACGATCGGAGCGTGGAGAGCTGGCGCCCGATTTTCGCGGCCGTCGAGCTGTACGAGAAGGCGGTCAAGCGCAGCGGCCTCAATGCGTCCGGCGGCGTGAAGGACACCGTGCGCGCGCTGGCGAAGAAGCATGGCGTGAAGGTCACGGCGACCCGCTACGAGATGATCATCGAGGAGCCACGCGCAGCGCTGAAGACCTTCAAGACCTCTTCCATGGAAGACAAGCAGTGCTTCAGTCAGACCCTGGATACCGTGGAGCACGGCCTCGGCAGCGTGACCGCGCGCGCCAACGCGTGGGCGGTGGGCGACATCGAGGCGCTGCGCAGCCTGCCGATGAACGATCAGCGCGAGGCCTGCATCGAGGCGATCACCGGCGCGGGCTTCGCCGAGAAGCTGGGCTTGAAAGACGTGCCTGGGAAAGTCGAGGCGACGTGGATGGCAGCGGTGGATCGCGCCGTGGGCGCCAACGCGCAGACTTTCGCCTTGCTGCCGATGGACGACGTGCTGTCCCCGAAAGGCCTGCTGGCGAAGCTGAAGGCGCGCGGCTACACGGTCACCGCGCCAGACGAAGACGATCCGCAACCTTCGAACTGATACGTGCGAACTCCATCTCCCCTCCGGGGAGAGGGCTGGGGTGAAGGCCGGGCGGAGCGCTGAGTCAGACCTCGCGGATCGCTTGCTTCGCTGCGCTGAATGGATTCGCGGAATCCGGCCCACCATCGACGGCGGCCGAAGGGAATCCCATGGACGGCATCCTTCCCCAGGGGAAGAAGCACTTCACTAGCTGTCCAGAACCCGCGTTTCCCCGGGCGCCAGCCCTTCCAGCGCATACGGCCCGATCTTCACCCTGATCAGTCGCAGCGTCGGAAATCCCACCGCCGCCGTCATCCGCCGCACCTGCCGGTTGCGGCCCTCGCGCAGGGTCACGCTGATCCAGCTGGTGGGAATGTTTTTCCGGAATCGCACCGGCGGATCGCGTGGCCACAACCACGACGGTTCGTCGGTATGTTCGGCGCCGGCGGGCAGGGTCGGTCCGTCGTTGAGCGTCACGCCGGCACGCAGTTGCGCGACGGCCGCGTCGGTGATCGCGCCGTCGACCTGCACCAGATACGTCTTCGGCTGCTTGTGCCGCGGGTCGGTGAGCTGGTGCGCAAGCCGGCCATCGTCGGTGAGCAGCAGCAGCCCTTCGCTGTCGTAGTCGAGCCGGCCGGCGGGATAGACGTCCTTCTGCCGCACGAACTCGGCCAGCGTCCGCTTTCCCCCTTCGGGGCTGAACTGGCACAGCACGTTGAACGGCTTGTTGAGCGCGAGCAGCATGCGCCGCGTTCAGTGCGCGGCGGTCTGCGTCGAACTCTCCGGTTTGATAAAGCGCAAGGTCATGCGGTCGGACTCGCCGATCGCCTGATACTTGGCCTTGTCCTGCTCGCCTAGGGTCAGGGTGGGCGGCAGCGTCCATACGCCTTTGGGGTAGTCCTTGGTGTCCTTCGGATTGGCGTTGACCTCGCTCTGCGCGTCCAGCTTGAAGCCGGCGTCGGTGGCGAGCTTGATCACGAAGGGCGTAGGCAGGTAGCCGCTTTCCTTGACCTCTTCGAGCTTGGCGCCGTCCGCGGCGCGGTGATCGACCACGCCGAGCACGCCGCCCGGGCGCAGCGCGGCGTAGAAGGCCTTGAACATCGCCGGAGCGCTGTCGTCTTCCACCCAGTTGTGCACGTTGCGGAAGGTCAGCACCAGGTCTGCCTGGCCGGCGGGCCCGAACGACGGCGCCTTCGGGTCGTATTCGACGATCTGCGCCTTGCCGTAGTGCTCCGGATCGGCGGCGAACTTCGCGCGCAAGCCGCCGTCGCCGGCCTCGCTGCCGGACTTCTTCACGGCGGCGGTGTAGCTGCCGTTGTCCTTCAGCAGAGGGGCGAGGATCTCGGTGTACCAGCCGCTGCCGGGCGTGATCTCGATGACTTTCAGGTCAGGCCGGATGCCGAAGAACTGCAGCGTCGCCTTGGGGTGGCGGTAGGCGTCGCGCGCGCGGTTCTTCTCCGAACGCCAGCTGCCTGCCAGGACGTTGTCCAACTGCGCGGCGGTGAAGTCAGTGGCGCTGGTCGGCGGCACCAGGGCGCCGCCGGCCGGCTGGTCCTGCGCTTCCTGGGCGTTGGCGGGCATGGAGTTGCCGGTGCATGCCGCCAGCAGGGCGGCGGCCAGCGCGGGGGCGAAAGAACGGATCGTCGGCATGAGGCGGTCCCTGAGAAGTGCTAAGGCAGGTTAGGGTGATACTGATCAAGTATCGCCGACGTCACCAGCGCTGTCTGCCCGGAGGCCTGCGGGCCTTCCAGACATCATGACGCCGGCGATATTGATCGGTGTCGCCCTGACACGCGTTTTCGTGCCCGCCATGTCTACGTTTGGTGGATGGACAGTGAGCGCGCCGTGTAGGCAGCGCGCTCAGAACGGGCGGGGGCACACCGATTGCAGGCCGTCGATGTGCTCGTGCAGGTCCGGCGCGATGCCCTGCCACATCGGATCGAGGATGAAATCGATGCCTTCGTAGCGGGCCAGCTTCGCCGCCGGAATGAAATCGGCGTCGCCCGCGACCAGGATGATCTGGTCGACCAGTTTCTTGTAGGTGAGCGCGGCGATGTCGATGCCGATCTTCATGTCGACCTGGGTCTGGCGCATGTCCGGCTCGAAGTGCTCGTCGCCCAGGTCGTCCCAGTGCAGGATGCCGTCGCGCAGTTGCTGGTAGGCCTGGTGCTTGAGTTTCCACTCCCCGCGCTCGGCCAGGCGGCCCAGGCGCAGCGCCATCTTGCGCTGGCGGCGCAGCTGGTCGTGCAGCTCGCGGCGAAAACCGGCCGCCCCGGTGCGCGAAAAGTCGTACGTGTCACCGCTGATAGGGCGGATGAAGCTCTTCTCCAGCGGCGGGCAGTCGTAGAAGAAGATGCGGTAGAGCGCTTCGCGCGGGCGGTCCAGTGCCTTGAGGTGCTCCAGCGCCATGCCGAAGACCGTTTTGGCGACGGTGCGGGCGTCATTGGCATCGCGTTCGCCCCACACTTTGCGGTAGCGCGCAAGGAAGAACGCGCCGTCGACGAGGATGGCGGTACTGGGCATAGGAAATCCTTATGGTCGTTGCTGTGTGGGCATGCAAAAACAAAAGCGCCGGCCCATAGCGGCCGGCGCCGCCATTCTAAGCGATGCAACCGACGTTCTTCACGCCGTGCTCACGCGCTGACCCGCGGCGTAGGCCATGGTCTGCGCATAGGCCGACGCTTCGCACAGGATCCAGTCGCGGAACACGCGCAAGCCCGCGTGCCCCAGCGAGCGTGGCGGATACACCAGGTAGTACGCCTCCGAAATATGCATGTAGCGTTCGCCCAGCACGTGCAGCAGCCCCGCCTCGACCAGCGGCCGCGCGGTGACCATGCGGCCCAGCGCCACGCCCATGCCTTCCAGCGCGGCGCGCTGCAGCGCATCGGTGGTATCGAACTGCGCTACGTAGCGGCGTGGGGGCGTGCCGCCGAAGGTCTCGAACCAGTCCCGCCAGCGGTGGCCCGGATCGCCGAGCAGCGGCCAGGCGCCGAGATCGGCGGGGTCCGTGCCGCGCATGCGTTCCAGCAGTGCGGTGGAGGCCACCGGCGCGATCCATTCGCCGAACAGCTGCTCGCTCTCCACGCCCGGCCACTCGCCGCGACCGTAGCGCACGGCGGCGTCGACCGGGTCGCGTTCGAAATCCACCAGCAGCACGCTCGATTGCAGGTTGAGTTCCAGTTCCGGATGCGCCGCGACCAGGCGAGCGAGGCGCGGCACCAGCCAGCTGCTCATCACGCCGGGACTCGCGCTCAGCGTGAGCGCTTCTTCACGGCGGCAGCGATAGGTGGCCATGGCCCGGTCGATGCCTTCGAAGTGGTGGCCCACCGCCTCCAGCAGCCGGCGGCCTTCGGCGGTCAGCTGCACGCCGCGCGGGCCACGGTCGAACAGCCGACGCTCCACGCGCTGCTCGAGCTGCCGGATCTGGTGGCTGAGCGCGCTCACCGTGAGATTGGCCTGTTCGGCGGCGCGCGACAGATTGCCCAGCCGGGCGGCGGCGACGAACTGCTGCAGCAGGTCCAGCGAGATGCGTGCCATGTTGAATTTCCCTCAAGGCTGGCTTGCGAATATATCGCTTTGGCGCGGTATTTCGGATGTCTATCTTGAGCTGGCCGCCAGCTGGCGGATATCTCGGGAGGGTTGTCATGAGTTCGCTGTGGACCGACCTGCTGTTCCTGCATGGACATATCGCCAATGCCGATCTCGCCCGCCGGCTCGCCGACAAGCCGGCGCCTGCACCGAAGCCGCGGGATCGCCGCTCGCGCCTTGGCTTCGGGTCGTCTGCGAGCAAGAGCGCACAGCCGCGCGGGAACGTTTCGCCGTGCGGCCAGACCTGTTCGCCGACCTGATGTTTTTACGCATGGCCGGCACCGTCCGGTGGAGGGACCAGTCACGGGCCTTCACACTGAATGAGCGCACCGCCTGTTCGAACTTACCCTGGCTCGCCGCCTTGGCCTCGCCCTACCCGCGTCGCCGATGTCCCGACAGGCCTAGTGGAGCCGGGGGCCGTGCGGTTCGGCATCTGTGCGGAATGCTTATTGGCGTCCTACCAACAACCTCGGCTTGCGCACTTCATCCCGCTTGAATTCCCCGAGGGGTACCCTGAATTCCTTCGCGTGATGGGCAATGGCCGCATGGCCAGCCCCGAATGACGCCCGCCTCGACAAAGGATTCGACACCATGCAGCACCGCCGCCTTGGCCGCTCCTCCCTTTCCACGGCGCCGCTCGCCTTCGGCGGCAACGTGTTCGGCTGGAGCGTCGACGAAAAGCGCTCGTTCGAGCTGCTGGACCGCTTCGTCGACGCCGGCTTCAACCTGGTCGACACCGCGGACGTGTATTCGGCGTGGGCGCCCGGGAATCGCGGCGGCGAGTCGGAAACCATCATCGGCAAGTGGCTGCGGCAGAGCGGCAAGCGCGATCGCGTGCTGATCGCCACCAAGGTGGCCAAGTGGGCCGAGCACAAGGGCCTGTCGCCGATCAATATCCAGCAGGCGGTCGAGGGTTCGCTCAAGCGGCTGCAGACGGATTACATCGATCTCTACCAGGCGCACGAGGACGATGCCAGCGTGCCGCTGCACGAAACGCTGGGCGCCTTCGCCCGGTTGATCGAGCAGGGCAAGGTGCGCGTCATCGGCGCCTCCAACTACGGCGCCGACCGCTTCGCCGAGGCGCTGGAAGTTTCCGCGCGCCACCACCTGCCGCGCTACGAGAGCCTGCAGCCGGAGTACAACCTGATGGTGCGCGGGGAATACGAGAAGCACCTGGAGCCGCTGGTCACGAAGGAGCAGGTCGGCGTCATCAACTATTACGCGCTGGCCAGCGGCTTCCTCAGCGGCAAGTACCGCAGCGAGGCGGATCTGGGCAAGAGCGCTGCCCGTTCCGGAGCCGTGCGCAAGTTCCTCGATCCGCGCGGCCTGGGTGTGCTCGCTGCGCTGGACGAGGTTGCCGCGGCGCATCGCGCCACGCCCTCGCAGGTGGCGCTCGCGTGGCTGATGGCGCGCCCGAGTATCACCGCGCCGATCGCCAGCGCCACGAGCGTGGAGCAGCTCGACGAGCTGCTCGGCGCGGCGAAGCTGGAGCTGAGCCGCGAGGAGATCGCGCGGCTCGACCTGGCCAGCGCCTGACGCAAGGCCACGCACGGAGCACGCGCCATCTCGGCCGTCCCGGCGCCTCACGCAACATGGTCAAAAGAACGGCGCCACGAAGGCGCCGTTGCTCAGCCTGGTGGCGACGCGCTCAAAGCCCGAAGAATTTTTCCGCTGCCGCCGTGCTGTGCGCGGCGGTGACTTCCACCGGCTCTCCGCGATCGCGTGCGATCTCGTAGCAGATATGGCGCAGATACATGGGCTCGTTGCGGCGGTGGCTGGGCTGCGGTTTCACCGTGCGCGGCAGCAGGTACGGCGCATCGGTCTCGATCAGCAGCCGGTCGGCCGGGATCTCCTTCACCAGTTCCCGCAGGTGCGTGCCGCGGCGCTCGTCGCAGATCCATCCGGTGATGCCGATGTGGCAGTCCAGCGCCAGGTAGTCGCGCAGCGCCTCCCGCGTGTCGGTGAAGCAGTGCACGACCGCCGCCGGCACTTTGTCGCGGTAGCGCCGCAGCAGGGCGAGGAAGTCCTCGTGCGCGTCGCGCTGGTGCAGGAACAGGGGCTTGCCCAGGTCCGCGGCGATGCGCAGTTGGCGCTCGAATACGGCCAGCTGCACCTCGCGAGGGGAATAGTTGCGGTGGTAGTCCAGGCCGGTCTCGCCGACGGCGCGCACTTCCGGGTGGGCATGGAGCTCGCGCAGCAGGGCGTCCGTCTCGTCGTCGTATTCCACCGCATGGTGCGGGTGGACGCCGGCCGTCGCGTACAGCTCGCCCGGGTGGCGGCGGGCCAGCTCCAGCGCGTGGACGCTGCCCTCGCGCGAGGCGCCGGTGACCACCATGCGCAGCACACCGTGCTCGCGCGCCCGCTGCATCACTTCGTCGAAGTCATGGCGGAAGGATTCGTGGGTCAGGTTGGCGCCGATGTCGAGCAGCTGCATGGGTCCGCGGGGTCCGGGCAAAGCGCCATTGTCCCCGACGCAGGCGCTGCCGGGCAAAGGCGGGCATGACCTGTGCCGCTGGCAGCGTCCCCTTCCTGACCGGCAAGTCGCAAGTTAATGGGACGACGTCGACATTTCCTACGCATTTGTGTTGTTAGCGTCAACTCCGGGTCGGCCATTCAGGCTTACCCGCGATCAAGGACGTTCCAACGGAGGAACCGGGCCGGGCCCGGCGGCCGGGTTCTGCGCTCTGGGGAGGGCGTGCCGGCCGGCGCCGAAACATGGAGGCGCCTCCGCGTCATCCATCCAGACACAAGGGAGTTCGAATGAATCGTTCGCAAGTGAAGTTGCTGGCCGCCTCGCTGCTGCTGGCCCTCAGCCTGCCGGCCGCGGCGGCGGAAGACCTCTCGGCCCATGCCCGTTTCGATCTGAGCTCGGTACAGGACGGCGCCGGCTACGACCGCTTCATCGTGGTCTATCGCGATGGCAGTACCGAACGTGCCAGCCCGGCGGCTGCCGTGCAGGCGATGTCGGCCGCCGCCGGCAAGGC
Source organism: Dyella sp. BiH032 (assembly GCF_031954525.1). Classification (NCBI taxonomy): domain Bacteria; kingdom Pseudomonadati; phylum Pseudomonadota; class Gammaproteobacteria; order Lysobacterales; family Rhodanobacteraceae; genus Dyella; species Dyella sp. BiH032. Next base: position 764,122 of record NZ_CP134867.1, read on the forward strand.
GCAGCTCGCGGGCGCCGCGGCGGGTACGCTCCAGGTGGGCGGCCGCGCGCTGGGCCTGAACTACAAGCGCAAGCTCGCCAGCGGTGGCGACCTGGTCACCACGTCGCGCCGGTTGAACGCGGCCGAGACGCGCCAGTTCGTGCAGCAGATCGCGGCCGATCCGGCGGTGGAGTTCGTCCAGCCGGATTACCTGCGCCACGCGCTGGGCAAGCCGGTCAAGGCACAGCCGCAGGCCGGGGCGACCTTCGGCACCCCGAACGACCAGTACTACGCCGGCTACCAGTGGGATTACCTCGCCGCCAACGGCACGGGCTTCGCCGACAACAGCCTGGGTACCTCGGTGGCCAACTGGGGCGGCGCCAACATCCAGCAGGCGTGGAGCCTGGCCGACGGCAGCGGCGTGGTCATCGCCAGCCTGGATACCGGCGTGACCAGCCATCCGGATCTCGACCTCACCCTGGCGGATGCCGGCTACGACTTCATCAGCACGGCGCTGGTATCCGGTCGCTCTGCCGATGGCCGCGCGGCGGGCGGCTGGGACCTCGGCGACTGGACCACCGGCAGCAAGTACCTGTCCAGCAACGGCGGCTGCGTGGATGCCAACAACCCCGCCGAAGACAGCAGCTGGCACGGCACCCACGTGTTCGGCACCGCCGGCGGCGAGGTGACCAACAACTCCACCGGCATGGTGGGCACCGCGTTCGGCGCCAAGGTGTTGCCGGTGCGCGTACTGGGCCACTGCGGCGGCTACGACAGTGACATCGCCGATGCGGTGACCTGGGCTTCGGGCGGCCACGTGGACGGCGTGCCGGACAACCAGCATCCGGCGCAGGTGATCAGCATGAGCCTGGGCGGCGGCGGCACCTGCTCGTCCACCAGCGTCATGGGCCGGGCGATCAGCGGCGCGATCAACCGTGGCGCGACCGTGGTGGTGGCGGCCGGTAACAGCAACGCCAACGTGTCCGGCTTCTCGCCGGCCAGTTGCCCGGGCGTGATCGCGGTGGCGGCCACCGGCATCACCAGCCGGCGCGCGTTCTACTCCAACTACGGCAAGGGCATCACCCTGGCCGCGCCGGGCGGCGGCGTCTACGCCAATGACGGTTCGAGCGGTTCGCAGGCGACCTCCGGCTTCATCTGGTCGACCATCAACGCGGGCACCACGGTGCCGGCGGGAGCCACCTATGGCGGCATGGCGGGCACGTCCCAGGCCACGCCGCACGTGGCTGGCGCGGTGGCGCTGATGCAGAGCTACCGCCTGGCGCTGGGCAAGTCGCTGCTCAGCTCGACGCAGGTCGCCTCGCTGCTGAAGTCGACCGCAACGGTGCCGCACGTCAAGCCGAGCAACTCCAAGTCGATCGGCGCCGGCATCCTCAATGCGTACGCCGCGGTGCAGGCCGCGGGCGCGCAGCCCTGAGGCAGGCGGTTCGTTCCACCGTACGAAGCGAAGGCCGGCGCACGACGCGCCGGCCTTCGCCGTCTCCGGGAAAGGAGAGGCGGCGGGCATTCCAGCAGATGGACCGGCTGCGGGCGAACGCGCGGGCGCCAGGCATGCGGCGATGCCGCAGGCTCGATGAGGAGGTGGCAGTCTCGGTTTTACGCTGCAGCGCACCGCAAATAAGACAGATAGTTTTGCCTTTTTCTTACGATCGATCGGCGACGCTGCGTCATGCTCGCCTCTGCCACGATGGTTGTGTTACGAATGGAGCTTCCGCGCCCGCAAGGGGCGATGCATGGAGCATCGTGGGCGTGACCTTTGGACTTGAGTGTGGGGTGTGTGCATGTCGGCAGTGGCCAAGCCGGCGTCCAGCGGGGCAGGAACCGCAGTGAGCGACCGCGAATCGGCGGTGTGCGAGCTGCTGGTGGCCCGTGGACGGCTGAAAGACAGCGATCTGGCGCGTGCCCGGCGGCTGCACGAAGAGTCGCCCGAAGGCACGCTCACCGCGCTGATGGCCCGCCTGGGCCTGGTGTCCGAGCGCGACCTGGCCGAGGCGTGGTCCGAGCTGCTCGCCACGCCGTTGCTGGCGGCGCGCGACGCGCCCGAACTGCCGCCGGCGGAACTGGACCTCTCCGTGCGCTTCCTCAAGCTGCACCACGTCGTGCCCGTGCGCGACGGCGAGGATGGCGTCGCCCTGCTGGTTTCCGATCCGGCCGACCCCTATCCGCAACAGGCCGTCGAGCTGGCCGCCGGCCGGCCGGTGATGCTGCGCATCGGGCTGCGCTCGGAGATCGACGACCTGATCGAGCGCTACTACGGCTCCGGACGTTCCGCGATGGGCACCATCGTGGAAAACCTCGACGGTGGCAGCGCCGTGGAAGACGACGTGGAGCATCTGCGCGACCTCGCGTCCGAGGCGCCGGTCATCCGTCTGGTCAATCTGATCCTGCAGCGCGCGGTCGAACAACGCGCGTCCGACGTGCACATCGAGCCGTTCGAGAATCGCCTGAAGGTGCGCTACCGCATCGACGGCGTGCTGCACGAAGTGGAGGCGCCGCCATCCAGCTCGACGGCCGCGGTGATTTCCCGCGTCAAGATCATGGCCAAGCTCAATATCGCCGAGCGCCGCCTGCCGCAGGACGGCCGCATCCAGCTGCGCGTGCAGGGCAAGGAGCTGGACCTGCGCGTATCCACCGTGCCCACGAGCTTCGGCGAATCGGTGGTGATGCGTATCCTCGACCGCGAGTCGGTGATATTCGATTTTTCGGAACTGGGCTTCACGCCTTCGTTCCAGCAGCGCTTCGTCGACGTGCTCGAACGCCCGCACGGCATCCTGCTGGTCACCGGCCCCACCGGTTCGGGCAAGACCACCACGCTGTACACGGCGCTGTCGAAGATCAACACGCCTGACGTCAAGATCATCACGGTCGAAGACCCGGTCGAATACCAGATCGAAGGCATCAACCAGATCCAGGTGAAGCCGCAGATCGGCCTGGATTTCGCCGGCGCGCTGCGCTCGATCGTGCGCCAGGATCCGGACGTGATCATGATCGGCGAAATGCGCGACCTGGAAACCTGCCGCATCGCGATCCAGTCCGCGCTCACTGGCCACCTGGTGTTGTCCACGCTGCACACCAACAGCGCCGCCGGCGGCATCACGCGCCTGCTGGACATGGGCGTGGAGGATTATCTGCTCGGTTCCACCGTCAACGGCATCCTGGCCCAGCGCCTGGTGCGCCGGCTGGATCCGGAGACCGCGACGCCTTACGAAGCGCTGCCCGAAGTGATCGAGCAGTTCGAACTGCACAAGTATACCGACGAGCGCCCCATCCGCCTGTGGAAGCCCGGCAGCAGCGCGGCCAATCCCACCGGCTACCGCGGCCGCCGCGCCATAATGGAATTCCTGGTGATGAGCGATCCGCTGCGCCGCCTGGTGATGCAGCGCGCCGACGCCGGCGAGATCGAGCGCCAGGCACGCGCCGAAGGCATGCGCACCATGTACGAGGACGGCATCGCCAAGGCCGTGGCAGGCATCACCACGCTCGAGGAGGTGCTGCGTGTCACGCAGGAGAACTGATGTCCTGAAGCAGCGAACGGGCAACGGAAACCGGCCGGTAGCCGCTTTCCGTCGCACCGGCGTTCGCCGGCCTTTCCTCGTTACCCATTCCCCGATGCCCGCTCGCCGCTTCCCATGAGCCAGTTCCATTACCGGGCGGTCAGCGACACCGGCGACATCCTGCAGGGCGAAATGGAAGCGGCCAGCGTCGAGGAAGTCATCGCGCGCCTGCAGGACCAGGGCCACACGCCGCTCGAGGCGAAGCCGGCCAACGAGGCCGGCGCCGGCGGCGGGCTCGGCGGCCTGCTCAAGCGCGGGCCCTTCACCGGCGACCAGCTGGCGCAGTTCACCCACCAGCTGGCGACCCTGCTGGGTGCCGGACAGCCGCTGGACCGCGCGCTGGGCATCCTGATGGACCTGCCCGAGGGCGAGCGTGCGAAAAAGCTGGTCGAGCGCGTGCGCGACCGCGTGCGCGGCGGCGCGCCGCTGTCGCAGGCCTTCGACGAGGAACACGGTGTGTTCCCCAAGCTATACATCAGCCTGGTGCGCGCCGGCGAGGCCGGCGGTTCGCTGGAAGATACGCTGCGCCGCCTTGCCGACTATCTCGAACGCTCGCAGCAACTACGCGGCAGCATCGTCAACGCGCTGATCTACCCCGCCTTCCTGCTGGTGGGCGTGCTCGGGTCGCTGGTGCTGCTGCTGGCCTACGTGGTGCCGCAGTTCGTGCCGATCTTCGAGGACATGCAAGTGCCGATCCCGCTGATCACCCAGGCGGTGCTGGCGCTGGGCAACTTGCTGCAATCGTGGTGGTGGCTGCTGATGCTGGTGATCGGCGGCGGCATCTTCGTATGGCGCGCGCGCCTGCGCGACCCGGGTTATCGCCTGGCCTGGCACGGTCGCCTGCTGCAGAAGCGGGTGGTCGGCCCGCTGCTGCTGAAAATCGAGACGGCGCGCATCGCCCGCACCCTGGGCACCCTGCTCAAGAACGGCGTGCCGCTGCTGTCGGGCCTGACCATCGCCCGCCAGGTCACCTCCAACCGGGCCCTGGACGAGGCGCTGGCGCAGGCCGCGGAACAAGTGAAGGGCGGCGCGGGTCTCAGCCTGGCGCTGGCGCAGTCGCAGCGGTTCCCGCGGCTGGCCCTGCAGATGGTGCAGGTGGGCGAGGAGGCCGGCCAGCTGGACACGATGCTGCTGAAGGTGGCCGACACCTTCGACCTGGAGAGCAAGCGCGCCATCGACCGCCTGCTCGCCGCGCTGGTGCCGGCGCTGACCATCGTGATGACCATTCTGGTGGCGATCATCATGGCCGCGATCCTGCTGCCGCTGCTCAGCCTGACCAGCAATATTCAGTGACGAAAGAAACGGAGAGAACGTAATGGCTCATTTGATGAAGCGGGCCCCGGCGACCGGGCGTGGGCAACGGGGGAGCTTCGCCGCTCCGCGGGTTGCCGTCCGTTCCCTGCGCGCCGCGCGCTCCAGCGGCTTCACCCTGCTCGAAATGCTCGCGGTGATCGTGCTGATCGGCATCATCGGCGCGGTGGTGGTGACCCAGGTCGGCAAGAACGTGGACAAGGGCAAGTACGGCGCCGGCAAGGCGCAGCTCACCACGCTCAGCCAGAAGATCGAGAACTACGCGCTGGACAACGGTTCGCCGCCGCAGCAGCTGCAGGACCTGATCGCCAAGCCCGCCAATGCGCGCAACTGGCAGGGTCCGTATGCGAAAGAGTCGGAACTGAAGGATCCGTGGGGCCACGCCTTCGGCTACAAGTATCCGGGCGATCACGGCAACTTCGACCTGATCTTCTACGGCCAGGACGGCCAGCCCGGCGGCGAGGGCTACAGTGCCGACGTGGGCAACTGGCAGTGATCCAGAGGGAACGGGAAACGGGAGACAGGGAATGGGGGGCGCCAGCACGACGCATCCCTCCGCTTCGCTGTTTTTCGTTTCCTGTTCCCCGTAGCCAGCGTGCGGCACGTACCCGCGGCTTCACCCTCCTCGAAATACTCGTCGTCATCCTGCTGATCGGCATTGCCGCGGCGGCGGTGTCGGTCTCCGTGTCGCAGGGGCTGGCCAGCGCACGTGTCAACGCCGCCAGCGTCGAACTCGCCGCCGCGCTGCGCGCCACGCGCGCGCAGGCCATCGTGCGCGGCAAGGAACAAGTGTTCGACGTCGATACGCGCAAGAACACCTACAAGGGCGTGGACCAGCGCGAGGTCCGGCTTCCCTCCGGCATGAAGCTCAGCATCACCAGCGCCAAGGAAGACCAGCCCAACCCGACCACCGGGCGCATCCGCTTCTTTCCCGACGGCAGTTCCACCGGCGGCCACATCACCCTGCAGCGCGAGCAGCGCAAGTGGCAGGTCAACGTGTCGTGGCTCACCGGTGCCGTGAGCGTGGTGACGTCGTGATGGAGCGGAAAACGCAGAACGTGGCGTGGCGAACTGCTCAGGGCGGCTTGGGCGTGCCTATGCGCTCTCCGCGCGCGGTTCTTCGGCGCGTCGTCTCTGCCCGGGGCTTCAGCCTTCTCGAAGTCATCGCCGCGCTACTGCTGCTCGCCATCGCATTCACCGCGCTGATGCGCGTGGCCGGCGGTTCGATCGGCCTGACCAACAACGCGGCCGACTACACCCGCGCGGCCCTGTGGGCGCGCAGCCTGCTCGATACCGCGGACGCCGAAGGCCCACTGCGGCCTGGCCGTACCGAAGGCCAGTTCGATCGCCAATACCGCTGGCGGCTGACGGTGGCGCCGTGGCGGCCAGCCGACGTCGACCCGCAGCAGCCGGCATCGCCGCTGCAGGTGGTGAAGCTGGACCTGGACGTGTTGTGGGGGCAGGGGCGCAGCGAGCGTTCGGCGCACTTCAGCACCTTGCGCATGGCCGCGCCGCAGCCCGGACAACCGTAATGACCCAGCGGCGCCCGGCGTTTGGAGTAGGGGCGGGAGCGCAGGGGTGGCCCGTCGCCTGCGTTTCCCGGCCGAAGCATTCCGGCCGGCAGGTCGCGCGCGGCTTCAGCCTCCTCGAAGTGCTCGGCGCCCTCGCGCTCATGGCCCTATTGCTGCTCGGCATCTATTCCGGCGTGCGCACCGCGACGCGCAGCGTGCGCGCCGGCGGCGCGGCGGTGGAGCGGCTGGACCAGCTGCGCTCGACGCAGCAGTTCATGCGGCAGGAACTGGCGCAGATCCAGGCCGTGCCGCAGTCGCGCGACGCCAACGGCGACAGCATCTTTTTCGTCGGCGATGCGCAGAGCATGCGTTTCGTCGCGCCGCTGCCGGGTTATCTCGGCAAGCTGGGGCCGCAGTTGCAGGAGTGGAAGCTGGTCTCCAACGGCAAGGGCGGATCGCGCCTGGAGGTGAGCTTCGCGCTGCTTCCGCCGGACGGCAGCAAACCCAAGCCGGTGGGCGAACCCGAAGTGCTGATGGACGACGTGCGCGAAGGCCACTTCAGCTACCGCACGCCGGACACGCCCGACCAGCCGGGGACCTGGCAGCCGACTTGGCCCGACCCACGCATGCTGCCGCGGGTGGTGCGTGTGGAACTGAAGCTCGACGGCCTGCACGACTGGCCGCGCCTGGATGCGCCGTTGCGCATCGATCCCACCGCCGGCCTGGGGCAGCAGATGGACATGCTCCGCGGCCTGCGGCGCCAGCCGGTGACGCGATGAACCATCCGCGCACCCGCACGCCTTCTTCGCGCCAGCGCGGCGTCGCGCTGCTGGTGGTGCTGTGGGCCTGCACCTTGCTGGCGATCGTGCTGGGCGGCTACGCCATGCTGGCGCGCAACGAAGGGTTGCAGGCGCGCTACCAGTTCTCGCAATTGCGCGCGCACTATGCCGCGGAGGCGGGCATGACCCGCGCGATCTACGCGCTGCTCGACCCGGCGCAGGGCACGCGCTGGGTGCCGGACGGACGCGAATACCCGTTCCAGTTCGAGGACGCGAAGGTGGGCCTGCGGGTGATCGATGAGAGCGGCAAGGTCGATATCAACGCCGCCTCGCCCGACGTGCTGAAAGCGCTGTTCAAGGCTGCGGGCATGAACGATGGCCCGGCGAACGAATTGGCCACGCGGGTGGTCGAATGGCGCAGCTTCGGCCGTCCCGGGGACCTGAACAACAATGCCGCCTACGTCGCCGCCGGCCGCGATTACGGCCCTCGCCACGGACCTTTCGCGAGCCTGGAGGAACTGCAGATGGTGCTGGGCATGGAGCCGGCGCTCTATCGCAAGCTCGCCGGGCAGATCACGATCTGGTCGGGCCGCAACGCGCCCGATCCCAACTACGCGCCCGCGCTGGCCATGCAGGCGATTCCGGGCATGACGCCGGATCAGGCGAACGCGGCGTATGCCGCAAGACAGCAACCTGGCGCGAAGCCGGGCCTAGGCGCCAGTCAGGGCGTGACGCATAGTATTCGTTCGGAGGCGACGTTGCCGGATGGGACGCGCGCGGTGTTGCGCGCCACGGTGCGTCTGCAAGGGGCCAGGGCCGGAGCACAGCCCTACGCGGTGCTTCGCTGGCAGGAAGGAGACGGGGAATGAGCATGACGAGCTCGCTGCGACCGCAGCTCGAACAGGTGCGCCGCGCGTGGCGGACCTCGCCGTTGCCGCGTTTCTTCGCGTGGTGGGGCGGCGAACTCGCCGCGCTGGCGCCGCCGCGCTGGCGCGCCTGGTTCGGCGGCGGTGCCGCCTGGCACCTGCTCGAACGCGTGGACGGCACGTGGCAGCTGCGCCGCGATGGTGCCGCGGACGTTCTCGCGCAATGGAGCGACGAGCTGGACGCCGCGGCGCAGCAGGCCGCGCTCGCCGACGGGTTGCGTGGCGTGGATCGCGAGGATTTGCGCCTTGCGCTGTGCCTGCCCCCGGCGCAGGTGCTGCGCCGCCCTCTGCTGCTCCCCGCCGCCGCGCGCGACACGCTGCAGCAGGTCGGCGCTTTCGAGATGGACCGGCAGACGCCGTTCCGCGCGGAACAAGTCCGCTACGACATCCGCGAGCTGGACGTGCCCGCGCCGCCCGGCCGGCTCGCCGCCGAGCTGGTGGCGGTGCCGCGCGCTACGCTCGATCCGCTGCTGGCGCGCCTGGCTCATCTCGGGATCGCGGTGGACGCGGTCGATCTGGCCGTCGGCGCCGGCCGCACCGGCGTGAATCTGCTTCCCGCCGAGCAGGCGCCGCGCCGTACGCGGCCGCGCCAGCGGCTCAACCTCGCCCTGGCCGCGGCCAGCGTGGTCCTGGTCGTGCTGGTGCTGGGCGAATGGCTGCACAATCGCCGGGTCGCGCTCGAACAGATGCAGGCGCAGGTGGAGACCATGCGGGGCGAAGCGCAGCAGGTCGCCGGCCTGCGCCAGCAGTTGCAGGACAACGCCGGCGCCGCCGGCTTCCTGGCCGAGCGCAAGAAGAGCACCGTCTCTGCGCTCGGGGTGCTGCAGGACCTCAGCCAGCGCCTGCCCGCCACGGCGTGGCTGGAGCGCCTGAGCATCGACAACGCCGGGCAGGTCGGCTTCCAGGGGCAGAGCCCGCAGGCGGCGCGCCTGGTGGATGCGCTGAAGGATTCGACTGTCATCAGCAATCCGAATTTCCAGGGCACCATCCAGGCCGACCCGCAGACCGGCAAGGAACGCTTCTACATGGTCGCGCAACTGCGCAAGCAGACTCCCGCCAAGCCCGCCGGCACGGCGCCGGCCGCGCCGGCCACCAGCGGAGGGGGCAAATCGTGAAGCTGGCCGCGATGAAGCCGCGCGACAGCCGCATCGCCGCGCTCCTGCTCCTGCTGGTGGCGCTGGTGATCGCGTATTTCGCGCTGCTGCACTGGTGGTTCGTGTCGCCCATGCTCGACGTCAACGCGCAGATGGCGGACCTGCGCGACACGCAGTCGCGCTTCGCCGCCGCCATCGCCGAGAAGCCGCAGCTGGAGCAGCGCATCGCCGCGCTCGGCCAGGGCCAGGCGACGAACAACGCCTTCTTGCCGGAAGACGATCCCAGCGCAGCGGCGGCGGGCCTCATGCAGCGCGTGGTCGACGTGGTCGGCTCGCATCCGGAAGGCGGCAGCTGCGAAGTCAGCCAGAAAATGCCGGTGCCGAATCCGCCTGCGTCGGACAACGAGCCGTACCGCAAGGTTGCCGTCAGCATCAGCCTGCGCTGCGACATGCAGCCGCTGGCGGCGGTGATGCACGATCTGGAGCAGGGCACGCCCTATCTCTTCATCGACGACCTGACCATCTACCGCAATCCGGTGGCGGCGCAGCAGAACAACGCGCCGCCGCTGGAAGTGCAGTTCACGCTGAGCGGCTACGTGCGCCAGGCCCGTGCCGGCGCGGGCGCTCCCGCGGCGCCCGCGCCGCAGGCGTCGGAGGACAACGCATGAACGCCGCCGCGCAGCGTCGCCTCACTCCCGTGCTCGCCGGCGTGGCCGGTGCACTGGTCCTGCTGCTGCTGATGCTGTTCGCCGGCGTCGGCCGCGGCGTGCGATGGGACCCGCCGCGCCCCGCCGCGCCGCTGCCGGACCTGCGCGCCAGCGCCGCCGACCTGCCGCGGCTGCTGCCGCTGGAGCAGTTCGGCATCGTGTGGCAGCAGCCCATCTTCAGCCCGGACCGCAAGCCGATCACCCGCGCCACCAAGGGCGGCGCCAGCCTCGGCGAGATGCAACTGACCGGCATCATCCTCACGTCGAGCCTGCACATGGCTCTGCTGCACACGCGCGGCCAGGACGCCGACGTGCGCGTCGCCGAAGGCTCCGCCCTGCCGGACGGCAGCTGGAAGCTGGTGGAAGTGAAACCGCGCTCGGCCGTGTTCGAATCCGCCACCGGCCGCACCGAGCTGGAACTGCCGGCCGGCGCGCCGATCGACGCGCCGAAGGCCGACGGCCAGCCGCAGCCGCCCCAGGCCGGCGCGATGCCCGGGCCGATCAACGTGCCGGCCGGCGCCGTGCAGCGCGTGGGACAAGGGCAAGGCAATCTGCCGCGCATGGACATGAAGGCGGCCGAGAACGCGCCCGGCATCGTTCCGCAGCCCAATGACAGCAACGCGCCGCGTCCGCCGCAGGACGAGAGCGCGCTGCAGGCCGAGCGTATCCGCCAGCTCAAGGCCGCCATCCAGAAGCGTCGCGCCGAACAGCAACAGCAGCAGGCCGCGGGCAACCCTGAAGGAGCACACTGATCCATGTCCCGTCATCTCACTTCGCCGGCGTGCCGCATCGGCACCCTCGCTTTGGCCGTCTGGATGGCCGGCTGCTCCACGCTGCCGCCGCCGAAGGACGATGGCGCGCTGCAGCGTGAAGCCATGGCCGGCACGGAGAAGCCGGCGCCGCAGCCGCTCCCGCTCAACACCGGCTTCAAGGCGCCTGACGGCGCCAATGCCACGCCGCAGATCACCGAGGGCACCGGCACCTTCATCCGGCCTTCCGCGCTCGCCACGCCGCGTGCGCCGGCCACCGGCGACGGCGCGGTCACCTTCAACTTCGAGAACCAGCCCGTGCAGGCGGTGGTGAAGGCGATCCTGGGCGATCTGCTCAAGCAGAACTACACGATCGCGCCGGGCGTGCAGGGCAACATCTCGTTCGCTACGGCCGAACCGGTGGATTCCAGCCAGGCCATGCCGATCCTGGAGACGCTGCTGTCGTGGACCGGCAATGCGCTGGTCAAGCGCAACGGCGGCTACGTGGTGATGCCGGCCAAGGAAGCCGTCGCCGGCAATCTCGTGCCCAGCCTCGGCGCCGTCGCGCCGCCGGCGGGCATGCAGGCGCGCCTGTTCCCGCTGCGCTACATCTCCGCGGCGGAGATGCAGAAACTGATCAAGCCGTTCGCGCGGCCGGAGTCGATCCTGCTTGCCGATCCGTCGCGCAACCTGATCGTGCTGGCCGGCTCGCCGCAGGAGCTGGCCAACTACCAGCGCACCGTCAGCACGTTCGACGTGGACTGGCTGCGCGGCATGTCCGTGGGCGTATTCAACCTGCAGCGCGCCAGCGTCGGCGAACTGATGCCCAAGCTCGATGGCATGTTCGGCCCGAAGGGCGACACGCCGCTGGCCGGCATGCTGCGCTTCATCCCCATCGAGCGCACCAACGCACTGGTAGTGATCAGCACGCAGCCTGCGTATCTGCAGGAAGTCGGCCAGTGGATCGAGAAGATCGATCGCGGCGGCGGCAACGAGCCGCAGTTGTTCGTGTACGACGTGCGCAACATCAAGGCTTCCGACCTCGCCCAGTACCTGGCGCAGATCTATGCCAGCGGCGGCGGTGGCGGCAACTCCGGCGGCCGCGTCGGGCCGGGCCTCAATGCCGGCACCACGGGCAACACCGACAACGCCTTCGGCTCGGCCAGCGGCATGGGCAGCACCGCCGGCAGCTTCGGCAGCAGCACCACCGGCGGGCTGGGCAACAGCGGCGGCCTCAACGGTGGGCTGAACAGCGGCATCAACAGCGGCATCAACTCCGGCGCCGGCTTCAACAACGGCACCGACAGCAAGAACAGCGGTTTCGGTGGCCCCGGCACGTCGATCGGCAGCACCTTCGGCTCGCAGCAGAACAGCAGCGGCGGTTCGCAGGCCCCGCAGCAGTACACCTCCGAAGACGGCAGCGTGCGCATCAGCTCGGTGGACGCGAACAACCAGTTGCTGGTGCGCGCGCGTCCCTCGCAGTGGGCGGAAATCGAGTCGGCCATCAAGCGCTTGGACAACACGCCGCTGCAAGTGCAGATCGAGACGCGCATCCTGGAGGTGAAACTCACCGGCGCGTTCCAGTTCGGCGTGCAGTGGTACCTGGAAGGCCTGATCGGCGGCACCAACAACGGCGACGGCACCTATACGCCGGGCCAGCCGGGCAACCAGCAGCAATGGGGCCTGGGCCAGGGCGGCACCCGCTACAACCCCGGCACCAGCACCTCGGCGGGCGACGCGTTCTTCTACTCCTTCGTCAACCACAATTTGCAGGTGGCGGTGCGCGCGCTGGAGCAGAACGGCAATACCAAGACGCTGTCCGCGCCGTCGCTGGTGGTGCTCAACAACCAGGTCGCGCAGATCCAGGTGGGCGACCAGGTGCCGATCAACCAGACCAGCGTGAATCCCGGCGTGGGCACGGCGGTGTACAACCAGGTCAACTACCTCAATACCGGCGTGATCCTCAACGTGCAGCCGCGCGTGAATCCGGGTGGCCTGGTGTATCTCAACGTGCAGCAGCAGGTGAGTTCGCCGACCTATCCCAACGGCGCTGCCAATCCGACCATCTCGCAGCGTTCGATGGGCACGCAGGTCGCGGTGCAGAGCGGGCAGACGGTGCTGCTGGGCGGCCTGATCCAGCAGCAGGACAACACCACCGATACCGGCATCCCGGGACTGAACCGCATTCCGGTGCTGGGGCGCCTGTTCGGCTCGACCAACCGCAACCGCGACCGTACCGAGCTGGTCGTGCTGATCACGCCGAAGGTGATCGGCAGCGCCGAAGAAGCCAAGCAGATCACCGACGAGTACCAGCAGAAGTTCGAATCGCTGGCGCCGCTGCGGCAGGGACAGGACAAGGTACCGGCGGCGGCGACCTATCCGACGAAGTAAGGCCGCGCCATGCCCTCTCCCGAAGGGGAGGGGGCCGGAGCGAGGGGCCGGCGGGAGCGCGGCCCCGTTATCATCCCGGCGATGACTTCCGCCGCACCCGCCTTCCCGATCACCCCGCTGCTGCCCGAGATCCGCGCTTCGCTCGCGGCGCATCCGCGTCTCGTGCTCGAAGCGCCGCCCGGAGCTGGCAAGACCACCCAGGTGCCGCTCGCGCTGCTGGGTGAAACCTGGCTCGGGAGCGGCAAGGTGCTGATGCTGGAACCGCGCCGCATCGCGGCGCGCGCGGCGGCACAGTTCATGGCGCGGCAGCTCGGCGAGGAGGTTGGCCAGACGGTCGGCTATCGCATCCGGTTCGAATCGAAGGTGAGCGCGGCCACGCGCATCGAAGTGGTGACCGAGGGCATCCTCACCCGCCTCATCCAGGACGACCCCGAGCTGAGCGGCGTGGGCGCCGTCCTGTTCGACGAATTCCATGAACGCCATCTGGCGGGCGATCTCGGCGCGGCGTTCGCGCTGGACGTGCAGGCCACGCTGCGGCCGGAGCTGCGCCTGGTAGTGATGTCGGCCACGCTGGACGGCGAGCGCATCGCGCAGTGGCTCGATGCGCCGCGGCTGAGCAGCCCGGGCCGCAGTTTTCCGGTGCGCGTGGACTATCCGCCGCCGCGCGCACAGGAAAGCATGGAGCATCACCTCGCCCGCGTGGCCCGGCTGGCGTTAGACGAGAACGACGGCGACGTGCTGGCCTTCCTGCCGGGGCGGCGCGAGATCGCCCGCACCGAAGCGGTGCTGGCGCAGTCGCTGGGGCGCGATGACATCGAGGTAGTCGCGCTGCACGGCGAGCTCTCGATGGCCGAGCAGCAGGCGGCGCTGAGTCCGGCCGAGCCCGGCACGCGACGCATCGTGCTGGCCACCAACGTGGCCGAGTCCAGCGTCACCTTGCCGGGCATCCGCGCCGTGGTGGACAGCGGACTGGCGCGCGAGCCGCGCTTCGATCCGAACTCGGGCTTCACGCGGCTGGAGACGGTGACGATCTCGCAGGCGTCGGCCGATCAGCGCGCCGGCCGCGCGGGACGCGTTGCCGAAGGTACCGCGTACCGCCTATGGCCGCAGAGCAAACGGCTGGAACCTTCGCGCGTCGCCGAGATCGCGCAGGCCGAGCTGTCCGGCCTCGCCCTCGAGCTGGCCGCCTGGGGCATCACGGCCGAGAGCGGCAGCCTGCCGTGGCTGGATCCACCCCCGGCTGGCGCATTGGCACAGGCGCGTGAGCTGCTGGCGTCGCTCGGCGCGCTGGACGCCGGCGGACGCATCACGGCGCTGGGCCGCCGGATGCTGGAACTGGGCGCCACGCCGCGACTCGGTGCCGCCGCGCTGCGGGCGCCGGCCGAACGGCATGCGCTGGTCGCCGATCTGCTGGCGCTGATGGAGGCGCGCTCGCCGCTGCGCGGCGAGCAGGCACGCAGCGACGATTTCCGCGCGCGCGTCGATGCCTTGCACGCATGGCGCGATCGCCGCACGGCCGGTGCGCGCGGCGGTGCCGACACTGGCGCGCTGGCGGCGATCGAACAGGCCAGCAAGGGCTGGCGTAGGCGCCTGGACGTGCGCACCGCCGCTAGCGGCGTGCCGGACAGCCACGCGGTGGGCGACCTGCTGCTGCATGCGTTTCCCGACCGCGTGGCGCGCCGCGACGACAACAATCCTCTGCGCTACACCCTGGCCAACGGCCGCGGCGCGCGCCTGCACGAGAACACCGCGCTGCTCGGCGAGCCCTGGCTGGTCGCGCTGGACCTGCGCTACGAAACACGCGACAGCCTGATCCTCGCCGGCGCACCGCTCGACCCGCGCGTGCTGGAGCGCGACTTTCCCACCCAGTTCCGCCGCGAACGCAGCTTGCGCTGGAACGACGAACGCAACGCAGTCGAGGCCTTCGAGGAACAGCGCTACGCCGGCATCGTGCTGTCCCGGCGCAGCGTCCCCGTGCAGCCGGAAGATGCGCTGCCGGCCTTGCTCGCCGCGATCCGCGCCAAGGGCCTCGACGCGCTGCCGTGGAGCGAGAACGCACGCCGCCTGCGCGCGCGCATGCAGGCGGTGCGCGCATGGATGCCGGAACTGGGCCTGCCGGACGTGGGCGACCAGGCGTTGCTCGATTCGTTGGAGTCGTGGCTGGCGCCGTACCTCGAGGGTAAGCGTCGCTTCGATGCGTTGAACGCCGAGGAACTCTCGCAGGCGCTCGCCAGCCTGTTCGACTACGAGCAGCGCCGTGCACTGGACGCTCACGCGCCGGAAAGCGTAGTCGTCCCCAGCGGCATGACCCGCCGCCTCGAATACGCCGCCGGCGAGCCACCCGTACTGGCGGTGAAGCTGCAGGAACTGTTCGGCCTCGCCGACACGCCACGCGTCGGCAACGGACGCATCCCCGTGACCTTGCACCTGTTGTCGCCCGCGGGGCGGCCGATCCAGGTCACGCAGGACCTGAAGGGGTTCTGGGAGCGCACGTATCCGGAGGTGAAGAAGGAATTGAAAGGCCGCTATCCCAGACATCCCTGGCCGGACGATCCGTGGGGCGCGATGCCGACGCATCGGGCGAAGCCGCGGGGAACGTGATGGGTTCTTTCTGGGTTATGAAGTCGCGGTGGTGGTTGGTTTTTCGTCGTTTGCACTAAGGTTGCGTTTGCGCGACCTGGCCGCTTATGCAGCGGGCATGTCGGGTGCTCGTCGGTGTGCGGGGCTGCTCTTCGTCGTTCGCACTAAGGTTGCGTTTGCGCGATCTGGCCGCTTATGCAGCGGGCATGTCGGACGCCTGCCGGCGCCCGAGTTACTTTCTCTTTGCTGGCCCAAAGAGAAAGTAACCAAAGAGAAATGGCCTCAAGTCAAAAGCTCGCGGCGGGGGATGGCAGAGCACGGTGTGTTTTCTTACTTTGCTGGACCGCGCGACTCGAAGGGACACTGAGGTGCGTGACGGGGACGTCGAGGCGCCGAAGCGAAGAGGACGGAGAGCGGTGCGTCGGCTCGTAGTGTTCTGGCGATAGCACGGCACTTCTCCCTCTCCCCTCCGGGGAGAGGGCGGGGTGAGGGGACCTACGGAGCGGGGATTTTGTTCGTTCCTCATGCCTATTGTTCGTTGCTCAGAGAGCTCAGCTTCTGCCACGCCTTCGCACTTCCTCTCGCAGCAAGCCGCGCGTACATATTTTTGCTTCGACTTTTAAAGCCACTTCGGCTCTAGCGACGTTCCCGCGAGCACCCGCCCCTCATCCCGCCTTCTCCCCGGAGGGGAGAAGGAGAAGTGCGGTACCGCGGCAAGCAGCCAACGACCAAGCAAGAGCGAGCGAAGCGACGCTCCGTATCGCTCTTGATCTCCTGGGTTCCCTTCGCGGCGGTGAGGGCTGGACGATCAGGCCGCCGCAGGCGGGCGGGGACAGGACGTCTCCGCCTTTTCGATCAGGGCAGGGATGCCCTGTCGAAAAGCCCGGCCAGCCCTCAACGCACCCGGAGCAGCATAGGCTGTGGAGGGCGCCGCGCAGGGGGCCCTCTCTTTTTGGTTACTTCTTCTCGAGGTCCCCCTTGAGGGGATTGGGCAAGCAAAGAAGAAGTAACTCGCTCTCCGGCAGGAGAGCGAAACCCTCGCCCCGCGAGGGGCGAGACACCACTGGCGACCACGTCGCGACATTCGAGCGATATCGCCCCTGGGTTCCGGCCTGCGCCGGAATGACAAAGATGAGAGCGGGGCAACCACATAGCCTCTCTGCGCCATCGCGTCGCCCACCTACGTGGAAATCACGGAGGCAAAGGAAATCGCCCCGTTCGGCAGCGCAAAGAACCCGCCCACCAGGCGGAAAGAAAAAATCAGCCCGCCGGCGGCACCAACGGCCGCCCACTCTCCAACACCGCAAACGCCGCCGCGCCCAGCAACCCCGTCTCCGGGTGTGTCATCGCAATGGTCGGCACCTGCTCCATCGTCTCCTTGAAGCGACCCTTCGCCTCGAAACGCTCGCGGAAACCACCGTGCTGCAGCCAAGGCAGCAGGATCGGCAGCACGCCGCCGGTGAGGAACACGCCGTCCCAGCCGCCCAGGCTCAGCACCAGGTCGCCCGCCACGCTGCCGAAGATGCCGGCCAGCGTTTCCACCGTGCGTACGCACAGCGGGTCGGCGTTCGCGTTCGCGCGGTTGGTGATGTCCTCGGGGGTGTATTCCTCGGCCTTGAGGCCTTCGATGTCGGCCAGGGCGAGATAGAGATTCACCAGGCCGTTGCCGCAGATCATGCGCTCGTTGGAGACGCGGCCGAAGCGCGCATTGAGGCGATGCAGGATCTCGACGTCCTCGGCCGTATGCGCGGCGAAGCCGGCGTGGCCGCCCTCGGTCTCCAGCACCGTCCAGCGGCCGTCGCGCAGCAGCAAACCGGCGACGCCCAGGCCGGTGCCGGGGCCCACCACCACGAAGGTCTGCGCGTGGTGCGCGCCGATCTTCGGCGGACGCGGCTTGCCCACCGGCGTGAGCTGTTCCTGCGCCAGCAGCGGCACGGCCATGCCTTGCGCGGCGAAATCGTTGATCAGGCGGACCGATTCGAACTTCAGGTCGGCAGCCAGGCCATGCGCGGAGACCTGCCAGGGATTGTTGGTGACCTTCACCGTCTCGCCGTCCACGATGCGGCCGGCGGCGGCGATCACCGCGCGCGACGCCGACAGCCCGCTGTCGGCGAAGTACTGGCGGATGGTGTCGGCCATGGACGGGAAGTCCTTGACCCGGTACCTCCGCACGCTGTCCAGCAGCAACGGGTTGGGCAGGGCCGGGTCGGCCAGGGCGAAGCGGACATTGGTGCCGCCGAGGTCGGCGAGCAGGGTCTTGGCGCTGGAGGTCGAGCTCATGAACGGTCCTGGCAACGGGTCACGCAAGCCTGACGGGTGCGGCCTCAGTCGTCCAGCACCGCCCCGTTGCTCTCGATGACCTTGGAATAGAGTTTCGCCGTCGCCTTGGGCGTGCGCTTCTGCGTGGCGAAATCCACATGGTACAGGCCAAAGCGCTTGGAGAAACCCAGGGACCACTCGAGATTGTCCATGAGCGACCAGGCGTAGTAGCCCCGCACGTTCACGCCGGCGTCGATGGCCTTGCGCACGGCCCTCAGATGCTTGCGCAAGTAGCTGACGCGCAGGGGGTCTTCCAGCATGTCGCCCTCGGCCACCGGCGGATCGTAGAAGGCGGATCCGTTCTCGGTGATGTACAGCGGGATGTCGCCGTAGCGGTCCTTGAACCAGGTGAGCGTGTCGGTCAGGCCCTGCTCGAACACTTCCCAGCCGGTCTCGGTGTAGGTCTTGCCGGGCTGGCGCACCGGCGAAGCCTGCAGGGGGTACTGATTCGGATCGTTCTTCACCACCGCGCGGGTGTAGTAGTTGATGCCGACGAAGTCGACGGTCTGCTTGGTCAACTTGAAATCGTCTTCCGGGAAATCCGGCCACGCATCGCCGAAGATGTCCTTCAGCTCGGGCGGGTAGCTGCCGAGAAGGGCCGGGTCGGCGAACTGCTCGTTCATGTAGGCCTGCGCGCGGCGGGTGGCGGCCAGGTCCTCGGGGCTCTGCGAGTACGGGTACTTCGGCTCGATGTTGAACACCACGCCGATCTCGTGCTTGCCGTGCGCGCGGTAGGCCTGGATGCCGGCGCCGCTGGCACGCATCAGGTTGTGTGCGGCGATCGGCGCCTCGTACTTGCTGCGGTGGCCCGGGGCCAGCGCGCCGTGCAGGTAGCCGCCGTCGGTGACCACCCACGGCTCGTTGAGGGTGGCCCAGCGCTGCACGCGGCCGTCCAGCGCCTTGAACATCACTTCGGCGTACTCGGCGAACCAATGTGCGCTGTCGCGGTTGAGCCAGCCGCCGCGATCGTCCAGCGCCGCGGGCAGGTCCCAGTGGAACAGCGTGGCGTTCGGCGCGATGCCGTTGTCCAGCAGCTCGTCGACCAGGCGCTTGTAGAAATCCAAGCCCTTCTCGTTCACCCGGCCGGTGCCCTCCGGCAGCACGCGCGCCCAGGCGATGGAGAAGCGGTAGCCCTGCAGGCCCAGCGCCTTCATCAGCTGCACGTCGTCCTTGTAGCGGCGGTAGTGGTCGCAGGCCACGTCGCCGGTGTCGCCGCCGACCATCATCCCGGGCGTGTGCGCGAAGCGCTCCCAGATGCTGGGGCCGGCGCCGTCGGCCAGCGGGGAGCCCTCGATCTGGTAGGCAGAGGTGGCGGCGCCCCACAGGAAGCCTTCGGGAAAGCGGTAGCTACGGGTCATGGATGAGATCTCGGATGCCGCATCGCGGCTTGATGTAAACGTTTACATTGGAGAATATCCGAATGTTTCCCGCTTGTGCAGCCCGCCCAGGCGCATTCATGGCCAGCCCCGGGGCTGGCCGGCATTCCGCCCGTATGGTTCGATCCGCCGGGCCCGAGGAGAGAAGCACTTCATGGCCAAGGTCCGCCTGGACAAGCTGCGCAAGGTCTACCCGAACGGCCACGTCGGCGTGGCCGACGCCAGTTTCGAGATCGCCGACGGCGAGCTGCTGGTGCTGGTCGGCCCGTCCGGCTGCGGCAAGACCACCTTGCTGCGCATGATCGCGGGGCTGGAGTCGATCAGCGACGGCACGCTGACCATCGGCGAGCGCGTCGTGAACGAGGTCGCGCCGAAGGATCGCGACATCGCCATGGTGTTCCAGAACTACGCGCTGTACCCGCACATGACAGTGGCCGAGAACCTCGGCTTCGGCCTCAAGCTGCGCGGGCAGCCCAAGGCGGAGATCGACCGCCGCGTGGCAGAGGCCGCCAGGATGCTGGAGCTGGAACAGCGCCTGGACGCGCGTCCGGCGGCGCTCTCCGGCGGCCAGCGCCAGCGCGTGGCGCTGGGCCGCGCGCTGGTGCGCGATCCGAAGGTATTCCTGCTGGACGAACCGCTTTCCAACCTGGATGCGAAGCTGCGCCTGTCGATGCGGGTGGAGATCGCGCGGATCCACCAGCGCCTGAAGGCGACCATGGTCTACGTCACCCACGACCAGATCGAGGCGATGACGCTGGGCCAGCGCATCGTGGTGCTCAATGGCGGCGTGATCCAGCAGATCGATACGCCGATGAACCTCTACGACCGGCCGGCCAATCTCTTCGTCGCCGGCTTCCTCGGCAGCCCGGCCATGAACCTGCTGCGCGGCATGCTGCAGCGCGACGGCGGATGGAAGCTCGCCATGCCGCAGGGCGAGCTCGACCTGGGCGAGCTGCCGCAGGCCGGCGCGCTCGAAGGCTGGGCCGGGCGCGAGGTGGTCGTCGGCCTGCGCCCCGAAGACCTTCTCCCGCGGGCGTCGGCGGACGGCGCCGTGCTCAGCGCGCAACTGGAAGTGGTCGAGCCGGTCGGCAACGAAGTCTTCCTCAATCTGCGCCATGCCGACCTCGCGCTGGTGGCGCGCACGCCGCCGCGCGACCTGCCGGCGCCGGGCAGCACGCTGCACTTCGGCTTCGCGCCCGAGCGGCTGCATTTCTTCGACGCGCAGGCCGGCACTCGGATCGCCGCCTGAGCGCGGGCGCGACAAAGTGACCGGGCTGCCGGCGCGCGGCCGGCGCGGCGCTAAAATGCGCGCTTCCGCCCCGCGAGAGTCCGCCATGAGCTTCCCCGCCATCCGCATGCGCCGCATGCGCCGCGACGCCTTCTCCCGCGCGTTGATGCGCGAGCACACCCTGCTGCCGAGCGACCTGATCATGGTCGCCTTCGTGATCGAGGCCGAAGGCCAGCGCGAGCCGGTGCCGTCGATGCCCGGCGTGGATCGCGTGTCGGTCGACGAACTGCTGAAGCTCGCCGGCGAATGCGTGCGCCTGGGCATTCCGGCGCTGGCGCTGTTCCCCTCGCCGGGGCAGGACGCCAAGAGCGAGGACGCGCGCGAGGCGTGGAATCCCGATGGCCTGATGCAGCGCGCGACGCGGGCGCTGAAGGCGAAGTATCCGCAGCTCGGCCTGATCGGCGACGTCGCGCTGGACCCGTACACCACGCACGGCCAGGACGGCCTGATCGATGCGAACGGCTACGTGATGAACGAGCCCACCGTCGAGGCCCTCATCAAGATGTCGCTGGCACAGGCCGAGGCCGGCATGGATTTCGTCGCGCCGTCGGACATGATGGACGGCCGCATCGGCGCCATCCGCGAGGCGCTGGAGGAAGCCGGCTACATCCACACCCGCATCCTGGCCTACTCGGCCAAGTACGCCTCGTCGTTCTATGGCCCGTTCCGTGACGCGGTGGGCTCGGCCGCCAACCTCGGCAAGGGCGACAAGCACACGTACCAGATGGACGTGGGCAACAGCGACGAAGCGTTGCGCGAAGTGGAGCTCGATATCGCCGAAGGCGCGGACGCGGTGATGGTCAAGCCGGGCATGCCGTATCTCGACGTGCTGCGCCGGGTGAAGGACGCGTTCGGCATGCCGACCTTCGTGTACCAGGTGAGCGGCGAGTACGCGATGTTGAAGGCCGCCTCGATGAACGGCTGGCTCAACGAAAAAGCCGTGGTGCTGGAGTCGCTCACCGCGTTCAAGCGCGCGGGCGCGGACGCGATCCTCACCTATTACGCGATCGACGCCGCACGCTGGCTCCGCGACGAGTGAGCCTTCCTTTCGCATCCTCTCCCCTGCGGGAGAGGGCGCGGTGAGAGTACCTACGAAGCGGTAAGACAGGAGCCTTTAAAGCGGCTCCCTCTCCCCTGCGGGGAGAGGGTTGGGGTGAGGGGGCCTACGAAGCGGTGAGACGGTAGCGTTAAAGTGTGCCTCACGTCGTAGAGCTTCCTGCGCGAGCACCCGCCCTTCATCCACCGCTGCGGGCACTTTCTCTCCAAAGGCGGAGGAACGCCCTAGACGTACTGCGCTACGCCATTCCCGAACGACCAGTTCTCTTTCGCCGTCTCCAGCAGATTGATGAGGAGATTCTCCGGCCGCAGTCCCGGCTTCTCCGCCAGCAGCTCGGCCACCCGCCGGTAGAACGCTTGTTTCTTCTCGGTCGTGCGCGTGTTGTTGCACGCGATCTGCACGATCACCAGATCGTCGTCGCGTGCGATGCCCAGGTAATTCGCGTCGTAGTCGAATTCCTCGGCTTCGTGCTGGCTTACCAGGATGAAGCGGTCGTTTTCCGGCACGTCGAAGGCCTCGAGCATGGCGCGGTAGATGCCGTCGCGCAGTGCGGCGATGTAGGCGGGCGACTTGCCGCGGCGAAGGGCGATGCGGACCAGGGGCATGGGGACATCCTCAAGCGGTGGCGGGAACGGAAAGGGTGTGGCGCGGGAGGGAGACGTGGCCTACCTGATACAGCTGGCGCCCTTCGCGCGCCAGCTCGGGGCGCAGTTCGCCCCACAGGCGCAGGCGCACCAAGGTCCAGACGGTCGGCTCGAAGGCACTGACGGCGGCGAGTGCGCCGTCGGCGAGGTCGGCGCGCGTGCGCTCCGCTTCGCGCTCGCGCAGTTCGTCCAGGTCGGCATAGGGCGCGATCGGCGCCACGTCGCACGAGGCGCAAACCGCCTGCGCGGCATCCGGCGAAACGTCGCCCTGCCACACCGACCAGGTGCGTACCTCGGGCCAGCCGAACGCCTGGGTGACTCCGGCGAAGCCGCTGCTGCCGAGGAAGGCGTTCATGCCCTCGGCGTCGTCCCACAGGTAGAACGGCGCGTACAGGTTGTGCCGCGTGGGCAGACGGGCCGCGCGGCGGTCGGCGTAGAGGTAGGCCTTGAAGCGCAGGCGCGGGAAATGGTCCAGCAGGTGGCCTTTGTCGGTGATGCGACGGCGGATGATCGCCATGTCGTAATCCGCCGGCAGCGTGATGCTGTATTGCATGGCGAGCATGGTCAGTCCTCCAGCCCGCGCAGCGCCGCCACGGCCGAGGCCGCGGCGGGCCAGCCCGCATAGAAAGCCAGGTGGGTGATCGACTCGGCCAGTTCGTCGCGGGCCAGGCCGTTGTCGCGCGCGCGGCGCAGATGGAAGGGGAGCTGCTCCGTGCGGTGCAGCGCGACCAGGGCGGCCACGGTGACCAGGCTGCGTTCGCGCGGTGACAACGCCCCGCGCTGCCAGACATCGCCGAACAGCACCTCGTCGGTGAGCTGGGCGAGTTTCGGTGCGACGTCGCCGAAGGCGGCACGGCCGGGTGCGATGGGTTCGGGCATGGCGGGGCTCCGCGGGTTGACGCGGACCAACGTAGCGCGACAATGGCGTCCCGAAAATCGGGAAATTCAAAACATTCTGTCCACTAAATCGGGACGATCCCCATGCGACGGGTGAACTTCGACCTCGACGTGTTGCGCAGTTTCACGCTGGGCGTGGAGCTGGGCAGCTTCGCCAGGGCGGCCGACCGGCTGGGCCGTTCCACGTCGGCAGTGAGCGCGCAGTTGAAGAAGCTGGAGGAACAGGCCGGCACGGCGATCCTGCGCCGCCAGGGGCGCGGCATGGCGCTCACCGACGCCGGCGAGACCATGCTCGCCTATGCGCGCCGCCTGCTCGAACTCAACGACGAGGCCGCCGCGGCGCTGCAGGGGGCGGAGCTGGAAGGCTGGATCCGCCTCGGGCTGCAGGAGGACTTCGGCGAGGCGGTCCTGTCCGAGGTACTCGGCCGCTTCGCGCGCGCGCATCCCCGGGTGCGCATCGAGGCCCGCATCGCGCGCAACGCAGAGCTGCTGGAGCGCGTCGCCGGCGGCCGCCTGGACCTCGCGCTGGCCTGGGACGCTGGCACGTCGACACCGCATGCCGAACGCCTCGGCGAGATCCCGATGCGCTGGATCGGCCCGGCCGCCGGTGAACTCGGCTGGTCGCCGCACGAGGGCGAGCCCCTGCCGCTGGTGTCGCTCGACGCGCCGTGCCTGATGCGCAGCGCAGCGACGGCGGCGCTGGACCGTGCCGGCATCCCCTGGCGCATCGCTTTCACCAGCGCGAGCCTCGCCGGTATCTGGGCGGCGGTCGCGGCCGGCCTGGGCGTGGCCCTGCGCACGGGCGTGGGTTTGCCGGCTTCGGTGCGCGCGCTCGCGCCGGACGAGGCGGGCCTGCCGCGCATGTCGTCGCTCGGCCTGTGCCTGCATCGCGCGGAAGCGGAGCCGGCGCCGGCCATCGCGCGGCTGGAGACGATCCTGCGCCAGCGCCTGGACGGTCTGTCGGTCTTCGCTTGATCGCCGCGCGCGGCAACACATTTCCGGTCGTCCGCGCGTTCGCCGTATCGCGCCGCGTGGAATAATCACCGTCACCCCTTCCGTTGCCGGGCGAGCTCGTGGAAAGCCATTCCTTCCTCAACACCGCGCTGGTGTTCCTGCTGGCGACGGTCATCGCCGTGCCGCTGACCAAGCGTTTCCGCCTCGGCGCGGTACTCGGCTTCCTCATCGCCGGAGTGGTGATCGGCCCGCAAGTGCTCGGCCTGGTGGGCGACACGGAAGGCGTCTCCACCATTTCCGAGTTCGGCGTGGTGCTGATGCTGTTCGTGATCGGTCTGGAACTGTCGCCGCAACGCTTGTGGGTGATGCGCCGCGCGGTGTTCGGCGCGGGCCTGCTGCAGGTGACCTCGTGCAGCCTGGTGATCGGCATGGCCTGCTATTACCTGTTCGGCCTCACTGCGAACGCCTCGGCCATCGTCGGCGCCAGCCTGGCGTTGTCGTCCACCGCGTTCGGCCTGCAGATCCTGGCCGAACGCAAGGAGGCCGGCTCGGCCTATGGCCGCATCACCTTCGCCGTATTGCTGTTCCAGGACCTGGCCGCCATCCCGCTGATCGCAGCCGTGCCGCTGCTGGCGAGCAGCGCGTCGCCGCACGGCGTGGACCTGCAGGCCAGCTTGCGCACGGTGGGCGCGATCGTGGTCGTGGTGGTCGGCGGTCGCTATCTGTTGCGCCCGGTCTTCCGTTTCGTCGCGCGCGCGAACGCGCAAGAAGTCTCCACCGCGACCGCGCTGCTGGTGGTGCTGGGCACGGCATGGCTGATGGAGGAGGTGGGCGTGTCCTCCACGCTCGGCGCCTTCCTCGCCGGCGTGCTGCTGGCCGATTCGGAATACCGCCACGAACTCGAGTCGCATATCGAGCCGTTCAAGGGCCTGCTGCTGGGCTTGTTCTTCGTCAGCGTCGGCATGTCGATGGACCTGTCGCTGCTGCTGCACCAGCCGCTGCTGGTGCTCGGCCTCACATTGGCCGTGCTCGCGGTGAAGGCCGGGCTGCTGTGGCCGCTGGGCCGCATCGTCGGCTCGCTCAACCGCGCGGACACGCTGCGCATGGTGGTGTTGCTGGCCTGCGGCGGCGAATTCGCCTTCGTGGTGCTCAAGCAGGCCGGCGAGCAGCGCCTCATTACCGACACGCAGCAGGGGCTGATCGTCCTGGCCATCACCCTGTCGATGGCGATGACGCCGCTGGCCGTGGCGATCGTGGCCAAGGCCATCGACGTGAAGGCCAAGAAGCCCGACCGCGAGTACGACACCATCGAGACCGCGCCGCCGCGCGTGATCATCGCCGGCTTTGGACGCGTGGGGCAGATCGTCGGCCGCGTGCTGCGCGCGCAGCGCATTCCGTTCGTGGCGCTGGAGTCTTCCGTGGAGCAGATGGACACGCTGCGCCGCTTCAACAACACCTCGCTGTTCTTCGGCGATCCGGCCCGGCCGGACCTGCTGCGCGCGGCCCAGGCCGACCAGGCCGAGGTGTTCGTGCTCGCCACGGACGATCCGGAGGCCAACCTGCGCATCGCGCGGCTGGTGCGCCGGCAGTATCCGCATCTGAAGATCATCGCCCGCGCGCGCAACCGCCAGCACGTGTACCGGCTGATGGACCTGGGCGTGGAGGAGCCGGTGCGCGAGACGTTCTATTCCAGCCTCAAGATGACCCGCAAGACGCTCGAGGCGCTGGGCCTGTCGAGCGAACTCGCGACCGACCGCGTGGAACGCTTCCGGCAGCACGACATGAAGCTGCTGAAGGCGCAGTACCTGGTCTACGACGACGAGACGCGGCTGGTGCAGACCTCGAAGGAAGCGCTCAACGATCTGATGCATCTGTTCGATGCGGACGACGACCCGGTGGCGCGCCAGGAGCGGGAACAGGCGAAGGTCGAGCCGCTGCAGGACCCGACCTGATCAGACAAACGTCCTCTCCCTCGGGGAGAGGGCCTGCGTGAGGGCGGACCTACGGAGCGCGGAAGATCAGCAGGTCGCGATGAGCTGCTGAATGACCCTGTCGCCCAAGCCTTTCGAACACGCGAATGACCGGTGTTCGCTTCGGTTCACCCCAGTCAGCCGTTCGTACCGACCTTATTCCGCAGGCTGCGCCGGTTGGCGCAAGGTCTGCCGCACACTCGGCATCACCGTCCCCGCGCGCGCCGCCAGCTCATGCGCGATATCGACCAGGCCGAGCTGGCGCGCGACGTCCGCGGGCGTGCGGCCGAACGCGTCGGCCGCGCTGCGGTCGGCGCCGCGCGCGAGCAGCACGCGCGCCGGCGGCAGGAGCGCATGCATGGCACAGGCGTGCAGCGCGGTGACGCCGCGCTGGTCGGCGTGCTCGATGCGCGCGCCCGCATCCAGCAGCACCGGCACCAGCGCCCCGATGTGGGTGGCGTCGCAGGGGCTGCCCGGGCGCACGTGCGCACCCAGCAGCAACTGCAGCGGCGCCATGCCGTCCTTGTCGGCGCGGTTCACGTCGGCGCCGCGCTTGAGCAGCACGTCGAACAGGCGCCGCGCGCGCAGGCTGTCGTTGTGCTCGAAGCCGAACTGGGCGGCGGCATGCAGCGCGCTATGGCCGCGCGCGTCCACCGCGTGAATGTCCGCGCCGCCGTCGAGCAGCTGTTCGGCCATGTCCGAATGACCCATCGCTGCGGCCACCATCAACGCGGTCGCTTCGCCGGGCAGCCGCTGGTCGACGTCCACACCGTGCTCCAGCAGCAGCGCCACCGCCGTATCACGGCGGCCCGCCACCGCGGCGGCGAGCGCCGTCATGCCGTTGGCGGCGGTCAGGGAGGTATCCGCGCCGGCGTCGAGCAGGCGCGCCGCCACGTCGCGATGGCCCATGCCGCAGGCGTGCAGGAGCGCGGTCGCGCCCTGGCGGTCCCGGGTGTTCACCGGCAAGCCGAGTTCGAGCATGCGCTCCACCGCGGCCACGGCACCGGCCGCGGCGGCGGCGGGGAGGTCGTCGGCACGCAGGGCGCGGCGTGGGCGTGTCCACTCGCCCCAATCCAGCCAGCGTTCGATCTGCGGATGATCGAACGCCAGGCCCAGCGGCGTTTCGCCGTTGGCGTCGGTCGCTTCAGCGTCGGCGCCGTGCGCCACCAATACGCGCACCAGCGGCAGCGCCTTCTCGCCGTGTTCGACCGCGGCGAACAGTGGCGTGCGTCCCTGGGTGTCGCGCGTATTGGGATCGCAGCCGCGCGCGAGCAGCGCCTGCAGCACGCGCAGTTGTCCTTGCGCAGCGGCCACGTGCACCGGGGTGCGTTCGCGCGCCTCCGTGCCGAACGGATCGGCGCCACGCTCCAGCAGGTCCACGGCCAGCGTCGAGGCCGCGGCGCTGTCGTCCAGCCGCTGCAACGCCTGGGCGAACAGGCCCGCACCGGCGGGGCTGGCGCCGGCCGCGAGCAGGTCCTCGATCGCCTCGGCGGAGGCCGGCAGCTGCGGCAGCAGCGCATCGAACAGGCGGCGGCCCAGCGGGGGCAGTGCGGGTTCGCGGTCTTCGGCGACCTCTGCGTCGTCCACCAGCTGCGGCTGCAGGCGCGCTTCGGGTGACAGGGCGTGTTCCAGCAGCCAGCGCCGCGCGGCTGCGAGGCCGGGGCCGGCCAGGTCGAGATAGAGCTGCGCCAGCTGCGACTGCGGCCATTCCTTCACCCGCTGGGTGAAGGTGGACACGATGGCCCAGTGACCGAAGCGCAGCGCATCGAGCAGATGAGCCGGCGTATCCGCGCCTTCGGCCAGGGCTTCGTCGAAACGCAGGTTGGTGGGCAGCGGCGTGTCCGGGTCCAGCAGCGCGACCAGGTCCCAGCGACCCGCGGCGGCGGCGTGGTCCAGCGCGCTGCGGCCGTCGGCGCCCGGCGTCCGGGGCTCCGCGCCCAGCGCGAGCAGGGCGCGGATAGTCTCCGCGTGCGCCTGCGGCGACTGGCAGGCGAGCGTGAGCGCGTCGCGGCCGTGCACGTCGCGCACGCGTGCGTCGGGCTGCGCCTCCGCCAGCAGCTGCACGATGCCGACCTTGCCGGCACGCGCGGCTTCCATCAGCGCGGTGCGGCCGTGGCGGTCGGCAAGCGTGACGTCGGCGCCGGCCTGGCGCAGCACGCGGCAGATCTGTTCGTGACCTTCCGACGCGGCCTCCATCAGGGCGCTGCGGTGGCGCGAGTCCACCGCGTTCGCCGCGGCGCGGTGCTTGAGCAGCAGGCGTACGCCTTCCGGATCGTCCTCGGCGATACCCGCGGCGGCGACGAGGGCCGGCTCGCCGTCGGGCGGCGTGGGCTTGGCGCCGTGTTCCAGCAGGAACTTCACCAGCGGCCAGTTCGCCGCGCGGCACGCGGTGGCAAGCGGGCTCACCCGTGCGCGGTTGAGCGCATTCGGCGGCGCGCCGGCATCGAGCAGCATGGCGGCGACGATCGGCTCCTCGCTCAGCACCGCGCCGTGCAGCGCGGTGTTGCCTTCGGTGTCGACGGCGAGCGGGCTGGCGCCATTGGCCAGCAGCGTCATCACCGCATCGGGACGGCCGTGCCAGCTGTCGCGCGTGGCGGCCAGCAGTGGCGTGAGGCCGCCGCTGGCGCGATTCACATCGGCGCCCTTGGCGATCAGGGCGCGGAGCAGGCGGGTGTCCGGCAGCAGCGCGGCGAGCATCAGTACCGGGCGCTGGTCGCGGTCGCCGGGCGGCGGCGCGGTGTTCGGGTCGGCGCCGGCCTCGATCAGGGCCAGCGCGCGTTCGATGTCGCCATCGCGCGTCGCCGCGAGCAAGGCCTGCGCCTGCTCGGGCGTGCCGGCGGTGCGCTCCTGCTCGTTGAGCACGGGCGCCGGCTTCGGCTTCGGCGCGGCGGCGGGCTCGGGCCGCGACGGCGCGGCCTGGCGGGGGCGCCGGCTTTCGCACAGCAGCGCGCGCAGCGTGCGGTTGGCGATCACCAGGCAGCACAGCGGCAGCAGCACTACGCCATAGATCGCCAGCGCGGTGATGCGCAGCTCCGACGGCAGTACGCCGTAGAGTCCGGCCAGCGCGATCGCCGCGAAGGCCAGCACCAGCAGCGCCAGCGCGGCGGGCAGGAAATGCGTAAAGAAGCGCTCCTCGCGCGACAGGTGGCGGCCGAAGGCGATGCTGCGCGCCGTGGCGGTGAAGATCCACGAGCCTTCGTTGTGCGGCCCCTGGCCTTGTTGGGGCGGGTAGGCATCGTCCCACACGTAGACGAGGCCGAACGCCGGCCACATCCGCCACAACGCCGCCAGCGCGACGACCAGTGCGCCGGCAAGCAGCAGGGCCGCGCCCAGGTTGTGCGCCTGGTTGAGGCGCAGCATCGGCCACGCGACCAGCAGGAACACCAGCACCACGTAGCCGGTGAACATCACCAGATGCGCTGCGCCGCGGCGCAGCACCGTGCGCAGGAAACGCGGTTCTGGATCGAAGCCGATCGCGTGGCACACCGCCGCCATGGTCAGCGCATTGGCCAGCAGCAGGGGAATCAGCGAAAGCGGGCTGGCGCTGAGAGCCGCGACGGCGACGGCCAGGAGGCCGGGCACGAACCAGAGCAGGCCCTGCAGGAAAGGCGGCGGGCGGCGCGTTTTGGAATAGGACATGGGCAGGGAGTATAGGAATCGTTAGAACGGCAGAAGGTAACCCGGCGTTAATCGAACGCCGGCGTACTCATTCGCCGTGCCCACCGAGCGGCGAGTCCTTGAAGGCCGGTTGCGCCACCGAGATCGTGTGCTGCGGCGGCAGCTGCAGATGCCAGCCCTGCTCCTGGAGATTCTTGAGCACTGCGGTGGCGTCTTCCTTCGGCAGCTTGCGCTGCGCGTCCAGTTCCACTTCGAGCACGAAGCGCAGGTCGCCGAGCATCAGCGCGAGCGATTCCGGCAGGACGCCGAAGTCGTCGTGTCGGGCAAGCCAGACATAGGTGTCGGCCTTGCGCAGGCTGGCATAGACGAAACAGTGCATAGGTTTGACCCAGAGAACGGAAGACAGTGGCGCACCGCGTGTCGCTGCAGCGCGGAATGACGACCGGCAATGGTCCGCGCCTTGGCCCCGACGGTCAACGCGCACGGTGCCGATCTTCCGCCATTGACGGTCGAACGCCCGTGATCGATGCCTAATTCGTCAATTGCTGCGACCGCACTTGCAAGGCTCCCGTTCAGCCGGCACAGTGCCGGCCGGGGATGTCAAACGCGCGTATGAATTTTCTTGCCGGTCAGCCCCTTACTGTGACCCGATCCGGACTAACGATAAGCAGGAGCTTCCGATGCAGAGTTCTCTCTTTTCCTTTTCGCGTGCGGCGCGCCCGCTCGCCCTCGCCGCGCTGAGCCTGGCTGTCGCCGGCGCCTTGTTCGCGCCGCAGCGCGCCGAAGCCAGCGCCTTCCAGCTGAAGGAAAACAGCGCCAAGTCCATGGGTCGCGCCTATGCCGGCTCGGCGACCGCGGGCGGCGACGTGTCGGTGGTGGTCAACAACCCCGCCGCTATGACCGACCTGAAGGGCACCTATTTCCAGGCCGACGTCACCGCCATCAACTTCGGCGCCAAGTTCAGCGGTTCCTCCCGTGACGCGCTCGGCCGCCCGATCGGCGGCGGCAACGGCGGCGACGCCGGCACCACGATGCCGGTGCCGGCGCTGTTCTTCGCCACCCAGGTGAGCGACCGCTGGCACATCGGTGCCGGCTTCTCGGTGCCGTTCGGCTTCCTGACCGAGTACGACCGCACCTGGAAGGGCCGCTACAACGCCATCAAGTCCAAGTTCGAGTCGCTGGACGGCACGCTGTCCGCCTCGTTCGACGTGACCGACACCTTCACCCTGGGCGCCAGCTTCATCGCGCAGAAGACCAGCGCGGAACTTACCAGCGCGATCAACTTCAACGCCGTGGGCCTGGGCCTGGTGCAGCAGGCCGCGCTGGCCGGCAAGATCACCCCGGCCCAGGCGCAGGCCCTGGGCCAGCAGGTCAGCCTCGTGGTGCCGCCGGGCAGCGACGGCCTGGCCCGCATCAAGGGCGACGACTGGGGCTACGGCTGGCAGCTGGGCGGCTACTGGAAGCTGACTCCGAATGACCGCCTGGCGCTGAACTACCACTCGAAGATCTCGCACAAGCTGGAAGGCACCGGCAACTTCACCGTGCCGACCAACGTGCAGGCCCTGCTGGCCAACCCGACCGTGGCCGCGCTGCTCGCCGGCGCCGGCGGCGTGCCGTTCACGCACACCACGGGTACCGCGGACTTCACCACGCCCGCCACCGCTACCGCCAGCTTCTGGCACCAGGACGAGAAGTTCGGCCTGGGCTTCGA
The DNA here is from genome assembly GCF_031954525.1 of Dyella sp. BiH032. Lineage (NCBI taxonomy): Bacteria > Pseudomonadati > Pseudomonadota > Gammaproteobacteria > Lysobacterales > Rhodanobacteraceae > Dyella > Dyella sp. BiH032. The sequence goes on from NZ_CP134867.1 coordinate 795,555, forward strand.
CTTGGCCTGGACCAAGTGGGACGTGTTCAAGGAACTGCGCGTCGACTACGGCAACCCGGCGCAGCCGCCGAGCGTGGAGCAGTACAACTGGCGCAACACCTGGTACGCGGCGGTGGGCGGCGATTACTACCTCAACGACAAGGTGACCCTGCGTGCCGGCGTGTCCGTGGATACCACGCCGACCCATGCGAGCACCCGCAGCCCGCGCGTGCCGGATTCGACCCGCAAGTTCCTCTCGTTCGGCGTGGGCTACAAGGCCAGCGAACACTTCGAGTTGAACGCCGGCTACACCCACATCTTCGTCAACAACGCGCACATCCAGGGCGTGGCCAGCTCGACGGGCGACACGTTGACGGGCAGCTTCGACGATTACGGCAACCTGCTGAGCATCTCGGCGCAGTACAAGTTCTAAGCGCCAAGGTTCTTCGGTAACAAAAAACCTCCCCGCGCGAGCGGGGAGGTTTTTTTATGAAGCAGAACGCAGCGCCCATCGCTATCCATTCGGCGGCGCCCGCCCGTCAGCCTCGCTTGAGCATCAGCTGGACCATGCGCCGGAACCGCTCGCCGTAGGGCGGATTCAACAATCCCGCGCCGTTGACGCGCGCCTGGCGGAACACCGGTTTTACGTGGGAGAACGTACGGAATCCCGCCTCCCCGTGATAGCCGCCGGTACCCGAAGGCCCGACACCGCCGAACGGCAATCCGTGCTGGGCGATGTGGTACAGCGTGTCGTTGACGGTTACGCCGCCGGCGGTGGTGCGGGCGAGCACGCGATCGATCCGTCCGCGGTCTTCCTCGAACAGGTACAACGCCAGCGGATGCGGCCGCGCGGCGACGTAGGCGATGGCCTGGTCGAGATCGTCGTAAGGCACCAGCGGCAGTAGCGGACCGAAGATCTCCTCCTGCATCACCGGCAGGCCGTCGTTCGCGCCGGTCAGTAGCAGGGGAAGCATGCGCTGTTTTGCGACGTCGTCGCTGCCTTCGCCCAGCGGTTCGATGCGGGCGCCTCCCTGCTTTGCCGAATCGCGCAGGTCGGCCAGGCGCTGGTACTGGCGTTCGGAAATGATGCTGGCGTACTGCGCGTTGTCGATCGGTCGCGGATAGAGCCGGGCGGCGACCGCGCGCGCGGTCGTGACGAACTCATCGATGCGCGCTCGCGGCAGCAGCACGTAGTCCGGTGCGATGCAGGTCTGCCCCGCGTTGAACAGCTTGCCTACCAGGATGCGTTCCACCGCATGCCCGAAACGAGCCCCGGGGCCGACGATGGCCGGAGATTTGCCGCCCAGCTCCAGGGTGACTGGCGTGAGGTTCGCCGACGCCGCGCGCATCACGTGGCGGCCCACGGCGGTGGAGCCGGTGAACAGCAGATGGTCGAACGGCAACGCGGAGAATGCCTGCGCCACGTCGGCGGCGCCCAGCACGATCTGCACTTCGTCGGGCTTGAAATACCGCGCCGCCAGCTGCGCGAACAGCGCGGAGAAGCGCGGCGTGTACTCGCTCATCTTGACCATCACGCGGTTGCCCGCCGCCAACGCGTCGATCATCGGTCCGGCAGCGAGATACAGCGGGTAGTTCCACGGCACGATGATGCCCACCACGCCCAGCGGCTGAGGACGCAGCTCGTTGCGCGCGGGCAGGAACAGCAGTCCCGGCAGGCTGCGGCGCGGCTTCATCCAGCGGCGGCCATGCCGCAGGGCATGGCGGATCGCCGACAGGCTGGGAAACACCTCGAGCAGGTCGGTTTCCTCCGAGGGACGCCCGCCGAAATCCTGGTGGATAGCATCAGCGATGTCGCCGCGGTGATCGGCGATCAGCGCCTGCAGCGCGCGCAATCGCGCGGCGCGCGCGGGCCACGCAGGCATGGGGTCGCGCGCATGCGCGTCGCGCATGCGCAGGAGCAGGGCATCGAGCGTGTCGGTGACGGTCATCGGTTCAGAACTTTGCGCGGAGTTCCACGCCCCACATGCGCGGCGGCGTGATGCTGGCGTACGGCGTGCCGAACACGGTGGTGCTGATGTTGTTCACGCCGGTGACGTAGCGATCATTGAAGAGATTGCTAGCGTACAGCGCCACGCCCCAACGGTCGCCGGGCGCGCGCCAGTCCAGGCGCGCGTCGGTCCGATGCTGGGCCTCGCCGACCTTGAAGTTGGGGCTGATCACGCAGTCGCCCTGCAAGCGCGAATCGTTGTTGCAGCGTGTCTTGCCGCGGTAGGCGTAGTTCACGTCGAACTCCAGCGCGCCACCGGCGACATTGCGCCACGTATAGGCCAGCCCCGCGGTGTAGGAAAAACGCGGTTCGCCGGTGGGCTGGCCGGTGAGCACCGCGCCCGAGTCGGCCACGGCCTTGCGGTAGGTGGAGTCGATGTACGCGCCGGTGAAGTTCAGACGCAGCTCCTCGACCGGTTGCCACAGCGCTTCCAACTCCAGGCCCTTGGCTTCCTGGTCGGTGCTGTTGACCAGATAGCGGGGCACGCCGGAGCCGGCGCTGTTCGGATCGAGCGAGAGCGATTGCTTGTTGTCGTAGCGGTAGTAGTACACCGAGCCGTTGAGCAGCAGATTCTGCTCCGGGAAGGTCGTCTTCAATCCCGCTTCGTAATTGATGACCTTTTCCGGCGCGAAGCGCGAGCCGACCTGCACGCTGTTGTAGCCGCCGGCCTTGTAGCCCTTGGTCACCGACGCATAACCCATCACGTCCGGCGTGAACTTGTAGTCCAGCACGAGGCGCGGGCTGACGTTGTTCCAGGTGTTGTGGAATTGCACCGGTACGCCGACCGCGTCGGTGAAGATGATGTTGTTGCCGAAGGCGGCCAGCGCCATCTGCGCTTCCGGCGGCAGCATCGCCAGTACGCCGGCCTGGTCCAGCGCCTGGATCGTGCCGTCGAACTGCGGCGCGCTGCGCGGCATGTTGTACCAGGAGAAGGTCTTGCGGTCGCGCGTATAGCGGATGCCGGTGGTGATGTTGAAGCGGTCGCTGACGTGCCAGATCACGTCTCCGAACGCGGCGTAGGCCTTGAACTTGCCCACGTTGCTGATGGCCTCGTGCCAGGGGTCGCCAAGCAGCGTGTACGGGAGGCCGTTCGCCTGCAGAAAGCTGCTGATGTCGGTGAGTGGCGTACCGGCGCCCATGACGTTGTTGGCGAGCGTATCGAGGCTGTCGGTGAAGATGTTGGTCTGGCTGGTCTGCCGCGCCTGCTCCTGGTAGTAGCTCAAGCCGGCCACCCAGTCGGCGATGCCGGTGTTGCCGGAAAGTTTGAATTCCTGGTACCAGCTGTTGTTGTGCTCGATGTTGGTGGTGTCCAGGTAGCTGACGATGTGGTTCGTGCCGTCGTAATCGCCGCGGTTGAACGTGTCGAAGCCGCGCCAGGCCGTCGTGGAAACCAGGCTGCCCCAGCTGAAGGAGTGGTCGAAGGTCAGCGTCACGCCGTCGAAGGTGCGCGATTCGCGGCCGCCCACCGCGTCGTTGTACAGCGGCGCGTGCAGGGGGTTGAGATAGGTGGACGGGTCGGGCGGGAACGGCGGGCGCTGGTTCGTATCGTTCGACAGCGGGACCAGGCCGAAGGCCGGATGCGGCGGCTGATTGAGCTTCTCGTGGTCCCAGGACAGCAGCATGCGCGTGTCCGGCGTGAGGTTCCAGCGGAACACGGCGCGCGTGCCCCAATCGTTGTCCTCGCCGTAGCGCTTGCCGGTGGCGGCGTCCTTCACCCAGCCGTCGCTCTGGTTGTCATACGCGCTAACGCGCAATGCCATGTCGTGATTGATCGGCAGGTTGAGCAGCGCATCGCCGTAGACCTTGCCGTAGTTGCCGACGCGCAGGCGCGCTTTGCCTTCGAAGCGGTCGGTGGGTTCGTTAGTGACGATGGAGATCGCGCCGGCCGCGGCATTGCGTCCGAACAGCGTGCCCTGCGGGCCCTTGAGCACTTCGATGCGCGCCAGGTCATTGAAGGCCAGCAGCGCGCCGCCGGAGCGGGCTGCGTACACGCCGTTGATGTAGACGCCCACCGCCGGCTCGGTGCCGATGCCGAAATCGCTGGTGGCGATGCCGCGCAGCTGGTAGTTCGGCTGCGTCGGCTGGTCGGCGCTGACCACCAGGCCCGGCACGAACAGGTCCATCTTGCTCAGGTCGGTGGCCGCCAGCGTATCGACCTGCTTGGCCGTGACGATCTGCAAGGGAATCGGTACCGACTGCATCTCCTGGTTGCGACTCTGCGCGGTCACCGTGACGTTGCCCAGCAGCTTGGCCTTGGCAGGATCCGCGGCGTTCTGCGGCGACGGGCTGCCGCCGTCCTGGCCGTTGGGCGGGCTGGCCGGATTCCCCGCCGAATCACCGGCATGGGCGGCCTGCGCGCATAACAGCAGCGCGGTGCCGCCCAGCAGTTGGCGCAGCGATACGGACAGCGGACGTGGACGGATGCTCATCGGCGGTTCTCCCCTCGTGGACGGCGCCGCGTCCCCACGCGGCGACCGTGCTGGTTTTTCTCGGCGCGCGCGTCAGTGCACGGTCACGCAATCGCCCTGCTGGGCCGCGATCCACGCCCTGATCAGCGCCACGCCCTCGCGGTGGACGGTGCTGCGGCCGAGCTCCGGCATCATCTCGCCCGGATCGGCCGAGGCCATGCGGTACGTGATGATCGAGTCGTCCGGCTTGCCGGGCACGATGTCGAACAGGTGGTCGCCAGTGCCGCGTCCAGCGGCCACCGGCGGCTTGCAGATGCCGAGATGGCGGTCTTCCGACGCGCTGGCGTCGAGCGTGAGCGCGGTAGTGTTGGCCGCGCCCTTGGCGTTGTGGCAATGGCCGCAGTTGATGTCGAGGTAAGCGCGCGCCCGGGCGTCCAACGCGGCGTGCTCGTCCATCCAGTTGGCGTTGCGCGGCGCCTGCGCCGCGGCGGGCGCGCCGCTGAGATAGCCCACGCTGGCCAGATGGTCGAGCTGGTTCTGCGCGCCGCCGGCATAGTGGTAGTCGCGGTTGAGATGGCGCGCCTTCGGGCCGATCGGGTGGATCTTGCGCGTGACCCAGTCCTGCGCGTGGCAGCTCGCGCACTGGCTTTCGTCGGGAACCACGTAGTTGAAGTCTTCGCGCGACTTGTCGTCGGCGACCAGGGTGAGCGGCAGCACGGCGCCGGTGCGGGCCAGCTCGGCCTCGGTCTGCGCCTGGTTCCAGACGTATGGGATGGCCGCCCAGCCATCCGGGCGGTGTACCAGGATGCGTGTCTCGACCAGGTGCACCTTGGACAGGTCCAGCCCTTCGCCGGCGAAGTCATACGAGCTGTCGTAGGTGCGTGCCACATCGCCGGCTTTGCCGTCGGCGGCCCCGCTCTGGCCAGGTTTGGGGTAGTAGAAGGTCTTGCTGATCACCGTGCCGACCGGGAAGTCGAACGTGTCCTGCGCGTCATACTTCGCGGCGCTGCCCTTGGGCATCCAGATCGTGCGCAGCTTGTGCGCGTAGTCGGTGAACAGCGGTGTGTTGAGGTCGTACGGCACCACGCCCTGGTTGAGCACCAGCTTGCCGTTGCGCGCCTCCACCACGTGCCAGTCGCTCAGCTTCGGCGGGCGGCCGTCGGCGTGATAGGCGACGGGCGCCATCCCGCGCTGGCATGCGGCAAGGACGACGACGGCGAGCAGGACGCCCGCGGCTTTGAACACATTCCGCATCGATGCGCGCCTCAGGACTTCGATGCCGCGTCGAGCGTGACGGGCGGCAGCTTGGGCAGCGTGCATTCGTACGGCTTGGTGTCGGTGCTGGGATTCTTGTAGTCGTTGGGGCCGTCGGCGTTCAGCACGCCGTTGGCGCCCTGGATGCAGATGCGGTCTTCGTCCGCCAGGGGGCCATGCCTGGTATCGGCGTAGCCGTCCCACAGCACGTCGGGAAAGCGGCCGCTCATGCCATAGACGGCGGTCTTCAGCACCTTCAGCTTCATGCCGTCCGGCGAATCGCCGCCACCCTTGAAGCGGTTGCCGTAGACGAAGATGCCCTTCGGGTACGGGTTGTAGTCGGCCGCCACGCCCTTGGTGTTGTAGTAGTTGGTGGAGAAGTAGCTGGAGATGATCACGTTCGCCGTGCGATGGTCGGCGATGTCGTTGTCGAAGATCTCCACCTTGTCGTTGGAATTGATCACCACGCCCGAGCCGGCCGGCACGCTCGCCACGGCCGCGCCCTTGGCGGCGAAGTTGTCGAGGTTGTTGGCGGTCACCTGGTTCTTGAACACGCGCGTGGCTTTGCCGGCCTGCGACAGGTTGGGCATGTTGAAGACCAGGATGCCGCCGGTGTTGCCGGTGGCGACGTTCTCGTAGACGTCGGCGTCGATCGAGTTCTCGATCTCGATGCCGGCCACGTTCTGGTCGGCGCGGTTGCGCCGGACCACGATGTTCTTCGATTGCCCCACGTAGATGCCGGCGTCGGAGGCGCCGGTGACCGAGGAATCCTCGATGAGCACGTTCTCGGTCTTCACCGGATACAGGCCATAGGCGCCGTTGGTGGTCTTCGGACCATCGGTCCATGCCACGCGCACGCCGCGGATGGTGATGTTCCTGCCTTGGTTGATCTTCAGCGCATCGCCCTTGGTGTCTTCCAGGGAGAGGTTCTCGATGGTGAAGTCGCTGGCGTTCACCAGCAGCCCCTCGGGGCCGACCACCTGGCCCTTGAAGGAGAGCACCGTCTTGTCCTTGCCGGCGCCGCGGATGGTGACTCCGTCGGTGCGCAGGCTGAGGCCGCGGTTGAGGTGGTAGTGGCCGGCGGGGATCTCGATCACGCTGCCGGGCTTGGCGTCCAGGAGTTGCTGTTGCAGCTTGGCCTGGAACGCGTCGCCGCCTTCGCCCTGGGCGGTGGACTGGTCGTGCCCGCCGCAGCCGGCGAGAGCCGCGCCGAACGTGGCGGTAAAAGCGGTGATAACCAACGGCTTGCGCATGTCCGGTGAACCTCCCCGAGTAAACCGAAACGGTGGCCGCGCACGGCGCCGCCACGACGACTCACTGTTGCGCATGCGCCCGCGCGGGGGGAGGGGAAAACGGCCAGGGCACGGGGGGCAAAGCGGCCAACCTGTGCCGGGGTCCGCCGGCCGTGCCTGCTAGGCGGCCCTCCGCGCCTGCTGCGGCGGCATGCCGGTCCAGCGCTTGAAGGCGCGGCGGAACTCGCGCGGGTCGCTGAAGCCCAGTTCCACGCCGATCTCGGCGACGCTGAGCGCGCCGGCCTGGAGCAGCTCCAGGGCCCGTTCGGCGCGGACGCGGTCATGGATCTCGCGGAAGATCCGGCCGCTCTCGGCCAGCTTCCGGCGCAGCGAGCGTTCGCTGAGGTTGAGCGTGCGGGCCACGTCCTGCAGGCGGGGTTGCTGGCTCAGCTGGCTGCGCAGCAGGCGTTCCACCGCCGCGACGATCTCCTGGTGCGGCTCGCCGCCGTCGGGCGTCAGCTGTTGCGCGCACAGCGCCAGCGCCTGCCGCGCGGTGAGCGGGTTGTGGCCCGGCAGCGGACGCGCCAGCCATTGGGTGTCGATCAGCAGGCGGCTTTGCGGCGCGCCGAAGCGCACCTCGCACTCGAACAGCGCCTCGTACTCGCGCGCATAGGCCGGGCGCGGGTAGCCGAACTCCGCGCGCTGCGGGCGCAGCTCCGGGCCGACCAGCTCGCGGGCGATCATCAGGCAGCTGGCGAACAGCTCCTCGCAGAAGAACGGCAGCAGCTCGGTGTCGCCGAAGCGCGGCCAAGCCACCAGTGCCACCTCGCGCTCACTGGCGTGTTCGAAATTCAGCGACAGCAGGCAGCCGCAGATCTTGTGGTGGGTCACACCAGCCATCATGGCGTCGCCGAGCGTGCGCGAGGTCATCATGGCCAGGCCCAGCAGGCCGAAGCCGCCGATAGTGCCCTCGCGGCCGATGCGCAGCCCGGCGTCGGGCACGTGCAGCGCCTGCAGCGCGCGCCGCACGAACAGACTGGCCTGGCGATACGACACGCGCAGCGAAGGATCGGCGATCTGCGTACGGCTCAGGGCCAGCCCCGCGAACCAGGGACGGCTGTCCACGCCGAGCGCGTCGGCCATCTGCATGAGGTAGAGCAGCTTGTTGGGCGGGAATTCCGCAGCCGTGTAGCGCGGATCGTCCATGGCCAGCGCATGGCTGGCGGGAGAGGGACCTACCAGGGCGGCGGGGCGTGCCATCGTGCCAGGAACTCCAGCGGGGCCGGCGGAGCCGGCGGCGAAGGCGTTTCTATAGCACGCGGGATGCGATGCCGCTTGCGCGGCGCACCAAGGGAGAAGGGAACCGGGAGAAGGGAGCCTGGGAGGGGAACGGGGATGGCTGGGCCGGATGCGCGCTGGTCGCAACCGGCCGTCCCCGTTCCTGGGCCCGCTTATTCGCCGATCGTCAGCAGCGAGGCGTTGCCGCCGGCGGCCGTCGTATTGATGGTGAGCGTGCGCTCGCCGGCGAAGCGGAACAGATAATGCGGGCCGCCGGCCTTCGGGCCGGTGCCGGACAGGCCTTCGCCGCCGAACGGCTGCACGCCGACCACCGCGCCGATCTGGTTGCGATTGACGTAGCAGTTGCCCACGCGGGCGCGGCTCTGGATGAATTCCACGGTGTCGTCGATGCGGCTGTGGATGCCCAGGGTGAGGCCGTAGCCGGTGGCGTTGATCTCGTCGACCACCTTGTCCAGCTCGCTGCCCTTCCAGCGGATCACATGCAGCACAGGGCCGAAGATCTCGCGGGTCAGCGTCGACAGCGAGGGGATCTCGTAGGCGCGCGGCGCGAAGAAGGTGCCGTTGCCGGTAGCCGCCGGATCGAGCGTGACCTCGGCGATCTTCTTCGCCTCCTTGTCCATGCGCGCGGCGTGGTCGACCAGGATCTTGCGCGCATCCTCGTCGATCACCGGGCCCACGTCGGTGGACAGCTGCGACGGATCGCCCACCTTCAGCTCGCCCATGGCGCCGGCCAGCATGGCGCAGACCTTGTCGGCGATGTCTTCCTGCACGAACAGCACACGCGCGGCCGAGCAGCGCTGGCCGGCGGACTGGAAGGCGGAGGAGATGGCGTCCTTGACGATCTGTTCCGGCAGGGCCGAGGAGTCGGCGATCATCGCGTTCTGGCCGCCGGTCTCGGCGATCAGCGCGGCGATCGGCGCGTTGCGGGCAGCGAGGGCGCGGTTGATTGCCCAGGCGGTCTCGGTCGAGCCGGTGAAGGCCACGCCGGCCACGCGCGGGTCGCGGGTGAGCGCGGCGCCGACGGTGGCGCCGTCGCCCGGCAGGTATTGCAGAACGTCGGTAGGGACGCCGGCCTCGTGCAGCAGCTTCACGGCCGCGTGGCCGATCAGGCTGGTCTGCTCGGCGGGCTTGGCGATCACGCTGTTGCCGGCGGCCAGCGCAGCGCTGACCTGGCCCAGGAAGATCGCCAGCGGGAAGTTCCACGGGCTGATGCACACGAACACGCCGCGGCCGTTCAAGAACAGCTGGTTGCTCTCGCCGGTCGGGCCCGGCAGCTGCTCCGGCTGGCCGAAGTAGCGGCGCGCCATGGTGGCGTAGTAGCGCAGGAAATCGGCTGCTTCGCGGATCTCGGCGATGGCGTCGGGCAAGCTCTTGCCGGCCTCGCGCACGCACAGGGCGATGAACTCGCCGCGGCGCGCTTCGAGCTGATCGGCCGCGTGCTCCAGAATGGCGGCGCGGCTGGCGGCCGGCAGGCGGTCCCAGCCGTGCTGCGCGGCGACGGCATTGGCGAGGGCCTTCTCCACCGTGGCGGTGTCGGCGCTGACGTAGCTGCCCACCACCTGGCGGCGGTCTGCCGGATTGGTTACCTGCACGGTGGCGCCCGCGCTGCTCGCGCCCGGCACCAGCGGGGCGGCATTCCACGGGCCGGACTTGGCATTGACCGTCTCGGCGAGGGCCTTCAGTTCGTTGTCGTTGGAGAAGTTGACGCCCATGGAGTTCTTCCGAAGTTCACCGTAAAGATTCACCGGCAAGGGAATGCGCGGATGAGGAATGGATGCAAACGAGCGCACCGTTTCGCACGGATCGGCTACCAGCTCGCGCACCGGCAGGCTCTCGTCCACCACGCGGTTGACGAAGCTGGTGTTGGCACCGTTTTCGAGCAGGCGGCGCACCAGGTAGGGCAGCAGGTCCTCGTGCGTGCCCACCGGCGCGTACACGCGGCAGGGCACGTTGAGGTTCTGCGGGCCGATCACTTCGGCGTACAGGTCCGTGCCCATGCCGTGCAGGCGCTGGTATTCGTAGGGGCGGCCCTTGGACAGGTGATGCACCGCGGCGATGGTGTGCGCGTTGTGCGTGGCGAACTGCGGGTAGATCAGCTCCACGCCGGCGTCGAACAGCTTGCGCGCGCAAGCCAGGTAGGAGACGTCGGTGTTCGGCTTGCGCGTGTAGACGGGATAGCCGGACAGGCCGTTTTCCTGCGCGCGCTTGATCTCGGCATCCCAGTACGCGCCCTTCACCAGGCGCACGTACCAGCGCCGGCCGCTGCCGCGGGCGGTCTCGATCAGCCAGTCGATCACGAACGGCGTGCGCTTGGAGTAGGCCTGCACCACGATGCCCAGGCCGTTCCACCCTGCCAGCGAGGGGTGGGCGAACACGTCGCCCAGGATGTCCAGCGACAGCTCCAGGCGGTCGGCTTCCTCGGCGTCCACCGACAACGCGATGCCCTGCTTCATGGCCAGCTGCGACAGTTCCAGCAGCTTGGCGGTGAGGTCGCGGCGGGCCTCGTCGCGCCGGGCCACTTCGTAGCGCGGATGCAGCGCCGAGAGCTTGACCGAGATCGAGGGCGCATCCGTGTGGTTGGCGAACGGGCCGCGCGAGCCGATGGCCGCGATGGCGTTGCGGTAGTCCTGCTGATAGCGCTCGGCGGTCTCCGCGGTGAGCGCGGACTCGCCCAGCATGTCGTAGGAATAGCGGTACACCGCGTATTCCTTCTGCGCGCAGCGGTCCAGCGCTTCGCCGATCGTGCGGCCCATCACGAATTGATGGCCCATGATGCGCATCGCCTGGCGCACGGCTAGGCGGATCGCCGGCTCGCCCGCCCGGCCGACCAGGCGGCGCAGGGCGCCGGTGAAGTCATGGCGGGTGTCCTCGGCCAGGTTGACCAGCTTGCCGGTGAGCATCAGGCCCCAGGTCGAGGCGTTGACGAAGAGCGACTCGCTCTGGCCCAGGTGCTTCTTCCAGTCGGCATCGCCCAGCTTGTCGCGGATCAGCTTGTCGGCCGTGCCCTTGTCCGGGATGCGCAGCAGCGCCTCGGCCACGCACATCAGCAGCACGCCTTCCTCGCTGGACAGGTCGTACTGGCGCATGAAGGACTCGACCGCGCTCTGGTCCTTGGCGCGGGCACGCACGCGGGTGACCAGGTCGGCGGCCAGGTCGATCACTTTCTCGCGCTCGGCGGGCGGCAGGCTGGCCTGGGTGAGCAGGTCGTTGACCGCTTCGGTCTCGTCGCGCAGCCAGGCGGCGGTGATGCGCGCGCGGGCCGGCTCCGCACCGGTCGGAAGTTCGGGGCTGAGGATGGGCTGGGTCACGGGGATATCAATGGGTGGGGAAGCGCGAAATTCCGCGATTGTACGCGGTGGGGGAGAGCGGACGCACGCGTACGTGGGGGCGGGCGGTCCGCTATGAAAGTGCGCCGCCGCGCGGGGCGGCGGGCTGGGATGTCAACCGTGCGTGTGCGCCTCTCCGGATTCGCCGTGCTTTCGCTGATCCGCGTCAAGTCCCTGCGTCATTCTTGCCCACCTCGGCGCCGCGGCCTATGATTCGCGGGTTCCAGGCACGCCGGTAATTCCATGATCGTGCTTCGACCAGCTGCCGCCGGCCTGCCGTGCGCGACGATATGGCTCAAGCCCAATCGCGCCCTCAGCCGGCGCGACCTGCGTCGACTGATCGGGGTATTGGCAGCCTTGGCGCTGACGACGGCCGGACTGGGCGCGTGGCAGGGGAATGTGTTCGCTCCGCTGTTCGCCCTGGTCGAGTCCTCCGCGGTGGCTCTCGCCTTGGGCGTGGCCTGGCGGGCCGGCGACCGCAGCGAGCGCATCACCCTCGACGACACGTCGCTGGAGGTGCAATCCCTGCCAGGCCGGCGCAGTGCGCGCTTCCAGTCCTACTGGGTGCGCGTGCGGCTCAGGGAGGGTGCGGGACGCCATCGTCTGCTGCTGACGTCGCACGGGCGGGAGCTGGAGATCGGGGCGTTTCTCGCCGACGAGGAGCGGGCCGAGCTGTCGAGGAAACTCATGGTGCTGCTGGCCGACCTTCATCGCCAGCCGCGCAGGTAGGTTCAACAAGGGTGCAAGACATGACATCTGGCGGCATCAGGATCAAGGCACGATGGGCGAAGATCTGCGCGCTGTTCGCTGGCGCAGCCTGGATTGACCAGGCCATCGCCAACCCGGAACCCGGTCAGCTGAACATGACGCGCGGCGTGACCGAATGGTCCCCGGTGCCGTACTTCCTCAACAACGTCGCCCTGGGTGTCTGCATCGTCATCGGCATCGTGGTGTTCGGCGCGATGTTCGTGGCGATGTTCCGCTTCCGTAAGTCGCGCGGCGCGGTGGCCGAGAAGTGGTCGCACAACACCACGCTCGAAGTGATCTGGACCACCATCCCGGTGATCATCCTGATCGTGCTGGCCTACCTGGCCACCGGCGGCCTGAAGACGTTCGCCGACACCACCGGCTCGCAGATGACCGTGAAGGTCACCGGCTACCAGTGGAAGTGGCGCTACGACTACGTCGACTACCAGGGCAAGGCGATCGAGAAGGTCGGCTTCATGTCCAAGCTGGACAAGGAAAGCGACGAAACCCGCCAGCTCAAGTCGGGCATGGACCCGAACGCCGTCAAGGTCGACGGTTACAACACCTATCTGCTCAATGTGGACGAGCCGCTGGTGGTTCCCACCGGCACCAAGATCCGCTTTGTGATCACCGCCGGCGACGTCATCCACTCCTGGTGGGTGCCCGCGCTGGGCTGGAAGATGGACGCCATCCCCGGCATCGTCAATGCGGCCTGGACCAACATCAAGGAGCCTGGCGTGTACCGTGGCCAGTGCGCCGAGCTGTGCGGCCAGGACCATGGCTTCATGCCGATCGTGGTGAAGGCGGTGCCGAAGGCCGAGTTCGAGCAGTGGCTGGCGCAGAAGCAGCAGGCCGCGCAGCCGCAACCGCCGGCCGCTCCGGCCGCGCCTGCCGCCGCTTCGAGCGCCGCCGCGCCCAAGACCGCGCAGGCCGCCGTCCCGGCGTCGAACCCCCAGGGCTGATCCGGCCGCTCCACGTCGTCCCACAGAATTCCGCTTAGGTAGAGGTGCAAGGCCATGGCCCACGCAGCCACCCACGATCACCACGACGACCACCACGGCGCGCCGAAGAACTTCTTCGTGCGTTGGTGCATGTCCACCAACCACAAGGACATCGGCACGCTGTACCTCGTGTTCTCGCTGCTGATGTTCTTCCTCGGCGGCAGCTTCGCGATGGTGATCCGCGCCGAGCTGTTCAAGCCCGGCATGCAGCTGGTGCAGCCGTACTTCTTCAACGAAATGACCACGATGCATGCGCTGGTCATGATCTTCGGCGCGGTGATGCCGGCCTTCGTGGGCCTGGGCAACTGGATGATCCCGCTGATGATCGGTGCGCCGGACATGGCGCTGCCGCGCATGAACAACCTGTCGTTCTGGATCCTGCCGTTCGCCTTCGCGCTGCTGCTGTCCACCCTGTTCCTCCCGGGCGGCGGCCCGGCCGGCGGCTGGACCATGTATCCGCCGCTCTCCCTGCAGGGCGATTCGGTGGCCTACGTGGTGTTCGCTGTCCACTTGATGGGTATCAGCTCGATCATGGGCGCGATCAACATCATCGCGACCATCCTCAACATGCGCGCGCCGGGCATGGACCTGCTGAAGATGCCGGTGTTCGTGTGGAGCTGGCTGATCACGGCGTTCCTGCTGATCGCGGTGATGCCGGTGCTGGCCGGCGCGGTGACCATGCTGCTCACCGACAAGTACTTCGGCACCAGTTTCTTCAATGCCGCCGGCGGCGGTGACCCGGTCCTGTTCCAGCACATTTTCTGGTTCTTCGGGCACCCCGAGGTGTACATCATGATCCTGCCGGCGTTCGGCCTGATCTCTGAGATCATCCCGGCGTTCGCCCGCAAGCCCATCTTCGGCTACAAGGCGATGGTGTTCGCGATCGCCTCGATCGCCTTCCTGTCGTTCATCGTGTGGGCGCACCACATGTTCGCGGTGGGCCTGCCGCTGGGCGGCGAGATCTTCTTCATGTACGCCACGATGCTGATCGCGGTGCCCACCGGCGTGAAGGTGTTCAACTGGGTCAGCACCATGTGGGGCGGCTCGATGACCTTCGAGACCCCGATGCTGTTCGCCGTGGCCTTCGTGATCCTGTTCACCATCGGCGGCTTCTCCGGCCTGATGCTGGCGCTGGCCCCGGCCGACTTCCAGTACCACGACTCGTATTTCGTGGTGGCGCATTTCCACTACGTGCTGGTGACCGGTGCGATCTTCGCGATCATCGCGGGCACCTACTACTGGCTGCCGAAGTGGACCGGCCACATGTACAGCGAGTTCTGGGGCAAGGTGCACTTCTGGAACAGCGTGGTGTGGGTGAACGTGCTGTTCTTCCCGCAGCACTTCCTGGGCCTGGCCGGCATGCCGCGCCGCATCCCGGACTACAACGTCGCGTTCGCCAACTTCAACATGATCAGCTCGATCGGCGGTTTCCTGTTTGGCGCCTCGCAGCTGATCTTCCTGGGCGTGATCGTCCATGCCGTGTGGTTCTCCAAGAAGAAGGCCACCGACCGCGTATGGGAAGGCGCGAAGGGCCTGGAGTGGACCGTGCCGTCGCCGGCGCCGTACCACACCTTCGAGCTGCCGCCGGTGATCCACGACGACGAGCTGGCCCACGGGCACGTCGAAGACTGACAGATCCAAGGCGCCTTCCGCCGCGAGGCGGCAGGCGCCGGTAACGCATGCGATGAATCGGCAAACGACGGAAACGGAACAGGAAGCGCGCCGCAGCGGCGCACGGCGTACCGCCCTGGTGGTCGCGGCGATCGCGGTAGCGATCTTCCTGCTCTCGATCTGGCAGATGCTCCGGTTCTCGTAAGGCGGTTCGCATGTCCCGCGCAGTCCGGCGGGCGGAAGTAACGAGGAAATCCACGGGAATCTCACCATGGGTCAGCAGCAAGGCGCTTATTTCGTACCGACCAAGAGTTCATGGCCGATCGTGGCCGCGGTCGTCATGTTCGTCACCGTCTTCGGTGCCGCGCACTGGCTGAACGCGCAGCCGGGCGAGGCCGGGTTCGGCAAGACGGTGCTGACGGTTGGTTTCGTCGGCATCCTCGGCATGTTCTTCGGCTGGTTCCGCTCGGTGATCCGCGAATCGCTGGCCGGCAACTACAACAGCCAGGTGGACACCTCGTTCCGCATGGGCATGATGTGGTTCATCTTCTCCGAAGTGATGTTCTTCGGCGCCTTCTTCGGCGCGCTGTTCTATGCACGCATCTACTCGGTGCCGTGGCTGGGCGGCGAAGGCCACGGCGTGCTGACCCACCAGTTCCTGTGGAGCGACTACGCGGCCGCCTGGGGTGCCAACGGCGGCGGCGGTCCGGCCCGCATCGGCGGCGATTTCCAGACCGTGGCGCCGTGGGGCCTGCCGCTGCTGAACACGCTGATCCTGCTCACCTCCAGCGTGACCATCACCATCGCGCACCATGCGCTGAAGGCCGGCCATCGCGGCAAGCTGCTGGTGTTCCTGGCGCTGACCGTGCTGCTGGGCGCGACCTTCCTGTACTTCCAGGCCCACGAGTACATCGAGGCCTACAAGGAGCTCAACCTGACGCTGCAGAGCGGCGTCTACGGCTCCACGTTCTTCATGCTCACCGGCTTCCACGGCATGCACGTGACGCTGGGCACGATCATGCTGGCGATCATCTGGTTCCGCTGTGCCAAGGGCCACTTCAGCAAGGACCACCACTTTGGTTTCGAGGCGGTGGCCTGGTATTGGCACTTCGTGGACGTGGTGTGGCTCGGCCTGTTCATGTTCGTCTATATCCTCTGAGATGCCGCTCGCGCGGCCGGCGCTTGCAGAGGTGCCGGCACCGCCACGAAAAAGCCCGCCATCCGGCGGGCTTTTTTTCGTTGAGAGGCTGGCGCTGTCGAAGGAAACGTCTGCGTCCGGTTCCGTCGGCGCCTGCGGCGACCGGCCGGAATGTCGCGGGCGAGGCGCCGGCCCCGGCGGGCCGCTACAATCAGCGGCCCACGCCGTGCGGGTGCAGCCAGCCCATCCAGATGCCGAAGACGACCATCAGGATGAGCAGCACCGAGAGCCCGATGCGGCGCGTCAATGCCCACACCGTGCGCTTGCTGCCGTCCTTGTCGGTCATCATGAAATACAGCGCCTGGCCGAGGTTGAACAACACCACCAGCAGAAGAATCACCAGCGCATATTTGTAGATGGTTTCCACGTGATTGGCCCAAAGGACGATGACATCCGCAGTATAGCCCTGGCCTGTGGTGGCTCCGCATGAGCCTGCTGCGGCGTCCCCGCTGGTGGGCCGTGCTGCTGACGCTGGCCGGCGTGCTGCTTTTCCTGCGTCTGGGCGCGTGGCAGCTGCACCGCGCCGACGAGAAGGAAGCACTTCTGCGTCGCTATGCCGCAGCGGAGCAGGGGCCTGTGCGCGAATTTGCCGCGGTGGGCGAAACCCCGCCGGCCGATGCGTTTCCGCGCGTGCGCGTGGCGGGCGAATTCCTGCCGGGCCGTACATACCTGCTGGACAATCCCAAGCACGATCAGCGCGGCGGCGTGGAGGTCTACGCGCCCTTCCGGCCGGACGGCAAGGAGCGCCTGCTGCTGGTGGATCTGGGCTTCCTTCCTGGCAACGGCACGGACCAGTCGCCGCAGCTGCCGCCCCTGCCCGAAGGCCGGAAGGAGCTCACCGGTTTCTATCAGCCCGCGCCGGGCGTGGGTTTCGAGATGGGGGGCGATGCGCTCGCGCGCCAGGCCCACTGGCCGAAGACCACCGTCTATCTGGACCTCGACCAGGTGTCGAAGGATCTGGGCACGTCGCTCTATCCGCGCGTGCTGGCGCTCGAGCCCGACGCTTCGTCCATCTACGTGCGCGAGCACACGCCGGATTTCAGCGCGATGCCGCCGGCGCGCCATCGCGCCTATGCCTTTCAATGGTTCACCTTCGCCGCGGTGGCGGTGGTGATGTTCCTGTTCCTGCACCGCAAGCGCAAAGCGACTTCGGGGGATGCGCAATGAACCAGCCCAGCCAGACGGCGCAGCGCGCCGGCCGCTTCAAGCTCCTGCTGATCATGGCGGTGTTCGCCGCGCCCATGTTGGCGGCCGGGCTGCTCACGCTCAGCGGCTGGCAGCCGGCCGGCAAGGCCTATGGCCAGCCGGTGACGCCGCAACGCAATTTCGCGCAGGAAAACCTGCGCGTCGTGCTGGATGACGGCCAGGCCTGGGCCTGGCGCGCGGAGCAGCCGCAGCTCACGCTCGTCGCGCTGCCCGGTCCCGGTTGCGCGAAGCAATGCCTCGACGGCCTGACCAAGATCGCCGCCGCGCGCATCACCCTCAATCGCAACGCACCGCGTCTGCGCCTGCTCTACGTGGGCGAGCCGCCCGCCGATGCCGAGCGCGACGGCATGAAGAATTACTGGCGCATCGGTTCGGACGTGGAGGGGCGGCTGGCCGCCTGGCGCCCGTCCGCCCCCGACAGGGTGTCCGCGCTGCTGGTGGAATCCAATGGCACGGCGCTGGCCTACTATCCGGTCGATTTCGATCCGACCGGCTTGCGCAAGGACCTGCAGAAGGTGATCCGCTGATGCCCTCCCGTTCCGTGAAGATCCTCCGCAGCCTGGCCCTGCTCGCCGCGGTATTCGCCTTCGGCGTGGTGATGTTCGGCGCCTTCGTGCGCCTGTCCAATGCCGGCCTCTCCTGCCCGGACTGGCCGACCTGCTACGGCAAGGCCACGTGGCCGCAGCATTCGCACGAGATCGCCCAGGCGAACGAGGCATTTCCCGATCGTCCCTACGAGACGCACAAGGCCTGGCGCGAGCAGGTGCATCGCTTCCTCGCCGGGACGCTCGGCATGCTGGTGTTCGCGCTGGCGCTGGTGGCGAGCTGGCGGCGGCCGTGGGCGCGCTATGCGGTGATCGTGTCGGCCATCCTCGCCGCGGTAGGCGTGAGCATGTACATGCGCGGCGAACATGCTGTGTCGTCGATCGTCTCCGCCTTCGCCATCGGCCTGCCTTTGCTGGCCGCGTTGCGTCTCGGCCGCCCCGGCGCGTGGCGCATCAGCGTGCTCGCCTTCGGAGTGATCATCTTCCAGGCGATGCTCGGCATGTGGACGGTGACCCTGCTGCTCAAGCCCATCGTGGTGATGGGCCACCTGCTCGGCGGCATCACCACCTTCGCGCTACTCGCGTACGCTGCGCTGCGCTTCGCCGGCGTGAGCGCGCGCGACGACGCTTATGCGGACCTGCGCCGCTTCGTGACGGTGGGCATCGTCCTGCTGGTGGCGCAGATCGCCTTGGGCGGCTGGACCTCCGCCAACTACGCGGCGCTCGCCTGCGGCACGGACTTCCCCACCTGCCTGGGCCAGTGGGTCCCGCCCACCGACTTCAAGGAAGGCTTCGTGCTGTGGCGCGGCGTGGGCGTGAACTACGAGGGCGGTGTGCTCGACATGGCCGCGCGCAGTGCCATCCAGGTCGCGCACCGCATCGGCGCGCTGGTGGTGTTCTGCTACCTGGCCTGGCTGGCACAGCGCGCCACGCGCCGCGGCTTGCGCGGCTTCGGCCTGGCCATCGCCGTGGTGCTGGTGGCGCAGGTGCTGCTGGGCATCAGCAATGTGCACTTCGGCCTGCCGCTGCCGGTGGCGACCGCGCACAATGGGGTGGCGGCCCTGCTGCTGCTCGTGCTGCTGGCGACACTGGCGCGCACGCAGCGCCGGCACGACGATGCCATGTTCCAGAGCCTGTGACCGGATGAGCACGCCCCGGATGGACAACGCGCGGATGAACCCATTCAACGAATACCTGGAGCTGACCAAGCCGCGCGTCGTCGCGCTGCTGGTGTTCTGCGCCGTGATCGGCATGTTCCTGGCCGTGCCCGGCGTGCCGCCGTGGCGTGCGCTGGTGTTCGGCACGCTGGGCATCTGGCTGGCATCGGCTTCCGCGGCGGCATTCAATCACCTGATCGACCAGCGCATCGACAAGCTGATGGCGCGCACGGCGCATCGCCCGCTCGCCACCGGCCATCTCTCGCCGCGGCAGGTACTGGTGTTCGCGCTCGCGCTGGGCGTGGTGTCGATGCTGATCCTGGTGCTTCTCGTGAACCCGCTGACAGCGTTGCTCACCTTCGGCGGACTGATCGGCTACGCGGTGATCTATACCGCCTACCTCAAGCGCGCCACGCCGCAGAACATCGTCATCGGCGGGCTCGCCGGGGCGATTCCGCCCGTGCTCGGCTGGACTGCCGTGACTGGCGAGCTGCATGCGTTCGCGCTGCAGCTGTGCCTGATCATCTTCGTGTGGACGCCGCCGCATTTCTGGGCGCTGGCGATCTTCCGCCGTGACGATTACTCGCGTGCGCAGGTGCCGATGCTGCCGGTGACGCACGGGGTGGTGTACACGCGCTGGCACGTGCTGTTCTACACGGTGCTGCTGTTCCTGGTGACGCTGCTGCCCGCGCTCACCGGCTACAGCGGGCTCATCTATCTCGGCGGCGCCGTCGTGCTCGGCGCGGGTTTCCTGTTTTACGCGATCCGGTTGCTCAATCCGCCGGACGAGTTCTTCGCGATGAAGGTGTTCAACTACTCCATCGTGTACCTCATGGCCCTGTTCGCCTTCCTGCTGGCCGACCACTGGCTGGCGGACCCGCTGATCCAGCCGCAGGGCATGGTGTTCCAGCGCGCGGCCTAGTGATCCGCCGGCGCGGCGGCGCAAAAACTTTCGCACGCGATTCAGCGATTTATCGTTGACACTCCCGCACCGCAGCAAGACAATGCGCGCGCCATCCGGCGCGCTGCGTCAGTGGCACTCCTGTCCGACCAAACCAAGGCATATGGACGTTTACCCTAGTCGCAACGTCGACATCCGCGAGCATCGGGTGCCGGCATTGCATAACAAGCTGACTGTCTGCGGCGACCGCCTGCGGTCGGCCGGCGCTTTCCTCGACTAGGGAAGTCCGGCCCACTCCTGACGGCGCCTACGACGCCGTAACGAGGAGATGGGCCATGAAGCTCCTTCGCGATTTTCTCCGTCTGCACACCGCGGGTCGCGGCCTGCTGGGCCGCCGCGCCGCTTCCCGTCGTACCTGGACCGTCACGGTTCCCGCCCCGCTGAACAAGCCGTCGCAGTCGCCGGTCACGCTCGCCGTGCACTACGGGCGCGAGCGTTCTGCGGTGCGTCGCCATGAATCCGCCGCGCCGAAAGGCCTTGGTCATCTTCAGCTGGTATCTCAGCGCTGAAGGGGACTGAAGCGATGAAGCGCATCGTGCTCCGCAAAGGCTGGCCCCCGCCAGGATCGCAGCGCGGGCCGCGCGTGCGGCCTTAGCGCGGGCGCCGGTGTACTGCGGGCGTAAGCCCGTCGGCTCGCTGGTCGGCCCCGGTTCCAAGCCTTTCCCGGAAGCGAGTCATGATCAAGCATTCCACTCATACTGTCGCCGCCAAGGCGACCGGCAAGAGCGCCGGCGCGCCCGTCCGCGTGGCCGTCGCGCTGGAAGCGTTCCGCCATAACGAAGCGCTGTTCGCGGCACTGGATACCAGCGCGGCCGGCCTCGACGCCGAGCAGATCGCCGAGCGCCTGGACCGCGACGGCGCCAACGAGGTCTCGCACGAGAAGGCGCCCCACTGGTCGCGCCAGCTGCTGCGCGCGTTCAAGAACCCCTTCATCATCGTGCTGCTCTTCCTGGCCGTGGTGCAGCTGTTTACCGATGGTGACGACCTGACCGGGCCGATCATCGTCGCGGTGATGGTAGGCATCAGCGTGCTGCTGAGCTTCACGCAGGAGTACCGCTCGTCCAAGGCGGCCGAGAAGCTCAAGGCCATGGTGCGCAACACCGCCACGGTGACGCGCCGCGCCGAGGACGGCCACAGCGAGCGCATTGAAGTGCCGGTGGGCGAGCTGGTCGCGGGCGACATCGTGCACCTGGCCGCGGGAGACATGGTGCCGGCCGACCTGCGCCTGTTCAGCGCCAAGGACCTGTTCATCAGCCAGGCCATCCTCACCGGCGAATCGCTGCCGGTGGAGAAGGCCGCGCCAACACCCGCGCAGATCTCCGAGGAGGCCGCGCCGGGTGCGCAGGACAATCCGCTGGATCTGCCGACCATCTGCTACATGGGCACCAACGTGGTCAGCGGCAGCGCCAGCGCGGTGGTGGTGGCGACCGGTCCGCGCACCTACCTGGGCTCGCTCGCGCACACCATCGTCGGCCAGCGCGTGCAGACCAGCTTCGACCGCGGCGTGAACAGCGTCAGCTGGCTGCTGATCCGCTTCATGCTGGTGATGGTGCCGATCGTTTTCGCGATCAACTGGTACGACAAGGGCAATTTCCTGGAGGCCTTCCTGTTCGCGATCTCGGTCGCCGTGGGCCTGACGCCGGAGATGCTGCCGCTGATCGTCACCGCCAACCTGGGCAAGGGCGCCATCGCCATGTCCAAGCGCAAGGTGGTGGTCAAGCGGCTCAACGCGATCCAGAACTTCGGCGCGATGGACGTGCTGTGCACCGACAAGACCGGCACGCTCACGCTGGACAAGATCGTGCTGGAGCGCCACCTCGACCTGTACGGCGAGGAGTCGGACGAGGCGCTGGAATACGGCTATCTCAACAGCCGCTTCCAGACGGGCCTGAAGAACCTGATGGACAAGGCCGTGCTGGAGCACCGCGACCTGGAGACCGTCGCGCAGCAGTACCGCATCGTCGACGAGATCCCGTTCGACTTCCAGCGCCGCCGCATGTCGGTGGTGGTGCGCCATGGCGACGGCGACGAGCTGCTGGTGTGCAAGGGCGCAGTAGAAGAAATGCTGTCGATCTGCGACCACGCCAAGGCCGGCGACGAAATCCTGCCGATGACCGACGCGATGCGTGCGGACATCAAGGCGATGACGCGCGGTCTCAACGAGGACGGCCTGCGTGTGCTGGTGGTGGCGGTGAAGCACCAGCCTCCGGCCGGCCGTGCCTACGGCGTAGCCGACGAGGCCGGCCTCACCGCCGTCGGCTGCCTGGCCTTCCTCGATCCGCCGAAGGACTCGGCCGCCACCGCCATTGCGGCGCTGCATCACCACGGCGTGGAAGTGAAGGTGATCACCGGCGACAACGAGGCGGTGACGCGCAAGATCTGCCGCGAAGTGGGCCTGGACGTCCAGCACTCGGCGCAGGGCAAGCACATCGAGCCGCTGAACGACCAGGAGCTGGACGAACTGGTCAAGCGCACGACGGTATTCGCCAAGATGTCCCCGCTGCAGAAGGCGCGCGTGGTCAAGTCGCTGCAGCGCCAGGGCCATACCGTGGGCTTCCTCGGCGACGGCATCAACGACGCGCCGGCGTTGCGCGAGGCGGACGTGGGCATTTCGGTGGATACCGCCACCGACATCGCCAAGGAGTCGGCCGACATCATTCTGCTGGAAAAGAATCTGATGGTGCTGGAGGAGGGCGTCATCGAGGGGCGCATCACCTTCGGCAACATCATCAAGTACATCAAGATGACCGCCAGCTCCAACTTCGGCAACATGTTCTCGGTGCTGGTGGCGAGCGCGTTCCTGCCGTTCCTGCCGATGTTGCCGCTGCAGATCCTGGTGCTGAACCTGCTGTACGACATCTCGCAGCTGTCGATTCCGTTCGACCGCATGGACGACGACTACCTGCGCAAGCCGCGCAAGTGGGATGCCAGCGACATCGGCCGCTTCATGGTGTGGATCGGCCCGGTCAGCTCGATCTTCGACATCACCACGTTCCTGCTGCTGTGGTACGTGTTCGGCGCGAACGGTACGGAGCACCAGTCGTTCTTCCAGTCCGGCTGGTTCGTGGAGAGCCTGCTCACGCAGACGCTGATCGTGCACATGATCCGCACCAAGCGCATCCCGTTCATGCAGAGCGTGGCGGCCGCGCCGGTGCTCGGCCTGACCACCGCGATCATCGTGATCGGCCTGCTGGTGCCATTCACCGGCGTGGGTACGAAGATCGGCATGATGCCGCTGCCGCCGGTGTACTTCGCCTGGATCGGCCTGACCGTGCTGACCTATTGCGTGCTCACGCAGCTGGTCAAGCTCGTCTATATCCGCCGCTACGGCCGCTGGCTTTGAGCCAACGCTGCGCCAGCGGCCCTTTTCATCTCATCCGATAAAGGAAGGAGGCATGCCATGAACGGCACCTTCGCCTTGCTCGACATCGCGGGCTATGTCGCTCTGCTGCTGTGGGGCACGCATATGGTCACCAGCGGCGTGCTGCGCGGCTACGGCAGCGCGCTGCGGCGCTGGCTGGGCCGCTATCTCGGCCATCGTCCGACGGCGTTCGCGTTCGGCATCTGCATCACCGCACTGCTCCAGAGCAGCACTGCGGCGGGGCGGATGGCGACCTCGTTCGCCGCCAGCGGTTTCCTCGGCCTGGCGCCCGGCTTAGCCGTCATGCTCGGCGCCAACGTGGGCACCACGCTGATCGTGCAGGTGATGTCGTTCGACATTTCGCTGATCGCGCCCGTGCTGGTCCTGGTGGGCTTCACCGTGCATCGCCGCAGCGACGATGCGCGTTACGAGAACCTCGGGCGCGTGTTCATCGGCCTGGGGCTGATGCTGCTGTCGCTGCACCTGCTGGTCGGCGCACTCGCGCCCGTGGAGAACGCACAGGCGCTGCGTGCAGTGCTGCAGAGCCTGGAAAGCGAGCCGGTGCTGGCGACGCTGGTGGCGGCGTTGATGACCTGGTTGTTTCACTCCAGCGTCGCGATGGTGCTGCTCATCGCTTCCCTCGCCAGCACCGGCGTGGTGGACGCGCCGGGTGCGTTGGCCCTGGTGCTGGGTGCCAACCTGGGCGGCACGCTGCCGGCCTTGCTGGAGGCGCACACGCCGACGGCGCGGCGCCTGCCGCTGGGCAATCTGCTGGTACGGGCGTTCGGTTGCGTGGTCTGCCTGCCGCTGTTGCATCCGCTGGCCTCCTGGCTCGGCGCGCTCGGCGATGCGCCGGCGCGCATCGCGGTGAACTTCCACACCGCCTTCAACCTGGCGCTGGCATTGCTGTTTATTCTTCCAGTGGAACGCATGGCGCACCTGCTGGTGCGCCTGCTGCCCGATCCACCGCGGCCGAACGACCCGGGTGTGCCGCAGTACCTCGACGAAAGCGCGCTCGATTCGGCCAACGTCGCTCTCGCCAATGCCGCGCGCGAATCCATGCGCATGGCCGACATGGTCGAAGGCATGCTCAAGGGTCTGGTCGAAGTCTTTGGCAAGGACGATCGCGTACGTGCCGCCGCGATCAGCCGCATGGACCCTTCGCTGGACCGGCTGGGCATGGCGATTCGCGCCTACCTGGCCGAACTTGGCGGCGAGGCGCTAAACGAGGAGGACGGCGAACGCAGCCAGGAGATCCTCGCCTTCGTCATCAATATCGAGCACATCGGCGACATCACGGCCAACAACCTGATGGAGTTCGCGGCCAAGAAAGCCGAGCGCGGCCAGGACTTCACCGCCGAGGACATCCAGGACCTGGCGGCCATGCATGTGCATGTGATGGAAAGCCTGCGCCTGGGGCTGGCCGTGTTCATGCGCGGCGACCTGCGCGCCGCGCAACAGCTGGTGGCGCGCAAAGAAATGCTGTGGCGCCTGGAGAACGAGGCCTCGGAGCGTCACATCCGCGAACTGCGCGACCGCCGCGATGGCGGCGGCGACGTCTATCTGCGCATTCTGCGCGACCTCAAGCGCATCCACTCGCATCTGGCCGCGCTCGCTTATCCCTCGCTGGAGCGGGCCGGCCTGCTGCAGGGCCGGCTGGTGGGCGAGGCCGCCGCTTCGCGAGCCGTGAGCTAATGCTGCGATGCGGGTCCGTTGCAAGGGTGGATTGTTCGGACGTATAGACGGCCAAATAACGTTATCTTTCGCTTGGCTTACGCAAGAACTTTCGCTTTCCCATTCCCCTTTCTGTGCGACGTGTCACGAGCGGTCATCGCTCGCGTCATACCCTTGTCAGCTGGGGCCGGATGATGTCCCTCAGGGGACATCCACACACCGAAGAGGGAGGAAAGACATGGAGTGGAAGAAGTTGCTGATCGGCGGCGCGATGACCGCCGGCATGATGGTGCTTTACCCGGCGATGGCCGGGACCTTGCCGGACCACGAAGAGTTCGAGGCCGGATTGAGCGTGCCGTTCCAGGGCGCGGGCGCACGTACCGCGACGCTGCATTTCTCGTATCCGGGCGCCGTCCAGGGCACGCCGGTGGCGTGGACGGTGGAGTTGGTCGACGCCGGTGGTCGCGTGTTGCGCAGCTGGCAGGGCCAGAGTGCGCTGCACGCCGGCGGCACGCAGGCGCAGATCGCATGGGACGGACGTGGCGCCTCGGGGGAGACGCTGAGCCCCGGCTACTACACGGTGCGTCTGCACGCCGTGGCGCTGGACGCCGGTACCGTCGCGCGCATCGGCACCGGTCTGCCGGGCCAGGCGCTCGCCGCCGCGCGTGCCAAGGCGCCGCAGCTGATCGAGGAACAGAGCTACGACGTGCTGGTGGGCAGCGTCGCCGCGCCGGCGATGCCGCATTTCAATGCCCTGCGCCACACCACCCGCACCGGCACGGCCACGACCATGGCCAGCACAGGCCTTCAGGCGCAGTCGGTGGGCACGACCGGCAGCCTGCCGTACACCATCTACTACGGCAACTTGCACAGCCAGACCAATCACAGCGACGGCGGCGGCGACGTCTCCACCTGCGTGGATGCGCAGAATCCGCAGAGCGCACCCTATGGTCCGGCGGACGCCTATCAGTACGCGCTCAATGAAGGGCTCGACATCCTGATGACGTCCGAGCACAACCACATGTACGACGGGTCGACCAGCACCAACACTTCGGCGAGCCCGACCACAGCGCACAACCTGTTCCAGTCCGGCCTGCAGGCGGCCAGCACGTTCAATGCGGCGCACGCGAACTTCCTGGCGATTTATGGCCTGGAATGGGGCGTGATCAGCAACGGCGGCCACCTCAACATCTTCAATACGCCCAGCCTGCTGGAGTGGGAGTACAACAGTTCTAACCAGCTGATCGGCGACGTGTTCACGGCCAAGAGCGACTATGCCTCGCTGTATACGCTGATGAAGAACAACGGCTGGGTCGGCCAGTTCAACCACCCGGCGTCCAGCGGGCAATTCAACGCCAACGGTCAGGATCTCGGCTATACCGCCGACGGCGATCAGGTGATGGCACTGGCCGAAGTGCTCAACAGCTCGGCCTTCTCGCACAACACCACCGAGACCGAGACCAGCCGCACCAGCTACGAGGCCGCCTTCAACATTCTGCTGGAACGCGGCTACCACGTGGCGCCCAGTTCGGACCAGGACAACCACTGCGCCAACTGGGGTGCGAGCTACACCAACCGTACGGGCGTGCTGATTCCCAACGGCACGACGCTGAGCCTGAGCGCCTTCCTGGACGCGGTGCGCGCGCGCCACGTGTTCGCCACCGAGGACAAGACCGGCCAGATCGTGCTCACCGCCAACGGCCACCTCATGGGCGATCGCTTCAGCAACAGCGGCTCGCTGACGCTGACCGTGAACTACGCCAGCACCGCCGGCCACACCGTGCAGCGCGTGCAGGTGTTCGAGGGCGTGCCGGGCAGCAACGGCACGGTGGCGACCACGTCGTCCACTGCCACCACCACCATCACGCCGGCCAATGGCGATCACTTCTACTACGCCAAGATCACCCAGGAAGACGGCAAGCAGTTGTGGTCGGCGCCGGTATGGGTGACGCAGGGCGCGAGCAGCGGTGACACCACGCCGCCGACGGTGAGTGCCTCGGAGAGCGGCAGCGCGGGCACGATCACGCTGTCGGCCAGCGCCAGCGACAACGTGGGTGTGAGCAAGGTCGAGTTCTACGTCGACGGTGCGCTGAAGGCCACCGACACCGCCTCGCCCTACAGCGCGACGCTCGATTCCACCACGCTGAGCAATGGCACGCACAGCCTGGTGGCGAAGGCCTACGATGCCGCCGGCAACGTCGGCACGAGCTCGACAGTGAGCTTCAGCGTTTCCAACGGCACGGGCGGCGATACCACGCCGCCGACGGTGAGTGCCTCGGAGAGCGGCAGTGCGGGCACGATCACGCTGTCGGCGAGCGCCAGTGACAACGTGGGCGTGAGCAAGGTGGAGTTCTACGTCGACGGCGCGCTGAAGGCCACAGACACCGCCTCGCCCTACAGTGCGGCGCTCGATTCCACCATGCTGAGCAACGGCACGCATAGCCTGGTGGCCAAGGCCTACGATGCCGCCGGCAATGTCGGCACGAGCTTGACGGTAAGCTTCAGCGTCTCCAACAGCACCACGGCGACCGAGCTGATCAAGAACGGCGGCTTCGAAAGCGGCGCCACGTCGTGGACGCAGACCACCGGCGTGATCAACAACGACACTGGCGAGGCTGCGCACACTGGCAGCTACAAGGCCTGGCTGGATGGCTATGGCTCGTCGCACACCGACTACGTGCGCCAGTCCATCACCATCCCGTCGACGGCGACCAAGGCCACGCTCGATTTCTTCATGCACATCGACACGGCCGAGACCGGCAGCACGGCGTACGACACGCTCAGCGCGCAGGTGATCACCTCCGCCGGCAAGTACGTGACGCTGGCCACCTGGTCCAATGCGAATGCCGCGACGGGCTACCAGGAACACACCGTCGATCTGTCCGCTTATATCGGGCAGACCATTCAGGTCAATTTCTACGGTGTGGAAGACAGCTCCAACCAGACCTCGTTCGTGATCGACGACGTGAGCGTGAAGGCGCAGTAAGCGTCACCGTTCGGCCCGCCGCGTCACGGCGGGCCGAACAGCGCCAGCCAGCGGCCGCGCCAGTTTTCGGCGCGGCGCAGGCCCTGCCAGAGCCGGAGCCAGCCGTGCACCGCGATGCGCAGCGGGTTGTTGCTGGTCAGGGGCCGGACCAGGCCGTAACGGCAAGGCTCATCCGGCTGCTCCGCCGCAAACGTACCGAACAGACGGTCGAAGACGATCAGGATGCCGCCGTAGTTGCGGTCCAGGTAGGGCGGATTGCTGGCGTGATGCACGCGGTGATGGGCCGGCGTGTTCAATATCCATTCCAGCGGGCCGAGCCGCGGCACCAGCTCGGTGTGCAGCCAGAACTGGTACAGCAGGTTCAATGCCAGGGCGCCCGCGATGGCCGGCAACGGGAAGCCGAGCAGCGCGAGCGGCGCGAACATGACGGCGCCGCCGCTCAGCTTGCCCGTCCAGCCCAGCCGATAGGCCGCGGCCAGGTGATAGGCGTTGGTCGAGTGATGCACGCTGTGCGTGGCCCATAGCCAGTGGACGCGGTGGTCCGCGCGATGCATCCAGTAGTAGAGGAAATCCTGCAGGAGCAGCAGCAGCGGCCACGACCACCAGCGGTTCATGGGGACGTCGGACAGGCGATGGGTGTAGGCCAGCGCCAGCAGCGCGCCGCCGAGACTGATCCCGACGGCGCGATTGACGATGGCGCGGCCGACCGCGTCGCCCATGGACGCGAAGTAGGCGCGCCAGTCGTAGCGGCCCCGGCGGTGCAGGTACCAGCCTTCGGCGGCCGCGATCAGCATCAGCAGCAACGGCAGCCATAGCAGTCGACGAGGGAGCAGGTCCATGGCGGGCTCAGCGGCTGCCGCGCATGGCGGCGGCGAAGCGGCCGATCTCCTGCAGGGTCACCCTGCCGTCGTGGTCGGCATCGATGTCGTCGAAGTGCGATGACACGCGCGGCATCGCTTTGGCTTCTTCGCGGTTGAGCGCGCCGTCGCCATCGGTATCGGCCTTGACGAAGCGCTGTTTCAACTCGTCCGCCCCGCGCGCGAAGCGATCGTTCTGTTGTGCCTGCGCGGCAAGCGGCAGCAGCAGGCAGACGAGGATGGAGGCGATGAAGGTGCGGCGCATGGTCGTTCTCCTGGGGAAGGTGGACCGCAGGGTAAGCAGCCGTGCGCGGCGAGGTTTGTCGCTTCTGTGGGAAGTTGTAACCAGATGTGAGCGGGCGGCTTCAGCCGGGGCGAACATCCAAGACGGGCAGCGAAAGCACGGCTTCGAAGCCGCCTTCGGGTCGGTTGCGCATCGTCAGTTTTCCGCCGTGTTGGCGGGCAATGCGCCGTGAACTGGCCAGCCCCAGCCCGCTGCCTTGCGCACCGCTGCGCGCGGCGTCGCCGCGCAGAAATGGTTCGCCCAGGCGGTCCAGCAAGGCCGGCGGCGCGCCCGGGCCGGCATCGGCCACCGCACAGCATGCATCGCCGCCGCGTGCGGCCAGTTCGACGCGGAAGGGCGGCGCGCCGTGGCGGATCGCATTGCGGATCAGGTTGTCGATCGCGCGGCTGAGCGCCAGTGGCTTGCCGCGCACCCATAGCGTGTCGGGGGCGTCGATCCGCCACGAGCCGCCGTCGACGGCATTGCGTGCGATCAGTTCGCGTACCAGCGCCACCAGTTCGACGTCTTCGCTGGTTTCCTCGCTGCCGTCGCGCACGAATGCGATGAACTGCGCGCTCAGCGCATCGATGGATTCGATGTCCGCGATCATGCCCTCGCGCAGTTGCGGATCCTCGGGCGGCCCGGCCAGCTCCAGGCCGAGTCGCAGGCGTGCGAGTGGCGTGCGCAGGTCGTGCGACAGCGCGGCCAGCATCAGGTCGCGTTCGCGCGCACCGCGGCGCACGTCGGCGGCGGCGCGCACCATGGCCAGCTCCAGGTCGACGATCTCGCGCACCGACGGCTTCACCAGCGGAGGCGGCGGCGTGCCCGCGACGACGTCGCCGGCCGCGGCGGCCAGGCGGCGCAGTGGCGCGGTGAGGCTGCGCGCATAGGCGGCCGCCATCAGCAGCACGATCAAGGTGCCGCAGGCCGCGGTGAACAGTGCGGTACGGGCGAGCGAGGAGCGCAGCCCCACCAGGGGAATACCGATCCAGCCGGCGGCGGGCGCTTTCGCGGTGATCCACAGGATCGGGATGCGGTCGCGCACCAGCAGGCGCATCTCGCGGTCGGGCGCACGCGCGCGGGTGTCGTCCAGGATGCTGCGCAGCACGCGCATGACCGGGACGCGTCCGTCCGGCGGCGCGGCAGCGCGCTCGATGCCGAGCGCGGCCAGCGAGCCGTCGCGTCCTTCCGCCAGCAACGTATCGGCCGCCGCGATCTGCAAGGCCACGGTGCGCGCTGCGTAGTCGCCGGCGAGCCGGGTGCTGGTGGCGCGCAGAGTCAGTCCGCCGATCGCTACCACCAGTGCGACCGTGCCGGCGAGCAGCCAGGCCAGGCGCGTGAACAGGCGCGGTGGTTGCGCGCTCACGGCGAACGCTCGTCGGGCACGAACACGTAGCCGTGGCCCCATACGGTCTGCAGCCAGCGCGGTTGCTTGGGATCGTCCTCGATCAGGCGGCGCAGGCGGCTGAGCATCACGTCCATGCTGCGGTCGAACGCGCCGTGTTCCTTGCCGCGCGCCACGCTCATCAGCTGGTCGCGGGTGAGCGGCTGGCCCGGCCGCTGCACCAATGCGGCGAGCACGGCGAACTCGCCCGTCGTCAGGCGCAGCGACTCGCCGTCGCGCAGCAGGCGCCGCGTGCCCAGTTCAAGGGTGAAGGCGCCGAAGCGCACGGCAGCGCCGTCGGGCTTCGGGCTGCCCGGCGGCATGCGTCCGCGCCGCAGCACTGCGTTGATGCGCGCCACCAGTTCGCGCGGATTGCCGGGCTTGGGCAGATAGTCGTCGGCACCGATCTCCAGTCCCACGATGCGGTCGATCTCGTCGCCGCGGGCCGTGAGCATCACGATGGGCGTCTCGATGCCTTGCCCGCGCAAGCGCCGGCAGATGGAGAGGCCGTCTTCGCCGGGAAGCATCAGGTCCAGCACGATGAGGTCGACGTGGCGCCGGCCTAGCTCGCGGTCCAGTTCGCGGCCGTCATTGACGGCGCGCGCCTGGAAGCCCTGCTGCTCCAGGTAGCGCACCAGCAGGTCGCGCAGCCGGACGTCGTCGTCGACGATCACGATCTGCGTCGGCGCGGGGGCGAGCTGGGCTGGGCTGGAGGCGTCGGACATGGCGGGATTCTGCCGCGTTGCCGCGCTGCCGAGGAGGCGACATGTAAACAAATGTTTCCGGCGCGGCCGGCGGCAACATCCGGTTGCAGTCGCTCGCGCCCCGGACATGCCTGGACGCAGCCAGGGCCGTCAGTATGTCCGCGGGCCGTTCGCCAGGCGACCGGCCCTTTATCCACCCCATCCATCGCAAGGAGGTCGTGATGAACAGGCATATCGTTCTTGGCATGGCACTCGTCGCCGCCCTGGCCGCGGCAGCCCCGGCCGGCGCCACTGGCCGCGTTGTGGCGCGCGGCGCGCACGTCCGTGCGGACGGCGGCGTGGCCGCCGGCCACGTGGCAGGGTTCCGAGGCCCGGAGGGCGCGGCTGGCGTGCATGGACGGCGCACCGTCACGGACGGGCAGGGCGATGCCCGCACGGCCAGCGCCGGCGCTTGGCGCGGCCCGCGCGGGAGCACGGCGGCACGAGCGGGAGAAACGACCCGCAACGCGGACGGTTCCATGCAGCATCAGTCCGGCTTCCACGCGCATGGCGCGAACGGCGGCGACGTCACAAGCCAGGGTTCGGCCTATCGCAACACCGACGGCACCCGCGGCTTCGACCGCCAGACCGATGCGACGCGCGCCAATGGAGCCAGCTACGCCGGCACCACCACGGGCGCGACCGGCCAGGGCATCACTCATACCAGCGACGTCACGACGGCCAAGGGCAATACCTACAATGGCTCGACCACCGTCACCAAGGATGGCGTGACGCATACCGGCAGCTGTGCCAACGCCGCCGGCGAAACCATTCCCTGCCGCTGAGGAACGCGCCATGCGAAGACTGTTCCCGCTCCTGTTCGCCGGTCTGCTCATGGCTGCCTGGCTGTCGGCGGCGGCAGCGCGCGCCGCCGACGTGCCCGACGGCGCACGCGTATGGCGGGACGTGCCGTACGGGCAGGCGAAAGCGCAGCGCCTGGACGTCTATGCGCCCGCGCGGGCACAGGGCGCGCCGGTGATTCTGATGGTCCACGGCGGTGCCTGGGTTGTCGGCGGGAAGGACGGCCCGGGCGTTACTGGCCGCAAAATGCCGCATTGGCTGGAGGCGGGATATGTCTTCGTGTCGATCGACTACCGCATGCTGCCCGCGGCGGACCCCCTGGAGCAGGCGCGCGACGCCGCCGCGGCCCTGGCGTATGTGCAGCGCCACGCGGCCGAGTGGGGCGGCGACGGCGGGCGCGTGGTACTGGCCGGGCATTCGGCAGGAGCTCACCTGGTCGCACTGCTGGCCGCCGATCCCTCGCTCGCCCGCGAGAGCGGCGCGGCCTCCTGGCTGGGCGCGTTATCGCTCGACAGTGCCGCGCTGGACGTGCCCGAGCTGATGGCCGGGCCGCATCTGCGCCTGTACGACCGCGCGTTCGGAGCGGACCCGGCATTCTGGGCGCGTGTTTCGCCGCTGCAGCAGTTGCGCACGGCACCTGCGCCGATGCTACTGGTGTGCTCCTCGCAGCGCATCGCATCCTGTCCGGCGTCGCACGCGTTCGCCGCCCGTGTGGAGCGCCTGGGCGGAAGCGCGCGCGTGTTGCCGGAGCCGATGACTCACGCGCAGATCAATGCCGATCTAGGCGCACCAGGCGACTACACCCGCGAAGTCGATGCATTCCTGCACAAGTTGGGCCTGCCCTGAGCCGTCGCTGCTGTTGGCCGCGTGCGAGGTGGGGGACGCGTCGCGCCTCGACGCACGCGTCCGTCTCGGCGGGCTCAGTCGATACGCGTGTCGACCGCCGTCGACTCCCAGGCAGCGAGATCGGCGAGCAATTGCTCCGAATGCGTACGGATGGCGTCCACCGCGTCCTGGCCCAGGGCCAGCCGTAGCGGTGTGCGCTCCGCCTTGAGTGCGGTGTCGATGGCCGCGGCTGCCTTGAGCGGATCGCCGGCCTGCGTCTGGTGCATGTCGTGCGCAAACTGCCGGGTCGCGCCGACGGTATCGGCATAAGCGTCCAGCTCGGGCATGTGGCGCAGCCCCGCGCCGGCGAGATTGGTGCGGAACTGGCCCGGCTCGACGATCAGCACCTTGATGCCGAACGGCGCGACCTCGGCGGCCAGTGCCTCCGAGAGCCCTTCCAGCGCGAATTTGCTCGCCGAGTACGCGCTGAACCCGGCGAATGACATCTGCCCGCCCATGCTGGAGACGTTGACGATGGCGCCGCCGCGCTGCCTGCGCAGTACCGGCAAGGCGGCGCGAATGACCTCGGCGGCGCCGAAGAAGTTGGTGTCCAGCAGCGCGCGCAGTTCCGTGTCAGGGGTCTCCTCCACGGCGCCGACCACGCTGTAGCCGGCGTTGTTGATCACCACGTCCAGCCGGCCGAAGCGCTCCACCGCCGCCCGCACGGCCGCCTCGGCCTCGCCGGGACGGGCCACGTCCAGGCGCTGGGCCAGCACGCGCTCCGGCGCCAGCTTCACCAGCGGCGCGAGGCGCGCGGCATCGCGCGCGGTGGCGACGACGCTGTCGCCGATGGCAAGCGCGTAGCGCGCGAAGGCATCGCCGAACCCGCTCGATGCACCGGTGATGAACCAGACCCTGCCCGTCATACGTACAGCTCCTGAAGTTGGGACGAGGATGCTAGCGGACGCATCTGTTGCTTGGCGTCATGCCGGAAGGCAGGGGCTCAGCGGGCGAGCGCCCGCGCAATCGCCTTCTCGGCCAGTGGCGCCATACGTTCGTAGCCGGCGGGGGTGGGGTGCACGCCGTCCGCGGCCAGTTCCGCATCCAGGCCGCCCTCGCCGTTGGTCATGGCGCCGTAGTAATCCAGATAGACCGCGTCGGAAGATGCGGCGTACTGCTTGATCCACGCGTTCAGCGCGCGCACCTTGCCGGCCGGCTGCAGGCCGCGGCGCCAGGGGTAGTCGCTTACTGGCAGCACCGAGGCGAGGACCACGCGGATGTGGTGGGCCCGCGCGAGCTCGGTCATCGAGCGCAGGTTGTCCTCGATCATGCCGAGCGTGGATATGCCGGTGTTGCCGGCGATGTCATTGGTGCCGGCGAGGATCACCACGGCGGCCGGTTGCAGGTCGATCACGTCCTGCCGGAAGCGCGCCAGCATCTGCGGCGTGGTCTGGCCGGAAATGCCCCGGTTCACGTACGGCTTGCCGGGGAAGAAGGCCACGCCTTCCTGGCGGCCCCAGTTGTCGGTGATGGAGTCGCCGAAGAACACGACGCGGCGTTCGCCCGCCTTGGGCGGGCCGAGGCGAGCGTTGTCGTCGCGGTAGCGTGCCAGCTGTGGCCAGTCGGCCAGGCGTTGCTGCAGTGACGCGACGTCGTCGGGCGACAGCGAAGTCGGCGAGCGGGTGTAGAGCGGATCGATCGCGGCGGGCGCGGTCTGGCCGTGTGCGGGCATGGCGCAGGCGGCGGTGGCGGCGGCAAGGGCGAGCAGGGCGGAGCGCAGGGCGGGCACGGCGGTTCCCATTTGGACGTCCGGACGGCGGAATGCGCTTTGTAACCCGGACGCGCCGCCGAAGCGAGCGCGGATGGCGCTCAGGGATCCGGGTTCTGCTCGAACTTGCCCAGCACCTGCCAGAGATTGGCCAGCTCGCGCGCCACGTCCGGGCGGTCGCCGTCGCTGATGTTGGTGATGAGCACGCGACCGGTGCCGGTGACCGGATTGAAGGCCATCTGCGCCGTCAGGCCGGCGTCTCCGCCGGTGTGGCCCAGCTCGCCTTGCTCGCTGCGTTGCCAGAACAGGCCCTGGTCCATGCCGTCGCCTGGGCGCACACCCTTGGGTTGCTGACCTTTCGGCCAGGCCGGCGAGAACATGGTGCGGTAGGAAGCGGCCGAGAGCAGGCGCGACTGGCCCTGCTGGCCCCGGATCATCTCCGCCAGGAACCTGCCCATGTCCGCGCAGGACGAATACAGCCCGCTCGCGGCATAAGCGGGGAACGCGTAAGGCGCGAGCGGCTTCTTGTTCTTGTCGTACAGCGTGGCCTGCGGCCCCTCGGTGTCGGCCGGCGTCCAGCCCGATGCCTTCATGCCCAGTGGACGGAAGATGCGCTCGCGCGTGTACATGCGATAGCTGTCGCCTGCCTTGGTCTCCACCGCCAGTGCCACCAAGGCCGAGCCGAGGTTGCTGTAGCTATAGGCCGTGCCCGGCCGGGCCTTGGTGAAGTTGTCGTCGCTGTAGCTGGCGCCCTTCGGATCGAGATAGGCCTGCAGGAATCCCTTGCTGTCGAACGTGGCCGGCGTGCCCTTGCCGTAGCTTTGCGTGTAGAACGGCTCGCGATCGGCGATGCCGGCGCTGTGCGTGGCCAGTTGGCGCAGCGTGATCGGTACCGAGGCGAAGCGTGGGTTGCGCACCGCGAACGGAAGCTCGCCGTCGACGTCCGCGTCCAGCGACAGCGCACCGGCCTGCACCTGCTGCATCAGTGCCGCGGCGAGCACCGGCTTGCTGAGCGAGGCCACCGGCTGGACCGTCTCGGGCGTATAGGGCCGCCTGGAGGCAAGGTCGGCGTAGCCGAAGCCCTTGGCGTAGCGGACGCCGCCGCTGTCGACCACCGCCACGCAGTATCCCGGCAGCACCGAACGCGGCTGCAGTTCCTGCAGCGTGCGTTCCAGCGTGGTCGCCGTTGCCACGGTGGCAGTGGCGCGCGGCAGTGCCGAGGCGGGCAGGCCGATGGAGAGGCTGAGCGCCGCGGCGAGGGAGATGACGGTGGTGGACGTGGGACGTCGGGCGCCTGGGCGGTGCCCGGGCGGCGTCTGGCAGTCGTGCATGGTTCCCTGTTCCTTCGCTGAAGCGGTGATGCTCCTGTCCGGACAGTCTACCAATGGCGGATGACCGCGGTCTTTCCCCGGGCGTCTCACCGCCGGCCGTCAGAATTGCCTGCGGTAGACCACGAAGCCGGACGGCTCGGCCACCTGGTCATAAAGGCGCATGGCGGTGGCGTTCGTGTGATGGGTTTGCCAGTAGACCCGGGGCGAGCCGGCCTGGCGGGCGCGGTCGTACACAGCCTCGATCAAGGCGCGGCCCACGCCGCGGCCGCGAGCCGCTTCGGTGGTGAACAGGTCCTGCAGGTAGCAGCTGAGGCCGATCTGGATCGTGCTGCGGTGGAACAGGTAATGCGCCAGACCGAGCAGTTCCCCTCCGCTCTCGGCGACCAGCGCATGCATGGGTTCGCTTTCGTCGAGGAAGCGAGCCCAGGAGATCCGGGTGATGTCCTCGGGCAACGCGGTGGCGCCGGCGCGGCCGTAGAACGCGTTGTAGCCGTCCCACAGCGGCTTCCACGCTGGATAGTCGTCCGCGCGGATGGAGCGGACGACGATGGGATCGGGCATGGCGGGCCTCATTCGGTCAAGTCGATATCGAGCCCGTAAAGCAGCGAAACGGCCTCGGGCAAGGAGAACTTCGCGCGCTTGACGTCGTTGATCAGTACGTCGATGCGGTAGTCGGTCGCATCGCGGAAATCGGCGCGCGCCAGCCGTGTGCGACGGAAGATCGCCCCGCGCAGGTCGCTGTGCCGGAAATCGGCGTCTTCCAGGTCGGCTTCGGTGAAGTCCACGTCGTGCGCACGGCATTCGATCAGGGCCAGCTCGCGCAGCGACAGGCCGAAGAAGCTGCTGTCGTTCAATGCGCAGCGCTCGAACGCGATGCCTGCACCGAGACGGATCGCCGGCCAGTGCGCCTGCGTCCAGTCGATGCCCACCAGTTTGCTGTCGGTGAAGCGTGCCCCGAACTGGCTGCCGGCCAGGCGCGCCAGGCTGAAGTTGCAGCCGACAAACTCGCAATCGCGGAACCGGCAGTCGCGCAACGTCGCTTCGCTGAAATCGCAGTGCTCGAAGCGGCAGTCGTCGAAGCGAAGGCCTTCGAGCGTGGCGCCTGCGCGATGGATGTCGCGGAACTGGCGGCCCGTATGGTCGCGCTGGTCGAAGGGATCGGCGGACATGGCGGAGCGGCGCGTCCGCGCCTCAGGAGCCGGCGCCCTCGCGCGCCGTGCGCCGCTTGTGGCGCCACCACAGGACCAGCACCACCAGCAGCAGGATGCCGCCCAGCGCCCACAGGCTGCTCTGGCCGCGGCGAATCCACATCACCAGCCATTCGTGATTGTTGGCGCCGAAATAGCCCAGGTAGACCCAGATCGGCACGCTGATCAGCGCGGCCAGGCCGTCGAGCAGGAAGAAGCGCAGGAACGAAACGCGGTGCGTAGTACCGGCCGTGATGTACACCGCGGTACGCATGCCCGGAAGGAAGCGCGCGATGAACATCAGGCGGTTGCCGTAGCGTTCGAATTTCTCCTGCACCTTGGCGTAGCGCTCCGGCGTGAGCACGCGCGCCACCACGCGCCATTGCAGGATGCGCGCGCCGTAATGGTGGCCCAGCAGGAACATGCCCGCGTCGCCCAGCAGCACGCCGACCATCGATACGGCGAACATCACGTGCACGTTGCCGTAGCCCAGGCCGGTGATGACGCCGCCGGCGACCAAAGTGATGTCTTCCGGCAACGGCGCGCCGGCACCGCACAGCAGCAGTGCAATGAAGACGGCTGCGTAGCCGTTTTCGGCGAACAGCGTTACCAGTCGTTCAAGCAGATCCATCGACGTCCTTGCCTGGTCGTGCCCCGGGCCAAGCGAAAAGGAAGGGGCGATGATCCCACAGGCCTGCCATTCCTTGGGCGGCCGGAGGGGGCGGAGCGGGGAAGGATAACCGCATGGCGATGGAGCCTGTCCAGGCTCAGTTCGACGCAGCCGGCGGCTGCACGCGCGCGGCGAGCAGTTCGCGCAGTTCGGCTTTCTCGGCGCTGTCCAGCGCGCCTTCGCGGCTCCTGGCGATCAGCCATTCGCGGCGTTGCTCGGTGGCCTGGTGCTCCATGCGTCGCAGCGCATCGAAGAACTCGATGCGCTGCACCTCGGGCTCGCCGACCACGGTGGCAGCCATGAGTTTTTGCAGTGCGGAATATTCGGAGCGCTCGGCGAAATGTTCTACCAGCACCATCGGATTAATGCCCGGGCGCGCGCGCGCCAGGTCGATCAGCTCGGCCAGCAGGTCCACGCCCGGCTTGTCCAGGCGCAGGAAGCCGTAAGGCCGCTCCACCTGGTCCGCCATGCCGGGCTGGGCCAGCAGCAGGGCAATGGCGCTGCGCACCAGGCTGCGCTGCACCGCCACGGGGCGCTGCGCGGGACGGCGCGCGGCGGGGTCGGCCTGCAGCACGGCGCGGGCGCCGGTGCGCTTTTCCAGTTCCTGCGCCATCAGGTCGCGGAAGGCGCCGTCGGGGAGACGGGCGATCAGCGGCCTGGCGCGTTCGGCGAGGCGGGCACGGCCATCGAGGCTGCCGACATCCACCTCGTGCGCCAGCTCGCTGAAGAAGTATTCCGACAGCGGCGTGGCGTTCTTCAGCCGCTGCTCGAAGCCCTGCTTGCCCTCCTTGCGGATCAGCGTGTCAGGGTCTTCGCCCTCGGGCAGGAACAGGAAATAGGCCTGGCGGCCGTCGCGCAGGCGCGGCAGCGCCGATTCCAGCGCCTTCCACGCCGCAGCGCGGCCGGCGCGGTCGCCGTCGAAGCAGAACACCACGTCGGGCGCGGCGCGGAACAAGATCTCGGTGTGATCCGGCGTGGTCGCGGTGCCCAGCGTGGCCACCGCGATGGGCAGGCCGGCCTGGTGCATGGCGATCACGTCCATGTAGCCCTCGACCACCACGATCCGGGCGAGGTTGCTGTTGGCCTGCTTGACCTGCCACAGGGCGAACAGCTCGCGCCCCTTGTGGAACAGCGGGGTTTCCGGCGAGTTGAGGTATTTGGGCCCCTGCTCGGCTTGCAACACGCGTCCGCCGAAGGCGATGACCCGGCCGCGGCGGTCGAGGATGGGAAACATCAGGCGTTCGCGGAAACGGTCGTACTTGTTGCCGCGCTCGTTGCTGGCCACCATGCCGGCTTCGTTCAGCAGCTGCATGCGGCGTACGTCGCCGCCGAGCGCCTTGATCACGCCGTCGAAGCCGCCCGGCGCCCAGCCAATGCGGAAACGCGCGATGGTCTCGGCGTCCAGGCCGCGCTTCTTGCAGTACGCCTGGGCGTCGGGGCTGTGCGGGAGCTGGCTTTCGTACCAGCGCGCGGCGCCGTCGAGCACGCCGTAGAGGTCGGTCTTGTCCTCGCGCGGGCCGGCGTCGCGGCCGCCCTCGTAGGGCACCTTCATGCCGACGGACTGGGCCAGTTCCTCCACCGCGTCGGGGAATTCCAGGCGGTCGTAGTCCATCAGGAACTTGATGGCGCTGCCGTGCGCGCCGCAGCCGAAGCAGTGGAAGAATTGCTTGGCGGGGCTGACGTAGAACGAGGGCGAACGCTCGTTGTGGAACGGGCAGCAGGCCGTCCATTCCCGTCCGGCTTTCTTCAGCGGCACGCGCCGCTCGATCACGTCGACGATGTCGACGCGGGAGAGCAGTTCATCGATGAAGGTATCGGGGATGCGGCCGCGCATAAGTGGCTTAGTGTACGGGGGCGGTCAAGGGGACGGCAGGCTTCGGGGCGGGAGAGGGGAGGAGGGACATGGCGACAGGCGCGCAGGTGCGTTTCAGACCGGCCGCGGCAGCCGACGTAGGGACGGCCGTGCCGCTGATTCACAGTTCAGGGCCGGCGGCCTTCGAATACGTGTTCGCGGTGCCGAGGCGCAACGACGCCCAGGCCTTCCTGCGCCACGCCTTCGTCGATGGCGCGGGCGAGTTCGGATGGCGCAACCACTGGGTGGGGGAGCTGAACGGGCTGGTGGTGGCGGTGGGCGCGGGCTACGGGGCGGAGGTCCAGTGGGATTTCACCCTGGCGGCGGCGCGGCAGATCCTGGGCTTTTTCGGCTGGCGCCACGCGGGGGCGGTCATCGCCAGGGGACTGCGGGTGGAGCGCATCATTGCGCCGCCCAAGGGCGACATGCATTACCTGGCCCACCTGGGGGTGGATCCGGCGTGGCAGGGGCGGGGCATCGGCCAGGCGCTGATCGGGCATCTGGCCGCGGAGGCGGCGCGGCGGGGGCGGTCACGGCTGGCGCTGGACGTGGCGGTGAGCAACCCCCGCGCGCAGGCGCTTTACGAGCGTTGCGGGTTCGTGGTGCTGGACGAGAAGCCTTCCGCGCTCGCCGATGCGCGGGGGCACGTCCCCGCGCATCGGCGCATGGAGCGATGGTCGGCTGGCTGAGGCGACCCGGTCAGGCGATGTGGAACAGGCCGACCGC
Organism: Dyella sp. BiH032; assembly: GCF_031954525.1. Lineage (NCBI taxonomy): Bacteria > Pseudomonadati > Pseudomonadota > Gammaproteobacteria > Lysobacterales > Rhodanobacteraceae > Dyella > Dyella sp. BiH032. The sequence goes on from NZ_CP134867.1 coordinate 835,935, forward strand.
CGCCAGCAGGGCGATCAGGAACAAGATCAGGAAGATCGCGAACAGGACTTTCGCGATGGTGCCGGTGATGCCGGACACCGAGTAGAAGCCCATCCAGCCGGTGACCAGCGAAACGATGGCAAAGATGATGGCCCACTTGAGCATGCGTATCTCCCGTCATGAGCCGCGGCTGCGGCGACGCAACGAGCATTGGCTGCGCCGCGTGAAGGGCTTGGCTGGATAATGCGTGCGCGGCGTCATGTTGCGCCGCGGGCTTCACGATTCGTTACGGGAGACGGCCATGCTGCTGACAGCGATGTTGTTGCGCTCGCAGCGCGCCATCGTGCGCTGCTTCGAGGAGGCCGGCGCCACGCGCCAGGAGGCGGCGCGGCGCCCCGAGGACCTCGGGCTGGCGCCAGGCATGGCCTGGCAGCAGCTGGTCGGGCAGGGCGTGCTGCGATGCCCGGGCGAAGGGCGCTACTTCCTGGATCTGGAACGCTGGGCGTGGCTGGGCCGGCAACGCCGGCGCCACGCCTGGGTGGTCGCCGCGGCCGTGGTCCTGCTGGCGGTGCTGCTGTTCTGGCTGCGCGCGGCGGCTGCCTGAGATGCCGCGGGGTTCATGCCGCCCTGGCGCGGCCCTGCGTCCGGAAAGCTTCAGCCCGCCAGGCGGGCCTTCACGCGGGCGGAGACCACGGCCATGTCCGCGCGGCCGGTGGCCTTCTCCTTGATGGCGGCCACGACCTTGCCCATGTCGCGGGCAGAGCTGGCGCCGGTGGTGGCGATGGCCTCGGCCACCAGGGCGTCGATTTCCGCGTCGGTGAGCTTGGCGGGCAGGTAGGCCTCGATCACGGCCACTTCGGCGCGCTCGGCATCGGCCAGGTCCTGGCGGTTGGCGGCGTCGTATTGCGAGATGGAGTCGCGGCGCTGCTTTAGCATCTTTTCCAGCACGGCAAGCGTCTGGACGTCGTCCAGTTCGATCCGCTCGTCCACCTCGCGCTGCTTGACGGCAGCGAGGACCAGGCGGATCACCGCGAGGCGGTGCTTGTCGCCGCCGCGCATGGCGGTCTTCATGTCTTCGGTGAGCTGCTGCTTCAAGGACATGTCACTCTCCGTATTCACGTGAAGGAAACGCATAAAGCCGGCGTTGCACTGGGCAACGCCGGCCGATGCTTTAGCCAAAAGGCAGCGGCTGCGGATGAACGCGCCGGCTGCCGGGGACTGGAGCCTTGCGGGGACAAGCGGCGCCGTGGGCGCCCGGCTCGAACCCTGGGCCGTCCGCTGACGCGGACGGAAGGCTCAGTACAGGCGGGTGCGACGCGAGGTGTCGCGCGAGAGGCGACGCAGGTGACGCTTCACCGCGGCGGCGCGCTTGCGCTTACGCTCCTGGGTCGGCTTTTCGTAGAACTCGCGCTTGCGAGTCTCGGCCAGGACGCCGGCCTTTTCGCAAGTGCGCTTGAAGCGACGGAGGGCAAGCTCGAACGGCTCGTTCTCGCGGACTTTTACGCTGGGCATGGAAACTCCGAGTGGTAAACTGGCCCGTCTGATCGGGCGAGCCGCGAAGTATAGCGTGGACACGAAGCAATTTTCAAAGCCCGTGCTGGGCATCGAAACGTCCTGCGACGAGACCGGGGTAGCTCTGCTGCGCTGGGAGCCCGCCGCGCCCGGGCGCGGGCTGTTGTCCCATGCGCTGTACAGCCAGATCAAGCTCCACGCCGACTACGGCGGCGTGGTGCCCGAGTTGGCCAGCCGGGATCACGTACGGAAGCTCCTGCCGCTGGTGCGCGAGGCCCTCGCGGAAGCGGGCCTGACCCCGCAGGACCTGGGTGGCGTCGCCTATACCGCGGGTCCGGGGCTGGTCGGCGCCCTTTTGGTGGGCGCGTCGGCGGCCCGGGCGATGGCCTGGGCCCTGGGCGTGCCGGCGATCGGGGTCCATCACATGGAGGGGCATCTGCTGGCCCCGCTGTTGGAAGAGGACCCTCCGGAGCCGCCCTTCGTGGCCCTGCTGGTCTCGGGCGGCCATTCCATGCTGGTCGAAGTCAAAGGCATCGGGCAGTACCGGATCCTGGGGGATACCCTCGACGATGCCGCCGGCGAAGCCTTCGACAAGACGGCCAAGCTGATGGGCCTGCCTTATCCCGGCGGCCCGGCACTCGCCGCCCTGGCGCAGCAGGGTCGGCCGGGAACGTTTCGCTTTGCCCGGCCCATGACCGACCGCCCGGGCCTGGATTTCAGCTTTTCCGGCCTGAAGACCCAGGTGCTGCTGGCCTGGCAGCAGTCCGACCAGAGCGAGCAGACGCGCGCCGACGTCGCCCGTGCCTTCGAGGAAGCCATCGTCGATACCCTGGCGATCAAATGCCGTCGCGCCTTGCAGGCAGCCGGGGCCAAGCGCCTGGTGATCGCCGGTGGCGTGGGCGCCAACAAGCGCCTTCGTGCCGAGCTGGCGGAGGCGGGGGCGAAGGAGGGCTTCCGCGTGTACTTCCCGCGCCTGGCGTTCTGCACGGACAACGGCGCCATGATCGCCCTGGCCGGCGCGATCCGCCTGGCCAGCGGTCAGCACCAGGACGAGAGCGTGCAGGTGTTCCCGCGCTGGGACCTGGAAAGCCTGCCGGCGGTTTAGCGAGTAGCGGAATGGGAAATTGGAAAGGCGGCAGCCAAGCCGAAGCGCTACGCTCTTCCCCATTCCCTATTTCCTGTTCCCTTCCCATGGACATCGTTTTCATCGAAGACCTGCGCATCGACGCCGTGATCGGCATCTACGATTGGGAGCGCCGCGTGCGGCAGACGCTCTCGTTCGACATCGAAATGGCGTTCGACAACACGAAGCCCGCGGCGACCGACGACATCGCCGACACGCTCAACTACAAGGACGTATCCAAGCGCCTGATCGACTATGTCGAAGCGTCCAACTTCGGCCTGGTAGAGACGCTTGCGGAACACTGTGCGGCGATCATCCGCCAGGAATTCGGCGTCGGCTGGGTGCGGCTGAAGCTCTCCAAGCCCGGCGCCGTCCGTGGCTCGCGTGCGGTTGGCGTGCGCATCGAGCGCGGCCGCAGGCCGTCGTCGGACTGAAGGCGACAAGACGATCCCATTGGCGATGCTGGCGCGACCGGCGTCGCGGCGGGAGAATCTCCGCCTTTCCCGCATCCACGGAAACGATCCTGCATGGCACGCGCCTATCTGAGCCTGGGTTCCAACGTCGAACCCCGACGCCATCTGCGCGCCGCGCTGCAGGAGTTGCAGCAGCGCTTCGGCGAACTCGCGGTATCGCCGGCTTACCGCAGCCGATCGGTGGGTTTCGACGGGCCGGACTTCGTCAACCTCGCGGTGGGTCTGGAAACCGAGCTGTCGCCGGAAGCGCTCAATGCATGGCTGCACGCGCTTGAAGACCGGCATGGCCGCCGGCGCGACGTCCCGCGTTATTCGGATCGCACGCTGGACGTGGACATCGTGCTGTACGACGACCTGGTGCGGCAGGGCGAGGGTCATCTCGAGATTCCCCGCAAGGAACTGAAGCATGCCTTCGTGCTCCGCCCGATCGCTGACATCGCGCCAGACCTGCCGCACCCGGTCGATGGCCGCACCATGGCGGCGCTGTGGGCTGCCTTTCCCGCCGACAGCGAGCCGCTGACGCCCGAGCCGCTCTGACACGCCGGGCGCACTGTCATCGGCACGGCGCAAATGCTAGAAAGCGCAACGCATCATTCACCAAGGAACGAGGTAAGGGGCATGGCGGGCAAATTCGCACGCAGTTGGAATTTGATGAAGGCGAGCGCGGCCGTGCTGCGCTCCGACAAGTCGTTGATGATGTTCCCGTTGCTGTCGGGCTTCTGCTGCCTGCTGGTGGCGGCGAGCTTCCTGATCCCGATCGCGATCGTCGCAGTGGGCGCGGAACACGAAGGCCGCCAGGGTTTGCCTCTGGCGGGCTACATCGGGTTGTTCGCGTTCTACCTCGTGCAGTACTTCGTGATCATCTTCTTCAATACGGCACTGGCCGGCGCGGCTCTGCAGCGCCTGCGCGGCGAGACGACGAGCTTCGCCGGCGGCCTCGCGGTGGCGCGTTCGCGCATCGGCGCGATCTTCGGTTATGCACTGATCGCCGCCACGGTAGGCCTGTTTCTGCGCGCATTGCAGGAGCGCCTGGGTTTCGTCGGGCGCCTGGTTGCCGGCCTGCTCGGCCTGGCCTGGACGGTGGCCACGTTCCTGGTGGTGCCGGTGCTGGCCAGCGAAGACATCGGTCCGACGGATGCGGTCAAGCGCAGCGTGGAACTGCTCAAGCGCACCTGGGGCGAGAACCTGATCGGCAACGCCGGCCTCGGCGTCGTATTCGGCCTGCTCACGTTCGTCGCTGCGCTGATCGCGGTCGCACTGGTCGTGGGTGCCGCGAGCACCGAGTCCACGGCGCTGATCGTCGCGGCCGTGGCGGTGGTGGTTGTCGTCCTGAGTCTGCTGGGCCTGGTGCAGGCGTCTCTGCAGGGCATCTACGCGGCGGCGCTGTATCAGTACGCCGAGGAGGGCAAGGTTGGCGCGGGCTTCGATCAGGCGATGCTGGAACAAGCATTCCGGCCCAAGTCGTGATCGGCGCCATGCGTTGATGCGAAAGGGCGGCAGCGATGCCGCCCTTTTTCGTTATACGGAGAGCGTGCGCCCGCCGTCGATGCGGATGATCTGACCGGTGACGAACGGCGCGTCGCGCAGAAGCCACAGCACCGCGCCGGCCACATCCTGCGGCGAGCCGGCGCGTTGCAGCGGCGTGCGTGCAAGCATCGCCTGCTGGTCGTCGTAGGGCTTGCCGTCGCTGGGCCACATCACCGCGCCAGGGGCAATGCCGTTGACGCGCACGTGCGGGCCGAGATCGAGCGCGAGCGAACGCGTCATCGCCGCGAGCGCGGCCTTCGCCATGCAATAGATCGGATGGTGCGCGAGCGGGCGTTCCGCGTAGATGTCCACCAGGTTCACGATGGCGCCCCGCGCGTCGCGCAAAGCCGGCGCGGCGGCCTGTGCAAGGAAGAACGGCGCCTGCGCGTTGGATGCGAAGAGCTCGTTCCACTGCGCCACGCTCGCGGTTCCCACAGGCGTGGGATAGAACGCGGAAGCATTGTTGACGAGCGCGTCGAGACGGCCGAAGCGCGCCGTGGCGGTATCGACCAGCGCGGGCAGGGCGTCGAGCTCGGCCAGTTCGGCCTGGAGCACCATCGTGCTGCCGGGGCGCCGCACTTCCAACTCGTCCGCGAGCTGGCCGGCTTCGCTCACCGAGTGGCGACAGTGCAGCGCAAGATCGTAGCCCGCGTCGTGCAGCAGGCGGGCGATTTCGGCACCGACCCGCTTGGCGGCTCCGGTGATCAACGCGACCGGACGTTCATGGCGAGGCGGCATGCGCGGCTCCTGCTGGCGAAACAGCCGGAAGCTTGCCGGAAAGCGCGCGGAAGGTCATCCCGCGGCGCGGCGTGTCATTCCGGCGGGTGCCGCTTCTCGCCGCGGTGTGCACGCGCCGCGCGGCCGATCGCGCGCGCGGTGCCGCCGATCGTTTTCTCGATCACCGCATTCTTCGCGCGACGCACGGCACCCGGCACGCGTTCTTCGATACGCGTTTCGTTGCAGGCTCCCTCGGTATGGAAGTCGCCGTTGAACATGGCGATGGCAGTGCTCGCCACCTGTCCCGTGTCGTAGTAGGCGTAGGCGCCCACGCCCAGTGCGCCCACCACGGGTAGCCAGCGCGCCAGCCCTTTGCCGACGGCGCGCTGGGTGATCTTCAAGCCCACGCGTTTGGCGACCCGCTCGACGATGGTGTACGACATGCGGCGGAACAGCAGGCGGTCCCCCATGCGTATGACCAGGTCGCGGAAGGCCTGTGCGGTCGTATGGCGGAACAGGCACCACAGCATCTGCTCGCGTCCGAGTTCCGCATGCCGGCCGTAGGCCGCGGCGATGTCGCTCACCATCTGCGCCTGAATCTTCCAGATCGCGATCAGCTCCGGCAGCACGGTCAGCCATCCTAGCGGTCCCGGCGGCAGCGCCAGCGAGCCGGCTGCGAGCGCCGCACGCTGCGCGGCGCGGCTGGCGATCCGCCGCGCCTCCGTTTCGGGCATCGTGCTCGTGCCGACCTTGCTGCCGGGAATCTCGCTGACGAAATCCAGAATCGCCTGTGTTACGCGGCTGTGCTCGTCCGCGCCGATGACGGCGGGAAGTTGCTTGCGATCGTCGGACATGCGGGCCTCGGATGTGCCGTGGATGCCGCCGCAGTCTAGGCGTCGCTGATGAAGCCGTTGCGAACAGGTGTGCCGGCATCGGCGCAACCGCCTGTTTCCGCAAAAAATTACGGCGACGGACATGACTTTCGGGGCAGGTAAATGAAAGGTTGGGATGGCAACGTTATAACGTATCAAACACAGCAACTCCCATCCCCGTCCCGAGTCGTCCGATGAAACCTACCTTGCTCGCCGTCAGCCTTGCCGCGCTCTTTGCATCATCGGTCCATGCGGCCGAAACACCCGCCATCGCCGGGGACAACACCAACACGCCGGACACCAACGGCGCGACGCGCAACAAACCGCCCGCCAAGGTGCAGCAGCTGGGCGCGGTCGATGTCACCGCGGCACTGGACCAATCGCGCAATGCGCTGTCCCCTGACACGGGCAGCAGCCAGTACGTCATCGACCAGAAGGCCATCGCGCAACTGCCGCTGGGCGATAGCACGCCGGTGAATCAGGTGCTGCTGCAGGCGCCTGGAGTCGTGCAGGATTCGTACGGCGGGCTGCATGTGCGTGGCGATCACGCCAACCTCCAGTACCGCATCGACGGCGTGATCATTCCCGAATCGATTTCGGGCTTCGGCCAGACGCTCGACACGCGCACCATCAAGACCGTCAAGCTGCTCGACGGCGCGCTGCCGGCGCAATACGGCCTGCGTACAGCGGCGGTGGTGGATATCACGACGAAGAGCGGCCATGACCTGGGCAATGGCGGCAGCGTGGGCATTACCGGAGGCTCTTTCGGAACGCTCAATCCGAATGCGTCGATCTGGGGCAGCAATGATCGCTGGAGCTACTTCCTGACCGCCAACTACCTGGAAAGCGACGTCGGCATCGAGAATCCCACGTCGAGCCGCAAGCCGATCCACGACCATACGAACCAGGTCAAGGCCTTCGGCGACGTCTCCTACCTCATCGACAACAACACGCGGCTGAGCTTCATGTTCGGCGCGGCCAACAGCCGCTTCCAGATTCCGAACAACCCCGGTCAGACGCCTTCGTTCGGCTATCTCGACCAGACCGATTTCAACTCCGCCGATCTCAACGAACGGCAGAGCGAACAGACGCGCTTCGGGGTGCTTGCCCTGCAGGGCAAGCTTGGCAACACCGACTATCAGGTGTCGCTGGGCCAGCGGTATTCCAGCCTGCAGTTCAGTCCCGATCTGATCGGCGACCTGATGTTCAACGGCGTGGCTTCCGCGATCAATCGCAGTAACCGTTCGAGTACGCTGCAGGCGGACTTCGCCACGCCGCTGGGTGATGCGCACACGCTGCGTTATGGCGTATACGGCAGTTTCGAGCGCGCGCCCAGCACCAATAACGCCTGGGTGTTCCCGGTCGATGCGAATGGCAACCAGGCCAGCACGACGCCCATCAACATCCTGGACGGCAACCGCGTCACCGCCAAGACCTGGTCCGGCTACGTGCAGGATGAGTGGAGCATCGGCGACAAGCTCACGGTGAACTACGGCCTGCGCGGCGACGTGTACAAGGCCTTTCGTACCGAAAGCCAGCTCAGCCCCCGTCTGGGCGCGGTCTACCAGGCCAGTGACGACACCACGCTGCACGCCGGCTACTCCCGCTACTTCACGCCGCCGGCGACCGAGGCGATCACCACCACGAACATCCAGAAGTTCGACGGCACCACCAACGCGCAGCCGGACAACGGCAGCAACACGCCTCTCGCCGAGCGCAGCGATTACTTCGATGCCGGCATCCAGCAGCGTTTCGGTTCGGCGCTGACGCTGGGCCTGGACGCCTACTACCGCAAGGTTTCTCGCCTGCAGGACGAAGGCCAGTTCGGCGCGGCGCTGGTGTACTCCACCTTCAACTACGCCAAGGGCCTGATCCGCGGCGTGGAGTTCACCGCCGACTATGACAATGGCCCCTGGTCGGCGTACTTCAACGTCGCCGCTTCGCGCGCGACAGGCAAGCGCGTGATCACCAGCCAATACAACTTCAGCCCGGACGACCTCGCCTACGTCAACGATCACTACATTTTCCTCGACCACGACCAGCGCGTGGCTTCGTCCGGTGGCGTGAGTTATGCGATCGACGGGGCCACGCGCGTGGGAGCGAATTACCTGTTCGGGAGCGGCTTGCGCAAGGACGGCGCCGTGCCGAACGGTGCTTCGCTACCGGCCTATTTCCAGTTGAACCTGAGTCTTTCGCATGACTTCGAGTTCCAGAGCACCGGCAAGCTGCATACCCAGCTCGCGGTGATCAACGCGCTCGACCGCACCTATGAGTTGCGCGACGGTACCGGCATCGGCGTGGGAGCGCCGCAGTTCGGCCCGCGCCGCGGTTTGTACGCCACCGTGCAGAAGGATTTCTGAGCGTGTCGTCCGCCGTGGACGGGATGGTCCGCGGCGGACGCATCGGCGGTGAGAGGCCCTTCGGCTATCCTTGACCGATGAACCCAAGCTTCTCCCGTCTTCCCGAACCAGGCGCCGACGAGCGCGCCCATTCCGACCGGCTGTTGACCCATCTGCGCGAGACCATCGCCGCGCACGGTCCCATGCCGTTCTCGCAGTACATGGAGCGCTGCCTGTATGCGCCCGGCCTGGGCTACTACAGCGCGGGCGCGACCAAGTTCGGCGAATCAGGCGATTTCATCACGGCGCCCGAGCTTGGCGATCTGTTCGCGCGTTGCGTCGCGCGCACGCTCGGGCCGGTGCTGGACATGCTCGGCGACCAGGCCGACTTCCTCGAACTGGGCAGCGGCAGCGGCGCGTTCGCCGAGGCGGTATTGCTGGCGCTCGATGCCGAAGGGCAAGCGCCGCGCCGCTACCTGATTCTGGAACCGAGCGCCGACCTGCGCGAACGCCAGCGCACGCGCCTCGCCCAGGCCCTCGCGCCCGCGTTGTTCGCGCGCGTCCAATGGCTGGACCGGCCGCCGGAGGACGCATGGCAGGGCGTGCTGTTCGCCAACGAGGTCATCGATGCGCTGCCCACCACGCGTTTCACGCTGCGTGGTGGCGAGGTCTATGAGGAGTACGTCGCCTTGGACGGCGAGGGTCGCTTGATGCGCGTCGATCGTCCCGCCGACATGCTCGTGTCCGGCGCGGTGAGGCACCTGGAGCGTGACCTGGATGCCGCCTTCCCCGATGGCTACCGCTCCGAAGTGCTTCCGCAGTTGCCGTACTGGATGCAGGCCATCGCAGGCTCGCTCAGCGCGGGCGTGATGCTCTTCATCGACTATGGCTACGTGCGCCGCGAGTACTATCAGCCCGACCGCAACGACGGCACGCTGATGGCGCATTACCGCCACCATGCCCATGCCGATCCGCTGTACCTGCCGGGCCTCAACGACCTCACCGCTTCGGTGGATTTCACCGCGTTGGCCGAGGCCGGCAACCAGGCCGGTTTCGGCGTCGCCGCCTATCTGCCCCAGGCCCATTTTCTGATCGGAGCCGGGCTGCAGCAGGCGTTCGAAGACGCCTACGCCACCGCCCCGGACGAAGCAGCCCGCTACCGCCTTGCCCAGCAGGTGAAGAAGCTCACGCTACCCGATCAGATGGGCGAGCGATTCCAGGCCATGGTGCTCGCGCGCGGTCTCGACATGGTACCTCTGCCAGCGGACCTGCTCGAATCCGACCAAGGCGACCGGCTATAACCTGGCCGACGCGCGCCAGCATTGCCAGGGCTTGGTGGTCATCACCCAGGGATAAACGGACCGGCACAGCATCGAGCCGCTGCGCGGTCCTTACGCCCACCGCATTAGTGCAATATCGAGGCAGCCTCGTTGGCTGAAGCGCTCTCAGTCGTGTGCACCTTTGCACTGTCCTCGGGGCGCCGTCCCAGCTGTCGGTCCCTGTAAAGCTGCGCCGCCACCTGGTAATAGGCGGCCGCCTGATCGACTTTTGCCTTGTCCTCAGGCTTCACCGGCACACCGTCGCCCGTTTCGTAATCCGGACGCAGCTGTTCGAGCTTGCGCTGGGGTTCGAGCACGGTGAGCACGTCGTCGCGCAGGTAACCGAGCTTCTCGTAGGTGGCGGGGAAGGCGCGCTCGCGGCCCGCTTCGAGCTGGAATAGGTCATACCCGAAGAAGCGGCTGCGGTAGCTGAAGTTCAGCAGCCCGAAGACGGTGGGCATGATGTCGATCTGCGCCATCAGGCGGTGCACGCGCTGCGGCTGGATGTGCTTGGGCGCGTAGATCCACAGGGGGATGTGGTAGCGGTTGATCGGCACGCTGGTGCGGCCCGCGCTCGAAGCGCAGTGATCGGCGGTGATCACGAAGATCGTGTCGTCGAAGTACGGCTTGCTGCGCGCACGCTTGATGAAATCGGCGACGGACCAGTCCGTGTAGGCCACGGCTGCCTCGCGCGTGCCGTTCTTCTGCGGCACGCGGCCCGCCGGCACGGTGAAGGGGCGGTGGTTGGACGTGGTCATGATGTGCAGGAAGAAGGGTTTTCCTTCCGCGTGGATGCTGTCCATCTGGCGCATCGCCAGCGTGTAGAGATCCTCGTCGGCCACGCCCCACACGTTCTCGTGATGGATCGGATCGTCCTTGGCGATGTCGTTCCGGTCCACCGCGCGATAGCCGTTGTGGTTGAAGAAGTAATTCATGTTGTCGAAGTAGCCGTAGCCACCGTAGACGAAGTCCGACTGGTAGCCGCGGTCGTTGAATACGCTAGCCACCGAGAACAGGTTCTCGTTGTTGTGCGCCTTGACCAGCGAATCGCCCGGCGTCGGCGGGATGGCCAGCGACAGCGCCTCCAGGCCGCGCACGGTGCGCGTGCCGTTGGCGTAGAGGTTGTCGAAGAACAGGCTCTGGTCGACCAGGGCGTCGAGGTTGGGCGTGATGCCGCGGTCGTCGCCGAAGGTCTTCATGAAATCGGCCGAGAAGCTCTCGATGCTGATCAGCACGACATTCAGGCGCTTCTCCGGTCCTTCGTGGCGGATCTCGCGGGTGAGGTCGCGCGGATCGTCGCTCACATAGGTGGCTTCGGGCGTCTTGAGCATGGTGCGGACGTCGCGGAAGGCCTGGTCCTCCGGCAGCGTGGTGTAGAAGCGCGAGTAATCCAGGTGGCTGCTGCGGAAGGCGGCGAAGAACTCGTAGATGCCGTTGCCGGAAAGCTCGTTGACGAAGGCGTTGTCCGTGCGGTCCTTCAGCGTGCCCTTGAACGCGGCCACGGTGACGACCGTGAGCACCAGCCACACCAGTGCTACTTTGGCACGCTGCAGGAAGCGCGTGCCGCCATCCTGCGCACGCAGGCCGCGGCGGCTGATCAGCAGAATCACCAGTGCGGTGATCGCCAGCAGGCTCAGCCAGCGGCCCAGCGGATAGGACTCGCGGATGTTGCCGATCACCTCAGTGGTGTACACGAGGTAGTCCACGGCGATGAAGTTGAAGCGCGTGCCGAATTCGTTCCAGAACACCAGCTCCGATGCGGCCACGAACATCAGCCAATAAAGCAGCACGGTAGCGAGTGCGTACAAGGCCCATTGCCCGCCGCGAGAGCGGTATGCGCGATTCGGCATCAGCCACAGGAACAACACCATGGGCCATGCGACGTAGACGAAGGTCACCAGGTCGTAGCCCAGGCCCACGCCGAATGCGTATGCCCAGTACAGCGGGTTGTGCGGCACGCCCTGGCCGGACATGACGAGCAGGGCGACGCGGGTGATCGCACCGAGCACCACGTACACGAGGGCGAGCCACCACAGGGGACGGAAACGCTGGCGCAAGGGCGAAGCGGAAGAAACGGCGGCGGACAAGGGGCTACTCCAGGGGCGTGTCATGCGAAAGCGCGTCGAGGGGGTGGTTCGACGGACATTCGCCTCTTATACAACGGATTACCTTATCTGGACCTTCCGCGGATGTCCGCGATGGCCTTGGTCCGGGCCCGCTCCAGCGCCGCGCCGACGGCCGGCCCTTCCAGGCCCTGGGCGACAAAAGCGGCAGCCCCGATCGAGGCCGCGGCGGCACGGGCGGCGCGTAAGTAGTCGGCCTGGGGGTAGGCCTCTTCCTCATGGCCCAGCCGGCCCCGCTTGTCGGCCTCGCAGGCGGCCAGGAATACGTCCAGGCGCTCTGGGCGGCGCAACGCATCCAAGGCGCCGAACAGGCGCAGCACGGTGGCGGGCTTCAGCTCGAACGCGCGGTGAGCGTTCAGATGTTCGCGACAGACCTGCTCGGCCAGCGTCGCGTACTCCGTCGGGACGCGCAGTCGCGCGGCCAGCGCACGCAACGGCTTGACCCCTGCCTGTTCGTGGCCGATATGGCGCGGCAGCACGTCGGCCGGCGTGAGGGCCTTGCCGAGGTCGTGGGTGAGGGCGCAGAAGCCGACCAGCTCATTGCCCGGCGCGATGCGCGCGGCCATGTCCAGCACCATCTCGACGTGGACACCGGTATCCACCTCGGGGTGGAACTCGGCCCGCTGCGGCACGCCGTAGAGCGCGTCGACTTCCGGGAACAGCACCGCGAGCGCGCCGCTTTCCCGCAGCACGCGCAAGAATGCCGAGGGGCACGGTTCGCCCAGCGCCCGGCGGGTTTCCTGCCAGACGCGTTCGGGAACCAGATGGTCTACCTCGCCGTCGGCCACCATCTGCCGCATGAGCTCCATGGTTTCCCCGGCTACGGTGAACCCCAGCGGCGCAAACCTTGCGGCAAAGCGCGCCACGCGCAGCAACCGCACGGGGTCTTCCACGAAGGCGGGCGAGACGTGCCGCAGGACACGATCGCGAATGTCGCGCGCACCGCCGAACGGATCGACCAGTGTGCCCTGCTCGTCCATTGCGATCGCGTTGATGGTGAGATCGCGCCGGGCCAGGTCCTGCTCCAGCGTCACGCCCGGCTCGGCATGGATGGCGAAGCCGTGATAACCGCGTCCGGTCTTGCGCTCCGTGCGGGCCAGCGCGTACTCCTCGCCGGTCCGGGGATGCAGGAAAACGGGAAAGTCCTTGCCCACCGGCTTGTAGCCGAGCGCGAGCATGTCGTCCGGCGTCGCCCCGACCACCACGTGATCGTGGTCGGACACTGGCCGTTGCAGGAGCCGGTCGCGGACCGCGCCGCCGACGAGATAGATACGCATGGCGCATTCTGCCATGCGCGGCCGGCCCGCCACGGCGCGGGTGCGTCTCAGCGCATGCCGCGGTAACGGTCCAGGCGCTCCTGGCGCCGGGATCCCTGCAGCAGCACCGGCAGCCAGGGGGTGAACGGTTGCGGCCGGATGTCCAGCGCGGCGTAACCGTCCTGCTTGCCCACCGAGTCGGTGCGAAGGCTCAGAAAGTTGTCGTAGGAGAAAGGCTTGCCCGGGAGCAGTTCGGCCGCGCGCGCCTGGATGCGGCCGAGGGCATCGGGCAGCGGAATGACTGGGGTGCGCACACCGAGCGTGTCGCGGATCGCGCGAACGATGTCGCCCAGCGTGAGAACTTCCGGACCATAGAGCTCGAAAGTGCGATCGATGCTCGATGCGTCGTCCGCCACACATCGCGCGATGGCTTCGGCGACATCGCCGGCATACGTAGGCGCCAGGCGCGAGCCCGCACGGGCGAGCGGCAGGGCGGGCAGCGTACGCAGGAGGGCGGCGAAGCGGCTCACCAGTCCATCGTTGGCGCCGAACATCACGCTCGACTGGTAGATGGTCCAGTCCAGCCCCGAATGGCGCACCACCGCTTCTGCCTCGCCACGCGTCTTGAGATAGCGGGAAAGCCCCTGGCCGGCTTTCAACGAACTCATCAGGTGGAGCCGCGACACACCTGCGGCCTGGCAGGCTGCGATCACCCGGCGCGGCAGCTCTACGTGCGTTTCCTGCATGGAATGCCGGCGCGTGCCGTGAAGCACGCCGATCATGTGGATCACCGCGTCGGCACTTTCGAATTCCCGGCGCAGCGCGTTGCCGTCGTAGACATCCACGCTGCGGATCTCCACGCCCGGCACCACCGCGAGTGCGCGGCGCTTCTCGCGGTTGCGCGACAGCAGCACGATGCGGTGCCCGTCGAGGGCAAGCCGCGGCACCAGATAGCTTCCGAGGAAGCCGGTGCCGCCCAGGATGACAAGACGTTTGGCGGTCATATCGGCGTATCTCCGGATCGGTATGCGTGAAGTCACTGCGGCGAATTCGTCGGCGCGTCGTTCGCCGGCGGCGCGGCAGTCGTGGTTGCGTCGGCCGGCGCCGGGGCCGCCGCTGTGCTGGCGGGGCAGGTCACCGGGCGGCGCGGCGTGCGGCTATCCGGTATCTGATACGTCTCGCCGATCGCGGTCAGGCGCGTGGACAGCGGCGTGGCCGTGCCGTTGAGGCGCCAGTCGTAGATCACCGCGAAGGACATGACGCGTGCGACGTACTCGCGCGTTTCCTTGAACGGCATGCTGGCGACGAACAGGTCGGGCGGCAGCGAGCCGCGCGCGGCCAGCCACTGGTCCACGCGCGAGGGGCCGGCGTTGTACGCCGCGCTCGCCAGCCAGGGCGCGCCGTTGAAGCGCGCAGCCATCTGCGCGAGGTAGCGCGTGCCCAGGATGATGTTGGTGATCGGGTCGTACAGCGACTCGGGGCCGGTCCAGGCGATGCCGTTGCGCCGCGCCACCAGTGCCGCGGTGTCGGGCAGCAGCTGCATCAGTCCGCGCGCGTTGGCGCCCGAGCGCGCATCGCTCATCCACGCGCTTTCCGCGCGGAGGATCGCGTAGGCCCAGGACGGATCGATGCCGGCCTCGGCCGCCTGCGGCACCAGGCCGTCCTGGCTGGCCAGCGGGAAGCGCTGCTCGTAATAGCGCAGCGCGTCGCCCTTGTTGAAGGTGAACACCGCGCGGTCGTACCAGCCGCGCCGGTAGGCGAGGTCGGCGGCGAGCTTCAGCGTGGCCGGGTCGGCGCCATCCAGCGCCTGCGACCATTCGCGCCGCGCCTGCCGCGGCAGGTCCACCGCATAGAGTTCGAACGCGCGTTGCAGGCCGCGGTTGGCCAGCAGCGCCTGTTCGCGTTGCTTGTCCGTCGGCAGCGACAGTGGGCAGATGCCGTAGGGCACGTCGAGCCGGTCGGCAGCGAGGAAGCCGAAGAAGGTCGGCTCCTCCGCGAGTGCGGTCAGCAAACGGCGTGCCTCGGCATCGCGGCCCAGCGCGCTCAGCGCGCGTGCGCGGAACCAACGCCATTCGCCGTCCTGCTTCTGCTCGGGCGTCATCGCGTCGATCGCCGCGAGCACGGCCGGCCATTTCTGCTCGGCCAGCGCCACGCGCACGCGCCACTCGCGCGTGGCGTCGGTCTGTGCGGCCGCAGGCAGCGCGGCGAGGCGCTGCAGCGCGCTGTCGTCGAAATCGGTGGCGTGGAACAGGGCGAGCGCGGACAGCACGCGATGCTGCTGTTCGGGCGTGAAGGCGAAATGGCCGCGCAGCTGTTCCCATGCGCTGTCGGCGGCGATCGACTGGCGTCGTGCGAGGCGCTCCAGCGCCAACATGGCCGCTTGCCGGTTGCGCGGCGTGTCGGGCCAGGTGCCGGCCTTGGCCACGGCGCCGGCAGGATCCCGCAGGGCGAGGGCGATGCGCTGTCCCGCCTGTGCTTCTTCGCCGGGCAGCCATGCGGCGAGCGCGGCCACCGTGCCCTGCTGGTTGGCATCCGCCGCACGGTCGATGCGGTCCCACAGGCGCGGCGTGGTCAGCAGCCCTTGCTCACGAGCGGCGGTAAGCACCGAATCGCAGGCGCCGGGCAAGTTGGGCTTAGACCACAGCGCGGCAAGATCGCGCTCGAAATCCAGCTGGCCGCCCTGGGCAAGCTGCGCCTGCAAGGCGCCGCAGGTGAGCGCATCGCCAAGGCTTGGCCGGTAGAGCGACTGGAACGTGGCCCAGTCCTTGCGGCGCACGAGTTCGAGCAGGTAATCACGACGAAGATCGCTGGCCGGAATGAGGTCGGGGTAGCGCTTGAGGTACGCCTCGACGGGCGCACGGTCGAGCTGGCGCAGGTCATGCGTGAGCGCGGCCGCTTCCAGGTAGGGATAGAGCGGGTAATCCGCAAGGGTCCCGGCGAGCGCGCGCCAGCCATCGCCGCCCTGCCGCGCGGCGGCGTAGGCCTGCTTGAAGGCCGCACGCTGCGTGTCGGTGGCTTCTGCCCCGTGCACGGCACCGGCCAGCAGGAGGCCGGCGGCGAGGGCGAGGAATGCGCGGGTGGAGTGGCGCAGCATGGCGGGGAGGGACATGGAAACTCCTTGTACCGATCGGCCTGGCGATCGTGGTGCAGTGTAGGCCGGACCATCCGGTCGCGGCGTCCCCGACGAATCGGACGAGCCCGGCAGCATGTCAAAGCGCCGCTGAGTCCTGCGTTAAAGCCAGTCGCGCGCCGCATGGCTCCGCGTGCACGCCTGCTAGACTTGCGCGCTTCCGGAGCGCCCTGGCCGGCGCCGACTCCTCACAGGTAGCGCATGTCGTCCACGCCGTCGCTTTCGCCCCGCGCGCGTTTCTTGGTCTGGCTGGTGCTGGCGCTCTGCGCCGCGGCGGGAGCGTTGTGGTGGTGGCTGCTCGGCCGCCCGGTGTCCTTGCCGGACGCGCCTTCCGCACGCATCGCCTGCGTGTCGTATGCGCCGTTCCGCGAGCCGGGCGAGACGCCGTACGACCTCAAGGCGTTCATCCGTCCCGAACGCATCGACGCGGATCTGCGCGCGCTCTCGCAGCGTTTCGACTGCGTGCGCACCTACTCGCAGGGCCAGGGGCTGAGCGCGGTGCCGGAGATTGCCGGCCGCTACGGCATGAAGGTGATCATGGGCATCTGGCTGGGCCGCGATCCGGTGGCGAATGCGCGGCAGGTCGAACTGGGCATCGCTTCCGCGAAAGCCCATCCGGAGGTGCTGCGTGGCGTGGTGGTGGGCAACGAAGTGCTGCTGCGCGGCGAGCTGTCGCCCAAGGCGCTGGCCGACTACGCCCGCCAGGTGCGCGCCGCGATTCCCGCCTCGGTGCCGGTGACGTATGCAGACGTCTGGGAGTTCTGGCTGCGCTACCCGCAGATGGCCGACGCGGTGGATTACCTCACCATCCACATCCTGCCCTATTGGGAGGACGAGCCGGTGCCGCCCGAGCACGCCGTGCGCCACGTGGCCGAGGTCTACCAGAACATGAAGCGCGCCTTTCCGGGGCGTGAAGTGATGATCGGCGAGACGGGCTGGCCCAGCGTCGGCAAGCCGCGGCGCGCGGCGCGCGCCAGCCTCGTCAACGAAGCGCGTTATCTGCGCGAATTCCTGCAGTACGCGGGCAGCGTGTCCATGCCCTACAACGTGATCGAGGCCTTCGACCAGCCCTGGAAGCGTGCCCAGGAAGGCACCACGGGCGGCTACTGGGGCATCTACGACGTCCACGCCAGGGCGAAATTCCCGATGCGCGGGCCGGTGACCGAAGAGCCGCGCTGGTGGCTGGGTTGGATAGCAGGTGGGGCAGGCATGCTCCTGTTCCTGCTGCTCGGCGCATGGCGCCGCGACTGGCGGCAAGGCGGGGGCTGGGGCGTGCTCGCGCTGGCGGGGGGCGCCACCGGCATGGCGCTGGCCTGGCAGTACCGGCAGATGCTCTATGCCTGCCGCGACACGCTCGAATGGGGTCTTTCCTGGGCCGGATGCGCTGGCGGGCTGGTCACGGCGGTGCTGTTGGCACGCTGGCTTGCGGCCCGCATCGCTGGTGGCCGGGGCGCGCCGTTGCCCGGTGGCTGGCTGCGCTTCGGCTGGCTGTTCCTGTTCGCGATGGAAGGGTTGCTGCTGGTATTCGATGGGCGCTACCGCGACTTCCCACTGGGGCTCGCCATGCTGCCATGCGTGGGCTACGGGCTGGCCGGGTGGCTCAGCGGCTGGACCGAAACGGCCGCATTCCGGCTCGAGGAACGCTTCCTGGCGGTGCTGGTGCCGATCCTCGCCGTCGCAGTGGTCGCGCAGGATATTGGGCTCAACCCGACGGCCTGGCTATGGCTGGGACTGAACCTGGCGCTCGCCCTGCCGGTGCTGGTCGCCTGGCGCCGGGCCCGCCTGCAAGCGCATCAGGCGTAGGCAGCCCACCAGCAGTGCGAGGGCGCCTGCTTCGTAGCAGTAGAGCTGCAGCGCCAGCAGGCCGGCTGCGGCGGCGAGCCATGCCGCAGCCGGGTTTCGCCACGCCAGTGCGAGCGCGGCGAAGGCGAGCGCGGCCCAGCCGTAGCCGTAGCTGAGGAAACCCAGGACCAGCCATTGGCGCCATTGGCACCAGGCCGGCGCCGTGATCGCGCTTTCGCAGAGGTGTCCCACCGCCGCCGGTTCGATGAGCCCGTAGCGGATCGCCGCGGCGAGCGCGGCCATCAAGACCAGCAGCAGCCAGGGCAGGGACAGGCGCAGGAACGAAGTTTTCATCGGCGTAGCTTGTGCGGGCGCGGGGCGACGTGGCCGGGCAGCCGGATTTCGGCGGCGACCGGGAGGTGGTCCGAGAACGCCTGGGGCAGCGCCCAGAGCTTCTCCAGGTGCAGCGCTTCGGACGTCAGGATGTGGTCCAGCGCCTTGCGCGGCTTCCAGCTCGGGAAGGTCGGCGTCGCCTGCGCCGGTGGCACCAGGCTGCAGCGCGCGAACAGGTGGCGCATTTCGGGGCTGTCCGTGTCGGTATTGAGGTCGCCCATCAGCACCGCGTGCGGGTAGTCCTGCAGTACTTCCGCGATGAAGCCGAGCTGGCGCGCGCGCGCGGTGGCGCTCAGCGAGAGGTGGGCGATCATCACGGCCAGCGCCTCCTTGCCCTCGCCGAAGTGCGCCAGCAGCGCGCCACGGCCGGGGATGCGGCTGGGCAGCTGGTAATCCAGCACGCTGCGCGGCTCCAGGCGACTGATCAGGCCGTTCGCCGTGTGCGCGAGCCGCGCCATGGGGCGATTCGGCTGGTGGCTCCAGAACGGCATGCCGGCGGTTTCGGCCAGGTAGCGCGTCTGGTTGAGGAAGCCCGAGCGCAGGCTGCCGGCATCGGCTTCCTGCAGGCCGATCACGTCGAACTGGGGCAGGACTTCGGCAAGGCGGTCGAGGTTGTCGAGCTTGCTGCGCCCCGGCAGCACTGCGTTGATGCTGCGCGTGAAGTATTCGCTGTAACGCTGCACGCTGGCGCCCGCGAGGATGTTGCAGCTCAGCAGCCTGAGGCGGCGTTCGGGAGCGGCGGGGGCGGAGGCGGTGGCGGTCATTGGTGCGGGAGGGAAGCGGCGGATCGGGAAACCCCGGCAAGCATGCCCGCCCGGACGTGAACGCGGGGCCGTGGCGCGGCCCCGCGCGGGTGCATCACTTGCCGGTCAGCTCGCGCTGGGCCAGCCACTGGGCCAGGGCCGACAACTGGTCGAGCGTCTTGATCTCGTTGCTGCGGTACTTGCCGTCGACCACGATGGTCGGCGTGCCGTCGACGCCCCACTTCTGGATCAGTTCCAGATCCTTCTTGATCTGCTCCGTCACCTCCGGTGAGGTGGCGGTGGCCAGGAATTTGGCGCGGTCCACGCCCTGGGAGGCGTAGTAATCCGCCAGCTCGTCGAGCGTGGACATCGGGTAGTGCTGATCGAACTTCTTCTGGAAGAGATCCAGGTGTGTCTTCTCGACCACGCCCAGCTTCTCCGCCGCGTAGTAGGCACGGGCATAGGGCAGCCACGCGTCGCTGAAGGCCGCCGGCAGCAGCTTGAACTTGACGCCCGGCGGCAGCTGCTTGCGCAGTTCCTCCGCCTTCGGCGCGAAGTGCGCGCAGTGGATGCAGCCGTAGGAGAACACTTCGACCACTTCCACCTTGCCGTCCTTGCTGTAGCGCTGGGCGGGTGCGGGCAGCGTGACGTATTCCTTGCCCTCGGTGTACGAGGCGGCCGCATTGGAATTGGACGCCGTGCAGGCGCTGGTCAGGACCAGGCCGGCGAACAGCGCGGCGACGCGCAGACGGGCGAAACGCTTGAACATGAGGACTCTCTCCGCAGACCGGCGGCTTCGTGCCGCCGTGACGAATCGTTATTTACCGGCCGCTTCCTTCGCCACCAGCCACTTCGCCAGCTCGATGCTCTGTTCGTAGCCACCGGCGCTGCCGGCGGTGAAGCGGTACTTGCCATCCACCACCAAGGTCGGCGTCGAGTCGACACCGTAGGTGCGCACGAGTTCATCGGCGCGCTTCATCTTGGTGTTGATCGTGAAGGAGTTGGCGACCGCGACGAATTCCTTGGGGTCGACGCCGAACTTGGCGTAGACCTTGGCGGCATCCTCGATCGTCGGCAGTTCGCTGATCGGGCGCAGGGCATTGCCGCTGGCCTTGTAGGAGGTGAGTTCTCGGGTGTTCCAGATCGCGTCGTAGATCGCTTCGTGCGACTTCTGTGCGACGCCCAGGGCCTCGGCGGCGTAATAGGCACGCTGGAACATCGGGAAATTCTCCGCCGGGTTGAACGACACCGGCAGATAGGCCACCTGCGTACCGGCCGGCAGCGCCTTGACCAGCTGCACCATGGTCGGGCGGAACTGGTTGCAGGCCGGGCAGCCGTAGGAGAAGACCTCGGTCACTTCGATCTTGTCGGTATTGGTGACCTTCGGCTGCGCGGGTTCGATGCGGAAGTAGTGCTTGCCCTCGACCCACTTGCCGTCGTCCACGAAGGGCTCGGCCTTGCCGGCGGGCGCCGCTGCGTCGGAAGGCGCGGGCGTCTCGGTCTTCGCGTTGTCGGGCGCGGCGGCGGCCGTGCCTGCCGAAGCCGGAGCTGAGGCGGTGGCTGCCGTTGCCGGCGCCGGCGTGGCGGACGCGCTCGCTGCCGGCGTGGCGGCGGGGGCGGGCTGCTGGGCGGCGGTGCCGTTGTCGCTGCCCTGGCTGCAGGCGGCGATCGCCAGCATGGAGACGAACAGGAACGGCAGGCGCTTCAGCATGAGGAACCTCGAGGATGTCGTGGGGGAAGACAAGAACGCCGGCCAAGGGCCGGCGTTGTCGATCAGGGCGTGGCCGGTTTGCTGGCCCCGCCTTCAGCGGCGTGCAGACCTTCGACGTAGCTGGCGACCGCGGCGATGTCCTTCTCGTCGAGCTTCTGCGCGATGCTCGGCATGATCTTGGCGTGCGCGTCGTCGCCCCAGGCCGCGCCATCGTGCATGGCCTTGAGCGTGGCCTGGATGTACTGCGCGTGCTGGCTGGTCAGCTGCGGATACATCGCGCCCGGGTTGCCGCGACCGTCGATGCTATGGCAAGCCATGCAGGCCGGCACGCCCTTGCTCGCATCGCCCTGGCGGTAGAGCTGCTCGCCGCGCTCGACCAGCGCCTGGTCGGCCACGCCGGGCAGGGCGCTCTTGGTCGCGAAGTAGGCGCCGATGTCGTGCATGTCCTGCTCGGACAGCGGGGCGGCCATACCCATCATGATCGGGTTCTGGCGCTTGCCGGACTTGAAGTTGGTGAGCTGGCGGACGATGTACTGCTCGCTCTGGCCGGCCAGCTTGGGGTACTGCGGATCGCTGGAGTTGCCATCCATGCCGTGGCAGGCGCCGCAGGCGGCGGCCTTGCCTTGTCCGGCAGTGGCGTCGCCGAGCTTGACGCCGGCAGGCGCGGCTTCGGCGGCGGGAGCCTTCTCGGCGGCAGGCTGGGCGGCAGAGGCTGCGGCAGCTGGCTTGGCGGAGGAAGCCGCCGCGGCGGGCTTGGCGTCCTGCGCCCAGACCATGCCGGCGGACAGCGCGAAGACGAGGGCTACGGCATATCCGAGTACAGCAGGCCGGGAACCAGCGGGCCGAAAACTCATACACTTGTCTCCAGAAGAACTGCTTATGGCTGTACGGCGCGCAGTGGTCCGCGCCCGTCACTGGCAGAAACCTTGGAATTATCCCTGCCCTACCGGGGCCGGTCAAACCAGAAGAATCCCCTGTCCATGGCCCCGAATCCCCTCCAGGGCGCCCGCTTCGTGCTGGCCGCCCACCGCATCAGCCAGCTACCCGCCGACGATGGCGCCGAAGTGGCGTTCGCCGGCCGTTCCAATGCCGGCAAATCCAGCGCGCTCAATGCGCTGACCGGTCATCACGGTCTCGCGCGCACCTCGAAGACGCCTGGCCGCACACAGCAGATGGTGGCCTTCGCGCTGCCGCCGCTGGCGCAGGGCGAGGGCGCGCCGCCGCTCGAGGTCCGGCTGATCGACCTGCCGGGGTACGGCTATGCGAAGGTGCCCGAGCCGCTGCGCGAGCACTGGAAGCAGGAGATCGACGCCTACCTGCACCGCCGGCGCAGCCTGCGCGGCGTGGTGCTGATCGTGGACATCCGCCATCCGCTGAAGGAGTTCGACCGGATGATGCTGGCGTTCTGCCAGGACACCGGGCTGCCGTGCCACGTGCTGCTGACCAAGGCTGACAAGCTTTCGCGCAACCAGGCCATGCAGGCGCTGGCGGCGATGCGCCGCCAGTTCGAGGCCGAAGGCCTGCTCGCCACCGCGCAGGTGTTCTCCTCCGCCGAGGGCACCGGCGTGGAGGCCGCGCGCGAGGCGGTGGTAGAGCTGCTGCGGCGCGAGCGCGGCTGATTCAGCCCTTTCAGGCCGCGGTGTCGACCGCTTCCATGAAGATGGCGCACAGGGCTTCCATGCCGGCGCGGTCCTCTTGGTCGAAACGCCCCACGAGCGGGCTGTCTACGTCCCACACGCCCAGCAGTGCGCCGTCCTTCTTCACCAGCGGCACCACGATCTCCGAGTTGGATGCCGCATCGCAGGCGATGTGGCCCTCGAACGCGTGCACGTCGTGCACCAGCTGGGTCTGGCGCGTCTGCGCTGCCGTGCCGCACACGCCGCGGCCCATCGCGATGCGCACGCAGGCCGGCTTGCCCTGAAACGGCCCGACTACGAGCTCTGTGCCGTCGAACAGGTAAAAGCCTGCCCAATTGAAGTCCGGCAGGCTGTGGAACACGAGCGCGGAGAAATTCGCCGCATTGGCGATCAGGTCGGGTTCGCCGGCGAGGATGCCGCGCGCCTGTTCGCACAGGTCCGCGTATTGCTCGCGCTTGGTGGCAAAGGTGGCGGTGGCGACTTGGAACATGGCGGCGAACCCGGCGGCAAAGCCCGTATTATGCGCTCAGTTTCGCGAGGAGCGCTGAGCATGCGCCAAAGCCTTCCCTGTCGCGGCCGGTGCGCCGCATGAGTATCCCGGCCGTCTTCATCGCGGGGACCGACACCGGCATCGGCAAGACGCATGCTTCCTGCACTCTGCTGCACGCCCTGCGCCATGCGGGCGATTCCGCCTGCGGCATGAAGCCGGTGGCGAGCGGTTGCGTGGATACGGACGAAGGACGCCGCAACGACGATGCGCTGGCCCTCCTCGCCGCGAGCAGCGTGCCGCTGCCTTACGAGCTGATCAATCCGGTCGCCCTGAGCGAGCCGCTGTCGCCTCATCTGGCGGCGGCGCATGAGGGCAGAGTGATCGGGCTGCCGCCTTTGCGCGACGCGTTCGAGGCGCTGCAGGCCAGCCACGATCGCGTGGTGGTGGAAGGCGTGGGTGGTTGGATGGTTCCCCTCGCTCCCGGCCTGTTGGCGTCGGGGCTGCCAAAGGCGTGGCAGTTGCCGGTGATCCTGGTGATCGGCTTGCGCCTGGGCTGTCTCAGCCACGCCTTGTTGACGGCACGCGCCATCGTCGCCGATGGCTGCCACCTGCTCGGCTGGATCGCCAACCGCATCGATCCGGCCATGGAGGCTGCGGAAGAAAATCTCGCGTCCCTGCACGAACTGCTGCCGGCGCCGTGCCTCGGCGTATTGCCGCATGGCGTCGAGCCGGCGCTGGCGGCGAGTGAACTGGATGTGAGGCCGATCACCGGCGGATAGGCGGCCTGCGCGCGCATCGTGCATGCTTGGCGCACGCTCACTACATGGAGATTCGTCATGGCCAGCCGCAGCCATTTCTATTTGTCCATCGACGATCTGGGCCGCGCTCGCGGGCCGGAGCCGAGCCTCAGCTACGACGGCGCCGGTCCGAACGATTTCGCCGCGGCGCTGCAGAGCGCATTGCGCGAGCCGGCCCTGTTCGAGCGCTGGCGCGCCATGCAGCCGGAGCCGGACGAAGTCGACCCCGGCCTGGGCGCCACCGACCCGGCCGCACAGGTAAGTGCGCGTGTGGCCGACCTGCATACCGAGGTCGACCTGATCACCAGCCTGCCGATGAGCATCGTGCGGCACCGCATGAATTTGCTGATCGGGCCGACCTGGAAACTGCGCGACATGCGCGCCGCCTGACCGATGTCCCCGCCACGACCGGTGCTGACTTCCGGCCCTTGGAAGCGCGCGCTGGCTGTGGTTACAGTCGAAAGTCTTTCATGAACCAGGGAGCTTCCATGCCGCCTCTCCGCGCTCTCGCGATCGCCACTTCGCTTGCCCTCGCCGCCTGCTCGCAGTCCGGCCACGATGCCGCCACGTCCGGCGACCATCCGGCCGCTGCCGCCACGGCACCGGCCACTGCCGCGGCCGAAGCCCCCTCCGCCAATCCGTTCTTTGCGGCCAGCACGCTGCCGTTCCAGGCGCCGCCGTTCGACAAGATCAAGGAGAGCGACTACCAGCCGGCGATCGAAGAGGGCATGAAGCAGCACCTCGCCGAGATCGAGAAGATCGCCGACAACCCCGAGGCACCGACGTTCGAGAACACCTTCGTCGCGATGGAGAAAGTCGGCGCGCTGCTCACCCGCCTGATGCACGCGTTCGACGCGGTCACCGGGGCCAATACCAGCGATGCGCTGCAGAAGGTGCAGGAAGACGAGGCGCCCAAGCTCGCCGCCCACCAGGACGCCATCTATCTCAACGACAAGCTGTTCAAGCGTGTCGAGGCCGTCTACGGACAGCGCGAATCGCTCAAGCTCGACCCCGAATCGCTGCGCCTGGTCGAAGTGGTCTACAAGAACTTCGTGCACAACGGCGCCAAGCTCTCCGAGGCCGACAAGGCCAAGCTCAAGGAGCTGAACAAGGAAGAGTCGACGCTGAGCACGCAGTTCACCAACAAGCTGCTGGCCGCGACCAAGGACGGCGCGCTGGTGGTGGACGACAAGGCCAAGCTCGCCGGCCTGTCCGACGGCGACATCGCCGCCGCCGCGCAGGCGGCGAAGGACCGCAAGCTCGACGGCAAGTGGGTGCTGCCGTTGCAGAACACCACGCAGCAGCCGCAGCTGCAGAGTCTGACCGACCGTGCCACCCGCGAGGCGCTGTTCAAGGCGTCGTGGGACCGCGCCGAGCACGGCGACGGCAACGACACGCGCGCGATCATCGAGCGCATCGCGCAGTTGCGCGCCGAGCAGGCCAAGCTCCTCGGCTTCCCGAACTATGGCGCGTGGAAGCTCGAGGATCAGATGGCCAAGACGCCGGACGCGGCGCTGAAGTTCATGCACGACCTGGTGCCGTCCGCCACCGCGCGCGCGCAGGCCGAGGCCAAGGACATTCAGGCGGTCATCGATCAGCAGAAGGGCGGCTTCAAGGTCGAGGCCTGGGATTGGAGCCATTACGCCGAGCAGGTGCGCAAGGCCAAGTACGATCTCGACGAAGCGCAGATCAAGCCGTATTTCGAGCTGGACAACGTGCTGCAGAACGGCGTGTTCTACGCCGCGAACCAGCTCTACGGGCTGACCTTCAAGGAGCGCAAGGACATCCCGGTCTACCAGCCGGACGTGCGCGTGTTCGAGGTGTTCGACAAGGACGGTACCTCGATGGCGCTGTTCTATTGCGACTACTTCAAGCGCGACAACAAGAACGGTGGCGCATGGATGAGCAACTTCGTCGACCAGTCGAAGCTGCTGGACACCAAGCCGGTGGTCTACAACGTCGCCAACTTCACCAAGCCCGCGCCAGGCCAGCCGGCCCTTCTGTCGTTCGATGACGTGATCACCATGTTCCACGAGTTCGGCCACGCGTTGCACGGCCTGTTTGCCGACTCGCAGTACCCGACCTTGTCGGGCGCAAACACGGCGCGCGACTTCGTGGAGTTCCCCTCGCAGTTCAACGAGCACTGGGCAACCGATCCGAAGATCTTCGCCCACTATGCCAAGCACTATCAGACCGGCGAGGCGATGCCGCAGGCGCTGGTGGACAAGATCAAGAAGGCCGGCACCTTCAACAAGGGCTACGACATGACCGAACTGGTCTCGGCCGCCTTGCTCGACATGAACTGGCACAGCCTGGGCGCGGACGCGGCGAAGCAGGACGCGGACAAGTTCGAGACCGAGGCGCTCAAGAAGGACAAGATCGACTTGAGCTACGTGCCGCCCCGCTATCGTTCGAGCTACTTCCAGCACATCTGGGGTAACGGTTATGCCGCCGGCTATTACGCCTATCTGTGGACACAGATGCTGGCCGACGATGGCTTCGAGTGGTTCAAGGAACACGGTGGCCTGACGCGCGAGAACGGCGACCGCTTCCGCGCCATGATTCTGTCGCGCGGCAATACGGTGGAACTGGGGCAGCTGTATCGCGACTGGCGCGGCAAGGAACCGAGTGTGGAGCCGATGCTGATCGATCGCGGCCTGAAGGCGGATTCGGCGGCGAAGGCGAAGAAGTAAGCGCTCGGGATCCGGGCATCCGAGGGCCGGCATCGCCGGCCCTTTTTTTCGTCAGCGCGATGGATGGTTCATGGCGTGTGTCGGGTATCGGATGCGTTGAGGCGCGCATCCAATCGCAGACATTGTCCGTCGTAGGCCACATCGACCGGTCCGGCATAAATGCCGGCAATGACGCGGAGCGCATGCGGCAGATCCTGTTCCGAGCGTCGCATCAAGTGGGACAGCAGCAGGCGCCGCACGCCGGCCTGCGCAGCCAGCCTGGCGATGCGCGATGGCGGTGCGTGCAGGGCATTGGCCACCTCGTCGTCACTGTCTTCGGGGATGGCGAGGTTGGCGACCAGGAGGTCAGCATCTTTGGCCAGTCCCGTCAGGGCCGGCTCGCGCGCATCGGTGTCGCCCAGGTAGACCACGGCATGGCCGCCGGCCTCCACTTGCCACGCCAGTGCCGGTACCGGTCCGTGCCGCACGGGTGTCGCCAGCAAGCGGGTCGTGCCGTCATCGAACACCTTGGTGATCTCTCCACGTCGCAGCGACAGCGTGGTGGGCACGATCCGGAAAGGCGCGCCGTCCGGATGCAAGAAACCGCCGAGATAGGGGTACGCCGATCGCTCGGCTCCGATCAGTGCGGCCAGCCAATCGTCCAGCGAGGGAAAGCCGCCACCGGCGGGCGGGCCGAAGATGGGCAGCGGGGCTTCGCGCTCGCCGAACACGCCGGCCTTCAAATAGGCGGGAAGATCCGCGCTGTGATCGCTGTGCAGATGCGAGAGCGCAATCACATGGAGGTCTTCGATCCTTCCGCCCTCTTTGCCGAAAGCCACCGCCGTTCCGGCGCCCGCATCGAACAAGGCTCGCGCCTTGCCGTCCAGCCAGAGTACGTGCCCGCTCTGGGCGCGCCCATTCAGCTCCGGGCCTCCGCTGCCGAGTACTTGCCACGCGGTCGCTCCCCCACAGTGCTCGGTGGCCCAGACCGCTGGGGCGAAGAGCAGGAGCAAGCTGGCTGCCGCGGCCCGCCATGGCGTCACGCGGCTTCTCCCGCCGCACGTACGCGGCCGGGGCTGCTGCCGCTGACACGCTTGTAGAGGCGTCGGAACGCGGCTTCGCTGCCGTAGCCGAGGCGTTCGGCGATCGAGGCTACCGACAGCTTCCGTTCGCGCAGCATTTTCTCGGCCACGCTGACCCTCCATTGCGTCACGTATTGCATGGGAGGCATGCGCATCAGCTGCGTGAAGCGCTCGGCGAACGCGGAGCGCGACATGCAGGCCAGCGCCGCCATCGACTGCATCGTCCAGGCGTCGCCCGGCGCTTCGTGCACGGCATGCAGCACCTTGCAGATGCGCGTGTCCGCCATGGCGGCGAACAGGCCGTGGCGGTCGGCCGCACGGCTGGCGTAATCGCAGACGGCCAGCGCGAACAGCGTATCGGCCAGCTTGTTCAGCAGGACCTGACGGCCGGCCTGCCGGGACTGCGACACCTCGACCATCATCGAGGCGAGCTGGCGGAAGGTGCCTCCCGCGTCGCGAGACCGCACCGTGAAACAGGCGGGCAGTGCATGGCTGAGCGGGTGGCGGGCATGCGCGGGGAAATGCAGTTCACCGCAGATCAGGCTGGTGCCCTCGTCGGTGCAGGCCGCGGCCGTTGGAAGCAGGCAGTGCGGATCGCCATGCGGCAGGACGACCAGGTCGCCTGCCTCCAGTTCCAGCGGCTGCGCGATAGCGCGGCTTTCCACGCGGCAGGCCCCTTCGCCGACGAGGTGGAACAGGCCGCACTCGTAGCGCGGCTCGTCGAGGAACCAGGAGCCGCAGTACTGCAGTTCCGCGACGATGTCGACGCGCAGGTTGGACTGCAGCAGGAGCGCCTCCAGGGCGGGCGCGACCGGACAAGGCGTTGCGGTGTGGCTGGCCAGGGCGGACATGGGCGTTCCTTTTCGTGAAGGTCCGCCTGAAGTTCGTCGTGGGGACCGGGATGGTTACCCGGAGAAATCTGATCGTCGGGCGCCGGAAGGAACGCCCTCCGCCTCCGCCAGGCTCAACGCGCCGATCAAGCCTGCCCCCACCCAGCCGTGCAGGAACTCGGACAGGCGGGATATGGCCAGGTCCGGGGGCCAGCGCGTCGCCGCCAGCTCGCACAGTTCGGCAAAGGCGGTGCCGTCCGCCGCCGCGGTGAGGAGGGCGTACTCGTCCGGACCGAGCGCTCGGTAGCGCACGGTCGTGGCCTCGCGCCAGACAATCAGCGGGCGCGGCTCGGCGTACCGGCGCAGGCGGGGCCGGGCCAGGCTCCGATCGGAGGCGGCGCGGAACGCATCGACGTTGCTGCTGGCCGCCAGCCACTGCAGATGCCGCGGCGGATGCAGCCGCAGCCGGGCCCAGTCCTGCGGATCGATGCCGGCCAGGGAGGCGGCGCTTACCGCCGGTTCGTCGGCCGCGTCGAAACACGTGGAGATCGCCCAGTCCAGGGCCGCGGCCTCGGCCAGGGCCGGACGATCGCGCCAGGGCAGCGCATAGCGGAGGAAGGCGGCAAGCCCGGCGCCATACCAGCGGAGGTTGTAGTGCTCGGAGGGGCATGCCTCGATGTAACGGTCGAGCAGGGACGCGAAGCGCCGTCCGGCCAGCCGGGCGAGTGCGGGAAATTCACCGGACAAGGCTTCGCGCAGCCGTGCGCGGTAGCCATGCCGGTAAATCGCGAGCCGGCTGCGCGCGTCGGCGCGTTCGTCGCCCACCAATTCGGACGGCGCAGTCGCGGCGGAAGTCATCACCGCCTC
This sequence comes from Dyella sp. BiH032, assembly GCF_031954525.1. Classification (NCBI taxonomy): domain Bacteria; kingdom Pseudomonadati; phylum Pseudomonadota; class Gammaproteobacteria; order Lysobacterales; family Rhodanobacteraceae; genus Dyella; species Dyella sp. BiH032. The sequence continues at coordinate 865,309 of NZ_CP134867.1, forward strand.
CTGAACCCGCTGTTGCAGTGCAGCCAAGTTCACGCCGCGGCCCTCAGCAGCGGCGCGGCCAGACGGCGCGCTTCGCCGAGTTCGTCGAGCAGTTCGGCCAATGGGGGAATGCGGTCATCGCGCTCGATCATGGTGGAGACCGCGCCGAAACGGCGCACGGCAGCCTGGTAGAGGCTCCATACGGGCGATGGCACCGGGGCATCGTGGGTATCCACGATCAGCCTTTCGCCCTGTTCGTGGCCGGCCAGGTGGAACTGCTGCACCCGGTCCGCGGGCACGCCGTCGAGATAGCGCTGCGGATCGAAGCCGTGGTTGCAGGCGCTGACGTAGATGTTGTTGATATCCAGAAGGATCAGGCAATCCGCCCGCCTGGCGACTTCCGCGAGGAACTCCCATTCCTCCAGCTGCGAGTCGGCGTAGCGGATATAGCTGGACACGTTTTCGAGCAGGATGCGGCGGCGCAGGCGATCCTGCACCTCCCGCACGCGGGCGGCGACATGCTCCAGCGCCTCTTCGGTGTAGGGAAGCGGCATCAGGTCGTGCAGATTCACGCCCTGGACGCCGGTCCAGCAGAGATGGTCCGACACCCAGGCCGGCTCGATGTGCCGCGCGAGCGCATCCAGGCGCGCGAGATAACCCTGGTCCAGCGGGTCGGTGCTGCCGATGGACAGGGATACCCCATGCATGGCCAGCGGGAAGCGCTGGCGGAAGCGTTCGAGCCAGACCAGCGGAAGACCGCCGGGCACCATGTAGTTCTCCGAGATGATCTCCAGCCAGTCGACGCCCTGCGGCTGTTCGAGCAGTTCCTGGTAATGCTCCACGCGCAGGCCAAGACCATAGCCCAGGTAGGGCATGGCGTTCTCCAGCGGACGAGCTTGAGCGGCGTTCATCGTGGGCTCCTCTCGGCTTGGAAGGCGGGGCCGTGGGATGGCGCGGCCCCGCCGGTCGGTCAGGCCTTGGCTTCGGCCTGGGCCTTTTCGCAGTCCTGCTGGCTCTTCTGCATGGTGAAGCCCTGGCCCTTGCAGGCGTTCTGGCCCTTGCAGGCGTTGCTGGCCTGCTTGCAGGCGCCGTGACCCTTGCACGCCGAGGAGTTCATACACTTCACTTCGGCCTTGTCGCCCTTGGCGGCATGGTCGGCGGCCATCGCGCCGGAAGCTGCGGTCATGGCGAACAGGCCCGCGACCATCGCCGCCATCGCACCGCTCTGGAAAGTCTTCTTCATTGCTATGTCCTCTCAGATGGAAGCCGCGTCCGCGGCGATTGCGTCCAGCCCGTGCGCCATGGGCGCGGGTCGGTCTCGACGGTGGCCATTGTCGAAACGGATGGCCTGCGCAACTGCACCCGCGCATCCGGCGTTCATGCCCGATCGTCCGGGTTCCGGTGCCGCACCAGGAAGCCGGACCGCGAGCAAGAAAGCGTGGACGCCCGGGCATGGCGAACAGCGCATGGCCGGGCCGAATATGCCGCCCTCATTCCTCGAAGGACAAGCACGATGCGAGAGTTCATTGCCACGCGGGCCTCGCGCCTGCTCGATGCGCTGTATGCCAGCCGCTGGCTGGGGCCGTTGGTGCTGCGGGTGGTCTTCGGCTACTTCTGGCTGGAGACCGGCCTGGCCAAGGTGCAGCACGTGGACGGCTTCGCCGAACGTTTCGCCGGCTGGGGCATTCCGTTTCCATGGTTCAGTGCCACGCTTTCCGCCTGGACGGATCTCGTCGGCGGCGCGCTGTTGATCCTGGGCCTGCTGACGCGCGTGGTGTGCGTGCCGATGATCATCAATATGGCGGTCGCGCTGATCCTGGTGGTGTCGCGCGACCTCACCGGGCTCGACGAGTACGTCGAGAGTTCTGAGCTCACCTACATCCTGATCTTCTTCTGGCTGCTCATGGCTGGCCCCGGCAAGGCCAGCCTCGACACGCTGCTGGCGCGTCGCCTGGGCATCCGCACGCGGGATTGAGGCACGGCACAGGGCGCGGCGCCGGCCGCGCCCTGTGCGCTCAATAGGCGAACTCGCGGAACACCGGGTCCACGCTGCCGTGCCATGGGCCGTGGAACAGCTCGAGCTTGCGCTCGGCCGGTGTCTGATTGGCTTCCACGATTTCGATCAACGGTTCCAGGTAGATGCTTTCGTCAGCGCCGTTGCGGTTGAGCTGCGCACGGCGCTTGAGGCCATGTGCCGCGATCTTCAGCGTTTCGGCGGCCAGCTCGCGCACGGAGTGTCCGCGGAACGGCAACTTGAGCGCCTGCTTCGGCACGCCGTCGCGCAGCGCATGGCGTTCCTCGCGGGTGAAGTCCTTGACCAGGTCCCAGGCGGCTGCGAGCGCATCGTCGTCGTAGAGCAGGCCGACCCACAGCGCGGGCAATGCGCAGAGACGGTTCCAGGGGCCGCCGTCGGCGCCGCGCATTTCCAGGTACTGCTTGAGCCGCACTTCGGGGAAGGCGGTGGTGAGATGGTCGGCCCAGTCCTTCATGGTCGCGCGAACACCCGGCAGCGACGGCAGTTCGCCACGCAGGAAGCGCTTGAAGTCCTGGCCCGCCAGGTCGATGTAGCGGCCGTCCTGGTAGCTGAAGTACATCGGCACGTCGAGAATGTAATCGACGTAGCGTTCGTAGCCGAAACTCTGGTCGAAGACGAAGTCGAGCATGCCGGTACGGTGCGGATCGGTGTCGGTCCACACGTTCGAGCGGTAGGAGAGGTAGCCGTTCGGGCGACCCTCGGTGAACGGCGAATCGGCGAACAGCGCCGTGGCTACCGGCTGCAACGCGAGGCTGGTGCGGAACTTGCGCACCATGTCGGCCTCACTGGAGAAGTCGAGGTTGACCTGCACGGTGCAGGTGCGCGTCATCATGTCCAGGCCGAGCGAGCCGACTTTCGGCATGTACTCGCGCATGATCTTGTAGCGGCCCTTCGGCATCCACGGCATCTCGTCGCGGCGCCACTTGGGCTGGAAGCCCATGCCGAGGAAGCCGATGCCGAGGTCGTCGGCGATGGAGCGTACTTCCTCGAGGTGCTTGTTCACCTCGCAACAGGTCTGGTGGATGTTCTCCAGCGGCGCGCCGGAGAGTTCGAGCTGACCGGCCGGTTCCAGCGTGATGGACGCCTTGTCGCGCGACAGGGCGACCGGGTTGTCGCCTTCCCGAGCGATGTCCCAGCCATAGCGCTCGGCCAGCCGCTCCAGCAGCACGCGGATGCCGCGGTCGCCGTCGAAGGTGGGCGGGCGAAGGCTGTCGGTGAGGAAGCCGAACTTCTCGTGCTCGGTACCGATGCGCCAGGCATCGCGGGGCTTCTCGCCAGCGGCCAGGTAGTCGGCCAGCTGCTGGCGGTCGCCAATGGGCGTGCTCTTGACGGCACTGGGTATGGACACGTTCGGCTCCTTCGCGGCAATCGCACCACTGTGGGGCTGCCCGCCCGATTTTCAAAGTGCCGCGTTTCAGGCGCTTTGCGGCGCCCGGCCGGTATCCGTGGCGGCGCCGGGAAAATCGATGCGCATTCGGACGCCGCGGCCGCAACGGCCATCGAGAATGCTGAAGGTGGCGCCGTGGGCCCGGGCCGATTCCTCCACGATGGCGAGTCCCAGGCCGCAGCTTTCGCCGTCGCTGTTGGCGCCGCGGTAGAAGCGCTCTTTCACCTTCTCCCTTTCTTCCGGGGGAATCCCGCTGCCGGTGTCGTCGACCTCGAGGAAAGGGTGCCCCTCCTCGATGCCGCAGCGGAGCGTGATGTGGCCTTCGGGGGGGGTATGGCGAATGGCGTTGTCCACCAGGTTCATCAGCAGCTCGTGCAGCACCCAATACACGCCGGTCACGCGGGCAGGCTGGCATTCCGCGCCCAGATCGATGTCATGGGCCAGTGCACGGTCGAGCGAGGCTCCCACCACCTGGGCGACGAGCTTGGACAGGTCGACCGGCAGGAAGCGGCTGGAGCCGTGTGCGGAGGGTTCGGCGCGCGCGAGCGCCAGCAGCTGGTTGGCTGTATGGGCCAGGCGGTCGATGCCGCCATGGAGCCGCTCGATGCGCTCCTGCAGTGGCGTGCCGGCGGTATCGCGCGCGAGGACTTCCAGCTGCGCTTTCACGCCGGTCAGTGGAGTGCGCAACTGGTGCGCGGCATTGGCGAGGAAATGCTGTTGCGACAGCGCCGATTCCCGCACCGTCGCCAGCAGCGTGTTGAGCGATTCCACCAAAGGCAGGACTTCGCCCGGCACGTTGTCGGTCGGCAGCGGCGTGAGGTTGTGCGAAGGGCGGTTGGCGATCTGGTCGCGGAGTCGCTGCAGCGGGCGCAGGGCGATGCTGATGCCGAACAACGCGATGCCGAAGACGAGCAGCATCTGGATGCTGTCGTTGATGCCGAATGACACGTCCATGTGATGCACCGCCATGTCACGGCGGTGCGGCGTTTCGCCGACAGTGATGATCAACGGCTCGCCGCCTTCGATCACGCGATAGCTCACCAGTCGCACGGCCATGCCGCGATAGGTCACGTCCTGGTAGGCGAATTCATCGCCCGGCTGCGCGGGAGCGACCGGCAGGTCGGGTGAGCCCGCGTAGGTCGCGCCCTGGGCGTTGCTCACCCGGTAGAAGAACCGCTCTTCCGGCAGTGCGCGTAATGGCGGCGGCGGATGATCCGGCAGCATGATGTCGAACTGCCCGCCGGGCTGGCGGTGGATCTGCGCTGCGATGGCGAGCACTGCGCGCGACAGCGAGCGGTCGAAGGCGGCGTAGATCGGGCTGACGATGGAGTGGTGGTCGATGGCCACGCCGGCGACCAGCATCACCGCGAGCGGAGCCAGCAGATAGCCCAGCAGGCGGCGGCGGACGCTCGGGCGCAGCGGCTTGATGTCAGCCGTCCTCGAGCCGGTAGCCGAGCCCGCGGATGCCGCGGATCGAGGCCGAGTCGCCCAGCTTGCTGCGCAGGCGCGAGATGTGCACTTCGATCGCGTTGCCGGAGATGTCCTCGCTCCACCCGGCGATCGCCTGGGTGAGGCGTTCCTTGCTGACGACCTTGCCGCTGTGGTGCGCCAGGCATTCCAGGATGGACCACTCGCGGCGAGTCAGTTCGAGCGCTTCGCCGGCGGCATTGATCGCACGGCGGCCGGCGAGGTCGATGCGCAGGCGACCGATCGTGAGCTCATTGGCGCTGGCCGCGCTGGCGCGGCGGATCAGCGCCCGGCAGCGGGCGGCCAGTTCCGGCAGGGCGAAAGGCTTGACCAGGTAGTCGTCCGCGCCGAGATCCAGCGTGCTGACGCGGTCGTCCAGGCCGTCGCGCGCGGTGACGATCAGCAGCGGCAGGCCCTGGCCGGAGCGGCGCAGGCGGCGCACCAAGCTGAGGCCGTCCTCGCCAGGCAGGCCGAGGTCAATGATGGCCAGGTCGTAGTGAGCGCTGTCCATCATGCCGGAGACCGGCTCGGCGGTAGCCACATGGTCCACCACATAGCCTTCGCCGGTGAGGCCCCGGACAATGCCGTCGGCGACCAGCGGATCGTCTTCCACAAGCAGTATGCGCATACGTAACAAGGTTAACGGACTGTGACGCATGCTAGCAGGCAGGCCCCGGGTGAAACAGCGGGCCGGGGATCGGCCGAAGGTGGAGGGCCAGTACTTGAGGCCGGGAGTGGAGGGCCAGGGATCGCCGGCTAAGTAAAAGCGAAGGCCGGCGCTGGGCCGGCCTTCGGAAAGAACGCCCTGGAGGGAGCGGTCAGCGCTTCATGGAATTGAAGAACTCGTCGTTGGTCTTCGTGTTCTTCATCTTGTCCAGCATGAACTCCATGGCGGCCAGTTCGTCCATGGGGTGCAGCAGCTTGCGCAGGATCCAGATCTTGGAAAGCATGTCCGGTTCGATCAGCAGGTCCTCGCGGCGGGTGCCGGAGCGATTGATGTCGATGGACGGGTAGACGCGCTTCTCGGAGATCCGGCGGTTGAGGTGCACCTCCATGTTGCCGGTGCCCTTGAATTCCTCGTAGATCACCTCGTCCATCTTGCTGCCGGTATCGATCAGCGCGGTGGCGATGATGGTGAGCGAACCGCCTTCCTCCACGTTGCGGGCCGCGCCGAAAAAGCGCTTCGGGCGTTGCAGCGCGTTGGCGTCCACGCCACCGGTGAGCACCTTGCCGGAGCTGGGCACCACGGTGTTGTAGGCGCGGGCGAGGCGGGTGATGGAGTCGAGCAGGATCACGACGTCCCGCTTGTGCTCCACCAGGCGCTTGGCACGCTCGATCACCATTTCGGCGACCTGCACGTGGCGCGCGGCCGGCTCGTCGAAGGTGGAGCTGATGACCTCGGCACGCACGGTGCGGGCGATCTCGGTCACTTCCTCCGGGCGCTCATCGATCATCAGCATGATCAGGTGCACGTCCGGGTGGTTGTACTGGATGGCCTGCGCGACGTTCTGCAACATCATCGTCTTACCGGCCTTCGGCTGGGAGACGATCAGGCCGCGCTGGCCGCGGCCGATCGGAGCTACCAGGTCGAGGATGCGGCCGGTGATGTCCTCGGTCGAGCCGTTGCCGCGCTCCAGGTGGAACGCCTTGCGCGGGAACAGCGGCGTGAGGTTCTCGAACAGCATCTTGTTCTTCGACGCCTCCGGCGGATCGCCGTTGATGTCGTCGACCTTGAGCAGCGCGAAGTAACGCTCGCCTTCCTTCGGATGCCGCACGCGTCCGGTGATGTAGTCGCCGGTGCGCAGGTTGAAGCGGCGGATCTGGCTGGGGGAGACATAAATGTCGTCCGGGCCGGCCAGGTAGGACTCGTCGGCGGAGCGCAGGAAGCCGAAGCCGTCCTGCAGTATCTCCAGCACGCCTTCCGCCCAGATGCCGCCGCCGGAGCGGGCATGGGCTTTGAGGATGTTGAAGATCACGTCCTGCTTGCGGGCGCGGGCGACGCCTTCCTGGATGCCGAGCGACTCGGCGAATTCCAGCAGCTGGATCGCGTTCTTGCGCTTGAGCTCGGTCAGGTTGATCAGGCGGTCGTTGCTGCCGGCATCGGCGAACTCGTCGTCCACCGGCAGGCCGTTGTTGTTGCGCGGATGCTGCTGGCCGCCGCCCTGGCCGCCCTGGCCACCCGGGCCGCGCTGCTGATTGCGCTCGTGGCGTCGCCGACGGCCACGGTCGTTGCGGTCGTTGCGGCGGTCATTGTTCGGATTCTGGCCGCCCTGCTGCTGGGGCTGGCCGCCCTCGCGCGCCTGCTGCGGCGCGCCATCGCGGGGCACGGCATCGCCGTGGAAGGAGGGAGCAGGATCGACCGGGAGGCTGGCCTGCACCGGCGGCGGTGCCGCAGGTGCTTCGCCCGCAGATTTCTCTGCGCGAGGCGCGCCCTCGGCCGCGGCGGCCGCAGCGGCTGCGGACTTGCGCGGCGCGCGGGTGCGGGGCGTTTCGGACACAGTCTTGGCTTCGGCGCTCTTGGCGTCGTTGTGGTCTTGGCTTTCGATATCAGACACGGGCAAACCTCACGGGGCGCCGTTGATCACAGGAGGGAAGGGTGCGCGCGGGGCGCGGAGGGCGCGGGGGACGAAAGTCCCGACAGGCCGGGGGAATCTAACACCCGCCGCGCGACGCCGTAAAGCGGGGCGGCGGGTGAGGGAGTTTCAGATGGTCTTTTCGATCAGCTGCTTCAGCTGGCCTTTGCTGACGGCGCCGATCTGGGTGGCTTCCACCTTGCCGTTCTTGAACACCATCAGGGTGGGGATGCCGCGAACGCCGAAGTCGCGGGGCGTCTTCTGGTTATGGTCGATATTGAGCTTGACGATCCGCAGCTTGCCTTTGTACTCCTCGGCCAGCTCGTTCAGGGCCGGGGCGATCGCCTTGCAGGGGCCGCACCACTCCGCCCAGAAGTCCAGCAGTACAGGGGTATCCGACTCCAGCACTTCCTTCTGGAAGGCGTCGTCGCTCACGTGGGTAATCAGGTCGCTCACCGGGGTCTCCGATAACAGGCGGGGGATGGTTTGACGACCGCGCGGCCAGCATCGGCTACACTTGGGCGCCCATGAAGCGCGGGTCGGACCGGAAAAAGGAAGTGTGCCGTTGCGGCAGACCTCCATTCCAGCGTAACTCAGGGCACGATTCAAGCGATTCAAGGGCTGCCATCGCGGCAGTTCCGTTGATATAGGCAAAGGGGCCGGTAAGCCTCTTTACCTATGTCAGCGGGACTGCCGGTTGCCTGAGCCCGCCACCTCGGCGCCAGTCGCGAGGCGCACGCATAACCGCGCCCTCGCCGCTGCCCGGCCAATCCATCGCCCTGGCCAGCGCCGCTTCCCAACCCGTCCCGGGCTTCCGACTGCCATGGGGACAGGGCGCGTCGTTCGCGAGCGCCTCACCGCTGACTGACATCAATGTCCCAAACCGTTCTTACCGATACCTTTTTCACCAATTTTGAACTCCATCCGCTGCTGCAGAAGGGCCTCGACGAGGCGGGCTTCACCCGCTGTACGCCGATCCAGGCCCTGACCCTGCCCGTGGCGCTCACCGGGCGCGACGTCGCCGGCCAGGCACAGACCGGCACCGGCAAGACCTGCGCCTTCCTGGTGGCCCTGATGAACCGCCTGCTGACCCGCCCGGCCGTGGCCGAGCGCAAGGACAGTGACCCGCGCGCCCTGGTGATCGCGCCGACCCGCGAGCTGGCCATCCAGATCGACAAGGACGCGCGCAACATCGGCCGCCATACCGGCCTGAAGACCGCGCTGATCTACGGCGGCGTGGATTACGACAAGCAGCGCCAGCAGCTGCACGACGGCTGCGACATCATCATCGCCACGCCTGGCCGCCTGCTCGACTACTACAAGCAGCACGTCTTCGGCTTCAACGGCGTCGAGGTCATGGTGATCGACGAGGCCGACCGCATGTTCGACCTCGGCTTCATCAAGGACGTGCGCTTCATCTTCCGTCGCCTGCCGGCCCGCGAGCAGCGCCAGGTGCTGCTGTTCTCCGCGACGCTCAGCCACCGCGTCCTGGAGCTGGCCTATGAGCACATGCACGACGCCGAGAAGCTGGTCGTGGAGACCGAGAACGTCACTGCCGACCGCGTGCGCCAGCAGGTGTACTTCCCCTCCAAGGAGGAGAAGATGCCGCTGCTGCTCAATCTGCTCGAGCGCACCAACCCGAGCCGCAGCATCATCTTCGTCAACACCAAGATGGCGGCCGAGCGCGTGACCGAGCGGGTGAAGCGCCAGGGTTACCGCGTCGGCGCGCTGTCCGGCGACGTGCCGCAGCTCAAGCGCCAGAAGCTGTTGCAGCGCTTCCAGGACGGCCAGCTCGACATCCTGGTGTGTACCGACGTGGCCGCGCGCGGCCTGCACATTCCCGCGGTGAGCCACGTCTTCAACTACGACCTGCCGCAGGACGCGGAAGACTACGTCCACCGCATCGGTCGTACAGCGCGCCTGGGGGCAGAGGGCGATGCGATCAGCTTCGCCTGCGACCTCTATGCGATGTCGCTGCCGGACATCGAGACCTACATCGGCCAGCGCATTCCGGTCGCCGCGATCGAGCCGGACATGCTGGTGATGCCGAAGCCGCGCGAAGTCGATGCCCAGTTCGTCGCCGACGCCGCGGCCGATAGCGCGGCCTTCGGCGACAAGGTCGAGAGCCGTGAGAAGAAGGAAGGGGGCCCCGGCCGTTCGCGTCGTCGCGATGGTTCGGGCGAGCGTTCGCGCGGCGAAGGCAAGCCTCGTGAGCCGCGCAAGCCTCGCGAAGGCGCCGCGCGGCACGAGGCGGCCGGCGCTGATGCCGCTCCGCCGGCGCCGGCTCAGGGCGACGTCGCCGTAGGCGCGGATGGGCCGCACAAGCGTCGGCGCCGCCGTGGCGGTCGCGGGCGCAAGCGCGAAGGTGCCGGGACGGTCGAGACGAACGTGTCGCCGGTGTCCGCGCCCGAGGGTACTCGCGGTGCCCGAGAGGGCCATCGTCCCTCTCGCGAGCGCGGTGGTTCCGAAGCTGGGGCGCGGCCGTCCCGTCAGGTGGCCGCTACCGCCGTTCATGCGGCCGAGGGCACGCCGAAGAAGCAGGGCTTCTTCCGTCGCCTGGCCCGCTTGTTCACCGGTCGCTGAACCTCTCTGCCGCCGCGGGTGCGCAAGCGCTCCGCGGCAGGCCTTCCGGGGATCGCTTTGGCGCGCTCATCCCTTATCCTTGCGGCCAGTGCGGGATCAGGGATCGAGGATACGCGGTGATCCGCTTCGACCAAGTCAGCAAACGCTACGAGGGCGGCCACGAGGCGCTCTCGCAGCTTACCTTCCATGTGGCGCCCGGCGAGATGGCCTTCGTCACCGGGCATTCGGGCGCGGGCAAGAGCACGCTGCTGAAGCTGCTCGGCCTGATCGAGCGCCCGTCGCACGGCAGCATCACGCTCGACGGACAGAACCTCGCCAAGGTCGGCCGCGGCGGCATTCCCAAGCTGCGGCGGCGCATCGGCATGGTTTTCCAGGACCATCGCCTGTTGATGGATCGCACCGTCTTCGCCAACGTGGAACTGCCACTGGTGATCGGGGGCATCGCGCCGGCGGAACGCGGACGGCGCGTGCGCGCCGCCTTGGAGAAGGTCGGCCTGCTGGCTTACGAGCGGCAGTTGCCGGCGACCTTGTCTACCGGTGAACAGCAGCGCGTCGGCATTGCCCGCGCGATCGTGGCCAAGCCCACCTTGCTGATCGCCGACGAGCCGACCGGCAACCTCGATCCGCAGCTGGCCGTTGAAATCATGGGGCTGTTCGCCGAGTTCCAGCAGGTAGGCACCACCGTATTGATCGCCAGCCACGACCTTCCGCTGATCAAGCGCATGCGCAAGCGCGTGGTGGTGCTGGACCACGGCCGCCTGGTGGCCGACATCGCCGCGGAGGAGGTGCTGTGACCGTGCAGCCGGATTTTCCGCACGAGAACCCGATCGTGGCCGAACCGCCCCAACGGGTGGAGCGCAGCAAGCCGCGGCCGGTGGCCGGTTGGCGCGAACACCACGCGTGGAGCGCGGCCGCCAGCCTGCGCCGCCTGATGTCGCGCCCGGTCGGCACGCTGTTGACGGTGGCGGTGATGGCCTTGGCGCTGGCGCTGCCGCTGACCTTCTATCTGTTGCTGGGCAACCTGCAGAAACTCGGCGACGCGCTGGGCCAGAACCAGGCCGTCGCCGTCTTCATGCAGACGGGCCAGACTGGTCCGTCCGTGGAGATGCTCGCCACTAAGTTGCGCGAGCGGCCTGACGTGGCGTCCGTGACGGTGAAGACCCCCCAGCAGGGCATGGATGAGCTGGCGAAGATGCAGGGGTTCTCCGGCGCACTGAGCACGCTGGACAGCAATCCGCTGCCTTATGCCCTCGAAGTCCTGCCGAAGCCGGGTTCGAGCGCCGATGACGTCGCGCGGCTGGTGACCGACCTGCGCGGCATGCAGGGCGTGGAGCTGGTGCAGGACAGCGGAACCTGGCGCGAGCGCCTCGATGCGCTGCTGGGCGTGGGCAATCGTGTCGTGCTGATCCTTGCCGTGCTGCTGGCGCTGGCGGTCCTGCTGGTGGTGGGCAACACAGTGCGCGTGGACATCGCCAGCCGCAGCGAGGAGATCGGCGTACTCATGTTGATCGGCGCGAGCGGAGCATTCGTGCGCCGCCCTTATCTTTACGCGGGCATCTGGTACGGCCTCTTCAGCGGCCTGCTCGCGGCGGGCATCGCGCTGGTGATCGAAACAGCGCTGGCCGAGCCGATGACACGCCTCGGTCACGTGTATCAGGGCAAGCTGCAGATCGGCACCCTGCCGATATGGCTGCTCAGCGCGGTGCCGCTGGCCGCCGCCGTGCTCGGCTGGCTGGGGGCGCGGGTGGTCAGCGCCTGGCAGCTGCGCAAGGCGGCGTAGGTTCCTGGCGCGGCTGCGGAAGTGACGCCGGTCGCAGGCAACCGCCGCATCGGCAGGGCAAGATGCCGGGATGCATGGGGCGCAAGGGGGCGTCCATCGATGGTTCGGCAAGGATGCCGCTAAGCGTGGATGGATCGGTCAAATGAGTGAAGGTTTCAGTAGCCGTGTCGTCAGCGCCGCTCCGCGCGTGCTGGTGGTCGACGGTTCGAAGGTGGTCCGGCAGTTGATTTCCCGCGTGCTGCAGGCGGAGTTGCCGGATGCCGAAGTGGTCGGTTGTGCCAACGGGGCGGAAGCGCACCAGCTGCTCGACAGCGGGGTGTTCGACTTCATCACCATCGCGCTGCGGCTGCCCGACATGGACGGCCTGGAGCTGGCGCGCTACGTGCGCGAGTCCGCGCCGCAGATCTACGTGCCCATCGTGGTGGTGTCCGGCGACGTGGACGACCGCTTGCACCGGCGCGCGCTGGGCGAGCACGTCACGGACTATTTCGACAAGTCGCTGGGTTTCCAGGCACTGGCCGAGTTCATCCGCGGCTATGTTCGCCCCGAAAGCTCGGCAGAGGGCGACGTGCTCTACGTCGAGGACAGCCGCGTGGTCGCGCTCGCCACCCGGCGCATGCTGGAAAAGTACGGGTTGACCGTACGCCACGTGATCAGCGCCGAAGATGCGCTGGCCTGGTTGGACACTGCCAAGGCCCAGGGTCAGGTGGGCGCCGACGTGGTGTTGACCGACGTCAGCCTGAAGGGCGAACTCACCGGTGGCGATCTGCTCGAGCGCATCCGGCGTGATTACGGCTACGGCAAAGGGCGCCTCCCTGTGCTGGTCATGACTGGGGACGAAAACCCCGCCAACCAGGCGGCTTTGCTGAAGGCGGGTGCCAACGATCTGGTCGAGAAGCCGATCGAGGAGAAGCTGTTGATCACCAAGCTCCTGTTCCAGCTGCGCGTGGCGCGGCATCTGCGCCAGCGCGACGAGGCGGCATGAGCGAAAACCGCGTCAAGCTGGAACCCTCGTGGAAGGAGCGCATCGGCGCCTATCTGGAGCGGCCGGAGATGCAGGCGCTGTCGGCTTTTCTGCGGGCTGAAAAGCAGCACGGCAAGGTCATTTATCCGCCGGGGCCCGAGATCTTCGCCGCGTTCGACCACACACCGTTCGACAAGGTGCGGGTGGTGATTCTGGGCCAGGACCCTTATCACGGGCCCGGCCAGGCGCACGGGTTGTGTTTTTCCGTGCGCCCGGGCGTTCCGCCGCCGCCGTCGCTGCAGAACATTTTCAAGGAGATCCAGCGCGATCTGGGCATCCCGCCGCCGGATCACGGTTGCCTTACCCCCTGGGCCGACCGGGGTGTGCTGCTGCTCAACGCCGTGCTGACGGTGGAACGCGGCCTGGCCGCTTCCCACCAGGGCAAGGGCTGGGAAGGTTTCACGGATGCGGCGATCGATGCGCTGAACCGCGAGCGCGAAGGGCTGGTGTTTTTGCTGTGGGGTTCCTATGCCCAGCGCAAGGGGCAGCTGATCGATGGCCACCGGCACTGCGTGCTGCGTTCGGTCCATCCTTCGCCGCTGTCGGCGCATCGCGGTTTTCTGGGCTGCGGCCATTTCTCCGCAGCCAACCGCTATCTGGAGGCCCGCGGCCATGCTCCCATCGACTGGTCGCTGCCGTCCCGCAGCGAGCTTGCCGCTTGAGCAGCGCGAGTTTGTAAGAAAGGCGCCCTGAAGGCGCCTCCTTGAGGCAACGTCGCAGATCAGGGGGCGAGTGGTGCCAGCCTCGTGGGGTGGGCGGTAGCGATTGATGTGGTGGAAAGATCCGGGCGATATTTACGGGCATCGAGCCATGATTCCCGCTGCGCAGCCGCCGTTGCCGGCTCGCCGCAATAGCTCAGGCAGAGCGAGAACTGGGTCATGCATGCGGCGATATTGGCCGAATTATTAGGGTCTTTATTGACGCAACTCAGGTAAGCCTGCTGGCAGACTGGGCAGTTCGGGCTGGCCGTCGCCGTACCGGCGGCAAGGCCCGCCGCGATCGTGGCGACGGCGAAGGTCAACAGTTTTGCGATTCGCATAAGGCACGCCTCAAGGCAGGTGAAAATGAGGGGCTATCTGACCGCGGACCCGATGACTCGCGGGTCGAAACCCGGCGCCCCCTTGCCGGGCCGGCTTATGGGAATCCTTTGCGCGCCAGGTTGTCTGTCAGTCGTCGCCGCCTTGCAATGTAGGGTAATGCTTACGCGAAGCTTGCTTTGCTCGCGTTGGTTCACGGGGTCTGGAGGCCGGAACCTCTACGTTTGCCTATCCCCAGACCTGGACAATGGGCCGACATTCCTGTACGATTCGGTTCAATAAAGGCGACTGGGAACTCCCAGGCGCTTTAGCACTCCCACAGTGGGAGTGCTAAGCTGAAATCCACCTCAGGAGGATCCATACATGTCTCAAGCTTTGGTGACCGCCAACCTGCCGGTTCCTAGCGTCGTCGGCAGTCTGGATGCCTATATCTCGGCGGTCCATCGGATCCCGGTGCTTACCCAGGAAGAGGAGCAGGCGCTGTCGCGCCGCTACAACGAGGAGAACGACCTCGCCTCGGCCAGGAAGCTGGTCATGTCGCACCTGCGCTTCGTGGTCCATGTGGCCCGCGGGTATAGCGGCTATGGGCTGCAGATGGGCGATCTCATCCAGGAAGGCAACATCGGCCTGATGAAGGCCGTGAAGCGCTTCGACCCCGATCAGGGCGTCCGCCTCGTCAGCTTCGCGGTGCACTGGATTCGCGCCGAAATGCACGAGTTCATCCTGCGTAACTGGCGCATCGTGAAGGTCGCCACCACCAAGGCCCAGCGCAAGTTGTTCTTCAACCTGCGCAAGAGCAAGAAGCGCCTGGGCTGGATGAACGCCGAAGAGGTGCGCATGGTGGCGAAGGACCTCGGCGTGCCGGAAGCGACGGTGCGCGAGATGGAGTCCCGCCTCTCCGGCCGCGACGTCGGCTTCGAGGCGCCGGCCGACGCGGACGAGGATGCCAAGCCGGCACCGGAAGCCTTCCTGGTCGATGAAGGCGCCGACCCGTACGACAACATTGCCGACGCGGACCAGGCCGACAATCAGCTGGAAACCCTGTCGGAGGCCCTGCAGAAGCTCGATGACCGCTCGCGCGACATCATCCAGCGCCGCTGGCTGAACGAGGACAAGGCGACCCTGCAGGACCTGGCCGACGAGTACGGCGTCTCCGCCGAGCGCATCCGCCAGGTCGAGGCCAATGCGATGAAGAAGATGCGCGGCCTCTTCGCCGCCTGATCCATCGAAGCGTTACCATCGTCGACGGCCCCACTTGGGGCCGTCGGTTTTTGCGCATCGAGCACTGACGTCCGGACGTCCCATTCATGCCCCGCGTGCTGGTCATCGAAGACGACGAAGTCACCGCCCGCGAGATCGTCGCGGAGCTGAGCGTGCACGGCATGACCGCCGAATGGGTCGCCGACGGCCGCGAAGGCCTGTCGCGCGCGAGCGCGCAGGCGTATGACCTGATCACGCTCGATCGCATGCTCCCCGGCATGGAGGGCATCCAGGTGGTAGAGGCGCTGCGCCGGCAGAAGATCGATACGCCGGTGCTGATGATCAGTGCGCTCAGCGAGGTGGACGATCGCGTGCGCGGCCTGCGTGCCGGTGGCGACGACTACCTCACCAAGCCCTTCGCCCCCGACGAGATGGCGGCACGCGCGGAAGTGCTGCTGCGCCGCGGCCAGCCGCCGCAGCATGACACACGGCTGCGCGTGGGCGACCTGGAGCTGGACCTGGTGCGCCACGTGGCCTTTCGCCACGGGCAGCCGCTGACCCTGCAGCCCACCGAGTACCGCCTGCTGGAGTACCTGATGCGCCATTCCGGCCAGGTGCTGACCCGCACGATGATCTTCGAGGCCGTGTGGGGCTTTCATTTCGACCCCGGCACCAACGTGATCGACGTGCATATCGGCCGGCTCAGGCGCAAGATCGACGGCACCGGCCAGCCGCCCCTGATCCGCACCGTGCGCGGCACCGGCTACATGATCACCGCCGCACCCCAGAACGCTTCGGCCCCGCCCTGAGTCCACCGGCATGACCCGCCCCAACGCCTGGCGCTCCGCCACCACCCGCCTGATCGCCATCTACGGCGCGCTGTTCGCCGCCTGGGGGCTGGTGCTCGTCGGCGTGATTCAGTGGGAGACCACGCGCTACCTCAACACCGTCATCGACCAGATGCTCGAGCAGCGCATGCACTATCTGGCGAGTACGGACACCCAGCGCCTGGCTTCCGCCGTGGACGCCGCGGCGACGATCGATCCGCACGGCGTCATGTCCGTCGGCCTGTTCGATGCCAGCGGACGGCCCGCAGCGGGCAACATCGCGCACATGCCGTCCGAACTCGCGCCCGACGGCCAGGTGCGCCTGCTCGAGCAGGGCCTGCCGCGTCCGGATCGCGACGGCAGCCAGGTACGCGCCCGTGCGCTCGCCCAGCGCCTGGCTGACGGCCGTGTACTGGTGATCGCCAAGGACACCAGCACGATCGACGGCCTGGGCGCCGTCGTGTGGCGCGCCCTGATGTGGGCGCTGTCGCTCACCATCATCCCCGGCCTGTTCGGCGGTTTCCTGCTGCGGCGCGGACCGGAAAAACGCATCCGCGCGCTCCAGCAGGCCACCGATCCGATCCGCCAGGGCGACCTCGCCAAGCGCCTGCCCGTGAGCCGGCGCGGCGACGAGCTCGACGTGCTGGCTTCCATCGTCAACACCATGCTCGACGAGATCGAGCGCCTCATGAACGAAGTGAAGGGCGTGTGCGACAACATCGCGCATGACCTGCGCACGCCGCTCACCCGTCTGCGCGCGCGGCTGTACCGTGCGCAGCAGCAGCTGTCGGACCAGCCCGAAGCGGCGCTCGTCGAAGCCAGCATCGTAGACATCGACCAGGTGCTGGGTCGCTTCCGCGCGCTGTTGCGCGTGTCCGAGCTGGAGGATGGACGTCGCAGCGCCTGTTTCGACGAAGTCGACCTCAGTGGCGTCCTGCAGCAGGTGCACGAGTTCTATGCGCCGGTGGCAGAGGATCGCGGCCAGCCCTTCGTGCTGGACGTCGAACCCACCGCGACCGTGCGCGGCGATGCACACCTCCTGTTCGAGGCGCTCGCCAATCTGGTGGGCAATGCCATCAAATTCACCCCGGCGGGCGGCGAAGTGCGGCTGCGTGCGCGCATGGACAGCCGCGGCCCGCGCATCACCATCCTGGATCAGGGCCCGGGCATCCCCGCGCACGAGCGCGATGCGGTCACGCGGCGCTTTTACCGCGGCGACAACAGCCGTTCCGCGTCCGGCTCCGGCCTGGGCCTGAGCATCGTCAGCGCCATCGTGCGCCTGCATGGCTTCGCGCTGGACATCGGTGAGGCGAAAGAGGGCACGGGCGCACGCATCACCCTGTACTGCTATACGGTGAACCCGGGCGAAGTGCCGGGCACCTGCCTCTCCCGCACCGTCGTGCCGGAAGCGACGGAGGCGCCGCGTATCCCGTCCCTGCCAACCGTGGGTTGACGAGCGGCGACGCGGGCGGATCGACCCGGACGCAATGCGCAACATGAAAATATCTTCATCCGGATAAACGAACGGCCGGCGCACGGCGCGTGTCAAAATTTCGCGACGCAACATTCGCGCACGGAATCCCCCGCATGCTTGGCATCGTCCGGATCGCGCTCACGCGGCCCTACACCTTTGTCGTTCTCGCGCTGCTGATCCTCATCATCGGCCCGCTGTCCGCGCTGCGCACGCCGACGGACATCTTCCCCGACATCAAGATCCCCGTGATCAGCGTGGTGTGGCAGTACACCGGCCTGCCGCCCGACCAAATGGCCGGCCGCATCGCCTCACCCTTCGAGCGCGTGCTCACCACCACGGTGAACGACGTGGAGCACATCGAGGCGCAGTCGATTGCCGGCTTCGGCGTGATCAAGATCTTCTTCCAGCCCACGGTGGACATCCGCACCGCCAACGCCCAGGTGACAGCGGTGGCACAGACGCTGCTGCGCCAGCTGCCGCCGGGCATCACCCCGCCGCTGATCCTCAACTACAACGCCTCGACCGTGCCGATCATCCAGTTGGCGCTGTCGGGCAAAGGCTTGAGCGAGCAAAGCCTGGGCGACCTCGGCACGAATGCGGTGCGCCCGGTGCTCACGTCGGTGGCCGGCGCATCGATTCCGTATCCCTTTGGCGGCAAGACCCGCCAGGTACAGATCGATATCGACCCGGCTGCGCTGCAGGCGCGTGGCCTGTCGGCGCAGGACGTGGCCAACGCGCTCGCCGCGCAGAACCTGATCGTGCCGGTCGGCACGCAGAAGATCGGCGAGTACGAATACACGCTGCAGTTGAATAACGCACCTTCGGACATCAAGGCGCTGGGCGATCTGCCCGTGCGCATGGTCAACGGCACCACGGTCTATATCCGCGACGTCGCCCACGTGCGCGATGGCAACCCGCCGCAGACCAACGTCGTGCACGTGGACGGCAGCCGCTCTGTGCTGATGACCGTGCTGAAGAACGGCTCGGCCTCGACGCTGGCGATCATCGAGGGCGTCAAGCAGAAACTGAAGGATGCGAAGGATTCCTTCCCCGACACGCTCGAGATCGCACCCATCGGCGACCAGTCGATCTTCGTGCGCGCGGCGATCGGCGGCGTAGCGAAGGAGGGCATCATCGCCGCGGCGCTGACCAGCCTGATGATCCTGCTGTTCCTCGGCAGCTGGCGCTCGACGGTGATCATCGCTACGTCGATCCCGTTGGCCATTCTCGGTTCCATCGCTGCGCTGTCGGCGGTGGGCGAGACGTTGAACATCATGACCCTGGGTGGCCTGGCGCTGGCGGTGGGCATCCTGGTGGACGACGCCACGGTGACGATCGAGAACATCAACTGGCACCTGGAGCACGGCAAGGACGTCGAGACGGCCATCATGGACGGCGCGCGCCAAATCGTGACGCCGGCCTTCGTCTCGCTGCTGTGTATCTGCATCGTGTTCGTGCCGATGTTCTTCCTGCAAGGGGTCGCACGCTTCCTGTTCGTGCCGATGGCCGAAGCGGTGATGTTCGCGATGATCTGCTCGTTCATCCTGTCGCGCACCCTGGTGCCGACGATGGCGAAGTACCTGCTCAAGCCGCACGAACCCCACACCGACGAACACGGCAACAACATGGCTCTGCCGCCGTCGCGCAACCCGCTGGTGCGCTTCCAGCGGGGCTTCGAAGCGCGTTTCGAGCGGGTGCGCACGGCATATCACGACCTCCTGGCGATGGCGATGGAGCACCGCAAGGCTTTCGTAGCCGGCTTCCTCGCCTTCGTGGTCGCTTCGTTCGCGCTGGTACCGCTCCTCGGACGTAACTTCTTCCCGTCAGTGGATGCCGGCCAGATCCTGATGCACGTGCGCGCACCGATCGGCACGCGCGTGGAGGAGAGTGCCACGCTGTTCGCCAATGTGCAGGCGGCGATCCGGCGGATCGTGCCACCTGAGGAACTGGGTACCGTGGTCGACAACATCGGCCAGTCGATCAGCGGCATCAACACCGCCTACAACAACACCGGCACCATCGGCTCGTGGGACGGCGACATCCAGCTGTCGCTCAACGAAGGCCACCGCCCCACTGCGGAATACGTACGGCGGATGCGCGAGGAATTGCCACGCCAGTTTCCCGGTGTCACTTTCTCGTTCCCACCCGCGGACATCATCAGCCAGATCCTCAACTTCGGCTCGCCCGCGCCGATCGACCTGCAGATCCGCGGCGCCAAGCTGGCGCAGAACTTCGCTTTTGCCAACAAGCTGCTGCGCGAGATCCGCCGTGTTCCCGGCGTCGCCGATGCGCGCATCCAGCAATCGCAATCCAATCCCACCTTCGCGGTGGACGTGGACCGCACGCGCGCGCAGCTGCTGGGTGTCACCGAGCGCGACGTCACCAACAGCCTCGTGGTGAACCTCGCCGGTTCGAGCCAGGTGGCGCCCACATTCTGGCTGAACCCGCAGAACCAGATCTCGTATCCGATCGTGATGCAGACGCCGCAGTACAAGCTGGACTCGCTCTCATCCCTGGAGAACATCCCGGTCTCGTCCAGCGGCGGCGGCAGTTCGCAGCTGCTCGGCGGCCTGGCCACGGTCACGCGCGGGGCAAGCAATGCGGTAGTGAGCCAGTACAACATCCAGCCGATGGTCGAGATCTTCGCGACCACACAAGGGCGCGACCTCGGCGCAGTGGCCGCGGATATCCAGAAGATCGTCGCCGACCATGCCAAGGAACTGCCCAAGGGATCGTCCACCGCCCTGCTCGGCCAGGTGCAGACGATGAACAGCGCCTTCTCCGGATTGCTCTTCGGCCTCATCGGCGCGGCGGTGCTGATCTACCTGCTGATCGTGGTGAACTTCCAGTCCTGGAGCGATCCGTTCGTGATCATCACCGCGCTGCCCGCCGCGCTGGCCGGCATCGTGTGGATGCTGTTCGCCACGCACACCACGCTGTCCGTACCCGCGCTCACCGGCGCCATCATGTGCATGGGCGTGGCTACGGCCAACTCGATCCTGGTGGTGAGCTTCTGCCGCGAGCGCCTCGCCGAGCATGGCGACGCGCACCAGGCCGCACTGGAAGCCGGTTTCGTGCGCTTCCGCCCCGTGCTGATGACCGCCTTGGCGATGATCATCGGCATGGCGCCCATGGCGCTCGGCCTGGGCGAAGGCGGCGAGCAGAATGCACCGCTGGGCCGCGCCGTGATCGGCGGCCTGATTTTCGCCACCGTCGCCACGCTGTTCTTCGTCCCCGTGGTGTTCCGCATCATTCACGCGCGGCATGGCCGCGCATCCGACCCGGCTTCGGTTTCCGGAGAGCCCGTCCATGTCGCCTGATACCCCCCACAAGCCCAACCCGGTTTCGCCGCGCAGCCTTCGCCGCGCGGGCATCGTCGCCGCCATCGTCGTGATTGGCGTAGTGGTCGCCGGCGTCGCTACGCGCGCCAACGATGCGCACAAGCTCAAGGACTGGACTGACGAGCAGGCCGTACCCACCGTCAGCGTGGTGCCGGTCGAGCGCAGCGAGAAAGGCTCCTCGCTGGAACTGCCGGGCCGCCTCGAAGCCTATGCGCGCGCGCCGATCTACGCGCGCGTCAGCGGCTATCTGAAGTCCTGGAAGGTCGACATCGGCGCGCCGGTGAAGGCCGGCCAATTGCTTGCCGAGATCGAGACGCCGGATCTCGACCAGCAATTGCTGCAGGCCAAGGCCGATCTGGCCAGCGCCGAAGCGAACGCCGCACTGGCCGCCACCACGGCCAAGCGCTGGCAGGCGATGCTGGGCTCCGATTCCGTGTCGCGCCAGGAGGTCGACGAAAAGACCGGCGACTTCACCGCCAAGCAGGCCATCGCCAAGGCGGCCAAGGCGAACGTCGATCGCATCGAGGCATTGAAGGGCTTCACCCGCATCGTCGCGCCGTTCGACGGCATGGTGACGGCACGCGACACCGACGTCGGCGCGCTGATCAACGCCGGCAGCGGCAGCGGGCCGGAGCTGTTCGTGGTGTCGGACGTGCGCAAGCTGCGCGTCTACGTGCGCGTGCCGCAGAACTACGCGCCGGCGATCAAGCCCGGCGCGATCGCCAATCTCAGCGTGCCGGAGTATCCGGGACGCGTCTTCCAGGCGCGGGTCGAAGCCTCGGCGGGCGCCGTGGCGGCCGAATCCGGCACGACCCTGATCCAGCTCGCGGTGGACAACGCCGACGGCAAGCTGATGCCCGGCAGCTTCGCCAGCGTGAAGCTCGACCGCCCCGCCGATGCCACCGCACTGCGCGTACCCGCGAGCGCGCTCATCTTCGACGACCAGGGCCTGCGCGTGGCCACGCTCGGCCCGGACGGGAAGGTGGCCTTCAAGAAGGTCACCATCTTGCGCGACTACGGCAAGACGGTGGAGATCGGCTCCGGCCTCGCCGATGGCGACCGGGTCATCGAGAGCCCGCCGGACGGCCTGGTGGACGGCGACCGCGTACGCACGGCGGAGAAGGACACCGAACTGGCCAAGGCCCAGGGGCGCAGCAATGCAAAGAAGGCCTGAGCGCGTCCTCGCCCTGGCCCTGGCGGCGGGGCTGGCCGGGTGTTCGCTGGCGCCGGCCTACAAGGCGCCCGAGGTGCCGGTGGCGGAGCAGTACCAGGAGCACGGCGAGGCCTACGGCAAGAGCTGGGTGGCCGCCGAGCCCTCCGACCAGCTTTCGCGCGACGGCTGGTGGAAGCTGTATGGCGACGACCGGCTCGATCAGCTGCAGCAGCGCCTGCTCAAGAACAACGCCGATCTCGCCGCGGCGCTGGCGCATTACCAGCAGGCGCAAGCCTTCAGCCAGCAGGCGCGGGCCGGCCTGTTCCCCCAGGTGGGCGTCAACGCAAATGCGCAGCGCGATCGCCAGTCGGACACGAGGCCGCTGCGCGGCGCGACCTCGCCGGCGAACTACGACAGCTACACGCTGGGAGCGGAAATCGACTACGAAGTCGATCTATGGGGCCGCGTGCGCAACACCGTCGAGGCGGGCAAGGACGACGCGCTCGCCGCCGCGGCCGATCTCGCCTCTGCACGTTTGAGCCTGCAAGCCCAGTTGGCCGACAACTACATCGTGCTGCGCGGGTTGGATCAGCAGATCCAGCTGTTGAAGGAAAGCATTGACGCGTACCAGAAGGCGCTGGAGCTGACGCAGACGCGGCACGCCGGCGGCATCGCCTCGGGCCTGGATGTCGCGCGCGCGCAGACCCAGCTTTCCTCGGCCAAGTCGCAGTGGTCGCAGACCCAGGCGCAACGTGCGTTGATCGAACACGCCATCGCGTCGCTGGTCGGCGAATCGGCGTCGAACTTCAGCGTCGTGCCCGACACGGGAGCGCTACCCCTGCCGACCGTGCCGGTAAGCTTGCCCTCGACCCTGCTGCAGCGGCGCCCTGACGTGGCAGCGGCCGAGCGTCGCGTCGCAGCTGCCAACGCGCGCATCGGCATCGCTCGCGCGGCCTATTTCCCCTCGCTGGGCCTGAGCGCGCAGGGTGGCTACCAGAGCGACCGCTACGGCGGCCTGTTCACCGCGCCGAACCGTTTCTGGGCGATCGGCCCCACCGCACTGCTCACGCTGTTCGATGCCGGCCGACGCAAGGCCGGCGTCGAAGCCGCCAAGGCCGCCACCGAGGAAGCTGGCGCGCGCTACCGCGGCGTCGTGCTCAACGCGTTCCAGCAGGTGGAGGACAACCTCGCCCAGCTCGATCACTATGGCGCGGCGCGCGGCGACCAGAAGGATGCCGCCGACGCGGCGAAGCGTTCGCTGGACATCGCCATGGACCGCTACCGCCAGGGTGCGGTGGGTTATCTCGATGTGGTGCAGGCACAGACCGCGTCACTGGACGCACAGCGCAGCCTGCTCGACCTGGATACGCGGCAACTGCGCGCAAGTGTGCAACTGGTGCGTGCGCTAGGTGGCGGCTGGTCGATCGATCAGCTCGCCAGCGAAGGCGGCAAACCCGCGACATCGCCGGCGCGCTGAGCACAAAGATTCAGCGGCGCCGCGGTTCGGCCGCCGCTGACTTTATCTCTGCGGAATACCTGTCATTCGCTGCCGCAGCCTAGCGTCGCCGCGTTGTCGACGACGCACACGTCGCGCCGCTCGCTCGCGGGGATGACGTCCTGCTGCTTCGGCAGGATCGTGTCGAGAACGCAAGGCCGGGCCTTGCGGCCCGGCCTCAGCGGTCACAGCTTCTTGGCGAGCATCGCTTCTAGCTTGCGCTGATCGGCGGCGAACTTGCGGATGCCGTCGGCCAGCTTCTCGGTCGCCATGGCGTCTTCGTTGTGGCCCCAGCGGAAGGCGGCCTCGCTGATCGGCGCCGGGCGCGCCTGGCGCTCGCCGCCGTCTTGCAGCGCGCGCGGCAGCGCATCGGCGGTCGCTTCCAGCTTCTCCAGCAGGTCGGGGCTGATGGTCAGGCGATCGCAGCCGGCAAGGGCCTGGATCTGCCCGATGTTGCGGAAGCTGGCGCCCATCACCACGGTGTCGAAGCCGTGCTGCTTGTACCAGCCGTAGATGCGGCGCACCGACTGCACGCCCGGATCTTCCTCCGGTGCGTAGCTCTTGGTGCCGGTGCTGGCGACGTACCAGTCCATGATGCGGCCGACGAACGGCGAGATCAGATAGACGCCCGCTTCGGCGCAGGCCACCGCCTGTTCGAACGAGAACAGCAACGTGAGGTTGCACTGGATGCCGCGGCGCTCCAGCGTCGCGGCGGCGCGGATGCCTTCCCAGGTGGAGGCGATCTTGATCAGGATGCGGTCGCGCTTCACGCCGGCCGCCTCGTACAGGCCGATCAGGCGCTCGGCCTTTGCGATGGTGGCGTCCGTGTCGAAGGACAGGCGCGCATCCACTTCGGTGGACACGCGGCCGGGCACCAGCTCGGCGATCTTCCGGCCCGCGGCCACGGCGAGGTAGTCGCTGGCATCGACCAGCTGGCGTTCGCTCGATGCGCTCTGGCCCTTGGCCCACTGCACGGCTTCGTCGATCAGCGGCGCGTAGGCCGGCAGCTCGGTGGCCTTCAGCAGCAGGGAGGGATTGGTGGTGGCGTCCACCGGGCGGTAACGGGCGATGGCCTCGATGTCGCCGGTATCGGCGACCACGGTGGTGTACTGGCGCAGCTGTTCGAGTTGGTTGGACACGTCGGAATCCGTCGGAGGGAACGGCCTATTGTCGCCGCTCAGCGTCGCCCGGCAAGCGAGATCAGCTTTCGTCAGTGCGGTCCGATCCGGTCACGATCCGCGCGTGCCGCTGGTAGGTCCAGTACGACCAGGCCCAGTCCAGCAGCACCACCAGCCGGTTGCGGAAGCCGATCAGGAAGTACACGTGGGCGACCAGCCACACCCACCAGGCGGGGAGGCCGGAGAACTTCAGGCGCCCGAACTGCGCCACCGCGGCCATGCGCCCGATGGTGGCGAGCGCACCGTCGTCGCGGTAGCGGAACGGCTTGGATGCGCCGTCGCCCCGCAGACGCGCGAGGATGACCTCTCCCACATGGCGCCCCATCTGCTTGGCGGCCGGCGCCACGCCGGGCACGGGCTGGCCGCCGGGGCGGAACGCGCTGGCCAGGTCGCCGACCACGAATACCTCCGGGTGATCCGGCAGGCTCAGGTCAGGCAGTACCTGCACCCGTCCCGCGCGATCCACCGGCGCGCCCAGGCGCTTGCCGAGCGGAGAGGCCGCCACGCCGGCGGCCCAGAGCACGGTGCGCGAGGCCAGCGTTTCCTCGCCCAGCCTGACGCTGTCCGCGCCGATCGCGGTGACGGCCGTGCCGGTGCGCACCTGCACGCCCAGCTTCTCCAACTGTTTCGCTGCCTTTGCCGAGAGATCCTCGGCGAATGCCGGCAGCACGCGCGGCCCGGCTTCGACCAGCAGGATGTTGGCGCGCCGCGGATCGCTGCGGCGGAATTCGCGCGGCAGGGTGTGGCGCGCGATCTCGGCCAGCGTGCCGGCCAGTTCCACGCCAGTGGCTCCGCCGCCCACGACGACGAAATTGAGCCAGGCCTGCCGCCGCGCCGGGTCGTCCTCGCGCTCGGCGTGCTCGAACGCCAGCAGCACGCGGCGGCGGATCGTGAACGCATCGTCCAGTGTCTTCAGGCCGGGTGCGTGGCGCGCCCAGTCGTCGTGGCCGAAGTAGGCGTGGGTCGCGCCGGTAGCTACGACCAGGTAGTCGTACGCGAGCGGCCCCTGCGCGAGCATCACTTGCTTGGCCGCGAGATCGACATCCACCGCCTCGTCGAGCAGCACGGTAGCGTTGCTCTGCTTGCGCAGGATCTGGCGCAGCGGCGCAGCGATGGACGGTGCCGACAGGCCTGCCGTGGCCACCTGGTACAGCAGCGGCTGGAAGAGATGGTGGTTGCGTCGGTCGACGAGGGTGACGCGCAGCGAGGGATCGTCGAGCTGGCGGGCGGCGGCCAGGCCGCCGAAGCCGCCGCCGAGAATGACGACGTGCGGCCGTGGATCGGGCTGGGACATCGGGGACCTCGCGAGGAAGAGGGCTCGCGGGAGTCTAAAGGAACGGCCGTTGGCCGAGCGTGTGGATCAGTAGAGATCCACCGGGTCAACGTCCAGCGACCAGCGCACTTTGCGCGCGGACGGCAACGTCGACAGCGCGCGCGACCACGGCCGCAAGGCGGCGTGCAACGCGGCGCGGCTGGCTGCTTCGATCAGCAGCTGGCCGCGATGGCGGCCGGCGCGCAGCGGCATCGGCGCGGGCATCGGGCCGGCGATTTGCAATTCGGGGCGGTCCAGCCCTGCGCGGGCCTCGGCGAGGAACGCATCCACGTAGTCGCGCTGGTGGGCATCGGCACGCAGCAGGACCTGGTGGTGCCATGGCGGTAGCTGCAAGGCACGGCGTTCGGCCAACAGTTCCTTCGCCGCGGCGCCGTAGCCCTGGGCCAGCAACTGGCGCAACAGCGGATGCTCCGGGTGATGCGTCTGCAGGATCACCCGCCCCGGTTTGCTTGCGCGGCCGGCGCGGCCGGCGACCTGCACGGTGAGCTGCGCGAGGCGTTCGCTGGCGCGGAAGTCCACGCTGTGCAGGCCTTCGTCCACGCCGACGATGGCCACCAGCGTGAGCTCGGGCAGGTCGTGCCCCTTGGCCAGCATCTGCGTGCCCACCAGGATCGCCGGACCGCCCGTGCGCAGGCGATCCAGCAGTTCGTCGAAGGCGTCGCGCCGGCGCGTAGTTTCGCGATCGATGCGTAATACCGGCACGTCGGGAAACAGCGCGGTCAACGCCTCTTCCAACCGCTCGGTGCCCTGGCCCTGTGGCTTGAGGTCCGCGGCGCCGCAGGAGGGACACTGCTCCGGCACGCGGGCGTGGTAGTCGCAGTGATGGCAGATCAGTTGGCGCCGGCCCGCATGCAGCGTCAGCGGATGTTCGCAGCGCGGGCATTCGGCATGCCAGCCGCACTGGTGACACAGCAGCACCGGCGCGTAGCCGCGGCGGTTGCGGAATACCAGCGCCTGCTCGCCGCGCGCGACGGTGTCGCGCACCGCGGCCAGCAGCGTCGGCGACAGTCCGTGCTCCAGGCGTTGTGCGCGCATATCCACGATCTGTACCTGCGGAGGGCGGATCGCCCCCGGCCGCGCGCGCAGGTGCAGCGCGCGATAGCGGCCGGCCTCCACGTTCGCCAGCGATTCCAGCGAAGGCGTGGCCGAGCCGAGCAGCACCGGCACGCCCAGCGCGCGGCCGCGCAGCAGCGCCAGGTCGCGCGCGTGGTAGCGGAAGCCTTCCTGCTGCTTGTAGGCCGTGTCGTGTTCCTCGTCCACCACGATCAGGCCCGCCTGCGGCAGCGGCGTGAATACCGCCGAGCGCGTGCCCAGGATCACCCGTGCCTCGCCGTCGCGCGCACGCAGCCAGGCGCGCGCGCGATCCCCTTCGGCCAGGTTCGAGTGCAGCACTTCCACCGGCACGCCCAGGCGCTCGCGCACGCGGCGCACGGTCTGCGGCGCCAGGCCGATCTCCGGCACCAGCAGCAGAGCCTGTTTTCCTTGCGCGACCACGCGTTCGATCAGCGCCAGGTACACCTCGGTCTTGCCGCTGCCGGTGACGCCATCGAGCAGGAACGGCTGGAACTGTCCGAGCGAGGCGGCGACCGCGTCCACCGCCTGTTCCTGCTCGGCGCTCAGGGGCGGGGCCGTGGTAATGGGGCGCGGCTCGGCGTTGTCGCGCCGGACGCGTTCGATCAGCGCGGTGGTGGCCAGGCGCCGGCCGGCCTCGCGCCAGGCGGGGAGGCGTTCGAGCAGTTCGCCGGCGGAGAGCGGGCCGGCCGCCAGCGCTTCCAGCAGAAGGCGGCTGCCGCCTTTGCGACTGCCGGCATCCAGCGCGCTGCGGCCGGCGACGGTGAGCGCCCAGACTTCCTCGTGGGTATCCGGCAGCGGCTTGTCCTCGCGCAGGGCGAGCGGCAGCGCGTTGGCGTAGGCCTCGCCCGGCGCGCCTAGCCAGTAATCGGCGGCCCAGGCCAGAGTCTTCATCAGCTCCGCGTCGAGCAGCGGCGCGTCGTCCAGCAGGCGGAGGACCCGTTTCAGCCGCGCGCCGCCCAGCGCGGATTCGGCTTGCGTCTCCACCACCACGCCCACGGCCTTGCCGCGGCCGAACGGCACCAGTACCCGGCTGCCCGCCTGCGCCTCGCCCGCCGCGGGCGGCAGGTAGTCGAACAGGGTCGGCAGGGGAACGGGCAGGGCGACGCGAAGGACGGCGGGCATGCGAACCTCGTGGCGGGCCAGTGTACCCGGGTGATCCCAGCCGGCGTGAGATGGCTCGGCGGATGGCCCGAAGGTCGCCCGACCACCCGGTCGCGCCCGTTCCGGCCGGACTTGCAGGCGGATGCTGGTGCCGGGTCGAGGAGTCCCTGGTAAGTGGCTCAACCAGGGGGAAAATTCCGCTTATCCACAAGAGCTGTGGATAAGTCTGTGGATGTGCCGGGGAAGGAGGCCCTCCACGCCTGAAAAATCGGACTTCCGGACGTGCTGACGAAGTTTTAGCCAGTCTGTAATGTTCCACCAATTCAAAGGGTTACAAATCGCGCTTGGCCGGCGTTCATACAATTGACATCGGCCTTGCCGCGGTGTTGACAGTCCCGTGATGCTGTGCAAAACCCTCATTGGCCCGTTTCTGGCAGGGCTCGCAACGCCGGCCAGTCGCCGGTTCTGCCGTGATGCACCTCACAAAAACACGAGGGGTGATTCAGTGCGCCAGACCCAGCGCCAGGGCCCCCATGACGCAGATTCCAAGCAGCCACATGTAGCACCAGCCCACCATCACGTACTTGATGACGGTCATCGTCCAGCCCTGGCGGTAGACGCGCTTCTGCATCAGCAGCAGGTACACCAGCGCCCACAGGGAAAGGGCCGCTTCCAGCCAGCCGAACAGCTGCCCCGCCCAGGCCGCGTGCGGGCCGATCCAGGTCTTCAGCATGGCCAGCGCGGCGCCCAGCAGCAGCACCAGGAACAGGAAGGCGTGACTGTGCAGCGCCACGATCAGGTGCTCCATGTAGAGCCGGCGCTTGAACAGGTAGAACAGCTTCAGCAGCAGGGCGAACACCGGCATCAGGACGAACATGGCCTGCGGCAATGCGCCGAAGATGCCAGCCTTGATCCGCTCGACCGCCTGCGCATGCACCTCGGGATCCGCGCTGTTCAAGCCGTTGAGGTTCTCGCGCAGGTTGCCCAGGGTGTGGTCCAGCCGCGCATTCATGAAGCCCGGTAGCCAGGCGATGCTCACGTGGTCATGGCCGGTCAGCCACTGTTTGATGGCCTTGTTGTTGCTGTGAGCTTTGTGCTTTTTCGCCGGAGCCGCGCCGGCCGGTGAGGCGGCCGCGCTCGACGCGGGCGCGGGACTGGAGGCTGCGGCCACGGGTGCAGAGGCCGACGATGCAGGGGCGCTCGCCGCCGCAGCGGGGGGCGACGCGTGCTCCAGTGCCGCGATGCGCGCCGCGGCCTGCTCGCGCAGCTCGTTCTGGGCCACGGTGATGGACGCTTCGACGCCGGGAACGTTCGAGGTCTGGGTCTTGGCCTGTTCCAGGTCCGCCAGCTGTTCGTCCAGCGCCTTGCGCACCTGGGCCGGCGTATTGAGGTCGTCGAACGTGTCCTCCTCCACGTGTATGCCGGGCTGGTCGCCCTTCCCGTGGTCGCCGCCGATGTCGATGGCGATGTGGGTGAAGAAGAAGGCCAGCAGGCAAAGCACGAACATCAGGCGGAACGGCGGCACGTAGCGCTGCCGGCGTCCGGAAAAGTATTCCAGGGTGAGGAAGCCCGGCTTGGTCAGCAGCGGCGGCACGGTGTGCAGCACGCGTCCGTCCACGTGGAGGAAGGTCTCCAGTGTGTCCTCGAACATGTGGTGCACCGGCTTGAGCACGGTGTGGATGGACTGCCCGCACTCATGACAGAACTCCCCCTGCATGGGCGTGGCGCAGTTGGCGCAGTGCACGCCGTCGTACGAGACGATCTCTTTCCCTTTCACGCGACCCCTCCCCTTTGAAGCGGGCGATCTTGGCACAAGCCCGTGACGGCTTCAGCCCCGCCCGGCGGGAGCCTGTAGAATCGCCGGTCCCTGGAGTTCCGCCTATGTTCCCGAGCCCTTCCGATCGTGCCCGCGTGTCGCACGAGATCGGCGCCACCCTGACCCTCGCAGCGCCCTTGATCTTCGCCCAGCTGGCTGCGGTGGGCACCAACGTGGTCGACGCGATGCTCGCCGGCCACTACAGCGCGCACGTGCTCGGTGCGGTGGCCGTGGGTGCGAGCATCTGGGCGCTGGCCATCGTCAGCGGCATCGGCATGATGATGGCCGTGCCGCCGTCGGTGTCCCAGCTGGACGGCGCCGGCCGCCGCGCCGAAGTGGGCGCGGTGTTCCGCCAGGCGATATGGCTGGCAGCGGGCATGGGGGTGCTGTTGTGGTTCGCGGTGCGCCATGCCGCCCCGCTGATCGATCTGATCGGCGTCGATCCGGCGCTGCGCCAGGACGTGGTCGCCTTCCTCCATGCCATCAGCTGGGGCGCGCCGGCGCTGACCTGTTATTTCGCCCTGCGCGGCCTTTCCGAAGGCCTCTCCATGACGTTGCCCTCGATGTTCTTCAGCCTCGGCGGCCTATGCGTGCTGGCCCCGCTGGGCTACGTGCTGATGTTCGGCAAGCTGGGGCTGGAGCCGCAGGGCGCGCGCGGCTGCGGCATCGCCACCGCACTTGTGCTGTGGATGGAGATGCTCGGCTTCGCGTTGTACGTGGCGCGCCACCCCAACTACCGCGGCCTGAACCTGGGCGACCGCTTCGACTTGCCGAACCCGCGCCGCATCCGCGAACTGCTGTGGGTGGGCCTGCCGATGGCGGTGACCCTGCTGGCCGAGGGCGGCCTGTTCGTCGCCGTGGCACTGGCGCTGGGTACGCTGGGCGAAACCGTGGTGGCCAGCCACCAGGTCGCGCTCAACATCGCCTCGGTGTTCTTCATGATCCCCCTGGGCCTGGCCATGGCGATCACCGTGCGGGTAGGCAACGCGGTCGGGCGCGGCGATGCGGACGGCGTGCGCTATGCCGGCTTCTGCGGCATTGCGCTGACGCTGGCTACGCAGATGGTCTCCGCTGGCCTGATGCTGAGCCTGCCGCACCTGATCGCCTCGCTGTACACACGGGACGCGGCGGTGATCGCGCTGGCGACCCAGCTGATCGTGCTGGCCGGCGTGTTCCAGTTCTCCGACGGCATCCAGGTGGCGTCCAACGGCGCGCTGCGCGGCCTCAAGGACACCCGCGTGCCGATGGCCATGACGCTGTTCGCCTACTGGGTCATCGGCATGCCCGTGGGCTGGTGGCTGGCCTTCCGCCAGGGCTTGGGCGCGCGCGGCATGTGGATGGGACTGGTGGCGGGCCTGAGCGTGGCCGCGGTGCTGCTGTTCATGCGCTTCTGGCGCAGTTCGGCCACCGAACGCTGGCGCCGCATGGGGCCGACTTCTCCCACATGACCTGAGGCCGGGCGACGGAGTACGCTGCCGGTCCACTGTCGAGGAACGAACGCATGACGGAGCGCCGCACCAACGGTTTCTGGGCCTTCCTGCGCGTCTTTGGACGCGGCATCAACGTGGTCAGGCTGGTGATTCTCAACCTGGTCTTCTTCCTGTTCCTTGGCCTGTTCCTGCTGGTGATGCTCGGCTTGTGGGCCGGCGGCGCCGATCGTGCAATTCAGAACGACAGCGTGCTGGTGATCAAGCCGCACGGCGCGCTGGTCGAGCAGTACAGCATCGAGCCGCTGGAGCGCGCCCTGCAGGGCCTGGCCGGCAATCCGCCCAAGCAGGTGCAGGTGCGCGACCTGGTCGCGGCGATCGACGCGGCCGCGGCCGACAATCGCATCAGCCGCATCCTGCTCGAACCGCAGGACCTGCATGCCGGCGGCTTCGCCGCGCTGCGCGAGGTCGCCGCCGCGCTCGACCGTTTCCGTGCCGCCGGCAAGCCGGTGATCGTGTGGGCCGCGAGCATGGACCAGGGCCAGTACTACCTCGCCGCGCACGCCGATCGCGTGCTGCTCGATCCGATGGGCGGCGTCATGCTGACCGGCCTGGCGAACTACCGCCTCTTCTACAAGGACCTGCTCGACCGCCTCGGGGTGGACGTGCATCTGTTCCGCGTCGGCCAGTTCAAGAGCGCGGCGGAGCCTTACATCCTCGACCACGCCTCGCCGGAAGCGAAGGAAGCCGACGCCTTCTGGATGGGCGGCCTGTGGGACCGCTATCTCGACGAAGTGGCCAAGTTGCGCAAGCTCGAACCGGCCGCGCTGCGAGCCGCGGTCGACGGTTTGCCCGAGGCCATCGCCGGTACCAAGGGCGATCTGGGCCAGCTGGCTTTCAACCAGCACCTGGTGGACGGGCTGGCCACGCAGGACGACCTCGAGAACATGATGCGCAAGGAAGGCGTGCCGGCCGGCCGCAAGGGCGAGGGCTTCCGGCAGGTCGACCTGCGCCGCTACGTGGCGAGCGTTTCCGGCGACGGCGCCTTGGCGCCCGGCGTGGCGGTGGTGGTCGCCGAAGGCGAGATCGTCGGCGGCAAGCAGCCGCAGGGCACGGTCGGCGGCGAATCGACCGCCGCGCTGATCCGCGCCGCGCGCGAGGACCGCCGCACCAAGGCCCTGGTGCTGCGCGTGAACTCGCCCGGTGGCGAGGTCTATGCCGCCGAACAGATCCGCCGCGAGGTGGAACTGACCAAGGCCGCCGGCATCCCGGTGGTGGTCTCGATGGGCGACGTGGCCGCCAGCGGCGGCTATTGGATCTCGATGAATGCGGATCGGATCTACGCCGAGCCCAACACCATCACCGGTTCGATCGGCATCTTCGGCATGTATTTCACCGTGCCCGGCACGCTGGACAAGCTCGGCGTGAAGAGCGACGGCGTGGGCACCGGTCCGCTCGCTGGCGCGTTCAACATCACCCGCCCGCTGGACCCGAAGGTATCGACGCTGATCCAGGCGATCATCGAGAAGGGTTACCGCGATTTCGTCGGCAACGTGGCCAAGGCGCGCGGCAAGCCGTACGACGCGATCGACACCATCGCCCAGGGCCGCGTATGGACCGGCCAGCAGGCGCTGGAGCGTGGCCTGATCGACCAGCTCGGCGGCCTGCGCGAAGCGATCGCGGATGCGGCGGAACGCGCGAAGCTCGGCAAGAACCCGGCGGTGCGCTATGTCGAGGCTCCGATGGGCGCGTTCGAGCAATACCTCGTCAATCTCAACGAGAGCTCCGCGATGATCGCGTTGAATGCCTATGGCATCCACGTGCCCTCGTGGGTGGCGCAGCTGCCGGCGATGGTTCCGGAGCTGAAGCTGCTGCACAACGCGCAGCCCGGCCGCCCGAACGTCTACGCCTACTGCTTCTGCGGGCCGAACTGAGGGTCAGTACGAGGGGAGCCCGCGTTCTGCGAGCTCCCTGTCGCGCAGTCAGCAGGGCACGGCGTTGAAGTAGTCGCCTTCGCGCCGGACCCGTACCGGCATGTCGAACGCCAGCGTCAGCGCGTCGTCGGTGAGTACCGCTTCCTTGCCGCCATGGCGCAGCACCTTGCCTTCGCGCAGCAGCAGCACCTGCCCGATCTCCGGCACGATTTCCTCGATGTGATGGGTCACCAGGAGCAGGGTGGTGCCGCTCTGCGCCAGCGCGCGCAGGCTCTCCAGAAAGCGCCGGCGCGTGGCAAGGTCGAGGCCTGCGGTGGGTTCGTCCAGCAACAGCGCGCGGGGGCGGTGCACCAGGGCGCGGGCGATCAGTACGCGGCGCGCCTCACCGGTCGACAGCGTGGCCATGTCGCGCCCGACCAGATGGACGATGCCCATCTGGTCCAGCGCGTCTTGCGCGCGGCCGCGCATGGCGGGCGTCACCCGGTGATCGAGGCCGAGGCCGCGCGCCGCGAAGAAGCCGGAGATCACCGCGTCGAACACTTCCAGCGGCGTCTCGGTGGTGTAGTCCAGCTGCAGCGCGGGCGAGACCATGCCCAGCAGGCTGCGCAGCTCGGTCACGTGCCAGCGCTCGCGGCCGAACACGCGCACGCTGGGGCGGCCGTCCTGCCGCGCCAGCGGATAGAGCTGGCGCGCCACCAGCTTGACCAGGGTCGACTTCCCCGAGCCGTTGGCGCCGAGGATGGCGGTGTGCTGCCCGGCTGCTACGCGCAGGCTGAGGTCCTCCAGGATCAGGCGCTCGCCCCGCAGCACGCTGGCGCGTTCCAGCTCCAGCACGGGCGCGTCCGCGGCGATCGCGGGCTGCGTCATGGGGAGGGCAAGTCCGGCCGAGTCCGGCGACATGGTTTCAGTGCTCCGCCGCATCGATCTGCTTGCGCTGTTCGTCGGCCTGCTGGTCGACCACCTTCTGCACGTCCTTGGCCTTCTGCTCCTGCTTCTTCAGGTCGTCCCATGGCGTGGCCGTGCGGGGTGGCGGCGTCGAGGCGTCGGCTTTGGGCGTCGGCGGCTTGCCCGAGCATGCGGTCAGGGCGAGCAGGCCGAGCGGGAGGATGAGCCACTTCATGCGGGTGCTCCGGCGGAAAATCCGTTCCGAGTGTCCCGCGCGGGGCGTGGCGCGGCAACCGCGCCTTGCCCGGTTTGTGATCGGGCCCTAGGCGATGCCTGGCGCAGGTCCTAAGCTCGCGCCCATGAACAACCGCATCGACGCCTGGCAATTGCAGGGCCATACCGCCTTGGTCACCGGCGCCAGCAAGGGCATCGGCTACGCCGCGGCCCGCGAGCTGGCCGGCCTCGGCGCCAACCTGCTGCTGGTGGCGCGCGACGACGACTACCTGGAGCAGGTGCGCGTCGAGCTGGCCGACGATTTCGATCAGATCGAGGTGCTGGCCTTCGCCGCCGACCTGAGCGAGCAGGAAGACCGCCTGGCCGTGTTCGACTGGATCGCCGATCTCGGCGCACCGCTGTCGCTGCTGGTCAATAACGCCGGCGGCAACACGCCGGCGGCCACGCTGGACTACAGCGAGCGCGACTACCGCGCGATCTTCGAGCTGAACCTGTTCTCGGCCTTCGAGATGTGCCGCCTCGCGCACCCGCAGCTGGTCCAGCACGCCCATGCTGCGATCGTGAACGTGGGTTCGGTGTCGGGCATCACCCACGTGCGTACCGGCTCGGCCTATGGCATGACCAAGGCGGCGCTGCACCAGCTCACGCGCAACCTGGCCGCGGAATGGGCGGCCGACGGCATCCGCGTCAATGCGGTGGCGCCCTGGTACATCCGCACGCAGCGCTCCGAGCCCGCGCTGGCCAATGACGAGTACCTGGACGAAGTGCTGGATCGCACGCCGCTGCGCCGCATCGGGGAGCCGGAAGAAGTCGCCGCGGCCATCGCCTTCCTGTGCCTGCCGGCGGCCAGCTACATCACCGGGCAAGTGCTGGCGGTGGACGGCGGGTTTCTCCATTACGGCTTCTGACTTTCAACGGCAGTTGGTCAGCTGTGCCCGCAGTTCTTCGTCGCGCCGCTCCAGTGGCGGCCGGTCGCTCTTGAACGCGCGGCGCAGCTTGCGCGCGTTGTCGTCGTAGTCGTCCTGCAGGGCGTGGCAGGTTTCGTCGAACGTCATCGGGCGGCACTGGTCCTGCACCCACACGTAATTGCTCGAGACCAGGCCGGCGGTGACCTTGCCGCGGTTGAGTTCCGGCGCCGAGGCTCCGCCGGCGCCGCCGCGCGCGAGCGGCGTCTGCACCATCCCGACCATGCCGAACGGTGCCAGATAGGGTTGGGGATCGCCTTCGCGGCTGAAGTAGACCTTGCCATCGGTGGCGCGCGTGCATGCGTAGAGGTTGGGCAGCGGCGCACTCGGGACGGGCGGTGGCGGAGGCGGCGGTGTGGCGTCCCTTTCGTCGTCGCTGGGAGCTTTCGATGGTGCGGGCGGTGGCGCGGTGGGGCCGGGGTCGGCCAGCTGGATCGTCTCCTGGCGCTGCGCGCGGGCGCAGGGCTTGTCCTGGAACACCACCCGCCCGTCGCCGCCGGTGCACTTGTACACGGTGGTGGCGACGGCCGGCGCCGCGCCAAGCGGCAGCAGGAGCAGCGACAGGAAGGCGAGGCGGCGCATCGCGCGATTCTATGCCCGTGCCGCAGGCTGGGAACTAGAACTCCGCCTCATGATCCTCGGCCGCCAGGCCCAGGGTGATGGCACCCTCGCCGACGTTGACCATGCCGGTGATGCTCATGGGGGCTTCCATCAGTTCCACCCCATGCTCCGCGCAGGCGGCCCGCAGGTCGGCGTAGCCGGGAAGCTTGTCCAGGTCGGTGAGGTCGCCGCCGTAGCTGACACAGACCGCGGGCACCAGCAGGCCGGCGCGCACGCGGCGCTCCGCGTAGCCGAACAGCGATTCGGCGCCGTGCTCGAAGCCGCGGACCTTGCCCACCGGGCCCGTTTCCCCGCGGAACGCGCGCAGGAGAGGTTTGATGTCCAGCGCCGAACCGAGCACGGCGCTGAACAGGCCTACGCTGCGGTCGCCCTTTTTCTTGGCGCGCGCGCGCAGGTAGTAGAGATCGCGCGGCAGCATGTAGCCGTAGGAATGATTGGCGATGTGCGTGACCCGTTCGCGGATCGCCGGCGGCGTCTCACCCAAGCCGATCAGCCGGGCCGCCTCGACGATGGCCGGTGCCGTCCCCGCGAAGAGGTTGCGGGTATCGACCACGCGCATCAGGAACTGGCCGGAAAGCCCGGCCTTTTCGCGCGCCGCGCGATAGTGCTTGAGCACCGCGAAGCTGGCTTTGTTGACGTGGTCGTTGATCGGGCTGCGCGTGGCCGTGACGGTGAGGCAGAACACGCAGTCCTGCTCCAGCACCAGCTTGTCCAGGAACAGGCGCTGGACGTCCTCCACGGAGCACGGCTCAGTCTCGGCCGAATGGCTGCGGTCGCCCAGCTTGCGATCGATGAAGCGGCGCACTTCGGCGGGGCTGCGGTCGTCGAGGAAGGTCTCGCCGTCGACCCGCACGGTAATCGGCATCACCGTGACGCCATGGTCATCCAGGAATTTCTGCGGAATATCGCAGGACGCATCGATGGCCAGCCCCATGCGCATGATGTCACCCCCTAGGTCGAACGCGTCGGCAACATAGCATGGGCGCGAGCGGCTGCCGACCCGCTCACCGCAGCGACAGACCGGGGTCAGCCATGGCGGGCGCAGGCTTTCGCCGCGGGCGGCCAGGCGAAGAGAGGGCGGCGTCAGCCACTGCCGCTAGAATGGCCCGAATCATTTGGCTAATCGCCGGCGTGGCGTCGCCGGTAACGCGCCGCGGGAGGCTCCTGCGCGCACCGACCTCGAAGGGTCCCATGAAAGAAAAACAGGAAATCGTCTCCAACTGGCTGCCGCGCTATACCGGCACTTCGCTGGAGCAGTTCGGCGAATACGTCCTCCTCACCAATTTCGGCCACTACGTGGATCTCTTCGCCGAATGGCACGGCGTCGAGGTGCAGGGCCGCGACCGGCCCATGCCCAACGCGACGGCCGACGGCATCACCCTCATCAACTTCGGCATGGGCAGCCCCAACGCCGCCACGGTGATGGACCTGCTCAGCGCTATCGGGCCAAAAGCCGCGCTGTTCCTCGGCAAGTGCGGCGGCGTCAAGAAGAAGAACGCCATCGGCGACCTCGTGCTGCCGATCGCCGCGATCCGCGGCGAGGGTACCTCCAATGACTATTTGCCGCCGGAAGTCCCGGCGCTGCCGGCGTTCCAGCTGCAGCGCGGCGTGTCGACCATGATCCGCGACCTCGGCTACGACTACTGGACCGGCACGGTGTACACCACCAACCGCCGCGTGTGGGAACACGACGAGCAGTTCAAGGACTACCTGCGCCGCACGCGCTGCATGGCGGTGGACATGGAAACGGCCACCATCTTCGCCGCGGGTTTCGCCAACAAGATCCCCTGCGGCGCGCTGCTGCTGGTGTCCGACCAGCCGATGATTCCCGAAGGCGTGAAGACCGAGGCGAGCGACCGCAGCGTGACCGCGCAGTTCGTCGAGCGCCATATCCGCATCGGCATCGAGGCGCTGAAGCTGGTGCGCCGCAATGGCCGCAGCGTGAAGCACCTGCGGTTCGAGGAGAATGTCGAGTAAGCCCGGCGGACATCCCGCGAAAAAAAGGGCCGCGCAAGCGGCCCTACCGGGGTGATCCAAACATTATTGGCTTGCGGTAGCGTCCCGCTGCAGCACGCGCTTTCTCGTGATTCGGTAATGATGTCTCTCGCCCTATTGGCAGGCGTGGCGAGAAACACCTGACTTGATTTTCGACGGCTGCGTTCGGCAGCCTTTTTTTTATGCAATGCGTTTGGGTGGCTGTCAAGCGCGATTAATTGGCGCAAATAAAAGCGTAAAGCTTAATCTAGGAATTATTCTTAGTTGAGCGATTCATCCAGCCGATGAGCGCGGGCACGATTTTACCTTTCGCAACACTTGGCCCGATTTCCGCGTATTTATTTGCGCGCACGCGGGGATGTTGCGCTTGTACCGCAAGAGTGCGGAGCATTTTTCGCAGAAACAAAGTTAATGCGTTCGAGCGCAATTTCGGGTGTTAAGTTCGCAATAAATCATTGTTGACTGACCGTTATTCGGGCGATTAGGGTGGCGCCGGTTCGCGCTGCCAGAGTTTGGTTGCGGCGTCATTGCAAACCGGCGCTGGCGCGAGCCTTGGATGCAAAGGGCGGGAGTCGTCGATTTTTTTAAATGGATCGCCATTGCCGAGCGGTAATGGCGAACAGGGATTTTTTTCTCGTAATTAGCTCATTGGCTGTTTTTTCTCTGCTCGGGGGAGTATCGAATGACCAATCCACACAGTCGGCCGTTCCATGGCCACGTTTTCACCCGCCGTACCGCGCTGGCGCTTGCCATCGCGGCGAGCTGCGCCCTCGCCGGCCAGGTCCGCGCCCAGGCCTCCACCGGCGCCATCTTCGGCAGCGCGCCGGTGGCGTCGGGCGAGACGGTGCTGATCCAGAGCGACAGCGGCGTCACCCGCGAG
This sequence comes from Dyella sp. BiH032, assembly GCF_031954525.1. Taxonomy (NCBI): domain Bacteria; kingdom Pseudomonadati; phylum Pseudomonadota; class Gammaproteobacteria; order Lysobacterales; family Rhodanobacteraceae; genus Dyella; species Dyella sp. BiH032. The sequence goes on from NZ_CP134867.1 coordinate 904,107, forward strand.
GTCGCGGTCGACGCCAGCGGCCGCTATTCGGCTTCCAGCTTGCCGCTGGGCACCTACAAGGTGAGCCTCAAGAAGGACGGCGCGGTGGTCGAGACCCGCAGCAACATCGGCCTGACCGTCGGCGGCGGCACGCAGGTGGTGTTCGGCGGCGCCTCCGAGGCGAGCGCCACCAATCTCGGCAGCGTGACCGTGGTAGGCAATGCCCTGCCGGCGGTCGACGTCAGCCAGGTGGATTCGCGCACGGTGGTCACCAGCGAGCAGCTCACCAAGCTGCCGATCGCGCGCAGCGCGGAGTCGGTGGCGATCCTCGCCCCCGGCGTCAACACCGGCAGCAGCTACTTCACCAGCCCGACCGGGCAGACCCTGGTCTCGTTCGGCGGTTCTTCCGTCGCCGAGAACGCGTATTACATCAACGGCTTCAACACCAGCGATCCGCTGCATAACTTCGGCGGCCTCACCTTGCCGTACGGCGCGATCGACCAGGAGCAGATCATTACCGGCGGCTACGGCGCCGCTTATGGCCGTTCCGACGGCGGCGTGATCAACCAGGTCGGCAAGCGCGGCACCGACGAATGGCATTTCGGCGCGCAGGTGGTGTGGCAGCCGAAGTTCGCCGAGTCCGATCCGGACAACGCGCTGTATCCGACCGGCCCGGCCTTCCTGTCCGGCCCCAACGGCAGGCAGGGGCAGATGTATTGGACACGCCAGGACAACAAGTCCTGGGAGCATGTCGAAGACGCGTACTTCGGCGGCCCGCTGATCAAGGACAAGCTGTACATCTTCGGCGCGGTCGAGGCGGACCACGTTGACAGCGGCGTCAACGTCGCCAACCGCTCGACCAACACCGAGCAGACCTATTCGTACTCGCGGCCGAAGTGGTACGGCAAGCTGGACTGGAACATCACCGACAGCAACATCCTGGAGCTGACCGGTGCCTCCAACAAGAGCATCTTCTCGGGCAATACGTACGCCTACGCGTATACGCCGACCAGCTCGGTCGGAACGCGCGGCGCGTATCTCGGGCCGGCGACCTACACCAAGGACGGCGCCGACATGTGGGTCGCCAAGTACACCGGCTACATCACCGACAGCCTCACGGTGGAAGCCCTGTACGGCAAGATGACCCAGACCGACTACAGCAACGCCGAGGGGGGCGACGCGGCCTGGATCGGCAATGCCAGCTTCCAGAATCCGGCGCTGCTGCCGGCCGGGTCCAGCGGCATCAACGGCCCGCAGATCAACCAGACCATCGACGACCCACGCGCGCACGACAAGACCTCGAACCTGCGCCTGGATGTCAACTACAAGATCGGCAATCACTCGATCACTGCCGGTATCGACAACCTCAGCGTCAACTCGATCGACATCGGCACCACGCCGTCGGGCCCCGGTTACTACTGGATCTACGGCGCGGGCGATCCGAACACACCCATCAGCACCCTCCCGGGCGAGTCGGTCGGTGCACCGGGCGGCAGCGGCTACTACGTGGCCAAGGTCATCTACTCGAACTCCGCCAGCGCGCGCGTCAAGCAGCACGCGCAGTTCATCGAGGATGCCTGGCAGGTCAACGACCGCCTTCTGCTGACCCTCGGCATCCGCAACGATCAGTTCACCAACTACAACCCGGACGGCGTGCCCTACCTGCGCCTGACCAAGCCGCAGTGGGCGCCGCGCCTGGGCGCCAGCTGGGACGTCTACGGCGATTCCAGCCTGAAGATCTATGGCAATGCCGGTCGCTACTACCTGGACGAGCCGGCCAACGTGGCGATCCGCGGCGCGGCCGGCAGCACCTATACCTCGCAGTATTTCACCTACACGGGCATCGATCCGGTGACTGGGTCGCCCACCGGCCTCACCCAGATTCCGCAGGACCGTTATCCGGGCGTATCGGCGAACAACGAGTTCGGCGTGCCGCCGGACCCGAAGACGGTGACCAGCCGCAATGCCAAGGCCGAGTACCAGGACGAGTTCATCGGCGGTTTCGACAAGACCCTCGATGCCTTCGGCCAGAAGTGGGTGTATGGCGCCAAGGCCACCTATCGCGTGCTGCGCAATGACCTGGACGACGTCTGCGACGACAACACCATCGAGGCGTACGCGACGCAGCAAGGCCTGGACCCGGTCGCCGCCCTGGGTTCGACCGGCTGTTACATCATGAACCCCGGCAAGAGCGCGCAGATCAATGTATCCAATGGCGCGGGGGGCTACAGCATCCTCAACATCCCCTGGTCCGCCTGGGGCATGCCGGACCTGAAGCGCAAATACGTGGCGCTGAACCTGTACCTGGACCATCCGTTCGACGGCAAGTGGTACGGCCGTGTCGATTACGTCTGGTCGCACAACTTCGGCAACACGGAGGGTTCGGTGCGTTCGGACATCGGCCAGCAGGACGTGTCGCAGACGGAAGACTGGGACAACGCCGGCGTGATGACCTACGCCAACGGTTCGCTGGCCAATGACCGGCGGCATCAGCTGAAATTCGTGGGCTACTACCAGGTCGCTCCGGAATGGATGGTCGGCGGCAACGTCCAGATCCTGTCGGGTACGCCGAAGACCTGCCTGAGCTACTTTGGTGCGGATCAGTCCGATCCGTTCGGCTACGGCGTCGCCTATCACTTCTGCGGCCCGGCCGGCACCCCGGCACCCTACGGCTCCACGGGCCGCACGCCCTGGCAGGAGATCGTCAGCCTCAATGCGGAATACCGCCCGGCCTGGGCGGGCAAGAAGCTGGGCTTCGATGTCATGGTCTACAACCTGTTCGACAAGCAGGTGGTCACCCAGTACCGCCAGGGCTCAGTGTCCGGCCCGGGTGTGACCAGCGTGAACTGGCAGACACCGATCTCCTACACCACGCCGCGCTACGTGCGTTTCTCGGTCAGCTACGACTTCTGAGTCCAGCGGCGCATCCCACCCCGGGAAAGAAGAAAGAAAACCCCCGCTCCGGCGGGGGTTTTTTTTGCCTCGGCAACACTGTCGCTTGCCCGGGGCGGGAAGCAAAAAAGGGGGCCGTCTCTCGACGGCCCATATGGGGAGATTCCAGCTGTTTTTGGCGCGGGCATTCCATCCAGGATTCCCGCGCGCTTTGTGATGCGGATCGATCAGAGGCTGAAGTCGTAGCGCGCCCCCAGGCGCACATAGCGCGGATCCTGGAACGAGCGCGGGCGGAAGCAGTCGATGCGCGGGCCGCCCGAGCCGGTCTCGCAACGCTCGAACACCTGGGTGACGCGCTGCTTGCCGAGGACGTTGAAGATGTCGGCGGACAGCGTGAACTTGTGATCGAGGAAGGCCGGAATCCAAGCCAGGCTCAGGTCGATGTTGTACGTCCAGGGCGTGCGGCCATAGGAGCCGCGAGGTGCCGGCTTGCCGTTGCACCAGTAGTACACCGCGCCGTAACCCACCGGATCGCCACCGGCCGACAGCGGGCGAGCGCCCAGGCAGCTGATCGGATAGCCCGAGGCGATGCGCGTGACCGTCGAGAAACGCCAGTCTTCGGTCGGCGCATAGATGCCCAGCAGTCGCAGCTGGTGCTTCTGGTCGTTGGACAGCGGGCCGTTCTGGTTTTCCATCAGTTCCGGCGCGTCCCAGCTTTCGGTCGTCGACACGTCCGCCTGGACCAGGTCGGAGTTGAGCTGGCCTTCCGCGTTGCCGTAGCTGCGCGAGAACGTGTACTCGGCCTTGCCGTACCACTTGTCGCTGAACTGGTGCTCCATGTACAGGTCGACCATGTAGTAACGGCGCTTGGCCTTCGGTTCGCCGATTTCCTTCGCGGTGAGCGGAATCGACAGGTACTGGCCCGGTGCCGGCGAAAGCACGAAGGTGCCGCCGTTGCCCGGGTTGTACAGCCAGCAACCGGTACTGGCGGCGAGGCCCGCGGCCACCTGGTCGTGCAGGCCATGCGCATCGCCCCACGCCTGGAGCGGACGCGCGTCGCAGGTATCGTCGATGAGGCTGCGCAGGACGCGGAACATCGCCTTGCCGCCGAACGTCCAGTTGTTCGCCAGCTGCTTGTCGAAGCCGAAGATGTACTCGTCCTGGTAGTAGGTCTTCAGGTTGCGGATCGACACGGTCTTGGCGTCCGGCGGCGTGCCGTTGGCGCCGTTGTTGTAGAAGGTCTGCGACCAGGGCGAGCCCACGCTCAGGCCCTGCGGAATGCCCGTGGTCGGGTCGATGCTGGTGAAGCTGTAGTAGGTGGACGGGAAGGTGGACGGGCCGGCGCCGCGCACCGCTACGCTGGTGGGCAGGCCCAGGTGGAAGCGCCCGGCGTTCGCATAGAGCTTCAGGCTGCTGTCGCCGTACACGTCCCAGGTCACGCCGATGCGCGGGTCGAGCTGGTTGCGCTCCTTCGCATAGGGCTGGCCGACACCGTTGTAGTTGGTGAACTGCTCGTTGCGCAGGCCGATGTAGCCGTGCCAGCGGTCGGTGATCTGCCAGTTGTCCTCGATGAATTCCGAACGCTGCGCGGTGCGGGCCGAGGTGCCGGTGCTGAGCGCGGTCGATTCCACGAACCAGCCGTTCGAGAACGCGGCGGGGTTGTACAGGCCCGGATCGAGGCCGAGGTTGATCAGTCGCTGGCGGATGATGTCGCCGTTGCCCACGTCCTGATAGATGTAGCCGGTGCCGCCGACGGGTGTGTTGCCCCAGGTCGCGCGCAGCGTGTAGTTGTCCATGCCGCCACGCAGCACGTGGTCGCCCAGACGGTACTCGATATTGAAGCTCCAGCCCGTCGTGCTGTCCTTCGAACCGGGCTGCAACTGGCCGGAGGCGATGTTGCAGTTCGGTGCCGGGTTGGTGGATGCGATCGAGCGCTGGTCCTGCACCAGCGGACAGATCGCGCCGTTGGCGCTGGTGATCGTCTGCACGTGCGGGGAGCGGCTCTTGCCGTACATCGCGTTCACGGTCAGGTTGTCCGTGAGGTAGCCGGTGTAGTGGCCGATGTAGATGTTGCCGCCCGGCGTGGCGTTGGTCTGCGTGCCGTTGTAGTTCTTGGTGTACTGGTGGCCCTGGTAGGCGCCGACCGTGCTGGTCGCGTAGTTGTAGGCGTAGATCTGCGAATCGGTCTTCTCGTCGTCGCCGATGCCTGTGAACTCGACGATATGGTTGTCCGTAATGTTCCAGTTGATCTTGGCCAACCAGCGCGTGGTTTCGGCCGTGTTGTTGAACGACTGCTGGCCGCCGGCGGACGGCGAATAAGACGTGCCGGTGCGACGGTACCAGTCGGCGGCGCCGAAGAAGAACAGCTTGTCCTTGATGAGCGGACCGCCGATCGAGCCGGAGTACTGCAGGCGGCCGTCATCGAACTGGCCGAAGTCATTGCCCCGCTCGTACAGCGAGCCGTTCTTGCGGTACATGCTGCGCGGGCTCTGCGCGAGATCGCTTGGCGACCAGAAGGCCTGGATGTCGCCCTTCCACACGTTGGTGCCGCTCTTGGTCACTACGTTGATCACGCCGCCCGTGGAGCGGCCGTACTCGGCGCTGTAGCCGCCGATCAGCACCTGCTCCTGATCGATGGCGTCGTAGGGGAGCTGGCGGGAGCTCACGCCGGTAAGCGGGTTCGTCGCGGAGAAGCCGTTGATGTAGTACGCGTTCTCGGAAGCGGAGGAACCACCGAACGACAGGGCATTGCCATAGCCGCGGGCCGCCGGTGTGGTGCCGGGTGCCAGCAGGGCGATGGAGCTGATGGAAGTGCGGGCGATCGGCAGCTTGGCCAGCTGGTCGGCATTGATGACGGCGCGCGAGTCCACGGAGGACACGTCGATGGCCGGCAGCGCGTTGCCCACGACTTGCACGGCGCCGAGCGTTTGCGCGTTGGCGGCGGTGGCGTTGAAGGAGACTTCGGTACCGCTGCTGATGGTGGTCTGCACGTTGGTGCGGCTGTCGACCACCTTGCCATCTTTGACCACGGATACGGTGTATACGCCGATCGGGAGCGAAGCGGCGCGGTAGCGGCCCTGCGAGTCGGTGGTCAGATCGCGCTTGAGGCCGGTCTGCGTGTTTTCGATGTGGATCGTCTCTCCGGCTTCGGCCTGGCCGAAGATCACGCCCGTCGCGTTCGACTGGGCAAGGGCCGTGCCGCTGGCGAGGCCCAGGCCGAGTGCCAGGGCAAGAGCGAGTTGGCGTCGTGCCAGCGGGTAACCGCCATAGCGTTTGGCTTTGCTGGAAATCATGGTCGATCCTCGGTTGATGATGGCTGTTCTGCGAACTGAGCAAGGTGGTCATCGAACCGGAATGCCGCCCATGGCGCGGCCACGCATCGTCGATGCGCGCGCGCGAACCGGCCCTGGTGGCTCTACTCCCCCGATTCGCCCGGATGTCCCCACATCCGGAGGTCCATGCCCGGCGCACATGCCGTGACTAATGGCCTGGGACGAAACTAGAAAAGGGAGGGTTTGTTATTCAATGGTTACGTTGTGAACGCAAAATGTTGCCGGGCCCCCAATGGCCCGATTTATGCGCTTAGCCATCGTCAGCTTCGCGAAGAGAAGAAATCACGAGGGTCGCATGGTTTGTCAGCCCGCCGACAGATGGCCGCAATTTCATGCGGATGAGTGACGCATGAAAATGCGTTCGCCGTAAAAACAGCGGAGCGGTCGAAATGACCGCGTGAAGACAAGAGGTGATTTTTATTAACGACGCTTGAATGGAGGGGCGCTAATTCCAGCTTTTTTTGCGCCGAACATTAAAAAAGGCGGGCTTTTCGCCCGCCTTTTTTCTTTCCCGATCGAGAAACGCCCGGGTGTCGCTCAATAACGCGGCACGCTCGGATCGATCTCCGCCGCCCAGGCATCCATGCCGCCCTGCACGTTATAGATGTCGCTGAAGCCGTGGGCGGCGAAGCGCTCGGCGACGCCGCGGCTGGAGACGCCGTGGTGGCAGATGAAGGCGATCGCGGTGTCCTTGGGCAGGGCCGCGAGGGCGTCATAGCCTTCCTCGTCCAGCACGCGGGCTTGCGGGAGCGGGGCGGCCTGGGCGCGGCCGTGCGCCGGACGCACGTCGACCAGCACGAGATCGCCGGCAGCCAGGCGAGCCTGCAGCTGCTGCACGGTCATCGATTTCACTTCCTGGGCGCCGGGAAACTTCAGGCTCAGGCCTTCGCCCTGCACGGTGGAAACCCAGTCGATCACGATGCCCTTGGCGCGCTGGGCGCTGCCCGGATCGAGGTGCACTTCGATGCCGTTGCTGACCGAGACGATGTCATGGTCGCCGGCCGGGGCCAGCTGGAAGCCGGCGCTGTGGTCCGGGCCGATCTCCAGGTGCAGGGCCAGCCCCTGTGCGTTGGCCGTGCCCTGGCGGATCGCCTCGGCGGCCTTGTCGGTAATGGTGATCTGCGGGGGCGTGCGGTCCGGCGGGGTGGCGCCGAACAGCTGGTGCAGCTCGCCGCTGGTGTACATCTGGCGGATGATGTCGGCGCCGCCGACCAGTTCGCCTTCAACGTACAGCTGCGGGATGGTGGGCCAGTCGCCGTAGGCCTTGATGCCCTCGCGGATCTCCGGATCCTCCAGCACGTTCACCGTGTGGTAGTCGGGCAGCAGCTCGTTCAGGGTATTGGTCGCCGCGGCGGAGAAACCGCACATCGGCTGGTGGCGGGTGCCCTTCATGAACAGCACCACGCGGTGGTTCTTGAGCAGGGATTCGATGCGTTCGCGGGTGGCGCTGTCGAGGGACATGGAGGACTCCGGCAAAGGGGTTCAATGATACGCCCCTCCATATGCCGGCGCCGCAGGGGCGCTTCAACCCGGCCGGGACCAGGGACGAGCGGCGAGGACGCGGGTCCGCATCCCGCGGTGGCGCATCCCGTCGCCCCCACGCCCTCGCCGCTCGTCCCTGTCGAAGCCGGCCGCGCCTTCAGGCTGCCGGCCGCAGTTCCGCCAGGCTGCGCCGGTGCCGGGCCAGCGGCGCCAGCGCCAGGCCGGCAGCGGGGGAGGGCAGCACCAGTTCGCGACTGGCGCGACCCAGCGCGGCGGGCTGCTCGCTCCAGTGGATCAGCTCCATCGCGCCGGTGTGGTCCTCGACCAGCGCGGTGCAGTGCTCCACCCAGTCGCCATCGTTGAGATAGAGCACGCCGTCCATGTCGCGTACGTGGCCGAAGTGGATGTGGCCACAGATATGGCCGTCGAAGCCACGCTCGCGGGCGTCCGTCGCCACCCGTTCCTCGTAGGCGCGGATGTACGCCAGCGCCTTGCGGATGTGCGACTTCACGATGATCGACAGCGGCAGATAGGGCAGCTCCAGGCGCCGGCGCATGGCGTGCACGCGCCGGTTGGTCCAGCAGATGAAGCGGTGCATCACCTCGCCGAGGTGCAGCATCCAGGTGCGGCCGATCTGCTCGGGGTCGAACTCGTCGCCGTGGCTGACTCGGTAGCGGCGCCCGTCCGCGCCTTCGTGCACCGCGTCCAGCTCGATGCGCACGCCGCCGAAGCTCTGTCCGGCCAGGCCGCGCATGGGCGCGTCGTGGTTGCCGGGGATGTAGATCACCTCGATGCCCCGCCGGGCCATGTCCAGCACCTCGGCCAGCACGGCGCCGTGGTCGGCGTGCCACCAGCTACGTTTGGCCAGCGACTCCATGTCGATGATGTCGCCGACGAGGTAAAGCCTCTCGCAGCGGAGCTTGCGCAGGAAGTCGAGCAGGTAGGAAGCCTTGCAGTCGGGCGTGCCCAGGTGCACGTCGGAGATGAAGGCGCTGCGGCAGTGAAAGGTCGCCATGGCGGTCTCTCCCGGTGGTATCCGGGAGGCCAGAGTGCGCCACGCAGGTCACCGCCTCGTGGCGGTGCGGTTGCAGGTTTGTTGCGGTGCAGGAGCCGGTCGCGACGCGTCGGCCGGGCTCAGCCCAACAACTGGCGGGCGACGAGCATGGCGGCTTCCGCCCACAGCGCGTACTGCGCGCCCGAGGGGTGCAGGCCATCGTCCGCGAGCAGGGCGGGGTGGGCCCGGGAGATCGGCGTGATGTCGACGAAAGCGGCGCCGGCGCGGGCAGTTTCCTCCTGCGCCACTGCGTTGAATTCGTCCAGCTCGGCGGCGATCCGCGCGAGGTCGCGGCCGCTGTCGCGGGCGAACGGGGTGACGCTCCAGTCGGGAATCGACAGCACCAGCACCCGGCCCGGCCGGCCGCCGGCCAGGGCGATGGCGCGCGCCAGCAGGCGATGGAACTCCTCGCGGTACTCGTCGGCGGAGCGTCCCCGGTACTGGTTGTTCACACCGATCAGCAGGCTGACCAGGTCATACGGCGGCTCAAACGTCGCCGCGTCCATGGCTGCGGACAGCTCGTCCGTGGTCCAGCCGGTGGTGGCGAGGATCTGCGGTTCCGCCAGCGGCACGCCCTGCGCTCGCAGGGAGGCGGCCAGCCGCACTGGCCAGCGGCCCTCGGCGGCGACGGCTTCGCCGATGGTGTAGGAATCGCCGAGGGCCAGGTAGCTCAGCATGCGCGCGATCAGGCGACCGCGCGCGTCTTCTGCTGTTCCTCGGCCATGCGGGCCAGCACCCGCTCGATGCGCACGAATACCTCGCGCAGCTGTTCCGGCGGCGGCAGCAGGGTCAGGCGCAGGTGGCGGCTGTCCGGAACGTTGAAGCTGCTGCCCGGCACCACCAGCACCGATTCCTCTTCCAGCAGGCGCAACGCAAAGGCGTTGTCGTCGAAGCGCGCCAGGCGGTTGGCACGCACGCGCGGGAACGCATACAGCGCGCCGCCGGGGGCGACGAGGTCGAGGAATTCGCTCCTCGCCACGCCTTCCACGATCATGCGGCGCGCCTCGTGCAGGCGGCCGCCGGCGCCGGTGAGCGTATCGATGGTGGGCTTGCTTTCCAGCGCGGGGCGCACGGCCCACTGCGCGGTGACGTTCGCGCACAGGCGCAGCGCGGCGAGCAGCTGCAGCGCATCGCGGTATTCCGCGGTGCGCGCCGGTTCGCCCGAAAGGCTCATCCAGCCCACGCGATAGCCGCAGGCGCGGTGCACTTTGCTCAGGCCGCCGAAACTCACGCAGGGGACGTTGCCGGCCACCTTGGCCAGCGGCTCGAACTGGGCGCCGTCGTAGAGGATCTCGTCGTAGATCTCGTCGCTGAGCAGGAGCAGGTGATGGCGCTCGGCGATCTGCACGATGCGCTCCAGCAGCTCGCGCGGGTACACGGCGCCGGTCGGATTGTTGGGATTGATCAGCACGATCGCGCGCGTGCGCGGCGTGACCAGCGCAGCGATTTCGTCCGGATCGGGCAGGTGGCCGTTCTCGGCGAGGCAGCGGTAATAGCGCGGCTTGCCGTCATTGAGGATGGTGGCGGCGCTCCACAGCGGGTAGTCCGGGCTGGGCAGCAGCACTTCGTCGCCCGGCTGCAGCAGGGCGCGCAGGCTCAGGTCGATCAGCTCGCTCACGCCATTGCCGACGAAGATCCGTTCCACGTCCACGCCGATCGCACCGCGGGCGCGTTGCTGCGCGACGATGGCCTCGCGCGCTTCTTCCAGGCCCTGTTCGTGGCCATAGGCCTCGCTGTCGCGCAGATGGGCGGCAATGGCTTCGCGCAGATGGACGGGGGTATCGAAGCCGTAGCGGCCCGGGTTGCCGATGTTCAACTTGATGATGGGCAGGCCGGCGGCTTCCAGTTCGCGCGAACGCCGGGTGAGTGCGCCACGGATTTCGTAGCGCACTTCGGCCAGGTGCGCGCTGGGTCTGATCGGGGCCAACGTCGGGTCCTTCGTCTGCTTCGCGCCGCGCGGGCGCTGATGGGTACGTCGGCATGCTAGCAGCGCCCGCCGGGGCGTGCGAGGCACGCATCAGCCTGATTCCGGGCGGGGTGCGGGCAGGGCATAATCGGTCCTCATGACCCAGGCCGAGATCATCGAACGGCTGCGCCGCGTCGGCTGGCGCGGCGACGCCCTGCCCGAAGGCAACCTGCGGCTGGCCCGGGTGGTGGCGCAGCATCGGGCCGGCTACGAGGTACACGACGGCGCCGACCTGTTCGGCGCGCAGCCCGCGGGCCACTTCCTGAAGCGCGGCCTGGACCCCGCTGAACGCCCAGCGGTAGGCGACTTCGTCGAGCTGGAGCCGGGCAGCCCGCCGCACATCGTGAAGGTGTTGCCGCGCCGTTCCGTGCTGTCGCGCGCCGCCGCCGGTGAGCGCTACGAGCGGCAGACCATCGCCACCAATATCGATTACGTGCTGGTCCTGACCGGCCTGGACGGGGACTTCAACCCTGCGCGCATCGAGCGCTATCTGTCGCTCACCGAGGATTCCGGCGCCCAGCCGGTGGTGCTGCTGAGCAAGCTGGACATCCGCAAGGACGCCGATGAACAGGTCGAGGCCCTGCGCGCACGCCTGCCGGCCGGCGTGCCGATCCACGCCATCAACGGCAAGGACGCCGCCAGCGTCGCGGTGCTGGCGCAGTACCTCAAGCCCGGCGACAGCGCGGTGCTGGTGGGTTCGTCCGGCGCAGGCAAGTCCACTTTGACCAACACGTTGCTCGGTTCGCAGCGCATGGCCACCGGCGAGGTCCGTGCGCACGACAGCCGCGGGCGCCACACCACGACGCATCGCGCGCTGCTGCAATTGCCCACCGGCGGTTGCCTGATCGACACGCCGGGCATGCGCGAGCTGAAGCTCACCGGCGACGAAAACCTGGACTTGTTCGCCGACATCGACGAGCTGGCCGAGCGCTGCCGCTTCGCCGACTGCGGCCACGGCAGCGAGCCCGGCTGCGCCGTGCAGGCCGCGTTGGATAGTGGCGAGCTGTCCGCCGAGCGCTGGCGCAACTATCTGAAGCTGCGCGACGAGCGCGAGGAGCAGGCCGCCACGCTGGAGGCCCGCCTGCGCCGGCAGCGCGGCGGCAGGCCATCGACGAAGCCGCATGGACACCGCGGCATGCGCGACCGCGAATGAGGTAAGCCGCCATGAATGCCGCCATCCCGCTCACGCCCGCCTTGCAACGCTATGCCGAGCTGGACCAGCGGCTGCTGGCGGCGGTCAAGGGCATCCGCATCCTGCCCACGGTGGCGTGGCCGGCGACGCTGGAAAACCGCCTGATCACGGCCTTCGCCCAAGGCAACTACAGCCTTCCCGAGGTCGCCTATGCGCGGCCGGATCTCGCCGAGGCGCGCGCGGAACTGGCCGCGATCGAGCGCGAAGCCGGCCATGAGGACCCGATGGGCGAGTACTTGTGCCGCACGGCCGAGTCCTGGCGCATCGCCGCCGAAATGCTCGAGGCGGTAGGCACGGCGGGCTTTACGGCGCCGTCGATCGTGCTGTACGGGCGCCCCGGCGACCCGATCCCGGGCAGCGACCGCAGCAACCTGGACGCGGCACGCTACTTCGTGGAGCTCTCGGACGAACTGGGCTCCGACCTGCTGGCCGACGACGTCGTCTCCGACATGCAGGCCGACGTGTTGCGCGCCGACCTGGCGCGGACGCTGGACGAATTCTTCGGTGCCGACGTCATCCGCGTGGAAGTGGACGACGAACTGACCGCCAAGGCCGCGGCCGGCGCCACGCGCATCCGCCTGCGCGGCGGCACGCACTTCAGCGAGTACGACCGCCACCAGCTGCTGGCGCACGAGGCCTACGTGCACTCGCTGACGGCGCTGAACGGCCGCGCCCAGCCCGTGCTCGCCTCGCTGGCGCGCACGTCTCCGCGGGTCACCGCCACGCAGGAGGGTCTGGCGGTATTCGCCGAGCTGATGTCCGGCGCCATCGACATCGCTCGCCTCAAGCGCATCAGCCTGCGTATCCTGGCCATCGACATGGCGCTCAACGGCGCGGATTTCGTCGAGGTCTACAAGTACTTCGCCAGCTGCGGGCAGAGCCCGTTCGACAGTTTCCACTCGGCCCAGCGGGTGTTCCGCGGCGTGCCGCCGGGCGGTGGCGCGGCCTTCGCCAAGGACAACGTGTACCTGAGCGGCTTGCTGACCGTGCACACCTTCTTCCGCTGGGCATTGAAGCAGCGGCGCATGGACATGCTGCGCCGGCTGTTCGCCGGCAAGCTGGCGCTGCATGACGTGCTCAGCCTGGAGCCGCACTTCGAGTCAGGCGCGATCGTGCCGCCGCGGTGGCTGCCGCCGTGGATGCAGCACGTGCATGGCCTCGCCGGGAAACTTGCCTTCTCGTTGTTCGTCAACCGCATCCACATGGGGCGGGTGCAGGCGGAGAGCCTGTCGCTGAGCCTTTGAGTGTGTGTGGCTTGCGTTGATGAGCTGGCGCTAGGAAGAGTTGGTTTTTGGGCATTGGTATTAGAGGCGTGATCGCGAGCACCCGCCCCTCATCCCGCCTTCTCCCCGGAGGGGAGAAGGAGAAGTGCGGTACCGCGGTAAGCAAAAACAAGAGCGAGCGAAGCGACGCTCCGAGTGGCTCTTGATCTCCCGGGTTCCCTTCGCGGCGGTGAGGGCTGGACGATCAGGCCGCCAAAGGCGGGCGGGGACAGGACGTCCCCGCCTTTTCGATTCGGGCAGGGATGCCCGATCGAAAAGCCCGGCCAGCCCTCAACGCACCCGCAGCAGCGTAGGCTGCGGAGGGCGCGGCGCAGGGGGCCCTTCTTCTTGGTTACTTCTTCTTGGGCAAGCAAGAAGAAGTAACTCGCTCTCCGGCAGGAGAGCGAAACCCTCGCCCCGCGAGGGGCGAGACAAGGCTGGCCGCAAGGCGACAACCGAGCGCTGTCGCCACCGCGTCCCGGCCTGCCCCGCCACGACGAACATGCAAGCTCACCCCCGACAACAAAACCGCATCCTCCAGTTCCCCCACAAACACACCACCCTCCAAACCCCACACCTAATACATTCCGGCTAAACACCCATCACCCACCCATGTCGCGTGGCTTAATGCCGCACGTAAGCTCAAAGCAGCCGCGTGCGTTCTTGCGCATTGCGCAAGGGAACCGTAGCTGTGCGGTGCTACCATCCTGAGATACCGCCTGCGGCGGCACTTAAATCCCCCATCGACTGCGCATCCCATGGCTCTCCCCGAAGAACTTCGACTCGCCGCCCTCGAATATCACCGCCTGCCGCGCCCCGGCAAAATCAAGGTTTCCGCCACCAAGGCCATGGTGACCCAGCGCGACCTGTCGCTGGCCTATTCGCCGGGCGTCGCGTATGCCTGCGAAGCGATCGTCGAGGATGCCCAGGCCGCCAGCGAGATGACCGCGCGCGGCAACCTAGTGGCGGTGATCACCAATGGCACCGCAGTGCTGGGCCTGGGTGACATCGGCCCGCTGGCCGGCAAGCCGGTGATGGAAGGCAAGGGCGTGCTGTTCCAGAAGTTCGCCGGCATCGACGTGTTCGACATCGAGATCGACGAGCGCGACCCGGACAAGCTGGTCGACATCATCGCCAGCCTGGAGCCCACCTTCGGCGGCATCAACCTGGAAGACATCAAGGCGCCGGAGTGCTTCATCGTCGAGCGCAAGCTGCGCGAGCGCATGAAGATCCCGGTGTTCCACGACGACCAGCACGGCACCGCCATCATCGTCGGCGCCGCGGTGGTCAATGCGCTGGAAGTGGTGGGCAAGAAGATCGAGGACGTGAAGCTGGCCACGGCCGGCGCCGGCGCCGCGGGCATCGCCTGCCTGGACATGCTTGTGGCGCTGGGCCTGAAGCCGGAGAACATCCTGGCGTACGACCGCGAAGGCGTGCTGTATACCGGCCGCGACCAGATGGACCCGGACAAGCAGCGCTACGCGCGCGACACCAAGGCGCGCACGCTGGGCGAAATCGTCGAAGGCGCGGACATCTTCCTGGGCCTTTCCGCCGGCGGTGTGCTCAAGCCGGAGATGGTCGCCACCATGGCCAAGCAGCCGATCATCCTGGCGCTGGCCAACCCGAATCCCGAGATCCTGCCGGAGGACGCCAAGAAGGTCCGTCCGGACTGCATCATCGCGACCGGCCGTTCGGACTACCCGAACCAGGTCAACAACGCGCTGTGCTTCCCGTACATCTTCCGCGGCGCGCTGGACGTCGGCGCCACCGGCATCAACGAGGCGATGAAGACCGCCTGCGTGCGCGCCATCGCCCAGATTGCCCGCATGGAAGCCGGCGACCTGGCCGGAGCCTATGGCGGCGACGTGCCGACCTTCGGTCCCGAGTACCTGATTCCGCGCCCATTCGACCCGCGCCTGCTGGTGATGCTGGCGCCGGCGGTGGCGCAGGCGGCGATGGATTCCGGCGTGGCCACGCGCCCCATCCACGACATGGACGCGTACAAGGAGAAGCTCGGCCAGTTCATCTACCGCACCGGCCTGCTGATGAAGCCGGTGTACGAGCGCGCCCGCGCGGACCGCAAGCGCGTGGTCTACGCCGAAGGCGAGGAAGAGACCGTGCTGCGCGCGGTGCAGACGGTGATCGACGAGCGCCTGGCCTTCCCGATCCTGATCGGCCGCCCGAGCGTGATCGAGACGCGCATCCAGCGCCTGGGCCTGCGCATGAAGGCTGGCACGGACTTCGAGCTGACCAACATCGACGACGATCCGCGCTTCAACGATTACTGGCAGCAATACCACGCGCTCACCGAGCGCCGCGGCGTGACGCCGGCGGCGGCGAAGAACCTGCTGCGCTCGCGCCCGACCCTGATCGCCTCGCTGATGGTCGAGCGCGGCGAGGCGGACGCGATGATCTGCGGCCTGGTCGGCCGCTTCCACAAGAAGCTGGGCTACATGCGCAGCGTGTTCGGGCTGGACCCGGGCGTGCAGTGCACCTCGGCCATGACCGGCGTGATCAACGACCAGGGCGCGTGGTTCTTCCTCGATACGCACGTGCAGGTCGACCCCACGGCCGAACAGATCGCCGAAGCCACGCTGCAGGCCAGCTATCGCCTGAAGCTGTTCGGCATCGAACCGAAGGTGGCGCTGCTGTCGCACTCGAACTATGGCAGCCACGACAACCCCAGCGCGGCGAAGATGCGCAAGGTGTACGAACTGCTGAAGTCGCGTCTGCCCAAGCTGGAGATGGACGGCGAGATGCAGGCTGACACCGCGTGGGACGAGGGCCTGCGTACGCGCATGTTCCCGCACACCACGCTGACCGGCCGCGCCAATCTGTTCGTGATGCCCAATCTCGACGCGGCGAACATCACCTACAACATGGTCCGCGTGATGACCGACGGCGTGGCCATCGGCCCGATCCTGATGGGCATCGACAAGCCGGCGCACATCCTGACGCCGGCCTCGACGCCGCGCCGCGTGGTCAACATGACCGCGATCGCGGCGGTGGATGCGCAGATCCGCGGGCAGATGGGGCGCTGAGCGTTTAGCTCTCCTCCTTCCGGGCAGCGGGGATACCCACTGCAGGTCGACAGGGAACCGGCGGGCGACCGCCGGTTCTTTTTTGCCATGTCCAAATCGCCCTGGGCCCCATGCGGCGCCGTATAGACGCCCGTCGAATTGGCGGCCAGACCCCGCCGGAGCTAAACTCGGGCGGTTCCCCGCATCCCCGATGCGCCACCTGCAGCCACGCCGGTTTCCCGGCGTCGCGGAGAGAAGCCTCCCCATGGATCAGCTCGACGACATCCTCCACCAGGACCTCGACCCCACCGAAACCCAGGAATGGGTCGACTCGCTCAATGCGGTCATCAATCACGACGGCACCGAGCGCGCGCATTACCTCCTGGAGAGGATGGTCGACTCGACGCGCCGCGCCGGCGGCTACCTGCCGTTCGATCCGACCACCGAATACGTCAACACCATCCCGCCGAGTCGCGAGGCCAAGAGCCCGGGCGACGCGGCGATCGAATGGCGCATCCGCACCCTGGTTCGCTGGAACGCGATGGCGATGGTGGTGCGCGCCAACCGCAAGCCGGGCGAGCTGGGCGGCCACATCGCCAGCTTCGCGTCCTCGGCCACGCTGTACGACGTGGGCTTCAATCATTTCTGGCGCGCGCCGAGCGCCGACCACCCGGGCGACCTGGTGTTCCACCAGGGCCATTCCAGCCCGGGCATCTATGCGCGCTCCTTCCTCGAAGGTCGCATCGGCGAAGACCAGCTCGACCTGTTCCGCATGGAAGTGGCGGGCAAGGGCCGCGGCCTGTCTTCCTACCCGCATCCCTGGCTGATGCCGGACTACTGGCAGGTGCCTACGGTGTCGATGGGCCTGGGCCCCATCCAGGCGATCTACCAGGCGCAGTTCTGGAAGTATCTGGAGCATCGCGGCCTGATCCCGAAGTCCGACCGCAAGATCTGGTGCTTCATGGGCGACGGCGAGACGGACGAGCCCGAGTCGCTCGGCGCCATCTCCCTGGCCGGCCGCGAAGGCCTGGACAACCTGGTGTTCGTGATCAATTGCAATCTGCAGCGCCTGGACGGTCCGGTGCGGGGCAACGGCAAGATCATCCAGGAGCTGGAAGGCGTGTTCCGTGGCGCCGGCTGGAACGCCATCAAGGTGGTCTGGGGCAGCTATTGGGATCCGCTCCTGGCGCGCGACAAGGACGGCGTGCTGCGCAAGCTGATGATGGAAACCATCGACGGCGAATACCAGGCGTGCAAGGCTTTCGGCGGCGCGTACACGCGCGAGCACTTCTTCGGCAAGTACCCGGAGACGCGCGAGATGGTCGCGAACCTCAGCGACGACGACATCTGGCGCCTCAACCGCGGCGGCCATGATCCGCACAAGGTCTATGCGGCCTACCACGCGGCGGTGAACACCAAGGGCATGCCCACGGTGATCCTGGCCAAGACGGTGAAGGGCTACGGCATGGGCGCGGCCGGCGAGTCGCAGAACCCGACCCACCAGCAGAAGAAGCTGGACGACGAGGCCGTGCGCCACTTCCGTGACCGCTTCAACATTCCGGTGACGGACGACAAGCTCAAGGACGTGCCGTACTACCACCCGGGCAAGGACTCGGAGGAAGTGCAGTACATGCTCGAGCGCCGCCGCGCGCTGGGCGGCGCGCTGCCGCAGCGCCGCCGCACGTCGGACGTGAAGCTGAAGGCGCCGGAGCTGTCCGCTTTCGAGCAGATCACCAAGGGCACCGGCGAGCGCGAGATCTCCACCACGATGGCGCTGGTCCGCGGCATGAACCTGCTGCTGCGCGACAAGCAGATCGGCGAGCGCATCGTGCCGATCGTGGCCGACGAGGCGCGCACCTTCGGCATGGAAGGCATGTTCCGCCAGATCGGCATCTACGCGCCGTTCGGCCAGAAGTACCGTCCGCAGGACGCCGACCAGCTCCTCTATTACCGCGAGGACCAGAAGGGCCAGGTGCTGCAGGAAGGCATTTCCGAAGCCGGCGGCATGGCCGCCTGGATGGCCGCGGCCACCAGTTACAGCATCAGCAACGTGCCGATGCTGCCGTTCTTCATCTACTACTCGATGTTCGGCTTCCAGCGCATTGGCGATCTGGCTTGGGCCGCCGGCGACATGCGCGCGCGCGGCTTCCTGATCGGCGGCACCTCGGGCCGCACCACGCTCAATGGCGAAGGTCTCCAGCACGAGGACGGCAGCTCGCACCTGATGTCCGGCGCGATCCCGAACGTGAAGTCGTACGACCCGACCTTCTCCTACGAAGTGGCGGTCATCATGCAGGACGGTACGCGCCGCATGCTCCAGGAGCAGGAGGACGTGTACTACTACATCACCGTGATGAACGAGAACTACAGCCATCCGGATCTGCCGGCGGGCGTGGAAGAGCACATCATCAAGGGCATGTACCTGTTCAAGGATGCCGGCAAGCCGAAGAAGGGCGAGCCGCGCGTGCAGTTGCTCGGTTCCGGCACGATCCTGCGCGAGGTGATCGCTGCCGCCGAGCTGCTGGAGAAGGACTTCGGCGTCACCGCCGACATCTGGTCGGTGCCGAGCTTCAGCGAAGTGCGCCGCGACGGTTTCGATGCCGAGCGCTGGAACCGCCTGCATCCGGAAGCCGAACAGCGCTTGCCGCACGTGACGGCGCTGCTGCAGGGCCGCCAGGGCCCGGCCATCGCCGCCACCGACTACGTGCGCGAGTTCGCCGACCAGATCCGCGCCTTCATGCCGGACGGCATGCGCTACACGGTGCTGGGCACCGACGGTTTCGGCCGTTCGGATACGCGCGAGCACCTGCGCGGCTTCTTTGAGGTGGACCGCTACTGGATCGCGCATGCGGCGCTGGCCGCGCTGGCGAAGGACGGCAAGGTCAATCCGAAGGACGTCGCCCGCGCCATGAAGGAGTACAAGCTGGATCCGGAAAAGCCGAATCCGCTCACGGTCTGACGTTACCGACGTGGCAAAAAAGAAACCCGCCGAAAGGCGGGTTTCTCGTTTCAGGCCTTATGGACGTCCAGACGTCCGGCGGCGCGTTCCGCGCGGTCTCAATCTTCGTCGTCGCCTCGGAACGCGCGGCGCAGCAGCAGGAAGGCACCGATGGTGCCGGCCACGATGGCCACGGTCGCCACCGGGTGCCGGGTGACCTGGCGGCGCAGGCGGCGGTACTGGTAATTGGCTTCGTCCGCGATGTCCTCCGCAGCATGCGAGAGGCGGCGCGCGTAGTCGTGCTTGTGGCGGCCGAAACGGCGGCGCATGTCGCGGCCACGCTCCATCAGGCTGTCGGTGTGGTCGCCTGCCACGTCGGCGTAGTGGCGGGCGCGCTCGCGAACCTGGTCGCCGATGCCGTTGATGGTGCTTTCGATGTCGCGATTCCGGGCCATGGCGAGTTCTCCTTGAGACAGATCTCAGACCATGCCAGCGCCATCGTGAGCGGTGCGTAAACAGCGCTGTAAAGGTTCAGCTATGACGACCCGTCCTGGTCTGCCGTGCCTCATTCCACCACGCCATAGGGGCCGCCTTGCTCCAGTGCGCGCCGGTAGGCAGGCCGGGCGTGGATGCGCTGGAGAAAGCCCCACAAGCGGGGATACGCGGCCTCGGTCAGGCCGGCGCGGGAAGCGGCGGCTTCGAGCGGGAAGCTCATCTGGATGTCCGCGGCCGTGAACCGGTCGCCGCCGAACCAGGGGGATTCCGCCAGCGCGCCCTCCAGATATTCGAGGTGGGTCTTCAGTTGCGGGTCCACGAACACCCGCTGGGTCTTCGCCGCGATGCTCCGCAACAGCGGGCGGACGAAGAACGGCGCCGGACTCTTCGCCAAGCGGGAGAACACCAGCTTCAGCAGCAGCGGTGGCATGGCCGAGCCCTCGGCGTAATGCAGCCAGTAAGTGCAGCGCAGGCGGTCGCGGGTGCCCGGCGCGGGCAGCAGGCGCCCCTCGCCGTAGCGGTCGGCGAGGTACTCGACGATCGCGCCGGACTCGGCCAGGGTCAGCTCGCCGTCGGTGATCACCGGTGACTTGCCCAACGGATGCACCTGGCGCAGTTCCGGCGGCGCCAGCAAGGTCCGTGGGTCGCGCTCGTAGCGCCTGATCTCGTACGGCAGGCCGAGCTCCTCGAGCAGCCACAGGATGCGCTGGGAGCGGGAGTGGTTGAGATGGTGCACGGTGATCATGGCTTCGCCTTGCTTGATGGAAGGCCGGCTTGGTGGAAGACCGGCGCAGCTCGATGGTCGGCGCGGCCGCAACCGTCATGAGCGGCCAGATCGATATCTGCCGCCGTTACAGCGTATCCGCGGCGGGCTGGCTCAGCTCGTCCGGCTCCGCATGCAGGCGCTGGCGCCGGCGCAGGCTGGGGAACATCCACATCCACAGGCCTACGACGACCAAGGTGCCGATGCCGCCGATCAGGGTGGCGTTGATCGCGCCTGCCCAGGCCGCGAGCAGGCCGGATTCGAACTCGCCGAGCTGGTTGGAGGTATTGATGAAGATCGCGTTCACCGCACTGACGCGGCCGCGCATGTCGTCCGGCGTATCCAGCTGTACCAGCGCACCGCGGATCACCATGCTCACCATGTCGAACGCGCCCAGCGCGAACAGCGCCGCCAACGACAGCCATAGCCGGGTGGACAAGGCGAACACGAGCGTCGCCACGCCGAAACCGGCCACCGAAGCGAACATGAGGGTGCCGACGCGACGCTCCATGTTGTGCCGTGCCAGCCACAGCGACATCAGCAGCGCGCCTACCGCCGGCGCGGCGCGCAGCAGGCCCAGGCCCCAGGGGCCAGTGTGCAGCACGTCCTTGGCGAAGATCGGCAGCAGGGCCGTGGCGCCGCCGAGCAGCACGGCGAACAGGTCCAGCGAGATCACGCCCAGCACGTCCGGCCGTGCGCGGATGAAATGCACGCCGGCGAACAGCGTCTTGAGGGTGGCCGGCTCGCGTTTCGGTTGCGCTTGTTCGTAGCGAAGCCGGCTCATCAGAACCACCGAGCCGAGATAGAGCAGAGCGCACACCGTGTACACCACGCCCGGACCGGCGACATAAAGCAGGCCGCCGAGCGCCGGGCCCATGATCATCGCCGCCTGGCCGGCGGAGGCGTTCACTGCCATCGCGCGCCCCAGGATCTCCGGGGGCACCAACGCCGGCAGCATGGATTGCATGGCTGGAAACTCGAAGGCCTTCGCCACGCCGATGACGAACACCAGCGCGAGGATGCCGGTCTCGTGCGCGGCGTGGAACAGGCTCAATGCGGCGAGCACCCCGATGGCCAGGAGATCCACGATCTGGCCGAGCAGCACAATACGGCGCCGTTCGAACTGGTCGGCCACGTGCCCGGCGGGCAAGGCCAGCAGCACCGATGGAAAGAACTGCACCAGGCCGATCAGGCCGAGATCGAGCGCGCGCCCGGTGATCTCATAGATCTGCCAGCCCACGGCGACCGAGAGCATTTGGAAACCGAAGCCGGAGGCGATGCGCGCGAACCAGAACTGGACGAAGGCGGGATGCTGCCGCAGCTGCGCGGCCGTGCTCGAGGTCGACATGGCGGTCCTTCTCGGGGAGCGCGCATTATCCGGTGCCGCGCAGGCCCGGCAACACGCAGACGTGCTTTACGCCGCCATGCCTCCGATTTGACCCGGTATTGCCGCCGCATTGGCTAGCGTGTCGACGGGTTCTACCGTGGAGAAATGCCGCATGGGCCGATCCGCCGAACACGTGTATACGGACTCGAACGCCATCCAGGCCCTCGAGGCGCTGGTGCGCGAATTGCCCACCAATGGCCACGTGCGCCTGCTGCTGAAGGACGGCGCCACCTGCGAGGGCATCATCGTGGAGCGCCCGAACGTGCAGCTCTACCAGAACGCCGAGGCGCAGGAGGGCATCAACGGCGAGGTCCGCCTGGAGCGTCCGGACAGGCCGGACTGGCACCGCTGGGTCTGGCTGGACGATATCGCTCGCGTCGAGCACCTGGATTCCACCATGGGGAGCGAGTGCTAGAGCGCGTGGCGATCGGCTTCTCCCCGGCGCCGTCCAAGAGCACCTAGGCCCGGCGCGTGAATCCGTCCTCGCTCCATGCTTCGCTGCCCACCCCGTGGCGTACGAAGAACAGCCCCTCCGGGTCATAGCGGCGCTTGGCCGCCGCCAGCCGCGGATAGTTGGAGCCCCAGAAGCGCTGCTGCCAATCGCGCAGGAAGTAGTCGCTCTCCGAGACATACGAACCCGCATCCGGCGCGACCTTCAGCAGGGCCTGCATGGCTTGGTCGATCTTCTGCGCCTGCCGGCGCGCCCCGGCCAGGTCCGGGCTGCGCCCCGGCAGGCCGGCGAACGCCGGCTCGCCGCCATCGGCACAGATCGCCAGCGCAAAGGCTTCGAGCAGGTCCGGGTTCGTCGCCGTATCGCGCGCCCGTTCGATCGCGTCGGCTGGCGCTCCTGCGAGACCCTTGTTGAAATGCAGCGCATAGTCGAAGTGCTGCGAAGCCGCGAACAGGGCACCGGCGAGCGCGTCTTGCCGCGCTGGTTGCAGAAGCGCGGCCGGCATCCAGGCCGACTGGTAGGCATGGATGAACCAGCCCACCTGGTCGTGATCGCCGCGCCAGATCATATGGTGCGCCGGAGTACCGGGCCGATCATCCGAAACGATGTACTGCGGCGCATGCTCGCGAAAGTACGCCGCGTCCCAGAAATGGCGGGCAGGCAAGGCGATGGTCTGGATCGGCTCGGCGAGGCTGTATTCGGGGCGTGCCTTGATCCAGGCGAGGAAGGGTGCCCAAGTCTGCTGTGCCTGTTCCTGCGTAAGGCCTTGGAACACCATCGACAGCTTCAGCGTGTCGCCGTCGCGGAAGGCCACCTGCTCGCCCCAGTGCGGGTTGAACAGCGCTTCGCGGTAGAACGACACGAACTGGCCGATCAATGCGCGGAACGCTTCGCGCGAAGCAGCCTTGATGCGCCCCATCACCGCGCCGAAGAACTCCGGCAGGTCGAAGGTGCGCAAGGTCAGCCGCGTCACCATGCCCAGGCTGCCGCCACCGCCCCCTTTGATGCCCCAGAACAGTTCCGGGTCTTTATAGGCGTTTACCACGCGCACCTTGCCGTCGGCGGTGACGACTTCCGCCTCCAGCAGGTTACCGGCCGCGCTGCCGAAGCCTTTGGAGAAGCTGCCGAAGCCGCCGCTCTGAACCAGCCCGGCCACGCCGACGGTGGCGCAGCCGCCGCCTTGCACGTACCGCCGGGCCTGGGTGGTGACCGCGTGATAGGCGTCGATCCACATCGCGCCGGCCTGCACGCTCACCGCCGGCACCGGCTGCGCACGCGCCTCGCCTCCGCGGGGCACGAAGGCGTCGTGGAGGGTGATCTGGTTCATGTGGCGAGTCCACACCAAAAGCGAGTCCGGCGCCTCCGAGGTGCCCTGGTAGCTGTGGCCGCCGCCCTTCACCACCAGGCGCAGGCGATGCTGGCGGGCGAAGTCGACCGCGGCCGCCACGTCGGCCGGGCTTTCGGCGGCCACCGCGTAAGCGCTGGGTTGGGATACCCAGGCATCGGCCCAGCCGCTGGTCTGGGTAAGGGCCGGGTCGTCGCCGAGGGCGAACGGGTTGTCCAGCAGGCGCACGGCCTCGTCGCAGGCCGCCGAAGGACATGCGGCGAACGGCGAACGCGGTTGCAGCAGGCGGCCACCCACCTGCCGCCGTAATTCGTCCCACCGCGCCGGCGCCGGCCAACCGGGCTGGCCGGGGCGGACGCGGTGAAACGTCCGCAGCCCGGCGAGCGCGCTGTTCGCGCCGGCTGGCGTCCCCGCGACGGCGGCACCGGCGCGCCACGCCAATGGCAGCAGCGGGAGGGCGAGAGAGGCTTTGAGCAGGTCGCGGCGTTTCATGGGTAGAGGCTCGTGGAAGGCGCGCGGCGCCGGATGCCCCGCATGCTGTGCCGCTTCCGGCACGCATCCCAGCGCCAGGTGACTGATCGCGGGGTGCCAGGGACGGATGGCGGACCGCCGGGACGAGCCGCGGCCCCCGTAGAATGCCGGCCATGCAAACCCGGCCCGGCCTCGACTACCAGGACTTCCAGCGTTGGCGCCGGCCGCTCGGAACGGCGTTCTGGGTACTGGTCACCCTGCTCAACACAGTGTTCAACAGCATCGTGGCGCGGATGGACAACCCGCGCATCCCGGCTTGGGAACCGTGGACCTGGGAATGGAGCAGCGGCCTGCTGACCTTGGTACTGATCCCCGCCGTACTGGCGGTGGAGTGGCGCTGGCCGTTCCGGCTCGACAGCTGGCGCGCCAGTCTGCCCTGGCACCTGCTGGCCAGCGTGCCGTTCAGCCTGCTCCACGTGGGCGGCATGGTCGCCCTGCGCAAGCTGGCTTATGCGGCGTTAGGCGAGCACTACCGCTTCGGCGCTTGGTGGCCGAACTTCGGCTACGAGTATCTCAAGGACGTGCGCAGCTATTTCCTGATCATCGCCCTGGTCAGCCTGTCCCGGCTGTGGCTGATGCGCTGGCAGGGCGAGGCACGCCTGCTGGCCGAGCCCGACGAAGGCCCGCCGGTGGAACCGGTGGAAAGGCCCGAGCGCTTCCTGGTGCGCAAGCTGGGCAAGGAGTTCCTGATCAATGCCAGCGAAATCGAGTGGCTGCAGGCGTCGGGCAACTACGTGAACCTGCACGTGCGCGGCCGCGACTATCCGCTGCGCAGCACCATGGCCGGTATCGAGGAACGCCTGGACACGCGCCGCTTCGTGCGGGTGCATCGCAGCTACGTGGTGAACCTCGACTACCTGGCCGAGATCGAGCCGCTCGACGCCGGCGAAGCGCGCCTGCGGATGCGCGACGGCGTGGTAGTGCCATGCAGCCGGCGCTACCGCGCGCAACTGCGCGAGCGTTTCGGCGAAGTGCCGGCCGGCGCCTGAGCGGTTGCGCGGCCCCGCCGCCCGTTCCACTCTTAGGCGCCTTTCCCGCACGGATACCGCCGATGAACCTGCCGCGCCTTCGTCCCGCCGCCCTGGCCGCTCTCTTCGTTCTCGCCGGCTGTTCCCAGTCGGGCGACCAGGCGGGAGCGCCGGCCCAGGCGCCCGCCCAGGCCCAGGCCGACGAGGCTGCCACCAAGCTGGACACCTATCGCCAGCTCCTGCGCATCCACAACGACGAGATGGCGACCTCGATGGGCAAGGAGATCGTCAGCCGCTATCCGGACAGCGCGGCTGCCAAGGAAGTGCAGCAGACGCTGCCGGAGATCGAGAAACGCTGGAAGGAAACCAGCGAGAAGAACCGGCTGCAGGGCCTGTGGCTGTACCAGGTATCGCCGATGGCCGGCGGCACGCAGTCCACCGCCACCATCTACAGCAGCCAGCCTTCCGGCAATGATCGCGTGCGCCTGGTGCTGCGCCGGCATACCGAGTGGGGCCAGAACGCCTTCCTCTATGCCAGCGGCGAGCACGGCTTCGTGTGCAAGGGCAACTGCACGCTCAAGACCGTGGTGGACGGCAAGGACACCGGCATCAAGGCCTTCGCGCCCAGCACCGGCGAGCCGGCGCTGATGATCCGCGACGACAAGGCTTTCATCGCGATGCTGCAGAAGGCGAAGAAAATCTCTATCGACGTCACCATGCAGGACGGCGAGAAGAAGCTCACGCTGGTGTACGAGGTGGGCGGCTTCGATCCCGACAAATGGCAGCCGGTGGGCAAGGGCAACGCCAAGAAGAAGTAAGGCGCCGTGCACCGCGAACGGCGATGCGCGTTCCGATGCGGGTCTCCCCTCCACGGAGGACATGCCATGTTCGCCAAGCGTCTTTACCTCGCCGCCATCGCTTCCTTGGCCGTGGCGGCCTGTTCCAGCGTGCCTTATGCCGAGCGCGTGAGCGCACGCCAGGCCGCCTACGCCGCCGCCGCCAAGGAGCCGGTGCGCAGTTTCCGTTTCTTCGAGCTCTACTCCTGGGAGCCGCTCGGCCGTAGCCAACTGGCGATCTACACGCGGCCCAGCGAGGCCTACCTGGTCACCGTGATGGGTCCGTGCCCGGACCTGGAATTCACCAACACCATCGGGCTCACGTCCAATTTGAACGAGGTGCAGGTGCGCTTCGACCGCGTGCTGACCGGCAGGGGCGACATCCCTTGCACGATCGGCGAGATACGCCCGGTGGACCTGGCCAAGCTCAAGTCGGTGGAGCATGAGCAGCGCAAGATCCAGGCCGCAGACCGGCCGGCCGATGCCGGCAAGCCCGCGCCGTGAACGAGCCGCAGATTTTCTGTCCACAGTGCGCCTGGCGTCCGCTAGGCGACAGCCGTTGGGAGTGCTCGCCAGGCATGGGCGGCTGCGGCACGGTGTGGAACACGTTCTGGACCGGCGGCGTCTGCCCCGGTTGCAGCTATCGCTGGCAAATCACGGCCTGTCTTGCGTGCCGGCAGTTTTCGCCGCACGAAGATTGGTACCACTGGCCTGAAGGCGAGACGAAAGAGCGCGAGCGGGAGCTGGAAGCCGGGCGCCGCTGAGCAGGCCCGTTTTATCGTCGTTCCGGCGCAGGCCGGGGTGACGTTTCAGCGGGATCAGTTGAGGAACAGCTTCTCCGCCATCTTCGCCAGCGGTTTTTCCACCATGTCCTGCAGCCGCGGCGGCAGGTCCAGCGGCTTGAGCAGCATCTTCACCGTCATCTCGGCGGGAATGTTGCGGCGGAGCAGCGCCTGCGCGCGCCCGGTGATGCGCTTGAACTCCGCCGGGTTGTCCTTGTGCTGCGGGTAGCACTGGTTGAAGACATGGCGCAGCGCGATGTCGCTGTCTTCGCTCTTGATCTCGTTGACGCGCCGCAGGATCGCGCGGAACACCTTGTAGCGGCCGAAGCCTTCCTTTTCGCGGTACAGCCGGAAGTGCTGGTAGAAGTGCTTGAAGTGGCGCACTTCGTCGCTCTTGATGTGGTTGGTCAGCTGCTTGAGCACCGGCTCGTCGGTGATGTCGTTGAGCGCGCGGTAGAGGCTGGCGGTGCCGGTCTCCACCACGCAGCGCGCGGCCAGCTCCAGGCCGCGGCTGGGCTCGAGCTCGTCGGCGGTGCACACCGCGCCGTACTCGTCCCAGAAGGATTTGAAGCCGCGCTCCCAGTCGAATTCCGGCCACACCTTCCGCACGTAGGCGGCCAGGGCGCGGCCGTGCTGCAGTTCCTCGTGCTCCCAGTGCTGGCTGAGCCAGGTCTGCAAGGTTTCGTCGCCGGCGAAGTGATCGACCAGGTTATGGGTGTACAGGTCGGAGCCGCTCTCCACGAAGGAGGCGCTGCACAGCAGGAAGAAGAGGTCTTCGTTGTGGCGGACGCGGTCGAGCTCGATGCGGTCCAGGTCCAGGCTTTCCAAGGTCCAGGGCAAGGAGGTGTTGTAGCTCACGCGGCATTTCCTGTGCGGGCCTGGCCATCCGCTGCGGGGCACGCGCGCCGGCCTGGCATGACTGTTATATGACAACAGCATACGACGAGACCGGGCCGGGTGATTAATCCCAGCCCACTCGGCCTGCCGCGGCTCAGCGCACCACGGTCACCGGCACGTGCGAGCGCGCCAGCACGTCGCTCGACACCGAGCCCAGCAGCCAGCGAGCCAGGGCGCCGCGCTCGGTATGGCCGATGACGATATGGTCGATGCGGTGCTGGCGCACCTCTTCCAGCAGGACATCGCCCGGGCTGCCCGGCATCACCTCCACATCGAACAAACTTTCGGCCTCCGGTTCGATATCGCGCAGTTCGGCCAGAAGCTCGCCGGCGCGGCGCGCGCCGGAGTCGGCCATGACGAGAGCGCAGGTATCGGCGGCGCCCTCGATCAGCTTCACCGCGGTGACCACGCGCACGCGCCCGCCGCAGGCGCGCGCGAGGGCGATAGCGAAACGGAAGGCGCGCTGCGACGACGCGGAACCGTCATAGCCGACCAGCGAATAAGCGAGCATCGCTCCCCCTTTGGCCTGTGGCCGGAACGTCGGTCAGCGCATGGGTGCACGTCGAGCCGAGGTCTTGCCGGAAACGATCAGTAGGCAACCTCGCGGCAGCGACGTTCCACGTGCGTGTGCTTGGCCTGCTGGTTCTCCTGGATCTTCTTGCCCGCATAACCGCCGCCGACGGCGCCGGCGACCGTCGCCAAGGTGCGGCCCTTGCCGCCGCCGACCTGGTTGCCGAGCAGGCCGCCCGCGGCACCGCCGACGAGCATGCCGGTGATCTGGTTCTTGTCCTTGGGCTGGTCCTGCACGGTGACGTTTTCGCAGACGGTACGCGTGCGGTGATGGGTGGTGCCGGAGGTCTGGGCGAACAGCGGATGGCCCGCGAACAGCAGGCACGTCAGGCCAAAGGCGAGTGCGGTCCGGGTTTTCATGGCGGCTCCCTTATCCGTGTCGGTGGCGACAAGTCTGCGCGTGCCTTTGTTAGCGGCACATCAAAACCCTCGCCGTTCTTGCACGCTGCTATCACGGGGATTGCCCAAATCTGAATGCCCCGCCCGGTTTTTCCGGCGCGTTCAGCAAGCGCGCCTACCATGATTCCGGGCACTGACCCTACCGATGAAGGAGAACGACATGATCAAGCGTTCGATGGGAATGATGGCGCTGGTGCTGGCGATGGCGGGCGGCATGGCCGCCACGGGAAGCGCGCGGGCCGCCGATGCGAACGTGGACTGCAAGATGCGGTTCAATCTTTCCGGCTGGTCGATCATCTACAAGCACGCCGAAGGTACCGGCACCGTCACGTGCGACAACGGCCAGAAGGCCAACGTCAAGATCAACGTCGAAGGCGGCGGCCTGACCGCCGGCAAGTACCGCATCGACAATGGCAAGGGCGACATCAGCCATGTGCGTTCGATCGACGATGTCTTCGGTGATTACGTGCAGGCGGGCGCCGAAGCAGGCGTGGTCAAGAGCGGCCAGGCGCAGGTGCTGACCAAGGGCACCACGTCGCTTGCATTGGCGGGCACGGGCGAAGGCGTCAACCTTGGCGTGTCGGTGGGCAAGTTCACCATTTCCCGCCCGTAAGCGGCGATGGTCGCTGGTCTCGGAAGGGCGCCCCTGGGCGCCCTTCTTCTTGCCGGTGCGCGTACACTCCGCCTGTTTCCCCTTCCCCCGGAGTGCCGTCATGCGCCGTAACTTTCTGCTGTTCGCGCTGCTTCTTGTCGTCGGGCTGATCGCCCCGGCGTTTGCCGCCGACACGCCTTCGGCGTTGCCGGAAGTGGGGCAGGCCGCCCCCGATTTCCGCCTGCAGGACCAGAACGGCAAATGGCACACGCCGGCCGATTTCCGTGGCCACTGGCTGGTGCTGTATTTCTATCCGAAAGATTTCACCCCGGGCTGCACCACCCAGGTGTGCACGTTCCGCGACGACGTCGCCAAGCTGCGCCAGGCCGGCGCCATGGTGGTCGGCGTCAGCCTGGACGACGTGAAGTCGCATGCCGATTTCGCCGCCAAGTACCACGTGCCGTTCCCGCTGCTCGCTGACAGCGACCAGAAGGTGGCCGCTGCCTATGGCGTTCTCACTTCCAAGATGGGCATGCATTACGCGAAGCGCACCACCTTCCTGATCGATCCGGACGGCAAGGTGGCGAAGGTCTACCAGGACGTGGACCCGGAAAAGAATTCCGCCCAGGTGCAATCGGATCTCTCGACCCTGTCGTCGTCCAAGGGTTCGTCCTGATGCTGTTGAAGGTGCGTTCCGGCGCGGCGGGTTCTGCCCGGGCGTTCGCCGCATGGCCGGTGGCCGTATGGCTGCTGCTGCTGTTGGCCGCATACGGCGGCGTGCAATACCTGCGATTCGGGTTCTACGGCTATCTCGCCGCGTCGCTGGCCGTGATCGTGGTCTGCGCCGGCTGCGCGCTGCGACAGGAATGGGCACGCCCCACCATGCAGGCGGTGGCGGTGCTGCTGGCCTGTTGGGCGGCTTATGCCGGCGTGCAGATGTGGCTGGACCGCGACCGCTTCGAACTGGCGCGGCAAGCGGCCTTGGCCAACCCGCAGGTGGGCGAGGTGGGGGTGATGATGGTCGAGCGCGCCCGCCGCATGTACCAGCTGGTGATGGGTATCCGCGTGGTGGCCGTGCCGGTACTGCTGTGGCTGGCCTGGACGCTCGGCCGGCCGGCGGTCGCCGCCCAGTTCCACAAACGCCGCCACTGAGCCCGCGGAAGCCCGGGTTCAGCCCGGGTTGTCCGCAAGGGCGCTATCGCTGCGCTTCCCTGTTTCCGGTCAAGCCGCATGCATCGCCGTCATTCCCTTCCCCTGCTGCTGGTCGCCGCATCGCTGAGCTTCGCCAGCGCCGGCCTGCGCGCGCAGGACCTGGCTACCACGTGCCAGGCCAGCAGCAGCTACGACCTGACGCTGCAGCCTTCGCAGCTGCTGTTCGACCGCCCCCAGCCGGCGCCTTTCCACGTGGAGCTGCACGACGGCAACCTGCGTACCGACGGCACGCCGGTCGCGCTGAAGGCCGAGGACCAGGACCGCCTGGCCCTGTTCGAACGCGAACTGCGGGCGCTCGCGCCCCGCGCCAAGGCGGTGGCCCGCCATGGCGCGGACATGCTGGCGCAGGCCGTACGCGCCGAGGCGGGCAACCTGGGACTGGGCGCGGACACCATGACGGAGCTTAATCGGCGCCTGGACGCCCGCGTGGCGGAACTGAAGCAGCGCATCGACGCCAGCAACAGCACCCGCGACTGGCAGGGCGACCTGGCCGAGCAGTACGCCAACCAGGTGGCCGGCGACCTGCTCCCGGTACTGGCCGGCGACCTGGGACAGCAGGCGATCCAGGCCGCGATGAGCGGCGACATGCAGGCTGCCGCCAGCCTGCGCGACCGCGCCTCGGACCTCGCCACGCAACTGCGGCCGCGGCTGGAGCGGCGCATGCAGGCCCTGCGCCCGGAGATCCAGGCTTTGTGTCCCTCCATTCGCCAACTGGCCGAATTGCAGCAAGGGGTGCGCGGCGGGGGCGGACAAGCTTTGAACCTTGTGCAGATCGCGCAGTGACGACAGCGAACCGTAGCTGAGCGGATGGCGGGCGCCGCGCGGGAATTAATGCTTCGCTAAGACGCTGGGCCCGAGCATATCCACACGTTTCCCTACCGCTCCACCTGCAGCTGTTCGAACCGCCCGGAGGCGGTCGCCGTGTCGCATCTCGACCAAACGCTGTTCAATGCCCTGATCCGCCGCGGCATCGACGATCGCGGGCTGCATCGCCGGGCACTCGAGCGGGTGCGCGATCCGGCCCTGCAGATTCTGCTGTTCGAAAACCTGGAGACGCTCGATTCGCTGATCGGGGATCTTCAGGCGCAGGTGCGGGCGGACGGCGGCACGCCGGCCGAACGGGGCACGCTGGCCGGATCGCTGCGCACCTTGGCTGCCGACGTGTCCACGCGCTTCGCCGGGCACCGCGATGCCGCCTGGGTACAATGCCTGGCGCGGCACGAATGCGGTCTCCTGCATAGTTTCGAACGGCGCGTGCAACGCACGGGCCGCCGCACCGAGGCCGGCCTGAACCGGCAGCTCGACCGGCTCTACGGCATGCACCGGGACATGCATTGCCTGGCCGGTACCACCCACGGTTGAGCGATATCCATGTCCAACGCGCAGGAAGTGCTGGATTTCTGGTTCGACCCCACCCACGAGGCTTTCTGGTTCGAGCGCGACGACGCGTTCGATGCCGCCATCCGCGCGCGCTTCGGCGCGCTGCACGAGCGCGCTGCGCGCGGTGAGCTCGACGCCTGGGCCGCGCAGCCGCAGGGCTGGCTCGCGCTGCTGATTGTGCTGGACCAGTTCAGCCGCAATCTCTATCGCGGCGACCGGCGCGCGTTCGACTGCGATGCCCGCGCGCAGCAGCTCGCCCTGCATGGCCTCGACCAGGGTTTCGACCAGGCATTGCCGCCGCACTGGCGGGCTTTCGCATATCTCCCGCTGGAACACGCGGAGGACGCGTCCCTGCAGGAGCGCTGCCTCGATCTGTTCGGCAAGCTGCACCTCGCGCACCCCGATGTGCCGCTCTACGCCAACTACGTCGATTACGCCCGGCGCCATGGTGCCGTAATCGAGCGCTTCGGCCGTTTCCCGCATCGCAATACCGTGCTGGGTAGGACTTCCACGCCTGAAGAGGCGCATTATCTCGCCCAGCCCGGCTCGGGCTTCTGAGCATCACCGCACCGCACCGCACCGACCCCAGGAAAGGAGTCTCCCATGCGCCGCCTACTGTTATCCGCTCTCCTGCTCGCCAGCGTCGCCGCCCACGCCTCCAGCACGATGCGCGTCGGCAGCCAGGTGCTCAGCGTCGGCGAAAGCGCCTCGCGCGCCATCCAGTTGCTCGGCGAACCGTCGTTCAAGGAACCCATCGAGAGCGAACACGGCGGATATGTCGGCGAGCGCTGGCAGTACCAGCGCGAGGACGGGCGCATCGCCACGATCACCATCGTGGGCGGCAAGGTCGGCTCCATCGAGGAACAGCGCCGCTGACGTACATGCCGCGGCGGCGCGATCCTACGCGTCGCCACGGCGTCCGCCGCTGCCGTCGTTCGCCCGCCGGCGTCTAACTTTCTTCCTTCAAGTGCGCTGGCACATCGAAAGGAGAAAGCGATGCGGATCTGGACCAGCCTGGCGCTATGCGCATTGCTGTCGGCGCCGGCACAAGCGGATACGCTGCGCGTCGGCAGCCGGGTGCTCGCCACCGGCGATACCGCGGCACAGGTGATCGAACTGCTCGGCCAGCCCGTGCACCGCGCGGCGGCGAAGCAAGAAGGCGCCCGGACCAAGGGCAAGCGCCGTGGCAAGGCCGACCGCCGTCGCCAGCCCGGCAAGGCCGAAACGGATGCGGGCGAGCGCTGGCAATACCGGCGTGGCGCCCGTACCGTCACGATCGTTCTGGTGCAGGGCCGGGTAGCCCGCATCGAATGACGTGGACGGTGCCGGATGCCATGGTCGCGGGCGGCAGGCCATGCCACAGACCGATCGTTTCCAAGGAATTCCGTCCATGTCCGACACCTTCGCTCCCACGCCGCCCGCCGCACCGCCGCGCCTCCTGCGCGAGCGGGTCGCCGGCGGTCACGGCAAGGTCACCAACATCGAGCTGTTCTTCGACCTGGTGTTCGTCTACGGCGTCACCCAGCTTTCGCACACGCTGCTGCACGACCTGAGCCTGCCCGGCGCCGTCCAGGTGCTGTTGCTCTTCCTCGCCCTGTGGTGGGTATGGATCTTCACCGGCTGGGTCACCAACTGGCTGGATCCGGACCGCATCGCCGTGCGCGCCCTGATGCTGGCGCTGACCTTCGCCGGACTGCTGCTTTCCGTTGCGCTGCCGGAGGCGTTCGAAGCGCGCGGTGTGCTGTTTGCCGCCGCCTACGTGTCGATGCAGGTGGGCCGTTCGGCGTTCATGGTGTGGGCATTGCGGTTTGGCGGTACCGCCGCGCAACGGCGCAACTTCACCCGCATCCTGCTCTGGCTGGCCGTGACCGGCGCGTGCTGGCTCACCGGCGCGTGGCAGGACGGCGCGACGCGGTTCCTCTGGTGGATCGTCGCCCTCGGCATCGAGTACCTGGGGCCGGCGGCTTACTTCTACGTGCCCGGGCTGGGCCGCTCCACCACGGCCGACTGGAACGTGGAGGGCGGCCATTTCGCCGAACGCTGCAGCCTGTTCGTGATCATCGCGCTGGGCGAATCGCTGGTGGTCACCGGATCAAGCTTCGCCGCGTCCCACGCCATCGGCGAGGCGGCGCCCGCTTTCATCGCGGCCTTCCTGGGCTGCGTGGCGATGTGGTGGATCTATTTCGACCTGGGCGCCGAGCGCGGCAGCCGCGCCATCCGCCATGCCGCGGACCCAGGGCGCACCGCGCGCCTGGCCTATACGTACCTGCACCTGCCGATCGTCGCCGGCATCATCGTGAGCGCGGTGGGCGACGAGTTGAGCCTCAGTCATCCGCACGCCCGCGGGGACATGGCTTCCGTCGCGGTGCTGATCGGCGGGCCGATGCTCTATCTGTTGGGCAATGCGCTGTTCAAGTCGGCGGTCAACGGCCTGCACTTTCCCTTGTCCCACCTGGTGGGGCTGGTGCTGCTGGCCTTTCTCGTCGCGCCGGCTTTCCTGCTGTCCGTGTTCTGGATCGCCGCACTGACCACGGCCGTGCTGTTGGTGGTTGCCGTGTGGGAGACGCAGTCATTGCGTGCGCTGCGCCAGGAGCTTGCCGGCGAAGAAGCTCACTGAGCCCGGCGCAGTTCCGCCAGCAGTTCTGCGGCCGTCCAGGTGGACGGCGTGGCTTCGGCCGCGTGCACCAGTGCCGCGATGCGTGCGTTGACCGGCGCGTGTCGGCCGGCCTTCGCAGCGAGGTCGACGATGGCGCCGTGCAGCGCGTCGACTTCGGTGCGGCGGCCCGCGCGGAGGTCTTCCCAGGTGGATGAGCGCGCATGCGGGTCGATTGCCAGCATGCGCGAGGCAATGCGCGCGAACAGCGCGTCCGGCAGCGCAAGCAGGGCGGGCAGCCAGCGCGTCGGCAGCGGCGTGAGCGTAGCCACCGGCAGGCCTAGCGCAGCGAATACGGCCAGCGCTTCACGCTGCGCGAGCGCGAGGCAACGGCGCCAGTCGCGGCGCGCCAGCTCTTCGCGCAGCGGCAGGCCGGAGAGCGCATTGATGGCGTTGTTGAGATTGAAGAGCAGCTTGGCCCGCTGCACGGCGGGCATGTCGCGTCGGCGCTGCAACGGCAGGCCGGCGGCGGCGAAGGCAGCAAGGTAGCGTTCGAGCGCCGGATGATCCTCCGCCATCAGGTCTCCGCCCGAGCCCTGATGGAAGCTGCCCGGCTCGCGCTGCAGCACGTTGAACGGAACCATGCCGGCCAGCACGGTGCGGCCGGGCAGGGCGGCGCGCAGGACGTCCGCGTTGGCCAGGCCATTCTGGAAACTGACCACGATGCCGTCCGGCGGCAGCACGCCGGACAGCTCACACGCGACCTGTGGCGTATCCGCGGTCTTCACCGTGACTAGCACCAGCGGGGCCGCCGCCGCCGCGGGCGAGGTGCTCACGTCGAGCTCGCTGCCGTCGAGCTTGCGGTGGTAGCCATACAGATCGGTGAGCGTCATGCCGTGGGCACGCAATGTCTCGGCCATGCGCGGCCGCGCGATGAAGCGCACCGCCGCGTGGCCGTGCAGGCGGCCACCGAGATAGCCGCCGACGCTGCCCGTGCCGTAGATGACGATGTCCGGCGCCGGGTTCACGCCACCGCCGCCGCGGCCGCGCGGCCCGCGACGCGTCCGGAGAAGATACAGCCGCCCAGGAAACTGCCTTCCAGCGCGCGGTAGCCGTGCAGGCCGCCGCCGCCGAAGCCGGCGGCTTCGCCCACGGCGTACAGGCCGGGCAGCGGATGTCCGTCCGGTGCCAGCACGCGCGCCTGCAGATCGGTTTCCAGGCCGCCCAGCGTCTTGCGGGTGAGGACATGCAGCCGCACCGCGATCAGCGGCCCGTTCGCCGGGTCCAGCATGCGGTGTGGCTTGGCCACGCGCACCAGCTTGTCGCCGCGGTAGCGGCGTGCGTTGTGGATGGCCATGACCTGGCCGTCCTTGGCGTACGGGTTGTCGAACTGGCGGTCGCGCGCCTCGATCTCGCGGCGCAGGTCCGCGGTGTCCAGCAGGCCGTTGCCCGCTAGCGCATTCATGCCGGCGACGAGTTCCTCGAGCGTCTCGCGCACGATGAAGTCCTTGCCGTGCCGCTTGAACGCCTCCACCGGCGCGGGCGCACCTTTGCCGATCGCGCGCCTGGCGACCTGGCGCCAGCTCTTGCTGGTGAGGTCGGGATTCTGCTCGGAGCCGGACAGCGCGAATTCGCGCCGGATGATCTGCTGGTCGAGCACGAACCAGCTGTAGTCGTAGCCCGTACGGCGCAGATGGGCGAGCGTGCCCATGGTGTCGAAGCCAGGCCACAGCGGGCCGGGCAGGCGGCGGCCGGTGGCGTCGAGCCACAACGGGGAGGGGCCCGGCAGGATGCGGATCGCATGACCGGGCCAGATCGGGTTCCAGTTCTCGATGCCTTCCACGTAGTGCCACATGCGGTCGCGGTTGATCAGCTGCGCTCCGGCGGTCTCGCTGATCGCCAGCATGCGGCCGTCGACATGGGCGGGCACGCCGCAGAGCATGTGCGCCGGCGGCGGGCCGAGCCGGCTGGGCCAGTGCTGGCGCACCAGCTCGTGGTTGGCGCCGATACCGCCGGAGGCGACGATGACCGCCTGCGCGCGCCGCTCGAACTGGCCTGCGATCTCGCGCGAACTCGGCCGCCCGCGCTCGACGCCATCGGCCGCGAGCACCGCGCCGCGCGCGCCGACCACCGCGCCGCCTTCCACCAGCAGTTCGTCCACGCGATGGCGGAAGGCGAACTCGATCAGCCCCTTCGCCTCGGCGGCGCGGGCGCGCCGCACGAACGGTTCCAGCACGCCGGGCCCGGTGCCCCAGGTGACGTGGAAGCGCGGCACCGAGTTGCCGTGCCCGTAGGCGCCATGGCCGCCCCGCTCGGCCCAGCCCACCACCGGAAACCAGCGCATGCCCATGCCGTGCAGCCAGGCACGCTTCTCGCCGGCCGCGAAATCCACATAGGCTTCGGCCCAGCGCCGTGGCCAGTGGTCTTCGGGCCGGTCGAACGCGGCCGTGCCCATCCAGTCCGCCAGCGCCAAGGCATGCGTATCGCGCACGCCCATGCGGCGCTGCTCCGGCGAATCGACGAAGAACAGCCCGCCGAACGACCAGAAGGCCTGGCCGCCCAGGCTCTGCTCCGGCTCTTGGTCGAGCACGAGGACCCGGCGGCCGGCATCGGCCAGCTCGGTGGCGGCCACCAGCCCGGCGAGGCCGGCCCCGATCACGATCACGTCCCAACCGTCCCTCATGCCTCGCTCCCCACGGCGGATGTGCGCGCCAACTTAGCCGCTTGGCCGGCCGCTGCCTATGCGCGACGCCACATGTGACCGATGGCACGGCATGACGGCCGGCCCATGTCGGGTCAGCGCGCCGGGTGCATCGTGGCGCCATGCCCGGCTGAGGGGCCGGGGCACCACGAGGGAGGTGTCTATGCGTTTCCGATTCGCGCCCGTCGCGTTCGCCCTGGGCCTGGCGCTCGGCGCGCCGGTCCAGGCCCGCGATCTGCACATCAATCATGAGTCCTGCGGCTACGAGACGCCCTACGACGTGCAGGTGGATGCCGCCGGCATTCGCTTCGAGCGCGCAGACGGCGCGCCGAACCAGGTCTTCATGCATGACGGACGCCTGCGGGTGGACGGACGCGACGTCGCCGTCTCGACCGACGACGCGGCGCGCCTGCGGCAGTACGAGGACAAGGTGCGCGCCCTGCTGCCGGAAGTGGCCGGCATCGCGCGCGAAGGCGTGGAAGTCGGCTTTGCCGCGATGCGCGTGGTGACCATGACGTTCGCGGAAAGCGAGAGCGAGCGCCGCGAGCTGGTCGGCAGGCTCGATCGCCGGCGCGCGCAGGCCCTGGCGGACATCGATGGCTCGCTGGGTCGCGGCGTGTGGAAACACGAAGCCATCAGCGAGTCCTTGAGCGACAGCGTGCAGGAATCCGTCGGCGACCTGGTCGGCAAGGTCACCGGCAGCGCGGTGTCGGCGGCGCTGAGCGGCGACAAGGCCAAGGTGGCGGCGCTGGAGGCGCGTGCCGATTCGCTGGACAAGTCCATCGACAAGGAAATCAACGTCCGCGCCGATCATCTGAGCCAGCGCGCCCAGGCCTTGTGCCCGCGCCTGCAGGCGCTGGACGGATTGCAGCAGCAGTTCCAGTTCCGCCTGGCCGATGGCTCGCGGCTGCAACTGGTGCGGTGGAACAAGGACGACAACAACAAAGTGCCGGCCAAGAAGGAACCGGACGTCGCCTCGCGCTGAGCGGGGCCACCGGGGCGCTCCGGGCCTCTCCCTCGCGGGCCGCCCCCTCCGCCGCGTCCTTCCCCAGGGCGCGGCTTTTTCATGCGCTTTCGTGCGGCATGCATGTCTGCGGCGCATGGCCGCCTGTTAGGCTTCGCGTCTGTTGCCACCGGACGGATTCCGAGCCATGCACGATTTCCTGGCGCGCCTGCATTTCTCCGAGAACGCGATCCAGCATCTGCTCAACATCGGTACCGCGCTGCTGATCCTGCTGATCGGCATCTGGATCGCGGCGCGGGTCGCCAACTTCGCGCAGCGCGCAATGCAGCGCGCGAAGTTCGACCCCACCCTGAGCGGCTTTCTGCGCAACCTCATCAACGGCGTCCTGATCGTGCTGCTGGTGGTCATGGCGCTGCAGCAGGCCGGCGTGCCGGCCGCGCCGCTGATCGCCGCGCTCAGCACCGCCGGCCTGGCCATCGGCCTGGCCCTGCAGGGCTCGCTGAGCAATCTCGCCTGGGGTGTGCTGCTGATCGTGTTCCGCCCGTTCCGCGTGGGCGACTTCATCCACGCCGGCGGCATCGACGGCACGGTCGACAGCATCAACCTGATGCATACGCTGCTGGTGCTGCCGGACAACCGCGAGGCCGTGGTGCCCAACGGCAAGATCGGCGCCGACGCCATCATCAACTTCAACCGTCGCGGCACGCGCCGCTTCGAGCTGAAGGTGGGCATCGGCTACGGCGACGACATCGGCAAGGCGATGCGAGCGGTGAGCGAACTGTTCGCGGCTGACGAGCGCATCCTGCGCGATCCGGAGCCGGGCGTATGGACCGAGTCGCTGGGCGACAGTTCGGTCAACCTGGTCGTGCGCGCCTTCGTACGCAGCGGCGATTTCTGGGCGACCCAGACCGACCTGCTGCGCCGGATCAAGGAACGCTTCGACGCCGAGGGCATCACCATTCCATTCCCGCAACGGGAACTGCGAGTCGTGCAGGGGAAGCTGCCCGACTGACGCTCTATCCCTTTCTCCTCTCCGGGGAGAGGGCCGGGGGGGCGAGGGGCCGGGCGGACCGTAGAAGCCGGACAGCAAGCGGGCCCCACCCTGGCAAGCCGGTTTCCACGGGCCCGCCCCCCATCCGACTGACCGCAACCGAATCCCCACCGGGCCGGCACCTTCTCCCCGGAGAGAAGGGGTTGCATACGTATGCGCATGGTCCCCTGCGACCAAGATCGATCCAGACGGGCCGGCGTGCCTTCGCTATGATTGGGCTCTTGCGCGCCGCCATCCCCCGGGCGTTGCGCCATCGCCATCCGCAGGAGAAATCATGGCCGACCTGAAAGAAGCCCGCGTGCCCGATATCGGACACGACAATGTCCCGGTAATCGAGGTGCTGGTGAAGCCTGGCGACAAGGTCGCGAAGGAACAGGGCCTGGTAACCCTGGAGTCGGACAAGGCCACGATGGAAGTGCCCGCGCCGTTCGCCGGCACGGTCAAGGAAGTGAAGCTCAAGGTGGGCGACGAGGTGTCCGAGGGCGCCCTGATCGCCATCATCGAGGCTGACGAGGCTTCCGCCCCGGCCGCCGCGCCCAAGCCGGCCGCTCCCGCGCCGGCCCCGGCGCCCGCCGCTGCTCCCGCCAAGGCCGCCGAGCCCGCCCGCACGGCGGCGGCCCCCGCTGCCGGCGGCGGCGTGCGCGAGGCCCGCGTTCCCGATATCGGCGGCCACGAGGGCGTGCCGGTGATCGAGGTGCTGGTGAAGGTCGGCGACGCCGTCGCCAAGGACCAGAGCCTGATCACCCTGGAATCCGACAAGGCCACGATGGAAGTGCCGGCACCGTTCGGCGGCGTGGTCAAGGAACTGAAGGTCAAGGTCGGCGACGAGCTCTCCGAAGGCGCCGTCATCGCGCTGATCGAAAGCGCCGATGGCGCTCCGGCCGCTGCGCCTGCGCCGGCCCCCGCTCCTGCCAGGGCCGAGGCGCCCAAGGTCGAGGAGAAGCCCGCGCCGATCGGCGGCCGCGGCATCCTGCCGGGCAACGCGCCGGAGGGCGACGTCGCGCCGACCGCGCGCCCGCCGTTCGATTCGCGCATCGTCATGCCGGGCGACGCACCCTACGCCAGCCCGGCGATCCGCGCCTTCGCGCGCGAGCTGGGCGTGGACGTCCGCCAGGTGAAGGGCAGCGGCCGCGGTGGCCGCATCGTGCGCGAGGACGTCACCTCCTACGTCAAGCACGCGCTGGCCTCAGGCGCGCGTCCGAGCGGCGCCGCGCAGCCGGCCGGCGGCGGCCTCAACCTGCTGCCGTGGCCCAAGGTCGACTTCGCCAAGTTCGGCGAGATCGAAGAGAAGCCGCTCTCGCGCATCCAGAAGATCTCGGGCGCCAACCTCGCGCGCAACTGGGCGATGATCCCGCACGTCACGCAGCACGAGGACGCGGACATCACCGAGCTGGAAGCTTTCCGCAAGAAGCTCGGCGAGGAGAACAAGGACCTCAAGATCACCCCGCTGGTGTTCCAGATCAAGGCGGTGGTCGCGGCGCTGAAGAAGTTCCCGCAGTTCAACGCCTCGCTGGACGAGACCGGCGAGAAGCTGATCCTCAAGAAGTACTTCCACATCGGCATCGCCGTGGACACGCCGGACGGCCTGGTCGTGCCGGTGATCCGCGACTGCGACAAGAAGGGCCTGCTCGACCTCGCCGTCGAGCTGGGCGAGATCTCCAAGAAGGCGCGCGAGAAGAAGCTCGGCCCGAACGACATGTCCGGCGGCTGCTTCTCGATCTCCTCGCTGGGCGGCATCGGCGGCACCGCGTTCACGCCGATCGTCAACGCGCCCGAAGTGGCCATCCTGGGCGTTTCCAAGGCGCAGACCAAGCCGGTGTGGAACGGCAAGGAATTCGCGCCGCGCCTGATCCTGCCGCTGTCGCTGAGCTACGACCACCGCGTGATCGACGGCGCCTTGGCCGCGCGCTTCGCCTCCTTCCTCGCCACCCAGCTCGGCGACATCCGCCGCCTGCTGCTCTGACGGGGAGGAACCGACGACATGGCTAACACGATCGAAGTGAAAGTCCCCGACATCGGCGGCCACGACAACGTGCCGGTGATCGAGGTGCTGGTGAAGGCCGGCGACACCGTGACCAAGGACCAGAGCCTGATCACGCTGGAGTCGGACAAGGCGACGATGGAGATCCCGTCGAGCGCGGCCGGCACCATCAAGGAGCTGAAGGTGAAGGTGGGCGACGAGCTGTCCGAAGGCGCCGTCATCGCCATCCTCGAAGTGTCCGGCGATGCCGCCGCGCCCAAGGCCGAAGCGCCGAAGGCCGCCGCGCCCGCACCGGCACCCGCGCCTGCACCGGCTGCCAAGGCGCCCGCGCCGCAGGCCGCCGGCGCCAGCGGCCGCACTGCGGACATCGAGTGCAAGCTGGTGGTGCTCGGCTCCGGTCCGGGCGGCTATACGGCCGCGTTCCGCGCCGCCGACCTGGGCGTGGACACCGTGCTGGTGGAACGCTACGCGACGCTCGGCGGCGTATGCCTCAACGTGGGCTGCATCCCGTCCAAGGCGCTGCTGCATGCCGCCGCCGTGATCGATGAGGCGGAGGCGATGGCCGCGCACGGCGTCAGCTTCGGCAAGCCCAAGCTCGACCTGGACAAGCTGCGCTCGTTCAAGAACAAGGTGGTCGGCCAGCTCACCGGCGGCCTGGCCAGCATGGCCAAGCAGCGCAAGGTGCGCACCGTGCAGGGCGTGGGCAGCTTCGTGTCGCCGCACGAGATGGAAGTGGAGACGGCCGAAGGCAAGAAGCTGATCCGCTTCGAGTACGCCATCATCGCGGCCGGTTCGCAGTCGGTGAAACTGCCGGCGTTCCCCTGGGACGACGACCGCATCGTCGATTCCACCGGCGCGCTGGAACTGAAGGACGTGCCCGGCAAGCTGCTCGTGGTAGGCGGCGGCATCATCGGCCTGGAAATGGCCACCGTGTACTCCGCGCTCGGCAGCGAAGTGACCGTAGTCGAGTTCATGGACCAGATCATCCCCGGCGCCGACGCCGACCTGATCAAGCCGCTGGCCAAGCGCCTGGGCGGCAAGCTCAAGGGCGTGCACCTGAAGACCAAGGTGGTCGAGGCCAAGGCCACCAAGAAGGGCATCGAGGTCAGCTACGAAGGCGAGAGCATCCCCGAGACCAAGCTGTTCGACCGCGTGCTGGTCTCCGTGGGCCGTTCGCCGAACGGCGGCAAGATCGGCGCGGACAAGGCCGGCGTCGCGGTGACCGAGCGCGGCTTCATCAATGTCGACACGCAGATGCGCACCAACGTGCCGCACATCTTCGCCATCGGCGACCTGGTGGGCCAGCCGATGCTGGCGCACAAGGCCACCCACGAGGCGCGCGTGGCCGCGGAAGTGGTCGCCGGCATGAAGAGCCATTTCGATGCGCGCGTGATCCCCTCGGTGGCGTACACCGATCCGGAAATCGCCTGGGTCGGCGTGACCGAGCGCGAAGCGAAGGAAAAAGGCCTGAAGATCGGCGTGGGCAAGTTCCCGTGGGTGGCCAGCGGCCGCGCCATCGGCATCGACCGCACCGAAGGCTTTACCAAGCTGCTGTTCGACGAGGAAACGCACCGCATCGTCGGCGGCGCCATCGTCGGCCCGCATGCCGGCGACCTGATCGCCGAGGTCACCCACGCCATCGAGATGGGCAGCGAGGCGGCGGACATCGGCCTTACGATCCATCCGCATCCCACGCTGAGCGAATCGATCGGCATGGCGGCGGAGGTGTACGAGGGCACGATCACCGATCTGTACATTCCCAAGCGGAAGTAGGCCGGTTGGCGTGTCTGCTTCGAAAGAGCCCGAGCTTGTCTCGGGCTCTTTCGTTTCATGGCGCCATGCCGCGGCGAAGCCGGGTCAGTTCGATTCCGTGAACTGGATGTACGGCGACGAACCGCCTCCGGCGGTGCAACTGCCGAGATTGAGGTTGTTGCTCT
Source organism: Dyella sp. BiH032 (assembly GCF_031954525.1). Taxonomy (NCBI): domain Bacteria; kingdom Pseudomonadati; phylum Pseudomonadota; class Gammaproteobacteria; order Lysobacterales; family Rhodanobacteraceae; genus Dyella; species Dyella sp. BiH032. Next base: position 947,059 of record NZ_CP134867.1, read on the forward strand.
CACCCGTGCTGCCCGAATTGGCGACGCATGCCGGTGCGCTGGTCGAACCGTTGTTCACCGCCACCTTCACGGTGATCGACGAGCCGCTGTTGAACTTCGCCTCCGAGCCGCCGGCATTGCCGACCACGTTGAACTCCGACACGTCCCATACCTGCGCCAGGTACAGCACGCTGTCGTTTCCGCTGGCGCTGTAGGCCTGGGTGCCGTTGGTGAAGACGACGGTGTCCGTGCCGCCGGAGCTCACCGTGCCCGTCAACTTCAGGTTGCCCAGCTGTGTGGCCGGTACGTCCGGCGCGGTCGCGGCCGCGCTGTTGCGGTAGCAGTCGCCTGCGCCGTCGCTGCCGAAGCCGCTCGGACAGCTGCTGCCGCCGTAGCCGATCAGCCAGTACTGCATGAATACGGCCGCTTCGCCGTTCACGCTGTAGTCCGGCGCATAGACGAACTGCTGCCACACGGTACAGCCCGAATGGTTGCGGCAGGCCGAGGTGGTGTGGTCGAAGCTGGAGTTGATCTGCAGCGAGTACTCGTTCGGTCCGAGGATGCCGCCACCGCCGTACGCCGCCACGCCCACGCCGGATTCGGACGTCACGCCGGTCACCGACGGGAAGCTGCCCACGGCCTTGGTGATGAGCGTGGACGACTGCAAGGTGTAGTCATTGCCGTTGCCGGCGTTCTGCGCGGCACCGAAGCTGCGCCAGCGCGGCATCGGCGCGACCCGCGGTATCGCCTGTTTGCACGCGGTGCGTTCCCAGATGACGCTGGGATAGGTGGCGTGGAAGCAGCCTTCCGACGGCGTGGCGATGTGCGAAATGTCCTCGCGCCACTGCGCTCGGGCCTGGGCTTCCAAGGGGCTGACGATCTCGGTCGAGGCTTGTGCGGAAACATCCGCGGGCTGCGCGGCATGCGCCGCGAAAAAGCTGGTGGCGCCAAGCAAGCCGGACGCCAGAACCAAAGTCAAACTGGCACGCATCGGGTTTCTCCCTGGTATACGAATAGCTATCGGTTTCGGCGCTGGACCATCCAGGCGCCGGTCATCCCCAACAACAACTCACCTGCGCCGCCACGCGAAGAACGTGGCGGTCGATCTCATGCAGCTGCATGCCTCCCGCCATCCAGGCGGTGAGTCGAACGTTGACGCATCCCCTTGGCGAGGCATCGGCGCGCTGTGGCGCGAATGCTCCGCGGGGCACTTCGTAATGCATTTGCCGATCGCAAGGCAAATCGAAAGAGGTTCCGTCAAACACCTGCGATGGCGCGTGCGTGAAGGACGTGTCTACGCATGCGACATGAGCGCTGAAAATACGGGGCCGAACGCGTGCGCTCTGCCGCGTTCACGGAGATCAATGATTTGTGCATTCGAAAAAAAGCGCGGCGCGCGAAGACCGTCTATGCGCGCAACGCTTCATCTGGCGCGAACGATGGCCCGCGCCAATGCTTGAGAAAACGACGGCCAAGGAGATGGTCAGCGCGAGCTACGCCGCTCAGGCCGAGTGCCGGCTGGCCGGCAGGTTGGCTTCGATCCGCTGCGTCAGGTTATCGAGCATGCCCACGACTTCGTGCGCGGCGCCCGCCATCTGGTTCACCACGTGCAGGAGTTCGCGCGGCGAGTAGCCGTCGGTGTCGAAATCGAGCATGGCATCGACCATGCGTGGTCCGTTGAGCACCATGGGGATGTCTTCGGCGAGGATGCTTGCGCTGGTCGCCTGCGCTGCATAGATGGAGGAGTAACTGCGCAGCCGCTCGTCGTCGATCCAGCCAGCGGACTGGTTGGCCACCGCGAGGTCCCACGCCTCGCGGCGCAGCACGGGCCAGCGGTAGTCGAGATAAAGCCCATCCGGCACCGCTTCGTGCGCGTGTCGATGAACGACCTCGTCCGAGGCATGAGTCTTGATGTCCTCGCTGAGCACCGCCTTGAGGTGTTCGAGTTCGCGCAGGCGCATCGCATCGTGCTCACGCATCTTGCGGATGTCCGCGAGGTTCTGCCGGATCTCGGCATCGATACGCGCGCTGGCCTCGGTGGCGGCATGCCGGTGGTGGGTATGCTCGATCCACGCTTCGAGCCCCAGCGCGGTGAGGATGCTCAGCACGATCATGAGATAGTGCTTGGCGAAATCTTTCATCGACTGCAATGGCATTTTCGGCAATTCGAGGTGCATGGCGATCAGCCCGAAGGAGCAGGCGCCGAGCGTAGCCGATCGGCACCACCGGGCGGCAGTGCAGCCGGTGGGCCTTGCAAATCGTGGCGCGCGGCGGCAACTGTGAGGATTGTCGAATCGATCAGGAGGTACTCATGTCATTGAACATCTGCCTGGCGGGCGCCACCGGCTGGGCCGGTTCGGAACTGGCCCGCGGCATCGCCGGCGCTGAAGGGCTGAAGCTGGTCAGCGCGGTTTCGCGCAAGCAGGCGGGCAGCACGCTCGCGCAGGCGCTGGGTGACGGACGCCTGGATACGCCGGTCTTCGCGACCGCGGCCGAAGCCCTCGCGCGTCCTGTGGATGTGTTCATGGAGTACACCAAGCCCGACAGCGCCAAGGCCAATATCCTTGCTGCGCTGGAACACGGCGCCCATGTCGTGGTGGGTACCTCCGGCCTGACCGACGCGGACTACGCGCAGATCGACGCTGCGGCGCGGGCGAAAGGCCGCGCCGTACTCGCCTGCGGCAACTTCGCGCTCACCATGGTGCTGCTGCAGAAGTTTGCCGAGCAGGCGGCGAAGTACATCCCCAGCTGGGAAATCATCGATTACGCCTACGACGGCAAACCGGACGCGCCCAGCGGCACGGTGCGGGAACTGGCCGGCCGTCTCGGCCAAGTGCGCCAGCCGGAACTTACCGTACCGCTGGAGCAGACCAACGGCGTGCGCGAAACGCGTGGAGGCACGCTGGGCGGCGCCCAGGTGCACGCGGTGCGGCTGCCGGGCTTCGTGCTGGGCGCGGAAGTGATCTTCGGCATGCCGGACCAGACTCTGGCGCTGCGTCACAACGCCGGCAGCAGCGCGAAGCCCTATGTGGATGGCGCGTTGCTGGCGATCCGCAAGGTCGCCGGCCTGGCGCCGGGCGTTCACCGCGGCCTGGACAAGGTGCTGGAACTCTGAAGCCGCTGCGGTGCGCGCTCAGCCGTGAGCCGCGCCACCGTCTTCCTTCGCCAGCGCGTGCACCAGATGGCTCTCGAGCTGGCGAAGGTGCGATTGAGTTTCCTCGGACGTATTCACCATCTGGTGCAGCACGGTGACGAATTCCAGCGGATCGACCGGTGCGCCCAGTTCGATCCGCGTGTGCAGCGCCGCCATGCTCGGCGCGTTGAGCAGGATGATGCTGTCGTGCGTGATCCAATTCGAAGCGTCGCGCAGGTCGGCATAGGCGGCCGAATAGTGGCGCAGCTCGGCGCCATCCATCCAGCTGGCCGATTGGTTGGCGACGGCCACGTCCCAGGCCTGCGAGGCGAACGTGGGCCAGTTGATGCTCAGCTTGAAGTCCGCCTTGCGCGCCTGGATGTGCTGGTTGATGACGGCGGCGGGCACGCCTTCGCGGATGTCCTGGCTGACCACCTCGCCGAGCGCCCGCAGCGGCGCGATCAGTGCCTGGTTCGCCTTGATCGAGGTGCGTACGTCGCTGAGGTTGGTTTCGATCTCCGCGCGGATCTGCCGGCCGGCGGTTTCCGCGGCATGCGCGTGATGCGAGCGCTCGATCCAGGCTTCCAGGCCCAGCGCGGTGAGGATGCTGAGCACGATCATCAGGTAGTGCTTGGCGAAGTCCTTCAGCGAGTGCAGGCGCACGTTCGGCAGTTCGAGATGCATGGATCCGTTTCCGGCGAGGCTGGAAGACGCGCAGCGTAGCCGATCCCGGCGTAGCGCAGCAGTGGCGCGCGCCCGGTCAGCCGTGCTCGAACAGGTCGCCCTGGGCCACGAAACTGTCCTGCTCGACGAAGCCCGAAAGGCCCACGCCCACGAGGCGGTAGCGGCTTTCCGCCGGGCGCTCGACGCGGGCGCGCAGCGCGCAGGCGAGGTCGGCCAGTTCCGCCGCGGAGGCGGGACGGACCGAAGGCGTGAGGCTGCGCGTCAGCGTGTGGAAGTCGGATGTCTTTAGCTTCAGCACCACGGTGCGGGCGACGCGGCCGTGGTTGCCCGCGGCCTCGCGCTGGTGCGCCGCCCAGGTCTTCTCGGCGAGGCGGCGGATGTGCGGTTCCAGCTCGTCCAGCGTGAGATCGCTTTCGAACGTGTCCTCGGCCGATACCTGCAGAGTAGGGCGGTCCGGTTCCACCGCGTGATCGTCGATGCCCAGCGAGAGTTCGTGCAGGCGCCGGCCCCAGCGGCCGAAGCGCTGTTCGAGATCCGCCGCCGCGAGCGCGCGCAGTTCGCCGACCGTGGCGATGCCCATCGCAGTGAGCTTGCCCTCCATCACTTTGCCCACGCCGGGCAGGCGGCCCACCGGCAGCGGCGCGAGGAACTCCAGCACCTGGTGCGGACGGATCACGAACAGGCCGTCCGGTTTGTTCCAATCCGAGGCGATCTTGGCCAGGAACTTGTTCGGCGCCACACCCGCGGACGCCGTGAGCTGCGTTTCCTCGCGGATCGCAGCGCGGATCGCTTCGGCCGTGGCGGTGGCGGAAGGGAGTGCGGTCCTGGCGGCGGTGACATCGAGGTAGGCTTCGTCCAGCGATAAGGGCTCGATCAGGTCGGTATGGCGGGCGAAGATTTCGCGCACCTGCCGCGACACCGCCTTGTAGCGGCCGAAATCCGGCGGCACGAAGATCGCCTGCGGGCACAGCCGCTCGGCGCGTACCGCCGGCATCGCCGAACGCACGCCGAACTTGCGCGCCTCGTAGCTCGCCGCGCACACGACCGAACGCGCACCACGCCAGGCCACCACCACCGGCTTGCCGCGCAGCGATGGGTCATCGCGCTGTTCGACCGACGCGTAGAACGCGTCCATGTCGATGTGGATGATCTTGCGCGGGGTGGAGGACACGAACGGAGCGCGGACGGAATCGGGCGTGGAGGGCCGCCAGAGTTAAGCACGGAACCGGCCTGGCTGCCCGATTCTCCATCTTGGCTGCCCATTTCTGCGAAAGGCCAGTGCGGCCATTGAATGCCGGCCCGGACGCCGCACATCACGCGTGCTTACCGCCCGTCCTGCCAGGATGGGCGGTGCTTACCCGAGGAATGTTTCCATGAAGATCCTGATGGTGCTGACGTCGCACGACCAGCTGGGCAACACCGGCCGCAAGACCGGGTTCTGGCTGGAGGAATTCGCCGCGCCGTACTACGTGTTCAAGGACGCCGGTGCCGACGTGGTGCTGGCCTCGCCCAAGGGCGGCCAGCCGCCGCTCGATCCGAAGAGCGATGCGCCGGACGCGCAGACCGAGGCCACCCGCCGTTTCCGCGCCGACGCGAAGGCCACGGCCGCGCTGGCCGGCACGCTGCCGCTGGCCGAGGCGGCCAGGGCGCCGTACGACGCCGTGTTCTATCCGGGCGGTCACGGCCCGCTGTGGGACCTGGCGGAGGACAAGGCTTCGATCGAGCTGATCGAACGCACCTATGCCGCCGGCAAGCCGGTAGGTGCGGTCTGCCATGGCCCGGGCGTGTTCCGCCATACTCGGCACAAGGGCGAGCCGCTGGTGAAGGGGTTGCGCGTCACCGGTTTCACCAACGGCGAGGAGGCCGCGGTGGGCCTGACCGACGTGGTGCCGTTCCTGGTCGAGGACATGCTCAAGGAACATGGCGCCGAGTATTCGAAGAAGCCCGACTTCCAGCCCTACGCGGTCACCGACGGCAACCTGGTGACTGGCCAGAACCCGGCCTCGTCGGTGGAGGCGGCCAAGGCTGTGCTGGCGCTGCTGCGCGCCGAAGGCTGACATGCGGCGCGGAACGGCGCACGCCTCCGGCCGTTCCGCGCCCTAGCCCACCGGTCACCGACCACACGCGCGTCCATCCCGGGTATCGTCGGTCCCCATGACCGACACTTCTTCTTCCTACCTCCGCCGGCTCGGTACCTGGGACGCCGCCGCCATCGTGATCGGCGGCGTCATCGGCGGCGGCATCTTCCGCAGCGCATCCACGGTGGCCGAGCGCACCGGTTCGGGCTGGGAGCTGCTCCTGCTGTGGGCGATCGGCGGCCTGCTCACCCTGGCCGGCGTGCTGTGCTACGCGGAGCTGGGCGCACGGCGCCCGCAGGCGGGCGGCATCTACATCTACATGCGCGAAGCCTTCGGCCAGCTGCCGGCGTTCCTGTTCGGCTGGACCATGGCGCTGATCAACTATCCTGGCAGCGTTGCCGCGGTGGCGCGGACCTTCGCCGACTATTTCTGCGCCGCGCTGGGCCTGCCGCCCGAGTGGGCGGGCGCCATCGCCGCCGCGGCGATCGCCTTCATCGTGGGCGTGAACCTGTTCGGCATCAAAGCCGGCTCGCGCATGCTCAACCTGTTCACGGTGCTGAAGCTGGCGGCCATCGCCATGCTGGTCGCCGCCGCGCTGGTGCTCGTGCGCGGGCATCTCGGCACCGTGCTTGGGCCGGACCCTGCGCGGCAGGCGGGACCATGGGATTTCCTCGGCGCCTTGCTGCCGGTGCTGTTCACCTACGGCGGCTTCCATTACCTCAACGATCTGGCCGGCGAAGTGCGCGAACCGCAGCGCACCTTGCCGCGCGCGCTGGGGCTGGGCCTGGTCACTGTGGTGCTGTGCTATCTGCTGGTGAACTTCGCCTACCTGGCAGGCCTCGGCCATGCGGGCCTGGCCGCCAGCCATGCGCCGGCGGCGGACCTGATGCGCCAGCTGTTCGGCGAGGCAGGCGCGCGCGTGATGGCCATCGGCATCGCCTGTTCCACCTTCGGTTACTGCAGCATCGCCATCGCCGGTGGCGCGCGCGTGCTGCAGACCATGGGCGCGGACGGCATGTTCTTCGGCGCCGTGGGCCGCATCGACGCGACGACCCGCGCGCCGCAGGTGGCGCTGGCGGTGCTGGGCGGCTGGGCTATCGTGCTGGTGCTGTCCGGCACCTTCGGCCAGCTGCTGAACTACACCACGGTGGGCGAGTGGCTGTTCCACGCCTTCGGCATCGCCACGCTGTTCTGGTACCGGCGCCGCTTCGCCGCGGAATCGGCGCCCTACCGGGTGCCGTTCTATCCGGTGCTGCCGCTGCTGTTCGTGCTGACCGTGCTGGGCGTGATCGCGGCCACCACGCTGGACTCTCCGGGCGATGCCGGCATCAGTCTGCTGCTGGTACTGGCGGGCGTGCCCGTCTACTACGCGTGGCGCGCCTGGCGCGGGCGCCGTGGGCTGACCTGAGCGCGTAGGCGCTCCTCGTCACCCGCGCGGGCTGCATACTTTTGCCACCTTTTCCGACGAGGAAGGCGCGCATGATTCGATGGCATCGGTTGGCAGCGTGGGGTGCGGCCTGGGTCATGGCCTGGGTGGGCGTGGCTCCGGCGGCGGCCGGCAAGTTCAGCGCCGACTTGGCGCAGCCTTCGCCGCGAACGACGCTGGCGCAAGTGACCCGCGCCGATCGCCAGGTGCGCGATGGCGACGCGGTGCTGCAGGCCTACGTCTTCCAGCCCGCCGACGCGCCGCGCCTGAGCGCGGCCCCCGCATCCGGCGCGTGGGACTGGCAGGACCAGGGCGAACTGCATCTGCGCGTACAGAACGGCATGGATTGGGCCGTGACCTTGCGCATCGACATCGAAGGCGCATCGCCGGAGCAGGCGCTGCACGCGACCGTGGGCGTGCCGGCCGGCCCGCCGCAGACGGTCGTGGTGCCGTTGCATGCCGTCTCGCCGCGCATGCAGGGCATGCAGGTCGGTCCGCCGATGCCGTACGAGGCCCGGGGCGAGCGGCTGCTGGTGGCGACCACCGTAGAGGGGCAGCTCGATCTGCACCGCGTCGCCGCGATACGCATCGGCGTGCCCAAGCCGGGCGCCGCGCAGACCCTGCTGTTCGGCCGGGTCGAGACTGTGCCGGGCGATGCCGCGTGGCGCGATGCATATACCGCCATCGTCGACCGCTACGGCCAGTACACGCGCGGACAATGGCCGGAGAAGATCGACAGCGACGAAGCGCTGCGCGCGGCGCAGGCACGCGCCCAGGCGGAGCTCGCTACGACGGCGCGCACGCGCCATGACCGCTACGGCGGCCGCCTGGACCTCAAGCCGTTCTCTGCCACTGGCTGGTTCCGCGCCGAACGGCGCGACGGACGCTGGCGGCTGGTCACGCCGGAAGGACATGCCTTCTTCTCGCTCGGCGTGAACGCGGTGGCCACCGACCAGCGCAGCTACGTGCAGGGACGCGAAGAGATGTTCGTGGACTTGCCGCCGGACCAGGGCGCATGGCGCGATTTCTACGGCAGCGGCGACAACCGCAGCGCCGATGCGGCCGCGGCCGCGGGCATGGGCTACAACCACGGCCGCTGGTTCGATTTCTACGCCGCCAACCTCTATCGCCTCGATGGCGCGAACTGGAAGGCCGCCTGGGGTGCGCGCGCCATGGCCCGACTGCAGGCCTGGGGCTTCAACACCGTGGGCAACTGGAGCGACGACGTGCTGGCGAACGCCGGCGCGCACCGCATGGCATACACGCGTTCCATCGAAGTGGCGGGCGTGTTCGGCAACGTTTCCAGCGGCTACGACTATTGGGGCCGCATGCCCGACCCATTCGATCCGCGCTTCGCCCTGGCAGCGGAGAAGGCCGCGGCGAAGGCTGCCGGCGCGGCGCGCGACGATCCCTGGCTGCTCGGCTACTTCGCCGACAACGAATTGCCGTGGGCCGGCACCGGACCGCAGGGCCGCTGGGGGCTCGCGCTGGGCACGCTGCGCGGCGAGGCGCGCAGCGACGCCAAGCAGGCCTTCATCGCGGCGCTGAAACGCAAGTACGGCGAACCGGCGAAGCTCGCCGCTGCCTGGGGCATCCAGCTTCCGGCATGGGACGCGATGAATGCGACCGGCTACGCGGCGCCGCTGCCCAGCGAAACCTATCCGGCCATCGCCGCCGACTACAGTGCATGGCTGCGGCAATACGCCGACCAGTATTTCCGCATCGTCACCGAAGCGCTGCACCGGCACGACCCCCATCACCTGTTCCTCGGCGCCCGCTTCTCGGTGAACACACCCGAAGCGGTGGCCGCCTGCGCGCGCTACTGCGACGTGATCAGCTTCAACGCCTACGCCGACGTGCCCCAGCACGGCGTGGACATGGCCGCGCTGGCGAAGCTGGAAAAGCCGGCGATGCTGACCGAATTCCACTTCGGCTCCGACGACCGCGGGCCATTCGGCAAAGGCGTAGTGCCGGTATGGAACGAAGCGCAGCGAGGCGAAGCCTATGCGCGCTATGTCCAAGCCGCGGCACAGGATCCGAACATCGTCGGCGCGCACTGGTTCGAGTACACCGATCAACCCGCCAGCGGGCGCATCCTCGATGGCGAGAACTCGCATGTGGGGTTGGTTGGTATCACCGACATACCGTTCAAGAGCTTTGTCGATGCGGTGCGAAAGGCGAACGAGGAAGCGGCCGGGTGGTGAGGATGGTGAGCAGCGCTGCGTGGTTGGCTGTTAAAGGCGGGGAATCGTAGTCGCGAGCCCCGCCCCTCATCCCGCCTTCTCTCCCACGGGGACTACCTTCGGGTCGCCCGGAGGGGAGAAGGAGAAGTGCGGTACCGCGGCAAGGAGCCGATGACAAAGTAAGAGCGAGCGAAGCGACGCTCCGAATGCTCTTGATCTGCCGGGTTCCCTTCGCGGCGGTGAGGGCTGGACGATCAGGCCCGCGAAGCGGGGCGGGGACAGGGACGTCCCCGCCTTTTCGATCAGGGCAGGATGCCCTGTCGAAAAGCCCGGCCAGCCCTCAACGCACCCGCAGCAGCGAAGGCTGCGGAGGGCGCCGCGCAGGGGGCCCTTCTTCTTGGTTACTTCTTCTTGGGCAAGCAAGAAGAAGTAACTCGCTCTCCGGCAGGAGAGCGAAACCCTCGCCCCGCACGGGGCGAGACCAGACTGGCGATGCACTCGCGACAACCGAGCGACCTTCCGGCCTACGCCGGAATGACGAGCCTGTGATGGCGAGGCCAGAAACAGGCCCTCTCCGGCGAAAGGGTAAGGCCTCCCACAAGGGCGAAACCACCTCGCAAAAGAACACCCAAAAGGTTCAGCCGAACAAACTCGTCCCCACCCCAAACACCACCAACATCACCACCGCAACCACCAAACAAGCACTCGTCGGCTTGATCCGCCGCGCATCCACCCGCGGCACCAGCCGCCACAACAACCCCACACCCACCAACATATCGAGCACCAGAAACGCCCGCCAGCCAAAGGCTTGCAGCAGCACCCGCGGATCCGCGTGCGCACCCTGCTTCATCAGCGCGGCGCCACCGACAATCACGCTCAGCAGCATCCACAGCAGGCACGCGAGGTAGGCGCGGTTGAACACCACGTTGCAGCGCTCGATCCAGCGCAGCACCGCCCACGCGATGATCGCCACGAACAGTGCGCCGATGCTGCTGTAGAGCACCCACCACAGCAGGCTGCTCAGCAGGACGAGAAAGGTGTTCATGCCGGTTCTTCTCCCAGGCCGAGGCGGCGCAGCAGCTTGTCCATCAGCCAGGCGGGACCGACCAGCAGATAGGAGAGGTCGGTAAGAAAGCTGGGGCGGCGGCCTTCGATCGCATGCCCCACGAATTGACCGACCCAGGCCAGCGCGAACACGGCCACGGCACTCCAGCGCAGCGCGGACGGGCCCAAGGTGCCGAACAGCCAGGCGGTGAGCAGATCGAGCAGCACGAACGCGACGAACATCGCGCCACCCAGCCGACGCGAATGTTTCCAGTACCACGCGAAGGCGAGCACCTGCGCGCCCACCGACCAAAAGCCCGGGCGGCCGAGCAGGGCGGGCACCGGTAGGGTCCACAGCAGCGCGATCGCGCTCCACAGGATCAGCGGCACGCACATTTCGTGCAGGCGCTGGTTGGTCGGATGCTGGTGATCGCCGGCGTAGCTGTCCAGCCAGTCGCGCATGCCGTTACGCGCCGAGTCGGGTCGCATTGCGAATTCAGTTCAGCTCGATGCCGGCGAGGCGGCGCAAGGCCTCGGCATATTTCGCCTCGGTCTTCGCGATCACCTCGGCCGGTACGTGCGGGCCCGGGGCCTTCTTGTTCCAGTCCAGGGTTTCCAGGTAATCGCGCACGAACTGTTTGTCGTAACTCGGCGGGCTGATGCCGACCCGGTATTCGTCGGCCGGCCAGTAGCGCGAAGAATCGGGTGTGAGCATTTCGTCCATCACGTACAGCTTGCCGTTCTCGTCGGTGCCGAACTCGAGCTTGGTGTCCGCCAGGATGATGCCGCGCTCGGCCGCATAGGCGGCCGCCCACTTGTAGATGGTCAGCGTGGCCTCACGGACCTGCTCGGCCAGGTCGGCGCCCACGGCCGCGACCACCGCGTCGAAGCTGACGTTCTCGTCGTGGTCGCCCACGGCGGCCTTGGTCGACGGGGTGAAGATCGGCGCCGGTAGCTGCTGCGCCTGCTTCAGGCCCGCGGGCAGCTGGAGGCCGCAGACGGCGCCGGTAGCTTGGTAATCCTTCCAGCCGGAGCCGATCAGGTAGCCGCGCGCGATCGCCTCGACCGGCACCGGCTTCAGGCGGCGCGTGACCACGGCGCGCTTCTCGTAGAGGGCCAGGTCGGTGCCCGCCGGCAGCACTTCGCTCAGCGGCGTCTGCAGCAGGTGGTTGGGCACCAGGTGTTCGGTCTTGCCGAACCAGAAGTTGGAGATCTGCGTGAGCATTTCGCCCTTGCCCGGGATCGGGTCGGGCAGCACCACGTCGAAGGCGGACAGGCGGTCGCTGGCCACGATCAGCAGGCGGTTGCCGGGCAGCGCGTAGACGTCGCGCACCTTGCCGCGGTGGAGCAGCTCCAGGCCGGGAAGATCGGATTGCAGCAGGGTGGTCGGCACGGCAGGCTCCTGGAACGGGCGGGAGAGGGCGAGCCCGGTATTGTAGCGGCGGAGGGACGCGGGTCGCCGGATGGCCGGGTCGCATCGAAGGGGCTGCTAGAATCGGCGCCTTTAACCCTGCCGCCCACCACCTTACGTGTTGCCGATGCGCATCGTCCTGACCGCGGTACTCGTCTTACTCGCCAGCCAGTCCGCCTTCGCCGCCAAGCCCGCGCGGCTAGGCCTGTGCGCGGCCTGCCATGGGGAGACCGGCATCGCGCAGATCCCCGGCGCCCCCCATCTGGCCGGGCAGAAAGCCGACTATCTGCGCGAGGCGCTGCGGCAGTACCGCGACGGCCGGCGCAAGGCGCCCATCATGCAGGCCGCGATCGGCCCGGTGAGCGAGTCGGACCTGGACGAGCTGGCGCGCTGGTACAGCGAGCAGGCACCGGTCAAGGCCCAGCCATGAACATATCCTGGACCCTGCTGCTGGCCTTCCTGGGCCTGGTGTTCGGCCATAGCGGTGCCGCCATGGTGGTCGGCGGCGTGCTCGGCTTCGTCATCGACAGCATGCGCCAGAGCCAGCGCCGCCGGGCACCGGCCGCGGGCGGCTACATCGGGCCGCTGTTCGCGCTGCTCGGCGCGGTGGCCAAGTCGGACGGCCGCGTGTCGGAGGCGGAAATCGCCATCGCCGAGCGGCTGATGTCGCGCATGGGCCTGGACCCGGAGCAGCGCCAGCAGGCGATCGGTGCCTTCAATGCCGGCAAGCAGCCCGAATTCGACGTCACCCCGGCGATCGACGGGCTGCGCCAGTGGGTCGGCGTACGCCGCGACCATGCCTTTCCCGTGCTGGACGTGGTGATCGATACCGTGCTGGCCGAGGGCAATCCGCCGCCGGAAAAGATGGCCATCCTGCGCCAGCTCGCCTTCGCGCTGCGCGTGAGCGACATGGAGCTGATGGCGCTGATGGCGATGAAGGGCTATGCCTGGAACGCCGGCGCCGGTTACCGCGGCCAGGGTTACGGCAACGGCCATGGCGGCGGCTACGTCCCGCCGCAGCGCAACGCCAGCGGGCCGGATCCGTATACCGTGCTCGGCATCGAGCGAAGCGCGGACGATCGCGCCGTGAAGCGCGCCTACCGCAAACTGATTTCCGAGCACCATCCCGACCGCCTGGGCGACCTGCCCGAGGACATGCGCAAGCGTGCCGAGGCGCGGGCCAGCGAGATCAACGCGGCATACGAGCGGATCAAGGCGGAACGAGGCTTCAAGTGAGCGCAGAGGCGGTCGCCTCCCTGCAGCTCCGCTGGGCCTGTGCCGCCGGCTTCGGCGTATCGGCGAGTCCTAGGCTTCGCGGCTGCTAGGCTTTTTTCGGTCCTATCGGATTTCATCTCCCATGAAACAACCCAACGTCATCGCCCCTTCGATTCTTTCCGCCGACTTCGCCCGCCTCGGCGAAGACACCGCCAAGGCCCTGGCCGCCGGCGCGGACTGGGTGCATTTCGACGTGATGGACAACCATTACGTGCCCAACCTGACCATCGGGCCGATGGTGCTCAAGGCGCTGCGCGATTACGGCGTCACGGCGCCGATCGACGTGCATCTGATGGTCAAGCCGGTGGACCGCATCGTGCCGGACTTCGCCAAGGCGGGCGCGAGCGTGATCAGCTTCCACCCCGAAGCGAGCGAGCACGTGGATCGCACCATCGGCCTGATCAAGGACGCCGGCTGCCAGGCCGGCCTGGTGTTCAACCCGGCCACGCCGCTGAATTGGCTGGACCATGTGCTGGACAAGCTCGACCTGGTGCTGATCATGTCCGTCAACCCGGGCTTCGGCGGGCAGAAGTTCATCCCGCACGCGCTGGAGAAGCTGCGCGAGGTGCGCCGGCGCATCGACGAGAGCGGCCGGACGATCCGGCTGGAGATCGACGGCGGCGTCACCGCCGACAACATCGGCGCGATCGGCGCCGCGGGCGCGGACACCTTCGTGGCGGGCTCGGCCATCTTCAATGCGCCGGACTACGGTGCGGTGATCCAGGCGATGCACGCCCAGCTCGCCAAGTAAGCGCTGGCTGGATAAAACCCGGAAATAAAAATCCCGGCGCAGGGGAAGCGCCGGGATAAGACGTCGGAACGACGTTTAGAGGAGACCACGCTGGCTGCACCCGCCGCTCCTGCGTGTTCCACGGCAATGGATTCGGGTGCCGCCGCAAGTTCTGACAGATCATTCCCCATTTGGTTCCTGCCTGACCGCCGTTATTTCCTGCGGACAAAAAAGCCCCGCGAGGGCGCGGGGCGGAACTCGCCGTCCGAGGGACGGAGGGGCACGGCAAGCGAGCGGCCAGCGGTCAGGGCGGCGTCCTTGCCCTGGCGGCCGGCGCGATTCCCTTCGCGCCGGTCGCCCCATGCCTTCCACGGCAGCTCACAGAGGACGGTCTTTCGCGGCTAGTGGATGCTCATTACCAGGCCCAGCAGCAGGGCGCCCAGGGCGAGCACCACGCGCAGGGGTTCGAAGTCACGCAGTTCGGCGTTGGGATCGAGGTCGGTCTTGACGGGCTGGGTCATGGCAGTGGTCCGGTTGCAGTGGCGCCTATGGGACTGCCGGCGGGAGTGTGCAACCGGTCTGCCTTGAGCCGCCTTTCGGTCAACTCATGGCGAAACGGTGGCAGTGCGTGCTTGGGCAGAGGTTTATAGTCCGCAACGCCTCGCCGCCCATCGGCGCCGCGAACTGTTCTCAAGGAAAGGAGAGCCAGCATGCACGCCTATGCAATGAAGGTTGGGATCGCCGCCGTTCTCGCGGCGTGGTCCTGTTCCATCGCAGCCTTGCCCCTGGCGCCGGCCGGCGCCGGCGGCGACGATCCGCAGGCCAGTTCGCTGGAAGAGGCGGCGAACATGCCATGCCCGCCCGGTCTGGAACGGTTCGTGCCGGGCGTCTACTACTACTGTGTCGGCGCCCGCGACCTGGCGCGCCATAACGACGGCCGCGGCCGGGAAATGCTGGAACTGGCCGCGGCCTGGGGCAGCAAGCCGGCGCAGCTGACGCTCGGCGTCGGCTACTTCAAGGGCGACGCGATGCCGCTGAACCGTCCGCTGGGATTGGCGTGGCTCGGGCTGGCGGCGGAACGGCGGGATCCGGCGTATGTGGCCATCTTCAAGTCCGCCTGGGACAAAGCCGGCCCGGAAGAGCAGGCGCGTGCGCAAGCCCTCTGGCAGTCCATGCGCCCGAAGTACGGCGACGAACACGCGGCGCATCGCGCTGAGCGGCGGTACCGGCACGAGCGCTGGGAGCTGGTTCGCAACGAAATCTACGGCGCGCGAGCCTGCATCGCCGGCATAAACGTCGGCCAGGTGGTGCGGTCCGAAGGCGTGGGTGGCCCGGATTGCATCGGCTCCTCCAGCGTCACCCTGGCGGCGAAGAAGATCGATGTCTACGCCGATAGCCTGTTCGACGGCTGGAGCGGCCATGTGAGCGTGGGCCAGCTCGAACCGGTGACGCCGGCGAAGTGATCCTGGGCCAAAGGCGCCGACAGGGCGCCATCTGGCAAAACGCGGGCATGAAGAGCACCAGCCTTGCGCGGCGATGGCCCGCATAGCACGCTGCGCGCCATCGCCTCAGGAGAACCGCCCCATGGGCCGCAGCATCGCCATCGTCGAAGACGAACCGTTGATCCGCGCCAACTACGTCGAGGCGCTCAACCGCTTCGGCTACGACACGCGCGGCTATGGCTCGCGCCAGGAGGCCTCGAGCGCATTCGCCATGCGCCTGCCCGAGCTGGTGATCATCGACATCGGCCTGGGCGACGAGCCGGAAGGCGGCTTCGACTTGTGCCGCGAGCTGCGCGCCAAGTCGGCGACGCTGCCGATCATCTTCCTTACCGCGCGCGATTCCGACTTCGACGTGATCTCCGGCCTGCGCCTGGGCGCGGACGATTACCTCAGCAAGGACACCAGCCTGCACCAGCTGGCGGCGCGCATCGCGGCGCTGTTCCGCCGCATCGAATCGATGAAGGCGCCGGCCTCCAGCGAGACGGTGATCGAGCACGGCCCGCTCAAGCTCGAATCCGAGCGCATGCGGATCACCTGGAACGATGAGGAAATCCCGCTCACCGTCACCGAATTCTGGATGGTCCACACCCTGGTGCGCTTCCCCGGCCACGTGAAGAACCGCGACCAGCTGATGCGCGAAGCCGAGCTGGTGGTGGATGACGCCACGATCACCTCGCACATCAAGCGCATCCGCAAGAAGTTCATCGCCGTGGCGCCGGACTTCGACGCGATCGAGACGGTGCACGGCGTGGGTTACCGCTGGCGTCCCTGAGCGCCAGCGGAGCTGAAGAAGCGTCGCTCCGACACGGCGGCGCCGTGCCCGTTCAACGCGCGCGGCCTGGCGTTGGCGGCCGCTATGCTTGGCTCCTGCCTTCCCGCACCCACTCTGCATGACTCTCCGCCGCAAGCTTCTGCTCGTCGCCCTCTGCACGCTGGCCCTGCCCGTGGCCGGCTGGCTGTACGTGCGGCAGATGGAGACACTGCTGCGCGAAGGACAGGCGCAGGCCCTCGCCGCATCGGCGCGTGCGGTGGCGCGCAGCCTGGTGGCGACGCATGCGCCGTTGCCGTCGCCCGGACCGGGCTGGTACGTGCAACAGGCGGCCAATCCGATCACGGTGGACGGCTACGGCGACGACTGGGCCCCGCTCACCCCGTGGAGCCAATCCCTGGGCAAGCGCGGCAAGCTGCTGCTGGCCGAGGACAAGGACTGGCTCTATCTCTACGTCGATGTACGCAGCACCCACCGCACGCGTGCCGACGCGGCGGATGCCAACGCGCTGGCGGCGGACCATCTGGTGCTCGGGCTGCGCAAGGACGGTCAGCTCCGCCGCTATCTGCTGGCCAGTGCGGCGCCGGGACCGGTCACGGCGCGTCCGCTGGATCCCCCTGCATCGGGCTTTCCGGAACTCGTCGTCGCGCAGTGGCAGGAAGACGGCAGCGGTTATCGCGTGGAACTGCGCCTGCCGCGCAGCCTCGGCCTCGACGGGCTGGGCATCGGCGTCTACGACGCCGCGGCGCCCGACGCAGACCCGCAGGCCGCCGAGATCCGCCCGCTGCTGGGCTATTCCGCCGGGCTCTCCAGGGAACTGGCACAGCTCGCGCCCGATGACGTACGCGCCCGCGTGCTCGCCCCGCAGGGCTGGCTGCTGGCGCGCAGCGGCCGCCTGGGCAATACCGCGGCGCCGGCCGGCGGACAGCCGGGCTGGTTCGCGTCCCTGGTCTATCGCTCGCTGCTGGCCAATCAATTGGAGGATGCCGAGCCGTGGACGGACGATGCCCCGCGGCTGGACGTGCGCGAGGTGAACGAAGCCGCGGGCGGCGAACCGGCAACGCTCTGGCGGCAGGGCGAGGCGCGCGGCAGCGTGGTGCTCGCTGCCGCCGTGCCGGTGCAGCAAGGCGGCAAGGTGCAGGGCGTGCTGTTGCTGGAGCAGTCCAGCCGGGCGGTACCGCTGCTGGCGAACCGCGCCCTGCTGGGCTTGCTGGCCACCAGCTTCGGCGTGCTGCTGGTGGCCGGCACGATCCTGCTGGCCTTCGCCACGCGCCTGAGCTTCCGCCTTTCGCGCCTGCGCGATGCGGCCGAACGCGCCCAGGCCAACGACGGCCGTCTGGACGGCCAGATGCTGGCGCGCTTCCCGATGACCGATGCGCAGGACGAGATCGGTGACCTCGCGCGCAGCTTCGAGCGGCTATTCGAGGTGGTCGGCGGTTATACCGACTATCTGCGCACGCTGGCCTCCAAGCTTTCGCATGAACTCAATACGCCGCTGGCGATCGTCAAATCTTCGTTGGACAACCTCGAGCACTCGCTGGCCGATCGCGATGCGCTGCCGCCCGACGCCGCACCCTACCTGGCGCGCGCGCGCGATGGCGTGGCCCGACTGGGCACGCTGGTGCGCGCAATGAGCGAGGCCAGCCGCATGGAGCGGGCCATCGCCGCGGCGGAGCCGGAAGACGTGGATCTCGCAGAAGTCGTGCGCGGCTGCGCCGAGGCCTACCGTCCATTGGCCGGCACGCGCCATCTGGAGTGTGTGCTGCCGGAAGGGCCGCTACGCCTGCACTGTGCGCCGGAGCTGATCGCCCAGGCATTGGACAAGCTGTTCGACAACGCCTTGTCGTTCACTCCCGAGGACGGCTGGATGCGGCTGAGCCTGCGCGCTTCCGGCGACGGTGCAGAGATCGAACTGGCCAATCAGGGCGAGCCGCTGCCGGCCGCCATGCAGGGGCGCCTGTTCGATTCGCTGGTAAGCCTGCGCGACAAGGCCCGGCCTGGCGATGTGCCGCATCTGGGGCTGGGGCTCTACGTCGTGCGCCTGGTGGCCGAGCGTCATCATGGCCTGGCGTCGGCGCGGAATCTGGAAGACGGCAGCGGCGTGGCTTTCACGCTGCGCCTGCAGGGCATGCCGCGCCAGCGGCTGTGACCTCCCGCGGCGAACGAACTCGTCGTCTAGTGGGGAAGAACGCGGCAGGCATGGGACTTCTCGGGGCCTGAAAGAGCGAAGATGCTTTCGCCTGTCCCTAGATCACACGCCCGTTCCGCCGTGCGTGTCGCGAGTGGGACCAGGGCGGATCAGCGCTGCACCATCCACCCGCCCGCGCCATGCAAGACTTCCACCTGCCGTATGGATGGCGTGCCGCACGTGTCTCCCTTGCAGGGCACCAGCGTGACGCTCAGGTGCTGGTCGTCGTTCAACTGGAAGTCCGCGAGTTTCGCGCTGGCCGCGCTCACCGCGCTCTCGAGCGCGGTGCCGACGAACACGCCGCCGCGGAATACGTAGAGCTGCAGACTCTCCGGCTGGCAGGCGCGGTCGAAGCTTGCGGCCGCTTCGGCGACGTAGGTGTCGCCCTTGCGCTGCGCGCGGCCGGTCAGCAGGCGCTGGCCACCGGTCAGCAGGAAACGGTCTTCGTCGCCGCGCGGGGAGGGCGCCGCGGCCACGCAATGGCCGGCGTCCGCGCTGTTGATGGGGGCGTCCTCGTCTTCGTCGGCGAACTCCAGCGGCTGCAGCGGACGCGGCACATAAGGCTGGGCGACGGCCGGCGCCGGCGGGCCCAGCGGACGCTGCAGCCACATCGCCAGGCCTACCGCGCCGACTAGCAGAGCCGCCACCGCCCAGGCGCGTCCGGGCGCGCCGGGCCGCCGCATCAGCGCCAGCAGCGTGATCAGGGCGATCAGCAGCGCGAGCGGTGCGAGGACGTGCCAGGCCAGACTCAGCACGGCGAGTACGGCCGCGCCGATCGCCCAGCCGGGCAGGGGCCGGCGCGTGGGGGGCGGCGTGGCCGGTTCCGGCGTGCGGTGCGGGCCTTCGACGGGAAGCGGCGGTGGCAGCCCGACGTTCGCTGCCGACGGTGTCCACGGGAACCATTGCTGTCCGCCATCGTGGCACCACTGGTCGCCTGCCTCGGCATAGCGCGCCAGCGCGGATTCGGGCAGCGGGCCGCGGATCTGCCCGTCCCGCAGCAGCCATACCAGCGGAGCATCGTCCGGCACGGCATGTGCCTCTACGCCCATGGCCTCCAGCTGCGCGGCCTGCGCTTCCGCGGCGCCGGCATCCAGACCGCGGCGGATAAGCAGCGGCGCGCGCTCGAACACGCGTTTGCGGAAATCCGCGCCTTCCATGCCGAAGGCTTCGGCCATGCGTGCGTGCGCGGCCTCCGGATCCTGCCCCTGCAGCAGGCGGCCGGTGAGCACGAGGCAGTACTGGTCCATATCGGTTCCCCGGGCGCCGGATGCCGCGCCGATGCGCCCAAGGGTAGGCGCCGCGCGGGGATGCCACAAGCGCGGGCGGGCGGCCCCTTCGGTTCGCCGGGCCGCTGTGCCTACAATGGCCGCCTTGCACGCTTTCCGCATGGCTTCCCGGATCCCCACGACGTGATCTCTCGAGAGCAATTCGACGCGCTGGCCGCCCAGGGGCACACGCGCATTCCGCTGGTGCGCGAGGTGTTCTCCGACCTCGACACGCCGCTGTCGGTGTACCTCAAACTCGCCGACGGCCCGTATACCTTCCTGTTCGAGTCCGTCGAGGGCGGCGCCACGTGGGGACGCTATTCGATCATCGGCCTGCCTGCGCGCCGCGTGTACCGGCTGCGCGGCCACGAACTGGAAGTGGAAGACAGCGGCGAAGTCACCGCGCGCCGCCGGGTCGAGGATCCGCTCGGCGAAATCGAGAAGCTTCGCCAGCAGTACGACGTACCGCGCCTGCCGCAGCTGCCCGCCTTCAGCGGCGGCCTGGTGGGTTATTTCGGCTTCGAGACCATCGGCTACATCGAGCCGCGCCTGGCGCGCTGGGACCGCGCCGACGAGCTGGGCACGCCGGACGTGCTGCTGATGCTGGCCGAGGAAGTCGCGGTATTCGACAACCTCAAGGGCCGCCTGTACCTGATCGTGCACGCCGATCCGTCGCAGCCGCATGCCTATGCCGAAGCGCAGCGTCGCCTCGACGCACTGGTGTACCGCCTGCGCCAGGGCGGTGCCTCGTACCCGCAGCTCACGCAGTCGGTGGCGTTGGACGAGGGCGATTTCAAATCCTCCTTCACCAAGGAGGAGTTCGAGGCGATGGTGGAGCGCGCGAAGGAATACATCCGCGCGGGCGATATCTTCCAGGTGGTGCCGTCGCAACGACTGAGCGTGGGGTTCAATGCGCGCCCGGTGGACGTCTATCGCGCGCTGCGCGCGCTCAATCCTTCGCCGTACATGTATTTCGTCGATCTGGGCGACACGCAGATCGTCGGCTCCTCGCCCGAGATTCTCGCGCGCCTGAAGGACGGCAAGGTAGTGGTGCGCCCGCTCGCCGGCACGCGCAAGCGGGGCGCCACGGAGGACGAAGACCGCGCGCTGGAAACCGAGCTGCTCGCCGACCCCAAGGAACGCGCCGAGCACGTCATGCTGATCGACCTGGGCCGCAACGACATCGGCCGGATCAGCGAGACGGGCAGCGTCGAGGTGAGCGAGTCGTTCGTCGTGGAGCGCTACTCGCACGTCATGCACATCGTGTCGCAGGTCGAGGGCAAGGTGCGCGAGGGCGTCAATTACATGGACGTGCTCAAGGCCACGTTCCCGGCGGGCACGCTCAGCGGCGCGCCGAAGATCCGCGCGCTGGAGATCATCCAGGAGCTTGAACCCTACAAGCGCAACATCTATGCCGGCGCGATCGGCTGGATCGGCTGGTGGGGCGACGCGGACACGGCCATCGCCATCCGCACCGCGGTGATCCAGGACGGCCGCTTGCACGTGCAGGCCGGCGCCGGCATCGTGTACGACTCCGACCCCACCGCCGAGTGGGAAGAGACCATGAACAAGGGCCGCGCGCTGTTCCGCGCGGTGGCGCAAGCGGCCAAGGGCCTCTGACGCCGGAAGGGAAGACAAGGGAACGTATCGTGAATCCATCGATTACGCGCTACGGCATCGTCGCGCTGCCGCTGCTGTATTCGCTGACCGCCTCCGCGCGCGAGCCGGTGGACACGCGCTGGCCGGACGACCCGTACAGCCGCATGAAGGCCATGGCGATGCTGCAATCGCTCAACGCCGACCTGCTGAGCCATCCCAGCGCCACGCTCACGCTGGAGCGCTGGTGCGGCACGCACCACCTGGCCCATGACGCCAAGGTGGTGGCACGCGTCGTCAAGGGCGCGGACAAGCCGCTGCCGGAAAGCGCGCGCGAGCAGCTGGGCATCGCGGCCGAAGAGCCGGTCCGCTATCGCCAGGTGCAACTGGTCTGCGGCGGTCTGGTGCTGTCCGAAGCGGACAACTGGTACGTGCCCTCGCGGCTGACGGAGGCGATGAACCGCGAGCTAGACGAAAGCGACACGCCGTTCGGCAAAGTGGTGCAGCCGCTGCACTTCCGCCGCCAGACCCTGGCCGCGGAGCTGCTGTGGTCGCCACTGCCGGCTGGCTGGGATGCGGGCGTGTCGCTGCCTGCGGCTACGCATCGCCCGCTGGATATTCCGCCGCACGTGCTGCAGCACCGCGCGGTCTTGGTCGATGGGGACAACCGGCCTTTCAGTCTCGTGGTGGAGAGCTATACGGCAAACGTCCTGGCCATGCCTTCCTCGTTGCTGGCGCCGACGCCCTAGGCTTCTTCAGGCGTCCGGGCCTTTGCCCGGTGCCTGCCTGCTCAGCGGCGTGATTCCTGCGCCTGGTCCAGCCTCACCCAGCGCTTGCCGTCCACGCGCGCGCAGATGCCGTCCCCGCAGGGGGCGAGATTGCCATTGGCAATGGCAGCGTTGATCTGCCCGGCCCACTTCGCGTTCACTACTTCGGTGCGCGCCTGCATGGTCGCGTAGACCGCCGCGCCCATCACCGCGAGCGAACCGATGGCACAGGCGACGAACGCCTTCCAGGCGGTCGCCGTATGCAGGTTCCCGGCCACGCTGATGCGCCGCTGCAGATCGGCGGCGGCATTGCGCACGTCGAGCATCGCGGACTCCAGTTCCTTCTCCGCCTGCGCCAGCGGCGCGCGCAACCCCTGGCTGAGCGTGGCGCCGGCCGCCTGCCGGAACTCTTCCACCGCGCGGCTGGACACCTGCTGGGTGACCTGGCTGACGTTCTGCGCGGCCATGCGGATCGTCTCCGCCGCCTGCGCGTTCTGCTGCACGACCTTGTCGCCACGCGTCTCGAAGCTGTCGACGAGCATCGACAGCTTCACCGCCATGGCCTTGATATCGTCCTGGGTCATGTTCGCCTCCATGATGCTCAGCGATGCATCGCCGGCCCCTGGGCCTGCTGTGGTGCCTGCGCCTGCTGCTGTGCATGCAGACTCGCCTCCTGCGCCTGGCGTTCCTGGGCGGCCAGCTGCTGATTCGCCTGCTGGCCTTGGGCGAGGAGAGCCTGACCTTCCGGCGATTGGGCGTAAGCCTGGGCGACCTGCTTGGACGCGGCATCGTTCTTGTTCGCCGCCGCGGCGCAGAGCGTCTCGAACATGTCGTTGGTGGAACTGCCGACCGTAATCGGATGCGCAGGCGTGTCCAAGAGACCTTGGGTCTGAGCACCGCGGCGTACCGGCTGTCGCTCGAACTGGGCGCTCAATGCTTCGTCACGGGGCTCGGCGTTATAAGGATCGGACACCTTGTTCCGATCGTTACGTGGCACCAGCAGCTCGTTGTAGCCATCCGGCGTGGTCCGGTCCACCTTGCGATCGATGCGGTAAAGCAGCATGCCTTCCTCGGAGCGATGAACCACGTTGAGGCGCGGATCATCGGGCTCCATGCCTTTCTGCAGGAATGGCTTGTCGCTCAGGGCGTTGAGGTAATCGATCATCAGGTTGCCACTGCGTATCCCCAGCCCATCGCGGTGATAGCTGCCACCGATGTCCGAATGCGCACCAGCCACGGTAACCCCAAGGAATCGTCCATCCGGCGAGAGGCCGGGATCGATGATGTGGTCGGACTTGAACTTATTGCGGCGTTCGTCTTCGGCGATGATTTGGAAGCCGGAAATCACCGAGGGAGGCGGGCGGCGGTCGCGATCTTCGGGGCGGCCGGTGTTGACGGCGTCGAAGAGGGCTTCGACTTGCGGGGTCTGGCCTGGGGCGACGAGATAGCGAGAGTAGGAGAGTCTTTCACGGCCTTGCGCATCGATGGTCACCTGTTCGCTGGTCGGATCGACGATCCCTCGTTCGTGCACCAGTCGAGCAAAACCCGCAGCCTGTTCTGCGCCGCGACTGAATCCCATGTTGGCAATACTTATGTCGACGTTGGGGTCAGCGTCCCGCCACTCCTTGGCCTGCTCGACGAGCCTGCTGTACATCTGCTCGAGGCGCCGGTCGTACGTTGCGCCTGTCATGCCGTCCCACAGGCGCGGAATGAGATAGTCCTGAGTGCCAGGGCCTGCGACGTAGCCTACTTGGATACGGTCGTCGCCGAGGCGTTCCACCAGATCGTTGATCTTTGCGACATTGGTGGCGTGCTCCGGGTCCTTGTTCTTGTCGTTTCCCGTGCCGTCAAAGGCTGCGATGAAGAGTTTCTGGTGTGGATTGTCGCTGTGTATCAGTACGGGAGCTTGGAAGTTTGCCAAGGCACTTCCAGCATCCGTATAGGTCTGCAGACGTTTCGAATCAGCCGGGTAGTAGTTGACTCCATCTTCGAGGATGCCATCCGATCCCTGCTTGTGCTTTTCGTCGCTCATCCCTGCTGCCCTCCTTAGTAAGTCTTGCTCCAGGCGACGATCGTTTCTCTGCGATAGTTACTGTCAGGATTTCCAGGAGTACGGAAGTCCTTTGTGGCGATATGCGCTCGCATCAGCACGCTGACGGTTCTGTCATTGACCTCGATATAGATGCTCGGTCGGATGTTCAGGCCCCAACCATCGGGAATGTTGCTCTGCTCAACGTGATGAAGGACTTTTTCATCTTTGAAGATGGAGCCGATATCAATGAATGCTTCGTGCTCAGCTCCATCTAGTGACGTCCACTTCACTTCCGCCGGGGAGGGGAAGTTCCTGGCTCCCAGGTAAGAGGCATTCTTCCATTTGTCCCGGTAGTCCGGAGAGGGCGGCGGTCCGGAAGGCCGGTCCGCGTCCAGCCTGGTGAAGTCGTAATTGTCGTAGATGACGCTGCAACGCAATGTGTTGTAGCAATGCGATCCAAAACTATGCTCTTTGAATGTCAGCGGCCACGGAGTGGGGAGATGGGTCGGGCTGGCTGGATTCGAATGCGTCATCGTCAAGCATCCTGTAAGCGCAAAGGTGAGGATGGTGGCAGCGTATTTCAGTGAGCGGCCACTACTACCTAAAAGGGCAAGTTTCAGCATACGAACCACTCTAATAGATCCGGCTTCAGGCCAGAACCGTGTTGTTGCGAAAACTGCATTAGTAACTCCGGCTCCAAACCTTCGGGGCGGGGGCGGCGCCGGGGGGGCTTGGCGTGCCTGATAGCCGCCGTTGTAGCTGACGCTGCATTCGAGCGTGTCGTAGCAGATGGCCAGGAAGTCGTACCGTTTGAAATGCAGCGGCGTGCTCAGGGTGTCCCGGGGGCGGATCGATCCGGCCCGGCCGCCCGTCTGGCGCGGCCTCGCTGCGCATCGTGCCGAGCCGGCGCAAGATGCCACGAGTTGCAAAGCGATTATCCCTGTTCTGCATGTCCCATCCTTTGCGACGTTCGACTCACTGTCTCGCTGGCGATCTTAGCCACCGTGTGCGGTGAGGCCAGTGTCTTGGGGACTAGGATGCACGTAGCGTGATTCGCATCGCAAGCTGGCGATGTGGAGGAAACGCGGAGAATGATCGGAAATGTTAGTTCGCTGATCGATTGGACAAGGCGAAAAGGGCGCTCGAAGCCCTTGCGCATCAGAGCCAAGCCAGGCAGCTCTGCGAGAGCATGGGGCATCGGAGAGACCTCAAGGTTTGAGATAAGCCTCGCCTATCTCCTTCGCCAATCCATACGGCTCCGGCTCATTACGATTACTCAACAGCATCACCGTCACCCCCTGCTTCGGCCATCGCACGATGACATTGCGAAAGCCGATGCTCTCCCCCGAGTGCCACAGCACGTCGCCGTGGATGCGCCAGCCGTAGCCATAGGCATCCACATCCGTTTCGCCGGTCACTTTGTTCTGCGCGGCGAACGCCAGGCGGCGTGATTCGTCGCTCAGGAGGCGGTCGTCATAGAGCGCGGCATCCCACTTCGCCAGGTCGTCGATCGACGAGTAGATCCCGCCATCGCCGCGCGTGGCGCTGGTGAGGTCCTGGTCGGTGCGGAGCCAGTGGCCATCCTGCTCGCTATAGCCGTACGCGCGATGCGTGGGCTGTGGACCCTTCGGTTCGCGCAGCATGGTGTGGTCCATGTGCAGCGGCTGGAAGATGCGCTTGCGCAGGAAGTCCGGCAGGCGTTGGCCAGAGGCGCGTTCCACGATCAGGCCGAGCAGCACGTAGCCGCTATTGCTGTAGCGATAGCTCGTGCCGGCAGGAAAGTAGGTGCGTGTCTCGGCAGAAAGCATGCGCAGCACGTCGCCATCGTCGAGCTGCCGGGTGGTGCCGGGCGGGATCAGGTCCTCGTAGTCGATGAGGCCGGAGCCATGCGAGAGCAGATGGTGGATGGTGATGTTCGCGTCACTTGCCGGAAGCGACGGCAGCCAATGCCTCACCGAATCGCTGAGTTTCAACTTGCCGTCTTCCGCCAGCAGCAGAATCGCCGCCGCAGTGAACTGCTTGCTGATGGAAGCCAGTCGATAATTGGTGGCGGGCGTGGCGGCGACGCCGGTTTCGAGGTCCGCATAGCCGTAGGCCTTCCGCAGCACGGGCTTGCCGTCCTTCAACACGAGCAGAGAGGCGCCGGGCACCTTGCCCTCGTAGCGCTTCATCAGCGTGTCCGCATCGTCGGCCCGCACTCCGGCGGAAAAGAATGCGAGCAGGCTGCAAAGAAGAAAGAAGGCAAGGCGCATAGCGAACCTCAGCGGATCGGCAGGTCGTAATAGGTGTCCGGTGTGGGCTCCGGATCCAGCGTGTAGTGCCACCATTCGAATGGGTAGTTGCGGAAGCCGCCGCGCTTCATCGCCGTGCGGAGCAGGTCGCGGTTGGCGCGCTGCGCCGGGGTGACATCCGTCGAGTCGGTGTTGGCGCGCGGATCGAAGTAGTCGAAGGGCGTGCCCATGTCCAATGGTGTGCAATGCTCGTCGTGCGCGTCGCATTGCAGCAGGGTCAGATCCATCGTTGCGCCGCGGCTGTGACCCGAGCGTGGAGCAATGTAGTCGCCGAGCAGTACGCGCTTGTCGAGATGGGGATAGTGCGTAGCCTTGGTGCGCTGGTCGGCGAGGTCGCCGCCCCAGCGCACGAAATGGCGCACGGCACGGGCGGGCCGGTAGCAGTCCCACAGCAGCAGGCGCCGGTGATCGGTGCGCAGGCTGCGTTCCACGCCGGCGAGCGCCTCCGCGGCAGGCCGCAGCAGATAGCACTTGGCCGCTTCGTAGCCGTCGACGGGCGTGCCGACGAAGTTGTCGCTACCGGCGTACTTGATGTCTTCGGCGATATCGGGCGCGAGGCTGCGGATGTCCACCAAGTTCGCCTGCGCCAACGTGCCGGTGGCGACCGGTGGCTTTTCCGCCGGCGCGGCGCAGCCGCCCAGCAGAATGGCGACCGGCAGCGCCAGGCGGCTAATCGCAGTCGCGCATGCGCTTGAATGCGAGATCTTCGAAGTCGTAGCTGAAATCGGCATCGGGATCGACCTTGCTCATGTGCAGATTGCCGAGCTTGCTGGTGGGCGCATGCAGCCATGCCTCGGCATCGCCGTGCTCCCATTGCACGAGAAATTCCCCGCCCACGCGCATCACCGGCCCGCGCAGCCGCGGCGACTTGGCGGACTCGAAGGCTACGCCGTTGTCACGGGGGCACAGGCGGATTTCGCCGAACCACGGGTCGCGCCATACCCCGAGCAGGCCGGCCAGTTCCTTGCCGGTGGCCGGCTGGCGGCGGGACGTGTCCGGCACGCGTGACGCATGGCGGTGGCTTTCCTTGGCGGCCAGTTCGTCGGCGTAGGCGGCGACGCTGCGCGCCTTGTCCGGCGCGGTGAACTGCTTGAGCAGCACCTCGATCAGCACGGTGCGAGCTTCTTCCGCGTCGCCGTTGATCAGCACGACGAAACCGTCGCCACGGTCCGGCAGCAGATAGAGCGCTGAGTACATGCCCGAGAGCGTGCCCGTGTGCGACACGGTCAGCGCGCCGTCGACGTCGGCGATACGCCAGCCATAGCCGTAGGCGTACAGGCGGGTACCGTCCCAGGCGCGGCGCTGCGCGGAGATCGGCATCGGGGTGTAAGGCGTCCACAGCTTGTCGCGCTGCGCCTGGGGCAGCCACGCCAGCTGGGCGGGCGTCGGTGCCAGCCACTGGCGCGCCCAGGCCAGCATGTCATCCAGGCTGCATTGCACGCCGCCGGCGGCTTCCATCGTGGTGGGGCGCACCATCGGGTCAGCAGGTACCCGCGGTTCGTAGCCCTTATCGCCGCGCGCATGCGGCACGGCCACCGGCGCGAGCGCATCGCGCCGCCACGTGCCGACCTGGCAACGCGATAGCCCGAGCGGCTCGAACACCTCACGACGAAGCAGGGTCTCGTAAGGAGCGCCGCCGGCCGCAGCCGCGACTTCGCCGGCCACGACGTACAGCAGGTTGTCGTAGGCGTAGCCGGCGCGGAAGCTGTAGCGCGGCTTGAGGTAGGCGAGCGCGGCGACGATGTCCTGGCGGGTGAAGGCGTTCGGCTCCGGCCACAGCATCAAGTCGCCGGCGCCTTCGCCCAGGCCGCTGCGATGGGTGAGCAGATCGCCTACCTGCATGTGTTCCGTCACCCAGGGGTCGTACATGCGGAACGCCGGCAGCCAGCGCTTCACCGGGTCGTCCCAGCGCAGCTTGCCCTGCTGCACCAGGCGGGCGAGCAGGGTGGCGGTCATGGCCTTGCTGTTGGAGGCGATCTTGAACAGCGCGTCGGGCGTCACCGGCTGGCCCGAGCCGAGCGCGAGCTCGCCGGCGGTGCGCCGGTAGACGACTTCGCCGTGCTCGATCACGCCGACGGCGATGCCGGGCAGGTGGTAGCGCGCCACCACCGCATCGATCAGTGGATCGAAGCGTTCCTTCGGTGTCTGCGCTCCCGCCGTGCCGGCGACGAGCGCCAGAAGGGCCGCGAGGGCGCTAGCGAGGCGTCGCATCGGCCGCTCGCTCCACGTCCCCCCACACGCGCAGCAGGTTGCCGCCCCAGAGCTTGGCGATGTCCGCATCGCTGAAGCCCGCACGGCGCAGCGCCGCGGTGACGTTGCGGGTCTGGCCGGCATCGCGCCAGCCATCGATGCCGCCGCCGCCATCGAAATCCGAGGCAATACCCACGTGGTCGATGCCGGCGACCTCCACCATATGGCGGATCTGCGCGACGTAATCGTCCAATGTGGGGAGAGGGAACGCCGCATCGATGCGGCGCATGCCCTCGACGTATGCCGGCAAGAAATCGTGCTTCTCGCTGTCGTACTGCTTGTCGCCCGCCCGCTTCGCCACCTGCGCCTGCAGTGCCTTCTCGGCAAGTTCGCGGCCCGGATCGAGTTTGAGGAAACCCTTGTACGCGACGGCCTGGATCACGCCACCCTTGGCCGCGATCGCGCGCAGCAGGTCGTCCGGCAGGTTGCGCGGGTGATTCACCAGGGCGTGGGCGCCGGAGTGCGAGGCGATGATCGGGGCCCTGGAAAGCTTAAGCACATCGCGCACGCAAGCGTCCGAGCTGTGCGAGATGTCGACCATGATGCCCAGCCGGTTGGCACGCTCCACCACCTGGCGGCCGAACTCGCTGAGGCCGGCATCGCTGAGCGGCGGGTCGCCGAGGTCGGCGGTTGGCATGGAGCTGGTGCACAGGTCGTTGTGGCCGACGTGGGTGAGGCCGATGTAGCGCGCGCCCTGCGCGAAGGCCCAGTCGAGGTTCTTCAGATCGTGGCCGAGCGAGTAGCCGTTCTCGATGCCGATCATGGCCGACAGCACGCCGTCTTTGCGGTTGGCCAGGACTTGCGCCGGCGTGGTGGCAAGGCGGATGCGCTGCGGATAGCGCTGCACCAGCAAATGGATGTCCTCGTACTTGCGCTTCGCCTGCGCGACGGCCTTGGCGTAGCCCTTTGCGTCCAGCGGGCCCTGTTCCACATAGATCACGAAGAACACGGCATTCAGGCCGCCGCGCTCCATCTTGCCCAGGTCGACTTGCAGCGGCGTGTCCTTGCCGGCGTCGAAGCGCGGCTCGCGCATGTAGGCCAGCGGGATGTCGACGTGGGTGTCGATGGTGACGGGCGGATCCTGCGCCGCGGCGGCGGTGCCGGTCCACAGGAGCAAGGGCAGCGCCAACGCGCTCAGGTGAGGCCAAGCCTTCATGCGGTTTCCCAGTCGCGGGCCGGCTGCTCGCCGGCGACCATCTCTTCGAAACTCTGCCTGCGCCGCACTATGGCATGCCGTCCGCTGTCGAGCAGCACCTCGGCGGCCAGGGGGCGCGAGTTGTAGGTAGAGGCCATGGCCGCGCCGTAGGCGCCGGTGGTGCGGATCAGCACCAGGTCGCCCGCGCGCAGCTCCGGCAGCTCGCGATCGACAGCGAAGGTGTCGCCCGTTTCGCAGACCGGGCCGACCACGTCGTAGCGGTGCCGCGGGCGGGGCTCGCCCACCAGGGCGACGATGTCGTGCCAGGCGTCGTACAGGCTGGGGCGCAGCAGGTCGTTCATCGCCGCGTCCAGCACCAGGAAGCGGCGCCGCTCGCCTTGCTTGACGCGCACCACGCGTGTCAGCAATACGCCGGCTTCGGCCACCAAATAGCGTCCAGGCTCCAGCAGGATGCGGCCGCGAAAGCCGGCCAGGGCGTCGCGGATGGCCTGGCCGTAATCCGCCGGCGCGATCGGCGCCTGTCCTTCGCGATAGCGCACGCCGAGCCCGCCGCCGACGTCGATGCTGGCGATGGCGTGGCCGGCGTTCTCCAGTTCGCGCCAGAACGCAGCCACGCGCGCGAGCGCCAGGCGGAACGGCTCGACGCTGAGGATCTGCGAGCCGATGTGCACGTGCAGTCCATCCAGCCGTACGTTGGGAAAGCGCGCCGACCCGGCGAACCAGCGCCGCGCTTCGTCGATGCTCACGCCGAACTTGTTCTCCGCCTTGCCGGTGGAGATCTTGGCATGCGTCTGCGCGTCCACGTCGGGATTGATGCGCACGGCGGCGCGTGCAGTGGTGCCGAGTTCCTCGGCGAGCGTCTGGAGCATGTCCAGCTCGTCCGCCGATTCGAGATTGAAACGCTGGATGCCCGCGGCGAGCGCCTCGGCGATCTCGCCCGCGGTCTTGCCGACGCCAGAGAACACGATGCGTTCGGCCGGAATCCCGGCGTGCAGCGCGCGCCACAGCTCGCCGGAAGAGACGATGTCCGCACCGACGCCCGCTTCAGCCATCAGTTGCAGAATGGCGACGTTGCTGTTGGCCTTGATGGCGTAGCAAAGCGTGGCATCCAGTCCGTGCAAGGCGTCCTGCAGGCCGGCGATGCGCGCGCGGATCGCGTTGGCCGAATAGGCGTGGAACGGCGTGGGGATGCGCTCGGCGAGACGGCGCAGGTCGACGCCGTCGAACAGGGCGTCGGGGTGGAGCGTATCGCCTGCGGCAAGCGTAGCGGTGTGTTGCATGAGAGCCTCAACGTAAGCCCTTCTCCACAAGGAAGGGACGGAACCAGGTGCTGGGCGGAGCGTACCGCCTCGCGCCGCCCGCATCCTCTGCCGCTGCAGCCGACAGGGTCCCCCGCAACTGGCGATGCTCTTTCGCGGGACAACGTTGGACAAGCCGGAGAACGGAAGACGACACGCCAGAACGCCGCACGAAAAAAAGGCGGCCCGAAATCCCGCGGGCCGCCTTGGGGAGTACATCTATCAGAAATCCACTGACACCGTCAGCTGTGCGAAGCGCGGCGCCTGGAAGCGCAGCGGCTGGCGGAAGGTGGGATTGGTGTCGTTGCTGATCGATGTCTGCAGATCCTGGTCCACGGCCACTGTGCGCTGCTGGTTGAACAGGTTGTATACGGCGAACTTCACGCGCAGCTGGCCCGTGTCACCCAGCGAGCGCAGGTAGGTCACGCTGGCGCCGAGGTTGTAGGTCCACGGCATGGTGCCGTACTTGCCGCGCGGGGAGCGCTCGTAGACGCGGTCTTCCGAGCGGTCGGACGAGCAGTTCGCGACGCAGATGTAGTAACTGTGATAGTTCGTCGCATCGAACGGGTTGCCGACGCCAAAGCCCGTAACGGGACCGCCCGACAGTACGGTGAGATCGCCGCCGAACTGCCAGTTCGGAGTGAGTGCATAGGTGCCGCGCAGTTTGAGCTGGTGGCGGTGATCGTTCGGCAGGTAGCCTTCACCGCCGTAGTTCACCCATGGGTCGTCGAAGTTCTCCGTGCGGCCGGTGTCGTCGAAGTTGGTGTCGGAGTTGACCGGGCCTTCGGCGTTGCCGCGGTTCCAGGACAACGTGTAGGAGGCGTTGAAGGCCCACTTGTTGTCCCATGCACGGTCGACCTGGAGTTCCAAGGCCGTGTAGGTGCGCTTGGGCTTCACCCAGCCGCGCTGGCCCAGGTAGTTGCCGTCGGCGTCGTACATGGCCCAGCCTTCCTTCGCCGTGTCCACGGTGACCCAGCCGTCGGCGACGCCGTCGCAGTTGGTGTCGCCCCACACGGTGGCCTTTTTGCCGGGGTTGCCCATCACCCAGCCGATGTAGCCATCGCCGCCGCACTTGCCGGTGGCGCTGATCTCCATGTCGTCGATGGCGTTGTGCAGACGGCGGTAGGTCGCGCTGACGCCCCATGACCAGCTCTTGTCCAGCATCTGCTGGAAGCCGAGGATGGCTTCGTCCTGGAAGACCTGGTCCATGTCGTGGTCTACCTGCGAGCGCAGGTCGCCGACCTTGCCGTCGCCCTGCGACACGTCCACGCCGCCCAGCTGCGGACCGAGCTTCGGGATCGCGTACTGCGTGCCGTTGCGATCCATGATCTGCCAGCCGTCGAAGGCGTAGTAGGTGCGCTGATCGAGCAGGCCGCCGGCCTGCTTGATGTTGATCACGTTGGCCACCGGCAGGAAGTAGCGGCCCAGGTTGCCGAACAGCTTGGTGGTGCCGTCGCCCTTGATGTCCCAGGAGAAGCCGAAGCGCGGCGCCCACATGTTCTTCATCTTGATGTAGCTGGTGCCGTCGGCGGCCTTGTTGTCGAAGCCGTCGTTGCGGATGCCGGCGTTGAGCAGGAAAGTCGGCGTGATCTGCCAGCTGTCCTCGAGGTAATAAGCCGAATTGGTGGTCTCGAAGGTGCCGGCGATCTCATAGCGGCGGGCACGTACGTAGGCCGTGTAGCCGGCCGGCAGCACACCGCCGGTGTTGTTGATGGTCGAGCCGGGGGTGGCGTAGTAGACGTTGTAGTAGAGCGCGCCGGGGCCGGTGTAATGGCGCTGGTAGATCGACGTGTCCTTCTCGTGGTCGTAGCCGAAGCGCACCAAGTGGTCGCCGAGCTTCCACTCGAAATCGGCGCGTGCCTCTTTGCGGGTGTCGTCGCGCTTCTCGACGGTGGAGTTGGTGGTGCAGCCCAGGGGTACGCCGCCTGGCACGGGCACGGCGTTGGTGACCTTGGTTTCGGCCGCGACGCGGTTGCATTCGATGTCGCTCAACGAACGGGTGAAGGCGTTGCGCTTGTTGCTGCCGTACAGCAGCTTCATCGAGAGGTCGTCGGTGAGGTAGTTGGTATAGGTCAGCGCCCAGTTCTTGCCGCCGGTGTCGGTGAAGATCTTGTTGGTTCTGGCACCGAGCGTACGGGTGTCGAAGTCGTAGTCGTAGACGTCGCCGGTGTTCTTGTTCTTGTCAGAGAACGCCATCAACGACAGCAGATTGTTGTCGTTGATGTGCCAATCGATCGTGGTGCCCCAGAAGCCGTTGTGGGCGCCGTTGCTGGTGAAGGTGGTGCCATCGTCGCTGGTGTTGCGTGGCGAGCTGCCGCGCGCCTCGTACATGGCGAAGAAGAACAGCTTGTCCTTCACGATGGGGCCGGACGCGTAGACGTTGGTCTTCATCAACGAATCGCGGTCCTCGCTGGAGGCGAGGTAGCGGTTGCCTTCGGCGTCATAGCGATTCTTGGGCCTGGCGTGCCAGGCGCCGGGCTCCATGGTCAGTTCGGTGCCCCACTTGAACTGGTTGGTGCCGGAGCGCGCGACGGCATTGATCACGCCGCCGGTGGTGCGGCCGAATTCGACGGAATAGCCACCGGTCTTGACCTGGAATTCCTGATAGAAGGCGAACGGCGCTTCCGAGTAGCCGTTGCGGTTGTAGAAGTCGGTGACGTTCAGGCCGTTCACGTAGATCGCGTTCTCCGCGATCGACGAGCCGCCGAAGGTGAGGCCGCCGAAGCTGGCGTTGCCTTTGTTGACGCCCGGGGCGAGCAGGGCGACCGAAGCGATGTTCTGGTCCACCGGCAGGCGGCGCAGCTCCTCGCGGCTGATATTGACGGCGGACTCCGTGGACGAGACGTCCACGGCGGTGATCACGCTGGTGGCGCTGACGCTGACCCCTTCGAGTTCCTTCACGCCCAGGTTCACGGTGGTGGCGTTACCCAGGGTGACCGTGACTTCCGCCGGCTGCGTGGTGAGGTTGCCGTCCTTGCGGCTTTCCAGCACGTACTTGCCCACCGGCAGGAACGGAATGCGGTAGTTGCCCTTTTCGTCGGCCGTGGTGGTGCGCGACAGGCCTGTGGCCGGATCGCGCACGGTCACCACTGCGCCGGGCTGCGTGCGGCCCACGATGGTGCCGTCATTGTTGGCGGCGTGCGACTGCCAGGCCGGCAGCGCGAAAGCCATGCCAAGGCTCAGACATAGCGCGGTCTTGCGCAGATATCGACTGCTCATCTCCCCCATCTCCCCGTCTCCCCAACGTGATGTCGATGCGTGTGCGGAAAAAGCCTGCTAGCTCCCGGCGCGCCCCCGCGCATCCGGCAGCAGTTGCCACTCGAAGTGGTAATCCCACTGGTTGAAATACAAATTGCCACCCTTCCATTCGACCTCGCCGCGTTGCGAGTCGACGTTGTCGGAGCGGAAATGCTGCTTGGGCGGCGTGAAGGGCTGGCCGAAGTCGCTGTTGAAAGCGATGCGCCAGGCGTCCAGTCCGCCGAGGTAGAACCATTGCAGCGGCGCATCGGCCGCCGAGGCGGAATGCAGCTGGCCGGTGGTGACGTCCATTGGCACCCACCCGTAAGGCGCGAGGTAGACCTGGCCCCAATCGTGGATGTTGTCGTAGCCGTTGTCGGCGAACACCATGCCGGACTGCCAGCGCGCCGGGATGCCGTTGAGGCGCAGCAGCGTGATCAGCAACAGCGTCTGCTGTCCGCAGTCGCCGTGGCCCGCGTGCAGCGTGTAATCGCTGATGTTGCTGATGGTGGAGTACTCGCGCGCGCCGGCCCACGGAATGCGGTCGACCGCGGCGAACAGCTTCTGCACGATGCGGTAGGGGTTCTTCTCCTCGCCCACCGCTTCCTTGGAAAACTTGCGCAGATCGTCGGTGAACACGACATGCGGAGCGCGTTCGGCGACATAAGGCGCCAGTTCCGGCGTGATGCGCGCGGCGGTGACCTTGTCCGGGTCGATCTCGCGGTACTGGGCGGAAAGCGTGACCTCGTAGGTCACCGAGAACACGGTCTTCTCGCCGGCTTTGGCAGCCGGCTGCTCCAGGTACACCGTGCGCATCGGCGCGGAGGCCGGCGCGATCTCATGCTTGGCCGGCACGCTGGCGACGTAGCGCACGTCATCCTGCTGCCCCGGCAGTTCCTGTGGATACGGAATCCAGGCGCGCACCGTCTCGCCCGGCGGCACCGCACCGGCGTCGACCGTGACTGTCTGCGTCATGCGAACGCGATGCGGAAGCACGCTGTTCTTGTGTTCGGCCAGTGCGGCGGCGCGTACCTGGCGGTGGTAGTCGTTGAGCGACTCCATCGGGCCGTCGGTGAGCGGGGTCTTGTCCTTGCGCCGGTCGCGCGCTTCGGCGCTGAGGCGGAACAGATTCCCCGGCGAACGCTTGAAGTAGAGCGTGCGGCCGTCGATGGTCTGGTGTTCGAACAGGTCGGCGGCGTTCCAGCGCGCGAATTCGGCATCGGTGAGGTCGGGAATCTGCTTGCGGACGCGTGCCTTTACCGTCGTTTCGTCGAGCGTGAAATCGAGCAGGATGCGGCGCATCCGTTCGCGCTGGAACAGCCAGTCCTCGCGCGCCTGCGGCGTGAGGCCGGGTTGCGCGAGGGCGTGGTCGATGGCGGCGTCCGCATCCTTGAACCGGCCGGCATCGATCTGGGCGATAGTCTGGCCCAGGTTGGGCGATGCCTTGGTGTCGGCCATGGCCGGGGCGAGGCTCGCCACGCAGAGCGCCAGTGCGAGGGCGGTCCGGCAGAAGCGCGGGGCGGTCGGAGCGACGTATGGCGAATCTGCCGTTTTCACTACGAACACTCCCCGCAAGAAGTTGTTGAAAGCGCTGTGTAGCATGCTTGCAATCCCTGGTCAATAATTTATGCTTTGATCGAAATTGTCAGGAATTAGCTATTCCAAGAAGACCGGATCGCCCGCGTGCGGCCCGGCGTGTGCCGGGATCGGGGGAGGTCGCGGCGGGGCAGGCCTACGAGAGGGGGTTCGATGATCCAGACGGTATGGCCTTACCTGGCGCTGATGCTGTTGGCGGCAGGGGCATTTCCCGCGCTGGAAAGGCAGTTCGGCTGGCGGATCTTCAACGTGCTGCCGCCCATCGTGCTCACCTATCTGCTGGTGACGGCGCTGGCGGTGTCCGGCCTGTGGCGCAACACCGAGGAAATCCAGGCCGCGCAGGCGACCCTGGTGACGCGGATGGTGCCGGCGCTGGTATTCCTGCTGATGATCAATTGCGATCTGCGCGCGATCTTCGCGCTGGGGCCGCGCGTGCTGGCGGTGTTCGCCTGCACCTCGGTGAGCCTGTTCACGGCCTTCGTCCTGACCTATCTGATGTTCCGCCATTGGCTGCCCGGCGATGCCTGGCATCCGCTGGCCGCGCTCAGCGGCAGCTGGATGGGCGGCACGGCGAACATGATCGCGGTGAAGCAGGCGATCGGCATGTCGGACACGCACCTGGCGATGAGCTTGCTCACCGATGCGCTGTGTTACTCGATGTGGGTGGTGGTGCTGTTCTCGGTGGCCCGGCTCGCGCCGGCGTTCAACCGCTGGACGCGCGCGACGTCCAGCGCCGAACTGGTGGTCGCCGAGACCCGCGCCGACAGCGGCCCGACGGCCGACAGCGTGCTGTTGTGGCTGGGCCTGGCGCTGTTGGTGGCGGCCGGTTCGGCGTGGCTGGGCGACCGGCTGCCTGCGTCCGGCATGGTCAGCCCGACCACCTGGACC
Organism: Dyella sp. BiH032; assembly: GCF_031954525.1. Classification (NCBI taxonomy): domain Bacteria; kingdom Pseudomonadati; phylum Pseudomonadota; class Gammaproteobacteria; order Lysobacterales; family Rhodanobacteraceae; genus Dyella; species Dyella sp. BiH032. The sequence continues at coordinate 983,837 of NZ_CP134867.1, forward strand.
ATCCTGCTCGCCACCGCGTTCGGGCTGCTCGCCGCGCACACGCCGCTGGCGCGACTGCCCGGCGCCGGCAAGATCTCCAGCACGCTGCTGATCGCCGTGGTGGCGGTGCTGGCATCGCAGAGCAACTTCGAGGGGATGGGCCGGGCGCCGCTCTACCTGCTGTGCGGCGTGAGCATCATCGCGATCCAGGCGGTGCTGCTGGCGCTGTTCGCCAAGTTGTTCCGCTTCGATTTGTATCTGTGCGGCATCTCCTCGCTGGCCCACATCGGCGGCGTAGCCGCCACCCCAGTGCTGGCCGCGACGTACGCACGGTCGCTAGTGCCGGTGGGCATCCTGCTGGCGCTGCTGGGCTATATCCTCGGGACCGGCTTCGGGCTGCTGGTGGCTTCGGTGCTGTCCATGCTCGCTTCGTGAGAATGCTTTGACCGGGAAAAGAACCATGCGCCATCCACTCGCCGCCGCCTGCCTGCTCCTGCTGCTTCCGTATGGCTCCGCATTGCACGCGCGCGAAGCTGCGAAGCTGGCGGTGCCGCCGTCGGGCGTCATCGGAGTGGAGCAGGCGCAGCTCAACCCGGCGTTCTGGATAAGGCAGGCGCCCGATGCGGATGCGGTAGTTCTGGACACCAAGGCCATCGCGGCGCGCAACGCCACCCTGTTCAAGGTCGATCCGAGCATGCACGACCTGCATGCGTTGCCGAAGACGATCGACCGCGCGCAGGTGCTCAAGTGGATCGGCGATGTCTCCAAGCGCCCGACGCGAACGCTCTATGACGAAGCCGGCCAGCCGGTGCCTGCGGCCACGATCGACGCACAGCTGGCGGCCTTGGCGCTGGACAAGGTGCCGGACGCACAGAAGACGCGCTTTGGCTTGGTAGTCCGCCGCGCCGCGCTGCGGTCGTTCCCGACCGCGCTGCGCGTCTTCAGTCGCCAGGGTGACACCGACATCGACCGCTTCCAGGAAACGGCGGAGTTCCCCGGCACGCCGGTGGCGATCGTGCACGCCAGCGCGGATGGCCGATGGCTGTTCGTGGTGAGCCCGCGCTACGCGGCCTGGGTGGAGCGCGACGCCGTGGCGGAAGGCGCGCGCGAGCAGGTGCTGGCCTACGCCGACCAGGCGCCATACCGGGTAATCACCGGTGCCGTGGAGCGCACGGTCTACACGCGCGAGCAGCCGGGCGTATCTCAGCTGGCGCTGGACATGGGCGTGCGCGTGCCGCTTGCGCAGGGACTGGCCCCGGACCAGCCGGTAAATGGCCAGCATGCCTATAGTTCGTATGCGCTCGAATTGCCGATCCGCCAGGCGGATGGCTCGCTGGCCTTCAGCCCGGCCTTGCTCCAGAAGCATACCGACAGCTCGGCGGACTACCTGCCGCTGACCCGCGCCAACCTGATCCGCCAGGCTTTCAAGTTCCTCGGCGAGCGCTATGGCTGGGGCCATGCCTACGACGCGCGCGACTGCAGCGGCTTCGTCTCCGATGTCTACCGCAGCATGGGCGTGCAGATGCCGCGCAATACCAGCGCACAGGCGGTCAGCCCGGGGCTGGACCATACCGCGTTCACCGAGCAGGACGGGCGCGAGGTGCGCGAGCGCGCCGTCGAGCAGCTCCAGGTGGGCGACCTGATCTACATCCCGGGGCACGTGATGATGATGCTGGGCCGCATCGACGGCGAGCCGTACGTGATCCACGACACCCAGGGACTCAGCTACCGCGATGGCGGCGCCATGCGCCGGGTCAAGCTCAACGAAGTGTCGGTGACGCCGCTGCGGCCACTGATGTTCAACGACAGGCAGAGCTACATCGACCGCATGACCAGCATCGTGCGCATTCGCTGACGAAACATACAGACCAGAACAACGGACAGACGGACCTCCATGAAAATCACCGACATCCGGTTCGGCATGCTGCGTGTGCCGCTGAAGACTCCCTTCAAGACGGCCCTGCGCACAGTCGAGCGCGTCGAGGACATCGTGGTGATGGTGCATACCGACACCGGCCACATCGGCTATGGCGAGGCGCCGGCCACCGCGGTGATCACCGGCGACACGCACGGTTCGATCGTCGACGCGATCCGCCATTACATCGCGCCGCGCCTGCTCGGGCAGGAGATCGCCGATCTCAACCGGATCACCCAGCTGATCCAGTCTTCCATGGAGAAGAACACCAGCGCGAAGGCGGCGGTCGAGATCGCCGTGTACGACCTGTGGGGCCAGCTCTACGGCGCACCGCTGTACAAGCTGCTGGGCGGCGGCGACCCGGTGATCACCACCGACATCACCATCAGCGTGGACTACATCGACAAGATGGTGGCCGATTCGATCAGCGCGGTGGAGCGCGGCTTCGAATCGCTGAAGATCAAGGTGGGCAAGGACATCGGCGTGGACATCGAACGCGTCAAGGCGATCTATGCGGCGGTGGAGGACCGTGCCTTGCTGCGCCTGGACGCCAACCAGGGCTGGACGGCGAAACAGGCGGTGTACGCGCTGCAGACGCTGGAGGATGCCGGCGTGAAGCTGGAACTGGTCGAGCAGCCGGTGAAGGCGCGCGACCTGGAAGGCATGCGCTATGTCACCGAGCGCGTGCACACGCCCGTCATGGCCGACGAGAGCGTGTTCGGCCCGATGGAAGTGATCGAGCTCATCCGCCTGCGTGCGGCGGACATCATCAATATCAAGCTGATGAAGACCGGCGGCATTTCCAACGCCATTCGCATCGCGGACATCGCGGGATTGCACGGCATCGATTGCATGATCGGCTGCATGCTGGAGACCAGCATCAGCGTGGCCGCGGCCGTGCATGTGGCGGTGGCCAAGGCCGACGTGATCACCAAGGTGGACCTCGACGGCCCGTCGCTGTGCCAGTACAACCCGGTCGACGGTGGGGTGATCTTCAACGAATCGGAGATCTCGGTGACCGACGCGCCGGGACTGGGCATCCGCGAGATCCGCGGCCTCGAGCCGCTCGAGGGCTGACATGTCGCCCCTGGTCAAGATCCGCTCCGAACGGGACCAGATGTCCGCGGTGGAGCGGCGCATCGCCGACTTCATCCTGGAGAACGCGCAACTGCTGCGCGACTACTCGTCGCAGCAGCTGGCCAATGCCTTGGGCATCAGCCAGTCCAGCGTGGTGAAGTTCACCCAGAAGCTGGGCTTCAAGGGCTACCCGGACCTGAAGTACTCGGTGGGCGAGGCGATCGCGCGCGCCGACAACGGCGAAACGGCCGTGGCCGCACGCGAGGTGACCGGCAGCGAGGAAGAGCCGCTGGCCACCAGCTTATGGCGGCGCAAGTCGGAAGCGGAAGAAGCCACGCGGCTGATCAACCCGCCGGACGTGCTGGGCGGCACGGTCGATGCGCTGGCCGCGGCCGGCAAGGTGTTCGTGATCGGCGTGGGCGAGGACGACATCTATTCGCGCGGTTTCGCGCTCAAGCTGTCGATGCTCGGCATTCCCACCGTGCAGAGCTTCGATGTCGCCCGGATGATGGCGAGCATTTCTTCGGGCGGCAAAGGCGATGTGCTGCTGATCTTCTCCGAGCACGGCAATCATCCGGCGCTGTGCAAGATGGGCCGGCTGTTCCGCGAGCAGCATGGCCGTCTGGTCACGGTGACGCGGCACACCTCCAACCCGTTGCGCGCGCTGGCCGACCTGGCGCTGCTGGTGTCGGCGCACGACGAGCAGCCGTACGTGCAATCGATCGTCTACCAGTCCGCCCTGCAGCATCTGCTTGACGGTCTGTTCATCCGGCTGTGCGAAGGCGACGAGCGCCGGCACGCGCAGCTGCTCGCTAATCTGGAACGGCTCCAGCTGCTGCTGGAACCCTGACCGGCCCTTCGCTGCGCAGGCCCGCATGATCCACGCCTTCCGATCCTTGTTTCCGCGTTCGATCCCTGGCGTGCTGCTGGCGGGACTGCTCGCGGGCTGTTCGACCCACGCCATCCGTCCCCAAGAGGCGGCAGCGTGGCGCGACGCGCATCAGCTGGTACTGGTGGTGACCGACGACTGGAACGCCGACCATGGACGTCTGCGCGCCTACGAACGCGTGGGCGACGATTGGCGGCCGGTGGCGGATGCCGTGCCGGTGACGATCGGTCGCGCGGGTTCGGCGTGGGGTGTGGGCTTGCAGGCGCCACGGACGGACGGCCCGGTGAAGCGCGAGGGCGACGGGCGCAGCGCAGCGGGCGTGTTCCGCATCGGACAGGCCTTCGGCTACGCGGAGCAATCGCCGACTTCCATGTCGTACCGCGCATTGCAGGTTTCCGACTACTGCATCGACGTGGACGGCTCGGCGCTCTACAACCGCATCGTCGACGAGCGCGAGGTGGGCGCGCAGGCCGTGGCCGGCTCGACCGAGCCGATGCGGCGGGATCTCCATGCGAACGGGGATCAGCGCTACAAGCTGGGTTTCGTCATCGAACACAATCCGGACGGCAAGCCCGGCGCCGGTTCCTGCATCTTCGCGCATCTGTGGAGTTCGCCGACCGATACCACGGCCGGCTGCACGGCGATGGACGAGGCCGCGATGCGGCGCCTGCTCGGCTGGCTCAAGCCGGAGGAACACCCGGTGTTCGCCTTGCTGCCGCGTGACGCCTACGTGCACCTGCGCGGCGATTGGCACCTGCCGTCGCAGGACGTGGCGCCATGAGCCCGACCGCGCGCGTGCTGACCGGCCTGGCGGCCGGTGCGTTGCTGGGGCTGGCGCTGGATGCCATTCATCCGGACGTCGCGGTGCGCGTGGCCGATATCGCGCAGCCGCTGGGGCGACTCTGGCTGAACGCCTTGCAGATGACCGTGGTGCCGCTGGTGCTGGCGCTGATCGTGGTGGGCGTGAATACCGCGTCCGACGCTGCTGCGTCGGGACGGGTGGCGCGGCGGGCGATCGGCGTGTTCGTGGTGATCTTGGTTGCGGGGGCGCTGCTGGCCGCGTTTGCTGCGCCGGCGATCTTCGCGCTGTTCCCGCGCAATCCGGCGCTCGCCGCCGCGCTGGGCAAGACAGTGGCGGGCCCCGCTTCCACGGTGGCGCCGATGGGTTGGGCGGACTGGTTCAATGGCGTGGTGCCGAGCAACGCGATCATGGCGGCGGCGCAGAGTGCGATGCTGCCGCTGGTGGTGTTCGCGCTGTTCTTTGGCTTCGCGTTGACGCGTATCGAGGCGGCGCGCCGCGCCTTGGTGGTGAATTTCTTCCAGGCCATCGCCGACGCGATGATCGTGGTGGTGCGCTGGGTGCTGTGGGCGGCGCCGGCCGGCGTGTTCGCGTTGATCCTGGCGGTCTGCGCGCGTGCGGGCCTGCACATGCTCGGCGCGCTGGGCATCTACGTGCTCGTGGAATGCATGCTTTATCTGGCCGTGACGGCGCTGATGCTGCCGGTCGCGGTGCTGTGGGGCGGCGAGCGGCCGCGTCGTTTCATCGCCGCGCTCGCGCCGCCGCAGGTGGTGGCGTTGAGCACGCAGTCGTCGCTGGCCTCGATGCCGGCTATGCTCGAAAGCGCGAGCGCACGGCTGGGCTATCCCACGCATGTGAACGCGCTGGTGCTGCCGATGGCGGTGAGTTTGTTTCGCCTGACCAGCCCAGTGCAGTACGTGACTTCCGCATGCTTCATCGCCTGGGCCTTCGGTATGGACCTGGGTGTGGCGCAACTGGTGGTCGGCGCGCTGCTGGCGGTGGTGATCAGCCTCGGGTCGGTAGGCTTGCCTGGGCAGGTCAGTTTCATGGCGACGAACCTGCCGGTGGCGCAGGCGATGGGCGTGCCGGTGGGGCCGCTGGGGCTGATGCTGGCGGTGGACACGCTGCCGGATGCGCTGGCGACCCTCGGCAACGTCACCGCCGACCTCACCGCCACCTGCGTGGTGGCGAGGCAGTCGGCGGCGGATGCGGTGGTGGAGGAAGCATGAGTCCGGTAGTGGATGTCGACGCGGTGGTGATCGGCGCCGGCATGGCCGGTGCGTCGGCTGCCTATTTCCTGGCGCCGCACGCGCGCGTCGTGGTGCTGGAGCGCGAGGCGCATGCGGGCATGCACGCCACGGGGCGTTCGGCGGCGCTCTTCTCGGAGACCTATGGCTCGGCTCAGGTGCGCGCACTGACGCGCGCCACGCGGCCGTTCCTGCAGCAGCCTCCGGAAGGTTTCGCCAGCCATCCCATCCTGACGCCGCGCGGCACCTTGATCATCGGCGACGACGCGAAGGCCGGGGCTGTCATAGCCATGCGCGATGCGATGCTGCCGCATACGCCCGATCTCGCGCTGCTGTCGGGCGAGCAGGCACGCTCGATGGTGCCGGTGCTGCGCCCCGAAGCAGCGCGCATCGGCTTGTACGAACCGGGCGCGGCCGACATCGACGTGAACGAGCTGCACCAGGGATTCCTGCGCGCTCTGCGCGCCCGCGGCGGTCAGTTGTGCACCGGCGTGGAGATCGCCGCGATCGAGCGCGGACCGGGGCACTGGTACGTCGATACCGGCGAGACGACTTACCGCGCGCCGGTCGTCCTCAACGCCGCGGGCGCCTGGGTCGACCAGGTAGCCGCGCTGGCTGGCGTGGCGCCTTTGGGTATCGAGCCGCGCCGGCGCTCGGCTTTCCTGTTCGACGGGCCGCAGGGCGTGGATGTGGCGCGCTGGCCGTTCGTGATCGATGCCGACGAGACGTTCTACTTCAAACCCGACGCCGGCCTCCTGCTCGGTTCGGCGGCCAATGCCGACCCCGTTCCGCCGCACGACGTGCAGCCGGAGGAGCTGGACATCGCCATGGGCATCTACCGGATCGAAGAGGCGACGACGATGCAGATCAGGCGGCCCACGCGGACCTGGGCGGGCCTGCGCTCCTTCGTCGCCGACGGCGACCTGGTCGGCGGTTTCGCGCCGGATGCGCCGGGCTTCTTCTGGGTGGCCGCCCAAGGCGGCTACGGTATCCAGACCAGCGCGGCGATGGGCGAAGCCTGCGCGAGCCTGGTGCTGGGGCGGCCCTTGCCGGGGCATCTGCAGGATGCGGGGTTGACGGCGGCGATGCTGGCGCCGCGCGGGCGGACCTGAGAAGCGTGCCGGCGCATTGGCGCCGGCCATGTCGCGGGGCGGTCGACATGGCATTTTTGGGATACTGCGCATCCGCGACATGCACAGGGGAAAACACATGCGGATTTGGATGGCGCTGGCAGCCATGCTGGCCTTGAGCGGATGCAGCCTGACCTTGAAGCCGGTGGAACTGGACCGGGCCAAACAAGGCCAGCTGGTCTCCGCTGGCAAGCCGATCGTGATCGAGGAAATCAAAGACGCGAGGGACTTTTCGAAGCTGCCGGACAGCAGCACCGCGCGGATCGACTCCGACTACCTCAAGCAGCTCGGCGAAGCCGGACGAGCCCGGGTCATCGCCGGCAGTCCCCATGGCCCGGTGATGCTCGTGGCGGCGCATGAGAGGACGGTGATGGACGAGACGCGCGACCTGCTTGCCGACGCGCTGAGCGAACGCGGCTACCGCGTGGTGAGCGCGGCGGATGCGCCAGCCGGTACGCCGCGTATGAGCGTGCAAGTCAAGGAGTTCTGGTGCTACATGCCGTTCAATTTCGGACGCGCGTTGACCTGGACACAGCAGATGAAGGCGTGGGTGGAAGCGGACATCACCATCACGGGCCAGGAGGGAGGCCGCACCATCCACGTGAAAGGCTATGGCGCGCATATCGTGCAGACCGGCACGGAGCGCAACATCGCACAGGCATACGACCTGGCGATGACCGATTTCAGCAAGGATCTGGGGTCGAAGCTGTTCACGTCGATGTAGTCGCGCGCCCGAACGTGCTTCGAAGAGCCCGCCATGGCGGGCTCTTCTGTTTTGCGGCAGGGCGCCGATCCGGCCGGCGTATTTCCGGTGATGCTGCGCCGCACGCTATCCTGTGGCCCGTCATTCCCGCCCTGGGTCCCGCAAGGCGCGCCGATGAGCGCTCCGGCTCTGGGTCTTGCTTCATATTTCCTTGCAAATCAATGCTTTTGGGTTGCTTATGCTGCTGATGATCGACAACTACGACAGCTTTACCTTCAACCTCGTGCAGTACCTGGGCGAGCTGGGACAGGAGGTGAAGGTGGTGCGCAATGACGCGCTGGACGTGGCCGGCATCCGCGCATTGCGGCCTTCCCACATCATGATCTCGCCCGGGCCGGGCACGCCGGACGATGCGGGCGTGTCGCTCGACGTGTTGCGCGAGCTGGCGGGCGAGGTGCCGGTGTTCGGCGTATGCCTGGGGCATCAGGCGATCGGACAGGCGTTCGGCGGCAAGGTGATCCGCGCCAAACAGATCATGCATGGCAAGACCTCGCCGGTGCGCCATCGCGGCCAGGGCGTGTTCGCCGGACTGCCGGACCCGTTCGAGGCCACGCGCTACCACTCGCTGGTGGTGGAGCAGTCCTCGCTGCCGGACTGTCTGGAAGTGACTGCCTGGACGGAAAACGCGGACGGATCGATCGACGAGATCATGGGCCTGCGGCACAAGACGCTGGCGATCGAGGGCGTGCAGTTCCATCCGGAGTCGATCCTCACCCAGCACGGGCACGATCTGTTGCGCAATTTCCTGGGCCTGCCGCTGAAGCTCGCCGCATGAACGGAGCGGGGCGGAACATCATGATCACGCCGCAGGAAGCCCTGCAGCGGACGATCGAGCATCGCGAGATCTTCCACGACGAAATGATCGAGCTGATGCGGCAGATCATGCGCGGCGAGGTGAGCCCGCTGATGACCGCGGCGATCATCACCGGCCTGCGCGTGAAGAAGGAAACCATCGGCGAGATCACCGGCGCGGCGCGCGTGATGCGCGAGCTGTCCGCCAAGGTGGAGGTGCCGGCGCATCCGCACTTCCTGGATATCGTGGGCACGGGCGGCGATGGGGCGTCGAGTTTCAATATCTCCACCGCGTCGATGTTCGTCGCCGCCGCGGCGGGCGCGCGCGTGGCCAAGCACGGCGGGCGCAGCGTGTCGTCGAAGTCCGGCAGCGCGGACGTGCTGGAGGCACTGGGCGCGTCCATCGACCTGCCGCCGGCCAAGGTGGCGCAGTGCATGGTGGAGACGGACATCGGCTTCATGTTCGCGCCGAACCATCATCCGGCGATGAAGGTCGTCGCGCCGGTGCGCAAGGAAATGGGCGTGCGCACCTTGTTCAACATCCTGGGGCCGCTCACCAATCCCGCCGGCGCGCAGAACATCCTGATGGGCGTGTTCCATCCCGACCTGGTCGGCATCCAGGTGCGCGTGCTGCAGCAGCTGGGCGCGAAGCACGCGCTGGTGGTGTGGGGCCGGGACGGCATGGACGAACTGTCGCTGGGCGCGGCGACGCTGGTGGGCGAGCTGCGCAACGGCGAGGTGCGCGAGTACGAGGTGGAGCCGGAGGACTTCGGCCTGGCCATGGCGTCCAGCCGCAACCTGCGCGTGGAGAATGCGTCGGAGTCGCGCGCCATGCTGATCGAGGCGCTGGAAGGGCGTCGCGGCGTGCCGCACGACATCGTATGTCTCAACGCAGGCGCCGCGCTGTATGCGGCGGACGTGGTCCGGGACATCGACGGGGGTATCGAGCTGGCGCGGGCCACCATTGCCAGCGGCGCGGCCCGTGCAAAAATGGACGCCTTCGTGGCGGCCACCCGCCGGCTCGCGGACGGCTAGGCCGATCGCCCTAGGCGAATCGGTGCGCGCGCGGCTCGGCGCCGGGACGTGTACTCTTGGTCTCGCCCGGCACGGTTCCCCCACGGCACGCTCCACGACCCTGCTACGCATCCCCAGGCCGACTCATGACCGACATCCTGCAACGCATCCTGACGCGCAAGACGGAAGAGATCACCGAGCGCAGCGCGAAGCTTCCGCTGGCGGAACTCAAGGCCCGCCTGGCCGACCTGCCCGAGACGCGGGCCTTCGCCGACGCCATCGAGGCCAAGATCGAGGCCGGTCTGCCGGCGGTGATCGCCGAGGTGAAGAAGGCCAGTCCCAGCAAGGGCGTGATCCGCGCGGACTTCGATCCGGCCAAGATCGCGCGCAGCTACGAGCAGGCCGGTGCGGCCTGCCTCTCGGTGCTGACCGACAAGGACTTCTTCCAGGGCAGCGAGGAGTTCCTGCGCCAGGCCCGCGACGCCTGTTTGCTGCCGGTGCTGCGCAAGGATTTCGTCATCGACCCTTATCAGGTCTATGAAGCGCGCGCGATCGGCGCGGACTGCATCCTGCTGATTGCCGCGGCGCTGGACGACGCGGCATTGCTGGAGCTTTCGCTGCTGGCCTCCGAGCTGGACCTGGACGTGCTGTGCGAAGTGCACGACGCGGAAGAACTGGAGCGCGCGCAGGCGCTGCCGGTGCGCCTGATCGGCGTGAACAACCGCAACCTGCGTACCTTCGAAACCACGCTCGACACGTCCATCGAACTGCAGGAGCTGATGGACTACGACCGCATCCTGGTCGCCGAGTCGGGCATCCATACGCCGGATGACGTCGAGCGCCTGCGCGACGCCGGTATCAATGCGTTCCTGGTCGGCGAGGCGTTCATGCGCGTCCAGGATCCGGGCGCCGAACTCAAGCGGCTGTTCGCCACCCAGTAAGAGCCTGTTCATGGCCTTCCCATACAACCCTCTGCGCCGCCGGGTCGGTTTGCGCCCAGGGCCGCGTCATCGCTCAGTCGTGTACGGACGTACACTCCTTCGCTCTTCCTTGTCCTGCGCGCAAACCGGTCCCGGCGCGGGGCATGGGAAGGTCATGAACAGGCTCTAAGGCCATGATGTTCACAGGGGAAGAAGACAAGACCTTGCCGGCGACGGCGGGCATGGAAGCCATGGCGCCGCGGGTGGTGCTGTTCGATTTCGACGGCGTGCTGTTCCAGGGCGACAGCTTCCGGCAGTTCATCAAGGAGCGCTACGCGCGCTCGCCGCTGCGCAAGCTGCTGGCGCTGACGGCTTTGCCGTGGCTGCTGCTGGTCTGGCCCATTTCCTGGCGCCTGGCCGTGCGCACGCTGGTGCACGTGAGCCTGCTGGGTGTCGGCGAGCGTCGCTACGCCGCCGAGGCGCAAGCGTTCGCCGCGGCCCTGGTGCGCCGGCCGAGGCAGTTCTACCGAGACGGCCTGCAAGCCCTGCGCCGGCACCAGGCCGCGGGCGACCGCGTGATCGTGGTGACGGGCTGCGAGCGCGCGGTGGTCCAGGGCATCCTCGACCAGCTGGGGCTTGAGGGAGTGGAGGTGCTTGCCTCGGAGTGCCGGCCAGGTCTCCTCGGCATGCGGGTGAAGTTCCACAACGTCGGCCGGCGCAAGCTGGAACGGCTGGCGGCGCACGGCGTCGCCGCGTGGCAGCTGGCCTACAGCGACTCGCTGGCCGACATCCCGATGCTCAAGAGCGCAGGCGAGGCGGTGCTGGTCAACGGCACCCCGAAGACCTGCAAGCGGCTGGAGAAAGTGCTGGGACGCAGCGTGAGCCGCGTCGAATGGTTTTGAGTCGAACGGTTGCGGGCGCGTAACCCTTCAGCTGAGCCAGCGATGCAGGAGCTGGCCGGCGCTGATCAGCACGATCAGCGTGCCCACGGCGATCATCACGGCTTTCTCCGGCAGGTGGCGCACCAGCCATGCGGCGACCGGCGCGGCGATCACGCCGCCGGCGAGCAGTCCGAGCACGATGCTCCAGTGCTGGATGCCGATGTGGAACGCCAGCGTGGCCGCCACGCAGACGGTGACCACGAACTCCGCCGCATTGACCGAGCCGATGGTGCCCCTCACGGCGCCGCCGCGGGCGATCAGCGTGCTGGTCGCCAGCGGGCCCCAGCCGCCGCCGCCGATCGAATCCAACAGGCCGGCCACGAAGCCGAGGACGCCGTTGTGGTGCACCTGGTGCCGGCTGAGCCGCTTGCCGAGGGCGCGCAGCAGCACCATCACCCCGAGGATCAGCAAGTAGATGTTGACGTACGGGCGAATGATCTCGCCCGGCACGTTCGCCAGCACCGTGGCGCCCAGGATGCCGCCGATCGCGCCGGGAATCGCCAGCTGGCGGAACAGCCGCCAGCGCACGTTGCCGAACCAGGCATGGGAGGCGGCGGACGCGCCGGTGGTCATCACTTCGGCGGTGTGGACAGTGGCGCTGGCCACGGCCGGAGGCAGGCCCATGGCCAGGAGGATGGAGCTGGACACGAGGCCGTAAGCCATGCCGAGCGCACCGTCGACCAGCTGGGCCAGCAGCCCGACCAGCGCGAAACTGAAGAATTCGCTCCAAACCATCCCGCCAGCCTGCCGCCTTCAAAACCCCACGCTAGGTCAAAAAACGTCCAGAGAGGGTGACAGCGGGGCGCGGCGGATGGTCGCGGCATTCTCAATGCGGGGGGTCTTGTGAGGCCGGGGAGGGCGCGATTATGTTAGCCCTTACGCAATTTCCTTGAGATCGACGCTCATGTATCTCTCCACGCTTGCCGAACTGGCGCTCGGCAGCCGCCTGAAGGCGCTCAGCGACCAGTTCTATGCCGCGGCCGACGAGGTGTACCGGTCCTGCGGCGCGCCCATCGAATCGCGGTGGTTTCCCGTGATGCGCTACCTGTGGGAAAGCGGCCCGGGCACGGTGGGCGAGGTGGCGGCCGCGATCGGCCAGACCCATTCGGCCGTGAGCCAGCTGGTGGACAAGTTGGAAGGGGCGGGCATGGTCCGCCGCGAACGCGATCCCCAGGATGGGCGGCGCAGCGTCCTGGCCCTCACCGACGACGCGCGCCGTGCGCTGGGTAGCCTGGGGCCGGTCTGGCAGGCCATCCGGCGTGGCGTGGGCATCTCGCTGGGCGAGGACGGGCATCGCCTGCTGGCGGCGATTGACGCGTGCGAGGAAGCGCTGAAGGCACGCCCCATCGTGCCGGCGATCCTGTCCGAACATGCGGCGCTGCGCGCGCAGCCGCTGGAAATCGTGCCTTACGAGCCAGCGTTCGCCGCCGACTTCTATCGGCTCAATGCCCAATGGCTGGAGCGGTATTTCCGATTAGAGGACATCGACCGGCAAATGCTCTCCGACCCCGAGCGCTACGTGCTCGCACCGGGCGGGGCCCTGCTGTTCGCGACGCTGGGCGGGCAGGCGATCGGCACCTGTGCGCTGTTGCAGGAATCGCCGGGCGTGTACGAACTCTCGAAGATGTCGGTGGACGAAAGCTTCCAGGGCCTGGGTGCGGGGCGGAAGCTGCTGGACGCAGCCATTGCCGAGTTCCACCGTCGCGGTGGCCGGGAGCTGTTCCTGGAGTCCAACAGCCGCCTCAGGACGGCGCTGCGCATGTACGAGCAGGCGGGCTTCGAGCTGCAGCCCGGCATCCGCGCGGGCTCGCATTACGAGCGGGCCGATGTGTACATGATCTACCGGCCGCCGGCGGAACGGCTGGCCGGCTGACGATGCCCAGAAATGCGAAGACCCGGCCGGAGCCGGGTCTTCGTCATCCGTTACCGCGGGTGTTCAGCGCGTGCCGCGGACCACGATGGTCTTGCCGGCCACGTCGATCATGCCCTGCTCCTCCAGCTGCTTGAGCACGCGGCCCACCATCTCGCGGGAGCAGCCCACGATGCGGCTGACCTCCTGGCGGGAGATGCGGATCTGGGTGCCGTCCGGATGGCTCATGGCATCCGGCTCCTGGCACAGGTCCAGCAGGGTGCGGGAGATGCGGTTGGTGACGTCCATGAAGGCCATGCGGCTGACCTGGCGGGACGTGCGCAGCAGGCGGTGGGTGAGCTGCGAGCCGATGGCGAAGAGGATCTTCGGGCATTCCTCCCGCAGCGGGCCTTCCATCAGATGAAACAGGCGCTCGTAACTGATCTCGGCCATTTCGCAGGGGGTGCGGGTGCGCACCATCGACTCGCGCTGTGCCTGTTCCACGAACAGGCCCATCTCGCCGATGAACTGGCCCCGGCTCAGGTAGGCCAGGATGAGCTCGCGGCCCTGCTCGTCCTCGGTGCAGACCGCGAGGGAGCCGTCGACGATGTAGTAAAGGGTGTTGGCCGGGTCGCCGGGGCGGATGATGGCCGTTTTGCCGGGGTAGCGCCGGCGGTGGCAGAGGGCGAGGAAGCGCTCCATGGACGCCGGGTCGGGGGCGAAGCTGGCAGGAGCCTGGGAGCGTTCAAAAGCTTGTTGGAGTTGATATTTGAGTTGCGCCACGATCAGTCCCAGCTTGGTAGGGCGGCGGCCGCCAGGCCCGTGAGGGCGGCGGCCGGACTTCGGTTCTTTCTCTAATGAGACCCCGCGGCATTATGGCAAACCAGCGGGGCCTGCCAAGGTTCAGTTTTTCCATATTTTGCCGCATACTTCACGATCTTTCGGTCACGGCGCTGTCGCCGGCCGGTCACAAGGGTCGCGGAGGCTTAGGCATTCGCGTCGTATTTTCCAGCGGGGACCCTTGTCGCTAACCCGCCTCTGCTGCTGGCCGAACCCCGGCCATGGAGAGTCGCTGTGGTGAAACCACTCCCGCGCCTGCGCCTGCAGGGCTTCAACAATTTGACCAAAGCCCTGAGCTTCAACATCTACGACATCTGCTATGCGGTGTCGGAAGAACAGCGCCAGCGCTACATCGAGTACATCGACGAACAGTACGACGCCGACCGTCTCACGCAGATCCTGACGGACGTTGCGGAGATCATCGGCGCGAACATCCTCAACATCGCCCGCCAGGACTATGACCCGCAGGGCGCGTCGGTGACCATCCTGATCTCCGAGGAGCCGGTGGTCGAGAAGCTCGGCCGCGACACCATTTCCGGTGCCGTGGTGGCGCACATGGACAAGAGCCACATCACCGTCCACACGTATCCGGAAACGCATCCGCACAACGGCATCGCGACCTTCCGCGCGGACATCGACGTGGCCACCTGCGGCGTTATTTCCCCGCTGAAGGCGCTGAACTACCTGATCGACAGCTTCGAGTCGGACATCGTGATCGCCGACTACCGCGTGCGCGGCTTCACCCGCGACGTGAAGGGCAAGAAGCACTTCATCGACCACAAGATCAACTCGGTGCAGGACTATCTGGCCAAGCACATCCGCCAGAAGTACGAGATGTTCGACGTCAACGTGTACCAGGAAAACATGTTCCACACGAAGATGCACATCAAGGACTTCGACCTCGACACGTATTTGTTCGAGGCGCATGCGGACGATCTCTCCTTCAAGGAGCGCCAGCGGATCGAGTCGCTGTTGCGCCGGGAGATCGAAGAGCTCTTCCATGGGCGCAACCTGATGTAAACAAAAAACCCGCCGAAAGGCGGGTTTTTTGTTTGGGCCGGACAGGGCGGTCAGATCCGGTAGGCCACCTTCTTCATTACCATCGAGCTGAGGTGCATCAGCCCGGGGATCGGGAAGGGCAGATCGATGCCGCCGCGGGCTTTCGCGTTGTCGGCGTGGCGCACTTCGTCTTCCTGCATCTGCGACAGCACGGCGCGCGAGCGCTGGTCCTGCGGTGGCAGGGTTTCCAGGTGTTCCTGCAGATGAGCCTCGACCTGGCGTTCGGTCTCGACCACGAAGCCGAGGCTGACCGGATCGCCCGCCAGCGCGGCGAGCGCGCCGATAGCGTAGCTGCCGGCGTACCAGAGCGGGTTCAGCAGGCTGGGGCGGCTGTCCAGCTCTTTCAGGCGGTCGGCGCACCAGGCGAGATGGTCGGTTTCCTCGGCAGCGGCGTGCAGCAGGTGCTCGCGGTTTGCATCGGTGCGTGCCAGGGCGGCCTGGCCGTCGTAGAGCGCCTGGGCGCAGACCTCGCCGGTGTGGTTGATGCGCATCAGGCCTGCGGCGTGCCGGCGTTCGGCTTCATCCATCTCGGCCTCTTCGACGCCTGCCGCGGGCGTCGGGCGCGCGGCTTCAGGATGGCCGGCGACCGTTTCGAGGGCGCGCTCCAGACCGATCAGGAGGCGATCGAGGGGGGACAAGGTGCGGACATTCATCGGGGGCCTCCGTCAGGCTTCCAGTTGCTGCGCGAGCAGGACGAGCGGGTGCTGGTGCGGCCAGCGTGCGCCGTCCTGTTCCATGCCCGCGGCAAGATGCAGCCGGCAACCGATATTGGACGACAACAGGATTTGCGGCGCCAACGTGGCGACCTGCCGCAGGGTCTCGTCGCGCAGGCGTGCCGCGCGTTCCGGGAACTCCAGCACGTGGGTGCCGGCCGCGCCGCAGCAGTGTGGCGGTTTGGCGAGCGTGGTGATCTCAAGGCCGGGAATGCGCCCGAGCAGGGCGAGAAGCGCGGCGTCGCTGCGCGTCACGTTGCTCTGCGTGCAGGGCAGGTGAACGGCGACGCGAGCCTGCAAAGAACGGAATGACAGGCGGTCCGCGCGTGGCGCAAGGAGGGTTGCGGGGTCGCTGATGCTCACGTCCGGCAAGGCGTGGCGGAGCGTGCCGACGCAGCCCGGCGTGACCGTGACCAGGTGGTTGGCCCCGGCCGTGCACCAGGCCGCGCGGACCTGCTCGGCAGCGCGGTCCGCGTCGGCGGTGGCGCCTCCGTGCAGATCCATGGCTCCGCAGCAGAAGGCCGGCAGTTCGACGACGCGGTAGCCGGCGGCGCGCAGCAAGGTCGCGGCGGCGCGTTGCGCGTCTGCGTCCTCCACGCTGGCGATGCATCCGGGAAAGATGGCCACCGTCTCCGCGGCGACGTCAGTCGTGGTTTCCGGGGTGGCTGGTGCGGAGGAGGAGGGCGGTTGCGGAGTCGCTGGCCACAAGGCCAGCGCACTGCGCATCGGGGCGGAAGCTGGCAGCAACGCCGCGAACCCGCGTTTCCAGCGTGCAAATCCGAGCCGGCCCAGGACACGGCGCCATCGCCGCCACCGCGCCGGTGCGCGGATCAGCGCGATCTCCCGCGACGGCCGCTGCGGCGATGGGCCCAGCAAGGCTCGCGTCTCGACCAGCAGCTCACCATAACGGACGTGAGCGGGACATACCTTTTCGCAGCTCAGGCAACCCAGGCAGTGATCCAGATGCTCGCGCAGTGCGGCCGAAGGCTCGGCCTGGTCCTTCGCCAACGCGGCGGCGATGGCGATGCGCCCCCGGGGCGATTCGGCTTCATTGCGGTCCAGCGCGTAAGTGGGGCAGACGGGCAGGCACAGGCCGCACTGCACGCACTGGTCGGCCAGTGCCGCGATGCGCATGGGGGGCTTTTCATCGAGCATGAACGTCATGCTATCATCGCCAGCTCGCAGCCCGCCGGTCGGTGGGCTTGCGCGATCGATGCAAGCTCCGCTATCATCTCGCGCCTTTGCACCGCCGATTATGCCAACCGCCCGAGTGGCGGCAGACTAGGTATTCCGAAATGAAAACGTTCAGCGCCAAGCCGGAAAGCGTCAAGCGCGACTGGTTCGTGATCGATGCCACGGACAAGACGCTCGGTCGTCTCTCGACCGAGATCGCCCGTCGCCTGCGCGGCAAGCACAAGCCGGAGTTCACCCCGCACGTCGATACCGGCGACTACATCGTCGTGATCAACGCCGAGAAGGTGGCTGTCACCGGTGCCAAGCTGGACGACAAGATGTACCACCGTTTCACCGGCTACGTCGGCAACCTGAAGACCACCAGTCTGAAGGACATGCTGGCCACCCATCCCGAGCGCGTCATCGAGATCGCCGTGAAGGGCATGCTGCCGAAGAACCCGCTGGGTCGCGCCATGTACCGCAAGCTCAAGGTCTACGGCGGCGCCGAGCATCCGCACACCGCACAGCAGCCGCAGGCGCTGGAAATCTAAGGAATCATCATGGCGATCCAGCAGAATTACGGCACCGGCCGCCGCAAGACCTCCGCCGCTCGCGTGTTCCTGCGCAAGGGCACCGGCGCGATCACTGTCAATGGCAAGACGCTCGACCAGTTCTTCGGTCGCGAGACCTCGCGCATGATCGTGCGCCAGCCGCTGGAGTTGATCGAGGCGACCGACAAGTTCGACGTGAACGTCACCGTTGCCGGTGGCGGCATCACAGGTCAGGCTGGTGCGATCCGCCTGGGCATCGCCCGTGCGCTGATCGAGTACGACGAAAGCCTGAAGACCCAGCTTCGCAAGGCCGGCTTCGTGACCCGCGATGCCCGTGAGGTCGAGCGTAAGAAGGTCGGTCTGCACAAGGCACGTCGCGCCACGCAGTTCTCGAAGCGCTAAAATCCGCCCGGATTTTCGCTTCAACGATACGAAGCCAGTTGGTCAGAGCATTTCGTATCGGCAAGATGTTGGGAGATCGTCTAACGGTAGGACAACGGACTCTGACTCCGTTTATCTAGGTTCGAATCCTAGTCTCCCAGCCAACCTTGAAAAGCCCCTGGAACTCCAGGGGCTTTTCTTTTGCGTATCCGTTCGCCGATAAGGATCGCGAGAGGTGTGCGCCATGGCCTCACGGCAACAGGGCCCTTTCGTGTCGAGGGGCTTTGCTTTCCTGATCGCCACGCTCTTAAGTCCAGATCAGGCCACACGTTTCGTCAGCTTGACACCCCGTCTGGGGCGTATCAGCCTCCCGCCGTCTGGATCGGGGGTGGGCCGTGGGCAGGACGAAGGCGGACAAGCCCAGCGGGAGTCCGCGTGGGGAAAAGCGCAAGGTCATTCCGTCGAAGAAATTCGACGACATCAAGGCGCCTCGCAAGTCGCTTCGAAGCGAAGGAAAAATGCCGGCCGCGGAATACCGCAAGGCCGTCGAACTTGGCTATAAGCAGCCCACGATCAACATGCATGGTGGCGTGGGCATCCCCGGCAAGCGCACGAAGGAAGCGGTGCAAAAGCTTCACAGGCTCGACTTCACGCGATTGAACGAGGAGCTGTCGCCGATTCTCGACAAATCCAAGGCCGTCCGCGAAAAGCGCGAAAGGGGCGAGAGCATCGAGACGATCCGCAAGGAAGTGAAGCTGGTGAACCGGCAAGTGGTCTACAAGGAAGGCGCCAGCGACGTGCATTCGCTGCATGTCGGCAATGACATCGCTGCCGTATCCAACGGACGCGTCAGCAAAGTCTATGACTATCCCGATCTCGCGCCCAAGCTCGACAAGCGCTTGGCGAATGCCACCAACAAGGGCAAGACCTACTGGGCCTCGGACCTCCCGCTCGACCAGCGCCGGTCCCACATTGCGCAGGGATTCCAGCATCTGGTGGGCGGAAACAATGAAGAGGCGCAGAAGTCCTTCGCACAGGCCGGCCTCACGGACAAAGGCCAGAAATGGGTCAACAAGATGGGCACGCTGATGCTTGCCGAGCGTGGCCGCGAACTGCACGGTGGCAGCGGCGCCAATCGCGTGCATGACGCCCTGGGTCATGTGGTGGGCGATGGCAAGAGCGCGTCGAAAAGCTTCAGCGACGTATTCGTCAAAGAGGCCGACAAGCTGGCGCCGTTCGCGCAACGCGGCGGCGCGAAAACGCTCAAGTAGCGTCGGTCCTGCGGCTGGACCTCGCTATGGCGCCTGGCGCTGAAATCGCCTGTTGTTTCATGTCCGCGCAGCCGATTCATATGCCGCCGATTACCGAAAGCTAACCGTGACGCCGCGCACATTCGCAGAATGGTGGCGCCGTTCGGTCGCGGCAATACGGCCTATCGCCCTTGGCTAGCTGTGAGCTGGCGCGCAGCGGCGTAGCTTGCGTGCCCGCCACCGCGCATCGGGCGCGACAAGGAGGCGAACATGGCTACGCAGAAGAGGCAGGCCCTGACCCTGGAAGGGCTGGTGGAGAAATACGGCATCGCCGCACTGGCAGCGCTGCGCAATCCGGCGCTGTGGGATGTGATCGTGCCGATGGGCGGCCCCGGCAGAAACGGCGCGCTCAGCGCTACGGCAAAGAAGCAGCTGCAGTCCGAACTGAATGCCGTTTACGGCGCGCTGCTCAATAACGCGAAAGCCGGCGATGCCGTATCGGGTGCATTCGCGGCGCACGTGGCCATGAGCAAGGCGGCGATCCACTGAAAGGGAGGCCGCGTCCCCGTGTGGACGCGGCCCACCAGCGGATTCACATCACGCGGTCGCCGATCAGCACGACATCCGCTGGACGTTGCGCGAACAGGCCCACGGTGACGACGCCGGGAATCTGGTTGAGGTCTTTTTCCAGCGCGACCGGATCGGCGATCTGCCAGCCGTGCACGTCGATCACCCAATTGCCATTGTCGGTGGTCACGCCGTCGCGCCACACAGGGTTGCCGCCACGCTTGGCGATCTCGCGACCCACGTAGCTGCGCGCCATCGGGATCACTTCGATCGGCAACGGAAACTTGCCGAGCAGTTCCACGCGCTTGCTCGAATCGATGATGCACACGAACTTGTCGCTCGCTGCCGCGATGATCTTCTCGCGGGTCAGCGCGGCGCCGCCGCCCTTGATCAGGCGCTTGTACGGATCGCACTCGTCCGCGCCATCCACGTAGAGCGACAGCGGGCCGGTCGCGTTGAGGTCGAGCACCGGAATGCCCAGGCGCTTGAGTTGTGCAGTCGACTGTTCAGAGCTGGACACGGCGCCTTGGATGCGGTCCTTCAGGTCCGCCAGCGCGTCGATGAAGAACGCCACAGTGGAGCCGGTGCCTACGCCGACGATGCTGCCGTCCTCGACGTAGCGGATGGCGGCTTCGCCCGCCAGGCGTTTTTCGTTGCTCATGATGCGATGGGTTCCGGAACGGGAGGAGAAATCATTCGAGCGAGAGGACGTGCCGCCATTCCGCGGCGCTCACCGGCATGACCGAAAGACGGTTGCCCTTGCGCACGAGCGGCATGTCGGACAGCGCAGGGTCGGCTTGCAGTTCCTTCAGCGTGATCGTGCGCTTGAGCTTCTTCGCGAACTTCACCTCCACTAGCATCCAGCGCGGATTGTCGCGCGAGCTGGCCGGATCGAAGTACTTGCTCTTGGGGTCGAACTGCGTGGGGTCCGGATAGGCTTCGGTCACCACTTCCGCAACACCGACGATTCCGGGCTCGGTGCAGTTCGAGTGGTAGAAAAACACCTTGTCGCCCTTGCGCATGCCGTCGCGCATGTAATTGCGCGCCTGGTAGTTGCGCACGCCATCCCAGGCTTCCTTGCCCTTACGCTTGAGGTCGTCGATGGAGAATGTGTCCGGCTCGGACTTCATCAGCCAGTGATTCATGCGCGCGCGTCTCCTTCGCCATCCTGGCCGGCGGCGTGGCAGTCGATCAGTTCCTGGTCGGTGGCGATGTAGTCCAGCGGCACGTCCCATGCCGCCTCGTCGATCTCCGGCAGCTCCTGAAAGGCGTAGCCGATGCCGACCAATAGGGGCTCAGTGGGACGGACCTGGTCCTTGAGGAAAGCGAAGCTGCGGTCGTAATACCCGCCGCCGTAGCCAAGGCGGTGGCCGCGGCGATCGAACGCCAGCAGGGGCAGCAGCACCAGATCGAGCTGGAAGGGCTCGAACAGTTCCGCGGGCGCCACCGGTTCCGGGATGCCGTAACGGTTGGGCTGTACGTCCTCGCCGGCCTGCCAGGGGGCAAAGCGCAGGCGCGTGCCCTCGCCGACCACCGGCAGCATGAATTGCTGGCCTCGGGTGGCCAGAGGCGGGATCGCGAGGTTCAGCGGCAGCTCGCCATTGGTCGCCCAGTAACCGGCGACGCGCAGGTCCGTGTGGTATTCGGGCAGCTGCTCGAGGCTGCGGCGCAGCCCCTGGGCGGCGGCCATGCGCTCGGGCGGGGAGAGCGTCCGGCGGCGTTCGGCCAGCCGTTGGCGTAGCTCGCGGCGCTGGGCGGTGGCGTCCACGTCGAGGCATCTCCTCAAGAGAACGCCCGCAGCGGGTGCTGCGGGCGGTTCCGCGGGCCCGGCCGATGTCGGAACAAGCTCGGCCGTAGCGGTAAAAAAGGTGGCGTCAACCGCGATGCCGCTGCCCACCAAACGACCTTGATCCACGATGGATCAGGTGGGAGGGCTACATGGCCTCAAGGCTTTCCGCACGCAGCGGACATGCACAACAGCCGATGAAAAGCCGACCCGGGGCCGTATTTAGGAACAAGGCAAATGTAAGAGTGTGCTGGCGCACACCGCAGAAAACGCCGAGGGCTATTTTAGTTGCGCGTCCAGTGCCGCTTCAAGCTTCTGTCGCATGGCGGCCAGGGAATCGCCCACGCTCTGATCCTGCCCGCTGTGTTGCTTGCGCAAGGCCAGGAACTCGTGGGTGATGCTGATGGCTGCCAGGACAGCCAGGCGGTCGAAGCCGGGCGTGCGGGCGTTGGCGCGCAGTTCCCGCATCTTGCGGTCGAGGTAGGCGGCCGATTCCAGCAAGCCCTCCCGTTCTTCCGGGGCGCAGGCGATCAGGAATTCGCGATCGATCAGCCGCAGCGCGACCGGTTCACTGGAGGTGGTCATCTGGGTGCTCAGCCGTTGTTCTCAAGTGCCTTCAGGCGCTGGATCATCGCCTCGACGCGACTGCGCGCCTGTTCGTTGCGCGCCATCAGGCCGGCACGCTCGCTGGCCAGTTGTTCCTGGCTGTGCCGCAGGCTGCGGTTTTCCTCGCTGAGCCGGCGCACCAGATCCAGCAGGCGGTCGACCTGCTCGCCCAGCGCGGCGATTTCCTGCTTGACGGGATCGTTGAACGGGGCGGGCGTGCTCATGCGCGGAACTATAGCAGGAGGCCCGGCCCTGTCAGCAGGCGTCCCCGGCGCTTTGCGGAACCGTGCATTAAACTGCGGCATTGACCCCGAAGGAGTATGCCCATGGCGCCTGCCGAGCTGATCGGTCACGAGGAACTGGACGCCGTCGCGGCGCGCCTGAAACTGGCCGTCGACGCCAGCGAACTGCATGGTTCGCTATGCGGATATCTCAGCGGCGGCGGCAGGGTCGGCAAGGACGCCCTGCTGGCGGTGCTGCAGCTGGATGGCGAGGAGGTCAACCCCTCGGCGGACGACCGGGCGCTGCTCGAGCGCCTGGTGCGCCAGAGCGAACAGGAACTGGCCGATCCCGAACTCGGCTTCGAGCCGTTGCTCCCCGCCGACGATAGGCCGCTGGAAGAGCGCGCCGAGTCGCTGGGCGATTGGTGCCGGGGCTTCCTCGGCGGCTTCGGGCTGGCCGGGCCGGAAAAGTTCGGCAAGCTCTCCGACGAGGCGCAGGAAATCCTGCGCGACCTGAACACCATCGCCGCGTCGGATTTCGAGTTCGGCGACAGCCGGGACGATGAAGATGCACTGATCGAGCTGCACGAATTCGTGCGCGTAGCCGCCATGCTGCTGCATGCCGAATGCGTGGGTGGCCGCAACAAGCCCAACAGCGAAACCGTGCATTGAGCATTCCTCCCGACGAATACGCGCGCCGTCGGCGCCAGCTGATGAAAATGGCCGGCGAGGACGCGGTGCTGCTCGTCGCCGCCGCGCCCGAGCGCATCCGTAACGCGGATGCGGCCTGGCCCTATCGCCAGGACTCGGACCTGCATTATCTCTCCGGTTTTCCCGAGCCGGACGCCGTGCTGGCGTTGTTGCCGGGCCGTCGGCATGGCGAGGTCGTGCTGTTCTGCCGCGAGCGCGACGACGAACACGAGCGCTGGCACGGCGAGTCCATCGGTACGGAACGCGCCGTTTCCGAGCACGGCATGGATGACGCGTTCCCGATCGACGATATCGACGACATCCTTCCCGGCATGATCGAGGGGCGCGCACGGGTCTATTGCCATTTCGGCCGCGAGCCAGAGTTCGATGCCCGCCTGCTCGCCTGGATGCGCCGCCTGCGCCAATTGCGCGGCGGCGGCGTGGTGCCCAAGGAATTCGTCGCGCTGGGCCACCTGTTGCACGACCTGCGCCTGTACAAGTCCAAGGCGGAATTGCGCCTGATGCGCGCCTCGGCAGCCATTGCCGCGGAAGCGCACCTGGCTGCGATGCAGATGGCGCGCGCCGGGCGATATGAATACGAAGTGGAAGCCGAACTCGTGCGGGCGATGCGCGGCCGCGGTGCCGTGCCGGCCTTTCCGCCCATCGTGGCCTCGGGCACGAATGCCTGCGTGATGCATTACCAGGCCAATCGCGCTCCGCTGCGCGACGGCGACCTGCTGCTGATCGACGCAGGCGCCGAGCTGGAATGCTACGCGTCCGACATCAGCCGCAGTTTTCCGTTGAACGGCCGCTACAGCCGCGAGCAGCGTGCGCTGTACGAAGTGGTGCTTGCCGCGCAGCTGGCGGCCATCGAGGAAGTCCGGCCCGGGCGTCCCTTCAGCGCCGCCCACGATGCGGCAGTCCGCATGATCGCCGAAGGCCTCTGCTCGCTGGGCCTGCTGACAGGCGATGCGGATGCCGCCATCGCCGACGGCAGCTACAAGCGCTTCTTTCCCGCCAAGACCGGCCACTGGCTCGGCTTGGACGTGCACGACGTGGGCGACTATCGCATTGACGGCGAGCCTCGCATCCTGGAGCCGGGCATGGTCGTGACGGTGGAGCCCGGCATCTATGTCCAGCCGGGTGAACGCTCGGTGCCTGAGCGCTGGCGTGGCATCGGCATCCGCATCGAGGACGACGTCGCCGTCACCCGCGACGGCAACGATGTGTTGACGGCTGCGGTGCCGAAGGATGCCGAGGCCATCGAGGCCATGCTCGCGCAACGCTGAGCGACGCTCGCGGACCATCTGGAAGAACGCTTTTGGCGGCTGGCCGAGCCGGCGCTGGCCCGGTTGAACGCAGCAAGTGGGGATTGGGGCGCGCGGGAATGAGGCGCCCTTCCAGGCGAGGAAAGGGCGCCTCCTGCTCCTGTCTTACGGTTCGGTCGGATGGACGTCCTTGCGTCCATGCGCCTCGTCCGTCGCGTGCACCTCGTACCACATCGCGTTGAGGATGCCGAAGGCACAGGCCAGGCCCAGGCCGAGAATCCAGCTGAAGTACCACATGGCTCAGGTCTCCTTGTTCCGCGTCGGGCGCGGTCAATAACTGCGGTGCGTGCCGCGCACGTGTTCGAGGGTCACCCGCCCGCGCATCACCTTGAACACCCAGGAGGTGTACAGCAGGATCAGCGGGAGGAACACCACCGTGGCGCCGAGCATCAGCAGCAGCGTGCTGCGACTGGACGAGGCATCCCATACGGTGAGGCTGGAGCGCGGGTCGAGGCTCGACGGCAGCAGGAAGGGAAATAGCGCGAAGCCCGCGGAGAGGATCGTGCCCGCCACCATCAGGCTGCTGCCGATGAAGCCGCCCAGGCCCTGCTTCGAGGCGCGCCACTGCACCAGCAGTGCGCCGGCGAAGGCCAGCACCGGCGCCAGCCAGAACACCGGATAGCGCATGTAGCTCGCGAACCAGCTGCTGCCGACCGCCACTTGCTTGAACAGGGGATTGGACGGCGCCCCAGGCGCCAGCTCGCTGGCGATCGCATAGCCCGGTATGCCGTAGCCCAGCCAGATGCCCGCGCCTACGTACAGCACGGCCCAGGCCAGGCAGGTCCAGCGCGCGGCGCGGGCAGCCCGCGCGGCGATCGTCTCGTCCGCCTTGAAGGCCACCCAGGTGGCGCCGTGGGTGAGCAGCATGGTCAGCGAGACCAGGCCGGCTATCAGGGCGAACGGATGCAGCAGGCCGAAGAAACTGCCTTCCCAGGACATCCGCAGGTCGCCGTCCAGCTTGAACGGCACGCCCAGGAACAGATTGCCGAAGGCCACGCCCGACAGCAGCGGCACGGCTACGCCGGAGCCGACCAGTACCCAGTCCCACGCGCCTTGCCAGCGCGTATGCTCGACCTTGCCGCGGAAGTTGAAACCCACTGGCCGCAGGATGAAAGCCAGCAGCACAAGCGCGATAGCCAGGTACATGCCCGAGAAGGAGATCGCATATAGCATCGGCCACGCCGCGAAGGACGCGCCGCCGCCCAGGATGAACCACACCTGGTTGCCTTCCCAGGTCGGTTCGACGGTTTCCAGCAATACGTGCCGTTCGTCGGAGTCGCGTCCCAGCACACGCAGCAGCGCGGCGGTACCGAAATCGTAGCCATCGGTGACGGCGAAGCCGACCAGCAGGATGCCGAGCAAGGCCCACCAGATGACGCGCAGAGTGTCGAAATCGAACATGGCCTGTCTCCTCAGTCCTCAAGGGCGGGACGCAGCGACGGGTCGCGTTGGACCGCCGGCCAGATGCCGAGGCCGTCCGGCCCTTTGCGCGCGAACTTCACCATCAGCATCGCGTCGATCACGGCCAGCACGGTATAGAACAGCACGAAGCCGGCGAGCGAGGTCCACACCTGCCCTGCGCTGACGCTGGATACGCCCAGCGAGGTCGGCAGGATGCCTTCGATCGCCCACGGCTGGCGTCCGTACTCGGCGACGATCCAGCCCAGTTCCGCCGCCACCCACGGCAGCGGCAAGCTCCACAGCGCCACTTTCAGGTACCAGCGGTTACGGTCCAGCCGGCGCTTGCTGGCCAGCCAGAACGAATAGGCGAACAGCGCGATGAAGTAGAAGCCGCAGGCGACCATGATGCGGAACGACCAGAACAGCACTGGCACGTTCGGAATGGTGCTCTCGGCGGCCTTCTGGACGTCCGCCGGCGTCGCCTTGCGCGGGTCCTCGATGAGGTGCTTCAGCAGCAGGGCGTAGCCGAGGTCCTTGTCGTGCGCGGCGAGGATCGCCCTGGCTTGCGCATTGTTTTTATCCTCCCGCAGCACCAGCATCGCGTCATAGGCCTGGAGCCCGTTGCCGATCTTGCCCTTGGTCTCCTCGACCAGGTTGTTGATGCCCGGTATCGGCTTGTCGATCGACCGCGTGCCGATCAGGCCCATGACCCACGGTATCTGCAGCGCATAGTGCGTGGTGCGGTTCTCGACGTCGGGGATGCCGAAGAGGGTGAACGAAGCGGGGGCTGGTTCGGTCTCCCACATGGCCTCGATGGCGGCCATCTTCATCTTCTGGTTCTCGGAAACCGCATAACCCGATTCATCGCCGAGCACCACCACGGACAGTGCGGCGGCCAGGCCGAAGCTGGCCGCCACGGTCATCGAGCGCTTGGCGAAATCCACGTTGCGCCCGCGCAACAGGTACCAGGCGCTGATCGAGAGTACGAACATGGCACCGAGCACATAGCCCGCGCTCACCGTATGCACGAACTTGGCCTGCGCCACGGGATTGAAGAACACCTCGGCGAACGAGGTCACTTCCATGCGCATGGTTTCGGGATTGAAGGCCGAGCCTACGGGGTTCTGCATCCAGGCATTGGCCACCAGGATCCACAGCGCGGAGAGGCTGGTGGCCAGCGCCAGGAACCAAGTCACCAGCAGGTGCTTCACCGGCGAAATGCGCGTCCAGCCCATGAAGAACACGCCGATCAGCGTGCCTTCCAGGAAGAACGCCATCAGTCCTTCGATCGCCAGCGGCGTGCCGAATACATCGCCGACGTAGTGTGCGTAGTACGCCCAGTTCATGCCGAACTGGAACTCCATGGTGATGCCGGTGGCCACGCCCATCGCGAAGTTGATGCCGAACAGCACGCCCCAGAACTGGGTCATGCGTTTCCACACCTCGCGCCGGGTCATGACGTAGACGCTCTCCATGATGGCGAGGATCCACACCAGGCCGAGCGTCAGCGGAACGAACAGGAAGTGGTAGAGCGCCGTCAGCGCGAACTGCAGGCGCGAGAGCGTGACGACCTCGGGGTCGACGAGCATGGCTAGCCTCCGTGCGGAGAGGAATGGGCTGGAGCGGGGTCTTGAGCAGGAGCGAGCAACCGCTGCATGGCGGCAGGTCGGGTGTCAGGAGGCGGGTGGCTCGCCGCGGCAAGCCACCAGGCCAGGGTGAGCAGGGCGAACTTGGCGAGGACGACCGCCAGCAGCTTGATGGCCAGCGGCCTCAGTGGCGTACGCCCCGGCGGCCCGGCGACGTTGGCATGCATGTGCACCCCTCCATGCAAAGTTCCGGCACAGCATACGCTCGCGTTGTCGCCGTTGTGTGTGCAGGTTTGTCGCAGGCGTCAGCCTGCCGCAGGGGGCGCGGCATGGCTAGTGCCGGGGCGCCGCCCGGCAGCGAAAAAGGCGTTTGCCTTCTGCGCCGCGCGCGTTCGCGCGGCGGCCTTGTCAGAGCTGGGCGAAGGCGTCGCGCGTGAGGTTCTCCGGCTCGGCGTCGGTGCAGACCACGTCGTCCTCGATGCGGATGCCGCCATAGGGCTTGAAGGCTTCCACCCGGTTCCAGTCGACGTCCTTGCCTGCGGGACGCCCGCGCAGTTCCTCCAGCAGCATGTCGATGAAGTAGAGGCCGGGTTCGATGGTGACCACCATGCCGGGCTCCAGGTTGCGCGTCATGCGCAGGTACGGATGCCCGGCGGGGCGGGGGATGCTGCCGCCGCGTTCGCCGCGTTGGAAACCCGCCACGTCATGCACCTGCAGGCCGATCGGATGGCCGAGGCCATGCGGGAAAAAGGCGGCCGTCACGCCAGTCTCGACGGCGCTTTCGGCATCCATCCGGATGAAGCCATGCTCGCGCAGCACGCCGGCGAGCACGTGATGGGCATGGATGTGCAGTTCCGGGTAACTCTGGCCGGCGCGCACCTTGGCAGCGAAGCTCAGTTGCGCGGCTTCGACGCTGTCGACCAGCGACTGGAACTCGTCTTCGCCGTGCCCGGCGTACGTGCGCGTGATGTCGCTGGCGTAGCCGGTCGCGTTCGCGCCCGCGTCGATCAGGAAGGAGCGATGGTAGTCCGGCGCGGTCCGGTCGAAATGCGTGTAGTGCAGCACCGCGCCGTGCTGGTTGAGGGCGACGATGCTGGCGTATGGCAGCTCCGCGTCAATGACGCCGGCGGCGGCCAGGTAGGCCTGATGGATGCCCAGCTCGCTGGCCCCGGCGCGGAAGGCCTGCTCGGCAGCACGGTGCGCGCGCGCGCCGATGCGGCTCGCCTCGCGCATCCATGCCAGCTCATAAGGCGTCTTGTAGGACCGGTGCCAGTGCAGGTAGTCGAGCACGTCCTGAGGGTTGTTCGGCTCGACGCCGGCGAGCGCAGGCTGCGTTGGCGCGATCACCGCGGGCCGCGACGACGGCGCGGGAAGCTGTGCGACGGCTTCCTCCACCGTGCGCACCACCGTGATGTCGAAGTGTTCCACCCAGTAGCCACGCGGTGCTTCCGGCACGACGTGCCAGTAATCGCGCGGCTGCAGGAAAACCAGGCGGGGCCGCTGTCCCGGCGTGTGCACGATCCAGCTGCCGGGGGCGTCGGTCAGCGGCAACCAATGACGGAAATGCGGACTGGCGACGAAGGGGTAGTCCTGGTCGTCGAGGAATTTGCGTGGCGGCAACCCGGCGGCAATCACCAGATGCTCATGCTCCGTCGCGGCGAGCGCCCGGTCGGCGCGTTCGCGCACGACGGCCAGATGATGGAGATAGAGCGAAGACAGGCGGTCGATCATGAGGGCTTCCTGGCTGGGTCCGCCGCGCGCGGCTGCTGCCGTGGACCAATGGACGCGCCGCTGGCCGGCGCCGGGGAACCGCCATGATCGCGCGGCGACGTCCGCGCTGCCAACCGAGAAGAGGTTCAGTCCTTGCCGCCGGGCAACGCCAGCCATGCCTCCAGCACGGCGGCGTCCGCGGGGCTGACGGACAGGATGCGGAAGCCGGACCAGATCTGGCCGGGCGTCGCGGCATCGTCGTGCCACTGCTCCTGGATGCCGAGTTCGATGGCCAGCGGAGCGGCCGCCAGGCCGGGCAGGCTCAGACTGACCTGGTAGATGGCTTCGCCGCGCGGCCGGACGGGGCCGATCAGGAGCAGGCCCGTGGCCGAAAGATTGCCCAGGTGGCCGAGCGGACGGTCATTGATCACGTCCATGACCACCACGCTGTAGTTCGCCCGCTTGCGCTGCGCGCGGCGCTGTTCGACGGAGCCAGCTGGCGTGTTCATGAGCGCTCTCCGGACGGCGTGGCGCCGGGCCGCATATTCTCCAGCAGTGCGCGGACCGCACGGTCGAACAGGTTCTCGCGCTCGCCGGTCGCCTCGCGGACGCGGCCGCGCGCGATGTGCCGCGCGAGCTGTTCCAGCGCCATCTCATGCCCGCGCGCGCCGCGACGCGTGACGAACAGGCAGCGGCCCGACACGGTGGAATACCAGGCGAGTTTCTCGGTGGTTGCCGGCTTGCCGGCTTCATCGAGAAAGTCGAACCAGGTGCCGAAGGGCAAACTGAGCAGGCGAGCGTGAGCGCGCCGCTCCTCTTCGCCGAGTGCCTCTTCGGTACTGGCTGGCGCCAATGATGGCGGCGTCTCGGTGGCTTGGCTTTCGCCCAGGCGCCGGTGCTGTTTCAGCCGCAAGGCCATGCCGGTTGTCGAAAGCGGTTCTTCCGGCGCAGCCGTGGCGTCCACCGTGCCGAGAAGGCGCTGCGCGACCTGGCTGGCTTCTTCCTCCTGCATGCCGATCTGCTGCAGCCCGGTCTGGACTTCCGATTGCACCGCGGCGCGATCGTCGATAGCCACCAGGCCCAGCAACTGGTCGGTGATCCGCAGGCGCGTGGCGAACGTTTCGCTGTCTTCGCCGTTGCGCAGCAGGGTCAATGCCAGCACGTCCGACCAGGCGCGCTCGAGCAGCGTTCGCACCAGGCCGCGCGGCGGCGCTTGCTGGAAGCGCTCGGCCATGAGTTCGGCGGCACGCCGGCGGGCATGCTCCAGGCGTTCGCGGCCCTGCATGGCCTCGACCTGGCGCTTTTCGGCGGCCTGGGCCTTGCGCGAAAGCAGGGCGAGGTGATGTTCGATGTCCGCCAGCAGATGAGCGTACAGCGCGGCGCTGGGTGGTTCGCGCTGCGCATACTCGGCGAGCTGCGAGAGCTTCTCGGCGAGGGCGGGGTCGGCATCGTGCCCGCCGCCGTCCAGCCAATCGCTGGCGGCCTCCGTCATGGCGGCCAGAAGGCGACGCGCGGGATGCTCGCGCTGCTCGAAGAGCCCCTGGTCGGCCAGGGCCATCCGCAGCAGGGGGATTTCCCAGTCGCCCAGCAGGCGCTGGGCATGGCTGTCGCGCTGCACGGCGCCGGCCATCTGTTCGAACAGCAGCGCGACGAGCTGCACCATCTCGTCCTGCCCGGCGCTGAGCGCCACTGGCGAAGCGGACGCCTGGCTGTTGGCATTGAGCAAGGCCAGCAACTGCTCGCGCAGGCGCAGTGCCTGACCCTCCGCGACCAGGCGCTGCGCCGCCCGGGTAAGCGGCTCGTGCAGTGCCGCCAGGACCTGCTGGAGTTGTTCGTCGCCCAGCACCAGGCCCGCCATGGGGCCGGGCTTCGCCGCTGTCCTGCGTTGCAAAGCCACCAGTTCGCGCAGCATGCCGAGCACGCTGTCGTCCGAGCCGCCCGACGTGGAGGAGGCCCCCTGCGTGGGGGGCAGGACGCCCGGGGTCGCCGCGGTCGGCACGCGCAGGCGGCGGTCGTCCCCAGGGCGGGCGACGCGATAGGCGTGCAGATACGGCAGGATGCCTTCGCCGGCCAGGTGCTGGTTGACCGTTTCATAGAGCGGCGCCAGATGGCGGACCACCATGTGCTCGAAGCAATCCAGCAGGAGCAGGCGATGCCGGCTCGGCAATTCCCAGTCGCGCAGGGCATCGAGGAAGGCATGGGCCAGCGCCTGGGCGCCCAGCGGCAGCGCTTCGCCCTCCATGGGAGGCAGGCTGGTCAGCGCGCCGAAACGGTAGGAGAGCTCGAACAGGAGTGGGGCGTGACGGGCCTCGCTGCGCGTACCCGACTGTTCCAGGGCGATGCGCTCGTCGTGCTCGCCCTCCTCCAGCAGTGAAAGGGTGGCCGAACCGGTGCCGCCGGCCATGGAGCCGATGCGCTCGAAGCGCACGGCCACTTCGGCCAGGACGCGCCGCTCCAGCGTTTCGCGCTGGCTCTGCAGCCGCTGCCGCACGCTCATGAAAAGCTGCTGATCGAGATGGTTGCGGGCCTGTTCGGCCTGCGCGAGAAGCTTGTGTTCGGCGTCCAGCAGGCAGGCCCGCAGGGGGGCTTCCAGCCAGCTGTCGCACAGCGCGTGCGCTTCCTCGATCAGGCGCCGCGCGCGCGGGCTCCAGGCGCCTTGGACATGGGACTGCTCGCCCAAGCCAGGCGCGGACGGTTGACGTCGACCCTGTTCGACATCCATGGCACGTTCCGCCGGTTTTCCCCCTGTGTTGGGGCCAGTCTAGGCCCGGTGCGCGAGCGGGCGCCATCGGCCGAAGGTGCAGGCCGAACCGCCAGGTCGAGCCATCGGATCAGTCGAGGAAGGCGGCGATCACGTCATTGAGGAAACGCTGGCCCAGCGGCGTGGTGCGCAGCCAGGCCGGGTCTTCCACCAGCCAGCCGCGCTGGCGGCAGCGGGTGAGGGCAGGGGCGATCCGTTCGACCGCCAGGCCGGTGCGTGCCTCGAACTCGGCCATAGGGGTGCCGTCGATCAGGCGCAACGCATTGAGCATGTACTCGAAAGGTAATTCGGCCGGTTCCACCGCGTTGTCGCCGCCGATGCGGGCGGGGCCACCCGCGGCGTCCATCCAGGCGCGCGGATGCCGGGTCTTCCAGCGCCGGCGGACGGTACCGCTTTCGGCATCGCTGAGCTTGCCGTGCGCACCCGCGCCGATACCCAGGTAATCCCCGAACTGCCAGTAATTCAGATTGTGGACGCAGCGCCGGTCCGGGCGGGCATAGGCCGACACCTCGTACTGTCCGTAGCCGGCGGCCGCCAGCGCCTGTTCGCAGGCTTCCTGCATGGCCCAGGCGTGGTCGTCGTCCGGCAGAGGCGGCGGATTGGCGGCGAATGCGGTATTCGGTTCCAGCGTGAGCTGGTAATGCGAGATATGTGTCGGCCCCAGGGCTGCCGCACGCGTCACGTCCGCGAGCGCCCCGTCCAGCGTCTGCTCTGGCAGGGCATACATCAGGTCCAGATTGATGTTGTCGTAGCCGGCATCCTGCGCAGATTTCACCGCCGCTTCCGCTTCCGCGGCGGAGTGGATGCGGCCGAGCCGGCGCAGTTTGTCGTCGTCGAAGCTCTGGATGCCGAAGGACAGGCGGTTGACGCCTGCGCCGAGATAGCCGTCGAAACGGCCGTGCTCGACCGTGCCGGGATTGGTTTCCAGGGTGATTTCCGCGCCATCGGCGAACGGAAGGCGCGTGCGAGCGCCATCCAGAAAGCGTGCGATCAGGTCCGGCGCGAACAAGCTCGGGGTCCCGCCGCCGAAGAAGACGCTGCGCACCGGGCGTGCATCCAGCGCCTGGGCGAAGTCGACGAGGTCAGCGTCCAGATCGGCCAGCAGCAGTTCGACGTAACGCTCGTACGGCGGCGCTTCACCCCGCACCCCATGCGAGTTGAAATCGCAGTACGGGCATTTCTTCACGCACCATGGCATGTGCACATACAGCGACAGCGGCGGCGCATTCAAAGCCATGCTCAGGTACGGTCCCGATGCCATTCGGCGAGGCGGGTGCGCAATGCCGCCAATGCCTGGCCGCGATGGCTCAGGCGGTTCTTCACCGCCGGCTCCAGCTCGGCCGCGCTCGATTCGTGGCCATGCGGAAGGAACAGCGGGTCGTAGCCGAAACCGCGTTCGCCCCGAGGTGCGGTCAGCACGCGACCGTGCCAGCGCCCTTCGGCGATCAACGGCGCCGGATCGTCCGCGTGGCGTACCAAGGCGAGCACGCAGATGAAGAACGCGCCGCGTCGGGTTTCGGGTACGCCTTCCAGTTCGCGCAGCAGCTTGGCGTTGTTCGCCGGCACGTCACCGTGTTCGCCGGCGTAGCGCGCGGAGTACAGGCCGGGTGCGCCCCTCAGGTAGTCCACGCACAGGCCGGAGTCGTCGCCGAGTGCCGGTAGCCCGGTGGCCGCGGCAGCGTTACGCGCCTTCAGCAGTGCGTTTTCCACGAAGGTGAGGCCGGTCTCTTCCGCATCGGCGACACCGAGGCTGCCCTGGGTGACGGCCTCCAGATCGATATCGGCGAACAGGTCGTTGAATTCGGCAAGCTTGCCGCGGTTGCTGCTGGCGAGAACGATGCGGGTCATGGTCAGTCGGAGAGTGAGGCGAACTCGGGTGCGTAATCGATCTGGCCGCGATAACCGTCGAGGCCGCCGTCGCGCAGGGCCAGGATCATGAAGGCGTCGCCGCCACCGTAGGTGTCGTGCAGGCCGGCGCTGGCCGCGGGACGGAAGCCGAAGCGGCCATAGAACGCAGGGTCGCCGAGTACGGCGACCGCGCGATACGGCGTCACTGTGAGTTCACGGAGCGAACCCTCCAGCAGCACAGTACCGACGCCCTGGCGCTGCCACGCGGGTGCCACGGCCATGGGCGCGAGGCCGAGCGCCAGTCCGTCATCGCCCTGGGCGATGCGCAGCGGGGAAAAGAGCACGTGCCCGGCCACGCCGCCGTCGCGCTCCGCCAGCCGTTCGAACGCGGCGCGTCCGGCAGCGCGTAGCGCAGCCACCAGCCGTGCCTCGCCTTCCCGCCCGAAGGCGGCGCGATGAACGGCCAGGACGGCTTCTGCATCCTGCGGCAGCGGCTGGCGGACGAGCATGGATTCAGCCCTGCTCGAGCGCGGCGCGCTGGGCGGCGACAAGCTGGGCGATGCCGTTCTCGGCCAGCATCAGCAACGTGTCCATCTCGTCGCGGCGGAAGGCGTGGCCCTCGGCCGTGCCCTGGACTTCGATGAAGCCGCCGCCATCGTTCATGACCACGTTCATGTCGGTATCGCAGCTGGAATCCTCGAGGTAATCCAGATCCAGCACCGGCAAACCCTGGTAGATGCCCACGGACACCGCGGCCACGGCGCCGAGGATCGGATTACGGCGCAGGTTCTCGCGCTTCATCAGCACGTTCACGGCATCCACCAGCGCTACGTACGCGCCCGTGATGGCAGCGGTACGCGTGCCGCCGTCCGCCTGAATCACGTCGCAGTCAAGCGTGATCACGCGCTCGCCCAGGGCCTGGCGATCAACGCAGGCGCGCAGGCTGCGACCGATCAGGCGCTGGATTTCCATGGTGCGCCCGCCCTGGCCGCCGCGTGCGGCCTCGCGCTGGGTGCGGGTCGAGGTGGCGCGGGGCAGCATGCCGTACTCGGCTGTCACCCAGCCTTCGCCCTTGCCGCGCAGCCACGGCGGCACGCGGTCCTCGATGCTGGCGGTGCACAGCACGCGGGTATCGCCGAAGCTGACCAGCACGGAACCTTCCGCGTGGCGTGTGTAGTGGCGCTCGATGGTGACGGGGCGCAGCTGGTCGCTGGCGCGGCCGCTGGGACGGCTGACGGCATTCATGAGGAGTGGTGGCCTGAATTGGGCAAGGCAGGGCGGGAGAGTTTACCATTGCGCCCTTTCCGGCCGCCCGTGGCGCACGAAGGTTTCCCATGATCCGCAGCATGACTGCCTACGCTTTCGCCGAGACCCAGGGCCCGGTCGGGACGCTCAGCTGCGAGCTGCGCACGGTCAATCACCGCTACCTGGAGCTCAGCCCGCGCCTGCCAGACGACCTGCGCGTGTTCGAAAGCGCCTTGCGCGAACGCATCGCCGCACGCCTGTCGCGCGGCAAGGTGGACCTGGCTGTGCGCCTGCGCAGTGAGGCGCGGGGCGATGCGCTCCAGGTGAATCACACGGTGCTGGGCCGGTTGTCCGAGCTGGCCATGGACCTGGAATCGCGTTTCCCGCGCATGAGCATCGAGTTCACCGAGCTGCTGCGTTTCCCGGGCGTAGTGCAGCAGGCGGAAGTCGACCAGGACGAACTGCAGGCAGCGCTGTTCGGCGTGCTCGACGAGGCGCTGGACGCATTGACGGCGACGCGCGAACGCGAAGGCGCCAAGCTGGGGCAGATCCTGCAGGAACGGCTGGACGGTATCGAGCGCATCATCGCCGACGTGCGCGGCTGGATGCCTCAGATCCGCGAAGGCCTGCGCGCGCGCCTGGAGCAGCGGCTGGCCGACCTGAAGCAGCCGGCCGACCCTGGCCGTCTGGAGCAGGAGCTGGTGCTGCAGCTCACCCGCGTGGACGTGGACGAAGAACTCGACCGCCTGACCACGCACATCGCCGAAGCGCGCCGCGTGCTGGGCCTCAAGGAGCCGGTGGGGCGCCGCCTGGATTTCCTCATGCAGGAATTCAACCGCGAAGCCAACACGCTCGGCTCCAAGTCGGTGGATGCGCGCAGTACCAACGCGGCGGTGGAGCTGAAAGTGCTGATCGAGCAGATGCGCGAACAGGTGCAGAACATCGAATGAGTACCGCCGACACCGCCGCTCCGCTGGAAGGCACGCTGTTCGTGGTGGCTGCGCCGTCCGGCGCCGGCAAATCCACCCTGGTCAACGCGCTGCTCGAGCGTGAGCCGGCGATCTCGCTCTCCATCTCGCATACCACGCGGCCGCCGCGGCCCGGCGAGCAGTACGGGCGTCACTACTACTTCGTGGAGCGCGCGGAGTTCGAGCAGGAGATCGCGGAAGGCATCTTCCTCGAACACGCGGAAGTGCACGGCAATCTTTATGGCACTTCGCGCAAGACCGTGTCGGATCTGCTGTGCCAGGGGCGCGACGTGTTGCTGGAGATCGATTGGCAGGGGGCGCGGCAGATCCGCAAGAGCAAGCCCGATTGCGTCACGGTGTTCATCCTGCCGCCGTCCCGGGTGGAACTGGAGCGCCGGCTGCGCGGCCGCGGTTCGGACAGCGCGGAAGTGATCGAGCGGCGCTTGCACAACTCGCGCGAGGAGATCGCCCACGCGCACGAGTTCGACTACATCATCGTCAACGACCGTTTCGACGATGCCCTGGGTGACCTGCAGTCGATCGTCCGGGCGGTGCGGCAGCGCAGCCAGCTGCAGTGGCGCCGGCACGAGACGCTGATCGCCGAATTGCTGGCCTGAGGGTTAACGGGCGGCTTGGGGCCGGCGGCGGATCGCATAGCCTTCATGGCCGTCTTCGGCTAATTTGGGCGCCTTTCCCCCGGCAGCTTCGCCCATGACCGACTCCGTTCGCGCCAAGCCAGACGACAGCGCCATCGTGCGCGTCCGTGGCCTGACCACGGTGCTCAATGGCAAGACCATCTTCGACGCCCTGGATCTGGACATCCCGCGCGGCAAGGTCACGGCCATCATGGGGCCCAGCGGCACGGGCAAGACCACCCTGCTCAAGCACATCACCGGGCAGATGCGCGGCCAGGCCGGCGAGGTCTGGGTGGATGGCCGGAATGTATCCGGACTCAATCGGGAGCAGCTGTTCGAGCTGCGCGAGCGCATCGGCTACTTGTTCCAGAACTCGGCGCTGCTCACCGATTTCGACGTGTTCGAGAACGTGGCGTTCCCGCTGCGCCAGCACACCGCGCTGCCGGAAGTGCTGATCCGCAACATCGTGCTCACCAAGCTGCAGGCCGTGGGCCTGCGCGGAGCCGCGCGGCTGATGCCCAGCGAGCTGTCCGGCGGCATGGCGCGGCGCGTCGCGCTGGCGCGGGCGATCGTGTTCGATCCCATGCTGATCCTGTACGACGAGCCTTTCGTCGGCCTGGATCCGATTGCGCTGAACCAGGTGCTGAAGCTGATCCGTACGCTCAACGAGACATTGGGCATCACCAGTGTGCTGGTGGCGCACGAGCTGGCGGCTGTGCAGCAGGTGGCGGACCACGTTTATCTGATCGCCAACGGCAAGGTGGTTGCGCACGGCGATCCCAAGCTCATCGCCGGCGACGGCTCGCCCTGGACGCGGCAGTTCTTCGGCGGCGAAGCCGATGGCCCGGTGCCGTTCCAATACCCGGCCGGCGACTATGCCGCCTCGCTCGGCTTCAAGGGGGGCGCATGAGCGCCATGCGCGACAACATCGTGACCCGCTCGCTGGCGCAGATCGGCGACTGCGGGCTGTTCCTGCTGCAGATTCTGGCCGCCGTGCCGCGCAGCATGCGTCACCTGCGCGAGACGGTGCGGCAGCTGTGGTTCGTCGGCGCGATGAGCCTGATCATCATCATGGTCTGCGGCCTGTTCGTCGGCATGGTGCTGGGGCTGCAGCTGTACGACGTGCTGTCGATCTTCGGTGGCACCTCGGCCACCGGCACGGTGGTGGCCATCGCCATCTACCGCGAGCTCGGCCCGGTGGTGACGGCACTGCTGTTCGCCGGCCGCGCCGGCACCTCGGTGACCGCGGAGATCGGCCTGATGCGCGCCACCGACCAGATCGCTGCGATGGAGATGATGGCGGTCGATCCCATTGCCTATGTCGCGGTGCCGCGCTTCCTGGCCGGCGTCATCGCCATGCCCATCCTGACCTGCGTGTTCTGCGCGCTGGGCATTTTCGGCGGCCATCTGGTCGGGGTGACCTGGCTGGGCATCGACAACGGCACGTTCTGGTCCAACATGACGGCCACCGTCGAGGTGGGCAAGGACGTGGTCAACGGCGTGCTGTGGAAGAGCGCGGTGTTCGGCGCCGTGGTCTCCTTGATCGCCGTGTTCCAGGGCTACACCACGCCGCCCACCAGCGAGGGTGTGGCCTATGCCACCACGCGTACGGTGGTGGCTTCGTCGATCGCCATCCTGGCGCTCGACTTCGTGCTCACCGCCTTCCTGATGTGAGCCCCATGACGACCGTACTCATCCACCTGCCATCGAGGATCGTGCCGTGAGCCAGAGACCATCCTATGCCGTCGGCACCGGCCTGTTCATCGTGCTGGGCTTCGCGACGCTCGGCTACCTCGCCACGCAGACGACGTCCGTGGCCAATACCAACCGCGGACCGAGCTATGTCGTGGAAGCGCATTTCGCCAACATCGGCCAGCTCAAGGAGCGCGCGCCGGTGAAGGTGGCTGGCGTGCGCATCGGCCAGGTGCAGTCGATCGTGCTCGATCCGGGCAAGGAGACAGCCGACGTGAAGCTGGCCATCGACAAGCGCTACGACAAGATCCCGGACGATTCCGTCGCCACCATCTTCACCAGCGGCCTGCTCGGCGACCAGTACGTGGGTATCCAGTACGGCAACTCGTCCAAGGCATTGGCCGAAGGCGGCACGCTGGCGTTGACGCGCCCGGCGCAGCAGCTGGAGGAGATGCTCGGCAAGTTCTTTGGCGCCGGCGGCGCGGCGGACAACCTGGGCGGCAGCTATACGGTCAAGGCACGCTTCACCAACGTCGGTGCGCTGTCCGCCGGAGCGCCGGTGAAGATGGCCGGCGTGGCCATCGGCAGCGTCAAGTCGGTCAAGGCCGATCCGGTCAAGCTGGACGCCCTGGTGGAGCTGTCGATCGACAAGAAATACAGCCAGATACCCGACGATTCGGCCGCGGCAGTATTCACCAGCGGTTTGATCGGTACTCAGTATGTTGCGATCCAGCCCGGCGGCTCGCCGGATGCCCTCAAGGACGGTGACGAGCTGGTATTGACCCAGTCGGCTCTGCAGCTCGAAGACCTGATCGGCAAGTTCCTGGTCAATGGTTCCTCGAGCGACAAGAAGCCGGACAATGGCGCCGCGTCCTCTTCTTCCTCTTCCCCCCGGCCGGCAAGCACTGAGCTGGCCGCCACACCCAGGTCGATTCCAGGAGTTACCCATGATGCTGCGTAGTCTGGCTCTTGCCACCGCCATCGCGTTTACCGGTGTCGTCGCCGCTCCGGCCTTTGCCCAAGCCGCCGCCCAGGCGCCGGCGGCGGGCCAGCCCCCGCAGCAGGTGGCGCAGACCATCGTCGACGAGCTGGGCAAGGCGATCGACGGTCACCAGGCCGAGCTGAAGAAGGACAAGGAGAAGCTCATCTCGGTGATCGACGACGTCTTCCTGCCGCACTTCGACATCGATTACGCGTCGATCCTGGTGCTCGGGCAGCATGCCCGCGAGACCACGCCGGAGAAGCGCGCGGAGTTCGCCCGCGCCTTCTACAACTCGATCACCCACCGCTACGCCGAAGGCCTGCTCAGCTACACCCAGGGCCGCGTGAAGGTGCTGCCGTTCAGCGGCGACCTCAACGACAAGCGCAGCGTGGTGCGCACCCAGGTGGTGCTGGACGACGGCAAGACGGTGTCGGTGGACTACGCGTTCCGCAAGTCGCGCGACGGCGACTGGAAGGCCTACGACGTGATCATCGAAGGCATTTCCTATATCACTAACTATCGCAACCAGGTCGACGCCGAGATTCGCAAGGGTGGCCTCGACAATCTGATCAACGACCTGAAGACCAAGGGTGCCGACGCGCTCAAGCAGATGGACAAGGACGGCAAGCAGGGATGAGCGCCGCCGCCTTCCAGGTGACGCGCACCGCACCGGATGCCTTGCAGGTCTCCGGCGCGCTGACCTTCGCTACGGCGGCGCAGGCGTTGACCGCGATCAATGCGGCAGCCGCCGGCTGCCGCGAAGTCGACCTGGCGGGCGTCAGCCAGAGCGACAGCGCCGGACTGGCCTGTGTGCTGGCGGTGCTGGCCCATGCAGCGGAGCGTGGCCATCCGCTGGCGCTGCGGAACGTACCGGAGGGTATGCGGGTGCTGGCCTCGGTGTGCGAAGTCGACCGGTTGCTCGCGTAAGCTCCGCGTAGCTGGATCGCGCAAGAAAAAGGGGCCTCGCGGCCCCTTTTTGCTGTGCTCAGTTCGGGTTGGGCTTCTGTGCCGCCGGCTCCTGAGGTTGCTGCGTCTTCTCCCATTGGTGCTGCTCGTTGAGCAGCTCGTCGGGATCGAAGTTGGCTTCCTTCAGGCCTTGCATCTGCTCGATCACTTCCGCCGGCGGATTGCCGTCGTAGATCCGGTAGATGCGCTGCTGGCGGTAGGCGTCGCGCAGGAACACGTAGGGGTCATAGGCCGACTTCAGGAAGCTCTCGGCATCGATTGCACGCGAGCGGATCGTCACCAGGTACAGCACCTGCGGGATGTAGTACTGGCCGTAGTGGAAGTCGTGGTTGCGCGAGAAATAGCTCAGCGGATCGAAGAAATAACTGTCCACCGGCAGGCGCCAGACATCGCGTACGGTCGTCGGACCCACCAGCGGCAGCATCAGGAAGTCGCCTTCGGGTACGCCCCAGCGGGCCAAGGTGATGCCGAAGTCATTGTCTTCCAGCGGCAAGCCGAGCTGGCTGGCCGGATCGAAGAAGCCGCCTACGCCCAGCGTCAGGTTGACCAGGAAGCGGCCGGTGCTGCGCGCGGCCTGGAGCGGACGGGCCTGCAGAAGGTCGTTGGCTACTGTGATCGGCATCTTGATGTTGGTGAAGAAGTCGCTCACCGCGCGGCGCACCGGCGGATTGGTGACCTTGCGGTAGCCGACCGCCACCGGGCGGATGATCGCCTGGTCCAGCGAATCGTTGAACGCGTAGACCTTACGGTTGAACTGTTCGTGCGGATCGTCCGTGCGGGGCTTGGCGATGCTGCAGCCGGCCAGCAGGGCCACGGCGAGCAGGGGCGACAGGCGCAGCAGAGCGCGTCGAAGGGGGGATGACATCAGCATCAAAAGTCCTGTCCGCTGCGAAGGTCGAGGAAACGATTAATTGTACTGCCTGGTTCTTATATTGTGTATTGCTAGGGCGAGTCTCGGCGCTGGGCGCTGCAGGCCGCCTGAACCAGTCATGATAAGGCCATGTTGCATTGCCATGAAAGCGCCCCCTGGCTACACTGGCGACCTATAAGTCGCTTTATTCCCTAAGGATTTCACATGGCACGCATTACCGTGGAAGACTGCCTCGAGGTAGTCGACAACCGTTTCGAGCTGGTGCTGATGGCGACCAAGCGCGCCCGGCAGCTGGCCAAGGGTGCCGAGCCGGCAGTCAATCCCGACCATGACAAGCCCACGGTCGTGGCGCTGCGCGAGATCGCCGACCGCCGCATCGACCAGGCCACCATCGACGAGATCGACCGCGCCGAGCGCGAGCGTGCCGAGCGCGAAGCGCTGGAGTGGGCCGCGGCCGAAGTCGACGATGATCTCTCCAAGGGCGGCGACGACTGATGGACGGAGCTGGCTGTAAACGCTGCCACGCGGGCGCCGGCTTGGCCGGTGCCGTACGCGGGCGCCCCGTTGCCGCCGCTCCTATTCGCTCCCTTCTGCCCCGCGGGGTGGCTGCCTGAGCGGCGGCCAACGCCACATGTCCGCGGCTACGCATCCCGAGCCCGTGGATACGTCCTCGTTGCCGCCCTACGTGCTCGCGCTCAAGGAGCGCGTGGCCTACCTGCCCGAAGACCAGGTGATGCGCGTATTGCGCGCCTACGAGGTCGGTGCGCAGGCGCACGAGGGGCAGGCCCGCAAAAGCGGTGAACCGTACATCACCCACCCGGTCGCCGTGGCAGGCATCCTGGCCGAGCTGGGCCTGGACGCCGAAACCATCATCGCTGCGATCCTGCACGACACGCTGGAAGACACGGCTCTCAGCCGCGCCGAACTGGCCGGCGAGTTCGGCGATACCGTGGCCGATCTGGTCGACGGCGTCACCAAGCTGGACAAGATGCGGTTCCGCAGCCGCCAAGAGGCAGACGCGGAGAGCTTCCGGAAGATGCTGCTGGCGATGGCGCGCGACTTGCGCGTCATCCTGATCAAGCTCGCAGACCGGCTGCACAACATGCGCACGCTCGGCGCGAAAGATGCCGAATCGCGCCGTCGCATCGCGCGCGAAACCCTGGAAATCTATGCGCCCATCGCCCAGCGCCTGGGCATGAACAAGTTCAAGGCCGAGCTGCAGGACCTGGGTTTCAAAGCGCTTTACCCCGATCGCTACCGCGTGATCAGCGACCGCATTCGCGCCGCGCTGGGCAATCGACGCGAGGCCATGGGTAAGATCGAAGCCGCGCTCTCGGCACGGTTGACCGGCGAGCATCTGACCTCGCGCGTGATCGGCCGCATCAAGTCGCCGTGGAGCATCTATTCGAAGATGCGCAATGAGCACAAGAGCTTTGCGCAGCTCATGGATGTCTACGGTTTTCGTGTAGTCGTCGACAGTGCGATGAGCTGCTACATGGCGCTCGGCTCGGTGCATTCGCTGTACAAGCCGGTTGATCGGCGGTTCAAGGATTTCATCGCGATTCCCAAGGCCAACGGCTATCAGTCGTTGCACACCGTGCTGCTCGGTCCGTTCGGCGCACCGATCGAAGTGCAAATCCGCACGGCGGAGATGGATTCCGTCGCCGAGCGCGGTGTCGCGGCGCACTGGGCTTACAAGACGGATAGTGGGCCGGCCAACAGCGCTCAGGCGCGTGCGCGCGAGTGGCTGTCGTCGCTGGCGGACAGCCAGGCGAATACCTCCTCGTCGTCCGAATTCATCGAGAACGTCAAGATCGATCTCTTTCCCGACGAGGTCTATCTGTTCACGCCGCGCGGAGACATCCTCTCCTTGCCGCGCAATGCTACGGCGCTGGACTTCGCGTACGCCGTGCATACAGATGTCGGCGACCACGCCGTCGCCGCGCGCGTCGACAAGAAACTGCTTCCGCTGCGCACGCGGCTAGAGTCGGGGCAACTGGTAGAGATCATCACTGCGCCGTCCGCGGTGCCCAATCCGGCATGGCTGGAGTCGGTGGTCACGGGCAAGGCGCGTACCGCGATCCGTCAGTACCTCAAGCATCTGCAGCATGAGGATGCGGTGGATTTCGGACACCGCATGCTCGACCGCGCGCTCGACGCACAAGGTTCGAGCCTCGACGCTATCCCCGCCGCCGTACTGGACCGCTTCCTCGAAGCGTCCAAGCTCAAGCGGCTGGAGGAGCTGCTCGCCGACATCGCGCTGGGTAATCGCATGCCCGACGTGGTGGCGGGTCAGCTGCTCGTCGCGCGCGGCAAGCAGAAGGGTGCGGCTGCGCCGACGCAGCACGCCGTCGAGAAGATCCGCATCACCGGTGCCGAGCGCGGCGTCCTGAGTTTCGGCAACTGCTGCCACCCGCTGCCGGGGGACGAGATCATCGGCTACCTATCCACCGGCAAGGGTATCGTCGTCCACCGGATCGAATGCCCCAACGTGATGGAGCTGCGCAAGTCGCCCGAGCGCTGCGTCGCCATCGAATGGGACCGGGACGTCCAGGGAGACTATCGTGCCGAGCTGCGCATCGAGGTCATCAATCGGCCCGGCGTGCTGGCCACGGTGGCGGCGGCGATCGCCGCCGCGAATTCGAACATCGAGAACGTCGAGTACGTGGAGCGCGACAGTGCCGCCGCGACCTTGCTGTTCGCGCTCGAAGTGAAGAACCGCAAGCATCTGGCGGACGTCATCCGACGTGTGCGGCGCACCGGCGTCGTCAGCGGCGCGTACAGGTATCCGCTGTAAG
Source organism: Dyella sp. BiH032 (assembly GCF_031954525.1). NCBI lineage: Bacteria > Pseudomonadati > Pseudomonadota > Gammaproteobacteria > Lysobacterales > Rhodanobacteraceae > Dyella > Dyella sp. BiH032. The sequence continues at coordinate 1,027,780 of NZ_CP134867.1, forward strand.
GCCGCCACTCTTTCCGTTTCCGCGTCGGCGCTCCTAAACTTCGGACTTTCCCCGCTCCGAGGTCCGCGCGATGTCCCGCAGCATCATTTCCACCGACAAGGCCCCCGCCGCGATCGGCCCGTATTCGCAGGCCGTCCGGGCCGGCAACACCGTGTACTTCTCCGGACAGATTCCGCTGAATCCCGCCACCGGCGAACTCGTGCAGGGCAACATCGACCTGCAGACCCGCCGGGTCTTCGACAACCTCAAGGCAGTGGCCGAGGCGGCTGGCGGCGCGCTCTCGGATGTCGTCCGCGTGGGCATCTACGTCACGGATCTGGCGAATTTCGCCGCGGTCAATGCAGTGATGGCCGAGTACTTCGCGACGCCGTATCCCGCACGCTCGACGATCCAGGTATCAGCCCTGCCGAAAGGCGCTGAAGTGGAGGTCGACGCCGTGATGGTTCTGGGCTGACCCCTGCGGGGGGCGTTCGCCGACGCCGCCCGTGGGCGCGCGCCGCTACGTCTCCAGGACAGGCTCGGATAGGCTTGCCGCGATGCCTGCCTCGCCCACTTCCTCCGCCATCGACATGCCGCCCGATCCCGGCCTCGCGCCGGTATCGACGTTGCCCGGCGTCGGTCCGGCCCTCGCCGAGGCGCTCGCGCGGCTGGGGCTGGAGCGCGTGCAGGACCTGTGGTTCCACCTGCCGCTCCGCTACGAGGACCGTACCCGGATCGAGGCCATCGCCGACCTGCGGGTCGGCGAGCGCGCCCAGGTCGAGGGCGTAGTGGAAGCGGTGGAGCGGGGGTTTCGCTATCGGCCGCAACTGAAGGTCGCCATCAGCGATGCATCGGCGCAGACCTTGGTATTGCGCTTCTTCCATTTCCACCGCGCTCAGGCCGAGCAGCTCAAGCCCGGCGTGCGCCTGTTGGTCTACGGCGAGGCACGCCATGGCGCGCAGGGCATGGAAATGGTGCATCCGCAGTACCAGCGCTTACTGGATGATGTTCCACCGGCGATGGAGGATCGCCTGACCCCGGTTTATCCGACCACGGAAGGGCTGGGGCCCAAGCGCCTCGCCGGTGTCATCGCAAAGGCGCTGGCGGTGCTTCCGCCTGATCACCAGCTGGAGCTGATTCCTCCGGAGCTTGGAGCGGCGCATGGTTTGACCTCGTTGCGAGAGGCCTTGCTCTATGTGCACCGGCCGCCACCCGACGCGCATCTCGGGCAGCTGACGCTGGGGCGGCATCCGGCCCAGCAGCGCCTGGCCTTCGAAGAGCTGCTCACCCAGCATCTGAGCCTCAAGCGTATGCGCGCCGCGGTGAAACGGCGGCGGGCTCCCATGCTGGGCGGAGACGGCGCGCTGCGCCAGCGTCTGCTCGACAGCCTGCCATTCGCGCTCACTGGCGCGCAGCGCCGCGTGTCCGACGACGTGGCAGCGGACCTGGCCAAGAAGCACCCCATGCTCAGGCTGGTGCAGGGCGACGTCGGCAGTGGCAAGACGGTCGTCGCCGCGCTCGCTGCGCTGGCTGCCGTGGAGTCGGGCCGGCAAGTCGCGCTGATGGCGCCGACAGAGCTGCTGGCTGAACAGCATTTGCGTAGTTTCCGGCACTGGCTGCAACCGCTCGGCGTGGAAGTCGAATGGCTTGCGGGGAAGGTCACCGGCAAGGCCCGCCAGCGCGCGCTGGAGCGCGTTGCCGCTGGCGCGCCCGTGGTGATCGGCACCCACGCATTGATGCAGGAAGGGGTCGACTTCGCGCGACTCGGGTTGGTGATCGTCGACGAGCAGCACCGCTTCGGCGTGCAGCAGCGCCTGTCGCTCCGCGACAAAGGCCTGGAGGGCGACCAGGTTCCCCATCAGCTGGTACTTACTGCCACACCGATCCCGCGGACGCTGGCGATGAGCGCCTACGCCGATCTCGATGTGTCTTCCATCGACGAATTGCCGCCAGGGCGTACGCCGGTGCAGACCATCGCGATTTCCAATGCGCGCCGGGCCGAAGTGATCGAGCGCATCCACTCGGCCTGCCTCGAGGGACGGCAGGTCTACTGGGTATGCACGCTGATCGAAGAAACGGAGCAGTTGCGCGCGCAGGCGGCCGAAGTGGCCTACGCCGAGCTCTCCGGCGCGTTGCGGGACTGCCATGTGGGCCTGATCCATGGGCGCATGAAGCCCAAGGAGAAGCAGGCGGTGATGGATGCCTTCAAGCAGGGCGAACTGGCCGTACTGGTGGCGACCACAGTGATCGAGGTGGGCGTCGACGTACCCAATGCGAGCCTGATGGTGATCGAGAACAGCGAGCGTCTCGGCCTTGCGCAGCTGCACCAGCTGCGCGGGCGCGTGGGGCGCGGGGCAGTGGCCTCCAACTGCGTGCTGCTCTATCAGCCGCCGCTGGGGACCCTGGCCAGGGAGCGGTTGCAGGTGATGCGCGACACCAACGACGGTTTCCGTATCGCGGAGAAGGACCTGGAACTGCGCGGCCCGGGCGAGGTGCTTGGCACGCGGCAGACCGGCCAGCTCAGCTTTCGCATCGCGGACCTCTCGCGCGACGCGCATTTGCTGCCGGCCGTCCAGGCCGTGGGCACGGCCATGCTGCGCGACCACGCCGGGCAGGCGGAGCGGCTGATCGAGCGGTGGATCGGTGGCGCTGCGCGTTATGTGCACGCATGAACGGATGAGGGCCGGCCTCGCCAGTTCCCCATGTCCCATTCCCCGGCTTAAGCTAACCGGCTCATCCAGGGAAAGCCCATGACCAAGCCCCAGCTCCTGATCGATACCGACCCCGGCGTGGACGATGCACTCGCCATTCTGATGGCGCATGCACACGCCGACATCGTGGGTTTGAGCGTCGCCGCCGGCAACGTCGGCCTGGGGCACACGGTGCGCAACGCGCGCACGCTGGTGGATCTGATGGGCGGCAGTGTGCCGGTCTTTGCAGGCTGCCCGACTCCGCTGGTGCGCGGTCCGGAGGAGGATGCCGCCTTCGTGCACGGAAGCGATGGCTTGGGGGATGTGGGCTTTGCGGAACCCGTCGCCACGGCGGAGACGGAGCAGGCCGCACTGGCCTTGTTGCGCCTGACGCGCGAGCGGCCCGGCGAGCTGACCCTGGTGGCCCTGGCGCCGCTCACCAATGTGGCGCTCGCGCTGCGGCTGGATCCGACCTTGCCCCAGCGGGTGAAGCGCCTGGTGGTCATGGGGGGTGCGGTGACCGGGTTGGGCAACACCGGCAAAGTCCCGGCCGAGTTCAATATTGGGTTCGACCCCGAAGCCGCGCACGTGGTCTTCGAGGCCTTCCCTCATTTCGACCTCGTCGATTGGGAGGCCACGCTGCGCCACGCTTTCGAGGAAGACGCCTTTGACGGTTGGTTGGCGGCCGGCGACCGGAGAGCCGAGTTCTTCGGCCAGGTCTTCCGTACCGCGCGGGCCTTCAATGCCACCAGCAAGCGCCGCGGCATCATCGCCGCGGATGCGTTGGCCATGGCGGTGGCGATCGATCCGAGCATCGTCACCCGCAGTGAAGAACGGCACGTGGCGGTGGAGCTGGATGGCAGGCTGACCCGCGGCGCCACGGTCGTGGACTGGGCCGGCCGGCTCGGTCACCCGGCCAATGCGCGCATCGTGCTGGAGGTAGATCAGGCGAGGTTCGCGGTCATGGTGAGACGAGCCCTCGGGGCTGCCTGAAGAGCCAGGCGGGCAAGTGGCTGAACTACTTGCCTTTGGCTCCGATGGCTCGTTATAATGCCGCTCTTTTCACCCACCGCTTTGAGTCCGTCATGAAGCCCGATATCCATCCGAACTACCGCCCGGTGGTGTTTCAGGACCTTTCGTCCGACTTCGCGTTCCTGACGCGCTCGACGATCGCCTCCAAGGAAACCGTCAAGTGGGAAGACGGCAACGAGTACCCGCTGATCAAGGTGGATATCTCCAGCCACTCGCACCCGTTCTACACCGGCAAGCAGAAGACCATCGAAACGGGCGGCCGCGTGGACAAGTTCCGCCGTCGCTACGCGCAGAAGTAATCGCGCGAACCGCGGTTCTTTCGCGGCACAGTTTGGTTTCGCAGCGTGGGGCGAGCGCAAGCTCGCCCCAAGTTTTTTCGTGCCCGCCATCCGACCATTCGGTAAGGGATGTTCAACGGGTGATGTGCGATAATGGCGGGCGTTGCATCGCGACTTCCCCAGCGCGGTGTATCTATTCCCCCGCCATGGGCACCGTCCAGAGTGACCGGCGGCGACATTTGCGAAGGAGGTTTCCGTGTCCGATACCAAGACCGTCAAGTTGGTGGATGAGCCGAACAAACGCAGCAGCGAGCTGCCCCTGTTGAGCGGCACGCTCGGTCCGGCCTGCGTCGACATCGGCACGCTGTACAAGGACACCGGTTACTTCACCTACGACCCCGGCTACGGCAGCACCGCCAGCACGAAGAGCGCCATCACCTACATCGACGGCGACCAGGGCGTCCTGCTTTATCGCGGTTACCCGATCGAGCAACTGGCCGAAAAGTCGAGCTTCCTCGAGACGGCCTACCTGCTGCTCAATGGCGAACTGCCCAGCAAGGACCAGTTCGTCAAGTTCGAAGACCAGATCACGCATCACACGATGATGCACGAGTCCCTGAAGGACTTCTTCAAGGGCTTCCATCACGACGCGCACCCCATGGCCATGCTGGCCGCCTCGGTGGCGTCGCTGTCCGCGTTCTATCACGACGACATCGACGTCGATAACGCCGAAGACCGCAAGCTGGCGGCGATCCGCCTCATCGCGAAGATGCCGACCATCGCGGCGGCTTGCTTCCGCTACTCGATCGGCTGGCCGTTCCGCTATCCGCGCAACAATCTCGAGTACGTCGACCGCTTCCTGCACATGATGTTCGAGGTGCCGAGCGAGCCGTTGACGCTGAGCCCGGTGGCCGCCAAGGCCCTGGACCTGCTCTTCATCCTGCACGCCGATCACGAACAGAACGCCTCGACGTCGACCGTTCGCCTCGTCGGCTCGACGGGTGCCAATCCGTACGCTTCCATCGCCGCGGGCATCACCGCCCTGTGGGGTCCGGCGCACGGCGGGGCCAACGAGGCCGTGCTGAAGATGCTCGAAGAGATCGGTTCTGCCGACAAGGTCGAGACGGCCGTCAAGCGCGCGAAGGACAAGAACGACAACTTCCGCCTGATGGGCTTCGGCCATCGCGTCTACAAGAACTTCGATCCGCGCGCCAAGATCATCCGCGAGATGACCCACAAGGTGCTCGGCGAGCTGGGCGTCAACGACCCGCTGCTGGAAGTGGCGATGAAGCTGGAAGAGGCGGCGCTGAAGGATGATTACTTCGTCGAGCGCAAGCTGTATCCGAACGTCGACTTCTATTCGGGCATCATCTACAAGGCCCTGAACATCCCCACCGAGATGTTCACCGTGATGTTCGCCATCGCCCGCACCGCCGGCTGGATCGCGCACTGGATCGAGCAGCACGAAACGCCCGGCGCGCGCATCGGCCGTCCGCGCCAGATCTACACCGGCGCCAACGTCCGCGATTACGTTCCGGCCGACAAGCGCTGAGCCCGTCGTATCCCTGGAACGCGAAAACGCCCGGCTTGGCCGGGCGTTTTCTTTTTCGTGCTCGGGGATGGAATGCGCTCAGCGCAAAGCGGCGGCCAATTTGCGTTCGAAATCGTCGTCGCCATCTTCGGCGATCAATGTTTCCACGGTGGCCAGCGAAGCGCGCCGCATGGGCTTCTCGTCGACCCGATCCAGCGGCGGCTGGCGCAAAGCGTTGGTGGGCAGCACGGTGATGTCGAAGGGCAGCTGATCGGCGGCGAACAGCAGTACCGGATATTCCGCCTGCTCGTCGCGGCTTATGCGTAGCCGCCGAGTCTGGGTTTCCACCGGAACGCCGCGCTCGCGGAGGAAGAGCATGACCGCCTCGGGATCGTCGCTGAACACGTGGAGGCAGACGGCCGAATGGTTATCGGCGGTGCCTTCGAGCACGGCACCGACCAGGCGCGGCTCGAAGGCCTCCAGGAAGCGCATCGCCTCCGCCGCGGCCTCCCGGCGCTCCTTCAGCAATTGCGGCTGACTGTGGGCATGGAAGATGCGCTGGTGCTCGCGCAGCGCTTCCTCGATTTCGTTATTGCGGGGCAATGCCTGCGTATCGAAGATGCCGAGCCGTTCGGCGGCCTTCAGCTTGGCATGGTGGTAGTCGCGGATGCCGTGCTCGCTCATGAGGCGGGCGGCCTCCTGGGCGATGCGAAGGCGGTTGCGCTGGACGCGATCCTGCGCATGGATGCGATGATGCTCGCCTCGAGCCATGGTCCTGGTCCCTCCTAGGTCGATCGTGCGGACGCTTGCCGGGAGGTGGGGCCGCCGTGCGGCCCCAGGGCGGGCGATCGAAGCTTGCCCGCCGCTCGTGCTCAGAAGATGTCGTACGCGTGCTGCTGGTCGGGGTCCTCCTGCTGCTGACTGGCCTGCTGGCGCAGGCGGTCGACGTCCTCCACCTTGAAGATCTCCGGCATCGCATTGGGATCTCCGGCTTCCGAAGGCAGGCCGCTGGAGCGGTTGATCTGCACGGTCGTGATGCCCGGCGGCATGGGCAGCGTAGTGGATGGCAGGTCCTTCAGGGCGGCGCCCATGTAATCCATCCAGATCGGCAATGCTGCTTTCGCGCCGAATTCACCGCGGCCCAGCGAGCTGAAGTCGTCGAAGCCTACCCACACCGCCGTGGAGAGATCGCCATTGAAGCCGACGAACCAGGCATCGCGGTGGTCGTTGGTCGAGCCCGTCTTGCCTGCGAGATCGTCCCGTCCCAGCGCCATGGCGGCGGCGCCGGTACCGCGCTTGACCACGTCTTTCATGAGGGAGGTAACGAGGAAGTCGTTGCGCACGTCGATGACCTGGGGCGCCAGCACCGGGGCATGCGCGCCTTCTCCATGGGCATCGGCGGGCAGTACCGCATCGCCGACGGCGCTAGCGCTCGCTCCGCCGGCGGGCGCGCCGGCATTTGCCACCGAATTGGCGGGTGCGATGGCTGCGGCGGGCGGCGGACCGGGCGGACGCGTATCGAGCAGGCGTTCCTGGCAGGTGCGGCAGGCGCGCGCGGGATTCGCCACGTACACCGGCTTGCCGTCGCGGTCGTCGATTTCGCTGATGAAGTAGGGGGTCACCAGGTAACCGCCATTGGCGAACACGGAATAGCCGCGGGCCATGCCCATCGGCGAGACCGAAGCCGTACCCAGGGCCATCGAAAGATTGGGCGGGAGGGCATCCGCGGAGAAACCGAACCGGGTGATGTAGTCGCGAGCATAGCGCACGCCGATGGCGTCCAGCAGGCGCACCGACACCAGGTTCTTGGATTTCACCAGGGCTTCGCGCAGGCGGATAGGGCCATCGAACTTGTCGTCGTCATTGGATGGCGTCCAGAGTCCGTCAGGCCGCGACGGGTCGGGCAGGGCCAGCGGCGCGTCATTGACGATGGAGGCGGGCGTGAACCCGCGCTCGAAAGCTGCCGAATAGATGTACGGCTTGAAGCTGGAGCCCGGCTGCCGTGCTGCCATCACCGCGCGATTGAACTTGCTTCGCAGGAAATTGAAGCCGCCGACCAGCGCCTGCAGCGAGCCATCCTCCGGATTGACCGAGGCGAGCGCGCCCTGGACCTTCGGGATCTGGGCCAGCTCCCACTCGCCCTTGGCATTGCGCGCGACGCGGATCACGTCGCCCCGCTTGAGCACGCTGGCCACATTCTTCGGAGCTGCGCCCACGCGCGTCTCGTTGACGTAGGGCTTCGCCCAGGCGACGGCGTCCATGCCGAGCTTCACCTGCTCGCGGCTGGACAGGTAGACGGTGGCTTCGCTGCCCGCGACGTCGGTGACGAGGCCGGGCCGCATGCCGCCGACGTCGATGTAGCTCGACAGGATGCGGTCGAAGTCGTCGCCACCGGCGTGGTCGGCCAGCTCCTGGTGGTCCTCCGGGCCGCGCCAGCCGTGGCGGCGGTCGTAATCGACCAGGCCGGCGCGCAGGGCATCCACCGCCGCCTGCTGCCGGGTGCTCTGGACCGTGGTCTTGATGACGTAGCCCTCGGTAAGGGCGTCGTTGCCCAGGCGGTCGAGCGCCTGCAGGCGGACCATTTCGGCCAGGTAGGGGGCGTCGACCTCGATCGGTGGTTCGTGCGGGTAGGCGTTGTTCGGCTCGTGGACCGCCTGCTCGTACTCGGCCTGGGTGATGTACCGGTTCTGCAGCATCTGGCCCAGCACCCAGTTGCGCCGGGCGATGGCGCGCTTGGGGTTGTTGAGCGGGTTGACCACCGAGGGCAGCTGGAATGTGGAGGCGATCAGCGCGCACTCGGCATTGGTCAGCTGGTCCAGCGTCTTGCCGTAGTAATAGGAGGCGGCAGCGGCCACGCCGTAGGAGCGGTGGCCCAGGAACATCTTGTTCAGATAGAGCTCCAGGATCTGGTCCTTGGTCAGCTCGTTCTCCATGCGCAGGGCGATGAAGATCTCCATCAGCTTGCGCGAATACAACTTCTCGGGGCTGAGGAAGAAGTTCCTCGCAACCTGTTGGGTAATGGTGGAGCCGCCCGGCCCCTTGTCGCCGCCGGACACCACGACGTGCCAGCCGGCGCGGGCGATGCCGTGCCAGTCGACGCCGGGATGGCGGTAGAAGTCACCGTCCTCGGCCGACAGCACGGCATGCTTGAGGCGGTCGGGCACATCGTTGATGCTGACCGGGATGCGCCGGGTCTCGCCGAACGACGCAATCAGCTTGCCGTCGGCGCTGAGGACGCGCAGCGGCACCTGCATGTGGTAGTCCTTCAGGGCCGCGACGGAGGGGAGGCGCGGCGAGACGAGCCAATAGGCCACACCGACCGCGGCTACCGCCAGCAGCAATCCGGTGAAAGCAAGGATCAGCACCCAGCGCAGCAGACGCTTGAGAATTTGCATGGTGTGGATATTGCGAGACCTGAGTCAAAACACGACACAGTATAGATGTAGCACCATTTACTTAACGGGACCGGTCGGCACATTCCCACCACAGGTCATCGTTACGTCACAAAAACGGCCCGGGACGTGATTGGCGCTAACTGTGCATGCCGTCACGCCAAAACAGTCGAGGAAGTTCCCGTAGGCCGTTGCCAATACGTTAATTTTTGGATTTAATGCCGTCGCGCACTCGCCACTTCTAATACGGTGCAGGCGTCCAGGGGCAAGGGGGAAAATCGTGGGGCTCTTTACACCCAAGAAGCCGCCGCTGATTGGCGTCGACATCAGTTCGACCGCCGTCAAGCTGCTGCAGCTCAGTCAGGCCGGTGGCCGCTACCGCGTTGAGCATTACGCGGTCGAGCCGCTGCCCCCAAACGCCGTGGTCGAAAAGAACATCGTCGAAGTCGAGGCGGTGGGCGAAGCGATTCGGCGCGCCGTCGCGCGATCGGGCACGAAGCTCAAGCACGCCGCCGCAGCCGTCGCCGGTTCGGCGGTGATCACGCGCATCATTCCAATGTCGTCCGATCTGTCCGAAGAAGATCTCGAAGGACAGATACAGGTCGAGGCGAACCAGTACATCCCGTATCCGATCGAGGAAGTAAGCCTCGACTTCGAAGTGCTGGGGCCGGTGCGCGACAACCCTGAAATGAACAATGTGTTGCTTGCTGCGTCCCGCACCGAGAACGTCGACATGCGCGTCGCCGCGCTCGACCTCGGCGGACTCGCCGCGAAGGTGGTCGACGTCGAGGCGTTCGCGATGGAGAACGCGTTCTCGATGGTCGCCGACCAGCTCAACGTCGGCCGCGACGCGCTCGTCGCCGTGGTCGACATCGGCGCCACCATGACCACGCTCTCGGTGCTGCGCAACCAGCGCACCATCTATTCGCGCGAGCAGGTCTTCGGCGGCAAGCAGCTCACCGACGAGATCATGCGCCGCTATGGCCTTTCCTACGAGGAAGCCGGGCGCGCGAAGCGCAAGGGCGGCTTGCCGGAGTCCTACGAGACCGAGGCGCTGGAGCCCTTCAAGGAATCGCTGATCCAGCAGATCAGCCGCCTGCTGCAGTTCTTCTTCGCGGGCAGCGAGTACAGCAAGGTCGACCAGGTGGTGCTCGCCGGCGGCTGCGCGTCGATCGAGGGCCTGTGCCCGATGCTCGAGGAACAGCTCGGCGTGTCCTGCGTGGTCGCCAATCCGTTGGCGCGCATGTCGCTGTCGCCGCGCGTGCAGGCGCAGCAGCTGGCCCAGGACGCGCCTGCGCTGATGATCGCGGTCGGCCTCGCCATGAGGAGCTTCGACTGATGGCACGCATCAACCTACTTCCGTGGCGCGCCGAACGCCGCAAGCAACGCGAGCGCGAGTTCTATGTGCAGCTCGGCGTCGCGGTCGGCGCGGCGATTCTGTTCGTGGTTCTGTGGATGACCTGGATGGACCAGCGCATCAGCAACCAGAACGAGCGCAACGACTACTTGCAGGGCGAGATCAAGCAGCTCGACGAGCGCATCGCCAAGATCAAGGACCTCGAGAAGGTCCGTGAGCGCCTGCTGGCGCGCAAGCAGATCATCGAGCAGCTGCAGGCCAACCGTTCGCAGATGGTCCATCTGTTCGACGAACTGGTGAAGACCATCCCCGCCAGCGCTCGCCTCAGTGGCCTCAAGCAGAGCGGCGAATCGATGTCGCTCGACGGCGTGGCCCAGTCCAATGCCAGCGTCGCCGAGTACATGCGCAATCTCGAGGCTTCTCCGTGGATGGGGCATGCGGATCTGCGCAAGACGGAAAACACGCATGGCGATTCGCGCATGCCCTACACGTTCGGTCTTGATGTCGCGCTGAGCAAGCCCAAGCCCGAAGAGGGCGCCGATAGCGAACACACCCCCGTCCTGCCGGCCGGCGGCGCGAGTGCCCCGGCCCCGGCGAATCCTGCGGTGGCTGGAACGACCGCACGCCAGACCCTCGGCGCGGCGGCCCAGGCGCTGACCTCTCCGGCGGCGAAGCCTGCTGCCCAGCCGGCGACCCGGCCTTCCTCTTCCCAGGCGCCCAAACCGGCAGCCCCGGCCGCCAATGGGGGAGCCAAGCCATGAAATTCTTCAATGACCTGCGGAACCTCGACCGCAACAACGTCGGCGGTTGGCCGAAATCCGCCAAGATCTTCTTCACCGTGCTGCTGTTCGGTCTGGTCGCGCTGGGCGGGTGGTACCTCATCATCCGCGACCAGCAGGACACGCTCGACGGCCTCGCCAACAAAGAAGAGCAGCTCAAGCAGGAGTTCTCGCAGAAGCAGGCCAAGGCCGTGAATCTCGAGGCGCTGCAACAGCAGCTCGACGAGATGCAGGACATGCTGCGCCAGCTGCTGCGCCAGCTGCCCAGCCGAACCGAAATGCCCGAGCTGCTGGTGGACATCTCGCAGACCGCGCTGTCGGCGGGCCTGGAGACGGAGCTGTTCCAGCCGGGCGCCGAAGTTCCGAAGGATTTCTACGCCGAGAAGCCGATCCAGCTGCGCATGGTGGGCAACTATCACCAGTTCGGCACCTTCATCAGCGGCGTAGCCTCGCTGCCGCGCGTGGTGATTCTGACCCTGCACGACGTCTCGCTGACGCCCAAGGACAAGAACGGCATGCTGGTGCTGCAGGGCACGGTCAAGACCTATCGCTATCTGGAAGACGACGAAAGCGCCGAAGCCAAGGCGGCCAACGCCAAGCCGGCCGGTGCCAAGACGGGGGGGCAGAAATGAGCAGGACCAAAGCCCTCCGCGCCGCTCGCGTCGCGCTGGCCATCGGCGCCATCCTGGTGCTCGCCGGCTGCACGCGCGGCATGTCGGACCTGCGCGACTGGGTCGCGCAGGAGAAGCAGAAGAAAGGCGCGCCCATCCCGCCGCTGCCCGTCATCAAGACCTTCGAGACCTTCCTCTACAACGACCAGGATCGCCGTGATCCGTTCAGCCCGAGCACGGCCGAACTGGACAACAGCGCAGCCAACGGTCCGCGGCCCGACCAGGACCGCGCCAAGGAGCCGCTGGAAGCCTTTGCGCTGGACAGCCTGAAGATGGTCGGCACCGTCGGCACGGGCAATGGCATGGAAGTGCTGATCAAAGACCCGGGCGGCGTGATCCATCGCGTCCACCGCGGCGAGTACATGGGGCAGAACTACGGACACGTCACCGCCATCGCCGAAGACCACATCGAGCTGGTCGAGCTGGTTTCCAACGGTAACGGCGGCTGGATGGAACGCTCGGCCAGCATCGCGCTTGGCGAGAAATAAGAATCACAGGGGCTGATGCAATGACGAACCTCAATCAACCAGTCCAGGGCCGTGTCATGCGCCATGCGAGCCGTCGCCTGTTCACCGCACTGTTGATCGCCGGTGCCGCGTGGTCGGGCCTCGCGGCCGCGGCCACCAGCACCCTGCGCGAGATCAGCTACGACACCCTGCCGGGCGGCCGGGTCGAGCTGCATCTGAACTTCGCCCAGGGTCCGGTGCCCGAGCCGAAGATCTTCACCACCGGCAATCCGCCGCGCATCGCCATCGACTTCCCGGATACCGACAATTCGGCCGCGCGCCACCTGGACGTCAACAAGGGTTCGACGATGGGCGTCTCGGCGATCTCCGCCGGCGGTCGCACCCGCGTCGTGGTGGAGCTGGTACGCGAGTCCTCGTATCGCTCGCGCGTCGAAGGCAACAGCCTGGTCTTCACCGTCAACAACGGCAGCGACGCGCAGACGACCACCACGGCATCCATCATCGATCCTTCCAAGGCGCTGCCATCCTCGGCGGCCGGTCCTGCCGTGTCGAACATCGACTTCCGGCGTGGCCCGAACGGCGAAGGCCGCGTGCTGGTCAATTTCAGCGGCGCCGGCGCCAATGCCGACATGAAGCGCGAAGGCGACAAGGTGGTGGTCAATCTCGACCATGTGAACCTGCCGGCGAACCTGGCCCAGCGCCTGGACGTGCTGGACTTCGCCACGCCGGTGCAGTCCGTCACGACCAAGGCCGGCCCGCGCGGCGGTGCCCGCATGGAAATTGCCGTCAAGGGCAACGTCGAGACTTCCGCTTACCAGACCGGCGACCAGTACGTGGTCGAAGTCGCTCCGAAGAAGGTCGCCCCGGGCACCGGGCCGGACGGCAAGCCGCTGCGTGGGCAGGAGCCGACCTACAACGGCAACCGCGTCACCTTCAACTTCCAGGACATCCCCGTCCGCTCGGTACTGCAGCTGATCGCCGACATGTCCGGCCAGAACCTGGTGGCTTCCGACACGGTCGGCGGCGCCATCACCCTGCGCCTCGTCAATGTGCCGTGGGATCAGGCGCTCGACGTCGTGCTGCGCGCCAAGGGCCTGGACAAGCGCCGCAACGGCAACGTCATTTGGATCGCGCCGCAGGACGAGCTGGCCAAGTACGAGCAGAGCGTCGCCGAAGCGCGCCTGAAGGCCGAGGACACCGCTGAACTGGTGACCGACTACGTGCCGATCAGCTACGGCAAGGCCCAGGACATCGCCAAGCTGCTGACCCAGGGAAGCATGGGCGGCGGTGGCGGCGCTGGCGGCGGCGGTGCCGGCGGCACGCGTGGGTTCCTCTCCGCGCGCGGCAGCGTCTCCTTCGACGAGCGCACCAATACGCTGCTGATCAACGACAACCCGCAGAAGATCCGCGAGCTGCGCGATCTGATCGCGGTGCTTGACCGCCCCGTGCAGCAGGTGCTGATCGAGTCGCGCATCGTGGTCGCCACGGATACCTTCACCCGCGAGCTCGGCGTGAAGTGGGGCGTGCAGGCGACCCACACCACCGATAGTGGCAACGTGATCTCCACCAGCCCGACCGGGACGAACTCGGGTGCGCTGGCGATCAACCGTGGCAACTTCAATGGCGGTACGGCGAACAGCATCACCTACCAGACCGGCGAGGGTGGCTATAACGTCAACCTGCCGGTGAGCAATCCGGCTGGCCAGATCGGCCTAGCGATTCTGGGCAAGAACTACCTCGTCGACCTGGAACTCTCCGCAGCCCAGACCGAAGGCCGTGGCGAAGTGATCTCCAGCCCGCGCGTGATCACGGCGAACCAGCAGGAAGCCGTGATCCGTCAGGGCCAGGAAATCGGCTACGTCACCTATCAGAACAGCGGCAGCACCGGCGGTGCGGCGCCCACGGCGTCTGTGCAGTTCAAGGACGCCGTGCTGGAACTGAAGGTCACTCCGACCATCACCGCCGACAACCGCGTCTATCTCGCGATCAACGTGAAGAAGGACGCGCTGGCGCAGTTCGTCGATACGCCGAACGGCAAGGTGCCGCAGATCGACACCCGCGAGATCAATACCTCGGTCCTGGTCGACAACGGTCAGACGGTGGTGCTGGGTGGCATCTACGAGATCACCAAGCAGAACACCATCACCAAGGTGCCGGGCCTCGGCGACATTCCTGGCCTCGGCGTGCTGTTCCGCAGGACCTCGCGCCAGAACGACAAGGCGGAACTGTTGATCTTCGTCACCCCGCGCATCCTCAGCGAAAGCCTGCGCTGAGCGACGCACTCGCGATACGAAGGAAAGGGCGGCCATGAGCCGCCCTTTTCTTTTCCGGGCCCGCCGGAGTCGCCAGCGCACAACGGCTGTGCCATCAGTCGCGGACCCGCTCCTGCGCCGGCCCGGTAAACTTCCGGCGTGCGCTGCTGTCTGTAAGCGCGTGAAGCCGGATGGAAACCCGATGGACATGCCAGAGAGCCACCCCTCGTCGCGGCTGCAGCAGGCGTTCTCGCGCCTGCGAGAAGAGCTGCAGCAAAGCATCGTCGGTCAGCCGCACCTGATCGACTGCCTGCTGGTCGCCCTGCTGGCCGATGGCCACCTGCTCGTGGAGGGCGCGCCGGGCCTGGCCAAAACGACCGCGGTGAAGGCGCTGGCCGCGCGCATCGAGGCGGATTTCCACCGCGTGCAGTTCACGCCGGACCTGCTGCCGGCGGATCTGACCGGAACCGACATCTTCCGTCCGCAATCCGGCAGCTTCGAGTTCGAACGCGGGCCCCTGTTCCACAACATCGTGCTGGCAGACGAGATCAATCGTGCACCGGCCAAGGTGCAGTCCGCACTGCTGGAGGCGATGGCCGAGCGGCAGATCACCGTCGGCCGCAGCACCTGGCGCCTGCCGGAACTGTTCATGGTGATGGCGACGCAGAACCCAATCGAACAGGAGGGGACCTTCGCGTTGCCCGAGGCGCAGCTGGATCGCTTCGTCATGCACGTGACCATCGGCTACCCCGATGCAGCCTCCGAGCTGGCCATTCTTCGCCTTGCGCGGGAACAGGCGCGGCGCAGCCTGCATCCGCAGCCCGCACCGCCGCCCACGCTCAGCCAGGCTGACGTATTCGCCGCGCGCGATGCCGTGCTGGCGGTCCACATGGCGCCGGCGCTGGAGTCGTACCTCGCCCAGCTGGTGCTTGCCAGCCGCGATGCCGGTGCCTACGGCCCCCAGCTCAAGCGCTGGATCGCCTGGGGCGCCAGTCCGCGCGCCACCATCGCGCTGGACCGTTGCGCGCGCGCACAGGCGTGGCTCTCCGGCCGCGACTACGTACTGCCAGAGGATGTACATGCGCTGGCCCACGACGTGCTGCGCCATCGCATCCTGCTCAGCTACGAAGCGGAAGCCGAAGGTATTCGCAGCGACCAGGTCGTGACGCGCCTGCTGGAGCTCGTGCCGCTGCCGTGAGCGCCGTGCTGCCCACCGCTGCGGATGGCGACGGACGCGTCAGCGTCTCCCTGGCCGAACTGCTCGAGCTGCGCGCGCGTGTGGCGCGCAAGGCTCTTCCGTTGCGCGAAAGCCGCGCGGCGCCGGCCGGCCCGCAAGCCAGCCGCCTGCATGGCCGCGGCATGGATTACGCGGAATCGCGCGCCTATCAACCCGGCGACGACGTGCGCCGTCTCGATTGGCGCCTTACCGCACGCAGCGGCAGGCTGCACACCAAGTTGTTCCAGGAGGAACGCGAGGGGCGGTTGCTGGTGTTGCTCGATACGCATGCCAGCATGCGCTTCGGTACCCGTGTGCGCTTCAAATCCGTGCAGGCGACCCGAGCGGCCGCCATGGCGGCATGGCTCGCCGTTCGCGCGGGCGAACGCGTCGGCGCGCTCGCGTTCGGCGAGAGCAGGCATCTGCTGCGGCCCCAGGGCGGCACGCGAGGTGCGCTCGCCTTCTGCGGCGCGCTGGCAGGATGGGACGCTCGGCAAGGCCAGGGTGGGGCGGAACCCCTGTCGCAGGCGCTGATGCGCGCCGGACGACTGATGCACGGCGCCAGCCGGGTGCTGCTGATCAGTGATGGGCTCAGCGTCGACGATGCATCGAAGGGCCGCCTCATCGACCTGACCCGTCACGCCGATGTCTCCGTCCTCATCGTGGGCGATGCGCTCGAACTCGCGGCCGCACCGCCCGGGCGCTATCCCTTGGAGCACGCCGGCGTGCGTCGCGAGGTACTGCTTACGGGCGATCGTCAGCGGCGGGATTTCCAGCAGGCGCTGGGCGCCGGACAGGCGCGCCTCGCAGCATTGGCGCGCGCACTCGGCCTGCCTCACCAGACCATCGACACCGCCAGCGATCCGCTGGACGCCATCGCGGGCCTGCTCGGCGGCCGGAGGCCCGCCTCATGAACCCCGCGGGTGCACCAGAGCAGGCCGGCCCCAGCCTGCGTGACATTCATCTCCCGCCCGATCCTTCCTGGTGGCCACCGGCGCCGGGATGGTGGGCGCTCGGCGCGCTGTTGTTGGTCGCTCTCCTGGCGATGGCCTGGTGGTTGCGCCGGCGTCGGCTGCACCAGCACCGGCTGCATGCCGCGCTGGCGGACATCGACGCGCTCGAACGGGCGCACGCGGATGCTCCGGAGCGGCTGGCAGCAGCCTTGCACGAGCTGCTGCGACGTGCGGCACGCCGCTACGATCCGCAGGCGACGCACCATCGCGGAGACGCGTGGCGCCAATGCCTGGCACAGGTGCCGGTGGATGTGGCGACACTCGATCGTCTGATGGCGCTGGAGGACGCGATGTACCGGCCCGGCGCCAGCATGGCCGAGGCGCCCGAAGCCGTCAGGTGCTGGCTCGCCGTGGCGTTGCGCCGGAGCAGGCCTCCACGTGTATCCCGGCAAGGTGGAGGGCGTCATGCCTGAGTTCGCCTGGCCGTGGATCGCCATACTGCTGCCGCTTCCCTGGTTGGTGCGACGCTGGATGCGCCCGGCGGCGCCGGGGCAGGCGCTGCATCTGCCGCACCCCCAGCTGCGACTGGCCGCCGTCGTGGAAAGCGTTCGGCCCGGTGCGCGCGCATGGTGGCTCGCGCTCGCCTGGCTTTGCCTGGTCGCTGCTGCGGCGCGGCCGCAATGGGTGGGTCCGCCGCAGGCGCAGCAGCGCAGCGGGCGGGCCATGATGCTGGCGGTGGATCTCTCCGGCAGCATGCGGCTGGAAGACATGAAAGTGGCCGGCCAGCCGGTGAGTCGCTTCGGCGCGGTGGAAGCCATCGCAAGCGACTTCATCGCGCGCCGTGGCGGCGACGAGCTGGGGTTGATCCTGTTCGGCAGCCGTGCCTTCCTCGTCACGCCGCTCACCTACGACCTCGGTGCCGTCAGCGCGCAGCTGAAGAGTTCCACCGTGGGTCTCGCCGGCACCGAAACGGCCATCGGCGATGCCGTAGCGGTGGCGGTCAAGCGCCTTTCCGCCATGCCGGAACAGGCGCGCGTTCTGGTGTTGCTGACGGACGGCGTCAACAACGCGGGCAGCATCGCGCCACTCGATGCGGCGCGCGCGGCCAAGGCCGCGGGTGTGCGCGTCTACACCATCGGTATCGGCGCCACGGAGCTGCGCGTGCCCGACTTCTTCGGCACGCGGGTGGTGAATCCTTCGGCCGATCTCGATGAAGGCATGCTGCGCACGATGGCCGCGCAGACCGGTGGCCGCTATTTCCGCGCGACCGACACCAGCGAGCTGGCGGCCGCCTATCACGCCATCGATGCGCTCGAGCCGATGCCGCAGCATGGCCCCGAGTTGAGACCCCGGCACGAACTCTTCCGGTGGCCGCTCCTGGCCGGCGTGCTGAGTTTCCTCGTGGCCATCGCGCCGCTGCGGCGCCATCGAGCGGGAGCGATCGCATGATGGCGTGGTGGCATGACTTCCACTTTCTCCGGCCGTGGTGGTTGCTTGGCCTGCTGCTCGTACCGCTCGTCTATGCGCTGGCCGCGCGAGGCGGGCGCGAGCGTCGCGAACTGGCTCGGCTGATCGATGCCGAATTGATGCCCTATGTGCTGCAAGGCGCGAGCGCGCGCGGTCGTGCGTGGCCTCCCATCTTGCTCGCGGCCGGCACGGCGCTGTGTGCGCTGGCGTTTGCCGGGCCGGCCTGGGATCGCGTGGCTTCGCCGCTGTATGCCAGCCGAGCGGCGCAAGTGGTCGCCGTATCGCTGTCTCGCCACATGCTTGCCCGGGACGTGGCGCCGAGCCGCATCGACCGCGCGCGCTACAAGGCGCGTGACCTGCTCGCCGCCAACCGTACCGGTCTCAACGGGCTCGTGGCCTACGCCGGCGAGGCCTTCGCCGTGGCGCCGCTCACGACGGACGCCGGCAGCCTCAATGATCTGCTCGATGCGCTGTCGCCCGACACGATGCCCACTGACGGCAACGACGCCGCGCAGGCGATCGAGCGCGGCGCGGCCCTGATCCATGACGCCAAGGCCGGCGGCGGTGACCTCATCGTGTTGACCGACGGCGCCGATGCGGCGGCCCAGGCCGCGGCGCGCCAGGCGCGCCGCGAGGGCGTGCGCGTGTCGGTGCTCGGTATCGGTACGCCCCAGGGCAGCCCGGTGCCGGACGGCGAAGGCGGACTGTTGCGCGACAACCGCGGCGACGTGGTGGTCGCGCGCCGCGATGACGACGCACTGCGGGCCCTGGCCGACGCCGGCGGTGGCCGCTATGTGCCGATCGCGGACGACGACCGCGACATTGCCGCGCTCAAGCCTGGCGATAGTCCGGGGCAGTCGCTCGTGCAGGCAGACGGGCAGCATGCCGACGAGTGGCAGGATCGCGGCCCCTGGCTGCTGTTGCCGCTGCTTGCCATCGCTGCGCTCGCGTTCCGTCGCGGTTGGCTGCTGGTGCTTCCGCTGGCGCTGCTGCCATGCCTGCCTTCGACGGCGCAGGCCGGCACCTGGAGCGACCTGTGGCGTCGCCCCGACCAGCAGGCCGCGGCCGCCCTGCGCCAGGGCGATGCGAAGCAGGCGCAGGCGCTCGCGCGCGACCCGGCCTTGCGCGGCGCGGCTGCCTACCGCGCCGCCGATTACGCCGCCGCCGCCGAAGCCTGGCAGGGCGTACCGGGAGCCGATGCGGCCTACAACCTCGGCAACGCGCTGGCGAAGCAGGGGCAGTACAAGGAAGCTATCGCCGCCTACGATCGCGCGCTGAAGGAAAACCCCGCACTCGCCGACGCCAAGGCCAACCGGCAGGCGGTGGAAGACTGGCTTCGCCAGCAACCGCCGTCGCAGGACAAGAAGCAGGACGACAAACAGGACAAGCACGGCTCCGGCAAAGGTGACGGCGGCGCCAAGGGTCAGCCCGGCAAGGGCGACGAACAGCAAGGCGACAAGAAGGACGACAAGGACAAGCCCGGCGAAGACGCGAAGAACGGCGACCAGGGCGACCGCGCCGACGCCCGGCCCGATGCCGGCAGCAAGGGCGAGCAGAACGGCCAGGGTCCCGAAAAGAAAGGGCAGGGCGAAGCCAAGCCGCCATCGGCGCAGGAACAGGCCGAGCAGAAGGCGCAGGCCGAGCAGGCGCGCCAGGCGCTGCAAAAACAGATGGACCAGGCGCTGCGCGAAGGCAAGGGGGGCGCCGGCGAGTCCTCGCACGAACTCGGTGCCGTGGCTGCGGACGATCCGCAGGCCAAGTTGCCCGCCGACGTACGCCGGGCACTGCAACGCGTGCCCGACGATCCCGGTGCGCTGTTGCGGCGCAAGTTCGAACTCGAATACCGGCAGCGCCATGGCGATGCCGGGGAGGGTGATTGATGGTTCCGTTCCGTCTCCGCTGGTGCCTGTGCCTGCTGCTCTGGTGCCTGCCTTGGGTCGCCATGGCGGCCGAGGTGCGTGCCGTGCTGGACCGCGACAAGGTGCAGCTCGGCGAGACCGTGACGCTCAATCTGCAGGTCGAAGGCGGCAGCGTGGGCACGCCCGATCTTTCGGGCCTGGCCGCCGACTTCGACGTGCTGGGCACGTCGAGCAACACCAGCGTGAGCATCGTCAACGGCCGCCGCACCGCCGAATTCACCTATGGCATCGCCCTGCGGCCCAAGCGCATCGGTCGCCTGCAGATCCCCGCCCTGGCGTTCGCCGGGGGCAACACGGCCCCGCTGCAGCTCGACGTGTCGGCTTCCGACAACCAGGCCGCGGCGACCACCGGGAAGGATCTCTTCGTGGAGGCGGCGGCGGAGCCCGGCACTGCCTACGTCGGCCAGCAGATGACCTACGTGGTGCGCCTGTACTTCGCCGCGAGCCTCAGCAACGGCGCCATGGACGAACCGCAGGCCAGCGGCGCGGAGCTGAGCAAGCTGGGTGATGACGCCAACTACCAGGCCGAGCGCGGCGGGCGCCGCTACAACGTGATCGAGCGACGCTACGCCCTGATCCCGCAACGCGCGGGCCGCCTTGAGGTCGGCCCGGTGGCGTTCCAGGGCGAACTGATCGACATGGCCGATCCCAACAGTTTCTTCGGGAGTACGCGCCCGGTGTCGGCGGCCTCGCCCGCGGTGACGGTCGAAGTGCGGCCCGTGCCCGCCGGCATCGGGAAAACCGCGTGGCTCCCGGCGCGCGATCTCTCGCTGTCGCTGGAAGGGCGGCCCGAGCAGGGCCAGCTGCGGGTGGGCCAGGCGTTGAACCTGACCATGACGGTGCAGGCGACCGGCCTGCCTTACGAAACCCTGCCCGCGCTGAGCCTGCCCCACCTGGAGGGGGCGACGGTCTACCCGGACAAGCCGGTCAATGGCACGCGCCTGGACGGCTCATGGCTCGTCGGACGCCGGCAGCAATCCTTCGCTGTGGTGCCCAACCGGGCGGGCGAGCTGGTGATTCCCGAAACCACGCTCACCTGGTGGAACGTGCGCACCGACAAGGCCGAGGTCGCACGCATTCCCGAGCATCGCTACACCGTGCTGCCCGCCGCCGGCGCAGCCGCGGCTACCGTACAGCCCGCGACCGCGTCGGCGCCCAGCGACCAACCCACTTCGGCCGCTTTGCCTGGGCCGGAGCGAGGTCTGCTCTGGCGCTGGATCGCGCTGGGCAGCCTGGGGTTGTGGCTGGTCACTCTGGCGGGATGGTGGTGGTGGCGCCGAGCTGGTCGGCCAATTCCTCCCGCCGCGCCCAGGGCGGCACCGGCGAGCGGCAAGCAGGCACGCGCCGCCTTCCTCGCCGCGGCGCGTGGCGGCGACCCGTCCGCACAGGCACAGGCGCTGCTGGCCTGGGCGAGGATCGAACGCCCGGGACTGGCGAATCTGAGTGCGCTGTCGGCTGCGCTGGACGCGGCGCCGCAGCGCGAGGCGATCGACGCATTGCAGCGCCGGCTCTTCGCGCCCGCGGGCGGCGCCGAGCCTGGCGACCGCCTGGCCGCCGCCTTCCGCGACGGCTTCCGCTGGCGCGCGACCGGCGAGCCGGAAGCGGATGCCTCGGGCCTGCCGCCTCTTTACCCGTTCAAGCTGGAATGACCCTCCTGCGGGAGCTGATTCACAATGAATCGGTACCGGCCGCTCCCGGCCATGCGTTCCGGCAGTCTCCATGTCCCCTCGAGGCGTCCCGACATGGGCGGTCGCCTCGTTCACGGTCCTGGCTGCATGCCCGTGGCCGATATCGGCGATGATGGCCGGCGATGGGGTTCGGCCCGGACGCATGGGCTGCCCGCTCGGCGTACTGCCGTGGTTTCGCAAAATATTGCGCCGTATGCTTGCCGCCGGGGCGCCCCGGGCGGGCGGAGGTTCTAGGAAGACATGAAGACCGAAGACATCTCGTTCGGCTATCTGCTCAATGACGTCACCTTGCTGTTCCGCAAGCATTTCGACCGCCGCGCGGTGAAGTTCGGGCTGACGCGCGCGCAGTGGCGCGCGACCAAGATGCTGTATCACCGCGAAGGCCTGCGGCAGACCGAACTGGCGGAGTTCCTCGAGATGGAGCCGATCGCCGTGGGGCGCGTCATCGACCGCCTGCAGGCCGCCGGTTTCGTCGAGCGGCGGCCCGATCCGCGGGACCGCCGCGCCTGGCGCCTGTACGTGACCGAGCAGGCCAGAGGCGTGATTGCCGACATGGAGCTGATCGGCCGCGGCCTGCGCAAGGACGCGACCAAGGGCATCGAATTGCACGAAATGCAGCAGGCGATGGATGTGCTCAATCGCATCAAGGACAACCTGCAGGCGCTGGACCAGCCCAGCGACGCGGAACATCCTGCGGCAGTCTAGACGTCCGCAACGGCCGCCATGGCGGCCGGCGACTGACCAGTGCCATTGGTCCTTGTCGTGACAGGGAATTCTCCCGGCATAGTAGGGGTCTTTTTGGCGCGCACGCCGCCGCCGTCCCCAAACCCGGCGAAGGATCGCTGGCCGGTAGCGCAGCGGTTCCCGGAAGGAATGCGTGCCGGCCGAACTAGCGGATAGCGAGTCCCATGCCCTGGAAGAAACTGCTCCTGATCGTGCTCGCGCTGGCGCTGCTGGGTGTAGCGATGATCGTGTTCCGTGGCCGTCATGACGCCACGCCTTCGCTGGGCAATCCGTCGGGCGCGCAGAACGGCGAAGTTCCCGTTCAGGTGGCTGCGGCCACGCGCGGCGACGTCGACCTCAGCCTGAAGCTGGTGGGACGCGCCGAAGCCTTTTCCACGGTGACCTTGCGCTCGCGCGTTTCGGGCCAGCTGCAGACGCTTGCGTTCAAGCCCGGCGCCCAGGTGAAGAAGGGCGACCTGCTGATCCAGATCGATCCCAGTCTGCTCAAGGCTCAGCTCGATCAGGCGCGCGGCGCGGTCGCGCGCGACCAGGCTCAGCTGCAGAAGGCCGAGGCCGACCAGAAGCGCTACAGCGAAATACTCGCCAAGGGCTTCGTGTCGAAAGCCGACTACGACACCTACCAGGCCAACCTGGCCATCGCCCGGGCCACCCTGCAGAGCGACCTCGCCGCGCAGGAAACCGCGCAGACGCAGCTCGATTACGCGCGCATCGTCGCGCCGTTCGACGGCGTGATCGGTTCGCCGCTGGTCTGGCCAGGCGCGCAGGTCACCGCCGACAGCACCGACCTGGTAGTGCTCAACCAGATCGAGCCCATGCGCATCGCTTTCAGCATTCCCGAGGAAAGCCTCGCCTCGGTGCGCGCCGCGCAAGCGCGCGGCGACGTGCCGGTGCAGGCCGCGATCCCGGGCGACAAGGGGCAGCCGCTGGGCGGCGTGCTGGAGTTCATCGACAACGCCGTCGACGCCACCACCGGCACCATCGTGGTGAAGGGCCGCTTCGCCAATGCGGACCATCGCCTCACGTCCGGCCAGTTCGTGCAGGTGACTTTGCCGACCACGCGCATCGCCAATGCGGTGACGGTGCCGGTGGAAGCGCTGCAGAGTTCGGCCAAGGGCAGTTTCGTGTTCGTGCTGGGCCATGACGGCAAGGTGCAGCAGCGCTACGTCACGCCGGGCCCGGCCGCCGGCCCGCGGCTGGTCATCGACAAGGGCGTGGAACCGGGGGAGCAGGTGGTGACCGAGGGCCAGATGCTGCTGGTCGACGGCGCCCGTGCCCGCGTGAAAGCGCCGACGCCATGAACCTGCCCGAGCTGTGCATCCGCCGTCCGGTGATGACCACGCTGCTGATGGCGGCGCTGCTGGTGTTCGGCATCGCGGCGTATCCGCGGCTGCCGGTGAACGAACTGCCGAACGTCGACTTCCCCACCATCAATATCAGCGCGAGCCTGCCGGGCGCCTCGCCTGAAACCATGGCCTCGGCGGTGGCCACGCCGCTGGAATCGCAGCTTTCGACCATCGCCGGCATCAGCTCGATGAGTTCGACCAGCGCGCTGGGTTCGACCAACATCACCATCACCTTCGAGCTGGACCGCAACATCGACGGCGCCGCGCAGGACGTGCAGTCGGCCATCTCCGCCGCGCAGCGCCAGTTGCCGAAGGAAATGACCACGCCACCCACCTTCCGCAAGGTGAACCCCGCCGACGCGCCGATCCTGTTCCTCACCATGACTTCGTCGACGCTGCCGATGTCGCAGGTGGACGAATACGCCGAAACGGAACTGGCGCAGCGCTTGTCGATGGTCGACGGCGTGGCGCAGGTGAACGTCTACGGCTCGCAGAAGTACGCCGTGCGCGTGAGCGTGGACCCGGCGCGGCTGGTCGGCACCGGCGTCGGCATCGACCAGGTGCAGAGCGCCATCGCCGCCGCCAACGTCAATCAGGCCACCGGCTCGCTGTACGGCTCGCGCCAGCAGCTGCCGATCCGCAGCGATGGCCAGCTCATGCGCGCGGAGGCCTATAACGACGTCGTGGTGGCGTACCGCAACGGTGCGCCGGTGCGCATCCGCGATCTCGGCCGCGCCTTCGACAGCGTGCAGAACGATCTGGCCGCCAGCTGGTACAACGGCGAGCGCGCCATCGTGCTCGCCATCCAGCGCCAGCCCGGCGCCAACACCGTCGAGACGGTGGACCGCATCAAGGCGCTGCTGCCGGGCTTCACCGCCGGCCTGCCGCCTTCGGTGAAGCTCAACACACTGTATGACCGCTCCATCTCGATCCGCGCCTCGGTCGAAGATGTGCAGTTCACCCTGGTGCTGGCGGGCGTGCTGGTGGTGCTGGTGATCTACCTGTTCCTCGGCAATCTCTCGGCCACGGTGATTCCGGCCGTCGCGCTGCCGATCTCGGTCATCGGTACGTTCGGTGTGATGTACGGCCTGGGCTACAGCCTGGACAACCTCTCGCTGCTGGCGCTCACGCTCGCGGTCGGCTTCGTGGTGGACGACGCCATCGTGATGCTGGAGAACATCGTGCGCCACATGGAGGCCGGGTTGCCGCCATACGAGGCCTCGCTCAAGGGCGCCAGCGAAATCGGCTTCACCATCTTCTCGATGACCCTGTCACTGATCGCGGTATTCATCCCGGTCATGTTCATGGGCGGCATCGTGGGACGCCTGTTCCACGAGTTCGCCGTCACCATCAGCGTGTCGATCCTGATCTCGGGCATCGTGGCGATCACGCTGACACCGATGCTGTGCAGCCGTTTCATCCGCGCGCACGACCATGAGCACAAGAACTGGTTGATCGCAGGCTTCGACCGCGCCTTCGGCGCAGTACAGAACGGTTACGCCTCCAGCCTGCGCTGGTGCATGGACCGGCCGCTGCTGGTGCTGGCCGGCTTTGCGCTGAGCCTGGCGGCGACGGCGCTGTTGTTCTACGTGACGCCCAAGGATTTCATTCCGGCCGGCGATACGGGGCAGCTACGCGTCACCACCGAAGGTCCGCAGGACGTCTCATTCGACAGCATGGTGGCCAGGCAGCAGAAGCTCGCCGAGATCGTCGCCGCCGACCCGAACATCGCCGGCTACATGTCCAGCGTAGGCGCGGGCGGTCCGCGCAGCACGGTCAACAATGGCTCGCTGCTGCTCCTGCTCAAGCCGGCGGGCGACCGTGAGCTCGGGCCGGACGGCATCATCCAGGAGCTGCGCAAGAAATTCGCGGACGTGCCGGGCATCCGCACCTACCTCCAGAATCCGCCATCGATCCAGATTGGCGGCCGCCAATCGAAGGCGCAGTACCAGTACACGCTGCAATCGATCGATCTGCCGCTGCTGTACGACTGGAGCGCGCGCGTCACCCAGGCGTTCCAGCAGTTGCCCGGGTTCCAGGACGTCACCAATGACCTGGATCTCAACAGTCCGTCGATCATGGTGGAAGTCAACCGCGACAAGCTGGCGACGCTGGGGCTGAGCATGGCGCAGGTGCAGTCCGCGCTAGGCGCGGCGTTCGGGCAGAACCAGATCTCGACCATCTACGGCGCGGCGACGCAGTACTGGGTGATCCTGCAGGTCGCACGCTCACTGCAGAACGATCCCAACGTGCTGTCGCAGCTCTACGTGACTTCCTCCAGCGGCACGCTGATCCCCCTCAACACCGTGGCGACCTTCAAGCGCAAGCCGCAGGTGCTGACGGTGAACCACCAGGGCCAGCTGCCGGCCGTGACGGTGTCGTTCAACCTCGCGCCCGGCGTCAGCTTGAGCCAGGCGGTCCAGCGCATCGATGCTGCGATGGACCGCATTGGCCTGCCGGCCACGATCAGCGGCAGCGTGCAAGGCACTGCGCAGGCGTTCCAGGACTCCATGCAGGGCATGGGCCTGCTGCTGTTGCTGGCGGTATTCGTGATCTATCTCGTGCTGGGCATTCTGTACGAGAGCTTCATCCACCCGCTGACCATTCTTTCCGGC
Organism: Dyella sp. BiH032; assembly: GCF_031954525.1. NCBI lineage: Bacteria > Pseudomonadati > Pseudomonadota > Gammaproteobacteria > Lysobacterales > Rhodanobacteraceae > Dyella > Dyella sp. BiH032. The sequence continues at coordinate 1,054,153 of NZ_CP134867.1, forward strand.
TTGCCCGCCGCGGCGGTGGGTGCGCTGCTCACGCTGGTCATCTTCAACGCTTCGCTCGATCTGTTCGCGTTCGTGGGTATCGTGATGCTGATCGGCATCGTGAAGAAGAACGCGATCATGATGATCGACTTCGCGCTGGAGCGTCAGCGCGAGGAGGGGATGGCGCCGGCGGTGGCGATCTACGAAGCCTGCAAGGTGCGCTTCCGTCCGATCATGATGACGACGATGGCGGCGTTCGCCGGTACGTTGCCGATTGCGTTGGGGATCGGTGCGGGGGCGGAGACGCGGCGGCCGCTGGGGTTGGCGGTGGTGGGTGGTTTGGCGGTGTCGCAGGTGTTGACGTTGTATTTGACGCCGGTGATTTATTTGTATCTTGATCGCTTGCAGCAGCGGTTTTCTCGTAAGGGTGGAAGGGGTGAGTTGGCGGGTGGCGCGCGTTAAGTGGCGATATCGCTCGGTTGTCGCCTTGTGGCCAGCCTTGTCTCGCCCCTCGCGGGGGCGAGGGTTTCGCTCTCCTGCCGGAGAGCGAGTTACTTCTTCTTGCTTGCCCAAGAAGAAGTAACCAAGAAGAAGGGCCCCCTGCGCGGCGCCCTCCGCAGCCTACGCTGCTGCGGGTGCGTTGAGGGCTGGCCGGGCTTTTCGACAGGGCATCCTTGCCCTGATCGAAAAGGCGGGGACGTCCTGTCCCCGCCCGCCTTCGGCGGCCTGATCGTCCAGCCCTCACCGCCGCGAAGGGAACCCGGAAGATCAAGAGCCACACGGAGCATCGGCTTCGCCTCGCTCTCGTTACGTCTTGGCTTCTCGCCTCAGTACGTCACTTCTCCTTCTCCCCTCCGGGGAGAAGGCGGGATGAGGGGCGGGGGCTTGAGGCAACGTCTCGCGAATCGAACTTCACCGACATAAAAAAGGGCGGCCCATGGCCGCCCTTTTTCGCATGCAAACATGATCGAAGCGCCGCTCAGTCCCGCGCCCCGTCATTCTTGAACGCATCCGGCGCCGAGCCGAAATTGCCGTCCGCCTGTGCCGCCATGTACGAGAACGCCGCATACACCGCCACGTTCTGCGCCAGTTCGCGCGGGTCGATTTTGTCGAGCGTGTCGTTGGCGGTGTGGTGGTAGTCGAAGTAGTCGGTGCCGTCCTGGGTCAGGCTGAGGGCGGCCATGCCCTTGGCGTGCATCTGCGAGAGGTCGGAGCCGCCGCCGCCCGGCTTCTGCGGGTCGTAGGCCACGCCGACCGGCTCGATCACCTTGGCGATCTGTTCGATGGCGCCGCGTGCCTCCGGCTTCACGCTGGCGGTCATGCGCCAGATCTTGCGCGCGCCGAAGTCGGACTCGGTGCCGAGCTGGTGCTTGGCCACTTCCGCCGCATGCTTGTCGGCGTAGGCACGGCCGCCCCACAGGCCCATTTCCTCGTTGGCGAAGGCGATCACGCGGATGGTGCGGTCGGGGCGTTGCGGCAGGCTCAGGATCATCTTGCCCGCAGCCATGGCGATCGCCACGCCTGCGCCATCGTCGATCGCGCCGGTGCCCGGATCCCAGGAATCCAGGTGGCCACCGATCGGGACGATCTGGTCGGGATACTTCTTGCCAGTGATCTCGCCGATCACGTTGGCGCCCGTATAGCTGCCGTTGAAGCCGCAATCGAGGTCGAGCTTGATGCTGACCGGCTTGCCGTAGCCGAGCACGCGGTCGAGCTGGTCGGCATCGGGCAGCGACAGCGCGGCCGCCGGGATGGCGTCCTTCGGGTCGCGGAAGCCGGTAACGCCGGTGTGCGGCGTGCGGCTGTGCTCGTCGGTGCCCGCCGAGCGCAGCAGGAAGGCGGCGGCGCCCATCTTGGCGGCCAGCACCGGGCCGCCCACGCGCACGGCCGAGCCGATGCCGTAGTCATGGCCGTCCTTGTGGCGCTGCATCTTGGCGTCGACGTAGACGATCTTGCCCTTGACGCTGGCCGGGTCGGCTTTCTTCAGCGCGTCGAGGCTGTCGAACTTCACGACCTCGGCGGTGAGGCCGCCCTTCGGCGTGCCCGCGGAATAACCCAGCGCGATCACGGCCAGCGGCTGCGGGAACGGCCCGACGATTGCGGCGTGTTCGCTGCGGCGTTCCCACAGCGGGTAGGTGACGGTTTCGGTGTAGACCTTGTCGTAGCCCAGTTCCTTGAACTTGGCCACGGCCCAGTCGACGCCGCGCTTGTCGTTCGGGCCGCCGGCGATGCGGGGGCCGACTTCGGTAGTGAGCGATTCGACGATCTTGTAGCCGGTATCGTCGCCCATGGCCTTGTCGCGCAGCTGCTCGGCCGTCTTCACGGCGGACTGCGGAATGGTGGTGGCCTTGTCGGCGGCGGTGGCCAGGCCGGTCGCCAGGGCGAGGCTGGCGGCGAGCAGGGTGAGGGGCAGGCGGCGCATCGGGGACTCCTCGGACGAAACCCCGATTATGGCGCCGCATGGGGCGGCCGCTTAGGCCAGAAGTCACGAGTCGGGCGCCCCTTTGTGCGAAAGCTGCGCATGGCGTGCGGCCCTGCGCAACGATGTCCGCATACGTCCTGATTGAAGCGCCTGGGAAGGAGTAACGCCCATGAAAAACGGGGAGCGGCATTGCCGGCTCCCCGTGGCTTTGACCGCGTTGCGCCGCCGGTTACGGCTGCTTCTTCAGCAGGTCGCGGATCTCGGTCAGCAGGGTTTCGGTCGGTGTCGGCGCCGCGGCCGGCTTCTCGTAGCGCGTGAGGCGGTTGATCGCCTTGACCACGAGGAAGATCGCCACCGCGATGATCACGAACTGGATCACCGTATTGATGAAGGCGCCGTACTGGATGGCGACTTCGGGGATCTTGTGTTTCGGATCGCTGTCGTCGCCCGGCTTCAGCACCCACTTGAGCGCCGAGAAATCGACGCCGCCGGTCAGCATGCCGATCGGCGGCATGATGATCTGGTCGACCAGCGAAGTGACGATCTTGCCGAACGCGCCGCCGATCACGACGCCTACCGCCAGGTCGATGACGTTGCCGCGCATGGCGAACTCTTTGAACTCTTTCATCATGCCCATGCTGCTCTCCCTCTCTCCAGGTATGGTGTCGCCCCCTTGGGCGGCGACTCTATCCAAAGCCGCCCCGAGCGCGCCGGCAGCTTGCCGCAGCCGGCGTGGTCATGCCGTTTACGCGACCCGGCCGTCCAGCGTGGCGATGCCTTCCAGTTCCGCATGGAAGCGGTCGCCCCGCTGCAGCGCCGCGACGCCGGCCGGCGTGCCGGTGAAGATCAGATCGCCAGCTTTCAATTCGAACAGCGTGGAAAGCATGGCGATGATTCCCGGCACGTCATGGATCATGTCGGCAAGCGTGGCCTGCTGGCGCACACTGCCGTTCACGGCGAGGCTGAGCCGCGTCGCGGGCGAGGGACGGACCTCGGCGGCCGCGCGGAGAGCGGAGACCGGCGCGGAATGGTCGAAGGCCTTGGCCACGTCCCAGGGGTGGCTCTTGGCCTTGGCCACTGCCTGCAGGTCGCGCCGGGTCAGGTCCAGGCCGACGCCGTAGCCCCACACCAGCGCGGCGGCGCGATCGGCGGCCACATCGCGGCCGCCGGCGCCGAGCGCGACGACCATTTCCACTTCGTGGTGCAGGTCCGCGGTGGCCTGCGGGTAGGGCAGGTCGGCGCCGTCGGTGACGATGGCATCGGCCGGCTTGCAGAAGAAGAGGGGGGCGTCTTTCTCCACGGTGGCACCCATCTCGCGGGCGTGCTCGGCGTAGTTGCGGCCGATGCAGAAGATGCGGCGGACAGGAAAGCGCTGATCGCTGCCCTGGATCGGCAGGCTGGGCTGGGCGGGGGCGGGGATGACGTAGGACATCCGGGAAGGGTAACAGCCTCGCCGTCCTGTCGGCAGGGATAGGTGCCGCGTCAGCTATACCCTCGTGCCGCATCGCGCTATATCCGTGTCGATTTCGGACGGCGCCGTTCGACGTCAGGGGAGACACGGCCGCACGACCGGGATTTTTCCGCCCGTGTGACAGCTGTCATCGCCATCGGCTGATGAGGCGCTCTGCAAGCTTTTGCGCTGCTGCTTCATCGTGCCGATCCATCGGTAGCCGGTGGGACCGGCAGGGGAACGAGTGTGAAGAACGCGGAACTGCTCAAGGAACTGCGCATCGAGCGCGACCAGCGGGAAGACCTTGGCCGGGGACCGGGGCGCTGGCCGTGGATCGCGGGCGGGGTGGTCGTGCTGCTGGCGGCGGGCGCGGCGGGCTGGATGCTGTGGGGACACCCGGCGATCGAGGTGCAGACCGCGGCCGCGGTCGCGCCGAGCGCGGCGGGTCCCGGCCCGGGCGCCGTGCTGCAGGCCACCGGCTACATCACCGCGCGCCGTCAGGCCACCGTTTCGGCGCAGATCACCGGTACCTTGACCGAGGTGCTGTTCGAGGAAGGCGACCGCGTGGAGAAAGGCCAGGTGCTGGCGCGCCTGGATGACAACGCCTATCGCGCCGCCCTCGATTCGGCGAAGGCCAACGCGCTGGCCGCCGAGGCACAGATCCTTCAGCTGCAGGCGCAGCTCGACCAGGCCCGCGCCGATTCGTCGCGTTTGCGTACGCTCGTCGCCACTGGCCTGGTCTCCAGGCAGCAGGACGAGCAGGCGCGCACGCTGGTCAACAGTACGCAGGCCCAGCTCAACGCGCAGCGCAAGCTTGCCGCCGCCGCCCAGGCGCAGGCGACGCAGGCGCAGGTGAATTTCGACTACACCGTGGTGCGCGCGCCGTTTACCGGCGTGATCACCGTCAAGGCCGCGCAGGTGGGCGAGATCATTTCGCCGCTGTCCGCCGGCGGCGGCTTCACGCGCACCGGCGTGGGCACCATCGTCGACATGGATTCCCTGGAGATCGACGTCGACGTCAACGAGGCCTACATCGGCCGCGTCAAGGCGGCGATGCCGGCTGAAGCCGTGCTCGACGCCTATGCGGACTGGAAGATCCCCGCGCACGTCATCGCCATCGTGCCGGCCGCCGATCGCGGCAAGGCCACGGTGAAGGTGCGCGTGGCGCTGGACCAGAAGGACCCGCGCATCGTCCCGGACATGGGCGTGCGCGTGTCCTTCCTTGAGCAGGCCGCGCCGAAGCAGGCCGCGCAACCGCCCAAGGGCGTGCTGGTGCCGGCCGGCGCCATCGCGCAGCGCGACGGCCACGACACCGTCTTCGTGGTGAGCGGCGACGTCGCGCACCAGCGTGCGGTAGAGCCCGCGCCGCAGGCCTATGGCGAGATGCGCCTGCTGCCGGCGGGTGTGCAAGCCGGCGAGGCGGTGGTGGTGTCGCCACCGGAAGAACTGAAAGACGGCGCGCGCGTGAAGAGCGCGGCCACTCCCTAGGTCGCGGTCCGCCGCGACACGACAACGTCGAAGGTCAACGCAGTTTTCAGGAGAACAGGCATGAGCATGGGCACGCTGATCGAAGTCCGCGACCTCTCCAAGGTGTACGAGCGCGGCAAGCAGAAAGTGGAAGTGCTGCATCACATCAACCTGAACATCGCCGAGGGTGACTTCCTGGCGCTGATGGGGCCCTCCGGTTCGGGCAAGACCACGCTGCTCAACCTGATCGGCGGCCTGGACACGCCGAGCGGGGGCAGCATCGGCGTCGGCGGCCAGCGCATCGACCAGCTCGGTGCCGGCGCGCTGGCGAAGTGGCGCGCGGCCAACGTCGGCTTCGTGTTCCAGTTCTACAACCTGATGCCGATGCTCACCGCGCAGCGCAACGTGGAGTTGCCGCTGCTGCTGACCAAGCTGTCGGCCGCGCAGCGGCGCAAGAATGCCGCCATCGCGCTCAAGCTGGTGGGCCTGGAGGAGCGCGCCTCGCACAAGCCGAGCGAGCTGTCCGGCGGCCAGCAGCAGCGCGTGGCGATCGCGCGCGCCATCGTCTCCGACCCCACCCTGCTGGTCTGCGACGAGCCGACCGGCGACCTCGACCGCCAGTCGGCGGAGGAAGTGCTGGGCCTGTTGCGTGCGCTCAACCGCGAGCATGGCAAGACCATCGTGATGGTCACCCACGACCCGAAGGCCGCGGAGTACGCCAACCACACGCTGCATCTGGACAAGGGCACGCTGGTCGAGCAGGCACTGGTGTGAGGACGCCGCGATGAAATATCTCCATCTCATCTGGGCGGCGCTGTTCCGGCGCAAAACCCGCACCATCCTCACGCTGGTGTCGATCGTCACCGCGTTCCTGCTGTTCGGCATGCTCGACGCGGTGCGCACATCGTTCAACCAGGCCGGCCAGAGCATCAACGGCGCGCAGCGCCTGCAGACCGGTTCGCGGCTGTCGTTCATCCAGACCTTGCCGCAGGGCCTCAACAGCCAGATCGCACAGGTATCCGGGGTGAAGTCGGTGGCCTATGCGAACTGGTTCGGCGGCGCCTACCAGGATCCGCACAACCAGGTCTTCAGCTTCGCGGTCAGCGACAACTACCTCGACCTATACCCCGAGGTCGAAGTCAGCCCGCAGGTGCGCAAGGCCTTCGAGAGCACGCAGACCGGCCTGATCGTGGGCGAGAAGCTGGCGCAGCGGTTCGGCTGGAAAGTCGGCGACAAGATTCCGCTGCAGTCGACCATCTTCCCGCTGCGCGACGGCAGCAAGAACTGGAGCTTCGACATCGTCGGCACCATGAAGGCCAAGGACAACAGCGCCGCCTGGTACGACCAGCTGGTACTGATGCATTGGAAGTACTTCGACGAAGGCACGCCGTACAACCGCGGCACGGTGGGCTGGTACGTCACGCGCGTGAATGACGCGAACCAGGCCGACCGCGTGGCCAAGGCGATCGACGCGCTTTCGGCCAACTCGGACCACGAGACCCGCACGCAGACCGAGCAGGCCGCCACTGCGTCGTGGATGAAGCAGATGGCCGACATCGGCCTGATCGTCGGCTCGATCATGGGCGCGGTGTTCTTCACCCTGTTGTTGCTGTCCGGCAACACCATGATGCAGGCGGTGCGCGAACGCACGTCGGAATTGGCGGTACTGAAGACGATCGGCTTCTCCAGCCCGTCCGTGCTCGCCATGGTGCTGGCCGAGTCGATCCTGCTGCTGCTGATCGGCGGCGTGATCGGGCTGGGGCTGGCCTCGTTGCTGATTCCGGTACTGGGCAAGGGCAGCGGCGGCATGCTCAATCTGCCGGGCGTGACCGCCGGAAGCTGGGCGCTCGGCATCGGGTTCATGGTGCTGATCGGCCTGCTGGTGGGGGCGCTGCCGGCCCTGCGCGCGATGCGCCTGAACATTGTCGATGCATTGGCAGGACGCTGAGGAGCCGCCGCCATGTCCAAATCTCGAAATTTCCTGGTGGGCCTCGGCCTGTTCGTCCTGGTCATCGTCTGCCTCGCGATATGGGTCAACCTGCCGCTGCCATTCGTGGCCGGCCTGGCCGTGCTATTCGCGTTGTGGATGGCCTTCACCCGGCGTGGCCGGCAGGCGGCCTCCGTCACGGGCGTGGGCATCAGCACGCTGCGGGACCGGCTCGGTTCGTCGGCGGTGGTGGTGATCGGCATCGCCGGCGTGGTCGGCGTGCTCGTCGCACTGCTGGCGATGGGCGAGGGCTATGCGGAAACGCTGCGCAAGACCGGCAGTACGGATACCGTCATCGTGATGCGCGGTGGTTCGGCGAGCGAGGTGATGTCCGTGCTCGACCGCGACAGCGTGGTGGTGATTCCGCAGACCGCGGGCATTGCGCGCAACGCCAAGGGCGATCCGATCGCCTCGCCTGAAATCGTGGTGGCGGCGAACCTTCCGGTGAAAGGCGGCAAAGGCGCCGATGACGAAGGCAGCGTGCAGCTGCGCGGCGTCAGCGAACATGCGTGGGAACTGCGCCCCAACCTGAAGATCGTCGCCGGTCGCCCGTTCAACCCCGGCATGCGCGAGCTGGTGGTGGGCAAGGGCGCGCAGCGCCAGTTCGCCGGCCTGGAACCGGGCCACGAGATCAAGCTGGGCAACCAGCAGTGGACCGTGGTCGGCGTGTTCGCATCGGGCGATGCGCTGGAGTCGGAAGTGTGGGGCGATGCCTCGGTAGTGGCGGACACCTATCGCCGCGGCGGCAGTCGCGCCTCAGTGACAGTGAAGCTGGCCGATCCGAGCGGCTTCAAGGCGTTCGAGTCCACCCTGAAGGCAGACCCGCGTCTGAAGGTCGATGCCAGCACCACGCTCGACTACTTCAGCAAGCAGTCGGAAGGCACCAGCAAGGTCATCCGCGGCATCGGCATCACCGTGGGCCTGATCATGGCCATCGGCGCGCTCTTCGGCGCGCTCAACACCATGTTCGCCGCGGTGGCTTCACGTGCCCGCGAGATCGCCACGCTGCGCGCGATCGGTTTCCGCGGGCTGCCGGTGGTGGTGGCGATCATGCTGGAGACCATGCTGCTGGCGCTGCTCGGTGGCCTGATCGGCGGCGCGCTGGCCTGGCTGATCTTCAACGGCTATACCGCATCCACCCTCGCGCAGGGCTCGGTGGGGCAGTTGACGTTCGAGTTCCGCGTATCGCCGGCATTGCTGTGGACCGGCGTGAAGTGGGCGTTGGCGATCGGTTTCGTCGGTGGCCTGTTCCCGGCGGTGCGTGCCGCGCGGCTGCCGGTGACGACAGCGTTGCGCGAGCTCTGAGCGCTTTCTTCGGTAGCAATGACGAGGGCCGCGCATGCGGCCCTCGTCGTATGAACGGCCAGGTTTTCTTGCCATGGATTTGACTGTGCCGTCATCGCCGAAGGTTATCGTCGGCATAAAACGTCGATAGCCGCCGGCGCTCACGCCATGCGGCGGGAGTACTGCCATGAACGACCGCCAAGCACTTCCCGAAAGCGATCCGCGCCACCACACGGCGAAGATCAAGGGCATGCTGCACGACTCCATGCAGCACATCCGCGAGGACATCGCCAAGGTGTCCGATCCCAAGGCGCAGGCCTTGTTCGAGACGTCGGCCGAAGTGCTCGGCGGCCTGATCACCGCCTACGAGCACTTCGAACAGCGCAGCGAGCCGGCCTGGCGCGAATAAGCCTGCGCGTTACGCCTCCGGCGCCACGGGAACGGCGACGCCGCCGGCCGCCGCATGGCCATGCCCGAGACGCGTAGAGAGCAGCGCGATGACGGCCAACGCGACCACGTTGCAGCCCAGCGCCGTGGCGAAGGCGTGGGCGTAGCCGGCGGGGTACCGTGCCGTGCCGAGCACGCTGTAGAACACGCCGCCGATCACTGCGACACCGAGCGCGGCGCTGATCTGCAGCGCGGTGATCACCACGCCGGAAGCCAGCCCGGCATGCCGCGCGTGGACGCTGCCCAGCACTGTGCGCATCAGCGAAGGAAAGGCGATGCCGAAGCCGATCCCGGCGAGGGCCAGCGCGACCATCAGCGCCGGGGTGGGCAGGAGGTTCTTCACCGCACCGATGAGCAGCGCGAAGCCCGCGGCCTGAGCGGCGAGGGACAGGGGCAGGGCGGCGCGACCCAAGCTTCGCATCACCGGCGCGGCGGTGACCGAGGCGAGCAGATAGCCGAGGGTGAACGGCAACGTCGCCAGCCCGGTGTGCAGCGCGTCGCAGCCGAGGCCTTGCAAGTAGACCGCGAAGGTGAACATGAAGGCCGACGTGAGATAGAAACCCAGCGTGACGACGATGCCCAGCGCGAAATCGCCATGGCGCAACAGGCTCACGTCCACCAAGGGCGTGCCGCCGCGGTGGGCGACCGCTGCTTCGAATCGCAGGAAGGAGGCGAACAGCGCGAGTGAAGCGCCGAGCATGGCGACGGTCCACAGCGGCCAGCCCTGCTCGCGGCCCTCCACCAGCGGATAGACCAGGGCCGCGAGTGCGAGCGACAACAGCCCCACGCCGCCAAGGTCCAGCCGCGTCGCGTGCGGTTCGCGCGATTCGCGCAGGAACAGCAGGCCGCCGAGCAAGGCGCCGGCGCCGACCGGCAGGTTCACCAGAAAGATCCATTGCCAGCTCAAGCCCCACCATCCGGCGGCGATGAGCACGCCGCCTAGCACCTGGCCCAGCGTCGCGGCAAGACCGAAGGTCGCCGCATACAGCGCGAGCGCTCGTGGTTGTTCCGCCAGCGGGAACATCACGCGAATGGAAGCGAGCACCTGCGGCGCCAGCGCGGCCGCCGCCAGTCCCTGCAGCAGGCGCCCGGCGAGCAGCGCCTCCGGCGACCAGGCCAGTCCGCACAGCAGAGAAGCCAGCACGAAACCGGCGATACCCAGCAGGAACAGCCGGCGCCGTCCGAACAGATCGCCGAGACGGCCGCCCGTGATCAGGCACACCGCGTAGATCGCCGCGTAGGCGGAAATGACGAACTGCGTCTGCGCCGCGGTGGCATGCAATGCGCCGCGGATCGAAGGCAGCGCCACGTTGACGATGAAGAAATCCAGCGGCGGCAGGAAGGCGCCGGCCAGCAGCACGGGCAACGCCAGCCAGCGCCGCGGGTCGCCCGCGTCGGTCGGGGTCATGTCGGTCTCCTCGACGCCGGAGCGTCGTTTGGGGAATGGCGGAGATGCTAGTCCGGACCTAAGATAAGAAAAACTGATCGACGGATATTTCAATCATGACGAACGAAAATCATGGTCTGGTCCGGCCCCTGGACCTGGATGCCGTGCAGGCTTTCGTCCTGGTGGCCGATCTCAGCAGCTTCACCCGCGCGGCCGAGGCGCTGGACACCACGCAATCGGCCGTCAGCCTGAAGCTCAAGCGGCTGGAGGAGCGGCTCGGCCGGCGGCTGCTGGAACGCACGCCGCGGCGCGTGCGGCTGTCGCAGGAAGGTGCGGCGTTCCTCCATGCGGCACGCGACTTGTTGGAGGCGCACGAGCGGGCGCTGCACGGGCACGTCGAAGAACGGCGCAGTCTGCGCGTGGGCATCAGCGACCAGTCGGCCGGCACGGAATTGCCGAACCTGCTGGCGAAGGTGGGCGCCTACGACCGTTCGCTGCGCATCGAAGTGCGCATCGGCTCGTCCGCCAGCCTGATCGCCGCGTTCGACAATGGCGAACTGGATGCGGCCATTGTCTGCGGCGCCGACGGGCGCCCCGGCGGCGAGCTGCTGTTTACCGAGCCGTACACCTGGTACGCGTTGCCGAACTGGCAGCAGCCTGCCGGCGAGCCGTTGCGCCTCGCCGCCCTGGCCGCTCCGTGCGCGGTGCGCGCCATGGCGCTGAAGGCGCTGGACGACGCAGGCGTGGCGTGGACCGAAGTGTTCGTCGGCGGTGGCCTTCCGGCGGTGGTCGCGGCGGCCTGCGCGGGCCTGGCGGTAGCGCCGCTGCCACGGCGCGTGTGCCCGCCGTCGATCGTGGATGTCGGCGAGGCCCTGGGGCTGCCGCGTCTGCCGCTGACGCGGATCGTGCTGCATCAACGCGTGGGCGATCCCCGCACGCGCGAGGCGGTGCGCGTCCTCGCCGCCGCGCTGAAGGCCAGCGTCGCCGCTACGGCATCACTGGCGGCACGTACGTGAGCGTCATGCCGAGCAGCCACAGCAAGCCGAGCACCAGCGGCACATGCACCACGAGCTGGATGAAGGTGAAGCCGACCACATCGCGCGCCTTCAGGCCCAGCACACCCAGCAGCGGCAGCATCCAGAACGGATTGATCAGGTTCGGCAACGCTTCGGCGGCGTTGTAGACCTGCACCGCCCAGCCCAGGTGCACGTGCAGGTCGTTGGCTGCCTGCATGACGTAGGGCGCTTCGACCAGCCACTTGCCGCCGCCCGAGGGCACGAAGAAGCCGAGCACGGCCGAATACACGCCCATCACCAGGGCGAAGGTGTCGGTGGAGGCCACGTGCACGAACAGGCCGGACAGCCGGTGCGCCAGCGTCTCGCCGGCGAAGCCCGGCGCATGGGTGAGCAGTTCCGCGATGCCACCGTAGAGCTGGAACTGGATCAGCACGCCCGCCGTGCTCGGCACTGCGCGGGCCACCGCATTCAGAAAGCTGCGCGGGCGCCAGTGCAGCAGCAGCCCTAAGGTGAGAAACAGGAAGTTGTAAGTGTTGAGATTGGCGATGGCCGACACGGCCGGCTTGGTCGCGAACTCGTAGCCGAGCCAGCCCAGGCCGAGCAGGCCGATGAGCACGGACAGCAGCGGACTGTATTCCAGCCATTCGCCGGGGCGGGTGCGCGCAGGCAGCGGTGGGGTCGCGGTGGCTTCCGTCACGCCGAAATCTTCCGCCGTACGTGCGCTGGCGTCAGAGGGCGCGGTGAACCAGCAGATCAATAGCGACACGGCGATCAGTACCGCAGTCAGCACGAGGGACTGCCACAGGAAAATGGTCTGGCTGAAGGGAAGTACGCCCGTGATGTTGAGCAGGCCCGGCGGCATGCTCTTGGGATTGGCCTGCAGCTGCGCGGCCGACGAGGACAGGCCCATCGCCCATACCGCGCCCAGGCCGAGATAGGCTGCCGCGCCTGCGGCGCGGTAATCCATGCGCAACTCGGCGCGACGCGCCAGCGCGCGCACCAGTAGCCCGCCGAACACCAGCGAGAAGCCCCACGACAGCAGCGAGGCGAGCATGCTCACCAGCCCCACGTAGCACACTGCGCCGCGACCTGTGCGTGGCACCCGCGCCAGCACGTCGATGAAGCGCGCCACCACTGGCGCGGTCGCTACCACGTAACCGCCGACGACCACGAAGGCCATCTGCATGGTGAAGGGAATCAGGCTCCAGAAGCCGTCGCCGAAGGCCTTGACCGTGACCACCGGCGTCGCGCCGAAGGCCAATGCGGCCGCCGCGACCAGGGCCACGCCCAGCGCGGCGAACACCCAGGCATCGGGGAACCAGCGCTCAGCCCAGGCGGAACTGCGCAGAGCCGCGCGGGCCAGCGCGCCTTCGTTCGCGGTCGACGACATGGGCACCCTCCCCAAATGGGGGCGATGGTGGGCCGCGTGACCGGCCGGGGCAATACGATCTTGGTCGCAGCCCCGCGCCGCCTGTCGCTCAGGCTTTCGCGCGCTGCTTGAACAGGGTGATGGTGGCCACGCCGACCAGGATCACCGCCATGCCCGCCAGGTCGTACGGACCCACGTGCTCGCCGGCGAACAGCACGCCGAACAGCACCGCCACCGGCGGATTGACGTAGGCGTAGCTGGTGGCCATGGCCGGGCGCGCATGCTTGAGCACGTACAGGTAGGCACTGAAGGCGATCAGCGATCCGAACAGCACGAGATAACCCACGGCCAGCGTGGAGCGCAGCGTGGGATGCGCGGGCAGGTGCTCGCCGGTGCCGAAGCCCACCAGCAGCAGGGCCACGCTGGCGCACAGCATCTGCGCGGCGGTGTTCATCGGGCCGGCGGGCATGTCCTGGCGCTTGCTCCAGATCGAGCCGAAGGCCCAGCTCGCCGCCGCGACGATGAGCGCGAGCGCGCCCAGGCGCGAGGCCGAGAGACTGCTGCCCAGATTCAGTACCACCACGCCGGCGAAGCCGATCACCAGGCCGAGCGCTTCGCGCCCGGTCGGCCACTGCCCGTACATGCCGGAAAACAGCGCCGCGAACAGGGGCATGCTCGCCACCGCCACCGCGGCGACGCCGGAACTCACGCTCTGTTCTGCGAAGCACACCAGGCCGTTGCCGAAACCCAGCAGCAGCACGCCGGTGATCGCCGCGTTGCGCCATTGGCGCGCGGTGGGTGCGCTCGCGCCGCGCAGGCGCAGAAAACCGAACAGCAGCACGCCGGCCACCAGGAAGCGGATACCGGCCAGCAGGAACGGCGGGTAGCTGTCCAGGGCATAGCGGATGCCCAGGTAGGTGGAGCCCCAGATGATGTAAAGCGCGAACAGCGCCAGCGGGATCATGATCCGCGCGTCGGCGAACGGGCTTTGCGCCGCGCGAGCGGCGTCGGAAACGGACTGGTCGGTCATGGCGGGGAAGGCGCGAAAGAGGGGGCGCGGCGACTAGTCTAACGATTACGCAAGATAATGCGTTGCGGAATGGCCGAGTAGTGAGCGCTTTGCAAGGCTGCCTTGAGGCACCGTCAAGGCGGCGCCTCCCGCTTCAACCCGCCTCGGCCACAGCGGCGTGGCGCCGCTCGCTCGCCAGCAGGTCGCGCTTGCGCTCCACGCCCCAGCGCCAGCCTCCCGTGGTGCCATCCTCACGGACCACGCGATGGCAGGGGACGATCAGGGCGACGCGGTTGCTGCCGCAGGCCTGGCCCACGGCGCGCGCCGCCTTGGGCATGCCCAGCTCCGCGGCGATCTCGCCATAGCTGCGGGTGCTGCCGGCGGGGATGCGCGTCAGCGCGTCCCACACCCGCCACTGGAAGGCGGTCGCCGCGATGTCCAAAGGCGGAAGCTCCGGCGCGGCCGCATCGCTCCAGCCGAGTTCCGCAGCGATGCGCGCGATCACCGCGTCCAGCCACTCTTCCCGGCCGGCATCGACGCGTTCCAGTTCGGCGCGCGGAAATTCATTCCTCAACTGCCGCACGAGGTCGCCATCGTCGTCGCCCAGCGTCACCGCGCAGATGCCGCGCGTGGTGGTGGCTACGAGCAGGCGGCCCAGCGGCGTCTCGGTGGTGGTGTAGCGGATGCTCGCGCCCAGGCCGCCGGCTCGGTAGCTGGCCGGGGTCATCCCTAGCAGACGGTTGCTGTGCTCATATACGCGGCTGCCGGAACCGAAGCCGGCCTCGTAGACCGCATCAGTCACCGCGGCGCCTTCGCGCAGCGAAGCCTTGAACTGGCCGAAGCGGCGGGCGCGATGGTATTCCGCCGGACTCACGCCGTATCGGCGCCGGAAGGCGCGCTGCAGATAGGTGGGACTGAGTCCGGCGGCTTCGGCCAGCTGCTCGAGTCCGGGCGCCTGCTCCGCGCGCTCGATCAGGGCGCGGACGTGCTCCAGGGCGGTCTCGGTGGTGCGGCGGGGTTTCATGGGGGCGGTGCGGATGTCCATGTCGTCAGGCTAGACGCCTTGGCCCGCGCGGGACTATCCGGTTTTTGCGCGGAAGCCCGGTTCGTGACGGCTCAGCGCGCGGCCGGGCCGGTCTGGCGAAGCACGACGAACTCGCCTTCGAGGATTTCCGGCTGGCGCGAACCCGCGACGGGGCGCGGCGCGCTACCCTTGCGGGTCCAGTGGCGCACGGCCAGCAGCAGACCGCCGCCGACCAGCAGCACGCCGGCCACGACCAGGCCGAACACCAACAGCACGCCCACCAGTGCCACACCGACGAGCAGCGACAGGGCACGGACCAGCGGATGGCGGGAACGACGCGGAGACGGCAGCGTGAAGCGCATGTGTTAAAAATCCGTATGGTAAAATCAATGACTTACGTGCGTAACGATGGGGCTTCCGCCCTCGAGAGACAAGTGCCGATGGATACAGCCACCCCCGCTTCGCCGCTCTGCCGCCTGGACGACATTCCCGATGGCGAGGCGATCGCCGTGGATGTCGCGCTCCGGGACGGCGAGGAAAACCTCATCGTGCTCCGCCGCGGCGATGCAGTGCGTGCCTATCTCAATATCTGCCCCCACGCGGGGCGGCGGCTGGACTGGGCGCCCGGCAAGTTCCTGCTCAAGGACGAC
The DNA here is from genome assembly GCF_031954525.1 of Dyella sp. BiH032. Taxonomy (NCBI): domain Bacteria; kingdom Pseudomonadati; phylum Pseudomonadota; class Gammaproteobacteria; order Lysobacterales; family Rhodanobacteraceae; genus Dyella; species Dyella sp. BiH032. The sequence continues at coordinate 1,069,644 of NZ_CP134867.1, forward strand.
GTGCTGATCTGTGCGGCCCACGGCGCCAGCTTCCAGGCGGGCGACGGCCTGTGCGTCGGCGGTCCCTGCCGCGGCGAACACCTGCGGTCGGTGCCGGTGGCCGTTATCGATGGCGAAGTGCGCCTCGGCTGAGCCGAGCCTCAGCGCAACGGCGGCTCTTAGCGGAACATCAGATTGATCGCGATCAGCGTGATCACTAGCACGATCGCGGTGAGCGGCAGGCCGACGCGCAGGAAATCCTTGCCGCGATAGCCGCCGGGGCCGGCCACCATCATCAGCGCCGGGTGACCGGAGCTCAGCAGGAAGGTGTTGGAGGACGATACGGCGACGATCAACGCATAGGCCGACGGATTGCCGCCGGTCGCCACAGCCACGCTGATCGCGATGGGCACCATCATCACGGTGGCGCCGACGTTGGACATCACCTGCGAGAACAGCAGGGTGAGGATCGCCAGCGACACCTGCAGCACATAGGGCGAAGCGTTGCCGAGATGCTGCAGCACCTCCTGCGCTAGCCAGGCCGCCGTGCCGGTGGCATCCATGGACCAGCCGAGCGGAATCAGGCAGGCGGTGACGAAGATCGTCTTCCAGTTGATGGCCTTGTAGGCCTCGTCCATGTTCAGCACGCCGGTGAGCAGCATGCCGATGGCGCCGGTCATCATCGCCACGGACAGGTCCAGATGGGTGAACAGGGCCAGGCACTTGGCCAGCACGAAGAAGCCGACGGCTTGCCAGATCTTGCCGGGGCGCTGTTCTTCCTTCGGGATGTCGGTGACGACGACCAGGTCCTTGTCCTCGGAAGCCAGGCCCAGATCGCGCCAGCTGCTGTGCAGCACCAGCGTGTCGCCTGCGCGCAGACTCACCGAGCGCACGTCGTCGCGGAACACCTGGTCGCCGCGGTTCACCGCGAGCACGGAAATGCCATAGCGCTTGCGCAGGCGCAGCTCGCCGACGGTCTGCTTGAGGAAGCGCGAACTGGGCGGGATCACCGCCTCGGAAATGCCCGCGCGGGTGGGATTGAACAGCTCGCCCAGCTGGCGCATGCGCGGCGACAGCTTGCACAACTGATTGTTGGCGAACTGGTTGAGCTGCTCGCGCGGGCCGAGCACGCCGAGTACGGACCCCACCCAGATCACGTGGTCCACCGGCGGCGCCATGCGCGCCTCGGTGCCGCTCTTGATCGCCAGGATCAGTGGCGCGCCGTACAGCTGCTCGACTTCGCCGATGCTCATCCCCACCAGCGGGCTTTCCGCCGTGACCGTCAGTTCCGCCGTCTCGCCGCCGATGCCGTAGGTGTCGGCGAAGTAGCTTTCGGTACGACCGGGCGTCACCTTCAGGCGCTCGTCCTCGCGCTCCGGCAGCAGCTTGGGCGTGAACAGGTAGAAGAACAGCACGCCCGCCAGCGCCAGCGCGAGACCCACGGGCGTCACGCTGAACAGGCCGAACTTCGGAATCGTATGGGCGCCGGGCGGCAGGTTGGCGTTCGCGCTCGCGATCAGGTCGTTGAGCACGATCAGCGGCGAGTTGGCGATCAGCGTGGTGTTGGTCGCGGTGAGGATGCAGAACGCCATCGGCAGCAGCAGTCGCGACAGCGGCACGCCGGTGCGCGCGGCCAGGCGGCTGGTGACGGGAATCATCAGGGCGGCCAGCGCCTGGCTGGGGATCACCGCGCTGAACAGGCTGGTGACCAGGTTCACCACCACGCCCAGGCGCGATTCCATGCCGCGCGCCATGCGCATCACGAAGTTGGCGGTAAGGCCGAGCACGCCGGCGCGGTCGAGGCCGGCGCCCATGATCATGATCGCGATGATGGCGATCACCGCGTTGCCGGCGAAGCCGTTGAACACACGGTCGGAGGGAATCAGGCCGGTGAGGCCGATCACCACCACCACCAGCAGCGCCACCATGTCGGCGCGGATCCACTCCAGCACCAGCATCAGCATGGTGAAGCCCACCAGCCCGAGCACGAGGATCATTTCGGGGGTGAGCGATAGTCCCACTAGCCGGCTTCCTTACGAACCCGTGGACGACGATGGATGCGGTTGGACTTGGCTTGCGTCACGCGGCGAAGACCCGTCCTTAGTTCTGGTCCGCGAGTATAAGCGTCGCGACCACCATGCTGGTGAATCGGAGCCGTCCCCGGGACGTGGGCGGCGCGTGGCTGCGTACACGCGCCCGGGACGACGGCGCGGGAACGACGGCGTGGGGCGACGGTCAGGCGTGGCGGTACAGGAGATCCCACACGCCGTGGCCCAGCTTCAGGCCGCGGCGCTCGAAGTGGGTTTCGATGCGCCACGCGGGCTTCTCGGCGTACTGGCCGGGGCCGACGTCGTTGCGCCAGTCCGGCGCGGCTTCCATCACCTCGAGCATGTGCTCGGCGTACGGCTGCCAGTCGGTGGCCAGGTGCAGCAGCCCGCCCGGCGCCATGCGCGAGGCGAGCAGGGCGACGAACTCGGGTTGCACGATGCGGCGCTTGTTGTGGCGCTTCTTGTGCCACGGGTCGGGGAACCAGATGCGCGCTTCCGCCAAGGTGCCGGGCGCGATCTCGTGCTCGAGCACCTCCACCGCATCGTGCTTGTAGATCCGCACGTTGGAAGCGCCGCGTGCGGCCAGTGCGTTCATCAGGCGGCCGACGCCCGGACCGTGCACCTCGATGCCGAGATAGTTGCGCGCCAGGTCGTGCTCGCTGGCCCAGGCCAGTGCCTCGCCGTTGCCGAAGCCGATCTCCATCACCAGCGGGGCCTTGCGCCCGAAGCGCGCGGCGTAGTCCTGCGCGGTGCCGGTGTAGTCGATGCCGAAGCGGGCCCAGTGTTCGTCGAAGGCGCGCTGCTGCGCCGGCGTCATGCGTCCTTCGCGCAGCACGAAGCTGCGAATGCGGCGCAGGTACGGGCCGGACGCCGGGTCTTCGTGCTCGTGGTCTTCGGGACGGTCGCTCATGCAAGGCCTGGGAGGTGGCGGGCTGTTCGTGGAAGGACGCCCATCGGGGCGCCCACATCGCTTCGATACTGGCGGCGGGGCGGCTTTCGCGCCCTCGCTACTCGCCAACCTCCATGCCTTCAGCCGATCGTGCCGTCGATCGGGCTCGAGGCCGAGGCATAGCGCTTGCGCGGAATGCGGCCGGCGCGGAACGCGGCACGGCCGGCTTCGATCGCCAGCTTCATCGCATGGGCCATCAGCACCGGGTCTTTGGCGCCGGCGATGGCGGTGTTCATCAGCACACCGTCGCAGCCCAGTTCCATCGCGATGGCGGCATCGGACGCCGTGCCCACGCCGGCATCGACGATGATCGGCACCTTGGCGTTCTCGATGATCTCGAGCAGGTTGTAGCGGTTCTGGATGCCCAGGCCCGAGCCGATCGGCGCGGCCAGCGGCATGACCGCCACGCAACCGATCTCTTCCAGCCGCTTGGCCAGGATCGGGTCGTCGCTGGTGTAGACCATGACGTCGAAGCCGTCCGCGACCAGGGTCTCGGCCGCCTTGAGGGTCTCGACCACGTCGGGGAACAGCGTGCGCTGGTCGCCCAGCACCTCCAGCTTCACCAGCTTGTGGCCGTCCAGCAGCTCGCGCGCGAGCTTGCAGGTGCGCACCGCGTCCACCGCGTTGTAGCAGCCGGCGGTGTTGGGCAACAGGGTGAATTCATCCGGCGGCAGCGCGTCCAGCAGATTGGGCTGGCCGGCGTCCTGGCCGAGGTTCACGCGGCGGATCGCCGCGGTGACGATCTCGGCACCGGCGGCCTGCGTGGCGCGGCGGGTTTCGTCGAAGTCCTTGTACTTGCCCGTACCGGTCAGCAGGCGCGAGCCGTAGCTCTTGCCGGCAATGATCAGCGGGTCGGCGGCGTCGTGGGTCTTGGTGTTCATGGGTCTCGACTGCTCGGGGAGCGCGGGACGGCGGCTCAGCCGCCGCCGATGGCATGCACGATCTCCACCTGGTCGCCCTCGGCGAGGGCCCAGCGGATGTGCATGCTGCGGGGAACGATCTCGCGGTTCACTTCCACCGCCACGCGCCGGTCGCCGTAGCCGGCTTCCTGCAGCAGTTGGGCGACGGTGATGCCGTTGGCGCAGTCGCGGGGACTGCCATTGAGCGTGATCTGCATCGGGGCATTGTAGCCGCAGTAGCCGTCCGGCCCCAGCGAGCGCGGCATCGTGCCCGGAAAAACGAGAGCCCGGCGGGGCCGGGCTCTCGCCAGGGGTCAGTTCTGGCGCTCGTCGCGGTTGCCGTGCTGGCGATGCTCGCCGCCCCGGTTCTGTCCTTGCGCGGGCTGGTTCTGCGGACGCGGCGGAGGCGCGCTCTGGGGCGCCGGTTGCGGAGCCGGGCGCTCGAAGGCCGGCCGCACCTCGCGCTGGACCGGTTGCGGCATCGCCTGCGGCGGCGCGCGCTCGATGCGCGGTTGCTGCGGCGGTTCGTTGCGCTCGGGGCGGAACGAGGGCTGCGGCTGGCGCATTTCGCGGAAGCGCTCGACTTCCCGTGGCGCAGCGTTTTCGGGTGCGGGTTGCGGGCGTTCCGACGGACGCGCCATCGGCTGCTCGAAGCGCGGCTGGCGCATCTCCGGGGCCGGCGCGGTGCCGGGTTCGTCGCGGCGGTTGAAGCGCGGCACCTCCGGCAGGCTGCGGGGCGGCGGCGCGGCCTGCGGTTGTGCGGCCGCCGCGCGCTCGCGGTCCTGCGCGGCGTTGGAGACGAAGCTCACGCCCGGGCGCGGCGTATCGTTCCGCGGCGTGTCGCTGCGAGACGCGCCCTGGGGCGGACGGCGGTCCTGGAAGGCGGCGCGATCGCCGGCGTCCGGGTGGGCGAAGCGGGCCGACGGCAGTTCGTTCGGCCGCAGGTCCGGGCGCGCGTTCTGGCGGAAGTCCGGCCGATCGTCGGCCTGGAAGCGACGCGGTGTCTGATCGGCTGGCGCGGGACGGTTGCCCGGACGGTTGGCGTCGTCCACCGGCGGCAGGCGCGCCGGCACGCCCGCGGCGGCCTCGCGCGTCGGCCCTTGCGGCGGAACCGGGCGCCCGGGGGCGCCGTTGCCGAGCACGCGCACGTTCGATGGCGCGGTGGCCACCGGCGCGCCGGGACGCTGCCCGAAACGGTTCGGGCGCACGTCGTCCGCGACCGGGCGCTGCACGGCGTTGAGCGGCGGCGCGCGACGCGCGACCACCTCACGCTGGAAGCCGGCCGCCGGCAGCGGCCGCGCGTTCGCCGGGCGGGGCGGGGCGAAGCTGGCGCGCGTGGGCTGGATCGGCACGCCGCGCGGCAGCACCGGCGCAGCGGCGAACTGGCGCGCATCCGCGCGTACCAGGTTGCGCCGCACGTTCTGCGCGCTCGCGAAGCTCTGGCCCGGCACGGCGCTGAAGGCATGCGGCGCGCCACGGTTGACGTAGCCGACATTCGGCGTCGGCCGTCCGTCCCGGTAATAGTTGTATTGATTGTTGATGTTGTTGATCACCGTCGTGCGATTGACGTTGCGCACGTAGATGTTGGTGACGTTGACGTTGGTGTAATAGTTGCGGCTGGCGCGGTACCAGGGGTTGTAGACCTCGCGCGGGCCGAGCGGAAACCAGCCCACCGGCGCGCCGCCGCCGATGCCGATCGATACGCTCCAGTTGCCGCCGCCGACGAAGGCTACCAGCGCCGGCGCGTACACCGGGCGCACGGCGACCGGACCCGGGATCCAGCCCCAGCGGCTGCCCACGTAGGCCCAGCGTCCGTAATGGAACGGCGCGAAGCCCCAGGGCGCGTCGTCCACCCAGGTCCAGCCCCACGGCGCGATCCAGGCCCAATGGCCGTCGCGGTACGGTGCCCAGTCGCCGGCCACCTGCGAGGGGTACCAGACCGCACCGTAGTCCGGGTCGGTCTGCCAGTCGCCGTAGCGGTCCAGATCCTGGTAGCCGACGACGTCTTCCGAGACGTAGCGGCGGCTGGGCGACTGCTCGTAGCGCTGATCGCGCTGATAGCACCAGTCGTCGAACGAGTCGCCGCGGTCGCCGATGTCCTCCAGCGTGACCTGCTGCAGCGAAGAGTCGCCGATGACGTAGCGCGTGCCCGTGTTCACCGTGCGCTGCGCGTTGTTCTCGCCGTAAAGCGTGGCGCGGCCGCGGAACGCGGTGACTTCAGTGGTGCGCCCGTCGCGGTCGATGTCCACGCGGAACGTGCCGGGCTGGTCGACCACCAGTGCCACGGTGGGCGTGTCGATCTCGTAGCTCTGGCCTTCGTCCAGGTTGCGGACGGTGAGGTTCAGCGTGCCTTGAGTGAGTTCCACCTGGGCGAATTGGTCGTTCAGGTCGAGGAAGCCGGCGTCGGTGTTCTGCGCCATGCGCAGGCTGCCGCCGTCCAGTTCCAATTCGGCGCGGCCGTCCGCGCCGGTCGAGATCCGGTCGCCGCGGGTGAGCGGGCGATTGAGGCTGGCATCGCTCCAGTCTTTCGCGCCCGCCGGCAGCAGGCCCAGGTCGCCGGAAAGGTAGGAAAGCCGCGCGACGCGCGCTGGCGGATCGCCCGCCTCGCCGTCGGCCTGCGACTGGGCCTGGACAAGGCCCGCCGCGCCCCACAGCAGCGCGGCGGCGAACAGCGGCCAGGCGCGTGTCACGAAAGTTTGGGGAAGACGCATGACGTTCTCCGGAGCGTGCGCATCGATGACGCCTGCGGAAACGCATGAAGCGTCCGGGCGCCGACGGCCCGATTATGTGCACGGCTTTTCACGGCCCGCGCGCGCCGGCGGGCGCACCGCCGCTGGCCGGTTCAGCGGCCCGCCATGTGCGGTTTATCGCGCGTTGTGCCGACCGGCATCGACGGCCGGCAGGTGCGTGCGGCGGGGTTGTTCCCAAGCGCGCGGGTCCCGGTTACCATCCGCCGGCGATGCGGGTGTAGCTCAATGGTAGAGCTGTAGCTTCCCAAGCTACTGACGAGGGTTCGATTCCCTTCACCCGCTCCATTCCCCGCCCGCCCCACCGAGCCTTTCTCTTCCAACCAGCGCGCTGAAGATGGCGGATGTGATCACACTCGGCTGGCGGGAGCGCCTGGCATTGCCCGACCTCGGCATCGTCTCGCTCAAAGCCAAGCTCGACACCGGCGCGCGCAGCAGCTCGCTGCACGTGGACGAACTGGAGAGCTTCGAGCGCGACGGCGCCGTCTGGCTCCGCTTCACGGTCAGCACCGGTCGCCGCCACCCGATGGTGACGCATTGCGAGGCGCCGGCGCTCTATCGTCGCGCGGTCATGGACACCGGCGGCCGCAGCACCGAGCGCTGGTTCATCCGCACCGACGCCGTGCTGGCGGGACGCCGTTTCAGCGTCGACGTCAATCTCACCGACCGCCGGCATATGCTGTTTCCCATGCTGCTGGGCCGCACGGCGCTGCAAGGGCGCTTCGCGGTGGACCCCGCCCTTTCCTACACCCAGCCGCGCCATCCCCTGGCGGCCATGGATGTCCCATGAAGATCGCCATCCTTTCCCGTAATGCCCGCCTGTATTCCACCCAGCGCCTGGTCGAGGTGGCCCGCGAACGCGGCCACGTCGTGCGCGTGCTCGATCCGCTGCGCTGCTATGTGCGCATCGCGCCGGGCGACGTGGCCATCCGCTACAAGGGCAAGCCGCTGAAGGACATCGACGCGGTGATCCCGCGCATCGGCACCACCAGCACGTTCTACGGCACGGCGGTGTTGCGCCAGCTGGAGATGATGGGCGTGTACACGCCCAACCCGTCCGACGCGGTGTTGCGCGCGCGCGACAAGCTGCGCGCGCTGCAGATCCTCGCGGCACAGGGCCTGGACATGCCGGTGACGGTGTTCGGCGACAACCCGGACGATACGGCCGACGTGCTGGCCATGCTGGGCGACCCGCCCCACGTGATCAAGCTCAACGAGGGGAGCCAGGGCACCGGCGTCGTGCTGGCCGAGAAGCGCAGCGCATCGCAGAGCGTGATCGAGGCGTTCCGCGGCCTCTATGCCAACTTCCTCGTGCAGGAATTCATCGGCGAAGCGAACGGCAGCGACCTGCGCTGCTTCGTGGTCGGCGGCAAGGTGGTGGCGGCGATGCAGCGCGACGCGAGCCCGGGCGATTTCCGTGCCAATCTCCACCGCGGCGGTACGGCGCAGTCGGCCTCGCTCAGCGCGGAGGAGCGCCAGATCTCGGTGCGCGCCGCCAAGGCGCTCGGCCTGGGCATCGCGGGTGTGGACCTGCTGCGCTCCAAGCGCGGCCCGCTGATCCTCGAAGTGAATGCATCGCCAGGCCTGGAAGGGATCGAGGCGGCGACCGGCGTGGATGTGTCGGGGCACATCATCAAGCATCTCGAACGGCACGCGCGGAAGTGACGCAGGTGCGCGACACCGACGACGCGCTGAACGGTTAACGGCGAAGTGAGTGCGGGTTAACCACACCGTAACCACGCCGCCCCTATAAAGGTCCCACTGCAATTTGCTCGGCACTTCAACCGCTATGGTCTAGTGACAGCAGATTACGGTATCGGGGCAGTAGCTTGGGCCCGGATGGAGCGGTTTCCGCCGCGCCTCCGGGCCTTTTCTTTTGCGCCGGCAAGGGGCGGCCCGCGGCGCGTTCAGCCGGATGGCGGGCCGGCACCACCTTTCCACGGCACAGATTGTTAAGCTTGCCGCCATGGCCGGCCCACGCCGGCGGCGACACGGAGTGGCGTATGCGCGTACTGGTGATCGAAGACAACAGCGACATCGCGACGAACATCGGCGATTACCTCGAAGACCGCGGCCATGTGGTCGACTTCGCCGGCGACGGCGTGACCGGGCTGCACCTGGCGGTGGTCAACGATTTCGATGTGATCGTGCTGGACCTTACCCTGCCGGGCATGGACGGCCTGGACGTGGCGCGCAAGCTTCGCCACGAAGCGCACAAGCAGACCCCGGTGCTGATGCTCACGGCGCGCGACGCGCTGGAGCAGAAGCTCACCGGTTTCGAATCCGGCGCCGACGACTACATGACCAAGCCGTTCGCGCTGCAGGAACTGGCCGCCCGCCTGGAAGTGCTGGCGCGCCGCGGCAAGGGCCCGCAGAGCCGCGTGTTGAAGGTGGCGGATCTCACCTACAACCTGGACACGCTCACGGTCACGCGCGACAGCAAGTCCATCCAGCTCAACCCCATCGGCCTGAAGCTGCTGCAGGCGCTGATGGAGGCCAGCCCCTCGGTGGTCACCCGCCAGGACCTCGAACAGCGCGTGTGGGGCGAGGAATTGCCCGACAGCGACAGCCTGCGTGTGCACATCCACGGCCTGCGCGCGGCGATCGACAAGCCCTTCGACAAGCCGCTGATCCATACGCGGCACGGTATCGGATATCGCATGGTCGACCCGGATGCGGTCCAGACGTAAGCTGCGGTTTCGCCTGGTCCTGAGCTTTGCGCTGTTCGGTTTCGGCCTAAGCGCCCTGTTTGCCTTCGCGGCGCTCAACATCCGCGAGCGCGTCGAAAACCAGCTCATCACTTCGGCCTTGCAGGACGAAGTGGACCGTCTCAATGAGCAAGTCCTGGCCCATCCGGACCGGGCGCCTTCGTTCGACATCGTCAAGGCGGCGTCGTGGAGCGACCGCACCATCTACAAGGCGCCGCTGACCTGGCAGAACCTTGAGACCGGCGTGCACGACATGTACGAGACTGGGCAGGACGGCAAGTCGCGTCATTACAAGCTGGCCGTGCGCCGCAAAGATGGCGTGATCAGCTTTGTGCAGTACGACGTCTCGCGCGACGAGCTGGGCAAACGGCAACTACTGTACAGCGTGATCGGCAGCGTGTTCCTGTTCGGCCTGCTTTCGCTGGTGCTGGGCATGTGGCTGTCGCGCAAGGTGCTCAAGCCGGTGACCCAGCTGGCCCAGCGCCTGCGCGAGTTCCGCAAGAACGGCAAGGCCGAGCCGCTGGCCCTGCACTTCGCCGACGACGAAGTCGGCGAGCTCGCCCTCGCGCTGGACGAATACGCCAACCGCCTCACCTCGATGGTTGAGCGCGATCGCGAGTTCAATTCCGACGTCAGTCACGAGCTGCGCACGCCGCTGGCGGTCATCGCCAGCACCACGGAGCTGCTGCAGGGCTCGCCGGACCTCACCGACAAGCTGCGCGAACGCCTCAAGCGCATCGAGCGCGCCTCGCGCCAGGCTACCGAGCTGATCGAGGCGCTGCTGCTGCTCTCGCGCGCGGAACGTCGCGGGCCGACCCGCGGCGAGACCACCGACGTTGCTAAGGTGGCTTCCGACGTCATCGAAAGCCAGCGCCCGCAGATGCGCGACAAGCCGTTGAGCGTGGACTTGCTGGTGAATGGGTCGCTGAGCATCAACGCGCCGGCGTCCGTGCTCGCGGTGGCACTGACCAACCTCATCGGCAATGCCATCAAGTACACGCTCGAGGGCCAGGTGACGGTGAAGGTCGACCAGGACCGCATCGAGGTGATCGACACGGGCCCAGGCATAAAGCCGGAGGACGCCGAGCGTCTGTTCCAGCGCGGCGTGCGCGGCGAAGGCGCGGGCGGCAGCGGCGCGGGGCTGGGCCTGGCCATCGTGCGCCGTCTGTGCGAGCTCTATGGCTGGGACGTTTCCATGCGTCCGCGCACCGATACGAACGGCGCCATCGCAAGCATCGTCTTCCAGTAATCCCTTTTGGCCTCGGCGCTCGTTGCGGTCATTTCACAGATGTGAATTGCGCATTTCATGGCGACTGATAATGCGCCAATTGGAGTGGGCATTGACGCGATTTTCATGCTTTTGAAAATCTTCTGCATTATTTCCCGTCTTCGTTGACGAATCCTTCGCCATTAACTTCTCATTTTTTGGCGAAGCCTTGTTGCGCTGCACAAGGTGTGATCTGAAGCACATTTCGCCTAGTGGACAAGCCGCCGTTCAGGCATGGACACTCCCAGCCGGGAACGGGGCAGGGAACGGCTCTGGCGCATGTCAGAAACGCAATGCGGAATCCCCCCATTCCGTTGTCGAGCGTCATCCAGCAACTCGGTCGCAGCTAATGCCGAATGCCTGAAGAGGTATTAGGCCGGGGGCTGTCTGCGTCAAAAAAGAGTGTCACGCGGGTTTAGAGAACGCGGCCGGCATCGGCCGTGGCGGTACCGTTCGGCCGGATGATCCGGTGATTTTCGATGCATTGCCGCGCTAATGGCGGCGGTTAATGCGTGCCTGTTTTCCGCGGTGCAAATGGACGCGTGCGGCCGTGCGGCCGCAAGGGGAATGGCGATGAATGACGAGCGCGACGATGTACTGCCTTTGACCACTGCCCAGCGCGGCTTGTGGGTGAACGACAAGATCGGCGCCGACGGCGCGATCATGAACATCGCTGAGGCCGTGGATATCCGGGGAGCGATCCAGCCGCCGCTGTTCCGCCAGGCGTTGTACCGGCTCGTCTACGAAGCCGGGATGATGCGCGCCAACGTGATCGAGCGCGATGGCCGGCCGCAGCTGGTGATCCGACAGGTCTACGGAGGCCAGTTCCCCTACTTCGACATGAGCGGCGAAGCCGACCCGCGCGCGGCCGCGGAAGCCTGGATGCGGGAGGAGTACTCGCGCAACCCCGATCTGGAGCAGGACCCGCTGTGGGTCAGCGTGCTGTTCAAGCTCGCCGAGGATCACTACCTCTGGTACCAGCGTGCGCACCACATCGTGCTGGACGGTTTCGGCGGCGGCCTGCTGGCACGTCGGCTGGCCGAACTGTATACGGCGCTCGTCGCGGGACAGGAGCCGCCACCGTGCGCGTTCACGCCCGCCAGCACTGCGATCGACATGGAGACCGCGTACCGCGAGTCGGACCGCTTCCGTCGCGACCGCGAATACTGGGGCGAGCAACTGGCCGCCTTGCCGGAGGCCGTGACGCTGTCGCGGCGCCAGCACCGCCCCGGACTGGGCGATCGGCTGTGCCGCAGCACGGGTTACCTGTCGCCGGAAACGACGCAGCGGCTCGCCGAGCTTGGCAAGGCCACGGGCGCCAGCTTGCCGCAGGTGCTGATCGGCCTGGTCGCGGCGTACTACCACCGCGTCACAGGCGCCGAAGATCTGGTCTTCGGCATGCCGGTGTCCGGGCGGCTCAACGCCGAGGCGCGCCGCGCGCCGAGCATGTTCGCCAACGTGGTGCCGATCCGCCTGCGCTTTACCCGGGACATGGCGGCCGGTGAGCTGTTCGAGCAGGTGTCGCGCGTGGTACGGCAAGCGTTGCGCCATCAGCAGTACCGCTACGAAGACCTGCGCCGCGACCTGGGCCTGATCGGCCAGGGACGCAGCGTCGCCTGGCTCGGCATCAACATCGAGCCGTTCGACTATCAGCTCGATTTCGCCGGGGCGGACACGTCCTCGCATAACCTCTCGAACAGTTCGGCCGAAGACCTGATGGTCTTCATCTATGACCGCGGCACCGGCGCCGGCCTGCGTTTCGACTTCGACGCCAACCCGCTGCTGTACGACATGGCGGAGCTCGACGAGCACCGCCGCCGCCTGTGCCGCCTGATCGAAGGCGTGCTGGCCGACCCCGAAGCGCACCTGCGCGACATCGACCTCCTGGGCGACGAAGAACGCCATCGCCTGCTCGTGGCCTGGAACGACACCGCCGGGCCGGTCGAAGCACTGAGCGTGCCCGCTCGACTCGCGCGGCAGGCCGCGCTGACGCCGGACGCGCCCGCCGTGGTTTTCGGCGACACGGTAGTGAGCTATGGCGAGCTGCACCGGCGCAGCCTGCGCCAGGCGCGGCAGCTGATCGCCGATGGCATCAAGCCCGGCGACATCGTGGCCGTGGCGCTGCCGCGCAGCGAGCAGTTGCTGATCGTGCTGCTGGCGCTCATGCGCGCCGGTGCGGCTTATCTGCCGATCGATCCGGAAGGCCCGGCCGAACGCACGGCCATGGTGCTCGACGACGCCGCGCCGATCGCCGTGATCGCCACGGCGCCGATTCACGAGCGCCTGGCCATGGGCGGAGGTGCGCAGCTGCTGCCAGAGCAATGCGACACGCTGGCGGAGCACGAGCACGAGCCGGACTTCAGCGATCCGGAGGGCACCGCCTACGTGCTCTACACCTCCGGCTCGACGGGGCGTCCCAAGGGCGTGGAGGTGACGCACGGCAACCTGGCCAATTTCCTGGAAGGCATGGCGCGGCAGCTCGAACCCGCGCGCAGCGACCGTTTCCTCGCCGTCACCACGGTGACTTTCGATATCGCGGGCCTGGAGCTTTACCTGCCGCTGACGGTGGGCGCATGCGTGGTGATGGCGGATGGCGGCGCCGCACAGCAGCCGCTGGAGCTGGCGCGGCTGATTCGGCGCAGCGGTGCGACGCACGTACAGGCCACGCCCTCGCTGTGGCGCATCCTGCTGGCCAATCCCGAGACCCGGCTGGACGAGGTGCATGCGCTGGTCGGCGGCGAGGCGCTCGGTGCCGAACTCGCCGCGCGGCTGAAGGGCGCCGCGGCGCGGGTGACGCAGTTCTACGGTCCCACTGAAACCACCGTGTGGTCGACGGCCTACGAGCTGGAGGAGATCGGTTCCGGCGCGCCGCCGATCGGGCGCCCCATCCTCAACACCCGCCTGTACGTAGTCGATGCGGCGCGGCGGCTGGTTCCGACCGGCGCCATCGGCGAACTGTGCATCGGCGGCGCCGGTGTGGCGAAGGGCTATCTGCATCGCCCGCAATTGACCGAAGAGCGCTTCCCGCTCGATCCCTTCGCCGCCGACGGCAGCCGCATGTACTGCACGGGCGACCTGGTGCGTTGGCGCGACGATGGGTTGCTCGAATTCGTCGGGCGCGCCGACACACAGGTGAAGATCCGCGGACACCGGATTGAACTGGGTGAAATCGAGAACGCGCTCGCCAGACATCCGGCGGTGGCCGCAGCGGCGGTGGTCGCGTGGCCGGACGCCAGCGGCATGACCTTGGCCGCCTACGTCGTGCCGCGTGACGGCTCGACGCCGGAACCGGGTCAGCTGCGCGCGTTTCTCGCCCGCCGCCTGCCCGAACCCGCGCTGCCGTCCGGCTTTACCGTGCTGGACGCGTTGCCGCTTACGCCCAACGGCAAGCTCGATCGCCGCGCGCTGCCCGCGCCGGATCGCGGCGCGCGCAGCGCCTTCGTCGAGCCGGGCACGCCGCTGGAACGCAAACTCGCCGAACTGTGGCAGCGCCTGCTGCACGTCGAGCAGGTGGGATTGCACGACAACTTCTTCGAGCTCGGCGGCGATTCCCTGACCGCGGCCGAGATGGCCGCGGGCTTCCCGGCCGAATTCGGCGTCGAACTGCCGTTGGGCGCCCTGTTCGAGGCGCCAACGATCGCCAGCCTCGCAGCGTTCGTCGAGCGGCTCGCCGGCGGCAGCGACGATCCACTGAGCGAGATGGTGGTGCTGCGCGCACCGCCACGGCTGCGCGAGGTCGGCAAGGCGCAGTCGCGGCCGCTGTTCTGCATCCATCCGATGATGGGATTGAGCCTGGGCTTCGCCGGCCTGCTGCGGCACCTGGATCCGTCCGTGCCGGTGTACGGCCTGCAGTCGCGCGGCTTGCGCGGCGACCTGCGGCTGCCAAGCAGCATCGAGGAAGTCGCCGCCGATTACCTGATGCAGATCCGGCGCATCCAACCGGAAGGGCCGTACCGCCTGGTCGGGCGTTCGTTGGGTGGTTTGATCGGCCACGCCATCGCCGAACGTCTGCTGGCGATGGGCGAGCGCGTGGAGCTGCTGGCCATGATCGACAGCTACCTGTTCGCTCCGGGCGAACGCTCGCGTCCGCGCGAGGAGGCGAGGGAGGTGCGCGCCGCGCTGAGTTTCCTGGGGCTGCACCAGTACGCGGGCGAGCACGCGCCGCAGACGCTCAAGGAGCTCGCTTCGCTGCTGCTGCACAGTTACAACGCGCGTTCGATCCCGCTGGTGCAGGAGATCGTCCGGCAGCATCCGCAGTTCATCGAGCACCTGTTCGCGGTGATGCGCAACAACCTGGAACTCGCGCGGCAGTACACGCCGCGCCGGGTGAATCTGGACTTGCTGTTCTTCCGCGCCACGGAAAGCGAAGGACACCTGGACGGCATCCTGGACCACCGCCCCTCGGCGTGGCGGCCCTTCATTGGCTGGCGCATCGAAGTGCACGAGCTGGCCTGCCACCACGAAGCGGTTCTGGATCCGGCGCCGGCGGCGCAGATCGGCGCGGTGCTGCGGCATCGCCTGTCAGACATTCCGGACGAGCGCATGCCGCTGGCACCGCTGTTGGCGGAGGCGCAGCAAGACCTGGCGGTCGCCTGAGCTCGTCATGCACCGACCCATCGTCATCTTCACCATCGGCACGCAGGGCGACGTGCGGCCCTGCGTGGCGCTGGGGCAGGGGCTGCGCCGCGCGGGCTATCCGGTGCGCATCGCCACCAGCGCCAACTTCGCCGGGCTGGTGCGCCAGGCGGGGCTGGAATTCTTCCCGCTCACCGCGGACTTCCAGGCCATGCTGGAGTCCGACCGCAGCATCGCCGACCAGGGGCTGGACCTGCGCGCGATGGCGCGCATCTTCCGCGAACGCTATGCGCAGTGGGCCGAACACTGGGCGGACGAAGGCATGGCGGCGAGCGAGGGCGCGGGCCTGCTGATCGGAGTGAGCAACAGTACCTTGCTCGCCAAGGCGCTGTCGGAACGGCGCGGCCTGCCATTCGCGATCGCGCGGCTGCAGCCGCTGACGCCTTCGCGTCTGCTGCCGCCAATGGTGCTGGCCGGCACGCGCGAACGCCTGCCGGGCGCGCTGAGCCTCGCCGCGCATCAGCTGTTGTGGCTGCTGGTGTGGCATGTGATGCGGCCGGCCATCAACGACATCGTGCGGCCGCGGCTGGGCCTGCCGCGCTATCGATGGCACGGCCCTTACCTCGGGCGCGGCGCGCTGGACGCGAAGGTCATCAACGGCTTCAGCCGGCATGTGCTGCCGCGCCCTGCGGACTGGCCGGACAGCTCGCAGGTGACCGGCTATTGGTTCTTCGACCCGCCGGCCTGGACACCGCCGGCGGACCTGGCCGATTTCCTCGCTGGCGGAGCGCCGCCGGTATACATCGGCTTCGGCAGCATGGTGAGCGGCCAGGCCGAAGCGTTCACACGCACGGTGGTGGACGCCGTGCGCAAAAGCGGCCGGCGCGCGGTGCTCGCCACCGGCTGGGGCGGCCTGGAGATCGGCGAGGGCGCGCTCGACGAGCAGATCTACGGGCTGCGCCAGGCCCCGCACGACTGGCTGTTCCCGCGCATGGCGGCGGCCGTGCATCACGGCGGCGCAGGCACGACGGCGGCGGCGGTGCGCGCCGGCATCCCCTCGGCCGTGGTGCCGTTCTACGGCGACCAGCCGTTCTGGGCACGCTGCCTGCAACGCCGCGGCGTGGCGCCGCCCGCGCTGGATCGCCGCGGGCTGACCGCGGAAAAGTTGGCGGCTGCGCTGGATGTGATCGGGCACCCCGACATGCAGCGGGAAGCAGCAGCGCTGGGCCATGCCGTGCGCGCCGAAGACGGCGTGGCCGAAGCGCTGCGCCATCTGCGGCGCTGGGGCTTGCTCGGCGAACCGGATGCCGTGGAGGCCGCGCCAGAGCGGAGCGCGGCATGACGGCGCGGCGCCCCTTCGCGTTGTTCGAGCGCGGGATGTATCTGGATGGTCAGCGTCCCGTGGCCTTCGTGCTGCCGGGGACATTGACGGGCACGCTGGATGAGGCCCGCCTGCGCGCCGCTCTCGATCGCGTCCAGGCCCGGCACGCCGTGCTGCAATCCCTGGTCGAGCAAGGCGCCGACGGACGTCCCTGGTTCGTGCAGCAGGCAGCGCCTCCACCCATTCCCCTGCGCGTCGTCGAGCGCCTGGGCGAGGACGATTGGCAGGAGCAGGCGCGCCTCGAATGCGAGCGGCTGTTCGACGGAGGGCGCGAGCCGCTGGTCAGGCTCGTCTGGCTGCGCGGCCACGGACGCAGCGACCTGCTGCTGAGCTGCCATCACTGCATCTGTGACGGCCTGTCGGCGGTCGGCCTGCTGCAGGACATCCTCGCCGTCTGCGGCCGTCCAGACGCTACGCTCGGCCCGTGCTTCCCGCTGCAAGGCGGCGCTGACGTGGTGCCGCCCGAAGCGCGGAACGATCGCCGGCTGCGGCGGCGCGCGTACTGGAAGGCCAGGTTGTTCGCCTGGCTCGTGCGCCTGCAGCGGATCGGGCCGCCAGTGCAGTACGGCCCGGCGTATACGGTGCGCTGGACGATCGAGCCTGCGGCGGTGGCTGCCCTGGTCCGGCGCGGCAAGCATGCCGGCGTCGGCGTGTTCGCCGCGCTGTGCACCGCATTCATGCTCGCCTGCGCGTCGGTGCGCGGCGCCCGTGGCGTGGACAAGTTCGTCTCGCCGGTCGACGCGCGGCGCTATCTGCCGGCGCTGCAAGGCGGTGCGCTGTTCACGATGGCGCCGACCGTGCGCCTCTCCTTCCACCGCAAGGCAGTCATGACCGATGCGGACTTCTGGACGCTGGCGCGCGCGTTGCAGGACGACATGCGCCGCCAGATCGATCGTCTGGCGCCGACCGTCTACGAGCAACTGCTTGGCCTGGAACGGCTGCATCCGTTGTTCGAGCGGCTGATCGCCTACTCGCGTTCGCGGCGTGCGGGGCGTGGCGTGTCGTTGTCCTATCTTGGCCGCCTGGATGGTTCGTCGCGCGACGACGGTGGGTTCCGCCTGGAAGCGATCCATGCGCCCTCGGCCTTGCTGGAGCCGACGCCGGCGAACCTGGTCACCATCGTCGGCTTCGCCGGACGGCTGGACTTCGCCTTCATCTCCGACGAGAGCTCGATGCCGCGCGCCGATGCCGTGCGCATCCGGCGGCTGGCGATGGATTTGCTGCAGGCTGCGACTGTCTGGCCGGCGCCGGCCGCGTCCGGCGTCGGTATCCCTTCCGTGCCGGTGGAAAGCCTATGAAAAGCTACGGTGTGATCTTCGTGCTCTACCACCCCACGGAGGCCTTCCTGCGCAACCTGGAGGTCGCGGCGGCAGCGGGACGCAACCTGATCGCCATCGACAACTCGCCGCATGCCGACGCATCGCTGTACGAAGCGTTGCAGCGGCAAAGCGTGACGGTGCTGCACAACGCCAACCGCGGAGGGCTCGCCGGCGCCTACAACCGCGGCGCAGAGCTGCTGCTCCAGCGCGGCTGCGAGGTGATCTTCCTGCTCGACCAGGATTCGGACATCGGCGACGGCTTCTTCGACGCCATGATGCGCGCTTGCGAGCGCATGGAAGCACCCGCCTTCATCCTCGGGCCGAAGATCTACGAGATCCATCTGGAAAAGTTCATGCCGGTGCTGCCGCCCGGCCGGCGCTGGCCAAAGCCGGTAAAAATGCGCGAGCCGACCGAGGGCCTGTTCGAGACGCTGTTCGTGATTTCCTCGGGATCGGCGGTGTCGGCGGAAGCGTATCGACGGCTCGGCGCGTTCCGGGAGGACTACTTCATCGAGTACGTCGACGTCGAATATGGACTGCGCGCCAATAGCCAGGGCGTGCCCGTGCTCATGAATGCAGCGGTGACGATGCGCCAGACCACCGGCCACATCGAGCGGCACGGCCGCCTCTTCACCACTAATCATGCCGCGTGGCGGCGCTACTACGGCGCGCGCAACGGCGTCTTCACTCTGCGCCTGTATCGGCGGCATTGGGCTCTGCACTGGCTGGGTGGCCTGCTGGCGCTCCATCAGGCTTTCAATGTCCTGATGTTCGAGCCGCAGAAGCTTCGCAAGGTGCTGGCGGTGGCCTGCGGCTACATCGACGGACGCCGCGGCCGGCTCGGCAGCTTCGAGAGCCTGCACCCGCGCATCGCCGCGTTCTGCAAGAACCTCCCGGCGCGGAGCGGAAAGCTCGCGGCCGGTCCGTCGATCGCCGCGGAATAGACGCCATGCTGCGCAAGCTGAGCACCATCGAGAGCCTGATCGACGGCAACATCACCTATCGTCTTGCTATGGCCGGCTCGCTGTCGGTGGAGCGCCTGCGTACTGCGCTGGACCGCCTGCAGCGCAAGCATCCGGCACTGCGCATGTTGCTGCGCGAAGAGCGCGACGGACTGTATTACGCGCTGGACGCGGCCGGCCCGATACCGCTGCGCGCGGCCATCTGCACGTCCGAGCCCGTGCTCGCCCGCGAGATCGCGCGCGAGGAAGCCGCGGCCTTCGCGCCCGGCGAGCCGCAGCTGCGCGTGGCCTGGCTGCGCACGGACCGCGGCGGCGTGCTGCTGATCACGGCGGCGCATCGCATCTGCGACGGCATGAGCCTGCTTACCGTGGCGAAGGAGCTGCTGAGCGGAACCTATCGCGAGCAGCCGTTGTTGCCATATGCCGCGCTCAGTCCGCTCGACATCGCCGCGCAGTCGCCGGGCCCCGGCGAACGCAAGCAGCGCGCGGTCGCGGCGGCGATCAACGGCCTGATCGGCCTGATCCCGCCTTCGCGTCGCCCGCTGCGGCGCGATCCGGTGTGGCGTGAGTGGCGCGCGGATGCCGCACTGACGTCCGCCTTGAAGCATCGCTGTCGGCGCGAGCAGGTGTCGATGCACGCGGCCTTGCTGGCGATGCTCGACCTGGCGCTGCAAGCGGCGCTCGGCAAGCGCGCGCCCACGCGCATCGACAGCCCGGTGGATGCGCGGCGAGGCCGGCTGGCGCAGCTGAAGGACGACATGCTGTTCTTCGGCGGCGGCAGCTTCAAGATCGACGTGGGCCGCGAGCGCGGCGCCGATCTATGGGAGCGCGCACGCGACATCTATCGCGAGATGGGCGAGAAGATCGGGCAGGAACTGGAAGCGATTCCCGGCAAGTACCGTTTCTGCGAAATGCTCAGGCCGCCGTCGGAAGGCAAGGTGCGCTCCATTGTGCGGATCGGCGATGCGCTCAGCCGCAACGGTAACTGGAATCAGTTTTCCTTTTCCAACCTGGGGCCGATCGAGCTGGTGGAACCGGATGCGCCGTTCCAGCTGGAGGATTTCAGCCTCGCCGTGCGCTCGTTCGGCGTACGCATCCTCGGCCTGCTCGCCTTCTCCGTGCATGGCCGGCTGCGCTTCGTCTACGTGGGCGAGGAACAGTGCATGAGCCTGCCCCAGGTGGACGCACTGGAACACGCCTTCATGGGCCTGCTGCGGGAGCAGGCCACGCAGCGCCGGCGGACCGCCGAAGCGATGGGGGCGTTGGGGATGGCGGCGGAATAGGGAGCTGCCGCCGCAGCGCTCAGAACGTCATTCCGGCCTGCGCCGGAATGACGAATCAAGGGGGCGAAGCAGAGCCGGTATTCAGACCGGCTCCAGCCAGCCCCACTGGTCATTGGTCTTGCCGTTGAACAGGCCGAAGAACAGCTCCTGCATCCGGCGCGTCACGCGACCGGCCTTGCCCGAGCCGATCTTCTTGCCGTCCACCGAGCGGATCGGCGTGATCTCGGCCGCCGTGCCGCACATCAGCAGTTCGTCGGCCAGGTACAGGTATTCGCGCGGAATATCGCGCTCGACCACTTCGATGCCGTCCTCGCGCGCCAGCGTCATCAGCGTGTGACGCGTGATGCCGGTGAGGATCGAGGCGCTGGCCGGCGTGGTGTGCAGCACGCCATCGAACACCAGGAACAGGTTCTCGCCCGCGCCTTCGCTGAGCAGGCCCGTGTTGGCCAGCGCGATGCCTTCGCCGAAGCCCAGGCGGCGCGCCTCGCGCGCGATGAGCTGGCCGGAGAGGTAATTGCCGCCCGCCTTCGCGCCGGCCGGGATGGTGTTCGGCGCGAAGCGCTGCCAGCTCGACACGCAGGCATCGATGCCGCTTTCCAGCGCCTCCGGGCCGAGGTACGGACCCATCGGCCACGCCGCGACCGCGACGTCGATCGGCGTTTCCGCCGACAGGCCGAAGCCGCCGAGGCCGCGATACGCCACGGGGCGCAGATAGGCGGCGCCCAGATCGTTCTTCTTGATCACTTCGCGGCAGGCCGCGGCGATTTCGTCCTGCGAGTGGGGCAGGACCATGTCGTAGATCTTCGCGGACTGGTACAGGCGCTTGAGGTGGTCCGTCAGCCGGAAGATGGCGGCGCCGTCGGGCGTGGCATAGCTGCGGATACCCTCGAACACGGACGAGCCGTAGTGCAGCGCGTGCGACATCACATGCGTGGTCGCCTCGCGCCAGGGCTTGATCTGGCCGTTCTGCCAGATCCATTCGGGATACTGCTGAGCCATGTCGGTCCTCCGGAAAAATGAGCGACATGATACCCGCTGGCGGGTGGGCTCATCTTTCAGGCGCCTTGCAGCGGTTCGAACGTCCGTTCAGTCCGCGCTGCGCAGCCACAGGCAGCCGGAACGTCGCACGATGGCGAAACGCGTCTCGCGCGGCGCGCCGCTGGCATCGTCGGAGGCGGTGTGCAGCACGAGCTGGTGCTCGGTGGTCGGTGGCGGGCGATCGGCATGTTCGGTGCCGGGAATCGGCCAGGCATCGGGATCGGTGCCGGGCGCCGGGCGTTCGGCGGTTTCTTCGCCGAAATCCAGTAGCGGGCGCTGCATCAGGACGCCCAGCGCGCGGATGTCCGAAACGGCCGCGCTGCGTCCGTAGCCGCCCCACAGCATCAGGCCGGCGAGGCGGTTGGGATCGCGCGCGGCGAATGCGTCGGCCACGCTCTGGCGCAGCTCCGCGACCGTGCCGGCGCACAGGATCGGCGGCGGCAGCGACGTTGCCGGCTGCTGCGAGCCCGGCACGCCGGGCTTCGGCGGGGCCTGCACCGGCGTGGCCTGGAGCGCGGCGCAAGGCTGGTCGGTGAAGAGCGGCGTGCCGTCCTGGCCGATGCAGCGATGCACCCCGGCCTGCGCGGCGGCAGGCGGCGGCAACCAGAGGCAGAGGAACAGCAGGAGCGAGGAAGCGGGGAGCAGGAGACGCATGCCGCGCAGAATACCGCGCGGGCCGGTGCTCAGACCGCCAGGCGGTCCAGCACGGCCGTCGTCGCCTTGGCGCGGTTCAGCGTGTAGAAGTGCAGCCCCGGTGCACCGCCGTCCAGCAGGCGCCGGCACAACTGGGCGACCACGTCGGCGGCAAGTTCGCGGATGGCTTCTGCGTCGTCGCCGTGCGCCTGCATGCGCTTGGCGATCCAGCGCGGGATCTCCGCGCCGCAGGCGTCGGAGAAGCGCTTGAGCTGGCTGAAGTTGGAGATCGGCATGATGCCCGGCACGACCGGCACCTCCACGCCTAGCCGGCGCACGTCGTCGACGAAGCGGAAATAGGCGTCCGCGTTGAAAAAGTACTGCGTGATCGCGCCATCGGCGCCGGCATCCACCTTGGCCTTGAAGTGGCGCAGGTCCGCCAGCGCGTCGTCTGCCTGGGGATGGGTTTCCGGATACGCGGCGACCTCGATGTGGAAGTGGTCCCCGCTGTGCCGGCGGATGAATTCGACCAGCTCGGCGGCGTAGCGGAAATCGCCCGGCGAGGCCATGCCCGAGGGCAGGTCGCCGCGCAACGCGACCAGGCGGCGATAGCCGGCGGCGCGGTAGCCGTCGAGCAGCTCGGCGATCTCGGCGCGCGTGCCGCCCATGCAGGAAAGGTGCGGCGCGACGTCCAGGCCATGTTCGCGGTGCAGATGCGCGACCGTTTCGCCCGTGTAGCTGAGCGTGGAGCCGCCCGCACCGAAGGTCACCGAGACGTAATCCGGCCCGCGCCCCTTGAGTGCCCGCGCGGCGCGGTCGAGCTGGTCGCGCTGTT
Organism: Dyella sp. BiH032; assembly: GCF_031954525.1. Lineage (NCBI taxonomy): Bacteria > Pseudomonadati > Pseudomonadota > Gammaproteobacteria > Lysobacterales > Rhodanobacteraceae > Dyella > Dyella sp. BiH032. Next base: position 1,092,267 of record NZ_CP134867.1, read on the forward strand.
CGTCGGTCTTGGGCGGGAAGAATTCGAAGCTGATGGCCGGCATCGTCGGGTCTCGGGTGGACGGTGCGGGCGAGTATATATCTCTTGGTCGCGATGAAGCGATATATGGTCGGATTGCCGTCACCGCGTAGGGTGTGATCGTCACTGGGTCTAGCCGGCGCCGGAATGACGTCGTAGGCAGGGGCTAGGCAGGGGTCAGGCACAAAAAAAGCGCGCGGTTCGCACCGCGCGCTTTTCGTTCCGCAGGACCCGCCGCTCAGTAGCGGTAGTGGTCCGGCTTGTACGGGCCTTCCACCGGCACGCCGATGTAGGCGGCCTGTTCCGGGGTGAGCTTGGTCAGCTTCACGCCGATCTGCTCCAGGTGCAGGCGGGCGACTTCCTCGTCCAGCTGCTTGGGCAGGCGGTAGACGGTCTTCTCGTAGACGTCCTTGTTCTTCCACAGGTCGATCTGCGCCAGCGTCTGGTTGGAGAAGCTGTTGGACATCACGAAGCTCGGGTGGCCATGCGCGCAGCCCAGGTTCACCAGGCGGCCTTCGGCCAGCATGTAGATGCTGTGGTTCGTCTTGGCGAAGGTGTAGCGATCCACCTGCGGCTTGATCGTCTCGCGCGACACGTCCTTGGCGGCGTTGAGGCGGTCGATCTGGATCTCGTTGTCGAAGTGGCCGATGTTGCACACCAGGGCGTTGTTCTTCATCGCCGCCATGTGCTCGAGCGTGATGATGTCCTTGTTGCCGGTGGTGGTGACATAGATGTCGGCGGTGCCGAGCGTGTCTTCCACGGTGGTGACCTGGAAGCCTTCCATCGCCGCCTGCAGGGCGTTGATCGGGTCGATCTCGGTGACGATCACGCGCGCGCCGAAGCCCTTGAGCGAATGCGCGCAGCCCTTGCCCACGTCGCCGTAGCCGCACACCACGGCAACTTTGCCGGCCACCATCAGGTCGGTGGCGCGCTTGATGCCGTCGGCCAGCGACTCGCGGCAGCCGTACAGGTTGTCGAACTTGCTCTTGGTGACCGAGTCGTTGACGTTGATCGCCGGCACCAGCAGCTTGCCGGCTTCCATCATCTGGTAGAGGCGGTGCACGCCGGTGGTGGTCTCCTCGGAGACGCCCTTCCAGTCGGCCGCGACCTTCTTCCAGAAGCCGGGGCGCTCCTTGGCGGTGCGCTTGAGCAGGTCCTTGATGACCTGTTCCTCATGGTTGCCGCTGGGCGTATTGACCCAGTCGTCGCCGTTCTCCATGTCCACGCCTTTGTGGATCAGCAAGGTGGCGTCGCCGCCGTCGTCGACGATCAGCTCGGGGCCCTGCATGCCGGGGTGGGTGAGCATGTCCAGCGTGCAGTCCCAGTATTCCTCCAGCGTCTCGCCCTTCCAGGCGAACACCGGGATGCCGGCGGCGGCGATGGCCGCGGCGCAGTCGTCCTGGGTGGAGAAGATGTTGCAGGAGGCCCAGCGCACCGAGGCGCCCAGGGCGCTCAGGGTCTCGATCAGGACCGCGGTTTCCTTGGTCATGTGCAGCGAGCCGGACAGGCGCACGCCCTTGAGCGGCTGCTCCTTGGCGTAGCGGGCGCGGATCTGCATCAGGCCGGGCATTTCCTCTTCCGCCATGCGGATGCGGCGGCGGCCGAGCTCGGCGAGGGCGATGTCGCGGACCTTGTAATCGTGGCCGGCGGCTTCTTTGCTGACTGCGTTCATGGGGTGTGGCTCCGGAAGTTTGTGCGGTGGGTACCGCATCGGTTGACCGGGCGCCGTTTTGCATGGAAAGACCGCCGAGCCTGGCCGTGGCCCTACATGGCATGCCTGGTGGCGGGCCATGCAGCCGCGGTCGCAGCGCCCCTCGACGGGAGCCCGGAAGTATAGCCGCAGCCGTGTTCGGGATTCGTCACCGGGCCGGCCCGACCCGTGACGGATGGCCTAGGCCCGGATTCATCCGGGCGGCTAAGGTCCGCAAGTTTCTTCGTCCCTGAGGTCGCTTGCCTCCATGAATACTTCGCTCCGGCGCCTGGTCCTCGCAGGTTTCCTCCTCGCCGCGCTGCCCCTGGCGGCGCAGGCCCGCACCCAGCCGGTGCCCGCTGCGGCAGCGACGGCCACCGCCGGCTACCGGTTGCCGCCCGCGCCCCTGCAGGCGCTGGTGGACGCGCCGCGGCCGCCGCAGCCGTCGCTCAGCCCGCATCGCGACCTGCTGGCGCTGATCCAGACGCCGTCGCTGCCCGGCATCGACGTCGTGGCCCAGCCCGAGCTGAAACTGGGTGGCCTGCGCATTCATCCGCGCACCTACGCGCAAAGCCGCTTCGCGTTCGGCTCGGACCTGTGGCTGCTCGACGTCGCCACCGGCAAGGAGCTGCGCCTGCAGGGGCTGCCGTCGCCGCTGTCCATCGCGACGACCAGCTGGTCGCCGGACCAGCGCCATCTCGCCTTCAACCAGGTCGACGCGCGCAGCGGGCGCAACGAGCTGTGGGTGGTGGACATCGCCGCCCGTGCCGCGCGCCGGCTCACCGAGCTGCCGCTCAACACGGTGGCAGGCCGCGGTTATCGCTGGATGCCCGACGGCCAGCACCTGCTGGTGCAGCTGCGTCCCGACGCGCAGGGCGACGCGCCCGCCGCCGGCGGCATTCCGACCGGACCCAACGCGCAGGAAACCCAGGCCGGCGCCGGCGTCAAAGCCATCCGCACCTACCAGGACCTGCTGCGCAACGAGGACGATGCGCGCCTGCTGGAACATTACCTGCGCACGCAGACCGCGCTGGTCGGTCTCGACGGTGCCGTGCGGAAGCTGGGCGAGCCCGCGCTCACGACGTCGCTGGAGCCTTCGCCGGATGGCCGCTACCTGCTGCGCCAGCGGATCGAGCGGCCTTTCTCCTATCTCGTGCCGGTCGAGTATTTCCCCCGCCGCATCGAGGTGCTCGATCTGGAAGGCCGGCTGGTAAAGGAGATCGCCCGCCTCCCGCTGGTGGATGGGCTGCCCACGGGCAACGACGCGGTGCGTACCGGCGTGCGCGACGTCGACTGGCGCGCCGATGCGCCGGCGACCCTGGTGTGGGCCGAGGCGCAGGACGGCGGCGATCCCGCGCGTCCGGCCGAAGTGCGCGACCTGGTGCAGATGCAGGCGGCGCCTTTCGACCGCGCTCCCGCCACGCTGGCGAAGCTGGCCGGCCGCTACGCCGGGGCGTACTGGGGCAACGGCGAGCTGGCCCTGGTCGAGGAGTTCTGGTGGAAGACCCGCCACGTCAAGGAATGGCGCGTGGCGCCGGACCATCTGGAGCAGACCCCTGTCCTGTTGCGCGAAGGCTCGTCGGAGGACCGCTACAAGGACCCGGGCGTGCCGGCCACGGCGATCGACGCGCAGGGCGAACAGCGCCTGCTGGTCGGTGCCGACGGGCACAGCATCTTCCGCCTGGGCAAGGGCGCCTCGCCGGAGGGCGACCGTCCCTTCATCGACAAGGTCGACCTGGACAGCGGCCGGAGCGAGCGCCTGTTCCACTCCCGGGCGCCGTACTACGAGGCGCCGCAGGTATTGCTCGATGCCGAAGGCCGGCGCGCGCTGACGTCGCGCGAATCGCCGACGGAGCCGCCGAACTTCTACGTGCGCGAACTCGCCTCGACCGGATCGCCGCGCGCGCTCACGCGCTTTGCGCATCCCACGCCACAGCTCAAGGACGTGAAGAAGGAGCAGATCCGCTACAAGCGCAAGGATGGCGTCGAGCTCACCGCCACGCTTTATCTGCCGCCGCACTACGATCCGAAAAAAGACGGCCCGCGCCCGATGCTGATGTGGGCCTATCCCGCCGAGTTCAAATCGGCCGATGCAGCGGGACAGGTCACCGATTCGCCGTACCGCTTCAACCGCATCGGCTATTGGGGACCGCAGGCGTTCCTCGCCATGGGCTACACGGTGCTGGAGAATTTCTCGGTGCCGATCGTGGGCGAGGGCGATAAGGAACCCAACGATACGTACATCCCGCAGCTCGTCGCCAGCGCCGAGGCGGCGGTCGACGAAGTGGTGCGCCGCGGCGTGGCCGATCGGGAGCGCATTGCGGTGGGGGGACATTCGTACGGCGCCTTCATGACCGCCAACCTGCTCGCGCACACGCGCCTGTTCAAAGCGGGCATCGCGCGCAGCGGTGCCTACAACCGCACGCTCACACCGTTCGGTTTCCAGTCGGAAGAGCGCAACTACTGGCAAGCGCAGGACGTCTACAACGCGATGTCGCCGTTCAACTACGCGGACCACATCAAGGACGCCTTGCTGCTGATCCACGGCGAACAGGACAACAATTCCGGCACCTTCCCGATCCAGAGCGAACGCCTCTACGCGGCCGTGAAAGGGCTGGGCGGCACCGCGCGCCTGGTCATGCTGCCGAACGAGGCGCACGCGTACCGCGCGCGCGAATCGATCATGCAGATGCTGGCCGAATCCAATGACTGGCTGGAGCGCTATCTGAAGCCGCCGTCGAAGTAGGTTGGGGTAAGCCAAAGGCGCACCCCAACGGGCGCTCCGTCCTCGGCCGCCACGCTCGAGTCCGTCCAGGGGTCACGCCAACCCGTTGTTCGTTTCAGGCGCAACTTTCGCGAGCTCATGCGGCGGCGCACCAAAGCGCCGCCGTTCGGGTAGTCTTGGATGTCCAGAATCCGCAGACGTGGCTCCGATGACCCAGCAGCAGCGCAGTCCCGAGTTCGCCCCGCACGATGCACCCTTGCGCGAGGACGTCCGAAGGCTGGGCACGCTGGTTGGCAACATGCTCGCGGAACAGGTCTCGCCGAAGTTTCTGGACGAGGTCGAGCGCGTGCGCACCGCAGCCATCGCGCGCCGGCAAGAGGGCGCTGCGCTGGCGCCACTGGCGGAGCTGCTGACCGGGGTGGACGTCGCCCACGCCGAAGCACTGGCCCGCGCTTTCGCCACGTATTTCCAGGCGGTCAACATCGCCGAGCGCGTGCATCGCATCCGGCGCCGCCGCGACTACCAGCGCGAGGATCGCGCGCCGCAACCCGAATCGCTGCTCGACGTGCTGGGCCGGCTGAAGGAAGAGGGCGTCGGCGCCGGCGAGCTGCTCGAATGGCTGGCGCGCCTGCGCGTGGAGCCGGTGTTCACCGCGCATCCCACCGAAGCGATGCGCCGTTCGCTGCTGGAGAAAGAGCAGGCCGTGGTGCGCGCGCTGATCGACAACTTCGATCCCAGCCGCACGCCGCAGGAGCGCAAGGAAGACGACGACCGCATCTTCATGGCCCTGTCCTCCGCGTGGCAGACCGCCGAGGCGTCGCCGGTGCGCCCCAGCGTGCAGGACGAACACCACCACGTCGGCTTCTATCTCGCCAATCCGATCTACCGCATCGTGCCGGCGTTGTATGAGTCGCTGGCGGACGCGCTGCAAGAGGTCTATGGCGTGGCAGTGGCTTTGCCGCGCCTGCTGTCCTTCGCCACCTGGGTGGGCGGTGACATGGACGGCAACCCGAACGTGGGAGCGGACACCATCGCGACCAGTCTCGCCACCCAGCGCGCGCACGTGCTGGAGCATTACATTGCCGACATCGCCGGCCTGGCGCGCTTGCTCAGCCAGACCGAGGGACGCGTGGGAGTGGACGAACGCCTGGCGCGGCGGCTGGCCGACTACCGCGAGCGCTTTCCCGAAGCCGCGGCGCAGGTGCGCCCGCGCCACGCGGACATGCCGTACCGCAGCTTCCTCACCGTGGTGGAGGCGCGCCTGCAGGCCACTCACGACGACGATCATCCGGAGGCTTACGCGTCGCCGCAGGACCTGCTGGCCGACCTGCAGCTGATCGCCGACAGCCTGATCGATCATCGCGGCCTGCACGCCGGTGCCTATGCCGTGCAGCGCCTGATCTGGCGCGTGCGCACCTTCGGTTTCCATCTCGCGCGCCTGGACGTGCGGCAGGATTCGCGCGTGCACGACGAAGCGCTGGCGGCGCTGCTCGGCCGGTCCGATTGGCCGGAGCGCGGCGACGAGGCACGCGCGGCCGATCTGCAGCCCTACGCCAGCGGCGAGCAATCCTTCGGGGACTGCGAGGACGAAGGCGCGCGCTCGCTCAAGGCGGTCTTCGCCACCTTGCGCTCGGCGCGCCAGCGCTATGGCACTGACGCGACCGGGCTCTACATCATCAGCATGGCCCGTTCCGCCGCCGACGTGCTGGCGGTGCTGGCGCTGGCGCGGCACGGCGGTTTGGTGGCCGAATCCGGCGCCTGCGTGCCGCTCGACGTGGCGCCGCTGTTCGAGACCGTGGACGACCTGGCGAACGCGCCGGCCACGCTGCGCGCGTTGTTCGGCGACCCGGTCTATCGCGCTCACCTGGAACAGCGTGGCGGACGGCAGTGGGTGATGCTGGGCTATTCGGACAGCGGCAAGGACGGCGGCACGCTGGCGTCGCGCTGGGGTCTGCAGCGCGCGCAGGTGGAGTTGCTGGAGGTGGCGAAGGCGGCCGGCGTGCGGCTGTCGTTCTTCCACGGCCGCGGCGGTTCCGCGAGCCGGGGCGGCGCGCGCATCGCGCCGGCGCTGATGTCTTCGCCGCGCGGCTCGGTGGCCGGCGTGCTGCGCGTGACCGAGCAGGGCGAGGTGATCCATCGCAAGTACGGGATCCGCGCGCTGGCCTTGCGCAATCTGGAACAGACCGTCGGCGCCGTGCTGCGCGCCAGCCTGCGCCCGCGCGAGCAGGAAGCGCGCGAAGCGGTGTGGCGCGAGCACATGGGCCGGCTGGCGACGGTCAGCCGGCAGACCTATCGCGCCTTCGTCGATCGCGACGGCTTCATCGACTATTTCCGCAGCGCCACGCCGATCGACGTGATCGAGCGCATGACGCTGGGCTCGCGTCCCTCGCGCCGGCGCAGCATGCGCGGCGTGCAGGATCTGCGCGCGATTCCCTGGGTGTTCGCGTGGACCCAATGCCGTTCGATCATCACCGGCTGGTATGGGTTGGGCACTGCGCTGGAGCAGGGCGCGGAAACGTTTGGCGAGGCGGCTCTGGTCGAGATGGCGCGCGACTGGCCCTTCTTCGCCAACATGCTGGACGACGTAGAGATGGTGCTGGCCAAGAGCGACCTCGACATCGCCGAGACGTTTTCGCGGCTGTCCGGGGAACTGCATGAACCGTTCTTCGGGCTGATCCGCGCGGAGTACGAACGCGCCACCCGCTGGGTGCTGCGGCTGAAGGGCAACGACGAGTTGCTGCGCGACTCGCCGAGGCTGGCGGTGTCGATCCGTCTGCGCAACCCGTACATCGACCCGATGAGTCTGCTGCAGGTGGACCTGCTGCGGCGCTGGCGTGCAGGCGGCAGCGAGGACGACACTTTGCTGCGCGCGCTGGTGGCCTGCGTCAACGGCGTGTCGCAGGGGTTGCAGAACACCGGTTGAGCGGGGCGGTGGGCGCTTGCGCAAGTTCTTGCGTCGTCGCTAGGCTGGGCGCTTTTCCGCCGTGAGCCGCCTTCCATGCACGATTCGCCTTCCCGTCCCCGCCTCGGCCCGCTGCCCTGGCTGATCTTCGGTTCCCGCTGGCTGCAGCTGCCGCTGTACCTCGGCCTGATCGTGGCGCAGTGCGTCTACGTGTTCCTGTTCGGCAAGGAACTGTGGCACCTGATCCACGAAGCGCCATCGCTGGGCGAGCAGGAAATCATGTTGATCGTGCTCGGCCTGATCGACGTGGTGATGATTTCCAATCTGCTGGTGATGGTGATCGTGGGCGGTTACGAGACCTTCGTGTCGCGCCTGCGGCTGGAGAACCATCCGGATCAGCCGGAATGGCTGTCGCACGTGAACGCCTCGGTGCTGAAGGTGAAGCTGGCGATGGCGATCATCGGCATCTCGTCGATCCATCTGCTCAAGACGTTCATCGCCGCCGGCTCGCTGGAGGGATTGCCGTTTTGTTCGACCGAGATGATGGCGAGCATCGCCGAGAACGTCAGCAGCGGCGGCAATGCGCTCAAGTGCGCGAGGCTCACGCCCGTCGGCGTGATGTGGCAGACCATCATCCACCTGGTCTTCATCGTCTCGGCGATCGGCATCGCCTGGACGGACCGCCTGATGCAGAACGGCAAGAAAGACGAGCACTGAGTACGCTTTCCAGCCCCCTCTTCCCGCCGGGGAGAGGGCTGGGGTGAGGGCCCCTACGGAGCGCTGATCGCCATGGCTCGATGAAGATCGAAAGCCAGAGGTTCGCTCTAGCGCCGCCGTCGTGAGCGCCCACCCCTCATCCGGCTATGATCGAAGGGAATCCGCAGGGCACCGCCATCTTCTCCCCGGAGGGAGAAGAGTTCCGGTTTGGAGGGTTTTTATCCTTCCAACTCCGCCCACCGCGCATACGCCCCGTCCAGCTCCGCCTGCGCCTTCGCCAGCGCCTCGTTGTGGCGCTGGATCGCGGCGTTGTCCTGCTGGAAGAACGCGGGATCGTTCATGGCGGCGGAGCGCTCCGCGATCTCCGTTTCCAACTGCTCGATGCGTGCCGGCAGCTGTTCCAGCTCGCGCTGGTCCTTGTAGCTGAGCTTGCGCTTCGCCTTCTCCGGCTCCGGCGCGCGCGGCGCTTCGATGGGCTTCGCGGCAGCGGGAGCCGGTGCCGGGTCGGCCGGACGCGCCACTGGGCGTTGCCGCAGCCAGTCGCTGTAGCCGCCGACGTACTCGCCGACCTTGCCGCCGCCCTCCAGCACCAGCGTGCTGCTGACCACGTTGTCGAGGAATTCGCGGTCGTGCGAGACCAGCAGCAGGGTGCCCTGGTATTCGGTGAGCAATTCTTCGAGCAGTTCCAGCGTCTCGACGTCCAGGTCGTTGGTAGGTTCGTCCATCACCAGCAGGTTGGACGGCTGGGCGAACAGCTTCGCTAGCAACAGACGGTTGCGCTCGCCGCCCGAAAGCCGCGTGATCGGCGCGCGGGCGCGTTCGGGCGAGAACAGGAAATCCTGCAGATAGCCGATGATGTGCTTGCGCTGGCCGTTGAGCTCGATGTACTCGCGTCCCTCGGCCACGTTGTCCAAGGCGTTCAAGGCGTCGTTGAGCTGCGAGCGGTGCTGGTCGAAGTAGGCGATCTGCAGGCCGGTGCCCAGGATCACCTCGCCGCGCTGCGGCTTCAGCTCGCCGAGCAGGATCTTCAGCAGCGTGCTCTTGCCCGCGCCGTTGGGGCCAACGATGCCGACGCGGTCGCCGCGCATGATGGTGGTGTCCAGGTCGTCGATCAGCACGCGGCCGCCGAAGGCCTGGTGCACGTGGCGCGCCTCGATCACCTTCTTGCCGGATGCCTGTGCGTTGGCCAGGGTCATCTTGGCGTTGCCGGAGAGTTCGCGGCGCTCCGCGCGTTCGTTGCGCAATGCCTTGAGCGCGCGCACGCGGCCTTCGTTGCGGGTGCGTCGGGCCTTGATGCCCTGGCGGATCCACACTTCTTCCTGCGCCAGCTTCTTGTCGAACAGTGCGTTCGCCTGCGCTTCGGCGTGCAGGCGTTCCTCGCGGCGGCGCAGGTAGTTGTCGTAGTCGCCCGGCCAGCTGGTGAGCTGGCCGCGGTCGATCTCGACGATGCGTGTGGCCAGCGCACGCAGGAAGGAGCGATCGTGGGTGATGAACACGATGCTGCCGGCGAAGGACTTGAGGAAACCTTCCAGCCAGCCGATGGCTTCGATGTCCAGGTGGTTGGTCGGCTCGTCGAGCAGCAGCACATCGGGCTTGCGCACCAAGGCTTGCGCAAGCAGCACGCGGCGCTTCATGCCGCCGGAGAGCGCCGCGAAGTCGGTGTCGGACGGCAGGTCCAGGCGCACCAGCACGTCGGCGACGCGGCGATCCAGGTCCCAGCCGTGGCGAGCCTCGATCTGGGCCTGGACTTCGCCCAGCGCCTCCATGTCCTGCTCGGCGAGGAGATGGTGATACCGGGCGAGCAGCTGGCCCAGGTCGCCCAGGCCCGCGGCGACCACGTCGAAGACGCTGCCGGCGGTGTCCTGCGGCACCTCCTGCGCCATGCGGGCGACGATCACGCCGTTCTGCACGCGCACTTCGCCGTCGTCGGGCCGGTGCTCGCCGGCGATGAGCTTGAGCAGGGTGGATTTGCCTTCGCCGTTGCGGCCGACGATGCACACGCGCTCATTGGCATCGATCGACAGATCGACGTGTTCGAGCAGGAGAGGGCCGCCGACGCTGAAGTCGACGCGCTGGAGCTGGATCAGGGACATCCGCGCATTGTAGCCGCCGCGCCGGCGCGGCGCTCCCGCGCGCCGGCTTCACCGCCTCGCGACGGTGCCCAGTGTTAGCTAGGCCGGTGCGCCGCGTCGGCGGCCGCCCGCAGCGAGGGCGGGCCGGCGGCGGTGTCACAGGCGGCGCGGGCGCTTGCGCTTCCGTCGACGCGATACCCGCCGTGAAGCTTCCGGCGAGGCGCGCTTTCCGGCTGGCCCTGCGATCGCAGTCCTGACCCCTGAGCGCGCCTTCGATACATCGCCATGACGCGGCCGGTCGTGCAAAGCATGGCTGCGCGCCGCCGCCTTTCGCATCGTCTGACGAAGGAGGGCCCGATGAACGAAGGACAAGGCATGCCTCCCGGCCGCAATGGCGGAACGGGCGCGCCCCCGCCCGGGGATTAGCCGTTGCCGTTGTCTACCCCGGCGCCGTTCAAGCCGGCGTCCCGTTCCTTTCCACCTGCCGGAGATGCCGTGGCGATCAGTGCCACGGGTCGCCCATGGTTCGGAGGTATGCATGCGCATTGCACACATCGCTCCACTTTACGAAGCCGTGCCGCCCAGGTTCTACGGCGGCACCGAACGCGTGGTCGCCTACCTGGCCGACGCGCTGGTCGCGCTGGGGCACGACGTCACCGTGTTCGCCAGCGCGGACACCCGCACGCGCGCTCATCTGTTTCCCGCCCGTGACCAGGCCATCCGCCTGGACCCGGCGCCGCTGAAATCCGACCTGGCCGCGCACCTGGCCATGCTGCACGAAGTGCGGCGCCGGGTAGACGAGTTCGACGTGCTGCACTTCCACGTCGACCTGGTCCATTTCCCGTTCTTCGAGAACATGGCCAGGCGCACGCTCACCACGCTGCACGGACGCCTGGATCTGAAGGATCTCCCTGGCGCCTACCTGGCCTGGCCGCAGTTCCCGCTCGTCTCGATCTCCGACCAGCAGCGCCAGCCGTTGCCGTTCGCACACTGGGTGGGCACCGTGCCGCACGGGTTGCCGGCGGACTTGTATCGTCCGGTCGCGGCGCCGGCGGGGGACTATCTGGCCTTCCTGGGCCGCATGTCGCCGGAGAAGCGGCCCGACCGCGCCATCGCCATCGCACGGCGTGCGGGTGTGCCGTTGCGGATGGCGGCCAAGATCGATACCGCCGACGCGAGCTATTTCCACTGCCACGTGGAGCCGCTGCTCGGTGCGAGCGACGTCTCTTTCGTTGGCGAGATCAACGATGCCGGCAAACAGGATTTCCTCGGCAACGCGCGGGCCCTGCTGTTCCCGATCGACTGGCCGGAGCCGTTCGGCCTGGTGATGATCGAGGCGATGGCCTGCGGCACCCCGGTGATCGCCTGGGATTGCGGCGCGGTGCGCGAGGTGATCGAGGACGGCGTCACCGGCTTCGTGGTGCGTTCCGAAGACGAAGCCGTGACGGCGGTGGCGCGCCTGCCAGAACTGAACCGCGCACGGATCCGGCGCGTGTTCGAGACGCGCTTCTCTGCGCGCGTGATGGCCGAGCGGTATCTCGCCCTGTACCGCCGGCTGGGCGCACCGGGCGCCGCCGCGTCCGATGGCGCGACGCTGGCGACGGCCTGAGGGAGCGAAACCATGGGTGCCTTGCCGGGCTCCGGTATCAACCGATACGCCCTCAAAGACGACGATATGTTCCTGGTGTGCACCGACACCGGCGACCTGCTCGACGAAGCCGATGGCCTGTATCGCGACGGCACTCGCGTGCTGTCGCGCTGGTTTCTCTGCCTGGGCCAGGGCGCGCTTTCGCTGCTGAGCGCGGCGGCGAGCCAGGACAACGTGTACTTCGTCGCGCACCTGACCAATCAGCGCACCGCCATGCTGGAAGGCGGCCCGCCCTTCAGCGGCATCCACATCGAGCGCACCCGCTTTCTCTGGCGGGGCAGGCTGTACGAGCGGCTGGCGTGCACCAACTATGGCCAGACGGAGGTCGCGCTGCCCTTGCGCATGGAGTTCGCGGCTGATTTCCGCGACATGTTCGAGATCCGCGGCGCGGCTCGCGCCCGGCGCGGGCGCGAATGCCAACCGGAGGTGGGCGAAGCCCAGGTGAGCCTGCGGTACGAAGGGCTCGATCAAGTCGTCCGCCGCACGGTGCTGGCCTTTTCCGAGCGTCCGGTAGAGCTGACTGCGGCCCTGGCCCGGTTCGAGCTGCGGGTGCCGCCGCGCGCACGGCGCGAACTCTACCTGGAGGTCGGTGAGGAGCCGGCGGAGCCGAGCCGTGAACGCTTTCGGGCCGCGGCGACTAAAGCCCGGTGCGCCATGCGCCTGCGCGTGCGCTCGGGCGCGCGCGTGCGCAGCAGCGGCCGCGTGTTCAATGCCTGGCTGGAACGTTCGCGCGCCGACATCGCGTTGCTCACCAGCGACCTGGCCACGGGGCCTTACCCTTATGCGGGCATTCCCTGGTTCTCCACGCCGTTCGGCCGCGACGCGATCATCACCGCGCTGCAGACGCTATGGCTGGACCCGCGCCTGGCGCGCGGCGTGCTGGCGTTTCTCGCGAACAACCAGGCGAAAGACACGTCAACCTTCCGCGATTCGGCTCCCGGCAAGATCATGCACGAGACGCGCAAGGGCGAGATGGTGGCGCTGGGCGAGCTGCCGTTCGGCCTGTACTACGGCGGGGTGGATACCACGCCGCTGTTCGTGATGCTGGCGGGTGCCTACGTGCAGCGCACGGCCGACGTGGGCGCGCTGGAAGATCTGTGGCCTGCGCTGCAGGCGGCGATGGGCTGGATCGAGCGGCAGTGCGATACGGACCCGGACGGCTTCCTGACTTACCGGCGCGGCGAATCCGGCGGATTGATCAACCAGGGCTGGAAAGACAGCGGGGATTCGGTATTCCACGCCGACGGGCGCATGCCCGAGGCGCCGATCGCGCTGATCGAGGTGCAGGGTTACGTCTATGCCGCGCTGCGCGCGATGGCCGCGATGGCCCGGCATCGTGGCGAGTCCGAAGCCGCGCTGCACTGGCGTCGTCGCGCGCGCCGGATGCGTGCGGCGGTGGAGCAGCGGTTGTGGGACGAGGAGCTGGGCTTCTATGTGATCGCGCGCGACGGCCGCGGCGAGAACTGCCGCGTGCGCGCGTCCAACGCGGGCCATCTGTTGTACGTGGGCCTGCCGCATGCCGAGCGGGCGAGCCAGGTGATCGAGCAATTGGGCAGCCGCACCTTCGATGGCGGCTGGGGCGTCCGCACGCTGGGCGCCGACCAGCCGCGCTTCGACCCGATGTCCTACCACAATGGATCGGTATGGCCGCATGACGTGGCAATCTGCGCCGCCGGCATGGCGCGCTACGGAGCCCGCGGCCAGGCCGTGCGCCTGCTGGCCGAGACGTTCGAGGCGGCCACGCACTTCGGCATGCGTCTGCCGGAGCTGTTCTGCGGCTTTCCGCGCGTACCTGGTGCGCAGCCCGTGGCCTATCCGGTGGCCTGTCTGCCGCAGGCCTGGGCGGCCGGTTCGGTGTTCCTGCTATTGCGCGCGTGCCTGGGTCTCAACGTGGATGCGTGGCGGCGCGAGATCACCATCGAGCAGCCACGCCTGCCGGTGGGCGTGGACCGGCTGCAGGTGCAGGGCATCGAGATCGGCGGCAAGAGCGTGAGCCTGGCCTTCGAGCGCGCGGGCGAGCGCGTGCTGATCGACCGCATCGGCGGCGATGCCGAGGTGCGGGTGTCGGCGCGGCTCTGACGCGTCGAGGGCAAAAAAAAACGGGCCGCTCGCGCGGCCCGTCTTCGTTCGCCGCGGAGGCGGCTTACTTCAGCTTGGCATCGGCGCGCAGCGCCTCGGCCTTGTCCGTCTTCTCCCAGGAGAAAGCGGTGTAGGTCTTGCCGTCCGGACCCTTCACTTCGTACGGGGTGCGGCCGAAGTGACCGTAGCTGGCGGTCTGCTGATACATCGGATGGATCAGATCCAGCATCTTGATGATGCCGTACGGACGCAGGTCGAAATGCTTGCGGATGAGCTTCTCGATCTTCTCGTCGCTGATCTTGCCGGTGCCGAAGGTAGTCACCGAGATCGAGGTCGGCTCGGCCACGCCGATGGCGTAGGAGACCTGCACTTCGCAGCGATCGGCGATGCCGGCGGCCACGATGTTCTTGGCCACGTAGCGCGCCGCGTAGGCGGCCGAACGGTCCACCTTGGACGGGTCCTTGCCGGAGAACGCGCCGCCGCCGTGGCGGGCCCAGCCGCCGTAGGTGTCGACGATGATCTTGCGGCCGGTCAGGCCGCAGTCGCCCACCGGGCCGCCGATCACGAACTTGCCGGTCGGATTGATGTGGAACTTGGTGCCCTTGTGCAGCAGCTTGGCCGGCAGCACGGGCTTGAGGATGTGCTCGCGCACGGCCTCGACCAGGTCCTTCTGCTTGACGTCCGGGTCGTGCTGGGTCGACAGCACCACGGCGTCGATCGCGGTCGCCACGCCGTCTTCATAGCGCAGGGTGACCTGGCTCTTCGCATCCGGGCGCAGCCACGGCAGCGGGGAGTTCTTCTTCTTGCGGATCTTGGCCTGCTGCTCGACGAGGCGATGCGAGTAGTAGATCGCCGCCGGCATGTAGTCCTTGGTCTCGTTGGTGGCGTAGCCGAACATCAGGCCCTGGTCGCCCGCGCCCTGTTCTTCCGGCTTCTTGCGGTCCACGCCCTGGTTGATGTCCGGCGACTGCTTGCCGATCAGGTTCAGCACGCCGCAGGTCTCACCGTCGAAGCCGACCTCGGAGGAGTCATAGCCGATGTCCACGATCACCTTGCGGGTAAGCGCTTCCAGGTCGATCCAGGCGCTGGTGGTGATCTCGCCGGCCACGATGGCCACGCCGGTCTTCACCAGGGTCTCGCAGGCCACGCGCGCGCGCGGATCCTGGGCCAGGATGGCGTCGAGGACGGCATCGGAGATCTGGTCGGCGACCTTGTCCGGATGGCCTTCGGAAACCGATTCGGAGGTGAAGAGGAAGTTGCTCATCGCGGGTTATATCCTTCCTTACGGATAGAGAGATGAAAGAGGGTGCGGCATGATACATGCCCGCCCCCGGTTTTGCAGCTACAGCATGACCCCGGCAGGTGACGATTTCGTGCCGATTCAGCCGTTTGGACGGCCAGGAGGCCTTTTTCTGGCGCAGGCCGCCGCGCTCGAGAGGGCCGAAAGCGAGAAGGATAGCTCAGACAAATCTCCGGGCCATGGCGCGCTGCAAGGCTGTGCCGGTGAAGGTCGCCAGCGCGGGCCTCGGCGGCCCGGGTGTCCGCCGGAGGACCTTGGTGCCGGCGGATCGAAGCCCCCGACCTGCTCTGTGGACGTGGTCGCCTGGAGGGTACGACGGGCAAGCAACGGTGCTATCGCGCCACGTCATGCCGGGGCTACCGCTTCCCGGACATGCATGAACTCGTCGGTACCTCTGACGAGCTGTCATCGCATTTGGACGTCCAAATGGTACTGGGGCCAATGACCACGGATGCGGGCGCCTCGCAGACCGAGGCGCCCGACATCGCCTCTCTCTGGCATGCGAGCGAGGTGCTTGCTCCATGCGAACCGGCGCTGGCATCGGGGCATAATCGGTCGGCGAATCCACAGAAGCCGACGAGGTGACGACAGTGCGATGGTTCAGTAGCGCAGTTAAGCATGCGACAGGCGCATTGATGTGGCTGCTGCTGGTGGCGACGACCGCCGCGGCAGCGAAGGAGACTGGCCCGTTGGAGTGGCGCGATGCGATGAATGCCTTCGCCGCCCAGGACCAGGCTCATCCGCCCCCGCAGCAGGGCGTGCTGTTCATCGGCAGCTCCTCGATCAATTTCTGGCATTCGCTGGCGGAAGATTTCCCCGGGGTGCCGGTGATCAATCGAGGCTTCGGCGGCTCGGCCATCGAAGACAGTACGTATTACGTCGACCGCATCGTGACGCCGTACCACCCGCGCCTGATCGTGATGTACGCGGGCGACAACGATGTATACGAAGGCCATTCGGCCACGCAGGTGGCGGATGACTTCAAGGCCTTCGTGGCGCGCGTGCGCAAGGATCTGCCCGAGGTGCCAATCGTGTACATCTCGATCAAGCCCAGCGTGGCGCGCTGGTCGCTGTGGCCGGCGATGCGGGAAGCGAATGGCCTGATCCGCGATTGGGCGGCGACGCAGCGCGGCGTCCGCTTCGTCGACATTGCGCCGCCCATGCTGGACGCGCAGGGCAAGCCGCGCGCCGAGCTGTTCCGCGACGACGGGCTGCACATGCAGCCAGCCGGATATGCGCTGTGGATCCGGGCGCTGAAGCCGGTGCTGGCTTCGTATGGGTTTCCGGTGAAGGAGCCGGCTGCGGCGACTCCTTGATGCACCGCAGGTCGGGGTGAGCCAAAGCGAACCCCGGCCTGCGCCCTTAGTACACGTTGGCGCGGGCCTGCACGAAGGCGAAGAAGAACACCGCGTCCGGGTCGTTGCGCACGGCCTGCAGTTCGCGGCGCATGCCCGCTACGGTGGCTTCGTCCACCTTGGCGTCGGCCAGCAGCGGCTCGGCCGCCGACAGCAGCAGTTCCTCCCAGAACTCGATCATGTGCTTGCGCCGGCCGGGCTGGCGGTTGTCCAGGTGGAAGGTTTTCACCTCGGTCTGCACGTCGTGGTAGCCGCCGGCGAGCAGCAGATTGCCGAGCTTCGCCCCGATGAAGGGATCGCCGCCGGAATCGTACTGGTGGTCGTTGAACGCCATCCAGTAGCGCAGCAGATGGGGCGAGTACGGATCGAGAAAGAACGACGAGTTCAACACCTCGGTCACGTAGATCGTCGCGCCGGGGCTCAGTACGCGTCGCACTTCACTCAGCACGCGCGCCGGGCTGGGCATGTGTTCGAGCACCCAGCACAGGTAGGCGGCGTCGAAGCTGCGCTCGCCGAAGGGCAGGTCGGTGGCGTCGGCCTGCCTGAGTTCGTAGCGCGACGCGCACCACGCGGTGGCGCCGAGGTTGCGCTCGGCAGCGGCCAGCTGCGTCGCCGAACGGTCCACGCCGGTGACGTGCAGCTGCGGAAAACGGCGCAGCAGGATCTCCGTCTGCGCACCGACGCCACAACCGACTTCGAGCAAGCGTGTGGCATCGCCCAAGTCGATATGCCGGAACAGGCTGGTCTCGAACATGCGGGCCTGGCGCATGAGGCGCGCCTGCTCCTCGGTCGAGAAGCCATGGATGTAGGGGAATTCGCCGATGGAGTCGGTGGCCATGGGGAGGCCTTCGCGTCGAGGGCGGGAAGACAGCTTAGGCTCGGTCCGTGACGCGCTCAATCGGCCGTCGGGAGGATCGCCGGCGCGTGCAGGCCGGGAACGCGTGCGCTGGTCAGGCGGCGAGTTCGAGGCCGCTTTCCAGTGCCTGGAAGTACTCGCGGGTCAGCCGCAGCTGGTCCTGCGCGCTTTCGGCGCGATTCACCACGTCGCGGAAGGCCGCGTTTTCCGGACGGTCCTTGGCGTACCAGCCCAGATGCTTGCGCGCGATGCGCACGCCGGCTTGTTCGCCGTAGAAGGCGTAAAGATGTTCCAGGTGCGACAGCAGGATCGCCGCCACTTCGGCCGGGCCCGGCTCGGGCAGGCGCTCGCCGGTGGCGAGGTAGTGCGCGACCTCGCGGAAGATCCAGGGGCGGCCCTGCGCGCCGCGGCCGATCATCACGGCGTCCGCGCCGGTCACGTCGAGCACGTGCTTCGCGCGCTCGGGCGTGGTGACGTCGCCGTTGGCGAACACCGGGATGCGCACGGACGCCTTGACCGCGGCGATGGTCTCGTATTCCGCCTCGCCCTCGTACTTGTCGGCGCGCGTGCGCCCATGCACGGCGAGCGCGGCGATGCCCGCGTCTTCGGCGATCCGCGCGATCGTGAGCGCGTTCTTGTGCTGGCGATCCCAGCCCGTGCGGATCTTCAGCGTCACCGGTATGTCGACCGCATCCACCACCGCCTTGACGATGCGCGCCACCAGCGGTTCGTCCTGCAGCAGGGCAGAGCCGGACCACACGTTGCAGACCTTCTTGGCCGGGCAGCCCATATTGATGTCGACGATCTGCGCGCCGTTGTCCGCGTTGTAGCGCGCCGCGTCGGCGAGCATGGCCGGATCGTAGCCGGCGATCTGCACGCTGACCGGCTCCGGTTCGCCGGCGTGGTCCATGCGTCGCAGCGACTTGCGGGTGTGCCACAGGCGCGGATCGGCCGTGGTCATCTCGGACACAGCCAGCCCCGCGCCCAGCCGTTTGCACAGCAGGCGGAAAGGCTTGTCGGTGACCCCCGCCATGGGCGCGAGCACCACGGGCGGGTCGATGCGGTAGGGGCCGATCTGCATCGGGCTAGTTTAGCCTGCCGCCGGCTCCGGATCTGACCCGCCGACGCCCAGCGGTGCTCAGAAGTCCACCGAAGCCTGCACGAAGAACGTGCGCGGCTGCCCCACGTAAAGGCCGTTGTTGTTGTCCGTGGAGCGGGTGAAGTAGCGGCGGTCGAACAGGTTCTTCACGCCCGCGCCGAGTTTCAGGTAAGAGAGCGCCGGGCCGAAGCGGTACTCGCCACGCAGGTTCCAGGTCGTCCAGCCGGGAATGTCGCCGTAGTCGCCCGCCGGCGTGCCCATGGTGACGTAGCGGGACGGCTTGGTCGGGTCGAAGCTCGGCGAGCCCGGCGAATGCTGGCGCGACTGGGAGAAGGCATCCAGGTTGAAGGCCCATGGGCCTCGCTCGTAGCGCATGCCCAGGTTGGCGGTGCGGCGCGAATAGAACGGCAGGTCGCGGCCGGCGAACGAGCCGTAGTCGTAGGTGGCCTTGGTGTAGGTGAAGGTGCCCCAGAGGCTCAGTCCGCGGAAACGCGGGTCGAGCGCGCCGACATCGACGTGTCCCGCGGTTTCCAGGCCCTTGTGGGTGGTCGCGCCGAGATTGGTCCAGCCGTCGTGCGAATCGGGCTGGCCCGGGATCTTGCCGACGAGTTGCAGCTCATGATCGAAGTTCACGCGGAACAGCGTGGCTTCGGCGCCCCATGCGCCGTTGTCGTAGCGCGTGCCGGTTTCGTAGGTGCGGGCGGTCTCCGGCGCCAGGCCGGTGGCGAACTGGTTGTCCGCGTTCTTCTGGCCGATCTGGAAGTACTGCAGGCTGCCGAACGAGGTCTCCGCGTTGGCGTAGAGCTTCCAGCGCTCCGACACGTGGTAGATGACGTTGAGCGACGGCAGCGGCTTGGAATATTTCTCGCGACGGTACGTCGGGCCTTTCACGACGACCGTGGCGTCCGGCAGCGCGCGCCACCAGGTGTCGATGCGCTCGTAGCGTAGCCCTGGGGTGATGGTCCACGAGCCGGCGTTGATGGTGTCGTCCACGTAGAAAGCGTGTGCCTCGGTGCCGCCGACATTGTTGCCGGTGCGCACGTAGGCGCCGCTGTAGGGGGCGCTGTCGAACGGCGTGTAGTACAGCGGCGAGTCGTACTTGTTGTTGCGCAGCGTGCGCTCGTGCATTGCCTCGTTCAGATAGCGGTAGCCCACGCCGATCTCGTGCGTCCAGCTGCCCAGGTCGAACAGCTGCGCGTAGCGCGGCTCGATCGCGAAGGTGTGGTAGTTGCGCGGGTAGGCGTTGAGCTGGTGGGTGTAGAGGCCGGTCTTCGCGTTCTGTGTGATCGTTTCGATGTGGCTGCCGCGAAAGCTGTCGGTGTAGTACGTCTGCACTTCGAAGCTGCGGGTGTCGTCGATATGGCTGTATTTCAGCACCGCGTCCTTGCGCAGGCCGCGGAAATCGTCGAACGGGCGGCGCGACTGGAACGGATCGGCTTCGAAGTCGGCCTGGCTGAGGCCGCCGGGCATGCCGGCCTGGCCGCGGTAGTAGTGCAGGCTGCCGCTGAGCGTGTCCGTATCGCTGAGGCGGTAGCGCGCCTTCAGCATGACGTCGTCGATGTTGGTGTTGTTCTGGTGTTCGCGGTAGCCCGGGCCCTTGGTACCGGAGTAGAGCAGGGCCAGGCCCAGCCCCTGCGTGGTGGTGCCGCCGACGAAAGCGTTGCTTTGTGTCTGGATGCCGCCGTGGGCGCCACCCTGGACCATCACGCCGGCGCTGCCGCCGAAGTCCTGGGGGATGTCGCGGGTGACGAAGTTGATGACGCCGCCGACGTTCTGCGGCCCGTAGCGCACCGAACCGCCGCCGCGGACGACGTCCACCGCCTCAAGATTGCCCACGGCCATCGGCATCATCGACACCTGCGGCTGGCCGTAGGGCGCCACGGCTACGGGGACGCCATCGAGCAGGATGGTCGAACGCGGGGAAAGACGCGCCGTGAGCCCACGAACGCCCACGTTGAGCGAGACGTCGCTGCCGCCGGTGCCGTTGCTTTCCTGGATCTGCACGCCGGGGATCCGGCGCAGGATGTCGCGCACCTGGGTCGGAGCCGCTTCGACGATCTGCTCGCGCCGGATCGTGGTGCGGGCGCCCGGATGGTTCTGCACGTCGCGCGCGGTGGCGTCGCCTAGCCAGTCGCCGGTGACGCGCACGGCGTCGAGGTTCTTGGCCAGTTTCTGGTCTGGCGGGTTGGCGTCGCCGGCATGGGCGGAGGCGGCGCTGGCCAGGAGGGCCAGGGCGATGGCGCGGGAAAGACGTGGCATGAGGGTGGGGCGGCCGTCAAAAGCGCGCATCTTAAATGAGAATAATTCTCACCACAAACTCTTGCGAATGGACGGCCGGAGAGCGGACAACCGGGTAAAGCCCAGCGCCATGGCCACGGGAAGCGATGCCCGGGTTCGCCCGCGGCTCCAACAAAAAAGCCGCGCGGTCGTCCCGCGCGGCTTTTCATCCGGGCCATCGAAGGCGGTCAGTGCGCGACGCGGCGGGCCGCCTCCATCGCGGCCGGATCATGCTTGTGCTTGAACAGGAACACGAACAGCACCGCCACTACCAGCGAATACAGCGCGAAGGCGGTCCAGATGCCGTGCCAGTCCTTGCCGCCGTCGGCGTGGGTGAAGAAGGCATCGATCATCCAGCCGCTCACCGAACTGCCCAGCACCGCGCCGATGCCGTTGGTCATCAGCATGAACAGGCCCTGCGCGCTGGCGCGGATCGACGGGTCGGCCTGGCCTTCCACGAACAGCGAGCCGGAGATGTTGAAGAAGTCGAAGGCCATGCCGTACACGATGCACGACAGCACGATCATCCACAGGCCCGCGCCCGGGTCGCCGTAGGCAAACAGGCCGAAGCGCAGCGTCCAGGCCAGCATGCTGATCAGCATCACCGTCTTGATGCCGAAGCGCTTGAGGAAGAACGGAATGGCCAGGATGAACAGGGTTTCGGAGATCTGCGAGATGGACATGATGATGGCCGGATAGCGCACCGCCACCAGGTCCTTGTATTCGTCCATCTTGGCGAAGTCGTGCAGGAAGGTGTCGCCGTAGGCATTGGTCAGCTGCAGTGCCGCGCCCAGCAGCATCGCGAAGATGAAGAAGATCGCCATCTGCGCGTTGCGGAACAGCGCGAACGAGGTCAGCCCCAGCGTGTCCAGCAGCGACTGGTGCTCCTTGCGCTCGAACCGTGGCGGGCACTTGGGCAGGCTGAAGGCGTACAGGCCCAGCAGGAGCGCAGCGCCGCCGGCCACGAGGAACTGGCCCTCGGTGGTTTCCAGGTGCAGCAGGCTCACCGTCCACAAGGCCGCGATGAAACCCACCGTGCCCCATACGCGGATCGGCGGAAACACCGTGACGATGTCTTCGCCCCCGCTCTTGAGCGCGTTGTAGGCCACCGCGATCGAGAGCGAGATGGTGGGCATGTAGAACATCATGTTCAGCAGCATCACCCAGAACATCAGCCCGGGCGAATTGATCGTCGGCACGATGAACAACATGATCGCGCCGCCGATGTGCATCAGGCCGAAGAGCTTCTCCGCGTTGATCCACTTGTCGGCGATGACGCCGGCGATCGAGGGCATGAACAGCGAGGCGATGCCCATGGTCGAGAAGATCGCGCCGAACTGGGTGCCGGGCCAATGCTTGTTCTGGAACCAGTACGCGCCGATGGTCAGCAGCCAGGACCCCCACACGAAGAACTGCAGGAAGTACATGATGACGAGGCGGAGTTTGATGCTCATCGGGCTTTCTTGGGTCCTGTGATTCGTTGACGTCCGGAGCGGTCCATCGGGCGCACGGCCGGCCGGGGCAGCCAGCGGCGCTGGCGCTGCCCTTCCGGCGAGCTCGGTGATCCCCCGCGGGCGGCCAGGAACTGCTTGCAGACCCGGCCAAACGTCTGTCAGCGTAGAGGAATCCGCGCGGCCGGGACAAGTTGCGCAGCCGCAAATAACCGTGTCCTGTCAGTATCGGGAGCACCCATGAGCCTGTTCCTCACTATCGCAGCGATCCATCTGATTGCCCTGGCCAGCCCGGGGCCGGATTTCTTCTTCGTCTCCCAGACCGCGGTGAGCCGCACGCGCCGGCAGGCGCTGTTCGGCGTCATCGGCATCACGCTGGGCATGGTGGTCTGGTCCGCGCTGGCCCTGCTGGGCCTGCAGATCGTGCTGCACAGGCTGGCCTGGCTGTCGCAGCTGATCGCGGTGGCCGGCGGCCTCTACCTGGCCTGGATGGGCGTGAAGATGCTGCGCGGTGCCTGGAAGGCGCCGTCCGGAGGCGGCAGTCATGCGCCGATGGCGGGGCGCAGCGACTTCGCCATCCTGCGCATCGGGCTGCTGACCAACCTGGCCAATCCCAAGGCCGTGGTCTACTTCGGCTCGGTGTTCTCGGCATTCCTGGGCGACGGCATCAGCGTCGGTGCGCGCTGGGGCTTGTGGGGCATGATCGTCGCGCTGACCTTCCTGTGGTTTTCGATGGTCGCCGCGTTCTTCGCGCTGCCGGCGATGCGCCGGGGCTACCTGCGGCTGTCGCGCTGGATCGATGGCTTCGCCGGGGCGGTTTTCGTGCTGTTCGGGCTGCACTTGGTGCTCGGCCGGCGCGGCCACTGAGCGGTCGGCCTAGAAGACCGGTGGGGCAGAAGGCGTCTCGGGAGCCGTGGAGGCCTCGCGCAGCAGCACGTGGCGCCGCCACAGGAAGCACACGGCGCCGATCGGAAACGCGACATTCACGAACCAGGGGCTGTAGGTACTGCCGAAGGTGGCGGCGCTGAGCAGCAGGAACGAGAGCGGCTGTACACCCAGTTCGCCCGTGCTCCAGTTGATGCTCACCGTGAAGACGCCGATCAGTGTGAAGAGTGCCCACCACCATTTACGCTTGAGCCCCGCCATGCGGACGCAGGCGATGAAGGCATAAACGCAGAACAGCGGTATGGCGATGGCCAGAAGCAGGAACACCCAGTGCAGGGCACCTTTTCCGGCCAGGGTGAACGCGTTGGTTTCTTCCAGCGAGCGGGCAAGCGGTTGGATGTGGATGCCGATGACCTCGAGGTGATCCTGCTCTTTCGCCAGCACGAGCTTGGCCACCACCCACGAGCCTGGGAATTCGTACTCGTAAGTGAGTTCGTACTGCGTCTTCAGCGGGCCGCCCGCACGACTCATGCGCAGCGTATGAGCGCCGACCAACTTCACGGTCTTGGGGGTGCCCTTGGGAAAGAGTCCTGCCAGTTTAGGCAGATGCTTGTCGATCGAGGGCATCCGGAGTTGCGGTGCCAGTGCCTGCGCGACCGAGGCGTAATCGCCGGCACGCAGCTCGGCGATCACCTTCTGCGCGTAAGCCGATTCGGCCTGGGGGGCGATCTTGTCGAGCATGTCCTGCTGACTGCAGGCAGCCGCCAGGATGCCGACCAAGGCCAGCAGCAGAAGCCGCAAGAAACGCATCGTTGTCCCCCTATCGATGAGCGCGCAGGCGCGGCGCGAAGGGCCTATATATCAGCAAGTCCAAGCCGGCGGACAGTGGAAACGTTGCACGTGCCGACGCTTAAGGCAGCAGCTTGCCCGGGTTGAGAATGCCGTCGGGATCGAAAGCGTTTTTCACACTGCGCATTAAGCCCAGTGTGGCGGGCTCCAGCGCCAGCGGCATGAACTCGCGCTTCACCAGCCCGATGCCGTGCTCGCCCGACAGCGTCCCCTCCAGCCGGATCACCAGCGCGAACACTTCGGCGAGGCAGGCGTGCGCGCGCTCGCGCTCGGCCTCGTCGCGGGGCAGCAGGTTCACGTGCAGGTTGCCGTTGCCGGCGTGGCCGAAGCTGACGATGAGCACGTCGTGCTTCGCGGCCAGCACCTTGATGCCGTCCACCAGCTCGGGCAGGTGGCTGACGGGTACCACCACGTCCTCGTTGATCTTGTTCGGCGAGATGGTGCGCTGGGCCGGCGAAAGGGCCTTGCGGGCGGACCATAGTGCCTGGGTTTCCTCGGCGGTCTGGGCCACCTGCAAGCTCTCCAGTCCGTCGCCGCGCGCGGCGCGGGATACCGCCTCGACGGCGCCCGGCAGTGTGTCCGGTTCGCCATCCACCTCGATCATCAGCATGGCGCCGGCTACCGGCACACTGTCGCCGCCATGGTCACGGGCGAGCTTGAGGGCGACGTCGTCGATGAATTCCAGCGCGCAGGGTGTCACCGGCTGCGCCATGATCCGCGCCACGGCACGGGCGGCGGCACCGACGTCGCGATAGGTGGCGCGCAGCGTGCGCAGGCCGCTGGGCTTGGGCGTGAGCTTGAGGGTGGCCTCGGTGATCAGCGCGAGCGTGCCTTCGGCGCCGATCAGCAGCCGGGTGAGGTCATAACCAGTGGAACCCTTGCTGGTGTACGTGCCGCAGCGGAAGCCTTCGCCGGTCCCGGCGACCGCGCGCAGGCCAAGCGTGTTCTCGCGGGGGCTGCCGTACTTTACCGTGCGCGGCCCGGCCGAGTTGCAAGCGAGGTTGCCGCCGATGCTGCACCAGGGCGACGAGGTGGGATCGGGCGGCCAGAAGAAGCCGTGAGGTTTCAGCGCCTGCTGCAGGTCGCCGTTGAGCACGCCGGGTTCGACCACGGCCAGCCGGTTGTCCGGATCGATGCGCAGGATGCGGTTCATCCGCTCGAAGCTGGCCACGACGCCGCCGGCCACCGGCACGGTGGCGCCCGTCGTATTGGTGCCGCGCCCGCGGGCCACGAGCGGGGTCCGGTATTCACGACAGGCCTTGACCAGCGCCTCCACCTGCTCGTGCGTGGTGGGAAAGACCACGGCATCGGGCAGCGCGTTGCGGCGGGAGTTGTCGTAGGCGTAGGCGAGGCGCTCAGCCTCGCCCAGCGCCAGGGTGTCGCCGGGAAAGATGGCGCGCAGGATATCGGGCAGGGCGGCGGGCAGCGTCATGCGCCAAGTCTAGCGCCGACGCCGCCTCTTGCCGCAGGCGTTCAGACGGCCAGGGTGGGAATCGCCACCTTGGGCATCAGGCGGGAGGTGAAGTAGCTGTCCTTGTAGTACCGGATCTTTTCGCACATCACCGGATGCGGAATGCCTTCGTACAGGAACACTTCTTTCTCCATGCCCATCGCCTTCAGCTCCTGCGGGAGCATCAGCGCGCGGCGTTCTTCCGACTCGCTGCGCGACACGTCGCGCCCCTTGCCGCGCGTGACGTTTTCCTTGCGCACGGTGGTGTAACCGAGCATTTCCGAGTAGTCGTTGGCGTCCTGCTGCTCGCGCGGCGCGTACACGATCTGCAGCGCGTGGTTGGTGATGAGCGTGCGCGCCACTTCCTTGCCGTAGACGGCGTCCAGCTGCGCCACGCTCTGGATGATCGGCAGCAGGCGGATGTTGTAACCGGCCATGTACGACACCGCCGAGGCGATGATGTCCACCCTGCCGATCGAGGTGAACTCGTCCATGAGCAGCAGGCACTGGTGCTTGAGCGCCTGGTTGTTCTGCGGCAGTTCCTTGGTGTTCTGGTTGATCAGCTGGCTGAAGAACAGATTCACGATCAGCCGGCTCTCGGCCAGCTTGTTCGGCTGGATGCCGATGTAGATGGTCATGCGCTTCTTGCGCACATCGGTGAGCAGGAAGTCGTCGTCGCTGGTGGCTGCGTCCAGCACCGGGTTGATCCAGGCGTTCAGCGGCTCCTTGAAGCTGCCCAGGATCGACGCGAAGGTCTCGTTCGCCTGGGACAGCAGGTTGGCGAAGGCCGACTGCGCGTTGCTGCTGAGGAACGGCTGCTGCGACATCCACTGGTACAGCTGGCGGATGTCCGAGCCGTCGCCGGAAGAAAGGCGGTAAACCGCGCCGAGCGTCGGCTTGTCGCGCAGCACCAGCGGCAGGCCTTTCTTCTCGTCGTGGTCCCACTTCTCGAACAGATAGAGCGTGAACGCCATGAAGGCATTGCGGGCCTGGCTCACCCAGAATTTCTGGTCGTCCGAGCCGTCCGGGTAGAGCATCGCCGCGATGCTCATCAGGTCCGACACGCGGAACGCCGAGTCCTTCGACACGTAGCGCAGCGGATTCCAGCGATGCGAGCGGCGGTCTTCGGCGAACGGATTGAACAGGTAGATCTCGTGGCCCTGGCTGGCGCGCCAGCCGGAGGTCAGCTCGTAGTTCTCCTGCTTGATGTCCAGCACCACCATCGATTCCTGGTAGTCGAGCAGGTTGGGGATCACCACGCCCACGCCTTTGCCCGAGCGGGTCGGCGCGGCCAGGATCACGAACTGCTGGCCGCTCAGGCGCACGAGGTCGCCCTTGTACTTGCCTACCAAGACGCCGTCCGGAGATGCCTTGAGCATGCCGGCCTTGCGCAGGTCGCCACCGTTGGCGAAGCGGGCGTCGCCGTGCATGGAGGGCTTGTGTTCCCTCGCGATGAAGTAGAACCCCACCATCCAGAGCAGGATCGGCAGGCCGAAGCCGATATAGCCGGACCATTTGATCTTGCCGGCGTACGGCTGCACCTGCGGCAGGTCCAGTGCGGAGACGTACTGGTAATACGTATTCCACGACAGCGGAACGTCCACCTTCATCAGCAGGCGTACCAGCCATCCGGAGAAGAACACGCCGGCGACCAAGGCGGCCAGGAACAGGCCGCCTGCCCAATACCATTTGGTCTTGCTCATGAGAATCCGACTCGCATCCGTTGCTCCGAAGCCTGCGTGCTTCGGCCCCTGTTGATTCGTTTCCGTACTGCAGGCATCGCGACGTCGATGCCTTGAAACTGATCAGTGCTGATAAGGCGTCGTGTCCGGCGAGCCGTTCCTGCCATCCCAGGAGCCCCGGCTCATGGCCTGCGGACAGACTTGTTGGTACTGGCTAAGAGAATCCCAGTCCGCGGCTGTCCAGGGCTTGCCATATTCGTTGGGCGGATCGCACCAGGGGGCTTCCATATAGGTGGCTGAAATGGGATCGATAGGCCACCAGCATTTGTCCGGCTCCTTCTGCCCTTGCGTGCAGAACAGGAAGGGATCGTTATCGCGATACCGGAGCTCCTGATAGAACCCTTTGTCCTGGAAAGCATGCGCTTCCGCGCACAGCATCAGCATTGCCCCAACCAACATCCTGCGTTTCATGCGTGCTCCTTGGTATCCATACGAAGAGGCGCCCCCTGGCGTCCGGCTAGTTTAAACGGCTTTTGTTGACAAACGTGGCCCGCGCCGCCTGGTCTCACAGGGGTCAAGCGCCGAGGTAAGGCCCCTGCCGCTGTTGTGTGGACTGGTTCACATCCCGCTGGGTGGCGGCCTGTTGCTGCGCTACCTGTTCCCACTGGGCGCTGCTGCTGCCGATAGGTGTCTGGGCGGCTTCGGCCGTGGCTGCCCCGGCCACGCGCTTGAAGGGCGATGCTACGTCGCCCTGCACTGCATAGGCCTGCTGGCCGTCCTCACTGAGGACGATCCTGTCGATGCGTTCCAGACCGTCCCGGCGCGCAGCCACCACCATCGCCGCTGCCAGCTGATCGCTCTGCTGATCCGGAGTGCGTTGCCGTTCGGCGTCCAATGTATGCACGGCGGCACGGGCCTGCTGAAACAGGGCGTGGTCCGGGTGATCGGGCTGGTCCAGCCGGGTGTGCGTCCCGTGCGCATGGCGATCGAACCATTCGTCGGGATGGGTCAGGGTATGGAAGGCGCGCGACGCGCGTTCGCCGACGGCCTCGAAAGCATGCCCCACATCCTCGGCGGCGTGTTCCACGGCGTGGCCGAGCGCGTGGGCGCCCTCGGACACCTTCTCGGCCACCGTATGCCCCACTTCCTCCACGCCATGCACCACCGCCCTGGGCAGCTCCCAGGGGGCCGGCAGCACCGTCCGCACGTCGCGGACATCCTCGCGATAGCGGTCGATCATGCCCCTGTGCTGCTGATACAGCGCCTCGCCTTCCGGGCCGGCGATGGGATGGCCGAGGATCTTGTTGTCGGGAACGAAGTTGTCGACGGCGTGGGCGGTGAAGTCCGTCGCCTTGATGGGATTGCGAGGGCTGAGCGGACCGCTGTCGTCGCGATACCCGGCCTTGCCCAGGGTTTCGATGTCCTGCGGGGCGGCATAGATGCGCACCTCGCCGAAGTGCGGACTCGCCGCGCTGACCAGGTCGCCGGCGCGAACGTGGTCGATCACCTGGTGGCCGCCTTCGGGTATGCCGTAAAGAAGACCCGCCGCGCCATAGGCATTGAAGGTCTCGCCCTTGAGGTCGTACTTCGCGGCGGCGATCTCCGCCAGCGTCCCGCCCAGGGAATGGCCGGTCACGGTGACGTCCACGGGGCGATGGTTCAAGTCGGCGTCCAACCGCGCGCGTTCCAGCACGCGTTCGGTGAAAGCCTGCGCATCCGGCGCCTGGGCGTTGAGCCCGGTGAGTACCATGCCGGCGTCCACGCCTCCATCCTGGAGCGGTTCGCGGTCGAATTCGGTCCCGCGGAAGGCGATGACGATCTGGTGCGTGTCGCTGCGCTGGTAGGCCGTCGCCTGGAAGCCGGTCCGCGGATCGTCCGCATGGTCGATGACCACGTACTCGGCACCGCCGGCGTTCACCGTCTGCCGGAGGCGCGCGTCCTGGTAGGCGTGGCGCGCGAGCAGGGCGTACTCGGTGGTGTCGATGCTCATGGCGCCGTCTCCTCCGCCCGTAGCGTGATGGCGAAGGTGTCGTGGGCGTCCTGCTGGAAATCGGCGCGGCTGGGGTTGCCGATGTCGACGCGCTCGACGTCTGCGTGAAGGTACGAGCGCTTCGCGAAATAACGGGTCACGGGTCTGCCGGCGAGAATCTCGCTCATGAAGATCGCCGGGCTGAAATCCACCTTGCCGACCCTGAGTTCCGCGCTGGCGCCGACCACGCCCCAATGGCAGATGCCCATGCCGTAGTAGTCCTCGTCGAGGAGCGCGTCGGCATAGAAGCTGCCCTTGTAGGTGCCGTCGTTGAGCCGGGTGAGTTCGACGGGTATCCGCTTTTCGGGCGCGAGCGTGGCGCCGCTGATCGGCGTGAGGGGAACGCAGCGATCATTGGTGACCTTGTAGTCCACCACCCCCGTGACCGCGTCGAACAATCCTGGCGCGCCCTCGATCGTCAAGGTGATTTCGTAGCGCTTGCGCGGCGTGGGGTTCGGCTTGATGTCGGGTTGTTTCATGGGATGACCGAAGGCTGTGGTTGACGTTGCCAGGAACAGGACGAGCAGAGACAAGGTGGCGCGTAGCTGCCTGACCGGCGAACTCCGCGGGCAGCAGCCCGCGCCCCGTCGATGATGACGAGGCCCCCGGCTGTCCGTCCGGGCATCGTGGGCTGCGGTGGCGTCATTCATGGGTATCGCATCCGAAGATGCCGGTGGCATGTGCCGTCAGCGTCGGCAGCGCCCAGTGCCCTTTTGCTGCAGTGGCCACACGTCTGCGCGGCCCGCGAAGCGGCATGCGCGAGACATGGGTGGGACGCTGACTCTCGAAGAAGCCGATGCTCATGTTCAATGCACGATCGTCTGGAAGGCGGCCGGATTGCTGGGCGATGCCACACGGGCGTACTCGCCCGCCACGACCAGGTTCTTGCCGTTCATGTGCATGCCTTCCTCGCCTTTGTCGACCCAGGCCGAGTAGGCATCGGTGACGCCCGGGACGGCGACGTCGCGGATGCCTTGGACATCACCGGTCGCCAACGCCAGGTCGACCACTTGCAACCGTGTCTGCGCCTGGCCGCCGGCCTGGCTGTCCGACTGCTGCAGCACGTAGAGCGAATCGCGGTTTCGTACGCAATGCGTGGCGCGGGCTTGCTGGGTGTTGGCCGGCAGAGCGAGGGCGCGGCTCCACAGTACGCGGTTGGCGACGGTGTCCTCGACATAGACGAAGGGGCGCTGGTGTGCGCCGTCCTCATCGGCCACGGCGCCGACGACGCAGTGGCGGTTCGCGTCCAATGTGGTGGAAGTGAACGAGGCGAAGCCTTGCGGCACCGTGTCGCCCGCCTTGACGCTCGCCGACGGAGCGTCGGGAGCGGATTCCTCCCGGTCCGGTGCCGCGGCCACGGCCACGCCGGCGCAGAGCAGCAGCGCCGGCAGCAAGCCTCTGACCCTTCCCGACGTGTCGAACATACCGATGTCTCCTAGATTGTCCTCAGGCGCAGACCAAGGTACGGCCCGGCGCGTCTTTCGCCGCGCCGGGCCGCTGCCACTCAGTGGCTCATGCCCGGCTGGGTCGGCTGCTGGGTCCGCGATGCTTCCTGCTGCTGGGTCGGCGACTGCGTGCCCTGGGTGTGCTGCAGTGCCGCTCCGCTCTGTTCCAGGGGGGTATTGATCCCCTGCGCGGTATCGACCTCGGCAACGCGCTTGAGCGGCGAGCGAAGATCGCCCTGGACCGCGTACGTGCGCGAGGCATCCTCGCTCAGCACGGCGTGGTCGATGCGCTGCAGACCCTCCTGGCGAGCCTTCACCGCCAGCGAGCCGGCCAGCTGCCCGCTTTCCGGACCGGATGGCCGCTGGTGTTGCGCGTCGAGCCGGTGCACCGCGTCCAGCGCCTGCTTGAACATGGCGTATTCCGGGTGGGCGGGGTTGTCCAGGCGCATCGGCGCCTGTTCGTGGGGGCGTGCGTGCTGGGCCAGTTCCACCTGGTGATGCAGTGCCTTGTTCGTCTCCGGCCCTGCCACGCCATCGGGCTTCAAGCCGTGGTCGCGCTGGAACGAGCGCAGTGCTTCGTCGGTCTGCGGGCCGAAGCGGCCGTCCGGGTGGAGCGGTGCTTCGCGCGAGGGGTAGCCCAGGGCAGCCAGCTGGTTCTGCAGGCTCGTGACGTCGCCGCCGCGGGCGCCCTTGTGCAGATACTCCTCGTGAGGCCTTTCATGATGCTGAGCCGTGGCAGCTGCAGCATGGCCGGCGGCTGGCGCATGACGGCGATGCCCAGGCGTGGGCGCGTCGGGAATATCGACCTTGGCATGGCCATGCAGCGGTTCGCGTACCTGGAATTCCGGCTTGGCGCGCAAGGCGCCGACGATCTGGAAATCGCCGCCGTTCCAGTAGCTCTTCTGGCCGCCGATCTCGCCCATCGCCTTGGTGAGCGCCGGGCCCGTGCTGACCTGGGAGCCGTAGAACTCGATGTTCCCCTTGTCGTCGTAGCCCTTGAAGATGCCGACGTGCCGGCCATGGCTGCTGTTGAACATCAGGATGTCGCCCGGCTGCAGGGAGCCCGGTGTCTTGCGGGCTTCTTCCGCGGGCACTACGTCGAAGTGCTGCTTGGCGTATCCGGTGACCTTGGAACCTTCGAACAGTTGGGACGTGGCGAAAGGCGTATCGCCGACGTCATAACCTGCGTTCTTCAGCCCGCGCCAGACGAGCGACGAGCAGTCGACGCCGTACAGGCCGTCCTTGTCCAGGTCCTGTTCGGTACGGCTGCCGTCGGTGCGTTTGTTCGACGAGCTGTTATGCAGGCTGATGTCGCTGCGGCCGTATTCGTACTTGCGGCCTTCCAGTTCGAAATGACGGTAAGCCTCATCCAGAATTTCGCGACCCATAAATCCTCCGTGTGGTCGTTGCAGAAAAGGCTGCTCAAAGTCCGTTGGAAAACTCTTCCAGTTGCGTCGCGCTTACCCAGCCTGCAGCACAATCTACGTACTGCCCATGCTCCAGCCGGCATGCCCCCGAAGGCGCCGTACCGGCCCATTCCACCGTTGGGCTCCCTGGCTTGCCGCAGATGGCCTTCCCCGCGCAAGCCTTGACGGACTCGGCGGGAATGGCCGTGACGTAGTACCAGAGGGCCTCGTCCACCGCAGGTTTGCGAGCATCGGCCGCGATACAGACAAACTGCGCTTCGCGCAGCTTCGCCACCGGCGTGGTGGGGAAGGGGGCGAAGGCGGTTTGCAGCGTCACGCCCTTCTCGTCATCGCTGTAGACGCGGCCGTAGAAGCCATCGCCGCTGCAGCCATCGGTGTAGACGCTGACCCGGTACTCCCCTGCAGTGCATTCCGGCGACCAGTCCTTCTTCTTCTGGACGCAGGCGATGCCAGGCAGCTGTGCGACCGATGCGGGCAGCTCGCCCTGCATGGCAGGAGTCGGCTCGGGGCGGGTGCCGCTCGCGACAGGTTCGCTGCCGGCCGTCGATGCCGGGGCAGGCGTCGATGCTCCAGGGGCGTTGGCTCCATGGGCGGATGCTGCCGTGGCTGTCGCGACGGGCGTGGCTTCACCGGATGGCACGGGCACCTCGCTATTCGATGCCGAATGGCCGCATGCCACCAACAGCAGGCAGGGCAGAAGGCGAAGGAAAGGACGGGTGTGGGCCATGGGGTACTCCTGACGAGCGGTCGAGCGTTGCTGGTGATGGATAGGCGCTGGGTGAGGCGCGGTCAGGTGGACCGCGCCTCGCTTCCAACAATCGTTCCAGGACTTTGCGCAGATAGATGTTCGTCCGGTGTCAGCCGGACGGGCGGATCATCGTTGCGGTGTGGCCTGGACCTGCTGCTGGGTTGCTTCGTGCGTCTGTGGAACTGCACCTGCTGCCGCTTGCCCGGCTTGGCGCATCTCGCGGCTGCTCTGTTCGATCGACGTGTTGACCGCCTGCTGGGTCGGCACTTCAGCCATGCGTTTCAGCGGCGAATTCAGGTCGCCCTGCACCGCATAAATGCGGCTGCCGTCCTCGCTGATCATCACGTGATCGATGCGAGTGAGGCCGGCGCGCTGGGCGGCCACGGTAAGAGAGCCCGCGACGTTCTGGCTGATCTGATCGGGCGTGCGGTTACGCTCGGCGTCGATCCTGTGCACGCCATCGAGCGCTTGCCGGAACACGTTGTGCGAAGGGTGTGCGGCGTCGCCCAGGTGCTGGCCGGCATGCCTGGCCTGCGATCCGATTTCCCGGGCGAGCGCGGCTTGTGTCAGCGGACCGACCTGGCCATCGGGCTGCAGCCCATGATCGTGCTGGAACGCCCTGACTTTCGCTTCGGTGAGCGGACCGAAGGCCTTGTCGGCCTGCAAGCCATAGCCGAGCCGGTTCAGGTCTTCCTGCAACTTGCCCACCGCGTCGCCATGTGCGCCATGTTTGAGTACGGCCGTGCCGTTCTCGTGGCGCACCGGTTCCGGTCCATGCTGGCCATGCGCGCGCTTCATGAGCGCATCCAGACCATCACGGTTGCGCGTGATGTCGTGCATGTAGTCGTAGTTGCTGGTGTCGTTGCTGTCGCGCATCACGCGACCGCCGGTCGCGGCCGCCACGGCGCCGCCGTAGCCGGCGATATGGCGCGCCTTGAGGAAGCCGGCGACTTTCTCGGGCTTGTCGTCATCGTGCAGCACGCCGTTCTTGACCGCCTGGCGGTAAGCGTTGCTGCTGTTGATGCGGAACGCGTCGTCTTGCAGCTCGGCTGAAGCCTTGTATTTCTCCAGGCTCAGCCCGTGCTTCCAGTTGGATGGGTCATTGAGGAATTCGGTCATGTGGCCCTTGGAGGCCCATGCCCATTCGCTGCGATAGCCCTTCATGGCGTCCTGCAGCTTGTCCTTGTCGATGTAGCCCGCATCAGCGAGCCAGCCGGCGCCGGCCTGGTAGCGGCCGACGTAGCCTTGCTTGTTGGTCACGGCGAGATCGCCGCCGCTGCTTTCCGTCATGACGACGGAAGCCACGAGCCGACGGGTCATCGCGTCGTCCAGACCGGCGATGTTGCCCTGGTGGTAGTCCTGCGCAGTGGCCACTGCGCGCTCTCGTCTATCAGCCATTTGCTACTCCTTAAGTGGATGACGATGCTGGTCGAGTTGTATGGCGGAGGGTTACGTCTCCTTACAGCGCATGGCCGCCATCCGCTGCGCCGGCTTGCTCCGGTAAAACACGAACGTGGTGCTGCCCGGCCCCTGGTTGCCGCCATCCTCGTCGACATAGGCCTCGGCGAAGACGGGGGGCAGGCGGGCTCCGAGCTGGATCTGATAGAAGGCGTTCTTCTGCGTGTTGGCCGCAGTGGTACCGAAGTCCAGTTCGCATGAACCGCCGGCAGGCTTCACGCTGGCGTCGCCGCCCAGCTGATGCTGGATGATCTCCTGGTAATTGTCGCTGGGATAGAACTTCACCAGCACGATCGACTGCACTGCCTCGGCGTCGCCGTTGAGCGTGACGCCTACATTGCCTTCGTTGTCCTGCCGCGTGCCTGCTTCGTCGCCGGTCTTGCCGTCCGGGACATCGACCACGCCGAAACCGGCAAGCAGCAGGTTGCCGCTGCGATAGTGCGAGGTGTCGGGACCGGTCGCATCGGGATTGTCCTGCGGCTTGGCATCGCGCCACTGGACGCCCGCCACGGCGTCGAACGCCGACCAGGCCGGGGCGTTGGGCGCGGCGAACGCGCCAAGAAGGTTCTGCAAGGGCGACATGGCACTCTTTCCTTGAGTTACGGCTTGCGCAGCCGGCGCGGCGACCGTCGCCGCCGGTTGCGGCGACGAAGACGCTGCGGAGCTGTCCGGAGCCTGAGACGAGCCGCAAGCGCTCAGCGAGCCGAGCAGGGCAGTCAATAGGAGCTTGCGGGGGCTCATGACGGGCTGTGTCCTTTCAATCAGGCCGCGGAGATCCGCAGCGTGGTTCCTTCGAGGGCCTTCTTCCCGGCCCCGGCCGATGTCGGCCTAACTGCATGAGTCAATGGCGCATTTGAACGGCTTTGGCGGCGCGGGGCAAGTGCAGCGGGCTCCGGGCGTTCTCTTACCAAGTTTCATCGCCAACCGTCCGCGCAGAGGGCTTAGCCACTGAGCGTGAGGGAAGAGCGGTTGTTAAGTGGTGTCGGGTTTCACATCCATCGACATTGCTTGAGTCCCGCCGCCAAGTGGTCATCCATGGCTTAGCCCTCGGCATCCTCCGCGCGGTCTATCATTCGGCACGCAGTTGGATGTCTTCGCCGGTTCCAGTCACGCTGACCCGGCTGCCCGAGGTGAGCCCCTCGATATCCTCGCGCCGCTGCGTCGTGGATAGGACTTTCCCCGTGTCCAGCTTCAACTTGACCATGTAGTGGGCTGAAGGGCCCTGATCGCCGATCTTTGCAGCGGTGTTTTCGCCGACTTGAGGCGCAACGCTTCCTACGGCGGCGCCTGCCGTCCCGCCTTTGAGGGCGAGTGCCGACCCGGCGACCTGACCCAGGAAACCACCGATCTTCCGCTTGGTCTTCGTGGTTGCGGTCTCGTCATCCCCGCGGTTATCGATGGGCGTCAAGGTAACGATGGTGCCGTGACGGACTGTTTGCGCATGGGCTGCCGGAATCAGCGCCAGAGGCATCGCCATCGCAAATAGCCAAGCCATCTTCCTGGAATGCATGAATCCTCCTTCTTTGCCGTCGAGTAAGCGATTGGTCGCCTGAACTATCAGCTGTTCTTTGGTTTGCCCCAGCTCTTGAGATAGGGGCGGCACTTCACACCGCTGTATTCATAGCGGGCAATGATGCCTTCTGCATTCGCATAGAACGTAATGAAGCAGTGGTCCTGCCTCGGCACGTTTACGACTTCCTCGTGATAGTTCTGCTGGATGACGCCTGGAGCGACCATCTGCTGGCCATCGTAAACATCGTGGCTATACGAATACGCATCGATGCCGAAGTAGAACGAATAGGCGGTTTCGTTCGAGCTCTCCAGCTCGTAGGTCCGGTAGCCCTTGTCGATGGGCCATTGCGTCAGCAGCTCGCTGGCGTCGTGCCCAAGCCAGCTTTCGGCAATCTGGGTGGCGACTTTGTCTCCACCGTCGCCTGCATGTGCGGGGAGCGAGAGACCAGACGCGGCTATGAGTGATATCAGCAACACCCTGAGGGCCACACTAAAACTCCTTGGGTTTAAGTGTGTTGTCAGGGCGAGACCGCACAATCCCGGCAAGGGGCCTTGAAGATTGGCGGAGGCTTTTTTACGGAAATCCATATCCTTGATCTTGTCCTGGCCTCGGCGCTATCCCTTACCTTTGCCCTGGTCGCCCACCTTCGGCGGTGAGCTGCGCAGTCGTTAGCTTAAGACGGCGCTACATGAGTAGCAGGTGGTCTATAAGGTGACATTCTTTGGTTGGCCCAATCATGCCTGAAAGATGCATCGCAAGCGTGGCGCCACCGCACGCCTATGGAAATTTAGTACTTGTCGGTAAAGGCGGCGCTTCAATTGATACGCGCGAGCAGGGACTTATCTGCAGCAAGCATGTAGCAGCGAGCAAATGCCCAGGCAATCACTGGATACGTCCCGCATAACTACATTCTTTGTAGGCGATTTTGCATGCCGTAATGACGCTATTGCAGCCTTCCATCGCGTCAGCCTCCGCCTTCTGGGCTGTGGGCGCAGTGGACGTCACAGTATCCAGCTACTTCACTCTTGCGGCGTTGCTGCATGCGCTGTAGGCGATCTTGCAGCCAGTGGTAATGTCGTTGCAGCCACGCATCGCATCAGTTTCGGCCTCCTTGGCCGTCGGAGCGCTTGCTGTGGTGAACCTGTTGGCACCCCAGCCTATGGCAACGCATTGGTTGTGGTACGCAAGCTGAAGCTTGCAATTGGGACTTCCGAACTTTGCGCAATCGTGCATAGCTGCATCGATGGCTTCCTGTTTACTTACGCGATCAACCACCAAACCGGCTTGTCCGGTTTGTTCATCCACTACCACTGCACCCCAACGGTCTGCCCATACCGGTTGGGTAGCCGCAGGTTGCTGAACTCCCCCTTGGTAATAGGGGGAGTTCGGCTGGTCGGGAGGAATGCAGCCAGGATTGCCGGCGGAGGGGACGCCTGGAGCGCATTGAGCCCATGCGGTGGCCTGGAACGTCATCGCTAGGAGCAGGAGCAACTTTGCTTGGATGCGCATTGGAGCCATTCTTGTCGTTCCTATTTCCGCTTCTCGATCTGGTCGGATTGCGCCACGAAACTATTCTGTTGGCCAAGCAGCGCTGAGTTGTTACTCAGCCCGATATTAGAAGGGGTCTGGCCACTGTCTCGTGAACTATGGCTGGGGTTGGAAGGAGGCGGTAAATAG
Source organism: Dyella sp. BiH032 (assembly GCF_031954525.1). Lineage (NCBI taxonomy): Bacteria > Pseudomonadati > Pseudomonadota > Gammaproteobacteria > Lysobacterales > Rhodanobacteraceae > Dyella > Dyella sp. BiH032. The sequence goes on from NZ_CP134867.1 coordinate 1,129,619, forward strand.
CCCGGAGTTCCGGGCGGTTGCGAATTTCCTTGGCGCGCCCCAATAGACCCAAACGCCGAATACGCCGAGAACTGCGCCAACGTCCCTTGGAAGAACGACGCGGCAATCGGCGGAGCCATTACGATCAGGGTCGAGAGCACCAGACCCATGCCGCCCTGCTGCAGGGCCATGCTGTTGATGCCGTCGGTGGAGGCGGCGCCGGTGAGGGCCATGGAGGCGTAGTACTTGGCGACGAAGGCGGCGGTGACGGCACTGACCATGCGCATCGCCAGGCCGATCATCACGGTGAGCACCCCCAATGAGAACAATGTGCCGATGCCGTATAACAGCCACTTGCTGAATAGCGACTTGGTCTGTGGGAATAGCAGCGAGAGGATGAAGAACGGCCCGAAACCGACGAACAAGGCGATGGCGATCTTGTTGAGCAATAGCATGGCGCCCGCGATGACGCCGGGGCCGGCGATGCCGACACCCGTGAACCACATGGCGCGTTCCTTGGCCTCGTCGGCGGTCTTGTCGCCGCCGGTATCCAGTGCGTCGATGGTGGACATGGCGACCTGCATGGCGGCCAGATTATCGTCGATCGACTGGAAGGGACTCTGGCCGCTGCCGGTCACATAGCTGGAGATGGAGTCCGATACGCCATCGGTAAGCGTCCAGAAGACGCCGGAAGAGCCGGCGGCCATGCTCGTGGCAACGCCGATGATCAGCGCGCCGCGCAGCGAATCGCCCACCAGCGCCATCATCGGTTCACGCGATTGGCCGGTGACGATGCGGTAGCCCTGGATCATGATCCAGATCGTCATGAGGAGCAGCGCCACGCTGCCAACCAGCATGGTGGAGCGCTGCAGCAGTTCCCATTGAAAAATGTCGATTTCGTCGCGGAGGAAGTTGTTGATCTCCGCGAAGAAGACGAACTGGGAAGCGCCGCCGACGGGGTCGGCGGCGCCGACTGCAGCAGAACCAAGCCAATGGCCGATCATGTCATACCTTCCTTAGCAAAAAAGAGACGAAGCGCTGCTCGAGTACGGGTCCGTGTTCATCAGTAGCCGTTGCTGTCGCCGACGTGCAGGCGCTGCATGTCGCCCGGCTTGGGCGTCTTGACCGCGATGAGCGCGCCCTTCAGCACGACGCCGGTCGTCAGTGCGGTCAGCGCCTGGGCCACGTTCGGATCGAGGCCGCCGAAAAGCCCGCTGGTTTTGTCAGGCGGATTGCCGGTCTGGGCCGCCTGGGCCATCCGGGTCTGCTGTTCGCGCAGATACTTCAGGCGGGTCTCGTAGGCATACATCACGGATTGAAGCTGCTGCTGGTCGATGGCCAGCTGGGTATTGAGGGCGAGCAACTTGTTCGTGTTGTCCTCGAGCTTGCCCATATCGGTGCTGGCGATGTTCTGGCGTTCCGTCTCGATCTCGCGCAGCTGCTGATCACGCTTCTTGGCGTAGTCGAACATCGTGTACATGTAGGCCATCTGCGCGTTCGTCGTCCGGATGATCTCCTGGCACAGGCTCTGTTGCGACTGAGGACGCGTCTGGCACTGCGAGATGTCCTGATCGATGGTCGGCTTCACCAGCGCCTGGTCCGGGTCGGGGACGATTTCCTTCAGCGCCTTGTACGAACCGAGCGTCTGTATCTGCCCCAGCTTGCTGTTGACGTCGCCGAGCTTGCTGTTGATGTCCTTGAGCTTGTCGTTGGCGTCTTTATCCACGACGCTCCAATCCGCATGGGCGAGCGGGGCGGCCAGCCCTAGCACCAGTGCGAACGCACCCAGGCGACCCAGGCGGCGCCAGGCAGTGGCAGGCTTGAGCGAGCGTTGGTTGGTCTTCATGGCGATCTCCTTGTTCCCTAAGTTGATGTTCACAGGGCGGCCGGACGGCTGCTGCGCGGAGCGGCGGCGGACGAGGACGAGTGAGTCCGGCCTTTGCCGCTGCCCTTGCGATTGTCATAGAAGGTCTGCAGCCATTGTTCGGGTCGCAGGTCGTCGACCGATACCCCTTCGGCGGCTGCGCGTTGGCGCATGACCTCATGCATGATCTCGATGTTGTCGGTCGAAGCCGAGATCACGGCCAGCGAGTCGTCCATGCCTCGCAGGTTCAATTGGCAGACGGATGAGGCATGACCCTGCTTCACCAGGAAGCAGCGCGAGCGTTCGTCCAGGCTGACCACCACCTGGTATTCCGCCTCGGTCAGCTTGAGGCCCTCGATGTAGTCCTCGCGGCTGGCATTCGGGTTGGGCAGGAGAATCATGGTGGCCGTCTGCTCGATCAGCGCGGAGGCGATGTCGCTGGCGAGCGCGTCTTCCGGGCTCTGCGTGGCGAAGATGCCCAGGCCGTTCTGCTTACGGATGGTCTTCTGCTTGTTCTTGGCGAACTCCTTGAGCCCACCCTTGCCGTCCAGGATCTTCCAGAACTCGTCCATCACGTAGATCAGCGGACGGCCGTCGATCAGGGCCTCGAGACGGTGCAAGAGGTAGTTGATGACGGGAGCGCGTACTTCCTGGTTGTCGATGATATCGGTGTAGTCGAAGCCGATGATGCTGGCGCGACTCAGGTCGATGGTGTCCACCGGATTGTCGAACACCCAGCCCAGCGAATTGCCCGCCGTCCATTTGCGCATGCGCACGAACAGGCCGTCGTCGCCCATGTTGGGCAGGCTCTTCTGGAAGTTGGTCATGTTGCGCAGGTGCATGGGGGTATCGAGCATGCTTTCGACGGCGCGGAAGATGTCCTCTTCCTCGCGCGAGCTGTAGACGCTCTTGCCGGCCAGCACCTTCACCAGTTCGGCCAGGAACTGCACGTTGGCTTCGTTGTTCTCGCACTGGAACGGGTTGAAGCCCGTCGGCTGGCCGTTCTCCAGCGCAAGATAGTTGCCTCCGCAGGCGCGCACGAAGATTTCCGCGCCGCGGTCCTTGTCGAAGAAGAAGATCGTCGGCGTGGGCTTCAGCTTCTGCACCTGGCTGAGCAGGAAGTTGATCAGCGCCGTCTTACCCGTACCGGATTTGCCGATCACCATGGTGTTGGCGATGGCCTTCTCGCCGAGGGAGTTCTCGGCCGGGTGGGTGGCGTGGAAGTTGAAGTAGTAAGGCTGGCCGTTGGTGGTCTGCAGCGTGGTGACGCAGTCGCCCCAGGGGTTGTTGTCCTTCTTGCCGCTGGCGAAGTTGTGCAGGGGCGAGAGGCCGAGGAAGTTCAGCGAGCTGACGTTGGCCAGCCGCGTGCGGTACTTCCAGTTTCCCGGGAACTGCGAATAGAACGAGGCGGCGACGGCCAGGTCTTCCTTGGCCGAGACGAAGCCGGCATTGGACAGCTCCGCACGCGTGGCGGCCAGCTGCTGCGAGAGCGCTTCCTGGCTGGGCGCGTAGATGGTCATGATGAAGTGATACTCGCCCAGCACGAAGTTGCCGGACGCCAGCTGGTCCATGGCCTGGTCGAGTTCGATGATCTGGCTGACGGCCTTGTCGCCGGAGGAGATCATCATGCCCTTGGTGCGGTCCAGCGCCTTGAGCGCGTCCTGACGCCCCATCGGGCTGAAGGAGTGGGTGATGACGTACTCGAAATCGAGGTACTTCAGGCCATTGAGGATGCCCGGATAGGTGCCGTCCGGGTATTCCTTGATGTTGAGGATGGCGCCGAAGTGATTGACGCCGGTCGGCGTGGTGAGCACGAAGTCGCCGGTCTTGTTGGAGAAGCGCTGGCGGCTCACCGGCAGGTAGTTGTAGACCGGCGCCTGCAGCACCGGCACCGGTTCGTCGATGCGGTTGAGCAGATAGCCGTAGAACTCCAGTGCCTCGGAGAAGACCACGCCGTTGCTGGCCTCATACATGCCCAGCCGGTTGGGGGCATAGTCCTTGAGCACGGCCTCGACATTGCCGGCGAGTTCGAGGATGGTGCCGATCGCCTGGCGTTGCTGGGCTTCCAGCTGCACGATGTCGTTGGATTTCTCCGCGAAACGCTTGCCGTGCACGACCGGACGGTAAATCATCGTCAGATAGAGCTCGTTCTGCATGAGCTTCTGGCTGGACAAGGCGTTGTAGTACTCATCGGACAGCGTCTGGTTGAATAGCTGGCCGAACTTGCTGTGGTCCTTCAGCCGCCGGCGACGGCGGATGTCGTGCACCCAGAACGCCACGTTGACGAAATCGGGCGCGCGCAGCGTCTGCAGCAGGCGGTTGAACGTGTTGTGGCGGTGCTCGATGTCCCATTCCTCGCGGCCCACGAAGGGCAGCCCGCCAAGGCGCCACACCATCATGAAATCGCCGCCCGTGGTTTTCAGCACGGTCGGAGAGACGTGGGTGGATAGCGTGAGGAATTCGCTGATCGGGGTGTCTGGCGAGAACATGGTCTTAAGTACCGTCCGGTATGAAGGACACCCTGGCTTGCGCCAGGGTGGTCCGTTCACTTGCTTGATTTGCTCTGTTCGCGGTAGCTGTTGGGCGTGAACACCCACATGCCTTCGTGCTGCTGCAGATTGCGCATCCTCAGCCGGACCTGCAGGCGCAGGCCCAGCAGCCGGAAGATCATTTCGTCGCGCCGGGCCATCTGGCGCATGATCATGATCACCGGCGGGATGGTGAGCAGATAGAGCATGTTGGTATACATCGCCAGCAGCAGACCCGAGCCCGCGCCGATGAAGAACGGCACATAGGGCACGCCCATGAACATGGGCGGGCGGGTGCAGCCGCGGAACAATGCGTTCTTATGCATAGTGCTGCAGGAAATTCACAACGATGCTGGTGGTCGCCTGGCAGGTCTGACCGGTATCGCCGATGACCATCTGGGCCACCTGGCCCGCCGCGCCGATCAGCACGCCGCCGATCATGATCGGGGCCACGTCACCGATGCGCTTGTGGGCGAAGGCGATCTGGTAGCCGGAGAAGATCACTGCGACGGTCACCACGGCGATGGACGCCATGTTGAGGATGTTGTGGATGTTGTCGAAGAAACCGCAGACCTTCTGCCCGGTAGCGGTGAAGTCCGTGCCGGTCGGCAGGGCGAGCGCAATGCTCGGCAGGAACATCACGGCCATGATCACGCAGGCCATGATCATTCCGTTGAGCATGTTCTTGGTGTTGGTCGCGGCGTTGGGGTCGTACAGTTTCGGTTCCATGTCAGTTTTCCTTGTCGGTGGTTCAAGAACGATGCGGCCAGTGGCGCCGCGTCAGTGGCAGCTACCCGGTGTGCAGCGGGTATGACTACGGTTGCCCCGGATCGCTCCGGGACGGTTCGGCCCGAGGGCCATCGCCGCAGGCCAGGCGAACCTGCGAGACGAAAGGAGGAACACCGCAACCGCGCGCACATGATGCGAGCAGGGGGTGTCATGGACTGCGATCAGCCGCTCAGAAGACGAAGGCATCGTCGTGCCCTCCCTGGCGCAGGTCCGCGCGGTCGTAACCCGGACGAACGGCGCCGGCGGCGGCCTGCGCAGATCCGGCCATCGCATTGGCATTCGAGGTCATGCCCGCGGGCGCGGCGTCCGCCGGCGGATCGTTGGGCCCATGCACTTGCGGCACGAAGATCTCGGGGTTGCCGTTCGCGGGCATGGCCATGGCTTGGGCTGCATTGCCGCCCATCATGGGCTGCGTCATGGCTACGCCAGGCTGTTGTGCCGCAGGCGGCGTGACTTGCTGGCCCTGCAGCGCGGCGATGTCCTGCGGTGATGGCATGGAGGCGGCCATGCCCTGCGCGTTGTTGCCGCCGCCGGCCATGGCGGCGACCACGGGCGTCACCAGCGCGCTGGCCACCGTGTCCAGCGCCACGCTGCGGAGAGCGACGCGGTAGGCGCCGTCGTTCGAGACCGTGGCCGGCAGCGATCTGGTGCCGCGACCCGAAGCCAGGGCATTGGCGCTCAGCAGGGGAATGGGGGCCACGTTGGCATTTCCTGCGACCCGGATACTGCGGTTGATCGAGTCGTAGATCTTCTGCACGTAGCCGTCGCGGTATCCGGTCACGAAGTTGCCGGAGTAGTAGCAGCTGAAGGCCTTACCCCAATCGTTGCCGGAGCTGGCATAGCAATCGGAAAGGATGCGCGAGCCGACGGCGAGGTTGCTGCAGAGGTCGAAAGCTTTTTCGTAGGAGTCCAGGCCGAACTTGCCGAGGTTGGCCCGATTGACCTGCGCGAGGCCGACCGAGAAGTTGTAGCCCTTCTCCTCGAGCATGCGCACGGTGGCCAGCGCTTCGCCGAGATTCTGCGGCTGCCTCGCCAGCTGGCCGCCCACCACGCCGATGGCGAACGGGTTGTGGCTGGATTCGACGTTGACCACGTGCTGCATCACCTCCGCCGGGACGGCGAGGTTGGGGCAACCCATCATCATCTCGAGGCCGGGCAGCATGGGCGTCTCCTCAGGCCGCTTGCGCGGCGAGGCCGCGGGCGGGGTTGAAGTCGATGCCGGTGATGTAGCGCCGGCCCGCGTGCGCCTTGATGTGCACCACGATGTCGATGGTGAGCATCAGCAGGCGCTTGATGGTCGAAAACTCCAGGCCCGAGCCTTCCGTCGAGGCTTTCACCATCAGGGCCAGCTGGTCCCAGGTCTGTTCGGTGCTGCCGGCGTGGCAGCTGGTGATCGAGCCGGGGTGGCCCGAAGCGCAGTTGCGGATGAAGTAGAACGATTCGTCGCCGCGCAGCTCGGCCAGGATGATGCGGTCCGGCTTCATGCGCAGGCACGCTTCCATGCAGCTCTTGGCGGTGACGTTGCTGGTGCTCTGTCCGCCTTTCGAATAGAGCAGATGCACCACATTGGGCTGGTCGAGGAACAGCTCGCGCGCGTCCTCGATGGTCACCAGCCGCTCTTCATGCGGAATGTGGTGCACCAGTGACTTCATGAAGGTGGTCTTGCCGCTGCCGGTGGCGCCGGCGACGACGATGTTCTTCTTGTTCAGTACGGCCTGGCGGAAGAAGTCCGCATAGCGGCGTTCGGCGCGCAGCGCGAGCAGCTCGCGGTCGACGTCGCTGATGCCCCGCGTGTCCTCCAGGATCTGGTCGAAGAAGCCATCTTCCTGGTACTGGGCCAGCGTCTTCGTGTGCTTGGAGGGCAAGCGGATAGTGATGGAGATCTTGCCCGCGTCGCAGGCCGGCGGGATGACGAACTGGGCGCGCTGGCCCGTGGGAAAGGTCAGCGACACCACGGGGTCCACGTCCGTGATGCGCTGGCCGGTATTGCTTTCATTGACGACCGCCGTGCAGAACTGGCGCGCGCGATCGAAGGTCAGCGTCGGCACTTCCACCCGACGCCAGCCTCCACGGCTTTCCAGGTACAGCTCGCCCGGTTGGTTGATGCAGATCTCGGTGACCTCCGGCGAGGCCATGTATTCCCGGATACCCAGCACTTCGTACTGGTAATCCAGGAATTCGTTCGAGACCTGGGCAATGGCTGAGTCGTCCATGTCCTGCTTTCTTCGTCGATTAAAAACGAGCCACGACGCCGCTGAAATCCACGTCCTTGGCGACGTAGATGCTCACGACGGTGCCCTGGTTGATGGTGACCGTGGCCGGACGGTTCGCCGCGCGCTGCACCGCCTGGTTGGCCAGGTTCTGCAACGTCTGCGCGGTGTTGCTCTCGAACGGTGTCTGCGTGACCACGCCATTGCTGATGGTGGTCTGGCGCGGACCGTGTTCGGCCGCCTCGTACTTGAAGGCATCGCTGAGCAGGCTGATCAGCAGCGCGGCGCCGATGCGGCTGGGCCAGTGGGCGTTGTAATAGCCCGGATGGCCTGCGCCGCCGAGGTTGTCCACGCCTGGGCTGGACATGTTCACGTCGATGCCATTGGGCGTGACGATGCGATCCCAAATGACGGCCACGCGGTCGCCCGTCGGCATGCCCGCGTAAGAGCCGAGCACCTTCGAGCCCTTCGGCAGCAGCAGGCGCTTGCCGTTGAACGAATACACCGGCTCAGTCACCACGCAGGACGTGAAACCCTGGATATCGGTGACGATGCGCGTCTGCAGCACGCAGCGGATGAAAGTGCCGCGCAGCAGCAGCGTGTCCGGGTTGTTCAGCGGCTGGGCGTTGGATGCGTCGGTGAGCGGCGGCTCCGAGCCATAGGGGCGCGGCGGCTGCGGCTGCTGGTTCTGCATGGCCGCGAACGGATTGAACATGCCCTGCGCGCCGGCCGGCTGGGCCTGCGGACCGGCGGCCACGCCCTGGGCGGCGGCATCGCCGGTCATCATCCGGCGCTCGACCAGCGTCGGGCCGCGGGGGCCTTCCGCCAGGCCGCTGCGGGAAGCCGGCGGCGGCATCGGCGGCAGCGGCGGTGCGTTCTGCATCACCGGGATCGGATCGGGCAGCTTGGCCTGCTGCGGTATCGGCGGCGGCGCCTTGGGCGCATCCGGGATGCTGACCGTTTCCTCGCGGGCCTTCGGCGGCGCCTCGTTGCGACTGGACGCACCCTTGAGCATCCACATGGCGGCAACCAGGACCAGCGCGATGATGCCTGCCAGGAAACCCAGCGCGCGGCGATTCATGCGCTTGATGTCGCTGGACTGCAGCTGCGGCGCGCTGGCGTCCAGGTCCGGCGCCGGGGCCTGGCGCTGCTGCGCGGAGTAGGGGTTACTGGCGAGCGGATCGGCGCCGCCCTGCGTTTCGTGTGGCGGATTGTTCGGGCGCTCGGCGCCGTCACCAGGCTGATAGGGGTTGTTCGTGCTCACTTTTTGGCGTTCCTTCGCAGGCCCACGACGTTGTCGCCATGGCGGATGACCAGGTACTTGTAGGTTCCGTGGACGATGATGGTGTTGCCTTCGACGGTGGTGTTCACCGTCGCGTCCTCGCCATGTTCGCGCTCGCGCATGAAGACCGCCGGGAAGTTGCCCGTCGGGAACTGCTTCATGTCGCTCATCTTGATGTAGGTGAACTGGCCGTCGTCATACACATTGACGGGGATCAGCCACGGCGCGGCCTTGCTGCGCGTGGCGAAATCGTAGTCGAAGTTGTAGGCGCGGCCCTTGACCAGCGTGGTGTTGAGTTCGGGCGTTTCGCTCGCCTTCTCCGCTTCCTTCGAGAAGCTGGCGTCGGCCGGGTAGGTGAACATGATCTTGTACTGCACGCCCGCCCGCTTGGCCTGATCCAGAGCCTTCCAGTCGGTGGCGACGACCTTCAGCTCGAGGATGTACGAGTGGGTCGCCGTGCGGATCATCATGTTGGTGTCCACGTCGACGTTCTTGGGCTTCAGGTAGAACACGTTCTCGCGGCGGGTAAGGTCCCAGCCATTGCTGAAGCCGGTGCTGTAATCGAGGATCTTCTCGTTCGGGCTCAGCTCGATCTGCGTGGTGATGCCCAGGCCCGTGCGTACCTGATAAATGCGGTCAGGCTGGTATTCGTACTGCTGCACGACCTGCGCGCCGGCGGGCCGCGCGGTGGCGGCTGCCGCCACGCACGCGATGCAGACCAGCGCTAGTTTCTTCGTTGGGTTCATCGACGGCCCACTCCATTGGCGGTATTTCGGGGCGCCGGCGTGGCCGGTGCCGTAGTCCTGGGTTCTTCGCGCTCGGGGATCATGGCCGGACGCGGCGAGACGGTAACGGTTTGCTGTGCTTCGGGTGCGGCTGGCGCGCCTGCGGTGGGCGCTTCGGGCGTGGGGGCGCCCGGCACGGTCCCCTCGGGAGAATCACCGAAGTTCGGCTGGGCCGCCGCCGGCGCGTCCGCGGGCTCTTCCTGTTCCGCCGGCGGAGCCGTGGCGTAATCGTTGTCCACGCGATAGCTGGTCACCTGGAAGCCGAGCGGATTCTCGATGCGGTCCTGCTCGTCCATCTTCAGGTTCGGCTTGTAGGTGAACTCGATGGTGGCCAGCTTGCTGTCCAGCGGACGAGTCGCGCCGGTCTGCTTCTCGTAGATGCTGCGCTGGAAGCGGACGGTGGCACCGGTCGGCTGCTGATTCGGACCGGCGCCCGTCAGCACGATGCTGAGGATCTTCACGCGGATCGCGCGTTCCTTGCCGTAGGTCTTGTACGGGCTGGTCGGATTCGCGCCGGAATGCAACTGGCGATATGCGGCCGCCACCTGCGGGGACGACATCACCCAGACGGTCGGCCAGTCGCGGCCGAAAAGGGCAACATCATAGGCTTCGCGGGCCAGCACGAAGTGCGCGACGTTGCTCCGGTTGATCGCCTCGCTGGTGGAGATGCGCCGGTTGACGAAATCGTCAGTGAGCCTGGCCATCGAGGCGGTGCCGGTGTAGGCGTCGGCCATCACCACGTACGGCACCTTCTCTTTCAGCGGCAGCATGTAGAAGTAGCCGCCCGCGAGGATCAGCGACATCACCAGGGCGACGAACGCCACCATCCATGCGCGGCGCTCGCTCTTGCGTGCGAGGTCCGATACGGCGATTTCGAAATTGACGGACTTGCTGACCGCCTCGTCGATCTTCTTGCTCGAGGTTCGCTTCAGCATGTTCGTGGATCCATGAAAGTCTGCATGGCTCGGGTCCCCTGTAGCTTCGAATTACTTGTCACCGGATGGCGCTGCCGACGGCCCGGGAGCACCGGCGGCGGGTTGCGACACCGGAGCGGCATCCATCGGGGCCTGGCTGGCCGACTGCACGAGGATGCGCCGGTCGTCCGCGCTGACGTGGACGCCTTGCGCCGCGTAGATCGAGTTCAGTTCGGCCGTGGCCGACTGGATGTCGGTGGTGCTGATCTGCGTGACCGGCTTGAACAGGGTGTAGTCGGAGGGCAGTTCGTAGGAGAGCTGCACGCCCGAGTCCTTCGCCCAGCGCGTCAGCATCGTCTTGAGCGTGCCGTCCATCGGCGCGGCGTAGAAGGTGTAGTTCTTGGCCAGCGGTATCTCCGTTGGCGCGTCCTGGAAACGATTGACAGGCTTCCAGCGACCGCCGAAGTCCTTGGCCGGCGGCGTGCCGCATCCAGCTAGCACCAGGGTGGCGACCAGCGAGGTGCCCATCAGGGCCCGTTTGAAGAAATCCTTTTTCACGTCGTACCCACAAGTTGTATGGAGAGCGGCCGATATCGGAGCGGAGGTCCGTTTCCCGGGCATGACACGGACCCGCGGAACGGACACGCCAATGCGCCGGCGTCAGCCGGAGGCGTCGGAGTTCAGAGCAAGAGAAGAGGCGTCGGTGCGCGGGAACGCGCCGGTGTCCCCGAAGGGCCGGTGCGGAGGATGGCGGTGGACCCGCTTTTTTTCCCCTGTCGCGCTATCGCGAGGGCGGGCGACGCTGGCGCCCGCAAAGTGATGTGCATCGATTCCATTCAGACTCCCTGTCTAGTCTGGCTTCTTGCGACCGTCCCTAAAACCTTTGCCGTGGGCGGTTTTTGTGCGGCAAGCACCTGTACTTCCAGTAAACCGCACATGAATCGTCGGGGGCCAGACCCCGCGCGACAGATTGTGACGCAGTGCGCCTAAATTTGCCAACGTTGTGTGTAGGTATGCCTTTTGCTATGTGTTTGAAACGCTGTCGCAAACATGTAGCAAAACAGCAGCTTGCGTTTAGACGTCTAAACGGGTGGTCGGTGCGATACGCATGGAAACCGTGGCGTCAGCTCGCCTCGAACGCGTTGCGCAGCCAGGTCATCCGGGCGGCGTCGGCGGGCCCGTCATAGCAGACCACGTCGAACCTGCAGGGCCGTTGGGCATGCTGGGGATGGGCGGAGAGCCAGAGATGAGCGGCGCTGACCAGCTTGGCCTGCTTGGTCGGGGTCACCGAGCTTGCCGCGTCGCCGTGGAGAGCTCGCATCCGGTGCCGTACTTCCACGAACACCACGGTGTCGCCGTGGCGCATGACCAGATCGAGTTCGCCGTGGCGCGTATGGAAATTGCGCGCGAGCAACATAAGCCCTGCCTGCCGCAGGGCGTTACAGGCGCGCTCTTCGAACAGGGCACCGGCTGCCCGCATCAGCCCTGGCCCGGCTCACCCGCGGCAGGCGGCGCCTGTGCTGGCGCGCTGTCCATCTGCAGGCTGCCGCTGAGCGGGTGAGCCACGCCATCCTGGAACTTTGCCCACACCAGCACGCGCCGCACGCGCCCGAATTGGTCGGCGGTTAGCTGGCCGCTGGCGCCGGGCAAGTAGCTGCCCGTGTGCTCGCGCAGCCAGTCGACGTAGGGAACGAGGTTCCATGCGTCCATGCCGAACGCGAACAGGCGGGCGGCGGGACCGCGTGCGGTGGGGAGCTGGGCGGCGATTTCGCCATGCTCGGGCAGGCCCGGCTGGGCGTCGAACAGCCACGGAGCGTCGCAGAACTCGAGGCCTTCCAGGTCGTGGTTGGCACCGGCGTCGTCGACACCTGCGTACACGTGCGACGTGGCGAACACCGGCAGGTTCACGCGCGCCAGCCGCAGTTGCGGCACGAGCAGGCGTGCCTGCTGCGGACGCATGCTGATGAAGACGCCCGCATCCGGGCCCGCGTCGGCCGCATTCAAGCCCGCGATGAGCGAGGCGTAGTTGACGCTGCTGCCATTGAGCGTGGCCATGCCGGCGACCTTGCCGCCGCGGGCTTCCAGCTCCGCCTTGAAAGCGTTGGCGGCGCGCTGCCCGAAATCCTCGCCGCTGACGACCACATAGGCGACGTGCAGGCCGCGCTCGACCATGTGGTCGGCGGCCTGGGCTCCCTCAGTTTCGGGCAGCAGACCGAATTCCGCGACGCCGTTGGCCGGCAGGCTCTTGTCGTCGGGATGATTGAGCGCGAGGAGGGGAACCGGCAATTGAGCCTGGCCGAACAGAGCGGCAACCTCGCCGCGCGTCAGCGGCCCGACGACCAGCTTCGCGCCGTCGCTGACCGCCTGCTGGTACGCCTTGACCGCCCCGGCGGCGGTGCCGCCGCTGTCGTAGACCTTCACCGGCGGGCGCGGCGCGCGGTTGCGGGCCGCGTCGGCGTAGGCGGCGAAGAACCCTTCGCGGATGGCCATGCCGGCGGCGGCGAAGCTGCCGCTCGCCGGCAGCAGGAGTGCGACGCGTTCGGGCATCTTGTAGCCCTCGCGCACGTTGGCATCCTGCCCCGGCATCATGGTGCCGACCTGCTGTTCGAGCGCCGGTTGCGGCCGGGCCACCGCCACGCCTAGCTGACTCAAGGCCTCGTTGATCCACGGCAGCATGCGGTCGCCTTGCTGCATGGCGGAGGCGCGCTGCTTCAGCGGATCGACGCCCAGTTTGGTGAGTTGGGCGAGGATCTGCTTGCGATTCTGCGACTGGTCCAGGCCCGTCAGCCGGTCGTCCATCTCCACGCGGCTGCGCGCGGCGCCCCAGGTATCGCCCGTGGCGTCCATCGCCTTCGCGCGAAGCTCCAGCAGGCGCAGTTGCAGGCCGGCGGGTACGGCGACGCCGGGTTGCGTGACCAGCTGCAGCGCGCGGTGCGCGTCGTTCTGCTTGAGGGCGTATTCGGCCTGGAGCAGATCCAGGCGGACCGGTTCGTCCCCGGCCAGGCGCTGGCGCTTGATAGCGGAAAGGAACGGGGCGGCCTGTTCCAGTCGGCCTTCCTGGCGATAAGCCTCGGCGGCCAGCAGGCGGTAATGATCGGCATATGCCGGCGAGCTTTGCGCGAGAGCCAGGTAGGCTTGCGCGGCCTGGTCGAAGCGGCCATCACGCGCCATCGCGGCGGCGTTTTCCTCGGCGGAGACTTCGGCCGGAGTGCGCGTCACGCTCGGCGGTACGCAGCCGCTGAGCGCCAGCGAGATCATCAGGCCAAAGCCTGTGGCGCGAATCAGGCGCATGGGGACGTCCTTGGATCTGTCTGCACGGTAAGCAATTGGGCGATCATAGCCGATCGTATCGCTGGCCCATGTTCGAGGAACGCCGCCCATGTCTCACGTTCAACCCGGCTGCCTCTGGGTGGTCGCCACGCCGATCGGCCATCGCGACGATATCTCGGCGCGCGCTATCGCGATCCTGCGCTCGGTGGACGTGATTGCTTGCGAGGACACGCGGCACAGCCGCCCGCTGTTGATGCATCACAATATAGGCGCGCCGCTGACGGCATTGCATGAGCACAACGAGCGCGAGGCCGTGGAGGCTCTCGTGCGAAGGCTGCTGGAAGGGCAATCGGTGGCATTGATCTCCGACGCGGGGACGCCGCTGGTCAGCGATCCGGGTTTCCGGCTGGTGCGGGCGGCGCGTGCCGCGGGTGTGCGCTGCGCGCCGGTGCCGGGCGCATGCGCCGCGATCGCCGCGTTGTCGGTGGCCGGGTTGCCGAGCGATCGGTTCGTCTTCGAGGGGTTTCTTCCGCCCAAGGCCGCGGCGCGGCGAGCGCGCCTGCAAGAGCTTGCGGAAGACGGCCGCACACTCATCTTTTATGAGTCCTCGCATCGCGTCGCCGAGAGCCTGGCCGATATGCGCGATGTGTTCGGAGCGGAACGCGAGGCGGTGCTGGCCAGGGAATTGACCAAGCTGTTCGAGACCGTGCTCGGCGAGCCGCTGGCGGCGCTGGCCTCGCGCGTGGCGCAGGATCCGGACCAGCAGCGCGGCGAGTGCGTGATCCTGGTCCATGGGCGTACGGACCAGGCCGATGCGCGCGTCGCGGAAGGGCGGCGGATTTTCGCCATCCTGCGCGAGGAATTGCCGCCGACAAAAGCGGCCAAGCTCGCCGCTTCGATCACGGGGGCGCCGCGCAGGGCGCTCTACGAGGGCAACGAATAACGCGACGAAGCCTGGGCTTTCCGTTCGGAGCGTCCCTGGTCGGCTACAATGCGTCGCGGAGTCGGCCGGACAGTCGCGAGGCGCGCGAGCGCTTCGAGGAAAGTCCGGGCTCCATAGGGCAGGGTGCCAGGTAACGCCTGGGCGGCGCGAGCCGACGGAAAGTGCAACAGAGAACAAACCGCCGAACGGCATCCCCGGATGCGCGTGGTAAGGGTGAAACGGTGCGGTAAGAGCGCACCGCGCGCGGGGCCAACGCCGCGTGGCACGGCAAACCCCACTCGGAGCAAGACCAAATAGGGGAACGGTAACGCGGCCCGCGTTGTTCCCGGGTAGGTTGCTGGAGCCTGGCGGCGACGCCAGGCCGAGAGGAATGACTGTCGCGCCGCAAGGCGTACAGAACCCGGCTTACAGGCCGACTCCGCACCTTTCTTCCTTCCGTCGTGCCGGCTCGGGCGGTCATTTCGCCTGGCCGGTCGTCGGATTCTTCGAATGGACTCGTCGCATGAATGGCGATTCATGCGGCGCCTGCGCGCGCCGGTTCGCCGAGTGCGAAATGGTTCGCAAGTTTTTCAAAAAAATCCCAGCCATTCAAATACCTCTGGGTGTTTCCTGAGAAAAGGCTGGAATTACTGCCACACCTCCGCCTTTCTCATTGATTCACAAGCAAAATTCCCTTGACAGTCTCAGGGGGCGAGACTATCGTGGGTTCCCGTGTGAAATCGTGGGAATTCGTGGGAGTCTCCTGAGCCGTGTTCCAGGGCGAAACCGCCATCACCGTCGACGACAAGGGCCGCCTGGCCATCCCGACCGCGTATCGGGAACAGGTGGCGGACGAGTGCGGGAATCGCCTGGTGGTCACCTACAACCCCTTCGAGCCGGGCTGCCTGTGGCTGTTCCCGTACGCCGAGTGGGAACAGGTGCGCGATCAGGTCAACGCGTTGCCCAAGGTCAAGGCGGCCCACCGCGACATGCAGATGAAGCTGGTGGGTGCCGCGGCCATGGTCGAGCCGGATTCCGCCGCGCGCATCCTGCTGCCGGCGAGCCAGCGCGCGGCGGCGGGCATCGAGAAGAAGGCGGTGCTGCTGGGCATGGGCAACAAGTTCGAGCTTTGGAGCGAGCAGGCCCACCTGGCCAAGATCCGCCAGACCATCGGCGAAGACGACATCACTGACGAAATGGCTGACCTGCGCCTGTAACCGGCAACGGTCACGGCGGAGCGCGGAAGACGGGACGGGAGCGGGAGTGCGGCATGGCCGAGCAAGTGTTGCGGCACATCCCGGTGATGCTGGGTGAAGCAGTGGAGGGTCTCGTCGTGCGGGCTGGCGGGCGTTATCTGGATGGCACTTTCGGACGCGGCGGTCACGCCCGCGCGGTGCTGTCGCGCCTGGGGCCCGATGGCCAGCTGCTGCTGATGGATCGCGATCCGACCGCCATCGCTACGGCCCAGGCCGAATTCGGCGCCGACCCGCGCGTCTCGATCCGCCACGCCAATTTCTCCTCGCTCGCCGAATGGGACGAGACCGCTGCCGGCCTCGACGGCGTGCTGCTCGACCTGGGCGTTTCCTCGCCTCAGCTGGACGAAGCCGCCCGCGGCTTCAGCTTCATGGCCGACGCGTCGCTGGACATGCGCATGGACCCCACGCAGGGCGAAAGCGCGGCGGACTTTCTTGCCCGCGCCGACGAGCGCGAGATCGCCGACGTGCTGTGGACTTATGGCGAAGAGCGCTTCAGCCGCAAGATCGCCCGCGCCATCGTCGAGCGCCGTACCGAGCAGCCGATCACCCGTACCGGCGATCTGGCGGCACTGATCGAACGCGTGGTTGGTCGCCGCGAGCCCGGCAAGCATCCGGCCACGCGCAGCTTCCAAGCCCTGCGCATCCAGGTGAACGGCGAGCTGGATTCCCTGAAGCGCGGCCTGGACTCTGCCCTGGATCGCCTCAACGTGGGCGGCCGTCTCTCCATCATCAGCTTCCATTCGTTGGAAGACCGCGTGGTCAAACTCTTCATCCGCGACCATTCGGGGCGCGTACAGGGGAGTCGCCGCGGTCCGCCGGTGGCCGCCGCGCCCGCGCGTCTGGCGGCGGTAGGCAAGGCGCAGTTTCCGTCCGAGGCCGAGCTGGCCGCCAACCCGCGCGCCCGTTCCGCGGTGCTGCGCGTGGCGGAGAAGCTCGCATGAGGGTCCTCGGCGTCCTCTGCCTCCTGCTCCTGCTCGGCGCCGTGCTGGCGAGCGCAGTGGGCGTGGTGTGGACGCGCCACGAGAGCCGCGTGCTGTTCGTCGAGCTGAGTCGTCTGCAGAACCAGCGCGACGACCTGAACATCGAGTACGGCAAGCTGGAACTGGAGCAGGCCACCTGGGCCGAGCCGCGCCGCGTGGACAGCGAGGCGCGCCAGAAGCTGGGCATGGTGAATCCGAAGCCGCAGGACATCCAGCTGGTGCGCCGATGAA
The DNA here is from genome assembly GCF_031954525.1 of Dyella sp. BiH032. Lineage (NCBI taxonomy): Bacteria > Pseudomonadati > Pseudomonadota > Gammaproteobacteria > Lysobacterales > Rhodanobacteraceae > Dyella > Dyella sp. BiH032. Next base: position 1,146,629 of record NZ_CP134867.1, read on the forward strand.
CATGCGCCCCCGCTTCCCCACCCAGCCCACCGCCCGACGTCGTCAAGGCGGCCCCAGCGCCCGCCGCCGCATGGTGGTGGTCGTGGCCGTGCTGTCGTTGGCGTCGCTCGGGCTGGTGGCGCGCGCGTTCGACCTGCAGGTCGTGCGCAAGGAGTTCTACCAGAGCCAGGGCGATGCGCGCTTCCTGCGCGAGGTGCCGATCGCGGTGTCGCGCGGGACGATCTTCGATCGCAATGGCGAGCCGCTGGCGGTGTCCACGCCGGTGATGTCGATCTGGGCCAACCCGTCCGAGGTGCTGGAGAACGAAGACCGCCTTCCGCAGCTGGCCAAGGCCATCGGCATGGATGCGGGCGAACTCAAGCAGTACCTGATGCAGCGCTCCGAGCGCGAATTCGTGTACCTGCGCCGCCAGATGCGGCCGGACGTAGCGCAGGCCGTGCTCGACCTGGGCATCCCGGGCGTCAACGGCCAGCGCGAATATCGCCGCTACTACCCGTCGGGCGAGGTGACCTCGCACATCCTGGGTTTCACCAATATCGACGACCACGGCCAGGAAGGCCTGGAATTGGCGTTCGACGATTGGCTCGCCGGCAAGCCCGGCGCCAAGCGCGTGATTCGCGACCGCATGGGCCATGTCGTGGAGGACGTGGAGCAGGTGCGCGCGCCGCAGCCGGGCCGCAACCTCACGCTGAGCATCGACCGGCGCATCCAGTTCCTCGCCTACAACGAGCTGAAGAACACGCTGGAGCAGTCTCAGGCCGATTCCGGCTCGATGGTGATCCTCGACGTCACCACCGGGGAGGTCCTGGCGATGGTCAACCTGCCCACCTACAACCCGAACGCCCTGCGCAGCAGCACGCCGTCGCAGCGGCGCAACCGTGCCATGACCGACGTGGTGGAGCCGGGTTCGACCATCAAGCCGGTCGTCATGGCCGCGGCCCTGTCCAGCGGCAAATACACCCCGAACGGCCCGATGGTGGACACCGGCAACGGCCACTTCTATTACATGACCCACGACATCCGCGACACGCACGCCTACGGCATGCTGTCGCCCACGGGGGTGATCCAGAAATCCAGCAACATCGGCGCCGCCAAGATCGCGATGACGCTGGATACCGGTCTCCTCTACGACACGTACCGCGCGTTCGGCTTCGGCAACAGCACCAACAGCGGCTTTCCGGGCGAGGCCTCCGGCTACCTGAAGGTCGGCCGCGACTGGCGTCCGCTGGAAAAGGCGATCATGGCCTATGGCTATGGCCTGAACGTCACCGCTCTTCAGCTGGCCAACGCCTACGCCACCATCGGCGACGGCGGGCTGATGCACGAGCCTTCGTTCGTGAAAGGGGCCGCGGGCGAGACCAAGCAGATCATCGCGCCGGAAATCGCGCGCAAGCTCGTGACGATGCTGGAATCCACTACGCAGCCCGGCGGTACGGCAGCGCCCTACGCGTGGATCGCCAACTACGCGGTGGCGGGCAAGACCGGTACGGCGCATAAGGCTCAGGCTGGCGGCTACGCCAAGAACAACTACAGCGCCGCCTTCGCCGGCATCGTGCCGGCGAGCAATCCGCGCCTGGCCGCGGTGGTGGTGATCGACGATCCGAAAAAGGGCAGCTACTACGGCGGCCTGGTGTCCGCGCCGGTATTCGCCAAGGTGATGGATGGCGCGCTGCGCCTGCTGGACGTGCCCCCCGACAACATCGGGCGCTGGTATGTCGGCGGTCCGTTGCAGGGCAACAACGGGCTGGTCGGCAGCAAGCCGCCGGACGCGCCGGTGGTCGAGGACGCGCCGGTCGAAGGAGCGACCCCATGAGCCTGCGCCTGGATCAGCTTCTCCAAGGTATCGCCGACGCCCCGGGTGCCGGCGATATCATCGTTTCGGGCCTGTCGCTCGATTCGCGCCGCGTGCGCGCCGGCGACGCCTTCTTCGCCCTGCGCGGGACCCGCGGCCACGGCATCGAATTCGCCGCCGGCGCGGTCGAGCGCGGCGCGCGCGTGGTGCTGGCGGAAGCGCCGGCCGGCGAGGCGCCGCCGCTCGGCGTTCCGGTGATCTGGATCGATCATCTGCACGCGCAGGTCGGCGAAATCGCCTCGCGTTTCTACGGTCGCCCGTCGGAGGCGCTGCACGTCGTCGGCGTCACCGGGACCAATGGCAAGACCTCCACCGTGCAATTGATGGCGCAGGCACTGCATCACCTTGGGCACCGTTCGGCCACCATCGGCACGCTCGGCGCGGGCTTGCACGGCCAAGTCGAGGAGGGCGAGCGCACCACGCCCGACGCCATCCACGTGCAGGAGTTGCTGGCCTCGTTCCGTGCTCAGGGGGCGACGCACGTCGCGATGGAAGTGTCCTCGCATGCGCTCGAACAGGGGCGTGTCGGCGCCGTCGCGTTCGGTACCGCGGTATTCACCAACCTCACCCGCGACCATCTCGACTACCACGGCAGCATGGAGGCCTATGGCAATGCCAAGGCCAAGCTGTTCGCGTGGCCGACGCTGACGCACGCGGTCATCAACGTCGACGACGCCTTCGGCCGGGAGCTGCTCGGGCGTACGCCGGAGCGGGTCCGCAAATTGCGCGTGAGCGCCGCGGGCGACCTGGCGTCGGACATCCGCGCGGGCAACATCCTCACCTCCGCCGAGGGGCTGCGCTTCGACTTGCACACGCCGTGGGGTTCGCGCCCGGTACAGACTCATCTGATCGGCCGCTTCAATGTCGACAACCTGCTCGCCGTCGTGGCGGTGCTGGGCGCGCTGGGTGAATCCTTCGACCGGATCGTCGACGCGGTAGCCGCGCTGCATCCCGTGAACGGGCGCATGAGCCGGCTCGGCGGCCATCACGGCCAGCCGCTGGTGGTGGTCGACTATGCACACACGCCCGACGCGCTGGAGCAGTCGCTGCATGCCGTGCGCGCGCACTGCGACGGCCGGTTGATCTGCGTCTTCGGCTGCGGCGGCGAGCGCGACGCGGGCAAGCGCCCATTGATGGGCGCGATCGCCGAACGGTTGGCCGACGTCGCCATCGTCACCGACGACAATCCTCGCGGCGAGGACGGCGACGCCATCGTGGCGCAGATCATGACGGGCTTTAGCCGCCCGGATCATGCCGTGATCCAGCGCGATCGCGCCCTGGCAATCGCCGAGGCATTGCGGATCGCCAAGCCGGGCGATGTGGTGCTGATCGCCGGCAAGGGCCACGAAACTTACCAGGAGGGCGCTTCCGGCAAGCGCCCGTTCGATGATCTTGCAGTCGCTCGTGCAGCGCTGGAGGTGCATGCATGATGCGTTTGACCGCCATTGCCCTGTGGACCCGCGGGGATCTTCATGGCGCCGACGTCGAGGTCGCGGGGGTCGGCATCGACACGCGCAAGTTGAAGGCGGGCGATCTGTTCGTCGCGCTCAAGGGCGAGCGCGTCGACGGCCACGATTTCCTCGTGCAGGCCGCCGCCAATGGAGCCATTGCGGCGCTGGTCGAGCGCAAGGTGGACGCGCCCATCCCGCAGGTCGTGGTCAACGATACGCAGCTGGCGCTGGGCGACTTGGCCAGCGCGGTGCGTGCGCAGAGCAACGTGCGGGTGGTCGGCATCACCGGCTCCAACGGCAAGACCACCGTCAAGACACTGGCTGCCTCGATCCTGTCGCGCCATGGCCGCACGCACGTCAACGCCGGCAACTACAACAACGAGCTCGGCCTGCCGCTGACCCTGCTGGCGATGCCGCAGGACGCGGAGTACGCGGTGCTCGAGATGGGCGCGGGCAAACCGGGCGATATCGCCTACCTGGCGGGCATCGCGCGCCCGGACATCGGTCTGGTCAACACCATCGCGCCCGCGCATCTGGAGCGCATGGGCAGCGTCGAGGGTGTAGCCGAGACCAAGGGCGCGCTGTACCAGGCGCTGCCGGTGGACGGCGTGGCGGTGATCAACGCCGACGACGCGTTCGCCAGCTTCTTCGCCGGCCTGGCTGCCGGACGGCACCAGCTTCGCTTCGGCCTGGAGCACAAGGCCGATATCGGCGCGGACATCGTCGAACTGGGCGTGGACGGCTCGCGTTTCGTGCTGAGCACGCCGGTCGGCGATGCCGAGGTGGACCTGCCGCTGGCCGGCCGCCACAACGTCGCCAACGCGCTGGCCGCGGCCTCGATCGCGCTCGCGCTCGAGGTGCCGCTCGAGACGATCGTCGAAGGGCTGGAGCAGGTTCCCGGTGTCGCCGGCCGTTTGAAGCTGGAGCGCATGCCGGGGGGCTGGACGCTGATCGACGACAGCTACAACGCCAACCCGGGGTCGGTCGGGGCGGCCATCGACACGCTGGCCCTGGCGCCTCACGGCGACGGGCACGAGCGCTGGCTGGTGCTGGGCGACATGGCTGAGCTGGGCCCAGGCGCCAAGGACCTGCATGCGGGAATCGGCAAGCGCGCGAAGGAGCGTGGGATCGATCGCCTGTTCGCGGTGGGCCCGCTGAGCGCCGCCACCGTCGCGGCGTTCGGCGCGCAAGGCGAGCATCACCCGGACAAGGCGGCGCTGGTGGCGTCCTTGAAGAAACACCTACACGGTGGCGTCACCTGCCTGGTCAAGGGCTCGCGCTCGGCGGGCATGGAACAGGTGGTCGCCGCGCTTCGCAACGACCGGCCGGAGGAGGGCGCATTCCATGCTGCTTGAACTCGCAGATTGGATGGCGCGCCACTTCACGGCGCTGCATCTGTTTCAGTACATCACCTTCCGCACCATCATGGCCGCGCTGACCGCGCTCTCCATGTCGCTGCTGTTCGGCCCTGCGCTGATCCGCAAGCTGGCGGCGCTGAAGGCCGGCCAGGTGGTACGCAAGGACGGCCCGCAGACCCATCTTTCCAAGGCGGGTACGCCCACCATGGGCGGGGTGATGATCCTGCTGGCCGTGGCCATCGCCACCCTGCTGTGGGCCGATCTGCACAATCGCTATGTGTGGGTGGTGCTGGCGGTGCTGCTCAGCTTCGGCGTAATCGGCTTCTATGACGACTACAAAAAGCTGGTGCTGAAGGACAGCCGCGGCCTGGCCTCGCGCTGGAAGTACTTCTGGCAGTCCGTGTTCGGTCTGATCGCCGCGCTGTTTCTGTACTTCACCGCGCCGACCACGCCGCCGCCATGCGTGAAGCTGGTGCCGGCGGTGGTGCAACACGTCGAGACGGCGACGTCCACGCTGGGTAGCCACCTGACCACCGAGCCGCCGGCCACCACGCCGGTGTGCGCGAAGGAAGTGGCCGAAACCGCGCTCTTCGTCCCGCTGTTCAAGCAGGTGGCGGTGCCGCTGGGCCTGTTCTTCGTGATACTGACCTATTTCATGATCGTCGGCTTCTCCAACGCGGTGAATCTCACCGACGGCCTGGATGGCCTGGCGATCATGCCGACCGTGCTCGTATCGGGCGCACTCGGCGTCTTCGCCTATCTGGCGGGCAACCGGGTGTTCTCCGAATACCTCGGCATACCGTCGATACCTGGCGCGGGCGAGCTGGCGATCTTCTGCGGCGCGCTGTCCGGTGCGGGCCTCGGATTTCTATGGTTCAACACCTACCCCGCCCAGGTGTTCATGGGTGACGTCGGCGCGCTGGCGATCGGCGCGGCACTCGCCACGATCGCGGTGATCGTCCGCCAGGAAATCGTGCTGCTGATCATGGGCGGCGTGTTCGTGATGGAAACCGTGTCGGTGATGCTGCAGGTGGCCAGTTTCAAGCTCACCGGCAAGCGCATTTTCCGCATGGCGCCGATTCACCATCATTTCGAACTGAAGGGTTGGCCCGAGCCTCGGGTGATCGTGCGTTTCTGGATCATCAGCGTCGTGCTGGTGCTGATCGGCCTTGCCACGTTGAAGGTGCGCTGATGCTGTTCGACGCCACCCAGGCCAAACGACGACAGGGACCGCGGGGCAGTTTCGACCTGCCGCTGCTGATCGCGCTCGTCGGCCTGGCGTGTGTGGGACTGGTGATGATCACCTCCAGCTCCATCGCCGTGGCGGACAGCCAGCATCTGGGTGCGTTCTACTTCCTCAAGAAGCACCTGATGTTCCTGGGCATGGGCCTGGTGCTGGCCGGCGTGGCGATGCGCACCGAGCTGAAGGTGCTGGAGAAGAACGCCTTCCTGCTGATGCTGGTGGCTTTCATCCTGCTGCTGGCCGTGTTCCTGCCGTTCATCGGCATGCGCTTGAACGGCGCGCGCCGCTGGTTGAACCTGATCGTCACGAGTTTCCAGCCCGTGGAGGCCGTGAAGCTGATTCTGGTCGTCTACATCGCCAGCTATCTGGTGCGGCATCGCGAGAGCGTGGAGACGCGCTTCCTGGGGCTGCTCAAGCCGATCATGGTGGCCGGCATCATGGTGCTGCTGCTGCTGGCGCAGCCGGACTTCGGCTCCGCGACGCTGGTCATCGCGGTGACCATCGCGATGGTCTGGCTGGGCGGCGCGCGGCCGATCTTCCTGTTCGGCATGGGCCTTCCGCTGATGCCGCTGCTGGCGATCGCCGCCACCAGCGAGAGCTATCGCATGAAGCGCCTGACCTCGTTCATGGATCCCTGGAAGGATCCCTTCAACGATGGCTTCCAGCTGACCCAGTCGCTGATGGCGATCGGCCGCGGCGAGTGGACCGGGGTGGGGTTGGGTTCCAGCGTGCTGAAGCTCTCTTACCTGCCCGAGGCGCACACCGACTTCATCTTCGCGGTGATCTCCGAGGAACTCGGCTTGGCCGGCATCCTGGGCGTGATGTGCCTGTTCGCGCTCGCCGTCGGCCGCGGCCTGTACCTCGGCCTGAAGGGCGTGGAGCTGGGCCAGCGTTTTGCTGGCTACGTGGCGTTCGGCATCTCGCTGATGATCGGCCTGCAGACCATGGTGTCGATCGGCGTGAACCTCGGCGCGCTGCCCACCAAGGGGCTGACCCTGCCGCTGATCAGTTACGGCGGCTCGTCCATGGTGCTCACCTGCGCGATGGCGGGCGTGCTGCTGCGAGCCACTTACGAGATCAACCGCGCCATGGATGCGCGCCAGATGGCGACGCGCATGCCGGCCATGGCCGTGGCCGACGCGAATGCGGCTGCCGGCGCGCGCGAACGCGAGGCGGTGACCGCATGAGCTCGGCACAGGCTCCCGTGCTGATCATGGCCGGCGGTACCGGCGGCCACATCTTCCCCGGCCTGGCCGTGGCCGAGACGCTGCGCGCGCAGGGCGTGCCGGTGGTGTGGCTGGGCGCCGATGGCGGCATGGAAACCAAGGTCGTGCCGGCGCACGGCGTGCCGTTGCGTACCGTGCCGGTGGGCGGGCTGCGCGGCAAGGGCATCAAGACGCGGCTGATGGCTCCGCTCATGCTGGCGCGCGCGCTGTTCGCTTCGCTGCGGGTCGTCAGTTCGGTGAAGCCGCGCAGCGTGTTGTCGATGGGCGGCTACGTGGCCGGTCCCGGCGGCATCGCGGCGTGGCTGCTGCGCAAGCCATTGCTGGTGCACGAGCAGAATCGCGTCGCCGGGTTCACCAACCGCAAGCTGGCTGCGCATGCGCGCCGCGTTCTCGCCGGTTTCAGCGACGCGATGCCGGGCGCCGAGTGGGTGGGCAATCCGGTGCGCGAAACGATCGCCGCCTTGCCGGCGCCTTCCGTCCGCATGGCCGATCGTGCGGGCAGCGCGCGCCTGCTGGTACTGGGCGGGAGCCTCGGGGCCCGCGCGCTCAATCTGGCGCTGCCGCAGGCCCTGGCTCAGCTACCGGCGGACCGGCGTCCGGAAGTGCTGCATCAGTGCGGCAGCCGCGGTCTCGACGAGGCGCGCGAGGCGTATGCGAAAGCCTGCGTCGATGCGCAGATCGTGCCATTCATCGAAGACATGGCCGGCGCTTATGCCTGGGCCGACCTCGCCGTGTGCCGCGCCGGCGCGCTGACCGTGGCCGAACTCACCGCCGCCGGTCTCGGCGCGGTGCTCCTGCCTTTTCCCCATGCGGTGGATGACCACCAGACCCGCAACGCCGAGGCCATGGTGGCCGCGGGTGCGGCCGAAGTCGTACAGGAACGTGATTTGGACGTACAGCAGTTTGCCCAGCGCCTGGATGCGCTGTTGAACGATCGCCCGCGCATGCGCGCCATGGCCGAGGCCGCACGCACGCTGGCCAAGCCCGATGCCGCGGCGGTGATCGCCCGTGCCTGCCTGGAGGTGCGCGCATGACGCCGCGTCGCCTGCTGGCCCATGAAGACCTCATGACCACCTTCCGCCGGGTGCATTTCATCGGCATCGGCGGCGTGGGCATGAGCGGTATCGCCGAAGTGCTGCACAACCTCGGTTATGCCGTGTCCGGCTCCGACAAGTCGAATTCGCCGACGGCGCAGCGCCTTGCCGGCCTGGGCATCGTGGTGCACGTCGGCCATGCCGCCGAGCACGTCGGCGACGCCGATGTGGTGGTCACCTCCAGTGCGATCCGCCAGGACAACCCGGAACTGGTCGCCGCCCGCGCGGCGCGCATTCCGGTCGTGCCGCGTGCGGAGATGCTGGGCGAACTGATGCGCTTCCGCCGAGGCATCGCCATCGCCGGTACGCATGGCAAGACCACGACGACCAGCCTCACCGCCAGCGTCCTGGCGGAGGCCAACTACGACCCGACTTTCGTCATCGGCGGCCAGCTCAATGCAGCCGGCGCCAATGCGCGATTGGGCACAGGCCAGTACCTGGTGGCGGAGGCCGACGAGTCGGACGGCTCCTTCCTGATGCTGTCGCCGGTGGTGGCCGCGGTCACCAATATCGATGCGGACCATCTGGAGAACTACCAGGGCGACTTTGCGCTGGTGAAGAAGGCGTTCGCGGATTTCCTGCACCGCCTGCCGTTCTACGGCCTCGCGGTGCTTTGCGTGGACGATCCCGAGGTCGCCGCACTGGCCAGGAGCACCACGCGCCGCGTGATGACCTACGGCATCGACGCACAGGATGCGGACGTGCGTGCCAGCAACCTGACCCAGCACGGTTTCGAGATGCACTTCGACCTGTGGCTGCCGGGCAGGAAGGATGCGTTGCATGTGAAGCTGAATCTGCCGGGACGCCACAACGTACTCAACGCACTGGCCGCCGCATCCATCGGCTGGCAGTTGGGCGTGGAAGCCGAAGCCATCGCACGCGCGCTGCAGAAGTTCGAGGGCGTGGGCCGGCGCTTCCATCGCCGCGGCGAAATCGCGCTGGATAAAGGCACCGCGCTCCTGGTGGACGACTATGGCCACCATCCGCGCGAGCTGGCGGCGGTATTTGCCGCGGCTCGCGGCGGTTGGCCGGATCGCCGCCTGGTGGTGGCTTTCCAGCCGCACCGCTATAGCCGTACCCGCGATTTGTTGGACGACTTCGCCAACGTGCTGAGCGATGTGGACGTGCTGGTGCTCACCGACATCTATCCGGCTGGCGAAGCGCCGATCGCTGGCGCGGACGGTCGTGCGCTTGCGCGCGCGGTGCGTGCGCGCGGCAAGGTCGATCCGGTGCTGGTCGATCATCCGCGCGAACTGAAGGAAACGCTGCCGGCGCTGCTGCGCGACGGCGACCTGTTGCTGTTGCTCGGCGCCGGCGACATCGGCGCGGCGGCGGTGGAGCTGGCGCTGGCCGGCAACCTGAGGACCAAGAAGTGACGAAGAACGACGTGTCCAAACCCATCGCCGATCCCGCACAGTTCGGCCGCGTCGCCGTCGTGATGGGCGGCAGCTCCGCGGAACGCGAGGTATCCCTCAATTCGGGCGATGGCGTGCTGAAGGCGTTGCGCGCGCGTGGCGTGGACGCAGAGGCCATCGATGGCATCCCGGCATTGCTGGATGCGGTTCGCGCCGGTCATTTCGCGCGCGTGTTCAACATTCTCCACGGCGGTGGTGGCGAGAACGGCGAGCTGCAGGGCGCGCTGCAGTCGTTGCGCGTCCCGTTCACCGGTTCCGGTGTACTCGGTTCGGCGCTGTCCTTGGACAAGATCCGCGCCAAGCTGGTGTGGCAGGCGCTCGGCCTGCCGACGCCTCGCTTCAAGGCGCTGCCGCCCGGCGCCGATGTGCATGCCGCGGCGCGCGAGATCGGGTTTCCGCTGGTGGTGAAGCCCGCCTGGGAGGGATCGAGCGTCGGCGTGACGCGGGTGTTCGACGAGCAAGACCTGGATGCCGCGGTGGAGCTGGCTCGCCGCTCTCCGGGCGACTTGCTCATGGAGACGCTGATCGAAGGCGACGCCAGCGAGGGCGGCGAGTTCACCGTCGGCATCCTGGGCCGCGACGTGCTGCCCACCATCAAGATCGTGCCGAAGGGCGAGTACTACGACTACAACGCCAAGTACATCGCCGAGGACACCCAATACCTGTGCCCCGGCCTGAGCGGCGACGCCGAGCGGGACATGCAGGCGCTGGCGCTCAAGGCCTTCGATGCGCTCGCCTGCAGCGGCTGGGGTCGTGTGGACATCATGCGCGACAAGCAGGGCCGCAACTGGTTGCTGGAGGTGAACACCGCCCCCGGCATGACTTCGCACTCGCTGGTGCCCAAGGCGGCGAAAGTGGTCGGGATCGACTACGAGACGCTGTGCTGGCGCGTGCTCGAGACGAGCTTCCGGGAGGGCGTGTGAGGGGAGCCATCCGCCTCGTTGCCTGGTGTCTCGCCATCGCGCTCGTGGCGCTGCCGATCGTCGGCGTGCTGCGCGGATGGTTCGCGGCCAATCGCTGGCCAGTGACCCAGCTGACGGTGCAGGCCGAGTTCAAGCATGTGGGCGCGGACGACATCCGCGCCGCCGTGCTGCCGCGTCTCGGCAAAGGTTTCTTCGCGCTGGACCTGGATGCAGTACAGAAGGCCGTGGCCGCGCTGCCGTGGGTGGAGTCGGTCGAGGCACGCAAGCGCTGGCCGGATACCCTGATCCTGCGCATCTACGAGCGCCAGCCGTTCGCACGCTGGAACGACAAGCAGCTGATCAGCCGCCAAGGCCTGGTGTTCGATGCGCCCGGTGCCGATGGCATCGACAACCTGCCCAATCTGCACGGGCCGGATGCGCGCCTGGCCGAGGTGGTGAGCTTCTATGCGGAAACGCAGAAGGCCTTCGGCAGCACGCGCCTGAAGATCACCGGCGTGTCGTTGAGCGAGCGCGGCAGCTGGAGCCTGACCACATCGACCGGCGCACAGATCGTGCTCGGCGACCGCGACCAGGCGGGACGCCGGCTGCGGCGTTTCCTGGACGTCTACCCGCAAATCATGGCGAACCGCCCCGAAGGCTTCGCCTACGCCGATCTTCGCTATACCAACGGATTCGCCGTGCGATGGCCGCCGTCGCAAGCGCCGGCCGCCGTCACCACCAAAGGCACGCCCAGCACATGAAAACCCGCAACGACAAGCAACTGGTCGTCGGCCTCGACATCGGCACCTCGAAAGTGGTGGCCATCGTGGGCGAGTACGAGCCGGGCGAGCCGATCGAAGTGATCGGCATCGGCACGCACGTGTCGCGCGGACTCAAGCGCGGCTCAGTGGTGGACATCGAGTCGACCGTGCACTCGATCCAGCGCGCCGTGGAAGAGGCCGAGCTGATGGCCGGCTGCGATATCCGCTCGGTCTATGCCTCGATCTCGGGAAGCCACCTGGAGACCAAGAATTCCCACGGCACCGCCGCGATCCGCGACCGCGAGGTCACGCCCGGCGATCTGGATCAGGTGCTGGAGGCTGCCAGCGCGGTGGCGATCCCGGCGGACCGCAAGGTTCTCTATAAGGAGTCGCAGGAATACCGCATCGATGGACAGGACGGCATCCGCTCGCCGGTAGGCATGAGCGGCGTGCGCCTGGAGGCCAGCGTGCATCTGGTGACGGGCGCGGCCGCGGCGGTGCAGAACATCAGCAAGTGCATCCAGCGCTGCGGCCTGACCGTGGACGAACTGGTGCCGTCCTCCGTGGCCAGCGCCAAGTCCGTGCTGACGGACGACGAGCGCGAGCTGGGCGTCTGCCTGGTGGACATCGGCGCCGGCACGACCGACATCGCCATCTATACGCAGGGTTCGATCCGCTACACCAAGTCACTGCCGGTGGGTGGCGACCAGGTGACTAATGACATTGCTTACGGCGTGCACACCCCGACTGCGCATGCGGAAGAGATCAAGATCAAGTACGCCTGCGCGCTGGCGCAGCTCGCGCATGCTGAGGAGACCATCCAGGTCCCCAGCGTGGGCGATCGCCCGCCGCGCCGGCTGGCGCGCCAGTCGCTCGCGCAGAGCGTGCAGGCGCGCTACGAGGAGATCTTCGAAATGGTGCAGGACGAGCTGCGCCGCTCCGGCTACGAGAGCCTGGTGGCGGCCGGCGTCGTGCTGACCGGTGGCGCCTCTCGCATGGAGGGCGCGCTGGAGCTGGCCGAAGAGATCTTCCACAAGATGGTGCGCATCGGCGTGCCGCAGCACGTCACCGGCCTCGGCGAGGTCGTCTCCAACCCGATGCATTCGACCGGCGTGGGCCTGCTGCTGCATGGCGCGCGTTCGGGCGGCATGCGTGGGGGCGGCGCTTCCGGCGGCAGCGTCGGCGGCTTGGTGGAGCGGCTGCGCGGCTGGCTGGCGAAGAACTTCTGACCGGGTGGGCCGAAAGGCCTTTCCGGTTGATGGATGGGTGGCGCAGGAGGCGCCGCCGCGGGTGACGGGAGGTCACCCACCACCCCGGGGTCGCAGGAGCGGCGCCCGGGGCTACAACGACAACGAAAGCTCTACGGAGGACGGGAAATGTTTGAACTGGTCGAAAAACTCGCACCTAACGCAGTCATCAAGGTCGTCGGCGTGGGCGGCGGCGGTGGCAATGCCGTGGCCCACATGCTCAACGCCAACATCGAAGGCGTCGAATTCGTCGTCGCCAACACCGACGCGCAAGCCATGAAGAGCTGTGGCTCGCGCACCCACCTGCAGCTCGGCGCCAATGTCACCAAGGGCCTGGGCGCGGGCGCCAACCCCGAAGTAGGCCGCCAGGCCGCGCTGGAAGACCGCGAGCGCATCGAAGAGATGCTCGAGGGCGCGGACATGGTGTTCATCACCGCCGGCATGGGCGGCGGCACCGGTACCGGCGCGGCGCCGGTGGTGGCTCAGCTCGCCAAGGAGAAGGGCATCCTGACCGTGGCCGTGGTGACCAAGCCGTTCCCCTTCGAAGGTCGCCGCCGCATGCAGGTGGCCATGAAGGGCATCGAGGACTTGTCTCAGCACGTGGATTCGCTGATCACCGTGCCGAATGAGAAGCTGTTGTCGGTGCTTGGCCGCGAGGTCACGCTCCTGAACGCCTTCAAGGCCGCGAATGACGTGCTGCTGGGCGCGGTGCAGGGCATCGCCGACCTGATCACGGCCCCGGGCCTGATCAACGTCGACTTCGCCGACGTGCGCACCGTGATGTCCGAGATGGGCATGGCGATGATGGGCTCGGGCACCGCCCGCGGCGACGACCGCGCGCAGGCCGCCGCCGAGGCCGCCATCAACAACCCGCTGCTGGAAGACGTCAACCTCAACGGCGCCTGCGGCATCCTGGTGAACGTCACCGCCGGCCCGAACCTGACCATGCGCGAGTTCGACGAGATCGGCCGCGTCATCCACGACTTCGCCAGCGAAGACGCCACCGTCGTGATCGGCACCTCGCTCGACCCCGAAATGCAGGACGATGTGCGCGTCACCGTCGTGGCCACGGGCCTCAACCGCGCGGTGTCGCGCCAGCCTCAGCGTACGGTCGCCCCCCAGCAGGTCGAGATGCGTCAGCGGCCGCGCCCGGTCGTGCTGCGTACGGGCACGGGCAATGAAGTGGTCGACTATGCGCAGCCGGATGCCGTTCCGGGCCCGGTCCGCGGCGAGGGTGGCCCGGCCAAGAGCGCCGACCCGAGCTTCGACTACCTGGATATCCCGGCCTTCCTGCGCCGTCAGGCCGATTGAGAAAAAAATGTTCAAAAAGGAGTGAACAAACGTCAGATTGACTTGTCAGTCACATAACGCGCCTGGCGGCTGCTGCAAAGTTGCCCGCTTGTGCGTTCCTCCGCCGTTGGCGGAGGAGGGGACTGGCGCCGGTCTGCGTGCTCCTGGAGGAACATGACAGGACTGTGCGTCTGGGATGACGCATGACTGGCTAGGGCATCCGTGCCCTGGTCCGGTCCGACGCCTCGCCGCCGGATTCCCGTCCCGGCGCGGGGTGTCGTGTCGACCTAACTTGTTGACGGAATTGAGGTATTTCCTCGTCTGAGCCGCCGCCGACTTTTTTCAAGGATGAAGAAAGGATGAAAGCGTGAACAGACTGTACGGGCCGGTTTGCTTTTTTCAGTGGTTAAGACTGTGTTAGCATCCGTCTCCTGTTGGCTGCTGCCCCTTGCAGGTACCAAAAAAATGATCAAGCAGCGTACGCTCAAGAACATCATCCGGGCCACCGGCGTCGGTCTGCATACCGGCGACAAGGTCTATATGACGCTCCGCCCCGCCGCGCCCAATACGGGCATCGTGTTCCGTCGCACCGATCTGAACCCGCCGGTCGAAATCGCCGCGCGCCCAGACAACGTCGGCGACACGCGCCTGTCGACCACGCTGGTCAACGGCGATGTGCGCGTTTCGACGGTGGAGCATCTTCTCTCCGCGATGGCCGGCCTGGGCATCGACAATGCCTATGTCGATCTGTCGGCCCCGGAAGTGCCGATCATGGATGGCAGCGCGGGTCCCTTCGTGTTCCTGCTGCAGTCTGCCGGTATCGAAGAGCAGAGCGTCGCCAAGCGCTTCATTCGCATCAAGAAGCCGGTGAAGGTGCAGGACGGCGACAAGTGGGCCAGCTTCGAACCCTTTGAAGGCTTCAAGGTCGGCTTCTCGATCGAGTTCAACCACCCGATCATCAGCAAGCGCACCTCGCGGGCGGAGATCGATTTCTCCACCACCTCGTTCGTGAAGGAAGTGAGCCGTGCGCGCACATTCGGCTTCATGCGCGACATCGAGATGCTGCGCGAGCACAACCTGGCGCTCGGCGGTTCCATGGACAACGCCGTGGTGCTGGACGATTACCGCGTGCTCAACGAAGACGGTCTTCGCTACGAGGACGAGTTCGTCAAGCACAAGATCCTGGACGCGATCGGCGACCTCTATCTGCTGGGCCACAGCCTGATCGGCGCTTACTACGCGCACAAGTCGGGTCATGAGCTCAACAACAAGCTGCTTCGCACTCTCATGGCGGATGCGTCCGCATGGGAAGAGGTCAGCTACCAGGACGATCCCGCAACGGCCCCGATCTCCTACGCGCATCCCGCCCAGGCGATCTGAAGCTCAGTCCCGTCCAGCAAACATGAACAAACTGAACGGCCGCGTCCTCCGGGACGCGGCCGTTCGTTTTGTGATATACCTCGCCCCTTCGCCCTGCCACGATTCACGTAACGAAGATGTCAACGTCTTTCGGGGCTCGAGGGGCATGCTATAAACCCGTCACCGCCAATTCGGGGCACGGGGATAGCGGTGGCCCTCGGACACGGGGCGGCTCGATGGGGCAGGGAAGGCGGGTCGAAGTTACTCGCCCGACTTGTTCCGGGAACCAGAAGTTTCGGCGATGGACGCCAGCTCAAGGAACAGACGCTGCAATTCGGTGTCTGTTACAGAGATTGCCGCGGCCTTCAAATGGTTTGCGGCAGCAGGCGAAAGCGGTTTTGACCGATCCGGCACGGTTTCGGCCGGCGGTAGGGGGGCCACTTTCACGGTGAGGTATCCGGCGCGCACGCCTACCGCGTGCGCGGCAGCGAGGATTTGCGTCTGCATAAGCCGCAGCCTCGACGCCACCGCCGGCGAAGGAGCCAGGAACACAAGACGGCTGTCGCGCAGGTTGGCAAACCTGACCTGTTCGCGGAGCGGTGACGGCAGCGTCTGGCGCAGCGCGCGGTCTAACGCCTCCAGCTCACTGGCCTTGCGAGCCAGTGTAGTGAAAGGGCCACATTCGGTAAGGGATTTCGGTCCTGATCCGGTGCGGCGGGAAGCGTTGGGAACGTCGCGCTGCATGGGTGCCGACATCTTCGACGTGGAAAAACATGCAGATCATACTCGTCTCACGCACCAAGCGGGTGCCGAAAACCTTCAATCTCGCCGATCGGCGCTTGCGCTATCGACTGATCGCGATGACCACGGCCGCCGTGCTTGCATGTGCAGGACTGGGGGCTACTTTGGCATTGGCGGTGGCAAGTCCACGTGATCGTGCCTTGGCCGAAATCACCCGGCTCCATCAGCAGGTGTCGAAGCAGAACGCGCAACTGGGCGACGTCCGCAAGGATGCGCAGCGCGAGATCGATGCCTTGGCGACCAAGCTGGGCCAATTGCAGGCCCAGTCCACCCGGCTCAATGCGCTGGGCGAGCGCTTGGCCCAGATGGGCAAGCTCGATAGCACCGAATTCAACTTCGACGAGCAACCCGCCGTCGGCGGTGTCGAAGACACGGCCGACAGCGCCTATGCCTTGCCGCAGGCGCTGGATGCGGGGATCGATCAACTGGCCTCCCGCTTCGACAGCCAGCAGGCGCAGCTCTCCGCCCTGCAAAGCCTGCTGCTCGACGCCAAGATCGAATCCAACCTCAAGCCCACCGGCATGCCGGTCGAGGGCTATATCTCGTCCTACTTCGGTGGCCGGCCCGACCCCTTCAGCGGTCATGCGGCTTATCACACCGGCCTGGATATCTCGACGCCGACCGGAACGCCCGTACGCGCGGTCGCCGAGGGCATGGTGACCTTCGCTGGCGTCCGCAGCGGCTATGGCGACGTGATCGAGATCGACCACGGCAACGGCTACATGACCCGTTATGCGCACAACAGCCTGCTCGTGGTGCGGCCAGGGCAGCGCATCCATGTAGGCGACGTGATCGCCAAGGCCGGCTCGACGGGCCGCTCCACGGGCTCTCACGTTCATTTCGAGGTCTGGTACAAGGGCAACGTGGTCAATCCCCTCGCCTATGTCCGCAACCATCGTTGACGACCGTGCCTGTCGCATCCCCTTGAAACACCCGGGCAGAGCCGCCAGACAAGCTAATCGGGAAGGGTGACGGGGCGGTCGCAGGAGATTGCGGACCTCATAAAGCCGTCCGGCCGGGTCACCCCCGGCCGGTCTTCGTTTGGGGATCGCCCGGCGACCCTTGTATCATCCATTCCTTTCGTCCCGCCTCCCTTTTGCGGCGGACGCCTACGCCTCCAGGATCCGGAAGATCGATGCTCAATCGCGCCCTGACCAGCCTTTTTGGTAGCCGCAACGACCGCGTGCTGCGGCAGCTTTCCAAGTCTGTCGCGCGCATCAACGCGCTCGAGCCCGAGTTCGAAAAATTGAGCGACGCCGAGCTGCGCGCGAAGACCGACGAGTTCAAGCAGCGCATCGCCGGCGGTGAGTCTCTCGACAAGGTCCTGCCCGAGGCGTTTGCCACCGTGCGCGAAGGCGCCAAGCGCGTGCTCGGCATGCGCCACTACGACGTGCAGATGATCGGCGGCATGGTGCTGCATTCCGGCCGGATCGCCGAAATGCGCACCGGCGAGGGCAAGACCCTGGTCGCGACCTTGCCGGTGTATCTCAACGCGCTGGAAGGCAAGGGCGTGCACGTGGTCACCGTGAACGACTACCTCGCCCGCCGCGACTCGGCCCAGATGGGCCGGCTGTACAACTTCCTCGGCCTCACCGTGGGCGTCGTGTGGCCCGGCATGAACCACGCTGACAAGGGCGAGGCCTACGCCGCCGACATCACGTACGGCACGAATAACGAGTTCGGCTTTGATTATCTGCGCGACAACATGGCGTCCAGCAAGGAGCAGCGCTACCAGCGCGGCCTGCATTACGCCATCGTCGACGAGGTGGACTCGATCCTGATCGATGAAGCCCGCACCCCGCTGATCATCTCCGGCCCGGCCGAAGATTCGCCGCAGTTGTACATCGCGGTGAACAAGATCGTCCCGAAGATGATCCGCCAGGAGAAGGAAGACGCGGCGGGCGACTACTGGGTCGACGAGAAACAGAAGCAGGTGCATCTCTCGGAAGAGGGCATGTCGCACGCCGAGGAGCTGCTGCGTGAGGTCGGCGCGATCGACGCGGACAGCGGCCTGTACGATTCCAAGAACCTGGCGGTGGTCCACCATCTGAACGCCGCGCTGCGCGCCAACGCCATTTACCACCGTGACGTGGATTACATCGTCCGCGACGGCGAAGTGGTGATCGTGGACGAATTCACTGGCCGCACCCTGCCAGGCCGCCGCTGGTCGGACGGTCTGCACCAGGCGGTCGAGGCGAAGGAGGGGGTGCCGATTCAGCGCGAGAACCAGACGCTGGCGACCATCACCTTCCAGAATCTGTTCCGCATGTACAAGAAGCTGGCCGGCATGACCGGTACGGCGGACACGGAAGCTTACGAGTTCCAGCAGATCTACGGCCTGGAAGTGGTGGTGATTCCCACCCACAAGCCGATGATCCGCAAGGACAACCCGGACATGGTTTTCCTTGGCCAGCAGGCCAAGTACGACGCGGTGATCGAGGACATTCTCGACTGCCACAAGCGCGGCCAGCCGGTGCTGGTGGGTACCACCTCCATCGAGGTGTCGGAGCTGCTCTCCAAGCTGCTCAACAAGGCCAAGATTCCGCACGAAGTGCTCAATGCCAAGCAGCACGAGCGCGAGGCGCACATCGTGGCCCAGGCGGGTGCGCCGGGCGCGGTCACCATTGCCACCAACATGGCCGGCCGCGGTACCGACATCGTGCTAGGCGGCAGCCTCGAGGCGGCGCTGGCGACTCTGCCCGAGACCGCGACCGACGCCGACCGCGAAAAGATCAAGGCCGAATGGAAGAAGAAGCACGAACAGGTGCTTACCGCCGGCGGCCTGCACATCGTCGGTACCGAGCGCCACGAATCCCGCCGCATCGACAACCAGCTGCGCGGCCGTTCCGGTCGTCAGGGCGATCCCGGTTCGTCGCGCTTCTACCTGTCGCTGGAGGACAATCTCCTGCGCATCTTCGCCGGCGATTGGGTCGGCCGCTGGATGCGCATGTTCGGCATGAAGGAAAACGAAGCGCTGGAAGACCGCATGGTCAGCCGGCAGATCGAAAAAGCGCAGCGCAAGGTCGAGCAGCACAACTTCGACATCCGCAAGCACCTGCTGGAATTCGACGACGTCGCGAATGACCAGCGCAAGGTGATCTATTCGCAGCGCGACGAACTGCTGGAGACGGACAGCGTCGCCGATACCATCGCCGACATCCGCGACGACGTGGTGAGCGAAGTGGTACGCCGCTACGTGCCGGCCGACAGCATCGACGAGCAGTGGGACCTGTCGTCGCTGGACCGCGAGCTCGAGAGCGAATTCGGCCTCTCGCTCGACCTGAAGCACTGGGTCGAGCAGCAGCACGAAGCCGACGCGGACACCGTCCTCGAACATGTCCGCGCCGCAGTCGAGCAGCTGTTCAAGTCCAAGGAAGAGCAGATCGGCGCCGATACCATGCGCCAGCTCGAGAAGCACATCATGCTCAGCGTGCTGGACAACGCCTGGAAGGAGCACCTGGCCAGCATGGATTACCTGCGCCAGGGCATCTACCTGCGCGGTTACGCGCAGAAGCAGCCCAAGCAGGAGTTCAAGCGCGAGTCGTTCGAGCTGTTCTCCAGCATGCTCGAGCGCATCAAGACGGAAGTCATCCAGATGCTGGCGCGCATCCGTATCCGCAGCGAGGAAGAAGTCGCGGCGATGGAGGCCGAGCAGCAGCGCATGGCTGAGCGTCTGTCGCGTCAGATGCACGCGAGTGGCGGCGGCGCGCCGACGGCAGCGCTGAATGCCGATCCGGAAGCGGTCGCTGCTGGCAGCCTCGCCGCCGCGCCGGTGCTCGGGAATGAAGGTCCCAAGGTCGGCCGCAACGACCCGTGCCCCTGCGGTTCGGGCAAGAAATACAAGCATTGCCATGGTCAACTGAACTGAGCCGATGGCGGATAGGGCAAGAAAAAAGGCGGCCAAGGGCCGCCTTTTTTGTCAGGCTCGGCCAGCTCAATCGCCGCCCGGCACCCGCGTGCGATACGGCTCGGCATCCACCGTGATGTATTCCGGCTCCTCGCTGTCCAGCCGAAGTGCGGTGAGCTTGCCGCCCCATACGCAACCGGTATCGATAGCATAGATGCCCAGTCCGGCGAAGCGTCCCAGGGCTGACCAATGGCCGCAGACGATGCGCGTTTCGCGGCGTTTCATACCCGGCACTTCGAACCAGGGATACATGCCCGGCTTCTGCGTGCCCGGGACCCCTTTGCTCTCGAAGTCGATCCGCCCGTGGATGTCGCAATAGCGCATGCGGGTCAAGGTGTTGATGGAGGCACGCAGGCGCTCGATGCCCTGCAGCCGGCTCGACCAGGCCGCTGGCCGATTGCCGAACAGGTTCTTCAGGATGCGCGCGTGCCGCGGGCCGGAGAGCTCACGTTCGACCTCCTGGGCGGAGCGCATCGCTTGCCGCAGGGTCCACACGGGGGCGAGCCCCGCGTGCACCATGGTCCAGCCCAGCGTCTCGTCCACATGCAGCAGCTTCTGCGAGCGCAGCCATTCGAACAGTACCGGCGCATCGTCCGCGAACAGCACTTCGCGCAGCTCCGGGTTCACCTTCGACTGCGCCTCGGGCCGGCGCTGGGCGATGGCCAGCAGGCTGAGGTCGTGGTTGCCGAGCGTGAGCACGACGTTGTCGCGCAGACTATGGATGAGTCGCAGCGTCTCCAGCGACTGGCCGCCGCGGTTCACCAGGTCCCCGCAGAACCATAGCCGGTCGCTGGCCGGATCGAAGCGAAGCTTGTCGAGCAGACGGTGCAGTTCGGGATGGCAGCCCTGCACGTCGCCGATCGCATAGGTAGCCATCAGTGCAGGGTACGCGGAATGGACAGGGTGAAGGGAGGGATCGGGGCCTCGAAATGCGTGCCGTCGTCGGCAAGCATCTGATAGCTCCCCTGCATGATGCCCACGGCGGTCTCCAGCACTGCCCCCGAGGTGTATTCGTAATCGTCCCCGGGGCGCATCCATGGCTGTTCGCCGACCACGCCCTCGCCATGTACTTCCTCCACCTTGCCGTTGGCGTCGGTGATCACCCAGTGCCGCGCGATCAGGCGCGCGGGCACGTCGCCCCGGTTGTGGAGCGTAACGGTATAGGCGAAGACGTAGCGGTTGTCACCGGGCTTGGACTGGTCGGGGACGAAGCGTGTTTCGACCTGCACGTCGATCGTGTAGGGGGATTTCTCGGTCATGGCGCGATTGTAAGGCTTGCCGGCGCGCATGAAGCAAGCCTGCACGCCCGCGCCTGAACCGCGACATCGCGATGCCGTCAGCCAGCCGGCGCGATCTTGGCGAGCCGGACGAAGTCCAGCGGATCCAGCGTTTCCGCGCGAGCCTTGGGGTCGATGCCCGCCGCTTCGATCGCCTGGGCGTCCATCAGTTGGCGCAACGCGTTGCTCAGCGTCTTGCGCCGCTGCGCGAAGGCCGCCTTCACGATGGCGTGGACGCGATCCGGATCGGCACCGTGCCGCTGTTCGGGCGTGAGTGGAACGAGGCGCACCACGGCCGAATCCACCTTCGGTGGCGGCCGGAATGCACCGGGTGGAACGGTGAAGAGCGGCTCCACCCGGCAGGCCAGCTGCAGCATCACGGATAGACGTCCATACACCTTGCTGCCCGGTTCGGCGGCCATCCGGTCCACGACTTCCTTCTGCAGCATGAAATGCATGTCCTGGATGGCCGCAGCGTGGTCCACGCAGTGGAACAGGATGGGGCTGGAGATGTAGTAGGGCAGATTGCCGGCGATGCGCACGCGCTCGACGCCGAGTTCGTGCGCCAGCGTAGTGAAATCAACCTTCAGCACATCCGAGTGGACGATGCGGAGCTCGCCGACCGCGTCGGCCCGCGCCTGCAGGTCGGGAATGAGATCGGTGTCCAGCTCGATGGCCGTCATGCGGCCGGCGGCGGCGAGCAGGGGAAGGGTCAGTGCGCCTTCGCCGGGGCCGATCTCGACGACCGCGTCTCCGGGTTTCGGCGAAATCGAACTGACGATGCGCTCGATATAGCGCTTCTCGTGAAGGAAATGCTGGCCGAAGCTCTTCTTGGGACGTGCGTTCATCGGTACTTCCAGGGACAAAGCGGGCTCAACCGGCGTGGCCCGCGCGCCGGGCAGCCAGTTCCAGCGCCATGCGGGCGGCGGCGATGAGGCTCGATGGATCGGCGCGGCCGGAGCCGGCCAGATCCAGCGCTGTGCCGTGATCCACCGAGGTACGAATGAAGGGCAGCCCCAGCGTGAGGTTCACCGTGCGGTCGAACGCCTCGCTCTTGAGCACCGGCAAGGCCTGGTCGTGGTACATGGCGATCACCGCGTCGTAGCCGCTGCGCTGGGCCGGTACGAACGCCGTGTCGGCCGGGAGAGGGCCGATCAGCTTGAAGCCCTCTGCTCGCAGGCGCTCCAGCACGGGAATGATCGTGTCCAGCTCCTCGCGCCCCAGGTGCCCGCCTTCGCCAGCGTGCGGGTTCAAGCCGAGGACGGCGATACGAGGCTCCGCGAAGCCGAACTTGTCACGCAGCTCGGCATGGACGATGCGCAACGTGCGCGTCAGGGACTCGGCAGTAATGGTCGCCGGCACGGCGGCAAGCGGGAGGTGCGTGGTTGCCAGGGCGACCCGAAGTTCGGGGCTGGCCAGCATCATCACCACGTCGCTGCGGCTGCGTTCGGCGAAGAACTCCGTGTGCCCGCTGAAGCGGATGCCGGCGTCGTTGATCGAAGACTTCTGCAGCGGCGCCGTGACGACGGCTTCGTAACGCCCGCTCATGCAGCCGTCGGCCGCTTCGGCCAGCGTGGTGAGCACGTGCCGGGCATTGCGAGGATCGGGCTGGCCCGGGCGTTCCTCCACACCGAGCGGGATGTGCTGAATACGCAGGGACCCGGGGTGGCGCTGGCGTATCGCGCCGCCATCGTCGTCGATCAGTTCGATGTCCGTGCCGCAACGTTTCGCGGCGCGTTCCAGCAACCCGCGATCGGTAACCGCAACGAAATTGGCCGCCAGCGGAGTGGCGGCCAATCGGATGAGCAGTTCGGGGCCGACGCCCGCCGGTTCGCCGGCAGTGACGGCGAGCCGAGGAAGCGCGCTCGCGTTCAAGGCGGTCCTCAGGAGGACTTGCCCGGCTGGTCGGGCTCGCGCAGCTCCGGCACCAGGATGTTCACGTAGGCGCTCGAACGCATCTCGCGCAGGAAGTCCTCGTAAGCCTGCTCGGCCTTGCGGTTGCCGATCGCCTGGCGGGCCTGGTCGCGCTCGATCTGGTCCGTCAGGTCGCTCTGGCGCTCGCCCAGCCGTTGCAGGATGTGCCAGCCGGCTTCGCTCTGGAAGGGCTGCGAGACCTCGTTGTCCTTCAGCTGGGTGATCTGCTGGCCAATGATCGAGCCCCACGCCTGTTGCGGGAACCAGCCCATGTCGCCGCCATTGTTGGCGGTGGTGTTGTCCTTGGACTCGTCCTTCGCCAGCTTGGCGAAGTCCTCGTGCTTGTTGACGATGCGGCTGTACAGGTCCTGCGCCTTCTGGCGCGCCTGCTCCGGCGACACGATTTCGCTGGGCTTGATCAGGATCTGGCGGGCGTGGAATTCAGGCACCACCTGGCGGCTGGGAGCGCGCTGGTCCACCAGCTTGAGGATATGGAAGCCCGTCGGGCCGCGCAGGGCGGGGCTGACGTCACCGACCTTCATGCCGGACACGGCGTCGGCGAACGCGGGCGGGACTTCGTCCATGCGGCGCCAGCCGAGGTCGCCGCCTTCGAGTGCGTCCTGGGCGTCCGAGTAGCGGATGGCCGCGGCATTGAAATCCATGCCGCCATGAATGGCATTGATGGCTTCCTCGGCCTTCTTCTGCGCCGCCTGGATGTCGGCCGCATTGCCGCCGGAGGGCACGCCGATCTGGATGTGAGCCAGGTGGATCTCGCCGGCCTTGTAGGTCGGGCTGGCCAGCAGGTTGTTGATCTCGCTGTCGGTGACGTTGACCGAGTCGCGCACCACGCTCTCGTGCAGGCGCTGTGCGATGAGCTGTTCGCGCAGCTGCTGGCGGAACGCGGCGAAGCTGGAACCTTCCTGCTCCACCGCAGCGCGCAGCTGCTCGGCCGACATCTTGTTCTGCTGAGCCACGGCGCCCACGGCCTGGTCGACGTCGGCGTCGGAGACGCGGATGCCCTGGTCGTCGGCCTTCTGCACCTGCAGCTTCATCAGGATCAGGCGGTCGAGCACCTGGCGCTGCAGCACGTCCATCGGCGGCAGCTGGCCCGGCTGGCTGGCGTACTGCTGCTGCACGGAGCGGACGGCGTCATTGAGCTCGCTCTGCAGGATCACGCCGTCGTCCACCACCGCCACGATGCGATCGAGCGGCTGCTTGCCGGAGGCAGCGGCCTGCGGCAACAGCTGGGCATGGGCGGGAACGACGGCCGCGGTGGCGACCGCGAGCAGGAACAACGCGAGAGGCTGTTTCATTCGTGAGGACCTTCAATCGCCTCTGGCGACCGGGAAGTTATTGATAGCCAAGGATACCACGCCGCAGTACCCCTTCCGTCTGGCCGTTGAACGCGCCCAGACCCTTGAACTGCAGCTCGAACATGATCGCGTTGTTGGCGCGGGCGTTCGCGGTGGCGAAGTTGTAGGTGTTGACGTAATGGCGTCCCACCACCCGCACGGCCACGCAGCAGCTGTCGTATTCGACGCCCGCCAGCGCTTCGACCGTACGCTTCTCCATCACCGAGTACGTCCAGCGGCCCACCAGGCGCCAGCGTTCGGAAACGGGGTAGACCGCGGACGCGTCGTATTGTTCCAGCAGGCCGCGGCGGTAGCGGTACGAGAAGTTGAGGATGCCGTCCGTGCCGATCCGGCGTTGCACGCCGACGGCCGCCAGGTCGGTGCTGCGGCCGACGAAATAGGGTTCGCCGGTGATGTCCGTGCCGCCCTGCATGCGCTTGTGCGGGTTCCACTGGTACTGCGTGCTCAGGCGCCAGTCGTCGTTGAGCTGCATATTCAGCTGGGCAACGTAGTTGGAGCCGGACCAGTCGGTGGGCGCCGCGGTCGTGTTGTTGCCATTGGGGAGCTGCACCCGCTGCTGGTTGAAGTAGCGGATCTGGCCGATGCTGGCCGACAGGCGTTCCACGCCGTTGTCGTCCAGCAGGCGCGTCGTCAGCGCCGCGGTCAGGTTATTGGCGTTCATCTGCCGGTCCGCGCCGGAATACTGGTTCGGCGTGAACAGCTGCCAGTAGTCGAACGACATCAGATTGGTGTCGAACAGCGGCAGGTTGCTCTGGTTGCGGTACGGCACGTACAGGTAATACAGCCGCGGCTCCAGGGTCTGGGTATAGCTGTTGCCGAACAACGACGTCATGCGGTCGAACACCAGGCCGCTGTCCAGGCTGACGACGGGGAGCGAGCGGCTGGGCGAGCGGTTGGTGAACGGCGTCGCCTGTCCGGTGGCGAGCGGGGAGTAATAACCGTAACGGTCATAGCCGCCGCTCAGTTCGTAAGTCGTATAGCGGTAAGCCACCTTGGGCCGTACGAACCAGGCCGCGCCGCGGAAATCCGCCGCCAGGTACGGGTACAGATCAAGGCGGTTGCCTTCGACCACGTCGTCCTTGCGGAAGGCCACGGCCTCGGTGCTGGCGCCGAACTCCAGCCACTTCTGCAGCGGCAGGTTCACGTTGAACGTGGCGCGCGGCCAGCGCTTGTACTGCACGGCGCTGTCCGGCAGGGACGGATCGACGTTCTGGTAGCTGTCCGCGCCGAACGAGGCGCTCCACCAGTTGCCGCCGCCGTTGATATAGGCGCTGGAGGTCAGCGTGCCGATCGCCGACGTGTACAGGTCGTTGCCGAAGTCGCGCAGGTAATTGCGGTCCGACGCGCGGTTGATGCTGGTATTGAACGACCAGGGCCCGATCAGGTGCGATGCGTTATTGAATTTCACCAGGTAGCGGTCGTCGCCCTTGGTCTGCTCGACGCTGTCGGGATCGTTGTTCCCGCGGTCGTTGTGCAGGTACTCAATGTTCAACTGCCCGGTCGTGCCCGGAATCAGGTTCAGATAGCGGAACTCGCCCGCCAGCATCAGCCCGCGTTCGGTGTAGATGCGCGGCTCGAGCGTCGCATCGTAGTTCGGCGCCAGATTCAGGTAATACGGCATGCCCAGCATGAAGCCGGAGCGGTTGGAATTGCTGAAGGTCGGGTACAGGAAGCCGCTCTTGCGCCGGTCGTCCACCGGGAAGGTGAAGTAGGGCAGGTACAGGAACGGCACATTGGCGAAACGCATCGTGGCGCCGTGCGCCGTGCCCACGCCGGTTTCCTTGTCGATGCGCAGATCCTTGGAACGCACTTCCCACAAGTGGTGGCCCACGTCGCAGGTGGAGTAGGTCACCTGGCGGTAATGGGTGCGCTGCGCGTCCAGCATCTGGCCTTGCTGGGCCGTGCCGTTGCCGCGCGAGGTGAGCATCTGGTACCGCACGATGTCGGCCATGCCGGTGCTGGTGTCGGTGTTGCCGCGGATGTGCTCGGCGGAGAGCAGTTGCCCGGCTTCCTGGTAGCGCACGTTGCCGCGCGCGTCGTAGTCGGTGGTGTCGCTGTTGTAGTCGGCCGTGTCCGACTGCAGCTTCTGGTCGGCGCGCTCGATTTTCACGCGGCCCTGCAGGTGGTAGACCGTCTGGTCGGAGCTGTCCACCTGCTCGGCGTAGACCTCGGTATTGGCCGTGTCGCGCAGGGCGGTGTCCTTCGGCAGGGCCGGGTCGTAGAACTCCAGCAGCGCGTTCGGACGGCACATCGAGAAGTTCAGCTCGCGAGGCTTGCAGTGAAACGACCCGAGCGGACAGGTCGCCGGCGCCTGGTTCTCGGCGGCTCCCTGGGTCCCGTCGGAGGTCGACTGGGCTTCGGCCTGGCCGCCCATCAGGGCGAGGGCCGCGGCGACCGCCAGCAGGCGGCGCGGGGGGAGGTGGCGCGAGGTCGGCTTGGGCGTCACGGTGGCGGTCTGTGGGTTCGGAAAGGTCGTTAAGCTAGCAGAAAGACCCCATATACGGCAGGCAAGCCCCTATCCCTGCCTGTGAGGAATTCAGCATGAGCGAGACCAAGCCGAGCAAGACCGATGCCGAGTGGCGCGCCGAACTCACCCCGGAGCAGTACGCCGTCTGCCGCTGCTCCGCCACGGAGCCGCCCTTCAGCGGCAAGTGGTACCGCCACAAGGAGGCCGGCACCTATGTATGCGCCGCCTGCCATGCCCAGCTGTTCGCCTCCGACGCCAAGTACGACTCCGGTTCCGGCTGGCCGAGCTATTACCAGCCGATCGCCGGTGCCGCCGTGACGGAACACGAGGACGAAAGCCACGGCATGCGCCGCGTCGAAATCCGCTGCGCCCACTGCGATTCGCACCTCGGCCACGTCTTCCCGGACGGCCCGAAGCCGACGGGCCTGCGCTATTGCATCAATTCGGTGGCCCTGGACTTCGTCCCGGACGGGCCGTGACGCGCTAGGCCATCAGTTCGGCCACGTGCGCGCCGACGCTGGCGGCGAGCGCCTGGAGGTCGTAGCCGCCCTCCAGGGTCGAGACGAGCCGGCCGTAGGCGTGCGCGTGGGCGAGGTCCACCAGGCGGCCGGTGATCCAGGCGTAGTCTTCGGTGGTGAGCCGCAGTTCTGCCAGCGGATCCGCGCGATGGGCATCGAAGCCCGCGGAGATCAGCACGAGCTGCGGCTTGAACGCGTAAAGCTTCGGCAGCAGCGCGCCTTCCCACAGCTCGCGGAACTCGTACGAGCCGTCGCCCGGCGACAGCGGCGCATTGATGACGTTGCCCACGCCGTGCTCGTCGGGGCGTCCCGTCTCGGGGTACAGCGGCGACTGATGGCTGGAAACGAACAGCACGCGCGCATCCCGTTCGAAGATGTCCTGGGTGCCATTGCCGTGGTGCACATCGAAATCGGCGATCGCCACCCGGCGCAAGCCATGTTCCTCGATGGCATGCGCGGCGGCGACGGCTACGTTGTTGAACAGGCAGAAGCCCATGGCGCGATCCGGCGTGGCATGGTGCCCCGGCGGCCGCACCGCGCAGAAGGCGCGGCCGCCTCCCATGGCCATGTCCACGGCCGCCACGGCCGCGCCAGCGGCGCGAAGGGCGGCCTCTGCGGAACCGGGGGACATCACGGTGTCCTCGTCCAGGCGCACGGTGCCCGACACGGGTGCGATCGCCAGCACGCGGTCCACGTAGTCGGCCGCGTGGACGCGCAGCAATTGCTCGCGCGTGGCGCGCGGCGCCTCGATGCGGTCCAGCGCGGCGAAGCGATCATGGTCCAGTGCGCGGAGGATGGCCCGCAGCCGCGACGGCGACTCGGGATGCTCGGGGCCCGGATCGTGCTCCAGGCAGGCGGGATGAGTGTAGAGCCGCAGCATGCGGCGCTCAGGGCGCGGGTTTGCGGCGGCGTTCGTGCTGCCACAGCACTTCGCCATGGCCGCCCGCACGGGCGAGCACGCGCGCGATCACGAACAGCAGGTCGGACAGCCGGTTCAGATAACGCTGCGCCTGGGGCCGGACTTCTTCGACGCGAGCCAGCGCGATCACCTCGCGCTCCGCGCGCCGGCACACCGTGCGCGCCAGATGGCAGCAAGATGCGGCCATGCCGCCGCCGGGCAGGATGAAGTCCTTGAGCGGAGG
The DNA here is from genome assembly GCF_031954525.1 of Dyella sp. BiH032. Lineage (NCBI taxonomy): Bacteria > Pseudomonadati > Pseudomonadota > Gammaproteobacteria > Lysobacterales > Rhodanobacteraceae > Dyella > Dyella sp. BiH032. The sequence continues at coordinate 1,175,226 of NZ_CP134867.1, forward strand.
CAGCGGCTCGTTGAAACCGTCCAGCACCTGCTCCAGCCGGTCGATGTCGCGGTCGTCGATCATCGCCATGCCGGGAATGCACAGCTCGCCGCCCAGGTCGAACAGATCGTGCTGCACCTGGGTCAAGGCTTCGCGCACGTCGTCGCCGACGCCATCGGCGGCCAGCACCATGCCGATGGTGCTGTTGAGCTCATCCACCGTGCCGTAGGCGCCGACGCGCAGCGAGTCCTTCGGCACGCGCGAACCGTCGCCGAGGCCGGTGCTGCCGTCGTCGCCGGTGCGCGTATAGATCTTGGAGAGACGATTGCCCACGGGCCGCGCTTAGTGGCGCAGGCCCTGGGTGCCGGCCTGCTTGAGCGTGCGGGCCAGCTGGATCACCACCACGTGCAGCACGGCGCCGATCGCCACGTAGGCGGCGGCCGTGCCGAGAAACGGCAGGTACCAGTCGGCCAGGTTGGCGCCCCAGGCGGCAAAGGAACGCGGGGCCGGCACACTGGCGCTGAGCCAGTAGAAGCTGCCGTTGGAAATCAGGTAGCAAGCCGCCTCGCTGATCAGCAGCGCGCCGGCGGCCAGGCCGAGCGTCGACACGCGCAGGCCTTGGTCGTGACGGGCCAGCCAGCGGCCGCCCATCCACAGGGTGAAGTACGAGGGCACCAGGAACCAGTAGGCCGGCGACACGCAGTAGTGGCTCCAGAACGGGATGCCCTGGCTGGAGATCACGAAGTAATCGACCAGCACCGCCTCGGCCATCAGCAGCGGGAAGGCCCAGCGCGTGGCGCCGCGCAGCCAGAAGCCGCCCAGGAAGAACACCGCCCACGAAGCGTCGGGGAGGGGGCCGAAGTGGTGCGCGCGCGTCGCAGCCATCACCAGGGCAAGCGCGAAGAAGATGCCCAGGCGCTGGTTTTGCGTCGTAGCCATGTGGTGCTCCGTGGTTCGAAAAGGCGAAAAAGCGGGGTCGCTAGTGTAGCCCAAGCCATTGCCGCTGAAGCCGCGGCGGCGAGACGTCGCGCGGGCGGGGCGGACGCGCGTCCTGCGCGTATCATCGGCGCCCATGACTGCCCCCCAGCTACCCACTTCCTTTCCGCGCGGTCCGGTGCTCGTCGTCGGCGGCGGCCTGGTCGGCGCCAGCCTTGCCATTGCGCTCGACGCCGCCGGCGTGGATGCCGTACTGGTCGAGGCCGCCGCGCCGCGGGCGGACGCCCAGCCCAGTTATGACGAGCGCAACCTGGCGCTCGCCCGCGCCACCGTCAACGGCCTGGAGGCCATTGGCGTCTGGCGCCACGCGCTGGACCAGGCGACGCCGATCCGCCACATCCACGTGAGCCGCGCCGGGGACTTCGGCAGCGTCCGCCTGGACGCGGCGCGCGAAGGCGTGGACGCGCTGGGCTGGACCTTGCCGGCCCGCGAACTCGGCCATGCGCTGCTGCGCCGCCTGGACGAATGCCGCCGGCTGAAGCGTCTCGCCCCGGCCCGGCTGGAGGCCCTGGAGCCGCTCGCCGATGGCTGGCGGGCCCGGGTAAGCACACCGGACGGCATGCAGGAGATCGACGCGGCCCTGCTGGTCGGCGCCGACGGCACCGCCTCCTATGTACGCGACCGCCTCGGCATCGAGGCCGAGACGCACGATTACCGGCAGACCCTGTTCGTCTGCACGATCACCCCTGAGCGCGCCCACGCGAACCGCGCCTACGAGCGCTTCTCCGACCAGGGCCCCATCGCCCTGCTGCCGCTGGCCGAGCGCCGCTGCGGCCTGGTGCTCACTGTGTCCGCTGAGGAGGCCGACACGGTGGCCGCGATGGACGACGAGGCTTTCCTGGCGCTCGCCCAGGAGCGCTTCGGCTGGCGCCTCGGGCGCCTTGCCAGGCCGGGCAAGCGGCATCCGTACGCGATCAAGCGCGTCGCCGCGCAGCGCCTCACCGGTCCTCGCGCGGTACTGGTGGGCAACGCCGCGCAGACCGTGCACCCGATCGGCGCCCAGGGTTTCAACCTCGGCCTGCGCGATGCGCTGACCCTGGCCGAACTGGTCGCCGTCGCCCCAGATCCTGGCGCCCCGGCGCTGCTGGAGACTTACGCCACGCGCCGCGAACCGGATCGCGCGGGCACCATGCGCATGAGCCACGGGCTGGTTCGTCTTGCCTGCCTCCATCAACCCATGCTGGGTCCGCTGCGCTCGCTCGCCATGCTGGCTTGCGATCGCGTACCGCCCTTGCGCAGCCTGCTGGCGCGCAAGGGCATGGGATTCCGCGGCACGCCGCCGCAAGCCGTGCTGGAGCGCCTGCCATGAACGCCACTTCGTTCCGCGGCGAGCCACGCCGACGCGGCCCCGCATGGGACATCGCCGTGGTCGGCGGCGGCATGGTGGGCGCCGCCGCCGCGCTCGCCCTGGCGCGTGCCGGCTTCGCTACCGCCTTGCTGGAGGCGCGTGAACCCTCGCCGTGGTCCGTCGAGCAGGAAGTCGACCTGCGCGTCGTCGGCCTGGCGCCTTCGTCCATCGCGTTGCTCGACGGATTGGGCGTGTGGAAGGCGATCCGCGACGCGCGCTCCGGCCCCTACGCGCACATGCACGTGTGGGATGCGGAGAGCGGCGCCTCGATCCACTTCGACGCCGCCGACGAAGGGCGCGACCTGCTCGGCTATATCGTCGAGAACAACCTCGTGCAGTGGCGGCTGTGGAACGCACTGGAAGCGGCCGGCGTGAAGCGGCTCTGCCCTGCCGAAGTGAAGGCGTTCGACGCTCAGGACGACCGCATCCAACTGGAACTGGCCGACGGGCAGTCGCTCGCCGCGCGCCTCCTGGTGGCCGCCGACGGCGCCGGTTCGCCGCTGCGCAAGCTTGCGGGGATCGAAACGCGCGGACGCGATTACGCACAACGCGCTGTCGTCGCCCATGTGCGGACCGAGCGGCCGCACCAGGGCACGGCATGGCAGCGCTTTCTCCCGGACGGTCCATTGGCCTTGCTGCCCCTGGCCGACGGACGCAGCTCCATCGTCTGGTCGCTGCCCGAAGAGGAAGCGCGGCGAGTGCTGGCGCTTGACGACGATGCCTTCATGGCCGAGCTTGGCGTGGCCAGCGATTTCCATCTCGGGCGCATCGTGGGCACCACGCCGCGCGCGGCATTCCCCTTGAAATTGCAGCTGGCGACGACCTACCAGGCGGAACGCTTCGTGCTGCTGGGCGACGCGGCGCATGCGGTGCATCCGCTGGCCGGGCAGGGCGTGAATCTTGGCCTGCGGGACGTGGCGGAATTGCGCGACACCCTGGTCGCCGCGCGCGACGCCGGACGCGATATCGCCGCGCCCCACGTGCTGCGCCGCTATGCCCGCAACCGGCGCAGCGCCGATACGCTCGACGCGCTGGGCTTCGACGCCCTGGCGCGCATCTACGCTTGGCGTTCGCCGCCGCTGGTGGCCGCGCGCGGCCTGGGCGTGCGGCTGATCGACCGGCTCTCGCCGTTGAAGCGCCGCCTGGCGGGACACGCTGCGGGCCTTTGATCGTTCGCGTACCGAATCATCGTTTCCGCTGTATCGCCGTCCGTTCCCTCACGAACCCAAAGGTGGATCATGCGCATCGCACGACTCGGTTGTTTCTTGCTGCTGTCCGGTATGGCCTTCGCCGCGCAGGCGAAGATGGTGCACAAGCCCGTGGAGTGGACGCTCGACGGCACCAAATACCACAGTGTGCTCGTCTACGACGATGCGGTCGCCGCCAAGCGGCCCGGCCTGCTGATGGTGCCTAACTGGTACGGGGTGAACGACACTGCCCTGAAGAAGGCCGAGGGCATCGCCGGCAAGGACTATGTGATTCTGGTCACTGACATGTACGGCGAAAAGATCCGCCCCTCCGGCGACGAACAGGCGCTGGCCGCGGTGAAGCCGCTGTACGCCGACCGCGCGCAGATGCGCAAGCGCGTTACTTACGCCCTCGACCAGTTCAAGGCCCAGGCCAAGGACGCGCCCATCGACCTGAGCAAGCTGGCCGCGATCGGTTTCTGCTTCGGCGGCTCCGCCGTGCTGGATCTGGCCCGCGCCGGCGCCGACGTGGCCGCGGTCGTGTCCTTCCACGGCGCCCTTCAGACCGACAAGCCGGAACTCGCCAAGCAGATCAAGGCCCGCGTCCTGGTCTTCAACGGCGCCGACGACAAAGGCACCATGCCCGACGCGGACAAGTTCATGGACGAAATGCGCGGCAGCAAAGCGGACTGGCAATTCGTGGTGCTGGGCAATGCGGTGCATTGCTTCACGGAGACGGACCAGCACAAGGAAGGCTGTGCCTATGACGAGCGCGCGGCGAAGCGCAGCTATCGCATGATGAGCGATTGGCTGCATGGGGCATTCACGAACACGCCTTGATCGGTGCGAAGGAATCCTTCTCCGCTTAGGGCAGAAGGCGCCCGAGGGGATTTCCTTCGGTGATGCGGGTGGAGTCGCTGGATTGTTGTCGCGGCGCGGCGCGCCTCGGTGTGCTGCGAGATTCGACGCTGCGCTCCGCCCGTCCCCTCACCCCAGCCCTCTCCCCGGAGGGGAGAGGGAGCAACGCGTCAGTAGCTGCGTTGCACCGAGTAATCGGCCAGCGCGGCCAGTGCGTCCCGGTAAGTCGAGGACGGCAGCGTCTCCAGTGCTGCGCGCGCTGCCTTCGCATGCTGCACCGCCCGCTCTTGCGTACGATCCAGCGCGCCCGAATCGCGAATGGCCGCGATGATGCGCTCCAGCGAATCAAGCCCGCCATGCTCGATGGCATGGCGCAACGACTGCACCTGTTCCGGGTCGGCCTTCTGCATGGCGTAGATCAGGGGCAGGGTGGGCTTGCCCTCGGCCAGGTCGTCGCCGATGTTCTTGCCCAGGGTGTCCGCGTCGCTGACGTAGTCGAGCAGGTCGTCGGCGATCTGGAAGGCGTAGCCCAGTTCCAAGCCGTAGCGGCGCAGCGCGGCGATCTGCTCTTCCGGCAGGCCGCCCAGCACGCCGCCCAGTTCCGTGGCGGCGGCGAACAGCACCGCGGTCTTGCGTTCGATCACGGCCAGGTAGGCGGCCTCGTCCACGTCGGCATTGCCGATGTTGAGCAGCTGCAGTACCTCGCCCTCGGCGATGGTGTTGGTGGTGTCGGCCAGGATGCGCATCACGCGCATGTCGTCCAGTTCCACCATCAGCTGGAACGAGCGGGAATACAGGAAATCGCCCACCAGCACGCTTGCGGCATTGCCCCACAGCGCATTGGCCGTCTTGCGGCCGCGGCGCAGGTCGGATTCGTCGACCACGTCGTCATGCAGCAAGGTGGAGGTGTGGATGAACTCGATCACCGCCGCCAGCTTGATGTGCTGGTCGCCGCCATAGCCCGCGGCGCCTGCGGCCAGGACATGTAGCATCGGGCGCAGGCGCTTGCCGCCGCCGGCAATGATGTGGTCTGCGATCTGGTTGATCAGCACGACATCGGACGACAGCCGGTGGCGGATCAACGCATCGACCCGCTGCATGTCGTCGGTGGCCAGCGCGCGCACGTCGGCGAACTCGGTCGGGCGGATGGCGGTGGCTGGCATCGTGGTCATGGTGGCGTCGCGGCTTCGTAGCGAACGATTATACGGGGAGGCCGCACGGTTGCGCCGCTGGCGCCCGTCACCCCGGATTTCCCTGCGCATTCCGGCGCATGCGGCGCGACGCGGAACCGCAGGGAGCGGGCCGGGTCGCCCCGTATAATCGCCAACGGCCGCCTGTCGGCGCCGCGACGTCTCCCTTCTGTGGTCTTCCGGTGAGCAAACTCTCCAGCCTCGAACTGCGCAGCGCGCTGACTCTGGCCTGCGTCATCAGCCTGCGCCTCTTCGGGCTCTTCCTGATCATGCCGGTGTTCTCCCTGTATGCGCAGCGCATGCCGGACGCCACGCCGCTGCTGATCGGGCTGGCCCTGGGCGTGTACGGCCTGGGCCAGGTGTTGTTGCAGATCCCGCTGGGCCTGTTGTCCGACCGCATCGGCCGCAAGCCGGCCATCACCCTGGGTCTGCTGGTGTTCGCCGCGGGCGGCGCGGTCGCAGCCTGCTCGCATACGCTGCTCGGCATCGTCGCGGGGCGCGCCCTGCAAGGCATGGGCGCGGTAGCGGGTGCGGGCACCGCGCTGGCGGCTGATCTCACTGCGGACAGCAACCGCGGCAAGGTCATGGGCATCATCGGCGTATCCATCGGTGTGGCGTTCCTGCTCGCGCTGATCCTGGGGCCGCCGCTGGAGGCATGGCACGGCTTGCCGGGCCTGTTCGGTGCCACATCGATCCTGGCGCTGGCCTCCTTGGCACTGCTCTGGCTGGCCGTGCCTACGCCGAAGGGACGGAAAGCGCCGGCGACCGCCTCCCTCGGGCACGTGCTGGCCATGCTGAAGGACGGACGCATGCTGGTCCTCAACGGTTCCGTCTTCTTCCTGCATGCCCTGCTGACCGCCAGCTTCGTGGGCCTGCCGCTGCTGCTGGCGGACAAGCTCCACCTGCCGGTGAACCGCCATTGGGAGCTGTATCTGCCGGTGATGGCGATCGCCGCATTCGTGATGGGGGCCTGCCTGCACCGCATGCGCGAGGTCGGGCAGAGCCTGCGCATCGTGGCGATATGCGTCGTGGCGATCGGCCTGTCCCTGCTGGGCTTCGCCCTGGCTGGCGACCACATCGCACTGCTGGGCGTGCTGGCGGCCGTGTTCTTCTCCGCCTTCAACCTGCTGGAAGCCGCCTTGCCGAGCCTGGTTTCCCGCCTGGCGCCGCTTGAATTGCGCGGCGCCGCGATGGGCGCCTACTCAACCAGCCAGTTCGTCGGTGCCTTCGTCGGCGGCGCGATGGGCGGGGTCGCCCTGGGCCGCCTCGGCACGGCCGGCGTGTTCGCCTGTGCCGCGGCGCTGACGGTGGCCTGGCTGCCGCTGGTGCTGGCCGGCGCGCGGCGGATCGCAGCCGGTGGCCAGGCCTCCGCCGCCGCTTAGTCCCCGACACCGCCGGGCGTTTGCAAACCGGCCGCCGCGCCCCAATCATCAGCGCATTCGATCCGGCGCGAGCCGCGCGCCCAGGGGTGCCGACGATGGCCCATGAAATCATTGCCCTGCTGGCCGAATACGGCCTGGTCCTGGTCTTCTTCAACGTGCTGGTCGAGCAGGCCGGCGCGCCGGTGCCCGCCGTGCCGACCCTGGTGGTGGCCGGCGCCCTGGCCGCCAATGGCCAGCTGCCGTTGGCCGGGGTAGTGGGCCTCGGCCTCCTTGCCTGCCTCATCAGCGACCTGGCCTGGTACTGGGCCGGCCGCCGCTTCGGTTCCGGCGTGATGCGCACGATCTGCCGCATCTCGTTGTCGCCCGATTCCTGCGTGAAGCAATCGGAGCTGCGTTTCCAGCGCTGGCGCGGTCAGGTGCTGCTGATCGCCAAGTTCGTGCCCGGCCTTTCCACCGTGGCGCCACCCCTGGTCGGCGCGCTGGGGCTGCGTCCTGCTGCCTTCTTGCTGCTGGACGGCCTGGGTTCGCTGCTGTGGCTGGGTCTGGCCGTGGGGCTCGGCTACGCGCTGGCGCCCGAGATCGACAAGGTCCTGGCGGCTCTGGGCAATGCTGGCACCATCGCCCTGGAAGTGGTCGGCAGCCTGCTGGCGCTCTACATCCTGGCCAAGTGGTGGCAGCGCCACCGCCTGATCGCCGCGCTGCGCATGGCGCGCATTTCCGTGGAGGACCTCAAGCGGGCGATCGACGAAGGTGCCTCTCCCGTCCTGGTCGACGTGCGCTCACCGGCGGCCCGGCTGGTCGATACGCGGGTGATCCCCGGCGCCCTGCTGGCCGACGTGGCCGGCATCGACCGCGCGGTGCACGACGTGCCCCTGGATGCCGAACTGGTCATCTACTGCAGCTGCCCGAACGAAGCCTCCGCCGCAGTCGCCGCGCGGAACCTGATGCAGCAGGGCTACCGCCGGGTCCGTCCGCTGCTGGGCGGCCTGGACGCCTGGGAAGCCGCGGGCTTCGCCATTCACCGGCTGCCCGCCGAAAGCCCGGACGCCGTCGAGGGCGATTTCCCTACGCAGCACGCCGCCTGAGGCGGACGCGCGGCCGCGCATTGGTCGCTGCGCCTGAGACGCCCCAGCCGGTATGATGACCGGCCAATCAACCCCGGCCGTACCCACCCCTACTTACGGCCGGCCAACAGAGGAAACACATCCCATGGCACGTGGCGTCAACAAAGTCATCCTGGTCGGCAACCTCGGCGCGGACCCGGAGACTCGCTACACCGGCAACGGCACGGCAATCACCAGCCTACGCATCGCCACCTCCGAACAGTGGACCGACAAGCAGAGCGGCGAGCGCCAGGAGCGCACCGAATGGCATCGCGTGAAGCTGTTCGGCAAGCTCGCCGAGATCGCCGGCGAATACCTCAAGAAGGGACGCCAGGTCTACATCGAAGGCTCGCTGCGCACCGACAAGTACACCGACAAGGACGGCGTCGAGCGCTTCAGCACCGACATCGTCGCGAACGAAATGCAGATGCTCGGCGGCGGTGGTGCTGAAGGAGGCGGCGGCGGTGGTGGCTTCCAGCGTTCGCAGGGCGGCGGTGGCGGCGGTCAGCGCCAGGGCGGCGGCGGTGGCGGCTACGGCAATCGTGGCGGTGGCGGCGGTGGCAACGATTTCGGCGGCGGTGGCGCCGGTGCCGGCGGCCGCGGCGGCAACGACTACGGCTCGCGCCAGTCCTCGCCCCCGCCGGTCGAGAACAACAGCTTTGACGATGACGATATTCCGTTCTAAATCGTTGTTGCTTTCATGCCGTACAGCACGCAAAAAACCCCGAGTTTCTCGGGGTTTTTTTTGGGCGGAAAGAACGAGCTCAGGTGGATTTTTGAGCCTTCCGGGCGTAAACCTGGCCCCGTTTTGGTTCATCGCCCTTAACTGCTCTCGCCCCCGATATCCTGCGATATCCATAACCGCGACTGGATTTCCAGAACGCCAGCGTCGAAGTCGGCGCTCTCAGCGCACCAGCCATCGCGGCCTGCCGCCTTCGCTTTATAGAGCGCTGAGTCTGCGGCCGCGAGCAAGCTCGTCGGGTGCTTTCCTGTGACGCGTGCGCTGCTCCCGACACCCACGCTGATGGTGACATGGCCAGATGCCGTCGCTGGGTGGGGCAGGGCAAGCGTCCTGATGGCCTCGCACAATCGTTCCGCGACGAGTTCCGCAGCCGTGGCATCTGTACCTGGCAGGATCGCTGCGAACTCGTCGCCGCCATAGCGCCCCAGCACATCGGTACTGCGCGGAAGCGTGGCGCGTAGCGCACCGGCAACCTCGATCAGGCAGGCATCGCCAGCTTGATGGCCGGTGATGTCATTGAGCTGTTTGAAAAAGTCGACGTCTATCAGAAGGATCGACAGCGGCAAGCCCGTGCGGGTGCTGTGTCGCCACTCCTGTTCCAACGCATGATCGAAAGCGCGCCTGTTCGGCACGCGGGTCAATGCATCGGTGTAGGACAGCTCTTTCAGTTGTTCTTGAGCGCATTCCAGGGCGGCTTGCGCCTGTTCGAAGTTGCGCAGATAGATCACGGACCGGGCCGCAAAGGTAGCGAAGGCGACAACAATGGCGGCTACGCCCAACGTGTGCTGCCGCGGCTGCACCGCAAGGCCGAGCGCCAATAACACCAGCGACGACACGACCGGGCTTCCGATATTGATGATGTCGGCGAACAGGCTGCTGCTTCGCACCGTCCGTGCCTCCGGCCGCTCATCAGGCAGCCGGTACAGCAGCCATACCTGCACGAGAAATTGCGGGTAACAGAGCAGGGCGTTGGTCCAGACCTGCTCGGGATAGCGGAGAGTCATCTCATTATTGATGCCCATCACCACCGTGGTCATGACCAGGATGATGGCGAACAGCCGATAGAAGCGTTGCTCATCCAGATAGGCCGCCGCGTAATAATGCAACAGCAGGCACAGTGCGATGCTGGCGCCGGTGGCTCCAAGCAGCCGGACGACGAAAGCAGGAGTGGCCGCGTCGTCCGGCATCGGTGTGAACGGCATGGCGCGGAAGATCAGCGCATAGAGTGCGCAGATAATCAGGAAGGCCTGGATGGTATCCATCCAGAGGAAACTGCGGAAATAGCGGCGTCTGGCCGGAAGCGAGACCAGCAGGAAAAGCGGGATAAGTGGGGCGAGAGCGATCAGATACCACGCCGCGGTCACATAAAGCGGTGGCATGTGACGAAGAAGAAGGACGGACGTGCCTTGCACCACGTCGGCAAGGACATTCATTGCGGCGAAGGCCCCAGCCAACGCCCAATGCGCTTTTAGATGAACGGATCGCCGCAGTCTCAGTATGACGAAGGGGAGCCAGAGGAGCTGATCGAGCGCTGACGACCCCGCCCAGAGGATGACCGCGAGAGGGCCGTCATTTCTTGCTAGAAGGAGAAGTGCCGCCTCTATGCAAGCAAGAGCAACGAGCCCGGATATCACAGCCTTGGGCGGAATCCCTAACGGATGCTCCTGGTTCTGCGACATGTCCCTCGCCTTGGCGCGGTATCGCTGATGGGGCCCCCCGGCCGCGTTTCATCATAGGAGCAGATGTTGCGGCCGTAAACGGTATCGCGGACGTGTTCGCTTAGCGGTCATGCTTTGGCCTTTGCCTGAATCAGGCACCTCCGACCGACACTCGATATCCAGGGTCGGCCCACCGCTTCTCATCGGGAGCATTAGGTGTCGGACATGGATGAAGGCTGCTCATGAACGAGCGTTGGATAGCTAGAGCATCGCGACATCCACTCTGGACCGACAGCAAGCGCTGCCGTCGGGCGACCGGCTGAGCAGTCGGACGCCCATGCCAACGTAAGGCACCTCATGCGCGCCAACCGTCTAGTGCGCACCACTACGAAACAAGCCATTCGCTTCGGCCGGCGACCACATCCGCTGGCCCATCGTGTCGTAACGCCCTTCATCGAGCGCTTCCGTCGCCATGGTGCTCAGGTGCGCCAGCGCGGCCTGCATCGGTCCGCAACCTAAGCTGATGCGTCGCACACCCAACTGTTGAAGCGCTTGCGCGGCGGGTGCGCCCGGATAGCCGGCGTAGACATTGAGCGGTACCGGTAGCCATTGCACTAGCGTTGCGATCTCCTCGGCATCGGCCAGCCCAGGAAGGAAGATGCCATTGGCGCCGGCATCGATATAGGCCAGAGCGCGCTTTCGCGTTTCCTCCAGACGCGCTTCCGGCGACAGGTTGCTCAGGTAGGTATCGATGCGCGCGTTGATGAAGAACGGCAGATCATGATGCCGCGCGATCGCCCGCACACAGGCAATGCGCTCGCACAGCACGCTCGGCTTCGCCAGCGTCTGCGTGCCGGGCTCGGTACCGTCTTCGATATTGATACCCACCACGCCCAACTGGATCAGCGCACCGACAAGTTCGCCAGTAGCGTGTGCGTCTTGTCCATAGCCGCGCTCGATATCGACACTGACTGGCACAGTGACCACTCCGCCAATACGCCGGCAGGCTTCCAGCAGCTCCTGCACAGGCAACTGCTCGCCATCGGGATAGCCAAGCGCCCAGGCCATGCCGGCGCTGGTGGTGGCGATCGCCTTGGCGCCCGCGCTTTCGATCACCCGTGCGCTGCCGGCATCCCAGGCGTTGGGAAGCATCAATGGCGCCGGGCCGGCATGCAGTCGATGGAAAAGCTCGGCGCGCTCTCTCTGCTGGCGATTCATGATCCTGGCCTGTGTTTTCACCCCACGTCGGGCAGGTGAAGTAGGCCATGGAGCGGCCTGGCCGGGCTGTCAGAATCTTTAGCCATCGCCTTTGCCGGCTTTAGCCGCGCAGGCGCTGCCGGTTTTTCCTGGGCGCAACGCTCAACGGCAGCTGGTAGGCAGATACCTCAGCGGAATGCCGTTGATATTGCGGTTAGTGCAGACCCATTTGATCGAGCCTTCGGCAGAGATGGCCGAGAAACCCAACTGAAGCCCGTCGATCGCCTTGTTGGCCACTTGGCCACCGGTGCTGTCGAAGTGCACGAGGATGTTGCCGGGTCGGGTGATGGCATCCACGCGGCTGACATACTTTCCGGCATAGGCATTGGCCGGCAGTAGCCCGGCTTGGGCCTCCGTGGTCGGGAACTGGCCGGTGTTGTCGTAGTACTCGGTGACGGACAACTTCGGTCCTTCCGCCAGGGAAAAACCCTCCATCACCTGAGTTCGGATCAGGTAGTCCTGGTAAGCCGGAATCGCGATGGCGGCGAGAATCGCGATGATCGCAACCACGATCATCAACTCAATAAGCGTGAAACCCGCCTGCCGGCCGGTGCTGGAATGCATTCTCGTATGCCCCCTGGCATGAAAGAACGGCGAAATGGGATGGGCTTGCCGTACGCCAGCCGCCAATGCCAGCGGGCCTACGGAACGGCGAGGAAGTTGCATCTGAGCATATCGGCTGGAGCCGTTTCCACCTTGAGTGCGTTACAGGAGCGGAAAAGATGCCGTAGTCCTCACTTCCGCGTTGGAGGGCATTCGCCATGTCGGTCGTCGCTGCTGGTCATCACGTCAAAGTCGGCTAGATGGGAGCGACCTATTAGCGCAGATCATCCGACCCGGCGCGGATGTCGTGGTCAAGTTTTAGTAGACACCCGACTAAGGGATATCACGCGGCGGCTTTTCTCGTAGTCGGCTGGAGATCGATAGCCGAGAGTGGAGTGCAGCCAGTGGGTATTGTAGAAGGCGACGATGTAGTGGGTGATGTCGGCGATGGCTTCGTTCGCGTTGGCGTAGCGGCGCTGCCGGACGTGCTCCATTTTCAGATTCAGGAAGAACCGCTCCATCACCGCGTTATCCCAGCAGTTGCCCTTGCGGCTCATGCTGGCGACCAGTCCGCAGCGTGCCAGCATGTCGCGATGCGCCTGGCTGGCACACTGACTGCCGCGATCGGTGTGCATAATCAGTCCAGGCGGGGGCTGGCGCAGATGGTCTTGGTCTGAGCCGTAGCGACCATCGGCGCGGTCGTGCGGCGGATATCGGTGGCGGTTCGCATGGCTTGCCTGCGGGCGGTAACAACCGGGTGAAAACTTGCGGTCCATCGAGTTTTCTTGCGACAAGCATACGAACCTGCTTACTCTTTTAAAGCGCAAAGGTCCTGGGGGGGCGGGGACCGGCGCCACGCGTTCGCCGGGACGCAGCCAAAAACGGGGGAATCATGACGAGTCTTTGCGGGCGCGGAGTGCGCCGTGCGGTGCTGGCTGTTGTTCTGCTGCTTTCCTCTCCGGCCGTCTGGTCGCAAGCCGGTTCGGTCTCGCTGGAGGATGAATACAAGAAGCTGATCCGCGTCAATGAGGACGTCCAGCCGCTGGGCGAAACACCCTTTGGCGAGCAGATCAACCTCTACGACGGCAGCATCTCCTTCACCCAGACCGACGTCAGCCAGAAAGGCAATGGCCTGCCGCTGCTGTTCACGCGCACCTTCCGCGCGGCCGATACCAGCAGTCCTTCGTCGAGGGCGATCGAATTCGCCAGCAACGCGTTCGTCGACTGGGACCTGTCGGTGCCGAAGATCGAAACGCTATCGGCGGAGGTAAAGTTCACCGACAGCCAGGGACATCAGGTCGACCTGTGGACGTTCATCGGCGAGAACGACCGATGCACGCGGTTCAAGAGCGGCGGTACCATCTTCGTGCCGACCAAGCCAGGGCAGGAGCCGGTCGATTGGGAACCCAATGTCTGGTGGCACGGCTATCAGCTGGAGATTCCCGGTGAAGGGAGCCAGGACCTGCTGCTGCGCGATGCAGGCAACAACCACATCCCGCAAATGCAGCTCCCGGACGGCTCTCCGATGGTCTTTCCGGTCGTTACGAAAAAGCACTGGGCCATCGGTTGCCTGCCCGCCACGGACAACGGCCAGCCGGGCGAAGGTTTCCTGGCCGTCGCGCCAGACGGCAACAAATACTACTTGACCTGGCTGATCTACAAGGACGCGCCGGCGATCGCCCATCCGGGCGGCGGTGCCCTGAAGCGTCGCGTGGCTTCCATGCTGGCGCGGCGCGTCGAGGACCGCTTCGGCAACTGGCTGCAGTACAGCTACGACGCGCAGGGGAATCTGACCACGATCGATGCCAGCGATGGCCGTCAGCTCACCATCGCCTATGAGGCCTGGCAGGATCCTTCTGGCTATTACCCGGTCGGCTACCGCGCGACGTCCGCCACGCTGCAGACCGCGGCAGGTGCCCGCCAATGGAGGTATTTCTACAGTGCCGATACCAGCGCGCCGCGCCTGATCACGGTGCAGCAACCCGACGGCAGCGCGTGGTCGCTGGACATGGCCGGGATCGTAGGGCCACAAAGCGAGCTGGTCTCTTTCGACGGCTGTCTTATCGCGACCTGGCCTCAGAACGCCACGTCCAGTACGGCGACCTTGCGTCATCCGTCCGGATTGACCGGCAGGTTCACCCTTACCTCGACGATCCGCGGACGCTCCTACGTACCCAAGCGCTGCATTCTCGAGCGGGGTGTCTATTACATCGGCATTCCCTCGCTGTTCGTTTCGGCGTCGTTGACGCAGAAGGTCTTTTCCGGCGCCGGCATGCCCGACCGTACCTGGAACTATGCGTATTCTCCTTCCAACGAGAGCTGGGCCCAGGATTGCGGCAGCTGCGGGGACTCGGTATGGACGGATGTCACCGATCCGGACGGACGGGGTACCCGCTACACCTTCAGCAATCGCTTCGATCGAACCGAGAGCCTGCTGAAACGGGTCGACTACTACGGCGGCGGCGTCGGCACGGATCTTCAGCGCTCAGAAATCAGCAGCTATGCGACTGCCGGCCCGTGGCCGGCGGTGCTGGGCGACAACCTGCAGTTCGGCATGAACTTCGATCAGTCCGGCACGCTGACGCCGGTGGGCGAGCGCACGCTGCAGCAGGACCAGGGCGATGCCTACACCTGGCGCGTCACCGGCTTCGACGGGTTCGCCCGGCCCATCCAGGTGCAGCGCTTCAGCAACGTGTCGGGCCAGGCCGCGGTGGAGGAAAAGACCTCCTTGCTCGACGACTACCCGCATTGGGTGCTCGGTCTGCCGCTGCAAGTGGACAACCTAACGACGGGCGAGACGGTCAGCCGGAACGAATACGATCTTGGCCGGGTCACGCTGAGCAGGCGCTGGCATTTCGGCCAGCTGGCCATGAGCTATGCCTTCAATGCGCAAGGCCAGCTGGCCTCCTTCACGGATGGCAACACCCACACGACCACGCTGAGCGACTACAAGCGTGGCATTCCGCAGACCATCGGCTATCCCGATGGCACCAGTCAGCACCTGGCGGTGGATGATTTCGGACAAATCGCCAGCATTACGGACCAGGCCGGCAGCACCACGAGTTATGGTTACGACGCCGTGGGGCGCGTCACGTCCATCGTTTATCCAGCGGGCGATGAAGCCGCATGGCATCCGAAGACTTTCGCCTACGATTTTGTGCTGACCACGGAGCGCGGCATCGGCGGCGGCCACTGGCGGCGCACGGTAAGCAAAGGGGATTCGCGCGTCGTTTCCTATTTCGATGTGATGTTGCGGCCCGTCCTGGTCGATACCTACATCGCCAGCGACGGTAATTCGCATATCAGCGCCCGCTCGGATTACGACTGGAAAGGTCAGAAGACCTTCGCCTCGTATCCGGTCGCCGGTCAGCCCGATCTCGGCGCGATCGGGAGTGGTGTCTTCACCGCCTACGATGCGCTGGGCCGTGTGACCAGGATGCAGCAATCCGCAGAAACTGGGTCGCTGACGACGAGCACCGCGTACCTGCCTGGAGCGGGGCGGCAGGTCACCGATGCCAAGGGCTACGTGACCACCACGCGCTACCAGGTCTTCGACCAGCCGAACTACGACGCGGTGGTCTCGGTCCAGGCACCGGAAGGCGTGAGTCAGTCCATCGTGCGCGATCTCTACGGTAACCCCACGGCGATACGGCAGTGGGGCTCGGCCAACGGTTATGTGGCCGACGTGACCAAACAGCTCTACTACGACACATATCACCGCCTTTGCCGTACCTGGGAACCGGAAAGCGGAAGCGAAGTCACGGCGTACGATGCCGCCAACAACGTCGATTGGACCGCCTCGGGCCTTTCGATCACCGGCACGGCCTGCGGCCAGGAGCAGGTGGCGGAAGCCGCCAAGACGCGCCGGACCTACGACCCGATGAACCGGCTAGAGAAGCTGCTGCCGCCGACGGGAACACAGAGCACACTGTATACCTACGATGCGCTCGGCAACGTCAAGCAGGCCGATTCGGGTATCACCAGCTGGGTTGGCGAGCGCAACAAGCTGGGGCAGCTGACCGCCGAGACGCTGAGCGTCATCGGTAACGGAAGCAATGTCATTCGATATGCCCACGACAGTTATGGGAACTTGCGTTCCATCGCCTATCCTGATGCCACGGTGGTCGATTACGCGCCCGATCCCTTGGGGCGCCCCACGCAGGCGGGCAGTTACGCCACCGGCGTCAGTTATCACCCGGACGGCGAGATTGCCCATTTCGTCTATGGCAACGGCGCCGAGTATCTGGCGCAGAAGAACGCCCGGCAGCTCATCAGCAACTTCACCTATGCGAAAGGCGGGACGATCAATCTCAGCGAAGACTTCGCCTACGACAACAACGGAAACATCAGCAGCATCACCGACCTCGCGGGCGGGCCGCGGAGCAAATCGTTCGGTTACGACGCACTCAATCGCCTGGCCAGCGCGCGGGCGGATAGACTGTGGGGCACGGAAACCTACCAGTACGACCCTCTAAACAACATTCGCAACCGAGGTGGTGCGGGGCAATCGCTAGATTATAACTACGACGCCACCAATCGTCTGACGGGCATCACCCAGGCGGGCAACGCGGTGATGACGCTGGGGTACGACGCGCGCGGCAACGTCACCAGCAGGAATGGCAATACGCTGGTGTTCGACGAAAAGAACCAGCTGACCAGCATCCCGGGCTATGACACCTATGCCTACGATGCCGCCGGACGCCGCGTGCTGAAGGCTCCCGCCAACGGCAGCAACTCGACCTATTACTTCTATACCCAGGAAGGTCGCCTGCTGTATCAGTACGATGCGACGACGACCAAGACCACGGATTACATCTATCTCGGCAAGAAGCTGATCGCTCGCGCCGAGGGATCGACGTCCAGAATCCTCGGCCATGTCGATGGCGTGAGCGTCGACGCAAGCGGCAATAACGCCAGCATTACCGGATGGGCATGCTCATCGGGCTTGGCGCAATCCATCGCGGTCCATCTGTACGTCGGTGGCCCCTATGGCACGGGCACGATGATCGGCGGGTACACGGCGAACGCGGCCAGTGAAGCGGCGGTGGCTACGGCTTGTGGCGTCTCGTCGGGCAGCTACCGGTTCGTCATTCCCCTGACCAGTGCCACGCGTTCGCAGTACGCAGGGCAGAAGATCTATATCCATGGCATTTCTCCCGTGGGTAACGACAACAGCCTGGTGGCCGACTCCGGGGTCTACAGTGTCCCGGCGCTGCCGACGGCGCCGGCCGCGCCGGCGAGCATCAGTGCCGACAAACTGGCCGATCTGAGTCGCATCAATGTGAGCTGGTCGAGCTCGTCGGGTACGACGAGTTACAAGCTGCAGAAGCAGTTCAATGGCGGGGCATGGGCAGATGCCTATAGCGGCGCAGCGACCGCGTATGCTATCGACAATCCGGCGGATGGCAGTTACGTCTTCCAGGCCCAGGCGTGCAATGCCGTCGGATGCAGCGCCTGGGCGGCATCGGGGGCGGTGACCATTGCGCATATTCCGCCGACCCCGGCGTGGATCACTGTGCCGGCGTCCAGCAATGGCCCGGTAAGCGTGTCCTGGGCGTCGAGCGCTTATGCCACGTATTACGACCTCTATCAGTCCATCAATGGCGGCGGCTGGACGAGGGTATACAGCGGTCCTTCGACCAATGTCACCGTGAACGCCACGGTATCCGGCAGCTATACCTTCTTCGTCGCGGCCGGCAACACGAATGGCTGGTCCGGCAACCTTGCCGGCAGCAGCGCCGTGGCAGTAACGATTCCGCCAAGCGGTTCCCCCTCGATCAGCGTACCGGTAAGCAGCAACTCGGGTGCTTATACGGTCAGCTGGAGCGGCGTTGGCGGAGCTGCCAGCTATACGCTGGTGGAGCAGGCGAACGGTGGAGGATGGATGACCGTCCAGGCCAACGGGAACACGAGCTGGAGCACTTCCGGCAAGGGCAATGGCACGTACGGCTACATGGTGCAGGCCTGTAACGCGGGAGGCTGCGGCCCATGGAGCGGAGTGGGGTCGATCAGCGTGGCCCTGGTTCCACCCATGCCGACCAATGTGCAAGCCATCGACAGCTTCCCCAGTCCCAAGTCCGAGCGCCTGACCATCAAGTGGAACGCTTCGCCCGGTGCGACGAGCTACCAGGTCATGCGGATCAACACGGGAGAAATTCTTCAGGCGGGTACGGCGACGTCGCTGGTAGTGGAGAACGGGGCCGTGGGGGAGATTCCGCTCTATGGCTATCAGGTACGGGCTTGTAATGCCGTGGGATGCTCAGAATGGGCGTATGCGTACTGACCGGGAGCGAACATGAGCGGCAAAAGTGGATGGTTGGTTCTTTCGCTGCTTCTCTGGCATGGGATTTCTTCGGCAGGTACGGTGACCTATGTGTATGTGGATCATCAGGGTACTGTCCTGGCAGAGGCCGATGCTGGCGGAAACCTGGTCGCTCAGTTCGACTATCGTCCTTATGGGCGAGCTGTCGATGGCAGCTCGCAGCTTCCATCTGGGCCTGGTTACACCGGTCACGTCAATGACCGGGAAACCGGGCTGGTCTATATGCAGGCCAGGTATTACATGACGGATGGACAGTTCTTGAGCGTCGATCCCCTCGGAGTTGAGCCAGGAAACTTGTTCGGCTTCAGCCGCTATTCCTATGCGAGAGGCAATCCAGTCAATTACATCGATCCTGATGGAAGGCAGGCTAATCAAGCCATGAAGGGTCTCTATTTCTGGCAGCAAATGTCAGAGCTGAGCGGCCGGCTTGATAACGTCGCTGAAGCCGCTAACAAGAAGATGGAGAAGGTTGATATAAAGATAGACGTAGCAATTGCCCGAGGTCCTGGCGTCCGGATTCAGCAGAGTCTGCTTCATGGGGAAGGAAGCATTACCTACTTGCCCGTGGCATTCGGTCAGAACGTGAGTGTTGATCTTCAGCCAAGGAAGGGATTCGTCTTTGATTTTGCGAAAAATTCTTCGGCGAAGAGTACGGATTATTCATTCGGAGGAGGTCCGTCGTTCGAGTATGGCGAAGTGCTACACGCCGGTCTCGATATCGACTTCAATCCTGGCAAGGGCGGATCATTTACTGCGACTCCGAAGGCTGGCCTTGGATATGGCACGTTTCACTCCTACACTCCTGAAGTAAAGGTCTTGGAATGGAACTTGTCCGAGAGTTCGGATAATCGTCCTCAAGGAAGCCTGTGATGGAAGCCAAATACTCCATAGCCATCGCGGCAGTGTATGCAACCATCTATGTTTTTGGTGCAAGAGCGCTGTATTCCAGGCTTGGCAGTGTGGATCCGGATCTTTTCTCGGGACTTCCCGCAAAGGATATGTTCTCGGTTTCCAGAATGATTTTTGACGAACGTCTTCCGAAAGAGGGTTATCCGGTCTGGTTCAAAGTGGCGATGCGGGGGCTGCGAATCATGCTTTATCTTTACCCGCTGGTTTTGATCTGGGCCTTTTTTGTTATCTCGTAGTCAATGGCACAGTCCCCTTCTTGACGGGGATATCTGGTGGGGCGTGCGGGGCCACGAAATCGAGACCCAGGTGACCAAAGAATTGGGTGAGCCGACTCGCAAGAGCCACAAACTTCAGCGGCGAGGTGACTACGTGCATCCCTACAACCACAAACCTAGGTTGATGTTTTTTGATTGGCTGGCCGCTTCATTGCTGGCGGGGCCGGCCTATGCCGAGTATCGGGCACCCAAGGACGAGGTAGTGCAACTTGGCACCATCGCCAGCAAGGTCGAGTCTGTGTCTTTTTACATAGTCTCGAGTTGCTTCTGATCAGGTGATCATCGCGCGTGTCGAGGCCATAAGCTGCCCCGCCAAGCAGACACTTCAAAAGTAGAACTGCTGGTGGCTTGTTGACGGTACTCGGCGGGCGTGATGTCGCCGAGCGATTCGTGGGGGCGTTGCTCGTTGTAGTCGAGCATCCACCAGTAGGCCGCCTCACGGACATCTTCCAGTCGGGCAAACAGGTGCTGGTCGGGGATCTCCTCGCGGAAGGTACGGTTGAAACGTTCGATGTAGGCGTTCTGGTTGGGCTTTCCGGGCTGGATGCACTGAATGGCCACGCCGCTGGCCTTGGCCCACGCAAGCACGCAAGCACGCAAGCACGCAAGCACGCGAGTGCGCGAGTGCGCGCACATGGCATGCGTGCACCTACAGACAACCAAAATCGATTTTGCTAGTGTCGATCCCGTTGCCCGCGTAGCGGTTCCAGACGTGTCTCGGGCAACCATGGCAGCAGTGCCATGAGAGCGCGGGCCAAGGGTGCGCCAACACCCCTGACCCGCTGACCATCACCAACTATCAGAGAGTTGATCATGGCTACCCCAGATCATACGGCACCCGCACGCCCGCCGATCCCCTCGGCGACACCCCCACCGCTCATCCGGGCCGTCTGCACCCCTCGCAGGCACGGTTGAAGAACCGCGGCCTAAGTGGTTTTCGCAAGGATTGTCCTTAGCCGTGCAACCCGGCGCGTCGCCTTGCGCGACGGCGGAACGCACTGACGCCGCAGCCCACTTCCTCAATCAGCCGCCCGGCGCCCAGGCATGGGCCGTCGGTGAACCCTCGAGTCCGTGTGATCGCGGCACGTCGTGCTGTCTGCGGCGTGCCGTTCTCGGAACGGGGAGCGGCATTTCATGACAAGGAGTTACCCATGAACGTCTTCGGCGAACCCTGGACCACCCGCCATACGCGTTACTTTTCCGATCCCGACGCCGGCCCGGACGCATTGTTGAACGATGCCACCGAGTGGTTGCAGTACGCGCACAGCAGCCTGCTGGTGCTGACGGAGCTGGTGCAAGAACGCGGCAGCCCGGACGAGCAGCGATTGACGACGATGCTGGAAGGAATCTGCGCCTTCATCGAGATGGGCACGCGCAGCGCCACCCAGGCGCATCTGCGGATGCAGTGGCAAGGGGTTCGGAGTGAGGTGGAGCGCTCGACGTCGGTGGCGTAGCGGGCGCCTCGTCATTTCAGCACCCCTGGCCTGGGCTCATCGCGAGGCGTGAGCTCAGGCAGGTGCCGCGAAGTGCGTGCAGAGAGGCATCAGACGTGTGGGTCGGCGCCGTTTCAACGCCACCACGCGACGACGCTATCGACGACCGACGCCAACGGTTCCGTCGCGCGAACCGTCAGCACCCGTGGCTCGCCGGTCGGTGGCTCCAGGTCGCGAAACTGACTGTCGATCAACGTCGCCGGCATGAAATGCCCAGGGCGATGCGCCACACGCTCGGCGGCCTCGGCCGGCGTCAGAGCCAGGTAGACGAAGCCCACATCCGGTACGGCGGCGCGCAAGGTATCGCGATAACGGCGCTTGAGCGCGGAACAGGCGAGTACGGCGGTGTCGCCGGTGGCGATGGCTTTCGCCAGTTCCTCGCCCAGTCGCGCGAGCCAGCCGGCGCGGTCGGCGTCGTCCAGCGGGATGCCCGCGCTCATCTTGCGGATGTTGCTCTCGGGGTGGAACGCATCGCCTTCGATCATCCGCGCGCCGGTGTGCAAGCACAGCGCCGCGCCCACGGTGGACTTGCCGCAGCCGGCCACGCCCATCACCACCACCGCAGGCATCGTCTCCGGCATGTCGTTACAGCGGCTCGCCCAGGTACAGGGTGTGACCCTGGTCGTCATGGAGGACGACTTCGCGCGTGCCCCAGGGCGTTTCGTGCACGTCCTCCACCAAGGTGACGCCGAGCGACTTCAGCCGGTCCGCGGCGGCGGCGACGCCTTCGGTCTGAAGATACAGATGTAGATGGCCGCCATGCTGGACGTATGCGATGGAGGGGTCTTTGTCGTCCACGCGCTTGAGATGCACGAGCTGGTCGCCCGCGCGCAGCCCGACGTAGAAATCCTCGTAGTTGAACTCGACCGCGAAGCCCAGCATACGCGTGTAGAAGTCGACGGAGGCGGTGATGTCGGTGGTGCGCAGCTGCGGGATGATGCCGGTGATCGTCATGAGGCCTCCGCTGCGGCAGCGCCGTACGCTATTTGAAGAACGTCGCGTTGAAGATCACGCCCAGCGTGTGCTGCGCGGCTTCATCCGTCAGCTCCTTGGGAGCGGTTTCGTTGAAGAACCGCATGCCGTCGATCAGCGCCATGGTGCCGTACGCCAGGTTCTTGGGCGGGGCGGGCGGCTCGATGCCGCGCAGCTTGAAGAACTGCTCGATGATGTGCGCGATGTCGTCGCGCTTCTCGGCGCAGTAGGCATTGAGGCGGACGCGGAACTTCGCGTCGCGCAGCGCCAGCAGGCGCGCTTCGGCCCACAGGATGAAGTTTTTCTCGTCGCGGTAGACCTGCACGTAGTACTGCGAGATCTGCTCCTGCATGTCCGCCATGGACAGGGGCGCGTCCAGGATCTTCTGCAGGTCCTGGCGCACGCACTGGTGGTCCTGGCTGAGCAGGGCGATGAACAGGTCGGCCTTGCTCTTGAAGTTGGAATAGAACGCGCCGCGCGTATAGCCGGCCTGCGCGACGATGTCCTCGACGCTCGCTGCTGCGAAGCCCTTCTTGGCGATCACGTGCGCGGCCGCTTCCAGCAGACGCTGGTAGGTCTGGTCTCGGCTTTCTTCGCGGGTGAGTCGTTTGCGCGCCATGCAGGCATCGTACCACGTAGGCCGGAAGTCACCATTTGAATACCTTGTTGTACTCAAATACAACACTGTATTAGAGTTCGTTGCCGTATCAAGGCGACGGCCGCATTCCGGGCCGCCACATGGACTCCCCTCCCCACAGGAATTGGCTCGTGACACATCGACATTTCCCGGCGCGCCGCGCGCGCCAGGCCGCCGCATGGTTGGCCGCCGCATCGGCTCTGGCGCTCGCCGGCTGCGGCCACAAGGCGCCCGAAGCCGAAGCCGCGCGACCCGTCATCGCGCTGCCCGCCCCGGCAGCCGAAGGTACGCAGGCCCTGCGTTTCCCGGGCGAGATCCACGCCCGCTACGAGATGCCGCTGGCCTTCCGCGTTCCCGGCCAGCTCATCTCCCGTGAGGCGCGGCTGGGCGACATCGTGAAGAAGGGCCAGGAGCTGGCCCGCCTGGACGACGCCGACGCGGACAAGAACGAGGCTTCCGCCCGCGCCGCGCTGGAAGCGGCCGAGCACCGGCTCACGTACGCCACTCAGCAGCGCGACCGCGACGAAGCCCAGGCCAAGGACAACCTGATCAGCCAGATGCAGCTGGAGCAGACGCGCGACGCCTATGCCTCCGCGCTGTCCGCGCACTCTCAGGCGAAGCAGCAGTACGAGCTGGCGCGCAACCAGCGCCGCTACAACACCCTCGTCGCCGATCGCGACGGCGCCATCACCAGCGAGCATGCCGAGGTCGGGCAGGTGCTGGCGGCGGGGCAGGCGGTATTCGGTTTTGCGTGGTCGGGCGAGCGCGACGTCTATGTCGACGTGCCCGAGGACCGGGTGGCCACAGTGAAGCCGGGGCAGGCGGCGAGCGTGTCCCTGCTGTCAGTCGGCGGCCAGCCGCTGGCCGCCCACGTGCGGGAGGTCGCCCCAGCCGCCGATCCGCAGACGCGTACCTACCGCGTGAAGCTCGGCCTGGATGCGCCCGACCCCCACGTGCGCCTGGGCATGACCGCGGACGTGGCGTTCGCCGGCGAAGCCGGCCCCGGCAAGGCCGTGCGTCTGCCGGCCACCGCGCTGTTCCACCAGGGCGAGAAGCCCGCGGTCTGGGTGGTGCGCGCTGCCGATTCCACCTTGGAACTGCGCCCCGTCACCGTCCTGCGCTACGGCGAGCGCGACGTGTTCGTCGGCACCGGCCTGGAAGCGGGCGAGCGCGTGGTGATGCAAGGCGTCCACGCGGTGAGCGCCGGCGAGAAAGTCGCGCCGATGGCGCCGCCGCACGCCGAGGACAGCCCGCTATGACGCAGCCCGCGAATCCAGGAAGCGGCCACGACGAAGGCCGCTTCAATCTCTCGGCGTGGGCGCTGCGCCATCAGTCCTTCGTGTTCTTCCTGATGGGGATGATCGCGCTGTTCGGCATGCTGTCGTACAGCCGCCTGTCGCAGTCGGAAGACCCGCCCTTCACCTTCAAGGTGATGGTGATCCAGACCTACTGGCCCGGCGCCGATGCCAAGCAGGTGCAGGACCAGGTCACCGACCGCATCTCGCGCAAGCTGCAGGAAACGCCGTCGATCGACTTCCTGCGCAGCTACTCGCGCCCGGGCGAGTCGCTGATCTTCTTCAACATCAAGGATTCCGCGCCTGCCTCCAGCGTGCCCGACACCTGGTACCAGGTGCGCAAGAAGGTGGGCGACATCCGCGCCCAGTTGCCGCCCGGCGTGCAGGGGCCATTCTTCAACGACGAGTTCGGCGACGTCTACACCAATATCTATGCGCTGGAAGGCGACGGGTTCACGCCGGCCCAGCTGCACGACTATGCTGACCAGCTGCGCGCCGAACTGCTGCGCGTGCCCGGCGTAGGCAAGGTGGATTTCCTCGGCGACCAGAACCAGCGCATCACCATCGAAGTTCCCAACGCGCGCCTGTCCAAGCTGGGCATCAGCCCGCAGCAGATCGCGCAGGCCATCAACGCGCAGAACGCCGTGGCCAACGCCGGCGTGATGAGCACGGGCGACGATCGCGTCTACGTGCGCCCCACCGGCCAGTTCAACGACGTGGCCGCGCTGGAGAACACCCTGCTGCGCGTGGGCGAGCGCAGCTTCCGCCTGGGCGACATCGCCACCATCAAGCGCGGCTACGACGATCCGCCCAGCCAGCAGATGCGCTTCATGTCGCAGCAGGTGCTGGGCGTCGGCATCACCATGCAGCCGGGCGGCGATGTGATCCACCTCGGCAAGGCGCTGGACCAGGCGACGAAGGACTTGCAGAAGCGCCTGCCCGCCGGCCTCAAGCTTGCCGAAGTCACCAGCATGCCGCATGCCGTCGCGCATTCGGTCGATGACTTCCTTGAATCTGTCGCCGAAGCGGTTGCCATCGTGCTGCTGGTCAGCCTGATCAGCCTGGGCCTGCGCACCGGCATGGTGGTGGTGATCTCCATCCCCTTCGTGCTCGCCGCCACCGCGTTGTGCATGGAACTGATGGGCATCGGCCTGCACAAGGTCTCGCTCGGCACCCTGGTGCTGGCGCTGGGCCTGCTGGTGGACGATGCGATCATCGCGGTCGAGATGATGGCCGTGAAGCTGGAGCAGGGCTGGAGCCGCACGCGCGCCGCGGCCTTCGCCTATACCAGCACGGCGTTCCCCATGCTCACCGGCACGCTGGTCACGGTGTCCGGCTTCCTGCCGATCGCGCTGGCCAAGTCGGGCACGGGCGAATACACGCGCTCGATCTTCGAGGTCTCCGCTATCGCGCTGCTGGTGTCCTGGCTGGCGGCGGTGATCCTGATTCCCCTGCTCGGCTATCACCTCCTGCCGGAGCATCACGCGCGGACCCAGCCCGGCGACGAATGGTGGGCGCGTTTCCTGCCCGCGCGCTGGCGCGAGGCGCGGCGTGCCGGCGCCAAGCAACGCCCGGAACATGGCGGCGACATCGAGATCTACGACACGCCGTTCTATCAGCGTTTCCGCGGCATGCTCGATTACTGCCTGAAGCACCGCGCGCTGGTGCTGGTGGTGACGGTCGCGCTCTTCATCGTGTCCATGGCCGGCTTCGGTCTGGTGCCCAAGCAGTTCTTCCCCAGCTCCGACCGTCCCGAACTGCTGGTAGATCTGCGCCTGCCCGAGGGCGGTTCCTTCGATGCCACGCTGGCGCAGGTCAAGCGCATGGAGAACGTGCTGAAGGAGCGCAAGGAAGTCGCCAACTACGTCAGCTTCGTCGGCAGCGGCGCGCCGCGCTTCTACCTGCCGCTGGACCAGCAGCTGGCCCAGCCGAACTTTGCCCAGTTCGTGGTCACCGCCAAGGACGTGGAGAACCGCGAAGCCCTGGCGAAATACCTGGACGGCGTACTGGCGCGCGACTTCGCCGCCGTGCGCACCCGCGTGAGCCGGTTGGAGAACGGCCCGCCGGTCGGTTTCCCGGTGCAGTTCCGCGTCAGCGGCGACGACATCGCCACCGTGCGCGGCATCGCCGAGAAGCTGGCGGGCGTGATGCGCGCCGACCCGCGCACCCGTAACGTGCAGTTCGATTGGGACGAACCGGCGGAACGCTCCGTGCGCTTCGAGATCGACCAGGCCGCCGCGCGCCGCCTCGGCGTCACCTCGCAGGACGTGGCGGACTTCCTCGCCATGTCGCTGTCGGGTACCACGGTCACGCAGTACCGCGAGCGCGACAAGCTGATCGCCGTGGACCTGCGGGCGCCGAAGAACGAGCGCGTGCATCCCGACCAGATCGAGCACCTCGCGCTGCCCACGCCGGGCGGCGCGGCGATACCGCTCGCCCAGCTCGGCAAGGTGCACTACGGGTTGGAATACGGCGTGATCTGGGCGCGCGACCGGCAACCGTCGATCAACGTGCAGGCCGACACGCGCAACGGCGCGCAGGGCCTGGACGTGACCAACGCCATCGACGCCAAGCTGGGCGAGTTGCGCAAGCAACTGCCGGTGGGCTATCGCATCGAGGTCGGCGGTTCGGTAGAGCAGAACGCCAAGGCCCAGGGTTCGATCAATGCGCAGATGCCGCTGATGATGATCGCCGTGCTCACCTTGCTGATGATCCAGCTGCAGAGCATCGGCCGCACCTTCATGGTGGTGCTGACCGCGCCGCTGGGCCTGATCGGCGTGATCGTGTCGCTGCTCGTGTTCCGCCAGCCGTTCGGCTTCGTGGCGATGCTCGGCACCATCGCCATGTTCGGCATCATCATGCGCAACTCGGTGATCCTGGTGGACCAGATCGAGCAGGACATCCGCGACGGCCACTCGCGCTGGGAGGCGATCGTCGGGGCCACCGTGCGGCGCTTCCGCCCGATCACGCTCACCGCCGCCGCGGCCGTGCTGGCGCTCATCCCGCTGCTGCGCAGCAACTTCTTCGGCCCGATGGCCACTGCGCTGATGGGCGGCATCACGGTTGCCACCATCCTCACCCTGTTCTATCTGCCGGCGCTGTACGCCGCCTGGTACCGCGTCAAGGCCGACGAGGCACCGAAGGAGATCGCCCCATGATGCGTTTTCATCCCGTCCGCGCCACGGCTCTGGCCATGGCGCTCGGCTTGGCCGGCTGTTCCTTCGCGCCGCCGGCGAAGCCGCCCCAGGCACCGGACCCCGCGCATTACACGGTGGCGCCGACGCCCTCGGCCAGCGCGGAAGCGCAGGGCGTGGCGCAGCGCTTCGCGCTGGGCGCGCGCGCCGTGCCGGAGTGGTGGAAGGCCTACGGTTCGGCGGACCTCGATGCGCTGGTCGACGAAGGGTTGCGCAACAGCCCTTCCTTGGACGCGGCGCGCCACACGCTCGAATCGGTGCGGCAGCAATACCGCGCGGTGGTCGGCGACACGCTGTGGCCGTCGCTCGACGCCGGCGGGCAGGTGAGCCGGCAGCGTGCGCTCGGCCTGCCCAACCTGGGCAAGCCGACCAACATCTACAACGTGTACGCCGGGCAGTTGCAGCTGAGCTACGACTTCGATCTGTTCGGCGTGTCGCGCAACGAAGTGAAGCAGGCCGCGGCGCAGGTGGACGCGCAGTCCTACCAGTTCGATGCGGCGCGGCGCGCGCTGGCGGCGAACATCGTCATCACGGCGGTGAATGCGTCGGCGCTGGCCGAACAGGTGCAGGCCACGGAGCGGTTGGCAGCGCTGGCGCGTGAGCAGGTCGAACTCACCGGCAAGGCCTACCGCCTCGGCGCCGCGGCGCATGAGGATGTGCTCGCGGCGCAACGCAGTGCCGCCTCCATCGAAAGCAGCCTGCCGGCACTGCGTGCCCAAGCGATACGTGAACGCCATGCCCTAGCCGTGCTGCTGGGACGCACGCCGGACCGCGCGCCGGAAGCACTCCCGCTGGCGAGCTTCACCTTGCCCGCGGACGTGCCGGTGTCGCTGCCGTCCGAACTGCTGAAGCAGCGCCCGGACGTGCTGGCGGCGGAGGCGGCGGTGCGCGCGGCCTCGGCGCAAGTCGGCGTCGCCACGGGCAATCTGTTTCCGCACTTGTCGCTGTCGGCCTCGCTGGGCTCGGCGGCTTTCGATAAGGCCAAGCTGTTTACCGGCGCGGGCACCATCTGGGGCGCCACGGCGTCGCTGACGCAGCCGATCTTCCACGGCGGTGCCCTGTGGGCGCAGCGCAAGGCGGCGATCGCTTCCTACGAGGCGGCCAACGCGCAGTACCGGCAGACCGTGCTGGGTGCGTTCCAGAACGTGGCCGATACGCTGACCGCGCTCGACCAGGACGCGCTGGCGCTTCAGGCGGCGCAGAGCGGCGCGGCCTCCGCGAAGCAGTCGCACGACGACACCAAGCGCCGCTACGCGCTCGGTGCCGCGCCGTACCCGCTCACCCTGGCGACCGAGCAGCGCTGGCAGAACGCGCGGGTGCAGGAGATCCAGGCCACGGCGTCGCGCCTGATCGATACGGCGGCGTTGTATCAGGCGATGGGCGAGCCTGTCGTCGACGTCGCTGTGAGATAGCTCGAAGCGCCACTTACTCCCTCTCCCCTCCGGGGAGAGGGCTGGGGTGAGGGGCACCTACGGAGCGGTGAAGCGGAAGTTCTAAAGCACGCCTTCACTCCGTAGTGCCTCTTTCTCGAGCACCCGCCCCTCATCTGGCTACCGCCATCTTCTCCCCGCAGGGGAGAAGAGTTCACTCGTTGGGTTGCCTAGGTCCTGCAGTTCGTATCTATGCGCCGGCGAACGCCAACAAGCGCACGGCGCCCATGGGTGTCCGCCGTCATCCACCCAGGCCACACCGCTCTTTACGCAATCTATATGCTCCGCCGCACCTCGCCATATCGCTTCTTTACGCCCCCGGCGCGCACGATGGCGGCATGAAAACAGTCGTCCGCAAGCCACAGCCCCCTCCGCTCCAGCTCCGCCTCGCGGGCATGATCGCGAGTGGCCTGGTGTTTCTGTTCTCCGTCGCGCAACTGACGGCGAGGAGCGGCGATGACGCCGGCGCCTGGCGATTCGCTGCCGTCGCCTCGTTCTATGCCGCGTTCCGCCTCGCTTTGAGCAGCGGCGAAAGCGACAAGCATGCCGTCGCGTCCAGGCGCCGCCATACGCTTCGTTGATGCATCCGCGCGGTTCCGATGCCCCGAAGGCTTGCGGCTGGGGGCCCTGGGGCGGGTATGCGGGCAGCGCCCTCGCGCTCACGGCTCCGGCCGCAAACCTTCCGGGCATCGGAAAAAGAAACCCGCCTCGAGGCGGGTTTCTTCGTTTCCATGAGGGGTGAGGCTCAGGGCTTGCCTCCGGCGCGGATCAGCTCCATCACTTCGTAGCACGCGCCCATGGTGTGGTAATCCACCTTGCCGGCCGGGCTCTTCTCGTCGTCGTACTTGCGGTTGTCGCGGGTGAGGATGCGATACCACGCGCCGTACTTGTGATCGACGAAGTGCTCCCACGAGTAGGCCCAGAGCTTCTGGTACCACTCGTCGTACTTGGCCTCGCCCGTGCGGGCGTGCAGCAGCGCCGCCGCGGCGAGCGACTCGGCCTGCACCCAGAAATACTTGTCGTCGTCGCACACCTTGCCGTCCGGCGCGAAGCCGTAGGCGATGCCGCCATATTCCTTGTCCCAGGCGCGGTCGAGCGCGGTGTCGAACAGGTGCTGCGCGGTGGGCACCAGCCACTTCTCTTCGCGGTTGCGCTCCAGCAGCAGCGGTTCGAGGATCAGCAACAGCTTGGCCCATTCGGTCTGGTGGCCGGGCTGGAAACCCCAGGGGCGGAACAGGTGCTTGGGGTTGTCCAGGTTGTACTTCCAGTCGATGTTCCAGTCGACGTCGTAGTGCTCCCACACCAGGCCCTCGGCCTTGGCGGCCTGGCGGCGCGTCATGTTGTCGGCGAGGGTGAGCGCGCGCTCGAGGTAGCGCGGCTCGTCGCTGGCCTGGTACGCGGCGAGCATCGCCTCGCACATGTGCATGTTGGCGTTCTGGCCGCGATAGTTGCTGAACTGCCAGTGCTCGTCCGCCTCGTCGCGGTAGAGGCCCGCGTCGGCGTCCCAGTAGCGCTGCTCCAGCAGCTCCCAGGTTTCGTCCATCCACGGACGCACTTCGTCGATACCGGCCTTGAGCGCGGTCGAATAAGCCAGCAGCACGAAGGCCACGCCATAGGCGTGGTAGGTGCGGTCTTCTGGCTTGCCGTCGCGGATGGTCCAGGCGTAACCGCCGGTGCTCGCATCGCGATGGACCTCGCGCAGGTAGCGCAGGCCGTGACGCGCGGCGTCGAGGTATTCGGCGCGTTTGTCCGTGAACTCGCGCGCGGCCATCGCGTAGGTGAAGACGAAACGCGTGCTGCTCACCAAGTGACGATGGCTGCGGTCATAGATCGTGCCGTCGTCCTTGTAGTAGTGGAAAAAGCCGCCGGCCGGGTCGATGGCATGCGGATGATAGAAGGCCATGGTGTGCGCGATGTGCTCGCGCAGGAAGGCTTCGCTGCGGAAATCGGGGGAAGTCATGCGTGGGTATCCATGAAGGCGAGTACTTCGGCTTCGTCCGGCATGGCGGCGAACGAGCCCAGGCGGGTGACGGTGAGCGCGCCGCAGGCAGCGGCGAAGCGCAGCATGGCGTGCAGGCGCGGCAATTCGGCGACGAGGTGGTCGAGCTGGTCGGGGCCCTTGTCCACCGTGGCGAGGCGATGCAGCAGGCCGCCGACGAAGGCATCGCCCGCAGCGGTGCTGTCCACGGTCGGCACGGCGTAGACCGGCATCTCGCCCGAGGCATCGGGATGGAACCAGCGCAGCGTGCGCGAGCCATCGGTCACCACCAGCAGGCGCGCGCGGCCGGCCCACAGGCGTTCGAGCGTCGCTTCCTCGCCTTCGTCGCCGGCCAGCCATTCGAATTCTTCGGCGCTGAGCTTCACCACGTCCGCCAGGTGCAGCCCCGGCCACAGCTCATGGTGCGAGGCGCTCTGGCTGGGCCACAGCGCGGGGCGAAGGTTCAGATCGAAACTCACCCACGCGCCCGCCGCGTGCGCGCGGCGCATGCCTTCGCGCGTGGCTTCGGCCAGCGCCGGCTCGGTCATGCTGTTGGAGCAGACATGGAACACCGCCGCGGCGCGAAAGCTTTCGTCGCGGAAATGCTCGGGACGGAACAGCAGGTCGGCCGACGGCGGCCGGTAGAAGCTGAAGCTGCGTTCGCCGTGCGCGTCCAGGGCTACGAAGGCCAGGGCGGTGTTCGCTTCGCCGGTACGCGCGACGCCGGCGGTGTCCACGCCGGCGCGGTGCAGGCTATCCAACAGGAAGTCGCCGAACATGTCGCGGCCCAGCATGCCGGCGAAGGCCGCCGGTCCGCCCAGTCGGGCCACCGCGACGGCGACGTTCGCCGGCGCGCCGCCCGCGAACGGGATGAAGCTGCGGGGAAAGCCGTGGGCATCACGGCCTTCGGCGTGAAAATCGATCAGTGCTTCGCCGAAGCACAGAATGTTGCGTGCCATCGAATGAGGGTCTCAGTGGTTGGCGGCGACTGGCGTCTCGCTCTTGATGCGAGAGCCGTAGAGGCCGTAGAAGACGATGTAGGCGTAGCACGCCAGCGGCAGGAAGAACGCGTGCTGCACGCCGATGCGGTCGGCGAACAGGCCCTGCACGTAAGGCACGATCGCGCCGCCGACGATGGCCATGATCAGCAGGCTGGACGCCTTGCCGGTCAGCGGCCCCATCCGCTCGATGCCGAGCGAGAAGATGGTCGGAAACATGATCGAATTGAACAGGCCGATCGCCACCACGCTGTACACGGCGACGTCGCCCTTGGTGGACATGGTGGTCACCACCAGCGCCATGTTGATGGCGGCGAAGATCGCCAGCAGCTTGCGCGGCTGCAGTTTGGCCAGCAGCGCCGAGCCGATGAAGCGGCCGACCATCGCGCCGCCCCAGTAATACGCCACGTAGTTGGCCGCGGCCTGCTCGGTCATGTTGCCGATGTCCGGGAGCGACAAGTAGTTGACCAGGAAGCTGCCGATCGCCACTTCGCCGCCGACGTAGAAGAAGATGCCCAGCACGCCGAACAGCACGTGCGGGTGGCGCAGCGCGTCCATCAGGGTGTGGTGCTGCGGATCGGCCTGCTCGGTGTTTTCGGTCAGCGAGGGCAGGCGGAACAGATAGACGAAGATCGCCAACAGGAACAGCACCACGGCGAGGCCGAGGTACGGGCCCTGCACGGTCTGCGCTTCCTGCGCGCGATAGGCGAGCTGCTCGGCCGACGACATCTTCGCGATCTGCTCGGCACTGAGCACCGTGGCAGAAAGAATCAACAGGCCGCCGAACTTCGGCGCCAGGAAGGTGCCCAGCGAATTGAGCGCCTGCGCCAGCGTAAGGCGGCTGGAGCTGGTCTTCTCCGGACCCAGCAGCGCGACATAAGCGTTGGCGGCCACCTGCAGCACGGTGATGCCCGTGGCCAGCACGAACAGTGCGCCGAGGAAGGCGGGATACGAATGCAGCCCCGCAGCCGGCCAGAAGCCGACGGCACCGACACCGGCAATGGCCAGGCCCGCGACGATGCCCTTCTTGTAGCCCAGGTGCGCAACCAGGCGGCCGGCGGGCAGCGACATCAGGAAATACGCGCCGAAGAAGGTGAACTGCACCAGCATCGCCTCGGCGTAGTTGAGCTGGAACACCGCCTTCAGGTGCGGGATCAGGATGTCGTTGAGGCAGGTGAGGAAGCCCCACATGAAGAAGATGGTGGTCAGCACCCCCATCGCCAGCGGGTAGTCGGTGTAGCGCTGCTTGGCGTCCCCGGGGAGCGCGGTCTTCGACGGGGCGGGCGGTGAGGCAAAGGCCATGTGGGAGGTTCCTCGGCTGGGAATCAGTCGGCTCGAAATCGGGCTATCAAGTGGCGTGCGGTGCGCCGCTGCTTTCGCGGATCACCAGGGTGACCGGCGCCACGGTGGTGGTCGCCTCGCCTTGCGGCTTGCGCAGGCGTGCCAGCAGCAATTGCGCCGCCTGGCGGCCGCGCGCGCGCGGATCGGTGGCCAGCGTGGTCAGCGGCGGCGTGCTGAAGGCGGCTTCGGCGACGTCGTCGAAGCCGGTGAGCGCGAACTCGCGTCCCGGCTGGATGCCGCGCTGGTTCAGGCCCAGCATCAGGCCCAGCGCGACCGCGTCGTTGTAGCAGACGGCCGCGGTGGGCGTGGGCTTGGCGGCGAACAGCTCGCCGCAGGCGCGCGCGGCATCCATGCGGGTCGGCAGTGTCTCGACGCGCCAGCGCGGCGCGATCGGCAGGCCGGCGGCATTCATCGCGTCCACGTAGCCGGCATGGCGCTGGCGGCACGAGCTCGAATCGCCGTGCCCGCCGTAGAACGCGATGCGCTTGTGGCCTTGCGCAATCAGATGCTCGGTGGCGAGGCGCGCGCCGCGCTGGTTGTCCAGCATCAGCCGATCCCAGTGCGCGTATTCCGGCAGGTTGCCGCCGAGTTCGCGGTTGAACAGCAGCACCGGTGTCTGCGCACCGACCGCGGCGAGCACGCGCTCCGCGTCGCTGCCTTCGGCCGGCGACAGGATGATGCCGCCCGGGCCATGCTCGATCAGCGAACTGAGCACGGCCTGTTCGCGTTCCACCGATTCGCCGGTGCTGCCCAGCAGCGTGACGAAGCCGGCTTCGCCGAGCGTCTCGTCCACGCCCGCGGCGAATTCGGCGAAGAATGGGTTGCCCAGTTCGTTGAGCACCAGCGCGATGCTCGACGAAGTGCGGCGGCGCAGGTTCGCGGCGGCGCGGTTGTACACGTAACCCTGCTTGCGCAGCTCTTCTTCTACGCGCGCGCGGGTGTGTTTATTGACCAGAGGACTGCCGCGCAGCACGAGGGACACCGTGGCGCGCGACACGCCGCAACCGGCGGCGATGTCGTTCAAGGTGATCTTGCGTCGGATCGAAGTGGAACTTTCCATGGCACTCGAGGGCATTAGAACGATCCAAAAGTAGTCGATTCGCCAAGGATAGTGATCTCGCAGTGCAGCATGCATGGGCCAGCCGGGGGGTGTTAGCGTTCAGCGTTTGGAACGATCCAAACCCAAAACCCGGTTCCAGCCGCCGTATCACCGAGGGGAGATTGCCGATGGTCAGGTTCCCGTCCCACCTTGCGCCAGCGACGCTGGCGGTGGCCCTTTTCCTGAGCGCGGGCATCGCCCACGCCGCCGTGGCCGGCCATGCCGGCGACGTGGATCCGCGCATCGGCACGGGCGGCGACGGCCATACCTTCCCCGGCGCCACGGTCCCGTTCGGCATGGTCCAGCTGTCCCCGGACACGGCCATGCCGGATTTCAAGCACGCCTATAAATGGGCGGCCGGCTACCAGTACGGGGACGGCAGCCTGCTCGGCTTCTCCCATACCCATTTCTCCGGCTCGGGCCATTCGGACCTGGGCGACGTGCTGGTCATGCCGATCGCCGGCGACGTGCGCCTGGAGCAGGGCGACCCGGCCAAGCCCGGTAGCGGCTACCGCTCGCGCTTCAGCCACGACACCGAAAAGGTCGAGGCGGGCTACTACGCGGTGACCCTGGCCGACTACGGCGTGCGCGCCGAACTGACCGCCGGCCGCCGCGTCGGCTGGCACCGCTACACCTTCCCGGCCGGCAAGCCGGCGCACCTGCTGCTGGACCTGCGCCCGAGCATCTACGACTACCCGGGCAAGGTGCTGTGGTCGCAGCTGCGGGTGCACGAGGACGGCGCCGTCACCGGTTGCCGCACCACCCGCGGCTGGGCGCCGGGCCGCGAGCTGTGCTTCGCCATGCGCTTCTCGCAGCCGCTGGCCGCGCGCCGGCTGCTCAATCGCGAGACCGACGTGCCCTACAAGGGCTTCAAGGGCCCCGGCTACCAGGCCGAGGACCAGGACGCGCAGCAGGGCCGCGCGATCGTCGGCGTGTTCGACTTCGGCCAGCTCAAGCAGCCGCTCGAAGTGAAGGTCGCCATCTCGTCCGTCAGCGAGGCCAATGCGCTGGCCAATCTCGACACCGACGGCAAGGGCTGGGACTTCGACGCCCGCCGCGCCGAGGCCCGAGCGGCCTGGGACAAGATCTTGTCCGTGGTCGACGTCGACGCGCCCAAGATCGCGCGCACCAGCTTCTATACCTCGCTCTACCACGCCATGCTCTCGCCCACGCTGAGCATGGACGTCAACGGCGACTACCGTGGCCCGGACAACGCGGTGCACCGCGCGCAGGGTTTCGAATTCCATTCCACCTGGTCGCTGTGGGACGTCTATCGCGCCCAGCAGCCGCTGATGGTTCTGCTGCAGCCGCAGCGCAGCGTGGACTTCGTGCGCTCGCTGATCGCCGCGCGCGAGGCCAGCCCGTTCGGCATCCTGCCGGTGTGGGCGTACCAGGGCCTGGAGACGTGGTGCATGATCGGCTACCACGCCGTGCCGGTCATCGCCGACGCCTATGTGAAGGGCATCCGCGGCTTCGACGCCGACGCGGCGCTCAAAGCCATGGTGGCCAGCGCCACCTACGCGCCTTACGGCGACCTGGGCGACTACATGAAGCTCGGCTACGTCCCGATCGACAAGGAGCCCGAAGGCGCTTCCAAGACGCTGGAATACGCCTACGACGACTGGACCATCGCCCGCATGGCCAAGGCCATGGGGCGCGAGGACGTCGCCGCCACCTTCGGCAAGCGCGCCGGCAACTGGCGCAATGCCTACGACGCGAAGACCGGCTTCATGCGCGCCCGCAAGACCGACGGCAGCTTCCGCGAACCGTTCGATCCCTCCGCCGCCGGGTACGGCACCGACTACACCGAAGGCAATGCGTGGCAGTACTCCTGGTACGTGCCGCAGGACGTGGCCGGCCTCATCGCGGCCATGGGCGGCGACAAGGCCTTCGTGGACAAGCTCGACAGCGTGTTCGACGCCAAGGTCGATCCCAAGCAGTTCGCCCACGTGGAGGACATCACCGGACTCATCGGCTGGTATGCCCACGGCAATGAGCCGAGCCACCATCTGGCCTACCTCTACGACTACGCCGGCGCGCCGTGGCAGACGCAGAAGCGCCTGAAGCAGATCATGGACAGCCAGTACGCGCCGCGGCCGGACGGCCTGGCCGGCAACGACGACCTGGGCCAGATGTCGGCGTGGTACGTGTTCAGCGCGCTGGGCTTCTACCCGGTCGCGCCAGGCAGCGACGAGTACGCCATCGGCCGGCCGTTCGTGAAGAAGGCGGCCCTGCACCTGCAGGGCGGCAAGACCTTCACGGTCTCGGCCGAACCGTTCGACGACGCGCACCCCTACGTGGGCGAGGTCACCCTCAACGGCAAGCCGCTGGACCGGGTGTTCCTCCACCACGGCGAAATCCTGGCCGGCGGCGAATTGCATTTCCGCATGCAGGCCGAGCCGAACCGCGACTGGGGCACCGGCCGCGCGGCACGCCCGAGTTCGACCAGCGCCTACGGTCCCTGAGGAGGCGTTTTCACGGGTGAACTCTCTCGCCGGCGGCACCGGATTACGTGACGGCGCCGCTGGCGGGCATGGGACGATTCTGTAACCATGCCGCGCATGCCACAGTCCCCGTGGAAACTGACGCCGGTCACCCGACCCCGGATGCGGGATCGCGTCGCCTTGCGCTGGCGCCTGGGTGGACTGCTGTTCGCGGTGCTGGTGATCGTGGCGCTGCCCTACATGGTGACCCGCAGCGGCTCGCGCGACGCGCTGGACGCCAACGCCCGGGTCACGCATTCCTCCGAGGTGAAATCTCTTACGTACCGCATCGCCTACGTCACCCGTGACGGCGAGGCGGCGCTTTACCGCCTGCTGGACGGCGACGACAACCCGCAGGTGCGGTTGCGCGCCAACCGCGCGGGCAAGGAGATCCCCGGCCTGCTCGCCCAGCTGCGCGAGATGACCCGCGACAACGCTGACCAGCAGGCGCGTATTGGCGCTCTCGGCAGCATGGTCAGCGGCCGCCTCGCGTTGCTGGACCAGGCGATGCTGCGTTATCGCCAGGGCGACGTGCGCGCCGCCAACGACGCGCTG
Organism: Dyella sp. BiH032; assembly: GCF_031954525.1. NCBI lineage: Bacteria > Pseudomonadati > Pseudomonadota > Gammaproteobacteria > Lysobacterales > Rhodanobacteraceae > Dyella > Dyella sp. BiH032. The sequence goes on from NZ_CP134867.1 coordinate 1,212,450, forward strand.
CGCGACTCCGGCACGCTGTTCAAGATGGACGACCTGATCGACGGCATCGTGCAGAGCGAGGACGACACCTTGCTCGCGCGCCGGGGCCAGGCGCGGCAGGCTTCCAGCAACAGCAGTCTCGCGCTCACCATCACCGCCACCGCCCAGGTGCTGCTGCTGGCGATCGTGGTGATCGTGTCCGAGCGTCAGATCAGCCGCCGCCTCCAGGCCGAGGAGCGCGAAGGCCAGGCGGTACAGCGCTCGCAGCTAATCGTGCAGGCCGTGCGCGAGCCGATCGCGCTGCTGGACAGCAAGCTGTGCACGTTGCTGGTGAACGCGGCCTTCGGCGAGCTCTACGGCATACCGCCGTCCAACCGGCATTCGCTGCCGCTGGTGGAGATCGGCGATGGCGCCTGGCGCGACAGCGCGCTGCAGCAGCGCCTCAACGACGTGCTGCTGCTGGACCGCGAACTGTGGGACTACGAGTTGATCCAGCGCACCGTGGACGGCGTGGATCGCCACGTGGTGATCAATGCCCGCCGCCTGCAACAGGACGACGGCGGCGATCCGGTGCTGCTGCTGACCGTGAGCGACGTCACCGCGCGCGCCCTGGTCGAACAGCAAGTGAAGGAGCTGAACCGGCAGCTGGAAGGCAAGGTCGCGCAGGTCTCCGACGTCAACCGCGAGCTGGAGGCCTTCAGCTATTCGGTATCGCACGACCTGCGCGCGCCGCTGCGCCATATCGCCGGCTTCGCCAGCAAGCTCGAACAGCACCTGGGCAACGAGGCGGACGACAAGTCGAAACACTACATCGGCGTGATCAGCGATGCCGCGCGCCGCATGGCCCAGCTGATCGACGACCTGCTGGTGTTCTCGCGCCTGGGTCGCGGCGCGCTGCGCCTGCAACCGGTGGACATGCAGTCGCTGGCCGAGGAGGCGCGCGTGCTCGCCGAGTCGGAGGTGCACAGCCGCCGCATCGTATGGTCGATCACGCCGCTGCCCATCGTCATCGGCGACGAGAACATGCTGCGCACCGTGTGGCAGAACCTGCTGGGCAATGCAGTGAAGTACACCGGCAAGTGCGAGGTGGCGCAGATCAGCATCGACATGCGCCGCGGCGACAACGGCGACTACGAGTTCGTGGTCAGCGACAACGGCGCGGGCTTCGACATGCAATACGCCGGCAAGCTGTTCGGCGTATTCCAGCGGCTGCATCGCGTATCCGAGTTTCCCGGCAACGGCATCGGCCTGGCCAATGTCCGGCGCATCGTGCAGCGGCACGGCGGCAAGGTCTGGGCCGAGGGCAGCCCGGGGGAGGGCGCGCGCTTCCATTTCACGCTGCCGGCCTCCGACCTGGCCGACGCCTTCGCGCAGGAGCGCCAATGAACCAGGGTTCGCTGCGCAGCATCCTGCTGGCCGAGGACAACCCGGCCGACGCCGAGCTGGCGCTCGACGCGCTGCACAGCGCCCACCTGGCCAACCCCATCGTGCACGTCGAGGACGGCGTCGACTGCCTGGACTACCTGCATGGCCGCGGCGCCTGGGCTGGCCGGCCCCCGCAGGACCCGGCGGTGGTGCTGCTGGACATCAAGATGCCGCGCCTGGACGGGCTGGAAGTGCTGACGGCGATGCGTGCCGACGAGCGCCTGCGCCGGGTGCCGGTGGTGGTGCTGTCGACCTCGCGCGAGGAGCGCGACCTGGCCCGCAGCTGGGACCTGGGCGTGAACGCCTATGTCATCAAGCCGGTGGACGTGGACCAGTTCTTCGAGGCGGTGCGCACGCTCGGCCAGTTCTGGGCGGTGCTCAACCAGGCCCCGGACTGAGGCCGGCCGCGCGTGCCGTGAGATCATTGCCGCCATGCCTGACAAGCCCAATACCCCGTTGCCGTTGCCGCTGCCGTTCCCGCAGATCCGCGTCTTGCAGATCGAGGACAGCCTGCCCGACGCCGAACTAGTCATTTCGGAACTGGAGGCGGATGCGATCGATTTCGCCGTGCGCCTGGTCGACGACGAAGCCAGCTACCTGCACGAGCTGGAAGACTTCAAGCCGCACATCATCCTGTCCGACCTGAGCATGCCCGGCTTCTCGGGCGAGCGCGCGCTGGAACTGCTGCGCGAGCGCGACCGCGATCTGCCGTTCATCTATGTCTCGGCCACGCTCGGCGAGGAAGCCGCCATCGCCGCGCTGCGCAACGGCGCCACCGACTACATCCTCAAGCAGAACCCGGCGCGCCTAGCCAGCGCGGTGCGCCGCGCGCTGCGCGAGCACGAGGCGCAGAAAGCGCAGCGGCGAGCCGAGGCGGAGCTGATCCGCGCGCAACGCTTCGAAAGCCTCGCCATGCTGGCCGGCGGCCTGAGCCACGACCTGCGCAACCTGCTGCAGCCGCTGCTGCTGGCCGGCGAGAGCTTGCAGGACTACCAGGACGATCCGCGCCTCGCCCGGCTGGGCAAGCTGGTGCGCGACTGCGGGCGGCGCGGCCTGGACATGGTGCAGTCGATGCTCTCCTTCGCCCGCGGCGCACGCCGCGCCGAGCAGGTGCGGGTCGGCGCGCTGCTGGACGCGCTCAATCTGCTGCTGCAGGGAAGCGTGCCGCGCAACGTGAACCTGGCGATCGAGGTGGACGATCCGGAACTCAGCTTCTCCGGCAATCACACCGAATTGCAGCAATGCCTGCTCAACCTATGCCTCAACGCCATGCAGGCCATGCCAGGCGGCGGCGACCTGCGCATCGAGGCCAGCCAGCAGGCACTGGCGCGCGACTTCTTCCTGGAAAGCGAAACGCCGAACGAGTGTCGCCACCTGCGATTGAGCGTGATCGACACCGGCGAGGGCATGGACCAGGAAACCCTGGCCCATCTCTACGAGCCGTTCTACACCACCAAGGAGGGCGGCACTGGCCTGGGCCTGCTGTCCTGCAAGCGCATCGTCGCCAGCCACGGGGGCGTGATGCGGGTGGAGAGTGCGCCGGGGCAGGGGACGAGCTTCCACATCTACCTCCCGCTGATCGTCCAGTTCGAAGAGGGCGTGGAAGGCGAGGACGACGAGCATCTGCTGGGCGACGCCGAACGCGTGCTGGTCGTGGTCGAAGAAGCCGCGCAATTGTCACTGCTGACCGACACGCTCGACGCCTGGGGTTACCAGGCCCACGCCAGCCAGAGCGGCACCGCCGCGCTGCAGTGGATCGAGGCGCACGGCGTGCCTGACCTGGTGGTGATGGATGCGGACATGAACCTGTTCACCGGCGTACGCACGCTGGCGGCCCTGATCGAGCACGGCTACCGCCGCGCGGTGGTGCTGCTGGCGCGCCCCGATGCGCCGCCGGATCTGGAGGAGATGCCGGAGGTGGAGCATCTGTATCTGGTGGACAAGCCGGTGGCGACGTTCAAGTTGTTGAGGACGTTGCGGGAGGCGTTGGAGGTGGGGAGGTCGGAGCGGGAGGGGTGAGGGTCGACGGTTTCGCTGGGTTTCGCTGCTGCGGGGCTTCATTCGCGGGGTAGGTTGGGGTGGGCTTGCGAACCCCAACGGGAGGCGCTGACGGTGGCCTCATCCCCACCTACTCGTCATTCCGGCGCAGGCCGGAATCCTGTAGTGACACAGCTCGGTTGTCGCCTTGTGGCCAGCCTTGTCTCGCCCCGTGCGGGGCGAGGGTTTCGCTCTCCTGCCGGAGAGCGAGTTACTTCTTCTTTGCTTGCCCAAAGAAGAAGTAACCAAGAAGAAAGGGCCCCCTGCGCGGCGCCCTCCGCAGCCTTCGCTGCTCCGGGTGCGTTGAGGGCTGGCCGGGCTTTTCGACAGGGCATCCTGCCCTGATCGAAAAGGCGGGGACATCCATGTCCCCGCCCCGCTTCGCGGGCCTGATCGTCCAGCCCTCACCGCCGCGAAGGGAACCCGGGAAGAGCAAAAGCTCGCTCGTTGAGCGTTGCGGTTGTTCTTTCTCGCCTCGGTACCGCACTTCTCCTTCTCCCCTCCGGGGAGAAGGCGGGATGAGGGGCGGGTGCTCGCGACACCCTCACCAACGAAGCCACTCGCTCCTCACGGCTGACAGCTTTACGTAAGCGTCAACACTTATTCATAACCCCGCGCACGCCGCGCCACACTGTGACCCGCGCATCACCGCGGCGTCACAAAGGCGCTCTAATCTGCGCAGCTTTCGTCGCCTGTTTTGGGCGGCTTTCTGGGGGGCGGGCCCGGTCCGCCAAGCAAGGGAAAAAGGAAAGACATGAACGTCCGTCCGCGCGCGCGGCTGTTGCCGCTCGTCATCGCTTCGCTGCTGGCCGTTCCGGCCTTCGCGCAGAACACCTCTTCCTCGTTGAGCGGCCGCGTGCTCGATGCCGGTGGACAGCCGGTGGCGGGGGCTCGCGTGCAGATCGTGCACGTGCCATCGGGTACCACCCAGGCGGTGACGACCGATCCGGATGGCCGCTACAAGGCGCAGGGCCTGCGCGTCGGTGGGCCGTTCGACATCACCGTCAGCAAGGACGGGCAGGCGTCGGGCGAGAAGGATGGCGTCTACCTGCAGCTGGCGCAGGAGACTACGCTCGACCTGAGCCTCGGCGCGGCAGCAGCCAATGCCACCAACCTGCAGGGCGTGCAAGTCAGCGCCAACAGTGACGCGGTGGCGATGGCGCAGATCTTCCAGCCGGACGCCAAGGGCATCAGCACCAACGTATCGCAGCGCGAACTGAAGGTGCTGCCGATTCCCAACCGCTCGATCCAGGACATCGCGCGGATGGACCCGATGATCACGGTCACCAACAAGAGCAAGGGCGAGATCTCCGCGCTCGGCCAGAACAGCCGCTACAACAACATCAGCATCGACGCGGTGCCGACCAACGACTCGTTCGGCCTGGAAGACAACGGCCTGCCGGCGCTCAACCAGCCGGTGGCGCTGGACGCGATCGAGGAATACAACATCTCCACCGCCAACTACGACGTGGCGAACAAGCGCGCGGTGGGCGCGTCGATCAACATCGTCACCAAGAGCGGCACCAATGACTTCCACGGCTCGGCCTACTACGCCTACCGCAACGCAGACGGCTGGGTGGGCAAGGACCGCGCCGGCAACCCGTTCACCGGCTTCAAGCGCCAGTGGACCGGCGGCGCGACCTTCGGCGGGCCGATCGTCAAGGACAAGTTGTTCTTCTTCGCCAACGTCGAGGAATCCAAGACGATTGCCGCCGCGCCGAACTTCGGTCCGGTCGGTTCGGGCAAGGGCAATATCGTGCCGATCGCGCAGTCGGACATCGACCGCATCACGCAGATCGCTTCGCAGCTCGGCATGAAGCCCGGCGTGGTCAACGCCGCCGGCGCCAACCAGGACGAGAAGCGCGGCCTGTTCAAGCTGGACTGGAACATCGCCGACGGCCACCGCCTGAGTTTCCGCTTCGACCGCGTGAAGAGCACGCAGCCGAACCTCAACGGTTACAGCACCTCGTCCACCACGCCGAGCCTCAGCCTTTCCAGCTACTGGTTCACCAAGCACCGCGAGAACAAGCAGTACGTGCTCAACGCGTACGACGCGTGGACCGATACGTTCTCCACCGAGGCGGCGCTGTCGTATTCCACCTATGACGCGACACCCGAGCCGTTCGCGCGGCAGCCGCAGGTGCGCGTGTTCACCAACGGCACGATCAGTGGCAGCACCATCACCGGCCCCAGCGTGTACCTGGGCGAGGAAGAGTTCCGCCACTACAACGTGCTGAACATCAAGAGCCTCAACGCCTTCTTCGCCGGCACCTGGGCGCTGGGCGACCATAGCGTGAAGGTGGGCTTCGACGCCCAGCGCGACAAGTTCTACAACCTGTTCGGCCGCACCGAGTTCGGTGCCTACACGTTCCCCAGCATCGACGCGTTCGCGGCCGGCAACTGGTTCCAGTACACCGTGTTCCGTCCCACCAACGGCGACCTGCAGAGCATCGCCGCGCGCTGGGCGCTGAACCAGTGGGGCCTGTTCGCGCAGGACACCTGGCAGATCGGCAACCTGTCGCTGCAGTTCGGTTTCCGCTATGACCTGCCCAAGGTGAGTAGCGCGCCGCTGGCGAACCCGACGTTCAACGCCGCCTTCCCGGGCGTGCCGAACAATGCCACCTTCGACGGCAACGGCCTGTTCGAGCCCCGCGTATCGTTCAACTACAGCTTCGACGGCGAACAGGCCATGCAGCTGCGCGGCGGCGTGGGCCTGTCCGAAGGGGCGCCTCCGGGCGTGTGGCTGTCCAATCCGTACACCAATAACGGCGTGGTGCTCACCAGCTACTCGGCGTCCAATGGCGTGGGCTTCTCCGCCGATCCGAACAACCCGCTCATTCCGGCCGGTGCGCGCAAGGGCGGTTCGCCGGAAGTGGACGTGACCGATGCGCGCTTCCGCATGCCTTCGGTATGGAAGGCCAGCCTGGGCTTCGACCGGCAGCTGCCCTGGTGGAACACGGTGTTCACCGCCGAGGTGGAGCATCTTTCCACCCGTGACGGCGTCTATTTCCAGGATATCAACCTTGGCCGCGCCAACGGCGCGCTGCCCGACGGCCGCCTGAGCTACTGGAACACCACGGATCCGAACGCCTTTCTCGTCACCGGCAAGAGCGCCACCGGGCAATCGCTGTGCGCGACGGCCGATCGCAGCTGCGCGGTGGCGCGCGCCAATCGCGATCAGCGTTTCGGCAACGTGATCTACCTGAGCAATACGCGCAAGGGATCGGCGGATTACTTCACGCTCAAGCTCAGCCGCCCGTTCACCGCCGACTCCGACTGGTCCGGCTCCGTCGGCGTGGTGTTCGGCCGCTCCACCGACGTCAGCTCCGGCAACGAAAAAGTGGCGGCCAGCACTTGGGCCAATGACGCCGTGTATCAGCCGAACGCGGACAAGGCCAGCCACAGCAACTTCGAGATCGCGCGCCGCGTGATCGCCTCGCTGACCTGGCAGCACCGCTTCTTCGGCGACTACGCCACCAGCGTCAGCGCGTTCTACGACGGCCACACCGGCCAGCCGTACAGCTGGGTGTTCGGCAACGACGTCAGCGGCATCAAGCCGGCCGGCCTGTCCGCGCCGCCGGGTCTGATGTACATCCCGAACCCGGGCGACGTGCAGTTCCAGAAGGGCACCTCGCAGAAGGCGATCGACCAGTTCTACGCCTTCATCCAGCGCGACGACTACCTGCGCGAACACCAGGGCAAGGTGGCCGGCCGCAACGGCGCGCGCTCGCCGTGGGTGAACGAGCTGGACCTGGCTTTCCGCCAGGAGATCCCCGGCCTGTTCAAGGGCAACAAGGGCGAACTGCGCCTGGATGTGTTCAACGTGATGAACATGATCAATAAGCGCTGGGGCCAGGTGCGCGACGTCGGTTACCCGTACATGCGCAGTCTCGCCAACTTCGCCGGCGTCGACCCGGCCACCGGCAAGTACGTATACGCCCTGCCCACCGACAAGAGCGGCAACTTCAACAGCGGCGGCTACGTGCTGGAAGACGACCGCGCCCAGTCGCGCTGGTCGGTGCAGGCGACGCTGCGCTATACGTTCTGACCGCATCGATGCCGCGGACCAAGGCGCCGGCCCTTGCCGGCGCCTTGCTTGCCCTTGCGACGCCAGGTTCGAGTGGGCGGCTTGCCACGACCGCGGCGTCATGATGTCGTTGTCGCGCCGAAGCGGTCGGCATGGGGGAGCAGGGGCATGGTCGCGAGATGGATGCTGGGGCTGATCCTGGCCACGCTGGCGGTATCGCCCCAAGCGAAGGACGCCGGCTCTGCGTTTCAGTCGGCGCCATTGCCCACCATCGGCAACCGGGGTGAGGCCGGCGGCTTCAACGGCATGTTGATGGTGACGCCGGATGCCGATTGGAAAGAGAAGTGGAATACGCCGTCCAGCGTGACACCGCACTTCACGACGACCAGGGAAGTTGCACGTGGCGGCAAGATCTTCGTGCTCATCTTCCTCGCCAACCCGGGCCTGGATGCCCAGGGCACGGCGAACGTCACCTGCGATCTTGAAGTGATACGGCCGGACGGGTCGCGCTCCTCCAACCAGGACGGCGTGGACTGCCTGAAGGCGAAACTGCCGGGCCCGGCAACCAATGTTTACCTGGCCGCGCCCGTGATCGTTTTCTCCGGCGATCCCGGCGACCCGGCCGGGGTGTGGACCGTGCGCGTGACCCTGCGGGACAACGTCAGGCAGGTGAACGTGCCGCTGGAGACCACCTTCGAGCTCAAATGAGGCTTGCCGCATCGGCCTGATCCGGTCGAGGCCGTGGCAGACCCATTAAGGGCGAAGATTTATGAAGGATTGCTTTGAATATAGTTAGGGCATTGGCTCTCGAGCTTTTGCATCAAGCGTGCAGCCATACCAATGGAAGGTGGTGTGAGTGCAGATGGACATGATTGTCCATAAGCACATAGGCCTGGGCCGGCAGCCGGCATGCCACAAGGATTCGTGAGCAACCCATGCATCAAGGACGAGCGAGAACGCATATGACGGCACGAAAGGGATTTTCCAAACGCTTGCGATGGATCGCAGTGGCAAGCGGCTTGTGGCTGGCCGGATGCGCCTCGCAGAACTGCAACATTCTTTCCACCAGTCATTCGTTCGGCTGCAAGGCGATGTATGTGGCGCTGGCGGTGCCGGCCTTGCCGGTCGCGCTGGCGTCCAACGCGATGGACAACCACCGCGACCGGAAGCGCAAGGAAGAGACGTGGCGTCTTCTCCAGGCCAACGATCCGGCGACGGTGGCGCACTGCGCGCTGGGCTGCTATCTGCCGGAGAAGCTGGGCAAGGAGCAAGACTTCGCCGCCTTCGAGCGCAGCGTGGAACTGGTGATCGCGTGGTGGGGCGAACACCCGGAGCCCGCCCAGATGCCCGTACTGATGAAGGCCTACGCGTACAAGGGTGCGAAGCTGGCGGACACCGATCCGGTGCCGGCCGAGGTTTTCCTCCGCAAGGCGGCGGCGCTGGCGGCGGACCCGCGCATGACCAAGGCGCTGGACTCGTTCGAATACAGCGCTTACGTCTACAACCAGGGGTATTACGACGACGTCGCCGAGAGCATCCAGGTCAGCCTCATCGTGCTGCGCTACCGCGGTATTCCCGGCCGCGCTCCGGCGCCGGAGGTGCTGAAGGACCGCTGCCAGGCGATCGCGGCGTGGCCGCCGGCCTGGATGACGAGCGGTGCGGATTACCACTTGGAGTTGATATGTGGCTTGGCCTACTCGCGCGTGTTCGACAAGTGGTCGCCGACTGGAACGCCGGCGGTGGTGAAGGGCGTGCTGGACCCGGTCATGGCGGGAGCGGAACACTGACCTTCGATAAGCAGGACGCAGGACGTTATCGTCCTGTAGGCGCTGTATGGCTCGGTGAGGGCGGAGACCTCACCTGGACTTAGCCAGAACGATTCCAAGTCCAAAGGCGTCGTGGGGCTAACACACACCTTCAAGCTGGCTGCGCGGCGTTTTCTCGATCCCCGCGGCACGCCAACTCTTGTCCAGTCCCTGTCGAAATCGGCCCCGCTCGTTCGTCGCCATGACGAAAGCCGGCCATCAGGCCGCCTGAGCTGACTGAGGAGGCGCGGACATGTCGCGACAACGCGTTTTGCCATCCACCGCGCGGGTGGCGATCACGCCGTTCCATTGCCGGCGTTGGATGGCGCGCGGACGGTCTCAGCGCCTTTGCTCGCCGAGTCGTTCGCAAGAAATTGCAGGTCGCGTCCTATGTAACGGCGACGCCACATTGCTCAGGAAGGGGCACGCAGTTGCCCGGCCTCGACGGCACGCTAAGCCAGGGCCAGCGCCTGGCCATCGTCCGTCCTTGGCCATTTCGCCCCCCTGTCTTCAGTCTCGTTGACTGTTCCTAAAGATTGGTTCAATAATGAGAATGATCGTTCACTCTTGTTCTGTCGCCTTCCCCAGCGGCAGCATCCGAGGTCTCGCATGGTTTCCAAACGTATGTTCTTGCGCCGGCTGGCGGCCGGTGCGCTGGCCGTTTCGGCGTTGTTCCTGGCCGCCTGCAAGGGCCAGCACGGTGAGCAGCAGGCAGGCGGTGGGCCGGCCGAGGTCACGGTGGTCACGCTCAAGCCGCAGCCGGTGACTGTCACGCGCGAATTGCCCGGCCGCACCAGTGCCTTCCTCGTCGCCGAGGTACGGCCGCAGGTGAACGGCATCGTCAAGCAGCGCCTGTTCGAGGAAGGCGCGCTGGTGAAGGCGGGGCAACCGCTGTACCAGTTGGACGACGCGATGTATCGCGCGGAAAACAGCAACGCCAAGGCGACGCTGGCCAAGGCCAAGGCCTCGCTGTATTCGGCGCAGCTCAACGCTAAGCGCACCAGCGAGCTGGCGCGCATCGACGCGGTCAGCAAGCAGGACGACGAGGCGGCGACGGCCGCATGGCGTCAAGCGGAGGCCGACGTGGCGGCGGGGCAGGCGCAGGTGGAAAGCACCGGCGTGACGCTCGCCTTCGCGCGCATTGTGTCGCCGATCAGCGGGCGCATCGGCAAGTCCGCGGTGACGCCGGGCGCGCTGGTCACGGCCAATCAGGCCGAGCCGATGGCGCGCGTGCAGCAGCTCGATCCGATCTTCGTGGACGTCACCCAATCCAGCGGCGAGTTGCTGGCGCTGCGCAAGCAGATCGCCGCCGGCACGCTGAAGGAAGCCGACGGCACGCCGGTGAAGATCCTGTTGGAAGACGGCAGCACGTATGCGCACCAGGGCAAGCTGCAGTTCGCCGATGTCAGCGTCGACCCCACGACCGGCAGCTTCGCGCTGCGCGTGATCGTGCCTAACCCCGAACACGTGCTGCTGCCCGGCATGTACGTGCGCGCGGTGCTCGACAAGGGCACTAGTCCGCAGGCGCTGCTGGTGCCGCAGGCGGGCATCTCGCGCGATCCCAAGGGCGGCGCCACCGCGATGGTGGTGGACAAGGACGGCAAGGCGGCGCTGCGCGAAGTGCAGGTGAGCCGAACGATCGGCGACAAGTGGCTGATCGAGAGCGGCCTGGCCGCCGGCGACAAGGTGATCGTGGAAGGCCTGCAGATGATCCAGCCCGGCATGCCGGTGCACGCCAGCGAGACCGGCGCGCCGGGCGCGGCGGCGGCAGGACATGCGGCTGCGGCCCACTGAGGACATAGATCCATGGCAAGGTTCTTCATCGATCGTCCCATCTTCGCGTGGGTGATCGCCATCATCGTGATGCTGGCCGGCGCGCTGTCCATGCTGCGCCTGCCGGTGTCGCAATACCCGGTGATCGCGCCGCCGCAGGTAACGATCAACGCCAGCTACCCCGGCGCTTCCGCGCAGGCGGCGGAAGACTCGGTGACGCAGATCATCGAGCAGAACATGAAAGGCCTGGATGGCCTGATCTACATGTCCGCCACCAGCGACTCGGATGGCCAGGTGCAGGTGACGCTCACCTTCGAAAACGGCACCAACCCCGACATCGCCCAGGTGCAGGTGCAGAACAAGCTGCAGCTGGCCACGCCGCTGCTGCCGCAGATCGTGCAGCAGCAGGGCATCAACGTGGTCAAGTCCAACTCGGGCTTCCTGATGGTGGTGGGCTTCGTCTCCGAAGATGGCCGCCTGGATGGCGATGACATCTCCGACTTCGTCACCGCGCAACTGGTCGACCCGCTCAGCCGCGTGGCGGGCGTGGGCAATATCGAAGTGTTCGGTTCCAAGTACGCCATGCGCGTGTGGCTGGATCCGAACAAGCTCGATACCTACAAGCTGACGCCAACCGAAGTGGTGGCGGCGCTGCGTGCGCAGAACCAGCAGGTGGCGGTCGGCCAGATCGGCGGCAACCCGGCGGTGAAGGGCCAGCAGATCAATGCCTCGGTGATCGCGCAGCAACGCCTGCAGACGCCGGAGCAGTTCCGCAACATCGTGATCCGCAGCAACACCGACGGTTCGGTGCTGACGCTGGGCGACGTGGCGCGCGTCGAGTTGGGCCTGCAGGACTACGGCTTCACCAGCAAGTACAACGGCAAGTCGGCCACCGGCATCGCCATCTCGCTGACCTCCGGCGCGAACGCACTCGCCACGGCCGAGCGCGTCAAGGCGGCGCTCAAGCAGATGGAGCCGTCGTTTCCGCGCGGCGTGAAGTCGGTGATCGCGTTCGACACCACGCCGTTCGTGAGGGTGTCGATCGAGGGCGTGATCAAGACGCTGCTCGAAGCGATCGTGCTGGTGTTCCTGGTGATGTACCTGTTCCTGCAGAATTTCCGCGCCACGCTGATCCCGACGATCGCGGTGCCGGTGGTGCTGCTTGGCACGTTCGGCGTACTCGGGGCGATGGGCTACTCGATCAACATGCTGACCATGTTCGCCATGGTGCTGGCGATCGGCTTGCTGGTGGACGATGCCATCGTGGTGGTGGAGAACGTCGAACGCGTGATGAGCGAAGAGGGCTTGTCGCCGCTGGAAGCCACGCGCAAGTCGATGTCGCAGATCACCGGCGCACTGGTGGGCATTGCGCTGGTGCTGTCGGCGGTATTCGTGCCGATGGCGTTCCTGAGCGGTTCCACGGGCGTGATCTACCGGCAATTCTCGGTGACCATCGTATCGTCGATGGCCTTGTCGGTGATGGTGGCGATCGTGCTGACGCCGGCGTTGTGCGCCACCTTGCTCAAGCCGATCGCCAAGGGTCATCACGCCTCCGATCGCGGCTTCTTCGGCTGGTTCAATCGTCGCTTCGACCAGGGCACGCGCAAGTACCAGGGCATCGTGGGCGGGATCATCGCGCGCGGCCGACGCTTCCTGCTCGTGTTCCTGGCGATGAGCGCGGCGATGGTGGTGGTGTTCCTGCGCCTGCCGACCTCGTTCCTGCCGATGGAAGACCAGGGCTTCGTGTTCGCCATGGTGCAGGGGCCCGTGGGCGCGACCACGGAGCGCACCAGCCATGTGATGGATCGCGTGGAGAAGCAGTTCCTGGACGATCCGGCGGTTGAGTCGCTGTTTTCCGTGCAGGGCTTCAGCTTCGCCGGCGGCGGCCAGAACGCGGCAATGGCCTTCGTGCAGCTGAAGGACTGGAGCGTGCGTCACGCCAGCGATCTCAGCCTGGACGCGGTCACCGGCCGCGCGATGGGCGCCTTCAGTCAGTACAAGGATGCGATGGTGTTCGCCTTTGCGCCGCCGGCGGTGCCGGAGCTGGGCAACTCGGCGGGCTTCGACTTCTACCTGAAGGACAACGCCGGCCTGGGCCACGAAGCGCTGGTCAAGGCGCGCAATCAGTTTCTGCAGGCGGCCGGTCAGAGCAAGCTGCTGGCCAATGTGCGTGCCAACGGCCAGGACGATACGCCTCAGTTCCGCATCGACGTGGATTACAAGAAGGCCGCGGCACAGGGGCTTTCCATCGGCGAACTCAACGACACGCTGACCATGGCCTGGGGCGGACAGTACATCGACGACTTCATGGACCGCGGACGCGTGAAGCGCGTGTTCGTGCAGGCCGACGCGCCGTTCCGCATGGCGCCAGAAGACTTCGAGAAGTGGTCGGTGCGCAATGCGGCCGGTGCGATGGTGCCGTTCCGTGCCTTCGCGAGCACGCGCTGGGATTTCGGTTCGCCGCGCCTGGAGCGCTACAACGGGGTCTCCGCCATGCAGATCAACGGCGAGGCGGCGCCGGGTGTGAGCTCGGGCGATGCCATGGCCGAGGTGGAGAAACTGGTGGCACAGCTGCCGGCCGGCATCGGCCTGGAATGGACCGGCCAGTCGTACCAGGAGCGCGAAGCCGGTGCCCAGGCGCCAATGCTCTACATATTGTCGGTGCTGGTGGTGTTCCTGTGCCTGGCGGCGCTGTACGAGAGCTGGTCGATTCCTACCGCCGTGCTGATGGTGGCGCCGTTGGGCATTCTCGGCACGGTGCTGGCGGCGTATTTCAGGGGACTGGATCGCGACGTGTATTTCCAGGTGGCGATGCTCACCACGGTGGGCTTGTCGAGCAAGAACGCGATCCTGATCGTGGAGTTCGCCAAGGAGAACATCGAGAAGGGCATGGCCGTGCTCGATGCCACCTTGCTGGCGGTGCGCATGCGCTTGCGCCCGATTCTGATGACGTCGCTGGCGTTCGGCCTGGGCGTGTTGCCGCTGGCGCTGGCCAGCGGCGCGGGTTCCGGCGCGCAGCGCGCGATCGGCACCGGCGTGCTGGGCGGCATGGTCGCCGGCACCGCGCTGGGACTGTTCTTCGTGCCGCTGTTCTTCGTGGTGGTGCGGCGTTGGTTCGGCAAGCGAAAGGCCGTGGGCGAGAGGATGCCGGCGGTGGGAGAGGCAACTCATGAGTAAGGCCATCCTGACTGCCTGCGGTGCGGCGCTCGCGCTTGCCTTGGGCGGGTGCGTGAACATGGCGCCGAAACTTCCGGCGGCGCAGCCGGCGATTCCCGTGGCCTGGGCGCTGCCGGCAGACAGCGCCGGGCAGGGCAGCGCCGCGGAGATCGGCTGGCGCCAGTTCTATACGGATGCACGGCTGGTCCAGCTGATCGAGCTTGCATTGCAAAACAACCGTGACCTGCGCGTGGCGGTGCTCAACGTGGAGAAGGCGCGTTCGCTGTATCGCGTGCAGCGCGCCGATCGGCTGCCGTCGGTGGGCGTCACCGCACAGCAGCAGCGCGTCGGCGGCAGTGGCGGCGCCCAGCAGGTGGGGCCGGAGTACAGCGTGAACCTGGGCGTCACCGACTTCGAGCTGGATCTGTTCGGGCGCGTGCGTTCGCTCAGCACCGGTGCACTGGAGCGTTATCTCGCCCAGGGCGAAGCCGGTCGCAGCACGCAGCTGAGCCTGATCGCCGAGGTGGCGAACGCGTGGCTGACGCTGGCGGCGGACCAGGAGTCGCTCAAGGTGGCCAAGGCCACGCGGGAGAACCAGGAGGCATCGTTCAAGCTCACCCAGCAACGCCATGTGCTGGGCGGCGCCTCCAGCCTCGACGTGAGCCAGGCGCAGACCACGGTGGAAAGCGCGCGTGCCGACATGGCGCGCTATGCGGGGCAGGTAGCGCAGGACACCAACGCGCTGCGCCTGCTGATCGGCGGGCCGTTCGATGAGGCGCTGCTGCCCGCGGGGCTGGACGATCGCGTGACCATGCTCGGCGGCCTGCCGGCGGGCTTGCCGTCGGACGTGCTGCTGCGCCGGCCGGATATCCGCCAGGCGGAGCATCTCCTGCGCGCGGCCAATGCCGACATTGGTGCGGCGCGTGCGGCGTTCTTCCCGTCCATCCGCCTCACCGGCAGCATCGGTACGGCAAGCAATGAGCTGTCCGGCCTGTTCGACGGCGGTACGCGCGTGTGGAGCTTCACGCCTCAGATCAACCTGCCGATCTTCCAGGGCGGTCGTCTGCGCGCGCAGCTGGCCGGTGCCAAGACCGACCAGCAGATCGCACTGGCGCAGTACGAGAAGGCGATCCAGGCGGGCTTCCGCGAAGTGGCGGATGCGCTGGCGCTCACCGGCACCCTCGCCGAGCAGCGCCTGGCGCAGGAGTCGCTGGTGGGCGCGGCGGCACGCGCGGACGAGCTCTCCCGGGCGCGCTACAGGGCCGGCAAGGACAGCTACCTGGTGGCGCTGGACGCGCAGCGTGCGCTGTACGCCGCGCAGCAGCAGCTGATCGCCACGCGGCTGTCCGAGCAGACCAACCGGATTACTTTGTATAAAGTGCTCGGAGGTGGTTGGACCGAACGTAGCCCATGACCCGAGCAGAGAAACCCGACGAAGCAGCCCTCAGTCCGCGCGTGCGGGAGCAGCGCGAGCGCATCCTGGTCGCCGCGCAGCACTGCTTCGTCAAGTACGGTTTCCACGCCGCGAGCATGGCCAACATCGCCGAGGCGGCCGGCATGAGCGCCGGGCTGATCTATCGCTACTTTCCCAATAAGAACGCCATCGTGCTGGCCATCATCGAGCGCCAGAGCGAGATCGAGCTGGAGGACATCCGCGCGCTCAGCGCTTCGATGGATCCGGTCGAGGCGCTGATGGAGTGCTTCGTGGAATGGAGCCGGCCGAGGCCGGACATGCGCATCATGAACGCCGCGCTGTTCCTGGAGACCAGCGCCTTGGCCACCCGCGACAAGCAGGTGGCCAAGGCGATCCACCATGCCGACGAGCTGGCCTGTACCGAGTTCGTGCAGTGGCTGGAGAAGCCCGCGGAGCAGGGCGGCATCGGGATGTCGTCCTCGATCAGCGAGCGCCGCTCGCTGGCGCTGATGCTGCTGATCGAGGGCCTGGCCGTGCGGGCCGCGCGCGATCCGAAGCTGGACGTGCAGCTCCTGCGCGAAGCGTTGGCGGAGATGGTGCCGCGCCTGATGGGCGAGTAGGGCGAAGGTGCTTGCCGGCCCGGCCGGCGCGGCTCAAGCTTGGCCCTTTCCACCGAGGAGCCACGCCGTGGATTGGGTCGACCTGCGCAGCGATACCGTGACCAAGCCCACCCGCGCGATGCGCGAGGCCATGCTGCTGGCCGAGGTGGGCGACGATGTCTACGGGGAAGACCCCACGGTCAATGCCTTGCAGGCGAAGCTGGCGGCGGAACTTGGCTTCGAGGCAGGGCTGTTCGTGCCCACCGGAACGCAGTCGAACCTGCTCGCGCTGATGTCGCATTGCGAGCGCGGCGACGAATACCTGGTGGGCGCGGATGCGCATACCTACAAGTTCGAGGGCGGCGGCGCGGCGGTGCTGGGTTCGATCCAGCCGCAGCCGATTCCGCACGATGTAGACGGCACCTTGCCGCTGGAGAAGCTGGCGGCGGCGATCAAGCCGATCGACCCGCATTTCGCGCGCACCAAGTTGCTGGCACTGGAAAACACCTGGCACGGACGTGCCCTGCCGCTCGATTACCTGCACGCCGCGCAGAAGTTCGCACGCGAACGCGGGCTGGGTTTCCACCTGGATGGTGCGCGCCTGTTCAACGCCGCCGTTGCGAGCGGCGTGCACGCGCGCGAGATCGCCGGCCTGTTCGATACGGTGTCGGTCTGCCTGTCGAAGGGGCTGGGTGCGCCGGTCGGCTCGGTGCTACTCGGCCCGGGCGCATTGATCGAAAAAGCGCGGCGCTGGCGCAAGGTGGCCGGCGGCGGCTGGCGCCAGGCGGGAATGCTTGCGGCGGCAGGCATGCATGCGCTGGAGCATCACGTGGCGCGATTGGCCGACGACCATGCGCGCGCCGCGACGCTGGCGGCGAGGCTCGGCGATATCCGCGGCGTCAAGTTGCTGGGCCATCACACCAACATGGTGTTCGTCGACGTGCCGGCGGACCGGTTGCGCGAACTCGATGCGCACCTGCGCGAGCGGCAGGTGCGCATCAGCATCGGCTACCTGCCGACGCTGCGCCTGGTGACGCATCTGGACATCGATGACGAGGGCGTCGAGCGCACGGTGGACGCCATGCGCACCTTCTTCGCGCGCTGAGGCTGGTCTGGCCGGGGCGAGCCGCAGGCGTCCCTGACCTGTGCGCGAGCGTCAGGCCACGGGCTTATCGAAGCGCTTGATGAAGTCGCGCACCTGCGGATACACGACTTCACGCCAGCGGCGGCCGCTGAAGATGCCGTAGTGGCCGGCGCCCTCGATCACCTTGTGCGCGCGGCGCTCATCCGGGATGCCGCTGCACAGTGTGTGCGCGGCCTCGGTCTGGCCCAGGCCGGAGATGTCGTCCAGTTCGCCTTCTACGGTGAGCAGGGCGCTCTGCGTGATGGCCGAGGGCGTGACGCGTTCGCCGTGCACGTCCCACAGGCCGCGCGGTAGCAGGGCCTGCTGGAATACGGTGTGGATGGTGTCGAGGTAGTACTCGGCCGGCATGTCCAGCACGGCGTTGTACTCGTCGTAGAACTTGCGGTGCGCTTCGGCGTCGTCGAGGTCGCCGCGCAGCAGGTTGAGGTAGAAGTCCCAGTGCGAGCTGAGGTGGCGGCCGGGGTTCATCGCCACGAAGCCGGCGTGCTGCAGGAAGCCCGGATACACCTCGCGGCCACGGCCGGGGTAGTTCGGCGGCACCGTGTGGATCACGTTGCCCTTGAACCAGCTCAGCGGCTGCGTGGTGGCGAGGTTGTTCACCCCGGTGGGATTGCTGCGCGGTTCGATCGGGCCGCCCATCATGGTGAGGCTGCGCGGCGTGGTCTCGCCGCGCGCCGCCATCAGCGACACCGCAGCCAGCACGGGCACGGTGGGCTGGCAGACCGAGACCACGTGCACGCGATGCGCGCCGATGTGGCGGATGAAGTCCTCGATGTATGTGACGTAGTCGTCCAGGTGGAACGCGCCCTCGCTCGCCGGCACCATGCGCGCGTCGACCCAGTCGGTGATGTACACCTTGTGGTCGCGCAGCAGCGTGCGGACGGTATCGCGCAACAGCGTGGCGTGGTGGCCCGACAGCGGCGCCACCACCAGTACGGAGGGTTCGTTCTTCAGGCGCTCGATGGTGTCCGGATCGTCGCTGAAGCGCTTGAAGCGTTTCAGTTCGCAGAACGGCTTGGCCAGTACCGTGCGTTCGACGATGGCGATCTCCTGCCCGTGCGACTCCACCTTGTGGATGTCGAAGGCGGGCTTCTCGTATTCCTTGCCCAGCCGGTGCATGAGCTCGTAGCCGGCGGCCAGGCGCTGCGCGCCGGGTACCTGGGCGAATGGGCTCGATGGATCGGTCAGCATCTTCGCGCTGGCATCGGCGTAGTGGCTGAGCGGACCGAGGATCGCGCGCTGCCATTCGTGAATCTGATAGAGCATGGCGGAGAAGCCGGGGGACGGAGAGGCGAGCATTCTACCCGCTCTCAGCCTTGCGTGCTGCGATGCCGCAGAAATGTTATGTCAGCGTAATCAGCTGCTTAACTCGACTGGTATGCGGCGCGAATCAGATTTTTCGGCAGACCAGCAGAATCTCGTCCACGCCGGCGGTGTCGCCCAGGCCGTCACGCCATTGCAGCGGCTTCTGCAGGCGCACGGCGATCGGCATGAAGACGCGGTTGTACCACCACATCGCACGCTCGCGCTGATGCGTGAGATACCACTGGCCCAGTTCCAGCAGGCGCGAGGATTTCGGCTGCATGCCATAGACGGCGCTGCGCTCGATGCGGAAGCCGTGGCCGGCCAGTCGCATCGCGATGTCATCCGGCTCGTAGCGGCGGCAATGGCCGACGAAGTCGTCGAACGGTGTCCACGCGGCGGCGTGCAGCGGCACGGACAGCAGCAGCGTCGCGGCCGGCGCGGCGACGCGGGCCAATTCCGCCAGGGCGGCCTCGTCGTCGGCGACGTGCTCCAGGATGTCGAAGGCGCAGACCAGATCGAACTGCGCGTCCGCGCAGGGCAGGGCGCCGATCATGCCGTGCACCGCGTCGGCACCGTGCAGGCGCAGCTTGCGCAGGGCGGCGGCACTGAGGTCGACGAAACAGGTGTCCTGCAGCGGGAGGCGGGGGCGCAGGCCCGGCGCGATCTCCAGCCGGCGCGGCGAAGCGGCGGCGAGTTCGCGCACCAGCGGCCAGGTGTTGAAGCGTTCCGGCGGCACCAGCCGCGCTTCGGCCCATAACGGTTCGTAGAAGCCGCGGTTGGCGGCGAGCAGGTCGGCGTCGCTGCGCGGCGCGGGCGCGAAGTGGGTGTGCATCGCCTAGTGTGGCGCCTGTCCGGCTGACATGCGTGTGAACCCTGGCGCGATTTCTTGCGTCAGGCGATGCGGCGCACTTCGGTACCGGCGAGCAGGTCGTGCAGCGCTCGCCGGCGCGGATTGCCCAGCGCCCAGGCAAACCAGATGGCCCATAGCAGCAAGGTGCCCCATACCGCGGCGGCCACGCCGAACAGCGGTGCCAACCCGAGCATCAGCAAGGGCGCGGCGCCGGCCAGCAGCCGGATGACGGCCTGCGGGAAACGCACCGGGCCGCCATCGAGGCGGACCAGGCGAAGCCGCCAGGGACGCATGCCCAGCGTCTGCCCGCCGCGCAGCCACGATGCGAGGAAGTAGGCCGACAGCACCAGTCCCTGCAGCGGCTGATACCACCACACCGTCTCGACGTGTCCCGCGGTGGTGATCAGCTGCCCGCCGGTGGCGCGCTGGCAGACGTAGCCGACGGTGGCGACGATGGCGATCACTGCCCACAGGTCGTAGAACAGCGCGAGCAGGCGACGCGGCAGCGTGGCGGGCATGGCATGGAAGGTGGCGGCTGAGGTGCTCGTGTTCATTCGTCGGCTTGCGTCCGGCGCGCGCTGTGCCAGCATCTCGCGCATGTCAGAGAAAGCCGCCAGTATCGCCGAAGCCGACCAGCGCAGCATCGCCGCCTTCCTGGAGCGCGTCTGGTCGGAAGATGGCCTGTCCGATCGCACCCTCGAGGCCTACCGCCGGGACCTGGAAGGCCTGGCGCGCTGGCTGGCCGCGCGCGGCCTGGGCCTGCACCAGGCGCGGCGGCAGCACCTTTCCGAGTACCACGGTACGCAGCCGGTGGCGGTGCGTTCGATGGCGCGCCGGCAATCCTCGTTCCGCCGTTTCTACGCATTCGTCGCGCGCAACGAACCGGGGTTCGAGGATCCGACCCTGCTGATCGAACGCCCGCGCATGCCGCGCAGCCTGCCCAAGGCGCTGGCCGAACGCGAGATCGAGGGCCTGCTGAATGCGCCGGACGTGGAAACCACCCTGGGCCTGCGCGACCGCGCGATGCTGGAGCTGATGTACGCCTCGGGCCTGCGCGTGTCCGAGCTGGTGGAGTTGCCGCTGGCCGCGCTCAATCTGCGCCAGGGCGTGCTGCGCGTTACCGGCAAGGGTGGCAAGGACCGGCTCGTACCGGTGGGCGAGCTGGCGCTGGAGCGCATCGAGGCCTACCTCGCCGAGGCCCGTCCGGTGCTGGCCAAGGGGCGGCAGCCTGCCGCGCTGTTCCTCAGCAAGCGTGGCGAGGGCATGACGCGGCAGATGTTCTGGACACTGATCAAGCGCTATGCGCAGCGGGTGGGCATCGTGTCCAAGCGCATTTCGCCGCACGTGCTGCGGCATTCGTTCGCCACTCACCTGCTCAACCACGGCGCGGACCTGCGCGCGCTGCAGATGCTGCTGGGGCACAGCGCGCTGAGCACCACGCAGATCTACACGCTGGTGGCGAAGGAAGGCCTGAAGCGGCTGCACGCACAGCACCACCCGCGCGGTTGAGACGCGTCCGACGGAGCGGTTAAGCCGGCTGTGCGAGAATCCGGCTCCCCGACACCATTCCGTGCCCGAACGGAAGCAGAGAGGTTTCGTGATGTTCAAGAAAGGATGGCTGGCCCTGAGCGCCAGCGTGGTGTGCGCCATGGCGTTCGCTCAGCCGGCCTTCGCCGCCGACGACGCGGCCAAGGGCGGTGCCGAGAACACAGTGCGCCAGGCGGTGCTCGGTCTGGCCAAGGTGCAGATCGACTCGATCCGGCCGGCGCCGATCCCGGGCTTCTACCAGGTGATCGCCTCGGGCCAGCTGGTCTACGTGAGCGCCGATGGCAAGTACATGCTCACCGGCAACCTGATTGATCTGGGCAGCAAGAAGGATCTTGGCGAATCCGTGTGGGCTGACTTCCGCAAGGCCGAGCTGGCCAAGCTGCCGGTGGCCGACCGCATCGTGTTCGCGCCGGCCAAGCCGCGCTACACGGTGAGCGTGTTCACCGACGTCAACTGCGGCTACTGCCGCGCGCTGCACCAGCACGTCGCGGACTTCAACAAGGCCGGTATCGCGCTGGAATACATCGCCTGGCCGCGCGAGGGCGTGACCTCCACCGGCGGCAACCCGACGCCGACCTACACCGAGATGGTCTCGGTCTGGTGCTCGGCCGACCGCAAGGCCGCCTTCACCGCCGCCAAGGAGGGCAAGCAGCCCAAGGGCGCCGCCTGCACCAATCCGGTGAAGGACGAGTTCGATCTGGGCGTGCGCCTGGGCGTGACCGGCACGCCGACCATCGTGGCCGAGGACGGCTCCGTGCTGGGCGGCTACATGACGCCGGACCAGTTGCTCAAGGCGCTGGACAAGCGCGGGATCAAGCCCTCCGGCGGCTGATCGCCCGGCCGATCACCCGGGTGTAAAGAGCGGAGCGGGCGCGGGGCGACCCCGCCCCGCCCGATGTTGTCCTGCAGCATGGGGTAGAATGCGCGTTTCTCCGCATAAGCTCCCGTTCCCCGCATGATCGCTCTCGACGGGCAGGCCGCCCTTTCGCCGTTCCGCCTCGAACGCCTCAATGCCCGCCTGGATGCCCTGCATCGCGGCGCGCGCGTGCAGGCTTCCTGGTTCGTCTACTTCATCGACGCCGATACCGCCCCGGAAGGCGAGCAGCGCCAGCGCCTGCTGGAAGTGCTGGAGGCCAAGGACAGCGCCACCGAGACCGTCTCCCTGTGGGTCGTGCCCCGCCTGGGCACCATTTCGCCCTGGTCGAGCAAGGCCACGGACATCCTGCATGGCGCCGGCTTCCCGGTGCGCCGCGTCGAGCGCGGCGTCGCCTACCAGATCGCCGGCCTGCCGGAACCGGGCGCGCCCGAATACGACGCCATGATGGCCGTGCTGTGCGATGCCATGACGCAGTCGGTCCTGCATCGCCTCGATGACGCCAAGGGTCTGTTCCTGGCCGGCAAGCCGGGCGACCTGGTGCACATCGCGCTGGGCACCGACCCGCGCGCCGCGCTGGCAAAGGCCAATGCCGAGCTCGGCCTGGCGCTGGCGGAGGACGAGATCGACTACCTCGCCGAGCGCTACGCCGAACTCGGCCGCGACCCGACCGACGCCGAACTCTTCATGTTCGCGCAGGCCAACTCCGAGCACTGCCGCCACAAGGTGTTCAACGCCAGCTGGACGCTGGATGGCCAGCCGCAGGAGAAGAGCCTGTTCGGCATGATCAAGAACACCCACCAGCATGCGCCCGCGTACACGCTGTCCGCCTACAAGGACAACGCCGCGGTGATCGAAGGCAGCGAGGGCCAGCGCTTCTTCGCCGACGCCGACGGCGTATGGCGCAAGCGCGGCGAGCGCATCGAGTACGCGATCAAGGTGGAGACGCACAACCATCCGACCGCCATCGCGCCCTGGCCGGGCGCGGCCACGGGTGCGGGCGGCGAGATCCGCGACGAAGGCGCTACCGGCCGCGGCGCCAAGCCGAAGGCCGGCCTTACCGGTTTCTCCGTTTCCGACCTGCGCATTCCCGGCCATCCGCAGCCGTGGGAAGTGGAGCGCCCGCTGCCGCCGCGCATGGCCAGCGCGTTCGAGATCATGCGCGACGGCCCGCTGGGTGCCGCCGCGTTCAACAACGAATTCGGCCGTCCGTGCCTGGGTGGCTATTTCCGTACGTACGAGCACGAGACTGGCGAAGCCGGCGTGCGCCGCGGCTACGACAAGCCGATCATGATCGCCGGCGGCCTGGCCAACATCCGCGCCGGCGACGTGCAGAAGCGCGAACTGCAGCCCGGCCACAAGGTGATCGTGCTGGGCGGCCCGGCCATGCTGATCGGCCTGGGCGGCGGCGCCGCCTCGTCGGTGGCATCGGGCACGTCGAGCGCGGAGCTGGACTTCGCTTCCGTGCAGCGCGACAACGCCGAGATGGAACGCCGCTGCCAGCAGGTGATCGACAGCTGCTGGGGCCTGGGCGAGCGCAATCCCATCGTCAGCGTGCATGACGTCGGCGCGGGCGGTCTCTCCAATGCGATCCCCGAGCTGCTCAACGACGCGGGCGTGGGCGGCACGATCGATCTCTCCAAGGTGCCGTGCGACGACCCGTCGCTGTCGCCGATGCAGGTGTGGAGCAACGAGTCGCAGGAGCGCTACGTGCTCGGCATCGCGCCGGAGAACCTCGCCGAGTTCGAAGCCTTCTGCGTGCGCGAGCGCTGCCCCTATGCCGTCGTGGGCGACGCCACCGAGGAGCGCCGCCTGGTGGTGCGCGATCCGCGCCGCGACCTCACCGTGATCGACCTGCCGATGGACGTGCTGTTCGGCAAGCCGCCGCGCATGCATCGTGACGCCAAGCGCGTGAAGCCGCGCATCGACCTGGTGCCGGATCTCTCCGGCATCAGCATGGACGAGGCGCTGCTGCGCGTGCTGCGCCTGCCCACCGTGGGCAGCAAGAGCTTCCTGATCACCATTGGCGACCGCACCGTCGGCGGCCTCAATCACCGCGACCCGATGGTCGGCCCCTGGCAGGTGCCGGTCGCCGACTGCGCCGTCACCATCGCCGACTTCGAAGGCTATGCGGGTGAAGCGATGGCGATGGCCGAGCGCGCTCCGGTGGCACTCCTCAACAGCGCCGACGCCGCGCGCCTGGCGGTGGGCGAAGCGATCACCAATCTGGCCGCCGCGCCGATCGCCTCGCTGGGCGAGGTGCGCCTGTCCGCCAACTGGATGGCGGCGGTGAACCACCCGGGCGAGGATGCTGCGCTGTTCGACGCGGTGAAGGCCGTCGGCATGGAACTGTGTCCCGCGCTGGACATCTCCATCCCGGTCGGCAAGGACTCGCTGTCCATGCAGACCGTGTGGAAAGACGGCGACCAGCCGCAGCGCACGATCGCGCCGGTGTCGCTGGTGATCACCGGCTTCGCCCGCGTGCACGACGTGCGCCGCACGCTGACGCCGCAGCTGCGCCTGGACCGCGGCGATTCCGACCTGTGGCTGCTCGACCTCGGCGACGGCCGCGACCGCCTCGGCGGTTCCGCGCTGACCCAGGTGTTCAACCGCGGCGGCGGCGTGCCGCCGGACCTGGATGACCCCAAGCGCCTGAAGGGTCTGTTCGACCTGGTGCAGGAAGCCAATGCGGCCGGCCTGCTGCTGGCGTACCACGACCGCTCCGACGGCGGCGTCATCGTCACCCTGCTGGAAATGGCCTTCGCCGGTCACTGCGGCCTGGAAATCCAGCTCGAAGGCTGGGCGGAAGCCGCGCTACGCTCGCTGTTCAACGAGGAACTCGGTGCGGTGGTCCAGGTGGCGCAGGCCAACCGCGAAGCCTTCGAGGCTCTGCTGGTGAAGCACGACCTGGCCGGCATGAGCTACCGCATCGGCCATCCGAAGGAAAAGCTCGGCATCAAGCTGTTCCACGGCGGCGAAAAACAGTTCGCCTGGAAGTGGACCGAGCTGTTCGCGGCGTGGAACGAAACCAGCCACCACATGCAGCGCCTGCGCGACAACCCGCTCAGCGCAGATGCGGAGCGCGAATGGCGCCTGGACGACGCCGATCCGGGCATCAGCCCCAAGCTCAGCTTCGACCCGGCCGAGGACGTGGCCGCGCCTTACATCGCGAAGGGCGCGCGCCCGCGCGTCGCGATCCTGCGCGAGCAGGGCGTCAACGGCCAGGTGGAAATGGCCGCCGCGTTCGATCGTGCCGGGTTCGAGGCGGTGGACGTCCATATGTCCGATCTCGCCAGTGGCCGCATCAAGCTGGCCGACTTCCGCGGCTTCGCCGCGTGCGGCGGCTTCTCCTACGGCGACGTGCTGGGAGCGGGCCGCGGCTGGGCCACCTCCATCATGTACAACGAGATGCTGCGTGCCGAGTTCACCGCATTCTTCGCGGACAGCACCCGGTTTGCGCTGGGCGTGTGCAATGGTTGCCAGATGCTGTCGCAGCTGAAGGACATCATCCCGGGCGCGCAGCATTGGCCGAAGTTCCTGCGCAACGCGTCCGAGCAGTACGAGGGCCGCGTGGCGATGCTGGAAGTGCTCGATTCGCCCAGCATCTTCTTCAAGGGCATGGCCGGCTCGCGCATTCCGGTGGCGGTGGCGCACGGCGAAGGCCGCGTGAGCTTCCCGCAGGTGTGCAGCCCGTCGAAAGCCGGCGGCGCCGTTCGTTTCGTCGACAACCGCGGCCGTCCGACCGAGCACTACCCGCTCAATCCCAACGGCTCGCCGGGCGGCCTGGCCGGCTTCACCGCGGCCGACGGTCGCGTGACGATCATGATGCCGCACCCCGAGCGCGTGTTCCGCACTGCGCAGATGAGCTGGCACCCGGATCACTGGGGCGAGGATTCGCCGTGGATGCGCATGTTCCGCAACGCCCGGGTCTGGTGCGGCTGACAGCCGATCGACCCTCGCCGGCCGGGCGCGCGGGGTGAGCCTGCCGTCCGGCCAGCGGTTCGTCCGTAGCCTGCTTTTCGCCGGCTGGACGGTGCTGCTGGCGCTGTGCCCCTGGTGGCTGGGGCTGGCGCTGCTGCTCGCGCTGGCGGCCGGAGCCCTTTACTACGCGCACCGTTCCGCCCATCGGCGCGACCTTTGCCGCCGTGGCCTGAAGTGGGGCTTGGCGGGCGTGCTGTTCGCCGCACAGCGTGCGTTGGGCGGCGACTTGCTGGCCTGGGGCGTCGCGTTGCTGGGCGCCCTGGTGGGTTACTCCCTGGTGGCTTTGCTCGAATCGTTCCTGCCACACCGTTCCCGTGCTACGCCGCCGCCCTCGCCGGAATGGCGCGACATCGCGATGGCTTCCATCGGCCCGCCCGCGCACATCATCGAACTGTCGCCGGTGGCCTGGGCGGATGCCGGCGCATCGCTGTGCGATCCCCGCGGGCTGGTTATCGGTTACGACGCCGACTCGGAGGTGGAAGGGCGCTACCGCTTCGCCGACGGAAGCTCGCAGGAACGGCTGAGCGCACGCTGCGCGTTCAGCCCCCGCGGCCGATGGTTTGCGGCAAGCCTGCCCGGCGGTTCGGGCGACGTGCTTTTCGACCGCGATCGCGCTCGCATGCATCGCCTGCGTGGCTGGCATCTTTGCGGTTGGGACGAGAACGATGCGCCCTGGCTCGCACGCCATGCGGACGGCGTGCCCGCGCCGCTGCACGAAGCGCTGGGGCAGGCGATGCCGGGTGGCTGAAGAACGGACGCAGGGCGTTCGTCACGCAGCGTCTATGCCGTTGGCGCGTCGCTCCTCCATACTTCCCGGCCATGAACGCCGCTTTCCAAACCACACCCACAGTCAGCGTGATCGTCGTCGCCGCCGACAGCGGCCCGACGCTGCGCGAATGTGTACGCCGCGTGATGGCCTGCGAAGTGCCGCTGGAACTGATCCTGGTCGACAACGGTTCCGGCGACGGCGTGCCGCAGGCGATCGAGCGCGCGATGCAGCAGGAATGGCGGCTGCGCGTGATCTACAACCGCGCGAACCTGGGCTTCGGCCCCGCCGTGAACCGCGGCGCGGCGCAGGCGCGCGGGAACGTGCTGCTCATCCTCAATCCGGACTGCATGCTGGACGACGCCAGCCTCCGCCGCCTGCTGGAGTTGCTGCGGGCGCACCCGAAGGCGGGAATCATCGGTGCCGTGGTCTGCGACGATCACGGCGTGCCCGACGGGGCTTCCTACCGGCGCGACCCCTACCTCGGCCGCGCGCTGCGCAGCCTGCTGGGCAAGAACGATGGCGTGAACATCGGCGGCGACATGCCCGCCGAGCCGGTGCGCGCCGAGGCAGTGTCGGGCGCGCTGATGGCCATGCCGCGCGTTGTGTTCGAGAACCTCAGGGGTTTCGACGAAGCCTATTTCCTGCACTGCGAGGACCTGGATCTGTGTCGCCGCGCGCGCGACGCCGGCTATGAGGTCTGGCTGGCCGGCGACGTGCACGTGTTGCACGGCAAGGGCGGCTCCAGCCGGCATCGCCCGGTGTTCGTGAGCTGGCACAAGCACCGCGGCATGTGGCGCTGGTTCCGCAAGTTCGACCCGGCGGCACGCAATCCGGTGACCTCCAGCGTGGTCTGGCTGGGCCTGTGGGCGCACTTCGTGGCCAAGATTCCCGGCCAGTGGCTGCGTCTGCTGCGCCGTGGCCGGCCTGCGCTCGCGGCGACGGACGGCGAATGAGCCCTCCGCAGGCGCGCGCCGCCACGCTGGCGACGCTGGGGTTGGTCGCGGTCACCACCATCTGGGGTTCCACCTTTTTCCTGATCAAGGACTTGGTGGGGCGCATGCCGGTGGCGGATTTCCTGTCGGTGCGCTTCCTGATCGCCGCGGCGTCGATGCTGGTGCTGTTCCATCGCGCATTGCGGCAGTTGTCCCGTCGCGAATGGACGCAAGGCATCGCGCTTGGCCTGGTCTACGGCGTGGCCCAACTGCTGCAGACGAGCGGGCTGGAACATACCTCCGCCAGCATCAGCGGCTTCGCCACCGGCATGTACGTGGTGTTCACGCCGCTGCTGGGCACGGTGCTGCTGCGGCAGCGCCTGCCGTCGGCGACGTGGATCGCGGTGCTGCTGGCGGTAGGTGGCTTGGCGCTGCTGGCGCTGCGCGGTTTCAGTCTCGGCTATGGTGTGTGGATCACGCTGGCATCTGCGCTGCTCTATGCGCTGCACATCGTCGGCCTCGGTGCGTGGTCGCGGCCAGGACATGCCTTCGCTTTGTCGACCGTGCAGATGCTGATGATCGCCGTCGTGTGCCTGCTGGCGACGCTGCCGCACGGCCCCGCGCTGCCGCCGGATGCCAAGGCGTGGGCCGCGATGGTGTATATGGCGCTGGCCGCGGGTGCCGGCGCGATGCTGGTGCAGACCTGGGCGCAGGCGCATATCAGCGCGGCGCGCGCAGCGATCGTGATGACGACGGAACCGGTGTTCGCGGCGGGGTTTGCGGTGGCGCTCGGTGGTGAGGCGCTGACGTGGCGGATGGTGGCGGGTGGGGTGTTGGTGTTGGCGGCGATGTATGTGGTGGAGTTGGCGCCGAGGCGGGGTGGCGGGATGCCAGCGGAGGCTGTGCATCACGAGGTGTAGGTTTTTTTGCTTGGGGAGTTTGTGCGTTTGGTTGCGCACGACGGGTGCCGTACGCGATGGGTACCGTAGGTTGGGGTGAGCTTGCGAGCCCCAACGGGCGCGAAGGGTCGCCTCGCATTTACCTACTCGTCATTCCGGCGCAGGCCGGGAAACGGTGCGAGGTGGTCGCCAGCCTTGTCTCGCCCGGAGGGCGAGGGTTTCGCTCTCCTGCCGGAGAGCGAGTTACTTCTTCTTGCTTGCCCAAGAAGAAGTAACCAAGAAGAAGGGCCCCCTGCGCGGCGCCCTCCGGTGGCCTTCGCCACCTCCGGGTACGTTGCGGGGACGTCCTGTCCCCGCCCGCCTGCGGCGGCCTGATCGTCCAGCCCTCACCGCCGCGAAGGGAACCCGGGAGATCAAGAGCCTTACGGAGCGTCGCTTCGCTCGCTCTTGTTTTTGTTTTGCTTGCCTGGGTATTCACTTCTCCTTCTCCCCTCCGGGGAGAAGGCGGGATGAGGGGCGGGGGCTGGCGACGCCGCTGCTATTCCGCCTGCTTCTTCGGCCGCGGCTGCAGCGCGATGCGCACCAGGTAAACCACGATCGCGATGTTCCCCAGCAGCACCACCAGCTTCAGCCAGGTGAAGTGGGCGATCGTTTCGTACAGCTCGACCGGGATCAGCGAACCCGTGGCGATGACGGTGAACCATTCCGCCCAGTGCTTGCGCAGCCACAAGCCGATGCCCTCGGTAGCGAAGATTGCCGCGTAGCCGAGCGCCACGATGCCCACCGCGACGAACTTGCTCGGGCCTTGTTCCATCAGCAGGTTCACCAGCTGCCAGCGCAGGTGGTTGCTGTCGGTGAGGGACAGGTGTTCCAGCCAGTGCACGAAGTGCTCGAAGTTGGTCTGCTGGTTGAGCCGGAACGCTGCGATGGCGATCAGGATCAGGCCCACCGTCTTGACCGCCTTGTAGATGGCGATCACGCGCAGGCCGACGCTGTGTTGCGCCTCGACCGCGGAGCTGGGCTCGGTCAGGTGGTGGTCTCGGTGGCTCATGGTGGGCAGGGATGGGGAGCGGTCATTCTCGCTCATGGCGGACCGGCCTGACATAGGGCCGGCTGCCGCGGGGGGCAATGCCGGCGCATAAAAAAGGCCACGCGGGGGCGTGGCCTTGGGGGGATGCGGGCGGTCTCAGCAGCAGCGGCCGCCCGTGCCCTTGTAGCGCGCCACCTGCCGCTCGCGGAAGAACTCGGCATAGGTGGGTACCTGGCGATCGGGATGGTGCTCGCGCAGGTGCTTCACATAGACGTCGTAGTCGGGGACGCCGCAGCAGAGGCGGGCGGTTTGCACCGCCCATTTCCGGAATGCCTGCAGGCTCGGTTTCATGGCATGGCCCTCAATGCGTGGGTACGCTGTCCAGCGCCACGTAGGGTTCCTCCTGCGCGGTCGGGCGGTTGGCGCGCCAGGCCTTCATGATGGCGTTGATGGCGAAGCCGGCCATGGTCACCACCAGCAGCATGAAGATCGCGGTCAGCGCGGCGTCGACGTAGTTGTTGGTGACGATGCGCTGCATCTCCGCCGCAGTCTTGGCCGGCGCCAGCAGCTTGCCATCCGCCGCGGCCTGCGCGTACTTCTGCGCCGCGGCGGTAAAGCTGATCGGACCGACCAGCTTGTAGAAGCCCGCCGTGAGCGTGCACACCACCAGCCAGATCGCCGGGATGCCGGGTACCCACACGTAACGTTCGCGCTTGAGCTTGACGGTGACCACCGTCGCCAGCATCAGCGCCACTGCGGCCAGCATCTGGTTGGCGATGCCGAACAGCGGCCACAGGGTGTTGATGCCGCCCAGCGGATCGACCGCACCCTGGTAGAGGAAATAACCCCACAGGCCCACGCAGATCGCGGTGGCGATCAGGTTGCCCGCCCACGATTCGGTGTGCTTCAGCGGTTCGTGGATGAGGCCGGCGATCTCCTGGATCATGAAGCGGCCCACGCGCGTACCCGCGTCCACCGTGGTGAGGATGAACAGCGCTTCGAACAGAATGGCGTAGTGGTACCAGAACGCCATCATGCCCTCGCCGGGAATGATTCCGTGCAGCAGCTGGGCCATGCCCACCGCCAGCGTCGGCGCGCCGCCCGCGCGGCTGAGGATGCTGCCTTCGCCGATGTTCTTGGCGGTGTTGAGCAGCTCATCCGGCGTGACCACGAAGCCCCACTGGCTGATCGCGGTGGCCGCGCTTTCCGCGGTGGTGCCGATCAGTGCGCCGGGCGAGTTCATCGCGAAGTACACGCCCGGATGCAGCGATGCCGCGGCGATCAGCGCCATGATCGCGACGAAGGCCTCCATCAGCATGCCGCCGTAGCCGACCATGCGTGCCTCGCCCTCGTTGCTGAGCAGCTTGGGCGTGGTGCCGGAGGCGATGATCGAATGCCAGCCCGATACCGCACCGCAGGCGATCGTGATGAACAGGAAGGGGAACAGGTTGCCCTGGAACACCGGGCCGGTGCCGTCGACGAACTTGGTCAGCGCGGGCATCTGCAGCACCGGCGCGGCGAGGAAGATCGCCAGTGCGAGCAGCGCGATGGTGCCGATCTTCAGGAAGGTGCTGAGGTAGTCGCGCGGGGCCAGCAGCAGCCACACCGGCAGCACCGAGGCGCAGAAGCCGTAGGCGATCAGCAGCCAGGCCAGCGCCTTGGCATCGAAGTCGAACGCGGCCGACCAGGTCGGCGAAGCGGCGACGTGGGCGCCGAACCAGATCGACGCGAGCAGCAGGATCAGCCCGATGATCGACACCTCCAGGATCTTGCCCGGACGGATCCAGCGCAGGTACACGCCCATCAGCAGCGCGATCGGAATGGTGCAGGCCACGGTGAACGTGCCCCACGGGCTATGCGTCAGCGCCTTGACCACCACCAGCGCCAGCACCGCCAGCACGATCATCATCAGCACCAGCACGCCGAACATCGCGACCACGCCGGCCACCGGCCCCAGCTCGTCGCGCAGCATGTTGCCGAGCGAGCGGCCGTCGCGGCGCACCGAAAGGCCCAGGATCATGAAGTCCTGCACCGCGCCGGCGAATACCACGCCGAACAGGATCCACAGCGTGCCTGGCAGGTAGCCCATCTGTGCGGCCAGCACGGGGCCGACCAGCGGGCCGGCGCCGGCGATGGCGGCG
Organism: Dyella sp. BiH032; assembly: GCF_031954525.1. Lineage (NCBI taxonomy): Bacteria > Pseudomonadati > Pseudomonadota > Gammaproteobacteria > Lysobacterales > Rhodanobacteraceae > Dyella > Dyella sp. BiH032. Next base: position 1,244,138 of record NZ_CP134867.1, read on the forward strand.
AAGTGGTGCCCGAACACCACCCACTTGTCGGTGGGCACGTAGTCGAGGCCGTCATTGCGCAGCACGGCGGGCGTGGCGCGGCTGGGGTCCATCCGCAGCACGCTGTTGGCGATGAACTTGCTGTAGAAGCGATAGCCGATCACGAACACGGCGATCGCCGCGGCGACCAGCCAGATGGCGTTGATCGGTTCGCCGCGGCGCAGGGCCACGACGCCAAGACACCATGCGCCCACGATGGCGATGGCCGTCCAGAGGATTTTTCCCGCTGGGCTAGGTTTGGTGACGGCGGTATGCATGAAGGGACTCCCACTGGCGCTTGTCCGCAAGGGTCGTCCCCGCGGTTGCGGGGGTCAATGGCGCGGGGCATCCCCGGGCATTAGCCATTGGTCGAATAGCTGAGGCGAATGGATAGCGAACGGTTAGCGCGGGCAGGCGAGCGGAGCATGCGGCACTGCCGCATGCTCCGCTCGCCGCTAGGTCACCGGCTCGGCCGGAGCGCCGGCCAGGACGGCGGCCAGGGCCTGGGCCAGCTGCTCGCCGTGCAGCGGCTTGCGCAGGAAGCCGTCCATACCGGCGGCACGGGCACGGCTTTCCTCATCGCCGCCGGAGCGCGCGGTGATCGCGATCATCGGCAGGCGGCTACTGTGCTCCCGCGAGCGGACCAGTCCGGCCCACTGGAAGCCGTCCAGGCCCGGCAGATCGAGGTCGACCAGGGCGGCATCGAAGCGGTCGCGCGCCAGCGCTTCCATGGCGTGCAGCGCATGGGGCACGTGCTCGACCGTGTGGCCCTGGACCTCGAGCAGGCCGGCGATCACCGCGGCCACGGTCGGGTCGTCTTCCAGCAACAGCAGATGCCAGCGCGGGCCGGTGGCAGGTGCGGACGCGGCATGTTCGACAAAGGGCACGGCGACCTCGGGTAACGGCAGGTGGACGCGGAACGTGCTGCCCTCGCCGGATGCCGATTCGAGCTCGATGCGACCGCCCATCAGCGTGGCCAGCTCGCGGCAGATGGCCAGGCCCAGGCCGCTGCCGGAACCGCGCTGCGGACTGTCGAGCTGCTGGTAGTGCTGGAACAGCTTGGCTTGGTCGGCGGGGGCGATGCCGGGACCGGTATCGCTGACCGTCAGACTCAGGCCGTCTCCCTCGCGTTCCAACGCCAGTCGTACCTCGCCGCGCTCGGTGAACTTCAGCGCGTTGTTGCTCAGGTTCATCAGGATTTGGCGCACGCGCACCGCGTCGCCCATGACCTGCGCAGGCGTGGCCGGGTCGACCGATACGCGCAGGGCGAGATGCTTGGCGGCGGCCTTCGCGTGCTGCAGTTCGGCGACGTCGCGCAGCAGCGCGCGCGGGTCGAACGGCGCGGGTGTCAGCTGCAGGCGCCCGGCTTCGATGCGGGCCAGGTCCAGCGCATCGTTCACCAGCGTGAGCAGCACTTCGCCGGAATTGCGGATGGTCTGCGCATAGCGTCGCTCCGTCGCACCCAGCGAACGGCTCAGCAGCAGCTCGGCCATGCCCAGCACGCCGGTCATGGGCGTGCGGATCTCGTGGCCGAGTTCGGCGAGGAACTGGGTCTTGGCGCGGTTCGCGGCCTGCGCGAGCTGGTGCTCCTGCGTGATCAGCTCCAGCCGGTGGCGTTGCGCCTGCCGGCGACGCATGGCGGCGAGCAGCGCCGCGAACAGCAAGGCCAGCAGGGCGACATAGGCCAGCCAGGCCCACCAGCGCAGCCACGGCGGACTGTCGGCGTGGAGGCGCAGCGGCGCCGGCAGTTCGCCCCATACGCCATCGGCGCCCGCGGCCTGCACGTGCAGTGCGTAGTCGCCGCCGGGCAGTTGGGTGAAGGTGCGGTCGCCGCGCGTACCGGTATCGACCCAGTCGTTGTCCAGCCCTTCCAGGCGGAAGCGGTAGCGCGTGCGTTCCGGCGCCAGGAAAGTCAGCGCGCGGGCGGTGACCGTGAGATCGCGGTCATTCCAGTTGAGCTGCCATGGCTGTGCCTCCGCGGCGAGGCGCAGAGGCTTGCCGTGGCGAAGCACGCTGCCGTCCTCGAGGCGCACGCGCGGCTCGCGGGAGAGCTCGGGAACGGCCTCGGGCACGAACATCACGATGCCGCCGCTGGTGGCCGCTGCCACGCGGCCACCGGGCATCAACGCGTGATTGACGTTGGTGAACTGGCTTTCCGGCAATCCCTGATCGACACCGAATTCCCGCACGTTGCCACTGCGGCGGTCGTAGCGCCACAAGCCGCTGCGCGCGAAGAACCAGGCGCGTCCCAAGCCGTCTACGTGCATGCCCAGCAGGTCGCTGAACGGATGTTGCCGGTAGATCGAATAGGTGCCCTCCGGTATGGCGCGCTGTCCCTCGAAGCGGAAGACGAGGAGGTTCTCGTCGTCGACCAGCCACAGCCGGTTGTCGCGCAGCTCGAGAAAGCGGTAGACAGCCGTCGGCACGCCCTCGATGAAGCTGGCTTGCGAATCGCCGGGCGCCCAGCGCATCACGCCCCTGCTGGTGGCGAACCAGAGCGCGCCATCGTGCAGGCGCATGTCATTGAGCGTGATGTCCTTGGCCTTGGCGCCGAAGGCAAGTGGGCGCGCCTTGAACGTGTCCGGGTCATAGGCGAATACGCCATCGTCGACCTGGAAATAGGCCGTGCCGTCGTCGCCGAACTCGATGCGTTCGGCCATCGGTGCCTGCAGCTCGGTGACCTTGTCGCCATCGAGCACAAAATTGCCGCTCGCCGAGGTGATCCACAGGCGGCCGCGCGCATCCTCGGCGATGCAGTTGGCGTTGCGTCCCTGCGGAATCTGGAAGGGCAAGTGGCGCACCTTGCCGGTGCCCACGTTCAGGCGATCGATAGCGCCGTTGCTACCGGCGATCCACAGGTGATCGTCGCCCCCCGTGGCGACCATGCTGTAACTGCCGGGAGCAATGCTGTCGGGTTTTTCCGGGATATGCGTGAGGTACTGGAAGTCGGTCCATCGCGGCGAAAGATAGGCCAGGCCGTTGTACGTGCCGATCCACATGCCGCCCTCATGGTCGCGCAGCATGTAGGTGATGAATCCGCTGGGCAGGCCGTGGCGCAGCAGGGAACGAGGCGCGATGCTGCGGTAGACGCCGTCCGTGTCACGCATATACAAGCCATCGTTGGTGCCGACCCATAGCCGCTCCTGCTGGTCGGCGGCCACCGCGTAGATGAGCTTGTGCGGAAGTATGTCCGGCGCGACTGGCGTGGCGGTGGGCGCGCCGGACTTCAGTTCGTACAGCCCGAAGTTGCTGCCGATATAGAGCACCCCGCCGATCCGCACGAGCCGATAGATGCGCAGTGGCTTGGCGCGGAACGCATCGTCGGGGCGTTCGAACGCGATATGCACAAGGTGTCCATCGGGCGCGCGCCGATCGAGACCCTTGCCGGTGCCGATCCAGAGCGTTCCGTCCGGGTCCGCCAGCAGGGAGTACACCGTGTTCGAAGCCAGGCTGCCGGGATCGGCCGGGTCATGCCGGACGTGGTCGAGGCCCCGCCCATCCGGGCGCATGCGATCGAGGCCGACATCGAAATAGCCGACCCACAGCGCGCCGTTCGCGTCGCGTGCCAGCGCCGTGACGTCGTCGCTGCCGGGGGACGCGGGGTCTTTGGGATCGTGGCGCCAGTGGGTGAAGTCCTCGGACGTCGGGTCGTATCGCACCAGGCCATCCTGGCTGCCGCCCCACAGCTGTCCCTCCGCGTCCACCATCAAGGTGGCCAGCGGCATGGCCGACAGGGAGCGGGGATCGCGCGGGTCGTGCCGCCAGACGCGGAAGCGGTTGCCGTCGTAGCGCACCAGCCCCGATTCGGTGGCGATCCACATGTAGCCCTGGCCGTCCTGCGCCAGCGCATCGATATTGCTGCTGGGCAGACCTTCGGCCATGCCGTAGTTGCGGAAGGTCGGCTCGATCCATGGCGCCGGCGCACTTTCCTGGTGAAGTGCCGGGGCAGCGGTCGCGGCGGCCAGCAACGCTTGCAGCATCAGGGCGGAAAGCAACGGACGTTCTCCTGGTCGGTGCCGGCCTCTGCGACGCGCGGGGCTCGTGCGGGCGGCGCGGGCGTGGGCTCGGGTCCGGGGCGGTAGGGCATGCGGGTGGGCGGATCGCCGGGCCGCGCGACCGGCGCGCCCGTGCAGGGCGCGATGATGCCGCATCGCGCGGCCCGCTGCCGATTCGTATCTCTCGTATCGGCTCGTACTTGTTTAGGGGACCCGCCGCCGGGCTAAGCTGACCGCCCGTGGCGGGAGGGGGCCCGCCGTTCATCGATGGAGACCTCATGCGCATCTTTTTCCAGCGCGGCCTGTGCGGCCTCGCGCTCGCGGCCGCGGCTGTGCTGCCCGCCGCCGGCCAGGCGGGGCAGCTCAAGGACCTGCTCAAGCAGGCCCGCCAGCAGGCCGCCGGACCAGCCTCGGCCGCGCCGGGCGCCGGCCTGCCCGGCAGCGACATCGCGGCGGGCCTGAAGGAGGCCCTGGCCAAGGGCACCACCAACGCGATCAACAGCCTGGGCCGCAGCGACGGTTTCTGGAAGAACGCCAAGGTGCGCATCCCCCTGCCGGGCAAGCTGGAGCAGGCCGGCAAGCTGGCGCGCCAGCTGGGGCAGGGCGCGAAGGTCGATGCCTTCGAACTCAGCCTCAATCGCGCGGCGGAGAAGGCCGTGCCGCAGGTCGCGGACCTGTTCGGCGACGCCATCCGCAAGATGACCCTGGACGACGCGCGCGGCATCCTCGCCGGCGGCGACCATGCCGCCACCGACTATTTCCGCCGTGTCGCGGGCGACGCGCTGGCCGAACGCATCCGGCCGATCGTGGCGCAGGCCACCGACAGCGTGGGCGTCACGCAGAAGTACAAGGCCTTCGCCGCCGGCAACGGCGGTGGCGCCCTGGGCGGCGCGTTGGGCGCGTTGGCCGGGGGCAAGGGCGGGAGCGCACTGGACCTGGACGGCTACGTCACCGGCAAGACCGTCGACGGACTGTTCACTACGATCGCCGATCAGGAAAAATCCATCCGCGAGAACCCGGCCGCACGCACGACGGATCTCCTGAGAAAGGTGTTCGGCCGCTAGCGCGGCCTTGCAAAGCCGGGGCGCGGCCCTCAGTCAGAAACCAACGCACACGCCACGAGGCAAGCATGATCCGCGACATCCTGAAAATGGGCGACCCGCGCCTGCTGCGCGTGGCGCCGCCGGTGCCCGACGCGATGATCGGCAGCGCCGAGCTGGACGCACTGATCCAGGACATGTTCGACACCATGCACCACGCCGGTGGCGTCGGCCTGGCCGCGCCGCAAATCGGCGTGGACCTGCAGCTGGTGATCTTCGGTTTCGACAGTTCGGACCGCTATCCGGATGCGCCGCCGGTGCCGCGCACCATTCTGCTCAACCCGCTGATCATGCCGCTGTCGCAGGACATGGAAGAGGGCTGGGAAGGCTGTCTCTCGGTGCCGGGGCTGCGCGGTGCGGTGAACCGCTACACGCTCATCCGCTACCAGGGCGTCGATCCGAAGGGCGAGCCGATCGACCGCACCGCGGAGGGCTTCCACGCGCGCGTGGTGCAGCATGAATGCGACCACCTGATCGGCCGTCTTTACCCGTCGCGCATTACCGACTTCGGCAAGTTCGGTTTTACCGAGGTGCTGTTCCCGGGACTCGATCCCGGCGCGGACGACTAAGCGCCGTCACCCGGCGCGCCGCCACGTGGTCCACGGGCGATGGCGGCCTTGCGGAGCGTGGCGCTCGGCGATGGGCGGTTCCGGCAGGTCGAACCAGAACGTGCTGCCCCGTCCGGGTGCCGAGCGCAGGCCGATGTGCGTGCCGAGCAGGCGCGCCAGGCGGTCGCCGATGGTGAGGCCCAGGCCGTAGCCGTCGCGGCGGGGATTTTCGCTGGCCGGCAGCTGCACGAATTCCTCGAAGATGTGTTCCTGGCGGTCCTCCGGGATGCCCGGGCCGTTGTCGCGCACTTCGATGCGGATGGCATGGCCGCGCCGGCGCGCGGCAATCAGCACGCGCCCCATCGGCGCGTTCGCGATGGCGTTGCTGGCCAGCTGCAGGAGCAGGCCGGCCGCCAGTTCCGCGTCGCCGTGCAGGCGGTGATGGCTGCCGTGCCAGGCCAGCGTCACGCCGCGCCGCGAGGCTTCGTCCATCAGCCAGGGACGGTCGTGCAGGAACAGTTCCGCCGCGCTGAATTCCGTCGGCCTGACCGCGACCACGCCGGCGTCGAGTCGCGAGATCTCCAGTAGCGCTTCGAGCAGGCGCGTCATCGACGAGACGCTCGCGCGCATGTGCGCGAGCAGTGCCTGCTGGTCCGGGTCGGGCCCGGGATTGAAGTTTGCCGCGAACAGTTGCAAGGCCTGCAGGGGCTGGCGCAGGTGATGGTTGACCAGGGCGATGAAGCGCGATTTGCCGCGGGCGGCCGCATGGCGCTGGCGCATGACGTCCTGGCGCGCGGTGCGCCAGGTGCGCGGCCAGCCCTCGGCCAGGCAATGTTCCAGCGCGCGTTCCAGTTCGGCGAACTCGCGCGTGGAGGCGGTCAGGCCAAGCGGGAGCAGGCGCCCTTGGTCGAGCGCGCGCCGCATGTCGCCGAGCGGGCGCAGCACGTGCCGGCGCAGCGACCATCGCGCGAGCCAGCCCAGCAACAGCACGCCGCTCGCGCACAACACGCCGAGCAACCAGGTGACGCTCTGCGCGCGGCGTACCGGTCCGAGATCGGCCTGCGCGATCACCCACGGGTGATTGCCTACGATGCCGGGGAGTTCCCGCCGATAATTGCCAGTGTCCTGCTCGCTGTGCGCATTGCCGCTGCTCCACTCGGGCCCGGACGGATAGCGCAGGGCGACATAGCGCAGCAGGCCGTCGCGGCGCGACTCGTCCAGGAAACCCTGGATGGCGCCCTGCGACGGGGATGCCGCCAGCGCGCCGGCCAGCTGCTCGATGCGCAGCGCGGCACGGGCGTCGGTGCGCTCCGCCTGCATGCCGGCCACCTGGACGGTAAGCGCGGTCACGAGCAGCAGCGCCGCCAGCGTGGAGGGCAGCACGGCATCCAGGAGCAGGCGGCGGAGGAGGGGTTCGCTCTGGGCCATGCGCTCAGCCTTCGGCCGGACGGCGGGGACCGCGCCGCCCGCTGGGCCGGGCTGGAACAAGGCACTGCGGCAGGTGCACGGCTGGAGTCGTGGGCATGAACGGGTCATGGCAGCGGTTGAGGATCCGGCGCCGCGGCGGCGCCGTCGGCCGATCCGTGGCTTGCAGCCACTGTAGGGGAGCGCGGCGGGCCATTCGATACGCTGTTCGACCTAGCTTTCTCGGCGTATGGCGGCGGCGCCGCCGCCGGAGCCCTCGCCGTGCGCATGACGCGGCCGCGTTTTGAGGCTAACGTGCGCGGCCAGCGGCCCGTTCAGGCCGTGCCGTTCTTATCGCCAAGGCTCAGGGAGATTCGCCATGTCCGTACGTATCCGTCCGCTGTTCGCGCTGTCGCTGCTCTGCTTCGCCGCTTCCGCCGCGGCGGTGGATCTTCCCGCCAACCTGCCCAAGCGCAAGGCCGGCCTGTGGGAAATGCAGATGGGCATGGCTGGCGGCCAGTCCCAGACCATGAAGGTGTGCCTGGACGAGGCCACCGACAAGGCGATGTACCAGATGGGCGCGCAGATGAGCGGCTCGATGTGCAGCAAGTTCGCGCTCGACGTCAAAGGCGGCGCCGTGATCGCCGACGGCGTCTGCTCGCTCCCTGGCCCGCAGGGCAACGTCACCATGACCAGCCACAGCGAAACCCGCTTCCAGGGCGACAGCTCCTACCAGACCACCGGCCACGTGAAATACGACCCCGCCGTGATGGGCCGCAGCGAAGCCGACGTCAACAGCAGCGGCCGCTGGGTCGGCCCTTGCGCCAAAGGCCAGAAACCCGGCGACATGCTCCTGCCCGGCGGGCAGACGGTGAATATCAATGACATGGGTGGCGGCAAATAAGGCAGGGCTTTGGCCGCGTCGAAGGCCGGCGTTGCCGGCCTTCTTTGTTTTAGCGGCGTTGTCGCAAGCACCGGCCCCTCATCCCGCCTTCTCCCCGGCGGGGAGAAGGAGAAGTGCGGTACCGCGGCAAGCAAAAACAAGAGCGAGCGAAGCAACGCTCCGTGCCGCTCTTGATCTCCCGGGTTCCCTTCGCGGCGGTGAGGGCTGGACGATCAGGCCCGCGAAGCGGGGCGGGGGCAGGACGTCCCCGCCTTTTCGATCAGGGCATGGATGCCCTGTCGAAAAGCCCGGCCAGCCCTCAACGCACCCGCAGCAGCGAACGCTGCGGAGGGCGCCGCGCAGGGGGCCCTTTCTTCTTGGTTGCTTCTTCTCGAGGTCCCCCTTGAGGGGATTGGGCAAGCAAAGAAGAAGTAACTCGCTCTCCGGCAGGAGAGCGAAACCCTCGCCCCGCGAGGGGCTAGACCCGACTGGCGATGAGGCGACAACCGAGCGACATCGCCACTGAGTTACGACCTACGCGGGAATGACGAGGATGGGAGCGCGAGGCGACCCTTAGCGTCCGTTGGGGTTCGCAAACCCACCCCAACCTACGGCGGAGAAGAAATCAGGTGCTTCAGCAAGGCATCGTGATCGCCATCCAACTTCTTCAGGCGCGCCTGCAGCGCCGCATCATTCACCCACTGCGCGCTCAACGCGCGCCGACGCTCCAGCGTGTAGGCCATATCCGCAAACGGCACCAGCGTCTCGTTGCCCGCCGGCGCGAAACCACTGATGTCATGGATCAGCTTGAGCTTGGCCAGCTCCGCCGCGGCATTCTTGCCCTTCGCATAACCGGTGAAGAACGTCGCGATACGTTCGCGCAGTTCCTGCGGCAGATCGGTGCGTACGATCACCACGGCGTGCGGAATCAGGCTCGACTTCCACACGACGCGAAGACGTGCGTACTGCTCCGGGAAACGCGTGGCGAAGCGTTCCAGGTCCGCCGTGTTGTTGGTGGCCACGTCCGCTTCGCGATTGGCCGCGGCCAGGGCATTGTTCTGGTGGTTGTCGACGATGACGCTGGCGAAGAACGTGTCCGAATCGAGCTTGCGCGCCGCAAACAGCTGTGCCTCGGGTACCACATAGCCGGACATGGAGAGTGCTTCGCCGCGCGCATAGCGCCAATGGCCCGGTTGGCGGAACACGTCGTCCACGCTGCGGATGGGCGAGTTCTTTTCCACCAGCAGCACTGAGTAGTAACCATGCGAGCCGTCGCCGCGGGTCAGCTGCGCGACCACCCGCATGCGGTCGCGCGATACCGCGTCCAGGGCGAGCCGGCCGGAGACGAAGGCCAGGTCGATGCGGTCTTCCGCCAAAGCTTGCGCGAGGCCTTCGTAGGTGCTGACCGAGAGTGGACGCACGTCGCGGTGGAGCGTGTGTTCCAGGTCGTCCAGCAGAGGCCGCCAGGCCTCCAGCGATTCCGACGGACCGCCGATCGGCAGGATGCCGAAGATGAGCGGACGCTCCGCCGCGGCTGGCGCAGCCCATGCGTGCGCGCCGATCAGCAGGCCCGCGAACAGCAGCGCCAGGCGCGCGAAAAAGGCCGCCGTGGCCGGTTTGGGCCGGCCATGCCGTAAGCCCGCGATCCTTCCCTTGCGCAACGCTTCTCTCCCCCGGCAGTCGGTGAGCGGTCACCGCGTCGGGATGCGTCCTCCATCCCGGATGGGGGCAAGCATACGCCAAGGCCGGCGCGCCGAAAGCGGCGCACGGCACGTCGCAAAAGTCTGCTCAGAGGCCGCTGATGCGCCGCGAAGCGACCACCGCCTCGACGCGGTTGCGCACGTTCAGCGCGCGGAAAATGGCAGCCAGATGGATCTTCACCGTGCCCTCGCTGATGCCCAGGTCGCGCGCGATCAGCTTGTTCGGCTTGCCTTGCGACAACAGGCGCAGCACGTCTATCTGGCGTTCCGTCAGCAGGGCACGCAGCCGTTCTTCCAGCGCCCGCACGCTCTCGCTGCCGTTGGCGCCCGGCGGGAGCGGCACGGCCACGTGATGTTCGTCGAGCATCATGGGCGGCACGTAGGTGCCACCGGACAGCACGAGGCGCACGGCCGACAGCATCACTTCGGGCGAATAGGCCTTGGGGATGAAGCCGCGGGCGCCTTTGGCGAGCAGCTCCTTCATGGTGGCCGGGTCCTCGGAGCCGGACAGCACGATCACCGGCAGCGCCGGCAGCGCGCCGATGACTTCGGTCAGGTGGGCGATGCCGTCCGCGCCGGGCATCGCCAGGTCGATCATGGCCAGGTCCAGGTCGCGGGCCTGATCGCCATGAATGACGCGGCGCAGGTGGTCCACGTCCGAGGCTTCCACAAAGGCCGTGTCCGGCCCTAGCTCGGCGAGCTTGAGCTTGACTCCCTCGACGATCAACCGATGGTCGTCCGCGATCAGTATCCGCATATCGCTCCCCTGGCGCCGACGGCGTCCTCCGCGGCGTCAGCCGCACCTTAGTGCCAGGCCGGAGCGGCGGCAACCGCTGGCTGGCTTCCCCATATGGCCTAGGCGCTAGGTGATAGCGGCGTGAAGCATGCCGGCGCTAGGCAGCGTTCCTGGCCATGGCGCGCAGATTCACCATGGCCTCCCTGAGCTGTTCCGGCGACACGGGTTTGTAGAGCACCGGAATCCGCGCTGCCATGATCGCGCGCAGGCGATCGCTGCGCGTCTCGCCGGTGATCAGCAGGCGGGGAAACGGCTCGAAACCCATGTCGGTATAACGGCCGTCCAGTTCGGCCAGCACGTCCAGCCCGCTTTCGTTGTCGCGCAGACGCAGGTCCGAGATCACCAGGTCCGGCGGCGTGGGCCAGGTCTCCATCGCTTCCAGTGCCTGGGTGCGGTCCTCCGCTATGGCCACGTCGCAACCCCAGCTGCGCAACAGATAGCGGATGCCGGAGAGAATCGCCGGCTCATCGTCGATCACCAGCACGCGCATGCCCGACACGTCGAGCTTCGTTTCGTCCACTTCGCGATGCGCCGCGTTCTGCGGCGGCACTTCGGGCAGGTGGAAGCTGAATACGCTGCCGCGTCCGGGCGTGGACTTCAGCAGCACGCGCGTATCGAGCAGTTCCGCCAGGCGCTGCACGGTGGCCAGACCCAAGCCGAGCCCTCGCCGCGGGCCGGCATCATGCTCGCCGGTGCCGTGGTGGTCGATGCGGTAGAACTCGTCGAAGACGCGCGCCTGGTGTTCCGGCTCGATGCCGCTGCCGGTGTCCCATACGTCCACTCGTACCGTGCCGTCGTGGCGATGGCGCGCCACCACCAGCACGCCGCCTTCGCGCGTGTAGCGCAGCGCGTTGCTTACGAGGTTGTTGAGGATGCGCGCCAGCATCGTGCGATCGCTGCGCACCCACAGGCGCGTGGCGCGCATGACCAGGCGCAGGCCGTGCTGCTCGGCGATCATGCGGAAGTTGCGGCTGACTTCCTCGAATACGTGGTCGAGCGGGAACTCGCTGATCTCGATCTGCATCGCGCCGGTTTCCAGGCGCGAGAGATCCAGCAGCTCGCTGAAAAGGTGGTCCAGGGCCTCTACGCATTCCTGGATGTGGGCGATGCGGTCGAGCCGGACCGGATCGCGCTCGTCCACCGCCAGCGAGGAGGAGAACAGCGTCAGCGCATACAGCGGCTGGCGCAGGTCGTGCGACGCGGCGGCCAGAAAGCGTGCCTTGGCTACGCTGGCGGCCTCGAGCGCGGCGTTCTTGCGCGCCAGTTCCACCGTGGCGTGCTCGATCTCCTGCTCCATGCCGCGCTGCACGTCGAACAGCGCCGCCGCGGCGCTGTTGAAGCCGCGTTGCAGTTCGCCGATCTCGTTTTCGTCAGTGACCTCCACCTCCACGCGCCGGCCGCCCCGGCCGAGCTGATGGACCGCGCGGGCAAGCCGCCGCAGCGGCGCGCTGATCCAGCGCGCCGCCTGCCAGCCCACGACGCCCGCGATGAACAGGGCCAGCGCGAGCGCGATCAGCGCATTGCGCAGGCTGGCGCGCTGCGCGGCGATGGCCTCGCCCAGGCTCACGTCGATCAGCACGGAGCCGAGCGCGGGTTGTAGCGGGCGTTCGTCGTTCTTCACGTCGTGCACGACGGTGAGCACGTCGCCCGGCTTGCGCTCATTGCTGCCGCGGCTGTCGGCGAGGATCTCGCCGTCGACGGCGCGGATCTGGACGTGCGCGACGTGCGGCAAGTCGGCGATGGATTCGGCGATACGCTTGAGGTCCCGCCGCTGCATGTTGCGGATGGCGTCGGCCGAGATCGACGCGGCCTGCGTGGCAATCGCATCGGCGGTGCTCTGCGCCATGCCGCGCAAGGTGTTGAGCTGGTAGCGGGTGAGCATCACCACCAGCAGCGTGGCGGTGACCAGGGTCGGCGCGAGGGCGATGAAGGCCAGCCGCTGCATGAGCGACGTGCGCCTCCACAAGCGTACCGCCCAGTTCGCCCCTGCACCCATCGGCGGGTCCCCATGCGGCGCGGTCTGGCGCCGGCGTGGGTGAGCCTAGCGCGAAATGGGGGGAGGGGAGGTAGTCGGCTTGAGGGGATAGGGGTTGGGGGTTTTTGGCGTGGGCGGTTTTTTGTGGTTTGGAGCTTGCGGGAGGGTTTCTGGGCGTGGCGTGGTGGTTGGGGTTGTTTGGTGAGGTTGTTGTGTGCGGGTGTGGGTTGGGGATCACTCGCGATTCTGGACTGGGCTTGTCTTGGTGTCGCCCTCCCACGTTTGTCATGCCGGCGCAGGCCGGCCGGAGCGCGTAGCGCGGAGAACGCCCGGAGGGCGGTCCCGAAGGGGCGAGGGCAGCGAGTCATCCAGTGGCGACACCGCTCGGTGGTGGCCTCATGGCCAGCCTTGTCTCGCCCTCGAGGGCGAGGGATTTCGCTCTCCTGCCGGAGAGCGAGTTACTTCTTCTTTGTTTGCCCAATCCCCTCAAGGGGGACCTTGAGAAGAAGTAACCAAGAGAAAGGGCACCCTGCGCGGCGCCCTCCGCAGCCTTCGCTGCTGCGGGTGCGTTGAGGGCTGGCCGGGCTTTTCGACAGGGCATCCATGCCCTGATCGAAAAGGCGGGGACGTCCTGTCCCCGCCCGCCTGCGGCGGCCTGATCGTCCAGCCCTCACCGCCGCGAAGGGAACCCGGGAGATCAAGAGGATTCGGAGCGTCGCTTCGCTCGCTCTTGTTTTTGCTTGCCGCGGTACCGCACTTCTCCTTCTCCCCTCCGGGGAGAAGGCGGGATGAGGGGCGGGTGCTTGCGATAGCGTCTATGCAGGCGAGCTCGTGCAGCGACGCGTGTGAAGACAGCTACCGCGACAGGCTTCGCTGAAGGTAGCCACGGGCCCCTGCGTTCAACCGGCCGCAGCCGGTAGCAAACCGCCTATTCCACCCCGCGCCGCTGCCGCAATCCGCGCCAGACCCGCTCGATCACCAGCGGCAGCAACGCCAGCAATGCGATACAGCCGAGCGAGAGGAGGATCTGGGGTTGCAGCAGGATCGATGTGTCGAAGCGTCCATGCGTGCGCGCTAGCGCCTCGCCCAGGCCGGCGCCGATGGAGGTTTCGAAGATCAGGGACACGGTGCCGCCGAGCCAGCTCGCGCCGAGGAACAGCCATAGCGGGCAGCGCAGCCAGGCCAGGCAGACGGTGATCAGGCCGAAGGGGGCGACGGGAACGAAGCGGAGGAACAGCGTGTAGGCGACGGGGTGGCGTTCGAAACCGTGGTGGATGCGGTCGACGAAAGCCGGTGGATGGCGGCTGCCGGTGCCGAAAGCGTAGCGGCTGGCAAGGAACAGGATCAGCGTGCCCAGGGTGAGGCCGACCGAAGCGTAGGCGGTACCTTCCAGTGTGCCGAACACGAAGCCGCCCGCCATGATGATCAGCACCGTGCCGGGGACGCCGGTGGACATCGCCAGGGTCAGCAGGCCGATGAAGGCGAGGCGGCTGAGCCAGGGACTGTCCGCGACCTGGGCGCGCAGCTGGTCCTGGTGTTGCACCAGCTGCTCGGGATGCAGCTGGTCGAGCGCGCCGGAAGCGAACAGGGCAACGCCGGCGATCACCAGCAGCACCAGCGGAAGCGCGGCGCGCAGGCGGCTCAATAGCTTTGTCCGCGCGCGCCGTAAGCGGCCAGCACGGCGCGTGCCTCGTCGCGCAGGATGTCGCGGCGCACGGCGATGCCGCGGCGCTCGAGTTCGCCGATCCAATCCGCCGGCAGCGGGCCTTCGTCGAACGCGGTCAACGTCTCGACGTCCTCCGCGCGCGCGCCGATCAGCAGCTCGTCCACACCGGCCCATACCGTGGCGCCGTAGCACTGGCAGCATGGCTGCGCGCTGGTGGCGAGCGTGTAGCGGCCGCCGTCGGCGTTGAGGCGGAAGCTCGCCATGCGCTGCTGCGCGGCCATGTAGGCCATCATCTCGGCGTGCGCCACCGAGCAGGTCTGCGGCACGACGCGGTTGACGCCGACCGAGATGACGCGTCCGTGCGCGTCGAACACGGCGGCACCGAAGGGGCCGCCCAGGCCGTGTTCGATGTTGTGGCTGGACAGCTGGATCGCCAGGTCCACGCGTTCCTCGTCGGTGAGGTAGCGCTTGCTGGTGTCGACCAGTTCGCCCAGCCATGGCGGCAGGGTCAGGTGAATCTGCAACGGCAGCATGCTCACGCTCCCTGCTTGGCCCAGGTGTCGCGCAGCGTCACCGTGCGGTTGAACACGGGCTTGCCGGCGCGATGGTCCACGCGATCGGCGACGAAGTAGCCCAGGCGCTCGAACTGGAAACGCTGTTCCGGCTCGGCGGACGCGGCGGAAGGCTCCAGCCAGGCCTGCACCACGCGCTTGGCGTCGGGATTGATGTGCTCGATCCAGGTCTTGCCATCGCTCTCGTCATCCGGCGCGGGCACGTTGAACAGGCGGTCGTACACGCGCACTTCGGTGGCGACGGCGTGGCGCGCGCTCACCCAGTGGATGGTGCCCTTCACCTTGCGGTCGGCGCCGGGCATGCCCTGGCGCGATTCCAGGTCGAGCGTGCAACGCAGCTCGATGACCTGGCCGGCGGCGTCCTTCACCAGTTCCTCGCACTTGACGATGCCCACGCCGCGCAGGCGCACCTCGCCTTCCGGCTTGAGGCGATGGAAACCCTTCGGCGGCACTTCGGCGAAGTCCTCCCGCTCGATCCACAGCTCGCGGGAGAACGGTACGTGGCGGGTGCCGAAGCTCTCGTCCTTGGGATGGTTGGCAAAGACCAGTTGTTCTTCGTGGCCTTCCGGCAGATTGGTGATCACCAGCTTCAGCGGATCGAGCACAGCCATGCGGCGCGGCGCCTTGGCATCGAGGTCCTCGCGCACGCAGTTCTCGAAGATGGCGTAGTCGATCACGCTGTTCTGCTTACTGACGCCCAGGCGCTCGATCAGCAGGCGGATGCCGCCCGGCGTGAAGCCGCGGCGGCGCAGGCCGCGCAGGGTGTTCATGCGCGGGTCGTCCCAGCCGTCGACCAGCTTCTCCTGCACCAGCTGCGCGAGCTTGCGCTTGCTGGTGATGCTGTAGCTGAGGTTGAGCCGCGAGAACTCGATCTGGCGGGGCTTGGCCGGCTCGGTCTTGAAACCGCCGTCGCGCAGGTGCTGCCACAGCTCCGGATGGTTGACCAGGTCGACCTTGTCGACGAACCAGTCATACAGCGGGCGGTGGTCCTCGAACTCCAGCGTGCACAACGAATGCGTGATGCCTTCCAGCGCGTCGGAAAGGCAGTGCGCGTAGTCGTACATCGGGTAGATCGGCCAGGCGTCGCCGGTGTTCTGGTGCGGAATGCGGCGGATGCGGTAGATCGCCGGGTCGCGCATGTTGATGTTGCCGGAGGCCATGTCGATCTTCGCGCGCAGCGTCTTGGCGCCGTCGGCGAATTCGCCTTCGCGCATGCGGCGGAACAGGTCGAGGTTCTCCGCCACGCTGCGGTCGCGGTAGGGCGAGTTGCGGCCGGGCGCGGTGAGCGTGCCGCGGTATTCGCGCATCTCGTCGGGGTTGAGGTCGTCGACGTAGGCCTGGCCGTCCTCGATCAGCTTGACCGCGGCGCGGTAGAACACCTCGAAGTAGTCGGAGGCGTGGCGCAGGTCGTGCCAGTCGTAGCCCAGCCAGCGCACGTCGTCCTTGATGCCTTCGACGAACTCGGGGTCTTCCTTGCCGGGGTTGGTGTCGTCCAGGCGCAGGTTGCACCAGCCGGCGAATTCCGAGGCGATGCCGAAGTTCAGGCAGATCGCCTTGGCGTGGCCGATGTGCAGGTAGCCGTTGGGTTCGGGCGGGAAGCGCGTGCGGATGGCGTGGTGCTTGCCGGAGGCCAGGTCGTCGCGAATGATCTGGCGCACGAAGTCACGCTGGCCCTCGGCCGGTGCGGCGCTGGGAGACGTGGTTTCGGCGGCGGCGTGTTCGATCGACATCGGGGGACTCGCGGGTCATTGGCTGAAACGGCCAAGTTTACCCTGTCCCCCGGGATGCCGCTGCCCTCTCCGCAGTCAGGCCGGAGCGGACGCGACGGGGCTGCCGCCGCCGCGCGCCTGGGCCACGCATACGCGATTGCGGCCTTGCGCCTTGGCGCGGTACAGCGCCAGGTCGGCCTGGCGCATCCAGCCGCCGACGTCATGGGCTTCCTCGCCTACCGCGGCCACGCCCAGGCTGATCGTCCATGGGATGTGCTGGCCGGCGCGTTCGGGCCGGCTGTTCTCGGCGAGCAGACGGATGCGTTCGGCTACCGCGCTGGCGCGCTCCAGGTCGGTTTCCGGCAGCACGATGCCGAACTCGTCGCCGCCCAGGCGGCCGGGCGTGTCCACGTCGCGCAGGCCGCGCTGCAGCAGGCGGGCCAGGTCGCCCAGCAGCTGGTCGCCGGCGGCATGGCCGTAGCGGTCGTTGATCTGCTTGAAGCCGTCCACGTCCAGCAGGATCAGGGCGGCGGGGCGCTGGTTGCGCTGGTAGCGCAGCCATTCGACGCCGACGGTTTCCAGCCAGTGGCTGCGGTTGCTCAGGCCGGTGAGCGCGTCGGTACGGCTGAGCTGGTCCAATTGGCGGTTCTGCTGGCGCACGCGTTGCGCCAGGGTGAAATTCACCGTGCTGAGCCAGACCGGATAAATCATCAACATGGGCAGGCAGGCCGCGACGTTCAGCATGGTCGAGACCGGCTGGTAGCGGAATCCGTCCAGCCACCAGGTGGCCAGGCATACCGCCGCCTGCAGGGCGAGGGATTTGAGCAACAGCCGCCAGCCGCCGGCGCTGATCCGGTCCATCGCCATCATCGCCACCAGCAAGGCGCTCGGCAGCATGTTGAACTGCATCAAGGCGACCCACACGCCGCCCATCGCGGCATCGAATACCAGGTTCACGTGTTCGGTTTCGATGGGGCGCGCCGCGCGCGAGGCGAAGAGGTAGGCCAGGTGAGGCCACGCCAGCGCGTTGAACGCCAGCAGCGCCCATAGCCACCAGCCGGCATGAAGTTGGTACAGGACGCTCGCCACCGGCAAGGCGCCCAGCCCCAGCCCGAGCAGGCGGAGGCGGTAGACCCGCACCACGAACCTGAGGTGTCCTTCCCGAGCCGCCTTCGCCATTCCGCCTCTTCCCCTGCGAGAGCCGTCTTTGCGAGACCTTAGTGCAGCGCCACGGTGGTTGCCACTAGGCCGCACGGCCGGTCGGCAGCAGGCTTGCGGCCTCCGCGGGCGGGGGGTAGCGTGCCGCCATGCGCATCGCTTACCGAGCCGAAACTCTGATCGACGCCCATCTCGTGAAGGATGCGCTGGAACGTGCCGACATCCCGGCCTTTGTGGCCGGCGAATACCTGACTGGTGCGGTGGGCAATCTCCCTGCGCTCGACTACGTGGCCGTGCTGGTGCCGGAGGCGAGTCTGCCCGCCGCCGAGGCGGTGGTGCGCGAGGTGGAACTCCAGCTGGCCGACGCGCGGCAGGCGCTGGACGGCTGGGCGGACGACGGCCTTCCCTCCTGCATGCCTGCTTGAGGCTGCCTGGAACGGGCGCGCTATGCTTGCCCGTTCCCTACGCATGGCCTGAAGCCTTTCATGACATCGAGCATCCGACAGATCGAGGCGCTGATCCGCGCCGTTCCGGATTTTCCGCAGCCGGGCGTGGTGTTCCGCGACATCACGCCGTTGCTGGCCGACGCCGGCGGCTTCGCCCGCTGCATCGATGCGCTTGCCGAACCATGGCAAGGCAGCGGCGTGCAGGCGGTGTGCGGCATCGAATCACGCGGGTTCATCTTCGGCGCGGCGCTGGCGCAGAAGCTGCACGCGGGCTTCGTGCCCCTGCGCAAGCCCAACAAGCTGCCGCCGCCGGTGGTATCGGTGGACTACGCGCTCGAATACGGCAAGGACCGACTGGAGGCGCGTAACGATGCGCTGCGTTCCGGCGAAAAGGTCCTGATCGTGGACGACGTGCTCGCCACCGGCGGCACCCTGGATGCCGCCTGCCGTTTGGTGGAAACGCTCGGGGCGGTACGCGTGGGCGCCAGCGTGGTGATCGAGCTGGAGGCGCTGCAAGGCCGCCATCGCCTGCCCGGAAACACGCCGCTGCATGCGCTGCTGCGCTACTGAGCACATTGAGAAGCGCGCTGTCCGCCGCCACCTAACTCACTCTCATCTGAGGAGATCAGCCATGCTCGGTATCGGTGCCTGGAAACAACGCCTGCCCCATCGCGAGGACGCGCTGCCCGGACGCGCGCAGGCCATCGCGCCGCCGTCCGCGCATCATGTGCACGGACGCCCGCTCATGCCGGAAGCCTTCCCCGGCAGCGAAGTGCTGCAGGTCGGCATGGGCTGCTTCTGGGGCGCGGAGCGCAAGTTCTGGTCGATGCCCGGGGTGCTGACCACCGCGGTCGGCTACGCGGGCGGCTACACGCCCAACCCGACGTATCGCGAGGTGTGTTCCGGCGAAACCGGCCATGCCGAGGTTGTGCAGATCGTCTACGACCCTGCGCAGGTCGATGTCGACACGCTTTTGCGCACGTTCTGGGAGAACCACGACCCGACGCAAGGGATGCGCCAGGGCAATGACGTGGGCACGCAGTACCGTTCGGCCGTCTATACGTCGACACCGGCGCAGCGTGCGGCAGTGGAGGCTTCGCTGCGCCGCTACCAGGCGGAACTGGAGCGGGCCGGGCACGGGCGCATCACGACGGAAGTGGCGGATGCGGGACCGTTCTATTACGCGGAGCCGGAGCACCAGCAGTATTTGTCGAAGCATCCGGATGGGTATTGCGGGTTGGGTGGGACGGGGGTGAGTTGTCCGATCGGGCTCGGGCGGGTGGAATGAGGTGAGCGCTTTGCGCGGGAGGGTGTGGCGTGTGGGCTTTGCAGCCCACACGTAGGTCGGAGTGAGCTTGCGAACCCGACGGGCGCGAAGGGACGCCTCGTACTCACCACTCGTCATTCCGGCGCAGGCCGGACGGAGCGCGTAGCGCGGAGAACGCTCGGAGGGTGGCCCCGAAGGGGCGAGCGTAGCGAGTCATCCAGTGGCGTCACGGCTCGATTGTCGCGACGTGGTCGCCAGCTTTGTCTCGCCCAAAGGGCGAGGGGTTTCGCTCTCCTGCCGGAGAGCGAGTTACTTCTTCTTTGCTTGCCCAAAGAAGAAGTAACCAAGAAGAAAGGGCCCCCTGCGCGGCGCCCTCCGCAGCCTTCGCTGCTGTGGGTGCGTTGAGGGCTGGCCGGGCTTTTCGGCAGGGCATCCTGCCCTGATCGAAAAGGCGGGGACATCCCTGTCCCCGCCCGCCTGCGGCGGCCTGATCGTCCAGCCCTCACCGCCGCGAAGGGAACCCGGGAGATCAAGAGCGTCACGGAGCGTCGCTTCGCTCGCTCTTGTTTGGTCATTGCTGCTCGCGGCGGTACCGCACTTCTCCTTCTCCCCTCCGGGGAGAAGGCGGGATGAGGGGCGGGGCTTGCGAGAACACTTCATCGCACGTCCACCGCAACTCACTTCACCCCACGCTTAAACCTCACCTTCCAGTAACCCCACAGCGTAGGGTGATACCACTGCCTCGACGGTCCGATGCCCGCCTGAGGAGCCAATCGCCGCTCCGCGGCATCGAGCAGTGCTGCTTTCATCAACGGCAGCGCCTTCGCCAACTGCAGCACCGGATAGGTGGCGAAGTTGTCTTCGGGTTCCACGTCGATGCGGTCCTGGTAAAGGATGCCGCCGGTGTCCACGCCTTCGTCCACGAGATGGACCGTCACGCCGCAATGGGCGCGGTCGTCGTTGGCCAGGGCCCAGTAGCCGCCGTGTACGCCGCGGTAGGCGGGGGTGATGCCCATGTGGGTGTTGATGAAAGGCGCGTCCACTTCGTCCAGCAGCTTCCGTGACAGGATGCGCGTGCCATTGACTACCACGGCTTGCGGGGCGAGTTTCTTGAGTAGTCGTACGGTCTGCTTGCCGTTGGCGCTGGCGACGCGGGTGACGGTGTCGTCGGGAATCGGCGCGTCGGATAGACCGTGCTGCCGCATGAGGCTTTCGACGCGTGCGTGCGCGGCGTGGCTGAGCAGGCGGCTATACACGATGAAGGCGAACTGCCCCAGGGTTTCCCATGCGCCCAGCTTGCGCGCGCGGTAGCGCAGCATCTTCAGCGCCGAAGGTTTGCGTTCGATGATCACCGCGACGATGTCGAACTCGTTGCGCAGGGCGTGGTACATCGCGTGGGTGGTCCATCCTTCGCCGGCGAGCAGCGCGATCCTTGGCCTAGGCGGCATGCATGGTCTCCAGCACGCTTGCGATCTCGCCCATGTTCAGCGACTGCATGCCGTGGACGCGCCGCAGGTGACCGTAATAGCCGAGCACCTCGCGCAGACAGGCCAGGTTGCGCTCGATGTCCGCGCCGAAGTTATGGGGATGCCACCACAGATGGAACAGCCGGTTCTCCGCGGCGGCCTGCTCCATCGCCCGCTTGATGCGACGCATGCGCAACCCTTCGAATGGTGCCAGGCGGTGCGAGTAGGGGCGGAGGAAGCGGCTCGACGGAATGTTGAACGGGCGAGTCCGCGCGCATTCCTCCAGCGTGTACGTGTTGGGGCCGGAGAGATTGACGTAGGCGTCGATGAGGCGCGTCGCGCGCACCAGCAGATTCTGTTCGCGCTGGTTCTTCGGCGTGTAGAACGGCGCGCTTTCATTGCCGCGGTAGCAGGCGATGCCGAGTTCTTCGAGCACAGGCAGGTAATCGGGATTGCCCTGGTTGCGCGGGAAGACCAGGCTGGCGACCGGAATGCCCTGCGCACGCGCAGCGTCTACCGCGGCCCGCAGATCGGCGCGGAACGATTCGATCGTCTGGCCATCTTCCAGGCAGTAGTAGTGCGAAAACGTATGCGTGCCGATTTCCTGTCCTTCGTACTGGCGGATCAGCTCGATCATTTCCGGCGCGAAGTGGTAGTGATCGTCCGAACCCCAGGCGTGGTCCTCGATGTAGCGATAGGACGACAGCGGGCCATGGCGATAGTCGGGCAGCACGTCGGGAAGATGCTGGCGCAACTCTTCGACGTTCTTGAAAAACAGGAAGCCGAGCGTCGCCCAGGTGGCATGGATGCCATGTTCCTCGAACAGGCCCAGCATGCCGCGGATCGCCTCCCGCTCGCCCCGCAGATTGCGCTCGTAGTCCTGGAGGCTGCGCGCGTCGCGCACGCCCCAATAGAGCTCGAGATCCAGCGAGACGGTGAAGATGCCCGGCATGTGTCTGCACTCAACCTCGTGGTCTGGTCCGCTGCCCATGACTGCCGCACGTCACCGACCGCGCCGCTTCCACGCGGCGTAGCGATGCCGGCAGTCCTTCTGCCCCCCTTTGCTTTGTTCAGGCTCGACGCGCACGCCGAACGAACAATCTCGCGGATTGTTCTGGCGGCAATCTGAAGGGTGGATGAGGGACCGGAAGCGGGCAGGTGCTGCCGTTTATGTGCACGTGCACATTGCGGCATCAGGCCGGCGTACGGGAGCGACTGCTGACTTTGGGCTGGCTTAGTTCCGGGCGCAGCAGGCCGTCCGGAAGTCCGCGCATGACATCCGCGAAACGCTGCAGGAATGCGCCCATGGAAGAACTCTTGCGCCAGACCAGCGCGATGCGTCGGCTGGGCGCATGTCCCGCGAATTCAATCAGGTGCACGTTGTCGGTGCGTGCCACCGGCGGCTTGATGGCGAGAGTGGGGAGCAGGGTGATGCCGACGTTGGCAGCGACCATCTGGCGCAGCGTTTCCAGGCTGGTGGCGCGGAAACCGGACCGCTCGCCCGCACCGGCCAGGTGACAGACCTCCAGCGCCTGGTCGCGCATGCAGTGGCCGTCTTCGAGCAGCAACAAGCTTTCGTCTTCCAGATCACCCAGCTTGAGACGCTGTTTCTTGTGCGCCAGCGGGTGGCCGTCGGGTACGGCCAGGACGAAGGGTTCCTCGAACAGAAATTCCGCGTGCAGGCTGTCCTCGTGCAGCGGCAGCGCGAGCACGCCAACGTCCAGCGAACCTTCGCGCAGCATACGGATGACCTGCTCGGTCTTTTCCTCCACCAGCAGCAGTTCCAGGCGCGGGAAGCGTTCGCGCACCAATGGGACCAGATGCGGCAGCAGATACGGCCCGAGCGTAGGGAAGATGCCCAGGCGCAGCGTGCCGGATTCCGGATCGCGCGTGCGCTGCGCGATGGCCTTGATCTCATCGATCTCCGCGAGCACGCCGCGCGCGCGGCGCGCGATCTCGCGGCCGGTCTCGGTCAGCAGCACCTTGCGCGGCGTGCGTTCCACCAGCGGCACGCCCAGTTCGTCTTCCAGCTTCTTGATCTGCGTCGACAGAGTGGGCTGGCTGACGAAGCTGGCCTCGGCCGCGCGGCCGAAATGCCGGTGTTCGGCGAGGGCGACGAGGTACTGGAGATCGCGCAGATTCATGGGGAAAAACGGCCGATACGTTGGATAGTCGAAATCTATCACGATCATGAGAACAATCAATTGGAGCAATTCCTCAGGTTCACCTAGGCTTTGTCGCACGAGTTGCTCCACCCGCGCGCCACTCCTGCCCCTCCCCCCGCAGGCGCGCGGTTCCCCCCACCGGCGGCGAGCCCCCTTCGCCGCCGGTTTTTTCTTGCCTGTCGGAAACATGCTGCGCAGCAGCGGCGCGGCCATGTCTTCTGGCACTGTGTCCGAAGTCACGCCTCCGCCTAGCGTGAAAGGCTCTTTTGTGTCCCCTGGGGAAATTCTCATGCGTCGTCTCGTCCGCCCGCTCATGCTGAGCGTTCTCGCCGCGTCCTGCGGCGCCGCCCTGGCTGCTCCCGCCGCTTCCGACCAGCCGCAAGGCAAGCTACCGCGCTGGGCGATGCCGGAGTCCTACCAGCTGGCTTTCAAGGTGGATCCGAAGCAGCAGGATTTCTCGGGCACCACCACCATCAAGCTCAAGCTGACCCAGGCGTCGGACCATATCTGGATGCACGGCCGCGAGCTGAAGGTGAGCAAGGTCACCGTCACTGATGCCAAGGGCAAGGTGCACGCCGGCAAGTACGAGGACGTCGCGCCGAAGGAAGGCGTGGTGCGCATCGACCTCGGCGGCACGCTGCAGCCGCAGGAGCTGAGCGTGGCGATCGAGTACACCGCGCCGCTCAACCAGCAGTTGCAGGGCCTGTACAAGGTGAGCCACGAAGGCCAGCCCTATGCGATGACGCAGATGGAGCCGATCAGCGCGCGCTTCGCTTTCCCGGGTTTCGACGAACCGTCGTTCAAGACGCCGTTCGATCTCAAGCTCACCATCCCCAGCGATGAAGTGGGTATCGCCAACACCAAGCAGGTGAAGGAAGAGAAGGCTGCCGCCGGCTGGAAGACCCTGACCTTCGCGACCACCCAGCCGCTGCCGACCTACCTGGTCGCGTTCGGCGTGGGCCCGTGGGACGTGGTGAACGGTCCGACCATTCCCGCTTCCGAATACCGCAAGCAGGCCACCGACCTGCGCGGCATCGCCGCCAAGGGCGAAGGCCACCGCATGCAGCACGTGCTGGGCGAGACGCCGAGCATCATCAAGACGCTGGAGGACTACTACGGCTTCGGCTATCCGTTCGACAAGCTCGACCTGCTCGCCGCGCCGGACTTCTCCGCGGGCGCGATGGAGAACCCGGGCCTGGTCACCTTCCGCGACTGGCTGCTGCTGCTGGACAAGGATTCCGCCGCCCAGTACGTGCGAGGTTCCTTCAACGTCACCGCGCACGAGCTGGCCCACCAGTGGACCGGCGATACCGTGACTATGGGCTGGTGGGACGACCTGTGGCTCAACGAAGCCTTCGCCACCTGGATGCAGCAGAAGGTCACCCAGAAGGTGCATCCGGAATACCGCGCCGATCTCGACCGCGTGCGCGGCGCGCAGGGCGCGATGAACGGCGACAGCCTCGTCACCACCCGCAAGATCCGCCAGCCGATCACCGGCAACGGCGACATCGAGACCGCGTTCGACGGCATCACCTACCAGAAGGGCGCCGCTGTGCTCGGCATGTTCGAAGGCTATGTCAGCGAGCCGGTGTTCCAGAAGGGCATGCGCGCCTACATCCAGGATCACAAGTTCGGTAACGCCACCGCCGAGGACCTGATCGACTCGATCGCCAAGGCGGCCGACAAGGGCGAGGACTTCAAGAATGCCTTCAAGAGCTTCCTCAACCAGCCTGGCGTGCCGTACGTGCAGACCAAGCTCGCGCAGGAAGGCGGCAAGACCGTGCTGCACCTGAGCCAGAGCCGCTATCTGCCGCTCGGCAGCAAGGGTGACGCCAACCATCTGTGGGGCGTGCCGGTCTGCGTGCGCTACGCCGTGGGCGGCGACAGCAAGGTCGCCTGCGAACTGCTGGACAAGGCCCAGGGCACGATGGAACTGCCGGGCGCCACCGCACAGAGCTGGGTGATGCCCAACGCCAACGGCAGCGGCTACTACCGCTTCAGCATGGAAAAGAGCGACCTGGCCAAGCTCGGCAAGCAGGTCGACAAGCTGGCCGACGCCGAACAGCTGGCCTACGGCGATGCGGTGAACGCGGCCTTCCGCCGCGGCGACATCGATGCCGGCGCCGCGCTGGCGGCGCTCAAGCCGCTCACCGGCTCGAAGGTGCGCGAGGTGTCCACCGCGCCGCTGAATACCTTCAACTGGATCTACAACCAGCTCGCCAGCACCGACGCGCAGCGCGCCAAGCTGGTGGCGTGGGCGAAGTCCGCCTATCTGCCGGAAATGCAGCGCCTGGGCTACAAGCGCAAGGACGGGGAGCCGGACGGCGATTCGCTGCAGCGCGCCACGCTGGCCGGTTTTCTGGGCCTGGACGTGAAGCTGCCGGAAGTCCGTGCCGAGTTGCTCAAGCAGGGCGACGCCGTGCTCAAGCCGAAGGCTGACGGCAATCTGGACTTCGCCGCCGCCGACTCCAACCTGCTCGGTGCCGCGCTGGGCGTGGCGGTGCAGGAGCACGGCAAGAGCGCGGTCGACGCGTTGGTCGCGCAGCTGCCCAAGACCAGCGATCCGGCCCAGCGCAACGCCATCCTGCAAGGCCTGGCGCAGGCCGAGGATCCGGCGCTGGCCGAGCGCGTGCGCGACCTGTCGCTGGACAAGTCGGTCAAGGTCGGCGAGATGAACGCGCTGCTGATGGGCAACCGCGACACCCAGGCCGGCCGCGACGCCATCTGGAAGTGGTCGGTGGCGAACTACGACAAGATCGTGGCTCGCACTGGCAGCTTCGCCGGCGGTCGCCTGCCGGGGCTGATGGGCGGCGGCGGTTGCTCGCAGGGCGAAGCCGATCGCCTGCAGGCGTTCTTCAAGGACCGCGCCAAGGACGTCTCCGGCGCCGAGCGCGGCCTGGCCCAGAACGTCGAAGGCACGCTGCTGTGTTCCGCACTGAAAGCCAAGCAGGACCCGGCAGCGATCCTGCGCTGATCGGCCAGCAGTGACGCCATGAACCGGGCGGCGCAAGCCGCCCGGTTTTTTTGTGCCTCGCCAACCCCGGCCGGGCCGCCGCCGCGTTGCATCCTTCACGGCGTTGTCATGAACGGCGCCGTTCCACCTACACTGCGTCGCGGCCACTGAGGGCCAGAGGGGAGACAGGTATGCGTCGAAGGGGATGGCTGTTGGGTCTGTGGGCGCTCGCCGCGCCGCTGCTGGCGCAGGACGTGCCGCCGCCGCTGCGCGACTGGCAGGGCTGGGTGTTGCACGACGTGCCGCAGCATGCCTGTCCCTTCGTCGCCACCCAGGGGCCGGGCAACGTGCAATGCGCGTGGCCGGGGCGCCTGGGCGTGGAAGCCGGCAAAGATGGCGGGCGCTTCTCGCTCGACCTGCACGTCGATGCACCCAGCTGGGTCGGGCTGCCGGGCGATGCGCGCAACTGGCCGCAACAGGTGACCGCGGGCGCGAAGGCGCTGGCGGTGCTCGACCGCAGCGGCGAGCCGTCCGTATGGCTGGAGCCGGGCGACTACAGCCTGCGCGGCGAACTACCCTGGTCGGCACGGCCGGCGCGGCTGCGCGTTCCCGCTTCGATCGGCCTGGTGGCGCTGAGTGTGGATGGCACGACCGTCTCCCGCGTCGAGCGCAACGGCGACCAGCTCACGCTGGGCGAGGCCGCGGAGGCGCAGCGAGCGGCGGATGCGCTTTCGCTGCGTGTCTACCGGCGCCTGGAAGACGGCTTGCCGGCCACGCTGGAGACGCATCTGCAACTCAACGTCACCGGCAGCGCGCGTGAGCAGCTGCTGGGCCCGGCCCTGCCGCAGGGCTTCGTCGCCACCGCGCTGTCGGGAGATCTTCCCGCGCGACTGGAAAGCGATGGCCGCCTGCGGATCCAGCTGCGTCCGGGCCAATGGACGCTCGACCTCGTCGCTCGCGGCACCGAGCCGCTCAAGCAGGTGGCCTTGAAGCTGCCGGCCGAGCCCTGGCCCCGGCAGGAAATCTGGAGTTACCAGGACGATACGAGCCTGCGCAGCACCCGCGTGGAAGGACAGGCCACCGACGCCGCGCAAGCCGGCGTGCCGGACGACTGGCGCGAGCTGCCGGCCTTTGCGCTCGACGACAACCAGGGCCTCGCCATCGAACAAGGCACCCGCGGCAACGAAGGCGGGCAGGGCGACCAGGTAAAGGTCGCGCGCCAGATCTGGCTCGATTTCGACGGCCGCGGCTTCAACGTCAGCGACCATCTCACCGGCACGCTGCGCAAGAGCCAGCGTCTCGACGTCGCAGCGCCCTGGCAGTTGCAGCGGGCGGCGCAGGGCGAGTCTCCGCTGCTGGTGACCGGCGGCGAAGGCGGCCGCAGCGGCGTCGAGCTGCGTGAGGCCAGGCTCGACTTGCACGCCGGCCTGCGCCTGCCGCGCGGCGGCAACCTGCCCAGCGGAGGCTGGCAGATGCCGTTGGAGAACATCGAGGCGACGCTGCATCTGCCCTACGGCTATCGCCTGATCGGAGCGAGTGGCGCGGACCGGTCGCCGGATTCGTGGATCGCGCAATGGAGTCTTCTGGACCTGTTCGTCGTCGCGCTCATCGCTTTGCTGGCCGGTCGTCTGCTGGGCTGGCCGTGGGCACTGCTCGCGGTCGCCTTCCTGGCGTTGTCGCAGCACGAATATGGCGCGCCGCGCTGGACCCTGGGCATCGCGCTGGCGCTCGCCCTGCTCGCGCGCGCCCTGCCGGAAGGCAAGTTGCGCCTTGGCTCGCGCATCGGCGCGGGCGCGGTACTTGCGCTGGCGGTGCTGTGGTCGCTGCCGTTCGCCGCGCAACAAATGGATTACGTACTGCATCCGCAACTCGATGGCGTGGGCTTCGTGGCCCGCTCTCAGATGGCATCGGCAGAAGCGGAGATGGCGCCGGCCGCCGATGAGGTGGCTGCGCGCCAGGAAGTCATCGCGCAGGCGCCGGTGGCCGCGCCACCGCCGCCGCCCGCACCGGTGGCGGAGGACGCAAGCGTGGCGTCGAGCGCCGGCGAGCCCAAGACGCTATACAACATGGCGGCGAAGAGTGCGCCCGCACTGGGCGGCAGCCGCTACCGCGACCAGCGGGATACGCACAGTGTCATCCAGGCCGGTCATGGCGAACCTTCGTGGGATGTCGGCAATAACTACAGTCTGGGATGGTCCGGCCCTGTCACCGCGGAGCAGAACACGCGCCTGGTGATCGCGCCGGCGTGGCTGGTGCGGCTGCTGCGCTTCGCCATGCTGGTGCTGCTGGCGGCGCTGCTGGCGCGCGTCGTGCTGCGCGTGTTCCATCCTGCGGAGGGTGGCGGCATGCCGCGCTGGCCGCTCGGCCGCGCGAGCGCGGCGCTGCTGTTGCTCGCCCTGGTGCCGCAACTGACCCGCGCGCAGGACGCCTTGCCCAATGACGCGCTGCTGCAGCAGTTGCGCCAGCGTCTTACCGAGGCGCCGAAGTGCGTACCGAACTGCGCAGCGATCGCGCTTGCGCAAGTGCGGGCGGATGGCGATCAGGTCGATCTCGACCTGGAAGTGCACGCCGGCGCCCCCGTCGCCATTCCGTTGCCGCAGGCCGATGCCTCCTTGCAGTTGACCGGCGCAAGCGTCGACGGCCGTGCCGATGCGCCTCTGGTGCGGCGCGGCGATCAGGCGCTCGTGCGGATGGATCGCGGGGTGCATCGCGTGTCGTTGCGCTATCGCGCGAGCGGCGATGACACGGTCAGCCTGCGCTTCGCCTTGCATCCGCAACGCGTCGGTTTCGCCGGGCAGGGTTGGGCGATCGACGGCCTGGACGGCGGCCGTGCCCTGGGCGACAGCCTCGCGCTGCGCCGCGTGCGCGCCGGCGCCGACGGCAAGGAAGTCGCCGCGGGCAGCCAGGCGTTTCCGCCTTACGTGAGCGTGCGGCGCGTCCTGATGCTCGATGTCGACTGGACCGTGGAAACGACGGTGACCCGCATCGCGCCGAGCGAAGGCGGCTTTAGCTTCGACCTGCCGCTGCTGCCGGGCGAGCATCCGCTGGGCGACGATGCGCGCGTGCACGATGGCCGCCTCGGCGTGACGTTCAACGGCAACCAGAGCGAGGTGCGCTGGACCAGCCGCCTCGACCGCACCGACAAGCTGGAACTGAAGGCACCCGCGCTCGGGGAGCGCGCGGAAGGCTGGGAAGTCCAGGCCGCGCCGATGTGGCACGTCGACAGCGATGGCGTACCGGCCGGCCACGAGGATGGCTCGTTGTTCTTCCTGCCGCTGCCGGGCGAAACCCTGCGCCTGACGATGACCCAGCCCAAGGCGGTGACGGGCGACAGCCTCGCCTTCGACGAGGTCCGCGTGGCAAGCGCGGTGGGCGATCGCGCGACCGAGACCACGGTGCACCTGCTCGCACGCAGCACGCGTGGCGGTGAGCACGCCATCGCGCTGCCCGCGAGCGCGGAACTGCTGGAAGCGAAGCGGGACGCGCAGCCGCTGAGCCTTGCCGTGCGCGACGGCAAGCTGAGCCTGCCGCTGCTGCCGGGTTCGCATGGTTTCGAGCTGCGCGTGCGCGAGCCGCGCGGTATCGGCGCCGTCACGCGCAGTGCCCAGTTCGCGCTGGA
Source organism: Dyella sp. BiH032 (assembly GCF_031954525.1). Taxonomy (NCBI): domain Bacteria; kingdom Pseudomonadati; phylum Pseudomonadota; class Gammaproteobacteria; order Lysobacterales; family Rhodanobacteraceae; genus Dyella; species Dyella sp. BiH032. The sequence goes on from NZ_CP134867.1 coordinate 1,273,578, forward strand.
TGCGCCTGCCGCCAACCTGCATCTGGAACTCAATCTCCCGGAAGACCGCTGGGTGCTGTGGACCTGGGGGCCGACGGCCGGGCCGGCAGTGCTGTACTGGTCGCAGCTGGTCGTGCTGCTGCTGGCGGCATGGTTGCTCGCGCGCTATGCCCCCACGCCGCTGCGCTTCCAGCACTGGCTGTTGCTGGGGCTGGGCTTCTCCGCGTTTGCGTGGAGCGCCTACGCGCTGGTGGTGGCATGGCTGATCGCGCTGGGCGTCCGGGCACGCCGCGCGCCGCCGGAGCGGATCGGCGCGGTGGGCTTCAACCTGCTGCAGATCGCGCTGGCCTTCTTCACTGTGGTGGCCCTGGCCGTGCTGATCTCGGCGGTGCCGAAAGGCTTGCTTGGCGTGCCGGACATGCACGTGGCCGGCAACGAGTCCACGGCATGGCACCTGCACTGGTTCGCCGACCAGACGACGGACGCGCTGCCGCGTGGCGGCGTGTTCAGCGTGTCGCTCTGGGTCTACAAGATCGCCATGCTGCTGTGGGCGCTATGGTTGGCCAACGCGCTGATCGGCTGGCTGCGCTGGGGCTTCGAGGCCTGGACGCGCGAGGGCTACTGGCGCAAGCGCGAACCGAAGGTCGCCGTGCCGCCGGAACTGCCGCCGCAGCCGTCCGCGTCGCATGAGGAGCAGCGCCACGATGGCTGACGTGCGCGGCACGCTGGCGGCGGCGACGCAGCGTCTCGGCGATCGGGTCGATGCCGAGGCGCTGCTGCTGCACGTCCTGGGCAAGCCGCGCAGCTGGCTGATCGCGCACGACACCGACGTGCTGGACGACGATGTCCGCGCGGCCTTCGACACGATGGTCGCGCGGCGAGCGGCGGGCGAGCCGGTGGCCTACATCACCGGCCGCCGCGGCTTCTGGTCGCTGGAACTGGAGGTGACGCCCGCCACGCTGATTCCCCGGCCGGAAACGGAGTTGCTGGTGGAACTGGCGTTGGAACGCTTGCCGGCCGACCGGGCGTGCCGCGTCGTCGACCTCGGCACCGGGAGCGGCGCGATCGCGCTGGCGATCGCGCGCGAGCGGCCGCGCGCCGAGGTCACGGCGGTCGACGTGAGCAGCGACGCCCTCGCGGTGGCGCACGGCAATGCGCAGCGGCTGGGACTGGCGCGGGTGCGGTTCCTTCAGGGGACATGGATGACACCGTTGTCCGACGAGCGCTTCGACCTTGTCGTGTCCAATCCGCCCTACATCGAAGCCGCCGACCCGCACCTGGCGCAGGGCGATCTGCGTTTCGAGCCGGCGGCCGCACTGGCCTCGGGCGAGGACGGGCTCAATGCCATCCGCGAGATCGTCGCGAGCGCACCCGACCACCTGAAGCCGGGTGGCTGGCTGCTGATGGAGCACGGCTGGAGCCAGGGCCCGGCTGTGCGTGGCCTGCTCGAGCGGGCGGGCTACGCCGAGGTGTTTACCGCGCCCGACCTCGAGGGCCGGGATCGCGTGAGCGGCGGCCGCCGCTAGCGTCCGCTTGACTGCTTTTTTCATCGCGCCGCCACGGATGTGGCGGCGCGCTCATGTGCGTCCGCCGCAAAAACGTGCACCTGAGCGCATCCCGGACGGGGCATGGTTGACAACGTTGTCAATCAGGAGTCCAGTGGCGCGGCTGGCGCCTGTGCGCCAGTGCTGATGGGGAGCCGGGGAGGGCGCCACATCGTCGGGAGGGCGGCGGATCACGGTGGGGGCCGGCGGTCCGTCCTTCGGCAGGCGTGCGCGGTGTTGGCCGCTCGCGCCGGCGCATCCGGCGTTCCAGCGTCGTCACGTCCGGCGTTCGATATCCTTTCGATCACGGAGTCGTGTCATGCGCATCCTGTTGAGGGTTCTGCTGTTGCTGGCCATGCTGCCGGCGGCGCTGTGGAGCGGGGCAAGCGCGGCGCAAAGCGCGAGCTGCGCCGGTGTGGCGGCCTGGAATGCCACCACCATCTACAACGCGGGCGACAAGATGGTCTACAACAACCATCTGTATCAGGCGCTCACCCAGATCTGGAACACGCCGCCGGACTACTGTCCGAGCTGCGGCTGGTACCAGGACCTGGGCCAATGCGGGGCGACCACCAACCAGCCGCCCACGGCCAGCCTGACTGCGCCGGCCAACGGCGCCACCTTCACCGCGGGTGCCAACATCACGCTCAGCGCGAATGCGAGCGACAGCGACGGCACGGTCAGCAAGGTCGAGTTCTTCAACGGCTCCGCCTCGCTCGGCGTAAAGACCACCACGCCGTATTCGGTGACCTGGAGCAACGTGCCCGCCGGCAGCTACACGCTGAAGGCGGTCGCTACCGACAACGGCGGCCTCACCGGTACTTCGGCGACGGTCAGCATTACCGTCAACCCATCGGGCGGCAACGACACCACGCCGCCCAGCGTGCCGCAGGGCCTGACGTCGCCGTCGCAGACGGCGAGCACCGTCTCCCTCACGTGGAGCGCATCGACCGACAACAGCGGCGGCAGCGGCGTGGCCGGCTATGACGTGTATCGCAACGGCACGCTGGTTGGTTCGACCTCGGCCACCAGCTATACCGACACCGGCTTGGCAGCGAGCACCAGCTACAACTACACCGTGCGTGCGCGCGACAACGCGGGCAATGCGTCGGTGCAGAGCACGGCGATCAGCGCCAAGACGAGCGCGGGCGGCGGTGGCGGCGGCAAGCGCGTGATCGGCTACTTCACCCAGTGGGGCATCTACGGCCGCAACTACCAGGTGAAGAACATCGACACCAGCGGTTCGGCCGCCGTGCTCACCCACATCAACTATGCGTTCGGCAACGTGCGCAACAACGTCTGCGAAGTGGGCGTGACGCAGGCTTCCGATCCGAACACCGGCGTCGGCGGCGACGCGTATGCCGACTACACCAAGTCATACGACGCGGGCAGCAGCGTCAGCGGCGTCGGCGATACGTGGGACCAGAAGCTGCGCGGCAACTGGAACCAGCTCAAGCAGCTCAAGGCCAAGTATCCCAACCTGAAAGTGCTGATCTCGCTGGGCGGCTGGACCTGGTCCCGCGGCTTCTCCAGCGCGGCTCAACCGGCCAATCGCCAAGCCTTCGTGGCTTCCTGCATCAACGCCTACATCAAGGGCAACCTGCCCGTGGTGGACAACGCCGGCGGCACCGGAGCGGCGGCCGGAGTCTTCGATGGCATCGACATCGACTGGGAATACCCGGCCGCATGCGGCCTGACCTGCGGCAGCAGCGCGGACACTGCCAATTTCACCGCACTGCTCGCCGAGTTCCGCCGCCAACTCGATGCCGTGCGTCCGGGCCTGCTGCTGACCATCGCCGGCGGCGCAGGCGTGGACAAGATCCGCGTCACGCAGCCAAGCCAGTACGCAGCATCCATCGATTTCGTGAACCTGATGACGTACGACTTCCACGGCGCCTGGGAGAGCCCGACCAACTTCCACTCCGCGCTGTACAAGCCTGCGGGCGATCCCTCCACTGGCGATGCGGCCAAGTACAACACCAACGACGCCATCCAGGCGCTGATCGCGGCGGGCATGCCCGCGTCCAAGATCAACCTGGGCATCGGCTTCTACGGCCGCGGTTGGACCAACGTGCCCAACAGCAACAACGGCCTGTTCCAGGCGAGCACCACCGCGGCCCCGGGCACTTACGAGGCGGGCATCGAGGACTACAAAGTGCTCAAGAACCTCGGCTATCCGGCGTTCGACGATACCGGCGCCGGCGCGCACTGGATCTTCAATGGCAGCACGTTCTGGAGCTTCGACGATCCGGCCAACATCCAGCGCAAGATGAACTACGTGAAGGCGCAGTCGCTGGGTGGCGCGTTCTCGTGGGAGTTCAGCGGCGACGATGCGAATGGCACGCTGATCAAGGCGATGGCGAACGGGTTGAAGTAAGCGCGACCTGTGGGAATGAAAAAGGCCGCCCGGTCGGGCGGCCTTTTTCTTTGTCATCTTTCCGCAGGTTGGATCAGGCCGAAGCTGCGGCGGCGAACTGCGGAAACCGCGCGCGGATCGCATGCCGGATGCCCGGCAGATCCAGTCCCGCCATGGTCAGCACTTCCTCGCGGCTGCCGTGCTCGAGGTACGCGTCCGGCAGGCCCAGGTGCAGGATCGGCAGCGTCACGCCGTGCGCGGCCAGGCACTCGGCCACGCCGGAGCCGGCGCCGCCCGCCACGGCATTGTCTTCCAGCGTGACGAAGGCTTCGTGGGTCCTGGCCAGCTCGAGGATCATCGCCTCGTCCAGCGGCTTGACGAAGCGCATGTTCACCAGCGTGGCGTCCAGCTCCGCGGCGATCACCGCGGCGGGCGCCAGCATCGCGCCGAAGCTCAGCAGCGCCAGGCGGCGGCCGCGGCGGCGCAGGTCGGCCTTGCCCAGCGGCAGCGTGTCCAGTTCCTTGCGCAGCGGCACGCCGGGACCGGTGCCGCGCGGATAGCGCACGGCGGCCGGGCCGTCATAAGCGAAGCCGGTGCTCAGCATCATGCGGCATTCGTTCTCGTCCGCCGGCGCCATGATCACCATGTTCGGCAGGCAGCGCAGGAAGGACAGGTCGAAGCTGCCGGCATGGGTCGCGCCGTCCGGGCCGACCACGCCGGCGCGGTCGATCGCGAAGGTCACGTCCAGGTTCTGCAGCGCCACGTCATGGATCGCCTGGTCGTAGGCGCGCTGCAGGAAGGTGGAGTAGATCGCCACGACCGGCTTGGCCCCTTCGCAGGCCATGCCGGCGGCGAGCGTGACGGCGTGCTGCTCGGCGATCGCCACGTCGAAGTAGCGTTGCGGGTATTCCTTGGAGAAGCGCACCAGGCCCGAGCCTTCGCGCATCGCCGGGGTGATGCCCAGCAGGCGCTCGTCGGCGGCGGCCTGGTCGCACAGCCAGTCGCTGAAGACGTCGGTATAGGTGGGCTTGGCCGGGCCGGCCTTCTTCACCAGGCCGGCCTGCGGGTCGAACGGACCGACCGCGTGGTATTCGATCTGCGCCTGCTCGGCCGGGGCGTAACCCTTGCCCTTGGTGGTGACCACGTGCAGCAGCTGCGGGCCGGGCAGGTCCTTCACCATGCGCAGCGCGTGCAGCAGCTGCGGGATGTTGTGGCCGTCGATCGGGCCGGTGTAGTGGAAGCCCAGCTCCTCGAACAGCGTGCTGGGCACGAACATGCCCTTGGCGTGTTCTTCCCAGCGCTTGAAGAAACGGCCGAACAGCGACTGCTTCGGAATCGCCTTCTTGGCGCGCTCGCGCCAGGCATTGAGCGTATGGCTGGCCATGGCGCGGGCCATCATCTTGGTCAGCGCGCCGACGTTCTCGCTGATCGACATGCCGTTGTCGTTGAACACGACCAGCATGTTCGGTTCCACGTCGCCGCCGTGATTGAGCGCCTCGAAGGCCATGCCGGCGGTCATCGCGCCGTCGCCGATGACGGCGACCACCTTGCGGTTGTCACCCTTGCGTTGCGCGGCGATCGCCATGCCCAGTGCCGCGGAGATCGACGTGGAGGAATGGCCGACGCCGAAGGTGTCGTACTCGCTTTCTTCCCGGCGCGGGAAAGGCGCCAGGCCGTCCTTCTTTTTGATCGTGGTGATGCGATCGCGGCGGCCGGTGAGGATCTTGTGCGGATAGCACTGGTGGCCCACATCCCACACCAGGCGGTCGCGCGGCGTGTCGAAGACGTGGTGCAGGGCCACGGTCAGCTCGACTACGCCCAGGCCGGCCCCGAAATGGCCCCCGGAACTGGCTACGGACTCGATCAGGTACTGGCGCAGCTCGTCCGCGACGGCGGGCAGCTCTTCGTCCGGTACGCGACGCAGGTCGGCCGGCGTCTCGATGGGCGCCAGGTGGGGAAAGCGGGAGAGGTCGTTCATCCGCGTATTGTTGGCCCAGCGGGAGGGCGGAGCAAGGGCGGGACCATGAAGGAACGCTGTCCGGCGGGCTGGCATGGGGCCCGATCTCACGTCGCGCCGACATGGCGCCTACATCACGCCCGCCAGGGTGCTTCCATCGAACCCGAGGAGCGTGTCATGACCTGGCAGTCTGCATTCAGGCGTTTCGCCGAAGGCACCGCGCGCTACGCCGGCAAGCCGGCGGCGTTTCTGGGGGCCGTCCTGCTGATCGTGGTGTGGGCGGCGACGGGGCCGCTGTTCCACTTCGGCGATACCTGGCAGCTGGTCATCAATACCAGCACCACGATCATCACATTCCTGATGGTGTTCCTGATCCAGAGCACGCAGAACCGGGATACCGCCGCGCTGCACCTCAAGCTGGACGAGCTCATCTGCAGCAGCAAGGCGCACAACGCCCTGCTGGGGCTGGAGGAGCTGGACGACCAGGCGATCGAGCGGATCCGCCAGCACTACGCCAGCCTGGCCGAAGACGCGCGAGGCGACCTCGAGCGTCTGCAGGAAGGCGGGAAAAAGAAGGGCCGCGAGTGAACGCCGGGCCGGCGTTCACGCCATCAGATGGCGCCGGTCGCGGGGCAGGTGGCTGACCAGGAACTCCATCTGGTCGGCCAGGATGTTGCGGTTGGACAGGATCAGGTGCTCCACCCAGCTCGGCCGGTAAGGCACGGCCAGCAGCGGCATGTTGGCCTGCTGCGGGGTGCGGTTGCTCTTCTTGAGATTGCAGGCCAGGCAGGCGCTGACCACGTTCTCCCATTCGTCCCGGCCCTTCTTGGAGATCGGCACGACATGGTCGCGGGTCAGTTCGCCGCGGCTGTAGCGGTTGCCGCAGTACAGGCAGATGTAGCGGTCGCGGGCGAACAGGGCGGTATTGGTCAGGGTCGGCGCGGGGTCCACCGCGTGGTCCTGGCAATGTCCGGTGCTGGCGACGATCGGGTGCAGCTGCACCGAACTGCGCCGGCCCAGGTCGCGGTTGTGCCCACCGTAGACTGTCAGGCATGGATCGCCCAGGGTCCACGCCACGGCGTCGCGGACGTAGAGGCAGACGGCGTCCTGCCAGCTGATCCAGTCGAGAATGCGGCCCGCCGCGTCCAGCGAGAGGATGCGGGTCGAATGCAGATCGGCGACCTTTCCGGGCCCGTCGATCAGCCGCATGGGTACTTCCATCGGCATGTGGTTCGTCCTTCAGGCGACACAAAAAGCGTCCAGACGATGCAACGGCGCTGGTTCGGCCGAGCATAAACCATGTTTCGTTGCAAAATGCATGCAAATGCTTGTCACGCCTGAAAGATGGTGCCCTTCCGGCGGCATTTCCGCTTCCCCGCGGGCCTGCGATATAGTGGCCGTTCATCTGTAGACCCGACGCCGGGTTTGGGAGGGGAAGCCTGGGTGGCGACCCCGGCACGGCGGGGCAGAGGTAAACGACGTGGCTGAAGTTCTTTTCTACGAGCGCCCGGTGCCGCTCAACCGTACCCAACACAAGGATCTGCGCCTGAAGGGCATCCCCAGCCTGCGTTTCGCGGCGGGTGTGCATTCGGTGCCGCTGACTGGCGTGGAATTCCCCGCCGCCGCGCGCGACCTGCCGATCCTGTTCGCCGGCAACAGCATGGAAGAAGCCGGCCCGATGGCCCTGCTGGGCCTGCGCCAGAACGAGAACCTGTTCGTCGACGCCGACGGCCAGTGGGCGGCCAACACCTACGTGCCGGCCTTCGTCCGCCGCTATCCGTTCGTGCTGGCTGAAAAGCCGGCGGGCGAGGAAGGCGACGACTTCACCGTGTTCCTGGACGAAGCCTACGAAGGCTTCGGCAGCGACGAGGGCGAGCGCCTGTTCAAGGAAGACGGCACCGACAGCGACATGCTGAAGAACGCCGTGAACTTCCTCGGCGAATTCCAGCAGCACGTGGGCCGCACCCAGTGGTTCATGGAGCAGCTGCGCAAGCACGACCTGCTCGAGCCGCGCAACATCCGCCTGGAGAAGGACGGCAAGGCCATCAACCTCAATGGCCTGTACGTGGTCAGCGAGGAGAAGCTGCGCAAGCTCGACGCGAAGACCGCGCACGAGTTCCTGACCGAGGGCGTGTTCGGCTGGATCTACGCGCACCTGCTCTCGCTGGCGAACATCGACCGCGTGGCCCAGCGCCTGGATCTGCGCGAGCAGACCGAAGCCACGGTCACCAAGAACTGAGCCCCGGCTCTGGTTCGAGGAAAGCGGCCCCGCACGGGGCCGCTTTTCGTTTGTGCGTCAGCGCGGCGCGAACCGGCTCAGGGCCGTACGGCGATGACTTCGATCTCCACCCGATAGCCGGGATTGCCCAGCGCCGCGATCTGGAACGCTGAGCGCGCGGGCAGCTTGGGCTGCTCCTTGGTGCCGAAGAACTGGCGGTAGCCGGCCATGAAGCCCGCGAAGTCCATGCGGCCGCCGTGGGCTTCGTCGCCCACCAGGAACACCTGCATCTTCACCACGTCGCCCATGCCCAGCCCCATGCCCTTGAGCTGCTTCTCGATGGCGGTGAGGACACCGACCGTCTGCGTCTTCGTGTCGCCGTAGGCGGCCGCGGAATCCTTCGGCGCCTTGGTATCGATCACCGGCGGCACGTTCCCGCTCACATAGACGGTGGCCTTGCCCGCGGGCACTTCGACCGCGGCGGAAATGGGAAAGTCGCTGTCCGGAATCTTGTAGCGCTTCACCTCCTGCGCCTGCGCGCTTGAGGCGGCGGCGAGGAGAAGCACGGCGAAGGCATGGCGGTACGCATGGCGCATGGGGGAGCTCCTGTGAGGAAGGGTCAACGGTGCATCGCGGCGACTTCGTCGGCTGAGATGCTATCCGTGTATTGGTTGCCGAAGTGAGTGCGGACGTAATTGATGACGCCGGCGATCTGCGCGTCGGTGAGTTTCGCGTCGCGAAGGAAGCGGTCCTCGTTCTCCGGCGCGGGCTTGAACGCGGGCATGTCGCGCCGGCCGTGCAGGATCACCGCGGCCATGTACTGCGGCGATGCCAACCGCGGGTTGCCGGTGAGCGCCGGATAGGCGCCGGCACCCTGCGCGCCCCTGGCATCGGGCATGTGGCAACCCTGGCAGATGTTGCGGAACACCGCCTCGCCATCGGCGGCGGCGAGCCTGCCTGCGTTATGTCCGGCGTTGTCGGACGACTGCGCGCCGGCGGCGCCGGCGACGAACATCCACGCGACCAGGGACAATCCGAGGCGGCAGGTGGCTGCTTGCGATTTCATCATGCACCTCCCGTGGCACGTCGATGGATGCGCTCGATGGCGTCCAGCGCGGACGTCACCGCGCCTTCCTGCCACGCCGGCAGATAGGAGGCATGTTCGCCCGCCAGCACGATGCGGCCGTCCACCTGGCACAGGTTGTCGTAATGGCGCTCGCGCGCCTCGTCGGACCACACGCCGAAGCAGCCGAGGGTGAATGGCGAACGGTGCCAGCCCACCGCGATGCCGTGTTCGAATTCCTCGCGGTACTGCGAATGGATCTGGCTGCCGTATTCCACGGCCTTGCGGACGCGCTCCTCGGGCGACATCGCGGTGAACTCGTAGGCGCTCAGCCCCCAGATGTACCCGCCGAGCAGCACGCCCTTGCCATCGCTATGGAAGCCCGTGCTGGGATAGCTAATGTTGGCGATCGGCAGATCCGTATAGGTGATGCCGCCATAGATGTGGTCGTCCTGCTCCCAGAAGCGCCGCTTGAACTGCAGGCCTACTTTGACGGAAGCGGCATAGGGCACAGCGGCGATCGCCTCGGCCATGGCCGGCGACACGTTCATCGGCAGCTGGCCGAGGATCGACAACGGAATAGTGCACACGCACCAGTCGGCGCTTGCGGTATGGGTCGTGCCCGGCGCGGTCGTGTCCTCGTAGGCGACGGTGACGCCGTGGGCATCCTGCTGGATGGCCGTGACTTTCGCGTCGTAGCGGATGAGGCCTTTCAGCTCGCGGCCGAACGCTTCGCCGATCCGCCCCATGCCGCCGACGGGCTGGAACAGGGTGGTCTGGAATTCATAGATCTCGCCCGCCACCAGGTGATTCCACAGGCGCGAGCTCAGCACGTCCTTCAGCCCCAGCGGCGTCGAAGGCGTCGGTCGTGCGGACAAGCCGCCGCCCGCATCGCGCTCGTAGCCGCGGCGATTGCTGCTGCCGTTGCCGCGCGCGTAGGCGAACTGCTTGTCCAGCGCGCCCCACTCGCGCAGCGATTCCAGCAGCAGTTCCTGGTCTTCCTTCGTCACGGCCTGGTCCAGCTGTCCCTGCCGGGTGCTCTTGGCGAGCAGCTCCGCCACATGGCCGCGGTAATCGGCATTGATTTCGCGATACCGCCGCGGCCGCCCGCCGAACGCATTCGCGCTGTGCAGGTAGGCGTTGTGGTTGACCTGGACGAACGGTTCCAGCGGCACCCCGAGCTTCTTGCAGTAGGCCAGGATGCCATGGTGGTGGTACGGCAGGCGCCACGGTCCGGGATTGAGATACAGCCCGTCGTCGAACTGGCAATGCTGGGTGAATCCGCCCAGCTCGGTGAAGCGGTCGCCGCCGCGCAGCGACCAGTTGCGGCCGCCCGGCCGCCGGTTGTACTCCAGCACCTGCACCTGATATCCGGCCTGGCGCAGTTCGTAGGCCGCCACCATGCCGGCGATGCCGGCGCCCAGCACCAGCACGGACGCGCCGCGCGGCGCGCCGTGGAGCCGCGGCACGCCACGGAAGGACGATTCGGACGCCAGGCCCAGGCTGCTCATCGCCTGGTACATCGCCGCGCCGCCCGCGGCCGTGCCGATCATGCGCAGCAGATCGCGCCGTTTCATCGAGCGCGGAAACTCGCCCGCGCCAGTCACTTCGTCTTGCATCGATCACCTCTGACGTTGAAAGGACACGCCGCGGATGCGGTCGTCTTGCCCCTCCGCGCCACCGGACGCGGAGGGGATGCCGTCAGAAGCGATAGGTCACCTTGCCGTACCAATAGCGGCCGTTGAAGCCGAACGGGGACAGTGACGAGTACTGCAGGCCGTCGGCCCGGTCTTCGTACACGTTCGCCAGCGAAGCCTTGGTCGGATACTGGTTGGTGAGGTTGTCCACACCCGCGGTGAAGGTCCATTCGCGCCAGGCGTAGCTGGCGGCCAGGTCCAGCAGCCAGCGTGCGGCGAACTTCTGGTCCTGGCTGCCGTCGTCTGCGTCGCCGCGGCGGATCACCGAGCCGTAGCGCGTGAGGTTGGCATGCAGCCCGAAACCCTGCAGCTGCCAGTCGCCGGAGAACACGTACTTCGTGCGCGGCGTGGACGACGTCAGCAAGCCCTCGCTGGCGCGCCCGAAGGCCGGCGTGGAAATGCTCAGCACTTTCGTCTTGTTGTAGTTGCCGCTGGCCGTGAGGTTCAGCTTGCCCCAGCCGTCCAGATCCATCCGGTAGTTGGCGATCAGGTCCGCGCCGCGCGTGCGCGTGGTGGCGCCGTTGACGAAGAACTGCGCGCCGGTGACCTGGCTGTTCGGGATGCTCACCGCGATCTGGTCGGAATAGAGAATCGCGTTGCCCACGCGGATCTGGTACAGGTCCAGCGTCGCACTGAAGGCATCCCACGGCTGCCATACCGCGCCCAGGCCGTAGTTGGTCGATTTTTCAGGCTTCAGCGGCTTCGCGCCGAGCGCGATCGCCACCGGATCGGAAGTGCGGTAGGTGCCGATCTGCGCGAGCTGCCCGTTCTGGATCAGCGTCACTACCGATTCGTAGTTCTGCTGCGCCAGCGACGGCGCGCGGAAGCCATTGGAAACCGTGCCGCGCAGCGCGAACGTGTCAGTGAACTGATAGCGCGCGGACAGCTTGCCGGAGCGGGTGGAGCCCGCATCGCTGTAGTGCTCGTAGCGGCCGGCCAGGCCAGCGGAAAGCTTGTTGGTCACGTCCGTTTCCAGGTCCACGTACGCCGCTTCGCTATGCCTTCCGAAACTGCCGGCGACCTGTGGCGTGAGTCCCGGAAACACCTGCGAGCCGCCCGCATAAGGCGTGGTGGTGCCGGGGATGAGCGTGGTCGGATCGAAGAAGTAGGAATCCGGATCGCCCGCATCGATCACATAGGTTTCCTTGCGGTACTCGGCGCCGAACGCCACCGTCACCGCATTGGGCAGGAAGCCGACGTGCACGTCCTTGCTCAGGTCCAGGTTCGCCACGCTCTGCTTGTTGCGGAACGTGCCGGCGTTGAAGTACGTCGGCGAGTACCCGTTCGTGTGGTACAGGTTGGTGTTGACGCTGTTGGCGATGTCGAACGCGAGGTTGTTCTCGCCGTGGTCGGCCGAGAAGTCCCAGTGCCAACCACCCTCCGTAGTGCCCCGCACGCCCAGCACCGCAGCGATGTCGTTGCTGTGGTTGACGATCTGCGGCAGGAAGCCGTTGGGATAGATCTGCGGTACGTTGCGCGCGGAGTTGTAGGCACGGTAGTAGCCGTTGGAGGTGACATCGCGCTTGCTGCCGTTGAGGTAGCCGTACAGTTCCACGCCCGGCGTGATGTTGTAGCCGAAGTTCAGCAGCACTTGGTACGTCTTCACCGCCGGGTCGCCGTAGCGTTCGTAGGGAATGCCGCTGGGATTGGGCGCGCCTGCGATCGTGGTGGCCTTGTCGCGATTCTCGGCGCGGTTGGTGTTCATGACGTTCTGGTAGTTCCACGCCACCCGCATCCACCCCGGCGCGCTGCCGTTCGGGCCACCGAGCGCCACGCCCATGGTGCCTTGCACGCCGTTCTGCGCGCCGTCGCCCTTGTCCATGATGCCGCCGTTGGCCGTGATGCTGTTGCCGCCTTCGACACTGCCGCGCTTGAGCACCACGTTGATGACGCCGGCGATCGCGTCGGAGCCATACTGCGCCGCGGCGCCATCGCGCAACACTTCGATGTGGTCGATCGCCGCGATCGGGATGGAGTTGAGATCCACCGGTGCCGAGCCGCGCCCGATCGCCGAGTTGTAGTTGACCAGACTGGTGGTGTGGTAACGCTTGCCATCCACCAGGACGAGCACCTGATCCGGCGACATGCCGCGCAGGCTTGCGGGCCGGATCGCGTCGTTGCCGTCGTTGATGGCGGGGCGGGGGAAGTCCAGCGAAGGGAGCAGGGTGCTCAGGGCGCTGGCCAGATCGGTACTGCCGGTGGCGTTGAGATCCGCGGGCGTGAGTACGTCGATCGGTGCGAGGGATTCGGAAGCGGTACGATCGGTGCTGCGCGTACCGGTGACCACGACTTGCTGGAGCTGCTTGGCTTTCTCGGGTGATGCCGGATCGGCGGGTTTGTCATCGGCCCAGGCCGTGGTGGCGGCGAGGGCATGCATACAGCAAAGGGGTAGCAGGGCAGCTGCCGGCAGGCGCCGCTTAAGTCGTTTGGTCATGGATTGTGTCCCCGGTCAGGCAGTAGTTGACGGGCTCCTTGCCTGGTCTTGCGTCGCAGCAAATCCTCCCCAGGGCTGCGACAGTCCGAGGCTATGTGCGATGTTGCATCGCGTCAATATCTGGTCATTTGGGCGTCATTGCGGTGTAATCACCGGCTCGGTGCGATGTGCGGGTGCCGCAGGATTTCGCGGTGGAGAGAGTTTCCGCTTGCTTGTCATGTCGCCGCACGCCGCGGAGGGGTATGAAGCCGGCGGCGGTCGTAGGTTGGGGTGAGCTTGCGAACCCCAACGGAGGCTAAGGGGCGCCTCGCACTCACCTACTTGTCATTCCGGCGCAGGCCGAAGCCCAGGGGCGACAGCGCTCGGTTGTCGCCTTATGGCCAGTCTTGTCTCGCCCTCGCGGGGCGAGGGTTTCGCTCTCCTGCCGGAGAGCGAGTTACTTCTTCTTGCTTGCCCAAGAAGAAGTAACCAAGAAGAAGGGCCCCCTGCGCGGCGCCCTCCGCAGCCTTCGCTGCTCCGGGTGCGTTGAGGGCTGGCCGGGCTTTTCGACAGGGCATCCATGCCCTGATCGAAAAGGCGGGGACATTCATGTCCCCGCCCGCCTGCGGCGGCCTGATCGTCCAGCCCTCACCGCCGCGAAGGGAACCCGGCAGAGCAAAAGCGAAGAGCAAACGCTCGCACTAGCTGTGCTTGCCTCGGTACCGCACTTCGCCTTCTCCCCTCCGGGCGACCCGAAGGTAGTCCCCGTGGGAGAGAAAGCGGGATGAGGGGTGGGTGCTCGCGGGAACGCTTCTAAAGCCCCACTGGCCGTCAGCGCACCGGCTTGGCTAGTCTCAACAAATCCGCGCCGAATCCGGCCTCTTCGTAAATCTTCCGCGCCCGCTCATTACCGGGAAACACCGCCAGCGTGATCAAGTGGCAGCGGTGTTCGCGTGCCCAGGTTTCGGCGTGGTCCAGCAGTGCGCGGCCGACGCCCTTGCCTTCGTGCGATTGCGCGACGGCGACGTCGGAGATGTGGCAGTTGATGCGGCCGGTGAAGTAGTCCTGCGTCTTCTGCAGGTGGATGAAGCCCACCGGTTCGCCGTCGTCGTCCTCCGCGACGAACAGAAAGCTGTTCGCGGGCTGCTCGTCCAAGTGGCGGGAGAGGTCCTTGCGGATGCCGTCGATGCACTCGTGGCGCTTGCGCCAGGCAGGCAAGTGGAAGTCGACGAAGCGGGGAACCAGGCCGAGGATGAAATCGTCGTCGTCCTCGGCGAGGCGGATCAGGAACGTCGGGTCGCTCATGCGCTTTGGGGGCGGGCTTGGGAACCGGTTCCGGTTCTACACCCGGGACGCGGGGCAGGGAAGTCCCGTACGGCGTTTTTCCCGCCCGGAACGACAAGGCCCGGCAGAAAGCCGGGCCTTGTCGTGTCCTGCGCTCGGCAGCGCCCGGATCGGGGTTCGCCTTTGGCTCGCCCAGACCTGCGCGGCGGGTGGAGATCAGGCGATCGCCGGCAGCGTTCCCACGCCCGCTTCGATCGCCGCCTTGTGCGTCAGACAGCGCGGCAGCATGCGGGCGAAGTAGAACGCGGCGGTGTCGCGCTTGGCCTGCTTGAATGCTTCGGACTGGCTGCTGGCGTTGGCCGCGGCCACGCTGCGCGCCCACAGGTAGGCCAGGGTGGCGTAGCCGGAGTAGTACAGATAGTCGTTGGCGGCGCCGCCCAGCTCCTCCGGGTTGCCCTGCACGCGCTGGGCCAGGGCCAGGGTCATGTCGGCCCACTCCTTGGTGACCTTGGCCAGCGGGGCGATCAGCGAGGCCAGCGCGGCATCCTGCGCGTGCTTCTGGCAGAAGGCCTGGATCTCCTGCAGGAACAGCTTGAAGCCCGCGCCCTGCAGCTGGAGGATCTTGCGGCCCAGCAGGTCCGCCGCCTGGATGCCGGTGGTGCCTTCATACAGGGTGATGATGCGGGCGTCGCGCACGAACTGCTCCACGCCGCTCTCCACGATGTAGCCGTGGCCGCCGTACACCTGCAGGGCCTCCTTGGTGGCTTCCTGCGCCAGTTCGGTGACCAGGCCCTTGGCGATGGGAATCAGGAAGGCGACCAGGTCGCTGGCGTTCTTGCGGGAGGCTTCGTCGGCGCCGCGCGCTTCCACGTCGGTCTGCAGCGAGGTGTACAGCAGCAGCGCGCGCGAGCCTTCCACGATGGCGCGCTGGGTCAGCAGCATGCGGCGCACGTCCGGCTGCACTAGCAGGTTGTCGGCGGGCTTGTCAGGGAACTTCGGACCCGACAGTGCGCGGCCCTGCAGCCGCTCGCGGGCGTAGTTGGCACTGTTCTGCAGCGCGCGCTCGGAGAGCGCCAGACCCTGCACGCCCACGCCCAGGCGCGCGGCATTCATCATGGTGAACATCGCGGCCAGGCCCTTGTGCGGCTGGCCGATGAGATAACCCTCGGCGCCGTCGAAGTTCATCACGCAGGTGGCCGAGCCGCGCAGGCCCATCTTGTGCTCGATGTTGCTGGCCGCGACGGTGTTGCGCGCGCTCAGCGAGCCGTCGGCGTTCACCTTGAACTTGGGCACGATGAACATCGAGATGCCGCGGCTGCCGGCCGGCGCGTCGGGCAAGCGGGCCAGCACGAGGTGGATGATGTTCTCCGCCAGGTCGTGCTCGCCGGCGCTGATGAAAATCTTGGTGCCGGTGATCTTGTAACTGCCGTGGTCACCCGGTTCGGCGCGGGTCTTCAGCAGGCCCAGGTCCGAGCCGGCCTGCGGCTCGGTCAGGCACATGGTGCCGGTCCAGCGGCCTTCCACGATCGGCTTGAGGTAGGTGTCCTGCTGTTCTTTGGTGCCGTGCAGCTCCATCGCGTGGCAGGCGCCCTCGGATAGCAGCGGGTACAGGCTCCACGACAGGTTGCCGGCCTGGAAGATCTCGGTGGTGGCGGTGCCGAGCAGGTTAGGCAGGCCGAGGCCGCCGAAATGCTCTGCCTGGGTCAGGCCGGTCCAGCCGCCTTCGGCGAAGGCTTTGAAGGCCTCCTTGAAGCCCTTCGGCGTGGTCACGGTCTGGGTCGCCTTGTCGTAGCGGCAGCCTTCCTCGTCCCCGCTGGCATTGAACGGGGCGAGCAGCGCTTCGCTGAGGCGGCCGGCTTCATCCAGCATGGCGTCCAGCACGTCGCGCGTATGGCCCTCGCCACCCTGCAGCGAGGTGAGGACCTTTTCCGCGTCCAGCACGTCGTAGAGGGCGAAGCGCAGATCGTCGAGGGGAGCCTTGTAGATGGTCATGTGCGAAGTTCCTGCTGGGAATGCGAAAAGAAGGTGGCGCGGATCAGCGCCAGGTATGGGGGATGCCCGGCACCGGCGACAGCCAGTCGTTGCCGTGGAATTCGAAGTCGCGCGCGTCCTTGTCCTGCTCCGGCTTGGCATTGGCGCGGCCGGCGACGCTGTACGGCACCGAGCCGCCGCTGCCCTTCGCGGCGGCCGCGGCGAGCGCCTGGCTCATCTCCGGCGTGGGCAGCAGGTTGACTTGCGTGATGTCGCCGGCGAAGGCGGGGATATCCAGGTCGAAGGTGGCATGCAGCCGCACCGGCACCAGCTCCGCCACCCTCAGCTCGCCGTCGATCGAGCGGAAGTTCATGCCGGCGTAGCTGTTGTTCTGGATGCGCACGGTCAGCTGCCACTGGCCATCGGGCCGCACGGTCATCTCCTGGATGCTGACCGAGGGCGGAAACACGCTTTTGCGCGGCGGGCCACAGGCGATCAGGCCGAGCGCGAGCACGACGGGGATCAGGCGGTATAGCCGGCGGAACATGGCCTCTCCAAACGATCGTTTGAATGACGATTCTAACCATGAGTGGGGGGAGCGGGGCTAGTGGTCCGGCCGGGAACGGTCCCGGAGCGGCCGCCGTGCGGCGGCCCTCCGCGATTCCACCGTCACGCGGAAACGGGCATCATCGACGTTTTCCCCATCCAGGCCCCCCGCATGTCACGTCGTTTCGTCGCCCGCCGCTCCCCCATCCACGGCAACGGTGTCTTCGCTACCGCGCCGATCAAGAAGGGCGAGGAGATCATCGAGTACAAGGGCACGCTGATGACCCACGGCGAGGCGGACGTGCTGTACGGCGATGGCGGCGAGACCGGGCACACCTTCCTGTTCACGCTCAACGACGATTACCTGATCGACGCCAACCGCAAGGGCAATACCGCGCGCTGGATCAACCACAGCTGCGATCCCAACTGCCAGGCCCTGGTGCTGGAAGACGAAGACGGCGACCCGCGCAAGGACAGGGTGATCATCGAGGCCATCCGCAACATCAAGCCCGGCGAAGAACTCACCTACGACTACGGCATCACCCTCGACGTCCCGCACACCGCCCGCCTGAAGAAAGTGTGGAAGTGCCTCTGCGGCTCGCCGAAGTGCATCGGCACGCTGCTGAAGCCGAAGCGGGGGCGTTGAAGCAGTTAGCGACCGGTGGCTCGCCGGAATTTTTGGAACAGAAAAAGCCGCGTCACTCACGCGGCTTTTTTCTTGGCGCCGAAGGAATCGCAGCCTTCCACGCATCGCAAGCCCCGGCCCCTCATCCCGCCTTCTCCCCGGAGGGGAGAAGGAGAAGTGATGGACTGAGGCGAAAACTAAACAAGAGCGAGCGAAGCGACGCTCCGTGACGCTCTTGATTTTCCGGGTTCCCTTCGCGGCGGTGAGGGCTGGACGATCAGGCCGCCGAAGGCGGGCGGGGACAGGACGTCCCCGCCTTTTCGATTCGGGCATGGATGCCCGATCGAAAAGCCCGGCGAGCCCTCAACGCACCCGGAGCAGCGTAGGCTGCGGAGGGCGCCGCGCAGGGTGCCTTTTCTTCTTGGTTACTTCTTCTTTGGGCAAGCAAAGAAGAAGTAACTCGCTCTCCGGCAGGAGAGCGAAACCCTCGCCCCGCACGGGGCGAGACCAGACTGGCGACCACCTCGCGACCACCGAGCCATGACGCCACTGGATGACTCGCCGCGCTCGCCCCTTCGGGGCCGCCCTCCGGGCGTTCTCCGCACTTCGCGCCCTCTCCGGCCCACGCCGGAACGACCAGCAGCCCGACGATGAGCCCAGCATCGTGCACCTCTCTCGCACGAGAGCGAGAAAACGAAGCCCAGCCACCGGCACCAGGCACCCCCACCGCAACCGCCATGCAGCCATCCCCAAACCCCCATATACTCGCCACTCAGTGCCTGTCATGGGGGCTGGCACGCATCCACAAGGACGGAAGCATGGAAAAGGAACAGAACTGGTACGCCGCACCGCAGGCCGCGGTCGCCGACGTAGGGGGCCTCTCGGCGTCGGATCTCGAAGCGCGCAAAGCCAGTCGCGGACAGCGGCTCGCCGCCGCCATTCTCGACGGCGTCATCGTAGGTGTCGGCACGATCCTGGCCGTCATTGGCGGCTCCGCCGCCAGCCGTGGCGACGGCGGCGTCGTCGCCATCGCGGTGGGCGCCCTGCTCATCCTCGGTGTATTCGTCGTCAACTGCGTACTGCTGCACCAGAACGGCCAGACCATCGGCAAGCGCGTGCTCGGCTTGAAGATCGTGCGCACCAATGGCGACCGCATCGGCCTGGGCCGCATCATCGGCATGCGCATCATCCCGATCAGCCTGCTCGGCGCGATCCCGTACCTGGGCGGCCTGATCTCGCTGACGGACTCGCTGATGATCTTCGGCAACGAGCGCCGCTGCCTGCACGATCTGATCGCGGACACCATCGTCATCACCGAGTGATGCTGGATACGCTCCGGCAGATCGAAACGCCGGAAGGCGTGTTCCTTCGCCTGCGCGCGGCGGGCGCCCTGCCGCGCGCGCAGGCGTGGACGATCGATTTCGTGCTGCGCATGATGGTGTTCTGGATCGCGATGATTCCGTTGTCGCTGCTCGGGACAGCGGGCATGGGCGTGGGCACGCTGCTACTGTTCGCGCTGATGTGGATCTACGCGGTGGTGTGCGAGGTGTGGTTCGGCGGCCAGACCCTGGGCAAGCGCGCCCTTGGCCTGCGCGTGGTCAGCGCCGACGGCGCGCCGGTCACGCTGGTGCCGTCGGTGGTGCGCAACCTGCTGCGCGTGGTGGACATCCTGCCGGGCGTCTATGCGGTGGGCCTGGCCAGCACATTGATCGACCCGTATGGGCGGCGCCTGGGCGACGTGATCGCCGGCACCATGGTGATCCACGGCGGCGAACTGCCCGCAGGCAGCCAGGTGCCGGCGGTGCCCGCGATCGCGCCTCCTCCCGGCCTCGCCGCGGAAGAACAAGCCGTGATCGTGGAATTCGCCGAACGCTGCGCGCAGCTGACGCCGCAGCGCCAACAGGAACTGGCCGACCTGCTGCAGCCGGTCACCGGATGCACCGGCGACGCCGGCGTGCAGCGACTTCTCGGCTACGCCAACTGGCTGCTGGGACGCACATGAAACAGGAACGCTTCGCCGCGCTGCACAGCGACGGATGGGACGAACTGCAGCGCTGGCTCGACCTGGTCGACGCGAAGCAGCGGCAGACCCTGCGTGATCCGCGCGCCAACGGTTTTCCGGCGGAATACCGCCGGCTCTGTCATCACCTTGCGTTGGCGCGTGCGCGTGGTTACAGCCGCGAGGTGACCGACCGCCTGCAGCGCATGGTGCAGCAGGGGCACCGGCTGCTGTACCGGCCGCCTGCGCCGCGCTGGCATCGCGCGCTGATGTTCCTGGTCGCCGGTTTTCCGCGCCTGGTGCGCGCCGAATGGCGTTGCATGGCCGCGGCGGCGGCGCTGTTCCTGGTGCCCGCGCTCGGCTGCCTGATCGCCTTGCAGTTCCACCCCGAATGGGCGCACTCGCTCTTTGGCAGCGCGCAGCTGGCCGAATTCGAGAAGATGTACGACCCATCGAACGCGAAGATCGGCCGCAGCAGCGGCACCGACCTGGCGATGTTCGGTGTCTACGTGATGAACAACGTCAGCATCGCGTTCCGCACGTTTGCTTCAGGCCTGGTGTTCGGCGTCGGCGCGGTCTATGTGCTCGGCGCCAACGGCGTGATCATCGGCGGCGTGGCCGGTCATCTCACGCAGATGGGCTATGGCGGCCCGTTCTGGCGCTTCGTCGTGGCGCACGCTGCCTTCGAGCTGACCGCGCTGGTCATCGCCGGCGGCGCGGGACTCAAGCTGGGCCTCACCCTGTTGGCACCGGGCCGCCGCCGGCGCGGCCCGGCGATGGTCGCTGCCGGCTGGGTCGGCGCGCAGCTGGCGCTGGGCGCCTTCGCCATGCTGGTGATCGCGGCCGCGATCGAAGCATTCTGGTCGTCGGTCGCGGGATTTCCGGACTCGTTGAAGTTCGGCAGCGCCGCGCTGCTCTGGCTGCTGGTGCTGTGGTGGCTGGCACGCGGTGGCATGGGCATGGAGGCCGCGGATGGAGCTTGAGCGCATCACCGTCGCACTGCGCCCTCGTACCGCGCGCGAGGCGGTCGACCTGGGCGCGGCGATGCTGCGCGCGCATGCCAGGGCGGTGTGGTCGGCCTGGTTCGCCTGCAGCCTGCCGGTGGTGGCGGTGTGCATCGCAGCGGGCTGGTTGCTGCAATGGCCGTGGCTCGCCACCTTGCTGATCTGGTGGCTGCTGCCGCTGTTCGACCGCGTGCCGCTGTACGTGCTGTCGCGCGCGGTGTTCGAGCGCGCGCCACGCTGGCGCGAGACGCTGCGCGGCCAGCGCCAGTGGCCTTGGGGCGGCACCATCGCCGCGGTGACCTGGCGGCGCATCGACAGCCATCGCACGTTGCGTTTCCCGATGGAGCTGCTGGAGGGCCTGCCGTCCAGGCAGCGTCGTGAACGCTGGCGCGTGCTGCGGCGGCCGATCGGCACCGACGCATCGGCCCTGGCCTTCGGCTGCCTGGAGCTGTCGGTGGTGCTGTTCGTGGGCATGTTCCTGTGCGTGGCGCTGTTCATTCCGCCGGAGCTGATGCCCGACTGGCTGCGCGGCTCGATCGGCGGCGTCGCCCGGCGCACGCCGGAGGTGACGGGCGCCTTGATCGCCGCGACGGCCTACGTGGCCTGGAGCGCCATCGAGCCGCTGCATGTGGCCGCCGGTTTCGCGCTCTATCTCAACCGCCGCACGCAATTGGAAGCCTGGGACGTCGATCTGGCCTTCCGCCGCCTGCGCGATCACTGGCTCGCTGCCGGCCGCGGCGCCGCGCTGCTGCTCGCGCTCGCCTGCTTGTGGCCGCACGGCGCCTGGGCGCAGAAGGCGGAGGAACCGCCCGTGCAGATCGAGCACGTATTCGACCAGCCGGTCAGCGCACAGGATCAGCGTTTCGCCGAGGCGTCGGCCGAGGCTTTTCGCGATCCGCGTTTCGGCGGCGAACGCAAGGAACACCGGTGGGTGCCGCGCGAATGGTCTGTCAAGCCGAAGCCGGTGAAGATCGAGCGCATGCCGTTCGAAGGATTCGGCAATGCGGTCGCCATCGGCGTGAAGGGGCTCGTCGCGCTCGTGCTCATCGCCCTGGTGGTGGCCGTCGCGATCTTCCTGTTGCGTCGCGCAAGGCTGCCCGCTGTCGGCGTGCGCTCGCGTCACGAAGCGACGCTGGAAACGCATCTGGAAACGATCGAAGCGGAGGCACACCTGCCCGACGACCTTGCCGCCGCCACGCGCCGCCTGTGGCAGGGCGGGCGTCGCCGCGAGGCGCTCGCGCTGTTGTACCGCGGTTGTGCCGAGGCCGTGGCCGAAGCCTTGCAGACCTCGGTCCCCGCCGACGCCACGGAGGCCGACTGCCTGCGCAGCGCGCGCCGGCTCGAAGAATCCCGCCGGCGGCGCGCGGAAACCATCGTGCGCGCTTGGCAGTACGCCGCGTACGCGGATCGTTATCCGCGCGACGAGGACTTCGAGCAACTCCTCGCCGGCTGGCCAGCCGCGGCAAGAGGTGCCGCATGAACCGCATTCCGCCGCTGGCGATCGTGCTGGCCGCACTGGCCTTGCTCGGCGTCATCGCGTTCTTCACCTTGTTCGAGCGCAAGGAAATCACAGTGACCACGCCATCGCGCGGCGAGGCGGCCTACAACCGCTTCTTCGCGCTGGAGCGGGCGCTGGCGAAACTCGACGTGCCGGTCAGCTCGATCGCCACGTTGTCGCCGCGACGCGTGCCGCTCGCCGCGGAAGACACGCTGGTGCTCGGCGCGGGCCTGGAGCGCATCGAGGTAAACGACGCCGAGCGCATCGCCGAATGGGTGCGCGGCGGCGGCCATCTCGTGCTCTCGCCGGGGCCGGCGGACGAAGCCTCCCACACGCCGCTGTTCGAGGCGCTGGACATGCTCGCGCCTGAGCGCGCGGGCGATGGCTGCACGCGTCTCGTCGCTGAGGCGGCCGCTTCCGCGAAGGAAGGCGGCAATTTCGAGCTGTGCGGTCCGCGATTCCGGCTCAATGATGAAGCTGCCGAGAACCTGGATGCCTGGGTGGGCGACGATCGGCAGGGCTATGCGTTCGCGCGAATCACCGTCGGCGACGGGCAGGTGAGCCTGCTTTCCAACCTCGCCCCCCTGTCGAACCGCTCGCTGAGCCATCTCGCGCAACAGCGTTTCGCGTGGCGTTTGCTTATGCCGTTCGAGCGCGACGGACACGTCTGGCTGCTCTACGCCTTGGATGGCCCGTCGTTCTGGCTGGCGCTGTTCACGCGCGGCTGGCCTGGCCTGGTCGCGCTCACGCTGCTGCTGCTGGCCTGGATGGCCGCGCGCGGCGAGCGGCTCGGACCGCTCATGCCCGCGCCGCCGCTGCAACGGCGCGCGCTGCTGGAGCACGTGCAGGCCGCCGGGGAATTCCTCTACCGCCGCGACGCCGGCCTCGGCCTGCATGGCCTGGCCTGCCGCGCCGCGCTGGCGCGCGTGCGCCGGCTGGATCCCGCCAGCGCCGGGCTGGACGGCCAGGCGCTCTACGAACGCCTGGCCGAACGCCACGGCATCGACCCCGCGCAACTGGCGCGGGCTTTCCAGATTCCCGCGAACGCCGCCGCGTTCCGCGACAGCATCGCCACCCTGGCGCGACTCAGGAGCCGCCCATGACGACCGATTCCACTTCTCCCGCGTTCGCGCCGGAACCCATCGCGCCGGTACCGCCGTTCGACGTACTGGTGGCACGCATCGCCTCGCTGCGCGAGCAGGTCTCGCGCGCCTTCATCGGGCAGGAGCGCGTGTTCGACGAAGTGTTGCTGGCCCTGCTGGCCGGCGGCCACGTGCTGATCGAAGGCGTGCCGGGCCTGGGCAAGACCCTGCTGGTGCGCGCGCTGGCCGCGGCGGTGAGCTGCAGCTTCGGCCGCGTGCAGTTCACGCCCGACCTGATGCCCACCGACGTCACCGGCCATGCGATCTACGACCCGAAGGCGGAGCGCTTCCAGATCCGTCGCGGACCGGTCTTTGCCAACTTGCTGTTGGCGGATGAGATCAACCGCGCGCCGGCCAAGACGCAGGCCGCGCTGCTCGAATCCATGCAGGAAGGGCAGGTGACCATCGAGGGCCGGCGCTTCCCGCTGCCGGCGCCGTTCATGGTGGTGGCCACGCAGAACCCGATCGAGCAGGAAGGCACGTATCCGCTGCCGGAGGCGCAGCTGGACCGCTTCCTCATCAAGGTGCTGATCGACTATCCGTCGCTGGAGGACGAGAAGCGCATGGTCGACGAGGTGCTCAGCGGCCGCGTCGCGGCGGACCTGGACGTCTCCCGCGTGAACCCGGTGCTGAGCCAGCCGGAGCTGCTCGCGTTGCAGCAGGGCGTGGCCGCGCTGCGCGTCGACGCGGCGGTGATCGACTATGCCGTGCGCATCGCCCGCGGCACGCGCGAATGGCCGGGCGTGCTCGGCGGCGCAGGTCCGCGCGGCGCGCTGGCGCTGGTGCGCCTGGCGCGTGCGCAGGCGGTGCTGGACGGCCGCGACTTCGTCACGCCGGACGACGTACGCGCAGTCGCGCTGCCCGCGCTGCGCCATCGCCTGCTGTTGGCGCCGGAGGCGCTGATCGAACGCCAGCGGCCGGACGACGTGCTGAAGGCGCTGTTGCACAAGGTCGCCGCGCCCCGCCAATGATGCGACCGGCTTCCGCGCTGCTGTGGCTGCTGCTCGGCTGGACCGGGCTGGGGGTGCTGGCCGCGATCGGCTGGCTGCCGCTCATCGCGTGGTTCGCCGCGGCCGCGCTGATCGGCGTGTTGGCCGCCGTCGACGCCTGGCGCCTGCGCGCCGAACCCAGTCCGCTGGTCCAGCGCGAACTGCCGCCCGTGGTGCCGCTCGGCCCCGAGCTGGTGGTGTGGCTGCGGTTGCGTCCGCGCGGCAAGCGCCCGGTCGCGTTCGAACTGCACGATCTGCATCCGGGCGACTGGCCCGTGCGCGGCATGCCGCGCCGGCTGGTGCTGCCGCCGGGGCGCGAGCTGGCGCTCGACTATGCGCTCACGCCCAACGGCCGCGGCCGTTTCGACTTCACCGGCTGCCACTTGCGCTTGCGCTCGCCCTGGCGGCTGTGGACGCAGCGGCGTACCGCCGGCGATCCGGCGAGCCTGCGTGTCTATCCGAACTTCGCGCCACTGGCGCGCATGGCCGGCCTGAGCGTGGAAGTCGCGTCGCGCAGCGTGGGCGCCCGCCTGCAGCGGCGCCGCGGCGAAGGCACCGAGTTCCATGAATTGCGCGATTACCGGATCGGCGACAGCCTGCGCAAGATCGATTGGAAAGCCACCGCGCGCGCGTCCCGGCTGGTCTCGCGCGAATACCGGGACGAGCGCAACCAGCAGGTGGTGCTGCTATTGGATTGCGGCCGTCGCATGCTCGCGCAGGACGACCGTCTCGCGCATTTCGACCACGTGCTCAACGCCTCGCTGGCGCTCGCCTACATTGCCCTGCGCCAGGGCGACTCGGTGGGCATGCTCGCTTGCGCGGGCGAAGACCTGCGCTGGCTGCCGCCGCAGCAGGGTAGCGGCGGCATGGACATGCTGCTGGGTGCCGGCTACGACCTGCAGCCCCGGCCGGTGGCCACCGACTACCTCGCCGCCGCCAGCGCGCTGCAGTCGCGCCAGCAGCGTCGCGCCTTCGTGGTGCTGGTGACGAATGTGCGGGACGAGGACGACCAGGAATTGCGCATGGCCGTGCGGCTGCTGTCGCGCCGCCATCTGGTGCTGGTGGTGAGCCTGCGCGAACTGGCGCTGGACCAGGCCGCCGCGCACGTAGGCGAAGAGGTGGACACGGCGATCCGCGCCGCCGCGGCCATGGACTATCTCGCGCAGCGCGACGCGATGCACGATGCGCTGCGCCGCGAGGGCGTGGCGATGCTGGACGTGCGCTGCCACGAACTCTCAGGCGTCCTGGTGGAACGCTATCTGGCGGTGAAGCGCGCCGGTCGCCTGTAAACGTAGGTTGGGGTGAGCCAACAGCGAACCCAACGGCGCCGCATCGATGGAGGCCCGCTGGGATTCATTCCAACCACTAGTGATGTTCACGTGTCGTTGCCGTAATCGATCGCGACGATCTCCACCTTCAGATCGCCTGCGGGCCGCTGCCAGGTCACTTCGTCGCCCACCCGCGCGCCGATCAGCGCCCGTGCCAGCGGCGAGACATAGCTGACCAGCCCGTGTTCGGCATCCGCCTCGTCCTCGCCGACGATGCGGTAGCTGTGTTCGCCTTCTTCATCCGAATCCACGGTCACGCCGGCGCCGAACGCCACGCGATCGCGCGGCTGCTGAGTCAGGTCGATCTCGATCGCGCTGGCGACGCGCGTCTTCAGCCAGCGCAGCTCGCGCTCCAGCGCGGCCAGCTCGCCCTGCTGGGCCAGTTCCGGCTCGTCTGCCTTGAGTTCGTCGCGCCGCGCCTGCACGGTATCAAGCCGTTCGCGCAGGCGGGCCAGACCGCTCGGCGTGACGTAGTTCGGGTGCTCGCTCACCGCGATGTCCGGCAGGGCGTCGCCCGCGTTGTCGTCGGCGTCTTTCACGAAGGCACGGCTCATGGCGTTCTCCCGCGCCCCGTCTGACGGGGCGCAATACTTCATCCCTACATAGGCATACACATGGCGGCGCGGTGGCGCGGCTCAAGCACCGGCACTGCGCCCATCTTGGGCGGTGAAGAAGGCGTCAGTCTTCCTCGACCTTCGGCTTCCATGCCTCGCTGAGCTGTTTCTGCACCGGAGAAGGCACCGGCTCGTAGTGGCTCAGGTCGAGGCTGTAGCGACCGCGGCCGCCGGTCACCGCCTTCAGCTCGGAGGGGTAGTCGATCAGTTCCGCCAGCGGCGCCTGCGCCTTGATCACCAGCTCGCCGCCGCGCTGCGTGTCGGTGCCGAGGATGCGCGCGCGCTTGCCGGCGAGCCCGCCGGTGACATCGCCCACATTGGCTTCCGGAATCGCCACTTCCACGTCGACGATCGGCTCCAGCACCACCGGGCGCGCCTTGCCTACGGCGTCCAGGAAGGCCTTCTTGCCGGCGGAGACGAAGGCCACTTCCTTGGAGTCGACCGGATGGTACTTGCCGTCGTACACGGTCACGCGCAGGTCCTGCATCGGATAGCCGGCCACGGCGCCGTTTTCCATCGCCTGGCGCACGCCTTTCTCGATCGCCGGCAGGAACTGGTTGGGGATCACGCCGCCTTTCACTTCGTCGACGAATTCGAAACCCGCGCCGCGGTCCAGCGGCTCGACGCGCAGGAACACCTCGCCGAACTGCCCGGCGCCCCCGGTCTGCTTCTTGTGGCGATGGTGGCCGTCGGCGCGCGAAGCGATGGTTTCGCGATACGCCACGCGCGGAGGGTGGGTGATCACCTCCACGCCATAGCGTTCCTTCATGCGTTCGAGCATCACCTTCAGGTGCAGGTCGGACAGGCCGCGCACCACGGTCTCGTTGAGTTCCTTATGATGCTCGACGCGGAAGCAAGGGTCTTCCTCGGCCAGCCGCGACAGCGCCTGCGACAGTTTCTGCTCCTGGCCCTTGTGCTTGGGCTCCAGTGCCAGGCCGAACATCGGTTGCGGAAAGCGCAGTGGCGCGAGATGGATGCGGTCCTCGTCGTGCGAATCGTGCAGTACCGCATCGAAATGGATGTCCTCCACCTTCGCCACCGCGGCGATGTCGCCGGGGATGGCCTGCTCGATCTCCACGTGCTGCTTGCCGTTGAGGCGGAACAGATGCCCCACCTTGAACGGCTTGCGCCCGTCGTCGATGAACAGCTGCGTGTCGCGGCGGATCGTGCCCTGCCAGACGCGGAACACGCCGAGCTTGCCGACGAAGGGGTCGTTGACGATCTTGAATACGTCCGCGATGACGTGCTTCGTCGGGTCGGCCGTGACGTCGATGGGCTCGTCCTTCGCGTTGAGGAACGGCGGCGGATTGCCTTCGGCCGGATTCGGCAGCAGCTGCTCCGCCAGTTCCAGGAACTCCGCCACGCCCGCGCCGGTGCGCGCGCTGACGAAGCAGATCGGCACGAGATGGCCTTCGCGCAGGCACTGCTCGAACGCGTCGTGCAGCTGCTCGGGCGTGAGCGCTTCTTCGCCCGCGTCCAGGTACGAACCCATCACCGTTTCGTTGATCTCCACCACCTGGTCGAGGATGCGCTGGTGCGCTTCGGTCAGCGAGGAGAAATCGGTGGCGCCGTCGCGGTGGAAGAAGCAGTCCAGCACCTTCGTGCCGCCCTCGGCGGGCAGGTTCACCGGCAGGCATTCGTTGCCGAACTCTTCGCGCAAGGCGTCCACCAGGTCGCCCAGGCGCGCGACGTCGGCGTCGATCTTGTTGACCACCAGCACGCGCGCGAGGCCGCGCTCGCGGGCGCGCTCCATCATGCGGCGCGTGCCGTACTCGATGCCGTTGGCGGCATTCACCACGATGGCGACGGTCTCGACCGCCGCGAATGCCGACAGCGCGCCGCCGCGGAAATCCGCGTAGCCGGCGGTGTCGATCAATTGGAGATGGCAGTGGGGAAGGTCGATGCCGGCGACGCAGCTATCGATGGAATGGCCGCGCGCCTTTTCCTGGCTGTCGGTATCCGATTGCGTGGAGCCGCGCTCCACCGATCCCTGCGTCTGAATGACGCCTCCGGCATGCAGCAAGGCCTCGAACAGCGTGGTCTTGCCCGCGCCGGCATGGCCGGCGAGCGCGATGTTGCGGATGTTTTCCGTGTTGTACGACACGATGCGACCCTCCTCTAGCAGAGTGCGGTCGTCGACCTGCGGCGCCGCACGACGCCGCGCGAAGCGGCTGGCGATGGCGGGCCGTCATGGCGGGTCCGGGCGTCCGGGACGCGGGGGCGGTCATGGCGGGAGTACGGCGCGGAGGCGCCGTCCGCATAGCCTTGTGCCGGCGGGCGGCAGGGTCAAGCTGCACCGCACGGGAACTGGCGCGGGAACCGGTGCGGGAACCCCGGCGGGTCGGACTTGTCTTGGTTGTTCCCGTGCGGTCCTCCACGCGGGCTTCACTTTCGCGCCAAGGTCACCGTCATCGAACACGCACCGCAGGTCGAACATCACCGCTGGAACGCTCCGGAAGGGCGCGACCGCGGCCTGGCGCCGCTGGACGGTCCGACCCGCGCGCTGCTGCACCAGCTGCGCTGGCGCCGGCCGCCGCGCGATCGGCGGCGATTCTGGGTGGGCGTGTCCGCGGCGCTGGCGCTGCATCTGGTCTTCGTCGCCCTGACCTGGTGGGAAATGCGTCCGCGCCCTGGCGAGCCGCTGCCGCCGCCGCGCAGCGGCGATGCGCTGCAGGTGCGCTTCATCCCGCGCGGTGCGGTGCGCCCCTCGGCGCCGCCTCCCGTCGAGACATCGCCACCCCCGCTGCCGCCCGCACCCCGAGTGGCGCCCGTGCGCGAGCCGCCGGCAAAGAACGCGATGACCGCCAGCCTGCCTACGCCGGCACCGGCCTCGAGCGCGCCTGCGGCGGTTGCACCGGCACCACGCCTCTACGGTGCGGACGGCCGTCCGCTGCTGCCCGCCACCGGGCCCGCGCCGGCGTCCACCGCCGGCTACGTGGAACGCGGCGTGGTGGGCGACGGCCAGGTCATGCGGCACGACACGCCGGTGAAGTACCAGGCCACGCGCTTCGACAAGGACTGGGACAAGGGCAACGCCTTCGACAGCGCGCTCAAGCGCCTGGTGGACAAGACCACGGTCAAGAAGACCGTCACCCTCGCGCCTGGCCTGCGCATCCATTGCGCGGTGGCGCTCGCGGCGCTGGCCGGCGGATGCGGCGGCGATCCGCCCTCGCCGCCGTCGGCCAAGGACGGCGACGAGCGCCTCAGCATGGCGCCGGCCCGTTCGCTCGCGCCGCCTCCCGGTCCGCCGGAGCCGCCGCCGAGCGAAGAGGCGTGCATCGCGATCTACCGCGACGGCAAGCCGCTGCCGCACGGCTGTCCGGTGGACACGCCCACCCGCGCCGTGGACGCGGAACTGCGCGAGCGCGCCGCGAAGGAAGCGAAGGCGAAAGCGAACGGCGGCTGAGCCTCGCGAGGCGACCCCGGCCGTCCGGCGCGACGCAGCGGAACGCCGGTTCCGCCCGCTACACTGCGCCGCATGTCTTCGCCTCCCCAGGAACCGTCCAGCGCGGCCCCCGTCATCGTGTCGCTGCCTTCGCCGCGCGAAGCGGCCACGCGCGCGGCGGTCTACCGCAATCGCCGCAAGGAGCGCCCGCGCGATCGCCTGCTGCGACTGCTGGGCCTGCTGGGCGCGCTGCTGGTCCATCTGGCGGTGCTGTTCGGCGCGATCCTGGGGCCTGCCTACGACCTGGTCGAGCCGCCGTCGGAGCACACTCCCGCGCTGCAGGTACGCCTGATCGAGAAGAAGAAGGACGAGCCGCCGCCCCCGCCGCCGGTGCGCGGCACGCCGCCGAAGGAAGTGGGCCCCGTGCGCAAGGCCGGCGGTGCACCCACCGTCGTGCGCACGCAGCGCGCCAGCACCAACTCCACCCGCACCGACGCGGACATCGCGCCGGTGCCGGTCCCCGCCCTGGAGACGCCCGTGGTCGTGGTGAAGGCGCATCCCAGTGCGCCGAAGCCGGAGCCGGTCGCCGCGCCGCGGCCGGCCGTCACCTTGCCCAAGCCGTCGCCCGCGCCCGAATTGCAGCCGGTGCCGACCAGCGCCGAGCCGCCGCAAGTCACGCTGGAGACCCCGCCGGCACCGCAGCCTGTGCCGCCGAAATTTCAGCCCGAGCCCGTGCGCAAGGCGCAGGCCGAAGGCACGCAGCCGATGCCGCCGCCAGCGTCGCTCGCACTGCCGGACGTGCCGGCGCCATCGGCCCCGCAGGTGAGCGCGCCGGCCATCGCCATGGAACACGCGGTGCCCAAGCCCACGCCGCCCAGTCCGCCGCAGGCCATCCGCGCGGAAACCGTCGCCGCACCCAGCGAGCCCGAGCTGCAAGCCGTGCCGTTGCCGGCGCAGGCCGCGCCGACAGTGAATCTGCAGACCCAGGCGAACGTGACCACGGCCGTGGTGCCGAAGGAGCAGGCCCGCGTCCAGGCGCCTTCTATCCGCGTCGCCGAGGCGGAACTCGAAGCCGTGCCGCTCACGGAGAACGCGCGTCCCAGCCTCGACAAGCCCCAGGCGCCGCGCCTGGAAACCGCGGCGCCCAAGGCCGTCGCGCTCGATCGCGCGCCATCGCTGGAGCGTCCGCAGATCCAGCCGGAACCGGCGGCCGCCGCCGAAGCGGCCCAGGCGGCGAACCAGCCGGCCGCAGCGAACGCGGCGAGCCAGGCCGCGTCGAGCCAGGCCGGTCCCACCAGCAGTGCGCCGGCGGGCCAGACGGCGCAGGGCGCCGAGCCGGGCAAGAGCAGCGCGCCGAACGCGACGCCGCAGGGCAGCGAGACCGGCACACCCGGGGCTTCGGCGAACGGTGTCGCGTCTTCGCCGGGCGGGCCGGGCAAGAGCGGGCTCAATCTTTCTCTTCCGCCGGGCCAGGGAAATGGCCAGGGGAACGGGCAGGGCAACGGGCCCGGCAGCGGAGCCGGCGAAGGCCAGCAGGGCGTCACCGGCAGCTATGTGCAGCTGCAGCCGCGCGGCAACACCGAGATCATGGAACACCGCGCGCCGAACATCGGCTACAAGTCCACGCGTTTCGAGAAGGACTGGACGCCCGAAGGCGAGAGTTCGATCGACACGGCGCTGCGCCGCGCCGTAGAGAAGACCACCGTGCGCCACACCTTCCACCTGCCGCGTGGCGTGCGCGTGGAGTGCGTGGTGATGCCGCTGTTCCCGGTGGGCCTGTTCGGTTGCGGCAACGGCGATCCGCCGCCGAAGCCGGTGGACGACAAGGTCTACGAGAAGATGAAGCTCGCCCCGGCCAACCCGCTGGTGCCGCCGGCGCCCGCCGCCTCCGCCGCGCCGGCTGCGGGGCCGATCAAGCTGGACAACAGTGCGCAGTGCGCGACGGCGCGGGTGACGGGTGGGCCATTGCCGCCGGGGTGCGTGGACGATCGCCTGCCGGCAGGACGAGCCGCGCCGGCCAAGGCGGCGACGGCGCCGGCATCGTGGGTGCCGGCGAGCGACCAGTTCCATTGAGCGCGCGGTAGCGGAAAGTTTCAGCCGCTGGCGCCGGCCAACACGCTGTCGTCGATATCGCACCAGCGGCGCTTGCCCAGCAGAGCCATGGCAATGCGCAGCTCCTCGCCGAACCCATCCAACATGTGGCGCACGCCATCCTCGCCCGCGGCTGCCAGGGCATAACCCCAGGGCCGCCCGATCCAGCCGGCTTCGGCGCCCAGCGCGCGCAGCCGGACGAGATCGGCCCCTTCGCGGATGCCTCCGTCGACGAATAGCGGGCCGTGGCTGGGCAGGCGATCCCGCAGGCGCGCCAGCGCATCGAGTACGGCGAGGCTGCCGTCGAGCTGGCGGCCGCCATGATTGCTGACGACCAGCGCATCCGCGCCCTGCGCGAATGCCTCGGCGGCATCTTCCGGATGCAGCACGCCCTTGATCCAGAGCTGGCCCGGCCAGTGGCGGCGCAGCCATGCCACGTCGGACCAGCGCAGTTGCGGGTCGACCTCGCGGAGAAAGAAATCCGCGCTTTCGCCATCGGCATAGCGGGCGATGGTGCCGAAGCGCGGCGTGGCCAGGTGCCGGCGCGACCACGCCCAGCGCGGATGGCGCAGCACGTCCAGGCGCATGCGCGCATCCATGCGCGGCAGGCCATAGAAGCCGCTGCGCACGTCGCGATAGCGGCGCCCGTGCACGGGCACGTCCACGGTCAGCACCAGCGCTCGCACGGCGATGGCCTGCGCGCGCTGGAGTATGTCTTCGACCATGCCGCGGTCCCGCAGCATGTACAGCTGCAGGTACAGTTCGGCCGTCGGCGCGGCGGCGCGCACTTCTTCCATGCCGGCGATGGATGCCATGGCCAGGCACAGCGGCACTCCGGCGGCTGCCGCGGCGCGCGCCACGGCCTGCTCCTGTCCCGGGTGGAACAATCCCGCGAACGCCAGCGGCGCCAGCACCAGGGGCAGGGCGCAAGCGGTCCCCGCAAAATGCACCGTGGCATCTACCGGCAGGCAGGTGCGGAGCACGCGCGGATACAACAACGTGCGAGCGAATGCCTCCCGGTTGGCTGCCGCAGTGCGTTCGAGCTCCGCGGCGCCATCGAGAAAATCGAACAGGAACCGTGGCAGGCGTCGCGCCGCGATGGCGCGCAAGTCGTCCACGCCAGCGCAACCGGCGCACGCGTCCTTCATGCCGCGTATTCCGCACGCTCCAGCGGCATGCACTGGCCCACCCGTGCCGCCACGTGGTCGGCGTTGCGTGCGAAGTAGATCAGCTTGGTGGCCGCGTTCGTGATGAAGTCGTCCGACTCAACGCGTACGCCCGCGTAATCGCGATGATGGACGTCACTGTCCTTGTCCCAGAGATCGCATTCGCCGCGCGTGCGCACCACACCGAACTTCAGGGTAACCGGCACGGCTTCGCCCATGGCTGGGATGAAGCGTGCCACGCCGTGGCGCAAGGCGTCGGCAAGGCGCTGCGATTCGGCGGCGTCCACGCCGCCGCACAGGATGCGGTTGATCTTCGCCAGCGCTTCCTCGTCGCCCGCCTGCGCGGCGCCGATATTGGTCACCGGCGCATAAGTCATCATGCCCTCGCCGTCGTTCATGTTCGAGAACATGGCGAACGGCCCCATGCAGAAAAACATCGAGGACCGCTCGCGGAGGCGCGGCGGCAGCTTCGCGCGCAACAGCACCTTGAGCCGGTTGACCGCGCCTTCCTGGACGGGCAGGCCGGCCATGGCGTTGACCGTGTCGATGTTCTGCCAGGCGCAGTTGATCACCATCTGCGCGTCGAAGCGATGCAGGCGTCCGTCCGGACCACGGGCACCGACCGACCATGCGAACTTCCGGTTGTGGTGCAGGGCTTCCACGGCATGGCCTTCGTAAACATCGATGCGCGGCGACGCACGCACCTGTGCGTCGAGGCGGGAACGTATCTCGGGCCAGTCCATCAGCACTTCGGCCGTGTCCACGCCCATGCATATCTCGTCCGGATTGGTGTAGGCGCCATACTCTTCTTCGCGCAGGCGGCGAAGGAAGGAGCCCGGTTCGCCGAACGGCAGGGCGCGGTGGGAGCGCTGCCACGCCCGGGCATAGCGTTCGGCCAGCATGTCGTGCACCGCGGCGATTTCCTCGGTGCCGAACAGCGAGTCGCGCGCGACGAAGTACTGCGCGCGCCGCAGCGGATGTCCCAAGGGAAGCTGGCGGCCGAGCGTGGCGTGCGGGTACCGCGTCACCAGGTCGATGGTGGTATCGAAGAGCATGGCCGCGGTATTCGGCGTCGCGTAGTGGAAGCCCATGCCCAGCCGGCCGGGCGTGTTGTTGCTGGTGCCGGAAAGCAGCGGAAGGGCGTCGAACAGGCTAACGGCGTAACCCTTTTCCGCTAGGGCGATGGCGCTGGCGACACCGGCGACGCCGCCACCTACGATCGCGACACGAGGACGCGTCTGCATGATCTTTCTCCTTGCCGTTGTGTGATTTCCCGACGCCGTGGTTTTCGTGTCGCGACGCCCGCGAAACCAAGGCATGCGCATGCGTGCCGTGGTTTCAGTCCTTCGCGGACAGGCAGCGGGCGTTACGCGGGATGGCGCGGAACAGCGGCAATTCGTAGGACTCCGAGGCCGGGCGCGCGAGCACGCGAACGCGCGTGCCCAGCGCGTGAGCGTCGGACTGGAGAGAGATCGCCAGAGTCGGTGCGGCGAATGGCGGGCATGCCGCCATTCGCCGCATCTTCATCGGGCCGTCAGCGCGGCCTGGGAACGTCTTACTTGAAGTCCACCGCCAGCCTCGCGAACCACGCGGCGCCGTTCAAGCCGAACTGCACGGCCTCGTACTTGAAACCGTTGTCCGTCTCGTCCGGATTCTGCTTCGTCGGGAACTTGTCGAAGATGTTCGCGCCGCCGACGGTGAGCTTGATCTGGTCGTTGAAGTGGTAGGTCACGCTGACGTCGGCGGAGGTCTTGTCGGCGTAGTGCTGGTTCGGCACGGGCGGTCCGCTGAAGGTGCCCAGGGTCATCGGGCCGAAGTAGATGAACTTCCAGCTTGCCTCCCAGGGACCGCGGCCGTAATCGAAGCCGAGGATGGCCTTCGAACTCGGCGCCCCGTCCTCCAGGAACAGGCGTTCGCGGTCGGACAGCAGCACGTCTTCGCGGCCGGCCAGCGCGGGCGGAGCGTGGATGCGCTTGACGCGGGTGAACGAGCGGTTGAAGCCGAAGTTCGTGCGCAGCGTACCGCCGCCCAGGTCTATGCGATGGCTGGCGGTGAAATCCAGGCCCTTGGTCGTGGTATCGACGGAGTTGACGAAGAATTGCGCCTGGCCCACGCCGAGGCGTTCGAGGATCGCGCCGATGTTCGGATCGCTGGTGTCGAAACGGCCGCTCAGCACGATGCGGTCGTCGATGTCGATGCGATAGCCGTCCAGGGTGAACTGCAGGTCGTTGCGCGGCGACCAGGTCGCGCCCAGGGTGTAGCTCCTGGACTTTTCTTCCTTCAACGGCGGGATGCCCGCGGCATTGGCGATCGCGCCGCCGTTGGGCGCCAGCACCACGTCGACCGGCTGGCCGCTGACGAAGTCGGTGAAGGTGGAGGAGAACCAGCGCTGCTGCAGCGAGGGCGCGCGGAAGCCGGTGGAGAAGGAGCCGCGCAGCAACAGCTTGTCGGTGGCGTGGAAGGCCGCGGCCAGCTTGCCCGTGGTAGTGGAGCCGAAGTCGCTGTAGTGCTCGTAGCGCACCGCGGCGTCGGTGAGGAAGCGCTCCGTCCAATCCGTTTCCACGTCGGCATAGGCGGCGTAGCTGTGGCGGCTCTGGTTGGTGGCGTCGCCGGGCTGGAAGCCGGGGAAACCCTGGCTGCCCGCGCTGCCCCCGCCGGGGCCGTCCGCATCGATGTACGAGCCCGGCTCGCCGGGCTTGATGCGGTAATTCTCGCGGCGGTATTCCGCGCCGAAGGCGATGTTGAGGCCGGCGAGGATGTCGCCGTAATAGCGCGACAGATCGAGGTTGGTCGTTTCCTGCTCGAACGAGAAACCGCCCGCGTGGAAACGGTTGGGGCTCAGGCCGGGCCCGCCGGCGAGCAGGTCGGCGTTGGCGATCGAAGCGTTGAGCGTGTTGCTGATGTTGTCCTGCAGCGCGTTGTAGCCGTAGGTTTGCGACAGGTCGGCGCGCCAGTCGCCGAAGTTGTCCCATACGCCGAGGATGGCGTAGCGGTCCTTGATGGCGCCATTGATGTACGGCACGAAGCCATCCGGGTACATCGCCGCCGAGTTGCGCGACGGAATGTCGTCCGAACCGATACCGCCGCGCGCGAACGCCGCCGAAGACGCGGAGCGGTTCTGGATGCCGCCGGTGAAGTACAGGTGGGCGGATTCGGCGACCGGCACTTCGCCGTTGACGTAGAGCGTCTCGTTGTCGACCTTGGTGTCGCCGATGATGCGCGGGCTGTCCGGATCGGAGCGATTGGAGCGGCCGCGCTTTTGCCATTCCGCGGTTACGCCGACGCTGCCGCCGTTGTCGAAGCGGAAGCCGCAGTACGCCGAGGTGAGGTAGTTCTTGCCGTCGCCGCGGGTGTATTCGCCGAAGCCGGTCACGCCCTCGCAACCGGGACTCTTCTTCAGCACGATGTTCATCACGCCGGCGATGGCGTCGGATCCATACTGCGCCGCGGCGCCGTCGCGCAGTACTTCGACGCGCTCGATGGCGAGCGAGGGAATCGCGTTGAGGTCGGTGCCGGTGTTGCCGCGGTTGCGTGCGCCGAACAGGTTCACCAGCGCCACGCTGTGACGGCGCTTGCCGTTTTCCAGCACCAGGGTCTGGTCCGAGCCGAGGCCGCGCAGCGCGGCCGAGTCGACCAGGTCGGCGTTGTCGGCGCCGGTCTGCCGCACCGACGTGAAGGACGGCACCGTGTACTGCAGGTTCTGCGCGAGGTCGAACTGCGGACTCTGTTCGGCCAGCTTCTGCATGGGGATCACGTCGACCGGCACCGGCGTTTCGGTTTCCGATCCGCCGACGCGGCGCGAGCCGAGCACGGTGACGCCCTCGAGATTGGTCGCTTTCTTCTGGTCGGCCGACGGTGCGGCCTGCGCCGTGTCGGCGCTCTTGGCATCCTGTGCCGTCGCGGACGCGGCGAAGCCGGCCACGGCCAGCGCGATGGCCGTGCAAAGCACGGTCTTGCGTGAGTAGTGCATTCCACCCTCCCCGGTGAATATCGTCCCCCCGACGGGCAGACTAAGCGACGCGCGCGGTCGCTGAAAACCCAGGCAGCGCACACGACGGACATGTCAGTGGTGCGCGAGCCTCCACATGGTGTTCACGCCGGTCGTGCATGAGCGAGACGCGTGGCGGCGTGGCGCCACGTTCAAAATGCGGGCAGGTTGGCGAGGGTGGTCGTACGCCACGTTCCCTGTGCGATCGGCGCGCGTCCGTGCGGCTGCTTCAGAGCAGCCGCAGTAGTTCCTTCATCAGCGGCAGGCGGCGCACGCGCACCGCGCTCACGCGGAACACGGCGTTCGCCAGGGCCGGCGCCGCGGTGGGCATGGCGAGGAAGCTTGCGCCGGCAGGATCGCGATCGCCGGGGACCACGATCACGTCCACGCTGTCGGGCAGCTGCGCCATGCTCGCCAGCGGATACTCCTTGTAGTCGCGCTGCTGCGGCTGGCCGTCCTTGAAGGTGACGGCGAGATTGAGCGCGCTCGAGAGCGCATCCAGCGTGGCGCCGGCCACCTGGCCTTCCAGGCCGAGCGGATTGATCACGCGGCCCACGTCCACCACGCAGACGGCACGTTCGATAGTGAGCTTGTTGCCCTGAAGCGAGGTCTCGACCGCGTGCGCCACGTAGGCGCCGTCCATGTGCCAGCAGGCGATGCCCAGGCCGTTCACCGTGCGCAGCCAGTTCTTCCACTCGATGCGGTCGGCGGCCAGCTTCAGCACGTTGATCAGCCGCCCGGTGTCGAACGAGCCGCCGCCTTGCAGCGGCACCTCGCGCGCATCGCCGAGCAGGCGCAGGCGCGTGTCGAGCGGGTCTTCCTTCAGAGCGTGCGCGATCTCGTCGATGAAGCTCTCCACCGCGAAGGCATTGCCGACGTGTGGCATGCCGCGATGCGGGCCGCGCGGCAGCGCCGACTGCACGGCGTACCAGTCGCTGCGGTAGTTCGGCACCAGCCCGGCGGGCATCTGGTTGACGTCCACTTCGGACGTCCACAGGCGCTGTTCCGGCGTGCCGCGGTGCGCGAGCGCGGAGGCGCTGGCCATGCGTTGTTCCCAGCTGGCGATCTGGCGCTTGCGGTCCAGCGTGGCGCTGAGCTTGTGCACGCTGGCGGAACGGTAGAAGTCGTGCGTCAGGTCCTCGTCGCGCGTCCACAGCAGGCGCACGGGGCGATCGGCGAGCTTGGCCAGCATCACCGCTTCAGCCACGAAGTCGTGGTCCAGGCGGCGACCGTAGCCGCCGCCGACGCGCGGCACGCGGATCTCGATCTGGTCGGGCTTGAAGCCGGTCAGGCGCTGCACCACCGACCACGCACGCTGCGGCGCCTGGGTGGGCACGACCAGCACGGCGCGGTCCTTGTCCACGCGGACCAGGCAGTTCATCGGCTCCGCCGTGGCGTGCGCCAGCCACGGCTGCACGTAGGTGGCGTCGACGCGGCGTGCGGCCTTCTTCGCGACGCCATCCACGTCGCCGTCGTTGCGCACGCGCGTGGTGGGCGCGGCGTCCTTGGCATTGACCAGCTCGGTGGCCTGCTGTTCGAGCGTGGCGCTGGATTCGCTGCCGCTGGGGCCGGCCTTCCATTGCAGCTTGAGCTTGGCGCGAGCCTGCAGCGCCGCCCAGGTGTCCTCCGCCAGGATGGCGACGGAAGGCGCGAGCGGCGTCTCGCCCGGCAGCAGGCCGGGCTCGGGCCGGAGCTCCACCACTTTCACGACGCCCTTCACGGCTTCGGCGTCGCGGAAATCCTTGTCGGCCAGCACGCCGTCGGTCCATGGACAGTGCAGCAGCACGGCGACCAGCGAATCGCCGAAATGACTGTCGATGGCGAACTGGGCCTGGCCCGTAACGATGGCCCGCGCATCCACGTCGCCGGCCGGCTGGCCGATCAGCGTGTAGCGGTCGGGCGTCTTCACCGCGACCGGGCTCGGCGGCGGCGCGACCTTGGAGGCGGCTTCGGCCAGCGTGCCGTAGTCGAAGCGGCGGCCGTCCGGCGAAATCACCGCGCCCCCCTGCGTGCGCAGGCGGTCGGCCGGCACGCCCAGGCGGCGCGCGGCGGCCTGCATCAGCAGCCAGCGCGCGAGCGCGCCGGCCTGGCGCAGATCGCTCCATGCGGCCGGCACGGAGCTGCCAGTGCCGCCGATCTGGTGGCCGTAGATCCAGCGCGGTTCGCCGTTGCCGTTCTCCACGCCCAGGCCCAGCGGCACCACGCTCACTCGCGACCAGTCCGCGTCGAGTTCGTCGGCGACGATGCGGGGCAGGGCGGTGGACGTGCCGGTGCCGGTTTCCGGATCGCGCGCGCCGATCAGTACGTTGCCGTCGGCATCGATGCGCACGTAGGCGCCCAGGCCGTAGAGGGCATCGCCGAGCATGGCAGGCGGCACCGGCGGTTCGCCCGCCTCGGCGAGGCGCACGCCGACGATCAGGGCGCCGGCGGTGCCGGCCATCACCTGCAGGAAACGGCGGCGCGCCGGCAGCGCGGGCGTCGGGGCGGTGTCGTCGCGGCGGCTCATGCGCGGCCTCCGGCCATGGCTGCGGCCGCACGCTTGATCGCGCGGCGCACGCGCGTCTGGCAACCGCAGCGGCACAGATTGGGCAACTGGTCGATGTCGTTGTCGCTCGGCTGGGGATGGCGGTTGAGCAGGTCGAGCGAGGCCATCAGCCAGCCGGGCGTGCAATAGCCGCAGCCGATGGCGTCCTCGTCCACGAAGGCCTGCTGCAGCGGATGCAGCTTGCCGTCGGCGGCGGCGAGCCCTTCGACGGTGGTGATCTTCTTGTCGGCCAGCTCGTGCACGCGCACCGCCGAGGCCGGCGTCAGCTTGTTGTTCACCAGCACCAGGTCGGCGCCGCCCAGTCCGTGCTCGCTCGCGTATTTGGTGCCGGTGAGCCGCAGGACGTCGCGCAGGTACCACAGCAGCGGCATGTCCGGGTCGCCGGAATGGCGGAATCGGCGGCCGTTGATCTCCAGGTCGACGCCGTCGCGCACCTTCTCGGGAGTGATGTTGCTGGTCGGATTGCTTGCCAGGGCCTGGGCCTGCGCCATCGTGGAACTCTCCTTGCCGATCCGCGCATTGTGGCATCGCGGCGGCGGGCTTGGGGACTGCGCGGGCGCGAAAAGACCGCCCCGCGTTCATGCTGGGGGCGGACGACCGCGAAAAGCGGGGCTCAGTCGGCGCCTGGGCCTGCGGCGGCGACCGGGAACAGCTTGCGCCAGACGTAGTACACCGGCACGCCGGCGACCATGATCAGCACGCCGATGCCGGCATTGACCGGATTGCTGCGCATGGTTTCGATCACGACCCAGGCCACCACGCCCACGAAGATCAGCGGCAGCAGCGGGTACCCCGGAACGCGGAAGCTCGCCTCCGCACCCTGGCGGTGGCGATACCAGAACAGCGTGGCCACGCCCAGCGCACAGGCGAGCCAGTCGCCGAACGTGGCGTAGTCGAGCAGCTGGCCGTAGCTGCCCGAGATGGCCAGCAGCACTGCCCAGCCCGACAGCAGCAGCAGCGCGACATTCGGTGTGCGATGACGCGGATGGAGCTTCGCGACGCTACGGAAAAACAGTCCGTCGGCACCCATCACCTGCAGCACGCGCGCGCCGGCCACCAGCGTGATGTTGCAGAAGCCGAGCGTGGAAATGGCGATGCCGATGGCGATCAGCTTGGCGCCCACCGGGCCGAACACACGGTTCATTACGTCCGCCGCCGGGGTGGTGCTGGCCGCCAGCCCGTCATGGCCGAGCACCGCGAGGTAGGCCACGTTCACCAGCGCGTAGACCGCGATCACCAGCAGCATACCCATGAACAACGCACGCGGCAGCGTCCGCTGCGGCTCCCGCACCTCGCCGGCCAGGTTGTTGAGATAGGTGAAGCCCGAATAGGCGAACAGCACCGGCAGCGCCGCACCGATGAAACCCACATCGCTGCGCGCCGGGTCCGTCGCCAGCACGCCGGCTCCGTTCGCGCCGGCCAGGAACAGGCCGCACACCACCAGCACCGCCACGGCCAGCAGCTTCAGCAGGGTGAACAGGTTCTGCACCTGCGCGCCCAGCTTCAGGCCGAACAGGTTGATGCCGGCCACGAAGACCAGCGCGCCGGCCGCCAGTGGCTTGATGGTGGAGGTCGGCAGGCCGAACACGCCCGAGGCGTAGCTGGCGAAGATGGTCGCCACTGCCGCGGCCGAGCCGGAATAGATCACCAGCAGCATGGTCCAGCCGAACAGGAAGCCGGCCAGCGAACCGAATGCTTCGCGCAGATACACGTAGCTGCCGCCGGCATGCGGACGCCGCGCGCCCAGTTCCGCGTAGCAGAGCGCGCCGATCAAGGTGAGCAGGCCGGCGCCGACCCAGACCAGCAGCAGGGCGAGGCCCGACTCCGTGCGCTGCGCCGCGATGCCGGGATTGAGGAAGATACCGCCCCCTATGATCCCGCCGACCACGATCATGGCGGCATCCCAGGAGGTCAGTCGCCGCACGTAGCCGGATGCCGGGGTATCGCTCATGGAAGGGTTCGCCCTGTGGAAAAAACTGGCGGCGAGCATGGCGGGTTATGGGAGAGCGGGCAAGGGCGGGGCCAGGCGCGCGTCCCCAAAAAAACCGGCCCCGCGAGGGGCCGGCCAAAGTCCTGTGTCCGCGAGGACGCGTCAGAACGCGCGCAGGAACAGATCGAAGTTCGCCACGTTGAGCGTGCCGATGCCCGAGCCGGGCTCGTAGCCGCCGGAACCGTGGTAGAACCAGTTGTCGCCCTGGCGGATGTCGTTGAAGCCGGTCCACTTGCCGTAGCCGAAGATGTTCTGCAGCGCGTACACCTGCGGGTTCCAGAAGCCCACGCGGCGGCCCGAGCTCTGCGTCAGCAGCGCGCTGATGCCGTTGAGCTGCGGCGCGACGAAGCTGGTGCCGCCATTGCCCGCGGTGGCGCCGCCGTCGACGGTGGAGACCACGATGTAACCGGTTTCCGGATCGGCATTGAGCGAGATATCCGGCAGGTTGCGGCCATGGAAGTTGCCAGGCAGCTTCAGCAGCACCTGCGGGCCGGTGGTGTCGTTGTACGTCAGCGTCTGGTTCTTCTCGCTATTGCGGATACCGGAAGTGAACAGCTGATAGAACGGCCGCTTCCAGTACACGCTGACGCCGCCGCCCGCGCCGACCGAGTACAGGTCGATCACACCCTGGCCGACGTACTTGTCGAAGTAGTTCTGCAGATAGTCCCAGCCCCACACCTGTTCCTTGGTGATCGATTCGGTCGGGCCGTTGCGGAACGCATAGCTGAAGGGCACCGTGGTGCCGCCCGCAGCAGTCATGAAGGGGTCGGAGGCGGGCGAGTCCACCGTCAGCGGCGCGTTGAAGGTGCCCGGCTCGGTGCCGTGGCCCAGGCCACGCACCGTGTCGTAGGCGCCGGAATCGCCGGTGGCGGCGAAGAACGACTGGCCCTGCGCGGCGGCTTCCAGCAGGATCTGGTGCCAGATCTGCAAGTCGCCCACGTCGGTGGTGTCGGTGTTCTTGGCGCCATCCACGTTGAGCGCGGCGAAATTGTAGATTTCCGGCAGGCCCCAGCTGGTGGAGATGGTGTCGGCTACGTTGTCCGACACCGCCTGCAGCGCGGCATTGGTGAAGCTGCTGCCCGAATTGGGCGCGTGATAGACCAGGATGTCCGCTTCGGGCGCCAGGCCGCCGGCCTGTTCCACGTCCAGCGAGGTCTCGCCGCTGCCGCCGTCGATCGGCGCGCCGCCGTCCACCGGTACCTTGGTGATGCGGTGGGGCTTGGTCACCAGGCCGATGCCATCCCAATACGCCTGCGCGTCTTCCTCAAAGAAGTCCGACAGCGTGACGATGGCGACCGTGGTGCCCTTGCCGGTGACGCCGCGCGCATACAGCGGATTGATGTTGTAGAGGTTGGCGACATCGCCCACGGTGTACTCGCCCGGCACGCCGGTCGCGGCCGGATGGCCGTCGGCGGGCAGGGGAGCGAGCTTGGCCTGGGTCTTCGCCGTGGCCTGCATCGATACCTGCGTGGCTTTGTCCGGCGTGGTGATGCGGTGCGAGAGCACCTTGTGCTCGTTGCTCAGGCCGGAGGCGACCAGCACGGTGTCGGCGATGGACGAGGGCAGCACCGGCGCCTTGGCCGGGCGATGGAACACGTCGCCGCTTTCCTTCGACACATAGTTGTGGATGGGCGTCTGGAAGGCGGTGGCGAACTGGCTGATGGTGCCGCTGGTGCGGATCGCCATGCGGTTGGGCAGCAGCGTGCCGGTCAGGCCGTTCTGGCGGAGGAAGTCCTGTACCCGCTTGATCTCCTGGTCCGTCGCGCCGTACTTGTCGGCGAACTGGGCGGTGGTGAGGAAGCGGCGGTAATTCGGGTGCCCGGGGGTCACCGTCTGCTGGACGAATTGCTCCAGCTGCTGCTGGTTGTGCAGCTTCAGTACCAGCGTGACGTTGACCTTCTGGTTGGCATTGGCCGCGCCGAGGTCCGCGGCGGGCTTCATGCCGGCGGCGAACGAAGCGGTCGAAGCGGTGGCGAGCAGGAGCGTCAGGGACGCGGCGAGGGTCTTGCGGTGAAGCGTGGCGAGCATGTGCGTTCCTCCGTGGATGGCCCCGGACGCGTGGGCGCGGCGAGCGGCGGACGGCACGTGCCGGCGCCGCGCTCCGGCCGGGCCGGCTAAGCGCTGCTTGGATCTGCGAGAACTTCCCCGCCGATACGTGGCTCCCCTGTGCGCCGGTGTATCGGTCCGGC
Source organism: Dyella sp. BiH032 (assembly GCF_031954525.1). Lineage (NCBI taxonomy): Bacteria > Pseudomonadati > Pseudomonadota > Gammaproteobacteria > Lysobacterales > Rhodanobacteraceae > Dyella > Dyella sp. BiH032. Next base: position 1,317,159 of record NZ_CP134867.1, read on the forward strand.
AAAACTAGCGCGATGGCGGGTGCGCGCAAAGTGACTGCTAAGCGAAATATCTTGCGATGGGGCGTCGCGGCGAGCGGGGGTTTCACGCTATCCATTTGAATTGGATGCGCATTTTCGTGCTCTGACCGCATGAAATGGCGCGCGTCCCGGCGATATGACAACTCCTTTTATGCATATGCCCGCCGGGGCCAACCGTCGCGCCGAAGATCGGCCCCGTAGCGGCGTGCTGGCATCCAAGTCATTGCGAGAGAACGATTTTGGGTGCCTCTGTCCGCTTGCGGCACAATAGACGGGTTGTGCGCCGCGAAAACCGCCTCGCGGCAAGGTTCTCCCTCCCGTCTTCCAAGCAGCCGCCATGACCACCATCAAGCAAGACGATCTGATCCAGTCCGTCGCCGACGCCCTGCAGTACATCAGCTACTACCACCCGGTCGACTACATTACGAACCTCGCCCAGGCCTACGAGCGCGAGGAATCGCCGGCGGCGCGGGACGCGATGGCGCAGATCCTGATCAATTCGCGCATGGCGGCCGAAGGCCATCGCCCGCTGTGCCAGGACACGGGCATCGTCACCGTGTTCCTCAAGGTGGGCATGAACGTGCGCTGGGACGCGACGATGTCGCTGGAAGACATGGTCAACGAGGGCGTGCGCCGCGCCTACAACCACCCGGACAACAAGCTGCGCGCCAGCGTGCTGGCCGATCCGGCCGGCAAGCGCCTCAACACCAAGGACAACACGCCGGCGGTGATCAATGTCTCGATCGTGCCCGGCGACACCGTCGAGGTGATCGTGGCCGCGAAGGGCGGCGGTTCGGAGGCCAAGTCCAAGTTCGCCATGCTCAACCCGTCCGATTCGATCGTCGACTGGGTGCTCAAGACCGTGCCGACCATGGGCGCCGGCTGGTGCCCGCCGGGCATGCTCGGCATCGGCATCGGCGGCACCGCCGAGAAGGCGATGCTGCTGGCGAAGGAATCGCTGATGGAGCACATCGACATCCAGGAGCTGATCGCGCGTGGCCCGCAGAACCGCATCGAAGAGCTGCGCGTCGAGCTGTACGAAAAGGTCAACGCGCTGGGCATCGGCGCGCAGGGCCTAGGCGGCCTCACCACCGTGCTCGACGTGAAGATCAAGGACTATCCGACCCACGCCGCCAACCTGCCGGTGGCGATGATTCCCAACTGCGCCGCCACCCGCCATGCGCATTTCACGCTGGACGGTTCCGGCCCCGTCGCGCTCGACCCGCCGTCGCTGGAGCACTGGCCGAAGCTCACCTATGACGCGTCCAAGGGACGTCGCGTGAACCTCGATACCGTGACCCGCGAAGAAGTGGCGAGCTGGAAGCCCGGCGAAGTGCTGCTGCTCAACGGCAAGCTGCTGACGGGCCGCGACGCCGCGCACAAGCGCATGGTCGACATGCTCAACAAGGGCGAGCCGCTGCCGGTCGACTTCAAGGGCCGCTTCATCTACTACGTCGGCCCGGTCGACCCGGTGCGCGACGAGGTGGTCGGCCCAGCCGGTCCCACCACCGCCACCCGCATGGACAAGTTCACCGAGCAGGTGCTGGCGCAGACCGGCCTGCTGGGCATGGTCGGCAAGGCCGAGCGCGGCCCGGCCGCGATCGAGGCGATCAAGAAGCACCAGTCGGTGTATCTGATGGCCGTGGGCGGCGCCGCTTACCTCGTTTCCAAGGCGATCAAATCCTCCCGCGTGGTGGGCTTCGCCGACCTCGGCATGGAGGCGATCTACGAGTTCGAGGTGAAAGACATGCCGGTGACGGTGGCCGTCGATTCGGCGGGCACGTCGGTGCACCAGACCGGGCCGAAGGAATGGCAGGCGCGCATCGGCAAGATTCCCGTCGTCGTGGCGTAATCGCTCTTGCCCCCTCTCCCCTCCGGGCGACCCGAAGGTAGTCCCCGTGGGAGAGAGGGCTGGGGTGAGGGGACCTACGGAGCGTGGAAGCGGAAGCCTTAAAGCTTTTTTGTCTTCCTGCGTAGAACCTCCTTCTCGAGCACCCGCTCGTCTCGAAGGTTTCTACCTACACCGACGTACGGTTTCGCCGCACCCGAATTTCCCGCCTTTATCCATTGCATTTCCACCTGTTGCGGCGCAACACTGGCCGAATCACTTTTTTCCCCAACCACGCAACCGAAGGTACCCGTGAACCCGCAAAGCCCCGCGTCGCTTCCCGCTGACGCATCCTGGATCGTGATGAAGTTCGGCGGCACCAGTGTCGCCACCCTGCCGCGCTGGCAGAACATCCGTGAGCTCGTCGCCAGCCGCCGCGCCGAAGGCGCCCGCGTGCTGGTGGTCGTGTCCGCGCTCACCGGCATCACCGACGCACTCAAACAACTGTGCGCACAGGAAGACAAGGGCAAACGCATCGAGGCTGCACGCGCGATCGCACAGCGTCACTACGACCTGCTCGATCACATGCAGCTGGCGGTTCCGGAAACGCTCGCGCAGAGACTGTCCGACCTGGCGAAGCTCGCCGAGGACGGCCCCGGCACGATGGGCGAACTGGCCTGGTCGGCACTGGTGCAGGCGCACGGCGAGCTGATGTCCAGCGCGCTGGGCGCCACGTTCCTGACGCATGCCGGCTTGCCCACGCAATGGGTGGATGCGCGCGACTGCCTCGCGGCGGTCGCGCTGCCCAACCAGAACGAGCGCACCAAGCTGCTGTCGGCGATGGTCGAGGCACGTCCGGATCCCGCCTTGAATGCGCGGCTCGCGCAACTCGGCGACGTGTTCATCACGCAAGGTTTCATCGCGCGCGAAGAACACGGCCGCACGGTGCTGCTGGGCCGCGGCGGTTCCGATACGTCCGCTTCGTACTTCGGCGCGCTGCTGAAGGCGCAGCGCGTGGAGATCTGGACCGACGTGGCCGGCATGTTCACCGCCAATCCGCGCCAGGTCCCCGGCGCGCGCCTGCTGCAGCGCCTGGACTACGAAGAGGCCCAGGAAATCGCTTCCACCGGTGCGAAGGTGCTGCACCCGCGCTGCCTCTCGCCGCTGCGCGAGCCGCGCGTGCCGATGCTGATCAAGGACACCAACCGGCCCGAACTGGAAGGCACCGTGATCGGCCCGGAAGTGCGCGAGCATGCACCGAGCGTCAAGGCGATCAGCGCGCGCAAGGGCATCACCCTGGTGTCGATGGAGTCGGTGGGCATGTGGCAGCAGGTCGGCTTCCTCGCCGACGTGTTCGCGCAGTTCAAGCAGCACGGCCTGTCGGTGGACCTGATCGGCTCGGCGGAAACCAACGTCACCGTGTCGCTGGACCCCACCGAGAACTTGCTCGATTCCGACGCCATCGCCGCGCTTGCCAGCGACCTGGCCAAGGTGTGCCGCGTGAAGGTGATCGCGCCTTGCGCGGCGATCACCCTGGCCGGGCGCGGCATGCGTTCGATGCTGCATACGCTGTCCGGCGTGCTGGCGGAATTCGGCCAGATCCGCGTGCACCTGATCTCGCAGTCGTCCAACAACCTTAACCTCACCTTCGTGGTGGACGAGAACGTGGTGGACGACCTGCTGCCGCACCTGCACGAGCTGCTGATCGCCGCCGGCGCCCTGCGCACCGACGACAGCGCGCTGTTCGGGCCGAGCTGGCAGGCGCTGTACGGCAGCGGCGAAGTGGTCGCTCCGGCCGCCTCGTGGTGGCGCACCACCGAGCGCGAGCGCCTGCTCAAGCTCGGCGCCGAGCGCACGCCGCGCTACGTCTACCACCTGCCCACCGTGCGCCAGCAGGCGCGCGAGCTGAAATCGCTGGGAGCGGTGGACCGCCTGCACTACGCGGTGAAGGCCAATACGCATCCGGCCATCCTCAAGGCGCTGGCGGAAGAAGGTTTCGGCTTCGAGTGCGTGTCGCCGGGCGAAATGAAAGCCGTGATGGCCGCGGTGCCGGAGTCGGCGCCGCTGCTGTTCACGCCGAACTTCGCGCCGCGGGCCGACTACGAGTGGGCGCTGACCACGCGCGCCACCATCTCGCTGGATGCGCTGTACCAGCTGGAACATTGGGGCGAGCTGTTCCGCGGCCGCGAGATTGTGCTGCGTGTGGACCTGGGCCGCGGCCTGGGCCACCACGAGAAGGTGCGCACCGGCGGCAGCGGCAGCAAGTTCGGTCTGCCGGTGGAACTGGTGGATCCGTTCCTGCGCCTGGCCGACACCCATGGCGTGATCGTGCGCGGCCTGCATGCGCACCTGGGCTCCGGCATCCTCGACGAGGGCCACTGGGGCGAGGTGTACGGCCAGCTCGCCAGCCTGGCCGAGCGCATCGGCAGCGTGGCCTTCCTCGACATCGGCGGCGGCCTTGGCGTGCCCTCGCATCCGGGCGAGGCGCGGCTGGACATCGCCGCGCTGGACCGCGTGCTACGCGGCGTGAAAGCGGCCTATCCGCACTACCAGCTGTGGATGGAGCCGGGCCGTTACCTGGTGGCCGATGCCGGCGTGCTGCTGACCCGCGTCACCCAGCAGAAGGGCAAGGGTTCGTGGCGCTATCTCGGCGTGGACACGGGCATGAACAGCCTGATCCGCCCCGCGCTGTACGAGGCCTGGCACGAGATCGTCAACCTCACCCGCCTGGACGAGCCGGCCACCGGCCTGTTCCAGGTGGTGGGTCCGATCTGCGAAAGCGGCGACGTCCTCGGCACCGACCGCCGCCTGCCGGAAGCGCAGGAAGGCGACGTGGTGCTGGTCGCCCAGGCCGGCGCGTACGGCAAGGTGATGTCGTCGCCGTACAACATGCGGGATGAGGCGGAAGAGGTGATCCTCGACTAGGTACTTGCCTCGGTACCGCACTTCTCCCTCTCCCCTCCGGGGAGAGGGCGGGGTGAGGGGCCGGGGCTCGCGAAAACGCATCAACGGAGCGCCCAAGGATGAAGCGCTTAAATGTAGACAGGGCACGCGATCTGCGTCAGAAGCAGACTGATGCGGAGCAAGTACTTTGGCATCGGCTGCGCGCCAGACGCCTACAAGGATGGAGTTCCGCCGACAGCACCAGATTGGTAGCTACATCGTGGATTTTGTTTGCACGGACGCATGGCTGATCGTCGAACTCGATGGTGGTCAGCATGCCGAACAGGCGGTCTACGACGAACGCCGGACGCTGGAGCTGCAAGCCCTGGGTTATCGCGTCCTGCGTTTCTGGAACAATGAGGTGTTGGCGAACCTGGAAGGCTTGCTCGAAGTTCTATTGGACGTTCTCGCAAGCCCCGGCCCCTCACCCCAGCCCTCTCCCCGGAGGGGAGAGGGGGCCGGTCGCGGCAAGACCCAGGCGTAGCTACACGAAAGAATTCAGCCACCTTGCCGCCAGAGCGATCAGGCAAGGTGACAACCCGGAGCCACTCATCGTGACCACCCCCATCCAACCCCGCCTCACCCAGGTCTTCCGCTTCGTCCGCTGCAGCTATGCCGATGGCGTGGCCGAGCTGGCCTATGCCTTCGACCACGGCGAGGAAATGGTCGAGCGCGTGCGCTTCCCGAACGCGCCCGCCGTGCCGGCCGCGCATGCCGCCGCCTTCGACCGCGCGCTGAAGCTGCTGCATCTGGTCGCCGGCGTCAGCTACTACAAGGCCGGCGTGCCGCCGCGCATCGAAGTGGCCGGCGGTCCGCTGGACGACGCTACCGCTGACCTGCTCGACACGTTGTATCTCAACGGCCTGGCCGAATTCGCGTATCGCAACGGACTGGACCTGCGCGGCCGTATCGCTTTCCCGCGCGGCGGCGCGGCGCCCGCGCCGGCTCCGGCGCTCCATCTGCCCAAGCGCACGCTCGTGCCGATCGGCGGCGGCAAGGATTCGCTGGTCGCGGTGGAAGCCATCAAGTCCATCGGCGGCGAAGCCACGGCCGTGTGGGTCGGCAATTCGGAACTGATTGCCGCCTGCGCCGCGCGTACCGGCCTGCCCACGCTCAATATCCAGCGCGAGCTGGCGCCGCAGTTGTTCGACCTCAATCGCGTTGGCGCGTGGAACGGCCATATTCCGGTGACCGCCGTGAATTCGGCGATCCTCGCGCTGGCCGCCATCCTCTACGGTTTCGACAGCATCGCCTTCGCCAATGAGCGCTCCGCCTCGGCCGCCACGCTCGAATACGACGGCCAGCTGGTCAACCACCAGTGGAGCAAGGGCTACGCCTTCGAGCAGCTGCTCGGCGACTGGCTGCATGCACAAGTTGCCGCCGACCTGGATTACTTCTCGCTGCTGCGCCCGTACTCGGAGCTGGCCGTCACCCGCGCGTTCGCCAAGCTCACGCCGTACTTCGACGCCTTCTCCAGCTGCAACCGCAACTTCCGCATCCTCGGCCCCAAGCCAGCCGATCGCTGGTGCGGGCAGTGCCCGAAGTGCCACTTCGTGTTCCTCGCGCTGGCGCCGTTCCTGCCCAAGCCGCGCCTGTTGCAGATCTTTGGCCGCAACCTGCTGGACGACGATAGCCAGGCCGCCGGTTTTGATGCGCTGCTGGAATACCAGGACCACAAGCCGTTCGAATGCGTGGGCGAGGGCGCCGAGGCGCGCGCGGCCCTGTATGCGTTGAGCCAGCGTCCGGAATGGCAGGAGGACGCGCTGGTCGCGCGCTTCCGCAGCGAGATCCTGCCTCAGCTGGACCCTTCCGCCCTGGCCCTCGAGCCGTGGCTGGAAGCGTCGCCCGAGCAGCGCATCCCGGTCCGCCTGCAGGGCGCCCTGAAGTTCTTCGCCTGAGCCGCCGCATGCGCATCGCTGACCTGGCCGGCAAGCGCGTCGCCATCTGGGGCTTCGGCCGCGAGGGGCGCGCCGCCATCGCGGCGCTGCGCGGGCGGCTGCCCGCGCTGCCGCTCACCTTGTTCTGCGGCGAGGCGGAAGTCCCTGGCGCACAGGCTTTCGATGCGGCGCTGGACGTGCACGGCCGCGAGCCGGGCGCGATCGACCTGGCCTCGTTCGACGTCGTGGTGAAATCGCCGGGCGTGTCGGCCTACAAGCCGGCGCTGCTGGCGGCGAAAGAGGCGGGCCTGAAGGTCACCTCCGGCACCGCGCTGTGGTTCGGCGAGAACCCGGACGCCAAGGTCATCGCCGTCACCGGCACCAAGGGCAAGAGCACCACCACCGCGCTGCTCGCGCACCTGGCGCGCGCGCTGGGCGTGCGCACCGCGCTGGCCGGCAACATCGGCATGCCGTTGCTGGAATTGCTCGGCCAGTCCGCCGAACTGTGGGCGATCGAGCTGTCGAGCTTCCAGACTGGCGAAGCCGGACCGCTGGACCTGGGCGTCGTCACCAGCCTCTACGAAGAACACCTGGACTGGCACGGCTCGCGCGAGCGCTACGTCGCCGACAAGCTCAAGCTCGCGGATGCGTCGCGACGCCTGCTGGTCAATGCGCTGCAGCCCTCCCTGCTGGAGAAGACCGCCGCGCATCCGGCGCGCCTGCTGTTCGGCACGGCGGATGGCTGGCACGTGGCGGGCGGCTACATCCGCCGCGGCGGGCGGAACGTCGTCGAGGCGGATCGCCTATCCGCGCCAGGCGCGCACAACGCGCTCAACGCCTGCGCCGCGCTCGCCGCGCTGGAAGCGATGGGCTACGGCGCGCTCGCCGCTGCGCCCGCGCTGGCCACGTTCGTCCCGCTGCCGCACCGCCTGCAACCGCTGGGCGAGCGCGACGGCGTGCTGTGGATCAACGACTCCATCAGCACCACTCCGCAGGCCACTCTGGCGGCATTGGAAAGTCTGCATGGCCGCAAGACGACCGTCCTGGCCGGAGGCCATGACCGCGGCCTGGACTGGTCCGACTTCGTCGCCGCCGTTGCGGCACGCCCGCCTCACGCCATTGTCTGCAGCGGCGCCAACGGCCCGCGCATCGCCGCGGCGCTGCGCCAGGCCAAGGTCGCCACGACGCTGGTGGAGGTTGCCAAGCTGGACGCCGCCGTGGCCGAAGCGCGCGGGCTCACGCCGCCCGGCGGCTGCATCCTGCTGTCGCCCGGCGCCCCGAGCTTCGACCAGTTCCACGACTACGCCGAACGCGGCCGCCATTTCGCCGACCTCGCCGGTTTCGATGGCCATGCCATCACCGGCATTACCGGTTTGGGCATCGCCTGAGCGCGACGGATGTCGTAGGTTGTCGTGAGCCCTGGGCGAACCCCAACCTACGGAAACCCGCATGAGCCGCGTCGCCTCCGCCTCCGTCGTCTCTACCGACACCGACTACCTGCACCATATCCAGGCCGGCCATTTCGCGCTGGATACCGACGAGCCCAAGGCGCTCGGCGGGCAGGGCGCCGCGCCGGCGCCGTTCGATCTCTATCTTTCCTCGCTGGCCGCCTGCACGGCGATCACGCTGCGCATGTACGCGCAGCGCAAGGGCTGGAACCTGGGTGAGTTCCGCGCGGAGCTCAGCCTGACCCGCGACGACGAAGGCAAGCTGCACATCCATCGCGTACTGCATTCGGACCAGCCGCTGAGCGATGAGCAGTGGGAGCGCCTGCTGGAGATCGTCGCCAAGACGCCGGTGACCAAGGCGATGCGCGAAGGCGCCGAGATCACCAGCGAACGCGGCGGATGACTCAGGGCGCCGCGGTGGCGCCCAGCTGCCGCGCCAGCGCGTAGAGCACGCGCAGGTCGTCCAGGTCGAGCGTGTCGCCATCCATGCCGCGGAAGTGGTGATGGAACGACCGCACCGCGGCGGGCCGATTGTCGAGCGAGTAGCCGACCAGCCCCAGCGCCATCCATGGGTCGAAGCCGGCCGGCGGGTTCACCAATGGCCCTCGCGGCCACAGGCCGTAGCCCGCATCCGCCAACTGCTTCCATGGGAACAGCGGGCCCGGGTCGTCCTTCCGTCCGGGGGCGAGGTCCTCGTGCCCGATCACCTGGGTCGGCGGAATGCGCAGACGCGCGGTGAGGTCGGCCAGCAGGCGCAGCAGGCTGTCGATCTGCGCCTGGGCGAAGGGCGAGTGGCCGTCGTTGTCCAGCTCGATGCCGATCGAGGCGGAGTTGACGTCGGTGATCGTGCCCCAGCGCCCGGGGCCCGCGTGCCAGGCGCGCTGTTCGTCGGCCACGAGCTGGTAGATGCCGCCGTCGGCGCCGATCAGGTAATGCGCGCTGACGGGCCCGCCGCTGTTGGCGGTGCGCAGCGTATGCAGGCTCTCCTGCACCGAGTTCTGGTCGGTGAAATGCACCACGATCAGCACCGGTCGGCGAATGTCGTGATTGGGCGAGGGCACCCAGCTCGCCATGGGGTTGCGCGCGGGCAGGGGCGCGCAGGCGGCCAGCCAGGCCAAAGGCAGCAGGAGCAGGCCATGGCGGGCGGAGCGGAACAGGGAAACGCAACCGGATCGGGACAAGGCAGTCACTCGCGGCGGAAACCCGCCGAAAGCTGCCGCAGCCGGCGTGGACCGTCAAGCGAGCCCTAGGCGCCGGGGCCCGCGCTTGGCTAGGATCGCTGCATCCCCGTAGCCGTTCCCCAAGCGCCATGGACATCCGCCTCGACCGCGAACTCTCGGATCCGCGCATCATCGACCTATTGCACGAGCATCTGCGCGACATGGCGCGCCACTCGCCGCCGGAAAGCATTCACGCGCTGGACCTGGATGGCCTGCGCCGGCCCGAAGTGAGTTTCTGGACTGTGTGGCATGGCGAGGCGCTGCTCGGATGCGGCGCCCTGAAAGAACTCGCTCCCGCTCACGGCGAAATCAAATCCATGCGTACCGCCGAAGCGCACCGGCGCAAGGGCGTGGCGGCTTCGATGCTGCGCTACCTGCTGGATGAGGCTGCTCGCCGTTCTTATCGAACGCTTAGTCTGGAGACAGGGTCGATGGCGGCGTTCGAGCCGGCCAGACGGCTATACGCCAGCTACGGCTTCACGTACTGCGCGCCCTTCGCCGACTACGTCGACGATCCCAACAGCGTGTTCATGACGCGCGATTTGTGAAGACCTGACCGCGGCTAAGAAAGCGCGGGCTTCCTGCCGCGCGCTAAGTAATAATGCGGTCGTCTGCACAGGGGCGCCGGCGCGGCGCGGGGGCGGCGATGCATCTTGATCTGTTTACGCTCGGCGTCATGGGGCTGGCCGTCGGGGCGACGATTTCCCTCAGTTTCACCTTGCTCGGCCTGGTGCTGCGCGGCATGCCCGCGTTGCGCATCTGGGCCGCGGCATTCTGGATCATCACGCTGGCCGGCCTCGCGCAGGGCCTGGACGAACGCGACACCTTTCTCTCCGCCATCGTCGGCAACGCACTGATCGCCATCGCCAACGCCGCGATGCTCATGGGCATCGCCGTGCATGTGCGCTATCCGTTGCGCTGGCGTTGGCCGCTGCTGTTGTCCGCGGCCTTCCTCGGCCTGCAGGTGCTGTTCCTGCTGGTGCCGCCCAGCCAGAGTCTGGAAGCGATCGTGTTCGGCGCCAAGAGCGTGGTGTGGGATGCGTGGATGATCTGGGTGCTGCTGCGACGCTCGCCGCGCGATCTGCGCGTGAGCTGCATGTTCACCGCCTTGGTATTCGCCGCGGACGCGGCGTTCTACCTGTTGCGTTCGGTGGTGATGGTGGCGCCCGGCACGGCGTCTCAAGTCTTGCTCGCCACGCAGCTGGTCACTGCCAACTATCTCTTTGCGATCATCTGTACCTTCCTCGTCAGCACCGGTTTTACGCTACTGCTGGCCGAACGCCTGACGCTCGACTTGCGCACCATGGCGCGCACCGATGGCTTGACCGGGCTGCGCAACCGCAACGCAGTGATCGAAGACGGCCGCCGCGCGGTGGAAGCCTGCCGCGCGCGCGGGCAGACCTCGTCGGTGCTGCTGCTGGACCTGGACCGCTTCAAGGCCATCAACGACAACTGGGGCCATCACGCCGGCGACGAAGTCCTGCGTCACTTCGTGCAGATCGTGCGCGTGGTGCAATTGCCGGAAGGTGCACTGCTGGGGCGCTACGGCGGCGAGGAATTCCTGCTCGTGCTGCCGGGCATCGACGCGGCGCAGGCCATCGTCGCCGCCGAAGGCGTGCGTTCCCGCCTCGCCGCCGCGCCGGCGCAGCACAGCGGGGAGCAGATCGGCGTCACCACCAGCGTCGGCGTGGCCGGCGCGGCAGACATGGATTTCGATGCGCTGATCACCGCCGCCGACGCGGCGCTCTACCGTGCCAAACACCACGGCAGGAACCGCGTGGAGTGGGCCGGTCACCGCGCGCCCGCAACGATCGCCGTCTGACGCAGCACGCGCACCGCAGGTCCGGCGCTCCGGCGTCGCCCGCCACGCCTTGGCAGGCATCCGCCATCCCATTACCTGCGAGGTAATCGCCGCCGCGCGGGGCGGGCGGCAATCTGGCGGCACACCCACCAAGGAGCACCGCCATGAACGACACCGCCACCCGTACCCTCGTCGAACGCTATCTGCAGGGCTGGAACGAGACGGACGCATTGCGCCGCCGCGCGCTGGTCGAAGAGGTCTACGCCGAGCATGCCGTCTACACCGATCCGATGGTGCAAGCCTGCGGCTGGGAAACTATCGATGCCACCATCGCCGCCGTGCAATCGATGTTCCCCGGCCATGTATTCCGCCTCGGCGGCCCGGTGGATGCGCACCACGACATGGTCCGCTTCCAATGGCACCTCTTCGCGCCGGGCGCGGACGAACCGTTGGTGATCGGCTTCGACGTCGCGCAGCTCGACGACGGCCGTATCCGGCAGGTGCTCGGCTTCCTCGACAAAGTCCCGCAGGTCGCCTGAAAGAAACCGATCGGGCGGCCACGCGCCGCCCGTTTCGCCGTGGCAGCCCAACATTCCGGCGGCGTGACTGCCGGCCCACCCGCTGCATCGCACTGCATGGGAATATCGGTGCGATGTCCTTTCCGCTCATGGAGACCGCATGCAGTCCACTGCCAGCGCCACGCGTCCCGTCGGCGACCTGCTGCGCGAATGGCGCAGGCATCGTCGCCTCAGCCAGCTGGAGCTGGCGACGGAAGCGGAGATCTCCACCCGCCATCTCAGCTTCGTGGAATCCGGACGTGCCATGCCCAGCCGCGACATGATCCTGCACCTGGCGGAATACCTGGATATTCCGCTGCGCGAGCGCAATGCGCTGCTGGTCGCCGCTGGCTTCGCGCCGGTCTATGCGGAACGCGCGCTGGACGATCCCGCCCTCGACGCGGTACGCCATACCATCGAACTGCTGCTCAGGGGCATGGAGCCGTATCCCGCGCTGGCAGTCGACCGCTACTGGCACCTGGTCACCGCCAACCGCGCCGCCGCGCGCCTGATGGCCGGCCTGCCAGAAACTTTGACGAAGTCGCCGGTGAACGTGCTGCGCGCCAGTTTGCACCCCACCGGCCTCGCGCCGCGCATCCGCAATCTTGCCCAGTGGCGCGCCCACCTGCTGGAGCGCCTGCGGCACCAGGTCGACGCGAGCCAGGACCCGCAGCTGATGGCGTTGCTACGGGAATTGCAAAGTTATCCAGCGCCGCCGCTGGAAGACGGTTACGCCGTGGGCGCGGCGGGCCGCATCGCCGTGCCGATGGAACTGGACGTGGGCGATGCGGTGCTGTCGATGCTCAGCACCACGACGGTATTCGGTACGCCGACGGACGTGATGCTGCAGGAACTGGCCATCGAGGCCTTCGTGCCGGCCGACGAGGCGACGGCGACGTGGCTGCGCAGGGCGGCGGAGGCGTAGGGCCGTTTGGGCACGCCAACCGCCGCCCGTGACCTCAGCGCGGCAGATCCTGCGTGCCTTGGATCGTGAAGGTCGCCGCCGCATCGCTCGCGCCCGGCTGCCTGCCTCCGACGAACAGCGCGTACTTGCCCGCCATCACGCGGCGGCGCCCCCGCGCATCCACCTGGCTGAGCTGCCGCGGGTCGATCTCGAAATGCAGCGTCTTCGACTCGCCCGCGGAAAACGCCACGCGCGAAAAGCCGACCAGGCTATGGCGCGGTGCGCCGGCCGGCGCGTCCTGCGCGGTGAGGTAGAGCTGCACGACTTCGTCGCCGTCCCGGTCGCCGCTGTTGCGCACGCGCACGTCCACGCCCAGTTTGTCGCCGGCCTTGAGCGTAGTGGCGGAGAGCCTGGTCGCGTCGTAGGCGAAGCGCGTATAGCTCAGCCCGTCGCCGAAAGCGAACAACGGCGTGCCGCGGAAATAGCGATAAGTGCGGCCTTCCATCCGGTAGTCGTCGAAGGCGGGCAGGTCCTTGGCCGAGGCATAGAAGGTGACCGGCAGCCGCCCGGCCGGGTTGTAATGCCCGCTGAGCACATCGGCGATGGCGAGGCCGCCGGCTTCGCCCGGATACCACGCGGCCATGATCGCATCCGCGTGCTGCTTGGCCCATGCCAGCGCCACGGCGCTGCCGCTGGTCAACACCACCACCAGCGGCTTGCCGCTCGCGGCCGCGGCTTCCAGCAGACGCTGCTGCGGCGCCGGCAGTGCCAGCTCGGTGCGGTCGCCGCCGGAAAAGCCCGGCACGCTCACCTGCAGTTCCTCGCCCTCGACGTCGGGCGACAGGCCCACCACGGCGACGACGGCATCGGCCTTGGCGATGGCCTCCTTCGCTTCGCGCAACTGCGCTTCCGCCGGCGCGGCCCATTGCAGGCGGATGCCCTGGTCCTCGCCGGTATGGCGCAGCTCGAGGCGGATCGAATGCGGTTTCGCGTCGGCGAAATGCATCGGCACGTTGAGGTCGTAATCCTTGCCGTGATCGTCCAGCACTTGCTTGCCGTCGACGAACAGGCGAACCGGATCATGCCCCTTGCAGTCGAAACAGCGATCGATGTGCAGGTTGAGGGTGTAGTCCCCCGCACCCGGCGGCAGCAGCTCGCCGGTCCAGCGCACCGCGTAGCGCTTGGCGTCGAGGCCTTCGGCGGGCGCGACTTCGTCCCAGTCGAAATCGATGCGGCGATCGATGCGGACCAGGGCAGGCTTGCCGTCCATGTCGCCGGAGGCGAAGTACTCGCCGCGCAGTCCGGGTTCCGCACGGCCGGTACCGGTGCGCAATGCGGTGGAGGGGATCGGCACCGTCACGCCTTCGGCCAGCGTGGAACCCTGGGCATAGGTCACGCGCGCCTCGCCGAACTGTCCGGCGATGCCCGCCAGCGGCGTCACCGGATGGACGGCGGTGCCGTGGTAGTTCGCTTCCAGCACGTTCAGCGCATCGGCGTTCGGGCCGATCACGGCGATGCGCTTGCCCTCCTGGAGCGGCAAGGTGCTGCGTTCGTTCTTCAGCAGGACGATCGATTCGCGCGCCGCCTGCAACGCAAGCGTGCGATGCGCCCGGGAGCTGATGTCCCCTGCGCCGAGCTTGGCGTACGGCCCGTTGTCCGCATCGAACATGCCCATCCGGTAGCGTGCGGCGAACAGCCGCCGGGCGGCCTGGTCGATCGCCGCCTCGCCGATCTGCCCCTTGCGCACGGCGTCGCCCAGCGCCGCGTAGGCGACACCGCAATCCAGGTCCGTGCCTGCGGCGACCGACGCAGCGGACGAACCGCCGTTATCCGGCTTGTAGCGGTGGAACTGGGTCATGTCGTCCACGGCGTCGCAGTCGGACACGACGTAGCCCGTGAACTGCCAATCGCGCCGCAGCCGTTCCTGCAGCAGCAGCGGCGAAGCGCAGGCGGGCGTTCCGTCCAGCGCGTTGTAGGCGCACATCACCGAGGCGGCATGGCCTTGGGTGACGGCCATGCGGAAGGCGGGCAGGTAGGTGTCTTCCAGATCGTGCGGCGACACGCGCGCATCGAAGCCATGGCGGCCCTTTTCAGGTCCGCTGTGCACGGCGAAATGCTTCGGCGTGCCGGCCGCCTTCAGCACGCCAGGGTCATCGCCCTGGATGCCGCGCACGAAGGCGGTGGCCAGCGTGCCGGTGAGGAACGGATCCTCGCCATAGGTCTCCTGGCCGCGGCCCCAGCGCGGGTCGCGGAAGATATTGATGTTCGGCGACCAGATGGTCAGGCCGTGGTAGCGCGGATGATCGCCCTTGCCGGCGAGGTTGTACTTGGCGCGCGCCTCGGTGGACACGACGTCGCCGACCTGCCGCAGCAGCCCGTCGTTCCAGCTCGCCGCCAGGCCGATGGCCTGCGGAAAGACCGTGGCGTAGCCGGCGCGCGCCGAGCCGTGCAGCCCTTCGTTCCACCAGTCGTAGGCCGGCACGCCGAGCCGTGGAATGGCCGGGGCCGAGCTCTGCAGCTGCGCGATCTTCTCCGGCAGGGTCATGCGCGCGACGAGCTCCGCCGCGCGCCGGTCGGCCTGGGCGGCATCCATGGCCGCAGCGTGGCCGGCGAACAGCGCCGAAAGCGCGAGGATGAGCGCACGCGGCCCGCTCCGGCAGGCGAGGGGCTTGGTGCGGGGGTGTGGCATGGACTTCACGGGCATTCCTCGACCGAAGCGCATCGGTGGCAGGGTTGGATGCCGCGTCGCGCGGCGGGAGAAGGCGGGATGCCCGAATATGCCACGACCGCGCGTTTCGACGGGACAACCGACAGCAGGCGCTTGCGGATGGCCAAACGAGGCGGCAAGGTGGCCCGACTCCGCTGCGAGGAACGGCCATGCCCTGGCTCATCGTGAAGTACCTGATCACCGCCGGCGTGGTGGTGGCCGTGTCGGAGATCGCCAAGCGCAGCGACCGCCTCGGCGCCCTGGTCGCCTCCCTGCCGCTGGTGACGTTCCTGGCTCTGATCTGGCTGTACGTGGAGAAGCAGCCGATGGCGAAGATTGCCAACCATGCCTGGTATACGTTCTGGTATGTGGTGCCGACGTTGCCGATGTTTTTGTTGTTTCCGCGGTTGCTGGCGCGGTTCGGGTTTTGGGCGGCGCTGGGGTTGAGTGCGGTGGTGACGGTGGTTTGTTTTGTTGTGTTTGCGGTGGTGGTGAGGTCGTTTGGGATTAGGTTGTTGTAGGTTGGGGTGAGCTTGCGAACCCCAACGTCGGGCGCTGACGATCGCCTCGCCCTCTCATCCTCGTCATTCCGGCGGAGGCCGGAAGCCAGTGGCGATGCGGCTCGGTTGTCGCCTCGTGGCCAGCCTTGTCTCGCCCCTCCGGGGCGAGGGTTTCGCTCTCCTGCCGGAGAGCGAGTTACTTCTTCTTGCTTGCCCAAGAAGAAGTAACCAAGAAGAAGGGCCCCCTGCGCGGCGCCCTCCGCAGCCTTCGCTGCTGCGGGTGCGTTGAGGGCTGGCCGGGCTTTTCGATCGGGCATCCCTGCCCGAATCGAAAAGGCGGGGACGTCCTGTCCCCGCCCGCCTGCGGCGGCCTGATCGTCCAGCCCTCACCGCCGCGAAGGGAACCCGGCAGAGCAAGAGCCACACGGAGCATCGGCTTCGCCTCGCTCTCGTTTTCTGGTTGGCGGCGTGCCGCGGTACCGCACTTCTCCTTCTCCCCTCCGGGCGACCCGAAGGTAGTCCCCGTGGGAGAGAAGGCGGGATGAGGGGCGGGTGCTCGCGAAAGCGTTGCAACGAAGCCGCGTCGATGCGCCACGACAATGGCGAGCATTCGCGCGCCCGGTGAGCGAATGCGCGCTGAGATTGGTGCGGCGAACTCAGTGGAGGAACTGAAACGAATCGCGGCCGGCACGCCCTAGCGATAACTCGCTTCCATCAACGCCGTCGCCAGGTCGCCGATCTTCATGTGGTCGAAGCTGGTGTTGTTCATCACCACGACGCTGTGGGCATCGTCCAGGGTGCGCCAGACGAGTACGCGGTAGGCGCCGTTGGAGCCGTACTCCCAGGCGACGGGGTGGTTCTTGCCGGCGAATGGCAGCGTCTTGGTGCGGCCGCCGAGGGCGTAGTTTTGCGCGGGGCGTTCCACGGTCATCAGCGTGCGCGTAGTTTCGGGTGACAGGAGCTTGCCGGCGAACAGGCCGTCCATCAGGGCGAACAGATCGTTGGCGCTGGTGTAGAAGCCGCCGGCGAGCGTCATGAAATTCGATATCGGCTTGTCGAGCGGCTCGGGTTGCGGCATGAGCTGCTTGTAGCCGAGCGCCATGCCCGGCACGGCCGCCGAGCTTCCGCTGTACACGCCGCTGTGGCGAAGCGCGAGCGGCTGGACGAGGTAGCCTTGCACGAGCGTGGTGTAGCTCTGCCCGCTGATCTTCTCGACGATGGCCTTCACCAATAGCCAGTTGGAATGTGAGTAATCCCAGTCCGTGCCCGGCGCGAAGCGCAGGTCGCCGCTGGCGAAGCGGCGCACGGCTTCGGTGTTGTCCAACGACAACGTACGCGTGGAAGGATCGCGCTTGATCGCGGCATCGATGTCGTTGGGAACGCCGCTGCCGTGGCTCATCAGCGTGCGGAGGGTGAGCCTGCTGCCGTTGTCGCGCCGGTACTCCGGAAGGTAAGTGGCGATCGGTTCGTCCAGCGACAGCTCACCCTGCTGGACCAGCCGCATGACGACCATCGCAGCGATCCACTTGGAGATCGAGCCCGCTTCGAACGGCGTGTCGGCGGTCAGCACCCGCTGCGTGCTGGCATCGGCCGTACCGAAACTTTCGACGTAATCCACCTGCGAACCGCGGCCCACCAGTACCACGCCGTTGAATCGCTGCTCCGTCGCGAAACGGTGAGCAATGGCGGCGCAGTCGCCGCAGGCGGCCATGACGGGGCTGGCGGCAAGCGCGGCCAGGATGGCCAGGACCGGGCGCCACCGGCCGGATCGGTGCTTCCATGGGTGCGGCATGTTCGATCCATCCTTCGCGGGTCGTCTGCGCTATGCAGTCCCCGTCGGATGCCGGGTGGCGCGGCAAGGTTTAAACGCGCCCCCGCAGGCGCCCACCGATCAGCGGCTGGCGTGCACCGCAGCGTTGGACACGACCGATTGCGGCGCCGAGGCGTGGGTGGTCAGCATGTTGCCCAGGAACAGGGCGCAGACCAGCAGACCGGCGGCGAAGAAACCCTGCAGCATCAGGTTCTCGAATTTCATGACGTCTCTCCTTGCGTGAGTGATTGAGCCTTTCGAGGGAGATATCGCAAGGGGCGTGCCAACCCTTCCGACGGCCCGCAAACGGCGCGGTTGAGCCATTCCTGCGATTGACCCGCAGCAGGGAAAGCTGTCCGCGGACAGGTGGACACGATCGTTCGGACAGCAGCGCGGACACGCGATCAGCCGCGTCGGCAATAAGGAGCCGGCGTGATGGGGCCATCGCCCGACACCTCGCATCGTTCGCCAGGCCCCATCGACATGCCTTCATCCCGCGCGGGCCGGCAGCAGTCTTTTGAATCCGTGCGAAACCCTGGCGCCCGCCGCGGTGACGGGCGCTGGCCGTGCGCATGCGCACGCCGGGCGCGGTTTACCCGATCGGGGGAGTTGAAGCGCGCGCAAGCGCGCCCATGTCGCAGCGATCCTGCCCGCGGCCTTGCCGCGGGCAGGCTTCATCCCTCACGACCAGGAACCAACGATGAGCACGAGTTCCACCTTCGCCCGCACCGCCTTCGCTGCCGCCTTGCTGATCGCCGGCATGGCCGCCGCGCACGCCGCCGCCCCGATGGCCAAGACCAGTGCGCCGGGCTACTACCGCATGATGCTCGGTGACGTCGAAGTGACCGCGCTGTCCGACGGCACGCACGTCATGGACGCCAACGAGTTGCTGGATCCTGGCAAGGCGCAGACCATCCAGCAGTCGCTGAAGGCGGCCGACCTGCCGCCTGCCTATGAGTGGAGCTTCAACGGCTATCTGGTGAACACGGGCAGCAAACTGGTGCTGATCGACACCGGCGCCGGCAACTTCATGGGCAGCGATCTCGGCAAGCTGGCCGGCCGCATCAAGGCTGCCGGTTACTCACCCGAGCAGATCGACGAGATCTACCTCACCCATATGCACCTGGACCACCTCGGCGGCCTGGTCGCCGCCGACGGCAAACCCGTGTTCCCTAACGCCACCGTGCGCGCCGGCAAGGCCGACGCGGACTTCTGGCTGAGCAAGGCGCAGCGCGACAAGGCACCGGCCGACGCACAGTCGTTCTTCGACATCGCGCAGAAGGCGCTGGGGCCGTACGTGAAGTCGGGCCATTTCAAGCCGATCGCCGCCGACGGCGAAGTGGTGCCGGGCATCCGCTCCATGAGCCTCAGCGGCCATACGCCGGGCCACACCGGCTATGTCATCGAGAGCAAGGGCCAGAAGCTGCTGGTGTGGGGCGACACGCTGCACGTGCAGGCGGTGCAGTTCGCGCATCCGGATGTGGTCATCAAGTTCGACAGCGACAGCGCTTCGGCGGAGAAGGTGCGCGAGCGCGTATTGGCGGACGCGGCGAAGAACGGCTATCTGGTGGCCGGTGCCCACGTCTCGTTTCCTGGCATCGGCCACGTGGCGACGGACGGTGCCGGCTACCGCTGGCTCCCGGTGAGCTACGCGGAAATCCACTGAGTACCCGAAAGGCCCGCGCGATGCGGGCCTTTCCCTTTCAGGGGCGGATGCTGACCAGGCTCGTCATGGCATCGACATAGGAGAGCTTGTCGTCCACCAGCAGGGGCAGCAGCGGCGTGACCGAAACTTCGTTGGTCTTGGTCCAGCGCATCTTGCCCTCGCCATCGCGGAACACCAGCCCGCCCACGTCCTGGATCACGTACGGCTCGCCGTCCACGCGGCCGAGGAACATCATGACGTGGCCGGGGATATAGATCAGATCGCCGACCTGCGCGTCGGCCAGCGCACGCAAGCGGGCCCCGTGGCTGTCGCCGGGCCCGAACAGGCGATGCTTCAATGCCGGGCTCTTGGCCTGGTCGCCGCTGTTGCGCGGCAGTTGTACGCCCATGCTGCGATACACGTCGGAGACGAAGCCGCTGCAGTCGCGGCCGTTGTAGAGGTGTCCCCAACCGTAGCGCTCGCCGAGGAACTTGAAGGCCTGGCGGATCAGGTTGGCGCGGGTCAGCGGCAGATAGTCCGGGGCGCTGTCCAGCTTGCGCTGGAGCAGGGCCGGTTGCAGCCGCAGCGAGCCGTCGGCCGCATGGGTGGGCAGCGACAGCGTCCAGGCTTCGTAAGGCCCTTGCCCGTTGACGGGCTGGTCCGGCGGAAGCTCGGCCAACGGAAGGCGCAGGCCCATGTCCAGCTGCGTTTCCGACACCTCCGGCGCCTCCGGCGTGTACACCGTGCGCAGCTTGTCGCCGGTGATCACGCGATACGGCGCCTTGGCGGCGTAAGCCAGCACTTCGTCGCGCGTGCCGGTGGCGATCGCGGACGCTTCCACCCAGGCGGCGTAGCGTGGACTCACCACGAAGAACCATGCGCCGTCCGTGCTGGTGTGCACGACGGCGACCGGATCGCCGGGGAACACCGTGCTTTCCTGGAACTGCTCGAAATCCTGCAGGCCCTTGCCGGGGAAGATGCGCAGGGCCGAGGGAAAGTTGCGCATCGACACGCGGCGCACGACCAGACCGTAGCGAGGCGTCACGCGCGACGGGATGGCATCCAGGGCCTGGTTGGCGACGACGGCATCGATCGCCGTTTTCGGCACCGGCTGGTCGCGGGTATCGAACAAGGGCTTGGCCGGCAGCTTGCCGATCTTGCCGATCCACTGTTCGATCTGCGCCTTCGGCAATTCGGCGCCGAGCTTCGACAGGTCGTACATGTTCGGATCGCTGGCGAACAGACGCGCGTTCAGCGCCTCGATCGCGGCCTTGTCGAGGATCACGCGGTCCGGCGTACCGGCGCGGGCGATCCAGTATTCGGGTGCCAGCATCGCATCGTTCGTGCCGATCACGCCCGACGGCGGAATGGGCAGCACGTCGCCGGCGAAGGCCGGCGCGCAGGCAAGGGCAAGCAGCAGCGCGCCGGCAACACGGGGAGCGAATCGCATCGAAGGTGGCTCCGCTCAGCGGCTGGCGGTGGTGGCGGTGTTGGCGGCGACCGACTCGGGCGCGGAAGCGTGCGTGGTCAGCATGCCCCCCAGGACCAGGGCGCAGACCAGCAGGCCGGCGGCAAAGAAGCCTTGCAGCATCAGGGTCTCGAACTTCATGACATCTCTCCTTGCAGTAGTGATTGAGGCTTTCGAGAGAGATATCGCAAGGGGCGTGCCAACGATGGCGATGGCCTGCAAATGGCCGTCCAAAGCCATTTCTTCGAAGATGTCGCGTAGCGCGCCTCGTGTCCGCGGACAGATGGCGGAGGTGGCCGGACAGCGGGCCGGACAGCGCAGGCGGTGTCCGGACAAAGCCCACGCTGAACTTCGATCGGCACGGCCTTGCCTGCGCACGTGTCGATCACCCGGACCGGGGTCAATGTTCCTGAAGCGCCGTGGCCGGACGGTCGCCCCGCTTCCCGTTGCGCACCAGCGTGTACCAGCGCCATAGCACCAGCAGGCCGAGCGCACCCTGCGCGATGCCGGTCGCTTCGAAGACAACGTCGTGCGGCCATTCGTAGGTGGGGGGCGGGAACAGCATGTTCATGGTGCGTGTCGTGGCGCCGCCGAAGAACAGCACGTTCTTCAATACGTGGTTGTAGAGACCTTCGAACAGCCCGATGCCGACGCCGGGCAGCAGCAGGTCGAGCAGGGCGAACGCGGCCATGGCCGTCCGGGCGGCCCGGCCTTCGGTTCGCCGGGCCAAGGATGCAGCGAGCATCAGCGCGACGGCGGCAACGACGGCGACGGGCACGACATGCCAGCGCCAGGGCGTGTCGAAAGCTAGTGCACCGTATGCGTGATGCACGCTGGTAAGCGCCAGCAGCCACAGGGAAGGCCGCAGGGCGCGCGTCATCGAGTCGTTGGCCGAGAGACGCTCAGCGGTCATGCGCCAGCTCCTGCAGGAACGCGCCCACCGTGGTCTTGGCGTGGCGCCCGCGAAAGCTTTCCGCGATCGCCAGCACCTCGTCCACCGACCATTGATCGTCCGCATGCTCGCCGTATTTGCAGGCCAGCACCCGGCCGCAACGGCCGATCAGGAAATCCGCCGGCAGGCCCAGCGCGTCTTCGCCGGGCCGGCGGCCCGCGCCGAATGCGGACAGCCCGCGCGCGATGGCGCGCCAGGCGCGCGGATCGAGCACTGAGCGGAGCGAGCGTTCCACGCCGAATGCCCGATAGAGCGCCATGCCGGGGTCGGCGACGAGTGCGAACGGCAACCCCGACTGATGCTGCCGCAGCGTTTCTTCGCTGGAATGGAACACCGCGACCTCCAGGATGCCGGCGGCTTCCAGTTCGGCATGACGCTGCACGAAGGAGCGCAGATGCAGCTTGCAGACCGGGCAGCCGGCGAAGCGCCGGAACTGCAGGTGCACGACGCGGTGGACATCCGGCAGGGCGATGGACGCCCCATCCAGCGTGCGCAGCTCGCCCACCCGTGGGCGGTGTCCAGGCTGGAGACGATGGGGGTGAATTCGGGTCATGGACGCGTACCTCGATGTGGAACAACATGTCCGGTATCGGACGGACGTTCGGCAGCCGCGATGGTGGAAGGCGCGAACGGTTTCGCCCAGCACGAACCGGCGCGTGCTGTTCCGAACCGAACAAAGCGCCGCGCGTTGTTCGACAACGGAGAGAAGACGCGATGCCCGAACGCGAAGATCGGCGAGTGCGCCGCACCCAGCAGCGGCTGCACGAGGCGTTGCTGGCACTGGTGCGGGAAGAAGGCTTCGAGAACCTGACGGTCCAGCGGATCATCGATCGCGCGGACGTCGGCCGCGCCACCTTCTACGCGCACTTCCAGAACAAGGAAGAACTGCTGCTCAGCGGCTTCGGCCCGCTGCGCGAACAACTGGTGCAGCGCCAGCGCGAGGCCCGCGCCCGTGCGCCCGGTCAGCCGCTGGCGTTCAGCCGCGCCTTGTTCGAGCACGCGGGTGCCCACCGCGAGGTGTTTCGCGTGATGGTCGGCAAGCGCAGCGGCGCCGCGGTGCTGCGGCAGTTGCAGATGCTCCTGATCGAACTGATGCGCGCGGAGGTGGTTGCGCAACCGCCCGCCGCCTCGCGCACCGCCCTCCGGCGCGGCGAGCCCGTGGCGCGTTTCCTCGCCGGCGCGTTCCAGGGCCTGCTCGCCTGGTGGCTGGAGGAACGCCCGGCCCTCAGCATCGACGAGATCGATGGCATGTTCCGGACGATGGCGTTGCCAGCGTTGCAGGCGGGCAAGTAAGCAGGCTCTGGGATAATGCTCCGCCGCCGGTTGACCGCCGCGGTCGCCCACCCCGATTGCCACCCCGATTGCCCACCAAGGAAAGTCCATGAGCCAGGAAGCCCAACAGCGCAAGGCCCGTTCGGAAGTCCGCCTCGAACGTGAGGCCGTGCCCATCAATCGGTATCTGCCGATGATCGAATCGGAAGCGGAGATCGAGGCACGCAGCAAGGAAGAGATCGCGCTTCGCGCCTTGTGCCTGTTGCTCGTCGCGGTGAAAGGCGAAGGCCTGGAGCAGGAGATCGTGGAGCGGATTGTCGAAGACTACGGCCTGGCGCCGCACTTCACGCCGAAAGAAACCGCCTTCGTCGCCCATCCCGCGCCATCCGAGCACGACCGCATCCAGTTCTGCTGGCGCTACGAAGCCGCCTGGGTGCTGCTATGGGCACTGGGTTACGTCGATGCGCTGGGCAAGCCCACGCACATCTGCGACGTCGGCTATGCGGTGGAGCAGATGAAAGAGCGCAGTACCGAGGCATTCATCGCGGACGCCAGCCTGCGCCCGCTGGCTGAGATCCTGGACGAAGCCGACCTGATCTACCGCTACCATTGGGCGGTGGTCGATGCGCGGATCAAGCGGCAACCGGCGCCCGCGGAGCTGATGCCCGGCGTAGCGATGGAACGGCACTACGCGCTCAACTGGCTGACCCGGTACATGAATCAGGCCTGGGACGATATTTCGACGGATACTTGAGTGCACCGGCGCCGGCCAGCCGTGGTTTGTGCGGCCCGCGCGTTGCCTTGCCGGGTTATCGCGTCGGGATTCGGTGGAGTTCAAGGAAGCTCGGTCGCGCGTTATCGTCGACCGCCGGCAATGCATTGCAGCGATCCGCGCGGAATTTCGCCGGCGATAGGGGAGACGAAATGAGGGGCCTATCCAAGAGCTGGAGCCTCACAACCGCCATGCGGCTGGGCATCGTGCTATTCGTCGCCGGCTACCTGTGCGTGATGCAGCCATGGTCGGCGGGGGAGCGGCCGATGGGGCACTACCAGGTGGCGCTGGCCTTTCTGATGATGGCGGCGTTTCCGCGTGGGACGCGGTTGTTGGTGGCGGTCGGCGTAACGCTTGGCGTGCTCGTCCTGGCCATGGTGATCTTGAACGTGCTGGGGAACAGCTAGGTGGCTTGGTGGCGCACGGTTCGAATAGCCGTAATGACGACGCCGTCGCCGGAGTCCCCTGACCATCGGCAGGAATTGCATGGGGACATGCCGGCATGACCACCAAGATCGTCGTCTTCACCGGCGCCGGCGTCAGCGCCGAAAGCGGGCTGAAGACCTTCCGCGACATGGGCGGCCTGTGGCGGCAGTACGACATCGAGGACGTCGCTTCGCCCGCCGGCTGGCGGCGCGATCCGGAGGCGGTGCTGGCGTTCTACAACGAGCGGCGGCGTGCGGTGCTGGCGGCGGAGCCGAATGCGGCGCACCGTGCCATCGCTTCGCTGGAAGAACGCTTCGACGTAACCGTCATTACGCAGAACGTGGACGACTTGCACGAACGTGCCGGTTCATCGCGCGTGATCCACGTGCATGGCGAAATTCTCAAGGCGCGCAGTACGGCGGATGCCAGCCTGGTCTACCCATGGCGCCAGCCGGACATCGCGTTGGGCGATTGCTGCGAGAAGGGCAGCCAGTTGCGGCCGGACATCGTGTGGTTCGGCGAGAGTGTGCGCTTCATGGACGAATGCCACGCGCTGGTGGGCGAAGCCAATCGCTTCCTGGTCGTGGGCACCTCGCTGACGGTGTTTCCGGCCGCAGGCCTGGTCGACAGCGCGCCGCGGCATGCCGACAAGCTGCTGGTATCGCCGGAACCGCAGGCGGTGCCGGATGGATTTCGCTTCGTGCGCGGAACGGCGGCATCGGTGCTGCCGCGGCTGGCGGATGACTGGCTCGCCGGCCGCGAGGCCGCAGGAGGGAAAACCCCATGATGTACGCGCTGCTGTTCGCGGGCTTTGCCATCTGGTTCGTGTTCTCTGTGCATCCCGGCTCCCTGCTGGGCTTCGCCCTCACAGGAGGCGATTGGTTGCGGCTTCTGCGCGGGCTGCACGCCGAGGAAAAGCAGACGAAGGCAGGCCTGCGCTCGGCGGCCGCGCGGTCGCTCGCTGTCCAGTCGGTATTGGCCGGTCTCGGCTTGCTGGGCAGCTACGCGGCCGGCGTACATGGGAGGGGCGAAACCTTCGCGGTGCTGGCCGCGGTGCTCGGTGGCCTGGTCGCCGGCTACGTCAGCCTGCTCTGGATGACACGACCCAGGGGCGGCTACGGTTACGATTGATCGCGCGGCGCCAAGGGGTAGTTCGGCACGCGCTGGTTGGCATGGCATGCAGGGGGCAAACATGAGCGACACCTTTTCGATCACGCCGAGCCGGGCGTTCCGGGACACTTATGGCGCGGTCATGCAACTGTGGCTGGCCAGGCCTTCCGCCTACGGCTGGATGCTGCTGATGGCGGTCATCGTGGGCGTCGCCTCGTCGGTGTCCGCGCCCTGGTGGTGCGGCCTGATCGCTGGCGGGGTCTGGCTCGTCGCGATGTGCCCGCTCCTGGTGGCCTTGCAGGCACGGAAGATCATGCAGGCCTTGAAACGCGAAGGCCCGTCGACGTTCACCTTCGATGCCGAGGCGGTGACCTGCCAGTCCCGGTCGATCCAGGCACGCGTGCTATGGACCGGCATGGCGAGGGTCTGGCTGACGGAAACGCGCTGTTTTCTGTACTTCACGCCGCGTTGCGCATGGTTCTTCCGGCGCTGCGATCTGAAGCCCGAGGGGGAGGCCATGGTGTTGGCCTTCGCCAAGGCGGCTGGGGTGAAGGTGGAAGGGGCTTGAGCGTGATACATGCGTGGGGCAGGAGGACACACAAGTAGAGCCATCGCTTGCGTAGTGTCCAAAGGCAGTGGCATCGCGATGCCGGTGCCGCGTAAGCATTCGAACAGGGGAAAGGAAAGTGACCAAGCGTTTCCGTGGCCATGTCTGGATGGCTCTGTTCGCCGGGCTTTCGTGGATGAGCGCGACCCCGGCCCAGTCCGCGCCGGAAGTCACCCGCATCGAGATCGATTCGCGCTGGGGTGGGTTGAATCCGGATTCACCCTTCTGCACGCAGTTGGCGATCGAGAAGGACGGCGCGGGCTATCGCCTGAGCGGCAACCAAAGCCAGGGACGCGGCGAGCGCCATGTGAAAGCGGTCATCCCGGAACGGACGGTTTCCGCCGACCAGGTTGCGCGACTCGCTGCGGCGTTGCGGGCGCCGGTGCGGACGGCCCTCGATCCCGAACTGTTGCGGCCCGCCGCCGCACAGCTGCAGCGCCATCTGGATGGCCTGTTGCCCGATATCGCGCCACCGTCATCGCCTGTCGCGGCGAAGGTGCGCGCATGGCGCGAGACGTTCCGCGAACCATCGGCGCTGGCCGCGGCCGCCACGCGCGGCATCGTTCGCCACTGGCACACGGATGACTATCCGGGCATCCGGATCAGGGCGACGTTCGCCGATGGCTCGAAGCAGGAGTGGTCGTCACGCTCGCAGTCGTATCTGATGCTGCCGTGGAAGAACGCGGACGACGAGCCAACTTACGCGGTCGAGTTGCCGCTGGCCGTGGGCGCCATGCTGCCGGAAGAGTCGACCAACAAGGAGCGTCTGGAAGACAAGCATCTCCGCGATGATGAGTGGGCCGATTTGCTGGACGGCGGGTTGGCGGCGGATATCGGCCGCTTCCGCACCGAGGCGAGGATGCCCGATGCCTTCGCCGCGCTCTCGAAGCATTTCGACGTCGACGAGATGGATCCGGTGGATTGGCAGGGGCCACAGCTCGATGTGGACATGCGCCTGCCCGACAGTCCGAAGAACCTGACCCTGTCCGCGCGCCTGGACATTCGTGGCAAAGCGCTGGCGCATCCCGCGGATGCGAATCGCATGGCGCAGCAGCTCACGCTGGCGCAGTCCTCGCCCGCCTTGCTGAGTCGGATGAACGACCACCCGAACGTGCCGTTCCGCATCAGCCATCGGGGCTGGAGCCGGCTGAACCGGGCGACCGCCGCTCAGTTCCAGACGCAGATGGCCAGCCTCGGCAAGTTGCCGGAACTCAAGCGCGACCCGTCGCTTCTGCGCGATGCGGTCATGGTCGAGGAAGGCGATGTCCCGGTTTACTGGATCGTGCTGGCGGACCGCCGGGCGGTGCGCTGGAAGGAGTACGCTTCCAAGGACGAGCCGGGCACGCGCTGTGAGGGTATTCCGATGGGTGAGGACGCGCATACCTACGGCAAGACGGATATCTGCTACGGCACGGTCTTCGATGCCGACGGAAAGGTGCAGTAATGTCCATGGAATATCTCAAGGTCTTGTGGAAGGGCATGGGCATGACCTTGCCCGCCGCGATTTACCTGGAGATCGGCCCGGATCGCGTCGAGCGCCGGCGGGTGGAACGGTTCGCGGATGGACGGATGACGCTGGCCGGGCCACGGTTCGCCGAAGCCGAGGCCGAGCTGTGCGAAGGTCTGGCGCCGACCTTGGCGGAAATCGACGCGGACCCGGAGTTCGTGGCGATGCGGATCGAACGGCGGGAATTCGAGAAAGCCTGGCATGAGGGCTTGGCGCCTTAAGCAGCACAGGCTGTTGCCGATGAGGATGCCTTCATCCGCCGTGTATGCGGAGGCTTTGGCGACGGGACGCTTCCGGGATACCTCCCACGCCGTATTTGGTCTGGACGCGAACGCTCACCTGCGGAAATGCCCCGTACCGAAGCCGTGCGGATAGCGCCGGTCGTAAGACGCTCGGACGCGATACGGTCCTGCCTCACGCCTCCGGCGGCGTCACCCCGCACGCCGCGAGCATCTCCGTAATCCGCGCGCTCACCCAATCGAAATCCTCCGGCCCCGCCGCGGCGAGCGGCGGGTCGGTGAGGGTGGCGAAGGCGGTCCAGAATTCGTCGCGGTCGGACGTCTCGCGCAGCAGGTGGGGAACCTGTTGCGCGATGCCGTCGAGCATCGACTGGAGCTGTTCACGGGGCGTAGCCATGGGCGCAGGCTACGCCGCTGGTTGCTATGGCGGCGTGTAGGTGGGTCAGGTGTGTCAGCCGTCAGTCGCTCATTGCGACATCACCGCCCTTGCTACTGCTGTTGCTGCATGGCCAACTACTTGGCCTGTTGGGCCTGGGCGTGCTGCTGATCCAGTTGGGCGGCCTGCTGGGGGGATTCGTGCCGTGGCGGGGCATGCTGGTTTAGGTCGAGCGTCGCGAACAGCGCACAGCATCAGACGCCCCACAGCTTTCTCGCTTCCTCCGCAATCACGTCCGGGAATTCCTCGGGGAAGAACAGGTTCGCGCCTTCGATCATGCGCACGCCCTTGGAGTTGCCGAGTGTCTTGTCGAGATAGCCGGGGTCGCTCGCGGCGAAGATCGTGTCACCGGTGCCCCAGATAATGCGCGTCGGAATGGTGCTCTTCTTCAGCAGCGGCTCGACGCCGGCCAGCGGGTTGGGGGTGAGGCCGAGCGCGTAGGCGTCGGCCAGGGCCTTGCGCTGTGGCGTGGCGATGATGGGTTGCAGGTACATGTCGAAGGTTTCGTCGGCCATGCGCTGCGGATAGGTGAACGTGGAGCCGCCCAGGCCCTTGGGCGAACGGGCGAAGTTCTTGTCGACGACATTGGGCACCAGCCACTCGTCGGCGAAGCGACCACGGCGGGCAGCTTCGATCACCGGGCCGACGGCCGGTGGCGGGCTGTCCGGCTCGACATCACAGTTGGTGAGCAGCACGGTGCGCACGCGCTCGGGGTGAGTGGTCATGAACAGCTGCGCGATGGCGCCGCCGCTGTCGTTGGCGACGATGTCCACGGTGTCGATGTGCAACTGGTCGAGCAGGGTGGTGAGCATCTGCACCTGGTCGGCCGGCGTCACGCCCTGGCCCGGCGCGGGGCGGGTGTAGCCCAGGCCCATGGAGTCGGGCGCCACGCAGCGGCGGTAGGGCGAGAGGCGGTCGATGGCGCCGCGCCATTGGTAGCCGTTGAGCGGGAAGCCATGCAGGAACAGCGCGGCCGGGCCGCTGCCGCGCTCCACGTAGGCGATCTCGCCGAAGCGGTTGCTGGCGAAGCGGCGCGCGGCGTTGAAGGCGGCGGCGCCGTTGTCCAGCTTGCCGGTGTTGCCGCCTGCGGCGGCGATGGCTTTCTGCGCGGCGCGGGGAGCGCAGGCGGCGAGCGCGCCGGCGGCCAGGGTGCCGGCCGCGAGGCCAAGGAACTGTCTGCGATGCATGGCGGTGTTCTCCGGGTGTGGGAGTTTGGGGAAACGGATGGAGCCGATGGGCGGCGATCATTCGCTCCGGCCTGCATGGCGGCAATGACCTGGGAGGTCATGTCTTCTTGATCTCCCAGGTCATGGTTTCGCTGCCGGGTCCGCCGTATGCTCCGCTCCGTGAATCGCGCCCACCCGCCCCTGTCGAAAGTCACACCCGCTTCCGCGGTGGGTTCCCTGTTGCGCGAATGGCGTGCCGCGCGCCGCCTGAGTCAGCTGGACCTGGCGCTGGAAGCGGATGTCTCCGCGCGCCACCTCAGCTGCGTGGAAACCGGCAAGGCCCAGGCTAGTCGCGAAATGCTGGCGCGGCTGGCTGATGCGCTGGGCATGCCGCTGCGCGAACGCAACACGCTGCTGGTCGCCGCGGGCTTCGCGCCGAAGTACCCGGAAAGCGAGCTGGCGACGCCGGCCATGGCGCAGATCCGCGGCGCGATCGATGCCATCCTGCGGCAGCAGGAGCCGTACCCGGCCTTCCTGCTCAATCGCCACTGGGACGTACTGGCCGCCAACCGGGCCGCGGCGCGCGTGGGCGATTACGTGATGCGCGGCCAGCCCAGCAAGCACACCAACATGCTGCGGCAGATGTTCGACCCGGACGACTTCCGCCAGGCGGTGGTCAACTGGGAAGAGATCGCCGAAAGCATCGTGCGCCACCTGCACAATGAAGTGGCGGCGGCACCGTCCGATGCGAAGGCGCGCGAGCTGCTGGACGAGGTGCTGAGCTATCCCGGCGTGCCGGCCAGCTGGCGGACGCGCGACCTCTCCGCCGCACCGTCGCCGCTGATGACTACGGTGCTGCGGGGCGAGGGCGGCGAGCGGCTGAACTTCTTCTCCACCATCACCACCTTCGGCACGCCGCGCGACGTGACGCTGGACGAGCTGCATATCGAATGCTGTTTCCCGATGGACGAGATCACCGAGCGGCGCTGCCGTTGGTTGGCGGAACACGATACCGAGGCCGCATCGGCCGCTTGATCGCCATCAATACGCCCGTGTCAGCCGCGGCTATAGATGGGCAGCCATTCACCGACTCGCCCCCATGAGCGCCATGCCCTCCGACGTCACGCCACCGAAGCCTCGCCACTGGCTGCGCCGGCTCGGCGCGGGCCTGATTACCGGAGCGGCCGATGACGACCCCAGCGGCATCGCCACCTATTCGCAGGCGGGTGCGCAGTTCGGCTACGGTGCGTTGTGGACCACGGCGTTCACACTGCCGCTGATGATCGGCATCCAGACGGTGAGCGCGCATATCGGCCGCGTCACCGGCCGCGGCCTGGCGGCGAACATGCGGCTGCATTTTCCGCGCCCGGTACTGATGGGGCTGGTCTCGCTGCTGCTGGCAGCGAACGTGATCAACCTGGCCGCCGACATCGGCGCCATGGGCGCGGCGATGCGCCTGCTGCTGGGCGGCCCGCCGGTGCTGTATGCATTGGGTTTCGCCCTGCTGTCTCTGCTGCTGGAAGTGGTCATTCCATTCCCGCGCTACGCGCCGCTCCTGAAGGCGATGACGCTGAGTCTGTTCGCCTACGTGGCAACGGTCTTCGTGGTGGACGTACCGTGGGGAGAGGTGTGGCGCTCGCTGATCCCGCGCGGCATGGCCTGGCACGACTATCTGGTGACGGTGGTGGCGGTGTTCGGCACTACCATCAGCCCGTACCTGTTCTTCTGGCAGGCCTCGGAAGAGGCCGAGGAAGAGGAGGTAGACGCGGCGCAGTCGCCGCTGACCATGGCGCCCGAGCAGGCGGCGGAAGCCTTCGCGCGCATCCGCTTCGATACCGACGTAGGCATGGTCTATTCCAACGTGGTGGCATTCTTCATCATGCTCACCGCCGGCGCGGTGCTGCACGCCCACGGCGTCACCCAGATCCAGACCGCCGCCGACGCGGCCAGTGCCCTGAAGCCGCTGGCCGGGCCGTTCGCTTCGGCACTGTTCGCGCTCGGCATCGTGGGCACCGGCCTGCTGGCGGTACCAGTGCTGGCAGGTTCGGCGGCGTATGCGGTGGCCGAGGCCTTCGATGTGAAGGCGGGGCTGGGCCGCAAGCCCGGCGAGGCGCGTGTGTTCTATCTGATCATCGCCGGCTCGACCGTACTGGGCGCGGTGCTGAGCGTGTCGCGCATCGATCCGATTCGCATGCTGTTCTGGGCGGCGGTGATCAACGGCGTGATCTCGGTGCCGCTGATGGTGGGCATCATGCTGATCGCCACGCGCGAGCGCGCGATGGGCGCCTTCCGCGTCACCGGCTCGCTGCGTTGGCTGGGCTGGTGCGCGACGCTGGCGATGGCCGGCGTGGTCGTGGCGATGTTCCTGTAGCGCTCAGCTCAGCCATAGGGCCAAGCCGAACGCCGACGCCATCGCCGCCGTGCCGGGCACGATGCGCCACGCATAGGCCGGTGTGCCCTTGACGAAGGCCACCGTGCATTTGAGCAGCGAGTTGGCGACGAAGGCGGCAAACACGCCCACCAGCGCATCGTGGCGATCGATGCGACCCACCGCGTCCAGCTGCGCGGCCGAGGCCGCGGCGGCATGCACGTCGATCAGGCCCGACAGCGCCATCACCCCGGCCATGCTGCCGGCGCCCAGCGTTTCGCGCGCGATCGCCGCCAGCAGCATCACGCCGCCGAGCAGCACTACGAAGCGGATCGCCGCACCGGGTTCGAACGGCCGCTTGCCGGCCAGCGCTTTCACCTGGTCATGGTCGGCCATGAGATGACGGCTGCAGAGCAGGGCGGCGAGCAAGGCCGCGGCGCCCGCGGCAAGCAGCGGCCCCAGCATGTGCTGCAGCAGCGGCGGGGAAATCGTGCCCAGTACGACGGCAAGCTGGATCACCGTGCTCACGTTCGACATCAGCCCTGCGCTCGCGGCCACCGGCGCCAGCGCGGGGGAAAGCCGCGCCCGCTCGCCCATGCCGGCGATGGTGGCGGTGCTGGACACGAAGCCGCCGGCCAGCCCGGCGATGCCCAGCCCCAGGCGCGAGCCGAAGGCGCGCAGTGCGATGTAGCCGAGCGAGGCGATCGCCATGATCGCCACCGCGAGCAGCCAGAGCTTGCGCGGATGGATCGCCTGCCACGGGTCTACTGCGCGATCCGGCAGCAGCGGCAGCACCACGAACACGGCGGTGGCCAGAATCAGCAGGTCGTGCAGTTCGCGCTCGGACAGCCACTGCCGCGCGAGGGCGTGCAGCCGGGCCTTGCTGGCGAGTACGACCGCGACGATGACGCCGAGCCCGCCGGCCAGTTCGCGCGAACGCAGGGCGAGCAGGCCGAGCAGGAAGGTGACCAGCATGGCGACTTCCGCCACCGGCCCCGCACCGCCCGCGCGGCGCAGCCAGCGGCTGGCAACCATCAGCGCCGCCACGGCGATGCCGGCGACGTACAGCGCAGGCGTACCGAGGATGCCGCTCATCGCGCCAGCGAGCGCGATCAGCAGATACGTGCGTACACCGGGCTCGCCGTCCGGCTGGGTCGCGGCGCCCTTGACGCGTTCGCGCTGCAGCCCGATCAGCAGGCCGAGGCCCAGCGCCATCGCCAGGCCGACGAGATCGACGTCGGGCATGGTGGTCAGTGGCAGACCAGCACCGGCGCGTCGCAGTTGAGGATGACCTTGTGCGTGACGTTGCTCAGCAGCAGCCCCTCCAGGCCGTTGTGCAGGTGCGCCCCCATCACGATCAGGTCGCAATGGTGCTTTGAAGCAGAGCCGGCGATGGCCGCGTAGGGACGGTTGTCGAATACGTATTCCGTCGCGCACGGCACACCGGCCGCTTCGGCTTTCTCGCGCACGTCGGCCAGGTAGTCGCCGGCGCGCTGGATGGCGCGGCGGGTGTAGACATCGCCCTGGATGACGTCGGCGAGGAAGCTCACGGCCGGCAACGGCGGCAGCACGTGCAGCGCATGCACGCGCGCGCCGAGCTGGGCGGCGAGCCGGATGCCCGTCTCCACGGCGTGGGTGGCGGCGGCGGAGCCGTCGGTGGGCAGAAGAATGTGCTGATACATGGTGGTCTCCCTGGGCGCGCGTCCTGTTCCGGCATCACTTTGGAACCGGTCGCGGGGCGACTTGTTGACGCCGGTCAATCGGCCGCCGCGCGGGCGGGCGCACGATCCGCCTCATCAGCCCCGAGGAGCCGCAGCCATGTGGGACATCATGGTCAACGTAGGCCGCGCGACGGAAGCCGAGCCGGCCGTGCGCTGCGGCGTCGCGATGGCGCGGCGGCACGGCGCTTTCCTGACCGGCTTGCAGATCGTGCCGGTGAACCCGGTGTTTCTCGGCACGGCCGACGCCATCGGCCTGCTGGCGCTGGAAGAGGGCGAGGCCGAATCCCGCCAGCTGTGGTGGGAGGCTCTGTGCCGGCGCCACGAGGTGGCCGGGGCGTGGGAGGTGCTGCGCGGCATGTACGAGCTGACCCTGGCCAAGCGCTCGCTGCTGGCCGACGTCATGGTCAGCCCGCTGCCGGTGGGCGTGCCGGAAGCGCCGACGGTCGCTGCCGAGCTGACCCGGGTGCTGTTCTCCGGCTCGTCGCCGATGCTGCTGGTGCCGGAGGCCTGGCACCGCGGCTTCGATTTCCGCCGCGTCGCCGTGGGCTGGAACGGCAGCGCCGAGGCGCTGCGCGCTATCCACGCGGCCCTGCCGCTGCTGCGCGGCGCGGACGAAGTGCTGGTGTACGACGGCGACCGCGCGGACCTGCCCGGCGGCCGGCCGTCGCTGCCGATCCAGGGCTGGCTGACACGGCACGGCGTGAAGCTGCGCTGGGTCCACTTCGATCCCGAGCAGGACGTCGGGCCGGCTCTCCACGACGAGGCCCTGGCCCAGCACGCGGAGCTGCTGGTGATGGGGGCCTGGGGCCGCTCGCGCATGAGCGAGCTCATGCTGGGCGGCGCCACGCGCTGGCTGCTGGGCAATACCCGCCTGCCGCTGTTCCTGGCGCATTGAGCACCCGGCGATCTCATTGACCGGCGTCAAGTCGCCTGGCCGGTGGCCGGCGTACACCGGCAACACCGATCAGGTTCCACCCCCCGCCAGGGACGGCGGACTTCCGACATCCGCTACCGCCAGGAGCATCCTCATGACGACCACCGCAACCACGCAGCCGGGCAAGGGCGGCTTCGACGGTTTTCCGCACCTGCTGGAAGGCACCCATTGGATCGACCACATGCGCGACGGCACGCCGGTGCTGATCCGTCCGCTGCGGCCGGACGATCGCGAACGCGAGGAAGAATTCATCCGCCGGCTTTCGCCCACCGCGCGCCGCTATCGTTTCCTGGGCGATTTCCGCCAGGCCAGTCCGGCCTTGATCGACCAGCTGATGAAAGTGGAACTGCCCAGGCAGATGGCTTTCGTCGCGCTGCTGCACGACAACGGCAAGCTGCGCGAAATCGGTGTCAGCCGCTTCGCCGCCACCACCGACGAGAAGCAATGCGAGTGCGCGGTGACCGTGGCCGACGACTGGCAGCACCGCGGTCTGGGCGTGTTGCTGATGCGTCACCTGATCCGGACCGCGCGGGAGAACGGCTACAAGCGCATGTTCTCGGTGGACGACGCCTCCAACCAGCCGATGCGCGAGCTGGCAGAGTTCCTGGGTTTCCGCCGTGAACTGTCGCCGGACGATCCGGCGCGCGTCATGCACATTCTCGAACTGTGAGCGGAGGGGCTTATGCCACTGCGTCTGCGCAAATCGAATGAGGCGGAAATGCGTTCCGCCATGCAGGGCGAAACCCGTCATTTTCCCGCGGACATCGTGGCGCTGGTGACGTCCACCGGCCCGTGGAGCCCGGCCGTGATGGCGGCCTTCGCGCTGGCCAAGCGCTGGGACAGCCACGTGACGGGATGCTTCGTGGACCCGGTGCTGCGCACACTGCGCGGCCTCGATGGCGAGCCGACGGTGATGTCGCTGCTGCTGGACATCCCGCGCGACCGGCAGGGCGAGGCGGACGCTTTCCAGACGCTGGCACAGCGTTACGGCGTATACGGCGCCACCTGGATGAGCACGCACACCGGCCTGGCCCGCACCATGCACCAGTTGGGCGCATGGCACGACCTGATCGTGCTGGAACGCGACATCGCGGAGGAGGACGGCGACCTCGAAGTGCTTGGCGAGGCGTTGCTGTGCTGCCGCCGGCCCTGTCTGATGTTGCCGCCGCGTTGGGACCGGGAACTGGCGTTCGATCGCGTGATGATGGGCTGGAACGGCAGCCTGGAAGCCGTGCGCGCGGTGCACGCGGCGCTGCCGTTCCTGGGCCAGTCGCACGAGGTGGTACTGGTCGATGGCGCCTCGCCGGCAGTGGAGGACGACGGCAAGGTGATGCCGTATTTCAACCCGATCGCTTACCTGGCGCAGCATGGCATCGCGGCGAAGCGGCGGCGGATTCACGTGTCGGCGCATGAGGCGGGGGATGCCTTGCTGCACGAGGCGCGGCGGATGAATGCGGATCTGCTGGTGATGGGGGCGTATGGGCGGTCGCGGTTGCGGGAGAGGGTGTTGGGTGGGGCGACTCGCGCCGTTTTGCAGAAGGGGGTTTTGCCGGTGTTGATGCAGCATTGAGGGGGCGCGTGGGCGCGGTGTTTTCGGTGGGCTTGTGGCGTAGGTTGGGGTGAGCTTGCGAACTCCAACGTCGGGCGCTGACGATCGCCTTGCCCTCTCATCCTCGTCATTCCGGCGCAGGCCTGCACCCAGTAGTGCGACACGGCTCGGTTGTCGCCTTACGGCCAGTCTGGTCTCGCCCAAAGGGCGAGGGTTTCGCTCTCCTGCCGGAGAGCGAGTTACTTCTTCTTTGCTTGCCCAAAGAAGAAGTAACCAAGAAGAAAGGGCCCCCTGCGCGGCGCCCTCCGCAGCCTTCGCTGCTGCGGGTGCGTTGAGGTCTGGCCGGGCTTTTCGACAGGGCATCCATGCCCTGATCGAAAAGGCGGGGACATCCCTGTCCCCGCCCGCCTGCGGCGGCCTGATCGTCCAGCCCTCACCGCCGCGAAGGGAACCCGGAGATCAAGAGCACCACGGAGCGTCGCTTCGCTCGCTCTTGTTTTTCTTGCCGCGGTCCTGCACTTCTCCTTCTCCCCTCCGGGGAGAAGGCGGGATGAGGGGCGGGTGCTCGCCGGAACATAGCTAATGCAATAGCTGCAGCCGCCAGCGGCCAAGCTCAATCCGGAACAACACGCAGGTCGCGAGTGCCGCACGCCAAAACCACAGCGCGCAGCATCGCGCCACACCCCCCCAGCCGCATCACCATCCGCAACCAACCCACCTACGCCAACAAAATCGACTCATGCATCCCAGGAATCTGGCTCGGAATTCCCTTTCGCGTCAGCTGCTCGGTCATCGCCGCCATGCCGCGCTCGTACTCGCCATGCACCAGGAACACCTTGCGGCGTGGTGCGTCGCCGAGCCAGTTCAGCAGGCCGCCTTGGTCCGCGTGGGCGGAGAAGCCGTTGATCGTCCAGATCTGCGCGCGTACCTGGATGTCCTCGCCGAAGATCCGCACGGCGCGGGCGCCGTCGACGATGCGGCGGGCGAGGGTGCCTTCGGCGGCATAGCCGACGAACACGACGCTGGAACGTTCGCGCCACAGGTTGTGCTTGAGGTGGTGGCGGACGCGGCCGCCGGTGCACATGCCGGAGCCGGCGAGGATCACCGCGCCGCCTTCGATGCGGTTGATCGACATCGACTGCGAGGTGTCGCGGGTGAAGCGCAGGTCGGGGGCGGCGAAGGGGTCGCCCTCGCGCAATTGCGCGAGGAAGGATGCGTCGAAACACTCCGGATGGCGGCGGAAGATGTCCGTCGCCGAGATCGCCATGGGGGAGTCGAGGAACACATGCATGTGCTCGGGCAACTGTCCTTCGACGGCGCCGCGGTGCAGGTAATAGAGGATCTCCTGCGCACGCTCCAGCGCGAACGATGGAATCACCACGTTGCCGCCGCGCGCAAAGGTCTCGCGGATCGCGCGGTACAGCTCGTCCACCGAATCGGGCAGCGAGCGGTGCGGGCGGTTGCCGTAGGTGGTTTCCATCACCACGTAGTCGGCGGCGGGTGCGGGCGTGGGGTCGCGCAGGATGGGGCGGTCGTGGTTGCCGACGTCGCCGGAGAACAGCACGGTACGCGTCTGGCCGCGGTCCTCGAGCGTCAGCAGGATGGAGGCCGAGCCCAGGATGTGGCCCGCATCCAGAAACTTCGCAGTCACGCCGGCTCCCACAACAACGGTCTGCCCGTAGGCCACCGGGGTGTCGAAGTAGTCGAAGCTATGGAACGCATCGTCCAGCGTGAACAGCGGTTCGCCCGCGTGCTCGCCGCGGCGCTGGCCGCTGCGTTCGGCGCGCGCGGCATCTTCCTCCTGCAGGCCGGCCGCGTCGAGCAGCACGATGCGCGCGAGGTCGCGGGTGGCGGCGGTGGCGAGGATGCGGCCGCGGAAGCCCTGGCGCACCAGGCGCGGGATGCGGCCGCAGTGGTCCAGATGGGCATGGGTGAGCAGCAGCACATCGATGCTCGCCGGATCGAAGCCGAACGGATCGAAATTCAGGTCGTGGTGGTTGTTGCCGCCCTGGAATAGGCCGCAATCGATCAGGACGCGCGTGTCGCCGCAGGTCACTAGGTGACAGGAGCCGGTGACTTGCTTGGCCGCGCCGTGCGCGCTGTAGACCATGCGTGGATTCATGCCGTTGGCCCGGATGGCGTGGAAAGAAAAGGCCGCCGGCGCAAGAGGGTGGGCATGATGCCGGCGGCGGGGAGAAAGCGGTGAGGCGCGCAAGCGCTCAGTGGCAGACCAGCACCGGCACCGGGCTGGTGAGCAGGACTTTTTGCGTTTCGCTGCCCAGCAGCAGCTTGGTGAAGCCGCGCCAGCCGTGCGAGGCCATCACGATCAGGTCGCACTGGCGGTTCTGCGCGGTCTCGACGATGCGCTCGCTGGGAAAGTCGCTGGTGACGTGCGCGCCTTCGCAGGTCACGCCGGCCTTTTCGGCGAGATCGCGGACGTCGGCCAGGTAGCGTTCGGCGCGCTCCACCGCGCCTTCCATATAGGTGGCCTCGGTGGCGGCGATCATCTCCGACACGTAGGTAAACGTATGGAAGGGCGGGATCACGTGCAGCGCATAGACCTTGGCGCCGCACGACTTCGCCAGGTCCAGGCCGAGCTGGACGCCGCGCAGCGAAAGCTCGGAGCCGTCGGTCGGGAGGAGGATGTGCTTGAACATGGCGTTTCCTTCGGTGATGGGTTCAGCGGCAGCTGTAGCCGCCGTCGATCACCAGCTCGCTGCCGGTGACGAATTTCGCTTCGTCGGAGGCGAGGTAGACCACGCCCCAGGCGATGTCGTCGGCCTCGCCGATGTGGCCTAGCGGATGCAGCGCATCGGCGTTGCGGCGGTTGGCGTCCGCGTCGCCGCCCAGCGAGGCTAGGTGGTGTTCGACCATCGGCGTCCAGATGAAGCCGGGGTGGATGGAGTTCACGCGGATGCGGTCGGTGGCGTAGAGCAGCGCGTCGGTCTTGGTCATCAGCCGTACCGCGCCCTTGGAGGCGTGGTAGGGCGGCACGTCGGGCGCGCCGACCAGGCCATAGATGGACGAGAGATTGACGATGCTGCCGCCGCCGTTGGCACGGAGCGCCGGGATGGCGTGCTTGGTGCAGAAGAACACGCCCTTGACGTTGATCGCCTGGACGCGGTCCCACTCCTCCTCGGTCAACTCGTGGGTGGGTTTGTTGGCGCCGGAAATGCCGGCGTTGTTGACCAGGATGTCGAGGTGGCCGAAGTGGGCGACGGTGTCGGCGATCGCGCGGGCCACCTCCGTTTCGGAGGCGACGTCCGCATGCAGATAGCGGGCGGGTTCGCCCAGGTTGCGGGCCAGCGCCTGCCCCGGCTCGTCGAGGATGTCGGCGATGGCCACGCGCGCGCCGGCTTCCGCCATGCGCCGCGCGCACGCCGCGCCGATGCCCAGCGCACCGCCGGTGACGAACGCGACCTTGCCTTCGAGCCTGCCCATGACCGTGTTCCCTGCGAGGACGGGGCAGAGCATGCCCGGTGCCCGGGCCGGCCTTATTGACGCGGATCAACGGGCATGGCGCTTTGCGGCGCAAAGAAAAAGCCGCGCCCGGAGGCGCGGCTTGGCAGGGCTTCGGTGCGGGTGACTTACCAGATCTTCACGCGCTGCTTCGGGTCCAGGTACAGCTTCTCGCCTGGGGCGACCTTGAACGCGTCATACCAGGCGTCGAGGTTGCGCACGGTCTGGGCACGGAACTGGCCCGGCGAATGGCCGTCGCCGATCACCTGCGCACGCAGGGCGGCGTCGCGGGTCTTGGTGCGCCAGGACTGGCCGAAGGCGAGGAAGAAGCGCTGGTCGCCGGCCAGTCCTTCGATCACCGGCGCCGGCTTGCCGCCGAGCGATTTCACGTAGGCGGCGTGCGCGATGGCCAGGCCCGAGACGTCGGCGATGTTCTCGCCCAGCGTCTGCTGGCCATTGATGTGCAGGCCCGGCAGCGGTTCGTAGGCGTTGTACTGCTCGACCAGCTTCTGGCCCGCGGCCTTGAAGTGGGCCTGGTCCTCCGGCGTCCACCAGTTGGCGAGGCGGCCCTCGGCGTCGAACTCGGCGCCGGTGTTGTCGAAGCTGTGGCTGATCTCGTGGCCGATGACCGCGCCGATGGAGCCATAGTTGGCGGCGTCGTCGGCGTCGGGGTCGAAGAACGGCGCTTCGAGAATCGCGGCCGGGAAGTTGAGCGCGTTCTGCAGCGGCAGGTTCACCGCGTTCACCGTCTGCGGCGTCATCCACCACTCGCCCTTGTCCACCGGCTTGGACAGCTTGGCGAGCTGGTATTTGTATTCGAACTCCTCGGCGCGCAGGCGGTTGCCCACCGGATCGTCCGCACGGACGTCGAACGAGCTGTAGTCGCGCCAGGTTTCCGGATAACCGACGCCGACCTTAAGCGTGGTGATCTTGGCCTTGGCCTTCTGCTTGGTGGCGGGGCTCATCCAGTCCAGCGTGTCGACGTGGTCGTTGAAGGCGGCCTTGATGTTGTCGACCATCTGCGCGACGCGCGCCTTCGACGACGCCGGGAAATAACGCTGCACATAGATCTGGCCGACGGCGTCGCCCAGCGCCACGTTGGTGGCGCCGATGGCGCGCTTCCAGCGGTCGCGCTGCTTGGGCGTGCCGTTGAGCGTGTGGCCGTAGAACTCGAACTGC
Source organism: Dyella sp. BiH032 (assembly GCF_031954525.1). NCBI lineage: Bacteria > Pseudomonadati > Pseudomonadota > Gammaproteobacteria > Lysobacterales > Rhodanobacteraceae > Dyella > Dyella sp. BiH032. The sequence continues at coordinate 1,357,582 of NZ_CP134867.1, forward strand.
GCGTCGGCGTAGGCCTTGGGCAGCAGGCCGGCGCTGTGGTTGAGCGTGTGGAAGGCCAGCCAGTCCTTCCAGGTCTGCAGCGGCTCGCTCGCGGTGAGGGCGGAGAGCTGGCGGATCGCTTCCGGCTGCCACACGATCACCTGCTTCTGGCCGGCGAGACCGGCCGCGGTGAAGTAGGCGTTCCAGTCGAGGCCCGGCGCCTTCTTGGCAAAGTCCGCCAGCGCCCACGGATTGTTGGCTTTATGCACGTCTTCGCTCTCGACGATGCTGGCCTGCGCCTTGGCGATCTTGGTTTCCAGCGCGAGGATGGCCTTGGCCTTCTCGTCCGCGTCCTTCGCGCCGCTGAGCTTGAGCAGGCTGGCGATGTACGCCTGGTACTTCTCGCGGAAGCCCTTCATCTGGGCGTCGTCGGCGAGGTAGTAGTCGCGGTTGGGCATGCCCAGGCCGCCCTGCAGCAGGTAGGGCACGTTGTGCGAGGGGTCTTCCAGCCCCTGCGTGACGAACAGGCCGAACAGGTTCTCGGTGCTCCAGTTGGTGGCGTTGATCGGATCGACGTCCGCGCGCAGCGTGCCGCCGAGAACGGCGGACAGGCTGGCCTTGTCCTTGATCGCGTCGATCTTCGCCAGTTCCGGTTTCAACGGGTTGAGGCCGTTCTTTTCGATCGCCGCCTCGTCCATGAATGCGGCGTAGTAGTCGCCGATCTTGCGCTCGTTGCTGCCGGCCTTGGGGTGGTTCTTGCCGACGTCGCGGATCAGTTCCGCGTTGCGCTTTTCGGCCTTCTCGAACACCTGCAGGAAGATGCCGGTGCTGGCGCGGTCAGCCGGGATCTGCGCGGTCTTCTTCCAGTTGCCGTTGGCGTAGCCGTCGAAGTCGTCGCCGGGCTTCACCGCCTTGTCGATGCCGGCGAGGTCCACGCCGGCGGCGTTGTGCTGCTTGACCGCGGCCTGCTGCGGCGCGGGCGCGGCATGCAGCGTGCCGCAGGCGGCCGCGATAGCGGCGGCGAGGATCCAGCGTGTCGACGTCATGGTGGAGCTCCGTGGAAAAGGTGGCTCACGATAGACCCGCGCCCCACCGAGCGGGACATGACCAATGGACTAGCGGGCGGGGAGGTCACTAGACGACTGGTCTAATGGCCGCTAGAGTGCGCGCCCATGAACGCCGCCGCCCCCGTCACCGACGTCCGCCAGCACATCCTCGACGTGGCTCGTCCGTTATTGCTGCGCAAGGGTTTCACGGCGGTGGGGCTGGCCGAAGTGCTGGCCGCCGCGCGGGTGCCGAAGGGGTCGTTCTATCACTACTTCGGTTCCAAGGAAGCCTTCGGCCAGGCCGTGCTGCAGGGCTACTTCGACGACTACCTCGCGCGCACCGATGTGCTGCTGGCTCAGCGAGGTACGGCGGCGCGGCGGCTGCTGGCGTATTTCAACGACTGGCTGGAATCGCAGACCGGCGACGACGCGCAGAGCCGCTGCCTGGCCGTGAAGCTGGGCGCGGAAGTGTGCGATCTCTCCGAGAGCATGCGGGCCGCGCTGGAGCGCGGCACCGGCGGGGTGATCGCGCGGCTGGCGCGTTGCATCGAGGAAGGCCGTGCGGACGGCTCGCTCGCGCCGCCGCCGGATGCGCACGCGGCTGCTGCGATGCTCTATCAGAGCTGGCTCGGTGCGAGCCTGCTGGCCAAGATTTCGCGCCACCGCGCACCGCTCGATACGGCCATGGCCGGCACGCGGCAGCTGCTCGGGCTGCGCGACGACGCCTGAAGCGGGACATGCGCAAGCGGTCCCGCTTTTTTTCACCCCGCGACTAGACGACTGGTCTAACGCCAGCTCGACCGTGCCGCCGACCGACGTTCCCACCCCACAAGGACTGCCCATGCCCCAGAACGCCACCGTCAACCGCCGCATCGTGCTTGCCGCGCATCCGAAAGGCGCGCCGACCGTGCAGGATCTCCGCCTCGAGGAAGTGCCGGTGCCCGAGCCCGCCGAAGGGCAGGTGCTGCTGCGTACGCTGTATCTCTCGCTCGATCCCTACATGCGCAACATCATGAACGAAGTCGGCCCGAGCTATGCGGAAGCGGTGAAGCTTGGCGCGCCGATGGCCGGCGGCACGGTGAGCCGCGTGGCGGCGTCGAAGCACCCGTCGTTCAAGGCCGGCGACCTGGTGCTGAGCAACGCCGGCTGGCAGGACTACGCGCTGTCGGACGGTAGCGACCTGTTGCCGCTAGGCGCCATGGCACAGCCGTCGCTGGCCCTGGGTGGCCTCGGCATGCCGGCGTTCACCGCGCACGTCGGCCTGCTCGATATCGGCCAGCCCAAGCCGGGCGAAACCGTGGTGGTGGCCGCGGCGACCGGGGCGGTGGGGGCGGTGGTGGGGCAGATCGCCAAGCTCAAGGGCGCGCGCGCGGTCGGCATCGCCGGCGGCGCGGACAAGTGCCGCTATGCGGTGGAGGAGCTGGGCTTCGACGTGTGCCTGGATCGCCACGATCCGCAGCTGGCGAAGAAGCTCGCGGAGGCATGCCTCGACGGTATAGACGTCTATTTCGAAAACGTCGGCGGCGACGTTTTCGACGCCGTGGTCCCGCTGCTCAACAACTACGCGCGCGTGCCGGTGTGCGGCATCATCGCGCACTACAACGACAAGTCATTGCCGTCCGGCCCCAACCAACTGCCGCAGGTGATGTCTACGGTGTTGCAGAAGCGCGTGCGCATGGAAGGCTTCATCATCCTCGACCACTACGGCGAGCGCTTCGAGCGTTTCCGCAAGGAGATGGGCGAGTGGGTCGCGGCCGGAAAGATAAAGCTGCGCGAGGACGTGGTGGAAGGGCTGGAGAACGCGCCGACGGCGTTCATCGGGTTGCTGGAAGGGAAGAACTTCGGGAAGCTGGTGGTGAAGGTCGCGGAGTGAGACCGCGCGCAGCATAGCGAGCCCCACCGCCGCCGCCGTGCACCCTCTCCCCTTGTCGGGGAGAGGGTAGAGGCACTACCGAGTGACAACGGCCAGCGACGGCATCAGTCGGCGCCCAGCAGCTCCAGCTCCGCGAGCGCCGATGCCGCGCCAGAGGCGAAGCTCAGGCGATACCACGTATAGCTCCCCGGCTTGCCGACGCCGAACGCCCGGGTCTGTCCCGGCCATGGGAAGCGCTCGCCCTGGCGGCGGTCGAGCACGGTCCATTGCTTGCCGTCGTTCGAGCCTTCCAGCGTCCACGCACCCGGCGCATCCCCGGTGGAGGCGGACGTGAGCGTGTACATCGTCACCTTCGATGCGGAGGGCGCATGCCAGCGCACGGTCGCGTGCGCCTCGAGGCGACTGTCGGTGCTGCTGTCGTTGTCGAACAGAGCGTCGACCTTGGCGACGCCGTCCGCTTCGCGCTCACCCCTGCCACCGTCAGTGAGGTCGTGGAGCGGGCGAGGGCCGGAGGCGCTGCTGAGCGAGGCCGGTAGCGCGGCATCGCCGCTGGCCCAGTGCGAGGGCTCAGGGCCCATCTCGAAACTCAGCGTGGCGCCTTTCGCCAGCAGTTCGTGCGGCAGGGTGAGGCGGTTCCACGGCTGGCCGTTCACGCGCAGGCTCTGCACGTAGCGGTTGCGGTCGCTGACGTTCGGAGCGTCGACGACGATGTGCTTGCCGTTGTCGAGGCGGATATCCAGGTGCGGGAAATACGGCGCGCCGATCACGTACTCCGGCGAGCCCATGCGCAGCGGATAGAAACCGGCGGCGCTGAACAGATACCAGGCGGACATCTCGCCGTTGTCCTCGTCGCCGGGATAGCCCTGGCCGATGTCGCTGCCGACGTAGAGGCGCGAGAGCACGTCGCGCACCTTGTCCTGCGTCTTCCACGGCTGGCCGGCGTAGGCGTACATGTAGATGATGTGGTGCGATGGCTGGTTGCTGTGGCCGTACTGGCCCATGCGCACGTCGCGCGCTTCGAGCATTTCATGGATCGGCTCGCCGTAACCGCCGACATGGAATTCGCCCGATTCGCCGAAGAACTGGTCCAGCTTCGCCGCGAGCTTGTCGCGCCCGCCGTAGAGCGCGGCGAGACCGGCGCCGTCGTGGGGGGCGTGGAAGGCCATGTTCCAGGCGTTGGTCTCGGTGTAGTCGTCGCCCCAGCGCTTCGGGTCGAACTGCGCCTTGGTGTAGCGCCACTGGCCCTTGGCGTCGCGGGCGACGAAGAAGCCGATCTCCGGGTTGAACAGGTTGACGTAGTCCTGCGCGCGCGAATGGAAGTACGTCGCGTCGTCCGCATAGTGCGCGCCATACGGATCGGCCTTGCCGCCTTGCTTCGCGAGTGCTGCGGCGAGATTGCCGATGGCGAAGTCGTTGATGTAGCCGTCCATCGACCAGGACAGGCCTTCCTTCACGCCGCTGTCGACATAGCCGTTGAAGTTGGAGCGCTGCAGCCCCTTGCGGCCGGTGCCGGCGATGGGGCTGAGCACGGTCGCGTCCTTCAGCGCCGCCTGGTAGAAGCCGCGCACGTCGAAGTTGCGCACGCCCTTGAGCCAGGCATCGGCGAAGGCGACGTCGGCGCTGGTGCCGACCATCAGGTCCGCATAGCCGGGCGACGACCAGCGCGCGATCCAGCCGGCGTCGCGGTATTCCTGCACGAAGCCGTCGATCATGTCGCCGGCCTGTTTCGGCACCAGCAGCGTGTAGGCCGGCCACGCGGTGCGGTAGGTGTCCCAGAAGCCGTTGTTGACGTACACCTTGCCGTCCACCACGCGCGCGCCGGTGCGCGTGGGCGTGTTCTCGCCGGAAGCCGCGGAGAACGGGCTCGCGTAGCGATAGACCGGTTTCTCCTTGCTGCCCGCGTTCTCGTAGGCCGAATTCGGATAGAGGAACAGCCGGTAGAGGTTGGAATAGAGCGTAGTGAGTTCGTCGCGGCTGGCACCTTTCACGGCGACGATCCCGAGCTGGTCGTCCCAGCGCTGGCGTGCGCGTTCGCGCACGGTGTCGAACGTGTCGCCGGCTGCGATTTCCAATTGGAGATTGTGTTTCGCCTGCTCGACGCTGATGAGCGAGGTGGCCATGCGGACGTTGACGGTCTTGTCCTTCGCCGTGTCGAAGCCGAGCCAGCCGGTGACATGGTCGCGGCCCTCGCCGGTGAGCCGGCCGCTTTCGGCGATCGGGCGGTCGACCTCCGCATAGAAGAACAGGCGCGTGGCGCCGGTGGAGAGTCGGCTCTTCACGTCGGAATAGCCGCTGAAGCTGCGGCCGGAAGGATCGAGCGTGACGCCGCCCTGATCGTTGCGGTTGTCCAGCACCAGCTGGCCGCGCGCGCCGGGGAAGGTGAAGCGGAACATCGCCGCGTGGTCGGTGGGTGCGATCTCGCTGACGATGCCGTTGTCGAATGCCACCTTGTAGTAGTCGGCGCGGGCGGTCTCGTGGTCGTGGCTGAAGCTCAGCGCGCGCGCCTTGCGGTTGGCGGTGGGCGCGCCGCTGGCGACTGCGGCCGGCATCAGGTGGAAGGTCTGGCGGTCGCCCATCCACGGGCTGGGCTCGTGCGACAGCGCGAAGGCTTCGATGCGCGGGCGGTTGTCGTCGCCGTTGCGCTCCTGGTACTGGTACATCCAGTCGGAGCCGGCGTCGGTCACCGGCGCCCAGAAGTTGAACCCGTGCGGCACCGCCGTGGCGGGGAAGTTGTTGCCGCGCGAGAAGTTGGCATTGGAGTGGGTGCCGCGCGTGGTGATCACGTAGTCGGAAGGTCGCGTGGCGGTATCGGCCGGCGCGTCGCCGATGCGCAGATCGTCGAGGAAGCCTTCGACCGCGCCCTGCGGACCGTCCTGCACGAGCACGATGCGCTTGATGGTGCGGCCGCGCGCCGCCGCGCCCAGGTCGATGGCCAGGCGATTCCACTGGTTGGGGTAGAGCGTGCGGCTTTCGCCTTGCGCGCGGGCGGAGGCAGTGACGCGATGCTGGTCGCGCGCGGCCCCGGCAGAGAGGCGCGAGCCATCGTCGAAGACCAGGTCGATGGCGGTGTAGGTGGAAGAGTTGGCGAGATCGTCGCCCGCGGTCACGGGGAACACCAGGTAGGAGAGCTGGGTGCGGTCGCCGACGGGGAGATTCACGTCGAACAGCACCGCCTCCTGGCGCTTGCCGCCCTGGCCGCGGTAATGCAGCGAATGCAGGCCGGTGAAGCCGACACCGGGCTTGGCGGTGAGCACCACATTTTTACCCGGGCCACCGGTGACATCCACGGCGAGCGGTGACGCGGAGGCCTTCGGCGCAGGCTCGCCCGCCTCGAAAGAGCTGAAGAAACCGCTTTCCTGGCCGGCCTGCGCCAGTGGCAGGGCGAGCAGCAGGGCCCAGGACAGACGGCGCGTGGCGAACGTGCGAAGCCGGTGGCGCATGCGTGTGTTTCCCCTCAAGTGGCGCGTGGCCTTCTGGACGGCTGGGCGCGGAAGTGTCGATTTGAATCGTTCTAAATCGAGCCTGTCAAACGGCGGCGCAACATGACAGGGTTTTTCTCGTCTCCACCGCGCGGCGAGCAGGCGCGCGATGGTGGGAACATGGCGGACGGGCCAAGGTGCACCGTCGATCGTCCGATGCGAGCCTTCGCGTCGCCGGACGAAAGGCACTTTCTTCCCGGAGAAAAGTCGGGCTGAAACGCGTGAACCCTCGGGCGACATCGTCGCTGTCGATTTCGCCGGCCGCCGTTCGTCGTTTCCACAAACGGTGCAAACCGCGCCAGCCCATCGACCCTGCAAGCGAGCCGAACATGACGAATGATGTTTCCAACGAAACCCACGCCGGGTACCACGACCGCCGGCGCTGGATCGCGCTGCTGGTGCTGTGCATGGGTGTGCTGATGATCGTGCTGGACACGACCATCGTGAACGTGGCGTTGCCCTCGATCAAAACCGACCTGAAGTTCACCGACACGTCGCTGGCCTGGGTGGTGAATGCCTACATGCTGGCCTACGGCGGTTTCCTGCTGCTGGGCGGGCGGCTGGGTGACTTGTACGGGCACCGGCGTTTCTTCCTGCTCGGCATCGCGCTGTTCACGCTGGCGTCGCTCGCCTGCGGCTTGTCGCAGACGCAAGGCTTCCTCGTCGCGTCTCGCGCGGTGCAGGGGCTTGGCGGCGCGGTGGTCACGGCGGTGGCGCTGTCGCTGATCATGGATCTGTTCACCGAGCCGGGCGACCGCGCGAAGGCGATGGGCATCTATGGCTTCGTCTGTGCGGGTGGCGGCAGTCTCGGCGCGATGCTCGGCGGCGTGCTGACCAGCACGCTGACCTGGCATTGGGTGTTCCTGGTGAACCTGCCGATCGGCATCGCGGTGATCGCGTTCGCGCCGCGGCTGCTGCCGGCGACCAAGGGCACGGACGGGTCGCGCCATCTCGACGTCGGCGGTGCCGTCACGGTGACCGCCGCGCTGATGCTGGCCGTGTACGCCATCGTCAACGGTAACGAGCTGGGCTGGACCTCGGCGCGCACGCTCGGCGAGCTGGCGGGCGCGGCCGTACTGCTGGCGCTGTTCTTTCTGATCGAGGCGCGCGTGCGCAAGCCGCTGATGCCGTTGCGTCTGTTCGTGAGGCGCAACATTGCGGTGTCAAACACGGTGGGCGTGCTGTGGGCGGCGGCGATGTTCGCGTGGTTCTTCCTGTCGGCGCTCTACATGCAGCTGGTGCTCGGTTACGGGCCGCTGGAAGTGGGCCTGGCCTTCCTGCCGGCCAACCTGATCATGGCGCTATTCTCGCTCGGCATCTCGGCGAAGCTGGTGATGCGCTTCGGCATCCGCAAGCCGTTGACGGCGGGACTGGTGCTGGCGGCGGTGGGCCTGTTGCTGTTCGCGCGCGCGCCGCAGGATGGAACCTTCGTGGTCGACATCATGCCCGGCATGGTCCTGCTGGGCCTGGGCGCAGGCATCGCGCTCAATCCCTTGCTGCTGGCGGCGATGGGCGACGTGGAACCGTCGGAGTCTGGACTGGCCTCGGGCCTAGTGAACACCGCTTTCATGATGGGCGGCGCGCTGGGCCTGGCGGTGCTGGCGAGCCTTGCGGCGGCGCAGACGGGCACGGCGCTGCTCGATGGCACCGAGCGTGGCGCGGCATTGCTGACCGGCTATCGCGCCGCCTTCCTCGCCGGCGCCTGTTTCGCGGCATTAGGCGCGGTATTGGGCGCGGTGCTGCTGCGGCCGCGCGAAGGCGAAGCCGCGGCAGCACCGGTGTCGGCGCATTGATCGAACAGGAGGCCTGTCATGGATCATCCGGTCGTCTCGCGCGATGCCTGGTGGAAGGCGCGCGTCGCTCTGCTCGAGCAGGAAAAAGCCTTCACCAGGCTCAAGGACGAACTCAGCGCGGCGCGCCGCCAGTTGCCATGGGTCGAGGTGGACAAGGTCTACGAGTTCGATGGCCCGGACGGACCGGTGACGCTGGCGGATTTGTTCCGCGGACGCGATCAGCTGTTCGTGAAGCATTTCATGCTGCCGCCAGGGCAGAAGGACCCTTGCATCGGCTGCTCGTTCGAGGTCGATCACCTGGCCGGCATCCTGGTGCATCTGGAGAACCACGGGGTGTCATACGTGGCGATCGGGCGCGCACCGATCGAGGAGATCGAGGCGCTGCGCCGCCGGATGGGCTGGACCTTCCCATTCGTGTCTTCCTATCGCAGCGACTTCAACTACGACTTCCAGGTGTCGTTCACGCCGGCGCAGATGGAAGCGGGCAAGGCCATCTACAACTATCGGGAGGTGGCGCCTGGAATGGCGGATTACTCGGGCGACAGCGTGTTCCTCAAGGGGGAGGATGGGCGGATCTATCACACGTACTCGACGTTCGGTCGCGGCGGCGAGCAGTTCCTTGGCGCCTACGGCTTTCTCGATGTCATGCCGAAAGGGCGCGGCGAGCATGGGCCGCATCACTCCTTGGGCGATTGGGTGCGGTTGCGCGATGCGTATGGCCGTGCCGAGCCAGGGTGCGGATGCGAGGGTACGTGAAGTAGCAGGGGGAGCACGGCGTCGTTCCGTGCTTCCATTTGGTTTCCGTCGCACCGTTTCCCGTCGAACTATTTCTCGATCCGGTAATTGAGGCTGGCGCGATTGAAATCCGTCGCGCTTTGCGCCTCGAAGTTCCAGCGGTGGCTGAGGCGATAGCGCAGGGTGATCACCTGGCCCGGTTCGAACAGGCCCACGCCGTAGCTGAGGTACAGGCGCGGCGAGAGGTACTTGCCGACGGTGAAGGCGGAGGTGCCGCCGAGCGCTTCGTTGCTGGACACGCCCACGTCGTCGATGCCGAGCTTGCTGCCGACGCTCTTGGCCAGCAGATCGCCGGCTGCCGAGCCCAGCGCCTGCGCCGCGGCGCCGACCATGTCGCCTTCGCCGCCCTTCACCTGCGACAGAGGCTTGCCGGTGATCAGGTAGGAGAGCGCGTCCGACTGCTCCATCACGGGGTTGGAGAACACTGTGAGCACCGGGCGCTGCGCGGTGCCGGAAACCATCAGGCCGACCTTCTGGCCTTCGTCGATGGTGGCGTTGGGGTTGAGCTTGCGCGCGGCGCGGATGTCCAGGCCGGGATTGTCGATCGGCGTGCTGGCGAACAGCAGCCGTCCCTGTTCGATCTGCAGGTTCTGGCCGTAGGCCTTGTAGATGCCGTCGACGGTGATCTGGCCCTGGCCGGTGGTGGCGCGGCCGGGGCGCTCGGTGACCGTGAGCGTGCCGCCCAGGCGGCCGTCGAGGCCGAAGCCGACCAAGTGCGTCTTGCGACCGAGGTCCACTTTCACTTGGGCGGTGATCGGCAGCGCGGCGGCCTTCTCGGCCTGTTGCTCCTGGTCGACCACGACGACGTCAGGTGAGGCCTTGGTCGCGCCGGCGCCGGGCAGCCGCGAGACGTCGATATCGGCGGTATCCAGTTTCACCGCTCCGCCGACGTTGATGCCCTTCGCGTCTTGCGTGATCTGCAGATCGGGCGAGAGCACGACCTTGGCGGATGGGATGTCGGCGGCGGTGAACTGGCTGCCCTTCACGTTGATGGCGGTGGTGGCGTTCTCGCCGACGCCGGCATGGCCGTCGATGCGCAGATCGCCCTGGCCGGAATGCACGCCGCCGCCGATCAGGAACTGCCTGGCATCGGTGGTGCTGACGGTGAGCTGGCCCTGGCTGAGCTTGAGGCCGGCGGAAGGCACTTCGGCGGCGAAGCCAGTGACGGCGGCCTGGCCGGACACCAGCGGCTGCGCGAGCGTGCCGCCGAAGCGGAAGCTGCCGTTGGCGGCGCCTTTCACGTCGGCGAGTTCGCTGGTGAAAAGCTCGACGAAGGCGAGGTCGTTGAGATGCAGTTCCAGCTGGCCGCCGAGCGCCTGCTGCGCGCCGTTCACGCTGACCTGGCCATCCAGCCGTCCGCCGTTGCCCAGGCTCGCGTGCAGCGTGGCGTTCTGGCTGCTGGGGCTGAGCTGGGCCTGCAGCGCGAGGTCGCGATAGGCGAGCAGCGGCTGGTCGGGATGCTCGACGTAAGTGACGGTGCCGCGCGCGGAGGTGATCGATGCGGTGCCGTTGAGTGCACCGGCCGCGTTGCGGCGGAGGTTGCCGCTGCCGCCGAGCGTGCCCTCGGCGCGCATCGGCAGGTCGGGGCCGGCAAACGTCATCAGCAGGGCGAGCGGCAGGTCGCGCAGGCGGTAGTTGGCGTCGAGATTGCCGGCCTTGTCCTGCTTGGCGGCGACGCACAGCAGCGGTTCGCCGGCGGTGAGGCACAGCTCGGACAGGCTTATCGCGCCGTCGTTGTAGGACAGCTGCGTGGGCTGCTGCAGCCGCCACGGCGGCAGGCCTTTGGCATCCAGATCGAGCGTCGAGAGCGAGCCGTTCCAGGCGTTGCCTTTCATGCCGCCGCCGAGCGCGATGCGGGTGGAGAGCTGGTCGCCCTGCGCCTGCAGCGTGAGGTTGTGGCGCGCGGAGATACCGTCGCCGCGCAGATCGATGCGGCGGAAGTCGAGACCGCCGAGCGTGGCGCGGCCGGTTTCCAGGTCGAGCTGGCCGCCGGGGTTGCTGAGGTCGGGAACCTTGGCGGCCAGGTGCAGGCTGTCGACGTGCTGGTCCGCATAGACGATGCCGTTGCCCTGCACCTTGCCGTCGAGCGAAAGGGCCGGCGCCTTGCCGCGCAGACGCAGGTCGCCCTGCAGGCGGCCTTGCGCATCCGGCAGCCAGTCACCGAGCGAGGCGATGGCCAGGTCGAGCTGGACGTCGTTGCTGGCGCCGGGCTTGGCGTCGAGCTTCACCGTGCTGCCGCCGGAGGCCAGGTCCAGCTTGCCGTCGAGCACTTGCGCCGGCGTGAGGTGCAGCTTGCCCTGCGCGCGCACGGAACGATCGCGCAGCGTGCCGGTGAGCTTGCGGATGTCCAGAGTGGCGTCGGGCTGATTCTTGGGAAGCGTGCCGGCGGTCGCGATGTCGAGGTCCAGTGCGCCGTTCCAGCCGGCGAGCAGCTGGCCGGGATCGAGCTTGTTCGCGGTGGCTTCCAGTTGCCAGGCCAGCGCGGGCTGCAGCGTGAGCGTGCCCTTGGCTTGCAGGCCGCCCTGCGGCTGCTTGAGTTCCAGCGTGTGCAGATCGATCAGCTTGGGCGTGCCGTCGAGATTGAGCGCGAGCTTGGCGAGCTTGCCGGGCGGGCCGATGTCCACGTCGCCTTCCGCGTGGAAGGCATCGGCGCTGCCGCGCGCCTTGAGGCTGCCCTGGCTGGCCAGTTCCTGGCCGGCGAGCGACGCGGGCAGGAGCAGGTCCTTCCAGGCGATGGACAGGTCGCCGCTGACCGGCTGCGCGTCGAGCTGCACGGTACCGCTGGCCTGGAGCTGGCCCTTGATCTGCGGCGAGCCGAGCGCGAGCTGTTCGAGCTGCAGCGTCTTGAAGTCGTCGCTGAAACGGGCACGCAACGGCTGCAGCAGCAGCTGGTAGTCATTGAGGTCGACCTTGCCCTGCAGCGTGCCGCCGTGGCGGTCGCCGCTGCCCTGGAGGGCGAGGCCGAGCGCGGTGAGCGAGCTGTCGCCCAGCAAGGGCTTGGGATCGAAGCGCGGCGCATCGAGGCGGGCGTTCCAGGCGTAGTCGCCGCTCTGTGCCGCGTCGAGCGTCAGTTGCAGGGCGGTGGGTTGGCTGAGCTTGAGGTCGGCCTTGATGCGCTTGCCGTCGCCATGGGCCTCGATGGTGCCGGCGTAGTCCACGTCGGCGATCTTCCAGGCGAAGCCGGCGCTGCCATCGCCTTTTTCGCCGGCTTCGATGACAAGCGCGCCGTTGAGGTCCGCATGGCCGTCCGGTGCGAGCAGGGAGAGCTTGCGCAGTTCGATGCCTTTGCCGGTCCATTGGCCGGCGAGGTCGAGGCGGTTGGACTGGAACAGCGGCTCGCCGTTCTGCGTGATGCGCACGGCGCCGACGTGGACGTTGTCGAGCACGATGTCCAGTGGCTGCTGCAGCGAGAAGCTGCTCTGGCTGGGAGGTTCGTCTTCCTTGGGGGCGGGCAGGGCGACGTCGACGCCTTCGACGTTCAGGTCCAGCACGTGCGCGCGCTTGCGCAGCAGCGGCCACACGCGCAGGTCGAGCGCGGCATCGGCCACCTTCACGTCGAGGCCCTGGCCGTCCGCATAGCGCACGCCCTGCAGACGCAGCGGCCCGATCAGCCGGCCTTCGGCGTGCTGCACGGTGAGCGCCCCGCCGGTGGCCCCCTGCGCGCGGGCGAGCGCGAAGCGCAGGCCGGGTGCGCTGCCCAGCAACCACCACAGGGCGGCCACGAGCACGAGCAGCAGGATGCCGAAGGCGAGGGCGATGCGCTTGAGCCAGGTCTTCATTGGTGCTCCTCCCGTCCGCCGCTCACAGGTCCGGCCCGATCACGAGGTGCAGTTGCACGCCGTGCTCGCGCTGGTCGCGGATGGGCGTGCCCAGGTCCACGCGGATCATGCCCACCGGCGACAGCCAGCGCAGGCCGAGGCCGGCACCCAGGCGCGGGCGATAGTCGGTGCCGTTGAAGGCGTTGCCGGCGTCCACGAACGCCGCCATGCCCCAGTTGCGGGTGAAGTAGTGCTCCACTTCGGAGCTGGCCACCAGCAGGTTGCGGCCGCCGATCACGCGGTCGTAGCTGTTGCGCGGTCCGATCGCCTGGAAGCCGTAGCCACGCACCGAACGGTCGCCGCCGGCGAAGAAGCGCAGCTGCGGTGGCAGCGCATCGAAGTCGTTGGTCCAGGTATAGCCCACACTGCCGCGCAGGATGAGGCGATCGCGCCGCGTGAAGGCGCGGATCCATTTCGCGTCGGCGGCCACCTGGCTGAAGCTGGCGTCGGAGAGCAGGGTGCCGACGGTGCTGCGCGCATAGATGTCGATGGACCAGCCGTTGCGCACGAAGGTGGGGTTGTCGGCCTTCTTCTTCGACAGCGAAGCCTCGGGATAGAACAGCGTGCTGCGGCCGCGCTCGATGCCTTCGGCATCGTCGTTCTCGCCGGCCTGCTTGCCCACGGTGAAGGTGCCGGACAGCGCGTGCACCCCGATGGTGCGGGTCCAGCCGTGCCACAGGCGGCTTTCGTTGGCGACCAGTTCCAGCGTGCGCGACTTGGAGGTGGTGGTGTCGGCGTCGCGGAAGTTGGCGCCGAAGTTGAAGGAGCGCTGGTTCTCGCCGGGCATGGGGATGGAATACAGCGTGGACAGCGTCTTGAGCCGCTGTGCCAGCACCAGCTCGTTCTTCCACTTGTGCCCTTTGCGGTTCACCCAGCGGCGCTCCATGCCGGCGCGCACGCCGCCGCCCGTGTCGGTACCGACGAAGGGGCCGCCGGTGTAGATGGTGCGCTTGGCCGGCGCGAGCTGCACGGTGACGTCCACCACGCCTTCCTTGGCCTCGTCCACGTCGGGCAGCACGTTGACGACGGAGAAGTAGTCGGCACCGTTGAGCGCCTGCTGCAGCTGCAGCAGCTGGTCCTGCTGGAAGTAGTCGCCGCGCTTGAATGGCACGTAGCGCTGGAGAAACCCCTCCTTGAACTGCGAACCCTCGAAGCGCACCTGGCCGTAGCGATAGCGCTGGCCGGCATCCCAGGCCAGCTCGATGCGGGCGCTGCGCGCACCGCGATCGACTTCGACGCGGTGTGCGGTCAGGCGTGCATTGAGGAAGCCGTTGGCAGTGAGCGCGGCGGAAAGCGCATCGCGCGACGCATCGTAGGTGCCGTGATTGAGCTGCTGGCCCTTGAGGCGTTCGATCGCGCGCCTGGCGCGGCGGATGGCGGGGATCTGCGCGGCCTTGTCGTCCAGCGTGACGTTCGCGGCGGTGACCATCACGGGCTCGCCCGGCTTCACGTGGAGCGTCACGCGCCAGTCGGCGCCGACCTGTTGAATGTCGCCGGTGGCGGTGGCTTCGTAATAACCGTAGGGCTCCAGCGCCGTGCGCACCTGGTCCGGCGCGCGGTCGAATAGCCGCCGCACCTGGGCGTCGCTCACCTCGCGATTGGCGTACTGGGAGAGTTCCACGCCGGCGATGACGGGGCCCTTGAGCGTGTCGTCCACGCCGTCCACCACCAACTGCACGCCGGCCCGCGCGAACGGGGACAGCAGCAGGAGCAGCGGAAGGGCGGCCAGGCCCAGGCGTCGTTGTCGGCGCATGCGTGGGTTCCATCCATTGGGGCGGCAGGCGAGCGCGTCGCCTTGCCGGAGCTTAATGGTTGAAAGCTTGACCGCAAATGGACGGCGCCATTTCTCGTACGGGGACGAAAAATGGCGCAGGAAGCGTCGGCCTGTGGCTTCGCTGGCCTCAGCCGGCCTTGTCGCCGGCCTTGTGCGCGATCCACGCGCCGACCACCGCGGAGACGTACGGGATGGACTGCGCCGCCAGGATGAACATCCACAGCGTGCTTTCCACGTACTGCGTGCCGTAGCCCTTGGCCATGCCGACCACGCACAGCAGCAGCGCGATCGCCATCAGCATCTCCTCGCGCACCGGCGCGAAGGCGGCGAAGTTGCTGCCGCCGAGGCGCCGGCTCTTGGCCGTCACCACGAAAGACGTCTTCTCGCGGGTCAGGCCGTGCAGGATGCCGCGCGCGATCGCGTGCGACAGGCCCATGCTGGCGAGCGAGGCCATCAGTGTGTCGTACCAGCCGCAGGGAACGCGGGCGCGGTACAGCACGATGCCGAAGATCGCCTTGGCGAAGAAGAACCCGATCACCGGAATCAGGAACAGCTGCATCGGCAAGGTGAAGAGATTCGGCGCGGCCACCATGCCGGCGGTCCAGAAGATCGCCATCAGCGTGAAGATCAGGTGCAGCGCATCGGCGAACCAGCTGAACCAGCCCGTGAGGAAGTGGAAGCGCTGGCCGGCGGAGAGCGGACCCTTGCGCGTCATCCAGTCCCAACGGCCCTTCAGGATCTGCATGGCGCCGAACGCCCAGCGATAGCGCTGGCTCTTGTACGCCTTGAAGTCTGCCGGGGTCAGGCCCTTGCCCATCAGCTCGTCGACGTAGACCAGCTCGTAGCCGGCGTGCATCAGGCGCAGGCCGAGCTCGGCGTCCTCGCAGATGGTCCACTCGGACCAGCCGCCGGTGCCCTCCAGGGCCGAGCGGCGCACCATGGTCATGGTGCCGTGCTGGATGATCGCGTTGCGCTCGTTGCGGTGGTGCATGCCGATGCGGAAGAAGCCGTCGTATTCCCACGCGGTCATGCGGCGGAAACGGTTGTGCTCGAAATCGCGGTGCGCCTGCGGGCACTGCACCACGGCCACCTTCGGGTCGTGGAAATGGCCGGTAAGTGTGGCCAGCCAGTCCGGACGCACCACGTAGTCGGCATCGATCACCGCCACCACGTCGGCGCGCGGGTCGGTTTCCTGCAGGCCGAAGTTCAGGGCGCCGGCCTTGAAACCAGGCCAGGGTTCCAGATGGAAGAAGCGGAAGCGGTGGCCGAGCTTCTCGCAGTACTCCTGCACGGGCTTCCAGATGGCCGGGTCCTTAGTGTTGTTGTCGATCACCAGGACTTCATAGTTCTCGTAGTCCAGCTCGGCCAGCGAATCGAGCGTGACGATCACCATCTCCGGCGGCTCGTTGTAGCAAGCCAGATGGATGGACACGAACGGCTGCTTGGCCGGCGGGTCGGGGCGCAGCATGCCGGCATGGCGCACCCACGAGCGGCGCCACAGCACCTCGGTGAATTCGAAGCCATTGATCAGCAGGATGGCCAGGATGGCGATCTGCGCCGGGAACAGCAGGACCAGCATGGTCCAGTCAATCCAACTCAGGTAGAAGTTGAAGGGCAGGGTGGCGGACCAGACCACCAGGCCGCAGGCCAACTGGATCAGCGCCGCGAAGAAGAACCGGCCCATCAGCTTGAAGCGGGTGAAGCGGCGGGCGAACCAGATCATCGGCAGCAGCGCCAGCAAGCTGGCGGCCAGCGCCTTCCACGGCCAGCCGGTGTCCTCGGTCACCGGGCCGGTGAACGGGAACTTGGACTGGCGGTCGGCATTGAACATGCCCCAGTACGCTTCCGTGCGGCCGGCCAGCTTCTCCTTCCACGGCTGGTCGAAGGCTTCCATCACGTAGTAGTCGATGTGGCCCTTCTTGGCCATGTTGAACCACTGGCGCAGGAAGATGGCCTCGTCGGACACCGACGGCTGCGCGTACTTGAAGCGATCGCCATTGGACGGCCAGCCGATCTCGCCGATCACGATGTGCTTGTTCGGGAACATCTGCTGCAGCGCGCGGTAGCTGTTCAGCGCGTCCTTGACCGCGTCGGCGCGCGGGATGCCGTTCCAGTACGGGAACAAGTGGACGGTGATGAAGTCCACATGGTCGGCCAGCTCGGGGTACCTCGCCCAGATGTGCCAGGGCTCGGCGATGGAGACCGGCTGCTTGAGCGCGGCGCGTGCGCGGTCGGCGTAGGCCATCAGCTGTTCGGGCGTGACGTCGCCGCGGAACAGCACCTCGTTGCCCACGATCACGCGGGTGATGGCGTTGGGGTAGCGGCGGGCCTGGGCGATCAGCGCCTCCAGCTCCAGCTCGTTGTTGTCCAGGCGGCGGTCGATCCAGGCGCCGGCCAGCACGTCCAGGCCATCGCGCTCGGCCAGGCGGTAGACCTGGGGATTCTGCAGGGTGGAATAGGTGCGGATGCGGGAGGTGTAGCGGCTGAGCAGCTTCAGATCGCTCTCGATCTCCTCCTCGCTGGGGAAGTCGTTCTTCAGCGGGTTCTGGTAGCGCTGGAAGGCGGAAAGGGCAAAGCCGCCGATGGGGCCTTTCCAGTCTTCGGGGCCGTGCGGGAGATTGCTCCACCACCACAGGCCAATGTTCATGGCCGCCACGATCAGCGCCAGCAGAATGGCTGAAAGCAACGGGTGCCGGCTGGTATGGGTGGCTGCGGCAGTGGCGCTCAAGAACGATCCCCGTGGTTGCCTCTCACACGAGGCGCTAAAGCCTGGGGAGCTTACCGAGCCCGGGCGGCAGGCTCAATAAAGGTTTGCCCCAGGTGGTCAGCGCGAGGTCAGGGGCCTCCAACCCTCTCCCCGCCGGGGAGAGGGTTGGAGCGAGGGGGCGGAGCCTGGAAGCGGGAGCGGTCAGCGGGACGCATCGTCCCTCTTTCTCGGCGAGCCCCGGCCGTCATCTCCAGTGACCGAAGGAATCCTGGGCGATCAGCATCTTCTCCCCGAGGGGAGAAGATGCTTCACATCCGGCTTACTTCAACAGCGAACGCAGCATCCAGGCGGTCTTCTCGTGCTCCTTCAGGCGCCCGGTGACCATATCGGCGGTGCCCTCGTCGCCGGCCGCGTCGGCGGCCTTGATGGTCTCGCGGGCGGTATGGGCGGCAATCTCGTGGCCTTCGACCAGTTGCGACACCATATCTTTCCAGTCCGGCACGCCGGCTTCTTCCTTGATGGTGGTGAGCTTGCCGAACTGGCTGTACGAACCCGGCGCGAACACGTCCAGGGTGCGGATGCGCTCGGCGACCTCGTCGGCGGCCAGCCACAGCTCGTTGTACTGGGTCTCGAACATGGCGTGCAGGCTGTTGAACTGCGGACCGGTGACGTTCCAGTGGAAGCTGTGGGTCTTCAGGTAGAGGGAGTAGGTGTCGGCCAGCAGCTTGGACAGGTGCCTGGCGATCTGTTCGCGGTCCTTCTTGGCGATGCCGATGTCGATGGCCATGGAATGTGCTCCTTTACCCGTGTGTGGAAAAACCTGCCGCGAGCTTAGCCGGGCCGTACGTTAGGAAGAAATGAAACCTTCTGATGTGTTCCATAGCCGCGGGCTATCGGGTATGGCCCCCACATTCGTTAGAATGTGCGGCCCGATGAGCGACACGCCTGCCCCCCGTCCCCCTTCGCCCGATGCCCGCCTGCGCATGCTGCGCCGCGCGATCGATGGAGTGTGCAGCCGCGATGTCGGTCGCCTGCTGGGGCGGTGGCGCGGCCTTTCGCGCCGGCCCGACGAGGCGAAGCTGGAGGCGCTGGCCGCCGACATCGAGCGTTCCGCCGCGAAGCGCCGCGCCCGCGCGGAAGCGAAGCCGCCGATCCGGCTGGACGAGTCGCTGCCGATCAGTGGCCGCGCCGAAGAGATCGTGAAGCTGATCCGCCAGCACCAGGTGGTGGTGATCGCCGGCGAGACGGGCTCGGGCAAGACCACGCAGTTGCCGAAGCTGTGCCTGGCCGCCGGCCGCGGCGAGGCCGGCATGATCGGCTGCACCCAGCCACGCCGGCTGGCCGCGCGCTCCGTGGCGCGCCGCGTCGCGGAAGAGCTGGGCACCCAGCTGGGCGACCAGGTCGGTTTCCAGGTGCGCTTCAACGACCAGGTCTCCGAGCGCAGCCTGGTGAAGTTCATGACCGACGGCATCCTGCTCGCCGAGACGCAGGGCGATCCGTGGCTGTCCGCATACGACACGATCATCATCGACGAAGCGCACGAGCGCAGCCTCAACATCGATTTCCTGCTCGGCTACCTGAAGCGCCTGGCGGCCAAGCGGCCGGACCTGAAGATCATCGTCACCTCGGCCACCATCGACACCGAGCGCTTCGCCGCGCATTTCGACGGCGCACCGGTGGTTTCGGTGGAGGGCCGCGCCTATCCGGTGGAGGTGCGCTGGCGCTCGCTGGACGAGCTGGGCGAGCGCCGCGGCGGGCGCGACATGCAGCAGGGCAGCGCCGAGCACGTCGCGGCCGTGCTGGACGAAATCACCCACGAGGATCCGCGCGGCGACGTGCTGGTGTTCCTCCCCGGCGAGCGCGAGATCCGCGACGCGCACCTGCTGTTGTCGCGCCGCCAGTATCGCGAGACCGAGATCCTGCCGCTTTACGCGCGCCTTTCCGCCGGCGACCAGGACCGCGTGTTCAAGCCGGGGCCGAAGCGCCGCGTGGTGCTGGCCACCAATGTGGCCGAGACCTCGCTGACGGTGCCGCGCATCCGCTACGTGATCGATTCGGGCCAGGCGCGCGTCAAGCGCTACAGCCAGCGCAGCCAGCTCGAACGTCTGCATGTGGAGCCCATCTCCCGCGCCGCCGCAGACCAGCGCAAGGGACGCTGCGGTCGCGTCGGGCCCGGTACCTGCTATCGCCTCTACGACGAGGCCGATTACGCGAGCCGCGCGGGCTATACCGATCCGGAACTGCTGCGTTCCTCGCTGGCGAACGTGATCCTGCGCATGCTGTCGCTGCAGCTGGGCGACGTGGACGAGTTCCCGTTCCTGGAGGCGCCCGATCCGCGCGTGGTGGCCGACGGCTACCGGCGCCTGGCCGAGATCTCCGCGATCGACGAGCAGCGCCGGCTGACGCCGGTCGGCCGCACGCTGGCAAAGCTGCCGATCGACGTGCAACTCGCGCGCATGCTGGTGGAGGCGCAGACGCTCGGCAGTCTCCACGAGATGTTGCTGCTGGTGGCCTTCCTCAGCATCCAGGATCCGCGCGAACGCCCCGCGGATGCGCGGCAGCAGGCGGACGCCGCACACGCGCAGTTCGCGGACCCGCGGTCGGATTTCGCCGGCGTGCTCAACCTGTGGCGCGCGTACGACGGGGCACTCCAGGAGCTGACGCAATCCAAGCTGCGCGACTGGTGTTCCCGGCACTTTCTCAGCTTCATGCGGATGCGCGAGTGGCGTGAGTTGCACCGGCAGCTGTTGCTGGTCGCCGAGGAATTGGGGTGGGATCACACTGCTTCCTCGTCTCTCCGGAAAGAGAGCCGGGATGAAGGGCCACGGGGGCCGAAGGGTTCGGCCGTGCCCCAGGCAAAAAGGCACGCTCCGAACAAGCGTTCCGGCGAGCCCCGGCCCCTCGGCCCGGCCCACTCCCCGGCGGGGAAAGGGCGTGATGGCGAGGGCGATGATCAGCGCCTCTACGAGGCCATCCACCGCAGCCTGCTCGCCGGCCTTCCCACCCAGGTGGGACACAAGGACGAGAAAGGCATCTATCGAAGCACGCGCGAACGGCGCTTCCAGGTGTTCCCCGGTTCGGCCCTGGCGAAGACGCCGCCGAACTGGATCTTCGCCGCCCAGATCCTCGATGTCGGCGGCAAGGTGTGGGGCATGATGTGCGCACGCGTGGAGCCGGCATGGATCGAGCAGCAGGCAGCGCACCTGCTGAAATCCAGCTGCCGCGACGCGCACTGGTCGCGCAAGCGCGGCACCGTGGTCGCGTACGAGCAGGTGAGCCTGTTCGGCCTCACTCTGGTAGAGCGCCGCCCGGTCACTTTCCAGCAGCAGGACCCCGCGCTCGCGCATGAGATCTTCGTCCGCGAGGCGCTGGCGCGCGTGGACATCGATGCGCGCGCCGATTTCGTGCGCGCCAACCAGCGCGTGCTGGAGGATGCCCGCGGCATCGAGGCGAAGCAGCGACGCGAGGGGCTGATCCGCCACGAGGGCGAGCTGGCCGCTTTCTTCGAGGGCAAGCTGCCGCAGGACATCGCCAGCAGCCGCGCGCTGGATGCCTGGTACGGCCGCGCGCGCCCCGCCGAGCAGGCCGCGCTGCGCTGGTCGCTGGACGACGTGATGGCCGGTGGCGCGGGGCTGGATCCGAAGGCGTTTCCGGCGTCGCTCGACCTCGCGCCGCAGCGTTACCGGCTGGAGTATCGCTTCGTCCCTGGCGACGAGGCCGATGGCGTGACCCTGCATCTGCCGCTGGCGATGTTGAACGCGCTACCCGCCGCCCGCTGCGAATGGCTGGTGCCGGGCCTGCTGGGCGAGAAGGTGGCGGAGCTGATCCGCGGCCTGCCCAAGCCGCTGCGCCGCAATTTCGTGCCGGCCCCGGATTTCGCGCGCGCCTTCGTCGAGGCCGAAGCGCCCCGCGATGAGCCGCTGGCCAAGGCCCTGGCCGGCTTCCTCAAGCGCACCACCGGCGTGGACATCGCCGCGGCCGAATTCGATCCGGCCGCGCTGCCGGCGCACTTCCGCATGCGCTTCCGCCTGCACGACGAACAGGGTCGCACGCTGGCCGCCGGCCGCGACCTGGACGCCTTGCGCGGGCAGTGGGAAGGACAGGCGCGCGAGGCTTTCTCGCGCAAGACGGACCTGGAGCTCGTCCGCGAGGACGTCACCAGCTGGGACTTCGAGGACATCCCCGCGCAAGTGCGTTCCGAGGGTGGCCTGATGGCGTTCCCGGCGCTGGTCGACCTCGGCGATGCGGTGGCGCTGCGCGTGTTCGAGCGCAGCGACGAGGCGCGCGAGGCGCATCGCGGCGGCGTGGTGCGCCTGCTGCGCCATGCGCTGGCCGCCGACATGAAGCAGACCCGGCGCCGGCTGCCGGTCGGCAATCCGCTGGCGCTGAAGTACGCGCCGCTGGGCAGCGTCGACAGCCTGCGGGATGACCTGGCCGAGGGCGGCTTCGCCGACCTGCTGGGGCGCCACGCGCTGGACGTGCGCACCGCCGGCGCGTTCGAGGCGCTGCGCGCGCAGTGCTCGCGCGAGCTGTTCGCCGCGGCAGTGGAGCGCCTGAAGCTGGCCGAGCCGATCATCGAGGCACAGGCGGACCTCAAGCCCTGGCTGGAGCCGCCGCTGATCGGCTTCGCCCGCGCCAGCTACGACGATCTGCGGGAACAGCTGGTCCATCTGCTGGAGCCGGGTTTCCTGCGCGAGTTGGCGACATCGCGGCTGGCGCATTTCCCGCGTTACCTGAAGGCGATGCGCCTGCGTGCCGAACGCCTGCGGCAGGATCCGGCGAAAGACCAGCAGCGCATGCTGCAGGTGTTGCCGTACTGGCGCGAGTACCTCAAGCACCGGGCGGCCGGCGCTGGCCCGGCCGCGCTGGCGGAGCTGCGCTGGCTGATCGAGGAGTGGCGCGTCTCGCTGTTCGCCCAGGAACTGAAGACCGCCGAGCCGGTGTCGGCGAAGCGGCTGGCCCGCGCGCTCGAGGCCTTGGGCTGACGTAGCGGCGCCGGCCTGGGCGTCGTGCGGTACTAGAATGCGCAGTAATCCCCAGGGAAAGTTCGCTTGGTCCAGGCCGCCGCCCCCGCCGTTTCCAGCCTCGCCGCTTGGCGCGACCGCACCGGTACGCCGGCGGCCGTGCTCGCGCGGGCGCTTGACGCTTGCATGCAGGCACGGGTGAACGAGGCCGAGTGCGTGGACGTGCTGGATCTGCTCGCGATGCTCGGCTGCGATGCGCAGACCCAGGCCGCGGCGCTCTGGTTCGAACTGGCGCGCGCCGATCCGGCCGCCTGGGCGCCGCTCGAGCCGACTCTGCCGCCCGAACTGCTGCGCCTGGTGCAGGGCCAGCTGGCGGCGGAAAAGGTCTGGGCGCTGCATGCACAGCAGGCACCGCAAAGCGGGTCGGAGGGACTGCGGCGCCTGTTGCTGGCGATCATCCGCGATCTGCGCGTGGTGTTCGTGCTGCTGGCGCGGCAGCTCGCGCGCATGCGCGCGGCGAGCACGCTGCCGGAAGCGGAGCGCACCGAGCTGGCGCGGCTGACCCGCGACATCCATGCGCCGCTCGCCAATCGCCTCGGTATCTGGCAACTGAAGTGGGAGCTGGAAGACCTCGCCTTCCGCTACCTGCAGCCGGACACCTACCGGCGCATCGCCCGGCTGCTGGACGAGCGCCGCGCCGATCGCGAGGCGTTCATCCGCGAATCGCTGAACGCGCTCAAGCGCGAACTCGATGCGGCGGGCATCCGCGCCGACCTGGCGGGGCGGCCCAAGCACATCTATTCCATCTGGAAGAAGATGCAGCGCAAGTCGCTGGAGTTCTCCGACCTCTACGACATCCGCGCCGTGCGCGTGCTGGTCGACAGCGTGGCGGATTGCTATGGCGCGCTGGGCGTGGTGCACGCGCTGTGGCCGCACCTGCCAGGCGAGTTCGACGACTATATCGCGCGCCCGAAAGGCAACGACTACCGTTCGTTGCATACGGCGGTGATCGGTCCGCACGGCAAGACGCTCGAAGTGCAGATCCGCACGCACGAGATGCATCGCGTGAACGAGCTGGGCGTCGCCGCGCACTGGCGCTACAAGGAAGGCGGCGGCGCCGACAGCGAGTTCGAAGCGAAGATCGCCTGGATGCGGCGGCTGCTGGAGCCGAAGGCCGAGGGCGAGGGCGACCTCGCCGCGGAGCTGCATACGGAGCTGATGGAAGACCGCGTCTACGTCCTCACCCCGCGCGGCGAGGTGGTGGACATGCCGCGTGGTGCGACGGTGCTGGATTTCGCCTACCACGTGCATACCGAAGTGGGGCACCGTTGCCGCGGTGCCAAGGTCAACGGACGCATCGTGCCGCTGTCGTTCCAGCCGCACAGCGGCGACCGTATCGAGATCCTCACCGCCAAGGGCGCCGAGCCGAGTCGCGACTGGCTTTCGGCTCACCACGGCTACCTCAATACGTCGCGCGCCCGCGAGAAAGTGCGCGCGTGGTTCCGCCGCAGCGCGCACGACGCGAACCTCGCGGCGGGGCGCGCGATGTTCGAGCGCGAATTGAAGCGCCTGGCGCTGGCGGCGCCGGATCTCAACAAGCTTCCCGCGCACTTCCACCTCAAGCAGCTCGACGACGTGCTGGTGGCGCTGGCGCTGGGCGAGATCACGCCCGGGCAGATTTCGCGCGTGCTGCAGGAGGCGGAGACGCCGCCCACCGAGATGACGCAGTCTTCGCTGCCGGTGGCCTCGCGCCACAGCACGCTGGATCACAGCGCGTTGAGCATCGAGGGCATCGGCAACCTGCTCACCACGCTGGCGCGATGCTGCCAGCCGTTGCCGGGCGACGCGGTGCGCGGTTTCGTCACGCGCGGGCGCGGCGTGTCGGTGCATCGCGCCGATTGCGCGAGCCTGGCCCGGCTTGCGCGCCGGGACCCCGACCGCGTCATCGAGGTGGAGTGGGGCAAGGCGGCTGCGCAGGCCTACGAAGTGGACGTGGAAATCCGCGGCTACGACCGCAAGGGGCTGCAGAAGGACGTGACCAGCGTGATCAGCAACGCCGGCACGCACATCATCGCCTCGTCCAGCCGTGTGTTCGTGCGCACGGGGGAAGTAGAGATGCGCTTCACCCTGCGCGTGCGCGACTTCGAGCAGCTTTCCACTCTGCTGGCGCGGCTGGTCGCCCTGCCGAACGTCGTGGACGCCCGCCGCGTCGGCGGCTGAGCCGGACGGCACGCGGCGGCGGCCGGGCGCGGTGCTAAGCTCCCGGCGGTCAACCCGATGTGTGGACCATGAACGGACGCAAAGACCAGCACCAACCCGATTCCCAGGGCCGCACGGAGCCCACCTTGGGCGATCTGGATCACCTGGATGCGGGACGTCCGCCCGCGGCCGACGACGACCTGCCCAAAGTCACTCTGGGCGCCGCGGACCGGCGCCGCGCCGGCGCGGCGTCGGCGCAGCGCCCGGCGCGCTCGGGCGGCTCGCGCGGCTGGCTGTGGCCCTTGCTCCTGCTGGTGGTAATCGGGGCGGGCGTAACCCTCTGGCTCGAACAGGACCGCCTGCGCGGGCTGGTGCCGAGCACCGAACTCAACGACGTGCTGGGCCGCGCCGAGCAGGCCCTGCACGACGGCCGTCTCGACGGCAGCGACGGCACCAGCGCGCGCGAATTGTTCGAGGCCGCGCGGGCGCTGGAACCCGACAACGATCGTGCCCGCGACGGCCTGCGCAAGGTGGGCCTGGCGGAAGTCGCCAAGGCCGACGCCGCTCTGGCCGCCGGCAAGCCGGACGATGCCGAGCAGGCCATGAACGCCGCGCGCGAACTGCTCGGCGGCGGCAGCGATGTGGACCGGCTGGCGCAGGCGATCGCCAAGGCACGCAGCGCGACGTTCCAGGCCGGCGCGCTGGTCGATCAGGCCCAGCAGGCCATGGCTGACGACAAGCCCGAGGAAGCCGGCGCGCTGTATCGCCGCATCCTGGCCGCCGACCCCGGCAATGCCGTCGCCACGCACGGTTTGGACAAGGTGGGGGACGCGCTCGCCGCGAAGGCGCGCAAGGCCATCGACGCTGGTGACCGCGACGCCGCCATTGCCAGCGTCGACCGTCTCGCCGCGCTGCTGCCCAATTACGGCGAGCTGCCCTCGCTGCGCGCGGCGCTGGTGCAAGACCAGAAGCAGGACGACGGCCAGGTGGCCGAGGCGATCCGCCTGGGCCAGACGGCGCTGCGCGCCGGCCGCATCGCCGGCACCGGCAACGACACGGCGCTGGCGCATTTCAAGGACGCGCTGGCGCTCGATCCGGAAAACCCGCAGGCGAAGGCCGGGCTGGGCCAGGTGGCGCAGGCGCTGGTCGTGCAAGCCAATGCCGCGCTCGACAGCGGCGACAACGCCCAGGCGAGCCGCCTGCTAGACCAGGCCGGCGAGCTGGCGCCCAAATCGGCCGAACTGGCCGCCGCGCGGGCGCATCTCTCGGATGTGACCCGGCATGCCGAGGGCGCCGCCGCACCTTCGGGCGAGTTGCCGGAAGCCGATGCGCAAGCCGCGCTCTCGCCGCAGCAGAGCGCCGAGCTGGCGCGCATGGTCCGCCAGGCGGAAGCCGCGGCGCGGCGCGGCGACGTGATGCTTCCGCCGGGCGAGAGCGCGTATGACCTGTACCGCCGCGCGCTGGCCATCGACGGCAACAACGAAGCGGCGCGGCACGGCTTGCAGGAACTGCCCGCGCTGGTGGTGCAACAGTTCAACCAGGCGCTTGCCAACGGCGACCTCAAGCGGGCGGGCGACCGTCTCTCCGATCTGGGCGACCTCGCGCCCGGCGAAGCGGGGCAGGCCGAGTTGCGCCAGCGCCTGGCCAGCGCCTGGATGGATCAGGCCGAAGAGCGCCTCGCCGGCGGCGACCGGCCGGGGGCCGCGCAGGCGCTGGATCACGCGCGCAAGCTGGCGCCGGGCAACCCGCGCGTATCGAGCATCGCAGCCCGCCTGCAGTCGGGCGGCTGAGTCGTTCCATGCGCATTCTCGTGTTCGGCGCCAGCAGCCAGATCGGCTATTTCCTGTTGCCGCGGCTGCGCGAACTCGGTGCGGACGTGCTGGCCGTGAGCCGCCGGCCGCGCGAGACGGCCGGGGTCACCTGGCTGCGCGGGGATCTTCCGCACGTGGTGCCGCCGGTGGGCGAGCTCTCGGCGATCGTCAGCTTCGGCCCGCTGCAGGGAGTGGCCGACTGGCTGCTGGGTGCCGGGCTGGAGGGGACGCCGCGGGTGATCGCCACCAGCTCGATGAGCGCCGAGAGCAAGCGCGAGTCGGAGGTGCCGGCGGAGCGTGCGCTCGCACGCCAGTTGCGCGATGCCGAGGAGGCGCTGGCCACGATCTGCGAGCGCCGCGGCCTGGCCTGGACGGTGTTCCGGCCCACCCTCGTCTACGGCGCGGGCCTGGACAAGAGCCTCACGCCGATCGCCCGGCGCGCGATGCGCACCCGGGTGTTCCCATTGCCGGGCGGGCGCGGCCAGCGCCAGCCGGTGCATGCGGACGACATCGCCCAGGCGGTGCTGGCCGCGCTGGAGACGCCGGCTGCCGCGGGCAAGGTGATTCCGCTGGGCGGCGGCGAGCGGCTGAGCGCGGGGGAGATGTTCGCCCGCGTGCGGCGCAGCTTGCCGATCACGACGCTGCCGATTCCCCTGCCGGGCTGGCTGCTGCGGCTGGGGCGGCACGCGGTGCCGCGCTTGCGCGGCCCGGTCAGCCGGCTGGAGAGCGATCTGATCGCCGACAACAGCGCGCTGCAGCAGTTGCTGGGACTGGCGCCCCGGCCGTTCCATCCCGACGCGGCCTGCTGGGTGCCGCGCGGCCCTGCCGCCGGACCGTGACTTTCCTTCGGCGATTCGCTGCCGCGGCGCCATCTTTCCGCCCCAAACGGGGAGACGCATTCATATGCGCGCCGGGAAGCAGGTCCTATGATCGCGGCCTTATCGTTCAGGATTCTCCGCGTTGGCCTTTCTGACCCGACTCCGCTCGCTCGCAAGCGCCGCCTGGCCCTGGGTGCGCATTCCCTTCTGGATCGGCCTGGGCCTGTTCTTCGGGTTCGTGCTCCCCTACACGCTGGTGCTGAACAAGCGGGTCCAGGATCGTTTCAACGACCTCGTCTTCGCCGTGCCGACGCGCGTCTACGCGCGACCGCTGCCGCTGGAAGCCGGGGCGCCGATGACCCCCGCGGCGCTGGAGCTGGAGCTGACCTTCGCCGGCTACAGCAATGACGGCCACGGCCAGGTCGCCGGCACCTGGGCCAAGGACGGTTCCACCTATGTGATTTCCTCGCGCGGTTATGCCGGCCCCGATGGCGGCGAGCTGCCGCGCCGCGTGCGCGTCGCGCTGGGCAAGGGCGGTGTGGCTTCGCTGAAGGATGCCGCCAGCGGCAAGCCGCTGGAGCTGGCCCACCTCGATCCGGCGCGCATCGCCACCGTGTACGGCTCGCAGCAGGAAGAGCGCCGCATCGTGCGTCTCGCCGACGTGCCGCCGCTGCTCATCGGGGGCCTGCAGGCGGTCGAGGACCGCGACTTCAAGCACCACATCGGCATCGACTTCTCCGCCATCCTGCGCGCCAGTTTCGCCAACCTGCGCGCCGGCCACACCGTGCAGGGCGGGTCGACGTTGACCCAGCAGCTGGTGCGCAACCTGTTCCTGGACCGCGATCAGAACATCACGCGCAAGTTCAACGAAGCGCTGATGTCGATCCTGATCGAGGCTCACTACGACAAGGGCCGCATCCTGGAGGCCTACGTCAATCAGGTGTTCCTCGGCCAGCAGGGTGCGCAGGCCGTGCATGGGTTCGCTGCGGCCTCGGAGTTCTATTTCGGCCGGCGCATGGAAGACCTGCGTCCGCAGGAAATGGCGCTGCTGATCGGCATGGTGAAGGGGCCCAGCTATTACGATCCGCGCCGCTATCCCGAGCGCGCGCTGTCCCGCCGCAACCTGGTACTGGAGCAGTTCGCCACCACCGGACTGCTGACCCCGGAGCAGGCGAAGGCGGCCGAAGCCACGCCGCTGGGCATCGTCACCAATGGTCAGCTGCCGCATAACCGCTTCCCCGCGTTCATGCAGCTGGTGCGTGCGCAGATCACCAACGATTTCGACGACGCCATGCTCAGCGCCGGCAATTTGAGCATCTTCACCACGCTCGATCCCGCGGCGCAGCTGTATGCCGAGCAGGGCATCACCACGGCGATGAGCGGCCTGGGCAAGCGCGGCGAGGCGGCGCAGGCCGCGGCCGTGGTCACCGACGCGCAGACCGGCAGCGTGCTGGCTATCGTCGGCAGCAAGGACCCCGGTGACCAGGGCTTCAACCGCGCGATGGATGCGCGCCGCTCGATTGGTTCGCTGATCAAGCCGCTGGTTTATCTGGTGGCGCTGTCGCAGCCGGAACGCTGGAACCTCGGTTCGCCGGTGGAAGACACGCCGATCAGCATGCGCCAGCCCGACGGCACGCAGTGGACGCCGAAGAACGACGAAGGCGATGTGCACGGTTCGGTGCCGATGGTCGACGCGCTGGTGCATTCGTGGAACCTGGCGACGATCCACCTGGGCCTGGAAGTGGGGTTGCCGCGCATCAAGGCCTTCCTGGAATCGTTCGGACTCACCGACGTCAATCCCAGCCCCTCGCTATTGCTGGGTGCGCAGGGCATCCCGCCGCTGCAGGTGGCGCAGCTGTATCAGTACATCGCCGCGGACGGCCACGCGCTGCCGCTAGTCGCGGTGCGCGGCGTGGTCGACGCCGACGGCAAGACCATCAAGCGTTACGAAGTGAAGACCGGCAGCGGCGAATACCAGCTGGCCGTGCGCCAGGTGACCTGGGCGATGCAGCAGGTGGTGCGCTCGGGCACCGCGGCGGCGATCGGCAAGACCCTGCCGAACCTCAACGCCGCGGGCAAGACCGGTACCAGTAACGAGATGCGCGACAGCTGGTTCGCCGGCTTCACCGCCGATCACCTGGCCGTGTTCTGGATGGGCCGCGACGACAACAAGCCGAGCGGTCTCTACGGCGCCACCGGCAGCCTGCGCGCGTGGCAGGAGCTGTTCCGCAAGCTGCCCTCGCGTCCGCTTCCGGCGGCGCCGGGCGAGGGCCTGGAAATGGCCTGGATCAATCCGGCCGATGGCAAACGTACCGATCCGTCGTGCGAAGGCGCACGCCAGATCCCCGTGGTTGCGGGTACCCTTTCGCAGGATTCCGAGGGCTGCTTCTGGCAGCGCGTCCAAAACTGGTTCGGCGGCGACAGCAACGCACCGGCGCCGGCCTCCACCGCTCCCATCCGAGATTGACCATGTCGTACCGCCGTTTCCGCCGACCGCTCCTTGCCTCTACCGTCCTGGCCGCGCTCGCCCTGGCTGCCTGCAACCAACCCAGCGCGCCCTCGCAGGCCACCCGCCCGACGCGCTCGGATGGAGACATCCTGGCGTCGATCCAGGCGGCCGGAGACAAGGAGAAGTCTGTGATCGACGTGCATCCGCTGCGCGACCCGGGCGTGGCTTCGCTGCAGGACGCCGCGCAGGCGGACGTACGCGGTGGACAGCTCGACGCGGCCGCCGCCAAGCTCGACCAAGCACTGAAACTGAGCCCGAATTCGCCGGACCTGCTGCAGGACCGCGCCGAGCTGGCGATCCGCCTGAAGGACTATCCGTCCGCCGAACAGCTGGCGCACAAGTCGTGGGAGATCGGTCCACGGCTGGGGCCGCTGTGTGCGCGCAACTGGCAGACGATCGTCGAGCTGCGCCAGCGGGCGGGGGATGATGCGGCGGCGGCGACTGCCGCGAAGTGGGTGAAGCAGTGCCACGTCGAGGGTATTCCGCGGTATTGAGGTTTTTCTCCTCGTTTTTGGGGGCGGGGTTTGCGTGGGGCGGATTCGCTCGCTGCCAATGGACGCTTGTTTCCTGCCTCGTCCTTCCACTTGGTCGTCATTCCGGCGCAGGCCGGACGTAGCGCGTAGGTTGGGGTGAGCTCGCCAACCCCAACGGGGGTGCTAAGGGTTGCCTCGCCCTTCCATTCTCGTCATTCCGGCGCGGGCCGGAACCCAGTAGCGACACGGCTCGGTTGTCGCGACGTGGTCGCCAGTCGTGTCTCGCCCCTCGCGGGGCGAGGGTTTCGCTCTCCTGCCGGAGAGCGAGTTACTTCTTCTTGCTTGCCCAAGAAGAAGTAACCAAGAAGAAGGGCCCCCTGCGCGGCGCCCTCCGCAGCCTTCGCTGCTCCGGGTACGTTGAGGGCTGGCCGGGCTTTTCGACAGGGCATCCATGCCCTGATCGAAAAGGCGGGGACGTCCTGTCCCCGCCCGCCTGCGGCGGCCTGATCGTCCAGCCCTCACCGCCGCGAAGGGAACCCGGGAGATCAAGAGCGAAGAGCAACAGCCAAGGCTGGTTCGGGGCCCGATCTGAGGTGAGAGCTTCAGGTTGAATGGAGGTTGCATGCCGGCTCGGGTTACGCGTGAACTTCGGCTCAGCCATACTTGCTTCCTATGACCGACACTGACGTATCCGCGCTGCTTGGCGCGGATGGCCCCTTCGCCCGCGAACTGCCGAATTTCGCTCCGCGTGCCGCCCAGCAGGCGATGGCGCGGGCGGTGGAGCATGCGATTGCCGAGCGGGAGACGCTGATTGCGGAGGCGGGGACAGGGACAGGGAAGACGTATGCGTACCTCGTGCCTGCGCTGCTGTCGGGTGAGCGCGTGATCGTGTCGACGGGGACGAAGGCGCTGCAGGATCAGCTGTTTTTCCGCGACTTGCCGAAGGTGCGTTCGGTGCTCGGCGCGCGCCTGAAGACGGCGCTGCTGAAGGGGCGTGCGAACTACCTCTGCCTGTATCGCCTCGACCAGACCGTGCGCGAAGGCGCGAGCTTCGATCGCACGCAGGCGTCGCAATTGGCGGCGATCCGCGCGTGGTCGGCGCGTACGCGCCATGGCGATCGCATGGAGCTGGCCGAGGTGCCGGAAGAATCGCCGATGTGGCCTCGCGTCACTTCCACCCCGGAGAACTGCCTGGGCGTGGAATGTCCGTTCTTCGACGACTGCCACGTGGTGAAGGCCCGGCGCGAGGCGCAGGAGGCGGACCTGGTGGTGGTCAACCATCACCTGCTGTTCGCGGATCTGGCGCTGAAGCAGGAAGGCTTTGGCGAAATCCTGCCGGGCGCGCAGGCTTTCATCCTGGATGAGGCGCATCAGGTGCCCGAATTGGCCGGGCAGTTCTTCTCGCAGAGCATCAGCGCCCGGCAGCTCACCGAGCTGGCGCAGGACGCGCTGGGCGAATGCAACGGCTTGACCGGCGCGATCGGCGTGGTGCTGGAGCCGGTGGAGGCGCTGCGGGATGCCGTGCGTAAACTGCGCCTGGCGATGGACGTACTGCCGGACCGCGGGCCGTTTCATCTTCTGGATACGGCGCAGCCGGTGCGCGAGGCCATGCACGACGTGCGCGAAGTGCTCGCCGCGCTGGCGGACGTACTGGCCTCGCAGGCGGAGCGTTCGCGCGGCTTCGCCAATGCGCACGAGCGCGCTGCGCTGTATAGCGAACGGCTGGATCGCATCGTCGAACAGGCCGACGAGCAGGACGTGCGCTGGTACGAAACCTTTCCGCGCGGCTTCGCCCTGCACGCCACGCCGCTCGATCTGGCCGGTCCGCTGCGGGCGCTGCGCGAGCGCGCGCAGGCGGCCTGGATCCATACCTCGGCCACGCTCTCCGTGGCGGGGCACTTCGAGCATTTCGCACGGCAGCTGGGCCTGGACGATCCGCAGACGTTGAGTTTGGAAAGTCCTTTCGACTACGAGCGCCAGGCGCTCTGCTATCTGCCGTCGGGATTGCCCGATCCTGGTGCGCGCGACTACACCGAACGCGTCGTCGAAGCCGTGCTGCCGGTGCTGCAGGCATCCAACGGGCGCGCGTTCCTGCTGTTCACCTCCCATCGCGCGTTGCGCCGCGCGGCCGAGCTGCTGGAAGGGCAGGTGCCGTGGCCGCTGTTCGTGCAGGGCACCGCGCCGCGCCATCGCCTGCTGGAGGACTTCCGCGCCAGCGGCCATGGCGTGCTGCTCGGCGCGGCCAGTTTCTGGGAAGGCGTGGACGTCGCCGGCGAGGCCTTGAGCGTGGTGGTGATCGACAAGCTGCCGTTCGCGGCGCCGGACGACCCGGTGCTGCAGGCCAGGCTGGACGCACTGGAACAGGCCGGGATCAATCCCTTCATGGGCTGGCAGGTGCCCAGCGCGGTGATCGCGCTGAAGCAGGGCGTGGGCCGGCTGATTCGCGACGTGCACGATCGGGGCGTGCTCGTGCTGTGCGATCCGCGCCTCACGGGCAAAGGCTACGGCCGCCTGTTTCTCTCGAGCCTGCCGCCGATGCCGCGCACGCGCGAGCTGTCCGCCGTGCAGGCGTTCTTCGAGGCATCCGCGGAAGCGGCGGCGTAGCCCGCCGCGGCTTCGTTCCCGGTCAACCGGCTTCGCCGCAGGCGCGAGCCCGTTCGAGCAGCAGGTCCTGCTCGCGCGCATTGCGTGTCATGGACGCGGCGCGTTCGAACTCAAGCTTTGCTTCGGCCAGGCGACCGAGTTTCCGCAGCAGGTCCGCATGCACGCTGGGCAGCAGGTGATAGGTCTTGAGCGAGGGTTCGTCGAGCAGGCCTTCTACGATCGCCAAGGCCGCCTGCGGGCCGGCAGCCATCGAGACAGCGACGGCACGGTTGAGCTCGACCACCGGCGACGGCGCGATCTGCGCCAGCTCTGCATAAAGCGTGGCGATGCGCCGCCAGTCGGTGGCCTCGGGCGTGCGCGCGCGGGCGTGGCAGGCGGCGATGGCGGCTTGGCTGGTGTAGACGCCGCGTTGTTCCGACAGGCGCTCCGCGCGCTCCAGTGAAGCCAGTCCGCGGCGGATCAGCAGGTGGTCCCACTGCGCACGGTTCTGGTCCAGCAGCAGGATGGGTTCGCCGGTGGGGCTGGTGCGAGCCTTGGCGCGCGAGGCCTGGATTTCCATCAGCGCGACCAGGCCGTGCGCTTCCGGCTCGCGCGGCACCAGCTCGGCCAGCACGCGGCCCAGGCGCAGGGCTTCCTCGCACAGCGTGGGGCGCATCCAGTCGTCGCCGGCGGTGGCCGAATAGCCTTCGTTGAAGATGAGATAGATGACGCCGAGCACCGACGTCAGGCGCTCGTGGAGCTCCTCTCCGCGCGGCACTTCGAACGGCACCTTGGCCTCGGCCAGCGTGCGCTTGGCGCGCACGATGCGCTGGGCCACGGTGGGCTCGGGCACCAGGAAGGCGCGCGCGATCTCATCGGTGGTGAGGCCGCCGAGCAGGCGCAGGGTGAGCGCGACACGTGCCTCCATCGACAGCACCGGGTGGCAGGCCGTGAAGACCAGGCGCAGCATGTCGTCGCCAATGTGGTCGTCGGCCGCCAGTTCCACTTCGGAATAGGCCGGCTCCTGATCCAGCTCCAGGTCGCGGCCGATTTCCTCGTGCTTGCGCTCCAGCAGCTTGTGCCGGCGCAGGCGATCGATCGCGCGATGCTTGGCGGTGGTCATCAGCCAGGCGCCGGGATTATCTGGCACGCCGCTTTCGGGCCATTGCTCCAGCGCCACGACGAGCGCGTCCTGGGCCAGTTCCTCGGCCAGGCCGACGTCGCGCACCATGCGCGCGAGGCCGGCGATCAGCTTGGCCGATTCGATACGCCAGACGGCGTCGATGGTGCGATGGATGTCGGAGGCGGTCATGGGCGCCGATCAGAGCATCCGCCGCCCGCGCACGCAATAAGGACGGTTACGAGGGCGGAAGCTGTTCCGCCGCCCGTCTCTCGATGTGCGGTTGCGGCATCCAGCGCGCAGGGCCTCCTTCCATGAAGGAAGGCCCTGCTTGGAGCCTTATCGCGGCATGGTGAGGATCATCCAATCCACGCCGAACTTGTCGGTCAGCATGCCGAAGCTGGAGGTGAAGAAGGTCTTGCCCAGCGGCATGGTGACCTTGCCGCCTTCGGCCAGCGCATCGAAGCGCTTCTTTGCCTCGGCGTCGCTGGCGCAGGTGAGGGACAGCGAGATGCCCTTGAACTCCTGCTTGCCGCTGTTGAAGCCGTCGGTGGCCATGACCGTGGTCTCGCCGATGCGGAAGGCCGAATGCATCACCTTGTCCTCGTAGCCTGCCTCGGGTTTGCAGTCTTCCTGCGGCTTCACGGGGCTGTCCTTGTAGCGCAACACCATGTCGACCTGGGCATCGACCGCCTTCTTGTAGAACTCGATGGCTTCGTCGCAACGGCCTTCGAAATGGAGATAGGGTTGAACGATCATGACTTGGCTCCTGCTGGGTGGGTCGTGGATGGTCAATGCGTGCGGGCGGCGACTTCGGCGCGCAGGCGTTCTTCCTGCTCGCGCAGTTCGGGCGTGAATTCTGCGCCGAAGTCCTCCGCTTCGAAGACCTGGCGGATCTCGATGTCGGATTCGCCTTCGAACGGATTGGGGCAGCGCTTGACCCATTCGATCGCTTCTTCCAGCGACTTCACCTGGATCAGCCAGAAGCCGGCGATCAGCTCCTTGGTTTCGGCGAATGGGCCGTCGATGACGATGCGCTTGCTGCCGGAGAAGTGCACGCGCGCGCCGCGCGAGCTTGGATGCAACCCTTCGCCGGCAAGCAGGACGCCGGCTTTGACCAGCTCCTCGTTGTACTTGCCCATCGCGGCCAGCCGTTCCTGTTTCGGCATCAGGCCGGCCTCGGATTCCGTGGTGGCGTGGACGATCACCATGAAACGCATTGTCGTGTCTCCTCTGTGCGGTCTAAGGAGCCCGTTCGAGGGGCTCTTGTCCTGACGACGAACCGCCGGGCCGGAAATCGACAAGTCACGAGGTGGGATGTGCCCGATCCCGGTCGTCCGCCCGCCGCCGCTCGGTTGCCCGCGAACGTCCCCGTGGCGCCCGCCGGCTGCCCGGTGCCGGCGCTCTGATGGCGACCGGGCCTTGCCCCAGCCGCTACCATGGTGCCCCTATGAATCTGCTCGCCATCGAAACCTCCACCGAAGCCTGCTCCGTCGCCCTGGTCCACGGCGACCAGCTGGTCGCCCGCAGCGAGATCGCGCCGCGCCGCCATGCGGAACTGGTGCTGCCCATGGCCGACGGGCTGCTGGCGGAAGCCGGCCTCGGGCGGCATGCCCTGGACGCCATTGCGGTGGGACGTGGGCCGGGGGCGTTCACCGGCGTCCGGCTGGCCGTGTCACTGGCGCAGGGCATGGCCCTGGCGCTGGACCGGCCGGTAGTGACGGTCTCCTCGCTGGCCGCGCTGGCGCTCGAGGCGCCGGTGGGGAAGGGCGCGATTCTCGCGGTGATCGACGCGCGCATGGGCGAGATCTACGCCGCCTGTTATCGCCGGGACGGCGAGGGCGGCCTGGTGGCTTTGGACGAGGAGCGGGTCTGCGCGCCGGAAACGCTGACGCTTCCTTCCGCAGAAGGCTGGCACGTGGTCGGCACCGGTTGGGCGACCTATGCCGACGTGCTGCGCCCTCGTCTGAACGGGCCCATCCTCTTCGAACGCGGCCATGCCTACCCCCAGGCCGAGCACGTCGCGGCCTTGGCCGTGCGAGAGTTCCGCGCGGGACACGCGCAGGCTCCCGAGCATGCGCTTCCGATCTATCTGCGGGACAAGGTGGCGCTTACGCTGGCCGAACAGGGAAAGGCCTGAGGCCTGTCCGCGCGGCTGCACCGCGCCTCACAGCTGTCCAATGACGAGCTGCACCAGCAAGCTGCTGATCGATACGGCCGCCCACACGCCAAGGCCGAGCAGGATCGGGCGCGCGCCGGTGGAAGCCATGCGCCGCAGGTTGGCCGAGAGGCCGATCGCCGTAAGCGCCACGACGATCAGGAATTCCGCTGCCATGTGGATGGCCGGCTGGATCGCCGCCGGGACGAGGCCGGCCGTGCGTACGGCAGAGGCGACGAGGAACCAGAGGATGAACCAGGGGAAGATCTTCTTCAGGCTGAAATCGCTGGCGCCCTGCTTCTTCTCCCGCCAGGCCACGGCGAAAGCCAGTGCCAGACAGATCGGGATGATCAGCGTGGCGCGGGTGAGCTTGACGATAGTGGCGTAGTCGCCCGCCTCCTTGCTGAAGCTGTAGCCGGCCGCCACCACGGACGAGGTGTCGTTGATGGCCGTGCCGGCCCACAGGCCGAAGCCCAGGTCCGACAAGTGCAGCAGGTGGCCCAGCAGCGGGAACAGCAGCACGGCGACCAGGTTGAACAGGAAGATGGTGGAGATGGCGAAAGCGGTGTCGTGCTCGTCCGGCTTGAGGATGGGCGTGACCGCCGCGATGGCGGAGCCGCCGCAGATCGCGGTACCGACGCCGATCAGGATCTTCAGCTTGTCGTGCACCTTCAGCGCGCGGCCCAGGCCCCAGGCAGCGAGAAAAGCCACGGTGATGGTGACCAGGGTGACCGAAAGCGACTCTAGGCCAGTGCGGGCGACCTGATCCAGGCTCAGCCCGAAGCCCAGCGCGATGATCGACCACTGCAGGATCTGCTTGCCGGCGAACTGGATCCCCGGCGTGAACTGGCCGCTGGGTGCGAACAGATTGCGCACGAGGATACCGAGCACGATGCCGAAGACCGGCCCGCCGACCAACGGGGCCAGTCGACCCAGGCCCAGCGCCGCCAGGGCGATGGCTGCGGCCAGCAGCAGGCCGGGGGCGCGATTGCCGAAGGAAGGGGAAGGGGCGGGGACGGTGGTGGCGGCCATGACGCGAACTCCTTGGAGACGGCGCATTGTCCGGCGGCCATGGCATCAGGAAAACTTTAAATATCTGATGTATCCGATAAGATGCGCTGATGGTTAACATCAGCCCGCGCCAGCTCGAGGTCTTCGTGCAGATCGCGCGGCTGGGCAGCATGCGCGCCGCGGCGGAAGCGCTGCACCTGACCCAGCCGGCCGCGAGCATGGCACTGGCCGAAATGGAGCGGCAGCTCGATGCGCCGGTGTTCGCGCGCGAACGCGGCCGGCTCCGCCTCAACACACGCGGAAAGGAGCTCCTGCCGCTGGCCCAGGAGCTGCTGGAGCGTTACGCCGAATTCGGTCGGCTCGCGCGCGGCGGGCCGGCCGCGCTGGCCGGTGAGTTGCGGATAGGTGCGAGCAATACGGTGGGGAACTACCTGGTCGGCGCCTTGCTGGGCGATTTCGTGCGGGCCCATCCGTCGGTATCGATCCGCCTGCGGGTCGCCAACACGGATGCGATCGCCACCGCGCTGCTGGCTCACGAGCTGGACGTGGGCTGCGTGGAAGGCCCGGTAGCCCATCCGTCGCTGGAGATGGAAGCCTGGCGCGACGATTCGCTGGTGGTCTGCGCTTCGCCCGATCACCCGCTGTCGCGCAAGCGCCGGCTCCAGCCGGAGGACTTCGCCGGCGCGCGCTGGGTGTTGCGCGAGCCCGGCTCGGCGACGCGCGCCACCAGCGAACGCGTGCTGGCGCAGCTGCCGCCTGGAGAGACGGCGCTAGAACTGGACCAGATCGAGGCGATCAAGCAGGCCGTGGTGGCGGGCCTGGGCATCGCCTGCCTGCCGGCGGTCGCGGTGACGGACACGCTGGCCGCCGGACGGCTCAAGGCCCTGAAGACCCCGTTCCTCGACCTGCGCCGCAAGCTGTTCCTGCTGACGCATCGGGAGAAGTATCGCGGAGCGTTGCTCGATGCCTTTCTGGCCAATGCGCGAGCGTGACGTGTTCAGCGGCCTCACGCTTGCTCGTCATGCCGGCGCGGGTCGGAACGCAGTGGCGGCGCCCTTCGCCGTGGCGTGCAGGTCCGAAACGGATTCCTAAGCTGTTTCGCCACCATCGGTCGTTATCGCTACTGGATTGCGGCCTGCGCCGGCATGACGGGCGGGCGGAGCTTGCGGTGGTGGCGGAGACTCGAAGTCTGACCGGGCCTACGGCAAAAGATTTCAACAGGTGATGCGCGAAAGCAGGTCTTCCGCTTCTTCGTGCGTGCGGCAACGCAGGATCGCCGGCGCTAGACGCCGCAGACCCTTGTGGTTGAGCGACGCGATGCGGTCGCGCACGTGCAGCAGCTGGCTGGAGTGCATGCTGAATTCGCACAGGCCCAGGGCCATCAGCAGCGCGGTGAACTTCGTATCGCCGCCGATCTCGCCGCAGAGGCTGACCGGCTTGTTGGCGCGGCGGCCGGAGGTGATCACGTAGGAAATCAGGCGCAGCAGCGCCGGCTGCAATGGGTTGTAGATGTTGTCGAGCGCGTCGTTGCCGCGATCGGAGGCGAGCACGTACTGCGCCAGGTCGTTGGTGCCGATGGCGAGGAAGTCCGCGTGTTCGAGCAGGGAACGCACGTTGATCGCCGCGGCCGGCACCTCGACCATGGCGCCGAGCTGGAGCTTTTCCGGCAGGTCGACGTTCTCGCGCTTGAGATCCTGGCGCGCCAGCTTGAACAGCGTGCGCACGGCGATCAGTTCGTCAGGCTGGGTGACCATCGGCACCAGCACGCGCACCGGCCCATAGCAGGCGGCGCGCAGGATGGCGCGGATCTGCGTGGTGAACACAGCCGGGTAGCGCAGCGACAGGCGCACGCCGCGCACGCCGAGCGCGGGGTTCTCCTCGCCGCGCAATGCGAGTCCGGCGGCGTCGGCCTTGTCGGCGCCGAGGTCCAGCGTGCGAATGGTCACCGGCAATCCGCCCATGCCGAGCACCAGATCGCGGTAGGCGATGAACTGCTCGTCCTCCGAAGGCAGGCCCTTGTGGCGCAGGAACAGAAACTCGGTACGGTACAGGCCCACGCCATCGGCGCCGCGAGCGCGGGCCATGGCAATGTCGGCCGGGGTTTCCGCATTGGCGAGCAGGCGGATGTCGATCCCGTCGCGCGTGCGCGTCGGCGCGTTCGCCAAGGAGGCCAGGCGGCGCCCCTCCTGCTGGGCTTCACGCTGCCAGGCGCGATAGCGCGCCAGGTCCTGTGCGGTGGGATGGACCACGGCCTCGCCGCGCTCGGCATCGAGCAGGATCAGGTCGTCGTCGTGAATGGTGGCGAGCGCATCGCGCACGCCGACCAGCATGGGCAGGTCCAGGCTGCGCGCGAGAATGGCGCTGTGCGAGTAGGGACTGCCGGAACTGGCCACCACGCCGAGCAGCCCGTTGCCGGCCAGGTGCGCCATGTCGGCGGGCGCGATGGTGTCCGCGATCAGGATCTCGCCCACGCGAGCGGCGAGCTTGCGCTCCTCGCGGCTGGTCTGGCGCTGCAGGGCGGAGATGACGCGATTGATGACCTGGTCGACGTCTTCCTTGCGGCTGCGCAGGTAAGGGTCGTCCATCGCCTCGAACACGGCGGCGAGCCGGTCGCGCTGCTTCTTAAGCGCGGCGCCGGGACGGTAATGGCCGACGCGGACGAGATCGTCCAGGCCGCGCAGCAGCTCCTGGTCGTCGAGCAGCAGGCTATGCGCGTCGATGAATTCGTTGACTTCGCGCGCCAGCGCACCGTGCAGCTTGCCGCGCAGCTCGCGCAGTTCCTGCCGGGCGGTGTCGAGGGCGCGGTGGAGCTTCTCCAGTTCGACGTCGACTTCTTCCTCGGCCAGCGGCCGGGTGTCGACGAGGTAGCGGCTGGGCTGCACCAGCCTGGCGCGGCCGAGGGCCATGCCGCGTGAGGCATTGGTGCCGGGCAGCACGTGCCTCATGCGCGTCCCTCCGCGCGGACGCGGGGCAGGGCCGGGACTGCGGAATGCGGCGCGCGCGGCGCGCCGTGCGGGCGCCTCGTCAAGCCTCGTTCCTTACGCGCCACGGCCAGTTCCACATCAGGCTCCTTCGTCGAATTTCCGGTCGAACAGGTCCGCTACCGCATCCAGCGCCTGCTGCTCGTCGACGCCTTCGGTGCGGATCGTCAGCGGCGTGCCCATGCCAGCGGCCAGCATCATGACGCCCATGATGCTCTGGGCGTTGACTTCGCGGCCCTTGCTGATCAGCCATACGGTGGATTTGAAACCCTGCACGAGCTGCACCAGCTTGGCCGATGCGCGGGCGTGCAGCCCCAGTTTGTTGGATACGACGATCTCTTTTTCAAGCATGGTCGATGAAGATTCCTCCGCGCCCGCCGCTGGCTGCGACTTCGGCCAGTTCGTCGAGCGGCTTTTCGGCGTAGTTGAGCACGCGCAGCAGCATGGGCAGATTGAGGCCGGACACGCAGCGCAGGTGAACGCCCAGCTTGCCGAGCGACAGGCCGATGTTGCACGGCGTGGCGCCGTACAGATCGGCCAGCACCAGGACACCGTCGCCGGTATCGAGTTCGCGTGCATGCTTGGCGGTGAGGTTGCGCATGATGTCGGGGTCGGCCGAGGGTGGGACCTCGACCGCTTCGACGCGCAGCGGCAGTTTGGGAAGGACGTGATGAGCGGCGGAAATCAGCGCATGGCCGACCGCCTCATGCGTCATCAGCAGTACGCCAACGCTCATGGCCGGATACCTGCAATACGGAGCGCGCGGAGGTTCATCACTCGAGCTCCCGATGGAAGGTGAGGGCGCCTTCATGGCGCGCCCGATAATGGGCGGCGAGGCGCTCCACCAGGTAAACCGAGCGATGCCGCCCGCCGGTACAGCCGATCGCGACAGTCACGTAGCTGCGGTCGTCGGAGGCGAAGCGCGGCAGCCACGCGTCGAGCCAGCGCGCCGTGTCGTGGAAGTATTCCTCCACCAGCGGCTGCGACTCGAGGTATTCGCGCACGGGGCCGTCCTTGCCGGACAGCGGGCGCAGGCGCGGCTCCCAGTGCGGATTGGGCAGGCAGCGCGCATCGAACACGAAATCGGCGTCCAACGGCAGGCCTCGACGATAGGCGAACGAGGTGAACATCAGAGTCAGGCCATCGGTGGCCTGGGCGTAGCCGGTGGCGATCAGGCGGCGCAGCTGATGCACGTTGAGGTCGCTGGAATCGATCACCTTCTCGGCGATGGCGATCAGCGGACGCAGCAGCTTGCGCTCTTCCGCGATCGCGTCGGGCAGGGAAAGGCCCAGCGCGGAGAGCGGATGGCGGCGGCGCGTTTCCGAGTAGCGCTTGATCAGCACTTCGTCGCGACAGTCGATGAAGACCAGGTGCACCTGCACGCCCGCGGCTGCCAATTCGGACAGCACCGTGGGCATGCGCAGGAAATCCTCGCCGCGGTTGCGCACGTCCACGCCCACGGCGATGTTCTGCCGCTTGCCGGCCACCGCGCCATGGCTGACGGCCGCGACCAGCTCAGGGAGCAAGGCGGTCGGCAGGTTGTCGACGCAGTAGAACTCCAAATCTTCCAGCGCGCGCAGGGCGACGGTCTTGCCGCCGCCGGACATGCCGGTGAGCACGATCAGATGGATCGCGTCGGGCTGGTGGATGTCGGAGGTGGAGAAGGCATTGCTCATGGGGTCACCACGGAGGCAGGCGGCGCATCTGATGAGCCTGCCGGTCGATGAAGGTCTGGGCCGGATCGATGCCCTTGCTCTTCAACATATGGTTGCGCACGGCCGCTTCCACTAGTACCGCGAGGTTGCGGCCCGGGGCCACGGGAATGGTGATCATCGGTATCTGCACCTCGAAGATTTCGCGGTGGCCGACGTCGCCGGTCAGGCGGGTGAGGCCGTCGGTGTCCTCGCCCTCGCGCATGGGCTTGAGATGGACGACCAGGCGCAGGTACTTGGACGGCTTCACGGCGGTGTGGCCGAACATCTCGCGCACATTGAGTACGCCCAGGCCGCGCACCTCCAGCAGGTCCTGCAGCAGCTCTGGGCAGGTGCCGTCGATCACGTCCGGCGCAATCAGGGTGAACTCGGTAGCGTCGTCGGCGACCAGGCGGTGGCCGCGGCTGATGAGTTCCAGCGCCAGCTCGCTTTTGCCCGAGCCGGACTCGCCGGTGATCAGCACGCCGATCGAGAACACTTCCAGAAACACGCCGTGCAGGGTGATCTTCGGCGCCAGCATGCGCGCCAGGTGGTACTGCATCCAGGTCAGCAGCTCGTGGCCGCGCTTGGAGCTGATCCACAGGGGGGTGTTGGTCTCCTCGGCGACCTCGCGCAGGTCGGCCGGGATGGGCTGGTCCTTGGTAACGATCATCGCCACAGGCTGGTAGGCGGCGATCTTGTTGATCGCTTCCCAGCGTTGGCGGGAGTCGAGGCCGTCGAGGAAGTTCAGTTCCTCAGTGCCGATGATCTGGATCTTGTTCGGATAGATGACGTTGAGATAGCCGATCAGCGAGGGCCGGCGCGAGGTGGTCACGCCACGCTCGAGCACCCGCGATTCGCCTCGCATGCCGGCGACCCAGCGCAAGGCCATGCGCTCATGCACGCCATCGTAGAGTTGTCGGGCGGTAAGCCGGTCCAAACCGAATCCTTTGCGCCGCATGGTGGCCGGTCGAGGCCGGCGGCTTGGCCGACATTGTGCCAGTTCGGGCGGTCCGGCGCCCCGTCGGGGGCGGGAGAAGGATTCGAAAAGGCCCGCCCCGGGAGGGGGCGGGCCGGCGAGGTTCAGCCGTACTGGCGTTCCTCGCGCACTTCGCGCTGGTGCTTGTCGCAGACCTTGTCGCGGTGCTTGCGCAGCTGGGCGACGAGCTTGTCGAACAAGGTATCGATGGAGACGTACATGTCCGACTCGGTGGCTTCCGCGTGCAGCGGCACCGCCCCGGGGACCTTGAGCGTGCCTTCGGCGCGCTGCTGGAGCTTGTCGACGGAGAGAACGATCGTCAGTTCGAGGAGTCGGCCTTCCAGGCGGGTAAGTCGCTCGCAGTGATTGTTCACGCGTTCGCGAAGGGCCGGGGTGATCTCGATCTTCTGGCCGCTGAGCTGGACTTGCATAGTGCGCCTCCTCTGGTACTGCCGCGTGGTGCGGCGTGGGTCGGTGCGCCGGTGCCGCTTGAACGCCGACGCACCTCTGTCATCTCTCGGTATGGGGACGCTTTCCGCCCCTCCAAGTTCCCATGCTCGCGCAAAAAAACGCAGGCGGCTGATGCAGGTCAGCCGGCCCGCTGTCTTTCGCTGGAGCTGGGAATCCTCATGGCCTCCCGATATTTGGCGACGGTCCGGCGGGCCACCTGGATGCCCTTGCGGTGCAGCTCCTCGGCGATGGCCTGGTCGGAAAGGGGTTTGCGCGGGTCCTCCGCATCGATGAGTTTGCGCAGCATGGCCTGGATGGCGGTGGCGGACGCGCTGCCGCCGTCTTCCGTGGACACGCCGCTGGAGAAGAAGTGCTTCAGTTCGAACGTGCCACGCGGCGTATGGATGTACTTGCGGGTGGTGACGCGGGAAATGGTGGATTCGTGCATGCCCACTTCTTCCGCCACCTCGCGCAGCACCAGCGGGTGCATGGCTTCCGGACCGTAGTCGAGGAAGGCGCTCTGCCGCCGCACGATCGCCTCGGCGACTTTGAGCAGCGTTTCGGCACGCGATTCCAGGCTCTTGATCAGCCAGCGTGCCTCCTGCAGTTGGCCGCGCATCCAGCTGGCGTCTTCGCCCCGCGCCTGCGCGATGAGGCTGCAATAGTGCTGATTGAGGCCGAGCCGGGGCTGGCAGTCGGGATTGAGGCTGACCCGCCAGCGGCCGCCGTCCTTGCGGGCATAGACGTCCGGCGCGACGTATTCCACCGGCGTCACGTCGAGCGCCGCGCCGGGCCGCGGATCCAGGCCGCGGATCAGCATGGCGGCGGCGTGCGTTTCCTCTTCGCTCGCGCGCAGGCGGCGCGACAGGCGGGTGATGTCGTTGCGGGCAAGCAATTCC
The DNA here is from genome assembly GCF_031954525.1 of Dyella sp. BiH032. Taxonomy (NCBI): domain Bacteria; kingdom Pseudomonadati; phylum Pseudomonadota; class Gammaproteobacteria; order Lysobacterales; family Rhodanobacteraceae; genus Dyella; species Dyella sp. BiH032. The sequence continues at coordinate 1,401,492 of NZ_CP134867.1, forward strand.
AGCTCGCTGTCGACGATGCGCAGCGCCAGTTCGCGCTGCGGCAGTTCGGGGTCGAACTGTTCCAGCTGCACGCGCAGGCAATCGCGCAGGTCGAGGCTCGCGACGCCGGTGGGATCGAAGCGCTGGACCTGCCGGCGTACCGCGTCGATCTCCTCGAGGCTGGCCTTCAGGTCCGCGGGAACGGCGGCGGCTACCGCTTCGAGCGTCTCGGCGAGGTAGCCGTCCGCGTTGAGCGCATCGATGATCACGGCGGCGATAGTTCGATCGCGCAGGCTCATGTGCGTGAGATTGAGCTGCCACAGCAGGTGTTCCTGCAGCGTTTCCGGCGCGGCGTTCTGCGGCTCGAAGCTGTCGTCTTCCGAGCCGCTGTTGCGGCTGCCGCCGGCGGACGAGAAATCGATCGGCTCCTCGGCAACCCCGCCGGTGGCTTCGCCCCAGTCGGCGACTTCCTCGCCGTCGCCGTCGCTCGACGAGGACGCGGCTTCGGCGGGCGCATCGAACGTGGCGGACTCGCTCTCGTTTTCGGCGGGTGTGTCCTCGGAGAACTCGAGCAGCGGATTGCTCTCAGCGATCTGGCGCAGTTCTGCCTCCAGCTCCAGCTGCGACAACTGCAGGAGGCGGATGGCCTGCTGCAACTGCGGCGTCAGGGTGAGCTGTTGGTTGAGACGAAACTGCAGTCCGGGTTTCATGCCACTGGTTTGGATGAGCTTCTGGGCATCCTAACCCCTGGGGTGGATAGCGGCCATAGCTTCCCGCTCATGGCCGTGTAGGCCGAATGGCTGAATGTGACGGAGCGCGCGCCGTCATGGGCCAAGCCACCGCTTACAGCCGGAATTCCCGGCCCAGGTACACCTCGCGAACTTTCTCGTCGGCCAGGATGTGCGCCGGCGTGCCGCGCGAGAGCACTTCGCCGTCGTTGAGAATATAGGCGCGATCGCAGATGCCAAGCGTCTCACGCACGTTGTGATCGGTGATCAGCACGCCGATGCCGCGTTCCTTGAGGTGGCGCACGATGCGCTGGATCTCGCCCACGGAAATGGGGTCCACGCCTGCGAACGGCTCGTCGAGCAGCATGTAGCGAGGTTCTGCGGCCAGCGCCCGGGCAATCTCCACGCGGCGGCGCTCGCCGCCGGACAGGCTGATGCCGCGCTGCTCGGCGATGTGGGCGATCTTGAGTTCGTCCAGCAGGCTTTCCAGCTCGGTCGCGCGCTGCTTGGCGCTGAGGTTCTCGCGCAGCTCCAGCACGGCCATGATGTTGTCGGCCACTGTGAGCCGGCGGAACACCGAAGGCTCCTGCGGCAGGTAGCCGATGCCCAGCTTGGCGCGGGCGTGCATGGGCAGGCCGGTGATGTCGTACTTGTCGAGCTTGATGGTGCCGGCATCGGCCTCGATCAGACCGACCACCATGTAGAAGCAGGTGGTCTTGCCGGCGCCGTTGGGGCCGAGCAGGCCGACGACCTCGCCTTCACGGATGGAAAAGGCGAAGTCACGCACCACCTGGCGCGCACGGAAGCGTTTCTGCAGGCCTTCGGCGGACAGCATCGATTACTTGCCCTCGGCCGGCTTGGCGCTGGTGGCCGGTGCGGCGGGTTTCGGCTTGGGCAGGAAGGTGCCGTGCACCAGGCCGTCGCCACCGGATTCGCCGGTGATCAGGCTGGTATCGGTGTTGTACGTGATCTTGTCGCCGTTGAAGGTGCCGCGCCCCTGCTGGGTCACCTTGGCGTTGCCGGTGAGCACGGCGATGCCGTTGATGTTGTCGTAATCCAGCGTGGCGGCATCGCCCTGCATGAGATTGTTGTTCTCGTCGAGCTGCTGGATATGGGCCGGGTTGCCGGTGACCACCACGCGCGAGATCTGCGTGTCTTTGTCCAGGTACACCTTGGCCTCGCTGCCGGTGATCAGCAGCGTGCCCTGGGTCAGCTTGACGTTGCCGGTGAGGGTGGTCATCGTGTTGGGCGCGTTGTAGGCGTTAGTGGACTTGGCCGTGAAATCCATCGGCTGGTTGCGATCGTCCTTCTTGGCGAGGGCGACCGCCGGCAGCAGGGAAAGGGCGGCCAGCGCGAGCAGGCCGGCCGCGGGCAGGCGGCTCGCCAGATCAGGACTTCCGTTTGCGCGGCGGGAACGAGCCGTGGCTGTCATCGAGCAGCTCCAGGTGATTGTCATTGAGGTTGGCACGCATGCCGACGCCGCTCATTCTACTGGCGCCTTGGGTCAACTGCGCCGGCTCGGCCGTTTCCATGCGGTTCTCCTTGGGCCAGGCGGTGACCTCGGAGGTATGCAGTTCGGCCTGGGGTGTGTCCCCGAAGGCGGGGCGGTGCATGTAGACCGGGCCCTGGAGCTTCAGCAGGTTGCCGCTCTTGTCCACCCAGCCATAGCGGGACTCGCCTTGCCAGTCCGGCACGCCCGGGGCCTTGGCCGGCAGCTCGAACTTGGGCGAGTCGATGTACAGCGAGTCGTCGCCCTCGCGCCGATCCAGCCGGGGCCCGGTCACACGGAAGCTGGGCCGGCCGTCGACGCCGTAGACGAAGCCTTTGAAGTCCGCCAGCGTGTAGCCGGAGCGGGGCGGGCCAATGAATTCATTCACTTTGGGGGCCGGCGCCAGCCACCACAGCAGCAGCTGGCTGAACACCGCGGCGCCGCCGACCAGGACGATCGCGACCGTCAGGCGACGGTCGCGCAGGTAGTCGCGCAAGGTCACTGCCAGCGCTCCCGCTCGGTATCGGCCTTGCCCTGGGCCATGAGGATCAGATCGCAGACTTCGCGCACCGCCCCCATGCCTCCGCTCTTGGTGGTTACCCAGTGCGCCTGTTCGGCGACCCAGGGATGCGCGTTGGCGACTGCCACGGCCAGGCCCGCCTGGCGCATGGAGGGCAGGTCCGGCAGATCGTCGCCGATGAAGGCGGCCTGTTCGGCGGACAGCCCCAGCGCGGCCAGCAGTTCACGGAAGCAGGCCAGCTTGTCGCTCTGGCCCTGGTAGACATTGGCGATCTTCAGTTCCTCCGCGCGCAGCGCCACCGGATGGCTGATGCGCGCGGTGATGATCGCCACCTCCACGCCATGGGCCTGCAGGAGCTTGAGCCCCAGGCCGTCATGCACGTGGAAAACCTTGGTTTCGCGGCCGTCTTCGCCGTACCAGAGGCGTCCGTCGGTCAGGGTGCCGTCCACGTCGAACACCGCCAGCCGGATCTTGGCGGCGCGGGCGAGCAGGTCGGCGGGAAGGTGGTCGAGGTAATGGGCGGGCACGGAGTCGGCTACGAAGCTAAGAGGTGCTGGGAAACGAGGAATCCGGCCGGGCGATGGCCGCCAGGGCCGGGATAACGCGCCGTGAGGCCAGGGGTTGTCGTCCGGTGGCGATCTGCAGGGGCGGCCTGTGCCGTCCGCTTCAGCCCGGCATCACACCACGCGGGCACGGAGCAGATCGTGAATGTTGAGCGCCCCCACCACCTGCTGCCGGTCATTGACCACCAACAGAGCGTGGATCTGGTGCTTCTCCATCATCTGGGCGGCTTCGATGGCCAGCTTGTCGGCGCCGATGGTCTTCGGCCCGCGGGTCATCAGCTCTGCCACGGTGGCGCCGCGCAGGTCCACGCCTTCGTCGTCCAGGGCGCGGCGCAGGTCGCCGTCGGTGAATACGCCGAGCAGGTGGCGGTCGGCATCGACCACCGCGGTCATGCCCAGGTGCTTGCGGGTCATTTCCATCAGCGCTTCGGTCAGGGAAGCGTCCGGCGGGACCGCCGGAATGCCTTCGCCGGTGTGCATCACGTCGCTGATGTGCAGGAGCAGGCGGCGGCCCAGGCTGCCGGCCGGGTGCGAGCGGGCGAAGTCCTCGGAGGTGAAGCCGCGGGCTTCGAGCAGGGCGACGGCCAGCGCATCGCCCATGACCAGGGCGGCCGTGGTGCTGGCGGTCGGGGCCAGGCCCAGCGGGCAGGCTTCGGCCGAGATGCTGGCGTCCAGGTGCACGTCGGCCTGTTCGGCCAGCGACGAGCGCTCGTTGCCGGTAATGGCGATCAGCGGAATGCCCTGCCGCTTGAGCACCGGCAGGATGAATAGGACTTCGTCGGTCTCGCCCGAATTGGACAGGGCCAGCACCACGTCCTGCGGCAGGATCATGCCCAGGTCCCCATGGCTGGCCTCGCCCGGATGAACGAAGAAGGCCGGCGTGCCGGTGGAGGCCAGGGTGGCGGCGATCTTGCGCCCTACATGGCCGGACTTGCCCATGCCGGTGACCACCACACGGCCCGCGCAGCCCATGATCAGACGGCAGGCTTCCACGAACGATGGCCCGATGCGCGGTTCCAGCGCGCGGATCGAGGCCGCCTCGGTGGCGATCACCGTGCGGGCGCTGCGCACCAGCGTGTCGGCGTCGAGCTTGGCGGGCTGGGTAGGCGTGGCGACGTGGGCGTTCATGCGTCCTCGGGTGTGGCGGCCGGGGCGGCGGGATTGGCCGGCGCGGCGGATGGGATTCCTTGGGGTTTCCCGCTCAAAGGGTTGGCTGTCATGGAACCGCACCGGCCGACCGTTCCGGCGCTGATGCATCGTTTCTGTGACAGCGGATTTCCATTAACATGGCATATTCGCATTTTATCGTCACGGTCGGCGCGGATGGGCTCCGGAAGGACCCATGAACCCAGCGCCGTCCACAGCAAGTGAATTCCCGATTGGACTCCCGATGGACGCTGCCACCATTCAGGCAATGATCGAACAAGGCCTGCCCGGTGCGCAGGCGCAGGTTTCCGGCGACGACGGCGTGCATTTCGAGGCGGAAGTGGTGGCGGTGCAGTTCGCCGGCAAGCTCCCGCTGGCGCGTCACCGGCTGGTCTACGCCACGCTGGGCGAGCTGATGGGCGGTGCGATCCACGCGCTGGCGCTCAAGACCCTGACTCCCGAGGAAGCCGCGGCGCGCCGCTGACGGCCGTCGCCCGGTTCCCAGAACACCTTTAAGGACAAGAATGGCCAAGATCCTGATCAGCGGCGGCGTGCCGCTCAACGGCGAGGTCGGTATTTCCGGCGCCAAGAATGCGGTGCTGCCGATCCTCGCCTCCTGCCTGCTGGCCGACGAGCCGGTGACCATCAGCAACGTGCCGCACCTGCACGACGTCACCACGTTCATCGAACTGCTCGGCCAGATGGGTGTGCAGCTGGTGCTGGACGACCGCATGAAGATGCACGTCGACCCGCGCTCCATCGACCGCCACGTGGCTCCTTATGACCTGGTGCGCACCATGCGCGCGTCGATCCTGGTGCTCGGTCCGCTGGTGGCCCGCTTCGGCAAGGCCGAGGTCTCGCTGCCCGGCGGCTGCGCGATCGGATCGCGTCCGGTGGACCAGCACATCCGCGGCCTGCAGGCGCTGGGCGCCAAGGTGACCGTGGAGAACGGCTACATCAAGGCTGAGGCCGGGCGCCTGAAGGGCGCGCGCATCGCGATGGACATGGTCACGGTGACCGGCACCGAGAACATCATGATGGCGGCCGCCCTGGCGCAAGGCACCAGCATCATCGAGAACGCGGCGCAGGAACCGGAAGTGGTGGACCTGGCCAACTGCCTGATCGCCATGGGCGCGCAGATCGAGGGCGCCGGCACCTCCACGCTCACCATCCACGGCGTGGAGCGCCTGCATGGCGCCGAGTACGAAGTGCTGCCCGACCGCATCGAGACCGGCACCTTCCTGGTCGGCGCCGCGATGACCGGCGGCAAGGTGCGCGCCCGCAACGCGCGCGCCGGCACGCTGGATTCGGTGCTGGCCAAGCTGGAGGAGGCCGGCGCGCAGATTTCCACCGGACCGGACTGGATCGAACTGGACATGCAAGGCCGTCGCCCGAAGGCGGTCAATATCACCACGGCGCCGTATCCGGCATTCCCCACCGACATGCAGGCGCAGTTCACCGCGCTCAACTGCGTGGCCGAGGGCGTGGGCGTGATCACCGAGACGGTGTTCGAGAACCGCTTCATGCACGCGCATGAGCTGCAGCGCCTCGGCGCGGACATCCGCCTGGAAGGCAACACGGCGATCATCAAGGGCGTGGACAAGATGAGCGGCGCACCGATCATGGCCACCGACCTGCGCGCCTCCGCCTGCCTGGTGCTGGCCGGCCTGGTCGCCCAGGGCGATACCACGGTGGACCGCGTGTACCACATCGATCGCGGCTACGAGAACATCGAGGAAAAGCTGGGCGTGCTGGGCGCGCGGATCCGTCGCCTGCCGTCCTGACCACGAAAAGGCCGGCGCTGCCGCCGGCCTGGCTCGAACGAGGGAGTACGCGACCCGCGTGCTCCCTTTTTCTTTGGGCGCTTAGTGGCCCGTCTTGTAGCTCACCAGCTGGAGCGTGAGATTCCCGCCGTCGCTCTGGGTCAACTTCACCGGCACCAGGTATTTCTGCGGCACGTACCAGGCGCTGAAGCTCTGGTCCTTGTCGGTGCGTTCGACGCGCTGCGCATTGAAGCTGCCGGCAGGCACTTTCACGTTGTCGTTGCCCGCCACTTTGAACTGCTGGTTCTCCACGTTGCGCTTGACCGCCACCGGCAAGGTCACCGTCTGCTTGCCGTCGTGCAGCGCGAGGCCGATCGCATAGGGGGCGGTATTGCGATCGACCAGCCCCGGCGCGGCGGCATAGGTCTCGGCACCCTTGCCGTCGTCGACGCTCACCTGGTTGGCGTTCCAGTCCACGCGCGTGGTGCGCTGCTTGCTCTTGATCGCGGCGTTCATGCGGTAGTCGTATGCCACGGTTTCCGGCGCGCCGTTGTTCCAGCGGAAGCGCGTGGTCTCGCTGGAACTCGCGCCCAGCGCCGCGGCCAGGCCGCCGGTGCCGCGTGTCTGGTTGCTGTATTCCCACTCGTTGCCGGCGGACTTGAGGCTGACGGTGGCCTCGCCGATGACCTGGCCGCCCTGCAGCACCTGATAGGTCGCGGTGAACGGCGCGGGCGCAGCAGCGGCGAAAGCGGTGGTGGCGGAGACGGCCAGCACGAGGCCGGCGAGGAATTTGCGGGGAGAGGTGAGGGTAGCCATGGCGGGGCAGTCTACGCCCGCCGGCTGAACGCCTCGTTGGCTAGCGGACCAGCTCGTCGCCCCGTAGCTCCAGCGGCACGGCCAGCCGCGCGCCGTCGAGCGAGACGCCGTCCGGCGCGGTGAAGGCCAGTCGCCCGGCGGCGATCAGCCGGACCACCGCCGGCAGCAGCCGGTGCTCGTAGGCGAGCAGGCGCCCGGCGAGGCGCTGTTCGTCATCGCCGGTCTCGATGCCGATGCGCGCCTGGGCGATCACCGGGCCGCCGTCGAGCTCGGCGGTGACGTAGTGAACGCTGGCGCCATGCTCCAGGTCGCCCGCCTCAAGCGCGCGGCGATGCGTGTGCAGGCCGCGGTACTTGGGCAGCAGTGACGGATGGATATTGATCATCCGGCCTACCCACGGGTGCAGCGCTTCGCCGTCGAGGATGCGCATAAAGCCGGCCAGCACCACCAAGTCGGCACCGATATCGCGCAGGCGGGCGAAAAGGTCCAGGTCGAAGGCGCGGCGCGAGGCGTAGTCCTTGGGCTTGAGCACCAGGCGCGGAATGCCTGCCGCCTCGGCCAGCGCCAGCGCGCCGGCGGTCGGCTTGTCGCTGGCGACGGCCACGAATTCCACCGGCAGCGCGCCGGCGTCGCGCGCGGCGAGCAGCGCTTGCAGGTTGCTGCCGCGCCCGGAGGCGAGGACCGCGATGCGGAGGGGAGAAGACATGTGCGTGCCGGGCTTCGGGCCGCGCCGGAGAGTGTGGCGCGGCAATGGAGAACGTCAGGTCGCGTGCGCCGGCTCAGCCGATATGCACGCGTTCGTCGCCCTTCGCGGCGACCACTTCGCCGATCACCGAGCTGGCGAGGCCGTGCCGGGACAGCAGCTCCGACGCGCCTGCCACGGCATCGCGTGGCAGGATCACGGTGAAGCCGACGCCGCAGTTGAAGGTGCGCCACATTTCCTCGCGGGCGACCTTGCCTTCGCGCATCAGCCAGTCGAACACCGGCGGCAGCACGATGGCCGCGGCATCGATGGCCAGGCCCAGGCCGTCCGGCACGACGCGGATGATGTTTTCCTTCAGGCCGCCGCCCGTGATGTGCGCCATGCCATGCACCGGCGCGCTCTTGAGCAGTTCCAGCATCGGCTTGACGTAGATGGTGGTCGGGGCCATCAGCGCATCGGCCAGCGTCACGCCGCCCAGGTCGAGGTCCAGCGGGTTGCCCGCGCGCTCGACGATCTTGCGGATCAGCGAGTAGCCGTTGGAGTGCGGTCCGGAGGCGGCCACGCCCAGGATCACGTCGCCCGCCACAATGGCCTCGCCGGTCATCAGCGCCGACTTCTCGACGGCGCCGACGGTGAAGCCCGCCAGGTCGTACTCGCCCGGCGGGTACATGTCCGGCATCTCGGCGGTCTCGCCGCCGATCAGCGCGCAGCCGGCCAGCTCGCAGCCCTTGGCGATGCCGCCGACCACGGCGACGGTGGTGTCGACGTCGAGCTTGCCGGTGGCGAAGTAGTCCAGGAAGAACAGCGGCTCGGCGCCCTGCACGAGCACGTCGTTGACGCACATGCCGACCAGGTCGATGCCGATGGTGTCGTGGCGGCCCAGCTGCTGGGCGAGCTTGAGCTTGGTGCCCACGCCGTCCGTGCCGGAGACCAGCACCGGCTCCTTGTAGCGGCCGGCCAGGTCGAACAGGCCGCCGAAACCGCCCAGGCCGCCCATCACCTCGGGGCGGAACGTGCGCTTGACCAGGGGCTTGATGCGTTCGACCACAGCATTGCCCGCGTCGATATCGACACCGGCGGCGCGGTAGGTAAGAGCGTCGGACATGGGCAGGAACCGGCGGGGAGAAACGCGTAATGATAGACGCTGGGGGGCGGATTGGGCAGACTTCGGGCGGTTTTCCCCTGCCGCCATCCGAGCTTATGCGCCTCTCACGCCTGCTGTTCGTCGGCCTCCTGCTGGCTTTGCTGATCCCCTCCGTGCATGCCCAGGGCCAGGTTTCGCCCTACACGGTGACCGTGCCCGTGACGGATACCAGCGAGGCCAAGCGCGACGAAGCCTTCGGCGTGGCGCTCAGCCAGGTGCTGGCGCGCACGGCCGGCGGCCAGGACCTGCGCGGCAAGCCCGGTTACGACGACGCGCTCAAGTCCGCCCCCGGCATCGTCCAGCAATACCAGTACCAGCGCGCCGCCGGCGGTGGCCTGGCACTGCAGGTCAGCTTCGACCAGGGCGCAGTGCAGCGGGCGGTCAGCCAGATGGGCGTGGCCGGGACCTCGGGCAAGCCCCCGGTGCTCCTGCTGGTGCGCGACGCCGGCGGTACGGTGATGGACGCGAACGCGCTGGCGCCGCTTTCCCAGGCCGTCGCGCAGCGCGGCTACAACGTGGTGCTGGCCGACCCGGCCAAGACCGCCGAAGGGCCGTCGGTGGCCTCGGCCGATTTGCAGCAGATCGTCGACCTGGCCCGGCAGTACAAGACCGGGCTGGTCCTGCTGGGCCAGCTGCGCGCCGACGGCGCGGACTGGAATCTGGTCTCCGGCGGCCCGCAGCAGAAATGGACCAGCGGCGCTCCCGTGACCCAGCAGACCCTGGTCGACGCCGGCAATGCGCTGTCCGACCGGCTCGGCAAGCAGCTCAACGTGATCGGCGCCGGCAACGTGGACGGCAAGCTCTGGGTCAGCGGCGTCAATTCGGCGCTCGACTACGCCAACCTGCTCGCTACGCTGCGGGCCGACCCCATGGTCCGCCAGGTGGTCACGCTGAGCGCGCAGGGGGACGGCATGCTGTTCGCCACCAAGACCGGCCTGCCGCTCAACGTGATGACGGGCAGCCTCACCGCCGGCGGCCGCCTGCTCGAAGGCGACGCCCACACCGGTGCGGACGCCAGCCTCCGCTGGGTGCACTGAGGCCGGACGAGGCACGCGGCGATGCCCGATAGCCGGCCATCGCCCTGGCGGCACCTGCCCAATGCCATCACCGTGTCGCGCGTGGTGCTGGTCCTGCCCATCGGCTGGGCGATCCTGTCGCGCGAGCCGAAGTCGGCCCTGTTCCTGATTGCCTTGGCTGGCTTCACCGACGGCTTGGACGGTTTCCTCGCCCGCCGGTTCGGCTGGCAGAGCCGGCTGGGCGGCGTGCTGGATGCGGTCGCCGACAAAACACTGTTAATCAGCTGCTTCGTGCTGCTGGCCGTGGAGGGCCTCGTGCCGTGGTGGCTGGCAGGCTTGGTATGCGGGCGGGACCTGGTGATCGCGGTCGGCGCGCTGGCGTGGCGGTTGCTGATCGGCGTGCTCAGGCCCGAGCCCAGCTACCTGTCCAAAGCCTGCACGCTGCTGCAGATTCTGTATCTGCTCGCGGTCCTGGCCGCGGCGGCCGGGTGGCCGGTGCCACCGCTCGTGCCGTTGGCCGGAGTGGTCGCCGCCCTATGTGTCGCCAGCGGCGCCGACTATGTCTGGCGCTGGTCCCGGCGCGCCCGCCTGGCCCTGAGTCAGCGCGCGGATGGCGGCTCGCGCTGACAGCGCACCGCGCATCAGTCACACTTGCGCCGAGGCCATGCCGCCCGGCAAGCCGCCCTCGCCATCTCCCTCGACGAGCCGCGACGAATGACCCAGGACACCTCCCGCCGCTGGCAGATGCTGGCGATCACCGTAATCATCCTGTACCTGCTCTGGTTGCTCGCGCCGGTACTGATGCCCTTCGCCGTGGCCGCGATGCTGGCCTACCTGGGCGATCCGCTGGCGGACCGGCTGGAGCGCGTCGGCATGGGCCGCACGCTGGCGGTGAGCGTGGTGTTCTTCGTGCTGGCCCTGGTCGCGGTCGGCGCGATGCTGCTGCTGATTCCGCTCATTTCGCGCCAGGTGGACAACCTGGTGCAGAGCCTGCCGCACTACGTCGACTGGGTGCGCAACACGGCGCTGCCCTGGCTGCAGACCAAGCTGCGGCTGGATCCCAGCGCATTCGATACGGACCGCCTGATCGCGGAGATCAAGGATCACCTCGGCTCGGTGGGCAGCGTCGCCTCGACGGTACTCGGCAAGGTCACGCGCTCCGGCTTCGGCCTGATCGCCTGGATGACCAACCTGGTGCTGATCCCGGTGGTGGCGTTCTACCTGCTGCGCGACTGGGACCGCCTGGTGGCCTGGGTCGACGACATGCTGCCGCGTTCGATCGAGCCGACCGTCGCGCACCTGGCGCGGGAGTCCGACCTGGTGCTGGGGGCCTTCGTGCGTGGCCAACTGCTGGTGATGCTTGCGCTGGGTATCTTCTACGGCGCGGCCCTTTCCATCGTGGGGCTGTCGGTCGGCCCGCTGATCGGCATGATCGCCGGCCTGCTCAGCTTCGTGCCGTATCTCGGTTTCATCGTCGGCTTCGGCTCGGCGGTGATCGCCGTGCTCGTGCAATACGGCGATTGGAGCCATCTGCTGCTGGTGGGATGCGTATTTCTGATCGGCCAGCTGCTGGAAGGCTACGTGCTGGTGCCGCGGCTGGTCGGCGAGAAGATCGGCCTGCACCCGGTGGCGGTGATCTTCGCCGTGCTCGCCGGCGGCTACCTGTGCGGCTTCCTTGGCATCCTGCTGGCGCTGCCGGCCGCCTCCGTAATCCTGGTGGTGCTGCGCTATCTCAGCCAGCGATACCGCCATAGCCGACTGTATACGGAAGAGGGCCGCCAGGACCCGGTGATCGCCGAGATGGACGTCTCGGTGGAGCGGGACGAGGCGGTCGAAGTGGACGTCCGGGTGGACCGGCGTCCGGATGAGGAAGACAAGCAACAATGATCCCCCAGCTTCCCCTGGCGCTGCGCTGGCCGCGGCGCCAGCGCTTCGAGCATTTTCACGCCGGCGGCAATGCCGCCACCGTTGCCATGGTGCGCGAGCTGGCCACCGAGCCGCAGGCGCCGTGGCTGTACCTCAGCGGTCCGCTGGGCAGCGGCAAGAGCCACTTGCTGATGGCCGCCTGCCAGGCCGCGAGCGAAGCGGGGCGGATCGTGCAATACCTGCCGCTGGCCGCGATCGGGCAGCGCGCCGCCGCCATCCGCGGCGTGGCCGGCAGCGAGTTCCTCGCGCTCGACGACCTGGGCGCCATCGCCGGCGACCGCGAAGCGGAGCACGCGCTGTTCGACGTCTACAACCAGGCGCGCGCCGAAGGACGGGTCATGCTGTTCGCGGCCGAGACCGTTCCCGCGCAACTGGGGCTGGGCCTGCCGGATCTGCGTTCGCGCCTCGGCGCCTGCCAGCAGGCGATGCTCCGGCCGCTGGACGACGAGGAGCGGCGCGAGGTGCTGAAGGCGCAGGCGGGTGGGCGCGGCATCGAGCTGGACGACGCGGTGCTGGACTGGCTCTTCGCGCGCTATGCGCGGGACGTGGGCGCCTTGCTGGACCTGCTGGATCGGCTGGACAAGGCCTCGCTGGCCGCGCGCCGGCGGATCACGGTGCCGTTCCTGCGCGAGTTCCTGAAGGATGAAGGCGGCGCGTCGCCCGGTTGAGGCTTTGCCGGGCACGGCCACTCAGGGAAACGAAAAAGGCGCCGCGAAGGCGCCTTTTTCACGATCCTGACAGGGGGCTCAGGCCTTGAGCAGTTGCGGCGTCGACTTGGCGCCGATGATCTCGGTCATGGCCTGCACCACGTGCAGGTTGCCCGCGATGATATTGCCGCTGGCCGGGATGCCGTCGCGGCCGGCGAAATCACCATAGCGGCCGCCGGCTTCGCGCACCAGCAGCAGGCCGGCCGCCATGTCCCACGGCTTCAGGCCGATCTCGAAGTAGCCGTCGTAGCGGCCGGCGGCGACGTAGGCCAGGTCCAGCGCAGCCGAGCCCGAGCGGCGGATGTCCTCGGCCTGACCGAGCAGGGCGCGGGTCATGTCCAGCTGTGCGTCCAGGTGCTGGCGCTGGCGGTACGGGAAGCCGGTGGCGATCATCGCGCCGCCGAGGTTCTCGCGCTTGCTGACGCGGATGCGGCGGTCGTTGAGGTAGGCGCCATCGCCCTTGCTGGCGGTGAACAGTTCGCCGCGCAGCGGATCGAACACCACGCCGTACACCGGCTCACCCTTTTCGAGCAGGGCGATGGACACGGAGAAATGCGGGATGCCGCGCAGGTAGTTGTGCGTGCCATCGAGGGGATCGATCACCCAGACCAGCGGCCCCTTGCCGATCGCACCGCTCTCCTCGGCGAGGATGGCGTGGGTCGGGTAGGCGCGGCGCAGTTCCTTGACGATCTCGGCTTCGGCCAGGCGATCGACTTCCGAGGCGAAGTCCATGCGTTGCTTTTCGACGATGTTGAGACCGTCGATGCGGTTCATGTAGCGCAGGATCACGTTTCCAGCGGCGCGAGCGGCGCGCACCGCGACGTTGACGGCGGGTCTTGGCATGGCTTCGGCTTTCGAAAGAACGGGTTGCGGCCGCGTAGTCTAGCAGGGGGAGGGAACAGGGAACAGGGAACCTTGCGATCCCATGGCGAGGCTGCCGCTCCCCGTTCCCGCTATCCTTTCGCCCCTTTCGCTGCCTGCAGTCCAAGCTCATGCCTACCGCCGACCTGGCTTCCCTCATCCGTTTCGTGCTGGTCCGGACCTCGCATCCGGGGAACATCGGCAGTTCGGCGCGGGCCATGCGCACCATGGGCTTCACGCACATGACCCTGGTCGCGCCGCACCGTTTCCCCCACGCCGAGGCCTCGGCCCTGGCTGCCGGCGCGGACGACGTGCTGGCGGAAGCGGGGGTGCATGAAGGCCTGGTCGATGGCCTGGCCGGCTGCAGCCTGGCGCTGGGCCTGTCGGCGCGCCGGCGCGGGGTGGACCTGGAAGAGCTGTCGCCACGCGAGGCGGCCGGCCGCGTGCTCGCCGCGGCGGCGAGAGGCGAGCAGGTAGCGCTGGTGTTCGGCAACGAACGCACCGGCCTGGAGAATGAGGAACTGGCGCGCTGCCACGCGATGGTGCGCATCCCCAGCGTCGACGACTTCAGCTCGCTCAATCTCTCCCAGGCCGTGCAGGTCATGGCCTACGAGCTGCGCGTGGCCCTGCTGGGCGGCGAGGTGCCGGCGGCGCCGGTGCGCGACGATGCCGAACCGCCGGCCGACGCCGCCCGCATGGAACGCTTCTACGCCCACCTCGCCGAGACGCTCGACGACATCGATTTCCACAAAGGGCGTGCGCCGACGACGATCATGCTGAGGCTGCGCAAGCTGTTCCAGCGCGCGCAGATGGACGAACGCGAGCTGCGCATCCTGCACGGCATCTTTGCCGACGCGCAGCGCATGGCCCGCATGGCCGGCGAAAAGAAATAATCCGCGGCCTGCCCGCTACTGTTCGTCTTCGGCCGGCTCGTCGCGGCGCGCCGGCGTGATCAGCAGCTTGTCGATGCGGGCGCCGTCGAGATCCACGACTTCGAAGCGGATGCCTTGCCAGGCAAAGACCTCGCCGGTCTGCGGAATGTGGCCCAGCGCGGCCATCACCATGCCCGCGGCGGTGCGGTATTCGTGTTCCTGCTCCCCCGGCAGCTGGTCCACGTGCAGCAGTTCGCGCAGGTCGTCAGTGGAAATGGAGCCATCGACCAGCCAGCTGCCGTCTTCGCGGGGCACGATCGGCGCGGTCTCCTCGCCGCCCTGGGTCGCGCGCTGGCTGGCGCCGACCACGGCTGAAAGCAGGTCATTGAGCGTCACCAGCCCCTCGATGTCGCCGTACTCGTCCACCACCAGCGCCAGCTGGGTCTCGGCGTCGCGGAACTCTTCGAGCAGGTCCAGGGCGCGCGCCGTGGCGGGCACGAACAGCGGCTTCGCCATGCGGCCGAATAGGTCCGGCGAGCCGTGGCGGAAATTGCGCAGGAGGTTCTTCACCTCGACCACGCCGACCACGTCGCTCTCGTCCTCGCGATAGACCGGATACCGGGAGTAGGGCGTCTCCCGCATGACCTCGTCGTTTTCCTCGGGCGTGGCGGCTATGTCCAGCCAGGCGATGCGGGTGCGCGGCGTCATCACGCTGTCCACCGTACGATCGCCCAAGCGCAGTACCCGGTTGACCATGTTGTGTTCGTCGGCGTCCAGCACGCCCTGCTCGGCGCTTTCGGCCACCAGCAGGCGGATTTCTTCTTCGGTCACCGCCCCGCTGCCCTTCTGATTCACGCGCAGCAGGCGCAGCAGCTGGGTGCTGGAGAAATTGAGCAGCCACACGAACGGCGTGGCGATGCGCGAGAGCACCAGCATGGGCATGGCGACGAAGCCGGAGAACCGCTCCGGGGCCGACAGCGCCAGGCGCTTGGGTACCAGTTCGCCGAACACGATCTGGATGAAGGAGATCAGCACGAAGCCCAGCACCAGGCCGATGATTTTCGCGTAAGGCTCCAGCCAGGCGGCCTGGCCGCCATGCAGCGCCTCGGCGATGTGGTCGCCCAGGGCGTCGCCGGCCATGGCGCCGGTGATCAGGATCACTAGGGTCATGCCGACCTGGACGGTGGACAGGAAGTGCTCGGGCGCCTCGGCGTGGCGAAGGGCGACGCGGGCGCGCCGGCTGATCTTGGCCATCTGCTTGAGGCGGCTCTTGCGCGAGGCCACCAGGGCCATTTCCGACAGGGCA
Organism: Dyella sp. BiH032; assembly: GCF_031954525.1. NCBI lineage: Bacteria > Pseudomonadati > Pseudomonadota > Gammaproteobacteria > Lysobacterales > Rhodanobacteraceae > Dyella > Dyella sp. BiH032. The sequence continues at coordinate 1,417,031 of NZ_CP134867.1, forward strand.
AAGAAGCCGTTGGCCAGCGCGAGCACGAAGACGGTCGCGATCTCGGTCAGCATCGGGCGGTCAATGAGGTGGGGTGGGGCATGGCGGCCAGTGTAAAGCCTGTGGGGGCCGGGCCGGCGGGGGCGTGGTGCGGGCCCGAGGGGGCGTCCTGTAACATATCCGTCACTTCCTTTCGTTCTTTTACTTCAGGCGCTTCCCGCATGTTTTCACTGCAGACGATCTTCGGCAAAGGCGACAAGTTCTACGGCTTGCTCGAACAAAGCGCGGAGGCGGCGCGGGAAAGCGCCAAGGCCTTGCACGAACTGGTCACCCATACCGACCGCGCTCCAGTGATGGCCGCTTTCGCTTCCGCGAGGGCGCGCGAGAAGGCGCTGGCCGCCCAGATTAGCGAAGAACTGGTCAATACGTTCGTGACCGCGCTCGACCGCGAGGACATCGAGGCGCTGAACTCGGCGCTGTACAAGATCCCGAAGACGGTGGAGAAGTTCGCCGAACGCTATGAGATCGTCGCCCCTCGCGTGTCCGACGTGGACTTCGCCCAGCGCGCCCAGGTGCTGGAACAGGCGACCGGCGTGGTGTCGGAGATGATCGGCGAGCTGCGCCGCGGCCTGCGCATCGACCCGGTCAAGAAGCTGCAGGACCGCATGCAGACGCTCGAATCCGAAGGCGACCGCATGCTGCTCTCGCCGTACCGCACCCTGTACGTGGAAGGCAACGACGCGATGCGCGCCATGCTGGCCAAGGACCTGTTCGAGCTGATCGAGAAGGCCATCGACAAGTGCCGCGACGTCGGCAACATCGTCTATTCCATCGTCCTCAAGAATTCCTGAGGCGACCGCGATGAGCATGGTTCTCGCGGTGGTGCTGATCGCACTGATCTTCACCTACATCAACGGTTTCCACGACACCGCCAACTCCATCGCCACCGTCGTGGCGACGAAGGTACTCACGCCCGGCCAGGCGGTGCTGCTGGCCGCCATCACCAACCTCATCGGTGCCCTGTGGGGCACGGCGGTGGCCAAGACCATCGCCGCGGGCCTGATCGACACCAACGTGGTGGCGGCAGGTTCGCAGCTGCTGATCTGCGCGTTGGGCGCGGCCACGGTGTGGAATCTCATCACCTGGTGGCTGGGGTTGCCTTCCAGCTCCAGCCATGCGCTGGTGGGGGCGCTGGTCGGCGCGGCGATCGCCGCGTCCGGCGACAAGTTCAGCGCGATCATCTGGTCCCAGGGCGGCGACCACTGGTGGCAGGGCAAGGGCGTGGTTCCCAAGGTCGTAGTGCCGATGGTGGTGTCGCCGCTGCTCGGCTTCGTGATGGGCTTCTTGCTGATGGGGGCGCTTTACGCGCTGCTGAGCTGGTTCTCCAACCGTACGGGTTATCTGCGCCGCTTCGGCCGGACTCCGTTCGTCAACAGCTTCTTCGGCAAGGCGCAGATCGTCTCGGCCAGCGCCATGGGCCTGGCCCACGGCATGAACGACGCCCAGAAGAGCATGGGCATCATCGCGCTGGCGCTGGCCGGCGCGACGGCGGCGGGCCAGTTCGACGGGCTGCCGGGCTGGCTGGGTTTCCTGCGCATCCATGGCTCGGCCACGGGCGGCTTCGACGTGCCTTCGTGGGTGGCGGTGGTGTGTGCGCTGACCATGGCCGCGGGCACGGCCGGCGGCGGCTGGCGCATCATCAAGACGCTGGGCCACAAGATGGTGAAGCTGCACCCGATCAACGGTTTCGCCGCCGAAGGTAGTTCGGCCGCGGTGATCCTCACCGCGTCGGCGCTGGGTGTGCCGGTCTCCACCACGCACAACGTGTCAGCCTCGATCATGGGTGTCGGAGCCGCCAAGCGCTGGAACGCGATCCGCTGGTCGGTGGTGGAGCGCATGGTGTGGGCCTGGATTCTCACGCTGCCCATCACGGCCCTGCTGGCTTATGGCGGCGTGCGCCTGGCGCAGTGGCTGTTCTGACGCGTGTTCAGAAATCGTCGCCGCCGTCGGCGACGACTTGCTCGAGCTGGTCGCCCAGGATGCCCAGCTCCTGGATCACCCGCACCAGCTCCTCGGCCGACAGCAGCTCGTAGGGTCGGTTTTCGCACAGGTGCAGGAAGGGCGAGCCGTCCAGATCGGCCACGGCGAGGAAGCCGACCCGCTGCTCCCAGTTGAAACGCAGGCAGCGGCGCGCGTCTGCACCGGCGAAAGGTCCGATCGGCGTGGAGATGCGCAGGAAGCGCCGGCCGGATTCGTCCTCCAACTCCGCGAGGTAGATGCCCTGGTGCCTGCCGCGCGGCAGCGGCAGGTCGAAGCTGATCAGGTACGGATCATTGTGGCGCAGCTCGTGCAGGCTGCCGATGTGGGAACGCACGGCTTCGAAATGTCGCATGAGGCGGCTCCCCGGCAGGATACGGCTTCCGCTACTCTGCCACGACTTTGTGACCGCGTCGCGCCATGAACGAAGCCCACGCCCGCATCTTCGCCGCCATTGCGGCCATTCCCCCCGGACGCGTCGCCAGCTACGGCGCGATCGCGGCGCGGGCCGGTTTGCCGGGGCGGGCGCGACTGGTGGGAAAGGTACTCGGCGAAGTGCCGGACGGTATGCGACTTCCGTGGTTCCGCGTGCTGCGCTCCAGCGGCCAGATCGCCTTTCCGCCGGGCAGCCGCGGGTTCCGCGAGCAATCCCGCCTGCTGCGCGCGGAGGGTGTCGAGGTAAGGAACGGCAAGGTGCCGCTGTCGCGCTTCGGTCTGGATGCGGACTTGGATCGCTCGCTGTGGGGTATGCCTGGCGACTAAGCCGGGAGTGACAGCCGATCGCGGGCAGGCCGTCAGTGACGCCGGGGTTGGGCCGACCGGCATGCGGGCGGAATTCCCACAAGTCTTGGCGCCGCAGGCCGGCAGCCGGTCCACCTGCATTTGCTAGCATTCCACGAATGTCTTCCTCGCCTCTCGACATCCTCCACAGCGTCTTCGGCTATACCCATTTCCGCGGCCAGCAGCAGGCCATCGTCGAGCAGGTGGCCGAAGGCGGCGACGCCCTGGTGCTGATGCCTACCGGCGGGGGCAAGTCGTTGTGTTTCCAGATTCCCGCGCTGCTGCGGCAGGGCATAGGCATTGTGGTGTCGCCGCTGATCGCCCTGATGCAGGATCAGGTCGACGCGCTGCGCGAAGCCGGCGTCGCCGCCGCCTATCTCAATTCGAGCCTGGGCGCGGAGGATCAGCGCGAGGTCGAGCGGCAATTGCTTGCCGGTGAGCTCAACCTGCTCTACGTGGCGCCGGAGCGCCTGCTGACGCCGCGTTTCCTGAGCCTGCTCGAACGCACCGAGGTGGCGCTGTTCGCCATCGACGAAGCGCATTGCGTATCGCAGTGGGGGCACGATTTCCGGCCGGAATACCGCGAACTGGTGATCTTGCATCAGCGCTTTCCGCACGTGCCGCGCATCGCGCTCACCGCCACCGCCGACCCGCGCACGCGCGAGGAGATCGTGGAGCGCCTGGCGCTGCAGGATGCGCGGCAGTTCGTATCGAGCTTCGACCGGCCCAACATCCGTTACCGCGTGGGCCTGCGCCACAACGCGCGGCGTCAGCTGATGGATTTTCTCGAAGGCCATCGCGGCGAGGCGGGCATCGTGTACTGCCTGAGCCGCAAGAAGGTGGACGACACCGCGGCCTGGCTGGCGGAGGCCGGCATCGTGGCCCTGCCGTACCACGCAGGGTTGAACGCCGCCACGCGCGCGGCCAATCAGCAACGTTTCCTGCGCGAGGATGGCGTGGTGATGGTGGCGACGGTGGCTTTCGGCATGGGCATCGACAAGCCGGACGTGCGCTTCGTGGCCCACCTGGATCTGCCGCGCAGCATGGAGGGCTACTACCAGGAAACCGGTCGCGCCGGCCGCGACGGCCTGCCTGCGGAGGCGTGGATGATCTACGGCCTCTCCGACGTAGTCACGATGAGCCAGATGATCGCCCAGTCCGAATCGGCGGATGATCGCAAGCGCATCGAGCGGCAGAAGCTCGAGGCGCTGCTCGCCTACGCCGAGGCCACGGACTGCCGGCGCGAGCGCTTGCTTGCTGCGTTCGGCGAAACCTATCGCGGCCCGTGCAAGAACTGCGACAACTGCGCGGAACCCCCAAAGACCTGGGATGCCACCGTGCCCGCGCAGAAGGCCTTGTCCGCGGTGTACCGCAGCGGGCAGCGCTTCGGCGCCGGCCACGTCATCGATATCCTGCGCGGCAGCGACAGCAACCGCGTGAGCGAACTGGGACACGATCGCCTCAGCACCTACGGCATCGGCGCGGACATGGACGAGAAGCAATGGCGCTCGGTGTTCCGCCAGCTGCTGGCGGCCGGCCTGCTCGAGGCGGAAGGGGACTTCGGCACCCTGCGCCTGACCCGGGCAAGCCGAGAGGTGCTGGTCGGCGGTCGCCAGGTGCGCCTGCGCGAGGACGTGCGGCCCGAGCGCCGGTCGAGGCGGCGGCGCGACAGCCAGCTCGTCACCGGTGGCAGCCTGGGCATCGAAGCCTACGAACAGCCGATGTGGGACGCCCTGCGCGCGCTCCGCGCCAAGCTGGCCAAGCAGCACGGGGTGCCCGCCTACGTGATCTTCCACGACGCGACCTTGCTGGCCATGCTGCGCGAGCTGCCGGCGAACGAGGAAGAGATGGCCTCGATCAGCGGCGTGGGCGAGGCGAAGCTCAAGCGCTATGGCCACGATTTCCTCGCGGTGATCAACGCCAAGGACTGAGCGCGCGGCCGCGCTGCGGCAAGCGAGCCTCGCCGAGGCAGGACGCTTTGCGCTTGTGCCGGTCACGGGCAACCCTTACAACAGATGGATGCGCTGTGGCGGAGCGCGCGTTTCCGCCGCGGGCTGCGTCTTCCGAAGACCTCCGGCTTTCCGCTCAACTCGCTCAAGGACCGCGCCATGCATGACGCCCCTCTCATTGGCACGATCGTTGGCGGGATCGTGCTCGCCTTCTTCTTTGCGGCCCTTGCGCACCGCCTGAAACTGCCGCCGCTGGCTGGTTATCTGCTTGCCGGCGTGGTCTGCGGACCGTTCACGCCTGGATTCGTCGCGGACGGACATCTCGCGCATCAGCTGGCGGAGATCGGCGTCGTGCTGCTGATGTTCGGTGTGGGGCTGCACTTCTCGCTGAAAGATCTGCTTTCGGTCAAAGCCATCGCCATCCCCGGCGCCCTCGGCCAGATGGCGGTGGCCACCATGCTGGGCATGCTGCTCGGCTGGATGCTGGGCTGGCCGGTGGCGCAGAGTTTCGTGTTCGGCCTGGCCTTGTCGGTCGCCAGCACCGTGGTGCTGCTGCGCGCGATGGAGGAGCGGCGCCTAATGGATACGGAGCGCGGACGCATCGCGGTGGGCTGGCTGATCGTGGAGGACCTGGCGATGGTGCTCGCGCTCGTGCTGCTGCCGGCGATCGGGGCGTCACTGGGTGCGGGGCAGGCTATGTCGTTCGGAGAAATCGCGGCGACTGTCGGCATCACCGTGGGCAAGGTGGTGGCGTTCGTGGCGGTGATGTTGATTGTGGGTCGCCGCCTCATTCCCTGGGTGCTGAAGGTGATCGCGCAGACGGGGTCGCGCGAGCTGTTCCGCCTGGCCGTGCTGGCCATCGCGCTGGGCGTGGCCTTCGGCGCCGCGGGGCTGTTCGGGGTTTCCTTCGAGCTGGGCGCGTTCTTCGCCGGCATGATGATGGGCGAATCCAAGCTGTCGCACGACGCCGCCGAAGAAACGCTGCCGTTGCGCGACGCTTTCGCGGTGCTGTTCTTCGTGTCGATCGGCATGCTGTTCAACTACCACGTGCTGTTTGCCGAGCCCCTGGTGGTGCTGGCCGCGCTGGCGATCATCGTGGTGGGCAAGTCGCTCGCCGCGCTCGGCATCGTGCTGGCGTTCCGCAAACCGTTGAGTACGGCGCTGACCATTGCCGTCAGTCTTTCACAGATCGGCGAGTTCTCCTTCATCCTGATCGGCGTGGGTGTCGCGCAGAACCTCGTTACGAAGGACGCGCAGGATGTACTGCTCGCTGCTGCGATCCTGTCCATTCTGCTCAATCCGTTGCTGTTCAAACTGCTGGATCGTGCGAAGGCCCGGCTGGATGCGAGCACCAGCCAGGGCGAGGCGCCAGCGGGCGCGGTCGAGGCTGCGCCGCTGCATTCGACCGCGCTCAGCGGCCATGTCGTGATTGCCGGCTACGGCCGCCTGGGCCAGCTGCTGGGCGAGGCCGCGCACGCCGCGGGACATCCCCTGCTGGTACTCGAGGAGGAGAAGGATCATGTCGCCGTGCTGCAGCAGCAAGGGATCGAGACCATCGTCGGCAACGCGTCCAGCGACGAGGTGCTCGAGGCAGCCAATCTGCCGCAGGCAAAGGCGCTGCTGGTGACCTTGCCGCAGGCGTTCGAGAGCGGCGAAGTCATCCGCGCGGCACGGCAGCTCAATGCGAAGTTGCGCATCATCGCCCGCGCCGATTCCGAGGCATGCCGCGATCACCTGCAGGCGCAGGGCGCAGATCTGGTCGTATTGGGCGAACGCGAACTGGCGCGTGCGATGACCGAAGGGTTGGCCCCGGCTTGAAGCGGTGGAGGCGATCAGCCGGCGAGCCGCCAGCGGATCACTGGCTCGCCTGACGCACGCGCGTGCGTCAACGCCAGTTGCGGAATATGACGCCAGTCGGCGAGCGATGCCGGCAGACGTGCCTGCGGCCACTCGGCACGAAGGGCGGCCAGTGCCGCTTCGGCACTGTCGTGGCGTCCGGTTTCCTGCATGTCGAACATGCTCCGCCAGCGTCGGCCGTGCCTGATGATGCGGAACAGGCCTGCCTTGGCGGGGTAGACGTATTGGGCCAGCATGGTGCGGTCTTGCGTGGGGACGGTGCCGGTATAGCCTGCCCCGGACAAATGACCGGATCATGATTCGCCGACGACGGCTTCATGGCGCTCGCGTGAGTGTCGTGTCAACGAACGCGGGCCGGAACGCGGTCCGGCCCTGCCTGTATTCCGGCCTCAGGCAGTGGCGACTGCCGCCTGCCGTTCCTGGGCGCGCACCGGCGCGCCATTCGCCACGTAGTAGGAAGCCTTGGATCGCGGCAGCGGCTCGCGGCCGCGGATCATGTCGGCGATCTTCTCGGCCATCATGATGGTCGGCGCGTTGAGGTTGCCGGTGATGACCTGCGGCATGATCGACGCATCCACCACGCGCAGGCCTTCGAGGCCATGCACGCGCCCCTGGCCATCCACCACGCACATGTCGTCCTCGCCCATCTGGTTGGAGCACGAGGGGTGGTACGCGGTCTCGGCGTGAGCGCGCACGAAGGCGTCGAGCTGGGCGTCGGTCTTCAGTTCGGCGCCGGGCGAGATCTCGCGGCCGCGGTACGGCGCCAGGGCCTTCTGCTGGAAGATTTCGCGGGTGATGCGGATGGCGGCGCGGAACTCCCGCCAATCCTGCTCGTGCGACATGTAGTTGAACAGGATGCTCGGATGCTGGTGCGGATCCCTCGAGCGCAGCTGGATGCGGCCACGGCTCGGCGAGCGCATCGAACCGACGTGGGCCTGGAAGCTGTGCGTCCTGATCGGATTGCTGCCGTTGTAATTGATCGCCACCGGCAGGAAGTGGTACTGCAGGTTCGGCCATTCGAATTCTTCATGGCTGCGGATGAAGCCGCCCGCCTCGAACTGGTTGCTGGCGCCGATGCCGGTGCCGAGGAACAGCCACTCCGCGCCGATCTTCGGCTGGTTGTGCAGCTTCAATGCCGGGGCGAGCGAGACGGGCTTCTTGCATTCGTACTGGAGGTACATCTCCAGGTGATCCTGCAGGTTCTGGCCCACGCCGGGCAGGTGGTGCACGAGGGGAATGTCCAGGCCGCGCAGCAGGTCGGCCGGGCCGACGCCGGAGCGCTGCAAGATCTGCGGCGAAGCGATGGCGCCACCACACAACAGGACTTCGCGCCGCGCGTGTGCCTGCATCGTTTCGCCGCCGCCCAGCCATTCCACTCCGATGGCACGCTTGCCGGAAAACAGGATGCGATCGGTGAGCGCGTGCGTGACGATCGTGAGGTTCGGGCGGCCACGCGCCTGGTCCAGGTAGCCGCGCGCCGTGCTGGCGCGGCGGCCTTGCGGCGTCACCGTGCGGTCCATCGGACCGAAGCCTTCCTGCTGGTAACCGTTGAGGTCGTCGGTGCGCGGATAGCCCGCCTGCACGCCGGCTTCCACCATGGCGTGGAACAGCTCGTTGTTGCCTGGCTTGGGCGTGGTCACGCTGACCGGGCCGTCGCCGCCGTGGTAATCGTTCGGACCGATGTCGCGCGATTCCGCCTTGCGGAAGTAGGGCAGGCAGTCGAGATAGGTCCAGTTTTCCAGGCCCGGGCGCTTGGCCCAGTGATCGTAGTCGAGCGCGTTGCCGCGGATGTAGCACATGCCATTGATCAGCGAGGAGCCGCCCAGACCCTTGCCGCGGCCGCATTCCATCCGCCGGTTGTCCATATGCGGTTCCGGGTCGGTGAGATAGGCCCAGTTGTAGCGCCGGCCCTGCAGCGGGAAGGCCAGCGCCGCCGGCATCTGCGTGCGGAAATCCAGGCGGTAGTCGGGGCCGCCGGCTTCCAGCAGCAGCACGGTGACGTCCGCGTCCTCGGTCAGGCGGGTTGCCAGCACGTTACCGGCCGAGCCGGCGCCGATGATGATGTAGTCGTAGGCCTTGATGGCGTTCATGGGAGGAAACTCCTTGCAGGAAGCGGGCGCAGCCCTCGGCGGCGCCCGGGTGAGGCGGATCAGAACACCGAGGCGAACGGCCCCAGCTCCACCTGCACGGACTTGATGCGCGTGTAATGGGCGAGTGTGCTGATGCCGTTCTCGCGCCCTACGCCGGATTGCTTGTAGCCGCCGACAGGCATTTCTGCGGACGACTCGCCCCAGGTGTTGATCCAGCAGATGCCGGCTTGCAGCTGATGGATGACCCGGTGCGCACATGAGAGATCGGTCGTGACCACGCCGGCGGCCAGGCCGAAGAAGGTGTCGTTGGCGCGCGCGATTACCTCGCCTTCGTCCGTCCAGGCCAGGATGCTCATCACCGGTCCGAAGATTTCCTCGCGGACGATGGTCATGTCGTCGTTGCAGTCAGTGAATACGGTCGGTTGCACGTAGGCGCCATTGGCGAACGCGCCGTCCTGCGCGCGGCTTCCACCGATCAGCAGCCGGGCGCCTTCGCGCTTGCCGCTTTCGATCAGCGACAGCACCTTCTCCATGTGCGGGAAGCTGGCGAGCGGGCCGAAGTTGGTGGAAGGGTCCGTCGGATCGCCCATGCGGATGCGCCGGGCGCGCTCGAGAACGGCGGCTTCGAACGCGTCTTTGATGGACTGATGCACGAACACGCGCGTGCCGTTGGTACACACCTGGCCGGAACTGAAGAAGTTCGCCATCACGGCGATGTCGGCGGCACGCGCGATGTCCGCGTCGGGGAACACGATCAGCGGTGACTTGCCGCCCAGCTCCATCGTTACTTCCTTCAGAGAGGAGGCCGCCGCGCTCGCCATCACTTTCTTGCCGGTTTCCACGCCGCCGGTGAAGGAGATCTTCTCGATGCGCGGATGCTCGGTAAGCCATTGGCCGACCTCTCGGCCGGCGCCCTGCAACACGTTGAAGACACCCGCGGGCACGCCAGCTTCGGTGTAGATCTCCGCCAGCTTCAGGGCGCTCAGCGGGGTGACTTCGCTGGGCTTGAAGATCATCGCGTTGCCCGCGGCCAGGGCAGGGGCGGACTTCCACAGTGCGATCTGGATCGGATAGTTCCAGGCGCCAATGCCGACGACCACGCCCAGCGGTTCGCGGCGGGTGTAGAAGAAGCTGGACTCGCGCAGCGGCACCTGTTCGCCTTCGATGGCGCAGGCCAGGCCGGCGTAGTACTCCAGCACGTCGGCGCCGGTGACGATGTCCACGGTGGAGGTCTCGGTGTAGGGCTTGCCGGTGTCCTCGGTCTCCAGCCACGCCAGTTCGTCGTTGCGTTCGCGCAGGATGTCCACCGCGCGGCGCAGGATGCGCGAACGCTGCATGGCAGTCATGGCGGCCCATTCCCGCTGTCCCGCCTCGGCGCTTTCCACGGCGCGCTCCAGGTCCGCGCGGGTGGCGCGCTGCACCTGGGCCAGCACTTCGCCGTTGGCCGGATTGATGGTGTCGAAGGTCTCGTTGCCGCCAGCGTCCGCCAGGGCGCCGTGGATGTACTGCTTCTGGATTCCGTACTTGCTCATGCATGTTTTCCATTCGGGGACGCCGCGTCGGTGCGTGCGGCGGAAAGGAGCTGGTCGATGTAGTCGTAGGCGAGCTCGCGAGCCTGACCCACGTCGAACTCGCCGCCAGCCAGGCTGCCGCGCAGCCAAAGGCCGTCGATCAGGGCGGCGAGGCCGCGTGCGGCCTGGCGTGCGCGTGCCGCGGGCAGCAGGCGGCGGAACTGGTGGCACAGATTGGAATAGAGGCGGCGATCGTTCGCGCGCTGCAAGCGACGCAATTCCGGCTGGTGCATGCTCGCCGCCCAGAACGTCAGCCAGACGCGCATGGCGGTGCCGTTGACCTGCGTTTCGTCGAAGTTGCCATCGACGATCGCGCGTAGCTGGGCGAGGGCATCGTCCGCCCCTTCCATGCGGCGGGCGCCGACCGCGTCGCGCAGTTGCCGCAGGATGTGCCGCATCGCGGCGTTGATCAGCCCGTCCTTGTCGCCGAAGTAGTGGCTGACGATGCCTGTGGACAGGCCAGCGCTGCGCGCGACCTGCGCCATCGTGGTGTCGGCCAGGCCGATGCGGTCGATCGTCTCGAAGGTGGCGCGGATCAGTTGTTCGCGCCGGATCGGTTGCATGCCGAGTTTGGGCATCGGATCTGTCCCAGTGGCCGTGGTGGGGAATGAAGGAGAGCGCCGCCGGAAGGGCGGACGGTTCGAGAGCGTAGTTTAGTTTGATTGATCGTTCAATAAAAAACACATAGGCTTGCGCGGCTGGACCCGCCGCATAGGCGACCCGGTCGCGAGAACAGGCCTATTTACCCGCCCCCAGGGCGCGGGGAGGCCGGACGCTCGCGCAGTCTGCCGCCCAGTCCGATGGGCGGCCGTCCGGACAATTTTCCCCCGCGCAACCAGGTGCTCGCCCTCCCGGAGGCGGGCTATGAGGGTCGATGAATGGATCAGGCGGTAAATCGAGCGGCCGCGCACGCGCCGGCGCGAGTCAACAGAGCGGTGTTCTGCAGTTCGGCGGCGGTGATCCTGTGCCTGGGGGCGTTGACGGTGATCTATCCGCAGGCCAGCCAGGCCTGGCTGGTGCTGGCGCAGGCCTGGGTGTCCCAGGTGTTCGGCTGGTACTACATGCTGGTGATGGTGGCGTGCATGGCCTTCGTGCTGTGGCTGGGCATGTCTCGTTATGGACGGATCCGACTAGGGCGCGAAGACGAGGAGCCTGCGTTCGGCTACGCCTCCTGGACCTCCATGCTGTTCTCGTCCGGTATCGGCATCGCCTTGCTCTACTACGGTGCCTACGAACCCCTTGATCACTTTCTCTCTCCGCCTGCCGGCGGGGGCGGCAACGCGCATGCCGCACGCGAGGCCATGGCGATCACCTTTCTGCACTGGGGATTGCACGGCTGGGCCCTGTACGCGCTGATCGCCGCCGCGCTGGGCTACTTCGCCTATCGCCGCGGGTTGCCGCTGGCCCTGCGCTCCGCGCTGTATCCCCTGTTCGGCGAGCGCATCCACGGCGGCATCGGACATCTCGTGGACGGCTTCGGCATCCTGGTGACGCTGGTATCGATGGTCACCAATCTCGGCATCGGCGCGCTGCTGCTCAATTCGGGTCTCCATTACCTGTTCGGCGTTCCGACCACGCCGCAGGTGCTGATTGGCTTGGTCGTCGCCATGATGATCGTGGCGACATTGGCGACGGTCTCGGGGGTGGAAAAAGGCATCTCCGCCCTGTCGAATCTCAATACGCGCCTGCTGTGCCTGCTGCTGCTGTTCGTGCTGGCGTGTGGTCCGACGCTGCACCTGTTCGACGGGATGGTGCAGAACATGGGCGACTATCTCGTCTCGTTCCTTCCCAAGAGCTTCGATCTGTATCTCTACGGCAGTTCCCGTGAATGGCTGGGCAACTGGACGCTGTTCTACTGGGCCTGGTGGATCGCCTGGGCGCCATTCGTGGGCATGTTCATTGCGCGCATCTCGCGCGGACGTACGCTGCGTGAGCTGGTCTTCGGCGTGCTGCTGATTCCTCTCGGCTTCACGCTGGCGTGGCTGTCGATCTTCGGCAATACCGCCATCGACTTGGTGCTCAACCACGGTGCCACCGAACTGGGACGCGTCGCGCAGGCGGATCCGCCGATGGCGCTGTTCCAGCTGTTCGAGTACCTGCCCTGGACGAAAGTGGTCGCCGGCATCACGGTGATCATCGGCTTCGTGCTGTTCCTCACGCCAGTAGATTCCGGCACGCTGATGATCGCCAACCTTTCCATGCAGCCCGGCGCCGTTGAAGAAGATGCCCCCGTCTGGATGCGCGTGTTCTGGGCTGCGGCGACCACCGTGGTGAGCATCGGTCTGCTGCTGGGCGGCAGCTTCGATGCGATGCAGACGGCTGTCGTGCTGTGCGGACTGCCGTTCTCGGCGGTGCTGCTGCTGTATATGCACAGCCTGCGCAAGGCGCTGACTGCCGACGTGCAGGGTGGGGCGTGAGGCCCCGCGCGGTATTCGTCGGCGCAGCGATCTGCGGCTTCGCGATGCCGGCTTGTGCCGAAGAGGCCGCAGGCCCATGGAGCGGCAACGTGGCGGTCGTCTCCCAGTACGTTTCGCGCGGCTTCCAGCAGAGCTGGGGACAGCCGGCGCTGCAGGCGGGCATGGATTGCGTCGCGGCATCGGACTGGTTCGCCGGCACCTGGGCGTCTACGGTCAGTCCGTACTTCGTCGAAGGCGGACACTTGGAATGGGACATCTATGCAGGCTATGCCGGCAGCCACGGCGAGCTGAACTACAACGTGGGCCTTTATTACTACCGCTATCCAGGGGCCAGGATCAGCGCGACCGGCACGCCGCTGGATTACGGCGAGATCATCGCCGGGCTCGACTGGCGTGGCTGGTCCCTGTCATACGCCGTCACCGCGACCCGCGACTATTTCGGCTTCAACAGCCAGACGCTCGGCATCGGGCAGCGCTCGCATTCCCGGGGCTCGACCTATCTGGACCTGGGGCGCCGCGTCGCGCTGCCCGCCGGTTATACCCTCGCATTGCACTACGGCTGGCAGCGCGTGAATCACTTCGCCGATTACAGCTGGCGCGATGCAAGCGTTGCCCTGTCGCGCAGCGTGGCAGGCTTCGACATCGAAGCCGGATACGCCCGGGCCTGGAACGGCGCAGGGGTATATCGGCGCTATAGCACCGGAGTGCCTGACGCGCAGGGTCTCATGCACGTCTCCAATCCGATCGACGGCGCCTGGTTTCTCAAAGTATCGCGCGGCTTCTGAGCAGGGCGGCCTGCGCACCTGGAAAAAAGAACGGCCCGCCTGTGCGGGCCGTTCTGTTTCGGCGGGTGTCGCTTACTTGCGGTCGGATGCGGTCTTGTCGCGCGCCGCGCGGAATTCCGAATCCTTGCTCCAGTCCGGCCACTGGTTCGAATTGGCCAATTCGCTGCCCAGCGTATAGAGGATCTGCAGGTCACGCGCCATGCCGGTGAACGACCAGCCGGCCTCCCACTCGTCCGATGGCTGGTGGTAGTGCTTGTCGGTGTATTCGTCCTCGGCCTTCTTGCCGGCCGCCAGCCCGCCATCCACCCAGTCGTTGCCCGAGCCGAACGAGATCGCCGGCACGCCGCGCTTGGCGAACGAGAAATGGTCGGAGCGGAAGAAATGCCCCGCCTCCGGCTTGGGGTCTGCCGCATAAACCAGATTCCAGCGCTTGGCGGTAGCGATCAGGTCGTCCAGCAGGTCCAGCTTGGCGCTGCCGGAAATGGTGAAGTTGCGCGCCGGGCCGTGCGGGTCGAGCGCATCCAGATTGATCACGCCCACCGTCTTGCCCAGGGGGTAGAGCGGATTGGCGGCGTAGTACTCGGAGCCGAGCAGGCCCTTCTCTTCAGCCGTGACGTTGAGGAACACGATGGAGCGTTCCGGCTTCGGCGCGTTCTTGAAGGCGCGCGCCAGCTCGACCAGCGCCGCCGTTCCGGTCGCGTTGTCTACCGCGCCGTTGTAGATGCGGTCGCCCTTGGCGTCGGGCTCGCCCACGCCGAGATGGTCCCAATGCGCGCTATAGATGACGGTTTCGTCAGGACGCTTGCCGCCCTCGATGCGGCCCGCCACGTTGTGCGAGGTGATGACCTTGCTGTCCACCTTGTAGCTGGCGGAAAAGGTCTCGCCTTTCAGTGTCACGGGCTTGAAGTCGCGCGTCTGCGCCTGCTTCTTCAATGCATCGAAATCCAGGCCTGCCTGCTTGAACAGGTTCACCGCGAGATCGCGCTGGATCCACGCCTCTACCTGCGGATGGGTGGCGGAGGGCTTGTCGCGCACGATGTCGAACATCGCATTGGTGTTGGAGTTCTTCACCGTGTTCCAGCCATACGAGGCCGGCTCCGTCTCGTGCACGATCAGCACGCCCGCCGCACCTTGGCGCGCGGCTTCCTCGTACTTGTAGGTCCAGCGGCCGTAGTAAGTCATAGCCTTGCCGCCGAAGTCGCCTTGTCCGGTTTCGAAGTCGGGATCGTTCACCAGCACGACGGCGATCTTGCCGTGCAGGTCGACGCCCTTGAAATCGTCCCAGTGGCGCTCGGGCGCCTTGACGCCGTAGCCGACGAAGACCAGCGGCGCGTCTTTGATCGATACGGCCTTGGAGCCGTCCATCGCGGCGCGGACGGCAATCTGCTCGCCCTGGGTCAGTTTCTCTTCCTTGCCGCCGACCTTCAGCGACAGCGCCGGCGTGCCGACGATCTCGGCGCGCAGCAGCGGCACCGCCTGGGTCCACTCGCGCTTGCCGTTCTTCAGGTCGCCGCCCGGCTGCAGGCCCGCGGCCTTGTACTGGGCGATCAGGTAATCGATGGTCTTGCTCTCACCAGCCGTGGCCGGGCCGCGGCCTTCGAAGGCGTCCGACGAAAGCGTCTTCACATCGGCCGACAGGCGCTGCGGGTCGAAGGTGGGCGTCTGGGCCGCCAGTACGGCGGAGGAGATGGACAGGGCGAGGAACGAAAGGGCGAGTCGTTTCACGGGCGATACCTTTGGGGGAACCGCGCCGATAGTAGATAGCCGGCGGCGGAACGGTCCACCCTCGGGCACATCCCGGCCGGCAGGCCGTCACCCGTGGCGGCCTGGTTCATAGGCAGGTATGTGCCGGGCGCCGCATCCATCCTCCCGTGCCGCGCGCAGCGCACGTTCCTTGCGTGCGCCTGGTCCCTGCCATGGCGGCCCTTGGCCCTCTCCGGCCCCTGGGCCACCATCCGCGCCGATTCGACTCAGTCGGTGCCGATCACCTTGCCCGTGCGCGGATCGATCTGCAGCCGTACGTCCGCTCCGGCCGGATTGTCCGCCTTGGCCCGCCAGACACCGTCCTTGAAGTCGACGTCGTGGACGTGCGTGTAGCCGGCGGTGGACAGCGATGCACGCACATCCGTTTCGCTGAGCCGCGATACCTGCTCATCCGGGTACGCCTCGCCGGTGCGGGGATCGATCTTCACCGTCACGCGCCGGCCGTCGGCACTTTTCGCATGCGCGCGCCATACACCGTCGCGGAACTTCAGATCGTGGATCTTGGTGTAGCCCTGCTGTTCGAGCTGGTTATGCACCTGCCGTTCGGTCAATGCGTCCTGCGCCATCGTCGCGGAGGCACCGAACGCCAGAGCGATGGCCAATGAAGCAAGACGGATCTTCATGGACGTCTCCTCTTTGCGGTAGGGGCCGTCGAGTGTTCTCCGCCGGACGCAACCTGCGGTGAACGTTGACGCCGTCTCCACCAAACGAACGGCGTGCTGAACGCCCAAAAAAAGGCGGCGGATGACCGCCGCCCAAGCGAAACGATTGTTCTGCAACCGCCTGGTATTCAGGCCGCCTGGCTTTCCAGCTGGCGGATCTGTTGCACGGCATCAGCAGCTTGGCCGATCTCGATGCGGCGCGGGCGCAATGCCTCCGGCACCTCGCGGCGCAGATCGATGATCAGCAAGCCATCTTTCAACTGCGCTCCACTGACCTGCACATGCTCGGCCAATTCGAAGCGGCGACTGAAGGGGCGGTTGGCGATGCCGCGGTGAAGCACTTCGCCTTCCTGTTCGCCTTTGCGCTCGCCGCTGACGGTGAGCATGTTCGCTTGCAAGGAGATATCCAGTTCGTCACGCGCGAATCCAGCCACCGCCATGACGATGCGGTAGCGGTCTTCGCTGAGGCGAATGGAGTCGAAGGGCGGCCAGTTGTCGGCCGCCTGGGCGCGGGCCGTGGCCTCGAGCAGGTCGAACATGCGGTCGAAGCCGATGCCGACGCGATGGAGCGGAGCGATGTCGATTGCGGTACGCATAGCCATATCCTCGATAAGCAACATGGTCAGACGGATCGCCACGCCGCGGTTGGCGCGGCGATGCCGGGCCCGAAGCGCCCGGCATCGCGAAAATAGGGCGTGGCGCCGCGGTTTCAAGGCGGCGTTTTCAGCTTCGGTTTAGCCGTCCATACCGGACCGAGAAGGGATGTCGCAGCATGCGACGCCGGGCGCCGGGATTCACGGAGGCCGTGGGAGAAGCAGGCGATGAAAAGATCCCGGCGGCGAGTCGCTCCGACGACCTCGCCGCCGCTGGCGTGCTCGCCAGTACTGGCCATCCCCGGCGCGTAGGAAAGGAGGCCCGCGACGAGGAGCGGCTGGCAAGGGGGCACGTGCATGTCGCCTCGCCGCGGGCACGGACGCATGGTGCACTGGCATGCCGTGCGGGAGAATCAGAAAAGTCCGACGTGCGCAGGATGGGTCCGGGCTTTCCGAAGGACATCGTTTTAGGTGTTTCCAGCGTCGCCTGATCCTCGAGCGTCAGCCAACGATGAGCCGCGTTCGCCCATTGCCGTGCGTCATACGCGGGCAACGGTGGCGCTCAACTTTCGCTCGAAGGCCGCGACATCATCCACCAACCAGAATGTGCCGCCCTGGTTGGTTTCGCGCACGAAATCGCGGAAAGCCTTGCTGCGTTCCAGCCAGGGCGAGACGTCGCCGATTAGAGCCAGTTTGATGCCGTAATTGACGAACTTCTGCAGTACAGCACCCGCCAGCCGCGTTTCCAGGCGGAAAAAGTCCTCGTGCACGCGGGGAACGGGCAGGGCGACCCACACCGCCTGCTGATTCCATGCGCTGCCGATCAGATCGTTTGCTTGGCTTTCCCGCGCGATGGGCTCGCCTAGTTCGGGCAGCCACAGCACGCGTTGGCCAGCGACGATGGAAATCCTTTCGTTCATGAGCGGGCCTCCAGCTTCCTCGGCATGGTCGATCTGTCCCGACTCCATGGCCGTGGGCGGCGCCAAAAGAAAAGGCCCCGCATCGCTGCGGAGCCTTCGAAATGGTGGCCGGGGACGGAATCGAACCGCCGACACGGGGATTTTCAATCCCCTGCTCTACCAACTGAGCTACCCGGCCGGAGTGTGGTTGGCCGTGTAGGCCATCCGATACTGCGTGGAGCCGCGCATTAAACCGGAGTTCGGAGCGGACGTCAAGAATCCGCGTCCGGTGCGACATAGCCTTCGGGCGGCCTGACTTCGCCGCCGAAGAGGAATTTTTCCATCTCTTCCGCCAGGAATTTGCGTGCTTTCGGGTCCAGCGGATTCAGCCGGTACTCGTTGATGAGCATGGTCTGGTGCGCCAGCCACTCCTGCCACGCGGGCTTGGAGATTTCCGCATAGATGCGCTGGCCGAGCGGGCCGGGCCAGGGCGCGAAGTCCAGGCCTTCGGCCTCGATGCCGAGCTTGGTGCAGCGAACGGTACGGCTCATGGAGATTCCTTAAAGACTTTGCAGCAGTGCGCGCACGGGAGCGGGCAGGCCCATGGCGGCGATGTCGCCGGTATCGCACCAGCGCAAGCTCGGATTATCGGCGATCGCGCGATGCGCTGTCGCGCCATCGAACAGCAGCGGCTCGACCTGCAGGCGGTAATGGCTGAAGACGTGGACGAACGGCGCGAGCGGCTCCGCGTCGTCGATGCGCGCCAGCCGCTGCGCCTTGCGCCAGGCCTCGTCCGTGCCTTCGGCTTCCGGCAGGCTCCACAGCCCGGCCCACACCCCCTGGGGCCCGCGCCGTTCGAGCAGCACGCGGCTCTGCGCATCGCGCAGCAGCAGCATCACGGTAGAGCGCGTCGGCACGGTCTTACCCGGCTTTGCGCTGGGTAGCTGAGCGGTCAACCCGTCGCGCCGGGCGATGCAGTCGTCGGCCACAGGGCAGTCGGCGCAGCGGGGACGCGAGCGCACGCACACCGTGGCGCCCAGGTCCATGATCGCCTGGGTGTAATCCGCGACGCGTTCCGCCGGCGTGTGCGCATCCGCATGACGCCACAGTTCCTTCTCGACCGCGCTCTGGCCCGGGTGGCCATGGATGCCGTAGTAGCGGGTCAGCACGCGTTTGACGTTGCCGTCGAGGATGGGAAAACGCAGCCCATGCGCCTGCGCCAGGATCGCGCCCGCGGTGGAGCGCCCGATGCCCGGCAGCGCGGCGAGCGCGTCGAAATCCCGCGGCAGCTCGCCCCCATGACGTTCCACGCAAAGTTGCGCGGCCCGATGCAGAAAGCGTGCGCGACGGTAGTAGCCCAGCCCGGACCACAGGGCCAGCACGGTGTCCTCGTCCGCGGCGGCAAGATCGCGCAGCGTGGGCAAGGCGCCGACGAAGCGCTGGAAGTACGGAATCACCGTACTCACCTGCGTCTGCTGCAGCATCACTTCGGACAGCCACACCCGGTAGGCGTCGCGCGGATGCTGCCACGGCAGGTCGTGGCGGCCATGGCGGTCGAACCACGCCAACAGCGCGTTGGCGAAGCGAGGCGGGGCGGGCTGGCTCATGGTTTCCTGGCGGCGGGCTTGCCCGCGCCAGCGGCGGGCGCCGGCGCGGAGGACGCGCTTGCCGGCGCGACGCCGGCCTGGATGCTCAGCCCCTCGATGTGCACGCTGCCGACGTCGAGCGTCTCGATCTGCGCGGTGCCGACGCCGGGCGGCACGTTCAGGCGCGGGCTCTGCGGATGGTTGAGCTGCGCCCACCAGTCGGCCAGCGCGAGCGGCGGCAGGCGCAGATCGGCGTGGTTGCCGGGCCCGTCGAGCTTGATCGCCAGCAGCAGCGGATCGACCTGGTTGGCGGGCGTCAGCAGCAGCGAGACGTCGTACGCGCCGGCCTCGGCGTGATCCAGCTTGCCGCCCAGGCGCAACGAGGCATCAGCCGCGCCGTGCCAGTGCGCGTCGCCGGAAAGCTGCAGCGCGAGCGTCGAGCCTTGCGAGAAATGCACGCCGATGTTGTCCAGCTGCAGCGTGTCGCCCCTGAGCCGCGGCGTGGCGGAGAGCCGCAATTGCAGCGGTTCGCCATGGGCGTCCTTGGCGGAAATGGAGAGCGGAAAGGGCTGGCCGGGGATCAGACTGCCCGCGTCCAGCGACACGTCGCCCAGCAGCATCTCATTGCCGCGCACTAGGCTGCCTCGCGTGATGCGCACGCCGGCGTCGATCCGCGGAATTTCCGGCGGCGTGCTTTCAGGGCTCGGCGGCAGACTGGCCAGCCAGGCCTCCAGCGCGTCCAGATCCACGCGCGGCGAATCGATCTCCAGCCGCGTGATGACCGTTTCCTCGCCCAGCAACGCGCGCCACGGCAACTGCAGGCGGCCGCGCGCGGCCAGCAGGATGGGCATGCCCGCGCCCTTGGCGTTGAGCGTGAGGCCTTGCAGTTCCAGGGCAGGGCGGGGGAACAGCGTGGGACTGGCCGGGCTGGCGAGATTGAGGTCGAGGCCGGCGTGGCTGGCCTGGCGCTGCAGCATCGCGGTGAAGCGGCTCGGCTGCAGCAGCAGGTACAGCGAAACCACGGTCGTGGCGAGCGCCAGCAGGACCAGGCCGGCCACGCTCCACAAGGTGATGCGCAGCCAGCGCGGCATGCTCACTCCCATGGCTCCCGTCGCATGCTCAGCCTTGCCCCAGCGAGGCGGGCAGCAGGCCGTCGACGTAGGCCTCCGCGTCGAACACGCGCAGGTCGGTGGCGCTCTCGCCCAGGCCGACGTAGCGGATCGGCAGGCCGAATTCGCGGGCGAGGGCGAACACCACGCCGCCCTTCGCCGTACCGTCGAGCTTGGTCACCACCAGGCCGCTGACGCCGACGATCTGGCGGAACTGGCGCACCTGGCTCACCGCGTTCTGCCCGGTGGTACCGTCGATCACCATCAGCACCTCGTGCGGCGCCTCTGCGTCGATCTTCTTGAGCACACGCGCGATCTTGCCCAGCTCATCCATCAGCCCGCCCTGCGTGTGCAGGCGGCCGGCGGTATCGGCGATCAGCACGTCGGCGCCGCGCGAGCGCGCCGCCTGCAGCGCGTCGAAGATCACGCTGGCCGAGTCGGCATCCTGGCCTTGCGCGATCACCGGCACGCTGTTGCGCGCACCCCAGGTCTTGAGCTGCTCCACGGCGGCGGCGCGGAAGGTGTCGCCCGCGGCCAGCAGCACCGCGCGGCCTTCGTCGCGGTAGCGACGCGCCAGCTTGCCGATGGTGGTGGTCTTGCCGACGCCATTGATGCCCACGGTGAGCACCACGTACGGCTTGTGGCCGCTCACATCCAGCGGCCGCTGCACGGGTGTCAACAGCTGCACCAGCTCCATCCGCAGCGCGGCCAGCAGCGCGGAGGCGTCGGCGAACTCGCGCTTGTGCATGCGCCGGCGCAGGTTCTCCACCAGCGAGGTACTGGCCTCGATGCCGACGTCGGCAGTGATCAGCGTAGTTTCCAGTTCATCGAGCAGCGCATCGTCCAGCTTGGGATGGCGGCTGAACAGCGAGGTCAGTCCGCGTGCGAAGCCACTACCTGAAAGGCGTTCGCGCCAGCTTCGCCGGGCCGGGGCGACGTCCGCGTCCGGCACTTCGAACGGCTGCTCCTCGGCCGGCTGCTCGGCCGGCGGGGGCGCTTCGGACAACACTTCGCCGAGGGCCGGGGTATCCAGTGAGGCGGCATCCGCGTCATGCGGCATG
Organism: Dyella sp. BiH032; assembly: GCF_031954525.1. Taxonomy (NCBI): domain Bacteria; kingdom Pseudomonadati; phylum Pseudomonadota; class Gammaproteobacteria; order Lysobacterales; family Rhodanobacteraceae; genus Dyella; species Dyella sp. BiH032. The sequence continues at coordinate 1,438,170 of NZ_CP134867.1, forward strand.
GCCGCGGCCGGCGCGTCCGCCGCGGGCGCAGGCGTGGCGTCCGGCGGGGGCGTCTCGGCGGGTTTCTTCTTCCAGAACTTGAGCATTGCGGCGGGGATTCGAAGACAATGCCGCGCATGCTACCACCCCTGCCTTCCACGCCCCGTCAGCGGGCTGCCGCGCAGTGCCTGCCCGCATGAGTGGGGCGAGCGGGCGCATCCGCATCATCGGCGGACATCTGCGCAATTCACGCCTGGACGTGCCGGCGCTGCCCGGACTGCGCCCCACGGCTGAACGGGTGCGCGAGACACTGTTCAACTGGCTGGCTCCGGTCATCGCCGGCGCCCGGTGCCTGGATCTGTGCGCGGGCACCGGCGCGCTGGGTATCGAGGCGCTGTCGCGCGGCGCGGCGCGAACCCAGTTCGTCGAGCGCGAGCCGCGCGCCGCCCAGGCGCTGCGCGACAATCTGGCGCGGCTCAAGGTCCAGGGCGGCGACGTGGCGACGGCGGACGCGGCCGCCTACCTGCACGGCGCGGCGCAAACCTACGATGTCGTCTTCCTCGATCCGCCGTTCGTGCTCGACCTGTGGGCCGCCTTGGCGCGGCAACTGGAAGAGGGCGGCTGGCTCGCTCCCGCTGCCTGGATTTATGTGGAATCTCCGCGCAGCGCGGTGCCCGCGTTGCCGGCCACGTGGCGGCCGCATCGCGAAGGGCAGGCCGGCGAAGTGCGCTACGCGTTGTATCGCCGCGCGCCCTGATACGCCCAGCCTGCCGGTCGATGCCACGCGGGGCTACGCAAACGGGGGGAACAGGCCCTAAGCTAACCGCCCTTTCAGCCGCAGCGCCGATGCCCACGTGAATCCGCCGGTCAACCCGCGTCTCGCCGTCTATCCGGGCACTTTCGATCCGATCACCAACGGGCACGCCGATCTCGTTGCGCGCGCCGCGCCGCTGTTCGAGCGCATCGTGGTCGCGGTGGCCGAGAGCCCCAACAAGGGCAAGGGCCCCGGCTTCAGCCTCAACGAGCGCATCGCGCTCGCGCGGCTGGCCCTGGCCGATCTGCGCAATGTGGAAGTGCGCGGCTTCGATTGCCTGCTCGCCAACTTCGTGCGCGACATCAGCGCGGGCGTGATCATCCGCGGCCTGCGCGCAGTGTCGGACTTCGAATACGAATTCCAGCTCGCGAGCATGAATCGCCATCTGATCCCCGGCGTGGAGACGCTGTTCCTTACTCCGGCCGAGCAGTACAGCTTCATTTCCTCTTCGCTGGTGCGCGAGATCGGCCGCCTGGGCGGCGACATCTCAGGCTTCGTGCATCCGGCGGTGCAGCAGGCGATGCGCCAGCGCCGCCAGTAAGGCTGCTTTCCGGCGCGCTGTGCGCTGTGGTTGCACCGGGGCCGCTCGTGTATGCTCGCGGCCATCCTGCGGACAGGACAGGCAAGCCATCGCGCCGGGCGTCGCACCGACGGCCCGTCGGCGGCGCCGACGGGTCCCGTCTTCCGGGGGATCCACGTCCAGACTCCACGACTCAGGGTGACCACCATGTACAAGTACGCACTCCTCGCCGCCATCGCGCTCGGCTCGCTGGCGCTCGCCGGCTGCAACAAGGGCGGCGACGAAAACGCCAGCCAGGCCACCGAGCAGACCGCGCAGGTCTCCAAGCCCACCGACCCGAACGACGGCAAGGCGTGGAACGCCTACCTCGGCCAGATCGTGCAGAAGAACATGCAGGGCATGACCGCCGATCGTCCGTATCCGTACCTGGTGAATGCCGGCGACAGCGACGAGGACAAGGCCAAGCGCGACCGTCAGCTCCAGAACGTGCAGGACACCGTCGCCCGCGGCGTGCTGCCCGGCAACATGCTGGTGTTCGCCGGTCCGGAATCGGCCAAGACCGCCGACTTGATCATCGAAGCCTTCAAGGACGCCAAGCCCGGCTCCTTCAAGGACGTGATCGTCCTGTTCATCGGCGACAAGGCCGACCAGGACCGCGTCACCACGGCCCTGCAGCCGACCGGCGCCACCGTCCGCTTCGTGGCGATGTAAGCCGGGCGAACCGCTCGCCTCCAAGACCCGCGGCGCGAGCCGCGGGTTTTTTGTTGGGCGAGGGCCGGGCGCGGCGCGCCTCCAGCTCTGCCGCACACGCTTTTTTGCCCGGGAATTCGCCGATCCGGGCGCCCCTTGCTGCGCCGCAGCAGGCGGCGCTACCGTGTACACTCGCGCGATGTCCCTGAAAATCCTCGATACCTGCGTCAACTGCGACGTATGCGAACCGGTCTGTCCGAACAAGGCAATCTCGCTGGGCGAGGAGTACTACGTGATCGACCCGGCGTTGTGCACGGAGTGCGTGGGGCATCATGACGAACCGCAGTGCATCGAGGTCTGCCCGGTCGAGTGCATCATCGTCGACCCGGAACACACCGAGACGCACGACCAGCTCGAACTCAAGTACCGCCAGTTGATGAAAGAGGGGCAGGCATGAGGTTTTCCATGAAGTGGCCGGCGCTGCACGCCCGCGCCGTCCTGTTGGGCCTGCTGCTGGTCAGCGGCGCCACCTTCGCCGACGACACCCGCACCGATACCGCCGCGCACAAGGGCCCCGTGGCCCTGCGCGGGCCGGGCAAGGCGGCGATCGCCAGCGCCAACTTCCACGCCACCGAGGCGGGCCTCGAGGTGATCGCCAAGGGCGGCAACGCCTTCGACGCGGCGATCGCGGTCGCCGCCACGCTCTCCGTGGTGGAGCCGGAAAGCTCCGGCATTGGCGGCGGTTTCATGGCGGTGCTGCATCGCGCCGCCGACGGCAAGCAGATCTTCATCGACGCGCGCGAGACCGCACCGGCAGCCGTCGATCCCAAGGACTATGTCGAAAAGGACGGCTCGCCCAACCGCGATACCGCCCTCAACGGCCCGCTTTCCGCCGGCATTCCCGGCGAACCGGCCGGGCTGGCATGGCTGGCCCAGCACTACGGCAAGCTGCCGCTGAAGCAGTCGCTCGCGCCGGCCGTGCGCATCGCGCGCGACGGCTTCGCGCCCGACAGCCGCCTGATCAACGCCATCGCCGAGCGCCAGCAGGACATCCGCCGCTGGCCCGCCTCCGTCGCCAAGTTCTTGCCCGATGGCCAGCCGCCGGTGGCCGGCAAGACCTGGCGCGATCCGGACCAGGCACGGACGCTGGAGCTGCTGGGCGAGCAGGGTGGTGACGGTTTCTACCGCGGCGACGTCGCCCAGAAGCTGGTCGCCGCCGTGCGCGCCGCGGGCGGCAACTGGACCGCGAAAGACCTGGAGAGCTACCAGGTGAAGGAGCGCCAGCCGATCGTGGCGGATTACCGCGGCTACCGCATCGTCACCGCACCGCCGCCGTCCTCCGGCGGCGTGGCGGTCGCCGAGATCCTCAACATTCTCTCGGGCTTCGATCTGTCCAAGCTCGACGCCGCGCATCGCACGCATCTGGTGATCGAGGCGATGCGCCGCGCGTTCCGCGACCACAACGATTACCTGGGCGATCCGGACTTCGTGAAGATGCCGCTGGATATGCTGCTGTCGCCGTACTACGCCGACGGCCTGCGCCAGACCATCCTGCCGGACAAGGCCACGCCGTCCGCCATGCTGCCGGCCAGCGCCGGCGCCGAGCCGGGCATGCACACCACGCATTTCTCGGTGATCGATCCGGAGGGCAACATCGCCTCCATCACGCTGACGGTGAACTACACGCTCGGTTCCACCTTCGTCGCCAAGGGCACCGGCGTGCTGCTCAACGACGAGATGGACGACTTCGCGCTGGTGCCCAACAAACCCAACGTGTACGGCCTGCTCGGCAGCAAGGCCAATGCGCCGGAACCGGGCAAGCGCATGCTCTCCTCGATGACGCCGAGCATCGTGTTCGGCGCCGACCGCGTCGGCGTGATCGGCTCGCCGGGCGGCTCGACCATCATCACCCAGGTGCTGGAGGGCATCCTCGCCTTCATCGATGGCAAGGACGCGCTCGGCATCGCCGGCCAGAAGCGGTTCCATCACCAATTCATGCCCGACCGCGTGGACGTCGAGGACGGCGTCTTCGACGCCGCCACCTCCGAGGCGCTCACGAAGATGGGCCACACGCTCAAGCCGCGTTCGCCCTGGGGCTATATGAACGTGGTCACCTGGGACCTGAAGACCGGCAAGCTCGACGCGGCCAGCGATCCGCGCCGCCCGTCGGGCCTGGGCAAAGTGCAGTAACGCGAGGCCGGCGCGGGGAAGGGGGCCTCGCGCCGGGACACACGATACGTTGGCAGGGGAAGTTTCATGCAGTTGTGGTCCATCACCGGCAACTCCCAACGGCTCGACGGCGGCGCCATGTTCGGCAATGCGCCCAGGGCCCTCTGGTCCCGCTGGATCGCGCCCGATGCGCAGAACCGCATTCCGTTGGCCTGCCGCTGCCTGCTGGTGAAAGACCTGGACGGCCGCAACGTGCTGTTCGAGGCCGGCATCGGCGCCTTCTTCGAACCGGCCCTGCGCGAGCGTTATGGCGTGGTGGAAGACCGCCACGTGCTGCTGGATTCGCTCGCCGCCGCCGGCCTGTCGCATGAAGATATCGACGCGGTAGTGCTCTCGCATCTGCACTTCGATCATGCCGGCGGCCTGCTCGCTGCGTGGGAGGAAGGCCAGCCGCCGCGCCTGTTGTTCCCCAACGCTACCTACGTGGTCGGCGCCGAGCACTGGCGCCGCGCACAGCAGCCGCATCCGCGCGACCGCGCCTCTTTCATTCCCGAGCTGCAGGCACTGCTTGCCGACAGCGGACGGCTGGAGCTGGTCGAGGGCGCGTATGCGAAGACGCTCGGCGACGCCGTGCGCTTCAGCTATTCGGACGGCCATACGCCCGGGCTCATGCTGGCGGAAGTGGCTGGCGTGGTGTTCTGCGCCGACCTGATCCCGGGGCGCTTCTGGGTGCACCTGCCCATCACCATGGGCTACGACCGCTATCCGGAAGCACTCATCGACGAGAAGCGCGCGTTCCTGGACGACAAGCTCGCGCGCGGCATCGAGCTGTTCTTCACCCACGACCACGATTGCGCGCTGGCGCGCGTCGCCCGCGACGACAAGGGCCGCTACGGCACGGCGGACGAGCTGCGCGAGCTCGCCGGCATGGTGCGCGCATGAGCGCCGCCGGTATGGGCGCGCGCCAATGGATCGCCGGCATCGTCGGCGCCTTGCTCGTACTGGCCGGGCTCGGCCTGGTGGCGACCACCGAGCAGGCCTCCATCGAACACCGCGTGGCCGCCGAACGGCATGGCGGGCAGGTGCTGGAAGTGCAGGGCGACACCCGTCCGGATATCGGCAAGAACCACTACATGGTCCGTGTCAGCGGCCGGCTCAACGTGGTGGACGCGCCGGCCGATCCCGAGTTCGGCCAGCAGGTGGCCACGCCGGTGCTGCTGCGCCACGTGGAAATGTTCCAGTGGCGCGAAGTACGCGTCGCCGGCGACACGCACTACGAGCAGGACTGGGTGGACCGCCCGGTCGATTCCAGCCGGTTCGAGCGTTCCGCCGGACACGCCAACCCCGGTGCGTTCCCCGTCCAGGGCAAGCAGTTCGATGCGGGCCTGGTGAAGATCGGCGGCTACGCGCTCGCACCGGCCTTGTTGCATGCGCTGCCCGGCGGCGAGCGCGTGTCGCCGGACATGAAGACGCTTCCCGCCAACCTCGCCGCAAGCTTCTCCCGTAACGGCGATTACCTGGTCACGAGTGCGAATCCCGCGCATCCGCGCCTGGGCGACCTGCGCGTCAGCTGGGAAGCCGTGCCGGTGCAGGTGCTCACCATCTTCGCGCGCCCGCAGGGCGACCTGCTGGTTCCCGCCACCGACGCGCCCGACGGCAAGGGCTACGACGTGCAGGTCGGCGACCGCCGGCTGGTCGACGTGCTCCCCGACGTCCCCGAGCCGCCCGTCTTCGCCGTGGCCCGCCGGCTGCTGGCGATGCTCCTGGCCGGCATCGGCGTTTTGTTGCTGTTGAGCACTCGCATGAGCGCGCACGATGCCCTGCCGATCGCCCTCGGTGCCGGCGTGCTGCTCGCCGCCGCGGTGGCGGGTGTCATGTGGCTGGGCAAGGATCTGCAATCGAGCGCGTACTGGTTCGTGCTGGCGGTCGCCGGGCTGGGCGTGGTGGTGTGGCGCCTGCACGCGAGGGCGGCTCATTAAGGCGATACTTGATCGGTGTTGTCTTAAACGTTGATCCGCAGCGCAGACAGGAACGAGGCATGGCGGAGCAAGTCGATGTGCTGGTGGTCGGCGGAGGCATCAACGGCGCGGGCATCGCGCGCGACGCGGCAGGACGAGGCCTGAGTGTCTGGCTGTGCGAGCAGGACGACCTGGCCTCGCATACGTCCAGCGCCAGCACCAAGCTGATCCACGGCGGCCTGCGCTATCTGGAGCAATTCGAATTCGCCCTGGTCGGCAAGGCGCTGGCAGAACGTGAGGTCCTGCTGCGAATCGCGCCCCACATCATCTGGCCGTTGCGTTTCGTGTTGCCGCACCAGTCCCACCTGCGGCCGGCGTGGATGATCCGCCTCGGCTTGTTTCTCTACGACCATCTGCAGCGTGGCCGCCGCAGCCTGCCGGGTTCGCGGCGCGTGCGCCTCAGCCGGCATGCCGTGGGGGCGTCGCTGCGCGACGAGTTCCTGATCGGCTTCGTCTATTCGGATGCCTGGGTGCAGGATGCGCGCCTGGTCGTGCTCAATGCGATGGACGCCGCGCAGCGCGGCGCCCGCGTGACCACGCACACCCGCTGCGTCAGCGCGCGCCGCAGCGGCGATCGATGGCTGGCCCGGCTGCAGGGCGCGAACGGCCGGATCACCGAAGTGGCGGCGCGCGCCCTGGTCAATGCCACCGGGCCGTGGGCCGTCGATTTCCTCGACGACATCGTCGCCGAGGGACACGACCGCAACCTGCGCCTGGTCAAGGGCAGCCACATCGTCGTGCCCAGGCTGTACGACCACCGCTACGCGTACATATTCCAGCAACCTGACCGGCGCATCGTCTTCGCCATTCCCTACGAGCGCGAGTTCACCCTGATCGGCACCACCGACGTCGACTACCGCGCCGACCCGGCGCATCCGCGCATCGATGCGGACGAGATCGCGTATCTGTGCGCCGCGGTCAATCGCTACTTCAAGCGCGCCATCGCGCCCCAGGACGTGGTGTGGAGCTACAGCGGCGTGCGCCCGCTGCTCGACGACGAGAGCGGCAATGCGTCGGAAGTGACGCGCGATTACCTGCTCGATATCGCGCCGGCCAAGGGGGCGCCACTGCTCAACGTCTTCGGCGGCAAGCTGACCACCTACCGCAAGCTGGCTGAAGAAGCGGTGGACCGGCTCGCGCCGCTGCTGGGCAATCGCGAAGCAGCGTGGACGGGCAAAGGCCATCCTCTGCCGGGCGGCGATATCCAGAACGCCGACCGCCTCGCGCAACAGCTGCGGGCGACGCGCCCGTGGCTGGGCGAGACGATGGCCTGGCGGCTCGCGCACACCTACGGCAGCCAGGCGGTCCGCGTGATCGGCGATGCGGACTCGCTGGCCGAACTCGGCGAGCATTTCGGCGCGGATCTCTATGCCAGCGAAGTGGACTACCTGCGCCGTTACGAATGGGCGAGCAGCGCGGAGGACGTGCTCTGGCGCCGCACCAAGCTGGGCCTGCACGTCGGCGCAGAAGGCGCGGCGCGCCTGGCCGCTTATTTTGCGCGGAGCACCGCAAGCGCAATGTGATGTTCCGACTCACGCACCGGAAGGACATTCCGGCGTATCCAAGGAGAGCGGTGAATGCGGCAATCGATCGGTGAACTGATTTCGGAAGCGCTGGCGATGTTCATCATCATCGGCCTGGGCGACTCGGTGGCGTGCATGTATGTGCTGTACGACCCCAGCCCCTACCAGAACGCGTACTGGGGCGTGTGCATCGCCTGGGGCCTGGCGGTGACCATCGCCATCTATGCGACCGCCTCGGTCTCCGGCACGCATGCCAATCCGGCCGTGACATTGGCGCTGGCCCTGTTCCGCGGCTTTCCATGGAAGAAGGTCGTGCCGTACACCATCGCGCAGCTGATCGGGGCCTTCCTCGGCGCTTCGATCGTGTATGTGCTGTTCGGCCCGGTGATTGACCACTACAACCAGACTCATGGCCTGACCCGCGAGGCCGGTGGCGCGGCGGGTGTCTTCTTCACCCATCCTGGCCTGGCGATCACGCCGATGCATGCGCTGCTCGACCAGGTGATCCTCACCGCCTTCCTGTTGTTCGGCATCTTCGCCATCACCGAGCGCTTCAACGAAATGGCGCCCGGCGCCAATTCCGGTGCGCTGATGATCGGCCTGCTGGTGGCCACCATCGGCGCTTCGATGGGTTACCTCGAAGCCTGGGCGATCAACCCCGCGCGTGACTTCGGCCCGCGGCTGTTCGCCTTCTTCGCGGGCTGGGGCCGTTCTGCGCTGCCGTCGCCCGACAACTACTGGTGGGTGCCCATCGTCGGCCCGCTGATCGGCGGCGTGGTCGGCGCCGGCGCATACCAGTTGCTGGTGCATCCGTTCCTGCCGGCCCGCCTGCGCGAACTGGAAGCGGCGCGCGAGGCCGCTGCGGAAGGCAAGCCGGTTTCTTCTTCCCGCCCTTCGGCCTGAGCGAGGCAAGGAAAGCATGGACAAGACCTACATCCTGGCGATCGACCAGGGCACGACCAGCTCGCGCGCCATCCTGTTCGACCATGACGGCTGCATCGTCGGCACGGCGCAGCGCGAGTTCCCGCAGGTATTCCCGCAACCGGGCTGGGTGGAGCACAACCCGCGCGAGATCATGACCAGCGTGCTGGTGACCATGACCGAGGTGATCAACCAGGCCGGCGTGGACCCGGCGCGCATCGCCGGCATCGGCATCACCAACCAGCGCGAGACCACGGTGGTGTGGGACAAGGCCACCGGCCAGCCGGTCCACAACGCCATCGTCTGGCAATCGCGCCAGACCGCCGACATCTGCGAGCGGCTGAAGCAGGAAGGCTATGACGAGCTGGTGCGCGGCAAGACCGGCCTGCTGATCGACGCGTACTTCTCCGGCACCAAGGTGCGCTGGATCCTCGACCACGTCGATGGCGCACAGGAGCGCGCGCGGCGCGGCGAGCTGCTGTTCGGCACCATCGATACCTGGCTGATCTGGAACCTCACTGGCGGCAAGGCGCACGTCACCGATTACACCAACGCCTCGCGCACCCTGCTCTACGACATCTATCGGCGGCAATGGGATGACGAGCTGCTGCAGATGCTCGACATCCCGCGCGAGGTGCTGCCGGAGGTGAAATCCTCCAGTGAGATCTACGGCCAGACCCTGCCCAAGCATTTCTTCGGCCGCGAAGTGCCCGTCGCCGGCATCGCCGGCGACCAGCAGGCGGCGCTGTTCGGCCAGGCCTGCTTCGAACCGGGCCTGGCGAAGAACACCTATGGCACGGGCTGCTTCATGCTGATGAACACCGGCGAGAAGGCTGTGCCGTCGAAGAATGGCCTGCTCACTACCATCGCCTGGGGCATCGACGGCAAGGTCGAGTACGCGCTCGAAGGCAGCATCTTCGTCGCCGGTTCGGTGATCCAGTGGCTGCGCGACGGCCTGCGCATGCTCGGCAAGGCGAGCGATTCGCAGGAGTACGCCGAACGCGCACGCGACAACGATGGTGTCTACTTCGTGCCGGCCTTCGTCGGCCTGGGCGCGCCGTACTGGCGCAGTGACGTGCGCGGCGCCGTGTTCGGCCTGTCGCGCGGCACCACGAAGGAACAATTCATTCGCGCGGCGCTGGAGTCGATGGCTTACCAGACCCGCGACGTACTGGAAGCGATGCAGAGCGACGCCGGCATCCAACTGAAGGAACTGCGCGCCGATGGCGGCGCGATCGCCAACGATTTCATGGCCCAGTTCCAGGCGGACATCCTGGACGTGACTTTACTGCGGCCCAAGGTGCAGGAAACGACTGCACAGGGCGCCGCGTACCTCGCAGGCTTGGCGGTGGGTTTCTGGAAAAACCGCGATGAAATCGCCATGCGCTGGGCGGTGGACCGCGAATTCAAGCCGTCGATGCCGAGAGAAAAGCGCGAGAAGCTTTATGGCGGGTGGAAGAAGGCGGTGAGGGCGACGATGGAGTTTGTGCCGGATTGATCGGCTGGGTGTCTGCTGTCCGCTCGAATTGATGCGGCGCTCGATCTAGCAGCGTTTTCGCAAGCACCCGCCCCTCATCCCGCCTTCTCCCCGGAGGGGAGAAGGAGAAGTGAATACCGAGGCAAGCACAGCTAGCGCGAGCTTTTGCTCTTTGCTTTTGCTCTCCCGGGTTCCCTTCGCGGCGGTGAGGGCTGGACGATCAGGCCGTCAAAGGCGGGCGGGGACAGGACGTCCCCGCCTTTTCGATTCGGGCAGGGATGCCCGATCGAAAAGCCCGGCCAGCCCTCAACGCACCCGGAGCAGCGAAGGCTGCGGAGGGCGCCGCGCAGAGGGCCCTTTCTTCTTGGTTACTTCTTCTCGAGGTCCCCCTTGAGGGGATTGGGCAAGCAAAGAAGAAGTAACTCGCTCTCCGGCAGGAGAGCGAAACCCTCGCCCCGCACGGGGCGAGACATGGCTGGCCATGAGCCGACATGAAGAGGACGAGGCGACCTTTAGCACCCGTTGGGGTTCGCAAGCACACCCCAACCTACGACACGCCCGCGCTCAATGCGGCTTCTGCTCCGCAAACGAATGCACATGATCCGCCCACCGGATCGCCTCCAGATAAGCCGCCGCCATCCGCCGGATATGCTGCGGCGACGCCTCGCCCCCGCGCAGCTCGCCCGCCTCCCAGCGCTGCACCTGCTCGAGCAGCGCGGCGAACGGACCCTGCTGGTCCAGCAGCGCCGCGCGGATATCCGGTGCAAGCGGCAAATGCTGAAGCAGCAATTCCATCGGCGCGCACATCAGGCTTTCCAGCAAGGAGAACAGGCCGGTGGTGAACGCCATCTCCCGCTGCTCGCGCGACATGTGCTGGGCCAGCTGCTCGCACATGTGCGCGCGGATCAGCGCTGCGCGCAGCAGCTCCGGCGGACGGTCGTCCATGCCGCTGAGCGCCATCGTGCTGATCCAGTTGCGCATGCGCGTGAGGCCGAAGAAGATCGCCGCCTGCTCCACCGACTTCAGCTGCCGCGGCAGCGCGAAATAAGCCGAGTTCACGCAGCCCAGCAGCTTGTAGCTGAGGATCACATCGTTGCGGATGATCTGGCCGAGCTCCACCGGGCCGTTGCCTTCCTCCTCCAGCGCGCGCAGCAGGCGCAGCACGCTGAGGCGGTTGGCGGTCAGCACCGGCATGTCCACCTTCTCCGGCCGCAGCAGATAGGGACCCTGGATGCCGGCGAACGGCAGGCCCATGCAGCGGTTGCAGGTGTCGTGATCGTTCACGTGGCCGGCGACCACGTGCAGGCCGCGCGCATGCAGCGCCTCGCAGCGCTCGCGCAACGCGGCTTCGTCCAGGCGGCTGGCGTCCAGGCGCACGTAGCGCGCCAGGTCCAGCAGCAGGCGCAGATCTTCGTCGGCCGGCGCGTCGCTCGAAACGCCTTCCAGATCCAGCAGCAGCGCGCAGCCGCGCGCCGACAGCTGGCGCAGGCGCTCGAGCAGCAGCACGTCGTGGATTGCCGCCGGCGACACTACCAGGCCGATGCGCGGATGGCGCAGCACCTGGTCGGCCTGCTCCAGGACCAGCTCGCGGGGCAGGCGCAGGAACACGCGGTTGCCGCGCGCCCATTGCGTGACCGAGCCGTCGATGATGGTCGAGAGCAGGCGATGACCGTGCGCGTGCTCGTCTTCGCCGTCCTCCTGCAGCAACAGCTCGTACGCCATCAGCTGGCGGTCGCGGTCGAGCATGGGAATACGCACGACCGGCAGCGGGGAGCTGGCGGCGGTGCCGGCGAGGGCAGCGGCTTGGGCGGCTTCTACAGCGGTATCGGTCATGGACACGTCGGCCAGCGATGGACCCGCACGGCGCGGATCCGGTGAATTCGCCCGCCGCGCGCGGCGGGTCCTCAGTTCGACACGATCAGGCTCACGCTTCCGCCAGGGACAGCGAGCGGTGATCGATGCGCAGCGTTCCGCCCGGGCCGTACACGCCCGCATCGGTGCCGCCGGTCAGCACCGCGAGGGCCTGCCGTACCTGGCGCAGGCGCTGCCCGACGATCTGTCCGTTGGATTGGTTGGCGCGCTGGCATTCGGCCAGCGCCGCCACGACGCCTTCCCAGGCCGCGCGCTGCGCGGGCGTGGTAGCGGCGAGTTCTCGCGACAGCTGCTGGCGTTCCGCGTCCAGCTGTTCCAGGCGCTCCAGGTGGGTCTGCTTGGCTCCGCCGGCGAGATGCAGGGCGTCGGGGTCGGCTCGTTCGAGCGCGCCGCGTTCGGCGGCGAGCGCGTCGGCCAGCCGCGACACCTCCTCGCGCATGTCGCCGATCACGGCGTCCAGCGCGTCGGCCATCTCGTGGCGGAGGTCCTTGCTCATGGCTTGCCGCTGATCTGGCCTTCCAGGGAGAGCAGGCGGTCGGCGATCTTGCCGGCGTCGACGCGGTAGCTGCCATCGGCCAGCGCCTGGCGGATCTGCTCCACGCGCTTGGTGTCGATGGCCGGAGCCTGGTCGCCCTGCGCGGCGGCGGCCAGGGCGCGTGCCGAATCGGTGAGCTTCACGCTGTCGTCCGCTTTGGCCGCCGGGGCGGTCTCGGTCGCCGGCTGGTTCTGCTGGGCCGGGGCGCTCTGGTTGCCCTTGGCCTGGGGAAGCACCGGCAAGCCGTTGGAGGTGATCGTCGTGTTCATGGCGTGTCCTAGGGGTTTGTCGACCCTTCAGGCCGTTTATCGGCGGCGGGCGGGTGAACTTTAGCGGCGTCGGTGCGGGTCATGGCAGGGCTTCCACCACGCCGGGGTCCAGCACCACGGCATCGACGGCGCGGCCGGAACTGTCATTGCGCACGCGCAGGCGGGCGCCGGTATCGCCGCCCCCGAGCGCGACGCCGGAGGCGCGCACCTCGATGCCGTCCAGGCGGGCGATCAGCTGCACGCGGTCGCCCGCACGCACGGTCTGGCGCCCGCCGAACGCGGCCGGCGCCAGCACCGCGCCCGCGCCGAGCGGGCGCGACAGCAGGCGTCCGGCGACCTGGTCCAGGCCGTCGACATAGCCGTAGCCCAGCCGCGTCACGTCGCGCTCCTCGCCGCGCACGTCGGCGGCGGTCACGCCGTCGCCGCGCTGCAGGGGCTTGTTCGCCACCAGCACGGTACGGAATAGCTGGAGCCGCACCGGCACCTGCATCCGCCAGCCGGTGGCCGGACAGCGCACTTCCACGCTCATGCGCGGCGCGGCGCGTGCGCCATCGGGCAGGGCCGCCTGCCAGGCCTGCGGACAGGCCGGTGGCTGGGTCCGTCCGCCCGCGGGATCCGCCGCGGCGACCACCCGGTTGCCCGGCTGGCTGAAATGCTGGAGCAGCCATTGTTCGGCGACGCGCCGCGGCCCGTCCGCCGGCTCGGCAGGCGCTGCCGCCGCCGCGAGCAGCGGCAGCAGCATCAGCAGCCATGGTGGCCGGCGTCGGCTCACGCGTCGGCCTGGGCCAGCAGCTGGCCGAGCTGCTGGTGGATGGATTCGCGCTCGCGCTCGACCCGGTCGGGCAGCTGCGCGGCCTGGTCGGTCTGCCCCTCGCCGAGCAGCCGCACGAAGCTGTCGGCGTGCTCGGACAGGCGCTGCCCCGCTTCGAGCAGCGCGCCGGTGGCCGGATGCCCCGCGTGCTGCTCGCCCAGCCGGGCGAGGGCGTGGTTGAGCGCGGCGGTGTCGAACCAGCGGCGGTCCAGCGCGGCGGGTTCATGCAGGGCCAGCTCCATGGCCTGGCGCAGGCCCTGGATGGACTCGCGCAGGCTCAGGCTGAGACTGGCGACGGACGGGGTATCGGCATGATCCAGCCAGGCCAGGCACAGCCGATGAGAGAGCACTGCGGCGCGGTCCAGCGATTCGGATTGGCGGATCGCCTCGCTGCTGCGGCGTTGCAGCGCGCCCAGTGTGGCTTGCGCGGCGGCGATGCGCGCGTTCTGCGCGTCGCAACCCTGTTGTACGGCGCGCACGCGCGCGGCGATAGCCTGCAGCGATTCGCCCTCGATGCCCAGGGTCCGCGTGGTGAGATCGATGCGGTCCTGGGCCCGCTCCAGGCGCTGCACGCCCTGGCGCACGTCGCCGTCCAACTGCTGCGAGAACTCGCCGATGGTGGCGGTCACCGCCTCGATCTCGTCGGTGGCCTGCGTGGTCTTCTCGGCCAGCTGCTTCACTTCGTCGGCCACGATGGCGAAACCGCGGCCGGCCTCGCCGGCGCGGGCTGCCTCGATGGCGGCATTGAGCGCGACCAGGTTGGTCTGGTGCGCGATCTCCTGCACGGTCGAGGTGAGCTTGCGGATCTGCGCGACTTGTTCGGCGAGCTTGCTCTGGTTGCGGTTCATGGCCGACAGCGCGCTGCGCAGCAGGCGCAGCTGGCCGTCCAGCTCGGTCACAGTATCGGCGCCGTGGCGGTTGTGGGCGCAGGCCTGCGTCACGTCGCCGGCGGCCTGCTGCAGCGCCGTCGAGATCCCGGCACCTTGCTCCGTCAAGCGGCCGACGCTGTCGCGCGCCTCGCCCGTGGCCTTGTGCAGGGCGTCCTGAGCACGCAGCAGGGTCTGGGCGCTGCCCATCACCAGGCTTTGCTGTTCCACTGCCTGCAACGCGACGGCGGCCGGCTCGCGCGGCGCGAGGCGCGCCAGCAGCGGTGCGAGGGCCTGCGCCAGGCGCGGGTGGCGGCGCGAGATTTGCTCGACCTGACGAGCGTCGCCGTCGGCGGCGGCCTGCGCGAGTGCGGCGAGGGGTTTGCTCGGGATCAGGGGCATGGGTGGGGTGGTCCTTGGGTTTACGGGTGTTGCGTTGTCATCGGTCGGGATGGCGCGGAACTTGAGGAAGCAAGGGGTGTGCCACCTGGGAGTGGCGGTGTCGTCGGGGCTCGCGCCCTACGGTCGCCTTGTGGCCAGCCTTGTCTCGCCCCTCGCGGGGCGAGGGTTTCGCTCTCCTGCCGGAGAGCGAGTTACTTCTTCTTGCTTGCCCATCCCCTCAAGGGGGACCACGAGAAGAAGTAACCAAGAAGAAGGGCCCCCTGCGCGGCGCCCTCCGCAGCCTTCGCTGCTGCGGGTGCGTTGAGGGCTGGCCGGGCTTTTCGATCGGGCATCCCTGCCCTGATCGAAAAGGCGGGGACATCCCTGTCCCCGCCCGCCTGCGGCGGCCTGATCGTCCAGCCCTCACCGCCGCGAAGGGAACCCGGCAGATCAAAAGCGAAGAGCAAAAGCTCGCACTAGCTGTGCCTGCCGCGGTACCGCACTTCTCCTTCTCCCCTCCGGGGAGAAGGCGGGATGAGGGGCGGGTGCTCGCCCATACATCTCTAATGCTGCTCGCGGCCTTAAGAACCGCGCGACGCCAGCCATAAAAACCGCGTCAGAATTCCGACTCCCCTTCCGGAAGCGCTCCGCGCCGCGCACCGCAAACCCAAGCCCCACAACGCTTCGCCCCACCCTGGCACGCGTTTTGCCACATGACCCCCGCGGACTTCCCGCGTGGAGTTTCGAGGGTCATGAGCCAGATCAACGACAAGCTGTTCGGCATGCATGCGCAGGCGCTGGGTCTGTGGCAGCGGCGTGCGGAGGTGATCGCCGGAAATCTGGCGAACGCGGATACGCCGGACTACCTCGCGCGCGACGTGGATTTCCGCAAGGCGCTGGCCGAGGCCGGTGGGGACGGGAAGTTGCCGATGGCGGCGACGGCGGCGGGGCATATCGATCCTGCCGTGCAGGCGAACGACACGCTCGCCTATCGCGTGCCGCTGCAACCCACGATGGATGGCAACACGGTCGACACGCAGGTCGAGCAGGCGAACTTCGCCGCCAACAGCGTGCACTACCAGGCCAGCCTTTCCTTCATCACCGCGCAGATCCGCATGCTGCGCACCGCCATCACCGGAGGCCAGGGCTGATGTCGCTCTTCAAGATTTTCGACGTCGCCGGCTCCGGCATGGCCGCGCAGTCACTGCGGCTCAACACCGTGGCCAGCAACCTCGCCAACGCCGATAGCGTGGCCAGTTCGCCGGACGCCGCCTACCGCGCCAAGGAACCGCTCTTCGCCACCGTGCAGCGCAACCTCGCGGCCAAGGGCGAGGAAGGCACGCAAGGCGTGCAGGTGCTCGGCGTCACCGAGAGCCAGGCCGCCATCGAGAGCCGCTACGAGCCGGGCAATCCGCTCGCCGACGGCGACGGCTACGTCTACGCCAGCAACGTCAATCCGGTGGACGAGCTGGTCAACATGATTTCCGCCTCGCGTTCGTACCAGAACAACGTCGAGGTAATGAACAGCACACGCCAGCTCATGCAGAAGACGCTGGACCTCGGCAAGTAAACCATCGAGCGGAACATGGCCGACATCGCGATCAACAACACGAATTCCGCCGCCTCGCAGGCGGTGCAGGGCAGCAAGAGCAGCACGCTGAGCCAGGCGGATTTCCTCAGCCTGCTCACGCAGCAGATGCGCAACCAGGACCCGACCCAGCCGATGGACTCGTCGCAGATGGTCAGCCAGCTGGCGCAGATCGCGCAGGTATCGGCGACGCAATCGCTGCAGACCTCGTTCGACAGCCTCAGCACCGCGCTGCAGGGCAACCAGCTGCTGCAGGCCAGCGACCTGGTGGGGCGCGACGTCACCGTGCCGTCCAATGCGGTCAAGCTCGAAGGCACCGCCGGCATCGATGGCGCGATCAATGTCACCACCGGCGGGCAGACCGCGGCGGTGCAGATCGTCGATAGCGCCGGCAACGTGGTGCGCACGATCAGCCTGGGTACGCCGGACGCGGGGCTCGCCGACTTCCATTGGGACGGCAAGGACGAGCACGGCCAGGCGTTGCCGGAAGGCGCCTACGGCATCAAGGCGCAAGTAGGCACGACCGCCGTGCAGACCTACGTCACCGGCAAGGTGGCCAGCGTGGGCATGGCCGGCGAGCAGGGCGCGTATCTGCAGGTCAACGGTTTCGGCGGCGTCCTGCTTGCGCAGGTCGCGCGCATCGACTGAGTCATCGCGGGCCGGGGCCCGCTCATCTAGCCTCCACAGGGGAGCAGCAGCATGGCATTCAACATCGCACTGAGCGGGCTGAAGGCGGCGTCGTCGGATCTCGAAGTCACCGCCAACAACATCGCCAACACTTCCACTACCGGCTTCAAGGGCTCGCGCGCCGAATTCGCCGAGCTCTACAGCGTGGCCGGCAAGAACCTCAGCTCCACCCAGGTCGGCAGCGGCGTGCGCCTCACCAATGTGGCGCAGCAGTTCACCGCCGGCAATATCGAGAACACCAACAACAGCCTGGACTTCGCCATCAGCGGCGACGGCTTCTTCACCGTGAAGGACGGCAAGGGCCTGTCGTATACACGCGCCGGCGCCTTCCGCCAGGACCCCAACGGCTACGTCACCAACGCCGCGGGCCAGAACCTGCAGGTCTTCCCGCCGAACAACGCCGGCGGCTTCGACACCAGCACCATGACGGACCTGCGGCTGATCACTTCGCAGAATGCGGCCAAGGCCACCAGTAATGTGCAGCTCGCGCTGAACCTGCCGTCCGATGCCACGCCGCCGACCAATGCCTTCGATCCGAAGGACGCCACCAGTTACAACCAGGCCACGCCGTTCACTGCATACGACTCGCTGGGCGCCACCCACAATGGCACGGTGTACTTCGTACGCAACGCCGCGGCCAACACCTGGGACGCGCATCTGTTCGTCGACGGCCAGGACACCGGCGCCGTGCAGCAGCTGAGCTTCACCAGCACCGGTGCGCTGGCGACGCCGGCGGGAGGCAAGCTGACCTTCCCCGCGATCAGTGCGAGTCCGGGCGCAGACCCGATGCAGCTCACCCTGGACGTGACCAAGGCCACCCAGTTCGGCAACAACTATGCGGTCACCTCGATCAGCCAGGACGGTTACCCGACCGGCACGCTGGCGAGTATCGATGTGTCCAGCGACGGCGTGGTGCAGGCCAAGTACTCCAACGGCCAGTCGCAGGCGCTGGGCCAGCTGGCGCTGGCGAACTTCGCCAACCCGCAGGGGCTGCGCCAGCTCGACAACACCAACTGGGCGGCCTCGTACGACTCCGGCACGCCCGTGATGGGTGCGGCGGGTAACGGCACCTTCGGCAACGTGCAGTCCGGCGCGCTGGAAGCGTCCAACACCGCCGACCTCACCGCACAGCTGGTGAACATGATCAAGGCGCAGCGCAACTACCAGGCGAACGCGCAGGTGATCTCCACCGACGACAAGCTCACCCAGACCATCATCAACATCCGCAACTGACGCGCATAACGCGTCATCCCGGCGAACCCCAAGGGGGCAAGTGTCGGGATCCAGTGAGCAATGTCGTGCCGTTGCGGCGACAGCCGTAACGGCACGCAAAGCCGGCTTTCCATCCAGCGAGACTTCCCATGGACCGCTCGATCTACGTAGCCATGACCGGCGCCACGCAAATGATGCGGGCGCAGACCGAAGTGGCGCACAACCTGGCGAACGCCGACACGGTCGGCTTCAAGGCGCAGATGTCCGCGTTCCAGCCGCTGCCGGTGCAGGGGCAGGGACTGGGCTCGCGCATCAACGGCGTGGCGCAGGGCACCGGCTGGGACCTGCGCAGCGGTGCGCAGACCGATACCGGGCGCGCGCTCGACGTGGCGGTGCAAGGCGACGGCTGGCTGGCGGTGCAGACCGCCGATGGCGGCGAAGGCTATACGCGTGCCGGCCAGCTGCAGCTCGACGCCGACGGCGTGCTCACCGACATGCGCGGCAACCCGGTGATGGGCGACGGCGGGCCGATCACGGTACCGGATGCCACGCAGATCAGCATTGGCGCCGACGGCACCGTCTCGGTGGTGCCGAAGGGGCAGGGGCCGGATACGTCGTCGGTGATCGGCAAGCTGAAGCTGGTCAATCCCGCGCCAGACCAGCTGCAGCTGGGCGAGGACGGCCTGATGCATCTGGCGGGCGGCGGCGTGGCGCAGGCCGATCCGGCGGTGACGGTGAAATCCGGCGCGCTCGAATCGAGCAACGTCAATCCATCGCAGACGCTGGTGCAGATGATCCAGCTGTCGCGCCAGTACGAGCTGCAGGTGCGCGCCATCCGCACCGCTGACGACAACGCGCAGTCGGCCACGCGCCTGCTGCAGGTCACCTGATTCCAACTTTCTTGAGCAGCGCCCCGGCGCTGCGCGGAGTGCCAAGCATGTTCTCTTCCCTGTGGGTCGCCAAGACCGGTCTGGATGCGCAGCAGACGCGCATGGACGTAGTTTCCAACAATCTGGCCAACGCCAACACCACTGGCTTCAAGAGCTCGCGCGCCTCGTTCCAGGACCTGATGTACCAGAACGTGCGCCAGCCCGGCGGCCAGACCACCGAGCAGACGCAGGCGCCGTCCGGCCTGATGCTGGGCACCGGCGTGCGCGTGGTCGGCAGCGAGAAGCTGTTCACCCAGGGCAACCTGCAACAGACCGGCAATTCGCTGGACCTGGCCATCGAGGGTCGCGGCTTCCTGCAGGTGACCATGCCCGACGGCACCGTGGCCTACACCCGCGACGGTTCGATGCACCTGGACCAGAACGGCCAGATCGTCACCGCCTCCGGCTACGCGCTGGACCCGGCCATCGTGATCCCGCAGAACGCGCAGAGCGTGACCATCGGCACCGACGGCACGGTGAGCGCGAAGCTGCCGGGGCAGGCCGCGCCGCAGCAGATCGGCACCCTCCAGCTGGCCGACTTCATCAACCCCGCCGGCCTGCAGCCGAGCGGCGACAACCTCTATCTGGAAACCGCCTCCAGCGGCGCGCCGCAGATCGGCCAGCCCGGCCTCAACGGCCTGGGCACGGTGGCGCAGGGTTCGCTGGAAAGCTCGAACGTCAACGTGGTCGAGCAGATGGTGGACATGATCGAAACGCAGCGCACCTACGAGATGAATTCCAAGGCGATCTCCGCCGCGGACTCGATGCTGCAGTTCCTCACCAACAAGACCTGAGCACGGCCATGTCGACACTCCGTTTCCTGCGCCTGTGTGCCGTGCCGTTCCTGCTGGTGCAGCTGGCCGGCTGCGCGATGCCGATGCCGCGCAACGACGAGGCCGCCTGGGCGGCCACGCCGCCGCAGGAGCCGGTGGCCGCGCCGCCCGCCGACGGCGCGATCTACCACGAAGACCGGAACATGGAGCTGTTCAACGACCCGCGCGCGCACCGCGTGGGCGACATCCTCACCATCGCGCTGGTGGAGAGCACGCAGGCAAGCAAGAAAGCCTCGACCAGCACCAGCAAGAAGGACAAGAGCGACCTTGCCGCTCCGACCATCCTGGGCCGCCCGGTCAGCATCGGCGGCACGGACGTGAGCTTCGGCACCAGCGGCGACCGCAGCTTCGACGGCAGCGGCAACAGCAGCCAGAGCAATCAGCTGACCGGTTCGATCACGGTGACCGTGGCGCAGCGGCTTTCCAACGGCAACCTGCTGGTGCGCGGCGAGAAGTGGCTGACCATCAACCAGGGCCAGGAGCTGGTGCGCATCTCAGGCATCGTGCGGCCGCAGGACATCGGGCAGGACAACAGCGTGCCTTCGACGCGGGTGGCGGATGCGCGTATTGCGTATACGGGGCGGGGGACGTTGGCGGATGCGAATACGCAGGGGTGGCTGTCGCGGTTCTTCAGTTCGAAGTGGATGCCGTTCTGATGGTTGCGGGTTCGCTCTCGCGTGTCTCGCCCCTGGGGGGCGAGGGTTTCGCTCTCCTGCCGGAGAGCGAGTTACTTCTCTTTGCTTGCCCAAACAGAAGTAACCAAGAGAAAGGGCATCCTGCCCTGATCGAAAAGGCGGGGACATCCCTGTCCCCGCCCGCCTTCGGCGGCCTGATCGTCCAGCCCTCACCGCCGCGAAGGGAACCCGGGAAGAGCAAAAGCTCGCACGTTGAGCGTTGCGGTTGTTCTTTCTCGCCGCAGTACTTCACTTCTCCTTCTCCCCTCCGGGGAGAAGGCGGGATGAGGGGTGGGTGCTCGCGAAGGCGCTTGTTCGCGCGCGCTGTTCACGGGCGGCCTCTTGGCAAGCCTTCAATCTCTCGCTCCGCCCGGCCCCTCACCCCGACCCTCTCCCCGGAGGGGAGAGGGAGTGCTCCTCGCGTTTCCAGACGTCACGGGTAACTCATATGCGCTCTCGCGTCTTGATCTTCCTTCTCTTATGGCTGTTCGCCAGCGCCCCCGCCCATGCCGACAAGATCCGCGACCTCGCGCAGGTCGCCGGCGTGCGAACGAATCAGCTGATCGGCTATGGCCTGGTCGTGGGCCTGGATGGCAGCGGCGACCAGACCACGCAGGCGCCGTTCACCACGCAGAGTCTGGAGAACATGCTGCAGCAGTTCGGCATCACCGTGCCGGCCAATGTGCGGCCGCAGTTGAAGAACGCGGCGGCGGTGACGATCACCGCCGAGCTGCCGCCGTTCGCCAAGCCGGGCCAGACCATCGATGTGACGGTCGCTTCGATCGGCAACGCCAAGAGCATCCGCGGCGGCGAGCTGCTGATGACGCCGTTGCGCGGCGCGGACGGCAACGTCTACGCGATGGCGCAGGGCAGCGTGGTGGTGGGTGGCATCAGCGCGCAGGGCAAGAGCGGTTCCAGCGTGCAGGTGAACATCTCCGCCAGCGGCCGCGTGCCGAACGGCGCGACGGTGGAGCGCAGTGTCGCGTCCTCGTTCGCGCAGGGCGGCGATCTGATGCTCAACCTCAACACACCGGACTTCACCACCGCCGCGCGCATCGCCGAAGCGGTCAACCGCGCGTACGGTGCCGGTACCGCGCAGGCGGTGGATGGCGGTTCGGTGGCGGTGCGCGGGCCGGCCGACCCGGCGCAGCGCGTGTCCTGGCTGGGGATGATCCAGTCGCTGGACGTGCAGCCCGGCGATGCGCCGGCGCGCGTGGTGGTCAACTCGCGCACGGGCACGGTAGTGATCGGCTCGGAAGTGAAAGTCAGTGCCGCGGCGGTAGCGCACGGTTCCATCCAGGTGACCATCAGCGAGCAGCCGCAGGTGAGCCAGCCGGCGCCCTTCAGCCGCGGCGGCCAGACCGCCGTGGTGCCGAGCAGCACCGTGCAGGTCAGCGAGGACGGTGCGCACATGTTCAAGTTCGGCCCCGGCGTGAGCCTGGACGCGATCGTGCGCGCGGTGAACCAGGTCGGCGCCACACCGACCGATCTCATTTCGATCCTGCAGGCGCTCAAGCAGGCGGGCGCGCTGCACGCGGAACTGGTGGTGATCTGACATGGCGGCGGGCGACGGCATCGTGGGCGCGGCGACGGGCGCACTGAATACCTGGACCGAACTCTCGGGCTTCCAGCAACTGCGCTCGCAGGCGCAGGGCGACGCCAAATCCGCGTTGCCGGCGGTTGCCAAGCAGTTCGAGTCGATCTTCACCCAGATGATGCTCAAGTCCATGCGCGAAGCCGGCTTCGGCGGCGGCGTGGGCGACAGCGAGGCAGGCGACGCCTATCGCGACCTGCTCGATCACCAGCTGTCGCTGAGCCTGTCCAATGGCGGCCACGGCCTGGGCATCGCGCAGATGCTGATGCGGCAGCTCGGCGGCAAGGACGCCTCGTCCGCGCCCGATGCCGCGACGGATGCCTCCTCCTCCTGGCAGAGCACGCTGGACAAGCTTGCGCATGGCGCGGCCACGGCGGCCGGCAAGGTGGCCGAGTGGATGCCTGGTACGGGCGATGCGGTGAACTTCGTGCAGGCGTTGGCACCGCACGCGCAGGCGGCGGCGCAGAAGCTCGGCGTGTCCGTGCGCGCCCTGCTGGCCCAGGCTGCGCTGGAGACCGGCTGGGGCAAGCATCTGCCCGCGCACCACGACGGCAGCACCAGCAACAACCTGTTCGGCATGAAGGCCGGCGGAAGCTGGGGCGGTGACAAGGTCAGCGTGCCCACGCTCGAATACGAAGGCGGCGTCGCCGTGCGGCGGCGCGACCAGTTCCGCGCCTACGGTTCGCCGGGCGATTCCTTCGCCGACTACGCCGACGTGCTGGCGAACAACCCGCGCTACGCCGGTGCGATCGGCAAGGGCGAAGACATCCGCGGCTTCGCCAAGGCCCTGGCCCACGGCGGCTACGCCACGGACCCGGCCTATGCGGCCAAGCTCGAAGCCATCGCCAACAGCCCGGAGATGCGCAAGGGTCTGGAGGCGCTGGCCGCGCTCAAGTCGGACGACGGCTTGCCGTCACAGTTGCCATGACGTGCCCCCCGCTCTGCATGAACCGCATCCCATGAACCGCACCGACACGAGGACCGCCATCCATGGCTGACCTGCTTTCCACCGGCGTCTCGGGCCTGCTGGCCTCGCAGATCGGCCTCAGCACCGTCAGCCACAACGTGGCCAACGTCAACACCGACGGCTATAGCCGGCAGACCGTGCAGTTCGTCGCGCGCCCGGCGCAGCAACTGGCGAACTTCTACGTGGGCACCGGCGTGAACACGGTCGCAGTGCAGCGTGCCTATAGCCAGTACCTCAACACGGCACTGTGGACCGCCTCGTCGGACCAGAGCCGCGCGGCGACGTACCAGAGCCTCACTTCGCAGATCAACAACCAGCTTTCCGGCAGCACCAACCTGCAGACCTCGCTGGATGCGTTCTACGGTGCGCTCGGCGACGTCGCCAATGCGCCGGCCGATTCCTCCGCGCGCGGCGTGCTGCTGGCCCGTGCCGGCGCGCTGAGCAGCACCTTCCAGGCGCTGTCCAGCCAGTTCAATCAGCTTAGCGGTCAGGTGCAGCGGCAGATCAGCGACACGGTCGATTCGATCAACAGCGACAGCGCGTCCATCGCCAAGCTCAACGAGCAGATCCGCACGGCATATGCCAGTGGCAAGAGCGAACCGTCCGACCTGCTGGACCAGCGCGACGCGCTGATCAAGAAGCTCTCCGGTGAAGTGGGCGCCACCGTGGTGCAGCAGGACGACCACACGGTGAGCATCTTCGTCGGCAACGGCCAGGCCCTGGTCAACGGCGCCAACAGCTACCAGCTCGCCACGGCGCCCAATGCCTACGACCCGACCCGGATGGAGATCACCGGCAAGGACAGCGGCATCGTGCTGACCGGCCAGGTCGGCGGCGGCTCGCTCGGCGCGCTGCTGGACTTCCGCAGCAACGTGCTCGATCCGGCACAGAACCAGCTCGGCCGTGCCGCGGTGGCGATGGCCAGCGCCTTCAATGCCCAGCATGCGCAGGGCATGGACCTCAACGGCGCGATGGGCGGCACCTTCTTCAACGTCGGCGCGCCGCGCGTACTGACCAGCTCCGCCAACCAGGGCAGCGGCACGGTGAGTGCCGGCATCTCCGACGTCGGCGCGTTGACCACCAAGGACTACGTGCTGCGCTACGACGGCAGCGCCTGGAGCCTGCGCGATACGGCCGGCAACGCCGTGCCGATGAGCGGTACCGGCACCGCGGCCGATCCGTTCAAGGCCGACGGCCTGAGCCTGGTCGTCGGCGGTACGGCGAGCGCGGGCGACAGCTTCCAGATCCAGCCGACCGCGCAGGCCGCGGCCGGCTTCGGCGTAGCCATCACCGACCCGAACAAGATCGCGGCGGCCGCGCCGCTGGTCGCCTCGGCCGGCTCGGCCAACAAAGGCACCGCCAGCGTCGGCGGCATCGCGGTCGCCGATCCGTCGAACGCGGCTCTGCTCGGCACGGCCAGCATCGTGTTCACCTCGCCGACTACCTACACGATCAATGGCGGCGCGGCGCAGACCTACACGCCGGGCCAGCCGATCAGCGCCAATGGCTGGAGCCTGACGCTCAACGGCACGCCGGCGGCGAACGACAGTTTCACGCTGAAGGCCAACGCCAATGCGCGCGGCGACAATGCCAACGCGCTGGCCCTGGGCAAGGTCGCCAACCTCGGCGTGCTCGACAACGGCGCCACTAGCGTGGGTCGCGCCTATGGCCTGCTGACCAGCCAGGTCGGCAGCGCCGGTTCGCTGGCGAAGGACGCGCTGAGCACGCAGAACGCCGTGTACCAGCAGGCGCTGCAGTCCCAGCAGGGCGTGTCGGGCGTGAACATCGACGAGGAGGCGGCCAGCCTGGTGCGTTACCAGCAGGCCTATCAGGCCTCCGCGCAGGTGATTTCCACCGCCAGCCAGATCTTCAACGCGCTGCTCAGCGCCGTGCAGAATTGAGGGTTCGAACGATGAGAATCTCCACCAGCTGGATGGCACAGCAGTCGGTCAACAGCATGCTCGACGGGCAGGCCAATCTGTCGGACCTGCAGAACCGCATCAATAGCGGCAAGCGCATCAACCAGCCTTCGGACGATCCGGTCGGCGCGGCGCGCGCGCTCGAGTTGTCGCACATGACCGCGGACGTGGCGCAGTACCAGCGCAACATCACTGCGGCCAATGCGCGCCTCGGCCTGGAGGACCAGGCCCTGTCGACGTCCTCGGACGCGTTGACCCGCGTGCGCACCCTGACGCTGCAGGCCATCAACGGCAGCCAGACCGACGAGACCCGCGCCGACATCGCCGCCGAGCTGACCCAGATCCGCACCCAGCTGATGGGCCTGGCCAACGGCAAGGACGGCAACGGCGACTTCCTGTTCGCCGGCAACCAGGTCGGCGCGCAGCCGTTCGCGATGCAGGGCGGCACTGTGGTCTACGCCGGCGACGACGGCCAGCGCATGGTCGCCGCGGGCCCCGGCATGCAGGTGGCCACCGGCGACCCGGGTTCGGCCGTGTTCATGAACATCCCCGCCGGCAACGGCACCTTCCAGGTGTCCGCCGGCGCGGGCAATACCGGCACCGCGGTGGCCGGCACCCTCAGCGTCACCGATCGCACCCAATGGGACAACGGCAGCTACACCATCGCCTTCACCTCGCCCACGGCCTACGAAGTGGGCGATGCCGGCAACAATGTGGTAAGCAGCGGCTCCTACGCCAACGACGGCAATGCCGTGGTGGCTTTCCGCGGCGTGCAGATCGCGGTCAGCGGCACGCCCGCGGCGGGCGACAGCTTCAGCGTCGGGCCTTCGGGCAAGCAGGACATCTTCACCACGCTGGGCAACATCATCGATGCGCTGCACACCGTGGGCGGCGGCACCGCGATGCGCAACACGCTCAACCAGCAGTTCTCCAATCTCGACCAGGCGATCGGCACGCTGACGCAGACGCGCGCGGCCATCGGCGGGCGCATGAATGCGCTGGACCAGCAGCAATCGCTCAACGGCGACCTCTCGCTGCAGTACCAGACCTCGCTGTCGGACGTGCAGGACCTCGATTACTACGACGCCATCAGCAAGCTCAATCTGCAGAACACCGCGCTGCAGGCAGCTCAGATGACGTATACCAAGGTGCAGGGCTCGACTCTGTTCGATTATCTGAGGTGAATGGGGCGAAGGGCTTGACCGGCCCGTCGCCCGGAGAAGGCGCGGAGCGGCCTTTCGCGAGCGCCGTCACAGGAAAACCCCTTACTACTCATGAGCTCTCAAGTTCTTCCAGCCCGGGCCGAAACAGTGACTGAGGCGGCGATGTTCCAGCAGGAATCCCGCTGAGACCACAATCGCCGGCCCATCGTCGGCTTGAAGACCCGATACGGAGTGAATTCCCATGGTCATGAGCGTCACCACCAACATCAGCTCGCTGAATGCCCAGAACAACCTGGCCAAGACGCAGAGCAAGCTGAGCACGGCGATCGAGCGTCTGTCGTCTGGCATGCGTATCAACAGCGCGAAGGACGATGCTGCCGGCCTCGCCATCTCCACCCGCTTCACCACGCAGATCAACGGCCTGAACCAGGCGGTCCGCAACGCCAACGACGGTATCTCGATGGCGCAGACCACCGAGTCCGCCCTGGACGAAGTGACCAACAACCTGCAGCGCATCCGCGAGCTGGCCGTGCAGTCGGCCACCGGCTCCAACTCGACCACCGACCGCGCCGCGCTCGACAAGGAAGTGCAGCAGCGTCTGGCCGAAGTGACCCGTATCGCGCAGCAGACCAACTTCAACGGCACCAAGGTGCTGGACGGCAGCGCCGGCACGGTGTCCTTCCAGGTCGGCGCCAACGTCGGCGAGACCATCAGCGTCGACTTCAGCGTCGGCATGAAGACCAACCAGGTCGGCCAGGTCGACACCGCCGCGGTGACCGCCAGCGGCACGGCTCCGACCTATCCGCTGACCCTTGCCGCCGACCAGACGGTGAAGATCGGTACCTCGAACATCACGCTGAAGAGCGGCACCGTGTTCAACAGCGCGACGGACGTGACCAACGCCCTTAACGCCGGCTTCAAGGACGCGGGCGTGGACGCGCAGGCCTCGGCCGATGCCACCGGCACGATTTCGGTCGCCGCGTTCGGCGCCGACGTCGACGCCTCCGGCGCCACCGCCCTGGGCTTCGCCGCGGCCGACAAGGCCACGCATGCCCTCGACGCCAAGCACCTGTCGGACGCCTCGGTGTCCACGGTGTCCGGCGCCAACGACGCCATCCGCCGCGTCGACTCCGCCCTGCAGGCGGTGAGCGACCTGCGTTCCAACCTCGGCGCGGTGCAGAACCGCTTCGAGTCCACCATCTCCAACCTGCAGACCATTTCGCAGAACCTGTCGTCGTCGCGCAGCCAGATCCAGGATGCCGACTTCGCCTCGGAGACCGCGAACATGTCCAGCGCGAACATCCTGCAGCAGGCCGGCGTGTCGGTGCTGGCCCAGGCCAACTCCAGCCAGCAGAGCGTGCTCAAGCTGCTGCAGTAACCGTGACCACGGACGGCCGCGCCACCAGCGCGGCCGTCCTTCTTCCCTAAGGACTGCGAAACACCATGGCGATCACGACCTCTTCCACCACCTCTTCCACGGGCGGCACCCTCACCGCCGCCGGCATCGGTTCGGGATTGGACGTGAACGGCCTGGTCAGCCAGCTGGTGGCGGCCCGCAAGAAACCGCAGCAGGACCAGATCGACTCCCAGACCAGCACGGCGAAGACGCAGATCTCCGCGCTGGGGCAGGTCAGCTCGGCGCTTTCCGCGCTGCAGACCGCCTTGAAGAGCCTGAGCGACGGCACCGCTTTCCAGACCCGCAAGGCCGCGACCAGCGATGCCAGCGTGTTCAGCGTGACCTCGACCACGGCGGCGGTGAACGGCAGTTACAACCTCAACGTCACCCAGCTCGCCACGGCATTGAAGGTGCAGTCCGGCGCAGTCGCCAGCAGCGACGCTGCCGTCGGCACCGGCACGCTCACCATCGCGGTGGGCGGCAAGTCGATGAGCATCGACGTCGGCAGCGACGGTTCGTCGCTGGCGCAGATCCGCGATGCGATCAACAAGAACAGCAACAACCCCGGCTTCACCGCCACCATCGTGACCGGCACGGACGGCGCGCATCTGGTGCTCAGCAGCACCGCGACCGGCCAGGCCAACGCGTTCACGGTGAGCAGCAGCGGCGGCGACGGCGGCCTGGCCAAGCTCAACTACGACCCGGCTTCCAGCAGCAATGGCATGACGGTGGTCAATGCCGCGCAGGACGCCAAATTCACCATCGACGGCATGGCCGCGACCAGCGCCAGCAATACGGTGACCGGCGCCATCGACGGCATCACGCTGAACCTGTGGAAGCAGGGCACGGCCACGCTGACGGTGAGCAGCGACAACACCGCGGCGTCGACCGCCGTCAGCAACCTGGTCACGGCCTATAACAACTTCGTGGGCGTCTATCAGTCGCTCACCGCCTACGACCCGAGCGGCACCAATACCGGTGCGCTGATCGGCGACGCCACGCTCAATACGATCAAGAGCACGCTGTCGACCATCATGAGCGGCCCGGGCGGCAACGGCGCGATGCTCAACTCGATTGGCATCACGCTGCAGGTGGACGGCACCCTGAAGCTCGACAGCGGTGCGCTCAGCACGGCGTTGAGCAGCGGCAGCGCCAACGTGAGCGGCATCTTCGCCGGCGACAACGGGCTGGCCACCAAGCTCAACAGCCCGCTTTCCGACTGGACCGCGTCCAGCGGCGTGCTGACCACGCGCACCAACAATCTCAACCAGCAGCTGAAAGACCTCAGTGCCCGGCAGGACAGCCTCAACGCCAGCATGGATGCGCTCACCACGCGCTACACCAAGCAGTTCACCGCGCTGGACACGATGCTGACCAAGCTCAACAACACCAGCAGCTACTTGACGCAGCAGTTCGACGCGCTCAACAACAGCAAGAAATAAGCGAGGAGCCAGACGATGGGTTTCGGATACGGCGCTGGCGCCTACCAGCAGGTCCGCTCGCACGGCGCGGTGGAAACCGCCGATGCGCACGGGCTGATCACCATGCTGATGGACGGCGCGATCGAACGCCTCACCAAAGCGCGCGGACACATGCTGCGCGGCGAGACGGCCGCCAAGGGCGAGCTGATCTCTCGCTGCATGGACATTGTCAGCGAACTGCGCGGCAGCCTCGACCCCAAGGTGGAATCGCCGCTGGTCGGCCAGCTCGGCGCGCTCTACGACTACATGGGGCATCGCCTGCTGCACGCCAATCTGCATAACGATCCGCGCGCGCTGGACGAAGTCGCGGATCTGCTCCAGACCTTGCGCGACGCCTGGGTACGCATCCCGCTCGATGCGCGCCAGCCTGCGCGCCCGGCGGCCGCGCCATGAACCTCCGCCTGGAACAGGCAGTGGGACTGAGCCGCGCCATGCTGGCCGCGGCCGGGGAGGGCGATTGGGAAGCGCTCGCGCGCCTGCAGGACGAACGCGAGCGGCTGCTCGAACTGGCACCGCCCGCCGGGCCCGGCGACGAAGCCGTGCTCGGCACGCTGATCGATTGCAACCGCCAGCTCTGCGAAGTCGTCGCGCGCGAACGCGACAAGGCGGCGCAGGAATGGCAGGCAGCGCAGGGGCGGTCGCACGCCATCGCCGCCTATCTGCGCGGCTGATCCCGCACTGCAGAAGGCGGCGACGCCGATCGCCGGCGTCCAGGCCGGCGTCCGCGCGCTCAGCGCCCGCCAGTCCTCGCGTCCGATTCGCTATGCTCCGTCCCGCCCGCCCCTCAGGAGACCGCCATGAATGCCAGCGCCTGGGATGAATTTCAGCAACGGCTCGCCTGCGACGGCGACTGGCTGGTCGAGTCCGAACCCCTGGTCCTTCCGCTGGACGGACGCGTGGCCGCCGGCTACATCGAGCGGAATCTGTCGGCGCTGGGCATGCTGGATGCGCTGGAGGAGCGGGCGGCCGACCTGCCCGATGATGACGATCCCATCGTGCTGGAAATGGCGCGGCTGGATGCCAAGCTCACGGCCCTGGTCCACATCATCAACCGCGTGCTGATTCCCGACGCACTGACGCGCCCCCGCCATCCCCTGCGCTTCAACGCCGTCGGCGCGCTGCTGCCGCCCGAGCTGGCGCCGGCCGGTGCGGCCTTGCTGCTGCGCATCCGTCTGGACGGCTGTCCCAGCCTGCCGCTGGAGCTGCCCGCCAGCGTGGAGCGGCGATTGCCCAATGGCCGCGTATTTGTCACGTTTGAAACCATCTCCGAGGCGCTCCGTGAAGACCTGGAGCGTCTGGTTTTTCGTCATCACCGACGCAGAGTGGCAGTCACGCGTCAGGGTCACGTGCCAACAACGTGAATGGGCTCGGTTTGTCAGTGTGATGCATCTCACAAAACTGCGAAGTTCCGAGTTCAGTTTTTGACGCGTCTGACACTTGGCATGTGCGCCAGCCCGCGCCACGGAATGCGTCAGCTTCCGTTCACTTAGCGCCGGCCTCTCAACGGTTTAAGTCACCTCGTCGACGTCGCCAGGCCGCCCCGCGGATACGCCCGGAGTCGGAAAACCGACCTCGTCCATGGCACGCGTCATGGACCTGCCACGGCGTTGGCCCCGATCTTGCGTATGGCCATGAGGCGTCAGCGACGGACCGTTGACGCTCCGGCGAAGCAGCAGAACGAGTGAGGGGGTTTGCGTGCAAAACGAAGTCCAAGACATCGACATACTGGTCATCGAAGCGGATGCCGCCCGGGCGGAAACCATGGGGTCGGCGCTGCAGTTTCTGGGGTATCGACCGCACCTCGCCGGGAGCGACGTGCTGGACGGTGACAAGGACTGGTGCGCGATCTATATCGGCGACGTGGTGGACCTCGACGACTTCCAGCGCCAGCTCGACACGCTGGGCGAACAGGCGCTGCATCTTCCGCTGTTGGTGGCGGCCGATTCGCCGCTCGCCGCGCAGCTGCCCGGCGCGCTGCCGGGGTCGCGCAACCGCGCGGTGGAGCTGTTGTCCTTCCCGCTGCGCTACGAGCAGATGCTCGACGCGCTGCGTCGCCTCGCCAGCCCGGCCAGGCTCGGTTTCAAGGCCATGAACGCCGGTTCGGCGGTGCATCGCATCGTCGGCGGCTCCAATGCGCTCGGCCGCGTGAACGCGCTGATCCGCCAGGTCGCGCCGTTCGACTCGACCGTGCTGGTACTTGGCGAATCCGGTACCGGCAAGGAGATGGTGGCGCGTGCCATTCACGAATCCTCGCAGCGTCGCGACAAGCCGTTCATCGCGATCAACTGCGGCGCCATTCCGGCCGAGTTGCTGGAAAGCGAACTGTTCGGCCATGAGAAGGGCGCGTTCACCGGTGCGATCAGCGCACGCAAGGGCCGATTCGAACTCGCCGAAGGCGGCACGCTGTTCCTCGACGAGATCGGCGACATGAGCCTGCCGATGCAGGTGAAGCTGCTGCGCGTGCTGCAGGAGCGTGTGTTCGAGCGCGTCGGCGGCAACCGCACTCAGCGCTGCGACGTGCGCATCATCGCGGCCACGCACCGCAACCTGGAACAGGCCATCGCCGACGGCCGTTTCCGTGAAGACCTGTATTACCGCCTCAGCGTGTTCCCGCTGGAGATGCCGCCGCTGCGCGAGCACCTGGAAGACCTGCCGGAGTTGATCGCCGAGTTCAACCAGCGCCTGCTGCGCCGCGGCCTGAGCGGCGTGCGCTTTAGCGCCAGTGCCATGAACGCGCTGCGCGGCCACAGCTGGCCGGGCAACGTGCGCGAGCTGTGCAATCTGGTGGAGCGCATGGCGATCCTGTATCCCTCCTGCGAGGTGCGCGCGAGCGACCTGCCGGAGAAGTACCGCGGCGTGCCGGCCGGCGAGGAAGTGACGGGTGCCGCCCTGCTGGCGGTGATGGAAGGCCGCGCGCCGATCCCGGCGGCGGCCTCCGTGGCCCACGAGGTATCGTCACCAGCGGTGCTGCCGGAGGGCGGGCTGGATTTGAAGGATCACCTGTCCGATATCGAGGTGGGGCTGATCCGCCAGGCGCTGGATGCGACGGGTGGGGTGGTCGCGCACGCGGCGAAGTTGTTGCGGATGCAGCGGACAACGTTGGTGGAGAAGTTGCGGAAGTATGGGTTGCAGGCGGGGTTGCAGGTGCCTTGAGTGGGATTCCGCTGCGCGGGGATTTTGGCCCTTTTCTCCGCGCAGATTTTTGTTTGTGGTGGGGTTTGGTGTGGTGTTGGCACTAAGCCGTGGTTCGGTGATCTGGCCGCTTATGCGGCGGGTGTATTGATGCCTTCCGGCTGTGGGGTTGGTTCTTTGTGGTTTGCACTAAGCCGTGGTTCGGCGACCTGGCCGCTTATGCAGCGGGCATGTCGGACGCCTGCCGGCGCCCGAGTTACTTTCTCTTTGCTGGCCCAACCCCCTCAAGGGGGGGCTCGAGAGAAAGTAACCAAAGAGAAATGGCCTGAAGTCAAAGGCTCGCGGCGGGGGTTGGCAGAGCACGGTGTGTTTATTTACTTTGCTGGACCGCGCGACTCGAAGGGGTACTGAGGTACGTGGAGGGGACGTCGAGGCGCCGTGGCGGAGAGGACGGGGAGCGTAGCGTCGGCTCTTGGTGTTCTAGCGATAGCAGCGCACTTCTCCCTCTCCCCTCCGGGGAGAGGGCGGGGTGAGGGGACCTACGGAGCGGGGATTTTGTTCGTTCTTCATGCCTACTGTCCGCTGCTCAGAGAACCCAGCTTCTGCCACGCCTTCGCACTTCCTCTCGCAGCAAGCCGCGCGTACATAGTTTTTGCTTCGACTTTTAAAGCCACTTCCGCTCTAGCCACGCTCCCGCGAGCACCCGCCCCTCATCCCGCCTTCTCCCCGGCGGGGAGAAGGAGAAGTGGGGTGCTATCGCGAGAAGCAAAAAGCACACGTACCGCTCCCCCTCCTCTCCGCTTCGGCGCCTCGAAGTCCCCTCCACGCCCCTCAGTCCCCCTTCGAGTCGCGCGGTCCAGCAAAGTAAGAAAACACACCGTGCTCTGCCAACCCCCGCCGCGAGCCTTTGACCTTAGGCCATTTCTCTTTGGTTACTTTCTCTCGAGGCCCCCCTTGAGGGGGTTGGGCCAGCAAAGAGAAAGTAACTCGGGCGCCGGCAGGCGTCCGACATGCCCGCTGCATAAGCGGCCAGATCACCGAACCACGACTTAGTGCCACCGCCACACCTTCAGCGCCAACCACGAACAATCTATCTCGCCCGCCAACAGGTCAAAAAAAAACCCACGGCACAGGCGACCGCAAGGCGCGCAGCGCAACCACCCATCCTGAAAGAGAGGGATGGCACGCCTCGTGCATCTACCCCTCTCGTCATCACTCCACGCGTTGGAAATCCGTCATGAGCCAGATCGACGTCAACAGTCTGCTGTCCCAGATGCGGCAGATGTCCACCAAGATGCCGATGCCCGAAATCGCGCCGCGCAGCGTAGTGCCGTCGCAAGGCGGGGATTTCGGGGCGCTGCTCAAGCAGTCCATTGCGGCGGTGGGGCAGAACCAGATGGAAGCCGGGAAATTGGCGGCAGGGTTCGAGCGCGGGGACGCGGGGGCGGATCTGGGGCGGACGATGGTCGCGGTGCAGAAGGCGGATCTCTCGCTGCGCGCGATGACCGAAGTGCGCAACAAGCTCGTCGATGCCTACAAAGACATCATGAACATGCCGGTCTGACGGTACGGATCGAACGCCGCAGTTTCCCCCTTACTCACCGATAACGAGCAGTTTTCATGGCAGAAAACGCCATCGCGCCCTCCGACCAAGCCGGTTCGCGCCTGGACCCGCTGAAGCAACTCGCGCAGAGCCCGGCAACGCGGCAGCTGATGCTGCTCGTGGCCGTCGCCGCGGCGGTGGCGTTCGGCGTCGCCGTGGTGATGTGGTCGCGCGGTCCCAACTACGGACTGCTTTACGCGGGGCTGGATTCCAAGGACGCCGCCGCCGTCACGCAAGCGTTGCAGGCGTCGAATACGCCGTATCAGCTCGGCCCGGATGGCGCATCGATCTCCGTGCCTGCCGCCGACCTGGCCGCAGTGCGCCTGCGCCTTGCCGCGCAAGGCCTGCCGCAGGGCAGCGCCGGCACCAGCGCCACCGTGCCGGGAGCCGACTCGCCGTTCGGCATGAGCGACCTGGCCGAGCGCACGCGCTACCAGCAGATGCTGGAGACGGACCTGGGCAACACCATCGCTGGGCTGCAATCGGTGCGCGCCGCACGCGTGCACCTCGCACTGCCCAAGCCTTCCGCATTCATCCGCGACAACCGCCAGGCCAGCGCCTCGGTGCTGGTGACGCTGTTCCCTGGGCGCCAGCTCGACGCCTCGCAGGTGGCGGCGATCGTGCACCTGGTTGCCTCCAGCGTGCCGGAACTGGACGCGCGCCAGGTTTCCGTCGTGGACCAGCAGGGCCAGCTCCTCACCGTCAGCGATCCGGACTCCCCCGGCGCCGTCGGCGACAGCCGCCTGCGCCTGGCCACGCGCATGGAGAACACCTACGCGCAGCGCATCGAGGAACTGCTTACGCCGCTGGTCGGGCCGGGCAAGGTGCGCGCGCAGGTCTATGCCGATCTGGACTTCAGCCAGACGGAGAAGGCCACCGAAACCTTCAATCATGAAAATCCGGCGCTGCGCAGCGAGCAGGTCAGCAGCGAGCAGCGCCGCGACGGTTCGACGGCGGGCGCGGTGCCGGGCGCGCTGAGCAATCAGCCGCCCAACACCGTCGCGCAGCCGACCGCGGCCAAGCCGAATGCGGGCGCTCCTGGCGCGGCGAATGCCGGCGCGACCGCGGCAACGGCGAACGCGGCTTCCGGCGGCGAGAGTTCCAGTAGCGCGACGCGCAACTACGAACTGGACCGCACCGTCAGCCACGTCAGCGATCCGGCCGGTCGCCTGGCCCGCCTCACCGTTGCGGTAGCGGTGGACAACAAGGCGGTGACCGACGACAAGGGCAACAGCAAGAGCGTGCCGTTCACGGCGCAGGAGCTGGAGCATCTCACCGACCTGGCCAAGAACGCGGTGGGCTTCAACCAGCAGCGCGGCGACAGCGTCTCGGTGATCAATCAGCCCTTCCACAAGACGCCGGGCAACGAGCCGGTGCCGGAGACGCCGTTCTGGCAGCGTCCCGGCGTGATGGACCTGATCAAGCAGGGCGGTGGCGTGCTGGTCGCCCTGATCATCGCCTTCGGCTTGCTGCGGCCGCTGCTGCGCGGTGTCTTCAGGTCGCCTGGCACTGCG
This sequence comes from Dyella sp. BiH032, assembly GCF_031954525.1. NCBI lineage: Bacteria > Pseudomonadati > Pseudomonadota > Gammaproteobacteria > Lysobacterales > Rhodanobacteraceae > Dyella > Dyella sp. BiH032. The sequence goes on from NZ_CP134867.1 coordinate 1,473,707, forward strand.
TTGCAGGCGCTGCCGGCGGGCGGCGCGATACCGACGGTGTCGGTGCGCATCGACGATCCCGAAGACGACATCGATGCGCCGGGACGGCTGGCCGCCCCGGGCATGAACTACGAGGCGCGCGTGGCGATGGCCAAGCGCATGGTCACCGAGAACCCCAAGCAGGTGGCGCAGGTGGTTCGCAGTTGGGTGAATGAAGATGGCGGCTAATATCGAAATCACCGGCGCTCAGCGCGCTGCGATCCTCCTGCTCACCCTCGGCGAGCAGGACGCGGCCGAAGTGCTCAAGCATCTCAACGCGCGCGACGTGCAGGCCGTAGGCCAGGCGATGGCGGGTCTCAGCAACGTCTCGCGCGAACAGGTCGAGCACGTGCTCGGCCGGCTCACCGAGGACATGGGGCGCCACACCTCGCTGGGCGTGGGCACCGAGGAATACATCCGCAAGATCCTGGTCAACGCGCTGGGCGAGAGCAAGGCGGGCGGCCTGATCGACCGCATCCTGCTCGGCCGCAGCAGCAAGGGCCTGGAATCGCTCAAGTGGATGGAGAGCCGCGCGATCGCCGAGATGATCGGCCAGGAGCATCCGCAGATCATCGCGCTGGTGCTGGCGCATCTCGAACCGGATCAGGCCGCCGAAGTCATCGGCTACCTGCCGCCGCGCACGCGCAGCGACGCGGTGATGCGTATCGCGACGCTGGACGGCGTGCAGCCCCATGCGCTGAACGAGCTGGACGAGATCATGGAACGCCAGTTCTCCGGCAATACCAACAAGCTGAAGTCCGCCACCGTCGGCGGCCTGAAAGCTGCGGCGGACATCCTCAACGCGATGGAATCCAGCCGCGAGGCCGAGCTGATCACGGCCATCCGCGGCCATGACGCCTCGCTGAGCGGTCGCATCGAAGAGCTGATGTTCGTGTTCGAAGACCTGGCGGACCTGGACGACCGCAGCATGCAGATGCTGTTGCGCGAGGTGCCATCGGCAAGGCTGGTCACGGCGCTCAAGGGCGCGGAACCGGCGGTACGCGAGCGCATCTTCGCCAATATGTCCAAGCGCGCTTCCGACATGCTCCGCGACGATCTGGAAGTGAAGGGTCCGGTGCGCCTCAGCGAAGTCGATTCGGCGCAGAAAGAAGTGCTGCAGATCGCCCGCCGGCTTGCCGATTCCGGGCAGATCAGCCTCACCGGCGGCGGTGACGACTTCGTCTGATGGCCGGTGCCTTCTTCTCGCGCGACGAATTGAAAGGCTTCCGCCGCTGGGAGCTGCCCGACGTGGGCGAACCCAAGGCATCGGAACCGACACCGGAGCCGCAGGTGCCGCTGCCGACCGTGGCCGACCTCGAAGGGCTTGAGCGCGAAGCGCGCGAGGCCGGTTATGCCGCCGGCCTGGCCGAAGGTCGCGCCGCCGCACGCGAGGCGCTGCGCGAACAAGTCGACCTCCTCGAAGGCATTCTTCGCGCCGCCGCGCGTCCGCTGGACGCGCTGGACGACGCCACCGAGCAGGAACTGGCCCGTCTGGCGCTGGTGATCGCGCGGCAGGTGATCGGACATGAACTCAGGACGTCGCCCGAGCTGGTGGTGAGTACGGTGCGGCAAGCCGTGCTCGCGCTCCCGTCGGCGGCACGCACGGTGCGCGTGTATCTGCACCCGGAGGACCTTGCGCTGCTGCGCGAGCTGGACGCGGCCGAGTCCGACTGGCAGTTGATCGCCGACCTCGCCCTGCAGCGCGGCGACTGCCGTGTGGAAAGCGAAACCTCGCGCCTGGACGCGCGCGTGGAGACGCGTCTGGCCGCCGTCGCCGACGCGGTGTTCGGCGACGAAGCCGGCAGCGACGATCCCGAACTGGAGATGGCATGAGCGCCGACCGCGCCACCGCCGAACGTTGGCGTCACCGCCTGGCCCGCCGCGCGCGCCGCGCCGAAGCCGCCGCTCCGTTGGTGGTGGAAGGACGCCTGCGCCGCGTGGTAGGACTCACGCTGGAGGCCGAGGGTTGCGAAGCGCCGCTGGGCGCGCGCTGCCTGGTCGCCACGGCCGGCGGCGATCAACTCGATACCGAGGTGGTCGGTTTCGCCGACGATCGGCTGCTGTTGATGCCCGTCACCGAAATGCACGGCGTGCTGCCCAACGCGCGCGTGCGCCCCTGCGCCCACGCCGGTGGCCTGCCGGTGGGCGCGGCGCTGCTCGGCCGCGTGATCGGCGCCGATGGCCTGCCGCTGGATGGCCTGGGTCCGCTCGACGTGGACGAACACGCTTCGCTCAAGCGCGAGCCGATCAACCCCATGGCGCGCAAGCCGATCGACGCACCGCTGGACACCGGCGTGCGCGCGATCAACGCGCTGCTCACCGTCGGTCGCGGCCAGCGCCTGGGCCTGTTCGCCGGCTCCGGCGTCGGCAAATCGACGCTGCTGGGCATGATGACGCGGTACACCGACGCGGATGTCGTGGTGGTCGGCCTGATCGGCGAGCGCGGCCGCGAGGTGAAGGAATTCGTCGAGCACACGCTGGGCGAAGAAGGGCGCGCCCGCGCGGTGATCGTCGCCGCGCCGGCCGACGCGCCGCCGCTCAAGCGCCTGCGCGGCGCGCAGTACGCCACGGCCATTGCCGAATGGTTCCGCGACCGCGGCCAGCGCGTGCTGCTGCTGATGGACTCGATCACCCGCTACGCCCAGGCCCAGCGCGAGATCGCGCTGGCCATCGGCGAACCGCCGGCGACCAAGGGTTATCCGCCATCGGTATTCGCACTGCTGCCCGCGCTGGTCGAGCGCGCCGGCAACGACGCGGAAGGACGCGGTTCGATCACCGCGTTCTACACCGTGCTTACCGAGGGCGATGACTATCGGCACGACCCGATCGCCGACGCCGCGCGCGCGATCCTGGACGGCCATATCGTGCTCTCGCGCGACCTGGCGGAGTCCGGCCATTACCCGGCGATCGACATCGAAGCCTCGATCAGCCGCGTGATGCCGGCCGTGGTCGAGCGCTCGCACCTGCGGGCGGCGCAACAGTTCCGCCAGGTCTATTCGGCTTATCGCCAGCAGCGCGACCTGATCGCCGTGGGCGCCTACCAGAAGGGTTCCGATCCGCAGGTGGACCGGGCCATTGCCATGTGGCCGCGCCTGCGCGCGTTCCTGCAGCAAGAAGTGGACGACCCGACCGCGCTGGCCGCGGCGATCGCCGCGCTCGAAGAGATCGCCGCCGAGGCTGCCGCATGAAGCCGCGTTCCGCCCGTCTCGCCCCCGCCGCCGATCATGCGCGCGAGAAGCGCGAGGCTGCCGCGCAGCGCCTGGCCGAGCAGCAGAACCGGCTGCAGGCGGCGGAGCATCAATTGTCCGAGCTGCGCCGCTACCGCGCCGAGTACGCGCTGGACGGAGCGGCCGCGGTGTCGGTGAGCGCGCTGCTCAACCGCCAGCAATTCGTGGAACGCATCGACCGCGCCATCGCCCAGCAGCTGCTGGAAGTGGAACGCCAGCGCCGGCTGCTGGAGCAGGCCGGCGCTTCCTGGCGCGATGCCCATGCGCGCGAGCGCGCGCTGGAGAGCGTGATTGGCCATGCCCGCGAGCAGGAGCGCAAGAGCGAAGAGCGCCGCGAACAGAACGACATCGACGAACGCATGCAGCACCGCAACCCGCGGCGCCGCGGCTAAGGCTATCCATCATGACCGCCAACGTATCCATGCCCATGTCCACGCCCAAGACTGCCGCTCCGTCCGCCGCCCGCGCCGCGCCCCGCCACGCCGCCGCGCAGCCGGGCAGCGCGGACGACAAAGCGCAGAGCGGCTTCGACCGCCAGCTCGACCAGCTGCTGCGCCAGCCGGGCGCTGCCGCGCTCGCGACCGGGGCCACGCCACCGGCACTGCCTGGCCACGTCACGGTGCCCGCCGCCGAGGCCGATGCCCTGTTGGCCGGCAAGGATGGCGATGGCGCGAGCGATCCCGCCGAACGCAACGGCAACGCCCTGGCCGCCGCCGTGCTGGCCCTGCTGGGGCAGGGCGCATCGATCGCCCATCCCGCGGCGGGCTCAGCTCACGGACAAACGCTTTCGCCCGATGCGGGCAAGGGCGGCGCGCAGCGCGGCCTGCCCGGTTTCCTTGTTGCCGACGGCGCGAAGGATGCCCTTGCATCCGCCGCGCCCATGGCCGCCGGCGGTGCGGATGCCGGTGCGCTGATCTCGACCGTCATCGAAGCCGCCGCACCCGCGGTGCACAAGACCTCTGAGCCCGGCAGCAACATCGAGGCGCTCGCCGCCACGATGACGCCGCAGGCGCCCGCCGCCAACGTCGCGCACGGCGTCCACACGCTGAAGATGGACGCGCCCGTCGGCAACTCCGCCTTCGCCCAGGAGCTGGGCCAGCAGGTCGCCTGGCTAGGCGGCCAGGAGATCAAGGAAGCACGCATCCGCCTGCGTCCGGAAGAACTCGGCCAGCTCGACGTAAAAGTGAGCGTGGCCGAGCACGGCCGCGTGGACGTCAGCTTCACCGCGCAGCATCCCGCCGCGGTAACCGCCGTGCAGCAGACCCTGGGCCAGCTGGATCTGATGCTTGCGGGCCACGGGCTGTCGCTCGGACAGGCGCAGGTGGGGCAGCAGGGGGCGGGGGAGCGTGGGCAGGGGCAGGGAGAAAAGGCGCGAGATGCCGTTGCTTCCAACGAGTCCGAGCCCATGAAATCCGCCCCCCTTCCCTTGGTCGTCGGGTTACTCGACACCTTCGCCTAATCCGGCGTAGATAGGCGATCGAATCCTCTCTGCAGATTTCGTAGCGATCCGATGGTCGCGGCGGCGGAGCGCCGCCTATGGTCAAGCGGCCAGGTGCAACGCCTGGTCCGCGGTATTCGCCTTGCGCGAATGCTCGATCCATTCAAGGGAGAGTAGTTAATGGGAATAAGGAGTAGTGCACGCTGGTGTTCGGCCGTCGCCCTCTTTTCTTTCATGGCTCCAGTCGCTGCCATGGAGCCATTGGCGTCTATATGCACCAGCCAATGGAGCAGCCCGCCACCGGTTGCGGAAACCGGGTACGGGAGTGGAGTGGATCAGATCGTGAACGAACCCGTCAGGTTGCATGGGTTGCTGAAGGACCTGAAAGCCCCGGACGCAGATGGAAGGTTTTGGCAATTCAAGTACGACAAGTGGGCAAGGGCCGATCGGGATAAGAAAATTATCTATATCGAGCCCGAGAAAGCAGATACGTCATCTTCGTCGCAGCTTTCGCATGAGGTGGGTCATGCGGTTCTTGCTTGGAAGCCGGATTGGTCATCGCGAGACGCCTACATCAGATCTGCTTGCCGTGACGAAGGGGCCGCCTTGGCCGAGAACATCCGCACCAGGGAAGTCGTCAAGGAGTGCTTGGGTATAGATATCCATCTCACTTCGGCCGAAGAGGACGCCATGATGGAGAAGTACTACGAGTTGCTGTCGCATCCACCGTTGAATCTCGCGGAGCTCGGATATTTCTTTTGTGAGCGCAATACCGTGTCAGGGGGCGAGAAGAGTTACCTCGACTACTACGGGGAGCACTACGACAGCGTTATCGGGGAGGTATCACCATGAGGAATGTATTGCGCGTGTGTCTGCCAGCGCTCTTGTTCATCCTTCATCCTAACTTGTCACAGGCCGAGATTTCGGGATCTCAGTGGAACGAGGAGATATGGCAGAAGATCAGGCTGATTGAAATGAAAGCCGCACAGGGGCGGGAATCCCTGTCCGAGGTTTGGCCCGTACCAGCACACCTTCAAAAGATTCAGCGATCCGGACAGTTGTCCTCCGTAGAAGGAGGGATGGTTGCAGTGACGTCAGACGTCATCATTACCAGCTCCGAAATCCGTCTGAACAAAGACATCCCGGTCCTTGCATTTTTTGAGATCGATGGTCGATGCATCACAGTGAAGGAACTCAAGCGGCACTATCCCGACGTATCGATAACTGACGTCCCCCACTCGATGTCGCCCGAAGATAAAACGTACTGGTCCACCGAAGGCGGTCACGGAAAAATCGCATTTGGTTTTGCCCAGAAGCGGCCAGCCTGTCTCTCGGCTGTCGTATTTACGCCGAGGACCACCCGGGGCCCCTAAGGGTTTGCGTGGAAATCCGCTACCGGGCGGCCCGCGGCCGCCCGGTTTCCTCCGCCCCATCCACTGTCATGACGGCGACGCGACGCCTCTCCGCCACGCGTCAAGAAAACGCCGCGCCCGCCTCCGGGCAGCCCGCAACCCGCGCCGCTGAGCTGTTTCTCACGATGGCATGCCGATTGCATTCAGACCTTGGCCTCGCGCGGGAAAGCGCGGGGCACGAATCCGTTGCATATCGAGGTCATGCATGTCGAACGCTGAGCAAAGTCCGGTCGAGCAGCCCGCCAAGAAAGGCGGGGCCGGGCGCGGCACCATCCTGGTCCTGGTCTTCGCGCTGCTGGTGGTGTCGGCGGTGTGCGGCTACGCGCTGTTCACCCTGCGCGGCCACGCGGCCGACGGCGGGAGTCGGACGGCCGAGGCCAAGCCCGAGAAGAAGGGGCCGGAAGTCTTCCTCGCGATGGATCCGGCTTTCGTGGTGAATTTCCAGAAGGCCGAGGGCCTCAGCTATCTGCAGGTCGGCGTCACGCTGATGTCGCACGACCCGGCCGCCATCCAGGCCGCCAAGGACGCCGATCCGGTGATCCGCAACGCGCTGGTGATGCTGTTCTCCAGCCAGGACTACACCGAGCTCGCGGATATCCAGGGCAAGCAAAAGCTGCAGGCCAAGGCGCTGGCGGCGGTGCAGAAGATCCTCCAGGAGCGTACCGGCCACGCAGGGGTCGAGGCGCTGTACTTCACCAGCTTCGTGATGCAGTGAGGCGGCCGTGAGCGACTTGCTCTCCCAGGAAGAAATCGACGCGCTGCTCAATGGCGTCAATGGCGGCGACGTGCCCACCGGTGGCGACGAACCGCCGCCGGCCGACGCGGTGCTGTCCTATGACTTCACCCAGCAGGACCGCATCGTCCGCGGCCGTCTGCCGACGCTGGAAATGGTCAACGACCGTTTCGCGCGCTATTTCCGCGCCGGCATCTTCAGCGTGCTGCGCAAGACCTGCGAGGTCTCGGTGCTGGGCGTGAAGATGTCCAAGTTCAACGAATACGTGCACGGCCTGGCGGTGCCCAGCAACCTTAATCTGGTGCGCGTGAAGCCGCTGCGCGGCACCGCGCTGATCGTGATGGAACCGCGCCTGGTCTTCAGCGTGATCGACAACTTCTTCGGCGGCGACGGCCGCTATCACGCGCGCATCGAGGGCCGCGACTTCACGCCCACCGAGTCGCGCGTGATCCAGATCATGCTGGCGGAAGTCTTCACCGCGATGGTCGAAGCCTGGGCGCCGGTGCTGCCGCTGAACTTCGAGTTCCTCAACTCGGAGATCAATCCGCAGTTCGCCAACATCGTCAGCCCCACCGAGACGGTGGTGGTATCGCGCTTCCACGTGGAGGTGGACGGCGGTGGCGGCGAAATCCACCTCACCTTGCCGTACTCGATGGTCGAGCCGATCCGCGTGCTGCTCGATGCGGGCGTGCAGAGCGACCGCGTCGAGCGCGACGAACGCTGGCTGCAGAGCCTGCACCAGGAGGTGCTGGACGCCGAAGTCGAACTCAGCTCGCTGATGCTCGAAGTGGACATGAACATCGGCGACTTCCTGCAGCTGCGGCCCGGCGACGTGATTCCGGTGAACCTGCCGGAGCTGTGCACGATGTTCGCCGAGGACGTGCCCATTTTCCGCGGCCAGGTCGGCCGCGCCGGCGGCCACAAGGCCGTGCGCTTCCAGTCCCCCGCCGGCCGCCGCGAAAGCCGGCACATCAATGAATTCTCCACCGGGAATACCCAAGCATGAGCACCACCACCAACGATTCGGCCACCTTGCTCGATCCCACCGGCCGCCCCGAATACGAAACCATGCTCGGCGTGGCGGGCGAAAGCGGGGACGTCAACCTCGACCTGATCCTGGACGTGCCGGTCACGCTGGCGATGGAAGTCGGCCGCACGCGCATCAGCATCCGCAACCTGCTGCAGCTCAACCAGGGCTCGGTGGTGGAGCTGGACCGCGCCGCGGGCGAGCCGCTCGACGTCTTCGTCAACGGCACCCTGGTCGCCCATGGCGAAGTGGTGGTGATCAACGAGAAGTTCGGCATCCGCCTGACCGACGTGATCAGCCCCGCCGAGCGCGTGCGGAAGCTGCGCTGACATGAGCCTGCTGCTCGCCTTCGCCGCCACCCCGGCGGCCGATCCCGGCGTGGGCGCGGAATTGCTGCGCGTCTGCCTGAGCCTGATCGGCATCGTCGCGCTGATCTTCGCCGCGGGCTGGCTGGGCCGCCGCGCGCAGGGCCGCGCGCAATCGGGCGGGCGGCGCATCCGCTGCGTCGAGTCGTTCGCCGTGGGCACGCGCGAACGCGTGCTGCTGCTGGAGGCCGACGGCAAGCGGCTGCTGGTCGGCGTGGGGCAGGGCGGCCTGCGCACGCTGCACGTGTACGAGGGCGAAGCCCCCGCCGTCGATACGCCGTCATTGCCGACGCCACCCGCTTTCGCGGATCTGCTCGGCCTCTGGAAACGCAAGTCATGAAGAAGTGCTTCCTCCTCGCGCTGCTCGCTCTGCTGGCGCTGGCGCCGTCGCCGCTGCTGGCCGATCCCGTCGCGGGCATTCCGGCACTGACCGTGCAGAACGCCGGGGGCGGCCAGAGCTGGACGCTGTCGCTGCAACTGCTGGGCCTGATGACGGTTCTCACGCTGCTGCCGGCGGTCCTGCTGATGATGAGCTCGTTCACGCGAGTGATCATCGTGCTGGGTTTCCTGCGCCAGGCGCTGGGCACGCAATCCACGCCGCCGAACCAGGTACTGCTGGGGCTGGCGCTGTTCATCACGCTGTTCGTGATGTCGCCGGTGCTGGAGCGGGCCTACGCCGATGGCGTGAAGCCCTATATGGACGGCCAGCTGTCGGCGGAGCTGGCCATTCCCGCGGCGGCGGCGCCGTTCAAGCGCTTCATGCTGGACCAGACGCGCGATCCGGACCTGCAGCTCTTCACCCGCCTGGCGAAGGAGCAGCCCTATGCGAGCAAGGACGACGTGCCGTTTCGCGTGGCGATGCCGGCGTTCGTGACGAGCGAGCTGAAGACGGCGTTCCAGATGGGCTTCCTGCTGTTCATTCCGTTCCTGATCATCGATCTGGTGGTGGCGAGTGTGTTGATGTCGATGGGCATGATGATGGTGTCGCCGATGATCATCTCGTTGCCGTTCAAGATCATGTTGTTTGTGTTGGTGGATGGGTGGTCGTTGTTGCTGGGGACATTGGCGGGGAGTTTTTACTCGTGAGCGCCTCTACACGTCATGCCGGCGCAGGCCGGACGGAGCGCGTCGCGCAGAGAACGCTCGGAGGGCGGCCCCGAAGGGGCGAGCGTAGCGAGTCATCCAGTGGCGACATCGCTCGGTTGTCGCCTCACGGCCAGCCTTGTCTCGCCCCTCGCGGGGCGAGGGTTTCGCTCTCCTGCCGGAGAGCGAGTTACTTCTTCTTGCTTGCCCAAGAAGAAGTAACCAAGAAGAAGGGCCCCCTGCGCGGCGCCCTCCGCAGCCTACGCTGCTGCGGGTGCGTTGAGGGCTGGCCGGGCTTTTCGATCGGGCATCCCTGCCCGAATCGAAAAGGCGGGGACGTCCTGTCCCCGCCCGCCTGCGGCGGCCTGATCGTCCAGCCCTCACCGCCGCGAAGGGAACCCGGCAGATCAAGAGCAACTCGGAGCGTCGCTTCGCTCGCTCTTGTTTGGTCGTTGCTGCTTACCGCGGTACCGCACTTCCCCTTCTCCCCTTCGGGGAGAAGGCGGGATGAGGGGCGGATGCTCGAGAAGGTGCTGGTTCGTGCGAGCCGTTTGCGCATGGGGTTTGCTCGAGTTTTCGAGCTTTCGCTCCGGCCGGCCCCTTACCCCAACCCTCTCCCCGAAGGGGAGAGGGAGATGGAGGCTTTGGCATGACCCCCGAATCCGTCATCGAATTCGGCCAGCACGCGCTCTACGTGGCGATGCTGGTCGCCGCGCCGCTGCTGCTCACCGCGCTGGCGGTGGGTGTGCTCATCGGTGTGATCCAGGCGGCGACGCAGATCAATGAAATGACGTTGAGCTTCATCCCGAAGCTGATCGCGATGGCGCTGGTCGCGCTGATCGCAGGTCCCTGGATGCTGCGTACGCTGGTGCAGTTCACGCGGCAGCTGATCGAAAGCCTGCCGGGAGCGGTCAGGTGACTACCGTCGACCTCGCCCAGTTGCCGGTCTGGCTCGGCGGCCTGCTGTGGGCGATGGGACGCGTGGCGGGGCTGTTTCTCGTCGCGCCGGTATATGGCGCCAGCGTGCTGCCGGCGCGTACTCGCGTGGGGCTGATCGTAATGCTGACCATGGTGCTCGCGCCGATGGCGCCGGCACGCATCGATCCGCTCACGGCGGAAGGCATCGCGACGATGGCGGGGCAGGTGCTGATCGGCGCGGCCGTGGGTTTCGTGCTGCGCCTGACTTTCGAGGCTGTAGCCTTTGGCGGGCAGCTGGTGGCGCAGAGCATGAGCTTGGGGTTCGCCGAGGTGGTCAATCCGCAGGGCGGCGGCAGTTCGCCGGTGCTCAATCAGTTTTATCTGCTGCTGGTCACCTTGCTGTTCCTGGCGATGGACGGGCACCTGCGCCTGGTGGCCCTGCTGGCCGAGAGCTTCCGTACGTTGCCGCCGGGTACGGATGCGATTTCGCCTAACGGCCTGCATGCGGTCGCCGCGTTCGGCGGGCAGCTGTTCTCCGGCGCGGTACGCGTGGCGCTGCCGGCGATGACCTCGCTGCTGGTGGTGAACATGGGCTTTGCGGCGATCAGCCGCGCGGCACCGGCGATGAACCTGTTCGCGGTGGGCTTCCCGATCACGATCTGCCTGGGCTTCATCGCCCTGTGGCTGGCGCTGCGCAGCCTGCCCGGCGCCTTCGGCGCGCTGGAGGAAAGCGCGTGGTCGCTGATGCGCGAACTCCTGGGAGCCTGAGGGGGCCGGCGCCATGTCCGAACACGACGACCAGGAACGCACCGAAAAACCATCAGAAAAACGCCTGCGCGAAGCGCGCGAGAAGGGCGACGTCCCACGCTCGCGCGACCTCTCCGGCGCCCTGGTGGTGCTGGCCGGCATCGCCGCGCTGATGAGCGGCAGCGAGCGCGCGTTCGTGCATGCGCGGCGTATCTACGAGCTGGGGTTCGGCTACAGCCGTGAGGCGCTGTTCTCCGGCGAACTCCATGGGCGCGTGCTCGGCGCCGCGCTGCGGGAAGCGATGGCGCTGCTGACGCCGGTGGCGGTGGCGACGCTGCTCGCCACGCTGGCCGCTCCCGTACTGCTCGGTGGCTTGAGCTTCAGCGCGCAAGCCTTGCAGCCGAAGTTCGACCGGCTCGATCCCATCGCCGGCCTGGCGCGCCTGGTCTCGCTGCGCGGCCTGGTGGAACTGGCCAAGTCGCTGCTGAAGCTGGTCTTCATCGGCGCGGCGCTCGCCTGGTTCCTGTGGCACGGACAGGAGGCCATGCAGGCCAGCGGCCGCGGCACGGTGTTCGCCGGCATCGCGCTGTCGCTTTCCCAGCTCGGCCGCGCGGCCTTGCTGTTCGGCACCATGCTCGCGCTGATCGGCGGCATCGACGCGGCCTACCAGCGCTACGACTATGGCCGCCGCCTGCGCATGACCAAGCAGGAACTGCGCGACGAAGCCAAGGAAAGCGACGGCAACCCCGAGCTCAAGGGCCGCATCCGCCAGGTGCAGCATCAGCTCGCGCGCCGCCGCATGATGCAGGAGCTGCCGAAGGCCGACGTGGTGGTGACCAACCCCACCCACTTCGCCGTGGCGCTGAAATACGACGACGGCCGCATGCGCGCCCCGCGCGTGGTGGCCAAGGGCGTGGACGTGATCGCCATGCAGATCCGCCAGGTCGCCGCCGGCCATCGTATCCCCATGGTGGAAGCGCCGCCGCTGGCGCGCGCGCTGTATGCCACCACCGAACTGGGACGGGAAATCCCGGCTTCGCTGTACGTCGCCGTGGCGCAGGTGCTGGCCTACGTGTTCCAGCTGCGCCAGGCCGTCGCCATGGGCGAAGTCCCGCCCACGCCTCCGTCGCCGCAGGTCGATCCGGACCTGCTCGGCCCCTATCGCTGATTCATTCCAGGACACCGCTCCATGGCAGCCGCAAGCGCAAGCGCGTTCGATACTTTCAAGCAGATCAGCCGCCGCGGCGCGGGGGCGCCGATCGTCATGCTGGCCGCGCTGGCGATGGTCATGCTGCCGCTGCCGCCGTTCCTGCTGGATATCCTCTTCAGCTTCAACATCGCGCTGTCGCTGGTGATCCTGCTGGCGGTGATCTACGTGATGCGGCCGCTGGAGTTCGCCGCGTTCCCCACCGTGGTACTGATGGCCACCTTGCTGCGCCTGGCGCTGAACATCGCCTCCACCCGCGTGGTGCTGCTGCACGGCCACAACGGTCCGGGAGCCGCGGGCAAGGTGATCGAGGCCTTCGGTGAGTTCGTGATCGGCGGCAACTTCGCGGTGGGCCTGGTGGTGTTCGCCATCCTCACCATCATCAACTTTGTGGTGGTGACCAAGGGCGCCACGCGCGTGTCGGAAGTGACCGCGCGCTTCACCCTGGACGCGATGCCCGGCAAGCAGATGGCGATCGATGCCGACCTCAACGCCGGCCTGCTCACGCAGGAACAGGCGCGCGAACGCCGCCAGGAAGTGCGCGAGGAAGCGGATTTCTACGGCTCGATGGACGGCGCTTCCAAATTCGTCCGCGGCGATGCCACGGCGGGCATCCTGATCCTGCTGATCAACATCGTCGGCGGCTTCTTCGTCGGCGTGATGCAGCACGGCCTGTCCGCCGGCGACGCAGCCAAGACCTACACCTTGCTGACCATTGGCGACGGCCTGGTGGCGCAGGTGCCGGCGCTGATGTTGTCGATCGCCACGGCGGTGATCGTGACGCGCGTGTCGCGCGCGCAGGACATGGGCAAGCAGGTGCTTGGCCAGGTATTCGGCCAGCCGCGCGCGCTGGCGGTGGCTGGCGTGGTGCTGGGCGTGATGGGCCTGATCCCCGGCATGCCGAACATCGCCTTCCTGCTGCTGGGCGCGATCTGCGGCGGCGCGGCTTGGATGATGCTCAAGCGCGAGCGCGAGACCCGCGCGAAGCTGGCCGAGGAAGCCGCCGTCGAAGCCGCACCCGCCGCCGCGCCCGCCGAACGCCTGGAGCTGGGCTGGGAGGACGTCGCCGGCGTCGATCCGGTCGGCCTGGAAGTCGGTTACCGGCTGATCCCGCTGGTGGACAAGAACCAGGGCGGCGAGCTGATGGGACGCATCAAGTCGGTGCGCCGCAAGCTGTCGCAGGAGCTGGGTTTCCTGGTGCCGCCGGTGCATATCCGCGACAACCTGGACCTGGGGCCCAACACCTACCGCATCACCTTGATGGGCGTGCCGATGGGCGAGGCCGAGGTGCACAACGAGCGCCTGCTGGCGATCAACCCAGGCCGTGTGCATGGCCCGCTGCAGGGCATCGCCACGCAGGACCCGGCCTTCGGCCTGGAAGCGGTGTGGATCGAGACCGGGCAGCGCGACAACGCGCAGGCGCTGGGCTACACCGTGGTCGATCCGGCCACCGTGGTGGCGACGCATCTGTCGCACATCCTGCAGGGCCACGCGCACGAACTGCTCAGCCACCAGGACGTGCAGCAGCTGCTGGACCGCCTGGCCGCGGCCGCGCCGAAGCTGGTGGAAGACCTGGTGCCCAAGCGCATGTCGCTGGGCGTGGTGGTGAAGGTGCTGCAGAACCTGCTGGCTGAGCGGGTGCCGATCCGCAACATGCGTTCCATCGTCGAATCCTTGGCGGAACACGCGGGCCAGAGTCAGGATCCCGGCGCGCTCACCGCCGCCGTGCGCGTCGCGCTGGGCCGGCAGATCGTGCAGGAGATCGCTGGCCTCGGCACCGAGATCCCCGTCATCACGCTGGCGCCGGAGCTGGAGCAGATCCTGCTCTCGTCGCTCGGAAACGGCGGCGTAGCGGGCGCCGCGGTGGAGCCGGGCCTCGCCGACCGCTTGCAGACCGGTGTTGCGGACGCCGCGCGTCGCCAGGAAATGAGCGGCGAACCGGCCGTGCTGCTGGTCGCGCCGCAGCTTCGTCCGTGGCTCGCACGCTTCACGCGTCACGTGGCACAGAACCTGCACGTACTGGCCTACAACGAGGTTCCCGACAACCGTCGGGTGCGTTTGGTGCAGGCGCTGGGCCGGTAATCCGGCGCGCCGGGACAGGGGTTGAACGGAACGATGAAGATCAAGCGATTCGTAGCCGCGGACATGCGCCAGGCCATGCGCGAAGTGCGCGAGGAGCAGGGGCCGGATGCGGTGATTCTTTCCACGCGCCGCCTCGACGAGGGCGTGGAGATCATTGCGGCGGTCGATTACGACGAGTCGCTGGTGCGCGAAGCCGCACGCACCGGCGAGCCGCTGCCGGAACAGGTCCGCGCAAAGCTGATCGACACACCGGCACCGCCGCCGCTGCTGCCGGTGCGGTCGCGGCGCGCGCCGGCGGAGGAGCCAGCCGCCAAGCCGGTGACACCCCTCCTGAAGGCCGCACCGGTCGCCGCCGCAGCGCCCGCGCCCGTAGCCGCTCCCGCGGTTGCCGCGCCGGTCGAGGCGCCGCCGCTGCACCCGATGATGGAACAGGCCGCGCTCGACACCGCGCGCATGCGTGCCGAACTGGGCAGCCTGCGCGAACTGCTGGAAGCGCAGATGGCCTCGCTGGCGTGGAACGACCTGCAGCGCCGCCATCCGCTGCGCGGCCGCGTGCTGCGCGACATGGCGCGGCTTGGCATCGACGCGGACATCGCCCGCCAGCTTGCCGACGAACTGCCCGACCAGCTCAGCGCCGACCAGGCGCGCTACCTGCCGCTGGGCGTGCTGAGCCGCAACCTGCGCATCACCGGTTATGACATCGCCGCCAGCGGCGGCGTGATGGCCCTGGTGGGCCCCACCGGCGTGGGCAAGACCACCACCATCGCCAAGCTCGCCGCGCGCGCCGTGCTGCGCCACGGCGCTGCGCAGGTGGCGCTGGTGAGCACGGACCATTACCGCATCGGTGCCGCCGCACAGCTCGAACACTACGGCCGCCTGCTCGGCACGCGCGTCTTCCCGGCGCACGACGCCGAAAGCCTGCGCGAAGTGCTCGACGTGTTGCGCGGCCGCCGCGTCGTGTTGGTGGATACCGCCGGCGTGGCCGGCAGCGATCCGCGCCTGCAGCAGCAGATGGAGCTGTTGCGCGCGGCCGGCGACGTGCGCACCTGCCTGGTGCTGGCCGCCAACGCGCAGGCGCAGGCGCTGGACACGATGGTGCGCGCCTTCCTGCCGCAGCAGCCGCAGGCCTGCATCCTCACCAAGCTGGACGAGGCTCCGAGTCTCGGCGGCGCGCTGTCGGCGCTGATCCGCCACCGCCTGCCGCTGGACTACACCGCCGACGGCCAGCGCGTGCCCGAGGACCTCACCGCCGCCGACGCGCGCGTGCTGGTCTGCCGCGCCGCGCAGGCGCTCAAAGGCCAGGCCCCGGCCATCGACGAGGGCGACATGGCCGAGCGTTTCGGCCTTGCCGTGGCGAACGCATGATGACGACGCTGGCGATCAACCAGGCCTGGGGCCTGAAAAATCTCTTCTCGGCCTTCCATCCGATGGGCGGCGGCGACGCTCGCGAGACGGGCGCCGTACCGCAGGGCGCATCGGCGCCGGTGCCCCGCCGCTGCCGCGCGATCGCGGTGGCCGGCGGCAAAGGCGGCGTCGGCAAGTCCACCGTGGCGGTGAACCTCGGCATGTCGCTGGCGATGGCCGGCCGCGAGGTCGCGCTGCTGGATGCCGACATGGGCATGGCCAACCTCGACGTGCTGCTGGGCCTGCAGCCGGCGCGCCACATCGGCCATCTGCTGGACGGCAGCTGCACGCTGAGCGAACTGATGCTGCCGGCGCCGCACGGGCTGAAGGTGATCCCGGCCGGCTCCGGCGCGCGGCGCCTGGCCCAGCTGGATACGCGCGAGCACGCCGCGGTGATCCGCGCCTTCGACGAGCTGCCCGATCCGCCGGAATTCCTGGTGGTCGACACCGCCGCGGGCGTCTCCGACAACGTGGTGATGTTCGCCGCCGCGGCTGACGACGTGGTGCTGGTGGTCTGCGACGAACCGGCCTCGCTCACCGACGCCTACGCGCTGACCAAGGTGCTCAGCCGCGACTTCCGCGTGCGGCGCTTCCACGTGGTGGCCAACATGGTGCGCCACGCCGGCGAGGCGCGGCAGCTCTACGACAAGCTCGCGCGCGTGTGCGACCGCTTCCTGGACGTGGCCCTGGATTTCATGGGGGCCATTCCCTACGACGAGCACCTGCGCCAGGCGATCCGCCGCCAGAGCGCGGTGGTGGACCTGTGGCCGGCCAGCCGGGCCGCGCGGGGATTCAAGCAAATGGCGGGTGTGGTCGATACATGGGGTGAACCCCAGAGGACGGGTCGCGACCGCATCGCCTTTTTCGGCGGCCGGGCCGCGACGGCGCCCGACCCGGCCCATGGGGGATGGTGAGATGAGCGTGGCTTCCGAATATCTGCAACTGCAACGCGAGAGCACGGAGGAGATGGTGCGCAGGCACGCTCCGCTGGTGCGGCGCATCGCCTATCACCTGATGGGCCGCCTCCCGCCGAGCGTGGACGTGGACGACCTGGTGCAGGCCGGGATGATCGGCCTGCTGGAAGCGGCGCGCAATTACGCCACGGACCGCATGGCCAGCTTCGAGACGTATGCGGGCATCCGCATCCGCGGCGCGATGCTGGACGAGCTGCGCAAGACGGACTGGACGCCACGCTCGGTGCACCGGAAGTTGCGCGAAGTGACCGAGGTGGTACGCCAGATCGAGAACGAAACGGGCGCGGACGCGAGCGATGCGGAGGTGATCCGCCGGCTCGGCATCAGCGCCCAGGAATACCACCAGATCCTGGCCGACGCGGCCAGCGCGCGCCTGCTCAGTCTCTCCGCGCCGGAGGACGACGAGGAGGGCGCCGCGCTCGACGTCGCCGACCAGGAAGGCCTGAGCCCGCAGGACCGCTTCGAGCAGGAAGGCATGCGCGAAGCCCTGGTCGAGGCGATCGGCGGATTGCCCGAACGGGAGCAGTTGGTGATGTCGCTGTACTACGAGCAGGAACTGAATCTGAAGGAGATCGGCGCCGTGCTCGGCGTGACGGAGTCGCGCGTCTGCCAGATCCACGGGCAGGCGCTGATCCGGCTGCGCGCGCGGATGACCGGCTGGCGCGGTGCCGAGGGCGCCGCCGGCAGCGGCGGGCGGCACGGCGGCGCGAAGGCGCCGGCCCAGGCCCAGCGCTGACGCCGTTTCCCGCCGATTTTCCCGGACCCATTCGACCAACCCACCCCCACAAGGACCCTGGAGCCTCCGTTGGACAAGAACATGAAAATCCTCGTGGTGGACGACTTCTCCACCATGCGGCGCATCGTGCGCAACCTGCTCGTCGAGCTGGGTTTCAGCAACGGCCTCATCCAGGAGGCGGACGACGGCGTGAACGCCATGACGATGCTCAAGCAGCAGTCGTTCGACATGGTCGTCACCGACTGGAACATGCCCAACATGACTGGCATCGACCTGCTGCGCGCGATCCGCGCCGAGCCCGCGCTCAAGGCGCTGCCGGTGCTGATGGTCACCGCCGAGAACAATCGCGACCAGATCATCGCCGCCGCCCAGGCCGGCGTGAACGGTTACATCGTCAAGCCCTTCACGGCGGTCACGCTGAAGGAAAAGCTGGACAAGATCTTCGAGCGGCTTGCCGCCCAGGGAGCAAGCGCATGAGCGCAGTGATGGTCACCCCCATGAGCGCGGCGCTGCCGCAGGAAGTTCAGGAGCTGCTCAACAGTCCTGACGGCGCAGCGTTCGAGCTGGCGCTGGACACCATGGTCCGCCAGCGCGAGCAGCATCTGTTCCGCGCGCTGGGCCTGCTGGCCCGCGACCTGCACGAGGCGGTGCGCCGCCTCGGCGGCGAGCTGGCGCAGGAAGGCGTGCCGGACAGCGTCGCCGACGCGCGCCAGAACCTGCACGACGTGCTGGAGATGAGCGCCAAGGCGGCCCACCGCAGCATCGACTTCGCCGAACGCATGCGGCCGCAGGCCACCGCGCTGGAAAGCCGTGCCGGCGACGTGCTGGGCAGCGGCGCGGAAGAGCCCGTGGCCGAACTGGCCATGCAGGCGCGCGACTTCGCCGCGCAGTGCCGCGAGGGCCTTTCGGACATGGTGATGGCGCAGTCCTGGCAGGACCTGTCGGGCCAGCGCATCAAGAAGGTCGCCACCTTCATCGGCAGCGTGGAATCTTCGCTGCTGGAACTGGTGCGCCTGACCGGCGCGCTGGCCGGCGGCGAAGCGCCGGTGGCCGCCGCCAAGGTGTCGAGCCAGGACGAGGCGGACCGCCTGCTCAGCGAATTCGGTTTCTGAGCACGGGCAGCCCATGGATCCCACCTTGGACGCCGAGCTGCGCGACGACTTCCTGGTCGAAGCCGGGGAGCTCGTGCAGCGCCTGAGCGAGCAGCTGGTCGCGCTCGAAGCGTCGCCGCGCGACGCCGATCTGCTCAACGCCGTGTTCCGCGCCTTCCATACCGTGAAGGGCGGCGCGGGCTTTCTCGGCATCGACCCGATGGTGCACCTGTGCCATCACGCGGA
This sequence comes from Dyella sp. BiH032, assembly GCF_031954525.1. NCBI lineage: Bacteria > Pseudomonadati > Pseudomonadota > Gammaproteobacteria > Lysobacterales > Rhodanobacteraceae > Dyella > Dyella sp. BiH032. Next base: position 1,492,415 of record NZ_CP134867.1, read on the forward strand.
GGACCTGCTCAACGAAGCGCGCGCCGGCCACCTGGTGCTCGATGCCGCGCAGATGGACGCGTTGCTGGAAGCGCTGGACCTGGTCAATGCACAGATGGCCGCGCTGGCGTCGTCGGAACCGATGCCGGCGGCGCCCGCCGTGCTGCTGGCACGCCTGCAGCCACCGTCGTCGCGCCCGCCTGCGCCGGCCCCCGCGCCGGTGCCGGCTCCGCCGCCCGTGGCGGAAGCAAGCGGCGGCACCATCGACGACAGCGAGTTCGAGGCGCTGCTCGACAACCTCTACGGCAAGGGCGGTGCGCCCGGCGCGCCGGCGCCGTCGGATTCGACATCGTCTGGCTCGATCGACGACGCGGAGTTCGAGCGCCTGCTCGACGACCTGCACGGCAAGGGCAAGGCGCCCGGCACGCCCGCGCAGGCCGAGGTTTCCAACACCATCGACGACGCCGAATTCGAGGCGCTGCTCGACAGCCTGCACGGCAAGGGCGGCTCGCCCGGTGCCGCGTCGGCCGCGTCGGCTGCTGCTCCCGCTCCCGCGAAGGCGCCGGCCAAGGCCGCGCCGCCGCCGGAAGCCACCGTGCGCGTGGATACCGGCCGCCTCGACGCGCTGGTGAACCGCGCCGGCGAGCTGGTGCTGGTGCGCAACCGGCTGCTGAGCCTCGCCGCCAGCAGCGGCGACGAACCGCTGAACGTGGCCGCCGGCGAACTCGACCGCGTCGCGGACGAATTGCAGGGCGCCGTGCTCGGCATGCGCATGCAGCCGGTGGGCCGGCTGTTCCAGCGCTTCCCGCGCATCGTGCGCGACCTCGCGCGCCAACTCGGCAAGGAGATCGAGCTGGTGCTGGAGGGCGAAGACACCGACCTGGATCGCAGCCTCGTCGAAGCACTCGCCGATCCGTTGATTCATCTGCTGCGCAATGCGGTCGACCACGGACTGGAAATGCCGGACGAGCGCGAGCGCGCCGGCAAGCCGCGCAAGGGACGCGTGCGCCTGTCGGCGAGCCAGCGCGGCGAGCGCATCGTGATCGTGGTGGCCGACGACGGCCGCGGCATGAATCCCGACGTCCTGCGCCGCAAGGCGGTAGAGAAGGGCGTGATCGACCAGGCGCAGGCCGCGCGCCTGTCCGAGACGGAATGCCTGGAACTGATCTTCCGACCGGGTTTCAGCACCGCCGCGCAGGTCTCCGACATCTCCGGCCGCGGCGTCGGCATGGACGTGGTGAAGACCCGCGTCGCCGAACTGGGCGGCACCTTGCAGGTGCGCTCGAAGCTCGGTCAGGGCAGCGAGCTGGAACTGACGGTGCCGCTGACCTTGGCCATCGTGCGCGTGCTGATGGTGCGTGTCGGCGCGCGGCTGTTCGCGATGCCGCTGAGCAACGTGGACGAAGTATTCGAACTGTCGCCGGGGCAGGACCGCCTGCTCGACGGCTGCCTGGTGGCGTCGCATCGCGACCGCGCGCTGCCGCTCGGCGACCTGGCCGGCTGGTCGGGCGCCGCGGAGGATGCCGGCCGCCACGTGGTGGTGCTGCACATCGGCCACCAGCGCCTGGGGTGCCTGGTGCACGCGGTGATCGGCCGCGAAGACGTGATGGTCAAGCCGCTGGGCCCGCTGTTCGCCGGCGTGGCGGGCGTGGCCGGCGCGACCATCACCGGCGACGGGCGCCTGGCGCTCGTGCTGGATCTGGCGGGACTGGCCGGGGAGGGCGGCCCATGGCTGGCGGCGTCGGGAGCGTCGCCGAAGGCTTCCACATCTTCAGAGGCGTTCGCCTGACATGGACCTGGTTAGCATCATCGGAACGATCCTGGCCTTCGTGGTCGTGATCCTCGGCACCATCCTCAAAGGGTCGAGCGTCGAAGCGCTGTGGAACCCCGCCGCGTTCGTGATCGTGTTCTGCGGCACCATCGCCGCACTGCTGGTGCAGACCCAGGGCAAGGTGCTCAAGCATGCGATCGGCATGCTGCCGATGATCTACAAGCCGCCGCAGCACCAGCCCAACGACCTGATCAGCCGCGTCATCGGCTGGAGCGAGATCTCGCGCCGCCAGGGCCTGCTGGGCCTGGAGCCGCAGATCGATTCCGAGCAGGACCCGTTCGTGCGCAAGGGCCTGCAGCTGCTGGTGGACGGCAGCGAACCGGAGCAGATCCGCGGCGTGCTCGAGGTGGAGCAGGACACGCGCGAACACGCGGACCTGGCCGGCGCGAAAGTGTTCGAGCAGGCCGGCATCTACTCGCCGACCATGGGCATCATCGGCGCCGTGATGGGCCTGATGGCGGTGATGCAGAACCTCGCCGACCCCAGCAAGCTCGGCCACGGCATCGCCGCGGCTTTCGTGGCCACCATCTACGGCGTGGCGCTGGCCAACCTGCTGATGCTGCCGATGTCCGCGCGCCTGAAGGGCATGATCCACAAGCAGGGCAAGATGCGCGAAATCATCATCGAGGGGCTGGTTTCCATCGCGCGCGGCGACAACCCGCGCCAGATCGAGAGCCGCCTGCAGGGCTACCTCGGATGAAAAGGCACAAGCACGAAGATCACGTCAATCATGAGGCCTGGGCCATTCCCTATGCCGACCTGATGACGCTGCTGCTGGCGTTCTTCGTGGTGATGTACGCGGTGTCGGTGGTCAACGAGGGCAAGTACCGCGTGATGTCCGAGTCGATCATCGAAGCCTTCAACGGCAACAACAAGCAGATCCAGCCGGTGCACAGCAACAACGCCACGCCCAGCGCGCCGGTGCCGGCCAAGCGTTCGTCCTCCACCACGCCGCCGTCGCTGCGCCCGCACCTGGCCGTGCCGCTGCCGACGCAGGCGCTGCCGCCGCAGATGACGCAGGGTTCGTTGACCACCCGCGACGCCGCGCAGCAGAACCTGCAGCGCATCCAGGACGAAGTGCAGCACGCGCTGCAGCCGCTGATCGACCGCAGCCTGGTGGTAGTGCGGCGCACGCAGAGCTGGCTGGAGATCGAGATCCGCACCGACATCCTGTTTCCCAGCGGCGTGGCGAAGCTGTCGTCCGAGGCCGACACCACGCTGCGCAGCGTGGCGGGCATCCTCGCGCCGTTCCCTAATCCGCTGCGCGTCGAGGGCTACACCGACGACAAGCCGATCAGCAACACGGTGTTCCCGTCCAACTGGGAACTCTCCGCGGCGCGCGCGGCAAGCGTGGCGCGCCTGTTCGCCGAGAACGGCGTCGACCCGAACCGCATGGGCATCATTGGCTGGGGCGAATACCGCCCCGCTGCCGACAACGTCAGCGAGGAAGGCCGCAACCGCAACCGCCGCGTGCTCGTCGTGGTGCTGAGCGACCAGCAGGCGCCCGCGCGCTTCTACAGCGATGCGGACCGTTCCGGCCAGGCGGCCGAAAGCGCCGCCGCGAGCGCGCCGGCCTCCCGCGAACCGGCGACACCCGCCGCGACGCCGGCTACGCCGCCCGGTGCCTTGCCCGTCGCCGCGAAGTTACAGGCGCTGCCCGACGTCCCGGTCGTGGTGACCGCGAGCGGCGCCGGCTGAGGGCACACGAATGAATTCACGCATAGCAGAGATGGCCGCATGAACCAGGACCACGCCGCCGCGCCGCCCGTCGAACGGGGCTGGCTGATCTTCCATCTGGCGGGCCAGTCCTACGCGGCGCCGCTCACCCAGGTGAGCGAAGTGATCCGCGACGGCGACGTCACGCCTGTCCCCGGCGCAGCCGAGGACCTGCTCGGCGTGCGCCAGCTGCGCGGCCGCATCGTGCCGGTGATGGACGGCTGCCGGCGCCTCGGCGTGGCGGCGGCATCGGGCAGCGGCGAACAGCGGCGCATCGTGGTGCTGTCGCACCAGGGCCACCTGGTCGGCCTGCGCGTCGATGCGGTCAGCGAACTGCTCGACGTCACCGCCGAACCGCTGCCGCCTCCGCCGGGGCGCACCGTCCGCGAGAACGATCCCGTCGACGGCGTGGTGCCGTGGAAAGGCGGCTTCGTCGCGCTGCTCGATGTGCGGCGGATGTGCCGTCTGCCGGAAGAACTGGGGCACGCGGCCTGAGCCATTCGTTCCGCGGCGCGCGAGGCGGTTGCCTCGGCGTTATTCGGCCGCGCGATAGATGCTGTTGAGCACGGCGGCCGCTGCCGCGTACAACTCGCCGGGAACGTCCGGACGCATGCGCAGCGCCGCCAGCAGGGCGGCGACCTGTGCGTCGTGATGCAGCGGGATGCCGAGCGCGCGTGCGCGGGCCAGCAGCTGGTCGAGCGCTTCGGGCGGCATCGAGGGCGGCGACGCGCCGCCGCCCGGCGCCAGGCGCAGGCTGACCTTGCGATGGGGCGGGGGCAGGGCCTGGGTCATGCGGTGGCCTTCAGCAGCACGGCGCTGCGCAGGTTCGGCGGCTGCGGCAAGCCGCTCTGGCAGGTGAGCTGGTCCAGCAGCAGACCGCTGGCGGTGAGCTGCTGGCTGAGTTCGGTGAAGCCGCGTTCGAGTTTGTCGACGGTCTCGGCGTGCTGCGCCCACAGCCGCACCGACAGGCGCAACCCGCGCAGCTGCAGCTCGCCCTGCACGGGGCCGAGCCGCGGCAGGTCGAGGGCGAAGCCCAGCACCCATGCGGTGGGTTGTTCGGGATCGTCCTCGTGCGGCGTCATCTGCAGTTGCAGGATGTCCTGGCCGCCTTCGCCCTGGAGCGGGATCTCGATCATCCATGCGCCGCTGGCCTGCGCTTCGAGCTGGGCCACTTCCAGGCGCGCCAGCGCCGCGTGCACGTCGCCGTGCAGGCGTACCAGCAGGCTGTCCACTTCGCCGGGCTGCGCCGATTCGGGCATCGGCACGCGCGGCTGCGCGAGCAGGCCGCGCTGGGCCAGCGGCGGCGCGGTTTCCACGTCGCTGCCGGGCGGCGGCGGGCCGCCGCGGTCGAGCGTGGCGGCCAGGCGCAGCAGGGCGGCTTTCCAGTCGTCCTCGCCGAGCAGGCCCAGGTCGGTCTGCGGCTGCGCCAGCTGAGCCTCGAGGAACAGGCCGCTGCGCTTCACCGCTTCTTTCAGGCCGGCGCCGTTGGAGATCTCCACCGGCGTGCGGATGCTGTGTTCCAGCAGTGCCAGGGCCGCGCGCAGGTTCGGCGGCAGCTGGCGCAGCAGCGGACGCTGGGCCAGCGCGCCCAGCGTGGCCAGCAATGGCGCGTAGCCGTTCTGCTGGGGCAGGCGCTCGCGCAGCGCGCGGCTGACCGTCTGTTCGAGCGGCGCGCCGCCGAGGATCTCCAGCTTCGGCTCGGCGCCCAGGCTGAGCACGCGCACCTGGAACTGCGAAGGCAACTGCGTGCCCGGTGGCTCGGCTTCGACGGTGAGCGCACCGATCTGCAGCACCAGCTTGCTCTGCTCGTTGTAGCCCAGCGTGCGCGCGGCAAGGACCGCGCCCACGCGCCAGCTCTCCGCGCTGGCGCCGGAGGCGGCGCCGGCCCAGGTCAGCGCGGCGAGACTGGTTGGCTGGATGATCACGCGGGCTCCTTGGCTCTGGCGTTCACCGTCGACGCCGATGGCCATCACTTGGCTATGTCTTCGGCCGTCGGCGCAGGAACTTGAGCGCCGGTTTTCCGACGCCCGCCACCGGACGGCGAAGGACTTCCCGCAGGGCTGCAGATTCCGTGCCGGACGCCGCGCCGGCCGCGCGAAAAAAGCGGCCCGCGAGCCTAAAGCCGCCCGCGTCCCCGCCGATAACCGCCCTGACACCCAACGGCACAGGCGGGACATCGGGCATGGGCAAGGCGAAGACGGACAAGGCGGACGGTCGCGTGACGCTGCCGGCGGATTGCCGCATCGCGGATCTCCCGGCCGTGAAGGACGCGCTGCGCGCCGCGCTGACCGCGCCGGCCGCGACGCTCGACGGCGGCGCGGTGGAACGCGTCGACACCGCCGCGCTGCAACTGCTGGCGGTGTTCCGCCGCGAGGCGGCGGCGCGCGGCGTAGCGGTCGCCTGGGCCGGCGCGAGCGCGGCGCTGCACGACGGCGCGGCGCGCCTGGGACTGGTACAGACACTGGAACTGCCGGCAGCGACGCCGGCCTGACGAGGTAGACGATGGCAAAGATCCTGGCGGTAGACGATTCGGCTTCGATGCGCGGCATGGTGGCTTTCACGCTGCGCGGCGCGGGCCACGATGTGAGCGAGGCGGAGAACGGCCAGCTGGCGGTGGACGCGGCCAAGGGGTCGCGTTTCGACCTGGTGCTCGCGGACGTGAACATGCCGGTGATGGACGGCATCAGCATGGTCAAGGAGCTGCGCGCGCTGCCGGAATACAAGGGCGTGCCGATCCTGATGCTGACCACCGAATCGCACACGGACCGCAAGATGGAAGGCAAGGCGGCCGGCGCCACCGGCTGGCTGGTGAAGCCGTTCGATCCGGAGCAGCTGCTGGCCACGGTCAAGCGCGTGCTCGGCTGAGGCCCTTCCTATGAGCACGGTGAGCCTGGCGCAGTTTCATCAGACCTTCTTCGACGAGAGCCACGAAGGACTCGACGCCATGGAGACGGCGCTGCTGGCGCTGGACGGCGGCGGCGACAAGGAACTGGTCCACGGCATCTTCCGTGCGGCCCATTCGATCAAGGGCGGCGCCGCCACGTTCGGTTTTCCCGACATGGCGGCCTTCACCCACGAGGCCGAGTCGCTGCTCGACGAGCTGCGTGACGGCCGCCGCGCGATCGACGCGGGCATCGTGGAACTCCTGCTGCGCTCGGTGGACTGCCTGCGTGGCATGTTCGCCCGCGCGCAGTCCGGCCAGCCGCTGGCCGACGCGGCGAGCGAGGCGCTGCGGCACGAACTGGCCGCCGCCGTCGGCCGCAGCCTGGCACCTGCCGCGGCACCGGCGCGCCGGGCCGACGACGCCTCGACCGGCTGGGCGATTTCTTTCCGTCCGCACAAGGGCATGCTCGCCGGCGGCAACGATCCGCTGCGCCTGCTGCGCGAACTGGCGGAGCTGGGCGAGCTGAAGGCCGAGGCCGAGCTGGACCGGCTGCCCGGCTTCGAGGCGCTGGATCCTTCCGAATGCCACCTGGGCTGGCGCCTGGAGCTGCGCGGCGACGTCGCCCGCGCGGCGGTGAAGGGCGTGTTCGACTGGGTGGAAGACGAATGCGACCTGTCGATCGAGCCGCTGCCCGGCGCCGAAGTACACAACGCGCACGTGCCTGTGGCGGCGGCCGAGCCGGTCGCCGCGCAGTCCTCCGCGCCGAAGGCGGTGCCGCGCGAGGCGGCCTCGGCCGAGTCCGGCTCCGTGCGCGTGGCGATCGACAAGATCGACAGCCTGATCGACCTGGTGGGCGAGCTGGTGATCACCCAGTCCATGCTCGACACCTTCCGCGAGGACTTCGACGCCTCGCGCCTGGAAATGCTGCAGCAGGGCCTGGCGCAACTGGCGCGCCACACCCGCTTGCTGCAAGAGAGCGTGATGGGCATCCGCATGCTGCCCATCGCCTCGGTGTTCAACCGCTTCCCGCGCATGGTCCGCGACCTGGGCCAGAAGCTGGGCAAGCAGGTGAAGCTGGAATTGGTTGGCGAACAGACCGAGCTGGACAAGACGGTGCTGGAGAAGATCGGCGACCCGCTGGTGCACCTGGTGCGCAACGCGATCGACCACGGCCTGGAAACTCCCGACCGCCGCCGCGCGGCCGGCAAGGGCGACGTCGGCACGCTGCGCCTGGAGGCTTCGCATCGCAACGGTTCCATCGTGGTGGAGATCAGCGACGACGGCGCGGGCTTGAACCGCGAGGCGATCGTCGCCAAGGCCTTGCAGCGCGGCCTCATCGCCAGCGGCGATGGCCTGACGGATGACGCGGTGGCGGACCTGATTTTCCAGCCCGGCTTCTCCACCGCCGCGGTGACTACCGACCTGTCCGGTCGCGGCGTGGGCATGGACGTGGTCCGCCGCAACGTGGTGGACCTGGGCGGCAGCATCGGCATCCGCAGCGTGGCGGGCAAGGGTTCGGTGTTCACCATCACCCTGCCGCTGACGCTGGCGATCATCGACGGCCTCACCGCCGTGGTGGGCGGCGAGCATTACATCGTGCCGCTGGCCTCCATCGTCGAGACGGTGCAGCTGCGCGACCAGCAGCTGCGCACGGTGACCGGCGGCGGCGAACTGTTCCACTTCCGCGACGCCTGGCTGCCGGTACTGCGGTTGCAGGACGCGTTCGGTTGCGGCGGCGGCAAGCGCGCGATCGAGCAGGGCCTGGTGATCGTGGTGGAAGGCGACGGTGGCCGCGTGGGTTTGTTCGTGGACGAGCTGATCGGCCAGCAGCAGGCGGTGGTGAAGTCGCTGGAGGCCAACTACCGGCGTGTCGCGGGGATTTCGGGGGCGACGATTTTGGCGGATGGGTCAGTGGCGTTGATCGTGGATGTGGCGGGGTTGTCGCGTCGGATGACGCGGAGGCGGGCGGCGTGATGTTTGCCCTTGGGGGCGGTTCTTGGAGGCGTTGGCGCTAGGCGATGGTTTTGCGGCCTGGTCGCTCATGCGGCGGGCGTTTGTTGGCGTGCGCGGTTGGTTGTTCGTGGTTTGCACTAAGCCACGGCTCGGTGATCTGGCCGCTTATGCAGCGGGCATGTCGGACGCCTGCCGGCGCCCGAGTTACTTTCTCTTTGCTGGCCCAACCCCCTCAAGGGGGGCCTCGAGAGAAAGTAACCAAAGAGAAATGGCCTGAGGTCAAAGGCTCGTGGCGGGGGTTAGGAGAGCACGGTGTGTTTATTTACTTTGCTGGACCGCGCGACTCGAAGGGGTACTGAGGTACGTGGAGGGGACGTCGAGGCGCCGTGGCGGAGAGGACGGGGAGCGTTGCGTGAGTGTGTTTTGTTCTAGCGATAGCACCGCACTTCTCCCTCTCCCCTTCGGGGAGAGGGCGGGGTGAGGGGACCTACGGAGCGGGGATTTTGTTCGTTCTTCATGCCTATTGTTCGCTGCATAGAGAACCCAGCTTCTGCACTCCTGCGCACTTCCTTTCGCAGCAAGCCTCGCACACACATTCTTTGCTTCACCTTTTAAAGCCACTTCCGCTCTAGCCACGTTCCCGCGAGCACCCGCCCCTCATCCCGCCTTCTCCCCGGAGGGGAGAAGGAGAAGTGGGGTGTTATCGCGAGAAGCAAAAAGCACACGTACCGCTCCCCCTCCTCTCCGCTTCGGCGCCTCGAAGTCCGCTCCACGCCCCTCAGTCCCCCTTCGAGTCGCGCGGTCCAGCAAAGTAAGAAAACACACCGTGCTCTCCTAACCCCCGCCGCGAGCCTTTGACCTTAGGCCATTTCTCTTTGGTTACTTTCTCTTTGGGCCAGCAAAGAGAAAGTAACTCGGGCGCCGGCAGGCGTCCGAAATGCCCGCTGCATAAGCGGCCAGATCGCCGAACCACGGCTTAGTGCAAACCACAAAGAACCAGCCCCAGCCGGAAATCATCAAAACAACCGCTGCGACCGACTACGCCGCGGAATCGCCACCAATACGCGGCCACCACCACCCCAAAAGGCCAGGGCGCCAAGCCCCCCATCCCCCCGGCCGACAGGCGAAAAACACCTCAAGCCCCGCGCCCCATTGCCGATAACGCCGTTAAGGGGCGGGAATCTCCCGCGGACGAGAAACACATGAGCCAGCCATCGACCGGTGCCTACGCACCTGCCGCCGACGCCGCGGCAACCACCCAATACCTCATCGTCGGCCTCGGCCGCGAGGAGTACGGCATGGACATCCTTGCCGTGCGCGAGATCCGCGGATGGACGCCGGTGACGCGCATCCCGCAGGCGCCTTCCTACGTGCTGGGCGTGCTGAACCTGCGCGGCGCCATCGTGCCGGTGCTGGACCTGCGCCTGCGCTTCGGGCTGGAACGCGAGGAATACACGCCCACCACCGTCACCGTGATCGTCACGGTCGCCGGCCGCCTGTTCGGCGTGGTGGTGGACTGCGTCTCCGACGTGCTCGACGTGGCCGGCGATGCCGTGCGCCCGGTGCCCGACATGGGCACCACCGTGGATACCGAATACCTCAAGGGACTCACCTCCGTGGCGGAGCGCATGGTGCTGCTGCTGGACGTGGACAAGCTGCTGCAGCCGCAGGACGCGCAGATGCTGGAGGCCGCATTGCCCGCGGCTATCGACGAAAAGGCCGTGGCCTAAGGAACTCTCATGAAGATCCCCGCAATCAAGTTCAAGCTTCCCGCCATGACCGTCCGCAACCGCCTGCGCGGCGTGCTCGGTCTGCTCGGCCTCATGTTGATCGGCGGCGCGGCCGTCGGCCTCGGTGCCATGCATCTGCAGAACGAAGGCATGCGCCAGATGTTCGACGACGAGCTGGTGCCGGCCGAGATCGTCAGCCGCATCAACACGCGTTCGCTGATGTCGTTCATCGTGATGGGCGAGTCCACCAACCTGCTGGACAAGCCCGATGCGCTCAAGCAGAAGCTGGGCGAGTTCCAGAAGTACCAGGACGAGATGACCGAGCTGAAGAAGCAGTACGCCGCGATGACGCGCTCGGCGAAGCTGGATGAGCTCTACAAGAAGTGGCGCTCCACCGACGACGACTATGCCCAGGCCAAGAAGGACATGCTCGACGCGCTGAACCAGAAGGATCCGGCCGCGTCGGACGTGCTCGAGATGCAGGTGCGTCCGCTCCTGATGGAACGCCAGGGCGCGCTGGCCAAGCTGATCGAAGCCCAGCGCATGGAGGCGAAGGACATCTACGACGCTCAACTGGCGCGCTTCCAGTGGATCCGTGCCGCCAGCCTGATCGCGCTGATCGCCGGCTTGCTGATCGCCATCGTCGCCGCGGTGATGCTGATCCGCTCGATCATCGGCACGCTGAACCGCGCGGTGCGCATCGCCAACGAGATCGCCGAGGGCAAGCTCGGCCATGACATCGAAGCGGGCCGCAACGATGAGCTCGGCCAGCTGCTGACAGCCTTCCGGACCATGGACGAACGCCTGGCGGCGATCGTCGGCGAAGTCCGCCACGGTTCCAGCGCGGTGAGCACCGCCGCGCAACAGATCGCGCGCGGCAACGACGACCTGAGCCAGCGCACGCAGGAACAGGCCTCGAGCCTGGAGGAAACCGCCTCCTCGATGGAGGAAATGACCTCCACCGTGAAGCAGAACGCCGAGAACGCCAGCCACGCCAACCAGCTGGCGCGCGGTGCCCGCGAGCAGGCCGAGCGCGGCGGCGAAGTGGTGACGCAGGCGGTGGGCGCGATGCGCGAGATCAACGAGTCCAGCCGCAAGATTTCCGACATCGTCAGCCTGATCGACGAGATCGCCTTCCAGACCAACCTGCTGGCGTTGAACGCGGCGGTGGAAGCGGCGCGCGCCGGCGAACAGGGCCGCGGCTTCGCGGTGGTGGCGACGGAAGTGCGCAACCTCGCCCAGCGCAGCGCGGGCGCGGCGAAGGAGATCAAGGGCCTGATCGCCGACAGTGCGGAGAAGGTGCGTACCGGTACATCGCTGGTCGACCAGTCGGGCAAGGCGCTGGCCGAGATCGTGGACAGCGTGAAGAAAGTCACCGACATCGTGGCGGAGATCGCCGCGGCCAGCCAGGAACAGTCGGCCGGCATCGACCAGGTGAACAACGCCGTCACCCAGATGGACGAGATGACCCAGCAGAACGCTGCCTTGGTGGAGGAAGCCGCCGCTGCGGCCCGCGCCATGCAGGAGCAGGCCGGCGAGCTGGCGCGCCAGGTGGGCTTCTTCCGCCTGGGCGACGAGACGGCGGCGGTGGCGGCGCCGGCCCGCAAGGCCGCGGCCGTGGCCAGCGCGGAAGCCGAAGCGGTATTCGCCGCGGTGCGCAGCTCGGCGCCGGCGTCGTCGCCGGTGCGGGCGCAGCGTGCGGTAGAGACCGCCGATGCCGGCGTGTGGAAGGAATTCTGAGCAAGGCGTAGCCCCCCTTCCGTTGCCCATGGGGAAGGGAGAAGGGGGTGGGGTGCGGGTCGGACGGAGCGCAGGAGTGATGCATCCGCCGCCCGCACTCTTATCGGGCTGCCGCCCCTTGTTCGCCGACGTGGACGATCTTCGGGCCGGCGGGAGAGCGACGCGGGATCGGGGCTCGAAGCAAGACAACGATAAGAGGTGGGTCGTGAAGGTTCGCAGGGGGAGTGTTTCCATCCGCGGGAAGGAGAGCTGAGCCATGGCCGTACAGCTTTCCCAAGACACCGCGACAAGCCCGGGCGGCCCGCTGCTCGGCAACCGCGAGTTTGAATTCCTGCGGGAGTTCGTCCTGAAGCATTGCGGCATTGCGCTGAGCGAGCAGAAGCGCCAGCTGGTGCAGGGACGGCTGTTGCGGCGCCTGCGTGCGCTGGGCCTGAAGGAATTCGCCGGCTATTGCGAGCTGCTGCGCAACGATCCGGACAGCGAGCTGGGCGACCTGGCCAGCGCGATCAGCACCAACGTCACCTCGTTCTTCCGCGAATCGCACCACTACGACCTGCTGGAGCAGACCCTGCTGCCGCAATGGCTGGCCGAGAAGCGCCGCAGCGGCGAGCGGCTGCGCATCTGGTCGGCCGGCTGTTCCACCGGCGAAGAGCCGTACGCGCTGGCGATGGTGCTGGCCGAGGCGCTCGAAAAGCACGGTGGCGGCGTGGACGCGAAGATCCTGGCGACCGACCTGTCGCCGCAGGCGCTGGCCGGCGCGCGCGAAGGCGTATATGCGGTGGACAAGCTGGGCGGCGTCAGTGCCGAACGTCGCCGGCGCTGGTTCCTGCGCGGCGAAGGCGCGTACGCGGGCCTGGCCTGCGTGCATCCGCGCCTGCGCGAGCTGGTCGCGATCCAGCCCCTGAACCTGCTGCACGACTGGCCGATGAGCGGACTGTTCGACGCCATCTTCTGCCGCAACGTCGTGATCTATTTCGACAAGCCGACCAAGGAGCGGTTGTTCCGGCGCTATGCCGCCCAATTGGTGCCCGAGGGCTATCTGTTCCTCGGCCACTCCGAATCCATGCACGGCCTGAACGACGACTTCGCGCTGGTCGGCCGCACCGTCTACCGGAAGAAGCCCGTATGAATGCCCCCGTGCAACCCGCATCCGCGCGACCGTCGGCCGCCGACGAGGTCCTGCCCGGTTTCGAGCACGTACGGCGTTACTGGGACCCGGCCCAGGGCAGCATGACCGCCAAGGTGCTGCCGGGCGAGTACTACGTGAGCCGCCAGGAAGAGCTGATCGCCACCGTGCTCGGTTCCTGCGTGTCCGCCTGCGTGCGCGACCGGCGCCGCGGCATCGGCGGCATGAACCATTTCATGCTGCCCGAGCCGATGGGCGAGCGCGACGCGTGGTCGTCCACCGTGGGCCGCGCCGCGCGCTACGGCAACGATGCGATGGAGCAGCTGATCAACGCAATCCTCAAGGCCGGCGGCCGGCGCGAAGACCTGGAAGTGAAGATCTTCGGCGGCGGCCGCGTGCTGGCCCAGATGACCGATATCGGCGAACGGAACATCGCCTTCGTGCGCCGCTACCTGGCCGCCGAGGGCCTGGCCCTGATCGCGGAGGACGTCGGCGACGTCTACCCGCGCCAGGTGCAGTTCTTCCCGTGCAGCGGCAAGGCTCGCGTGCGCCAGCTGCGCGGCCACCACGCCACGGTACTGGTGGACGGCGAGCGGAATTACCTCAAGCGTTTGGCCAACGATCCGATAAAGGGAGAGGTGGAGCTGTTTTGAAGGACCCAGGGATGAGCAGTGAGGACGTACGGCCGGCATCCGTCGCGCGAGCGCAGATCGACCGGAAACGGCCAGGAACAGGGGGCTCCGCGCGCGGCCCGGGCCGGCGTCCTCACTACTCATCCCCCCGTCCGCACCGCCCACCCACCGCGCAACGAAGAGAAGCCTGAATGTCCCGAGTCCGTGTCCTGGTGATCGACGATTCCGCCCTGGTGCGGAAGCTGCTGACGACCATGCTGTCCTGCGATCCGATGATCGAGGTGGTGGGGACGGCGGCGGACCCGCTGATTGCGCGCGAAAAGATCAAGCAGCTGGAGCCGGACGTGCTCACGCTCGACGTGGAGATGCCGCGCATGGACGGCCTCACCTTCCTCGAGAATCTGATGCGCCTGCGGCCGATGCCGGTGGTGATGGTGTCCTCGCTGACCCAGCAGGGCGCGGAAGTGACCCTGCGCGCGCTGGAACTGGGCGCGGTGGACTTCTTCACCAAGCCCAGCAGCGACCTGGCCAGCACCTTCGCCGAGGGCGCGCAGGACATCTGCGCCAAGGTGAAGCTGGCCGCGCTGGCGCGCCCGCGCGTGCGCACCGCGGTGCGCAAGCTGGAAGTGGCGCCGCGGTTGAGCGCCGACGCGGTACTGCCGCGCGCGCAGACGCCGGATTCGCGCGGCGGCAGCCCGATCATCGCCATCGGCGCTTCCACCGGCGGCACCGAGGCGATTCGCGTGGTGCTGGAATCCATGCCGCCGGACGCGCCGCCGATCGTGATCACCCAGCACATCCCGGCCGCCTTCAGCGGCCCCTTCGCCGCGCGCATGGACAACTGCTCCGCGATGCGTGTGTGCGAGGCCCGCGACGGCCAGCCGATCCAGCCGGGCCATGCCTACATCGCGCCGGGCAGCCAGCACCTGCTGGTGATGTGGGACGGCGCCCGGCACGTGTGCCGCCTGCACGACGGCCCGCCGGTGAACCGCCACAAGCCCAGCGTGGACGTGCTGTTCCGCTCGATGGCCGCCACCGTGGGCCGCACCACCATCGCCGCGCTGCTCACCGGCATGGGCGACGACGGCGCCCGCGGCCTGCTCGAACTGAAGGAAGCCGGCGCCGCCACCGTGGTGCAGGACGAAGGCAGCTCGGTGGTGTGGGGCATGCCCGGCGCTGCCTGGAAGCTCGGCGCGGCCAGCGAGATGCTGCCGCTGGAACACATCGCCGCGCGCCTGCTGGAGCTGGCGCGCCAACCTCTCGTCGGCGCCGCGCGCGCCGCCATCCGCTGAACTGGACGCTGTCATGTCTGCCATTCCCGCCCCGTCCATCTTTCGCCTGCCGCTCGGCTTGAGCGTCAGCGCCGCCGCGCTGTTGCTGAGCCTGCTGTGGCATCCCGCCTGGCTGGCGCCGCTGGCGGTCGTTGGCGTCTCCGCCGCCTGGCTCATCGAGCAGCGCCGCACCCCGGCGCGCGTGGTGACCGTGCTGCCGCCGGCACAGGACACGGCACCGGTGCGCGAGGCGCTGGAAGACGTACGCGAGGCACTCGTCGACGAACTGGGCCACGCCGCGCGCGAACTGCACCAGGCGCTGGACCTGCTGCGCGATGCGGTGTCCGAACTGGGCGGCGGCTTCGACGGCCTGTCGCACAAGACCGGCCTGCAGCAGTCGCTGCTCAAGCAGATCATCGATGGGCAGAAGGACGGCGTGTCCGTGCAGGACTTCGCCGCGCGCACCAGCGACCTGCTGGAGCATTTCGTGGGCCTGATCGTGCAGCTGTCGCGCGACAGCCTGCGCATCGTCTACCGCATCGACGGCATGGCGAAGGAAATGGACGCGGTGTTCGGCCTGCTGAAGAACGTCAACACCATCGCCGAGGAAACCAACCTGCTGGCGCTCAACGCCTCGATCGAGGCGGCGCGCGCCGGCGAGGCGGGCAGGGGCTTCGCGGTGGTGGCCGGCGAGATCCGCAACCTCGCCAGCCATTCCAATCAGTTCAACGAGCAGATCGGCAGCCACGTCGAGCGCGCGCGCACCGCGATGGAACAACTGCGCGGGCTGGTCGGCGCGATGGCCTCGCAGGATCTCAACATGGCGCTGTCCACCAAGGGCGGCATCGACGCCATGCTGGCGCACGTCACCGAGAGCGACGCGCGCACCAGCCAGGTCGCCGACCAGGTGGTGGAGATCAACCGCGGCCTGGGCAGCGACGTGTCCACCACCATCCGCTCGCTGCAGTTCGAGGACATCCTGAGCCAGCTGATCAACCAGACGCGCACGCGCCTGGTCGAGCTGCAGGAAGTGACCGCCGATTGCACGCGCGACATCGAAGAACTGGCCTGCACCGACGTGGACGCCGCCGCCTTGGCCGAGCATGCCCAGCGCGTGCGCGCCCGCCTTTCCATGCAGCGCGAAAAGGCCCGGCTGCGCGCACGCGGTCCCGCCTTGCAGAACTCCATGGACGCCGGCGAGATCGAGCTGTTCTGAACGCCGGCGCCGCCCAAGGAAAAAGCCCATGAGCCTGACCATCCATCACGACAACGAACAAGATTGCCTGACCCTGCTGCTGGGCGAACGCTTCGACTTCACCGTCCACCGCGACTTTCACGATGCCTGCCTGAGCGGCCGCCCGGCGCGCAGCTATGTGATCGACCTGGGCGAAGTGAACAGCATGGACAGCTCCGCGCTGGGCATGCTGCTGCTGCTGCGTGAGCATGCAGGCGGCGAACGCTCGGAAATCCGCATCGTGAATGCGGGCAGCGAATTGCGCGGCACGCTGCGCGTGGCGGGTTTCGACCGGCTGTTCGTGCTGCACTGAGCGAAGCGCGGAACGGCGGGACGCCGGTGTTCCCGGCATGACGGGGCGGCTCGCGAGAGCCGCCTTTTTTCGTCGCGGCGATGCGGCAGCCGTTGTCGCGGATCTTCTTTCCACGCAAAAAAAGGCCCCTTGCGGGGCCGAAGAAAAACAGTGTTTCGGTACGTGGAACGCTTACCAGGTCTTCACTTCGGAGACGCTGACCGTGTAGTCCTGCATGTCGGACTCATAGCGGAACAGGCGGCCGAGGTCGAAGCTGACCGACTGGCCCGGGCCGATGTTGGCGGTACCGGCCGGCCAGCCCTGCTTGCTCTGCAGCACCTTGCCGCCGGCGTCCTTCGCCTCGATGCGGATCTGGGCCGCGGCGGGCGAGGCGCAGTGGTTGGTGAGCTGGCCGGCGAGGCTCAGGCGCATGCCGGTGCCGGAGCCGGTGGACTTCATCTTGAAGTCGGAGATGGCGAAATCGGTGGCGGAGCAGGCCGCATGCGAAGCGACCGGGGCCAATAGGAGCGCGGCGACGAGGAGGGTTTTCATGGGCGTATATCCGATCGATGGGAAATCGTTGTTGAGGAACGACGTCCTAGAAATCGGCAAGGCCGGCGGGAACTTTAGCCATGGGGGTCCCTGCTCCCGGCGGAAAGAAGGAGACTCCCCATGACGATGGCTTTCAGGCCGCCCAAAGGGCGGCGGGAATCAGGCGCTTATGCGGCCGTGCTCGATGAACCACAGCCCCGCGAACAGCTTGGGGTCCACCGAGTAACCCTCGGCCGCGCGGGCGAACAGCCAGGCGCCGGCTTCGCGGCGCGGCACTTCGTGGACCACGATGTTCTCGCTCTCGTCGCCGCCGCCCGGGCCGACCTTCTCCAGGTCCCAGGCGCGCACGAAGGCGATCATTTCGGTACTCATGCCGGAAGAGGACGGGCCTTCGTGCACGAACTCCACCCGCTGGCAGCGGTAGCCGGTCTCTTCCTCCAGCTCGCGCTGCGCCGCCAGCAGGGCGCTCTCGTCGTGGTGGCCGGCTTCGTCGCCGACCAGGCCGGCGGGCATCTCGATGGTGTTGCGCAGGATCGACACGCGGTACTGCTCGACGAACAGCACCTTGTCCTCGGGCGTCACCGCCAGGATGATCACCGCGCCGCCGGGGTTGTTGCGCTCGGCGTACTCCCAGCGGCCGCGCTTGCGCAGGCTCAGCCAGCGGCCTTCGTGGAGGGTCTCGACCGGTGCGGTGGCGTCGTGGGGAATGCGTTGGGCGGGCGCGTTCATGGAGGGCCATGGGCAGGAGGGAAGCCGGCATGGTGCCGCGCGGCCATGACCGCTACAACCGCTTCGGCGCGATCACTGCACCCGCTCTGCCTCCAGTTCCACCGGCACCGGCTTGATCCGCGTGGCCCAGGCCACGCCGGCCACCAGCAGGGCGATACCGAGCAGGGTCTGCGGGCCGGGGAACTGCCTGCGCAGGAAGAAGGCGTAGCTGAGCGCGGCGAGCGTTTCGAACACGATCAGCTGGCCGGCCAGCGCGGTGGGCAGGCGCTGGCTGGCTTCGTTCCAGCACAGCGTGCCAAACCAGGAGGCGAACAGGCCGATGGCTGCCATGAGCGCGATGAAGACAGCGGGCCGCGGACCCAAGGGCATGGGAAAACCGCTGCCGCCGGCAGCCATCGCCAGCCACAGCACCGCATAGCCGGCCAGCGCCAGCGGCAGCGTGGCCACGCCCTGGGCGGTGGCCCAGGTACGCGGGCTGCGGCCGGGGTGATGGCGCAGCCAGTCGGCGTTGCGCAAGGGATACCAGGTCCAGCACGCCACGGCGCCGAAGGCGAGCAGGGCCCCTGTGGCGTAGCGGCCCAGGTCGGCGCCGGCGTCTGCGCGCAGCGCGGCCAGTTCGGCCTGGTTGACGCAGGCGATGCCGGCGGCGATCAACGCCAGCGAAGGGGCCAGCCGCGGCCACGGCAGGCGGCCGTCGCGGCGTGCGTTGCGCAGGTTCGCGCTGATCGCGATCACCACCGGCAGCGTGCCGATGATCATGGTCGGCAGCGGCCCGCCCGCGCGCTGGATGGCGCTGGCCAGGCACAGGTAGTAGAGCAGGTTGCCGATCGCGGCGAGCTTGAGCGCTTCCACCCAGTCGGCGCGGCTGAGCTGGCGCAGCGCGGCGCGGTCCAGCCAGGCGAGCGGCAGCGCGATCAGGCCGAAGGCGAGGTAGCGGCCGACCGATTGCAGCGCGGCCGGGTATTCGGGCACCAGCAGCGGGCCGACGAAGACCAGGCCCCAGAGCAGGCCGGCGATCAAGGCGTAGAGCGTTCCCATCCACATGCCGCGCAGCATGGGGGCCGCGCGGGCGAGCCGTCTTGTACGAGATTGCTATCGCTGCAGCTGGCGCTGGTAGCGGGCGGGCGTGACGCCGTAGCGGCGCGCGAAGGCACGCGTGAGATGGGCCTGGTCCGCCAGTCCAGTGGCCGCCGCGACCTGCGCCGGTGCCTCGCCGGCGGTGAGCCGGCGCTTGGCTTCCGACAGGCGGAAGGCCATCAGCATCTGCTGCGGCGTGGCGTGGTGGCGGGCCTGGAACTGGCGCAGGAAGTGGAAAGGGCTGAGGCCGGCGACGGCGGCCAGCTCGTCCAGCGTGACGCGCTCGGCGAGGTGCGCGCGCAAATAGTCGATGACGCCGGCGAAGCGCGACGCGGCTTCGGGGCGCGCCCTGCGCGGGATGCGCGCGTGGTGGCGGAAGGCGTCCATCAACTGCAGCAGCAGGCTGTCGAAAGCCAGCGGCTCACGCGCAGCCCATAGCGCGTCGAGCAACGCGGTGACACGCCGCGCGCCGGTCGCGTCCTCGCTCACGACATCTCCGAACCACCAACCGCGTTCGCCGGTGACCTCGTCCACGACGGACGGCTCGATGTACACCATGCGGTACAGCCATCCGCCTTCGGTTTCTGCACGGCCGGTGTGCAGCTCGTCCGGATTCATCGTCACCAGGGAATCGGGCGGCGCGAGATGGTCGGCGCCGCGATAGCGAAAGCGCTCCACCCCGGCCTCGATCGCGCCCAGGCCGAAACCGTCGTGCACGTGCGGCTCGAAGGCATGGCGCACGATGTGCGCGCGGTACAGCTCGATACCCGCTCGGTGCGCAGGCAGGCGGAACTCCGCCTGGTCGGTCGGGTGGTTGAACTGGTGGGGGACGCCTTGCATGGGGGGGATGATGGCATGGTTTGGCGTGTTGCTCGGGGGAGCGTAGGTGGAGCGAGATAGAAGCTGCTTTGGACGGCCATGGTCGCGCTTGGTAGGGCGGTTGTAGCCACGTTTTCGCGAGCACCCGCCCCTCATCCCGCCTTCTCCCCGGAGGGGAGAAGGAGAAGTGCAGTACCGCGGCAAGCAGCCAACGACCCAACAAGAGCGAGCGAAGCGACGCTCCGTAACGCTCTTGATCTCCCGGGTTCCCTTCGCGGCGGTGAGGGCTGGACGATCAGGCCGCCAAAGGCGGGCGGGGACAGGACGTCCCCGCCTTTTCGATTCGGGCATGGATGCCCTGTCGAAAAGCCCGGCCAGCCCTCAACGCACCCGGAGCAGCGAAGGCTGCGGAGGGCGCCGCGCAGGGGGCCCTCTCTTTTTGGTTAGGCGGTGTCAATCTAGAAGTGCATCATCGATGGCCTGAGCGAGGTCATCGTGCCCCATGGCACGCATGAACATCTCCGCCGGACAGTGGTAGCCCAAGGTGGCTCGGGGCCGAAGGTTCATCTCCTGAGCGATGGCATCCAGCGCTCGCTGGCTATGCACGGACAGATCGGTGCCTTTAGGGAGGTACTGCCGCAGCAGGCCGTTGGTGTTTTCGCAGATGCCCCGCTGCCAGGGGCTGCGCGGATCGGCGAAATAAATGCTCAAGCCGGTACGTTCGGACAAGGTCTTGTACAGCGCCATTTCCTTGCCCTGGTCATAGGTCAGTGTCTGGCGAAGCTCCGGCGGCACGCCCTGGAAGGCGCGACTGAAGCCCTCCAGCGCCTCCTGGGCCGAACACCCCTTCATCTTGACCAGCTTCAGGAACAAAGTGCGTCGATCCACCAGCACCCCCACCGACGATCGGTTACGCGCCCCCTTGAGGAAGTCGCCTTCCCAATGGCCTGGTAACAGGCGCTCGTTGGCCTCCGGCGGGCGGTCATGAATACTCGGCAGATCCTGCATGCGGCCGCGCCGGTTCGCCCCTTGGCCACGCGGACGGCGTGCGCACTTGTGTTGGCGCAGCAAGGCCACCAGCTCACGCCGCAGTTCGCCACGCGGCATGGCATAAATCGCGGTGTAGATCGTCTCATGGGACACGTGTTTGGCCGGCTCGTCAGGATGCTGCCGGCGCAGTGTGCGGCTCACTTCTTGCGGTGACCAGCGGCGCGCTAACAGCTGGCGCACCAGGGGCCACAAGACCCCATCACGATGTAGCTTGCGCCGTCGGCGTGCCTTGCGCGCGAGCCGTCGAGCCCGCGCACCGGCACGGCGGGCGTCATAGCCAAGTGTCGGACGACCCATGCGCGGACGCTCCGCCGGTTCGCGGTGCCCATTACGCGCCAATTCCCGGGAAATCGTGCTAGCCGAACGGCCTAGCAGCCGTGCCAGCTGCCGAGCGCTCTCGCCGCGTGCCTTGCCCACCATGATCGCGCCCCGTTCTTCGGCGCTCAGATGGCTGTAATGCTGTCCCATGCATCACCGTGTCGTGGGGGTGGTGCACTTGATGTTAGAGACCGCCTTACTTTTTCTCTGGGCAAGCAGAGAAAAAGTAACTCGCTCTCCGGCAGGAGAGCGAAACCCTCGCCCCGCGAGGGGCGAGACACGACTGGCGACCACGTCGCGACAACCGAGCCATGTCGCTACTAGGTTCCGGCCTGCGCCGGAATGACGAGCATGGAGATGGCTAGGCTACGCCAGCGCCTTCAACCGTTGCCGCGTCAACGGCCCAAACCTCAACCGCTCACACAAATCCTCAAGAAGCGCCAACCTCGCCCCATTCCAAGCCAGCGCATCGGCAGCCATCGACACCGGCGCATCCAGCGCAATGCGGGTAAGGCGGCGGTACAACAGCGCCATCTCCCGATGCTCGCGCAGCTTCTGCGCGCAACTGGCGGCGCCCCGGATGCGCAGGAACGGCACCTCGTCCACGCGGTCGAGCAGCGCGTCGAGGCTGCCGAAATGGGACAGCAGCGCCGCCGCAGTCTTCGCGCCGATGCCCGGAACGCCGGGAATGTTGTCCACCGCGTCGCCGCACAGCGCGAGGTAATCCGCCACCTGGTGCGGGTGCACGCCGAGGCGCTCATGCACGCCGGACGGGCCCCAGCGCAGGTTGCGCGCGTAATCCCATTGTTCGTCGTGCTCGCCGAGCAACTGGCCGAAATCCTTGTCGGCGGACACGATCACGCCGCGGAAGCCATGGGCGCGCAGGCTCCACAGCGAGCTGCCGATCAGGTCGTCGGCTTCGTAGCTGTGGTCGATCAGCACCACCAGCCCGAGCGCGAGGGCGATTTCGCGGCACAGCACGAACTGGCGCTCGAGATCCGGCGGCGGCAACTCGCGGTTGGCCTTGTAGGCGGGATAGATCGCGTTGCGGAACGAAGTGGTGAGCGACGCGTCGAACGCCACCGCGATATGCGCCGGCCTGGTGCGTTCCAGCAGCTCGCACAGGAACCGGGTGAAGCCGTGCACCGCGTTGACGGGGTGGCCATCGACGTCGGTGAACTCGTCCGGCATCGAGTGCCAGGCGCGGAAGACGTACAGGCTTCCGTCGACAAGATGGGCGGCGGGGGCGCTCACGCCGTCCATGTGCCGAGCAGGTCGTCGAGGGCGGGGCGGTCGCGGTCCGGCACGTCCATCTGCGGCGTGCCGATGTGCACGAAGCCGGTCACGTGCTCGTGCGCGCCCAGTCCGAGCATGCGCGCCACTTCACCGTCATATGCGGCCCAGCCGGTGAGCCACTGCGCACCCAGGCCGAGCTGCGTGGCGCCCAGCACCAGGTTGTAGGCGACGCAGCCGGCGCTGAGCCGCTGCTCGATCTCCGGCACCTTGCTGCCGATGTCGATGCGCGCGACCACCACGACCACCACCGGCGCGAACGTATAGCGGCGGCGCTCCTTCTCGCGCTTGGAGTCCGGCAACGCCGGGTCGCGAGCCTCGGCCAGCACGGCCAGGCGCTCGCCGAAGCGCAGTTTGTCGTCGCCGCGCAGCAGCAGCAGGCGGAACGGGACCAGCTTGCCGTGGTCTGGCACGCGGATGGCCGCTTCCAGCAGCGCGCGCAGCGTCGCCTCGTCCGGCCCGGGCCCGCCGAGCTGGGCGACGGGCACGGAATGGCGTTGAAGCAGCGGCTGGAGCGGAGAAGACATCGAAGGATCCCGGAAACGCAAAGCGCTCATGCTACCCGCCGCGCGCCGGCGAGGCGACTCGCATCGCAGCGGGACACGCGTTTCGCTAGGCCGTCAGCGGCAGGCGGAACGAGCCGGGCAGCAGCGCCTTCACGGTGGTTTCCTGCGTCTTCCCGTGGAGGTTGGAGAGCACCACGGGCATGGCTTGGTCGCACAGTTCCGCCATCACCTGGCGGCAGGCGCCGCAGGGACTGATCGGGCCTTCGGTGTCGCCGATCACGGCCAGGCGGGCGAAGTCGCCTGGCTTGCAGCCCGCGGCGACGGCGGCGAACAGCGCGGTGCGCTCGGCGCAGTTGCACAGGCCGTAGGCGGCGTTCTCCACGTTGCAGCCGAGAAAATGGCGGCCGTCGCGCGTCACGAGCGCGGCCCCGACGAGGAAGCGGGAATAGGGAGCATAGGCCTGCTCGCGGGCCTGGCGGGCGAGCTCGAGCAGGTGGTCGGTCACGGGTTGCGCAGACACTTGGGATCTCCATCGGGGATCCCCGCGGCAACCCTGCGCTCGGGCGCCGGGCTGCCGGCGGTGGGCCAGTCTAGCGCCATCGGGCGCAGAGGGTGCAAGCCGGGCGGCCCGGGGGGCAGACGCCAACCCGTGCGGTTCTGTCGCTAAGATGCGGAGACCTTTCCGCAGGGGATGCACGATGCCGATCACCGTGGCCGCATTGCGAGAGACCGCCGCCGGCGAGCGCCGCGTGGCGATCACGCCCGAAGTGGCAAAGAAGCTGCGCGGCAAAGGGCTGCGCGTGCTGCTGGAGCACGGTGCCGGCGCGGCGGCCGGTTTCCCGGACGCCAGCTATGCCGAGGTGGAATTCGGTGACGCAGCCGCGGTGCAGGCGCAGGCGGACCTGCTGGCCTGCGTGCTTCCGCCGGACGATGCCGTGTGGGGCGGCCTGCGCGAGGGCGCGGTGGTGGTCGGTCAGCTGCGGCCGTACGGTGCGGCGGCACGGGTCGAGGCGATGGGGCGGCGCAGGCTCACCGCGTTCGCGCTGGAACTGCTGCCCCGCACCACGCGCGCGCAGGCCATGGACGTGCTCAGCTCGCAGGCCGCGGTGGCCGGTTATCGGGCGATGCTGATCGCGGCCGAGGCCGCGCCGAAGTTCTTCCCCATGCTCACCACCGCGGCAGGCACGATCCGGCCGTCGCGCGTGCTGGTGATCGGCGCCGGCGTCGCCGGCCTGCAGGCGATCGCCACGGCGCGCCGGCTGGGCGCGCAGACCGAAGGCTACGACGTGCGCCCGGAGACGCGCGAGCAAATCGAGTCGCTGGGCGCGAAGTTCCTGGATCTCGGCGTGAGTGCGGCCGGCAGCGGCGGCTACGCGCGCGAGCTCTCCGCCGAAGAGCGTGCCGCGCAGCAGAACGCGCTGGCCGAACATCTGAAGCTGGTCGACGTGATCGTGACGACCGCCGCAGTGCCAGGGCGCCCTTCGCCGAAGATTCTTTCGGCCGCGATGGTGGCGGGCATGAAGCCCGGCGCGCTGATCGTGGACCTCGCCGCCGAGGGCGGCGGCAACTGCGAACTGACGCGGCCCGGCGAGCGTGTGGAGCATGGCGGCGTGGTGGTCCTTGGCCCGCTCAACCTGCCGGCCGGCGCACCGTTGCACGCCTCGGAGATGTTCGCGCGCAACGTCTACAACTTCGTCGAGCTGCTGGTGAAGGATGGCGCGCTCGCTCCGGACTTCGAGGACGAGCTGGTGGCCAAGAGCTGCGTGACGCGCGCTGGCGAGGCGCATTTCCAAGGCTGATCGTCTTATTCGCCGTAAAAGAAAAAGCCCCGCATGCGCGGGGCTTTTTTCGTCAATGTCCGTGGCCGCCACGAGGTGGAGGCGGCGGGCCGAATCCACCCATCGGCCGCGGCATGCCCGGCGGTGGCGGGCGATGCGGCGGGATGCCGTGTTCCTGGCGGAACTGGCGCATCAGCTGCTGGCGCTGTTCGGGCGGCAGTTGCTGGTAGCGCTTGAAGGCATCGTGCAATTGGTCACGCTGCTCCGGACTGAGCTGCTGGAACTTGCGCATGTTTTCGCGCGCCTGATCGCGCTGCTCGGGCGTCATCTTCTGCCACTGCTCGATGCGCTCGCGGATTTCCTGGCGGCGCTCCGGCGGCAGCGTGCTCCATTGGTGGGCGCGGTCGAGCATGCGCGCCTGGCGCTCCGGCGGATAGTTGTTCCACTCGCCGCGCAGAGGGCCGAGCAGGTCGCGCTCGCCGGGAGAAAGGCTGTCCCAGGGGCGCGGACCCGGCGGCGGGCCGGGGGGCGGTCCGCCGGCGCCCGGCGGCGGGGGCGGAGGCATCTGTTGCGCCCAGGCGGGCGCCGCACCGATCCCCAGCAGGGCGGCCAGCAACAGGACGATCGCGATACGGCTAAGACGCATGGATCAGCGGCTCGCCTGGCTGGCGTCGTTGGTGGCCAGCCAGTCGTAGAAATCGAGGTTCTGCATCAGCGAGGGGTCCGTGTTGCTCAGGTCGGGCGGCAGGTCGCCGTCGGTCTCGGCGGTCTGCGCGCTGCTGGCGGCTTGTGCCGGCGCGTTGTCGCGCGATACCGGCGAGAACACCATGAGGGCGGCCAGCGCGATCGCGGCGAAGGCGCCGGCGGGCATCAGCCCGCGCACCAGGCGCGTATGGAGCGGCGCCGCGGCGGCGGCCAGGGCTTCGCGCCGCGCGGCGCGCAGGCGTCCGGCGGTGGCCGGATCGATGCGGCGTCCCGCTTCGCGGTACAGCGCGCGGGCGCGGTGTTCCAGGTGGTCGGGCGCAGTCATCGCCAATCCTCCAATTGGTCGCGCAGGTTGTGCATGGCGCGCGACAGATGGGTTTTCACGCTTCCTTCCGAGCAGCCCATGGCCTGGGCCGTTTCGGCCACGTCCAGGCCTTCCAGCACGCGCAGCATGAAGGCTTCGCGCTGGCGCTGCGGCAGCTTCTTCACCGCGGCGGCCATGTCCGTGTAGGACTGCGCGTCCTGCAGGCGGTCCAGCGGGCCGGGGCCGTTGTCCGCCGGCTCCCAGGCGGGCAGTTCGTCGCCGTCGTCGTCGCGTCCGCCTCCCAGCCAGCCGACCACGATCGAGCGCACCTTGCGGCGGCGCTGCAGGTCGACGATGCGGCGGCGGAGGATGCCCCAGAACAGCGGGGTCCATTCCTGTGCCGGCTTGTCGCGGTAGTTGCGGACCAGCCGCAGCATGGCGTCCTGCACGGCGTCCATGGCGTCCTCGCGATGGCCCAGGCTCATCTCGGCCAGGCGGAACGCCCGGCGCTCCACCTGGGCCAGGAAGGCGTCCAGCGAGGTCGGTACCGCCTGGGCGTCCTCGGCCAGCAGTTCCGTTTCGAGCGTGGAGACGGCACTGTTCATGGCGCGGTCGTCCGGTTCGTCGGATCGGGCATCCGGAGACTCCATCGGTTCGGCTCCCCGCCTCAACGCGGCACGCTCGCACGGGTTGACCCGCAACCGTATGATGCGCCGACAACCGCGGGTTGGCAGGGAGGGGTCATGATCGACGGGTTCCTGGCGCTTTACATCTTCATGCTGGCCGCGTTCACCGGCTACGAGATCATCGCGAGAGTGCCGGTGATCCTGCACACCCCGTTGATGTCCGGTTCCAATTTCGTGCACGGCATTGTGCTGGTTGGCGCCATGGTCGCGCTAGGGCATGCGACGACATCGCTGGAACTTGCGATCGGCTTCGTCGGCGTGCTGCTGGGCGCCGGCAACGCCGCGGGCGGTTACGTGGTGACCGAGCGCATGCTGGAGATGTTCAAGTCCAGCAAGCCCGGCGGCGGCAAGGAGGTCAAGTGATGGCCTGGCTGCCGACCTTGATCAAGGCCTGCTATTTCCTCGCGGCACTGCTGTTCATCCTGGGTCTCAAGCGCATGAGCTCGCCGCGTACCGCCCGCGGCGGCATCGTGTGGGCGGGCGTGGGCATGCTGGTGGCGGTGCTGGCGACCTTCGTGCTGCCGGACATGCACAACCGGCTGCTGATCCTGGTCGCGGTGCTGCTGGGCGTATCCGCGGCGTGGTGGTCGGGTCGCCGCGTAGCGATGACGGCGATGCCGCAGATGGTGGCGCTGTACAACGGCATGGGCGGCGGCGCCGCCGCGGCGATCGGTGCGGTCGAGCTGATCGGCTTCGCGGGCAGCAGCGTGACCTTGCTGGACGGCGGCCGCTTCACCGCCGACGGCGCCGCGCCGGGCACCGCGCAACTGGTGCTGGCGGTGCTGGGCGCGCTGATCGGTGCGGTGAGTTTTTCCGGTTCCTTGATCGCGTTCGCCAAGCTGCAGGGCTGGCTGGACCGGCGCTTCGTGTTCCCCGGGCAGCGCGCGGTCAACCTGCTGGTGCTCGCAGCGGCGGTGGCGATCGGCGCGGCGCTCGCCTGCGGGCAGTTGAGCATGGGGCTGATCGTGGCGTTCTTCGCGCTGGCCCTGTTGTTCGGCCTGATGATGACGCTGCCGATCGGCGGAGCCGACATGCCAGTCGTGATTTCGCTCTACAACGCATTCACCGGACTGGCGGTGGCGTTCGAGGGTTTCGTGCTGCAGAACGAGGCGATGATCATCGCCGGCACCGTGGTCGGCGCGGCCGGCACGCTGCTGACGCAGTTGATGGCGAGGGCGATGAACCGTTCGCTGGGCAATGTGCTGTTCGGCAACTTCGGCGCGACGGGCGCGGCGGCGCAGGCTATCGCCGGCGCCCAGAAACCGGTCGAGGCGGCGGACGCGGCCGTGATGATGGCCTACGCCGAGCGCGTGGTGATCGTGCCGGGCTACGGCATGGCGGTGGCGCAGGCGCAGCACAAGGTGTGGGAGTTCGCGCAGCTGCTGATCGCCCGCGGGGTGAAGGTGAAGTTCGCCATCCATCCGGTGGCGGGCCGCATGCCCGGCCATATGAACGTGCTGCTGGCCGAGGCCGGCGTGCCGTACGACCTGATCGCCGACATGGACGACATCAATCCGGAGTTTCCGGCCACTGACGTGGTGCTGGTGATCGGCGCCAACGACGTGGTGAACCCGGTGGCGAAGACCGATCCGGCGTCGCCGATCTATGGCATGCCGATCCTGGACGTGGCCAGCGCCAGGCAAGTGATCGTGGTCAAGCGTGGCAAGGGCACCGGCTTTGCCGGCATCGAGAATGCGCTCTTCTACGCGGACAACGCCCGCATGCTGTACGGCGACGGCCAGGCTGCCGCGGGACAGCTGGTGGCGGAGCTGAAGACGCTGGACGCCTGAGGCTTCGCCTCAGGCCGGGCGGCGCGGTGCGGCCCGCCACGCCACCCAGGCGGACAGCGCGATGCCCGCGGCGAACCAGGCCAGGTCGGCGCCGGTGAGGTTCAGGCGCACCAGGTCGAGCAGCAAGCCGGTGCCGGCCGTCTTCAGGGCGTCCACCAGCCCCATGCCCATCAGGCCAGCCACACGCGCGGCGGCGGTGAGCACTCCTACGTAGACGCAGGCCAGTGCCGTGGCCAGGGCGGCCAGCAGGGCCGCGCCGCGCGGTTCGGGGCGTACCCAGCCGCGGATCATCCGGCCCAGCACCCAGCCTACCGCCAGTGCCAGCCAGGGCAGCACATGCTGGAAGAACAGGGTGGGCACCATCCACACGGCGCCGAAAGCCAGCCCCAGCATCACGGTGCTGACCAGGGCGAAGAGGGCGGAGAGCAGCGCGCGCGCGCTCATGAGGGGCGGTGACCGGAAGCTGGCACGAGGGCTCTTCCCTGAGGGTGAAAGCCGGGGATGATACCGCCCCATGCACTTGAGATCGCCCCGGGACGACCTGATCTGAGGGAGCGGGCTGCATAATAGGCAGCTTGGTCCGGCGCACTGCCGTGCCTTCGACATCGATTCGCAGGATCGGCATGAGCGGTTTCAGTCTTAGCAGCGAACCTTTCACCCTGGAGCGCGATTGCGACGCCGTGATGGTGCCGCAGGGGGAGACGGTGACCCTGCCGGCCGGACAGGTCGGCTACATCACCCAGGCGCTCGGCGGCAGCTTCACGGTGTACGTGGAGGGCAACCTGTTCCGTATCGCCGGCAAGGACGCGGATGCGCTGGGCAAGGAGCCGCCGCCGCCGATCGAGCTGCCGGACAACGCCACCGACGCCGACGTGGAAAAGCTCGTGTGGCAGCAGCTGCGCACCGTGTTCGACCCGGAGATCCCGGTGAATGTGGTGGAACTGGGCCTGGTGTACGACGTCAGCCTCGACCCGGTCGATGGGGGCCGCAAGGTGTACGTCAAGATGACGCTCACCGCGCCCGGCTGCGGCATGGGCGACATCCTGATCGACGATGCGCGCACCAAGCTCGAGCTGATCCCCACCGTGAAGGAAGCGGACGTGGACCTGGTGTTCGATCCGCCATGGAATCACTCGATGATGTCGGAGATCGCCAAGCTCGAAACCGGCATGCTCTGAGGCGTTTTTCGCCGCAGTGCGATAGGAAAAACGCCTAGGAAAAAAGCGCCCCTCGCGGCGCTTTTTTTGTGGGTTGCGACACGGACTGCGCGAGCGTTTCCTGGATGCGAAGCTCGTTCGATAGTCGCGGCTGAAACCATTATTCAGCGACCATTTATCTCCGGGCGAAGGCGCGCTGAGCGGGCCTTCGTTTCAAACGCAAGAAATCGAGGCGGCCATATCGATATGTCCGGGTGGCATGTGCCGCCGTCATCGCTCACACGCGCCGGACAGGTGCACGACTATGCGCGCCGCGCGCTTCGCGTCGCAAAAAATTACTGGGCGAAGAGTGCTGAAGAACACGTTTCTCGCGGCGTTTTCGCGTGCATTGACGAAGTCCTAGGTGCCGCTTAGCGTCGATGAATCCGTCGCCGTGGAGGTTGACGGATGACCCCAAGGCGGCGTTCCGCGCGGTAGCGGCGCCGTCCAAGAAGCGAGTCCGGCAGGTTGGGTCAAGGAGCAGACCGGGGGACAGCCGGCCGGGCGTTCATCACGGATCGCTGGGCAAACACACCAAAGGGCGCCGTGCCCAAGCACGGCAATTCACATGGGGCCGCTCGGGCCGCATAGGGTCCGTTCGTCCCTGAAAAATATCTGGGGAGTCAAGGAATGAGCAACAAGAAACACGCGTGGGGCATCACCACGGGGTATCGCAAGGCACTGCTGCCGGTCGCCGTTTCGATGGCGATGCTAGCCGGCTCGGCGCAGGCCGCCGACAGCTGGGTAGTCACCAAGACCCATCCGGCCATCCAGAAGAATGCCGCCGCCGGCGTGACCACCATGGCCGCGGGCACGGCCGGTCCGTCGTGGACGATCAACATGCGCGGCTATCCGAGCGTGCAGGATGCGGCGGTCACGCCGCTGGAGCAGAGCAAGCCGCTGCACGTCGCGGTGAGCCTGAAGCTGCGCAACGCGGCGCAGCTGCAGCAGTTCCTGCACGAGCTGGCCACGCCGGGCAGCGCGCACTACGGCAAGTACCTGACGCCGGACCAGTTCAAGGCGGCCTACGCGCCGACCGAGCAGCAGGTGCAAGCTGTGGTGGCGCATCTGCGCGCCGCCGGCTTCAACAACATCACCGTGTCGCCGAACAACCTGCTGGTCGAGGCGGACGGCAATGCCGGCCACGTGCAGGCGGCCTTTCGCACCACCATGAAGCAGTTCCAGTTCCGCGGGCGCCAGCGCATCGCCAATGACGGCGAAGTGCAGGTGCCGGCCGCGCTGGGCGACACCGTCGAGGCGGTGCTGGGCCTGCAGGACGTGAGCGTGAAGCACACGATGCACCACGTGCTGAGGGAGCTGACCCCGGCCGAGATCCATCCCAATGCGACCACCGCCAGCGTCACCAGCCACAACCCGAAGGATTTCCCGGCGATCTACGACGCCGGCAGCACGCCGACCGCCTCCAACACCAAGGTCGGCATCATCACCTGGGGTTCCACCACCACCACCATCAACGACCTGAAGACCTTCACCACGAACGCCGGCCTGCCGACCACGACCACGCAGACGGTGAAAGTGGGCACGGCCACGCTGTGGGACGACACCGATGCCGACGGCGAGTGGAACCTGGACAGCCAGACCATCGTCGGCACCACCGGCGGCGTGCAGACGCTGATCTTCTATACCGCCGCGAACGGCACCAACAACGCTTCGCTCACCGACGCGGGCATCACCGCGGCCTACAACAAGGCGGTGACGGACAACGTCGTCAAGGTGGTCAACGTGTCGCTGGGCGAGGACGAGACGGCCGCGCACAACGCGGGCACCCAGGCCGCCGACGACAATGTGTTCCAGCAGGCGGTGGCGCAGGGCCAGACCTTCTCGATCTCCTCGGGCGACGAGGGCGTGTACGAATCGCAGGGCGGCATCCTGACCAACTCGTCCGGCACGGTCACGGCCAATCTCAGCTCTTACTCGGTGAGCGAGCCGGCGGCCTCGCCTTACGTGGTCGCGGTGGGCGGCACCACGCTGTCGACCAATGGCACGACCTGGGCTGGCGAGACGGTGTGGAACGAAGGCCTGGCGACGGTCAGTTCCACGGATACGCGCAAGCGCCTGTGGGCGACCGGCGGCGGCGTCAGCTCGTTCGAGACCGCGCCGAGCTGGCAGACCGCGGCGCTGGGTTCCTCGGTGACCAAGCGCGTGCTGCCGGACGTGGCGTTCGACGCGGCGCAGTCCAGCGGTGCGCAGATCGTCTACCAGGGCAGTACGTATGCCATTGGCGGCACCAGCCTGGCCTCGCCGATCTTCGTGGGCGTGTGGGCGCGCCTGCAGTCGGCCAACGGCAATGCGCTGCCGTTCCCGACTTCGAAGTTCTACAGCGACTTCCCGAACCATCCCGAGCTGCTGCATGACGTGACGTCGGGTAACAACGGCTACAACGGCTACGGCTACAACGCGGGCACCGGTTGGGACTACACCACCGGTTTTGGCAGCCTGGACATCGCCAAGCTCAATGCCTATGCGGCGGCGAACTGGGTGTCCGGCGGCAGCACCGGCGGCACGCCGACGGCCAACTTCAGCTTCGTCACCAGTGGCCTGACCGCCACCTTCTCCGACAGCTCCACCGACAGCGGCGGCACCATTGGCTCGCACTCGTGGACTTTCGGCGACGGCGGCACCTCCACCGCCACCAACCCGAGCCACACCTACGCGGCCGCCGGCACCTACACGGTGACCGAGACGGTGACCGACAGCACCAGCGGCAAGACCAGCTCCAAGAGCTCGTCGGTGACGGTCAGCGGCAGCGGCGGCGGCGCGACCCAGCTGCTGGGCAACCCGGGCTTCGAGACCGGCACGGCCTCACCGTGGTCGATCAGCTCCGGCGCACTGTGCAGCAATAGCGGCTGCAGCGGCGAAACCGCGCATGGCGGCACCTGGTTCACCTGGCTGGACGGCTACGGCAGCAGCCATACCGACACTGTCTCGCAATCGGTGGCCATCCCCAGCGGCAAGGCCTCCGCGACGCTGACGTTCTACCTGCACGTCGACACGGCCGAGACCACCACCTCGACCGCGTACGACAAGCTCAACGTGCAGGTGCTCAACAGCAGCGGCACGGTGCTGAAGACGCTGGCGACGTACTCCAACCTCAATGCGGGGTCGGGCTATGCGCAGAAGACCTTCGACCTGAGCGCGTACATCGGCCAGACCGTGACCATCAAGTTCACGGGCACCGAGGACAGCTCGCTGCAGACCTCGTTCGTGCTGGACGACGTCAACCTCAACGTGCAGTGAGAAAGTGAAAAAGGGGCCCGGTCGACGACCGGGCCCCTTTTCTTTTCGATGTGGGTTGGGGTGAGCCATAGGCGAACCTCAACTTGCGATGTTTACGCTTCCTCGAAGCGGTTGGCTTCGCGGTTCTTGCGCACTTTCAGCGGATCCCAGATGCGGCCGTTCATGGCGATGTAGACGCCATCGGGCAGGGTCTGC
This sequence comes from Dyella sp. BiH032, assembly GCF_031954525.1. Taxonomy (NCBI): domain Bacteria; kingdom Pseudomonadati; phylum Pseudomonadota; class Gammaproteobacteria; order Lysobacterales; family Rhodanobacteraceae; genus Dyella; species Dyella sp. BiH032. The sequence continues at coordinate 1,525,059 of NZ_CP134867.1, forward strand.
ACGGCGCCGACGGCGCAGCCGATGTTGAACACCGCGTCCGAGCCCTGGAAGCGAGCGGGATTGAGCGCGCCGGTGAGCACGATGACCTTGCCCTTGAGGCTGGCCAGCTCGCGCGCGGTCTCCACCATGGTGTCGGTGCCATGCGTGACCAGCACGTGGCGATGCGGCTGCGCCTCGATGGTGGAGCGCACCAGGACGCGGTCCTCCGGGCCCATATGCAGGCTGTCCTTGCGCAGGATCGGGATCACGTCGAACTGGAAAGCGACACCGAGCTGGCCGAGGATTTCGCCGATCTGCGGAGCGCCGATCTTGTAGTCCGACTTGTCGTCGAAATAGATCTTGTCGATGGTGCCGCCGGTGGTGACGATGGTCAGGTGCTGCATGGGAGAAGGCCGTGATGGGGATGGGGTAGTTTAAGGGCGGGGAAGGGGGAACGGGGATGGCGCGGCTGCCCCGGACGCCAATCCACACTGATGTTCCCCGTGTTCTTTAAGCCAGCAATACCGTGTCTGCCGCGTCCAGGTTGTCCAGCCGGTCGAGTCCGTGGCTGATGAAGCGGCGAAGTGCCGCGCCGGGACGCAAGTCGCCGCGTTGACGCTTGGCCCACGCGGCTTGTCGCGCGAGCAGTGCGGCGGCCGTGCAGCGGGCGAGCGTGATGGAGAGGCCGCGCGCGCCCGCTTCCAGGGCATCGCGTTCGGCGCCGTGGGTTTCCAACCAGCGCATCGCGGCGTCCAGGGTGCATTGAATGACGCTGGCGGCGTGCATGTCGTCGCCGTCGGCCAGCCAGTGGCCCACGCTCGTGCGCAGGGCGCCGGGCGCCGCGCCGGCCAGTGCGCGCAGGCTGTCCAACGAAAGCACGTTGGTGGTGCCTTCCCAGATGGCGTAGACCTGCGCGTCGCGCAGCAGCTGCGGCAGGCCGGTGTCCTCGATGTAGCCCGCGCCGCCGAAGCATTCGAGGGCCTCCGAGCACAGCTGGATCGCCAGCTTGCCGGTCCACAACTTCGCCAGCGGGGTGAGCAGCCGGAGCAGGGCGGCTTCGTCGGGCGTCGCGGTCTGCTGTTCGACGCGACCCAGCAGGTGCGCCACTTCGAAGGCCAGCGCGAAAGCGGCTTCGAATTCCGCCTGCATGCCGGCGAGCGTGCGCGCATGCAGGGGCTGCTCGGCCAGCAGGCGCCCGAAGACCTGGCGCCGCCGCGCGTAGTCGCGCGCCAGCTGCAGCGCGCGCGCCATGCTGGCGACGGCGCAGATGGCGTTCCAGGTGCGCGTGACGTTGAGCATCGGGGCGACTTGCCGCACGCCGTGCGCGAGGTCGCCGACCGGCCACGCGGGCAGGCCTTCCAGGTGGATTTCCGCAGTGGGCAGTTCGTGGGTGCCGAGCTTGTCCTTGAGCCGGTCGATGACAAGTTCAGGCTTGCGCACGCTGTCGTCCATGGTCTCCACGTAGAACAGCGCCAGCGCGCCGGGCCCTGCGCCGGCGCCTTCGGGGCGGGCCAGCGCCAGCGCGGCCTCGCCGACCACGGCGGAACTGAACCACTTGCGCCCGTACAGGCGCCATTGGCCGTCGGCGTCGCGTCGGGCCGCGGTCTCGGTGTTGCCGACGTCGGAACCGCCGGCGTTCTCGGTCATCCACTGGCCGCTCAGCCAGAAGGTCGCCGGATCGCGGCTGAGGAAGTGCGGCAGGGCGCGCTTGATCAGCGCGGTGTTGCCCGACGCTTTCAGGGCCGTGGCGGCGCCGTCGGTCATCGCCAGCGGGCAGGTATAGAACTCGCTGGCGAGGTGGTAGAGGTAGACGCGCGCGAATTCTTCCAGGCGCGCGCACGGATGCGCCTCGTGGCCGGCGGCCAGTACCGCGTGGCGGGTGGTGAGCAGTGGTCCTTCCTGCCAGGCGGGCGTGAGTTCGATGCGATCGACGCGTCGGCCCCAGGCGTCCCACTGGGTGAGTACCGGTTTGCGCCGCGTGGTGGCGCAGACGCGGCGCCAGGCCAGGCGCGCGTAATCGCCGAGCGCGTCGAGGTCAGGCTCGATCGCGGCGCGCCGGTCTGCGGGAAGCGCGCGGTCGAGCAGATCGGTGAGCAGGCGATCGTCGCGGTACGGATGCGCCAGTTGCGGCGCTTCTTGCAGGAATCCCATGCGGCCCTCCCTGGGCAGAGAAATGCCCCCGGAGTATAGGCCTGCGCTTGTTCGGCCTCTGTAGAGCCGGTGGCAGCTTCAGCCGGCCGGCCGGCGCCGCACGCCCGCGCCCAGGGCGCCGATCAGCAGCAGCGTCAGGATGATTTCCACCAGTGCCAGCCAGCGCTCGCTCGAGGACGTCCAGCCTTCCGAAATGCCGTGGCAGAAGTAGAACAGGCTGAGGATGCCGACCCACAGCAAGGCGCGGCGCACGTCGCGGCGCAGCGCGAGCAGCGGCAGCAGCAGGGGAACCACGGTCATCAGCAACACGGCCCACACGGGGAGCAGCTGCCCCGGGAACAGCCAGCCGTGCCAGATCAACTGCAGCAGCGCCAATCCGGCCCAGGCGGCCAGGCCGATCCGGTAGGCGGCCGGGACGGCCGGTGCGTTCATGCGCCGTCCCCCAGCCTGCGCGCCACCTCGGCCAGGCGGCGGCCCAGCGCGCGGGCCAGCTCGCGTTCGTGCTCGCTGATGGCGTTGTCGCCCTGCGGGCCGGCGACGTGGCTGGCGCCGTAGGGCGTGCCACCGCTGAGCGTGGCGGTGAGCGCGGCTTCCGTATACGGCACGCCGACGAGCAGCATGCCATGGTGCAGCAGCGGCAGTGCCATGCTCAGCAGGGTGGATTCCTGTCCGCCATGCATGGTGCTGGTGGAAGTGAACACCGCCGCCGGCTTGCCGGCCAGCGCGCCACTGGCCCATTCGGCGCCGGTGCCGTCGAGGAAATACTTCAGCGGTGCGGCCATGTTGCCGAAGCGCGTGGGGCTGCCCAGGGCGAGGCCGGCGCAGTCGATGAGGTCCTGCCGGCTCGCGTACGGCGCGCCTTCCTCCGGTTCCGGCGGCTGTGCCACTTCGGTCACCGGCGCGACCGGCGGCACCTGGCGCAGACGGGCTTGCATGCCGGGCACTTCCTCCACGCCGCGCGCGATCAGCCGTGCCAGGCGCGCTGTATGGCCGCTGCGGCTGTAGTAGAGGACCAGGATGTCTCGGTTCATGCGCGCGGCTCGCGGTTTGGGGCGTTCGGTGCGGATCGGGTAGTGTACCGTTCCGTTCCGTCCATCATGCCGCCCGCCCACGAGGCCGCCACGAGCGGCGACGGCTGCCGAAGAGGACTCGCATGGCCTGGCGTATCGACCGCGACCGCACCACCAGTTTCAGCCGCTTCCTGTGGCAGCGCTTCATCGACGACAAGTGCTTCGAGACCGCGGGCGCGCTGTCGTACACGACGCTGGTGTCGCTGGTGCCCCTGGTGGTGGCGGTGCTGGCGATGTTTTCCGCGTTCCCGGTGTTCGCCGAATGGCGCAACACGCTCATCAACTTCGTCTTCAACCTGGTGCCTGCGGCCGCGGAGACAGTGAAGAACGCGCTGCTGGCCTTCGCGGACAATGCCAGCAAGCTCACTGGCATCAGCGTGATCGTGATGCTGTTCAGCGCCATCTCGATGATGGTCAGCATCGAGGATCGCCTCAATCGCATCTGGCGCGTGCACCAGCCCCGCAGCTGGGCGTCGCGGCTGCTGCTGTACTGGGCCGCGCTCACGCTCGGGCCGATCCTGGTCGTGGGCGGGCTGGCGGCCAGTTCCTACGTGACGGCGCTGCCGCTGATCCGGAACGCGGCGGGCATGGGCTTCGGGGTGTATCTGCTGAATGCCCTGCCGTTCGTGGTCACCTTCATCACGCTGTGGCTGCTTTACGTGGTGGTGCCGAACCGGCCCGTGTCGTTGAAGCACGCCGCGATCGGTGCGTTGCTGGGCGCGCTGCTGTTCGAGCTGGCGCGCTGGGGCTTCTCGATGTTCGTGCGGCATGCGCAGACCTACCAGCAGATCTACGGCGCGGCGCTGGCGGCGCTGCCGATCTTCCTGCTGTGGATCTATCTCTCGTGGATCATCGTGATTCTCGGCGCCTCGATCGCCGCCTCCATTTCCGCCTATGAATACCAGGCGCCCACCGAATGCCTGCCCGAGGGCTCGGAATTCCTGGGCCTGATGGTGGTGCTGCGGCATTTCGTGGACGCGCAGCGCAAGGGTTACAGCGTGGATCCGGCGATCGTGCGCCTGGAGGAACCGTATCTGCGCAGCGGCTCGATCGGCGCATTCTTCGCGGACCTGCAGCGGGCGGACCTCATCCAGCGCAGCGAATCGGGCGGCTGGCTGCTCAGCCGCAGCCTCGATGCCACGGACCTGCTGCGCGTGTATCGCTATGCGGGGTATCGTCTCCCGCTGGATCCGGCCGGCGAAGCGCAGGCGCTGGGCATCCGGCTGCCGCAGGAGCTGCTCGAGCTGCTCTGCTCGACGGCGGCCATGCTCACCCAGACGCTCGACGCCACGCTCGACCGGGTATTCCCCGCAACCTCCCCCGAAGACACCTCTCCCTCGAAGGAAGTGGCCGCATGAACCGTTTCACCGCCCTCGCTCTCGCCGCCGCCGTGGCGCTCGGCGCGCCGGCCGCGCATGCCGCGATGCCTGCGCAGCCGACGCTGAAAGTCACCACGCTGGACGGCAAGCCGTATGACCTGGCGCAGGAGCGCGGCAAGTACGTGATCGTCAATTACTGGGCCACGTGGTGCGTGCCGTGCATCAAGGAGATGCCGGACATCTCGCGCTTCGTCGCCGCGCACAAGGACAAGGTCGCGGCGATCGGCCTGGCCTACGAAGACACAGACAAGGCCGACATCCAGGCCTTCCTTGCCAAGCATCCGGTGAGCTACCCGATCGCCCAGGTGACGCTGGACAAGCCGGTGAAGGATTTCGACGAGCCGCGCGGGCTGCCCACCACCTGGCTGATCGGCCCGGACGGCAAGGTGGCAAAGCGTTTCGTCGGGCCGGTCACCGAGGCTTCGCTGGGCGAGGCCACCGGCCTGGGCAAGTAAGGCGCGCCATGGCCGCGGTCCTGTTCCGGGTGAGCGGCAGGGTGCAGGGCGTGTTCTATCGCGCCAGCACCCGCGAGCAGGCGCGGGCGCTGGGCCTGACCGGTTACGCGAGGAACTTGCCGGATGGCGCCGTGGAAGTGCTGGCCTGCGGCGAGGCCGAGGCGATCGCGGTATTGGAACGCTGGCTGTGGGAAGGCCCTGCGGCCGCGCGCGTCGACCACGTCGCGCGGGACGAGTGGTCCGGCGCGGCGCCGGGGGATTTCCGGACGGGCTAGCGGCCGCGCGTCTTCATTCGCCGTCGAAGCTGTCCGGCACCCACAGCGCTTTTCCGGTGACGTTCTCGCGCTGCGGTTTGCGCTTGAGCTTGGGCAGCTTCACTTCCGGGATGGTCTCTTCCTTGCGCGGGACGTGTTCCAGCAGATGGCGGATCAGATTGATGCGCCCGCGCTTCTGGTCGTTGAAGTCCACCACGAACCACGGCGCATAAGGGCGGTGGGTGCGCTCGATCATCTCGTCGCGCAGCCGGCCGATCTTCTCGTACTTCTCGCGCGAGGCCATGTCCACCGGCGAGAGCTTCCAGCGCTTGAGCGGATCTTCGGCGCGCTCGGCGAAACGCTCTTCCTGTACGCGCTGGTCCACCGCCAGCCAGTACTTCACCAGGGTGATGCCATCGTCCGCGAGCAGTTTCTCGAAGTGCGGCGTGGCGCGCAGGAAGGCCTCGCGTTGCTTCTCGGTGCAGAAGCCCATGGCTGGCTCGACCACGGCACGGTTGTACCAGCTGCGATCGAACAGCACGAGCTCGCCCGCGGAAGGCAGGTGTTGCACGTAGCGCTGGAAGTACCATTGCGCGGATTCGATGTCGGTAGGCTTGCCCAGCGCGGCGACGCGGTAGCCGCGGGTGTCCATCGATTCGGTGATGGCCTTGATGGTGCCGCCTTTGCCCGCCGCGTCGCGCCCTTCGAAGATCACCACCACGCGATGGCCGCTGCGCTTGAGCCAGCGGTGCAGGCCGGCCAGCTCGATCTGCAGGTCTTCCATGGTCTTGCGATAGCGCTTGTCCGGCTTGCCCATGGGCATTCCTCCCCGCTAGAGATCCAGGTCGGCCGGCGGCCGGCCGATGCGATGCCGCGCACCCATGGCCTGGGCGGCGCGGCGGAAATCGGCCGCGAAGCCGGCCATGTCGAATACAGGGTTGTTCGTGCGCACGTCGTGCAGGTGACGGCGCAGAGTGGCCAGCGCGTCGCGGTCGTTGCCGAGGTGGACGGCCATGGCGATGAAAGCGTCCTCGTCGTCGGCCACCAGTTCGGGCAGCCCGGCGTGGAACAGCACACTGGCCGCCTGCCGGCCGGCCAGCGTGCGGCCGAGGCAGGTGAGCACCGGGCAGCCCGCCCACAGCGCGTCGAGCGCGGTGGACTGGGCGGTGCACGGCAGCGTGTCCAGGAACAGGTCCGCCTGCCGCAGCCAGGACACGTACTCGGCGTGCGGGAGCCGCGGCATGAAGATCAGCCGTTCCGGCGCCACGTCCATCAGCTCGGCGGCGCGACGCAGGCGATCGTCCGCACCGTGCGCTCCCGCGAGCAGCCACAATACGCTGCCGGGCACCTGCTGCAGGATCAGCATGAAGCGCGCGAACGCCGCGGGATTGAGCTTGTGGTGACCGTGGATGCTTGCGAAGACCGTGCCTTCCGCCGGCAAGCCGCAGTCGGCGCGCGAAGGCGGTTCGCCCATCGCCGACGAGCCGTCGAACGGGATCGCGCAGCGCGGCAGCCGCACGACTTTCTCGCTGAACCCTTCGCGCAAGGTCGCCGGCAGCGCCACCGCGTCGGACAACACATAGTCGGTCCAGCTCGTGCCGGCGGTCGCGGGGTACGCGAACCAGTTGACCTGCACCGGCGCCGGACGGAACTCGAAAAGGTCGCTGTTGGCGCCGCCGCCGTAGCTCCGCAGGTCGAACAGCACTTCGATGCCGGCTTGGTGGATCCGCCGGGCGAGTTCCGGCGGCGGCGAACCGGCGACGTCGTGCACCGTGACCGGTGCCGCGGCGAGGCGTCGCCGCACCGGGCCGCCGTCGTCGGGCGTGAGGCAGAAGAGGTGGACGTCGACGCGTTCGTCGCCCAGGCGCTCGAGCAGATCCACGGTGAGCTGTCCGATCGGCCGCTCGCCGAAGCCGTTGGAGACGAAGCCGACGCGCAGCGGCTCGCCGGCGTTCCGTTGCCGCGGCGCAAACTCCAGCGCCTGGCGCAGCGGGGCGGCCTGCTTCTCCACGCCCGCGGCGAACGTCGCCGCGCAACGGCGTTGCTCGGCGGCGCCGGCGTCTTCGGCGAGGAAGGCGAACGGCAGCACGCCATCGCGACCTTCGGCGACGGCGCGATGCAGCCGCTGGGTCAGTTCGTCCAGATCGTGCCAGTCGCACAGGCGGCGCCGCGCGAAGACCAGCATGGCCAGCGCTGCGCCGGAGGCGGCGTCCAGCCGCAGCGCGCGTTCGAACGCAGCCGCGGCTCCGGGCAGGTCGCCGGCGTCGTCCAGCAGCACGCCGGCATGAAAGGGGTAGAGCGGGTGCTCGGGTGCGCGGCGCTCGGCCTGCAGCCAGGCTTCGGCGGCATCATCGATGCGACCCTGGGCGTGCAGGATGCGCGCACGCAGCGCGAACACACTGTCGTCGTCGGGCGCCAGCTGCAGCGCTTCGTCCGCATGCTGGGCGGCCTGCGGCAGATTGCCCAGCTCCAGCTCCGCCGCGGCGAGGTTGAGGCGCAGGCCGGCGTGCTGGGGCGCGCCATGCGTCGCCATGGCGTAGGACTCGCGGGCCTGGGCATGCCTGCCGGCGAACATCAGCGCATGGCCGAGCAGCATCAGGATGGCAGCGTGGCCGGGATGTCGGCGCAGGGCCTGGCGCAGCGTCTCGATGGCGCCGTCCACCTGGCCTTCCTCCAGCAGCAGGCTGGCGAGATTGCACTGCACCTCCACACTGTCCGGCGCCAGGCCGGCGGCTGTCTGAAGCGCCTCCCGCGCTTCGGCATGGCGGCCCAGCTGGATCAGCGCCACGCCCTGCAGGCGCGCGACTTCCGCGTCTTGGGGGAAATCGGGGCGCGCGCCGGCGGCGAGCGCCGCCGCGCCGGCCGCGTCGCCGCGGTCGAGCAGACGCACCAGTTGATGACGGAGGGCGAGGAGTTCGGATCGTGAAGCCTGCTTCATCCGCGCAAGCTAGCGCACGCTGTCTTTACTGCCAATCGCCGGGTGCGTGATGCGGTAGGCAGCCCGGCCAGCCTGCTCAGGCGAGGGCTTTGAGCTGGTCCGCCTGGTGCTCGCGCAGCAGCACGCCGAGCAGTTCGTCGAGGTCGCCCTGCATGATCTCGGGCAGGCGGTAGAGGTCCAGGCCGACGCGATGGTCGGTGACCAGGTTGTCCTTGTAGCGGTAGGTGCGGATGCGCTGGCTGCGGTCGCCGCTGCCGACCTGCAGGCGGCGCGATTCGGCCTGTTCGGCCACCTGCTTGGACTGCGCCTCGTCGAGCAAGCGCGCCTTCAGCAGGCTCATCGCGCGGGCGCGGTTCTTGTGCTGGCTGCGTTCGTCCTGGCACTCGACCACGATGCCGCTGGGCAGGTGGGTGATGCGGATGGCCGAATCGGTCTTGTTGACGTGCTGGCCGCCGGCGCCAGAGGCGCGGAAGGTGTCGATCTTGAGGTCGGAAGGCGCGATCTCGACGTCTTCGATGTCGTCCACTTCGGGCAGCACCGCCACCGTGGCGGTGGAAGTGTGGACGCGGCCCTGCGATTCCGTGGCCGGCACGCGCTTCACGCAATGCACGCCGGATTCGAACTTCAGCCGGGAAAACGCGCCCTTGCCCTCGACGCGCGCGACGACTTCCTTGTAGCCGCCATGCTCGCCAGGGTGCTCGCTGAGGATTTCCACGTGCCAGCCCTGGCGTTCGGCATAGCGCGCGTACATGCGGAAGATGTCGCCGGCGAAGATCGCCGCTTCATCGCCGCCGGCACCTGCGCGCACCTCCAGGAAGAGGTTGGCTTCGTCGCGCGGGTCGCGGGGGAGCAGCAGGATCTGCAATGCGCCGTCGAGTTCGGCGAGGCGGCCTTCCAGCCGCGCCACGTCATCGGCGGCCAGTTCGCGCATGTCCGGATCGGCCAGCATGGCGCGCGATTCGGCCAGCTCGCGTTCGGCCTGGTCATGTTCGCGCAGCGCCGTGGCCAGCGGCTCGAGCTGGGCGTACTCGCGCGAGAGGTCGCGGAAGCGCGCGCCGTCGGCGAGCACATCCGGCTGGGCCAGCAGCAGGCCGACTTCTTCGTGGCGTTCGGCGAGGGAAGCGAGTTTGTGGCGGATGGATGGCGTCATCGGAACGGGAAGGCGAGTGACCGGAGCGTGGCCTGAGGCCGGTGTGGGGCGGGGGCGGGCCCGCTAGGCTCCGGTATTCGGGTCCTTCTCGTCCAGCCCGTAGAGGCGACCGGCTGCGTGCAGCAGATCCATGTCGCCGGCGAGCGCGGCCTCGCGCAGGCGGGCGCTGGGGTGGTGCAGCAGCTTGTTGGTGAGCGTATTGGCGAGGAAGGCCAGGGCCTCGTCCGGCGATTTGCCGCGGGCCAGCATGGCGCGCGCCTTCTCCAATACTTCGTCGCGGTAGGTTTCCGCATGCTGGCGCATGTCCACGGCCGGGTTGCGCAACGTGAGCGCGCGGCGCCAGGCCATGTAGCGTTCCACCTGCAGGTCGATGATGGCGTCGGCCTCGCGGGCGGCGGCTTCGCGCGAGCGGCGGTTGTCGTCGATCACCTGGCGCAGGTCGTCGATGCCATACAGATAGACGTCTTCCAGCTCACCCACGGCCGGCTCGATGTCGCGCGGCACCGCGATATCCACCATGAACATCGGCTTGCGGCGGCGTGCGCCGATGGCTTTCTCCACCATCGGGCGCGTGACGATCGGTTGGCGGGCCGCCGTGGACGAAATGACGATATCGGCTTCCGCCAGGTGCTGGGGCAGGTCGTGCAGGCCAATGGCGTAGCCGCCGTGGCGGCTGGCCAGTTCCTGGGCGTTTTCCAGCGTGCGGTTGGCGACGATGAGCCGCCGGACCTGCTTGTCGGCCAGGTGGCGCGCGGCCAGTTCGATGGTGTCGCCGGCGCCGACGAGCAGCACGCAGGCCTGCTTGAGGTCGGCAAAGACCTGTTCGGCCAGGCGCACGGCGGTGAATGCCACCGACACGGTATGCGCGCCGATGCGCGTATCGGTGCGCACGCGCTTGGCCACGGCGAAGGTGTGCTGGAGCAGGCGGTCCATCGGCGCGCGCAGGGCCTGTGCGTCGCGCGCGAGCTGATACGCGTCCTTCACCTGGCCGAGGATCTGCGGTTCGCCCAGCACCATCGAGTCCAGGCCGGTCGCCACGCGGAACATGTGGCGGACGGCGTCGTCCTCGTCATGGCGGTAGAGGAACTCGTCGAGCCTGCCGGGAGTCAGCTGATGGTGTCGCCCGAGCCATGCCTGGGGCACGCCTTCGGCGCCGGCGGCGACGCTGACGTAAAGCTCGGTGCGGTTGCAGGTGGAAAGGATCATCGCCTCTTCCACGCCGGGCTCGCGGGTCAGCTCCTGCAAGGCGTGTTCGGCGCTCGACGCGTCGAACGCCACTTGCTCTCGCAACTGGACCGGCGCTGTGAGGTGATTGAGCCCTAGGGCGATCAGCGGCATGGTGAGAGGCGTTTGGAAGCGGCAGGCACCCGGCGGCGTACACTAGCCGCGGCACCGGCCGTTCCCCAGGCGACGACGGCTGTAAATGACGGATGAACGGAGAATAGTGTGCTGAGCAGGTTGGCCAAGTTCAAGCAACTGCGGCATTTTGCGGTTTATGGGGTGGTTCTGGCGACAGTCGCCGGCTGTGCCACCGTGACCCCGGGACGCGAGGCCGCCAAGCCGGCGCCGGCGCAGCCCCTGGACCACCTGACCGTGGTCACGCCGGATGCGGACCACGACCTGACGGCCCAACTGCTGGCCGGAGAGATGGCGATCGCGCGCAGCGACCTCAAGGCCGCGGCCGAAGCCTATGGCAAGGCCATGCGTCTCAGTGCCGACCCCCGCGTCGCCGGGCAGGCCGCTGAGCTCGCGACCGCCCTGCACGATAGTCAGCTCGCGGACCAGGCCATCGAGCGCTGGCAGCAGCTCGGCGCCAAGCCGGCCGACCTCGCCATGGCCCGGGCCCAGGTGGCCCTGGACCAGGGCAATACCGAGGAAGCCCGCAGGCAGCTCGAAAAGCTCGTGTCCAGCGGCGACCCCGATGCCTGGCGCCAGTTCGGCCGCGCCCTGCTGGGCAGCCGCGACTCGGCCGTGGCCGCGCAACTGCTCGAATCGCTGGCCACGCCGCAACGCCTGCCGGCCGATCCGCAGGCCTGGCTGGCCATGAGCGAACTGGGCGACAAACTGGGCCGGCATGCTTATGCGCAGCAGCTGGCCGATGCGGCGATCAAGCGCTTTAACAGCGCAGAAACCTACGCTTGGGCCGGCCAGTTGAAGTACCGCAACGGCGACCGCGCCGGCGCGCAGGCCCTGTTCCAGAAGGCGCTCGGGCGCGAGCCGAAGAATGTCGGGTTGCGGCTGGCGTACGCGACGCTGCTGGGGCAGACCGGCGATTACGCGGCCGCGTCCAAGGTGCTCGACGGCGGTCCGCAGAACGCGGACACCTACAGCCTGCGCGCGACCCTGGCCGCGCGCGCCAACGACACCAAGGCGATCGGCCGCATCTACGCCCAACTGCAGCGCGCGCCGCATGACGTGCGCGACTCCAATGCGTTCCTCCTGGGCACGCTGGCCGAGATGCTCGACAAGGACGACGAGGCCCTGGACTGGTACAGCCAGGTGGCCGACGAAGACGAGCATGCCTTCGATGCCGACCTGCGCAGTGCCGTGTTGCTGCACAAGATGGGGCGCACGCCGGAGTCGCACGAACTGCTGTCGCAGATGCAGACCGATTACCTCGATCAGCCGGCGCAGCTGCGCCGCGCCTATGAGGTCGATGCCAGCCTGTACATGAACGAGCAGAAGTTCGCTCAGGCCGAGGCCGCGTTCAGTCGAGCTCTCCAGGTGGTGCCGGACGATCCGCAGCTGCTGTACGGACGCGGCCTGGCGTATGCCGAAACCGGCCAGATCGACAAGGCAGTGGCCGACTTCCGTCGCCTGTTGCAGATCAAGCCGGACGATATCGATGCCACCAATGCCCTGGGCTACACGCTGGCCGATGCCAATCGCGACCTTCCCGAGGCGGAGCGCCTGATCCAGACGGCGCGCGCGGCCAAGCCGGACGACCCGGCCATCGCCGACTCCTGGGGCTGGCTGCAGTATCGATTGGGCCACCTCGATCAGGCGGAGCAAACGCTGCGCGCCGCCTGGCAGACGCGCAAGGACGCCGACGTCGGCGTCCACCTTGGCGAGGTGCTGTGGAAGCAGGGCCGCCAGGCCGACGCGAAGCGCCTGTTCGACGAGGTGCGCCGTATCGATCCCCAGAGCGAAACGCTCCGCGACACGCTGAAGCGGTTGAGTCCATGAAGGCATGTCTGCGCATCCTCGCGGCGGCCTTGCCGCTGCTGCTTGCCGCCTGCGTGCCTGCGCCGGTGGTCCGGGTCAAGGGCGATGCCGCACTCCTGCAGGAGCAGGAAGCCCGGGAACGCCTGCTGTCGGGCGCCGATCACTGGGTCCTGCAAGGCAAGCTCGGGGTGTCCGACGGCAAGGACGGCGGCAGTGGCACGCTCAACTGGTCCCAGGATGGCGAGCGCTACGAGTTCACCGTTCGTTCGCCGGTGGTCGGCAAGAGCTTCCGGCTGAGCGGCGGGCCGGAAGGCGCGTTGCTGGAAGGGTTGGACGGCGGGCCGCTGCGCGGGCCGGATGCCGAATCCCTGATGTCGAAGGCATTGGGTTGGGAGGTGCCGCTGCGCGATCTGCGCGCCTGGGTGCTGGGCCTGCGCGCCGATGGCGGCCCGGCCGAACTCAGCTTCGGCGCGGATCGCTTGCCGTCGCTGCTGCAGCAGGACGGCTGGAGCGTCGATTACCGCGAGTGGGATGCCGTCCGGCAGCCGCCTGTTCCCAAGAAGGTCTTCGCAGAGAAGCCGCCGTACCGGGTGCGGTTGTCGATCGAGTCTTGGGCGTTCCAGTGAAATCCCGCCGCGGCTGCTTGGGGTAGGCTTTGCCGCCCCGCGGCCGCACGGCTGCCAGCCGGAACCGACATGAGCTATCACATCGCCCGCGCCGAACCCGGGCAGGCCGAGGCGCTCTGCGCCATCGAGCGCGCCGCCATGGAGCTGTTCCGGGGGCACCGCGCCTGGCCGTTCTATGCCCGGGTGACCATGCCGCCTGAGGCGGTGCGGATGGGCATCGAGCGCGGGCTGGTCTGGGTGGCATGCGATGACGCCTCCGGGGCGCCAGTGGGTTTCGTGTGGCTGGACACCGAGAGCGGCGTCGACATCGGGGTGGCGGAGATCGACGTGCTGCCGGCCTGGGGGCGCAGGGGCATCGGCGCGGCGCTGCTGGAGCACGCCTGCGCCTGGGCCCGTGCCGCGGGCTACCGGCGGATCACGCTGGGTACCCTGGGCGATGTGCCCTGGAATGCGCCGTTCTATGCGAAGCATGGCTTCGTTGAGGTGGACAAGCGCGAGCCGGCTTTCGCCTTCGCACGCGATCGCGATCGGGAGAACGGCTTTCCCGACGACCTGCGGGTATTCATGAGCCGCCCGTTGCCGCCGCCCGGCGCAGCGGACTGGACGGTCTGGCCGGCGCCGGCCAAGTTGAACCTGTTCCTGCGCATCACCGGGCGGCGCCCGGACGGATATCACGAGCTGCAGACGGTCTTCCGGCTGCTCGATTGGGGCGACGAGATCCGGTTGCGGGTCCGGAATGACGGCGAGATCCGCCGGCCGACCGAGGTGCCGGGCGTGCCGGAGGAGGCCGACCTGGTCGTTCGCGCCGCGCGCCTGCTACAGCCGCATGCGCCGGCGGGCGCCGGCGTGGACATCGAGGTGGAGAAGCGCATCCCCATGGGCGGCGGCCTGGGTGGCGGCAGCTCGGATGCGGCCTCGGTGCTGGTGGCGCTCGACCACCTCTGGGGTACGGGCCTGCCGGAGGACGAGCTGGCCGAGCTGGGGCGGCGCCTTGGCGCGGATGTCCCGGTGTTCGTCCGGGGACGCTCGGCCTGGGCCGAAGGCGTGGGGGAGCGGCTGCAGCCGATCGCGTTACCTAGGCGTTGGTACGTGGTAGTGGATCCGCACGAGCACGTGCCTACCGCGGCGCTTTTTCAAGCGTCTGAATTGACACGAAATGCTCCGCCAGCCACAATTTCGTCCTTTGCTTCGGGCGAAACAGCCGAAAACGTCTTCGAGCCGGTCGTACGCACGCGCCATCCACGGGTCGCTGCAGCGTTGGATTGGCTCGGTCGGTTCGGCCAGGCGAGGCTTTCCGGCAGCGGCGGTTGCGTGTTCCTCGAAACACGGTCGCCGGACCGCGCGGAAGCCGTAGCCGAGCAGTGCCCGCCGGAATTCACGGCCTGTGTGGCCGCCGGCGTGGCGCTTTCCCCGTTGCAGGAGGCACTGGCGCGCCACCGCGGCGGCGCCTGAGCCGGAAGGTCGGATTCCGTGCGGCGGCGAAAGCGGCCGGTCGGAGCCAAAGAACACACTGGGGCGTCGCCAAGCTGGTTAAGGCACGGGATTTTGATTCCCGCATGCGTAGGTTCGAATCCTACCGCCCCAGCCATTGATAACGAGATGGCCAAAGGCTCACCGCAATGACCGTGGACACGTCCACCCCGATGCTCTTCACCGGTAACGCGCATCGCGCCTTGGCCGAAGATGTGGCCCAGCGGCTGGGCGTGCCGCTAGGCAAGGCGCTGGTCGGTCGCTTCAGCGACGGCGAGACGCAGATCGAGATCGAGGAGAACGTCCGTCGGCAGGAAGTGTTCGTGATCCAGCCGACGGGCGCGCCGAGCGCGGAGAACCTGTTCGAGCTGCTGACCCTGGTGGACGCGCTCAAGCGCGCCTCGGCGGCCAGCGTGACGGCGGTGATGCCTTACTTCGGCTACGCCCGGCAGGATCGTCGCCCGCGTTCGGCGCGTGTGCCGATCACGGCCAAGATGGTCGCCAAGATGATCGGCACCATCGGCGTGGACCGCGTGCTCACGGTGGACCTGCACGCGGACCAGATCCAAGGCTTCTTCGACATTCCGGTGGACAACGTCTATGCCTCGCCGCTGCTGCTGGCGGACATCTGGCGCAACCACTCGATGGACAACCTGATTGTGGTGAGCCCGGACGTCGGCGGCGTGGTGCGCGCCCGCGCGCTGGCCAAGCGGCTGGACGATGCGGACCTGGCGATCATCGACAAGCGCCGCCCGAAGGCCAACGTGGCCACGGTGATGAACATCATCGGCGACGTCGATGGCAAGACCTGCGTGCTGGTCGATGACATTGTCGATACCGCCGGCACCCTGTGCGCCGCTGCGGCAGCGCTCAAGGAGCGCGGCGCGCGCAAGGTGGTGGCGTACTGCGTGCATCCGGTGCTGTCCGGCGCCGCCATCAGCAACATCGAAGGCTCCCAGCTCGACCAGCTGGTCGTCACCAACACCTTGCCGCTGCGCCCGGAAGCCCAGGCCTGCGCCAAGATCCGCCAGCTGTCGGTGGCCGAGCTGCTGGCGGAGACCATCCGCCGCATCGCGTTCGGCGAATCGGTCAGCTCGCTTTACGTGGATTGATTGGACGGGGATCGGGGACAGAGAAATAGAGAATCGGACAAGCCAAAGCGCAACCTCGATTCCCTATTCCCTATTCCCTATTCCCTATTCACTCGAAAGTTTCCGGCTCCCTTGGTCGCGAGGGAGTCAACCCAGCCGCCGCGAGGCGGATCACAACCTGAAGTAGGAATCGCCAACATGGCACAGATTCATGAAATCAAGGCCGAGAGCCGCAAGGACGAGGGGAAAGGTGCGAGCCGCCGCCTGCGTCGTGCGGACTTCGTGCCGGCCGTCGTCTACGGCGCGGGCCAGCCCCCGCAGAGCATCCAGATCTTCCACAACACCATCCTGCTTGCCGCCAAGAACGAGTGGTTCTTCTCCTCGGTGCTCGACTTGAACATCGATGGCAAGGTGCAGAAGGTGCTGGTGCGCGATTGGCAGAAGCATCCGTTCAAGCAGCAGATGCTGCACATGGACTTCCTGCGCATCAATGAGAACGAGGCCGTTCGCGTCAACGTTCCGCTGCACTTCCTGAACCAGGAGAAGTCCCCGGCCGGCAAGACCTCCGGCGTGGTGATCTCGCACAACCTGACCGAAGTGGAAGTGTCCTGCCTGCCGAAGGACCTGCCGGAGTTCATCGAGCTCGACCTGGCTGCACTGAAGCCGGGCGAGATCGTGCACCTGTCGCAGCTGAAGCTGCCGAAGGGCGTGGAAATCCCGGCCCTGCACCTGGGTGCCGATCACGACATCGCCGTGGTCACTGCCAACACGGTGAAGGAAGAAGTCGAAGAGGCTCCGGCCGAAGGCGAGGCCGCCCCGGCCGAGGCCAGCAAGGACGCCAAGAAGTAAGTCGCACGTCCGCCCGCGCCTTCCCGGTGCGGGCGGACGCCGCGTGCTTGCCGGCTATCCATGGCGGGTCTGCGCCTCATTGTCGGACTGGGTAACCCTGGTGCCGAATATCTCCGAACCCGGCACAACGCCGGGTTCTGGTTTGTTGACGCCCTGGCAGCGGCGCAAGGCGAGCGCTGGGGCTTCGACGGCAAGCTGCACGGCGAAACCTGCAAGGTGCGCATCGGCGGCGAGCCGGTATGGCTGCTCAAGCCTGCCACCTTCATGAACAAGAGCGGCATCGCCGTGGCTTCGGCGCTGCGCTACTACAAGATCGAGCCGGCCGAATGCCTGGTCGCCCACGACGAGCTGGACCTGGATCCCGGCATCGTGCGGCTGAAGTTCGACGGCGGCCATGGCGGACAGAACGGCCTGCGCGACATCATTGCCCACCTCGGGCATGCCAAGTTCCACCGCCTGCGCGTCGGCATCGGCCACCCGGGGCACAAGGACAAGGTGACGCCCTGGGTGCTCGGTCGCCCGTCCGCCAAGGACGAGGATGCCATCCTGGACGGCGTCGGGCGCGCGCTGGACGTGCTGCCGCTGGCCGTGTCCGGCCAGTTCGACAAGGCCATGCAACAGTTGCATACGCCGGCCAGGTAAGGCCGCAGGGCCTGGCTCCAGGCCTTACAATCTCCCGTTTCCATTCCCCAATCGCGGATCTTCCATGGGCATCAAATGCGGCATCGTCGGCCTGCCTAACGTCGGCAAGTCCACCCTGTTCAACGCGCTGACCAAGGCGGGCATCGCCGCTGCCAACTTCCCGTTCTGCACCATCGAGCCGAACGTGGGCGTCGTGCCGGTGCCGGACCAGCGCCTGCAGGCGCTGTCGGACATCGTCAATCCGCAGAAGGTCATTCCCACGGCGGTGGAGTTCGTGGATATCGCGGGCCTGGTCGCGGGCGCTTCGAAGGGCGAGGGGTTGGGTAACAAGTTCCTCGCGCACATCCGCGAGGTCGATGCGATCGCCCACGTGGTGCGCTGCTTCGAGCACAGCGACATCGTGCACGTGGCAGGCAAGGTCGATCCGATCGCCGACATCGACACCATCGACACCGAGCTAGCCCTGGCCGACCTGGATTCGGTGGAAAAGGCGCTGAACCGCGCCGAGCGCGCTGCCAAGGCGAACGACAAAGAGGCGCTGGCCAAGAAGCCGGTGCTGCAGAAGCTTGCCGCTGGCCTCAATGAGGGCAAGACCGCACGCAGCCTGGGGCTGGACGAGGAGGAGAAGGCGCTGGTGCGCGACCTGTTCCTGCTCACCCTCAAGCCGCTGATGTACATCGCGAACGTTCGCGAAGACGGCTTCGAGAACAACCCGCACCTGGACGCCGTGCGGGCTCGCGCGATGGATGAAGGTGCGGAGGTCGTGCCGGTCTGTGCGGCCATCGAAGAGGAGCTCTCGCAGCTCGACGACGCCGACCGCGACGAATTCCTGAAGGATCTGGGGCTGGAAGAGCCGGGCCTGAACCGGGTGATCCGAGCGGGCTACAAGCTGCTCAATCTGCAGACCTATTTCACGGCGGGTGTGAAGGAAGTCCGTGCGTGGACGATCAAGCGCGGCTTCACGGCGCCGCAGGCGGCTGGTGTGATCCATACCGACTTCGAGCGCGGATTCATTCGTGCCGAAACCGTCTCCTACGACGATTTCATCCAGTACAAGGGCGAGGCGGGCGCCGCGGCTGCCGGCCGGCTCCGCAAGGAAGGTAAGGATTACATCGTCAAGGATGGCGATGTGCTGCACTTCCTGTTTAACGTCTGACGCGGCCAGCTGGCTGGGCTGGCTCAGGGGCGGCGGCACCGACGGGTAGCCGCCGCTTTTTTGTGCCTGCCGACAGGGCACCTCGCGGTGGCAGACTGCGGCTCCATGTGCGGAGAGGGGTGGGCAAATGTCCGGAAGGGCTGGTGCGCTGCGCTTGCGGTTGGGGCGTCCCCAGGACGCTGCGGCTATCGGGGTGCTGGTCAGGCGGGTGGCGCGTCGATGGGTGCTGCCGGACCAGCCCCAGTCAGCCGGACGGGCGTTGCTGAAAAGGCTCGGCGCTCGGGCAATTCGTGCGCGAATGGAGGAGGGACAGCGCTTTCATCTGGCCTATATGGGGATGACGCTGGTCGGCGTTGCCGCCATGCGGGATGACTGCCATCTCGTCCAGCTTTTTGTCGGGACGCGACATCAGGGGCAGGGCATTGGGCGCAGGCTTTGGATGTGCGCCATGCGCGACGCCGTGCGGCGTGCGGGAACCCGGCGCTTTACCTTGAACGCGTCGCGGTGCGCCGTACCCATCTACCTGCAACTTGGCTTTTCGCCCGTCGGTGCCGAGCGTCCCTCGCCTGGCGGCATGCTGACCACACCTATGGTGTTTACGCGAGGTGGCAGCCGGCACTGGCGCCGGAGTGGGCATAATGAGCGCCCCTGAACCGTCGGAGTGCCCATGCCAGGCCTGCAGCACGAAGTGAACTTCCGTTTCCTCGCCCAGCCGACCGATGTGAATTTCGGCGGCAAGGTCCACGGCGGTATGGCGATGAAATGGATCGATCAGGCGGGCTATGCCTGCGCCGTGGCTTGGAGCGGAGCGTATTGCGTTACCGCGTCGGTAAGCGGCATCCAGTTCGTCGCGCCGATCCTCATCGGCGACCTGGTGACGGTGCGCGCGCGCCTGATTCATACGGGACGTTCGAGCATGCACATGGCGGTCGACGTCCTGGCGCGCGACCTGCGCAAGGGGGAGCATCGCCTGGCAACGAGTTGCGTGATGGTGTTCGTGGCCCTGGATAGCCCGGACGGCAAGCCCACGCCCGTGCCCACATGGGAACCCCGCAACGACGCAGAACGCCAGCTTCAGGCTCAGGCAAAGCGATTGATGGATCTATCCAAGGAGATGGAGCAGCTCATCGACGCCGGACATGTTTCGGATGCCTGAGCGCTCTCGCGCCATAGCGTAAAATGCGCGCTTTCGATGCGTAGATTTTCGGTGTTCAGGTGTTGACAGATCGAGGCCTGATACACACAATAGCCGTTCTTTGTTGGAGGGATACCCAAGCGGCCAACGGGGGCAGACTGTAAATCTGCTGGCTTACGCCTTCGGTGGTTCGAATCCACCTCCCTCCACCAGACGAGTTCCGCGCAGGGCGGGAGTAGTTCAATGGTAGAACCTCAGCCTTCCAAGCTGATGGTGCGGGTTCGATTCCCGTCTCCCGCTCCATTGATCTCGTTCTGGGTGATTCGTGCTCATGTAGCTCAGTCGGTAGAGCACTTCCTTGGTAAGGAAGAGGTCGCTGGTTCGATTCCAGTCATGAGCACCACTTCGCTGGTCTCCGCGGTTATCGCCTTCCTTTTTTTCTTTATCTGACTCCATCGGGGTTTAGCGCGTATGGCAAAGGGTAAGTTCGAACGCACCAAGCCGCACGTCAACGTGGGCACGATTGGCCACGTGGACCACGGCAAGACGACGCTGACGGCGGCGCTGACGAAGGTGGGTGCTGAGCGTTTCGGCGGCGAGTTCAAGGCGTACGACGCGATTGACGCGGCGCCGGAAGAGAAGGCACGTGGCATCACGATCTCGACGGCGCACGTGGAATACGAATCGCCGACGCGCCATTACGCGCACGTGGACTGCCCGGGCCACGCCGACTACGTGAAGAACATGATCACGGGTGCGGCGCAGATGGACGGCGCGATTCTGGTGTGCTCGGCCGCTGACGGCCCGATGCCGCAGACGCGTGAACACATCCTGCTGTCGCGCCAGGTCGGCGTGCCGTACATCGTGGTCTTCCTGAACAAGGCGGACATGGTGGACGACAAGGAGCTGCTCGAGCTGGTCGAGATGGAAGTGCGCGAGCTGCTGTCGAAGTACGAGTTCCCGGGCGACGACACCCCGATCATCGTGGGTTCGGCGCGTGCGGCGCTGGAAGGCGACCAGTCGGACATTGGCGTGCCGGCGATCATCAAGCTGGTGGAAGCGCTGGACACGTACATTCCGGAGCCGGTGCGTACGCTGGACAAGCCGTTCCTGATGCCGGTGGAAGACGTGTTCTCGATCTCGGGCCGTGGCACGGTGGTGACCGGTCGCGTGGAGACGGGCATCATCAAGGTGGGCGAGGAAATCGAGATCGTCGGTATCCGTCCGACGACCAAGACGACCGTGACCGGCGTGGAGATGTTCCGCAAGCTGCTGGATCAGGGCCAGGCGGGCGACAACGTGGGTCTGCTGCTGCGCGGCACGAAGCGTGACGACGTGGAGCGTGGCCAGGTGCTGGCCAAGCCGGGTTCGATCACGCCGCACACGGAGTTCGAGGCCGAGGTGTACGTGCTGTCGAAGGACGAGGGTGGCCGTCATACGCCGTTCTTCAAGGGTTACCGCCCGCAGTTCTACTTCCGCACCACCGACGTGACCGGCGCGATCGAGCTGCCGGAAGGCGTGGAGATGGTGATGCCGGGTGACAACGTGAAGATGAAGGTCACCCTGATCGCGCCGATCGCGATGACGGACGGCCTGCGCTTCGCGATCCGCGAAGGTGGCCGCACCGTCGGTGCCGGCGTCGTCGCCAAGATCACCAAGTAAGTAGTACGATTGGAAGTCGCCCGCTGCGCGGGCTGCGGGATATGGGAGGAGGGATTCCTTCCTCTCGTGATGCGAAGGCGTCATCTCGCGGCACGCAAGCGTGCGGCTTCATCGATTTCATCAAACGTACGCCAGTAGCTCAATTGGCAGAGCAGCGGTCTCCAAAACCGCAGGTTGGGGGTTCGAGTCCCTCCTGGCGTGCCACCTTCCCGAGGACCTAAGACGGGTGGCGAGTGACAACGGGGGCTTCGGGGCCCGGTTGTCTGCTCCTATCCGATCGCTGCGCATGAATACCAAGGCAGAACAGCCCAAGGGTGCCAACGTCAAGGAGGCGGGTGCCGCCGACATCGCCAAACTGGTGCTGGCCGCGCTGGTGCTGGTTGGTGGCGTTTTCGCCTATTCCTGGTTCAGCAACGACGCTAACGTCCCTTCCTCGGTCCGCCTGATCGGCGTGCTGGTCGCTCTCGTGGTGGCGCTGGCCATCGCGGCGACGACCGCCCTGGGGCGCCGGGTGCGCAGTTTCCTGGGCGAGTCTCAGTTCGAAATGCGCAAGGTGGTCTGGCCGGCGCGTGATGAGACGCTGAAGACCACCGGCATCATCATCGTCGTGGTGATCGTTCTTTCGCTGCTGCTTGGCGTGATCGATCTCATCCTCAAGTCGGTCGTGCTCGACTGGCTGCTCAAGCTAGGTTCGTGAGGTCAAGGGCATGAGCAAGCGTTGGTATGTAGTACACGCCTATTCGGGCTTCGAAAATCAGGTTCGCAAGTCGCTCGTCGAGCGCATCCAGCGAGCCGGTATGGAAGAGAAGTTCGGCGAGGTGTTGGTGCCTACCGAGGAAGTGATCGAAATGCGCGGTGGACAGAAGCGCCGCAGCGATCGCAAGTTCTTCCCCGGCTACGTGCTGGTCCAGATCGAGACCGATACCGAGGGCAAGGCACCTCGCATCGACGACGAGTGCTGGCATCTCGTGAAGGAGACGCCCAAGGTCATGGGCTTTATCGGCGGTACGGCCGATCGTCCCTTGCCCATCCGCGACAGCGAAGCCGATGCCATTCTTAGCCGCGTCCGCGAGGGTGTGGAGAAGCCGAAGCCCAAAGTTCTGTTTGAGCCGGGTGAAATGGTTCGCGTCACTGACGGTCCGTTTAACGACTTCAACGGCGTGGTCGAGGAAGTCAACTACGAGAAGAGCCGGCTGCGCGTCGCGGTCCTGATCTTCGGTCGCTCGACCCCGGTCGAGCTGGAATTCGGACAGGTCGAGAAGGCCTGATCCCTGGCCCCGGCACGGGGCTTGCTTAAAATTTGATCGCTCCTTAAACTATGCGGTTCACGCCGGGCGTCTGGCTCGGCGTGTCCGTTTTTCAGGGTCCGCTGGAGCGCGGGCTTCCCCACATCCATGGAACGTGCACTGCGAGGAGCCGCAAGGCGCTCGAACTCGCGAGGAAAATCCAATGGCAAAGAAAGTCGTCGGTTATATCAAGCTGCAGGTCAAGGCCGGCCAGGCCAACCCGTCGCCGCCGGTGGGCCCCGCCCTCGGTCAGCGCGGCCTGAATATCATGGAATTCTGCAAGGCGTTCAATGCCGCCACGCAGAAGATGGAGCCGGGTCTGCCGATTCCCGTGATCATCACGGCTTATTCGGACCGTAGCTTCACCTTTATCACCAAGACCCCGCCGGCCTCCGTGCTCATCAAGAAGGTCACGGGTGTCGCCAAGGGTTCGTCCAAGCCGAACACCGACAAGGTCGGCAAGATCACCCGCAAGCAGCTGGAAGACGTTGCGAAGCAGAAGGAGCCGGATCTGACGGCTGCTGATCTGGACGCTGCGGTGCGCACCATTGCCGGTAGCGCGCGCAGCATGGGCCTGGTGGTGGAGGGCTAAGACATGGCAAAGCTCACGAAGCGTATGAAGGCCGCCCAGGCGGCAGTGCAGCCGGGCAAAGTGTATGGCCTGGAAGAAGCCCTGAAGATCGTCAAGGACAACGCCAAGGCCAAGTTCGCCGAGTCGGTGGACGTGGCGGTGCGTCTGGGCATCGATGCGAAGAAGTCCGACCAGGGTGTGCGCGGCTCCTCGCTGCTGCCGCATGGCACCGGCAAGACCATCAAGGTCGCCGTGTTCGTGCCCGCCGGTGAGAAGGCTGAAGCCGCCAAGGCTGCCGGCGCCGATGCCGTCGGCATGGACGACCTGGCCGAGCGCATGCAGGCGGGTGAACTCGACTTCGGTCGTGTGATCGCCACGCCGGACGCCATGCGCGTGGTCGGTAAGCTGGGTCAGCTGCTTGGCCCCCGTGGCCTGATGCCGAATCCGAAGGACGGCTCGGTCACGGCCGACGTCGTTACCGCGGTGAAGAACGCCAAGGCGGGCCAGGTGAAGTTCCGCAACGACAAGGCGGGCATCATCCACGCCACCATTGGCAAGGCCAACTTCGAGGCCGCGCAGCTCGCCGACAACCTCAATGCGTTGATCGCCGACCTGCTGAAGGCCAAGCCGGCCACGGCGAAGGGCCAGTATCTGCAGAAGGTCGCCCTGTCCAGCACCATGGGCGTGGGCGTTCCGGTCGATACCGCCTCCCTGGCGGCCTCGGCCAAGTAAGTCATTAGTCCCGTGCCGGTACGTCCGGCACGGGCATGTTTTTGAGGGCAGGCATCGGTCGACGATCGGTTGCCGCCGTCAAAGACCGCAGGCGCAATCAGCGCGCGACGACGACGAGCAGGGAGCTCGTATTGGCAAGGAACCGCCGTCGTCGCTAGCGGGGTCGCTTAATCGGGTTCCTGGCGAATCTGGCCTGCGTAGATGGTGCTGCCTTCTGGAATGATTCTGTTCTGGAATGGCCAACACCCGGGGCTTTCCGGCCCCCGACGTCAAGGACGGCGTCGCCCAGGACCGCCGGCGGCAGGAGCCGCAAGCGGAGTTCAATTGGAGGAGTGCAATGGCTCTCAATCTGTCTCAGAAGCAAGAAGTAGTCGCCGAACTGGCAGAGATCGCCGCGAAGGCTCACTCCTTGGTCGCCGCCGAGTACGCGGGCACCACGGTCGAACAGATGACCGCGATGCGCAAGAAGGCCCGCGAAACCGGCGTGTATCTGAAGGTCGTCAAGAACACGCTCGCTTCGCGAGCCGTGGCTGGTACTGAGTTCGAGGTCGTCAAGGACGCCCTGACCGGTCCGCTGCTGTATGCGTTCTCGACCGAGGAGCCCGGTGCTGCCGGGCGCCTGATCAAGGAATTCGCCAAGAGCAACGAGAAGCTCAAGGCCAAGGTGGTCTCCGTGGAAGGCAAGCTGTTTCCGGCCGCCCACGTGGACGTGCTGGCCTCGCTTCCGACTCGCGAAGAAGCTCTCGCCATGCTGGCCCGTGTGCTGGCCGAGCCCGCCGCCATGTTCGCCCGTGCTGTCAAGGCCGTGGCCGACAAGCAGGGTGGCGGCGAAGCGGCGGCCCCGGCTCCGGCCGAAGCTTGATCGCCCAGTTCGACGCTTTTTCACACTGAATCTATTTCCAGAGGTAAATCAACATGTCCCTGACCAACGAACAGATCGTTGAAGCCGTCGCCGCCAAGTCGCTCATGGAAGTGATGGAGCTGGTGAAGGCCATCGAAGAGAAGTTTGGCGTGTCCGCCGCTGCCCCGGTCATGATGGCCGCCGGCCCGGCCGCCGCTGGCCCGGCTGCCGAAGCGCAGACCGAGTTCGACGTCATCCTGAAGAGCGCCGGCGAGAAGAAGGTCGACGTGATCAAGGCTGTCCGCGCGATCACCGGCCTGGGCCTGAAGGAAGCCAAGGACCTCACCGAGGCCGGTGGCGTTCTGAAGGAGCAGGTCTCGAAGGACGACGCCGAGAAGTTCAAGAAGGATCTGGAAGCCGTCGGCGCCACGGTCGAACTGAAGTAATCGGCGCTCTTGCGCGCCGTCAGTTTGACCTAGCGTCAAGCAAGCCTGGGAGCGAAAGCTCCCGGGCTTTGCCTGCTTTAGCAGGCGAGGGAGAGGAATGGAGCATGGAGAGTCGGAAAACCGGGCTGCTGTGCCGCTTTGACGAATCTCTATCCTCGATTCCTTGAATCCAAGCATTTTCCATTCAGCCGGTGTGTGCACCACCGGCGTCACTGCGAACCGAGGCGGTACCCACCATGACCTACTCGTTTACCGAGAAGAAGCGCATCCGCAAGGATTTCGGCAAGCGTCCCCCTGTACTGGGCGTGCCGAACCTGCTGACCATCCAGACCGATTCCTATCGAGAGTTCCTCCAGGAATTCGTCGCTCCGAAGCAGCGCGACGATAAGGGTCTGCACGCCGCGCTGAAGTCGGTCTTTCCGATCGTCAGCTATTCCGGCAACGCGGCGCTGGAGTACGTCGACTATCGTCTGGGCGAACCCGCGTTCGATGAGCGCGAATGCCGCAACCGCGGCATGACCTTCGGCGCGCCGTTGCGCGTGACCGTGCGCCTGGTCATCTATGACAAGGACAGCCCGGCTTCCAAGAAGGCCGTCAAGTATGTGAAGGAGCAGGAGGTCTACATGGGCGAGATTCCGCTCATGACCGAGACCGGCACCTTCATCATCAACGGCACCGAACGCGTTATCGTTTCCCAGCTGCATCGTTCGCCGGGCGTGTTCTTCGACCATGATCGCGGCAAGACGCACAGCTCAGGCAAGCTGCTGTTCTCCGCCCGCGTGATTCCCTACCGTGGTTCGTGGCTGGACTTCGAGTTCGACCCGAAGGACGCGCTGTACACCCGTATCGACCGTCGCCGCAAGCTGCCGGTGACGGTACTGCTGCGCGCGCTCGGTTACACGAACGAGGAGATGCTGAGCATCTTCTTCGAGCACAATGTGTTCCATCTGGGCAAGAAGGGCGGCACCACGCTGGAGCTGGTCGCTGAGCGCCTTCGCGGCGAGACGCTGACCTTTGACCTGGTCGTGGGCGACAAGGTGCTGGTCGAGGCTGGCAAGCGCATCACCGCACGCCATGTGCGCCAGCTGGCGGCCGAGAACATCACGGCGCTCGAAGTGCCGGATGACTATCCGGTCGGCCGTATCCTGGCCGTGGACATCGTCGATTCGAAGACGGGCGAGCTGCTTGCTTCCGCCAATGACGAGATCACCGCAGAGCAGCTGGAGAACTTCCGCAAGGCGGGCATCGAGACGGTGCCGACGCTGTACGTGAACGATCTGGATCGCGGTGCGTACATCTCGCACACCCTGCGCATCGACAACACCAAGACGCAGCTCGAAGCGCTGGTGGAAATCTACCGCATGATGCGCCCGGGCGAGCCGCCGACGAAGGACGCGGCGCAGAACTTGTTCTATAACCTGTTCTTCACTTTCGACCGTTACGACCTGTCGGCGGTCGGCCGTATGAAGTTCAATCGCCGCGTGGGCCGCAAGGAAATCGTCGGCCCGGGCGTGCTGTACGACTTCAAGTACTTCGGCGAGCGCAAGGAAGAGGAAGCCCAGGCTCTGGTGCAGTCGCAGGGTGACAGCTCCGACATCCTGGACGTGCTGAAGGTGCTGATCGATATCAAGAACGGCCATGGCACCGTGGACGACATCGACCACCTCGGCAATCGCCGCGTGCGTTCGGTGGGCGAAATGGCGGAGAACACCTTCCGCATCGGCCTCGTGCGCGTCGAGCGCGCAGTGCGCGAACGTCTGTCGCTCGCCGAGTCCGAAGGGTTGACTCCGCAGGAACTGATCAACGCCAAGCCCGTGGCGGCTGCGGTGAAGGAGTTCTTCGGATCTTCGCAGCTCAGCCAGTTCATGGATCAGAACAATCCGCTGTCCGAAGTGACTCACAAGCGCCGCGTCTCGGCCCTGGGGCCGGGCGGTCTGACGCGCGAGCGCGCGGGCTTCGAAGTCCGCGACGTGCACCCGACGCATTACGGTCGCGTCTGCACCATCGAAACGCCGGAAGGTCCGAACATCGGTCTGATCAACTCGCTGGCCGTGTACGCCCGCACCAACGAGTACGGCTTCCTCGAGACGCCGTACCGCAAGGTCGAGAACGGCAAGGTCACCGACAAGGTGGACTACTTGTCGGCGATCGAGGAGGGCGACCATGTGATCGCCCAGGCGAACTCGCCGCTCAACAAGGACGGCAGCTTCGTCGAAGATTTCGTGTCGTGCCGCTTCCGTGGCGAATCCGAGCTGCGCCCTGCCTCGGACATCGGCTACATGGACGTCTCGCCGATGCAGACCGTGTCGGTCGCGGCGGCGCTGGTGCCGTTCCTCGAGCACGATGATGCGAACCGCGCGCTGATGGGCGCGAACATGCAGCGCCAGGCGGTGCCGACGCTGCGCTCGCAGACGCCGCTGGTGGGCACTGGCATCGAGCGCGCTGTGGCGCGTGACTCGGGCGTCATCGTCACGGCCAAGCGCGGTGGCGTGATCGATCAGGTTGATGCCGGCCGTATCGTGGTGCGCGTAAACGAGAAGGAAGTCGGTGACAACGATGCCGGCGTCGACATCTACACGCTGACCAAGTACACGCGCTCCAACCAGAACACCAACCTCAACCAGCGCCCGCTGGTGAACGTCGGCGACGTGGTGGCGAAGGGCGACACGCTGGCCGACGGTTCGTCGACCGACCTGGGCGAGCTCGCGCTCGGCCAGAACATGCTGATCGCCTTCATGCCGTGGAACGGCTACAACTTCGAAGACTCGATCCTGCTCTCCGAGCGTGTCGTTCAGGAAGATCGCTACACCTCGATCCATATCGAGGAGCTGGCCTGCATTGCGCGCGACACGAAGCTGGGCGCCGAGGAAATCACGGCGGACATCCCGAACGTGGGCGAGCAGGCGCTGGCGCGCCTGGACGAGTCCGGCATCGTGTACATCGGCGCCGAGGTGAAGGCTGGCGACATCCTGGTCGGCAAGGTCACGCCGAAGGGCGAAAGCCAGCTGACGCCGGAAGAAAAGCTGCTGCGCGCGATCTTCGGCGAGAAGGCGTCGGACGTTAAGGACAGCTCGCTGCGCGTGCCGCCTGGCATGGACGGCACGGTCATCGACGTGCAGGTCTTCACCCGCGACGGTATCGAGAAAGACAAGCGCGCCAAGCAGATCGAAGAAATGGAAGTCAAGCGGATCCGCAAGGACCTTGATGACCAGTTCCGCATCCTGGAAGGCGCCATCTACAACCGTATGCGTACGCAGCTGGTCGGCAAAGTCGCCAACAGCGGCCCGGGCGGTCTCAAGCGCGGTACGGAGATCAACGACGCCTATCTCGATGGGCTCAAGAAGGACGACTGGTTCAAGATCAACGTCAAGGACGAGGACGTCACTGAGTTCCTCGAGCGCGCGGCTGATCAGATCAAGCGCCACAAGGAAGAGTTCGACAAGCGCTTCAAGGAGAAGCAGGGCAAGATCACCCAGGGTGACGACCTCGCGCCGGGCGTGCTGAAGATGGTCAAGGTCTTCCTGGCCGTGAAGCGTCGCATCCAGCCGGGCGACAAGATGGCCGGCCGTCACGGTAACAAGGGTGTAGTGTCCAACGTGGTGCCGGTCGAAGACATGCCGTTCATGGCGGACGGCACCTCGGTCGACATCGTGCTGAACCCGCTGGGCGTACCGTCGCGTATGAACATCGGTCAGATTCTGGAAGTGCACCTTGGCTGGGCTGCAAAGGGCCTGGGCAAGAAGATCCAGAAGATGCTCGAAGCTCAGGCCAAGGTGGCGCAGATCCGCGAGTTCCTCGACCAGATCTACAACCATCATGTCGCTGGCGCCGTACAGCACGTTGACCTCAAGTCGCTGACGGACGAGGAAATCCTCACCCTGGCGAACAATCTGCAGGAAGGCGTGCCCATGGCTACGCCGGTGTTCGACGGCGCGGAAGAGGCTGAGCTGAAGGCAATGCTGCGGCTTGCGGATCTGCCCGAGTCGGGCCAGACCACGCTGTTCGACGGCCGTACCGGCGAAGCATTCGATCGCCCGGTGACCGTGGGCTATATGCACTACCTGAAGCTGAACCACCTGGTCGACGACAAGATGCACGCGCGCTCCACGGGTCCTTACTCGCTCGTCACCCAGCAGCCGCTGGGCGGCAAGGCGCAGTTCGGCGGTCAGCGTTTCGGCGAAATGGAAGTCTGGGCGCTCGAGGCCTACGGCGCGGCTTACACCCTGCAGGAAATGTTGACGGTGAAGTCCGACGACGTGCAGGGCCGTAATCAGATGTACAAGAACATCGTCGACGGCAACCACGAGATGGCGGCGGGCATGCCGGAGTCCTTCAACGTGCTCGTGAAGGAAATCCGCTCGCTCGGTATCGACATCGACCTGGAAGAGATCAAGTAACCCACGGGTTACAGGAGCTTATGCAATGAAAGATTTGCTCAATCTGTTCAACCAGCAGCGCACGACGCCGGACTTCGATTCGATCAAGATCGCGTTGGCGTCGCCGGAGCTGATCCGTTCCTGGTCGTACGGTGAGGTCAAGAAGCCCGAGACCATCAACTACCGCACCTTCAAGCCGGAGCGCGACGGCCTGTTCTGTGCCGCCATCTTCGGTCCCGTGAAGGACTACGAGTGCCTGTGCGGCAAGTACAAGCGCATGAAGCATCGCGGCGTGGTCTGCGAGAAGTGCGGCACGGAAGTGACGCTGGCCAAGGTGCGCCGCGAGCGCATGGGCCACATCGAACTGGCTAGCCCGACCGCGCATATCTGGTTCCTCAAGTCGCTGCCGTCCCGCATCGGCCTGATGCTGGACATGACGCTGCGTGACATCGAGCGCATCCTGTATTTCGAGGCTTTCGTGGTGATCGACCCGGGCCTGACCGCGCTGGAGCGCGGCCAGCTGCTCAGCGAGGACCAGTACCTCGAAGCGGTTGAGGAGCACGGCGACGAGTTCGACGCGCGCATGGGCGCCGAGGCGGTGTACGAGCTGTTGAAGTCGCTCGACCTGCCGGGCGAAGTGGTGCGTCTGAAGGAAGAGATCGCTTCTACCAATTCCGAGACCAAGCTCAAGCGCCTCACCAAGCGCGTGAAGCTGATCGAGGCGTTCCTGGAGTCTGGCAACCGTCCGGAGTGGATGGTGCTGACTGTGCTGCCCGTGCTGCCGCCGGACCTGCGCCCGCTGGTCCCGCTGGACGGTGGCCGCTTCGCGACCTCCGACCTCAATGACCTGTACCGCCGCGTCATCAACCGTAACAACCGCCTGAAGCGTCTGCTCGAGCTCAATGCGCCCGACATTATCGTGCGCAACGAGAAGCGCATGCTGCAGGAGTCGGTCGATGCGCTGCTCGACAACGGCCGCCGCGGCCGTGCCATTACCGGCACGAACAAGCGCGCGCTGAAGTCGCTGGCCGACATGATCAAGGGCAAGCAGGGCCGCTTCCGCCAGAACCTGCTCGGCAAGCGCGTGGACTACTCCGGTCGTTCGGTGATCGTGGTGGGCCCGACGCTGCGTCTGCATCAGTGCGGCCTGCCCAAGAAGATGGCGCTTGAGCTGTTCAAGCCCTTCATCTTCGCCAAGCTGCAGGCACGCGGCGAAGCGACCACCATCAAGGCTGCCAAGAAGCTGGTCGAGCGCGAAGAATCGCAGGTGTGGGACATTCTCGAGGACGTGATCCGCGAGCATCCCGTGCTGCTCAATCGTGCGCCGACGCTGCACCGCCTGGGCATCCAGGCGTTCGAGCCGGTGCTGATCGAAGGCAAGGCGATTCAGCTGCATCCGTTGGTTTGTACCGCGTTCAACGCGGACTTCGACGGTGACCAGATGGCTGTGCACGTCCCGCTGTCCATCGAGGCACAGCTGGAAGCCCGTGCCTTGATGATGTCGTCGAACAACATCCTGTCGCCTGCCAACGGTGAACCGATCATCGTGCCGACCCAGGACGTGGTGCTGGGCCTGTACTACATGACCCGCGAGCTCGTGAATGCGAAGGGCACCGGCATGGTGTTCTCCAGCATCTCCGAGGTGCGTCGCGCCTATGACAACCGTGCAGTCGAGCTGCACGCGAAGGTCAAGGTGCGCATGAAGCAGGCGCATATTGCCGAGGACGGTACGCGCAGCAGCTCCTTGTCCCTGGTCGATACGACCGTGGGGCGTGCGCTGCTGGCCGAGATTCTCCCCGAGGGGCTGCCGTTCACGCTGGCCAACACCGAGCTGACCAAGAAGGCCATCTCGCGCCTGATCAACTCCAGCTACCGCCTGCTGGGCCTGAAGGACACCGTGGTCTTCGCGGACAAGCTGATGTACACCGGCTTCCGCTTCGCCACCCGCGCCGGTATCTCGATCGGCATCGATGACATGATCATCCCGGCTGAGAAGAAGGGCATCCTGGAAGAGGCCGAGAAGGAAGTCGTCGAGATCCAGGAGCAGTACCAGTCGGGCCTGGTGACCGCCGGTGAGCGCTACAACAAGGTGGTCGACATCTGGTCGCGCACCAACGAGCTCGTGGCCAAGGCGATGATCGACGGTATCGGTACCGAGAAGGTCGCCAATGCCAAGGGCGAGACTGTCGCGCAGAAGTCGATGAACTCGCTGTACATCATGGCTGACTCCGGCGCTCGTGGTTCGGTCGCCCAGATCCGTCAGTTGGCCGGTATGCGCGGTCTGATGGCCCGCCCGGACGGCTCGATCATCGAGACGCCGATCAAGGCCAACTTCCGCGAAGGCCTGAACGTGCTGCAGTACTTCAACTCGACGCACGGCGCCCGTAAGGGCTTGGCGGATACGGCGCTGAAGACTGCCAACTCGGGTTACCTGACCCGCCGTCTTGTCGACGTCGCCCAGGACGTGGTGATCACGTCCATGGACTGCGGTACGGAAGAGGGCGTCATGATGCAACCGATCGTGGAGGGCGGCGACGTGGTCGAGCCGCTGCGTGATCGTGTGCTGGGCCGTGTAGTGGTCGAGGACGTTTATGCCCCCGGCGATGACGATCAGCCGATCGTTACCCGCGACACCTTGCTGGACGAGGCGCTGGTCGAGAAGCTTGACAAGGCCGGCGTGCAGTCGATCAAGGTGCGTTCGCCGATCACCTGCCAGGCCTCCCATGGCGTGTGCGCGCTGTGCTATGGACGCGACCTGGCCCGTGGTCACCTGGTCAACATGGGCGAGGCCGTGGGTGTGGTTGCCGCGCAGTCCATCGGTGAGCCGGGTACCCAGCTGACGATGCGTACGTTCCACATCGGTGGCGCGGCTTCGCGAGCGGCTGCCGTGGACAACGTGACGGTGAAGACCACCGGCACGCTGAAGTTCAACAACCTCAAGACCGTGCAGCATGCCCAGGGTCACCTGGTGGCGGTGTCGCGTTCGGGCGAGGTCTCGGTCATCGACGCCAACGGCCGCGAGCGTGAGCGTTACAAGGTGCCGTACGGCGCCACGATCACCGTCAAGGACGGCGATCCGGTCAAGGCTGGCCAGACGGTCGCTAACTGGGATCCGCATACCCATCCGATCGTGTCGGAAGTGGCTGGTACCGTGCGCTTCATCGACTTTATCGATGGCGTCACCGTGCAGAGCCAGACCGACGAGCTGACCGGTCTGGAATCGGCGGTGGTGACGGATCCGAAGCGTCGCGGTACCGCGGCGAAGGATCTGCGTCCCATCGTCCGTCTGGAAGACAGCAAGGGGCGCGAGCTCAAGCTGCCGGGCACCGACGTGCCTGCGCAGTACATGCTGCCGGCCGGCGCGATCGTGTCGATCCAGAACGGCGCCGAGGTGGGCGTGGGCGACGTGGTGGCACGTATCCCGCAGGAAACGTCGAAGACCCGCGACATTACGGGTGGTCTGCCCCGCGTGGCCGACCTGTTCGAAGCCCGCAAGCCGAAGGAGCCGGCGATCTTGGCCGAGCGCTCCGGCGTGGTCAGCTTCGGCAAGGACACCAAGGGCAAGCAGCGCCTGATCATCAAGGACTCCGAGGGTAACGAGCACGAAGAGCTGATTCCCAAGTGGCGTCAGGTCATCGTGTTCGAAGGCGAGCACGTGGAGAAGGGCGAAACCGTGGTGGACGGCGAGCCGAATCCGCACGACATCCTGCGCCTGCTGGGTGTTGAGCCGCTGGCCTCGTACCTGGTCAAGGAAATCCAGGACGTCTATCGCCTGCAAGGTGTGAAGATCAACGACAAGCACATCGAAACGATCATTCGTCAGATGCTGCGTAAGGTCGAAATCACCGAGCCGGGTGAGAGTCACTATCTCCGCGGAGAGCAAGTCGAGCGTGTCCGTATCAGTGCGGAAAACGAGCGCGCCATGGCTCGCGGCGAGCGTCCGACGGAGTTCCAGTCGGTGCTGCTCGGCATTACCAAGGCATCGTTGGCAACTGAGTCCTTCATCTCGGCGGCCTCGTTCCAGGAGACGACCCGCGTCCTTACGGAAGCGGCCGTCCGTGGCACGCGCGACACCTTGCGGGGCCTGAAGGAAAATGTTATCGTCGGTCGTCTCATCCCGGCAGGTACGGGTCTGGCGTACCACGCGCAGCGTCGTCGCCAAGGCGGTCTGACCGCCGCGGAGCTGGAAACCCTTTCCGGCACCGCGTCCCCGGTCTCCTTCGCGGAAGCCACCGTCGGTAGCGACAATGGTGTGGAGTAAGCCCCGTCAGGGACTTGCTCGCTGACATACGAAATGAGGCGCAGGGATTGCGCCTCGTGTTCGAGTCATGGATGGCAGGGGCGTCAGCTTGTCTGTGGCAAGCTGCCCATGTTAAATTCCCGCTTCTTGGCAGACCGAGCTGGTTCGGTCTGCCTTTATGTTTCTCAGGAAAAGTACCGCATGTCGACTATCAACCAGTTGGTGCGCAAGTCCCGCAGCCCGAAGACCTATAAGAGTGCTTCGCCGGCTCTGCAGAATAGCCCGCAGCGTCGCGGCGTCTGCACGCGCGTTTACACGACCACCCCGAAGAAGCCGAACTCGGCCCTGCGTAAGGTTGCCAAGGTGCGCCTCACGAACGGTTACGAGGTCATCAGCTACATCGGTGGCGAAGGCCACAACCTGCAGGAGCACTCGGTGGTGCTCATTCGCGGCGGCCGTGTGAAGGATCTGCCGGGCGTGCGTTACCACACGGTGCGCGGCAGCCTCGACTGCGCCGGCGTCACCAAGCGCCGCCAGGCGCGCTCCAAGTACGGCGCCAAGCGCCCGAAGAGCTAAAAAGTTAGAGGACACGAGATATGTCGCGTAAAGGTTCCCATCCCGCCCGCCTGGTCCTGCCGGACCCGAAGCACGGCAGCCAGCTGATCGCCCGTTTCATCAACATGGTGATGAAGAGCGGCAAGAAGTCCGTGGCCGAAAGCATCGTCTACGGTGCACTTGACCACCTCGGCGAGAAGCACGCCGAGCCGGTGGCTCTGGTCGAAAAGGCGCTGAATAACATCGCCCCTGCGGTCGAAGTGAAGTCCCGCCGCGTGGGTGGTGCCACTTACCAGGTGCCGGTCGAAGTTCGCGCCGGTCGTCGTATGGCGCTGGCCATGCGCTGGGCCATCGAGTCCGCCCGCAAGCGTGGCGAGACCTCGATGCCGCGCAAGCTGGCCGCCGAGCTGCTCGAGGCTTCCGAGAATCGCGGTGGCGCGATCAAGAAGCGCGAAGAGACGCATCGTATGGCAGAGGCTAACAAGGCCTTCTCGCACTACCGCTGGTAAGCAAAGTACAGATTCGAGGTTACTACCGTGGCACGCACCACCCCCATCGAGCGCTACCGCAACTTCGGCATCATGGCCCACATCGATGCCGGTAAGACCACCACCACGGAGCGCATCCTGTTCTACACCGGCGTCAGTCACAAGATTGGCGAGGTGCATGACGGTGCGGCAACCATGGACTGGATGGAGCAGGAGCAGGAGCGCGGTATCACCATTACGTCGGCGGCGACGACGGCGTTCTGGAAGGGTATGGATCGGTCTCTGCCTGAGCATCGCTTCAATATCATCGATACCCCTGGGCACGTAGACTTCACCATCGAGGTGGAGCGTTCGTTGCGCGTGCTCGATGGTGCCGTGTTCGTGCTTTGTGCCGTGGGTGGTGTGCAGCCGCAGTCGGAAACCGTTTGGCGCCAGGCCAACAAGTACCATGTGCCGCGCCTTGCGTTCGTCAACAAGATGGATCGCACGGGTGCCAATTTCTACAAGGTGGTCGAGCAGCTGAAGGCGCGCCTGGGTGCGAACCCGGTGCCGATGCAGGTGCCGATCGGCGCCGAGGACAACTTCGAGGGCGTGATCGACCTGCTCAAGATGAAGTCCATCGTCTGGGACATGGAGTCCCAGGGCATGAAGTTTGAATACCAGGACATCCCCGCAAACCTGAAGGACAAGGCTGATGAGGCCCGTAGCTTCATGGTCGAGGCGGCTGCAGAGGCGACCGAAGATCTGATGAATAAGTACTTGGAGGAGGGCGACCTCTCCGAGGAAGAAATTGTCGGTGGTCTGCGTGCGCGTACGCTGTCCAGTGAGATCATCCCGGTCTATTGCGGTACGGCGTTCAAGAATAAGGGCGTCCAGGCGATGCTCGACGCGGTGGTGAACTTGCTGCCGTCGCCGGCTGATCGTCCCCCGGTTGCCGGCGTGGATGAGGACGAGAAGGAAGCGACTCGCAACGCCGATGACAACGCGCCGTTCTCCGCGCTGGCGTTCAAGATCATGACCGATCCGTTCGTCGGCTCGCTTACGTTTTTCCGCGTCTACTCGGGGACGCTCAATGCTGGTGACCAGGTGTATAACCCGGTCAAGTCACGCAAGGAGCGTATCGGCCGTATCCTGCAGATGCACGCGAACGAGCGTCAGGAAATCAAGGAAGTTCGCGCCGGCGATATCGCCGCAGCGGTCGGCCTGAAGGATGTGACGACGGGCGATACGCTGTGCTCGCAGGACCACGTGATCACCCTGGAGCGCATGACGTTCCCGGAGCCGGTGATTTCGATGGCCGTCGAGCCGAAGACCAAGTCCGACCAGGAAAAGATGGGTATCGCGCTGGGTCGTCTAGCTGCCGAGGATCCGTCTTTCCGGGTGCGTACCGATGAAGAGTCTGGTCAGACGATCATCTCCGGCATGGGTGAGCTGCATCTGGACATCATCGTTGACCGCATGAGGCGTGAGTTCAACGTCGAAGCCAACGTCGGCAAGCCGCAGGTCGCCTATCGCGAGACGATCCGCAAGAGCGACGTGAAGTCCGATTACAAGCATGCCAAGCAGTCGGGCGGTAAGGGCCAGTATGGCCACGTCGTGCTCGAGCTGTCGCCGATGACCGAGGAGGATAAGAAAGACTCCAACGTCAAGGACGATTTCCTCTTTGTCAACGAAATTACCGGCGGCGTTATTCCAAAGGAATTCATTCCGGCGGTCGAGAAGGGCTTGCGTGAGACCATCACGAGCGGCCCGCTCGCCGGCTTCCCGGTCGTGGGCATCAAGTGCAAGCTGGTGTTCGGTTCGTACCATGACGTTGACTCCTCCGAAACGGCGTTCAAGATTGCTGCTTCGATGGGCTTCAAGGAAGGCTTCCGCAAAGCAGATCCTGTTCTGCTCGAGCCGATCATGAAGGTCGAGGTGGTGACGCCGGAAGACTATGTCGGTGACGTCATGGGCGATCTGAGTCGCCGTCGTGGTCTGTTGCAGGGCCAGGACGACACGCCGTCGGGCAAGACCATTAATGCGATGGTGCCGCTTGGCGAGATGTTCGGCTATGCGACCACTATTCGCTCGCTGACCCAGGGTCGCGCAACGTTCACGATGGAGTTCGACCACTACGCTGAGGCGCCGAACAACATCGCCGAGCAGGTCATCAAGAAGGCCTGATAAGGTCTTCCTCCTTTACAACAACGTTCTTTCAGAGGTTTGAGACATGGCAAAGGGTAAGTTCGAACGCACCAAGCCGCACGTCAACGTGGGCACGATTGGCCACGTGGACCACGGCAAGACGACGCTGACGGCGGCGCTGACGAAGGTGGGTGCTGAGCGTTTCGGCGGCGAATTCAAGGCATACGACGCGATTGACGCGGCGCCGGAAGAGAAGGCACGTGGCATCACGATCTCGACGGCGCACGTGGAATACGAATCGCCGACGCGCCATTACGCGCACGTGGACTGCCCGGGCCACGCCGACTACGTGAAGAACATGATCACGGGTGCGGCGCAGATGGACGGCGCGATTCTGGTGTGCTCGGCCGCTGACGGCCCGATGCCGCAGACGCGTGAACACATCCTGCTGTCGCGCCAGGTCGGCGTGCCGTACATCGTGGTCTTCCTGAACAAGGCGGACATGGTGGACGACAAGGAGCTGCTCGAGCTGGTCGAGATGGAAGTGCGCGAGCTGCTGTCGAAGTACGAGTTCCCGGGCGACGACACCCCGATCATCGTGGGTTCGGCGCGTGCGGCGCTGGAAGGCGACCAGTCGGACATTGGCGTGCCGGCGATCATCAAGCTGGTGGAAGCGCTGGACACGTACATTCCGGAGCCGGTGCGTACGCTGGACAAGCCGTTCCTGATGCCGGTGGAAGACGTGTTCTCGATCTCGGGCCGTGGCACGGTGGTGACCGGTCGCGTGGAGACGGGCATCATCAAGGTGGGCGAGGAAATCGAGATCGTCGGTATCCGTCCGACGACCAAGACGACCGTGACCGGCGTGGAGATGTTCCGCAAGCTGCTGGATCAGGGCCAGGCGGGCGACAACGTGGGTCTGCTGCTGCGCGGCACGAAGCGTGACGACGTGGAGCGTGGCCAGGTGCTGGCCAAGCCGGGTTCGATCACGCCGCACACGGAGTTCGAGGCCGAGGTGTACGTGCTGTCGAAGGACGAGGGTGGCCGTCATACGCCGTTCTTCAAGGGTTACCGCCCGCAGTTCTACTTCCGCACCACCGACGTGACCGGCGCGATCGAGCTGCCGGAAGGCGTGGAGATGGTGATGCCGGGTGACAACGTGAAGATGAAGGTCACCCTGATCGCGCCGATCGCGATGACGGACGGCCTGCGCTTCGCGATCCGCGAAGGTGGCCGCACCGTCGGTGCCGGCGTCGTCGCCAAGATCACCAAGTAAGTAACCCGCCGTCGGGCGAGTGAAAGCTGGGATCAAAAAGCGGAGCGAAAGCTCCGCTTTTTTTTCGCCAGGGGCTTCCCGCAACTATGGAAATGGGTTATAGTCCATGAGTTATCCCTTTGCACTCGTGGGCGTAGATGCCCGGGGCACACAGCGAAATGAGGTGCAGGAAGCGCTTCGAGTTCGCGTACAAGGACGTTGCGGGATCGCATGACGGCAGAGTGACCGCTCTGTTGCCATTTGCGTTGTCGCGTTTTATACTTTTTTGTCTGGGCAGGCCGATATTGTCGGTCTGCCCGGTTGTTTAGGGGTCGAGTGTTCGGGGTTTCCGAGCGGTAGCCGACGCCTAGCGGTACCAGGTAACACCAAAGGGTTGTGCGGAATGGTGAGAAGCCATTCCGAATCACAGAATCGTTCTTTAGATAACAGGACACGGTTTATGGCGAACCAAAAGATTCGCATCCGGCTTAAGGCGTTCGATCATCGTCTGATCGACCGTTCGGCCAGCGAAATCGTCGAGACGGCCAAGCGCACCGGCGCCACGGTCCTCGGCCCGATTCCGCTGCCGACCAAGATCGAGCGCTACACCATTCTGGTGTCGCCGCACGTCGACAAAGATGCCCGCGACCAGTACGAAACCCGTACCCACAAGCGCGTGCTCGATATCGTTGATCCCAACGACAAGACCGTGGACGCGCTCATGAAGCTTGATCTCGCCGCTGGCGTCGATGTTCAGATCAAGCTCGGCTGAGCGATAGATAGGATACGAAGATGAGTATCGGACTGGTTGGCCGCAAGTGCGGCATGAGCCGACTCTTCACTGAAGACGGACGCTCGATTCCGGTGACGCTGATTGAAGCCACCCCGAATCGCGTCACCCAGCTGAAGACGGAAGATAATGATGGCTACAGCGCTGTGCAGGTCGCGGCGGGCGTCAAGCGCGCCAGCCTGCTGACCCAGCCGCTGAAGGGCCACTACGCGAAGGCGAAGGTCGAGCCGGGCCGTGGTCTGTGGGAGTTCCGCGTGACTGCCGACGAGCTCGGCAAGTACAGCGTGGGCGCCGAGATCAAGGCCGACGACGTGTTCCAGGTGGGTCAGATTGTTGACGTCGCCGGTGTGTCGAAGGGTAAGGGCTTCCAGGGCACCATCAAGCGCCACAACTTCACCATGGGCGACGCCACCCACGGTAACTCGCTGTCGCATCGCGCGCCGGGTTCTATCGGTCAGCGTCAGACCCCGGGTCGTGTGTTTCCTGGCAAGAAGATGTCCGGCCACATGGGTGCGGTGAACCGTACGCAGCAGGGTCTGGAAGTGGTCAAGGTCGACGCCGAGCGTCATCT
This sequence comes from Dyella sp. BiH032, assembly GCF_031954525.1. Taxonomy (NCBI): domain Bacteria; kingdom Pseudomonadati; phylum Pseudomonadota; class Gammaproteobacteria; order Lysobacterales; family Rhodanobacteraceae; genus Dyella; species Dyella sp. BiH032. Next base: position 1,564,509 of record NZ_CP134867.1, read on the forward strand.
GATCGCGGTCAAGGGCGCTGTCCCCGGTGCTACCGGTGGCGACGTCGTGATCCGTCCGACCACCAAGGGTTGAGGAGAGACGCCATGGAACTGAATGTCATTGGCGCCAAGCCACTCAATGTGTCGGACGAAGTGTTCGGCGGTGAGTTCAAGCAGGCCCTGGTCCACCAGGTGGTTGTCGCCTACCAGGCCGGCGGTCGCGCCGGTACCAAGGCGCAGCTGTCGCGTGGCGACTTGTCGGGTACCACGAAGAAGTTCAAGAAGCAGAAGGGTGGCGGCGCTCGTCACGGTGATTACCGCGCTCCAATCTTCGTCGGCGGTGGTGTCACCTTTGCTGCCAAGCCCCGCAACTACGAGCAGAAGGTCAACCGCAAGGCCTATCGCGTAGCGCTGCGCTCCATTCTTTCGGAGCTCAATCGCCAGGGTCGTCTGAAGGTGGTCGAGAGCTTCGGCATCGATACTCCGAAGACCAAGGCGATGGTCGCCAAGCTGGCTGAGCTGCAGGTTTCCGGCCGCGTGCTGCTGGTGTCGGAAGACGCCAACGAGGCTACCTTCCTGGCAGCGCGCAACATCCCGTACATCCACGTGGTGGACGTGTTGGCGCTGAACCCGGTGAGCCTGGTCGGTTCGGACCATGTCGTCGTGACCGTCGATGCGGTTAAGAAGATCGAGGAGTGGCTGGCATGAGCAACGAACGCATTCTCAACACGCTGCGCGCGCCGCACATTTCCGAGAAGGCGGCCCGTCTTGCCGAGGGCAACCAGTACGTTTTCGTGGTGGCCCCCGAGGCAACCAAGGCCGATGTCCGTGCGGCGGTGGAGCAGATGTTCGACGTCAAAGTTGAGCAGGTGAACCTCGTCAATGCCAAGGGCAAGGTCAAGTCCTTCCGTTTCCGCGCTGGCAACCGCCAGGGCAAGCGCAAGGCCTATGTGCGCCTGGCTGATGGTCAAACCATCGACGTGGCGGCCAAGGCCTGAGCCAGGAGTTGAATTGAGATGGCACTGATCACTCACAAGCCCACCTCCGCCGGACGTCGCGACGCGGTCAGCGTGCGTACGCCGGGCCTGCACAAGGGCGCGCCGTACGCGGCGTTGACCGAGTCGCAGACCAAGACTGGTGGCCGTAACCACTTCGGTCGCATCACCACGCGTCATCGTGGCGGCGGTCATAAGCAGCATTACCGCATCATCGACTTCAAGCGAGACAAGGAAGGCATTGCCGCCCGCGTCGAGCGTATTGAATACGATCCCAACCGCACCGCGCACATTGCGCTGCTGTGCTACGCCGACGGCGAGCGCCGCTACATCATCGCGCCGAAGGGTGTGCAGGTTGGCGATCGCTTGGTGTCGGGTCACGACGCGCCGATCAAGGCCGGTAACAGCCTGCCGCTGCGCAATATTCCGGTCGGCTCGACCGTGCACTGCATCGAGATGAAGCCCGGCAAGGGCGCGCAGATCGCTCGCAGCGCCGGCGCCTCGGTTCAGCTGGTCGCCCGCGAATCGGGTTACGCCACGCTTCGTCTGCGCTCCGGTGAAATGCGCCGGGTGCCGGTCGATTGCCGCGCCACCATCGGCGAAGTCGGCAACAGTGAGCATAGCCTGAAGAAGCTCGGCAAGGCCGGCGCCAAGCGTTGGCAGGGTATCCGCCCGACCGTTCGCGGTGTGGCAATGAACCCGGTCGACCATCCGCACGGTGGCGGTGAAGGTCGTACCTCCGGCGGCCGTCATCCGGTCAGCCCGTGGGGCACGCCGACCAAGGGCTACAAGACTCGTAACAACAAGCGCACGCAGCAGTTCATCGTGCGTCGTCGCAAGTAATAGGAAACCGACATGCCGCGTTCTTTGAAGAAAGGTCCGTTTGTCGACCTTCACCTCGTCAAGAAGGTGGAAGCTGCGGTTTCCACTAGCAACAAGCGTCCGATCAAGACTTGGTCGCGTCGCTCCATGATCCTGCCGGAAATGGTGGGATTGACCATCGCCATCCACAACGGTCGCCAGCACGTGCCGGTGCTCGTCAACGAGAACATGGTCGGGCATAAGCTCGGCGAGTTCGCGGTGACCCGCACCTTCAAGGGCCATGGCGGCGATAAGAAGGGCAAGTGATGAGCACTGAAGCCAAAGCGATCCTGCGTAGCGCCCGCATTTCGGCGCAGAAGGCACGCCTGGTGGCTGACCTGGTTCGCGGCATGCCCGTGGGCCGAGCCAGCGACGTGCTCCAGTTCACCAACAAGAAGGCCGCGCACATTGTCCGCAAGGTGTTGCTGTCGGCCGTCGCCAACGCCGAGAACAACCTCGGCGCTGATGTCGATGAGCTGAAGGTCTCGCGCATCTTCGTCGACGAAGGTCCGGCGATGAAGCGCATGTACGCCCGCGCCAAAGGCCGGGGATCTCGCATCCTGAAGCGCACGAGCCACATCACTGTGGTCGTTGGCAACTGACTGGGGATATAGACGATGGGTCATAAAGTTCATCCCACCGGTATCCGCCTCGGCATTGCCAAGGACTGGAACTCGAAGTGGTACGCCAATAAGGGCGAATACGCACAGTACCTCGCTGCCGACCTCAAGGTCCGCGAGATGCTGCGCAAGAAGCTGGCTCAGGCCGGCATCTCGAAGATCCAGATCGAGCGTCCGGCCAAGACGGCGCGCGTGACGATCCACACCGCCCGTCCGGGCGTGGTGATCGGCAAGAAGGGTGAGGACATCGAGAAGCTGCGCAAGGAAGTCAGCCAGCTCATGGGCGTCCCGGCGCACATCAACGTCAGCGAAGTGCGCAAGCCCGAGCTTGACGCCCAGCTGGTGGCTGAGTCGATCGCGCAGCAGCTCGAGCGTCGCATCATGTTCCGCCGCGCCATGAAGCGCTCGGTCGGCAACGCGATGCGCCTTGGTGCCCTGGGCATCAAGATCAACGTGTCCGGTCGTCTGAACGGCGCTGAGATCGCTCGTTCCGAGTGGGCCCGCGAAGGCCGCGTGCCGCTGCATACCCTGCGTGCGGACATCGACTACGGCTTCGCGGAAGCTCACACCACCTACGGTGTCATCGGCATCAAGGTGTGGATCTACAAGGGCGAAATCTTCGACCTGTCCCAGGTGGGCCAGGAAGCGAAGGAAGAGTCGTCGCAGCCGCGCCGCGAAGGTGGCGAGGGTCGTCGTGAATCGCGTCGCGAGGGCGGTGAAGGCCGCCGCGAGCGGACGGCGAAGTAAGGAGAGTTGCCATGTTGCAACCCAAGCGAACCAAATACCGCAAGCAGTTCAAGGGCCGTAATGACGGTCTGGCATTCAGCTCGAACCTCGTGAGCTTCGGCGAGTACGGCCTCAAGGCCACCACTCATGGCGCGCTGACCGCGCGCCAGATCGAAGCGGCACGTCGTTGCATCACCCGCTTCGTGAAGCGCGGCGGCAAGCTGTGGATCCGCGTGTTCCCGGACAAGCCGATCACCAAGAAGCCGATCGAAGTCCGAATGGGCGCAGGTAAGGGTGGCGTCGAATACTGGGTCGCTCCGATCCAGCCCGGCCGCATGCTCTATGAAATCGAGGGCGTCGACGAAGCTACGGCTCGCGAGGCGTTTCGCCTGGCTGCTGCCAAGCTGTCGGTGCAGACCCAGTTCGTATCCCGAGCGGTGATGTGATGGCCATGAAAGATCTGATCAACAAATCGGCCGACGAGCTGAAGCAGCACCTGCTGGACCTGCGCAAGGAGCAGTTCAATCTGCGCATGCAGAAAGGCACCGGCCAGCTCAACCAGCCGCACCAGCTGCGCCGTGTTCGGCGCGATATCGCCCGCGCGAAGTTCGCGCTCGGCGGCAAAAAGTAAGGACGGCGGACATGAGCGAAAACCAAAAGCAGGCGCGCACCCTTGAGGGCCGCGTCATCAGCAATAAGATGGACAAGACGGTGACCGTCCTGATCGAGCGCCAGGTGCAGCACGGCCTGCTGGGCAAGATCATTCGTCGGTCGACCAAGCTGCACGCTCAGGACGACCTCGGTGCAAACGAGGGCGACCTGGTGCGCATCGCGGAGTGCCGTCCGCTGTCGAAGACCAAGCATCACCGCGTGGTCGAAATCGTCACGCGCGCGGTCGGCTAAGGGGAGGGTGCAGACATGATCCAGATGCAAAGCACGCTTTCCGCGGCGGACAACAGCGGCGCGAAGGAACTGATGTGCATCAAGGTGCTCGGCGGTTCCAAGCGTCGTTACGCCGCGATCGGTGACGTGATCAAGGTCACCGTGAAGGATGCCATTCCGCGTGGCAAGGTGAAGAAGGGCGAGGTCTACAACGCCGTGGTGGTCCGTACCGCCAAGGGTGTGCGCCGTCCGGATGGCTCGCTGATCCGTTTCGACGGCAATGCAGCGGTCCTACTCAACAATAAGCTCGAGCCGATCGGTACCCGTATTTTCGGACCGGTCACCCGCGAGCTGCGTAGCGAGCGCTTCATGAAGATCGTCTCGCTTGCGCCCGAAGTGCTCTGAGCGGAGGCTAGACATGAACCGTATCCGCAAGGGTGATCAGGTCATCGTGATCACCGGCAAAAACAAGGGCCAGCGCGGCGACGTGCTGCGCGTTGAGGGCGACCGCGTGTTCGTCTCCAACGTGAACCTGGTCAAGCGCCACACCAAGCCGAACCCGCAGGCCAACCAGGCCGGCGGCATCGTCGAGCGTGAGGCCTCGATCCATATCTCCAATGTGCAGCTGTTCAACCCCGCCAAGAACAAGGGTGAACGCGTGGGCTTCAAGACGCTCGATGATGGGCGCAAGGTCCGCGTGTTCAGTTCTGGCGAGGTCGTGGACGCGTAAGGAACACAAGTCATGACGCGCCTTGAGAAGTTTTACAAAGACGAGGTAGTGAAGAAGCTCACCGAGCGCTTCGGCTACCAGAATGTGATGCAGGTTCCCCGCATCACCAAGATCACGCTGAACATGGGCGTGGGCGAAGCGGCGGGCAACAAGAAAGTGCTCGAGAACGCCGTGGCCGACATGGCCAAGATCTCCGGCCAGAAGCCGATCCAGACCAAGGCGCGCGTGTCCGTTGCCTCGTTCAAGATCCGCGACGGCTGGCCGATCGGTTGCAAGGTCACGCTGCGTCGCGCCCAGATGTGGGAGTTCCTGGATCGCCTGATCAATATCTCGCTGCCCCGTACCCGCGATTTCCGCGGTGTGTCGGGCCGCGCCTTCGATGGCCGTGGTAACTACAACTTCGGTATCAAGGAGCAGATCATCTTCCCGGAAATCGACTTCGACGCCGTCGACGCGATGCGCGGTATGGATATCTCCATCACCACCACCGCGAAGTCGGACGAAGAGGCCAAGGCACTGCTGGAAGCCTTCAGCTTCCCGTTCCGCAACTAAGAGAGCGCGAGAAATTTATGGCCAAGACCTCCATGATTAACCGCGACCTCAAGCGGACCAAGCTTGCCAAGAAGTATGCCGCCAAGCGCGCAGAGCTGAAGGCGATCGTGCTGAGCCCCAACGCGTCTTATGACGAGAAGATGGTGGCTCAGACCAAGCTGCAGAAGCTGCCGCGCGATGCCAGCCCGACCCGCCAGCGGACCCGCTGCGCTCTGACCGGCCGTCCGCGTGCCGTGTATGCCAAGTTTGGCCTCGGCCGCAACAAGCTACGCGAAGCCACCATGCGTGGTGACGTCCCCGGCCTGCGCAAGGCCAGCTGGTAAGCAACTGTAAACCGGCCCGCCTTGGAGTCGATCCAGGGCGAGCCTATCCCTCCGGGGGCGGCCCTTTGCTGGGGCGCCGTCGACGCGAAACGCGTGCCGTTATTCGCAAAATCGGAAAAGAGCTGTTATAGTCGTTCTTCTGCGCAAAGCAGATCGGCGCCTATGCCGGCTTACAACTCAATATTGATTTCCGGTTTTATCGGATATCGGTGCACTCTGAAGGATGTTTTTCATGAGCATGACTGATCCCATCGCCGATCTGTTTACGCGCATCCGCAATGCCCAGGCTACGGGCAAGCAGGCTGTGAGCGTGCCGTCGTCGAAGCTGAAGGTGGCCATCGCCAACCTTCTCAAGAACGAGGGCTACATCCTCGACGCCAAGACCTCCTCCCAGGAAGGCAAGCCGGTGCTCGAGATCAAGCTCAAGTATTTCGAGGGCCGCCCGGCCATCGAGAGCATTTCCCGCGTTAGCCGCTCGGGCCTCCGCGTGTACCGCGGCAAGGACCAGCTGCCGAAGGTCCTGGGTGGCCTGGGTATCTCGATCATTTCGACGTCCGCCGGTCTGCTGACCGATGCCCAGGCTCGCGCCAAGGGCCTCGGCGGTGAAGTCATCGGCCAGGTCGCCTAAGGAGCCGACGATGTCCCGTGTAGCCAAAAAGATCATCAATCTGCCGAAGGGCGTCGAGCTGAAGGCTGGCGCTGAAGGCATCTCCGTGAAGGGCCCGAAGGGCGCCCTGTCCACGCACAATCTCCCGGGCGTGTCCGTTGCCATCGATAACGGCAACGTGAGCATCCAGCTGGCCGAGGGCGCGGACCACAAGTTTGGCGGTACCGCGCGCGCGCTGCTGGCCAACATGGTCAAGGGCGTGTCCGAAGGGTACGAGCGCAAGCTAGAGCTGGTGGGCGTGGGTTACCGTGCCGCCATGCAGGGCAAAGCGCTGAATCTCAGCCTCGGTTTCTCCCATCCGGTTGTGTTCAACGCGCCGGAAGGCATCACGCTGGAAACCCCGTCGCAGACCGAAATCCTGATCAAGGGTTCGGACAAGCAGCTCGTGGGTGAAGTGGCGGCCAAGATTCGCGGCTATCGTCCGCCGGAACCCTATAAGGGCAAGGGCGTACGTTATGCCGGCGAGAAGATCACCCTGAAGGAAGCCAAGAAGGCCTAAGGCGCTGAAAAGCGCGTGCCTATCCGCTTCCTGGAGAGAACACGATGAACAAGAACGAATCCCGCCTGCGTCGCGCCAAAGCCACCCGTTCCCATATCCGGAAGCTCGGCGTGGCCCGTCTGTCCGTGCATCGCACTGGTCAGCACATCTACGCCCAGGTATTCGATGCCTCGGGCAAGACGGTGGTCGCGGCTGCCTCGACGTTGCAGAAGTCCGTCGCCGAGAGCCTGAAGGGCACGAAGAACGTGGAAGCCGCCGCGGCCGTGGGCAAGGCGATTGCCGAGCGCGCCAAGGCGGCCGGTATCGAGGCCGTGGCGTTTGATCGCTCCGGCTTCCGCTATCACGGTCGCATCAAGGCGCTTGCTGACGCAGCACGCGAAGCTGGCCTGAAGTTCTAAGCATTGGGCCGGGTGTCATCGTGACGCCCGGCCTGTTTCCGCAGTAACTACAACTCCAAGCGGCTCAGCCGCAAGCAAAGTCCCGGATATCCGGGCATGACGGAAAAGAATATGTCTTCTACCGATCGCGAAAATTCGGACGGCCTGCTGGAAAAGCTGATTGCCGTCAACCGCGTGGCCAAGACCGTGAAGGGTGGCCGCCAGATGAGCTTCACGGCGCTGACCGTCGTTGGTGATGGCGAAGGCCGCGTCGGCTTTGGTTACGGCAAGGCGCGTGAAGTGCCGGTTGCCATCTCCAAGGCGATGGATCGTGCGCGTCGCAACATGGTGACGGTCGATCTGAATAACGGCACGCTGTGGTACGCCATCAAGGCTAACCATGGTGCTGCCCGTGTGTTCATGCAGCCCGCTTCTGAAGGTACCGGCGTGATCGCTGGCGGCGCCATGCGTGCCGTGCTCGAAGTGGTCGGCGTGAAGAACGTGCTGGCCAAGGCTGTTGGTTCGCGCAACCCGATCAATCTGGTGCGCGCCACCATCAAGGGCCTGCAGGCTGTCGCCTCGCCGAAGCAGATCGCTGCCAAGCGTGGCAAGACCGTGGAAGAGGTGCTGGGCAATGGCTAATAACGAAAAGACCGTCCGCGTCCGCCTGGTGAAGGGCCTGCGCGGCGTGCAGAGCCGTCATCGCCTGAGCGTGAAGGCGCTCGGCCTGAACAAGCTCAACGACGTCCGTGAACTGAAGGACAGCCCGCAGGTGCGCGGCCTGATCAACACGGTCTATTACCTGGTCCGGGTCGAGGAGTAAGCAACATGCGTTTGAATGACATCAAGCCGGCCGCTGGTGCTCGCAAGACCCGTTTGCGTGTGGGTCGCGGTATCGGTTCGGGCCTGGGCAAGACCGCCGGTCGCGGTCACAAGGGTCAGCACGCCCGCGCTGGCGGTACCCATAAGTTCGGTTTCGAGGGCGGCCAGATGCCGCTGCAGCGTCGTCTTCCGAAGGTGGGCTTCCGCTCGAAGAAGAAGGCTGAGAACCAGGAAGTCTTCCTGTATCAGCTCGCAAATCTCAAGGCGGACGTGATCGACGTGGTCGTGCTGCATCAGGCCGGGCTGATCGATAGTCGTGCGAAGAAGGTCAAGGTCGTCGCCAAGGGCGAGATCGGTCGCGCGGTGAAGCTGTCGGGTGTGCTGGCTACGGTCGGCGCCAAGGCTGCGATCGAAGCTGCCGGCGGCAGCGTGGAGTAATCAAGTGGCGGCAGCCCAGGGCTCTTCGCTCGGATCGCTCGGCAAGCTGACCGAACTTCGTCAGCGCATCTTTTTCGTCATCGGTGCGCTGATCGTTTTCCGGCTCGGCTCGTTTATCCCGGTTCCGGGCGTCAATCCGGAAGCCATGACCAGCCTGATCGAATCGGGCGGCGGCCTGATGAATATGTTCAACATGTTCTCGGGTGGTTCGCTGGCGCGCTTTTCGGTGTTTGCGCTTGGCGTCGTGCCCTACATCTCTGCCTCCATCGTGGTGCAGATGATGGGTGCGGTGATTCCCAGTCTGCAGGCTTTGCGCAAAGAGGGTGAGGCGGGTCGTCGCAAGATGACAACCTACACTCGCTTCGGCACGGTGGGACTGGCGGCGTTTCAGGCCTTCGGCATCGCGGTAGCGCTGCAAAAGCAGGTTGCCAACGGCGGTGCGCCGGTCGTCTATACGCCGGGTATGGGCTTCATCATGGCATCTATTGTCGGCCTTACCGCCGGCACGATGTTCCTGATGTGGTTGGGTGAGCAGATCACCGAGCGAGGCATTGGCAACGGCATTTCGCTGCTGATCTTCGCGGGTATCGTGGCCGGACTGCCAGGTGCGGTCGGCCATACGCTGACTATGGCCAGTAATGGCGAGCTCAGCGTCATCCGCCTGATCATGGTCGTTGGCCTGATCTTGGCTGTAACCGCGTTTGTCGTGTTCATGGAGCGAGCTCAACGACGTATCACCGTGAATTACGCGCGGCGATCCGGCGGGCAGCGCGCCTACATGAACCAGACGTCGCATTTGCCGTTGAAGATCAATATGGCGGGCGTTATTCCGCCGATCTTCGCCTCGAGCCTGCTCATGTTCCCGGCGACGGCGGCCACTTGGTTCACCGCAGGTCATCAATCCCGTTGGTTGCAGGAGCTTACTCAGGCGCTTACGCCGGGCGAGCCGCTGTATGACATCGTCTTTGCGGTCCTAGTTATCACCTTCGCCTTCTTCTATACGGCGATCGTGTTCAATTCCCAGGAAACCGCGGACAACCTCAAGCGCTCGGGTGCCCTCATTCCGGGCATCCGGCCAGGTCGCTCGACGGCCGACTACATCGACAGCGTCATGACCCGTTTGACTGGTGTCGGCGCGCTGTATCTGGTGCTTGTCTGCCTGGTGCCGTCGTTCATGCAAAAGGCTTGGCACGTTCCGTTCTACTTCGGCGGCACCTCTCTGCTGATCGTCGTGGTCGTGGTGATGGACTTCACTGCCCAAGTGCAGGCGCACCTGGTCAGTCACCAATATGAAAGTCTGCTCAAGAAGGCCAATCTCCGTCGCAACTGAGGCTGCTGGGGCGTCGGAGATGGGTCTAAGTCGGAGGGCGGCGGCACAAGGTGCCGCAGGGCTTTCCTGTCGGGGTAATTCAGGTTAGAATTGCGCGTTTACCGCGCACGAAACGCATCGGAGAAAGTACATCATGGCGCGCATCGCGGGTGTCAATTTGCCGGTCCACAAGCACGTGTGGGTTGGCCTGCAAAGCATTTACGGCATCGGCCGCAGCCGGGCCAAGAAGGTCTGCGCGGACGCAGGCGTGGTTCCGACCACGCCGATCAAGTCCCTCAGCGAGGGCGAGGTGGAGAAGCTCCGCCAGGAAATCGGCAAATACGTCGTCGAAGGCGACCTGCGCCGTGAAGTCGGTATCGCGATCAAGCGCCTGATGGATCTTGGTTGCTACCGCGGTCTGCGCCACCGTCGTGGCCTGCCGGTGCGCGGCCAGCGCACGCGTACCAACGCTCGCACCCGCAAGGGCCCGCGTCGCGCGATCAAGAAGTAACGGATTCCTACTATGGCTAAGCCCGTCAAGACCAAGAAGAAGATCAAGCGCGTTGTCACGGATGCCGTGGCTCATGTGCAGGCCTCCTTCAACAACACCATCGTGACCATCACCGACCGCCAGGGTAACGCCCTGTCGTGGGCCACTGCCGGCGGCGCGGGTTTCCGCGGCTCCCGTAAGTCCACCCCGTTTGCCGCTCAGGTCGCCGCCGAGAAGGCTGGCCGCGCGGCCGGCGACTACGGTGTGAAGACCGTCGAAGTGCGCATCAAGGGTCCGGGCCCGGGTCGCGAGTCGGCGGTGCGTTCGCTGAACGCGCTGGGCTACAAGGTCCTGAACATCATTGACGTTACGCCGATTCCGCACAACGGCTGCCGTCCCCCCAAGAAGCGTCGCGTCTAAGGAGCACAGACCATGGCACGTTATCGTGGAGCTACCTGCAAACTCGCGCGTCGTGAGGGTTCGGATCTGAGCCTGAAGAGCCCGGCGCGCGCTATCGACTCCAAGTGCAAACTGGAGAACAAGCCCGGCCAACACGGCGCGAACAAGCGCATGCGCATGTCGGACTACGCGCTTCAGCTGCGTGAAAAGCAGAAGGTCAAGCGCATCTATGGTGTGCTTGAGCGTCAGTTCAGCAACTACTACTCCAAGGCTTCGACGCTGAAAGGCAACACGGGCGAGAACCTGCTGCGCCTGCTGGAGAGCCGCCTGGACAATGTCGTCTATCGCATGGGCTTTGCGGTCACCCGCGCTCAGGCTCGTCAGCTGGTCAGCCACAAGGCTGTCCTCGTGAACGGCAAGAAGGTGAACATCCCGTCGTACCAGGTGCGTCCGGGCGACCAGGTCGCGTTGACCGAGCGTGCGCGCACTCAGCTGCGTGTGCAGGAAGCGGCCACCGTGTTCGACACCATGGACCTCCGTCCGCAGTGGGTTGAAGTGGACGCCAAGAAGTTCGAGGGCACCTTCAAGGCCGTGCCGGATCGTGGCGACCTGCCGTCCGACATCAATGAAAGCCTGATCGTCGAGCTTTATTCGAAGTAATTTACCGGAGCACTGCATGGCAGTTTCGTCAACTAGCGTGCTGCGGCCTCGCGGCCTCAGCGTCGAGCAGCTCGGAGCGAACCGCGCCAAAGTGGTCGTCGAGCCGCTCGAGCGTGGTTTCGGCCACACCCTGGGCAACGCGCTGCGCCGCGTGTTGCTCTCTTCGATCCCCGGCAGCGCCATCGTCGAGGTCGAGATTGATGGCGTGCTTCATGAGTACACCACTCTGGAAGGTCTGCAGGAGGACGTGATCGAAGTCCTGCTGAACCTCAAGGAAGTGGCGATCCGTCAGCATACGGGCGACGAGGTCACGCTGACCCTTTCCAAGAAGGGCAAGGGCGTGGTCACCGCCGGCGATATCGCCGTCGACCACACGGTGGAGATCGTCAATCCCGAACACGTGATCTGCCACCTGACCAAGGACATCGCGCTGAACATGCGCCTGAAGGTGCGTCGTGGCGTCGGCTACCAGCCGGCCAGCGCGCGCCAGCATCCCGACGAGGAGGCCCGTCCGATCGGGCGCCTGCAGTTGGATGCCTCCTTCGCGCCGGTGCTGCGCGTGGCTTACGAAGTGGACGCCGCTCGCGTCGAGCAGCGCACCAACCTCGACAAGCTCGTGCTGGACATCGAGACCAATGGCACCATCGGTGCGGAAGACGCGGTCCGCAAGGCTGCCGAGATCCTCAACGATCAGCTGTCGGTGTTCGGTGACTTCTCGCGCCGCGAGAGCGCCACCGACAAGGCGGAGAAGGGCGGTTTCGACCCGCTCCTGCTGCGCCCGATCGACGATCTGGAGCTCACTGTGCGTTCGGCGAACTGCCTGAAGGCCGAGAGCATCTATTACATCGGCGATCTGGTGCAGAAGACCGAGGTCGAGCTGCTCAAGACTCCAAACCTGGGCAAGAAGTCCCTGACCGAAATCAAGGACGTCCTGGGTGGTCGTGGTCTCGCACTCGGCATGAAGCTCGAGAACTGGCCGCCGCCGGGTCTGTCGCACGGCATGCAGCTGGGCTGATGCAACACGGGGCGATCGGCATTCGATCGCCCCGCGCAGTTGGAAGATTCGGTGGATGCCGAGTGCAGTTCTGCCGGAAGCTGGAAGCGGCCCATAGAGGCCGCGCTCTTATAACAAGGCGTTTTTAGAGCCTTGAATAGCGGGTAACCGCGGGAAGCCGGATCATCCTGACCGGACTTTTCATAACAACAGACCAAAGAGAGTAATCACCATGCGCCACCAGAAATCCGGTCGCAAGCTCAACCGCACGAGCAGTCATCGCGAAGCGATGTTCAAGAACATGGCCGCGTCGCTGATCAAGCACGAGCTGATCCGCACCACGCTTCCGAAGGCCAAGGAACTCCGCCGCATCGCCGAGCCGCTCATCACGCTCGCGAAGACCGATGGCGTCGCCAACCGCCGCCTCGCATTCTCGCGTCTGCGCGACAAGCAGGCCGTGGGCAAGCTGTTCGTCGAGCTCGGCCCGCGCTACAGCCAGCGTCCCGGCGGTTACCTGCGTATCCTCAAGTGCGGCTTCCGTCCGGGCGACAACGCCCCGATGGCCTATGTCGAGCTGGTGGATCGTCCGCGTACCGAAGCCGCTGCCGACGCCGAATAAGCCAGGCGCAGTTTCAAGGAAATACCCAGACCCCGGTCGGTTACCCGACCGGGGTTTTTCTTTGGATGCAGAGATTTGGCCCGCAGAGGTGCTTCCTGCCAGGTAAATGGGAAAAGGCTCTGCTGACAGCGCCACGGGGAGCGGGTAATGTCGCCGTTCCGCATCGCAGCAAGCTCGAGCTATGAATCCTTTTCGTTGGTCGTATCGCGTCAGCTTCCTCGCCGGTTTTCTGGTCTGCGCCGCCCTGCTCGGTTTCGCCCTGTACGCGGAACACGTGCTCGGGATGGAGCCTTGCCCCCTGTGCATCTTTCAGCGCATCGCCTTCATGGTGATGGGCGTATTTTTCCTGCTGGGAGCACTTCATGCCCCGCGCGGCAAAAGCGGGCGCTGGGTTTATACCGGGGGTGTCCTGCTGGGTGCGGTGGGCGGCATCTTCACGGCGGGCCGCCACCTCTGGATCCAGTCGCTGCCGGCCGATCAGGTGCCGGCCTGCGGGCCCAATCTGGCGTACATGATGGACGCGTTCCCGCTGGCCAAGGTACTGAAGATGGTGTTCACCGGCTCGGGCGAGTGCGCGAAGGTCGAACCCATCCTCGGCTTGCCGATGCCGGCTTGGACGCTGTTCTGGTACCTGGTGCTGGTCCTGCTGGCGGTGCGTGCCGCAACCCGCTGGGAACGCCAGTGAGCCATCAAATGCCTATGCTTGCGCACAAGATAGAGGAGGGCGTTTCGTGAACGCCGACATGCAAAGGGTGGCCGCGCCGGCCGCCTGGACGCCGGAATCCTGGCAGTCCCGAACCGCCATGCAGCAACCGCTCTACGAAAGTGCGGACGAACTGGCGCGGGCCACCGCGCACCTGGCTCGACTGCCTCCCCTGGTCACCTCCTGGGAGGTTCTGGCGCTCAAGCAGGCGCTGGCCGAGGCGCAGGAGGGCCAGCGCTTTCTGCTCCAGGGCGGTGATTGCGCCGAGAGCTTCGCCGACTGCACTAGTCCCGTGATTTCCAATCGCCTCAAGGTGCTGCTGCAGATGAGCCTGGTGATGGTGCATGGACTCAAGAAGCCCGTGCTCCGGGTCGGCCGTTTTGCCGGCCAGTACGCCAAGCCCCGTTCGACGGATATGGAGACCCGTGACGGTGTGACTTTGCCGAGCTTCCGCGGCGACCTGGTCAATAGCCCCGAATTCACCCCGAACGCGCGCCGCGCCGATCCGCAGCGCCTGATCCAGGCGCACGCGCATTCGGCGCTGACGATGAACTTCGTCCGCGCTCTGATCGATGGCGGGTTCGCCGACCTGCACCATCCGGAATATTGGGATCTCGCCTGGGTGGAGCACTCCCCGCTGGCGGCGGAATACCGCCGCATGGTCGCCGGCATCGGCGACTCCCTGCGCTTCATGGAAACGCTCGCCGGCCCCATTGCCAGCTTCACGCGTGTCGATTTCTTCACCTCGCACGAGGCGCTGCTGCTGCATTACGAGCAGGCGCTGACTCGTCAGGTCCCGCGGCACCAGGGCTGGTTCAACCTGTCCACGCATTTCCCCTGGATCGGCATGCGCACGGCCGCACTCGATGGCGCCCACGTCGAGTATTTCCGCGGTATCCGCAATCCCATCGCGGTCAAGGTCGGCCCTTCGGTGACGCCGGAGCAGTTGTTGCCGCTGATCGACGCGCTCAATCCCGATGAAGAACCTGGCCGCCTCACGCTGATCCACCGCATGGGCAACGGCCAGATCGCCAAGGCTCTGCCGCCGCTGCTCGACGCGGTCAGGCGCGAAGGGCGCCGGGTGCTGTGGGTGGCCGATCCCATGCACGGCAACACCGAGAGCACGTCCAATGGCTACAAGACCCGCCGCTTCGACAACATCCGCGGCGAGCTGGATCAGGCCTTCGACATTCACGCCGCCGCCGGTACCCGGCTCGGTGGCGTCCATCTCGAACTCACCGGTGAGGATGTCACCGAGTGCATGGGCGGCGCGCGAGATCTCAGCGAGACGGATCTGGACCGCGCCTACAAGTCCACCGTCGACCCTCGGCTCAATTACGAGCAGTCGCTGGAACTGGCGATGCTGATCGTGCGGAAATCCCAGAAATCCGCGGGCTGAGTCCACCCATCCGTCCTTACGAAAAGGGGCGCCTCGGCGCCCCTTTCTCTTTCGCGAACCGTTGTCAGTTCGACGTGTCCCGATACACCGGCTTTCCGCCTACCGTGTCGAGGAATGTCGGCGCCCGCCACGCTTTCGCATGCTGCTCGAACCCGTAGGCAATCGAGATCAGCGTAGGCTCGCTCCATTTCGCGCCGAACCACACGATGCCCACTGGCAGATCATGCGCGAAGCCGGCCGGAACAGTGATGGACGGGTAGCCCGCTACCGCCGCCGGCTGCGAGGCGCCGCCGACGGTGGGGTCTCCACTGACCACGTGGTCGCCGAGTACGGGATCGGTCACGAACGTCGGCCCCCACGACGGGGCGAGCAGCGCGTCGAGGTGATCCTTCGCCAGCGCCGCGTCGATGCCTTCGGGTCCGGCGAGGCGCCTGGCTTTCGCCTGGGCTTCGACATACGCCTTCTCGGTCAGCGGGCCCTTGGCCTGCGCCTGCTCGAACAACTCCTGCCCGAACCAGGGCATCTCGCGCTCCGCCTCGCGCTTGTTGAACGCGATCAGATCGGCCAGTGATTTCATGCGCGTGCCGGTGCGCGTGGCGAGATAAGCCTGCATGTCGTGCTTGAGGTCATAGAGCAGCACGATGAGCTCAGGGTCGCCCAGCTCCTTGAGATGGGGAATCTCGACCGGGTCGACGATGATCGCGCCCTGGGCCTTCATCAGCGCGATGGATTGCTCGAGGATGCGATCGGCATTCGGCTCAGCGCCGGCAAGCTGGCGCACTACGCCAATACGCTTGCCTTTCAGCCCCTCGGGATCGAGGAAGCGCGTGTAGTCCGTGGCGTGCCGGTCGGCCTCGGCGGTGGCCGGATCGCGCGGGTCGCTTCCGGCGATCGCGCTCAATACTGCCGCCGCATCGGCCACGGTGCGCGCCATCGGGCCGGCAGTGTCCTGATTATGGCTGATGGGAATGATGCCGCTGCGGCTCACCAGGCCCACGGTGGGCTTGATGCCGACGATGCCGTTCGCCGCGGCGGGGCAGATGATCGAGCCATCGGTCTCCGAACCGATGGCAACGGTCGCCAGTCCGGCGGCGACGGCGGCGCCGGAACCCGCGCTGGAGCCACAGGGATTGCGGTCCAGTGCATAGGGGTTGCGCGTCTGGCCGCCACGCGCGCTCCAGCCGCTGCTGGCGTGGTTCGAACGCATGTTCGCCCACTCGCTGAGGTTGGTCTTGCCGAGGATCAGCGCGCCGCTCTTGCGCAGCCGTTCCGCCACACCCGCATCGCGCGGTGCGGGCGGGGCGTCCGCCAGAGCCAGCGAGCCGGCGGTGGTCAGCATGCGGTCACCGGTATCGATGTTGTCCTTCAGCAGCACGGGGATGCCGTGCAACGGGCCTTTCGACTTCCGCTTATCGAGCTCCGCGGCGAGCCGCAGCGCGTCCGGATTCGTTTCCAGCACCGAGCGCAGCGCCGGGCCCTCCTGGTCGATGCGCTTGATCCGCTCGAGAAAGAGCCGGGCCAGCGCCTCGCTGCGCAGCTGGCCCGCATCCATGCGCTGGTGCAGTTCCTTGATCGATGCCCAGGCCAGCACTGGATCGGCCTGCTGGGCGGACAGCGGCAGGCTGGCGGACAGCAGGGCGGCGAGCGAAAGCGAGAGTGGCAGGCGGGTCACGGCAGGTCTCCGGTCGTGCGGCATGATGTCGCGAGCCCGCATCGTAGCGGCATCCATCCGGGCGCGACGCAAGGTGGCGCATATAATCGGTCGATGAATACGAGAGCCAAGCTGTGCCAGGCCAGGCGTGCGGGGTCCGCCTTCCTGCTGTTGGTTGCCGCATGGTGCTTCGGTGCCGCGCATGCCCAGGCGGCGGGCGGCGCGCCGGCGGTGCCGGACACGCTCAAGCAGCGCATCGCCAGTTGCACCGGCTGCCATGGCGAGCACGGCGAAGGCACGCCAGAGAGCGGCTTCTTTCCGCGCCTGGCCGGCAAACCGGCCGGCTATCTGGCGCGCCAGCTGAAGGATTTCCAGGACGGCCTGCGCAAGTACGGCCCGATGGAATACACCGTGCGTTACCTCACTCCCGAATACATGCAGGAAATCGCCGCGTACTTCGCGGCGCAGGACGTGCCGTATGCGCGCTCGCCACTGCCGCGACTCTCGGCCGAGGCGCTCCGGCGCGGCGAGGAGCTGGCCACCAAGGGCGATCCCGCCCGCGAGATTCCGCCCTGCGCCGCGTGCCACGGCACGCAGTTCACCGGGGTGCAGCCGGATGTCCCCGGCCTGGTCGGCCTGCCGTATGACTACATCAGTTCGCAGCTGGGTTCCTGGCGCACCCGGACGCGCGCCACCGTGGCGCCCGATTGCATGGCGGACATCGCCAATCGCCTGAGCGCGGACGACATCAGCGCCGTGTCGGCATGGCTGGCCAGCCGCGAGCTGCCGTCGGACATGCACGCGCAACCTGCGGGTTCGATCACGCCGCCGCTGCACTGCGGTGTGCTGGGCGGAGGCACGGGCTCATGAAGATCTTCCGCATCGGTATCGCCGTCGCACTGGTGCTCGGCCTGCTGCTGGCCGGCTGGCTGTTCCTGCGCGGCGGGCCGTCGTCCGTGCCGCGCGAGGCGAGCAAGGTGGACGCCGCGGCGCTCAAGGACCCTGCGCTCGTCGCCAGAGGCGAATACCTCACCATCGTCGGCGACTGCGCTTCCTGCCATACGGAGCAGGGCGGGCCTCGCTTCGCGGGCGGCCGCGTGGTGGGTACGCCTTTCGGCGACGTCCCTGCCCCCAATCTCACCCCCGATCCGGCCACGGGATTGGGCGAGTGGAGTTTCGAGGCGTTCTGGCAGGCGCTGCACGCGGGCGTCGATCGTCACGGACAGTTCCTGTATCCGGCCTTCCCCTACACCTCGTACACCAAGGTGTCGCGCGACGACGCGCTAGCCATCTTTGCCTACCTGCAGTCGCTGCCGCCGGTGCGCCAGCCTGCCAAGCCGCTCGGCCTGGGCTTTCCGTACAGCGTTCGCAACACGCTCAAGGCGTGGCGCGCGCTGTACTTCAGGGAAGGCGAATACGTGCCTGACCCGGCCAAGTCCGCCGCGTGGAATCGCGGCGCGTACCTGGTGCAAGGCCTCGGCCATTGCAACGAGTGCCACGTAGCGCGCGATGCGCTCGGCGGCATGCGCAGCGACCAGTCGCTGTCGGGCGGACAGATTCCCGTGCAGAACTGGTACGCCCCCGACCTCAGCACACAGGCCAACGGTGGCCTCGACGGATGGAACGAGCAGGACATCGTCGCTCTGCTGAAGACCGGCCAGTCCGCCAAGGGTACCGCCTTCGGCCCGATGGCCGAAGTGGTGGCGCGCAGCACGCAGCACATGACCGACGAAGATCTGCGCGCGATCGCGACGTACCTGCAGTCGCTTCCCGCGCGGCCCCGCGTGTCGTACGAGACCTCGCCGCTCGACACCACGGCAATCCTCGCCCAGGGTGCCAAGGTCTATGACACCCGCTGCGCGGACTGCCACGGCAAGGACGGCCATGGCGTGACCGGCGTCTATCCGCCGCTGAGCGGCAATTCCTCGGTCAACGAGCCCACCGGCATCAATGCCATTCGCGTGGTGCTGCTGGGCGGCTTCCCGCCGGCGACCAAGGGCAATCCGCGGCCGTACTCGATGCCGCCGTTTGCCCAGCAGCTCAGCGATAGCGACGTCGCTGCGGTGGTGACCTACATCCGCCAGTCCTGGGGCAATACGGCGCCGCTGGTGCAGGAACGCGACGTGATCAAGTACCGGCACACGCCGATCGACTGACCTTCCCCATGCTTCCTGCACGCATCGCCCCGGGCATCGACCGGGGCGATGCCGTTTCCGCCATGCCGCTCAGTAGCTGCGGCCGTCGACCGGCACGCGCTTGAGGGCGGAAAGGTCCAGCCCTTCCAGGCAGCGCGCATTGATCGCCGCCATCGCCTTGCCATCCGGACCCGTGCCGGTGGCAAAAGGAGCGCAGCCGCAGTGCGCGCAGAAATGGTGGTCGATCACATGCCTGTTGAAGTGATACGTGCTGAGCTTGCCTTCGTCGGCATGCACGCGCGTCTGTTCGCGCGGAACGAACCAGAGCAGGTAGCCCTTGCGGCTGCAATGCGAGCAATTGCATTCCATGACCTGATCGGGCGATGCGTCGACTTCCAGCGTGATCGCGCCACAGTGGCAGCTGCCTTTGAGCATGACTTTTCTCTCCGTGTCGATGGGATAAATCGGACCCTACGGGCCGAATGGGCGATCGGCCATAAGCGACGCTGCGCGGACCGTCTCGACGAAGGCCGCCAGCGCCATCCACGGCGCGAGATCCCAATGCCCCCGTGCCTGGCCCGATGGCGACGGCAACACGAACAGGCGCGTGGTTCCGATGGTTTCCGGTTGTGGTCCATACCCGGCCGCGCGGCCTAGCGCGCCCCGTGCCGCGGCCTTGCTGGTGAACGCGACCACGCCCGGCGCGAACCGCTCGATCTTCGCGCGCAGCGCTGGGATGTCGAAAGCATCGCGCGGCAGTTCGTCATCATTGCCGACGTGGCGCTTGGCCAGGTCGGTCAGCCCCACGCCGTAAGCCGGCAGCAGCGGATATTCCGCCGGTGCCAACAGGCGCGGCGTCAGGCCCGCCGCGTGCAGCGCGCGCCAGAACATGTTGCCGGGGTGCGCATAGTAGGCACGCTCCGCGGCGGAGCGCTTGCCCGCTGCCGTGCCGCAGAACACCAGCCCCAGGCCGGGTTGCAGCACGTCGGGAAGGATGTGCGTGGTGTCAGTGCGGTCCATCGGCCAGCAGGAAATCGGTGTACTGGAAACGTCCGTCGCGCAGCGTGGATTCGCCCCGCCGCAGCGCCAGCGGCCGGCGGAACAGCGGTCCTCCGAAACAGAGCGTATGGAACTCCCCGCGCTCGCCGCAGGGATCGACGCCGGCGGGCAGGGTGTCCAGCAGCGCATTGTCGAAGGCCTGCCCGCAGAAGGATGGGTCCAGCTGTTGCGTATCGACACAGCAAAGCGCCGCGCGATGTCCCTCGCCGACAAAGCGGCGCGCGAGCGCCGTGGTGTCCTCGCCCCAGAGCGGAAAGACCGCCCGCCATCCTTCGCGGCCGAGCTGGCGCACGCGGTAGTCGCGCACGTCGGCGAGAAACAGATCGCCGAACGCGCAATGCCGCACGCCCGGCCAGAGCCTGCGAGCTTCGGCCAGCGCACGAGCCTGCGCCGCTTCGTAGGCCTCATTGGCGCCCGGCCAGTCCAGCTCCGCCTCGAGCAGCGGCAGGCCGAGGGCTTCCGCCTGTGCATGCAGCACATCGCGCCGGGTGCCGTGCATGGCGACGCGCTGATAGGTGCGGTTGACCGTCGCGAGTAGGCCCACGGGCTGCCAGCGCGGCTCCCGCAGCAGGTGCTGCAGGGCCATCAGGCAGTCCTTGCCGCCACTCCACGCCAGCAGGATGGGAACCGGTTGCATGGCGCTACTTTAGGGCCTGTTTCGCGCTTCCGCGTGGCGCCGCCTTAAGGTGCCGACCACGCGCCCTGGACATGGCCTGCGGCAGGGTAGGAGCGTCGTCGTCGCAGCACGGGCATGACCATCGATCTCGCCAGTTTCTGGAACGACCACCCCCTCGGCCGCCTGGGCATCACGCTGGCGGTCGCGCTGGCGATCGCCTTCGTGGTCCGCCGCGTGGCCTACGCGACGTTGCGGCGCCTGGCCCGACGGCACCCCGCCGTCTACGGCATGGTGAGCCGCGCCAGCGCCCCGATGGAATGGCTGGTGCCACTGCTGACGGTCGCGGTGGCGCTGCGCATCACGCCGGACGTGGACTCCCTGCGCGGGATCGGCGGCCTTCATCAACTGCTGTTGGTAGCGCTCATCGCCACGGTGACCTGGCTGGTAGTGCGCTGCATCGGGGCGCTGGAGGACCTGACCATCCGGCTGCACCCCATCGACTTGTCCGACAACCTGCGTGCGCGCAGCGTCGTCACGCAGGTGCGGGTGCTGAGCCGTTCGGCCATGGTGCTCGCCGTGCTGGCGGGGTTGGCCGCCGTGCTCATGACGATTCCCGGCGTGCGCCAGTTCGGCGCCAGCCTGCTGGCCTCCGCGGGCCTGGCCGGCCTGGCGCTCGGCATCGCCGCCAAGCCGGTGCTGAGCAATCTGATCGCGGGCCTGCAGATCGCCCTGGCGCAACCCATCCGGCTGGACGACGTGGTGATCGTGCAAGGGGAATGGGGGCGCATCGAAGAGATCACCGGCACCTACGTGGTCGTGCGCATCTGGGACGAGCGCCGGCTCATCGTGCCGCTGAACTATTTCATCGAGAACCCCTTCGAGAACTGGACGCGCCGCACCGCGCGGCTGATCGGCACCGTGTTCCTGTGGGTGGATTACCGCCTGCCGATGGCGCCGTTGCGCATGGAACTGGAGCGGCTCTGTCGCGAGGCGCCCGAATGGGACGGCCGCGTCTGCGTGCTGCAGGTGACGGACGCCAGCGAGCACGCCATGCAACTGCGCGCGCTGGTCAGTTCGGCCGACTCGAGCCGGGGCTGGGATCTGCGTTGTCGCATCCGCGAAGGACTGATTGCCTTCGTCCAGCGTGAATACCCGGATTACCTGCCCACCACGCGGATCCGCTGGGACGGCGCTCGCGACGGCCCCGCCGCGCCCGCCCCGGAAAGCGGCACCGGCACGGCTTGAATCAATCCCACGCCAGCTGCGCCTGCAGCCGCTGGTCCGGACCCAGCCGGAACGACAAGTGCATGCCCAGCGCCTCTGCCGCGGCGAGGGCGAGCGCCAGGCCCAGGCCGGCATGGCCGGGGTGCTCGGGCTGCTTGCGCCAGAAACGCTGGCCGAGGCTGGGAAGGTCTGCCGGCTGCAGGGTCGGGGCGGCGTTGTCGACGAGGATGGCGCGTGTGTCCGCCGTCAGGTGCACGGTGTCGCCTTCGGGGGAATAGGCACAGGCATTCCCGAGGAGGTTGGCCACCACGATCTCGAGCAGGCCGGGATCGGTGTCGATGATGCCGGCCTGGTCCAGGGCCAGCTCCAGCTGGACGCCGCGCGCCTGGGCCGCCTGGCGGTGGCGCAAGGCCAGCCGGCCGATCCACAGACCCAGGCTGAGCGGCTGCGGGCGCGGGCGCTCCAGGCCCGCCTGCAGGCGCGTCAGCAGCAGCAGGGCAGTCACCGTGGCTTCGAGCTCGGCGCTGATGTGCCCGACCTCCGCCATCAGCTCGGGCACGCCACGGCCAGTGGGATAGCGCGTCTCCACCTCGGTCAGGACGCGCAGCTCGGCCAGCCGGGTGCGCGTCTCGTGCGCCAGGCCGCTGGCGAACTGGCGTTCGCGTGCCAGGCCCTCGTCCATGCGCGCGAGCACTTCGTTGAAGCGGTCCACGAGCGGGTCCAGCTCGCGCAGCCCGCTGCGTTCCAGCCGCCCTCCCGGCGCGTTGGGGCCGATCGCGGCCATGCGCTCGACCAGGGCCCGGACCGGGCGCAGGCCGTGCCTCACGATCCACGGCACCGCCACCAGCGCGAGGCACAGGGCCAGTGCCGGGCCGAGCGCCAGGATCCAGTCCAGCGCCAGCAGGATCTGCTCGAACGGCCGGCGATCCTGCTGGTAGAGCAGGGCGCAGGTACGCAGGGGCATAGCTGCACGGCGGCCCGAGCCGCCGTTGCGGTCGCGGGCCACCCCCACCGACATGTCGAACGTGAACATCACGCTCCCGACCGGCAGGCCATGCGCCTCCATGCGGGTGAAGCGGGGCTCCGGGCGGGCGCCGGCAGGCCAGCCGGCCGGCACCTCGGTCGGGGCGGGGTCGCTGCGCAGCGGCGGGAGGCCCGGGCAGCGCAGTTCGTAGAACGCGGGCACCTCGCCCGCGAGCAGGCTGGCCCGGGCATAGCTGTCGGGGGTGTCCTGCTCCAGTTCGATCAGCGCCGCGAGCGTGCGCGCCTGGGCCAGCAGGGTCTGCTGGTACTTCGCCTCCAGCTCGTCGTCCATCCGCCAGTCCATCAGCAGCGCGCCGGCGCCCATCACGGCCAGGCCCGTCACCAGCAGCAGCAGCGTGATGCGGTTGGACAGCGAGCCCAGAGTCATGGGATGTGAGTCATGGGATGAGGTAGCCGGCCCCTCGCCGCGTCTCGATCAGACCCTCCAGGCCGGCCGCGTCCAGCTTGCGGCGCAGGCCGAACACCAGCACCTCCACGCTGCGGTCGGAGACGTCGGTATCGCTGCCGGCGGTGCGCTCGAGGATTTCCTGCCGCGTGAACGCCCGGCCCCGATGACGCAACAGCAGGCCCAGCACGGCGAACTCGCGCGGCGTCAGCGCCAGCGCCTCGTCGTTCACGCGGGCCAGGTGGGAGCGCGGATCCCAGGACAGCGGCCCGTGCGTCAGCACCGTGGGCTGGGCCTCCTGGGGGCGCCGCGCCAGGGCGTGCAGGCGCGCCACCAGCTCGTCGAACGAGAACGGCTTGATCAGATAGTCGTCGGCGCCCGCGTTGAGCGCCTCGATCCGGTCCGCGACCTGGTCGCGGGCCGACAGCACCAGCACGCGGGGACGCGGGCCGCCGCCGGGCAGGCTGTTGAGCACGGCGATGCCGTCCAGGCGGGGCAGCATCAGATCGAGCACCACCAGGTCGTAGGCGAAGCCGCCCAGGTAGTTCCGGGCCTCGACTCCGTCCTGGGCCGCGTCGACGGTGAAGCCCGCGCCCTGCAGGCCATGTCTCAGCGTGGCGCGCAGGCGCTCGGAGTCCTCTACCAGCAACAGCTTCATGGTTTCCCCTGTGGTCGGGCGGATCGTGTCAGGCGCGCAGCTTAGAGCCTGTCCGGGCCTTCCGCGTAGCCCCGCCCGCCGACAACGGGGCGGACGGAAAAAAATGCCGCCCGGATCATGCAACCTGGCGGGCCGCCGGCGCTCTAAGAACGGGGCCGGCCGCGTGTCCGGGGTGCGCACTGGCGCATCGACGCCCGTCCGCCCAGCCGCTATAAAGGCCCTCCGAGAGGGAGTGTTCGGTGAGTGAAGAAATACTGATCAACGTGACGCCGCGCGAAACCCGCGTCGGCGTGGTGGAAAACGGCATGCTGCAGGAAGTGCATGTCGAGCGAGCCTCCCGCCGCGGCTATGTGGGCAACGTCTACAAGGGACGCGTGCAGCGGGTGATGCCCGGCATGCAGGCGGTATTCGTGGACATCGGCCTGGAGCGCGCCGCGTTCCTGCACGCGTCGGACATCGTGCGCCCACCGCTGCCGGCGGCCGAGGGTGCCGATGCGATGCCGGTCGCGAACGGCCATACGCCGTCGATCACCGAGCTGGTCCATGAAGGCCAGGAGATCGTGGTGCAGGTGGTCAAGGACCCGATCGGCACCAAGGGCGCCCGGCTTTCCACCCATCTTTCGATTCCCTCGCGCTACCTCGTGCTGCTACCCCATGCGCGCACGCTGGGCATCTCCGCGCGCATCGAAGACGAGGCCGAGCGCCAGCGCCTGAAGGAAGTGATGACCTCGCTGATCGGCGAGAACCCCCTCGGCTACATCGTGCGCACCAACGCCGAGGAACAGACCGCCGAATCGCTGGCCTTCGACGTCACCTACCTGGGCAAGGTGTGGCGCGTAGTGCAGGAAAACATCGCCAAGTCCAAGGTCGGCGAACGCGTGTACGAGGAGCTGTCGCTGCCGTTGCGCAGCCTGCGCGACATGCTCAACGACGACATCGAGAAAGTGCGCGTCGATTCGCGCGAGACCTACGAGAAGGTCGTTAAGTTCGTGCACAAGTTCATGCCAAGCCTGGACGACCGCATCGAGCACTATTCCGGCGAACGGCCGATCTTCGACCTCTATGGCGTCGAGGACGAAATCCAGCGCGCGCTGCGCAAGGAAGTGCCGCTGAAGTCCGGCGGCTACCTCATCGTCGACCAGACCGAGGCGATGACCACCATCGACGTCAACACCGGCGGCTATCTCGGCACGCGCAACCTGGAAGAAACCGTCTACCGCACCAACCTCGAGGCCGCGCAGGCGGCCGCGCGGCAGCTGCGGCTGCGCAATCTCGGCGGCATCATCATCATCGATTTCATCGACATGACCGACGAGGAGCACAAGCGCCAGGTGCTGCGCATGCTGGAGAAAGGCCTGCAGCGCGACCACGCCAAGACCACCGTCTACCCGATGTCCGCACTGGGCCTGGTGGAGATGACGCGCAAGCGCACCACCGAGAGCCTGGAGCGCCAGCTGTGCGAACCGTGCCCGGCCTGCGGCGGGCGCGGCACGGTAAAGACTGCCGAGACGGTCACCTACGAAATCTTCCGCGAGATCACTCGCGCGGTGCGTCAGTTCAATGCCGAGAAGCTGCTGGTGATGGCCAGTCCCAAGGTGGTCGGGCGCATCCTCGAAGAGGAATCCGCCGCCGTGGCGGAATTGGAAGAGTTCATCTCCAAGAGCATACGCTTCCAGGCCGAGGAGCATTACTCGCAGGAACAGTTCGATGTCGTTCTTCTTTGATTCGCTGGCGTGAGTAGCCAGTGAACGTTGTCTGGCGCCAGCGCACGCAACGCATCGCCCGCGCCCTGGCGTGGGTCGTCGGCGTGTCCGTTATCGGCCTCGCCGTGCTGGCCGGGTTGATCCAGGTGGTGCTGCCCTCGCTGGCCAGCCATCCGCAGTGGGTCGCGGCGCAGCTCAGCCGGCAGCTGCAGCGGCCGGTCACGTTCGCGTCGCTGGAAGGCCGCTGGGAGCCGTCGGGCCCGCTGTTCGTCATGCGCGACGTGGTGGTGGGGCCGGGCGAGGGCGGCAGTCCGCTGCGCATCCCGGAGACCGAACTCAAGCTCGATCTGGGCGGCTGGCTGATGCCGTCGCGGCACCTGCTCAATCTGCGCGCGCGCGGGCTGCAGCTGGATCTCTCGCACGGCAAGGACGGCGGCTGGCACATCAACGGTATTGGCGTCGCCGGCGGCGGCGAACGGCAGAACGCTTCGTTCGGACGGCTCTCGGTAGAACTCTGGCTGCGCGACCTGCGGCTGGACATCGCGGACGAAAACACCGGCAAGCACTACGCACTCGTGGCCCAGCAGCTGCGGGTGAGCCGCCAGGGCACGCGCGTGCGCGTCGGCGCGGTGCTGCGGCGCGAAGGCGCCGCCGGCGAGCTGCGCGGCGCCGGCAATTTCCGCGACGACGGCGCCGACGGACGCCTGTGGATAGCCGGCAGCAAGGCCGACCTGCGCGCGCTGGCCGCCGGCGTGGACCTCGGCGGCTACAGCGTGAACGGCGGCACGGGCACGTTTGCCAGCTGGCTGGATTGGCGCGACGCGAAAGTAGTGCGCAATCTCACGCGGTTCGACCTCGACGGGCTGGCGTTCACCGCGCCGGACGGCAACCAGGCACGGGTGGCGTCGCTGCACGCGCTGGCCGACATGAACAAGACAGCCGAGGGCTACCGCGTGCGCTGGGCGGCCGACGACGGCGGCGCCCTGGCTCTGGATGTGCGCCGCCAGGACGACGATCACCTCGAGGCCTGGATCACCGCCCGCGATCTGCAACTCGGCCCGCTGGTGCCCTGGCTGGCCCTGAAGCCGAACCTGTCGGCAGGGCTGGGGCAGTGGGTGGGCGCCGGCAAGCCGCGCGGCAAGCTGAGCCACGCCGCCTTGCACTGGACCCGTGCGGAAGGCGTGGTCAGCGCGGACGTCGCGTTCGCCGGCGTCGGCATCGACCCGGTGGGCAAGCTGCCCGGCATCGACCGGCTCGACGGTCGCCTGCGCGGCGACCAGGGCGCGCTGTCGCTCGAGCTGCCCGCGCAGGCCACCGTGCTCCGCTTCCCGCACACGTTCCGCAAGCCGTTCGAGCTGTCGCGCCTGGCCGGCACGTTCTCGGCATGGCATGAGGACGACGACTGGCACCTCGGCATCGAGCCCATGGCGTTCGAAGGCGCCGGATTCGGCGGGCAGGCCCGCGGCGAGATCCGCTTCCACGATGCGGGCGGCCGACCGTTCCTCGACCTGTATGCATCGCTCGACCACGCGGACATGGACGCGGCAAAGCTGTTCTGGCCGATCGATTCCATGCCGCCCTCGGCGGTCGAATGGCTGGATCGCGCGCTGGTCGCGGGCAAGGTCGACCGGGGCGACGTGCTGGTACGCGGCGACCTGAAGGATTGGCCGTTCCGGGCCAACGAAGGCCGCTTCGAGGCCCGCGCCGAACTCAGCGGCCTCGCGCTGGACTACGGCAAGGACTGGCCGCGCGCCGAAGGCATCACGGCGATCGCCAACTTCGTCAACAACGGCATGCTGGTGGAAGCCAGCGGCGGCGAATCGCTCGGCGTAAAGGCCGAGCGGGCCGTGGCGCTGATTCCGGATTTCGCCAATACCGTGCTGGACCTGAATGTGCACGGGTCCGGCAGCGGCGCCAGCCTGCTCGACTTCGTGCGGCGCAGCCCGATCGGCAACCGGCAGGCCGATGCCTTGGGCAAGCTCAACCTCGGCGGCGCCGGCACGTTCGATTTCCACCTGTCCCTGCCGATGAAGGACGCCAAGGACTTCTTCCTGGCCGGCAACGCCGCCCTCAAGGATGTCGATCTCGACGCGCCCGACTGGAAGCTGCGGCTCGACAAGATTTCCGGCCAGGCCAGCTTCGACGCGCACGGCTTCCACGCCGGCCCGCTCGATGCCATCTTCCGCGGCCAGCCTTCCAAGCTCGACATCGCCATTGCCGCCGCCACCGGGCGCCCGGACACCGAGTTCTCTGCGCGCCTCACCGGCCGCTACGGCATGGCGGAACTGACTCAGGGGCTGGACTCGCTGACCTGGCTCAACGACGTCGCCAGCGGACGCAGCGAAGTCACCATCGGTTTCGACATCGTGCGGCCGGACTCGGTGGCCAATGCGGCGCAGCTGCTGACCCTGGATACCAACCTGGCCGGCATGGCGCTGGACATGCCGACGCCGATCAAGAAACCGGCCGAAACCAGCCTGCCGCTGCATCTTTCGCTGGCGCTGCCGGTGCAGGGCGGCGACCTGCAGATCGCGGTGGGGCAAGTGGTGCGCCAACGCTTCCGCCTGCCCGACGACAAGCGCCCGCTGGGCGCCACCTTCATGTTCGGCACGCGCATGCCCGACACGGTGCCCGACAAGGGCATCCGCGTGCGTGGCCGCGCGGCGCGGCTGGACGTCACCGGCTGGGTGCAGCGCGCCGTCGCGGGCAGCAGCGGCGATGGCCCGGGCCTGGAAAGCATCGACGTCACCGCCGACCAGGCCGAAGTCTTCGGCCACGCTTTCCCGTCCATGCGCATCCAGGCCATGCCGCAGCCGGGCCAGCTGAATGTGGACGTGGACAGTGCCGACATCGCCGGCCGCTTCACCATCCCTTCGGAAGGTATCGATAGCCGCGGCGTCACCGCGCGGCTGCAGCGCCTCTACTGGCCCAAGACCAGCGGCACGGATACGAAGCCGGCGAACGCCGGTTCGGCCGAGGCGCCCAAGCCCGATCCGGCCAACACGGGCATCACGCCGTCGGCGCTGCCGCCGTTCCACCTGTGGGTGGGCGACCTGCGCTTCGGCGAGTCCAGACTCGGCGAGGCGCGCCTGGAGACCTGGCCCACCGATCGCGGCATGCACATCGACCAGTTGCGTGCCTTGTCGCGCGGCGTGCAGATCAATGCGAGCGGCGACTGGGAAGGCACCGCCACCAACAGTCACAGCCACCTGCGCATCGACTTCTCGGCGGAAAACCTCGGCGACATGCTCGGCGCCTTCGGCTTCGCCGGCCTGTTCAACGGCGGCAAGACGCGCGCGCACCTCGATGCGACCTGGCCGGGGGCGCCGTCGGCAATGGAACTGGCCAACATGGACGGCAAGCTGAGCGTGCAGGTCACCGACGGCAGCATTCCCGAGGTGGCGCCGGGCGTGGGCCGCCTGTTCGGTCTGGTCTCGCTGGTAGAACTGCCGCGCCGCCTGACGCTCGATTTCGGCGACGTCTTCGGCAAGGGATTGGCGTTCGATTCCATCACCGGCGACTTCACGCTGGCCGACGGCAACGCGACCACCGGCAATCTGTCCATGCGCGGGCCGGCGGCCGAGATCACCATCAAGGGACGTACCGGCCTGCGCGCGAAGGATTACGACCAGCAGGCCCTGGTGGTGCCGCACATCGGCAATAGCCTGCCGATCGTCGGCGCGGTGGTGGCCGGCCCGCTCGGCGCGGCCGCCGGTTTCGTGGCGCAGGGATTGCTGGGGCGCGGCATCAATCGCGTGGCCAGCGCGCGCTATCACATCGGTGGAAGCTGGGACAAACCCGACATTTCGCTGGTGGAGAAGAAGAGCCTGCCGGCCTCGGCGCCGGCCGCCGCCGAAGCGGCGGCACCGGCGCCCATAACACCGGCACCTGCCACGTCAGTGCCCATCACATCGGCGCCCACGACGCCGGCACCTGCACCGGCCGCCAGCGCGGGCCGCTGAAACTCAGGATTCCGTGGCGGATTCCGCCGGCTTGGTACTGCCGCGGAACGGGAACATCTGCTGGCGCACAAAGCCGTCAGGCATGTAGTCGCCGACCACGCCGTACTTCTCGGGGAATTTCTTCTTCGACTTCACCGCGGTACCGAACAGGTAATCGAGGAAGGCGTAATGCGCCGCATAGTTCTTGTCGATCGCCTCGTCGTCGGAAGCGTGATGCCAGTGGTGGAAGTCCGGCGTGACCACGACGTACTTCAGCGGCCCCCACGGCAGGTGCACGTTGGCGTGATTGAACACCGCCTGGAAGCCGACCACGATGATGTAGGCATTCATCACTCCCTCGCTGAAACCGAGGATGTACAGCGGCGCCAGCACGCACACGCGCGTGAAGATCAGTTCCAGCATGTGCTGGCGCGAGCCGGCGAGCCAGTCCATGGTCTTCACGCTGTGGTGCACGGCGTGGAATTTCCACAGGAATGGCACCTCGTGATACGCGCGGTGCGTCCAGTACTGCGCCAGGTCGGCTACCAGGATGCACAGCAGCAGCTGGGGCACGAAGGGGAGGTCCCGCACGGCCTGCTGGAAGCCGCTGCTGACCAGCCAGCCGAACAGGTGGTGCAGCAGGAAGTTCACCACCAGCAATGCCAGGCCGACGATGAAATGGTTGACCGCGAAATGCTTCAGGTCCGTCTGCCATTCCTTGCGGAACAGCATCTGGCCCTTGTACAGCGGGAACAGTTTCTCGATCACCACGAAGATCAGCGTGGAGCCGAGCAGGTCGAGGATGAACCAGTCCAGGCCGATGTAAGGCGTGTGGTCCGGGAAATTGCCCACCGGCACGCGCGAGCCACCCAGCGCGGTCGCGGCGATCACCAAGGCGAAGGCGACGATGTTGATGTTGCGCTGGCGGCCCAGGATCACATTGCCCAGCGAGATGCCGCCCGCGATCAACAACGCCGCCAGCAACAGCTGGCGCAGCACGTCCACGGAGTAACGGTGCCGCAGGTCGGGCGTGGTCAGGTATTGCGGAAAATGGAAGGCCAATACGCCGAGCAGGCTGAGGATGCCCAGGGAAAGGGCGATCACGGTGGTGATCTTGCCCAGCCCAGGCTTGAGCTCGCCGTCGCGGTGCAGCAATTCGCGGGTGTCGTCGAGCGGCGCCTTGAGGGTGCGGTCGATGACCTTATGGGCCAGTTCGCGTTTCGAAAAATCGTTCATGGTGGTCCTTCACGTGGGCGCCATCCGCTCCCGGCTGGCTGGGGCATGGTAGCGGTCCGGGGACCGGCGGCTCCACTGCCGCCAGCGCTTTAAATGCATGGGCGGGGGCCCCACTTGCTACAGTCTCCGTCCCGTTCGCCAGAGCAACGACCCTATGGATTCACTGATCGCCCAGGCTGAGCGCCGTCTTCTGGCGCCGGGTGGCCTGGCCGCCACCGACCTCGACCGCGTGTTCTCCCAGCTGATGGGGCCTTCCATCGATGCGGCAGACCTGTACTTCCAGCACTCCCGCAGCGAGTCGTGGTTGCTGGAGGAGGGCATCGTCAAGGACGGCAGCCATTCGATCGAGCAGGGCGTCGGCGTGCGCGCCATCGCGGGCGAAAAGACCGGTTTTGCCTACTCCGACGAGATCGTGCTGCCGCAGCTGCTGGAGGCGTCGCGGGCGGCCCGGGCGATCGCCCAGGGCGGCAACGGGAACGGCCAGCCGCTGGCGCTGCACGGCGCCCGTCAGCTCTATCCGGCCATCGACCCGGTCGAGAGCCTGCCTAATGCCGACAAGATCGCGGTCATGCGCGAAGTGGATGCCTATGCGCGCTCGCGCGACCCGCGTGTCAAGCAGGTGATCGTGAGCATGGCCGCCACGATGGACACCGTGCTGGTCGCCTCGTCGGACGGCACGCTCGCTGCCGACGTGCGTCCGCTAGTGCGCCTGAACGTGCACGTGATCGTCGAGCACAACGGCCGGCGCGAGCAGGCCCACGTGGGCGGCGGCGGCCGCTACGGTTATCGCGAGCTGCTGGAGAACGGCCGCGCGCTGGCCTTCGCCGACGAAGCGGTGCGCCAGGCGCTGGTCAACCTGGAGGCGGTCGACGCGCCCGCCGGCATGATGACGGTGGTGCTCGGTCCTGGCTGGCCCGGCGTGCTGCTGCATGAAGCCATCGGCCATGGCCTGGAAGGCGATTTTAATCGCAAGGGCAGCTCTGCCTTCGCCGGCCGCATCGGCCAGCGCGTGGCTGCGCCTGGCGTCACCGTGGTGGACGACGGCACGCTGCCCGGCCGCCGCGGTTCGCTGAGCATCGATGACGAGGGCACGCCGACCGAATGCACCACGCTGATCGAGGACGGCATCCTCAAGGGCTACATGCAGGACAAGCTCAATGCGCGCCTGATGGGCATGAAGCCCACCGGCAACGGCCGCCGCGAGTCGTTCGCGCAACTGCCGATGCCGCGCATGACCAACACCTACATGCTCGCCGGCCAGCACGATCCGCAGGAGATCATCCGTTCGGTCAAGCGCGGCATCTACGCGGTGAACTTCGGCGGCGGCCAGGTCGACATCACCAACGGCAAGTTCGTGTTCTCCGCCAGCGAGGCCTACCTGATCGAAGATGGCAAGGTCACCGCGCCGGTGAAGGGCGCCACCCTGGTCGGCTCGGGTCCCGAGGTACTCACGCGTGTCTCGATGATCGGCAACGACCTGGCGCTGGACGAAGGCGTCGGCGTGTGCGGCAAGGACGGGCAGAGCGTGCCCGTGGGCGTGGGACAGCCGACCTTGCGCGTGGACGGCATGACGGTGGGCGGCACCGCGTCCTGACGTTCTGGCGCGAGCCATGCGTGCTCGCGCTTTCGCGCCGCGAAAACTTTCGCGGCGATTCGCAAGGACTTTTTCCATTTCAACAGCTGCATGAAAGATTCCTCCCGTGTGCTAGCCGCACGCGGGGAGGAGCGATGCTTTGCCGGGGAGCGGGAGGTTCACAGGGGGCAAAACCAGACAGGGAACGGCGAGGTATCCAGGTTGCCTGCGTCCGGCGGCGTGCCGCCGGTACTCACGCCCGTCGAGGGCATCGAAGACAACCATTGGGAGACGTTTTCATGCAGATGAACAAGACCTCGTTGTGCCTGGCGCTTGCCGCGATCGTGGGGACGATCGCTTCCGCGCCCGCCATGGCCGCGGGACCGAACACCGCGTGGGCAAGCACTGCTACGCGTGCGCATGAACTGGCCGCGACGGCGACCACCGCAGACTTGGCCGAAGCCAGCCTGCCGGTGCACGTCGAAGTGGTGCTGAAGCTGCAGAACCGTTCGGCGCTCGACGATTTCATCAAGGCCTCGCAGGATCCGGCCAGCTCGGCGTTCCACACCAAGCTCAGCGCGGCCGATGCGCAGGCGATGTTCTCGCCGAGCCAGGCGCAGGTGCAGGCGGTGGTCGATCACCTGCGTGCGAGCGGCTTCACGAATATCCAGGTATCTCCCAATCGCCTGATCATCTCCGCCGACGGCGATGCGGGCACGGCGCAGAACGCGTTCGCCACGCGCCTCGTCAAGACGCATGACGCGGAAGGCCGCGCCGCCTACGCCAACATCGACGACGCGAAGGTACCGGCGGCCCTGGGACAGTCCGTGCTGGCCGTGGTCGGCCTGCAGACCGTGGCCCATGCGCATACGATGCTGAAGCCGGCCGCGCGCGTCGGCACCAATGCCACTACCGGCATCGTGGGCCACAACCCGACTGCGTTCCCGACCATCTACAACGCCGGCAGCACGCCGACCGCTTCCACCATCACCGTGGGCATCATCAGCGACGGCGACATGACGCAGCCGCTGAAGGATCTGACCACCTTCACCAGCAACAACGGCCTGCCGGCGGTGAACACGCAGGTGGTGACGGTCGGCACGCCCGGCACCGACACCAGCGGCACGCCCGAATGGGACCTGGACAGCCAGGACATCGTGGCGATGTCCGGCGGCGTCGGGAAGCTGATCTTCTACGCGGCCAACTCGCTCTCCAACAGCGCGCTTACCCAGGCCTTCAACCAGGCGGTGACCGACAACCAGGCGCAGGTGATCAACGTGTCGCTCGGCGAGTGCGAGACGTCCGCCTACAACGACGGCTCCATGGCCGCCGACGACCAGATCTTCGCGCTGGGCGTGGCGCAGGGGCAGACGTTCTCCATTTCCACCGGCGACTCCGGCTCCAACGAGTGCAGCAAGGCCCCGCGCGGTACTACGCCGAGCTATCCGGCCAGCTCGCCCTACGTGGTGGCGGTGAGCGGCACCACGCTCACCACCGGCACCAACAACAGCTGGGCCGGCGAGACGCTGTGGTCGAAGGCTGGCGGTAGCCCGAGCACGGTGGAGCCCAAGCCGAGCTGGCAGACCCAGGGCGGCGGCACCACGCGCGACGTGGCCGACGTGGCGCTGGACGCGGATCCCAACTCCGGCGCGATCATCATCGTCAACGGCAGCAATGCGCAGTACGGCGGCACCAGCCTGGCCGCGCCGCTGTTCGCAGCGACCTGGGCCCGCCTGCTGGCGGCGCATTCCACGCTGGGCTTCGCCGGTCCGCATCTCTACCAGGTGCCGACCACGAGCTACCACGACATCACCTCCGGCAGTAACGGTGGCGAGACGGCGACGGTGGGCTGGGATTACGCCAGCGGCTTCGGCAGCACCATTGTGACCAATCTCAACAGCAGCCTCTGACGGGGCGATTGCCGTAACGCAAAGGGGCGCCTGCAAAGGCGCCCCTTTCTCATGCCGTGTTCCGATCAGGCTTCGGCGTCGCCGGCATCTTCGCCTCCGGCTTCGTCGGTTTCGGACAGCGACTTGAGCACCTGGAATATCTCGCGATAGGCGCGCGGTGGCTTGTTCTTCTCGCGCTCCAGGCGCGCCTGGCGCAGCAGCGAGCGCAGGTGCTGGCGATCGAGCTGCGGATACGCGGCGATCAGTTCGGGCAACGCGTTCTCCTCGTCGGCGAGCAGACGCTCGCGCGTCGCTTCCAGGCGATGCATCGCCGCGGTTTCCTGGCGCTGACGCTCGCGGTTTTCACCCAGCGCGGCACGCACGCTGTCGAACGCTTCGTTGTCGTGCCGGCGCATCACCTTGGCGAGAAAGCCGAGCTGGCGCTTGCGCGCGATGTGCGAAGTGATCTTCCGCGTGTTCTCGATCTCGCGCACGACGTCCTCCGGCAGATCGAGCTTGGCCAGGCGGCTGGGCGGCAATTCGACCAGCTGCCCGGCGAGCTCGAGCACGGCGAGCGCATCGCGGCGCTGCTGCGAGCGCGTGGGACCGTAGTCGTGATCGGGGTCGTCGGTATAGGTGCGGTTCACGGGTTCTGTCTCTTGATACGTCACGGCGCCGCGGCGGCATCCGGACCGGTGGCGATGCCAGGCTCGGCACGTTCGAGCGCGAAGCGCGGCACCGTCTCGCCATTCACCTGCACGTTCTCGCAGAACATCGAAGCGGGGCGGACCCACAATCCGTATTCGCCGTACAAGGCCTGATAGACCACCAGCGGTTCCATCGTTTCGCTATGGCGGGCCGTACCGAGCACACGATAAGGCTGCCCTTTGTAGTGACGGTAAAGGCCGGTCTCCGGCACCATGGCGCAGTTCTCCGCGGCGAAAGGCTTTGCATCGGCCGCGGCGCCCCCATCTCGGGAGGCTGCGCGGTTCGGGCCGCGTATTCTACCCGCCAGCCTTCAGGAAACCCATGTGAGCGCGATTCCCGTTACTTCCGACCGCAGCCAGCAGGATCTCGACCGCCTCGCCGACCTGGCCCAGGACGTGATCCGGCGAGCCCGCGCCGCGGGCGCCAGCCAGGCCGAAGTGGCCGCGAGCATCGATACGGGGCTCAGCGTGAACGTGCGCCTGGGCGAAGTCGAGACGGTGGAGCACACCCGCGACCGCGGCTTCGGGCTGACGGTGTATTTCGGCCAGCGCAAGGGTTCGGCCAGTACGGGCGACCTGAATCCGGATTCCATCCAGGCCACGCTGGACCAGGCCTGCGCCATTGCCCGCTATACCGAGGAAGACCCGGCCGCCGGCCTTGCCGACGCTTCGCTGATGGCGACCTCGTTCCCCGATCTGGACGTGTGGCACCCGTGGGACATCGATACTCATGGTGCGATCCGGCTCGGCCAACGCATCGAGGAAGCAGGGCGTGCGCACGCCGGCATCACCAATTCCGACGGCGCCGGCGTCCAGATGGGCGAGAGCCTCGCGGTCTACGCCAACTCGCATGGCTTCATCGGGCGCGAGCGGGGCACGCGCCACTCGCTCTCGCTCTCGCTGATCGCCGGCGACGAGGAGGGCATGCAGCGCGATTACTGGTACGACAGCGTGCGCGCCGCGACCGACTTCATGAGCCCGGAAGCGCTCGGCGACCGCGCCGCGCAGCGCACCCTGGCGCGCCTGGGCGCGCGTCGATTGTCGACGCGGCAGAGCCCGGTGCTGTTCGCGCCGGAAATCGCCCGCGGCCTGATCGGCCACCTGGTGAGCGCGGTAAGCGGTGGGGCGCTGTACCGGCGGGCCAGCTTCCTGCTCGACCATGCCGGGCAGCGCGTGATGCCGTCCTGGATGCACATCGTCGAGCGCCCGCTGCTGAGGCGCGGCCAGGGCTCGGGCGCCTTCGACGCCGAGGGCGTGGCCACCCGCGACAGCGCGCTG
The DNA here is from genome assembly GCF_031954525.1 of Dyella sp. BiH032. Lineage (NCBI taxonomy): Bacteria > Pseudomonadati > Pseudomonadota > Gammaproteobacteria > Lysobacterales > Rhodanobacteraceae > Dyella > Dyella sp. BiH032. Next base: position 1,600,652 of record NZ_CP134867.1, read on the forward strand.
ATCGAAGAAGGCGTGCTGGCGCGCTACGTGTTGGGCAGCTATTCGGCCCGCAAGCTCGGCCTGCAGTCGACCGGCAACGCCGGCGGCATCCACAACCTGATCGTCGAGGCCGGTGCCGCCGACCAGGGGCGCGACGATTTCGAAGGCATGCTGCGGCGGCTCGGCACCGGCCTGCTGGTGACCGAAGTGATGGGGCAGGGCGTCAATACCATCACCGGCGACTATTCGCGCGGCGCGGCGGGCTTCTGGGTCGAGAACGGGCAGATCGCCTACCCGGTGGAAGAGATCACCATTGCCGCCAACCTGCGCGACATGTACGCCGGCATCCAGGCGGTCGGGGCGGACGTGGACCCCCGGTCGCACCTGCTCACCGGCTCGATTCTGGTCGACCGGATGACGATCGCCGGTGAGTGAGCCGCCGGGCGGCTGTCCCGAGCCCCGCTGAGAGGCTTTGTGCAGTCGCCCCGGCATAGGCCGCCGGTTGGCTCGGCAAACGGCCCCGGCCCTTGCTAGCATCGCGCCACCGGCGCCCGAGCGGGCGTCCGCACGACCAGGAGAGACACGCATGAGCGTTCCACCCGAGTCTGTCGAGCCTTCGCCCAGCGAACCCACGCCGCCGCCCTCGGACATGCCCAGCCCCGAGGAACGCCAATGGGCCATGCTCGCGCACCTGTCCGCCTTGCTGGGTACCTTGCTCACCGGCCACTGGTTCGGCATCGGCTGCTTCGTCGGGCCGCTGATCATCTGGCTGGTGAAGCGCGAGACCATGCCCTTTGTCGACGACCAGGCCAAGGAAGCGCTGAACTTCAACATCACGATGGCCATCATCGCCGTGGTGCTGCTGCTGATCACCGTGCTCACGCTTGGCATCGGCATCATTCTGGCCCTGCCGGCCGGCGTCGTGATCGGCATCGCCTGGCTGGTCCTGGTGATCATGGCGACCATCAAGGCGAACGAAGGCGAGCGCTATCGCTATCCGTTCTGCCTGCGCCTGATCAAATAGCCATCGCCGGAAGTGCAACGAAAGAGGCAGCCCCAGGGCTGCCTCTTTTTTGCTTCGCCGAAACTTCAGTGATGACGCCTGGCCGCGTACAGCGCAAGGCGTTCCAGCAAGGCGCCGCGTGCGCCCAGCGGCGCGATCGCTTCCAGCGCGCCGGCGGTGAGTTCCTCCAGGCGCGCGCGTGAGGCATCCGCGCCGATGATGGAAGGGAAGGTCGGCTTGTCGGCGGCCGCGTCCTTGCCGGCGGTCTTGCCGATCACGGCGGACTCGCCCTCCACATCGAGAATGTCGTCGCGCACCTGGAAGGCCAGGCCCACCGCGTGGGCGTAGCGGTCCAGCGCATTAAGCATTTCGTCGTCGGCGTCCGCTGCGAGCGCGCCCAGGCGCACGGAAGCGCGGATCAGCGCGCCGGTCTTGCAGGCGTGCATGTGCTCCAGTTCCGCGAGGCTGAGCTTGTGGCCGACCGCGGCCAGATCGAGCGCCTGGCCACCGGCCATGCCCTCGGCCCCGCAGGCGCGGCCCAGCGTGCGCAGCATGTCCAGCCCGCGGCCGGCCACATGCCGGTCGTGGGCGAGCAGTTCGAAGGCCAGCGCCTGCAGCGCGTCGCCGGCGAGGATCGCCATCGCTTCGCCGAACACGATGTGGCAGGTCGGCCGGCCGCGGCGCATGTCGTCGTCGTCCATGGCCGGCAGGTCGTCGTGCACCAGCGAATAAGCGTGGATGAGTTCCACCGCGCAGGCCGGCGCGTCCAGGCCGGGGCCGTCTTCGCCCAGCGCGTGGCCGGCCGCGTAGACCAGCAGCGGACGCAGGCGCTTGCCGCCGCCCAGGACGGCATAGCGCATGGCGCGATGCAGTTCGGTGGGAGAGCGGTCTTCGGCGGGGAGGGTCCGCGACAGGGCGTGGTCGGCGCGCGCGATCAGCGCTTGGAGGTCGGGGCCGAGATCAAAGTTCGGGTTCAAACGGTTCTGCGCTGTCGGGGGCTTCGGGGTCGAGCAACAGCCTCACGCGCAATTCGGCCTGTTCCAGCGCCTGCTGGCAGTGGCGATACAGGCCGATGCCGCGTTCGAACGATGCCAGGGAATCGTCGAGGCTCAGGTCGCCGCCCTCCATGCGCGCTACCAGCTGCTCGAGTTCGTCCAGCGAATGTTCGAAATCGGCGGGGGAAGCAGGTTCTGCGGGAGCGGGAGCGGGCTTGGCCATGGCCGGGAAAACTAACTCAGCCCCTGCGCGGAATCAATCCGCGCAGGGGCTGGGAACGCTTGCAGGACGCGCGTTGGCGCGGGTCAGTCCTTGTCGCGGCCATGGCCCCGGCCTTTGCCCGGAGGCGGTCCGCCGCGGTCCGGCGGACCGCCGGGGCCATCGTGATCCTCATCGCGGCGCATCCCGCGCGGTGGGCGACCGCCGTAGTGTTCGACCACGTAATCGTGCCGTGCATAGGGGCGATCGGCGTCCAGCTCGATGCTGATGCCGCCGGTACGCACGTAGCCCTGGAAATCGATCGGCAGGCTGACGCCGCTGCGCCAGGTGCCTCCGTCCAGCCAGAACCAGACGCGGGACTCGGGTGCGTAGTAGACCTCGCCCTCCGGGTAGTACGTGTAGTGGTGCTTGGCGCGCCAGCCGTGCGCCGGCGCCCAGGGCGGCGGTCCGCCCGCCCAGGCGGGAAAGGCGCAAGCGGCAGCGAGCGCCAGCAGGGCGGTACTGAGCAAGGTCTTGCGGGACATGGCGGCTACTCCGCGTGATGACGGAGAAAAGCTAGGCCGATGGGTAGAAATTCTTGCTGAATATCACTCGTTCTTGCGCGGCTCAGTCAGCCGGCCGCCAGCAGGGTTGCCCGCCGGCCAGTCGGAAACGGCTCTCCCCCTGTTCACTGCGCCACAGGTCGGCGACGGCAATCAGCTCCTCGCCCGCGTAAATCAGGGGACATGCTGCTCTGCGCCATGGCGGCATGGACGACTGCTGGAACAGGTCGCGCAGCTCACGTGTGTGGCGATGTCCCAGCGGCCTGAGCTTTTCTCCTCCTTGGCGAAAGCGCACCGTGAAGGTTTCGGCCGGAGGTGCGCCCAGCCATTCCAGCCGACCGCCGCCGGGCAGCGTGAGCGGCTGGCCCTGCCACTCCGCCTGCCATGCCGATGGCAGCGGGACGGCGGACGCGACGGCCCATAGCCGGCCCTTCCAGATGTGCAGGTCGGTGCCCGGCCAGTGGATGCAGGGCACGCGGCCTTCGCGCAGGCCGCGCAGTTGGCGTTCGATCTGGGCGCGCTGCGCGAGGGTGGGGATGCGCAGGTGGCGGCCGCGCAGCCAGTGGTCCAGCAGTGGATCGCGCAGCGCCGGCGGCAGCTGCAGCCAAGCCGCCGCGTCCAGGCTGCCGGTAGTCCGGTCGTGCACGCGTTCGAACTCTGCGAGCCAGCGTTCGCGCAGCACGTCCGCCGCCGCGCGGTGGTGCGTGGCGCTGTGGAGGATCGAATCGACCGCGTGAGGCCAATGCTCGACGAGTCGCGGCAGGATGTTCGCGCGCAGATAGTTGCGCGAGAGACGCGTGTCGGCGTTCGACGGATCGTCGATCACGGGAAGGCGATGCCGCTCCGTGTAGTCGCGCAGTACGAGGCGTGGCGTGTCGAGCAACGGACGCCAGAGCATGCCCGCGCCGAGCGGACGCATCGCGCGCATGCCGCCCATGCCTTCCGGCCCGGCGCCGCGCAGCAGTTTGAGCAGCACGGTTTCCGCCTGGTCGTCCCGGTGATGGCCTAGCAGCAGCCATTCGCCTTCGCGCAAGGCGTTCGCCAGCGCCGTATAGCGCGCATGCCGTGCCGCGGCTTCCAGGCCTTCGCCGCTCGCGCGCATCACATCGACGCGGGCCACGACGCATTCGATCTCCAGCACCGAACAGAACTGCAGCGCACGCTCGGCCCAGTCGCCGCTGTGCGCATGCAGGCCGTGGTCGACGTGGATCGCGCGCAGGCCGCGCTCCCGCGCTTCGCGCAAACCGGCTAGTGCATGCAGAAGGGCAGTGGAATCGGGGCCGCCGCTGAAGGCGACGCACAGAGCCCCTGTTGGATGCGCGCGCAAGGCGTCCCGCAGGATGCCGGCGAGCGGTTCCGCACTATTCACGAGTGACCGGCTTCTTCGATTTGTTGCGTACGTAGATCGCCTTCGGGCGGCCCTCGCCGGGGCTGCGGCGGTCGATTTCGAACAGCGTGGTCGCGGCGATCAATTCGCTGAGCTTGTTGTAGCCGTAGCTGCGCGCATCGAAGTTCGGACGTTGCTTGGTGATGATCGAACCTACGCCGCCGAGCCCTGCCCAGCCATCGTCGTCGGAGGCCGCCTCGACCGCATTGCGCAGCAGGTTGACCAGGCCGCTGTCCTGTTTCAGCTGCGCGGCGGTGCGCGGCTTGAGCGGCGCCTCCTCGTCCGGTTTGCTGACGAGGATATCGGTGTAGATGAACTTGTCGCACGCCGCGACGAAGGGGTCTGGCGTCTTGCGCTCGCCGAAGCCGTACACGATCAGGCCGGATTCGCGGATGCGCGCGGCCAGCCGGGTGAAGTCGCTGTCGCTGGAGACGATGCAGAAGCCGTCGAAGCGGCCGGAATACAGCAGGTCCATCGCATCGATGATCATCGCCGAGTCAGTGGCGTTCTTGCCGCTGGTATAGCCGAACTGCTGGATCGGCTGGATGGACTGCGTGAGCAGCTGCTCCTTCCAGGTCTTCAGGTGATGGCTGGTCCAGTCGCCGTAGGCGCGCTTGACGTGTGCGGTGCCGTACTTGGCGACCTCGGCCAGCAGGGCTTCGGCCAGGTTCGGCTGCGCATTGTCGGCATCGATCAGGACGGCGAGCTTGGTGCTGTCGCTGGCCATGGCGGCCTCCGGCGTGATGGGCCGGGGGATGATAGCGCGCCTTGCTCCCTCTCCCCGTCGGGAGAAGGGGGAGTGTGGAGCGGGCGAGCTTAGAAGCAGGAGCGGAAAGCGAGCGGCGCGCTCTCGATCTGCGTTTGCGGGCCCGGCCCCTGATCTGTTGTGACCGAAGGGAATCCCCGGGACCGGCCCCTTGTCCCCAGAGGGGAGAAGAGTTCCCCGCGTGTTACTCGGTGTAGGCGCCGTACCCGCGCAGCCGGTGGTAGCGCTGTTCCAGCAGCTGGTCGATGGGCAGCGCCTCCAGCTCGTCCAGCTGGTTGAGCAGCACGGCCTTCAGGCGGACGGCCATGGAATGCGGGTTGCGGTGCGCGCCGCCCAGCGGCTCGCGCACCACCTTGTCGATCAGGCCCAGCTCCAGCAGGCGCGGCGCGGTCAGGCCCAGGGCCTCGGCGGCGTCCTTGGCCTTGTCGGCGCTCTTCCACAGGATCGAGGCGCAGCCCTCGGGCGAGATCACCGAGTACGTGGAGTACTGCAGCATGATGGTGCGGTCGCCCACGCCGATGGCCAGCGCGCCGCCGGAGCCGCCCTCGCCGATCACCGTGCAGACGATCGGCACGCGCAGGTCGGCCATTTCCAGCAGGTTGCGGGCGATGGCCTCGCTCTGGCCGCGCTCTTCGGCGCCGACGCCGGGATAGGCGCCGGGCGTGTCGATCAGGGTGAGCAGGGGCAGCTTGAAGCGCTCGGCGAGCTTCATCAGGCGCAGCGCCTTGCGGTAGCCCTCCGGGCGCGGCATGCCGAAATTGCGGCGCACCTTGCCCTTGGTGTCGCGCGCCTTCTGGTGGCCGATGATCACCACCGAGCGGCCGTTGATACGGCCGATGCCGCCCACGATGGCCGCGTCATCGGCATACGCGCGGTCGCCGGCCAGTTCGTGGAACTCATCGCACATCACGCCGATGTAGTCGAGGGTGTACGGACGCGCGGGATGGCGCGACAGCTGGGTGACCTGCCACGAGCTGAGGTTGCGGAAGATTTCCGCCGTCTTGATCTTCAGCTTTTCCCGGAGGCGGGCGACTTCATCATCGATGTTGAACGCCTGGCCATGGCTGGCATGGCGAAGCTCTTCGATCTTCGCGTCCAGCTCGGCAATCGGTTGTTCGAAATCGAGGAAGTTCGGGTTCATTCGGTGCTATTCGGGACACGGAAGCGGGGCAGTATACCGGGCCGGCGGAAAAGGCGAGAACGGGGCCGTATGGGCTGCAGGGCGCCCGGACGAGGCACGGGCTAGTCCCCGCGGCCGCCGCCGGTCTGCTCGCGCACGATCCGTAGTTTCGCTGCCTGCACGCCGGGCACGGCGCGCACCGCGCGCAGCAGCTCAGGGATGGCCTCGACGCGCCAGGCCTCGCCGAGCTCCAGGTCGGCCTGGGCGGTCTTGTTGTGGTAGCCGTGCAGGACTACGGAAGTGCGGCCGTTGCGGTAACCGGCCAGGGTGTGGCGCAGCTGGTCGACGAAGCCGGGCCCCACGCCGTTCAATTTCACGTGCAGCACACGCGCGAAGCGGCGACAGGCATCGCCCAGCGTGAGCGCGCTGCGGGCGCGCACGGCAAAGCCGCCACCGGAGAAATCGTCGATGCGCAGCCCGCCTTCCACCACCAGGATCTCGTCGCGGGTGAGCAGTGGGGCGACCTGCTGGTACAGCTCGCCGAAGAAGCTCACCTCGATGACGCCGGTGCCGTCTTCCAGGCGGACGAAGGCGTCGCTCTCGCCGCGCTTGCGGATGGCGGTGATCATGCCGGCCACGGTCCACGGCGTGTCGGGCCCGCGGCGGAAGCGGTTGTCGTCGCCATCGTTCTTGCGCGGGCGCGGCGGCTGGTAACGTTCGGCGATCTCGCCGAGCGGGCAGGTGGACAGCTGCAGCAGTTCCTCACGCCACGGGTCGGTGGGATGGCCGGAGAGGTAATGGCCTAGGGTGTCGCGCTCGCCCTGCAGCTTCTGCTCCAGCGGCCATTCGGGCGCGGTGGGCAGGTCGATCTGCACCACGGGAGCAACGCCGCCCCCGCTCTTGTCAGACATGGCGGCGCCGAACATGTCGTTCTGGCCCGACTGCTTGTCGCGCAGGTGCTGTTCCGCCGCCTTGATGGCGTCAGGCAGCTGCAGCATCAGGCTGGCGCGGGTCGGCGCCAGCGCGTCCAGCGCGCCGGAAAGAATGAGCGCTTCCAGCACGCGCCGATTGAGCTTGGTGGGATCGACACGACGGCAGAAATCGGCGAGGTCCTTGTACGAACCTCCACGCCGGCGTTCGTCGGCGATCGCCTCGCAGGCACCCTGGCCGACGCCTTTGATCGCACCCAGGCCGTAGCGGATGACCTTGGGTTCCACCGCGACGAACATGAACTCCGACGCATTGACGTCCGGCGGCAGCACCGTCAGGCCGATCGCCTTGGACTCGTCGATGAAGGTTACCGCCTTGTCGGTGTTGTCCATGTCCGACGAGATCGTCGCGGCCATGAACTCGGCGGGGTAGTGCGCCTTCAGCCATGCGGTCTGGTACGAGACCAGCGCGTAGGCGGCCGCGTGCGATTTGTTGAAGCCGTAGCCGGCGAACTTCTCCATCAGGTCGAAGATTTCGTCGGCCTTCTCGCCGCTGAGCCCGTCCTTGGCCGCGCCTTCGCGGAACTTGGCGCGCTCCTTCGCCATCTCCTCGACTTTCTTCTTGCCCATCGCGCGGCGCAGCAGGTCGGCGCCGCCGAGCGAGTAGCCGCCCACGATCTGCGCCATCTGCATCACCTGCTCCTGATAGACCATGATGCCGTAGGTCTCTTTCAGGATCGGCTCGACGCGCGGATCGGGGTACTGCACTTCCTCGCGGCCGTGCTTGCGCGCGACGAAGCTGGGAATCAGGTCCATCGGGCCGGGGCGGTACAGCGCCACCAGCGCCACGATGTCCTCGAAGCGGTCGGCGCGCGCGTCCTTGAGCATGCGCTGCATGCCCGAGGATTCGAGCTGGAACACGGCCACCGTCTTGGCCTGCTGCAGCAGCTTGTAGGTGTCAGGGTCGTCCAGCGGCAGCGCGGCGATGTCCAGCGCTTCCTGGCCTTCCTTCGCGCGGCGCGCGTTGATGGCCTTAACCGCCCAGTCGATGATGGTGAGCGTGCGCAGGCCGAGGAAGTCGAACTTCACCAGGCCGACCGCTTCGACGTCGTCCTTGTCGTACTGCGTCACCACGCCGCCACCGCCCGGTTCGCAGTAAAGCGGGGCGAATTCGGTCAGCGGCTTCGGGCCGATCACCACGCCGCCGGCGTGCTTGCCGGCGTTGCGGGTGAGGTTTTCCAGCTTGAGTGCCAGGTCGATCAGCGTGCGCGCTTCCTCGTCCTGCTCGTACAGATCGCAGAATTCCCTGACGATGCGATCGGGGTCTTTCTTGGCCTTCTCCGAACGGCCCAGCGCACAGGACAGCGTGAGGTCGAGCGGGCGCGGCGGGATCAGCTTGGCGATCTTGTCGACCGCGTTGTAGCCCATGCCCAGCACGCGACCGGAGTCGCGCAGCACCGCCTTCGCGGCCATCGAGCCGTAGGTGATGATCTGGCTGACGTGGTCGCGGCCGTACTTGCGCGCGACGTAGTCGATCACCTCGTCGCGGCGGTCCATGCAGAAGTCGATGTCGAAGTCCGGCATCGACACGCGTTCCGGATTGAGGAAGCGCTCGAACAGCAGGTTGAACGGCAGCGGGTCCAGGTCGGTGATCTTCAGCACCCACGCCACCAGCGAGCCGGCACCCGAGCCGCGGCCCGGACCCACCGGGATGCCGTTCTGCTTACCCCAGTTGATGAAGTCCGCCACGATCAGGAAGTAGCCGGGGAAGCCCATCTTGATGATGACGTCCAGCTCGCGGTCGAGGCGGGCGACGTAGTCATCGAGCGTGTAGCCGGGCGCCAGCGGGTTGGTGGCGAGGCGCTCCTTCAGGCCCTGGTGCGCGAGCTCGCGGATGTAGCTGGCCAGGTCGTGGCCTTCCGGCACGGGGAAGTTGGGCAGGTAGTACGTACCGAAGCTCAGCTCCAGCGTGCAGCGCTTGGCCAGCTCGACGGTGTTTTCCAGCGCCTCGGGGATGTCCGCGAACAGCTCGGCCATCTGCTGGGGCGTCTTGAGGTACTGCTGGTCGCTGTAGTCGCGCGGGCGCTTGGGATCGGCCAGCACGCGTCCCTGGTTGATGCAAACGCGGGCCTCGTGCGCCTCGAAGTCGTCCTGGCGCAGGAAGCGCACGTCGTTGCTGGCGACGACGGGCAAGTCCAGTTCGGTGGCGAGAGCCAGCGCGGCGGCGTTCCAGGTTTCCTCGCCCTCGCGGCCGCAGCGGGTGAGTTCCAGATACAGACGGTCCTTGAACTGGCGGGCGAACGGTCGCAGGCGTGCCGCCGCTACCGCGACACCCTGGTTCACCGCCAGGCGCGCCACTTCGTTCTCGCGGCCGACCAGCGCGATCAGGCCCTCGGTGGCTTCCGGCGTGAGCCAGGCGGCCTCCGCCAGCGGACGCCCCGTACCCTGGCCCTCGCGCCACACGCGCGAGACCAGGCGCGACAGATTCAGATAGCCGTCGCGGTTCTGGCAGATCAGCGTGACGCGCGAAGGGCGCGGATCGTCCGGCAGGCTGATCCACAGGTCGCAGCCGCCGATCGGCTTGATGCCGGCTGCGCTGCAGGCCTTGTAGAACTTCACCAGCGCGAACATGTTCGTCTCGTCGGTCAGCGCGACGGCGGGGATGCCTTCGCGCACGCAGGCTTCGACCAGCGCCTTGATGCGGATGGTCGAATCGACCAGCGAGTATTCGCTGTGCAGGTGGAGGTGGGCGAAGCGGACGGTCATGCGGACTCACGCGGTGAGTGGTGGGAGGCTAGCGGGGGCTGCGGTGGTGGGCAAGATTGACTTCCGCGGGGAATGGGCGGTTGGCGCCGCGGGGCGCTTTGGTTGCGCGTGTCATGCCGGCTGCGCTTTGTTCCGCCACACTGGTGCACTAGGTCGCGCCGCCCCTATCTACTGCCGTCATTCTGGCGTTGGGGCGGGCGCGGCGAGTCATCCAGCGGGGTCATGGCTCGGTTCTCGGGACGTGTCGCCAGCCGTGTCTCGCCCCTCGCGGGGCGAGGGTTTCGCTCTCCTGCCGGAGAGCGAGTTACTTCTTCTTGCTTGCCCATCCCCTCAAGGGGGACCACGAGAAGAAGTAACCAAGAAGAAGGGCCCCCTGCGCGGCGCCCTCCGCAGCCTTCGCTGCTGCGGGTGCGTTGAGGGCTGGCCGGGCTTTTCGACAGGGCATCCTGCCCTGATCGAAAAGGCGGGGACATCCCTGTCCCCGCCCCGCTTCGCGGGCCTGATCGTCCAGCCCTCACCGCCGCGAAGGGAACCCGGAAGATCAAGAGCCACACGGAGCGTCGCTTCGCTCGCTCTTGTTCTTGCTTTTGCTTGCCGCGGTACTGCACTTCTCCTTCTCCCCTCCGGGGAGAAGGCGGGATGAGGGGTGGGTGCTTGCCATACTCTTCCTAATTTTCCCAACCACTCAGCCTCACAGTTGCCATGCCCGCCCCCGGCTGGCATGGTTCCGGGCTTTCCGCCGCGCCCCGGAGCGCCCGATGTCGTTGATTCGCTCTCTGTTCGCCGTGAAGCCTGTTGAGGCCTCGCTCACCGCCGATGATTCGCTGAGGCGGACGCTGGGTCTGAAGGAACTGATCGTGCTGGGCGTGGGGGCGGTGATCGGTGCGGGTATTTTCGTGATCACGGGGCAGGCGGCGGCGGAGCATGCGGGGCCGGCGCTGACGCTCTCCTTCGTGCTGGCGGGGTTGGCGGCGGCGCTGGCGGCGCTGAGCTATGCGGAGTTCGCGGCGATGCTGCCGGTGTCCGGCAGCGCCTATGTGTACGCCTATGCCACCTTCGGGGAGCTGCTGGCGTGGTTCATCGGGTGGAACGTGGTGGCGGAATACCTGCTGGCGGTGTCGTCCGTGGCAGTGGGCTGGTCCGGCTATGGTGTGGGGCTGCTCAACAGCATCGGCATTCGCGTGCCGGCGGCGCTCGCCAACGCACCGCTCAGCTTCAAGGACGGGCATCTGCAGGCGACGGGGGCCTTGCTGAACCTGCCGGCGCTGCTGGTCGTGGCGGCGCTGACCGCGCTGCTGTACCGCGGCACGCAGCAATCCACCTTTTTCGCCAGCGTGGTGGTGGCGCTCAAGGTGATCGTGGTGGTGCTGTTCGTGGTCTGCGGCCTGCAGTACGTGGACCCCGCGCTATGGCATCCCTTCGTACCGGAAAACCAGGGCGGCGACCATTACGGCTGGTCGGGCGTGTTCCGCGCCGCGACCAGTGTCTTCTACGCCTACATCGGCTTCGACGCGGTGGCCACGGCCGCACAGGAAACCCGCAACCCGCAGCGCAACGTGCCGGCCGGCATTCTCATCTCGCTGGCAGTCTGCACGGTGCTCTACATCATCGTGGCCGCGGTCCTGACCGGCCTGGTGCCGTATCCGCAGCTGGGCACGGCCGAGCCGGTGGCGACCGCGCTGGCAGCCCATCCGTCGCTGGCCTGGCTGAAGATCCTTACCCAGGTGGGCGCCGTCGCTGGCCTGACCTCGGTGATCCTGGTGATGCACCTGGGGTTGTCGCGCATCCTCTACAGCATGGCGGGCGACGGCCTGCTGCCGACGTTCTTCGGGGCCGTGCACGAACGCCACCGTACGCCGCACCGGACCACGCTGCTGGTGGGTACGGTCGGCGGCATCCTCGCCGCGGTGTTCCCGCTCAGCCTGCTGGGCGACCTGCTTTCGATGGGCACCTTGCTGGCGTTCGCCACGGTCTGCATCGGCGTGCTGGTGCTCCGCCGCACGCATCCCAACATCCCGCGCGGCTTCCGCGTGCCGGCGGCGCCGTTCGTCTGCAGCCTGGGTGTGCTGGTGTGCGCCTTCCTGCTCGCCCAGATGAACCTGGGGAACTGGATGCTGCTCGCCGCGTGGACCACGATCGGCCTGCTCATCTACGCCGGCTACGGCTATCGCCACAGCCGCCTGCGCGGGCGCGGCTGAGCAAGCGGCGGCCGATCCGGTCCGTACGGGTCCATCCTTCAGGAAATGCGAAAGCGCACTTCCCAGGCCGGCTGTTCGATGTAGTGATCCAGGCCGGCGACCTTCAGCGGGTGCAGGTTGTAGTCAACGTGGCCGACGTCGGGCAGCGGTAATGACGGTGTGCCGTTTGCGGCCACGGCGGATACCGTGCCGTGTTCTTCAGGCATGTACAGGCTACCGGGGCTGACGGGGTGGATGGTTTCCTGACGTTTCATGGCTGGACTCCTGCGGCGTCTCGCATGCGCCGCTGGCGTTCCCGCAAGGCATTGGGCCGGTGCCCGCGGAGGGTTGCACCATGCGTCCCTGCCTGAAGTTGCGACCGCGCCGTGGGATCGGTGTCCGGCGGTCGACGATGCAGTCAGCCTACTTCGTCCTGCTTCATCCGTTCGATGCGTCGCGCCGCACAAAGGTTGCTGCCGTGGGCGCCCCGGCGAAAGACGGAGCCCGATCGGACGGATGGCTCTCCTTGCAGACGCGGCGGACCACGCGCGGCGTCTTCCGATCGTGGACGTAGTCTAGTCCTTTCCCCGGGACGATGGCCCATGTCGAAGGACATGCGCGGAAAGGGCGTCTGCCCGCGGATTTTGGCCTCTTTGATGCTTCGCCGCGTGCAGCGGCGGCGGACTCAGAACAGCGTGCCCTGGTCCAGCATCAGCTTCACCGGCGCGAAGCTGCGGCGGTGTTCGATGCACGGCCCGAGACGCTGCAGCGCCTCGACGTGTGCGGGCGTCGCATAACCCTTGTGCGAAGCGAAGCCATAGCCCGGATGCGTCGATTCCATCGCCACCATGATGCGGTCGCGCGTGACCTTGGCGAGGATCGAGGCCGCGCTGATCGCCGGCTCCAACGCGTCGCCGCCGACGATGGCGCGGCCGGGGCAGGGCAGGTTCTTCGGCAGTGCGTTGCCGTCGATCCAGGCTTCGTGCGCGCCGGGCTGCAGCCCGGCGACGGCGCGGCTCATGCCGGCCATGGTGGCCTGGAAAATATTGAGCTGGTCGATCTCCGTCACGCTCATCGCCACCACGCAGTGCGCGATCGCGTGGGTGACGATCAGTTCGTAGAGGGCTTCGCGCTTGGCTTCGCTGAGTTTCTTGGAATCGTCGAGCCCGTCGATGGGGCGCGCCGGATTTAGGATCACCGCAGCCACCACCACTGGCCCGGCGAGCGGTCCGCGGCCGGCTTCGTCGACACCCGCGATGTGGCGCATGCGCTTGCTCATCGCGGGCGCTCGATCAGATCGGCGATGGCCGCGGCAGCGTGATCGCCGGCCTCGCCCTCCAATTCGCCGCGCAGGATGCGATGCAGTTGCTCGAACGCGGCGACGATCTCGCCGCGCCGGCGGCTGTCGCGAAAGAGTTCCAGGGTGGCAAGGGCGAGCTTGTCCGGCGTGCAATCGTCCTGCATCAGTTCCGGCGCGAGGATGGCCTGGTCGCCGAGGCCGCAGGCGCGCGCGAGGATGTTGGGCAGTGCGTAGACGTCCGTCTTGAGCATGTTCATCGCGCGGGCGATGCGGTAACTCAGCGGCGAGACGCGATAACCGACCACCATCGGCCGCTTGGCCAGCATGGCCTCCAGCGTGGCCGTGCCGGAGGCGAGCATCACCACGTCGGCGGCGAGCATGGCCTCGTGCGCATGGCCATCGAGCAGCATGGGCTTGTCGTCGCTCGCCGAGCCGTCGCCGAGCATGGATTTCAGCGTGGCATGCACGCGTGCGTTGGCGGCAGGAACGACGATGCGCAGGCCGGGCACCTCGGCCGCGACCTTGCGCGAAGCGTCCAGGAAAATGCGGCCGAGGCGGGCGACTTCGGAGGCGCGGCTGCCGGGCAGCAGTGCGAGCACCGGCACGTTCTGCGGCAATTGCAGGAAATCCCGTGCGCCGATGCGATCGGAGACCAGCGCGAAGCGGTCCGCCAGCGGGTGGCCTACGAAGCGCGCATCGACGCCGTGGCGCGCGTAGATCGCCGGTTCCATCGGAAACAGGCAAAGCACGCGATCCGCGCTGCGGCCGATCTTGGCCGCGCGGTTCTCGCGCCAGGCCCATACCGAGGGGCTGACGTAGTGAACGGTGCGCAGGCCGGCCTCGCGCAGGCGGCGCTCCACGCCGAGGTTGAAGTCCGGCGCGTCGATGCCCACCACGACCGCCGGCTTCGCGGCAAGCAGCCGCGCGACCAAAGCCTTGCGCAGGCTAAGCAGGCGCGGCAGGTGGCTGACGACTTCGGCCAGGCCGAACAGCGAGAGCTCGCGGATGTCGTACCAGGAATCGAAGCCCTGCGCCTGCATGCGCGCGCCGCCGATGCCGACAAAGCGCGCGTCCGGATAGCGCTTGCGCAGTGCGGCGATCAGGTCGGCGCCAAGCTGGTCGCCGGAATCCTCGCCGGCGATCAGGGCGATCGTGGGGTTGCGTGCGGCGAGGGGCGGGCCGGCCGCAGGAACGACTGCGTCCGATGGCGTGGTGTTGTCGACCGGCTTGTCCGATTCGCCAGAAGCCATGCCTGATGCTCTCGCCCGACTCTCTCGTTCAGCGCGCCAGGGCGCGCTCGCTGCGATCGAGGAATTCCAGCATGGCACGCACGTCGTCGCTCTCCTGCGCTTGCGCGACGAGCTGTTCACGCGCATCGGACAGCGTGAGGCCGGCCATGTACAGCGTTCGGTAGGCGCGCTTGATCGCGGAGATCCGCGACGCGTCGAAGCCGCGGCGCTTGAGGCCTTCGCTGTTGATGCCGCGCGGACGGCCGCGCTGCTCGTTGGCCATCATCACGAAGGGAGGCACGTCGGAACCGACCAGGCAACCCATGCCGATGAAGGCGTGCGCGCCGACCTTGCAGAACTGATGCACGCCGGAGAAACCGGACATGATCACGAAATCGCCGATCTCCACGTGCCCGGCCAGTGCCGAATAGTTGGAAAACACCGTGTTGTTGCCGATCTGGCAATCGTGCGCTACGTGGACGTAAGCGAGCAGCCAGTTGTCGTTGCCCACGCGGGTGATGCCGCCGCCATCGCCCGTGCCGCGGTTGATGGTGGTGAATTCGCGGATGAGGTTGCGGTCGCCGATCACCAGCTCGGTGCGCTCGCCCTGGAACTTCTTGTCCTGCGGTGCGCCGCCGAGCGAGGCGAACTGGCTGATGCGGTTGTCGCGGCCGATGCGGGTAGGCCCTTCGATGACCACGTGCGGGCCGACCACCGTGCCTTCGCCGATCTCGACGTCAGCACCGATCACGCTGTAGGCGCCGACGGTGACGTTGGCACCAAGCCTGGCAGAGGGATCGATCTGTGCGGTGGGATGGATCATTTGTCCGACCTCGCGGCGCACATCAGCTCACAGGAGGCCACTTCCTTGCCATCCACCAGCGCACGCGCCTCGAACAGCCCCATGCTGCGCAGCAGGCGCTTGAGGGAGACCTCCATCCGCAGCTGGTCGCCAGGCGAGACGATGGCGCTGAAGCGGGCGTTGTCCACCTTCGCCAGGTAGAACAGCGGGCTGCCGGTGTCGCCCTTCAGGCGGCTGCTGATCTGCGTGAGCAGGCCGGCGGTCTGCGCCATCGCCTCCACGATCAGCACGCCGGGCATCACCGGGTGGCCGGGGAAGTGCCCCTGGAAGAACGGCTCGTTGATCGTCACGTTCTTCAGCGCGACCACGCTCTTGTCGGGTACCAGCTCGATCACCCGGTCCACCAGCAGGAACGGATAGCGATGCGGGAGCAGGTTCTGGATCTGCTCCACGTTCACCGGCAGGTGGAAGGGCACGGTCTTGTCACTCATTGTTACTGTCCTTCTCCAGCGCCGAGACGCGGCGCGCGAACTCATCCAGGTGCTTGAAACGGGCCGCATTGCGCCGCCATTGGCGGTTCTCCTGCAAGGGCACACCCGAGGAATACTCGCCGGGCTCGCGGATCGAGTGCGTCACCAGGCTCTTGGCGGTAATGGTAACCCGGTCGGCCAGCTCCAGATGGCCCAGCACGCCGGCGTTGCCGCCGATCATGCAGTAGCGGCCGATCCTGGCGCTGCCGGCGACCGCCGCGCAGCCGGCCATGGCGGTGTGCGCGCCGACGTAGACGTTGTGGGCGATCTGGATCTGGTTGTCCAGGCGCACGTCTTCTTCCAGCACGGTGTCCTCGAGGGCGCCACGGTCGATAGTGGTATTGGCGCCGATCTCGCAGTCGTCGCCGATGCGGACGCCGCCGAGCTGGGGCAGCTTGATCCAGCCGCCGTGGTCGGAAGCGCCGCGGTCGAAGGCCAGACCGAAACCATCGGAGCCGATGACGGCGCCCGGGTGGACCAGCACGCGCTTGCCCAGCGTCACGCGCGTGACCAGGGTGACCCGCGCGACCAGCCGCGACTGCGGGCCCACCACGCAGCCGGCGCCCACGATGCAGTGCGGGCCGAGCACAGCGCCTTCCTCGATCACCGCATCGTCCTCGACCACGCAGCAGGGGCCGATGCTGGCCGTCGGCGCGACCCGTGCGCTGGGCGATACCACCGCGCTCACGTGGATGCCTGCGGGCGAGGCCGGCAGGCGTTCGAACAGGGCGGCGATCTTCGCGTAGGCGACGTACGGGTCCTTGGCGACGAGCGCAGCGGTGGGGCAGTCGCCGAGGTTTTCCTCGCGCAGCACGACCACGCCCGCCCGCGTGCCGGCCAGCTGGGCGCCGTATTTGCTGTTGGAGAGAAAACTCAGCTGGCTCGGGCCGGCGCCGGCGAGGGTGCCGACGCCGTCGATGATGCGCTGGGCGTCGCCCTGGAAGGCGAGGCCGAATCGTTCGGCCAGCTCGGCCACGGTGTACTGGAAGGTGCTCATGCGGGCTCCCTGGCGGTGCGGGGCATTGTAGGGCGTAGGCCCCGCGGCGTCTTTCCGCACGGGAAAAAAGAAAGCGCGGCAGGGCCGCGCTTTCCGGAGACGCCGCCTCGGCGCGAAATCAGAACTGGCTGCCGAAGGTGAACTGGATGCGCTCTTCGTAGTGGCGGTCTTCCTTCTTGGAGCGGATCGGCACGGCGAAGTTGATGATCAGCGGGCCGATCGGCGCCTGCCACTGCAGCGAGAGACCGGTAGACGCGCGCAGTTCGGAGGCGCTGAAGCTGCTGTAGTCCTTGTAGACATTGCCCACGTCCACGAACCAGGACACACGCGCCGTGTTCACGTCCTTGAGGAACGGCAGCGGCAGGAACACCTGCGCGGTGCCCAGCACCTTGAACGCGCCGCCGACCGGCTGGGCGTAGGTGTAGTAGCCGCCACTGCAGCGGCCATTCGCGTCGGGCTTGATCACCGAGCCGTCGGTGTTGGTGCCGACGCAGAGCTTCGGACCCAGGGTGTTGTCCTGGAAGCCGCGCACGTCGCGCACACCGCCGGAGTAGTAGTTCTCCCAGAACGGGAAGTCGATCTTCTGGCCCTTGGTGTATTCGCCGAAGGAGTTGTCGTACTCCTGGCCATACGTCTTGCCGTAGCCGACCTGGCCGTCCAGATACAGCACGAAGCCGCCGCCGATGGGCCAGTAATGATTGGCCTCGCCGAAGATCTTGTAGTACTGCACGGTGGAGCCGGGCAGGGCGATGTCCGTGGACAGCGACATCAGGCCGCCGCGGGTCGGCGCCCAATAGCCATTGCGGGTGTCGTGCGTCCAGCCCAGCTGGCCCGTCCAGGAATGGATGGTCTTGTGGCCGATCGCGTTCTGGTAGTCGATCAGCTGCTGCGGCGACAGGCTCTGCGAGACCAGCTGGCCGTTGTAGTAGTACTGATAGTCCAGGTTGATCTTGTTGCTGCTCAGGCCCAGGCCCGCGCGCACGCTGTCGAAGTCGGTGATCGGGAAGTTCAGGAACGCCGAGAACGACTTCTGGCTGCTGGTGAAGTTGACGAAGTCGCTGTTCGCATCGCCGTAGTCGCTCTTGCTGTAACCCAGGTTGTAGCCGATGCCCACGCCGTTGTCGGTGAGGTACGGATTGAAGTACGTGGCGGTGACGCTGGTGACGTAGTCACTGCGCTGCGCGGCTACCGAGAAGCTGTCGCCCGTGCCGAGGAAGTTGTTCTGCGACACCGAGGCCGAAAGGATGATGCCCGAGTACTGCGAATAACCCACGCCGAACATCAGGCTGCCGGCGGACTGTTCCTCCACCTTCACCGTCAGGTCGACTTGGTCTTCGGTGCCCGGCACCAGCTTCTTGTCGATGTCCACCTTCTTGAAGTAGCCCAGGTGCTGCAGGCGGATCTTCGAGCGATCGATCGCCGGCTGCGAGTACCAGCTGCCCTCGAGCTGGCGCATTTCGCGGCGCATCACGTCGTCTTCGGTGCGGGTGTTGCCCTGGAAGACCACGCGGCGCACGTACACGCGCTTGCCCGGCTCGATGTAGAAGGTGAGGTCGACGGTGCGTTTGTCCTTGTCGAGCTTCGGCACCGGCGTGACCTTGGCGAAGGCGTAGCCGATGCTGGCCAGGATGCTCTTGATGGCGTCCGAGCTGGCTTCGATGGCCTTGCGGTTGAAGGTCTGGTCCTTCTTCTGGAAGACGAGCTGGCGCAACGTGTCTTCCGGCAGCACCAAGTCGCCCAGCAGATGGATGTCGGAGACGGTGTAGATCTCGCCTTCCTTCACGCTGGCGGCGATGTACATCTCGCGCTTGTCGGGGGCGATCGTCACCTGGGTGGAATCGACGCCGAAATCAGCGTAGCCACGATCCATGTAGTACGACTGCAGCTTCTCCAGGTCGCCGGAGAGCTTCTCGCGCGAATACTGGTCGTCCTTCGAGTACCACGACATCCAGTTGGTGGTGTCGGACTCGAAGTCCTTGCGGATTTCCTTGTCGGTGAACGCCTTGTTGCCGACGATGTTGAGCTCTTTGATCTTGGCGACCTTGCCCTCGCGGATCTCAATGTCCACCGCCACGCGGTTGCGATCGAGATTGGTGACGTGCGGATCGACCGACACATTGTACTTGCCGCGGTTGTAGTACTGGCGGATCAGCTCCTGCTGGACGCGGTCGAGCGACAGGCGGTCGAAGGTCTCGCCCTCGGACAGGCCGATCTCCTTGAGGCCCTTGCGCAGGTCATCTTCCTTGATGTCCTTGTTGCCGCGGAGCGTGAGCTTGGCGATGGACGGACGCTCGACGACCTTGATCACCAGGATGTCGCCTTCGCGGTCCAGCTCCACCTCGCTGAAGAACTTGGTCTGGTACAGCGCGCGGATCGCGCGCTGCGCCGCGTCCGTGGTGACGCGGTCCCCCTTGTTGACCGGCAGGTAGTTGAGCACCGTGCCGGCGGAGATACGGCTCAGGCCATCGATACGGATGTCGGAGACGACGAAGGGCTCGAACGCGAGCGCCTTGGCAGAGAGTGAGGCAAGCAGGATCAGGGCGGCGATACGCTTCATCGTCGATTCCGTTGTTTATTCCGACGAGGCAGCCGCCATGGCCACCCCGAGCAAAGTTGGAAGCGGGAGGGTTCCCGGCCTCAAAAAAAAGCGCGCGCCGATCAGGGGCGCGGCGGAGGATATCTCAACGCATGGCGCCGCGGCCTGGGCGACACCACGGGTCGCCTTGCCACGGCAGGCCAATCGTCCCCCGACGCTGGCGTTGGGCGCACGCGTCACAAGGGCAAGCTGCGATGGATGTCGTTGTAGAACGCCAGACCCATCAGCGTGAACAGCAGCGCGAGGCCGATGTACTGGCCGGCCATCATCGCACGCTCACTCAACGGGCTGCCCTTGACCAATTCGATAAGGTAATACAGCAGGTGACCCCCGTCCAAGACGGGAATCGGCAGCAGGTTCAATACCGCGAGGCTGAGCGACACCAGCGCCAGGAAGCGCAGGAACCAGGCCGGGCCCATGTTGGCCGAGGCGTTGGCCACCTGCGCGATGCCGATCACGCCCGACAGGTTCTTGGTCGAGGCCTGGCCGGTGAGCATCTTGCCGATCATGTTGAACAGCGACTGGGTGTTGTCCCAGGTGGCGGACAGCGATGCCGGCAGCGCCGCCAGCAGGCCGTAGCGCCGTACCACCCGTTCGGTCTGCGGGGGCTGTACGCCGACCAGCCAACGCGCGGGCTGGCCCTCCATCGAGGCCATGCGCGCCGTCACCTTGAAGGACAGCGGCTTGCCCTGGCGCTCGACGGCGATGTTCAGTGCCGGAGACTTGGCCGCTTCGGCCGCCACCACGTTCGAGAACGCCTCGAAGTCCGCCACGGCCTGCCCGTTGATGCTGACAATGCGGTCGCCGCCCTGCAGGCCTGCCTCGGCGGCAGGAAAGCCCGGCGTCACCACGGCGGCTATGGCCGGCGCGGGAGCGGGTTTCAGACCGAGCTTGTCCGCGTACTGGCCGATATCCTGCCCGGCAGGCAGCTTGTTGAGCGGCAGGACGACCGTGCGTTCCGTGCCGTCCGTTCCGCGCACGCGGAGAGGAAGCGGTTCCCGCCCCAGCAGTCCGTTGGCGATGGCGTCGTAAGCGCCGCTCCAGGTGTCCACCGCCTTGCCATCGACCGCCAGCATGCGGTCGCCCGGTCGAATGCCGGCGTCGGCTGCCATGCTGTGGGGCGCGGCGGTAAAGGTCGGGGCATAGTCCGGCATGCCGACCACGAACATGGCCCAGAACGCCACTACGGTGAAGATGAGATTGAACAGGGGACCCGCAGCGACGATGGCAATGCGCTGCCACACCGGCTTGCCGGTGAACTCGCGGCCGCGGTCGGCGGGGTCCACCTCGCCCTCGCGGGCGTCCAGCATTTTGACGTAGCCGCCCAGCGGAATCGCGGCGACCTGGTACTCGGTGCCGTCCTTGCCGATGCGCTTCCACACGGCCTTCCCGAAACCCACGGAGAAGCGCAGCACCTTGACGCCGCAGCGGCGGGCGACCCAGTAGTGGCCGAATTCGTGAAAGGTCACCAGCACGCCCAGCGTGACCAGCAACCAAAACACCGAGCCGAAGAAGGAATTCATCTGCAGGAGCTTATCAGCATGCGTTGCGGAGAATGCGGCGGGCGGCCTCGCGGGCCGTCCTGTCGCGTTCAGTCAGAGACTGGACATCGACCACGGGTTGCGGCGGCAGTTCCATGAGCACGCTTTCGACCACGTCGGCGATCGACAGGAAAGGCAGGGCTCCTGCCAGGAATGCCTCCACCGCGATTTCGTTGGCGGCATTGAGGATCGCCGTGGCGTCCCCGCCGGCACGCAGCGCCTGGAACGCCAGGGCCAGGCAGCGGAACGTGCCCAGGTCCGGCTGCTCGAAATGCAGTGCGGCGTGAGCGGCCAGGTCGAGCGGCGGCACGCCCGAGTCGACCCGGTCCGGCCAGGCCAGCGCGTGGGCGATCGCGGTCCGCATGTCCGGATTGCCCAGTTGGGCCAGCACCGATCCGTCGACGTATTCCACCAGCGAATGGACCAGGCTCTGGGGATGCACCAGCACCTCGATCGCATCGGGCGAGGCCTGGAACAGGTGAAGGGCCTCGATGACCTCGAGCCCCTTGTTCATCAGGGTCGCCGAGTCCACCGAGATCTTGCGGCCCATCGACCAGTTGGGATGGCGGCAGGCCTGCTCGGGGGTGATCCCGGCCAGTTCGGCCCGGCTGCGGCCGCGGAAGGGGCCGCCCGAGGCGGTGAGGATGAGCCGGCGGACGCCGCTGTGGCCCAGATCGGGTCGGCCGCCCGGCAGGCATTGGAAGATCGCGTTGTGTTCCGAATCGATCGGAATGAGCTCGCCCCCGCCTTGGCGCAGCGCGGCCAGCAGCAGAGGGCCGGCCATCACGATCGATTCCTTGTTGGCCAGCAGGAGGCGCTTGCCGGCGCGGGCGGCTGCGAGCGTGGAATCCAGGCCGGCGGCCCCCACGATCGCGGCGACGACGGTATCGCAAAGGCTACCGGAGGCTGCCTCGCTGATGGCCTCCGGGCCGGCCGCGACGGCGCAATCCACCCCTGCGGCCGAGAGTCGGCGGGCCAGCTCGCCTTCCAGTGCCGGGTCGCCGATGACGGCCAGCGCCGGACGATGCCGGACGCACAGCTCCGCCAGTGCTTCCACCTGCCGGTGCGCCGCCAGTACGCTGGCGCGAAAACGCTCGGGGTGGCGCGCGATGACGTCGAGCGTGCTGCTGCCGATGGAGCCGGTGGCGCCAAGCACGGCGATCTGGCGTGGCGAACTCATAGGCCGAGCAGCAACTTGCCGGCGGCAAAGACGGGCAGGGCGGCGAAGACGCTGTCGAGGCGGTCCAGCAACCCGCCGTGGCCCGGAAAGAGATTGCCCGAGTCTTTCACCGCGGCGTGTCGCTTCATCAGGCTTTCCAGCAGGTCGCCGACGATCGAGGCAACCACGGTGACGACGGACAAGCCGACCAGCCCGGCGAGATTTCCGCCGCGCACCTCCAGCAGCCAGCCGCCCACGCCCGCGACCAGGGCGCCGGCGACGAAGGCGCCGTACACGCCGGCCCAGGTCTTGCCGGGGCTGATGGTCGGGGCCAGCTTGCGCTTGCCGAAGGTGCGGCCGCTGAAATAGGCGCCGATGTCGGCCGCCCAGACGATGGCCAGGGCGAGGAAGGTCCACCAGTGTCCGTGGGGCTGCCCGCGGTGGATGCTCAGCGCGGCGACCCAGGCCGGGATGATCACCAGCGCGCCGGCGCCAAGCTTGATCAGCCGGTTCTCGCGCGTTGGCGCGGCGCCGAAGGCGAAGTGATTGAGCCAGACGCAGACCAGGGCCCACCACAGTACGCCGATGCCGATCAGCACCGGCCAGGCGGCCGAATCCCGCGCCCACCAAAGCCAGGCGAACAAGACGGCCGCGGCGGCCAGCAGGCCGCCGCGCAGGGCATAGTTCTTCAGGCCCGAAAGGCGCGTCCATTCCCACAGGGCGGCGAGAAAGGCAGCCGCCACGATGGGCGCGAACACGGTCGTCGGCGGCCACAGGATCAGGAGGATCGCAAGCGGCGCGAGCAGCAGTGCGGTGAGGGTGCGCTGAAGCAGCATGCGGTTCCTTAGGGCCTGTTCGTGGCCTCCCCATGGCCCGCGCCGGGAATCGGCCGCACGCAGGACAAGGAGGAGCGAAGGAGTGTACGTCCGCGCAAGGCGGAGCGAGGCCGCGAACCCATCGCCAGGCGGGCGCGGTCTTCCGGGCGGCTCTTGCGGTGCCGGCAGGCGGGGGCACGCGATTTGCCATGGCGGCCAGCCGGGCCGGTGCGGCGCACCGCCTCGGGGTCATTCACGCGCACGGCGGGCCACGGAGCGGTCATGAGGCGCCGGCCTAAGCCTTCACCGCAGCGACCTGCTCGCCGGTGCGCCCGAAACGGCGCTCGCGGCGTGCATATTCGTCGATGGCCTGCTGCAGGCAGGCCTGGTCGAAGTCGGGCCAAAGCGTGTCGGTGAAATACAGCTCGGCGTAGGCCACCTGCCACAGCAGGAAATTGCTGATGCGCAACTCGCCGCCCGTCCGGATGAACAGGTCCAGCGGCGGCAAATCGGACAGGCTCATCCAGTGGCCGAGCACTTTCTCGTCGATCTCGTCGGCGCGGAATTCACCGCGAGCGACCGATTCGGCCGCCTTGCGCGCTGCCTGTGCCACGTCCCAGCGACCGCCGTAGTTCACCGCCACGCTGAGGTGAAGCTTGTCGTTGCCGGCGGTAAGTGCCATGGCCTGGTTCATGCGCTGGCGCAGCGAACCATCGAAAGCGGCCAGGTCGCCGATGAAACGCATGCGCACGCCATGGCCGTGCAGCTCGTCCACTTCCTTGTCGAGCGCGCGCAGGAACAGTTCCATCAGCGCGCCCACTTCGTCCTGTGGACGTTGCCAGTTTTCGCTGGAGAAGGCGAAGACGGTGAGCGCTTCCACCCCTTGGCGGAGACAGCCCTCGACCACCTCGCGCAGCGCCTTGCGGCCGGCGTTGTGGCCGAAGCTGCGGGGACGGTGGCGCGCCTTGGCCCAGCGGCCGTTACCGTCCATCACGATGGCGATGTGGCGCGGGACCCGCGCTGCGTCGGCAGCGGTCATGCGAGGGAAGTCGATGGCGCTCAGAGCGCCATCAGCTCCTCTTCCTTGGCCTTGACGACGCTGTCCACGTCCTTGACGAAGCGATCGGTAAGCTTCTGGATCTCGTCTTCGGTACGGCGCTCGTCGTCTTCGGAGATCTGCTTTTCCTTGAGCAGATCCTTGACCTTCTGCATGGCATCGCGGCGCACGTTGCGGATGGCGATCTTCGCGTCCTCGCCTTCATGCGACACGTGCTTGGCCAGTTCGCGGCGGCGCTCCTCGGTGAGGGGCGGCATGTTCAGGCGGATCACGGTGCCGGCGGTGGTCGGCGTGATGCCGACATCCGAGGACAACAGGGCCTTTTCGATGGGGCCGACATGGCTCTTGTCGAACGGCGTGATGATGATCGAGCGGGCATCGCCCAGCGAGATCGTCGCCACCTGGTTCAGCGGCATCTCGGAACCGTAGGCGGGCACCTTGATGTGCTCCACCAGCGCGGTGCTGGCGCGGCCGGTGCGCAGGCGGGTGAGGTTGTGCTTGAGCGCATCGATGCTCTTTCCCATGCGGGTCTGGGCATCGGTCTTGATGTCGTTGAGCATGGGCGTACCCCTTGAACGTGCAAGCCTGGAAGTATAACAGGGGGTGATAGGCGGAAAGGGGCAGGGCCCTTCCGCCAGTCAATGCGGGTGCCGGAGTGCCGGCGCCCCGCTGCCGCCGGTCAGCGGTCGTAGACGAGGGTGCCGATGGGCTCGCCGCGCATGATCCGCATCAGATTGCCCGCCACCGTCATGTCATAGATGCGCAGGGGCATGCCGTGGTCGCGGCACAAGGCGATGGCGGCCGTATCCATCACCGCCAGCTTGCGCTCGATCACCTGGTCGTAGGTGAGCTGGTCATAGCGGGTCGCGTCGCTGTGGCGGGCCGGGTCGGCGGTATAGACGCCATCCACCTTGGTGGCCTTGAGCAGCAGGTCCGCGCCGATCTCCACGGCGCGCAGCGCCGCGGCGGAATCGGTGGTGAAGAAGGGGTTGCCGGTTCCCGCGGCGAACAGCGCGATGCGGCCTTTTTCGATGTGGCGGATGGCGCGCCGGCGGATGAAATCCTCGGCCACGTCGTGGATCTGGATGGCGCTCATGACGCGTGCGAAGCCGCCGCGGCGCTCGATGGCATCCTGCATGGCCAGCGCATTCATCACGGTGGCGAGCATGCCCATGTGGTCGCCGGTGACGCGGTCCATCCCTGCGGCGGCGAGGCCGGCGCCGCGAAAGATGTTGCCGCCGCCGATGACGACGCCGATCTGCACGCCGGCTTTCTGGATCTCGATGATTTCGTCGGCCAGGCGGCCGATCACTTTCGGGTCGATGCCGTAGTCCGCATCGCCCATCAGGGCTTCACCGGAGAGTTTGAGCAGGATGCGGCGATATTTAAGCGTGTCGCTCATGGGGGCTCCGGTTTGTGTGTGGCAAAACGCGCGTATTGTAGCCGCTGCGGCATAGTCGCGTAAGCGCGCACTCAGTCGCAGCGGAGCCAGGCGCGTGGTTCGTTCATGCGCGCGCGTCTACGTGAGCTGTCCGCACGGACGTCCGGCCGTCCGTGGCGCGGTGCGCGAGGACGATTGCTGGCGCCCGCGTTTTGCCTGCGCATGATGGGCGCAAACAAAAAAGCCGCGGTTTCCCGCGGCTTTTTTTGGCGCTGAGGTCGGATCAGACCTGCATGGCCTTCTGCACTTCGGCCAGGTAATCCTCCTGGACCTTCTCGATGCCTTCGCCCACGACCAGGCGCACCACCTTCACCACGTCCGCGCCTTCCTTCTTCAGCGCGTCGCCGACGGTGACGTTGGTGTCCAGCACGTACGGCTGGCCGACCAGGGTCACTTCCGAGACGATCTTGTTGATCTTGCCGGAGATGATCTTGTCGAGGATATCGGCAGGCTTGTTCTTTTCCTTGTCCGACATGGCGGCGAGGGCGATGTCCTTCTCACGCGCGACGAAGTCGGCGGGGACGTCCTCGGCCTTCACGTACGGCGGGTTCATGGCGGCCACGTGCATGGCGATGCCCTTGGCCAGCTCTTCCGAGCCGCCCTTGAGCGCCACGATCACGCCGATCTTGCCGCCGTGCGAGTAGACGCCCAGCGGGCCGTCGTTCTCCACGCGGGCGGCGCGGCGCACGTCGATCTTCTCGCCGATGGTCGCGGTCTTGGCCTTGGCGGCCTCTTCGATGTTGCTGTGGCCCGGGATGGCGGCGGCCTTCACGGCCTCGATCTCGGTCACGCCTGCCGCCAGCACGGCCTGCGCCACGGCATTGGTGAACTCGATGAACTCGGCGTTCTTGGCGGCGAAGTCGGTTTCGCTGTTCACCTCGACGAGCACGGCCTTGCCGTTCTCGCTGGCGGTGGCGACGCGGCCTTCGGCGGCCACGCGGTCAGCCTTCTTGTCGGCCTTGGCCAGGCCGGTCTTGCGCAGGTGCTCGATGGCGGCTTCGATGTCGCCGTTGGTCTCGGTGAGCGCCTTCTTGCAGTCCATCATGCCGGCGCCCGAGCGCTCGCGCAGTTCGCCGACCAGTTTTGCGGTAATGGCAGTCATCTGGGTTCCTCGAAATCTTTGAAGCACCCCGGCCGCGAGGGCCGGGGCGTGGATGGCTTACTCGCCGTCCGCGTCGTCGTTCTGGCGGCCACGGCCACCGCGGCCACCGTCACGGCGCGGGGCGCCGGCGCCCTTCTTGGCCGGACCGCGGTTGTCGCGGCGCGGGGCGGCCTTGCGCTCTTCCTTGGCGACCGGGTTGCCTTCCTCGTCGAGTTCGACGAAGTCGTTGGCGTCGCCCTGGGCGGCGGCCGGGGCGGCAGCCCTGCCCTCGAGGATCGAGTCGGCGGCGGCGCGGGCGTACAGCTGGATCGCGCGGATCGCGTCGTCGTTGCCCGGGATGGCGTAGTCCACCAGCTCCGGGTTGTAGTTGGTGTCAACGACCGCGACCACCGGGATGCCGAGCTTCTTGGCTTCCTGAACGGCGATGTCTTCATGGCCGATGTCGACCACGAACAGCGCGTCCGGCAGGCGGTTCATGTCCTTGATGCCGCCCAGCGAGTTTTCCAGCTTCTCGCGCTCGCGACGGCGGGCCAGCACTTCGTGCTTGACCAGGCGGTCGAAGCTGCCGTCGGTCTCGGCCGCTTCCAGTTCCTTCAGGCGGGCCACCGACTGCTTCACGGTGCGGAAGTTGGTCAGCATGCCGCCCAGCCAGCGGGCGGTCACGAACGGCATGCCGGCACGGGCGGCTTCCTCGGCCAGGGATTCGCGGGCCGAGCGCTTGGTGCCGACGAACAGCACGGTGCCGCGCTTCTGTGCCACGCCCGACAGGAAGTTCATCGCGTCGGTGAACAGCGGGAGGGTCTTTTCCAGATTGATGATGTGAATCTTGCCGCGGGCACCGAAGATGTACGGAGCCATCTTCGGGTTCCAGTAGCGGGTCTGGTGACCGAAATGCACACCAGCCTCGAGCATCTGGCGCATGGTGACTTGAGCCATGGAATTACTCCTTCATTGGGCCTTTTTCGTGTGGCCCGGGGGTTGGGACCTCCACGCATCCCCGGCTTCGACCGCGGCCCGCCTGCTTCCCGAAGGGGGGAGGAAAGGGCCGCGGCACCCCGAAGGCGGTGCCGATGCGTGTGTGGCGTTGATTTGTCCAATCAAGGACTTAAGTGATCATGCCGCAGCGCGGTTACAATCGCTTTTCGCTTTGCGACCGACAGAACGGAGCCTCCTGAAAGGCTTGTTCGTGGCAGCAAAACTCCCAAATTATAGCCGGCGCGCCGGCACAGCGGCAAGCCGCCGGCAGGTTTGGCCGAACGGGTCCATGCATGGGCCCGTCCGTTGAACCCTGGGGTTTGCGGCGCCATGTGAGTGGAACTATGGCCGTTACCCTGAAATCCCCCACCGACATCCAAGCCATGCGCGAGGCCGGCAAGCTGGCCGCCGAAGTGCTGGCCATGCTCAAGGAGCATGTCAAGCCCGGCGTCACCACCGAGGACCTCGACCGGCTGGCCTACGAGCACATCGTGAACGTGCAGAAGGCGATCCCGGCCAACGTGGGCTACAACGGGTTCCCGAAGACCCTGTGCACCTCGGTCAACCACGTGATCTGCCACGGCATCCCGAGCCCGGCCAAGGTGCTGAAGGACGGCGACATCATCAATCTCGACGTCACCGTCATCAAGGACGGCTGGCACGGCGACACCAGCCGCATGTATTTCGTCGGCACGCCGTCGGTGCTGGCCAGGCGCCTGGTGGAAACCACGCACGAGGCGATGATGCTCGGCATTCAGGCCGTCCGTCCGGGCGCCACGCTCGGCGATGTGGGCCACGCCATCCAGAAGCATGCCGAGGCGGCCGGTTTCTCGGTGGTGCGCGAGTACTGCGGCCACGGCATCGGCAAGGTGTACCACGACGAGCCGCAGGTGCTGCACTACGGCAAGCCCAGCAGCGGGCTGGAACTCAGGAAGGGCATGACCTTCACCGTCGAGCCGATGGTCAATGCCGGCAAGCCGCAGACGCGCCAGCTGCCGGACGGCTGGACGGTGGTCACCAAGGACCACTCCCTGTCCGCGCAGTGGGAGCACACCATCGCCGTGACGGACGACGGGTTCGAGATCCTCACGCCCTGGCCGGACGCCTGAGCGGCGGGACGTCCAGGAGCAACCCGGGGAAGGCGGCCAATGGCCGCCTTTCTGCATGTAGGGCGGCCGGTTTCCGTTCCGGCGTGGCAGACTGCACGCATTCCCGCCGTCCCGTTTCCGGTCCTTCGTCCAGCTCATGACCGTCGTCCTGCCGCCTTTGCCACGCCTGCCCGCCGCGGTGCCCCGTTCGGGCGTTTCCACGGAGGCGCGCCGGGCGCTCCGGCAATTGTTGGGCGACGTGGACCGCGCCATCGCCACCGCCTTCCGCGACGGTGCCGACGCCAGCGCGCTGGCCCGGCGGCGGGGCGATTCGGTTTCGCGCATCGTCGCCCACGTGTGGACCGCCTGCCTCGGCGAAGTCACCGGCGCCGCGCTGTTCGCGGTCGGCGGCTTCGGCCGGGGGCTGCTGTTCCCGCATTCGGACGTCGACCTCCTGGTGCTGGTGGAGCAGGCCGACCCGGCGCGGTTGCGCGCCCTGGAGCAATGTTTCGCCACTTTGTGGGACATCGGCCTGAAGGTCGGCCATGCCGTGCGCGATCCCGCCCAGTGCCGCATGCTGGCCCAGCAGGACGCGAGCGTGTTCACCAGCCTGCTCGATGCGCGCCGCCTGATCGGCGATCCCGCGCTGGAAGACCGCCTGCGCGAGATCGTCGACGACCCTGCGCTGTGGCCGCCGGCCGCTTATCTCGCCGTGCGCCTTTCCGAACGCGACGCCCGACACGCGCGCTACAACGACACCGCCTACAACCTCGAGCCCAACATCAAGGACGGCCCCGGCGGACTGCGCACGCTTGACGCACTGCGCTGGCTGGGTCGCCGCCTGGCGCACGCGGACGACTTCGACGACATGGTCGAGGAAGGGTTGCTCGACCCGGCCGAGCGCTCGACGCTGGAGGAAGCGGAGGCCACGCTCCGCCGCTACCGTTTCGCTTTGCACCTGGAGGCCGGGCGGGCCGAGGAGCGGCTGCTGTTCGATTACCAGCGCGCGCTCGCCGCGCGGCTCGGTTTTCAGGACGAGCACGAGAAGAACCTCGGCGTCGAACAGTTCATGCAGGGCTACTACCGCGCCGCCAGCCAGGTCGAGCGGCTTGGCGTACAGATCGCGGAACGTTTCGAGGAGATGCTCGAGCCGCCGGCGGAACCGCAGCCGGTCGGCGAGGATTTCCTGCGCTTCGGCTCGCGCATCGCGGTCCGCGATCCGGACCTGTTCGTGCGCCGGCCCGCCGCGCTGGTGGAGATCTTCATCCTGCGGCTGGGCGAGCCGGGCATCGTCGGATTCACCGCGGACACCATGCGCCGCATCCACCAGGCCACGGCCTTCTTCGGTACCGCGCTGGCGGACGAGCCGCAGGTGCTGAGCGCCTTCCTTCGCCTGCTGCGCCTGGGCGCCCCGGCGGTGGAGGCGCTGTGGCGCATGAACCGCCATGGCCTGCTGGCCTCGGTGCTGCCGGCGTTCGGCAAAGTGTTCGGGCGCATGCAGTACGACCTGTTCCATGTCTACACGGTGGACGAGCACACGCTGCGCGTCCTGCGCAATGTCGCGCGCTTCGCCGATCCGGCTGCGCGCACGGAATTCCCCATCGCCTGCGGCATCTGGCCGACGCTGGAGAAGCCCGAACTGATGCTGCTCGCCGCGCTGTTCCACGACATCGCCAAGGGGCGTGGCGGCGATCATTCCGTGCTGGGCGAGGAGGACGCGCGTGCCTTCTGCGCACGCCTCGGCCTGCCCGCGGAGGACACCGAACTCGTCGCCTGGCTGGTGCGCTGGCATCTGCTGATGAGCGTCACGGCGCAGCGGCAGGACATTACCGATCCGGACGTCGTGCAGCGTTTCGCCGAAGCGGTGGGCGAGCGCGAACGCCTGGACCTGCTGTATCTGCTCACCATCGCCGACATCATCGGCACCAGCCCGCGGCTCTGGAATGCGTGGAAGGATCGCCTGCTGGCCGATCTCTACACCGCCACCCGCTATGCGCTCGCCAGCGAGGACGAACTGCCGCGCGACGCCGCCGCGCGCGTGCGCGAGTGCCGCGACGCCGCGCTGGCGCTGCTGCTGGCCGAAGGCTTCGACGCGGCCTCGTGCGAGCGCGTCTGGCGCGATTTCCCGGAACAGAGCTTCCTGCGCCACCGCGCCGAGCAGATCGCCTGGCAGACCGCGGCCATCCTGCGTTCCGGCGGCGCCACGCCGCTGGTGGAAGTGCACCCGCTCTCGGTGCGCGGCACCACCGAATTGTTCGTCTATACGCCGGACCGCGACGGCTTGTTCGCCTCGGTCACCGCCATGCTGGACCGTCTGCATTTCTCCGTGATGGAAGCGCGCATCCTCAACAGCCACAACGGCATGGCGCTGGATACCTTCCTGCTGCTCGAAACCGACAGCCAGCAACCCGCCAGCGCCGACCGCGCCGAAGAGCTCAAGCAGCGCCTGCATCGCGCGCTGGCGCAACCGGCCCACATGCACCAGCCTTCGCGCCGGAACATGTCGCGCCAC
Organism: Dyella sp. BiH032; assembly: GCF_031954525.1. Classification (NCBI taxonomy): domain Bacteria; kingdom Pseudomonadati; phylum Pseudomonadota; class Gammaproteobacteria; order Lysobacterales; family Rhodanobacteraceae; genus Dyella; species Dyella sp. BiH032. The sequence continues at coordinate 1,631,680 of NZ_CP134867.1, forward strand.
CTCAAGCATTTCCAGGCAGCGCCCAAGATCGCCTTCAGCGCCGCCGGCGACCGTACGCGCCTCTCGCTGGTATGCAGCGACCGGCCGGGTCTGCTGGCGGCGGTATCGCAGGCCATGGTCGATGCCGACGTGCGCGTGCACGACGCGCGCATCGCCACCTTCGGCGAGCGCGTGGAGGACTTCTTCCTGATCACTGACCGGCGCAATGCGCCGCTGGGCGTCCTCCAGCAGGACCGCCTGCTGCATACGCTGCTCGATCGCCTGGGCGCGGCCAAGCGGGCCGGTTAGCGGCACGCGGAACGATAGACGGCCAAAGCGCGCTGCGCGCGGTCCGCTCGCCCGCCGGGGCCAATCCCGCTAGCATGGCCGGGTTCTCCCCCTGCCTGTGTCGCAAGCCATGCAAAGCATCGAATCCCTGATCAACGACGCCTTCGAGCGCCGCAACGACCTCACCGAATCCGAAATCGACACGCATCTGCGTCCCGCTGTGGACCAGGTCATCGGCCTGCTCGAAGCCGGCGAGCGACGCGTCGCCGAGCCCGACGGCAACGGCGGCTGGACGGTCAATCAGTGGATCAAGAAAGCCGTGCTGCTGTATTTCCGCCTCAACGGCAACCGCGTGGTGGACGGCGGCCCCGCGCTCGCCTTCGACAAGGTGCCGCTGCGCTTCGCTCATGGCAACGACACCGAACTGCAAGGGCTGGGCGCGCGCGTGGTGCCCGGCGCGCTGGTCCGCCGCGGCGCGCACGTCGCGAAGGACGCGGTGCTGATGCCGAGCTACGTCAACATCGGCGCCTACGTCGGTCCCGGCACCATGGTCGACACCTGGGCCACGGTCGGTTCCTGCGCGCAGATCGGCGCCAACGTGCACCTGTCCGGCGGCGTCGGCATCGGCGGCGTGCTGGAACCGCTGCAGGCCAATCCCACCATCATCGAGGACAACTGCTTCATCGGCGCCCGCTCTGAAGTGGTCGAGGGCGTCGTGGTGGAGAAGGGCAGCGTCATCGGCATGGGCGTGTTCCTCGGCCAGTCCACCCGCATCTACAACCGCGCCACCGGCGAGGTCAGCTACGGCCGCGTGCCGGCCGGCAGCGTGGTGGTGGCCGGCAGCCTTCCCGCGAAGGACGGCTCGCACAGCCTCTATGCCGCGATCATCGTCAAGCAGGTGGACGAGAAGACGCGCAGCAAGACCGGCATCAACGAGCTGCTGCGGAGCGCCGAATGAGCGCCGCGCTCTACGGCCTGCCCAACTGCGACACCTGCAAGAAGGCGCGTAACTGGCTCAACCGTTTCGACGTGGCGCACACCTTCACGGACTACCGCGCCAACCCCGTTGCCGCGGATACGCTGAAGGACTGGGCGCGCCAGCTCGGCGGATGGGACAAGCTGGTCAACAAGTCCGGCACTACCTGGCGCAACCTGCTGCCGCAGCGCAAGAACCCGGGCAGCGATCCGGAGTGGACGCTGCTGTTGAAGGAATATCCCGCGCTCATCCGTCGCCCGGTGGTGGTGCAGCCGGACGGTTCGGTAAGCGTCGGCTTCTCCGACAACGGCTTCAAAAAACTCTTCGGCCGCTGAGCATGCCCCTACGCCTGTCCAAGGTCCTGCTGGTCGCCGGGCTCGCTCTGCTGGTGACGCTGGTGGCGTTTGGCAACATTACCGACTACGGCACCAACTTCGCTTTCGTACGCCATGTGCTGGCCATGGACACGATCTTCCCGGACGCGCGCATCCGCTACCGCGCCATCACGTCGGTGCCGCTGCAGCACGCGGCCTACGTGCTGATCATTGCCATGCAGGTCGCGACCGCCGCGCTCGCATGGGCGGGCGCCTGGCGCATGTGGCTGCGCCGGCGCGCGCCGGCCGCGCTGTTCCAGCGCGCGAAGGGGCTGGCCGTGGCCGCGTTGAGCCTGGGCGTCCTGCTCTGGCTGGTGGGCTTCATGGCGATCGGCGGCGAGTGGTTCGGCATGTGGATGTCCGCGCAGTGGAACGGTATCGAGACCTCGTTCCGGCTGGTGGCGATCCTGCTCGGCGCGCTGGTGTACCTGGGGCAGCGCGAGGCCGATCCGGAATGAACGTCTCCGCGGGCGATCCGGGCAAGGCGCGCCGATTTCTCGCCAACCTGCGCATCGAGCAGGACAACGCAGCGCTCTACGAACGCCTGGCCGACCTCGCGCCGGACGAGCGCAAGCGGCGCGCCTACCGCCGCATCGCGCTGGCCGAGCAGGCCAACGCGGCATTCTGGGAAGCGCACCTGCATGCGATGCGTGTCGAGGTGCCGCCCCACGTCGTCGGCCTGCGTGTCCGCGTGCTCACCTGGTTCGCGCGCCGCTTCGGCACCGAGTTCGTCATGCCTACCGTGGTGCGCCTGGAACATGCCGACCACGTGGAGCCTTCGGTCGACCGCAAGGAGCTGCGCAACCACTTCGGCGGCCCCGAGCCCGTCAAGGGCGCGGAACGCCGCTCGCGCGCGCAGAGCGGCAACACCTTGCGCGCCGCCGTGCTCGGCGCGAACGACGGCCTGGTGTCCAACGTCAGCCTGGTCATGGGCATGGCCGGTGCGTCGAACAACGACCACGCCGTACTCATGGCGGGCATCGCCGGCCTGGTTGCCGGCGCATGTTCGATGGCGCTGGGCGAATGGCTCTCGGTGAACAGCTCGCGGGAGTTCTACCAGGCACAGATCGCCGTGCGGGCGGAGCGCCTCGCCGTCGCGCCGGAAGACGGCGCACGCAGCATCGCCAGCATCTATCGCGACAAGGGTCTGGAGCCGCAAGTCGCCGAGACGGTGGCCGGCCAGCTGACCGAAACCCCGCGTGCCGCGCTGGATACGCTCGTGCGCGAAGACCTGGGCATCGATCCGGAAGACCTCGGCGGATCCGCCTACAGCGCCGCCATCTCTTCCTTCTGCATGTTCGCGCTCGGCGCCGCCTTTCCGGTCGCGCCGTACCTGTTCCTGGAAGGCCGTGCCGCGATGCTCGGCAGCGCCGCCGCCACCATCGCCGGGCTGACCCTGATCGGCATCGGCACCTCCCTGTTCACCGGCCGCACCCTGGCGTTCTCGATCGTGCGGCAGCTGGCCATCACTGCCGCGGCGGCGGCGATCACCTATGCCGTCGGTCACGCGCTGGGCGCGGCGCTGAGCGGTTAGCCTAGGCGCCTGCGCAGCTCTCGGAATTCCGCATGTCCGCCGTCTTCGATCTCACCCTGGACCTCATCCGCCGCCGCTCGGTCACCCCGGACGACGCCGGGTGCCAGGCCCTGCTGGCCGAGCGCTTGGCGCGGGTGGGGTTCGAGGTTGCGCATCTGCGCTACGGCGAGGTCGACAACCTTTGGGCGACGCACGGCCGGGGCGGGCCGCTGCTGGTGTTTCTCGGCCATACCGACGTCGTGCCGCCTGGGCCGGTGGAGAGCTGGCGCAGCGACCCCTTCGAGCCGGTCGTGCGCGACGGTTATCTCTTCGGGCGCGGCGCGGCCGACATGAAGGGTTCGGTGGCGGCGATGGCGGTGGCGCTGGAGGCGTTCGTCGCGACGCACCCGGACCATCCCGGCCGGGTCGGCTTTTTGATGACCAGCGACGAAGAAGGGCCGACCAACCTCGATGGCGTACGCAAGGTGGCCGAGCATTTCCGGGCCAGCGGCGAGCGCATCGACTGGTGCGTGGTGGGCGAGCCATCCTCTAAGGAACGCCTGGGCGATCTGCTCCGGGTCGGCCGCCGCGGCTCGCTGTCGGCGACGCTGACCGTGCATGGCGTGCAGGGGCACGTGGCGTATCCGGAGAAGGCGAAGAACCCGATTCATGCATTCGCACCGGCGCTGGCCGAGCTTGCCGCCGAACGCTGGGACGAAGGCAATGCGGACTTCCCGCCGACCTCGTTCCAGGTCTCCAATCTCAACGCAGGCACCGGTGCCACCAACGTGATCCCCGGCGCGCTGACCGCGCTGATCAATTTCCGCTACAGCACGGCGAGCCGCGCCGACGATCTGCGCGCGCGCGTCGAAGCGATCCTGGACCGTCATGGCGTGGAGTACGCCATCGACTGGAATCTTTCTGGCGAACCCTTCCTGAGCCCCGCGGGAGGGCGCCTGCGCGAGACGGCTGTCGCGGTATGTCGCGAGCTGTGCGGCGTGGAGCCTGAGCAGAGCACCGGCGGCGGCACGTCCGACGGACGCTTCATCGCGCCGCTGGGGGCCGAAGTGATTGAACTGGGTCCGGTCAACGCCACCATTCACAAGGTGGACGAGTGCGTAGCCATCGCCGATCTGGAGCAGCTGCCTTCGCTTTACCAGGCCATCTGCGCACGTTTGTTGACCTGAGCGGTTCCGCCGCGCGGTCCTGCAAGTTGCCGTTGTCGAGCCATACGCAGTAACGAAGTGCCGTTCGTCCCTACGCACCAAGGAGGAAGGTATGCGCAAGCTGTTGCTCGTCGCGGCCATTGCGGCCGCCGGTCTGCCCACCATGTCGTGGGCGGAAAATGCCTCCACGCCGCAGGCTCCCCTGATCGAGCGCGCCGCGCTGTTCGGGAACCCCAGCCGGGTGGCCGGCAAGCTCAGTCCGGATGGCAAGTGGCTGGCCTGGGTCGCGCCGCGCGACGGCGTGCTCAATGTCTGGGTCGCGCCGGCCGGGGCGCCGGACAAGGCGAAGCCGCTCACCGCGGAAAAGCAGCGGCCGATCCGCCAGTACTTCTGGGCGCCGGATTCGTCGTCGGTGCTGTACATCAACGACCACGGCGGCGACGAAAACTTCCTGCTCTACAAAGCGAGCATGCAGGGCGGCGAGCCGCAGGCGCTGACGCCCTTCCAGAAGACGCGCGTGCAGATTCTCGGCGTGAGCACGCACGTGAAGGACCGCATCCTGGTCGGCGTGAACAACCGTGATGCGCGTTGGCACGACGTCTACAGCCTCGATCTCAAGAGCGGCAAGCTGACGGAAGTGTTGGAGAACAAGGGCGAGTACGCCGGTTTCGTCGCCGACGAAAACCTGACCCTGCGCATGGCGACGAAGTCGCGCTCGGACGGCGGCACGGACTATTACCGCATCGAGCAGGACAAGGTCGACGCCAAGCCGTTCGCCAGCGTCGGGCTGGACGATTCGCTCACCACCGAGCCGGTCGGTTTCACCGTCGACGGCAAGACGCTGTACTGGCTCGACTCGCGCGGCCGCGACACGGCAGCCCTGGTCGCGCAGGACGTCGCCAGCGGCAAGACCACCGTGCTGGCGCAGAATGCCAAGGCCGACATCGATGGTGCGCTCACCGACCCGGCGACTGGCAAGGTGCAGGCGTATTCGGTGCAATACCTCCAGCCGGAATGGGTGGCGCTGGATCCGGCGGTGAAGGGCGACCTGGCCTTCCTGCGCCAGGAGCTCAAGGGCAATATCGGCGTGAGTTCCCGCACCGACGCCGACGACTTCTGGACAGTGACTGTCGATCCGGTCGTGAAGCCGAGCGCTACCTATCTGTACGACCGCAAGGCGAAGAAGCTCAGCCAGCTCTTCGTCAGCCGGCCCGAGCTGGAAAAGGCCACGCTGTCGCCGATGTATCCGGAGGAGATCCGCACGCGCGACGGGTTGACCGAAGTGTCGTATCTCACCTTGCCCGCCGGCAGCGACACGGCGCATCCCGGGCGCCCCGACAAGCCGCTGCCGATGGTGCTGTTCGTGCACGGCGGGCCGTGGGGCCGCGACGTCTATGGTTACAGCAGCTACCACCAATGGCTGGCCAACCGCGGCTACGCCGTGCTGTCGGTGAATTACCGCGGCTCGACCGGCTTCGGCAAGAAGTACATCTCCGCAGGCGACCTGGAATGGGGCCGCAAGATGCACGACGACCTGATCGACGCCGTGCAGTGGGCGGTCAAGAACCGCGTCACCGAGGCCGACAAGGTCGCGATCATGGGCGGTTCCTACGGCGGCTACGCCACGCTGGCGGGACTCACCTTCACGCCCGACGCGTTCGCCTGCGGCGTCGACATCGTAGGGCCATCCAACCTCGCCACGCTGCTGAAGACCATCCCGCCGTACTGGGAAGCGGCGAAGATCCAGTTCTACAAGCGCATGGGCGACCCGACCACTGAAGCCGGCCGGCAGTTGCTGCATGAGCGCTCGCCATTGTTCAAGGCCGACGCGATCAAGCGGCCGCTGCTGATCGGGCAGGGCGCCAATGACCCGCGCGTCAACCAGGCCGAATCCGATCAGATCGTGAAGGCGATGCAGGCCAAGAACATACCGGTCACTTATGTGCTGTTTCCCGACGAAGGCCATGGCTTCGCGCGGCCGGAGAACAGCATCGCGTTCAACGCGGTGGCCGAGCAGTTCCTGGGCAAGTGCCTGAGCGGGCGCGTCGAACCGATCGGCGGTGCGCTCAAGGCTTCGACCGCCAAGGTGCCGCACGGCAAGGAGTTCGTCCCAGGCCTGTCGCAGGCGATCGGCGCGGGCGATTGAGCATCGCCTTCGGTGCATGCAAAGAGCCGCCCGTGGGGGCGGCTCTTTTTTGGAGCGATGAGAACGTGCGGCCTTACTTGCCGGTCTTCGCCGGCGCTGCCGCAGGCGCTGCAGGCGCGGGCGCGGCGGGTTGCTGCTGCTGAGCCGGGCGCACCACGAAGCCCACCGGCACCCAGCTATTGCCCGACTGCGCGAGCGAGACCGTCTCGAGGGCCGGCGAATTGGCATGGCGCGCGACGAACACCACGTTGACGTAGTTGCCCGCGGGCAGCCCCTGCGGATTCTCCACCCGGCCGAGCTGCACCCAGTCGCGGCTCTGGGTCGTGCCGAGCTGCTTCTTCACGCCATCGAGATACTTGCCCCAGTCGGCCTTGCTCACGCTCTTCTGCATGATCGGGCTGCTGGCCTGCCACATGGCATCCGCCTGGTTGGCGTCGGCCTGGCCCGCCCAGCGGGTGGCCACGGCCACGGCGCTGTCCAGCGAGGGAAGCTGCTGCGCGTGGACCATGCCGGCGGCGAACAGCGCAGACACGGCGGTGGACAGCGCGAACAAACGGTGAGTACGGATAGCCATGGAGATCTCCTTTGCGGTTTCAGAATGGTGCCGTCGGCCGGCGTGCATGTATGTGCCCCGCATCCCATCATCGATTGGCATCGCTGCCTATCCCTGAGCGGGGCACGCGCCTGTTTCCCGCGCAAAATCCGGCGAATCCAAAAAGAACTGTCCGATCAGAGACGAGCTGCGGTTCACCCTGGCGCGCTCACATGTTCCGCGCGGGTTTGAGGGTGAGCACGTGCTGATCCGGGCCGGGCAACAGGGGTGTCGGCCGTCCATTGACCCAGTCCTCGTGTCCGGCACCGAAATACGGCGACAGCGGGTTGTCGCTCTGTCCGCCCGGCAGCTCCAGGATGCCGTCCGCCTCGTGTCCCGGCATCACGTCCAGCCGTTCGGAGGCACCAAAGCCCGTGCGTGCCACGCGTGGCATGTTGTCGTCGCCGGGCAGCGGTTCGTCGGGCATGTCCAGCCAGCGCCCCGCGAACGCCGGAAGCGCACGCGACAGCGGATGGCGGACACCGGTGCGGTTGACCTCGCCCCAGCTGCGCGCGGCCAGTCCGCCGGGCTGCTTGCCGAGCTCGTCCGCTACCTGACGTGCGGCATCGAGCAGCAGGGCATTCCAGTCCGCATAGCGCGGATCGAGCAGGTGCGCCGGCCGGTCGCGCAGCAAAGCCCATACGGCGGCCTCCGTGTGGCTGGGGCGGGGCCAGGCGAAATCCTGGAAGCGCCCGGAGACTTCCGCCGCGAACGGCGCCAGCACGGCGGCATGGACTTTTTCGCGAAACGCCCGCACGAGGCGGTAATCGACGCTGTCGGCCGCCGCGCGCCCGCGCCAAGTGGCGGTGAGCTGGCGAAGTTGCGCAAGCGCTGGTTCGTTCGCGCCGGCGAGCGTGTCCTGCAGCAGACGTTGCCAGCGCAACAGCAGCAGCGCGCGATGGTCGAGCTGGATATCCAGCAGGTTGCCCGGCGCGAAGCTGCTGCGTGCACGCAGGCCGTCGCGGATCTGTTGCGCGCGCGCGCCGAGGTCGTGGCCGCCCTCGCCGAGCAGGGCCAGGGCCGGGCCGTCCACCGTGCGGTTGTTGGCGGTCCACAGACGGCCGTCGCCGGGATTCTCGATGCGCGGGTATTGCGCCGGCGCGGCCCAGCCCAGCCACCCGGAGCCGGGCGCGGACCAGTCCGCCGGCAGCAACGGGTCGAAACCCGCGCGCAGCGGGATGCTGTTGCCGGTAACGGTCCAACCGATGTTGCCGGCACTGTCCGCAGCCAGCAGGTTCTGTGGCGGCATCCCCATGGACGGCGCCAGGTCGAGCGCGGCATTCACGCCCGTGGCATGTTCCAGCGCCATCACGCCGAGGTTGTAGCCGCGCGGCATGCCGCCGATCCAGGCCAGCGCGAGCGGCGTACCGTCCACGTCCTGCGCCAGGATCGGTCCCCAGCGTGTGTCCTCCACCTTGAGCGTGCGCGGCGGCGCGCCTTTGACGCGCACCACTTCGTCGTGCGTTTCGATTGCCGCCCAACCCTCGGGCACCTTGTAGCGCGAGGCATCGTGCGGATCGCGCTGCACGCGCACCCAGTCGAGCCAGTCGCCATAACTGTTGGTGAAGCCCCAGGCGACCTGGCCGTTGGAGCCGGCGACCAACGCCGGCGTGCCCGGCAGGCTGACGCCGCTGGCGTCGCGGCGGCCGTTCGGGGCGCTGGGGTCCGCGTAACGCAGCCGCGTGCGGAACCAGATGTCCGGCACGCGCAGGCCAAGGTGCATGTCGTTGGCGAGAATGGCGGCGCCGGATTCGGTCAGATGACCCGACACCGCGAAGCTGTTGCTCCCGGGGCGCGCCTCGTCGAGCGCCGGCTTCAGCGCGGCGAGCGCGCTCGCATCGGCGCTCGATGCGGTGGGGCGTCCGCGCAGGTCGAACACGTCGGGGCCAGGGATGACCGGCGGGCGCGAGAGATCGCCGGTGAGCGGCGCCTCCCAGTCCGGATCCGGCGCGAGCAGGAAATCCACCAGCGGCGACGGCAGCGCCGAGCGCATCTGCGCGAAACGCAGCTCGCGCTCGTTGCGGCCGTCGCTGTTGAGGTCCAGGTACATCGCCGCGATCACGAGGAACGTATCCTCCGGCCGCCAGGACTGCGGCTGCGTGCCGAGCAGGAAGTATTCCCAGGGTTTCACCCGCAGATCGGCCAGGCCGCGATTCACGCCCGCGGCATACAGCTCGAGCGTGTGCCTGTCTTGCGGGGACAGCTGCGCCAGTGCGGCTTGCGCCACCGCGCGCAGGCGATGGGGCCGGTGCGCGAGATCGGTATCCACGGCTGCGGCGCCGACCAGTTCGGCCAGCTCGCCGGCGGCCATGCGGCGCATCAGGTCCATCGGAAAGAAGCGTTCCTGCGCATGGACGTAGCCCAGCGCGTACGTCACGTCGTCGCGGTTCTTGCCGTCGATGGTCGCGGTGCCCAGCGCGTCGCGGGCGATGGTCACCGTATCGCTCGGGCCCGCCACGGTGACGTCGCCATCCAGCCTCGCGCGGCCGCCGGCGAGCAGGAACCACCCCGTGGCCAGCACGCCCAGGATGAGAAAGAGCAACGAGAGGACGAGGGCGCGCAGCCAGCGGAAGCGTCGGACTCGGGGCATCGGGCGGCAATCCTGGAGGGGCGATGGGTCGAGTGTAGACCCGCGCACCGCCCGCGCGGCGGATCAGGGCTTGGCCGTGGTGAAGACCGCGAAGATGCCTGCGTAGGGCTTGACCATGAACGTCGGTGCGCCCGCGTAGCCTTCGCCGTCCACATAGAACTGCGAGATGGTGCCGTCCAGGTACAGCGCGTCGCGGCAGCCCAGTTCATCGCGGAAGAGGCGCGCGAAGGTATGGAAATTCACGGGCGATTCGCTGACCGCGAACATCACCTTGTGCGGCGTCTTCGCGCAGACGCCGCTGCGCCATTTCAGGCTGGACGAGTCATCCACGAAGCGATCGTTGACCTGTCCGTCGACCAGCAACATCGGACCCGACTGCGTCGCCCACCGCGCCGGCTTGCCGTCGGCCTTGAAGTCGGTGCTGGTGCGCACGGCAGCATGGCCATCGGGATAGATGGCGAATACGCCATTCGGCTGGATGGAAAAATTGCCCGCCGCGGGATTGCCGCGGAAGAGATTCAGCGGCACGACGGTGCGGCCGTCTTCGACGTAGAGGCCCAGCGGCGCGAACTGGCGATCGTAGATACCGGCATTGGCGGCGAACAACAGCCGGGTGTCGTGCGCCATGCCCCACTGGCGCAGTGCTTCGATGGTGCCGAAGGGTTGCCCGTTCTCCGGATCCTTCCAGTGCAGAGAAAGGGATTCGCGCTGGAGGTCGACGCTGACCACGCGGAAGGTCTGGCTCTCGAACGTCACCTCGTCGCTGTCCACCGCCTGCGCCTGCCGCGAGCAGCCGGAGGCGCAGGCGAGCAGGGTGAGCGTCGCCAGTATGCAGAGGGGGCGGTGGCGTGAGGTGGAGTGGGGGAGGGCGGTCGCCTTCATGCGAGGGATGTTGGCTGGGGTGGTGGGGTGGGTGCAAGCCGGAGGGTTGGTGTCGGCTTGCTGGGTGTTGGGGTTGGGGCGTTTCTGATGGGCGCTTGGCCTTGTCATTCCGGGGGGGGCGGAGGGAGCGCGCAGCGCGGAGTCGCGTAGGCTGGGGTGAGCCCGCGAACGCCAACGGGCGCTAAGGGTCGCCTCGCACCCCCATTCTCGTCATTCCGGCGTAGGCCGGAGACCAGTGACGACATCGCTCGGTTGCCGCCTTATCGCCAGTCGTGTCTCGCCCGAAGGGCGAGGGTTTCGCTCTCCTGCCGGAGAGCGAGTTACTTCTTCTTTGCTTGCCCAAAAGAAGAAGTAACCAAGAAGAAAGGGCCCCCTGCGCGGCGCCCTCCGCAGCCTACGCTGCTGCGGGTGCGTTGAGGGCTGGCCGGGCTTTTCGACAGGGCATCCTGCCCTGATCGAAAAGGCGGGGGCGTCCTGCCCCCGCCCCGCTTCGCGGGCCTGATCGTCCAGCCCTCACCGCCGCGAAGGGAACCCGGGAGATCAAGAGCGTTACGGAGCGTCGCTTCGCTCGCTCTTGTTTTTGTTTTTGCTTGCCGCGGTACGCACTTCTCCTTCTCCCCTCCGGGGAGAAGGCGGGATGAGGGGCGGGGCTTGCGAAAACGCGCAGGCAGCGACCGTTCGGCGGCACATATCACGCCGCGGAGCCGGTCTTCCACGCCCCGCCGTTATAAACTGCCGCTTTTCCGCCGCGCGCCGTCCCATGCCTTACACGCCTATCGTCGCCACGCTCGGTTACGTGCTTTCCCCGGACCGCCGCCGGGTGCTGATGATTCACCGCAATGCGCGGCAGGACGATTTGCACCTGGGGAAATACAATGGGCTGGGCGGGAAGATGGAGCCGGGCGAGGACATCGCTGCGTGCATGCAGCGCGAGATCCATGAAGAGGCCGGTATCGAGTGCGAGTCGATGCAGCTGCGCGGCACGCTCAATTGGCCGGGTTTCGGCAAGCATGGCGAAGACTGGCTGGGTTTCATCTTCGTGATCGACCGTTTCCGCGGCACGCCGCTGGACGCCAACCACGAGGGCACGCTGGAGTGGGTGGAGCTCGAGCGGTTGATGGAGTTGCCGATGTGGGAGGGTGACCGGCATTTCCTGCCGCTGGTGTTCGACGGCGATCCGCGGCCTTTCCATGGCGTGATGCCTTACAAGGACGGCCGCATGCAGTCCTGGGCGTTTTCGCGTCTGTGAACCCTGTGGCGCGCCGCATCGAGATCGTGGCGGCGATGATCCGGGATCCGGGCGGACGCGTACTGCTGGTGCGCAAGCGTGGTTCGGAAATCTTCCAGCAGCCCGGCGGCAAGCGCGACCCGGACGATCTCGACGATCTGCACACCTTGGCGCGCGAACTGGAAGAGGAACTCGGCTGTGCCATGCGGCGCGAAGGTGCGAGGCTGCTCGGGCGTTTCAGCGCGCCTGCGGCGAACGAGCCGGGCTGCGTGGTGGAGGCAGTGGTCTACGAAGTGATGGTCGATGGACCCTGCGAAGCGCGGGCCGAAATCGAAACCCTGTGCTGGGTCGACCCGGCGGATCCCGGCGATCTGCCCATTGCACGCCTGAGCCGGGAACAACTGCTGCCGCTGCTGGCCTGACCGGGGCGGAAAGGGCCATCCCTGGCCCGAATGGATCCGGCCTCAGTCGCTCAATGGCCGTGGGTCTTGCCGTGGCCCTTGGCCTCGTGCTTGCCCTTGTTCTTGTCGCTGGCGACGTCGCTCACCGCGGTGCCCACCTTGGTGTCGTCGGCGCGCGCATCGGCGGCGGCCTGAGACACGGCGTCACCATGTGCATCGTTATTGGTGTGCGTCGTCGGCGTCGAGTGCGCGGAACCGCCGCCATGGCCACCGGCGTGCTGTGCGAACGCATACGAGACCGGCAGCGCGAACACGCCGAGTACCAGCGCGGCAGAAAGAAGCTTCTTCGACATGGTCAATGTCCTCAGGTGAAGCCGTGCCCGTTGCACGGTGGCTACACCCTACGCGGCGAGGCTTGCGCGAGCGTGAACGCAGGCCCGCGCAGGAATTTGCGTACAGCCGCCGTACCGCTCCGGCCGATGCCGCCCATCGCGAGACGGCGCGGTTACGGGTCGATGCGCCGCAGCGCCACGACCGCGTTGAGGCCGCCGAAGGCGAACGAGTTGCTGATCGCCGCGTGCACCGGCATGCGGCGCACTTCATTGGGTACGTAGTCCAGATCGCAGACCGGGTCGCGTTCAAGATAGCCCAGCGTCGGCGGCACGATGCCGTCGCGCAGCGCACCGATCACCGCCACCAGCTCAAGCGCACCGGAGGCACCCAGGGCATGGCCGTGCATCGGCTTGGTGGAGGAGATCGCCAGCGCACGTGCGTGTTCGCCGAACACACGGTGCAGCGCGGCGGTCTCCGTGGCGTCGTTGGCCAGGGTGCCGGTGCCGTGCGCACTGACGTAGTCGATCTCGGACGGCGACAGCTGTCCGTCGCGCAACGCGGCGGCCATGGCGGCGGCTGCACCGATCTCGGACGGCGCGGCGATGTCGCCCGCATCGGAGCTCATGCCGGCGCCGGCCAGTTCGGCCAGGATGGTGGCGCCGCGCGCCTGCGCTTGTTCGAGCGTTTCGATCACGAACATGCCGGCGCCTTCGCCCAGCACGATGCCGCGGCGGCCCGCGCTGAACGGGCGGCAGGTGTCGGGGGCCAGCACGCGCATCGCTTCCCACGCGCGCAACGTGCCCAGGGTGAGGCAGCCCTCGGTACCGCCGACCACGGCGGCGTCCACCAGGCCCGAGCGGATCATCATCGCCGCCTGCGCGAACGCGTGATTCGACGACGCGCAGGCGCTGGCCACGACGAACGAGGGGCCGGTGATGCCGTGCGCCATGCTGATCTGGCTGGCGGGCGCGTTCATCATCATGCGGATGATGCCCAGCGGATGCAGGCGCGAGGCGTTCTCCGCGTACAGCTTGTGATACTGCACATCGCGGGTGGACTCGCCGGCCACGCCGCTGCCGACCACCACCGCGGTCCGCATGGCTCGCTCGCCTTCGAAGACTAGCCCCGACTGGCGCACCGCTTCGCCCGCAGCCACCAGCGCATACTGGGTCGCCAGGTCGAGCTGGCTGAGCTTGGCTTCGTCGAAGTAGGCCGCGGAGTCGAAGTCCTTTACCTCGGCCACGACACCGCCGGCGCGCATCAACTCCGGCGCCACGCGCGTGATGGGGGCGATGCCGGTGCGGCCTTCGGTCATGGCCTTCCAGACGGAAGGCGCATCGTTGCCGAGCGCGCAGATCGCGCCCATGCCGGTGATGACGAGACGTTGCATGAAGTCTGGGCTGGCTGAGGTTACTTGGCGGCGAGCTGGCGTTCGATGGCTTGCACCAGCTGACCCACGGTGCCGTTGTCGAAATCCGCGTCCTCGTTGGGCAGCTGGATGTTGAAATGCTCTTCCAGGTCGAAGATCACTTCGATGGCGTCGAGCGAAGCGACGCCCAGCTCCTTGAGCGTGGACTCGGGCTTGATGGTGTCGATCTCGATCTTCGCCTGCTTGGCGATGATCTCGAAGGTTTCGCGCTGTACGTTCTGCTCGCTCATGATCGATGTCCTGGGTCCGTGGCGTTCGCCGAGGCCGCGCCTGGCGGCCGACCCGGCAAGCCTGACCAACCGCGGGGAGCTTGTCCAGAAGCGCGGTCCTGCTTCGTCATGATTGTGGGCGCGACGCCTTTCGCCAATCTTTGGCATCCTCCGCGGCGCCCGGGTAAGGGGCCTGAAAGCCGCTCCGGCCATGCTTCCGGCGCTGGGCCTGGGGCATCATCGTCCCGCCGTGCCACGGGGCGGCGGCCCTTCACTTGCGGAATCCTTGCGTGCGTTATCTCAACCAGCTCGAACCGGACGGTCTCGTCGATTCGTTCGCGGTGCATCCGCCGATCGGCTTCCAGGTAGTCGACGCCGTCGGCACGCCGGCGTTTGTGGCGCCGTTCGACCTGCTGACCACCGCGGACGATGCCTTGCGCCGGCGCATCGTCCACGCGCCCGGCTACCGCTGGTGGGGGCGCCTGTTGCGCTGGCGCACCGCCTTCGTCGGCACCACGGTGTCCGAGTACGCGCTGTTTCCGCGCCAGGCCGACCCGGCGGCGCTGGCGGGTGACTTGCGTGCGCGCCTGGGCGACGGGCAGCGCCTGCTGATCGTCAAGGACATCCCGCTGGATTCGCCGCTATGCGACGCCGCCGGGCGCGAGTGGTGCGCGCGTTTCGCCGACGCCTGCCGCACGGAAGGTTTCCTTCTGCTGGAAGGCCAGGCGCTGGCCTACGTGCCGATCGACTTTGCGGACGAAGACGAATACCTCGGCCGCCTGTCCGCGTCGCGGCGGAAGGACATCCGCCGCAAATTGCGCAAGCGCGATGGCGTGCACGTGGAAACGGTCGCTTGCGGCGACGCGCGCTTTGCCGACGAGGCGACGGTCGACGCGTTCTACGCCTTGTACGAGAACGTCTACGCGCAAAGCGAAGTGCATTTCGACAAGCTCAGCCGCGACTTCTTCGCCGCCGTGCTGCGGGATGCCGGCAATGGCGGCTTCGCCTTCGTCTACCACTACGAGGGCGCGATGATCGGGTGGAATCTCTGCTTCGTGGCAGACGGCAAATTGATCGACAAGTACGTCGGCTTCGCCTATCCGCAGGCGCGCGAGCAGAATCTGTACTTCACCAGCTGGTTCCACAACCTGGCCTGGGCGCGGGAGCGCGGACTGACGCATTACGTCGCGGGCTGGACCGACCCCCAGGTCAAATCCTATCTTGGCGCCAGGTTCACCCTGACCCGCCATGCCGTGTGGCTGCGCAACCCGCTGTTGCGGGCCATCGCCCGGCGCCTGGGGCACCTGTTCGAAAGCGACAGCCAATGGGCGGCGCAGCATGGCGACGCGAACGAGCACTGACGATGCGCAAGCGTGATCCCCTGATCCTGGATTTCGACGGTTCCGTCGGTGAGATCGCCGGCGCCACCACCGTTCCGCTCGGCGACTGGCAGGAGGCGATCCGCTTCGGCTGCACGCTGCGCACGTTCGCGCGCCTGCGACGCCATCTGGACGCGGTGGCTCCGCCCGGGCACGGCACGGTGCTGATGGGCTCCGGCGATTATCACCATCTCACCTGGCCGCTGGTCGAGCGCCAGCGCGCGCGCGGGCCGTTCCAGCTGGTGGTGTTCGACAACCATCCGGACAACATGCGCTTCCCGTGGGGCATCCATTGCGGCTCGTGGGTGCGCAAGGTCGCCATGCTGCCGTACGTGAACCACGTGCACGTCGTCGGCATCACGTCCTCCGACATCGGTGCCGGCCATGCCTGGGAGAACTACCTGCAGCCCTTGCGCGCGGGCAAGCTCACCTACTGGTGCATGGACGTGGACGTGGGCTGGTCCGCGAAGCTGGGCCTGCAGGATGCGTTTCGCCGTTTCGACGACCCGGATGCGCTGACCGCTGCCTTCGTGGCGCAACTGCGTCAGGCGCCGCAGCCGACCTATCTCTCGATCGACAAGGACGCTTTCAGCGTCGCTACCGCGCGTACCAACTGGGACCAGGGCCGGCTGGAAGAGCATCACGCGATGGCCATCATCGAGTCGCTGCGCGGGCGCATCGTCGCCAGCGACATCAATGGCGAAGTCTCGGCGTATCGCTACCGCACCTGGTGGAAGCGCCTGCTCAGCGGCATGGATGGTCAGGAACCGGTGCCGCAACACGAGCTGGACGCCTGGCAGGCGCAGCAACGCGAACTCAATACGCGGCTGCTCGCCGCCATCGGCGAAAGCAGCATCTGACCGGGTGCCCGCCGCCTGCACGGCGGTGGAGCCGTTCTACGCCAGCCCAAAAGAAAAGCCGCCCCCGGTTGCCCGGGCGGCGGCTTCGATGGCATGCGCGCGCGGCGCTTACTTCACGCCGTCGATGTACCAGTACGTGCGCTTGCGCTTGCCCGTACCCGGCGGCGTGACCTTCTGCGAACCCAGGGAGGACGTGTTGTTGCCGCCCACCTGGCCCAGCTGGTTGCCGCCGCCGATGAGTACCGGCGTGAGCAACGTGCCGCCGCCGGCCGTGGGCAGCTGCACCAGGCCGAAGATCGGCGACGGGGGCATGCCGCCGCCGTCGAACTTCACGAAGCGGTTCGGGTTCATGCCGCTGCCGTCGAGGAAGTTGATGGCATAGCCGCGCGCGATACCCAGGTTGGGGTAGCACATGTTCGGGTTGTTCGTCGGATTGGCCGGCTGGTTGGTGCCGAAATAGGTGTAGCCGGCCACCGTCAGCGGTGCGTTGACCGCCTTCTCGCCCGCATTCGCTAGCGTGATGTAGAAGCCGCTGCCGCTGCCCGTGTACAGCGTGTTGGTGGCATCGGAAAGGCTGGATTCGGTGATGGTCGTCCAGCTGGCCGCCACCGAACTGCCGGTATTGGTGTCGCGCAGGCTGTAGAAGCGGTTGATGACATTGGAGGCGGCGTTCGACGCCAGCGGATGTTCGCGGTCGCCGGTGGCGCCCACGACGGCGTCGTAGCTCGAGGTCGGCACGACGTCCGGCGGATAGAAGAACTTGCGCGCATTGGTGCCGGTGCCGCCCAGGCTGGCGATCTGGGACACGGTCCAGTTGGACGGCGAGGTCAGCGCGTTGGGCTCCAGGTCGGCGCGCCAGATGTTGCCGCCGAGGTCGCCCACGTACAGGCGCTCGATATAACCGTCGCCGTCGCGATCCAGCATGGTGATGTCCGACGGTATCGCGAAGGTCATCCCCGGCACGCTCAGGCAGGGCGAGGGCTCGCCGGTGCAGTTCGGCGCAGCGACCCATACCGGGGCGCCGCTAACGGCATCCAGCACGACGATGGCCCGGCCCATGGTGTCGGCGCTCTGCACCGGGTCGGCGTCCTCGGCCGTGTCGTAGCCGCCGCCCATGATCAGCACCGGATTGGTGTTGCCCTTGACGCGCGCGACCTTGGGCTGCGACCAGGTCTGGCCCAGCTCGGGAATGTCCGTATTGGACTTCTTCCACAGGAAGCGCGGCGCCGTCGGATCGGTCACGTCGAAGGCGTAGACGAAGCGGCCGCCGCGGCGCGCGGTGAGGTAGATATAGGTCTTCGCGGGCGAGACGCGCTGGTCCTGGTACACGGTGGTCGTGCCGTCGAAGAAGTAGTCCTTCGGCTTGGCCGTCGCATCGGTGATGCCGGGCAGTTTGATCACCGGGCTGTTGTCGCGCAGGCGCTTGAGCTTGCCGAAGAACTCCGGCGCGACGAACGACCACAGCTCGCCGCCGGGCCGCACGTTGCCGATGCCGGCGGTCTGGTTGCCGTTGACCGCGCGGAAGAAGCCATCGTTCGAGCCGTAGAACACCACCACGCCGGTGCTGCCGCCATAGTTGACGATGGCCGGGCGCGAGTGCAGCACGTCGCCATGGATCGACGGGCGGATCGTCACCACACCGCCGGGACCGGGCTCGGCTTCGTTGTTCGGGCTGGTGTTGTCGGCGCCGCGCACCCAGTTGATCAGATTGGACAGGTCCGCGCTGGTCGTGCCGAGCGCGGTGGTGGTAAGGGAGCTGTTGCTGGTGTTGAAGCTAGGCATAGCGACGGTGGTGGGGCAGCCGCCCACGCTGTTGCACGTGTAGACCGTGCGCCCCGTCTGCGAAGTCAGGTAATCGGCGCGCAGCATTTCGCCCACACCGCCTTTCTCCACCACTTCGCCGTCCACGGCGTCGTAAGCCTGCGACACGCCGGAAGGCTTGTTGATCCAGAAGCCCGTCGTGGGCCAGTTGGCCACCACGCTGGTACCGCCGGGGAAGGTCAGCGGGCCGTTGCGCGGCGTGCCGGTCTGCTGATCGGAGGTCCAGTAGCTCAGCGCGTTCGGCGAGATGAAGCCCGAGCCGTTATTGCTGATCGCTGAGTTGCCCAGCGAGTCCTCGGTGACCACGTTGCCGTTGCTGTCCAGGCCCAGCTGATACTGCTTGAGGTTGCCCACCCAGCGTGGCAGGGCGGTCGGGTCGGGGCGGAACATGCCCACGTACACCTGGTTCAACGACACGCCCTGGCTGTTCACGCTGATCGGCAAGCTGACCGAGGCGAACACGCTGTTGATCGACTGCACTTCGTTGAAGATCTGCATCAGATCCGAGATCAGCGCATCGAGCGCGTTCGGATCGTTGATGTTCACCACGAAGGCCTTGCCGCCGCCGTGGCTGGCCATGCTCTGCAGGAACTGCACGTAGTCGGGGTTGGTGCCGTCGGTGACGGCGATCGTGTACGTGATGATGTTCTGCGGATTGGTCGACGTACCCCCGGAGAGGTCCGTGTTGTACATGTACTGCGCCCACTCGTCGCCCCAGTTGGACTGGTACTTGTTGTAGGGCGGCGGAATGGTGATCTGGGTAGGCGCCTGGCCCAGCGCCTGCGTCAGCGACGACAGTGCACTCGGGCTGTTCGAGGGATCCTGGGGCTTGCCGTTGTTCATCGCGTTGGCGATGTAGATCACGAAACTCTTCTGGCAAGGGCCGGACAACGGCGATTTGTACTTCACGCCGCTGAGGCCGGTGCCGCCGGCGAAGTAGGCCCACATCTCCTCCATGCCGCCGCCGACCTGCGAATTGTTGGAGGTGTCGTTGGCGCGGTCGATGGTCTTGATCGCCGTCTGGAAGGACGCGATGCCGGTGCTGTCCATGAGGGGCAGCGGACCGGGGTCGGCACGGCCGACGTTGGGGAACCTGAAGATGCCGCCGTTGGTGGGGTTCTTCGCAGAGTCGAAGAGCATCAGCCCCATGTTGATCTTGCCGAGCAGCTGGGCGTTCGAGCCGATCGTGGTGACGGCTTGATAAAGCGCGCATTGCTCGAAACCTACGTCCTTGCCGTTGTTGTTGCTGCCAACGTAGCTCGTGGTGGGGCAGGTGAAGTTCGCGCTGCCGTTCCACGCCGCGGCGTTGTCGAGCAGGATCATCAGATTCGGCGAGCCACCGTTCACCGGCGCGCCGGTGTACAGGTCGATGTCCTCGGCGAGGGCCAGGCCCGGCAGCGCCAGGAGGGCAGCGGCGAACGCCAGCTTGCGCAGGCGGCGGCTCAAGGATGGGCGCGTGTGGGACATGGCGGCGTCTCCGCGAAGGCGGGCAATAGGGTTCATGGACAGGCGGTTCCCACGGGGACGCGGACCGATGCACCCTGGTGCACGGTGACCGAAGTCGCGGTGTTGTTCGGATCGGTGACGGTCGACTGGATTTCCCACTTCGTGTCGGAGCACAGCGACAGGACGGCCGTGGCGCCGCCGGAACCGATCACCAGGTCGCCGCTGCTGCTGGTGGGCGTGCGGCACACGTCGCCCATCGGCAGGTCTTTGTTGAGGACCGGCTTGCTATCGAGGCAGAACGGCGCCGCCACCTGGGCGGTGAAATCGTTATTGCCGTCGCCGTTGACGTCCACCGGAACCGACGAAGCGGGAATCGGGTTGAGCGTGAAGGACTGGTTCATCACCGACTCCACGCCCTGCTGGGCGACGCTCTTGGCTTCCACGCGGTACTGCTGGTTGGACGCCACCTTGGTGTTGACCATGCTGGAACTGGCCATGGAGATGGCGAACAGCAGGAAGATCACCAGGAAGATCAGCGTCATCATCAGCGTGAAGCCGCGCTGGCGCCGGGAAGGGAAGGGCGCATGCCTCATGTCAGTTCTCCCGTACGCCGCCGACATTCCACACGCGCGCGACCGCGCTGTAGACGTGGCGCTTGTAAGCGTCGTTGTAGGGGCCGTCCGGCGTCGCGCGGCCCAGGTCGTAGGTACGCGTGTCCGTCCATCCCACCGTCGGATCGAGGTTGCGCGCCAGCACGGTCACGCGTACCGCGGTCACGTTGGCCCAGTTGGTGGTCGCGTTGATCCAGCTGTAGCCGCCGCTGCCGGTGCAGGTGGCCGAGTTGTCGATGGCCGGGTTGTCGACGTAGCAATCCGGCGAGCCGTTGTTGTCGGTGTCGACGCCGTAGGCCAGATGCACGTCCTGGATGCCCGCCACCAGCGACGAGACCTGGATCGAGCCGTTGATGAACTCCGCGACCTTGAGGGTCGGCATGCTGTCGCCGCCCGTGCCGCAGTTGTCGCAACCGGCCAGGTAATAGGAACGGACCACGTACTTGCGTAGTTCCGCGGGCTGGGCGCCGCTGCAGGTCTTGCCCAGCAGCGTGAAGCTCGCGGACTTGTTGTCGTAGACGAGCTGTTTCGTGTCAGTGGTGCAACTGGACTGCTGCAGGTAGTACTCGGTACCCGAAGCGGCCGGCGTGACATTGCCCGAGGCATAGCGGACGGTGATCGCTTCGCTTCCCGTCGCCATGTTGGTCAGGCAGGTCGGCACCGCGCCACCGGCGGCCACGCCGGACACGGCGACCGGCACGGTGAGCGGCGAGGTGGTGGTATCGAAGCCCATCGAAGCCTGGGCGGTCGTGCAGGGGCCGGGCAGGCTGTACTGCAGCGACACCGGCAGGCCGGGGCGCCCGAAGAAGCCGGCCATCTCGATGTCGCGCGCCATCGACTCCAGCGCATAGCGGCCGTTTTCCACCTGTTCGCCGGTCTTGTTGAATTCGGCGCGGGCCTTGGAGGTGGCGACGTAGAGCGAGCCGAGCGCGGCCAACAGCGCCAGCCCGATCGTGACGCCGATCATCAGCTCGACCAGCGACAAGCCGCGCTGGCGATGGGGATGCAGAGTTGGGCGGTGAGGGCGCATCGTGCTCGTCAGGTGAGATTGGCGATCCGGACCTGCACGCTGACCGCGCGGCGCAGTTTGTCGTCAGGGCCGAACTGGTTCTGACCGCAGGTCAGGCTGGGCGCGGCGGTCGGCATCAACCCTTGCCAGACCACCGTGACGCGATAGATGTTGTTCGTGGCATCGATCTGTTCGACGCAGCCGATCGCGCCGATCATCGCGCCGACCTTGTTGCCGCCCGAGACCTCGCCCGCGCCGAGCAGCGCATTGCGCCATGCCGCCAGGTCGGCGTTGGCGGTGGCGGCCTGCAGCGCGGTCGGGGTCGGCGTGCCGGTGGCGCAGGTGGGCGGCGCGGCCGAGCCGGTGCCGGTGGTCAGGCCCGTGGCGCCATTGGAATAGCAGGCGGCCACCTGCCGGTTGGCATTGATGCGGGACACCATGTCCTGCACCAGGGTGAGGGCCTGCACGCGCTGGTAGGACTCCATCTCGTTGCGCGTCGAGCGCGCCATGAGCGTCACCGTGCCCAATAGCGCCACGGAGGCGATGAGCATCGAGACCAGCACTTCGATCAGCAGAATGCCGCGCTCGTGTTTCATGAGCAGGCTCCCTTGGTGGTCTGCACGCGACCGGTGGCGCCCACCGCGACGCACAGCGGCTGCTGGCCCCGCGACGTGACCGTGGGCTGCACGGAGAACGACAGGCCCGTACCCGACATGCGGCCGTCGCCGCCGAAATTGAACGAGGTGTTGCCGCCGGTCTCGCTGATGCTGAGCCCATCCAGCGCACTCTGCGCGCGGATGGTGCTGGCGGTCGATACGGTCGCGGCGCTGCTCACGGTCCACCCCTTGCTCCAGTCCGAGCCATTGGCGACCACGTAGACCGGGCCGTTGCGCTTGATCGCCTCGCTGCGCGCGAGCACGACGCTGGAGGCCAGGTCCATGGTGGCGTTCTTCAGCCGTTGGCGTTGCAAGAAGGGGGCCATCTGGGGCACGGCCAGCACGGCGAGCACCAGCAGTACCGAGATCGTGACCATCAGCTCCACCAAGGTGAATCCGTTCGATTCGTGGCGCATGGCTACTTCTTCCAGCATGTCGTGGAAGAGCCGCTGGCGGTCTTGTTGCCGCTGCTATCCAGCTTGAGCGTGCCGCAGTCCGTGTCGCGGCTCTGCAAACTGCCGGATTTGGGCGCCGCGGTGATGGTGTATCCCGGGGGAGGGCCGGCCACCAGGGCGATCGTGAAGGTGTAGTTGGACGAGACCGAATCGGGCAGCGTCCCGTAACCCAATTGAGACGGGTCAGTCGTGTACACCCGGCTGTCGATCATGTAGCGCTCCTGGGCGCTGGCCATGTCGAGCATCACGTCCTCGGCCGCGGCGCGGTTGGCGCGCAGCATGTAGCGGTAGTAGTTGGGAATGGCGACGGCGGCGAGGATGGCGATGACCGCCACCACGATCATCAGTTCGACCAGCGTGAAGCCGCGCGCGCGCGCCCGGCCCGCTCGCGCATGGGCGTCCGGCGCTGTGCTGAATGGCAAAGCAGGCGTGACCATGTGAATGGTCCCCTCCCCCTGGGGTGTCCATATGTGGTGTAGCGGGAAATAAACGTCGCTAAGTATTTCCTAAGTAATAGCGACTGTTCCAATTCTGATGCGTTCAAAGCGTAGGTCTGGCTATTCGGACTGTCAATTTGCTGAACGGCCGTAAATCGAATGGCGGTGGGGGTTTTCCGCATGAAGCTGAACGATTTTGGCTTTTTTTCTTGCGGACTCGACCGGAACAGCAAGTTTGCCGAAAGAGAATCGAAAGTTTGCTGTCCTGGTTTTGTTGACCGGCGCACACGCGCGACCGATTACTTAGAAATCGCTTTGCGCGAAAGCAGAAAATCGCCTGAATAAGCCTGCGCGTTACCTCTTTTCGTTTTTGTGATTGTCGGCAAGCATTCGCGCCGGGGCCATGGCCGGGAAATGCGGCGATGGCGGATGCGGAGTTCATCTGACGGCCTTTCTGGGGACGGTGCCTCGATGCGAACGAACTCCAACCATGTGTTTCAAGGGCGAACCATGAAAAGACATTTGCTTGCGTTTTCCGTGCTGAGCGCCGCCGTCGGCCTGGGTCTGACCGGCCAGGCGGCCGCGCAGACAAGCACCACGACGACCACGACGACGACCACCACCACGACGGTGGAAAGCACGCGCCTGACCACGTCGTATACGACGCTGGCGGGTTCGACCGACAACGCACAGGCGCTGGTCACCGGTCTGCGCGGCGGTACGTCGGTCGTGCTGGTCACCCCGGCGACGGCGACCGCGCCAGCGGTGCAGACCACTTTCACGCCCGCCACCGGCCCGATGGGCTGGGGCAACGTCAACATCGCGCTGTCGCTGGCGCAGGCGGAGCTGACCAAGGCCGGCATCACCAATCCGACCGCGGCGGATCTGCAGACGGCGCTCAACGGCGGCACCATCACCACCTCCACGGGCACGGTGCAGCTGTCCGGCGTGCTCGCGCTACGCGCGTCCGGCGAAGGCTGGGGCCAGATCGCCAAGTCGCTCGGCTTCAAGCTCGGCGAAGTGATGGGGCAGGCCAAGGCCCATGGTCCGCTGCCTTCGAGCGAGGACATCGCGCACGGCGAGAAGGGCAAGGCGGAGAAGGCCGAGAAGACCGCGAAGGCCGACAAGGTCGATAAAGCGGACAAGGCGGAAAAAGCGAACCGCCCGGACAAGCCGGAGCGTCCCGAGAAGGCCGATCGCCCCGACAAGCCCGAGCGCCCGGACAAGCCGGAACACGGCGGCCGCTAAGCCGCAGGAACAACTCCAACGAAAGACCCGGGAGGCCCGCGCAGGGCCTCCCTTTGCTGCTGCTCCCAAGGACAAGACGCTATGAAGCTGAAGAACGCAAGCACGCTCGCCGCCCTCGGCGTGCTGGGCCTGATGGCCCAGGCGGCGCACGCCGACGACTCCACCGTGAAGGTGGGTGCCGGCGTGGATTACACCTCCGGCAAGTACGGCACGTCGGAGACCACCGACATCACCCAGGTGCCGGTCTCCCTCGGTTACGACACCGGCGACTGGTCGCTGAAGCTGGTGGTGCCGTACATCC
Source organism: Dyella sp. BiH032 (assembly GCF_031954525.1). Taxonomy (NCBI): domain Bacteria; kingdom Pseudomonadati; phylum Pseudomonadota; class Gammaproteobacteria; order Lysobacterales; family Rhodanobacteraceae; genus Dyella; species Dyella sp. BiH032. Next base: position 1,656,009 of record NZ_CP134867.1, read on the forward strand.
GCGTGTCCGGTCCCGCGGACGTCATTCCCGGCGTGGGTCCGGTGAACAACGGCAACCCGAACGGCCGCGGCAAGGGCCACGGCAAGGGCCAGGGTTCGGCCGGTTCCACCAGCACCACGGCGGACACCACGACGGGCTCGGCTTCCGGTCTCGGTGATGTCATCGCTTCGGCGACGTACTCGGCATACCACAACGATGCGAACAACTTCGGCATCGATCTCACCGGCAAGGTGAAGTTCGGCACCGCCGACGAAGACAAAGGCCTGGGCACCGGCAAGAACGACTACACGTTCGCGGTGGACATGTACAAGGGCTTCGGCCAGTGGACGCTGTTCGGCGGCGTCAGCTACACCTCGCTGGGCAGCTCGCAGTACATCAAGCTCGACGACGTGTTCGGCGCGAACGTCGGCGCGAGCTACAAGCTCGACAGCCAGAGCACCATCGGCGCGTACTACGACTATCGCGAAAAGGCGTCCAGCACGAGCTTCTCGCGCAGCGAGCTGACGGGCTACTACTCGTACAAGTTTGCGAGCCAGTGGAAGGCCCAGGTGTATGCCACCAAGGGCTTCACCGACGGCAGCCCGGATTGGGGTGTCGGCGCTTCGGTGGTCTATTCGTTCTAAGCGAAGGCTAAGCTCGTTTTCTAAGTACGCGCTAAGAAAGGCGGGAAGAAGACGGCCGTTTGGCCGTCTTCTTTTTTTGTGCGCGAAAAATGCGACGCGGTATACGCGTTCGCAAATCATTGCGCTGCGTTTGAAAGATGGCGGTAAGGAAACGGGCGCAGCGTGCGGGCATCTCGTTCGCGTTGGGGCGCCGCGTTGCGGTCGTGAGCGAGATACGCAGCTGGTGGCGCCTTTGCGTCGCGGCATCATCGCGGGACGGGCGCGAACCGGCCTTGAGAGAGAACGATCGTTCGTCAACTCTTCATGGAGGCCCATCATGTTTCTGATACGAACCGGTGTCGCGGGCACCGCGTTGTGCGTCGCCGTCGGCCTGGCCATGGCGGGCGGTGCGCGCGCCGAGAGCCAGAGCGGCGCGGAAGTGACACCTGCCGTGCAGCACGACACGCTGCATTCCTTGCGCGGTGTGATGCCGCGCCCCGACGATTTCTCGAAGAGTCCACGCAACCACCCGGCGCGACCGGTGCCCATGCTGGACGGGCCGGGCACGCAAACCGACGGTGCCGTGCAAACCAGCTACACGGGCGTGGCCGCACCCACCGCCGGTAGCGGCGTCGATGGCGTGGGCCAGGGCTTCAGCGGCCCGCAGGGCACCTTCTCCGTGAACAGCGCGCCACCGGACACCAATGGCGCGGTGGGCGCCACGCAATACGTGCAGCTCGTCAACACCGGCTTCGCCGTGTTCGACAAGGCGACCAAGAACGTCGTGTACGGACCCGTGCAGACCAATACGCTGTGGTCCGGCTTCGGCGGACCGTGCGAGAGCGACAACGATGGCGACGCGGTGGTGGTGTACGACAAGGCTGCCAACCGCTGGATCATCTCGCAGTTCGCGGTCACGGCGGCGCCGTATTACCAGTGCGTGGCCGTGTCGGCGACGAGCGACGCCACGGGTGCGTATTACCGTTACGCGTTCAACTACGGCTCCGTGTTCCCCGACTATCCGAAGCTGGGCGTGTGGCCCGACGGGTACTACATCACCTTCAACATGTTCACCAATACGTTCGCCGGCGCGAAGGTCTGCGCCTACGACCGCAATGCCATGTTGAACGGGCAGGCGGCGACGCAGCAGTGCTTCCAGCTTTCCACCAGCTACGGCAGCCTGCTGCCGGCCGACCTCGACGGCAGCACTGCGCCGCCCGCAGGCTCGCCCAACTACATGATGAATTTCAGCTCGAACCAGCTCAATTTGTGGAAGTTCCACGTCGACTGGAGCAACAGTGCCAACACCACGCTGACCGGCCCGGTCGCCATCCAGGTGGCTTCGTTCTCCGCCGCGTGCAGTGGCGGCACCTGCGTTCCCCAGACGGGCACCAAGCAGAAGCTCGATTCGCTGGCGGATCGCCTGATGTTCCGCCTGGCCTATCGCAACTTCGGCGACCACGAGTCGCTAGTGGTCAGCCATGCGGTGCGCGTAGGCACCACGCAGCGCAATCCCTACAGCGGCGTGCGCTGGTACGAGATCCGCAGCCCGGGTACCGCGCCGGTGGTGTACCAGCAATCCACGTACTCGCCTGACACGACCTACCGCTGGATGAGTTCGCTGGCGATGGACAAGCAGGGCAACATGGCACTGGGCTATAGCGCGTCGAGCAGCGCGATCCATCCGGCGATCCGCTATACGGGCCGTCTGGCGACCGATGCGCTCAACACCATGCAGGCCGAGGCGAGCATGATCGAGGGCACCGGCTCGCAGAGCGGCAACAACCTGGCGCGCTGGGGCGACTACAGTGCGATGACCGTCGACCCGGTCGACGACTGCACGTTCTGGTACACCAACGAGTACCTGAAGACCACGGGCTCGTTCAACTGGAGCACGCGGCTGGCGTCGTTCAAGTTCGGCACCTGCCAATAAGCGCCATCACGCGGTGAAACCCGGAACCCCGCTCGCAAGGGCGGGGTTCTGTTTCTGGGCTCAGCCGGGCAAGACAGCGCGCAGGCATTCGACGATGCGCATGAATTCGTCGTCGCGCAGCCAGGGGCTGTTGGTGATGGTCAACGATCGCGCGGCGAAGTCGCGCGCGTGCGGCAGATCGGCGCCGGGCACGATGTCGCGCAGATAGCCGTAGTCCGGCAGCGCATGAATGAACAGGCGGCTCACGCCGAGCCCGGCCGTCCAAAGTTTCGCCAGCGCCGCATCGCGCGAGGCAGCATCCGGCATCGTCAGCAGCAGGAACGGCCAGGTGCCTTGCGTTCCAGGTGCGTCGTCGAAAACGGTCACGCCAGGAAGCGCGCGCAGCGCATCGAGGCGCCGCAGCGCCTGCGCGCGCGTGGTTTCCAGAAAGCCGGGCAGCCGCCGCAATGCGTGCGAACCCACTGCCTGGCGCCAGTGCCCGAGCGGATGCAAGGGAATGTCGGTGTCGAAGTCGTCGCCCACCGCCGCGACCGGATCGTTCTCCGCCAGCGCGCGGCGCAGCGGCTTGCCGTAGGCGAGGTAGAGCAGGGAGGGGCGATAGGCGATGGCATAACCCATCAGCTCGACCGCGCGCTGCATGCTCCAACGCAGGCTCGGGCGGATCACCTCGCGATGGCTGTCGGCGAAGGCGCGACGCAGGCCGGGGTCGCGTGACATCAATACGCCGCCTTCGTACAACGTCAGTCCTTTGCCGACCGCGAGACTGAAGAAGCCGGCATCGCCCATCAGCCCGACCGTGCGTCCGTCCTGCCGCGCGCCCAGCGCCTGGGCGGCATCTTCGAGGACGTAGGCGCCGCAGGCCCGCGCGGCGGCGAGGGCCTGCCGCACGTCCGCCACGCGGCCGGCGAGGTGCGTGGGTACGACCGCGAGCGTGCGTTCGCCGCACGATGCGGCGAGTGCCGATGGGTCCAGGTCGAAGTGATCCGGCGCGAGGTCGCAGAGGCGCGGCTTCAGGCCCACGCGATGAATGGCGAGCGCGACGAGCGGACAGGTCCAGGCGGGGACGACCACTTCGTCGCGCCCGGGACGCAGGCGATGCATCGCATGCAAGGCCACCACCATGGCGGCGGTGCCGGAGCATTCCAGCTGGACCTCGTCGATGCCGAGCCAGCCGGCGAGCGCCGCGCCGAAGTCGGCGCGGCGCGGCAGCAGGTCCGAAAGATGCAGCGGCAGGCCGGCGGTGGGCGGCAGCTCGCGGCGCATGGGCTCAGTCCCCGGCGGAAGCGCCGAGCGCGCCCTTGGCTTCGGTCGGCGCGTCGCCTTCGGGATGCGCGCCGCTCTCGGCGAAGGCGAGGCAGACGATGCCCGCCACGATCGCCAGTGCGCCCAGAACGCGCGCCCAGGTCAGCGGCTCGTTGAACAGCCAGACCGAAAACAGCATCACGCTGACCACTTCCAGGTGCGTCACCGCGAAGGCCGGGCCGATCGGCGCATGCTTGAGCAGGGTCATCCAGGTGAAGAAATTGCCGATGTAGCCGACCACCGCCAGGTAGATCCACGGATGGCCGAACACGCGCACGATCCAGGCCCAGTTGGCCTCCGGCGGAAACGCGTGGTTGCCGGCGTACTTGAAGCTCAGCTGCACCACGGTGTCGAAGGCCACCAGGATCAGGAAGCCGAAGAAATAGAAGCGCCCAAGGCGCGCGGGTTGCATGCGCTCAGCCTCCACCGGCGACTCCCACGATGGCGACGCCGGCGGTGACCAGCAGGATGCCGGTGACGCGCAGCGGGGTGAGCTTTTCGCGGAACAGGATGCGGCCCGCGATCATGATCACCACGATGTTGATGGAACCGAGCAGCACGCCTTCGGAGAGATCGACCAGCGACAGGAAGGCGATCCACACCAGGAACTCGGCGACGTAGGACAGGATGCCGACCCAGATCCAGGGGCGCGCGGCCATGTAGCGCCAGCGCGCCATGCCGTCGCCCGCGGCCGGGTCGCCGGCGGCCGCCTTGAACGCGAGCTGGCCCACCGTGTCGAGGGTGACGTTGAGCAGCCACAGCGTGATGGCGAGCGGGCTCATGCGCGCGTTTCGAGCGGCAGGCCGCGAGGGCGAAGAGGTTTCTCGCGAACGGACATCCGGATCTCCACTGTGGTCCTTGTCACCCGTCGTTACCCGGGCGGCCTGTCAGCCGTGGCGGCGGTCAGGCCGCGGCGCGTGCGCCGTCGGCGGTGGTGTTGGCGATCCGGCCGAAGAAATCGGCGGAGCGGTCGATCAGCAGGCGGCGTTCGCGGTCGATGGTGATCATGTGGTAGCTGTCTTCCAGCAGCAGCATTTCCACGGGACCGGATACGGAACGCTCGACCAAGTGCGCGTTGCCGACGCTGGCGATGTCATCTTCGGTGGCATGGGCGATCAGGCAGGGCGCGGTGACCTTGGGCAGGTCCCGCTTGACCACCGCGGCCATCTTGTACATCTCGGCCAGCGACGGCCATGGATTGCCCGGCAGGCCGGCCGCGGCGCTGTCGCCGCCGAGCATCAGCGAACTGATCTGCGCGCGGATGCGCTCGTCGCGCAGGCCGTAGGGCTCGTTCTCGTACACCATGCGCTTGCGGCCGATGCCGAGCCGGTCGATCAGCGGGAGCAGGAACGAGAGCTTGCCGTACCAAGGCGTGGCCCAGCCGTCGTAGCGGAACGTGGCGCCGTAGACGCCCACCCCCTTGACCAGGTCGGGACGGTCGGCGGCCAGCTTCAGCGCGAGCACGGCGCCCATCGACAGGCCGGCGACGAACAGGTGATCCAGGCCGGCGGCGTAGCGTTCGGCGGCAGCCTTCACGCTGTCGTACCAGTCCGTCCAGCCGGTGGCGAGCAGGTCCTCGGCATCGCCGCAATGGCCGGCCAGCTGCATGCCATAGACATCGAAGCCGGCGCGGTTGAGGCCCTTGCCGACCAGGCGCATCTCCGCCGGTGTGCCCGTCAGGCCATGGATGAGCAGCACGCCGGCGCGGCCGCCTTCAAAGCGGAACTCGACGTTCTGGATCACGACGGGCGGCCCCCACGGGAAAGGAGGCAAGACAGTACAGCAGAGCGCATGGATTGACGGCTGGTAAGGCGGATGAGGGGAGTCTGGCCGGGGGCTCTTTCTAAAAACTTTCGATGCCCGCCGGCCCCGGCTCAGCGCCCGTTGAAGCGGCTGACCCCGATAGACAGGCCGATGCTCCCCGTGGGATGCGAGCAGTCGCCCAGGTTCTGCGAGAGATTCACCGCGCCGCTGTTGTAGGTGCCCGAACCCCAGTGGTTGCCGGTCACCACGCCCATGCCCACGCTGCCGTGGACCTGGGGCTGGTTGTAGGTGGCGTCGTCGCAGTGCGGGCGGGCGGCTTCCGCCTCGGCCTCGTCCTGGGCGGCGGTGCGGCCGCTGGTGTCGCCGTAGTAGACGCCCGGGGCGGGGCGGCCGGCGGTGGCGGCGCCGGTCGGACGGGCGTTGACCGCATCCATGGCGGGCGGGGCGTCGCGCGGCGTCGCCGGGGCCGGTGCCGTACTGGCGCTGGCCGGGACGCTGCCGGGCGGGAGCTTGAGGTTGAGGCCGCTTGCTGTCTGCGCCTGGGCGGCAGCGGCAGGCAGGGCGAGGGCGAAGGCGAGCGCGGCGGGGATGAGCTTGGTGTTCATGGGGAGACTCCGGGGGCGCTGCCGATAACGGTTGGGGCAGGGAGAGCGTGCACAACGTGGTTTTGATGATTTGCCGTGCGGAGAGTTCCAGTGCGGAACGCTTGTTCCCTTCGCGGAGGAGACGCCGGTCCTGCAGGGACTCCCTTGGTCGCGGCAGATGGGGCGGGGGCTCGATAAAGTGTTCTACGAAGCGAGGCTGTTTTACGGGTTCCCGCTTCTACGCTTCGTAGGTTCCCCTCACCCCGGCCCTCTCCCCGGGGGGAGGGAGTGGGGAGTGGAGGCGGCGCTTGGGTTAGGGCACTTCGGCCGTCCACTCGTGCTTGTGGAATTTGTTCGTGGCCAGCTCGCGCGCCCGGGCCAGCTCCTCCGGACGCAGCGCGTCGTCGCGCAGGCCGTGCAGGCGGCGGAAGGTGTCGATCATGCGCTGGATGACCGCTTCGCGCGGCAGGCCGGTCTGGCTGCGCAGCGGATCGACGCGCTTGGCGGCGCTGGCGGTGCCTTTGTCGGAGAGTTTCTCCCGGCCGATACGCAGCACCTGCAGCATCTTGGCCGCGTCGATGTCGTAGGCCATGGTCACGTGGTGCAGCACGGCGCTGCCGTGGCGCGCCTGCGCCGCGCCGCCGATCTTGCCGGCGGCGGAAGCGATGTCGTTGAGCGGCTGGTACCAGGCCTCGATGCCCAGTTCGCCGAGCGCATCGATCACCCAGGCGTCCATCAGCGCATACGATTCCTGGAAGGAAAGGCCTTCCACCAGGCTGAGCGGCGCATAGAGGGAATAGGTGATGGTATTGCCCGGCTCGATGAACATCGCGCCACCGCCGCTGATCCGCCGCACCACCTCGATGCCGTGGCGATGCGCGGCATCGCGGTCCACTTCGTTGCGAAGCGATTGGAAGCGGCCGATCACCACCGCGGGCGAGGCCCATTCCCAGATGCGCAGCGTGGGCTTGCGGCGGCCGGAGGACACTTCTTCGGTAAGGACTTCATCCAACGCCATGTGCAGCGCAGGGGGCTGCGGCGCCTCGTGGACCAGCTGCCAGTCGTGCTCGGGCCAGGCGCTGCGGGTCATGCGCCGGCCCCTTGGTGCAGGGCGCGGCGCACGGCCACCGCGATCGCCTCGGGCGAGATGCCGTACATCAGCACGTCGGCCGACAGCGCGTCCTGCACGGCATTGGCCAGCTCGGCCTCACCGGCGAAGGCGCTGAGTCCTTCCAGCGCGGCGTTGATCCGGCGCAACGCTTCGGCCGGCTCCAGGAAGAAGTCGCCGCTCACCTGCACCTGCCGCAACTGGCCGGCGTGGACGTCCAGATCCACCACGACCAGCTTGCCGCCGGGCATTTTGTACTCGCCGTGCATGCGTACGCCTCCGGCATGAAAAACGCCGCCCGGCGGACCGGGCGGCGCATGGATCAACCCGTGGTTTCGATCCTTTCCACGCGGCGCAGGCCGCGCGGCAGCACGCCGCCTCGGGTGGCGCGATTGCCGCCGAACTCCACCAGGTCCGACCAGCGCAGGGTGAGCTTGCGCTGCCCCGCGTACAGCGTGACCTCGCCCTTGCCTTCGCTCACCACGGCGACGCCCGCGACGCGCTCGTCGCCCGAGGCGAGCTTGGCCTTCGGAATCTCGATCAGCTTGTTGCCCTTGCCCTTGTCCAGTTCCGGCAGCTCGGCTACCGAGAACATCAGCAGATGGCCTTCGGTGGTGACCACGACGATGCGGTCGCGCGATGGGTCGGCGCTGATCTGCGGCGGCAGCACGCGCGCGCCATCGCCCAGCGTGAGCACTTGCTTGCCGGCCTTGTTGCGGCCGGTGAGCGCCTCGAAGCGGGTGACGAAGCCGTAGCCGAAGTCGGTGGCCAGGATCAGCCGCGTGTCGTTGTCGCCCGCGCACAGCGCGTCGAAGCTGGCGCCGGCCGGCGGGCTGAAGCGGCCGGTGAGCGGCTCGCCGTTGCCGCGCGCCGAGGGCAGCGTGTGCGCTGGCGTGGAGTAGGTGCGGCCGGTGGAGTCGATCACCACCACTTGCTGCGTCGTGCGCGCCTTCGCTGCCGCGAGCAGGCTGTCGCCCTCGCGGTAGGAGAGGCCTTCGGCATCGATGTCGTGGCCCTTGGCCGCGCGGATCCAGCCCTTCTGGCTGAGCACCACCGTGACCGGCTCGCTGGCGACCAGCGCGCTCTCGTCCAGCGCCTGCGCGGCCTCGCGCTGCACCAGCGGCGAGCGGCGGTCGTCGCCGTACTTGGCCGCGTCGGTGCGCAGTTCTTCCTTGATCAGGCCCTTGAGCTTGGCCGGCGACTTCAGCAGGACGTTGATGCGCGCGCGCTCTTCTTCCAGCTGGTCGCGCTCGGCATTGATCTTCATCTCCTCGAGGCGGGCCAGCTGGCGCAGCCTGGTCTCGAGAATGTAGTCGGTCTGCTCTTCGCTGAGCTTGAAGCGCGCCATCAGCACCGGCTTGGGCTCGTCCTCGGTGCGGACGATGCGGATCACTTCGTCCAGGTTGAGGTAGGCGATGCGCAGGCCTTCCAACAGGTGCAGGCGGCGCTCGACCTTGGCCAGGCGATGCTCCAGCCGGCGCGTCACCGTGGTGGTGCGGAAGCTCAGCCACTCCGTGAGGATGCGCTTGAGGTCCTTCACCTGCGGGCGGCCGTCCAGGCCGATCATGTTGAGATTGACGCGGTAGCTCTTTTCCAGGTCCGTGGTGGCGAACAGGTGCTGCATCACCTCGTCCGGATCGATGCGGTTGGAGCGCGGCACGACCACCAGGCGGATCGGGTTCTCGTGGTCGGACTCGTCGCGCAGGTCCTCGATCATCGGCAGCTTCTTCGCGCGCATCTGCGCGGCGATCTGCTCGAGCACCTTGGACGGGCTGACCTGGTGCGGCAGCGCCGTGATCACGATGTTGCCGTCTTCGCGCTGGAACACCGCGCGCGCGCGCAGCGAGCCGGTGCCGTTCTGGTAGATCGCCAGCAGCTCGTTGCGCGGCGTGATGATTTCCGCCTCGGTCGGATAGTCCGGACCCAGGATGTGCTCGCACAGATCGGCCACGGTCGCGTCCGGATCGTCGAGCAGGCGGATGCAGGCACTGACCACTTCGCGCAGGTTGTGCGGCGGAATGTCGGTGGCCATGCCCACCGCGATGCCCATCGAGCCGTTGAGCAGCACGTGCGGTACGCGCGCGGGCAGCCAGCTGGGCTCTTCCAGCGTGCCGTCGAAATTCGGCACCCAGTCCACCGTGCCCTGGCCCAGCTCACCCAGCAGCGCCTCGGCGATGGGGCTGAGCTTGGACTCGGTGTAGCGCATCGCCGCGAAGCTCTTCGGGTCGTCCGGCGAGCCGAAGTTGCCCTGGCCGTCCACCAGCGGATAGCGGTAGGAGAACGGCTGCGCCATCAGCACCATCGCCTCGTAGCACGAGGTGTCGCCATGCGGATGGAATTTGCCGATGACGTCGCCGATGGTGCGCGCGGACTTCTTGGGCTTGGCGGTGGCGGCGAGCCCCAGCTCGCTCATCGCGTAGATGATGCGGCGCTGCACGGGCTTGAGGCCGTCGCCCACGAAGGGGAGCGCGCGGTCGAGCACCACGTACATGGAGTAATCGAGGTAGGCGCGCTCGGCGTATTCCTTGAGCGGGATCTGTTCGAAATTAGCTTGCAGATTCATGCCGTTGCGTTGGGTGGGTGGCGCGCGGGGCGCGTGGGGCAGGCGGGGGATGGTGCCAGATTGGCGGGGATGGGGACAGCGTGGGGCGGCTTGGGCGCCCTGTGGCGCCTCGCTCCCGCCTGCAGCCGTCATTCCGGCGCACCCCGAAGAGGGGGCAAGGACCGGGACCCAGTGGCGTCACGGCTCGGTTGTCGCGTGATCGCCTGGTTGTCTCGCCCTCTGGGCGAGGGTTTCGCTCTCCTGCCGGAGAGCGAGTTACTTCTTCTTGCTTGCCCAAGAAGAAGTAACCAAGAAGAAGGGCCCCCTGCGCGGCGCCCTCCGCAGCCTGCGCTGCTCCGGGTGCGTTGAGGGCTGGCCGGGCTTTTCGACAGGGCATCCATGCCCGAATCGAAAAGGCGGGGACGTCCTGTCCCCGCCCGCCTGCGGCGGCCTGATCGTCCAGCCCTCACCGCCGCGAAGGGAACCCGGGAGATCAAGAGCGACACGGAGCATCGGGCTGCGCCCTCGCTCTCGTTATGTTTTGGCTGCTTGCCGCGGTACCGCACTTCTCCTTCTCCCCTCCGGGGAGAAGGCGGGATGAGGGGACCTACGGCGCGCAGCCTTCAACCTCACTCACGCTTCACCTCAACCCCCAGCTTCTCCAACTGCTTCTGCAAACTATCCGGCCCGGCGAGATGTCCGGCGCCGACGGCGACGAAGGTGGTGCCTGGCTGGTGCATGCGTTCGGCGATGGCCTTGGCCCAGGCCTGGTTGCGCTGGACGAGCATGCGGTCGTAGAGCTCGGGGGTGTCTTTGCGGAGGTCTTCGTCTTCGATGCGGGCGATGGTGTCGGTGTCGCCGCGGCGCCAGGCGTCGATCAGTTCGCGCAGGCGGGCAGGGCCTTCGGCGACTTCGTCCAGGCTCTGGCGGAGGAAGGACAGCTGCATGGATTCGGGCATGTCGGCGAGCATGCGCAGTTGCTGCTCGGCGGTTTCCAGGCCCTGGACGGCCTTGCCGGCTTTCTCCATGCGGGCGCGCAAGGTTCGGTCCACGCCTTGTGCAGGGTCCATGCCGGCACGGACCAGCGGGGTCATCGCCAGGGTGACCGCGGCGAGCCAGGGGCGCATTGGCTGGAGCGTCGCGGCGCCGCCGGGGAGTTCGGCCTCGTTCGCGGCGCGTTCGAGCCGGTTGCGGTCGCGCGGCGACAGCTTGGCGGAAAGCGGATGCGCCGGATCGAGGCCGTACTTGAGCACCAGCGCCTGCATGTTGGCGGGGTTGTCGTCCACCAGCTCGATCAGCAGCGTGCCGCTGGCCTCGAGCGCGCGGTCCAGCGCCTGCGAGGACCAGTTGGTGTCCGACGGCAGCAGGTGGACGGTGCCGAACAGGTAGACCGTGGCCTGGTCTTTCCGCGCGACCCAGAGCGCGGGTGTCGCGAAGGCGGGGGCGGCGAGCAGCAGGCTCAGGACGAGCAGCGCGCAGATACGGCGGAACGGCTTCAACGCGGAGACTCCGGGAGGTGGCTGGCCACGGGCCGGGGAAAGCCCGTGGCGGAAGCGATCAGTGGGCGGTGCGCCCGGCTTCGACGTTGTGCAGGAAGCGGATCAGTCCGTCGAAGTAGGTGCGCTGGTCATCGTACATCGCCAGGTGGCTGCCTTTGGGGCAGAGCAGGAAGCGACCCTGCGGCAGTTTCTTCGCCATGGCCGCCATGTAGGCCGGGTCCATGGTGTCGTACTGCGCGCCGATCACCAGGGTGGGCACCTTGATCGCGTGCAGGTCGGCGCTGCGGTCCCAGTGCTCCAGCCTGCCGCTGGCGCCCAGCTCGCTGGGGCCCTGCATCAGCGTGTAGATGTGTTCGTTCTCGTGTGCGAAGGCGCGCAGCACCGGGTCCGGCCATTGCGCCTGCGGCATGCGCAGTACGTGCTGTTCGTAGTGCATCGGCGTGAGGATCTGCATGTAGCGCGGATCGGCCGTGCGGCCGCTGGCTTCGAGCTGCTTGGCCTCGGCCAGCAGCTTCGGATCCATCGCGGGCTCCAGCACCTTCTTCGCGTAGGCGTTGTAGGCGGGGATCGAGTCCATCATGTTGGAGATCACCAGGCACTTGAGGTGCTGCTGGTACTTGAGCGCGTACTCCATCGCGAGGATGCCGCCCCAGGAATGGCCGAGCAGGCAGAAGTTGTCCTTGTCCAGGTGCAGGGCCTGGCGCACCTGTTCCACTTCCTCCACGAAGCGTTCGGTGGTCCACAGCGCATCGTCCTTGGGCTGGTCGCTGTAGGCCGACCCGAGCTGGTCGTAGTAGTAGTACTCGACGCCCGCGGCGGGCAGGAAACTGTCGAAGGCCTCGAAATACTCGTGCGTCACGCCCGGGCCGCCGTGCAGGAGTAGCAGTTTCAGCTTCGGATTGTTGCCCACGCGCTTGGTCCACACGCGGAACTTGCCCTTGGGCGTGTCGATCTCGATGGTCTTCACGCCGCCGCTCAGCACGTCGTCGCGGCCGCTGTTGTCGAAGTAGGAGGTCGGCCGCGAGGGTGCGTCGGCGGCGCTGGCGAAACCGGCGGCGCAGAGCGCCAGCAGGCTGAGCAGGATGGCCAGTGTGCGCTTCATGGCGTCTCCCCGCGCCGGATGGTGCGCGCACTATCCCGCGCCGGCCGCGTAGCGGCAAGCACGACGGTAAGGCGGCACTTGGCCCATGTTGCCTCAGCGAGGCACGCGGTAGCCGCCCGGCACGCCCTCAGGGCTGAGCGTCAGCTGCCAGAGCTGGTCGCGGCGGCTGCGGAACACGGCGGCCGATACCGACAGGTAGAAATGCCACATGCGGCGGAAGCGATCGTCGTAGCGCTCGGACAGCCGCGGCCAGGCCGCGTCGAAATTCGCGCGCCAGGCCATCAGCGTGCGGTCGTAGTCGGTGCCGAAGTTGTGCCAGTCCTCCACCACGAACTGATCCTGCAACGCCTCGGCCACCTGCTGCGCCGAAGGGATCATCGAATTGGGGAAGATGTATTTCTCGATCCACGGATCCGGGCGGGACGGGGCACCGTTGCTGCCGATCGAATGCAGCAGGAACAGGCCGTCCGGCCCCAGGCAGCGACGGGCCACCTGGAAATAGGTGCGGTAGTTGAGCGCGCCGACGTGCTCGAACATGCCGATCGAAAAGACCGCGTCGAAGCGTTCGTCGAGTTCGCGGTAGTCCTGCAGGCGGATCTCCACCGGGAGGCCCGCGCACAGTTCGCGCGCGAACTCGGCCTGCTCCTGCGAGACCGTGATTCCTACGCCTTGCACGCCGTAGCGTTCGGCCGCGAACTTGAGCGCTTCGCCCCAGCCGCAGCCGATGTCCAGCACGCGTTGCCCCGGCTGCAGGCGCAGCTTGCGGCAGACCAGGTCGAGCTTGGCCTCCTGCGCGTCGTCGAGGTTGTCCGCCTGCGCCCAGTAGCCGCAGGAATAGACCAGCCGCTTGCCGAGCATGGCCTCGAACAGGTCGTTGCCGAGGTCGTAGTGCGCGCGGCCGATCTCGTAGGCGTGCTCGCCGCGCTGGAGATTGATGAAGCGCGCCTTCAGGTGCGCGAGCAGCGTGTCCAGTGTCTTCAGTTCCTGGTCCACGTGCGAACGCAGCAGGAGGGTGAACATGCCGGGCAGGTCGTCCGCATCCCACCAGCCGTCCATGTAGGCCTCGCCCAGGCCGAGCGAGCCGTGGGCGAACACGCGGGCGTAGAGGTTGTCGTCGTGTACGCGCAGATCGGTGGGCGCATCGCCGTCGAGGTGGATGCCGGCGTGTTCCAGCAGGGTGGTGGCGCGTTGCTTCAGCGAATCCCGACTCATGCGTGCCCCTAGATGCCGTTGAAAAGCCTGCGTTGGAATAGCTGTGCCTCAGCGTCGGCCGAGGACCTCGAAGCCTGCCGGCACGAATGCATAGACCACGTCGACGCCCGCCGCGCGCACCGCGGCCAGGAGCATGTCGGCCTGCGCATCGTCCAGCAGGAATTCGACTTTGACCGGCAGATCGTCGGCCAGCTCGAAGAATTGTTCCTCGTGCAGTACGCCGTGGCGTCCATAGCCGGCGATCGCGCGGAAGGCGGAGCCGCCGCCGATGCCCTGGCCTTTGGCCAGTTCCAGCAGCCACTCGTAGACCAGTTCGCCGTCGTGGCGCGCGCACTGGTGGCAGTAGAAGGCGAGCAGGCGTCCCGGGCGAACGGTGTTCTGGCTCATGGCGTCTTCCTCAGCCGCGCAGCAGGAGCCGGGCCATGGCGATGCCGGCGATGGTCATCGTGATGGAGCCGGCCAGGTGGACCACGACGTGCCCGGCGAACCACAGGTACTGCTGGCGCAGCAGCAAGGTCGTCGCCTCGGCCGAAAACGTGGAGAACGTGGTCAGTCCGCCCAGGAAGCCGGTGGCCACGAACAGGCGCAGTTCCGGGGGCAAGGTCTGGTAGTGGTCGAACACGCCCAGCACGATGCCCATGAGGAACCCGCCGAGCAGGTTGGCCGCGAGCGTGCCGAGGGGCAGGGTGGGGAACAGGGGGTTGAGCAGCACGCCAAGCATCCAGCGCAGCCAGCAGCCGAGCGCGCCGCCGATGCCGATGACCAGGAATCCGGTATAGCCCACGATGCAATGTCTCCTAAGGGCTGGCCCCCGGAACAGGCACGAGCCTGCACTCCGGACGGGCCGGTGAGCAGGCATCATCGGCGCCGGGCCCGGCGGGCCCCGGCGCGGTTCGCCCGCGCGAGCGCGGGACGGGAGGCATGCCATCTCCCTGTGCGGCGACATGCTAGCGAAGCCGGTCCGCCCGCGCCAACCGGCACGTGACGTCAAGGCCATGCCGGGTCCGCGCGGCCCCCCGTATACTCGCTGGCCACGCGCAGCCCCCGACTTCCGCCATGAACGCCACCCCACGTTCCGTGCAGCGCAGCCTGCCGGTGCTGCTCGCCGGCCTGTCGATGATCGGTCCGTTCTCCATCGATGCGGTGTTCCCAGCGTTCCCATTGATCGGCGCGCAATTCGGCGTGGAGAGCGCGCAACTGCAGCAGATGATCAGCGTGTACCTGCTGACCTATGCGGCGATGAGCCTGTTCCACGGCGCGATCTCGGACGCGGTGGGGCGCAAGCCTGTGCTGGTGACCGGTATCGCGGTCTATGCCCTGGCCTCGGCGGGGGCCGCGTTGGCGACGTCCTATCCGATGCTGCTGGCCTGCCGCGCGCTGCAGGGCATGTGCGCGGGCGCGGGGCTGGTGGTGGGGCGCGCGATCGTGCGCGACTGCTACGAAGGCGCCGCCGCGCAGCAGTTGATGTCGCGGGTGATGATGATCTTCAGCGTCGCGCCGGTGATTGCGCCCATGGTGGGTGCGCAGATGCTGTTCCTCGGCGGCTGGCACGGCATTTTCTGGGTGCTGATGGGGTTCACCGCGGTGCTGGCCACGGCGCTGGTGCTGCTGCTGCGCGAAAGCCATCCGCCGGAAGCGCGCACGCGCTTCGCGCCGCGCGAGTTGCTGGCCGGGTATGCCGGCTTCGGGCGCGACCGCCCGTTCCGGCCGCTGCTGGTGTCCTGCTCGGTGAACTTCGCGGGGCTGTTCCTGTACATCGCCTCGGCGCCGCACATTGTCCGCGACCTGCTGCATCTGTCCGCGCAGGGGTTTCCCTGGCTGTTCCTGCCGGTGGTGGCCGGACTGATGGGCGGCGCGTGGCTTTCCGGGCGGCTCGCCGTGCGGCGCAGCCAGGCCTATACGGTCAACCTGGGCTACATGGCGATGCTCGCGGCCTGCACGCTGCACCTGGTGGTGGCGCTCGTATTGCCGCGGCCCATGCTGCCATGGTCGATGCTGCCGCTGATCGTGCACGGCATCGGCGTGCAGCTGGCGTTTCCCACGCTGACGTTGCTGCTGCTGGACCGGTTTCCGCATCACCGCGGCGGAGCGTCCTCCGTGCAGGCGTTCTCCAGCCTCCTGCTGTGCAGCGTGGTGGCCGGCGTGCTCTCGCCGCTGCTGGCAGACCGGATGCTCTATCTGGCCTTGGGGGCTTCCGCGCTGACCGTGGTGGGCTGGGTCTCGTGGCGGTGGTATCGCCGCATCGTCGAGCGGCCGGTCATTCCGGCCGCGACCGGGCAGGCGGCCTAGCCTTCCGTTCCGCGGCGATGTCGCGGCGCGGCGTCAGGACGGAAACACCGGGCGGCCCTGCTCGTCGAGCAGGCGGTGCTCGATGAGCCATTGCCGCGCGTTTTCCGCATCCGCCGCGAACCACGCTGCCGTCGAGCCGAGCCGGAAGCTGTAGCCCCAGGCGTCCATGTCGGCCATCAGACGGGCACGGCCCACGCCCGGCAGCTCGTCGGCGAGGACGATCTGCAAGTAGCAGGTGGCGTCTTCCTCTTCGATGGAATCGGTGGCGTCCGTATGCACCTGGGCACGGCGTTCCGCCGGCAGCACGATCAGATGCCCGGCCTCGTGCAGCAGCGAATGCACTGGCGTATCGCCGCGCGCATGGACGATGGCGCCGATGATGCCGGCTTCGTCGTCGCCCCAGAAGCTGCCGGGAATGGGCTGTCCGTCGGGCACCCGCTCCAGCGCCAGGCCATAGCGGGCGAGCAGCGCGCGCGCGGCGTCCTCCGCGATGTCGGCCAGACGCAGCACGGAGCCGGAGGGGAGGGACGCAGGAGATGCTTGCATGAGAGGCGGCGCTTCGGACGACTTGCCCGCGCGCGTCGGCCAGGACGCGGCGGAAGAAGAAAGATGGCGGGCCCGGGGCCCGCCACCGCTCAGCCGGCGACCGGTGCGGTCGATCCGGGTTTGTCGTTTTCCGGCAGGGCCACGGAGAGTTCCAGCACCTCGTGGCCGCTGTCGCGTTCAAGGTTGATGCTGATCGCGTCGACGTCCACGTGGACGTATTTCTTGATCACTTCGAGCAGCTCGTTGCGCAGCAGCGGCAGGTAGTCGGGCGCTCCGCGGGTGGAACGCTCCTGCGCCACGATGATGCGCAGGCGCTCCTTGGCCACGACCGCGGTCGGCTCCGGCCTGCGCTTCAGGAAATCAAGAATACCCATCGCGTTCAGCCTCCGAATACGCGCTGGAAGAAGCCCTTCTTCTGCACTTCGAGGAAGCGCAGCGGGCGCTCTTCGCCAAGGAGGCGGGCCACGGTGTCGCTGTACGCCTGGCCCGCGTGCGAGTTCTCGTCGAGGATCACCGGCACGCCCGAGTTGGAGGCGGCCAGCACGTTTTCCGATTCCGGGATGACGCCGACCACCGAGATGCCGAGGATTTCCTCCACGTCCTTCACGCTGAGCATTTCGCCCACCGCGACGCGTGCCGGGTTGTAGCGGGTCAGCAGCAGATGCTGCTTGATCGCGCCGTCGCCCTTTTCGGCGCGCCGGGTCTTGCTGGAAAGCAGGCCCAGGATGCGGTCGGAGTCGCGCACCGACGACACCTCCGGGTTGACCACCACGACGGCGTGGTCGGCGAAGTACATGGCCAGGTGCGCGCCCTTCTCGATGCCGGCGGGCGAATCGCAGACGACGTAGTCGAAGCCTTCCTCGGACAGGCCCTGGAGCACCTTTTCCACGCCCTCCTGGGTCAGCGCGTCCTTGTCGCGCGTCTGGCTGGCGGCCAGCACGTAGAGGTTCTCGTAGCGCTTGTCCTTGATCAGGGCCTGCTTCAGCGTGGCTTCGCCGTGCACGACGTTGACGAAGTCGTACACCACGCGGCGCTCGCAGCCCATGATCAGGTCGAGGTTGCGCAGGCCGACGTCGAAGTCGATCACGGCGACCTTCTTGCCCTGGATGGCCAGGCCGGTGGCGAGCGAGGCGCTGGTCGTGGTCTTGCCCACGCCACCTTTGCCCGAGGTGACAACGATGATCTCAGCAGTCAAGGGCTCATCTCCCAGAATATGTTCTTGTAATGGTGTTGCGATTAGTGGTGTAGCGACAGCGATCGTTGCAGCTGGACGAATCCGCGTCAAAGTTTCGCGATCAGCAATTTTTCCCCGTCGAGCCAGCATTGCACAGCCTGGCCCTCGAGGTCCTTCGGCAACTGTTCAAACACGCGGTAGTGACCGGCGATGGCCACCAGCTCCGCGCGGAAGTCGGAGACGTAGATGCGCGCCTTGGTGTCGCCCTGCGCACCCGCCATCGCGCGGCCGCGCAGGCCGCCGTAGATGTGGATGCTGCCGTCGGCGATCACCTCCGCGCCGTTGGCGACGCCGCCGGTGACGATCAGGTCGCGGTCGCGCGCATAGATCTGCTGGCCCGAACGTACCGTGCCGTCATGGTACTGGCCGCCCATCGGCGCAGCCTCGGCCGCGGCGGCCGGTTCGCGCGGGGCAGGCGCCGGTGCCGGGGCGGGTGCGGGCGCAGGAGCCGGCGCGGCGGCGGGCGGTGCGACGCTCCCGCCGTCGGCGGGTTCGTAGGCGGCCCGGAACTTGGCGATCAGCGGCAGGCCCATGCGGCGCGACAGCGCTTCGGTCTCGCTGGTGCCGTAGGCGAAACCCACCGGAAGCATGCCGGCGCTGCGCACGGCCTCCAGCAGGGCGTCGACCGTGCCGTCGTCGGGCAGGTCGAGCAGGTGGCTCAGGTCCAGGATCACCGCGGCCCGGGAAAACAGCTGCGGAGCGGTGCGCACGCGGCGCTCGAGCTCGTCGTAGAGGGCGGCGGCGTCGGCACGGCGCACACGCACGCTGGCGATACCGACCTGGCCGAAGCGCAGGTCGCAGACATCAGTGGTATCCATTCGGGCATTCATGGGCGCCGCTCTCCGGCGAGGCGACGCTTGTCGTTGTTATGGGAGGGCCGGGGGCGCTCGGCCAGCCACGGCACGTCGGGCAGGCCGCCGCGCTCCAGGTAGGTCTCGAGCACGTACGGGTAGCTGGGCAGTTCCTTGGCCAGCAGGCTGACCTGCGGACCGGATTCGCCCATGCGTTGCTGGCCGACTTCCTGGAAGCCGTAGGTGCCGTGGAACAGCAGCACCTTGTCGTCCCGCGGCTCCAGGAACACTTCGCAGGTCAGCAGCGGGGCGCGCACCTCGGCGTAGCTGGTGACGTCGCAATAGAAGATGCGACCCAGGCCATGGCGGCGGTAGGTGTTGGCGATGACGATGCGGTCGATATAGACGAACTGCGCGTAGCGCTCGCCGAACCATTGGTAATTAGGGCTGGCGTAATCGCCGCGTTCGCGCAGCGCGATGAGGAAACCGGCGATGTGGCCGTCGATCTCGGCGACGCGGAAATAGTCGGCGTGCTCGTAGAAGTAGCGCAGTTGCCCGGCGTCCAGGGCGAGGATGATGCGCCCGGCGGCGTTGTTGAGCGCCAGTACGGCATCCAGGTCGTGCTCGCGCACGTCGCGGATGGCAAGGGCCATTCGTTGCTCCGCAGTGATGTTTCGAGAATCTGGCAGACCGGCTGACGGCGGCCCCGCGTGACGGGGCGCATTATGGCATGCGGGCAGGGGTCGGACATATCACGGCGCACCATGTAAAACCTTTGTAAAGCGCCCGGCGGCATGGCTTTCGGCAGGGGGTGCTCAATGACTTCTCGCGCATTGCACCACGGTGCCCTCGGGCCGATGATGGCGCACATGGCATGGTCCAACATCAACCACATCCGGCTGCTGCGCTACGCCGGCCTGACCACGTACCTGTGCGTCGCGCTGCCCCTGCTGCCCGGCAGCTGGAGCCTGGCGCGCGTCAGTTCCTGGTGGAGCAACCCGAACATATCCGGCTGGATCTTCTCCTACCTCACCTTCGGGGTGACCTACGTCCTGCTGACCCGCCGTTCGACCCTGAACCGGCAGGACGGGCTGCCCACCGTCAGCCGGCTGATCGGGCTGACGGTCCTGACCTGCTCGGCGATCGCCATGGGCTGGTTCAGCCAGAGCGGCCTGTCGGCCATGCTGATGCTGGTGATCGCGGTGGTGCTGCCGTGGCAGCTGCCGGCAGGGATGGGGCTGGTGTGGATGCTGTTCCAGAACCTGATGCTGATCCCCATCATCGCCAACTACCGGGAGTGGACGCTGATCCAGGCAGTGCTACAGGTCTGCATGTACCTGGCCATTTCCGCGCTGGTGTACTTCACCTCGATGATCGCCAACCTGCAGGCTGAGGAGCGCGAGGTGCAGCGCCGGCTCAACTCCGAGCTGCGCGCGACCCGCGCCCTGCTGGCCGAGTCCACCCGCATCGCCGAGCGCATGCGCATCGCGCGCGACCTGCACGACCTGGTGGGCCATCACCTCACCGCGCTCACGCTGAACCTCGAGGTGGCCAGCCATCTGAGCAACCCGGCCGCGGCCGAGCACGTGCTCAAGGCGCAAGCCACCGCGAAGCACCTGCTGCGCGACGTGCGCGAAGTAGTCAGCGAGCTGCGCCAGGACGACGCCATCGACCTGACCCAGGCCTTGCGCAGCCTGGTCGAGGGCGTGCCGGGGCTGAAGGTGCATGTGGAAACGCCGCCGCGCTTCAGCGTGGAGGATCCACGGCGGGCCCAGGTGCTGCTGCGCTGCGCTCAGGAAATCATCACGAACACGGCGCGGCATGCCGGCGCGCGCAACCTGTGGCTCACCTTCGCCTACGACGAGGCCGGCCTGCTGGAGTTGCACGCGCGCGACGACGGCCGTGGCGCCGACCAGTTCCGCCCCGGCAATGGCCTCTCGGGCATGCGCGAGCGCCTGGCGGAATTCGGCGGCACGGTGAACGTGGATACCGCCGCGGGCCAGGGCTTTGCCCTCAACGTGAGCCTGCCGCTGGGCGAAGCGTCGGCCTTGGCGCACGCGCCCACCCGCTTCGAGCCGCCCGCGCTGAGCGTGTCGTGAGTCCGCTCCGCCGCCCCGCGCCCGTGCCAGAATGGGCGGCCGGCCCGGATGGCCGTGCAGCCGCTCTATCAAGAACGTCTACCGTCGTTCCCGGCGATGGCGCCGGGGGACGCAATCGCTCCGAGGAACCGCGATGATTTCCGTGTGTCTTGTCGACGACCAGAACCTGGTGCGCCAGGGCGTCCGCTCGCTGCTGGATCTGGCTGAGGACATCCGCGTAGTGGCCGAATGCGCCGACGGCGCACAGGCCGTGCAGGACATTCCCCGCGTCAAGCCCGACGTGGTGCTGCTGGACCTGCGCATGCCCAACATGAGCGGGCTGGAAGTGCTGCAGGCCCTGTCGGCGCGCAACGAGTTGCCGCCCACCATCATCCTGACCACGTTCGACGACGACCAGCTGGTGCTCCAGGGCCTGAAGGCCGGCGCCCGCGGCTATCTGCTCAAGGACGTCTCCCTGGAACAGCTGGTCGAGGCCGTGCGCACCGTCGCCGCCGGCGGCTCGCTGGTGGCGCCGATGGTGACCCAGCGCCTGCTCGCCGGGGTCGGCCGGATGCAGAACCAGTTCACCAGCCTCGAGCAGCCCGATCCGCTGACCGAGCGCGAGACCGAAATCCTGCGACTGCTGTCGGGCGGCTACAGCAACAAGGAAATCGCCAACTCGTTGAAGGTGGCGGAGGGCACCGTGAAGAACCACGTGTCCAACATCCTCTCCAAGCTCGGCGTGCGCGACCGCACCCGTGCCGTGCTCAAGGCCCTCGAGCTGGGCATTGTCTAAGGCCTTTCCTTCGCGCCGGAAGCCCCGGTCCGGGGCCTTCCGGGGCGCCTTTCGGGGCGGATAGCGTTCCAGGCCGTGAACCGGTACCATCGGTGGCTTCGGCGCTGGCCGACCCCTGTCACGATGCGATTCCTTCGGCCTTCTTAAAGGGAGCGCATCCCCGTGGCGGACCGGTCTCCGGCGACGCACTCGTGCCGCCAAGAGAGATGTTCGGAGAGCCCTGGAATGATGCGTGTTCTTGAATTCATTGTTGCCTTGATCATCGTCGCCGTCGTCGGCGTGGTCGTGGGCGTGATCATGCCTGGCAGTGGCCATGTGGAGAGGTCGCTGGTGGTCGGCAAGGACATGCGTCAGGTGTACGACGTGCTCGCCAATTTCCGCCGCTTCCCCGATTACACGGTGCAGCGCAAGTACGACCGCAATACCCAGTTCACGCAGTCCGGCAAGGCCTATGGCCCGGGTGCCGAGATCAGCTGGAACAGCAACGACGACAAGGTGGGCAAGGGCAAGCTGACCGTTGCCACCGCCGAGCCGACCTTCGACAAGGTCGACTCCACCGCGAAGCAGGCCAAGATCGTCTGGAACGTGGACAACGACTGGCGCGGCCAGGACAAGCACTTCACGCTCGATCTCGAGCGCCAGGGCAGCCGCGGCCAGCTGACCAAGATCACCTGGTCGTATGACGTGGCCTACGGCTTCAACCTGATCGACCGCTACTCCAACCTGTACATCCACGGCGATCCGGATGCGTTCATCCAGTTCAGCCTGACGGATCTGCAGAACGTGCTGGCCTCGGTGCAGAACATCGACTACAGCAAGCTCATCCCGTACATCGAGCAGACCCAGCCGACGCCGGTGCTGCTGGTGTCCAGCTCGATCGAGCGCAAGGGCGGCCTCGAGGCGCTGAACGAAGCGACCGACAAGGCCGAGGCCCAGATCCAGGCCGCCGCCAAGAAGCTGGGCGTGACCGTGACCGGTCCGCGCATCATCTACACCACCAACTTCGGCGATCAGACGTACAGCTTCGACGTCGCCCTGCCGATCAGCTCGACCAGCCTGACGGTCAACGGCCAGAGCCATGAGCTGGCCGCCGCCAAGGCCCCCGACCTGACCACCGCTCCGGCCAGCAGCAGCACGGCCCAGGCCCCGGCGCAGGACAACACCCCCGGCAGCACCGACCGCTTCGGTCGCCTGATCATCGACAACGACGTGCGCGGCATGCTCGCGTTCGGCGGCCCGGCGCTGAAGGGTATCTGGAACGGCACCGCCGCCGGCGTCCCGCAGACCCGCGACATGCTGAAGGCCTACTCGCAGACGCACGGCTACAAGTTCGACGAAGTGGTGAGCCGCCCGTACGACATCCTCGTGAAGCCGGAAGTGAAGGAAGGCGACGAGGTCAAGAGCTATGCCCAGTTCGCCGTGTACCTGCCGCTGAGCGATGCGCCGGAGAAGACGCCGGAACAGGAAGCCGGCCTGCAGCCGCCGTCGCTGGACGAAGGCACCGAGCAGCAGGCGCCGGCCTCGTCCGGTACCGCCGCCGCGCCGGCCTCCGCCGCCAGTGCCGCGCAGTAAGCGATAGCAACGCCGTACCGAAAAGGCCCTTCCTCGCGAAGGGCCTTTTTCTTTGTGCAGCTCGGCATGCCGCAGCGGCGGGCCGAACTTTTCGAGTCCGATGGGGTACATTCCTTGGGATCGAGCCGCTCGCACCCGACCGCTCTGCTGCTTTCCTTTCGCCCCGGACATGATCGAAACCGAACAGCTCACCCGGCGTTACGGCCCGCTCACCGCGGTCGACGCGCTCAGCTTCCGCGCCGAGCCGGGCCAGGTGCTCGGATTGTTGGGGCCCAACGGTGCGGGCAAGTCCACCGTGATGCGCATGATCGCCGGCTTCCTGCGTCCGACCGCGGGCACGGCGCGGGTGTGCGGCCATGACGTGCAGAAGTCATCGCTGAAGGCGAAGCGCGCGCTCGGCTATCTGCCCGAAGGCGCGCCGAGCTACGGCGAGTTGACGGTGCGCGAATTCCTCACCTTCATCGTGCGCTCGCGCGGGTTGCCGGCCGACCAGGGTTATCGGCGCTTCGAGGACGTGGTCGGCCATCTGCAATTGGAAGAAGTGCTCGACACCTGTATCGAGACCTTGTCCAAGGGCCTGCGCCGCCGCGTGGGCCTGGCACAGGCCATCGTGCACAACCCGCCAGTACTGATGCTGGACGAGCCGACCGACGGCCTCGACCCCAACCAGAAGCACGCCGTGCGGCAGCTGATCGACGCGATGGCGCGCGAGCGCACCATCCTGATCTCCACGCATCTGCTGGAAGAAGTCCACGCGCTGTGCAACCGCGTGGTGATCATCGCCAACGGCCGCCTGCTCGCCGACGCCACGCCGGCCGAGCTGGAAGCGCGCTCGCGCTACCACGGCGCAGTGTCCTTCAGCGCGCCCGGAAGCGGCGTATCGCAGGAGATGCTCGGCCGGCTCCCGCAGGTCGCGTCGATCGAGGTGGATCCGCTGGACGGTCGCATCACGGTCTTCCCGCGGCCGGGCGAGCGCATTCTCGAACCGGTCGAGTCGTTACTGCGCCAGCAAGGCCTGGAGGTCTCGGAAATCCAGCTCGAACGCGGGCGCCTGGACGAAGTGTTCCGCCAGATCACCACCGGGCAAGCACACGCGGCGCCGGAGGGCAGGGCATGAGTCCGGTGATGGCAGTGGCGCGCCGCGAGCTGCGCAGCTACTTCGTGACGCCCGTGGCTTACGTGTTCCTGGTGATCTTCCTGGTGCTGGCCGGCATCCTCACGTTCTATGCGGGCGATTTCTACGACCGGGGGCAGGCCGACCTGCAGCCGTTCTTCGTCATGCATCCCTGGTTGTACCTGCTGCTGGCCCCGGCGGTTTCCATGCGCATGTGGGCGGAAGAGGCCAAGGGCGGCACGCTGGAACTGCTGCTGAGCCTGCCGATGACCATCGCGCAGGCCATGCTCGGCAAGTTTCTCGCCGCATGGCTGTTCATGGGCATCGGCCTGCTGCTCACCCTTCCGGTCTGGATCACCGTCAACTACCTGGGCTCGCCGGACAACGGCGTGATCCTGGCCAGCTATGTCGGCAGCTGGCTGATGGCCGGCGCCTTCCTCGCCATCGGAGCCTGTCTCTCGGCGGTCACGCAGAGCCAGGTCGTGGCCTTCATCCTTACCATGGTGGTGTGCTTTCTCCTGCTGCTGGCGGGGCAGCCGCAGGTGATGGATTTCCTGCAGGGCTCGATGCCGCGCAAGTTACTCAATGGCGTCGCGCACCTGAGCCTGCTGCGCCACTTCGAGGCGATCGCGCGTGGCGTGCTCGATCTGCGCGACCTGCTCTATTTCCTGCTCTGCATCGCCTCCTGGCTGACGGCCGGCGTGCTGGTGCTGGACCTGAAGCGGACGCCCTGAACGATGGCGCGCCTTATGTTCTCCCGCCGCACCCGCCTGATCGGCGCGCTGTTCCTGCTGGTGGTCGCCTCGGTGGCGCTCACGCTGGGCAGCAGCCGCTGGATGCGCGCCACCCGCATCGACCTCACCTCCGACCGGCTCTACACGCTGACCCCCGGCACTGTGCGCATCGTGGAAAAACTGCGCGCTCCGCTGAAGCTCACGCTCTATTTCTCCGAGCACTCCACCCGCGATCTGCCGCAGCTGCGCAGCTACGAGCAGCGCGTGCGGGAGCTGCTGCAGGAAATGGTCGCGCGTTCGCACGGCCGCCTGCGCCTGCAGGTGGTGGACCCGGTGCCGTACTCGGACGACGAGGCTTCCGCCGAAGGCAACGGCCTCAGTCCGATCAGTGGCGGCACCAACGGCGAGCGGGTGTTCTTCGGCCTGGTGGGAACCACGCTGCCGGGCCTGCAGGACGGCGAGTCCGACGGCGAGCCGCACCCCGGCGCCAAGACGCTGGCGATCCCGCTGTTCGATCCGGGCCGCGAGACCTTCCTCGAGTACGACATCGCCAAGCTGCTGTACGAACTCAATGAGCCCGCCAAGCCGCACATCGGCGTGATCAGCAGCCTGCCCGTGCAGGGCAACCCCGTGCTCGGCGAGGAGCCGTGGACGGTGATCCGCCAGCTGGGCCAGCTGTTCGAGGTGAAGACGCTGGACCCGAACAAGCTCGATCGCATCGGGGACGATATCCAGGTCCTGCTGGTGATCCATCCCAAGCATCTCTCCGACGCGGCGCAGTACGCCATCGACCAGTACGTGCTGCGCGGCGGCCACCTGGTGGCATTCGTCGATCCCTATTCGGAACTGGACACCACGCCGTTCGTGGATAGCAACGGTGTGATCGACGACCACAACTCGGACCTGCCGCGCCTGTTCACGGCGTGGGGCGTGCAGTTCGATCCGCAGAAGGTGGTGCTCGACCGGTCGCGCGCGCTGCGCATCGAGCTGGCCGACAACAGCGCGGCCAATCACCCGGCGATGCTCGGGCTCACCGGCCAGGAACTCAATCACGGCGACGTCACCACGGCGAGCCTGCAGCGCATCAACCTTTCCAGCGTGGGCTACCTGGACCTGGCGCCCAAGGCGACCTCGCGCCTCATCCCGCTGATGCAGACCACCTCGGATGCGGAGGTAGTGCCGTCGCAGCGCGTGCGCGAGTCCACCACCGACCCCAACGCACTGCTGGACGGCTACAAGGCGGACAACAACCGCTACGTGGTCGCGGCGCGCGTGCGCGGCACGTTTCCGTCGGCCTTTCCGGAGTTCGCCAAGCGGCCCGGCCACATCGCGCAGGCGAACGGCAACGCGGAAGTGATCCTGGTGGCGGATACCGATCTGCTCACCGATCGCCTGTGGGTGTCCTACTCGCAGAGCCTGCTCGGTCCGCTGCAGCTCAGCGCGCTGGCGAACAACGGCGACTTCATCACCAATCTCGCGGACAACCTCAGCGGTTCGTCCGAGTTGCTGTCCATCCATGGCCGCACCAGCTCGCAGCGTCCCTTCACCCGCGTGCTCGCTTTGCAGGCGGCGGCCGACCAGAAGTTCCTGGCCAAGAAGCAGGAGCTGCAGCGCGAGCTTGCCGTCACGCGCAGCCGGCTGTCCGAGCTGCAGCCGGCGAAGGCGGCCCGGGGCGACAGCGCCGGTGCGGAGCAGAAGGCGGAGATCGAGCAGTTCCTGCAGCGGCAGCTGGCGATCAACAAGGAGCTGCGCGACGTACAGCACCAGCTCAACGCGGAGATCGACGCGCTGGGCATGCGCCTGAAGTTCATCAATATCGTGCTCGTGCCGTCGCTGGTGACGCTGTTCGGTTTGGCCTACGGCTGGCGTCGCTCGCGCCGCAACCGGCGACGGGCATGAAGGCGGCGATCGGTCGCGGCCAGCGCGCGGCCGCGCGCACTATGCTTGCTTGCTGGCGTGAGGCCGGATCCGAACGATGATGTCGAGCCTGCTCAAATGGATCGTGCCCTGGGAGTTCTCCTGGGTCTTCCTGCTCAGTTTCGTGGCGATATGCCTGCTGTACGTGCGCGGCACCCGGCGCGCGCGCGTGAGCGGCGGCAGGCGCCTGGCCTTCTGGACCGGCATCGCAATCGTCTACGTGTCGCTGCATACGTACTTCGATTACTACGCCGAGCACGAGTTCTTCATGCACCGCATCCAGCAGGTGCTGCTGCATCACCTGGCGCCGCTGTTGATCATGGCGTCGTATCCGGGAGCGGCGTTGCGCGCGGGGTTGCCGCTGGCCTGGCGTGTGCGCCTCCTGCGTCCGTTCCTGCGCTCCTGGCCCTGGCGCGCGGCGAGCGGCGTGCTGCTGAATCCGGCGGTCGCCACGGTGCTGTTCGTCGGGTTCATCCTGATCTGGCTGATTCCGGCGATGCAGACGCTGGCGATGCTGGACTGGCGCATCTACCGCTTCATGAACTGGACGATGATGCTGAGCGGCCTGTCGTATTGGTGGCTGGTGCTCGACCATCGTCCGCGGCCGCCAGGCCGGATGACGCCGGGCCTGCGGGTACTTTCGCCAGGCATCACCATGAGCCCGCAGATTCTGGCCGGCGCCATCGTCACCTTCTCCAAGACCGACCTCTATCCGATCTTCGAGATCTGCGGCCGCGCCTTCACCTTCAACGTGCTGACCGGCCAGCTGGTCGGCGGCGTGATCATGTGGGTGCCGGCGGCGCTGATCGAATCGATCGGCGGGCTGCTGGCCTTGCGGCAGTGGATCCGCCTGTCGCGCAGCGGGCGCATCAAATCCAAGCGGCAGGTGCAGCTGGCGGCCGCGCGCCGTTCGTGATGGGCAGCCGGTCCGGCCGGCGCCGGGCAGGTCGCCGCGGTGATGCGCCGATCATCACTCCCGCTTGCGTCAGTGATGGTGTTCCATGCCCGGCATGTCGCCGCCATCCACGGTATTCGCCGGCTTCGCTTCGAAGTCCGCGGCCAGCGTGCTGCCGTCGCTGAAGCGCAGGTCGACGCGCACCTTGTCGCCGACTTTCACGACGCTGGCGGCCTTCATCAGCATGAGGTGATAGCCGCCGGGGGACAGGGCCGCCTTGCCATGCGCGGGAATGGACAGCGTGTCCACCGATTCCATGCGCCCCATGCCGGTCTCGGTGCTGCTCTTGTGCAGCATGACGTCGGCATAGGCCGGGCTGCTCGCCGAACGCAGCGCCACCGCGCGGTCGCCATGGTTCTCCAGCACCACGTAGCCGCCGGAGGGCAGGGCGCCGGGCATCAGGCGGATCCAGCCGTGGCTGGCCGTTACCTGGTCGGCCTCGCCGGCGGCGGCCGCGTCGGCGAACAGCAGGCTTGCCAGCAGGAGGGCGGTGCGAGGGTTCATGGCTGGGCTCCGGTATCGAGCAGCAGGTGCAGGTCGTGGACGAGGTTGTCCTGGGAGTCCGCCGCGGTGGACAGCAGGCGTGCCTTGCCTTGGCGGTCGAATACATAGATCGCCGAGCTGTGGCTGACCTCGTACTGCCCGTCGCCTTTGTCCGGCTCGCGCGTGTAGGCGGAGCGGTAGCGCTTGCTCAGCGCCTCCAGTGCGCGGGGTTCGCCGGACAGGCCGACCGCGCGCGGATCGAACGCGTTGACGTACGCGTGCATCACCTCCGGCGTATCCCGCGCGGGATCGACGCTGACGAACAGGATGCGCACGTCGTCCGCGAGCGGCCCGAGGCGCTGCATCACCACGTGCAGTTGCGCCAGGGTCAGCGGGCAGACGTCGGGGCAGTGCGTGTAGCCGAAGTACATCAGCACCACCTTGCCGCGGTAGTCGGCGCCGGTCACCGCCTTGCCGTGATCGTCGACCAGCTTGAAGTCCAGGTCCGGCATGTGGCCCGTGACGTTGGTGAGTTTCCATGGCAGGTCGTCGCCGCGCTGGCAGGCGGCGAGCAGGAGCGCGCCGAGCAGTACGGAAAGCAGGAGCAGGGCGCGGACGAGGCGTCGGGGCTTCATGCGAGAATCCTGGATCGACATCGCGCCAGCATACGACACCGGCGCCGCCGCCAGCCCGAGGACTTCCTTCCGATGCGACAACCTGTCCGTCCCATCGCCGGCCTGCTGGCCGGTGCGGCCGGTGCCAGCGCGGTGGCGCTGGGTGCGTTCGGCGCGCACGCCTTGCGCGGCGTACTGGATGACCGTGGCGTCGAGCTGTGGCACACCGCCGTGAATTACCACTTCTGGCATGCGCTGGCGTTGTGCCTGGCGGTGTTCTTCCTGCACGCGCCGCATCGTCGCCGCGCAACCGTCGCGTTCGGTGTGGGCATCGTGCTGTTCAGCGGCAGCCTGTATGCCCTCGCGCTGGGCGCGCCGCGGTGGCTCGGTGCGGTCACGCCCCTGGGCGGCGTGGCCTTCATCGTCGGTTGGTTGTTGCTGGGCCTCGGTGCCGCGAGGCGCGGCGCCTGATGTCCCCCGCGCACGGTACGTGGGTCACCGCGCTTTCCCCGTACGAACACCAGGGGCGGAGTCAGGCGAGTGCTGCGGCCACCAGCGGCGCTCCGACATGTAGCACCAGATCCGCGCTGAAATGCGCCAGCATCGCGTGCTCCAGCCCGTACTTCCAGAACAGCCAGCCCAAGGGAAGGCCGACCAGGGCATTCAACAGCACGATGCGGGTGACGGTCAGCGGGCCATGCAGCATGCCGGCGTTGAAGGCCGCGGAAAGGTGGCCCGCGCCGAAGATCAGGGCGGCCAGTACGATCGCGACGACAAATATCCACGGCCTCGGTCCACCGCCGAGCCGCGCCAGCAGCCACACCAGCAGGCTGACCAGGAACAGGCGGCACAGCACTTCCTCGACGATGCCGCCGTACAGCGATGCCAATGCGCCGCGCCAGGCCAGATCGAGCAGGCGTGACGCGGTGGGATGCCCGGCGCCCTGGTGCTGCGCATTGAGGGCGAGTACGAGCAATGCCGAGACGACGCCGAGCAAGATCGCCCATCGCCACCGATGCGGTGCCTGCGGCCGCGGTTGGCGATAGACCCATGCGCGCAACCAGGGCGCGCCCAGGCCGTAGCGCTCGCCGAGCCACAGGCCGAGCCAGCCGAGCAGGCCGGTGAGCACACCTGCCTGCAACGCCTGCGCTATCGCCAGTATGGTCGGAGATACCGGCGCCATGGCCAGGCGCAGCGGCATCACCGCCATGAGATAGGGAAACAAGGCCAGCACGGCGACGACCGTGGCGAGGCCCAGCATCGCGGCCAGTTTCAGCCGCGGTACGCGTGTGGCGGACAGGGCGGTCATGGCGACGTCTTCCTTCTCAGTGATGCCGCTGGATGTAGAACCCCGCGACCTTGCCTTGCGCGTCGCAGGTGACTTTCGAATCGATCGTGCTCTGGCCGTAATGCAGGGGCGTCAGCACGACGACGTGATCGCCGACCGTGACTGTGGTCGCCGCGTCGCGCGCCCCGCGCTCGCCGAACTGCTGTGCCACCGCCGGCCAGATCTGCCCGAGCTTTTCCGGTGCGAGCTTCGCTTTCATGGTGTCGTCGAAATCGCTGGTGGCGCCGGCGTAATCGCCCTTGTCCAGGGCGTCGAGCAGATGGGTGGAGGCCGTTTCGCAGGCCGATTCGGCGCGCGCGGCGCCCGCGGCGATGAGGCAGACCGCCAGGCAGGCGATGACTGCCAGGTGCTTCTTCATGTCGTTGTTCCCCCGTTGCTTGGCTATTTGGGTTGGCCAGCTGGTTGTCTGACTGGCCGGCTAGGTCTTGTCGTCTTCGTCGTCCATGACCGGCTTGGCCTGGCCGGCTTTCATGCGCCCGCTTTTGCGCAGCGCCTCGCGCAGCACGTACTCGATCTGCGCATTCACGCTGCGCAACTCGTCGTCGGCCCAGCGCTGCATCGCCTCCAGCACGGCGGGGCTGATGCGCAGCGGATAGGCTTTCTTCTCGGCCGGCACGTTCGCCCCGCTCAGCCGCTGTAGAGCGTGCCGGCGTTGACCACAGGCTGGGTGGCGCGGTCGCCGCACAGCACCACCAGCAGGTTGCTGACCATGGCGGCCTTGCGTTCCTCGTCCAGCTCGACCACGCCTTGTTCGCGCAGGCGGTCCAGCGCCATGGCGACCATGCCGACGGCACCTTCGACGATGCGTTCGCGCGCGGCCACGATCGCGCTGGCCTGCTGGCGCTGCAGCATGGCCTGGGCAATTTCCTGGGCGTAGGCGAGATGACTGATGCGCGCCTCGATGACGCTCACGCCGGCCTTGTCCAGACGCGCCTGGATCTCGTCGCGCAGGTGGTTGTTGATCACCTCGCCATGGCTGCGCAGCGAGGGCTTGCCGTCGTCGTGCGCGTCGTACGGGTAGTTCTGCGCCATCTGGCGCAGCGCCGACTCGCTCTGGATATGCACGAAGTTTTCGTAGTCGTCGACCTGGAATACCGCTTCGGCCGTATCGACGACCTGCCAGACGACCACGGCGGCGATCTCGATCGGGTTGCCGTCGCTGTCGTTGACCTTGAGCTTGCTGCTCTCGAAGTTACGCACGCGCAGCGACACGCGGCGCTTGGTGTAGAACGGGTTGGTCCAGCGCAGCCCCTCCTCGCGCACCGTGCCAGCGTACTTGCCGAACAGCTGTACAACCTGGCCTTCGTTTGGCGCGACCTGGAAGAAGCCCTTCAGCAGGAAGGCCGTGAACACCATCAGCGCCACGCCGCCGAAGAAGCGCGGCAGCGGCGGCTGCTGGCCGGCCGAGCTGAGGATCAGCCAGACCGCGATGGCCCCGAGCAGCAGGCAGAAGCCGACGAACGGGATGCCGGCGACCGAAAACCCTTGACGTTCATTCATGGCGATACCTCCCTTGGATGGGAGATATCTGATATCAAAATGATGTCACCCTGCAAGTGCCTACTGGCCGCCGCCGCCCGCATTGCCCCCGACCGGCCCGGAAGGGGCTACCGGCGGCGGGCCCGGACTGAGGAACTCCCAGGAGGGCATGACCTCCTCGATCTGCATCCCGCTGAACATGTGGGTGGCGGCGAAGAAGTGCCAGGGATCGCCGTCGCCGGTGTCCAGGGCGATGTGCGTGCTGTCAAAGTGGCGCAGCGCCGCGTCGTAGCTCTGCCAGTGGTCGCCGACCCAGGCTTGCACCCAGGCATGCGGCACGAAGACCCGCGAGGTGTTCGCATAGCGGTCGGCGTAGACCATGCCGGTCACCACGCGCGCGGGAATGCCCTCGGCGCGCGCCATCGCGGCCAGCAGCACGGCGTATTCCGTGCAGTCGCCCTGGCGGTTGTTGACCACTTCCAGCGCGGAGGCGTAGCCCACGTCCAGGCCGTGCTGGGTGATGTAGTGGCTGACGAAGCTGCGCAGCCGGCGCATCTTCCGTCGGTTGTCGGCGGCGTTGCCCACCGCCTGCGCGGCCAGGGCGCGGATGGCCGGCGCATCCGCCTGCAGCCACGAGTTCGCGCGCAGGTCGTCCGGCTGGGGCGGCGCCTGACCGCCCGCATACGGGCTGCCGATGTCGACCTGCCAGTCGTTGCCGCCCAGATGCGTCACACGCTGCTCGTCGGTATTGATGATCGGCAGGCTGCCGTTGCCTTTGATGCCGACGCGGTAGCGCAGGAAGGACTCCCGCAGGTTAGGCGTGAGCGGGCGCGGCGAATCGACCATGGCCGCGCGGAACATGTCCACGTCCTGCTCCGGCGCCAGCGCGCAGGCCTCGTCGCAGGCGATCATCTCCAACTGGCGGCCGAGCATCGAGATGATGCCCTTGCGCGCGCGGCCCCGGCCGTCGAGCCACAGGTCCAGGATCTGGTCGCCTCGTTCCTGCTGCAGGCGCTGGCGCTGGTGGCTGAGCGTTTCGGCGCCACCCGGTAGGTCTACCGATTCGTTGCCCAGCACCTCGACCGCCACGTCCATCACCTGCTGGCTGGCCGGATCGAACATCTGCATGCGGTAGTGCCGGCCCGGGTTCTTACTGGCTTCGAGCATGGCCTTGCGCTGGGCATCGTTGAGCATCGCGTTGCCGGGCCAGCCGATGTAGCTGTAGCGGGTGGCACCGCCGACGGTGATGGTGACCTTGAATGAGCCGTCCGCCTGGCGCTCGCCATTCACAGTGCTGTCCATGGAAGACATCGAGGTGCGCGAGGCGAAGCCCAGGGGTTCGCCCTCAAGGCTTTCCACGCTGCGGATCATGTTGCTGAGGGGGATGCTCTTGCCGCTGCGGTTGAGCAGGATCGAAAGCGTCTGGGTGGTGGTCACCGAGTCCTGGGCGGTTTCGCGGTCGATCCGCAGGTGGCCGATCTTGCGGCCGCCGAGCAGGACGCTCATCCAGGTGGTGTCGGTGGAGGCGGCTGGCGCATTCTGGACGGCCGCAGCCCCGGCCGCGGGGCACAGCAACAGCACCAGCAGTAGCGTGGCGGTCTTCAGTCGCATGTGCATTTTTACCCGTGGGGACGGTTTGGAAGACAGTGAATGCCGACTTAAGGCCGCCGTCAATCCGCAGTGCAGCGTGGCGGAAGGCTGGCGTAAGGGAAGCCGGAAGGGCCCGCTTACAATGCCCGCTTTCCCAGCCCCGGAGCCCCCAGATGAAGCCGTTCGGCACCCCTCATACCGACCATGCACTGCGTGTGCTCCTGCTGGGTTCCGGCGAGCTGGGCAAGGAGGTGGCGATCGAGCTGCAGCGCTACGCGGTGGAGGTGGTGGCGGTCGACCGCTATGCCCACGCCCCGGCCATGCAGGTGGCGCATCGCAGCCACGTGATCGACATGCTGGACGGCGCCGCGCTGCGGGCGGTGATCGAGGCGGAGCGGCCGGACCTGGTCGTGCCCGAAATCGAGGCCATCCACACGCCGACCCTGGTCGAACTGGAGAAGGCGGGCCTCAGGGTCATCCCGACGGCGCGAGCGGCCTGGCTGACGATGGACCGCGAAGGCATTCGCCGGCTGGCCGCCGAGGAACTGGGCCTGCCCACCTCGCGCTACCGCTTCTGCGACGACGAGGCCCAGTACCGCGAAGCCGTGCGCGCCATCGGCCTGCCGTTCGTGATCAAGCCGGTGATGAGTTCGTCCGGCAAGGGCCAGAGCCTGGTGCGCCGCGAAGATGAGCTGCAGGAAGCCTGGGACTACGCCCAGTCGGGCGGCCGTGCCGGCAAGGGCCGGGTGATCGTGGAGGGCTTCGTCGACTTCGACTACGAGATCACCCTGCTGACGGTCCGCCACAAGGACGGCACCAGCTTCTGCGCGCCGATCGGCCACCGCCAGGAAGACGGCGACTACCGCGAGTCCTGGCAGCCGCAGCCGATGAGCGACAAGGCGCTGGCCGAGGCGCGGCGCCAGGCCGAGGCGATCACCGGCGCGCTGGGCGGCTGGGGCGTGTTCGGCGTGGAGTTCTTCGTGAAGGGCGACGCGGTGATTTTTTCGGAGGTCAGCCCGCGGCCGCACGACACCGGCCTGGTCACGCTGATCTCGCAAGACCTGTCGGAGTTCGCGCTGCATGCGCGCGCCATCCTCGGCCTGCCCATCCCGGCCATCCGCCAGCTCGGCCCGGCAGCGTCGTGCGCGGTGCTGGTGGAGGGCGAGGGCGAAGCGCCGCGCTATCACGGCGTCGCCGAGGCCCTCGCCGAGCCGGACACTCAACTGCGCCTGTTCGGCAAGCCCACGGTCAAGGGACGCCGCCGCATGGCGGTGACGCTGGCGCGCGACGAGAGCATCGAGGCGGCCAAGGAAAAGGCGATCCGGTCGGCCCGCACGCTGCGGATCGAACTCTGACGGTGCGGCGCGACGCGGCCGACTCGTACCGCGTCGCGCCACCGCGGCTTCGATCCGTAGACGTCGCAGTGCAGGGGCCTGCGCCACTTCCCCCACGGCCGCGCAGCTGTGCGAGCATCCGCAGCGGACTCGACCGAGCCGGAACCCATCCGGATACATTCAATCCAGGGAGCTAGGCATGCAGACTTCCGCATTCGCGCAGTGGCTGGTGGTGCTGGTGGAGACGCTGGCGGCGCTGTTCATGCTGCTGCTGGCCGTCGGTGTGATGGTGCTGCTGGTGGTATGGCTGGTGGACCGCAACCAGACGGCGAATTCGGTGCTGCGCAATTTTCCGGTGATCGGGCATTTCCGGTACTGGTTCCTGCACCTCGGCGAATTCTTCCGCCAGTACCTGTATTCCAGCGACCGCGAGGAAATGCCGTTCAACCGCGCGCAGCGCACTTGGGTGTACCGCGCGGCCAAGAACTCGGAGAACACCAATGCATTCGGTTCCACGCGCGACCTGCGCGCGGAAGGCGTGCCGTTCTTCGTCAATGCGCCGTTTCCGTCGCTGGGCCAGCATCACGTGGTGCCCAGGCCGGTGACGCTCGGCCCGTATGCGCGCGAGCCGTACAGCCATTCGGCGTTCTTCAACATTTCCGCGATGAGCTTCGGCGCACTGTCGGCGCCGGCGGTGCGCGCGCTGTCCATCGGCGCGGCGAAGGCCGGCATCTGGATGGATACGGGCGAAGGGGGCCTGGCGCCTTATCACCTGGAGGGCGGCTGCGACATCGTCTTCGAGATCGGCACCGCCAAGTACGGCGTACGCACGCCTGAGGGCAAGCTGGACGACCAGAAGCTCCTGGAGATCTGCCGGCATCCGCGGGTGAAGATGGTCAGCATCAAGCTCGGCCAGGGCGCCAAGCCCGGCCTGGGTGGATTGTTGCCCGGCGCGAAGGTGACGCCGGAGATCGCCGCGATCCGCGGCATTCCGGTCGGCGAGGACTCGCAGAGCCCCAACCGTCATCTCGACATCGGCAGCGTGCGCGAGCTGATGGATGCCACCGTGCACATCCGCGAACTCACCGGCAAGCCGACCGGCTTCAAGGCGGTGTTCGGCGGCATGGAATGGATCGACGAGCTGTGCGAGGAAGTGCATCGGCGCGGCATCGAAAGCGCGCCGGACTTCATCATCGTCGACGGTTCCGAAGGCGGCACTGGCGCGGCGCCGCAGACGCTGATGGAAGGCGTGGGCCTGCCGTTGCGCGAGGCGTTGCCGGCCCTGGTGAACACGCTCATCCGCCATGGGTTGCGCGAGCGCATCAAGGTGATTTGTTCCGGCAAGTGCATTACCGCGTACGACGTGGCGTGGGCGCTGTCGATGGGCGCGGACTTCGTCAACTCGGCGCGCGGCTTCATGCTGGCGCTGGGCTGCATCCAGTCGCTGCAGTGCAACCGCAATACCTGCCCCACCGGCATCACCACGCAGAACCCGAAGTTGCAGCGCGGCCTGGTAGTCACCGACAAGAGCGAACGCGTATACCACTACGCCAAGAACGTGATGCAAGAAGTGGGCATCATCGCCCACAGCTGCGGCGTGGAAGAGCCGCGCCAGCTCGACCGCACGCATTGCCGCGTGATGGGCGACGACGGCATCTCGGTGCCGCTGGTGAAGCTGTTTCCCTATCCGGAAGGGTACGTGCGGGGCGCCTGAGCGGAGGTTCTGCCTGGGGCGGGTGAGTGCTCGGCAAGACGACTGGAGGGCGCCGGGTATTCGCCCGCGCGCCGAGGTCAGTCTTCCAGGTCGACCCAGCCGTCGCTGGTGCGTATCTGCAGCGGCTGGAAGCGGCGCTTGTAGTCCATCTTCGGGTGGCCTTCGATCCAGAAGCCCAGATAGATCCACGGAATGCCGCGGCGGCGGGCCAGCTCCACCTGCTGGAGGATGGCGAAGGTGCCGAGGCCGCGCTCGGTCTCGTCCGGATCGAAAAAGGTGTAGACCGCCGAGAGGCCGTGCAGGGAGATGTCCGTCACCGCCACGCCGAGCAGGCGCGGCCCCTTCCTCAGCTCGAGGAACAGCGTGGGACTCCACGGGGCCGTGAGGAAGCGGCGGAAGTCGCTGGCGTCGGCTTCGTCCATGCCGCCGCCGGGGTGGCGCAGGCGCAGGTAGCGCTCGTACAGGGCATGGCGCTCGCTGTTGTAGCCGGCCAGGGACTCGACCACCTGCAGGTCGGCGTTGCGCTTCAGGCACCGCCGTTGGGAGCGGCTGGGGCGGAAGCGCTCCACGTCGATGCGGCAGGGCGTGCAGGCACGGCAGCTGCTGCAGTACGGGAAATAGAGGTGTCCGCCGGCCCGGCGGAAGCCGCGCTCCAGTGCCGGCCCGTACAGCTGGTCCAGGTGCGGGGCCGCCGGATCGATGACCAGGTTCTGCGCCGTGCGGTCGGGAAAATACCCGCAGGCGTGAGGCAGGGTCTGGAAGAGGCGGACGCGATCGGAGCGCATGGCAGATTCTATGTCCGGCGCGGGCTGCCGTGACAAGGGTCTCAAATCCGCTGACGCCGGGCTTGCCATTCGGCCTAGGCCGGGGCGGTCCCCCGGAACCCGTGCGGCGGGGGTCAGATGACCCCCATGTACCTCAGCATCACGATCACGAAGGCGCCGGCCACGGCCACCATCACGATCCGGCGCACGCGGTTGGCCACGCTCCGGCGCTGCATCTCGGGAGAGGGGTTGCGGGCCAGGGCCAGTTCCTCGCCGTGGCGGATCACCGGCTCGATGCCCAGCTCGCGCAGCAGGGCGCGGGCGCGGGTGTAGTCGTCGGCCTTGCTGATCCAGACCTGCTCCCAGCGGTCGCGGTTTTCCTTGCGCTGGGAATAGCTGAAGCGCTCATAGCTGCGCTTGTTCCAGTTGGAGCGGTTCTCGATCGAGCAGGCGATGCCGTGCTCGGTGAGCAGGGCGGCGACGCGGTCGATGTTTTCCGGGCGGGGCGAGGTATAGATCTGGCGCATGCGCGCAGTTTACCTCCGCGCCCGGCCCGGGCGGCGTCCTCAGCCGCGCAGGCGGAGCAGCCCTTCCTGCGCCGTGGAGGCGACCAGGCGCCCGTCGCGGCTGAAGATCTGGCCGCGGGCCAGGCCGCGGGCACCCTGTGCGGTGGGGCTGTCGAACGAATAGAGCAGCCATTCGTCCACGCGGAACGGGCGGTGGAACCACAGCGCATGGTCCAGGCTCGCCATCTGCACGTTGTGCGTGTAATACGAGATGCCGTGCGGCAGGGTGGCCGTGCCGATCAGGTTGAAATCGGAGGCATACGCCAGCAGGGCGCGGTGCAGCACGGGCGAGTCCTCGACCGGCGCGGCCACGCGGAACCAGATGTGCTGGTAGGGCGGGCGCTTGCTCGGGTGCAGCTTGTCCTGCGGCCACACGTGGCGGAACTCGATCGGTGCGTCCACGCCCAGCCAGCGCTGCAGCTTCTCCGGCAGCTTGGCGAGCTTTTCCGGGGGCAGCGGCTGCATTGGCTCGACGTCTTCCGGGGCCGGCACGTCGGGCATGGCGGTCTGGTGCTCGAAGCCCGCTTCCTCCACCTGGAAGGAAATGGAGCCGTTGAGAATCGGTTGCCCGTGCTGGATGGCCACCACCCGGCGCGAGGAGAACGTGCCGCCGTCGCGGGTGCGCTCCACGCTGTAGACGATCGGCGCGTCGATGTCGCCCGCGCGCAGGAAATACGCGTGCAGCGAGTGCGCGGCGCGCGATGGATCCACCGTCTGCTGCGCGGCCGACAATGCCTGTCCCAGCACCTGCCCGCCGAACACGAAGCGCGTGCCGATGTCGCGGCTCTGGCCGCGGAACAGATTGTCTTCCAGGTGTTCGAGCTGCAGCAGGTCGACCAGCTCGCGGACGTGGTTTTCCGTCATGGCTATGGGAATCCGGGAGAAAGAGAGCGGCGAACCGCGGCGCGCAGTATAGCTGCGGCCGTCGAGCTCACTCTCGCGCCGGGCGCGGCGGCAGGCGGTTCAGCCCGCTGCCCTGGAGTACGGCGGCCCAGGGAAACAAAGGGCCTGGGTCGAGCTTGCGCGGCACCTCGCGGGTAGGGTCGTCGCTGGCCGGCAGGCGGGCCAGGTCCAGGTCTTCATGGCCGGCGATGTCCCTGAGCATAGGGAACTCTTCGCGCAACCGGGCGAGCAAGGCGCGCAACGCGTCGATCTGGGCAGGTGGGTAGGGCTCGGTCATCGTCTGGCGGGCCGAATGCCACCATTCCGGATAGCGCCCCAGGTTCACCAGCTCAATGCCGATCGAATGCGGGTTGTAGCCTCGCACGTGGTGCGCCACGCGTGTGCCAGGCACGTAGCGGTAGGTCGAACCGTCGCGGTCGATGTAGTAGTGCCCGCTGTTGCCGGTGCCGCTCTCGTGCACGATGCGCTCGCCGTACTCCCGTGCGGTGGCCAGGTCGGGCAGCTCGGTGCAATGGATCACCACCAGCTCCACCGCGGCGGCGGGGCGTTCGGGCAGGCGCTCGACGTAGGGAAGGAACTGGTCTTGGATGGTCGGGGCAGGCATGCGGGCGAGTCTCGCACGCGGCCCGGTATCATGGGCAACCTTGCAGACGACGCTTTTGGAGACCGCGATGCGCGGCCAGATCATTCTTTCCCACGGTTCGGATTCCGGCCCGGACGCCGCCAAGGTCAGCGCGCTGGCCGCCATCGCCGAATCGCTGGGCTGGTCCACGCAGCGTCCCGATTACCGTGAGGACGACCTCAAGGGCTACGCCGGCTCGGTGGCGCCGCGCGTGGCGCGCCTGCGCGACGCGATCGACGCGCTGGACGCGCCGCCGGTGCTGGTCGGTTCCAGCATGGGGGCCTTCGCCGCGGGCCTGGCCTCGCTGGAGCGGCCGGTGGCCGGCCTGTTCCTGCTGGCCACACCTGCCGCCATTCCCGGCTACGACGCCGCCTTCGACCTGCGCCAGGACGTGCCGACCCTGCTGATCCATGGCTGGCACGATGAGCTTTGCCCGCTGGACGACGTCTATGCGTTCGCCGGCCGCCGCGGCCTGCCGCTGCTCGTGCTGGACGACGACCACCGGTTGGGCGCGAGCCTCGACGCGATCGGCGCGCAGTTCCGCCTGTTCCTCGACCGCCTGCTCGTCGGCGCATCGGCGGCCGGCCAGTGAGCGCCTATTTCGCCACCTGCCCGAAGGGCCTGGAATACCTGCTGCGCGACGAACTGGCCGCGCTGGGCGCGGAAGAGGCGCGTGAGGCGCTGGCCGGCGTGCATTTCTCCGGCCCGCTGGAGATCGCCTACCGCGCCTGCCTGTGGTCGCGCCTGGCCAGCCGCGTGCTGCTGCCGATCGCCGAGTTCGACGCGCCGGATGACGACGCGCTGTACGCGGGCGTCCAGGCGATCGACTGGTCGCGTCATCTCGCCTCGCACGGCACCTTGGCCGTGGAAGCGGTCACCGCGCAGAGCAAGCTGACCCACAGCCAGTTCATCGCCCAGCGTGTGAAGGACGCAGTGGTCGATCAGTTCCGCCAGCGCGACGGTTCCCGTCCCGACGTGGATACCGACGAGCCGGACGTGCGCATCCACCTGCGCCTGCGCCGCGACCGCGCCACGCTGTCCATCGACCTCGCGGGCGCGCCGCTGCATCGCCGCGGCTGGCGCGAGCTGCAGGGCGACGCGCCGCTGAAGGAGAACCTCGCCGCCGCCATGCTGCTGCGCGCCGGCTGGCCGGCCATGTACGCGCAGGGCGGCGCGCTGCTCGACCCGATGTGCGGCTCCGGCACGCTGCTGATCGAAGGTGCGCTGATGGTGGCCGACGTGGCCCCGGGCCTGCGCCGGGAATACTTCGGCTTCCTCGGTTGGCATGAGCACGACATCGCGCTGTGGCGCCGCCTGCTGGACGAAGCGCGCGAGCGCGCCGAGGCCGGCCTGCGCGCGTTGCGCCCGTGCTTCTTCGGCAGCGATGCCGATCCGCGCATGGTGCAGACCGCCAAGCGCAACGCCCAGGAAGCCGGCGTTGCCGGCTTCCTCACCCTGGACCGGCACGACGCGCTGCACGTGACGCCGCCGCCCGGCTTCGAGCGTGGACTGGTCATCACCAATCCGCCGTACGGCGAACGCCTGGGCGAGCGCGAGGCGATGCCGAAGCTGTACCGCGCGCTCGGCGAGACGCTGAAGCAGCACTTCGCCGGCTGGCACGCCGCCGTGCTGGCGGGCGATGCCGAGCTGGGTCATGCGATTCCGCTGCGCGCGAGCAAGAAGTACGCGCTGTACAACGGCGCGCTCGAAACCGTGCTGCTGCTGTTCGAACTGCGCGCGCCGGACACCGCGCCGCGCGAAGTGAAGCCGCTGTCGGCCGGCGCGCAGATGCTGAAGAATCGCCTGGAGAAGAACGTCCGGCATCTGCGCAAGCGCCTGGAGCGGGAGGGCATCCACTGCTGGCGCGCCTACGACCAGGACCTGCCCGAGTACGCCGCGGCCATCGACGTCTACGGTGATGCGCGCGGCGCACAGTGGCTGCACGTGCAGGAATATCGCGCGCCGGCGGACGTTCCCGCCGAGACCGCGCGGCAACGCCTGCGCGAGATCGTGCGCGTGGCCGGCGAGGTGTTCGGCGTGCCGCGCGAGCGCATCGCGCTGAAGACGCGTGAGCGCGGCAAGGGCGGTTCCAAGTACGGACAGTTCGACCAGCGCGGCGAGTTCGTCGAAGTGGAGGAGGGCGGCCTGCGTTTCCTGGTCAATCTCACCGACTATCTGGACACCGGCCTCTTCCTGGATCACCGTCTGGTGCGCGCACGGCTGCGCGAGCTGGCCGAGGGACGGCGCTTCCTCAACCTGTTCGCCTACACGGCCACCGCCAGCGTCTACGCCGCCGCGGGCGGCGCGCGGGATACCACCAGCGTGGACCTGTCCGGCACGTATCTGGACTGGGCTTCGCGCAATCTCGCGCTGAACGGTTTCACCGGGACGAAACATCGGCTGATGCAGGCCGACGCCATGGAGTTCCTGAAGCAGGACCGCGAACGTTACGGCCTGATCTACGTGGACCCGCCGACATTCTCCAACTCCAAGCGCGCCGAGGACTTCGACGTGCAGCGCGACCACGCGCGCCTGCTGCTGGCCTGCGCGGACCGGCTGGCGGGCGACGGGGTGGTCGTGTTCTCCAACAACTTCCGGCGCTTTGCCCTGGACCGGGCGGCGCTCGAAGAGCGCTTCCAGATTGAGGACTGGAGCGCCGCGAGCATCCCCTTCGACTTCGCCCGCCGGGCCGACATCCACGGTTGCTGGCTGCTCCGCCCGCACCCGCAGGCGTCGCCCTGGGAGGAGAGCGCGAAACACATCCGGCAGCGAGTTAAACGGTAGAAAACCTGCCTAGGAATGCTCAGTGCGGATTCAGCCCTGGAGCCCGAGCATGGGTCCCGGCAGACAGCGCCGGAACGGTCCTCCGTTCACCCCTTTCAGGACCGACCGAACCGCCGTCGCCGCTCTCTCGGAGACTTAAAGCCATGAACAAGTCGAAGCGTTCCAGCCTCAAGCGCGTGGTCCTGGCCGCCGCCGTGCTGCTGGGTTGCGCGGCCGCCGCCCCGTCGTTCGCCCGCAGCCACGTGAGCGTGGGCATCGGCATCAACGTCCCCGGCGTGAGCATCGGCTACAGCGACGGCTATTACCGTCCGCACTACCGCCCGTATTACGGGCCGGCCTACTACTCCGGTCCGGTGTACTACCGCCCGGCGCCGCGCGTCGTGTACTACGACGAGCCGGTGGTGGTGGAGCGCCCGGTCTACGTACGCCGCGTGTACGAAGATCGCGGCTACTACAGCGACGGCTACCGCTCGCGCCGTTACTACGACGACGGCGATTGATCGCTCATCGCGACGCAACAAGCAAAGAGCCCGGCCTAGGCCGGGCTCTTTCGTTCGTGGAGCGCGAGCCTTGCAGCCTTACGGCTTGGTCGGCGGCGTGCCGCCGTTGCTCATGAAGCCGTGCTGGCTGGCGTGCTTTTCCATCTTCTCGAACTGCGCCTTGTCGATCTTGCTCACCGACTCGATCGCGCACGGCGGCTGGTCGCGGGAGACCACGGTCTCGCCTACCTCGCCGCAGATCGCGCCCAGCCCGGCAGCCCGGTTGGAGTCGTTGGCGCGGAACAGCAGTTGCTGGCCAATGCCCAGCCGCGGGCAATCGGCAGTAAGCTTGACGAGATAGCGGTCCGGTCCGGTGCGCGCAATCACGGTGCGTTTGTCTACGACATACCATTCGTTGATGCGGTCCGGGCGCAGGCACTCGCTGACGGGGCGCATCGGGTGCCGTTCTCCCGCCGGGCCATCGGCGTGCGCCAGTCCGCTGGCGGCTGCCATCGCGAACACCAGCATGGCGGTGACGGTTTTCATGGGTATATACCTCTTCGGTTGGTTGGAACGTCCTGAGCCCGTTGCCGGGTCCCCTGGTAGCCGGACCGTCGAAGTCGCGCGGCCGCATTTGAGCGCCGCCACCCCTTCGCCTGTCAAGCCTTTGCCATGCCCGGATCACGGAATGTGAACGGGCGCTGCGGCAAGGTAGCCGGCATGCGGGTCCTCGAGTCGCCAGGCCGTCCCTATAACGTTCGAAGGGGCATTTCGTTGCAACGGAGGCGTCCGTGAGCCTGCCCGACCTTGCCCTCCAGGC
Source organism: Dyella sp. BiH032 (assembly GCF_031954525.1). Lineage (NCBI taxonomy): Bacteria > Pseudomonadati > Pseudomonadota > Gammaproteobacteria > Lysobacterales > Rhodanobacteraceae > Dyella > Dyella sp. BiH032. The sequence goes on from NZ_CP134867.1 coordinate 1,699,183, forward strand.
GGAATCCCTTCTGCAGCGTTTCCGACGGGTGCGCGCCCGCACGCTGCAGTTGTGCGCCGGCCTCAGCGCCGAAGACATGATGGTGCAGTCCATGCCCGACGCCAGTCCGGCGAAGTGGCATCTGGCCCATACCACCTGGTTCTTCGAGCAGTTCCTGCTGGGCCGCGATGCCGCGTGGCGGCCGCGCCACCCCGAGTGGCATTACCTGTTCAATTCCTACTACCAGACGGTGGGGCCCATGCATGCCCGCCCGCGGCGCGGCCTGCTGTCGCGTCCGTCGCTGGACGAGGTCATCGAATACCGTCGTTACGTCGAAGCCGCGGTTGAGACACGCATCGAGACTGGTCTGGGCGCTGCGGAAGCCATCGTCGAACTCGGCCTGCAGCACGAACAGCAGCATCAGGAGCTGCTGGTCACCGATATCCAGCATGCGCTCTGGTGCAATCCGCTGCGTCCGGCCTATGACCCGACCCTGGCGCCTCCCTCGGCGTCGCGCGTCGAGCCGCTGGCATACGTGGATGGCCAGGAGGGCGTGATCGAGATCGGCCATGCGGGCGACGGCTTCGCCTTCGACAACGAAGGTCCCCGGCATCGTGCGTATCTGCAAGCGCACGCGCTCGCCAATCGGCTGGTGACGAACGGCGAATATCGCCTGTTCGTGCAGGACGGCGGCTATCGCGAGCCGACGCTGTGGCTCTCCGACGGCTGGGCCACCGTCCAGGCGGAGGGCTGGGAGCGGCCGCTTTACTGGCAGGCGGATCTCGACAGTGCGTACGGCCTCGCCGGCGTGCACGAACTGGACCCCGCCGCGCCGGTCGTGCACCTGAGCTATTTCGAAGCCGATGCCTTCGCGCGCTGGGCCGGCGCGCGCCTGCCTACCGAAGCCGAATGGGAAAGCGCCGCGGCGGCGCAACCCGTTCGCGGCAATCTGCTCGACGGTCGTCCGCAACCGCCGCGCGCAGCGGTGGGCGAAGGCCTGCTGCAGATGTATGGCGATGCGTGGGAATGGACCGCTTCGCCGTATGTGAGCTATCCCGGCTTCCAACCGTTGCCCGGCGCGCTGGGCGAATACAACGGCAAGTTCATGAACGCGCAATGGGTGTTGCGGGGCGGTTCCTGCGCCACGCCACGCGATCACATCCGCGCCACCTACCGCAACTTTTTTCCCGCGCAGGCCCGCTGGCAGTTCGCCGGCCTGCGCCTCGCCCGCGACCGGTAAGCAAGAGAGCCCTGCACGATGAGTCTGCAAGCCCTGGAACCCCGCGACGACGATCGCCGCCCACCTGCCAGCGAACTGCTCGAGATTGTCCAGCGCGGATTGCGCGCGACGCCGAAACGCCTGCCGTCCTGGCTGTTCTACGACGAGCGCGGCAGCGAACTGTTCGAGCAGATCTGCGAACAGCCGGAGTATTACCTCACGCGCGCGGAGATCGCCTTGCTCGATGCGCATGCAGGCGATATCGCCGACGTACTGGGGCCGGATGTCCGTTTGGTCGAATACGGCAGCGGCAACGCAGTAAAGACGCGCCAGCTGCTCGGCCATCTGGCTTCCCCGGTGTGCTACGTGCCGGTAGAGATCGCGTCCGAAGCGCTCACTGCCAGCGTGCAGCGCCTGGCCGAACGCTTTCCCTCGCTGCCGATGCAGCCGTTGCATGCGGATTTCACCCGCCCGCTGCGCCTGCCGATTCCGCCACGCGCGCCGCGGCGTACGGTGATCTATTTCCCCGGCTCGACCATCGGCAATTTCGAGCAGCGCGAGGCAATCCAGCTGCTGCGGACGATGCGCGACGAGATGGGCGAAGCCGGCGGCGTGCTGATCGGCGTGGACCTGAAGAAAGACGCGGCGCGCATCGAAGCGGCCTATAACGATCGCGCAGGCGTCACCGCCGAGTTCACGCTCAACATGCTCGCTCGCCTCAACCGCGAGCTGGGCTGCGATTTCCAGCTCGGCGCCTTCCGCCACCGCGCACACTACAACCCGCTCGCCGGACGCATCGAGACGCACATCATCAGCCTTCGAGAGCAGAAGGTGAGGGTGGGGCGCATGCTGGCGTCGTTCGCGGAAGAGGAGGCGATGCTGGTGGAGTACAGCTGCAAGTATTCGCCGGAGGATTTCGCGGCGATGGCGGGGAAGGCGGGGTTGGAGGTGGCGAGGGTTTGGTTGGATCCGGAGGGGTTGTTTTCTTTGCAGTATTTGGTGCGTCGCGCGGGTTGATTTTGCGATGGGTGGGGGAGCGCTCGCGGACGCTAAGGGTGGCCTCGCGCTCACTGCTCGTCATTCCGGCGCGGGTCGGAATCTAGTGGCGACACGGTTCGGTTGTCTTGGCGTGGTCGCCAGTCTGGTCTCGCCCCTCGCGGGGCGAGGGTTTCGCTCTCCTGCCGGAGAGCGAGTTACTTCTTCTTTGCTTGCCCAAAGAAGAAGTAACCAAGAAGAAAGGGCCCCCTGCGCGGCGCCCTCCGCAGCCTACGCTGCTCCGGGTGCGTTGAGGGCTGGCCGGGCTTTTCGATCGGGCATCCTTGCCCGAATCGAAAAGGCGGGGACGTCCTGTCCCCGCCCGCCTGCGGCGGCCTGATCGTCCAGCCCTCACCGCCGCGAAGGGAACCCGGGAGATCAAGAGCGCTACGGAGCGTCGCTTCGCTCGCTCTTGTTTGGATTGTTCTCGCCGCGGTACCGCACTTCTCCTTCTCCCCTCCGGGGAGAAGGCTGGGATGAGGGGCGGGTGCTCGCCAAAACGTTGCTAAGAGCAAAACCCGCAGCACTGATGAGTGACGACGCCCACTCAAGCCGCCGGCCGTCGCGCCCCCAATTGCACGAGAATCTCCTGCGCACTCCGGATCCGCTCCGCCGCACCCGGCAGTTCCAGGATCACCTTCAGCTTGTCCTGACCGTCCAGCTTGTAGACGCGCGGCTGGCTCTGGATCAGGCGGATGATGGCCATCGGGTCGACGTCGGGTTTTTCGCGGAAAGTGATGCGTCCGCCGTTCGGGCCGAAGTCCACCTTGCGGATGCCCAGCGGCGTGGCCATCAGTTTCAGGCCCGCGATGGCGAACAGGTTCTTGGTGGCGTCCGGCAGCAGGCCGAAGCGGTCGATCATTTCCACTTGCAGGTCGCGCAGTGCTTCGTCATTGCGCGCGCTGGCGATGCGCTTGTACAGGGTCAGGCGCGTGTGGACGTCCGGCAGGTAGTCGTCGGGAATCAGGGCGGGGAGGTGCAGTTCCACCTCAGTCTCGTGTTCGGAGCTGAGGTCGAAGTCCGGCACCTTGCCCGACTTCAGCGCACGCACCGCGCGTTCCAGTAGCTCGGTATAGAGGCCGAAGCCGATCTCCTGGATCTGCCCCGACTGCTCATCACCGAGCAGCTCGCCGGCACCGCGGATCTCCAGGTCGTGCGTGGCGAGCGTAAAGCCCGCGCCCAGTTCCTCCAGCGATGCCAGCGCTTCCAGGCGCTTCTCCGCATCGGCAGTCATCGCCTTGCGGTCCGGCACGACCAGGTAGGCATAGGCGCGATGGTGCGAGCGGCCCACGCGGCCGCGCAGCTGGTGCAGCTGCGCCAGGCCGAAGCGGTCGGCACGGTCGATGATGATCGTGTTGGCGGTCGGGATGTCGATGCCCGTCTCGATGATGGTGGTGCACACCAGCACGTTGAAGCGCTGGCGGTGGAAATCCGCCATCACCTGCTCCAGCTCGCGCTCGGCCATCTGGCCATGGGCGATGCCGATGCGCGCTTCGGGAATCAGCTCTTGCAGCTCGCGCGCGGTGCGCTCGATGCTGTCCACCTCGTTGTGCAGGAAGTACACCTGGCCGCCGCGCGCCAGCTCGCGCTGGAACGCTTCGCGGATCGTCGCCGGGTCCCAGGCGTTGACGAAGGTACGCACGGCCATGCGGTGCGCCGGCGGCGTGGCGATCAGCGAGAGATCGCGCAGTCCGCTCATTGCCATGTTCAGCGTGCGCGGGATCGGCGTGGCAGTCATGGTCAGCAGGTCGACTTCGGCGCGCAGCTTCTTCAGCTGCTCCTTCTGGCGCACGCCGAAGCGCTGCTCCTCGTCCACGATCACCAGGCCGAGGTTCTTGAACTTGATGTCCGGCTGCAGCAGCTTGTGCGTGCCGACGATCACATCGATCTGGCCATCGGCCAGGCGCTTGAGCGCCTCGTTCACTTCCTTGGTGGACTTAAAGCGCGACAGCACGTCCACCCGCACCGGCCAGTCGGCGAAACGATCGGCGAAGTTGCGGTAGTGCTGCTGCGCGAGCAGGGTGGTCGGCACCAGCACCGCCACCTGCTTGCCCGCCGTGGCGGCGGCGAAGGCGGCGCGCAGCGCGACTTCCGTCTTGCCGAAGCCCACGTCGCCGCAGATCACGCGATCCATCGCGCGCGGCGCGGCCAGGTCGCCGAGCACCGCATCGATCGCCTGCTGCTGGTCCGGAGTCTCCTCGAATGGGAAGCTGCCGCCGAATTCCTCCACCAGTTGGCGGTCGATCGGAAGCGATTCGCCGCCGCGCGCTTCGCGCTGCGCATAGATGGCCAGCAGCTCCGCGGCGACGTCGCGCACTTTCTCCGCAGCCTTGCGGCGCGCGCGTTCCCAGGCATCGCCGCCCAGCGAATGCAGCGGCGCCAGTTCCGGCGCGGTGCCGGTGTAGCGGCTGACCAGGCCCAGCTGCGCCACCGGCACGTAGAGCTTGTCGCCCTTGGCGTATTCGATGGTGAGGAACTCGCCTTCGGTGCCGCCCAGCTCCATCGACACCAGGCCCTGGTAGCGGCCCACGCCGTGATCGACGTGCACGATAGGTGCACCGATGGTCAGTTCGGTGAGGTCGCGGATGATGGCGTCGGGATCGCGCGCGGCCCCACGGCGGCGTTTGCGCTCGGTACGCACGCGTTCGCCGTACAACTCGCGCTCGGTGAGCACGGTGATGGCCGGCTGCTTCAGCGCGAAACCCTGTTCCAGGCCCGCGATGGCGATGGCGAACTTCGGTCCGCTGCCGTCGGCACCCATGAAGCGCGGCCAGCCGTCGATGCTTTCCGGCTTGAGTCCCGCGGCCGCCAACGTCTCGATCAAGGCCTCGCGGCGGCCCGCCGAATCCGCGGCGATCAGCACGCGGCCGGGGTAGCTGGCCATGAAGTGCCGCAACGAGGTGCCCGGTTCCTCGCCCTTGCGATTGAGCGGCAGCTCCGGCGCCGGTTGCGTGCCGACGTCCACGGCGTGTTCGTGGCCGCTTTCCACCACTTCCACGCGCAACCGCCGGTTGAGCTGTTCGCGCAACTGTTCCGGGGGCAGGTACAGCTCGGCCGGGGGCAGCACGGGGCGCTCGATATCGTGCGCGCGCTGGTCGTAGCGTTCGCCAGTCTGCTGCCAGAACTGCTCGGCCGACTCCAGGGTGCCTTCGCCGAGTACGAAGACCGCGCCCTCCGCCAGGTAATCGAACAGCGTCGCCGTCTGCTCGAAGAACAGCGGCAGGTAATACTCGATGCCGCCCGGCGTCACGCCTTCCTTCATGTCCTGATAGAGCGGGCAGCGGCGGACGTCGATGGGAAAGCGTTCGCGCAGCTTGCCGCGGAAGTCCTTGGCGGCCTGTTCGGTCAGCGGGAATTCGCGCGCGGGAAGCAGTTCGACTTTTTCCACCGGCTGCTGCGAGCGCTGCGTTTCCGGGTCGAAACTGCGGATCGATTCGACTTCGTCGTCGAACAGCTCCACCCGGTACGGCTCGCCCGCGCCCATCGGGAAGATGTCGATCAGCGCGCCGCGCACGGCGAAGTCGCCCGGCTCAGCCACCTGCGGCACGTTCCGGTAGCCGGCGGCTTCCAGGCGGCGCTGTTCGGCGGAGAGGTCCAGCTTCTGGCCTTTCTTCAGCACCAGGCCTGATCCGGTGACGTGGCTGTGCGGCGCGATGCGCTGCATCAGGGTCGCCACCGGCACCACCAGCACGCCGCGCCGCGTCGCCGGCAGGCTGTACAGCGTGGCGATGCGCTGGGAGACGATTTCCGGATGCGGGCTGAAAATGTCGTAAGGCAGGGTTTCCCAGTCCGGGAAATGCAGCACCGGCAGATCGCCGGCGAACAGTTTCAGTTCCTCCTCCAGCGCATGCGCGCGCTGCGTGTCGCGCGTCACCGCGACGAGCAGGCCCTCATGCGCGCGCGCGGCCTCGGCCACCACCAGGGCGCGGGCCGAGCCGTGCGGCGGCGTCCAATAGCGGCGGTGCTTGGGCGTGGAGGGAAACGGCGGAAGGGGAACCGTGCGGGATGGCATGGGACTGGGCATGTGGCGCTGGCGTTCCATGGCGCCGGCCAGGAGGGCCGCGCCGGTAAAGCGGGCAAGTGTAACGCGACCGCCCCGGCGGGCCGGGGCGGTCGAAAGTCACGAGTCTCGGATCAGGCGCGCATGCGGCGCGCGAATGGGGGCGGTCAGAGGCGCAGCGCGATCTGCGTGGTGCCCGGTTCTTCCGGGGTCAGGCGGCGGGTGAAGCCCAGCTCCTTGCACAGTTGCAGCATCGGGCGGTTCTCCAGCAGCACATAGCCCCAGACCTCCGACAGCCCGCGCTGGCGGCAGTCGTCCACCAGCCGTTGCATCAGCAGGGCACCCAGGCCCAGGCGGCTCCAGTCGTGCTCGACCAGTACGGAGAACTCGGCGCTGTTGGCCGCCTCGTCCACGTAGATGCGGCCCACGCCCCGCATTTCCGCCGGCTGCACGGTGTCGTCCATCAGCACGAAGGCGGTTTCGAAGCGGGGATCGATGCGGCACAGGCGCTGCGCCATCGGCGCCGGCAGCTCGGACATGGCATGCAGGAAACGGCGGCGGATGTCCTCCGGCGACAGCCGGCTGAAGCAGCGCTGCAGCGCGGCCACGTCGCCGGGCTCGATCGCGCGCAAATGGAGCTCGCGGCCGTCGCGGGTCGTCACCAGCTCGCCCTTGGCGGGCGTGGTCGCCTCGGCCAACCGGGGGCGGGCGAAGCGTTCGCTGCTGGGTGGGGGGAGGGGGCGCCGGGTGGCGGGAGACATATCGGAAAGAAGGTTCGCAGCCATGTCCGTACTTTACCGTATTGTGTGCGTCGCAACATGAACGAAAACGGCGCAACCATGCGGCTTCGCGTCGCGCACGGCTCAGTCCATGCTGCGACTCTGCATGATCCAGGGAGAGACAGTGTCCCCGTCAGGCCATCACAATGCGCGCGATAGCGGCCACGGAATGTGGGCGCGGAGTGAAAGCATGAGCAAGGCCGGCAAAGGCATGACCCCCGTTCAGCTGGAGGCCCTGTGCGGGGCGTGGCCGGGGGTCACCCGCGACATCAAGTGGGGCGCCGACCTGGTTTTCAGCGTAGGCGGCAAGATGTTCGCGGTGATGCCGGCGGATCCGGTCGCCTACGGCCATCGGCTGGGCATCAAGGTGGCCGACGAGCGCTTCCTGGAGTTGACCGACCAGCCGGGCATCGTGCCGTCTCCCTATCTGGCTCGTGCCCACTGGGTTTCCGTGGTCGAGCCGCAGCGCTTCGCCACCGCCGAGCTGGCGGCCCTGGTGCGAGATTCGTACGTCCTGGTGCGTGCCAAGCTCACCAAGAAACTGCAAAAAGAGCTGGGGCCGTTGCCCCCGGCCTGAAAACCCTTCGGAGAAACGATGAAACAGCACCTCGGCGCCCTCGCGCTGCTCGTGGCCGACTATGACCAGGCTATCGCCTGGTACACGCGCGTCCTCAACTTCGAACTGGTCGAAGACACCCGCCTGGACGAAGAAAAGCGCTGGGTGATCCTGGCCCCGCGCGGTTCCGCCGAGACCCGCCTGCTGCTGGCGCGCGCCGCGAACGAGGAACAGCGTGCCTCGATCGGCCACCAGGCTGGCGGACGCGTGTTCCTGCTGCTTCATACCGACGATTTCTGGCGCGACTACGAACGCATGAAAGCCGCGGGCTGCACATTCTGCGAAGAGCCGCGCGAAGAGGCCTACGGCACCGTGGTGGTGTTCCAGGACCTCTACGGCAACAAGTGGGACCTGTTGCAACGCAAGTGAGCGATCCGCTCAGTCGGCGATATCGGGCTCGAAGAAGCTCCACGCCACGTCGGGGAACTGCGCTTTCATGGCGCGTTCCACCGCGTTGATGTTCTGCACCAGCGCGAGGTTGTCCGCCGCGGGCGCCATGCGCGCCTTCACCGAGACCATCACTTCCGGCCCGAGCTGCAGGGTGATCAGGTTCAGCACCACGTCCACTTCCGGGCGCGCATTGAGGAATGACAGCAGCTCTTCGCGCCGGCGCGGCTCCACACCCTGGCCGATCAGCAGCGCCTTTACTTCCACCGCCACCGCCACGGCCACCACGATCAGCAGCACGCCGATGGCGATGGTGCCCAGTGCGTCGAACATCAGGTTGCCGGTGAGCATGGTCGCCACGATCGCCAGCAGCGCGAGCACCAGGCCGAGCAGGGCGGCGAGGTCCTCGCCGAAGATCACCAGCAGCTCGCTGGAACGCGTGTGGCGGAACCATTGCCACAGCCCCATGCCGTCGCGCGCCTTGTTCACTTCCTGCATGCAGCCGCGCATCGAGATGCCTTCCATCACGATGCCGAACACCAGCACGCCCACCGCCAGCCACGGACGCTGCAGCGGTTCCGGCGCACTCAGTTTGTGCACGCCTTCGTAGACCGAAAACATGCCGCCCACGCTGAACAGCAGGATCGCCACCAGGAGCGACCAGAAGTACAACGCACGGCCCCAGCCCAGCGGATATTCCTCGCTCGGCGCGCGCCGAGCCTGGCGCATGCCGAGCAGCAGCAGGCCCTGGTTGCCGCAATCGGCCAGCGAATGGATCGCCTCCGCCAGCATCGCGCCCGAGCCGGTGAAGATCGCCGCGGCGAGCTTGCTGACAAAGATGGCGAAGTTGGCGCCCAGCGCCAGAAAGATCGCCTTCGCCGAATTCGCGTGACCGGACATCGGTTCTTCCCTGGAGAGTTCTGTGGTGGATGGAGCGACAGGATGAAGGAGCGGCCGCGAAGCGCGCGTCAGCGGATGCCGACGCCCACGCCTACGCCGAAGTGCACGTTGTTCTTGCCGCTGCTCAGTTCGCTGGCCGTCCAGACGTGCGATTGGTTCACCTTCACCAGCGGGAACACGTACGGCGCTTCGCCGACCTTGCCGGCGCGGCTGCCGGCGATCTGGCCGTCGAGGGTCATCAAGGCGCCGGGCGGATAATCCATCGGCTCCACATAGCCGGGCATGGTGGCGATGAAGCGGCCCAGGCCGCTGTCGTTCGCCTTCGGCCGCTGCGAGCCGTCCAGCGGGTAGGCCAGCACTTCGATCTCGCTGTGATCGGCCAGGTTGTGCACGGCGACGACGCGGCCGCCCCAGACGACCGGTGCATTGGCATAACGCTCAGGCGCCTCGGCCACATTGAACGGCGCTGCGGCGATGGTGCCGGTCGCCTTGTAGATCGGCGCCGGCGCGCAGGCGGCCAGGGCGAGCAGCGACGCAGCGGCCGCCAGGCGGAGCAGCGGGGAAGCGATGGTGCGCATGGACGGTCTCCTGTTCGCGTTCGGCGGCGCCAAGCTTAGCCGCCGGCAAGTTCCTGCGATAGCGCCGCCCGCCCCCGTTTCAGCCGGCGGTTTCGGCGATCAGCCAGTCGAGGTGCCAAGTGGCCGGGCGTTCCTGCGACAGCAGGCGGCCCAGTGCGCGCAGCGGCTCGCGCAAGGCCTCGTCCAGCTTCCACGGCGCGTTGAGCACGACCATGCCCGAGCCGTTGAGGCGTAGCGGCGAATCGTCCGGACGCACCAGCAGTTCCGCGCGCAACGCGCGCTTGACGCCGCTGTGCTGCACCCAGCGCAGGAACGGCTGCACCTGGCTGCGCAGCTTGATCGGATACCACACCGCATAGACGCCGGTCGGCCAGCGCAGCAATGCAGCCTTCAGCGCCCGCTCGATCACCCGGTATTCCGCTTCCTGCGCTTCGTACGGCGGATCGATCAGCACCAGGCCGCGCTTTTCCTTCGGCGGCAGCAGCGCCTTCAGCGCTTCGTAGCCGTTGCGTTCGTGCACGTGCACGCGATGATCGCGGTGAAACAGTTCGCGCAAGCGAGCGGCTTCTTCCGGATGCAGTTCGCACAGCTGCGCACTGTCCTCCGCGCGCATCGCGCCGGCGGCCTGCAACGGCGAGCCGGGGTACAGGCGCAGGCCGTTCTCGTTGCCGGGCAGGGCAAGCACGCTGTCCAGCCAGTGCCGCAGCAACGGCGGCAGCGGGCCGACGTGCGCGCCCTGGTGCAGATCGGGGAACAGCAGGCGCGCGATGCCGTCCTTGTACTCGCCGGTCTTGCCGGCCTCGGCACCGTCGAGCGCGTAGCAGCCGCTGCCGGCGTGCGTGTCGATCACGCAGAAGGGCGTCGGCTTGGCCTTGAGCGCCTCGATCAGCGCGAACAGCACGGCGTGCTTGAGAACGTCGGCGAAATTGCCGGCGTGGTAGGCGTGGCGGTAATTCATCGGGGCGATTGTAGTGGGGATGGCCGAGGCGAAGTGGCCCCTCGGCGAAATTCCGTCCTGCGAGGGCGCATGAACCCTTCTCCAGAGTTGTCCCCCCGATGGCCCGCTGGCATCCTGCCGCCCATGCTGCGCCATCTTCTCCCATCGCTCCGCCGATCGCGTGCGCTGTTCGCGCTGGCGCTGTGCGCGTGGCTGCTGATGGCAAGCATGGCCTGGGCCTCCGGCGGCTGCTGCGAGGCCATGCAGGGCGGGGCGGCCAAGGCCATGGCGATGGACGGCCATGCGGGCATGGACGACATGCCGCAGCACGCGTCCCACGACCATGGCGCCGGTCATTGGGCCTCCGACTGCACCTGCGCTCACATTCCCGCCAACCTGCCCGGCGTATCCCTGGTGACCGCCGGCCATCCCGCGCCATCGCGCTTGGGTATGCCTAGGGGCGACGAGGAAGCGCCGCAACCGCCGTCCAAGCCTCCCTTGAGGCCACCCTCGGCCTGACTCCGTGCATGGCGCGGCTGCCAGGCGGCCGTCCTTTTCCATGCCTGCACGGCAGGCACGAGCATGACGGAGTCATTCGATGAACAAGCAAGACCCACGCGGCATCCATCTGCCGCGCCGGCGCTTCGTGCAGGGGCTGGCCCTGGGCGGCGTGGCCGCCGGCCTCGGCCTGTGGCGCGGCGATGCGTTGGCGCAAATGCCGGCTGCCGTCGCGCCGCGCGTCGAACTGAGCGGCACCCATTTCGAGCTGGAGATCGGCGAGCTGCCGGTCGACTTCACGGGCCGCCGGCGCATGGCGACCGTGGTCAACGGGCAGCTCCCCGCGCCGCTGCTGCGCTGGCGCCAGGGCGACACCATCACCCTGCGCGTGCGCAACCGCCTGCCGGTGACCAGTTCCATCCACTGGCACGGCATCATCCTGCCGGCGGACATGGACGGCGTGCCCGGCATCAGCTTCGACGGCATCCCGCCGGGCGGCGAGTATCTCTATCGCTTCACCGTGAGCCAGGCCGGCACCTACTGGTACCACAGCCATTCGCGCTTCCAGGAGCAGACCGGGCTGTACGGTCCGATCGTGATCGAACCGCGCGCGGGCGAACTGTATCCGGCGCAGCGCGAGCACGTCATTTTGCTCAGCGAATGGACCGACACCGACCCCGAGCGGATCTACGCCAACCTCAAGAAGCAGAGCGACTACTACAACATCGGCAAGCGCACCGCCGGCGATTTCCTGCGCGATGCCAGCCGCCAGGGCCTCTCGCAGGCCTTGGCCGAGCGGCGCATGTGGCAGCAGATGCGCATGGACCCCACGGACCTCGCGGACGTCTCCGCCATGGCCTACACCTACCTCGCCAACGGCCGCACGCCGGCCGGCAACTGGACCGCCCTGTTCGACGCGGGCGAGAAGCTGCGCCTGCGCTTCATCAACGGCTCGTCGATGACCTTCTTCGACGTGCGCATTCCCGGCCTGAAGATGACCGTGGTGGCCGCCGACGGCCAGCCGGTGGAACCGGTCACCGTGGACGAGATCCGCATCGGCACGGCCGAGACCTACGACGTGATCGTGGAACCGTCCGCCGACCGCGCCTGGACCATCTTCGCGCAGAGCATGGACCGCACCGGCTACGCCCGCGCCACGCTGGCGCCGCGCGCCGGCATGACGGCGGACGTGCCGCCGCTCGACCCGCGGCCCCTGTTGAGCATGGGCGACATGATGGGGTCGATGGATCACGGCGCACATGGCGGCGCCACGCACGACATGGCGGGCATGAACGTGTCGGGCATGAATATGTCGGGGATGGGCATGGGCATGAGCCACGCCATGCCGGCGCTCAAGACTGGCGTGGAAGTGGACATGCGCGTGCCGCAGCCGCGCCGCAATCTCGACGATCCTGGCGTGGGCCTGCGCGACACCGGCCGGCGCGCGCTCAGCTACGCCGATCTGCACGCCGTCAACGCGCCAATCTCGGCGGACGTGGATCGCGAATTGACCCTGCGCCTCACCGGCAACATGGAGCGCTACCTGTGGTCGTTCGACGGCACGCGCTTTTCCAATGCCGAGCCGCTGCGCCTGAAGCACGGCGAGCGCGTGCGCGTCACCCTGGTCAACGACACCATGATGACCCACCCCATCCACCTGCATGGCATGTGGAGCGAGCTGGAGAACGAGCACGGCCAGTTCCAGGTGCGCAAGCACACCGTGGTGGTGCAGCCGGCGCAGCAGCTCAGCTACCGCGTCAATGCGGACGCGCTGGGCCGCTGGGCTTACCACTGCCATCTGCTCTACCACATGGAGGCGGGCATGTTCCGCGAGGTGGTGGTGGCATGAAGACCGCACGCAACGCTTTCGCCGTCCTGCTGCTGGCCATGCCCTGGCTCGCGTGCGCGCAGGACGGCATGAGCATGTCCGGCCACGAACATCACCGCCCGTCGACGCCGGCCAAGCCCGCCAAGAAGCCCGCGGGTAATGCGAAGGACGCGCACGGTGCGCATGACATGCACGACATGCCGGGCATGCAGCCGGCCGATGCGCACACGGACCACGCGCAAGCGCAGGACCATGCCGGCCACGACATGCCCATGGACATGAGCATGCCCGCCCAGCCGCCACTGCCGCCGAACGACCACGTCCCGCCTCCGCCTCCGCAGCACCAGCCCGCGCCCATGGCGCCGGAACACATGGTGGAGATGATGCAGATGGACGACCTGGCCAAGCGCGGTATGTGGCTGTTCGACCGGCTCGAACGCACGCGCGGCGTCGGCGGCGACTACGCCACCGCGTGGGAAGCCGAAGGCTGGTGGGGCAGCGACACCAACCGCGTGTGGCTGCGCACCGAAGGGGAGCGCGGCGCGGAAGGCACGGAGGATGCGCGCGCCGAGGTCCTGTGGGGCCATGCCTTCAGCACCTTCTGGGACTGGCAGCTCGGCGTCCGCCACGACTTCGGGCACGGTCCGGACCGCCAATGGCTGGCCTTCGGCGTGCAGGGCCTGGCGCCGTACTGGTTCGAAACGCAGGCGACGTTCTACGCCGGTCCGCAGGGCCGCACGGCGCTGCGCCTGGAAACCAGCTACGACCTGCGCTTCACTCAGCGGCTGATACTCCAGCCGAAGCTGGAACTCAATGTTTATGGCAAGGACGATCCACGCCGCGGCATCCGCTCCGGCTTGTCCAACGCGGAGGCGGGGCTCCGCCTGCGCTACGAATTCAGCCGCCGCTTCGCGCCCTACGTCGGCGTGGACCACACGCGCCGCTTCGGCGAGTCCACCAGCTTCCCGCGTAGGGAAACGGCGTGGGTGGCCGGCATACGACTCTGGTTCTGAGGGAGGGATACGCGATGAGAGCTGTACTGTTGTTCTTGCTGCTGGCAGTCATCGCTGCTGCGGCCTTTGTTTATTCGGGTGTCTATCCGATCGGCGCGGACCAGCCGCACTGGTCGCTGACCGAACGCGCCGTGGGCGTGCTGCGCGACCGTTCCGTGGCGAAGCAGGCGGCGGGCATCGCCGTGCCGGCGCTCGATGACCCCGCGCGCATCCGCCGCGGCGCGGAGCATTACGCCGAGATGTGCACCGCCTGCCATCTCACGCCGGGCATGCGCGACACGGAGCTGCGCAAGGGCCTGTATCCGCAGCCGCCGGACTTGGCGCGCGGCGGCATCGGCGATCCCGCGCAGGCATTCTGGGCCATCAAGCACGGCATCAAGATGAGCGGCATGCCGGCCTGGGGGCGCAGCCACGACGATTCCGCCATCTGGGACATGGTGGCGTTCCTGCAAGTACTGCCGAAGCAGGATGAAGCGGCATTCGAAGCCATGGCGGGATCGGCCGGCGACAACGGTCACGGCGGTGGGCATCATCACGGCCACGGCGAGCATGATGGGCCTGCCGACGACGCGCATGACCACGATGCGCACGACCACGACGGTCACCACGACGACGAATCGGCGCCGGCCGCGCCGTCGAGTGCTGGTCACCAGCACTGAAGCGTCGGGCCGGAAAGCGAACGGCACCGGTGCTTCCGCCGGTGCCGTTCGTCGCAGAAGCTGACGCTTGGAAGAGCGCGCGGATCAGTACGCGACGGTGATGCGCTGGTTCGCCGCATCCTGCTTTTCGACGCGATCCAGCAAGGCCACGGCATAGTCCGCGATCGAGATGCGGCTATTGCCCTCGCCATCCACCAGCAGCTGCTCGCCGCCCACGCGGTACTTGCCGGTGCGCTCGCCCGGCTCGATCAGCGCGGCGGGGCTGATGTAGGTCCATACCGGTTGGCCCGCGCTGGCGCGGAACACGTCCAGCGCCTTGCCCTGTGCCTCGGCCTCCGGCTTCCACATGGCGGGGAAGTGCGGGTCGTCGATGACGCGCTTGCCCGGCGCCACTTCCAGCGTACCCGCGCCGCCCACCCAGAACAGCCGCGGCACGCCGGCCTTGGGCAGGTTGTCCAGCAGGATGCGGGCGTTGCCGGGCACCGTGGCGAAGTCCTGGTCGCGGCGCGCGGAGAGGCTGGCTACGGCCGCATCGGCGCCGTGCATGGCATCGAGCCAGGTATCGGGCTTGGCCACGTCGCCGGTGACGACGGTGAGCCTGGCGTTCTTCTGCGGCAGGCGCGCCGGATCGCGCACCACCGCGACCACGTCGTAGCCGCGCGACAGCGCTTCATCGAGGATGCCCTGGCCGATATGACCGGTGGCGCCGAACAGTGCGATCTTCATTGAGCCATCTCCTGTGGGAATGTCGAAAGCGAGGCCGCATGCCTCGCGACCGACATAGGATGCGCCAAGCATTGATATCGATATACGTATCAACCTAGAAATCACTGTAAAGTTTGAGTTGACAATAGCTGGGAATCTGCCATGGCGAACGACGTCAATCTCAACCGGCTGGCCGTCTTCGCGGCGCTGGTGCGCGCCGGTTCCTTTACGCATGCGGCGGAAGAGCTGGGCATGACCAAGGCGATGGTCAGCCAGCACCTCGCGCGGCTGGAGCAGGAACTGGGCGTGACCCTGCTCCTGCGCAGCACGCGGCGCATGGCGCTCACCGAGGCCGGCGCCACCTTCCATGCCGATTGCGTGCGCATCCTGGCCGAGGCGGATGCCGCCATCGAGCGCGTCGGCGAAAGTCGCGACACGCCGCGCGGCACGTTGCGCCTTACCGCTTCGCTCGATTACGGCACCGCCGTGCTGGTGCCCAAGCTCACACGTTTCATGCAGCAGTATCCGGCGGTGCAGGTGGACCTGGTGCTCAGCGACCACATCATCGATGTGATCGCCGAGCGTTTCGACCTGGCCATTCGCGGCGGATGGCTGCGCGATTCCAGCTTGCGCTCGACCCGCATCGGCGACTTCCGCCAACTGCTGGTAGCCGCGCCGGCCTATCTCGCCGAACGCGGTACGCCGCGCCGGCCGGAGGACGTGGCCGCGCATCCCGCCATCGCCATGTCCGCGCTGCCAGCGCCCTTGCGCTGGACCTTCACCGCGCGCGACGGCGCGCGCCGCACGGTCCGCCCGCGCGCGCATGCGCAGGCCAATACGGCGTCGGCCGTGCGCAGCCTGGTACTGGCCGGCGCCGGGCTCGCGGTGTTGCCGGACTACCTGGTGGAGGGAGACATCCGCGCCGGCAGCCTCGTCGCGCTGCTGGCGCAGTACCGCTTGCCGGAGGGCGGCGTGCACGCGGTGTATCCGGGCCGCAAGGCGCCGGCCAAGGTGCGCGCCTTCATCGACCTGCTGCAGGCCGACGCGAGCTGAGCGTCAATCGACGACGTTGTGGCTCTCGGCGGTGCCGAGCAGTTCCGGCTGCGCCGTTCCCTCGCGCCGGCGATGGAGCAGGGGATGCGCGAACACGGCGGCGAGGATGATCGCCACGCCGAGATAGAACTTGCCGTCCAGCTCGCGCTGCTCGCCCAGCATCAGCATCGCCAGCACGATCGCGTAGATCGGCTCCAGGTTGGTCACCATCTGCGTGCCGAACGCGCTCATGTGGCGCAGCGCCACCAGCGCCAGCGCGAACGGCAGCAGCGTGCAGCCGAAGGCAAGCACTACCAGGAGAGCCGCATCGTGCGCGCCGGGCAGGGCGAACGCGACACCGGGAAGCACTGGAGCGAGCAGGGTGAGGAAAAGCGTGCCGGTGCCCAGTTCGATGCAGGTGACCGTGAGCGGATCGGCATGATGCACAAAGCGCTTGTTGAGTGCGCCGAACAGCGCCACCAGCAACGCCGACAGCGTGCCCACCGCGATGCCGATCCGCATGTCGGCCGGCACACCGCCCGCCACCAGAGCCACGCCCGGCACCACCGCCACACCGATGAGCAGCTCGCGCGGATCGAACTTGCGTCCGGCGATCCACGGTTCGACAAGGGCGAGGAATACCGGCCCCAGCGCAATGCAGGTGGCGGCCACCGAGGCGTTCGCCAGTTTGATCGCCGCGTAGAACGTCAGCCAGTGCAGGGCCACCAGCGCACCGATGCCCGCATATGCCCAGCGCAACCGCGCCGGCATCGCCTTCCATCCGCGCCGCACCTTGGCGATCAGCAGTAGCGAACCCGACACCATCAGCATGCGCCACCACACCAGCGGCAGCGCGGGCAGGGTGATCAACTTGCCCAGGATGGCGGTAAAGCCCCAGAGCAGGACGCAGAAATGGATCTGCAGGCGGGCGCGCGTGACGGCTTGCATGGAGGGACGGCCGGAGAGGAACGGGCATTCTAGCCGCGAACAACACTTATCCCTCGCCCTGGCGGGGAGAGGGGCTGATGAGGCGACTTGTTCTTCCTCGTCACTTCACTTCTCCCTCTCCCTTCGGGGAGAGGGCGGGGTGAGGGGACGGGGCTTGCCCAAAGGTTCGTGCCTGCGAGCTGTTCGTCAACAGGTTTGGGCGAGCCTTCAACCTCGCGCTCCGCCCGGCCCCTCACCCCAACCCTCTCCCCGGCGGGGGAGAGGGAGCTGATGAGGTAACTTGTTCGTCCGCGTCACTTCACTTCTCCCTCTCCCCTCCGGGGAGAGGGCGGGGTGAGGGGACAGGGCTTGCCCAAAGGTTCGTGCCTGCGAGCTGTTCGTCAACAGGTTCGGGCGAGCCTTCAACCTTGCGCTCCGCCCGGCCCCTCACCCCAACCCTCTCCCCGGCGGGGGAGAGGGAGCCGGGCGGTTACTCGTCCTCGTCGTCCGTCCCGTCGGCCTTCCAATAGCCGGTCGCCCGCACCCATTCTTTCGGCACGCCGCGTTCGGCGAGGGACAGCCGCATGGTGCGTGCGCGCCGCGATTCGGCGGCGATCCAGTAGAACGTGTCGCCCTCGATCGAAAGACCGCGCAATGCATCTTCCAGCAAGGTGCTGGTGGCGCCGTCCACGCCATCGCGCTCCAGCCATCGCACGTCGCACGCCGCTTCGGTGAAAAGCAACTGGCGATCCGACGCGTCGGGCACTTCCACCAGCACGGTGGCGCGAGCGGCGGCGGGCATTTCCTCCAGCCATCGTCCGATGGCCGGCAGGCCGGTTTCGTCGGCGACCAGCACGTAATGGTCGAAGTCGTTCGCCACGACGAAGGAGCCACGCGGGCCGCCGACGCCGAGCATGTCGCCCGCTTTCGCTGAGGCCGCCCAGGTGGATGCGGGGCCATCACCATGCAGCACGAAGTCCACCGTCAGTTCGCCGCGCGCGGCATCATGGTGGCGCGGCGTATAGTCGCGTATTGGCGAGGGTTCGACGCCCGGCGGAAACTCCAGCCCCTGCGGGCCGCGCTTGGGAAAAACCAGTTCGCCGGCGTCGTTGGGGAAAAACAGCTTCACATGGTCGTCCGGCGCGCCGCTATGAAAATCTTCCAGCTGCGGCCCACCGAGAACGACGCGCTGCATGTGCGGGGTGAGCCGTTCGGTGTGCAGCACCTGCAACTGCCGGAAGCGGACTTCGTGCTGCACCCTGCGGGATTCGTGAAGAGACATGGGTACCTCGGATACGGAGAGAGACGGCCTGCCGCGAGGCAGGGCGGGAACCGGGTGGCTAGCCGAGGGCGTGGCGCCGGGGGAATGCATTCGCGCGTAGCGCGGATCAGACGGAGCCGGTATGGCTTGCCGCGATGAGCGTTTCCAGCCGGGCGACGAACTCGCGCAACTGCGCCAGCAGCGGGCGCAGCTCGTCCGGCGGCGCATGCGCGTGCCAGCGCAACCGCCCATGCGGCTGCGCTTCGGCGCGTACGAGCCCCAACCGTTCGAGCTCGCGCATGAAGCGGTACACCGTGCCGACGCTCGTGCCCGCGTGGTGGGCTCGGGCGTGCTGCAACAGCTCGACGGCATCGACGCCGTCCCGTTCCAGCAAGGCGCGCAGCACCGCGCGACGTGGCGCGGTCACCGCCAGCCCCGACGCTTTGCAGCGCGCCTCCCAGGCTTCCATGCCGGCGGGCGCTTCATTCACGGCGCGACCCTGCAGCGATGTCGGCGGCGGCCTTCTCGAGGATCGAGGCCACGCGCTGCGTTTCGGCCTTGGTCCATTCCGTGCCGCGCATCAGCAGGGCGTGCTTGAGCGCGTGCATCGCGTGGCGCACGGCCATGGGCATCGACATCTTCGCGGCCATGCGCGCACTGGCCTCGGTGCGGCTCATCACCGCGTCCACGGCGGTGCGGTTTTCTTCCAGGAAGGCGCGGCCCGCGTCGGTGATCGCATAGAGCTTGCGCCCGCCCTGTTCGTTCTCCACCTGGGCATGGCCGAGTTCCTCGAGCATGGTCAGCGTGGGGTAGATCGCGCCCGGGCTCGGCGTGTAGTGGCCGTGGAACATTTCCTCGATGATGCGGATCAGTTCGTAGCCGTGGCGCGGCTGCTGTTCGATCAGCGCCAGCAGCAGCAGCTTGAGATCGCCATGGCCGAACATGCGTCCGCCACCGCCGCGCCGTCCGCCGCCGCGCAGGCCCGCCCATTCGGCGAAGAAGTCGCCGCCCGAGCGATCGAAGGGATGGCCGCGTCCGGCGTGGCGATGGTGGTGGTCGCCGTCCGTCCAGGACATCTCCGGCTCCTCGAAGCCGAACGGACGGAAGCCGTGCCGGCCGCGCTCATGCAGGTGGTGATGCATGTGGTGGTAGGCGCGGAGGGCATGAAAGAACTCGCGTGGGCTGCGCATGGCTGTATTCCGATATATCGTAAGTTGGCGCTCACGATATATCGTAAGAATATCGAATGCAAGTACCCGCGCTCCGTCCCCGAAGACCAGGTGACATTCCTAAGTCATTGAATTCATGTCTTTCCAGCCGGCAGCTTACCGCTGCGCAACTGCTGCAGCACCTGTTGGCAGGTGTTCGGCTTGTCGCCCTGGCTGGCCACGACCAGCGGTACCAGGGCGGCCGCCGGCGCGGCGAACACGCCCAGCGCGACAGCACCGCCGCCGCGCAGCAGTAGCGGGCCGGTCTGCACGCCGACGTCGGGGTTCTTCAGCGTGCCGCGCACGTACAGCGGCGAGCGCAGGGTGAACACGCGCAGGCCCTTGCTGTGCGGGCGCACGATCAGGTCCAGCTTCTCGGTGCCGAAGTTCACCTTCCCCTCGACGTTGATCAGCGCATCCTCCGTGTCGAACACGAACAGCCGCGAATCAAATACGCCGTCGGTGGCGGCGAGGTCGGTGGCGGCGCAGTTGATCTTCACCACTTTGTCGCCGAACAGCTTGCCGATGACGATGTTGCCCACGTTGAGGCCGGCGGTCTCCAACAGGTTCTTGCTGATGGCGCCATCGTTCATCAGCAGCTTGAGTTCGCCGTTGGCGCTGCCGAGCAACGCCGCGACGGAGTTGCCGCGCGCGTTGAGGTCGGCATTGCCGTTGATCTCGCCGAAGCTGGCGTTCATCGCCTGCACGGTGGGCAGCAGCTGCTTGAGCTTCAGTCCGCGTGCGCGGATGTTCATCGCGCCACGCAATGGCGCCTGGCTGCCATCCAGCCGGATGGTGCTGCCGATGCGTCCGCCGGCCACGCCAAAGTCCAGCGGATCGAGCAGCAGCACGCCGTTGTCCAGCGTCACGTGCGTATCGAGCGAGTCGATCGGCAGCGCTTCGCCGCGCACGATGCGCGCGCCGGTGAAGCGCACGTCGGCATCCATCGCCTTCCAGCGATCGGTGCGGAACGGTTCCACCGGCAGCGCCTTGTCCGCCGGCTGCGGCGTGGCGTCGCCGCGGCGCTGTTTCTCCGCGTTGGAATCCGCGCCGATCAGCGGCGCCAGGTCGGCGAACTGCAGCAGCTGCGAACGCAGCGTGCCGCTGAGTTTGGGCCGCGCGCCTCCGGTGACGAAATCCAGGTTGCCGGCCAAGTCGCTGCCGCCCACGCGGCCGCGGAAATTGCGATAGGTATAGTGGCTGCCGGCGCGTCCCAGCTGCGCGGTGAGGTGGCCTTCGGTCGCGTAAGGCGGGGTGTCCGGCAGGGTCAGTCCAGTGATGGGATACAGCTTGGCCATGCTGGTGCCGGAGAACCACAGTTTCACGTCCAGCGCACCCAGGTGCAGCGGGTCGGTCAGCGTGCCGACCAGGGCGATGTGGCTGTCGCCGATGTGCACGTCGGCCTGCACGGGGAAGGGACGGTCCGTGTCCTGCAGCGCGATCACGCCGCCGGTCTTGCCGTTGCCCTGGAGCGGCGCTCCCTGATAGCTGCCCGTGGCCTGCCACGCGAACAGGTAGGCCGTGCGAGACGCCTTCGCATCGACCTTGTCCTCGTCCTTGTCTTTCGCCGCCGCCAGCGCCTTGCGCGCGGCGCCGCCGGCGGTGCGTGCGGCCTGGTCGCGCGCATCGTCCGATTGCTGCTTGAGGATTTCGTCGAACGGGATGGCCTTTTGCAAAGGTTCGACGGCGACCTGCAGCTTCACCTTGCTCACTGCGTCGTCGTAGCCGATCAGCCCGCGATCGAAGCCGATCGCTCGCAGGTCCATCTTCCAGGACGAAGGCTGGTCGCTCTGGCCGAACGCGAACGTCCAGTTGGCCTTGTCCGCGGCTTGGCGTTCCAGGTCCACTACCGGATGTTCCAGCTGCACGCTGGGAATCACGATACGGTGCGCCAGCAGCGGCAGCGGCGACACGCGCACGCGCACCGCGTCCAGCTGGGCGAACTGCGGTTGCTTTGCCCACTCGGGGTTGGCGATGCGGATGTCGCGTGCGATCAGCTCCGGCCACGGCAGCAGGCCGCCCAGCCCGCTCTCGCCGGGTTCTCGCCGCCAGACCATGCTGAGGTCGCCCTGGATCGCGAACGGCCGGCCGATCGCCTGGCTCACTTTTTCGTTGACGGTCGGCTTCACGCGGTTCCAGTCGAACGTGGCGATCACCACGACCGCGATGGCCAGCAAGGCCACCAGTACGCCGACGATCCACAGCAGCACCTTGCGGCTCCGCTTCATGCCTTTCTCCCGCGCGCCGGACGGAGCGCGCTCCTTCCGTCCGCGACAGATAACCGCAGGCGCGAAAAAATTGTGTATGCGCGGCGGCTCGCGCTCAGGACCGATTCACGCTGTCGCGCCGGGCTGATCCAGATCAAATCGCCTCGCGTGGGGCCGCAGCACACTGCGCCGTCCCCGCACGGAAGGCTTCCCCATGTTCAAGTCCGCTTCCAGGGCCCAGGCGCTCAAGCCGCCGAGCCCGGCCCCGAACTACGACGACCTGCAGGTCAGCTTCGGCCGCTGCCTGCGCCGCCATGGCTTCATCGAGCGCTTCTACGAAATCCTGCTCGCCAGCCACCCGGCGATTCCCCCGATGTTCGAGCGCACGGATTTCCGCGGCCAGCGCCTCGCGCTGCGCCGTGGCATCAGCATGGCGATCTCCTGGGCCTCCGGCAGCTCCATGGTGGAGCGCCCGATGAAGCACATGATCGACGTGCACTCGCGCGCCGGCCGCGCCCCAGTCGAACCGGCGCTCTACCGCTGCTGGGTGGAAAGCCTGCTGGCCACCATCGACGAGTACGAAATCGAGCTGACGCCGGAATTGCGCGCGCGCTGGCGCGAGGCGATGACGAAAGTGGTGGAGGCGTTCGCGCGGCATTACTGAGGCGGTGGAGCGCGTGTCGCGACGGTGCATCGAGCACGGATGGCGCCGGAGGCTTGGATGCCATCCGGCCCATGCCGTGCCTGCGTCATCCGTTATGGCTTCGCTTCACGCACCGGGATATTGATGCTGCACAAATCGATCTTCCCCGCCGGCACCCGATAGAAATCATCCCGCCGGTTGCGCTTGGCCTCGATCAGCGCCGCGAACGTCGCGCTGTCTGTCTTCAACACTTCGATCTTCGGGCGCTCGCTCGCCGGCATGTCCGAAGCGAGCTGTATCGACTGGATGACGGTGCGCTGTTCGGGCTTTTCATAGAAACCCAGCGGCCCGGTCCCGCGCGGGAAGGCGGACAGGAACTCCATGCCGCGCAATACGCGTCCGGCCACCGCCAGGTTGCGATCCAGGCCGCGCGGCGCCTGGCCGATGATCGCGTAGAGCGAGCTGCCGCTGCCGGTTTCCGGCCCGACGTCGCGCGCCACGCCGACGGCGCCGTAGCAATGCGTCAGCCATTCCTGGCCGCTGCGCTTGTCGCGCGCGGCGGGAAAGCCGTTGACGAAGCCGACTTCCGGCGCGTAGACGTCGCCGTCCGGCAGCGCGGTCCACGGCAGCTTCGCGTCGATCGGGCGGGTGTACTCCGAGGGTACGGTCTTCTTCGCCTTGCCGAGCGAGCGCAGCTTGCTCTTGTCGCCCTTGTCGTCGTCTTCCGGATCGCCCCACTGCGTGACGAAGTTGTCCTGCACGCGAATGATCGCCAGGCCGTCGAAGTAATGCTCGTGCACCAGGGTGCGGATGTTGTCCGCATGCAGCGGGGTGAAGTCCGGCGCCAGCTCGATCAGCACCTTGCCCTGGGGCAGGCGCATCTCCAGCAGGTTGTTCGGGTCCGGCTTGCGCCATTCGTCGGGCTTGGATTTCTCCAGCAGTTCCTTGGGCGTGGCCGACTTGGTGGCCGGCGGCGTGTCGGCCAGGGCGGGCAGGGCGAGGAGGCAGAGCAGGGAGAGGCCGAGCAGGCGCGGGGCGAGGCGGGACATGGCGGACCTTGGCGTGGTGGTGACCGCCGGAAGGTAGCAGAGCGCGCGCCCGCCGACGCGCCCCGCCGGTCATGCTCTGCGGGCCTGGGCCTTACTGGCCGTACGAGCAGGCGCCGATCCAGTCGGGCGGCGCGGGCGACAAGCGCTGCGCGACGGCGCGATAGTCCGGATCTAGCGCGGCGGCCAGCCAGTAAAGCGCCGTCGCGCTCTTGGGATCCCATGGCCCGCCATAGCCTTTTTCGCCGGCCTGAGCCCGGTCGCGGTCGAACTTGACGTGGGTATGCACGAACTCCTCGTGCGTCTTGCTGCCTTCCGCATAGGGGCGCAGCCAGTCCAGCGCCTCGGCCAGCGACGCGCCCCTTGGCGAGGCATAGCGCAGCCAGTCATCGCCAAAGGGCCTGGCCGCGAGCGCGGCGGTCACCAGCGGCTGCAGGTCGTACACCACGTAATGCAGCGCGTCGCGCTCGGTGAAGTCGATCACTTCGCCATCGGGCCTGATGTTGTCGCCGACCTGGCGTTCGAACAGTTCGCGCGCGGTCTTGAGCATGGCCGGGTCGCCCAACGCCGCGGCGGCCAGGGTCACTAGTTTCACGCGGTGGCTTTGCCAATTGTTGGTGGCGGTGCCGGGCTTGGGATCATGGAAGGCCTGGATACGCTGTATGTATCCCTCGCCCAGCCGGCGCAGCCAGGCGCGGGTGGCCTCGCGCGTCGCCGCCGGCAGCCCGGCCGAAGTAAGCACGTAGGCGTCGATCAAACCGTCGAGGTTGGTTTCGTCGATCGGATTGAAGTCGGGCTGATACGTGCCGGTCCATGCCTTCAGGTAGTCATCCACCTGCTGCAGGTAGCGCGCGTCCGCGCTCAGCCGCCAGGCCAGCGCGGCCTGGCGCATCAGCGGCCAGTCGCGCTCCGCGGCGATGCTTTCGTCGCGGATGCCCTGGTGCGGCAGCGTGCCTTCGGTGTGGACGTGGGCAAGCGGGTGCGGGCGGTCGTCGAGGTGCCGTGCGGCCGCGGCAAGGATGTGTTGCGCGGAGCCGTCCGGCTCTCCCGTGCCCGGCGCGTGGGGCTGGCAGAGCGTGATGGCGCGCGGCGGCGTCATGGTCCGGTGCGATGGCGCGTCGGCGCGCGCGGCGAAACTGCCTGCGATGGCGAGCGACAGCACGAGGATGGCTTGGGCACGCGACACGTCCGGCTCCTTACTTCTGCAGTGCGGCCAGTGTGCCGTGCGCGGGCGGCGATGGCTGCCGTGCAAGTTCCTCCGGTCAGGCGGGAGACAGTGCGCGGGCTGCCTCCGCGGGCTCGGCCGGCAGCGCGCGGCGCCTGGGCCGGGTCCCGGCGTTCCGGTAGTCTCGCCCGGTCGCCATGCATAGGTGAGGGACGACCATGTTTCGCGCCACCCATATTCACACCGGCCTGGACGTCGACGCCGAGGACCTGTGGTCGATGGAACCCATCGACCCCGACGGCTTCGTCTGTCCCGATTGCGGATCGAAGGTGTATCCCACCTCGTACCGGCCGGAGAACCTGCGCCGCGCGCACTTCGCCGCCAAGCCGAAATGCCCGCCCTGGTGCCCGAGCAACGGCGAGACGGACCTGCTCAAGCAGGCGCGCACGCATTCGCTGACGGCGGAGGACGGCAGTTTTCCCGGCTACATGCCTTCGGGCTTTCGGCTGCCGGCCGATCCCGCCGATGCGCCGGCTTCCGCAGGCGCGGGAACGGCGGCGGAGGGCGGACCGGGACGGCGTGCGCCGGCCGCGGCGCCGGAGCCGGGCGCCCGTCAGCGCCCGCGCATCACCACCAGCTTTCGCGACATCTGCCGCGCCTATCTCAACTTTCCCAACGACCGGCATCGCGCACTGCAGTTTCTCGACCTCTACGGCAGCACCTACGACGAGGTCGTCTGGCGTCTGCGTGCCAGGCAGGACCGCCTCATCCGCTATCCGATCCCGCACCTGTTCTACGGTCCGATCGGCTGGCGCGCACCGGAAGAGACGGACGAGTACGCGCTGATCGAGACCGACGTGAAGGTCTGGCAGGACGGCAAGCCCGGCCAGGCCTACCGCGTGAAAGTGCGCTGGGGTGACTGGACGCCGCGCCAGCGCAATGCGCTGCTGAAGGAAGTGCGGACCGCCAGCGAAGAAGCGAAGGAACTGAAGAAGTCCGGCAGCAAGGACCGCAGCCTGCTGTTCTTCGTGGGCGAGCAGGAGAAGGGCGACGACGCCACGTTCGTGGTGAGGGAGCGCAAGCTGATCTGCTGCCTGACCGGGCCCGACGTGCGGCCCACCGCGCCCGCGAAGCGAGGTTGAGCGCGCATCCGCCTTCGCGGTAAGGCCTCGCTCCGACTCATGCATGACTGACCGTGCCGGCCGTCGGTGAGCGTATTGCCCCGTGTGTGGCCATGAAGCGGGGGCGTGAACGTTTTCTTTGCGACGCAGCCCGTCATCGCATGCATCATGCGCACATCGCGGAAAGCGCCAGGAAGGGAAGCATGAGCCAGGAACATCGTGAAGGCGGCAAGGTCGATTGGCAGGACCTGTCCATCGATGGACGTCCCGTCGCGCAGCGTCCGCCGGAGCTTCGGGCGATGACGCTCGACGAAGCGGATTCGGGTCTTTACCGCCGCGAGATATCCACGCCGCGTTCCACCTACGATCCCTTCATGGCGCACTTCGGCGAGGTCTCGCTGGCCGAGGGCCTGCGCACGAAGCATGCGGGCCGTCGCCAGCGCGTGTGGGCCTGGGTGATGCTGGTGATTCCTTCGGCGTTCCTGGGGTGTCTGGGTACGCTGCAGGCATGGGACGACGTGGCTGACGGACAGGGCGGCGCGCTGAAAGCCGCCTTGCGCGCGCTGGTGTGGTGGTTGCCGACGGCGTTCTGGCTGTACGTGATCTACCGTCGTCCGGCCACGAATGGCGAGGCGAAGGCAACGCCGCCACCGAAGCGGTAGCGCCTCGCGACGGCGGCGTGGTGCTCTATCCGCGCGTTCTGCGGATGTAGGACACTCAGCCCGCCATTCTCCATCGCCCTTTCGCGAGGCTGCTCCTATGGATCGCATCGACGCCATGAAGGTCTTCGTCGCCGCGCTGGACGAAGGCAGCCTCGCCGGCGCCAGCCGCAAGACGGGCCGTTCCGCGGCGGCGGTGAGCCGTGCCATCGCCTTCCTGGAAGCGCATGTCGGCGTGCCGCTGCTCCATCGCACCACGCGGTCGCTCAAGCTCAGCGAAGCGGGGGAGCGTTACGCGATCGCGTGCCGCAAGGTGCTCATGGACCTGGAGGAGGCGGACCGCAACGCCGCCGGCGAGCGCTCGGTCCCGCGCGGCACGCTGACCATCTCGGCCACCGTGTTCTCCGGCGTGGAAATCCTGCGTCCTATCGTGGACGCCTACATGGATGAGTTCCCCACAGTCAGCGTGCGGCTGCATCTGCTGGAACGGCCGGTCAACCTGGTCGACGAAGGCATGGACCTGGCGCTGCGCATCACGCACCTGCCGGACTCCACGCTGGTGGCGCAGCGCATCGGCGAGGTACGGCGCGTGGTGGTGGCGTCGCCGCGCTACCTGGCGACGCATCCGCGCATCGCCGAGCCGGCCGACCTGGCCAAGCACCAGATCATCGCCATGACCCACATGGGGCCGGAGTCGTGGAGCTTTCCGCCACAGGAGGGCTCTTCGGTGCCGCGCGCCGTGCCATTCGCGCCGCGGCTGGTGGTCAACAACGTGCGTGCGGCGATCGCCTCGGTGGCCGACGGACACGGCGTGACACGCCTGCTCTCGTATCACGTGGCGCCCGAGATCAGGCAGGGCATGTTGCAGATCGTGCTGGCGGACGCAGAGCCGGCGCCGATCCCGGTGCATCTCGTCTCGCCCTATGGACGGCTGTCCGTGCCGAAGGTGCGCGCGTTCGTGGACTTCGCCATGCCGCGCCTGCGCGCGCGCTTCGCCAGTTTCGCCAAGGAAGTGGAGATGGCGCCGGCCAAGCCGATTCCACCGCGGCGCGGAAGAATGTCTGCCGGTTGACGGGGATTCGCTAATCCCCGGTGCGCGCCTAGATTGCAAGGCGTCGGGCGGTTGCCACTTTCGGCACTCCGCCGGCCTTCCTTCTTGCATAGAGACGCACACCATGAACAGCCAACAGAAAGTCGCCATCGTCACCGGTGCCTCGCAGGGCATCGGCGCCAGCCTGGTCAAAGCCTTCCGCGATCGCAATTACCGCGTGATCGCCAACTCCCGTTCCATCCAGCCGTCGAGCGATCCGGACGTGATCGCCGTGCCCGGCGACATCGCCGACCGCGCGGTAGCCGAGCGCATCGTGGCAGAAGCGCTGGCGCGCTTCGGCCGTGTCGACACTCTGGTCAACAACGCGGGCATCTTCACCGCCAAGCCGTTCACCGCGTTCACGGCGGAGGACTACGCCGGCAACATCGCAGTGAACCTCACCGGTTTCTTCCACATCACGCAGCTGGCCATCGCCGAGATGGAGAAGCAGGGCAGCGGCCACGTGGTGAGCATCACCACCAGCCTGGTCGACCACGCGGTGGACGGCGTGCCGTCGGTGCTGGCGTCGCTGACCAAGGGCGGGCTGAATGCGGCGACGAAGTCGCTCGCCATCGAATATGCCAAGCGCGGCGTGCGGGTGAATGCCGTGGCGCCGGGCGTGATCAAGACGCCGATGCACGCGCCGGAAACCCACGGCTTCCTCTCCGCGCTGCATCCGGTCGGCCGCATGGGCGAGATCGCCGACGTCGTCGACGCCGTGCTGTACCTCGATGGGGCAGGCTTCGTCACCGGCGAGATCCTGCACGTCGACGGCGGCCAGAGCGCCGGCCACTGACCTGCGGCGAAGCGGGCCGGAAGGCCCGCTTTCCCCACACCTGAGAGGAGATGCGTCATGCCGTACGTCAACATTCAGATCACCCGCGAAGGCACGGCCCCCGGCCGTAACGCGGCCACCGCGGAAGAAAAGGCAGCCCTGATCCAGGGCGTCAGCCAACTCTTGCTGGACGTGCTGGGCAAGCCGCTCGAATCGACCTTCGTCGTGATCGACGAGGTGGAGACCGAGAACTGGGGCTGGGGCGGCCTGCCGGCGCTGGAATACCGCAAGCAGCGGGAAGCGGCGAAGAAGTGAACGTCCCCGCGCCGTGCGGCGGATGCCGTGCGGCGCGGGCGGTACTGGAAACCGCCTGTCCGCGCGCTCGCGCGTAGCTGTTCTTCAATCTCCCGCTTCGACGGCGACGACGATGCCCGACGCGATCCACTCCGCGAGCAGGTGTCCCGCGCGGGCGATGCCTTGGTCTTCGCCCAAGTGTTCGACCAGTGCATCGCACAGCGCGCTGAAGCGCGCGTCGTCGCGCAAGGAGAGCAAGGCCACGTGTTCCGTGGCGTCGGCGGCGCGCAGGCGCGAAGCGAATCCCCGGCGCCAGATCACGGCATGAGCCGGCGTGCGGAGCATCTGCGCTTCGGGCACTGTGGCGCCGTCCTGCAAGGCCGACCACAGGTCGATCGCATTCGTGGCGAACGCATGCAGATGCAGGCTCGGACTCAGGCGCAGGCAGGCGCGGTCCCAATCGATGCCGTCGAGCCGGCCCGGGTCCAGCACCGGTGCGTCGGCGGCGACGAAGACGTCCGCCAGCGTCCACTCGATCCAGGCCAGCTCGCGCAAGTCCGGATGCCGCGGATACATCGCCTGCAGCGTGCCGGCCAGATCGGCGCCGTAGGCATCCAGGGTCCAGGAGGAGGGCGGGTGGCGTTCCACATGGTGGATGGCGACTTCCCGGAACGCATCTTCGCCGAGCCGCGCCAGGAGCTGCGGATAACTCGCTTGCAACACGCGCACGAGCTGCGAGCGGTAGTTGTTCTGGTAGGCGGCCAGCCCGCGCGGCGAATCGATCGCCGCCGCCAGCGCGGCGTTTTCGGCGCGCAGCAGCCAGTGGCGGAAGTCCTTCTGCATCTGCGCGAGCATCAGGCGGCCTCCCGTTCCGCACGGCGTTCGCGCAGGGCACGTGCGAGGCCGAGTTCGGCGAGGAGATCGGGCAACGGCGGAATGGCATCATCGCGCTCGATCATGGTGGCGACCGGGCCCAGCATCGCGACGGCTTTGGCAAAGAGAGCCCAGACGTCGCCGTTGACGGGCTGGTCGTGCGTGTCGATCAGCAGTTCATCGCCCTGCGTATGTCCGGCAAGGTGGATCTGGCGCACGTGCCCGGCGGGGATCCCCCGCAGATAGGCGTCCATGTCCCAGCCATGGTTGCGCGCGCTGACGTAGATGTTGTTCACGTCCAGCAGCAGCCCGCAGCCGGTGCGGCGGCACATCGCGTCGAGGAATGCCCATTCGCTCATCGTGGATGCCGCGAAGCTGATATAGCTGGACGGGTTCTCGAACAGCATCGGCCGGCCGAGGGCGTCCTGCGCCATGGCGATGTTGCGGCAGACCACGTCCAGGGTTTCCCCGGTGTAGGGCAGGGGCAACAGGTCGTGCGAGTTGAACTGCTCGAAGCGCGACCAGCTCAGATGATCGGAGACGAACAGCGGGTCGACCGCATCCACCAGTTTGCGTAGGCGGTGCAGGTACTCGGGGTTCAGGCCATCGGCCGAACCGATCGACATCGACACGCCGTGCAGCGCGATGGGATGGCGCTCACGCACGCGCCGCAAGATGTCCAGCGGCTGGCCGCCATCGACCATGAAGTTCTCCGAGATCACTTCGACGAAATCGACCGGCACGTCGCTGTCGAGGAAATCCCGGTAGTGCTCACGGCGCAGGCCGAGGCCGTAGCCGTCGAAGGTGGGAATGGCGGTGTGCATGGCGATGGTCCTGAACTGATGGATGGGCTTGCGCTCGGTTTTTGAACGGGCGCCCGTAATGGCAGTGCCCTGCTCCCTCTCCCCTCCGGGGAGAGGGCTGGGGTGAGGGGCCGCCCGGAGCGAGGCATCGAAGCTCGCGACAACCGGCAGAGCTTCTCGCTTCGCTCCGCCGAAAACCTCCCGCGAGCACCCGCCCCTTATCCCTACGGCACCTTCTCCCTGAGGGGAGAAGGATTCGCTCACCGAAGGCCGCGCTTATTTCGGCTCCGTCAACGTCCCGCCGGCCGAAAGGCATTCGCTCTTGGTCTTCACCACGACGCCCTGGCCCTTGCAGTCGTTCAGGCCCTTGCAGTCGTGCTTGGCGGTCGCGCACAGGCTTTCGCCCTTGCAACTGTTGACGCCGTAGCAGCGCACGGGCTCCTGCTTCGGTGCGTTCTGGTCGGCGGCCTTCACCGGCGAGACGAGCGACGCGGCGGCGAGGGCGACGAGGGCCGCGGCGGCGGCGAAGCCGGTGCGGGACTTGGTGGCGATGGTGCTGTTCATTGGAGGTACTCCTGGTGGGGCGTCCGTTCGGACGTGGATAGGGAAAAGCGATTCAGCGCACGCCGTTGGCGGCGTCTTCGATGACTTTCGCGACGGCTTCGGGCTGCGAGATGTAGACGGCATGGCTGGCCTTGACCTCGGTGACCTTCGAGCCCGCGCGCTGGTACATCCAGCGCTGCAGATCGGGGCTCAGCGCGCGGTCTTCGGTGGTGAGCACGGCCCAGCTCGGCTTGGTGTGCCAGGCCGCGACGGGCAGGGTGGCGCCGAAGGCGCCGACGCTGGCGGGCACCTGCGAGACAGCCATGAAGTCGGTGCGGTTCTTGCTCAGGTCGCCGGCGAAATCCTCGCCGAATTTCTTCGGATCGAAATACAGGTGCCCGTCGCGCGTCGGCACGATGTCGTTGCTGGGCGAAGGCATCGAGCCGACCACCTGCGACAGGTTCTCGCCCACGTCCGGCTGCACGCCGGCGACATAGACCAGCGCCTTGACCTTGTCGCGGTTGCCGGCTTGCGTGATCACCACGCCGCCGTAGCTGTGGCCGACCAGCACGACCGGCCCGTCCTGGCGGCGGATCAGGTCGGCGACTTCGTCGACGTCGTTGGCCAGCGTGTCGATGCGCGGCTGCGCGACGGTCACGCTGTAGCCCTTGTGGATGAGGATGTCGTGGACGACGCGCCAGCCGGAGCCGTCGACGAACGCGCCGGGCACGATCACGACATTCTTGATCGCCGGGGCAGAGGTCGTGGCGCCGGCCGCGGTGGCGGTACCGGTGGCGATGGCCAAGGCGATGGCGAGGCCGGACAAAGTGCGCATGGTGATATTCCTGGAAGTGGATGGAGGAAGAGGTCGCTGCGCGCCGTCGGCTCAGCGCCGGCGTTGCAGCAAGTCGTCGAGCGACCAGCGGCCGCCGCCGCGTGCGATCAGCGGCAGCAGCAGGCCGGCCCAGGTCAGGTGCGTAGGCCAGGCCAGCGGGTACACGAAGATCTCGATCACCGCGGTCATCGCCAGCAGTGCCAGCGCCGACGCGCGGGTGAACAGGCCGAGCACCAGCAGCGCGGGGAACAGATGCTCCGCGCCGGTGGCGAGCCGCGCAGCCCAGTCCGGCGGGATCAGCGGCAGGGCATACTCGGCGACGAACAGGTCGTAGGTGGACGGCTTGATCGTCATGAAGCCTTCGACCTTGGTGCGGCCGGACTGGAAGAACACCGCGGCGATGCCCAGCCGCGCCACCAGCAGCAGCGCGGCGTCGGGAACGATCCGGACACCGCGCGGCGCGGCCGACGCCGCAGTCACGGCTTCGCCTCCAGCGAGCCGTAGCCCTTGGGCGTCTTGATCGTGGTGCAGGTGCCTTTCTCGACCAGTACCCAGGCATTGCCCTGGTAGTCGGTCTTCGAGGTGCCGGCGCAGGTCGTGCCCGGGCCGGCGGCGCAGTCGTTCTTGCCGGCGAGGGCGACGCCGTAGCATTTCTCCATCGGCTTCTTTGCATCCTCGGCATGAGCCGAGGCGGCGAGGGTGGCGAGGCCGAAAGCGAACATGGCGGCGAGCGAAGCGTGCGTGCGTTGCATGGAAAGGTTTCCCGATGGGTTGGAGGAATGCCTGGAGGAGGGGGGGCCGGACGCGGACGTCAGAGCACGTTGAGCACGACGTCGATGTTTCCGCGCGTCGCCTTGGAATACGGGCAGGTCTGGTGGGCGCCTTCGACGATCTTCCGCGCGAGGTCGGGTTCGATGCCCGGCAGGCTCACGTTGAGGCGCGCCTGCAGGAAGTAGCCGCGCTCGGTGCTGTTGCCCAGGTCGACTTCCGCGTTCACCGCGGTGTCGGCGGGCAGACGCACGCCCAGGCCCTGCGCGGCGAATCCCATCGCGCCGATGAAGCAGGCGGACCAGCCCGCGGCAAACAGCTGCTCGGGATTGGTACCCGTGCCCGAGGTGCCCGGAGGTGACAGCTTGATGTCCAGGCGACCGTCGTCGCTGAGCGATTGGCCGTTGCGGCCGCCGGTGGTGCGGGTCTTGCCGGTATAGAGGACGTTGGTGCTCATGGATGCGTTCCTTAGTGGGCCGTGCCGTCGACGCGACGGGGTTCGTGGCCGGTGGACCAAGGAAACCGCGGCGGCGTATCCCGGCTGTGTCGCCGGGGCGGCCGAAAAGCAACGCAATGTGTAGCCCGGCGCGACCGATACGTTCGGATACAAACGCCCTGGCGCCAGCCGACCGGGCGGCGCCGGCGGTCCGTACATTCGGATACAAAAAGCCCGCGCGCCGGACACGCGCGGGACAAGGCGGGGCGTTCCAATAGGCCTCATGGCGGCGCGGGCGCGCCGCCGCGTTCATCCCGAAGGATTACCCCATGTCGTTGCTTCGCACCGCCGTCGTCCTTGCCGCCCTGGCCGCCGCCAGCGTCGCCGCCTGGCCCGAAGCCTGGCCTTCCGCCACCGCGCAGGAGCGCGTGTCCGGCCCCGCCCCGGAGTTCGCCGGTGCCGGGCGCTGGTTCAATTCGCCGCCGCTGACCCTGGCCGGCCTGCGCGGCAAGGTGGTACTGGTGGAGTTCTGGGCGCGCGAGTGCATCAACTGCATCCATGTGCTGCCCCACACGCGCGAGCTGCACGAGCGCTACGCCGGCGACGGCCTGGTGGTGATCGGCGTACACACGCCCGAGTACGACGAAGAACGCGACCCCGCCGCGCTGCAGGCCGCGATGCGGCAGTACAGGATCGACTGGCCGGTGCTGGCCGACAACGACTACCGGGTGTGGAACGCCTACGGCAACCGCTACTGGCCGGCGCTGTACCTGATCGACCGCGACGGGCGGCTGGTGTACAGCCACTTCGGCGAGGGAAACTACGACGAGACCGAGCGCCGCGTGCGCGCGCTGCTCGGCAAGACCTGATCGCGATCCCGGGGACGGCATGGACCACATCGACAACATCCTGGTCGTCGACGACGACCGCGACATCCGCACGGGCGTGGTGGATTACCTGCGCAAGAACGGCCTGCGCGCGAGCGCAGCGGTGGACGGACGCGACATGTTCGCCCAGCTGGACAGCTCGGCCTTCGACCTGGTGGTGCTGGACATCATGATGCCGGGCGACGACGGCCTAACCCTGTGCCGCACGCTGCGGGCGGGCAAGCACCGCGCGGTGCCGGTCGTGCTGCTCACCGCGCGCGACGACGAGACCGACCGCATCATCGGCCTGGAGATGGGCGCGGACGACTACGTGACGAAGCCGTTCTCGCCGCGCGAGCTGCTGGCGCGCATCAAGAGCGTGATCCGCCGCACCCGCATGCTGCCGCCGAACCTGCGCGTCACCGAGGCGGCCAACCTGCTCGCGTTCGGGCGCTGGCGCCTGGACACTACCGCGCGCCACCTGCTCGACGAGCACGACACCATCGTGCCGCTGAGCGGCGCGGAGTTCCGGCTGCTGCGCGTGTTCCTCGACCATCCGCAGCGCGTGCTGACGCGCGACCAGTTGCTCAACCTCACCCAGGGCCGCGACGCGGAGCTGTTCGACCGCTCGATCGACCTGCTGGTGAGCCGCCTGCGCAACCGCCTCTCCGACAACGCCAAGGACCAGGCCTACATCAAGACCGTGCGCAGCGAAGGCTATGTCTTCTCCATGGCGGTCACCGTGCCCGGGGACGCCGCGTGAACGCGTCCGCCACGTGGACGTCGCGCTGGCTGCCGCGCAGCATGGCGTCGCGCCTGTATCTGATCATCCTCGCCGGGCTGATGCTGGCGCAGGGCCTGTCCCTGGCGCTGACGCTGTACGAGCGCTACGAAAGCACCACCGCGGCGATGCTCAACACAGTGGAGCACGACGTGGCGACTTCGGTGGCGGTGCTGAACCGCCTGCCTGCGGCGGAACGCCCCGCATGGCTCGGCCGCCTGCGGCGCGACAACTACCAGTACCTGCTGGGCGCGGGTGAGGCGGGTTTTCCGTTGTTCTCCGCACGCTCGCACGAAGTCGTGCGGCGTATCGCGAACGAAGTGGGCCCTGCCTTTCGTGTCACCGCCCAGGCGGTATCGCGCGAACCGGAGCGCTACCAGGTGCATTTCACGCTGAGCGATGGCTCCGCGCTCACGCTCGAAGTGACGCCGCGGTTGATGCCGGTCGCCACGTGGCTGCCGCTGGTGCTGGTGCTGCAGGTGCTGACGCTGCTGGTGTGCGCCTGGCTGGCCGTGCGGCTGGCCACGCGCCCGCTCACGCGGCTGGCGCAGGCGGCCGAGGCGATGACCCCGACCGCGGATGGCCCACGATTGGCGGAAGACGGCCCGACCGAAGTGGCGCATGCCGCGGCCGCGTTCAACACCATGCAGGAACGCATCGCGAAGCATCTGAAGGAACGCCTGCACATCCTCGCCTCGATTTCGCACGACCTGCAGACGCCGATCACCCGCATGCGTCTGCGCGTGGAAGCGCTGGACGACGGCGAGGAACGCGAGAAGCTGCTGGGCGACTTGAAAGCCATGGAGCACCTCGTGCGCGAAGGCGTGGCCTACGCGCGCAGCGCGCACGGCGGCGCCGAGACGCCGGTGCGTATCGATGTAGACGCATTCCTGGAAAGCCTGGTCTTCGACTACCAGGACATGGGCCGCCCGGTGACGCTGGCCGCGTCCTCCGGCGGCACGGCGCTGCTGCGCCGGCAGGCCCTGCAGCGCGTGCTGACCAACCTGGTCGACAACGCCATCAAGTACGGCGGCGCGGCCGAAGTCGCCGCGCGGCGCGACGAGCGCGGCGCGCTGTGCATCGCGGTGTCCGACTGCGGGCCGGGTATTCCGGAAGCGGAGCTGGAACAGGTGCTGCAGCCGTTCTATCGCCTGGAAGCCTCGCGCAACCGCGACACCGGCGGCGCCGGCCTGGGGCTGGCCATCGCGGCGCAACTGACGCGTGCCATCGGCGGCACGCTGGTACTCGCCAACCGCGACGGCGGTGGGCTCGTCGCGACCATCACGCTGGCCTGAGCGGTTCGCCGGCCGCTTGCCCATGCCGGGTAGTGGCGGGGCGGTTGCGGGCTCATGGCGTAAAAAGTGGCATCTATGACATTTCGGTCCGCAGTGCCGAGGCCTAAAACGTCGTCATGACGCCGGCATGCCGCTGGCGCGGAGAACCGACATGACGAATCTCGAGCCGGGCACCGCCCTCATTACCGGCGCTTCCTCCGGCATCGGCGCGATCTACGCCGACCGCCTCGCCCGCCGCGGCTACGACCTCATCCTGGTGGCGCGCAACCGCCAGCGCCTGGATGCGCTGGCCCGCCGCCTCACCGACGAGACCGGGCGTTCCATCCAGGTGTTTCCCGCCGATCTGGCGGACCCGGCGGGACAGGCCAGCGTGGAAGCCTTGCTGCGCGGCGACCAGAGCGTATCGATGCTGGTGAACAACGCCGGCTTCGGCGCGGCGTCGCCGTTGCTGCAATCCGATCCCGCGCGGATGGCACAGCTCATCGCGCTCAACATCGGCGCGCTGACCGGCCTGACCTATGCGGCGGTGCCCGGCTTCGTCGAACGCGGCGGCGGCACGGTCATCAATATCGCTTCCATCGTCGCGATCGCGCCGGAACTGCTCAATGGCGTGTACGGCGCCAGCAAGGCGTATGTGCTGGCGCTCAGCCGTTCGCTCCACCACGAGCTGTCGGCCCGCGGCCTGCGCGTGCAGGCCGTGCTGCCGGGCGTCACGGCCACCGAATTCTGGGAGGTCTCCGGCGCGCGGCTCAGCGACCTGCCGCCCGCCATGGTGATGACGGCCGAAGCGATGGTGGACGCGGCGCTGGCCGGCCTGGACCAGGGCGAACTCGTCACTATCCCCTCCTTGCCGGATATCGGCGATTGGGAGGCCTTCGAGGCCGCGCGGCAGAAGTTGCTGCCGAACCTGTCGCGTTCGGAGCCGGCGGCGCGTTACCTCGAGACGGCCTGAGCGCCAAAGCTCGATCGCGTCGCGCGCGCGATGCATCGACCCTTTCGATGCGATCGACGCGATGCGCTCTACGACCGCGCGAGCCGGCGTCGCATGGCGCCGGCTCGTGCCTCAGGCCAGCGCGATGGCCGAGCCCGAAAACGCCACCACCATCTCGTAGCCGCTGGGCGTCGGCGTGATCGGTGCGCCTTCCGCCGTGCCGAACTGGGTAACGCCGACCGGCAGGATGTGCGCCAGGTCGTAATGCCTGCCGCCGAGCTCGAACGGCGCGCTCTCCACCAGCCGCGCGGAAAAGACGTTGGACGCCACCAACGCATGCCCGGCCGCATTGGCGACGGTGGTACCCACCACCACCGAGGTACGGCGGAACGTGGCGATGCGCTCGCCCTGGGCGAAGGAGAACGGGTCGTCGAAGGTGCTGGCCGGCGTGCGCTGCAGGTACAGCGAGAATTCGCCCACCGGGTCGAGCGACATCTTCAGGCCGCCGTTGGACACGCCGCGGGCGGAGAAGGGCGTGGCTGCGAAGGTGAAGCGAGCATTACCTTCGCCCGGCTTCCCGGTGAATAGTTCTTCGTGGTCGATGCCGGCCAGGTGCAGGAAATAGCCGTAGTCGGCGAGGTTGCCGGTTTTCTTATGGTCCAGATAGAAGCGGCCGGTGACGTACCAGGCCAGTTCGGCGGGCAGCAGCATGGGGGTTCCCCTGGGCTTGGATGGATGGGCGGCAGCTCGCCGCCCGCATCAGGCCGGCCGATCATGGTCCGGGCGGGTTCACCCAGCAATAGCCATGCGGCTGCGCTGGCCGTGTTCTCTTTCCGTTACTGCGTTGGCCGCATGCGACCAAAGTGTGGACCGGTTGGGAAACCGGAAATCGCAGGCAGTTGAGCCACTTGAGCGACGAGGAACGATCCCCTATGGTGGGCCGCCGCCGGACATGCGCCGGCGGGGAAGGATCTTCACACCGCTCCCGGTGTGGGCGCGCCGGACCCGCAAGCCGGACGACGTGCGCCATGGCAAGGAACGTATGTCAGGAGTTGCATTCATGAAGATGTTCAGGACGATCGCCCTCCCCCTCACTCTCGCGCTGCTCGCCAACGGCACCGTGGCACTGGCGGCGGACAGCACCAGCCAGGTCATCAAGCGCGACGCGCCCAAGGGCATCTCTGCCGCGTTCTACGCGTGCATCGACAAGGCCGGCTCGGACACCACCGCCAGCGCGGCCTGCCTGATGGACGAGAAGCAGAAGCAGGACGCCCGCCTCAACGCCGCCTACAAGAAGCTGCTCGCCAAGCTCGACAGCAAGGCGAAGGACCAGCTGGTCGCGGCTGAGAGAGCGTGGCTCGATCTGCAGGGCAAGACGGGCCGGCTCGAGACTTCGCTCTACGGCGACGAAACCATTTCCAATCTCCAGCTCACGCAGAACGAGATCTTCCGCCTCTGCGAGCGCGCCAACGAACTGGAAAAGTACCTGTCCCTCGCGGACGACCAATAAACCCACACTTAAACCCGCCCACTCGTTTCTTCACGGAGGAAGACCATGTCAGGACCCAATACGCACGACGCCGACGCGCTTTCCGGCGCCATCTATTTCGCCGTCGGACGCGGCACCGAGGGCGGCCCGTCCTCGTACCACCTCTCCATCGCCGGCGTCACGTCCGGCACGTCCGACCCGAACTGGGGCAAGGCGGACAAGATCGTCGCCGACAGCGGCTACTCGCTCGGCACCATCCAGGTGGACCTCGGCAAGCGCGGCACCTGGGCGCTGGGCTCGATCGACGGTTCCGCGCCGAAGGCCGGCGAAACCACGTATGTGGACGGCATCATCGACCAGTCCGAGAAGTACGCGAAGGACCACGGCCTGAAGTTCACCCAGGACAAGGCGCAGCTGCGCGCGGACCTGCTCACCCACGGCAACGGCGAGAACGGCCGCACCACGCTGTCCTTCATCAACAAGGACACGCGCGACAGCATCAATGCCTGGGCGTCCTCGGAAGACGGCCAGAAGTGGATCCACAAGAACGTCGACTATCCGCAGATCAAGAACGCGACGCAGTCGGCGATGGACATGCTCGACAAGTACGGGAAGAACATCCCCGAAGACCATCGTCTGGAAACCATCGCCATCCTGGCGAAGACGGAAAACCAGATGCCGTCGCAGATGAAGAAGTTCGAGAAGGTCCTGAAGGACGGCGGCGATTACGACGACGTCCTGGCCAAGGCGAACGAGATCAAGGGCAAGTACGCCTACTACGACGGCCCGAAGGCCGCCGCGATGGCCGCGGAATACAAGCAGGCCTTCGACGATCCCCAGAAGGCCGCCGCACTCGAGCGCGCCCAGACCAAGGTGAGCGATGCCAACTTCAACCCGGCCAAGGCCGGCGACGACGCGGACGTCAAGGAAGCCCTGAAGGCCATCGGCCAGGGCGGCCGCGCGCACGGCGGGCACGGTGCGCTGAAGCAGGGCGCGCACGGCGACGAGGTCACCAAGCTGCAGACGGACCTGGCCAAGCTCGGCTACACCGATGCCCACGGCCGCCCGCTTAAGCCGGACGGCGACTTCGGCCCGGGTACCAAGGCGGCGGTCGAGAAGTTCCAGCACGACCATCACATGAAGGAAGACGGCGTTGCCGGTCCGAAGACGCTGGAAGCGCTGAAGAAGGCCGCGCATCCGCAGGTGAGCCTGGCCGATCCCCACAACCCCGGCCATGCGATGTACGACCAGGCGCTGCAGAACGTCCGCGCCATCGATGCCGCGCGCGGCCGTGCCTCGGACAAGATGACCGAGAACTTCGCCGGCTCGCTGGCGGCGTCCGCCCGCACGCACGGCCTGGACCGCATCGACCACGTCGTGCTGAGCGACGACGGCCGCCGCGCCTACGCCGTGCAGGGCGAGCTGAACTCGCCGTTCAAGCGGATCGCCGAAGTGGACGTAGCGCAGTCGGTGGCCAAGCCGCTGGAGCAGAGCAGCACCGAATTCCAGCGCGCCGCACAGCAACCGCAGCAACCCGGCCAGGCTCCGCCGCAGCAGCACCAGCAACCGCCGCAGACGCCGCAGCACGAGCCGCAGAGCATGCATCGATAACGATGGCCGGAGGCACCTACTCCGGTCGTTGCTGCAAGGAATTAGAGAGGCAGTCACCGAGGCGCCGCGAACCGGCGCCTCTTTTTTGCCCTAGGCCGGCGTGCGCAACATCGCGTGCAATGGGGGGAAGGATGCGCGACGTCGCCGCCGCGAAAATCGCGGGCGTGCCGCGCGGCCGCCGCCGAGAACGCGGGCTGCATGCGGCGGCAGATAGCCTGGGCGGATGTCTTCCGCCGAGACATGGCGCGGTTGGCAGCCGTCCTGCGCAACCGGGAATGGGCACGCCCATTCCCGGTCTTCGCTTGCGGGGCTAGAGCGAGAATCGCAACGCCGTGGCGCGCCGTTCGACCAGGCCCATGGCGGGCTGGTCCTGCAGGCGCAGGTCG
This sequence comes from Dyella sp. BiH032, assembly GCF_031954525.1. Lineage (NCBI taxonomy): Bacteria > Pseudomonadati > Pseudomonadota > Gammaproteobacteria > Lysobacterales > Rhodanobacteraceae > Dyella > Dyella sp. BiH032. The sequence continues at coordinate 1,739,361 of NZ_CP134867.1, forward strand.
TGCAGCTCGTACGGCGGAGCCAGGCCGCGCAGGCTGGCGGGATCGAAGCGCAGATGCAGTTCGCCGTTGCCTGCTTCCAGCCATGCCGCCGACTGCGCGTATGCGGCGGGCAGAACCGCGCCTTCGGCGTTGCGGCCGTACAGCACGCCGGACACCGCATAGCGGCTGCCGCTCTGCACGTCGACGCTGAACGCGATATCGATACCGCCGTCCGTCGCGCGCCGCGGCTCGGCGGTACCGACGAAGCGTGCATCCGGCACCGCGACCGCGAAGGTGGTGGTGACGTTGCGCCGCACTTCGCGTCCGCTGGCATCGGTGCCGGTGACGATGCTCTGCGCTTCCCACAGGCCGGGAACGGCCGCCTGCTTCGCCGGGCTGGCGATCGCGACGAAACCGCCGCCGGCCTGCCGGCGATAGCGCAGCGGCGTGGTCTCGCCGTCGGGCGAACGCAGCACGCCGGTGGCTTCGCCCAGCGCGCGCGGCTGCGCGCCATCGCGCAGGTTCACGGACACCTGGAGACTGCCGCCAAGCAGCAGCTCAGGCCGGTCGGCCTGCGCTTCCACCACCAGCGGGCTCTGCGGCTCGTACACGTATACGACGTAGCGTCCACGCGCCGTGGCGGCCTGCAGTGTGGTACGGCCGGCGCCCAGGTCCGGACGCAGCTGGAGCGCAAGCGAGGCGTCCGTGGCGTCCATGCCGGCGGCCTGCAGTTGCGCCGCATCGGCGACGTGGCGCGTGGCCGTGCGCCCGTCGAACTGCTTGCCGCCGATCTGCAGGCGCATGTCCGCCGCCTGTATCCGCGCGCTGCCCTGGCCGGGACTGAGGCGGATGATCGCGCCGGGTGCGGTGGTCGAAAGCTCCACGCCGCGCTGCAGTTCGGTGTCGCTCACTTCGCGCCAGTATTCGCGGCTTTCGCGGCGCACCGGTTGCGGCGCGGCGTCGAGCGGGTCGGCGGGGTTGAGGGCCCAGCTCACCTGGATCGGCTGCCGTTCTTCATGCACCTGGGGCGCGGCCGGCGAGAGGCGACTGGACACCGTCGCGGCGGGGCTGGCGATGCGGGCGTGGACCAGGGTGGGAACGAGATCGCCGGCCTGCGGCGGCAGCAGGCTCTGCGAAGCGGCGAAGGCGGTCAGCGGAAGGGCGCCGGCGAAGAGCGCCAGCGTCAAGAGTCGAATGCGCATGGCGGCTTATCCCTTGAGGTCGTTGGCGAGGATGGTCTGCAGCCCGAAGCAGGCGCGGCGGCTCTGGTTGTGGTTGAGCACGGCGCCGCCGCTGGTGCGCTGCGTATCGCGGAACCACACGGAACCCGCGGCCGAGGCGCTGCTGCACTCGATGAAGCCGTCGGAGCAGCTGTCCAGCCAATTCTGCGTGATCTCCAGGCCCACGCTCTGCGCATAACCGCCGCAGTAGCTGTCGCCGTCCCAGACGGCCGAGGTGACGTCGGTGCCCACCACGCTGCGGAAAGTGACCGGAAGCGCGGGGCGGCCGGCGGTGCCCAGCAGGTTCTGCTGGTTGTAGGTGGCCATCCAGCCGACCTGCTGCATGCGCACCGCGTCGTTCTGGTAGCCGAGCAGCCAGCCCAGCGACGACTCGAACACGTTGCCGTTGATCACCGCGTCGGCCAGCGGCGTGCCGGCGCTGGATGGCGCGATGGCGTTCACCCGCACGATGCGGCGGATGATGTTCGGATAGCGCGCGTCGTAGGTCGGGTTGGAGAGAATCCAGCGCATCACGTTGCCGCCGTTGGAATGCGTGATGACGATGAGGCGGTCGATATTGCGCGCGTTAATGAAATCGGTGAGCTGCTGCGCCAGGCAGCCGGCTGCGCGGTTGTCCCACATGTACTGGGTGAAGTCGCAATTGACCACCAGCAGGTTCTGGCTGTCGGTCAGGCCGGCGCGCACGCCGTCGACCATCGCCGATTGCCAGTAATCGTTGGCCGCATCGGTCTGCTGGCCGGTGCCGTGCACCAGGGCGACACCGGTGGCTGCGTGGGCCGTGGCGCAGGCCAGGCCCAGGATCAGGCTTCCCATGATTGAACGTCGCACGTGCTCTTCCCTCCATAGTGAGCGCACGGCGGACGCCATGCGCGGATGAGGCGCGCGTGCGGGACGAGTCGGCTCGTCGGGAACGGCGCGCCGCGACCGGGCGTGCATGGAGGGAGACGCCCAGCGATGCCCGGCATCGGCATCCATGCGGCCGAAGGCTTAGCCGGTCGAAATCTAGTGGCCGAATGCGCTTCGTTTCTGTGAAGCGGCGCGGCTATCTCGGTTGCAGACAGGTTTCACCCGCGCGGCTGCGCGGCGCGGCGTGATGAAGTCGTGAGCGTGCGGGCGATGGCGTTTCGAACGTTTCGAACGACAGCCGCGCTTCACCCGCGCCTTTCGCGAAGCGGCGGCGATCGTGGCGCCGCCGGCCCGGAGACGTAGCGATTGCCGGGCACACTCCAGCGCCACGGCAAATCCTTCGCGACGCTGATACCGATACGCGGACTGCCCACGAGGCCTTCGGGCGGCGCCACGCCGTCGTCGAGGACGGTGAATCCCTCGGCGGCGGCGACCAGATCGATGCCGTCCTGCGCGCCGTCGATCCCCATGGCCTGGGTCAATCGCGCCGGGCCGCGGCACAGATCGCGATCGATCGCCGTGCGCGGACGTGCCGCGCGCATCAGCGCCAGTCCATGCACCGGCTCCAGCGCGCGGATGAGTACGGCGACGCCGGTGCCCTCGGGGCCGCACACGCAGTTGCAGCACCAGTGCATGCCATAGGTGAAATAGACATACAGATGGCCGGGTGGACCGAACATGGTCGCGTTGCGCGCGGTCTTGCCGCGGTAGGTGTGCGCCGCGGGATCGATGGCACCCGCATAGGCTTCCACTTCCACGATGCGTCCGGCGCGGCCGTCTGCCGCCGCGAGCACCTTGTTGAGCAGCAGCGGCGCCACCGTGATGGAGGGCCGGTCGAAGAAGACGCGCGGCAGCGGCGTGCCGGGCCAGGCGATGGCCGGTGTCTTCTTACGCGCCATGCCGGAACGCCTGCATGCCCGCTGCGTATCGGGCGGCGAGAGCGGCGCCGGAGTACGCCTCCTGGCCGGTGATTTCCTCGCCCACGAACTCCGGCGGCGCATAGTCCGCCGCCTCCTGTTCGGAGGCGAACTCGATCTCGAACACGGCAAGAGACAGCGGCGAGGGATAGAGATCGATGGCGCCGCGTTCCACGGCGTAACGCTGTTTCACCACCCGCGCGCCGGGCAGCGCGCAGAACACCTGATATTCCTCCGGCGAAAGATAGATGTTCGTGATCGGCTGCGACGATGCGCCGGCGCGGCCGTACTTCTTGCCAAGCTTGTGGATCACCGTGCCGTCGGGTGCGCGGATGCTGCGCAGGCGCAGCCGCGTGCCGTCGAGGTAGGTGTCTTCGATGACGCGACAGGGCAGGGTGGCCAGCTCGGCCGGAGACGGAGCGGGAACGAGCCAACGCCGCTCGATTTCCATCAGGGAGTATCTGGGCGGTTGCATGTCGGCCATGCCGGATCATGGGAGGAGGGGCAGACTATAGTGCCTGCCTCGCACCGGGCATGTCTTCGGCGCATCCGCCGGCCGTCACTTCCGCACGCTGGGCTTCGCTGCTATAGAGCGGCGGAATGCGCGAGGTTCACGGCATGCAGAACCCACATGGTTTCCGCTCGGCACGCACGGGGATCGAACGCCTGCCGCCGGGCTATGCGCTGCCCAGGCACCAGCATGCCGAGGCCTATGCCACCGTGTTGTTGCGCGGTGCCTTCGAACAGTGCAGCTACGCCGGACGCATGCGCATCCGGACGGGCGACGTGCTGGTGCAGCCGACGCTGGACTGTCATGCGGACCGCATGCTCAGTGCCGGACTGACCGTGCTGCGCCTGCCCTGGCCACGCGAGGAAGGATGCGGCGGTGTGTATGCCGGCTGCGACGTGGACCTGATCGCCAGGCTGGCGGAGCGGGACGTGGCCGAGGCGTCGGTGGCGTTGCGCGAACATCTTGCAGGCAGGCCGTGGTCGCCCGCGCTGTCCGAAGACCCGGCCGACGCGCTCGCCGCGGCGCTGATGGCGCCCGAGGTGGTCGCCATCGGCGACTGGGCCGAGGAGGCGGGCTTTGCCCGCGAAACGATGTCGCGCGGCTTCGGCCGCCTGTTCGGCGTGCCGCCGAGCCGCTTTCGCGCGGACTGGCGTGCGCGCGCCGCATGGCTGCGCATCACCGGCGGCAGCGAACCGCTGGCCTCGATCGCGGACCTCTGTGGTTTCGCCGACCAGGCGCACATGACGCGTGCCGTGCGCCGGTTGACCGGTGCGCCACCGGCGGCCTGGCGACGAGAGTCACATTCGTTCAAGACCGGCAGCGGAAACGACGGCAGGCTGGCGGAATGATCACGCTACTGCTGACCCTCGCCATGGCCGGTCCCGCCGCGGACTCCCTCGAAACCACGCTGCGCGCCAAGGACCAGGCCCTGCTCGACGCCATCGCGCCCGGCGATCGCGCCTTGTGGGAGCGCACCCTGACCAAGGACGCCGTCTACGTCGACGAGAACGGGACGATCATGGATCGCCAGGCCTTTCTCGCGTCGCTGGTGCCGCTGCCGCACGGCGTCACCGGTTCCATCGCGATCACCGACTATCGTGTGCAAGCCCACGGCGACAGCGCCTTCGTCATTCACCGTGACGAGGAGCGCGAGTCCTTCCACGGACAGGCGCTGCTGGCGCATTACCTGATGACCGAGAGCTGGCGTCGCGAAGCGGGCGAATGGAAGCTGGCCTCGGCGCACGTCTACGTGGTCAACGACGATCCGCCGGCGGTGGCATTGCCAGCCGCCAGGCTCGCGGAGTACGCGGGCCGCTACGAGGCCGCGCCGGACCTGCACTACGTCGTGCGCGTCGGCGATGGCCGTCTGATGGGCGGGACCGAAGGGGGCACCATGCAGCCGTTGCTGGCGGAAACCGCCGACGTGCTTTTCCTCAAGGGGCAGCCGCGCAAGCGGTTCGTCTTCCAGCGGGACGGGCAGGGCAGGATCGTGGCCTTCGCCATGCGGCGCGAAGGCCACGACGTGCGCTGGATGAAGTTGCCCTAGCGGTGCCCTGGCCGCGTCCGGCCTCGCTTCCGCGCTGCCGGCGTGGGTGGCGTTCGGGAGTTTTTTTCGCGAGCGTGTCGATTTCCGGCCGTTCCATTCGTCGTCTTATGGCAAACCGGCGAAGCCGGCCCGGACGAGGAGACGGACGATGCGTGTGATGGTGTTGGTGAAAGCCACTGAGTACAGCGAAAAGAACCCCTTCGCCCCCACTCCCGAAAATCTCGCGATGCTCGAGGCGATGGGCAAGTTCAACGAGGAACTGATCAAGGCCGGCGTCATGCGCGGGGGCGATGGCCTGCGGCCCTCCTCGGAGGGCAAGCGCGTGGCCTTCGATGGCCCCGGGCGCGTGGTGATCGACGGGCCCTTCGCGGAAACCAAGGAGCTGGTCGCCGGCTTCTGGCTGTGGGAAGTGAAGGACATGGACGAGGCGGTCGCGTGGGTCAAGCGCTGCCCCAACCCCATGCCGGGGCCGAGCGAGATCGAGATCCGGCCGCTGTACGAGATGGCCGATTTCCAATGAGCGCACCATGAGGCGCGGCGCCGCGTGACGTCGCGCGGCGCCGTTGCCGCGAGGCGTATGCAGCGGCACCGTGGGGTCTTTCACGAACTCACTGCGCGCGGCGGCGAGCGAGCAGTGGCGACGTTCGCGTCGTCCGCGCAAGCGTGCACGATTCGCAGGTCTTCACGGCAGCCCGCTGCAAGTTCGCGCAGGCTTCGTTATGTGAACGGTCGCCGCACGTGCGCGGGATCGACGATCGCGGACACATAAATTTGTTGTTCGTTGGGGATACTTGGCGACTGCCACGCCCGGTGGCGGTCATTCGAGAGCCGCGTATGCCTATCCGCAACCTCCGTATCGGCGCAACGCGAACTGGCGCCCCGCACGATCTGCCGCCCACACGCGCCGCCGGATTCCGCTTGGGCATCGGTGCCCTCCTGGCGGTTGCGCCTTGCGCGGCCGCGCTCGCGCAAAGCCAGCCCTTCACGGCCTCCGGCTCGGCCAATCAGGTGGCGGTCGCCCGCGCCTTGCAGTCCTTGCCCACGCGCAGCGCGCTGCGGACGTCCCTGCAGAGCCAATGGCCGGCCGATCCGTCCAGCGCGGGCGCCGGCTATGACCGCCTATCCGGTGAAATCCATGCCGCGGTCGGCACGCAGATGATCCAGGACAGCCATTTCGCGCGCGACGCGGCGTTCGCCAGGCTTTCCTGCGCGGCCGGCTGCGCCGACGGCAGCCACCTGTGGGCGCAGGCGGATGGCGGCTGGAGCCACCAGGGCAGCGACGGCAATGCCGGCGCGGTCACGCGCGACGTGGGCGGCGTGATGGGTGGCGTCGATACGTTGGTCTTCGCCGACCGCTGGCGCGTGGGCCTGCTGTTCGGCTACGACCATGCGTCGCTCGATGCCGACAGCCGCTACTCCACCGCCAGCGTGCACAACACCACGTACGGCGCCTATGCGGGCACGCAGTGGGATGCCTTCACGCTGAAGTTCGGCGCGGCGTACATGCGCCATCACATCGTCACGGACCGCTCCGTGCAGGTGCCCGGACTGGCGGCTTCCAGTCTCGGCACCGACTATTACGGGCACACCGCCCAGGCCTTCGCGGAGCTGGGCTACGGCATGCACTGGGGCCGCATCCAGTGGCAGCCCTATCTGCAACTGGCCGGCCTGCGGCAGAACATCGAGGCGTTCCGCGAAGCCGGCGGGCCGGCCGCGCTGGCGGGCAGCAGTCACAAAGCCGACGTGACCTATTCGACCCTGGGCGTGCACATCGTGGCCGACAGCTTCCAGCTGGGCACGGTGGCGGTGAATGCGCGGGCCGGTCTCGGCTGGCGACACGCCACGGGCGATGTCGATGTCGGCCATACCCTCGCCTTCCGCGCGGGCGGCACGGCATACGACCTGCATGGGCTGGTCGTGAGCCGCAACGTCGGCGTGCTCGACGCCGGCCTGGATTTCACCCTGGCGCCCAATGCCGTGTTCTCGCTGAGCTACAACGGCCAGGCCGGCAGCCAGCGTTTCGTGGATCAGGATCTGACGGCAGCGATGTCCGTGCGCTTCTGACGCGGCCCCAGAGAAAGCCCCGCGCTGGATGCGCGGGGCGAAGACGAAGCCGCTGTCCGGTTCGAATCGATCGTGCGTGTCGGTCAGCCACCCTGCGACGTTGCGCCTGCGCAGGGTGCGCTGCCGTTGCGCATCGCATGGAATTCGATGGACAGGCCCAGGTCGTCCTGCGTGGGCGCGAGGACGGATTCGCCGGACAAGCCGCGATACGTGGCCAGTTTGCGCTCATAGCCGCGCTCGGCCCAGCGCTGCGCGCGCCCCAGGTCGGCCACCGCGAAACTCACGCCGAGAATGCGCGGGCCGCCGTTCGCCATGGTCTGCGCGGCCAGGCCCGCGCCGTCGGGCTGCAGCGCGAGCAGCGCGGTTGGCCCGACCGGCACGCAGAATCCTTTCGCGCCGACCTCGGGCAGCTTCACCGGCACCGCGTGGCCGAAGCCCATCTTCTCCAGCTGCAGGCGATCGGCGTCGGCATCGGCCGAGACCAGCCAGATCGACGAAAGCGCACGCGCGCCGTTGGGATGTTCGCGCGTCGCGCGATAGTCGCCGGCGTTGGACGGATCGAATTGGTCGGGCGCGTAATCGTTCGCGTAATCGATGAAGAAGGTGTTGCTCGACAACGGCGCGCGATCGAACGCGAACAGGCGCCAGCCCGGCTTGGCGCTGTCGGGGCCGGCGAAGAACGGCGTGACGGCGTAGTGCTGCGCTTGCAGCGCGCCGCGAATGGCGTCGAGCGACGAAGAACGGAAGCCGAAGGTGCGCGAGCCCGGTCCGCCTTTCAGCGCCTGCTGGTCTTCCTTCGTGCCGGGGTCGAAGGCAGGGTCGGGCTTGGTGATGCCGAGCAGCTCGATGAAGCTGGTATCGGCGAACCGGATGTAGCGATTCGCCACGCCGCCGGGATCGCGCCCGGGCCGGACCTGGAAGCCCAGCTTCACCGCCATGACGGAGGTGACCTGATCGATGCCGCGTCCCCACAGCAGGACGTGGTCGAGGCGGGTGGTCGCGGCTTGCGCCGCCGGTGCCGGAGCGGCGGCCTGCGCGGCTCCCAGGCCGAGCAGCCATGCCGTCATGAACAGGATGGAGCGCATGTGGATCCTTGCGTGAAAGAGGGGCAGGGGAGTTCGCATCGGCGCGTGCCTGCGCGGTCATCGCCGAAGCGTTTTTTAGGGGCGGTCGCAGGCCGCCCGCAAGGACAATTTCCGGACAAAAAAAGCCAAGTGCCGCAGCCGTCGTGCAGCGATGCCGCGCATATCCGCTACTCGCGATCAGGCGCCGGCGCTGCGGCGCAACGACTGCGGCGAGGTGCCGAAGGCGCGCACGAAGGCGCGGCGCATGCGGCTGGAATCGCCGAAGCCGGTCGAGGCGGCGATGTGATCCAGGTGCAGATGGCTGGTTTCGACGGCCACGCGCGCTGCTTCCAGCCGCAAGCCTTCGACGACTTTCGCCGGCGTTGCGCCGATCTCCGCCGCGAAGGCGCGCGCGAAGTTGCGCGGGCTCATCGACGCGCGCTCGGCCAGCCGCTCGACCGTCATGGGTTCGGCGAGGCGTGCGCGCATCCAGCCGATCAATTCGCCGAAGCGTCCGGTCTTGCCGCCTTGTTCCACCAGCACGGAGTACTGCGATTGCCCGACGTGCCGACGCTGGTGCACGACCAGTTGCTGCGCAGCGCGCCGCGCGATGCCCGGGCCGAGATCGTCCTCGACCAGCGCCAGGGCCAGGTCGATGCCGGCGGAAATGCCGGCCGAGGTCCACAGGTCGCCGTCCCTGACGAACATGCGCTCGGCATCCAGCCGCACTTGCGGATAGAGCTGCCGGAAGCGTTCGGCTGCCGCCCAGTGCGTGGTGGCGCGCCGGCCGTCGAGCAGCCCGGCGTGCGCCAGGAAGAAGGCACCGGAACAGACCCCGGCTGCGCGCCGCCACGCCTCGCCGCGCAGCCAGGCCATGACGCGCTCCTGGTTCTGTTCCACTTGGCCGAGGTTGCCGCCCGCGACGATCACCGTATCGAAACGCCGCGCTTCCAGCGGTTCCGCCGCCAGGCACACGCCGGAGGAACTGCGCACGACGCCGCCTTCCGGCGCCAGCACGCTGATCGCGTAACTGTCCGGCCGGAACCGCTCCGCCATCTCGAACACGGCGACCGGACCGGCGGCGTCCAGCAACTGGAATCCCGGAAAAACAACGATGGCGATCTCGCGTCGCATGGTGGCCGCTGGTCGATGGGGTGGCGGGAAAACTGGCCTAGGAGCCGATGGGCGTCAAGGCCGTCGAGCACGGTCGAGTTCGCTGGCTGGCTGCACCGTGCGTGCATGAAAGAACCATCCGCGCAGCCTCGTTTCTGTCGCCCCGAAAGCCGGCTTGTTATCGAAGCATTTTGCGTCGCAGCGTGACAGCTCGCCTGTTCGGGGTCTTAATTTCGCGCCAGGGGATTTGGATCGATCCAAGTCTTGGATGCGTTTTCTGGCCGATTGGCGGCGTGGAACCCATCGAGACCGGGACGACCGGGGAGGGAGCGTCGGTCGCGCCATCGGGCGCGCCTGGATGCTGCTGCTTCCCGCCAGACAGGTGGAGGGAGTGGGAAGCCGCCGTATGAAAGCAGAATCCGCCCGCGTTTCCGTTCCGGCAGGCCCGCGTGTCCGCGCGTCCGGCCTCGTTCTTTGGCCCTGCTCCGGCGATGCCATCGCTCACCGCAGGCCGCACCACCCGACCCAGGTTCCAGCGACCGCCTGCAGGCGCCTTTGAGGCGGCGACGCCGATAAGCCGAGGCCGGTTGGCCACCCAGTGTTTGGATCGATCCAGTGTCCGAGTCGATCCGGTGTTCGATCCAGTTTTGAGGGAGGACGTCCGCAGTCATAGCTCGCCCATCTGCAGCACGTGAACGAACGGGGATCACCGCGCCGGTGCAAGCGGCGCACATCACGTAGGGGAATCAACCGAAATGACTTACCTGCCACACATGTTGACGCGCAAGCCGCTGTGCGCCGCGCTCGCCCTGGCCACCTTGTCGCTGGGCGGCAGCCTGATCGTGCCCGCGCCCGCTTTCGCACAGACCGCCGCAGCCGCGGCCACCCCGGCGTCGTCGCCGGCACAAACCTCCGATGCCCAGAACGCCACCGGCGAGGAAGCACAGAAGAAGGGGAAGCCCGGCGACAAGAACCCCACGACCTTGCAGACGGTCGTGGTCACCAGCTACCGGCAGTCGATCGACCAGAACGTCCAGGACAAGCGCGACTCCAATTCGATCGTCGAAGTGATCAACGCGCAGAACATCGCGCAGTTCCCCGCCAAGAACATCGCGGACGCGCTGGCGCACGTGCCGGGCGTGGTCATCAGCCGCGAGTCGGGCGAAGGCAAGACGGTGAGCATCCGCGGCCTCGCCCCCGAGCTGACGCTGACCCAGTTGAACGGCAACTACGTGGCGTCTGCCGATACGTCGGCGGGTCTCTCGCGTTCGTTCAACTACACGCTGTTCCCGGCCAACATGTTCTCGGACATCAAGCTCTACAAGAGCCTCGAGGCGCGCCTGGACGAAGGCGGCATCGGCGGCAACGTCGATCTGCGCACGCGCCGTCCGCTGGAGATGGACGCGAACGAAGGTTTCGTCTCCGGTACCGCCGCGAGTTCCGATACCAGCTCGAAGACGGAGCCGCAGGGTTCCGCGCTGTGGTCGTGGAAGAACAAGGATGAAACCTTCGGCATCCTTCTCGCCGGCGCCTACCAGAAGCGTCAGGCCACCACGTACGAAGCCGATGCGACGAGCTGGCACTGGTGGTCGGACAACTGTACGGACCACGTGACCTGCACCCAGCCGCCGGTGGACGTCAACGGCAGGCCGTATCCCTCGGCGGTCAACAACAATATCGACCTGTGGGGCAACGGCGTGGTCGACCAGTCCGGCAGGGTCTACAACGGCTACTGGATGCCGCAGCAGTTCGCCACCAGCCGCAACGACCTGACCCTGAAGACCAAGGGCGCCCAGGCCACGATGCAGTTCAAGGCGAGCGACCACTTCCTGTTGACCGGTAATTACTTCCGCTTCCAGCGCGAGCAGAACCAGATCACCAACACGCTGGAAATCCCCGAGTGGGGCCTGCCGAACAACAGCAACTACGCCGACCAGAACGGCCGCCTGCTCGCGCCCAACGGCCTGACCTTCGACAAGTCCGGCACCGTCGTCACCGGTGCCAACTACGTGCTGCCGCCCAAGGGCGTCGGCTGCAACTCGGCGGTGAACCCGGTCACTGGCGCGCCGCGCCAGGCGGTGGACGTGTGCTCGACGGAAATCCCGTGGCTCAACGGCAACTACTCCGTGGAGAAGGCCACCTCGCAGACCCTCAACCTGGAAGGCGAGTGGGATAACGGCGGCAGCCTGAGCGGTTCGTTCAACGTCGGCCGCACCTGGGCCAAGGGCGGCCCCTCGATCGAACTCGGCATGGCGGCCAAGCCGCGCAACTTCGTCAATGGCCAGTGGGTGGATGGCAGCACCGGTGCGGCGTGGAACTTCAACGGCAAGCCGGGCATCGTCGCCGATCAGTCCGTGCTGCAGAACATGCTCGCCGGCGCCGGTCAGGTCGACCTCGGTTCGACCGGTTCCAACATGGTGAACACCCGCACCTCGCAGAACTTCGCGCAGGCGGACTTCACCTGGGCGTTCGATTCCTCGTGGATGCAGTCGCTGCAGTTCGGCGCCAAGTACAGCGACGCCAATGCCGAGCAGCAGAGCAACGAAGTGCGCTGGTACTGCAAGGGCACCACCTCGCAGTTCCAGACCTGCGATCCGAACGCGGGCCAGCTGCCGGCCAGCTTCCTGTTGCCGACCTACCTCAATGGCGCGAACCACGCCTACGAGGACAGCATCTTCCCTGCGATCAACTTCCCGGCGTACTACAACCACCTCAACTCCACCTACGACCGGGTGCTCTACAACAAGCCGCAGAACAAATCGTCGATCGGCGAGAAGATCGCGGCGGCCTACGTGCAGGCGAACTTCGACACCGGCACCCTGCGCGGCAACGTCGGCGTGCGCTTCGTCACCACGAAGCAGGAGCTCACCGTCGCCAACCAGGTCACCACCAACAACGCGGTGTACTACCACGACCCGGCGGGCAACATCCTCATCTGCCCGGCCTCGGGCGTGAACGCGGGCGGCGGTGCGTGCGCTCCGGGTGACTTCCAGTACCTTCCGCGCGAAGTGTCGGTGATCGAGAACTTCAACAACTCGACCACCAACAAGCGCTACAACAAGTTCCTGCCGAGCTTCAACATCGCGTGGACGATCGCGGAAGACTTCGTCCTGCGCGCCGCCGGCTCGCAGGCGCTGGCCCGCGCCAATTACACCGACCTGGCCCAGCTCGGCCAGCTGACCAACAACACCCAGGAGTACTACAACGACCGCAAGCAGTTCGGCGCGCCGCTGCCGGGTTGGTACGGTTCCGGTGCCAATGCCGAGCTGAAGCCGTTCACGGCTACGCAGTTCGACCTCGCCGGCGAGTGGTACTACGCGCCTCACGGCGTGGTCGGCATCGACCTGTTCCAGAAGAAAGTGAAGAACTTCGTCGTCCCGGTCACCGTCAACAACATCGACGTGAACGTGGGCGGTACCCAGACGAACTTCCGCCAGTACAGCACCAATGCCAACGGCCGCTCTGGCACGTCGAAGGGCATCGAGCTCTACGCGCAGCACACCTGGGACTCGGGCTTCGGTTACATCGTCAACTACACGCTCAACAAGACCAACGAAACCGCGGTGTCGCTGGGCGATACGCAGGTGGGCAAGGCCGAGCTGATCGGCAGCGCGAAGTACGCGGCGAACGTCTCGCTGTTCTACGAAAAGAACGGCCTGCTGCTGCGTGCCAGCGAGAACTGGACGGGCCGCACCATGGAGGGCTTGACCGCGGGCTTGCCGATCTACGCACAGCCGTACCACCAGATCGATCTGAACGGCGACTACGAGATCAACAAGCACTTCATGATCACGGCGTCGATCATCAACTTCAACAAGGCGACGCCGCACACCTACCTGGGTGGCGACACGCGCGCGCGCCTGGTCCAGTTGATGTATCCGGGCCGGCAGTACTACCTGGGCGTGACCTACAAGTTCGGTGGTGCCAGCAACAGGTAAGCCAACGACGGGGCCGGGTAGATCACCGGCCCCGTCTTCTTTTCAGGCGAAGGAAAATCACATGAAGACACTCATGGCACGCCTTCCCCATCGTGCCCTCGCCGTCGCGTTGTCGATGCTCATCGTGACTTCCGCGACAGCCTTGCCGGGCAAGGACAGCAAGCCGGCGAACGCTGCCGCGGCGGCGGTGGATCTGGCCAACCCGCTGGTGGGAACGGCACCGCTCGACGACCAGACCCTGCTCGGCAACGCGCCGCCACCTGGCGAACCCACCTACACCGGCATGACCACGCCGGGTGCCAGCCTGCCGCAGAGCGCCACCGAAGCCGCGCCGGTCAACATCAATGCCGACCTGAGCTTCGCCACCGGCGTGCCCGTGGCCTACGACTACCGGCGTCCTACCATGTTCGGCTTCAGCGGCGGCGGCTCGACCTATGGCGCTCGCGGCGCACCCATCGTCATGCCCGTGGTGGGCGACTGGACGGTGCCGCCGGACTACGCGGCGTCGTACTACGACAAGGCCACCGAAAAAGCCTCGCCCGGCTACTACGCCGTGGACCTGGCCACGTTCCACACGAAAGCCGAGCTGACGGCTACGCAGTGGACCAGCCTGATGCGCTTCACCTTCCCGGCAAGCCACCGGTCGAACGTGGTACTGAATCTGCGCCGCGCCGGCGGCGATGTGGAGGTGGTGGACGACCACACGATCCGTGGCGTCGCCACGGCCGGCCGCCGCGACCGGGATGCCGATGGTCCTTTCTTCATCGCCGAGTTCTCGCGGCCGTTCACCACCTTCGGCACGTTTCGTTCCGAGGTTACCGCCAAGGGCGAGGGCCTGGGCCGCGAAGACGTGAAGGCGGGCCGCCGGCAGGTCTCCGGCGATTACGCCGGCGCCTACGTCACCTACGACACGAAGGCCGGCGACCAGATAGTGGTGCGGATCGCCCACGGCCACAGCGCCGCGGAAGCCGAGCAGAGGCTGCGCGCGCAGGACAGCGACACCGACTTCGACCGCGTGCATGCGAAGGCGCGTGCGCGCTGGGCGGAACTCTTCGAGCGCGTGGAAGTGACCGGCGGCACGCCGAAGCAGCGCATGCTGTTCTATTCGACGTTGTACCACTCCTTCGCCAGCCCGCGCATGATCGCACGCAAGGGCGAGCATTACACCGACGCCAACGGGCGCGACCAGGTGGCGGACTACGACCATTACGGACCGGTGCCGTTCTGGGACACGGGCCGCAACCAGATCGCCCTGCTGATGCTGCTGCAACCGAACGTGGTGCAGGACATCATGCGTTCCGAGCTGGACCGCGCCCGTGAGCGCGGCTACATGAACACCTCGTTCCACGGCGACCATGCCGTGCTGCTCTATGACGGCGCCTGGCGGCGCGGCATCGATTTCGATTACGCCGCGGCCTACGAGTACCTGCGCAAGAACGCCACCGATCCCAACGGCCCTCGCGGCGCCCTCGCCGAATACATGAAGCAGGGCTGGATCTCTGACGTTCCCGACGACAACCCCAGCCCGCCGCATGCCGACGGCAAGGCCGGCGTCGCCAAGACGCTGGAATACGCCTGGGACGACCATGCACTGGCCGACGTCGCGCGCCGGCTCGGCAAGACGGACGACGCCGACATGTTCACGCGCCGCGCCGCGAACTATCGCCACCTCTTCGACCCCTCGGTCGGCTTCTTCCGCGGCAAGACAGACGACGGCAAGTGGATCTCGCCATTCGACCCCGGCGAGCCTTACTACAACTTCATGATGAAGGAAGCCTCCGGCTGGTCCACGCTATGGCTGGTGCCGCACGACGTGCAGGGCCTGATCGATCTGCTCGGCGGTCGCGACGCCTTTAACGCGAAGCTCGACGCCTTCTTCTCCACGCCCTATACAGCCAAGGGCATCTGCCGCGACTGCACGGGCCTGATCGGCCAGTACGTGCAAGGCAACCAGCCGGACCAGCAGGCCGCCTATCTCTACGCATGGAGCGGCCAGCCGTGGAAGACGCAGGCGCTGGTGCGCCGCATCCTCGCCGAGCTGTACGGCAGCGACGCTACGGGCTACGGCTTCCCCGGCATGGACGACCAGGGCTCCACCGCGTCGTGGTACGTACTCAGCGCGATGGGTTTCTATCCGGTCGATCCATCGACGCCCGATTACATCCTGGGCAGCCCGATCTTCGACCGCGTGCGCTTGCGTCTGGGTAATGGCAAGGTGTTCGAGATCGTTGCGCGCGACAACTCGGCGAAGAACCAGTACATCCAGTCCGCCACGCTCAACGGCAAGCCGTGGAACAAACCGTGGTTCAGCCATGCGGACATTGCGCAGGGCGGTACCTTGGAGTTGACGATGGGGCCGGAGCCGAACAAGGGATGGGGCGCGGATGCGGGCGCGGCGCCGGCTTCGATGTCGGCACTGCGGCGGTGATGCTGGGGCGTGTGCGGGTGCCGTTTTGGGCAGCGTGCGCGGTGTTTTCGGATGGTTGGTTTGGGGCTGGTCGTTGGTCCTGCGTACGTTGATGCTTCGGGTGCTGGTTCGCGTTGCGGAGTGGGTTTTGCTCTCCTGCGGGAGAGCGATTGCGTAGGTTGGGGTGAGCTTGCGAACCCCAACGTCGGGCGCTGACGATCGCATCGCCTCTACTTACTCGTCATTCCGGCGCAGGCCGGAATCCATTGGCGTCAGCGCTCGGTTGTCGCCTTATCGCAAGCCTTGCCTCGCCCCTCGCGGGGCGAGGGTTTCGCTCTCCTGCCGGAGAGCGAGTTACTTCTTCTTGCTTGCCCATCCCCTCAAGGGGGACCACGAGAAGAAGTAACCAAGAAGAAGGGCCCCCTGCGCGGCGCCCTCCGCAGCCTACGCTGCTGCGGGTGCGTTGAGGGCTGGCCGGGCTTTTCGACAGGGCATCCATGCCCTGATCGAAAAGGCGGGGGCGTCCTGCCCCCGCCCGCCTGCGGCGGCCTGATCGTCCAGCCCTCACCGCCGCGAAGGGAACCCGGGAGATCAAGAGCGTGACGGAGCATCGCTTCGCTCGCTCTTGTTTGGTTTTCGCCTCGGTCCATCACTTCTCCTTCTCCCCGCCGGGGAGAAGGCGGGATGAGGGGCGGGGGCTCGCGAAAACGCAGCTAGCGCGAGCTCTTCAAATGCATCACGTAGATCGACGCAGCTGGTGCCTCGCCATCAACAAGAAGGCTGCGGGAATCACCAGCATCGACAGCAAGGGTGCGGTGAGCATGCCGCCCACCATCGGGGCGGCGATGCGCTGCATCACTTCCGAGCCGGCGCCATGGCCCAGCAGGATCGGCAGCAAGCCGGCGAGGATGACCGCGACCGTCATCGCTTTCGGCCGTACGCGCTGCACGGCACCCTCGCGGATGGCGTCATGGAGCGCCGCTACATCCATGGCGCCTTCCATGCGCCGCCGGTCCCAGGCGTGGCGCAGATAGAGCAGCATCACTACCCCGAACTCCGCTGCGACGCCGCCCAGCGCGATGAAACCGATCACCGTGGCGACCGATACCGCGTGTCCCATCGCCAGGATCAGCCACAGGCCGCCCACCAGGGCGAGCGGGACGCTCAGCATGATCAGCGCCGCTTCGTCGGCGCGGCGGAACACGGCGTAGATCAGCCCGAAGATGATCGCCAGCGCGGCCGGCACGACATACGCCAGCCGGTCCATCGCCCGCGCCAGGTATTCGAACTGGCCCGACCATGCCAGGGTGACGCCGGGTGGCAATGGCACCTCGCGCGCCACGGCCGCCTGCAGGCCGCGCACCACCGCGCCGAGGTCACGCCCCGCGGTATCGACGTAGACATAGGTGGCCAGCTGGCCGTCCTCGCTCTTGAGCATCGGCGGCCCCTCGCTCACTGCGACCTCGGCGATCTGGCCGAGCGTGAGTTGCGCCCCGCCGGGCGCCACGATCGGCAAGGCAACCAGCGCGGCGACCGAGTCGCGCATTTCGCGCGGATAGCGCACGACAATCGGATAGCGCTCGCGGCCTTCCACCGACTGCCCGATCGCATCGCCACCCACGGCGGCCGCGATCAGCGACTGCACGGCCTCCTGCGTCAGGCCATAACGCGCGGCCGCGTCGCGCCGTATGCGCACGTCCACGTAACGCCCGCCGGCACTGCGCTCGGCGATGGCCGAACCGACGCCGGGTACACGGCGCGCCACCGCTTCGATCTGGCTGGCCACGCGCTGCAAGGTCGCCACATCCGGCCCGAGCACCTTGATGCCGACCGGACTCTTGATACCGGTGGCGAGCATGTCGATGCGATTGCGGATCGGCGGCACGAACAGATTGGTCAGACCCGGCACCCTCACCGCGCGGTCGAGCTCGGCCTTGAGCTTGTCCATCGTCATGCCGGGACGCCACTGCGCCTTCGGCTTGAAGGTGATGGTGGTTTCGAACATCTCCAGCGGCGCCGGATCGGTAGCGGTCTCCGCGCGCCCGGCCTTGCCGAAGACGTGATCGACCTCCGGCACGGTCTTGATCATGCGATCGGTGAGCTGCAGCAGTTGCGCCGCCTTGCCTGTGGAGAGGCCCGGCAAGGCGGTGGGCATGTACAGCAGCGTGCCTTCGTCCATCGCCGGCATGAACTCGCTGCCCAGGCGGGCGAGCGGCCATAGCGCGCTCAGGAGCAGCACGCCTGCCAACACCAGCGTGCTTTTCGGATAGCGCAGCACGCGGTCCAGCACGGGCCGATACAGCGCGATCAGGCCGCGGTTGAGCGGATTGTCGCGTTCGGCACGAATGCGGCCGCGCACCAGATAACCCATCAGCACCGGCACCAGGGTCACGGCCAGCCCGGCGGCGGCCGCCATGGCATAGGTCTTGGTGAAGGCGAGCGGCTTGAACAGCCGTCCTTCCTGCGCTTCCAGCGCGAACACCGGCACGAAGGACAGCGCGATGATCAGCAGGCTGACGAACAGGGCCGGGCCCACCTCGGCGGCGGCTTCTGCCATCAGCGCCCAGCGTTCCGCGCCATGCGGGTCCGCGCCCGCATGCGCGTCGCGCCAGTGCTCCAGATGCTTGTGCGCGTTCTCGATCATCACCACCGTCGCATCGACCATCGCGCCAATGGCGATCGCGATGCCGCCCAGCGACATCAGGTTCGCCGACACGCCCTGCAGATGCATCACGCCGAACGCCGCGAGCACACCGAGCGGCAGGCTGATCACCGCGACCAGCGCCGAACGCAGGTGACCGAGGAACAAGGCGCACACCAGGGCGACGACGAGGAACTCCTCCGCCAGCTTGCCCCACAGGTTGTCGACCGCCGCGTCGATCAGCTGGGCGCGATCGTAGGTGGGCACGATCGTCACGCCGGCCGGAAGACTGCGTTGCAGTTCGGCGAGCCGGCTTTTCACCGCGGCGATCGCGGCCTTGGCGTTCTTGCCGGAGCGCAGCACGATCACGCCGCCGGCGACTTCGCCCTGGCCGTCCAGCTCCGCGACGCCGCGGCGGAAGGCTGGGCCGCGGCGCACGCTCGCGACATCGCGCAGCAGGATGGGCACGCCGTCCTTGCCGGTGCCCAGTGGTACCTGTTCGAAGTCCTGCTGGCGGCGCAGGTAACCCTCGCTGCGCACCATCAGCTCGGCTTCGCCCTGTTCGATCACCGAGCCGCCGCTGGCGCCGTTGGCTGCGCGCACGGCGTCCACCAGTTGCGCGACGGTGAGTTGCCGCGCGGCAAGCGCCTGCGGGTCGGGCACGATCTGCCAGGCGCGCTCCATGCCGCCCAGGCTGGCGACTTCCGCCACGTCCTGCACGGTCTTCAGCTGATAGCGCAGGAACCAGTCCTGCAACGCGCGCAACTGACCGAGGTCGTGCCGTCCGGTGCGATCCACCAGCGCGTACTCGTAGATCCAGCCCAGGCCGGTGGCGTCGGGTCCCAGCGACGGGCTGACGCCGGCAGGCAGCCGGTCGCGCACCTGGCTCAGGTATTCCAGGACGCGCGAGCGCGCCCAGTACAGGTCGGTGTGTTCGTCGAACAGCACGTAGATGTAGGAGTCGCCGAAGAACGAGTATCCGCGCACCGCCGTCGCGCCCGGCACCGACAGCATGGTGGTGGCGAGCGGATAGGTGACCTGATCCTCCACCACCTGCGGCGATTGTCCGGGCCAGTTGGTGCGCAGGATCACCTGCGTGTCGGAGAGATCGGGCAGGGCGTCGATCGGCGTGCGCCACGCGGCGTACGCGCCGGCCAGGGCCAGCACCAGCGCGGCGAGCAGCACCAGGCCGCGATGGGCGATCGCCAGACGGATCAGGCGGGCGATCATCGGGCGTTCTCCATCGGCGCCATCGCCGGCACGCTGGCCGCGGCGGCGGGTGCGGATTCCAGGCGCTGCAGCGCGCCGGAAAGACTGGCTTCCGAATCGAGCAGGAACTGGCCGGAGACCACGATCTGTTCGTCGCCGCGCAGACCGGCGACGACTTCGGTGTAGCCATCGGCGGCACGCCCTGTGCGCACTCCCACCGGCCGGAAGCGGCCTTCTCCGGTGGCGACGATCACGCGTGGGCGATCGCCACCGACGATCAGCGCTTCGGTGGGAATGGCCAGCACGGGCGCTTCCGCACCGGGTGAGAAAGCCACGCGCACGAACTGGCCGGGGCTGAGCCTTCCCCCGGCATTGGCCAGCACGATGCGCGCGCGCTGCGTGCGCGTGGCCGGATCGATGTCCGGCAGCAGGCTTTCGACCGTGCCTGCGATCGCTTCGCCGGCGAGCGCGTCGCCGCGCACGGTCACCGGCGTGCCGGCCCGGATGCGGCCGGCGAGCGCCTGCGGCACCGCCGCCTCGACCCAGATGCTGCCCAGGCCGTTCAATGTCATCAGTGTCTGGCCCGCGGTCACGCGCTGGCCTTCGCGGACGTCCAGCGTGATCACCATGCCCGCCTGCGGCGCATGCAAGGTCACGCCGCCATCGGCGGCGCGCGACGCCTTGAGGTCCATCGCCGTCAGACCCAGCACGCGCAAGCGCTGTTGCGCCGCCGCGCGCAATGCCTTCGCTTCGGGCGACTGCACCTGGCGCAAGGCGTCGGCTTCGGCAAGGGCGCTGCTCCAGGCCGGCGCCAACAGGTCCGCCAGGGGCGCGCCGGCGGCAACGGCGGTGTAGGGCGCCCGTACGCGCAGATGCGTTACCACGCCATCCACCTGCGCACTGACGACGGTGGCCTGGCGCGGGTCCCAGGTGACCGTGGCCGGCGCATCCAGCTCGCCGGTGAGGACGCGCCGCTGCACGGGCGCAAGGCGCACGCCGAGGTTCTGCGTGGTGGCGGCGTCGATGCGCATGCTGCCCGCGTCGTCCTCCTGCTGCGCGTACTTGGGCACCATCTCCATGCCCATCGGCGACAGGCCGGGTTTGTCGAAATGCTGCGCGGGCACCATCGGGTCGTACCAATACAGCACGCGCTGCGAAGCCGCGGCGGCAGGCGCGGTGCTGCTTGCCGCAGAGTTCGGCGAGGCGGCGGGGCGCCGGCCCAGCCCATAGCCGGCCAGGCCGGCGAGGCTCAGTGCAGCTGCGATGGAGAGCACGATCGTCAAACGCTTCATGGGGTGTCTCCTTCGGGCAGCAGATAGGCGAGCGCGGCCCAGGCGCGACCGTAGTCGGCCTGCATGCGTGCGTAGTCGGCGTGGTGGGACAGCTCGTCGCGCCGCGCCTGCAGCAGCGGCTGGATGTCGCCGCCGCCGCGATAGGCGGCAAGCGCGAGCGCGGAACGATCGCTCGCCAAGGGCAGCAGCACGTCGCGATGCCGTCGTACCTTCCGCCCCAGTGCCTGCCATTGCGCCCAGGCCGCTTGCACCGCTTCGGCCTGCTGCCGCCGCGCGTCCTCGTGCTCGGCCTGCACCGCGTCCAGTTCGGCGGCGCGCGCGGAGATGCCGCGGTCCTGCCGGTTGCGCGTAAACAGCGGGAGACTGACTCCGACCTGCAGCGACACCATGTCCGACAGGCCACGCACGCGCGAGCCATAGCTGGCGCCTAGCGACCATTGCGGATGCTTGTCGGCACGCGCTTCGGCCAACGCCGCTTCAGCAGCGCGTTCGCGCGCCGCCCAGCCGAGCAGCGGTGCCTGCTGATCGAGCCGCGCCAGCAGCGCGGTTTCGTCGCTGGGCATGGCCGCGAAGTCCGGGGCGTCGCTCAGCGGCTGGTCGGCGGCATCGCCCAGCCAGCGCCGCAGTTGCGCGCGTGCCTGCGCTTCCTGTGCCGTCACCGTGTCGATCCGGTTGGCGAGATCCAAGGCTTCCATGCGCGCGGCCAGCACATCGGCTGCGCTGCCGCTACCGCCGCGCAGCCGTGCGTTCGCGGCGGCTTCGTCCTGTGCCCACACCGATTGCAGCGCCACCAGCATGGCTCGCTCATGCTCGGCGCCCCAGGCGCCGATCCAGGCCCCGGCCACCTGCTGGCGGATACCCAGGGCAGTACCGGTTTCCTGCGCGGCGGCCAGTTCGACGTTCGCCGCGCCCATGGCGCGTTCCGCCTGGCGTTTGCTCGCCGAGGGCAGCGCCTGGGTCAAACCCACGGTGCGCATGGTCATGCTGTCGCCGCCGGCGGTGAACGCGCCGGGGCCCTGAATGGCCAGGTTGTCGATGCCCACCGTGAGTTGCGGATCCGGCAAGGCGCCCGCGCGCGCGGATTCCTGCTGGGCCGCGCTGGTCTGCGCGCGCCGTGCCGCGAGCATCGGCGCGTGCGCCACGGCTTGCCGCAACGCCTCGTCGAGGGTCAATACCGGGGAGGCCGCCCACGCGGGCGACACGATGAAGATGACGGCCACCCACGGCAGCCGACGCAGGCGTCGCGCGCGTGCCGCGCCGACGCCGAACCAGGAAGACAACATGATGAACTCCCATCACACAGGCACACGGCCGCGCAGGCGCGCGGCCACCGTCAGCGAGTGCGAGGGAGGGCTAGATCAGGAGGGAGCAGAACCGCAGCGAAGGCGGGGGATCCGGTGGGTACAGCTCCGGATTGGGCAGCGGCGCGCGCGGGGATGCATGCGAGACCGCCTTGGCGACATCCGCGAAGTCCGCCGGCAGCAGCAGCGGCGGAACCACGGGTGTCTTTGCGTCCGGTGTGGCGGGCACGTGGCTCGCGCAGTGTTCGGTGCAGCGCGGATCCACTGGATGGCCATCCGAGGGGCCGGGCGATCCCATGCCCATGGCCGCGCAGTCGTCCATCATGGCAACGGTCGGTGCCGGCGCGGCCGGCAGCGTGCAGACGTACGCGGCCATCGCCAGCTGCTGAAACAGCAGGCAGAACAGCACGACGCCAGCCCAAAGGAGGCGACGGCGGCGGCTGAGGCGTGGAAGGCGCGGGCGCATGGCGACTCGCATCATACCCGGGCTGGACCCGGGTCCGGTCAAGTGCCGCGCGCGCGGACGCCCGAGGCCTGGCGCCGCTGGTTGCGATCCGGCAGGAAGCTCATTCGACCGGCGCGGGAGCGCAGCCCTTCACGCAACGGAAATAAGCCATCTCCCTGGGGTAATCGATCGTCACCGCGAAATGCTGGAAGACGTTGCCGCCCACGGCGCCTTCGGTGGGCTTGTCCATCATCTGCGCCATGTACTCGTGGAACGCCTTGTCCGGCCGCTCGGTGAACCAGACCGGTCCGATCGACCAGCCCGCGATCTGTACCTTGGGCACCTCGATGATGCGCTGGACCGACGGATGGGGGACCAGCGTGTCGGCCTGCTCCAGCACTCGCCAGTCGGGGTGTTTCTTGTGCCACTGGTCCAGCTTTCCGGTCGTGATGTAGCTGGTCACGCCTTGTCCCTGCACCGTCGGCGTGCCGCTGATCTTGGCCGCCGATGGCGTCGGTGCAGCGGTGGCGCCGGTATCCAGCAGCATGTCCAGCGTTTCGCCGTCGACGACGATGGGAAGGCGCGCGAAGCCCGTCGTCTGTTTGCCTGCGTCGTTGTATTGGAAGCCCAGCTTGGTCCCGTGCGCGGCGGAGGCAGGGCGCCACGACGGACTCTCCAGCGTCATGCGCCGCGCCGGATAGTCGAAGGTCCAGATGCGGCCCGACAGGTAGGCACCGCCGAGTTGGCCTTCCAGGTGCTGGTTGGCGGGCAGGGAGACGACGAGCAGCGCCGCACCGCACGGGCCATCGATCGGCGGCGGAAGCGCGCGCCGCGGCTGGTAGTCGGGCAGGCGCGCGACCTGCACGTGGGTATCGCCCAGCGCGCAGTCGTTCGTCGGCAAGTGCAATCGCTCCGCGGTCGCCTTGGCAAACCAGTACATGCCCGAACTACCGCCGCCGCCGGTGTCGACCAGCAGTTTCAATCGTTGCCCGTCGCGGGTCTCCGGTACGGCGAAGAAATGGCCCGCCTCGTACACGGTGGGTATGACCTGCGCCGTATCGGCCGGTGCTTCGCCGGCGTGTACCTGCAGCGCGCCAAGCGCCGCGAAGGAGAAAGCGACCACGGCCGAACGCCTCATATCCCTGTCCCTGCGTTGAAGTGACTGCAGAGATTCGGGCCGGCTCGAGGGCGGTGCCAGTATCGAAGGTCACATGGCGGAAGGACATGCGAAAGCATCGCAGACATTCGCCGCCGCGCCCGGCTCAAGCCGCGCCGCCAGGCCGCCAGCGCCATATGTGCAGAGCAGGTTCACGCCATATCGACGCAGTGCTTAGCCCGTTTCCCAAAAATACAAAGCTTTCCTGCCGAACAGGCCTTCCTATGACGCCATCCCCTCTCTGCAGTTTTGGCGTTCCCGGCCTGGACGCCGTATTGCAAGGCGGGCTTCCTTCCGGCCATCTTTACCTGCTCGAAGGCCAGCCAGGCTCCGGAAAAACCACACTTTCGCTGCAGTTTCTGCAGGAAGGCGTCAAGGCTGGCGATCGCTGCCTCTACGTCACGCTGTCGGAGACCTCGGAGGAGCTGAGGGAGGTCGCCGCTTCCCACGGATGGGATCTGGGCGGCATCGACCTCATCGAGCTTTCGTCGGTCGAGGAGGTGCTGGGCGAAGAACGCAACCAGTCCGTGTTTCATTCATGGGAAGTCGAACTCGGGGAAACCATCGGGCTGATCAAGCAGGAAGTGCAGCGGCTCGAGCCCAGGCGCGTCGTGTTCGACAGCTTGTCGGAACTTCGGCTGCTCGCCCAGGATCCCCTGCGCTACCGCCGCCAGGTTCTTGCGCTCAAGCAATTCTTCTCGCCGCGTAATACGACGGTGCTGTTCATCGACGATCTGACCAGCGAGGGGAGAGATCGCGACACGCACCTGCACAGCATCAGCCATGGCGTCATTTCGCTCGAACGCTTCGCGCTGGAATTCGGTGCGGCCCGGCGCCGCCTGCAAGTGCAGAAAATGCGCGGCCATGCCTTCATGGCCGGCTATCACGATCTGAGCATCCGCACCGGAGGCGTGGAGGTGTATCCCCGGCTCATCGCCGCCGATCATCATGTCGATTTCAGCCTGGGCCCGGTCCTCAGCGGTGTCGCGCATCTGGATGAACTCAGCGGCGGCGGTTTCCTGCGCGGCACCAGTACCTTGCTCACCGGGCCTGCCGGCACGGGGAAAACCACCCTCGCCATGCAGTACGTCGGCGCGGCTTGTGCCCGCGGCGAGTGTTGCCAGGTATACGAGTTCGACGAGCGCATCGGCACGCTGCTCAATCGGACCGAGGCGATGGGCATCCCGTTGTCACGCTACATCGAGGAAGGCCTGCTCGAGATCACGCAGGTCGACCCGGCGGAAATGCCGCCAGGCGAGTTCGCGTGGCGGGTTTTTCGTGCGGTCCAGGAACGGCGATGCTCCATGGTGGTGATCGATAGCTTGAACGGTTACCTCTCCGCCATGCCGCAGGAGAAGCATCTCCTGCTGCAGATGCATGAGCTGCTCGCGTTTCTCAATCAATCCGGGGTGACGACGTTCCTGATCAATCCACTCTTCGGCCTGGTCGGTTCGCTGGATACCGGCCAGCTCAATGTGTCCTATATCGCCGACACGGTGGTCCTGCTCCGGTTCTTCGAGGCGGAGGGCCGCATTCGCAAAGCCATTTCCGTCATCAAGAACCGCGCCGGAAAGCACGAGGACACCATCCGCGAGCTGCATATCGACGGCCGCGGCCTGCGCGTAGGCGAGCCGCTAGCGGATTTCCGCGGAGTACTCACGGGCACGCCTGAATTCATCGGAGCAGCCAAACCGCTGCTGGAAGCCCGGGATGCTTAGCGAAACCGCGCGCGGCCGGCGGGTGGAAGTCGTGGCGCCCTGGCAGCACGACGGCAAAAGCCTGGTCGAGGTGTTGACGAAGAACGGCTACCGTGCCGCGCTTTATCCGGACCAGGTGACTTTGGCCACGCATCTCGATCAGCAGACCGGCATCGTCATCCTGACCCAGGAAGCGTTGCAGAGCGGCACGGACGCCGTGCAGCGATCGCTCGCCGCCCAGCCGGCGTGGTCGGACATTCCGTTCGTGGTCCTGCAATCGGCCCGGTCCGGGCAGGAAATCCACGTCTCGCCGCTGCCGCGCACCATCCTCAATGTCATCGAACTCGAGCGCCCCCTCGGCTCGGCTTCGCTGCTGAGCGCTGTCGAGATCGCCATGCGCTCCCGGCAGAAACAGTTCGAGATCAGGGACCGCATGGAAGAACTCGCCGCCAGCCGCAAGGCGCTGGCCGAGAGCGAAGCGGAGCTGCGGCGCATCACCGATGCCTTGCCCGTGCTGATCGCCTTGCTCGATACCACCTGCCGCTATCGTTTCGCCAATCAGGCATACCGGGAATGGTTCGGCATCGATCCGGCGGACATGCTGGGCCGGACGGTCGAGCAGGTGTTCGGCGAGGCCGCGTGGCGCGCGCAGGAAGACGCCATGCGCCGTGCGCTGGCCGGGGAGGCCGTGCGGATCGAGCTGAGCCTGCCGCTTCCCGATGGCCGGCGGCGCGAAACCGAGCTTCGCTATCTGCCGCGGACCGTCGGTGGCGGCCGCATCGACGGCGTGCATCTGTTCGCGGCGGATATCACCGAACGCAAGCATGCGCTGGAAGCCATCAGCCAGGCGGCCGCACGCCTGGAAAAACGCGTTGAAGAACGCACCGCGGCGCTGCGGATGGAAATGCAGGCGCGCTCGGAAAGCGAGGCGGCGCTCCGGCAGGCGCAGAAGATGGAAGCGGTCGGGCAACTGACCGGCGGCATCGCGCACGACTTCAACAATATGCTCACCAGCATCATCGGCGCACTGGACATCGTCGCCATCCGGATGAACGACGAGCGGACCGCCAAAGTCGTCCATGCCGCGATGGAATCCGCGCGCCGGGCCGCGGCGCTGACGCAGCGCCTGCTAGCGTTCTCGCGGCGGCAATCGCTGGATCCCAGCCCGGTCGACGTGAATGCGCTGGTGCAATCGATGCACATGCTGCTGGCGCAGACGCTGGGCGAGCGCGTACGGATGGAAGTCGACCTGGCGCCGCGCCTGGAGCGGGCGCTGGTCGACGCCAACCAGCTGGAGAGCGCGCTGCTGAATCTGTGCCTCAACGCCCGGGATGCGATGCCTGACGGCGGGCGGCTCAGGATCGCCACCCGGTTCTCGGCGTCCATGCCGTTGCTCCGCCCAGATCATGAGGCGAACGCTGGCGGATACGTGGTGCTCGACGTGGCGGACACCGGCGTCGGCATGGAACCGGCCGTCAAGGAGCGCGTCTTCGAACCCTTCTTCACGACCAAGCCCATCGGGCAGGGCACGGGCCTGGGGCTTTCGATGATCTACGGCTTCGTGCAGCAATCGAAGGGTTGCATCGACCTGCAATCCTCGCCCGGCGAAGGGACCACGCTATCGCTCTATCTTCCGGTCGCGCCCGCCGCCGCAGCCGCCGCCCCGTCGCGCGAGACGGCGGGGACCACGCCTGGCGACGGCCAGTTGGTGCTGTTGGTCGAGGACGATGGCCAGGTGCGATTGCTGGTCAACCTCCTGTTGGAGGAACTCGGCTACGTGGTCGTGGCCGCGCGCGATGCGACCGAAGCGACGTCCCACATCGCATCGCTGAGCCATATCGATCTGCTGGTGACCGATGTCGGTCTGCCGGGCATGAACGGGCGGCAGCTTGCCGAGCTGTTCCGCGAGAAGCATCCGTCTGTCCCTGTGCTTTTCATGACCGGCTATGCCGAAAACGCGGCCGTGCGATCGGAGTTCCTGGGGCCGAACATGACCATGATCGCCAAGCCCTTCGCGCTGGACGTATTCAGCCAGGCCGTCACCAACGCACTGGCCGGCGTGAAGTGAGTTGCCGCGCGGCATGCCGCGCGATGAGTCCGCCAGCGGAACGGCAGAGGCGTGAAAGAGGTCTTGAGGCGAATCCCACGCGGTCTAGAAGGACGACACCCTAAGGTCGTGCCCAGGCGCTGAGCGCACAGGCGCCTAAACCCTTATCCGGTGCGCGACCATAGAGGAATCTTTCATGCCTGAGTCCAACAAAAACCGCGGTGGTGGCGATCACGCCACGCACGAGCAGCACGTCAAGGCCGGCGAGCAGAGCCACAAGAACCAACAAGCCGACACCAAGCAAGCCGGTTCCAGCGGCCAGCGTGGCGGCAGCCACGAGCAGCACGTCAAAGCGGGCGAGCAGAGCCACAAGAACCGTTGATCTCCCGGGCGGCGCCACGGAGCCGCCTCTCTCTTTTTTTGGGTGCGAGCGTCATCGATATGGATCAGGGCGTGCCTCCGACAAAAGCTCGAATGCCCGTAGCACGGATCATGCGAAACGCTTCGGGCCCACGTAGGCGTCGTCAGTCTCCGAGGCATGGCCGAACGCGGGCGCGGCCGGCATCCAGCGTGGACTGAGTGCCGGCCATGCGATTCGGCCATGGCACGTTTTGCGTGACGTGCGCCGGCACCGAATCTATCCTTCGGCAATCAGCGCGTGAGCGGGAAAGCCATTCCACGCATGGCAGCGCCGTGGCAGCGCGGTATCCGGGGAGTGACCGTGTGAGCATGCTGCGTTTTCGCGCCACTATCGAACTCAACAACATCAACCCTTACGTGCGCGTCAGTGCCGAGGACGCGCAGCGGTTGAAGCCGGATTGGCGCAAGCCGATGCCGGTGCGTGGCCGCGTGAACGGCAAGCCGGAAGCGTGGTGGCGCATCAACATGATGCCGATCGGCGACGGCTCGTTCTATCTGTACCTGCATGCGGAGGTCCGCAACGCGGCGGATTGCAAAGTGGGCGATACCGTCGAGGTGGAATTGGCGTTCGACGAGGACTATCGAAGCGGCCCCGTTCATCCCATGCCGCCGGCTTTCCGCGCCGCGCTTGAACAGAATCCCGTCGCGCTTCAGGCCTGGGAGGCCCTGATACCCAGCCTGAAGAAGGAAATCCTGCGCTACTTCGAGCAAGTGAAATCCGCCGACGCCAAGGCCCGCCATCTCGAACGCGCGATGTACGTGCTGTCGGGCGGCAAAGGACGGTTCATGGCGCGCTCGTGGAACGGCGACGGCGACTAGTCGCGCTGCGCGTCGATCAGCTGGTGAAGCTGCGTGCACGCCGCGGCAACCTGCGTCTCGTTGACGGTGGCGATCCCCAGCAGCAAGCCCGGCCGGGCGGCCGTGCCTCGTGCATACCACGGCGAGAGTGGCGTAGGGGTCAGCCCTCGCTCGATAGCTTTCTGGACGATCGCCACATCCGATAGTCCCTCCGGCAACTCCACGATGGCCGCCAGGCCACCGAGGCGGACGCGATAGCCTTTGCGTTCCAGCACGGCCTGCACCGCCTGGCCGCGCGCGGCATAGAGCCGCTTCGAACGGCGCAGGTGCTTCATGTAATGGCCTTCGTGCATGAACTGCGCAATGGCGTTCTGCACGGCCGGGCCGGGGGCGGAGCCGAAGCACAGCGTCGCTTCGGCAAACCGGTTCACCAGGGGCGTGGGCGCGACGATGAAGCCGAGCCGGAGCGCCGGGCTGATGGTCTTGCTGAAAGAGCCGATATGGATGACGCGGCCCGCGCGATCGAGCGATGCCAACGCCGGCGCGGCGCGACGATGGAGTTGCAGCTCCCCCAGATAATCGTCCTCCAGGATCCATGCCCCCGCGCGTTCGGCCCACGCGAGCAGAGCGAGCCTCCGTTCGAGCGACAGCGTCGCGCCCATGGGCGCCTGCTGGCCCGGCGTTACCAGAGCGAGCGCCGCATCCGGCGCCTTGTCCACGCCATAGGCGACGTCGATGCCGTCCTCGTCCACTGGAATCGGAGCGGGGAGGAGCCGTGCGAATTCCAGCGCGGCCCGGCTCTGGAAAAAGCCGGGGTTCTCTATCCAAACCCGGCGGCCTTCCAGGCCCAGCACCTGCAAGGCCAGTCCGAGCGCGCCGGCGAAGCCCGCGGTGATGAAGATCTGCGACGTACGGCATTCGAGCCCGCGCGCCAGCGCAAGATGCGCGGCGATCTCGCGCCGCAGCCCGATCTCGCCGCGCGGGTCGGGATAAGCGACCGGCGCGGCGACTTCGGCACGCGCCGCCTGCGAGCGCAGGCGGGCAAGCAGGCTGCGGGGAAATCCGTCCGTGGCCGGCACGCCCATCTGGAAGATGGCCGGACGGACGAGCAGGTGGTCGTACAGCGCAGGCGGTGCATCCGCCTCGGCCGGAAGCATCGCGCGCCCGGCGCCGGCCGGTTGGTGCGCCACGCGGGTTCCGCCGGGGCGCGAGGAGACGATCACCTGTTCGTCGATCAAGCGCTCGTAGGCGGATTTCACCGTTCCGCGCGCCACGCCAAGTTGCGCTGCCAGAGCCAGCCACGAGGGCAGCTTCGCCCCGGGTTGCAGCACGCCGCTGGCGATCGCCGCGATGACGCCCTGGCGGATCTGCTCGGCCAGCGTGGCCTTGGCGGACCGGTCGACCTCGATGTGCAGGGGATGGGTCATGCGCCATGGTACATCCATAAAACCCAGTTTTGGTTCTTTTGAATGGCCTTTGGCGAGCGCACGATGGCGCCGTCATTGAAGGAGTCCCCCCATGAAGCCAACGACGCTTTTCTCCGTCCTGCTGACCGCTGCCGCGCTGCTGACAGCCACCGCGGCGGGCGCCCGGGCGCCGGCCGAGTCGGTGAGCCCCAACTTCTCGCACGCCATCACCAACGTTCCCGGCAAATCGCTCGTCGCGGTGGAGGTGAACTATCCGCCGGGTGCCGCTTCGGCGCCGCACAGCCATGCCAAGTCGGCCTTCATCTACGCCTACGTCGTGTCGGGCGCGATCGAGAGCCAGGTGGACGACGGCCCCGCGCGCGTCTACACGGCCGGCCAGGCCTTCTACGAAGAACCCGGCGCTCACCACCGCATCAGCCGCAATGCGAGTAAGACCGCACCGGCCAAGCTGCTTGCCGTGTTCGTCGTCGACACCGGCGACACGCCCCTGACCACTCCCCACGAATAGGTTGTCTCATGTCACTGCGCATCGATTACACCAACGCGTCACCGGCCGGCATCAAGGCGCTCGGCCAGGTCTATGGCTACGTCGCCCAGTCGGGTCTCGATACTCGCCTGATCGATCTGGTCTACCTGCGCATCAGCCAGATCAACGGCTGCGCCTACTGCCTGGACATGCACACCCGCGCCCTGGTCAAGGAAGGCGTCGCCGTGGAAAAGCTCGCCTTGCTGCAGGCATGGCGCGAAGCCGGCAAGGTGTTCGACGAACGAGAGAAGGCCGCGCTCGCCTGGGCCGAATCGGTCACTCAGGTCGCGCGGACCGGCGTACCGGACCACGACTTCGACGCGGCGCACGAAGTGTTCAGCGAGAAGGAGCTGGTCGACCTGACCATCGCCATTGGCTTGATGAACGCCTACAACCGGCTCGCGATCAGCTTTCGCAATCCGCCCGAAGCGGCCCGCGCGGCCGAGCACTGATCGGGGGAAGGTCGTGTCACTGGGCAATTCAAAGCTCCGCATGCCCGACAGCGCGCTCGCTCGCGAAGCAACACAACTGCTTCGCGACGCGGCGAGCGACCTGCTGTTCCGCCACTCGCTGCGCGTGTATGCCTGGGGCGCTCTTGCGGCAAGCCGCAAGGGCCTCGCGTTCGATCCGGAGCTGCTCTACGTCGGCGCGATGTTCCACGACTTCGGGCTTACCGAAGGCTTCCATCGAAGCCCGCTGCGCTTCGAAGTGGACGGAGCGAACGCCGCGCGCGACTTCCTGCGCAGCCATGGCATCGCCGAGAGCGACGTTGGCAAAGTGTGGACGGCCATCGCCCTGCACACGACGCCGGGCATTCCCGAATTCCTGCATCCGGAAGCCGCCTTGCTCCACCTGGCTGCGGGCATGGACGTCGCGGGCGGCTCGTTCGAGCAGTTCACGGACGAAGAGCGGGAGAGCGTACTGGCTACGTATCCGCGCGACGAGCGTTTCGAAGAGCGCATCATCGACGCCTTCCACGAGGGGCTGAAGGAGCGCCCCATGACCACCTTCGGCAGCTTCAACGACGACTTCATCGCATTCAAGGACCCGGCGTTCCGGCGCGTGGACATCTGTAGCGTGATCCTGCAGTCGCCGTGGACGCATGGCGGAAGGTGAGAGCGGTGCCGTTCGTCCCGCGTGTGCTTTGCCTTGCAAAGCGGTGGAACCGCTGGCGGTTGAATCGGGTCGCCATGGGCGAGGGACGAAATCGCTTCACGGACTTGGCTTTCGGGCGGTCTGGCTGATCAAAGCTGGCGAGGACGCCTGCCCAAACCCCTCCCGCGGTCAGCGGGAGGGGTTTTTCCTGATGCCACCTGTGAAACGGGGATTCTCGGCGCGGCTTACTGGTAGCGTGCCACCACAAAGGCCGTCGGCGAGTTGCCATAGCCCGCAGCGACGATCTTGCCGTCACTCTGTAGAGCGATCCCCAGAATGGCGGCATTCGCACTACCGACCGTGGTGGTGACAGGGCCGAAGCTGTAGTCCTGGTTGCCGGACGCGTCGTAGCGGTTCAAGGTCAACTGGCGGTAGCTGCCCGTCGTGGAGTAGCCGCCGATGATGATGCCTCCATTGGCGTCGATGGCCACGTCGTTGCCGATCGCGTCGCTGCTGCCGACGGCGGTGAGGACGCTGCCCGTGCCTGCCCCAAAGGTGCTGTCCAACACGCCGGCGCTCGTGTAGCGAGCGACCGCAAGCTGGTAGTAGCCACTGGCCGTGCTCTTCGCATAGCCGCCGGCGACGATCTTGCCATCGCTTTGAATGGCCACCGACATGGCGAGGGCGCCGTTGCCGGAGAGAGTGCCAGCCACATGGGTCAGCACCTTGCCGCCGGACCCGAACGTGGTGTCCAGCGCGCCACTGGTGGAGTAGCGCGTCAACGCGAAGACGGTGCCATCGCTGGATGCGTAGCCGGCGAGCACAGGCTTGCCATCCGCCTGGATGGCCAGACTGTTGGCGAACGCGGTGTTGGTGCCCACCGGGGTGGTCACCATGCCGGTACCACTGCCGAAGCTGTAATCCAGCGCTCCACTGCTGGTAAGGCGCGC
Organism: Dyella sp. BiH032; assembly: GCF_031954525.1. Classification (NCBI taxonomy): domain Bacteria; kingdom Pseudomonadati; phylum Pseudomonadota; class Gammaproteobacteria; order Lysobacterales; family Rhodanobacteraceae; genus Dyella; species Dyella sp. BiH032. Next base: position 1,772,051 of record NZ_CP134867.1, read on the forward strand.
CAGCGCAAAGCCGGAACCGGCGTAACCCGCCACCCAGATGGAACTGCCCTGTACGGCAACGGCATAGGCTTCCGATGCACCCGCGTAGAAGTTGATGGTCACCTTGCCCGAGCTGCCAAAGGTGGTATCCAGCGAGCCGTCCGTGTTGTAGCGATAAACGGTGAAGTTGCGGATGGAGTTGAAGTTCGGGCACGAGGTACCCGCCGCGACGATCTTGCCGTCCGATTGCAGGGCGAGTGCGCGCGCCTGCCCCGAGCAGCTGCCGGATGGCGCGGTGGTGACCTTGCCGGTGCCGTTGAAGCTCGTGTCCAACGCGCCGTTCGTCGTATAGCGCGTCAGCGCGAAGTCGCCGTAGGCATCCTGGCCGGCAGCGACGATCCGTCCGTCAGGTTGAATGACCACCCTGGCGGCGGAACCGTAGTAAGGGAATGGGGTAGACGTGATGCCCGCCGTACCGAACATGGGGTCCAGCGATGCGGCCCATGCGGGCGATGCAAGTGCGCAGATCGCACTGATGGCCATGCCAAACGAAATCTTCATCCTGTTGCTGAACATGCTTCCTTCTCCCTGTCGAATGTGGCCGAACCTATAGCTTTCCGTTCAATTCACTGCCGTTTGCCGCGCAGCCCCCTGCTGACGCCACCTCCTCTTGGAGTTGAACCCGGTCTTGATAGCCATCCCTGGTCGATCCGATGTCGGCGAGCCCGATGCGGCGGAACCCACTGCCGAAGGGTGTCCGTAAGCTTCCTTGCCAACCCGATCATTATCCGGCTTGCCTGTCTCACGGATTGCGCCGGATGGCGCTGTGGTTTGTACAAGCGGTACATCCATGGGCTTGCCTCGAAGCGGGCATGTCACACGCACTCCGGCGAGCGTTGAACGCCTCGCTGGTGCGGGCCATGGGGCTTATCGATATAGTCCGGTGAGGTCCGCTTTTGACCCGAAGCAGCCTTAGAGAAATGAACCTATGAGGTGCGTATGGCCGGACCCGTCTATCTAGTTGCTCATGCTTGCTTCCGATGCCGCAAGAGCTTCAAGACCCGCCCAAGAAGGGACGGAAGCGCTACATGCCCTCAATGTGGAGGACCGCTTCACCTCATGGGGCGCTCTTTTCACGCGCCAAAGCTTAGCGACAAGGAGCAATGGGAAAAGGTACGGCGCCTTCATCAAGCGGGCTTCCGATTCTTCAGTTACCGCAGCATGTCCGGTCCCGCATTGCCGACCAGGCTCGCAGACGTGGATGCGTTCATCACTGACAATCCGTCGCACCCGCTGCGTATAGCAGCAGACCCGTGAATCGGTAAGGTCGGCTGTCGACCCAACGCGGACCTTTCACGCGCATCACTTCTTTTGTCGGAGACTCCCGGCGTGAACCTAGCAGAGCCCGGAAACGACTTCTTTCCCGAAGCCTTCCTAACACCGAGCAAAAGAGGCTGGGCGACCAATGAGCTGGCCTCGTATGGGGAGAGGGCGGTACCCCTTCTTCGGGCAATTCTCGACGGGTCAGCGGTCAACCGATACGGAGTGCCGTATCGGCGCTTGGGTATGCCGGTCGACTGTGCCCTCGTCACTGTCAAGATGCTTGGTCCAACTGCTAACTCACTGCGGGAACTGGTTCAAGCAGAGGTAGGTGCAGGCCATCCATACGCCGATGCGACACTTAGGGCGTTAGGCTAATCAAATTGTCTGCTTCCGACTCATAGCAGCCGCCATACGGCAAGAGTTAGGCACGGTGAGGAATCAGTTCATGGGAAGAACTTGCGAATCATCGATGCATCGCAAGCAGCTCCTCGCTAGCGAAGTGGCGGTTTGCTACTACTGCTTTGCCGAGTTTGCGCCTGATGCCATTAGCGAGTGGTGCGACGGCGACGATCAGGGCCAGACAGCGATCTGTCCGTATTGCGGTGTGGATGCAGTCGTCGGTTTCAATGGCCCCGTGGATGCAGCGTGGGTAAAGGCAGCCCATCAGCGGGGCTTTGGATAGATCGAGCATTGCGACGTCCCGATAGCGGACATTGACAGCGGAGCGGTGCAGTTCATGGTGCCCACGTCCGCTTTCGACCCAAAGCGAACCTAATAGTCCGAGCAATGGAGAGGGACTTGTAATGATGGCCGAACGACTTGCAGAGGCTGGATACAAGCTTGCAATGGAGGTACGGGAAGGGCGCTGGGATCACGTCTCTGACTCGAACGAGAAGCCTTCAAAGGCTTACGTGCCATTGATTGACGAGTTGAGGCGGTGCCCTGGCTACCGCGACGACGACTACAGCCGTGCCTTAGCGGATGGCCTGTTCAATAGCAGATAGCGTCCGCTTTCGACCCAACGCGGACCTTCGACGAAATCAAGCCCGGCCCACTCCCTCAGGCATCACCCAACGAAACCCCCGTCAACACTTCACTCAACGCCCAGAGCCTACGCGCCGCAACGGGATCGGTAGCCCAGCGGCGGACGCCAGAGGAGAGTGAGCTCGAACGGGTGGCGGTGACCTCGTCGTCGGGCATCAGGGTGGCGATGTCGCAGTCTTCGCAGTAAACGCCGCCGATGTCGTTCAGCAGGGGACTCGTCGCTGCCCAGATCGAGGTGGCGGCGCCTTGCTCGGTGTTCTTCATGCCGCGGCTGAGGTCGGCGATAGGGCGGCCCTGGTCATCCAAGCCGCCCACACGCTGTAGTTCCTCGCGACTCATGTATCGCGCCAGGTCGGTGATGATGCGGCCCGGGTGCACGGAATACGCGTGTACGCCATGCGGCGCGCCCCGTTCGTCCAGCGCTAGCGCGAAGAGCGCATTGGCCGTCTTGGACTGGCCGTAGGCCACCCAGCGGTCGTATTCGCGGCGCTCGAAGTTCCAATCATCGAAGTCGACTTGCGCATAACGGTGGCCCAGCGAGGACAGCGAGACGACGCGAGCGCCCTGGGCGCGCCGGAGTGCCGGCCAGAGGCGGGCGGTAAGCTGAAAATGCCCCAGATGATTGGTCGCAAATTGCATCTCATAGCCACGGGCATCGCGCGTGAGCGGGCAGGCCATGATGCCGGCGCTGTTGATCAATAGATGGAGCGGTTCGCCCTTGGCAAGGAAGGCGGATGCAAACCCGTCGATGGAGGCCGGGTCGGCGAGATCCATGGCGACGAGTTCGGCGTTCATGCCGGCAAGGTTGGCCTTGGCTTTCGTCATGTCGCGGGCGGGAACGATGACTCGCGCTCCGGCATCGAGCAGCGCGCGGGTGGTTTCCACGCCGATGCCGGAATAGCCGCCCGTCACGATGGCGTTCTTGCCGGATAAATCGATGCCGGCGATGACGTCACGGGCGGTCGAGGCCGCGCCGAAGCCGGAGTGGAGCGGAGATTGAGCATGGGGCATGGAGGCATTCCTGGGTGGGTCCGGCGATCTTAGGCAGTCAGACCTGGACGATGAATGCTTGAAAGTGCGCATGGCATGCGCAATCGTTCAAACATGATCGATGACCCGCTTTCCGACGTGCTGCGACTGGCCGAAGTGCATTCGGTCGTCGCTGGCGGCTTCTACGCCTCCGGCGCGTGGAGCATCCATTTTCCTCCGCCCGACAAGGTCAAATTCTTCGGCGTGGTGCGAGGGCAGGGATGGATACGCTTCGACGGCGATGCCATGCCGATGCGCTTTGGCACGGGCGACGTCATTCTCTTGGCTGCGCCGCGCGGATTCACCTTGGCCAGCGAGCCCGACATGCCGGGGATCGAAGCGCGCACGATCTTCGCTGGCCGCACGGAGGCGTTCGTTGCCGTGGGTTCCGCATCCAGCACGGATCACGAAGTGATGCAGGTGGGCGGCCATTTCAGTCCGTCCACGGCGTATAGCTCGTTGCTGTTGGATGTGCTGCCGCCTTTCATCCACGTGCCGGGGGCGTTGCCCGAAGCGCGCGCCCTGCAGTGGATCCTGCAGCATCTCGTGCAGGAGCGCGAAGGCTTGCCTGGGGCTGCGCTGGCTACGTCGCAATTGGCGCTGTTGCTGTTCGTGCAGGTGTTGCGCGCGCATCTGGCCAGTGGTGCAACGCTGAAGGCCAACTGGTTGCGGGCCGCCACCGATGCCCGCGTAGCACCGGTACTTCGCCTGATGCACAGCGACCCGGCACGGGATTGGCGACTCGATGAGCTAGCCCGGGCCGCCGCCATGTCGCGCACGGGATTCGCCGCCCACTTCAAGGCGATGGCCGGCGCGTCGCCACTGGCGTACCTGGCACGATGGCGCATGCACCTTGCAGAGCGTGCCTTGCGCCGTGGCGAAGCCACGGTGGGCGACCTCGCCCGCACGCTGGGGTACGCCTCCGAGAGCGCTTTCAGTCATGCGTTCAAACGCATCGTCGGACAATCGCCGAAGCACTACGAAGCGAGTCACCGGAAAGCAGCGCCATCGGGAGATGGGCTTTTGCCTGCGGAATGAATGCCCAAAACGGGGTCAGGTTTGCTTTTGGTTCCTCTGGAAGTAAACCTGACCCCATTGCGTGATCCACCAAGGAGAATCGTTTGGCTACAGATACCGATAATGACTTTTACGATCGCGCGGATGCTGTAATTCGCTTGGCGAATGATCAGCTCGCGGAGGTTTCGCGCGGAAAAGTCAGTGCCTCGTGCATGTATGCATCGTCCCGCTTCAGTGCTTGGGTGAGCGCTTGCGGTTTCGAGTCGGGCGAGGACATGGCGGCCGCGAAGCAGGAAACGATGGAGTACTTCGTTAAACAATTCCGATCCATGTTGGAAGAGAACCTAAATGACTACATCGATAACTTTAAAACCTACATGAGCCGTAAGGATGGCTGACATTTGCTTGATTTCGTAGTGCCCGCTTTCGACCCAAAGCGGACATCGCAATCGATGCCTCGACGTTGGAGGCGGACGCTAATTCAGTGGTTGCCGGAATAATCCATCCGCCTGAGATCGTCCAGCAAGCCTGGGCCGCTCGGATGCCAATCCAGAGCCTTGCGTGTCCACGCGCTCGACGCCAACAGGTCCATGCCGACGAACCCGGCCATCCATCCAAAATGATCTCCCGCATCACTCGGCGGGATGGACGTGACGGGCACACCCAAGCCCGCACCGATCACTTCGGCGATATCGCGAACACGAATGCCCTCTTCGGCAACGGCGTGATAGCGGGTTCCCGGTTTGCATTTCTCGATCGCAAGCCGATAGAGCTGCGCCACGTCGAGCACGTGCGCAGCTGGCCATCGGTTGAGCCCTTCGCCGACATAGGCCGATACGCCCTTTGCGCGAGCCACGGTGATCAAAGGAGTGATAAGGCCTTGCTTCACCGTGTCATGCACTTGCGGAAGCCGCACGACCGACACGGCGACACCGGCCGCGAGCATCTCCGCCCCTGCGATCTCCGATGCCGACCGCGGGTTGGGATGTTCGGTATTGAAGACATCCTCGGTCGCAGGCTTGCCTGGTAGGGCGCTCCCCATGCCCGTTCCCGACGTGATCAGCAGCGGACGGTCGGAACCCACCAGCGCTGAACCCATGGCCTTAATGGCCTGCCGATCCTTTTCGCAGTTGGCGGCAAAGTTGGAAAAGTCGTGATCGAACGCGGTGTGGATCACGGCGTCCGCTTTGGCCGCGCCGCTGCGCAGACTATCCAGATCCTCCAGCTGGCCGCGATGCACCTCGGCGCCGGCGGCGGCGAGCGCACGCGCACCCTCATCCGATCGCGTCATGCCAAGAACGCTATGCCCGGCGGCGAGCAGCTCCGGCACGATCCGGGAGCCGATAAAGCCGGTCGCGCCGGTCAGGAATATGCGCATGGGGAGTCTCCAACGATGGGTGTTGGATATAACTTATCCCGGCGCGCATACCGGTAAAGCAGTGACATTATCAGGGTATAAAAACCAACAGGATCGCCATGTCCACGCCTAACAGCAATCCACTCGGCATCTACCTGAAAGATAGGCGCAGCCGGCTCGACCCGGCGGCCTTTGGCTTCACTGGCGGGCGCAGGCGCACGCCGGGCCTGCGCAGGGAGGAGGTCGCCCAGCGCGCCAACATCAGCCCCACTTGGTACACCTGGCTGGAACAGGGGCGAGGAGGCGCGCCCTCGGCGGATGTGCTCAACCGTATCGCCGACGGGCTGATGCTGACCGAGCCGGAGCGCGAACACCTCTTCATACTCGGCCTTGGTCACCCACCCGAAGTCCGCTACAAAGCCATCGAAGGTGTCACGCCCAGGTTGCAGCGTGTACTCGAAGCGATGGAAGTCAGCCCTGCCATCGTCAAGACCGCCCTGTGGGATGTCGTGGCCTGGAATCGCGCGGCGGCTGTTGTGCTCACAGACTACGGTGCGCTCCCGCCCGCAGAGCGGAATATTCTGCGGCTGATCTTTTCCAATTCACGGGTGCGCGCCGCTCAGGAAGACTGGCAAAGCGTGGCGCGATTCGTCGTCGGCGCGTTTCGTGCAGACGCTGCGCGTGCAGGTGCGGTTGCGGAGATCGGCCAGTTCGTTGAAGAGCTGTCCCGGCAGAGCCCCGAGTTTGAAGCGTTATGGCTGGCCAACGACGTCAGCGCTTACGGAGAGGGCGTAAAACGCCTGCACCATGCCGAACTGGGTCTCCTGGAGCTTGAGTTTTCCACCTTCGCGGTTGATGGACGACCGGATCTGGGCATGATCGTGTACAACCCGGCGACTAGCGCAGATAAGGATCGGATTCGTGCGTATATCAAGTCACGGGTAGCGGTGGGTTAAAGGTCGGCTTGCGGCTACGGATTAAGGGGGGGCGACGCCCTTGCTGCTTGCGCAGTCTTTGAATTCAAAACGGCGAAAACGGGCCGGGTTTGCTTTTGGTTCCTCTGGAAGTAAACCTGACCGCGGTTGGTGGGTTGGTCAGCGGCGGTTGACTGCGCATCCGGCGCTTCTTGCGAGCGCCGGGGCTGCGGATCATTGGCCGATTCGGTTTCCCGGGTGCGAGCACACAGGCTCTGATGCTGGCGGCCTCGCAGGAGAGGCGATTCAGCTCAAGCCTGATCGGATGCCGCGCTTCCTCCGCTCGGTGGTGTCTCGGGCGGATGCGCCTCGCCGGGCTGGGAGGTCATGGTCTTTTCTAGTTCCATCCACTGCAGCCGACCCTGCGCAAGCGCTGCGCAGCGGATACCCATGGCGGTCATCGCGGCGATGCCTTCCAAGGAGATGGACAGGTGGCGATGATCCAAGGGTTCTTCTTCGTTGATCAGGTCGGCGAGCAATCGCGTGGTGTGCCGTGCGTACTGCAACCACTCGGTGGCATCGCTCAGCAAGTCGTGCGGCGAGGCATTCGGGTCGGCGTAATAGTCGGCGTTGCGTGATAACCAGCGTTCTCCAAACAGGTTCATGTCCTTAAGCTCCTGAAGTGATGCCGCGGCTTGGTCCAGGTGCGGCACGCCGAAACAGCCGGGCGTGCCGCGATCACACGGACTCGAAGGCTCACCGACGGCCCATGACTGGGCGCCGGGCGGCTTGATTGAGAAGTGGATGGGCGTCCGTAAGTTCCGCCGCCGCGCAAGGCGACGCGCCGAGTTTCACGGCTAGGGAACAATCCCTGCGAAAAACACTTAGGCGCGGTTCTTCAACCGTGTTCGCGAAAGGTGCGAACGGCCCGGATGGGGGGTGAGGATGTCGCCGAGGGGATCGGCGGGCGTGCGGGTGCCGTATGATCTGGGTCAGCCATGATCAACTCCAACTAGTTGGTGATGGTTAGCGGGTCGTAGGAGCGCCAACTCCTGCGGCCCGCGCTTCTCGCGGCATCATCGTTGCCGTGGTTGCCCGAGACACGTCTGGAACCGCTACGCGGGCAACGGCTATGAAGCTAGCAAAAAGGGGTTGGGGTTGTCTGTAGGGCAGTGACTGCGGGATATGTCGGAGCGATGTCATTTGGTGATTAGCGTGCATGCTGCGCGGGATGCATCACAGTTACTTTTTCGCTCGAGTTGCATTCGGTGAAACAGGTCGATTCGAAGATCAGTTTGGCAGTGCAGTTGGTCGATGTGACGATCGGTGTAGCCATTGGGCGGCGAGCTTGCTCATGAGACGGCGAGCAGCCTACTTGATGCCGAGAGATGCGAGTCTGCACCCGTATCGCAGCTGATCCATTTGCTTCCCGTGATCGAAGCCGAGGAGCAGAATCGCGTCCGCCCGGGGAGCGGCTGATCAATTATTTTGCTGCGGTATTCCACAAGCGATAACAGCCAAGGCTTTCGAGATACCGTAGAAATTTTCTGCTCTTCTAACCGACAACAATAGGGGAATACTATGCGGTGGCTAAGGCTTGGCAGGGGAATAACTCGGTTCGCTGCTCTTCTTTTGTTTCTTATGGCAGGACGAGTTTTTGCAGATACCGCTTGGGACTTCGGCGGCATGTATGGTTACTACAATGGTGGTTCTTATAACAATCCCGCGACGAATTCGACCTCGTGCCCCAGCGGTTACACCTCCTACCTGGTGTATGGAACTCCCAGTGTCGACTGGTCGATGTACTTCTGTGGGCGCCCACATATTTCCGGGCAGGACTCTCTGTACGACTTTGGCGGTATGGTTGGGCTGGCGGGAAGCACTGCGTACTATGCGGTCCCGTGGCGCGGGTATTTTTATTACGTTAATCCATTCACTCACACGGACGCTTGTCCTCCGGGGTATACGAGGACTCAGGTGCTGGGCACTCCCTCCGTAGATAACGTGCTCTTCTTCTGCTGGCGAATTCATTCTTCCGATACCTCGACTGCCAGCATGTACTTTGGTGGGATGACTGGCGATGGAGGCACGCCTTACGCAAACCCAGCCACGGGATCAGCCTACACGTGCCCTACGGGATACGTAGCCTATTCAGCCTTAGGCACGCCATCCGTTGACTATCGGTTCTTCTATTGCGGCATCCCGCAAAACGCGTCGACAGTGCTTGCCGGTGCCGGCAGCCTTGGTGTGGGGGAAACTTTGATAGGAAACGTAGATACCCACGGATGGACTATCGATCAGCAGGTGAATGCTCTAAATAGCAATGGAATTAACGCAAGAGTTGTTCGGCTCTGGACTCTCGCAACGGACCTTCTATCAAGCCCTACGACGGTAGACGACGCAAAGATGTCTGTCGCACAAAGTGCAGTGGCAAGCTTGGAGAGGTCGGGTGTCACCGTGCTTGGGATGGATGGGACGTATCCGCACTGGATGACAGGTGGCACGCATTGGGGGCTTATACCTTGCCGAGATCTCACGCCGGGAAGTCACTATCAAGTGTTCTTGGATAATTTCGAACAATCGTGGGTTACGCTGGCACATGCGCTCCCGAACGTTTTCTTGTGGGAGCCCGCAAACGAAACAAATGGGATGCTGCGCCCAGATACTGACCAGCAAAATGACCCGTTGTTTTGCCCTGTTGATCACGGCCCTGAATTCACTTGGGAAGAGGCGGCCGATATCACCACGGACCTCATGTTCCGAGCGCATAGGGCAATACATAGCGAAATACCCAGTGCAACGGTATTTATTCCGCCACCGAGTCCTTACCCGCACGGCGATTTCGATCCATCATTCTCGAACATGGCGACGTTCATCTCGCGCATCTACCGCAACATCAAGGGCGGTACGTGGCCGAGCACCAACACAAGGGACTATTTCGATGGCGGAAGCTGGCATCCCTACATTGCTGGTGATGCAACTGTGTCCAGTTGGGTTCAGCCGAATATGACTATGTACAACGTCTTCGCAAACAACGGTGACGGTACATTGCCCATGATATTTTCTGAGACCGGCTACTCTGTATGTGCGACAGGGTGTGCAACCAACTCGCAATCCGTCGCGGCGGCTTGGATGGCTGATGCCATCAGTCTGAGCCAAGCCAACTTTCCTTGGCTCACTTATTTCATCTACTTCCGGGCGTTCCAAGACCCCACGGATCCGACGAGCTCGGGTTTCGGAATGATGTCTTCACCTTCTCAATACCCGGGAAGCAGTTGGTTTCCCACGGCAACGTCGAATCAAACCATGCCGCCGTCCGGGTTCTGCTATTTCACCGGATGCAGCTATCCGGTACCGAAGCCGTGATTCCGTCATGGCCCGATCCTTTGCTAAGAAGGTAACTCTCACTTTCTCCTTGGCAGCGATTTCCGTTTTGTTGATCCATGCCAGCTCACCGATCGGTAATGTCTTCCTTCACCAAAGGTAAAAACCGATAACGGGCCGGAGGTAGTTAAGCGTGTTGATCCAGTGCATAGCACCGCTACCTTAACTGCCCCCGGCCCCTTTTGGGGTCTGCAGCGGGCTCGTCGGTAAGGTCCTGGCATACGCTAGTCATTAGGCACTTGAGGAAGTGCGCGGCGCAATGCTGCGATAAGCCCTGGGGCTCGATCATTGAGCAATATCCGGCTAAGCCACGTTTCGAACGGCCCTCTTTTTGTGTTCCTGAGATGGCTTGCCGCAACGGCCAGCATCCCCTTGTTGTCGAAGATTGACAGAAGCGTCAACAGATCCTTTTCAGCGATGGCCGCGTGGATCTTCTCCCGCCGCCTCGCGGCAATGGCCTGAATGTTGAGGCCACTTGTTTGCGCAGCATAGGCGGCTTCCATTTCGTTAATCGTAGTTTTGCCGCTCAGGTCGGTTTTCTTTAGTGCGTGGTCAATCCGGCGCAGCGAGTGCCGGATCACCGCAGACTCCACGGCCCCATCCTGCGAGGCAAAATCGAGCAACTTGCTCTTTAACCCGTCGATATGCTCTTGAATGTGATCGGTGGCCACGTGTTCGGCGATTGCAATCTCGCGGCTGACCTCGGGAAGTAGCAATAGATTCTCTGCTTCGGAGACCGGCAAAACCGCTATCCCGAGCCCCCGGAGGTATGCGGCATCGTCCGTATCATAGTCGTCAGCGTCGATGACTCCCGCGCAATGAATACGCGTAAACGCAGCATTGGCACGCATCGTCACGACTGAATGGATAACATCCTTGCATGAGCCTCGAGGGACGACTGTCCATTCAGGGTATGCGCTTCTGTAGATTGCCTTATCTAGGCTGTTCAGATCGCCTTCGACGAAAAGGATTGGGCGACGACTCCCCAGAAGGAGAACGGAGAGCTCTTCAGAAAAGCCGGTGCCATCTGGGACTGCTTCAATGATCCATTTCGGTCCTGCCTGGGAATAGTCGCGAATTACAAATTTTTGGCCGACGCGCGACGCTGCGAATTCGAGATCATGTGTGATGAATGCCAACGCGCAATCGGGTCGTGCATTCTCAAGCTCGTCCCAAAGCCTGTTCATGATTGACCGGTGAATATGGAGTTCGGGTTCGTCGATTACGAGGAGCGAATTGTCGGCCGCCACCAGTACCTGGCCAATCAGATAGAAGATTGCCCGCTCACCATCGCTCATTTCAGAGGCGCTATAGAGCTCTCCACTTCCAGGTACTCGAACCTCAATATTGTCGTCGCTGATCACAAGCTCGCGATGCGGCAACAAGTGCTCCCATATGTTCTTGAGTCGCTCGAACTTCGTAGCTTGGGCTGCGTGCTCGGCTCCCGAGCGGGCTTTAGTATGAGTAACGAGCGCCGTTTTTGACTGCTCGGCGAAGAGTGCCTGAACGAGGAAATCAAAATCGTTCAAGAGCGCGACGGCAGCTTTTCCATTCGCCCAGCGATGATTGTGGCGATATTCGATATTGGCACGTTCATCTGCATAGCCATAGCGAAGGCCTCTCAGGGCATTGCCTTCGTTGATCTTTGGGACGGCGGGGTCTAGTCCTAATGCTCGATGTGCCGAAATTCGATGAACTTGTTCTCTGGCTGCATTTTCAATGAATAGAGCGAGTCGAGTCTTTCCACTCCCATTGGCGCCGACGAACGTAGCCGATGTTCCCGGGTCAATGATGATCTCGGACGGGGCATCGTTGGTCGGGATGGAAAAGCGAAAGGTCATGTAGTCAAGTCCGTATGGGCCAATTGGCTCACAATGATGACTCATTGGCGGCTAGAACTGGTCTTGGCCGCTAGGTGAGTAGTATGTCGATAACGGGCCGGAGGTGGTTAAGCGTGTTGGTCCAATACGTGTGCCTTAACTGCCTCCGGCCCTTTTTCCCACGGCGTCAGCGCCAATGCCAGCGATACGGAGCCGTCGAAGCTGCTGGCGGTGTTTGTCGTCAATACCGATGAGAAGGTGCTGACGATTCGGGGCCCGAAGTAACGCGCAACCGGCGTGCTTGCTTAGGGCGAGCGATCAGGGGTTGTCAGTTGGTGCTCGTAAGCGTGTTGGTCCAATGCATAGCACCGCTGCCTTAACTGCCTCCGGCTCCGTTTTCCAGGCCATTGCAGGACCAGCGCGTTAACTGTGAGCTATCTCTCAAATTTGCGTAGTCCAAAGACTACAGGCAGGAAATTGCGCCACAACGGACGCTTAGTGGCGCCTTTGTTTTCACAATCCGTGCACGGAATATCTCGCTGATTTTGCAAGATATTTCGAGCGGCGGCCGATTGACCGTCACCGGTTCCATCTCCAAGTATCCAGCGCCGAAAGGGGGCATCACGAAAGGATCTTTTTGCATGGAAATCGGGGTTCGCTCGGCGCTCTTAGCACTTACGTTGCTCGCTTCCTCGCTGGTCTCAGCACACGCTCATGCAGGTGTCACCACCAGCCTTCCTCATCCCAACCTATTGCCTTCGTGTGGAGAGGGAGGGGACCCGTCACCGCCGATCAACGAGGTAGTACGGATGCGACCAGCGATGACGTTGGGTAGAACGCCAAGCGAGATCGACGGAAATTTCGCAGGGGTCATTGAAAACAATTTCACCCACGGCTCTGCATCGCTCGTTCTCTCGCGGCTGACCGACAAGGAACTGGCGGGGATTGCGCGCTTGTACAGGCAGACCAACGCTGGGCGGCCGCCGAAGCTGCTGGATGTCTTGGCTTCGCGGCTCACGGCGAAAGAGCTTGTTCGCGTCGCGGGTGTATTCGGGGTCAACGACGTCAATGCCGCCGTTCAACGCTCGGCGTCACATTCGGTCGCGTCGATGTACGCCGCCCGGGTAGCCACAGGAGAAGTCACGATTCCGACAACGATCATGCCCATGTCTGGTCCGGCACCGACCCGGTACATGACTCTCGAGGAGATCTATCTGGAATTCCGAACCGCGCCGGTCGGAAGCTTGGGACCGGCTGCCGCGTTCTCAGAGACCGTCATTTATGCCGGTGGCCAAGTCGCCGCGGCCGGAGCCGTAGGCTGGAAAATCGGCTCTGAGGTGGGCGACCTCATTCAGGAATACGATCCCTCGCTATGGGATGCCATCGGCGGGACGGTCGCTGGTGTGGCCGACCGTATTCAGAGCGCAGCAGATGCCGTGACCAACAGCTCTGGTGTTCAGCGGGGTATCCAGGAGCACAATGCTGACGGCATGTTTCAGTACCCCGTATCGTCAAGTAGCGACCCCTACGGTGACTGGGATGCGACATGGGACTTGGGCAACGATATAGGCGATGGCTGCTTTGACTGAGGTGTGGCAATGATTGCTCGGTGGCTTGGGTTACCAGATAGGCGAGGCGCGTGGATCTTCGCACTATCGGCACTTGTTACGCTGGCCTTGCTGCTTCTGGCTATGCATGGATCAAAGGAGCATCGGGTGAATCTTCTTTTCGATGCTGGCCTCGCATGTTTTGTTGGGTCAGCGCTCCTGGGTCGGGCATGGCGCGGCCTAGCCAAGACGCTGCCGGAAATCTACAACGAGAAGCTCAAGAGCGGCCGGCGCATGTCCGCGGCGGAAAAACTGCTAGGCGTCCTTTGTATTGGACTCATTAGCCTGGCGTTCTACGTCCAGTTCGCCACTTGATGCAATGCTCAATGGAAGTGAAGAAGGCGGCCTTGGTGCCGCCTTTTTTTTGAGGACAGGGCCGTTCGACACCAATATTGGTACACAGCCCCTGGCGCCACCCCATGACTTCCAGCGCATGGACTATCCATAACTCCACACTATCCTTCACTCACGGCTAAGTAGCCCAAAGGGTGAGCCAGGTGGAAGACGTTGCCGGCCTGTTGAAGAAATTCCAGAAGGAGCTGTCAGCGGGCACCGTGTCCCTGGTGCTGCTGGCGGTGTTGGGCCAGTCGAAGCAGCCGATGTACGGCTATCAGATCGCCAAGCGGCTGGAAGAGGTGGGGGAGGGGGTGCTCGCGGGGAAGCAGAGCGCGCTGTATCCGGTGCTGCGCAACCTCGAGGCCTACGGTCTGCTGGAGAGTGAAGTCGAGCCCTCGGTGAGTGGCCCGCCGCGCCGCTATTACCGCATCACGAAGCTGGGGCGCGAGGTGCTGCGCCAGTGGGTGGCTGCGTGGAACGCCACGCGCGATTCCGTCGATACCGTTTTGCAAGGAGGGGTGACATGAACACGCCGCGCACTATCGCGGAATACCTGGAACAGCTGCGTGCCGCGCTTCGCGGCGCCGATCCCGCGCTGATCCAGGACGCGCTTTACGACGCCGAGGAACACCTGCGCGCCGAGTTGCAGGAACATCCGGGCATGTCGCAGGAAGAGATGCTCGCGAAGGTCGTGGGCAGCTATGGCTCGCCGGAGGAAGTGGCGGAGATCTACCGCGACCAGGAGATCAAGATCCAGCGCGCGCTGCGCCCGCCGCCGCCGCCGAAGCGGCATTCGCTGGCCGGGCGCTTCTTCGGCGTGGCGGCCGACTCGCGCACCTGGGGCGCGCTGTTCTACATGCTGCTGTCGCTCGCCACGGGCATCTTCTATTTCACCTGGACGGTGACGGGCGTGTCGCTGTCGGCGGGGTTGTCGGTGTTGATCGTGGGCATTCCCTTCATCGTGCTGTTCTTCGGCACGGTGCGCGCGCTGTCGCTGGTGGAAGGGCGTGTAGTGGAGACCATGCTGGGCGTGCGCATGCCGCGCCGGCCGCCGTATCCGGTGGCGGGGCGCACGTTGATGAGCCGCATCGGCGCGATGTTCACCGATGCGCGCACCTGGACGACCATGTTTTACATGCTGCTGATGCTGCCGCTGGGCATCGTGTACTTCACCATCTCCGTCACGCTCCTGGCGGTGTCGGTGGGCTTCATCGGCGCGCCGCTGGCGTGGACCTTCGGCCATGTCGACCACGACATCACCATCAACTGGGGTTATGGCTCGCACACGCCGACATTGGGCGATGCACTGGTGCTGTTCGTGGCCGGCGTGTTGCTATTGTTCGCGACGTTGCACCTGGTGCGGGCGCTGGGCCGTATGCATGGCGTGATCGCCAAGCACCTGCTGGTGTCGCGCGACATCTCTTGAGTTGAGTCCACGTCCTGCCGGAGGCCCCATGCGTTACCCGCGTCCGTGTTCCGTGTTGGTGCTGTGCCTGTCGTTCGCCGCCGCCTCGCACGCCGCCGAGCCGGTGCCCTTCGAATCCGCGCGGGCCAAGGCCTGGTTCGACGAGGCGCATCGCCAGTGCGCTGCCGACGGCGGCAAGCTATGGGGCAAGAGCTTGTGCGGGCCGGCGATGTTCGTCGACCCGGCCACTCGCCGGGTGATCGCCAATCAGGCGGATGCGCAAGGTTTGCTCAAGGCCGAGCAGGGTGTGTTCGTCGGGCGCCTGCCGGACAACGTTTCTTTCGCCAATACCGCCCTGGATTGGGCCGGCGTGCGCTGGTCCCAGCTGGTCTGGCCGATGCCGGAGGATGCCGGCCAACGCCGCGTGGTGATGGCGCACGAAGCGTTCCACCGCATCCAGGCCGAGGTGGGGCTGGCGCCGGCGCCCGACGCGCCGGTCGACGCGCTCGACACCTTGCGGGGGCGTTATCTCGTGCAGCTGGAATGGCGCGCGCTCGCCAAGGCCGTGGCGGCCGCTGACGACCGGGAGCGCCGTCGCCGCGTCGACGACGCGCTGCTGTTCCGTGCCGCGCGCTATCGCGAGTTTCCCGAGGCCGCCGCCGCCGAACGCGCGCTGGAGCGCAACGAAGGCGTGGCCGAATACACCGGTATCGCCGTTGGCGCGGTGTCGCCCGAGGAACGCAAGGCCCTGACCGAAGCGGATCTCACCTCGCATGTATCCGCGCCGAGCTACATCCGCTCCTTCGAGTACGCGACCGGCCCGGCATATGGCTGGCTGCTCGACCGCTATGCGCCGTCGTGGCGGCAGCGGATACGGGAACAGCCCGACGCCACGCTGTCCGATCTGCTGGCCGCCGCGTTGCGTGCCAAGCCCGGCGACGCCATGGAGGCCGGGGTCGAACGCCGTGCCGCCGACTACGACGGCGCGACGCTGCTCGCCGCGGAGAAGGCGCGCGAACAGCGGCGCCAGCAGGAGATCGCGCACTACCGCGCGCAGCTGGTGGATGGGGCGCGTCTCGTGTTGCCGCTGCGCAAGCCGCAGATCATGTTCAATCCCAGCACGCTGGTATCGCTGGGTGACGTCGGCACGGTCTATCCGACCATGAAGGTCATCGCGGAGTGGGGTTCGATCGAGGTGACCGAAGGCGCCTTGCTCGCGCCGGATTGGAAGAACCTGTACGTCGCCGTTCCGGGCAAGGATGCGGCCCGGACGGGGACGGTCGCCGGCCCTGGCTGGACGCTCAAGCTCGCCGACGGCTGGCGCTTGAAGGAAGGCGAGCGGCAGGGCGACCTGAGCTTGAGCCACGAGAACCCGGGCGCACCCTGACGCCCGACACGCGAGGTGTTTTCGATGCGGGAGACGCTGGAGTTTCTGATCGGCCGCTGGACGGGCGAGGAGCAGATCGCCACCACGCGCTGGGGGCAGGGCGGGCCGGCCACGGCGGAGGTGGAAGCACGCCTCGATGTGGGCGGCAAAGCCGTGGTGATCGACTATCGCGAACAGCGCGACGGCCAGCCGGCGCTGCTGGCGCATGCGGTGATCGCGCCTGGGCCGGAGCACGACCAGTTCCAACTGTTCTGGTTCGACAGCTACGGCTTCGTACCCTCCGCGCCGGCACCGGGGCATTGGGACGGGCAGCGGCTGACCTTCCTGCGCAGTTCGCCACGCGGACAGACGCGGCACGTCTACACGCCGCAAGCCGACGGGAGCTACACGCTTGCGTTGGAAAGCTCGTTCGACGGCGGTGTGCAGTGGGAGCCCGTTATGAGCGGGCATTACCGGCGGGCGTAGATGTAGGTTGGGGTGAGCGGAACGCGAACCCCAACGGACGCAGGTGCGTGTGCCGACCCATGCGCCGCGCGGTGTTGGGGTTCGCCGTTGGCTCACCCCAACCTACGGTGGTGGGTTACACCAGCTGCAGATCCCGCGGCTTCGCGCCGGGAAACACGGACTGCAGCTGGCTCGGTGAGAGCCCCCACGTCCGCGCGAACAACCCGCCCAGCATGTCGCGGTAATTGTTGAGCACGGGGTAATCCCGGTTCTGCAAAAGATTCTGCGCGTTCACCGCCACCTGCTCGCCGGCGATGCGGCCGCCGCGCACGCGGCCGCCCAGCACCCAGTACACCGTGCCGTGGCCGTGGTCGGTGCCTTTGTTGCCGTTCTCGCGGAAGGTGCGGCCGAATTCGGAGACGACCACCACCACGGTGTTGTTCCATTCGTCGCCCAGTGCGTCGGCATAGGCCGCGAGGCCCTGGCCGAGATTGGTGAGATTGTTGGCGAGCGCGCCGGAGGCGCCGCCCTGGTTGACGTGGGTGTCCCAGCCGCCGACGTCGACGAAGCCCACGCGGTACTGGTCGCGCATCATGGTGGCGATGCGCTGCGTCTCGGCGGCGAAGTTCTTCGCGGTGGTGGCGCCGCGGTTGGCCTTCATCATTTCGTCCTGCAGGTCCTTGGAGACCTTCTGGCGCAGTTCCAGGCCATCGGCCGCGGCGGCGGCGAGCGAGGTGCCCTTGTACATCTCCGCCAGGATGCCGGACTGCCTTTCGTCGAAGGCCGGCTTGGCCACGCCGCGCAGCGAGATGTTGGGGATGTCCTTGCCGCCGCCCTGAAAGCTCAGTGGCAGCGCGTCGGTGAAGGCGATGGAAGGCACGTTGGCGAGCGAGCCGGAAAGGCGCGCGAGGAAGCCGGAGCGATAGTCCGTGCGCTGGCCGGTGGGTTCGCCGGACTCGATATTGTCCTGCGTCTCGAAGTGGCTGCGCGACATGTCGTCGGTACCGGCGAACGGCACGAAGGCCAGTTGCTTGCGCTGCCACAGCGGATAGAGCGAATCGCGCAGCACGGGGTTGAGGCCCCACTGGCTGTCGAGTGCGATGGCGCTGTTGGGGTTGGCCGCATCGGGACGCGCGATGGCGATGGTCGGTCGCGATTCGTAATAGAAGTCGCTGCCGCAGGGCACCAGCAGGTTGTTGCAGTCGTAGCCGCCGCGCAGGAACACCAGCAGGAAGCGCGGCGTGCTGGCCGGCGCGGCGAACAGGCGGCCGGAGTAGGAGAACAGCGGCGCCGTGGCGGCGGCCGCGGCGGCGAAGAGGAATTCACGGCGATTCATGCGTGCCACCTCAGCGGTAATTGAAGTCGGGCGAAGACAGCAGGAAGGTGTTCCACTCCTGCTGCGAGGCGGCCTTGGCGAGCGCGTCGCGCGTGGCTGCCGACAGATGGGGATCGATCGCGTCGTAGTACAAGCGCGTGGTCAGCATCGGGAAACCAGGCGCCACGCCATTGCTGCCTTCGGGCACGAACAGGCGGTTGTTGCCGGTGCCGATGGCGCGTGCGATCTCGAAGCGCTTGGCCATCTGTCCCGAACTGGCCCAGCCGGAGGCGTCCAGTGGCCAGCCGTCCGGCGTGAGCCGGCCGTAGATCGGTTCGCCCAGCTGGTTGAGCCAGTTCAGCAGCGGCCGCGCGTTCACCACGGGGCGGCCGTCGTAGGCCAGGCGTACCGAGGACACGACGAACTGCATCGGGTCCTTGAACTTCTTGCCCGTGTTCGCGGTGAGTTCCTTGGACTCCAGCATGGTGCGCAGCACCTTGGCGATGTCGCCGTCGGTGCGCTGGAAGGTGCGGGCCATCTTGTCCACCAGCGCCGGCGAAGGCTCGTCGGCGACGAAATAGCGCGCGAGCTTGGTCGCGACGAACTTCGCACAGGCCGGCTGGCGGGTGATCAGGTCCACCGCCTGTTCCACCTCGTCGAAGCCGCTGCCCTTGATGGGCTGGCCGAGCAGCACCTTGTCGCCGAAGTCGTGGCGCATCGGGTTGAACTCGAACAGGCCGTCGCGCACGTAAAGCGAGGCCATCTTCGGGTTGACGCGCTGCTTGTCGGCGGGCGGGGCGATGCCCACGCCGGTGAGGATCAGCGCGAGCTGCTGTACGTCCTGCTGGGTATAGCCGGAACCCACGCCGAGCGTGTGCAGTTCCATCAGCTCGCGCGCGTAGTTCTCGTTGACGTGGCCCTTGGCGTTCTGCGCGTTGTCCAGGTACTCCAGCATGGCCGGGCTGCGCAGCGTGGCCATCACCAAGTCCTTGAACTTGCCCAGCGCGTGCGGGCGGATGCTCTCGTCGGCATAGCGCGCAGCAACCCAGCGCACACGGCCCTTGGCGCCATAGATGCTGAAGTGGTTCAACCAGAACCACACCATCTGTTCCTTGAGCTGGTTGGAGCCGTACACGGCCCGCAGTAGCGCGGCTTGCTGGGCTTCCTGCAACAGGTCGTTGCCGTGCTGCTGCAGCGCCTTGCGCGCCTCGACTTTGGCATCGCCGTCGGGCATGTCCTTGATGCGTTCCTGCTCGGCCTGGTAGGACGCGATCAGCTGGTCGGGTGGCGTGCTGACGACTTCGTAACCGTGGATAAGCTGGGCGATGTCTGGCGGTAGCCCGTCACCGCTACGGTCGTCGAGCTGTTCGTCGAGGTAACGGTCCCGCCCCAGCTCGCGGTAACGCGCCACGCTGGCGCTGTCCAGGCCGAAGCCGTCGCGGCGCAGCCAGGCGACGTCGTCGGCGCTGAGGGCATCGCGCCCGCGCGCCATGGCGGGTGGCGCGCCGATGGCGCAGACGGTGGCGGCGAGCAGGAGGGTGGCGAGGATCCGGGGCGGAGCCGGGCGTCGGGTCGGTGTCGTGCGGCGCATGCGTCTTGGCTTCCTGGCGGTTGACGGCGACGGAGGTTGCGTGGACTGACAACGCGGCACCTTGCCATGCGCCGACACGCCGCGTCCGTGGAGCGAGCCGCATTCGGTCGAGATTCATGCGGGAAGCCGCCGCATGAAATTGCGGTGGAGACGCTGTTCAGAACTCGTCGACGAATTCCACCATGAGGGCCAGCTCGCGCGCGCCCAGTTCGGCCACATTGCGCACGGTCTCCACCTTGTTGCCGGGCGCCTCGATCTCGACGCGGACGATGCTGCCCGGGTTGTCGTCGACCAGTTCGCTGGAGCTGGAGTCGTCGCGCATCTCGTCCATCGATTCCTCGTCGACGTCTTCGACGTGCTCGATGCCTTCGATGCCGCGCAGCGTGTTGATCAGGGTATCGGCGCTGTCATGGTTGCCGAAGATGCGCATACGAATCATGGGCATGGCCGGGACTCCGGAACGTTACGGACTGGACAGCATGCTGGCGCGGCCGGCGTATGCGGCGGGTGATGTGGAGGGAAAGAGCAGGCGAAAAGCGGTCGCGGTAGCGGTAGGAGGGCTTCCTGCGGCGATAATCCCTGCTTGGCCGCGGAGCGCCTCTCCGTTCGACCCGCGCCTTTCCCGAACCGGATTGCGAACCGCCATGCCCAAGACTTACGACCGCGCCTATTTCGACAAGTGGTACCGCCACCCGCGCCATTCCGTGGCTTCGCCCGCCGAATTGCGGCGCAAGGTGGCGATGGTGGTGGCTGTGGCCGAGTACTACCTGGGGCGCCCCCTCCGCAACGTGCTGGACGTGGGCTGCGGCGAGGCGCCGTGGCGCGCGCACCTGCGTGCGCTGCGGCCCGGCGTGGCCTATCGCGGACTGGATGCCAGCGAATACGTGGTCGCGCGCTACGGGCGCAGCCGCAACATCGGCTGGGCCCGCTTCGGCCAGCTCGCGGAGCTGCGCTTCGACGAGCGCTTCGACCTGATCGTGTGCACGGACGTGCTGCATTACCTCAAGCCGGCGGAGATCCGCGCCGGCCTGACCGGCATCGTGGATATGCTGGAAGGCGTGGCCTTCCTCGAGGCCTATACCAGCAAGGACGACGTCGCCGGCGACCACGACGGGTTCGTGGCCCGCGCGCCCTCGTGGTACCTGCATGCCTTCCGCGAGGCCGGCCTGCTGCCGTGCGGTTCGCATTGCTATCTGGGCCCCCGCCTGGAACGGCGGATCGCCGCCCTGGAGCGGGCCCAGCTGGCCTGAGCCGGGACGGGGCGGGCTGTGCGGCGGTTGGCTAAAAACTAGCCACCGTTGCCGCTATGATCGACCGGCGCCCAGCGAAGGGCGCCTCAGTTCAACGACCTAGGGATAGCCATGTCGGACATCGGACGCGTCATCAGCCGCCATCGCAACAATGCGGCGCTTTCCATCGTCATCCTCGTTTTCGCAGCCCTGCTGCTGGCCTGCGCCGCCTTGCTGCTGACCGTCCGCGGCCACGCCCGGCCCGACGGCGCGGCCATGATGAACGGCAGCATGATCGGCTGCGCGGTGATCGGCCTGGCGCTGGTCGGCGGCGCCCTGCTCATGCGCCGCACCTACTGGGTATTGGGCGAAGAAGGCGTGGCGCGACACGGCGGCCGCGGCACGGAGTCGTGGCGCTTCGACCGCATCGCCGAGACCTGCCAGTTCTATCGCGCCGGCCTGCCGGTCGGGTTGGCCTGGCGCGGCGAGGGCGACCAGGCCTGGGGCGCGGTGAATGCTCACCTGAGCGGCTACCGCAAGTTCCATGACGCGCTGGAGCGCGCCTATCTCAACGCCCGCCTGCCGCGGCTGATCGCGGAGCTGGAGCGCGGCCACACGCTGGAGTTCAAGGTGCTCACGCAGCTGGGGCAGGCGCAGCGCGACATGGCTACCGGCATTCGCGCGTATCTGCGCGCATCGACCGCGAAGGCGGTACGCATCAGCTTGACGGCGGTGACGCTGCAGGGGCGCGAGGTGCCGTTTGCGGATGTGGTGGAGATGGACTTGACGCAGTGGACGTCGCGGTTGCGCTTGCATTTGCGTGATGGCACGCGGGTGGAGCTGGATTATCAGGTGTTGTTCGATGCGACGTTGGTGATGGCGTTGATTGGGGCGTTGATTCCGGTTCGGGGGGTTAGGGAGGCGGCTTAGTTTTTTTGCGCAGGGCTTGGCGGTTTGGCTCGCTTGTCGCGTTATTGCCAGTCTTGTCTCGCCCCGTTGGGGCGAGGGTTTCGCTCTCCTGCCGGAGAGCGAGTTACTTCTTCTTTGCTTGCCCAAAGAAGAAGTAACCAAGAAGAAAAGGCACCCTGCGCGGCGCCCTCCGCAGCCTTCGCTGCTGCGGGTGCGTTGAGGGCTGGCCGGGCTTTTCGACAGGGCATCCATGCCCTGATCGAAAAGGCGGGGGCGTCCTGCCCCCGCCCCGCTTCGCGGGCCTGATCGTCCAGCCCTCACCGCCGCGAAGGGAACCCGGCAGATCAAGAGCGGCACGGAGCGTCGCTTCGCTCGCTCTGGTTTGGTCATTAGGCTGCTTGCCGCGGTACCGCACTTCTCCTTCTCCCCTCCGGGGAGAAGGCGGGATGAGGGGCGGGTGCTTGCACAGTCGTTGCTACAGCGACATTACCCAAGCCGCCACGCAGCAACTTCCTCTCTACCGAAGAACAAGCCGCCACGCACCGCCCATCCCCTCAAGGCAACCGATCCAAATCCACCTCCGGCGGCACCCCCTTCGCCGTACGCACGAACGTCTGCCCGGACGTCACCGGCGGCGTAAAGAATCCATCGTTGCGCAGGTAGAACGCATCGCCACCGCTCACGCCACCGGCGAAGTCGAGGCGCTGTTTGTTGAGCCCGGTGGGGTCGACGTCGTAATACGCCGAGGTCAATTCAGCCCATGCTCCGCCGGCCGGCTTGGCCCATTCGTTACCGTAGACGGCGCGGCGTCCGACATAGCCATGGTCCGGATCGAAGGACTCCAGGAAGGAATACAGGCCGCGCAGATACGTGGCGACGCCGGGGTATTTCCAGGTGGCGATCAGGTGCCACTCGCAGTTGCCTTGCGCGGTCTGCGTCTCGCACTGGCCTCGCGCGGCGGCGTCGGCGAACCATGAGGTGAACAAGGTGTTGCCTTCACCGTCGAGCTGCGCGCGCGTGAGGAAGCGATACGTATGCCCGGCCACCCAGTCGTAGCGCAGGTGGCTCTGGCCGCCGGTGCCTTCGCCGCCGAAGCCGTTGGTGATCACGCCGGGGCCTTTGCGCACGAGGGTGGTGCTGCCGCCGCTCGGCGGGTCCCAGACGGAGAACAGTACGCGGCGTTCGGTGGGCGAGTTCACTTGGATGCCGAAATAGCCGACGTTGAAGCCGTTGGCCATGTAGTACGAGCCCACCGGGTCTTCGCCGACCGGCACGGTGATTTCGCTGTAGAAGTACTCGGTATTCGCCGGTGCCTTGAAGCCCAGATGCACGGACGGGCCGCGGCGGGACCAGTAGAAATTCGCCGGATCGTTGGCGAAGACCGTGCCGGCCGCGGTGGCGCTGCCGCTGGCTTGCAGGCCGGTGATGTCGCCGTAGTAGCCGCCATCGGTGGACACGCCTTGCAGGTCCACTTTCACGTAGCCGGGTTGCGCGATGGTGAAGCGGCCGGCCTCGAACGGTCCGGCCGCGGTGCTGCTGAGGTTGACCAGGTGCGACTCGCCGGCGACGGTGACTTTCACGGTGCTGTGGCTGGCCCCATTGAGCGCGCCGACTAGCGCGAGATCGAGCTCGCCTGCTTGCTGCACGTCGAAGTACACGCTGATCACTGCCTTGCCGGAATCCCAGTGGTGCAGGCCGTCGTCGGCGATGGTTTCGTTGGCCGTGGGCGAGTTTTGAGTGACATAGGCATTGCCGCCCAACGGCACGGTGACGGCCGCATCCTGCGCGGCGGCGGTGGCGGACAGGACGAACAGCAGGCCAAGGCTTCGGTACGCAATCGATCGCATGATTCCCTCCCGGGTGGATGGCATGGATGCATGGGAGAGGCCGCGCGGCCTCTCCGGCATACGGACAGGCGCGCCCTTACGGCAGCGCGTTGAGGTCGATGTTCGGCGGCGTGCCGTTGGCCGTGCGCACGAAGGTCTGGCCGGACGCGACGGATGGCGTGAAGAAGCCATCGTTGCGTAGGTAGAACGCGTTGCCGCCGCTCAGGCCGCCGGCGAAATCCAGGCGCTGCTGGTTCAGGCCGGTGGCGTCGACGTCGTAGTAAGCGGACGTCAGTTCCGTCCACGCGCCGCCCGCGGGTTTCGCCCACTCGTTGCCATAGGTGGCACGCCGGCCGATCCAGCCGCGTTCGGCGTCGAAGCATTCGAGGAACGAGTACAGGCCCGTGAGATACGCGCTGGTGCCTGGGTATTTCCAGGTGGCGATCAGGTTCCAGGTGGCCGGCGAGGCGGCATCGGAGAACCACGAGGTGTATAGCGTATTGCCGCCGCCGTCGGGCTGCGCGCGGGTGAGGAAACGATAGGTGTGGCCCGCCACCCACGGATACACCAGGTAGCTCTGCCCACCGGTGCCTTCGCCGCCGAAGCCGTTGGTGGTGACGTTGGTGCCCTTGCGCACGAGCGTGGTGCTACCGCCGCTGGGCGGATCCCACACGGAGAACAGCACGCGGCGTTCCGTGGCGGAGTTCACCTGGATGCCGAAATAGCCCACGTTGAAGCCGTTGGCCATGAAGTACGAGCCGATCGCGTCCTGCCCGGACGGCACGTTGATCTCGCTGTAGAAATACTCAGTGCTTGCCGGCGCCTGGAAGCCCAGGTGGACGGAAGGACCGCGGCGCGACCAGTAGTAGTTGGAGGCGTCATTGGCGAACACTGTGCCGGCCGCGGTGGCACTGCCGCCGATCTGCAGTCCGCTGATGTCGCCGTAGTAACCGCCATTGGTGGTCACGCCTTGCAGGTCCACCTTCACGTAGCCGGCCTGTGACACGGTGAATGTGCCGGCATCGAACGGTCCTGCCGAGGTGCTGCTGAGATTCACCAGATGCGACTGGCCCGCCACGGTAACTCTCACCGTGCTGCTGCTGGCGCCATTGAGCGAGCCCGCCAATGCCAGGGAAAGATTCCCGCCCTGTTTCACGTCGAAATACACGCTGATCACTGCCTGGCTGGAATTCCAGTTGTGCAGGCCGGTGTCGTTGATCAGCTCGTTCGCACTGGACGATGGCTGAGTGATGAAGGCATTGCCGCCCAGCGGCACGGTGGTGGCGGCCTTGGCGGCGACCGTGCCCGATAAAGCGAGCAACAGGCCGAGGCTCCGATACGCAATCGATCGCATGACTCCCTCCCAAATGAATGACGTTCGTTTCGTCGGGCGGGCCGCTCCCCCGAGCGGTCCGGAAAACGGGTCAGCAGGTGTGGCGGTTGTGGCGATGTCGTTCAGGTGCTTTCGTTTTCGTTTTTGGCGAAAACGAAAGTTATTGATTTGAAACAGAAGTTAATCGACAGAAATCGGAGAATAATGAAAGTTCGGTGCAATGCAAGTGCTTGGGCTGCTGTCAGGCAAAGAGGGGGAAAGGAGGAAGTGGTGCACTGAGGTGCGAAGCCATGCTCCCCAGCGCGCGAGCGCGCGAGCGCGCGGCGAACGCCGCGATGGTCGGCTTATGAGGGGTGGGACAAGGTTGGCGGCACACGCGCTACAACACGAGCCGTGTCGCGACTGGATGACTCGCTTCGCTCGCCCCTATGGGCGCTGTCCGCACTGCGCGCGCTCGTCCGGTCTGCGCCGGAATGATGAGGGTGAGAAAGCGAGGTGAACGTCAGCGCCTCGCGTTGGGGTTAGGGCTCACCTCGACCTACGACGCTTTCGTAGAAGCGTTCCCGCGAGCACCCGCCCCTCATCCCGCCTTCTCCCCGGAGGGGAGAAGGAGAAGTGCGGTACCGCTGCAAGCAGCCAACCAGAAAACGAGAGCGAGGCGAAGCCGATGCTCCGTGTGGCTCTTGATCTGCCGGGTTCCCTTCGCGGCGGTGAGGGCTGGACGATCAGGCCCGCGAAGCGGGGCGGGGACAGGGATGTCCCCGCCTTTTCGATCAGGGCAGGATGCCCTGTCGAAAAGCCCGGCCAGCCCTCAACGTACCCGGAGGTGGCGAAGGCCACCGGAGGGCGCCGCGCAGGGTGCCTTTCTTCTTGGTTACTTCTTCTTTGGCATCAAAGAAGAAGTAACTCGCTCTCCGGCAGGAGAGCGAAACCCTCGCCCCGCCAGGGGCGAGACAAGGCTGGCGACGCACCCGCGACAACCGACCCAAATACACCCACCAACCTCAAACCAACACCACATCCACCCCAGCCGCGCGCAGCGCCTCCACCACCTTCGCCTCCGCGCTGTTATCCGTAATCACCCGATGCAACTGCTGCACCGGCGTAATCACCGAAAGACTGCGCTGCCCCAGCTTGCTCGCATCGAACACCGCGATGGTCTCGCGCGAAACGCGGATCATCAGCGCATTGAGCGACGCCTCCAATGGATCGGGCGTGGTCACGCCCACCACCGGATCCAGTCCGTCCACGCCGAGGAACAGCTTGTCCGCGGAAAGCTTGGACAAGGCCTGCTCCGCGTCCGGGCCCACCAGCGAATACGAGGTCTCGCGCAGCAGGCCGCCGAGCATCATCACGCGGATGTGCGAAAGGCCCGAAAGCTCCAGCGCGATATTGAGCGCATTGGTGATCACGGTAAGCGACTCGAACTTCATCTGGCGGATCTGCCGCGCGATCTCCACCGTGGTGGAGCCGGAGTCGAGGATGATCGTCTCGCCGTTCTGGATCAGCCGCGCCGCGGCCTGGCCGATGCGCAGCTTCTGCGCATGGTGGCGCGTCTCCTTGATGTTCAGCGGCGTGTCGTGCGCGTTCGGCGCCGTGGCGGGCAGGGCACCGCCGTGGGAGCGGGCGATGGCCGAGCTGCGCGCCAGGGCTTCGAGGTCGTTGCGGATGGTGACGGCCGAGGTGTGGAAACGCTTGGCCAGTTCCTCCACCGTGGCCCGGCCCTGCTTGTCCACGTACTCGACGATCAGGCGGCGGCGCTCCTCCACCAGCAGGCGGCGAGTCGGGGCGGAGGCTCGGTCACGGGTCATGGAAGGCCTAGCAGTCGGGCGGCGTTGTCATGGTAAACCTTTCGCAGGATAGCGTCCGGCAGGTCCAGGCCATAGATGGACCAGCGTCCCTGCGGCGGGGTTTCCGCGGGAGCGTAGTCGAAATACTCGTCGTCGGTTTCCAGGAAGCGGTAATAGATCTCGTACAGCGCGTCGCCGAACAGCTGCTGCGGCACGTCGTCGCCGTAGGGGGAGGGCACCGCGTCGGTGCCGAACAGGATGCGGTCCTGGTAGCGCTCGAAGAAGCGCCGCGCGGTGCGCGGCTGGCGGCCCAGCTCGCCGATGCGCGCGCTGATGTCCACCACGGTGTTGGGAAAGCGGTCCAGGCAGGCGGACACCGCTTCGAGATTTTCCGCGCCATTGCCCACGTGCATGAGCGCGAAGGTCGTCTTCGGATGGCGCGCGATCAGCCGGTCGCGCGCGGCGAGCAGTTCCGCGTTGCTGGGGAATTCCGGTCCATAGAACGACCAGTCCGGATGGCGTGCCAACTCTTCGTAGCGCTCGTTGCCCGCGTCGGTGGGCAGGAAGAACGCCTCCGGGTCGGAGACGTGCATGAACACCGGCATGTTCAAGGCGGCGCAGGTCTCCCACATCGGATCGAAACGCCGGTCGTCCACGGCGACCAGCGGGCCGTCGTCGATGCGTTCGCGCAAATAGAGGCCCAGCGTCTTCAGTAGCTTCAGGCCGCGCGCCCCGATGCTGCGCGCGTGGGCGATGGCATCGGCCTGGCGGTTGGGGTAGTCCGGTTCGGCGAACAGGCCGAACGACGGCTCGGTGAGGGTGACGAAGCGCCCCGGCGCGGCGTGGTCGAAGCTGCGGATCGCCTGTTCCAGCCCCGCGCCGGTACCGCCGGTGAGGTTGACCAGCGTGCGGATGCCCTTGCGGTCCATCACCGGCAGCAGGTCCTGCGGCTGCGCGAACACCGTGATCTCCTCGCCCACCGACACGCCGTTGCGCACGTTGGCGGTCCAGGTGAGGTGGGTGTGCATGTCGATCACCGGGAAGCGCGGGCGCTCCACGCGGGTCTGCTTCACGTGCAGCATGCTGCGCGGCTTGAAGTCGAACAGGCGCAGGCCGCTCTTGCTCTCGTCCGGCGCGGTCGCGAGCTGGTTCTTGCCGCTGTCGATGCGGACGGTGCCGGCGCCGGTGGGCGGGGAGCAGCAGAGGCAGGGTTTGGGCATGGGCGTGCTGTATTTCTTCGTCGCGTACCGAGGCAGCGGGTTCGCCTCGACCTTCGATGTGGAAACCCTTCGCCCCTCCGGGGAGAAGGTGCCGGCAGGCGGATGAGGGGCGGGTGCTCGCGGGAATGGCTCTATGGAGCGAGGCCTGCTTTAGCGTTCCAGCTTCTGCGCTCCGTAGGTCCCCCTCACCCCAACCCTCTCCCCGGAGGGGAGAGGGAGCAGGTGTGCGCTTACCTCGGGTACTTCGCCATGATCTTGTGCACTTCGTTGACCAGCGCCACGGCCTGGTCCAGCGGGCGCAGCCACATGTTGCGGCCGAACATCACGCCCTGCGCGCCGGAGGCCATGTAGAACTCGACCTTGCGCAGCACCGCCGCGTCGTCGTCGTTCTTTTCGCCGCCGGAGAACAGCACCATGGTGCGGCCGGCCGAGCGCACCACGCGTTGCGAACGCGTGGCGGCGTCTTCCTGCAGCTGGTCGTACGGCGCCGGCGCGTTGGCGCGGCTGTCGTTGGGTTCGTGCAGCTTGACGATGTCGGCGCCCATCTCCAGCGCGACGCGCGCGGCATAGTCCTGCGCGAACAGGCTGTTCTTGCCACCCTTGGCTTCGATCGCCTCGCCGCGCGGGTAGGACCACATCACCAGCGGCATGCCGAAGCGCTCGCAGTCCTGGCGCACCTTCTCGAACTGGCGGATTTCTTCTGCCTGGCGCGGCGAACCGACATACATGGTGTAGCCCACCGCATCGGCACCCAGGCGCACGGCGTCTTCGACGGAAGCGAACAGCGGCGAAGTGGCTTCCGCGTCGCTGGGGATGTTGGTCTTGCCGTTGAGCTTGAGGATCAGCGGAATGCGCCCGCAGTACTCGCCCATGTACTTCTCGGCCAGGCCCACGCCGAGCGCGATGGCGGAGAAGTTGCCTTCCACGGCGAGGCGGAACTGGTAATCCGGATCGATCGCGGGCGGGTTGGGGAAGAAGTCGGTCGGGCCATGTTCCAGGCCCTGGTCCAGCGGCAGTACCAGCAGGCTGCCGTTACGCGGGCCGTGCCCGTACAGCAGGCGCCAGAGGCGGGTGCGCTTGCCGTGCGAAAGCGCCAGTTTCGAAAACCCTTCGGAAGTTTTCGAAAGGGCTTGTGTGCTCTGAATCATTTCGAATACCCTGCGTTTCGTGATCGAACGGTTTCACATTCGAGCGAAACGGCCGAAATGTCAATAGTTGATAAGAAAACGAAAGAAAGTGATCGACTCGCCGCCTTGCGCGCCGCGCCGGCGGCGGAGCAGCACGCGGCCGGTTACGCCGACACCCTCCGCGAAGTGCTGCAGCAGCCGGCCACCTGGCGCGGCACCGCGGCCTTGCTGCGCGAGCCTTCCGCGCGCGAACGGCTGGCGCGTGCGCTGTCGCCGCGGCCGGCGCATATCGTGCTGACCGGTTCGGGCAGCTCGATGTACATCGGCGAATGCCTTGCGCCCACGCTGCAGGAGGGCTTGGGCATTCCCGCGCAGGCGATCGCCGCCGGCACGCTGCTGACGCACTGGCGCGGCATGCTTCCGCCGGGCGAAGGCCTGCTGATTTCGCTGGCCCGCTCGGGCGACAGCCCAGAGAGCTGCGGCGTGGTGGATCGCGTGCTCGCCGATGCGCCGGCCTGGCGCCACCTGGTGATCACCTGCAACGCCAACGGCAAGCTCGCCACGCGCTACAACCACGACCCGCGCGTCACCGTGCTGGTGCTGGACGAACGCACCAACGACCGCAGCCTGGTGATGACCAGCAGCTTCACCAACCTGCTGCTCGCCGGCTCGGGCCTGCTGCTGGATACCGCGAGCGTGCTCACGGAGAACGCCATTGCCGCGCTCGCTGCGGTGGTCGACCACCTGTTCGACGCGCAGGCCGACGCGCTGGCCGAGCTGGCCTCGCGCCAGGTCGAGGCGGCGGTCTACCTCGGCAGCGGCGGCGGCATCGGCGCCGCGCACGAGGCCGCGCTGAAGATGGTCGAGATGACCGCCGGCAAGGTCGTCACTATGGCCGAGACTTTCCTCGGCCTGCGCCATGGACCGATGTCGAGCATCCGGCCCACGACCTTGATCGTCGGCCTGCTGTCCGCCGACCCGGCGGTGCGCGGCTACGAGCTGGACCTGCTGCGCGAGCTGGACCGCAAGCAGCTGGGTTTGGCCAAGCTGGTGGTGGGCGAGGGCATTCCCGCCGACGTGTTGCGCCCCGGCGACGTGGCGATCGAACTGGCGGGCCTGGGCCATCACGGCGAGCTGCCTTCATGGCTGGCCGGCGTCGTCGTGGGACAGCTGCTGGCGTTCTTCCGCTGCCTGCACCTGGGTGATCGGCCGGACGCGCCGTCGCAGGGCGTGCTCACCCGCGTGGTGCAGGCATTCACCCTGCATGGGGCCAACGCGTGACGACGCCCGCGGCCACGCGCGTGCTGGTGGTGGGCGAGATCAACGTCGATCTCGTGCTCAAGGGCCTGCACGCCGACCCCGCACCGGGCCACGAAGTGCTGGCCGACGATTTCCTGATGACGCCGGGCAGCTCCTCGATGATCTGCGCGATGGGCTTGGCGCGGCTGGGCAATGCGGTGGCTTTCCACGGCAAGCTCGGTGCGGATGCGTGGGGCGACTATTGCTTCGCCGCCCTGCGCGACGCGGGTATCGATGTCGCATCGCTCGGCGCCGATCCGGCGCTGCGCACGGGCGTCACCGTGTCGCTGTCCACGCCGCGCGACCGCGCACTGGTGACCTTTCCCGGCGCGATCGTGGCACTACGCGCGGATGAAGTGAGCGATGCGCTGCTCGCGAGCGTGGGGCATCTGCACGTTTCTTCGTTCTATCTGCAGAAGGCCTTGCGCCCCGGCTGCCGCGCTCTGTTCGCGCGCGCCCGCGCCGCGGGCCTCAGCACCTCGCTCGATCCGGGCTTCGACCCCGAGCAGCGTTGGGGCGAGGACCTGCGCGAAGTGCTGGCCGAGGTGGACCTGTTCTTGCCCAATCAGGAAGAACTGCGCGCCCTGGCCGGTACCGACGAGGTACGCGCCGGACTGGCCGCGCTGGACAACGGGCGTACGCGCATCGTGGTGAAGCGCGGCCGCCAAGGCTGCGCCAGCCTGCATGAAGGCGAGCTGCTGGAAGTACCGGCGTTCACGGTCGATGCGGTGGACAGCACAGGCGCGGGCGATTCCTTCGACGCCGGTTTCCTGCACGCCTGGCTGCGCAAGCTGCCGCTGCGCGAGTGCATGCGCTGGGGCAGTGCCTGCGGCAGCCTGTCGACGCGCGGCATCGGCGGCACCACGCGCCAGGCCACGGCGGACGAAGCCATGGCCCTGCTGGCGGGGGCGCCATGATCACGGTCGCCGGTTTCAATACCGCGATCGACCGGCTGTACACGCTGGACGCGCTGGAGCCCGGCGTCGTGCAGCGCGCGAGCGCCGTGCAGGCCTACCCCGGCGGCAAGGGCGTGCACGTGGCGCAGACCATTGCCGCGCTGGGCGAGCCGGTGCAGCTGGTCGGCCTGACCGACGCGTTCCACCGCAACCTGATCGCCCGCCGCATGAGCGAGCGCGGCGTGCTGTTCCATGGCGTGGAAATCGCCGAGGAACTGCGCCACTGCCTGGCGTTGCGCGAGCGCGGCGGGCGCATGACCGAGGTGCTCGATCCCGGTCCGCTGTTGCGGCCGCGTACTTGCGAGCGCCTGCTGGATACCTTGTGGCGCTGCGTCGAGGACACCGCAGCCATGGTGCTGTCCGGCAGCCTGCCGCGCGGTTTCGAGGCCGACACTTACGCCGCGCTGGGGCGCCAGGTCGCGCCGCGCGGTCTGCCATGCCTGGTGGATGCCAGCGGCGACGCGCTGCGGCTGGCCGCCGATGCCGGCGCCTTCCTGCTCAAGCCCAATCGCGACGAAGCCGGCCAGCTGGCCGGCCGGCCGGTCGACACGCTGGAGGACGCCGCCATCGTGGCGCGTGCGCTGCACGCGCGCGGCACGGCGTTCCCGGTCGTCACCCTCGGCACGCTGGGCGCGCTGGGTTTCGACGGCAGCGATTGCTGGCATGCCTCGCTGGCGATCGCGCACAGCGCGAACGCTGTGGGTTCGGGTGACTGCTTTCTGGCCGGCCTTGCGGTGGAACTGACGCGCAGCGGCGAGCTGGGCCGCGCGCTGCGGCTCGGCGTCGCCTGCGGCGCGGCCAATGCCTTGCACGAGGAGACCGGCTATGTGGAGCGCGCGCAGGTGGAAGCTTTGCTGCCGCAGGTGAAGCTGGTCCGCTTCGACCGTTGAAAAAAACGTCGGTGCGTCGTGGGAGCGGCGCGCCGGCGATGAAGTACTTCGAGGCCACGGGGAGGAACGCGTCCGTGGTGTTTTCAAGAGAACGGGAGAAAACCGCGGCATGTCACCGATTTCCGTATCCGATCTTCCCCGCGCGGTCCGGCGCCCCTCGCGCGGACTGCGCCGCCGGCTCGCCGCGGCGCTGATCGCTGTCCTCGGCGCCGGCTCGTCGCAGGCGGCCGACGACGCCTCGTTCGGCAACGGCGCCATCGCCGCCCGTTGGGCGTTCGCGGACGGCCGGCTGGACCATGTCGTGATCGACGACAAGATCAACCAGCGTCAGCTCGACGTCACTGCGCCCTTTGTGCTCACGCTCGCCGATGGCAGCAAACTGGCCACGTCCGACCTGCGCGCCACGGCGGCGCCCAAGACGCTGGCGCTGAAAGCCAACCCGAAGGCCTCGCGCTTTGCCGAGCGGCTGAAAGGGCAGGCGCTGCAGGCGAGCTTCACCGATGCCGGCGGCCGTTTCCGCGTCGACTGGCAGCTGGTGCAGCGCGAAGGTTCGGATTATCTGCGCGAGATCGTCACCGTCACCGCGCTCAAGCAGGACGAGGCGATCAAGCGCGTCGACCTGCTGCAGTCGAAAGTCGCCGATGCCGAGGTCGTGGGTACGGTCAGCGGGTCGCCGGTGGTGGCCGGACCCGACTACCTGGGCTTCGAGCATCCGCTTTCCAGCAGCCAGGTGCACGGTAGCAAGGTGAGCCTGTGGATCGATCGCGACCTCCCGTTGCGCAAGGGACAGTCGGTGACGTACTCGGCCGTCGCGGGCACCACGCATGGCGACCAGCTGCGCCGCGACTTCGCCAGCTACCTCGAACGCGAACGCGCACGACCTTACGCGCCGTTCCTGCATTACAACTCCTGGTACGACATCGGCTACTTCACGCCGTACACCGAGACGCAGGCGCTGGATCGCATCCATGCTTTCGGCGAAGCGCTGAGCGTGAAGCGCCACGTGAAGCTCGACTCGTTCCTGTTCGACGACGGCTGGGACGACCGCAGCGGCAGCTGGCATTTCAGCAAGGACTTCCCGCGCGGCTTCCAGCCGTTGCGCGACGCGGCAGCGAAGTACGGCGCCGCGCCCGGCATGTGGCTGTCGCCCTGGGGCGGCTACGGTCCGCCGAAGAAGGAACGCGCCGAGCGCGGTGCGCAGGCCGGCTACGAGATCATCGACGGCGGGCTGGCGCTCTCCGGACCGAAGTACTACCAGCGCTTCCATGACGCCGTGATGGAGCTGGTGACCAAGGACGGCGTCAACCAGTTCAAGTTCGACGGCACCGGCAATGCCGACAAGGTGTTCCCCGGCAGCGTGTTCGACAGCGATTTCGGCGCGGCGATCCAGCTGATCGAAGACATCCGCGCGGCCAAGCCCTCGACCTTCATCAACCTCACCACCGGCACTACGGCCTCGCCGTTCTGGCTGCGCTACGCCGACTCGATCTGGCGCGACGGCGAAGACGACGACCTCACCGGCGTGGGCAGCAAGCGCGAGCGCTGGATCACCTATCGCGACCGCGAGACCTACCGCAACATCGTGGTGAAGGGGCCGCTGTTCCCGCTCAACTCGCTGATGCTCCACGGCATCATCTACGCGAAGGAAAACCGCAACCTCAATGCCGATCCAGGCCACGACTTCGCCAACGAAGTGCGCTCGTACTTCGCCACCGGTACGCAGCTGCAGGAGCTGTACGTCACGCCGGCGCTGCTGACCGAGGCCGATTGGGATCTGCTCGCCGAGGCGGCGCGCTGGGCGCGCGACAACGCGGAGGTGCTGCGCGATTCGCATTGGGTTGGCGGCGATCCCGGGCGGCTGGACGTCTACGGCTGGGCGGCCTGGTCGCCGAAGAAATCCATCGTCACCCTGCGCAACCCCGACGCGAAACCGCAATCCGCGGTGCTCGATCTGGCCCGCCAGCTCGAACTGCCGGCCGATGCCGCGCGCCGCTTCCAGGTGCGCGACGTCTGGAAGACCGGCGGCGACAAGGTGCCAGCCTCGCTGGAGGCCGACCGCGCGACGACGGTGCAGCTCGCGCCCTTCGAGGTACTGACGCTGGAGCTCACGCCCACGCATTGAGCGATCCGCCGGCCGCCGCGGGAGGCGCGCGGCCGGCATGCCAATCCCGGGGAGGGAAGCATGACCACGTTCGAGCGCACGAGGCGCGGTCTGTTGAAAGCGGCGGCCCTGCTGCCGCTGGCCGGTTCGCTGGGCGGACTGGCGCGCGCGGCGGCGCAACCGTCGTCCAAGGCTGCGGCCGCGAGCTTCGCCATCAAGGCGGAGAGCGAAGGCCGGCTCGTCAGCGCATCGCTGGCGAGCCTCAGCTACGAGACCGGGCAGCTCGCCGATCCGGCGTTCTTCTCGGCCGGCAATCGTTCGCTGGTGGAGCTGTTGCGGCGGATGAACCCGCACGGCGTCCTTCGCATCGGCGGGAACACCAGCGACTTCACGGTGTGGAGCGAGTATCGCGGCGCGCTGCCCGAGCAGAAGCCGCGCAAGGGCGGGCCGCAGCAGCCGGTGGTGCTGCGACCGGAGGCTTTGCGCGAGCTGGCCGGATTCCTGCAAGCGACGGGTTGGCAACTGATCTTCGGGGTCAATCTGAAGATCGGTGTGCCGGCGATGGCGGTGGAACTCGCGAAGGCCGTGCGCGAAGCGGTCGGCGACGACTTGCTCGCGATCCAGATCGGCAACGAGGCGAACAACTACGCGAAGGACTACGTGGCCTTCGACGCCATGTGGACGCCCTATGCCGACGCGCTGCGCGCCGCGGGTTTGCCGATCGGCGGGCCGGATACCGGCGCCAACTCCGACTGGGTCGCGGAGTACGCACGCAGACACGGCGAGGACAGCGTCTTCCTCAGCCGGCATTACTACCGCGATGCCGCACCGCGCGGCTCGATCGGCGACCTGCTCGGCGGCGATCCGGGCTGCATCGAAGACACCGAACGACTGATGGGCGTGGCTGACGCGGCCCATCGGCCGTTGCGGCTGACGGAAGCGAACTCCTATTACTTCGGCGGCCGCGATGGCGTCAGCAACGTGTTCGCTGCGGCACTGTGGGGCGCGGATTTCATGCTGGCGCTCGCGCAGCTGGGCGTGGCCGGCATCCATTTCCATGGCGGCACGCTGGCGTCGGTCGAAGCGTCGCTGGGGCGCGAGGCCGCGGTGGCCGACAGCGCCACGGACATGGTCTCCCGCCGCGACGCCGTCAGCTCGCGCTACTCCGCCATCGCCGGCAACGTGGCGCTCGGTTTCCAGCCACGGCCGCTGTTCCACGGCATCGAACTGGCGCAGCGCTTCGCCGGCGCACGCATGCTGCCGGGCCGCCTCGATGGCGGCGGCGCCAACCTGGGCGCCTACGCCGCGCGCCACGGCGACACGGTGCAGTTGGCGCTGATCAACAAGGACATCTTGCGCGACGCGGAGGTCACCCTGCGCGGACTCGCCGGCCTGGGCAAGGCCAAGGTCATGCGATTGAGCGCGCCCGCGCTGGACAGCCGCACCGGCGTGCGCTTCGCCGAAGTCGCGGACAGCGTGCGCCCCGATGCCGCGGGCGAGGCACGCGTCGCCGTGCCGCGCGGTAGCGCCGCTTATCTGAGTTTCGACCGAGCAGTTTGAAAGGACGGCATGGACGCCGATGGCCACCGGCTGCGCGCCGGCGGCGGGGAAGGAGGGTGGTGAGTTTCATGGCCAAAACACGATTGGGGAGTGCCTAGATGAACAAGCATGAGTGGTTGCGCCGAAGCAGGTTGAGCCTGCTGATCGCGCTGGGATTGTCCGGAGGCGCCGCGTACGCGCAGTCGACCACCGGCAGCATCGTCGGCCAGGTGCCGGCGGGCATGGGCGACACGGTGACGGTGCAGAGCGCCAATGGGCTGCAGCGCGACGTGGCGGTGGACGAGCGCGGCCGCTATGCCGCGAACCAGCTGCCGCTGGGCAACTACACGGTGACGCTCAAGCGCGGAGGCCAGGCGGTGCAGACGCGCGACAACGTGGCATTGCGCGTGGGCGCGTCGACGGAGGTTTCGTTCGCCGACGCTTCGGCGAAGAACCTGGAAGGCATCAGCGTGTCGGCCAATGCGTTGCCGGCGATCGACGTCACCAGCGTCGACTCGCGCACGGTGATCACCTCCGAGCAGCTGGCCAAGCTGCCACTGGGCTATTCGGCCGAGGCGGTGGCGCGACTCGCCCCGGGCGCGGTGAACAACGGCGGCGGCTTCACCAGCGCCACCGGCGGTTCGCTGGTGAGCTTCGGCGGTTCCGGTGCCAACGAGAACGCGTACTACATCAACGGCTTCAATACGACCGATCCGTTGAAGTCGGAAGGCGGCCTGACGCTGCCCTATGGTTCGATCGACCAGGAAGAAGCCTTCACCGGCGGCTACAGCGCGCAGTACGGCCGTTCGGACGGCGGCGTGCTCAACATGGTCGGCAAGCGCGGCACCAACGAATGGCACTTCGGCGGGCGCGCGAGCTGGGAGCCGGCCTCGCTGCGTTCCTCGGCGAAGAACTTCTACTACGAGAACGGCCAACCCAATCCGCCGCTGCCGACCGGCACGCTGTATTCGCCGCGCGAGAAGAACGAATACTGGGTGACGACGTACGACGCCTATGTGGGCGGCCCGCTGATCAAGGACAAGCTGTTCGTGTTCGCCTCGGCGGAGATGTCCAAGCAGCAGGGCAGCTCGGTGGGCACGGTGACCAGCAGCTCGCCGTACCAGACCTACACGTACAAGATGCCCAAGTGGTACGCCAAGATCGATTGGAACATCAACGACAGCAATATCGTCGAGCTGACTGGCGCCTCCAATAAGCGCTCCTACCAGGGCGACCTGTATCGCTACGATTTCCAGCAGATGGTGCCGGGCCGCTTCGTCGGCCACGCCAACAGCACCAAGAGCGGCGGCGACCTGTGGACCGGCAAGTACACCGGCTACCTCACCGACAGCCTCACGCTGACCGCGCAGTACGGCAAGATGAAGACGCGGGCGTTCCAGCAGCCGGTGGGCTACGACCCGAATCTTACCTATGTGTCCGGCATCACTTCGCAGAATCCGGCCATCGTGGGCGGCCAGCCGCGCTTCAACAACCAGACGACTGTGTCGCTGTACGACCCCGACCGCGGCAATACGGTGACCAACCTGCGCCTGAGCCTGGAATACAAGCTGGGCGATCACACGCTGACCGCGGGCATCGACAACCTCACCGCCGAAGCGCTGAACCAGGGCAGGGTGACCTCCGGCCCCGGCTACAGCTGGACCTACGGGCATTCGGATCACCCGACCGCGCCGCTGGACCCGGGGCTGGGCGTGGGGCCGACCGCCGACTACGCCAACGGCGCCACCGGCTACTACGTGATGAAGAACGTCAACAGCCAGCTGGCGAACGTCAAGACCATCCAGCATGCGCAATACATCGAAGACAACTGGCAGTTCAACGATCGCCTGCTGCTGTCGCTGGGCATCCGCAACGATCAGTTCACCAACTACAACGCCGACGCGCAGCCGTACATCAAGCAGACCGCGCAGTGGGCGCCGCGCCTGGGCTTCGCCTGGGACGTCAATGGCGATGCCAGCTTCAAGGTGTTCGGCAACGTGGGCCGCTACTACCTGGCCTCGCCGCTGGAGCCGGCACTGAGCGCGGCGGGCGCGCAGACCAGCACGACGCAGTACTTCACCTATAGCGGCATCAATCCGGATGGCACGCCCACCGGGCTCACGCAGATGTCGCCGCCGGTCTCGGCCAACAACAACTTCGGCGTGCTGCCTGACCCGAAGACAGTGACAGCGAAGGACCTCAAGTCCATGTATCAGGACGAGTACATCCTGGGCTTCACCAAGACGCTGGGCCAGGACTGGGTCTATGGCGCCAAGGCCACGCGGCGCGTGCTGCGCAGCGCGATCGACGACTTCTGCGATGTCGACCTGATCACCGAGAAGGCGCAGGCGCTGGGCTACAACGTCAGCTCGCTCAACAGCTGCTATCTGATCAATGCGGGGCGCGCCAACACCTTCGTGGTGGTGGACGATGCGGGTCAGCATCATGACGTGAAGCTCAGCCGCGAGGAGCTCGGCTTCCCGCCGATGAAGCGCAAGTACTACGAGCTGGACCTGTTCCTGGAGCACCCGTTCGACGGCAAGTGGTACGGCAAGCTGGACTACGTGTTCTCGCGCAGCTACGGCAACACCGAAGGCTGGACGCAGACCAATGTGCAGTCCGACGGCCCGAGCGAATCGGCGGACTGGGACAACGCGCCGATCATGGTGTACAGCAACGGCGACCAGGGCAACGATCACCGCCATCAGCTGAAGCTGTGGGGCTATTACCAGATCACGCCGGAGTGGCTGGTGTCCGGCAACCTCTCGCTGATCTCGGGCGCGCCGAACGTGTGCCTGGGCCTGTTCCCCGGCGACAACCCGGATCCGTCCGGCTACGGCTCGTCCTACCACTTCTGCCGTGGGGTGCCGGTGACGCCGGGCAGCATCGGCCGGCTCCCGTGGCAGCGCCAGGTGGACCTGGGCGTGAAGTACACGCCGGACTTCGCCGCGCGCCGCCTGGGCCTGCACCTGGACGTGTTCAACGTGTTCAACAGCCAGCCGGTGGTGAACATCACGCCGAACCTGTATGCCAAATCGGACGGCACCTTGAACCCGCTCTACGGCACGCCCCGTGTGATGCAGGCGCCGCGGTACGTGCGTCTCTCGGTGACGTACGACTATTGATGGAGCGCCCGCCGCCGGCACGGTGCCGGCGGCGGGCATGCGGGGAGGGGACCGATGCATTACCGCAAGCTTTGCGCCGCGTTCGTGCGGAGCATGGTGCTGCTCGCCGCGGTTGCCGTCGCGGATGCGAAAAACGTTTCGCCGGCGGTGGATGACGACGGCGCCAATGCGCCGTACAAGGTTTACGACGCCATGCCCGCCATCACCATGGGGCCGCTGCTGCTGGACATGGCCGAAGACTCGGTGGCGATCGAATGGATGACCGACGCGCCGAGCGACGCGAAAGTCAGCTATGGCGAAGGGACGCTGGATCATGAAGCCGTGCCGCAGGTCGATGGCCTGCGGCCGGTGGGCACGATGCATCGGGTGGTGCTGCGCGGCCTGCAGCCGGGCCGCACCTATCAGTACCGCATCGCCTCGCGCCGGGTAGTGGCGCTGAAGCCCTACTGGCCGGACCGCGGCGGGACGGTCGTGAGCCCGACGTATGCCTTCACTACGTTCGATGCCGCGAAAAGCTCGGTGCGCTTCGCGACGATGACCGACACGCACGAGAACGTCGAACGCGTACGCGCCTTGACGGCGCTGGCGCTGCGTCGGCCGGTGGATTTCGTCGTACATACTGGCGACGCCGTGCACTACGCCACCGGCGAGGATCAGCTGAAGGACAAGTTTCTCGAACCCATCGCGACCGGTCTTCAGGGATGCACGCCGCTGCTTTATGCGCGTGGCAATCACGAATACCGCGGCGGGTTCGCCCGCTCGCTGGGCGGCTATCTGCACGCGCAGGAAGGCCGCTACTACTACACGCGCGACGCTGGCCCGGTGCACCTCGTGGTGGTCGATACGGGCGAGGACAAGCCCGATGCGACCAACGTCTACGCGGGCCTCAACGATCTGCGGTCTTACCGCGCCGAGGAATATGCGTGGCTCGCCCGGGTGCTTGCCGAGGAGTCCAGGACGCGTACCGCGCCGTTCACCGTGGTCCTCGGCCACGATCCGGGGTGGGGATGGCTCGATGGCGCCAACGGCGAGTGGACCCGGCGCGCGAACGAAGCGAAGGTGGACCTGTTCATCGCCGGCCATCTGCACCGGCTGGAACGGGTGAACCCGGGCGAGCGCGGTAACGACTTCACCATCCTGGCGCTGGGCCAGGACCAGATCGCGCGGGTGGAGGCGGACGAGCGGGAATTGAAAGTCACCGTACTGGATCGGGAAGGCCGCACGGTCGATGCTTTCGCCCTGAGGCGCAAGAACAAGTAGCCTCGCGGAGATCGCGACGGCGGAGGACAGACGATGCGTTTCCCCGGCATGAAGACCCACCCTCGTAGGCAACTGCGTCGATGGCTGCTCGGCGGTCTGCTGGCATGCGTTTCCTTCGGTGCCTTTGCCGCCGACGCCTTCGACGTCGCCCCCGCGCGCGCCGCCTTGCAGCGATGGCTGCCCAGGCATGAGCGCCAGATCGTGCTGGTGGCGCTGGATGCGAGGCAGGGAGATCGCTACGTCATCCGCGGCCAGGCCGGCCGCGTCGAAGTGGCGGGAACCACGCCCGCCGTGCTGCTGGCCGGCGTGGAGGCGTATCTCGAACAGGTACCGCAGGTCAGCATCGGCTGGCCGGGCGACAGCCTGGCTCGGCTGCCGGCTACGCTTCCCGCACCCGCGGCGCCGATCGGGAGCCGCGCGATCGTGCCGGACCGCTTCGCGCTGAACGATGTCGACGATGGCTACTCCGACGCCTATCTCGACTGGCCCGGCTGGCAGCGCAAGATCGATCTGCT
The DNA here is from genome assembly GCF_031954525.1 of Dyella sp. BiH032. NCBI lineage: Bacteria > Pseudomonadati > Pseudomonadota > Gammaproteobacteria > Lysobacterales > Rhodanobacteraceae > Dyella > Dyella sp. BiH032. Next base: position 1,813,122 of record NZ_CP134867.1, read on the forward strand.
GGCGCTGCGCGGCATCAACGAGGTGTTCGTGCCGGTGGGTGCCGAGGAGGTTTATCGGCGCACCTTCCGCGAGTTCGGCTATAGCGACGACGCCTTGCGCGCATGGATTCCCGCGCCCGCACACCAGCCATGGTGGCTGCTGCAGAACATGTCGGGGTTCGGCGGGCCGGTGTCCGCGCAGTTGTTCGATCAGCGCGCCGAGCTTGGCCGCCGCATCGCGGCGCGCCTGCGCGAGCTTGGCATGCAGCCGGTCTTTCCCGGCTACTTCGGCACGGTGCCGCCCGGTTTCGCCGCAAAGCAGCCGGGCGCCGCGTTGGTGCCGCAAGGCGAATGGGTGGGGTTCCAGCGGCCGGACTGGCTGGACCCGCGCGATCCCCATTTCGCCAGGGTCGCCGCGGCGTTCTATCGCCACCAGCGCGAGCTGTTCGGCGACGCCGCGCTCTACAAGATGGATCTGTTGCACGAAGGCGGCCGCGCGGGTGACGTGCCGGTGGGCGATGCCGCGAAGAGCGTCTTCGCGGCGCTGGACCGGGCCCATCCCAGTGCTCGCTGGGTGCTGCTCGGTTGGCAGCGCAACCCGTCGCATGCGGTCGTGGATGCGGTGCCGCACGAACGTTTGTTGATCGTCGACGGACTGTCCGATCGTTACGACGGCATGGACCGCGAGCGCGACTGGAGTGGCGCGCCGTACGCGTTCGGCACCATTCCCAACTTCGGTGGCCACACCACGCTCGGCGCGAATGCCGGCGTGTGGCTGGCGCGTTTCGCGCAGTGGCGCGGCAAGGATGGCAGCCGGCTGCGCGGCATCGCCTACATGCCGGAAGGCAGCGGCACGGATCCGGCGGCTTATGCGCTGTTCACGGCGCTGGCGTGGACGCCGGTGCCGACCGATGCGCCTGGCTGGTTCGCGCATTACGCCGACAGCCGCTACGGTGGCGTCGACGCGCATGCGCGCGCGGCATGGCGCATCCTCGCGGCGACCGCGTATGCAATGCCTTCGGGGGAGTGGTCGGAGCCGCAGGACAGTCTGTTCGGCGCGCGTCCCAGCCTCGATGTGCGCAGCGCCGCGACCTGGTCGCCGACGTCGGCACGCTACGACATGGCGCGCTTCGATGGCGCCGTGTGCGAGCTTTTGCAGGTCGCTCCCGCGCTGCGCGCGACCTCCGCCTATCGGCACGATCTGGTCGACGTGACGCGCCAGGCGATCAGCAACCGCGCGCGCCAGCTTCTGCCGCGCATCAAGGCTGCGTACGACGCGAAGGATGCGCAGGCGTTGCGTGCGTTGACCACCGAGTGGCTGGACGACATGGCCCAGCTCGACCGCCTGCTGGCAACCGATCCGGACTTCCTGCTCGGCCGCTGGCTGATGCGCGCCAAGGCCGCGGCGCGCGACGACGCGGAAGCGGCGCAGCTGGAATACGACCAGCGCTCGCTCCTGGCCAGCTGGGGCGATCGTTCCGGCGCGGATCGGGGCGGGCTGCACGACTATGCCAATCGTGAGTTGGCGGGGCTGGTCGGTGGCCTTTACGCCGAGCGTTGGCGGCGGTTCTTCGCAGCGCTGCAGGACGGCTTGGCCGGCAAGGCCATGCCGCCGATCGATTGGTTTGCGATCGAGCAGCAGTGGTCCCGCTCAAGGGATAGCTTCGCTACCGAGGCCGTCGGCGATACCTGGCAGATCGCCGGAGAGGTGGCGCGCCTTTCGCGTCTTTGTCCGGCGCGCGATCCGGATCGCCGGCAGGCCGACGTCGGTGGGCGCGTCACTGCCGCTTGGAACGGAAGTAGCTGGTGATATCCATGGCTACATCGCGTGGCGCCAGGTTGGATGGCTGGGGCGTGGTGGTGGTTGTCGTCGTGGACGGTACCGTCGGGTTCGATGGCGTGACCGGGACGATCGGCTGGAAAGCATGGGTCGGTACCTGCGGCGTGGGCACCGAAGACGAACTCAGCGGCGGTAGCGAGTGAAAGACAGGAAGCGGCTGCGTACCCGGCGAAGCGGTGGCGGGCAACGTCGGGAAGGCTAAAGAAGGCGTTGTGGGTACCGACACGGGCGGCAGATAGCCACCACCGCTGATCGACGCGCCAGGCGAGCTTTGTTCTTCCCGCAGTGGCGAGTGAGGGCGACCGGGTATGAGCTTGCGCTTCTTGTCTTTGAGGTCGCTCATGCCTTGCTGGGTGAGCTTCAATACGGTGGCCTGTTCGTTAGGCGATAGTGCGTCGAAGTACTCGTCGAGCTTGCGCTTGCCGTTGTTCCTCCGTTGCTCGTACTGCGTGCTGACGCCGGAGTCCTTGAGCTTGTCGGCGTTCTGCGCCGTGTTCGCGATCTGGCCGGGCGCGATGCTCATGAGGGTGATGCTGCCGGCGAGCACGCCCGCGACGCCCGGCGTCACGCCGGGTTCCTGCAGCGTGCGCACCACCTGGTGGCGCAGGAAGTCGTGCGCTTGCGCCTGTCCGGTGGTCTTCACGCCCGATCCGGTATGGCCGGCGCTCTTGCCGCCCGGCACGCTGAGGATGGTCTGCGCGGTATCCGTGCGTGCGCCGTCGCTGGCTTCCGCTACCGGCTTGACGTTCGTCTCCAGAATGCTGGCGCCGGAGTAGCCGGTCAGTGCGGTGTTGGTGTTCCAGGACGGCAGCTCCGCCTTGCCGCCTTTCTTGACCTTGCGCCGCGACAGCATCCGCATGGTGTCGGTCGTGCCGAACGATTCGTGGTAGCCGCTGCTATGCCCGGATTGGGTAGGGTTGGAGGGAAACCGGAATTCGCCCTCGTCGATCGGCTTGGCTTGCACCACCTTGTCCGTGCCCAGAGGCCGAAAGCCGCCCGAGCTGGACTGCGATGCGGTCAAGGTCTTGTCCGACGAGGCGCTGTATTTGGGCATCGGTGACAGTGTGGGCGGCGGGGGAGGCGACGAGAGCATGGGCGACAGCAGGCTCGGGGATGTCGTTGTGGTGGTCGTCGTCGTGTGGGTTCCGCCCGTTCCGCCGCCCTGAAGTGGCGGCATGGGCGAGAGCGGAGGCACCGTGGGCGAGTTGAGCGGCATCGGCGACAGCAGGGGCTGCGGGGGGACAAGGGTCGCAGGGGATACGCTGCTCGGCGGGAACGGGGTGTGCAACAGCGCAAGAGGGGGCAGCGCGAAGGATGTCGGCTGGGTCGTCGTGGACACGGGCGGCGTCAGCGTGGGCCGGGGCGGCGGGGTGACGCCAGGCGAGCCGCCGGTGTTGGACGCGGCGGATGCGCGCGACGACGAGCGCGTGACGCGCCGCGACGTTTGCTGCATCTGGGTCAGCTGTTTCGAGCTGCCCTTCTTCCGCCCTCCGCCTCCGGAGCCTCCCGGCTGGCCGGACGATCCGCCCCCCGTTCCGTTCATCGCCCTGACTCCCCGATCAAGGAGGTCGCAGGTTACCCGCGCCTACACTGGCTTGCGAGTGCCCGCCACGGTGGCAGCCGACTGCGATGGGCAGGTAGGGGCTAACATCGGCGATGGCCGGCCAGGGAGCGGCGCGCGCCGGTCAACCCGCGGTATTCGCCGGGCCCGGTCGCCAGGGAAAGCGCAGGCGACCTTGCCACTTCAATCTGCTGAGGAGACCCATGCAGCGAAGAGAATTCCTGCGCCTGAGCGCGCTCGTACCGCTGGGCGCGCTGAGCTCGCGCCTGGAGGCCGTGACCCTGCCGGCGCCGGGTGCGGAGCCCGTGCCGGATGGGCGTCCGCACCGGTTCGCGTTCGGCAAGCGGGCCTTCCTGCTCGACGGACGCGAGTTCCAGATCCGCAGCGGCGAGATGCATCCCATCCGGATACCGGCCGAGTACTGGACGCAGCGTATTCGCATGGCGAAGGCAATGGGCCTGAACACGGTAGCCATCTACCTGATGTGGAACGCGCTGGAGAAGGAACCGGGCGAGTTCGATTTCCACGGCGGCAACCGCGACTTCGTGCGTTTCATCCAGCTGTGCCGGCAGGAGGGCATGTGGGTGTACCTGCGGCCCGGTCCGTACGTCTGTGCGGAATGGGATTTCGGCGGGCTGCCGCCGTACCTGTTGCGCGAACCGGATATCCGCGTGCGCGACAAGGACGATCCGCGCTACATGAAGGCGGTCGCCCGCTACATGGATGCCATCGCGCCGCGCATCGCGCCGCTGATGGCCGCGAAGGGCGGACCGATCCTGATGGTGCAGGTGGAGAACGAGTACGCCTCGTTCGGCGGCGACCTGGCCTACCTGGAAAAAATCCAGGCGATGTGGCGCGAGCGCGGCATCGAGGGACCGTTCTCGATCTCCGATGGCCTGGGCACGATCCAGAAGCAGAAGACCTACCTGCCCGGCGCCGCGCTGGGCCTGGACGGCGATACCGATTTCGCCGCGGCGCAGGCCATCGCCGGCGAGATGCCGGTGTGGGTGGGCGAGGGCTATCCCGGCTGGCTCACGCACTGGGGCGACAAGACCTTCCAGCGTGGCGATTATGCGGCGACGCTGAAGAAGCTGATGCGCGAGCGGCGCTCGTTCAATCTGTACGTGGTGCACGGCGGCACCAACTTCGGCTTCGGTGCGGGTGCCAACGCCGATGCGGACTACGGCAATTTCGAGCCGGCCATCACCAGCTACGACTACGGTGCGCCGATTGACGAGCGCGGTGAGGCAACCGCGGACTACCGGCAGTTCCGCCAGATCATCGGCGATTACTTGTCGCGGGCATTGCCCGAGGTGCCGGCGGCGCCGCCGGCGATGCGCGTGGCGAAGTTCGAGCTCAAGCCGCATGCCTCGCTGTGGGACAACCTGACGCCGGACCCGAAGACACTCGAGGACGGGCCCAAGGCGAACGAGCTGCTGCTCGGGCAGGACCACGGGCTGGTGCTGTACCGCACGATGTCGAAGCGCGGCGGTGTCTTATCCATCGAGGGTGTGCGCGACTATGCCACGGTGTTCGGCGCCGGCCGCTATCTGGGTTATCTGTCGCGCGTGCAGAAGCCGGGCGTGAGCGACGCGAAGCAGATCGCCGTGCCGGAACCGCAGGCGCAGGATGGCGACGCGATCGAGATCCTGGTCGACAGCTTCGGCCACGTGGGCTACGGCCAGGCGATGGCGGACCGCAAGGGCATCGTGGGCGAGATCCGCCTGGACGGCGAGCCGCAGCGCTACTGGTCGGTGCATGGCTTTCCGCTCGATGAAACCTTTCTTGCCAGCCTGCGTCCGCTGTCCCGTGCGCCGGAGCGGCCGGCGGTGTTCTTCAAGGGAAGCGTGACGCTGGACAAGACAGCCGACACGTATCTGGACATGAGCGGCTGGGACAAGGGCTATGTCTGGGTGAACGGCCATCTGCTCGGACGCTATTGGCGCATCGGCCCGCAGCAGCGGCTGTTCTGCCCGGCCTCGTGGCTGAGGGCGGGCGAGAACGAAGTGCTGGTGTTCGATCTGCATCGAACCGAAGGCGGTGCCATCGAAGGACACGAGCGCTTGCACGGGTGACCTGCGGACCCGTGCCCGTGTCGCGCTTCAAGGGAACAGTTGGTAGGAGAATGTCAGGTCGTAGCGGGTGTGCCGCGCCAGGTTGTCCTGCGTGCGGTCGCCCACCGGCTGTGCCGCCGATATGTCCACTGTGTAGTGCTTGCCGTCGGTCAAGCGCAGTCCGAGCGCCGCGGTCTGCAAGGTGTCGGTGAGCGGCCGCGCGCCGTTGAGGTATACGCGGGCCATCTGGCCCATCGCATACGGTGTGAGCAGCTTGAGCCATTTGGCATCCACCTTGAACGGCCGGTTGAGTTCGAGCGACGCGCCCCATCCGCTGTCGCCCGAGACCGCGCCCGGGTCGTAGCCGAGGCCGAAGCGCGGGCCGCCGAAACTGATCTGCTCATTGGACGGCAAGTGATAGTGGCTGTACTGGCCGAGCACGTTGGCGACGGTCACCAGGTGCGCCGGCCAGCTGTCGCTCTGCATGGCGTTGAGGCTGTAGCGGGTAAAGCGCAGGTCGATGGGATTGACCGCGAGCGCGCCGGGGACATTGGTGGTGGCGCGGTTGCTGGCGCCCATGGCATCCAGGCCCTGCGCCACGCCGAAGCCGAGCTTGCGCGTGCGTTTCTCGGTCACCTGGGTGAAGTCCAGTTCCGCATGCAGCACGCGCGTATCGGTCTTCAGCGCGAGTTGCGCGCCATTGGTCCGGACGAGGTAATGGTCGCTCTGGTGCGAACCGTAGACGCCCCCGCCGAGCACCAGGCTGCGGCGGCTGCTCAGCAGCAGCGGATAGCTCAGGCTCAGGTCGAGCCGGTCCTGGGTGAGGCGCTGGCGCAGGTAGGACGGCAGCTGGCGGCTGATATCCGGGTCGCCATAGAAATGCGACGCGCCGATGCGTCCCATCAGGCCGCCCGAGCCGAGCATCTGCGCATAACCGGCGCTGTAGAAGTGCTGCTCCGTGCGGCCGGCCGGATACAGCGCGGAGGCGGTGAGCTGCTCGGCCAGCGGCGTCATGCCGTTGAGCGTGCCGGTGAGCAGGCCCTGCACGCCCGGGTGGTTCACGTCGATGCCCGCGCTCGCGTCGTAGCGCTGGCGCGTGACGTCCAGCTTCAGGCGCGTGGCGCCGTCGGTGGTGGTGGGCGCGGGAATGTCCGCCTTGATCTTGGCGCCGGGCAGCATGCCGAGCGTCTGGATGTAGCGCTCGAAGGTACTGCGGCGCAGCGGTCGGTCCGCGGTGATGTGGCTGGCGATCGCGCGGATCTTCCGCTCCATGTTGCCGGGTGAGCCGGCGACGTTTACTTCGGCGACGTAGCCTTCGACGACGCTCACCTGGACGACACCGTCCTTGAAATCTTGCGCGGGTACGAAGCAGAACGACAGCGCGTAATCATGATCCTGGTAAAGCTTGGTGCAGGCATCTGCGGCGGCGACGAGGTCGGCGATGCGCACGGTCTTGCCGGTGAGCGGCTTGAACAGCGCGGCTACCTGGTCGAACGGCACGGAGTGGACGCCGCCGATGTCGATGCGAGTCGGCGTGAGCGTGAGAGCCATCAGCGCCGCCAACTGATCGTTGCGCTGTTTCTCCACGTTGAAAGTGACGCTGGGCGGCGCCGCGGGCGTCTCCACGCGGGGCAGGGTCTGCAAGGGATTGGCGACCGGGGCGCGGCTTTGTGCCCAACCCGTGGTCGATGTCACGGCGGCGGTGGCGAACACCAACCATTTCCTCATGGATGACGCTCCTTTCTTTGTCGCTTGTCGCGTGCTGGCACACCCGGGCGGCGGACGCGCTCAGCCGTCCCGTCGTCTCGGGGGACATGCCATGCAGGGCTCATGCGAAGAGGCGGCCCTGCGGCCGCCTCTTCGTCACACGGCTTACTTCTTGGTCAGCAATCCGCCCAGCAGGCCTCCGCTGCCGGTCGAGCTGCCACCGGACGTGGTGCCCGTGCCGGAGGTGGCGCCGCCCACGGTGGTGGTCAGTGACCCGACCACGCCGCCGACCAGGCCGCCGAGGCCGCCGGTGGTCGTGCTGCTGGTGCCGATTGGCGTGGTGGTGACCGTCGCCACCGTGTTCACCACGTTGCTCAGCGCCTGCGTGACCGGCTGCAGCGGGCCGTTGACCGTGTTGGTCACCGCGCCGCCGACGCCGGTGACCGCGCCGCCTACATTGCCCACCGCCGAGGCCAGGGTGCCCGTCACGGGGCTGAGACCGGAGAGCTGTCCGGTGCCGAGGCTGGCGACCACGCCGCTTACGCCGCCGGTCGTCGCGCCGACACCCGAGAGCACGCCGCCGGTACTGGCCAGTGTCACGCCCACGGGATTGCTGATGCTGCCCGCCTTGCCGAGGCCGCCGGTGATGCCGGCGCCGAGCGTGCTGACCGTGCCGCCGACGCTGCTGACGGTATTGCCCAGCGCCACCGTGGTGGGACTGCTCAGGCCGCCGGGCAGCGACGAACTGCTCAGTTGGGCGCCGATGCCGCTGATGCCGCCGCCGAGACCGGAGGTGGCGCCGCCGGTTGCCTGCGACACGGCCGCGACCAGGTTGGTCGGATTGCCGCTCGCGCTGCCGTTCTGGCCGAGCAGGGCGAGTGGGGTGACCGTGTTGCTGAGCGTCTGCGTCAGCTGCTTGGGCAGGCCGGTGCCGAGCTGGGTGTAGAGGTTGCCGCCCAGGTCGCTCACGCCGTCGCCCACTTTCGAGACGGTGGTGCCGACCAGCGAGGTGATGGGCGTGATCGGCGATCCCTGAAAAGCGCCGACGGCGACCACGGTGTCGCCCAGGCTGGAAACCGCCTGGCCCAGGTCGCCCGTCGCGGTGCCGACACTCTTGACGGTGGTGTTGAGCGGATCGCTCGTGTTGCCGATCTGGCCCAGGCCGCTGCTCAGACCGGTACCGAGGTCGGCTACGGCCTCGCCGGTGTTGGTGACCACTCCGGACAGGCCCTGGGTCACGGGCGTGTTGCCGAGGATGGTGGTGTTCGGGATCTGGTTGCCGATGTCGGTAACCGTGTTGCCGATGCTGGTGACGATGCCACCGGTGCCAGTCGCGACAGCCCCGACGACACCGGTAGGCGCGGGCGTGCCGCCACCACCGCTACCGCCACCGCCGTTGTCCCCGCCACCGCCGCCACCGTTGTCTCCGCCACCGCCACCGCCGGTGCCACCACCGCCAGTGCCACCGCCGCCAGTGCCGCCACCATCGCCGCCAGTGCCGCCGCCGTTATTGCCGCCGCCGGAACCACCGCCGCCGTTATCGCCGCCACCGCTACCGCCACCGCCGTTGTCGCCGCCGCCGGCGCCGCCGGGATTCACGATGCCGCCGCCGCCGCCGGATTTATAGGAACTGTGCCCCGAGCAGGCTGAGAGCGAAATGCCCGCGGCGAGCATGCAGGTGGCCAGAAGGGTCTGTTTCAGGACGGTGCTCACATGTCTGATACTCATCGCTATTTCCTCCAAGAAACGCATCCGAGCGACTGGTAATGGGCCGCCGGCGAGACACGCGCGTTGCCCGGCTCCTTCCTGGAGTCAGGCAGGTTTTAGGTGACACGTGTGTCGTTACCGATCAGCCACTCCCCTGTCCCAGTGGCATGTGCGCGTCGTTCCCCATGCCCACCCTGAGCACCTAAACGCGCATTGCTGGGCGAGGCCGATACTCAGTGATGAAATGTGAAGAATGCGTGTTAATTCGGGATTATTTTTGATATTCACATGATTTATTTCTCGGCTTTGAAAAGGCATTGGTGAAGAGGGTGAAATTGGCATTTTCTCTGCTTGGAGTTTCTTCACGCATCAAGGCCTGCATCGTTTCATCTGTAATCATTTCGCCGTTTATGCCGTTCGGTATAAATCGATAAGCCGGCTCGGTCCGGTACGACCAAGGTCTAGTGCAATCCGGCGCCGCCCATGGGCGAGTCTTTCCACCCATGAGGTGGCGATGGGTGCGGACATGGACTACGAAACGTTCTACCGGCGTTCGATCGACGAGCCGGAAGCGTTCTGGGCCGAGCAGGCGCGGCTGATCGATTGGGAAACCCCGCCGGCGCGCATCCTCGACTGCGACCGTCCGCCGTTCCGCCGCTGGTTCGTCGGCGGCACCACCAATCTCTGCCACAACGCGGTGGACCGGCATCTGGCCGCGCGCGGCGATCAGCTCGCACTGGTGGCGGTTTCCACCGAGACGGGCATCACGCGCGAGCTGAGCTATCGGCAGCTTTACCGCGAAGTGAACGTGTTCGCCGCTGTGCTTGTGTCCCTCGGCGTGGAACGCGGCGACCGCGTGGTGATCTACCTGCCCAACATCGCCGAAGCAGTGTTCGCGATGTTGGCCTGCGCGCGGCTGGGCGCGATCCACTCGGTGGTATTCGGCGGATTCGCCGCGCACAACCTCGCATTGCGCATCGACGATGCCAAACCGAAGTTGCTCATTGCTGCGGATGCGGGCATGCGTGGCGGCAAGGTGATTCCGTACAAGCCGTTGGTCGACGCGGCGCTGGAGCAGTCGACGGCGCCGCCGCCGCACGTGCTGATCGTCGACCGGGGCCTGGACCCGCAGATGACGCGCGTGGCGGGCCGGGACGTCGACTATGCGCAATTGCGCAATAACCACGAGGGCGCCGAGGTGCCCGTGGCGTGGATGGAGTCGAATGAGCCCAGTTATCTGCTCTATACCTCCGGCACTACCGGCAAGCCGAAAGGTATCCAGCGCGACGTCGGAGGCTATGCGGTGGCAATGGCGATGTCCATCCGCTGCATCTTCGATATCGCGCCGGGACAGGTGATGTTCTCCACCTCCGACGTGGGCTGGGCGGTGGGGCATTCGTACAACGTGTACGGGCCGCTGATCGGCGGCGCCACCTCGCTGTTGTACGAAGGCTTGCCGACGCGGCCGGATCCCGGCATCTGGTGGTATCTGTGCGAGCGCTACCAGGTGCACACGATGTTCTCCTCGCCCACGGGCATCCGCGTGTTGAAGAAGCAGGATCCGGAGTGGCTGAAGAAATACGACCTGTCTTCGCTGAAGTGGCTGTTCCTTGCGGGCGAACCGTTGGACGAACCCACGGCGCACTGGATCACCGAAGGCCTCGGCGTGCCGGTGATCGACAACTATTGGCAGACCGAGACCGGTTGGCCGGCGATCACGCTGATGCCCGGCCTGGATCTGAAGAAGGTGAAGTTCGGCTCGCCGGGCCTGCCGGCACCCGGTTACAAGATGAAGGTCATCAACGAGGCCACCGGCCGCGAAGCCGCGGCCGGTGAGAAGGGCGTGCTGGTGTTCGAGCCGCCGCTGCCGCCCGGCTGCCTCAGTACGGTATGGGGCAACGACGAGCGTTACATCAACAGCTACTTCGCGCACTTCAAGGAGCTGCTGTACAGCTCGCTGGACTGGGCCATCCGTGATGAGGACGGCTACACCACGATCCTCGGCCGCACCGACGATGTGATCAACGTGGCCGGGCATCGGCTGGGCACACGCGAGATCGAGGAATCCGTCGCGACGCATCCGGCCGTGGCGGAAGCAGCGGTGATCGGCGTGCACGATGAGTTGAAAGGGCAGGTGCCGGTGGTGTTCGCCACGCTCAAGCAGGACGCTGGTACGCAGGCGGGCCAGGTGGCGAAGGCGATGCAGGATCGGGTCGTCGATCAGCTCGGCGGCATCGCCAAGCCGTCGCGCGTATACGTGGTGAACGCCTTGCCCAAGACGCGCTCGGGCAAGCTACTGCGACGCTCGTTGCAAGCGCTGGCCGAACAGCGGGACCCGGGGGATCTGTCGACGCTGGACGATCCGGGGGCGCTGGAGGAGATACGGCGGGCGTTGGAGAGGGGGCCGGATCAGGGGTGAGGTTGGGGCGTCGGTGGGCTTGTGAGGTTTCGCTCCGTAGGGCCCCTCATCCCGCCTTCTCTCCCACGGGGACTACCTTCGGGCCGCCCGGAGGGGAGAAGGAGAAGTGAATACCGAGGCGAAAATCAAACAAGAGCGAGCGAAGCGACGCTCCGTCACGCTCTTGATCTGCCGGGTTCCCTTCGCGGCGGTGAGGGCTGGACGATCAGGCCGCCGCAGGCGGGCGGGGACAGGACGTCCCCGCCTTTTCGATTCGGGCATGGATGCCCGATCGAAAAGCCCGGCCAGCCCTCAACGCACCCGGAGGTGGCGTAGGCCACCGGAGGGCGCCGCGCAGGGGGCCCTTCTTCTTGGTTAGGCGGTGTCAATCTAGAAGTGCATCATCGATGGCCTGAGCGAGGTCATCGTGCCCCATGGCACGCATGAACATCTCCGCCGGACAGTGGTAGCCCAAGGTGGCTCGGGGCCGAAGGTTCATCTCCTGAGCGATGGCATCCAGCGCTCGCTGGCTATGCACGGACAGATCGGTGCCTTTAGGGAGGTACTGCCGCAGCAGGCCGTTGGTGTTTTCGCAGATGCCCCGCTGCCAGGGGCTGCGCGGATCGGCGAAATAAATGCTCAAGCCGGTACGTTCGGACAAGGTCTTGTACAGCGCCATTTCCTTGCCCTGGTCATAGGTCAGTGTCTGGCGAAGCTCCGGCGGCACGCCCTGGAAGGCGCGACTGAAGCCCTCCAGCGCCTCCTGGGCCGAACACCCCTTCATCTTGACCAGCTTCAGGAACAAAGTGCGTCGATCCACCAGCACCCCCACCGACGATCGGTTACGCGCCCCCTTGAGGAAGTCGCCTTCCCAATGGTCTGGTAACAGGCGCTCGTTGGCCTCCGGCGGGCGGTCATGAATACTCGGCAGATCCTGCATGCGGCCGCGCCGGTTCGCCCCTTGGCCACGCGGACGGCGTGCGCACTTGTGTTGGCGCAGCAAGGCCACCAGCTCACGCCGCAGTTCGCCACGCGGCATGGCATAAATCGCGGTGTAGATCGTCTCATGGGACACGTGTTTGGCCGGCTCGTCAGGATGCTGCCGGCGCAGTGTGCGGCTCACTTCTTGCGGTGACCAGCGGCGCGCTAACAGCTGGCGCACCAGGGGCCACAAGGCCCCATCACGATGTAGCTTGCGCCGTCGGCGTGCCTTGCGCGCGAGCCGTCGAGCCCGCGCACCGGCACGGCGGGCGTCATAGCCAAGTGTCGGACGACCCATGCGCGGACGCTCCGCCGGTTCGCGGTGCCCATTACGCGCCAATTCCCGGGAAATCGTGCTAGCCGAACGGCCTAGCAGCCGTGCCAGCTGCCGAGCGCTCTCGCCGCGTGCCTTGCCCACCATGATCGCGCCCCGTTCTTCGGCGCTCAGATGGCTGTAATGCTGTCCCATGCATCACCGTGTCGTGGGGGTGGTGCACTTGATGTTAGAGACCGCCTTACTTCTTCTTGGGCAAGCAAGAAGAAGTAACTCGCTCTCCGGCAGGAGAGCGAAACCCTCGCACCGGAGGGACGAGACACGACTGGCGATCACGTCGCGACAACCGAGCCGTGTCGCTACTAGGTTCCGGCCCGCGCCGGAACGGCGAGGATGGCAGGGCGAGGCCAGAAGCAAGCGTCCCATCCAGCGGGAAACGGAAACGCTTTCCTCCATAAGGCGAGACAACTACTCCCGCCACTCAACTCCCAAAAAAACAAAAAAAACGCCCACCCGACGAGCCCCCGCCTGTTGGCAAAAAACGGGAACCCACCGAGCAGGCGAGAGTGAGCGATCAGGCCGCAGCGGCTTCCGCTTCCACCACCGGCATGCGGATCAAATGATCGAACGCGCTGAGCGAAGCCTTTGCGCCTTCGCCCATGGCGATCACGATCTGCTTGTACGGCACCGTCGTTGCATCGCCCGCCGCGAACACGCCGGGGATCGATGTCTCGCCACGCGCATCCACTTCGATCTCGCCACGCGGAGAAAGCTTCAGCGTGCCCTTCAGCCAGTCGGTATTGGGCAGCAGGCCGATCTGCACGAACACGCCTTCCAGCTCCACCTGGCGGCTCTGGCCGCTGCTGCGGTCGGTGTAGGACAGGCCGGTGACCTTCTTGCCGTCGCCCTGCACTTCGGTGGTCTGTGCGTTCACGATGATGGTGACGTTGTGCAGGCTGCGCAGCTTGCGCTGCAGGACTTCGTCGGCACGCAGCTTGCCGTCGAACTCCAGAAGGGTGACGTGGCCCACGATGCCGGCCAGGTCGATGGCCGCCTCCACGCCGGAGTTGCCACCGCCGATCACCGCCACGCGCTTGCCCTTGAACAGCGGGCCGTCGCAGTGCGGGCAGTAGGTCACGCCCTTGTTGCGGTACTCCTGCTCGCCGGGCACGTTCATGTTGCGCCAGCGCGCGCCGGTGGAGAGGATCACCGTCTTGGACTTGAGCGTGGCGCCATTGGCGAGTTGCACTTCGAACAGGCCGTTCGGATCGGCTGGAGCGACCAGCTTCTCGGCGCGCTGCATGTTCATCACGTCTACGTCGTACTCGCGCACGTGCTGTTCCAGCGAAGCGGCGAGCTTCGGGCCTTCGGTATACGCGATGGAGATGAAGTTCTCGATCGCCATGGTGTCCAGCACCTGGCCGCCGAAGCGCTCGGCCGCCACGCCGGTGCGGATGCCCTTGCGCGCGGCATAGATCGCCGCCGCGGCGCCGGCGGGGCCGCCGCCGACCACCAGGACGTCGAAGGGCTTCTTGGCCTTGATCTTCTCGGCGTCGCGCTTGGCAGCGCCGGTGTCGAGGCGTGCGACGATCTGCTCGATGTCCATGCGGCCCTGGTCGAAGGGCTCGCCGTTGAGGAACACGGTGGGCACGGCCATCACCTGGCGCTCGTTCACTTCGTCCTGGAACAGCGCGCCGTCGATGGCGACATGCTTGATGTTGGGGTTGACCACGCTCATCAGGTTCAGCGCCTGCACGGTGTCCGGGCAGCTGTGGCAGGAGAGCGACATGAAGGTCTCGAAGCGGAACTCGCCTTCGAGATTGCGCACCTGCTCCAGCAGTTCCGGCGCGGCCTTGGACGGGTGGCCGCCCACCTGCAGCAGGGCCAGCACCAGCGAGGTGAACTCGTGGCCCAGCGGAATGCCGGCGAAGCGCACGCCTACGTCAGTACCTGCGCGGTTGATCGCGAAGGAGGGCTTGCGCGGGTCGGTGCCGGTGCGGCTTACGCTGACCTGGTCGGACAGCGAAGCGATGTCTTCAAGCAGTTCCGACAGCTCCTGGGACTTGGCGCTGTCGTCGAGGGAGGCCACCAGCTCGATCGGGTGCGTGACCTTCTCGAGGTAGGCCTTCAATTGGGTCTTCAGATCGGCATCCAACATGGTGGGTACTCCTTCGTTATGGCTTATTCGGGGTGAGCGCCGCGAGCACCTGGCGAAAAAGCCAGGCGTCGCGGGCAGCTTGGTCATCCGAGAAGGGGACCCGGCGGGCGCCGGGTCCCAGGCGGCCCGAAAGGGCGGGCCGCAGGTCACGGGAAAGCGGTGGCTTAGATCTTGCCAACCAGGTCGAGCGAGGGCTTCAGGGTCTTCTCGCCTTCCTTCCACTTGGCCGGGCACACTTCGCCCGGGTGGGAGGCGACGTACTGCGCGGCCTTCACCTTGCGCAGCAGCTCGGAAGCGTCGCGGCCGATGCCGTTGTCATGGATCTCGCACAGCTTGATCTGGCCTTCCGGATTGATCACGAAGGTGCCGCGCAGCGCCAGGCCTTCTTCTTCGATCATCACGTCGAAGTTGCGGGTCAGGGTGCCGGTCGGATCGCCGATCAGGGTGTACTTGACCTTCTTGATCGCATCGGAGGTGTCGTGCCACGCCTTGTGCGCGAAATGGGTGTCGGTGGACACGCCGTAGATTTCCACGCCCAGCTTCTGGAACTCGGCGTAGTGGTCGGCCAGGTCTTCGAGCTCGGTCGGGCAGACGAAGGTGAAGTCGGCCGGGTAGAACACCACCACGGACCACTTGCCCTTCAGGCTGGCGTCCGTCACCTCGACGAACTGGCCGTCCTTGTAAGCCTGGGCCTTGAACGGTTTGATTTGGGTATTGATCAACGACATCGTTGTTTTCCCGTGTTGTGGTTGTTGGAAACGGAAAGATAGCCCCGCGAGGGGCATATAGCTAATTGATTGTTGGGATGGTATCGATTGGTCGTGGCTATCGAGTGCCATTCCGGCGCGAAGCGTCAAGCTTGCGCTCTCTATCGTGACAAAAACGCGAGCCATCGATCAGCCCGTCAGCCGCCCGTGCGGGCGGCCGCTTTCACCTGCGCGTCCACCACCGTGGCGGTCACGATGTCGCTGCCCACATTCACCGTGGTGCGCAGCATGTCCAGGATGCGGTCCACGCCCAGCACCAGGCCGATGCCGTCGGGTGGCACGCCGAAGGTGGCAAGCAAGCCGGCGATCAGCGGCATGGAGCCGCCGGGTATGCCCGCGACCGCCACCGCGCTCAGCACCGAGAGGAACATCAGCATGCACTGCTGGCCCAGGCTCAGGTCCACGCCGAAGGCCTGGGCCACGAACAGCACCACGCAGCCCTCGAACAGGGCGGTGCCGCTCATGTTCATGGTGGCGCCCAGCGGCAGCACGAAACCCGCGGTGCTGGGCGCCAGCGCCAGGTCGTCGCGCGCCGTGGCCAGCGAGGCGGGCAGAGAGGCGCTGCTGGAACTGGTGGAGAAGGCCGTGATCAGCAAGGGCCGGATCTGGCGGAAATACGCCAGCGGCGAACGCCGCGCGAGCAGGCGCAGCCATAGCGACATCGTGCCGAACAGGTGCAAGGCGAGCGCCACGGCGCAGCCGACGACGAAGACCGCGAGGGTGAGCAACACGTCGGTGCCGATCTTCACGATGACGCTGTAGATCATTGCCGGTACGGCGATGGGCGCGAGCCGGAGCGCGAAACCGACGATGCCGGTCATCAGCTCGCTGACCAGGTCCAGCCCGGCCTGCACCTTCAGGCGCTTCTCCTCGTCCAGCAGGGTGGCCGCCGCGCCGACCAGGATCGCGAACAGGATCAGCGGCAGCACGTCGCCGAGCATGCCGCGGTCGTTGCCGACGAAGGCGGCGAACAGGTTGCGCGGCATGAACATGTCCACCAGGGTGGCGAAGCTCATGCCCGGCTGCTCGTGCTGGCGCTCTACCGCCTGGTGCGCGCGGCCGCCGTATTCCTGCATGAGCCGCTCGCGCGAGCCCGGCTCGAGGTGATGGCCCGGCTGCAGCAGGTTCATCATCAGCAGGCCGATGCCTACCGCGACCAGCATGTTGGCGGCGAAAAGCAGGAAGGTGCGCCCGGCCAGCGGGCCAAGGCGATCGAGCCGCCCGAGCTGCGCCACGCCCGAAGCGAGCGAGGCGAAGACGAGCGGGATCACCACGAAAAACAAGGTGCGCAGGAAGATCTGACCCAGCGGATCGAAGACCGCGGTCGACACGGCCTGCATGGCCCTGAGCGTGCCCGGATGGAACCGGCCGATGCCCAGCGTGACGATGGCGGCAATCACGCCGATCAGCAGGCCCCAGAGAATGCGCGTGGCGAGTCGGGTCGGTGTGCTCATCCGCCGGACTGTACGCGAGCGAACTCGTCCGGGCTACGCAAGAATTTGCGTTTGCTGCTCCGCAGCACGGGCCGAAGCGCCTCCGCGCGCTAAAATCGCCGCTTTACGCGGAGGCTCCATGACCCAGATCGCATCCCCCGGCGCGCGTTTCCGCGCCGCCCTCGCCGAAGAGCAGCCCCTGCAGGTCATCGGAGCCATCAACGCCAACCATGCCTTGCTGGCCAAGCGCGCCGGCTATCGCGCCATCTATCTTTCCGGCGGCGGCGTTGCGGCGGGTTCGCTGGGCCTGCCGGACCTGGGCATCAATACCCTCGACGACGTGCTCACCGACGTGCGCCGCATCACCGACGTGTGCGACCTGCCGCTGATGGTGGACATCGACACCGGCTTCGGCCCCAGCGCGTTCAACATCGCGCGCACCGTGAAGAGCCTGATCAAGTTCGGCGCGGCGGCATGCCACATCGAAGACCAGGTCGGCGCCAAGCGCTGCGGCCACCGTCCGGGCAAGGAAATCGTCTCGCAGGGCGAGATGGCCGACCGCGTGAAGGCAGCGGCGGATGCCAAGACCGACCCGGATTTCTTCCTGATCGCGCGCACCGACGCCATCCAGGCCGAAGGCGTGGACGCAGCGATCGAGCGCGCCATCGCCTGTGTGGAGGCCGGTGCCGACGGCATCTTCGCGGAAGCCGCCTATGACCTGCCGACTTACCGCCGCTTCGTCGACGCGGTGAAGGTGCCGGTGCTGGCCAACATCACCGAGTTCGGCAAGACCCCGCTGTTCAGCGTGGAGGAGCTGCGTACCGCCGGTGTGGGCATCGTGCTGTATCCGCTGTCCGCATTCCGCGCCATGAACAAGGCCGCCGAGAACGTCTACCAGGCGATCCGCCGCGACGGCCACCAGCGCAACGTGGTCGACACGATGCAGACGCGCGAGGAGCTGTACGACCGTATCGGCTACCACGACTTCGAGCGCCGCCTGGACGAGCTCTTCGCCAAGAAGGGCTGAGCGGCCGTTATCCCCACGGAGCGGCATGCCGCTCCAACCCAGTGACGAGCGGCGTGCCGCTCCGACCCAGTGACACGTGCAGGAGAACCATCGATGAGCGAGCAAGTCCTCCCCAAGGCCAAGAAATCCGTCGCCTTGTCCGGCGTGGCCGCGGGCAACACCGCGCTGTGCACCGTCGGCCGCAGCGGCAACGATCTGCACTACCGCGGCTACGACATCCACGACCTGGCGGCCAAGGGCTGCTTCGAGGAAGTCGCCTACCTGCTCGTGCACGGCGTGCTGCCCAACTGGGCCGAACTCAATGCCTACCGTGCCAAGCTCAAGCGCCTGCGCGGCCTGCCCGCGCCGGTGAAGGGCGCACTGGAGCTGCTGCCGGCCGCCACCCACCCGATGGACGTGCTGCGTACCGGCTGCTCCGTGCTGGGCACCGTGCTGCCGGAGAAGGACGACCATAACGTCACCGGCGCGCGCGACATCGCCGACCGCCTGATGGCGAGCTTCGGCTCCATGCTGCTGTACTGGTACCACTTCAGCCATAACGGCAAGCGCATCGAGACCGAGACCGACGACGAGTCGATCGCCGCGCACTTCCTGCACCTGCTGCACGGCAAGAAGCCCAGCGAGCTGCATGCCCATGCGCTGGACAAGTCGCTGATCCTGTACGCCGAACATGAGTTCAACGCGTCGACGTTCACCGCGCGCGTGGTCGCCGGCACCGGTTCGGACATGTATTCGGCCATCACCGGCGCGATCGGCGCGCTGCGCGGACCCAAGCACGGCGGCGCCAACGAAGTGGCGATGGAGATCATCGCGCGCTACCGCAGCGCGGCCGAGGCGGAGGCGGACATCCGCGCCCGCGTCGAGCGCAAGGAGATCATCATCGGTTTCGGCCATCCGGTGTACACGGTGTCCGACCCGCGCAACGAGATCATCAAGGAAGTCTCGCGCAAGCTGTGCACCGAGGGCGGCAACCCGACGCTGTTCGACGTGTCCGAGCGCATCGAGAAGCTGATGTGGGAGCTCAAGAAGATGTTCCCGAACCTCGACTGGTTCTCCGCAAGCGCCTATCACATGATGGGCGTGCCCACCGCGATGTTTACGCCGCTGTTCGTGATCGCCCGCACCTCCGGCTGGAGCGCGCACGTGATCGAGCAGCGTCAGGACGGCAAGATCATCCGCCCCAGCGCGAATTACACCGGCCCGGAAGACCAGGCCTATGTGCCGATCGAAAAGCGCTGAGCGCTTTCGTGGAACGTGTAAAGGAAGGGAGCCTGCGGGCTCCCTTTTTTTGGCTGATTTCGCCCGCCTTTTCTTTGCTCGATTTCGTGACCGATGTCCGGCCGGCCGGGTGGCCTGTCCCTCCTGACAAATAGCGCCTGGCTGCTCAAGCGATCGCATGTTTTTGCGATGAATTTTTCGTTGTCTTCGGCGAGTGAATGCGCCCCGCCGTTCCGTTCACGTCCGTTGTACGCGCGAGTCGCAGCAGGCGATCGGCGTTCGGTGTCAACTTGGCGGGCCAGTTTGGACGGCCAAACGCGAGGCATGCCTTCGGGTTGCGCACGCCGCGCTTGCGGAGGCAGCGCTCGGTCCGTCAGGGATGGCGATAACTCACCGTGATCAGGAGTGTGCGACCCATGAATCGATTCATCGGAAGAACGCGCCGGAGCTGGTTCGGCGCATCGTTGTTCGCCGCCGTGTTTCTATTGGGCTCCCTCGGAGCCGCGCAGGCGGCCGAGGAAGCTGCGCTCAAGCCCGACGCTGCACTGACGCCGGTCGGCTCGCTGGAAAAGGCACTGCGGCCGCAAGGCGTGCCGGACAACTTCGTGGTGACACCCAATGGCTACTTCGATCCTTCGTGCGTGCAGGTCGTGCGCGAGGACGAACAGCTCCACCAGGACGGCAGCATCCGCCGCGCCGACGGCTCCCTGCGCAAGCCCGCGCTTTGCAGCCAGTCGCATTTCGCCCTCGACGGCACGCGGATCGAGCCGAACGGACGGGTGACGTTCCCGGCGGCGCCCAAGCCGACCATCAACGGCTGGGTCATCGACACCAATTACGTCAGCGGCACGCCGATCGGGCGCATCGTCGCGAGCTGGAAGGTGCCGAGCAATCCGTCCAGTTCCGGCAGCCAGGTGATCTACTTCTTCCCGGGCCTAGAGCAGCTGCCGAACGTGCAGTCCATCCTGCAACCCGTGCTTGGCTGGAACGGCTACAACGACCATGCCTGGACCATGGCCAGCTGGAATTGCTGCGTGAGCGGCACGACGTATCACAGCTCGCCGATCAATGTGTCGGTGGGCGACAGCATCACCGGCGACACGTATTCCAATTGCTCGCCGGGTGTCAGCTGTTCGACCTGGAAGATCGTTTCCAAGGACGTTACCAAGGGCACCAGCACCACGTTGACCACCAATCCTTACGCGTCGTTGACCTGGGTGTTCGGTGGCGTGCTGGAAGCCTACGGGGTCAGCAGCTGCAGTCAGTATCCGAGCAACGGGTCGATCGCCTTCTCCAACATCAAGGTGTATGACCTGAACCAGGTGCAGGTGGCTTCGCCGCCCTGGACCAAGGACTACCCGGTCGGCTCGACCAGCCCGCAGTGCAACTACGGCATCACCGCCACGGCGAGCACCACCAATCTGGTCTACTGATCGTTCGATCGAGCACCCCGGCCTGTGGCAGGGGTGCTCCCACAGCCCCGGCATTCCTTCTTCGTGGCGCATGGGCCGTCCGCTTCCGATGCGTGAAGGCGTCGTTGGCGTTGGCAGGACACACGGTGTATCGGCGCTGTTACTGATGGGTTTGCCGCGCCCGGTCTTGCCCCATCTGGCTTGCGGGCGTCTTGCCGCGGGCGAAGGTGCGCGACGGGCGTAACGCGGCTGATGCAGTGGGTGGCGATCCAGCGCCGCGCGCGCTTGCGCGCATTCCGCGCTCGTGCTCCCAAGTGACTGACTTCTCGCACAAGTTTCGCGCGAGGCGTACGCGCGCCACGACGTGGCATGCGTGTTGCCAATGCTTTGGGGCCGCTTAGTCCGGCGAACCAGGGGGCCACGTTCCGCAGGAGAGAGACATGCGCAAGACATTCATCGCCACGGCTGTGCTGCTTGGCATCGGCTTGACGCTACCCGCCATGGCAGACGACGACAATTCCATCAATTCGCATAACAACAGCTCGACGCATACGCGGACCAATGCCAGCCAGGGCAACGACCGCAACAACGTGGGTGACGCCAATGCGTCCGCGGTGGGTGCCGCGTCCGCCAACAACAGCGGTACGGCCACTTCCGCGGTCACCAACTCCTTCAATGCGAGCAAGGCGGTCGCAGTCAGCCGGCTCGATGGCACGGTCAGCAATATCCAGGTCAGCGGCATCGGCAACGTCGCCCAGAACTGGGGCAACGCCAACGGCAGTCGCGGCGGCGCCGGCGGCGAAGCGTACGGCGGTTACGGCTATGGCGGCCGCGGTGGCGGCGCAGGTGACGGCGGCGGCGCGGGCGCGCGCAGCGGACGTGTCGGCGACAGCTCCGCTTCCAGCGGCAACGCCCTCGCGGGTGCCGGCGCCTGGGGTGGCGGCAGCGACGGCGACAACTATGCGGATGCCACGGCGCGTGCGCGCCGCAACAGCACCAGTACCGCCACCGGCGGCAATGGCTCCTGGGCGGGCGGCACGGCGACGGGCGGCAGCTCGACTTCGACCAGCGGCAGCGCGTCGGCAGCCGGCGGCGCGAGCGGTGCCGCGGACGCGACCGGCGGTGCCGGCGGCATGGGCGGCGCCGGCGCGGCAGGCACCGGCGGTGCGGCAGTGGGTGGCGCCGGTGGCGCGGGTGCGGCCGGCGGAGCGGCCTGGGCCGATGCGGGCGCGTTCGATATGTCCAATCACATGGACGGCGCCGCGGCCGCGGCAGCGGGCGTGACGGTGATGGCGCAGAACAGCGGTGTCGCCGCGCTCACGCAGCAGAGCGTGAACGTGCAGGCCAATCTCAACGTCGGCCATTGACGCGTGACGGGCATGGCGGGGCGCAGCGCCTCGCCATGCTCCGCTCGCGCTCGGGAGAAGTGCCATGCGGAATGTCAGGGTCGCGTGTGGCGTGGCCGCGACGTGCCTGTCCTTGGGCGGTTGGGGGCTTGCCACAGCCGGCTCGGCGCCGGCGATGCCTGCGTATCTGTCCACCGCGTCGAGCTCGCCGATCGCTGCCTACCAGGCGGCGGTGTCGGCCCGGCCGGACGAGGTCGAAGGTTTCGGCACGCGCGCCGATGCCGGCGTGCTGGCGAAGCTCAGCGGCGGCGCCGATGTGAGCTCCAAGATCACGCTCAACGGCACGGTCAGCGACAACCATGCCGACCATGTCGTCACCGGCAGCAATGCGATCAGCGCGGGCTCCCTCCAGGGAGCGGCCGGCGTGCCGATGGTGATCCAGAACACCGGCAACAATGTGCTGATCCAGAACGCCACCATCATCAACGTGCAGTTCCGGCCATGAGGGCGTGGCTTCCGCTGGCCTGGCTGTCCGCGCTGTGCTGGCACGGCGCGGCGCCGGCCGCGGCGGTATCCGTGCCGGGCGCGCAAGGGCAGGGCATCAGCCTGCGGCTGACCAGCCTCAAGGAAGCGCGCTTCCGCAACACCATCCGGCAAAAGTACGACTTCAGCTGCGGCTCGGCCGCGGTGGCGACCTTGCTGACGTACCAGTACGGCTATCCCGTCGACGAGCAGGCTGCGTTCGAGCAGATGTATGCGCACGGAGACCGCGCGAAGATCGGCAAGGAAGGATTCTCGCTGCTGGACATCAAACGCTATCTGGCCGGCAACGGCTTCGACGCGGACGGCTTCGACGTGCCCTTGGACAAGCTGGAGCAAGAGCGCCTGCCGGCGATCGTGCTGATCGACGAGCGCGGCTATCACCATTTCGTGGTGGTGAAGGGGCTGTACGAAGGGCGCGTGCTCATCGGCGATCCCGCGCTCGGCACGCGGTCGCTGCCGCGCGCGCGCTTCGAGGCGATGTGGAAGAACCGGCTGGTGTTCGTCATCCATAACCGCCGTTCACTGGCGGTGTTCAACAGCCCGTCCGACTGGCGCGCGGCGCCGATGGCGCCACTGGGGACCGCGGTCGATCGACGTGGCCTGGACAGCATCACCATGCCCAAGCGAGGGCCGGGGGATATATGAGCAAGCTTGCGCGCCGCATGGCGCTCTGCCTTATCGCGCTGTTCTCCGCCTCGTGGGGTGCGGCTCGCGCCGGCGAAACCGAACACATCGCCTGGACACCCGTCAGCGATGCACGCCTCGATGCGACGCGTGGCGGCTTCGACTGGGGCGGCGGCCTGGTCGCTTCGCTGGGCATCGACCGCGTGGTGTACGTCAACGGGACGCTGGTGACGTCGCTGCACCTCCAGGTGCCGGACATCGCCCGCGTGAACGCGGCGCAGGCGAGCGCGCTTTCATCTGCCATGAACAGCGCGGCGGTCGTGCAGAACGGTCCGGGCAACAGCGCCGATCCTGCCGCGCTTGGCCGGTCGATGGCCGCCACGGTGCTGCAGAACACGCTCGACAACCAGCGCATTGCCGCGCAGACCACGCTCAACGTGTCGGTGAACACGTTGAGCGCGTTCCGCGGCCTGAACCTGCAGCAGAGCCTGCAAGCCGCCAATCCGCTCGGTCGCTGAGCTGAGTGGGCGCGGAATACCAAGAAGGGGGAGTGCCATGACCAGGGTTCGTCCGGCGCACGAGGATCGACAACGCGGCCGCCCGAGGGGTGGCCTGAGATGCTGGCGCCACGTCGGAGCGGCAGCGAGCCTGATCCTGCTCGCCGGCACCGGCTTCGCACAGCAAGCGCCGCCCGCACCGGGCCAATCCGCAGCGGCTGGGGATGCGGACGAGCTGCATCGCGAGGTGAAAGCGCAGGGCGAGCGCCTGGAAGCGATGCGCAGCCAGATCGCCGCGCAGATGGCCGAGCTGGAGGCGATGAAGCGCACGCTCGCCGCGCAGGAGGCGCAATACCAGTCGCTGCGGCACGCCGTGGGCATGGACGTGCTGGACCGGCAACGCGCGGGCAATATCCGCGCGGGCGGCGCCTTCGCTGCCGCGCAGCCGATGCCGGCGGCCGATGCCGTGGCCGCCATGCCGGCGGCGGAGGACACCCAGCCCGTCGGGCAGGCACCGCAACGCGATACGCGCCCGCCTGAAGTCGCGCCGATCTTCGACCAGCCCGGCGTGCTGACGCCGCGCGGCAAACTGATCGTGGAGCCTTCGTATCAGTTCGGCTATTCGTCGGCGGAACGCGTGGCGCTGGTGGGTTACACGATCATCCCCGCGATCCTGATCGGCCTGATCGACGTACGCCAGGTCAAGACCACCACGCAGACCGGCGCCATCGCGTTGCGCTACGGCATCACCAACCGGCTGGAAGCGGAGGTGCGCGTTCCTTATGTGTACGGCCATACGGACACGATCAGCCGCGAGATCTTCACCGGCACGGCGACCGACCGCGTGTTCGGTGCCAGCGGCCACGGCCTGGGCGACGTGGAGGCGACCGCGCGCTACCAGATCAACGATGGCGGCGCCGACAAGGCCTATTACGTGGCCTGGCTGCGTTTCAAATCGCGCACCGGCCGGGACCCGTTCGAAGTGACCACGGACTGTGTCCAGCGCTGCGTGCAGAATGCGACCGGCACGGGCCTGCCGCTACAGCTGCCGACGGGCAGCGGTTTCTATTCCGTGCAACCGGGCGTGACCTGGCTGTATCCGTCCGATCCGGTGGTGTTCTTCGGCAACGTCAGCTATCTGCACAACTTCACGCGCCACCATGTCAGCCGCACGCTGCTGCTGGCCGGCAAGGAGGAGCTGGGCGACGTGAAGGTGGGCGACGTGGCGGACGTGAGCGTCGGCATGGGACTGGCGCTCAACGAGAAAGCGTCCTTCAGCATCGGCTACGACCAGAGCTGGGTCGGCGTGACCAAGCAGAACAACCGCACGGTGGCCGGCTCGGCCAAGACCGTGTTGGGTACGTTGCTCATCGGCGGATCGTATCGCTTCAACGACAAGCGCACGCTCAACTTCACTTTGGGCGTCGGCGTGACGCGCGATACCCCGGACGCCACCGTGACGGTACGCATGCCGATGACGTATTAAAGCCAAGGGCCGGCAATGCCGGCCCTTGGAGCTCTGGAAAGGGGCGGCGTTGCCGGCCTTGGGACTTACAAACCTTCTGCCTTCATGGCGGCACGTACGCCCACGTCGTCGCGCATGCGCTGCGCAAAGCGGTCGAGGTGAGCGAGGCCGGACAGGTCCACGCCTTTACCCTTGGCCCAGCGTTGCACCACGAAGAGATAAGGGTCGGCGATCGAGCGCGTGCCGGCCAGCCAGTCGCGATCGGCCAGTCGCGCGTCCAGGCGTTCGAACATGCCGCGCAGGCGCGTGCGCGAATTCGCCTGCAGTTCCGCGTGGGCGGACTCGTCAGCCACGAAGCGGGCCGGATTGAACAGCGGCTTGAACGCCTGGTGCACGTCGGAGTTGAGGTAAGCCAGCCAGCGCAGCACCTCGGCGCGTCCGCGCGCGCCGTCGCCACCAAGCTTCGCTTCCGGGAAACGGTCGGCCAGGTAGGAGAGGATCGCGACGTTTTCGGTGAGCAGCCAACCGTCGTCGTCCTGCAGCGTGGGAACCTGGCCGGAGGGGTTGACGGCCAGGTACTCGGGCGAGCGCAACAGGTCGCGCGCGACGGCGTGGGCTTCGTACGGCGCACCGATCCACTCGAGCACGATGTGGTCGGCCAGCGAACAGGCGCCGGGGATGTAGTACAGCTTCATGGCATTCCTTCGGTGGGGCTGGGGCGGCGCGCAGTGTGACCGGCCGCCCTCGTGTGCTCAAGCGGCCCGCGACAAGCGCCGCTGACGCTGCGCATACCAGCCGCCGCCGCAGATGGCGGCCACCAGCACCACGTCCAGCACGTACTTCGCCCAGCCGTGCGTGTCGAACCAGGGCTTGAGCAGATGATCGTGCGCGATCATGCGCGCCGCCGTCCAGGCGATGGCGCCGGCGCCGATGTAGACGATGACGGGGAAGCGCTCGATCAGCTTGAGGATCAGCGTCGAGCCCCACACCACCAGCGGCACGCTGATTGCCAGGCCGATGATGACCAGGGCCATGTGCCCACCGGACGCGCCGGCGATCGCGAGTACGTTGTCCAGGCCCATCAGCGCGTCGGCCACGATGATGGTGCGCAACGCGGCCCAGAAGTTGTTGGCGGGGTTGATGTCATGGCCGTCGCCGTCGTCCGAGCGCAACAGCTTCCAGGCGATCGGGAGCAGCAGCAGGCCGCCGGCCAGCATCAGCCCGGGCAGCTTGAGCAGATAGACCACCACGGCGGTAAGCGCTACACGCACGGCGACGGCGCCGAAGGTGCCCCAGAACACGGCCTTCTTCTGCAAGTGCTTGGGCAGGTTGCGCGCGGCGAGTGCGATGACGATGGCGTTGTCGCCGGCCAGGACCAGGTCCAGCAGAACGATGGCGAACAGGCCGGAGAAGAACTGCGGGGTGAGGAAATCCATGCGGTGTCGGTTCCTGCGCGCGGGACGAATGCAGCAACCACGGGCGCACGCAGCCCCGTGATTACCGCAAAAGTCTCGTTCGCGGCGTAGCCGCTGCGGTGACCGGAGCGGTGCCCCGCTCGTGATGACGACCACTGCAAGGACGCCAAAGGAACGGCGTCCTGAACTACTCCCCTTTGGGGTCGATAGATGCGGCATTGTCGGTGCCGCCCTGCATACCAGTCAAGCTGAAGCTCTTAAGGAAAAGGCTTGCTGCCGCTACAATGCGCGAATCATATGCACCCCTGTCGATCGCCCCAACTGCCGGTTTTGCAAAGAAATGGGCGGTTGCCGGGTGGCGAGCGCGGGCCAGGCGCCAGCCTGCGGCCAGCGGGGCGTTTCTATCTCCAAGGTTTTCGACAGCCATGAATACCAATTACCGCCGATCCCTTCCCGGTACGTCGCTGGATTATTTCGACGCGCGCGCCGCCGTGGAGGCGATCCAGCCCGGCGCCTACGACGGCTTGCCTTATACGTCGCGCGTGCTCGCCGAGAACCTGGTGCGCCGCTGCGATCCGGCCGTGCTCGACGAGTGCCTCAGGCAGATCATCGAACGCAAGCGCGAACGCGATTTCCCGTGGTTCCCGGCGCGCGTGGTGTGCCATGACATCCTCGGCCAGACGGCCCTGGTCGATCTGGCCGGTCTGCGCGACGCGATCGCCGAACGCGGTGGCGATCCGGCCAAGGTCAATCCGGTGGTACCGGTGCAGCTGATCGTCGACCACTCGCTGGCGGTGGAGTGCGGCGGCTTCGATCCGGATGCGTTCGCGAAGAATCGCGCCATCGAGGATCGCCGCAACGAGGACCGCTTCCATTTCATCGAATGGACCAAGAAGGCGTTCGAAAACGTCGACGTCATCCCGCCGGGCAACGGCATCATGCACCAGATCAACCTGGAGAAGATGTCGCCGGTGATCCAGGTGCAGGACGGAGTGGCCTATCCCGACACCTGCGTGGGCACCGACAGCCATACGCCGCACGTAGACGCGCTCGGCGTCATCGCCATCGGCGTGGGTGGCCTGGAAGCGGAGAACGTGATGCTCGGTCGCGCCTCGTGGATGCGCCTGCCAGACATCGTGGGCGTGGAACTGACCGGCAAGCGGCAGCCGGGCATCACCGCCACCGACATCGTGCTGGCGCTCACCGAGTTCCTGCGCAAGGAGAAAGTGGTCGGCGCCTACCTGGAATTCCGCGGCGAAGGCGCGGCCAGCCTCACGCTCGGCGATCGCGCCACCATTTCCAACATGGCGCCCGAGTATGGCGCGACCGCCGCGATGTTCTTCATCGACGGCCAGACCACCGATTACCTGCGCCTCACCGGCCGCAGCGACGAGCAGGTGAGGCTGGTGGAAACCTACGCCAAGGCCGCGGGCCTGTGGGCCGATACGCTTGCCGATGCGCAGTACGAGCGCACGCTGACGTTCGACCTGTCCTCGGTGGTGCGGAACATGGCGGGTCCGTCGAATCCGCACAAGCGTCTGCCTACGTCCGATCTCGCTGCGCGCGGCATCGCCGGCCAGTGGGAAGAGAAGCCGGGGCAGATGCCCGATGGTGCGGTGATCATCGCCGCCATCACGAGCTGCACCAACACGAGCAATCCGCGTAACGTGATCGCGGCAGCGCTGCTGGCGCGCAATGCGAACGCGCGGGGTCTCACGCGCAAGCCATGGGTGAAGAGCTCGCTCGCGCCCGGTTCCAAGGCAGTGGAGCTGTACCTGAAGGAGGCAAACCTGCTGCCGGAACTGGAGCAGCTCGGCTTCGGCATCGTCGCGTTCGCCTGCACCACCTGCAACGGCATGTCCGGCGCGCTCGACCCGAAGATCCAGCAGGAGATCATCGACCGCGACCTGTATGCCACCGCCGTGTTGTCGGGCAACCGCAACTTCGATGGGCGCATCCATCCGTATGCCAAGCAGGCCTTCCTGGCCTCGCCGCCGCTGGTGGTGGCCTATGCCATCGCCGGCACCATCCGTTTCGATATCGAGAAGGACGTGCTGGGTGTCGATGCCAATGGCCAGCCGGTGACGCTGAAGGACATCTGGCCCACGGACGAGGAGATCGACGCGATCGTGTCATCCAGCGTGAAGCCGGAGCAGTTCCGCCGGGTCTACGAGCCGATGTTCGCGCGCACCGGTCATGCCGGCACGCGCGCCGCGCCGCTGTATGCGTGGCGTGCGCAGAGCACGTACATCCGCCGTCCGCCGTACTGGGAAGGTGCGCTCGCCGGCGAGCGCACGCTCAAGGGCATGCGTCCGCTCGCGGTGCTGGGCGACAACATCACGACGGACCACCTGTCGCCATCCAACGCGATCCTGCTCGATAGCGCGGCCGGCGAATACCTGGCCAAGATGGGCTTGCCCGAAGAGGACTTCAATTCGTACGCGACCCATCGCGGCGATCACTTGACGGCTCAGCGCGCGACGTTCGCCAATCCCACCCTGGTCAACGAGATGGCGGTGATCGACGGCGAGGTGAAGAAGGGTTCGCTGGCGCGCGTGGAGCCGGAAGGCAAGGTCATGCGCATGTGGGAAGCGATCGAGACCTACATGGAGCGCAAGCAGCCGCTGATCGTGGTTGCCGGCGCCGACTACGGCCAGGGCTCCTCGCGCGACTGGGCCGCGAAGGGCGTGCGGCTGGCGGGCGTCGAGGCGATCGTGGCGGAAGGCTTCGAGCGCATCCATCGCACCAACCTGATCGGCATGGGCGTGCTGCCGCTGGAGTTCAAGCCGGGCACCAACCGCAAAACGCTGGGTATCGACGGCACCGAAACCTTCGACGTGGCGGGCGCGCGCACGCCGCGCGCGGACCTCACGCTGGTCATCCATCGCAAGAACGGCGAGCGCGTCGACGTGCCGGTGACCTGCCGTCTGGATACCGCCGAGGAAGTGTCGATCTATGAAGCCGGCGGCGTGCTGCAGCGCTTCGCGCAGGATTTCCTCGAGGCTTCGCAGGCGGCCTGATCAGGCTTCGATCCGCGTGGCGATGCTTGGCGGCGTCGCCCGCGGCGGATGGCTTCGCCTGCCCGCGATGCGGGCGAAGTCCAGTCATCACAGGACAACCACACCATGGCCCATCTTCCCCAGCTCCGGATTCCCGCCACTTACATGCGCGGCGGCACCAGCAAGGGCGTGTTCTTCCGTCTGCAGGACCTGCCCGAGGCCGCGCAGGCGCCGGGCGTCGCCCGCGATGCGCTGCTGCTTCGCGTGATTGGCAGCCCCGATCCCTACGGCAAGCAGATCGACGGCATGGGCGGCGCCACCTCCAGCACCAGCAAGACGGTGATCGTGTCCAAAAGCAGCCGCCCTGACCATGATGTGGACTATCTGTTCGGCCAGGTGGCTATCGACAAGGCGTTCGTGGACTGGAGCGGCAACTGCGGCAATCTCTCCGCGGCGGTCGGGCCGTTCGCCATTGCGGGCGGGCTGGTCGATCCCGCGCGTGTGCCGCGGGATGGCGTGGCGGTGGTGCGCATCTGGCAGGCCAATATCGGCAAGACGATCATCGCCCATGTGCCGATGACCGGCGGTGCGGTGCAGGAGACCGGCGATTTCGAGTTGGACGGCGTCACCTTTCTTGCCGCGGAAGTGCAGCTCGAGTTCATGGACCCCGCCGCGGAAGAAGAGGGGGCGGGCGGAGCCATGTTCCCCACCGGAAACCTCGTCGATGATCTCGTGGTGCCGGGCGTCGGCACGCTCAAGGCGACGATGATCAATGCCGGCATTCCCACGATCTTCGTCGAGGCCTCGGCGATCGGCTACACCGGCACGGAGCTGCAGGACGCGATCAACGGCGACGCCAAGGCGCTGGCGATGTTCGAGACCATCCGCGCGCACGGTGCGCTGCGCATGGGCCTGATCGGTTCGCTCGACCAGATCGCCACGCGCCAGCACACGCCCAAGGTGGCCTTCGTCGCCCGCCCCGCCGACTACGTCGCGTCGAGCGGCAAGCCGGTGCATGCCGGTGACGTCGACCTGCTGGTGCGTGCGATGTCGATGGGCAAGCTGCATCACGCCATGATGGGCACGGCGGCCGTCGCCATCGGCACTGCGGCGGCGATTCCGGGCACGCTGGTGAACATCGCGGCGGGTGGCGGTGAGCGTCATGCGGTGCGCTTCGGCCATCCGTCCGGGACGTTGCGGGTGGGCGCCGAGGCGGTGCAGATCGATGGCACGTGGAGCGTCACCAAGGCGGTCATGAGCCGGAGCGCGCGCGTGCTGATGGAGGGCTGGGTGCGCGTACCCGCGGGCTGAACTCGCCGGAGCGGACGCGGGCGCCCTTCTGTAGCGGCGGCATGCTCGGCTAATCTCGGCAAGGGCGGCGTCGAACGATCGGGCTCAGGCGCCCGGCGCGCCGCTTCGGTGCCAGGAGATGAGCATGAGTGCGCATGACATCCGCTCGGCCGAGCGTCCGGACCCCGACCAGCCGCTGGTCGACGTGTCGGACTACGTGACCGGGTATCGGATCGACTCGGCCGAGGCTTACGACACCGCGCGCTACGTGCTGCTCGACTCGCTGGCGACGGCAATGCTGGCGATGAAGTTCCCCGAATGCGTCAAGCATCTCGGCCCGCTCGTCCCGGGCGCCACGTTGCCGGGCGGGGCGCGGGTGCCGGGCACCAGCCACGAGCTGGACCCCGCGCAGGCCGCGTTTGCCATTGGCACGCAGATCCGCTGGCTGGATTTCAACGACACCTGGCTGGCGGCGGAGTGGGGTCATCCTTCCGACAACCTCGGTGCCATTCTTGCCGTGGCCGACTACCTCAGCCGCAAGGCCCAGCGCGAAGGCGGCGAGCCGATGACCGTGCGCGACGTGCTGGCGTGGGCAATCAAGGCTCACGAGATCCAGGGCTGCTATGCGCTGCGCAACAGCTTCAACCGGGTCGGCCAGGACCATGTGATCCTGGTGCGGCTGGCCTCGACCGCCGTAGCCACCGCGATGCTCGGCGGCGGCAAGGACCAGGTCGTCACCGCCGTTTCGCACAGCTGGATCGACAACGGCGCGTTGCGCACCTATCGCCACGCGCCCAATACCGGCCCGCGCAAGAGCTGGGCCGCGGGCGATGCCTGCCGCCGCGCGGTCATCCATGCAATCAATGCGGTCTACCGTGGCGTCGCGGGTTATCCCTCCGCGCTGAGCGCCCGGACCTGGGGCTATTACGACGTGGCGTTCAAGGGCAGGGCGTTCGAGTTCGAGCGTCCGTTCGGCAGTTACGTGATGGAGAACGTGCTGTTCAAGATCAGTTTCCCGGCAGAGTTCCATGCCCAGACGGCCGTGGAGTGCGCCATGAAGCTGCATCCCCAGATGGCCGGCAGGGTCGACCAGATCGAAAAGGTGGCGATCGAGACACAGGAAGCGGGCATGCGCATCATCGACAAGACCGGCCCGCTGGCCAGTTACGCCGACCGCGATCACTGCATCCAGTACATGGTGGCGGTGCCGCTGATCTTCGGCCGCCTGACCGCGGAGGACTACGGTGATGAGGTCTCCGCCGACCCGCGCATCGACGCGCTGCGCGAAAAAATGGTGGTCAGCGAGAATCCTCGTTTCACCCAGGATTATTTCGACCCGGACAAGCGCTATATCGGCAACGCCGTGCAGGTGTTCTTCAAGGACGGCAGCTGCACGGAGAAGGTGTCGGTCGATTACCCGATCGGTCACCGCCGGCGCCGTGCCGAGGGTATCCCGGTGCTGCTAAGCAAATTCGAGGCCGCCATGCGCGGGCACTTGCCTGCCCACCGGGTCGCGGCGATTCTCCACGCGGTGGATGACCCCGGCAGGATGGATGCCATGCCTGTGCAGGAATTCATGGCACTCTTCACGTTGTAAAGACGGTGTGAGCTGAAAACTGAACGAGCGTTCGGAGTGGCTAGCAATTGTTTGTTTTTTGCTAAACTCTCCGCGCCCGTTTCGGGTGGTTTAGCTTCAAGGCCGGCATCGGCCCGGACTCATGGCGGCATGGCCCGCGGGGTCGTTCGCCTGGGGGTGGAACGGACGCGAAAACCAATAAACGAGGAGACACCTGATGAAACGTAAGGGCTTGTACTTTCTGATCGCGCTTGCCCTGGGTGGCGTAGGTGCCGCTCATGCGCAGGACAGCAGCTCCAGCGCAACCACTTCCACCTACGACGACCGTTGGTACATCGCCCCCACCGTGGGCGGCTACTACAACGATACCGACCGCAATACGAACAGCCGCCAGGTCTATTACGGCCTGGGCGTAGGCAAGTTCATCGCGCCGAACGCGTCGATCGACCTGTTCATCGACCGCACCAAGCGCGACATCGACAGCAAGATCGGTGGCGGTAACTGGTCGAACAACAATTACGGCGTGGCCGGACGCTTCTATTTCGGCGCGTGGGACGCATGGCGTCCGTACCTGCTGGCTGGCGTGATGGGCAGCTACCATCACAGCCGCTTCGACAATGGCTGGTCGCCGGCCGCCGAGTTGGGCGTCGGTATCTCCAAGACCATCACCGACAGCAGCGACATCCGTGCGGAAGCCGGCTACCGCTACGACTGGGACGACAAGACCCAGCCGGAGAAGAACGGCTACGGCGACTGGTTCCTGGGCTTCAGCGTGGTGTCGCGCTTCGGCGCTCCGCCGGCCGCCCCGGCCGTCGCGCCGCCCCCGCCGGCTGCGCCTGACTGCTCCAAGCTGGACAGCGACGGCGATGGCGTAAACGACTGCGACGACAAGTGCCCGGGTACGCCTGCCGGTACCATCGTCGGTCCGGATGGTTGCCCGCAGAAGGTCGTGATCGACCTGCGCGGCGTGAACTTCAAGTTCGATTATCCGAAGAAGGGGCACGTCAAGGCCGGCGAAATCGGCAAGGCGCTCGCCGCGCCGACAGCCGATTCGATCGCCATCCTCGACCAGGCTGTCGACACCCTGCAGCGCTACCCGCAGGTCAAGGTCACGGTGGCCGGCTATACCGACTCGGTCGGTACGGACGCCTACAACCAGAGCCTGTCCGAGCGTCGTGCGCAGATCGTGTACGACTACCTGACCTCGCACGGCATCGATGCCAGCCGCCTGCAGGGCCCGATCGGCCATGGCGAAGCCGACCCGATCGACAGCAACGACACGGAGAGCGGCCGCGCCCGCAACCGTCGCACCGAGCTGCAGGTTCAGCAGTAACCGACCGCAAGGTCGTCTGGAAAAGCCCGGCGCAAGCCGGGCTTTTCTTTTGTCGGCGAAGCAGGCGGACGTGCGTTGGTGAGGCAGGGTTTCACGCGGATTTGCCTGAACGAGAACCCACCAAAAGCTTAAGCTGTCATGTTTGCCTGTTAAGGGACGTGTGTATCTCTTAACGGTTTTGCTACACTCTGCGCCGCTTGCTGTTAGGAACGTCAAGCAAGGGACCATGAAAGTCCCTGTATGTCGAACCCTGAAGTTCTGACGCGCGATTTCCGTCTGGGGTGGAACGGACGCGAAAACCAATAAACGAGGAGACACCTGATGAATCGTAAGGGCTTGTATTTTCTGATTGCCCTGGCCCTGGGCGGCGTGGGTGCCGTTCACGCGCAGGACAACAGCTCCAGCGCACCCGCCGGTTTCGATGACCGTTGGTACATCGCCCCGACCGTCGGCGGCTACTACAACGACACCGACCGCAACACCAACAGCCGTCAGGTCTACTACGGCCTGGGCGTTGGTAAGTTCATTGCGCCGAACACCTCGATCGACCTGTTCATCGACCGCACCAAGCGCGACATCGACAGCAAGATCGGCGGCGGCAACTGGTCGAACAACAACTACGGCGTGACCGCCCGTTACTACTTCGGCGCTGCCGACGCTTGGCGTCCGTACCTGCTCGCCGGCGTGATGGGCAGCTACCACCACAGCCGCTTCGACAACGGCTGGTCGCCGGCCGCCCAGCTGGGCGTCGGTATCTCCAAGTCGATCACCGACAGCAGCGACATCCGTGCAGAAGCCGGCTACCGCTACGACTGGGACGACAAGACCCAGCCGGAGAAGAACGGCTACGGCGACTGGTTCCTGGGCTTCAGCGTGGTGTCGCGCTTCGGCGCTCCGCCGGCTGCCCCGGTGGCCGCCACCCCGCCCCCGCCGGCTGCGCCTGACTGCTCCAAGCTGGACAGCGACGGCGACGGCGTGAACGACTGCGACGACAAGTGCCCGGGCACCGCCGCCGGCACCATCGTCGGTCCGGATGGCTGCCCGAAGCAGGTCGTGATCGATCTGCGCGGCGTGAACTTCAAGTTCGACCGTCCGAAGAAGGGCGAGAAGGACATCAAGAAGGCCCTGGCTGAGCCCAGCGCCGACTCGATCGCCATCCTCGACCAGGCTGTCGACACCCTGCAGCGCTACCCGCAGGTCAAGGTCACGGTTGCCGGCTACACCGACTCGGTCGGTAAGGACGCCTACAACCAGAGCCTGTCCGAGCGTCGCGCTCAGATCGTGTACGACTACCTGACCTCGCACGGCATCGACGCCAGCCGTCTGCAGGGCCCGATCGGTCACGGCAAGAACGACCCGATCGACAGCAACGACACGGATGCCGGCCGCGCCCGCAACCGTCGCACCGAGCTGCAGGTTCAGCAGTAATCGACCGCAAGGTCGTCTGGAAAAGCCCGGCGCAAGCCGGGCTTTTCTTTTGGGCGAACGCAGGATCGGGCACGATGGGCGGCATGAGCCGGAACACAGGGCAGGGCAGGAAGACGATAGCGGGGCGCGTGTCTGCCGCGGCTGCGTCCGTGCCGCGGCACGGACTGGCTCGCGTGCTCAGCAAGCTGGGCGTGTGTTCGCGCAGCCAGGCCGAGAAGGCGGTGCGTGCGGGGCGCGTGAGCGTCGACGGTCGCGTGGTGCTGGATCCCGAGCTCCCGGCGGACCCGACGCGCCAGCGCATCCTGCTCGATGGCGAGCCGGTCGGCGAGGCGAAGCGCGTCTACATCGCCCTCAACAAACCTCGCGGCACAGTCGTGAGCGCCGCCGACGAGCGCGGGCGCGACACGGTCTACGACCTGCTGAAGGAGGCCGGCCTGCCTTGGCTAGGCCCGGTTGGCCGTCTCGATAAGGCGAGCGAAGGCTTGCTGCTGCTGAGCAACGACAGTACCTGGGCGGCCCGGCTCACCGAGCCCCGCCACCACGTCGACAAGACCTATCACGTGCAGATCGACGCCATCCCAGATGACGCTCTGCTGAAGCGCCTCGTGCAGGGCGTGATGGACGACGGCGAGCGCCTGGCCGCCAAGCGCGCCGGTTTGCTGCGCGTCGGCGAAAAAAATGCCTGGCTGGAGATCGTGCTCGACGAAGGCCGGAACCGGCACATCCGCCGTCTGCTCGCCGCGCATGGCATCGGCGTCCTTCGCTTGATACGCGTGGCAATTGGCTCATTGGCGCTGGGCGAATTGCCCAAAGGGCATTGGCGGCACCTGCGAGCCGAGGAAGTGGCCGCGCTCTCGCGCTGAGCCAGCGCGGCATAAGCGGCAAACCGCGTCAGGAACCGGCAGACGCTCCCAGTCGTTCCTTCACCACGCGCAAGGTGCGCTCCAGCGCGGGGTGCGTGCGTGCCGGGTCCACCACGGCATAGATCGTATTGAGGCAGGGTTTTCCCTCGAAAGCTGCCGCGATGACCTCGCCACGCGCCTCGGCTTCGCGCGCGCTCGCACGCGGCACGATGGATAACCCGCGGCCGGCGGCCACCCAGTCCAGCACTTCTTCCAGTTCTTCGAAGTGCGCGACGCTGCGCAGGTGCGCGGGCTTCTCGCCTAGCACCTGCGTGAACCAGGTGGCGAAGACGTAGTCGCTTTCGTCGTAGGTCACGTAGTCGGCCTGGGCGAGGGCTGCGGCTTGCAGCAGTGGCGCCGGCTGTCGCGCCGAGGCGATCAGCGCGGCTTCCTCCATGCCGACGGCGACCAGCCGCAGCGAACCATGCGGCAGCATCAGGTGGACAAAGCCCAAGTCACTCGCGCCCGACTCCACCTGCCGCACGACTTCTTCGGCCGTGGGAAAGCTCATCCGAATGGGCACGTCGGCCAGCGGTCCTTCGCGAAAGAGCGGCAGCAGGTCGTAACGGCCGAACCCGCTTACCGCCGCGATGCGCAGCGGGGTTTCGGGGGCGTCGGCGTCCCGCAGAGCCTCGTGCACGCGCGCCCAATCGCGGCCCATGTCGCGGCAGAACACCAGCAACCGCTCGCCGGCGGCATTGGGCACCAGCGGACCGCCGCCCCGGTCGAACAGCGGCATGCCTAGGGCTTCTTCCAGCTTGCGCAGCTGATAGCTCACCGCCTGCTCGGTCCGGTGCAGCGATGCCGCGGCTGCGCGCAGGCTGCCGCCCTCGCAGACAGCCCGGAACGCATGCAGGTAACGCAGTTCCACATTCACGCGCGGGAGCCTCGGGGCAGGAAAAAAACTTCGGGCGGGGGCAAAAAGATTCGCATAGCCGGGAATGGAGCGGCAAGCCGAGAATCCCCTGACCCGCCTTTCCGGAGCCCCCATGAACTACCGCCCGTTCGCCTTGCTGCTGGCCCTGTGCCTGGCCTCGCGCGTGCACGCCCAATCCGGCGGCGCCGCGCATTTCTACCTCTACC
Organism: Dyella sp. BiH032; assembly: GCF_031954525.1. Lineage (NCBI taxonomy): Bacteria > Pseudomonadati > Pseudomonadota > Gammaproteobacteria > Lysobacterales > Rhodanobacteraceae > Dyella > Dyella sp. BiH032. The sequence goes on from NZ_CP134867.1 coordinate 1,850,139, forward strand.
GCATGCAGCCTGGGGCGGCCCAGCCGTTCGAGGAAGCCTACCGCCGCCATCTGGATTGGCATCGCGCTCACCACGATCCGCTGTCCTGGTATGGCTGGACGATCGAGGACGGCGAGCGCAGCGGCTATTTCGTGGATGCGAGCGTGGGCCAACCCTTCGCAGCCTTCGATCACCGCGTGGACGCCGCCGCGGACGGCGCGGACTTCCGCACCAATGTCGCACCCTATGCCGCGCCGATGGGACAGCCCGCCTATGTCCTACTGCGGGACGCCAGCACCGGCACGCCGCTGGAAGATCTCAAGCCGAGCGCCACCATGCAGGTGACCCATGTCCGCGTCCGCTACGGCATGGAAGCTCGCTTCGAACGCGCGCTTGCCGCGGCGCGGCAGGCGCTACGGGACATCCCGGGGGCGCCGCCCCACACCTGGTATCGCCTGGTCACCGGCGGCGACGCGGCTCAATACATGCTGCTGGTGGCCCGCGATGGCTGGGCCGGCTATGACCGCTTCGATCGCAGCCTGGGCTCGTTGCTTGACGCTGACGACGCCGCGGCCAGGGACGTTGCCGATGCGGTGCAATCGGCGACCACGGAAACCTGGCGCTACCGTCCCGAACTCAGCGCACTGAAATGAGGGACTGGGGAGCCGCACATGGCCGCGCGGCTCCCCTTGGGCGCGTCAGCCGATCACGCCCAGTTCGCGACCCACCTTGGTGAACGCCGCGATGGCATGGTGGAGGTGCTCGCGCGTATGCGCCGCGCTCATCTGTGTGCGGATGCGCGCCTGGTCCTGCGGCACCACGGGGTAGAAGAAACCCGTGACGTAGATGCCTTCCTCCAGCAGCTTGGCGGCCATGGCCTGCGCCTTCTTGGCGTCGTAGATCATCACCGGCACGATCGGGTGCACGCCAGGCTTGATGTCGAAGCCGGCCTCGGTCATCTGCTCGCGGAAGTAGCGCGTGTTCTCCTGCACGCGCTGGCGCAGTTCGCCGGCGCTGGAGAGCATGTCGAACACCTTGAGCGCCGCGGCCACCACGTGCGGCGGCAGCGAGTTGGAGAACAGGTAAGGACGCGAACGCTGGCGCAGCAGCTCGATCACTTCCGCGCGACCGGTGGTGAAGCCGCCCAGCGCGCCGCCGAGGGCCTTGCCCAGCGTGCCGGTGAAGATGTCGATCTTGTCCATCACGCCGTTGACCTCGGCGGAGCCGCGGCCGGTATCGCCGAGGAAGCCGGTGCAATGGCATTCGTCGATGTGCACCATCGCGCCGTACTTCTCGGCCAGCGCGGCGATCTTGTCCAGCGGTGCGATGAAGCCGTCCATCGAGAACGCACCATCGGTACTGATCAGCTTGGTGCGAGCGCCTGCGGCATCGGCAGCCTGCAGTTGCTTCTCGAGATCCGCCATGTCGCAGTTGGCATAGCGGAAACGCTTGGCCTTGCACAGGCGGATGCCGTCGATGATCGATGCATGGTTGAGCGCGTCCGAGATGACCGCGTCCTCCTCGCCCAGCAGTGGCTCGTACAGGCCGCCGTTGGCGTCGAAGCACGCGGCGTAGAGGATGGTGTCTTCCGTGCCGAAGAACTCGGCGATCTTTTTCTCGAGCTGCTTGTGCAGGTCCTGCGTGCCGCAGATGAAGCGTACCGAGGCCATGCCGAAGCCGTGGCTGTCCAGCGCCTCCTTGGCGGCCTGGATCACCTCGGGGTGGTCGGCCAGGCCCAGGTAGTTGTTGGCACAGAAGTTGAGCACCTTGCGTCCACCCTCGAGCTCGATCTCGGCCGACTGCGGCGAGACGATGACGCGCTCGGCCTTGAACAGGCCCTGGTCGCGGATGGAGTCCAGTTCGGTGGCGTAGCGCGCGCGGGTGGTGGCGGTGTAGGTCATGGGGGAGGCGCCCTCTGGGGGAAAGGAGGGATTTTGAGCTTTTGTGGCTCGAGGGGGAACTGTTGGGGTTTTGCGGGTGTGCGGTGGGGGATTGGGATGGGGTGGGGCGGGGACCTGGCGGCCCATAGAAGGCGCTTATTTCTGGCGCTACCTTTCACTTTCGTCATTCCGGCGCAGGCCGGGACCCGGTGGCGACAGAGCTCGGTGTCGCCTTATGGCCAGTCTTGTCTCGCCCCTCGCGGGGCGAGGGTTTCGCTCTCCTGCCGGAGAGCGAGTTACTTCTTCTTGCTTGCCCAAGAAGAAGTAAGGCGGTGTCAATCTAGAAGTGCATCATCGATGGCCTGAGCGAGGTCATCGTGCCCCATGGCACGCATGAACATCTCCGCCGGACAGTGGTAGCCCAAGGTGGCTCGGGGCCGAAGGTTCATCTCCTGAGCGATGGCATCCAGCGCTCGCTGGCTATGCACGGACAGATCGGTGCCTTTAGGGAGGTACTGCCGCAGCAGGCCGTTGGTGTTTTCGCAGATGCCCCGCTGCCAGGGGCTGCGCGGATCGGCGAAATAAATGCTCAAGCCGGTACGTTCGGACAAGGTCTTGTACAGCGCCATTTCCTTGCCCTGGTCATAGGTCAGTGTCTGGCGAAGCTCCGGCGGCACGCCCTGGAAGGCGCGACTGAAGCCCTCCAGCGCCTCCTGGGCCGAACACCCCTTCATCTTGACCAGCTTCAGGAACAAAGTGCGTCGATCCACCAGCACCCCCACCGACGATCGGTTACGCGCCCCCTTGAGGAAGTCGCCTTCCCAATGGTCTGGTAACAGGCGCTCGTTGGCCTCCGGCGGGCGGTCATGAATACTCGGCAGATCCTGCATGCGGCCGCGCCGGTTCGCCCCTTGGCCACGCGGACGGCGTGCGCACTTGTGTTGGCGCAGCAAGGCCACCAGCTCACGCCGCAGTTCGCCACGCGGCATGGCATAAATCGCGGTGTAGATCGTCTCATGGGACACGTGTTTGGCCGGCTCGTCAGGATGCTGCCGGCGCAGTGTGCGGCTCACTTCTTGCGGTGACCAGCGGCGCGCTAACAGCTGGCGCACCAGGGGCCACAAGGCCCCATCACGATGTAGCTTGCGCCGTCGGCGTGCCTTGCGCGCGAGCCGTCGAGCCCGCGCACCGGCACGGCGGGCGTCATAGCCAAGTGTCGGACGACCCATGCGCGGACGCTCCGCCGGTTCGCGGTGCCCATTACGCGCCAATTCCCGGGAAATCGTGCTAGCCGAACGGCCTAGCAGCCGTGCCAGCTGCCGAGCGCTCTCGCCGCGTGCCTTGCCCACCATGATCGCGCCCCGTTCTTCGGCGCTCAGATGGCTGTAATGCTGTCCCATGCATCACCGTGTCGTGGGGGTGGTGCACTTGATGTTAGAGACCGCCTAACCAAGAAGAAGGGCCCCCTGCGCGGCGCCCTCCGCAGCCTTCGCTGCTGCGGGTGCGTTGAGGGCTGGCCGGGCTTTTCGATCGGGCATCCCTGCCCGAATCGAAAAGGCGGGGACGTCCTGTCCCCGCCCGCCTGCGGCGGCCTGATCGTCCAGCCCTCATCGCCGCGAAGGGAACCCGGGAGATCAAGAGCGGCACGGAGCGTCGCTTCGCTCGCTCTTGCTTGGTCATTGGCTGCTTGCCGCGGTACGCACTTCTCCTTCTCCCCTCCGGGGAGAAGGCGGGATGAGGGGCGGGTGCTCGCCCAACCCTCTCCAATCCCCTTGCTCAAAAACGCAAGCACCCCTCACCCAAGCGAGGTCTGGCCGCTCAACGCAACCCGAAATCCACCCGCGTCGTCTTGCCTTTGTCATCGATGCCTTCGGCGGTGAGCTTCGGATCCTTCATGGCGTACCGGTTGTCCGCCAGCTTGCCTTTCAGCCAGTCGCGCACGGCCGTCGCGCGGCGTTCGGCCAGGTCGCGCATGGCTGCGTCGTCGGTCTTGACGTTGGTTTCCAGCAGGGCGCGCATGTCGTCCGGTTCGAGGGATTTGTTCAAGCCCAGCACGTTGTGCGGCTTTTCGACATCGGCGTGTTTGTAGGCGCGGCGCAGGTAGCGTTCGTACTGGTCTGGTGTGATGGACACGGCGGCGAGGGCGGCGGGAGAGACGTCGGCGTCCTTGCCGGAATCGTCCAGTACCTTCTCCTTGCGCACCATGTCCTCGACGGTGACCTTGCGCAGTCCGTTCTGGTCCTGCGCCGGATCCACGCGGCCGACGATGTCCAGCGTCAGCGAGGTCTTCTGGTTGAGCATGGCCACCACTTTGCCCAGGCGTTCCTGCGCGGCGGCGTTCAGCACGGCGGAGCCCGGGTCGAACTCCACATAGCCCAGGTCTTCGTGATTGCCGCCGCCGAAGGCCGCGCCCAGCAGACGGAACGGTGCGGTGGCGGCACGGGCGATCAGGTTGCCGATGGCGCGCCAGATCAGTCCGCCCATGCTGAATTTCGGATCGTCCAGCGAACCGGAGACCGGCACGTTCACGTCGATATTGCCCTGCGTGTCCTTCAGCAGCGCCACCGCCAGCTTCACCGGCAGGTGCGAGATGCCGGGGCTCTCGATGCGGTCACCGAAAGTCAGCTGAGTGATGAAGATATGGTTGTCGGCCTGCAGCTTGCGCTGGTCCAGCATGTAGTGCACGTCGACGGTCAGCTTGCCCTGCGTGATCGGATAACCCGTGTATTTGCTGGAGTAGGCGCTCAGGCGCGTCAGCTCGACCTCGTTGGCCTTGCCCTTGATGTCCAGGAACGCCACCGGCGTCAGCGGATTCATCACGCCGTTGATGTCCACCGGCGAGTTGTCGTCCAACTGCGCCTGCACGGCCACTTCGGCGGGTGGTCCGCCTGCGGTGCCGAACGCGCCGATCTTGCCGGTCACCTTAGTCAGGTTGGCGGTGTAGTTCGGCTTGATGAAGTTATCGGTGTAGTTGAGTTGACCGTTGACCAGGGTGACCTGGCCGATCCGGATGTCCGCCGCCGGCGCCACGGGCTCGACGGGTTTGGCTGCCTCGGCCGCCTTGGCCGTGGCGGCCTGGGCCGGCGTTTCGGCGCGCGTCACCGACACCGGAGCTTCCTGCTCGGGCTGGGCCACGACATCCGAGAGGTTCAGGCGGCCGTTGGCGTTCACGATCATGCGCGCGTAGAACGCGCTCAGCACCAGGCTGCCCACGTGCATGCGCGGCGTGCCGCTGCCGTAGGCGACGTCCAGGTTGCCGGCATTGAGCGCGCTCCAGCGCATGAAGTCATCGCCGGTCACCTTGTCCTGCACGCGCACGCGCTCCAGCGCGGCGTTGCCCTTGAAGGTGAACTTCGGCTCCTTGCCGCGTCCGTCGTAGTGCACGCGGCCCTTGCCGCTCATGCGCGCGCTGGAGATCGTCACATTCAGCGGCACGCTGATGTACGGCGCGAAGGTGGCGATATCGAGTCCGCGCGTAGTGACATCCAGATCCGCGATGGCGGGGGAGGGCTGGACCTTGCCGGCCGCCGAGAACGAACCCTTGCCGATGTTGCCTTCCAGCTTGAGTGCGCGCGGCTGGTTGAACTTGTCGCTCAGATCATCGATGCCGCCCTTGAGCGAGGTCACCTGCACCAGCGCAGGCTTGCCGTCGCCGGTGGCGCGGTCGGTGAAGCGCAGGCCGCCGTCTTCCACGCCCAGGTGCGCGATGCTCCATTGCCACGACGGGCCGGCGTCGGCCGGACTGGCTGGTGCCCGCGGCGCTCCCTTGGACGGTGCGAAGAGCTGGGCGAGGCTGATCGTGCCGTTCGCGGCGCGCTGCACATCCAGGCGCATGCCGGTCGCCACCAGGCTGGCCAGGCGCGCCTGGCGGCTGGCCAGGTCGATCTCGGTGATATCGGCCTCGAGCTTGCTCCAGCCCACCGGCGTGGCTTGGCCCTTGCCCGTCGCCTCCAGCGCGAAATCCGTAACGCTGGCATGCGCGGACGCGAGGTGCACGTTCACCGTCTTGCCCCAGTCCAGTTGCAGCTGGCCGTTGGCATCCAGCTTGCCCTTGGCGGCGCGGGCCGTCATCGCGGAGCTGGCCATCGCCTGCAGCGGCACCATGTCCACCTGCTTGAGCGCCAGTGCCGCGTTGAGCTTGGATGCCGCCAGGTCGAGCGTACCCTTGGCGCTGATGTCGCCACCGAACAGCTGGCCGGCGAGATCCAGTTTCGCGGCCGGGGCGGCCAGCATGCTCAGGCCGAGCAGGCTGCCGTGGAGATTGAGAAGGTCGAGCTTGTTCTGCGTGGCGTCGGTGTAGTGCACCGCGCTGCCGGTGAGAGCGATCGACGCGATGCGCAGGTCGGTCGGCGCGGCCTTCTTGCCGGGTTCGGCGGGCGCGGAGGGCGCGGTCAGTGTGTCGAAGTTGCTGTGGCCGCCCCCGCCGGCCGTGTAGTAGACCTGCGCCTGATCCAGCTTCATAGCGCCGAACTGGTAGCGCGAGACCAGCGGCTGTACGTCCGCCAGTTCCGCCGTGCCATGGCCCAGGCGCGCGATAGGTTCGCCCTTGCTGGTGTCCAGCGCGAAGTCGTCCAGCTGCAGGTGGCCGGTCAGCTGCACCTGCGGCGCGTCGGGCGTCTGCAGGAAATGCAGCTCCACCGTGCCGCTGAGCAGGCCCTTGGGAATGGCCACCGGCAGCGGTTTGGGTACGTAGCCCAGGTAACGGGGCAGGTCGAAGCGGTCGAGCTGGAAACCGATGGTCGAATCGCGATTGGTGGCAAAAGGCTTGGTCTGCCCGTCGATGCGGATCGCGCTGCCATCGACCTTCATCGCCAGCAGCGGCTTGATGAACACGTCCGTGCTGCTGGGCAGGTTGGCAAGGAAGGGCACGCCCACTTCCAGTTGTTCGACGTGGTGCGTGGCCTTCGCGGCCTGGTCGTCGAACACGATGTCGCCGCCGTGCACGCTGATATTGGACAGCGCAAAACGCGCCGGCTTGGCGTTGGGGTCGGCCGGCTGCGAAGCGTAGCGCTCGATGATGTCCGAGAAGTTGAAGCGCTGGTCGGCGGCGCGCGCGATGCGGATGCGCGGGCGCTGCAGCGAGAGTTCGTCCAGCACGGGGGCGAGCCGGAACAGCGTCGACCATGAAGTGTTGGCGACGATCTGATCGACGTCGACGAAACTCGTCTTGCCGTCGCGCTCGCCGATATGCAGCTGGTCCAGTTCCAGCCGCAAGGTATAGGGGTTCAGGTGCACCGCGCCCAGCGTCACCGGTCGGTCCAGCGCGGCACTGGCGCGCTTTTCGATCTGACTGCGGATGATCGATGGGGCGGCCAGGAAACCGAAGATGCCGAACAGCACCAGGACGATGGCGACGATCAGCACCGTCTTGCGCGTTCGCCGCGAACGGTACACGGCGAGTGCGCGCGTACGCGCTGCCGCCAGCCGGGAACTGCCGGAAGAAACCTGATCTGCCATGCGGCAATGCTCCGTCGAATCGCGACCCGACGGCGAGCGGCCCTACCCCGGCCGCGCACTCCCTAACCGTGTCCTATAAGCGCCGGTCGCGGGGGGAGTGTACTCGTGCGTGAGACCTTTCTGCAGCGCTCCCGCGCACGTCCGGCGCGGGAGCTGCGAAGCCTTTCAGGCTTTGCTCACGGGCGGCCCGCTCAGAGCCAGGAGCAGACGACCTTGCCGCACTGGCCGGCATCCATCAGCTCGAAGCCCTTCTGGAAGTCGTCGATGTGGATCTGGTGCGTGAGCACCTTCTGCAGCGGGAAGCCGGTGAGCACCATCTGGGTCATCTTGTACCAGGTCTCGTACATGCGGCGGCCGTAGATGCCCTGCAGGGTGAGACCCTTGAAGATCACCTTGTCCCAGTCGATGCCCGCGCCCTTGGGCAGGATGCCGAGCAGGGCGATCTTGCCGCCGTGGTACATGCAGTCGAGCATGTCGTTGAAGGCGCGCGGGTTGCCGCTCATCTCCAGGCCCACATCGAAGCCTTCGATGTGCAGGTCCTTCACCACCTCGCGCAACGGCTGGTTGGCGACGTTCACCACGCGCGTGGCGCCCATGTCGGCGGCGAGCTTGAGGCGGTAGTCGTTGACGTCGGTCACCACCACGTTGCGTGCGCCCACGTGCTTGGCGATGCCCGCGGCGATGATGCCGATCGGGCCGGCGCCGGTGATCAGCACGTCCTCGCCGATCAGGTCGAACTCCAGCGCGCAGTGCGCGGCGTTGCCGTAAGGGTCGAAGAACGCGGCCAGTTCGGACGGGATCTGGTCGGGAATCGGCCACAGGTTGGAGGCCGGCATGGTCATGTATTCGGCGAACGCGCCGTTGCGGTTCACGCCGATGCCCACCGTATTCGGGCACAGGTGCTGGCGCCCGGCGCGGCAGTTGCGGCAATGGCCGCACACGATGTGCCCCTCGGCCGAGACGCGGTCGCCGATCTTGTAGCCGGTCACGCCCGGGCCTATCTCCACGATGCGGCCGACGAACTCGTGGCCGATGGTGAGCCCCGGCTTGATGACCCGCTGGCTCCACTCGTCCCACTTGTAGATGTGCAGGTCCGTGCCGCAGATGGCGGTCTTCTCCATCTTGATCAGCACCTCGTTGGGGCCGACCTCCGGCACCGGCACTTCTTCCATCCAGATGCCCTGCTCGGGCTTGCGCTTGACCAGGGCTTTCATCGTCTGAGGCATGGGGAATCCATCGGCTGGCCCGCAAGGCGGGCGGGGAAAGCGGCGATTATAAAGTGCGTGTGCCGGACCCCGTCTTCGTGCACTGCAACGTTGCCGGGGCCGGCGCTTCCGTCTATGTTCGCAAGTTTGTGCGACCGTCCATAAGGGGCAACCAGAATGCGTAGGAAGACGATGGGCCTGGCCGCGGCCATGGCGATGGGGCTGGCGCCCGCGGCGCAGGCGGACGAAGGCATGTGGATGCCCTCTCAGCTGCCTTCCATCGCCAAATCGCTGCGTGCGGCCGGCTACCAGGGCAATCCGGCCGACCTGGCGGACCTCACCAAGCCGCCGCTCAGCGCAGTGGTCAAGGTGGGCGGCGCCACCGGCGCCTTCGTCAGCGGCGACGGCCTGGTGCTGACCAATCACCACGTGGCCTTCGGCGTCATCCAGTACAACAGCAACCCGCAGCGCGACCTGATCCAGAACGGCTTCGTCGCCGACGACCGCGCGCAGGAGCTGCCGGCCAACCCCGATTTCCGCCTGCGCGTGACTACCGGTTTCGACAAGGTCACCGACAAGGTGCTGGCCCAGGCCAAGGGCAAGACCGGCCGGGCCTACTACGACGCGGTGGATGCCGCCGGCAAGGCGCTGGTGGCCGAATGCGAGCGCGAGGCGGGTTACCGCTGCAGCGTGGTCAACATGTTCTACGGACGCGACTTCTATCTGGTGAAGCAGCTGGAGATCCGCGACGTGCGCCTGGTCTACGCACCGCCGCGCGCCATCGGCAACTATGGCGACGAAGTGGACAACTTCGTGTGGCCGCGCCACAGCGGCGACTTCACCGTGCTGCGCGCCTACGTGGGGCCGGACGGCAAGCCGGCCGATTATGCGAAGGACAACCAGCCGTACCACCCGCCGGCGCATCTGCAGATCGCCACCGAAGGCGTGAACGAGGGCGATTTCGTCATGCTCGCCGGCTATCCCGGCATCACCTATCGCCATCGCACCGCGGCCGAGTTTGCCGACCAGGTGCAGTGGCGCCTGCCCAAGTCGGTGGAAGTGATGAAGCAGCTGCAGGGCGTGATCGAAGATGCCGGCAAGGCCGACAAGCAGTCGGCCATCCGCTATGCCTCGCAGCTGCAGTCGCTGAAGAACGGCATCAAGCGCTTCAGCGGCGAGCTGGACGGCTTGAAGCGCAGCGACGCCGTGACCGTGCGCCGTAAAGATGAAGACGCCATGTTGGCCTGGCTCGACCAGCAGGCCAACGCCAAGGCGCTGAAGCCGGAGATCGATGCCGCCGCCAGGCTCATTGCCGAAGGCAGCACCATCCGCGAGCGCGACCTGCTGTTCGCGCTGATGCAATCGCAGACGCAGCTGATGCGCTCGGCCATCACGCTGCAGCGCCTGGCCCACGAACGTGTCAAGCCCGATGCCCAGCGCGAAAACGGCTATCAGCAGCGCGACGAGGACCTGACCGCGGGCATGCTCAAGCAGGTGCAGCGCCGTTTCGATCCCATAGTGGAAAAGCGCCTGCTGACGGCCTTGCTGGTTCGCTACCAGCAGCTACCCGATGCCCAGCGCGTTCCCGAGTTCGACACGGCCTTCGGCCGCAGTCCCGCCGAGCTGGCCGCCACGCTCGACCGCGTCTACGACGCGACGCGGCTGGGCGACGAAGCCCGTCGCCTGTATTGGCTGAAGGCTCCGCCGGCTGAAGTGGCAGCCTCGGACGACGCGCTGCTGAAACTCGCCGGCCTGCTCCAGCCCGCGCTGCTGCGTATCGAAGACCAGCGCAAGGAGCGCGAGGGCGATCTACTGCGTCTGCGCCCCGCCTACATGCAGGCGCTGATTGCCTACCGCGAGCAACAGGGCAGGGCGGTCTATCCGGACGCCAACGCTACCTTGCGCGTGAGCTACGGCAAGGTCACGCCGCTGAAAGCGCGCGACGCGGTGACCTACTCGCCGCTGACCAGCACGGCCGGCATCGTCGAGAAGAACACCGGCGTGGAACCGTTCGACGCGCCCAAGCCGCTGCTGGACGCCATCGCCAAGGGCGACTACGCCGGCTACCTGGACAAGCGTTCCGGCGTAATGCCGGTGGACTTCCTCAGTAATCTCGACACCACCGGCGGCAACTCCGGCTCGCCCGTGATGAACGCGCGCGGCCAGCTGGTGGGCCTGAACTTCGACAGCAACTGGGAGGCGGTGAGCGCGAGCTGGATGTTCGATCCGCGCTACAAGCGCGCCATCCACGTCGACATGCGCTATATGCGCTGGCTGATGGACAAGGTCTATCCGGCGCCGCACCTGCTGAAGGAACTGGGCGTACCGGCGAAGTAGGCATCGCCGTCCTTCCTGCACGAACGGGCCCGCATGGGCCCGTTCTTCTTCGTGGCGCCCATCGCGTTTGCCGCGCAGAGCCACCGGACGGCCCGGCGCGTTCACATCCGCTTGATGGCGCGCGCGCTGCACTCGCCCCGGCTTCGTGGGAGGCCAACCATCCAAGGGGGCTTTGCATGAACAGGAAACAGAACGCGTGCTGCGGCCACGAGGCCGACGGGCGCCGCCGGAGCGTGCTCAAATCCGCCCTGGGCGCCGTGGCCCTCGGTGCGGCCGGGGGCTTTCCACTCGCCTGGGCGAACCTGGCCGAAGCGGCCGTGCTGACGCGCGAGCAGCGGGACAAGCTGTCGCCCGATGACGTCATCGCCATGCTCAAGCGCGGCAACGAGCGGTTCCGCACGGGCAAGATGGAGCGGCACGACTACCTGGCGCAGAAGCGCGCCAGCGCCAATGGCCAGTATCCGGCCGCGGTCGTTCTCGGCTGCATCGACTCGCGGGCGCCGGCGGAGATCATCCTCGACGCGGGCATCGGCGAGATGTTCATCGCCCGCGTGGCCGGAAACATCGCCAACGATGACCTGCTGGGCAGCCTCGAATTCGCCTGTGCCGTGTCCGGCGCCAAGCTCGTGCTGGTGATGGGGCATACCGCTTGCGGGGCCATCAAGGGGGCGATCGATCATGCCCAGCTCGGGCACCTCACCGGCGTGCTGGACAAGATCAAGCCCGCGGTCGACGCCACGGCCTTCGACGGCGCCCGTGACAGCGAAAACTATGCGTTCGTCGATGCGGTGGCCAAGACCAACGTGCTGCGCACGGTCGAGGGCATCCGCCGGGACAGCAGCGTGCTCGCCGGCCTGGAGAAGGACGGCAAGATCAAGATCGTGGGTTCGATGTACCACCTGGTCGGCGGACGGGTGGAGTTCTACGGCTGAGTAGAGGGTCGGCGGGATCGAGGGACGGGCTCGTCCGGCGGATGAGCGGGAGCGGGGCGCCCGCGGGCGGGCGAAAGGACGGCGGCGCGGCCGCCGCCCTCAGTGCACCACGGCGTAGACCAGCGCGAAGACCAAGCTGATCCCGACGCAGACCACGAACCAGAAGCCGCGGTTGTCCTTGTTCCACACCGGCGGTTGCCCGTCTTCGCGCAGATGGACGCGCTTGGCGGCGGCACTTCCCGGTGCCGTGGTGCGGTCGCCGGGTTCGGCGATCATGTACTTGCGTTTGCTCATTTCCTACTTCCCCCCGTTCAACGATCTCGGTGGTTCGCGATGGCTGACCACGGTCCGATCGTGTACGACGCCGTGATTCTCGTCCAAAATGTGAAGCAAGGCACGTGCCCATGCCGTCCAAATGGCGTTGCGCTGCCGTTGGGCGGGGAATCCGCTTCATGACAGCCTGCCGCTGCACGTCACCTTGAGCCCTCCAGACCCGCGATGCCTGCCGACCCGCGTCACCCCGCCATCTTCCTGATGGGCCCCACCGCCTCGGGAAAGACCGCCCTGGCCTGTGCCCTGAGCGAGCGCTTCCCGGTGGAGCTGGTGAGCGTGGATTCCGCGCTGGTGTATCGCGGCATGGACATTGGCACGGCCAAGCCCGACCCGGCGACGCTGGCGACTTATCCGCACGCCCTGATCGATCTGCGCGATCCGGCGGAGCCGTATTCGGCTGCCGATTTCCGCGCTGACGCCGTCGAGGCGATGAAAGACATCACCGCGCGCGGCAAGGTTCCGCTGCTGGTCGGCGGCACGGGCCTGTACTTCCGGGCGCTGCATCAGGGCCTGTCGAACCTGCCCGAGGCCGACCCGGCCATCCGCGAGCGGCTCACCGCCGAGGCGGAGGCGATCGGCTGGCCCGCCATGCACGCGCGCCTGCGCGAGGCCGATCCCGTGGCGGCCGCGCGCATCGGGCCCAACGATGCGCAGCGCATCCAGCGCGCGCTGGAAGTCATCGAGCTCACCGGCCGGCCGCTCTCGGAGCAGCAGCGCGGCGGCAGCGGCGAGCGGTTTCCATGGCGCGTGCTCAAACTCGCGCTGCTGCCGCCCGACCGGGGCCCGCTGCACGCGCGCATCGCCGAGCGCTTCGACGCGATGCTGGCGCAAGGTTTCCTGGACGAAATGCGACGCCTGCGCGCACGCGGCGACCTGCATCCGGACCTGCCTTCGATGCGCGCGGTCGGCTACCGGCAGGCCTGGGAGCACCTGGACGGCTTGACCGACGCCGCCGAGTTCCGCGATCGCGGCATCTTCGCCACCCGCCAGCTGGCCAAGCGCCAGATCACCTGGCTGCGCGGCGAGCTGGACGCACGCACCTTCGACCCGGAACGCCCGGGCCTCGAAGCCCGCGCCGCCGATGCCGTCGCCCTGTTCCTGGGCGGCGCCCGCTAGGGTTTTTCGCGACCTCGTTCGCGCTTCCCGGTGCCCGGAAAAAAAGCCCTCTCGCGGCGCGCAAATGCCCTTTCATCAACGATTTAAAAGTGGTTAATATTCCCGGGCCTTGGGCCGGGGCGCCGCGTGCGTCTTTTCTCCGGCCCGTCCGTTGCGAGGGGAGAACAAAAATGTCCAAAGGGCAGTCATTGCAAGATCCGTTTTTGAACGCATTGCGCCGCGAGCGCGTCCCGGTCGCCATCTACCTGGTCAACGGCATCAAGCTGCAGGGCACGATCGAGTCCTTCGACCAGTTCGTGGTGCTGCTGCGCAACCAGGTCAGCCAGATGGTCTACAAGCACGCCATTTCCACCGTCGTCCCCAGCCGCAACGTGCGGATGGGCGCCGGTCACGAGGGCCATGCCGAGGCGGCCGCCCCCGAGACGGAAGGTTGATTTCCGGCGCGGAATGACCATGTGTGAGGGGCGGCGGGGCCCGAGGTCCCGCCGCCCGGTCGTATCCCGGCTTGTGGCGCGCCCCGTGCCGCTACACTTCCCCATGCCCCCTCGCGGCCCCCGGGCCCGACGCCGGCCTCCTTCCGCACAGGTCATTCCGCATCCGTGTTCGATAGACAAAAGAAAGGCGAGCGCGCCGTCCTCGTGCTCCCGCATTCCCGTGGCGAGGGCGACACCGTCCGCCGCGCCGAAGAGTTCACCGAGCTGGTGAGGTCCGCCGGTGCCGAGGTGCTGGGCAGCGTGGCCGCCCGCGTCGAGGATCCCAATCCGCGTTTCTACATCGGCACCGGCAAGGCCGACGAAGTGGCCGAGATGGTGCAGGCGCTCGACGCCGACCTGGTGCTGGTGGACCACACCCTGAGCCCGGTGCAGGAGCGCAACCTCGAAAAGCACCTGAAGACCCGCGTGGTCGATCGCGCCGGCCTGATCCTGGACATCTTCGCCCAGCGCGCCCGTTCGCACGAAGGCAAGCTGGAAGTGGAACTGGCCCAGCTCAAGCACGTGGCCACGCGCCTGGTGCGCGGCTGGACCCACTTGGATGCCCAGCGCGGCGGCGCCATCGGCAACCGCGGCCCCGGCGAAACCCAGCTGGAAACCGACCGCCGCCTGCTCGCCGAGCGGGTGAAGATGCTGACCAAGCGCCTGGAGAAGGTGCAGGTGCAGCGCGGCCAGCAGCGCCGCGCGCGCCTGCGCAATACCGTGCCGCGCGTGGCGCTGGTGGGCTACACCAACGCCGGCAAGTCCACGCTGTTCAATGCGCTGACCACCGGCGATGTATTCGCCGCTAACCTGCTGTTCGCCACGCTGGACCCCACCGTCCGTCGCCTGGATGACCTCAGCTGCGGTCCGGCCGTCATCGCCGACACCGTGGGCTTCATCCGCGATCTGCCGCACGACCTGGTCGCGGCTTTCCGCGCCACCCTGGCCGAGGCGCGCGACGCCGACTTGCTGCTGCACGTCAGCGATGCCGCCGACGAGGAGCGCGAGTATCTGCGCAAGGTGGTCGATGGCGTGCTGGAGGAGATCGACGCCGGCGACGTCCCGCAGCTGCGCGTGATGAACAAGATCGACCTGGCCGGCGCCGAGCCGCGCATCGACCGCGACGACGAAGGCCGCCCGGTCGCCGTGTGGCTTTCCGCCGCCACGGGGCAGGGGCTGGACCTGCTGCGCCAGGCGCTGGGCGAACTGCTCGGCGGCGAGCGCGTGCGCTCCGAACTGCGCCTGCCGCTCACCGCCGGCCGCCTGCACGCACGGCTGAAGGCCGCAGGCGCCATCGCTAGCGAGAACGTGGACGAAGATGGCTGGCACCTGCACATCGATGCGCCGCGAAGCGTCATCGCGCCGCTGAGCGGCGGCAGCCCCGCCGAGGCGGAATTGCTGCGCGGCGTGCTGGGCGATCGCCGCGACGAAGCCTGACCTGCCTGACGCCCTCTCCCCTCCGGGGGAGGGGCTTAAGCAGCGACTTTATCCCGTCGCGATCACCGAACAACATCGCCACTCGCGCCAAACACTTCCCCGCAGGCGCCGTCCCTCGTTCGCCGTGACCCAAAGCAGGCCTCGCGCCAGCAGCTAAGAGACCCGCTCCAACGCCGCGCCAAGGCCTCCCCGACCCCCGGCCGGCCGCCCCGAACCACGGGACCTCCCCAATCCACCTCTGCTAGAATGCCCATCGTTTTGTGCCGCTTCCGGCCGGGCGGACCCTTGCCCTGCCGCGACACGCCACCATGATGCTTTCCGACCAAGGTGCTTCCGGCCGTTGTTGCCGGCCTCCCAGCGGCCTCAAGGAGACTGACAATGGCCTGGAACGAACCCGGTAACGGGCAGCGCGACCCCTGGGGCAAGAATCGACAGACGCCCGGCAAGTCCGGCCTGGACGACACCCTCAAGCAGCTTCGCAACCGCCTTTCCCGCCTCGGCGGCGGCCCCGGCGGGGTGCTCACCATCGTGCTGGCGCTGTTGCTGGCCTCGCTGCTGCTCAGCAGCTACACCGTCATCGACGCCCGCCAGGCCGGCGTGGTGCTGCGCTTCGGCCAGTACGCGCGCACTTTGCCGCCGGGCTTCCACTTCAAGCTTCCGCGCCCGATCGAGACCGTCACCAAGGTCAGCACCACCGAGGTCCGCTCGGTGTCCGACAAGGTGCGCATGCTTACCAGCGACGAGAACATCATCTCGGTCGACTTCAACGTGCAGTACCAGGTCTCCGACGCGCGCAAGTACCTGTTCTCGCTGAGCGGCCAGCCGGAAGACACGCTGCGCCAGGCTGCCGAGGCCGCGGTGCGCTCCGTGGTCGGCGCCAACGTGATGGACAACATCCTCACCAGCTCCACGATCGAGCAGGTCGCCACGCCCGCCGCACCCTCGACCACCGCCGCGCCGGTGGCGGCTGCGCAGGCCGCGGTCACCCAGGCCGCCGCCGCCCAGCAGGCGCGCGACACGCTGCAGCAGCAGACGCGCGAAATTCTCCAGGCCACGCTCGACAGCTACGACGCTGGCCTGGCCGTCACCGACGTCAGCTTCCAGAACGTCTCGCCGCCGCAGGAAGTGAAGGAGGCCTTCGACGACGTCAACGCCGCGCGCGAAGACAAGCAGGGCACCGAGAACAAGGCCCGCGCCTACGCCAGCCAGAAGATCCCCGAGGCCAAGGGCGAAGCCGCGCGCATCCTCGCCGCCGCCCAGGGTTACAGCGCCGAGCGCGTGGCCCGCGCCACCGGCGACGCCGCCCGCTTCGAGCTCATCCTCAAGGAATACCGCGCCGCGCCCGACGTGACGCGCCGCCGCCTGTGGCTGGAAACGGTGGAGGACGTGATGTCCAACACCTCCAAGGTGTTCGACGGCACCAACGGCCGCAACATGATCTATCTGCCGCTGGACCGCGCCGCGGCGCGCGACCTGCCGGGCGTGGGCACCGTCGCGCCGGCCGCCAGCGATGCGTCGGGCAAGGAGAAGCAGCCATGAAATTCCTCGCCGGCGTCATCGTCGCGCTCGCCGTCCTGCTCGGCTTCAACAGCGCCTACGTCGTGCACGAAGGGCAGAGCGCCCTGGTGCTGCAGTTCGGCCGCATCGTGCGCACGGGCGACACCCCGGGCCTGCACTTCAAGGCGCCGCTGATCCAGCAGGCCATCCTGTTCGACAACCGCATCCTCACCCTGGAGGCGCAGCCGGAGCGCTATTTCACCTCCGAGAAGAAGAGCGTCAACGTCGACTTCTACGTGAAGTGGCGCATCGCCGACAACGCGGTCTACTACCGCGCCACCGCCGGTGCCGAGCTGCAGGCCGCCAACCGCCTGTCGCCGATCGTGAAGGACGCACTGCGCTTCGAGTTCAATGCGCGCACCCTGCAGGAATTGATCGCCGGCGGCCGCAAGGACATCACCGAGCGCGTGCGCAAGCAGACCGACAACGCCGCGCGCAAGAGCCTCGGTATCGCCGTGGTCGACGTGCGCATCAAGCGCATCGACCTGCCGGACGAAGTGAGCGAATCGGTCTACAAGCGCATGCGCGCCGAGCGCTCGCAGCTGGCCAACGAATTGCGCTACACCGGCCAGCAGGCCGCCGACACCATCCAGGCCGACGCCGACCGCCAGCGCCAGGTGATCCTGGCCGATGCCGAGCGCGATGCCGCCAAGACCCGCGGCGAGGGCGACGCCCAGGCCGCGGCCATCTACGCGCAGGCCTATGGGCAGGATCCGGAATTCTTCGCCTTCTATCGCAGCCTCGGCGCTTACCGCACCTCGTTCCAGGACGGCAAGGGCGTGCTGGTGCTGAAGCCGGATTCGGAGTTCCTGAAGTACTTCAACGACGGCGCGAGCAAGCGCTGAGGCCGGGCCGTGCATGCCGCATGACCTGGCCGCCGCGCTGTGCCTCGTGCTGGTGATCGAGGGACTGGTGCTGTTCGCCTCGCCGCGCGGTTGGCAGTCGCTGGCGCGCGAGGCGCTAAAAATGGAACCCAGGCGCCTGCGGATCTTCGGCGCCGTGGCCATGGCGGCCGGGTTGCTGTTCCTGCGGCTGGTGCATTGACGCGCCGCCGCCCGTAAAGCTTTCGATTCAACATCCTCCGGCCCCCCGATGGGGCCAACCAACGAGAGAAGATCATGGGCAAGTCAGTCGTAATCCTCGGCGCGCAATGGGGCGACGAAGGCAAGGGCAAGATCGTCGACCTGCTGACCGAGCGGGTGAGGGCGGTCGCACGCTTCCAGGGCGGCCACAATGCCGGCCACACGCTGGTCATCGGCGGCAAGAAGACCGTGCTGCACCTGATTCCTTCCGGCATCCTGCGCGACGACGCGCTCTGCCTGATCGGCAACGGCGTGGTGCTCTCGCCCCAGGCGCTGAAGCAGGAGATCGAGGAGCTGGAAGCCCAGGGCGTGGAAGTGCGCTCGCGCCTGAAGATCAGCCCGGCCACGCCGCTGATCATGCCGTACCACATCGCCGTGGATAAGGCGCGCGAAGCCGCCGCCGGCAAGAGCGCCATCGGCACCACCGGCCGCGGCATCGGCCCGGCGTACGAGGACAAGGTCGCCCGCCGCAGCGTGCGCGTGGCCGACCTGATGTATCCGCACGAGTTGCCCGAGAAGATCAAGGCCGCCGTCGAGTACCACAACTTCATCCTCACCCAGTGGCTGAAGGCCGAGCCGGTGGACTTCCAGCAGGTGCTGGACGACGCGCTGGCCTATGGCGAGTTCATCCGCCCGATGGTCGACGACGTCGCCACCATCCTGCACGACGTGCGCAAGGAAGGCGGGCACATCCTGTACGAAGGCGCGCAGGGCGCGCTGCTGGACATCGACCACGGCACCTACCCGTACGTCACCTCGTCCAACACCACCGTCGGCGGCGCGCTCGCCGGCACCGGCGTGGGCGCGGGCGACATCGACTACGTGCTGGGCATCTGCAAGGCCTACGCCACCCGCGTCGGCGGCGGTCCGTTCCCCACCGAGCTGCACGACGACATGGGCGAGCGCCTGCGCAAGGTCGGCAACGAGTTCGGCGCCAGCACCGGCCGCCCGCGCCGCTGCGGCTGGATCGACCTGGTGGCGCTCAAGCGCGCCGTGCAGATCAACGGCATCAATGGCCTGGCCATCACCAAGCTCGACGTGCTCGACGGCCTGCCCACCATCAAGGTCTGCATCGCCTACGAATACCGCGGCAAGCGCCGCGAACTGGCCCCGCTGGACGCGGATGGCTGGGCGGAGTGCAAGCCGGTGTACCTGGAATTCCCGGGCTGGGAAGAGTCCACCGCCGGCATCCGCGATTGGAACAAGCTGCCGGCCGCGGCGCGCGCTTATCTGCGCGCGGTGGAAGAGCTGTCCGGTTGCCGCCTGGCGATCGTGGCGACGGGTGCGGATCGTGACGACACGATTGTGCTGGACGATCCGTTCGCCTGATCGCTCCGTGAGCTCGCTAGACGAAAAGGCCCTTCGGGGCCTTTTTGTTTTGGAGCGTGGGCGCGTCTGGACGGCTTCGTCTTATGCATTGCGTTCCCGGGCTCGGCTGCCGTTGCGCTGAAGAATTCTTTTGTCTTCCAGGGTTGGTGGCAAAGCATGCACTTCGACGTAACGCCATCGTCAGCGCATCTTCCGCATAGCTTGCCCAGACCTGAGCCGCGCCTGTGGCGGGTATGCCCGAGATTGGCATGGTCTTGGCCAACGGTTCTTTCATGCTCATCCATGGCATCTGCAAAACTGGATATGGCTCGGCAGTACAGTCCAGTTGGCAAGCAGACAAGCGCCTGTCCGCTCGTCGTCCGCTTCCATCCCCACCACATCCTTTCCACACAACGCTGACCCCCCGCGTATCACCATCGTCCCTCCCGTGGCAGGAGCGGACGTCATGAGCAGTACAGGCAATCACAGCGACGACAAGCAGCGCGACACGGTGCCGCGTCGCGGCGATCAGGCGCAAGGTGGCATCGGGCATGAAGCGGCCGTGGCTGGTCGGCGCGACATGAATCCGGAGACGGGTATTCCCAGCGGGCCGATCGGCAAGCAGCACGTGCGTGTGTCGAACCATGTCACGGAGGACGGCGACGAAGCTGGCGAAGCGTCGGGCTTTACGGGCGACGACGGCCAGCATGTGCCTGCCAGTACATCGGCGCAGCCGGCGGATCTGGCGCCGGAGCAGGCGACAGCACCGGAAGATGGTGTCAGCGGGCGCAGCGGGACAGGGCAGGCGAAAACGCATCGGCCGTTCGATGAAAGCGAAGGCAAGCAGACGCAGGGACAGCCGGTGGATCCCGACAGCGAGGCGTCGGAGCCGCACGTGGGCGCGAGTTATCAGTCCGGCGGAACGCGCGAGGATATGGCGCAGCAGCTGGAGGAGCGCAAGGTACAGGAGCCGGGTGGCGGTGCGCCGCAAAATCCCTCGGGAGCGGCGGATCCTGCGCCGGGTTCGCAACCGGGGCGGAATCGAACGCCGGGGGATCGTGGGTAGCGGGGCGTCGTTGGCGCGCCGACCGCGTTTGATTTGGCGCGCGCCGTCGGGACCTTCGCTCGATGCAGACGTGCCGTTCGATCCACGCAACAAAGGAGATGGCCGATATGCCCAACGATTTCTCATCCTCCCGTCGCCGCGTGGTGCAGGGCGCCTCGCTCGGTTTCGCGGCGTCGGTCGTGCCGCCGATCTTCGCTGAGCCGCAGGCGAGGGTAGCCGTCGACGGTGCGGCCAAGCCGCTGTCCGACCCGCGCAAGGGCTACCCACAACCTCCGTTCGCCGAACAGAGTCAGCCATGGCCCGGGTTGGCCAGCCGGATGCAACCGAAGCCGGACCACGGCGAGACGAGTTATCGCGGCAGCGGGCGGCTGCAGGGACGCCGCGCGCTGATCACCGGTGGCGATTCCGGCATCGGACGCGCGGCGGCGATTGCGTTCGCGCGCGAAGGCGCGGACGTCGCCATCGCTTACCTGCCGGCGGAGGAGGAAGACGCCAAGGAAGTGATCGAGCTGATCCGCAAGGAAAATCGCAAGGCTGTGGCTCTGCCGGGCGACATCCGCGAGGAGGCGTTCTGCCGCGAGCTGGTGCAAAAGGCGGTGCAAGGGCTGGGCGGGCTCGATCTGCTGGTCAACAATGCGGCGCGGCAGCAGAGCCATCTCTCCATCGCCGACATTCCCACCGATCAGTTCGACTGGACGCTCAAGACCAACCTCTACGCGATGTTCTGGATCACCAGGGCCGCGCTGGAACACATGCCCGCAGGCGGTGCCATCGTCAACACTGCGTCGGTGACAGCATACGACCCGCCAGAGAACCTGCTCGATTATTCGATGACCAAGGCCGGCATCATCGCGTTCACCAAGTCGCTGGCCAAGCAAGTGATCAAGCATGGCATTCGCGTGAATGCGGTCGCTCCCGGACCGTTCTGGACACCGCTGCAAGTGAGCGGTGGGCAGACTAAGGAGAACCTGAAGCGCTTCGGCGCAGATACGCCGTTCGGCCGCCCCGGCCAGCCGGCGGAGCTGGCGCCGATCTACGTCGCACTTGCATCCAGCGAGGGGACGTACATCACGGGTCAAGTCTTCGGTGCGTCCGGCGCCAAGGCGCCGTGAAGAGCGATGCGATCCAGCGCGTGAAACGGTTGTGCGCCCTTGCACAAACGGCGGCATTGCCTTGGTGAAAAGGCCGTGCGTTGACTGCTTTGTGAGGTAGATAAAAGTCCGCAGGGCAAACGCAACCTATGGTTGCGCGCAGCCATGGTCGGTTCCAGGCGGCCGAAGATGGTCAGCGGGTCGGAGTGCTCCAGTGACTTCGGCTCGCGATTGGTTTCTCCCCCTCCGTCACGTGGGCGCCGTTACCCGAGCGGTGCCATCCCCACGTCGACGGACCTATTCCGACAGAAGCAGGGCCGTGTTGGGCGGCCCTGCTTTTTTTGTGGCGTGCGTGCGGTGGATCAGGCCGCGAACATATGCATCGCTGCGTACTGCAGCAGCATGATGGTCTTGCCGTCGACGATCTCGCCCTGGCGGACCATGCCCATGGCTTCGTCGAAGGGCAGTTCCAGCACTTCGATATCCTCGCCTTCGCCCTCGAGGCCACCGCCATCGCCAACCTTCTGCGAGGCGTCGTATTCGGCCACGAAGAAGTGCAGCTTTTCGGTGACCGAGCCTGGGCTCATGAAGGCCTCGAACACCTTGCGCACTTCGCCGATGCGGTAGCCGGTTTCTTCCTCCGCCTCCGCGCGGATGCGCTCCTCGGGCGTGGCCTGGTCGAGCAGGCCGGCGGGCGCTTCGATCAGCATGCCGTCGTGGCCGTTGACGAAGCAGGGGAAGCGGAACTAGCGCACCAGCACCACGCGGCGCGTGTCGCGCTGATAGAGGAGCAGGGCGGCGCCGTTGCCGCGATCGTAGGTCTCGCGCTGCTGGCGCTGCCAGGTGCCGTCGGCGCGGCGGAAGTCGTAGACGGTTTTCTTGAGCAGGTACCAATCGTTCGACAGCACCTGGCTGTCGATCACGCGGACCCGTTCGGCGGTGGTGGACATGGGGATTTCCGGCTGGACAGGGGGGCGTCAGGTAACGTATCGTGCAGTTTCGTGCAATGTCAATGAATTTTGTGCAGACACCATGCTGACCAGCCAGCGCAAGCAAGCCATCCTTGCCGCCCTGAAACGGGACGGGCAGGTCGTCGCCAAAACCCTGAGCGAAGCTTTCGGCGTCTCGGAGGACACCGTCCGGCGCGACCTGCGCGAACTGGCCGCGGAAGGCCTGCTGCAGCGCGTGCATGGCGGCGCACTACCGGCGTCGCCGGCGATGGCGGACTTCGCGCACCGGCAGCAGATCGGGCCCGAAGCGAAGTCGGCCATCGCGCGCCGCGCGGCGGCGATGGTGCAGCCGGGCCAGGTGGTCTTCATCGACGGCGGCACCACCTGCGTGCAACTGGCACGCAGCCTGCCGCCCACGTTGCAGGCCACGGTGATCACGCACAGCCCGAGCATCGCCGTGGAACTGGTCGAACACCCGGGCATCGAGGTGGTGCTGATCGGCGGCCGCTTGTTCAAGCATTCGGTGGTGGCAGTGGGCGCGGCGGCCATGGAGGCGATCGCCCGCGTGCGCGCGGAGCTCTACTTCATGGGCGTCACCGGCGTGCATCCCACGGCGGGCCTCAGCACCGGCGATTTCGAGGAGGCGAGCGTGAAGCGCGCGCTGATCGAACAAGCGGCGGAGGTGGTGGTGCTGGCTTCCGCGGAGAAACTGCACGCGGCATCGCCCTACGTGATCGCGCCGGTGCAGGCGGTGCAGACGCTGGTGGTCGAGGGGGACACGCCGGAGGCGGTGGTCGCGCCGTTCGAGGCGTTGGGGATGGCGATCGTGCGTGCGTAGAGGTAGCCAATCCATGGCGTTGGTGTAAGCCGGAGGCTGACGTCGACAGGGCATATCTGACGCCACGATGTCGAATTCGCCTACGGTGCACCCCAACCCACATCGAAAAGAAATGGGGCCCGGTCATCGACCGGGCCCCTTTTCACTTTTTCACTGCACGTTGAGGTTGACGTCGTCCAGCACGAACGAGGTCTGCAGCGAGCTGTCCTCGGTGCCCGTGAACTTGATGGTCACGGTCTGGCCGATGTACGCGCTGAGATCGAACGTCTTCTGGGCATAACCCGACGCGGCGTTGAGGTTGGAGTACGTCGCCAGCGTCTTCAGCACCGTGCCGCTGCTGTTGAGCACCTGCACGTTGAGCTTGTCGTACGCGGTCGAGGTGGTGGTCTCGGCCGTGTCGACGTGCAGGTAGAACGTCAGCGTCGCGGAGGTCTTGCCGCTGGGGATGGCCACCGATTGCGAGACAGTGTCGGTATGGCTGCTGCCGTAGCCGTCCATCCACGCGAACCAGGTGCCGCCATGCGCGGTCTCGCCACTGCAGCTGCTATTGCTGCACAACACGCCGGAACTCATCGACCACGGCGTCGCCGAACCGGTCTCGAAGCCCGGGTTGCCCAGCAGCTGGGTCGCGCCGCCGCCACTGCTCACAGTTACCGAGGCGCTCTTGGAGCTGGTCTTGCCGCTGGTGCTGTCGGTCACCGTCTCGGTCACCGTGTAGGTACCGGCGGCCGCGTAGGTGTGGCTCGGGTTGGTGGCGGTGGAGGTGCCGCCGTCGCCGAAAGTCCACGAATGCGAGCCGATGGTGCCGCCGCTGTCGGTGGAGCTGTCGGTGAAGGTGGCGGTCAGGCCACTGGTGACGAAGCTGAAGTTGGCCGTCGGTGTGCCACCGGTGCCGCCACCGCCGCCCACGATCGGGTGCGAGATGTCGCAGCGGTTGGTGTCGTTCGACCAGGTGCCTTGCATGGCGAAGCTGCCGGTATTCATGCTGACGTTGGCGCTTGCGCCCTGGCCGGAGCTGATCCACGCGCACTCGTCGGCGTTCTCCTGGCCGTTGTAGCTTGAGCCGGTGTGGTTGGTCCAGCCGCCGGCCGGGTTCTGGTCGGTGATGGTCTCGGCGTACTCGTGGCCTTCCACCAGCGAGAATCCGTCCAGGTTGCCCGCGGTGCCGCTGTTGACGAAGTTCTGGCCGCAGCTGGAACCCATGTCGAGCACGTAGGGCATGTTGGTGAAGGCGATATCGCCGTATGGCGAGCTCACGCCTGCGTCGCCGTTGTAGTCGTGCCATGCGCAGAACTGGCCGCTGGAGGTGTTGAAACCGTCCGGGTGCGTGCCGGTGGGCGACAGGATGACGTACTGCACGTAGCGGTTGGACGCGGCGGTGGTGTTGCCGAAGTGCGCCGCGGCCTTCACCGCTTCCTGGGCGAGCTGGGCGGCCGTGGCGTTACTGGGCGACGCCGCCGAGTTGTCGTACCAGATGCCAGCCAGCGTGGCGCCGCCGGTCGGATAGCCGACGAAGGATACGCCGCTGCTCGGGCACGAGGTGGCGCCGGACGCCACGCCGGAACCGTCGCAGTACTGCGTCATTACGCCGGACCAGAGTTCACCGTTGGTGCCGAGGCCTTTGAACATCTTCTGCAGATAGGGCACGGCGCCGGCGGAATCGCCGGACAAGGTCATGTTGCCGCTGGCGTCAGTGCTCGCCGTGCCCCACTGCGTGCCGTACACCACGAGGTAGACCTTCGGCGTGCCGCTGGTGACGCCGATGCCGTCGACGCCTCCACCGTAGCTGAGCGTCTGCGTGCCGGTGGCCGCCGTGGTCGCCGCGTGCAGAGCATTCCATTGCTGCATGCGGCTGTGCGCTTCGCGCGTCGGCACTGCGCCATGGCGGTACGAGTGCGCATAGTTGGGGGCGTAAGGGTTTTCGGTTCCGCTGGTGGGATTCGCCCCGGCCGATGCGCTGCTGGCGCCGGCGGCGATTGCGCTGCCCGCGAAGGCGAGCAGCGCGGTCATGGCGGTCAGTGCCATGGCGGTTACCGCGTTGGAACGTGCTTTCATGAGTGAATGACTCCCCAGTTGAGGTTTTCAGGGACGAGCGCGCCCGATGCGGCCGCGCGGACCCCATGCACGAGTGTTTGCTCCGACTTGCGCCGGTCTTGGTACTGATGCTCCCCGCGAATTCCGGACTGCTTTCCCCTGACAGCAGTGGACGCGGCGCGTGCCCGTGCGGCGCTTCCTTCCGGAATATCCGTCAACCCCTCCCCGGGTTGGCGAATTGACGACGATATAAATACCGGGACCGTCGCGGTCAATCGGATTTTTGGGCGTTATGGATAATGCGCGGCTAATCCTGTGTGCGATTTTTGAGTGGCGCAATTAATTGCGCGCCTTTCTTGCGGCGAGAATAATTCCCGAAGCCGTTTTCATTGCAGATGCGAGCCAGCAGCGACGCGAGCTGCCGAGGGCCTGAATTCCAGCTTTGCGCGAAGCTTTCGCGTTGGGTGAAAAAGGCGTGGAGAGAATTTTTCGGATATTCGCTTTCCGCGGTAATTAATTACGTCATGGAAAATGCGATGAGGATCACGAAGCGCTTTTCCGGCGTAGAACGATCCAAGGGCCGATCGGGCCTTCCGAGCAGAAGCCGCCGTCTTTCATGTCTTGGTCTTTTCAGGCCATCGGCGGGCGCCAGGCTCATAGCTGCATGGCTACATGACTTCCGGGCCTGCCGCCGGCCCGCGCAGGCGGCGACCATCAGGGGAATGGCCGGCCAAGGGGGGAATGTCGCCGGTCTTCCCAAGGATCATCCCGGCTTCGCCGGTCCCCATTTCTATTCAAGGAGCTGACATGCGCCGTAGCACCCTGGTTTCCGCGATCGCCCTGGCGTTCGCGACGGCCTCTCTGAGCGCCGTCGCCGCCGTACCCGCGGCCAAGCACAGCGTCGAACAGACCACCATCACCCAGCTGCCGCGCAGCGTGCGCCCCACGCACTACGACGTGGCGGTGACGCCGCATGCGGACAAGCTGGCTTTCGACGGCAAGGTCGCCATCAAGGTGGATGTGCTCGAATCGACCAGCAGCATCACGCTCAACGCGCTCGGCATGAGCTTCTCGGAAGCCACCCTGACGCCGGCCGGCGGCAAGGCGCTGACGGCCAAGGTGGCCGTGGACGAAGAAAAGCAGACTGCCACCTTCAGCTTCGACAAGCCGCTGGCCAAGGGCAGCTACACGCTGGCCATGACCTATACCGGCAAGATCGGTACCCAGGCCAACGGCCTGTTCGCCATCGACTACGACACCAAGGCCGGCAAGAAGCGCGCGCTGTACACGCAGTTCGAGAACTCGGACGCCCGCCGCTTCATTCCTTCGTGGGACGAGCCGAACTACAAGGCCACTTTCAATCTGACCGCGACCGTGCCGGCGGACCAGATGGCCGTGAGCAACATGCCGGTCGCCAAGAAGAGTGACGCCGGCAATGGCCTGGTGACGGTGCAGTTCCAGCCGTCGCCCAAGATGTCCACGTACCTGCTGTTCTTCGGCCTGGGCGACTTCGACCGCGCCACCGCGATGGCGGGCAAGACCGAAGTCGGCGTGGTCACGCAGAAGGGCCTGCTGTCGCAGGCGAGCTTCGCGCTGGATTCGGCCAAGACCATCCTGGCCGAGTACAACGACTATTTCGGCACGCCGTATCCGCTGCCCAAGCTGGACAACATCGCCTCGCCGGGCCGCAGCCAGTTCTTCGGCGCAATGGAGAACTGGGGCGCGATCTACACCTTCGAATACGTGCTGCTGCTCGACCCCACCATCTCCACCCAGGCCGACAAGCAGAACGTGTTCTCCGTGCAGGCGCACGAGATGGCGCACCAGTGGTTCGGCGACCTGGTGACCATGCGCTGGTGGGACGACCTGTGGCTCAACGAAGGTTTCGCTTCGTGGATGGAAGCCCGCACCACCGAAAAGCTGCATCCGGAATGGAACACCAAGCTGGAGCAGGTGGACGTGCGTGAAGGTGCGATGGGCCGTGACGCCATCGCCACCACGCATCCGATCGTGCAGCACGTGGAGACGGTGGAGCAGGCCAGCCAGGCTTTCGACGCCATCACCTATTCCAAGGGCCAGGCGGTGATCGGCATGCTGGAAGGCTATGTCGGTTCCGACGCGTGGCGCGATGGCGTGCGCCTGTACATGAAGCAGCACGCGTACGGCAACACAGTGTCCGACGACCTGTGGCGCGCGATCGAGACCGCTTCGAAGAAGCCCATCACCGACGTCGCCCACGACTTCACCCTGCAGCCGGGCATCCCGCTGATCAAGGTGGACTCGGCCACCTGCGCCGGCGGCAAGACCACGCTGCAGCTGAGCCAGGGCGAGTTCACCCGTGACCGCCCTGACAAGAAGCCGCTGTCCTGGCGCGTGCCGGTGATCGCGCAGGCCCTCGGCGGCGCGCCCGCCCGCACGCTGGTCACCGGCGGCAAGGCCACTCTGGAAGTGCCCGGTTGCGGCGCCGTGGTGGTCAATGCCGGCCAGAGCGGCTACTACCGCACGCTGTACGGCGCCGAGCAGTTCGCTGCGCTGAAGGACAGCTTCGCCAAGCTGCCGCCGATCGACCAGCTCGGCATGCTGGGCGATACCTGGGCCCTGGGCATGGCCGGGCTGCGCCCGTCGTCCGACTTCCTCGACTTGGTGCAGGCGACGCCGAAAGACGCCGATCCGCAGATCTGGGGCGACATCGCCGGCGATCTCAGCGGTCTGGACGGCTATTACGAAGGCGACGCGGCACGCCAGGCGGCGTTCCGCAAGTTCGCCATCGCCAAGCTGGGTCCGGCCTTCATCCGCGTGGGCTGGGAGCCGAAGGAAGGCGAGGCCTATCCGGTGAAGATCCTGCGCACGCAGCTGATCGGCACGCTGGGCAACCTGGGCGATCCGTCCGTGCTGAAGGAAGCGCGCCGCCGCTTCGACGCGCAGGACAAGGATCCCAAGGCCATGCCGCCGGCCCTGCGCCGTACCATCCTCGGCGTGGTCGCCCGCAATGCGGACGCCGCGACCTGGGATCGCCTGCATGCGATGGCCAAGGCCGAGAAGACGCCGCTGGTGAAGGACCAGCTCTACACCCTGCTGTCGATCAGCCGCGACAAGGCGCTGGCGCAGAAGGCACTGGATCTGGCGCTGACCGACGAGCCGGGCGCCACCAACAGCGCCGGCATGATCAGCGCGGTGTCCATGCAGCATCCGGAACTGGCTTTCGATTTCGCCGTGGCGCACAAGGCCGAGGTGGACAAGAAGGTGGATTCCAGCGCCAGTAGCCGCTACTACCCGCAGCTGGCTTCGCGTTCGCTGGACTCGGCGATGGTGGGCAAGGTGAAGGCGTATGCCGAGAAGTATCTGGCGGAGGGTTCGCGCCGGGATGCGGATACGGCGGTGGCGAACATCGAGTATCGCATCAAGGTGAAGAATGAGCGGATGCCGGCGATCGATGCTTGGTTGAAGCAGCACGGTGGCTGAGGTTTGTCTTGGTGGTTTGTGTTTTTGGGGCCCGCGTAAGCGGGCCTCTTTTTTTGGGTTGGTGGTGGCTGGGCAGGGACGTGGGTTGCGGCTCGCGGCTGGCGGCCGAACTCAACCAGAGAGGTTGGCTCTCTTTTTCACTTGGCCGTCTTGCGTGCCTGAGTGAAGCGAGCGGCGTAGGTTGGGGTGAGCCTGCGAACCTCAACGGATGCTAAGGGCGCTTCGCCCCATCCACTCGTCATTCCGGCGCAGGCCGAAACCCAGTAGCGCGACACGGCTCGGTTGTCGCCTTACGGCCAGTCTGGTCTCGCCCAAAGGGCGAGGGTTTCGCTCTCCTGCCGGAGAGCGAGTTACTTCTTCTTTGCTTGCCCAAAGAAGAAGTAACCAAGAAGAAAGGGCCCCCTGCGCGGCGCCCTCCGCAGCCTACGCTGCTCCGGGTGCGTTGAGGGCTGGCCGGGCTTTTCGACAGGGCATCCATGCCCTGATCGAAAAGGCGGGGACGTCCTGTCCCCGCCCGCCTTCGGCGGCCTGATCGTCCAGCCCTCACCGCCGCGAAGGGAACCCGGCAGATCAAGAGCGCGACGGAGCGTCGCTTCGCTCGCTCTTGTTTTTGCTTTTGCTTTGCCTCGGTACCGCACTTCTCCTTCTCCCCTCCGGGCGACCCGAAGGTAGTCCCCGTGGGAGAGAAGGCGGGATGAGGGGTGGGTGCTTGCGACATCGTCTGAGATGCCAGGCGTGCGCTTACGAACCCCAACAGCGTATGGCGCGCCTCACGCCCTCAGCTCGTCACCGCCTTCTGTGACCCGCTCACTCCGCGTGCCAGCATCGCATCACGAGCTATGGTCCAACACGATTTTCCAACCATCGGCAGTCTTCTCCCACAGCAACGAGAACACCCCGTCGTCTTTGGGAGCAGCGCCGTGCGCGGTGCGGTCGAGGTGGAAGCGGCCGGTGACGGCGGCGTAGTGAGACTGGCCGTCGGGGCAGGGGAGCAGGCGGACGTCGATGTCGGAGTAGGTGAGCGTGCCCATCTGCTCCTTGGTGGCGTAGTGCTTCTTGTAGCTTTCCAGGATGCGCGCGTAGCCCTGGCGGATGGTGGAGCCGATGAAGGTGGTATCCGGTGCGTCTTTGTAGGGTCGCACGAAGCTATCGAGGTCGCCGCGGTTCCACGCGGCTTGCTGGGCGGCGAGGACGTCGCGGATCGCCATGGCCTCGTCGGTCGCGTGGGCGCAAGGGATGAGCAGCAGCGTGGCGAGCAGGAAGGCAAAGGTCTTGCGCATGGCGTGACTCCTGGTGGCAAGGGACATCCGCTGACGCTCGTCAGCTAGGCGGATCAGTGCATCGATTTACGGCGTAAAGCCCACGGACTCCCACAGCGGTGCGGGGTCATAGACGCTGCCGTCCGCGATCGTCTTGGCGATGCGCCGCGTGTTGCGGATGTCTGCCAGGGGATCTCCGTCCAGCAGCAGCATGTCCGCGCGCTTGCCCACCTGCAGCGTACCGACCTCTTTGTCCAGGCCGAGCACCCGTGCGGGCACGCTGGACGCGGCCTGCAGTGCCTCCATCGGCGTGAAGCCTGCCTGCACGTAGATCTCCAGTTCGCGGTGCAGCGAATAGCCGGGTATAGCCTGGTCGGTGCCGGCGACGATCGTCAGTCCCTGGCGGTGCAGTTCGCGCAGCGTGGCGAGCAGCAATTCGTAACGCTTGCGGGACTTCTCGACGTCTTCCGGCGATGCCCCGATCCCGTTCAACGCCGCGGCCAGCGGTTTGGCCACATGGTCGATGCCGGGTTCGAACGTATCGATGGGCGTGCTGGCCGGGTGCGTCATCAACTCGAACAGCGCGGTGGTGTCGTCGAATACCGTGCGGTGCCGTTTGAACAGGGCCAGCTGGCGTTTGGCGTCGGGTGTGGTGAAGTCGGGCTGCGGCAGCGGTTCGCCACGCCGCATGTGCAGCAAATCGCGCGTGACGAAATGGATGTGATTGATGCCGTCGTAGCCCGCCTCGACCGCCTGCGCGGTGGTCATGCCCTCGGGCACGTGGCCGGTCACGGTGAGGCCGAGCTTGTGCGCCTCCTCGGCGATCACCGGCACTAAAGCCGGCTTCATGCTGCTGTAGATCTTGATCTGCACGGCGCCAGCTTCCTTGTAGCGCCGCACTACCGCGCGCGCTTCCTCCGGCGTGTCGGCCGTGACGGCGCCCAGCGCGATCGGACCGCTGCCGTCCACGATGCCGGCCACCAGCAGGCGCGGGCCGATGCCGCGGCCGGACTGGATGGCGTCGCGCACGGTGGTGATGTAGTCGAACTCGTTGCCGCAGTCGCGCACGGTAGTGACGCCGGCGGCGAGGTAGATCGGGCCCCATTCCACCTGCTCGTAATGCGCGTGCATGTCCCACAACCCGGGAATGAGGAATTTGCCGGTGCCGTCGAGCACATCCAGGCCGGGCTCGGACTTGGGTGCCGCGCCGGAAGTATCGATGCGCACGATGCGGCCGTCTTCCACATACACGGATGCATTGCGCTTTGCCGGCGCGCCGGTGCCGTCGATCAGGGTGGCGTGGGTGACGACGAGTTTCTTCGAGGCCGGTCGCTTGGCTTTTTCAGTGAGCTTCGCCAACGCCTCCAGGTTGTTGGCGGCGGCGCGCTGGATGAAGGTGGGCAGCGAGGCTTCGTAGCCTTCGCGCACGGCTTCGAAATGATCGAACTCGCTGTCGGTGGTGACCACCGCGGCCAGCTTCTGCTGGTCGTCCAGCCAGGCGGTCTCGTTGCCCCAGACCAGGCCGCTGATCACGTAGCCGTGCAGCTTCACCGGCTTGCCGTTGGCCTGGATCTCCAGGTCGCCGGCGGACTGGATCCGCACTTCGCCATCCGGCGGTACCGCGATGCGTTCCGGCTTTCCCTTGGCCAGCCAGTAGCGCAACAGCATCTGCTGCATGGCGACGGGCGAATAGCCGTCCACCAGAAAGGTGGCGTCCGTAGCCGGGTAGTCGCTGGTCTTGCCGTCGCGCACCAGGGTGACGCGTTGCGTTTTGGGGTCGAGGGTGAAGCGGTCGTGCATCGGCGACTGGCGCGAGGAGTTGCCTTCACTGCTCAGTGAAAGCGGATGGGCCGCGTCGATGGCGGTGAACTCGGTCTTCAGCGGCACTTCGGTGCCGCGGTCCTTGAAGCTGAAATCCGAGCGCAGGACGAGCCGTCCCTGGTCCTGGGAAATCGTATAGCTCTCCTTGCCGATGGCGCGGGCGAACTTGTGCAGCACGAAGTTGCCTTGTTCGCCGGCCGGCGTCTGCGCGAACAAAGGCAGCGGGGCAAGGACGAGCAGGGCGGCGAGGGTGAGCGAACGAGCGGATGGGTGCTGCATGGTGGCTCCCTGGGCTGCGGCGCGATCGGCATGGGCCGGGGCGGAGAAGGCCAAGCCCCGGCGCGAGGCGTGCGGATGGTGCGGGGCAGGGATTCGCTGCGCTCGCGCCAACCTACGGTTGGCGATCAGACCAGCCGGAGCCGGTACTGGCAATGTCCCGAAGGTCACTTCCGCGAATCCATTCCCCAAAAACGGACGGGCCCCGCCGAAGCGGGGCCCGTCGCAGTGCGGAAGGGAGCGGAGGCTCAGGCCTCGGCTTCTTCCTTGTACGCATCGACCGGGATGCAGGCGCACATCACGTTCTTGTCGCCGTAGACGTTGTCCACGCGCGCCACCGGCGGCCAGTACTTCTGCAGCTTGAGGCTGGGCAGCGGGAACGCGGCCAGTTCGCGCGGGTAGGCGTGGGTCCACTCGCTGGCCGTCACCGCGGTGGCCGTGTGCGGGGCGTGCCGGAGCGGGTTGTCTTCGCGGTCCAGGCGGCCGTCCTCGATGGCGCGGATCTCGTCGCGGATCTGGATCATGGCGTCGATGAAGCGGTCCAGCTCGTGCTGCGATTCGCTCTCGGTCGGCTCGACCATCAGCGTGCCGGCGACAGGGAAGCTCAGCGTCGGCGCGTGGAAGCCGAAGTCGATGAGGCGCTTGGCCACGTCCTCGGCACTGATGCCGGTGGCGTCCTTGAGCGGGCGCAGGTCCAGGATGCACTCGTGCGCCACCAGGCCGTTGCGGCCGGTGTAGAGCGTTTCGTAGTGCGGCGCCAGGCGCTTGGCGATGTAGTTGGCGTTGAGCAACGCCACCTGGGTCGCCTTGCGCAAGCCCTGCTGGCCCATCAGAGTGATGTACATCCAGCTGATCGGCAGGATCGAGGCCGAGCCGAAGCTGGCCGCCGAGACCATGCCCACCGAGCCTTCGCCGCCGAACGTACGCGGCAGGAACGGGGCGAGATGCGACTTCACCGCGCAGGGGCCGACGCCCGGGCCGCCGCCGCCGTGCGGAATGCAGAAGGTCTTGTGCAGGTTGAGGTGCGAGACGTCCGAACCCCACTTGCCGGGCTTGGCCAGGCCGACCAGCGCGTTCATGTTGGCGCCGTCGGTGTACACCTGGCCGCCGTGCTTGTGCACGATATCGCAGATGGCGACCACGTCTTCCTCGAACACGCCGTGCGTGGAGGGGTAGGTGATCATCAGCGCGGCGAGACGGTCGCTGTACTTCTCGGCCTTGGCGCGGATGTCTTCCAGGTCCACATTGCCGTTGGCGTCGCACTTGGTGACCACCACGGTCATGCCGCACATCTGCGCGGATGCGGGATTGGTGCCGTGCGCGGACTCGGGGATCAGGCACACGTCGCGATGCGCTTCGCCGCGCGAGCGGTGGTAGGCGCGGATCGCCAGCAGGCCGGCGTATTCGCCCTGCGCGCCGGAGTTCGGCTGCAGGCTGACGGCGTCGTAGCCGGTGCACTCCACCAGCATCGCCTCGAGTTCGTCGATGAGCTGCTTGTAGCCCAGTGCCTGATCGGCCGGGGCGAGCGGATGGATGTTGGCGAACTCCGGCCAGGTCACCGGGATCATCTCGGCGGTGGCATTGAGCTTCATGGTGCAGGAGCCGAGCGGGATCATGGTGCGATCCATCGCCAGGTCCTTGTCCGCCAGCGAGCGCATGTAGCGCAGCAGCTCGTGCTCGCTGTGGTGGGTGTTGAACACCGGGTGCTGCAGGAACGCGTCCTTGCGCAGCAGGGCGGCGGGCAGGGCGTCCGGCGTGGCGGCATCCAGTTCGTCGATGTCGCCCAGCTCGGCGCCGAACAGCTCGGCCAGCGCGGCCACGCAGCGGCGCGTGCTGGTCTCGTCGAAGCTGATGCCGATGGCCTGGCCATGGATCTGGCGCAGGTTGATGCCCTTCTCGGCGGCCTTGGCGTGGATGGCGTCGGCATCGACGCCGGTGATGTGCAGCGTATCGAAGAAGTCGCCACCCACGGTCAGGCCGGCCTTGCGCAGCGCGGCGGCCAGGATCGCGGCCAGGCGGTGCGTGCGGCGCGCGATGCGTTGCAGGCCCTCGGGACCGTGGTACACGGCGTACATGCTTGCCATCACCGCCAGCAGCACCTGCGCGGTGCAGATATTGGAGGTGGCCTTCTCGCGGCGGATGTGCTGCTCGCGGGTCTGCAGCGTGAGGCGATAGGCCGCCTTGCCTTCCGCGTCCACCGACACGCCGATCAGGCGACCCGGCATGGAGCGCTTATAGGCATCGCGGCAGGCGAGATAGGCGGCATGCGGGCCGCCGAAGCCGAACGGCACGCCGAAGCGCTGGCTGTTGCCGACGACGATGTCGGCGCCCCAGCTGCCGGGCGAGGCGATCAGGGTGAGCGCGAGCAGGTCGGTGGCCACCGCCACCAGCGCACCGCGCG
Organism: Dyella sp. BiH032; assembly: GCF_031954525.1. NCBI lineage: Bacteria > Pseudomonadati > Pseudomonadota > Gammaproteobacteria > Lysobacterales > Rhodanobacteraceae > Dyella > Dyella sp. BiH032. Next base: position 1,884,433 of record NZ_CP134867.1, read on the forward strand.
CGTGCACGGCCTCGGCAACCGCGCGGTAGTCATGGATGCTGCCGTAGGTGTTGGGGTACTGCAGCAGCACGCCGAAGCTGTCCACCGTGGCCGCGTCCGCCGCCGGGCCGACCTGCACGGTGATGCCGACGCCGTCGGCGCGGGTGCGCAGCACTTCGAGCGTCTGCGGGTGCACGTCGTCGGCGACGAAGAACACCTCGCTCTTGGACTTGGCCGAGCGCTTGGCCAGCGTCATCGCCTCGCCCGCGGCGGTGGCTTCGTCCAGCAGCGAGGCGTTGGAGATGTCCATTCCGGTGAGGTCGGTCACCATGGTCTGGAAGTTGATCAGCGCCTCCATGCGGCCCTGCGAGATCTCCGCCTGGTACGGCGTGTAGGCCGTGTACCACGCGGGGTTTTCCAGGATGTTGCGCAGGATGACGTTCGGCGTGTGGGTGCCGTAGTAGCCCTGACCTATGAAGCTCTTGAACACCTTGTTCTTCGACGCGATGGCGCGGATCTTCTTCAGCGCGTCCACTTCGGTCATGGCATCCGGCAGCGCCAGCGGGGCGGCGGACTTGATCTGGGCCGGCACGATGGCGTCGGTCATCGCTTCCAGCGAAGCGTGGCCGACCACGCGCAGCATGTGCGCGATCTCGGCGTCGTTGGGGCCGATGTGCCGTTCGATGAAGGCTTCGTGGTGCTCGAGGTCGCGCAGGGAAGGGGAGGCGTTCTGGGTCATGACGGAGGCGTCCAAGGGTGACGTGCGTGCCGCACGTCAGGCGCCCCTCTGTCCTTTTGCCTGAGAGTTTGGAAGCGCGAGCGCTTCGTGCCCCTTCGGCGCCGGATCTAACCGGTCTCTCCAGAGTTGTTCCGCAAGCGGCGGTGGTATGGGAGCCTGAGCGATTACGGGCGTTGCGCCTTCGGCAGCGGACGTGTCCGCTTCTCCCACCGCGCCTTCAAAGGTGGCGATTATACCCAACCTGCAGGTGGCGGTCCCGCGGGGATTCGCTTCGGCCACTCCAGATGAGGGGGCGCTCTGGCGATGCTGTTTCTACAGGGCGGAAAAGAACTTTCGGGCCTGTCGCGGCCCTGCACTCACGACTCTCACCACTCCGGCCGGCCCCTCTCCCCAGCCCTCTCCCCGGAGGAGAGAGGGAGCGAGGCAGAGGCTTGGCGGAGGGGCGGTTTTAACGAAAACTTGCGCGTTCCCACCGGCGCAGCGGAGTAGCGTGCGCCGCATCCCCCACCGAGGTGTATCTCATGCCCCAGCCCCCGTTCCGCCTGCGCCAGCTCGACCATATCGTGCTGCGCGCCATCGATGCCGCCGCCATGCAGGACTTCTACTGCCGCGTGCTCGGCTGCACGGTGGAGCGGCGGCAGGACGAGATCGGCCTGGTCCAGCTGCGCGCGGGGGCTTCGCTGATCGACCTGGTGACCATGGACGGCAAGCTGGGCCGCGCCGGCGGCGCGGCGCCTGGCCGGGAAGGGCACAACGTGGACCATATCTGCCTGGCGGTGGAGGGCTACGATGAGGCCGCCATCCGCGTCCACCTCGAGGCGCACGGTGTGCGCGTGGGCGACGCCGGTTCGCGCTATGGCGCGGAAGGCGAGGGGCCCTCGCTGTATCTGTACGATCCGCAGGGCAACATGATCGAGCTGAAAGGGCCGCCCGCCCGGGCCTGACGTCCGGCTGGGCACATCGCGTCGGCGGGGTGCGCCATGCGTAGCGAAGAAGATCGGCGAATCTGGCGGGTTCTCGGGCTGGCGGCGCTGGCCTGCGCCCTGGCGGCCTGCGGCGCGCCGGTCCGACGGCTGGCCCCGGCGGCGCACGTCCCTGCCGTGACCCTGGCCACGGCCAGGAGCTGGGCGATGGAGGCCGCGCGGCAATCGTCCGCCGAGCGCGCGGCGCGCGCCTGGCTGCGCTGCGCCGCGGACGCGTATCGCGTGGCGGCCGACGCCGGTCCGCGCGCGGAAGATGCGCTGGCGCTGGACACGCAATGCACGGGCCGGTTGCTCGATATCCTGCTGGCCACCGAGCCGATGCGCTGGACCCGCCGTACGCTCGACGTCGGCGGCCTTCCGCTGGACGTGGAGCTGCGCGGGCTGTCGCCGGGCCTGGCCGGCCCGCCCGCGTTCGAGCGCGCCGATCGCATCCCGGTGTCCGACCTGGCCTTCGGCCAGCGCTTCGCCACCAACGGCTTCGGCGTGGCGCTGGTCGCTTCCACGCCCCGTTGCAACGGCTCGCCCCAGTGCCGCCTGATTCCTCCGGAAGGGGTCACCCGTGCCGCCGTGGCCTGGGTCGAGGCCGACACAGAGGGCGTGCCGCGCCTGGTTTTCGCCGATCCATTGGCGCTCGGCAGCGTGACGGTCGGCGGCCGCGCCTACGCCCTGTCGCAGGACACCACCGCGCCGTACGCCATGCTGGCGGACGCGTCGCAGCTCAAGCAGCTGGCGATCCGCAACCTGCTGGTCAACGGCAAGGACATCGGGATGCGGCAGGGCGTGTATCTGCTGGAGGACTACGACCCGGACAAGATCCCCATCGTGATGCTGCACGGCCTGGGCGGCAGCCCGCTGGTGTGGACGCGCCTGACCAACCGCATCCAGGGCACACCGGCGCTGCGGGCGCGCTATCAAGTGTGGCATGTGGTCTACCAGACCAATGCGCCGGTGCTCGTGTCGCGCCTGCGGGTGCAGGGCTTCCTGGACGAAGCCTGGGCCGCGCTGGATCCGGGCGGCCAGGCGCCCGCGCGCAGGCATGTGGTGCTGGTGGGGCACAGCATGGGCGGCGTGATCGCGCGGCTGCTCGCCGCCGACAGCGGCGATGCCATCTGGCAGGCCGCGTTTGCGGTCCCGGCTGATGAAGTGCACGGCGATCCGGCGGACCTTTCTACCGTGCGCAAGCTGTTCTACTTCGCTCCGTATCCCGGCGTGGATACCGCGTTCTTCCTGGCTTCGCCGCACCACGGCAGTCCCGCCGCCGGCGACTTCCTCGGCCGGCTGGCGCTGCGCGTGGTGAAGTCCAGCGGCTTCGAATTGGACGCGCTGGCGAACCTGGTGAAGAACGACGCCCAGGCGTTCCGGCCGGAAGTGCTGCGCAGCTATCGCGAGCGCGGCCTCACCAGCATCAGCACGCTTCGTACCGATCAGCCGGTGAGCCGCGCCGCCTGGGCGCTGTTGCCGGCACCGGGCATCCGCTACTACACCATCGCCGGAAGCCTGCCCGGCGAAGCGGTACCCGGCGATGGCGTGGTGCCGCTGGAGAGCGCCTTCCTGCCCGGCGCGGTATCCACCACGACGGTGACGTCGGGGCATCGCGTGTATCGCAGCGACGAAGCCATCAACCTCATCGTCAAAGTGCTGGGGGAATCGTTGTAGGCCGAATCGGCATCGCGCCCGACCCAAGCCAGGCCGGCGCAGGCATCACGCAGGCGGCTTGCGCGATGCGATGGCGAAGCGGTTCCCTCCGCTGATCGCCACCACCAGCAGCGTGAGATCGGTCAGTTCTTCCGGCGAAAAGCGCGGTTGCACTGACGCGGAGGGCGCAGGCAAGCGGCGCTCACAGCTGACTCATGCCGCCGTCGACAATGATCTCGGTGCCGACGATGAAGGCCGATTCGCGCGAGGCGAGGTGCAGGACGGTGGTGGCCAGCTCCTCGGACGTGCCGAAGCGGCCCAGCGGCACCTGGCCCTGGATCTGCGCGGCCGTGCTTTCCAGCGTTGCCGCATCCAGGCCCAGTTTGCCGTACAGCGGGGTGCCGATCGGGCCGGGGCTGACCACGTTCACGCGGATGCCTAGCGGCAGCAGTTCGCCCGACAGCGTCTTGGCGAGCGAAATCAGCGCGGCCTTGCTGGCGGCATACACCGACGATGCCGGCATGCCGATATGCGCGTTGATCGAGCCGTTGAGCACGATGGACGCGCCCTGGTTGAGCAGCGGCAGCAAGGCCTGGATCTGGAAGTAGGCACCTTTGACGTTGATGTCGAACATGTCGTCCCAGAAGTTCTCCTGCACATCGGCGAACGGGGCGAAGCGGGCGACGCCGGCGTTGACGAAGACCGCGTCCAGCCGCACAGCCTGCCCCGCGAGCGTGGCGGCGAGTTCGCGTGCGGCGGCGACGTTACCGGCGTCGCTGCGGATGGCGAGCGTGCCGGGGCCGATATCGGCGGCGGCTTTCTCCAGCGCAGCGGCGTCGCGGCCGGTAACGATCACGCGCGCGCCCTCGGCGGCGAATGCCTTGGCGGCGGCAAGGCCGATGCCGCTGCTGCCGCCGGTGACAAGTACGGTCTGGTTGGCGAAACGTTTCATGGTGGTCTCCAGGTGGGTGTTTGATCTGGAACGTATGCTGCGCCCGCCGCGGCCGGGAGCCGTGCCGTCTTTTCGACGAAGATGTGCGACGCATCCGCACGAGTCGGCCGGGCGGTAGAAGCCACCGTGCAACCTTTGCCGTAGCATCGCCAGACATCGCACGCACCGGGAATTTCCATGCTGTCGGACGACGAGCTGGCCTTGCTTGAAGCCATCCGCGAAAGCGGCAGTCTGTCGCGTGCCGCCGCGCGGCTGGGCAAGGCGCCTTCCACGGTGTCGCACGCGGCCCGGCAACTGGAGGCACGCTTCGATGCGCTGCTGTTCGACCGCCGCCGCTATCGCCTGCAGCTCACCCCGGCAGGACAACTGCTGGCGCAGGAAGCGGCGCGGCTGACGCTGGAATCCGCGCGCCTGAGCCGCCGCGTGAAACAAGTGGCGGGCGGATGGGAGGACCGGTTGTGGATCGTCACCGACGAACTTCTGGAATTCGCCACGCTGCTGCCGGTGATCCGCGCGTTCGACGCACTGGCTTCGGGCGTCAGCCTGCGCGTCACCCACGAGGTGCTCGGTGGCACCTGGGAAGCCCTGCGCGATGGCCGTGCGGACGTCGTGGTCGGGGCGACCAACGAGCCGCCTTCCATGCCCAACCTGCGTTGGCGCGAGCTGGGAGCCATGGAATGGGTGTTCGCCGTATCGCCGCGGCACCCGCTGGCGAAGGCGAAGGAACCGCTGGGACGCGACGCGATCCTGGCCCACCGGGCTGTGGTGGTGGCCGATACCTCGCGCCTGTCGCCGGGGCGCGCCTATGGCGTGCAGGGTGGCCAGCAGGTGCTGGCGGTGCCGAGCATGCAGGCCAAGATCATGGCGCAGCGCGAAGGCCTGGGCGTGGGCTGGTTGCCAAAGCAGCGCGTGGCTTCGCTGCTCAAGCGCGGCGAGCTGGTCGCCAGGCGCACCGCCGATCCGCGCGAGCCGAACGTGCTCTACGTCGCCTGGCGTGGCGATCACGAAGGACGCGCGCTGGCATGGTGGCTGGAACAGTTCGCGCAGCCGCGGTTGGCGAAGCGGCTGGTGGATGGGGTGGACGCGTTCGCCGATTGACGGCGAAGGACGGTGCCTGGTGCCTGGCGTGTGCAGCTCGCATCAGCCGGGCAACCACTCCAATCCCATGGACCTGAACTCCTGCGGCGCTATCCCGTACGCGCGGCGGAACGCGCGCGTGAAGTCGGAGTGGCTGCCGAAACCCAGACTCGACGCGAGGTTCGTCACCGCCACAGCAGGCGGGCGCGCCAGGGCTTCGGCGGCTTCGCGCAGGCGGCAGTTGCGGATGTAGGCATAGATGCCGCCCTCGTGCTCGAACATCCGGTACAGCGTGGGCCGGGCCAGCGGGAAGATGCTCAGGATCTTGTCGGGCGTGAGTTCCGCCGAATAGAGGTTGTCCTGCACATAGCGCCGGATGCGCCCAAGCATGGCCGCGCGGGCGACCGTGCGGACGCTGTCGCTCAGCCGTCGCTGCTTCTGGAAGGCGGCCAGGATCAGCTGGACGCAGATGCGCAACTGCGCGGCGGCGGCGGTGTCGCTCATCGCAGGCAGGTCGCGGTAGAGCATCGCTAGGTGATCGCGCAGCAGGGCGGCAAGCGGCGTGGTGTAGGCGACTACGCGGCCGTGGATCGACTCGGCGTCGGGAATCGCCGCCTCCACCACGGCGCGCGGCAGGAAGAACGCCAGCACGCGGGCCCGGGTGGGGCGTTTCATATGCATGGTCTGGCTCATGTCCAGTGCCAGGATGCCCGGGGTGAACTGCGTCGATTTTTGCGGTGCACCGCCCGTGACGGTTTCGGCGATGCCCTCGACGGTCACGTGGAAGACGTAGTCGCGCAGGCTGTCGCGGGAGATGCGCGCACCGGTGCGCAGCTGCGACATCGGATCGGTGCGGCTGTCCAGATAGATCATGTCCGGCAGCGCATAGGTATCGATCTCGCCGCGGAAACCGTTGGCTACCTGCGTGCGCGACAGCGGCACTTCGAGGATGCGGCCGACGTAATCGCTCCAGGCCAGCATCTGCAGCGCGGTCGCTTCGTTCGCCACGCTGAAGTGCTGGCGGACGAGCGGCGACGAATCGGCGCCGGCCCACGCGGCATGCAGGTAAGCGTCCTTGTCATGATGGCTGGCCAGGGCCTGCCGCATGGTGTCGGAGTAAGCGCGATCGAAATGCGGCGATCCCACGGTGGCGTCCTGTTCGCATGCCGGGCGGCGCGCGCCGCGAGCCGGGCACGTCCCCCTGTTTCCACGGCCCGGCGCGTTCGTCCGCGGGCCGTCCCCGATTCCCGCGGCCGACTATACAAAGGCCCTGTGCACGGCGTGTGGACTCGCCCAGGCGCGAGGCACGAAGCGGCTCCCCATGGACATGCTGTCCTTGGCAGCTATTTGGATTCGCCCGGGTAAGCGGGCTGGTCCGGCGCGAGCCCAAGGCAAGAAAGCGGCTTGACCGTGCGTCTCACTTTTCGGCCGGAGGGCTTCTGCCGGATACCGGCCTCCTTATGCTGAGGCCGATATGCACACGGAGTCGGCCGGCGAGGAGCCCGTTGCGATGGACGAGCCGGCCGATGTCGCGCGTTGCATGTTCCAAGGACCGAAACGCAACGTTCTCCAGGGGGAATTCACATGAGTACGCCGTCGTTGCGACCCACTGAGTCGCATCTCCTGCATTTCAGCCTGCCCGCTTCGGAAGCCGAGCAGGCATTGACTTTGAACGTATGCCTGCAGCGCTACCCACTGCAGCGACATACCGCGCAAACGCGCCTGGAAGCGCGCAGGGCGCATGGCTTCCTGCGCCACGCATCCGATGAGGAACTGAGCCATTACGCCGACGTGCCCTTGCCCAGCGACGCGGTGGCGCTGATGGAGGTGACACGACCGGTCGAGGTCGATGGCGTCATGGCCGAGCACACCGTTCATATGGGCATCCATGTGCCACGCGCCGGCATGCGCAAGGCCGTGGACCATCTTCGCCGGCGCGCCACGCCACTGTGGGATGTCCATCCGAAGCTGGCGCGGTTCGCTCACTTGCTGAAGGCCGATGGCGACACCGTCGATCCGTACCCCGACGACATCGATGCATGGCAGACACCGTTCGAGTCGGCGGTGTCGCTGCTGTTCATGCACCCGGACATTCTTTATCTCGATGGCAAGAACGGCCAGGACGACAAGCCCGGCTACATTCTGGATGCCTGCGTACGGACCGCCCTGATGCGCACCGGTGAGCTGGTGGATGCGATCCAGACCCTGGGCGATCGATGGGCCAGGACCGAGCGCGCCGTCGGCCCCGACGGCAAGCCGCTGTTCGATCACGAGGGCAAGGAGGTATTCACCCGTATCGTCCATCCTTCCGTTCGCCGCGCCATCGGCGGCACGCTGGCGCTCGCGGTCAAGCTGGTGAAGGATGACGAGTTCCTGCGCGAGGTGAAATGGTCGCAGCAGTACGGCGAACCCACCAACGGATACCAGGCCAAGGCAGCGGATGGCACGGCGCCGCATTCGGTCGTGCTGGGCGAGGCGGACGCAGTAGCCGTTTCGACGTCATTTGGCGCCGGCCCCTATCGCTGGGCGCTGGCCAACCGCACGCCGGGCAGCGGCCTGACGATCGAGTCGGAGCTGAAGTACGACGGCCCGAAGGCGAAAGAAGAGTTCAGCACCAAAGACATCTGGATGAGCACCGATCCCGGCGCTACGGCGCTGACGCCCGATCTGGTCAAGGATCTGCTCGCCGGACGCGTGTTCGTGCAGCTGTCCACGCCGGCGCATCCCACCGGCGTATTGCGCGCGCAGCTGTCGCCGGTCGGCAAGGTGGAAGACGGCAAGGACGTCAAGTTCGAGGCTGTCTTCAGCGGAGCCTCGGCGGTGCCGCCGGTGGAGAGCGGAGCGTCCGCCAGCGGCACGTTCCAGCTCAACGACCTGCGCACGGCGCTGACGTTCGCCATCACCGGCCGGCAGCTGGGCAGTTCGCCCAGCGGCGTGCTGGGCATCGGCGCGGTGGGAGAGCGCGGCAAGGCGGTGCGGCCCTTCAGCATCGTGGACGACAGTGGCCATGGCACGTTGACGCTGTCGTGCCGCAACCATTGGTTGCGGCATCTTTCCGCCTGCGTCCGCTATATGGACGGCGACGGCAAGGTGATCGCGCCGAAGGACTGGTCCGAGAAGATCCCCGCCGGCCTGCGCCCCATCTTCCAGCAGGATGCCAACACCAAGTTCCTCGAAGTGATCCCGCCCGTGCGAACGGTATTCGCCATCCCATTGGAGGCGGACACGACCCGCGTCTCGATTCCCGTGCCGCAGGACGCGCGCTCGATCCAGGTGTATTTCGGCGGCCTGGGCAGCGGCGGCAGCTACGATCCGGCGACCTGTCCGATCGGCCTGACCTTGACCGTCGTGGTCGAAATGGCGGTGCCGCTGGTCCTGCTGATCGCAGGCACGGCGGTGTCCAATTCCGAGCCGATGCTCAAGCTGATCGCGAACAAGCCGGTGCTGTTCGCGGTGTGCGCGGTGGCCGGTTTCCTGGTCGCGGGCGGTTCGGCGACCTATATCGGCACATCGCAGGACCCGTCCGGGGCGTTCAAGGACGTGGCGGTCATGCTGGGGCCCATGCTGCTGTCGCCGGCCACGGCGCTGGGCCAGTACCTGCTGCAGAAATATGCCGAGGGCATGGCCGCGCGCGCGGTGCCGTTCTTCAACGTGTTCACCACCGTGGTCAGCGCGGCGGTGACGGCGGCGCAGTTGGCGCAGACCAGCATCGAGGTGGCGTCGTCGCCATGGGTGTTCCACGCGGAGATCACGCGCGCCATCGACCTGGCGGTCACGCTGGTGCCGGACCACAACTATCACCGTTTCCCGGACCTGGCGACATATTACGAAGTGAGTGTGGTCTACGACAAGGGAGCGACGCTGCCCAAGCAGACCTTCAAGCTGGAGAACGGGCCGCCTTGGAGCAAGCCGATCAAGGTGACCTTCGATAAGGTGCCCGCCGGCGGGCGGCTCAAGGTCTATGTGTTCTTCTACGCGGCGAACGGCTGGCAGGCCGGCCAGGGCGAGACGCCGTGGATCGAAGCCAAGGGCACGCACGACGCGACCCTGGTCATCGACGGCCTGGAGATCGTCACCAACGAGGTGCCGCTGAGCAAGACGTCGGTGTACTCGCATGCTTCCAAGATCGCCTACGATCCGGCCGCGCGCGGCTATTACTGGCTGGCGACCAAGACGCCGCCCACGGCCACTGCGCTCACGCCATCGCCGCATCAGGGGAAGGCGATCCAGCGATGGCTTTCGATCACCACGGCCCAGCGGCCGGCGATGATGGCCTACAGCTGGCAGGCGACCGGGCTCAATCAGCCGCTCGACGACGTGGCCACGGCGCCGACCAATCAGTCCATGTACACGATGCAGAACCTGTCCACCCTGGAAGGGCCGGGCAGCGCCTATGCGCGGCCGCCGGTGGGCTTCAACAATGCGCCGGGCGTGTTCTACGACGTGGCGAGCCCGCAGGACGGCAGCGGCCGCAACTTTTTCGCCGACTCCAGCCGGGGCGATTTCCACGTCGAGCGGAGTCCGGCCGGAGGCATGCACCTGCGCCGCATGGCGCTGACCTATGGCGGCAAGCCCCCGGCCTTCGCCACGCGCAGCAATGAGAGCTGGGGGCGCTTTCCCCTGCCGATGGACCGGTACATCCTGCACCCGCAGGGCATCGTGCTCGGCATCAACTACAGCACGCACAAGATCTATATCCTGCCGTTGCCGAAAGCGCCGACCACGGATGACAAAGCGCCGATCGCGACGATGGCGGCGGGCGAGGGCCTGCGCGAAGGCATGCTCAACGGGCCACGCGCGATCGCGACGGGCCTGGACGGCCGCGTGCTGATCCTCGAAGGCGGGAATCACCGCGTCCAGGCCTTCGACATCGAAGGCAAGCCCGTGGCCTATTTCAAGAATCCTCGCGGCGGCGCCAAGCTCTCCACGATGGCGTTGCACGAGCCGGAGAAATCGATCTACCTCGATCTCGCGGTGGAGGCCAAGGGTTACCTGTACGTGCTGCGGTATCGCGACACGGCTCATGCGGACAACTACATGGTCGACATCTATGAGCCGGACGGCACGTTCCTGGTGTCCACGCCGCGGGTGGCGGCCGACAAGATCACGGTGGATCTGTTGCGTAACATGTTCACGCTCAACTACGAAGTGATCCTCGGCAAGGATGGGCGCACCGAGCCGTCGGTGAGCCTGTGGATCCCGCCAGCGCCATCCACGTGAGCGGTGCGGGCATGGGGGGCATTGAAGCAGGGGACGCCGGGATGGCTCCCCTGGGCGACTTTCCGTTCCAGTTCGTCGGCAAGTACAGGCTGTCACTGCAGGTGACGCCGAACCGGCAGTATCTGGCCGGCGACAAGGGAAGCCCGGCTCTGAGTTTCACCACCGAGCCGGGGAAGGCGGTCGTGCTCGCGCTGTATGCCGTGCCATCCGCCGGAGAACGCGATCAGGGCGTGATCTTGCAGGTCACGCACGACGCGGTGCCGATCCCCGGCGGCTTCATCGGGGTGCCCGGGGTAGCGGACGCTGTGTACGCGCTTACCACTGTCGATTACCGCAACGCGACCGTGTTCGGCATGCAGATGCCCGCGCAGGGAGGGATCCGGCTGCGGCACCGCAAAGCCGACCGCTACCTGATGGGGGTGATGTCCAGGTCGGGAATGACGCTGTGGCTGCCGCCGCAGGGGTTCTTCGACGAACAGCCGTGGCAGCTCGACCCGATCCAGCTGTGGAACCACCAGACCATGGAGAACGCGGATCTCCGCTACGTGAGGGGGCTGAAGCAGCTTTGCCGGAAAGGCCTGTCGTTCGCCGGCGCGCACCTGCTCCAGGCCGATTTCGCCGGCGCGAAGCTCAACGACTGCAACTTCCGCGGCGCACATTGCGAAGCCACGGGCTTTATCGGTGCGGATCTCGGCGGCGCGGACTTCACCGGAGCCAACGTCGCGCGTGCCCAATTCAGCGGCGTGCAAGCCGTTGAAGCCAAATTTCCCCATGTCAGGTTCACCAAGGAGAGCTTCGATCCCCGCTACGGCTCGCCTTCGTTCGAGAAGGCGACGCTCAGCTCCGCGATATTCGACGGCTGCGATCTGAGCGGCGCGAAGTTCGTCGGTGCGAAGCTCGACAAGGCCAGCTTGCAGAACGCCAAGCTGCGCGGCACCGACCTGGGCAAGGCGGACCTCGCGGAGGCGCGGCTCGATGGCGCCGATGCGGGCGGCGCGATATTCGCCAAGAGCAGCATGACGAGCGCCAAGCTCGCGAAGGCCAGCCTCGCCGGCGCGAATTTCAGGGAAGCCGTCCTCACCAGGGCATGCTTCGAGGACGCGAAGTTCGCCTTGCCCGCATCGATCGACAAGAAAGCCGATTTCACGAGCGCCGTACTGTATGAGATCGATTTCTGTGGCTGCGATCTGCGCTATGCCACGATTCCCGTGCGACCGGAGTTCCACAAGGATCCCGCTGCCAAGCCGGGCGACGGAACGCGGCGCGCCTTGTTTCGCCGTGCCCATCTGCCGCTTGCGGTCATCGGCGAAACGAACTGGCGCATGCTGGACTTGACGGAAGCCGTGATCGATGGCCGCCCGCGGACCATGAAGAATTTCTGTGCGGAGTACACCATCTTCCCCGACGACTTTGCGTTGCCCGAGCAGATGGATCTGACCGGTGCCAATTTCAGCTTTGCGCGCATGGTGCGTATCAAGCTGCACAACGCGATATCGGACGTTGGGCCCAACTTCACGGAGGCGGACCTGCGCCGGGCGGAATTGCCAGGAGCGTTTCTCGATGAAGCGATCTTCAGCAGAGCCATTCTGCACGGAGTCAATCTCTCGAATGCGAGCCTCAGCTATGCCAAGTTCGATTCGGCACGGCTGGATTCCATCACGGACAAGGAGGGCGGATCCACGTTGTCCATCCGCGCGAATCTGAGCTATGCCGTGCTGGTCAACGCCGACTTCTCGCGTGCCTATCTGGACAAGGGCACCGAGAGCACGCATGGCGCCAATCTGGGTGGAGTCCGGTTCTATGGCAACAACGCAACGGTGACCGAGGCCACGCTCAATGGCGCCGACTTCAGCGGGGCCTATCTGGGGGGACTGAATTTCAGCGGGGCCAAAGCGATGGATAGCGTTATCTTCGCAATGGCCTGCCTGGTCAACTGCAAGTTCAACGGTGTGTACATGCGCCAGGCGCAGTTGAACGGCGCGTGCCTGCTGGGCGCCGATTTCACGGAAGCCAAGCTCGACGGCGCCTCCATGGCCAAGGCCCTGATCGCCGATACGCCGCCGAGCGGGGTGGAGAACCGGCTCACGGTGATCGGAGTCGGCGGTGGGCTGACTCTCCAATATGGCCGCACCCAGATCTCAAGCAAGGCCACCAGCCGGGAAACCACTTGTCCGTCCGGCGTGAATGGGCCGTGCGAGGAAGCGCAGTGGCAACGAGTCACGGGGCCCAAGGAATGGGTTTATCAATCGAGAGGCGCTTAAGAGACTTGCCGAGTTTCGCGAGGCGTCGGCGGAGCCAGTTCGCCGGTGCCGTCTTGATGCCGGCCGTGTCGATGCGGGTTGAGCGCACGCAGAGGTCGCTTCGAAAAGATGAGCCGTGCCCGTTCGGCAGGGAAGGACCGAGCGCGTGGCCGGACCCCGAAAACGACGAAGCCCGCATCGCTGCGGGCTTCGTCTATCATTGGTGCCCAGGAGAGGACTCGAACCTCCACGGTTTTACCCGCTAGTACCTGAAACTAGTGCGTCTACCAATTCCGCCACCTGGGCAGGTGTCCCGCGCTTCGCGAAGCGAGCTGCGTGAGCCGCGTAGATTAGGGATGGGGCTAAGAGTTGTCAACTATTCTTTCACCGCTTTTTCATCGCGCCGCGTCATGACCGACGGCGGCGCTCTCATCAAGGCCAATAAGTGACCAGAAAAAACCAGGACAAGCCGGCCGGTGCCGGCCGCAAGAACAACCGCCGCCAGGGTGCGCCCGCCCCGGAGGCCCCGGCGCCGCGCAAGCGCGCGATCCCGCCTTCCAAACCGGGCAAGGCCGCGGCGGCGCACGATCCTCACGCCGAACGCGAGGCCCAGCGTTACGAGCGTCCCATCCCGAGCCGCGAAGCGATCCTCGCCCTGCTGGCCGAGCGCGGCGAACTGCTGACCGAGGCGCGCATCGCCGAGGCCCTCCAGCTGCATGACGAATACGATCTGCACGCGCTGCGCAAGCGCCTGGGCGCGATGGTGCGCGACGGGCAGCTGCTGCTCGGCCGGCGCGGCGGCTACGCGCCTACCAACAAGCTGGACCTGATCCCGGGCCAGGTGATCGCGAACGCCGAGGGCTACGGTTTCCTCCGCCCCGACAACGGCGAGGATGACCTCTACCTTTCGCCCCAGCAGATGCGCCAGGTGCTGCATGGCGACCGCGCGCTGGTGAGCGTGGTCGGCCTGGACCGGCGCGGCCGCAAGCAGGGTGCCATCGTCGAAGTGCTGCAGCGGCGTTCGCCGCGGCTGGTCGGCCGCGTGGTGGTGGAGAACGGCGTCACCATGGTGGTGCCGGACGACCGTCGCCTGCATCAGGACATCCTGGTCAAGCCCGGCCAGGAACAGGGCGCGCGCAACGGCCAGATTGTGGTGGCCGAGATCACCGATCCGCCCACGCCTTACCGCGGGCCGATGGGCTCCATCCTCGCGGTGCTGGGCGAACGCCTGGAGCCGTCGCTGCTGGTGGAGATGGCGATCGCCAGCTACGACCTGCCGCGCGAATGGCCGGCCGATGTGATCCGCGCGGCGGAGCAGGTCGAGCCGAAGGTGACGGCCGCCGAGCGCGAGGGCAGGGTGGACCTGCGCGCGCTGCCGCTGGTGACCATCGACGGCGCCGACGCACGTGACTTCGACGACGCGGTCTACGCGGAACCGAAGCGCGGCGGCGGTTACCGCCTGGTGGTGGCGATTGCCGACGTGTCCCATTACGTGCGCGTGGACAGCGCGCTGGACCGCGAGGGCTACGAACGCAGCACGTCCACCTACTTCCCCGGCTTCGTCGTGCCGATGCTGCCTGAGACGCTGTCCAACGGCATCTGCTCGCTCAACCCCAAGGTCGAGCGCCTGTGCATGGTGTGCGACATGACCGTGGATACGGAAGGCGAGGTCACCCGCTCGAAGTTCTACAGCGCGGTGATGTACTCGCACGCGCGCTGCACCTATGACCGCGTGTGGCAGGCCATCGGCCTGAATGACCCGGATGCCCGCCAGGAGCTGGCGGACGTGCTGCCGCAGCTGGAGAACCTGCACGGTCTCTACAAGCTGCTGGCCGCGCAGCGCCGGCGCCGCGGCGCAATCGACTTCGAGACGCCCGAGGTGAAGTTCCGCCTCGACAATACCGGCGACGTCGTATCGATGGGCGCCACGCAGCGCAACGATGCGCACAAACTGATCGAGGAATGCATGATCGCCGCCAACGTACAGGCGGCGAAGTTCCTGGAGAAGAAGCGCATTCCGGCGCTGTTCCGCGCGCACGAGCCGCCGCCGGAAGAGAAGTACGAGGACGTGCAGCAGTTCCTGCGCGAGTTCAAACTGCGCATGCCCCCGCTGGAGGACGTGACGCCCGGTGATTTCGCCGACCTGTTGCGCATGGTGCAGGATCGCCCCGAGCGCGAACTGGTGCAGTCCGTGCTGCTTCGCGCGCAGAGCCTCGCCGCCTACCAGCCGGAGAACCGCGGCCATTTCGGCCTGGCGCTGGATGCGTACGCGCACTTCACCTCGCCGATCCGCCGCTATCCGGACCTGCTGGTACACCGCGCGATCCGCTACGCGCTAGAGGGCGGCAAGCCAGCGGACTACGTCTACAGCCCCGGGAAGATGGCGGCCATGGCCGTGCACTGCTCGCAGCGCGAGCGCCGTGCGGAAGAAGCCGAGCGCGACGTGGACGAGCGCTTCAAGTGCGCCTGGATGTCCAAGCACGTCGGCAGCGAGTTCGAGGGCACCGTCACCGGCGTGACCTCGTTCGGGTTGTTCGTGGAGCTGACCGAGTCGAAGGTATCCGGGCTGGTGCACATCAGCCAGCTGTCCAACGACTATTACCACTTCGATCCGATCAGGCATCTGCTGAAGGGCGAGCGCAGCGGCGCGCAGTTCCGCCTGGGCGACCACGTGCGCGTGCAGGTGCTGCGCGCCAGCCTGGAGGACCGCAAGATCGATTTCCGCCTGGTGAACAAGGGCGAGGCTTCTGCGCCGCCGCCGCGTCCGGCCCGCGCCTACGACTACGCGCAGGCCGGGGAGCGTTATTCGTTGCCCAAGCTGCCGCGGGTCCAGGGGCACAATCCCGCGTCGGCGCGCGATAATGCGCGCGATGCGGCGCCGCCGTCCCGCAAGGCGGGCGGCGCCAAGGCGAAAACCACCGGCGGCGCCAGACCCCCGCAAGGCAAGGGCGGCGCGCCGGGCAAGGGCGGACGGGCGTCCGGCAAGCCCCGGCCCGGCAAAGGCAAAGGCAAGCGATGAGCGAGAGTTGGATCGTCGGGATCAACCCGATCGAAGGCGCGTTGAGCAACGACGCCGAGCGCGTGCGGGAGCTGCTGGTCGAGAACGGCCAGCGCAACGCGCGCGTGCATGAGCTGGCGGAGCGTGCGAAGGCGCTGCGCATTCCGGTACACCATCGACCGCGCGAGCAGCTGGACAAGCTCGCCGGCGAAGCGCGCCACCAGGGCGTGGCGGCGCGCTATGAGGCGCCGCCGATGGCCCACGAGAACGATCTGCCCGACCTGCTTGCGCAGGCGGGGCCGGATGCGCTGGTGCTGGTGCTGGACGGCGTCACCGATCCGCACAATCTCGGCGCCTGCCTGCGCAGCGCGGCGGCGGCGAAGGCCACCGCCGTGGTCGTGCCGAAGGATCGCGCCGTGGGGCTCACGCCGGTAGTGCGCCGCGCCTCGGCCGGTGGCGCCGACCGCGTACCGCTGGTAGCCGCCACGAACCTGGCGCGCGCGCTGCGGACGCTGAAGGATGCCGGCGTGTGGATCACCGGCCTGGCCGGCGATACCGACACCTCCATCTACGACATCGACCTGAAGGGGCCCGTGGCGCTGGTGCTGGGCAGCGAGGGCGAGGGCATGCGCCGCCTTACGCGCGAGACCTGCGATTTCGTCGCGAAGATCCCCATGCCGGGGCCGATGGAAAGCCTCAACGTTTCCGTCGCCACGGGTGTCGTGCTGTTCGAAGCCCTGCGTCAAAGGAGTGCGAAGCGATGAATATCCTGTGGCATGACTGGGCTGGCTACGTCGGCGTGGCCCTGGTGCTGCTGGCCTTCCTGCTGCTGCAGGCGCGCAAGCTGCACGGCAACGGACTGGTCTACCAATTGATGAACGTGCTGGGGGCGGTCGGCGTGATGCTGTCGCTGCTGTTCGGCAACTTCAATGCGTCGGCTTTCGTGATGCAGGTGGCGTGGCTGGTGATCGGCATCTATGGCATCGCCAACAGCGCGCGCGTGCGCCGCGAGCTGCGCGACGTGGAGCGCAGGATCACCAGCTGAACGATGGGTCAGGAGCCGCTGGTTCCGTCTTGGTAGCATGACGGGCTTCCGGCGCCTGCCGGCTTGCGGGGACGACCCCGCTCGACCATTCTCCCGCGGGGACGGCCCTGCTGCTGTGTCGGAAGCCTGTCCGCGCGCGCAGCCGCGCGTCGACGGCTCCCAAGGAGACTGTCATGCCCTGGATCTACCTCGTGCTCGCCGGCCTGTTCGAGATCGGCTGGGCGATCGGACTGAAATACACGGAAGGCTTCAGCCGCCTCTGGCCCACCGTGGGCACCGTGGCGGCGATGGTCGCCAGCCTCATCCTGCTCGCGCTGGCGGTGAAGACCCTGCCGATCGGCACCGCCTACGCCGTGTGGACCGGCATCGGCGCGGTCGGCGCCGTGATTCTCGGCATCGTGCTGTTCGGCGATCCCGCCACCCCGGCGCGATTGCTCTGCGTGGCGCTGATCTTCGCCGGGATCATCGGGCTGAAGCTCACTGGCGGTGCCCATTGACCTGTCGAGCGTAGGCTGGAGTGAGCCGCAGGCAAGCCCCAACGCTGGTGTACCCACCAGCTGCTTACGTCGGGTTTCGCCTTTGGCTCCCCCCGACCTACCTATGCAAGAAAGCCCGCCGTTCGGCGGGCTTTTCTTTTGTGGAGCGGCTTGGACTTCAGTCCGCCTTGTTGCCCAGCTTGGTGATTTCCGGGTTCGAGGTGAAGTCGCGCTTGCTGCGCTGCGCATTGAGCGGTTCGCCGTGCACCTGGAACCAGATGTTCTCGGCGACGTTGGTGGCGTGGTCGCCGATGCGCTCGATGTTCTTGGCCATGAACAGCAGGTGCGTGCACGGCGTGATGTTGCGCGGGTCTTCCATCATGTAGGTGAGCAACTGGCGGAAGTAGCCGGTGTAGGCCTCGTCCAGCTCGGCGTCGTCCTTCCACACCTGGTAGGCGCGCTCGGCATCGCGGTCGCGGTAGGCCATCAGCACTTCGCGCACTTCGCTGGCGGCCAGTTCGGCCAGGTAACCCAGGCCATTGGTCGGCGCGATGGGCGCCACCATCGACAGCGGGATGGAGCGCTTGGCGACGTTGGCAGCGTAGTCGCCGATGCGTTCGATGTCGGCGGCGATGCGCAGCGCGGCGAACACATTGCGCAGGTCGCTGGCGATCGGCGCGCGCAGCGCGAGCAGGCGCACCACGTCGTGGCTGATTTCCTGCTCCAGCTGGTCGATGGCGTCATCGTTGGCGACCACGCGCTGGGCGGCGCGTTCGTCGCGGCGCTCGACCACATCGATGGCCGACTCCAACTGCGTCACGGCCAGCTCGCCCATGCGCACGATTTCGCCGGTGAGGCGGGCAAGCTCGTCGTCGTAGCTCTTGATGATGTGTTCTTTGGTAGGGCCGGTCATGGGTCGGGTCCTGGCAGTGAAACGGGGAACAGAGAACGGGGATCCTGGCTATCTCAACCAAAGCGGCCGGTGATGTAATCCTCGGTCTGCTTCTTGCCGGGCTTGGTGAAGATCTGTTCCGTGCGGTCGAACTCGATCAGCTCGCCCAGGTACATGAAGGCGGTGAGGTCCGAACAGCGGGCCGCCTGCTGCATGTTGTGGGTGACGATGACGATGGTGTACTCGCTCTTGAGCTCTTCCACCAGCTGCTCGATGCGGCCGGTGGCGATCGGGTCCAGCGCCGACGTCGGCTCGTCGAGCAGCAGCACCTCGGGCTTCAAGGCGATGCCGCGGGCGATGCACAGGCGCTGCTGCTGGCCGCCGGAGAGGCCCAGTGCGTTCTGCTTGAGCTTGTCCTTCACTTCGTCCCACAGGGCGGCGCTGCGCAGCGCCTGCTCCACGCGGATCTCCATGTCGGCGCGCGACAGGCGCTCGTGGTGGCGGATGCCGTAGGCCACGTTCTCGAAGATGGTCATCGGGAACGGGACCGGCTTCTGGAACACCATGCCGACCTTGCTGCGCAGCTTGTTCATCGAATAGCGCGCGTCGAGGATGTTCTCGCCGTCCAGCGTGATCTCGCCCTTGGCCTCCAGCTTCGGGTAGATCGCGTAGATGCGGTTGAAGATGCGCAGCAGCGTGGACTTGCCGCAGCCGGAGGGGCCGATGATGGCGGTGACCTTCTTCTCCGGGATATCCATGTTGATGCCTTTCAGCGCATGGAATCCGTTGTAGTAGAAGTTCAGGTCGCGCACGCGCAGCTTGGTCGGCGCCAGCGCGGGAGCGGGCTGCGGATGGATGCCGGCGACGGCGGACTCAGTCATGGGACACCTTGTTGCGGGAGAGGATCAGGCGGGAGAGCAGGCTCAACGCGAGCACGAACATGGTGATCACGAAGGCGCCGGCCCAGGCGATGGCGTTGATCGCAGGGTCCGGGTCCTTGGTGTACTCGTAGATCGCCTGGGGAAGGCTCGGCATCTTGTCCATCGGGTTGAAGGTCAGGAAGTTGTTGCCGAACGCGGTGAAGAGCAGGGGGGCGGTCTCGCCGCTGATGCGGGCCAGCGCCAGCAGCACGCCGGTGATGATGCCCGAGCGCGAGGCGCGCATGAGGATCTGGGTGGTCAGCTTCCACTGCGGGATGCCCAGCGACAGCGATGCTTCGCGCAAGGTCGAAGGCACCAGGCGCAGCATTTCGTCGGTGGTGCGCACGATCACCGGCAAGGCGATCAGCGCCAGCGCGATGCCGCCGGCGAGGCCGGAGAACGTAGTGTTGCCGCTGGTGAGCGCCGTGGTGGGCAGCACCACGATCGTATAAACGAACAGGCCCAGCACGATCGAGGGCGCCGACAGCAGGATATCGTTGAGGAAGCGGATCGATTCGCCCAGCTTCGTGCGATTGGCGTACTCGGCCAGCCACGTGCCGGCCAGCACGCCGATCGGCGTGGCGATGAGGATGCCCAGGAGGTTCAGGATCAGGCTGCCGACCATGGCGTTGGCCAGGCCGCCGTTCTCGCGGTACACCGAGATCTTGGTGAACAGGTTCCAGTTCATTGCGCCGATGCCCTGGCGCAGGGTCTCCCACAGGATCCACGCCAGGAAGGCGAGGCCGATCAGCGTGGCCAGCGAACTCAGGCCCAGCGCCACCACGTTGGTGATGCGGCGTCGCAGGTAAAGGGCGGAGGACTTCATCAGCGGCCCTCCTTGTGGGCGAGTCGGCGCAGCATCAGGCGGGCGATCATCAGCACGATGAAGGTGACTACGAACAGCAGGAATGCCAGCGCCATCAGCGAGGATTTCTGCAGGCCGGCGGCTTCGCCGAACTGGTTGGCGATGGTGGAGGCGATGGACGCACCCGGATCGAGCAGCGAGGGCGAGAGTTTCATCTTGTTGCCGATGATGAAAGTCACCGCCATCGTTTCGCCCAGCGCGCGGCCCAGGCCGAGGAAGATGCCGCCGATCACCGCCGACCGGGTATAGGGCAGCACGATGTCCCACGCCACTTCCCAGGTGCTGGAGCCCAGCGCGTAGGCCGACTCCTTCAGGCGGGTGGGTACGGTCTGGAACACCTCGCGCATCACCGAGGAGATGAACGGGATGATCATGATGGCCAGCACGATGCCCGCGGTCAGCACGCTGCCGCCGAATGGGTTGTCGTTGCCGAACATCTTGCCGATGAAGGGAACGTGCTCGGCGACCCAGGACACCTTGCCGTCGTCCGGCTGGTTGCCCAGGTAGTTGGTCAGCCAGGGCTTGATGTGGTCGGCGAAGAAGGGCGCGAACACGAACAGGCCCCACATGCCGTAGATGATCGAGGGAATGCCCGCGAGCAGTTCGATGGCGGAGGCGACCGGAGTGCGCAGCCACGGCGGCGCGACTTCGGAAAGATAGAGCGCGATGCCGAAGCTCACCGGCACGGCGATGAGCAGCGCGATGAAGGAGGTCACCAGCGTGCCGAAGACCGGCACCACTGCGCCGTAGACGTCGTCGCTGGGGTTCCACTCGCTGCTGGTGAGGAAGCCGAGGCCGAAGTGGGCAAACGCGTCGCGGCCGCCCCACAGCGTGGCCCCGGCGGCGCCGAGGAGGCAGGCCAGCACCAGCAGGGCACAGCCCATGAGGAGCCAGCCGAACAGGCGGTCGTCGCGCGCGTCGCGCCGCGCTCGGACTTCCTGGGTGGTGAGGGGCGCCGCGGCGGCCTCGTTCGCTTGCATGATGTCGCTTCCCTAGGCAACGCCGGCCGGCTGCGCCGCCCGATCGATGGGTTGTGCGCCGCTTCGGCGCCTTTCAGCAACAGGCCGCCCCTTCCTGCGAGGGGGCGGCCTGGTTGTGCACCCGGCGTCCGTGCCGGTGGCGGCGGAGCGTGCCCGCCGCGGGTCGGTCAATGCTTGAACTCGCTGCCCCAGTACGCCTCGATCTTCTTCACGAGGGTGTCCGGCAGGGCGACATAGTCCAGCGAGGCGGCGTCGTTCTGGCCGTTGTTCAGCGCCCACTTGAAGAACTCGAAGGCGACCTTGCTGTGCTCGGCGTTCTTCGGGGTCTTGTACATCACCACCCAGGTGGTGGCCGTGATCGGCCACGCCTGCGCACCCGGGGCGTTGGTCATGATCACGTTGAAGTCCTTGGCGCTGGCCCAGTCGGCCGTGGCGGCCGCGGCGGCGAAGGACTCGGCGCTCGGCACCACGAACTGGCCGGCGGCGTTCTTCATGTCCACCCAGGCGATGGCGTTCTTCTTCGCGTAGGCGTACTCGACGTAGCCGATCGAACCGTTGATCTGCTTGACGTACTGCGACACGCCTTCATTGCCCTTGCCGCCCACGCCGGTCGGCCACTCGACGGCCGTACCGAACTTCACCTTATCCGCCCACTCCTTGCTGACCTTGGAGAGGTAGTTGGTGAAGTTGAACGAGGTGCCCGAGCCGTCCGAGCGGTGCACGACCGTGATCTTCTTGGCCGGCAGGTTGAGGCCGGCGTTCAGCGCGGCGATCTTGGGGTCGTTCCAGTTGGTGATCTTGCCCAGGAAGATGTCGGCCAGGATGGCGCCATCGAGCTTGACCTGGTCGGCCTTGATGCCCGGGATGTTCACCACCGGCACGATGCCGCCCACCACCACCGGGAACTGGCCCAGCTTGAAGCTGGCGAGGTCTTCGGCCTTCACCGGCGCGTCGGTGGCGCCGAAGTCGATGGTGCCTTCCTTGATCTGCGCGACGCCCGCGCCGGAGCCGACCGACTGGTAGTTGAGCTTGTTGCCGGTCTTCTCGGCGTAAGCGGCGGACCACTTCGAGAGCACCGGGTAGACGAAGCTGGAGCCGGCGCCGGTGATGTCCGTGGCATGCGCGGACATGCCGAACAGCGAGGCCGCCGCGATCACGGCCGTCGAGCCGATGCGGGACAGATATTTGCTAGAGGTCAACACGGTTGCTCCTTAGTGATAAGGGTCACGGGGGATTCCCGCCCGACCGCTATTTCATGCGCGCCGTGTTGCAATGAAATGAGCTGAATGTTTCAGCGATATGACAGGCTGTCATATTGGGGCGCGGAAGGGCGGGGAATGGCAGGCCGGGCCTGCTTCTCCTTCCGTCTCCCGCGCAGCCGTGCGCCTTACAGCACGTCGAGCCCGATGTGCTCCCGCTCGAAGGTTTCCAGCCTCCGCCACCGGTTGACGATGGTGCAGAAGAGTTCGGCCGTGCGTTCGGCATCGTAGATGGCCGAGTGCGCTTCGCGCGTGTCGAAGACATGGCCGGCGGCCTGCACGGATTTGCTCAGCACCGTCTGGCCATAGGCCAGGCCGCCCAGCGTGGCGGTGTCGAAGCAGCTGAAGGGGTGGAATGGGTTGCGCTTGTGCCCCACGCGGCGCACGGCGGCATTGAGGAAGCCCAGGTCGAAGGCCGCGTTGTGGCCGACCAGGATCGCGCGCTGGCAGTCCACCTCGCGCATGCGCGCGCGGACTTCCTGGAAAACGTGGTCCAGCGCCGCCCGCTCGTGCAAGGCGCCGCGCAGCGGGTTGTCCGGGTCGATGCCGGTGATCTCCAGCGCCCGCGGGTCGATGTTGGCGCCCGGAAACGGCTCCACGTGGGCGGAAACTGCCGGCCGCGGGCGCAGATAACCCTCGGCGTCCATGTCCAGGGTGACGGCGGCGATCTCTAGGAGGGCGTCGCGCTCGGCGTCGAATCCGCCGGTTTCCACGTCCACGATGACCGGATAGAAGCCGCGGAAGCGGTCAGCCATGCGGCTGGCCATGCTGTTGCTCAGGTTTTCGGGGTTTTCCATCGCGGAAGCATATCAGCCGGCTGCGGGGCGCCGTGAGCCGGGCGGTGGGCATTTGTTGCAAGAGGGTGTGCCGGTGTCTTGGTTTTGTCATCTAAACAGCACGGAATCGTAAAGGGCCGGCCGCATCCTGCCGGCCATCCTGTTGGCCGGCCGATCGAGAGGGGGCGGTACAGGCAATGTCTACCAACATGCGGAGAACATCCATGCGTTCCAAGTTGCTCGCGGTGGCGATTGCCGCCGGTTTGGGCGTCGTCAGTTTCCACGTTGCCGCGGAGCCGGCGACGAAGGGCAAGGCCGCCCAGACCAGCCAGACGTCGCAGGCGTCCCAGAACGCCGAGATCGAGGCGCTGAAGGCCCAGCTCGCCGAGCTGCAGGCCAAGGTCATCGAGCTGGAACAGCGCACCGATGCGCAGTCCGACATCAACGTCAGCACCGGCCAGAACATCGAAGCCGTGCAGAAGGCCCAGGCCGTCGCTGACAAGAAGGTGGCGGTCATCGACAAGTTCGTGAACAACACGAAGGTCGGCGGCACGATGTTCTTCGACCTGACCAACGCCGACCACAAGGAAAAGGGCAAGACCGGCGGCTTCGTCAGCAAGGATGGCCATGGCTCGGTCAATGGCACCGGCTTCGACGTCAAGCGCTTCTACCTGACCATCGACCACCAGTTCGACGACGTGTGGTCGGCCAACCTGACTACCGACTTCAACTATCAGTCGACCCTGAGCCAGACCAGCCTGTTCGTGAAGAAGGCCTACGTGCAGGGCAAGTTCGATCCGCTCTTCGCGGTGCGCTTCGGTGCGACCGACATGCCGTGGATCCCCTACGTCGAGAAGTGGTACGGCTACCGCTTCATCGAGAACACCATCACCGACCGCAGCATCGACGGCGGCCGCGGCACCGTGGGCCAGGCCCCGGCCGGCCTGGGTTCGTTCGGCAACTCGTCCGACTGGGGTGTCCATGCCTTGGGCGCGACCACCGGCGACAACGCGATCAACTACCAGTTGTCCGTGGTCAACGGCCGCGGTTTCCGCAACCCGTCGCGTTCGGACAGCGTGGACGTTGAAGCCCGCTTCGGCTACCAGCCGATCGAGCAGATGGTCATCGCCGTGGGCGGTTACGACGGCAAGCGCGGCAACAAGGTGCAGAACGGCACCGCCACGCAGAACGCGACGCGCGGCGACGTGCTGGTCGCCTACCGCGACAAGACCTTCGGCCTGGGCGGCGAATACTTCACCGCCAAGAACTGGGACGACGTGCTGAAGTACAACGGCCAGGTGCCGGTGCCGGCGGTGGTGCGCGACAAGGCCGAGGGCTACTCGCTGTTCGGCGACTGGAGCTTCGCCCCGCAGTGGGCCCTGTTCGCCCGCTACGACCGCGTGGATTACAAGTGGTGGGGCCTCACCGGTCCGCAGAACAAGCTGAAGGACGTCTACTACAACGCCGGCGTGTCGTACGACGTGCTGAAGAACCTGCGCCTGGCGTTCGCGTGGAAGCACGACAAGCTGGAAGGCCCGCTGAAGGCGTTCCAGTACAAGACCAACGAGATCGGCTTCTGGGGCGTGCTGTCCTACTGATCTCACCGGTTATCGGAAGGGAGTTCGACCCATGGACGGAAAACGGCGGGCCTCAAGCCCGCCGTTTGCTTTTCCGGCAGCCACGAAAATAACCAGGTTGTGGTCTTGCGTCAGTAGTTCACTTGCAGCTGCACCCTCAGCAAGTCGCCATCGATGCGGCGATACGGCGCGGAGGCGACATTGGTCCGGCGCATGTTGGCGTAGGCCACTGCCAGCTCCACGGCGTTGGACGGCTGCCATTCCACGCCGATCTCGGTTTCGTCGACCAGCATGCGCGGCGTGTTGGTATCGAATTTCGACGCCCCGCGATAGGTCTGCCATTTCAGATACGGGAACAGCGTGCCGATGCTGCCGCCGTCGATCTTGTACATCGCTTGGACGTAGCCACCGCGCAGGGAAGTGGTCCGGATCTGGCGCCTGGCGACATCCAGCTCGGGACCGCGGCCGACCGTCCATTCCGCCTGCAGGCCGAACGGCTGCGGGTAATAGATGGCATGGACCGCGACGCGCTGGTCGATCGAGCCGTTTACCGGCGCGGTGTCCTTCGGCGTGAAGCTGCGGCCGCCGATGGTGATCGACGTGGGCGTGGCAATCTTGAAACGCCCGCTATAGGCATCGGCGCCGACTTCGAAAAACTGCCCGTTGTCGAATTTGAACGGATAGCTGAAGTGCAGCACGGTGTGCAGGCTGTTGTTCTGCTCGGCGCGATTGGCGCCCTGGCCGTTGTAGAAGCCCAGGCCGACCACGCCGTAGTCGCCGGAGCCCTTCAGGCCGGACTTCACCAGGTATTGGAAGCGCTCCTGCACGTGCTTGGGGGTGTAGTAGAAGAACAGGCCCAGATCGCGTTCGTCGCGCACGCCCGAGTTCAGCGCGTCGGCGCGGTCGGGGGTGAGGCGGTTCTGGCTGGATTGTAGGTTTTCCCAGCCGTACGGCACTTTCGATTGCCCTGCGCGTACGCGGTATTCGCGGTTCTTGTCGAAGTAGATATCCGCATAGGCGTCCCGCAGTTGCGCGAAGTTGCTGGTGCTGGAGCCGCTGGGTGTGCTGGCGAAATCCGGCTGCAGGTAGAACGACACGCGATCGTTGATGTCGCCGCTGAGCACCACACGCGCACGGCGGATGCCGAAGCCCTGGTTGTCGCCGATAAAGCGGTCGCCCGGCGAACGCAGGTCGGCGGCGTCGCCGCCAATCCCCTGGTTGTAGCGCAGCTGGGTGTAGCCGCGGATCGAGATGCGGTCAAACCATTTCTTCTCGGCCGGCTTGGCTGGCTTGGCCTCCGCAACCAGGTGAGCGCTTCCTGTCGGGGAGGGATCGGCCGGCGCGGCGGACGGCGTCTGCGTCGCCGCCGTCGGCTCGTCGATCTGGACGAAGGTGCCGAGCTTCACGCGGCCGGGGCCGGGTTCGGCATAGATCTGCTGGGTCTTGCGATCGACATAAAGGTCGAGCGTGGCGGCGGGAGAGGCCTCTGAGAGCGCGGCGGCCCCCATGGTCCAGAGCATCGAAGCTAGGGTTTTTTTCTTCATGGTCATCCGGGAGATCGGCGGCAGGGCCGCGTGGGCGAGAGGGGGCGTCGCGCCGGACACCCAGTTCGCGGCATCGGCTCGGCGGGCGCGGGCGCAAGTTTTTGCGTTCCGCGGCGCCGCGAGCCTAGGCAGGCGGGATGTCGCTTTTGTGACAGAGGGGCTCGCCGGACCCGCGCCCAAGATCCGGAAAACGTTGTGAAAGTGCTTTCATCGGCCTGAACGAAATGGACGTCTAATTCAGGTTATTCGTATTTGTGCGATGCAAGGGGTTGAGCATCGCCGCGCAAGACCGTATCTTCTTTCGCCATGCACCTTCGCCGCCTTCCCCGCGTCTTCGTCATGTTCGTGGCATGCCTGTTCGGCGTGCTGGTGACGTTCGCGTCCACGGCGCAGGGCATGGGCGAGCAGGGGCGGGCTGCTGTCGCGGCCGCCATCTCCGCCGACCTGGCTCAGGATCTCGCCGACCACGGCGAGGGCGGTGCCGATGCGCTCGATGGCGCATGCTCGATCGACGACCAGTGCCTGGACGACATCATGGTCGAGTCGGTGGAGTTCCCGGTGTGGCACGTCGGTGCCCCCTCCGTAGCCCTGGGGGCCGTGCCGGATGTGCACGAACGCCCCTTTGGCCTGATCTGCCCCCCTCCCAACGCCTGATTTCCCGGTGCGCCTTCCGTCGTTGCGGCGCTTGAGCGTCCGCAGCGGGATTTCCATGCGCGCCTGAAGGGCAGTTCGCCTGCCCATGGTCTCGCTGTGTCCTCGCGAGACGCACTTCATCCATTCCAGTTTTTCGCGGCCGCTTGCCGCTTCGTTTTCCTATTGCCCGGGAGATATACCCATGGAACGTCTGCTCGAAGGTTTCGAACATTTCCGTCGCACCGTCTTTCCGGAACAGCGTGAGCTGTTCAAGAAATTGGCCACTGGCCAGAGCCCCCATACCCTGTTCATCACCTGCGCCGACTCGCGCATCATGCCGGAGATGATTTTTTCGGCGCTGCCCGGCGAAATCTTCGTCTACCGCAACATCGGCAATATCGTGCCGCCGTACGCGCAGCACGTGAGTGGCGTGGTGGCCGCCATCGAATACGCGGTGAAGGTGCTGCAGGTGAAGCACATCGTCATCTGCGGCCACTCCGACTGCGGTGCGATGAAGGGCCTGCTGGCGCCGGCCAAGGTCGCGCACATGCCGTCCGTCGCTGCATGGCTGAAGCATGCTGACGTGGCCAAGTACGTAGTGGCGGAGAACAGCCCCCAGCTAGAGGGCGAGGAAGCACTGCGCCGCGTGACCGAAGAGAACGTCGTGGGCCAGCTCGAACATCTGCGTACCCTGCCGGCGGTAGCCGCGGCGTTGGCTAACGGCACCGTGCGCATCCACGGCTGGGTGTACGACATCGCCCATGCGGAACTGCGTGCGTTCGACGCGCAGACCGGCATGTTCACCCCTATCGATCCGACGCTTCGCGAAGTGCCGGACGCGAACCCGCACGCCCGCTTCGCGGCCATCGCGTCCACCACCTGAGGAGTCGTTCCATGCGATCCGACACGATGTCGAAGTACTTTTCGACGAACCTGTTCAGCCGCGATCTGCTTGGCTCGATCGTGGTGTTCCTGGTGGCGCTGCCCTTGTGCATGGGCATCGCTATCGCCTCCGGCATGCCGCCGGCGGCTGGCCTGATCACCGGCATCATCGGCGGCATCGTGGTGGGCTCCATCGCCGGCTCGCCGCTGCAGGTGAGCGGTCCGGCCGCGGGCCTGGCGGTGCTGGTGTTCGAGCTGGTGCGCGAACACGGCGTGGCCGCGCTCGGTCCGGTGGTGCTGCTGGCGGGCCTCATCCAGATCGCTGCCGGCCTGTGCCGCGTGGGCATCTGGTTCCGCATGACATCGCCGGCTGTGGTCGCCGGCATGCTGTCGGGCATCGGCATCCTCATCGTGGCCTCGCAGGCCCACGTGCTGATCGATGCCAAACCGTTGGCACGCGGCCTGGAGAACTTCGGTGCACTGCCCGGAGCCCTGGCGAAGGCGTTCTCCGGCGAAGGTACCGGTCTGGCGGCGTTGGGCGTCGGCCTGTCCACGATCGCGATCATGCTGGGTTGGGAAAAGCTGCGCCCGCAGAAGCTGCGCTTCGTGCCGGGCGCGTTGCTGGCGGTGGTCGCGGTGACGGCGTTCGTGCAGTTCCAGGGCGTGAACGTGAACAAGGTGGACGTGCCGGCCAACCTGCTGTCGGCCATCGCCCTGCCGAGCTTCGCTGACCTCGGCGGTCTGCTCGAGCCTTCGCTGTTGATCGCCGCGCTCACCTTCGCCTTCATCGCCAGCGCGGAGACGCTGCTGTCGGCGGCGGCGGTGGACCGCATGCACGATGGCGCGCGCACCAACTACGACCGTGAGCTGACGGCGCAGGGCGTGGGCAACACCTTGTGCGGCCTGCTGGGTGCCTTGCCGATGACCGGCGTGATCGTGCGCAGCGCGGCCAATGTGCAGGCCGGTTCGGCGACGCGCATGGCCACCATGATGCACGGCGCCTGGCTGCTGGTGTTCGCCATGCTGCTGCCGTGGCTGATGCGCATGACGCCCGTGTCCTGCCTGGCGGGCATCCTGGTCTTCACCGGCGTCAAGATGATCAACATCAAGCAGGTGAAGAGCTTCGCCGCCTACGGCAAGGGCACTGCCGGTATCTATCTGGCGACCACCTTCGCCATCGTCGCCACCGACCTGTTGGCGGGCGTGCTGGTGGGCTTCGCGCTGTCGCTGTTCCGGTTGGCGCTGCTTTCCTCGCGGCTGAAGGTGAACCTGGCCGAGCATGAGGAGGAGCCGGGTGCGGCCAAGCTGCATCTGACGGGTATCGCTACCTTCCTGAAGGTGCCGTCGATGGCGCGCACCCTGGAACAGGTGCCCCCGAACACGCGCCTGCATGTGGTGATGGACGATCTGCACCACGTCGATCAGGCCAGTTTCGAGCTGCTGCGCGACTGGGCACGCAACGCCAAGTCCAAGGGCTGCGAGCTGGTGGTCGACTGGATGGAACTGGAGCGGCGCGTCGAAGGGCCGGCGAAGGCCGCGGCCTGAGCCTGACTCGCGCGACCTGATCTACCCCGCGGAGGCGTGAGTCTCCGCGGGGCATCTTTCATGAAGCGGTAGGGAAAGGGGAGCGATACCGATGCTCGCGGACATCACCTCGGCGCTGGGCGCCATCAAGACCGGTTCCGACATCGCGCGGGAAGTGGCCTCTGCGCACTCGCTCGACGAAGCGCGCCAAAGAACGCCGGAGCTCTTCGGCGCCATGGCCGAAATCCAGCACCGGCTGGCGGCCATGCAATTGGCCTACGCCGCGCTGTTGGAGGAGCGCGATGCGCTGATGCGCGAGGTCGAGGAGGTCCGGCAGGCTCGTCTCGAACGCGAGCGCTATGTACTGCAGGCCTTGCCCCAGGGCGGTCTGGTGTATCGCTTCAAGGCCAGCCGCGAGTCCGGCGCGGTGCCGCACGATCTATGCGTGCACTGCTACGAAGGCGGGGTGAAGTCCATTCTGCAGCCGAATGGCTCCCATCTCGTGTGCCCCGCCTGCAAGACCAAATTGCGCGCGAAAGGCCCGGCCGCCATAGCGTCGCGGCGGGGCGGCGTGTGCGTGTGGACGCTCTGACCCCCGGAGCCGTTATTTCGCTCGCCCGGCGACGGAGCGGCGAGCCGTTTTCTTGACTACGGCTTTTTTGGTTGCCGTCTTTTCCGGCGCCTTTTTCTTGGTCGGCTCGGCCGGCGTCTTGTCCTTGTACTGGCACAGGTCGCGGATCACGCACTGCGGACACTCCGGCTTGCGGGCCTTGCATACGTAGCGGCCGTGCAGGATCAGCCAGTGGTGCGCGTCCTGTTTGAATTCCGGCGGGATCACTTTTTCCAGCTTGTCCTCCACCGCACGCACGTCCTTTCCCGGCGCCAGGCCGGTGCGGTTGGATACGCGGAAAATATGCGTGTCCACCGCAATGGTGGGCTGGCCGAAGGCCGTGTTGAGTACGACGTTCGCGGTCTTTCGCCCCACGCCCGGTAGCGCTTCAAGAGCCTCGCGCGTGGCGGGCACTTCGCCGCCGTACTGTTCGACCAGGATGCGGCAGAGCGCAATCACGTTCTTTGCCTTGGCGTTGAACAGGCCAATGGTGCTGATGTAGCGCTTGAGGCCTTCCTCGCCGAGGCCAAGGATCGCCTCGGGCGTATTCGCCACCGGATAGAGTTTGCGCGTGGCCTTATTCACGCCCACGTCCGTCGCTTGCGCCGACAGCACGACCGCCACCAGCAATTCGAACGGCGTGGTGTATTCCAGTTCGGTGGTGGGGTGCGGATCGAGTTCGCGCAAACGGGAGAACAGCTCGACGACGTCGGCTCGCTTCACGATCTGGTTTCCTGTTGCTTTGCCTTGGCGCGGGCCAGTGCGGCCAGCACCGGATTGTCGCTCACCGCCGTGCCGACCTGGGCCTTGCGCGCCGCGAGCTCGGCCTCCTGCTGGATGCGTTCTCGCGCAAGCCGCGCTTCGCGGCGCTGAAAATGCGTACGTGCCTTGTCGGCGTGCGCCAGGCTTTCTACCTGCACCGCGGGCATCGGCTCCAGCACGATGCAATCGACCGGACAAGCCGGAACGCACAGTTCGCAACCCGTGCAATCGTCGGCGATAACCGTATGCATCACCTTCGCCGCACCGACGATGGCGTCCACTGGGCAGGCCTGGATGCATTTCGTGCAGCCAATGCAGTCGGCCTCCACGATGCGCGCGAGCATGCGCGGCTTCTCCACGCCGTGTCCGGGATCGAGCGGCAATGCGGGGCGTCCGAGCAGCGCAGACAGCCGGCGGATGCCTTCCGCGCCGCCCGGCGGGCACTGGTTGATCCCGGCCTCGCCGCGCGCGATCGCCTCCGCGTACGGGCGGCATCCATGGAAGCCGCATTGCTCGCACTGCGTCTGCGGTAATAGGGCGTCGATGCGATCGGCGAGGGACGTGGCCATGGACGGTTGCGGCATCGGGATCAGGCGGTAAGGGTCAGTGCAAGTGTCAGCCAGTCGGAGATCCGGCGCCAGCAGGCCTGGGGCTCTGTCTGGAGCAGGAAGTGCGGGCCGTCCAGGCGTTCGATATGTGCGCCGGGCGCCAGCTCTTCGAGGCGCTTCGGCGCCCAGGGATCGAGCAGGCGATCGCCGGTGGGTTGAAGTAGCAGCACCGGAATGTCGAGCCTGGCCAAGGCATCCGCGGCATCCGGTGCGATCAGCATGCGCAGACGCTGCTTGATGGTCTTGCCGTCCAGCTTGCTCAGTTCCGCTTCGACTGCGCCAAGGATCGGCGGCGGCGCGCGATGCCCGACGCAGAACCCGCGTATCGCCCAGCGCATGCGCGCGGCACCGGCCAGCCATGCTTCCGGCCACTGGCTGGCCCACGCCACGAGGAGGTGGGGCCGCGTGGCGAATGACGCGCAAAGCACCAGGGCCTTGACGCGATTGCCGAGGCGGCGGGCCAGGTGGATGGCGACCGGTCCGGAGAACGACTCCGCCAGCAGAACGACCGCCTGCTCATCGCCGATCGACCGCTCCGCGTGGGCTACGTAAGCACCCATGCTGGCCGGCAAATCGGCGGGATAGTTGAGGCGCCGATACTTCCAGTCGCCGGCGATGCACGACTCGAAGGCGGCGAACAGATGGCCGCTGCCGTCGAGTCCCGGCATCAGGACAAGAGTGGGTCCGGCCGGCGACATGCGCTCAGCGAACAGTCGCCCCCGGCTTCGCGCCCTGGTCCGCATCCAGCAGGAACAGGTCGCTGCCGCCGTCGCCGGCGGACAGGATCATGCCTTCGGACAGGCCGAAGCGCATCTTGCGCGGGGCGAGGTTGGCGATGAACACCACGTTGCGGCCGATCAGCTTTTCCGGCTCGCCGTAGGCGGCGCGGATGCCGGAGAAGATCTGGCGCGTGCCCAGCGGGCCGGCGTCGAGCTCGAAGCGCAGCAGCTTGTCCGAGCCGTCCACGAATTCGCAGGCGGTGACCTTGCCGATGCGCAGGTCGAGTTTGGCGAAGTCGTCGATGCCGATGGTGGCGGGGGCGGTGTCGGTACTGCCGGGGGCGCTCATGGTCTTGCCGTTGTCCTTCTGGGTATCGTTCTTTGCCGCTTTGGCGGGCTTGGCGGCGGGTTCGGGCGGGGCCAGCGAATCGCGCGAAGCGTCTACCATGGCCTCCACCAGCTTCGGGTCGATGCGGCCGAGCAGGGGGTCGAACGCATTGATGGTGTGGTTGTGCAGCTCGGCACGCGCGTCGTCGAAGCCGTTGATCGGGGCGTCGAGGAAGCGCTCGGCTTTCTCCACCGTGGCCGGCAGCAGCGGTTTGAGCAGGCCGGCCAGCAGGCGGAAAGCGGCGATCGCGAACGAGCAGACTTCGTGCAGTTCCTGCCGGCGCGTGTTGTCCTTGGCGATGTTCCACGGCGCCTTGGTTGCGATGTGTCCGTTCACCAGGTCGGCCATCTGCACGAACTTGCGCGTGACGTCGGCGAACTCGCCGCTGCGGTACAGCGACGGCACTTCGTCGTAATGCACCATCAGTTCGCGCCAGAGCTCGTCTTCCTCCTTGCCGAACGCCGGCGCGAGACGGCCTTCGAAGAACTTCTGCACGAAGCCGGCGGTGCGGCTGGCGATGTTCACCCACTTGCCGATGAGATGGGAGTTGACCCGCTCCTCGAACGACTTCAGGTCCAGGTCCACGTCCACCGGCGTGTCGCCGAGCATCGATGCGAAGTAATAGCGCAGGAATTCCGGGTGCAGGCCCACGTCAAGATACGTGCGCGCCTTGATGAAGGTGCCGCGCGACTTGGACATCTTGGCGCCATTCACCGTCAAGTAGCCGTTGACGTGCAGGGCGGTGGGCGTGCGGAAATCGGCGCCGTGCAGCATCGCCGGCCAGAACAGGCCGTGGAAATTGATGATGTCTTTGCCGATGAAATGGTGCATCTCGGCACGGCTGTCCGGCGCGAGGAAATCCTCGAAGCGCACGCCCGTCTTGGCGCACAGCGCCTTGAAGCTGGCCAGGTAACCTACCGGCGCATCCAGCCACACATAGAAGAACTTACCCGGCGCGTCGGGGATGGGGAAGCCGAAGTAGGGAGCATCGCGCGAGATGTCCCAGTCCTTCAGTCCGCCGTCCAGCCACTCGCGCAGCTTGGCGATCACGCCGCCGTTGGCCACCGGCTCGCCGCCAGTGAGCTTGCCGGCGAACCAGTCGCGCAGCAGCGATTCGAACTTGCCCAGCTCGAAGAAGTAGTGCTCCGAGTCGCGCAGCACCGGCGTGGCCCCTGACATCACCGAGTACGGGTTGATCAGGTCGGTAGGCGCATAGGTCGCGCCGCAGTTCTCGCAATTGTCGCCGTACTGGTCCGGGGTTCCGCACACGGGGC
Source organism: Dyella sp. BiH032 (assembly GCF_031954525.1). Classification (NCBI taxonomy): domain Bacteria; kingdom Pseudomonadati; phylum Pseudomonadota; class Gammaproteobacteria; order Lysobacterales; family Rhodanobacteraceae; genus Dyella; species Dyella sp. BiH032. The sequence goes on from NZ_CP134867.1 coordinate 1,917,990, forward strand.
AGGTGCCCTTGATGTAGCGGTCCGGCAGGAACATGGTCTTTTCCGGGTCGAACAGCTGCTGGATCGTGCGGCGGGCGATGTAACCGCCATCGCGCAGGCGCGCATAGATCAGCGAGGCGAGCTCGCGGTTTTCGTCCGAATGGGTCGAATGGTAGTGATCGAACGCCACGCCGAAAGCGGCGAAGTCCGCCTCGTGCGTCAGGCGGATACCGTCGATGTAGGTCTCCGGGGCCAGGCCGGCCTTTTCCGCGGCCAGCATGATCGGCGTGCCGTGCGCGTCGTCGGCGCACACGTAGAACACTTCGTCTCCCTGCATGCGCTGCGCCCGTACCCAGATGTCGGCCTGGATGTAGCCCAGCATGTGACCCAGGTGCAGCGGGCCATTGGCGTAGGGCAGGGCGTTGGTCACGAGGAGTCGGCGGGACATGGCTGCTCGGCTGGTCAGGGGATCGGGGATTATGGCACGCGGGCGGGAGCGGGACGCCGCGCCGTCCGGCGCGCCGCCCGGATGGCGAGCGCGGCCAGGGCGCATGGCAGCCAGACCCAGCACGCTTCGGAGGCCAGCACGTCCAGTCCGCGGGTACTGAAGAAACGCGCGCCGATCGGCGACACCTCGACCGGCCGCCACGGAAAGAAGAACCGGTCCGCGGAAAATGGCCAGGCGAGCGCGACGCCCAGTCCGCCATCGGTCAGCGCATCCAGCAGAGGGTGCGATAGCGCGGCGAGTCCCACAAAGACGAAAGCGCGCCCTGGCGTAGTGCGCAGGAGACGCCAGGCGCATGCGGCCAGTGCGGCGAGCGCGAGCGCCAGGGCGATCGAGTGCGTCGCGCCGCGGTGCCCGAAGGCGTCGGCATAGGCGATGCCGAATTTGAAGGCGAGTACGTCCGCATCGGGCAGCATGGCGGCGACGGCGCCCGCCGCGAGCAGGCGAGGGGAGATCGCGCGGCGTCCGGCGGCGGTGCCGATCAGCAGGGGGACGACGGCATGGGTGATGACGGTGGGCATGGGCCTTCCTTGAGCGCTCGCGAGATGTCGATATCCACAGGCATGCCGGCCGCAACGGAGGGCGGTAACGAGACGGTCGCCTGGGTGGCCGGCATCCTGTAGCACGGCACCGATGGTTCAGGACGTTACCGGATTCCAGCCCGCGCCGGTTACGGCCACCGCACCGGGCTGGTTGCTTGTTTGTGCACGATTGTCTACATTTATGCCAATTGTTCGAGCATGGGCCATCCCTTCATGAGCACAGCGGGCGAAGCCGTGTTGACCGGTCGCGAATCCCTGGGACGCGCCACGTTGTCCACCCGCCTGATCTTCCTGGTCTCGGGTATCGGTATGTCGGCATGGGCTCCCATGGTGCCGTACGCAAAGTCGAGACTCGGTCTGGACGACGCGCAGCTCGGCTTGATCCTGCTGGTGTTCGGTGGCGGCTCGATGGCGTCGATGCCGTTCGTGGGCTGGCTGAGCCACCGCTTCGGCAACCGCCGCGTGATCGTCGCCTCGGGCCTGTTGCTGTGCCTGGCACTGCCGGTACTTGCCGTCGCGCCGAGCGCGGCGGTGCTCACCGTGGCGCTGGCGTATTTCGGCGTGATGCTAGGCGTGGTCGACGTTGCGATGAACGCGCATGCGGTGGAAGTGGAGCGCCTCGACGGCCGTGTGCTGATGTCCGGTTTCCACGGGCTGTTCAGCGTGGGCGGCCTGACCGGCGCGGCGCTGATGAGCGCGCTGCTGGGAACCGGTCTGCCGCTGGCGTGGTGCGCGGCTATCGTGGCGGCCGTGCTGGCGGCGCTCGTGCTCTTCTTGCGCGGCGGCCTGCTGCCGCACGGCGGGGAAGCCAATGAGGGGCATGCGGCGTTCGGCATGCCGCGAGGCCTGGTGTTGCTGCTGGGGCTGCTGTGTTTCGTCAGCTTCATGGCCGAGGGTTCGATGCTGGACTGGAGCGCGGTGTTCCTGCGCGATTTCCGCAGCTTTGCGCCGAGCTCGGCCGGCATCGGCTATGCGTGCTTCTCGATCGCGATGGCGCTGGGCCGCCTCACCGGCGATCGGCTGGTGCAGCGCATAGGCACGGTGTGGACCGTGCGCGCAGGCGCGGCCCTGGCCGCCGCGGGTTTCGCCCTGGTGGCCGGCGTGCCCTGGGCGCCCGCGTCCCTGTTCGGTTTCGTACTGATCGGCCTGGGCGCGTCCAACATCGTCCCGGTGATGTTCAGCGCGGCAGGCCGCCTGCCCGGAACTTCGCCGGCGGTGGCCCTGGCCACGGTCACCATGCTCGGCTACGTGGGGTTGCTCAGCGGCCCTGCGCTGATCGGTTTCCTGTCCAAGGTGAGCAGCCTGCCGGTGGCAATGGCCGCCGTGGCCGGGTTGTTGCTGCTGGTGTCCGCGTCTGCGCGGATCGTGCGCCGGTGAAAGGAGCGAGCGACATGATCGATACCGTGGTGTTCGACCTGGGCGGCGTGCTGATCGATTGGAATCCGCGCTATCTGTATCGCCAGCTGTTCGATGACGAGGCGGCGATGGAGCGTTTTCTCGCCGACGTCTGCACGGGCGCATGGAACGAACAGCAGGATGCCGGACGTCCCTGGGCAGAGGCGGTGGCGACGCTGAGTGCGGATTTTCCTGAACATGCGCCGTTGATCAGCGCGTTCCGCGATCGCTGGAAAGAGATGCTGGCCGGGCCGATCCAGGATAGCGTGGCCCTGCTCGCCGAGCTGAAGGCGCGCGGCGTGCGCCTCTACGCGCTGACGAACTGGTCGCACGAAACGTTTCCGGTGGCGCTGGAGATGTACGACTTCCTGCGTTGGTTCGAAGGCATCGTGGTCTCGGGTGACGAGCGCCTGATCAAGCCTGATCCGCGCATTTACCAGCGCCTGTTCGAGCGTTATGGCATCGAGCCAGCGCGCGCGATCTACATCGATGACGCGCGGCGCAACGTCGATGCCGCCGCAGCGCTCGGCATGCACGCCTGGTGGTTCCAGGGCGCCGAAGGCTTGCGTGCATGGTTGGCGTCGCACGGCCTGGTCGACGCGGAGGCGATGGCATGAGCAGGGCCGCAGCGATCGATGCCTTGCCGGCCGAAGCACTGCCGCAGGAGCGGCAGCAGTGGATTCTGCAGCGCCTGCGCCAACAGGGGCGCGTGGTGGCGGCGGAACTGGCGGCCGAATTCCAGGTGTCGGAGGACTCGATCCGCCGCGATCTGCGCGAGCTGGCCGCGCAAGGGCTATGCAAACGGGTCTACGGCGGTGCCTTGCCGCTGACCGTGGCGCTGCAGCCGCTCAAGCAGCGACGCGGCGAGCACGCCGGCCGCAAGCAGGCACTGGCGCGCAAGGCGGCGACGCTGGTGCGGCAGGGCCAGATCCTCCTGATCGACGCGGGGTCCACCAACACGGCGATCGCGGCCGCCTTGCCCGAGCGCCTGGGGTTGACGGTGGTGACCAATGCTCCGGACGTCGCGCTCGCGCTGATGGACCGCGAGGGTTTCGAGATCCTGCTCATCGGCGGCCGCATCGATCCGCGCATCGGCGGCGCGGTGGGCGCGCAGGCGGTGAAGGCCCTGCAGGGGATCCGCGCGGATATCTGTTTCCCGGGCGCCTGCGCCATGGACCTGCACGGCGGGCTGTGGGGTTTCGACAGCGAGGAAGTGCTCTTCAAGCGCACCATGGTCGAATGCAGCGGCGAAGCCGTGGTGGTGGTGACCAGCGACAAGCTCGGCGCCGTGGCAACACATCGCGTGGCCGAGCTGGCCGAAGTGCAGCACCTGGTAGTGGAGCACGGCGTGGACAAGGCGACGCGTGCGTCCTACGCATCGCGCGGGGTCACCGTGCACCGCGCCGAGGCGGCTTCATGAGCGCGGGGGAGGCCTGAGCGGCGCAGTCGCTATTCCGGTTCGCCTCAAAAGAAAACGCCCCGCCATGCGGGGCGTTTTCGTACTTCAAGCCTGGCGGAACGCTTATTCCTGACGTTCCCACACCTGGCTGCGTCCGATCAGCGAGAAACCGATGTAGCCGTGCACGTCCAGCTTCGTGCCGTTGTCCATGGTCTTGAGCTTGACCTTGTAGGTCTTGCCATTCTTCGGGTCGAGGATCTTGCCGCCATCCCACTCGTCGCCGTCCTGCTTGACGCCCCACATGATCACCATGCCCTCGACGGGCTGGTTCTTGCGCTCGCCATCGCATTCCTTGCAGATGGGATGCGGGCCTTCGTCCGATTGCAGGACCTGCAGCACCTTGCCCTGCAGTTCGCCGTTGACTTCGGTGATCTGCACGATGGACTTGGGCTGGTGGGTCTTGTCGTCGATGGTCTTCCAGGTGCCGACCGGCGATTGGCTGGCGGCGAACGCCGCGCCGGCGCCGAGCAGCAGGCCGGCGGCGGTGGCGAAGCGGATCATGGGCTTCATGCATTCCTCCCGTACGAAACAGTATGGACGGAGCCTGACGAGCCCGCGCCTGGGCGTCAAGCTGCAATGCGCAAGCTCGGAGCTGCACGGCGGACTGGCATAATGGGCAACTCCCGGTTGCACGACACATGCTCATGACGCAGGCAAGCGAAGCCCTGGTACGCCACATCCTCGGCGAGACGATCGACCCGCACACGGGCGCGCCGCTGGCCGACAGCCTGCGCGCCGTGGGCGTGGACGGCGCCCGCGTATCCGTCGATCTCCAGCTCGGCTATCCGGCGGCCGGCGCGGCCGAGGCGATCGCCGCCACGGTCAAGCGGGCGCTGGAAGCGGACGCCGCGATCGAGTCGGCCGCCGTCTCCGTAAGCAGCCGCGTCTACGCGCACAAGGTGCAGGGCACGCTGGCGCCGTTGCCGAACGTCAAGAACATCATCGTGGTGGCTTCCGGCAAGGGCGGCGTGGGCAAGTCGACCGTCTCGGCCAACCTCGCGCTGGCGCTGGCCGCCGAAGGCGCCAAGGTGGGCGTGCTGGATGCCGACATCTACGGCCCCAGCCAGCCGCGCATGCTGGGCATCAGCGGCAAGCCCGAATCGCCGGACGGCAAGACCATCACCCCGATGCAGGCGCACGGCGTGCAGGCGATGTCCATCGGTTTCCTGGTGGACGAGGAGACGCCGATGATCTGGCGCGGCCCGATGGTCACGCAGGCCATGATGCAACTGCTCAACGATTGCCGCTGGGAGCCGCTCGACTATCTCGTCGTGGACCTGCCGCCGGGCACCGGCGATATCCAGCTCACGCTCTCGCAGAAGGTGCCGGTCGCCGGCGCGGTGATCGTCACCACGCCCCAGGACATCGCCCTGCTCGATGCGCGCAAGGCGCTGAAGATGTTCGAGAAGGTGGAGGTGCCCGTGCTCGGCGTGGTGGAGAACATGGCCACCCACGTTTGCTCGAACTGCGGGCACGAGGAGCATATCTTCGGCGAGGGCGGTGGCGCGCGCATGGCCGAGCAGTACCACGTGGCCTATCTCGGCTCGCTGCCGCTGGACATCCGCATCCGCGAACAGGCCGACAGCGGCACGCCCACGGTGGTTGCCATGCCGGACTCCGACCTCGCCGCGCGTTACCGCGAGATCGCGCGCAACGCGGCAGGCCGCCTGTCGCGCCAGCCGCGCAACAAGTCGCTGGGGCTGGGCAAGATCATGGTGCAGGGCGCGCCTCCTGCGTAACGCCCTCGACGTCCTCTCCAGCGAAGAGAGGGGTGGAATGATCGGGCTGGGCGGAGCGGGGCGTCGGGGGTTCGCAACAGATCCAAAGGGTTCTCCCACCCTCTGGCAGCGCTCATCGAGCCATTGCCCTCGCTCGATGGCGCCCAAGGGCAAACCCTGCAAACCCCTCCGTATCTAGGGCGGAACGGATTTCAGAACGGAGCGTCGGATCACCATGCCACAGCGCATCCTCTGCCTCAGCGGCAGTCTCCGCACCGTCTCCGCCAATACGGCCTTGCTGCGCGCGGCACGCGCGCTGGCGCCGCGCGGGCTTGAACTGACCCTGTTCGGACGCATGGGCGAGCTGCCGCTGTTCAACCCCGATATCGATGCCGAACCGCTGCCGCCCGCCGTGCTCGCGTTGCGCGAAGCCGTCGGCACGAGCGACGCGATCATCATCGCCTGTCCGGAGTACGCACATGGTGTGCCGGGGCCTTTCAAGAATCTGCTCGACTGGCTGGTATCGAGCCTGGAGTTTCCCGGCAAGCCGGTCGTGCAATGGAATGCGTCGGGGCGAGACTCCCATCATGCGCAGGACGCGTTGCGCGAAGTCCTGCGCACCATGTCGGCCCGTCTGCTCGACGACGCGGCGGCGGTGTTTCCATTGCCAGGCGCGGGCAGTTCCATGGAGGCGCTGCTGGGCGAGGCGGAACATGTGGCGCGGATCCGTGCCGCGCTCGATCGCCTCGCTTCCATTCTCGCCGCTTCCGCCGGTTCGCCCTGAAAGAGAACGGGCGCCGAAACGGCGCCCGTTCTGATGCTTCCGCGATCAGGCGCCCGCCTTCTTCTGGCGATGGATCGCACGGCTGTCGCGGTTTTCCGTGTGCTGGATGCGGCGCTGCTCGGCACGGTTGACGTGGCCGTTGGCGCCGGCATTGTGCTCAAGGTGGTCGACGTGCGCCTCGCGACCCTGTAGACGGGCGACCTGCCCGTCGTTGAGCGAACCGCTGCGTACGCCCTGGTCGATGCGCTTCTCCTGGTTGACGTCGCGCTGCACGTCGGCGGCCATGCGGCGGGAGGAGGGCGAGTCCGGGTTCTGCACGGCGCCGTTGTGCGCGTCGCGATAGATGTCGCGGCTCTCCACGTTCTCCGCATGCTGGATCTGCGCCTGTTCCTGGCTGGTGAGCGGGCCGTTGCGCAGGTCGCGCTGCTCCATGCGGTCGATGTGGGCCTGGCCCTGTTCCAGATGCGCGGTCTCGCGTGTGGTCAGCTGGCCGTCCTTGACGCCGTTCTCGATGCGCTGCTGCTGGTTCACGTTGCGCTGCACGTCCTGGTTCACCGGCGCCTCCTGGGCGCTGGCCGCGGTGCCGATGACGGCGGCGATGACGCCGACCAGTGCGGCGCGACGGAAGTTCGAGCGGTAGTGCATGGCGTTCTCCTCTTTGAAGTGGTGGAACTGCGTGGCCCGGGTGCGAGCGGAGAACGGGGGCTCGGCGGGCGTGTTGACTCGCGGCGGCCGGATGGATTTATCGGCCGCTCAGCCTGCGGCGGATTGGTCTCTTTCAAAAATCCTTTCTGGTCATGGTGTTGTCTTCCATGGCTTGCGTGTGGCTGACGAAAAAGCAGGCTTTGCGGCAGCGCCGCGATGATCAGGCCCGGATTTCATGGCGACCAGGGGACACCGCCGTTCGACTGGCGGTGCCCAGGCCGATCCGCTATGTTTTTCCGCTTCCTCGGCCCAGCGTCCGGCGCCGGGACGCACAACGAACGCAATGGGAGCCCGAGTGAGCATCAAATCCGACAAGTGGATCCGGCGCATGGCCGAGCAGCACGGCATGATCGAGCCGTTCGAGCCGGGCCAGGTCAAGGTTCGCGAGGGCAACCGGCTGGTGTCGTACGGCACGTCGAGCTACGGCTACGACGTGCGCTGTGCGCGCGAGTTCAAGATCTTCACCAATATCAACTCCACCATCGTCGACCCGAAGGCCTTCGACCCGACCAGCTTCGTCGACGTGGAAGCGGACGTGTGCATCATTCCGCCGAACTCCTTCGCGCTCGCGCGCACGGTCGAGTACTTCCGCATCCCGCGCAGCGTGCTCACCATCTGCCTGGGCAAGAGCACGTATGCGCGCTGCGGCATCATCGTCAACGTCACGCCGCTGGAGCCGGAGTGGGAAGGCCACGTGACGCTGGAGTTCTCCAACACCACGCCGCTGCCCGCCAAGATCTATGCCAACGAGGGCGTGGCGCAGATGCTGTTCCTCGAATCCGACGAGGAATGCGAGACCAGCTACCGCGACCGCGGCGGCAAATACCAGGGGCAGCGCGGCGTCACTCTGCCGCGCACCTGAGATCGCAGGAATTCGCGCGGTCGGCGGCTGAATGGCTGCCGTCCCGCGGCGGTGCGGGCCCCGGGGCCGGCGCTACACTCGCTTCGTTGCCACCACTGATTTGCCGGAGATTCGCATGATCCGTTTATCCACGCTGCTCAGCCGCACCGCCGCTGCCGCCCTGCTGGGGAGCCTGCTGGTCCTCGCCGGCTGCCATCGCGGCGCCACCAAGGACGAGGCCATCAAGACGGCCCAGATGCAGGGCCAGTTCGATGCCACCGTGCAGGCCTACAAGAGCGGCCAGTTCATGGTGGATGGCGCGGTGCTCTCCGCCCTGGATACGGGCAGCCACTTCGCCTACCTGAAAGACCAGGGCAAGCTGCCCAAGACCGTGCTGCTGGTGCCCAGCGACGAATCGAAGGTGCGCAAGGCGCATCTCGAATTCATGGCGCGCATGCAGCTGGATTACGGCTTCACCGTGTACTACGACGACGGCGGCACGCTGAAGAAGATCAACCCGGTGGACACCAAGGCGCGCGAGCTCGAGGACTACCACGCCCCGGTCAAGATGAACGACGAGATGAAGGGCAAGGAAGCGAGCAGCGGCGGCTACGATCCGTCGCAGCGCTGAAGCGGCTTCATCCGGAAAACGAAACGCCCGCGAGCGATCGCGGGCGTTTTTTTATGCCAGGGCCAGCCGCAGGCGCTCGACAAGCTGGTCCCGCTCTTCCGGCGCGTAGGGTTGCGTGGGCCCGCTGCCCCACACCGGGCCCGGCCATGCCGCGTCTCCTTCGCGCCGCGCCACCACGTGCACGTGCAGCTGCCGCACGATATTGCCGAGCGCGCCAAGGTTGAGCTTGTCGCAGGGCGCGTAGGCGCGCAGCGCGGCAGCGGCGCGGTCCACTTCCTGCCACAGTGTGGTCCGGTCCGCTTCCGGCAGGTCCGCGATTTCCGACAGCCCCGGCCGGCGCGGTACGAGGATCAGCCAGGGGAAGCGAGCGTCGTTCATCAGCAGCACGTCGCACAGCGGGAGGCTGGCGACGTGGCAAGTGTCGGCGGCGAGGCGGCCGTCCAGCGCGAACGGTGCGTCGCTCATGCAGCGGCCAGCTCGCGCGCGAAGAAGCCCATGGTGCGATCCCAGGCGAGCACGGCGCTGGGTTCGTGGTACTGCGGGCCGACGTCGCGATTGAAAGCGTGGTCGGCGGGATAGGTGTAGATCTCCATCTGCGGCAGCTTCTCGCGGTGCGTGGCCACCATCTCCGGCGGGATGCTCTTGTCGAGTTCGCCGAAGTGGAACATCACGGGAGCTTTCGGCTGCTCGTCCAGGTAAGGCAGGTTGCGCGCGCCGTAGTAGCTGACCGAAGGAAAGCCCAGGCGCGTGGCAGCCAGCAAGGCGACCGTGCCGCCCCAGCAGAAGCCGACCGTGCCGATGCGGCCGGCGGAGGCGATCGCTTCGGCCGCGCTCGCCACCGCCTCGACGGCGCGCTCCATGCCCAGCTCGTTCACCAGCGCCTTGCCGCGCGCCGCCGTTTCGGGGCTGTAGCCCATCTCCACCCCTGTCTCCAGGTAATCGAAGAAGTGCGGTGCGATGGCGGTATAGCCGGCAGCGGCCAGGCGGTCCGCCACACTGCGGATGTGCTCGTTCACGCCGAAAATTTCCTGGATCACCACGATGCCGCCCCGCGAAGCGCCTCCGGGCTTCGCCAGGTAGGCGCCGATGCACTGCGTGCCGGAGGTCGGGAGGTTGAGGTTCTGGCCCATGGATGGTTCTCGCTGCGGCAAAGTGGCGAGTTTAGGCGGCGCGGATGGTACGGAACAGCGAAAGCCGGGTGAGCGGGCCCTCGGCCGCCGTTACCGGTATAATTCGCCGTTTTTCCTACGCTTGCGGTCCCCAGGCCATGTCCCAGCCGTCCACTCCCAAGATCGGTTTCGTCTCGCTCGGCTGCCCCAAGGCCCTGGTCGATTCCGAGCGCATCCTCACCCAGCTCAAGGTCGAGGGCTACGAGATCGTGCCCAGCTACGACGCGGCGGACGCCGTGGTGGTCAACACCTGCGGCTTCATCGACGCGGCGGTGCAGGAATCGCTCGACGCCATCGGCGAGGCGCTGCACGAGAACGGCAAGGTCATCGTCACCGGTTGCCTGGGCAAGCGCTCGGAGCTGATCCGCGAGGCTTATCCGGATGTGCTGGCGATCACCGGTCCGCAGGACTACGCGAGCGTGATGAGCGCCGTGCATACCGCACTGCCGCCCAAGCGCAATCCCTTGCTGGACATCATCCCGGACACGGGCATCAAGTTGACGCCGAAGCACTACGCGTATCTGAAGATCTCCGAAGGCTGCAATCACCGCTGCAGCTTCTGCATCATCCCGTCGATGCGCGGCGACCTCGTCTCGCGACCGGTCGACGAAGTGCTGGTGGAAGCCGAGCGCCTGGTAAAGGGCGGCGTGAAGGAACTGCTGGTGATCTCGCAGGACACCAGCGCCTACGGCGTGGATCTGAAGTACGCCGAGCGCCAGTGGCGCGACAAGAGCTATCGCACGCGGATGACCGAGCTGTGCGAAGGCCTGTCCGAACTGGGCGTGTGGACGCGCCTGCACTACGTCTACCCGTACCCGCACGTGGACGAGGTGATGCCGCTGATGGCCGAGGGCAAGTTGCTGCCGTACCTGGATATCCCGTTCCAGCACGCCAGCCCGCGTATCCTCAAGCTGATGAAGCGGCCGGGCAACATCGACAAGACGCTGGAGCGCATCCGCAACTGGCGCAAGGCCGTGCCCGAGCTGACCATCCGCAGCACGTTCATCGTCGGCTTCCCGGGCGAGACCGATGAAGAGTTCGAGGAACTGCTGGATTTCCTTCGCGAAGCCGAGCTCGACCGCGTGGGCGCGTTCGCCTATTCGCCGGTGGACGGTGCGAAGGCGAACGAGCTGCCGGGCGCCGTGTCCGAGGAACTCAAGGAAGACCGCCTTGAGCAGTTCATGGCGGTGCAGGCGGAGATTTCGGCGGCCAAGCTGCAGCGCAAGATCGGCCGCACCATCAAGGTGCTGGTCGACGAAGCGGGGCCCGAAGGCGCGGTCGCGCGCTCGGCCGCGGACGCGCCGGAAATCGACGGTGTGGTGCGCATCGCCAACGGCCAGTTGCTGAAGCCGGGCCAGTTCGTCGACGTGACGGTCGAAGCGGCCGACGAGCACGACCTGCACGCGCGCCTCGCCGGCTGAGCCGGTATCGCCATGCGCTACGTCGCGCCGGCGCGTGAAGCGGTCGATCCGGTCGTGTTCGACCGGCCGCCGCTTGCCGCGTGGAGCGACTACGACGCGCTGCTGCGCGGCTCGCGTTGGCCGGAGGTGGCGATGCTCAACAGCCTGCTTCCCGCCGGAAGCCGCGAGCGCTTCGCGGCACAGACGCGCGAACTGCTCGACGACGGCCTGCATTACGAAGAGCGCATCCACGCGCGCGGCGACATCGCCACGCGCGAAGCCAACTGGCATGACCTGTTCAATGCTCTCGCGTGGCTGCGCTATCCCGCGATCAAGCGCGCGCTGAATGCCCAGCAGGCCGCGGAAATCGCGCACATGGGTACGCGCGAGCGCTCCCGGCCGCAGTGCGCGATGACCCATTTCGACGAAGCCGGCGTGCTGGTCGCCATGCGCGATCCGGCACTGCTGGCGCTGTGGGACGCGCACGACTGGCATGGCCTGTTCTGGCGGCGGCGCGATGCCTGGCTGGACGGCTCCATTCGCGTGGAGGTGTTCGGGCACGCCTTGCTGGAACATGCGCTTACGGCCGGCAAACTGCTGGTTGGCAAGGCGCTGGTGTTCGTCTGTGCGACGGAAGCGGAGGCGGCCATGGTTCCGTCGCGCTGCGCGGACGGCGTCGCCGGCGGGGTCTTGCTGCGCGATCCGCTGGAGTTGCGTCCGCTGCCGCTGTCGGGCGTGCCGGGCTGGCATCCGGACAACGGCGACGAGGCATTCCACCGCACGACGGCGTGCTACCAGCCCCTGCGCGAGGGACGCCGCTATCCGCCGCCCGTGTCCTGCGGCACAAGCCTGGCGTCCTGATCTCGCCGGCGATTGCCGGGTCGGGGTCTTCACGGCTATATAGCCCCAGGGGCCAAGCGGGGGCGGCACAGATGAAGGCGAAGGCGTCGAAGCGGCCGCGCGAGCGGCTTCGCCGGCTGGGCGGATGGATGCTGTGGCTGGTCTGCTGGCTGCCTTGGCCGGCTACCGCGGCCGATGCCGCCACGCCGATCCGGTTCGGTATCCTGCCGATCGGCAGCGCGGCCGAGTCCCGCGAACAATGGCGCCCGCTGCTGGCCGACCTGGAAAAGCGACTGGGGCACCCCGTCACCACGGTGTCGGTCAGCAGTTACGCCGGCCTGTCCGGCGCGATCGGCGACCAGCGCGTCGATATCGCCTTCCTTTCCGGGCGGCTCGCCATCGAGGCGGTGCTGCACCAGCAGATGAGCGTATTCGCCCAGTTCGAGCGCAACGACGGCGCCAAGGGCAACGTGGCGATGCTCATCGTGCGCAGCGATGGCCCCATCCACGATCTGAACACCTTGCTCGCGCATCCGGGCCGCTGGCGCTACGCGCGCGGCGAGCCGCTGTCGGTGACCGGCTACGTCGCGCCCGAGGCGGAAGTGTTCGCGCCGCGCGGCCTGAACTCGGACACCTTCTTCGCACGTGTGCGCGTCGGCAATCACCAGAACAACGCCCTGGCGGTGGTCAATGGCGAAGTGGACGTGGCCAGCGGCAACAACCCCGACCTGGACTTGTTCCGCCGCACGTTCCCGGACCAGGCCTCGCAGCTGAAGGTGATTTGGCGCTCCAGCCTGATTCCCTCTGGCGTGCTGGTGATCCGTGAAGGCATGGAGCCGGGCCTGCGCAAGCAGCTGATGGATTTCATGCTCGGCTACGGCAAGAGCAGCGGGCCCGCGGGCGAGCGCGAGCGCGCCAACCTAGCGCGGATTCCCGATCTGGCCGGCTTCGTGCCCGCGACCAGCCTCGTCCTGCGTTCCTTCGCGGACATGGAATACACCTTGCAGCGGCAGCAGGCCCAGCATGGGCGCTGGGTCAGCGACGCTGCGCGCGACGCGCGCCTGCGCCAGGTGGAAGCGGAGCATCGGGAGCTAGTGCGGCAATTGCAGGCGCATTAGGCTGACGCGCCGTGCCGCTCGGGCAGGTGCGGTTCATCCTCGACGCGTAGGGTGGGGAATCACCATGCCACGAGGAGACAACCGCATGACTCATCACCAAGCGCGCCGCCGGGGCGCCTCCATGCGCTGGCTGTTCGCGCTGTCGCTGCTGGGCGCCGCGGCGCTGTCGCCGGCGACCGCCGCCGCCCAGGCCAGCCCGCGGCCGTCGTCCGCACCGCAGCAGTCCGCTCCCCAGCAGTCCGCACCCCAGCAGTCGCCGGCCCCCCAGGCGCAGGCGAGCGGCCCGGAGCTGCCGGCGGCGGATCAGCAGGCGATCAAGAACTACACCCTCAACGAGGACGTGCTGAGCCGCCTGCTCACCGTGACCAAGGAGGCGCGGGCGCAGAACATCCGTCCGCAACCGGCGCCCGATCCTTCCAAAGTGCGCAGCCTGGACGATCTTGCCAACTATGCGGTGGGCAGCGATCCCAAGCTCGGTCCGCTGGTGAAGAAGCAGGGCTTTACGCCTCGCGAGTTCCTGCTGGCCAATCTCGCGCTGATGAATGCGGCGCTCGCGGTGCAGGCGCGCAACGATCCCAACCTGGCCAAGACGATCGACCAGTCGAAGGTGAATGCCGCGAATGTGGCCTTCTTCGAATCGCACCAGCAGCAGATCGCGGCGCAGATGAGCGACGGCGCGAAGTGACGCGCTGCGAGTGAGCCTCCAGGCCGCCATTCCGGCGTACGCCGGGATGGCGGCTGGCGCGCCCGGTCAGTACTCCACCGATACGATCGCGAAACGCGTGCGACCGCCGGGCAGCTCCGCCTCGAATTCGTCGTCCACGCGCTTCTTCAGCACGGCACGGGCCAGTGGCGAGTCCACGCTGATCCAGCCGGCCTTCGCGTCGGTCTCGTCTGGGCCGACGATCCGATAGATCGCCGTGTCTCCGGAATCGACATTCTCCAGCTCGATGCGCGCGCCGAAGAACACCGCCGTGCGGTCGGCCGGCGCGCCCTCGGCCACTTTCAGCGCCGGAATGCGTTTGCTCAGATAGCGCACGCGACGGTCGATCTCGCCGAGTTGCTTCTTGCGATACGTGTACTCGGCGTTCTCCGACCGATCGCCTTCGGCCGCGGCGGCGGCGAGCGCCTTCACCACCTCAGGTCGCAGGGTGTGCCAGAGATGGTCCAGTTCGGCCTTGAGTTTCTCGAAACCCTCGCGGGTGATGATGGCCGTGGAGGAGGGGGAGGGTGGCCGCCAGCGGCTCATCGCGCGTCAGGGGTGTCCAGCAGTTGTCGTTCGAGCGCGAGCAGGTCGCCGCGCAGCGGATGGTCGGGCCAGGCGGCGGTCAACCGGCGCAGCAACACCAGGGCTTCGGCAGGCTGGTTCAAGCGCTGGCCGAGCTGTTGCGCAGCCAGCAGGCCGATGCGGGGCGCCTCGGTAGCGCGTGGCCAGGTCGAAAGATAACCCCGGCAGAGCCTGACCGCGAGACGGCTCATGCCCAGGCGCGCCGCCAGTTCGGCGAGCGGACCCGCGGTTGCCGGGTCGTCGGGCAGGAAGACGGGGTCGATCTCCATGCATTCCTGCACCAGGCCCAGCGCGCGCTTGCCTTCGCCGTGCGCCAGCAGCGAGGCCGTCCAGATCTGGCCGTGCACAAGGAGCGCGTCGTGCAGGCCTTCCTGCCGCAACAGTTGCCGGTAGGCCAAGTGCAGCGCAGCGGGCGCGCTGCGATCCTGCAGCCGGGCCACCAGCATGTCGATGGCTGCACGCGGCTGTTCTTCGGCGCGCTGCCGCACTGCCGCGAGTAGCTGCGTATCGGCGTCCTGACCGCTAGCGGCGACGAGCCGCTCGGCTTCCGGTGCCATGCCGAAACGCTCGTGCCGTTCGTGGATCATGGCGCCCATCAGGTGGAAGCCGAGCACGATCAGATAGGTGTAGGCGAACGCGTAGAGCGGTAATGCCACGATGCGCGGCAGCAGGCCCGAGGCCAGCGATGCCAGCACCACCAGTACGGCCACGGCGAGGTTGATCGCCACGGGGATGAGGTAGGCCAGCCCGAATCCACCGATCACGCGCACGACCTGCGCCGGATTCAGCGCAGCAGCGAGATTGCCCTCGAAGGCCAGCGTCATGTCGATCGCCGGCAGAACCAGCGCCGCTGCGATCAAAACCGGCCAGAGCGCGCCCGGGAAAAACACCGCCGAGAGCAGGCACAGCGCTGCCAGCAGCAGGTGGATCGCGGTCAGCGCCCAGCCAGCCGATTCATTGCCACCCAGGCTCACGTCGGGCGGATCGGCGAAGCCGTTGGCGGTGTGCAGCATGCAATCGGCGGCGTAGCGCCATGTCGCCGCCCACACCATCAGGCTCGCCAGTGTGCCCACCGCGGAAGGCAGCAGGCCGACGTAGTGCGCCAGCGCGAGCCCCACGCAGCTGGCAAGCGCGGCACCGCGCAACGGATAGCCGAAGGCCGCCGGGAGCCGCTGCAGGAACGGCGTGTCGGCGGAAACCGTCGCGACTTTGGGCATGGCGGCGGCTCAGCGCTTGCCGCCGAAGATGCTCCCGAGCACGCCGCGCACGATCTGCTGGCCCAGCCGCGTACCGATGGTGCGCGTGGCGGACTTCGCCATCGTCTCGATCACGCCCTGGCGGCGGCCGTTGCCCAGCAGAACGTCGCGCACGGCATCGCCCCAGCCCGGGCCCTCGGCGCCGGCGGCCGTGCCCTTGCCGGCGGGCTTGGCGTGAGCCGCCTTTTCGCTGGCGCGGGCGGCGAGCATCTCGGCGGCCGATTCGCGGTTCACCGCGTTGTCGTACTTGCCGCCCACCGGCGAGCGCTGGCGCGCGGCCGCGCGTTCGGCCTCCGTGATCGCGCCGATGCGCGAGGTCGGCGAGGTCACCAAGACCTGCTCTACCGGCGACGGCACGCCGCCGTCGCGCAGCGTGGAGGCGAGCGCCTCGCCCACGGCCAGTTTGGTGATCGCATCGGTGACGTCCAGCTTGGGGTTGGGCGCGAACGTCTCGGCCGCGGCCTTGACCGCCTTCTGGTCGCGCGGTGTGAACGCACGCAGCGCGTGCTGCACGCGGTTGCCGAGCTGGCCGAGGATGTTGCCCGGCACGTCGTCGGGGTTCTGCGAGCAGAAGTACACGCCCACGCCCTTGGAACGGATCAGGCGCACCACCTGCTCCACACGCTGCATCAGCGCCGGCGGGGCGTCGTCGAACAGCAGGTGCGCCTCGTCGAAGAAGAACACCATCTTCGGCTGGTCGAGGTCGCCGACTTCGGGCAGCTGTTCGAAGAGCTCGGACAGCAGCCACAGCAGGAAGGTGGAATAGAGGCGCGGCTTGAGAATGAGCTGGTCCGCGGCCAGCACGTTGATCACGCCGCGGCCGCTCATGTCCTGGCGCATCAGGTCGGCCAGTTCCAGCGCCGGTTCGCCGAAGAACTGGTCGGCGCCGTCCTGTTCCAGCTTCAGTACCGCGCGCTGGATGGCGGCGATGCTCTGCGTGCTGATCAGGCCGTACTGAGTGGAGATGTCCTTGGCATTCTCGGCGGCGAAGCCGAGCAGGGCGCGCAGGTCGGCGAGGTCCAGCAGCAGCCAGCCGTTTTCGTCGGCGACCTTGAAGATCACTTCCAGCACGCCTTCCTGGGTGTCGTTCAATTCCAGGATGCGGCCGAGCAGGGTGGGACCCATCTCGCTGATGGTGGCGCGCACGGGATGACCGAGCTTGCCGTAGATGTCCCAGAAGATGACCGGATTGGCCTGCGGCTTCCAGTCGGCGAGGCCGAGCTTGGCGAGGCGCGCCTTGAGCTTGTCGCCCGGCTCACCCGCCGGCATCGACAGGCCGGCCAGGTCGCCCTTCGCGTCCGCCAGGAAGCAGGGCACGCCCAGCCGCGAGAAACCTTCGGCCAGCACCATCAGCGAGACGGATTTGCCGGTGCCGGTGGCGCCGGCGATCATCCCGTGCCGGTTGCCGAAGTGCGGGTCGAGATTGACGCTGGTGCTGTCGTTGCGGCCGATCAGGATGTCAGTCATGGGGGTCCGTCCGAGGTGGGCCGGGCGATTGTAGCCAAGCAGCCGGTGCTGTCGCGCGCTGTGGAAGGATGGGAATTTTTCAGTTGAGCCGGGTGCTTGCGGCGGCTATCGTCGGCACTTTCTCGATGCGAACCACCTCATGCCGGCAAGATTCCCCATTCACGCCCTGCGCCTGGCGCCTCTATTCGCCGCGCTTTCGGCGCTGGCCGGCTGCGCCACTTCCGGCGGCAGCCATGCTGCGCCGACGCCGCAGCTGGATACCTTGTATGGCCAGCTCGATCAGGCCAGCAAGAGCTACGAGATGGCGCTGCAGCAGGCGCGCGAAGGCGATGCGCCAGCCTCGCAGAAGACTTTGTCCGGCGCGCTGGAGCAGCTCAAGCGCGCCTCGGCGCAGTGCGGTGGCGTGGCGGGATGCGATCCGCAGCGTTTCTTCGCGGTCTACGACCGCCTGCTGCGCTTGAAGGACGGCAGTTTCTCGCTCGGCGACGACGTGGAAGTGAGCGGCGAGCAGATGCCGGAGGCTACGGCGGCCGGCAAGACCGGCGCGGCCAGCCTGCCGCAGGCCCAGCGCAGCGTGACGCTGCTGCATGGGCAGAAGCTGTCCGAGCTCATCGCCATGAACGGCCCGGTGAAGGCCGCGCTGGAAATGTGGCTGACGCAGTGGCGCTCCAATCTCATGGACGCCTACGTCAATTACCAATACATGCGTTACCAGATGTGGCCGGCTTACCAAAGCCGCGACCTGCCCGAGGCGATCCTGTTCGGCATCATGGCGAAGGAGTCCGGCGGCAAGGTGCATGCGGTGTCGCGCTCGGGCGCGGCAGGCCCGCTGCAGTTCATGTACGCCACCGGCCTGCGCTTCGGCCTGAACAGCGACGGCGGTTTCGACGAGCGCTTCGACCCGGCCCTGGCCGCGCGCGCGAACGCGGAATACCTCGACGAGCAGCTGGGCATTTTCAACAACAACCTCGAAGTGACCCTCGCTGCATACAACGGCGGCGAGGGACGCATGCGTCGCCTGGTGGGCGACGACACCGCGGTCAGCTTCTACGACCCGCGCATCTACAACCAGCTTTCGCAGGAAACCCGCGACTACGTGCCGGCCGTGCTCGCCGCGGCGTGGCTGTTCCTGCACCCGGACAGCTACAACCTGCGCTTTCCGAAGGTGGACGGCGTACCGGGCAGCATCACGCTGTCGCGACCGGCGTCGCTCAGCGAGCTGACCGTGTGCCTGGGCTCGGCCGGCGGCATGGACAGCGGCTGGTTCCGCACGCTGCGCAATCTCAATCCGCGCGTGGACCCGCAGGTCGCGCTGCCGGCCGGTACGAGGCTGGTGCTGCCGAAGCTGCTGGAGAAGCCCTATGCCGCGCGCTGCACCGACGGGCCGTGGCCGATTCTCGCGAACGACCTGCACACCGCGGTGGTTCCCGTCGTGCCGACGACGCCCGATCCGCCGCCTGCCCGCGTATCCGCCACGGCCAAGTCACGCAGCTACACCGTCAAGCGCGGCGACACGCTGGCTGGCATCGTGCGCAAGCTGGGCTGTTCGGACGTGCAGGAAGTGGCCCAGCTCAATGGCATCCGCCAGCAGCACATCAAGCCGGGGCAGACCCTGAAATTGCCCGCCTGCCGCTGATCCACCTACTCGTCATTCCGACACGGGCCGGAATCCGGTGACGTCGCGCCAGGGTTGTCGCAAGTCCGCCCGGCCGGTGCTCAGTCGCGACGACCGGCCGCCGCGGTTCGCGCTCAGGCCGCGGCGAGGCTGTTGCCGCTCGTCGGCGCTTCGGCCGCGCTGCGGTGGGCCTCCTTCAGGCCGTGCAACACCTTGAGCAGGTGGCGGTGCTGCAGCTGGAGCTTGAGGTGCGGGGAATCCTTGGTCTCGTGGTATGCCACGGCGAGCCACAGCGCGATGCCGCGGATGGCGACCTCCGCGTTGTCCGAACGGGCGCGGGCGTAGCCCACCTCGGTGCCTTCGCCCCATGGCAAGTAGCGCTGGTCGGGCGAGGTGCCATACAAATGCGGGAATTCGCTGCGCGAGGCCTGGCCGATCTCGCGGAGGGTAAGCATGCCCAGCTGGGAGCGGCTGCGGCGGGGAAGGGACTGCACGATGCGCTCGATCTCGCGGAACTGGCGGGCAAGCTGCCGCGTCCGGCTCATGGCGATGATCTGGCTGACGATGCGCATGCGGTTCCTCCTCGTCGCGAATTCGGGATGGCGCGTCCACGCGCCATGAATTCTCAGGAGGATAACCACGCCTTCCGTCATCTTGCGCCAAAAAGGTCACAAAACGACAAAAAGCGTCACTCGAATCGAATTAGCCGAGGCGATGCCCCAGTCGCTGGCCCACGTTCACCACTTGCTGCGGCTGCAGGTCGTCCAGCTCCGCCATGCCTTCCGGCAGCAGCATGATCACGGTCGAACCCATGTTGAAGCGCGCCATCTCGGCGAAGCGCTCCAGCGTAATGTTCTGTCCGGCGAAGGACTTGCGGCGGATCGACGGCGCGTACGGCGGGATCACCAGGCCGTCCCACACGGTGGCCACCGACGACACCAGGATGGCGCCGACCATCACCACCACGAACGGACCGCGTTCGCTCTCGAAGTGACAGACCAGGCGCTCGTTGCGGGCGAACAGGCGCGGAATCGCTTCTACCGCGAACGGCGCCACGCTGAAGATGCGGCCGGGCACGTGGACCGTTTCCTTCAGCGTGCCGGCCAGCGGCATGTGCACGCGGTGGTAGTCGCGCGGCGAGAGATAGATGGTCGCGAAGCGCCCGTTGCGGTACGGGACGGCCGCCGCCTCGTCGCCGAGCAGCTCTGCGGCCGTGTATTCCTGCCCCTTGGCCTGGAAAATGCGCCCGTCGACGATGCGCCCGGCCTGGCTGATGCGGCCATCGGCCGGGCTGATCAGCGCGGCAGGATCCGGATCGGCGCGGCGCGCGTCATGGCGCAGCTTGCGGGTGAAGAAGGCATTGAAATGCTGGTACGCGAGCGGGTCGGTCTGCACCGCCTGGCTCATGTCCACCTGGTAGCGGCGCACGATCTGCCCGATCAGGAAGTTCTTCCACGGTGCGAAAGTCCAGCGCGTTGCCCAATAGACCACCCGGGACAGCGCGCGGTGGGGAAGGATGTATTGCAGGAGGACGTTGAAGGTCATCCGGCGAGTATATCGGTCAGGCCGGCCTTTCCCGCCAGCGGGGGGCCGGAAGGGAGCGGGGCCAGCGGCTATACTTGCCGGCCCTCCCGACGCAGAACCCTGGCCGCCGTGACCGCCGAACTCGCCTCCATCATCGACTTCATCCGCTATGGCGCGAGCCGGTTCTCGGCCGCGGGCCTGACCTTCGGGCATAGCCACGACAACCCGATCGACGAGGCCACCCACCTGGTGCTGGCCAGCCTGCATCTGCCGCCGGACATCCCGCCGGCCTACGGCGCCGGCAAGCTCACCGCCGACGAGCGCGAGCGCGTGCTCGGCCTGATCGAGCGCCGCGTCAACGAGCGCCTGCCGGTGGCCTACCTGGTCGGCGAAACCTGGTTCGCCGGCCTGAAGTTCAAGAGCGACCGCCGCGCGCTGGTGCCGCGTTCGCCGATCGCCGAACTGATCGAATCCGGCTTCCAGCCCTGGATGGAGCACCGCCACGTCGAGCGTGCGCTGGACCTGTGCACCGGTTCGGGCTGCATCGGCATCGCCATGGCCGAGTACAACCCGGACTGGCAGGTCGATATCGTCGACATCAGCGACGAAGCGCTCTCGCTGGCGCGCGAGAACATCGCGTTCCAGCACGTCGAGGGCCGCGTCGAGGCGATCAAGTCCGACCTGTTCGCGGGCGTGAAGGGCCGCCGCTACGACCTGATCGTGTCCAATCCGCCGTACGTCACCGAGGACGAATACGCCGCGCTGCCGGGCGAATACAGCCACGAGCCCAAGCTAGGCCTGACCTCCGGCGAAGACGGCCTGGACATCTGCCTGCGCATCCTGGACGAAGCCGCCGATCACCTGACCGAGGACGGCCTGCTGATCGTCGAGGTGGGCGAGAGCGAGCATGCGCTGGCCGCGTTGCTGCCCGAAGTCCCGTTCGTGTGGATCGAGTTCAAGGTCGGCGCGATGGGTGTGTTCGCGCTGGAGCGCCGCGATCTGCTGGCGCATGCCGACGCCATCCGCGCAGCGGCGGTGGCGCGCCGCGTCTGACGGCGTGGAACTGCAGACCCCGCGCCTGACGCTCGACGCGCTCCGCTCCGGCGACGCGGACGCGCTGTTCGCCTATCGCGGCGATCCTGTCGTGTCGCGCTACCAGGGGTGGCAGCCGGTCTCGCGGGATGAGGCGGCGGACTGGATCGCCGCGCTGGCGGCCGAGCCGGTACCCGGGCGCTGGTGGCAGCGGGCCATCCGTCTGCGCGAGAGCGGCGAGCTGATCGGCGACCTGGGCCTGAGCCTGCCCGAGGACGAGAAGGGCAGCGTCGAGTTCGGCGTCACCCTCGCGCCGGCACACCAGGGGCGGGGTTATGCGGGCGAAGCCGTGCGTACGGCCCTGGGCTGGGCGTTTGCGCGCGGCGCCAACCGCGCGACGGCGTCGGTCGACCCGCGCAATACGGCCTGCGTGGCGCTGCTGTGCTCCCTGGGCATGCGGCAGGAGGCCCATTTCCGCGAGAGCTACTGGCTGCGCAGCGAATGGGCGGACGACCTGGTGTTCGCCCTGCTGGCGCGGGAATGGGACCCGGGGGCGCGCACGGGTTAAGCTTGGCCGGTTCGTCTCCGCCAAAGCCCGCCCCGTGTCCAGCAATTCCTTCGGCAAGATCTTCACCGTCACCACCTTCGGCGAAAGCCACGGCCCGGCCATCGGCTGCGTGATCGATGGCTGTCCGCCGGGCCTGGCCATCGCCGAAGACGATTTCCGCGCGGACCTCGACCGCCGCGCCACCGGCAAGAACCGGCATACCTCGCAGCGGCGCGAGGCCGACGAGGTGGAAATCCTCTCCGGCGTCTACGAAGGCCGCACCACCGGCACGCCGATCGCGCTGCTGATCCGCAACACCGATCAGCGCAGCAAGGACTACGGCGACATCGCCGCCACGTTCCGCCCCGGCCACGCCGACTACACCTATTGGCAGAAGTACGGCATCCGCGATCCGCGCGGCGGTGGGCGTTCGTCGGCGCGCGAGACCACCATGCGCGTCGCCGCGGCAGTGATCGCCAAGAAATGGCTGGCCGAACGCCATGGCGTGCGGGTGCGCGGTTATCTCGCGCAGCTGGGCGAGATCGCTCCCGACGGCTTCGATTGGGAGGCGGTCGAGCAGAACCCGTTCTTCTGGCCGCATGCACCGCAGGTGCCGCAGCTGGAGAAAGCGATGGACGCGCTGCGCAAGTCCGGCGATTCGGTCGGCGCGCGCGTCAACGTGGTGGCCGAGGGCGTGCCGCCGGGCTGGGGCGAGCCGATCTACGGCAAGCTGGACGGCGACCTTGCCGCCGCGATGATGTCGATCAACGCGGTGAAAGGCGTGGAGATCGGCGATGGTTTTGCCGCCGTCGCGCAGCGCGGCAGCCAGCATCGCGACGAGATGAGCATGGCCGGATTCGCGTCCAACCATGCCGGCGGCATTCTCGGCGGCATCAGCACGGGCCAGGCCGTGACGGCTTCGATCGCGCTGAAACCGACGTCCAGCATCCTGATTCCCGGCCACAGCGTGAACCTGGCCGGCGAAGCGGTCGAAGTGGTGACCAAGGGCCGCCACGACCCCTGCGTCGGCATCCGCGCCACGCCGATCGCCGAGGCCATGATGGCCCTGGTACTGATGGACCATGCCTTGCGCCATCGCGCCCAGTGCGGCGACGTGGGCGAGGTGTCGCCCCGCTTGCCCTGAGCGCCGGCGCGGCACGAGGTCGCGGCGCGCCACGTATTTCCGGTTGGAATCGATGATCGCAAGACAGAAAGTGTGGGTGTCGCGCCCCTTGTTCCCCGACGTGCTGGCGCGACTGTCCGAATATCTGGAGGTGCAGGCCGAGGCGGTGGAGCGCAAGCACACGCCCGAGCAGCTGCGCGAATACCTGGCGGGCGTCGACGCCGCGATCATCAGTCTGGCCGACCCGGTGGATGCCGGCGTGGTGGACGGCAACCGACGCTTGCGTGTGATCGCCAACCTCGCCGTCGGCTACAACAACCTCGACGTGCCGGCGCTGACGAGGGCTGGCATCCTCGCCTGCAACACGCCCGACGTGCTCAATGAGACCGTGGCCGACTACGCATGGGCACTGATGCTCGGCGCCGCTCGCCGCGCGAATGCCGCCGAGCGCTGGCTGCGCGCGGGGCACTGGCACGGCGGCATGCGCTTCGACGACTGGCTGGGCGTGGACGTCCACGGCAAGACCTTGGGCATCCTGGGCATGGGCCGGATCGGTCAGGCGATCGCCCGGCGCGGCGCCGGCTTCGACATGCGCGTGCTGTACCACAACCGCTCGCGCCTGCCTGAGCCGGTGGAGCGCGAATGCCGCGCGACCCTGGTCGGCAAGGACGAGTTGCTGCGCCGGGCCGATCATCTGGTCCTGGTGTTGCCGTACTCCCGCGAGAACCACCATGCCATCGGCGCCCCCGAGCTGGCCCTGATGAAGCGCTCGGCGGTGCTGGTGAACGTGGCCCGCGGCGGCATCGTGGACGACGCCGCGCTCGCCGCGGCGCTGCGCGAAGGCCGGTTGGCGGCGGCCGGCCTGGACGTGTTCGAGGGCGAGCCGGCGCTGCATCCGGACCTGCTGGGCCTCGACAATGTCCTGCTCAGCCCGCACATTGCCAGCGCCAGCGAAGACACCCGCCGTGCCATGGCGGACCTGGCAGCGGATAATGTGCTGGCTGCGCTGGGCCACGGACCCCGCGCCGGGCAGCCCCCGGCGCCCCTCAACCCTGAAGTGATGAAACGCTGGCCATAAGCGTGATGCCATTCACGCCCAGGCAGATCGCGTATTGTTTTGCAGGCTACCCCGGCTAGATTTCCGCTGATGCGGATGTCGGCCCCGTTCGGACGGATCTCCGATATCTCTCAACTGATTACCGGAACATGAGCAAGAAGAGCAGCTACAAGGTGGCGATGGTCGGCGCGACGGGCGCCGTGGGCGAGACCCTGCTGTCGATCCTCGCAGAGCGCAAATTCCCGGTCGGCGAGCTGGTGCCGCTGGCCAGCGAGCGTTCGGCGGGCGGCAAAGTGGAGTTCGCCGGCAAATCGGTCACCGTGCGCAATCTTGCCGACTACGACTTCGCCGGCGTGGACATCGCCTTCTTCTCCGCCGGCGGCTCGGTCAGCCGCGAGCACGCGCCGCGCGCTGCGGCGGCGGGCGCGGTGGTGATCGACAACACCTCGGAGTTCCGCTACCAGGACGACATCCCGCTGGTGGTCAGCGAGGTCAATCCGCACGCCATTGCGCGGTACACCACGCGCGGCATCATCGCCAACCCCAACTGCTCGACCATGCAGATGCTGGTGGCGCTGGCGCCGATCCACCGCGAAGCGGGCATCGAGCGCATCAACGTGGCCACCTACCAGTCGGTGTCCGGCGCGGGCCGTTCGGGCATGGAAGAGCTCGGCAAGCAGACGGCCGCGCTGCTCAATTTCCAGGACGTGGAACAGTCGAAGTTCCCGAAGCAGATCGCGTTCAATGTGATCCCGCACATCGACGAATTCCAGGCCAACGGCTACACCAAGGAAGAAATGAAGATGGTCTGGGAGACCCGCAAGATCCTGGAGGACGACACCATCCAGGTGAATCCGACCGCGGTGCGCGTGCCGGTGTTCTACGGCCACTCGGAGGCGGTGCACATCGAGACGCGCAACAAGATCACGGCCGAGCGCGCCCGCGCGCTGCTGGAGAAGGCCGAGGGCGTGGTCGTGCAGGATGATCGCAAGGCGGGCGGTTATCCCACGCCGGTGGGCGACGCGGCCGGCAAGGACCCAGTGTTCGTGGGGCGCATCCGCGAAGATATTTCGCACGAGCGCGGCCTGGACCTGTGGGTCGTCTCCGACAACATCCGCAAGGGCGCCGCGCTCAACGCGGTGCAGATCGCCGAGCTGCTGGTGAAGGATTACCTGTGATGCGGCGGTTCGCGTGGGTGGCATGGTGCTTCATGGTCGCGGCGCCGGCTTGGGCGGCCGTTCCGGGACAGGGGGCGAAAGCCCCCCATGGCGGCGTCGGCCAGAAGGTGAGCGGCAAGACGGACGAAGTGGCGCGCCTGCAGCAGGACGTCGCCTCGGAAGAAGCGAAGAGCCAAGAGGCCGACCGCAAGATGGAGGAACAGGACCGGGCCATTGCCGACCTGCGCCGCCAGCTGGAACAACTGAAGGGTGCCCGGGCCGTTCCCGGCAAGGGTCCCTGACCGGGCGGCAGCGAGAACTGCTCGCAGCAATGCGTCGTAAATATCGGCCGCAGCTATTGTTGGCGGGCCTTTTTCTAACTTAAAGTGGCGTCTTATTGCCGGTATAGCCGTCGTACGCGGCGGGCTACATAAGAAACGTCACGGGGTAGTTCGGGGGAACACGCGATGAATCGTTCGTTGAGACTGTCGGTGCTGCTTGCGCTGGCACTAGGCAGCACCCAGGCCGCCGCACTCGAGCTGGGCCAGATCCAGGTCAAGTCGGCGCTGGGACAGCCTTTGCTGGCCGAGATTCCGCTGAACCCCGAGCATCCCTCGGAACTGCAGAACTTGTCCGCGCGCCTCGCCTCCGGCGAGGATTTCGCCAAGGCCGGCATCAGCGGCGCGCCCAACGTACCGCTGCAGTTCGCGGTGGTGGACGGCGGTGGCGGCCGCAAGGTCATCCGCATCACCAGCACTGCGCCGGTGAACGATCCTTACCTCGATCTGCTGGTGGAAGTCAGCAACGCGCAGGGCAAGAGCGTGCGCGAATTCGCCATCCTGCTCGATCCGCCGAGTGCGTCGTCGTCGGCCGCGCCCGTCGCGCGCGCGCCCACGCAGGCGCCGGCAGCTTCCAAACCCTCGCGCCGCGAAGCACCCAAGCCGGCCACAGAAGAGCAGGCACAGGCACCCGCCCCGGCCAAGCCGGCGCCCAAGCCTGCCGCTGCCAAGCCGGCGCCGGCCGCGGGTGGCCAGTACGGTCCGGTCGAGCGTGGACAGACGCTGTCGTCCATCGCCAAGGAAACCGCTCCGCAGGGCGTGGACATCAATCAGATGCTGCTGGCCCTCAAGCAGGCCAATCCTGACGCGTTCTATCGCGACAACATCAACGCACTGAAGACCGGCGCCGTGCTGCGCGTGCCGTCGCGCGACGATGCACAGGCGATGGCCGTGGCCGCCGCTGCCGCCGAAGTCCGCCGCCAGAACGGCGACTGGAGTTCTGGCGCCGCCCGCGCTCCGACCAGCGTGGCCGATGCCGGCACGCGGCCGTCCGCCTCCACCGCGCCGACCACGGGCAAGAGCGAGCCTTCCGACCGCCTGTCCCTGGTGCCCGCGAAGGAGGGTGCCCAGGGCGCCGCCGGCGGCAGCGCGAAGGGCGACAAGGATGCGAAGGGCGCGGCGCTGCGCGAGGATCTCCTGCGCAGCAAGGAAGCGATGGCGTCGCTCGAGCAGCAGGGCAACGAACTGAAGTCGCGCCTCAAGGATCTCGAGGACATCAACCAGAAGAACACCAAGCTGCTGGCGCTGAAGGACAACGAGATCGCCGATCTCCAGCGCCAGCTGGCCGAGGCCCGCAAGGCCGGCGGCGCCCCCGCGAAGCCGGCTGCCGCCGCGCCGGCGCTCGCGGAAGCCAAGCCTGCCGAGACCAAGCCCGCAGAAACCAAGCCCGCCCCCGAAGCCGCGAAGCCCGCGGCTTCGGCGAGTGCCGCCGCCAAGCCTACTGGCGAGGCGAGCCCGACCTTGGCCGTGACGCCTGCCGGCGCCAGTTCCGCCCCGGCCCATGCTGGCACTGCGGCTGCCGCGGCAGTGGCGAGCCAGCCTGCGGCGAGCCAGCCCGCGACCAAGCCGGCGGCGCCCAAGCCTGCCCCCGTGGCGCCTCCGGCGCCGGTGGAAGAGCCCTGGTACATGCAGACCTGGGCGCTCGCTGCCGCGGCCGGCGCCGTGGTGCTGCTGCTTCTGGCCGCGCTGCTCGGGCGCAGGAAGAAGGCGCCGGTCGCATCGAAGGCCTCCTCCTCCTCGCTGGCCGACCGCTTCGGCGCCGAGCCGGCCATCGGCAGCGCCGATCCGGACCAGGACGAACTGCTCGACCAACTGGCCGAGCATCCGGACGACGTCGGCCTGCATCTGGAACTGGTGAGCCTCTACTACAGCCGCCGCGACGTCGATCATTTCGAGGCCGCCGCGGAAGCCATGCACGCCCACATCACCGGCACGGACCAGCCCGAATGGCTGGACGTCGTCGCCATGGGCGAAGACTTGGCGCCGGAGCACCCCCTGTTCGCCAAGCCGGGCAGCATGCCGCGGCCGCCGCAGGATGAAGACGAGCACGAGGCCCTGCATCAGTTCGATCTGGACCGTTATGCGGACGATTCGCACGACGAGATCCCGCCGATCCCCGCCGCGCCGGTGCCGCCGAAGAACCCGAAAGTCAGCGAATACCATTTCGATTTCGACCTCACGCCGCGTCCGCTGTCCAGCGCCGCGCCGGCTTCGTCGCCGGCCGAGCCGGAACCGGCGCAGGCCGGGCATGAGCCCGTGTCGACCTGGCAGTTCGCGGACCTGGAGGAAGAGATTCCGGCCGCGCCGCCGGCGCAGTCTCCGTCCAGGGACGAGTTCGCGCACGAAGGCGATTCGCACCTGGACGGTTTCAACGACGACCCGGTCGACACCAAGCTGGACCTGGCCCGCGCATACCTCGACATGGGCGATCCGGACGGCGCCCGGGCGATGCTGGAAGAGGTGCTGCACGAAGGCACCCAGATGCAGAAAGACGTGGCGCAGAAGCTGCTCGACGGCATCCGCTGAGCCCCGCGCGAGATTGGTTGGAGCCACTCGGGCCGGCGCATGCCGGCCCGATGCGTTTCGGGGCCGCACACCCAGGAATGGCTGGCCGGTCAGCGCCCATGTTTTGCGGCCCTGAGCGTACGTCGTCCCGACAAGGCGGGGCATGTGCGACGTATGCGGCCGGCTCGCTGAAGGTGCGCCCGGGCCGGGATGCTAATCTCGGCGGCCTTGCAGCTTCGTCTTACCCCCTCATGCGCATTGCCCTGGGCATCGAATACGACGGCACCGACTTTCTCGGCTGGCAGCGGCTGACCCACGGCTCCACCGTGCAGGGGGCGTTGGAGAAGGCGCTGTCGTTCGTGGCAGCGCATCCGGTCGACGTCATCTGCGCCGGCCGTACGGACGCTGGCGTGCATGGCCGTTGTCAGGTTGTGCACTTCGACACCGACGCCCAGCGCGATCCGCGCGGTTGGGTATTGGGGGCCTGCGCGAATCTGCCGCGCAGTGTCGCGGTGCTCTGGGCGCAGGAGGTGCGGGAGGATTTCCATGCGCGCTTCTCGGCCCGCAGCCGACGCTATCGCTACCGCATTCTCAATCGTCCGGTGCGTGCCGCGCTGGATGCCCGTTACGTCACCTGGGAGCGCCTGCCGCTCGATGCGGAACGTATGCACGAAGCGGCGCAGGCGCTGGTCGGCGAGCATGATTTCAGCGCCTTTCGCGCGGTCTCCT
This sequence comes from Dyella sp. BiH032, assembly GCF_031954525.1. Lineage (NCBI taxonomy): Bacteria > Pseudomonadati > Pseudomonadota > Gammaproteobacteria > Lysobacterales > Rhodanobacteraceae > Dyella > Dyella sp. BiH032. Next base: position 1,946,714 of record NZ_CP134867.1, read on the forward strand.
GCCAGGCAGCGCATGCGCGGCGCCAGGTGCTGGGCGTGAGCGTGCGGCGTGAAGAGGAACAAGTGATCGTGGAGATCGAGGCGAACGCTTTCCTGCACCACATGGTGCGCAACATCGTCGGCTCGCTGCTGCCGGTGGGGCGTGGCGAGCAGGCGCCTGCGTGGGTGGGCGAGCTGCTGGCCGGACGCGATCGCGAGGTCGCCGGCCCGACCGCACCCGCTTCCGGGCTGACTTTCCTGGGGCCGCGCTATGAATCGCATTGGGGCCTGCCGGCGGAGGTAAGCCAATGACCCGCATCAAATGCTGCGGCATGACGCGCGCAGAGGACGCACAACTGGCCGCGCAGTACGGTGCCGATGCGATCGGAGTGATCTTTACCGCGCGCAGCAAACGGCAGGTCGGGATCGCCCAGGCCAAGGCCATCTGCGCGGCCTTGCCGCCATTCGTGAGCACGGTGGCGCTGTTCATGGACGACGAGGCCGCTTACGTGCGCGAAGTGCTCAAGGAAGTTCAGCCGGACCTGCTGCAATTTCACGGCGACGAAAGCGACGACTGGTGTGCCCAGTTCGGGCACCGCTATCTGAAGGCGATCGCCATGGGCGAGGGCGCCTCGGCGCTGCCTCGGCTTCGCGCCTATCCGCGCGCGGCGGGGTTGTTGCTGGACGGACACGGCCTGGGCGAGGCCGGCGGCAGCGGGAAAGCGTTCGACTGGTCGCTGATGCCGACGGACCTTGCCCAGCCGTTGATCCTTGCCGGCGGTCTCAGCGCGGCGAACGTCGCCCATGCGATCCGCGTCGCGCAGCCGTGGGCCGTGGACGTGTCCAGCGGCATCGAGTCAGCGCCGGGGATCAAGGACGCGGAAAAGATGTACGCTTTCATCGAAGCGGTGCGGCAGACCGGCTGAGCGCCTGCTCGTTCGGATGGCCGCTGTCTTGCGGCGACCGATTGCGGCATGCCGTCCCGTCATCGATCCCATGTGCAGGTTGTTCGGAATGCGCTGCCGGCGTCCGTCGCGGTCCGGCTTCACGCGCACATTCGGCCCGGCGGCGTCCCGTTGCCTGCATGACGCCTGCGAGCACGTCTGCGTGGTGCGATGCGGCCGGTCCGTGACGCGCTTGGCGGCGCGCCGTGGAGACGCTCAGCGTTCGCTCAAACGGTGACGTAGCCAGGTGGCGAGGGCATCGGGCCAGGGGCCCGACGCGCGGCGCGGCGTCGCCAATATCCAGCGGGCGGGCGTGGTCTCGAAGCCCCAGGGCGCCAGCAGCCGGCCGCTGGCGAGGTCGTCGGCGACCAGTTGTTCCGGCGCGATCGCCACGCCCAGTCCGGCGACCGCCGCTTCGAGCAGGTAATAGAGATGGTCGAAGCCCTGGCCGTAGTGCAGGCGCTCGGGCGGCAAGTCCGCCCGCGCAGCCCACTGCGGCCAGGCCTGCGGGCGCGAAGCGGTATGCAGCAGCGTCTCGCCGAGCAAGGCCGTGGGCGGTTGTCCTGCCAGGGACTTCGCGCCCGGATAGCGCGGACTGACGACGGGACCGATGCGCTCCGAAGCCAGCTCGTGCACCCGCCATTCGGCCGGCCATGGCGGCTCGGCCAGAAGCAATGCGCCGTCAAGGCCGGCCAGCGCGGCATCGAAGGGCGTTTCCTGCGCGGAAAGATGCAGCTTCAGTGCGGGCAGGTCGTGCTTCAGGCGGTCGAGGCGCGGGATCATCCAGCGCGCCAGCAGGCTGCCGGGACAGCCGAGCACGAACGGTGCCTCCGCCTGGCCGCGAGAGGCGCGCATCCAGACCTCGCGCAGCTGCTCGAACGCTTCAGTGACGCCCTCGCGCAGCGATTCGCCGGCGGCGGTCAGCGCCAGCCCGCGGCCCTGGCGGGCAAACAACGGCCGCCCGAGTGCTTCTTCCAGCGCGCGCACGTGCCGGCTGACGGCGCCATGGGTGACGTGCAGTTCCGCCGCTGCGTGGCTGATGCCGCCCAGGCGCGCGGTCGCCTCGAAGGCGCGCAACGCGTTGAGCGGGGGGAGTTCGCGGCTGGAAGACATGTGACTTTTCCTCACGAATGGGGGCGATCTTATCGCTTTTCGACGGGATGCGGATTGGGTTAATTTGGCGGCCTGGCGCTGATCCGTCGGCGCCTTTCTGTTCAGAGGAAATCGCACATGTCCCAGGATTTTCACCGCTGGCCGGACGCCCACGGCCGCTTCGGCGCCTTCGGCGGGCAGTACGTCGCCGAGACCTTGATGGCTCCGCTGGCCGAGCTGACCGAGGCGTACCTGCGCCTGCGCGAGGACCCCGAATTCCTCGCCGAGCTGGATCGGGACCTGAAGTACTACGTGGGCCGTCCCAGCCCGATCTATCACGCCGAGCGTCTGTCGAAGCACGTGGGCGGCGCGCAGATCCTGCTCAAGCGCGAGGACCTCAATCACACCGGCGCGCACAAGATCAACAACACCATCGGCCAGGCCCTGGTCGCCAAGCGCATGGGCAAGCCGCGGGTGATCGCCGAGACCGGCGCCGGCCAGCATGGCGTGGCCAGCGCCACGGTGGCGGCGCGCTTCGGCCTCCAATGCGTGGTGTACATGGGCGCGGTGGACATCGAGCGACAGAAGATCAACGTCTATCGCATGAAGCTGCTCGGCGCCGAGGTGGTGCCGGTGACCTCCGGCTCGAAGACACTGAAGGACGCGCTCAACGAGGCGATGCGCGACTGGGTGACCAACGTGGCCGATACGTTCTACATCATCGGTACCGTGGCCGGTCCGCACCCGTACCCGATGATGGTGCGCGATTTCAACGCGATCGTCGGTCGCGAAGCGCGCGAGCAGATGCTGGAGCAGTACGGACGGCTGCCCGACGCGATCACCGCCTGCGTGGGCGGCGGTTCCAATGCGATCGGCCTGTTCCACGCCTTCCTCAACGATGCCGACGTGCGCATCGTCGGCGCCGAAGCGGCGGGCGAGGGGATCGCCAGCGGGCACCACGCCGCGTCGCTGGCGGCAGGCCGTCCGGGCGTGCTGCACGGCAATCGCACCTATGTGCTGTGCGACGACGATGGCCAGATCACCGAAACGCACTCGGTCTCGGCCGGCCTCGATTATCCGGGCGTCGGCCCCGAGCACGCCTTCCTCAAGGATGCCGGCCGTGCCGAATACGTCGGCGTCACCGACGACGAGGCGCTGGAGGCGTTCCATCTGCTGGCGCGTACCGAAGGCATTCTCGCAGCGCTCGAATCCAGCCATGCGGTCGCGCAGGCGATGAAGCTCGCCCGCGGCATGCCGAAAGACCAACTGGTGCTGTGCAACCTGTCCGGCCGCGGCGACAAGGACGTGCATACCATCGCCGCCCGCGAAGGAGTGCAGGTATGAACCGCATCGACCGCCGTTTCGAAGCCCTCAAGGCCGCCGGCCGGACCGGACTGATTCCCTTCGTCACCGCCGGCGATCCTGCACCGGAGCACACGGTGGAACTCATGCACGCGCTCGTCGCGGCGGGCGCCGACCTGATCGAACTGGGCGTGCCGTTCTCCGATCCGATGGCCGATGGCCCGGTGATCCAGCACGCCAGCGAGCGGGCGATCGCCAAGGGCGTGGGCCTGGCCGACGTGCTGGGCTGGGTGGCCGACTTCCGTCGCCGCGACGCGGACACGCCGGTCGTGCTGATGGGCTACCTCAATCCGGTGGAGATTCATGGCTACGAACGCTTCGCGATCGAGGCGGCCGCCGCTGGCGTGGATGGCGTACTGCTGGTGGATTGCCCGCTGGAAGAATCCGCCGTACTGGGCCCGTTGAAGGCCGCCGGACTGCGCCAGATCCTGCTGGCGGCGCCGACCACGGCGCCAGAGCGCATGCGCCGGCTGTGCGAGGCTGCGGAAGGTTTTCTGTACTACGTGTCGTTCGCCGGCATCACCGGCGCGGCGCGATTGAGCCCGGACGAGATCGGCGCGCGCGTCGCGCAGATCCGCCGCGACGCCAGGGCGCCGGTGGCCGTGGGCTTCGGCGTCCGCGATGCGCAGTCGGCCAAGGCCATTGCGGGTTTCGCCGATGCGGTCGTCATCGGCAGCGCACTGGTCGAACGCCTCGCGGAGGCCGCGAACGGAGAGGATGCGGCCGCGCGGGCCAGGACGTTCCTGGCGCCGATCCGCGCGGCGCTCGACGGCGGATGAGCCAAAGGAACGTTCACGGCTGAGTTCCGCTGATACCACCACGCTGCTGGCATCGGCCCCTGCCCGGGCACCGCAAAAGCGACCGCTGGGGTCCGGGCGAGCCCGGCATACGGCCCCGTACAGGCGGTCAACGGCTTCTCGGGTAGAATCGCCGCCTTTCCAGAGGTACGGCTAGGTACGGCTATGAACTGGCTGCAGAAAATCATGACCCCGCGTGTGCGCACGCAGAGTTCCACCGCCGGCAAGGGCAAGGTGCCGGAGGGCGTGTGGGAAAAGTGCGAGGGCTGCGGCACGGTACTGTATCGACCGGAGCTGGAGCGCAACCTGATGGTCTGCCCCAAGTGCGGCCATCACCATGCCATCCGCGCGCGGGCGCGCCTGCAGTCCTTCCTGGACGAGGGTTCCGCCCAGGAGCTGTGGGCGAGCATGGAGCCTACCGACCCGCTGAAGTTCCGCGACTCCAAGAAGTACCGCGATCGCATCGTCACCGCGCAGAAGAACACCGGCGAGAAGGACGCGCTGGTGGCCATGAACGGCAAGCTCAAGGGCCGGCCGCTCATGGCCGTCGCGTTCGACTATGCCTTCGTCGGCGGCTCGATGGGCTCGGTAGTGGGCGAGAAGTTCGCGCGCGCGGCCGAACGCGCGCTGGCCGACGGCAGCGCGCTGGTGTGCTTTTCCGCCACCGGCGGCGCGCGCATGCAGGAGTCGCTGTTCTCGCTGATGCAGATGGCCAAAACCTCCGCCGCGCTGGCGCGCCTGCGCGACGCCGGCGTGCCGTACATCAGCGTGCTCACCGATCCGACCACCGGCGGCGTGTCCGCCAGCCTGGGCATGCTGGGCGATATCAATGTGGCCGAGCCGAAGGCGCTGATCGGCTTCGCCGGTCCGCGCGTGATCGAACAGACCGTGCGCGAGACCCTGCCGGAAGGCTTCCAGCGCTCGGAGTTCCTGCTGGAGCATGGTGCGATCGATCTGATCGTTGACCGGCGCGAAATGCGGGACAAGCTCGCCGACATGCTTGGCATCCTGGCGAAGGCGCCGCGCGCGGCCTGAGAGGTTTTCCTTCTTTCCCGCGAATCCACGATGCCGCCGCGAGGCGGCATCGTCGTTTTCGGGCGCGCCATTTGTCCACAGCGGATGTGGATGGCTCGCGGGCGATGCTGTGGAAAAGCCATGCAAGTGATTGAGCGCGTTGTCTGGCCTGCGCGATGCGCAGTCCGTCGCCATAGGCATGCGTGGGAAGCGTTGGCGAACTGCTTCGCGCGCGCGTGACGCATGCAGGCGCCTGGCGATACGACGACATCCTCCTGAGGTGTGTTTTCCACAGCCGCTGTGGATGTTCCTCCGGCGAGCCTGTGGAAAAGGCATCCAAGTGGTTGACGTGCTTATGTCACGCACGCGTTGCCAAATATTTCGTCATGCAGGCGCCGCGCGGCGCGAGGTTTTCCACAGTCGCTGTGGATTCGGATAGCACAAGTCTGTGGACAAAGCCGGTTGCGATCTTTGGCGACAAGCACTTGGCTTGTGTTGACGAGATTTTCGACAACCGGTGCGGGCGCTGCCGCGCGCACGTTTTTCCACAGCGTCTGTGGATGCGCGCTGTGCAAGCTTGTGGACAACCGCGAAGACCGCCTTTGACAACCGGCACTTGCTACGACATGGCGATGTTTTGCGCAGCATGCGTTGCGCAACCATCGGTTTTCCACAGCGTTTGTGGAGCTGCCTGGGAGAAGCCTGTGGATAGGTGGTCTATCTGGCTGATCGCAAAGACGGGTATGACGCCGTGACGACGAATTGCGCAGCGCTCAGTGCACCCAGTGCACCGCGGGCAGCAGCCAGAGCGACAGCGAGCCGAGCGCACCGCCGATGACGGTCGCGGCGAGCACGTCGCTCGGATAGTGCAGGCCGAGTACCACGCGAGAGGCGGCGACCAGTGCGGTGAATGTCAGCAGCAGTGGCGCGAGCAGCGGGTACCAGGCCAGCGCCACGATGGTGAAGCTCACCGCCTGCAGGGTATGGCCCGAGGGAAAGCTGAACTCGTCGAGCGGCGGCACGTGTGCGATCACCCCGGGGCAGGCGCGGAAGGGGCGAGGGCGGCGGGTCCAGCGCTTGAGCAGCCGGTACAGCAGCAGGGCGGTGAGGCCGGTTGCGGCCATCTGCGCGGCGGCGACCAGTCCTCGGCGCCCATCGATCAAGGCCAGGGCCAGCATCAGCGAATACCAGAACACGCCGTCTCCGAGGCGGCTGATGATGCCGAAGAACACCCCGACGGCGCGGCGCGCGCCCCAATGGTTGGCGGCGACGCAGATGCGCCGGTCGATGGCGAACCGGGGCCCGGTGGGCGAGAGCTCAGGCGTGTGCAGCGGCGGCAGGGTGTTCATCGCTGTGCTCCTTGGCCAGGGTGCGCAACAGGGATTCGAAATCGCGGATCACCGCGTCAGGCGAAAGGCTGGCGATGCTCGCCTGGGCCGCGCGCCCCATGTGGCGGATCAGGCTGGCATTGGCCGCGAGGGTGGCGGCGGCTTCGATGAAGGCGCGTTCTTCGCCCGGGGCGATGCGGTAGCCGTTGGTGCCGGACACCAGGTGCTCGCGCGCGGCGCCTTCCTCATAGGCGACCACCGGCAGGCCGGCGGCCAGCGCTTCCAGGATCACGTTGCCGAAGGTTTCGCTCAGGCTGGGGAAGGGGAACAGGTCGGCGCTGGCGTAGTGGCGCGCGAGGGCTTCCCCACGCTGCACGCCGGCGAAGATGAAGTCGGGATGCGCCGCTTCCAGCGCCGCGCGGGAAGGACCGTCGCCCACCCACACATAGCGGGCCTTGGGCACTTCGCGCTGGATCGCGCGGAAGGCGCGGACCGCCAGGTCCAGGTTCTTTTCCGGCGCGATGCGTCCGACATAGAGCACCACAGGCGTATTGCCGTCTACGCCCCAGGATGCGCGCAGTTCGGCGTCGCGGTACCGGGGGTGGAATAGCTGTGTATCCACCGCGCGGCGGAGCAAGCGTGCGGAGTCCACGCCGAGCGCGGCCAGCTCGTTCGCCAGCGCCTCCGTGGGCACCAGCGTGGCGGCCGCGCGGCGATGGAAGCGGCGCAGGTAGCCGCGCACGATCGGGGTCAGGAACCCTACGCCGTAGTGGTTGGCGTAGGTGTCGAAGCGGGTGTGGAAGCCGGTCGCCGCCGGGATGCCCAGGCTGTTGGCTGCGCGCACCGCGGACCAGCCGAGAGGGCCTTCGGTCGCGACATAGATGGCGTCCGGACGAAGGCGGCCCCAGCGCTCGCGCAGCGCACGGCCGGCCGGCAGACCGAAACGCAGGCCTGGATAGCGGGGCAGGGCCGCGCCGCGCATCTCGACGGCGAAGATGCCGGGCTCGTCGCGAAAAGGCTCGGCCTGGCGCGGCCGGATCAGTTCGACGGTATGGCCGCGTGCGGCGAGGCCGGCAGCGAGGCTGTGCACGGTGAGTGCGACCCCGTTGATTTCCGGCGGATAAGTCTCAGTGACGATGCCGATGCGCATGGCGATACCTGTGCTGGCCCGGCACAGCTTCGTCTCCAGGCGTTGCGGCGCCATGGCGCGTTCATGACGCCCGCGTTACGCCCGCCGCGCGATGCGGCGCCGTTGAGCCTCTTGCGGATGACGATGCGCTTACACTGGCGGTCCCTTCACGCACGGAGATCCTTTCGATGAAGCGCATCCTGCTTGCTCTGGCTCTCGCCCCGGCCCTGGCCGCCGCCGCGTTCGCCGCCGACGCCCCCGGGCTGCCGGTCACCAAGGCTCCCGCCGGCGCCGAGGTGTACATCATCGCCCCGAAGGACGGCGCCACCGTGGGCCCGGAATTCACCGTGAGCTTCGGCCTCAAGGGCATGGGCGTGGCCCCGGCCGGCGTGAAGAAGGAAGGGACTGGCCACCACCACCTGCTGGTCGACGTGAAGGACCTGCCGGCCGCCGGCCAGCCGATTCCCAAGGACGAGAATCACGTCCACTTCGGCAATGGCCAGACCGAGACCACGGTGAAGCTCAAGCCGGGTACCCACACCCTGCAGCTGGAGTTGGCCGACGAGAACCACGTGCCATTCGACCCGCCGGTGGTGTCCAAGAAGATCACTGTGCATGTGAAATAACGGGCCGGCCGGCCGCCATGCGCGGCCGGCCTTCCGCGGACGCGTTCAGCGCCCGAAGAACATCGCCACGCCGATGCCGGCTTCCCAGATCGGCGCGTGGCCACCGAGTCGGTGGCGGAACCATCCGTCGAACTGGAGGTTCGCCAGCGGCTGCCAGGCCAGCCCAGCACCGGCGGCGCTGCCGAAACCCTGGCCCGCATCGTGCTCGAACGAAGCTTCCGCATAGCCGCTCACCTGCGGGTCGAACTGGTAGCCGACGCTGGGCGCGAGCTGCTGGCTGTCCCGGCTGCCGCTGTGCTGCCATTGGGCGTAATAGCCGAAGCTCACGCGGCTGCCGGTCTGCTGGGTGACGTCGAGGCCGAGCGTGTAGGCGGGATGGTCATTGCGGAACGCTGCAGCGCCGTCGGTGAACTCCGCCGTCCCGAGCAGGCCCCAGGACCAGATGTCGCCGTTCACCGGCACCCATTTCAGGCCCAGCGTGGTATCGCCGCGCCCGTTCACCGCCGGCTGCCCGGTCTGCCGCAGGCGGTTGTAGGGCGTGCCGCCCAGCTGCAGCTCGGTACCGCCGCCCAGCCCCAGGCGCAGCAGGCTGTCGTAGGCATAGAGATCGCTGGTGACGCCGGCGCCGCGCTGGCGGCTCCAGTCGGGCAAGCCCTGTTCGTAGGCGAACTGGCCCGCGTGCAGTGGGTTGGTGGCGAAGCCGATGCCGGGGCGATCGAAGCCGGGGGCGTCGTCGGCATCGGCGGCTATCGCGATGGCGGCGCCCAGGACGATCGCGACCGTCCGCCGTGGCAGCGAGGCGCGGTGCCACCGGCCGATTCGGCTAAAATCCATCGCTTCGCTCCGCGCTTTCCAAGACACCCTGATGACCGTCCGCACCCGTTTCGCCCCCAGTCCCACCGGTTTCCTGCACATCGGCGGCGCCCGCACCGCGCTTTACTGCTGGCTGGAGGCGCGCCGCCGCGGCGGCCAGTTCGTGCTGCGCATCGAGGATACCGACCGAGAGCGGTCCACGCAGGAGGCCGTGCAGGCGATCCTCGACGGCATGAGCTGGCTGGGCCTCGTCCACGATGAAGGCCCCATCTACCAGACGCATCGCCTGGAGCGCTACAAGCAGGTGGCCGAGGATCTGCTCAAGGCGGGGAAGGCCTATTACGCCTACGAGACGAAGGAAGAGATCGAGGCGATGCGCGAGGCCGCCATGGCGCGCGGCGAGAAGCCCCGCTACAACGGCTATTACCGTGATCGCAACGAGCCCTATCGCGACGATCCCAACCGCGTGATCCGCTTCAAGAACCCGCTGGAAGGCTCGGTGGTGTTCGAGGACAAGGTGAAAGGCCGCGTGGAGTGGGCCAACGCGGAGTTGGACGACCTGGTGATCTTCCGCTCCGACGGCTGGCCGACCTACAACTTCGCCGTGGTGGTGGACGACATCGACATGGGCATCACCGAGGTGATCCGCGGCGACGACCACGTCAACAACACGCCGCGCCAGATCAACATCTACCATGCGCTGGGCGCGCCGGTACCGGAGTTCGCGCACCTGCCGATGATCCTCGGTCCCGATGGACAGAAGCTCAGCAAGCGCCACGGTGCGGTGAGCGTGATGCAGTATCGCGATGACGGCTTCCTGCCGCATGCACTGCTGAACTACCTGGTGCGTCTGGGCTGGTCGCACGGCGACCAGGAGATCTTCTCGCAGCAGGAGATGATCGATCTGTTCGACATCGCCGACGTCAACAAGGCCGCGTCTCGCTTTGATGTCACCAAGCTGTCCTGGCTCAACCAGCATTATCTGAAGACCGACGACCCGCAGGCGATCGCGCCCGAGTTCGAATACCAGCTGCGACTGGCCGGTATTGACTACAGCAAGGGGCCGGCGCCGGCCGACGTGATCGTCGCGCTGCGCGATCGCGTGCAGACGCTGAAGGAAATGGCCGAGCGCGCGAAGATCTGGTACGGGCCGATCGCCGAATGGGATGACAAGGCCGTGGCCAAGCATCTGCAGAACGACAGCGCGGTGAAGGTGCTCGACGAGGCCAAGACGTTGTTCGCCGAGTGCGAATGGACGCCCGAAGCCATCCACCAGTCCGTGGAGCAGATCGCGGCGAAGCTGGAGCTGGGCATGGGCAAGATCGCCCAGCCGTTGCGCGTGGCGATGACCGGCACGCAGGTGTCGCCGTCGATCGATCACACGGTGTTCCTGGCTGGCCGCGCGGAGGCGCTGCGTCGCATCGACGACGCGATCGTGCGCGCGCAGGGATAAGGCCCGTCGGCCCCGTGGAAGAACTGCTCGCCAGAGCCACTCAGGGGGTGGATCTCGATGCGCCCGACGCCAGCTGGCGCATCTTCTGGAACCTGATGGGCATGGTGCCGTGGACGGCGCTTTTCTGGTGGTCGCTGGTGTTCCTGGCCGTCGGCGCACTGCTGGGCTGGTGGCGGGGCCGGCTGTGGGAAGGCGTGGTCTGGGCGGCCGTGCTGGGGCCGATCGGATGGATCGTGATCCTCGCGCGCCCGCGCCGGGCTACGCCGCCACGGTTGCCGCGCTGATGGGCAGCGAAGGCCTTGACGCGCGGGGGTGTATCATCCGCCCCGAGGTGATTCCATTGAGCCATTCCGCCGCCGACAAGACGCATGTCCACCATCACCACGACGACGCCAAGAGCTTCGTACGTGCGGTCGAACATGTCAGCGAAGAGCGCGGGCTGCGCCTGACGCCGCTGCGCAAGGAAGTGCTGGAACTGGTGGCCGCCGCGGGCAAGCCGGTGAAGGCCTACGACCTGCTGGATCTGCTGCGCGAGCGGCACGGCAATGCGGCGCCGCCCACGGTCTATCGTGCGCTGGATTTCCTGCTGGAACACGGCTTCATCCACAAGCTCGAATCGATCAACGCCTTCGTCTCGTGCCACCATCCGGCGGAGGCGCACCAGGTACCGTTCCTGATCTGCGACGTGTGCTCGAGTGCCCAGGAGGTCTGCGACGAGCGCGTAGCCGAACTGATCGAAGCGCAGGCCAAGGCCTTCGGTTTCCGCCCGCAGGCGCAGACGCTGGAAGTGCACGGGGTCTGCAAGAACTGCCGCAAGAGTTGAGCGCGGCGCTCGGCCAGATCCGGAGCAAGGATGAAGATGCGGGGCGCGATGGACATCGCGCCCCGCGTGTTTCGGCGGCGGCAGAGGGGGAGAGAGGAGTACCGCCGCCGAGAACCCGGAATCAGAAGAACGCGCGCACACCCATCGATACGCTGCGCCCCGGCAGCAGCACTTCGTCCTTGAACAATGACGTCGCCAGACGGCCCTTGCGGTCGGTGAGGTTGGTGCCGTCCAGGAAAGCTTCCCACTGGCTGCGCTCGCCGTTGTGGAAGGTCCAGGCGGCATGTGCATTCACGAGTGTGTAGCCCGCCGTACGCGTTTCGAAAGCGGCCGTGCGGTTCTGCGCGAAGTAGCGCACGGCGCCCACGCTCGCGCGCAGGTCGTCGTGGCTCCAGTTCAGCTGGCCACCGAGGCGTCCCGCGGGAATGCGCGGCAGCGGACCTCCGCCGCGTTCCAGCTCGGCGCGCACGGTGTCGCCGTAGGCGCGGAAGTCCCAGGCACCGCTGGCATTGCGGGCCAGGTGGAACGTTGCCTCCGCCTCGGCGCCGCGGAACGTCGCGTCGCGTTGCGACCACAGGCGTACCGGCATGCCGCCTTCGCTTTCGCCGGTGTCGGCCAGGTAGATGAAGTCGTTGTAACGGTTGGCGTAGACGGCGACTTTGCCCTCGACGAAATCGCCATGGTAGTGCAGTGCCAGTTCGGCCTGGTTGGCGGTTTCCTTCCTGAGGTTGGCGTTGCCGATCTCGAAGGTGTTCGAGGCGGCATGCGGGCCATTCGAGAACAGTTCCTCTTCGGCCGGTGCGCGCTGGGCGCGGTCGACGTTGAGGCTCACATGCCACGGTTCGGCGAAACGCCAGGACACGCCGGCGGAGAAACTCGACGGCGAAAATTTCCGGTGTGGCTGATCATCCGGCGTGACGGTGTGGCGATCGGTGCGTGCGCCCAGCTCCAGCTTCACCGGGCCGAACTGGCGCTGCTCGGTAAGGAACACGCCCCAGGCTTTGGTGGAGGTGGCCGGCACGAATGTTTCCTCGCCGACGGCGGAGAAGTCGCGGTGGATGTACTGCAGGCCGAAGGCGCCTTCCCAGCCGGCCAGCGGTTCGTGAGTGAACAGCAGGCGGCCTTCGTTGGCCTTGGTCTTGAACGTGGTGCCTGCTTCTTCACCCTCGTACTCGACGTGCTGGTAGTCGTTGTGGCCGAAACTCACCTCGGCCTTGGCGATGCCCGGGAGTGGCTTGTTGAAGCCGCCTTTCAGGTCGTACCGCGTCTGCTCGAGCTTGATGTGGACCGGCGGCTCGCCCTCTTCGGCGTTTCCTGGCTCGGCGGGGCTGCCGTACTTGTCGAGATAGCGCGACACCGAGAGGCCGAAGTAGCCCCAGTCGCCCAACAACGAAGCGCCCGCGGCGCCGGAAGTGGTCTTCACCTGGCTGTTGGCCTGGGTGCCGCCGGGGATGTCGTAGTTGCCGTCGTCGCGGCGCATGCCATCCACGTGGAGCGCGAACTGCTGATTGCCCCCATCGGCGCGGAACACGCCGGTCTTGCCTTCAGTGCCCGAGTCATAGCGGCCTTCGGCGCGGCCGCTGAAGCCGTTCTGGGGAGGCGCCATGGGGATGCGGCCGTCGACTACGTTGACCACGCCGCCAATGGCGCCGGAGCCATAAAGCAACGTAGCGGGACCTTTCAGGACCTCGATCTGATCGGCTAGGAACGGCTCGACCGAGGTGGCATGGTCCTGGCTGATGTTGGAAACGTCCTGGGAGCCCAGGCCGTTCTCGAGCACGGCGACGCGCGGGCCATCCATGCCGCGGATCACTGGACGGCCCACTGCTTTGCCCAGGGCACTGGTCTGGACGCCGGGAATGGCGGACACGGTTTCGCCCAGCGTGCCGGCCTTGGCGTCATCCAATGCCGAGCCCGCGAGCACGGCCACTGGCGCCACGATCTGGTCGGCGGGCTGGCCCAGCGGCACGGCGTTGACGGTGATCGCGTCGAGGTCCTTAGCCTTGGGCTTGCGGTTGTCCTTGTCCGCCGCGATATCGGGCGTCGAATCGGCGGCCTGCAGCGGCAGGGCGGCCACGCCTAGGCCGGTGGCCAGGGCGAGGGCGATCACGGTCTTACGCATATCGGGGGCAACTCCTCGGGGTGGATTCCTGTTACGTTATAAAGTAACATCATTACCCATCGCCCAGGCAAGAAGTCACGTTTTGGCGAAATTCCTTACGGATCGATCGATGGATTCCGGACGAGACAGCAAAAATCGCTGGTGGGGCATCGCTGATCGCATCGGCGCGACCGCGTCGTTCCTATGCGCCATCCATTGCGCTGCGCTGCCCTTCGTGCTCGCGTTGCTGCCGCTGTTCGGCCTGGGTTTTCTCGCCGACCATCGCTTCGAGCGGGCCTTCGTCGTGTTCGCCTGCGTGCTGGCACTGGCGAGCTTGCTCAGCGGCTATCGTCGCCATCGCCGGGCCGCTCCGCTTCGGCTGGCCTTGCCCGGCCTCGCACTGCTGCTGATGGGCGTCACTGTGGCGGAGAACTTCTCCATCGGCATGCACAGCACCTTGGTCACCTGTGGCGGCCTGCTCGTCGCGGCGGCGCACTTCGTCAACCTGCGGGTCGACCGGGAGCAGGGGCACGTGCACGGTGCGGATTGCGTGCATTGATGCTGTTTGACAACGCCCGTGATTGTGTAACGGCGCACGCGCTTCCTAGCATTCGCGCATGAGCGGCACGCATATTCATTCCCATCATCATGACCACGCCGGCCATGCGCACGATCACGCGCATGGCCATAGCCATGCATCGCATGGCGCCGGCATGAGCGGTCGCGAGCGTAAGCTCGCTTTTGCCTTCGCGCTCACGACCTTGATGATGATCGCCGAGGTCGTCGGTGGCCTATGGTCCGGTTCGTTGGCGCTGCTCGCCGACGCGGGACACATGCTCGTCGATGCCCTTGCGCTGCTGCTGGCCGTGCTCGGGGCGTGGATGGCGCGGCGCCCGGCCGATGCGCGACGCAGCTATGGATACGGCCGCGTCGAAGTCCTCGCGGGGTTTCTCAATGCATTGACCCAGTTCGCCTTGGTCGGCTTCATTGCGTACGAGGCGATCGAACGCCTGTTCGCACCGACACCCATCCTTTCGGGTGTGATGTTCATCGTAGCCCTGGTCGGCCTGGTCGTGAATGTGGTGGTCCTGCGCACGCTGCACGGCCATGCCCACGACGACGTGAACGTCGCCGGCGCGGCGTTGCACGTACTTGGCGACCTTCTCGGATCCGTCGCGGCCGTGCTCGCCGCACTCGCGGTGCGCTGGCTCGGCTGGCTATGGGCAGACCCGGTGTTGTCGCTGCTGGTGTCGCTGCTGATCCTCAACAGCGCTTGGCAACTGCTGCGCCGCTCTGGGCACATCCTGCTGGAAGGCGTGCCGGACGGCCTCGATACCGGCGAGATCGAGACGGCGTTGCGCGGAGCGGACGAGTCCATCCGCGACGTTCACCACCTGCATGTCTGGCAGCTGGCTTCCGGTTCGCGGATGGCAACGCTGCATGCGGAGTTGCACGACGAACGCTGTGGCGCGACCGCCATCGCCGCCATCAACCGCGTGCTCGGCGAACGCTTCGGCATCCGGCACGTCACGGTACAGATCGACCCGGGCGATTGTCCGGACCAGCTGCAAGGCTGCGCAGGCGGCAAGCATCGCCACTGAGCGGCCCTGCCGCCGCCTATTGCGCTTTGGACGGTCGCTGATACGATGATCGGCCGTCCAACTTTCGTCGAATCAAGGAGTTCCCATGGGCAAGGGCGATCGCAAGACCCGTCGTGGCAAGACCTATCGCGGCAGCTACGGCAACACCCGTGTGCACGGTGCGCAGCCCGCAGTGGCGGGCGCGAAGGAAACCGTGACCAAGACGGCCGCCGTGAAGAAGGCTGCGCCGAAGAAGAAGTCGGCCTGATACGCCGCTTCCGGTCAAGAAAAACCCCGCCCAGGCGGGGTTTTTTATTTGGCGAGTTGTTCAGAGTTCCCGCCGCGGATCGAACTCGTAGCGGCTTTCGACCGGCGCCGCGATGACGTTCTGGAAGACGCAGCCGGGAAAGACGTTGCTCTTGTTGCCGGCGTGGTTGTCCCGATTGAACAGGTACGGCGCATGCGACCAGCAACGATAACCGAGATCCTTGATGGCCTGGACTTCCGCTTCGGCGCGCTCGATGCCCGTGAGGCGAGCATAGAGCAAGGGGCGATGTTTGCGAATGGTCTCGGTCGCACCGGCAAGCAAGTCGAGCAGGGCGCCGGGCACGTTCATCTTGATCAAGTGAAGCGCTTCCAGCTCCAGGTCGTCCACTGTGGTGAGGCGGACCGCTTCGTCGCTGTCGCCGCGGTGCACCGGGCGGCCAGACAGCGCCGACATGGGAAGTTGCCCCTTGCTGCCGCCGAGCCAGCGCGCATGCGTGTAGACGTTGGGCAGGCCATTGATCGCCACATTGGCGCACAGCAATTGGAAGGGAATGCGCGCAGGCTCGGCGACGTGCACTTGGCCTTTCTCGCCCACCGCCTGAGCGAGCCAGAGCGTATGGGCGCCGTAATCCGCGCCGAACTCGAGCACGGTATGGCCCTCCTGGATCGCCCCGCTGAGCAGATCGATTTCCTGCTCCGCCCATTCGCCATATAGCTGCAGGGAACGGGCCGCAGGATTCTCGGTCGGGACGGCCGTGACCAGCCCGTACCGCGTATGCCACAGGCGTTGGTTGTGTTCTTGGGAGATGGCGTTGTTCATGGCGATGTCTCGTCGATCCTAGGTCACTGCATCTGGGTGGCTACGCGTCGCTGCCGTTCGTTTTCCCGCCAGTCGCTGCTGCTGTTCGGGGATGTCAGGTTCTGGGCCCACTGGACACTGGCTTGCCGCCATGCCTCCAGCAGGGTAGGCGCCTGTACGCCGGCATGCCAGGCCTCGGCGCACAGACGACAAGCCCGGCCGTACTCTCCGTGCCGGACGAAGGTCTGAGCCATGCCTTCGATGGCATCGCCCGGCGGTGCAGGCAGGCGGTCGAGCTTGTGCACCAGGTCCAGCGCCACGTTCCCCTGCACGGGCATACCCGGCAACGACTCGTAGGCCAACTGGATAGAAAGTCGCAGCCGCAGGCTTGCGGCATGCCAGCGCGTGTCGCTGCCGGCGAGGAAGGCATGGACGAGCGCGTGCGAAAACGCGTCCCTCGCCGCAGGAGGCTGGGCATGCCGGCCGCGCTCCAGCGCGGCTTCCGCCACCGCCAATGCGACGCGGCCCGTCGGTGCACGGACGAAGAGTTCGTCGAGCAACGCCTGCGCCTCGACCAGCGTGCGCGCGCGCACGCCGCCATGTTCCAGCCGGGCGCGGCGAAGCAGCACGTCGCCAAGCATGAGCTGGCCCTCGTCGGCCATGCCCGAAGCGTTGCGCAGGCACTCTGCCAGCGCTGCTGCTTCGTTGACCCGGGCCAGCGCACTGTCGCCCAACTGATGCTGCGCCCAGTGCAGCAGCACGCGGATCCAAGCCTTGAGCACCGCGCCGTCGCCGGCCTCCAGGATGGCGGCATGGCTCCTGGCCATGTTCCGGAGCGCCAGCACGCGTGAAGCCCCGCTCTGGCGTGCAGCGCGGGCCAGGTCCAGTTCGATCAGTCGTGCTCGCCAGTGCTCTTGCGTTTCGTCGGTAGCGCGCTCGCTACCGTGGAGGATGAGGGTCGTGGTGGCCTGGTGCAATGCATCCACTTCGCGCAGGTCGACGTGCGCGATGCGCAGCGTGAGTACCTGTGTCAACAGCCAGGTGATCTGCGTGCCGTCGGGATCGCGGGTTTCCAACAGAGCGGATTCCAGCTCGGCGAGCACGCTCGCCGGCAATGATGCCTCGCCGGTAAATGCCATGACCGGGAGGCCATCCTGGCCATCGAGAAACACCTGGCCTTCCGGCACCACTTTCGCGAGGATCGCGGCGACGCGCTCCATGGAAGGCATCGAGGATTCGCCAGCCGGATTCGAAACGCCCCTCTCTTCGAGTGCCTCCGGGGCCCCGAAGGACACGTCCGTCGTGGAAAGGTCTTCTTCGGAGATGGAAGGTTGGCAGACCGGGGGGCCGGCAAAGAGCGCCGCGCCGCCCATCGAAACGGCGGGTTGGACGGGGGCCATGGATTCGACGTGCGAGGCGCCATGGCCGGAACTTTCGGCGCGAGCACCCGCCAATGTCTCGGCGTGAGTGCTCTCGCGATTCTCAGCGTGAATGCACTCTTCGACATGCACCTCGTAGAGGGTTTTCGTAGCGAAGATTGGCTGGACTTCATCCAGCGGCGCATACCGGACGACCAGGCCGACCGACCAGTCTTCGCGAGACAAGGGATCGGGAGCGGATGACCAAGGGCGTTGGCTCATGTTGCCGATGCCCATGGGAATGGCTATGGCGTCGTCATCGGTAGCGACCCGCGCGGGCATCCGCTCTGGGTTCGTGTCACGCGTCACCACCGGCTCGCGGCGTTCGGCTCCGTTCCGACGTGGTCCTCGGCGACCCATGACGCCCAGCAGCGGCATGCCCAGCGCCAGGACGACCGGTAAGGCGTACCAGGGCGTGAGCTGCAACCAATGCCGGGTGCTTTCTTGGTCGATATCCAGAAGCATCGCCGCGGGAGCCGGTACCGGGGACGAAGTCGTCGCGGATCGATCCGACTCGAGCGTCATGGCGACGTCCGGTGCAGGGAATGCGCGAAGTTCGTCCGCCGTGCCGCCGGCCCACGCTTCGGGAAGCGTCGGTGCGGCGCGGTGGGGCGCCGTGCTCGACACGCTCATTTCCACAAGGCGCTTCTGTGGCACGTCGTCCGAATGGATTGCGGCGACCGGCGGCGACGCGCGTTCGCGCACGGCGTCGATCGACGCTTCTTCAATGGTATCGGGTGCCGCTGTCTCCCCGCTCTGCACGACGGACGAGCCCGTGGCTTCTTGACGATATGCGCACGAGGCGAGCAACAGGCTCAGCATGGCCGTACAGCCGGCGTGGCGGCCGGGCATCAACTGGGCGAGGGCGCTTCCGAGCTGGCTCGGGAGCAGGCCGATGAACGTAGCTCCCGGTGCTTCCGGGCGCCCAGCGGCGCTGTATGTCGCTCGGAAGTTGGGGGGAATCACGGTCGCTCCTCATGCTTGCCCCGGGCGGGCCCGGGGCGATCGTTTGGGTGTGCGTACTCGGCGAAGGATGCGGCGGCGGAGTCTGCCGCCCGGCAGCGATGCGATGGCATCCGCCTGCACGGGCCGCCTCAAAGGCGCGTTGCCGCGTAGTGGAACGGAAAGGATGGTATCGGGTTGCTCGTTAGGAATGTTCGGAAACTAGGCCGGTTTCCAAGCGCCCGACCTGTGCGGGAGCGGGCGCAGCGCCGATGTCAGCGTGAAGAAACGCGCTGACCTGCGCAGTACACAGCGGCTGCGAGGTGACCGCCGATCCAATAACAGAGTTCCGCCGGATGGCGTGCACGCCACACGACCAGGTCGGCGCGCCGTCCCTCAGTGAGCGTGCCGCGGTCAGTCAGGCCCAAGGCACGGGCAGCGTTCACGGTCACGCCACGCAACGCCTCTTCGGGCGTAAGGCGGAACAAGGTGCAGGCCATACCCGCAGCCAGCCTCAGCGACAGCAGGGGAGACGTGCCCGGGTTGCAGTCCGTCGCCACTGCCATCGGCACGCCTTGGTTGCGCAGCGCGGCGATGGGTGGTAGCCGGGTCTCGCGCAGGACATAGAAAGCCCCGGGCAACAGAACGGCGACGGTGCCCGCCTCGGCCATGGCCTTCACGCCATCGTTGCTCAAGTACTCCAGGTGATCGGCGGACAGGCCGCCGAACTCGGCCACCAGGGCTGCGCCTTCCAGATTGGAGAGCTGTTCGGCATGCAGCTTGACCGGAAGGCCCAAGGCGCACGCGCGCTCGAAGACGCGCCGCGTCTCTGCCGGCGTGAAGCCAATGCCCTCGCAAAAGGCATCCACCGCATCCACCAGCCCCTCGGCGGCGAGTGCCGGCAGCATCTCGTCGCAGACGCGCGCGACGTAGGCATCGCGACGGTCCGCGTCCTCCGGCGGCAGCGCATGCAGCCCCAGAAACGTCGTGCGCACCTGAACGCCCAGCGTCTCGCCCAGGCGCCGCGCTACGCGGAGCATGCGCCGCTCACTGTCCAGCGCCAGGCCATAGCCGGATTTGATCTCCAGCGTCGTCACGCCGTCGTCCACCAGCGCGCGAGCGCGCGACAAGGCCTGGGCGAACAGTGCGTCTTCGCTGGCCCCGCGCGTCGCCTTCACGGTGGAGGCGATGCCGCCGCCGGCGCGCGCGATCTCTTCGTAGGTGGCTCCGTTCAATCGCAGATCGAACTCATGCGCGCGATCGCCGCCGAACACCAAGTGCGTATGGCAATCGATCATGCCCGGCGTGACGAGCGCGCCATCGAGTTGTTCGACGCGGGCCGAGCGGCTTTCGGCGTCGTGGGGCAGCGACGCGCGCGGTCCCACCCAGGCGATGCGTCCGTCCGCGATCGCGATCGCGCCGTCCTCGACCAGGCCATAAGGCTGCTCGCCGTCGAAAGTCGCCAGCGTCACGCCGGACAGCAGAAGGTCCCAGGATACGGTGGTCATGTCGGCTCGCGCGGTTCGGGAGGCATGGGCGTGGCGGGGTCTTCCACGAGTTCCGCCTCGCCGTTCTCCGGCGCGGGCGAAGCGGTGGCGCTTTCCTCGCGCCGCGCCAGTTCCTGTTCGTAGCCTTCTATCAGCCGGTCGGCCAGCGCGCGATACACGGGCTTGCGGCAGAGCAGGGAGGACGCCGCGCGCGCCAGCAGGCAGGTTGCCATGATCGGGATCGCCATCTGCTGGTTGGCGGTGAGCTCCATCGAGATCACGGTCGCCGTCAGCGGTGCCTGCGTCACGCCGGAGAGATACGCGGCCATCGCCAGCAGCACGACGGCGGAGGCGTCCGCGCCAGGCACCAGCGCGGCGATGTTGTCGCCCAGCCCCGCGCCGACCGCCAGTGCGGGCGAGAAGATGCCGCCGGGAATGCCCGCCCAGTACGAAGCGATGTTGCCCAGGAATTTCAACGCGCCGAACGCGCTCACCGTGTCATGGTGACCTTCGAGGATTGCCCTGGCCTGCGCATACCCCGTGCCGTAGAGGCCGGTCTGGGTAAGTTGGCTCAGCAGCACCAGCGCCATGCCGCAGCCTGCCGCGAACAGCACCGGCTGGCGTGCGCGCAGCCGGCCGACGGCCCCGCGCAGGCCCCGGTCGTGCGGCAGGATCAGGCGCGCGAACAGTCCTCCGGCCAGCCCGCAGCCCAGGCCCGTCGCCAGTACGGCCCACCACGCCCGCCCCAGTGGCAGGCCCATGTCGAGGCGGCCGAAGTACGCGTAGTTGCCGAGTATGCCCAGCGAGACCACGCCGGCGATGATCACGGCAGTAAGCAGGATGCCGCTCATGCGGTGCTCGAACGCACCGCTCATCTCTTCGATGGCGAACACCACGCCTGCCAGCGGCGTGTTGAAGGCCGCCGCGAGCCCGGCGGCCGCGCCCGCGAGGATGAAGCGCCCCGCGGCCGCCGCGTCGGCGAAGCCGAAACGCCGGCCCAGCGAATAGAGCAAGCCGGCCCCCACGTGCACGGTGGGCCCTTCACGGCCGACCGAAGCGCCGCCCAGCAGCGCCGCCAGCGTGAGCGCCATCTTGCCTACGGCGACCCGTAACGAAAGCAGGCTCTTCCGGAAGCCCTCGTCTTCTACCTTGAGTGCCGCGATCGCCTGCGGAATGCCCGAGCCGCGTGTCGGCTTAAGCACGCCGGAAGTGAGCCAGGCGAGCAGGGCGAATGTCGCGGGCGTCACCACGAAGGCCCACCAGCGGCTGTGCGTCACCATGCGGTGGAACAGCCCGAACGCGTAATCCGCGGCCTGCGCGAAGCCCACGGCAGCGAGGCCGACGATTACCGCGCCGCTCCAGAACAGCACACGCCGCCGCCATTGCACCGGCGAGAACAGATCGGAGTCGGCCAGCCGCTGCAGGCGCCCGGGTCGCGCGGGCGCCGTTTCCTTGTCGGAATCGCTCATGGCTTGCCGCCGCGCTGCGTGGTCCAGCGCGTTTCGTACAGATCGAAGCGGCGGTCCTTCAGGTTCTGCACCGCGCCGGCATTGCGTGCGCGGGCCAGGCTTTCCAGGCGCAGATCCGCGAACAGCACGGTCTCGATATTGGGCTGCGAATCCGCGGCGATGCCGTCGCGCGCGAACGGGAAATCGCTGGGCGTGAGGATGCAGCTCTGGCCGTACTGGATATCGAAATTATTCACGCCCGGCAGATTGCCGACGTTACCGGACAGCACTACGTAGCACTGGTTTTCAATGGCGCGGGCCTGCGAGCAGTAGCGCACGCGCAGATAACCCTCGCGCACGTCCGTGCAGAATGGCACGAACAGGATCAGCGCGCCCTGGTCGGTGAGATGCCGGGCGACCTCCGGGAACTCGGAGTCGTAGCAGATCATCACGCCGATCGGGCCGCAGTCCGTCTGCACGGTGGCCGCACTGTCGCCGCCGGTGATGTTCCACACGGTGCGCTCGCTGGGCGTGGGGTGCAGCTTCTCGCGCTCGTGGATCGAGCCGTCGCGCAGGCATACGTAGCACACGTTGTGGATGTCGCCGTTGGGCTGCTCCGTGGGATGCGAGCCGGCGATGATGTTGATGTTGTAGTGCACCGCCAAGCGGCTGAAGAGTTCCTTCACCTGCGGCGTGTACTGGCTGAGCTTGCGAATGGAGTCGACCGGCGAGAGCTCCGCGTTCTCGATCGACAGCAGCTGCAGCGTGATCAGCTCGGGGAAGGTCACGAAGTCCGCGTTGTAGTCCGCGGCGATGTCGGTGAAATACTCGACCTGGGTAGCGAACTCCTCGAATGACTTGATGCGCCGCTGCTGGTACTGCACCGAGGCGACGCGCACCGAATCGGGCAGCCGCTGCGGCGATGGAATCGACGGCACGTCTGGCTGGTTGAGCAATTGCGGATTGCGCCACACCAAATGTGCGGCGTAGCCGAGCGATTCGTAATCCGAAGGCACGTAGCCACGCAGCACGCCGACCACATGGAAGTCGTTGGCCAGCTGGAAGCTGAGGGTGGGGTCGCGCCGCCGGCCTTCGACCACGGCCTGCACGTACTCCTCCGCGCTGCCGTAGCGCTGGATGGCGCGGGCCAGGCCGGGGATGCGGCCGCCGAACACGATGCCGCGCAGCTTCAGGTCGGTGCACAGCCGCTTGCGTGCCTGGTACAGCCGCTGCCCGATGCGCATGCCGCGGTATGCCGGATGCACCACCACTTCCATGCCGTACAGCCAGTTGCCGTCCGGCTTGTGGCGCGAGGCCATGCCGCCGCCGGTGATCTGCATCCAGGTATGTGGCGCGAGCGCGCTGAGCTCGTCGATGCGGAAAGTGGCGCAGTAGCCGACGATGCTCCCTTCGTACTCGACCACGAACTGGCCTTCGGGAAAGTGCGTCTGCTGCGATCGCAGCATCTCCGCCGAATGGCCCCATTCGGGGGTGTAGACGCGCCCGGTAAGCTCGACCAGGGCCGGGACGTCCGCCGGTTGCGCCTGGCGCACCAGCAGTTTGGGGGTGTGCTCGTTCTTCTTGGCCATGGGGCGCATTATGCCGTAGCGACCGCGCGGGACGGGCTCGCGGTTACACTCCGTGCATGCCAACGGAAGCCCCACGATGAGCAACGCCGCGCGAACCTACAGTGCCGACCAACTCTGGCTGGCCGACGGCTGGGCGGCCGACGGCGCGTTCGCCGTGGACGCGACCGGCCACGTGGCACCACCAGAAGGCGACGCCGAGCGCCTCGGCGCCTGGGTGTTGCCGGGCATGCCCAACCTGCATTCGCACGCATTCCAGCGGGCCATGGCCGGGTTGGCTGAGCGCAAGGGCCGCAGCGACGACAGCTTCTGGACCTGGCGCGAAACCATGTACGCCTTCGCCGCCACGATCGGGCCGGAGGAGCTGAAGGCCATCGCCGCCCAGCTCTACGTCGAAATGCTCAAGGCCGGCTACACGCAGGTCTGCGAGTTCCACTACCTGCACCACCAGCCCGATGGCACGCCGTACGCACAGCCTGAAGCGATGTCGCTCGCGCTGATCGAAGCGGCGCGCGAGACCGGCATCGCGCTGACGCTGCTGCCGGTGCTGTACATGACCGGCGGTTTCGATGGGCGGCCACTGAGTCCGCGCCAGCGCCGCTTCGGGCACGACCTGTCGTCCTACGTACACCTGCTGGAAACGCTGCGCCGCCACGAGAACGAAGGCCTGCGCGTCGGCATCGCCCTGCATTCGCTGCGCGCGGTGCCGGAAGCGGCCATGCGTGCGTTGCTGGCCACGGGCGCGACGAAAGACCTGCCCATCCACATCCACATCGCCGAACAGATCGGCGAAGTGCAGGACTGCCTCGCCACGCGCGGCGCGCGCCCGGTCGAGTGGCTGCTCGATCATGCCCCGGTGGATGCGCGCTGGACCCTGGTGCACGCCACGCACCTGACCGGCCACGAGACCTCGCGCCTCGCGCGCAGCGGCGCGGTGGCGGGCCTGTGCCCCACCACCGAGGCCAACCTGGGCGACGGCCTGTTCCCGCTGAGCGACTACCTCGATGCGAGGGGCATGCTCGGCATCGGTTCCGACTCGCACATCTCGGTGTCCCCGGTCGAAGAACTGCGCTGGCTCGAGTACGGCCAGCGCCTGTCCACGCGCCACCGCAACATCGCCGCGCGCGCGGAGGGCGACAGCGTCGGCGAGACCTTGT
Source organism: Dyella sp. BiH032 (assembly GCF_031954525.1). Lineage (NCBI taxonomy): Bacteria > Pseudomonadati > Pseudomonadota > Gammaproteobacteria > Lysobacterales > Rhodanobacteraceae > Dyella > Dyella sp. BiH032. The sequence goes on from NZ_CP134867.1 coordinate 1,970,858, forward strand.
GGCGCGCTACCTTGCGTGGCGGCGCGCGTGCGGCCGGCCTTGCGGTCGGAGAGCTGCGCAGCGCTGCGCGGGCCGACCTGCTGGTGCTCGACGAAGAGGCGCCGTTGCTGGCGGCGCGCGACGCAGGCTCGCTGCTCGATACGTTCCTGTTCGCCGGCAACGCGCCGCTGGTGCGCCATGTGATGTGCGGTGGACGCTGGGTCGTGCGCGACTTCCGGCATCACGACGAGGCCGGCATCGCCGCGCGCTACCGCGCTGTCATGGAGCGCCTGGCGCGGCCCTGAGCCTGCGCGGCCCCGGGCTGGCGCGCCCGCCGCATGCTGGCTTAGTGTGGCGTCACGCGGCCGCGCGGCGGCCGCCCCCACGGGAGGGCGTTCTCCATGCGGTCGTTCGATGATCTGGGCAAGCTGGTCCTGCGCGTAGTGCTGGGCGCGCTCATCCTTTTCCACGGCGTGTCGAAGCTGATCCATGGGCCCGGGTTCGTGGTCCAGGCCCTGGCGCAGGCCGGCATGCCTGCGTTCCTGGCGTATGGCGTCTACGTCGGCGAAGTCGTAGCGCCGCTTCTGCTGATCCTCGGCCTGTGGGCGCGGGTGGGCGCGTTGATCGTGGCAGTGAACATGGTCGTGGCGCTGCTGCTGGTGCATACCAGCCAGTTCCTGTCGTTGGCGGACACGGGTGGATGGGCACTGGAGCTGCAGGGCATGTACCTGGGCGGCGCCATCGCCGTATTGCTGCTCGGCGCCGGCCGGTTTTCGCTCGGCGGTGCGCGCGGCCGATGGAACTAGCATCACCGGCGGCTTCTTTCTCCGGCCGGAAAGGGGCCGCCGATTGTTTGCCTGAGGACCGCGCGGTGCCGTTGTCGCGGACATGACGACGCATGCGCCTGAATGGCGCCCCGGCGTGGCCTGAACGCCGGGCATCGCCACTTGCACTACGGCGTCATCGACGTATCGCATCTCCCGTTTTCTTGCCCACCTCTCCACGTGGAGCACGCCATGGGCAAGATCAGGACCTTCCTCTGCATCGCCGCGCTAGCCGCCACCAGTGCGCTGAGCGGCTGCGTCGTCGTTCCCGCGCATGGTTATGGCGGACACGTGTGGGTGCCTGGCTACTGGGCATCGCCGCACGTGTGGGTGGAGGGGCATTGGCGTTATCGCTGAGCGCCGCGCCTAGGCCGCCATCCGTTCGCGCAGGAAGTCGATGAACGCGCGCAGCTTGGGCGGCACCTGGAAACGGCTGGGGTAATACAGGTAGAAGCCGTCGTACGGCGGTAGCCAGGTGTCGAGTACGGTCTCGAGCCGGCCGGAGGCGAGATGGTCGCGCACCGCCGGCTCCAGCGTGTGCGTTAGCCCCAGTCCGTCCAGCGCGGCGCGGATGGCAAGCGCCGGGTCGTTGACGATCAGCGGCCCGTTCACGTCGATGTCGAACCAGCGCCCGCGCTGCGCGAATTCCCAGCGATAGATGCCGCCGCTGCTCACATAGCGATTGCGCACGCAGGCGTGCGCCTGCAGGTCGCGCGGATGCTGCGGCCTGCCGTACCGGTCGAGATAGTCCGGGGTCGCCGCCACCACCGAGCGCACCGGCCCGCCGAGCGGTACCGCCACCATGTCGCGTGCCAGGCGCTCGCCCAGGCGGATGCCGCAGTCGTAGCCGCCGCCCACCAGGTCCACCAGCCCGCCGGTGACGTCGATGTCCAGGGTGATGTCCGGCCAGCGTCGCAGGAACTCGCACTGCAGAGGCGCGATCAGCCATTCCAGCACGATCTCCGGCACTGTCACGCGCAGCGTGCCAGCGGGGCGGTCACCGTGTTGGCGCAGTTCGTCCAGGGCGACGTCGATGGCAGCGAGCGCGGGGGTGATGCGCTCGAGGAACAGCTTGCCCGCCTCGGTGAGGCCGACCCGGCGCGTGGTCCGTTGCAGCAGGCGCACGCCGAGGCGTTGCTCGAGCTGGCGCATGGTCTGGCTGAGGGCGGATGCGGTCACCTCCAGCTCGGCCGCGGCGCGCGTGAAGCTGCCGTGCCGGGCGATCAGGTGAAAAGCGCGCAGGGCAGAAGTGTGATCGTCGCGCATTGATTAGTTTTCCTTAATAACGCTTCAAAAGCTTCCGTATTTTTCTACGCAATGGCAAGGGCCAGACTTCGTCCATCACCAACGGAGGTCTCGCTCATGCCGCTCGATCGCTACTACACCCTGGGCCGCTCCGGCCTGCGCGTCAGCCGTCTCTCGCTCGGCACCATGACCTTCGGCGAAGACTGGGGCTGGGGCGCGGCCGAAGACACGGCGCGCGCCATGTTCGACCGTTACCTCGAGGCCGGCGGCAATTTCATCGACACCGCCGACATGTACACCGAAGGCTCCAGCGAAACGCTGCTGGGCAAGTTCGTGGAGCAGGCCGGCGCGCGCGATCGCGTGGTGATCTCCACCAAGTTCACCTACAACGCGCAGGCGGGCAATCCCAATGCCGGCGGCAACGGGCGCAAGAACATCATGCGTGCGGTGGAAGGCTCACTGCGCCGCCTGCGCACGGACTACATCGATCTCTACCTGTTGCACACCTGGGATCGCATCACGCCGGCCGAAGAAGTGGTGCGCACGCTGGACGACCTGGTGCGTGCCGGCAAGATCCGCTATGCCGGTCTCTCCGACACACCGGCCTGGTACGCCGCGCGGGCACAGACCTTCGCCGAGGCGCACGCGCTGACGCCGCTGGTGAACATGCAGTTGGAGTACTCGCTGATCGAACGCCACATCGAGCACGAATTCGTCCCGCTGGCGACGGAACTGGGCATGGGCATCACCGCGTGGAGCCCATTGGGCATGGGCCTGCTGTCGGGCAAGTACAAGCCCAGCCAGGCCGGCGGCGAAGGCGACGGCCGCCTCGCCAAGGTCACCGCGGCACCGGGCTTCGAGCGCTTCACCGAACGCAACTGGCGCATCGTGTCGGTGCTGGAGGAAGTGGCGCGCGAGAGTGGCCGCAGCATGGCGCAGGTGGCCTTGAACTGGGCGGCGAACCGGCCGGGCATCGCTTCGCTGATCGTCGGCGCCACCAAGCTGGCCCAGCTGGACGACAATCTCGCGGCGTTGGATTTCACCCTGCCTGAAGCACTGCGTACGCGTCTCGACGAGGTGAGCGCGCCCGAGGCACCGTTCCCGTACTACATGTTCGTCGACCGCCAGCAGACGCGCATCCATGGCGGGGTGGCCGTGGGCGACAAGCCGGCAGGCTACGCGCCGCCGGTGTGGGTGGGCGCCGTGGAGGCCCGCGACGTGCGGGCCAGCCGCTGAGGAGACGCGAACATGCCAGCCACGCTCATCACCAAGAAGCATGGCGCGCCGCAAACGCGCTGGATCGAAGCCGACGGCGTGCATTTCCACGCCGAGCTGGCGGGGCAGGACGAAGCCATCGCCATGCTGCACGGCTTCCTGGTCGACAGCGGCCAGTGGGACGCCGAATTCGCCGCCCTGGCGGAGGACCATCGCGTGCTGCGCTACGACCTGCGCGGCTTCGGCCGCTCGTCGATGACAGATGCACCGTTCGCGCATCACGAAGACCTGGAGCGCATACTCAATGCCAGCGGCATCGATCGCGCCGCGCTGCTCGGTTGCTCGGGCGGCGCCGGCACGGCGCTCGACTTCGCGCTGGCACACCCGGAGCGGGTGCGCGCGATGGCCTTCGTCGGCGCCGGCTACTGGGGCTACTACGCCACGCGCACGCCGGAGGCCAAGGCATTCTGGGCCGCCGTGGAAAGCGGCGATCCCGACGCCTTGCTGGACGCCTCGTTGCGCAGCTTTCTCGACGGTCCGCGCCGCGCGCCGGAGCAGAGCAATCCGGAAGCTCGCGCGCGTATCGCCGCGATGAGTCAGTGGAACTTCGGCCGTACGGACGGCTACTGGAAGAAGGCGGCCCTGCAACGCAACCCGGCGGTGCCGGCGCCGGAGCGGCTGGCGGAACTGCGCATCCCCGTGCTGTTGATCGTGGGCGAGGAAGACCAGCCTGAAGTGATCGAGCTGTCCGAACGCCTCGCGGCCGGCCTGCCCGATGCACACCTGGTGCGCGTGCCGGACGCTGGCCATCACGTGAATATCGAGCGGCCGGACGTCGTGCTGCCTCTGCTGCGCGAGTTCTTCGCGGAGACGCGCGCATGAGCCGTCCGCCCTCGTACGGCGCGCCGATCACGCTGGCCGAGGCCGCGCGCGTGATGGCCGCCGCGCAGGCCGAAGCCGAACGCTATGACTGGCCGATGGCGATCGCCGTCGTCGGCAGCGGCGGGCACTTGGTGATGCTGCACGCATTGGACGACGTGCAGCATGCCAGCGTACCGGTCGCACAGGCCAAGGCGCAGACGGCGGTGAATTTCCGCCGACCGTCCAAGCTGTTCGAGGATGCCGTGCGCGACGGCGGTCTCGGCCTGCGCCTGCTCGGCATGGACAACCTGCTGCCGCTGGACGGCGGCTTGCCGCTCTACAAGGACGGCAAGGTGATCGGCGCGATCGGCGTATCCGGCATGCAATCCACGCAGGATGCCCAGGTGGCCGCCGCCGGTGCGGCCGTGTTCAACGGGGCGATGTAGGCGTACGGAAAAAAGAAGGCCGCATCCCACGAGGAGATGCGGCCTTCCACCGGGGCACTGCCGGTTGAAGCGCCTTACTGGGCGGAGGTACCCGAGCTCACCGGATGCTCGGCCTTGAACTGCTGCCACTGCTGGCGGCGCTGCTCGCGTTCCTGCTTCAGCGTGGCCCATTGGGCCTTCTGCTGCGGGGTGAGCAGGGCGTAGATCTGCGCCTTCAGCTGGGCACGCTGCTGCACGCGGTTCTGCGTCGCGGCCGCTTCGGCCTGGGCCAGCTTGGCGGCGGCGGCCTGGTAGCCGACCTGGTCAGGCGTCATCGACTCGAAGGCCTGGCGCTGCTGGCGCAGGGTGTCGCGCTGGGTCTTGTTCTGGGCGAAGGTGTTCTTCACCAGGTCGCGGATGCTGGCGCGCTGGGCGTCGGTCAGGTTGAGCTTCTGCATGGCCATGTCGAAGCCGTGGCCATGGTGGCCGCCGAAACGCGGGCCGCCGTCCTGGCCGGCCGCGAAGGCCGCGGTGCCGAGGGTCATGGCGGAAGCGAGGGCCAGGCCGAGGAAGAGGGACTTGCGCATGTGGGTTCACCTTTCGGGTTGGGGGGCTTGCGGTGTATTTGACGCCACCCCTGCGTGTATGTTTTTTGCCGGAGGGTAAAGAAGCGTAAAGCCCGTGGCTGTCGCCTCCCGGCGCCGTTTGAATGGCGCAAAAACCCACGCCAGGCTCCTATGCAACGCATCCTTCTCGCCGACGACGACCGCGCCCTGACCGACCTGCTGGCCGAATACCTGCGGCGGGAGGGCTTCGCCGTGGACGTCGCGCACGACGGCGCCGAAGCCCTGGCGCGCCTGAGCAACCCAGCCCAGCGGCCGGACCTGTTGATCCTCGACGTGATGATGCCCGGCCGCGACGGGCTGGAAACCCTGCGCGAGCTGCGGCTGCAGCACCGCCTGCCGGTGATCATGCTGTCGGCGCGCGGCGAACCGGTGGACCGCGTGATCGGATTGGAACTCGGCGCGGACGACTATCTTTCCAAGCCTTGCCTCCCGCGCGAGCTGCTGGCCCGCGTGCGCGCGCAACTGCGTCGCCACTCGCCGGTCGCCGCCGGCGAGGTGGAAGTCGGCGTGCTGCGCCTGATGCCGGGTGAGCGGCGCGCCTATGCGGGCGAGACAGAGCTTTCACTGACCGGCGCCGAGTTCGGCCTGCTGCTCGCGCTGGCCCAGCGCGCCGGCCAACTGGTCGACAAGGCCACACTGACCCGCATCGCCCTGGGCCGCGAACTGGAACGTTTCGACCGCAGCATCGACGTGCACGTCAGCCGCCTGCGCCACAAGCTGGCCGAGGCCTCGCCGCAGGCGCCGCGCATCGAATCCGTGCGCGGCGCGGGCTACGTGCTGGTGACGGGGGCGGCATGAATCCGTTCAAGACTTCGCTGTTCTGGCGCCTGCTGGTGTGGTTCTTCCTCGCCAACCTGCTGGTGCTGCTGCTCGGCGGCTACCTCACGCGCCGTTTCGTCGAATACACCACGGCGGTGGAGATCAACTGGACCTCGCTCGCGCAGAGCGCCAGTGACGCGTACGAATCCGGCGGCGCCACGGGACTGCAGGCCTGGATGCGGGATCAACGGCAGGAAGGCATCGACGCCACGCTGTACGAGAACGGCACGCCGCTGGTGCCGATCCGCCTGCCTGGCAGCGTGCGTGATTCGCTGCCGCAGTGGCTGCAGGCGGGCCACGACCTGGTCATGCAGCCTTATCCGCGCATCTATCTGGCGGTCCAGCAGGTGGAGGGCCGGGACGGCAAGACGCGGCAACTGGTCGCGCTCAGCCGCACGCATTCGCGCCTTCCGTTGCAGACGCGCAACCAGATCTATCTGGCGGTGCAGTTCGGCTTGTCGCTGCTGTTCATCGCGCTGATCGGCTGGTGGGTGGCGCGGAGCGTGGCGCGGCCGGTGGAGGCGATGCAGCGCGCGGCGCGGCGCATGGCGGCCGGCGAGCTGTCGACGCGCGTCGGTCCGCCGGGACAGCGTGGTCCGGGCGAGCTTTCCCACCTGGCGCGGGATTTCGACGCCATGGCCGAGCGCATCGAAGCATTGGTCGCGCACGATCGTGCCGTGCTGCAGGATCTCTCGCACGAGTTGCGTTCCCCGCTGGCCCGCCTGCAGCTGATCCTGGACCTGGCCCGGCGCAGCGATGCGGAGCAGGCGGCCTCTTACTTCGCCCAGGCCGAGCGCGAGATCGAGCGCCTGGACCGGATGACCGGCGAAATGCTGGCCTTGTCGCGGCTGGAAGGCGGCTTGCCGGGCATGGAGCGCGAAGCCGTCGACGTGGCCGCGATTGCCCGCGAGTGCGCCGCCAAGGCACAACTCGAAGCCTCGGCGCGCGACATCCGTCTGCATACGGCGATCGAGGCGCCCGCCTGGGTGTCGGGCAGCGGACAGCTGATCGAACGCGCGCTCGACAACCTGCTCGGCAACGCCATCAAGTACAGCCCGCAGGGCGCCAGCGTGGAACTGGCCGTGCAGGCTGGCGAAAACCGCGCCGACGTGATCGTGCGCGATCACGGAGCAGGGGTGCCCGACGACGAACTGGCGCAACTGTTCCGCCCGTTCTTCCGCGGCAGCAACGCGCCCAAGGCCGAAGGGCACGGCCTCGGACTGGCGATCGTGCAGCGCGTGGCGCAGGTGCACGGTGGCGAGACGGCGGCACGCAACGCCGAGGGCGGGGGACTGGAGGTCCGCCTGAGCCTGCCCTTGCAGGCTTGAGGCGGCACGCCGCTTCGCAGGCGCGGCGCCGTTTGCCACACTAGGCTTCTTTGTCCGCGGGACCTCCATGCGCTCCAACGCTCTCGCCGCCGTCGGACTGGCGCTGTGCTCGGCGCTGTTCTTCACGATGACCTACGTGCTCAACCGCAGCTTCGTCTCCGGTGGCGGGCATTGGGCGTGGGCGGGCATCCTGCGCTACCTGATCACCTTGCCGCTGCTGGCGCTGGTGCTGCCCTGGCAGGGCGGGCTGGGTCAGTTGCCGGCCGAGTTGCGTCGTCATCCGCGCACCTGGCTGCTGTGGAGCGGCGTGGGTTTCGTCCTGTTCGGCGTACCGCTCACCTGGGCGGCGAGCAGCGGCCCGTCGTGGCTGATCGCCGGCAGTTTCCAGACCACCGTGCTGGCCGGGCCGTTGATGGCGCCGCTGATCTACCGTGACGCGCGCGGCCGGCTGGCCTGGCGCACGCTCGCGGTCGGCGCGTTGATCGTGGCGGGTGTGTTCGCCTTGCAGTGGGGGCATGCGCACGGCCGCCTGCGCGCGAGCGACTGGCTCGCCATCGCCGCCGTCGTGGTATCTGCCTTTGCCTATCCGCTCGGCAACCGCATGCTGCTGTTGCACCTGGAACGTGGCGGGATGCGGCTGGGCGCGGTGCAGCGCGTGTTCGGCATGACCTTGTGCAGCTGGCCGCTGTGGCTGCTGTTCGCGGCGATCACCTGGATCGTCGTAGGACCGCCGTCATGGCGTGACGTGCTGCTGGCCGGCGGCGTGGCGCTTTCCTCCGGCGTGATCGCCACGGTGCTGTTCTTCCGTGCCACCGACATGGTGCGCAGCGAACCCACCGCGCTGGCCGCGGTGGAGGCCATGCAGGCCGCAGAGCTGCTGTTCGCCACGCTGCTCGGAGCGACCCTGCTCGGCGAGGCGTGGCCGAGCGGTTTTTCGGCCATTGGCGCGGTGATGATCGTCGCGGGCATCGCCCTGTTCGGCTGGATGAGCGGCCGCGGCGCCGCAGGTCACGACGAGGAACTGCGCACGCTGCGCACCGATCGCGCCGCCTGAACGCGGCCATCCAGACGTCCGGAACTTGCCCTGTCGTTGCGGCTCGGGTTAAACACCCGGGTTTGGGCGAAGGAGACGAGGGATGCGGCAACGGCGCGGCGCGTGGTTGATGGCGGGGGCCTTGCTGGCCATGGCGCCCGCGGTACTGGCGGCGGATGAGCATGGCGCACCCGCACTGCGCTGGGACGCGTCCCGGTTCGGCAACCATCGCTACCTGGTGCAGGTCGATGCCCCGGCCGATGCCGTGCGGGTGGAGATCCCATGGCGCCGGCGCGACGCGCATCCCGAGCGGGTCGCGGTGATCGTGACCGATCCCGACGGCGCACCCATTGCCAACGTACTGCGTGGCGACATCGACCGCGCCTCCGGCGAGCTGGTGTTCCAGGCGGCCAAGGCCGGTACCTACGCTGTGTACTACCAGCCCTATGTCAGCAACGGTCGCAGCAACTACCCCGTGGTGGGCTACGCCGCGCCGAAGGATTCGGCCGACGACACCTGGGCGGACCGGTTCGACCAGCCATCCGCCTGGCGCAAGCTGCCGCAAGCCAAGGTGCTGCGCTACGAAGCCGTGGACGACTTCGACGCCTACACCGACATGGAACGCACCGCCACGCCGGCCGAACTGGACGCGCTGCTGGCGAAGCAGAACGGGCCGCTGCTGCTGTTCCCCGAGACGCGCGCCCACCCCGTACGCATGTTCGACACGCTGCCCGCCGCCTGGGCACAGCGCGGTCCCGGGGGGACGTTGAGCGATACCGCCCAACGCGGCGAATATCTCAGTTTCCAGGTCGGCCTGTGGTCGCCGCGCGCGCAGATCAACGAGGTGCGCGTGGCCTTCGCCGATCTGCACGGTCCCGACGGCGCCACGATTCCAGCGACGGCGCTGACCTGCTTCAACCTCCGTGGCACCGACTACACCGGCCGTCCGTTCACTGCGCGCGTCGACCTGCCGATGGGGCGAATGCAGCCCTTGTGGATGGGGCTGGACGTTCCCGCCGATGCGAAACCTGGGCTCTATCAGGGCGAGGTGACCATCGGTGCCGAGGGCGTGGAGCCGCAGCGGGTGCCGTTGGCGATCACGGTGAGCGATGGCATCGCCGTCGCGCATGGCGACGACGATCCGTTCAAGCTCACCCGTCTGCGCTGGCTCGATTCCACGCTGGCGCAGGACGACACGCTGGTGAAGCCCTTCACCGCGATCACGGTGAAGGGCGGCGAACTCGGCATCCTCGGCCGCGATATCACGCTGGCCGACAACGGCCTGCCGGCGCAGATCCACAGCCGCTTCGACGAGCGCATGACGGGCTTCGCGAAACAGCCCCGCGCGCTGCTGCAGGCGCCGATGCAACTGCTGGTGGAGGACGCATCGGGCGTGCATGCGCTGACCGCCAAAGGGGCACCGAAGGTCGAGACGGACGGCCCCGCGAGAGTGCACTGGACGGTGACCGGCAACGCCGGCCCGGTGCGCGGCGAGGTCAAGGCGTCGCTGGAGGCGGACGGCACACTGCAGTACGCCATCGCCCTGCAAGCCGACCGGGAGACCGCCATCGGCGACGTGCGCCTGGAGATCCCGTTGCGCGGAGACGTGGCGCGCTACCAGCTCGGCCTCGGCCAGCAGGGCGGCGAGGCGCCGGCGTCCTACAGTTGGCACTGGAATGTGCGCAACAACCAGGACGGCGCATGGATCGGCGCCGTGAATGCCGGCTTGGAGTTCCACCTGCGCGACGAACATTACCTGCGCCCGCTCAATACGAACTTCTACCAGCAGCAACCCTTGCGCATTCCCGCGTCGTGGGACAACGGCGGGCAGGGCGGCATCGAGCTGGCGCGCGACAAGGACCGCTACCTGGTCAGGGCCTTCAGCGGCCCGCGCACGATGCAAGCCGGGCAGACGCTGCGCTACGACGTCGTCCTGCGCGTCACGCCGTTCAAGACCATCCAGCCAGCGAAGCACTTCAGCGAACGCTTCTTCCACAAGTACGGCGACCTCGACGCGATCAAGGCCGACGGCGCCAACGTGGTGAACATCCACCATGCCACGCCGATCAATCCATGGATCAACTATCCGTTCCTGGAAGCGGAGGCGATGCGCCGGTACATCGAGGCGGCACATCAGCGCGGCATGCGGGTCAAGATCTACGACACCGTGCGCGAACTCTCCGACCGTGCCCCCGAACTGCCCATGCTCGAATCGCTGGGGCACGAAGTGATCAGCGCCGGTAAGGGTGGTGGCTTCTCCTGGCTGCAGGAACATCTCGACGGCGACTACATCGCCGCATGGCACGTGCCGGAAAATCGCGACGCAGCGGTGATCAACGCCGGCCAGAGCCGCTGGCACAACCACTACATCGAAGGCCTGGACTGGCTGGCGCGCAACGAGGGCATCGATGGCCTCTATCTCGACGACGTCGCCTACGACCGCACCACCATGAAGCGCGTGCGCAAGGTGCTGCAGGCGCATCGCGCGGATCCGTTGATCGACCTGCACTCGGCCAACCAGTACAACCCGCGCGACGGCTACATCAACAGCGCGCTGCTCTACATGGAGCTGTTCCCCTATATCGACCGCCTGTGGTTCGGCGAGTATTTCGACTACGAGAAGACCTCGCCGTCGTACTGGCTCACCGAGATTTCCGGCATCCCATACGGCCTCATGGGCGAGATGCTGCAGAACAACGGCAACCCCTGGCGCGGCATGGTGTTCGGCATGACCAGCCGGCTCGGCTGGTCGCCCGGCAGCGATCCGCGCCCGTTGTGGAAGCTGTGGGACGAGTTCGGCATTGCCAAGGCCGAGATGATCGGCTGGTGGGTGCACGATGCGCCCGTGCGGACGGGACGCGAGGATGTGCTCGCCACCAGCTACGTGCGCAAGGGGCAGGGCACGTTGATCGCGCTTGCCTCATGGGCGACGGAGAAGGCCGACGCGAAGCTGGCGATCGACTGGAAGGCGCTGGGCCTGAATCCGGCCAAGGCGACGCTGGTCGCGCCCGCCGTGCCCGGCTTCCAGCCCGCGGCCAAGTTCAAGCCGGGCGAGCCGATTCCCATCGAGCCGGGCAAGGGCTGGCTGTTGCAGGTGCAGTGAGGCGAGCGGTCGCCGTCCGGTCGATCGGGCCGGGCGGAGGTTCTATCCTTGGCGGACGCGCCTCCCCGCGGCGTGTCTTCCGAGGAACGCCATGCAAGACCAGGCAGCCGCCGCCGCGCGCGCGGACGGCGACTTCATTCGCCACGGCACGCCGCTGTTCCGGCGCACCAATCTCGCGCTGTTCGCCGCCGGCATCGCCACCTTCGGCCTGCTCTATTGCGTGCAGCCGCTGATGCCGGAGTTCAGCAAGACGTTCGGCGTCAATGCCGCCGGCGCGGCGCTGTCGTTGTCGCTCACCACTGGCGTGCTCGCCGTCGCCATGCTCGTGGCCGGCGCGGTGTCGGACGCGTGGGGGCGCAAATCGGTGATGACCGTGTCACTGCTTGCGTCTTCCGTACTGGTGCTCGCCACGGCCGCGGTGCACGACTGGCACTTGCTGCTGGTGCTGCGGACTTTGCTCGGCCTCACCTTGAGCGGCCTTCCGGCCGTCGCGATGACCTACCTCAGCGAGGAGATGCATCCGGAGTCGATCGGCCTGGGCATGGGCCTGTACATCAGCGGCAATGCGATCGGCGGCATGGGCGGACGCCTGGTCGCGGGCGTGCTGGCGGATTTCGTGGGCTGGCGTGCCGGCGTGGGCGCTGTCGGCGCGATCGGCCTGCTGGCGGGCCTGGTGTTCTGGCGCAGCCTGCCGCCCTCCCGCCACTTCACGGTGCAACCGTTCGAATGGCGCGTCTTGCGCGAGCGCTTCGTCGGCGCCTTCCGCGACGCAGGCCTGCCCTGGCTGTTCGCCGAGGGCTTCCTGCTGCTGGGTGCGTTCGTCACGGTCTACAACTTCATCGGTTATCGCCTGCTGGCCCCGCCATATGGCCTGAGCCAGGCCGTGGTGGGCCTGATCTTCAGCGTGTACCTGATCGGCACGTTCAGTTCCGCGTGGATGGGCCACCTGGCGGGCAAGCTTGGGCGGCGCAAGGTGCTGTGGACTGCGTTCGCGCTGATGCTGGGGGGCGTGCTGCTGACGCTGACATCGCCGTTGATCCTGATCGTGCTGGGCATCGTGGCGATCACGTTCGGCTTCTTCGGCGGGCACTCGATCGCGAGCAGCTGGGTGGGGCGGCGCGCGGGTGCGGCGAAGGCGCAGGCCTCGTCGATGTACCTGTTCTCTTACTACATGGGTTCGAGCCTGGCTGGCGCGGGCGGCGGGCTGTTTTATGCCTCCCGCGGCTGGAATGGCGTGGCGGCGTTCGTGGGGGTGCTGGTGTTGGGTGGGTTATTGATCGCGTGGCGGCTGCGGGGGTTGGTGCCGTTGCCGGGGCCGCCGTCGAAGGGGGATGAGCCGCCGTTGGCGGAGGTTTGATGGGGGCGCTGGCGCGAGCGCTGTAGGTTGGGGTGAGCTTGCGAAGCCCATCGGGCGCTCAGGGTCGCCTTGCCCTTACCTACTCGTTATTCCGGCGTGGGCCGGAACCCAGGGGCGATATCGCTCGAATGTCGCGACGTGGTCGCCAGTGGTGTCTCGCCCCTCGCGGGGCGAGGGTTTCGCTCTCCTGCCGGAGAGCGAGTTACTTCTTCTTGCTTGCCCAAGAAGAAGTAACCAAGAAGAAGGGCCCCCTGCGCGGCGCCCTCCGCAGCCTTCGCTGCTGCGGGTGCGTTGAGGGCTGGCCGGGCTTTTCGATCGGGCATCCTTGCCCTGATCGAAAAGGCGGGGACGTCCTGTCCCCGCCCGCCTGCGGCGGCCTGATCGTCCAGCCCTCACCGCCGCGAAGGGAACCCGGGAGATCAAGAGCGTTACGGAGCATCGCTTCGCTCGCTCTTGTTTAGTTTTCGCCTCGGTACCGCACTTCTCCTTCTCCCCGCCGGGGAGAAGGCGGGATGAGGGGCCCTACGAAGCGCAGCGCTCATCCCCTTACACCAGGCTCACTGCACCTCGACCTTCAACGCCCCCTTGATCGCCTCGTAATCCCCATCGTTCTTCACCGGCGTCACGCCCAGCAGATGCGTCATCAACGGATAAACGTCCACGTTGGAGATCGCCGGCAGCATCTCGCCCTGGCGGAAGGCGGGGCCGTGGGCGACGAACAGGGCTTGCATGGTCGGGTCGGTGTTGTCGTAGCCATGCTCGCCGAGGCTGAGCTTGCCGCCGTTCTTGAGACGCTTGGCCAGGCTCTCGGTGGTGGCGATGCGCCAGCCGACGTCGGCGAGGCAGACCAGCTGCGGTACGCGGGGGTTGCTGCCATAGACGAAGCGGGCGGGGATGCGGGTCTTGTCCCAGCACTGCATGTGCTTCTGCGGCTTTTCCAGCTTGGCCTCGATCTTGGCGAAATCGTGTCCGTCCTTCGGATTGAAGCCGGCAAGTACGCCCAGGCTGACTACCTGCACATGGTCGAGCGGGATCAGCTTGTCCACCATCACGTTGTGCTTCGCCGCCACGTTGGCCATGCCGTGGTCGGACACCACGATCAGGTTGATGCGGTCGAACAGGCCGCGCTGCTTCAGGCCGTCGACCAGGCGTGCGAGGGCAGCGTCCACCTTGGTCATCGCCTCGTTCACCTGCTTGGAATCCGGGCCATAGCTGTGGCCGGCGTGGTCCACGTCGTCGAAGTACAGGGTCAGGAACGTGGGGCGTTCGCCCGCGGGCAGGTCGAGCCAGCCCAGGACCTGATCCACGCGCTGGTCCGGCGTGACCGAGCCGTCATAGGGCAGCCAGTGGTTCGGGCGGTAGTCGTGGATCGCCGCTTCGCTGCCCGGCCAGAACATGGTCGCGGTCTTCAGGCCCTGGCGGCCGGCGCTTTCCCAGATCGGGGTACCTTCCGCCCACCAGCGCCCGTCGCCAGCGGCTTTGCGGTTGCTCAGCGAAAAACCGCCGAGTTCCGGATCCGACATCGTGTTGTTGACCAGGCCGTGATGGTCCGGGCGCAAGCCGGTGACGATGGTGTAGTGGTTTGGGAAGGTGAGCGAAGGGAACGAGGGCTGCATGGCCTGCGCGCGCACGCCTTCCCGCGCCAGCGCGGCGAGCGTCGGGGTAAACCCGCGCTGAAGATAGTCGGTGCGGAACCCGTCGATCGAAATCAGCAACAACGGCGCCGGGGCCGGCTTGGCGGCAACCTGCGCGGCAGGCGGGGCCGGCGGCTGCGTGGCACACCCGGCGCTGAACGCCGCAACGGAACACAACAAGAGGCGAAACAGGAATTTCATGCGCGAGTCCATACGATGTTTTCAGGCAATCCGACCATGATCGCGCACCCTTATGACCATTACATCTCCATCCATGCAGCGCCGCGCCGGCCTCCTCGCGCTGGCCCTGTGCCTGGCGCCGGCCGCCGCCATGGCATGGCAGCAGCGCACGCCCACCCAGGCGCCGCCGGTGAACTACAACACCATCCAGACGCAGCAGGCCAACCAGCAGGCGATCCTGACGGATAAGCTGCAGACCAACCAGCTGCTCGAGCAGCAGCGTCAGCGCAACGCCGCCGCCATCCGCCGCCCCGTCCAGAACACCCCCGGCGCCACCCCGCCGCTGGACCTCTCCAACCAGGCCCAGCAAGACCGCTTCAACGCCCGCCAGCGCGACGTCGTCGACCAATACCGCGCCGCCTCCGCCTCCTCGCCGCTGGTGTTGCCGCAACCGTTGCCGCAACCGCCGCCCAAGAAGAACGCGAATACCAATCCGCCTCCCGCGCAACAGGGGCAGCCGCAGCGTTGAGGTGTTGAGTGAGTGGGATTCGGGACTCTAGCTGCTCAGTCGCAAGCCCCCGCCCCTCACCCCGCCTTCTCTCCCACGGGGACTACGTTCGGGTCGCCCAGAGGGGAGAAGGAGAAGTGCGGTACCGAGGCAAGCACAGCTAGTGCGAGCTTTTGCTCTCCCGGGTTCCCTTCGCGGCGGTGAGGGCTGGACGATCAGGCCGCCAAAGGCGGGCGGGGACAGGACGTCCCCGCCTTTTCGATTCGGGCAAGGATGCCCGATCGAAAAGCCCGGCCAGCCCTCAACGCACCCGGAGGTGGCGAAGGCCACCGGAGGGCGCCGCGCAGGGGGCCCTTCTTCTTGGTTACTTCTTCTTGGGCAAGCAAGAAGAAGTAACTCGCTCTCCGGCAGGAGAGCGAAACCCTCGCCCCCGGGAGGGGCGAGACAAGGCTGGCGACCACCTCGCCCCGGTTCCCGGCCTGCGCCGGAATGTTCGCAAGCTCCCCCCAGCCTACGCAACCCGCGCAAGCAAAAACAACGTCCCCGCTCACGCCCTCAGGGCAACGCAAACAAATCCCCCCGCGCCACCCGATCCTCCATCGAAAGCAAAAACCGCTTCGTCGGCAGCCCCCCGCCAAACCCCGTCAGACTCCCATTGCTCCCGATCACCCGGTGACACGGCAACACGATCGGAATCGGATTGCGTCCGTTCGCCGCGCCCACCGCGCGTACCGCCAGCGGTTGCCCGATCCGGCGTGCCAATTCCGCATAGCTGATGGTCACGCCATAGGGGATGCGCCCCAGTTCCTCCCAGACGGCGCGCTGGAACGGCGTGCCGACCGGATGCAGTTTCAGGTCGAAGTGCGTGCGCGCGCCGGCGAAATATTCTTCGAGCTGGCGGCGCGGCTCGGCCAGCCGTTCCGGCGCCAGGATCCAGTCCGGCTGAAGCAGCTTGCGGTGGCGGCCGGTTTCGAACCAGACCTCGCGCAGGCCTTGCGTATCGGCGACCAGGCGCAGTCGGCCGATCGGCGTGGCGAGTTCGTCATACCAGATGCTTGCGGCCGTATTCATGCCTTTCGTTCCTTGGTCCGGCTCTCGCGTGCGGTCTTGTCGCGCTCGGCCGCATCGCTCGCGGCGCGCCACAGATGCATCACCGCGTAGGCACGCCACGGCCGCCAATCCTCGGCCAGCGCGGTGAGCGCCTTGGTGCTTAGTTCAGGGCCGTCGCCGGCCGCGACGCGGCGCAGGATGAGGTCGGCGGCGGGGAACGCGTCGGGATGGCTCAATGCGCGCATGGCCATGTAGTGCGCGGTCCACTCGCCGATGCCGGCCAGTTCCACCCAGCGCGCCACGAACTCGTCCAGCGGCTGTTCGCTGCGGAAGTCGATGCGCCCATCCAGCAGTGCGAGCGCCACGCCCTGCACGGTGTTCGCGCGCGCCGTGGTCAGGCCGACTTCGCGCAGATCGACGTCGACCAGCATTTCCGGACCGGGAAACAGGCGTTCCAGGCCCGGCGCGGCCGGCACCGCCACCGGCGTTCCCCAGCGCTGCACGATGCGCGTGGCCAGCGTGCGTGCCGCGGCCACGCTGACTTGCTGGCCCAGGATGGCGCGTACGGCGATCTCGAACCCGTCCCAGCCGCCCGGCAGGCGCAGGCCGGGGCGGCGCCGGTGCAGCGGCTTCAGCACGTCGCTGGCGCGCATCACGTCGGCGATCGCACGCGGGTCGGCATCGAGATCGAACATGCGCCGCAGCCGGGTGACGATGCCGAGCATCTGCGCGGGCCGCGGGCACAGCAGCTCCAGTTTCAGCGCGTGCTCGCCGCCGGGCCATGCGCTCAGCCGCAGCCAGCCGGGCGCGTCGGCGGGGCCGAACACGCGCGCATAGCTGTGTGCGTCCACCTGTTCGACGCCGGGCAGCGAGCGCGTGCGCAGGAACGCGAGGATCGCCTCGAAGTCGTACGGCGGCCGATAGCCCAGCCGCAGGACGAGTGCGCCGCCGATGGCCTTGGCCGGATGGCGGCGCATGTCGCGCGGCGGCATCCGGTTCGCCTGCTGGAAGGCGGCGTTGAAGCGCCGCAGGCTGCGGAAGCCCGATGCCAGCGCCACGTCAGTGACGGACATGTCGGTTTCGGTGAGCAGCTGCTTGGCGAACAGCAGCCGGCGGGTGGTGTGCACGCTGATCGGCGGCGCGCCCAGGCGCTCGACGAACACGCGGCGGAGCTGGCGCGCACCGATGCCGATGCGCTGCGCGACCGCGTCCAGCGAGTCGTCTTCCAGCGCGCCCTGTTCCATCAGCTTCAGTGCGCGCGCGATCACATGGTCGCCGCGCTGCCAGCTGTCGTTGCCGGGCGACAGTTCCGGGCGACAGCGCAGGCAGGGGCGAAAACCCGCCGCCTCGGCGGCTGCGGCGCTGGCGTAATAGCGCACGTTCTCGGCCTTCGGCGACGGCGCCGGGCACACCGGCCGGCAGTAGATGCGCGTACTGGTGACTGCGGTGAAGAACAGGCCGTCGAAGCGCGCATCGCGGCTGAGCCGCGCCTGCTCGCAGAGGCGGTCGGAGAGGGCTGCGGACGGATCGGGGAGGGCGGACATGCGTGCAGGCTAGCACCGCCCGCACCTCCCGACTCGCCGTTTTCGGACATCAATAGGGCGGCCGGCTTTGGGCTCGCATCGATGGATCCGTGTGGCGACCCAGCGTGATACCAGCGGGGAGGGCGCGCGGCTCGCTACGCTCACCCCGCCCCGAGTGGGCGTCATTTCACCGGCGCCATCAGGTGCTGGTACGGCGTCCCCGCCCACATCACGTACGGCACCGACGTATCCGGGTCGGCCTCCTTGGGATACATGTCGTAGAACGACGGGTTCGCGCCGACCACCATCACGTGCGGGCCCGTCTTCACCCAGTGATTGCTCGCGTCCGGCTTCGTCGCATACGGGTCCGTGTTGCTCGCGTCCGTGCCGCCCGCGAGCATGTACATCAACCCGACCTTGCCGGCCGGCGGCGGCTTGTGGCTCATCCAGGCCTGTGCCCACTCCATCGCGTTCTTGTCCATGCACATCGGGTCCGGCCCCGGGGTTTCCGGGTTGTCGGGCATGCAGGTGAAATCGTTCGTGCCTTTGCGCAGCGTGCGCATCGTGCCGTCCGCATTCATCGCCACGATGGTCGCGCCTTTCGCGACGCCGGCCGGCGCGGCGCGCATCGCGCTGGCGATCAGTTCCGCGTCGCCCGGCGCGTGCTTCGCCGCGGCCTTGTCGGCGGCGGAGGCAGTGCTTGCCAGCAGCAGGGTGGCGACCAGCGCTGCAAGATAAGTCGTGCGTGTCGCGTACATGGGACCCTCCCGTTCGACCGCGACGGCGGCCAAGCCCGGCTTTCCCCTGCGCAAAGTCTGGTCTCGCCCCGATAGCGCGGCAATCGGCCAAACGGACGGTTTTGCCGCAGTGCAGTTGGCGGTGGCGAAAACGGGCGCCCATAATCGCGATTTCCCCTCGCCAGTCAGGATTTCCGATGAATGCCCCGACGCGTATCGATACCACCCGCACCGTCCGAGCGCCGCGCGGTTCCGAGCTGAGCTGCAAAAGCTGGCTTACCGAGGCCCCGTTCCGCATGCTGCAGAACAACCTCGACCCCGATGTCGCGGAGAACCCGGCCGAACTCGTGGTGTACGGCGGCATCGGCCGCGCCGCGCGGAACTGGGAATGCTTCGACGCCATCCTGCGCGCGCTGCGCGAGCTTAACGACGACGAGACCCTGCTGATCCAGTCCGGCAAGCCGGTGGGCGTGTTTCCCACGCACCCGGATGCGCCGCGCGTGCTGCTGGCCAATTCCAACCTGGTGCCGGCCTGGGCGAACTGGGAGCACTTCAACGAGCTGGATAAGAAGGGCCTGATGATGTACGGCCAGATGACGGCCGGCTCGTGGATCTACATCGGTTCGCAGGGCATCGTGCAGGGCACCTACGAGACATTCGTCGAGATGGGCCGCCAGCACTATGCCGGCAACCTGAAAGGCAAGTGGATCCTCACCGCCGGCCTCGGCGGCATGGGCGGCGCGCAGCCGCTGGCCGCTTCGCTGGCCGGCGCGTGTTCGCTGAACGTCGAATGCCAGCAGAGCCGCATCGACTTCCGCCTGAAGACCCGCTACGTGGACGAACAGGCCACCGACCTGGACGACGCGCTGGCGCGCATCGCCAGGTACACGGCGGCCGGCGAAGCCAAGTCGATCGCGCTGCTGGGCAATGCGGCCGACGTGCTGCCGGAACTGGTGCGCCGCGGCGTCAGGCCCGACGCGGTGACCGACCAGACCAGCGCGCACGACCCGGTCAACGGCTACCTGCCCAACGGCTGGACGGTGGAGCAGTGGTTCGAGCGCCGCAAGAACGACCCGGCCGGCACCGCGAAGGCGGCCAAGTCGTCGATGCGCAGGCACGTCGAGGCGATGCTGGCGTTCCAGGCCATGGGCATCCCCACCTTCGACTACGGCAACAACATCCGCCAGATGGCCAAGGACGAAGGCTGCACGAACGCCTTCGACTTCCCCGGCTTCGTGCCGGCCTACGTGCGTCCGCTGTTCTGCCGCGGCGTGGGGCCGTTCCGCTGGGTGGCGCTGTCGGGCGACCCGGAGGACATCTACAAGACCGACGCCAAGGTCAAGGAACTGGTGCCGGACGATCCGCATCTGCATCGCTGGCTGGACATGGCCAGGGAGCGCATCAGCTTCCAGGGCCTGCCGGCGCGCATCTGCTGGGTAGGCCTGGGGACTCGCCACAAGCTCGGCCTGGCGTTCAACGAGATGGTGCGCAAGGGCGAGCTGAAGGCGCCGGTGGTGATCGGGCGCGACCACCTGGATTCCGGCTCGGTCGCGAGCCCGAACCGCGAGACCGAGGCGATGAAGGACGGCAGCGACGCGGTCTCCGACTGGCCGCTGCTCAACGCCATGCTCAACGTGGCCGGCGGTGCCACCTGGGTCTCGCTGCACCACGGTGGCGGTGTCGGCATGGGCTACTCGCAGCATTCGGGCGTAGTGATCGTCTGCGACGGCAGCGAGGCAGCCGACCGGCGCATCGCCCGCGTGCTGTGGAACGACCCCGGCACGGGCGTGATGCGCCACGCGGACGCCGGCTACGACATCGCTGTGCGCTGCGCCAAGGAGCAGGGACTCAAGCTGCCCATGCTCTGAGATAGCCGGCTCTGCCCCCAGGGCAGTTCGAGACAAGCCGGCTCCGCCGTGCGGCGGGGTCGGCATCGGCCGAAAGCGGCATCGGAAGCTTATGGCGAATGGAGGCGCGCACTCCGGCGCACTTCCCATATTCGGCCACCCCCCAGTGCGAAGACTATGACGTTCCGGCGCCTTCCTGGCGCCGGGGCGCCGGCCATCCGTGCCGGCGCCAGCCTGAGTCAAAAACACTGGAGAGCATCATGAACACGCAATTCGAACGCACTGGCGCGCTGACCGAGCTGAGCAGCTACCCGTCCTGGGCGCAGGACCTCGTCCATGCCTGCGAGGAGACCAAGCGCAAGGTGGTCAACCATGAGCTGTGGGGGCTGATGATGGAGAACCGTCTTCACGCGGCCTCCACGCGCGACTTCATGGTGGGCATCTGGCCCGTCATCGAGCGTTTTCCCGCCTACATGGCATTGAACCTGCTTAAGACTCAGTACGGTCGGAGCCCAGGGGACAACCTGGCCCGGCGCTGGCTGGTCCGCAACATCCGGGTGGAGCAGAACCATGCCGAGTACTGGCTGGACTGGGCCGAGGCAGCTGCCATCAGCCGGGACGAGGTGCTGCACGGCCGGCCGCCCCACGGGACGGGGGCACTGCCGGATTGGTGCGAGCAGGTCAGCACCAAGGCCTCCCTGGCCGCAGGCATGATCGCCACCAACTATGCGGTGGAAGGGGCGACCGGGGAGTGGTCGCAGAAGGTCTTCGAGAGCCCCTACAAGGAGGCGTTCGCGGCGGAGAGCCGGGGCAAGGGGCTGCGTTGGCTTCAGCTTCACGCAGCGTACGACGATACTCATCCGTGGGAGGCGCTGGAAATAGTGTGTACGCTAATGGGGACGGCGCCGACGCCGGCCGAGGTGGCCTATCTGGGGGAATGCGTGCGACGCAGCTACGTCAGCATGCAGATCACCTTGGATCGCTGCCTGGACGTGCGCCAGGATCCGTGGTCAGTCAGTGAAGCCGCAGCCTGACGTTGCGTAGTCGCTAGGCGGTACGCATCGCAAGGCAGTGGATGTCGGCTTTGAATGAGGACACGGGACGCGATGCGTAACGCTCGTACTGGCTTGCGAAGACCCCTGCTGCAGAGGCTGCTGCCGCTGGCCTACGCACTGGCGGCGATGCTCGGGTTGATCCTCGCCCTTACGTGGGGGGCCTTGCAGCTCCAGGTGACTCTCGCCGGTTTTCTCAACGGCGAGAGTCTTTGGTCCAAGGCGCAGAAGCAGGCGGTGGTGGACCTGGAGAACTACGCGGTCAAGGGCGACCCGGCCTACCTGCGCAGCTTCCGCCGCAACTATGCCGTGCTCACCACGGATCGCTATGCGCGCGACAAGATCGACAGCGGCCGGTTCGAGCGCGCCGACGTCATCGAGGCGTTCCGCCGCGGCGGCGTGATCCCCTCGGCGATTCCGGGCATGGTGTTCATCCTGCAGTACTTCTCCGCCGCGCCGCACATGCGCGAGGCGCTGGCCGACTGGCATTCGGTGGACGGCCAGATCGAGGAACTCGACGTCATCGCGGGCGAACTCGAACGCAGCTACGGCGCGGGTACGCCACCGCTCGCCGAGATCGCGCGGCAACGCGACCGCATCCATCGCCTCAACGATTTCATCGAGCCGCGCAGCAGCAGCTTCTCGCTGCACATCGCCAATGGCGCCACCTGGATGGGCCGGGTGCTGTTCGCCAGCGTGGCCCTGATCACCCTGGTCGCCGGATTGCTGTGGCTGCGCATGGCGCGGCGCATCCTGGCGGGCATCCGCGGCACCGAGGAACGCTACCGGCTGCTGTTCGACAGCGCGACGTCCGCCATCGTGATGGTCGATGAGTCGTCCGGCGACATCCTCGACGTCAACCGCACGGCGACCCATTGGACCGGACGCGGCGCCGACGATCTGGTGGGCGAGCCGTTCGGCCGCCTGTTCGCTTCCGCCGAGGCACCCCAGGACGGCGCGATCGCCTTGCTGCGCGATGGCGCGGGCGAAACCCGGCCGGTCGAGATGCAGAGTGCCCTGGCACTGTGGGGCGACCGCTTCGTGCGCCAGGCGATCATCAGCGACGTCTCCGAGCGCCTGACCATGGAGCACGAGCGGCGCATCGCTTCCGAGGCGCTGGCCGGCATCGCCGAGGGCGTGGTGATCGCCGACGCCGAGCGCCGCATCACCACCGCGAACACGGCGTTCAGCCGCATCACCGGCTACGACGCTGAAGAAGTGCGCACCCGCCGTTTCGACGAAACCCGCTGCATGCCCGACGGCACGCCGCTGCCGGCCTCGATCTGGGAAACCGTCGCCAACGGCGGCAACTGGAAGGGCGAGGTCTCCAGCCGGCGGCGTGACGGCAGCAATTACCCGGAGCTGCTGAGCATCAGCGCCATCCGCGACACCTACGGGCGGGTGCAGCACTACGTCGCCGTGCTTACCGACATCACGGCGATCAAGGCCGACCGCCTGCGCCTTGAGCACCTGGCCACGCACGACCCACTCACCGGGCTGGTCAACCGTGCGGAGTTCGAGCGGTTGTGCGAACAGGCCATTTTGAACGCCACGCACGAGCGCACCGCGGTCGCGGTGCTGTTCGTCGACCTGGACGCCTTCAAGGTGGTGAACGACAGCTACAGCCACGCCATCGGCGACAGCCTGCTGGTCAAGGTGGCCGAACGCATCGACCGGGCGCTCGGCCCGCACGACGTGGCCGGCCGCATCGGTGGCGACGAATTCACCGTGCTGCTGGGCCAGCTGCCCACCCGCGAGGACGCGCGCAGCATGGCCAACCGGCTGCTCAGTGCGCTGGCCGAGCCGGTCATGGTGGGCGATTACGAGATCGCTCTCAGCGCCAGCATCGGCGTCGCGGGCTATCCGCTCGACGGCGGCGACCCGATCACGCTGATCACCAACGCCGATGCCGCGATGTACGTGGCCAAGACCGAGGAGCGCAACGCGTTCCGCTTCTATACCCCGCTGATGCATGCGGACGCGCGGCGGCGCCTGATGCTTGGCGTGGACCTGCGCCAGGCGCTGGCGCGCGACGAGTTTTACCTCGTCTTCCAGCCTAACGTGGAGCTTCGCACCGGCCGCATCGTCGCGGTGGAAGCGCTGTTGCGCTGGCGCCATCCCGAGCGCGGCGTGCTGCTGCCGGACGAATTCATCCCCATGGCGGAAAGCCTGGGCCTGATCCGCCAGATCGACGAATGGGTGATGCGCCAGGCCTGCGCACAGGTGCGGCGCTGGGACCTGGCGCACCTGCCGCCGCTGCGCATGGCGATCAATGTCTCAGCCAGCACGTTCGGCCATCGCACCTTCATCGAGCGGCTCAGCGCCGCGCTCGATGCCGAGCAGCTCGACGGCAAGCGGCTGCTGGTGGAGATCACCGAAGGCGCGATCCTGCGCCTGGGCGAGCAGACCGACCGCACCATGCATGCGCTGCACGCGCTGGGCGTGGGCGTGGCGATCGACGACTTCGGCACCGGCTATTCCTCGCTGGCCTACCTCAAGCTGTCGGCCATCGCCTTCCTGAAGATCGACCGCTCCTTCATCAACGGCCTGCCGCAGGATTCGAACAACGCCGCCATCACCGAGGCCATGCTGGCCATCGCACGCAGCCTCGGCCTGCGGCCGATCGCCGAGGGCATCGAGACCCAGGAGCAGCACGATTTCCTGCTCAAGGCCGGCTGTGCGGAGGGGCAGGGCTTCTTCTACTCGCGTCCCGAGGCCGCCGAGGAAATCGAGCGCCAGCTGGCGCGCAACCCGCGCCAGGCGAAACTGCGGCTGGTACCGCCGAAGCATCGCTGACGCGCGCCGTGCGACATGCCTGCGTCGCACACGTAGTTCGCAGCCAACGTAGGTTGGAGTGAGCAAAGCGAACTCCAACACTCCTCCACCGTTGCGAGTCCGCCATCCACATGGCGTTCGCCTTCAGTGAATCTGCACCCCCACCACGCTTTCCTCCGGCCTGTAATCCGAGGGGAACAGCTCTTTCAGATGCCGCACCTTCGGCGCATCGTTGATCACGATGTAGGGCGAGTCCGGGTGCAGCCGGGCGAAGTCCTGGTGATAGGCCTCCGCCATGTAGAACGCCTGCAGCGGCACCACCTGGGTGGCGATCGGTGCGCGGAACACGTGGGCTTGGTCGAGTTGCGCGATATAAGCCGTGGCGATGCGCTTCTGCTCATCGTTGGCATAGAAAATCGCCGAACGGTACTGCGGGCCCACGTCCGGGCCCTGGCGGTTGAGCTGGGTCGGGTCGGCCGCGACCGAGAAGAACACCTGCAGCAGCTTGCCGTAGCTCACCTTGGCCGGGTCGTAGACGATCTTCACCGACTCCGCGTGGCCGGTACGGCCGCTGGATACCTGTTCGTAGTCCGCGGTGGCGGCGTCGCCGCCGGCGTAGCCGGACCACACTTTCCTGACGCCCTTGACGTGTTCGAACACCGATTCGACGCCCCAGAAGCAGCCCCCGGCGAAGACGGCGGTCTGCTCGCCGCGCTGCGCGGGCGGTGCCGCGTCGAGTGCCGGCGGCGGTGCGGCCACGGGCGCGCTGTCGGCGGAGACGACGCCGCAGGCGGCCAGTCCCGCGGCAAGCATCAGGCTGGCGAGGACGCGCAGGCGGGGCAGGCGGGCGGCAGCCCGGCGGGCAGGGGGCAGGTGCGTAGTGGACATGGCGGGCGCTCCAATGACTGGGTCAGCCTCCTTTCGCCCGAGCGTCGCCATCCGTT
Source organism: Dyella sp. BiH032 (assembly GCF_031954525.1). Lineage (NCBI taxonomy): Bacteria > Pseudomonadati > Pseudomonadota > Gammaproteobacteria > Lysobacterales > Rhodanobacteraceae > Dyella > Dyella sp. BiH032. The sequence goes on from NZ_CP134867.1 coordinate 1,995,923, forward strand.
ACCCGTCGTCGTCCTTGGGCGATGGTATGGTGCCGCCTCCCCGTTTTCCGGATCCCCCCGACATGACACACGCCATCGACTTGCCGGCTTATCTTCGACGCATCGGCTACACGGGCGAGGTGAAGCCGGACGTCGCGACCTTGCGCGCGCTGGCCGCGGCGCACGTGGCGGCGATTCCGTTCGAGAACCTCGATCCCTTCCTCGGCGTGCCGGTGGTACTGGAATTGCCGCGCTTGGAGCGCAAACTGATCGAGCACGGCCGCGGCGGCTACTGCTTCGAGCACAACTTCCTGTTCCGCGAGGTGCTGCGCACGATCGGCTACCCGGTCACCGGCCTGATCGCGCGCGTACTGTGGCAGCGCGACGAAAGCGAGATCACGGCGCAGAGCCACATGCTGCTGCGCGTGGAGATCGAGGGCGAGAGCTGGCTGGCCGACGTGGGCTTCGGCGGGATGGTGCTGTCGGGTGCGCTGCGTCTGGTGCCCGGCATCGAGCAGCCTAGCGCGCACGAGCCCTACCGGCTGCTGGAAGACAACGGCCAATGGCGCATGCAGGCGCTGGTACGCGGGCAGTGGTGGACGCTGTACCGCTTCGACCTGCAACCGCGCGAGGACATCGACTACGTGGTGGCGAACCACTACACCTCGACCTTTCCGCAGTCGCACTTCCTGCACCAGCTCACCATCGCGCGCAGCGTGCCGGGCCGGCGCCTGAGCCTGCGCAGCCGCGATTTCACCGTGCATCACCTCGGCGGCGAGTCGGTCCGGCGCACCTTGGGCAGCGCGGAGGAGATCCTTGAGGTACTGGAGCGGGAGTTCCAGATCCAGGTGCCGCGGCTGTCGCACCTGCTGGCGCGTTTCGACGCCTTGCCGATGCCCGCCGCCTGAGCGCGTGGCTCAGGCGGGCCGCTTGACCCGAATCCGCATGCCTTCGACGTCTACCACCTGGCCTGCGTGGATCTTGCAGGTCTTGCGCAGCTCCTGCTGCCCGTCGACGTAGACCGCGCCGCTGGCCACGATCGCCTTGCCGGCACCGCCGCTGTCGCACAGGCCGGTCAGTTTCAGCAACTGGTTGAGTTCCACATATTCGTGGCGGTCGTCGAGTTCGAAGTCGAGGGCTGGCATCGGTGCGTTGGTGTTCAGAAGTCAGGGTCGTTGAAAGCGCTTTCGGGCATGGCGAAGAAGGCGAAGAACAGCCGCTCGTCCTCCTGCCATTCCTCGGCCGCCTCGTCGAGGATGTCGAGCAGGACGTCGAAGTCTTCCTCGTTGGCATCGCGCAGGTCGTCGGCATGGTCGAAGAGCAGCAGGTAGCCTTCGCCGGGCAGCCATTGCAGGTCGCGCACGCAGTCGGAGAGCGCATCCCAGTTGCCGCCGAAGTCCTCCGGCAGCCGCAGCGACGTCCGCAGGCGGCGCAGCAGTTCCTCCTTGCCGGTGCAGCCGCGCAGGCTGGTGCGCGCGACGAACAGTCCCTGGCCCTGGCCTTGCGCGGCAAGCGGGGCAAGGTCTTCTTCGATCACGAAGAACACGCCACCGGCGCTGGGGTCGGTCAAATCGATGTCGTAGTCGTCGGTCATCGCGGTACCTCGAAAGCGCGGAACGTGCGGTAGTGATCGTCGGTGTAGTAGTAGACCACCGGCGGGTTACCGCCCGTAATGATGCGCCGGGCCCCGCGATAGTCGAGCCCTGGCGTGTCCACGGTGTATTCGCGGTAGTAGCCCCGCGGCCGGGGCGGAAGCCGCCCCTCGCGATTGCCGAAGACGGTGCCGTCCTGGCGGTGCGGGAAAGGGCCGCCGCGGGCGATCAGGGCGAGCGTGTCCCGCGCTTCGGCGGGCAGGAAGGCGGGCAGGCCGGCCGGCGATCGAGCGCCGGCGTCTTCGCCGGCGCGGCCGGGCGGCGCGGCCGGAACCCGGCTCGGGACCTGGCCTGCGGCCGGAGTGGCGGAGGCGAGCGGCGGCGGCGCGGGAGCCGGCGCGTGGCGGTTCCACAGGATCGCCGCGATCGCCACCACGGCCAGCAACAGCAAGGCTTTGAGCGAGCGCATCGAGATTCCCCCAGGAAGTGGCGCGCAGCTTAGCAGGCGCGACTGAAGGGCTCTTCGGCTTGGTGGCCGCAAGAACTTGCGTCACACTCGGGGCTTTTGGCCGGTCCCGGGAGCACGCATGAGCGCCGCCCTTCCATCCGCGCGCGGCCGCCTGCCGCGCCAGATCCCCTACATCATCGGCAACGAGGGCTGCGAGCGCTTTTCCTTCTACGGGATGCGCAACATCCTCACGCCGTTCCTGATCACTTCGCTGCTGCTGCATCTGCCGGAGGCGGAGCGTCCCGGTGCGGCGAAGGACGTATTCCACACCTTCGTCATCGGCGTGTACTTCTTCCCGCTGCTGGGCGGCTGGCTGGCCGACCGCTTCTTCGGCAAGTACCACACGGTGCTGTGGATGAGCCTGGTGTACTGCCTGGGCCACCTGTGCCTGGCGCTGTTCGAGCGCCATCCCACCGGCTTCTACGCCGGACTGGGCCTGATTGCGCTGGGCGCGGGCGGCATCAAGCCGTTGGTGGCGTCGTTCGTCGGCGACCAGTTCGACCAGGGCAACAAGCACCTGGCGAAAGTTGTGTTCGATGCCTTTTACTGGATCATCAACTTCGGCTCGTTCTTCGCGTCGCTGCTGATGCCGATGTTCCTGCACCACTTCGGGGCGGCCGTGGCGTTCGGCATTCCCGGCGCGCTGATGTTCGTCGCCACCTTCGTGTTGTGGCTGGGGCGCCGCCGCTACGTGATGGTGCCGCCGTCGCCGCCCGATCCGGACGCGTTTTCCCGCGTGGTGCGCACGGCGCTGCTCGCCCAGTTGCCAGGCCAGGGACGTGCCGGCCTGTGGCTGGCGGGCGCGGGCGCGCTCGCTGCCGCGGTGGCGCTGGCCATGACGCCTTGGCTGGGATTCGTGATCGCGCTGTGCCTGGCCATCGTCGCCCTGATCGGCGGCATCGGCGGCGGCGCGTGGCTGCAGATGGAACGGGCGCGCGGCCGGCATCCGGATGTCGCAGTGGACGGCGCGCGCAACGTGCTGCGGGTGCTGGTGATCTTCGCGCTCACCACGCCGTTCTTCTCGCTGTTCGACCAGAAGGCATCGACCTGGGTGCTGCAAGGCCATGCGATGAGCACGCCGCACTGGTTCCATCCCGCGCAGATGCAGGCGCTGAACCCGCTGCTGGTGATGCTGCTGATCCCCTTCAACAACCTGGTGCTGTTCCCGCTGCTGCGTCGGCGCCGTTGCGAGCCGACCGCGCTGCGCAAGATGACCGCCGGCATCGCCTTCGCCGGCGTGGCCTGGATCGTGGTCGGCGGCTACCAGCTGCTGCTCGATGATGGGCACGGCCTGTCGATCGTGTGGCAGGTGTTGCCTTACCTGTTGCTGACGTTCGGCGAGGTGCTGGTGGCGGCGACCGGGCCCGAATTCGCCTACAGCCAGGCGCCGGCCTCGATGAAGGGCGTGATGATGAGCTTCTGGTACCTGGCCACCACCATCGGCAACCTGTGGGTGCTGATCGCCAACGCGGCTGTGCGCAACGACACGGTGACGGGCCATATCGAGGCGACGGGCCTGAGCGCCGATGCCTTCCAGATGTTCTTCTTCGCGGCGTTCGCCCTGCTGGCGGCACTGGCCTTCGGCGCCTATGCGCGCCGGTACCGCGAGGTCGACAACTACCGGGCCGCCTGACCTCATTCCGGCAAATGGACGGCTAGACGGATGCGGCGCGGCGATGGCGTGCCGTGCCTTTTCCTGCGAACGGGTACGCAGTGGCGCGCTCCGAGCGTTGATCGGCCGCGGGCGCGCATGTACATTCCCAGAAATTTTGCATGGGGGGATCCATGAGCGAACGACGGATGGGCCGGGCTGCGTGCCTGGTAGCGATGGCCGCGGCGCTGTGCGCCTGCGGTGGGCAGAAGGTACGCGATACCGTGCCCGTGGACGCGCTGGTGGTGCCGGCCTTCGCGCCGTGGATCAGCGTGGAGCCCACCCAGGGCGACCTGCAGGTGCGCGGATTGGACGAGAAGGTGGTCCTCACCCCGTCGCGGCCGGTCTCCGAGGTGCTGCAGGCCCAGCTGCGCAAGGCGCTGCAGCCGGCCTACATCTCCAACCTCACGTTGGCCTGCGAGCGCGTGAAGACCGACATGCGCGTACGCCACGAGGACGACAAGCCGTCCATCGCCACGCTGGACATCAGCATGCGCTGCACGACCAATGCGCGCGGTTTCGTCACCCGCAGCGAGCCGCACCTGGAACCGTCGGCCGAGGTCAACGCGCAGACGGACTACTCCAAGCTGTTCGTCAGCCTGCTGGGCAACGCCTCGAACGAACTGGCGACCAAGCTGCAAGCCGACATCGACGCCAGCAAGAGCAACCTCAAGTAAGTCGCGTGGCCCGGCTCAGCGCCGGGCCTGCGCCCACGCCGCCGCGCCGCGGCCGGCCCGCAGGCCGCTGGCGAAACAGGCGGTGAGCAGGTAGCCGCCGGTCGGCGCCTCCCAATCCAGCATCTCGCCCGCGCAAAAAGTGCCGGGCAGGGCTTTCAGCATCAGGTCCTCGTCCAGCGCCTCCAGCCGCACGCCGCCGGCGCTGCTGATCGCCTCGGCGAGCGGACGGGGGTTCCGCAGCCGCAGCTCGAACCGCTTGATCGCCCGGGCGAGCGCGACACTGTCCTGGAGGCGCGCCTTATCGAGTGTTTCGTGCAGCAGCGCCGCCTTGACGCCCGCGATACCGGCCTGGCGCCGCAGGTGTTCGCTCAGCGAGCGGCTGCCGCGCGGCCTGGCCAGGTCTTTTTCCAGTCGCTCCAGCGGGCGGTCCGGGGCCAGGTCCAGCGTGAGCGTGGCGTGGCCGTCCCGCTCGATCGCTGCGCGCAGCATCGCCGAGAGCGCATAGACCAGGCTGCCTTCGATCCCTGTCGCGGTGATGACGCACTCGCCCTGTCGCTGCTGTTCGCGCCCCGCGGCGTCGCGCCAGTGCGCGACCACCGGCTTCAGCGGCGCGCCGGCATGGCGCTCGGCCAGGTGCGCGCTCCAGCCGATGTCGAAACCGCAGTTGGAAGGGCGCAAAGGGGCGACGTCCACGCCGCGCGCGGCCAACCAGGGCTGCCACGCGCCGTCCGAACCGAGCTGCGGCCAGCTGCCGCCGCCGAGGGCGAGCACGGTGGCGTCGGGCCGGACGGCGAGTTCGCCGCCGGGCGTATCGAAGCGCAGCGCGCCGTCGTCCGCCCAGCCGAGCCAGCGCTGGTGGACGTGGAAGCGCACGCCGCTCTCGCGCAGGCGGTGCACCCACGCGCGCAGCAGCGGCGCGGCTTTCAGGTCGGCGGGGAACACGCGGCCGGACGTGCCGACGAAGGTTTCCACGCCCAGGCCGCGCGCCCAGGCACGCAGGGCGTCGGCGTCGAAGTCGTCGAGCCAGCGGCCGACCTCCGCGGCGCGTTCGCCGTAGCGCCGGTCGAAGGCGGGGCGGGGTTCGCCATGGGTGAGGTTCATGCCGCCCACGCCGGCAAGCAGGAATTTCCGCCCCACGGAGCCTTTGGCTTCGTGGACGTCGACGTCGAGGCCGGCAGCGCGGGCGGTTTCGGCGGCCATGAGGCCGGCGGGGCCGGCGCCGATGATGGTGAGCGTGGGGGGCATGTGGGGTGTTGCCTGGGAGTGGGGGGATTTTAGGGGGTGGGGCTTGGGTTGCCATCTCCTGGATGGGGAGGCTGGCGGGTGCGCGCGCGGGGCGTAGGTTGGGGGAGTTCGCGAACCCCAACGCGAGGCGCTGGCGATCGCCTCGTCCTCCCATTCTCGTCATTCCGGCGTAGGCGGGACGTAGCGCGTCGCGCGGGAACGCCCGGAGGGCGGCCCCGAAGGGGCGAGCGTGACGAGTCATCCAGTGGCGTTGCGGCCCAGTCGTCGCCTCATCGCCAGTCTGGCCTCGCCCCTCGCGGGGCGAGGGTTTCGCTCTCCTGCCGGAGAGCGAGTTACTTCTTCTTGCTTGCCCAAGAAGAAGTAACCAAGAAGAAGGGCCCCCTGCGCGGCGCCCTCCGCAGCCTTCGCTGCTGCGGGTGCGTTGAGGGCTGGCCGGGCTTTTCGACAGGGCATCCATGCCCTGATCGAAAAGGCGGGGACATCCCTGTCCCCGCCCGCCTTTGGCGGCCTGATCGTCCAGCCCTCACCGCCGCGAAGGGAACCCGGCAGATCAAGAGCAACGCGGAGCGTCGCTTCGCTCGCTCTTGTGCCGCGGTACCGCACTTCTCCTTCTCCCCGCCGGGGAGAAGGCGGGATGAGGGGCGGGTGCTCGCCACCACACAGCAAGTGTCAAAGCCCCGCGCAAACAGGGCGCCGACCCGTGTGGATACAGCCGCACTAGCCCCTAACTACCGCTTGCAACCCCTCCCCATCGCCCTCAACTTGTCATTCCCCTCACCCGTCTTTCAGGCACCATGCCGGTCTGGCATGGCAGGACTTCCCATGATCTTCCGTTGGTTCGAATCGCTGATCGATGCCTTCAAGGAGCCGGAGGAGGGCATGCCGCCTGCTTCCGTCGGGCGGTTTTACGTGTTCTATCTGCGGCAGGTGTGGCCGGTGTTCGCGGCGGCGATCGTGGTGGGGTTCGGCGTGGCGATTGTCGAGGTCGCGATGTTCGGCTTCATCGGGCGCATCGTCGACCTGGCCAAGGGCGCGCCGGGGGCGGATTTCTTTCGCGCGCACGGACGCGAGCTGCTGTGGATGGGCGCGGTGACGCTCGTGGCAAGGCCGGTGCTGATCGGTCTGCATGACTTGCTGGTCAACCAGGCCATCGTGCCCAACCTGACCAGCCGCATCCGCTGGCAGAACCATCGCTACGTCATCCGCCAGAGCCTGGGTTTCTTCCAGAACGACTACGCCGGGCGCATCGCCAACCGCATCATGCAGACCGCCGGTTCCCTGCGCGAATCGGCGGTGCAGATCGTGGATGCGATCTGGTACGTCACCATCTACACCGGCAGCGCACTGGTGATGTTCGCCCAGGCGGACCTCTGGCTGGCGGCGCCGCTGCTGGCGTGGCTGGGGGCGTACGTGGTCACGCTGGCGTATTTCGTGCCGCGCACCAAGGAGCGCTCCTGGAAGCAGTCGGAGGCGCGTTCGCGGCTGATGGGCCGCATCGTCGACGGCTACAGCAACATCCTCACCCTCAAGCTGTTCGCGCATACCCGCCGCGAGGAAGCCTACGTGGCCGAGGCCATGGGCGAGCAGATCCAGCGCATGCGCGCGATGACGCGGCTGACCACGGCAATGGACGCCACCATCGCCACGCTCAACGGCTTCCTGATCGTGGGCACGTCCGCGCTGGCGATCTGGCTGTGGAGCGAGGGGCGGGTGACCGTGGGCGCGATCGCGCTTTCCACGGGACTGGTGATCCGCATCCACAACATGTCCGGCTGGATCATGTGGGTGGTCAACGGCATCTTCGAGAACGTCGGCACCGTGCAGGACGGCATCGAGACCATCTCCAAGCCGCGCCAGGTGCAGGACCGCCCCGGCGCCGTGCCGCTGCAGGTGACGCAGGGCGGCGTGCGCTTCGAGGACATCCACTTCCACTACGGCAAGCAGGGCGGCGTGATCGCCGGCCTGGACCTGGTGGTGTGCCCCGGCGAGAAGATCGGCCTGGTGGGGCCCTCCGGCGCGGGCAAGTCCACCCTGGTGAACGTGCTGCTGCGCCTGTATGACCTGGAAGGCGGGCGCATCCTGATCGACGGGCAGGACATCGCGCAGGTGGAGCAGGAAAGCCTACGCTCGCAGATTGGCGTGGTCACGCAGGACACCTCGCTGCTGCACCGCTCGATCCGCGACAACTTGCTGTACGGCCGTCCCGGCGCCACCGACGACGAGATCCGCGAGGCCGTACGCAAGGCGCGCGCGGACGAATTCATCCCGCAGCTCACGGACGGCGAGGGTCGGCACGGCTACGACGCGCACGTGGGCGAGCGCGGCGTGAAGCTCAGCGGCGGCCAGCGCCAGCGCATCGCGATCGCGCGCGTGCTGCTGAAGGACGCGCCGATCCTGGTGCTGGACGAAGCCACCTCCGCGCTGGACTCGGAAGCCGAAGCGGCGATCCAGGACAGCCTGGAAGTGCTGATGCGCGGCAAGACGGTGATCGCGATTGCCCATCGCCTCTCCACCATCGCACGCATGGACCGGCTGGTGGTGATGGACAAGGGCCACATCGTGGAGACCGGCACGCATGCCGAGCTGATCGCGCACGGCGGACTCTACGCCCGCCTGTGGAAGCGCCAGACCGGCGGCTTCGTGGCGGCGGAGGACGATGCCGTCGTCGCCTGATGGCATGATCGCCGGCGAACCTCGCGTTCGTCCCGCGCCTTGTGAACTGCAGCAAATTTGCGAAAGCCGACGACACCGCTCGTCGGCTTTTTGCTGCCGGCAGCGCCATGCAAGCTTGTTCCGCCAACGCGCGCTTCGTAAGTTGAAGACAACCTCACAAGGATGTGATCCATGCGGATTCAAGCGTGGCAGCGAGGCGTTTCGCTGATCGAAGTGATGATCGCGGTGCTGGTCTTCAGCGTCGGCCTGCTCGGCCTTTCCGGCTTGCTGGTGATGGCGGTGCGCTCCAGCCATGCGGCCTACCTGCGCACCCAGGTCACCTTTCTCGCGGGCAGCATGATCGAGCGCATGCGCGCCAACCCAATCGCGGTATGGCGCGGCGACTACGACGGCGAGGCGACTGCCGACGGCTCCGCTGCGTCCTGCAGCACCGCCGCCTGCACGCCGACGGAACTGGCGGCGCGCGACCGCTCCGCATGGGCCGGTTTGCTGGCCAGCACAGTGCCGGATGCAACCGGCCATATCCGTTGCGACCGCGCTCCGGCAGGCTTCGCGCTGACGCCGCAGCAGATCGGCATGCGCCCGCCGTTCGGCGGCAGCTGTGCGATGAGCGTGCGGTGGACCGAGCGTCAGGTGGGTGACAAGGACCACGGCGGTGCAGCCAAGCAGACCTTCGCCTGGATCTTTCAGCCGTGAGCGGCGGACGTCTCCGGCCCTGCGGCCAGCATGGCGTCACCCTGGTCGAGCTGCTGGTCGCGATGGCGCTCGGCCTGATGGTGGCGGCCGGCATCGTGTCGGTATTCCTTTCGACCTCCGGCAGCCATCGCGTGCAGAGCCAGATGGCACGACTGCAGGAAGACGGACGCTTCGCCATCACCCGGCTGGTGCGGGACTTGCGCATGGCCAACGCGCAGTACTGCACGCCCCCGTCCGGCGTCCACAGCGCCGACGACGAACCCCGGCCCACGCGGGCACCGATGGTGCAGGCCAGCGCACTGAACGAGGCCTTGTCGGACCTCACCACGCCATGGGGCAGCGCTCCGTATCCCAGTCGGCCGACCAGCCCCTACCGCTTTCCGCCGTTCCTGACGATGCGCGGCTACCAATGCGGCAAGGCGTCGTGCACGCCGCGAGCCCCAGCCAGCCTGCCGCCGCCCGGCAAGGAGAACGGCAGGCGCGTGGTGGGCGCCGACGTGCTGACGCTGCGTTATCTCGACATCTCGGGAGGTTGGGCGCTCGGCGGCGCCAGCACGGCAAGCGTTACGGCGGATGGTTTGCTCCACCACGTCACGGTGGCGCCGGGACAGGGCGAGCCCGCCATCGCCGAGGTCTACCAAGCCGGCGATCTGATGATGTTGGCCGACTGCTCCGATAGCCAGATTTTCTCCGCGAACTTGCAGGGCAGCGCGTTCTATCCCGACGCGTCCGATACGGGCCTCAATCTGGCGACGCCGGTGATGCCGCCTCAGCTGTCCGCGCCGCGCCTGTTCGATTTCAATCGCGATTTCCATACCACCACCTACTACCTGCAGGTCGTGGAACTCGGCGACGGCAGCGCCACGGGTGCGCTGATGCGCCGTGACAACGGCGAAGCCAGCGAAGTGGTGCGCGGCGTGGAGCGGCTGGATTTCCTCTACGGCGTGGAGGACGCCGGCGGCGGCACGCGCTACCTCACCGCCAGCGAGGTCGATGATCGCGCTGGCGGTACCATCGCCTGTCCGCCCGCTCCGCCGGACACGCCCGGCGATGGCTACGGCTGCCTCTGGCGCGCAGTGAAGAGCATCGAAGTGCACATGCTGGTGAGCGGCCAGCAGGTGCACGGCACGCTCACCGCAGACGAACAGCGCTACGCGTACAGCATCGACGGCGATACCGCACCCATGGCGCCGGATCACGCCGGACGCGCCGTCGCACCCGCCGAGCAGGGCTTCGACCATCGCATGTTGCGGCGCGAGTTCAGCGCACTGGTGTCACTGCGCAACGACAGCCCGTAGCTGCGCGCTTCGGGGCCCATGGCCCGAATGCAGGCTTAGGCGTGGCCAAGGAAGTCAGGCAAAGCGGTCGAACGCGCGGCGTGCCGAAGCACTCGTGCCTGCGTAAAGGCCATCACGTTTCTCAGGAGAGAACCATGTCGATATCCGGGTCGCGGCCACGCGGCATCGCCCACCAACAACGCGGCGTCGCGCTGATGGTGGCGCTGGCCTTCCTGCTGCTGCTCACCATGCTCGCGGTGAGCGCCGCCGGCCATGCGTCGCTGCAGGAACGCATGGCCGGTGGGCTACGCAACGCACAGCTGGCCGAACTCGCTGCGCAAACGGCGCTGCGCGGCGCCGAATGGCGGCTGTGGAAGGCGGCGCAGGCGGGCCAGATCCGCTGCGGTGTCGCGCCGATCGCCGATTGCTATGTGTACGACCCCGCACGCCCCAGCAAGCACGTCCAGGATTTCCGCAGCAAGGAAGGCTGGGTCACGAAGGGCGCCACCGAATACAAGGGCGGCGACGGCAGCCAGGACTACACCATGCCCACCGGCAGCGGACTGGCCGAGGACGCGCGCCGCACCGCCGCGCTCGCGAGGAACCCGTTCTACCTCATCGAGGACCTGGGCCCTGAGTTCGCGCCCGGCGCCGGGCCGCCGCACGAAGGCGATGCCACCAGCGACGCAACCACCGAGCCGCGCCCGACCGGCCGCCACATCTACCGCATCACCGCACGCGCCACTGGCGGCAGCGAGCACGTCGTGCGCGTGGCCGAAAGCATCTTCGCCGCCAGGGGCGAATGACGTGCAGCAAGCCGAGATCAAGCAGTGCTAATGACCGCAAAACGCATCCGCCGTATCCACGGCTTCACCTTGATCGAGCTGCTGGTGGTCGCCGGCATTATCGCCATTCTGGCCGCGCTGGCCGTGCCCGCGTATGGCCGCTACACCTATCGTGCGCGCCGCGTGGAAGGCAAGGAATTGCTGCTGCGCATCGCCCATGCACAGGAGCGCCACTACGCCACCTTTCATCGCTACGGCAAGTTGGCCGATCTCGGCTTCGCCGATCCGGCGCCGTCAGCGAAAGCCCATTACCAGGCGACGCTGGAACTTCCTTCGGGCGCGAATCCGCAGTCCTATCTCGCGACGGCCTCTCCGCAGCAGGCGCAGGCGAACGATGCCTGCGGCACGCTGGCGATGGACGACACGGGCAGGAAGACGCCCCCGCCATCCGATGGTCCGGCCAACAGCAACGGCGCCTGCTGGTAACCATGCGAGGCGGCGATTGGCAGGCAACTTCCGTCCGCATCGAAACCGTTATGGATGCGGGCCGGGCACCGACGGGCCAAGCAGCCGCTCGCGCAAGCCGGAGTGGCGCAGCGTCAGCTGTTTCGCGGATCGTTCCACCACGGCGTCCGCGCTCAGCAGCGTGAACCGTCGCCGCGCGCGCGTGATGCCGGTATAGAGCAGTTCGCGGGTGAGTACGCCACTGGTCTGGTCGGGCAGTACCAGGGCGGTGTGTTCGAACTCCGAGCCTTGCGACTTGTGCACCGTCATCGCGTAGACCGTTTCAAGCTCGCCCAGGCGCGAAGGTAGCACGAAGCGGATGCGTCCTTCCTCCGCGCCGTCGGTGCCCGCGGCAAGGAAGGCCACGCGCAGGCGCAGTTCGCCGTCCGCGCCGGGCACGCGCAGGGCGATGCCCACGTCGCCGTTCATCAGGCCCAGCTGGTAGTCGTTGCGGGTGACCAGCACCGGCCGGCCTTCGTACCAGTGATGGACGGGATCGATCAGGCGTGCGCGCTGCAGGATCTCCTCGACCTGCCGGTTGAGCCCTTCGGTGCCGTAAGGCCCGCGCCGGAGCGCGCAAAGCAGCTGGAAGCGGCCGAAGGCTTCGAGCACGTGGCGTGCCCAGAGCGCATGCGTGTCCTGGTCGGCGCCGGGCGCGGGACGTTCGCGCCGTAGCAGCTCGAGGTAGCCGCGATAGCCGGCCGGTGTGTCGCCATCGTCCGCGAAGCGTTCGGCGCCGCCGTGCAGCACCAGCTCGGCGAGGTCGCTCGGGCCTGCGGTGCGGGTGATCCACGCAATGTCCGGCTGAGGCGACGCGAACAGTAGGCGCACGCCGTCCACGTCGCCGGCATTCACCGCCTGCGCCAGCCGGCCGATGCCGCTGTCGGCGCCGAAGCGGTGGCTGTGCCGCAGCATCACCACCTGCTGGTCGAGCGGGCGGGCGTCCGGGGCGACCCATGGCGTGACGTCGTCGCCGGCGACTGCGCGCAGCCAGGCCGCGGTGTCCTGGCCGTAGTGGCCGGCTTCGGCGCGCCGGCACAGGTCGCCGAGCACGGCGCCGGCTTCCACCGAGGACAGCTGGTCCTTGTCGCCGAGCAGCACGAGGCGCGCGTTCGGCGGCAGGGCGGCGAGCACGGCGGACATCATTTCCAGGTCCACCATCGACGCCTCGTCGATCACCAGCACATCCAGCGGCAGCGGGTGCCCGGCATCGTGGCGGAAGTGCCGCGTGTCGGGGCGGGCGCCGAGCAGGCGATGCAGCGTGTCGACCTGGGCCGGAATCGCGGCGCGCGTCGTGTCGTCCACGTCCAGCCTGGCGAGCTGGCCCTGGATGGAGGCGTGCAGGCGCGCGGCGGCCTTGCCAGTGGGTGCCGCGAGACGGATGCGCAAAGGGCGCTCGCCGTCGCGCAGGCGCAGCGTCTGCCACAGGCCGAGCAGCCGCACGACGGTGGTGGTCTTGCCCGTGCCCGGGCCGCCGGTGATCACCGTGAAGGCGCCGCGCGCAGCCAGCGCACAGGCGACGCGCGGCCAGTCGGGCGAGGCATCGCCGGGAAAGAGGCGGGCCAGCTCCTCGCGCAGATGGACCGGCGCCGCATGGGGTAGCGCAAGCCGATCGAGGATGGCTTGCGCGACCTGCCGCTCATGGTTCCAGTAACGGCGCAGGTACAGGCGTGCGCCGTCCAGCACCAGGGGCGAGGCGCCGTCGCAGCTGGCGATCCAGGCGGGCGGGTGGTCTTCGCGCAGGATGCGCGTCACTGCGTCGCGCCACGCGGCGGGCCAGGCCTGCTCTTCGGCCAGCGGCTCCCAGAGCGACAGGTCCAGGCACAGATGGCCGTCCGCGACGCGCCGGCTCAGCAGTGCCGCCAGCAGCAACCAGGCGGCGTCAGCGCCGGCATCCTGTTCGGCGAGGAAGCGCGCGAATGCCGTGTCGAGCGGGCGCAGGCGTTCCTGCGCCTCGGCGGCATCCAGCAGTGCCAGGCGGACGTCATGCGACATCGGCGCGCTCTCCCTCGGCGAACAGCCGGTCCATCGCCTCGATCAAGGCCAGCGGCAGCCGCTCGTAATGAACGCCATGGCCGGCGCCGTCGATGCCGCGCAGGTACAGGTACAGCACGCCGCCCATGTGGCGTTCGTAGTCGTAGTCGGGCAGCCGCGCGCGCAGCTGGCGGTGCAGGGCGAGCGTGTAGAGCGCGTACTGCAGGTCGTAGCGCTCGCGCAGCACCGAGTCGCGTACCGCTTCGGCGGTGTAGGCCGCGGTTTCGGCGCCGAGCCAGTTGGATTTGTAGTCGGCCACGTAGTAGCGGCCCTCGTGTTCGAACAGCAGGTCGATGAAGCCCTTGAGCATGCCGTTGAGCCGGTCTGGCAGCAGCGGCAGACGCGGGCGCGCGTCGAGCGTGCCGGCGGTGACGAGGCCATCCAGTGTGCGTGTTTCCACGCGGTTAACGGCGAACCAGAATTCCAGTTCGACGCGATAGCGCGACGGGTCGCGCAGATCGGCCAGCGCCACCGCGCGCCCGTCCGCCAGCGGCAACGGCGTGCGCAGCAGCGCGGGCAGCCAGTCGGCGAGCATCGCCGCATGCGCCTGCCAGCCATGGCGCTGCACGCGCCGGTGGATGAGATCGGCCAGCGCTTCCGGATGCGCCGCGACGTCGGCGAAACCTTCCCCGGCCGCCCATTCCAGCAAGTCGTGCAAGAAGGTGCCGGCCACCGCGCCGCGCGGAAAGGCGTGGATGCCGCGGCCTTCCGGCGCCGCGATCGCCGCCGCCGGCTGTTCGGCGCCGGCCTCGGCCAGCACGTCCTGCGTCGGTGTTTCCGGTGCGGCGGGTGCTTCGCCGGTTTCTTCATCTTCGGCATAGCGCAATACGCTGTAGCTGGCGATCCACCAGCGCTCGCCGGGGCGGCTGGCGTAGTCGCGCGCCGGCTGCGTCGCGGCGGGTTCCTCCGCCGGCGCATGGACGATGCGCGGCGCAGGCGTCACCGGCAGCGCTTCGACGGCGATCGCTTCCTCGCCGCCGCGCAGTTGGAGCAGGGCCGGCAACAACGCCGACGGTTCGATCGGCGCGCCGCCGGAGAGCAGGTAGCCGAAGGCCGATTTGTGCAGGGATGACTGTTTCGCATTGCCCACGCTGACGCAGGCCACGCCCACCCAGCAGGCATAGCGCGGGCGCGTCAGTGCCACGTAGAGCAGGCGCAGGTCCTCCTGCAGGCGCTCGCGCTCGGCCTGGGCGACGGCTTGGTCGTCGGGCTCCAGGTCCATGTGCGCGTTGCCGTCGGCGTCGTGCCAGACGAATCCGTCGCTGCGCTTTACCTCGCGTGCGGCACAGGCGAAGGGAAGCAGCACCAGCGGATATTCCAGGCCCTTCGACTTGTGCACGGTGACGACTTTGACCAGTTCGGCCTCGCTCTCCAGGCGCACGATCTGTTCCTCGGCCGTGTCGCCTTGGCCGGCGGTGGCGTCGGCGACCTGCTCGGCGAGATGCCGGATCAGCGCGTGCTCGCCGTCCAGCGAAGCGGCGGCCTGCTGCAGCAGCTCGGCCAGGTGCAGCAGATTGGTGAGCGCGCGCTCGCCGCCGTCGTGCGCGAGCAGGCGCGAGGGCAGGTCGAACGCATGCAGCAGGTCGTGCAGCATGGCGAGCACGCCGTGGCGCTGCCAGGTGTCGTGGAAGCGGCGGAAGCGTTCGCCGCAGGCTTCCCACCAGCGTTCGTCGGTATTGAGGCGTTCCAGCTCGGCGTAGCCGCGATTGAGGCTGGGCGTTGCCAGCGCGGCGCGCATGGCGCGGTCGGAGCCGGGCTCGGCGCAGGCTTTCAGCCACAGCAGCAGGTCGGCGGCTTCCGGCGAGCCGAACACCGAATCGCGGTCGGACAGGTACACGCTGCGCAGGCCGGCCTGGCGCAGCGCGGCGCGCATGGTCGCCGCCTCGCGCCCGTTGCGCACCAGGATCGCCACGTCGCCCGGCGCCAGCGGTACCAGCATGCCGTCGGCGGCGAAACCGCAGCGCTCCTCGCGCGCGGCATCGAGCAGGCCGGTCAGCCAGGCCGCCGCCTGTTCGGCCATGCGCTGGCGATACGCGGTGCTGCCCACGCACTGGCCTTCGTCGAGCACGGCCAGCTGCAGCGCGGGCAGCGGCGTGCCGTCGAGCAGCAGTTCGGCGTCGCGTCCGCGCGCGCCGACCGGGTGGAACGGCAGGCCGCGCCCGTTCGTACCGAAGGCGAACGCGCCGCCCGGATGCCGGTCGCCGTGCTCGAACACACGGTTCACCGCGCGCACCAGCGAAGCCGTGGAGCGGTGATTGGTGTCCAGCGTCCATACCGGCGGCGCCGCAGCGGCGCGGGCCTGCAGGTAGGTGTGGATGTCGGCCCCGCGAAAGGCGTAGATGGCCTGCTTCGGGTCGCCGATCAGCAGCAGCCCGTGCTCGGGGCGATCCGCGTAGATGCGATGGAAGATGCGCCACTGGAGCGGGTCGGTGTCCTGGAACTCGTCGATCAGCGCGACCGGGTATTGCGTGGCGATGGTGTCGGCCAGCCGCGCGCCGGCGGGGCCGTGCAGGGCGTCGTCCAGCCGCCGCAGCATGTCGTCGAAGCCGAGCAGGGCGCGCTGGCGCTTGACCAGGTCCAGTCGCGCGGCGACCCAGGGCGTGGCGTGGGCGAGTACGAGAGGGCGGGCGCGCTCGAGCTCGTGGCGTGCTTGCAGCAGGTCGGCGATCGCTGCGAATGCCTCGTGCGCGGGCGCGGTGCGGTTCTTGTTGGCCGCGCCGTCGAGGTTGGACGGCGTGTAGCGGCTCAGCAGTCTGTCGTCGGCGTCGGCGCCATCCTCGGCCCAGGCGCGTAGCTCGGCCAGCTCCGCGGCGACGCGATCGGGCGGATAGCTGCGCGCGTTGAGCGCCTTGGCCCGCAGGGCTTCGTCGAACAGGGCCTCGATCGTCGGCCGGCCGGCCAGCCAGAGCCGGCGGGCATGTGCCTGGGCAGCGTCGCGGCGCGCCAGCGGCGCTTCCAGCACCGCGCGCAGGTCGGGCACGTCCGGCAGCGGCTGCCCGTGCAGGCGCAGATGGTCGGCTGGCTGGCGCAGCAGCGGGCGCAGGGAGAGCTGCAGCGCCTGCGGTTCCTGCCACCAGCGCGCGAGCAGGGCGGCGCCGTCGCGTTCCAGCGGCAGGCAATGCAGGCGCCAGTAATCGCGCACGGCCTCGGCCAGCAGATCGCTGTCGTCCGTCTCGATGTCCTGCACGAACGGGTGTCCGCTGTCGAATGCGTGCTGGGCCAGCATGCGCTGCGCCCAGCCGTGGATGGTGTGCACGGCGGCCTCGTCCATCCATTGCGCGGCCAATTCCAGTTGCCGGGCGGCCGTGGCGCGCGCACCCTCGTCCGGGTACTCGCCCATCAGCGCGGCAAGGAAAGGATCGGCTTCCGCCTGTCCGCGGAACACGCCGGCCGCTTCGGCCAGGCGCGCGCGGATGCGGTCGCGCAGTTCCGCGGTGGCTGCCTTGGTGAAGGTGAGCACCAGGATCTGCGCCGGCAGCAGCGGTGCGCCCGTGCCGTGACCCAGCACCAGTCGCAGGTACAGCGCGGCGATCGTCCAGGTCTTGCCGGTACCCGCGCTGGCCTCGATCAGGCGCACGCCGCGCAGCGGCAGGCGCAGCGGGTCGAGCGGAGCCATGGCGGCACTCATGCTTCGTCCCCGGTGCGCAAGCTATCGGCCAGCGCGCGATAGGGCGGCAGCCAGCGCGTGAAGCCAGCGTCTAGCATCGCCTGGAAATCCGGCCATGCGCGCTGCAGGTAGGCGTCTTCGTCCACCTCGGCGGTGCGCTGTCCGCTGTCGTCGCGGTCGTAGCACTGGCGCGCGGCTGCGGCCGCGTCCTTGCCTTCGCGCTCGCACTGGATCCAGGCGAACGCCGCCTTGCGCGACATCGGCAGCGGCGCGCGCATGCCGGCCTGGAGCGCGCCGAGCAGATCGTCCAGCAGCTGCCGCGCCAGGTCCGGCGGCAAGGCGGGGAAACACGCCTGCGCGTCGAGCGCGACGACGCGCGTTTCCACCGTCATACCGCCGGCGTGGGCGAACAGGTGGGCCACCCAGGGGCCGATGAGCTTGTCGAGCCGCAGGGTGCGCGTGCGCGCCGAGCGCAAGGCGCCCTGGACCAGTTCCAGGCGCACGTAGTCCGTGCCGGCTTGTCCTGGCCCAGGGCGGCGCAGATCGGCCAGCCAATCTTCCAGTACGAGGCCGTGTGCCGCGTGGTGCAGCTCGAACTTGTCGTCCACGCGCGGCCAGCGCAGGTCGGCGGCCTGCCATTGCGTGGCGAGCGCGCGTGCTTCGCCGGCGATGTTCTCGCGCCACAGTTCGCCGAAACCGCCGACCGGCAGCCGGCCCTGTTCGCCGAGCCGGCGCACCGCCGCATCCACCGTCGCCGGAGGTGCTTCGGGCGAGGCGATGGCCGCCTGCAGCGCGGCCTGGATCGCCTGGTGGCGTTCCAGGCCGTCGAGCGCGAAGGGTTCATCGTCCGGTGCCTCCGCCTCCTCGCCGCCGAGATAGACCTTCAGCCGCTGATTGAAGAAGAAGCGCACCGGGCGGGCGAGGAAAGACTGCAACTGCGCGAGCGCGAGCGGCGCCTCCGGCTGCCAGGGGGCGAGTTCCGTGGGGCCATCCGGCGCCGCCGCCAGGCGATGCGCCTGCTGCCATTCGCGTGCATAGGTGAAGATGCGCGGATCGCGGTCGGCGCCGAAATAGCGGCGGCTGAAAGGCTGCAGCGGATACTCGACGGTCAGTTCGGCCAGCAGCTCGCCGTCGCCTTCGGCCGTGCGCCAGCCGGCGGCGAGATAGTCGCGCAGCTGGCCGATCAGTACCGATGGCGGCAACGGCGTGTTGTCGCGGGCGCTGCGGCCGATCCAGCTCATGTGCAGTGCATCGCGCGCCGAAAGCAGCGCTTCCAGGAACAGATAGCGGTCGTCTTCGCGGCGGGAGCGGTCGCCCGGCAACGACTGGCCCGGCTGCGCCATCAGGTCGAAATCGGCCGGCACCTGCTGGCGCGGATAGTCGCCGTCGTTCATGCCCAGCAGGCACACCACGCGGAACGGAATCGCGCGCATCGGCATCAGCGTGCCGAAGCTCACCGCACCGCCCATGAAGCGCTGCGAGAGGCGACTGGCGTCGATGCTTTCCAACCAGTGCTCGCGCACGATGTCCAGCGGCAACGGCTCGTCCAGCGCCGCTTCCGCGCAGGCCTCCTGCCAGGCGTCCAGCGTCTCGTCGAGGCGGCCGAGGCGGTCGCCATCGGTGTTGTCGTCGGCGGCGAAGAAGGCGGCGAGCAAGGCGCGCAGGCGCGCCGTCCAGGTCGCCGGCGTGGCGGGCGCGCGCAGTTCGCGCCAGCTCTGTTCCAGCTGGTCGAGCAGGCGGCTGAGCGGGCCGAGCAGGCTGGCGTCGAGGCCGCCGACTTCGCCATAGGGCGCGGTGTCGTGCCATGTGTCGCCATGGCCCACCGCATAGCCGAGCAGCAGGCGGCGCAGGCCGAACGCCCAACTATTCTGCGCCTGCGGCGGCAGGCCGAGGCTTTCCTTCTGCGCACCGTCGAGGCCCCAGCGGATGCCGGCGCCCTCGATCCAGCGCCGCAGCGTGGGCAGGCCGGTGTCGTCGAAGCCGAAGCGGCGGCGCAGCGCCGGTACGTCGAGCAGGTCGAGGATGTCGCTCACCGTGAAGCGTGATTCGGGCAACGACAGCAGGTGCTCTAGCGCGACCAGCAGCGGCGCCGCGCCGCGGTCTGGTTGGTCGGCTACTGAATAGGGCAGGTGGCGCGGGTCGTCCGGCGGAATGCGGCCGAACACCGCCTGCACGTGCGGCGCGTAGGTCTGGATGTCGGGCACCATCACGATCACGTCACGCGGCGCCAACGGACGGCCCTCGCGTTCGGCACGCTCGAACAAGGCGAGCAGTTGGTCGTGCAGGACCTCCACCTCGCGCTGCGCACTGTGCGCGACGTGGAAGCGCAGCGAACCGTCGCCGGCACGCCAGGGTTGGCGCTGCGCGGGATCGGCCGGCAAGGGTTCCAGGTCGAGGATGGCCTGCTGCACCTGGTGCAGCAGCGTGTCGCGGCCCGGGTCGGTGAACAGGTCGATGCCGGGGCTCCAGGCGGCGAAGCGGCGGCGATAGCGTTCCGGCTGGTCGAAGCTGTCGAGCAGCCGGATGTAGTCGCGACCCTGCTTGCCCCAGGCAGCGAGCAACGGGTTCGCGTGCAGGTGGAGGTCCTCATAGCGCGGTTCGTCGGGCAGCCCGGGCTTGCTTGGCTGGCGGCGCTGCTGTCCGCGCAGCAGTTCGCGGTCCTCGACGATGTCGGCCCAATAGTGGCGGCAGGGGTTGCCTACCATCAGCAGCACTTGGCAATGCCGGGCCAGCGCGGTGAGTGCTTCGAGCGTCTGCAGCGGCAGCGAGGAAATGCCGAACACCACGATGCGGCGCGGCAGCCGCGCCGGACGCGCGGCGAGCGCGGCGGCACGTTCGACGAAGGCCTCGTGTACGGCCGCGCGATGACTGTGGCGTGCCGCCGGGCCGACGTCGTCCAGCAGCAGGCGCCACAGCCGCGCCTGCCAGCGCTGGCCCGGCGGAAGCGGCGAGCGGCGGCCACGCCAATCGTCGGCCAGCACGTCGGCGCCGCGTTCCCAGTCGGCGAGCCAATGCGCGCGGTAGACCTGGTACTGGTCGAACAGGTCGGCGATGCGCGCGGCGAGCTGATGGCGCTTGCGCCAGTCCAGGCGTTCGCCGAGGAAGTCGCGCAGGGGGCGGAAGTCGGGATCGTCCAGGTGGCGCGGGATCAATCGCAGCAGGCGCCAGGTGAGGCGCGACTTGTCGAACGGCGACGTCGACGGCACGGCCTCGCGGCCAAGCACCGCGCGATACGCGTCCCACAAGAAGCGGCCCGGCAGCTGCACCTGCACCGCCGCGCTGATGCCCAGGCCACCTTCGCCCGGCGGTCGCGCCAGGGCCAGCTTCAGCCACTGCGCAATGCCGTTGCTCTGCACCAGCATGAGTTCGTCTTCGAGCGGGCGCAGCGGCGTGCGCTGGATCCAGGCGACCAGCAGATCGCGCAGGTCCTCCAGGCGGTTGCCATGGATGACCATCAGGCCCGGCTCGATCGGGACGTCGAGTGGCAGTGCCAGGGTGCTCGTCACGGCCGGCGGCGCGAAGAAGGGATCATGAGGCGGATTGTGGCGGACATCGGAGTAAGGGGCGAGTGGCGGCGCTGCGGCCACATCCTTGCTCGCGCAGATTCCGGCCGGCGCGGCGGCGCGCGACGGCTTGCGCATTCCGCGTGGCCTCTAAACGAACATCGCCGCATGCGGTGAGGCATGCGGCGATGGGTGTTGCGGGTGAAGCTTGGCAGTGGGCCCACGCGTGTTTCGTGCGCGGGTGGCGCATTGTGATGCATTGCATGTGGTCGATGTCAATAGTTCGCTTGCATCGAGACGGTTCGAGGTCGATGGGCGAGCGCACGTTTCGGTGGTCATGCATGCCATGCGCGCGCCTCGCCGAACACCTCGGTCGACGTCGTCGTCACGCGCCGGACGCGTGACCGGGAGCTGCCGGTCAGAACGTATAGCGCGCGCGTCCGTACCAATACGCGCCATTCACGCCGATCGGCGAAATGACGTCATACGGGAAGTTGCCGGCGTAGTTGATGTCGTCGTTGGAGCGCGTCGGGTACTGGTTGGTGAGGTTGTATCCGCCGAGCGCCACGCTGAATCGCGGGGTGAGGTGCAGCTCTGCCTCGGCGTCGAGTTGCCAGCGGGCGGCGTAGGTCTGCCGCGGTTCGAAGCCGCCGCCGAAATCGAAGACGCGCACGGTCGAGCCCTGCCGGGTGACGCGGCCGAGCAGGGACCAGCGGCGGTTGCTCCAGTTCGCGCTGAAGGAGCCTCGCTGCCGCGGCGCCGCGTCGACCAGGGTGTTGCGCTCCTCGTCGCCGAACAGCACGTTGCCCGCGCCGGTGGCTTCGAGTTCCGGCGGCGTGGCGCGCACGGCGCGGATGTCGGTGTGGTTGTGGCTGTAGGCAAGGGTGAGCAGCAGATGGCCGCCGGCCCAGGGCGTGCGGTAGTTGCCCACCAGCTCGGCGCCGCGCGTGCGGGTGTCCACGGCGTTGGTGAAGAACGCCACGCTTTGCACGCCGGGTACGCCGAAGCGCTGCAGGATGTAGTCCTCCAGTCCCGCGCTGTCGATGGTCTCGGACAGCGTGACGCGATGGTCGATGTCGATCTGGTAGGCATCGAGGCTGAAGTCGAAGTGCGAGCCCACCTGGCCGGTCAGGCCCACGCTGACATTGCGCGAGGTCTCCGGCTTCAGCGGCCGCGCCCCCAAGCCGCGCGCGATGGGGTTGTTCACCGACAGGATGCGGCCGGTGACCAGCTTGCCGTCCGCGCCATAGCCGCTGGTGGTGGATTCGAAACCGATCTGGCTCAGCGAGGGGGCGCGGAAGTTGTTGGAGGCGGCACCACGCAGGGCGAAGCCGGGAGCGAATTCCCAGCGCGCGCTGAGCTTGCCGCTCCAGTTGCCGCCGAAGTCGCTGTAGTGCTCGTAGCGTGCGGCGGCGTCGACGAAGAAGCGGTCGGTGAGATCGCTGGAGACCTCCGCGTAAGCCGCGCGCACGTTGCGCGACAGGCGGGCGGCGTCCTGTGGCTGCAGACCGCCGCCGGCCTGTGCGCCGACCGGGGCATCGGCGTACGGACCCGCGGCATAGGAGGCCGGATCGCCTGGCAGGGTGCGGAACTGCTCGTGGCGAAACTCGGCGCCCAGCGCCAGGGTGAGATAACGGCTGCCGATGGCGAACTCGCGGTTGCCGTCCAGGTTGGCACTGCCCTGGTTGAAGCGATAGCTGCCGATATGGAAGTACGTCGGGCTGTCCGGACCCAGCGACGCATTGAGCGAATGCCGCAGGTCGTAATCGAAGGCGTTGCTGCCCCAGTTAAGGCTGCCGTCCACATTCCAGTCAGCCAGCTTGCCGCGGATCCCGGCGGCGGTCTGCACGTCGCGGTTGCTGCCGATGGATTCCGGGCGATAGCCGCCGGGATAGATCGACGCCACGTTGGCGCTGCTGTCGGGGTAGCGGAAATAGTTGTCGCCGATGGTGTGGCGTTGCGTGTACGTGCCGAACCAGTAGAGCCGCGCGCCGTCGCCCAGCGGCAGTTCGCTGTTGAGCCAGCCGCTGTAGTTTTCCGACTTGGGGTCGCCCGCGGCGTAGTTGCGCTTGCCGCGCAAGGCCAGGTTGGCGGGCGTGGGGTCGGCCAGCCAGTCCGGCACGGTGTCGAGGCCGGCCCGGTTGGTGGCATCGCGATGAGCCGCCTCGATGCCGGCACGGAAGAAACCGGTCCCGGCGAGGCGCGTGCCGAACTTCGCCGCGCCGTAGCTGCTGTTGCCGTCGGTGATGGTGCGGTCGGCCGGACTGAAATGCGTGTGGTTGGCGCCGTAGGTGGCAGTGACCTCGCCGCCCTCCGGAGCGTCGTCCAGGATGATATTGACCACGCCGGCGATGGCGTCCGAACCGTATTGCGCGCCGGCGCCGTCGCGCAGCACTTCCACGCGCTTGATCGCGCTGATGGGGATCGCGTTGAAGTCCACCGGGGTGGTGCCGCGTCCGATCTTGGTGTCGGTGTTGACCAGCGCGGAAGTGTGGAAACGCTTGCCGTTGACCAGCACCAGTACCTGGTCGGGCGATAGCCCGCGCAGCTGCGCAGCACGTACGTGGTCGGAGCCGCCGGAGTTGGACTGGCGCGGGAAATTGAACGAAGGTAAGAGCGTGGCCAGTGCCTGGCCCAGCTCGCCGTTGATGGCGCCGGCCGCGCGCAGATCGTCCTGGCTCAGCACGTCCACCGGTACCGGGGATTCGAGCGCGGTGCGGCTGCTGGCGCGCACGCCGGTCACCACGACCTGGTCCAGCGTGCGGGCCTGTCCGGTGCCGGCGGACTGCCAGGCCTGCGCCTGGGCGGCGGACACGAGGAGGACGATCGCGGCGGACAGGCGGGTGCGGCGGTACTTCCGGAGAGGGGCGGACATGGGATTCCTTGGATGTCAGGACAGCGTGACGCACCGCGCCTCAGGCACGGCAATGGATGACGCAGATGGGGTGCCCAGGTGCGGCGGGCGCGGGATCAGCGCCCGGCGTGGCGGTTCAGCGTGGACAACATCGCCGACGCATGCGTTCGGCGCGCAGCAGGCCAGTTTGTCCGTTGAGCGGCATGTTCACGATGCTGGGCGCGAAGAGGCGATGGCGGCGGGGAGGGAGAGAGGCCACGCATTTGTTGCATTGCGGCAGTTTCATGTCAATACTTTCTTGCGAATTCGCGACGGGCGTCTGAGGCTCTATCCGTCTGGACGTCCAAATCCCACCAAGGACTATCGATGCCATTTCAGCGCGCGCTTGCCGGTGTGCTCGTTCTCGGACTGCTGACGGGCTGCGCGGCGCAGCCACCCACGACCTCTGGCGCCACCTTGCAGGGCGACACCGCGCATCCCGCGGCGACGGCGGGTTGGGTGGAGACGCGGCTGTACTTCGGGCTCGGCCTGGTCGACAAACCCGATAGCGGGGTGAGCGAACAGGCGTGGCGCACCTTCCTGGACCAGGAAGTGACCAGCCGCTTTCCCGATGGCCTCAGCGTGATCGACGTGTATGGACAGTGGCAGGGCAAGGGGCAGCCTTCGCCCGAGCGGCTGCGCTCCAAGCAATTGGTGATCGACTATCCCGATACGCCGTCCAACCGCGCCAAGGTGGAAGCGATTCGCGCCGCATGGAAGAAGCGCACCGGCGATCAGTCGGTGTTGCGGGTGACGCAGCCGGCGGATGTTTCTTTCTGAAACGCGATTTCTTCGTCCGGGTTCTTCCGGCCTATCCAGCGCCGCGCGATGATGCCGGCGGCCTTCCACAGGTAACTCGCTTCCCGTGAACGAACCGCATCCGCGCCGCTGGCTTGCGCCCGGCGATCTCAATGGCTTCCTCGGCCTGGTGGTAGACAACCTCTCCATCATGGCTTTCCTCGCCACCGCCCTGATCGGCCTGTTCGGCTTTCCGGCGGACATCGTGTTCCTGCGCATGTTTCCCGGCACGGCGCTGGGCGTGCTGCTGGGCAATCTGGCCTACACCCGCATGGCGCATCGCCTGGCCGCACGCACCGGACGCGACGACGTGACAGCCATGCCCCTCGGGCTGGATGCGCCGACCAGCATCGGCATGGCGCTGCTCGTGCTCGGCCCCGCGTTCCTGCACTTCAAGCAGGGCGGCATGGACGAAGCGGCGGCGGCAACGGCCACGTGGCAGCTGGGCATGGCCTCGCTGGTAGTGATGGGTGTGCTGAAGTTCGTGCTCTCGTTCTTCGGCGGCGCCGTACAGCGGCACGTGCCGCGCGCGGGCCTGCTGGGCTCAATCGCCGGCATCGCGCTGGTGCTGATGGGTTTCCTGCCGCTGGTGGAGATCATGAAGGTGCCGGTGGTGGGTTTCGCCGGCCTGGGCGTGGTGCTCTACGCGCTGGTGGCGAAGGGGCGGCTGCCGTTCGGCGTGCCTGGCGTATTGGCCGCGTTTGCGGTCGGCGCCGTGCTCTATTACGTGCTCGGTCCGCTGGGCTGGCTGGGCACGGGTTACCACGCGCCCGCGGCGTGGACCTGGCGTTTCGCGCTGCCGCTGCCGAACCTGCAGTGGATCGGCGGGCTCGCCTACACGGTGCCTTATCTGCCGCTGATCCTGCCGTTCGGCTTGCTCATGGTCGTGGGCGGCATCAACGTCACCGAAAGCGCGCGCGCGGCGGGCGACGAGTACCGCACCCGTGACATCTTGCTGGTGGAGGCGCTGGCGACCCTGGTCGCCGGTGTCTGCGGCGGCGTGGCGCAGACCACACCATACATCGGCCAGCCGTCGTACAAGGCGATGGGCGCGCGCAGCGGCTATACCTTGCTGACCGGCATCGTGATCGGACTGGGCGGTGTGTTCGGCTATCTGTCCAACCTGGTGGAGCTGGTGCCGCTATCGGTGCTGGCGCCGATCCTGGTGTTCGTCGCGATCGGCATCACCGTTCAGGCCTTCGAGGCGACGCCGATCCGCTATGCGGCGGCGGTGGTGTTCAGTTTCTTTCCGGCCATTGCACGCATGGTGACGATCAAGCTGAGCGATCCGACCTACGTCGCGCCGGACCGCTTCGGCGCGCTGTTCGCCCAGGACACGCACGGCATCGCCGAACTGGCGGTGATCACCATCCTGGGCAACGGCTTCATCATCACGTCGATGGTGTGGGCGAGCTTCGTGGTGGCCTTGATCGACGGCAAGACGGGCCGCGCGGCGCTGATCCTGCTGCTGGGCGGTGCGCTCACCTTGTTCGGCCTGATCCACTCGGTGGATCCCGCCGGCGGCGTCTATCTGCCCTGGCTGCTGGATGCGGCATCCAGCAGCAGGGTCTGGCAGTTCGCAGGAGCTTACGGGGTGCTGGCGGCGGTGTTGCTTCTGCTCAGCGTGCAGCGGGGGAAGGCGTCGGTGGCGTGAAGGCGGACGACCGGTCGCGCTCTGTGCGGCAAGCGGCTCCTCAGGCCTCGGGCGTCAACGACGTTAGCCCGATGCGCACGTGAAGAAGCGGTCTTCGGAAAGAGACGATCGACAGCGGATGCATCAAAAAAAGGGCCCGGCATGCCGGGCCCTTTGCATTCACGGACAAGCCGCGCCAATCAGTCGCGCGATTCCAGCGCCTTGTTCAGGCGCAGCGCGCCCAGCGTGCAGATCGCGCCGGACAGCAGGTAGATGCTCACCGCGCCCAGGCCGAACTTGCTGGACAGGCCCAGCGCCACCAGTGGGGCGAAGGCGGCGCCGATCAGCCAGGCCACGTCGGTCGTCAGGGCGGCGCCGGTGTAGCGGAAGCGGATCGGGAAGTTCGAGGTCACCGTGCCGGCGGACTGGCCGTAGGACAGGCCCAGCAGGGCGAAGCCGATCAGGATGAAGGCGTCCTGCGCCACACGGCTGCCGCCGAGCAGCCAGGGGGCGAAGAAGCTGAAGATGCCGATCAGGAAGGCGAGGGTGCCCAGGGTGGTGCGGCGGCCGATGCGGTCGGCGATGAAGCCGGACGTGACCGTGCCCAGGATGCCCACGCCGGCGCCGATCACCTGGATCAGCAGCACGTCGTTCACCGACTGAGTGGAGCCCAGGGTGATCCACGACAGCGGGAACACCGTCACCAGGTGGAACAACGCGTAGCTGGCGAGCGCGGCGAAGGCGCCGAGGACGATGTTGTAGTCCTGCTTGCGCAGCATTTCGATGATGCCGATAGGCTCGAGCTCGCGCTCCTCCATCGCCTGCGTGTATTCCTCCGTCACCACCAGGCGCAGGCGGGCGAACAGCGCCACCACGTTGATGGCGAAGGCCACGAAGAAGGGATAGCGCCAGCCCCAGCCGAGGAAGTCCTCGCTGGACAGCTGGGTATGCAGGAACAGGAACAGCGCACTGGCCAGCATGAAGCCGATGGGCGCGCCCAACTGGCCGAGCATGGCGTACCAGCCGCGCTTGCCTTTGGGCGTGTTCAGGGCGAGCAGCGAGGGCAGGCCGTCCCAGGAGCCGCCGAAGGCGATGCCCTGGAGGACGCGGAAGAAAGCGAGCAGTGCGATGGCGCGCCAGCCGAGCGTCTCGTAGCCCGGCAGGAAGGCCATGCCCACGGTGGCGCTGCCGAGCAGGAACAGCGCGGCCGTCAGCTTGGTGCCGCGGCTCCAGCGGCGCTGGATGGCCATGAACAGGGCGGTGCCGAACGGGCGCGCCACGAAGGCCAGCGCGAAGACCACGAACGACAGCAGCAGGCCGTGCAGGCGGTCCCGGAATGGGAAGAACACCGGGGGGAAGACCAGCACCGACGCGATGCCGAAAACGAAGAAGTCGAAATACTCCGACGCGCGGCCGATGACCACGCCGACGGCGATCTCGCTGGGGGCGACGTTGGAATGGCCGGGCGCCGGCGACGCATCATCCTGCGCCGGGCCCGCGGTTCCGTGGTGATCAAGTGTGCTCGACATCGCCATGCTGAAACTTGTGGACTTGGGGGGAGGTTCGCGTAAGGATCGCACTGGCGGCTTCCAACCGCCATGAGACAAAGTGTCCTATTCCGCGGCGCAGCACGCATAGGTTAACTTTTTCGGTCTCCCCATGCTTCGGCTTCCCTTCCGGCCCATGTTTTCCAAGGCTCTTCGCGGACTGCTGCTTCCGGCCGTCCTGCTGCTGGCAGGCTGCCAGACCGTGCTGATGTCGCCTTCCGGCGACATGGCCGCCCAGCAGCGCGACATCATCCTCATTTCCCTGGTCCTGATGCTGCTGATCGTGGTGCCGGTGATCGGGCTGACCCTGTTCTTCGCCTGGCGCTACCGGGCCTCCAACAAGAAGGCCACCTACAAGCCGGACTGGGACCACTCGACTGTGCTCGAGCTGCTGATCTGGTCGGCCCCGCTGCTGATCATCATCGCACTGGGCGCGCTGACCTGGGTGAGCACGCACAAACTGGACCCGTTCCGCCCGCTGGAGCGCATCTCCGCGCAACGTGAGATGCCGGCCGGAGTGAAGCCGCTGACCGTGGAAGTGGTGGCCATGGACTGGAAGTGGCTATTCATCTACCCCGAGCAGGGCATCGCCACGGTGAACGAGATGGCCGCGCCGGTGGATCGCCCCATCCAGTTCAAGATCACGGCCTCGACCGTGATGAACTCCTTCTTCGTCCCTGCGCTCGCCGGCCAGATCTACGCCATGCCGGGCATGGAGACCAAGCTGCACGCGGTGATCAACAAGCCGGGCGCCTACGACGGCATTTCGGCGAACTACAGCGGCGCCGGCTTCTCCGGCATGCGCTTCAAGTTCCTCGGCATGAGCGAGAGCGAGTTCGAGCAGTGGACGGCCAAGGCGAAGGAGGGCGCCGCGCTGACGCGCGAGAGCTACCTCGCGCTGGAGAAGCCCAGCGAGAACGAGCCCGTGCGCCGCTATGCCAGCGTTTCTCCCGATCTGTACGGCGCCATCGTCAACATGTGCGTCGCGCCGGGCACTCCGTGCATGCACGAGACCATGGCCAAGGACGCCGCCCGTGCCGGCAAGCCCGGTGGCGAGCACGACATGGAACACATGGAGCACTGATCGTGCGCCGCCCGACCCATCCGCATTGCGCCTTTCCGGGTGTTCAAGATGTCTGATCCCGATTTTTCCAAGCTGATTTTCGGCCGCCTCACGTGGGAGGCCATCCCGTACCACGAGCCCATCCTGCTGGCCACCTTCGCCGCCGTGGCGATCGGCGGCCTGGCCCTGGCGGGCGTGATCACCAAGTACCGCCTGTGGGGCTACCTCTGGCGCGAGTGGTTCACCAGCATCGACCACAAGAAGATCGGCATCATGTACATGGTGCTGGGCCTGGTGATGCTGCTGCGCGGCTTCGCCGACGCCGTCATGATGCGTCTGCAGCAGGCGGTCTCCTTCGGCGACAACCTCGGCTACCTGCCGCCGCACCACTACGACCAGATCTTCACCGCCCACGGCGTGATCATGATCTTCTTCGTGGCGATGCCGATCGTGACCGGCCTGATGAACTACATCGTGCCGCTGCAGATCGGTGCGCGCGACGTGGCCTTCCCGTTCCTCAACAACTTCAGCTTCTGGATGACCGCCAGCGGCGCCGTGCTGGTGATGGCCTCGCTGTTCGTGGGCGAGTTCGCGCGCACGGGCTGGCTGGCCTATCCGCCGTTGTCCGGCATCCTGGGCAGTCCCGACGTGGGCGTGGACTACTACATATGGTCCCTGCAGATAGCAGGTGTCGGCACCTTGCTGTCCGGCGTCAACCTGCTGGTGACCATCATCAAGATGCGCGCGCCGGGCATGAAGCTGATGCAGATGCCGGTGTTCACCTGGACCGCGCTGTGCACCAACGTGCTGATCATCGCCGCGTTCCCGGTGCTGACCGCCGTGCTGGCGCTGCTGTCGCTTGACCGGTACCTGGGCACCCACGTGTTCACGAACGAACTGGGCGGCAACGCCATGATGTACGTGAACCTGATCTGGATCTGGGGCCATCCGGAGGTCTATATCCTGATCCTGCCGATGTTCGGCGTGTTCTCCGAAGTGGTGTCCACCTTCGCCGGCAAGCGTCTGTTCGGCTACACCTCGATGGTGTACGCGACGATCGTGATCACCGTGCTGTCCTACCTGGTATGGCTGCACCACTTCTTCACGATGGGCTCGGGCGCGAGCGTGAACTCGTTCTTCGGCATCACCACGATGATCATCTCGATCCCCACGGGCGCGAAGATCTTCAACTGGCTGTTCACCATGTACCGCGGCCGCATCCGCTTCGAGCTGCCGATGATGTGGGTGGTGGCCTTCATGGTGACCTTCGTGATCGGCGGCATGACCGGCGTGCTGCTGGCGGTGCCGCCGGCGGACTTCTCGCTGCACAACAGCCTGTTCCTGATCGCGCATTTCCATAACGTGATCATCGGCGGCGTGCTGTTCGGCGCGTTCGCGGCGATCAACTTCTGGTTCC
Source organism: Dyella sp. BiH032 (assembly GCF_031954525.1). Taxonomy (NCBI): domain Bacteria; kingdom Pseudomonadati; phylum Pseudomonadota; class Gammaproteobacteria; order Lysobacterales; family Rhodanobacteraceae; genus Dyella; species Dyella sp. BiH032. Next base: position 2,026,005 of record NZ_CP134867.1, read on the forward strand.
CGAAGGCGTTCGGCTTCAAGCTGGATCCCTTCTGGGGCAAGTGCTCGTTCTGGCTGTGGGTGGTGGGTTTCTACTTCGCCTTCATGCCACTGTACGTACTGGGCCTGATGGGCGTGACGCGCCGTATCAGCCACTTCGAGGATCCGTCGCTGCAGATCTGGTTCCAGATCGCCGCTTTCGGTGCCGCGCTGATCGCTCTGGGCATCGCGGCCATGCTGATCCAGTTCGTGGTGAGCTTCCTGCGTCGCGACAAGCTGCGCGACGTGACTGGCGATCCTTGGAACGGCCGCACGCTGGAGTGGTCCACGTCCTCGCCGCCGCCGGCCTACAACTTCGCCTTCACGCCCGTGGTGCACGACAACGACGCGTGGTGGCAGATGAAGCAGCTAGGCTGGCAGCGTCCGCAGGCGGGCTTCATCGACATCCACATGCCGAAGAACACCGGCGCCGGCATCATTCTGGCCGGCTTGAGCACCGTGCTCGGCTTCGCCCTGATCTGGCACATGTGGCTGGTCGCGGGCGTGGCATTCCTGGCGCTGCTCGGCGTGGCCATCGGCCATACGTTCAACTACAACCGCGAGTACTACATCCAGGCCGGCGACGTGGCCCGGGTGGAGGCGGCGCGCACGGAGCAGCTGGCCAGCCATGTCTGACGTGAAGTCCTACGACACCTACAACACGGTAGCCGCGCCGTTGCGGTTCCACCAGGAAACCGAGCACCATCCGGAGAACGGCACGCTGCTCGGCTTCTGGTTCTACCTGATGAGCGACTGCCTCATCTTCGCCTGCCTGTTTGCGGTATACGGCGTGCTGGGCCGCAGCTACGCGGGCGGCCCGACCGGCGCCGAACTGTTCGAGCTGCCGCTGGTGGCGCTGAATACCTCGCTGCTGCTGCTGTCCTCGATCACGTACGGCTTCTCCATGCTGGAGATGCAGCGCAATCGCGTGGGCGGCACCCTGGTGTGGCTGGGCATCACCGGCCTGCTGGGCGCCGGCTTCATCGGCATCGAGCTGTACGAGTTCGCCCACCTGATCGCCGAGGGCGCAGGCCCGCAGCGCAGCGCGTTCCTGTCGTCGTTCTTCACCTTGGTGGGGACGCACGGCCTGCACGTGAGCTGCGGCATCATCTGGCTGATCACGCTGATGGTGCAGGTGAAGAAGAAGGGCCTGATCGGCCCCAACAAGCGCCGCCTGTGGTGCCTGTCGATGTTCTGGCACTTCCTCGACGTGGTGTGGATCGGCGTCTTCAGCTTTGTCTATCTGATGGGAGTGCTGCCGTGAGCGCGCATACCGACGTCCATGCCGTGCACGACGGCCACGGCCACGACCACCATGGCGATGGTCACGACGACGGCATCGGCCACGTCTCGCTGAAGGGCTACGTGGTCGGCTTCATGCTGGCTGTGATCCTGACTGCCATTCCGTTCTGGCTGGTGATGAGCGGAGGCTTCAAGGATTCGAGCACTACCGCGCTGGTGGTCCTGGGCTTCGCTGCGGTGCAGATCGTGGTGCACATGGTGTACTTCCTGCACATGAACGCGAAGTCGGAGAACGGCTGGAACATGCTGGCCCTGATCTTCACCGCCGTGCTGGTGCTGATCACGTTGAGCGGTTCGATCTGGGTGATGTACCACCTGAACCACAACATGATGCCGGCCCTGATGGATACCCGGAACCTGCCGTGAGCGGGTTCCCGGCGGCACGCTGGCCATGGCTCGGCTAGGCGCCGCCGACGTCACCGAGCGCGGCCCGCGCGGGCCGCTGGCGCTCTCTCTGCTGGCCTTGCTGGCGCTGGCCTGCTTCAGCGGATTCGTTGCCCTGGGTACCTGGCAGGTGCATCGCCTGGCCTGGAAACGCGAGCTGATCGCGCGGGTCGAGCAGCGCGTCCATGCGCCCGCCGCCGAGGCTCCCCGGCCGGCCGAGTGGGCTGGCGTGACCGCGGCGACGCACGAATATCTCCACGTCCGCCTCACCGGCGTCTTCCTGCATGACCGTCAGGCGCTGGTGGCCGCGAGTACCGGTTTCGGCAGCGGCTATTGGGTGATGACGCCGCTGCGCGCGGCCGACGGCAACGTCGTCCTCGTCAACCGTGGCTTCGTTCCCACCGACTGGTGCGGGCGCAATGGGCGCTGCGCCGCCGGGCCGGCGGGCGAGCTCACCGTCACCGGCCTGCTGCGCATGCCCGAGACCCGGGCATTCCTGCGGCACAACGACCCGGCGCAGAACCGCTGGTATGCCAGGGACGTGCAGGCGATTGCCGCCGCGCGTGGCCTGGGCCCGGTCGCGCCGTTCTTCGTGGACCAGGATGCGGATCCCGCGAACGCCGATGCGTGGCCGCGAGGCGGACTGACCGTCACCGCCTTTCCCAACAGTCACCTGAGCTATCTGATCACCTGGTATGTGTTGGCGCTCATGGTCGTGCTGGCCGCGGCCTATGTGGGAAGGCACGAATACCGCCTGCGCCGGAAGCTGCGTGCCGGTGATTGATGCGGAGTCGGCGGGTACCGCCGCCCATCGCGGAACGGAGCGGGCGGGGCGGAAAATGTTCTCGACGGGGCATTGACCTCCCCGGGAACACCCCGTATAGTTTCGCGCTCCCGGCGGGCGGTTAGCTCAGCGGTAGAGCACTGCCTTCACACGGCAGGTGTCACAAGTTCGATCCTTGTACCGCCCACCATCCGAATCGAATGAGAAGGCCACCCTTGCGGTGGCCTTCTCGTTTTCGCGGCGGAACGTCCCGCCATGCCCGTGTCGTCTACCGATCCCGATCGCGCAAAAGGCGGAAAGGGCACGGGAAGATGCCGCGATTACAATGCCCCGGCTGACCCGTACGGATTCGACGCCATGCACGAAGCTCTTGCCAACCTGCAATTGATCACGCTCACCCCCTGGAAGCTCATCGGCCTGCTCGGCACGCTCCTGTTCACCGCGCGCTGGTTCGTGCAGTTCTACGCCACCAAGCGGCAGAAGAAGGTGGTGGTGCCGATGTCGTTCTGGTACCTGTCCGTGGCCGGCAGCGTGCTGACCCTGGCCTACTTCATCTGGGGCAAGAACGATTCGGTCGGCATCATCCAGACCGCGTTCCCGATGTTCGTGTCCATCTACAACGTGTTCTCGCACCTGCGCCACCGCCGGCCGGAAACGGTGCGCCCGGGTGGCCCGGAAGAGACCTGAGCGAACGGGTTGCGTCGGCTTTGCGTCATCCCGGCGCAGGCCGGGATCCCGTGGCGATGATGTTCTTTGTCGCCGGACGCTTCTAAGGACAGCTTCTAAGCGGCTACGCAAAGATGCTGCGCAGTCGTCGCTGGATGACTCGCTGCGTTCGCCCCTCCGCGGCGTTCTCCGCACGCTTCGCGCTCCGTCGGGCCTGCGCCGGGATGAAGTTGTGGCGAAGCCGCGCGATCTGGTGACGGCAGCCGCTCAGTCCGGGTCGTAATCCAGGTTCGGCGCCAGCCAGCGCTCCGCTTCCTCGCGCGTCCAGCCCTTGCGCTTCGCATAGTCCTCGACCTGCTCGCGCGTCAGCCGGCCCACCACGAAGTACTGGCTGCCGGGGTGCGAGAAGTACCAGCCGGACACAGCCGCGGTGGGATACATGGCGAAGCCCTCGGTCAGCTCGATCCCGGCATTCGCCGTGGCATCGAGCAGCTCGAACAGCGTGGCTTTCTCCGTGTGGTCGGGGCAGGCCGGATAGCCGGGCGCGGGGCGGATGCCGCGGTACTTCTCATCGATCAGCGCGTCGTTGTCCAGCGCTTCGTCCGGCGCATAACCCCAGAATTCGCGCCGCACGCGCTCGTGCATGCGCTCGGCGAAGGCTTCGGCAAGGCGGTCGGCGAGGGCTTTCAGCAGGATCGACGAGTAATCGTCGTGCGCGGCCTCGAAGCGGGCCACGTGTTCTTCGATGCCGACGCCCGCGGTCACCGCGAACGCGCCCACCCAGTCGGCCTTGCCGGCTTCCTTGGGCGCGACGAAGTCGGCCAGCGAGAAATCGGGCCGGTCGATCGGCTTGTCGGCTTGCTGGCGCAGATGATGAAGCACGGCGAGCTTGCGGCCGTCGTCCGCATAGAGTTCGGTGTCGTCGCCGACCCGGGCGGCGCGCCAGAAGCCGATCACTGCGCGCGCCCTCAGCCAGCGCTCCGCCACGATGCGGTCGAGCATCGCCTGCGCATCGCGGAACAATTCCGTCGCCTGCGCGCCGACGATCTCGTCCTGGAGGATCGCCGGGTAATGGCCGGCCAGTTCCCAGGCCTGGAAGAACGGCGTCCAGTCGATGTACCGGCGCAACTCGGCCAGGTCGTAGTCGTCGAACACGGTGACGCCGGGCTTGCGCGGCTGCGGCGGCTCGTACGCCGCCCAGTCGCAGGTGAAGCGCTGCGCGCGCGCCTTCTCCAGCGGGACCAGCGCCTTGCCGGAGCCGCGGTTGCGGTGGCGGTCGCGCACTTCCGCGTACTCCGCGCGCACCTTGGCCATGAAGGTGTCGACCAGGTCCTTGCTCACCAGCGACTGCGCCACGCCCACGGCGCGCGAGGCGTCCTTCACCCATACGGTGGGCGCTTCGTAGTGCGGGTCGATCTTCAGCGCCGTATGCGCGCGCGAGGTGGTGGCGCCGCCGATCAGCAGCGGAATGGTGAAGTTCTGCCGTTGCATCTCGCGCGCGACGTGGCTCATTTCCTCCAGCGAGGGCGTGATCAGGCCGGACAGGCCGATCAGGTCGGCGTTGTGCTCGCGCGCGGTATCCAGGATCTTCTGCGCCGGCACCATCACGCCCAGGTCGATCACCTCGAAATTGTTGCAGCGGAGTACCACGCCGACGATGTTCTTGCCGATGTCGTGTACGTCGCCCTTCACCGTGGCCATTACGATGGTGCCGTTGTTCTTGCCCATGTCACCGGTGCGCAGTTTCTCCGCCTCGATGTAGGGCAGCAGATAGGCCACGGCCTTCTTCATCACGCGGGCGGACTTGACCACCTGCGGCAGGAACATCTTGCCGGCGCCGAACAGGTCGCCGACCACGTTCATGCCATCCATCAGCGGGCCTTCGATCACGTCCAGCGGGCGCGTGGCCTGCTGCCGGGCTTCTTCCGTGTCGGCATCCACGTATTGGTCGATACCGTGGACCAGCGCGTGGCTCAGGCGCTCGCGCACGGGTTTTTCGCGCCACGCGAGGTTCTCGGTGACGACTTCGCCCTTCTTCGCCTTGAAGCGGTCGGCGATCTCCAGCAGGCGTTCGGTCGCATCGGGGCGGCGGTTGAGCACCACGTCCTCGACGCGGTCGCGCAGTTCCTCCGGCACCTCGTCGTAGATCATCAGGGCGCCGGCGTTGACGATGCCCATGTCCATTCCCGCCTTGATGGCGTGGTACAGGAACACCGAATGGATCGCCTCGCGCACGGTGTTGTTGCCGCGGAACGAGAAGGAAACGTTGGAAACGCCACCGGAGACATGGCTGAGCGGGAAGCGCCGTTTCAGCTCGCGCGTGGCTTCGATGAAATCCACCGCGTAGTTGTTGTGTTCCTCGATGCCGGTGGCGATGGCGAAGATGTTCGGGTCGAAGATGATGTCTTCGGGCGCGAAGTCGAGCTGCTCCGTGAGCAGCCGGTACGCGCGCGAACAGATTTCCACCTTGCGTTCGCAGGTATCGGCCTGGCCCGTCTCGTCGAAGGCCATCACCACCACCGCGGCACCGTACTGCTGCACCTTGCGGGCGTGCTCGAGGAAAATCTCCTCGCCTTCCTTCATGGAGATCGAGTTGACGATACCTTTGCCCTGGAGACAGCGCAGGCCGGCTTCGATCACGGTCCATTTGGACGAGTCGACCATCACCGGCACGCGTGCGATATCGGGCTCGGCGGCGATCAGATTCAGGAAGCGCGTCATCGCCGCCTCCGAATCGATCAGGCCTTCATCCATGTTCACGTCGATGATCTGCGCGCCGCTGGCGACCTGTTGGCGCGCCACCTCGACGGCTTCCTCGTAGCGCTCTTCCTTGATCAGCTTGCGGAACTGCGCGGAGCCGGTGACGTTGGTGCGTTCGCCGACGTTGACGAACAGCAGGTCCGGCGTGATGACCAGCGGTTCGAGGCCGGACAGACGGGTGTGGCGGATGGTCATCGGGTCAGGCGGCTTGAGCGGTGTCGTCGGTGGAGTGAAGTGCGCGCGGCGCGCAGCCGCGCACGGCATCGGCGATGGCTTGGATGTGCGCCGGCGTGGTGCCGCAGCAGCCGCCGACCAGGTTGAGCAACCCCTCGCGGGCGAAGCCGCCGATCACCGCGGCCATCTGCTCGGGCGTCTCGTCGTATTCACCGAAGGCGTTCGGCAAACCCGCGTTGGGGTGGGTGCTGACGAAGCAATCAGCGACCGTGGCGAGCGTCTGTACGTGCGGGCGCAGGTCGGCCGCGCCCAATGCGCAGTTGAGCCCCACGCTGAGCGGGCGGGCATGCGCCACGGAGTAATAGAACGCTTCCGCGGTCTGGCCGGACAGCGTGCGGCCGGAGCGGTCGGTGATCGTGCCGGAGATCATCACCGGCAGGCGCGCGCCGCGCTCGCGGAACAGCTCGCTGAGCGCGAACAGCGCGGCCTTGGCGTTGAGCGTGTCGAAGATGGTCTCGACCATGATCAGGTCCGCGCCGCCGTCCATCAGGCCGCTGGCCGCCTCGGTGTAGTTGGCGGCCAGTTCCTCGAAGGTGACGTTGCGGAAGCCCGGGTCGTTGACGTCCGGCGACAGCGATGCCGTGCGGCTGGTCGGGCCCAGCACGCCGATGACGAAGCGCGGCTTGTCCGGCGTCTTCGCCGTCCAGGCGTCGCAGGCGGCACGGGCAAGCCTCGCACCTTCGAGGTTCAGCTCGTAGGCCAGGTGCTCCAGGTGGTAGTCGGCCTGGCTGATACGCGTGCTGTTGAACGTGTTCGTCTCGACCAGGTCGGCGCCGGCTTCGAGGTAGGCCTCGTGTACGCCGCGGATGATGTCGGGCTTGGTCAGCGTGAGCAGGTCGTTGTTGCCCTTGAGGTCGCAGCCCGGATGGTCGTGATGATGCTCGTGCGAGCCGTCGCGGCCTCCGGCGAAGCGTTCGCCGCGAAAGCCTTCTTCGTCGAGCCGGTGGCCTTGCAGCATGGTGCCCATGCCGCCGTCGAGGATGAGGATGCGTTCGCGCAGCGCGGCTTGAAGCGCGGCGACGCGTTCGGGGTGGAGCCAGGGCAGGGCGCTCATGCGCGGTCTCCTTACGGCTTGCGTGCGAGCAGGCTGATCACCTCGAAATGAGGTGCCTTGCGCTCGCGGCTGAGACGGGTGCAGCTGATGACTTCCAGGCCGGCGCGGCGCGCGTGGCCGGAAAGCTCGTCCTGCGAGAAACCCAGGTTGCGGTGGTCGAATGGCTCCACCACGGCGCGGTGGTCATGCTTGCCCAGCGTCACGGCGAGCAGGCGGCCACCCGGGCGCAGCAGGCGCGAGGCCTCGGCCACGGCTTTGGCGGGATGCTCGGCATAGGTGAGGGCGTGCAGCATCAGCACAAGGTCGAAGCGGCGCTCGCCCAGATCCAGCGCGTGCATGTCGCCCTGGCGCACCTCGACGTTGGCGAATGGCTTCAGTCGCTGCGCCGCCGCTTCCGCCACGCGCTCGCTGGAATCGACGCAGACGATCGAGCGCGCATGCGGCGCCAGCAGCTCGGCGGTGATGCCGTCGCCGGAAGCGATGTCCAGCACGTCGCCGGTTTCCAGCAGCTGGAGCAGCGAGCGCGCCAAGGTTTCCCAGGTGCGGCCGGGCGAATAATGGCGCTCCATGTCGCCGGCGACCGTATCGGCCCAGCCGGCCTCGCTCGCGCGCTGCGCCAGCACGGCGGGCAGGCGCGCGGCGTCTTCGCGCAGCAGGGCGTCGTCGATGCTGTCGCGCAGGGAACGGATCAGGTCATGCTGGCGCTCGTCGCCCTCGGCATTGGCGCGGTAGTAGGCCGATACGCCGGCGCGGCGGTCGCGCACCAGTTCGGCTTCCTTGAGCTTGGCCAGGTGGGTGGAGACGCGCGGCTGCGCCAGGCGCAGGACGGCGGCGAGCTCCGCCACGGTCAGTTCCTCGCGTTCCAGCAGGGCCAGCAGGCGCACCCGCGTGGGGTCGGCCAGCAATCGCAGGACGCTGGAGGCGGTGGCTAGATCCACGCTGCATCCTTATATCGCGATAGAGAGATGCGTAAGGCTAGGGCGGGCGGCGTGGGGCGTCAAGAGGCGGAAGACCGCTGCGGTAGCGGCGGACGTTTGCATGCGGTGCGGGTGCGAACGGCAGTTCGCCGTGCCGTGCGCTCCTGAGCTTTCGCGAGACGCGCAGTCGCGCTCGTGCGGCACTCTGGCGATGCGATCGGCCCCCCTCTCTGTTGCAGCGCACACGGGCCTTTTTCACCTGCCCGCTAAAATGTCCGGCTCGCCTCATTCTTCTGCCCCGTTTCCGGAGTTCCCCATGGATTTCAGCTTTACCGAAGACCAGCTGTCGATTCAGTCCATCGCCCGCGATTTCGCGCAGAAGCGCATCGTGCCGGTCGCCGCCGAACTGGATGCCAAGGGCGAATTCCCGTTGGACAACATTCGCGAGATGGGCCAGCTCGGCCTGATGGGCATCGAGGTGCCGCACGAATACGGTGGCGCGGGCATGGACCCGATCGCCTACGTGCTGGCGATGATCGAGATCGCCGCGGCGGATGCGGCCACCTCGACCATCATGTCGGTGAACAATTCGCTGTTCTGCAACGGCATCCTCAAGCACGGCACGGAGGAGCAGAAGCAGAAGTTCGTACGCGCCATCGCGCAGGGCGAGGCGATCGGCGCCTATGCGCTGACCGAGCCGCAGTCCGGTTCGGATGCGTCGGCCATGCATACGCGCGCCACCAAGAACGCGAACGGCGACTGGGTCATCAACGGCAAGAAGAGCTGGATCACCTCCGGCCCGGTGGCGCGCTACATCATCCTGTTCGCCATCACCACGCCGGGCATCGGTGCCAAGGGCGTGTCGGCCTTCCTGATCGACACGCAGCTGCCGGGCTTCCACGCCGGCAAGACCGAGCCCAAGCTCGGCATCCGCGCCTCGGCCACCTGCGAGATCGAATTCACCGACTATGTGTGCCCGAAGGACTGCCTGCTGGGCGATGAGGGCAAGGGCTTCTCCATTGCGATGGGCGTGCTCGACGCCGGCCGCATCGGCATCGCTTCGCAGGCGGTGGGCATCGCCCGCGCCGCGTACGAGGCCACCCTGCAGTGGTCGCGCGACCGCAAGGCGTTCGGCCAGGCGATCGGCAGCTTCCAGATGACCCAGGCCAAGATCGCCGACATGAAGTGCAAGCTCGACGCCGCCACGCTGCTGACCCTGCGCGCCGCCTGGACCAAGGGGCAGGCCGAGAAGAACGGCGGCCGTTTCGGCACCGAGGCCTCCGTGGCCAAGCTGGTCGCTTCCGAGGCGGCGATGTGGATCGCGCACCAGGCGGTACAGATCCATGGCGGCATGGGCTATTCCAAGGAAATGCCGCTGGAGCGCTACTTCCGCGACGCCAAGATCACCGAGATCTACGAAGGCACCAGCGAGATCCAGCGCCTGGTGATCGCACGCGCGGAGACCGGGCTGCGCTGAGGTCTCTAGCAAGCGTCGAACGGGAACGCCCGGCGGGCGACCGCCGGGCGTTTTCTTTGGGGCGCCGGAAAGAAAAAGCCCCGGCCTTGCGGCCGGGGCTCCGGTAGTGCGAGTGGCGATCAGTGCCCGCGTCGCGGGTCCGAATCGAACGGCTTCATATCGCCGTCGCCGCCGCCGTGATGCGGCAGGTTGCGTGATGCCTCATCGAGCTTGTCACCCAGCGCACGGCGCACTACCACGTAGAACACCGGGATCAGCAGCAGGCCGAGGAAGGTGGCGAACAGCATGCCGCCGATCACGCCCGTGCCGATCGAGTGGCGGGAGTTCGCACCCGCGCCGGTGGAAATCGCCAGCGGGAACACGCCCAGGATGAACGCCATCGAGGTCATCAGGATCGGACGCAGTCGCAGGCGGGAGGCCGTGACCACCGCATCGAACAACGACTTGCCCTGTTGCTGCTGCTCGACCGCGAATTCCACGATCAGGATGGCGTTCTTCGCCGCCAGACCGATCACCGTGATCATGCCGATCTTGAAGTACATGTCGTTCGGCAGGCCGCGCAGCATGGAGAACACCACCGTGCCGAGCAGGCCCAGCGGCACTACCAGCAGCACCGCCACCGGGATCGACCAGCTCTCGTACAGCGCCGCGAGGCAGAGGAACACGATCACGATCGACAGCACCAGCAGCAGGGTGGCCGAGTTGCCCGCCAGGATTTCCTGGTAGGACTGGCCGGTCCAATCGGCGCCGAAGCCCTTGGGCAGGTCGTTGTCCACGATGTTCTGCAGCGCCGCCATGGCCTGGCCGGTGGAGTAGCCCTTGCCTTCGCTGGCCACGATCTCGACCGCCGCATAACCGTTGTAGCGGGTCAGGGCGGGCGAGCCGGTGCCCCAGTCGGAATGCACCACGCTGGAGATCGGGATCATGTTGTACGGATTGGTTGCCGAACGCGTCGTGCCGTTCGTGCCCGCGTTCGCCAGCGAGCTGGGCGAGAACACGTGCTGCAGCGCATCCGGCCCCATGCGGAAGGGCTGGTCGGCCTGCATGTAGACGCGCTTCACGCGGCCGCCGTACACAAAGTCGTTGACGTAGATCGGTGCCAGGGTGAGCTGGATCGCCGTGTATACGTCGCTGACCGAAAGACCCATCGACTCGGCCTGCACGCGGTCCACCTTGATGTCCCACAGCGGGGCATCGGGCAGCGAGTTCGGGCGCGTGCCCAACAGCGCCGGGTTGCCCTGGGACTTGCCCAGCACCATGCCCATGGCCTGCATCAGCTCGCCGTGGCTCTGGCCGGCGCGGGCCTGCAGGTACATGTCGATGCCGCCGAACTGGCTGAGGCCGCGGATGGTCGGCAGGTTCACCACGAAGATCTGGGCGTCGCGGATGCCATGCAGCACGCCGTTGGCCTGCAGGATCAGCTCATCGGCCGTGATCTTTCGCTCGCTCCAGTCCTTGAGCTTGATGAAGGCCATGCCCGCGCTTTCGCTCTGGCCCACGAAGCTGAAGCCGCTGATCTGGTACATGCCGACGATGGAGTCGTTCAGCGGGCTGTTCTTCAGGCGCTCGCGCATCTCGGCCATCACCTGCTCGGTGCGCTTGATGGTGGCGCCCGGCGGCAGGTTCACGATGGCCAGCGCGAAGCCCTGGTCTTCGCTGGGCACGAAGCTGGTGGGTAGCTTGGTGTACAGGAAGCCGGCGAGCGCAGCGATCAGCGCGAACATGATCATCCAGCGCGGCGCATGCCGCGCGGCACTGGAGATGTGGCCGCTGTAGGTGTGGGTGACCCAGTCGAACATGCGGTTGAAGCCGCGGTACACGACGTTCTTCTTCTCGTCGTGGGTCGGCTTCAGCATGGTGGCGCACAGCGCCGGAGTGAACGACAGCGCGAGGAAGGCCGAGAAGCCCATCGACACCGCGATGGTCAGCGCGAACTGCTTGTAGATCACGCCGGAGGCGCCCGCCTGCAGCGCGGACGGCACGAACACGGCCGCCAGCACCACGGTGATCGCCACCACAGCGCCAGTGATCTGGCTCATGGCCTTGCGGGTGGCCTCCTTCGGCGGGAGGTGCTCCTCGGTCATGATGCGTTCGACGTTCTCGATCACCACGATCGCGTCGTCCACCACGATGCCGATCGCCAGCACCATGCCGAACAAGGTCAGCTGGTTGATGGTGAAGCCCAGCCCGATCAGACCGATGAAGGTACCCAGCAGCGCGACCGGGATCACCAGGGTGGGGATGATGGTGGCGCGGATGTTCTGCAGGAAGATCAGCATCACCAGGAAGACGAGGATGATCGCCTCGACCAGGGTGTGCACCACTTCATTGATCGACACCTTCACGAACGGCGTGGTGTCGTACGGCGCGAACCAGGACACGCCCTGCGGGAAATCCCTGGCCAGTTCGTCCATCTTGGCGCGCACGGCGGTGGCCACGTCGAGCGCGTTGGCGCCCGGCAGCAGCTGCACGCCGAGGCCACCCACGGGCTGGCCGTTCCAGGTCGACACCAGGCCGTAGGTCTGCGGACCGAAGGACACGCGGGCCACATCGCTCAGGCGCACCACGGTGCCATCGCTGTTGGCGCGCAGGATGATGCCGCCGAACTGCTCGGGCGAGGAGAAGCGGCCTTCCGCCGACACCGTGGCGGTGAAGCCCTGGTCGGCCGGGGCCGGGTCGGCGCCCAGCGAACCGGCGGCGAACTGCACGTTCTGCGCCGCGACGGCGTCGCGCACCGCGCTGGCCGAGAGACCGTAGCCCTGCAGCTTGTCCGGATTCAGCCAGATGCGCACGGCGTACTCGGCACCGATCACGCGGGTGCTGCCCACGCCGGGGATGCGGCCGACCTGGTCGGCCACCTGCGAGGCAATGATGTCGGCCAGGCGGTTGCCGTCGATCTCCGGGTTGGTGGAGACCAGCGACACGAACATCAGGAAGTCCGGGTTGTTCTTCGCCACCACCACGCCCTGCTGGGTCACGGCGGTGGGCAGGCGCGGCTGGGCCAGCGAGACCTTGTTCTGCACCTGCACCTGGGCGATGTCGGGATTGGTGCCCGTCTCGAAGGTAAGGGTGATGGTCGCCGAGCCGTTGGCGTTGGAGGAGGAGCTGAAGTACAGCAGGTGATCGATGCCGGTGAGCTGCTGCTCGATCACCTGGGTGACGTTCTTCTCCACCGTATCCGCGTTGGCGCCGGGGAAGGTCGCCGACACCACCACCTGGGGCGGCGCGATGTTGGGGTAGGACTCGATACCCATGTTCAGCATCGCAATCGTGCCGACCATGGTGATGAGGATCGCTACCACCCACGCGAAAATCGGGCGGTCAATGAAAAAACTGGGCATGTCGATCGACTCCCGTCAGTGCTTGCCGGCCGCGGGCTGAGCGCCCGGCGCACCGTTCGGCGGAGCGGCGTCCTTGCCCGGCGTCCACGGCGACGCCTTGGCGGGGGCGCCCGGCTGCACGGCCTGGAGGCCCGACACGATCACCTGGTCACCCGTGGCAAGGCCCTGGGTGACGATCCAGTTGCCATTGCTCAGGTCGTTGGCGGTGATGTTCTTGCGCTCGACCTTGCCCTCCTGGTTCACCACCAGCACGTAGGCACCGGCGACGTCGCGGGCGACGCCCTGCTGCGGCACCAGGAACACGTTCTTCTGTTCGCCCAGGTTCGCCTTGATGGTGACGTAGGTGCCCGGCAGGAGGCGCTTGTCCGGGTTGGCCAGCTGCGCGCGCAGGCTCACCGTGCCGGTGGTCGGATCGACCGTGGCGCCGGAGAAGTCGAGCGTGCCCTGCTGGTCGTACTTGCTGCCGTCCGGCAGCACGATCTGCACGGTGGTCTTGTTCGGATCGCTGAGGGCGACATTGCCCGCGGCCTGGGCGCGACGCAGGCGGTCCAGGTCGGAAGCGCTGACGGTGAAATTGACGTACAGCGGATCGAGCTGGTCGACCGTGGTCAGCAGGGTCGAGCTGGCACCGGTATCGGCGCTGCCGTTGCCCACGATGGCGCCTTCGGTGACCTGCTGCTGGCCCGCGCGGCCATCGATCGGCGCGGTGACGCGGGTGAAGCCGAGGCTGATGCGCGCGCTTTCCACCGCGGCCTGCGCCTGCTTCACCGCGGCGGCCGAGCTGCGCTCGCTGGCTTCGGCGGCATCCAGGTCGGCCTGCGAGACATAGCCCTGCGGACGCAGCTGGCGCGTACGCTCGGCGGCCTTGTGGGCGTTGGCGTAGGTGGCCTGCGCCGAAGCGAGATTGGCCTGGGCGGAATTCAGGTTGGCCTGGTAGACCGAGGGATCGATCTCGAACAGCACCTGGCCCTTCTTGACGTCCGTGCCTTCCTCATAGACCCGCTTGAGCAGCACGCCGGCCACGCGGGCCCGCACGTCGGCGCTGCGGAAGGCGGAGAGGCGTCCCACCAGGTCCTTGTTGAGCGGAGCGGAGACCGGCTGGGCCTTGACGACACCCACTTCAGGGGGCGGCATCTGGGGCGGGCCTTGTTCCTTCTTGCCTCCGCAGGCGGCCAGCGCCAGCAGGCCAAGGCACAACAGGGGTGTGCGCAATGACGAGGACTTCATGGGGACTCCATTTATAGGTATCGGGTGTGCGGGTCTCGCCGATCCCCGGATCGGCCGCCAAGCGCGTAGCTTTCCGTGGCGCAACATGCCTGCCTAGTGCCGCTCGTCCCGCTTGTGGCGGAGCGACGGCTGTGAACAACGCATGTGGCGCTCCAGACCGGCAGCGGGCTTGACTATACCGGCCAGTTTACAATTTGCTTTGACGAATGGTCTAGCCCTGAATTCTTCGTGTTTTCCTCGCGAAGAGAGCGTGACGGGGTGTGAGGTGGACCGTGCGGCCGCGCATGGTCGCAGCTCCGGCTGGTATCGAGCGCCGGCCGGACTCCACCTTTTCCCGCCTTGGCCTGCCGGTTGCCATCGACGGCACTCGGCGGTGGCGAAAAGCAAAGCAGATACGCGCATGCTGCGACGCAACGGTCTTGGGCCCACGGATGGCATCCGAACGCTCCTTTGATGCGCGCATGCCATGACGCCGACGTGACATCCATGCGACGCATCGAGTCCATGTGCGCATCGCTTCGCTGCGCATGGCGCATGCACATCAGGCGCGCGCACGTGCGCACAAGCTCGATTACCGAACCGCACGCTGAAGTGATTGCCGCAATGCAGGTGGCTATCCCCCGGGGGCGAGCGTATCCTTTTGCGGCTTTTCTGCCCCACCTCCGTCCCACCACAAAATAGATGCCATGAACGCGATTCGTGCGGCCAGCGATAAACCGATCCAGGCGGAAGTTCTGGAAGAACTGAAAAAGAGCGGATTCCCCACCCAGCGCCTTGATGAGGCGCAATTTTTTATCAGCGCTTTCTTTGCTCGCGCCGCCGCGAGCGACGTGGAGCTGCATACCGCGGCCGAATGGGCCGCGCTGATCGCGGATCTGCTCGGCTTCGCGCAGCAGCGCCAGCCCGGCCGCGCCTCGGTGCGCGTGATCAACCCCCAGACCGGTCATGCCGGCCGCAGCGTGGTACAGATCGTCACCGACGACATGCCGTTCCTCGTCGACACGGTGAGCATGATCGTGTCCGCCAAGCTGCAGATCCACGCGGTGATCCATCCCGTGGTGAAGACCGCGCGCGATGCCTCGGGCCGCTTGCAGCGCCTGGGTACGGACGACGGCGCGCCCGAGTCCGTCATGCATTTCGAGATCGACCGCCTGGCCGACGAGGCGGAAATGGCGCAACTGAAGGCGCAGGTCGAATCCTCGCTGGAGGACGTACGCGCCGCCGTGGCCGATTGGGCCCGCATGCGCGACAAGGCGCTGTCCATCGCCGACGACCTGCCCAACCGCCAGCTGCCGCTGAACGCCGAATCGGTGCAAGAGGCTGCCGAATTCCTGCGCTGGCTGGCCGACGACAACTTCACCTTCCTCGGTTACCGCGAATACGAAGTCACCCAGGCCGACGGCGACGAAGTGCTGCGCTCGATCGAGAGCTCGGGCCTGGGCATCCTGCACAAGCAGGAACGTTCGATGGCCCCGCGCTCGCTGCGCAGCCTGGTGGCCAGCGAGCTGCCGCAGTCCGGCTCCACCGACGCGATCATCCTGACCAAGACCAATGCGCGCTCGCACGTGCATCGCCCCGGCCACATGGACTACGTCGGCGTGCTGCGCTTTGACGCCAACGGCAAGCCGGTCGCCGAGCACCGTTTCCTGGGCCTGTTCTCCTCCAATGCCTACATGGCGCGTCCGCAGGACGTGCCGCTGGTGCGCCAGCGCGTGGAGGCGGTGCTGCAGCGCTCCGGCCTGAAGCGCGATTCGTACTCGGGCAAGTCCCTGCGCAACATCCTCGAGACGCTGCCGCGCGACGAGCTGTTCCAGAGCAACGAGGACGAGCTGTACGCCACCGCCCTCGGCATCCTCGACCTGCGTCAGCGCGCCCGCACTCGCCTGTTCGTGCGTCGCGACCGCTACGGCCGCTTCTTCACCTGCATGGTGTTCGTGCCGCGCGAGCGCTTCAACACCACGGTGCGCGAGCGCATCGAAGGCCTGCTGCGCGATGCGCTGCACGGCGAACAGACCGATTCCTCCGTACTCATGGGCGAAGCCGCGCTGGCGCGCCTGCACATCGTGGTGCGTCCGAAGATCGGCGATCACGTGAACTTCGACGCCGTCGCGCTGGAGCAGGGCGTCGCCGCCATCGTGCGCAACTGGCACGACGACCTGCGCGACGCGCTCTGCAAGCTGATGGGCGACCACGATGGCGTGGTGCTCGCGAACCGCTACGGCAAGTCGCTGCCGGCCGGCTACGTGGAAGACGTGCTGCCTGCGGCGGCCGCCGAGGACGTGCGCCAGCTGTCCCTGCTGAAGGGCGACGACGCGGTGCGCATGTCCTTCTATCACCCGGAGCAGCGTCCGGAAGAACTGCGTTTCAAGGTCTATCGCAGCGGCACCGACATCGCGCTGTCCGAAGTGCTGCCGCAGCTGGAGAACCTCGGCCTGCGCGTGCTCACCGAGCACGTCTACGAAGTGAAGACCGGCGGCACGCCGCTGTTCATCCAGGACTTCGAGGTGCAGCCGGTCGGCAACCTCGCTTTCACCGTGGAGCAGGTCGGCTCGTTGTTCGAGGATGCCTTCGAGCACATCTGGCGCGGCAACGCCGAGAACGACGGCTTCAACCGTCTGGTGCTCGGCGCCAAGCTGAGCTGGCGCCAGATCGCCATGCTGCGCGGCTACTGCAAGTATCTGCTGCAGACGGGCGTGGCGTTCTCGCAGAACTACATGGAAGACGCCTTCAACCGCTATCCGGCCATCGCCGGCCTGCTGGTGGAGCTGTTCCTGGCCAAGTTCGACCCTCGTCGCGAGGGCCTGTCGGCCGATGAGCTGAAGAAGGCCGGGGAGGCGCTCTCGGGCGAGATGCGCGCGCTGATTCCGGAAAGCGTACGCACCGCGCATCCGGCTCTCATCGATGGCCTGGTGGCCGCGCTGTCCGCGCCGCGCGCCGAGCAGGGCAAGGTAGTGGAGGAAACCATCGGCGTGCTGCTGGAGAACGTCTCCAGCCTGGACGACGACCGCATCCTGCGCAGTTTCGTGGCGCTGATCCGCGCCACTTTGCGCACCAGCTTCTTCCAGCAATGGGAGGGCGCCTACCGCGGTTACATCAGCTTCAAGTTCGATTCGCACCGCGTGCCCGACTTGCCGAAGCCCGTGCCGTACCGCGAGATCTTCGTGAGCGCGCCGCGCGTGGAAGGCATCCACCTGCGCTTCGGTGCGGTGGCGCGCGGCGGCCTGCGCTGGTCCGACCGACGCGAGGATTTCCGCACCGAAGTGCTGGGCCTGGTGAAGGCGCAGATGGTGAAGAACACGGTGATCGTGCCGGTGGGTTCCAAGGGCGGCTTCGTGGTGAAGCGCCCGCCCGTCGGCGGCGATCGCGACGCGCAGCTGGCCGAGGGCATCGCCTGCTATCGCATGTTCATCAGCGGCCTGCTGGACATCACCGACAACCTGGTGGAAGGCAAAGTGGTGCCGCCGCATGACGTGGTGCGCCACGACGCGGACGATCCGTACCTGGTAGTGGCCGCCGACAAGGGCACGGCGACGTTCTCCGACATCGCCAACGCCATCTCGCTGGAGCACGGCTTCTGGCTGGGCGACGCATTCGCCTCGGGCGGCTCCAACGGCTACGACCACAAGGGCATGGGCATCACCGCCAAGGGGGCGTGGGAATCGGTCAAGCGCCACTTCCGCGCGCTCGGCCGCGACAGCCAGACGCAGGACTTCACCTGCGCGGGCATCGGCGACATGTCCGGCGACGTGTTCGGCAACGGCATGCTGTTGTCGCGTCACATCCGGCTGGTCGCCGCGTTCGACCACCGGCACGTCTTCCTTGACCCGAACCCGGACGCGGAGCGTTCGTTCGTGGAACGCGAACGCATGTTCAAGTTGCCGCGTTCGAGCTGGGACGACTACGACAAGTCGCTGATCTCGGCGGGCGGCGGCATCTACCCGCGTACGCTCAAGGCCATCCCGGTGTCGCCCGAAGTACGCGCCGCGCTTGGCATCAAGGCCGAGGTGACCCAGATGGCGCCGAACGAGCTGCTCAACGCCATCCTCAAGGCACCCGTGGACCTGCTCTGGAACGGCGGCATCGGCACCTACGTGAAGGCGGCGAGCGAGAGCCATGCCGACGTAGGCGACCGCGCCAACAACGGCCTGCGCGTCAACGGCGCGGAGCTGCGCTGCAAGGTGGTGGGCGAGGGCGGCAACCTGGGCTTCACCCAGAAGGGCCGCATCGAGGCTGCCCAGCACGGCGTGCTGCTCAACACGGACTTCATTGACAACTCCGCCGGCGTGGATACCTCCGATCACGAGGTGAACATCAAGATCCTGCTCGATGACGCCGTGCAGCGCGGCGAGCTGGACACCGCCGCGCGCAACCAGCAATTGGCCGCAATGACGGACGAGGTCGGGCAGCTGGTGCTGTGGGACAACTACCGCCAGAACCAGGCGATCACCTTGATGGAGCACCAGTCGGTGCGCCGCCTGGGTTCGATGGCGCACTTCATCCGCCAGCTGGAGAGCGAAGGCCTGCTCGACCGCCAGGTCGAGAACCTGCCCAGCGAGACGGAGCTGACCGAACGCAAGGCACGCGGCCAGGGCCTGACCCGTCCGGAGCTTTCGGTGCTGCTGTCGTACGACAAGATCAAGCTGTACCAGCAGCTGCTCGACTCCGACGTGCCGGAAGACCCGTACCTCTCCAAGGAGCTGGTGCGCTACTTCCCCGAGCCGCTGCACGACAAGTACGCCGAGCACATGCAGCGCCATCGCCTGAAGCGCGAGATCATCGCCACCGCGGTGACCAACTCGACGATCAACCGCATGGGCGCCACCTTCATGATGCGCATGCAGGAGGACACCGGGCAGGGGCCGGCGGCCATCGCCAAGGCTTACACGGCCGCGCGCGAGATCCTCGGTGCGCGCGATCTGTGGGCGGAGATCGAGGCGCTGGACAGCAAGGTGGCCGAGAACACGCAGATCGACGCGATCCTGCAGATCTGGTCGCTGCTGCGCCATCTCACGCGCTGGCTGCTCAACCGTCCGGGCGGCACGCTGGAGATCGCCGCGAACGTGGAGCGCTACCAGGCCGGCGTCACCGCGCTGCTGGAGGCGCTGCCCGACGCACTCACCGAAACCGGCAAGGCCGACTTCTCCACCAGCCAGGAGAAATGGGACGGCATGGGCGTGCCGGCCGACCTCGCCGCCCGTCTGGCCCGCGTGCCCGAAATGCGCGCGATGCTCGACATCGTGGAAGTCTCGCAGCAGAGCGGCGAGCCGATCGCCAAGGTCGCGAGCGTGTTCTACGAGCTGGGCGAGGCCCTTGGCCTGGAATGGCTGCGCAAGCAGATCGAGTCGCTGCCGGTGGAAGGCTACTGGCACGCGCAGGCCCGCGGTTCGCTGCTGGACGAGCTCAATCACCAGCACCGCGCACTGGCCTTGCAGGTGCTGGCGATGACCGGGACGAGCAAGGACGCCTCGCCGGTGCAGGCATGGCTGCAGCGCGACGACCTCACGCTCAAGAACACCCGCAACATGCTGGCGGAGATCAACCAGAACGCCGACTACCCGACCGCGTTGGTCGCAGTGCGCCGCTTGGCCTTGCTGGCGGCGGTGCCAGTGAATCCGTAAGACCGTCCGATCCGCCGCTCCTCCGTCGGAGCGGCGGATCGCCGGAATCATGCATGAGCGAAGGGCGCGGACCGGAGACGGTCTTGCGCCCTTCGTCCATCTACGCTCAACTGGCCGCCCACCCTAGCCGCCGCATGCCACCCATGGCCTACACCTTCGTCGCCAGCGAGACCTCGATCGCCCAGCAGGCCCGTCGGAAACTGGTCGATCGCTATGGCGACATCCCACCGGAGCAGGCGGATGCGATCGTAGCCCTGGGCGGCGATGGCTTCATGCTGCGTACCTTGCATGCGTACCGCCATCTGGGGCGGCCGGTGTACGGCATGAAGCTGGGGCGCGTCGGCTTCCTGATGAACAAGCATCGCGTGGACGACTTGCCGGGACGCATCGAGCGCGCTCATGCGGCGGTGCTTTTTCCGCTGGAGATGGACGTGGTCTGCGCCAAGGGGGAGACCCACCATGCGCTGGCCTTCAACGAGGTGTCCCTGTTGCGCCAGAGCAATCAGGCCGCGCACCTGGAAGTGAAGCTCAACGAGGCGGTGAAGCTGGAAACGCTCGTGTGCGATGGCATCCTGGTTTCCACCCCGGCCGGTTCCACGGCCTACAACCTCTCGGCGCACGGACCGATCCTGCCGCTCGATGCCAACGTACTGGCGCTCACGCCGATCAGCCCGTTCCGCCCGCGACGCTGGCGCGGCGCGATCCTTCCGCATCGCACCCAAGTCAGCCTGCGGGTGATCGATCCGAACAAGCGGCCGGTCAGCGCCACCGCCGATTTCCATGAGGTCCGCGACGTGCGCGAGGTCACCGTGAAGCAATCGGATGGCCCCGGCGTGCGCTTGCTGTTCGATCCGGAACACAATCTGGAGCAGCGGATCCTGGACGAGCAGTTCGCGCAGGATTGACCACCGTCCGCGCAGTCGGAGAGCCGCCGCAGCGCCGGCACCGGCAGCCGTTTCCGCGGTTTGCTAGATTGCGGGCATCCGCTTCGCACGGAACGCCATGACCACCATGCCCAACGATGCCCACGATCCCGCTTCTGCCAGCGACAACCGGCTGGTGGTGGCGATCTCCTCGCGCGCCCTGTTCGACCTGGGCGACAGCCACGACCTGTTCGAGCGGGAGGGACTGGACGCGTATCGCGCTTTCCAGATCGACCACGAGAACGAGATCCTCAAGCCGGGCGTGGCGTTTCCGCTGGTGCAGAAGCTGTTGGGCCTCAACAAGCTGGCCGGCGATGTGCCGCCGGTGGAGGTGATCCTGCTGTCGCGCAATTCGGGTGACACGGGGCTGCGCATTTTTAACGCGATCCAGCATTACGGCCTGGATATCAGCCGCGCCGCGTTCACCAGCGGCGCGCCGACCTCGGATTACATCGCGCCTTTCAAGGCTGACCTGTTTCTCTCCGCCAATGCCGAGGACGTGGGCCGTGCCCTTGCCGCCGGAGTAGCCGCAGCAACCATTCTTCCTTCCGTGGCACCGCCGCGCGCGACCGAGCAGTTGCGCATCGCCTTCGATGGCGACGCAGTTATCTTCGGCGACGAAGGCGAGCGCGTATCCCGCGAGGAGGGGTTGGAAGCGTTCCACCGCAACGAGCGTGAGCGGGCGGAAGAATCGCTATCGGTCGGGCCGTTCCGCGGCTTCCTTACCGCGGTACATCGACTGCAGGCCGCTTTTCCGGCGGAAAGTTCACCGATCCGTACGGCCTTGGTCACCGCGCGTTCCGCGCCGGCGCACAAGCGGGTGATTCTCACGTTGCGGCGCTGGGGCGTGCGCATCGACGAAGCCTTGTTCCTCGGCGGGCGCGACAAGGGGCCGTTCCTGGAAGCCTTCGGCGCTGACATCTTCTTCGACGATTCGCCGGCCAACGTCGAATCCGCGCGCAAGTACGTGGCTGCGGGGCACGTTCCGCATGGCGTCAGCAATCGCTGAGCGCGCAAAAAACCGCCCGGGTCGGCGCTCCGGGCGGCAAGTGTTCCCGTCGGGTAGGGAGCGAGGACGCTACGCGACTACTCGTCCTCGTCGTAGAACTCGTCGGGCAGCTCGAGATCTTCCCCTTCTTCCTCATCGTATGGGTCCGGCCAGGGCCGGTTTTTTCCCGCCATGCGCGCGGCGGGGCCTTCGTCCATTTCCCAGAATCGCTGCGTGCTTCCCATAGCGCTCATTCCAGCCCCTGGTTTCCCCGAGGCGCGGGCCTGCCCGGCGGGCAGCAGGCCGCAAGTACACGTTGAGCCGTAAAGCCAGGGTGGAAAAGACGCAAAAAACACCTTGCGGCGACGCTGGCGCGGATTAGAGGCAGCCCGTCAGCCCTTCATACAGCGTCGTGCTGGTGCCGGGGAGCGTCGCCCACAGCGGCCTGGAGCCCTGCAGGGCAGCGACTAGTTGCCGCGCGTCCGTGCCCGGAGCGAGCGGGCTGGCGCATTGCCACTGATGGACCGCCGACCGGACCTTGCCGGTATCCGGATCCACTTCCTCGGAGCTGGCGGCGAACACGAAGCGGCATTCACCCACCTGGCCGGTCGTGGTATTGGCCGAGCAGGTGTACCTGAGGGCTTCGAGATTCGAATATTCCCCCTCGCAGAAGGTATCGCCGCAGATGTCGTCGAAGTTCACCTTCAGCTGGTAGATCACCCCCAGCCAAGCATCGCGTTCCTGCCAGGTGGGCAGGTAGCTGTGCATGTCGACGTAGGCAGGTGTTTCGGTCGTGGAGCGCGTCATGGCGGCGTGCGCGTCGCCATGGGGCAGTCCGAAGGCGAGGCACGCGATGGCCGTGCACGAGGCCAGCAGGGAGCGAATGGTCATGGGTTCTCCTAGCGAAGATGCGCCCGATCGGCGCATGACCATTGAGCGATATCGGCCCATGCCTTCGCTGCCGGCCGATGCGACCGCGTTGCGTAGGCTCAGGCCGGCAAGGAAACGAGGAAAAGCCGCGCGTCTTGTAGGCGTGGCGCGGCTACACCAGCCGCGTTCGCCGCCACCATGAAGTGACCTGGCCTTCGCGCACGAGCGTGAACAGGCCGGAGCCGAGGATCAGCGCGATGCCGATGAGCATGGGCCAGTCCAGGTGATCGCCGAACAGCCAATAGCCGAAGCCGATGGCCCACAGCATCTGGCTGTACTGGGTGGGCGCGACGCGGTTGGCGGGCGCGTGCTGCGTGGCGAGCATCAGGAGCACGCCGGCCAACCCGGCGAGCAGGCCATAGCCGGCCAGGAGCAGCCATTGATGGAAGCTCGGCCAGACGAAGTCGGACAGCATCAGCAAGCCGCCGACCAGCAGCGGCCCGATCACGCCGGCGCCGTAAAGACTCAGCCGTTTTTCGTGCGCTCCGGCCATGCGCAGCGCGACCACCGATACCGCTCCTGACAGACCGCACACCATCGCGGCCAGATGTCCGCCGCTGAGCGCACGAAACCCCGGACGCAACACCACCAGCACACCCACGAAACCCGCCACGACGGCGGACCAGCGGCGCCAGCCGACGTGCTCCTTGAGGAACAGCACGGAAAGCAGGGTCACGAAGATCGGCAGCAGGAAGATCAGCGCGAACGCTTCCGCCATCGGCAGCGCGGTGAAAGCCATCACCGCGGAGATGTTGCTGATCGCCCCCGATACCGCCCGCGTCCACCACAGCACCGGCTTGCGGGCCTTGAACACCTCGATCCAGCGATCCCCCGGCTTGCGGATGAAGGGCAGTGCCGAAAGCATCAGCACCGCACCGAAGAACACGGCCTCATAGGCAGGCAGCGTTCCATGCAGCGATTTCACGAAGGCATCGCTGATCGCGTAGGCCGCGTAGCAGGCGAAGCCCAGCAGAACACCTTTGATCATGGGGATGATCCGGAGGGACGGCGGGGGAGGCAGGCATGGTCCCACAGTCGTGGCGATCAATGACACTCGGCGGATGTCATTGCCGTTGTCCAGCTTGGTTTGGTGAGTTGGGGTGGCGGCGTTGTCGCGAGCACTCGCCTCTCATCTGCTGTGGCCGGAGGGAGTTTTCGTGGGACCGGCATCTTTTCCCTGGAAGGGGGAAGAGATGGGGCTATGGCACTTTATTCTGCGCGCTCTCCGTTCCGGTGAGAGAGCTACGGAGCGGTGATGCGGTGAGCTTTTGGGGAACTAGGCGTGAGGCGTCGCTTCATCGACGCGTTCCCGCGAGCCCCCGCCCCTCATCCCGCCTTCTCTCCCACGGGGACTACCTACGGGTCGCCCGGAGGGGAGAAGGAGAAGTGAATACCGAGGCAAGCAAAACAAAAACAAGAGCGAGCGAAGCGACGCTCCGTGTCGCTCTTGATCTTCCGGGTTCCCTTCGCGGCGGTGAGGGCTGGACGATCAGGCCCGCGAAGCGGGGCGGGGGCAGGACGCCCCCGCCTTTTCGATCAGGGCATGGATGCCCTGTCGAAAAGCCCGGCCAGCCCTCAACGCACCCGCAGCAGCGAAGGCTGCGGAGGGCGCCGCGCAGGGGGCCCTTCTTCTTGGTTAGGCGGTCTCTAACATCAAGTGCACCACCCCCACGACACGGTGATGCATGGGACAGCATTACAGCCATCTGAGCGCCGAAGAACGGGGCGCGATCATGGTGGGCAAGGCACGCGGCGAGAGCGCTCGGCAGCTGGCACGGCTGCTAGGCCGTTCGGCTAGCACGATTTCCCGGGAATTGGCGCGTAATGGGCACCGCGAACCGGCGGAGCGTCCGCGCATGGGTCGTCCGACACTTGGCTATGACGCCCGCCGTGCCGGTGCGCGGGCTCGACGGCTCGCGCGCAAGGCACGCCGACGGCGCAAGCTACATCGTGATGGGGTCTTGTGGCCCCTGGTGCGCCAGCTGTTAGCGCGCCGCTGGTCACCGCAAGAAGTGAGCCGCACACTGCGCCGGCAGCATCCTGACGAGCCGGCCAAACACGTGTCCCATGAGACGATCTACACCGCGATTTATGCCATGCCGCGTGGCGAACTGCGGCGTGAGCTGGTGGCCTTGCTGCGCCAACACAAGTGCGCACGCCGTCCGCGTGGCCAAGGGGCGAACCGGCGCGGCCGCATGCAGGATCTGCCGAGTATTCATGACCGCCCGCCGGAGGCCAACGAGCGCCTGTTACCAGGCCATTGGGAAGGCGACTTCCTCAAGGGGGCGCGTAACCGATCGTCGGTGGGGGTGCTGGTGGATCGACGCACTTTGTTCCTGAAGCTGGTCAAGATGAAGGGGTGTTCGGCCCAGGAGGCGCTGGAGGGCTTCAGTCGCGCCTTCCAGGGCGTGCCGCCGGAGCTTCGCCAGACACTGACCTATGACCAGGGCAAGGAAATGGCGCTGTACAAGACCTTGTCCGAACGTACCGGCTTGAGCATTTATTTCGCCGATCCGCGCAGCCCCTGGCAGCGGGGCATCTGCGAAAACACCAACGGCCTGCTGCGGCAGTACCTCCCTAAAGGCACCGATCTGTCCGTGCATAGCCAGCGAGCGCTGGATGCCATCGCTCAGGAGATGAACCTTCGGCCCCGAGCCACCTTGGGCTACCACTGTCCGGCGGAGATGTTCATGCGTGCCATGGGGCACGATGACCTCGCTCAGGCCATCGATGATGCACTTCTAGATTGACACCGCCTTACTTCTTCTTGGGCAAGCAAGAAGAAGTAACTCGCTCTCCGGCAGGAGAGCGAAACCCTCGCCCCAACGGGGCGAGACACGACTGGCGACCACGTCGCGACAATCGAGCGATATCGCCCCTGGGTTCCGGCCCACGCCGGAATAACGAGTAGGTAAGGGCAAGGCGACCCTGAGCGCCCGAATGGGGTTCGCAAACTCACCCCAACCTACGCACTCCGCCCAGCCAGCGGCGGGATGACGCCATAGAAAGGCAAGGCGGCCGCCAAGCAGGCCATGAGGCGACAACCGGGTCGGGTCGCTAGGGCTGGGCGCGCGACGCCAAGAACAAACATCCAGCCGTTCAGGCCCCCAGCCGGCACCCCCGAAAAGACCCACCGCCCACGGCGCCCAGGTCAATCCCTACTCACGAGGCCCCGCCTGCAAGCCCCCTGCAGGCCACCCTCACAGCCCCCCACCTAACTACCCCCCAAGTGCTGCACCTCGTCATGACCCACCCCGAGCCCCCCGGCTAGAATCGAAAACTTCCTACCCACCGCACGGAACATACGCATGTCCGCCCGCCTGAACCCGCTCGACCTGTACGACGTCCGCTCGCTGCTCACCGACGAGGAGCGCATGGTGCAAGACACCGTGGGCCGGTTCGTGGACGAGAGGGTGCTGCCGGTCATCGGCGATGCGTTCGACCAGGGGCGGTTTCCCAAGGAACTGATTCCGGAGATCGCCGGCCTTGGCCTGCTGGGTGCCACCATTCCCGAGAAATACGGCTGCGCCGGCATGAACGGCGTCAGCTACGGCCTGATCTGCCAGGAACTGGAGCGCGGCGACTCGGGCCTGCGCAGCTTCGCCTCGGTGCAGAGCTCGCTATGCATGTACCCGATCTACGCCTACGGCACGGAAGAGCAGAAGCTGCACTACCTGCCCAAGATGGCCGCCGGCGAAATCATCGGTTGCTTCGGCCTGACCGAGCCGCACGGCGGCTCCGATCCGGCCAACATGAAGACCAACGCCAAGAAAGACGGTGGCGACTGGGTCATCAACGGCGCCAAGATGTGGATCACCAACGGCAACCTCGCGCACATCGCCATCGTGTGGGCGCAGACCGAGGACGGCATCCAGGGCTTCATCGTGCCGACGGACACCGCGGGTTTCACCGCGCAGGAAGTGCACAAGAAGATGAGCCTGCGCGCCTCGGTCACCTCGGCGCTGTTCTTCGACAACGTGCGCGTGCCGGAAGCCAACCGCCTGCCGAACGTGAAGGGTCTCAAGGGCCCGCTGGGCTGCCTGACCCAGGCCCGCTACGGCATTACCTGGGGCCCGATCGGCGCCGCGCAGGCCTGCCTGAAGGAAGTGCTGGACTACACGCAGGAGCGCGTGCTGTTCGGCCGCCCGCTGGCCTCCAATCAGGCCGTGCAGATCAAGCTGGCCGAGATGGCCCGCCGCATCACCATGGCGCAGCTGCTGTCGCTGCAGCTCGGCCGCCTGAAGGATGCCGGCGCCATGCAGCCCACGCAGGTTTCGCTGGCCAAGTGGAACAACTGCCGCATGGCCATCGACATCGCGCGCGAATGCCGCGACATCCTCGGCGGCGCGGGCATCACCACGGAGCACGTCGCCATCCGCCATGCGCTGAACCTGGAATCGGTCATCACGTACGAGGGCACCGAAACCGTGCATCAGCTGGTGGTCGGCCGCGAGCTGACCGGCATCAACGCGTTCTGAGATGGCCAAGCCCCACACCAGCTGGGTCGACCTGCGCATCGAGACCGAACGGCTGATCCTGCGTCCGCCGCGCGACGAGGACTTCGATGCCTGGGCGGCCAACATGGCCGATGCGGAATCCGCGCGCTTCATCGGCGGGCAGCAGCCGCGCGCGGTGGCATGGCGCGGGTTCCTGACCATGGTGGGCGCGTGGGCGATCCAGGGCTTCGGCATGTTCTCGGTGATCGAGAAAAGCAGCGGCCAATGGGTCGGCCGGCTCGGTCCGTGGCAGCCGGAAGGCTGGCCGGGTCCGGAAGTGGGCTGGGGCCTAGCGCGGTCCGCATGGGGCAAGGGCTATGCGGCGGAAGGGGCGGCCGCGGCCATCGATTGGGCCTTCGATCATCTCGGCTGGACCGATGTGATCCACAGCATCGATCGAGAGAACACCGCCTCGCAGGCGCTCGCCATGCGGCTTGGCTCGCGCAACCGGGGCCCGGGACGCTTGCCCGAGCCGTTCCAGGACGTACCCATCGATATCTGGGGCCAGACCCGCGAGGAGTGGCGCCGGCGCGCCTGAGGAAACCCATGCACGATGCGCTGGAGCAAGTCATCGCCGAAGCCGTGCCGCAGTTGCGGCGCCTTTGCCGCGAGCCCTGGCACCTGATCGGCAGCGCCGCCGCTCGTCTGGCCGGCGCGGACGTCACCGTGGCCGACCTCGACCTGCTGACCACCGCCGAAGACGCCGCGCGCCTGGCCGAGGCCTGGCGCGATCGGCGCGAGCCGGCCTACGAGCCCGCTGGCGCCGATCGCTTCCGCTCGCGTTTCGGCCGCTTTCGTTTCGCCGCCATGCCGGTGGAAGTGATGGGAGCGCTGGAACTCCATGCGGAGCAGGGCTGGGAACCGGTCACCGTCGGCGAGACGATGTCTGTCCGCGTCGCCGGGGTGGACGTGCCGGTGCCGAGCGTGGCCGAGCAGATCCGCATCCTCGAAAGCTTCGGCCGCCCGAAGGACCTTCACCGCGCCGCGCTGTTGCGCGCGCTGGACCGCGGCGCCGAGGTGGGCGCCAGCTGACGTTTCCGCCGGCCTGGCCGGCTCCTTTTCCCGCCGCGGCTGCGCGGCTCATCACACATTGAACCCGACTCCCCATGACCGCGCTCCCGTTCAACCTCAGTGCCCGCCACAAGGGCTTCAACCGCGCCGAGATCGTCGACCAGAACTTCATCGAGTTCGTGCAGCTGTGGCAGGGCCGGGCGCAGGCCGCGCCCGACGACGGCGAGCCGGTGCTGCCGGGCAGCGCGCTCGATGCGCGCGGTTTTCGCGAATTGCTGGAGTCGCAGCTCATCTCGCGCCATCTGGACTTGATGGCGCGTGTGCTGCGCGTGCAGAACAAGGTGTTCTACACCATCGGCTCCAGCGGCCACGAAGGCAATGCGATGGTGGCGCGACTGACCCGCCATACCGATCCCGCCTTCCTGCATTACCGCTCCGGCGGCTTCATGGCCGAGCGCTTCCGCAAACTGCCCGGCATGGACCCGGTGATGGACTCGGCGCTGTCCTTCGCCGCCAGCATGGAAGACCCGGCCTCCGGCGGCCGCCACAAAGTGTGGGGCAGCAAGCCGCTATGGGTGCTGCCGCAGACCTCGACCATCGCTTCGCACCTGCCGAAGGCGTTCGGCACGGCGGTGGCGATCGAGCAGGCGCGCCGCATCGGCCATGCATTGCCGATTCCGGACGACAGCATCGCGATCTGCTCGTTCGGCGATGCCTCGTCCAACCATGCGAGCGCGCAGACCGCGTTCAACGCGGCGGCGTGGACGGCTTACCAGAAACTGCCCGCGCCCGTGCTGTTCGTGTGCGAGGACAACGGCATCGGCATCTCGGTGAAGACGCCGAGCGGCTGGATCGCGAACAATTTCCGGCATCGTCCGGACCTGGATTACTTCTTCGCCGATGGCCTCGATCTCGCCGAAGGCTATGCGCAGGTGCGCGACGCGGTGGAACACTGCCGCCGCACGCGCCGCCCGACCTTCCTGCACCTGCGCACCACGCGCGTGATGGGCCACGCCGGCACCGATTTCGAGATCGAATGGCGCAGTGTGGAAGAGCTGTTCGCGCTGGAGGCGACCGACCCGCTGCTGCGTTCGGCCGACATCGCGCTGGCGTCCGGCCTGTATACGCGCGACGCACTGCTCGAACTCTACGAGACCACCCGCAAGCGCTGCTTCGCCGCGGCGGAAGATGCCGATCGCCGGCCGCGCCTGGGCTCGCTGGCCGAAGTGATGAAGCCGCTCGCGCCGTACACGCCGGCCGCGGTGAAGGCCGAAGCCGAACGCGCCGACTACGCCGCGCGCCGCGCGGAAGTGTTCGGCGGCGAGGACAAGCTGCCCGAAAAGCAGCCGCCGCGGCACTTGGCCATCCAGATCGGCCAGGCCCTGCACGACGTGATGGCGAAGTATCCCGAGTCGCTGCTGTTCGGCGAGGACGTGGCGCAGAAGGGCGGCGTGTACACCGTCACCAAGGGCCTGTTCAAGACCTTCAAAGGCAATCGCGTGTTCAACACGCTGCTGGACGAGACGATCATCCTCGGCCTGGCCCAGGGTTACGCCAACATGGGCATGCTGCCCTTGCCCGAGATCCAGTACCTGGCCTATTTCCACAACGCCTGCGACCAGATCCGCGGCGAGGCCTGCAGCCTGCAGTTCTTCTCCAACGATCAGTACCGCAACCCGCTGGTGATGCGCGTGGCTTCGCTGGGCTATCAGCGCGGCTTCGGCGGGCATTTCCACAACGACAACTCGATCGCCGCGCTGCGCGACATTCCCGGCCTGGTAGTGGGCTGCCCGAGCCGCGGCGACGACGCGGCCGCCATGCTGCGCACGCTGATGGCGCTGGCGAAGGTCGACGGGCGCGTGTGCGCCTTCCTCGAACCCATCGCGCTGTACATGACCAAGGACCTGCACGAGGCCGGCGACGGCCAGTGGCAGTTCGCCTATCCCGCGCCGGGCGAAGCGATGCCGCTGGGTGAAGGCCGCGTCTACGACGCCGGCGCCGAGGACCTGGTGGTCTTCACCTTCGGCAATGGCGTGCCGATGGCGCTGCGCGCCGCGCGCGAGATCGGGAAGAAGCGCGGCTGGCGCACGCGCGTGGTGGACCTGCGCTGGCTGGCGCCGCTCAATGACGGTTTCATCGTCGAGCAAGCGCGTAGCGCGAAGCGCATCCTGGTGCTCGACGAAGGCCGCCGCAGCGCGGGCGTCGGTGAAGGCATCATCACCGCCATCGTCGAAGGCGGCTGCGGCGCTACGCCGTTGCAGCGCGTGGTGGGTGCGGATACCTACACGCCGCTGGCCGGCGCTGCCCTGCTGGTACTGCCGGGCGAAGCGGAAGTCGTCGCTGCCGCCGAACGCATGGCGTGACGCAGCGCACGGCGCGGGGACGGTGGCGATTCAGTCCCCGCGCCGTATGGTCGTCTTCCTTCGAGCCAGAACGAAGGGAGGCACCCATGAAACACGCCGTTCACGCGCTTCTGATCGCCTCGGTCCTCGCCACCGCCGCGTGCACGCAGGACAAGTCGGAGCAAGCCCCGCCGCGGCCTGCACCGACGACGACCGCCACCGCTTCGGCATCGAATCTCGCGCCCGCGCCGGACAGCAGCGCGGCGGAGGCCTCCTCTTCGGCCGAGCCGATCGCCAAGGGACCCTATCTGTTCGACCTGTTGCAGCGGCCGGATTTCGCCGCGGCGTTCCAGGCGCTGGCTGGTGCCAAGGAGCTGCCGGAGTGGACCCGGCAGGGCGGTACGTCCACGCCTGCGCAGAACGTAACCGTGGGCAGCAAGACCTTGCAGGCCGCGTCGGGCTGCAAGCCGCACGATTGTCCGAGCGAACGCATCGTGCTGCTATATGACGAAAAGACTCATGACATGTGGGGCGTATTCGCCCGCCGCCAGGGCGAGGCGCCGGCCGACGTCAGCGATACCAGCAACGACCAGTTGACCTGGCTGGGCGAGCCGGACGAGCAGCTCAAGGACGCGCTCAGGAAGAGGCTCTATTACCCCGAGTGAGTGCGACGGCCAAGCGAGGCGCTCCCTCTGAAATGAAGAGGAGCGCCGCCTCGCCCGGGGTCGTCAGCGTTCCCGGGCGGGATCGTCCACCACCCCTGCCGGCCAGGCGGTCGCGCAGCCCGTCCCCGGATTCACGGCCACGCGCACCCGGTTGCGTCCTTCCAATTTCGCGCGGTACATCGCGTGATCCGCGCGTTCCACGAGCGATTCCGGCGTGTCGTCCGGCCGGCGCATCGCGATGCCCACGCTGACGGTCAGCAGCCGTCCGTCTCCATCCACGGGAATGTCCAGTCGATGGACGCGGCGGCACAGGCGGATCGCCACCTGGACGGCCTGCGCCTGCGCCACGTCGCGCAGCACGGCGACGAATTCCTCGCCGCCGTAGCGGCCCAGCAGGTCCTGCGGACGCAATTCGTGGCGCAGTGCGCCGGCCACCGCCAGCAGCGCGCGATCGCCGGCGCGGTGGCCGAGGCAGTCGTTGAGCGCCTTGAAATGATCCAGGTCCAGGAAGAGCAGGGCTGCCGGCTGGTGATCGGCGGCCAGCACGGCCTGGAGCCTCTCGCTCCAGGCGCGGCGGTTGAGTACCTGGGTGAGGGCGTCGACGTCGGCCAGCTCGCGGACGACGTCAGTGTCGTGGCGCATGGCCAAGGCGTGGTCGGCCAGGCCCAGCGCCAGCACGATGGCCTGGAAGGCGCCGGCCACCAGTGCGGCGTCGCCGAGCCAGTTCATGCCGGGCAGCACTCCGCTGGCCTGCGCGCTGTTCATTGCGGTGAGCGCGAGCAGGGGCGTGAAGCCGAGCAGGAAGTAGCGCGCCGGGCGCGATCCGCGCCAGGCGGCGACGAGGCCCGCGTAGAGCAGCAGGACCGCGCCGATGATCAGTACGGGATAGAGCAGGGCCCGCGATGCGGCCGCGAGCGCGTCCACGCGGCTGATGCGCATCACGACCAGCGGCGGCATGCCCAGCGCCAGCGCGAGCGCACAGGCGTGAAGCGGCGGCGAGAAACGCTCCAGCTCGCAGAAGCGGGCCACGAACGCCGCCGCGAACGCCATCGACAACAGCGCCGCGGCCGGCCCGATGAGCGAGGCCGTGCCGGCCAGCCAGGTCCATTCCATCGGATGGAACACGTAGCCGGTCTGGATGCCCTGGATGATGCCGTAGCAGACCACGTAGCCCGCATACCAGGCGAAGGTGGCGTCGCGCAGCATGAGCGCCAGGCACGAGGTCATGACCGCCATGGCGAGCATGACGGCGAAGCACGCGCTGGAAAGCATCAGCCAACGCGCGTCTTCGCGCAGGTAGTCGCTCCACGGCGTCCATTCGAAGCGCACCGGCGTGGCGCCGGTGGCATCGGCCTCGAATCGCAGCAGCAAGGGTTCGGACGGAATCCCGTCGGCGCCGAGTCGCCAGGCGAGCCGGCCGTGTCCGTGCATCGGGGCGTCGAAATCGTCCAGGGCCATCCGCTGCGGCGGCAGGCCGTGCCGATACAAGGTGACGGGCGCGAGCGGCGGCGGATAGACGGTCAGCGCATGTTCCTCGGCGACCGCCGAGGGCGGTGGCCGGAGCACGACCCAGCCGGCCTGGCCAGGCCGGCTGACCCGGTTCAGCAGATCCGGATCGAAGGCGTGGAACTCGCCGCGGTCGTAGGCGGCCCACACGCTGGCCGGCGTGTCGCCCGGGCGCGCCTCGCGCCACGCGCCGTCCAGTGCGGAGGCCGGCACGGCCTTCAGCGGGGCGAGCAGGAGCAGCACGATGGCCAGCACACGCCGCCATGCTTGTGATCCGCATGTTCCGCCAGCCCGCACCCGAAGCCCCCCTTCGTGCCCGCTCGCCCCGCGCCGGAAGCGTTCCGGCCGTGAGCGATAGGGACTTGCATTCTGGCCGAGCGGGGCCGTCGGCCCCATTCGGTCGAACGGCATAGAAGGAACAGCCGGCGGACGCCGCGCCGGAGACGTCACCCAGTCTTAACCGCCAGTGGGGAAGCTTGGGCGACCGGCCCGCCGAAGGCCCTTGCTTCGAAGGAGCAATCGATATGAGCGCTACCAAGATCGCGGTATTCGTAGGCAGCCTGCGCAAGGCATCGATCAATCGCAGGCTCGCGCTCGCCGTGGAGAAGCTGGCGCCGAAGGAATTTTCGTTCGAACACGTGCCCATCGACGGACTGCCGCTGTACGACCAGGACTTCGACGGTGCTTATCCGGCGGCCTGCCAGCAGCTCAAGCGCACGGTCGAGGCGGCGGACGCCTTGCTGTTCGTGACGCCCGAGTACAACCGTTCCATTCCCGGCGTGCTGAAGAACGCGATCGACATCGCGTCGCGCCCGTGGGGCACCAACTCGTTCGCCGGCAAGCCCGGCGCGGTGATCGGCGCTTCAATCGGCGCCACGGGATCGGCGTTGTCGCAGCAGCATCTGCGCAATGTGCTGGCCTACCTGGACGTCCCGCTGCTCGCACAGCCTGAGGTCTTCGTGCAGTTCAAGAGCGACGACCTGATCGGCGCGGACGGCCAGATCAGCAAGGACGACACCAAGTCCTTCTTGCAGAGCTTCGTCGATCGCTACGTCGCCTGGGTACGCAAGCAGCTGGGTTGAGCGCGGCCCGCAGCTCGCCGTGCATCGGGCGTGGCGTGCGGCCCCTCAGGCGAGCTGCCTGGCGAAGCGTTCGAGCCACAGGAAGGAAACCAGGACGGCCGTCGGCGTCCGTGCGCGGGTGGACGCCACCGCCTCGAGCAGGCGCTCGACGCCGCGCGGGTCGATCAGGCCCAGGTCCGCGAGGGCGCATTCACGCAGCTGCGTGGCCAGCGCGGCCGCCTGTCTGGCGATCAGGGCGGGAAAGACCTCCTCGAAGGTTTCTTTCCGATAGCCGGCGGGAAACGTGTCCTCGCCCAGACGCTTCTGCAGATAACGGCGCATCAGCGTGCGTTGCCGGCGCTGTGCCGTCGGCAGACGGTGGCAGAAATGCACCAGGCGGGGATCGCTCAGCGGATTGACTGGCCACAGCCCACGTCGCGCGATGTCCGGCGCGCGGCAGGCCTGGGCCGCGAGCGCGGTCGTCGGCACCGGGCCGGCTGGAGCGCTGAAGCAATACGCGGTGCGTGCCGCTTCCCGCGCGCGGGGCGTGAGCAGCGCCGCCACCTCCGCCCGATGCGCGCGCTCCCGCTCCCGCTCGAGCGCTTCCGTGCCGCCTTCGCCGGAGAGCTCGTGCGCATAGTCGGGAAACAGCTCGTCGCCGCCCAGGCCTGTATAGAGCCGGTCGCATCCCTGTGCGCGGGCGATGTCCCAGAGAGCGGCGCAGGCTTCCAGGTAATACTCCTGATGGAACCCCAGTCGCCGCCCGGGCAACGGGCCCAAGTCGAGGCTGGGCAGGAAGTCGGCGATCTCCACGGTGCGGTCGCGCAAGCCGAGCTGTTCCACGATGGCCTGGCGCCGCCTGAGCTGGGGTGTGCGAGTGTCGCCGTCGAGCAGGATGCCGAGACTCGCCAGGGCACCGTGCCTGCCCGCCAGGCCGCAGGCGACTGTCGCCGAGTCCATGCCGCCGCTGAGTTCCAGCGCCGAGCGCTCCGCGGCGACCGGCCGCGCATCTAACACGATGCCCAGGCACGCGCCGAAATCGGCCAGCAGCGCATCGGCTTCCCGGGGCGGCGCCAGGTCCGCATCACGCGCCGGCGACGGGTACTGATGACTGGCCTTGCCCGGCTCGGCGGACAGCGTGGCGCGTTCGGTGAGCAGCACGATGCCGACGCAAAGCTGCCGCGCCGAGTACATCGTGTGCAGCGCGAGGCGATGGCTGGCGATCTCGAAGTCCAGCGCGGTCGGCGCGGCGGTCAGGTCCGCCGCATCCCAGGACAATTCCAACCGTTCGTCCGTGGCGCGGGCGTAGACCGGCAGCGAGCCAAACACGCCGGCGCGCACCTTGAGGCGGCATCCGGCCGGTGCCGCTTCGATCATGACGTAGTCGAGCGGCCACAGCAGGCATTCGCGGTGGCGGCGTTCGAATTCCGCGGCATCGACGTCGAGGATCGTGGCTTCCGCGGCATCGGCGCGGCGTTCGCGCACGGCCGCGAACCACTGGCCGTCGGTGCGAACGAGC
The DNA here is from genome assembly GCF_031954525.1 of Dyella sp. BiH032. Classification (NCBI taxonomy): domain Bacteria; kingdom Pseudomonadati; phylum Pseudomonadota; class Gammaproteobacteria; order Lysobacterales; family Rhodanobacteraceae; genus Dyella; species Dyella sp. BiH032. The sequence continues at coordinate 2,061,227 of NZ_CP134867.1, forward strand.
ACGCTCTCCAGCGCCGGGTGTTCGAACGGAGCGATGCGGCTTGGGCCAAAACGGATGGCGCCGTCGCTCCAGCGCGGGGCGATGGCGAGGTCGGCTAGTGCGATCGTGGCCTTGAGCATGTTCCGTCCATGAAAAGCCATCCATGAAAAAGCCGCCCCGGTGCCGGGGCGGCTTCGCGATCACCCGTGAACGGGCATGGCAGGCATGGCCGGCGGATCAGCCGCCGTCGCCACGGCCGCCGAACGTGCCGATGTCGCCATCCCAGATGGTCTTCGGCGCGTGCTTCTGCATGGGGGCCTGCTTCTGCATCGGCGCTTCCACCGACACGCCGAACAGATCAACTGCAATCACGCCTTCTTCACGCACGAAGAGTTCCTGAAGTTCCATGTGAATGCCCTTTGCAATGAGCCGCGACACTGCGGCCGGTCGAGCCTAGCACTGGGGCCGCGGCAAAACCGGTACTTCGTCACGCATGCCCGCGCAACGAAGTGGTCGGCCGGTCAGTCCGAGGGGCTGGCGCCGACGCCGCAGATGCGCTCCAGCAACTGCGCTTGGACATTGCGCACCGCCTGGCCGCCCGGCTGCAGGCGCTGGTAGTGGCCGTCGGCCTGCAGGATCGACGCACTGCTGTTGTCGGCCAGGTAGAGCTCCAGTTCCTTCTTCAGGCGCTGCTGCAGCTTCTTGCTCTCGATAGGGAAACCGGTTTCCACGCGACGGTCCAGATTGCGTTCCATCAGATCCGCGCTGGCCAGGAAGAGTTCGTCGTGGCCGCCATTGGCGAACCAGTACACGCGGCTGTGCTCGAGGAAGCGGTCGACGATGGAGCGCACGCGGATGTTGTGCGACACGCCGGGGACGCCAGGGCGGAGGCAGCACATGCCGCGCACGATCAGGTCGATCTTCACGCCGGCGATGCTCGCCTTGTACAACGCGCGGATCACCTTCGGATCGGTGAGCGCATTGACCTTGGCGATGATGTGCGCCTCGCGGCCGGCCTGGGCGTGCGCGGTTTCGCGCGCGATCATCTCCAGCAGGGTTTTCTTCAGCGTGAACGGCGCATGCAGCAGCTTCTTCATGCGCAACACCTTGCCCATGCCGGTGAGCTGGCTGAAGAGCTTGTGCACGTCCTCGCACAGCGCCTGGTCGGAGGTGAGCAGGCTGTAGTCGGTATAAAGGCGCGCATTGCCGGTGTGGTAATTGCCGGTGCCCAGGTGGGCGTAGCGCACCAGTTCATCGCCCTCGCGGCGCTGGATCAGCATCAGCTTGGCGTGCGTCTTCACGCCCACCACGCCGTAGATCACCATCGCGCCGGCCTGTTGCAGGCGCGAGGCGAGGCTGAGGTTGGATTCCTCGTCGAAGCGTGCGCGCAGTTCCACCACCACGGTCACTTCCTTGCCCGCCCGCGCGGCGTCCACCAGCGCGTCGACGATCTCCGAGTTCGCGCCGCTGCGATACAGCGTCTGCTTGATCGCCAGCACGTTCGGGTCCTTCGCCGCCTGGTGCAGCAGGTCGACCACCGGAGCGAACGATTCGAAGGGATGCAGCAGCAGCACGTCCTGCTTGCCGATCACCTGGAAAAGATCCTCTTCCTTCTTCAGTGCCTTCGGGATGGCCGGCGTGAAGGGCGGATACAGCAGCTGCGGCGCGTGCGACTTGTTCACCAGGCCCATCAGGCGCGTCAGGTTGACCGGGCCGTTCACTTCGTACATCTCGGCCGCGGTGAGGCCGAACTGCTTGAGCAGGTAGTCGGTGAGTTCCTTCGGGCAGTTGTCGGCCACTTCCAGCCGCACGGCGTCGCCGAAGCGGCGCGAATACAGCTCGCCGCGCAGCGCGCGGGCGAGGTCCTCGACGTCTTCCGGATCGATGGTGAGGTCGGCGTTGCGCGTGAGGCGGAACTGGTAGCAGCCGCGCACCGACATGCCGGGAAAGAGTTCTTCCGTGTGTGCGTGGATGATCGACGACAGCAGCACGAAGTTCTCGCCGCCCTCGCTGACGTCCTCCGGCAGCGGGATCAGGCGCGGCAGCACGCGCGGCGCCGGCACCACCGCCAGGCCCGAATCGCGGCCGAATGCGTCCACGCCTTCCAGCTGCACGATGAAGTTGAGGCTCTTGTTGACCAGCAGCGGGAACGGATGGGTGGGGTCCAGGCCGATCGGGGTGACCAGCGGCGCCACCTCGTGGCGGAAATAGCGGCGCACCCACAGCTTCTGTTTGTGCGACCACTCGTTGCGGCGCACGATGCGGATGCCCTGGCGCGCCAGTTCCGGCAGCACGCGTTCGTTGAGGATGGCGTACTGGCGCTCGATCTGCCGGTGCGCGATCTCGCTGATCTCCTGCAGCGCGCGCTTGGGCGCGATGCCGTCGGGGCCGACGATTTCGTGGTCGAAGGCGATCTGGCTCTTCAGGCCGGCGACGCGGATCTCGAAGAACTCGTCCATGTTGCTGGAGAAGATCAGCAGGAACTTCAGCCGTTCCAGGATCGGCTTGCGCTCGTCCAGCGCTTGTTCCAGCACGCGGATGTTGAACTGCAGCTGCGACAGCTCGCGGTGGATGTACAGGCTGGCGTCGCTGAGGTCGTGGGTTCCGCCCAGCGGTTCGCTCAGGGGCGGCTCCGCGCCGTTGGCTTCCTCGACCGTAAGGCTGGTGCGGTTTTCGCTGCTGGACATCGTGTCGGTCCTGGCCCCTGCCGGCGGGGAAGTGGGAGTAGGCATGCTACCCCGTTGCCGCGGCAGGCACGTCCCCGGCCCGCCGGTCACTCCGGGCCGTTTCGCAGCGGGTCATATTGCTACGGAAATTTGACGGCGGCATGACGGCGTCAGCCCCTCGCATAATCGATCAGGCCGGACGACAGGTGATCGAAGAGCCGGCGCACGGCGGGCGTGCGGCGCAGGTCTTCGTGCATTACCGCCCAGGTGTCCAGCGGCAAGGAAAGCGGTTCCAGCACGCGCACCAGCTTCGCGTCGCGCGCGGCGAGCGGCAGCTGGCAGAAACCGATGCCGTAGCCGGCCCGCAACGCCGCCAGCGCTGCCAGATCGTGGTCGGTGCGCAGCGCGAACCATTCGCGGGACCAGGGCAGGTCCTTCGGGCGCATGGTCCGCGCATAGGCCGGCTCGTGATCGAAGCCGATCAGGCTGTGCGCGCGCAGCTCCTCCAGCGTGGCGGGCGTGCCGTGCCGGCGCAGATAGCGTCGATGCGCGAACAGGCCCAGCTCGATTCGCCCCAGCCGGCGGGACACCAGCGCCTGCTGGGTGGGACGGGTCATGCGGATGGCCAGGTCGGCGTCCTTGCGCAGCAGGTCCTCGGAGCGGTTGGTGGCCACCAGCTCGATCGTCACTTCAGGGTTGGACGCGCGGAAACTCGTGAGCATCGGCGGCAGGACTTCCGCGCCGATCACTTCGCTGGCCGTCACGCGGACCACGCCGCGCACGGTGTCGTCGCCGGTGGTGGCCGCGCGGCGCAAGGCGGCGGTGGCCGAGGCCATGGCCTCCGCATGCGGCATCAATCGGAGGGCCGCGTCGGTGGGCACCAGCCCTTGCGGAGAGCGGGTGAACAGCGCCAGCGCGAGGGCGTTTTCCAGCTCGCGGATGTGCCGGCCGAGGCTGGGCTGCGTCATTGCCAGCGTGCGCGCGGCGGCGGACAGGCTGCCTTCGCGCATCACGGCGAGGAAGGAGCGGTAGAGATCCCAGGAGGGCTCGGACATGGCCATGCATATCTGTATAGCAGATATGCGGTTCTCGTGGATTTTCTTATGGGACATGCGCGCTCATGCTGCGTCCACCTAAGACGGATGACGGACATGAAGCAGACGAAGCGAGTCCTGGTGGTGGGCGCCAATGGCGGCGTCGGCGGCGAAACGTGCCGGGCGCTGTTGCGCCACGGTTGGACGGTGCGTGCCCTTGCACGCAAGCCTGGCGGTGCCTTGCAGGGCGTGGAGTGGTTCCAGGGCGATGCCATGGTCGCCGACGACGTGGCGCGCGCCGCGGCGGGCGTCGATGCGATCGTGCATGGGGTGAACCCGCCCGGTTACCGCGGCTGGGAGAGGCTGGTGCTGCCGATGCTGGAGAACACCCTCGCCGCGGCGAAGATGGCGGGCGCCCGCGTCGTGCTGCCGGGCACAATCTACAACTATGGATTGGATGCCTTTCCGGTGCTGACCGAAGATGCGGCCCAGCATCCGCCCACCCGCAAGGGCGAGCTGCGCGTGGCGATGGAGCAGCGCCTGGCGCGGGCCGCGCGGGAAGGCACGGCGGTGCTGATCCTGCGCTGCGGCGATTTCATCGGGCCGCGCAACACCGGCAACAGCTGGTTCTCGCAAGGGCTGGTCAAGCCGGGCAAGCCGGTGCGCGCCGTGACCTATCCGGGACCGCCCGCGCTGGGCCACGCCTGGGCCTATCTGCCGGACGTGGCGGAAACGCTGGCGCGGTTGCTCGATCGCGCCGACGAGCTGGAGCCGTTCGCCTCGTTCCACTTCGGCGGCTATTGGCTGGATGGCTACCAGATGGTCGACGCCGTACGCGCGGCGACCGGCGACGCTTCGGTGCGCGCGGCGCGCTTTCCATGGTGGATGGTGGCGTTGGCGACGCCGTTCGCGGAGACGCTGCGCGAGCTCTGGAAGATGCGCTATCTGTGGAAGACCGAAGCACGACTGGAGGATGCCAAGCTGCGGCGCTTCCTCGGCGAGGTGCCGGCAACGCCGGTGGTCGAGGCGGTGCGGAGTGCGCTGGTGGGAGCGCAGTGTCTCTAGAAGCATCGGGCGACGCCCTTCATCCCTCTCCCCGACGGGGAGAGGGAGCTAGGTTGGCGCACCTTTGGCGCGTGCCCTCTGCTCTCCGGCCAGGTACCGGCTCGGTGGCTCCCCCAGCACGCGCCGGAATGCCGCGGTGAACGCGCTCGCGCTGCCGTAGCCCAGCTCCATCGCCACGTCGGTGATGGACTGGCCGCGGCTCAGGCGGGTGAGGGCGGCGAGCAGGCAGGCCTGCTGGCGCCACGCGGCATAGCTCATGCCGGTCTGCACGCGGAAGGTGCGGGTGAAGTGGCGGCGGCTCATGCCCGCCTTCGCGGCCATGGCGTCGATGTCGATGTCCAGCGCGGGGGCATCGAGTATTGCGCGGCACAGCGCGTACAGGCGTGGATCGGCCGGCAGCGGCGTGTTGAGGGCGAGAGTGGGCATGGCGCGGATCTCGTCCAGCAGCAGCGCCATCAGGCGGCCATCGCGGCTCTCCAGCGCGTACTCGACGGGGAGATCGACGGCGGCCTCGAGCAATTCGTGCAGCAGGGGTGAGACGGCGATGACCTGGCAGTGCGCCCACAGGTCCCGCGCGGCGTCGGGCTGCACGTAGGCGCTGCGCGTGCTGACCTCGCCATCCATGTGCACTTCGTGCATGACGCCCGCCGGAATCCACAGCGCGCGCCGCGGCGGCACCACCCAGCTTCCTTCGGGCGTGATGGTCTTCACCACGCCGGTGGCGGCGTAGAGCAGTTGATGGCGCTTGTGCGCGTGCGCGGGCAGGACGAAGTGCGCGGGATAGTCGTTGCCGGTGGCGACGATCGGGCGCGGAGTGTCCTCATAGCGGTTGACGCGTGTCTGGCGCATGCATGGCCCGGATTCGACAGAAACTGACCCTACGGCGTGAGCGGGCCGGAGGTACTCAATCTAAGGTGCAGCCCTGGCCGCGGCAAGATGCCGCGCCGCCCACCGTCCCCAGCCGCCATTTCTTGCCCATGCAGACCCGCGTCGACGATCTACCCGTAACCGCTGCCCAGGCCGAACCGCGCACCGAGTTCGGCATCATCGGCGCGATCAGCTTCTCGCACCTGCTCAACGACATGATCCAGTCGCTGATCCTGGCGATCTATCCGATCCTGAAGTCGGGCTTCGACCTCAGCTTCGCGCAGGTGGGGCTGATCACGCTGACGTACCAAGTCACCGCCTCACTGCTGCAGCCAATGGTCGGCATGGTGACCGACCGCAAGCCGATGCCGTTCTCGCTGCCGGTGGGCATGGGCTTCACCCTGTGCGGCCTGCTGCTGCTGGCCAAGGCGCCGAGTTTCCCGCTGCTGCTGGTGGCTGCCGCACTGGTGGGCACGGGCTCGTCCGTGTTTCATCCGGAGTCCTCGCGCGTGGCGCGCATGGCTTCCGGCGGCCGGCACGGGTTGGCGCAGTCGCTGTTCCAGGTGGGCGGCAACGCCGGCGCCTCGCTGGGGCCGCTGCTGGCGGCATGGATCATCGTGCCGAACGGCCGCGGCAGCGTCGCCTGGTTCTCGCTGGCCGCGCTGTTGGCGATCGTGGTGCTGCTGCAGGTGAGTGCGTGGTATCGCGACCACCATGCGACGCGCGGCAAGGCGAAGGCGCGGCATGCAGCGGTGACGCTGACGCGCGGGCAGGTGGCCGGCTCGCTGCTCATCCTGGGTCTGCTGATCTTCTCCAAGTACTTCTACGTCGCCAGTATCACCAGCTATTACACGTTCTATCTGATCCACAAGTTCGGCGTGTCGGTGCAGAACGCGCAGACGCATCTGTTCGTGTTCCTGTTCGCGGTGGCGGCCGGTTCGCTGATCGGCGGCCCGGTGGGCGACCGCATCGGCCGCAAGTGGGTGATCTGGGCGTCGATCCTGGGCGTGGCGCCGTTCACCTTGATGCTGCCGCATGCCAGCCTGTTCTGGACCGGCGTGCTGACCGTGGTGATCGGCCTGATCCTGTCCTCGGCGTTCTCCGCGATCCTGGTCTATGCACAGGAACTGATTCCCGGGCGCGTGGGCATGATCTCCGGGCTGTTCTTCGGCTTCGCCTTCGGCATGGGCGGCATCGGCGCGGCGGTGCTGGGGCGCGTCGCGGACCTTCACGGCATCGACTTCGTCTACGGCCTCTGCGCTTACCTGCCGCTGCTGGGCGTGATCACGGTATTGCTGCCCAATCTGGACGGACACCGGCGCCTGGCCGCCTCCCGCTGATTTCTCTGCCGTGCGCTACCGGACGCGTTAGCATGGACGGCATCGCCGCGCGTTGGCGCGGCATGCCTCCAAGGAGCAGGTCATGCGTTCGGGCAATCCGGTTTTACGCGATAGCACTTTCCAGGGTCTGTTCGCCGAAGGCGAACGCATGACCCTCAATGGCACGGTGGCCAAGACGGGGCTGCTGCTGTTCCTGGCCGTGGTGACCGGCGGCTGGACCTGGCTGCGCTTCAGCCGCGTCGCCGCCGAAGCCGGCAGCGCCGGCGCCGGGCTGGCGGCGGTTTCGCCGTTCATCTGGGGCGGCCTGATGGTCGGCCTGGCGCTGGCGCTGCTGACCACGTTCAAGGCGAACTGGGCCGGCATCACCGCGCCGGCCTACGCCATCGCCGAAGGCTTCGCCCTCGGTGGCCTGTCGGCGATTTTCGAACTGCGCTTCCCCGGCATCGTCCTGCAGGCGGTGATGCTCACCGCAGGCGTGATGGCGGTGATGCTGGTGCTCTACCGCACGCGGGTCATCCGCGTCACCGACAAGTTGCGCATGGGCGTGGTGGCGGCCACCGGCGGCATCGCGCTGCTGTACCTGGTGGACCTGGGGCTGCGCGCGTTCACCAGCATCCAGGTGCCTTTCATTCATGAGTCCGGCGCGCTGGGCATCGGCTTCAGCCTGCTGGTGGTAGGGCTCGCCGCGTTCAACCTGTTGCTGGATTTCGACATGATCGAAAGCGGCGTGGACCAGGGCGCACCGAAGTACATGGAGTGGTACGGCGCCTTCGGCCTGATGGTGACGCTGGTGTGGCTGTACATGGAGCTGCTGCGGCTGCTGTCGAAAGCGCGCCGCTGAGGGCTCACTGCATGAGAACGAAAAAGGCCGGCTTCCGCCGGCCTTTTTCTTAGGGAACCCACGATTGGTTTATCCCTCTTGGTTTACGAGCTCATGTCCTGCATGACTTCGCCAGGACATAGCCGATCAGCAAGAGCTCGATCACTTATCCGCAGCCGACCACCACGGGTTCGGGCTCCAGGCGCACGCCGAACTTCGCATCCACCCCGGCGATCACCTTCTGCGCGAAGGCCCATAGTTCGGGGCCGCTCGCCTTGCCGTGGTTCACCAGTACCAGCGCGTGCCGGTTGGAGATGCCGGCGTCGCCTTCGCGCTGGCCCTTGAAGCCGGCGGCTTCGATCAGCCACGCGGCCGAGAGTTTCCAGCGGCCGTCCGTGCCGGGCCAGGCCATCAGTGCCGGATGCTCGCGTTTCAGTGCCTCGCCCACGGCGGCATCGACGATCGGGTTCTTGAAGAAGCTGCCGGCGTTGCCGATGACGGCCGGGTCCGGCAGCTTGCGTGTGCGCAGGTGCACGACCGCTTCGGCGACGTGGAAGGGCGCGGGCTTCTCCACGCCCATGCGCGCCAGCTCCTCGCGGATGCCGGCATAGTCCAGGCGCAGTTCGCGCGTGCGCGGCAGCGCGAAGCGCACGGCGGTGACGATGTAGCGGCCGGGCTCGTGCTTGAACACCGAATCGCGGTAGGCGAAGGCGCAGGCTTCGCGGTCGAGCACGGCGACGCGGCGTTCCTTGGTGTCCCAGGCTTCCACGCTTTCGACGAACTCGGCCACCTCGGTGCCGTAGGCGCCGATGTTCTGGATGGGAGCGGCGCCGACAGTGCCGGGGATCAGGATCAGGTTCTCCAGCCCCGCGAAGCCCTGGCCCAGCGTCCAGCGCACGAAGTCGTCCCAGCGTTCGCCGGCGGCGACGGCGATGCGGGTGAGGCCGCCTTCCTGTTCCACGTGCACGCCGCGGTTGGCCATGGCCACCACGGTGCCGTCGAAGTCGCCGGTGAACAGCAGGTTGCTGCCTTCGCCCAGCACCAGCAGCGGGCCGCCGCGGACGACGGGGAAATCCAGCAGTTCCGGCAGCTTGGCCGCTTCGCGCACTTCGGCCAGCAGCCTGGCGCGCGCGTCCACGCGCAGCGTGTTGCGCTGGCCGAGCGGCGCGTTCTCGATCAGCACATAGCCGCCCATGTCGATGCGTTGCGGCGGCAGCGCGGCGTGCTCAGCCGGCATGGGCGCCTCCGTGCTGACGGCGGATTTCGTCCACGCATTCGGCGATGAGTTCCGGGCCGCGGTAGATCATGCCCGAGTAGATCTGCACCAGCGCGGCGCCGGCCTCGATCTTGCCGGCTGCATCGCCGCCATCGAGGATGCCGCCCACGCCGACGATGGGAATGCGCTCGCCCAGGCGCTTGCGCATGCCGCGCAACACCTCGGTGGAACGCGCGTACAGCGGCCGGCCGGACAGGCCGCCGGCTTCGTTGCCGTGCGGGTCGCTGGCGACAGCCGCATGGTCGACGGTGGTGTTGGTGCAGATGACACCGTCCACGCCGGTGCCGAGCAGCACATCGGCGATGCCGTCCAGCTCGGCCTCGGTCAGGTCGGGCGCGATCTTCAGCAGCATCGGCTTGCGCGCGCCGGCCTGCGAGCCCAGGCGCTCCTGCGCCTCGCGCAGCGTCTCGATGAAGCGGCGCAGGGTGGCTTCCTCCTGCAGGTCGCGCAGGCCCTGGGTGTTCGGCGAGGAAATGTTCACCGTCACGTAGGTCGCGTGCGGATAGACCTTCTCCAGGCAGAAGAGATAGTCGTCCACCGCTTTCTCGTTCGGCGTGTCCTTGTTCTTGCCGATGTTGATGCCGAGCACGCCGCGATAGCTGGAGCGCTGCACGTTGCGCACCAGCGCGTCCACGCCGTGGTTATTGAAACCCAGGCGGTTGATGATCGCCTCGTGGCGGGGCAGGCGGAACATGCGTGGCTTGTCGTTGCCCGGCTGCGGGCGCGGCGTGGTGGTGCCCACCTCGACGAAGCCGAAGCCCAGCGCGCCGAGCGCGTCGAGATGGTCGGCGTTCTTGTCCAGGCCCGCCGCCAGTCCCACCGGATTCGGGAAGCGGATGCCGAACACGGTGGCCGGAAGTTCCGCGGGCGGCTTGGCCGCCAGGTGCAGGAAGTTGCTGCGGTGGGCCACGTCCAGGCCGTACAGCGTGGCGCGGTGCGCCGTTTCCGCGTCGAGCGCGAACAGCAGGGGGCGAAGATATCGGTACATGTTCAACCTGGATGGCCCACGTAGACGCGGGTGTCGTAATCGAAACTGATCTTGCCGTCGTGTGCGGTGGCGTCGAACAGCTCCCGCAACGCGCGCAGCATGGGGCCGTGCATGGGATGGTCTTCCTTCGGCGCGTACGAGGAAGACATCAGGCGGCCGCGCAGGCTGTCGAAATCCTGCTGCTGGCGGTGCTCGAAGCTGGCGGTGCCGCGATAGCCCTCGCCGAACCATGCGCGCATGCGCGGCTCGTCGGCATAGCGTTCGGCGACGCTGGTGTAGTCGGTGCCATAGCGCTGCAGCAGCGCCTCGTAGCCTTCCAGAAACGGCGTGCCGACGAGGCGGCGGCTGTTCCAGTAGATCGCGGCCAGGCCATGCGGCCGCAGGACGCGCGCGAACTCATGGCGCGTGGCGTTCTCGTCGAACCAGTGAAAGGCCTGCGCCACCGAGATCAAGTCCACGCTGTGCGCCGCCAGGCCAGTGGCGTCGGCGCGGCCGTCGAGCGCGCGGAAGTGCTTGTCGTGTCCCAGCCATTTCTCGGCCGCCGCGCGCATGGCGGCGTTGGGTTCCACCGCGATCACGCGGTAGTCGGCGTCGAGGAACATCTTGCTGGAAATACCGGTGCCCGCGCCGACGTCGGCGACCAGCCACTGGGGCGTCACGCCATGCTCGTGCTGCAGCCACTGCAGCAGCGCCTTCGGATAGTCGGGCCGGAAGCGAACGTAGTCCTCGACGCGGTTGCTGAAACGCTCCGTGCTTTGCAGGTCGGTCATGGCACTCATCCCGTGAGGTTTTGCCCGCCGTCGACGCAAAGCGTCTGGCCGGTGATCCAGCCGGCCCACGGCGAGGCGAGGAACAGCGCGGCGTGCGCGATGTCCTCCGGCGCGCCGAAGCGGCCGAAGGGGATGCTGGCGAGGGCGGCGCGGTACAGCGCGGGTTCCTCACGCCGGCGGCGATCCCACAGGCCGTCGGCGAAATCCACCGAGCCCGGCGCGATGGCGTTCACCCGGATGCGATGCTCCGCCAGCGCGAGCGCCTGCGAGGTGGTGTATTGGCTGAGCGCGGCTTTCACCGCGGCGTAGGGCGCGTTGCGCGGCCGCGGATGGAACGCGGCGATGGAACTGGTGTGCAGGATGCAGGCGTGCGGCGACGCCTTCAGGTGGGGCAGGGCGAAGCGCGAGGCGCGCACGGCCGCCATCAGGTCGATGCGGAAGCCGGCTTCCCAGCCTGCGTCGTCGTCCGCGAAGCCGTAGCCGCTGGCGTTGTTGATCAGCACGTCGATGCCGCCCAAGGTGTCGGCGGCGTTGCCGATGTAGCGCTCGATCGCTTGCGCGTCGCCCAGATCGCAGCTTTCCGAATGGGCGACCGCGCCGAGCGCGGCGATCGCCTCGCGGGTATCGCGCAGTGCTTCCGTGCCGCGCGCGCAGATCGACACCGCCGCACCGGCCCCGGCGAAAGCCAGGGCCATGCTGCGCCCGATGCCCTTGCTGCCGCCGGCGATCACCACGCGGTAGCCATCGAACGGGAAGGCGGGGCGGGGTGGCGGGATGGGCATCCGGTTGGCCGTGTCGAGGGTCGTGTCGAGAGTGGGACCGATGGGCGCCCGGCCGGAGCCGGGCGCCGTTCGCTTACAGGTCGAACTTGATGCCCTGGGCCAGCGGCAGCGCGTCCGAGTAGTTGCTGGTGTTGGTCTGGCGGCGCATGTAGACCTTCCATGCGTCCGAGCCGGATTCGCGGCCGCCGCCGGTCTCCTTCTCGCCGCCGAAGGCACCGCCGATTTCCGCGCCCGAGGTACCGATGTTGACGTTGGCGATGCCGCAGTCCGAACCGGCGGCCGACAGATACTGCTCCGCCGCCCTCAGGTCGCGCGTGAAGATTGCCGACGAAAGGCCCTGCGGCACGTCGTTCTGCAGTTCGATGGCCTCGTCCAGGGTCTTGAACGGCATGACGTAGAGGATCGGCGCGAAGGTCTCGGCCTGCACCACCTCGTCGCTGTTCTTCACGCCGGTGACGATGGTCGGCAGCACGAAGTTGCCCTTGCGGTCGGTGAGCGCGGCGCCGCCGGTCAGCACCTTGCCGCCCGTGGCCTTGGCTTTCTCGATCGCGGCGAGGTACGCATGCACCGCGTCCTGGCTGTTGAGCGGACCCATCAGAGTGGTGGCCAGGGTCGGGTCGCCGATCTTGCCTTCCACCTGCTTGTACGCGGCGACCAGCTTGTCGGTGACTTCGCCGATGATCGACTCGTGCACGAACAGGCGGCGCGTAGTGGTGCAGCGCTGGCCGGCCGTGCCGACCGCGCCGAACACGATGGCGGGAATGGCCAGCTTCAGATCGGCGCTCTGGTCCACGATGATCGCGTTGTTGCCACCCAGCTCCAGCAGCGAGCGGCCCATGCGGCGCGCGACGCGCTCGCCGACCAGGCGGCCGACCTTGGTCGAACCGGTGAAGCTGATCAGCGGGATGCGCTTGTCGTCGACGAAGTTCTGCGACAGTTCCACGCCGGCGTCATTGAACAGGAAGAAGATGTCCGGGAAGCCGCCGGCCTTCAGCGCTTCGTTGCAGATCTTCATGGTGGCGATGGCCGAGAGCGGGGTCTTCGGCGAGGGCTTCCAGATGCAGATGTCGCCGCAAATCGCCGCGAGGAACGCGTTCCACGCCCACACCGCCACCGGGAAATTGAATGCGCTGATGATGCCCACCAGGCCCAGCGGGTGGTACTGCTCGTACATGCGATGGCCGGGGCGCTCCGAGTGCATGGTGTAGCCGTAGAGCATGCGGCTCTGGCCCACCGCGAAGTCGGCGATGTCGATCATCTCCTGCACTTCGCCGTCGCCCTCGGGCTTGATCTTGCCCATCTCCAGCGCGACCAGCGAGCCGAGGGCGTCCTTGTGCTTGCGTAGCGCCTCGCCGCACAGGCGCACGGCTTCGCCACGGCGCGGCGCGGGCGTGGTGCGCCAGATCTTGAAGGCTTCCTGGGCGCGCTTGACGATGGTCTCGTAGTCCGCGGCGCTGGAGGCATGCACGGTACCGATCACCTCGCCGGAGGCCGGGTTCACCGGCTGCAGCGTGCCGGCATCGGTGGTGCGCGACCACTCGCCCTGGCCGAGATAGGTGCCGGAATGCTCCGTGCCGATGCCGAGCGCCTTGAGGATTTCGTGGGACATGCGTGCTCCTGGACCGTGGCGCCTCGCGGCGCGGTGGGGACATGGTGGAAAAACGCGATTCTAGCAGGCGCGGCCGGATCCCCCGCGATGCCGGCGGATGATGCGCCGCGCCATGACTGGCGGCCAGCGCAAATGCTCGAACGGTGCGGGAAGGAGGTTCGAATCCGTGCCTTGTTCGACCACCGTGCTTTCGCGCATTCGAGCGCAGTGGCCTAGGCCATGAAGAAGCGAGAGGGCATGCGCGAAAGGGCATGGCCCGCGGTTTTTTCGCGCCGCGCCTTGTTCATCTATACTTCCCGCCCGTTGCCCCCGTAGCTCAGTTGGATAGAGCGTCCCCCTCCTAAGGGGAAGGTCGTACGTTCGAATCGTATCGGGGGCACCACTACCAAGGGCACGCATGGCGTGCCCTTGTTTTTTCGGGACCCGGCCGTCCAGCCGTACCGCTGGCGCAGACGGCGGTCGGGAAGTGCAAGCGGGTGCCGTGGGCTATGCCGGCGCCTTGCGACAACGCCGGGCCGGAGCATGCGTTCAGGCGCCTGCGGCCACAGTCGGCCGCCTGGCCGGTGTTGGCCGGCGTCACAAAACTCCTACGGCGGGTCGTCAACCATGCGTGACGGATTCGCCGTTCCATGCGCGACAGAAGGAAAACCTATGGACACGAGGCTTCGACCGGCCGTTTCACAGTCGATCACCGCGGCGTTGTTCATGCTCCTGGGGCTGGCGCTGCTGGCGGGAGGCGCCTGGTTGCTGGTTCTGGGCGGCTCGCCGTACTACGTGCTGGCCGGTGCGGCGCTGATCGCCACTGGATGGCTGGCGTGGCGCGGCCGGCGGCTGGCGCTCGGGCTGCATGCGCTGTTGCTGTTCGTCACCCTGCTGTGGGCGGTCTATGAAGTGCGCCTGGACTGGTGGCAGCTGGTGCCGCGCGTGGCCGCATGGTTCGCGCTGGCGTGGTGGCTGCTGCTGCCGTGGGTATCGCGGCGCCTGGTGATCGAGCCCAGGCCCGCGCTGCGCTGGGCGGCCGGCACGCTGCCGTTGTGGATCGCGACCGGGCTGTGCGTGGCGGTGGGCGCGGTCGCGTATTTCACCGATGGCCACACTTTGGCCGGCGAGGTGCCGGCAGCGAGCATGGCGGCGCCGGTGCCGGCCGATGCGACCGGCACGCCGCCGAACGACTGGATCGCTTATGGCCGCTCCGGCTATGGCGATCGCTATTCGCCGGCTGCGCAGATCACGCCGGCCAACGTTTCCCGCCTGCAGGTGGCGTGGACCTTCCACACCGGTGATTTCAAGGGGCCGGGCGATCCCACGGAAATCGCCAACGAGGTCACCCCGCTGAAGGCCAACGGCATGCTGTACCTGTGCACGCCGCACAACATCGTGATCGCGCTGGACCCGGACACGGGCAAGGAACGCTGGCGTTACGACCCGAAGATCAACCGCGACGCCAAGGGCTACCAGCACATGATCTGTCGCGGCGTGGCTTATCACGACTCCGGCGCGTATGCCGCCCAGACCGCGGCCGAGGGCGCCGTGCCGTCCCTGCCGGCCGCACCCGCGCCGACGCCGAAGGGCGCGGTGGCCGCCGAAGCGATCCATTTCGACAGTTGCCCGCGCCGCATCTTCGCCCCGACCGCGGATGCCACCATCGTGGCGCTCAATGCCGACAACGGGCAGCTGTGCGAAGACTTCGGCGAGCACGGCGTCATCGGCTTGTACCAGGGCATGTCGGCGACGCAGCGCGGCTTCCTCAATCCGACCTCGCCGCCGACGGTGACGCGCAACGTGCTGATCGTTTCGGCGAGCGTCACCGACAACGAATCCACGCACGAGCCTTCCGGCGTGATCCGCGGCTACGACATCACCACCGGCAAGCTGTTGTGGAACTGGGACTCGGCCGAGCCGGATCGAACCGAGCCGCTGGAACCTGGGCAGTACTACAAGCACAACTCGCCCAATTCATGGAGCGTGTCCAGCGTCGACGAGAAGCTCGGCCTGGTTTATATCCCGATGGGCAACCAGACGCCGGACATGTGGGGCGGCGACCGCTATCCCGAGGGCGAGCGCTTCAACAGTTCGATCGTGGCGCTGGACATCGCCACCGGCAAGTTGCGCTGGGTCTACCAGACGGTGCACCACGATCTGTGGGACATGGATATCGGCGGACAGCCCAGCCTGGTCGACATCGACACGCCGCAGGGCAAGGTGCCGGCGCTGGTGGCGTCCAGCAAGCGCGGCGATATCTACGTGCTGGACCGCCGCGACGGCAAGCCGATCGTGCCCGCGCCGGAACAGCCCGTACCCCAGGGCGCGGCGACGGGCGACCGGACGTCGCCGACGCAGCCGTTCTCGGCGCTCAGCTTCAAGCCCGAGCGGCCGCTGCGCGAGGCGGACATGTGGGGCACCAACCCGTTCGACCAGCTTGCCTGCCGCATCAAGTTCAAGCGGCTGCGTTACGACGGCATCTTCACGCCGCCGTCGGAACAGGGTTCGCTGGTATATCCCGGCAACTACGGCGTGTTCGACTGGGGCGGCGTCGCGGTCGACCCCGGCCGGCAGCTGATCGTCGGCAATCCCAACTACATGGCGTTCGTTTCCAAGCTCTTCACTCGGGAGAAGGAGGAGTCGAAGAACGCCAAGGGGTCCACCGGTAGCGAACATGGCCTGCAGCCGATGAAGGGCACGCCGTTCGCGGTCGAGCTGCTGCCCTTGCTGTCGCCGCTGGGCATTCCCTGTCAGGCGCCGCCGTGGGGCTATGTCGCCGCGGTGGACCTGAAGACCATGCGCAAGGTGTGGATGCACAAGAACGGCACGGTCGTGGACAACGCGCCGCTGCCCATCCCGCTGCCGCTCGGCGTGCCCAGCCTGGGCGGCATGATCACCACCGGCAGTGGCGTGGCCTTCATGAGCGCGACGCTGGACTATTACCTGCGCGCGTATGACGTGCGCGATGGCCGGAAGCTGTGGGAAGCAAGGTTGCCGGCGGGTGGGCAGGCGACACCCATGACCTACGTGTCCGACCAGACCGGGCGCCAGTACGTGGTGATCATGGCCGGCGGCCACGGTTCGCTCGGCACGAAGCTGGGCGATGCATTGATCGCCTATGCGCTGCCGGAGGGCGAGAAGAAGTAGGTCGCGGTGAACGCCGGCGTCATGGCGTCTGTGCCGTAACGCCGGCGTTCGCGTTGCTTGCTCCAGCGAGCTGCGTCAAAGCACGCGCATGAATGCGACCAGGTCCTGCTTTTCCTGGTCGCTCAACTTCGTTCCCAGCACCAGGTTGAAGTACTCCACGGTGTCGTCCAGGGTCAGCAGCCGGCCATCGTGCAGATACGGCGGCGTGTCCTTGATGCCGCGCAGCGGGAAGGTTTTGATCGGTCCGTCCGCGCTGGCCATCATGCCGTTGATCATGCGCTGCTTGTAGAACCGTTCGGCCTGCAGGTTGTGCATGGTGTTGTCGGTGTAATACGGCGGCGCGTGGCAGCTGCTGCATTGCCCCTTGCCGAAGAACACCGCCTGGCCGCGCAATTCCTGCTCGGTGGCCTTGGCCGGATCGAGCTTGCCGTCCACGGCGAGCTTGGGCGCCGGCGGGAAATCCAGCAGTTCCTGGAATTCCGCCATGAAGTGCACCTGGCTACCGCGTTCCAGGATGTTCACACCCTTCTTGGTCGCGATGACCGGGTCGCCATCGAAGTAGGCGGCGCGCTGCTCGAACTCGGTGAAATCCTCCACGGTCTTCAGTGCGCGCTGCGAGCCGAACAGTCGCTGGATGTTCACGCCGCGCAGCGCAGGGGTCTCGATACGGTGGCGGAACTCCTGCGGGCGGATGTCGCCCACCAGGTGCGTGGCGCCGTTGGTGCTGCCGTTGGCATGGCAGTCGAAACAGGCGACGCCGAGGCTGGGCCGCGCGGAACGGCGGTCGCCGGTGGCGTTGAACTGCTGCTGCGGGAACGGCGTTACCAGCAAGCGCAGTCCTTCGAGCTGCTTGGGATTCAAGAGCCCGTTGAACAACTCGTAATAGTTGTCCAGCGTCACCAGCTTTCCCTTGGACACATCGCCGAGGTCGGGTCGCGTGGTGAGGAAGATCGCCTGCGGGAACTCGGGCAGGATGTGATCCGGCAGGTCGAAGTCCAAGTCGAAGCGGGTGAGGTCGCGGTTGTCCTGCTGCTTGATGCGTTCGATCTCGAAGTGCGGGAAGACCATGCCGCCTTCGGGATGGTTGGGATGCGGCAGGGGCAGAAAGCCCGCGGGAAATGCGTCCTTGCTCTTGATCTCCTCCGGCGACATGTCCGCGAGCTGCTGCCAGCTCGTACCCGACTTGAGTTTCACGCGTACGCCTTCCTGCACTGGCTTGCCGCGCGACATGGTCACGCCTTTGGCCGGCTTGTCGGAGAGGTCGTAGCGTTCCTGCAGCAGGTTCTTCTGCCGTTGCATGACGCCGGGCTTGGCCTGCGACATGCGTTGCATGGTGGTGGCGAAGTCCGGTTCGACGACCGGAAGGTAGCTGCTCGGCGGTGGCTTGTGCGATGAGTCGACTTGCCAGCCCAGTACCGAGCCGGACAGCAGCGACCCGGTAGTGGCAAGCATGACAGCGGTCGCCAAGGCGACTCGCCGACCGTGTTTTACGCTGATGCGTTTCATGTGGCCTCCCTAGGGTTTGAATCCTGGCGGCCGGACGTATCCCCCTTTTGCCGTGAAGCCGCCGCAAGCGAGCGTATGCCTGCCTGAGGAGGCGGGATAATTGATTGATTGGATCGGTTCGATCAGTGCAGCCTATGCGCGTCGAACTGATGTGAAACCGTGATGCGGCTCGACGTTTTGCGATATGCGCGTCATTCGCGAGGTCAGGCTTCCGCGCGGACCTGGCGCGCATGCGTCCACACGCTGAAGACGTCGCCATGCGTCGCGCGCCGCCAGCTCGCCCGCGCCAGCCATGCGAAGCCGATGCCCAGCGCGATGCCGGCGATGTCCACCCCAAGCACGGCGGTCGACGCCGGCGTCCATGGCTGGCTCCATGTCGCGGCATTGCGAGCGAGGTCGAGCAGCGCCACCGCGACATAGGCGATGGCGGTGATTGCGAGCAGTTCCACTGCCGCGCGTGCGACGGGCCGCAGGCAGGCATAGGCCACAGCGAATGCCACGCTGCCGTAGCAGGCCGCGCGCATCGGCACGGCCGGATCGGTGCCGAGCATGTCTGCGGCCGCCGTGGCGGCGAAGGCGGCAGCGATGCCCAGGCAAGTGCCGATGCAGATGCCGACCGTCGCGCGCGCCATCACCCATGTCTTGCCGGGCTGTTCGGCGTGGCGCCGCTTGCGGCGCGATTCGATCCACAGCAGATTGCCCGAATAGAACAGGAACGCGCCGGCCAGGCCCAGCAGGAAGTACAGCCATTGCACCGCGCGCCCGCCGAAGTTGCCGAAGTGCAGCGCGTAGATGGACGAGTTCACCAGGCCGTTGGTCGTATGCGTGGCGCCAACGTGTTCTTCCAGCACTTCGCCGGTTACGCCGTGCAACGCGATGGTGCCGTACGTGCCCAGCGTGCGCTCGGACACGCCGCGCACCTGCACCAGCGCGTTGGCGTCGCCGTAATGGGTGAAATGGATGTAGTCCGGTTCGAACGTGCTGACGCCGGTGGCGAGGGCCGCCGCCTTGGCGCGCGCGATCAGCACGTCGGCCGGCAGCGTCGGCGCGGCACGGCCGGCGGCTTCCACGGTGGGTGCGGTGGCGATCGCCTTGGCGAAGGCTTCGTTGAGCTTGCCGTCGAACGCAACCAGGTTGAGCGAGGCGAACAAGGGCACGAACAGGCACATCAGCGCACCGGTCACGGCAAAGACGATGTGGAACGGCAGGCTGAGCACGCCGATCGCGTTGTGCGCGTCCTGCCACAGCCGCTTGAGGTTGCGGCCCGGGCGCAGCGCGAATAGATCGCCCAGCAGTTGCGGCAGGTGGATGAGCAGGCCGGACACCAGCGCCAGGCCGTAGATCACGCTGACGATGCCCATCAGGTACAGGCCGACCACCGGGATGCCCAGCGAATCGTGCAGTGCATAGACGAAGTCGGCCAGATGGCTGCGGGTGGGGGCGTCTTCGTCAGCGGTGGCCTGTTCGAGCCTGTCGGGCGTGGCGAAGTGTTCTTCGCCGTCGTTCCAATAGGCGTACGGCCCCTGGGCGCTGCCCGGCGGCGACAGCACGATGCCGAAGTAGGCGCCGGCCTTGGGATGCGCCTGCAGCAGCCGGTCGATCATGGTCTGCACGGGCATGTCGCGCGCGGGCTGGCTGCGCCATGGCGGGTTCTGCCACGTGGCGATGTCGTGGTGGAACACGGTGAGTGCGCCGGCGAAGAACGCCACGAACAGCGCGAAACCGGCGAGCAGGCCGGTCCACGTGTGCACAGTCTGGAAGGTGCGGATGGTCGAGGATTTCATCATCGGCCTCAGGTGCCGGCCAAGTGGCGCGACAGCCATAGCAGGGCGAACACGGCGGCGTTGGCCGCGGCCAGCACCGCCCAGGCGCGCGTGCCGCTGCGGAACATGTAGCTGCCCGCCATGACGCCTACCCAGAGGGGAAAGAACAGCAGCAGCACGGGAATGAGCCAGTCCTGGCCGTGTCCCGGCAGCCAGAACAGGCACAGCGCCAGCAGCATCGCGGACAGCGGGAAGCCCAGGACTGTGCCGGCGAGGCAGCGCGCGATCATCGCCGCTCCTCCGGCGCCGCGTACCAGGCGAGATAGGGCAGGGCGACCCAGCCCAGCATCAGCGCGGTGAGCGCCGCGAAGCCGCCTGCGCCCGGGCCGAGCAGCGCGACCCAGGCCGCCACCCCGCCGGCGGCAACGAGCCACGCTGCCGCGCGCACCCACGGCGGCAGCGGCGTCGCGCGCAGGCGCTGCCGGGGGCTGGCGAGGTAGAGCAGCAGCGTGCTGGCGAAACAAAGCAGGAGGGCGGCGGGCAGCATGGATCAGAACCGGTACGTC
Source organism: Dyella sp. BiH032 (assembly GCF_031954525.1). Lineage (NCBI taxonomy): Bacteria > Pseudomonadati > Pseudomonadota > Gammaproteobacteria > Lysobacterales > Rhodanobacteraceae > Dyella > Dyella sp. BiH032. Next base: position 2,081,387 of record NZ_CP134867.1, read on the forward strand.
ACATTCAACTGCCAGTTCGTCGGCGCGCCGTAGTACCCCTGCGCCCAATACAGGCTGGCGATGTATTTGCGATTGGTGAGGTTGTCCACGTTGAGCGTGGCGCTCCACGAAGGATCGAAGTCGTAACGCGCCATCGCTCCCAGTAAGGCGTAGCTGCCCTGGCGGGTGAAGATCTCGCGGCCCTGCGTGTCCAGCGCCAGCTGGTCGCGCACGATCCGGTCCTGCCAGCGCAGCGAACCGCCGACTTTCAGGCCCGGCAGCCAGGGCAAGCGGTAGGTCGTGGTCACGCGCAGCACGCGCCGAGGCACGTAGGTGCGCACGTTGCGGTCCTGGTCGTCCTCGATGCCCAGTTGCGTGAAGCCGGCGCTCGCTTCCCAGTTCGGCGTGAGGCTGCCGGACAGGTCGAATTCGTAACCGGTGGAGGTGGCATTGATGCCGCGATAGTAGCTCTGGCCGGTGGCGGGGTTGATGCCCACCGACTCGGCGTAGTTGTTCTGGCGCGAGCGGAACACCGCGAACGAGGCGTTCAGGCGATCGTCCATCCATGCGCCCTTGACGCCGGCTTCCAGGTTGTCGCCGGTGACCGGGTCCAGCACGCGGTTGTCGATGTCCACTTCGGTCTGCGGGTTGAACAGCTTGGCGTAGCTGGCGTACACGGAGTAATGGGCGCTCAGGTCGTACACCGCGCCGACGAAAGGCGTGGTCTTGGTCTTCTCGTAGGCATGCGCCACGCCGTAGTTCTCGCCGGTGCTGCGGATATGCGTGAGGCTGGCGCCGGTGATCAGCTTGAACGCATCGGCGATGTTCCAGCGCGCGGTGGCATAGGCGCTGCGGCGGCGGACATTGAACTCGGCGCCCTGGTAGTACGCGTCGAATGCCGGTTTCGGATAACGGCCGTCCCAGCCTTCCAGCGGCGGCAGCGGCGTGCCGATGTCGTTGGAATAACCGGAGAGCTGGTCGACGTCGCTCTTGCCCGCGTTCACGCCGAGCACGAGTTCGTGCTCGCGCCCGCCGAGGGTAAAGGGGCCGCTTGCATAGACGTCGGCGTAATACTGCTTCTCGGTGCTGCCGTAGGCGGACGGATAGCTGAAGAGCCCCAGGCCGGTCGCCGCGTCCGGCGTGCCGTACACGTAGAAGAGCTCGCTGTCGTTGGCGATGCGCCGGTAGTTGAGCGCGCCTTTCACGCTCCAGCCGTTGCCGAAATCGTGCGACAGCGTCAGGTAGGACTGGGTGTTGGCCAGGTCCCAGCGCGCCCAGTCCGCGGCGGTGCTGGTGGAGCGGGCGTAGTGCGTCGGCGTGCCGTCGGTGTTGTACAGCGGCAGTGCGCCCCACATCGGGCTGTCCGGCGAATTCTTCTGCCAGGTGATGCCGGCCGAGAGCAGGGTGCCCGGCGCGAGGTCCGCTTCCAGCATGCCGGCCGCGATCTTCTTATGCATCGAATAGCGGTCCAGATAGCTGTCGGTCTGCTGGTCGGCCAGCACCAGCCGGCCGCGCACGCTGCGGGAGGCATTCAATGGGCCGGAAAGGTCGGCATCGAGGCGGCGGTTGTTCCAGCTTCCTACGGTGGCGCCCACGCTGCCCTGCAGATCGGCGGTCGGACGCTTGCGCACGAAGTTGATCGTGGCCGATGGATTGCCGGTGAACGACAACAGGCCATTGGCGCCGCGCAGCACTTCGATGTGGTCGTAGATGGCGGTATCGATGTCGCCTTCCTGTCCGCCGTTGGCGAACGGCATGCCCAGTCCATCGGTAAGGAAGTTGGTGATGTCGAAGCCGCGCGCGCCGTAGTACGTGCGATCGGTCTCGATCTTCTCGACGTTGATGCCGGTGGTGCGGCCGAGCACGTCGTTGATGTTGTTCATCCCGAAATCGTCCATCTGCTCGCGGGTGACCACGCTCACCGATTGCGGCGTCTCGCGCAGCGACAGGGGCAGGCGTGTCGCGCCGGTGGCGGCGGGCAGGGTGTAGCCGTCGGTGCTGTCGCCGCCGACGTTGGCGGTCGTGCTGATGCCTTCCAGATTTGTGACCTGGCGCGGATCCTTGGGCTGGCGCGGCAGCTCGCCGTCGCCGTTGCCAGTGGCTGCGGGCGCGGCCGGCGGATCGGCGGCGAAGGCCGGCGCGGCGAACGCCAGCAGGCAGGCGAGCGCCAGCGGGCCGTGGCGCAGGGAGAAAGCAGGGCGACGAAGCACGGAATGCGAGGGGATGTTGCCGACCACGATGGCGTCCTTGTAGGCGGCGTCCTCGGGGAGGCGCCGGCGGGTGAAAGAAGGAGCGGCTGGGTCGGTGAAGCGACGTGGCTTGCTGTTGTTGGTAAATGATAATAATTCTTATCTACGGCCGACAAGCCTTTTCGCAAGCCTGGTGCAAGCCGGTGTCTGTTTGCCGATGGTGGGCGCAAACGCGAGCCGCTCGGCCGGGAGCCTGGCGGCAGATATCGGCGGACTAAAAGAACGGAGAGGGGAGCGAGCGGATGGGCCGCCGTCGTCAGCGCGGCACGACGGCCGTGGCCTCCACTTCCAGCAGCAGCCCTTCGCGGGCGAGGCGGCTCACTTCGACGAGGGTGCTGGCTGGCGGGTGCTTCGTATCGATGTATTTGTCGCGCGCCGCCCGCAATGCCGTGAGCTGCGACATATCCGTGACGTACCTGTCTATTCTCACCACGTTCGCGAAGCTGGCGCCCGCCGCTTTCAGCGCGGCATCGATGTTGGCGAACACCTGCTCCGCCTGCCGGCCGAAGTCACCGGCGCCGACCAGTCTGCCCTGGGCGTCGAGCGCGATCTGCCCTGAGAGGTACAGCGTGCGCGCGCCGCTGGGCACCTCCACGACGTGGGTGTAGCCGGTCGGCTTGGACAGATTGGACGGATTGAGATAGCGGAAGCCGTTGGCGGAAGCAGCCTCATCGGCCGCGGCGCAACCAGCGGTGGACAAGGCGAGCAGAGCCAGGCAGCAGGCGAAGCGTCGTGACACGACACACTCCAGGGCCACGCTCCAGGGCATGGCGTGGCCGGATCATAGCCAATGCGTGGCACGGAACCGCGATGCCAATTGGCTCGGTATCGGGCGCGAAGCACAAGACACAGTGAGGGTGGTCCGGCGTCCGCTTGTGCCAATCATCAACATATTTGTTGACAATAAACCGATTGGTTGATATTAATGCGCCATGACGAATTTCCAGCAACTCCTGCATCTCGTCGACGAAGCGGGGCAGCCCCCCGAGCTGGCCCAGGAGCGCCTCAGCCAAGTCTTCTTCGCGCTCTCCGATCCGGTTCGCCGGAACATCCTGGAGCGCCTGGATGGCCAGGCGCTGCTCGTCTCGGAGATCGCCGCGGCATTCGATATTTCCTTGCAGGCGGTATCGCGGCACATCCAGGTGCTGGTGCGGACGGGGCTGATCCAGCAGGAACGCACCGGAAGGATCAGCCGCTGCAGCCTCGATGCCGGCCCCATGCTGGAGGCAGCGGTATGGATGAACCGCTACAGCAAGTACTGGCAGCAGCAGTTCGACCTGCTCGCCGTCACCCTGGCGGACATCGACGAGCGCCGCGCCGCCGCGCCGAAGAAGCCCGCGCGCAAAGCCGCGAAGAAGCGTCCGTCTGGCAGGAAGTGAGGCGCGCTGCTGCGCGCCGGTAGTGCAAGCCCAACTCCCCTTATCCCGAGGAAGTGTCATGGCTCAGCATCGCGTCGTCAGTCACGAAGAATGGCTCCAGGCCCGCAAGCGTTTTCTGGTCAAGGAGAAGGAATTCACCCGCCTGCGCGACGAGCTCAGCCGGCAGCGCCTCGAGCTGCCGTGGGAGCGCGTCGAGAAGACCTATGCGTTCGAAAGCGAGCAAGGCAGGGTGACGCTGGCCGATCTGTTCGGCGATCGCAACCAGCTGATGGTCTACCACCTGATGTATGCCCCGGAATGGGATATCAGCTGCAAGAGCTGCGCATTCTGGGCCGACAATTTCAACGGTATCGTGCCGCACCTGGCGCAGCACGGCGTCGCCTTCGCGGCGATCTCGCGGGCGTCGTTGGCGAAGCTGCGGAAACAGGCGGGCGATTTCGGCTGGAGCTTCCCGTGGGTGTCGTCGCTCGACGATTTCAACTACGACTACAACGTATCGTTCTCGCCGGAAGCGCTGGCGCGGGATGAGGCCTATTACAACTACGGCACCGAAAAGGTGCGCGGCACGGATCGCCCTGGCATCAGTGCTTTCTTCAAGGACGATGATGGCAACGTCTATCACACGTATTCCACCTATGCGCGCGGCGTGGATATCTTCAACACTGCTTACCACTATCTCGATGCCGCACCGCTGGGGCGCAACGAGGACGGGCTGGCCTATCCGATGGAATGGGTGAAGCACCGCACCGCCTACGGCGCCTGATCGGCAGGAGGACTTTTCATGAAATACGCGGACGTCAATGGAAAGCTGGCCGACTATCGCCGCCAGATCGCGAGGATCCGCGAGAGGATGCGCGACACCCTGGCCGAGGTCGAGCCGGAGGAAGTGAGCGATTACGAGCTTGCCGACACCGATGGCAAGGTGCGCCTCTCGGATCTGTTCGGCGAGCACGAGGATCTGATCGTCGTGCACAACATGGGCGTGACCTGTTCCTATTGCACGCTATGGGCGGACGGCTACAACGGCATTCACCAGCACGTGGTGACGCGCGCAGGTTTCGCGGTATCCAGTCCGGACCGGCCGGCCGTGCAGAAAAAGTTCGCCGAAAGCCGCGGTTGGAAGTTCCCCATGGTGAGTCACGCGGGAACGAGTTTTGCGAAGGACATGGGCTACACCTCCACCCATGGTGGATGGCTACCCGGCGTCTCGGTGTTCCGCCGCGAGGGCGACGCCATCCTGCGGGTGTCGGACACAGGCTTCAGTCCCGGTGACGATTTCTGCCCGCTATGGCATTTCTTCGACATGCTTCCCGGCGGCGTCGGGGCATGGCCAGGTGTGATCACCAAGCCAACCTGCTGTTCTGGCGACTGACGCGGAGGATGGATCATGTGTCCTCTGTGCATCGGTACCGCCTGGCTCATCGCCGGCGGCATGGGTTCGGCCGGCGGCATGGCGACGGTGGTGTGGCGCTCGGTGAGCAAGCGCCGCACCGGTAACGATGGCATCCACAGCGTGGCGCCGGCGGCGGAGATGCCGCCGCTCGCCATGCCGATGCCGTGGCACGCGCGGCTGCACGGAGATCACGAAGCCTGCGCGCAGCACGAAGCGGCGGCGGCCCCCGAAGCGAAGCACGGCGCCCGCTGAGCACCGGGCTGCTGCAACTCATGAGAGGATGGCACCGCCCGAGGGCGTGAACGCCATGCTGCGGTCTCCTCGAATAGCCAGCGCTTTTGCCTGTCACGCCATGGCGTATGGACGTTCGCTCAGCTACAGGGCGTTCGATAGAGAGAGGTCCGGATGACATCGTGCGACGCGCATGCGAAGGGAGTTCATGTGCTCAAGGCTTATGGGGGCTTCCCAGGGGCGCCACTAATGCTGGCCATGCTGTTGGCCGCGTGCGGGCCGGCGGTTGCACCGAAGCACGCCGTTCGTGTGGACGGCGGACCGACCGCGCCGGCCAAGCCGGCGTCGCCATCCTTTGCCGACCTGCCGGCGCTATCGGGGCTGGATGCGGCGGTTCAATCCGGTTTCCGTTCGTCGTCTCCGGTAGAACCGGATGCGGGCGGATTGACGGCCGCCTTCGGGCACGCGAGGTACTGCTATCACCTGCAGTTCCGCATGCAGGCCAGCCGGCGCATGGACGAATCCTGCCAGGCTGCGTTCAAGGATGGGGCGACAACCGAGGCTGCGGAAGCATGTCGATCCAGGGCGATGAGAATGGATGTGGAGCGGGCTGGCCTCAATGAACCGTTCGCCGGTTGCGCGGGCGACGCCAAGACCTCTCGCCGCTATTTCGAAGCCGCGCGCGCCGCGGCACGCGCGGGGAATACAGAGGCGCAGCTGTGCTACCTCCAGGGGAGTTTCGACGACGGTGACATCCGCTACTCCCGCGAGGATCTCGATGGCTATCGGCAGGATGCGCCGCGGCTCATCGCCGAGGCGATGAGCCGCGGCGACTGGCGTGTGGTGGTTTTGCTGGCGCGCGGTAGACCTGTCGACACCTTCGAGTTGCTCTCTGCCATCACGCACGACGATCTTTACGAGGTGTACGTGATGAAACGCGTGCTCCAGAAGGGTGCGGAGCCGGCTCTCGCCCAACGGGCGGAAAGGTCGATCCAGGTGGAATACACGCTGCTCAATATGCAGACGCGCGAGCCGATGCTCTCGGCGGAACGGATGACCGAAGGCCTTGCCGAAGCGGAAGCGATCTATCGCCGGTACTTCGCCGACGGGCCGCTGCTGAAAGAGCCGCCCGTCGTGTGCAAATCGGGCTTCGGCAGCAGTGCTCCCTGGCTCTGAAAACCTGGCCGTGCTTTCACCGGCTGGCCAGGTCGTCCGAACTGGCCGCCTGCCCAGCGAGCGATACCGCTTGTGCGGGTGTTTCAATCCGGTCCGCGCGAAGCCGCCGCAACCGGCGGTTGCTGATGGTCAATCCGTCGATCTGGCCGGATGCCGCTCGGGTGAATGTCACCGTACCGAGCGAGCCGATGAAGCGGTCGCCGCCCATGGCGTCCAGGTTCACTTCGTCGCGGCGAGGCCAGCGGACGGCGAGCTTGCCGTCCTTGACGCGCACGGCGTAAGTCGTGTCCAGCTCCGTGCTGCGATATGTGCCGGCGAAGGTAGCCAGCACCGCCGGCGAAGGCATGGGTTCGTCGATGCGGACGAACTCGCGCGTCGTCGGCCAGAAGTCGCGGATGCGCAAGCGTGGCGAGCCTCCACCGGCTGATGTGAAGCGCCACTCGTGCGTTGCCTGCGCGGCGTCCGCCGGTCGGAACACCCCATTGCCGATGGGCAGCAGGGCCGTAGTGGCGCCGATCTGGCGAAGCTGGCCATCCTTAAAGTCCAGCCGGACGATCTCGTCCGTCTGCGGGCTCCAGTACGTGCCCGCCCATGGTGCGATGGACGCGGGCGGGAGCGAAATCGCGGGCGGGGTGGTGTCCTTCATGCGATCGCCCAGGTAGACCGCCGCGACCTTGCGCGTGAGATCGGCCGGCGCGATGGTGGAACCGTTGCACAGGGCAACCACTGCGACCCGATGGTCGGGAAAGAGCACGGCATCGGACCGGAAGCCGTTGTCGGCGCCGTCGTGGCTGATCAACCGCAGACCCTGGTATTCGCCGATGCGCAGCCCGCCGCCGTAGCCGGTGCTGGTGCCATCGTTCAATCGACCGGCCGTCTGCAGCATCGCCATTGCTTTCTCGCCGCCGACGCGCGCATCGACCAGGTTCTGTTCCCACTTCAACAGATCGCCGACCGTCGTATTGAGGCTGGTGGATCCGTAATGGGTAATGTGGGGAACGTTCGTCACCCAGCCGCCACCATTGCGCGGACTGTAGGCGGAAGCGCGGCCGGGCACGATTTCCGCATAGTCGTCCAGGAAGCGGGTCTGGTCCATGCCGAGCGGCTTGAAGATGCGTGCGTCTGCGAAGTCTCGCAGCGACTGGCCGGAAACGCGCTGCACGATGACGGCCAGGAGCGTGTAGGCGGCGTTGCCATACACCACTTCGCTGCCGGGATCGAAGTTCAGCGACCGCTGTCGCGACAGTGCCCATAGCACGTCGCCCTGCGTATAGAGGTCGTCGTTGCGCCAGCCTGCCATGTTGAGCAACTGACCTTGCTCACGCAGGCCGTTGGTGTGGTGCATCAGGTGTTCGATGGTGATGGTTTTGCCAAGGTCCGGCAGTTCGGGCACGTATTCGCGCACGTCGTCGCGCAGCGACAGCTTGCCCTCCTGTACGAGCAGGGCGATCGAGAATGCCGTGAACTGCTTGGAGATGGAGGCGACGTGGAAGACGGACTGCGGTGTGATCGGCACGCCATACTCGAGGTTCGACATGCCGTAGCCCTGCGCATAATCGAGCGTGCCGTTGCGCGAGACGCCCACCGCGCAGCCGGGAGTGGCGGTGCCTTTCCAGGGCGCGAAGATCGCATCGATCTTCGCGTGGCGGGCTGAAAGCGTCGCGCCGGCTTCCTGCGCGCGGCTTTCGCCGATGGATGTAGCCAACGCGACAGCGATGGCCGAGGCCAGCAAGAGCGAACGAGTCGTGCGCACGATCGGTCCCCTGTGAGGCAGGTTGGCGCCGGAACCTAGCATCGTGCGGTAAGGCTGGGTATGGGCTGGAAGTCAGGCCCTGAACGAGAAACTGGTATCGCTTCGCCGCGTCTGAATCCATCTGTCTTGGCGGTGGGCGATGCAGGTATGGGTACGGTCTTCACGTCACTGGAGGTGTCTCCGTGTGGTGAATGCGTAGCGACTGATGGGCCCAGTTCCGTGACTGCGTGTCGGACAGCGATGGTGCGGGGCGGTTCCGAAAGAGTATGGTCACGCCGGCAGCGAAGCGCACTTGGCCATCGATACGCACAAAACAAAACAGCGCCGACATCCAAGGATGCGAGGCGCTGTTTGTCTGGATCGGATTGGTGGAGCGGAGGAGGATCGAACTCCCGACCTTCGCATTGCGAACGCGACGCTCTCCCAGCTGAGCTACCGCCCCACGCGAGCCGCAAATACTAGCAGCGGGGTTGGGCGTCCGCCAAGCCCCCTGGGCGTTTCGCTCAGTCCGGCAGGCGGCCGGCGAGGCGCTCGTGGAGGAAGTCGCGACGCCAGCCTTCCAGGAAGTCCGGCCATCGGCGGGTGACGACATAGTTTTCCAACACCTTGCGAGGGCAAAGCAGACCGGCGGGCAGATCCAGCTCCAGGGCGGTGGCGTCCACCACGTCCTTCATGGCGGCCAGGGCCTTCTTTGCTTCGCCCTGCGGGGTGCCCGGGATCGGGGCGGTGGCGGCGAGATCGTCGTCGGTGATGGGCTGCTGCAGAAGATGGAACAGCTCGGTGCGCTGTGGCGCGCGCAGGGCGCGCTGGCCGCGGGTGCGGCTGTCGAGCTCCGACATGCTTTGCGGCGGGAGCTGGGCCAGGTTCATGGCCTGCGCGTCCTCCAGCAGCCAGGGGCGGGGACGGTCCTGCTCGCGCGCGGTGGCGTCGCGCCACAGGAGAACCCGGCGCAGGCGCGCCTGCTGGGCGGGATGCCAGTCGGAAGCGCTGCGGAAATTTTCCTGCGGTTGCGAGTCGCCTTCGCGGACGCAGGCGCGGCGCTTGAGGCGCTCGCAGTCCTCCATGTGCCAGGCGGCGCGGCCGCGCTGGTCGAGGCGTTCGGCCAACTGCTCGCGAACGGGTTCCAGATAGACCACGTCGAGGGTGGCGTAGGCGCGTTGCGAATCGGTGAGCGGACGCTGCATCCAGTCGGAGCGGGTTTCGCCTTTGTCGAGTTCTGCGCCGACCAGTTCGGCGACCAGGGCGCGGTAGCTGATGCCCAGTCCCATGCCGACGAAGGCGGCGGCGATCTGCGTGTCGAAAAGCTTGGCCGGACCGCCGGGCAGCAGCGGAGCAAGCGCTTCCAGGTCCTCGCTGCCGCTGTGCATGACGGTAAGCAACTGGCCATGGCCGAGCAGCGGACGAAGCGCGTCGCCGATATCGAAGGCGAGCGGATCGACGAGCGCATAGCGCTTGTTCCAGCCCAGCTGGAGCAGCGCCAGTTGCGGATAGAAGGTATTGCGGCGCATGAACTCGGTATCGAGATCGAGCGCGGCGTCGGCGGGCAGCGCGGTGAGCCATTGCTCGAGCGCGTCGCGGCTGGTGATCCATTCCGCCGGCGGGGTGAGGGGGAGTTGCATCGATGCTTCCTTAGCAGCCTGACGGACATGCATCGCTCATTGTCCTGTCAGGAGTTTGTGCCTATGGTTAGCGGCGCACCTTAGCAGGCCGCCCCAAGGACGCCCACCATGCCGAGCAAGGAAACCGTACGACGCCAACGCGCCCTGGGCGGAGCGCTTGGCGTGGTCGTGCTCGGGATGGCGCTGGTGTATCACTTCTTTCCGCGCGTTTTCCATGTGGACCCCGCGCGGACGCAGACGCAGCGTGCGATGAACCTGGGGCCGGTGGCGGCGCCGCTGGGCACGGGCCGCGCGTCGGCCGCGTCTACGGCGCAGGCGGAGTTGGATGCCGGCCCGCCGCTGACGCTGGCGCCCACCGAAGTGATCGTCGCGCGCATGGGCAAGAAGGACCAGGACCTGCCCGAGCAGAAGAGCGCCGATACGCCGGAAGTCGAGGCCTTGCTGGACAAGGCAGCGAAGGCGCTGCGCAACGGCCAGTTGGCAGGCGACAAGGACGGCGCCGCGGCGCTGTTCGCCGAGGCGCTCAAGCTCAAGCCGGACAGCCGGCGTGCCGCGCAGGGACTTTATGAAGTACGTGCGCGCCTGGTGGCGGAGATCGGGCAGGACATCCTGGTCGGCGACGAGGAGTCGGCCAAGGATCTGCTGGACGCGCTCAAGAATGTTCCCGACAGCAAGGACGACGTGGCGCAGATCGAGGACAAGCTCAAGACACTGGCGCAGGTGCGCCCGATGCTGGCGCAGGCGGCCACGCTGCTGCAGCAGGGCAAGGTGGATCAGCCCAAGGGCGGCAACGCGCTGGAGCTGTATCGGCAGGTGCAGCAGCTGGACGCCGAGAATGCGATGGCCGCGCAAGGCATCGTCCAGGTGCAGCGCGCGGTGCTGGACCGGGCGCTGGCCGCGGTGGCGACCAACGATTTCAAGGGTGCGGGCGATGCGCTGACCGAGGCGGCGACGATTCTGCCCGGGTCGCCGGCATTGCAAGATGTGCAGGGGCGTGTCGACGGCATCCGCCATCAGCGCGCGACCAGCTTGCTGGCGCAGGCACGTTCCGCGCTGGATGCGGGCAATCCCGCGCTGGCCCAGCAGCTGGCGGGGCAGGCCAAGGAGCTGGCGCCGGACCTGGCCGGACTCAACGATTTCCAGGAACGCATGACGAATGCGCGCCTGTACGCCAGCTACAAGCCGGGGCAGGTGTTCACCGATCGCTACGTGGATCTGCCTGGACAGACGCCGGCGATGGTCGTCGTTCCCACGGGCAGTTTCGTGATGGGGGCGCCGGACTCCGAAGAGGGGCGCGGCAACACCGAGAGTCCTCAGCACGAGGTGACGATCGGCAAAGGCTTCGCGTTGGCGCGCTCGGAGATCACCATCGGCCAGTTCCGCGAATTCGTCCGGGCCAGCGGCTACCAGCCGGAATCGGTGAAGCTAGGCGGCGCCAGCGTGTACGACGAACGCAGCGGCGCGCTGCGCGACGACCCCGATGCCACCTGGCAGAGCGACTACGCGGGGCGTGCGACCGGCGACGACCGCTTGCCGGTGGTCAATATTTCCTGGAACGACGCGAAGGCGTACGCCGATTGGCTCAGTCAGCGCACCGGCAAGCGTTACCGGCTGCCGAGCGAGGCAGAGTTCGAATACGCGTTGCGTGGCGGAACGACTACCCGGTACTGGTGGGGCGACGGCGCGCCCACGCGCAAGGTGGAGAACCTCACAGGCGCGGGCGATCGTTCACAGAGCGGGCGGCGCTGGAGCAACGCGTTCGAGAAGTACCGCGACGGCTACTGGGGCCCGGCGCCGGTGATGAGTTTCGAGGCCAACCCCTACGGCTTGTTCGATATCGACGGCAACGTCTCGGAATGGGTACTGGACTGCTGGCACGAGAGCTATGTGCGTGCGCCCACCGACGGCAGCGCCTGGGTGAATCCGGGGTGCTCGACGCGGGTGGTGCGGGGCGGCTCCTGGGGCAGCTCGCCAGACCAGGTGCGCTCGGCCTATCGGCAGGGGGCTGAGGGGAGCGTACGCAGCGGTCGCGTCGGTTTCCGGGTTCTCCGGGAGCTCTGAGACCGGCGGGCGGCATGGACCTGTCCGGCTGCCGGCGCGCAAACCCTTGAGCGGGCGACATCTTTATACGCATGCTTGCGTCTGGCCGGATTCGCTTGTCTTGCCGCTGCACGCAACCGTAAAATGGCCCGCTTTCGTGTAAGGGAATCATCGACTTAGGGCGAGGGGCCCGGGTACGGTCGGGGGGTGAGGCAGGTCGTCGGCCTGTATGAATTTCCCCATCTATCCGCAGGTTAGGGCCTTTTCTAGGTTGGTTCGATGCGAAAGTGGCGAAACTGGTAGACGCACCAGATTTAGGTTCTGGCGGGTAACCCCCGTGTGGGTTCGAGTCCCACCTTTCGCACCATCTCCCTTATCGAAAAGGCTTTTTGCGGGCGGCGAGGCCGCCGGGCGCCTTCGGCGCGCACTTTCGGGTATTCAGGAGACGTCATGCAGGTTTCGGTTGAAAACGTTGGCAAGCTCGAGCGCAAGCTCACGGTGAAGTTTCCGGCAGAGCGCTTCGAATCGCAGGTCAGCGCGCGCATCGCCGAGATGGGCCGCACGGTGCGTCTGAAGGGCTTCCGCCCGGGCAAGGTACCGACGGCGGTGATCCAGCAGCGCTTCGGCGCGCAGGTCCGCGGCGAGGTGCTTTCCGACCTGATCGGCACGACCCTGCGTGAGGCGGTGGAGAAGGAAAATCTCCGCCCCATCGCCAATCCGGCGGTGGATACCACCGGCAACCCGGAAAACGGCGAGATCACCTACACCGCTACCTTCGAGATCATGCCGGAGTTCCCGGAAATCGACGTCGCCGGCCTGGACATCAAGCGTCCGGTGGCCGAGGTGACCGATGCCGACATCGAGAAGATGATCGAGACTCTGCGTGCCCAGCGCCGCAGCTTCGATGAGGTGGACCGCGCCTCGGCCGACAGCGATTTCGTGATGTTCGAGTACGCCGCCGTCGCCGGCGACTACCGCTTCCCGGCCGAGGGCCTCGAGCGCGCTGGCAGCGTGCTCGGCTCGGGCACCCTGTTCAAGGCCCTGGACGAGGCCCTGACCGGCCGCAAGGCGGACGAAGAGTTCGAAACGGACGTGGAATTCCCGGCCGACTTCCGCAACGAGAACCTCGCCGGCAAGACCGCGAAGGTCACGTTCAAGATCGTGAAGGTACAGGAGCAGAAGCTCCCGACTGTGGACGCCGAATTCGCCAAGCTGTTCGGCATCGTCGACGGCGACCTGGAGAAGTTCCGCAAGGAAGTGCGCAACAACCTGGAGCGCGAGCTCAAGGCCACCCTGATGGCCCGCCTGAAGTCCCAGGTGGCCGAGAAGCTGTCCGAGGCGCACGAGAGCCTGGACGTGCCCAACATCATGGTGCAGTCCGAGGCTCACAACCTCGCCGCCGGCAGCGTGCCGCGCGGCCAGCAGCCGCCGCCGCAGCTGATCGAGGCTGCCGCTCCGATGGCGCGCAAGCGTGTGATCGCCGGCCTGCTGATGGGCGAAATCGCCCGCAAGCAGGAGCTCAAGCTCGACCGTACCCGTCTGGCCGAACAATTGGCCGCGATCGCGTCGACCTACGAGGAGCCGGAGAAGGTCATTGAACTGTACAACTCCGACCCCCAATTGATGTCCGGGCTGCAGAACCGCGTGATGGAAGATCAGGTGGCGCTGTGGGTGGCGGATCACGCCAATACCACGGACGAGAACCTGAGCTTCGACGAGGTCATGCGCCCGGTCAGCGCCTGAGGCGGGTTTCCTTCGACACCCGCTCGACCCCACGCCCCAGATGGGGATGAAAGTCGTCGCGGCCGGCCCCGGTGGGCCCGGCCGCGAAACGGGTGACGACGTGAGCCGTGCCCCTTGGGAGCGCGAATTCCGCCCGGATGGCGATTTTTCGCGGTTTCCAGCACGATCTGCCGAGCACAAGCAGGCGAATTAACCGGAGAGCGACAAGCATGGCCATGGACCCGATCCAGAACCTCAACCTGGTCCCCATCGTCGTCGAGCAGACGGCGCGCGGCGAGCGTTCGTACGACATCTATTCCCGCCTCCTGAAGGAGCGCGTGATCTTCCTTGTCGGCGAAGTGAACGACCAGGTCGCCAACCTGCTGGTCGCGCAGATGCTGTTCCTGGAGTCCGAGAACCCGGACAAGGACATTCATCTGTATATCAACAGCCCGGGCGGTGCGGTCACCGCCGGCCTGGCGATCTACGACACCATGCAGTTCATCAAGCCGGACGTCAGCACGATGTGCGTCGGCCAGGCCTGCAGCGCCGCGTCGCTGCTGCTGATGGCGGGCGCCAAGGGCAAGCGCTACTCGCTGCCCAATTCGCGCGTGATGATCCACCAGCCGTCGGGCGGCGCCCGCGGGCAGGCGACGGACATCGAGATTCAGGCCCAGGAAATCCTGTACCTGCGTCGCCGTCTTAACGAAATTTATGTACATCACACCGGCCAGCCGCTGGACAAGATCGAGCGGGACATGGAGCGTGACCGTTTCATGAGCGCCGAGGCCGCCCGCGAGTACGGCCTGATCGACCAGGTGCTGGACCGCCGCGCCGTCGAAACGGTCAAGTCGGCCTGATAGACGGCCGTTATAGTGCTTGAAAGCCAGGTTCTGCGTCTGGAATCGGACGCGGAACCCTGTGCTATTCTCGCTTCGCAACCGATTTACAGCAGGGTTACAGCATGACTGACGAGCGGCAGGGCCGTTCCAACGACAGCGGCAAGATTCTCTACTGCTCCTTCTGCGGCAAGAGCCAGCACGAAGTGCGCAAGCTGATCGCGGGTCCGTCCGTGTTCATCTGCGACGAGTGCGTGGAGCTTTGCAACGACATCATCCGCGAGGAGCTGGAGGAGAAGGCCGCCTCCGGGCGCAGCCAGCTGCCCAAGCCCCGCGAGATCATGGAGACGCTCGACCAGTATGTGGTCGGCCAGACCCGCGCCAAGAAAGCGCTGGCGGTGGCCGTGTACAACCACTACAAGCGCATGGAGTCGCGTCAGAAGAGCGACGACGTCGAGCTGGGCAAGTCCAACATCCTCCTGATCGGCCCTACCGGCTCGGGCAAGACCCTGCTCGCCGAGACGCTGGCGCGCCTGCTCAACGTGCCGTTCACCATTGCCGATGCCACCACGTTGACCGAAGCCGGCTACGTGGGCGAGGACGTGGAGAACATCATCCAGAAGCTGCTGCAGAAGTGCGACTACGACGTCGACAAGGCGCAGTCGGGCATCGTCTACATCGACGAGATCGACAAGATCTCGCGCAAGAGCGAGAACCCGTCGATCACGCGCGACGTGTCGGGCGAAGGCGTGCAGCAGGCGCTGCTGAAGCTGATCGAGGGCACCCTGGCCTCGGTCCCGCCGCAGGGCGGCCGCAAGCATCCGCAGCAGGAATTCCTGCAGGTGGACACCAAGAACATCCTGTTCATCTGCGGTGGCGCGTTCGCCGGCCTGGAGAAGGTGATCCAGCAGCGTTCCGAGACCACGGGCATCGGCTTCTCCGCCGAGGTGCGCAGCAAGGAACGTACCGAGAACCTCGGGAAGGTGCTGGCGGACGTGGAGCCGGCCGACCTGGTCCGCTTCGGCCTGATTCCGGAGTTCGTCGGCCGCTTGCCGGTGGTGGCGACCCTGGACGAGCTGGATGAGGCCGCTTTGGTCAAGATCCTGACCGAGCCCAGGAACGCCGTCACCAAGCAGTTCAAGAAGCTGTTCGAGATGGAAGGTGTGGAGCTGGAGTTCCGCCCGGAGGCCCTGCAGGCCATCGCCCGCAAGGCGTTGAAGCGCAAGACCGGCGCCCGCGGCCTGCGCACCATCCTGGAGCAGGTGCTGCTGGACACCATGTACGAGCTGCCCTCACTGGAGCACGTGAGCAAGGTGGTCGTGGACGACGCCGTCATCAACGGCCAGGCCGAGCCTTACCTGATCTATCGCGGCAACCTGCAGCAGCAGCGCGTGGCGGGCGAGGGCGGCGACGCCGCCTGAGCAGCCTGCGCCTCGCAAGGCTGAACGAACGGCCCCGGCGTCTGTCGGGGCCGTTTTTGTTTCCGTTGCGCCATGCGCACTTGTGCGCGGGCGCCCCGGCCTCCACTTGACGATCAGATGCCTCCGGCGCAGTGTCGGGGCGTAGTCGCTTCAGTCCCCCGAGGGAACCATTTACATGGCAAAAAATGCCCCCCTTCCCGTCGCCACGGGTGCCACCCTGGACGCGCTTCCGGTTCTGCCGCTGCGCGACGTGGTGGTCTATCCCCACATGGTCATCCCGCTGTTCGTCGGTCGCGATAAATCCATGCGCGCGCTCGAGCGCGCCATGGAGGGCGAGCGCCAGATCCTGCTGGTGGCGCAGAAGAGCCCCGACATCGACGATCCGGCCGTGGCCGACCTCCACCAGATCGGTACGCTGGCGGGCGTGCTGCAGCTGCTGAAGCTTCCCGACGGCACGGTGAAGGTGTTGGTCGAAGGCCAGGCACGCGTGTCCGTCGAGAAGTACCAGGAGGAGGGCGGCATGCTGATGGCCACCTCCCGCATCATCGAGCCGCAATACAGCGCCAAGGAGCGCGAGCTCGACGTGGTATCGCGCACGCTGGTGTCGCTGTTCGAGCAGTTGGTGAAGCAGAGCCGCAAGCTTCCGCCGGAAGTGCTGGCGACGCTGTCCGGCATCGACGATCCGTCGCGGCTGGCCGATTCGATCGCGGCCCACCTGTCTGTGCGCATGGCCGACAAGCAGAAAGTGCTGGAGACGGCCGACGTCGGCCAACGTCTCGAGCTGCTGATCGGGCTGGTCGACGGCGAGATGGATCTGCAGCAGGTGGAAAAGCGCATCCGCGGTCGCGTCAAGTCGCAGATGGAGAAGAGCCAGCGCGAGTACTACCTCAACGAGCAGATGAAGGCCATCCAGAAGGAGCTCGGCGAGAGCGAGGAAGGCCCGAACGAGATCGAGGAGCTGCAGAAGAAGATCGACAACGCCGGCATGCCCAAGGCGGTGTTGGCCAAGGCGCGCCAGGAGTTCGGCAAGCTGCGCCAGATGTCGCCCATGTCGGCCGAGGCCACGGTGGTGCGCAACTACCTGGACTGGCTGGTCGGCGTGCCGTGGAAGAAGCGCACCAAGGTGCGCAAGGACCTGCAGCTGGCGCAGGACGTGCTCGACGCCGACCACTTCGGTCTGGAGAAGGTCAAGGAACGCATTCTCGAATACCTGGCCGTGCAGCAGCGCGTGAACACCATGAAGGGTCCCATCCTTTGCCTGGTCGGTCCGCCGGGCGTGGGCAAGACCTCGCTCGGCCAGTCCATCGCGAAAGCGACGAACCGCAAGTTCGTCCGCATGAGCCTGGGCGGCGTGCGTGACGAGGCCGAGATCCGCGGTCACCGCCGCACCTACATCGGTTCGATGCCTGGCCGCATCGTGCAGAACTTGAACAAGGTCGGCACCAAGAACCCACTGTTCGTGCTGGATGAGATCGACAAGATGTCGATGGACTTCCGCGGCGACCCGTCGTCGGCGCTGCTGGAAGTGCTGGATCCCGAGCAGAACCACACGTTCAACGATCACTACCTCGAGGTCGATCTCGATCTTTCCGAGGTGATGTGGATCGCCACGGCCAACTCGCTCAACATCCCCGGGCCGCTGCTGGATCGCATGGAAGTCATTCGCATCCCCGGTTACACCGAGGACGAGAAGATGGCGATCGCGCAGAAGTACTTGCTGCCGAAGCAGCTGAAGGCCAATGGCCTGAAGGAAGGCGAGCTCAGCGTCGACGGCGAAGCCGTCCGCGACATCGTGCGCTACTACACGCGCGAGTCCGGTGTGCGCAATCTCGAGCGCGAGGTGTCCAAGATCTGCCGCAAGGTCGTCAAGGAGCTCACCCTGGGCGAAGTGAAGAAGGCCAAGGGCAAGAAGGTGGAGGCCAAGAAGGCCGAGGCCGCGAAGGCGACCAAGGCCAAGAAGCCTTCGGCGATCAAGGTCACCTCGGAGAACCTGGAGCATTACCTCGGCGTGCGCCGCTTCGACTTCGGCCGCAAGGAGCAGCAGAACGAAGTCGGTCTGGTCACCGGCCTCGCATGGACGCAGGTGGGTGGCGATCTGCTGAGCATCGAAGCCTCCATCGTGCCGGGCAAGGGCCGGCTGGTGCACACCGGCCAGCTTGGCGACGTCATGAAGGAATCCATCCAGGCGGCGCTCTCGGTGGTGCGTGCGCGGGCGGACAACCTGGGCATCGATCCGGAGTTCCATCAGAACTACGACATCCACATCCACGTGCCGGAAGGTGCGACGCCAAAGGACGGCCCGAGCGCGGGCATCGCCATGTGCACGGCGCTGGTGTCGGCGCTCACCAAGGTGCCGGTGCGCTCCGAGGTGGCGATGACCGGCGAGATCACCCTGCGCGGCCGCGTACTGCCGATCGGTGGCCTCAAGGAGAAGTTGCTGGCGGCTCACCGTGGCGGCATCACGACGGTGATCATCCCGGAAGAGAACAAGAAGGACCTTGCGGACATTCCGTCGAACATCACCGGCCAGCTCGACATCCATGCGGTTCGCTGGATCGACGAAGTGCTCGACATCGCGCTGGAGCGTCCACTGCAGCCGCGTCAGGCCAAGGAAGAGGAAGCGGCGCCGGCGACGGTGGAGAAGGTGGAGAGCGCCGACGAGTCTGCCGAGACGCCCGCGCGCCCCCATTGAGCGGCGTCGCGATCGGTTGATCATCGAAAGTGGCATGCCCCTGGCATGCCACTTTTTTTATGCGCAGATGAGCGTTCCGCGTGTGCGCTGCGTAACGTTTCGAACCCTGTAATGCAAGTGCTTCTGAACGTGGCAAAGAGCCTGAAAGCCTTGGTATTGCTTATATTGCGGACCCTAGGGGGCACTGGTATAAAGGCGGCACCGCAATCCACGCGCGTCGTCGGAAGCGCATCGATGCGGGGTCGCGGGGCGGCGCCCCACACCTGGTCGCCAACCAACTCTAGTCGGCGTCGTCTCGTCCCAGACTGACCACGCGGGCCGCATAATCGTTTAAGGGAGTGTCTCAATGAATAAAACCGATCTGATCAATGCCATTGCCGAGAAGGCCGAACTCACCAAGGCTGACGCTGGCCGCGCGCTCGAGGCTTTCTTCGAGACCGTGCAGAAGGCGCTGAAGAAGGGTGACGATGTGTCGGTCGTGGGCTTTGGCACTTTCACCGTGCGCAAGCGCGCCGCTCGTACCGGCCGCAACCCGCGCACCAACGAGACGATCAAGATCAAGGCCTCGAAGGTTCCGGCTTTCAAGGCTGGCAAGACCCTCAAGGATGCCCTAAACTAAGCGGCTGACCGCTTGGTTTCGGGTGCTTAGCTCAGCGGTAGAGCACCGCCCTTACAAGGCGATGGTCGTAGGTTCGATCCCTACAGCACCCACCAGAAAACTGCGGAGCGGTAGTTCAGTCGGTTAGAATGCTGGCCTGTCACGCCGGAGGTCGCGGGTTCGAGTCCCGTCCGCTCCGCCACAGTTCGCAAGGGCGCCCGCGTGGCGCCCTTGCTTTTTATGGACCGCGCCGGGTAGGGCGCATCGATCAACCCTGACGGGAAGATTCCCATGTTGCAGGCACTACGTACCAAGCTTCACGGATGGCCGTCCATCGTCATTCTGGGCGTTTGCGTCTTCGCGATTTCCTTCTTCGGTATCGAGTCGTACTTCATATCGCGGACCGAGACCTTCGTGGCGAAGGTCGGCAAGCATGAGATCTCCCAGCAGGACTTCCAGCAGCGCATGAACAACCTGCGCCAGCAGATGATGCAGCAGCAGGGAGAGCAGTTCGATGCGGCGGCGTTCGAGAAGCCCGAGAACAAGCTGCGCATCGTCAACGCGATGGTCGACCAGCGCCTGCTGCTCGATGCGGCTGCCAACATGGGCATGCGCGTCTCCGATCAGCAACTGCGCGACAGCATCCTGGCCTTCCCGGGCCTGCAGCAGAACGGCAAGTTCGACCCAGGCCTGTATCGCGCTTTCCTCACCGGCATGGGCAAGACCTCCGGCCAGTTCGAGGCGGAGCTGCGCAACGAGCTCGCTGTGGCCCAACTGCCGGATGCGATCGATGCGTCCACGGTCATCACCGATGCGGATATCGATCGTTATCTCAACCTCAGCATGCAGCGTCGCGATCTGCGCTTCTTCGCGCTGCCGCGTCCGGCGTTGACCGATGCGAAGGTGGACGATGCGCAGATCGATGCGTACTACAAGGCTCATCAAGCCGACTTCGTGAATCCCGAGCAGGTCTCGGTGAAGTACATCGAAGTGACCGGTGGTGATCTCAAGCTGGACGCGGAGCCCAGCGAGGATGACCTCAAGAAGCGCTACGAGCAGGAAAAGCAGCGCTTCGTGTTGCCGGAGCAGCGTCTCGTCTCACACATCCTGGTCAATGTGCCGAAGAACGCGACGCCGGAGCAGCAGAAGGCTGCCTTGGCCAAGGCCCAGCAGATCGCGGGCGAAGCCAAGCCGGACAATTTCGCCAAGCTCGCCGAACAGTCGTCGGACGACCTGGGTTCGAAGCGCACGGGTGGCGATCTGGGCTGGCTAGAGAAGGGCGTGGCCAACGCGGCCTTCGACGAAGCACTGTTCGCGCTGCAGAAGGACCAGATTTCCAAGCCGGTGCTTTCCGACGAGGGCTATCATGTGCTGTGGCTGCGCGACATCCGCAGTGGCCAGGCCAAGCCGTTCGCCGAAGTGCGCGACCAGCTCGCCAAGGAGGCGATGACGGGTGAGCGCGACCGCAAGTTCAATGAGATTGCCGGCAAGCTGACCGACAGCGCCTATCAGAATCCGGGCTCGCTGGAACCGGCATCGCAGGCGCTCGGGCTGCCGATCAAGACTTCCGAGCTGTTCTCGCGCCAGGGCGGCACCGGCATCGCCTCGAACCCGAAGCTGGTGCAGGCCGCGTTCGCCGACGACGTGCTGGCACAGGGCAACAATTCCGGCCTCATCGATCTGGGCAACGACCATGCCGTGGTGATCCACGTCGACAAGCATGTGGCCGCCGCGCCCAAGCCGTTGGCCGAGGTGCGCGACGCGGTGCGCCAGAAGGTCCTGGACGAGCGCGTGGCTGCCGCGGCCAAGGCCAAGGCGGATGATCTGCTGGCTCGCCTGCAGAAGGGCGAGGACATGGCAGCCATCGCCGCTTCCGTCGGCGCCCCCTTGCGGAAGGCTGACGAAGCCACCCGCGGACTGGGCGACGTGCCGCCGGAAGTGCTTTTTGAAGCCTTCAAGCTGCCGCACCCCGCGCAAGGGAAGGCAGAGTTCGCCAGCGTGCCGCAGCAGGATGGTTCCTACGTCCTGCTGGCGCTCGACAAGGTGCAGGATGCCGATCTCTCCAAGGTCCCGGCCCAGCAGCGCGATATGCTCCGCCAGCAGATGGCTCGGGTGTACGGAGCGTCGGCCACGCAGGCGTTCATCGATGCGCTGAAGGCCAAGACCGAGATCAAGGTTGCCACTGACCGCATGTAATTCGCGGCGGGCGCAGAAACAGAAAGGCGACCTTCGGGTCGCCTTTTTTTGTTCTGCCCCCGTCAATCCGTGGTCAGACTCCGGTCATCCCCAGGATGTTGTAGCCGCTGTCCACATAAGTGACTTCGCCCGTGATGCCCGAAGCGAGATCCGAGCATAGAAACGCAGCGACATTGCCGACTTCATCGATAGTGACGCTGCGTCGCAGTGGCGCGTTCTCTTCGACGTGGTCCAGCATTCTGCGGAAGTTGGAAATGCCGGCCGCTGCGAGCGTCTTGATCGGGCCCGCGGAAATGGCGTTCACGCGGGTGCCTTCAGGCCCAAGGTTGTAGGCGAGGTAACGGACGTTCGCCTCGAGGCTGGCTTTCGCCAGGCCCATCACGTTGTAGTTGGAGAGCGCGCGTATCGCACCGAGGTAGCTCAGGGTGAGGATGGCGCCGCCGCGGCCACCCATCAGTGGCCGCGCTGCTTTGGCCAGTGCGGCGAGGCTGTAGCTGGAGACGTCGTGTGCGATGGCGAAACTTTCGCGGGTAAGTTGATCGAGGAATTCGCCCTGCAACGCTTCGCGTGGCGCGTAGCCGACCGAATGCACGAGGATGTCGAAGCCATCCCAGTGGCGGCCCAATTCGGCGAAGAGCTGGTTGATCTGCGTATCGTCCGAGACGTCGCAAGGCAGCGTGATGTTGGAGCCGAAGGCGTTGGCCGCCTCGTCGACGCGATCCTTGAGTCGGTCATTCTGGTAGGTGAAGGCCAGTTGCGCGCCTTCGCGATGCATCGCGTTGGCGATGCCCCAGGCGATCGAGCGCTGGCTGGCGATGCCGACGATCAGGGCGCGCTTGCCGTGCAGGAATCCCATGCGTCCTCTCCGGGCCATGGCGCGCCCAGGCGCGTCGCGGGCAGTGTAACAGGCCGGTTTTGCGATGGCGGCAGCGGGCATCAGCCCTGGGCGTCGAGCTTCAGTACCTGGCCGAGACGAAGCGTGGAGCCTTGCAAACCGTTCCAGCGCCTGATCTGGTCCACGTCGAGCGAATAGCGGCGGGCGATGTTCCACAGCGTTTCGCCGGATTTCACCGTGTGGGTCCGGGTGCGGGTCGCCTGTGCCTTGCCGGCCGCGGTTCCGCCATCCTCCAGCGGAGCAGACGGGCCACTCGACGCCGCGGCGAAGCTGCTGCTGTCTGAGCCAGTCGTTCCGTTGCTGCCGTTCTGCAGCAGGGCATTGCGGAACTGCTCCACGCGACCGCTCGGCATGACCAGGTAAGAAGCCGCGCGCTTGTCGAAGTACCCGTTGCGGAAGCCCGCGTTGAGATTCTTCAATTCGTCCACGGACATGCCCGCATGGTTGGCGGCCTGGGCGATCGGCATCGATTGGTCGACGGGGACGGAGACCAATTGCTGTTCGGGCGCGATCAGCGGCAACTGGACATTGAAGCGTCCCGGGTCGCGTACGACGCAGGAGATGGCAAGCAGTTTCGCCAGATGTTCGCGCGTGATGCGCTTGACCGGCATCTTGGGAATGGCCGGCTCCTCGCCCGGCATGCCGTAGCGATCGAGCAGCTTGCGGGCGGCGAATTCGCCGGCGTTGAAGGCATAGTCGGCCATGCGCCAGTCGCCAAGATCGTCGTGATAGCGCTTGAGCAGCGCCATGATCGCGTCGGTGGCGGCCGGCATATCCAGGCGGCCATCGAAATTCTTGTCCACGCGCATGCCGAGGGCATTGGCCGTCACCGGCATGATCTGCCACATGCCCGCCGGATTGCCCTTGCTTCCCGGCACCGGACGGTAGTGGCTCTCGACCCAGGGCAGCAGGGCAAACTCGCCCGCCACGCCATGCTTGGCGGCGATCTGCTGTACGTACATCAACCGCGGCATCACCTCGCGCATCTGCGCTTCGAATACCGATGGGCTTTGTGTGTACCGGCGCGCCCAATATGTAATGGACGGATCAGCATCGCAATCGGCCATCTGGAAGCTGCCGCGCAATTGATCCCACACGTTGGCCGAGTCCGACGGCGTTTCCGCCGCGCCCACGTGGCCGGGAACATTGCTGATGCTCGGCTTGGGCGCCGCAGGCTTTACCACGTTCACGGAAGCGGGTGCCGAAGGCTGGGAGGGCGGAGCGCTCGCGCAGGCGGCAAGACACAGGGTGACCGTCGCGGGAAGAAGGCGAAGAGTGGGGCGTGTCATGCGCGGAACTCATCCTTGGCAGCGCGCAGAGTCGCGAAGCGCGAGACGCGGTCGGCAGCGGCGCCGTGGCGGGAGCACCACTGCGCCACGTCTTCGCTGTCGATGCGCAGGAAAGGGTTGGTTGCCCGCTCGGTCGAGAGAGTCACCGGCAGGGTCGGCTCTTCGCGTTCGCGCAGGGTGCGCACCTGCTCGATGCGCTGCAGGAGATCCGAGTTCGCCGGTTCCACGGTCTGCGCAAAGCGTCCGTTGGAAGCGGTGTACTCGTGCGCGCAGCACACCTTGAGGTCGCCCGGCAGGTCGGCGAGCCGGTCCAGCGACGCGAGCATCTGCTGGGGCGTGCCTTCGAACAGACGGCCGCAGCCCATGCTGAAGAGCGTGTCGCCGCAAAGCAGCAGGCCTTCCCCGACGTAGGCGATATGGGAGCGGGTATGGCCGGGGATCTCCAGCACGCGAAACGCAGCGGTGGGCTTGTCCAGCGTTACCGTGTCTCCATCGTCGACGCGGTGGGAGACATGCGCGATGCGGTCGTCGCGGGGGGCATACACGGGAACTTGGTGACGCGCGAGCAGCGCTTGGACGCCGCCGATGTGATCGTTGTGATGGTGCGTCAGCAGAATGGCGCGCAAGCGCAGTTTGCGTGCGGCCAGCGCGGTTTCCACAGGAGTAGCTTCGCCAGGATCGACCACGAGCGCATTACCGGCATCGTCGTACAACAGCCAGATGTAGTTGTCGGCGAGCGCCGGTAACGGTACGACGTGCAAGGGGGCACCTCTGCGGTTTCGTATCGACTGGCGCAGGCCTCCCGGCTTGCGCGAAGTGGGGGACTATAAAGCGGGCGGGGCGGAGGCTCGTTAGCAAGCCGTTAACCGGCGCCGGCCGCGTTCAGTGTTGTGTCGCGGTTGGGCGCGGCGGTGTGAACAGGGGCCCGGTTCCCGGTGCCAGCGTTTACACTCAGCGCTTGAACGTACCCGTCCGATCTTCCATGCCGCAGCGCGACAAAGACATCTACGCCAGCGCTCATCTTCGCCACCTCCTGGCGGAGGAGGCCGCAGCGATGGCGCCGCACCTGCAGCGTTGCGCGGGGTCGCACGCCCTGCTGCTCTCGGCGCTGTCGCACGACCACCCGCCGGTGCTGCCGCTGCTCGGCTATTGGACCCGGATGCGCTTGGTGGGTACGCGTTTCCAGGGCGACGTCAAAGCCCGGGCCGACGAACCGTTGCCTTTCGTGGACGACGCTTTCGGCCTGGTGCTGCTGCGCCATGCCGTGGAGGTAGCGCCGGTGCCGCAAGCCCTGCTGCAGGAGGCCTGCCGGGTGCTGGCGCCGGGCGGTGTGCTGGTGGTGAGCGGGTTGCATCCGTTGAGCGCATGGCTGCCCTGGGTCTACTGGCACCGTCGCCATGGCACCATGCCTGCCTTGACCTCGCCGCTCATCTTGGAACGCTGGGTGCGGGGGGCGGAGCTCGACATCGAGCGCGTGGAGCGGGTAGGTCATGTCTGGCCCAATGCGGGCAGACGGGCGCGCGGCGCCCATCCGTTGGGCGGCGCCTATTGGCTGATCGCCCGGAAGCAGCGCCGGGTGGCCATACTGCCCAAGCTCAAGCCGGCGCTGGTGCCCGCGCCGGTCAATGTGAAACTGGCACCCGGTGCGAGGCGCGACGCCTCGTCCGACGCATGAAACATCAACGCAGGTAACGATGACCGACGTGGAAGCTTTTACCGATGGCGCATGCCTCGGCAATCCCGGGCCGGGCGGCTGGGCCGCCCTGTTGCGCGCCAAGGGGACGGAACGCCTGATCGCCGGCGGCGAACCGGAGACGACCAACAACCGCATGGAGCTGATGGCGGCCATCGCTGCGCTCGAGGCACTGAAGCGCCCTTGCAAAGTGCTCCTCACCACGGACTCCCGCTATGTGATGCAAGGCATCGAGGAGTGGGTGCCGAAGTGGATCGCCAATGGCTGGAAGACTGCCGACAAGAAGCCGGTGAAGAACCAAGACTTGTGGCAGCGGCTCGCCGCGGCCGCGGGAGCGCATCAGCTGCGCTGGCAATGGGTGCGCGGCCATAATGGCCACGTGGAGAACGAGCGAGTCGACGTGGCCGCCCGCGAACAGGCCGAGCAGTACAGGAGCAAGCGATGAGGCAGATCGTCCTCGACACCGAAACCACAGGCCTCGAAGTCCGCCAGGGGCATCGCCTGATCGAAATCGCCTGCGTCGAGATGGTCGAGCGCCGACCCACCGGGCGCCACTACCAGACTTACCTCAATCCGGACCGCCTGATCGACGAAGGCGCCAAGCAGGTCACCGGCATCGAGGACGAGTTCCTGCTCGACAAGCCACGCTTCGCGGACGTGGTGGAGGAGTTCCTGGCCTTCATCCAGGGCGCCGAACTGATCATCCATAACGCCACGTTCGACGTGGGCTTCCTCGATGCCGAACTGGCGCGCGTCGGTGAGCGCTATGGCCGGATCGCCGATCATTGTCCGGTGATCGACACGCTTGTGATGGCGCGGGAGCGCTATCCCGGCCAGCGCAACAGCCTCGATGCGCTCTGCAAGCGCCTGGGCGTGGACAACTCGGCGCGCGATCTGCACGGCGGCCTGATCGACGCCCAGCTGCTGGCCGAGGTGTACCTCGCCATGACCTCGGGCCAGGTCGCGCTGGACCTGGGATTCGAAGCTGCGCCGGAGCAGGGTGGTGCCGCGCAGGTGGTGATGCCTGCGGTACTCACGCGGCGGCCAAAGGTGCTGCGCGCCACCGAGGACGAGCTGACGGCGCACGAGCGGCGCCTGGATGCCCTGGACAAGAGCGCCGGCGGCACGAGTATCTGGCGCAAGGAGGAGGCGCCTGTGGCGGATGCGGCGGTGGCCGCCGGCTAGGCCGTGAGGCTTCGCGGAGAGGCATCAATCGATCCTGGCGAGGATCACGGTGATGTTGTCGTTGCCGCCGGCGTCCAGGGCGGCGAGCAGCAGGTGGTCCACGCATTCCTGCGCGGCGATATCGCGGCGCTCCACGACGCGGGCAATCGCCGCATCGCTGACTTCTTCGGTCAAGCCGTCGCTGCAAAGCAGGAATGCCATGCCTGGCTCGAGCTTCCCGCGTGCCAGGCCGATATGCAGCTGATCCACTGCCGTGATCCCCAGCGCCTGGGTGATGACATTGCGTTGCGGATGGCGTGCGGCCTGGCTGGCATCGAGCGTGCCTGCAGCCACCAGTTCCTGAACCAGCGAGTGGTCATGACTGATCTGCTTCAGGCCGTCTTTCCACAGGTAGATACGGCTGTCGCCGACCCAGGCTACCTCGTAGCCGGCCGGACTCAACCGCAGCGCCGCAATGGTGGTACCCATCGGAAGCGGGTCGCGGTAGTTCCGCGTCTGCGCCATGAGACGCTCATCGGCACCTTTGATCGCCTCGACGAGGGTGTGCCCGCGGGTCACAAGATCGGTCACCGCGTCGCGCACCAAGGCCGAGGCGACCTCGCCATGCTGATGACCGCCCATACCGTCGGCGACCAGGAACAGGCCCAGGCCGGCGTCGGCGTAATAGGTGTCTTCGTTGCGCGCACGCCGCAGGCCGACGTGGGTACCGTGTCCGAATTCGATCATGGGCTGCCGGGAGGGACGTGTGCGCGCAGGATGCCCCATGTCCGGGGAGTTGTCACGACGAACCGTCTCGCGTATGATCGCCGGCTCGCGCGGACCACCGTGTGACCCCTTCGGAGAGGTGGCAGAGTGGTCGAATGTACCTGACTCGAAATCAGGCGTACGTGCAAGCGTACCGTGGGTTCGAATCCCACCCTCTCCGCCAGATATGCAAAAGGCCCCGATCGGGGCCTTTTGCTTTTTCGGCTTGCTGTTTGCTGGGCGCGCGGAAGTGGTTACTCCAGCTTGCTCCAGTAACGGCCGTGCCGCGGCAAATAGTGGTTGGCGGGATCGAGCGATACCGCCACGCGTGTCGCCTGCCCAGTAATTTCCTGCCGTGGGAAGAAGCCGTAGTAGCGCGAGTCCGCGCTGTTGTCGCGGTTGTCTCCCATCAAAAGATAGCGTCCCTGGGGGACGACCACGGGGCCGAAATCGCGCATCGGGCTCGCATGGAATCGGGATAGTCGCACGGGGTGTCCGCCGTCTGCGGTCTCCTCAAGGACATAGTCGGCCGGATCGGTGGTGTCGTCATCGATGCCGGTGACGTGGGTCGGCCGGTAATGCGCATCGCGTCCATTGACGAACAGGCGATTGCCGCGCAACGCCACCATGTCCCCGGGAACGCCGATCACACGTTTGACGAGGCGTTCCCCCGCTGCTTCCGACTCCAGTACCACGATATCGCCGCGCTTCGGATCTCCCAGATGCAGAAGCGAGACATGCGTAAATGGAATGCGCATGTCATAGGCCATCTTGTCCACCACGATACGGTCACCGATGCGTATGGTGGGTTGCATGGAGCCGGTGGGGACCACGTTCCAGTCCGCCACTGCGCTGCGGAACACCAGCATGCACAGCAGGAATGCCAGGAACCCGCGGTTTCGGCGCAGAAACGATCTGAGCAGCTGCATGATCCTTCTCCCAACCCGTAGGCATCGTTGCCTCGATGCGAGACAGGCCGGTGTAGGGATAGTTCCCGATCCGACGTGTTTTATCGCTCCCGGAAGGCTTCCTTGGCCTTGAAGACTGGTTTGAGCAAGTAGTCGAGAATGGTCTTGTCGCTGGTGCGGATGTCGATGGTCGACGTCATGCCGGGACGTATGGCCAATGGCTTGTCGGCCACCATGAGCGAGTCCCCGTCCGTGCGCACCAGCACGCGGTAATAGGTGGTGTCGTCGCCTGGCTTCTTTTCGTTTTCCAGCGTGTCGGAGCTGACCAGCTCCACCTTGCCCTTCAGCGCGCCATAGATGCCGTAGTCGTAGGCCGAGATCTTCACCGTGGCCGCCTGGCCGATGTGCACAAAGCCCACGTCCGCCGGCTTGATCTTGCCCTCGACCAGGAGTCGTCCGTCGACGGGAGATATCTCCATGATGGTCTCGCCAGGCCGCACCACGCCCCCGATGGTCTTGATGCGGATGTTTTTGACCACGCCTTTGACGGGGGAGGCGAGCAGGGTGTGCTCCACCACACTGGCATTGCCTGCCAGGCGTTCCTTCGTTTGCGCCAGCTCCAGCTCCGCCTGTGCGAGCTCGGAGTTGGCCTGTGCCTTGAAGCGATTGCGCTGTTCCGCGATCTGCATCTTGTAGTTGTTGGCGTCGCGGCGCATGCGCAGGATTTCGACTTCCGAAACTAGTCCCTTGCGCATGAGAGGTTCCGAAAGCGCCAGTTCCTTGGTTGCGAGGTCGAAGCTTCGTTGCAACGAGGCGACGCTTTCGTCGAGGGACCTGCGCCGTGCCTCGAAGGCCTGCGTTTCTTCCTGAATCACCTTGGGTTCGTTGCGGACCTCTTCCGAAAAATCCAGGGCTTGGTCATAGGCCTCGGCACGCAGTCGTGCCACGTTGCCCTGCAGGCCGATGACCTTGGAACGGACTTCGCGATAGCCGGCTTCGGCACGTGTTGGGTCGATCTTCGCCAGCGGTTGGCCCTGTTCGACCAGATCGCCTTCCCGCACGAGCAAGGCCTGCAGGATGCCGCCATCGAGACTCTGGATATTCTGTTCGCCGCCCGAGGCGACGATGCGTCCTTCCGCCCTGGTCACTTCATCGACGCGCGCGATCGCGGCCCAGCTCATGGCACATATCAGTATCACCAGCATGAGATAGAGCATGGCGTTCATGCGAGGCGTGGAATGTGCCAGCATGGCCTGCCGGATGTCGTTGACGTAAGCGATGTCGCCCGGCTGCAGGGTGGCCGAGTGCTTCTTCTTTTTCATGCGTCGAGCCCTCCTTGACTCGCCACCTGTGGCGTTGGAGCGGCAGAGGAGGATTTCTTTGACGCAAGCCGAGCCATGATGTCGGCCTTCTTCCCGTCGGCGACGATCTTGCCCTCGTCGATCACGATCACGCGTTCGACCAACCTCAAAGCCGATGGCCGATGCGTCACCATCAGGACGGTCTGGTCCTGCAGTGCGTGCTGGAGTTGTTCGAGAAACTGGCTTTCGGTCTGCGCATCCATGGCGCTGGTTGGCTCGTCGAGCAGGAGCACCTTGGGGTTGGCGATCAAGGCACGGGCGAGCGCGACCATCTGTCGCTGTCCTCCGGACAAGCCTTCGCCTGTCTCGCCGATCGGCAGATTGATCCCGAGCGGGTGGCGGGAGGCCATATCCTCCAGACCCGTGAGACGCAGTACGCGCAGGAATGCCTCGGCCGAGGCGTCCGGTCGCGAGATGAGGACGTTCTGGCGCAGCGTGCCGTAGAAGAGGCGGGAGTGCTGGCCGACATAGGCCACTGCGTGGCGCCAGTCGGCGACATCCAGCTGCGAGGCATTGAGTCCATCGGCGAGCAGCTGCCCCTTGGTGGGCTCATAGAGTCTGCCGATCACCTTCAATAGCGTGGACTTGCCGCTACCCACCTTGCCGAGGATGCCTATCCGCTCGCCAGGAGCCACGCTGAAACTGATGCGATCCAGCATGGGCGGCGGGGAAGGCCGATCGGGCGGTACCGGGTAGCCGAAACCGATGTCGCGCAGCTCGATGCCGCCGCTCAAGGTGTGGCCGGCCAGATAATCGCGCTCCTTATCGCGTTCGGTCGGTGTCGCCATCAACTGATCCATGGACCGGTAAGCGACCTTGGCCTGCTGATAGCGAATGGCCAACCCGGCTACCTGGCTTAGCGGTGCGAGTGCGCGGCCGGAAAGCATCACGGTGGCGATGAGTGCGCCTTGGGTAAGTTCCTTTGCCTCGATGAGGTAGACGCCCATGACGATGAGCACCACGGTCTGCAATTGCTGAAGGAAAGCGATGATGCCCGTCGCCGTCGCGGATAGATGGCGCGATTTCATCGACGTGGCCGCCGACAGCGCGCTGAAGGTATCCCAGCGCCGCTGCATGAAGCCTTCGCCCGAGACGGCCTTGAGCGTCTCGATACCTTCCAGTGATTCGATCAATACGCCCTGCTTGAGCGAGGACTCCCGCAGGTTTTCGTTCATGATCCGCGCGAGCGGCCATTGAACCCACACGCTGATCAGGGCGATCAGGGGAATCATCGCCGCAGGCACCCATCCCAGCGGACCGCCGACGGCGAAGATCACGCCGACGAACAGGAGCACGAAGGGGAGGTCGGCAATCGCCGAAAGCGTCGCGGAAGTGATGAAGTCGCGCACCGAATCGAATTCACGCAACTGATTGGCGAAGGTGCCGGGAGACGCTGGCTTCCGCTCCATGCGAACGGACATGGCCTGCTGGAACAGCATGCTGCCCACCGCAAGATCGGCCTTCTTGCCGGCAAGGTCCAGCAGGTAGCTGCGGATGTAGCGCGTCACGCCTTCGAAGATCATGGCGAGCGATACGCCGATGGCCAGCGACCATAAGGTCACGATGGCAAAGTTCGGGACCACTCGGTCGTAGACGTTCATGGTGAAGAAAATGCTGGCCAGGGAAAGCACGTTCACCAGCAAGGTGGCGATCGCAGCATTGGCGTAGTAACCGCGGTAACGCCACAAAGTGCCGAACAGCCAGTGCGAAGGGCGGCTCTTGGGGAGGCCGGTGTCTCTGCCGTTCTCGCCGACGGTGCCCTTAGGCTTGGCGAGAATGGCAGCACCGGCGTACAGCGCATCCATCTCATCGGCGTCTAGTGCCACAGGGTCTCTGCCGAGTTCGGGCAGCACGACCCGATAGATGGGGCCGTTCTCGCCGGAGGATCGATCCAGCAAGAGACAGCCGCCTCCGTCCTTGCGCAACAGGACGACGGGCCACAGGTGCTCCGAGATCTTCGCGGCCTTGCGCAGGACCATGGTCGCCGACAGCCCGGCACGCTCCAGCGCGACTAAGGCGAGTCCTGGTTCCAGCGGCGTCGACACGGGCAGCCCCGCGAAGACGGCTCGCTCGCTCCTGCTCACTCCATGCTGCTCGCATAGCAGCATCACACTCTGCTGCAAGGTGTCTTCGCTGGCGGCGGTCGGCGCCGTTCCCACGCTTTTGCGCGGAAGGCTAAAGGCTTCGGTGGACACGTGGTTGCTCCGTGGCGAGGCCGGACACCATCGCGTCCCGCGCGCGGGGGGAGCGATTCATGAATCGCGGAAAGCCCGGGCTACGTGCCATCGGGCTTTCCCGGTGCCCGGAAAAGTCTGCCAAGGATCGAAGACGGTCCTGTCAGGGGCCATCGAAGAGGTACGAAACGGCGGTGCCCCTCAGTCCTAAATGCTCGAATGACTGCGACTCCAAAAAGATAAGGGCGGTGTCGCCACCGCCCTTCCTGAGCTTTCTTTTTCCCTGGCGCTCAGCCGGCTTTCTTCTTGGCCAACCGCAACCAAGTATCCACCACGGTGTCCGGATTCAGCGATACCGATTCGATGCCCTGGTCCATCAGCCATTCGGCGAGATCCGGATGGTCGGACGGGCCTTGGCCGCAGATGCCCACGTACTTGCCTTTCTCGCGAGCGGTCTTGATCGCCATGGCGAGCAGCTTCTTGACCGCCGGATCGCGCTCGTCGAACAGGTTGGCGACGATGCTGGAATCGCGGTCCAGGCCCAGGGTGAGCTGGGTGAGGTCATTGGAGCCGATCGAGAAACCGTCGAAGATGTCGAGAAACTCATCGGCGAGCAATGCGTTGGAGGGCACCTCGCACATCATGATGATCTTCAGGTCGCGCTCGCCTTGCTTCAGGCCGTTCTTGGCCAGCACCTCGACCACCTTGCGGCCTTCGCCCAGCGTGCGCACGAAGGGGATCATTACCCACACATTGTCCAGGCCCATCACCTCGCGCACGCGCTTGACGGCTTTGCATTCCAGCCCGAACGATTCGGCGAAGCCTGCGTCGACGTAGCGGCTGGCGCCGCGGTAGCCGATCATCGGATTTTCTTCGTGCGGCTCATAGCGCGAGCCACCCAGGAGGTTGGCGTACTCATTGGACTTGAAGTCCGACAAGCGCACGATCACCGGCTTGGGGAAGACCGAGGCGGCGATGGTGGCAATGCCTTCCGCCAGCCGGTCGACGTAGAACGACACCGGGTCGGCGTAGCCGGCGATGCGTTCGTCGATCTTCGCCTTGGTGGCGGCATCCTGCTTGGCGTATTCGAGCAAGGCCTTGGGGTGCACGCCGATGTGGCTGGCGATGATCATCTCCAGGCGGGCCAGGCCGATGCCGGCATTCGGCAGCATGCCGAAATCGAAGGCGCGTTCCGGGTTGGCCACGTTCATCATGATCTTCAGCGGCGCCTCGGGCATGTCGCCCAGGTCGGCGGTGACACGATCGAACTTCAGCGTGCCTTCGTAGATCGTGCCGGTATCGCCTTCCGCGCAGGACACGGTGACGTCCATGCCATCAGGGATTTTTTCCAGCGCATTGCCCGTCCCTACCACCGCGGGCACGCCCAGTTCGCGCGCGATGATCGCGGCGTGGCAGGTGCGGCCGCCGCGATTGGTGACGATCGCGGAGGCGCGCTTCATCACCGGCTCCCAATCGGGGTCGGTCATGTCGGCCACCAGCACGTCGCCGGGCTGCACCTTGTTCATATCGGCAAGACTGCGCACGACGCGCGCCTTGCCGGCGCCGATCTTCTGGCCGATGGCGCGGCCTTCGGCCAGGACCTTGCCCTTCTCCGCGAGATGGAAGCGCTCCAATTGCGTGGCATGGGCGCGCGATTTCACCGTTTCCGGGCGGGCCTGCACGATGTACAGCTTGCCGGTATGGCCGTCCTTCGCCCATTCGATGTCCA
This sequence comes from Dyella sp. BiH032, assembly GCF_031954525.1. NCBI lineage: Bacteria > Pseudomonadati > Pseudomonadota > Gammaproteobacteria > Lysobacterales > Rhodanobacteraceae > Dyella > Dyella sp. BiH032. The sequence continues at coordinate 2,114,652 of NZ_CP134867.1, forward strand.
TCGGGCGGCCGTAGTGCTGCTCGATGATCAGCGCCTGCTTGGCCAATTCCTGCACGTCCTCGTCGGTGATGCAGAAGCGGTGGCGCAGCTCGTCCGGCGTCGGCTCGGTCTTTACGCGCTCGCCCGGCGTGGACGAATAGACCATGCGCAGCTGCTTGGCACCGAGCTGGCGGCGCAGCACCGCCGGCTTGCCCTGCTTGAGCGTGGGTTTGAAGACATAGAACTCGTCGGGGTTCACCGCGCCCTGTACGACCATTTCGCCCAGGCCATAGGAGCCGGTGACGAATACGACGTCGCGGAAGCCGGACTCGGTGTCCAGCGTGAACAGCACGCCGGAAGCGCCCACGTCCGAGCGCACCATCAGCTGCACGCCGGCGGAGAGGAACACGTCTTCGTGCTTGAAGCCCTGGTGCACGCGATAGGCGATGGCGCGATCGTTGTAGAGCGAGGCGAAGACTTCCTTCACCTTGTGCAGCACGTCATCGATGCCGACCACGTTGAGGAAGGTTTCCTGCTGGCCTGCGAAGGACGCGTCGGGCAGGTCTTCGGCGGTAGCAGAGGAGCGCACGGCCACGGCGATGTTCTCCGCGCCGGCGTCCTTGCAGAGCTTTGCGTAGGCGCCTCGAATGGCTTGATCGAGGTCGGCCGGCAGCGGCGTCTCGGTGACCCACTCGCGGATCTCCTTGCCGGCGGTGGTGAGGGCGTCGACGTCATCGACGTCCAGATCGGCCAGGCGAGCCTGGATGCGCTTGGCCACCCCACTCTTGTCCAGGTACTGCTGAAAGGCTTCGGCAGTGGTGGCGAAGCCGCCGGGGACGGAAACCCCGAGCTTGGCCAGGTTGCCGATCATCTCGCCGAGCGACGCATTCTTGCCGCCGACCTTGCCCAGGTCGGTCATGCGCAGCGAGTCGAGCCAAAGCACCAGATCGTTCAAGGGAGTCTCCTCAGAGCTCTATAGGGGGTAAGGCGATAGGGGTAGGGCGTGTGACAGCGCGCAAACGCGGCCGCAAAGAACTGGTATTGTCCGCCGCCGATGGTGCGGGGCACAAGAAGACCATTGACGCCCACTGCCGCGCCAACTGCATACCAGTCAGGAGATGGTCAAGCAAAGACAGGGATTCGCGCATGCGCTAAGGTGGCGGCCACTCTTTATCGAGGCCCCAGGGACAGGTATGCGGCGAACCGTTTTTTATATCTCCGATTCCACTGGTATTACCGCGGAGACGATCGGCAACAGCATCCTGGCCCAATTCGAGGGCGTGCAGTTCGACAAGCATCGCCTGCCGTTCGTGGACGATCCGCAAAAAGCTGAGGCTGCGGCGTTGCGTATCAAGACGAGATACGCCCAGACCGGCGAGCGTCCGATCGTGGTCAACACCATGGCGTCCCGCGACCTGTGCGAGATCGTGGCGGGGAGCGGGGCGCTGATGCTGGACGTATTCGCGCCGTTCATCGGTCCGCTGGAGGATGAGCTGGGCGCCAAGCGCTCGGGGGCTGTCAACCGTTCCCATGGCCTGGTGGACTTCGACAAGTACGAGGCGCGCATCAATGCCACCAACTATGCGCTGTCCCACGACGACGGCATCGACGTGGACTATGCGCAGGCGGATCTGATCCTGGTCGGCGTATCGCGCTCGGGCAAGACGCCGACCTGCCTTTACATGGCCTTGCATTACGGGGTGAGCGCCGCCAATTACCCTCTGACCGACGACGATCTCGACAAGCTGGAGCTTCCGGCGCGGCTGCGTCCCTATCGGGACCGGTTGTTCGGCCTCACCATCGACCCCCAGCGGCTGGCGCAGATCCGCGAGCAGCGGCGCGCCGGCAGTCGTTATGCGACCCTGCAGCAGTGCCGATGGGAGCTGGAGCAGGCCGAGAAGCTCATGCGCCGCGAAGGGATTCCCAGCCTCAACACTACGCACGTGTCGATCGAGGAAATCGCGAGCAAGATTCTGGACCGCTTCGGTATCGAGCGGACCATGTTCTGACCCCGAGGAGTAGCCATCGTCTTTATGAGTGCCGTGCTGGACAGTCGCCAGTCCCTGTTGCCGGATCGCTTCGGTTTTCTGATGGGACTGTATGCGGAGAACTACCATCGCCTGACGCACCTGTTCGCACCGCACGAACTGGCGCCGGGCTATTACGTGTCGGCCGTGGACGACGGGCTGGACGTTCGCCTGCAGGTGCAGGAACGGCACCCCTATACGCTGGAACTGGAACTGACCTACGACTTCCTCGACGACAACACGGGCCATCCTTCCCCGTCGGCGCAGTTGAGGATGTATACGGACGCGCATGTCGCCGAGGCGTTGCATTGCCATCCAGGCCGCCACCTGTGGCAGGTGCTGGGGCCGTTTCCTCCGGCGCACACGGTATTGCAGCACCGGTTGCGCATGAACGGCTTTCTCTCCCGCTGGCTGGAGTACCTTGCCGAACAGGGACACTCGCGCGGAACGCTCGAGCCGATCGAGCATCACAAGCCAGTGGAGCTCCCGCCGGGACACGAGTTGTAAGTCTGCGAAGCGCCGATCTTGCGCTGACGGAGCTGTGCAAAACGCAGGCAACAAAAAACCCGCGCGAGGCGGGTTCCTTGGAAAAGTGGCGGAGCGGACGGGACTCGAACCCGCGACCTCCGGCGTGACAGGCCAGCATTCTAACCGACTGAACTACCGCTCCGCATTTTCGAACAACTCAAGCCAAAGAGGCCCCTGCTTTCCAGCTCGGCTCCGTCGCTTCATGGCGAAGCATCCGGTTCAAACTGGCGTCCCCACGGGGATTCGAACCCCGGTCGCCACCGTGAAAGGGTGATGTCCTAGGCCTCTAGACGATGGGGACGTGATTTAAAACTTTGGTGGAGCCAGGCGGGATCGAACCGCCGACCTCCTGCATGCCATGCAGGCGCTCTCCCAGCTGAGCTATGGCCCCACTGCTGTGGAGCCCGAAAGAATAGATAGGGTTCCGGGTTTCGTCAAGCATCCGCGAAGAATTTTTTTCACAAATGTGGGTGGCGGATGACCGCCGTTTGGCCGGTCATCCGCGCGTTCTCGGAGCCGGCTTCGCGTAGGTGCCTGTCGGTGCAGCGCATGCCTTGCATGTAGTCTGTCCTCGGTTCGACACGGAAGCCTCCATGCACGATCTGCACTTCATCCAGGACCTCGCCACGGTGATGCTGGTCGCCGGCCTCACCACCGTAATCTTCCAGCGCCTGAAGCAGCCGGTCGTGCTCGGCTACATCATCGCCGGGCTGGTGGTCGGGCCGTACACCTCGGCAGTGATCTTCATCCACGACGAAGACACCATCCGCACGCTGTCGGAGCTGGGCATGATCCTGCTCCTGTTCGCCCTGGGGCTGGAGTTCAGCCTGAAAAAACTGAGGGCCGTGGGCGGCGCGGCGCTGGTAGCGGCGATCTGCGAGATCGTGCTGATGGTATGGATCGGCTACGAGATCGGGCGCTTCTTCGGCTGGAGCTCGATGGACTCGATGTTCCTCGGCGCCATGCTGTCGATCTCGTCCACCACGATCATCATGAAGGCGCTGGACGACCTGGATCTGAAGCGCGAGCGCTTCGCCCAGCTGATCTTCGGCATTCTCATCATCGAGGATGTGCTCGCGGTGGTGCTGATGGCCCTGCTCACGGGCATCGCCAGCACCGGGAACCTGGAGGCCGGGCCGGCCATGGAAGCCGTCGGCCGCCTAATGCTCTTCATGGTGGTATCGCTGGTCGTGGGATTGCTGCTGGTCCCGCGGGTGGTCGATTACATCGCACGCGTCAGCCGCGACGATGTGTTGCTGGTGGCGGTGCTGGGTCTGTGCTTCGGTTTCTGCCTGCTCGTGTCTGAGATGGGGTATAGCGTGGCGCTCGGCGCGTTCCTGATCGGCGCGATCGTGGGCGAGTCCGACAGCGTGGCCCGCATCGAGCGGATCATCGGGCCAGTGCGGGACATGTTCAGCGCCATTTTCTTCGTCGCCATCGGCATGCTGATCGATCCGGCGCTGCTGGCCCAGTACGCGTTGCCGATTACCGTGGTGACGATCGTCGTGGTGCTCGGCAAGGTGATTACCTGCAGCTTCGGTACCTTCGTGGCGGGCAACGGCGGACGGACTTCCCTTCGCGTCGGCATGGGGCTGGCGCAGATCGGTGAGTTCTCGTTCGTGATCGCTTCGCTGGGATTGAGCCTGAAGGTGACCAGCAGCTTCCTCTACCCGGTTGCGGTGGCGGTATCCGCCATCACCACCTTTCTTACGCCGTACCTGATACGAGCAGCGGACCCGCTAGCGTCGGGACTGGCCCGCCGCCTGCCTTCCGGCATCAGCGGCATGTTCAACGCGTACACCGACTGGATGGGTAGCCTGAGCCTGAGCGGGCAGGGCGCCATGGTGATGAAGATGATCCGCCGCCTGATCTGGCACGTGATCATCAACATGATGCTCGTGGTGGCAGTGTTCCTGATCATGGCCTTCCTGTACCGCCGCGGCTTCTTCCATTGGGACCTGTTCGCCCAGCGCCCCCCGGTCGCGCGCTCGCTGGCATGGTCCCTGGCGGCCCTGCTTTCCCTGCCGATGATCGTGGCGACCTATCGGAAGGCGGCCGCGCTCGGCATGTTGCTCGCCGAACTGAGCATTCCGGAACGTGTGGGCGGTTCGCTCAATGTGAAGATCCGGTCCGTATTGGCACGTCTTGTGCCTCTGGCGGCGATGTGGGTGCTCGGACTGCTGGTCGCCGCGCTGGCGTCGACCATCCTGCCGCCGCGCGAAGTGGCGCTGGTGCTGCTGTTGGTCGGGCTGGGGCTCACCTGGTTGCTGTGGCGCGTACTGGTCCAGGTGCACGCCCGTTTGCAGGCGGCGCTGAAGGATACGCTGGAGCGCGACGGACGCCCGGGCGGACATCCGTGAAGGAATTCGCAAAAAGCCACGACTGTCACGTGGCTTGAACCTTTATCATGCCTGATGGTCCCAGGCCCGAATCGTTGCTAAGACCGGGAAGGCGCCGCACAATGCGTGGCGCTGCCTCCATCGGGGAGGCCCGTCCGGTGAGCACCGGGACATCCAAAAACGAGGGAGTTTCAAATGAAGCAATTTTTGCGTCCCACGCTGACGGCCGCCGCCCTGGCGGTTGCGCTGGGCCTCACCGCCGGCGCCCACGCCCAGGCCGCCAAGACCGCCGCTCCGGCGGCTGGCGCGGTCGACAAGACCAAGGCCAGCTACGTGGTCGGTTGGGACCTGGCCAGCCAGCTGCCTCCGCTCGTGCGCGAGGAAGTGGATCCGGCCACCGTGGCCCGCGCCGTGCAGTCCGCCCTGTCCGGCCAGAAGCCGACCATGACCGAGGCTGAGGCCAAGCAGGTGCGTGACGCTTTCGTCGCCAATCTGCAGACCAAGGCCAAGGCCGAGTACGAGAAGGTCGCCGCCAAGAACAAGTCGGATGGCGACGCGTTCCTGGCCAAGAACAAGAGCGCCGCTGGCGTGAAGACCACCGCCTCGGGCCTGCAGTACCAGGTGATCAGCCAGGGCACCGGCGCCCGCCCGGGTCCGAACGACACCGTGCAGGTCAACTATGTGGGCAGCTTCGTCGACGGCACCGTGTTTGACGACTCCTCCAAGCACGAAGGCAGCCAGGGTCCGGCTTCGATCCCGCTCAACGGCGTGATCCCGGGCTTCCGCGAAGGCCTGCAGCTGATGCAGGTGGGCGGCCACTACAAGCTGTTCATCCCGTCGAACATCGCCTACGGCGCTCAGCCGCAGAACGGCTTCCCGCCGAACGCGACCATCATCTTCGACGTGACCCTGGTGAAGACCGGCCCGACGCCGGCCGGTGCTGGCGACCAGGGCGGCGCGAAGTAAGCGCGGCTTTTTTCGCTGTCACACGCACGGGGCGCGAAGCGATTCGCGCCCCGTTGCTTTTCGGAAAGGCACGCGGCGCGATACGTGAAGACGGCCTGCTAGAATTCGCGGTCTGTCGTTTCCCCGGAATCCCTGGACGATGAAAGCCACCATTTTCGGCACCGGCTATGTAGGCCTGGTCACCGGTGCCTGCCTGGCCGAGATGGGCAACCACGTAGTCTGCGTCGACATCGATGCCGCCAAGGTCGAGCGCCTCAAGCGCGGCGAGATCCCCATCTACGAGCCGGGCCTCGAACCCATCGTCAAGCGTAACCATGCGAGCGGGCAGCTGGATTTCACCACCGATCCCGCCCCGGCGATCGCGCACGGCCAGGTGATCTTCATCGCCGTCGGCACGCCGCCGGATGAAGACGGCAGCGCCGACCTCAAGTACGTCCTCGGCGTGGCACGCACGATCGGTCGTCATCTCGATCGCTATGCGGTCGTCGTGAACAAGTCCACCGTCCCGGTGGGTACGGCCGACCGCGTGCGCGAGGCGATCGCGGCCGAACTGGATGCACGTGGAGTGGATGTCGAATTCGACGTGGTCTCGAACCCGGAATTCCTCAAGGAGGGCGATGCGGTCGAGGACTGCCTGCGCCCCGACCGCATCATCATCGGCAGTTCCAGTGAGCGCGCGGTGGGTGTGCTGCGCAAGCTGTACGCGCCGTTCAACCGCAACCACGATCGCACCGTGGTGATGGACGAGCGTTCGGCCGAGCTGACCAAGTACGCGGCGAATGCCATGCTGGCGACCAAGATCAGCTTCATGAATGAGATCGCCAATATCGCCGAGCGCGTCGGCGCCGACGTGGAACTGGTCCGCCAGGGCATCGGTTCGGACCCGCGGATCGGCTATCACTTCATCTATCCCGGTGCCGGTTACGGCGGTTCCTGCTTCCCGAAGGACGTGCAGGCCCTGGAGCGCACGGCGCGCGGTGTCGGCTATGAGGCGCAGCTGCTGGGCGCCGTCGAGGCGGTGAATCATGCGCAGAAGGGCAAGCTGTTCGAACTGATCTCGCGCCACTTCGGTGGCGAACTCCAGGGCAAGACCGTCGCCCTGTGGGGCCTCGCGTTCAAGCCGAACACGGACGACATGCGCGAAGCGTCCAGCCGTCACCTGATGGAAGCCCTGTGGAAGGCCGGCGCCACCGTGCGCGCCTTCGACCCGGAGGCGCGCGAGGAAACCCATCGCATCTACGGCGACCGCGGGGACCTCGTGCTGTGCGATGGCGCTTATCAAGCACTCGAGAGGGCTGACGTCCTGGCCATCGTCACCGAATGGAAGGCATTCCGCAGCCCCGATTTCGCGCGCATCCGCGCTGCGCTGACAAGTCCGGCAATTTTCGATGGCCGCAATCTCTACGATCCTTCGGCCGTCGAAGAAGCCGGGCTCGCGTATTACGGCATCGGCCGCGGCCGCAGCCTGAGGGTTTGACGTGTCCGCCTCCCTGGAACAGCGCCTGACCGAACTCGAAGTGCGGCTTACCTTCCTGGACGATACGGTAAACGCGTTGGTGGCTGCGGAAACCGCGCAGGCCCAGCGTGTCCTGGTCCTCGAACAGCTGCTCCGTGGTCTGCGCGAGGAGCTTGTGGCGCTGCGCACTTCCCAGGCGCACGATCCCCACAGCGAACCGCCGCCGCCGCATTACTGATCAATCTCCACTACCCGTACAGCAAGACAGGTTCATCGACATGGCCGAATCCCTGCGCGATCAGCTGCTCAAGAGCGGCATCGTCAAACAGGTCCGTGATGAGAAGCGGCAGTCCCAGCCGCCCGCCGGAAAGCCCACGAACAAAGGCGGCAAGCCGAAGCCACAGCCGCAGCCGGGGCGGAAGCCGCGCGATGGCGAGATCGATCTGGCCAAGGCATACGCCATCCGCGCACAGTCGGAGGCCAGCGAGCGGCGTCAGGCCGAGCAGGAGGCTGCCGAGCAGGCGCGCCTCAAGCGGGAGCGCAAGCAGAAGATCCAGCAGCTGCTGCAAGGGCAGGCACTGAACAAGAACGATGCCGAGCATCCGCGCCATTTCGAGTACGGAGGCAAGATCCGCCGCGTCTACCTGGATCAGGCCCAACTGGCGGCCGTGAATGCCGGCGAGTTGGGCATCGTGCAGCAGAATGGCCGCTACACGGTCGTCACCCGCGCGATCGCCGAGCAGGTACGGGAGATCGATCCGCACCAGCTTGCGCTACTGGTCGACCCGAACGCGGGCGGCGTGGGCGAGGATGGCGTGCCCGACGATCTGGTGTGGTGACGCGCACTCCCACCGCATGACCAAAAAAAGGCCGGCATCGCTGCCGGCCTTTTTCTTATGAGGCTACGCGTCAGGCTTCGGGCGGTTGCGCAAGGACCGGCAGATCCCAGCCTTGCTTGGGAGCGAAGCGTTCGCCGTGACGCTGGGCCAGGTGTTCCAGTTTGCCCTTGATCACGCTCACGCCTTCGCTGCGGACGTACTGGATCGGGCCGCCGCGGAACGGCGCGAAGCCGGTGCCGAAGATCACGCCGGCATCGAGCAGGTCGGGATCGTCCACCACGCCGTCGGCAAGGCACGCGACCGCTTCGTTGACCATAGGCAGCAGCATGCGGTCCTGCAGGTCGGCCGGAACTGCATAGTCCGGATCCACTTCGGGCTTCTGCGGCTTGCCTTCCTGCCACACGTAGAAACCTTGCCCGTCCTTCTTTCCGCGCTTGCCTGCAGCGAGCTTGTCCTCGATGCCGGGCGGCAATTCCAGGCCCAGGAACGGCGCCAGTTCCTTGCCGACCGATGCGCAGACGTCCAGCCCCACGGTATCGGCCAGTTCGATCGGGCCCATCGGCATGCCGAACTTCTTGGCTTCCTTGTCGAGCACGGGCCCGGGCACGCCCTCGTTGTAAAGGCGCATGGCCTCGAGCAGATACGGCATCAGGATACGGTTCACCAGGAATCCGGGCGTTCCTTTCACCGCTATCGGCAGCTTGCCGATGGCCTTGCAGAAGGCGAGGGCGCGTTTTTCCACGGCCGGATCGAGGCCGTCATGGCGGACCACCTCCACCAAGGGCATCTGCGCCACCGGATTGAAGAAGTGCAGGCCCAGGAAGCGCTGCGGCGCCTTCAGGCCCTGGCGCAATTCGTCCAGCGGGATGCTGGAGGTATTGGTGGCGAGGATTTCGTCGGCCTGGAACTGAGGCTCGATGATGGCGTACAGAGCCTTCTTCGCTTCCGGGTTCTCGAAGATGGCCTCGATGGCGAGGTCGGCCTGTGCCACGCCTTTGCCCTCGACGTCAGCGCGCAGGCGGCGGGCGGTCTCTTCGACTTTCTCGGCGGTCTTGAGTTTCTTCTCGTACAACTGCCGTGCGCGGTCCTGGGCGGGCTGGATGAACTTCATCTCGCGGTCCTGCAGGGTCACCTGGAAACCCTTGAACGCTGCCCATGCGGCAATGTCGCCGCCCATCACGCCGGCGCCCACCACGTGGACGTGCTCGATGCCGTGTTCGACACCGCCACCCTGGCCTTTCAGGCGTTCCTGCAGCAGGAAGATGCGGATCAGGTTGCGCGCGGTGCTGGTCTCGGCCAGCTTGGCCACGGAGCGAGCCTCGAGCTTCAGTCGCTGCTGGATGCTGCTGCCGCCGCGCTGCCAGACATTGATGAGCGCGAACGGCGCCGGGTAATGCTCCTTGCGTACCTTGGCCGCGGTCTGCTTGATCACCATCGGCGCGAGGATCTGGCGCGCGGGCCAGGTATTGGTGGCCCAGGCTTTCAGACGCTGGGCCAGGGGACGCACGTGCGGCCGGCGCAGCAGCGCGCGCGCCTCGGCAAGCAATTCACTGGGCGGCGCGAGACGGTCCACCACGCCGAGCGAGGCGGCGCGCCTGGCCGACAGGGCTTTGCCCGTCAGCATCAGTGGTAGGGCGTCGGGCGCACCGATCAGACGGGGCAGGCGCGCCGTGCCACCCCAGCCCGGATGGATGCCCAGCATCACCTCCGGCAGGCCGATCCGGGTCTTCTCGTCATCCGCGGCAATGCGCTGGCGGCAAGCCAGGACCAGCTCCGTGCCGCCGCCCATGCAGGCGCCATGCACGGCGGCCACGGTGGGGCAGGGCAGGCGGGCGAGGGACTCGAAGACCCGCTGGCCGTTCTCGATGTTCTGCAGGACTGTGCCTTGACGGGCGTACTCGACGAACTCCTTGATGTCCGCCCCCACCGCGAACCCGCCAGGCTTGGCCGAATGGATCAGCACGCCGGCCGGCTTCTCGATCGAAAGGCGCTCCACGATCTGTCCGAGCTCGTCGAGCACCTCGCGCGAAAGCGCGTTGACGCTGCTGTTGGCCCGGTCGAGCGTCAGGGTGACGATGCCGCTGTCATCCAGGCTCGTCTTCCAGTGGTTGAAGCGCAATCCTTCGAACATGGGTCTGGTCCAGCATGGAAAGGCTCGAACCATACCCTCCCGTAGCGAGGATTGCGAGATGGCCGGCGGAGCTCCCGGATCGCATGAAAATGGCGTAAAAGAGCGGCCTGTGCGCTGACGCAAGGAACGGGGCCGCGATTCCAGCGAGCCTGTCCAGGACGCTAGGCGAAGCCATCGGGACCGCGTAACTTACTCCCCAGATGAATACGTCCATTGCCGCTCCTTCCGTCCAGCAGGGCGCCGATGTCCTCGAGCGCATCCTGGGCGCGCGCGGCTGCCTGGTCGCGCTGGAAGACGTCGACAGCGAGGCCTTGATCGGGCAGTTCCGGACCCTGGTCCGGCGTACGGGCCAGACCGTTTATCTGTGGAGCCCGGAGGAAGGGCTGGGGAATCTGCGCGAGGAGCATGCGGACAAGGCGCTTCATCCGCGCCTCGGCCATGTGTTGCGCTACATCCAGCAGAGCAACCATTTCGGCATCTATCTGCTGCGACGGCTGCCTTTGCCGCTGGCTGCGCCGGACGTGGCCCTGCTGCGGCAATTGGCACGCACGCCGACAGGGCATGTGCGACGGGTCGTCTTGCTGGACGCGCCGGGTTCGCTGCTCGACGGGCTGAGCGATGTCGTGGTCCGGCTGAGCTGCCAGGTAAAACCGGCGCACCGGCCCCGTCTTCGCGACGGCCGGTGGGTGCTTTGACCACGGCCATGCCGATGCATGCCGGCATCATGGTGGTGGCGGCGCAGCGCGAGCTGCGTCGCGCAGTATTCGACGCGCTGGATCGCGACGGCCATCTCGCCGTGCATTCGGCGCGCGATACCACGCATGCCGGCATCCTGCTCGAAGGGCGGGCCGATCTTGCCCTCGTCGTGATGGTGCTCGAGGGCGATGCCCGCGACGCGCTGGCGTCGGTGGAGCAGCTCCGGCGCCTGCCGGCCTGCGCCGAGGCGCCGCTGATCGCCGTGTTGACCGAAGACGCCTCCATCCGTCCGGCCCAGCTTCCGGCGGGCGTATCCGACTGGCTGTATGCCTCCCAGATAGACAGCGAGCTGATCGCGCGCTGGCGGCGACTGCAGCGGACCGGCGCGATGCCGCCCGCGGCCAGCCCGGGGCCGGGGCAGGGTGGCGATTACCGCTTTGCCTTCGATGAGACGGACGGCGAATGGGCCATCGTCGATACGTCGCGCGGACGGCTGCTCGAGGTCAGTCCGGCATTGATACGACGCAGCGGGCTGGTCGGCGATCGCCTGATCGGCCTGCCGCTGACGGAGCTGCTCGAATTCCAAGAAGTCACGGCCGAGCAGGCCATCGCCGACGATTCCCGCCGCTGGCACCCCTGTCGGCGCCGCACCCGCGAGGGGTACGACAGCGGTGAAGCCAGTGCCCGGCCGGTCCGTCATGCCGGCGCCGACGCGGTGGCGTTCGCCTTTCGCAGCGACAAGGCGGGAGCGCGCGCCGAGGTGGCGCTGTCCCTGCTGGCGCGGCTATTCGGTACCGGCAGCGGCGACGACAGCATCGATACCGCGGCCCGCATGATTTACGAGGAGCTGGGGTTGGACTACCTGGCCGTCTGGTCCGCTCGTCCCGAGGAAGGCGGTGCGCCGCTCCAGCTGGCGCAGTGGTGGAGCGGCGAGGAGCAGCTCTGGCCGAGTCCGCAGTTGCAGAGCTCCCTGCGGCTGGTGCTCTCCGGGCAGGCTATGCTGCATCCCGGCGACGCACGTCGGCTTGCCGCGATGGATCCTCTGCTGGAGCAGCTGGGGCTCAGCGGCTTCGCCGGCCTGCCGCTGCTGGACGAGCGGCACTCCGTGCTGGGTGCCCTGCTGGCGGGCACACGGCAGCCGTTCGGCGAACTGACCATCATCGAACCGGTATTGCGCTGTGCCGCGGCACGCTTCGCGCATGCGCTGGAGTTGCGCCGCACCCGCGAACAGGGGCGCGCCGAGGGCCTGCTGGATGCACTGACCGGCCTGCCGAACCGGCTGCTGTTCAACGACCGGCTGGACACGATCATCCGCGAGGCCAACCGCACCGGCGAGTGCTTCGCCATGCTGTTCGTCGACCTCGATCGCTTCAAGACCATCAACGACACGCTGGGCCACGCTGTGGGCGACCAGGTGCTGATCACCGCCACCCAACGCCTGCGGACGAGCGTGCGCGCTTCGGATACGGTAGCCCGCTATGCGGGCGACGAATTCGTCGTCATCCTCCGCCACATTGTCAAGAGCGAGGACGTGCTGCGCATCGCCGAGAAGATCGTGCAGGTGATGGAGGCGCCGTTCCGCATCGACGATGGCACCGAGCTGCAGGTCACCGCGTCGATCGGCGTGAGCTTCTTCCCGGACGACGCGCCGGACGCCGAGACCCTGCTCAAGCACGCCGACGAGGCGATGTACGCGGCCAAGAGCCTGGGCCGCAACAACTATCAGATCTACGAGATCAGCGCCGAGCAGGCGCAGCAGCAGAACATGGCGCTCAAATCGGGGCTGCGCCACGCCGAGCACAATGGCGAGCTGCGCGTGTTCTATCAGCCGCAGGTGGACGCGGCCAGCGAAGACATCGTCGGCATGGAAGCGCTGGTCCGCTGGGAGCACCCGGAGCTGGGCTTCATTGGGCCGGGCTTCTTCATTCCGCTGGCGGAGGAGACCGGGCTGATCGTGTCGATCGGCGAATGGGTGTTGCGCACCGCCTGCAGGCAGGCGCAGGAATGGGAGCGCAAGTTCGGCTTGCGGCTGCGCCTGGGCGTGAATCTTTCCGCGGTGCAGCTGATGCAGCCGAACCTGCTCGAGGTGGTGTCCTCCGCACTGCAGGAGAGCGGACTGGATCCCGGCCTACTGGAAATGGAGGTGACCGAGAGCATCAGTATCAAGGCGGCACCGAACCTGGTGGAGAACCTGCACGGGCTGCATCGGCTGGGTTGCCGCATTGCCATCGACGATTTCGGCACCGGCGCCGCTTCGCTGGACTACCTGCGCAAGCTGCCCGCCGACCGGATCAAGATCGACCAGAGCTTCGTGCGCAACATCGGGGTGGACCCCGACGATGAGGCCATCGTGCGCGCCACCATCGAAATGGCCCATCGCCTCAAGCGCGGCGTGGTGGCCGAGGGCGTGGAGATCGAGCAGCACCTGCACTTCCTGCGCGCCAACCGCTGCGACGAACTGCAGGGCTATTTGTTCTGCAGGCCGCTCCCGACCCCGGCTTTCGAGAAACTGCTGCTGGAGCGGCAGCGCCTGCTGGCGACGGCCGACGAAGGCGAGGCCTGAGGCCCGCCGGCTTGCCTCGGCCGAGGCAGGCCCTATATCGGTCAACGGGAGGTCGGCCGGCAGGACGCCTGCTGCGTTCGCTACGATGTCGCCGAAGCCGCTGGATGAATGCCATCCAGCACTGGGCATCGTTCTTCCGCAGGGAGAAGCTCCGGCGCGACTGAACTTGGTGGCGCGATCCTTGTCATAGCGGACCGTCCCGAGCCGGCGGAATCCCCTCAAGCGGGTGGCAGAGTCAGAAGGAGACGGCCCGGATGGGCGAAAACGAACTGGACAGCGCCCTCGTCGAGCGGGTCCAAAAAGGGGACAAGCGGGCGTTCGACCTGCTGGTGCGCAAGTACCAGCACAAGGTGATCGCGTTGATCTCCCGCTATGTGAACAACTACGCCGAGTGCGAGGACGTCGCCCAGGAGGCCTTCGTGCGCGCATGGCGCGCGATCGGCTCCTTCCGTGGCGAGAGCGCTTTCTATACCTGGATGTACAAGATCGCCGTGAACACGGCGAAGAACCACCTGGTAGCCATGGGGCGGCGACCGCCGGCCGATGACATCGCCGTGGACGACGCGGTCTTCGTGCCAGGCTCGGACCGCATGCAGGAGAGCGCCACCCCCGAGCGCGAGCTGTTGCGGCAGGAAATTGAACAAACGGTGTATTCCACTGTCCAAGCGCTGCCCGAGGAACTGCGGACCGCCATCACGCTGCGCGAGGTGGATGGCCTCAGTTACGAAGAAATCGCCGAGGCGATGGGCTGTCCGATCGGTACGGTGCGTTCGCGTATCTTCCGGGCACGTGAAGCTATCGATGAGAAATTGCGGCCCCTGTTGTCGGACCGTGAGGACCTGACTCCATGACTGACACCCATCGCGAAACTCTGTCCGCTGGTATGGACGGCGAGCTGACCCAGGAGGAACTCCGCTTCCTGCTGCGCCGGCTTGACCACGACGCTGCGTTGCAGCAAGCCTGGTCGCGCTATCACGTAGCGCGTGACGGCCTGCGCCGGCAGCAGCCCCCGTTGGCCTCGGAAGGTTTCTCGGCTCGCGTCATGCTGGCGATCGAACAGGAAGCGGCCGTCGTGGCCGGTTCAGGACGCCGCCGCCACTGGTTGCGCTGGTCGGCCGGCGGCGCGATTGCCGCCACGGTGGCCGTCGCGGCCCTGCTGGTAACCCAGCCGGCAGGACCTGGCGGCGAAAGCGCCGCTCCACAGGTCGCCGCCAAGGGCGGTCATCGACCGGCTGCGGTCCAGGCCGGGGCTACGGCCGTCGCCTCCCGCGTGGACACGCCGGCTGCCGCGCCCGCCTGGCTCAACAATTACGCCAGTCTGCCTTCGGCCCTGACCCAGCAGGCTTCGGCGACGGTGGACGGTGGCGACGGGGCGACCTTCCTCTACTCGCGCAATCGCCTGAATCCCTATCAGGTGGACCGCTACCGGGCAATCAACAACGGCGACGGCAGCTACCTGCTGCTGGTGTCGCCGACGCAGCGGGCGCCGCAGGCCCCGCAGCCGGAACCGCCGGCTCAGTGACGCCCGGGCATGCCTTTGCCCGGGTTCGCATTTCCGCATCTACCGCCGGCCCTTCGACAGGGCCGGCCGATGCGTGCCCGGCAGCCCAACCTTCAGCCTGAAACCTCAAGCCTGACAGACCCAAGGAGGAACACATGAGTCGAACGATCCTGCGTCGCGCCGCGTGCGGTGCGCTGGTATCGCTTGCCGTGGCAAGCGGAGCGCAGGCGCAGACGCAGCCGGCCGGCGCCGCGCCGGCACCTGCGGCCAGCCTGCCGGACTTCACCGGCATCGTGCAGAAGAACGCCCCGGCCGTGGTCCACGTGGAAGCCAAGTACAGCGGCAAGAGCGCCCGCAAGGCCGCCCCTCCGGTGCGCGGCCGCGGTGCCATGCCGGACGATCCGCAGTTGGACATCTTCCGCCGTTTCTTCGGCATGCCGATGGTGCCGTCGCCGGAAGAACAGCAGAGCACCTCGCTCGGCTCGGGCTTCATCATTTCGAGCGACGGCTACATCCTCACCAATACCCACGTGGTGGAGGACGCCGACCAGATCACCGTGCGCCTCCAGGACCGCCGCACGCTGACCGCCAAGGTGGTCGGCAGCGACCCGCAATACGACATTGCCCTGCTGAAGGTCGACGCGGGCGGCAACCTTCCCGCCGTGACCGTCGGCGATTCGCGCAGCCTCAAGCCGGGCCAATGGGTGCTGGCGATCGGCTCGCCGTTCGGCTTCGACTACACCGTGACCCAGGGCATCGTGAGCGCGGTCGGTCGCAACCTGGGCAGCCAGGATCAGCCGTACACCTCGTTCATCCAGACCGACGTGCCGATCAACCGCGGCAACTCCGGCGGCCCGCTGTTCGACCTGCAGGGGCGGGTGGTGGGCGTCAATTCGCAGATCTACTCCAATACCGGCGGTTACCTCGGCGTGGCGTTCTCGATCCCGATCGACGTGGCCATGAACGTGGTCAAGCAGATCAAGGAGAAGGGCTACGTCACCCGCGGGCAGCTCGGCGTGATGATGCAGCCGATCACCGACGACATCGCCAAGGCGCTCAAGCTCGGCAGCAACTCCGGCGCGGCGGTGACCCAGGTGAGCCCTGGCAGCGGCGCCGAAAAAGCCGGCCTCAAGCCGGGTGACATCATCGTGGGCTACAACGGCCAGCCGATCACCCAGGCGGCCGATCTGCCGCCCCTGGTCGGCATCACGCCGCCGGGCAGCAAGGCGACGCTGAGCATCCTGCGCGACGGTAAGAAGCAAGACGTACCGGTGACCATCGGCGAGATGAAGCGCGACGGCAAGGCAGCGTCCGCCGCACCGGCGGTGGGTGGCGGTCCTGCCGCGGCGACCGGTTCCACGGCGCTGGGGCTGGCGGTGGAGGACGTGGACAGCGATACGCGCCAGCAGCTCGGCCTGAAGGCGGGCGAGGGCGTGCTGATCGGCGATGTCACCGGATCCGTGGCGGCTCGGGCCGGCCTGCAGCCGGGAGACGTGATCCTGATGGTCAACCAGCAGCGGGTCGGCAGCGCGGCGGCCTTTCATGCGGCGACCAAGGGTCTCAAGCCCGGCGACACCGTGCTGCTGCTGGTTCGTCACGGCGACCAGAGCGGTTTCGTCGGGCTGACCCTTCCCAAAGGGGACGACGAGTGATCCATGTGACGGGGCGCCTTCGGGCGCCCCGCTTCGTTCAGCTGCCGGTGCCTTGGGTTTCCATGCGATAATGCCGGGTTCGTATCGCCATCCCGGTGATACGCTGCCTGCGCCCGCGCAGGCGGTGACCGCAGCCAGCGTGTTCCATGGAACTGATCCGCAATTTCTCCATCATCGCCCACATCGACCACGGCAAGTCGACGCTTGCCGACCGCATCATCCAGATCTGCGGTGGGCTGGCCGAGCGCGAGATGGAAGCGCAGGTGCTCGACAGCAACCCGATCGAGCGCGAGCGCGGCATCACCATCAAGGCGCAGTCCGTATCGCTGCCGTACAAGGCGCGCGACGGCAAGACCTATCAGCTCAATTTCATCGACACTCCCGGTCACGTCGACTTCTCGTATGAGGTAAGCCGCTCGCTGGCGGCCTGCGAAGGTGCGCTGCTGGTGGTGGACGCAGCGCAGGGCGTGGAAGCCCAGTCGGTCGCCAACTGCTATACCGCCGTCGAAATGGGCCTGGAAGTCGTGCCCGTGCTCAACAAGATCGACCTGCCCACGGCCGACCCTGAAAAGGTGAAGGGCGAGATCGAGGCGGTGATCGGCATCGATGCCACCGACGCGGTGGCGGTCAGCGCCAAGACCGGCCAGAACGTGGTCGAGGTGCTCGAGGCCATCGTGGCGCGCATCCCGCCGCCGAAGCCGCGTGATACCGATCGCCTGCAGGCGCTGATCATCGACTCCTGGTTCGACAACTACCTCGGCGTGGTGTCGCTGGTGCGCGTGATGCAGGGTGAGATTCGCCCCGGCGAGAAGCTCCTGGTGATGTCCACCGGCCGCACGCATGAAGTGAGCGAAGTGGGCGTCTTCACACCCAAGCGCAAGAAGCTAGACAAGCTCTCCGCCGGCGAAGTGGGCTGGATCACGGCCTCGATCAAGGACGTCCACGGCGCGCCGGTCGGCGACACGCTGACCCACGCAGGCAAGCCCGCCGACAAGCCGCTGCCCGGTTTCCAGACCATGCAGCCGCGCGTGTTCGCCGGCCTGTTCCCCGTGTCCGCGGACGATTACCCCGCGCTGCGCGAGGCGCTCGAGAAGCTGCGCCTCAACGACGCGGCGCTGTTCTTCGAGCCGGAGAGCTCCGAGGCCATGGGCTTCGGCTTCCGCTGCGGCTTCCTCGGCATGCTGCACATGGAGATCGTGCAGGAGCGCCTGGAGCGCGAGTACGACCTGGACCTGGTCACCACGGCACCGACTGTGGTGTACGAGATACTCAAGAGCGACGGCTCCGTCATGCAGCTGGACAACCCGGCCAAGCTGCCCGCGTCGCCGCAGGTCGAAGAGATCCGCGAGCCGATCATCGTCGCCAACATCCTTACGCCGCCGGACTACATCGGCAACATCATCACGCTGTGCGAGGAGAAGCGCGGCGTGCAGCGCTCCATCCAGTACCTGGCCACCCAGGTGCAGATCAGCTACGAGCTGCCGCTGGCCGAGGTGGTGCTCGACTTCTTCGATCGCCTGAAGTCGGTATCGCGCGGCTACGCCTCGATGGACTATCACTTCGAGCGCTTCGATGCGGGCCCCTTCGTGCGCGTGGACGTGCTGATCAATGGCGACCGCGTGGACGCGCTGTCGCTGATCGTGCACCGCAGCCATGCCGATCGCCGTGGCCGCGACCTGGTCGAGCGCATGAAGGACCTGATTCCGCGCCAGCAGTTCGACGTGGCCATCCAGGCCGCCATCGGTGCCCAGGTCATCGCCCGTTCGACCGTGAAAGCTCTGCGCAAGAACGTTCTGGCGAAGTGCTACGGCGGCGACGTCAGCCGCAAGAAGAAATTGCTGGAGAAGCAAAAGGAAGGCAAGAAGCGCATGAAGCAGGTGGGTCGCGTGGAGATTCCGCAGGAGGCCTTCCTCGCCGTGCTCAAGGTGGACAAATAAGCGTGCACGACATGGAACGTACAGGGGGCTGCCGCACCTTCGCCGGCGAGACGGGCCGGCATTGCAGAACCCATCCGCGACTCACGCTCTGAAGGAGCCCTCATGGATTTCGATTTTTCGGCGATTCTGCTTGGCCTCACGGTGCTGTTCGGCGTGATCTGGGCTCTGGACCGCCTGTTCTTCTACAAGGGGCGCAAGACCCGCGCCGAAGCGTCGGGGCAGCCGCTGCAGGACCCGATGCCGGTGGACTGGGCTCGGTCGCTGTTCCCGGTGGTGCTGGTGGTGCTGCTGCTGCGCTCGTTCGTGGCCGAGCCGTTCCGCATTCCTTCCGGCTCGATGATGCCTACGCTCGACGTCGGCGATTTCATCCTGGTGAACAAGTTCGCCTATGGCCTGCGCATGCCGGCCTTCAACAACAAGTTCCTCGCGCTGGGCGAACCCAAGCGCGGCGACGTGGTGGTATTCCGCTTCCCGGGCTACCTATGCCGCGTGGACGGCCAGCTGGTGCGCAGCGGCGACCAGACCTGCGCCAACCCGCAGGCGCCGGTGCAGAGCCAGAACTGGATCAAGCGCGTGATCGGCCTGCCGGGCGACCGCATCGAGATGCAGGGCGACCAGTTGCTGATCAATGGCGAACCGGTCGCCGCGGACCAGGTCGGCCCGTACATGGGCAACCCCAAGCGCGACGAAGACCGCCTGATGCTTGAGATGGGCGCCACGGTGTGGAACGAACACCTGCGCACGGAAGAAGGCGTCGTAGTGAACCACCTGACCGCGCGCATGCCGGCCTACAACCGCCCGCCGCCGATCCCCAACGACAAGGTGCCGTCGGTGGTGCCGCAGGGTTGCTACCTGGTGATGGGCGACAACCGCTACAACAGCACCGATAGTCGCTGGTGGGGCTGCCTGCCGGAGCAGAACCTGGCCGGCAAGGCGTTCCTGATCTGGCTCAGCTGGAAGGGCACCGATGCGGGTTGGGTGGACTTCTCCCGCCTGGGCCGCGTCATCCATTGACCAAAGCGTGATGGCGGTCGGGTCGCGCGGCGTGACGCCGGCCCGCCGCGGCGCCAAAATCCGCCCTGCACGATGCCGGCGGGCCGGCAACGTGGCACCATTCTCACCATACGTTGCGGGGCCGCCGCCAGTCGGCATAGCGAGGGGACTATGAAAGCGAAGCAGTCGGGTATCACCCTGATCGGGTTTCTGTTGGTGCTGCTGGTGGTGGCCTTCTTCGGCTACATGGCCATGAAGCTGGTGCCGGCCTATGCCGAGTTCATGGGCGTGAACAAGGCGATGACCCAGGTGGCCAGCGCCGGCGTCGAGGGCAAGACCCTGGACGACATCCGCCGCGACCTGATGTTCAAGATGGGCTTCCAGTACGTGGACGACGCTACCATCAAGCCCAAGGACATCACCATCACGCGCGCCAACAACGCCGCGCAGCTGAACGTCACGTACGAGAAGCGCGTGCCCTTCATGTACAACATCGATTTCCTGCTGCACTTCCAGAAGAGCGTGCCGTTGCAGGGCAACGTGGGTTACTGAGGTTTTTTTGTCCAAGCTGACTTACCGCTTCCGCGATCCGGCGCTGGCACAACTGGCACTGACCCATCGCAGCGCCGGCAAGCCGAACAACGAGCGGCTGGAGTTCCTCGGCGACGCACTGCTCGGCGTAGTGGTCGCCGAGCTGCTTTACGAAGCACACCCGAACGCCAGCGAAGGCGAGCTGTCGCGCCTGCGCGCGCAACTGGTGAACGGGCAGGCGCTGGCGCTCATCGCGCGCGAACTGGAGCTCGGCGACGAGCTGAAGCTCGGCTCCGGCGAACTGAAGAGCGGTGGGTTCCGCCGGGATTCGATTCTCGCGGACGCTTTCGAGGCGCTGGTGGCGGCGGTTTACCTGGATAGCGATTTCGCGCAGTGCCGCGAGGTGGTGCGCAGCCTGTTCGCCGAGCGCGTCGCGGCCATTCCGCGATCCTCCAAGGATGCCAAGACCCGCCTGCAGGAATGGCTGCAGGCGCGCGGCTGGCCCTTGCCGCATTACGAACTGAAAGACAGCTACGGCGAGGATCACGCGAAGACGTTCGACGTCTCCTGCACGATCGCCGAGCCTATGCCGATCAGCGAGGATGGCCGCGGCGGCAGCCGCCGCGCCGCCGAGCAGGACGCGGCCGAGGCCGTGCTGCGCCAACTGCAGGAAACCAGACCATGAGCGACCACGACAACGATTTCGACACTCTCGAGCCGGCCGAGCTGCCGCACGAGGATTTCCGCTGCGGCGCGGTAGCGCTGCTGGGCCGCCCCAACGTGGGCAAGTCCACGTTGCTCAACGCGATGATCGGTTTCCGCCTGTCCATCGTCAGCCCGCGACCGCAGACCACCCGCCACCGCATTCTCGGCATCGCCACCAGCGAGGCGGGGCAGATCCTGTACGTGGACACGCCCGGCTTGCACCGTGGTGCCAAGCGCGCCATGAACCGCAGCCTCAACCGCGCCGCCCGTTCGGCGATCAGCGAGGTCGATCTGGCCGTGCAGGTGATCGAGGCCGGTCGCTGGACGGACGAGGACCAGGCGCTGTACGACGCCCTGGCCGAACAGAAGATCCCGCGCCTGCTGGCGATCAACAAAGTCGATCTCAGCAAGGACAAGTCCGCACTGCTGCCGTTCGTGGCCGGCCTGATGGATCAGCATGTCTTCGACGAGGTCTATTACGTCAGCGCGCTCAAGGAGAAGGGGTTGAAGGAACTGGAGAAGGGCATTCTCCAGCGCCTGCCGGTGCGTGCGCCGATGTACGGCGAGGACGAAATCACCGACCGCAGTGAGCGCTTTCTTGCGGCGGAAATGGTTCGCGAGCAGCTCATGCTCCGTCTCGACCAGGAACTGCCTTACGCCACCACGGTGGAAATCGAACAGTTCAAGGACCGCGAGGACGGCGTGGCCGAGATCCATGCCGTGATCTGGGTCGAGCGGGACGGGCAGAAGGCCATCGTGATCGGCAACGGCGGCCAGCAACTCAAGGCTATCGGCTCCGCCGCGCGGCGGAAGATGGAGCAACTGTTCGAGCGCAAGGTCTACCTGAAGCTGTGGGTGAAGGTGCGCGAGGGCTGGGTCGACGACGAGTCCATGCTCAAGAAGTTCGGTTACACCGATTGACGTGACGGATCGCGGCCGCGACGCGATCGCCGCCCACGCGTATCCTTGAACGGCATCCCGCTCCGCCCTCGACGCCATGCAACTGCTGCAGCAGCCGGCTTACGTCCTCCACGCCCGGCCCTACCGGGAGACCTCGCTGCTGCTGGAGTGCCTCACGCTCGAGCATGGCCGTCTCGGTGTGGTGGCGCGCGGCGTACGGCGCGAGCGCGCCAAACTGCAGCGTTCGCAACTGGAGCCGTTCCAGCCGCTGGCGTTCGACCTGCTGCTGCGCGGTGAGCTGGCTACCTTGCAGGGCGCGGAAAACACCGGCTCGCCGCGCCGCCTCGTCGGCGACGCCGGCCTGGCCGGCCTCTATCTCAATGAATTGGTGGTGCGCCTGACCGGCCGTCAGGACCCGCACCCGGAGCTGTTCCAGGCCTACGCGGTCACCTTGGACCGCATGGCGGCCGGCGACCCTCTGGCGTGGACGCTGCGCCGGTTCGAGCGCGATCTGCTCGACGCGATCGGTTATGGCCTGCAACTGGAGTACGAAGGGGAGTCCGGCGAGCCGCTCGATCCGCAGCGGCATTACCGCTACCAGGTGGAGCAGGGGCCCGCACCCTGCCGCCCGGACCTTCCGCATGCCTTGCGCGGCAGCGATCTGCTGGCGCTGTCGATGGACGCCATGCCCGATGCGGCCGGCTTGTCCGCGTTGCGGACGATGATGCGCGACGTCATCCGGTTCCATCTTGGCGGCGCCGAGCTGCGCGCCTGGCACGTGCTGGCCGCGGCGCTGTCTCGCCGCTGACAGGGCTCAGGGCCGGGGCACCAGTGCCTCGATGGTGTGCCGCAGGGTGGTGCGGAAGCGATCATGCAGGGCGGGCGGCACCGGGCGCCCCTGGCGCATCCGTTCCTGCAATTGCACTACTCGCGCCGCCAGCGCCGTGGCGCCGCAGAAGCCGCACGAGCCGCGCAGCTTGTGCAGGCGATCGCCGAAGCCGGCGTCGGTCAGCGCGATGTCCAGCTCCTGATAGATGCTCACCAGTTCGTCGCGCAGCAGGGCGCGCATGGCGAGCATGATCTGCTCGCTGCCGGCGCTGGCCAGGCCTTGCGCGTCGTCGAGCAGCGGTTGTGCGTCCGGCTGCACCAGCGCGACGACGCGGCGCAGGTCGGAGAGATCGCAGGGCTTCTGCAGCACCTCGCTGAACCCCTGGGAGAGCAGGCGCTGCCGTTCGGTCGCGTCCATCTCGGCGCTGGTCGCCACGGCGGTGCTTTCGGCGGAGGGAGCCGCGGGGTCGCCGCGCAGTTCGGTCAGCACCTGCTGCGCGCCGGCGCCCGGCATGCGGCAATCGAGCAGGAGCAGGTCGTACGCCTCCTGCCGGCCGCGCGCGATGGCCGCCGGGCCGTCGTCGCAGGATTCGGCATCCAGGCCCAGGGTGCGCATGGCTTCCACCAGGAAAAGCCGGCTGGCCGGATCGTCGTCGGCCACCAGCACGCGGAGCACATGACTACCGGGCGCATGACGGCCTGGCGGACCGGCGGGCGAGCCGTTGGAAGGCGTGTTGAACATTGACGAGTCCATGTCGTTCAGCTGGTTTTGGCAGAATGGCGCGACATGCGCCCGACATCAAGCCACCTTTTGTTCTATTTGTGCATCGTGTTCGGTTTCGCCGCGGCGCTTCCCGCCCGTGCGGACATCGTGCTCGGAGCCAAGCAATTGGCGGCCCCTGGGGTGAAATTGCAGGACGTGCAGGTGCGCATCGCCGAGGATGCCGACGGTGGCCTGCAACTGGCGATCCGCGCCGCCAAGGCCGAACTGCCGGCGCTTGGCTGGCGGCGTGTCGGGGTGGACCTGCGCGGCGGGCTATCGCGGGATCCGCATCTGCGCTGGCTGTTCGACGGCGACCTGCGCTTGGCCGGCGCATCTGGCGGGGCTTGGAACGACGCCAAGCTTTCGCTGGTGCTGGACGAGGCGGCCAACACCCTCCAGGTCGACCTCAACCAGGGCAAGTCCCTGGCCAGTGCGGCGCTGCCGCTCGACCAGCCCACGCACGCCCAGATCAGCCTCAAGGGGCTGCCGGC
The DNA here is from genome assembly GCF_031954525.1 of Dyella sp. BiH032. Taxonomy (NCBI): domain Bacteria; kingdom Pseudomonadati; phylum Pseudomonadota; class Gammaproteobacteria; order Lysobacterales; family Rhodanobacteraceae; genus Dyella; species Dyella sp. BiH032. Next base: position 2,138,477 of record NZ_CP134867.1, read on the forward strand.
CGGGTGGTTGCAGGGCCTGCTCGGGACCATGTGGTCAGGCCGCACGACCGCCGGGCGACTGGACGCCGACATGGCGCTGGACGTGGAGGACGCCGGCGTACAGGCCTCCGGCCAGTTCGGCCTGGCTGACGTCGGCTTCGACACGCCTTCGGGCACTCTGGCCGGACAGCGCGTCAATGGCTCCGGCCGCCTCAGCGTCGATACCACCGGTGGTCCGGCCAGGATCAGCCTGGATGCCAGCCTGCGCGGCGGCGAACTGCTGCTGGGGCCGATCTACGCCCGCCTGCCGGATCACCCGGTGCAGCTGGGGCTCGATGCGAGCGCGCGCAACGGCGCCCTGGATCTGAGCCGGCTGCGCGTGGGCGACGCGGACGCCATGCAGCTGGACGGCTCGCTGGCGTTCGATGCCAAGGGCGAACTGCAGAAGCTCAAGTTGGACCGTTTCCAGGCCAGCTTCCCCGCGGCTTATCAGCGCTATGGCCAGTCCTGGCTGGCTACGCTCGGCCTGCGCAACATGCGCATCGCCGGCCAGCTCTCGGCGACGCTGGACCTGGCGGCCGACGGTCCCCGCGCGTTCTCCTTCGATACGGACGGCCTGGACGTGGCCGACGGCGAAGGGCGCCTGGCTGTCGACGGCCTGCGCGGCGGCATGGACTGGGCGGCGCGCGGCACCCGTCCCGCCACCACGCTGAACTGGCGCAGCGTGCAGATCTACCGGCTGATGCATGGTGCGGCGCAGACCGCCTGGCAAAGCCGCGACGGCAGCCTGGGGTTGCAGAAGCCGGTGGACGTGCCCTTGCTCAACGGCCGCTTGCGCGTGGCGAACCTCGACTGGCGACCGGCCGCCGCCAAGGGCCGGCGCCTGACCACCTCCCTGGCGCTCACCGGCGTGGACATGTCGGCTTTCAGCCGTGCCATGGGCTGGCCGGAATTTCCCGGCACCCTCGGCGGCGCGATCCCGGCGCTGCGCTGGGTGGACGACCGCATCGAACTCGAAGGCGGGCTTTCGGTGAACGTGTTCGACGGCTTCGTCGACGTCACCCGCATGTCGCTGCAGGACCCGTTCGGCAACAGCCCGGTGCTCGCCGGCGACGTCACGCTGCGCCAGCTCGACCTGGGCGCCATGACCAGCGTCTTCGACATCGGCAGCATTACCGGCCGCATGGACGGAACGATCCAGAACCTGCGACTGGTGAACTGGACTCCGGTCGCCTTCGATGCGCGCCTGCTGGCCGGCAGCGGCGGACGCATCAGCCAGCGCGCGGTCAACAGCATCGTCTCGGTGGGTGGCGGCGGCATCGCCGCCGGGCTGCAGGGGGCGATGCTCCGTCTGTTCAAGAATTTCAGCTACAAGCGCATCGGCCTCAACTGCGTGCTGCAGGGAAGCGTGTGCCGCATGAGCGGCCTGGACAGCGACGGCGACGGCTACACTATCGTCGAAGGCAGCGGGCTGCCGCGGCTCCAGGTCGTGGGCCACCAGACCCAGGTGGACTGGCCGACGCTGGTGCGGCGTCTGAAGGCCGCGACGGAAAGCGGCGGGCCTGAAGTCCGTTGAGCCTTCATTCGCTGGCGCGGCGTCTCTGGTCGAGGACCGCCCAGCATCAAGCCATCCAAGGAGTGCCGATCATGCGCAAGCTCGCTTATGTCCTGTTGACCTCGCTGTTCGTCGCCCTGGTCGGCTGCGTGACCATCAATGTGTACTTCCCCGAGGCCGCCGCGCAGAAGGCGGCCGACCAGTTCATCGGCACGGTGCTGGACAACGCCAAGCCGGCCGCCAAGAGCGGCGACGAGAGCGACGCCAAGCCCGCACCGGCCAATCCCGGCAAGCAGCCGTCGGCGATGCTGCTGGATCTCCTCATTCCCGCCGCCTATGCGGCCGACACGCCCGACATCCGCATCCAGACCAGCACGAGCGAAGCGATCCGCGCCCGCATGCAGCAGCGCTTCCAGGGCAGCCTGGGCGCGCTGTTCGACAGCGGGGCGGTGGGCTTCACCCGGGACGGCCTGGTGACCGTGCGCGATGCCTCCAAGGTGCCGTTGAACCAGCGCGCCGAAGTCAACGCGACCGTGGCCGACGAGAACCGCGACCGCAGCGCGCTGTACCGCGAGGTCGCCAACGCCAACGGTCACGCCGAATGGGAGCCGCAGATCCGCGCCACCTTCGCCAAGGGCTGGATCGAGCGGGCTCGCGCCGGCTGGTATTATCAGGACCCTTCGGGCGCCTGGAAGCAGAAGTAACGCCGCGCCTGTTCTCCTCTTTTCGCGCCCGGACCGTACGATCCGGGCGCGCGCTTTTTGCACGGGTCCCATGAAAGAATTCGAAGCCACCATCACCGACCTCAGCCACGACGGCCGCGGCGTCGCCCGCGTCGACGGCAAAGCCGTCTTCGTCTCCGGCGCGCTGCCCGGGGAAGAGGTGTTGCTGCGCATCCGCCGCCGCCATCGCAACTTCGACGAAGCCGAGACGGTGGAGCTGCGTACCCGCTCGCCGCATCGCGTCGAACCGCGTTGCCGCCACTACGGTCAATGCAGCGGCTGCGCCCTGCAGCACTTGGATGCCGAATCGCAGATCGCCGCCAAGCAGCGCGTGCTGGCGGAGAACTTCGAGCGCATCGGCAAGGTGGCCCCCGCCGCATGGCTGCCGCCGCTGGTCGATGCCCCGTGGGGCTATCGCCGCAAGGGACGGTTGTCGGTGCGCAACGTGGCGAAGAAGGGCCGCGTGCTGGTCGGCTTCCGCGAAGAGGACAACCCGCGCTTCGTCGCCGACATCACCCAGTGCGAAGTCGTGCATCCGGCACTCGGCCCCAAGATCGGCCTGCTCGGTGAACTGGTCAGCGCGCTCGATGCCGCGGGCGACATCGCGCAGATCGAATTCGCGGCCGGCGACGAAACGGTCGCCCTGGTGTTCCGCCACCTCAAGCCCCTGAGCGAAGGCGACCTGGCCAAGCTCAAGGCCTTCGGCCAGGAGCACGATTTCGCTATCTATCTGCAACCGGGCGGCATCAGCAGCGTGCACCCGCTGTGGCCGGAGCAGCCGCGCCTCGCGTTCCGCATCGACGCGGGTGAGGGCGTGCCGGACGTCGAACTGGAGTTCCGCCCGCTGGATTTCGTGCAGGTCAACGCCGGCATGAACCGCAGCATGATGGCCCGCGCGCTGGAACTGCTGGACCCGCAGCCCACCGACCGGGTGCTCGACCTGTTCTGCGGCCTCGGCAACTTCACCCTGCCGATCGCCCGCCGCGTGGCGGAAGTGGTGGGCGTAGAGGGCGAGCACGGGCTGGTCGAGCGCGCGGCGGCGAACGCCATGCGCAACGGTATTTCCAACGCGCGGTTCGAGGTCGCCAATCTGTTCGAGGACCAGCGCGGCACGTCCTGGGCGCGCCAGCCCTGGGACAAGCTGTTGCTCGACCCGCCGCGCGCCGGCGCCGACAAGGTGCTGGAGTACCTGCCGCATCGCGAGACCCGTCGCATCGTGTACGTGTCCTGCCATCCGGGATCGCTCGCCCGCGACGCCGGTATCCTGGTGCAGAAGCACGGGTTCCGCCTCAGCGCGGCCGGCGTGATGGACATGTTCCCGCACACCGCGCACGTGGAGTCCATCGCCCTGTTCGAGCGCGACTGACTGCCATGGGCGTCGAGATCGAGCGCAAGTTCCTCCTCCACGGCGACGGCTGGCGCAGCCTGGTCGAAAGCACCGAGCGCCTGGCGCAGGGTTATCTCGTCGGCGCGGAGGCACTGCGTACCGGCGTGTCCCGCGCCTCGGTGCGCGCCCGCATCGCCGGCGACCGCGCGTGGCTCAACATCAAGTCGGCCCGGCTGGGCATCGAGCGGGCGGAATTCGAGTACGCCATTCCCGTCGCCGACGCCGAGTCCATGCTGGCGGAGCTTTGCGACGGCGTGCTGGAGAAATTTCGTCACCTTGTCACCGTGGATGGCGTAACGTTCGAGATCGACGAATTCCTCGGCGACAACGCCGGCCTGGTGGTCGCCGAAGTGGAACTCGATGCGCCGGATGCGCCTTTCCCGCGGCCCACCTGGCTGGGGCGGGAGGTGAGCGCACTGCCGCGCTACTACAACGTCAACCTGATCGAGCATCCGTATTCGCGCTGGTCCACCGCCGAGCGGCATGCCGACGATGCGGAGGAGCGAGCCTGATGCTGATGATCGGCCTGGCCGGACTGGAACTGACCGATGCCGAACGGCGTCGGCTCGTGGCGCCCGGCGTGTCCGGCGTGCTGCTGTTCGCGCGCAATTTCGCTTCGCGGGAGCAGGTCAGCACCTTGATCGAATCGATCCGCGAGGTCGCCGGCGAGGACATCCTCGTGGCGGTCGACCAGGAAGGCGGTCCGGTGCAGCGCTTCCGCGACGGCTTCACGCGCCTGCCGGCGCTGGCCAAAGTGGGCGCTGTCTACGACCGCAATCCCGTCGAAGCCATCCGCCTGGCCGAGGAACATGCCTGGGTGATGGCCAGCGAGATGCGGGCGATCGGCGTCGACTTCAGCTTCGCCCCCGTGGTGGACCTGGCACGCGGCAACGCCGCCATCGGCACCCGCGCCTTCCATGCCGACCCCGCCGCCGCCGCCGAGCTGGGCCAGGCCTATGTGCGCGGCATGCACCTGGGCGGCATGGCCGCGGTGCTCAAGCATTTCCCCGGCCATGGTTCGGTGGCGGTGGATACGCACAAGGCCACGGCGGTGGACCCGCGTCCGCTGGAGACGATCCGCCGCGAAGACCTGCATCCATTCGCCGAATGCATCGAGGCGCGGGTGGAGGCGGTCATGATGGCCCATGTCATCTACCCTGCCGTCGACGCGCAGCCGGCCGGCTTCTCGAAGCTCTGGATCCGGGACATCCTGCGCGGCGACCTGGGCTTCAAAGGCGCGGTGATCAGCGACGACATCAGCATGGCTGCCGCCGGCGCCGCCGGCGGTGTGGCCGCGCGTGTGGCGGCCCATCTCGACGTCGGTTGCGATCTGGTATTGGCTTGCTTCCCCGACGTGGTGGACGAGGCCATCGCCGCCGTGCAGGGCCGCGCCGCCACGGCGCCGGAACGGCTGGCCGCCCTGCGCGGCGCACTGGGCGCCACCTGGGAAGGATTGACCGACAACCCGCAGCGCGACCGTTTCATCGCGCGCATCACGGCGCTGGACGCCGAGGAAGGCAAGGCATGAGCACCGACGTTTCCGCATCCACCGTTCCGCCGCTCGCCGACGCGTTGGCGAACGCCGACCTGCTGTTCGATCGCGGCAGCCTCGAGGGCGTGATCGCCGACATGGGCCGCCGCATCGATACGGCGCTCGACGGCGAACGCGCCGTATTCCTCACCGTGATGAACGGGGCGCTGGTGTTCGGCGGCCACCTGGCCCTGGCCATCCGCACCGACCTCGAATTCGACTACGTCCATGCCACGCGCTATCGCGGCACCACCTCGGGCAGCGAACTGTATTGGCTGCGCGAGCCGCAGGTTTCGCTCGAAGGGCGCATGGTCCTGCTGGTCGACGACATCCTCGACGAAGGCCACACCCTGAAGGCCGTGCGCGACGATTGCCTGCGCCGGGGCGCCAAGCGCGTGCTCGTGGTGACGCTGTGCAGCAAGCGGCATGATCGCCTGGTGGAAGGCATCACGGCGGATTTCAACGGCGTGGAGCTGCCGGACCGCTACGTCTTCGGCTTCGGCATGGACTACTACGAGCAGGGCCGCAACCTGCCGGGCATCTACGCGCTGCGCTGAGCGCACCTGGGGGCACATGGACATTCTCGGCATTTCCGGCAGCCTGCGCGCCGCGTCGTTCAACACTGCGCTGCTGCGGGCCGCGCAGGAATTGGCGCCGGCGGGCATGCGGATCGCCACCCATCGGCTGCACGAGCTGCCGCTGTTCGACCAGGACGTGGAAGAGCAGGGCGACCCGCCGCCGGTCGTGGCGCTGAAGGATGCGATCGACGCGGCCGATGCCCTGCTGCTGGCCTGTCCCGAATACAACGGCGGCATCAGCGGCGTGCTGAAGAACGCCATCGACTGGGCCTCCCGCGCCGGACGCGACCGCGCCAAGTCGCCGCTGGCCGGCAAGCTGGTCTGCATCGTCGGCGCCAGCCCCGGCATCACCGGTACCGTGCGCGCCCAGGACGCCCTGCGGCTGGTGCTGCGCCGCGCCGGCGCGCGGACCGAGCCGCAGGGCGAGGTGCTGGTGTTCCAGGCGCATACCAAGATCGCGGATGGCAAGCTCGCGGACGAGCGCACGCGCGACGCGCTGGCCCGCCATCTGCAGGCCTTCGCCGACCGGGTGGCCGCGTCGCGCGGCTGAGTTTCTCGATTCGAACCAAGCAGGAAGATCCTTCGTGACCATCGATCTAGCCGTCATCGGCGGCAGCGGCCTCTATAGCTTCCCCGGCCTGGAAAACACGACCCGCCACAGCGTCGAAACGCCCTACGGCAAGGCGTCCGGCGACGTGGTGATCGGCGACTTCGCCGGCAAGCGCGTGGCCTTCCTGGCGCGTCACGGCGAGAGCCATACCGTGCCGCCGCATCGCGTCAATTACCGTGCCAATCTTTGGGCGCTGCATTCGCTGGGTGCGCGAAGTGTGATCGGCGTCAATGCCGTCGGCGGTATCCGCGACGACATGGGGCCGCGCGTGATCGCGGTGCCAGACCAGGTCATCGATTACACGCACGGCCGCTACACCAGCTTCTGCGACGTGGAAGGCGTCGAGGTGAAGCACATCGATTTCAGCGAGCCGTACACCGGATCGCTGCGGCGCGAGCTGATCGAGGCGGCGCAGCGCGCCGGCGTGCCCGTCGTCGACGGCGGCTGCTACGGCGCGACCCAGGGGCCGCGCCTGGAGACCCGGGCGGAGATCGCCCGGATGAAGCGCGACGGCTGCGACCTGGTCGGGATGACCGGCATGCCCGAGGCGGCGCTGGCGCGCGAACTGGAGCTGGCTTACGCCTGCCTGGCGCTGGTCGCCAATTTCGCCGCTGGCTGCGGTGACGAGGCCGAGATCAGCATTGACGAAATCTTCGCGCACCTTAAAGCGGCGACGGCGGAAGTGCCCCGCATCCTGGAGGCTTTGCTCAAAAGCTGAGCATCGCGGCCTATCCCGTCCGGCTATACGCACCCGCATATTGCGCTTTCCCATCAAACATGTTGATACTTCCGCCCGTGCCAGGGGCGGCGAACCAAGGGGTTGTGGTGGTTCTGCAGGAAGCCATGGTGCATCCAATCCATGATTCAGAGGTTCACGCAATGCGTTTCGGTACGGTCAAGTGGTTCAACGACGCCAAAGGCTTCGGCTTCATCGCGCCTGAGGACGGTGGGGAGGACGTGTTCGTCCACTTTTCGGCGATCAACGCCAAGGGCTTCCGCAGTCTGCAGGAAGGCCAGCGCGTGAAGTTCGAAGTGACTCAGGGCCCGAAGGGCGCTCAGGCTTCGGGCGTCGAGATCGCGGGCTGATACGCCGCGCCGGCGGCGACGCCGGCCACCGGTCAGAAACAAAAGAGTCCCGCGCCGCAAAGCGCGGGATTTTTTTATGCGCTCGCCGCCTTCGTGCGCGACAGCGCAGGCCCCTTGCGGCCCGCGCGGGGCGGGGCCGTGGAGCCGCGGATCACCAGTTCCGGGACGAACCGCTCGCTGCCCGGCTGGCTGCCTTTCTGCAATTGCTCCAGCAGGCGGGACGCTGCGTGCCGGCCGATCTCGCTGGTCGACTGGCTCGCCGTGGTGAGCGCCGGCCAGGCCTGGCGCGAGAACGGATTGTCCTCGAAGCCCGCGATGGACAGGTCCCACGGCACGTCCAGTCCTGCCGAGCGAGCCGCGGCGAGCGCGCCGGCGGCAATCTCGTCGTTGCTCCCGAAGATCGCCGTCGGCGCGTCCTTGCCGGCCAGCAGCTTGCGCGCGCGGCGAAAGCCGTCCTCGAACGTGTAGGTACCTTCCAGCACGTATTTCTTCCGCACGGGAATGCCGTGCTCCTTCATCGCGTCGGCGAAGCCTTCGTAGCGCTCCGGGCTGGACCGGTAATGCGGGTCGCCCCAGAGGAACGCGATGGACGTATGCCCCAACTGGATCAGATATGCGGTGATGGCATAGGCGGCCTTGTGGTCGTCGACGTAGACGCAGGGGGCGCCGTCGCGCGGATCGCCGCGGGCCGCGATGATCCTCGCGTAGGCCACGTCGTTCGCCTTGAGCCTGGCCAGCAGACGCGGGTTCTCCGACATCGGCGGCGTGAGCACCAGGCCGGCGAGGCGGGCGTTCTTGGCCAGCAGCGACAGCTCGTCGACCAGTCGCGGCGAGCTTGGGGTGCAGGGATAGATCAGCAGCTCGTAGCCGCGCTCGCGGCAGGCCGCCAGCACGCCGTTCTGCAGGCTGAGAATGTAGTTGGCGTTGGGGTTGTCGTCGTAGACCAGCGCGATGGTGAACGAGCGCGTGCCGCGCAGGCTGCGCGCGGTCGCATCCGGCCGGTAGTGCAGGGCCTCGATCGCGCGTCGCACCTTCTGCACGGTATCGGCATGCACCGTCGGCTCGAGGTTGATCACGCGCGACACCGTCATCGGCGATACGCCGGCGAGACTGGCGACGTCTTTGATCGTAGGCCTGCGCAACGCGACGCTCTCCCCTGGCGGCGATGTCCGCATCCTAGCCCAAGCGGCGGCACTTGAAAGCATCCGCGCATTCGCCAGCGCCGTACGGGATTGCTCTGCGCGACGCAGCTTAGGTAGCGTTACCACGATCACCGTGGACTTCGTACCAGAGCGAGCTTCTGCCGTTGTGCGAAAGAGGTCTTCGGATTCCCCGCACGATGCAAGCCTCTCCTGCGCACTCCTTATATATAGACATCCATCCGCGATCGATCACGTCTGCGGTGCAGTTCCCCTGTCGCACCGTGTCTTACGTCATCGTTGATAACGTTACCATTCGGGTTTAGCATCCGATCGAGATGACAGGGACACGGCATTCGCGTGTCCGCCGCGTGACGGGGAGAGCCAATGCGGGATCGTGCGTGGGGAGCCGTGGCGCATAGGCCGCGGATCATGCTGGCGGCAGACGTGGGCGGCACGCATGCGCGGGTCGGCCTGGTCGACGGCGCGGCGCCGGCCGGCGTCCCCGGCATCGTTGCCTACGAGCGCTACGCCGGCGCCGACTGGCCCGGCCTGGCCGAGATCCTCGCCGATTTCCTTGCGCGTTATCCCGGCCATGCGGTCAGCGAGGCCTCCATCGCGGTGGCCGGCTACGTGCGCGATGGCGAGCTGGTGGCGGAGAATCTGCGCTGGCCGGTCCGCCTCGCCGAACTGCGCGAGCGGCTCGGACTGCGCCATCTGCGCGTGGTCAACGATTTCGAGGCGCTTGCCTACGCCACGCAATTTCTGCAGGACCACGAAAGCCTCGCCGTGATCGACGCGCCGCGAGCGGCGGGCCCGGTCGCGGTGGTCGGACCCGGTACCGGCCTGGGCTGCGCGCTGCTGCTGCCCGGCGCGCAGGGGGCGACCGTGCTGCCCAGCGAAGGAGGGCACGTCGCCCTCGCGCCGGGCAACGAACGGGAGCTGGCCCTGCTGCGTCTGCTCTCGCGCGGTCGCGACTACGTTCACACCGGGCATGTGCTGTCCGGTCCCGGCCTGGTGAATCTCTATTGCGCGTTGGGCGAGCTGGACGGTATGCCCATCGTGCACGCCGAACCCGAGCGCATCACGGCGGCGGCGCTGGAGGGCGAAGACCGCCTCGCGCTGGAAACCTTGCGCGTGTTCTGCGCCATGCTCGGCGGCTTCGTCGGCGACCTGGCTGTGCTGTTCAAAGCCTCCGGCGGCGTTTTCCTGGCCGGCGGCATCCTGCCGCAATTGAGCGAATTCCTGCCCCGCAGCGAGTTCCGCGAGCGCTTCTTCAACAAGGGCGTGATGCGTGAATTCCTTGCGGGCGTGCCCGTGCGCCTGATCGAGCACGGCCGCCTGGGCGTGCTCGGGGCGGCGGGGCTGCAGGCACGCGACGTCGCGTGAACGACGCGGGCGCAAGCCCGCGAACAAGGACCGGTCCAGTCCGGGTGAGCGGCCGCAGCTCGATGCTGCGGTCGCGGGAGGGGGATATGACAACGACAACCATGGCGAGGTGAGCAGGCATGTTGGCAATCAAATATCGCGGGCATGAGCTGTCCCGCAACGTATTGGCGTGCGTCCTGGGCCTGGCGCTGAGCGGTACCGCCTTTGCGCAGGCGACGACCGGTTCGATCTTCGGCACGGTGGCCGGCGACGCCGGCGGCACGACGGTGATCGTGCAGGGTGACAACGGCGTGTCGCGCCGCATTCCGGTCGGCGCGGACGGGCGCTACCAGGCCGGCGCGTTGCCGGTCGGCGTCTACAAGGTGTTGCTGGAGCGCCAGGGCGCGGTGGTGGCCTCGCACGAGCAGGTCGCGCTGCGCGTCAGTAGCGGCACTCAGGTGGACTTCGCCGGCACCGGTGCGGCCGCCGGCGCCACCAATCTGCAGGGCGTGCAGGTCACCGCGAGCGCCTTGCCGCCAATCGACGTGAGCAGCGTGGATTCGCGCACGGTCATCACCGCGCAGCAGCTCGACGCGCTGCCGCTGGCCCGCACGGCCGAGGACATCGCGCTGCTGGCGCCGGGCACGGTCACTTCCGGCTCGAACTTCACCAGCCGTATCGGTGGCGGCGGCGACCTGGTGTCGTTCGGCGGCGCTTCCGGCGCGGAGAACGCGTACTACATCAACGGTTTCAACACGACCGATCCTTACAAGGGCCAGGGCGCGCTGCAGTTGCCTTACGGCGCGATCGACCAGCAGGAAGTGCTGACCGGCGGCTACAGCTCCATGTATGGCCGCTCCGACGGCGGCGTGATCAGCCAGGTGGGCAAGAGCGGCACCAACGAATGGCACTTCGGCGCGCAGGCGCAGTGGACCCCGCGCTCCCTGATGTCTTCGCCCGACGACATCATCTATGCGCGCAACCGTTACGCCGGCAAGACCTACCAGTACCGGCAGGACGACAAGTCGTGGCGCACCACCTACAGTGCCTACGTAGGCGGCCCGCTGATCAAGGACCGCCTGTACTTCTTCGTCGCCGCCGAGGCCGACAAGGAGCAGGGCTCGCAGACGTCCACCAGCGATGCCAGCAGTCCGTCGCGCACCAACTACACGTACACCACGCCCAAGTGGTACGCGAAGCTCAACTGGAACATCACCGACAACCACATGCTCGAGCTGACCGGCATCCAGAGCGAGCAGCATGGCTCCGGCAGCAACTACGCGTTCGACTATGCGACCCATCGCGCCGGCGCATTCCAGTCGTACTCCGACCGCACCAAGACCGGCGGCGATGCGTACATCGTCAAGTACACCGGCTACCTCACCGACAACATCACGCTGAGCGCGATGTACGGCAAGATGCGCCTGCACGATTACTCGGCGCCGGTCAGCTACGACCCGAATCTGCCGTACCTGCAGAACATCCAGGACCAGAACCTGGCGCTCACCGGAGGCCGTCCGGTCGGCAACAGCCAGTCCACCTTCTCGGTGCCCGCGCCCACCCAGGGCTCGCAGAACACCAACCTGCGCATCGACCTGGAATGGCGCCTGGGTGACCACAAGCTCAACCTGGGCATCGACGACCAGACCCCGCGCACCATCGACCAGGGCAGCAACAGTCTCACCTGGACGTATGCGCACAACAACGACGCCACCGCGCCGGTCGACCCGGCCAACGGCATCGGCGCGCCCGGCGGCAACGGCTACTACGTGATGAAGGAAGTGGTGACCGGCGCAGCGGGCGTGAAGACCGTCGAGCACGCGCAGTACATCGAAGACACCTGGCAGATGACCGACCGCTTCCTGCTCAACGTCGGCCTGCGCAACGACGCCTTCGCCAACTACAACAACAGCGGGCAGAAATTCACCTCGCAGAACCACAACTGGTCGCCGCGCCTGGGCTTCAGCTGGGACGTCTACGGCGACGCCAGCCTGAAGGTCTACGGCAACGCCGGCCGCTACTACCTGGCGATTAACAACAACACCGCCTACGACGGCGCCACCGGCTACGCCTGGAACCGCACCTATTACACCTACACCGGCATCGATGCCAACGGCATGCCCACCGGCCTGACGCCGTTCGGCTACTACGACGTCAACGGCCACACCGGCCAGGCGCCCGACCCGCGCACGGTGGCGTCCAAGAATCTGGGCGCGGAATACCAGGACGAGTTCATCCTGGGTGCCACCAAGGCGATCACGCCGGAATGGATCGCCGGCGTGAAGGGCACCTTCCGCGTGCTGCGGCAGATCTCCGACGACGTCTGCGACAGCTCCAACCTGCTCATCGCCAAGACCAAGGCGATGTACAACCTCACCGACGACCAGATCACCGCCAACCGCGGCGCCTGCTACATTTTCAACCCGGGCAAGACCAACGACTTCGACGTGCTCACCACGCAGGGCTACCTGCGCGTGCCCATGAGCAATGCCGACTGGGGCTTCGCGCAGGGTCCGAAGCGCAAGTACTACGCGCTTGAGATGTTCTTGGAGCATCCGCTGGGCAAGGACGACTGGGGCGGCCGCGTCAGCTACGTGTATTCGCGCAGCTACGGCAACTCCGAAGGCCTGCTGCAGGTGTCGCGCGGCAACGACTCGGTTGGCGTGACCCAGGACTGGGACAACTCATACGTGATGGACCGCGCCAACGGCGTGCTCGGCAACAACCGCACGCACCAGATCAAGGCGTACGGCGCCTATCGCATCTCGCCGGAATGGATGCTCTCGGGCGTGGCCAACCTCGCCTCGGGCGGCCCGCATAACTGCCTGGGCTTCTTCGGCCCCGACCAGACCCAGCCCGACGGTTACGGCTCGTACTACCACTGGTGCAACGGCAAGCCCTCGGTGCCTGGCTCCATGGGCGACCTGCCTTGGACCTATCGCGTCGACCTCAACGTGACGTACCGGCCGGCCTTCGCTGACCACAAGCTGGCCTTCAACCTGAGCGTATTCAACGTGCTGAACCAGCAGCGCCCGCTGGTGTTGTACACCCGCTACAACAGCAACAACACGCCGGACAAGCTCAATGACCTGTACGACACGGTCAAGGTGATGGAGTCGCCGCGCTACGTGCGCTTCGGCGTCAGCTACGACTTCTGAGCCGCCAGCCCGCGGCCGGCCCATGCCGGCCGCGGGCGATCGCCTGTACTCTCGGGCGGTCGTCATTTCTCTTCACCTAAAAGGAGATGCCCGATGGCCGATCGCCGTCGCTTTCTCAAGACCGCCGCCCTGGGCGTCACCGCCGCGGCGCTGAGCTCCCGCATCGCACCGGCCCTGGCCGACGCCAAGGGGGCCGCCCCTGCCGGCGGCGGTCGCAAGCCCCGCGTGATCTCCACCTGGGATTTCGGCGTGCCCGCCAACCTCGCGGCCTGGGCTGTGCTCGCCAAGGGCGGCCGCGCGCTGGACGCCGTGGAAGCCGGCGTGATGATTCCCGAGGCCGACCTCAAGAACCACAGCGTGGGCCGTGCCGGCTATCCCGACCGCGACGGCCACGTCAGCCTGGACGCCAGCATCATGGATGGCGACGGCGGTTGCGGCGCGGTCGCCGCGCTGGAGAACATCGCCCATCCCATCCAGGTCGCGCGCCGAGTGATGGAGCGCACCCCGCACGTGCTGCTGGTGGGTGAGGGCGCGCAGCAGTTCGCGCTCGAACAAGGCTTCAAGAAGGAAAAGCTGCTGACGCCGGAGTCCGAAAAGGCCTGGCACGAGTGGCTGAAGACCGCGCATTACCAGCCCAGCGCCAACAGCGAGGTGCGCGATTACGGCAAGGGCGTGCGCGACGCGAAGAGCCTGCCGGGCGGCAAGGACAACCACGACACCATCGGCATGCTTGCCGTCGACGCCCAGGGCCGCCTGGCCGGTGCCTGCACCACCAGCGGCATGGCCTGGAAGCTGCGCGGCCGCGTAGGCGACAGCCCGATCATCGGCGCGGGCCTTTATGTGGATGGGGAGGTCGGCGGCGCCACCTCCACGGGCGTGGGCGAAGAAGTGATCCGCAACGCCGGCAGCTTCCTGGTGGTGGAGCTGATGCGCCAGGGCCGCTCGCCGCAGCAAGCCTGCGAGGAGGCGGTCATGCGCATCGTCAAGAAGCGTCCGCAGGCATCCAAGGACCTGCAGGTCGGCTTTCTCGCCATCAACCGCGAAGGCGAGGTCGGCGCATTCGCCATCCAGCCCGGTTTCAGCTACGCGGTGTGCGATGGCGCGAAGCAGGACGGCCTGTTTCCCTCCAAGAGCGTCTACTGATGGCCGGCCGCTACTTGCTGGAAGTGGCGGCCAATTCCGTCGCCTCCGCGCTCGCCGCGCAGGACGGCGGCGCCGGCCGGGTGGAGCTGTGCACCGGCCTGGAATTGGGCGGGCTCACGCCATCGGCGTCGCTGATCGCGATGGTGCGCGAGCGGCTGCATATTCCGCTGTACGTGCTGGTGCGTCCGCGCGCCGGCGATTTTCTCTACGACGATCTCGAATGCGAAGTGATGCAGCGGGACATCGAGACTTGCGCCGCCCTGGGCTGCGATGGCGTGGTGATCGGCGTGCTCGACCCCGACGGCTGCGTGGACGCCGCGCGCTGCAAGCCGCTGGTGCGTGCGGCGGGTGGCATGGGCGTAACCTTTCATCGCGCCTTCGATCTGACCTGCGATCCGGAGCAGGCCCTGGAAGACGCCATCGCGCTCGGTTGCGAACGCGTGCTCACCTCGGGCACGCGGGCCAGCGCCATCGACGGCGCGCCGTTGATCCGTCGGCTGGTGGAGCGTGCGGACGGCTGCATCGCAGTCATGCCCGGCGCAGGCATCACCCCGCAGAACATCGCCGCGCTCGTAGCAGCCACGGGGGCGACCGAGCTCCACGCGTCGGCCAAGCGCCAGCTGCCCTCCGGCATGCGGCATCGCCGGCCGGAGCTGCACGACATGGAAGGCGGCGAAATTCGTAGCGACGTGGAGCAGGTGCGCGCCCTCGTCGCCGCCTTGCAGTAACGCTCCCTTTCCCCGCCGGGGAGAGGGCCGGGGTGAAGAGCCGCGCGGAGCGTGGAAGCGGGACGCAGGGCGAGCGCCGCGCTAGGCAAACGAGACCTTCCGCGAGCCCCTCCTCATCCTGCGATCGAAGTTAGCCTCGTAGATCCAAACGTTCCCCAGGCAGGAAGCAGGAACTTCTAGCAGCTGCTACGCCGCAAACTGCAGCCGCGCAAGCTCCGCATACAGTCCACCTTCCGCCAGCAGGCTCTCGTGCGTCCCCTGGGCCACGATCCGTCCACCATCCATTACCACGATGCGATCAGCACGCTGCACCGTGGCCAGGCGATGCGCGATCACCAGCGTGGTGCGTCCTTTCTCCAGCCGCTCCAGCGCCTGCTGGATGGCCGCTTCGGATTGCGCGTCCAGCGCCGAGGTTGCCTCGTCCAGCAGCAGCAGCGGCGCATCGCGCAGGATCGCGCGCGCGATCGCGACGCGCTGGCGCTGTCCGCCGGACAGGCGTACGCCGCGCTCGCCCAGTTCGGCGCCGTAGCCGCCGTCCAGGGCGCTGACGAATTCGTGCGCTTCGGCCGCGCGTGCGGCATCGCGTACTTCGTCGTCGCTGGCGTCCTGGCGGCCGAAGCGGATGTTGTCCGCCGCGGTGCCGCTGAAGATCACCGTCTCCTGCGGCACCAGCGCGATGGCGCCGCGCAGCTCGGGCAGCGCCAGCGTGCGCAGGTCCATGCCGTCGAGCGTGATGCGTCCGCTTTGCGGATCGTAGAAGCGCAGCAGCAGGGCGAACACGGTGCTCTTGCCCGCGCCCGATGGGCCGACCAGCGCCACTGTCTCGCCCGGCTGGATGCGCAGGTCGAAATCGTGCAACGCCGGCGCGTCGGGGCGCGAGGGATAGTGGAAGCCGACGTTCTCGAACCGCAGCGCGCCGCGCACCGGTTTCGGCAAGGATGCCGGCTGCGCGGGGCTGGCCACTTCGGCCTTCTCGGCGAACAGTTCGCCGATGCGCTCCATCGCGCCGGCCGCGCGCAACACGTCGCCCCAGACCTCCGAGAGTCCGGCGACCGAACCGGCAGCGAAGATCGCATACAGGACGAACTGGCTGAGCAGGCCCGGCGTCAAGTCGCCCGCCAATACGTCGCGCGCGCCGATCCATAGCACCAGCGTGATGGCGCCGAACATCAACACGATTACGGTGGCGGTGAGCAGGGCGCGCGTACCGATGCGTTTGCGTGCGGTGGCCAGCGCACGGGTGATGGCGCTGCCGTAGCGGGTGCTCTCGATGTCCTCGCGCGCGTAAGCCTTCACCGCGGGCGCGGCATTGAGCGTCTCGTTGGCGATGGCGGCCGCGTCGGCCAGCCGGTCCTGGCTGGCACGCGAGAGTTTGCGCACGCGGCGACCGAACACCAGGATCGGCAGCATCATCGCGGGGATCACCAGGGCGGTGAAGCCAGCCAGGCGCGGGATCGTCCACACCATGGCCACCACCGCGCCCGCCAGGGTCACCACGCTGCGCAGCGCGACCGAAATGCCGGAGCCGATCAGTGCCTGCACCACTTCGGTGTCGGTGCCCAGCCGCGAGATCAGTTCACCCACGCGGCTGCGCTCGAAGAAACTTACGTCCAGGCGGATCACGTGCGTGTAGAGCTTCGAACGCATCGAAGCCAGCGCACGCTCGCCCAGGAGGGTGATGCAGAAATACCGCGCCGCGGTGGATGCGGCCAGCACCAGCGCCACGCCGAACAGCCCCAGGAAGGTCAGGTTGATGGTCGCCGCGCTCGCCGCGCCGAAGCCCTGGTCGATCATGTGCCGCACCGCCATAGGCAGCACCAGGGTGGAACCGGAGGAGATCGCCAGGAAGACCAGCCAGCCGATCGCCAGCCCCCGATGGGGCCTGAGGAAGGGCCAGAGCTGGCGCAGCGCGCCGAGGCGCCGTTGGGGAGTCGTGTCGTTCGCCTGTGATGCGCTCATGGGGGTCGCCGCGGTCGGAATCCGTCCGAGATTGGGGGCCTCGACAGTTGATTCAATCACAGACCGGCGATGCGTGGCGCCACGGCGGTCACGCCCCGGCCGATGTGGGCGCCAGCGCCGTGCGAGATTCGCGCCGGCCCTGCAGGCGATCGCGCAGACGCAGGAAGGGACCCTCCACCGTGTAATGCAGCAGCGCGCCGCCGGCCAGCGTGAACATGGCGTAGAGCGCGAAGGCGGCCACGCCCTGGACTTGCGGATGCGTGGCAAGCCAGCCCTGCACGGCATGGAACACCAGCTTGTGGCTGAGATAAAGGCTGTAGGAAACCAGCGCCAGCCATCCCGCGCCCGGCACGGGCCGGCTCAGCAGACAGGCCGGGCTTGTACACGCCGCGACCACCAGCGCCAGGCCCCACGACAGCAGCGGATAGCCGACGACCGAGGCCAGCAGGCCGGCGCGGTCCTGGAAAATCGCGATCGCGGCACCGGTCATCGCCAGGCCGGCGAGCAACAGGAGGTTGGCTTTGGCCTGCAGCGATGCCCACAGGGCCGGGCGATACGCCTGGATGGTCGCGAGCACCACACCCGCCAGCAGACCGTCCAGGCGGTTCCAGGTCGGGTAATAGATCACCTCGACGAACGGCCGGTCGCCCATGTGCAGCCACAGCCAAGCACGCAGCGCCAGGCCGCCGAGCAGCACGAGCAGGCAGGTGGCGACGGATGCTTTCGCCGAGCCGAGCTGCGCGAGCCACCAGGCCAGCAGCGGGAAGGCCAGATAGAAGTGCTCTTCCACGCACAGCGACCACACGTGCGAGAACGCCTGATTCTGCCGGTAGTCGATCAGGAAGTTGACGGTGTAGGTAAGGAACTGCCAGAGCGGCTGGATGCCCGGCGCCTCGCGCGCAGCAGGCACGACGAAATAAACCATCAGTACCGCCAGGTAGGCCGGCACGGTGCGCATCAACCGGCGCGCGTAGAAGCGGCCGAAGGCGGGCGGACGTCCTTCGCTCAGCGGTTTCAGCCACTGCGCCCCGATCAGGTAGCCGCTCAACACGAAGAACAGGTCCACGCCCATCCAGCCGTTGTTCTCCAGCCAGGCGTACGAGTCGCCCAGGCCGCCGACCAGATAGGCATGGAACAGCATCACCCACACGATGGCGATGGCGCGCAGCAGATCTAGACCGGGCAGGCGGTGCATGGCTTCCTCATTCCCTGGGGCGGCGCGGCCGGAGGCCGGCGCAAGGCGCGATTCTGGGAAGCCGGTGAGGTACCGGCAAGAAGGCTTCGTGGCGTTTTGCGGGCAATCGGCGAGCCGTTCGCCACGGCCGGCGAACCGTGTGCGATCAGTCCAGTCGACGTGCCTCGGCGCGGCCGCGGGTAATGTCCACGATGCGTGCCTGCGCTTCCGCCACCTGGCTTTCCGGCAGGCTCAGCACGAGGTCGGCGCCATCCGCACCGAAGCGTTCCTCGTCGATGTGCGCGCCGGCATCCTTCATGCGGGCCTTCAGCAGCGCCAGTTCCGCGAAGTCGCAATGCAGTGCCAGCCGGGCCATCGCGACGATGGGCACCCGCTCGGCCGTGCGCAGGCACTCGGCGGCCGCGCCGCCGTAGGCGCGCACCAGGCCGCCGGCGCCGAGCTTCACGCCGCCGAACCAGCGCGTCACCACGACCACGGCGCGATCGATGCCCTGGCCCTCGATCGCCTGCAGGATCGGCCGGCCGGCGGTGCCGCCGGGTTCGCCGTCGTCGTTGAAGCGGTAGTCCTGGCCGATGCGATAGGCCCAGCAATTGTGCGTGGCGGACGGATCGCTCACCTGCCGCACGAAGGCCAGCGCCTGCTCGGGCGATTCGACCGGCGCGGCCTGCGCGAGGAAGCGGCTCTTCTTGACCTCTTCGACGTGCTGGCACGGCCCCGCGAGGGTGTGGGCCGGTGCGCTCATGGCGTGAGCAACTGCTCGCGCAGATCGTCGGGCAGGGGATAGTCCGGATGGTCACGATGGAAATCGGCGAGCCGCTGCCGCGCTTCCTCGCGATGACGTTCCGCGAAGAGGTGGCGGATCTTGTCCAGCTCCTGCGCGGGCGTGTCGGCGGCATTGCGCGCCGTGTCGGCCGGTGCGGGCGCCGCCGGCGCCATGGCGGGCGTGGCGGCTGCGATGCGCTGGGCGGGGGGCGCGCCCGCTGCCGGAGCGGGTCCGGGCGCGAATGCCGGCGCGGACTTCGGCGCCGCCATCGCGGGCGCCGCCTCGGTGGCATAGTCGGCCACGGGAGGCTGCTGCGCTTGGCTGAGGCGCTCGGCGAGGGGGGCATTGCCTGCGATCGTCTCCGGCTTGCGGAGCTTGGCCGCCATCGCACGCTGCGCGAGCACCGGTGCGGCAGCCGGCGGAGGCGGCATAGCCGCGTTGTCCGCTGCATTGGCGGCCAGCTGCCCGGTCGCGGCTTGGGCGGCAGAGGCGGCGGCCGGTACCGCGGCACTTTCGTGCACCGTCACCGCGGCAGGCGTCGCGGGCGGCGCGCTGGCCGGCATGTCGCGCATGCGCCAGCCCAGCCCCGCGGCAAGCACCAGCACCGCGGCGCTGCCCAGCGCCACCGGCCAGCGCGCGCGGCGTTTCGGGGTCGCCGGTACCGCGGCTTCCACTGCGCGCGCGGCGGCGCGCAGCACGGCCGCGTCGAGCGCGGGGCCGGGCTCTTTATGCGGCAGCTTGCGGTACAGCGCCGCCAGCTCGTCTTCGCCGGGCAGGTGTTCGTCGTCGGGGCGGTGCGTATTCATTCGGCCAGCTGCTCGCGCAGTTTGTTCATGGCATAGCGCAGGCGGGACTTCACCGTCTCGCGGCCTACGCCGGTGACCTCGGCGATCTCCTCCAGGCTCAGCTCCTGTTCCAGGCGCAGCAGCACGGCAGCGCGCTGTTCGTCCGGCAATTGTTCGATGGCCATCTGCAGGCGGCGGCGCTGCTCGAAGTCCGACAGGGCGTGCTCGGGTTGCTCCTGCGCCGGCGCCTCCACCTGGGCCAGGGCCAGCTCGCCGGCCTCGCCATCGAGGGTGGGGCGCTTGCGGCGGTAGCTGTCCACCAGCAGGTTATGCGCGATCTGCAGCATCCACGTCGTGAACTTGGCCTGCGGCTGGTAACGCTCGCGGGCGGCGATCACGCGACTCCAGGTTTCCTGGAACAGTTCGTCCGCCAGCGCCTGATCGTGGCAGGTACGCAGCAGGAAGCGGTAGAGGGTGCCGCGATGGCGCGCGTAGAGGGCCTCGAACGCAGCCAGGTCGCCCTGCGCGTAGGCCAGCATCAGCGTCGCGTCCTCGTCCACCGCGGTATCCATGGCGGGCGAGGGTAAGCGAAATCGGTCGCGGGCATAAGCGGGGGCGACGCGTGGGCGGGGATCGACGATCGCGCGATGCATGCCTTCTGCAACGCAGGCGCAGCCGCGATGGGGTCGTCGCCGGCCACGAAGGCGGGGGAACGAACCGTATCTCAGCCGATCAGCGGGCCCGGATCGGTACGCCGGAAGTCCTCCGGCGCGAAGTTCTGCGTCAGGCGGAACACGCCTTCGTGCACTTTGCGCGGCAGCACCACGTCGAGCACCGTGGTCTGGTGCGGCCCCAGCGCGGCGAACAGGTCGTCCGCCGGATCCGTCGCGGCCGGTGCGTGATGCACCAGCCCCGCGAGGATGGTGGGCTGGATGCGCGCCGCGTACGGGCGACGGCCATCGGCCACAGGACGCAAGGTGCGGCGGCTGTTGGTCGGATCGGCCACGCGCGCGTCGCCGGCGAGCAGTGCATGGTTGAGAAAGAACGAGATCACATTGGGCGTGCGGCTGTTGGCCTGCCGGTCCTGCATGAAGCCGTGCGGCATCCAGTCCGGATTCGGTGGCGAACCGGCGGCGAACAGGAAGCGCGTATCCAGCAGCGGTTCGCCGGCTTCGTCGCTCAGCCGGACGATCAGCAGGCTGCGCGGGTCGTGGATGTGCACGCGCGGCGGGAAGGGGCCCACCGGTTCGAGTTCCACCTTGTCGGCATCGCGTTGTGCGTTCTCCGCGTCGAAGGCGTCGCACAGCGCGGCGTAGCTTTCGCGATCCGCCACGCGCAGGCAGCGCAGCACTGCATCGACCGTCGCGGCCGGTGCCGCCGTCATGATGCCCTGCGCCTCGCCGGAGTGGGATGCTCCGGGAACCAGCTTGAACGCAGTGCGCGGCGCGCGCGTGAGATTCAGCGCGAGCACGTCGCTGTTCGCGCCGGCCTGATTGAGCGAAAGCACCGCGTGCGTCGCGTTGAGATTGGTCGCGGCGATGCGCACCACGCCGTCGGAGCCGTCCTCGCCGGTGTAGCTGTTGATGTGGTCGTACATCGAGCGGTCCGGCCGGTCGCCGGCCAGCGCGAAGAGAAACTGTCCCCGTGCCGCGGGATCCGGACCGTGGATGTGGTCGACGTTGAGCGAAAGCGATTCGCGGCTGCCCAGTTCCAGCCAGTCGAGAATCCGCTGCCCGGGTTCCACGCCATCGAACCACGAGCGCAACCGCCCGAGCAGGCCCTTGCCCAGCTGCGCCAGCGCGGAGCCGAAATTGGCCGGCGCCAGCATGACCAGGTGCGTGAGCTTGATGGTGCTGTACGCACCGGGCCGGTCGCGCTGCGCGCGCAGCCACTCGCGCACCAGCGGACCGCCGGTGGAGTGGGTGATGCAGGCGAAGCTGGGCCCGGTGAGATGGAGATCGCGCAGCGCGTGATCGAAAGCGCGCACGAGGTCGGCCATGGTGACGGCGTCGTCGAAGCTCACGTATTTGGACAGCCACAGGTCGGCGATCCGCAGGCCCATCCCCTGTGCGGCGGCCTGCTGTTGCAGGCGCGCGGGGAGGGCGCCGTAGGTCGAGGTGTTGGTGACGCTCCAGCCGTGGACGAAGACGAGGGTGGTCATGGGCTTCGCTGTTTGGTTTTGGAGTGGGGGTTTTGTGGTTTGTAGGATGCCTGGTTGTTGTCGCTTGGGTTGCGACGGGTAGGGCTTTTTTTTGCTTTTTTTGGGTCTGGCGAGCCTGGTTTGTGTTGGCGGAGGGCGGCCCCGACGGGGCGAGCGTAGCGAGTTATCCGGTGGCGGTATCGCTTGGTCGTCGCGATATCGCCAGTCGTGTCTCGCCCCTGCCGGGGCGAGGGTTTCGCTCTCCTGCCGGAGAGCGAGTTACTTCTTCTTGCTTGCCCAAGAAGAAGTAACCAAGAAGAAGGGCACCCTGCGCGGCGCCCTCCGCAGCCTACGCTGCTGCGGGTGCGTTGAGGGCTGGCCGGGCTTTTCGATCGGGCATCCATGCCCGAATCGAAAAGGCGGGGACGTCCTGTCCCCGCCCGCCTTCGGCGGCCTGATCGTCCAGCCCTCACCGCCGCGAAGGGAACCCGGAAGATCAAGAGCGTTACGGAGCGTCGCTTCGCTCGCTCTTGTTTTTGTTTTTGCTTGCCGCGGTACCGTACTTCTCCTTCTCCCCTCCGGGGAGAAGGCGGGATGAGGGGTGGGTGCTCGCGGGAACGGTTGCCAGAGCGAGCTCTAAGAACGAAACCTCACCGCACCCTCGGCGCATTCCACCCCAGCGCGTTGTACACGTGATACCGCGCGATCCCTACGTATTCATGCAGCGCCGCGTCCGCCACGGTGAAGTTCCACGACAGTGGGTAGAACGACCATAGCGGTTCGATCAGATCGCCTCGCACGGCTTGCGGCTGGATGCCGAAGTGGGCGAAGTACAGCAGGCTGCGCCGCATGTGCAAGCCGGAGGTGATCAGGACGGTGTGCTGCGGGGCGTAGGTGTCCAGGATCGGCTTGCTGTACTGGGCGTTGTGCCAGGTGCTGAGGCTGCGGTCTTCCAGCAGCACATCGCCGGCGGGGACGCCGGCGCGGACCAGGGTGTCGCGGTAGACGGTGGCTTCCGGGGCGCCGTTGTGCAGGGCATCGCCGCCGCTCGCCAGCACTTTGCAATCGCCGCCGGCGGCATGGCAGGACTGGTATTGCGCGACGGCGGCCAGGATGCGGCCATTGGCGAAGAAACTCGGTTCCAGCGTGCCGTGGATGGGGTCGCGGAAGGTGCCTGCGCCGAGCAGCACGATCGCGTTGCGTGCCTGCCAGTGCGGCGCCGGCGTAGCTGCATAGTCGTCCTGCAGGCCGCGCATCAGCCATGCGGGTATCGGCCCGCAGCCGATGGCGGCGACGAGCAGCAGAGCCAGCACGAGGACGGCGCGCGTGGCGGCGGGGCGACGGCGCCGCAGCGCGAAGGCGAGCAGGCACAACAGCAGCAATACGGTTAGTGTCATCGTCTGCGTCCAGGCTGGGGCAAAGGGGGAAGCTTAACCTGCGCCGCGCACATCGCGGCGGAGCGCATGGCCACTCGCGTGGCATGCGAAACGTGTTGCTTAGCAGCACGAGCTGCATACGTATTCATCCGCCGACGGCCCGGACGCAACGCAGAATCGGCCGACTTTTTTTCAACGCACGGCACGGGGAGAGCCGCACGCATGAATGCAGTGGACATCGTCGAAGGGGAAGGGCGCGCCACCGCGCGCGTGGTGTTGATCGCCGCCGCGGCGGCGCTGGGCGGTTTTCTGTTCGGTTTCGATACCGCCGTGATCAACGGCGCGGTCGATGCGGTGCGCGGCAGCTTCGGATTGGGCGCGGGACGGATCGGTTTCGCCGTCTCCTGCGCCTTGCTCGGGTCGGCGCTGGGCGCGTGGTATGCCGGTCCGCTGGCGGATCGCTGGGGCCGCGTGCGCACCATGCAGGTGGCGGCGGCGTTCCTCGCCCTGAGCGCGCTGGGCTCGGGCCTGGTCGCGGGGGTGTGGGACCTGGTCCTGTGGCGCCTGGTGGGTGGCGTCGGCGTGGGCATGGCGTCGGTGATCGCGCCGACCTACATCGCCGAGGTTTCGCCGGCACAGGTGCGCGGACGGCTGGGTTCGTTGCAGCAGCTGGCGATCGTGCTGGGCATCTTCGCCGCGTTGCTGAGTGACGCCTGGCTCGCCAGCTCGGCCGGCGGCGCGTCGCAGCCATTGTGGCTGGGCCTGGCCGCGTGGCGCTGGATGTTCCTGGTCGCGGTGCTGCCCGCGCTGATCTACGGTTCGCTGGTGCTGGGCGTGCCCGAATCGCCGCGCCATCTCGTCGCCAAGGGACGAATGGACGAGGCGAAGGTCGTGCTGCGCCAAGTGCTGGATCTGCGTGACGAAGGCGCACTCGATCGCAAGCTTGCCGACATCGCGCAGAGCCTGCGCTCCGAATACCGTCAGGGTCTGCGCGACCTGCGCGACCTGCGCGGCCCGGTGGCCGGTCTGCTGCCGGTGGTGTGGGTGGGCATCCTGCTGTCGGTGTTCCAGCAGTTCGTCGGCATCAACGTGATCTTCTATTACTCGTCCACGCTATGGCATTCGGTGGGCTTCAGCGAGTCGGATGCCTTCACGATCAGCGTGGTGACGTCGGTGGTGAACGTGCTGGTGACGCTGGTGGCGATCGCGCTGGTGGACCGCGTCGGGCGCAAGCCGCTGCTGCTGGTCGGCTCGGCCGGCATGGCGGTCACGCTGGGCCTGATGGCGTGGTGCTTCTCGCAGGCCAGCGGCAGCGGTGCGGCGCTGAGCCTGCCGGCGCCGTGGGGCATGGTGGCGCTGGTGGCGGCCAATGCCTACGTGGTGTTCTTCGGCCTGAGCTGGGGGCCGATGGTGTGGGTGCTGCTGGGCGAGATGTTCCCCAACCGCATTCGCGCAGTGGCGCTGGCGGTGGCCGCGGCGGCGCAGTGGGTGGCGAACTTCGTCATCACCAGCACCTTCCCGGCGTTGTCGGAAGCGGGCCTGAGCTTGGCCTATGGGCTGTACGCGCTGTTCGCGCTGATCTCCCTGGTGTTCGTCGCCAAAGCGGTGCGGGAGACCAAGGGGATGGAACTGGAGGAGATGCAGAGCTGAGCCAGCTCTGCATCTCGCCCGCGTAGGCTGGGGTTCGCCTGTGGCTCGCCCCAGCCTATACGCCTGGCTTTGTCAGGCCTTCTTCAGCGACGCGATGTCGATCACGAAGCGGTACCGCACGTCGCTGCGCAGCATGCGTGCGTAGGCTTCGTTGATGCCCTGGATGTCGATCATCTCGATGTCCGCCACGATGCCGTGCTCGGCGCAGTAATCCATCATCTCCTGCGTCTCGGCGATGCCGCCGATGGCGGAGCCCGCGATCGAGCGGCGGCCGATCACCACGTTGCCTGCTTGCACCGGCGGCTCGACCGGTTCGAGCAGGCCGACCAGGCACAGCGTGCCGTCGATGGCCAGGGTCGACAGGTACGGATTGAGGTCGTGCGGGCTCGGCACCGTGTCGAGGATGAAGTCGAACGCGCGCGACACTGCCTTCATCTGTTCCGGGTCCGTGGACAGCACTACGTGGTCGGCGCCCAGGCGCCGTGCCTCGGCTTCCTTGTCCGGGGTGCGGGTGAACAGGGTGACGTCGGCGCCCATGGCCTTGGCGAACTTCAGGCCCATGTGGCCCAGGCCGCCCAGGCCCACGACGGCGATCTTGCTGCCCTTGCCGATCTTCCAGTGGCGCAGCGGCGACCACGTGGTGATGCCCGCGCACAGCAGCGGCGCGGCGGCCTTGGGGTCGAGCTTGTCGGGTACGCGCACGACGAACTTGTCGGACACCACGATGCGCTCGGAATAGCCGCCGAACGTGGGCATGCCGTCGCGGCGGTCCATGGCGTTGTAGGTCCAGGTGGCGCCTTCGACGCAGTACTGCTCCAGGCCCGCGTGGCAGGCGCCGCAATGCTGGCAGGAATCGACCATGCAGCCGACGCCGACCATGTCGCCTACCTTGAACTTGCTCACCTCGGCGCCGACCGAGCTGATGCGGCCGATGATTTCGTGGCCGGGCACCATCGGATAGATGCTGTTATGCCATTCGTTGCGTGCCTGATGGATGTCGGAATGGCAGACGCCGCAATACAGGATGTCGATCACCACGTCGTCCGGCCGCGGATCGCGCCGTTCGAAACGGTGCGGAGCCAGCGGGGTGGTGGCGGACTGCGCGGCGTAGCCTTGGATGGACTGGGCCATGGGGCGGTGCTCCTAGGTCGATGGGGTGGGGCAATGAGGCGGTGAATGACCTGAAAAGTATGGATTCGCGAGCCGGCGCAGGGTTAGCCGGATCCAGCGGGATCGTTGCCCGATCCTGCAAAGTGTCGTGGCCAGGGTCGCCGTGGGACGCAGAAACAGGCAAGCTTGCCCCGTCGCTTTTCAATGCAAGGCCATGCAATACATGCCCTTATCTGACGGTGCCGGGACGACCCTGGAGCGTTCCCGCGAGGAATTGACAGCGCTGGTTGAACGATACGCTGCGACGGAGGGCACCCACGCCACGGCGTGGGGACCTTTGACCGTCTTCCGTGCCGATTCCACCAGCACGCCCACCTGCACGCTGTACGAGCCGGGCATCGGCCTGGCGCTGCGCGGGGCCAAGCAGATCGTGTCCGGCCAGGACGCGCTGGTGTACGAGCCAGGCAAGTACCTACTCACTTCGGTGGACATGCCCGTGATCGCCCAGGTATTGCGCGCGGATGCCGGCGAGCCTTGCCTGTGCCTCAATCTCCGCCTCGACTTGCAGCGCATCCGCGAATTGCTGCCGGAAGTGCGCATGCCGCGCGGGGCGACGGTGTCTTCCCGTGGCATCGCTTTGAGCACGGCGGATGCCGGCCTACTGAATCCGGTGCTGCGGCTGGTGCGCCTGCTGGAGACCCCGGAAGATCTGCCGTTCCTGGGGCCGCTAGCCGAGCGCGAACTGCTGTACCGGCTACTGACGGGCGAGCAGGGTGTGCGCCTGGCGCAGATCGCCACGGCGGGCAGCCAAGGCCATCAGGTCGCGCGTGCGGTGCAGTGGCTGCGCGAGCACTATCACCGACCGCTTCGCATCGATGACCTCGCGACGCTGGTGAACATGTCCACGTCGTCGCTGCATCACCACTTTCGCGCGGTAACGGCATTGAGTCCTCTGCAGTACCAGAAGCAGCTTCGCCTGCAGGAGGCGCGCCGTTTGTTGCTGGCCGAGCGGTGCGATGTGGCGACGGCGGCGCATCGGGTGGGATATGAGAGCCCTTCTCAGTTCAGTCGCGAGTACAGCCGGCATTTTGGGGCGCCGCCGTTGCGGGATGTGGGGAGGTTGCGGTTGGAGGCGAGTGTGGCGTGATGGGGGGGCTGGCGGTGCCGGCGTCTGCTGCGGTTTGCTGGCCAGCCGTGTCTCGCCTCGTGCGGGGCGAGGGTTTCGCTCTCCTGCCGGAGAGCGAGTTACTTCTTCTTGCTTGCCCATCCCCTCAAGGGGGACCACGAGAAGAAGTAACCAAGAAGAAGGGCCCCCTGCGCGGCGCCCTCCACAGCCTTCGCTGCTGCGGGTGCGTTGAGGGCTGGCCGGGCTTTTCGATCGGGCATCCTTGCCCGAATCGAAAAGGCGGGGACGTCCTGTCCCCGCCCGCCTGCGGCGGCCTGATCGTCCAGCCCTCACCGCCGCGAAGGGAACCCGGCAGATCGAGAGCGATACGGAGCGTCGCTTCGCTCGCTCTTGTTTGGTTTTCGCCTCGGTCCGTCACTTCTCCTTCTCCCCTCCGGGGAGAAGGCGGGATGAGGGGCGGGTGCTCGCCTTAACGCATCCTCAACGCAAGGCATGAGTACCTTCAACTCTCCCGCATCACCATCAAACGCAGTTCGGTCATGTCTTCGATCGCGTAACGCACGCCTTCGCGTCCGGCGCCGGACAGTTTCACGCCGCCGTAGGGCATATTGTCCACGCGGAAACTCGGTACGTCGTTGACGATGACGCCGCCTTGTTCAAGCTCGTTCCAGGCGCGCATGGCGTGGGTAAGGCTGTCGGTGAAGATGCCGGCTTGCAGGCCGTAGTCCGAGTCGTTGGTCATGGCGATCGCGTCGTCCAGAGTCTTGAACGGTGCGAGCAGGGCGAAGGGGCCGAATACCTCCATGCGGTTGACCTTGGCGTCGCGCGGCACGTTCTCCATGAGCGTGGCGTCGAGCATGGATCCCTTGCGCGAGCCGCCGCACAGCACCTTGCCGCCGGCCTTGCGTGCTTCTTCGATCCAGCCGTGCAGGCGTTCGGCGGCGGCTTCGTCGATCATGGGGCCGAGGAAGGTCTCCTTCTTCTTGGGATCGCCGGCCTTGAGCGCCTTCACCGCGGCGACCAGGCGCTTCTTCAGCTCGTCGTAGAGACTTTCGTGGACATAAATGCGCTGCACGCTGATGCAGCTCTGGCCGGACTGGTAGAACGCGCCGAAGATCAGGCGTTCGATCACGTGATCGAGCCGCGGTTTCTGGTCGGCATCGACGATGCAGGCGGCGTTGCCGCCCAGTTCCAGCGTCACCTTCTTGTGGCCAGCCTTCGCCTTGAGGTCCCAGCCGATCTGGCTGCCGGTGAAGGAGAGCAGCTTGAAGCGCGGGTCCTCCACCAGCGGAGACGCATGCTTGCCGTCCAGGTTGAGGATCGAGAACGCGCCTTTGGGCAGGTCGGTTTCCGCCAGCACCTCGCCGATGATCAGCGCGCCGATCGGCGTGCGCTCGGCCGGCTTGAGCACGAATGGGCAGCCCGCGGCGATGGCGGGCGCCACCTTGTGCGCCACCAAATTGAGAGGGAAGTTGAACGGCGTGATGAAGGACACCGGGCCCAGCGGCACGCGCTTGGTATAGCCGTGATAGCCGTCCAGGCGTTTGGCGATTTCCAGGTTGATGGATTCGCCGTTCACGCGCACCGCCTCTTCGGCGGCGATGGTGAAGGTTTCGATCAGGCGCGTGACTTCGCCGGCCGAGTCCTTGATCGGCTTGCCGGCCTCCACGCACAGCGCGTACGCCAATTCGTCCCGGCGCTCGGCGAATCGCTTCGCGCAATGCTGCAGCACGGCCTGGCGTGCCCAGGGCTTGAAGTCGCGCATGGGGCCGCCGGCTTTCACCGCCGCGGTGATCGCCTGTTCGACGGCCTTGGCATCGGGCACCGCGACCCGCGTGGCTACCTTGCCGCTGTATTTGTCCACCACGTCCATCCATTCCTTGGATGTCTGAGCCTTGTTGGCGAGGTAGTAGGGGTACTTCTTTTCGAGCATGTCGGAACTCCGGTCACACCGCCGCGCTGAGGCGGCGGATCTCTTCGTTGAGTATGCGGTGGTTGTCGCTGTAATCGATGGCCAGGTCGATCAGGTGTACGCCGCCCTGATCGAAGGCGCGCTTGAGCGTGGGCAGGAACTCGTCGGCGCTGGAGGGGCGATGGCCGTGCGCGCCATGTGCCTCGGCGAACTTGACGAAGTCGGGGTTGCCGAACTGCATGCCGAAATCCTTGTAGCCCATCTCCGCCTGCTTCCAGCGGATCATGCCGTAGGCGTCGTCGCGCAGCAGCAGGATCACCAGGTCCTGTTTCAGGCGCACGGCGGTTTCCAGCTCCTGCGCATTCATCATGAAGCCGCCGTCGCCGCAGATGGCCAGCACCTTGCGTTCCGGATACACGAGCTTGGCCGCCATCGCCGAGGGTAGGCCGGCGCCCATGGTGGCGAGCGCGTTGTCGAGCAGCACGGTGTTGGGCTGGCGCGCACGGTAGTAGCGCGCGTACCAGATCTTGTACATGCCGTTGTCCAGGCACAGCACGCCGTCGTCGGGCATGAACTTGCGCGTATCGGCGACCAGGCGTACCGGGTGGATGGGAAAGCGCGGATCGTCGGCATGCTCGGCGAGCTGGCGATGGAAGGCCGCGCGTACTTCGTCGAAGTAGCGGAAGTTCCAGTGCGCCTGCGGACTCAGCGCGTCGGTGAGGCGTTCGACCGTATGTGCGATGTCGCCGACGACTTCGATCTGCGGGAAGTACACCGTGTCTACTTCCGCCGAGGAGAAGTTGATGTGGATGACCGTGCG
Organism: Dyella sp. BiH032; assembly: GCF_031954525.1. Classification (NCBI taxonomy): domain Bacteria; kingdom Pseudomonadati; phylum Pseudomonadota; class Gammaproteobacteria; order Lysobacterales; family Rhodanobacteraceae; genus Dyella; species Dyella sp. BiH032. Next base: position 2,168,297 of record NZ_CP134867.1, read on the forward strand.
CCGCCCCTTTTGCATGAAGAACGGCGGCTTCTCCACAACGTCGTGGCCGACATTGATGATGACGTCCGCCGCGCCGATCGCGCGGTGCACGAAGTCGCCGTCCGAGAGCGCGGCGTTGCCCAGCCACAGCGGGTGGTCTTCATCCACCACGCCTTTGCCCATCTGGGTGGTGAAGAACGGGATGCTGAGCTTGTCGATGAATGCGCGCAGCGCCACCGCCGTGCGCTGGCGGTTGGCGCCCGCGCCGATCATCAGGATCGGATGCCTGGCCAAGGCGATCGCCTCGGCGGCCTGCACCAGCGCGGCGTCGTCGGGGGAAGGGCGGCGCGCGTATTCGGTGGGCAGCAGGATGGCGTCTTCCACCTCGTCGCGCGCGATGTCTTCAGGCAGTTCGAGGTGCACCGCGCCGGGGCGTTCTTCCTCCGCGCGGCGGAATGCTTCGCGCACGCGCGCCGGAATGGTGGGGGCGGAGACGAGTTGGCGCGTGTACTTGGTGAGCGGCTGCATCATGTCGACCACGTCGACGAGCTGGAACAGCCCCTGCTTGTGGGTGCGGATGGGTTTCTGGCCGGTGATCATCAGCATCGGCATGGCGCCGAGCTGCGCATACGCCGCGGCGGTCACCAGGTTGGTGGCGCCGGGTCCCAGGGTGGAGAGCGCCACGCCTGCCTCGCCGGTGAGGCGGCCCCAGGTGGCGGCCATGAAGCCGGCGGCCTGTTCGTGGCGGGTGACGATCAGCTCGATCGACGAATCGCGCAGGGCTTCGACGAGGTCGAGGTTTTCTTCGCCGGGGACGCCGAAGATGCGTCGCACGCCTTCGGCTTCGAGTGCCTTTACGAACAGCGCCGCGGCTTTCATGCATTCGGGCTCCATCGGGGCAGATGGGCGGGCAGGATGCGCTCGGGGGTGTTCAGAAGGTGTGAGATGTGGGGTGGTTGCTTATATGAAATGTGGTGGGTTGTTATTCGGTTTCTTGTGGTGCTCCGCTGAGGCGTTTCGCGCGTATGTCGGACGTAGGTTGGGGTGAGCTTGCGAACCCAACGGGCGCTATGGGTCGCCTCGCCCTCCGATCCTCGTCATTCCGGCGTAGGCCGGAATCCAGTAGCGACATGGCTCGGTTGTCGCCTTATAGCCAGCCTTGTCTCGCCCCGTGCGGGGCGAGGGTTTCGCTCTCCTGCCGGAGAGCGAGTTACTTCTTCTTTGCTTGCCCAAAGAAGAAGTAACCAAGAAGAAAGGGCCCCCTGCGCGGCGCCCTCCGCAGCCTACGCTGCTCCGGGTGCGTTGAGGGCTGGCCGGGCTTTTCGACAGGACATCCATGTCCTGATCGAAAAGGCGGGGACGTCCTGTCCCCGCCCGCCTTTGGCGGCCTGATCGTCCAGCCCTCACCGCCGCGAAGGGAACCCGGAAGATCAAGAGCGGCACGGAGCGTCGCTTCGCTCGCTCTTGTTTGGTCGTTGCTGCTTGCCGCGGTACCGCACTTCTCCTTCTCCCCTCCAGGGAGAAGGCGGGATGAGGGGCGGGTGCTCGCGGAGACGTTTCTATGTCTCCACCCTCAATATCGACCCCCAACGCCCGGACTCAATCCTCTTCCCGCCGCAACGCCATGTCCCCATCCGCCACCTTCGCCCTGACGCGCGCACCGACGGCGACGCTGCTGGCGGAGCGGATAACGTGGCCCTGGTCGTCGAACAGGATCGCGTAGCCGCGATCGAGGGTGGCGAGGGGGCTGATGGCGTGGAGGGCGCGGGCGGTCTGGTGGAGGGAGGCGCGGCGGCGTTCGAGGATCTGGAAGATCGCCTGGCGCAGGCGGCGTTCCTGTTGCGCGAGCTGTTGTGCGTAGAGCGAAAGACGCTGGCGCGGATGGCGGGCGAGCAGGCGGGCGTGGGTGCGTTCGAGGCGGCGTTCGCGGTCGCGCATCGCTTCGCGCATGGCGACGGCCAGGCGATGGCGCAGATGAGCGAGGCGTTCGCGGTCGCGCAGCAGCCGGGTCTGGGGGCGCTGCGCCTGCAGGCGGGCGAGCAGATGGTCGGTGCGCTGGATCAGCGCGTGCAGCCGGCGTTGCTGCAGGGTGGCCATGCGCTGGCGCAGCTGCTGCAGGTGGCGGCGGATGGCCTGGGCGTCGGGCACCAGCAGTTCCGCGGCGGCGGAAGGCGTGGGCGCGCGCAGGTCGGCGACGAAGTCGGCGATGCTGAAATCGACCTCGTGGCCCACCGCCGACACCACCGGCACCGCGCTGGCATGCACCGCGCGCGCGACCTGTTCGTCGTTGAAGGCCCACAGGTCTTCCAGCGAACCGCCGCCGCGGGTCAGCAGCAGCACGTCATAGCGTCCGCTGGCCGAGGCGCGGCGGAGCATAGAGACGATCGCGGGCGGCGCTTCGCGGCCCTGCACCGGTACGGGCAGCACCTCGACCTCGGCCAGCGGCCAGCGTCGCGACATCACGCTGAGTACGTCGCGGACAGCCGCGCCGGTCGCCGAGGTGATGACGCCAATGCGCTTGGCGAAGGCGGGCAGTGGGCGCTTGCGTGCCGGGTCGAACAGACCTTCCGCATCCAGGCGCGCCTTCAGCTGCTCGAACTCGCGTTGCAGCGCGCCTTCGCCGGCCGGTTCCATGTGTTCGGCGACCAGCTGGAATTCACCGCGCGGTTCGTAGAGGCCCACGCGGGCGCGCACCAGCACGTGCATGCCGTCGACGGGGCGGAAGCGCAGCCAGCCGGTCTTAGGCCGGAACATCGCGCAGCGCACCTGCGCGTTGGCATCTTTCAGGGTGAAGTACAGATGCCCGGAGGCGGGCCGCGCCACGTTGGACAGCTCGCCCTCGATCCACACCAGCGGCAGCGCGTCCTCCAGCAGGTCGCGGACCAGCCGGTTGAGCGAGCTTGGCGTGAGGATGTGCCGCGGCGGCGGCGCGGGTGCGTCGGGCGAGTGCATGGAAAGCGGGAGACTAGCACGATCCGCTTGGATTCCATCGACTTGGACGGGAGAGCGCAGGTGGCTTGTCAGAGGCCCCGGCTAAGCGCCTGATAAGTCGCTCAAGGCTCCGCTTCGTTGGCCGCCTGGATCCGCCGCTGATGCCTCCTGCGCGCGCGCCAGGCGCGGATGCCGAAGTTGAGCGCGAACCACAGCGCCAGCACGGCGATCGGCCAGCCCACCACGGCCGGCCAGAAGATGGCCACCGCCGCCAGCAGCAACAGCACGAGCGTGCCGCTGACCAGCGGCCCGGTCTCGGTGTCGCCCAGCACGCGGCGGTCGGCGAAGGCGGCGCCCATGGTGTTGGCGATGCGCAGCGCGCCGGCGGCGGCACGGCTGGAGCTGCCGCCCATGCGGCCGCTGCGCTGCGGGCGCGCGGCGGTGCTGACGCGGTCGGTATGCGGCCGGTAGCGGCGCGGCGTGAGCACGATCTCGGTAGCGTTGCCCAGGTCCTTCTCGTACTGCGCCGCGAGCTGGTGGGCAAAGCCGGCGTCTTCCACCGCCACGTCGATTTCGCGGTTGCTCAGCCAGCTGGCGATGTTGAGGTTGGAGGAACCCACGCGCGCCCACTGGCCATCCGCCACCGCGGTCTTGGCGTGCAGCATCGAACCGTTCCATTCGAACACGCGGATGCCGGCCTTCAGCAGCGGCCGGTAGCCGGAGCGCGACATGCCGGCGACCACCGGGATGTCGCTGCTGCCGGGCACCAGCAGGCGCACGTCGACGCCGTCCTTCGCCGCGGAGGCGAGCGCCTGCACGTAGGGCGCGACGCCGACAAAGTACGCATCGGTCAGCCACAACGTCCTGCGCGCCATGGCTGCGATCATCTGGTCCAGCCGGTACATGCCGGCGGTGGACGGTTGCGTGGCGATGACGCGCAACGCCACGTCGCCGACGGGCCGGGTCGGCCGGTGGGGAAAGTCCGGCAGCGCTTCGCCGATGCTCGACCAGCTCTGGGCGAACGCCAGTTCCAGCTCGGTCACCGCCGGCCCGTGCAGGGCGACGCCGGTGTCGCGCCATGGGGCGATGCCCTTGGCCGCGTCGCCCAGCCATTTCTGGCTGATGCAGACGCCGGACAGGAAGCCCACCTCGCCGTCCACCACCAGCAGCTTGCGATGGTCGCGGCTGATCCAGCCGAACGGCTGGCCTAGCTGCGGCGGATTGAACACGCGCACCTGGCCGCCGGCAGCCCGCAGCGGCGCCCAGAAACCGGCGCGCGACTGGCCCAGGCAGCCTACCCAATCGCACACCACGGCCACGGTCACGCCATCCTTCGCGCGCTCGATCAGCGCGTCGCGGAAGGCGCGTCCGACTTCGTCGTCGCGAATGATGTAGTTCTCCAGCAGCACGCGCTGCTTCGCGCCGCGGATCGCGCCGAGCCAGGCCTCGAAATGCGCGGCGGCGTCGATCAGCAGGTCGATGCGGTTGCCGGGCAACAGCGGCGCGCCCGCGGCGCGGCTGAGGGCCTGTTCGGCGAAGCGGCGACCGGGCGACGTAGGGAACGCGGTGGAGTTCATGGCGGCAGTGTAGGACATGGCCGGAGGCCGCCGGGGACGCCGTGAAGGAGGGATGAAGCGGGGTCATGCAGCGTGCTCGGGGTTTCTGTCATGCTGCGCGCCCATGACGCCCGAGCAACGTCACACCGACACGGAAGCCTGCGCCCGGCACATCGCCGAACGACTCGGGCCCGACCTGCGCATCGCCGCGCCGCTCGGACTGGGCAAGCCGCACGGACTGCTCAATGCGCTGTACCGGTTGGCGATGGACGACGCCTCCCGTTCCATGACGCTCTACACCGCGCTATCGCTCACCCGGCCGCGGCCCGCGCCGGGTCTGGAAGAGCGTTTCGCCAAGCCGTTCCTCGACCGCCACTTCGGGTTGGACGCCGAGGACCCGCAGTACGCCGTCGACCAGGCCCGCAACGCGCTGCCGCCCAACGTGGCGGTGCACGAGTTCTACATGCAGTCCGGCGCGCTGCTGGGTTCGGGCAGCGCGCAGCGCAACTACATCAGCCAGAACTACACGCACGTCGCGCGCGACCTGGTCGTGCAGGACATCAACCTGCTGGTGCAGCTGGTGGCCCGGCGCGAGACGCCGGCCGGCGTGCGCTACAGCTTGTCCTGCAACCCCGACCTCACGCTGGATTTCCTCGACCAGGCCAAGGCGGCCGGCAAGCCGCGGCCGCTGTGCGTGGCGGTAGTGCATCCGGACCTGCCTTACCTCAGCGGCCACGCCGAAGTGCCGGAGGATTTCTTCGACCTGGAACTTCACCCGGAGACGAGCGCGCCACTCTTTGCCCTGCCGCGGCAGCCGGTGGACCTGGCCGAGTACGCGCTGGGCCTGCACGCCAGCGCGCTGGTCAAGGACGGCGGCTGCCTGCAGATCGGCATCGGCGCGCTGGCCGATGCGCTGGTGCACGCGCTGCTGATGCGCCAGCGCGACAACGTGCACTGGCGCCGCGCGCTGGTGGCGCTGGACCCGCGCGGCGCCACGCATGCGCTGGCCGCGCGCTTCGGCGGCCTGGCGCCGTTCGAGACGGGGCTGTACGGCGCCAGCGAAATGGTGATGGATGGCTTCATGCACCTGCAGCGCGCCGGCATCCTGCGGCGGCGCAGTTGGGACAACCTGGCGCTGGAGCGTGCCGCGGCGGCGGGGCGGCTCGCGCCGGAAACACCCGGCGGGCATTACCTGCGCGGCGCATTCTTCCTGGGCACGAAAGAGCTGTACCGCTGGTTGCACGAGACGGAGGCGGCCGATCCCGACGCCATCGACATGTGCCGCGTCTCCAACGTCAACCAGCTGTACGGCAACCACCAGACGCTGGCCGCCTTGCAGCGGCGCGGCGCGCGCTTCTTCAACACCTGCATGATGGCGACCGTGCTCGGCGCGGCGGTATCCGACGGGCTGGAGGACGGCCGCGTGGTCAGCGGCGTGGGCGGACAGTACAACTTCGTGGCGATGGCCCACGAACTTCCGGATGGCCGTTCCGCGCTGCTGCTGCGCGCCACGCGCAAGGTGCGCGGCACGGTGGAAACCAATATCCGTTTCAACTACGGCCACGTCACCATTCCGCGCCACCTGCGCGACCTGTTCGTCACTGAGTACGGCGTGGCGGACTTGCGCGGCAAGACCGACAGCGAATGCGTGGAAGCCATGCTCTCCATCAGCGACGCGCGTTTCCTCGATGCGCTGTGCGCGGAAGCCAAGGCGGCGGGCAAGTTGTCGCCCGATTTCCAGATTCCCGAGAAATGGCGCCGCAACCGGCCCGAATGCCTGCGCGAGGCGCTGGCGCCGCTGGAACGCCTGGGGCTGTTTCCGGCCTTTCCGTTCGGCAGTGACTTCACCGAGGTGGAGCAGCGCCTGCTGCCGGCGCTGAGCTGGCTGAAGTCGGCAAGCGGCTCCTGGCGCGGACGGCTGGGTCTGCTGCGCGCATGGTTCCGGCCGGGGGAAACCGCCGCAGGCGAGGACGAGGCGCTGGTGCGCATGGACCTGGTCGGGCAGGGCAGCCTGAAGGAGCGGGCGCTGCGGCGCCTCGTGCTGGCGGGGCTGCGGCGCACGGCCAAGGCGCGGGCCTCGTGAGGCAAGGGCGGGGCTGCCCCATGCTTTAAACTTCTCCGCCCGACGACGACGCCCGGTCCCCATGTCCTCTGCCGAAACCCTGATCCGCCGCTATTACGACGCCTTCAACCAGGCGAACTGGTCCGCCATGCTCGATTGCCTTGCCGACGACGTCGCCCACGACGTCAACCAGGGCGGGCGCGAGACCGGGCGCGACGCATTCGCCGCCTTTCTCGGACGGATGGAGCGCAGCTATCGCGAGCAGCTGAAAGACATCGCAGTGATGGTCAGCGCCGATGGCCGCCGCGCCGCCGCCGAATACGTGGTGCACGGGGAATACCTGGCCGACGACGAAGGCCTGCCGCCGGCGCAGGGGCAGCGATACGTACTGCCCGGCGGCGCGTTCTTCGAGCTGCGGGACGGGCGCATCGCGCGCGTCACCAATTACTACAACCTCAACGACTGGATCGCCCAGGTCGGCGGCTGAGCATGGCGATCGACGTCATCACCTGCGCCGGCGAGGCGGTGGCTCCCTACGTGAGGGACCTGGCCCGGCTGCGCATCGCGGTGTTCCGCGAGTATCCGTACCTGTACGAAGGCGATGCGGCGTACGAACAGCGTTATCTCACCGCCTATGCGCGCTCGCCGCGCAGCGTCTTCGTGCTGGCGCTGGACGAGGGCAGGGTGGTCGGCGCGTCGACCGGACTGCCCCTGGCGGACGATGGCGAGGCGTTCCATCGGCCGTTCCTTGAACGTGGCCTGCCGCTGGACGAAGTGTTTTATTTCGGCGAGTCGGTGCTGCTGGGCGATTACCGCGGACAGGGCATCGGCCACCGTTTCTTCGACGAACGCGAAGCCCACGCGCGGCGTCTCGGCGGCTTTCGGTTGACCGCGTTCTGCGCGGTGGAACGGGCAGAAGACGACCCGCGGCGGCCCGCCGGCTACCGGCCCAACGATGCCTTCTGGCGCAAGCGCGGCTATGAACGGCAGGAAGACATGTTCTGCATGCTGGCGTGGAAGGAGCCGGGCGATGCCGAGCCGCGCGGCCACTCGCTGCGCTTCTGGTTGCGTCCGCTGGACGCCTGACTCTCTTTACTTTGCGGAAACCCCACGCATGTCCCGCACGCTGGCCGAGTGGCTGAGCTATCAGGAGCGCGTCAACGCACGCGGCATCGAACTGGGCCTGGAGCGCGTGCGCGCGGTCTGGCAACGCATGGGTACGCCCTGGCCGGCGCGCTGGGTCGTCACCGTCGGCGGCACCAACGGCAAGGGCTCCACGGTGGCGATGCTCGAAGCGATGCTTCGCGCGGCCGGGTGCCGCGTCGGCTGTTACACCTCGCCACACCTGCTGCGCTACAACGAGCGCATTCGCATCGACGGGCGCGATGCGGAGGACCTGGCGCTGGTGGAGAGCTTCGAGCGCATCGAGGCGGCGCGCGGCGACATCCCGCTCACCTACTTCGAGTTCGGCACGCTTGCCGCGCTGGACCTGTTCGCCCGCGCAGGGCTGGATGCGGCGGTGCTGGAAGTGGGGCTGGGCGGACGGCTCGACGCCATCAATATCGTGGACGCGGACGTGGCGGTGATCACCACCGTCGATCTGGATCACATGGACTGGCTCGGCGCCGACCGCGACCTGATCGGCCGCGAGAAGGCGGGCATTGCGCGCGCCGGCCGGCCCGCGATCGTCGGCGAGCGCGCGCCGCCTTCCGGGTTGCTGGAGGCGTTGTCCGCCTGCGGCGCGCGCGTGGAGCGGGCCGGCATCGATTTCGAGGTGGAACGGCAGGCGGCCGGCTGGCGCTGGCGGCACGCCGATGGCACCTCATTCGATCTGCCGGACCCCGCGCTCGCGGCGCCGGTGCAATACGCCAATGCGGCGGCGGCGATCGCGGCCCTGCATGCGGCGGGCAGCGGCGGGCCGGTCCGGCCCGAGGCCCTGGCGCAGGCCGCCGCCGAAGGCGTGAGGACGGCCCGCGTCGCGGCGCGCCTGCAATCGCTGGGCGGCGACCCGGAGCTGATCGTGGACGTCGGCCACAACCCGCAGGCGGCGCGCGCCCTGGCCGAATGGCTGGATGCGCATCCGGGCGGACGCGTGCACGCGGTGTACGGCGCGCTGTCGGACAAGGACGTGGCTGGCGTCATCGCCGCGCTGGGCGAGCGCATCGGACATTGGCACCTGGCCAGCCTGGAGCGCGATACGCCGCGCGGGCTGCCCGCGGCGTCGTTGCGCGACTCGCTGCGGCAGACCTTGCCGGATCCTGCCTGCGACGTTCACGCCGACGTGGCCGCCGCGCTCGCCGCGGCGCGTGCGGCAGCGAAGCCCGGGGAGCGGATCCTGGCGTTCGGTTCCTTCTTCGTCGCAGCGGCCGTGCTTTCGGAATGAACGCATGGCGGGCCGCACGGTCCACTGATCCGTCATCGCCGCGCTCGCATGGGTGACCGGCTGGGTCGGGTATAATCCCGCCGTTTCTTGTTTGCGCTTTGCCGCCTTGGAGCCCCTCTTGAAAACACGTCTGCTGGGTGCCGCCGTCCTGATCGCGCTGGCGGTGCTGTTCGTGCCGATGTTCTTCTCCAGCACGCCGCCGGGCACGGGTGGCGACGAAACGGTAAGCCTGGCGATCCCGCCCGCGCCCGACCGCGACCTGCAGACGCGCACCATGAGCCTGACCCCGGGCGCCGCGCCGGCATCCACGGCCGCCGCGGCCCCGCGTCCTGCCTCCTCCGCCGCCGGCCAGGCCGCGGCGACACCGGTGGGCTCGGACCGGCTGGCCACGGTGGACATCGGTTCCAACCGGCCGCGCGACGTCGAGACCGATCCCGCCGCCGGGCAGAAGCCGGCGCCGACCACCGTCACGCCGGGCAGCAGCCCGTCCCAGCCGGTGATCCCGGCTCAGGGACAGGCTTCCTCGAAGCCCGCCGCCCAGCCGGTGATTCCCGCCCAGACCAAGCCCGCCGACAGCAAGCCTGCCGCGACGCCGGCGCCGGAGCAGCCGGCGGCGACTGCCGCGCACGGCCGCTTCACGCTCAATCTGAGCGCCTATGCGTCCGCCGCCAGCGCGCAGAGCCTGGTGCAGCGCGTGCGCGCGCTGGGCTATCCGGTCGCCAGCCGCCCGATCACGCAGGGCGGCAAGCAGCTCACCCTTGTCACCGCCGGACCGTTCGACAGCCGCGCGGCTGCCGAAGCCGCACGGCTGAAGATCACGCAGACGATCCCTGGCGCACCGGCTCGCCTCGAAGGCAGCGCCAGCACGCCCGCGCAAGACGACGCTCCGGCCGCAGCCGCAGCCGCAGCCGCGCCCGCTGCCGCCAAACCCGCCGCGCGTGCGGGCGGCTGGGCAGTGCAGGTGGCGGCGATGGGCAGCCAGGCGGACGCCAACGCGTTGCGCGACAAGCTGCGCGCCAACGGTTTCGACGGCTACGTGGACACGGTCAACGCGGGCGGCAAGCAGCTGTGGCGCGTGCGCGCCGGCCCGCAGACCCAGCGCGACGATGCACTGCGCGTGCGCGACCAGATCAAGAGCAAGCTCGGCCTCGCCGGCAACGTCGTCACGGCACCTTGAGGCGCAGGCAGTCACGACAGTGAACTGGGCCGACTACATCATCCTCGCGGTGCTTGGCCTGTCGGTCTTGATCGGGCTGTGGCGCGGCCTCATCTCCGAGGTGCTCGGCCTGATGATCTGGGTGGCCGCGGCTTGGGTGACCTGGATCTTCGGCCCGTCGGTGTCTTCGCTGTACGAGCACAGCATCAGCCTGCCTTCGGCGCGACTGGCGGCCGGCTACGGCACATGTTTCGTCGGCGTGCTCGTCGGCGGCGTGATCTTGCGGTTCCTGGTGGCCCGGCTGGTGCAGGGCACCGGGTTGAGCGGCACGGATCGCCTGCTGGGCATGCTGTTCGGCCTGGCTCGCGGCGTGCTGGTGGTGACGGTGGGTGTGTTCCTGGTCAGCTTGACCGCGCTCGCCCGCGACCCGTGGTGGCAGCAGTCGGTCTTGCTGCCGCAGTTCAAGGGAGTGGCTGCGTGGCTCGGCGACCAGGTGCCAGGCAGCGCCAAGCGCTTCCTGCAGCCCTCGGCGGTGATGGACCAGCTTCCGGCGATGCCGTCGAAGCTGCCGGAACTGCCGTCGAAGCTGCCGGAGCTGCCGGCGGGCCTGTCCGGCTTGTCGTTGCCGAGCCAGCTTCCTTCGCTGCCGGCGGCGATGCAGGGCATGGGCCCGGCGTCCGGCCGCAGCACGACGACACGCGATCCGGCCTCGGTGGATGCCGCGCCGCGCGGAATGGACAACCTCAGTACCGAGCGCGACCCGGCTTCCGTGGACCACGCGCCGCGCCACACAACGAATCCCTAAGCTCTACAGGCAACAACCATGTGCGGAATCATCGGCATTGTCGGTACCACCGAGGTGGCATCGGCCCTCTATGACGGCCTGACGGTGCTGCAGCACCGCGGCCAGGATGCGGCCGGCATCGCCACCGTCGAGGGCGCACGGCTGCGCCTGCACAAGGGCAACGGACTGGTCCGCGACGTGTTCAGCCAGAGCTCGATGAGCGGCCTGCGCGGGCGCATCGGCATGGGGCATTGCCGCTATCCGACGGCCGGCTCGGAGGGGTCCTCCGAGGCGCAGCCGTTCTACGTGAACTCGCCCTACGGCATCGCCTTCGCGCACAACGGCAACCTGGTGAACACGGAGGTGCTGCGCCGCGAGATGTTCGAGGACGACCGGCGCCACATCAACACCGATTCCGACTCCGAGGTGCTGCTCAACGTGCTGGCGCACGAGCTGCAGATCCAGGGCCGGATGGCGCTCACGCCCGATCACATCTTCAAGGCCGTGGCCGGTGTGCACGCGCGCGCCCGCGGCGGCTATGCCTGCCTCGCGTTGATCCTGGGCTACGGCCTGCTGGCCTTCCGCGACCCCAATGGCATCCGCCCGCTGGTGCTGGGCGAGCGCGTCACGGCGGAAGGGCGCGAGTACGCGGTGGCCTCCGAATCAGTGGCGCTGGACATCCTGGGCTTCAAGCGCCTGCGCGACCTGGCGCCGGGCGAGGCGGTATTCATCAGCGAGGACGGCCAGCTCTTCAGCCGCCTGTGCGCCGAGGGCGCGGTGCACGCGCCGTGCATTTTCGAGTACGTCTACCTGGCGCGGCCGGACTCGATGATCGAGAACGTGTCGGTCTACAAGGCGCGCCTGCGCATGGGCCAGAAGCTGGCCGAGAAAATCCTGCGCGAGCGGCCCGACCACGGCATCGACGCGGTGATTCCGATTCCCGACACCGCCCGTACCGCCGCCAGCGCACTGGCCGAGGCCCTGGGCGTGCCGTTCCGCGAGGGCTTCGTCAAGAACCGCTACATCGGCCGCACCTTCATCATGCCGGGGCAGGGCGAGCGCGTGAAATCGGTGCGCCGCAAGCTCAATGCGGTGGAGCTGGAGTTCCGCAAGAAGAACGTGCTGCTGGTGGACGACTCGATCGTGCGCGGCACCACCTCGCGCCAGATCATCCAGATGGCGCGCGACGCCGGCGCCAGGAACGTGTTCTTCGCCTCCGCCGCACCGCCGGTGCGCTACCCGAACGTGTACGGCATCGACATGCCCGCCGCCTCCGAGCTGGTCGCCGCCGGCCACACCGAGAAGGAAGTGGAGAAGATGCTCGGCGCCGACTGGCTGATCTACCAGGACCTGAAGGATCTGTACTGGGCGGTGCAGGACGGCAACGAATCGCTGATGCATTTCGACGCTTCCTGCTTCAATGGCGAGTACGTGACCGGCCTGGACAAGCAGTATCTGGAGCAGATCGAGATGCTGCGCTCGGACGACGCGAAGGCGGCACGCCGCAGCGCATGACCCCGGGCCCTCTCCTGATCGGAGAGGCCCGCAGCTCCCTCTCCCCTCCGGGGAGAGGGTTGGGGTGAGGGGAACCTACGGAGCGCAGACCTCCCGCACTTCAGTCCCTTAGCCGGCGCACTCCCTCATCGCCGCCTTCGCGCCTGCGCTCACCGCCGGATCCGCCGGCCGAGCCCATGCCTCGGCCAACGCTAAACTCCCTCTCCATGGACGACCTGCACCAAGCCGCCAAGCGCTGCCTCGACGCCACCGATCCGGCAGAGAAAGTGCGCCTCACGCATGCGACCTGGGCTGCGCTGCAGGCCGGCGAACTGCATCCGAACCCTTCATCGCCACCGCCGGTGCCGATCGGCCCGCCGGGCCGCCCCGAACGTCCGCGCCTGGTGCATGCCAGCAAGGTGCCCAACCGCGGTCTAGGTACGCCGGAAGGGCGCGCGGCATTGGCTCATGCCGTCGCGCACATCGAGTTCAACGCGATCAACCTGGCGTGGGACGCCGTCTATCGCTTCCGCGGCAAGCCGGCGGCGTACTACCTGGACTGGGCCAGCTGCGCCCATGACGAAGCCCGTCATTTCGCGATGCTTGCCGAACGCCTGGCGGAACTGGGCCACGCTTATGGTGACTTCGACGCCCACAACGGCCTGTGGGAAATGGCGGAGAAGACCGCGCACCACGACACCGCGCGCATGGCGCTGGTGCCGCGCGTGCTGGAGGCGCGGGGGCTCGACGTGACGCCGGGCATCATCGAGCGGCTGCGCAGCGTGGGCGACGAACGCACCATCGCGATCCTGGACGTGATCCTGCGCGAGGAAGTGGCCCACGTCGCCGCGGGCACGCGCTGGTTCCGCCATTGCTGCGAGCGGGACGGGCTGGAGCCGCGCCAGGCGTTCCTCGATCTGCTGCGGGATTACATGGGGCGCACGCCGCGCGGCCCGTTCAATCGCGCTGCGCGTCTGGAAGCAGGTTTCGACGCCGAGGAAATGGACCGGCTGGCCGAGCTGGCGCTGCTCGACTGAACGCTCAGCCTCGGCGCCGCGCGAAGCGGCGCCACAACCACAGCCACAGCAGCAGCAGGGGAAAACCGAGCAGCAGGAAGGGCAGGCCGTAGCTGAGCGCTTCGATCGCGCTGGCCAGTCCGTCGGCGAACTGGTCGAGCACGTTGCCGAAGGACTGGCGCAGGCGCGAGCTGCGCGTATCGGCATTGGCCGGTCGCAGTTCCAGCGTCAGCAGGTTGGTGGCGATGCGGTGCTGTTGCATGGCAGATGCCTGTTCCAACGCCTGCAGTTCCGTTTCGATCTCGGCCTGTTCCTTGCCCAGGGCGATCAGGTCGGCGACGGCCAGGTCCTTGCGCGCGGCCAGTTGGTCCAGGCGCTTCTGCTGGGCCTGCAGGCGTGCCTGCTGGCGCTGGTTGTCGGCCACCGCGGGTGCGAGGTCTTCCGCCCGGGTTTCCCGCTCGCCCACTTCGCCGCCCTTGGCGGCCAGCCCGACCAGCGGTTCCACCCCGGCCGGCACGATGCGCACGGTGATCGAACTGTTCCAGCTCGATTGCTCGATGCGCAGCACATTGCATTCGCCGAAGCGCGCCGTTTCGCAAGCCTCGCGCGTGGCCGCCAGTTGCGGGGCGATGTTCTGGGACGGCAGGCGCACGCTGAGGCGGTGTTCATAGGCCAGCTGCGCGGGAGCCTTGTTCTTCTCGCCCGCGAGACCCGCCTGCGGAGCGACTTCCTGCTTGCGCGAGCAGGCCGCGAGCAACGACAACGACAAGAGGACGGCGGCAGTCGTCCGGACCGGTACGAGGCGAGGCACGGCGCGTTCCTTGCGTCAGGGAGAAAGGTGGCGCCGAGTATGCGCGACGGGTGGCGTCGCTGTCGCGCGGGCATGAAAAAGCCGGCGCTGGGCCGGCTTCATCATCGAATTTGGTCGGGGTGACATGATTCGAACATGCGACTTCTACGTCCCGAACGTAGCGCTCTACCAGGCTGAGCTACACCCCGTGGGAGCCGCGTATCTTAATGACCCTTTCGAGACTTCGCAACAGGTCCGGAAGACTCGTCCGAGGCGATGCCGCGCCAAAAGAGCAGGGCGGGCCTTCTGCTAACCTATGCGGCTACCGCCGTGCGCCTCCGGCGCCGGCCTGAGCTACTGGCACGTTTCCCTTCGAAGCAGAGGATTTCATGGCGCTTACCCCGGCCCGCACCATGCCCGGTGTACTCGAGCTGCTGCCGCTCGACCAGATCGCTTTCCAGCGCATGCTCGACACGATCCGTCGCAACTACGAGCGCTTCGGCTTCCTGCCGGTGGAGACGCCGGTGATCGAGTATTCGGACGTGCTGCTGACCAAGACCGGCGGCGAGACCGAGCGCCAGGTGTACTTCGTGCAATCCACCGGTTCGCTCGAACAGGGCGAGAAGCCGGAACTGGCGCTGCGCTTCGACCTCACCGTGCCGCTGGCCCGCTACGTGGCCGAGCACGAGCACGACCTGAGCTTCCCGTTCCGCCGCTACCAGATGCAGCGCGTGTATCGCGGCGAGCGCGCGCAGCGCGGCCGCTTCCGCGAGTTCTACCAGTGCGACATCGACGTGATCGGCAAGGACGGCCTGTCGGTGCGCTACGACGCCGAGCTGCCGGCGGTGATCTACAGCGTGTTCCGCGAGCTGAACATCGGCGCGTTCACCATCCAGCTCAACAACCGCAAACTGATGCGCGGCTTCTTCGAGAGCCTGGGCGTCGCCGACCCGGAACAGCAGACCCTGGTGCTGCGCGAAGTGGACAAGCTGGACAAGCGCGGCGCCGACTACGTGCGCGAGACGCTCACCGGCGAAGCCTTCGGCTTGAGCGTCGACGTCGCGGACAAGATCCTCGCCTTCGTGCAGGTGCGTTCCAGCTCGCTCGACGACGCGTTCGCCAAGCTCGATGCGCTGGGCCCCGGCCCCGAATCGATGGAGCAGGGCCGCGCCGAACTGAAGGAAGTGCTCGGCCTGATCCGCGACTTCGGCGTGCCAGAATCACATTTCGCGTTGAATCTCTCGATTGCGCGTGGCCTGGACTACTACACCGGCACCGTCTACGAGACCACGCTCAACGATTACCCGCAGATCGGCTCGATCTGCTCGGGCGGCCGTTACGAGAACCTCGCCGGCCAGTACACCAAGTCGCGCCTGCCGGGCGTGGGCATCTCGATCGGCCTGACGCGCCTGTACTGGCAGCTGCGCGACGCCGGCCTGATCAACACCGCGCGCAGCACGGTGGACGTACTCGTCACGCAGATGGACGAGGCGCAGTTGCCGGCCTACCTGGCCGTGGCCAACGAGCTGCGCGGCGCCGGCATCGCCACGGAAGTGGTGCTGGAAGGCGGCAAGCTGGGCAAGCAGTTCAAGTACGCCGACCGTGCCGGCATCCGCTTCGTGCTGGTGCTGGGCGAGGACGAGCTGGCCAAGGGCGTGGTTACGGTCAAGGACCTGCGGCGCGAGGACCAGTTCGAAGTCGCGCGCGCCGATCTCATCAAGACCCTGCGGGTCGAACTGGCGCAGGCCGAGATCGGCCGGTGAAGCCGCGCTGGCCGTGGTGGCTCGCGCCCGTGCTCGTCGTGGCCGGCTGCTCGGGCGACCGCTGGGAAACCCGCGCGCCCGCGCCGGGGCACTACGAAATCATTCATACCGGCGGCGCCGGCCCGGAGGCTTTGCTGTCGCAGTTCCAGCGGCGCGCGCAGAAGCTCTGCCCGGGCGGGCACGAGCCAGTCGCGCCGCAGATCGCCGGCCGCGGCTGGCACGGCAATGCGGTGTCCGGCGAAGGCCCCACGCTGATCGTGCGCGCCGACGTGCAGTGCATCTCTCATTCCTAAGACATTGACCGGCGCCGAAGGCGCGGAGCGTTTATGACGGCCAAGACGATATTGCTGGACGGCAACAGCCTGACGCGCGAACAACTGGTAGCAGCTGCCCGCCAGGGCGTGCCGGTGGCATTGGACGAGGCCCAGCTGGCGCGCGTGCAGCGCGCCGCGGATTTCCTCGCCGACAAGGTGAGCTGCGGCGAGCCGACCTACGGCGTCACCACCGGCTTCGGCAGCAATGCCGACAAGCTGCTGGGCGCGCATCGCCTGCGCGACGAATTGCCGGGCGGCCATCCGGACAAGCCGGAAGGCACGCTGATGGAGGAGCTGCAGCACAACCTCATCACCACGCACGCCGTGTGCGTGGGCAAGCCGTTCGCCGAGGAAGTGGTGCGCGCGATGCTGGTGATCCGCATCAATACGCTGATGCGCGGGCATTCCGGCATCCGCGTCGAGACGCTGCGCGCGCTCGCCGCGCTGCTCAACAGCGGCGTGGTGCCGGTGGTGCCGGAGAAGGGTTCCGTGGGCGCGAGCGGCGATCTCGCGCCGCTGTCGCACCTGGCCATCGTGCTGCTGGGTGGTGGCGAAGCCTTCTACCAGGGGGAGCGACTGCCCGGCGCCGAAGCGCTGGAGCGCGCCGGTCTCGCGCCGATCCGCCTGTCCTTCAAGGAAGGCCTGGCGCTCAACAACGGCACCGCACAAATGCTCGCCACCGGGGCGCTGGCGTTGGACACGCTGGAATATCTGCTGGACCTGGCCGACCTCGCCGCCGCAATGACGCTGGACGCGTTCGCCGGCCGCAGCGGCGCGTTGCGGCCGGAAGTGCATGCGCTGCGCCCGCACCCGGGGCAGGTCGACGTGGCCGCGCGCGTGCGCGGCCTGCTGGACGGCAGCACGCTGCTGGACATTCCGTATCACCTGGTACCGCGTTTCCGTTCCTGGACGTCCGACGCGTGGGCGGAGCCGGAAGACCAGGCGCTGAGCTTCGACATCGGCTGGGAGTGGGTGCCGGCCAACCAGCGCCACGGCCGCGAAGCGTTCTACAGCCGCTTCCTGCCGTTCAAGGGCGGCAAGAAGCACCAGCCGCAGGACGCCTATTGCCTGCGCTGCATGCCGCAGGTGCATGGCGCGGTACGCGACGCCTGGGCGCAGGCCTGCCGCGTGATCGACATCGAACTCAATGCCGTCACCGACAATCCGCTGATCTTCCCGGATGCGGAGGGCGCGCAGTACATCGAAGAGCAGGTGATTTCCGCCGGCCACTTCCACGGCATGCCGCTGGCGCTGGCGATGAGCTACGTGAAGGCCGCTATTCCCGTGCTGGCCTCGATCTCCGAACGCCGCCTCAACAAGCTGGTTGACCCGGCCACCAACGACGGCCTGCCGGCCTTCCTCACCGGCAACGAGGACGGCACCGATTCCGGCTTCATGATCGTGCAGTACACCGCCGCCGCACTGGTCAATGACCTGGCCACGCGTGCGCATCCGGCCAGCGTGTACTCCGTGCCGACCAGCGCGAACGCGGAAGACCACGTCTCGATGGGCGCCAACGAGGCGCGCCACGTACTGGAGATGACGGAAGACCTCAGCCACGTCATCGCGCTGGAGCTGTACACCGCCGCACAGGCACTCGATTTCCGCCAGGCCATGCTCAATGCCGCACGCCGCGTGGCCGCGCGCGGCGATTGGCAGACGCTGGCCGGCAAGGTAGCCAATGCCCCGCGCGAGGGCAGCGCGCACGATGCGCAGTTCGCCGCGGAGGTCCGCGATCTGACGGCCGCACTGGCCGGCGTGGGTGATTTCCACGCGGGCGTGGCGGTGCGGCGCGCGCACGAGACGCTGCGGCGGCATGTGTCGTTCATGTCGAGGGACCGGGCGATGGATGGGGATGTGCGCACGGTGTGCGAATTGGTGCGGCAGCGGGTTTTTGAGGTGGGGTAAGGGGGCTTTCCCTTTTGGCCTCGGTTTTCGAGTGGTGGTTGTTTACATGTTGCAGGTTTGGGTTGGTTTGCGAACGACGGGTGTTTGTTTCTGGCGTCGCCTGCTCACTTTCGTCATTCCGACGTAGGCCGGAAGCCGGTGCTGTCACGGCTCGGTTGTCGCCTCATGGCCAGTCGTGTCTCGCCCCTCGCGGGGCGAGGGTTTCGCTCTCCTGCCGGAGAGCGAGTTACTTCTTCTTGCTTGCCCAAGAAGAAGTAACCAAGAAGAAGGGCCCCCTGCGCGGCGCCCTCCGCAGCCTACGCTGCTGCGGGTGCGTTGAGGGCTGGCCGGGCTTTTCGACAGGGCATCCCTGCCCTGATCGAAAAGGCGGGGACGTCCTGTCCCCGCCCCGCTTCGCGGGCCTGATCGTCCAGCCCTCACCGCCGCGAAGGGAACCCGGGAGATCAAGAGCAACTCGGAGCGTCGCTTCGCTCGCTCTTGTTTGGGTTGTTCTCGCCTCGGTACCGCACTTCTCCTTCTCCCCTCCGGGGAGAAGGCTGGGATGAGGGGTGGGTGCTCGCGGGAACGCGGCTAGAGCGGACATGGCTTTAAAAGTCGAAGCAAAAATATGTACGCGCGGCTTGCTGCGAGAGGAAGTGCGAAGGAGTGCAGAAGCTGGGTGCTCTATGCAGCGAACAATAGGTATGAGGAACGACCAAATCCCCGCTCCGTAGGTCCCCTCACCCCGCCCTCTCCCCGGCGGGGAGAGGGAGAAGTGCGGTGCTATCGCAGAAACACGAAAGCCGACACACCGCTCCCCGTCCTCTTCGCTTCGGCGCCTCGACGTCCCCTCCACGTACCTCAGTGCCCCTTCGAGTCGAGCGGACCAACAAAGTAAGAAAACACACCGTGCTCTCCTAACCCCCGCCGCGAGCCTTTGACCTGAGGCCATTTCTCTTTGGTTACTTTCTCTCGAGGCCCCCCTTGAGGGGGTTGGGCCAGCAAAGAGAAAGTAACTCGGGCGCCGGCAGGCGTCCGACATGCCCGCTGCATAAGCGGCCAGGTCGCGGAAAAGTGACTTAGTGCGAACCACCAAGACCCAACCTCACAAACAGGCAGACGCCCGACATGCCCGCTGCATAAGCGGCCAGGTCCCCGAACCGTGGCTTAGTGCAAACCACCAACCTCAACATCCCGACAGGCATTCGAAATGCCCGCTACATAAGCGGTCAAGTAGCGAAAACATCCTTACTGAATCCACCAAACCAAGCAAAAACCACCACCCACACGCTAACGACAAACCCCACGCCGCACATGCCCCCCAGCCCACCCCAACCACCACAAAATCCCCCCAATCGCCAACTTCTGCATCAACCCATGCGGCAACCCCGGCAAAACCACCTGCAGCCAAAGCACCGCCGTGGCAAACCAAGCCACCACCCAACCCAGCGAGCTGCCGGCCCCCAGTCGCGGATCGCGCCGCCAGCGCCCACTCAGCAACAACATGCCGAAGCTCAGCCATAGAAACGTTGCCTGGGCCGCCAGTCCATGGACGAGGCGGGCCAGGTTTTCGTAAGTCGTGCCGGCGAACAGTTCGGTGACGGCGACGACCGGCAGGGCGAGGCCGGCGCCGGCGATCAGGGCGGAGGCCAGTCGGCTGCGCAGGGGTGGGTCGGTCGCGCGGTAGCTGCCCAGGGCGAAGCCGAGGAGGGCGGTGGCGATGGCGTAATAGGCCAGGCGGACATAGCCGCCGCCAGGGCCCGTGAGATAGAGGCTGAGCGGCATGGCGACCGGGTCGAGGTCGTGGCGCCAGAACTGCGCGGCGCCGCAGATCGCCGCGAACGACAGCACCGCGGCGGTCAATAGATAGGTTGACGGTACGACGGGCCAGGTATCGCACGCGGAGCTCATGAGGGCTGGATCTCGGGAAGATCGCAGGATTGTACGTAGCTCCCGGGCCGGGCCGAGGCGCCATGGCGGGCCTGGATTGGCGCAGGGTTGCCGACGGACCGGGCGAAGGGTATAGTCCGCTCCACTGTATTAACGCGTTAGTACATTATGAAGCGCCGATCGCTGGATCCCGAACTTCCCTCCGAGTCCGCCGAGCTGAGTCTCTGCGAGGCTTTGCTGTCGCTGAAGAACACCGAGGAAATGAACGCCTTCCTGCGCGACCTGTGCACCCCGGCCGAGCTGGAGGTGCTGGTGGATCGCTGGCGGGTGGTGCCGTACCTGCTGGACGAGGTGCCGTACCGGGAGATCCACGAGCGCACCGCGGTGAGCATTACCACCATCGGGCGCGTGGCGCGTTTCCTCAATCAGGGCAATGGCGGCTACCTTGCTGCCGCCGCCCGCGCTTCGCGCCGCCGCGCGGCCAGGAAGAAGGCATGAAAACGCGCGACCGCCTGCGCATCGCGATGCAGAAATCAGGCCGGCTCACCGAGCCGGCGCTCGATCTGCTCAACCGTTGCGGCCTCACCTTCCGGCAGAGCCGCGACAAGCTGTTCTGCTTCGGCGAGGGCGAGCCCGTTGACCTGCTCCTGGTGCGCGACGACGACATCCCTGGGCTGATCGCGCAAGGCGTGTGCGACCTGGGCATCGTCGGCCGCAACGTGCTCAGCGAATATAGCCTCGGCGATGGCCGCGAGGCGGAGCCGCTGGCGGAATGGCGGCCGCTGGGCTTCGGCCGCTGCCGCCTGTCCATCGCGGTGCCGCAGGAGATGCCCTACGAAGCTCCGCAGCAGCTCGCCGGACTGCGCATCGCGACGTCTTATCCGGGCCTGCTGCGCGACTGGCTGCGCCGGAACGGCGTGGACGCCGGCGTGGTCACGCTCGCCGGCTCGGTGGAAATCGCGCCGCGCCTGGGCACCGCCGATCTGATCTGCGATCTGGTGCAGAGCGGCGGCACGCTGGTCGCCAACCAGCTGCGCGAGGCCGATGTCCTGCTGGAAAGCGAGGCGGTCCTGGCCGGCCCGAAGACGCTGCCGGTGGACGAGCGCGGCGACATGATCGATCTGCTGCTCAAACGCCTGGATGGCGTGATGCAGGTGCGCGAGTCGCGCCTGCTGTTGCTGCAGACCTCCCGCCAGCACCTGGACGCGGTGACCCGGTTGCTGCCGGGCGGCCCGCAGCCGACGCTGCTGCCGGTGGCGGGGCAGCCCGATCAACTGATGCTGCAGGCGCTGTGCGCCGGCGAAGTGAGCTGGCGGCAGCTCGAAGAGATCAAGAAGGCCGGCGCGCGCGAAATGTTCGTGCTGCCGGTGGAGAAGATGCTGGCATGAAACGACTGGATTGGAACGCGCTGGACGGTCCCGCGCAGGCACAGGCGCTGGCGCGGCCCGCGCAATCGCGTGCGGACGAACTGCGGCGCGGCGTGGAGCGGATCATCGCCCAGGTACGCGCCGACGGCGATCGCGCGCTGCGCGAGCTGAGCGCCAAGTACGACCGCTGCGCGATCGACGCGATCGAGGTCGCCGCGGAGGAATTCGACGCGGCGGAAGCTGCGCTGGCCCCGGCGCTTAAGGCCGCCATCGAGGAAGCAGCAGCGCGTATCGCCGCGTTCCATCGCGAATCGGCGCCGCGCGCCGTAGCGGTGGATACCGCGCCCGGCGTGCGCGTGGAGCGCATGCTGCGGCCGATCGCGAAAGTCGGGTTGTATGTGCCGGCGGGCAGTGCACCGTTGCCGTCGACCGCGTTGATGCTTGGCGTGCCTGCGGGTATCGCCGGCTGCCGCGAGGTGGTGCTGTGTTCGCCCGCGCGTGCCGATGGGCGCTGCGACGAGGCCGTGCTGTACGCCGCGCGCGTCACCGGTGTGCACCGCGTGTTCAAGCTGGGCGGCGCGCAGGCGATCGCGGCCATGGCCTACGGCACGGAAACGGTGCCGCGCTGCGACAAGCTGTTCGGGCCGGGTAACGCCTGGGTGACCGAAGCCAAGCTGCAGGTATCCGGCGATCCGGATGGCGCGGCTATCGACATGCCGGCCGGGCCCTCCGAGGTGCTGGTGATCGCCGATGGCCGCGCGGATCCGGAGTTCATCGCGGCGGACCTGCTGTCGCAGGCCGAACATGGCCCCGATTCGCAGGTGATCCTGCTCAGCTCCTCCGACGCGCTGCTCGATCGCGTGGCGGTGGAGGTGGAGCGCCAATGCGCGGCGCTGCCGCGCGCCTCGATCGCGGAACAGGCGCTGGCGCAGAGCCGGCTGATCCTGGTGTCCTCGCTGGAACAGGCCGTCGCCGTGAGCAATCGCTACGCGCCGGAGCACCTGATCCTGCAGGTGGAGGAACCGCGCGCCTTGCTCGATGGCATCGACAGCGCGGGCTCGATCTTCCTCGGCGCCTGGACGCCCGAATCGGTGGGCGATTACTGCAGCGGCAGCAACCACGTGTTACCGACCTATGGTTATGCACGCAGCTACAGCGGCGTGTCGGTGGCCAGTTTCCAGAAGCAGATCACCGTGCAGGAGCTGAGCGCGGACGGCCTGCGCGCGATCGGCCCATGCACTGCCACGCTGGCGGAAGCCGAGCAACTGGAGGCGCACCGCCGCGCGGTGACGCTGCGCCTGGCGGCGCTGGAGGCAAAGGCATGAGCGTGCTCGATCTGGCGCGCCCGGAAATCCGCGCCTTGCAGCCGTATTCCTCGGCGCGCATGGAGGCCAGCGGCGGCGCGGTACTGCTCAATGCCAACGAATCCGCCTGGGCACCGTCCGGCGAGGCGGGCAGGGGCTGCAATCGCTACCCCGATCCGCAGCCGGCCGCGCTGGTGCGCGCGCTGGCCGCGCTCTACGGCGTGCGCGAGGACCAGCTGCTGGTCGGCCGCGGCAGCGACGAGGCGATCGACCTGCTGGTGCGCGCCTTCTGCCGCGCCGGCCGCGACGCCATCGCCATCCAGCCGCCGACCTTCGGCATGTATGCGGTGTGCGCGCGCATCCAGGACGCCGGCATCGTGGAGGTGCCGCTGGCTGCCGATTTCAGGCTGGACGTCGATGCGCTGCTGGCGGCGCTGACGCCCGCGGTGAAGCTGGTCTTCGTATGCGCGCCGAACAACCCGACCGGCCAGCCGGTGCCGCGCGCCGCCGTGGAACGTCTGGCCGCGGCGCTGGAAAGCCGCGCCTTGCTCGTGGTGGACGAAGCCTATGTGGAGTTCGCCGACGACGGCAGCGTCGCGGACCTGATCGGCCGCTACGAGAACCTCGCGGTGCTGCGCACTTTGTCCAAGGCCTGGGCGCTGGCTGGCGCGCGCATCGGCACCCTGCTGGCGAATGCCGAGGTGATCGCGCTATTGCGCAAGATCATCCCGCCGTATCCGCTGCCGCTGCCCTGTGTCGCCGCGGCGCTGGACGCGCTGTCGGCGCGCGGGCAGGCCGAGGCGGCCGGGCATATCCGC
The DNA here is from genome assembly GCF_031954525.1 of Dyella sp. BiH032. Taxonomy (NCBI): domain Bacteria; kingdom Pseudomonadati; phylum Pseudomonadota; class Gammaproteobacteria; order Lysobacterales; family Rhodanobacteraceae; genus Dyella; species Dyella sp. BiH032. The sequence goes on from NZ_CP134867.1 coordinate 2,191,791, forward strand.
ACCGTGCGCGCCGAGCGCGCGCGGATGGCGGCGGCGCTCGCGGCGCTACCCGGCGTACGCGACGTGCTGCCGTCGCAGGCCAACTTCCTCGCAGTGCGCTTCGACGATGCCGGCGCCGCCTACCAGCGCCTGCTCGCCGCGGGCATCGTGGTGCGCGACGTGCGGCGCTATCCCAACCTGGGCGATGCCTTGCGCATCACCGTCGGCACGCCGGAGGAGAACGCGCAGGTGCTGGCCGTATTGAGTCGTCCGGCCGACGATGGCCGGGAATCCGCCGCGGGGTCGGCACGGAGTCGCGCATGAGCCGCAAGATCCTTTTCGTCGACCGCGACGGCTGCCTGATCGAGGAGCCGGCGGACGAGCAGATCGACAGCTATGAAAAGCTCGCGCTGCTGCCGGGCGTGATCGCCGCCTTGCAGCGCTTCGTGGCCGCGGGCTACGAACTGGTGATGGTGACGAACCAGGACGGCCTGGGCACGGACCGTTTTCCCGAGCACCACTTCACCGGGCCGCACGAGTTGCTGATGCGCATCCTGGCGTCGCAGGGCATTCCGTTTCGCGAAGTATTGATCGATCGCAGCTTCCCGCACGAAGGCCTCGACACGCGCAAGCCGGGCATCGGCATGCTGCGCCATTACCTCGCCGACGATGGCTGGAGCCGCGCCGCCTCGGCGATGGTCGGCGATCGCCAGACCGACCTGCAGTTCGCCGCCAACATGGGCGTGCGCGGGTTTCTGGTCGGGCCGAAGGGGCAGTCGTGGCCGGCCATCGCGCACGCGCTGCTCGATCAGCCCCGGGCCGCCACGGTCACGCGCAACACCAAGGAAACCCGCATTACCGTGAGCGTGGACCTGGACCGCGTGGCCGAACCAAAGGCGCACACCGGGCTGGGCTTCTTCGACCACATGCTGGAACAGATCGGCAAGCACGGCGGCTTCGCGCTGGAACTGTCGTGCGACGGCGACACTCACATCGACGAACACCACACCATCGAGGACTGCGCGCTGGCCCTGGGCCAGGCCTTGCGCCAGGCGCTGGGCGATAAGCGCGGCATCGGCCGCTACGGCTTCACGCTGCCGATGGACGAGTCGCTGGCGAGCGCGGCGCTCGATCTCTCCGGGCGTTCGTACTTCGTCTTCGAGGGCAGTTTCCCGCGCGAGCGCGTCGGCGAGGTGCCCACCGAGCTGGTGCCGCATTTCTTCCGCTCGCTGTGCGAGACCTTGGGCGCCAACCTCCACCTGAGCGTGCGCGGCGACAATGCGCACCACATGGTGGAGGCCTGCTTCAAAGTCGTGGCGCGCACGCTGCGCCAGGCGGTGCGCCGCGAAGGCAGCGAGCTGCCCAGCACCAAGGGAGCGCTGTGACATGGCCGTGGTCCTGGTCGATGCCGGCGGCACCAATATCGGCTCCGTGCGCTATGCCCTGCAGCGCCTGGGCGCGGACGCCGAGCTGACTTCCGACGCGGCGACGATCCGCGCCGCCGACAAAGTGATCCTGCCCGGCGTGGGTGCAGCGGCGCCCGGCATGGCGCGACTACGCGAGCTGGGGCTGGTGGAGCTGATGCGCTCGCTGACTCAGCCGGTGCTCGGCGTCTGCCTGGGCATGCAGCTGCTGTGCGAGCGCTCGGAAGAAAGCGATACGGAGTGCCTGGGCCTGATCCCGGCGACGGTGCGCCGTTTCGCCGAGGCGCCCGGTTTGCGTGTGCCGCACATGGGGTGGAACCGCCTGCGCGGCGAGCGCGAACATCCGCTGATCGCCGGCCTGGGCAGCGATGACTGGGCTTATTTCGTGCACAGCTATGCCGTGCCGGTGATCGGCGACACGCTCGCCACGGCAGACTTCGGCGGCGCGTTCTCGGCCGTGGTCGCGCGCGGCAATTTCCATGGCATGCAATTTCATCCCGAGCGTTCGGCCGCGGTCGGCGCCAAGCTGCTGAAGAACTTTCTCGAACTATGAGCTTTACCGTCATCCCCGCCATCGACCTGCGCGAAGGCCGCGTGGTGCGCCTGCGTCAGGGCGACTACGGCCAGCAGACCACCTACGACTTCGAGCCGCGCGAGCTGGCGCGCCGCTACGCACAGGCGGGCGCCGCCTGGCTGCACGTGGTCGACCTCGACGGGGCCCGTTCGGGCGGGCTGGACAACCTGCAGGTGATCGAGGCGATCGCCAGCGACGGCATGAAGATCCAGGCCGGCGGCGGCGTGCGCGGCGAGCGCGACCTGCGCCGCCTGTTCAACGCCGGCGTCAGCCGCGTGGTGGTCGGCAGCGTCGCGATCCGCGACCCCGGGATGGTCGGCGGGTGGCTGGGCAAGCATGGCGCCGAACGCATCACCGTCGCGCTGGACACGCGCCGCGTGGACGGACGCTGGGCCCTGCCCAGCGCCGGTTGGACGGAGCTGGAGGCGCAGTCGCTGGACGAGCTGGCGCCGTGGTACGCCGCCCGCGGCGCGCATCACCTGCTATGCACCGATATCGATCGCGACGGCATGCTCGCCGGCTTCAACCTGGACTTGTACCGCCACCTCGCGGCCATCGCGCCGACGCTGGCGGTGCAGGCTTCCGGCGGCGTCCGTTCGACCGCGGACATCGCCGCGGCGCGCGAGGCGGGCGCCGGAGGCGTGATCCTCGGCCGTGCGCTGCTGGAAGGTCGCTTCACTATCGAGGAGGCACTGGCATGCTGAGCCGCCGCATCATTCCCTGCCTGGACGTGCGCGACGGCAAGGTCGTCAAGGGCGTGCGCTTTCGCGACCACGTGGTGATGGGCGAGATCGTGGAGCTGGCCATGCGCTACCGCGACGAAGGCGCGGACGAGCTGGTGTTCTACGACATCACCGCCAGCCCGGAAGGCCGCAGCGTCGATCGCGGCTGGGTGGAACGCGTGGCCCGAGCCATCGACATTCCGTTCTGCGTGGCGGGCGGCATCCGCAGCGTGGCCGACGCGCGCGACGTGCTGTATGCCGGCGCGGACAAGATCTCGATCAACTCGCCCGCGCTGGAACGCCCCGCGCTGATCGGCGAACTGGCGGACGCCTTCGGTGTGCAATGCGTGGTGGTTGGCGTGGACAGCCTGCGCGATGGTGACGGCGAGTGGCGTGTGCGGCAGTACACCGGCGACCCGTCGAAGACGCAGGCGCTGGCGCGGCGCACGCTGGATTGGATCGACGAAGCGCAGCGGCTCGGCGCCGGCGAGATCGTGCTCAATTGCATGGGCAGCGACGGCGTGCGCCAGGGCTACGATCTCGAACAGCTGCGCGCCGCGCGCGCGATCTGCCGCGTGCCGCTGGTAGCGTCGGGCGGCGCGGGCGCGCCGGCGCATTTCCGCGATGCCTTCGCCGTGGCCGACGTCGACGGTGCGCTGGCGGCGAGCGTCTTCCACAGCGGCGCGATCGCCATCCCCGCGCTGAAGCGCGAGCTGCGCGATGCCGGCATCGTCATCCGTCTCTGACCGGAACGCACCATGAGCGACATCCACACCGACCTCTCGCGACTGGACTGGAACAAGGGCGATGGCCTGTTGCCGGCCGTCGTGCAGCACTGGCTCACCGGCGAAGTACTGATGCTCGGCTATATGAACGCCGAGGCGCTGGCCCATACCTTGCGCACGCAAAAGGTGACGTTCTTCAGCCGCAGCAAGAGGCGGCTGTGGACCAAGGGCGAGAGTTCCGGCCACGTGCTGGCGCTCAAGTCCGCGCGCGCCGACTGCGATGCGGACACCTTGCTGGTGCAAGCCGAGCCCGTCGGCCCTACGTGCCATCTGGGCACGTCCAGCTGCTTCGGCGAGTCGGCCGAGGTGGCGCCGCCGCTGAGCTTTCTCGCCTCGCTGGACCGGCTGGTGCAGCGGCGCGAGGCCGAGCGACCGGAAGGCAGCTACACCACTCGCCTGTTCGAGGGCGGCGTGCGCCGCATTGCGCAGAAAGTCGGCGAAGAAGGCGTCGAGACGGCGCTGGCAGCGGTGGCCCAGGACGATGAGGCCTTGCTCGGCGAAGCGGCGGATCTGGTGTTCCACCTGACCGTGGCGCTGCGCGCGCGCGGGCTGGGGCTGGCCGACGTATGCCGGGTGCTGGAGGCCCGGCATCGCCCGGCGTCTTGACGTTGCGTTGACATTTGCAAGCTTGCGCAATTTCTCGCGGATGATTAAAAGGTTTCGCGCGACAGCTTTGTGCAAGCAAGGCACCGTCGTGCATGTGTCGTCTGGGAGGAACGACCATCCGATAGGGGCGTGAACCAAGTCGGGTTCGTGCGGATGCGTTTCGATGTGCGGAGCTGGGACTCGAAGAGTCTCGCGGCGGCCGATGCCGCCAGAACATCGAAAGAGGGCTGCATGAACGCGATCTACCGTCTGGTATGGAGCGCCGTGCACGGCGCGTGGGTAGTGGCCTCGGAGTTGGCGGTCCGGCGCGGACGCCGGAGTAGCCGCGGACACCGGCGACGCGACGTCGCATGGATCGCCCTCCCGGTTTTCTCGCTTGCCGCTGCCGGCACCGGGCTCGCTCAGAACGTGGTGCTAGGGACCTACGATCCACTGGTCAACGACAACCAGGTAGGGGCGACCGTCCTCGCCGCCGGTACCACCGCGACCATCCAGGGGCCGCAGCAATTCCAGGCCGGCGATAGCGGCGCGCGCAACACGACCCTGCAGGCGCTGTACGACGCCGGCCGCGTCGTCAGCGGCTGGGAGTGGATCGGCGCTCCACGGCTCAATCCCGGCACGCAGAATTTCGGGGTCACGGTGCCCGACCCGATCACCGGCGGCACCCGGGTGGTGTCTACCTACGCGACCGCCAACCTCAATCCGCTCACGCCAGCATCCGGAAGCGTGACGGTACCGGACGAAGTGAACGTCAACGGTGCGCAGTACATCAATGCGCGCGTAGGCACAGTGGGTTTGGGCGGCGGCACGTTGAACGTCAACATCGGCAGCGCAGGGGCGCTGTCCACGGACGGTACCAATGGCTGGACCATGGCGCTGAAGCAGTCTTCGCTGTTCTATGCCGACGGCAGCGCGGGCAATGCCAGCAGCCTTCACTGGCAGTCTTCCAATCGCATTACTTTCGTCGGCAGCGTCGCCGATCCGACGCAGCCGGAGACCTACCAGGTCACCTATGTCTCGAAGTATGGCGGCACGTTCAGCGTGACCACGCTCGACGGGAAGACCACCGCGCGGACGGTGGACAACGATGGCGACCTGCGCACCTACAACGACTGGCTGATCAGCCAGATTCGCGCCGGCAACCTGGACCCGGCGCAGTACAGCGCGGAGTTCGCCAAGGCCTACACCTCGTCCACGCAGGCCATCAACTACAACGTCAGCGCCAGCAATGCGGCGGATGAGATCGCCCAGCCGATCGGCCTGCGCGTGGTCATGCACGCGGTCGGCAACAGTGGCACGGCGACCATCGATGCGGGCGGCAAGCTGGAGGTGGCCAATGCGAACGGCGGCGCCATGCGTGCCGAGAACGGCGGTACGTTGACCAACAACGGCACGCTCGCGGTCACGCACACCACCGGCGATGGCTCGGCGATGTTCATGACCGGCAGCAGTTCCGGCACGAACAACGGCGTGATCAACGGCAATTTCTTCCTCAATGCCAACGGCAGCACGGTGGATGGCGCGTATGGTTCTTACGTCGTGGACGTAGCGGCCGCCAGTGCCTTCACCAATGGCGCCACCGGCGTCATCAACCTGGCTACCGGCGCGACCAACGGCGCGGGGCAGTCGGCCGGCATCCGGCTCAACGGCAACAGCAACGCCAACAATGCCGGCATCATCAATGTCGGCGTCACCGGCAACAAGTCCAACGGGTCCATGACGGGCGTGCTGCTCGCGGACGGCACCGGCCAGTTCACCAACACCTCGACCGGCACGATCTACATCGGACGCGGCCCCCAGACCGATCCGAACGCGCCGGCGGCGGACGTGGCGGTGAACCAGGGCACGATGACCGCCGGCATTACCGTCAACGGCAATGCGACAGCGATCAACCAGGGCAACATCACTATCGGCAGCCGCACGCAGAATGCCGCCGCCATCGCGGTCAGCAACGCGCCCAATGCCATGGTGAGCAACAGCGGCACCATCAATATCAACGGCAAGGCTGCCACCGTGCCCCGCGAGAACGATGGCATCCTGGTTTCCAACTCCGGGGCCGGCGGCAGCATCGACAACAGCGGCACGATCAACATCAATGGCGTGAACGGCGTTGGGATCAAGGTGCTCAGCACGAATGCCAGCGCTTCGACGGCCAGTTCCAGTGGCGTCATCAACGTCGCTGGCGGCGCCGATCCTGGCAGCGGCACGCGCAACTTCGGGGTGTGGGTGGAAGGGCAGGCCTCGGGCACGGCAACTGCCGACATCAGCGGATCGGTGAACCTGCTGGGCGACGGCGCCATCGGCATCCATGCACGCGGACGCGCAACCGTAGACGTACTGGCCGGCGCGGAACCGACCTTCGCCAGCGGTAGCAAGCAGATTGCTTTCTTCGCCTACGGCACCAACGCCCGCATCAACGTCGCCAGCTCGTCGCTGGACGTGACCACCCCGGGATCCACGCTGTTCCGGATGGAAAATGGAGCGGCGTTCGATGGCACGGGGCTCAGCCTGGCCGCGTCGGGGGCGCAGTCGGTAGCGGTGCTCGGCACGGGCACGCCGTCCGTGATCAATACGCACGACGCGCAGATCCAGGTCAGCGGAAGCGGAGCCACCGGCGTGGTGATCGAAGGCGGCGCGACGGGCACGATCGATGCCGCGACCGTCATGCACCTGTCCGGCACCGGCGCGGTGGCGGGCATCGTGGACGGACAGAAACACAGCCTCACCGGCGCCAACAGCGGCTCGCCAGTCGGCACGACGTCGCTTACCACCGCGGCCACGCTGACCGAGAGCCAGGCGGCCCTGACGGGCTATATCGCGCGCAACGGCGCGAAGCTGACCAATACCGGCAACATCACGTTCACCGGTACACATTCGACGGGCATCCGCGTGGAGACCGGTTCGACTGCCACCAGCAGCGGCAACATCACCATGCAGGACGGCGGCACCGGCATCCTGGCCGACGGCAGCAGCGGCAGCGGCGCGACCACGGCCAATGCCACCGGCATCATCGCCGCCGGTGGCGGCAGCGTGGCCGACCGCACGCGCGGAGCGGTGGCGATGGGCGGCAAAGCCACGGTGAATCTGCAGAACGGCGCGCAGGTGCAGCTGACCGGAGTGGGAGCGATCGGCGCCGAGGCGATCGACGGCGGCAAGGTGAATGTGGCGGCCAGCGCCTTGCCGCTATTCGCCAATACGGACCAGATCGCCTTCCACGCGCAGGGAGTGGGTGCGCAGATCGCCAGCTCGGCCAGCGCCATCGACGCAAGCACCGATCGCTCCACCATCTATCGCATCGACGACGGTGCCACGCTCGCGCTGGGCGGTACGCCGGGGCTCACCGCGTCCGGGGCGGGTGCGCGCGGTATCACCGGCTCGGGTGCGGGAACGCAGATCGATACCGGCGCGGCAGTCTTCCATGTCAGCGGCGCGGGCGCCTTGGGGATCGAAGTGGACGGCGGCGCCACCGGCACCTTGAATGGCGCGTCGACGGTAGACCTAGGCGGAATGGGCAGCATCGGCGGCATCGTCGATGGACAGCGGACGGACATCGCCGGCGCCGCCGTGGGTTCGCCGGTCGCCACGACGCTGACCAGCCTGGCGCCCGTACGCGGCGCGGGCGCGAACGCGGTCGGCTTCATCGCCAGGAACCTGGGCAGCCTCTCTCAGGCGGGCGTGGTGGATTTGAGCGGAAGCGGCGCCACGGGCGTCTGGCTGCAGAGCGGCGGAACACTCGCTAATACGGGCAGCATCCACGTCGCCGACGGCACCGGCGTGCGAATCGAGGGGGCGCAGTCCGGCATCGCCGGATTGGGTTCGGTCACCGCCGACGGCGGCGTGGCCGGCATCCGGCTGCTCAATGGCGCGCAAGCGACGATCGACGGGCAGGGCGGCACCGTCGTGGCGCACGGCAGCGCGCACGGCATCCTGCTGGACAGCGGCGCGGCCTCGCTGACGGCCGGTAATGCCACGATCACTGCCGACGGCAGCGGCAACGGCATCGAGAATGCGGCGGAAATCGGGTCGGTATCGCTGCAGAACCTGACCATCCATGCCGGCCAGGGCGCCGGCATTCGCACCGCCACCGCGTTCGATCCCGCCGCGACAGTTACCGTAGACGTTGCCGGGGCCGGCACCGGCTTCGCCTTCCGCCGTGCGGATGGCTCGGCCGCGAACGCCGCGTTGGACCTCGGCGCCGGCTACGTGGTGAACGCGAATGGCGCCGGCGCCACCGGCATCCAGGCACTGACCAGCGGCGCGGTGACAACTGCCGCCACCGTCAACGTCGCCGACGCGGCGGGTGGCTCGGCCTTGGTCGCAGGAACCGCTTCGAGCACGCTCAACACCGGCACCCTGGCCTCGGCCAGCACGGTGGCGCCGGTGGTGGACCTCGCCAATGGCGGCGGCACCCGGTTCACCAACAGCGGCACGATCCGGGCCAGTAGCAGCGCGGGGCCGGGGCTGCGCGGTAGCGCCGGCAGCGATACGGTCCTGCTTGCCGGCGGCGCCGTGCGCGGCGACATCGCCACCGGCGACGGTGCCGACCGTTTCACCTGGACCGCCGGCACGCTGGACGGCAGCCTGAGCATGGGCTCCGGCCAGGGCAACCAGGCGCTGGTGAAGGGCGTCGACCTGGCGTCGACGTATCACCTGACGGCGGGCACCGGTGCGGGCAATGCATTGACGCTCGACACCATCGAATCGCGCGGCGGTTCCTTCGCTGCTGACGATCTGGGCAAGGGCGTCAATCTCGGTACGGGCTGGAGTCTCATCCAGTTGGTGGGCACGGCCTTCACACTCACGGACAACCTGAAACTTGCCCACAGCGACGTGGCGATCGATGCCGGCTCCACGCTCTACGCGGGGGATAACGTGCATCCGGTGATCGCCGGCGGTTCGCCCGGCAGCGTGCGCGTCAGCAATGCGGGCACCATCGACCTGACCAACGGCGCCGGTTCGCCGGGCAACCGCCTGACCATCGACGGCGATTACCTGTCCCAGGGCGGGCGGCTGAAGCTCATGACCACGCTCGACTTCGGCGGCGCGCTGGAAGGACAGTCCACGGATCGCCTGCTGGTGCAGGGCAACGTATCACAGCCGGGCGGGCCGACCCTGGTGCAGGTGACGCCTTCCGCGCTGAGCACCGGCGCCTTGACCGATTTCAATCACAACAGCGCGGCGGATGCGAACGAAGGCATCTCGATCATCCAGGTGGCCGGCAGTTCGGCACCGGATGCCTTCCGTCTTGCCGGCGGTTATCTGGCGGTGGGGCCGTGGCAGTACACGCTGTATGCGTTCCAGCCCGATGCTTCGGCGCCCTCGCAGCGCGTCGTGGCCGGATCCGGCGGCGGTTTCTGGGACTATCGCCTGGCCAACGTCTATGTCTGCGAAGGGACGTGCGCGCCAGTGGCCAGGGCGGGTTCGGCCGTGCCGCCGGCGCCGCTGGCGATGCCTGACGACGGCTGTGTGGTCGGCGGCATCGACCGCTGCGCGCCGGGGCGGCCGGCGGTGACGCCGCAGGTGCCCGCGTACATTTCGGTGCCTGGGGCCCTGGCGGCGTATGGCTTCCGCGTGCTCGACAACCTGCACAAGCGGCTGGGCGAGATCCGGCACGAGACGACGCTGGACGACGGGTTGGGCGGCGAAGCCTTCGCACGTTTCATCGGCGGCGACTATCGGTACCACACGGACGTCGCGTTCAACCGTTTTGGCTACGACTACGACCAGCACGTCAGCGCGTGGCAGGTCGGCGCGAACATCCTCGAGATCGACGATGAAAAATCGGCGATGCGCGGCGGCGTGGCCTATACGCACGGCCGCACGCGGCTCGAACCGAAAGCCGCGGACGGCGACAGCCGCACCACCTTCTACAGCAACAGCATCGCCGCTTTCCTCACCTGGCAGCACGCCAACGGTTTCTACGTGGACGGCGTGGTGTCGGGCGAGCGCCACCAGGGCGACGTCGACATTGCTCGCGCGAAGGACGTGGCGCGCCTGCGCGCCGCCGGCTGGATTGCTTCGATCGAGACGGGTTATCCGTGGCGCTTCGACAACGGCTACACGCTGGAGCCACAGCTTCAGCTGGCGCGGCTGCACGAGCGCGTGGATACGGTGGTGGATCGCGACGGTGCGCGCGCCAGCTTCGACGATTACGACCAGACCGTCGGCCGCCTGGGCGTGCGTCTGACGCGCACCTGGGATCGGGGCGAAGGCCGCTTGGCGACGCCGTACCTACGCCTCAACTACATCAAGGGCTGGGGCGGGCGGCCGCGCGTCACGGTGGGGGCGGAGGGCGTGCCCGGGCTGGCGCAGACCTTCGCCGGCGGCGCCTACGGGCAGGCGATCGAAGTGGGCCTGGGCGGCACCTACTCGGTGGGGCGGCAGTGGTCGTTCTACGGTGAGGCCGACTATCAGAAGGACGTGGGCAGCGCGGGTACGCGCGGCTGGACCGCGAACGTCGGCGTGCGCTGGAACTTCTGAACGCGGCGGGCGCGGTTCAGCGCGACGCCGGGATGGGTTCGGCGTGCGCGGGCTCGAAGGTCACGGCGGGGCCCGGCTTCACGTGGCTGCGCCAGCGCGCGAGCTGCTCGGCGATGCCGGCGCCGACGTCCATCTGCGGTTCGGATGGCGTGAGGTGATCGCGGGTTTCCCACTGCGCGATTTCGGTACGGGCCTGCTTGAAGGCATCGACGAAGTCGGGCGTGCGGTTGAGCGCATCCACCAGCCAGGCGCGGCCGAAGTAGGTGATGTCCGAGTCGCTGCCGCAGCCGAACGAGCTGCGGTCGGCGCGCGCGGCGGTGAGCACGAGCGTGCCCGGGCCCTTCAGCGGCGGCACGAAACCGCCGGAGTAGCAGGCGTTCACCACCACGACTTTCCATTTGAAATGGCGCTTGTCGAGGATGTCGGCCAGGTCGGGCGCGCCGATCTGGTCCAGCGGCAGCGGGTCGAGGTCCACGAGCAGGTTGTGTTCCGGATCGCCGTGCGACGTGAGGTAGAGCACGAGGATGTCCTCGTCCTTCTTCATCACGCCGGAAAGCGCGTCGAGCGCGCTTTCGAGATTGCTCCAGGTGGCGAGCGGACGGGTGTCGAGCGTGTCCGGGCTGTTTGCCAGCAGCAGCGGGTGCACGGTGGCGCCGAAGCGGTCGGCGAACAGCTTGCCCGCGTATTCCACCTCGTTATGGAACACGTCCTCGCCGCCGTCGCCGGCAAAGGCGAGCAGGTAGAGATTCGGCGCGCCCGGCACGCGCGGGCCGAGCTTGGCCAGCGCCTGGTGCAGCAGGCGCGGCTGAGCGTAGGCCACCTGCTCGGGCGTCGGCCCCTGTTCCGGCCAGCGGTCCGGGACGCTTTCGTCGGCGGACGCGGCGGCGTCCGCCTGGCCGGTCGACGCAGCCTCGGCCGGCGCGCTGGCCGTGGCGGCCGACGCCGGATGCGCCACCGCGAGCGAGGGTGCTGCGCGATGCAACAGCAGCGTCAGCAGGACGCCGGCGGCGAAGGCGAGCAGGGCGGTGAGGGTGATGCGCATGGCTGGCTGCACTGCCGGGAGGAGATCAGGGGGAGATGGTGTCGAAGTCGGCGTGGGCCGGATGGCGCGGCTCAGCCGGCGCTTGCAGCGGCGCGCGCAGCAGCCAGGCGGTGCGGAAGCCCGCGCCCTTGGCGGCGTCCAGCTCTTCGACGATGTCGGAGAGGAACAGCAGGTGCTCCGGCAGTTCGCCGATCGCCTGGGCGATCTTCTCGTAGGAGGCGCGTTCGCGCTTGGGACCGGTTTCGGTATCGAAATAGCCGGCGAAGAGCGGGGTGAGATCGCCCGCCTCGCTGTACTGGAAGAACAGCTTCTGTGCGGCGACCGAGCCGGAGGAATACACGTACAGGCGCAGGCCGTCGCCGCGCCAGGCGCGCAGGCGGGCCGCGACTTCCGGATAGACGTGCGCGCGGTACTCGCCGCCTTCGTAGCCGTCCTTCCAGATCATCCCCTGCAGGGCCTTCAGTGCGGTGGACTTGCGGTCCTCGTCGATCCAGCGCAGCAGCATCTCGATGACTTCCTGACGGCCGGCTTCGACCAGCCCGGCTTCCTTGGCGGCCTCGTGCAGCCAGTGCTGCACCTCGGGCGTATCGACGTGGGTTTCCACGAAGGCGGGCAGGCGCTTGCGCGCATAGGGAAACAGCACGTCCTTGACGAAGCTGATGGAGCTGGTGGTGCCCTCGATGTCAGTGACGATGGCGCGGATGGCAGTCATGGGAATAGCCGTGGTGCGGGTGGGCAAGCTTAGCCCCGGCGCAGGGCTGGCGCCTACGGAGGTGCCGGCGTCCGCCTGGGACGATGAACCCGGTCACGCGGCTCGGTGCCGCGGACCTGCGGGAAATGCGGAGGGGCCGTCTCGAGGACGGCGGGCGGTCAGGCGGCGGCCTTGGCCGAATCGTGCGGCGTCATGCGCGGGAAGCGCTGGGCGATGTCCTCGCCGGTGAAGTTGGCGACCCAGCCCTCCTTGTTGGTGAACAGGCGGATGGCCACGAAGTAGGGCGCCTCGCTCATGTCGAACCAGTGGCGGGTGCCGTCCGGAACACCGATCAGGTCGCCCTGCTCGCACAGCACCTCGTAGACCTTGCCGTTGATGTGCAGGGTGAACTGGCCAGCGCCGGCAACGAAGAAGCGCACCTCGTCCTCGCTGTGGGTGTGCTCGTTGAGGAACTTCTGGCGCAGTGCGGCGCGTTCCGGGTGATCGGGCTTGAGGCTGATCACGTCCACGGCCTGGTAGCCCTCTTCGGCCATCAGGCGGTCGATATCGGCGCGGTAGGCGGCGATCACCTCCTCCTGGCTGGCGCCGGGAGCGATCGGCTGGCTGGCTTCCCACTGCTCGAAACGCACGCCGGCCTGCTTCAGTTCGGTGGCGATCTCGGCGTGTCCGGTGTGGATGGCGAGCGGCGCGCCGGGGCGCTGGTCGTCGAAAATGCGCAGGCGACTCATGCAGACAACCTCCTCAGATCCAGTTCGCAGCCCAGCAGGAATTCGAGGGCTTCCAGGTGACGGCGGGTTTCGGCCATGTCACGTCCCCAGGTATAGATGCCGTGGCCGTCGATCAAGTAGGCGTGCAAGGGTTTGCCGGCATCGAGCCACGCATCGACCTGCGCCACCAGCTCGGGCATGTGCTGGGTGTTGGGGAACACCGGAATGTTCAGTTCGGCGTCGTGCGTGGTCTGGCCGGCGATGGCTTTCTGCAGTTCCCAGCCCGCGAGTCGCACCACGCCATCCTTTGCGAACAGGCGCGAGGCGACGCTCTGCGTGCGGGAATGGGTGTGCAGTACTACGTCGATGTCCGGAAAGCGGCGGTAGATCTGCGTATGCAGTTCGGTTTCGGCGCTGGGACGGGCGTCCGTGCCGACCGCCTTGCCCTGCATGTCGATCAGCATGATGTCCTCGCGCCCGAGCTTGCCTTTGTCGCGGCCGGAGATGGTGATGGCCGCGTGATCGGCATCGATCCGCATCGAGAAATTGCTGCTGGTGGCGGGTGTCCAGCCGGCCAGCGCCAGCTCGCGCGCAGCGTCGGCAATCGCGTCGGCGCGCTCCGCGAACCGCGCGGGGGAAACGGAGGAAGGAAGGACCTGTGTCATGCGATATGGACGTCCAAACGGAGGGGGACTATACCATGGCGATTCTTACGTCCTGGCGAGGCGCTCGGGCCCCCGGGTTTTCGAATGCGATCCATTCTCAAGGTTTATTCCTAGGTGGGCTTACCATGGCCATCGATCCGCCGCCCCACGGCGACGATGTCCCCCTAGACGGAGGTTTTCCAATGTCGCATGAGAAAGAACTCGAGTCGCGTCGCCGCTTCCTCAAGGCCGCCGCGGGTACCGCCGCTGCCGCCGCGGTGATCGGCGGACTGCCGCGCCTCGCCCGCGCCGCTGATCTGCCGCACGTGGCCGAGACCGATCCCACCGCGAAGGCGCTGGGCTATGTCGAGGATGCGAGCAAGACGAAGGATCCCAAGCACAAGGCCGGCGACATCTGCGCGAACTGCCAGTTCTACTCCGGCGGCCCTTCGGGTTACGGCCCGTGTCAGCTGTTCCCGGGCAAATCGGTCGCCGCGAAGGGCTGGTGCGTGTCGCACGCGCCGAAGAAAGCCTGAGCGCACCCTTCGCGCGTCATCGAGGCCGGCTCCAAGCCGGCCTTTTTGTTGGGCGCACGACAGCGCCCGCGGCGAGCGAATCGCCGGAGCTGGAGCGGATATAGGAGAGTCATCGGCGATCGAACGATCTGCCGGAGAGAAGATGCAGCCCAGACGCGTCAGGCCGAGGAGCTGACCCGCCTGACGCGCCGGGCGGCAATCCGGGGCCCACTGCCAAGTGATCAACCCACGGACTGCCGATGATACTCCCCGAAGGGCGGTTTGGGGCAGTCGCCCCGCAAAATTTTCCCGAAAAAGTCTCGTTAAATCCTGACAGATCAATCGTTTATCAGATTATTCGTGACTGGACATCAAAAATGAAGCCGGATTGCACATTTCGCGGCAGTTCTGTTCAGTTCCCGTGCCTTCACATCTGTTCGCGACAAATGAGCGGCGTACGCTGCTGTTTGCCGAAAATGCGCTCAGGCTGCCTTCCGCAGGCGGCTGTGGCGCATGCCGTAGCCGAAATAGATGGCCAGGCCGATCACGGTCCAGACGATCATCAGCACCCAGTTGAACCAGGACATGAAGTACAGCAGGGCCAGGCAGCTCACCACGCCGGCGGAGCAGACAAACCACGCCGCAGGCACCCGGAACAGGCGCGGAAGCTCTGGAGATGTGTAGCGCAGGATCAGCACGCCGGCGCACACCGCCACAAAGGCGATCAGCGTACCCATCGAGGTGAGGTCGGCGAGCAGGTCCAGAGGGAACACGGCCGCCAGGATGGCAATGCCTACGCCGGTGATGACCGTGTTGAGGTGGGGCGTGCGGTAGCGCGGATGGATGCGGTTGAACACCGGCGGCAAAAGACCGTCGCGCGACATGATCATGAAGATGCGCGGCTGGGCGATGATCATCACCAGAATCACCGAGGACAGGCCGATCATCGCGCCGATCTCCACCACCAGGCGCAGCCAGTTCAGTTCCGGATGGTTGCGGATCGCGGTGACCACCGGTTCGCTGGTGCCCAGCTCGGTGTACGGGATCAGGCCGGTCAGTACCGCCGCCATGGCGAGGTAGAGCACCGTGCAGATCACCAGCGAGACCAGGGTGCCGAAGGGAAGGTCCTTCTGCGGGTTCTTGCATTCCTGGGCCGCGGTCGATGTCGCTTCGAAGCCGATGTAGGCGAAGAACACCATCGCCGCGCCGCGCATGATGCCGGACCAGCCGTACTTGCCCGGCTCCTGCTCAGTGGGAATGAAGGGGTGCCAGTTGGCCGGATCGATGTAGCGATAGCCGGCGACCACTACGACCACGATCAGGCCCACTTTCAGGAGCACCATCAGGACGTTCAGGCCCGACGATTCGCGGATGCCGATGTAGCACAGCCAGGTGAGCGCCAGCACGATCGCCACGGCGGGCAGGTTGAGCAGGTGGCCGGTGGTGACCAGGTGCCCGTCCTTGAATGCCAGCGGCGCTTCGGTCAGCGCGATCGGCAGGTGGATGCCTATGTGGTCGAGCAGGCTGGTGAAGTAGCCGGTCCAGCTGGCCGCGACGGCCGAGGCGGAGATGCCGTATTCCAGCACCATGTTCCAGCCGATGAACCACGCGACCAGCTCGCCGAGCGTGGCGTAGGCGTAGGAGTAAGAGCTGCCCGAGATCGGGATCAGCGTCGCGAATTCCGCGTAGCACAGCGCCGTGAAGCCGCTGCAGATCGCCGCAAGCATGAACGAGATGAGCACGGCCGGTCCCGCGTGCTCCGCCGCCGCCTGACCCGTGACCACGAAGATGCCCGTGCCGATGACCGCGCCGATGCCCAGGGCGGTGATGCCCCATTTGCCCAGCGTGCGCCGCAGGGAAGGGCCGCCGTGGCAGTCGTCAGCGTCGGAGAAGTCGGTTTTGCGGGCGAAAAGCTGATTGAGCATGCGTGAACCTGGGTGGAGCGTGCCGGACGTATCGTCCGGCCCAAAAAGGGAGGGCCGGCTCGGAGCCGGCCCTCGATGCGTGGATCAGGCGGCGGGCTTGCGCAGCTTGCTGTGCGAGTAGCCGTAGAGGAAGTAGATCACCTGGCCGATGGCGATCCAGGTGAGCATCCAGCGCCAGTGCTCCAGGAACGATTGCAGGAACAGCGCCATGCAGGCGAGCGCGCCGAGCGGGCAGACGATCCACGGCACCGGCACGCGGAAGGAGCGCGGCAGCTCGGGACGGGTATAGCGCAGCACCAGCACGCCGACGCACACGGTGGCGAAGGCCAGCAGGGTACCCATGGCCACCATTTCGCCCAGCACGCCGATGTTGAACAGGCCGCCCAGCGTCGCGGCGAGCACGCCCACCACGACGGTGCCGACGTGCGGTGTGCGGTACTTCGGATGGATGCGGCCGAACAGCGGCGGGATGAGGCCGTCGCGCGCCATCGAGTAGAAGATGCGCGGCTGGCCCATCAGCATCACCAGGATCACCGAGCTCAGGCCGGTGACGGCGCCGATCACCACGATGATCTGCAGCCAGTGCAGGGTCGGGTAGTTGTCCAGCGCGGTGGAGACCGGCTCCGGCGTGCCCAGCAGGCGGAAATCGGCGATGCCGGTGAGGATGCCGGACACGATGATGTACAGGACCGTGCAGAGAATCAGCGAGCCGATGATGCCGATCGGCATGTCGCGCTGCGGGTTCTTCGCCTCGGCGGCGGCGGTGGAGACCGCGTCGAAGCCGATGTAGGAGAAGAACACGATGGCCGCCGCGCGGCCCACGCCGGCCCAGCCGTACTTGGACGGGCCTTCGGAGGCGGGAATGAAGGGATGCCAGTTGTCCGGATTCACGTACTTCGCCGCGAAGGCGATGAACAGCAGGATCACCGTCACCTTGATCGCCACGATGATCGAGTTCACGAAGGCCGACTGGGTGATGCCCACGTAGCACAGGCCGGTGATCGCCGCGATGATCGCCACGGCCGGCAGGTTGATGAACATGCCGGTGGCCTGGATATGGCCGTCGACGACCGTGAAGGGGGCTGCGGCGAGCACCTGCGGCAGCGAGACGTCATGGCCGATCCAGCCGCTGATCAGCGAGAGCAGCTTGTTGAAGTAGCCCGACCAGCCGGCCGCCACGGTGGCGACCGTGAACAGGTATTCCAGTACCAGGCTCCAGCCGACGAACCAGGCGACGTATTCGCCCAGCGTGGCGTAAGAGTAGGAGTAGGCGCTGCCGGACACCGGCAGCATCGCCGAGAACTCGGCATAGCAGAGGGCGGCGAGGGCGCAGGCGATGCCCGCGAAGACGAAGCTCAGCACGATGGCCGGGCCGGCATGCTCGGCGGCCGCCTGTCCGGTGATGACGAAGATACCTGCACCGATGATCGCGCCGATGCCCAGCATGATGAGGTGTCGCGCGGTCAGGGCGCGTTTGAGGGTGGCCTCGCCATGCGCTCCGTCATCCGGGAGCTCGGCGGACGCAGGAGATATCTGCGTCGTCGCAAACAGGTTTTTCAGCATGGGTTCCCCCCTCCGGGAATGGCTGCTCGTCGTTTTGGAAAAGCTTGTATGGAAAGGCTTTCGGAGCCGCGGCCGGGCATGTGCGGACGCGGAAGCATCGAACCTTAGCGGAGGGATGGGAGGGGTACAAGTCGCGCCGCAGCTATGATGGCGGCTTCGTCGTTTTCCTATGTCACAAGTCATGCAAGACATTTTTCATGCCCTGGCCGCTCACTTTGGCCGCTACGCCGAGCGTCATCCGGAAGAACATGCGGAGGCCGATCGATTCCTGGCCTTCCTGCACTCGGCGCCCACGGTGTTCGAGCGTGCCCACGCGGTAGGGCATTTCACCGGATCGGCCTGGCTGGTCAGCGCGGACGGCGAGCGGATCCTGCTGACCCACCATCGGAAGCTCGGCCGCTGGCTGCAACTGGGTGGCCATGCCGATGGCGATGCCGACCTGGCGCGGGTGGCGCTGCGGGAGGCCGAGGAGGAGTCCGGCCTGGTGCAATTGGAAGTCGAACCGGTGCCGTTCGACATCGACTGCCACTGGATTCCGGAACGCGGCCATGAACCCGGCCATTTCCATTACGACGTGCGTTACGTGGTGCGTGCCACCGGCAGCGAAGACTTCGCGGTGAGCGAGGAATCGCTCGCCCTGGCCTGGAAGCCGATCGCCGACATCGCGGCCGATCCGGCTTCCGATCCGTCCCTGCGGCGCATGGCGGCGAAGTGGCTGCGCCGCCGCGAGATGCCTGAGTAGAGGTCAGTCGCCGTACTTGGCGGGCGCGGGGTGCAGCGTGCCGCACTGCGGGCAAGTGCGTGCCTTGCGCGAGCGGTAGAAGCGTTCGAACACGGGCGGAAAGTCGTGCTCGATGCTTTCGAGCGTGAAGTATTCCTCGTACAGCTTGTGGTTGCACTGCTGGCAGAACCACATCAGGCCGTCTTTTTCGCCGGCGAGGCGGCGGCGCTCGATCACCAGGCCGATCGAGTCGGGCATGCGCTGCGGCGAGTGCGGCACGCGCGGCGGCAGGTAGAACACCTGGCCCGCGCGGATCGGAATGTCGCGCGCCGCGCCGTCGTCCTGCACCTTCAGCACCATCTCGCCTTCGAGCTGGTAGAAGAACTCCGGGCCTTCGTCGTAGTGGTAGTCGGTGCGCGCGTTCGGGCCGCCCACGATCATCACGATGAAATCGCCGTCGACGATGCATTTGTTGCCCACCGGCGGCTTGAGCAGGTGGCGGTGTTCGTCGATCCAGCGTTGCAGGTCCAGCGGCGGCGTGAGGGCCATGGCGGAAAGGCTTGGATGAGGTCCGGCTACGTTAGCACCGTTCGCCGCGCCGTCATCCCGGCGTTGCCGGGACGACGTTTCTGCTGGACTGGAGCGCCGAGGAGCGCTTCAGACCTCCAGCGTCGCCAGATCGCCCTTTTCTTCCAGCCACGCCTTGCGATCGCTTGCGCGCTTCTTTGCCAGCAGCATGTCCATCAGCTTCGCCGTGCCATCGCCGTCGTCCACGGTGAGCTGCACTAGGCGGCGCGTGTCGGGGTGGATGGTGGACTCGCGCAGCTGCGCCGGGTTCATCTCGCCCAGGCCCTTGAAGCGGGTGGTGCTGACCTGGCCTTTCATCTTTTCGCGCTCGATGCGCGCGAGCAGCGCGGCCTTCTCGTTCTCGTCGAGGCAGTAGAAGACCTGCTTGCCCACGTCCACGCGGAACAGCGGCGGCATCGCCACGAACACGTGGCCGTCACGTACCAGGGCCGGGAAGTGGCGCAGGAAAAGTGCGCTCAGCAAGGTGGCGATGTGCAGGCCATCGGAGTCCGCGTCGGCGAGGATGATGACTTTGCCGTAGCGCAGGCCGCTGAGGTCGTCCTTGCCCGGGTCGCAGCCGATCGCCACCGCGAGGTTGTGCACTTCTTCCGAGCCCAGCACCGAACCGGATTCGACTTCCCAGGTGTTCAGGATCTTGCCGCGCAGCGGCAGGATGGCCTGGAACTCCTTGTCGCGCGCCTGCTTGGCGCTGCCGCCGGCCGAGTCGCCCTCCACCAGGAATAGCTCGGTGCGGGTGAGGTCCGTGGCCGTGCAGTCGGCGAGCTTGCCGGGCAGGGCGGGGCCCTGGGTGATCTTCTTGCGGACGACCTGCTTGGAGGCCTTCAGGCGTGCGCTGGCGCGTTCGATCGCCAGCTGCGCGATGCGCTCGCCCAGTTCGACGTTCTGGTTCAGCCACAGGCTGAAGGCGTCGTGCACCACGCCTTCGACCAGCGCCGCGGCGTTGCGCGAGGACAGGCGCTCCTTGGTCTGGCCGGCGAACTGCGGGTCCTGCAGCTTGGCGGAGAGCACGAAGGACAGGCGCTCCCACACGTCTTCCGGCGCCAGCTTCACGCCGCGCGGCAGCAGGTTGCGGATATCGCAGAACTCGCGCACGGCATTGGTCAGGCCGCTGCGCAGGCCGTTGACGTGCGTGCCGCCCTGGGCGGTGGGAATCAGGTTGACGTAGCTTTCCTGGACCAGCTCGCCTTCTGGTAGCCAGGCCAGGGCGACGTCCAGGCCTTCGGTATCACGCTGCACGTGATGCACGAACAGTTCGGCCGGCAGCGCGTCGGCGCTGTCCAGCTCGCCGCGCAGGTAGTCGCGCAGGCCGTCCTCGTAATGCCACTCGCTCACTTCGCCGGTGGCTTCGTCGGTGAGTTTCACGTTCAGGCCGGCGCACAGTACGGCTTTGGCGCGCAGCAGGTGCTTCAGCTTGGACAGCGAGATCTTCGGCGAATCGAAGTACTTCGGGTCGGGCCAGAAGCGCACCGTGGTGCCGGTCTTCTTCTTCGGCACGCTGCCGATCACTTCCAGCTCGCTGGCCCGGTCGCCGTGCTCGAAGGCCATGCGGTGTTCGCTGCCGTCGCGGCGGATCGTCACTTCCACCCGGGTGGACAGCGCATTCACCACCGAGACGCCCACGCCGTGCAGGCCGCCGGAGAAGTTGTAGTTCTTGCCGGAGAACTTACCGCCCGCGTGCAGGCGGGTGAGGATCAGCTCCACGCCAGGAATGCCTTCTTCCGGGTGGATGTCCACCGGCATGCCGCGGCCGTCGTCGGTGACCTCGACCGAGCCGTCCGTGTGGACCACGACCTGGATGGCGCTGGCGTGGCCGGCGAGGGCCTCGTCCACCGAGTTGTCGATGACTTCCTGCGCCAAGTGGTTCGGGCGGCTGGTGTCCGTATACATGCCCGGCCGGCGCTTGACCGGGTCCAGGCCTGAGAGGACTTCAATGTCTGCGGCGTTGTAGCGACTGCTCATGCTCGGCGGTTTCAGGGAGAGGGTCCGGGGGAGTCAAGCGCGGGAGCATGGGGTGGCCGACGGGAGAGGTCAAGCCGACAGGTAGCCTGGCGCCGCGGCGGCCTTACAGCGGCGCGCAATGCCGCTCCAGCCAGACCAGGTCCGCACCTTCCAGCAGCGGGCTGAGTGCGGCGCGCACCTTGGCGTGGTAGTCGTCCAGCCAGGCCCGTTCCTCCGGATTGAGCAGCCCCGGCTCCAGCGCGCGGCGATCGAACGGGCAGAGCGTAAGCGTCTCGAAGGCGAAGAACTCACCGAACTCGGTCTGGTCCGCCTCGACCACGACCGCCAGATTCTCGTGGCGGATGCCGTGCCGGTCCGGTTTGTACACGCCCGGCTCGATGGACGTGATCATGCCCGGCTCCAGGGCATGAAGCGCGGTGCCGGGCACAGGCGGCCGGATGCTCTGCGGCCCTTCGTGCACGTTGAGGAAGTAGCCCACGCCATGGCCGGTACCGTGCCCATAGTCCAGGCCGGAGGCCCACAGCGGTGCGCGGGCCAGTGCGTCCAGCTGCGGGCCGCTGGCTCCCTTCGGGAAGCGGGCGCGGGACAGCGCGATCAGCCCCTTCATTACCAGGGTGGAGTCGCGGCGCTGCTCGGCGGTGGTCGGGCCCAGGCCCAGCACGCGGGTCACGTCGGTGGTGCCACCCAGATACTGCCCGCCGGAATCCACCAGCAGCAGGCCCAGCGGCTTGAGCGTGCTGTGGCTCTCCGGCGTGGCGCGGTAATGGGGCAGGGCGCCGTTGGCCTGGTAGCCGGCAATGGTGGCGAAGCTTTCGCCGATGAAATCGGGTTGGGACGAACGCTCTTCGCGCAGCAGCGCTTCGACGTCCAGTTCCGTCTGCGTCATGCCGGCGGCCAGGCGCTCCTCCAGCCGGCGGAACGCCCGGACCAGGGCCGCGCCATCGCGGCGCATCGCCTCGCGCACGTGATCCAGCTCGCCGGCGCTCTTGCGCGCCTTGAGCAAAGTGGACGGATTGGCGGCTTCGACCCGGCGTACGGCGGGGGGAATGGCGTCGGCGATGACGCTGGCGACGCGATGGGCGTCCAGCAGCAGGGTGTCGCCGGCGCGCAGCTCGCCCAGGGCATCGGCGATGGTGGCGTAGTTCGCGATGCGCACGTCGTCGGCGGCGAGCGCGGCGACCAGCGTGTCAGTGAGCTTGCGCCGGTCGACGAACAAGGTGGCCGGGCCGTCGGCGGCGACCAGCAGGTGCGCCAGGAAGACCGGGTTGCATTCGACATCGCTGCCGCGCAGGTTGGTCAGCCAGGCAATGTCGTCCAGGCTCGATACCAGGTGATGCGAGGCTCCGTGCTTGCGCATGGCCGTGCGCAGGCGGGCGAGCTTGTCCGCCCGGGTGATGCAGGCATAGCGGATCGGGTGTTCCACCACCGGTGCCACGGGCAGGGGCGGGCGGTCCGTCCAGATGGCGCCGGGCAGGTCGAGGTCCGTGCGCAACCGGGCGCCGGTGGACGCGAAGCGCCGGTCGATCAGTTCGCGGGTTGCCAGCGGAAGGCTGTCGCCAGCCACCGCCAGGGTCTGACCGTCGCCCAGGTGCTGGCGCAGCCACTCCAGGTGCTCGGAGGCCTGCGAGGGGCGCTGACGCATCAGTTCGATGCCCGTACCGGCGAGCTGCCGTTCGGCCTGCGCGAAGTAGCGCGAGTCGGTCCACAGCCCGGCCTGGTCCGGCGTGACGATCAGGAGGCCGGCCGAGCCGGTGAATCCGGACAGCCAGGCGCGGGCCTGCCAGTGGTCGGGCAGGTACTCGGACATGTGCGGATCGGCGCTGGGGATGAGGCAGGCATCCACGCCGTGGCGACGCATGGCCTCACGCAAAAGGGCAAGGCGGGAAGGAATGGGGTGGCTCATCCGTTCATGCTAGCAGTCGGCGTGGAGCTGGTCCGTGGCATGCGACGGCAGGACTCGGCGGACAGTTCGACGGCAGGTTCGATGAACAGGCTCCAAGAATCGGGGGCGAAATTTTCCCGGGACCGCTCGCGGCCTGGAGCGACTCCCGCTAAAATGCCGATTTCCAGCACGGCTGCATCCCATGACCCCCCTGATTTTCGTCACCGGCGGTGTGGTGTCCTCGCTTGGCAAGGGCATCGCCGCGGCGTCGCTGGCTTCCATTCTGGAAGCGCGTGGCCTCTCGGTCACCATGATGAAGCTCGACCCGTACATCAACGTGGACCCGGGCACCATGAGCCCCTTCCAGCACGGCGAGGTGTACGTCACCGACGACGGTGCCGAGACCGACCTGGACCTGGGCCACTACGAGCGCTTCGTCCATACCCGCCTGACGGGCAAGAACTCCATCACCACGGGCAAGATCTACGAGTCGGTGATCCGCAAGGAGCGCCGCGGCGACTACCTGGGCGCCACCGTGCAGGTGATCCCGCACATCACCGACGAGATCAAGCACTGCATCCACGAGGCCACCCGCGGCTTCGACGTGGCCCTGGTGGAGATCGGCGGCACGGTGGGCGACATCGAGTCGCTGCCGTTCCTGGAGGCCATCCGCCAGCTGCGCATCGAGCACGGTCCGGAGAAGTGCCTGTTCATGCACCTGACCCTGGTGCCGTACATCAAGGCCGCCGGCGAGATCAAAACCAAGCCGACCCAGCATTCGGTGAAGGAACTGCGCTCCATCGGCATCCAGCCGGACGTGCTGCTGTGCCGCTGCGAACAGCCGCTGCCCGACGGCGAGCGCCGCAAGATCGCGCTGTTCACCAATGTGCCGGAAAACGCCGTGATCAGCGCGGCGGACGTGGACATCATCTACAAGCAGCCGCTGTGGCTGCACAAGCAGGGCCTGGACGAGATCGTGGTCAAGCGCCTCGGCCTGGAAGCCGGCCCGGCCGACCTGTCCGCCTGGCAGCGCACGGTCGATGCGGTCGAGCATCCGAAAGACGAGGTCAGCGTGGCCATCGTCGGCAAGTACGTCGAGCACAAGGATGCCTACAAATCGCTGGGCGAAGCCCTGCGCCACGGCGGCATCAAGCAGCAGACGCGCGTCAACCTGAAGTGGATCGACTCCGAGCAGATCGAGGCCGAAGGCGCGGCCAAAGTGCTGGGCGAGGTGGATGCGATTCTCGTGCCTGGCGGGTTCGGTAAGCGCGGCTTCGAGGGCAAGGTGCTGACTGCCAAGTACGCGCGCGAGCACGGGGTGCCGTATTTCGGCATCTGCTACGGCATGCACGCGGCGGTGGTGGATTTCGCCCGCCACGTGGCCGGCCTGGCCGACGCGGACTCCAGCGAGAACGATCGCAACACGCCGGACCCGGTGATCGCGCTGATCACCGAGTGGACTACCGCCACCGGCGAGGTCGAGACCCGCAACGAGCGTTCCGACCTGGGTGGCACCATGCGCCTGGGCGCGCAGGAGTGTCGCCTGAAGGTCGGTACGCTGGCGCGCGAGTTGTACGGCCAGGACGTGGTGCGCGAGCGCCATCGCCACCGCTACGAGTTCAACAACCGCTACCGCCAGTCCTTCGAGGACCTGGGGATGGTCATCTCCGGCAAGTCGATGGACGACCTGCTGGTGGAGATCGTCGAACTGCCGCAGCAGAAGCATCCGTGGTTCCTCGGTTGCCAGGCGCATCCGGAATTCACCTCGACGCCGCGCGACGGCCATCCGCTGTTCATCGGTTTCGTCCGCGCTGCCCGCGAATACAAGGCGGTGCGCGAAGGCGAGCGCCTGGCCCGGGCGAAGGAGAACGTCGCATGAAGCTGTGCGGTTTCGAGGTCGGCCAGGACCAGCCGCTGTTCCTGATCGCCGGGCCCTGCGTCGTCGAATCCGAGCAGCTCCAGGTGGAGACGGCGGGCAAACTGAAGGAAATCACCGCCAAGCTCGGCGTCAACTTCATCTTCAAGTCCAGCTTCGACAAGGCGAACCGGTCGTCCGGTTCCAGCTTCCGCGGCCTGGGCATGGAAGAAGGTCTGCGCATCCTGGGCGAGGTAAAGCGCCAGGTCGGCGTGCCGGTGCTCACCGACGTGCACGAATACACCCCGTTCGGCGAAGTCGCCTCGGTGGTGGATATGCTGCAGACGCCGGCCTTCCTGTGCCGCCAGACCGACTTCATCCAGGCGGTGGCCCGCGCCGGCAAGCCGGTGAACATCAAGAAGGGCCAGTTCCTCGCGCCGTGGGACATGAAGAACGTCGTGGACAAGGCCAAGGCCGTGGGCAACGACGACATCCTGGTGTGCGAGCGCGGCGCCAGCTTCGGCTACAACAATCTCGTGTCCGACATGCGTTCGCTCGCGGTGATGCGCGACACCGGCTGCCCGGTAGTGTTCGACGCGACGCATTCGGTGCAGCTGCCGGGCGGGCAGGGCACCAGTTCCGGCGGCCAGCGCGAATTCGTGCCGGTGCTGGCGCGCGCAGCCATCGCGGTCGGCGTGGCGGGCCTGTTCGCCGAGACGCATCCGGATCCGGCCAAGGCGCTGAGCGACGGCCCCAATGCCTGGCCGCTGGGCAAGATGGAAGCGCTGCTGGAAACGCTGATGGAACTGGATGCCGTGACCAAGCGCCACGGTTTCCTCGAGCAGACCCTCTAATCCACCCGCGCGCCGTCCCCGGGACGGCGCGCGATCCCCGTTTGGTTCATCCCCTGCCACCTCTGGACTGGAACTGCATGAGCACTGACATCACCCGCATCCACGCCCGCGAAATCCTCGACTCCCGCGGCAATCCCACGCTCGAAGCGGAAGTGACCCTGGCCGGCGGCGGCTTCGGTCGTGCGGCAGTGCCCAGCGGCGCGTCCACTGGTACCCGCGAGGCGGTGGAGCTGCGTGATGGCGACAAGTCGCGCTATCTCGGCAAGGGCGTGAAGAACGCGGTGGGCAACGTCAACGGTGCGATCGCCGGTGCGCTGAAGGGCTTCGACGCGGCCGACCAGAAGGGTCTGGATGCCAAGCTCATCGCGCTGGACGGTACTCCGAACAAGGGCAAGCTCGGCGCCAACGCCCTCCTGGGCGTGTCGATGGCCGCCGCGCATGCCGTTGCAGCGCAGCAGGGGCGGCCGCTGTGGCAGTACCTGGCGACCATCAACGGCACCACCGGCAAGCCTGGCGCGCTGCCGGTGCCGATGATGAACATCATCAACGGCGGCGCCCATGCCGATAACAACGTCGACGTGCAGGAGTTCATGGTGCTGCCGGTCGGCCTGCCGAGCTTCGCCGAGGCGCTGCGCGCCGGCACGGAGATCTTTCACGCGCTCAAGAGCGTGCTGAAGGGCAAGGGTCTCAACACGGCGGTGGGCGACGAGGGCGGCTTCGCGCCGAACCTGCGCTCGAACATCGAAGCGCTCGACACCATCCTCGAAGCGGTCAACAAGTCCGGCTACAAGGTCGGCAGCGACATCCTGCTGGGCCTGGACGTGGCCAGCTCCGAGTTCTTCAAGGACGGCAAGTACGATCTGGAAGGCGAGGGTAAGGTCTACACGCCGGCGCAGTTCGTCGACCTGCTGGCCAGCTGGGCGAAGCAGTATCCGATCGTCACCATCGAGGACGGCATGGCCGAAGGCGACTGGGACGGCTGGAAGCTGCTCACCGACACCATCGGCAAGCAGGTGCAGCTGGTCGGCGACGACCTGTTCGTGACCAACCCGGCCATCTTCAAGGAAGGCATCGACAAGAAGATCGCCAACGCGATCCTGATCAAGGTCAACCAGATCGGCACGCTGTCGGAGACGCTCGAAGCGATCGCCATGGCCGACGCCGCCAAGTACGCCGCGATCGTGTCGCACCGCTCCGGCGAGACGGAGGACACCACCATCTCCGATATTGCCGTGGCGACCACCGCGACCCAGATCAAGACCGGTTCGCTGTGCCGCACCGACCGCGTGGCGAAGTACAACCAGCTGCTGCGCATCGAGGAGCAACTGGGTGCCGCCGCGCAATACGCCGGCCGCAACGCGTTCCCGAACCTGGCCAAGCTGCCGGGCTGACGGCATCCGTCCCTAGGCCATGCTGCGCTGGATCGCTCTCATCCTGCTGCTCGTGCTGATCGGTCTGCAGGTAAAGCTGTGGACCGGCAACGGCGGCGTGCACGAGGTAGAAACCCTGCGCGCCGCCGTGAAGAAACAGACCGAGGACAACCAGCGCCTGCTCCAGCGCAATCAGGCGCTGGGCGCGGACGTCGACGATCTCAAGCATGGCGAACAGGCGGTGGAAGCGCGAGCGCGCGGGGAGCTGGGCCTGATCAAGCCCGGCGAGACCTTCTACCAGGTGGTCGAGCAGCAGCCGGGCGCCGCATCCAGCGCCCCTGCGCCGCCGGCTGCCAGCGGCAGCAGCGGGCCCTGACATGACTTCCCTGTGGTGCGTAGTGCCGGCCGCCGGGCGCGGGGCGCGGGTCGGCGGAGACATCCCCAAACAATACCTGCCGCTGGCCGGCGAACCGCTGATCCGGCACACGCTGGAACGGCTGGCCGCACACCCGCGCATCGCCGGCCTGATGGTGGTGCTGGGTGCCGGGGACGAACGGTGGCCTGGATGGGACCGGCTCGCCGGCAAACCCGTGCGTACCGCTATCGGCGGGGCCGAGCGCTGCGATTCCGTGCTCGCCGGCCTGCATGCCCTGCCTCCCGAGGTGGCGCCGGATGCATTCGTTCTGGTCCACGACGCCGCGCGCCCTTGCGTGCGCACGGCCGACATCGAGCGCCTGATCGACCTGGCCACGCCGGCGGGCGGCGGGCTGCTGGGGGCGCCGTTGCGCGACACGCTCAAGCGTGCCGATGCCTCGGGGCGCAGTCTCGCCACCGAGCCGCGCGAGGAGCGCTGGCGCGCCTTCACTCCGCAGATGTTCCGCCGTGGTGAACTGGCGGAAGCATTGCGCGCGGCAGCGGCTGCCGGCCTCAAGGTTAGCGACGAGGCGATGGCGATGGAGCGCGCGGGCTTTGCCCCGTTGCTCGTCGAAGGCGCCGAGGACAATATCAAGGTCACGACGGCCGCCGATTTCGCGCTGGCCGAGTTCCTGCTGAGCAAGACGACGTGAGGATGGACAGCGCATGATGCGGATCGGCCAGGGCTACGACGTACACGCTTTCGGCGATGGCGACCACGTCATGCTGGGCGGCGTGCGCGTGCCGCACAGCCGCGGCGTCATCGCTCATTCCGACGGCGACGTGGTGATCCACGCCCTGTGCGATGCGATCTTCGGGGCCCTCGCGCTGGGCGACATCGGGCGTCACTTCCCGCCGTCGCAGGAACGCTGGCGCCATGCGGAAAGCCGCCTGTTCCTGCGCCACGCCTACGCGCTGATGCGCGAACGCGGCTATGCGATCGGCAACGTGGACGTCACAGTGATCTGCGAGGCTCCGAAGGTCGGCCCGCACGCCCAGGCCATGCGCGAGCTTCTGGCGGAAGACCTGCACTGCGACCTCGACCGCGTGAGCATCAAGGCCACCACGACCGAGCAACTGGGCTTCACCGGCCGCGGCGAAGGCATCGCCGCCCAGGCCTGCGCGCTGCTGGTCCTGGCATGAGCGAGGCGGAGGTCCGCGGCTCCGCCAACCGGCTGCACGAGCAGCTGGAGCACATCATCGAACTGCTGCGCCGGCACAAGCTGGTGGAGCAGGTCGCGCATGCGCAGCACGGCCCGCACCAGGAGCTGGTCGACAACCTGCTGCACCGCCAGCACCTGTCGGAATTGCAGCGCCAGCTCGACGGCCTGCACCCGGCCGACATCGCCTACATCCTCGAAGCCCTGCCGCTGGAAGACCGCCTGACGGTCTGGCAGCTGGTGAAGGCCGATCGCGACGGCGAGATCCTGCTCGAAGTCTCGGACGCGGTCCGCGAATCCCTGATCGCGGACATGGACCAGGGCGAAATCCTCGCCGCGGTGGAACCGCTGGAGGCCGACGAGCTGGCCGACCTGGTGGAGGACCTGCCGACCGAGGTGCTGCCCGAGCTGATGGCCAGCCTCGACGCGCAGCAGCGCGAGCAGCTGCAGTCGGCCCTGTCCTGGAAGGAGGACCAGGTCGGTGCGCTGATGGACTTCGAGATGGTCACCATCCGCGAGGACGTCAGTCTCGAAGTCGTACTGCGCTACTTGCGCCGCTTCGACGAGCTCCCGGCGCAGACCGACAAGCTGTTCGTCGTGAACTACGAGAACGTGCTCACCGGCGTGCTGCCGCTGCATTGGCTGCTGGTCAACTCGCCGGAAAGGATGGTGAGCGAGGTGATGGCGCCGGATGTGAATACCTTCCACCCGGCCGACGATGTCTACGAAGTCGCCCAGGCGTTCGAGCGCTACGACCTGGTGACGGCGCCGGTGGTGGACGACAGCAGTCATCTGATCGGCCGCATCACCATCGATGCGATGGTCGACGTGATCCGCGAGGAAAGCGAGAGCGAGGCGCTGAGCCGTGGCGGCCTGCGCGAGGAAGAAGACATCTTCGCCTCGGTATGGAAGTCGGTGCGCAACCGCTGGGCGTGGCTGGCCATCAACCTGGTGACGGCCTTCATCGCGTCGCGCGTGATCGGCCTGTTCGAAGGCTCGATCCAGCGGCTGGTGGCGCTGGCCACGCTGATGCCGATCGTCGCCGGCATCGGCGGCAACTCCGGCAACCAGACCATCACTATGATCGTGCGCGCACTGGCGCTGGACCAGATCACCACGGACAGCGCCAGGCGCCTGTGGCGCAAGGAAATGGGCGTGGCGCTGGCGAACGGTCTGGTGTGGGGCGGCGTGATCGGCGTGGTGGCCTGGGCGCTCTACGGCAATGTTTCGCTGGGCCTGGTCATGACCGCGGCGATGACCCTCAATCTGCTGCTCGCGGCGTTCTGCGGCGTGGGCATCCCGATGCTGATGGCCCGTGCGGGACGCGATCCTGCGCTGGGTTCCAGCGTATTGATCACCGCCATGACGGACAGCGGCGGCTTCTTCATCTTCCTCGGGCTGGCGACGCTGTTCCTGGTCTAACGTGGCGCCGGCATCCGGCCGGCGCATCCATCTTTCTGGTTCTTCCGCATGAGCGATCTTCCCTACGCCAATGGCACACCGCCGCTGAGCGCCCAGCTGCGCAGCACGCCCGAGGACTTCCGCGTGGAGGAGGTCCTCGGATACGAAGCGGACGGCGAGGGCGAGCACGCCCTGTTGCTGGTCGAGAAGCGTGGCGCCACCACGGATTGGGTGGCGCGCGAGCTGGCCCGCTATGCGGGCGTGCCGCCGGTGGCGGTCGGCTATGCCGGCTTGAAGGACCGCCATGCGGTCACGCGCCAGACCTTCTCGGTGCAGCTGGCCGGCAAGCCGGATCCGGACTGGTCCGCTTTTCCGCATGCCGAGGTGAAGGTCATTTCCGCCACCCGGCACGCGCGCAAGCTCAAGCGCGGCGCGCTGCGCGGCAACCGGTTCGTGCTGGTGCTGCGGCAGGTGCAGGGCGATCGTGCGCGCGCCGAAGAAGTGCTGGAGCGGATCGCCGCGCGCGGCGTGCCGAACTATTTCGGCGAGCAGCGCTTCGGCCGGGGCGGCGGCAATGTGGAACAGGCCAGGGCGATGTTCGCCGGGCGCCGCGTGGACCGCGACAAGCGCCAGTTCTTGCTGTCCGCCGCGCGTTCGCACATTTTCAACGAGGTCCTGGCCGCGCGGGTCGAGCGCGGCGCGTGGGATACGCCGCTGGAAGGCGAGTTGTGGTCGCTCGCCGGCAGCCGCTCCTGGTTCGGGCCGGAGCCGTTCGACGAGGTGCTGGCGGACAGGCTGGCGCGCGGCGACATTCATCCGTCCGGTCCGCTGTGGGGGCAGGGCGAGACGCCGGCCGGGGCGGAGGTAGCGCAACTGGAAACGCAGATCGCCGAGGCGAACGCCGATCTAGTAGCGGGGCTGGTGGCGGCGCGGATGGATCAGGAGCGGCGTCCGCTGCGCTTGATCCCGGACCAGCTGCAGTGGCGATGGCTGGAAGGCGATGCGCTGGAGCTGACGTTCGGCTTGCCTGCGGGAGCCTATGCCACCGTGATCGTGCGCGAACTCGCCACCACCTGACGCCTCTGCAGGAACGAGTGCGGGCCTTTGCCCGCAGGCGGGAAAGGTTTCCGGGTTCAGTCCTTCAGCAGCACCACCACAGCGCCGGTGCCGCCCTGCATCGGTCGCGCCGAAGCGAACGCGATCACGTCGTCACGCCGCCGCAACAGCCGGTCGGTCAGCACCTTCAGCACCGGGCCGCTGCTCTTGGAGCGTAAACCCTTGCCATGCACGATGCGGACGCATCGCCATCCGCGTTCGTGCGCCTCGGCCAGGAACGCGGCGATGGTGGCCTGCGCGGCCGCGGCATTCATTTGATGCAGGTCGATGTCGTCCTGCACGCTGAACTGGCCGCGCTTGAGCTGCCTGAGCAATTTGAGCGGATAACCGTCGCGCAGATAGCTGAGTTCCTCGCCGACTTCCATGAGCCCGGGATCGAAGGCCATGTCCAGCAGTTCGCCGGGCACTGCAGCCTCGTCCGCCTCCAGCATGTGGGCGCGCGGCTCGGGTTTGGGCGCAGCCGGCGGCTCGACCGCATCGAGACGGCGGACCTCGCCGATGGCATCGCGGAACAGGCGCGCATCGTCGTCGGTCACGGTGGCGGGAGGTCGGCGTTTCATGGGCGCCATCCTAGACCAGGAAGCCGCGAACGCGGTTCCGTGACGGTGTAGCCGGCAGGCAAGCGGCAGCGGGCGCATCCTTCTTCTCACGCCGGCAGCGGCACGAATTCAATATGTTGCGAGCGGATGGCGGTGAAAACTCCTGCCTTGCTCGGGTAGACTTCGGAACATTCACTGGCGCGCCGGGGACTCGGGTGCGTGCCAGCCATTGGCTTTGAACGGATGACGATGCGAGTTCTTGTCAGCAACGACGACGGCGTGGATGCTCCCGGCATCCGCGTGCTCGCCGAGCGCCTCGGCGCGGTCGGCCAGGTCACGGTGGTGGCCCCCGACCGGGACCGTTCCGGCGCCAGCAATTCACTTACCCTCGACGCGCCGATCCGCGCATTGCGGATGGACAACGGCTACTACCGCGTGGCGGGCACGCCGACGGATTGCGTGCACCTCGCGCTGGCCGGCCTGCTCGATCATGAGCCGGATATCGTGGTGTCCGGCATCAACAACTCGGCCAACCTGGGCGACGACGTGATCTACTCGGGTACGGTCTCGGCTGCGATGGAAGGGCGCTTCCTCGGCTTGCCGGCTATCGCCGTCTCGCTGGTCAGCAAGGACCACAAGGGCGAGCATTACGAGTCCGCGGCGCGTGCCGTGCTGATGCTGATGGAACGCCTGCTGGTGGATCCGCTGCCGGCCGACACCATCTTGAACGTCAACGTGCCCGATCGCCCCTGGGAGGAGATCCACGGCTTCGAAGTCACCCGCCTGGGCAAGCGCCACCGTTCCGCCCCCTGCATCCGACAGACCGATCCGCGCGGCAAGCCCATCTGGTGGATCGGCCCGGCCGGCGACGTGGACGACGCCGGCCCCGGCACCGACTTCAATGCCGTGCAGCGCGGCTATGTCTCGGTCACGCCGATCCATGTCGATCTCACGCGCTTCCAGGCGCTGGAGAAAGTGAGCAGCTGGATGAGTGCGCTCAGCGGCCACATGGCCGACGGGAACGGGGAGAAAGCGGCATGACCATGAACGTGCATCCGCTGCCGCCGTCCGCGCTGAAAGGCGAGGGCATGACATCGCAACGCGCGCGCGATCGCCTGGCAGCGAAACTGAAGGACGAAGGGATCAAGGATGCCCGCGTGATCGAGGTGATCCGCAACCTGCCGCGTCATCACTTCATCGACCAGGCGCTGCATTCGCGCGCTTACGAAAATACCGCGCTGCCCATCGGCCATGGCCAGACCATCTCCCAGCCTTGGGTGGTAGCGCGCATGACCGAGGCGCTGCTGGAGTTCGGCCTGCCGAAGAAGGTGCTGGAGATCGGCACCGGCTCGGGTTACCAGGCAGTGGTGCTCGCCTCGCTGGTACCACAGCTCTACACGGTCGAGCGCATCGAGGAACTGTTGCGCCAGGCGCGCCGCCGTTTCCGCCAGCTCGGGCTGGCCAACATCCGTTCGCGCCATGACGACGGCAAGCTGGGTTGGCCGGACGAAGCACCGTTCGACGCCATCATTCTCACTGCCGCTGGCGATACCATTCCCACCCAACTGCTCGACCAGCTCAGCCCTCACGGCGTGCTGGTGGCGCCCGTGGGCTCGCCCAGTCACCAGACCCTGATCCGCATGCGCGGAGACGGCGAGGGCGACTTCATCCAGGAAGAGCTCGGCCCCGTGAGTTTCGTGCCGCTGCTCGGCGGCATCGGCTGACCCCACATTTCATCTAGGACGCTCGATGCGCCTCTTCGGAACGCTGTACGCCCGTGCCCTGACCTGGGCGCGCCACCCCAGGGCGGTCTATTACCTCTGCGGGCTGAGCTTCGTCGAGGCCTTCATCTTTCCGATCATGCCGGAGGTGATGCTGGCGCCGATGATGCTGGGCAAGCGGCACAAGGCATTCTTCTACGCCAACCTCAGCCTGTTGTTCTCGCTGCTCGGCTCGCTGGTCGGCTACGCGCTCGGCCATTGGGCGTTCCAGGCGCTCCATCCGGTGCTCGAGGCGCTGCACTTGCTGGCGCCGATCGAGCAAGGCGTGGAAAACCTCCGCGCGCAGATGAATACGCATTGGCTCGGCCTGCTGGTGGTGCTGGCGCTCGCGGCGCTGCAACCGGTGGTGCCGATGAAGTTCGTGACCTGGGCCGCCGGTATCGTGGGCGTGCCGATCGTCCCGTTCCTGGTGTGCATGGCGGTCGGCCGCGGCAAGCGCGTGTGGCTGCTGGCGTTGCTGATCCGGCTTTTCGGCGAGCGGGCGGAGCGCATCCTGCACAAGCACATCGAGCGCATCGGCTGGGCGGCGGTCGTCATCCTCGTCGGTTTGGTGGTCTGGTGGCTGCTGCGCGGCTGATGCGGCGCGGGCCGGCGACACGCCAGCATGAAAATGGAGTTACGGCTCGGTATGCTCACCGCATGAAAGGACACAGTCGCTACTTCGCCCCCGCCGCTCTCTCCCTGCTGCTCGCTGCCTGCGTGTCGCCACGCAGCTCGGTGGTCATCGAGCCGGCCAGTGGCGCACAGGGACGTACCGTGGCGCCGGCCGCCACGCGCGCTGCCGCGCCCGGAGGAACCTACCGGGTGGTGAAGGGTGACACGCTCTACTCGATCGCCTTTCGCAACGGCGTGGACTTCCGCGATCTGGCGTCCTGGAACGGCATCGCCGCGCCTTACACGATCTGGCCGGGGCAGACGCTGAAGCTCTCCGGGAAGGAAGCGGCACCCGTTGCCGCGAGCCACGCCGGAACGGTGGCGACGGTGAAGCCGGCACCCTCGACGGCTCCGTCGCCGACGACGGCCCCCGGTTCCGCGGGTGGATTCCAGACAGTGACTGGCGATCAGGCAGCGACGGCTCCCGGCCACGCGGCCACGACGGCTTCCGTGCCGGCTTCTGTTCCGGCCTCGGCCGCGCCCGCGTCGCATCCTCCTGTTGCGGCTCCTGCGCCCGCCAGCACCGCCCCTCTGGTGGTGCCCGTGGCCGGCGCTCCCGCGACCGCGCATACGGCCGCGGCGGCGGCGACCCCGCCACCGGCGCCTGTTCAGCCGGTTGCTGCCGGCGCCACGCGCGCCAGCGGCGGCATCACCTGGCGCTGGCCGGCGGATGGCACGCTGGGCAAGCGCTTCCAGTCGGGCGACGCGATCCCCGGTATCGAGATCCTCGGCAAGTCAGGGGACCCCGTACGGGCTGCGGCCGACGGTGTGGTCGTGTACAGCGGCAATGGTCTGGTTGGCTACGGCGAACTGGTGATCATCAAGCACAACGACAGCTTCCTGTCGGCCTATGGCCACAACAGCAAGCGCCTGGTGAAAGAAGGCCAGCGCGTCAGCGCGGGCCAGCAGATCGCCGAGATGGGCTCGACGGGCGCGTCCAGGGACGAACTTCAGTTCCAGATCCGCCGCGACGGCAATCCGGTCGATCCGCTGGGTTATCTGCCGGCTCGGTGAAGTTCGGAATAGGGCTTCGCCAGGGGCGAAGCCTCAGTCGTTCGGAAGAATGAACGCGGCCACGACGCGGCGATTTTCGCCCGCGAGCAGGTCATAGGTACGTGCGGCAGCCGCATTGTCCATCACCTCGACGCCGACGCCTTTGCGCAGGAAGCCGGCCATGAAGGCTGCTGCAGGAAAGACCTGGCGTTCGCCCGTGCCCAGGATCACCACTTCCGGATCGAGCTCCAGGATGGCGTCCACGTGGCCGGCATCCAGCT
Organism: Dyella sp. BiH032; assembly: GCF_031954525.1. Classification (NCBI taxonomy): domain Bacteria; kingdom Pseudomonadati; phylum Pseudomonadota; class Gammaproteobacteria; order Lysobacterales; family Rhodanobacteraceae; genus Dyella; species Dyella sp. BiH032. The sequence goes on from NZ_CP134867.1 coordinate 2,227,037, forward strand.
CCCGGGCGTGAGCGACCGGCCAATCCTCGATGGCGCGCACTGGGGAAAGCACCAGGCTGCGCGTGAACTCGCGATCGACTACGGTGATGCTGCGGCTGCCCACGCGGCGGACAAAGAGGTAATCGCCGGGGCGGTCGAGCGAGAGGTCCATGGAAGGCTCAGCGGGGCAGGGCGAGCTTGGGCTCGTCCTCGTTGCGACGGAACAGGACCACGATGTGGCCGATCTGCTGGACATTCTCCGCGCCGGTGCCGCCAGCGAGAACGTCGATCTGTTCCTGGCGCTCGTCTTTGTCGCCGCCCGACAGCTTCACCTTGACCAGTTCGTGATGGGTGAGGGCCAGATCGAGTTCCTTGACCACGGCCTCGGTCGCGCCCTTGGCTCCGAGCAGGATCACTGGCTTCAGATCATGGGCCAGGCTGCGCAGGTAGCGGCGCTGTGACGGGGAGAGCGACATGCGTTCAGTCTCGGATTCGCGGCAGGTGGACCGACAAGGGTATCATGGCACCCCATTATCCTGTGGCCGTTGCCGACCCATGTCTCGCAGCAAAAGCAGTTCCCGCTGGCTGCGGGAGCATTTCGATGACGTCTATGTGAAGAAGGCCCAGGCCGAGGGCCTGCGCTCGCGCGCCGTCTTCAAGCTGGAAGAGCTGATCGACCGCGACCGGCTGCTCAAGCCGGGCATGCGCGTGGTCGACCTGGGCGCCGCTCCCGGCGGGTGGTCGCAGCTGGTGCGCCAGCGGCTGGGCGACAACGGCACGGTGGTCGCCCTCGACATTCTGCCCATGCAGGGCATCGCAGGGGTGGACTTCCTGCAAGGGGACTTCCGGGAGGAGGCCGTGCTGCGCGAGCTGGAGAGCCGGCTGGACGGACAGAAGGTCGATCTTGTGCTGTCCGACATGGCCCCCAATATGAGTGGTGTCGCGCTGGCGGACCAGATCCGGGCAATGGATCTGGCCGAGCTGGCACTGGATTTCAGTCGCCAATGGCTGAAACCCGGCGGTTCGTTCCTGATCAAGTTATTCCAGGGCGTAGGCTTCGACGATTACCTGCGTAACTTGCGCGCGGAGTTTTCGCGCGTAACTATGCGTAAACCAAAGGCCTCCCGCGCCCGTTCGCGTGAGGTATATGCGCTGGCCACAGGAAGAAAGGTCAGTGGCGCTCAACCGGGCGAGAACCGTGCATGAACGAGATGGCTAAAAATCTGTTGCTCTGGCTGATCATCGCCGTGGTGTTGCTCACGGTGTTCCAGAGCTTCAATCCGCATGGCGCGTCGTCGTCCGACCTGCCTTACAGCAGCTTTGTACAGAGCGTGGACAACGGCAACGTATCCACCGCGGTGATCAGTGCCGACCAGCCGGCCACCATCAGCGGTAAGCTCAAGGACGGCAGCGCATTCCGCACCGTCGCCCCCGTGCTCGGCTTCTCCACCAGCTCGGTGGTCAAGCAGATGCAGGACAAGGGCGTGGAGGTGCGGCAAGAGCCGGCCAACAACGGCTTCTCTCTGCTGGGCCTGCTGCTCAACTGGCTGCCGATCATCCTGATCGTGGGCGTGTTCATCTGGTTCATGCGCCAGATGCAGGCTGGCGCAGGCGGCCGCGGCGCCATGAGCTTCGGGCGCTCGCGCGCCAAGCTGCAGGGCGAGGATCAGATCAAAGTCAATTTCAGCGACGTCGCCGGTTGCGACGAAGCCAAGGAGGAGGTCGGCGAGCTGGTCGAGTTCCTGCGCGACCCGGGCAAGTTCCAGAAACTCGGCGGCAAGATTCCGCGCGGCGTGCTGATGGTGGGCCCGCCCGGCACCGGCAAGACCCTGCTCGCCAAGGCGATCGCCGGCGAGGCCAAGGTGCCGTTCTTCTCGATTTCCGGCTCCGACTTCGTCGAAATGTTCGTGGGCGTGGGCGCCAGCCGCGTGCGCGACATGTTCGACCAGGCTAAGAAGCACGCGCCCTGCATCATCTTCATCGACGAAATCGATGCAGTCGGCCGCCATCGCGGCGCCGGCCTGGGCGGCGGTCATGACGAGCGCGAGCAGACGCTCAACCAGCTGCTGGTCGAGATGGACGGTTTCGAAGGTACCGAAGGCGTGATCGTGATCGCCGCGACCAACCGGCCGGACGTGCTGGATCCCGCGCTGCTGCGTCCGGGCCGTTTCGACCGCCAGGTGGTGGTTGGCCTGCCGGACGTGAAGGGGCGCGAGCAGATCCTAAAGGTGCATCTGCGCAAGGTGCCGACCGCGGCGGACGTGGATCCCATGACGATCGCGCGCGGTACGCCGGGTTTCTCCGGCGCCGACCTGGCCAACCTGGTCAACGAAGCAGCCCTGTTCGCGGCGCGCGAGAACGCGCGCGACGTGCGCATGAGCCACCTCGACAAGGCGCGCGACAAGATCCTGATGGGCACGGAGCGCCGCTCCATGGCCATGAGCGAGGACGAAAAGAAGCTCACCGCCTATCACGAGGCCGGCCACGCCATCGTGGGTCGTCTGGTGCCGGAGCACGACCCGGTCTACAAGGTCACCATCATTCCTCGCGGCCGCGCGCTGGGTGTGACCATGTACCTGCCGGAAGGCGACAAGTACAGCATGAACCGCGTGGCGATCGAATCGCAGCTGTGCTCGCTGTATGGCGGCCGCGTCGCCGAAGCGCTGATCTTCGGCGAAGACAAGGTCACCACGGGCGCGTCGAATGACATCGAGCGGGCCACCAAGATGGCGCGCAACATGGCGACCAAGTGGGGTCTGTCCGACAAGCTTGGCCCGGTGACGTACGGCGAGGAGGAGGATGAAGTCTTCCTTGGCCGTGCCGTCACGCAGCACAAGAACGTCTCGAACGAAACCGCCCGCAAGATCGATGAGGAAGTGCGCGACATCCTGGATCGCGCCTACGCGCGCACCAAGCAGCTGCTGACCGAGAACATCGACAAGCTGCACGTGATGGCCGAGGCGCTGCTGCAATACGAGACCATCGACGCTCACCAGATCGACGAGATCATGGCTGGCCGCGTGCCGGGCCCGCCGGCGGACTGGACGAAGAGCGCTTCCACTGGACCGACCCCGCCGCCACCGCCGCCGCGCGGCGATGCTGGCGCCAAGGTGGGCGATCCGGCCACGCAGAGCCGGCACCCGTTCAATTGAGCGACGAACCCCGTTGGTTCGGAAGAAATGAGAAGAGGGCAGCCAAGGCTGCCCTCTTTCGTTTTTGCTGTCGTGAGCTGCATGCAGGAAAGTGCAGCAAGGGGAGGCTCGCTACGGGAAACAGCGGGCTCTTTTGGTTCGCGTTGCCCCTAGGCGATCTTGTTCCTGGCCGTTAGAATGTACGGCTTCGACATGGTGGTCGTTCACCGGTAAATGAATGCTTCGGCATTCGGTGAAAAAAATCTGAAAAAAGTATTGACGGCCACCGCTCGAATCTGAATAATTCCGCTTCTCGCTTCGACGCTTTCCACTTCGGTGGTTAAGCGGAAAAGGCAAAGGTTTTACAGCGCGCCCGTAGCTCAGTTGGATAGAGTACCAGGCTACGAACTTGGTGGTCGGGAGTTCGAATCTCTCCGGGCGCGCCAATTACAACGCAAGGTGTGATGTTCGCATCATGGCTTGCACCGCAGGACAGAACATCGTCGTGCGGACCGGACGAAAGATGTGTTCGGTGTGCTTCGATACGGATTGACTAGGCGAAGCGTCACCCGTAGCATTTCAAAGCTTCGGCGTTGCGAAAGCGGCCGAGGGTTCGAAATTCGGGGTATAGCTCAGCCTGGTAGAGCGCCAGCTTTGGGAGCTGGAAGTCGTGGGTTCGAATCCCTCTGCCCCGACCAACAGTTGTTGCCGTGCACCCGAGTGCATTGCGCCTGTAGCTCAACCGGATAGAGCATCGGCCTTCTAAGCCGACGGTTGCAGGTTCGATTCCTGTCGGGCGCGCCAACACACTAAAGTTACGGTGGGCGTAGCTCAGTTGGTTAGAGTACCGGATTGTGATTCCGGTTGTCGTGGGTTCGAGTCCCATCGTCCACCCCAAAATTGAAGAAGTTCAGGGCCGTTAGCTCAGCTGGTAGAGCAGTTGACTCTTAATCAATTGGTCGTAGGTTCGAATCCTACACGGCCCACCAATAAAGAAACGCCCAGGGAAACCTGGGCGTTTTTCTTTTGCGTTGCGATGGGCATGCTCAGGCAAATGGATGGCTAGACGTCCATGTCTTCTTCGGTGGCGGTGTGAGTCGCGCCGTGCGCCGACTGGCTCTCGGTGCAATGCATGGTCGCTCTCTCTCTATGAGCGAGGACGCCCGATACGGTACCGCCGAACGGAGGACGCCTCTTAGATGCTAGCTGCGTGCGGAAGAGGGCTTCCAGTCATCCGGACTTTTGCAGGCGCCTAAACAAAAAAAGGCCGAGCTTTCGCTCGACCTTTGATGATTGGTACGGTGATAGGGATCGAAAATCCCCATCTGAAGCGATTTGACGTGGTTATTTGAGAAAGTACCCCCAAAAATACCCCCTTATAGCCAACGCTTCGCTGCCTACGGCTGGGCGTTAACTGACTCGTTACGTCAGCAGTGAGGGCTGCAACGACGCTATCAAATTCGGCGAACCTCAACTCGAATGGCTTTTTTAGAGCTTTTGCGGGTTGGTATGTCTTTTGCTGTAGCCCTTGAGGCACTTACAAAGGCACGACATTTTGTGTAGTTAGATGCGCTTGGGGCGTTGTAAGGACTACAGCGAAGGGGGAAGGGATGGGATTGCAACAGCGTGTTGCGCTTTACCGCGAGCTCGAGCAGCACCGTGGGAAGCCTTTGGTCATCTATGTGACGAGCACAAGAGAAAATTCTGCAGGGCAGATTTCCTCTGATGCTATTCCGGAACTTTTAACGCAGCTTCATGCGCTGCCGCCGGATACGCAGGATATAGATCTACTAGTGGTCAGCAACGGCGGTGACCCAACAGTTGCCTGGCGAATCGTGTCGTTGATTCGTGAACAGGTTAAGCATTTCTCGATCCTTGTTCCGCAAGCGGCCTTTAGTGCTGCGACGCTTCTTGCACTTGGTGCAGACAAAATTGTTATGCACCCTCATGGGAATCTAGGTCCTACCGATCCTCAAATAACGAATCGGAAGAAAGCGATTCAGTTTGGCTCCGAGGATGTTCGGGCGTTTCTTCGTTTTGCGCGAGAAGAGGTCGGTTTGACCGATCAGAAGCCGCTTAGAGACTTATTCTTGCGGTTCAGTGAAGAGGTAGGGTTTGTAGGCATCGGTGTTGCCGCAAGGAGCGCTCAGCTTAGCCAAGCGATGGCAGAGGGCATGCTGGGGCTGCATATGAAAGAGGACGGCAAGCAGAGTGCTCGAGCAATTTCGGAGCTTCTGAATAAAAATTACTTCCACCACGGTTATCCGCTAAACCGTAAGGAAGCGAAGCAAATTGGGCTAAAAATTGAGCCATCTGATGAAACCACCGAGAGGTTGATGTGGTCTATCTGGAAGGACATCGAACAAGATCTAAAGCTTAAGGAGCCTTTTCTTCCAATTCATCAGTTGAAAAGTGATCCGGCTTGTTCAGCGCTTTTTTCACCTGTGCCTCAAGTGTCATACCCTCCTGGGATAGGGCAGCAACAACTCCAGGTGCTGATGATGGCGTTTGCCCAACAAATTGCCGCTGAGCGTGTTCCGCCAACTAACTATGAAGTGGTGGTTGGTTTGATGGAAAGCCCTAGACACGCCAGTTTGGCCCGGGTTAAAGGCAGCATATTTGGTGCTCGCCAGCCGGACCTGGAGTTCAAAGTTCAAATTGTGCCGGAGGTAAACGGTTGGATTGATGTTCCTATACCTCCCGCCCAGCAAGTTCAGTAACCCTCTTAATTCATTGATCCTTAACGCAAACTCAGGTATATAGGAGGATCCCGTGTACTCCGTCGCGCCTAAGATGATGACTTCTCTACCTCAGTTGGATCCGTATTCATTGAACTGCGGTGTCCAAGAGTTGGCCGTTTTTGACGGTCCGCATCGTCTATTCACAACTTCTGTCTCACCGACAGCGCCTTATGCCGCGTCTCAGCCAGAGGCAACTGACTATCTTTTGCCCGTCCCAGAGCTGGACGAATTGTTTGTTCCCGTTATTGATGGCGGGACTGGTGACTGAAGTTACGTTTGCTCAGTACAAAGGAATCGTGGCTCCCAGGCTTACCCCCGGGAGCTTTTTTTTGGTGCGCTGTTTTCTTCATGGCTTACTCGCCTGAAGTGGATCACCGTGAGGATCGGGCGTACCCGATTGCACTGGCTGAAACGGCGGGCCCTCATGGATTGGGAGAGGCATGCTACGGTCTCCGAGTGGAGCGTGGATTTCGAGAGTTCAGTGCCTTGTGGTCAGGGCCACCTGAAGAGGACAAGCAGCTTTCTGACCTGTTCGAGGCCGTCGTTGCGATCTACCGGCGGTCGCACTCAGATGGGAAGGACAAGGTCGATCATTTGGCAATGTGATGGCCTCTGGGCCAACTCATCTTATCGTGCGAGCAATCGATTCAGGCATTTGTGAGGGATTCTATGAAAGTCATCACCTGTTGTCATAAGTGCACCATTTCACCAGGTGCTGCGGTGATGATGTCGGGAGACCTCGACAATGACTTGCTAGCCATATGCACCTGCCCTAATGGCCATCGCTTTATGGTCCATCAGGCGCACAGCGCGCCTGAGGTCATCTATTCCGCAGGGGTGAGAGCATTTGCTGCCGGCTTTTACTCAGAATCAGTGGTAACCCTGAGTGCGGCGTTGGAACGAGCGTACGAGCTGTTTACAAAGGTCTTTCTCCTCGCCAGCGGCAAGGCAATTGCTGATATCGCGACATACTGGAAGGACCTGGAGAGTTCCTCCGAGCGCCAGCTTGGCGCCTTCTGCAGCGCGTACTTCTGTGCCACTGGCATGCCTTGGAAGACGGCGCCAGATAGGGCATCGTTTCGTAACAAGGTCGCACATAAAGGGTACATCGCGACCAGTGAAAAAGCTCATGATTACGGGGAGTACGTAACCGGAAGCATCAATGCGATCATCGGTTACCTTAAGACTCACTATAACGATGCGCTTCTTCTTTACTTAGATAGCTGTCGGGTAGTGGTCTACCGAAGACTAGAAGAAGTGGCTAGACGCGACCCGTCCATCGAGCTTTGCTTTGCAGGTACCACCGCGATCGAATGGAATGGTACGGGGTACGAAAAGCCAACCTTTGACAGCCGTCTAGCCGCCAACAGTGCGATGATCAATCAATTGAATTGCTGAGCTAGTTGCTACAAGGGCGCGGGCGTATCCAGCAACCCGCGATAGTTGGCCAGCTGCGCCAGCACCTTTTCTCGGACGATAGGGCCGTCAACGAACGGCCTCTTGTCCATGAGGTGATCCAAGAAGCTGGGCGACGTGGCGTCCCACAGGCGGATCAGGTAGTCCCGGGCAGGATGGCTGTCTATGAGCACCTTCACGGCAAACTCCGTTGCCAACTGGCGCCCCCATAGCTCTTCGAGATTCGAGCGCACGTCGTCAATCGAGTTCAGGTCCATTGATGGCCTCTGGTTTGTAATCTTACGAGTGAGGCTATCACTCTATGCAGCTGACTTTGCTACTTAGGTTCTCGCCAGTGCCGCTTTCTAGTGAGCGGCGGTATAGGGACATCATCGATCTCACCCAGACCTAAGCCATCAAAGCCGGCAGCATTCATGAGAATCGAAAGGGTTTCGGGATGGTCCCGTGCCAGCCAGACGACGACCTCTTTGCGGTCCAGTATCTGAAGTAGTAGCCGTCGAGTCACTGCTAGCCGTAGCACCTGGACGCCTTGTACTTTTGCGGATTCTCCAAGCAACTGCTTCGCTATCGAGGTTAACCGAAAGGCGTCGGACCCTAAGACGTCCTCGTAGATCGGATCTCGTTGAAGGTGCATAGAGGCGGCGGCGATGGCTCGGCATTGCCGTCCGCAAAGAAAGCTGACCATATCGAGAGACGCGATCATTTGTTGCTCGCGTATCCAGCGACTTCTGTTACCTACGGGCATCGCTTGGTGCTCCCCTTGAGAGATTGGCTAGATCGCGAAGCACTTGAAGCGAATCGAAGAGATAGAAGCTTGCGCCTGCGCCAGGCTGCTCCTGGATAATGTCGGGCCAGGTCTTAGCGCTCACTGCCGGCAGGATCAAATAATCAAGGGGACGGATGCCCTTCACATCCATGCGTATGCCGACAAGGATATCGGCGGTGCCGCGTAGATGCGGGAGAACCCAGCGGACCTTATCCGGTCCTCCAGCGCTGGAGGACTGCATCAAATGGAACGAGGCCGCCCAGGTCTCATCAACGCGTAACGTTCGACCTTTCTGCGTCACGCTCGATCCGTCCTCTTCCATAGCGTCCCTCACGCAACCCATCACGCTAGGTAGCCACACCTGGATGCGATCACGTATATCTCCAAACCCGAGACATCGATCCTGCGTATAGCCGATCTGTCGATAGGCATATCGAAGGCTTCCGAAGCGATGAAGGTAAGCTTGAGCTGTCGGCACCTTGGGGTCAGCGTTCATGAGGCGCGTAGTGATACGACCTTCACGCCGCCATAGATCGCGTAAGGCCTCCAACAACTCCTCATCAGTCAGCTTTCTTGTCTTATCCGCGCGTCGTGCCCGGGCTTCTTGAAATAGCTCTGGGGAGACTATGGCGGGGAATGCATTATCGATGCGGATAGGTTCACGCGGTGGATCCTGTGGGTTAGTCTTAATCAGACCACGCGAGTTGGGCCGACCAAAAACAATGGTCCCGATGTAGCGCAGGTCATTGAGCATGTCGCTAATCGTGGACATGTTCCAAGGGGCGCCACGAGCATTAAGTTTCCCGCGCTTATTGAGCCGAGTAGTCAGCTCCTTGACGCTAACCCCAGCAGCAGACTGCTTAAATATCCAGCGAACCACTGCCACCTCGTCTGGCGGGCCTGGAATCAGGCGTACGCGGTCAGTGGCGATGCTCTTACGCTCCCCACGTTTAAGAATGCACCGCGGATTACCCAGGGCGTCAACTAACTGCCGGCTCAGTCCATACGCGGCCATGCCACCCATGGCAAAACCTTGGCGAGCTAATCTGACTTGACCGGCGAATACCTTGCTGGACAGCTCACGGCTGTACTCGGCGGCCATTGATCTTTTTAGGCTCTTGAGAAGGTTCTGCAGCGGCCCATCAGTATCCCCAAAAGGCTCCGCTATGTAGATGACTCGGAGACCATGCTTCGTACAAAGAAACTCGTAGAAAGCCGACTCATCGACGTTCTGAAACCGACCCCAGCGGCTGACATCAAAGACGAGAATGGCCACGCAACCGGTAGCGCGGTTCTGTACATCGGTCAGGAGTCGCTGAAGGGCGGGGCGCCCCTCGATATCCAATCCACTACGCGCCTCATCCACGTAGCTTTGCGCAACGCGCATGTTGTGTGTGGCGGCGTACTTAGCGATGGCTTGCCGTTGATTGTCCACTGACATATCTTGTTTGTCTGTAGACATGCGGACATATTCAGCCACCGGGACGGCCGAACCTTCCTTGCCATAGCGGTGTTGAGCGGACATAGGGCCTTCGACGCTCGCGGGCTAGGATCGACGTTACGCCGCTGGTGTTGCGGTAGTTAGTCGGGCTCTTAGGGGCGGGTCGAGCAACTGGCTTCATAACTTCCGCTACCGACCCGACGCAGACGGTGTGAGTATCTTTTTGACCAAGATTCCCCCTGGGGGCAGGTATGTCCGACCCGACTACGCCGCAGGAAATGCGGGACTGGATACATGCGCAGTATTCGATGGCGACAACTGATGAGCAACGATCCCGATTGCTCGACTTACATCGGCAGCTTAACGATTCCTTGGAGCGTCAGATTACCGATCCTAAGGACTTAGAGTTGCTTCGCGATGCTCGTCGCAAAGATTACGCCTTGCTCCTGATCAGTGAGGCAGTGGACCAAGATGGCAATGTCTCGCCGGAATTGATCGCGCGGGTTACCGAACGCGAAGTTCGGGAAGGGCGAATGGCGGAAGACGATGAAATGCGGACCCTGGGGCGTATCGGTGAGCGCCTCCTTACCAATCGTTCACCGGTTTCCCCGCCAGCACTCGGCCTATTAAAGCGGCTATTCGGCAAGGCGAAGAAGAGGACATAGTTCTCTTGCGGAGAGGCGAACAACGGAGTTAACAATATCCGCTTCGTGGACCTTTTGCATAAGGGCGGTGCATGGCAGCAAAGGATATATGGGACTATCACGTGGCGACGGGATGCCCGCTGGGTCGCGCGGAGGAATTGCTATCTGCGATGTCGCCCGATCTACGAGAGCGCGTCTTATTGGCGATCAAGCAGAAGGGCGACGGTTGGCTTCTGGTCGATCCGATCGAGACGGACGCTATTTTGGCGGGGAAGGTTCGTGAGGCCGCGGACGAGGCAAGCCGCGCTGCCGACGTGGCTGGCCGCCATCGCCTCGGACGGTGCCACTTTGTTTGGGCAATGCAGAAGAAGATATTGGCGGAGCGCTACGGCATCACTTGGTTCTCACCTGCTGACATGAATCCTGCTGTGTTCTTCGATTAGCCCAACCAATGTCAAACGACCAACAAGACCGGCCGTGCGCCTTGCCTCAGTTCAACTTGCTTGGCAAGGACTGGCTTACGGTGCTGGAAGCCGCCCACTATTGCGGTGTCCATCCCGACACGTTCGCCAAGCGGGTCGGCGAGTACGGCCTGAAGCCACGCAACTTCATGGGTAAGAAGCTCTACGAGAAGGCAGAGCTTTATCGGGCTATCCATCAAGCACCGATGTGGCATGGAGCGCGCCCGCCTAGCTCCACGGCATTGCCTGTCTCGATGGTGAGAATCGGCGTAAGTCAGTCGGTGGAGGAGGCACTTAAGAAGCTCCGACAAGTAGCCCCTCGCAGGTCCACCAAGAAACCTAGGGCTACTTGACACGCCTCCTGATCGGAGTAGCGTGTAGCTGTCGCCGCAAATTCGGTGACCAGGCGTGAGAACCTGACTAGACATAGGCGCAACGGCGCCGAAGGCGCTTTTTTTGTGCCCGTTGCGCGCATGCCCGTCTTTTGCGGTGGGCGTGCAGGGCAGCTCTCGGGCTGGCCGGATTCCTATGTCTCCGGTTTCTCACCCCTGCACGTCCGCCACCTCACCGCAACGGTAGGTGGCTCACTACAGGCATAGGGGCGACATCATGAGCAAGCAGCGCAATAGCGAACCCGTAACGGACGGCCAAGGCTTCTGCCATATCCCGGTGGCGCAATGTGACTTGATGCGTGTGGAAGATGGTGTGCCGCTGGAATACGCCGTCACTCAGCTCAATTGCATTCTTGACTGCGTTAAGGAGCTGGCCGGCGATGGTGTTGACCATCGAGGTATCAGCGAGCGCCAAGCTTGGCTCATCGGTTTTTGCATGGACGTAGCGATGGGTCTCGGCCATACGATCGAAGCTTCTTTGATGAGGCTGGAGGCCAGTGTATGAGCGCCGTGCCTACCGCGGTGATTCTGCAGTTTCCTCCTAGCGCGATCGTCCGCGAAGTTCCGATCGGCGGCTTCCCCGAGCACTGGACGGATATGCATGCTCACCTCTATGAGCACTTCCGGCGTTGCGACGGGCTAACCCCGAAAGAGGCATGGGCGAGAGTTGAGCAGGACATTGCGGACGGACTGGCGGCCGATAGCCTGCTGCCTGGGGAGGACAAGCTGCTGTTTCTCGCCCGCTTGGCAATGAGTAGGCTCCCTCGGCGTAAGCTCTGTGAGGGGCAAGATATTGAAGGGTAAAGGAATCCTTCCGCTGACCGCCCGAGGCTGCCCACCTAGAATTGGTGCCGTTCGGCTGTACTTAAAATAGTTCTGCCGCGCCTAGGACGGCCAGCCGAACCCCTGGCACCTTCACCGGCTGACCAGCAACCCTTGGAATTGGAGAGAAGAGGGATGGCAATGACTAAATCCAGTACTTCAGCGCCTCGTTCGTCTCTTATCGCATCGATTCCAACACGTGAAAGGCCAAAGGCCTTACGTAGGCTATTAGATGATCTAGCCACATATCGAATCTCGCCAGAAATGTGGTCGCAGATTGGTGCGGCTGAGCAGGCACGAGCGGAATATCCTCTGGCTGAGCTTATCGATGAAACGAGAAAGCTCATCATAGATGCGGGGTTCGATATCCCTGAGACGACTAATGCGTTGACCCCAGCCGAGGACCGTTTACACAAAGTGGTGCAAGACCTTCTTGCATCTGGGGCCACCGAAGGACGATCTTTTCATCCAAGCGATATCGATCCCAACGACCCAGGTGTTCGCCTCGCGCTGAAAAAATTTCTACCCGCAGCAACGGAAGCATGGCATGACATCCAAACGATGCTATGGGGGGCATATAGGGGATTCTGTGCCGCGCATGACTGTATTGATGCTGATAAGAAAGATGAGGCAATCCACCTCCTTGGCAACGCGGCAATCAAGCTTAGTCAATCGGTTGGCGCATTGATGGCTGAGAAGCGGCAAGCCATAGCTGCAAACGCCGCCAATGCTAAACACAACGCGCCGGATGGGAGTCGATCGCGACAGGACGCCATACGCCGCGCATGGGCGTCGGGCAAGTATTCCAGTAGGGATATTTGTGCGGAGCAGGAATGCGCGGCACTCGGCATGTCGTTCTCCGCGGCCAGAAAGGCTCTCCGGAATACTCCAGATCCACCTTAGCCGATGCGTAGCAATGGCTAGCCCATGCTTTGCATACAGTGTTCTGCATGACGGCGAGGGATAACAAAGTGGGCTCACTTCTTCAGAGGTGATGCCATGCAGTCCCAGCCGACTCCTATCCGTTTCCTGCGTCTTCCCGATGTTCTCTCTCGTACTCGCTTAAGCCGCTCTCAGATCTACCGTCTGGAGGCTCATGGTCGTTTCCCTCAGCATGTAAGGCTCGGCGATGCCGTTAGCGCCTGGGTCGAGTCTGAGGTTGATCAGTGGTGTGCCGACCGTATCGCCGCTTCCCGCGGGGTGAAGGCATGACTGGGCCCCGCAACGCTTGTCCCAAATTCGATAGTTGCAGCGCCCCTATCTGCCCCCTTGATCCCGAATGGCAGCGTGCCAGGCACCTGCCGGGCGAGCGGGTGTGCCTCTGGCTTAGGGAGCTGGTGAAGGAGGGCGGAGAAGCTCGTGTAGCCCACGCGTCATCGGGAGAAGTGGCGGCCAGGGTGGCTGAGGTACTCCCCGCCATAGTTGCTAGCAGTAGCGATATCCGTAGCAAGCTCCGTGACGCTGCCCGTACTGGGACGAAGCTCAATAAACCCCACGCGCCTGCTGGAGCGGGAGGGGAGGGGGCGGCCGAGGTATTGCCTCATGCGCGCGCCCTCGGTGACGCGCGTGCTGTGACGCATCGAAGGGGGCAGCCATGAAGCCTAGGAGCCGCCAGAAGTATAAGGGGCGGAAAGAGGCCGGTACGTTCACCCGAATTCCGCATGCCGTCCAAGACTCCGCCAACTGGCAGTCCTGTAGCGGGACGGCTATCAAGCTGCTGTGCGACGTGGCTCGCCAATACAACGGAAAAAACAATGGCGATCTGTGCGCCTCGATCGGTGTGCTGCGCTCTAAGGGATGGAAGTCTCCAGACACTTTGCGCTGGGCACTCCAAGAGCTGCGGCACTACGGCTTCCTTACGCTTACGAGGCAGGGTGGACTGAATTGCCCAAGCTTGTATGCCCTGAGCTGGAAAGAAATCGACCATTGCAGAGGCAAGCTCGATTGCGCCCCGACTTCGGTTGCATCAGGCGAATGGAAGATGCCAAGAGAGCGCTTTCGTCGTGTCAAGAAAAACGCCGAGCCCAGTACGGATTCCGTAGCAGGTCGATACGGATTACGTACTAGTGGGCACCAAGAAGCCGCCTGATCGATACGGATTACGTACTAGTCAGGCCGATTTTTGCCCTTTGCCTAGTACGGATTCCGTACACCTTTCTAGATTCTTACCAAGGGGTGTTAGCAAATGCTCTCTTCTTCTGTCCCTGCTTCTATTGCTGGCGGCCGAAATTTCGATCTGAGGGCTGCCCTGGCTCCGACAGCCAAAACACAAGGATGGAACAACCGCTCGCCCGAGATCCGGCAATACGAACTCAGCGGTTGCACGCTGTATGTGGTGCCTTACCGACGTTGGGCTTATCGACGGCAGGAACGTTTGGCGGCCGAGTGGCATCGACAGCGTGAGCAAGGTTGAGCGGCCATGGCAGATGGTGGGCAGGCCATCGACCAGGCGCATGTCATTGAGCTAGCCGCACGACGGCTGGCTCGTGCCCTAGGTTATGGGGGCGGCTTTCTGGCTGATACCAGAGAAGAGGCTGAGCGAAACGCCGAGAGCACATGCGGCATAGGCCACTTGTCGGTTGTAAAGCGCGGCCGAGTTATTGAGCAGGCAGCCAAGTCCATCCATGAATCCACACGAGTCAGGCGCCAGCACGAGTGGAAGCAGTCTGCTGGTGTGATTGCCATTCCGGTGGCTAGGCCGGATCAAGACGCCCTGGCGGCTTTGAGCTTCGCAAAGCTGGATGGCCCTTTGGAGGCAATCTTGTTGCTCTATGCGACGGGTGACGTGCCGAAGTACTGGCCGATCGTGAAGCGGTTTGGCTTGGCAGTGAAGGCAGTTCGCTTCGCGGAGGAAGCATTGACGGATGCGATGCAAAGAATTCTTTGCGGTCGGGCTGTTATGGCTCAGGACATGAGAGCAAAGGCATTGAACATCCGTGCGAGCCGCTATAGGCGATTGACTTCAGCGTGCGAAGATCTGTTGCGATCGTGGCTAAAACGGGCTTCTCATCGATATCTTTTGGCGGTGACTTGAGATTAGATTTCGGAGGGTTGATCTATCTTACCGGGGGAGCTCGAAGACAATGATGGCGGGAGTGGAGGCGAGGGCAAGGAATACGGCCATGATCGGAACGATGATAATTAAACGACCGGCGTGTGTTTGCCAGCGTGGATGATGCGGATCTACGTATCGCTTGATGATTCCGTCTACAAGCAGTTCGGCAGACCAAATTGATCCTGCGATCGTGAGGCCAAATAGAAGGGCGCCTATAACAATCGGAAGGACTGCGCTCCCTGCTATGGGCGGATGCTTCTTGAGCAAAAAGCTGGCCCCAAAGCTGTATGCCGCCATAGTCCCCATGTTGCGCATGCACTCCAGCATCGATCGCTTGGCGTCGATGGCATTAGCAAATGTGCGCTCCTTGTTCTCATCTTTCGTTCTGACGGCTTCCATGGTTGGCTCCCCCTTCGTTCCGGTGATAGACGTAGTTTAGCCTCCATATGGTCAGAAGAAATTTTGAGTGATGGGCGGGACGGAAATACACCCCGCCAACAGCTATAGGTATAGAGGGGCGTCCTGCCTTGCGTTACTCCTCTCCCGCCGCCGTGCCGGGTCATGCACGGCAAACCAAATTCAACAAGGCAGATGAGGTGCAGATTATGGGCGGCGGTGGAACCCCGAAGAACACGACCACGACGACGAAGACCGAGCTTCCGCCGTGGTTGTCGAACGCGTATACGTAGTTTTTCAATCAGACTAACCAGGTCAACAGTAAGCCCTACTACTCCTACGGTGGCTAGCTCAATGCTGACCTGTCGGGGGGGCAGCAGCAGGCGCTAGCGAATGCGCAGCAAGGCGCAGCAGGCAATCCGTGGCAGCAGGGCGCCATCAATAACGTTCTGTTGGGTGGATACAACGTTAGCCCGGTTAACAACCAGTATCTAGGCGCCAATACTTTGGTTGGGGCTAATGCCTTTGCCGGTCCCAATCCGGCCCTTCAGGGCATGATCGACAAGTCCAATTCGGACATTACCCATCAGTTCCAGAACTCCCAGGCCAGCCTCGCAGCCCAGTTTGCGACGAACGGTGCGTTCGGCGGCTCTGCCATGCAGTAGGCCTTAAATGACCAGAACCGCACGCTCGCCGATGCCCTGGCGAACAGCGAAAACCAGTACAGGTTCCAGGATTACAGCACGCAGCAGCAATTGGCCGAGTCGGCATTGAATCGCTCAGTGCAGGCCCAGCAGACAGACCTGGCCCGTAACTCAGCCTTGGCCCAGCAGCAGTTCCAAAACCAGCTTAGCGCTGCCGGACAGAACGCACAGAACATCCTTGGTGCTTCGAGCCAGATCAACGGTACGTCCGCCTTGTAGGCGCAGTTCAATGGCCAGCTAGCCGGCCTTGGTCAGGTTCAGCAGGACTATAACCAGGGGAATATCGATCAGGCTTATAACGACTGGTACATGCGCAATTACGGCTACGACCAGCAGAGGCTAGCCAACTTCGGCAATGCGCTGAACTCGGTTGCTGGTCAGTTTCAGGGTACGGCTACGACGGGCCTGAATCCCGCTTACAAGCCCCGCACGGCTGGCGGTGCTATCGCGTCCGGTGTCGGTGGCGCAGCAGTTGGCGCAAGCCTGGGGGCCTCAATTGGCGGCGGTGCCGCTGCTGGTTCCACTGCGGGCCCGTGGGGTGCCGCCATCGGTGCCGCTGCTGGCCTCGCTAGCTATTACCTGTGAGGGGAAGTCATGGAATATCGCGTGATGATCGATGGAGGGTCCCCAATGGCTGCTACACATGCCGCGGCTGCGCGCTCCTTTATCGATGTACCAGTGGAGGCATCGATAGAGGGCTAGGCGCCTGCATCGGTGAAACATCCTGTGCTGCATTGCTCCGAAATTGACTTATCTCACTCAGCACTCTTGAAGTTGTGCGTCACTTTCGGTGACCGCTAGGGGCCGGCTGTGGTCTGGATTCCTTACGCACACGTCCTAGGTGTGCTGGAGGTATCGCCGAACGCAGATAACACGGCGGAAGGTGACGAGGAAAAGAACCAAGAGTCGTGGGTTTGCGGCGGTGGTTTAAGGGCGCAGCCACAGGTGCACTGAGGATTTCGTGGATAAGAGAAACCAAAAGACGCTCGCCGCCAAGGCAGATCAAACTGGCAGCGGTCCTTCCTGCCTGCGAATCTCCAAGCGAAGTGACGAGTCAGCAGCGAACGCCATGGCAAGGGCGGTTGTTGCCCCGGAGCTAGCGTCAGCCACCATCATTCAATCTTCCCTTAAAGGAGCTTACGGCGACGCGCTTGCTGGCGTGCCCATTACCGAGCTGCTGGAGCAACTACAGGCATCTACCGTTAGCGTCAATGCGGGAGACCTAAGCAGCATGGAGGGAATGCTTGTAGCGCAAGCTAGCGCGTTGAACGTGCTGTTCGCCCAACTAACCCATCGGGCCACGATGAACATGGGGCACTACATGGACCCAATGGATACCTATATGCGCCTGGCCTTGCGTGCTCAGAACCAGTGTCGTACAACCCTGGAGACCTTGGCTGCCATCAAGAACCCCCCAGTCGTCTTCGCGAAGCAGGCCAATATTGCCCACGGTCATCAGCAGGTGAACAACGAGCTGCCTCACGCGCCTACCCTGGCAGGTCATCAGAACAAACTTTTGGAGAACGAGCATGGCGAATGGCTGGACTCCGGAGCGAAAAGCACGGCAGGCCGAGGCGATCAGACGGTGGAGGCCATGGGAACGGTCAACCGGACCACGAACCGAGGAAGGAAAGGGTGTGGTCAGCCGTAACGCGTGGAAGGGAGGCCAGCGCCCTGCGCTGCTGGCTATCGCGAGGGCGCTAAGAGAGCAGCGGCAGTGGCTGGGCTCGGAAGTATCCGGCGGCTGAAGCGCAGTGCACATCCGAGGGAAGGCCTTCCCGCTTGGCTATTGCCTTGTTTGGTTGGCCGCCCCTTTCTCAGCCCCCTCTCCGATCAGCGCCCAGAGCCAGGTAACCACTACGAGGATCGGGTTCGTGTGCCAGTAGGCAGATGAGGCGAGGATTGCCACGAGAAGGCGCGGGGTAAGCAGCCATCCAAGCCACCAGAAGAAGCCACCCGTTGCCACGCTGCTAAAGAGCAGGGTGAGGCGAGGGAAAAAGCACATCGCTAAGACAAAGCCGATGCCGTGGACATCCCAGAAATCGTGATGTGCCATGAGCGTTTCCCCTTGTGTACCCGCCGAAGATAATGGCTCGGCTCAGTGTCCATATGGGTTTTTCGTCCCAGCCTTCCCCGTGTAGGGATTGACGTTGCCCTTGGTTGACCAGTTGTTGAACTTCGAGTCGTCAGCCCCGGTGCGATAGTGGGGCGGGACATAGGTGCCGGTCTTTGTCGTGTGGCCGTTTACGTGGACGACAGAGGCGTGGCTGCCGCCATGACCGCCGCCCTTGGCGACTGCGGCAAAGGAAAG
Organism: Dyella sp. BiH032; assembly: GCF_031954525.1. Lineage (NCBI taxonomy): Bacteria > Pseudomonadati > Pseudomonadota > Gammaproteobacteria > Lysobacterales > Rhodanobacteraceae > Dyella > Dyella sp. BiH032. The sequence goes on from NZ_CP134867.1 coordinate 2,245,296, forward strand.
AGTCAACAAGCAGCCCGCCAGCAAGAAGCTGAGTTTGTGCATGAGTTGTTCCCCCGTGGTTTTCTGCCAGGCCGTTGCAGCACGGCAGCGTGCCCGATCCTAAGCCCGCGGTAGTGGCTGGTGGTAGTGCCTTTTAGCCGATCTAGGCACACTGGGATGGCCGCTGCAACCACAGCTTGTATATGCGTAAAGCTCGGGTTTGTCAGGCCCTAAAGAGAGGAGCCAACGATGGCGTCAACTATGGTTGTCGGTTTGCCCGTTGTCGCTCAACCCAGACGTCTATTTCTGATTTCCGCCAGACTCTTTGATTGCCCAATATCTTTGCCCCGATGGGGAAGTCTGGCCGACACGCAATGCGCTCAAGGAACGTTCTGCGCTTGACGCTCAGGAAGGCCGCACAGCCATCGGCAGACAGCCAGCGGTCGCCCCGAATAAGGGCGGCGAGCCTTGGCAAAATGTCTTCTGAGTCTTTGTCCATAGGGGGCGACAACCATGGTTGACGCCTAGCGGCGCCTTCTCCGCCGCCGACCTTGCCGACCAGCTTGGATAGCGTCTCGCCACTCTAGGATGTCCTTGGCGATCCAACGTGGGTGACCATCGTTATCGGCGCGCTTGGGGAAGTCTGGGCGAGCGGCCAGGTGGTCACGCACATACAGCTTGCTTAGTCCAAGTAACTCGGCAACCTGCTCTGCATTGAGCGAGCGAAGTTCAAACGGTACTTGTACTTGATCAGCATCAGACATGGCGCACTCCCTTGGAAGGGTTACGACCCAACGAGGGCGGCAATCCTAAATGGCGGATAGCTAATGCCGAGAGAAAAATACGTCTGGTTGCTGTTTGGCTAAGGCCGAGTGGAGGGTTTCCTTGGTGCTCAGACGAGCCCACGGTGGTGCCCATCTTCGAGTGTCTGCTATAGGTCTCCACAGTCAGACGGCCAAGAGCGGCAGACATGAGCGTAACGACTCGACAGGAGCTATATGAGGAAATCTGGACGGACCCGGTAACGGTGGTGGCTAAGCGGTACGGCCTATCTGATGTCGGCCTGGCGAAGCTTTGCCGCAGGATGGGAATTCCTATTCCACCGAGAGGCTACTGGGCGAAACTGCGAAGCGGGACGAAGGTCAAGAAGACACGCTTGCCCGCCAAAGGGCATTTCGTGACCACGGTGCGACTAACCCGTTTCGATCCCGAGGTAGTTGCGGCGAACGAAGAGGCCAAGCGCCAAAAGGATGTCTTAAAAGAAGAGGTCGCCAAGACTGTTGTCTTGGCTAATAGCTATGAGCTGCATCCGCTGGTTGCACTGACGAAAAGAAGGGTCAGTCAATTCAAAGAGGAGGCCAAGAATCCTCCCAGAGCGAACGGTGTGCTCGACGTAAGAGTCTCTAAGGGGGCATTTGATCGGGCACTTCGTCTGTTCAATGCACTTATCCAGGAGATGATTGGCCTGGGTGCGATAGTGCGCGTTGACAACCAAACTCATGAGACGAAGTTCGGTTACAAGGACATAGAATTTCAGATATCAATAGCTGAGCACTTCAAGCGCATTGATCATCAGGAGACCGTGGAGGAGAGGGAGGGCCGCCTAAACCCAAGGCGAGATCCTTACTTCGGACTTCCATACTCGCCGTATGCACCCAAATATGACTATGTCGCCTCTGGCGTGCTCACTGTTTCTGCTGGAAGCTGGCCGACCAAGGTATGGAAAGACAGTGCATCAAGGCTGCTAGAAGATCGCATTCAGGACATGATTGTTGGGATGGCTGTTCTCGCCGCCGAGATTCGAAAGCGAGAGAACGAGCGCGCAGAGGCTCATCGCATTTCTGAATTGCGAAGAGTGCATGATGAAGAAGTAAGGGCGAGGCGCGAGACCGAACTTAAGAGGCTCAAGGCCGTAGAAGCCGAAGCTAGAGAGTGGGATAGAGCTAGGCAGCTTAGGTCTTATGCGGCTGCCGCAGAAGCAAAGGCGTTGAGTGCTGGAAGTCTTACGGCCGAGCTGGAGGGGTGGCTGACTTGGGTTAGGGCAAAGGCAGACTGGATAGATCCCCTCGTATCGGTAAGTGATCCGATCCTCGATGGCCCTAAGTCAAAGAACATGGGCTGGTATAAACATGCCGAGGAAGAGTAGCCAAGCGTTCTAGACATACCCGTCTGCTGCAAGATGCCATGTCGGTGGGGAGGCCATTGGCTTAGCAAGCGTGCCAGCAGGCGAGTGCCATCCATGAGGCCACAGATCGGGTCGAACAGCCCGCCCGGGTCGATAGGGAAAGGGCGTCGGTGCTGACGCCCTTTCGTGATACGCGAATCGTTTCTCAGGTCTCGTCGACTGTGGGGGCGATAGGGCCAACGATTTTGGTTGCCTCAATACCGCCCTCCCTTGCGCCAGCGGACGAGTAGGTCTCACTGGTTCCGATGGGTTCGCCATTGGCGGCCTTGAGCACGAAGTAAGGACTTCCGTCCTTCGCCGTGAGCCGGTTGTATCGTGCATCGATAGGGGAGTTAACCCGTACGGAGGCAATGCCTCCCTCTGCGCTTTGCTTTGTCGTGTAACGTTCGCTGGTGATGAGGGTCTGATAGTTGGCCGCTTGCAGTACGAAGTAGTACTGAGCACCTGAACGCCTCAAGAGATATCGACCTGCCATGGCTTCCTCCCTGTTCACTGAGGCAACTCCGGCCCCGACCACCGAGACCGGTAGCGCCTGGCGAACGTAGCAGCTATCTGTGGAGCGAGGGGATAGGTCGATCGTTCGATGGGCGCAGTCTTAGCCCTTCTTGCGCTTGATCGGTACGACTTTGCCGCCTGCCTTTAAGCCTGCCAAGTAGTCCGCCCAACCCTGCATCATCCGCTTGCGCTCTTCGAGGTATTGGGCCGCGTGGGTGTAAGCGCCGCGGACCTTATTAGACTCGGCATGCGCTAGCTGGCGCTCGATGGCGTCAGCATTCCAGCCCATCTCGTTGAGCCGAGTGGCGGCCATGCTGCGGAATCCGTGGCCTGTCATTTCGTCGGTAGCGTAGCCAAGCCGGCGGAGGGCGGCATTGATGGTGTTTTCTGACATGGGGCGGCTGGCGGTACGGACACCAGGGAATACGTAGTGGCCGTGGCCTGTTAGACCGTGCAGGTCGCGGAGAATTTCGACGGCCTGGGAGGACAGGGGAACCAAATGCGGGGCTTTCATCTTCATCCGCTCGCCAGGGATGCGCCACATGGCAGCATTCAGGTCGAACTCTGACCACTCGGCTTTGCGCAACTCGCCAGGGCGCACGAAGACCAGCGGGGCCAGCTCGAGAGCGGCTTGGGTGACGGGCTGGCCCGAGAAGCCCTCGATGGCCCTCAGAAGCTCCCCGATCTTCTTGGGATCGGTGATGGTGGCCCGATGGGTCGGCTTGGGCGTGGTGAACAGCCTACGGAGGCTGGAGGTGATATCGCTGTGCGTCCGGCCTTCGAGAACAGCCCAGCGGAACACTTGGCCAGCTGTGATCTTTGCCCGGCTGGCCGTTTCCCGCTTGCCGGCTTCCTCAGCTTTCCTGAGGACGTCGCGCAGCTCGATAGCCGTAATCTCGGTGATGGGGCGCTGACCGATATGGGGGAATAGGTAGGCTTCCAGGCGCCAGCGGTCTTTGGCAGCCGTGGTTTCGGCCGTATCGCCCTTGGCTTCGCGATACGCCATCCAGTCACGGGCAACGCGTTCAAAGGTGTCTGAGGCGATGGCCTCTGCTTGGACCCTGGCGGCCTTCTCGGCCCTCCGCCGCTCACTCGGGTCTTCGCCCTGGGCTAGAAGCCTCCGGGCCTCCTCATGACGCTGGCGCGCGTCCTGGAGCGAGACGACGGGGTAGGAGCCAAGCGCCAGTAGCTTCTCCTTGCCAGCGACGCGATATTTCCATCGCCATAGCTTCGAGCCAATGGGGTTCACGAGCAGATACAAGCCGTTGCTTACCGCGATCTTGTATGGCTTGTCCTGTGGCTTCGCTTTGCGCAGCGCAACGTCGGTGATGAGCTTCGGCATCTGGGGGTATCCAGTTGACGGGTCTGGGGGCGATACCCCCACGTACCCCCAGATATACCCCCAAAAGGGGCGAGATTCTAGGAGACGCCCCTGGACGTGTCTGGACGGCAGGCATAAAAAAACCCGCATATTTGCGGGCTTTTCTCGTGTTCCGTGGACTCTATGGGACGTCCCTGGACTCTCTCTTGGTACCGGTGATAGGACTCGAACCTACACTCTGTCGCCAGAAGCGGATTTTGAGTCCGCCGCGTCTACCATTCCGCCACACCGGCATTGCAGCGGGGCATTATGCCGGGTTCAGTGGACGGGGTCGAGCCCCAGCTGGCGGTCGGTGCGTTCGTAGCAATGATCGGTGCCGACCGGCTTGAAGATGGCGCAATGGGTCATGGGCCCGGAATAGATGTGCAGGCTCACTGCGACGGCATCGTCGCTGGGGTTGCGGATGGTGTGGTACTCATGCGGCGGGATCAGGCTGCCGGCGGAGCCGGGACCGGCCTGGATCGAGCCGACCGGCTGGAAGCGCCACTGGCCATCCTGATCGGCCAGGCGCTCGTACTGGACCACTTCCAGGGCGCCGCTCCAGACGCCTTCGACGCACCACATGCCGCAATGGTCGTGAATGGGGGTGCCCTGGCCGGGGCCCCAGGTCATGGCGACCACGCAATAGTCGTGTTGCTCGCTGCGATACAGCTCGCGACGGGCGTAACGGCCTTCCACGGTCTCGAAGACGCAATCGGGCAGTTTCACTTCCTGGCTGCGGATCAGCTGGCACAGGCTGTTGCGGAGGCTGTCGGTGATCTCTGGCGTGCTCGGCTTGCTGACGGCGCTGTCAATGGCGTCGATGAGCTTGCGACAACCAGGAAATTCCACGGTAAGCATGCGGTTCTCGTAGGCGGCGGTGCGACTGGGCAGGATCTTACCAGCCCGGGGCCGGAGGCCGGTTAAAGCGGGCTACAGGCGGCCGAGAAAGCCCCCGATCGCCCGGCTGTAATTCTCGATATCCACCAGAAAGGCATCGTGTCCCTGAGGGGAGTCCAGGGCGACGAACTCGACATCGGCGCCCGCGGCACGCAGCCCCTCGGCGATCTGCTCCTGCTGCTCGAGCGGAAACAGGATATCGGTGCTGACGCCGATGACCAGGGCCTGCTCGACGCGGATGCGCTTGAGTCCCTCCAGAATGCTGCCGCCGCCGTACTCCGACACATCGAACCAATCGCTCGCACGCGACAGGTACAGATAGCTATTGGGGTCGAAACCGCGCACGAAGCGTTGCGCATGCCCCTGGAGATACGACTCCACCTGGAACTCGAAGCCGAACGGATCATCGTCGCGCTGTTCCGGTTCTAGCCGGATGCGCGCGAAGCGCCCGTTCCATTCCATGGCGGAGCGATAGGTGATCACGCCCAGCTTGCGCGCGATGCTCATGCCCGTTTCCGGGTAATGCGCATCGTCGTAGCGGCCGTTGTTCCACTGCGGATCGAGCCGGATCGCCTCGCGCTGCAGCGAGCGGATGGCGATGGCGAAGGGTTGCGCCTGCGGCGCGGTATCCACGCTGATATGTGCGCGTGCGCTGCCGGGATGCAGCAGCATGTAGGCCAGCGCACTCATGCCGCCCATGGAGCAGCCGATCAGGCAGGCGAGCTGTTCGATATCCAGGCTGCGCACGGCCGCGTAAGCGGCATTGGCGACGTCCTCGAGGGCCAGCTCGGGAAAATCCAATCGATAGGGTTCGCCGGTGGCCGGGTTGATCGACGCCGGACAAGTGGAGCCCTTGTCGCTTCCCAGCGAATTCACGCAGATCACGAACCAGCGATCAGTATCGATGGCCTTGCCCGGCCCCACCATCGCCTCCCACCAGCCAGGAGACGGGTCCTGCGCATTCGAAGCGGCATGCGCGCTCGGCGAGAGACCAGTGAGGATCAATACCGCATTGTCCCGCGCATCGCTCAGCTTGCCCCAGGTTTCGAATGCCACGCGGGCGCCGCGCAGCTCGCCGCCGCGCTTCATGCGGAATGGGGAGGGAAGATCGAAATAGCGTCGCGCGTCGTGGCTCATCAATGGACCTTGTCGATCTCTATCTTGACCGGCGCTGCCGCATTCACGTCGACCACGCCGGCGTCTCCCTCCAGATCGCCCGGCTGTGCGATGGCCTGTCCGTTCTTGCTGATGCGGGCGCCCACGAATACCCGTTTGGCGGACGACAGCTTGAGCTGGGGCGTCATACCCATGGCGTCGGTGAGCGTCACCGAGGCGGGGAGGGCGGCAGCGTCCATTCTGGCCACCGCCAGGGGCATCGGCGGTCCTTGTTCGGCGCGGGCGTAGACGAACAGCGTATCGCCTGCGCCCAGCTTGCCTTTCAACGACGGCGCCAGCGAAACCTGGACGCGGAGCGCCGGGCCGTCGGCGGTCGGCGTTTCCTGTGCGACGGGCGAGCCACCGGCGCGTGCTTCGGCGATCGCAATCTGTTCGGCCACCGCTTTCGCCACGGTAGAGCCGGGTTCCAGCATGGGCTGCAGCTTGCGCCAGGTCGTGGCCGCTTCCGCATAGCGATCGTGCTGGAACTGACTGATGCCGAGCAGCCAGAGACCACGTTGGTTATCCGGCTCCTGCTGCACGGCCCGCTCCAGGAGATCCAGGGCCCGGCCTTCGATGCGATGGTCAGGTCGCGCGATCGAGTCCGATTCGGCCCAGCCGACCATGGCAACGGTGCTGTCCGGGTCCAGCTTCAGCGCTTCGCCGTAAGCATCGCGTGCTTTGTCCGACTTGCGCATGGCGCCGTAGGTCTGGGCCAGCAGCAACCACCCTTGCAGGTCTTTGGGTTGCTCTGCGAGGTGGGTCCGCAATTCGGCCACGGCCTGGTCGATGGTCAGCGGCTGCTCCGCTTGCTTTTCCACGCCGTTCAACGCGACCGGCGTGCCAAGCATCAGGTACAAGCCTGCGGCGCCCAGCGGCAGGACGAACGCTACCGTGAGAGCTAGCGCGAAGATGCCGCGGGGGCGGCCCTGCCGGCGGCCCTGGCGGATCAGCGGCCATAGCAGCAGGGCCAGCGCCGCGGCGGTCATGGCCGCGGCGAGGAGGTAGAACACAGGCTTCACCAATCGTCCCCTTCGTCGTTCGCGACCGTTTCGCCCGGCGTGGAGGCAGTGCCGCGGCCGCGCTTGCAAATGGTGACCACGACCACGGCTGCGCCGGCCAGCAGGATCGCCAGCGGTCCGAACCACAACAGCAGCGTGCTGCCCTGTACCGGTGGGTCGTACAGCACGAAATCCGAATAACGGTCGACCAGGTATTGCTTGATCTCCGCGTCGCTCTTGCCCTGCCGCATCAGCTCGAAGACCTGATGGCGCAGATCGCGCGCGAGGTCGGCGTTGGAATCGGCGAGGTTTTCGTTCTGGCAGACCAGGCAGCGCAGCTGGCGCGTCAGCTGCTGGAATCGCGCTTCTTCGGCGCGATCCTTGAACGGCATCGGGTCGATCGCCTGCGCGCTGAGCATGCCGCTGAACGTTACGAACGCGGCCAGCAGCATGCGGAAAAGCAGAGAGGCCCCTTTCACGGCGCCTCCTTCTGCAGGGCCGCAATCGCAGGCTTCAGTTCCTTGTCGATCACCTTCGGCGTCAGCGGGCCGATGTGCTTGTAGCGGATGACGCCTTTCGCATCGACCAGGAAGGTTTCCGGCGCGCCGTACACGCCGAAGTCGATCGCGGTGCGGCCTTCGCGGTCGGCAATGACCAGGCCATAGGGATTGCCGTGGCGTTCCAACCAGGCCTTGGCCTCATCCGGCTCGTCCTTGTAGTTGTAGCCGACCAGCGGCACGCCGATACGCTGGCCTTCGCTCATCAGTACCGGATGCTCGTCGCCGCAGGCGATGCACCAGCTGGCGAAGACATTGATGAGGTAGGGCTTGCCGAGCATCGCTTCGCGGGTGACGGTCTGCGTCGGATCGTCCAGTTTCGGCAGCGCGTAAGCTGGCGCCGGCTTGTTGATCAGCGGGGAAGGCACCTCGCGCTGGTCATGGCGGGTGTTCCACCAGATGCCGAAACCGAACAACGCCACCAGCAGCAGGAATCCGAAGAACGGAATCAGGCGGCTCATGCACGGGACTCCTGGGCCGAGATCGTTGGCGCGTCGGCCGTTTCACGCCGTGTGCGGAAACGCCGGTCCGCCGCGCTGAAGAAACCGCCCAGCATCATTAGCAGGCCACCGGCCCAGATCCATCGCACGAAGGGCTTGTGATACAGCCGCAGTGCCCAGGCCCCTTCTGGGTCGTTGCGATCCATCGGTTCGCCCAAGGCGACGTAGAGGTCGCGCGTCACGCCCGGATCGATGGCGGATTCGGTCTGCACCTGTCCGCGCGTATAGGTGCGCTTCTGCGGATGCATCACCGCGATCTCGCGTCCGTCGCGCATCACGGTGACGACGCCCTGGTCGCCGCGCCAGTTCGGACCGTCCGCCACGTGCACGCCGTCGAAACGGAAGTCGTAGCCGCCGATGCTCTGCGTCTGGCCAGGCGCCATGCGCACGTCACGTTCCACACTCAGGGCCTCGGTGAGCAGCACGCCGGCGAGGAACACGCCCACGCCGAAGTGGGCCAGGAGCATGCCAGCCATTTCCGCCGGATAGCGTCGTCCAGCCGGCATCTCGCGCCAGCGCTTGACGACGTAGAGCAGCGTGCCGATGCAACACCACACGACCGAAGCCGTGCCGGCGATCGCCTTGAGTTCCCGGCCGGTGGCGAAGGCCGCGGCGATGGCGCAGGCCAGGGCCGCCAGTCCAGCCCGGACGGCGACGTTCTTCAAGGGAGCCAGGCCATCACCCTTGCTGCCCCAGCGCAGATAAGGACCGAACGGCAGCAGTAGCACGATCGGAATCATCAGCAGCGTGAACAGGAAGCCAAAGTAGGGCGGCCCTACGGAGATCTTGCCGAGATTCAGCGCATCGCCCAGCAGCGGGAAAAGCGTGCCCAGCAGCACCATCGCGGCGGCCACGGTCAGCATGAGATTGCCGATGAGGATCGCCGTTTCGCGCGACACCACGCCGAACGGCTTGCCGCCGGCCACCTTGGGCGCGCGCAGCGCATACAGCAGCAGCGAGCCGCCTACCACTACGGCGAGGAAGCACAGGATGAACAGGCCGCGCTTCGGATCCGAGGCGAAGGCATGCACCGACGTGAGTACGCCCGAGCGCACCAGGAAGGTGCCCAGCAGGGAGAGCGAGAAGGCGAAGATCGAAAGCAGGATGGTCCAGGCGCGCAGCGTGCCGCGCTTCTCGGTGACCGCCTGTGCGTGGATCAGCGCCGCGCCGACCAGCCATGGCATGAAACTGGCGTTCTCCACCGGGTCCCAGAACCACCAGCCGCCCCAGCCCAGCTCGGCATAAGCCCACCAGCTGCCGGCGACGATGCCGGCCGAGAGAAAACCCCAGGCCACGTTGGTCCACGGGCGCGCCCAGCGCACCCAGGCCTGTTCGAGCTCGCCGCCGAGCAGCGCGGCGACGGAGAAGGCGAAGGCCACCGAGAAGCCGACGTAGCCCATGTAGAGCACCGGCGGGTGGAAGGTCATGCCCGGGTCCTGCAGCACCGGATTCAGGTCGCCGCCGTCCGGCGGCATCGGCAGCAGGCGCTCGAACGGGTTGGACGTGAACAGGATGAAGGCCAGGAAACCGACCGCGACGAGGCCGAGCACGCCGAGCACGCGCGCGACGAACACCTCCGGCAGCCTGCGGCTCAGCGCGGCCAGCGCCACGGTCCACAGGTTGAGGATGAAGATCCACAGCAGCAGCGAACCCTCGTGCGCACCCCAGACCGCGGCCAGCCGGTAGTACCAGGGCAGCGCGAGGTTGGAGTTGTCGGCGACGTAGCGCACCGAGAAGTCGAAATGCAGGAAGGCCCAGCTGAGCAGGGCGAAAGCCATCGCCACGAACACGGCCTGTCCGGCGGCGGCGGGCCGCGCCACGGCCATCAGGGCGGCGTTGCCGCGCCAGGCGCCGACCAGCGGCAGCAGGCCCTGGGCCAGCGCCAGCAGCAGCGCGAGGATCAGCGCGAATTGACCGAGTTCCGGGGTCATGGCCGCTTGTCCTGTGCCGCTGCTTCGTTGATCTGCTTGCCCTGATGCGCCTTGGCCATGGCGTCCTTCAGCTCCTTCGGCATGTAGGTCTCGTCGTGCTTGGCGAGGACCTCGGTGGCGATGAAGCGCGCGTTCTCCATGTGGCCCGTCGCGATCACCGACTGATTGTCGCGGAACAGATCAGGAAGAATGCCGGTGTATTCCACCGGCATCGCGCCGGACGCATCGATCACGGTGAAGGTGACCTTCAGCGAATCGGAGGCGCGTTGGATCGAGCCGGACTTGACCATGCCGCCGAGGCGGAACGTCTTGTACGGGTTGGCCTCGCCGGACTGGACCTGGCTCGGGGTGAACAGGTAGTTCATGTTCTGCTGCAGCGCGAACACCGTGAGGCCGATGGCTACGACGGCGGCGGCCAGGACCAGGAGCACGATGGTGAGCCGGCGTTTGCGGGTGGGATTCATGGAGTCACTCTGCGTCGCCCATTCGGCGTAAGTGTCAGGACGAGGCCGTCGGGTTGCGTTGCTGGCGCGCGCTCTGCCGCGCCAGGCGGGCGCGCAGTTCACGGAGATGGCGGCGCCGGCGGATGCCCGGGGCCAGGTAGTCGGCGACGAGGACGGCGAAGAACAGCGCATACGCCGGCCATACATAAGCGGCGTAGCCGCCCATGGCGAGGAACTGGCTCATCGGCGCTCCTCCTGCTCGGCGATCTGCCGCACCCAGTCCTTGCCGCTTTCCATCGCCAGCAGGTCCGCGCGGACGCGGCCGAACAGGCTGGCGATGTAATAGAACTTGGTGGCGAGCATCATCGTCAGCAGCGGCCACAGCATGTCGCCGCTCATCTTCGAGGGCCCGAGGATGCGCACGGTGGAACCCTGGTGCAGGGTGTTCCACCAGTTCACCGAGAAATGCACGATCGGCACGTTGACGATACCCACGATGGCAAGGAACGCCGCGGCGCGCGCGCCTTGCCGGCGGTCCTCGAAGGCGTGGTACAGGCCGATGACGCCCAGATAGAGGAACAGCAGCACCAGCTCCGAGGTGAGGCGGGCATCCCAGGTCCACCAGGTACCCCACATCGGCTTGCCCCACAGCGAGCCAGTCACCAGGGTGATGAAGGTAAAGGCCGCGCCGACCGGCGCCGATTCCATCGCCACCACTTCCGCCAGCTTCAGCCGCCACACCAGGGCGATGAAGGATGCGATCGCCATGACGCCATAAATGAAGAGGCTCATCCAGGCGCTGGGCACGTGGATGAAGATGATGCGGTAGGCGTCGCCCTGCTGATAATCGGCCGGCGCCACCACCAGGCCCCCGTAGAGCGCTACCGCGCCGAGCAGCAGCGCGAGCGCCAGGGCCCACGGCCGCAGGGTGCCGGCGAAGCGGTAGAAGGTCGGCGGGGAGCCGAGCTTATGGAGCCAGAGCGGGATCCAGTTGGCCATGTGTCAGGCATCCAGGGCGATACGTAAAGCGGCAGCGCAGGCCAGCGGCGCCAGCACCAGGGCCAGGGCGAGCGCCGCGCCCAGCCAGGCGACGGGAGCCAGCCAGGGCAACCCCTGTTGGGCCGCGGCGACCGCGCCCGCGGCGAAGATGACCACCGGCACGCAAAGCGGCAGCAGCATCAGCGCCAGGAGCATACCAGAGCGTCGTGTGCCGGCCGTCAGCGCGACCAGGATGGCGCCGAGCAGGCTGAGCAGCGGTGTCGCCAGCAGCAGCGCGAGCAGCAGCACGGGCATCGCCGCGGTCGGCAGATGCAGCATGCCGGCGAGCAGCGGAGCGATTACGATCAGGGGGAGCGCCGTAGTGATCCAGTGCGCCAGGATCTTCATGCCCAGCATCACGGCCAGCGGCTGCGGCGCGAGCACCAGCTGCTCCAGCGAGCCGTCTTCGATGTCGCCGCGGAACATGGCGTCCAGGGCCAGCAGCATCGCCAGCAGCACCGTCACCAGCACCACGCCGCCGGCGATCCGCTGCAGCAACGCTTCTTCCGGGCCGAGGGCGAAAGGGAACAGCGTAGCGACGATCAGCGCGTACAGCACCGGCATGGCGATATCGCCGCGCCGGCGCCAGGCCAGCACGAGGTCGCGGCGGAACAGGGCGGTGCAGGCGGCGGCGAGCGGCGGCGGGTTCATGCGTGCATCCGGATGCGCCGCGGCTCGCCGCCCAGGAAGCTCACCGCGCCATGGCTGGTGACGAGGGCGGCACCACCACGCGCGGCATGCCGGGCGAGCAGGCTATTCACCAGTTCGATGCCGGCGCGGTCGAGGTTGGCGTACGGCTCGTCCAGCAGCCACAGGGTGGCCGGCAGCAGGAGCAGGCGGACCAGGGCGGCACGTTTCTTCTGTCCCGCGGAGAGACGCCGGACCGGCTCGTCCTCGTAGCCGGCGAGGCCGATCTCGCGCAGCGCGTCTCCCGAGGACAGGCCGTCGCGCCGGCCGTACAGCCCGGTGGCCACCGCAAGATTCTCGCGCGCGCTCAGGTCGCCCTTCAGGCCCAGGTGATGACCGAGGAACAGGATGTCGCCCAGATGGCTGTCGCGCTGCCAGGGTTCGCCACGCCAGCGCAGTTCGCCCTCGTCGACGTGCAGCAACCCTGCGAGGATGCGCAGAAGAGTGGTCTTGCCGCTGCCGTTGTCGCCCTCGACCAGTGCGATCTCGCCGGCGGCCAGGCTGAAATCCAGCGGCCCGAACACGGGTTCGTCCTGGCGATAGAAGGCGAGCGCACTCGCTTCCAGGAGCGCGGGCTGGGCGGGCGGGGCGGTCATCCGGGCGATTGTCCGAAAAGCCCGCCGGACTTGTCCATGCGGCGCAGCGCCGCCCGCCCGGAAGGACCAACGCCGTACACATAGGCGTTCTGCCCGAAGCGCCGGGCCAGCGTGTCCATGGCGGCGGCATGGGGGCCGACGACGAACAGGCTCGCCTCCCGCCAATCCGCCCCGACGCCCGCGCCGGCGCGGATCAGCGCGATGTCGGTTCGTTCGCGCAGGGCCGCCAGCAGCGCGCGCTGCGCCAGCCGGTTCGCGCTGCGTACGGTGGCGCGAGAGCCGGGATTCCAGGCGGTGATGAAGCTCCAGGGGTGCCCCTGCACCAGTGCGGCCAGCGCTGCAGGCAAGGTTTCGCCCACCCGTATCGATGCCCAGCCGCCTTGCCGCAACCGCGCCCGATAGTCGGTGGCGAGGTAAGCGGCCAGCAGGCGCTCATCCATGCCGCAGACTGGGCAGGGGCGGCAGCGTGGCCTTGAGCGTGGCGGCCGCGGCGTCGAGATCCACGCTGCCCGCATCGGTCGAGCCGCGCAGCAATTGCTGCAGCAGCAGGTCTTGCGCGCGTCCCCGCTCGAAGGCGTAGGCATAGGGCAGGTGGGTGAAGGTCACCATGCGATAGCGCGCCATGAAGTGCTCGGGCGCTCGTTCAGCCAGCAGCACGCCCAGTTCCCGCTTGGCGAGGTAATGCGGATCGGCGACCGAGTCGCGCATCTCGATGTAGTTCTCCAGCGCCATCGCGGCGATCGCATTGGCATTGGGCTGGCGCACGCGCTGGAATTCCGCGAAGACGTCCGCCGTGTCATCCGGCGCCTCGGCCAGCAAGGCGGCGAGCGTTACCGTGTCCTCGAAGCCGCAATTCATGCCCTGGCCGTGGAACGGCACGATGGCGTGCGCCGCATCGCCGATCAGCAGCGCGCGCCCGTCCAGATGCCAGCGGTCGAGGTACAAGGTGGAAAGCGTGCCGACCGGGTGGCTGCCATAGTCCTCGGCGAAGTCGGGGATGAGCGGCAGCAGGTCCGGAAAGTCGTCCTGGAAGAACGCCCTGGCGGCCTGCGCATTCGGCAGGGTGGCAAAGCTTGGATGCGGGCCCTGTGCCGGCAGGAACAGCGTGACGGTGAAGCTGCCCTCGGTATTGGGCAGGGCGATGCACATGTAGCCGCCGCGCGGCCAGATATGCAGCGCATGCGGTTCGATCGCGAACTGATCGTGGCCGCCGGTATCGCCGAGCAGTTCGGCGGGCAGCTGGCCCGCGGGCGGGATCTCGAGTTCCTTGTAGGCGTGGCCCAGCGGCTCGATACGTTCGCCCAGCGGGCCGTGCGCATGCATCGCGGTGCGTAGCGCGGAGCCAGCGCCATCTGCGCCGATCAGTACGCTTGCATCGACATCGCGCTCGCTCCCGTGTTCGTCGGCCAGACGGATGCGCCGCTTGTCGAAATCCGCGCTGACCAGCGACTGCCCGAAGTGGAAGCGCACGCCGGCGGCTTCCGCGGCATCGAGCAGCAACATGTTCAAGGCGCCACGGGATACCGACCAGATCACTTCGCTGTCGTCCACGCCGTAGCGCTGGAGGCCCGAGCGGCCGTCGCGCGTATGCACCATGCGGCCGCGCATCATGACGGCGCGCTGCAGTACGTCGTCGGCCAGGCCCGCCGTGCGCAACGCCTGCAGGCCGCGTTCGGCCAAGGCGAGATTGATGGAGCGTCCGCCGGCAAAGCCTGAGCGGCGAGGGTCGGGGCGCTTCTCGTAGACATCGACCGGAAAACCCCGCCGCGCGAGCTGCTGGGCGAGCAGGGCGCCCACCAGGCCGCCGCCGATGAGAGTGAGGGAGCGCTGCGTAGGTGACGCCATGGCGTGTTCCGTCCGTCGGATCGCGGAACTTTATCAGGCGGGCACGCGGATCAGCGAGCCGGCCGCGGCCGGCTTCAGAAGCTCATGAAATAGCCGCCGTTGACTGGCAGATTGGCGCCCGTGATGTAACCCGCTTCGTCCGCGGCCAGGAAACAGACCGCCCGCGCGATGTCGGCCGGCGAGCCGAGCCGCCCCACTGGAATGTCCTCGATGATCTGCGCGCGGATCTCGGCCGGCACCGCCGCGACCAGGGGCGTATCGCAATAACCCGGCGAGACGGTATTGACCGTGACGCCCTTGCGCGCGGTCTCGCGCGCCAGCGCCATGCCGAAGCCGTGCACGCCGGCCTTGGCCGCAGCGTAGTTGGTCTGGCCGAACTGGCCGGTCTGGCCGTTGACGGAGCTGAGATTGACGATGCGGCCGAAGCCGCGCGCGCTCATGCCTTCGACCACGTGGCGGCACATGTTGAACACGCCGTCGAGGTTCACGCGCATCAGCTCCTGCCACTGCTGTGGCGTCATCTTGCGCAGCGTGGTGTCGCGGGTGATGCCCGCGGCATTGACCAGCACGTCCGCGCCGCCATCGCTCTGTTCGATCCGCCTGACCAGTGCGCCGCAGTTCTCGAAGTCGCTTACGTCGACCGGTTCGAAACGGATCATGTCGCCCAGGTCGGCGACGTGGGTGCGGAAGGATTCCAGTCGTTCGGAACGGGCAGGCAGGTCGGCGGCGATGACCCGGCGGCCGGCGAGGGCGAGCTGGCGGCAGATTTCGGTACCGAGGCCGCCGATGCCCCCCGTGACGATGGCGATGCGAGTCATGCGGTACTCACCTGATCATGCCGCACGGCAGCACGTGTTGTGCCGCAGCGGCTGTTGCACAAAGAAGCGCCGGCGCCAGCGGGGCGCCGGCGCGCGAAAGGGCGGGACTTACTTCTTGGCGCCGCCGGGCTTGCCCGTGCTGGACGCCTGCGTGGCCGCATCGAGCAGGCCGCTCTGCATGGACTTCCACGCATCCATGTTGCGCTGGGTCAGCTCGTTGAGCATCGACCAGGGCGTCTGCCCCAGCAGGCTGTTGAGCTGGTTGCGGAACTGCTGCTGCTGGTCGAGGAAGACCTGCAGACTGCGCTCCAGATAAGGGCCCATGAAGCCCTGCAGCGAGTCGCCATAGAACCGGATGATCTGGCTCAGCAACTGCGGCGACAGCATCGGCTGACCCTTCTCCTCGTGCTCGGAAATGATCTGCAGCAGCACGGAGCGGGTCAGATCCTCGCCCGATTTGGCGTCGCGGACCTCGAAGGTTTCGCCGTCGAGCACGAGCTGACGGACTTCTTCCAGCGTGATGTAGCTGGAGATCTCCGTGTCGTACAAGCGACGGTTCGGATACTTCTTGATGATGCGGATCGTTTGTGCCATGCGGCGGAAGCTACCAGAACGTATTGCGCCGCACCAGTCGCGACCGACACATTTTTGCTGCACTTCCGGGTGCAGCAAAAATTTAAATCGATCTTGGTGATCAATGGCCTACCGCACCCCCGGCGCTGCCGAAGGGCGGCCTGGCGAACCAGAGCACCGGGATCAGCGCCATGAACAGCACGGCGCACAGCCAGAACACGTCGTTGACCGCCAGGGTGAGGGCCTCGCGGGTGAGCACCTGGTCTACCACGCCGAGGCCGCGCGATCCGGAGAGGCCGGCCTGGGCCAGCCCCTGCAGGTATTGCGTGGCGGCCGTATGGGCAGGCGAAACGCTTTCCGTGAGAATCGCGTGATGAAAATCGCCGCGGTGCTGCCAGATGGTCACGGTCACCGCGGTCGACACACTCGACCCCATCGTGCGGCAGAAGTTGGCCAGGCCCGACGCGCTGGCGATCTGATCGCCGGGCAGCCCTGCCAGATAGATCTGGTTCAACGGGATGAAGAAGCAGGCGATGGCGGCGCCCATCACGAAGCGCGGCAGCACCAGGGTCGCGAAGGAGGCGGAGCTGTCGAAACTGGAGAACCACAGCGAGGTGCCGGCGAAGATCAGGAACGCCGCGGTGACTACCGCGCGCAGATCCATGCGATTGATGTTGGCGCCGATCACCGGCGACATCAGGAAGGCCAGGATGCCCACCGGCGCCGTGGCCAGGCCCGCCCAAGTCGCGGTATAGCCGAGCGTGGTCTGCAGCCACAGTGGGAACACCACGTTGATGCCGAAGAACGCCATCATGCCCAGCGAGAGCGCCGTTACCCCCACGGTGAAATTGCGTCGCTTGAATAGCGAAAGGTCCACCACCGGGTGCTTGGCGTGCAGTTCCCACACGATCAGGAAGCTGATGCACACCAGTGCGGTGATGCCCAGCACCGTGATCAGGGTGGAGGCGAACCAATCGTTGTCGTTGCCGTTGTCCAGCATGAACTGCAGGCAACCCACGCCCACCACGAGCAGGATCAGGCCCACGAGGTCGATCGGCGTCTTGTAAGTCTTGGTCTCGCGCTTGTGCAGCAGCGCCCAGGTGATGACGGCCGCGAGCGCGCCCACCGGCACGTTGATGTAGAAGATCCAGGGCCAGGAAAAATTGTCGGTGAGCCAACCGCCGAGGATGGGGCCGAAGATCGGCGCCACCACCACGGTCATCGCCCACATCGCCAGCGCGATACCTTGCTTGGCCTTCGGATAGCTCGACAGCAGCAGGGTCAGCGACAGCGCCACCATCGGGCCGGAACCGGCGCCTTGCAGCAGACGGGCGATCACCAGCATCGGCATGCTGGTGGCCAGGCCGCACAGCATCGAAAAGACCACGAACAGGCCGACCGAGCCGATGAAGGTTTTCACCTCGCCGAACCGCCTCGCCAGCCAGCCGGTGAGCGGCTGCATGATCGCGCTGGCCAGGGCGTAGGAGCTGATCGTCCAGGTGCCTTCGCTGGCGCTGACGCCCAGGCTGCCGGCGATGTGCGGCACGGCGACGTTGACGATGGTCATGTCCAGCACCTCCATGAAGGTGCTGAACGCGACCGCGATGGTCAGCAGAACCAGGGCGCCGCCTTGCAGCGGCTTCAATGGAGTGGCGTCGTTGGGCGTGGCGGCCATGGGGCGTGGACTCAGCGGCCGTCGGTGCGGCCGAGATTGGCGCGGATGATCTTCTCGGCTTCTTCATCCGCCTTGACGGCCATGCGGTCGTACACGTCGGTCTCCGCAGTCGCCTTCTGCGCCGGCGCCTGGGCCAGCACCGCACCGCGGTCGTCCGTGATATCCACCGTCACTTCGGTGGAGAGGCCGATGCGCAGCGGATGCTGTTCCAGATCCTTGTTGTCGATCGCGATGCGCACCGGCACACGCTGTACCACCTTGATCCAGTTGCCGGTGGCGTTCTGCGCGGGCAGCAGCGAGAACACGCTGCCGGTGCCGGCTCCCAGGCCGACGACCTTGCCGTGGTATTCGACGCCGCTGCCGTAGACGTCCGCGCTGAACTTCACCGGCTGGCCGATGCGGATGCGGCGCAACTGGCTCTCCTTGAAGTTGGCGTCGATCCACAGGTCATGCAGCGGTACCACGGTCATGAGCTGCTGACCGGGCTGCACGCTGTTGCCGACCTGCACGCTGCGCTGCGCGACGTAGCCGGACACCGGCGCATAGATGGCATTGCGCTGCGCGGCGACCCAGGCGGCGCGGAAGTTGGCGCGGGCCTGCTCCACGGCCGGATTCTCGGCGGTGACCGTGCCTTCGATGGCAGCGCGCGCCGCATTGCCCTGCGCGACGGCCGCGTCCAGCGCGGTCTGTGCCTGTTCCACGCCGTCGCGCAGGTGCTGCACGATCTCCGGCGATTCCGCGTGCTCGGCAAGCAGCGGGAGATGGCGTTGCAGATCGGCCTGTGCCTTCTTCAGGTCTACCCGGCGGGCGGCGACGGCAGCGTCGGCGCTGGTGGCCGAATCGGTCTGCTGGCGGACCTGGCGGACGGCCTGCGCGAGCGCGCTGCTGGCCTGGCGCAGACGCACGTCGGCGTCGGTGCTGTCCAGGCGCACCAGCACCTGGCCGGCTTCCACGCGCTGCGTATCGTCCGCGAGGATCGCCACGACGGTGCCGGGGACCTGCGCCGAGATCGCGACCTGGTTGCCGCCGACGTAGGCGTTGTCCGTGGTCTCGCGCTTGGAGAACACGAACAGCCACAGCAGGAACCAGCCCAGTCCCAGCACCACGAAAATCAGCAGGACAATCAGCAGCGCGCGGCGGCGCTTGCGCGGGTCCTTCGCGGCGAGGCCGCTGTCGTTGTCTTCCTTCCGCGCGGCGGAATCAGTGGCGCTCATGAGCGGCGTCTCCGGTAGAGGCATTCGAGGTCGTGGATGAGGCGGTGGAAGGCTCGCTCTGCGCGTCGCCGGCGACGCGATAGCCGCCGCCCAGCGCCTTGATCAGCGAGAGATCCGTGGAGAGGGCCTGCGCCTGCAGGCTCAGCGCGTCGTCGCGCGCCTGCAGCAGCTGGGCCTTGGCGCCGAGCGATTCGCGGATGTCCCGCACGCCTTGGCGCGCGCGCGCCTGCGCGCTCGTCAGCAGGGTTTCATTGGCAGTGATCTGCGCCGCCTGTTCCTTGCGGCGCGCGACGAGTTGCTGCGCGGTGAGGCTCTGCAGCGCGACGTCGCGCGCGGCAGACAGCACAGTGCTGTTGTATTGCGCCACGGCGGCATCCAGCTGGGCCTTGCTGGCGCGGAAGTTCGCCTGCAGCAGGCCGCTGTTGAAGATGGGCAGGTGCAGGGCGGGCGTAAGCGCGAACACGCGGCTGGAAGCATTGAACATCTTGTCCAGGTCGATGCTCGATAGCCCCGCCATGGCCGACAGGCTGACATCGGGGTAGAACTCGGCGCGGGCGACGTCCGTCTGCTTCAGCGCCGCTTCGACCTGCCAGCGGCTGGCCGCGATGTCGGGGCGGCGGGAAATCAGATCGACTCCGGCGTTGGCGGGTAGTCCACCATCGATCGCAGGCAGCGGGCGAGGGGACAGCGGCGGCAGCTCAGCAGGCGCGACGCCCAGCAGGCTGGCCAGCGCCGTCTGGCGAATCTTCGCCGAGCTCTCCAGCGCTACCAGCAGCTCGCGCGCGGAGGCCTGCTGGATGCGCGCCTTCTGGGCGTCGTCAGGTAGATCGACGCCCTGGCGCACGCGAAGCTCGGCGACGCGCACGAGCTGGTCCTGCGTTTCTACTTGCTGGCGTGCGACCGCGATGCGCGCCTCGTCGGCCAGCCATCCGAAGTAGGTATCGGCGACCGCGTTCTGGATCGCCAGCGCCGCGGCACTGTGCTGTGCCTGCGCGGCGCGTGCCTGATCGACGGCTGCTTCGATCGCCGACCGCTTCTTGCCCCACCAATCGAAGTCGTAATCCGCCTGCACGCCCAGATCGCCCTGGTTGTACCAGGTGAAACCGAGGAACTTCGACGGGATCAGTCCGTTCTCGCTCATGCGCTGGCGCGTCACTTGCGCGCTGCCGTTGATGCTGAGCCCGGCCTGCGCGGCAGCGATGCGGATGGACTGCTGGGCGGATTCGAGGCGCGACATCGCTTGCGCGAGGTCGGGCGAGCCTTGCATGGCACGCGCGATGAGATCGTCCAGCTGGGGATCCTGGTATTGGCGCCACCATTCGGTTTCCGGCCAGCCTGCACGAGCAGGGGCTTCCAGGCCGGCCAGCGGTACTTCGTCGCGCAGCGCCGGATGCTGCACCTTGGCGGGAATGGAGCAGCCGGCCAGCGCGACCACGACGGCCGCGACCAGGGCCACACGGCCGGAGCTACGGCGTAGCGGGAGAAAGTCGGTCATGGGTCAAGGTCCGGTCCGGTGATTTGGTCCACATTGGAAGCCACCTTGCGCAGCAGGCGGTCCAGGGTCTTCTTTTCGCTGTCGCTCAGGCTGGCGAAGGCGCCGTGAACACGGGGAAAAAGCGTGGGCAGCAGCTTCCGCGCGAAGCGCCGGCCGGCGGGCGTGATGCTCAGTTCGACACGGCGCCGGTCGTCCGCGCTCGACGCGCGCGTGATGAAGCCCTGCTTCACCAATGCATTGGCGATACGCGTCATGTTGGTAGCGCCCTGCTGCGCAGCGTCGCACAGTTCGCCAGGGGAAGCGCGGCCCTCAGGGGCCGTGTAGATCATCATCAGCGTGCGGAAGTCGCTATCGCTCAAGCCGTGTGGCTTGAGCAGTCGTTCGATCTCTTCGAGCACGGCGTTCCCGGTCATCAGCACCAGGCGCAGCAGGATCGCCTCACGCACGGGGAGGCCGGGCACGGATTCGCCGGCACGATGGATGCCGGCGTCCATGTGGGCGATGCCTTTCATCAGTTTGGACATTTCACCAGGAAATATTTAGCCAGTGAAGTAATTAGGCTAGCAGCGATCTTTCCTGGCCCGCAAGTGACGTCAGGGGAGGCGGAACAGCGCTCTCGCATTGGCGGTCGTCGCCGCTGCCACTTCTGTCTCCGTGCTGCCCCGAAGTTCGGCGACGACCCGAAGCACGTCGAGCAGGTTGGCAGGCTCGTTGCGTTGGCCGCGGTGGCATGCGCCAGGCTGGTCGGGGGCATCCGTTTCCAGCAGCAAGTGCTCCATCGGCATGCCCGCGACGATGCGGCGCAAGCGCTGGGCGCGGTCGTAGGTCACCGGCCCCCCGATGCCGATGCAGAAACCCAGGCGCCATAGTTGTTCGGCTTGCTGCTCGCTGCCGGAAAAACTGTGCACGACGCCGCGCAGCCCGCCGATGCGGCGGAGTGTGGCGGTGACCTCGTCCATCGCGCGGCGAGCGTGGACGATCACGGGCAGGTCCGCCTGCCGCGCCACGCGCAGCTGGCGTTCGAAGTAGATCTGCTGCTGCTCGCGATCCAGTCCTTCGACGAAATAGTCCAGGCCGATCTCGCCGACGGCTACCGCGCGATGCTCGACCAGCCAGGTGGTCAGTTGATCGACATGTTCCGGCCGGTGGTGATGGAGATAGAGCGGATGCATGCCGTAGGCGGGCGCTGCCTCCGGGCATTCAGCGCACAGTTGCTCGATGCGTTCCCAGGAGGCCCGATGGATAGCGGGCACGACGATTCGGCTTACTCCGGCCTGACGGGCCCGGCGCACCACGTCCTGTCGGTCGTGGTCGAAGCTGCTGTCGTCCAGATGGGCGTGGCTATCGGTTAGATCGATCACAGGAAAGGGCGTTTTGAAGGGCTAGGATAGGGCGGCTCGGTCTAGCCAACATTCAGTTGACCGAGGTTTCAATGATTTCACTACGGATCGCTTGAATGGCGCGGGGTGCGCCAGTGATCCACACAGGAGAGCATTATGAGCAGGTTGGTCATTTCCGCGCTGAATCTGGGGCTTGGCGCCGTGCTTGCGGTAGGCCTGACGGCCTGTAACCGCGACGCGAATGCCGATGGTGGCGTGGGTGGAATGGCTTCGCAGTCGGCCTCGGCGGGCCCCAAGTATGCCCGTGTGGTCAGCGTCACGCCGGTCCGCGAGCAGGCGAGCGCGCCGCAGCAGGTCTGCCATGACGAGGTGGTCACGCAGCGGGCGCCGGTGAAGGACCAGCACCAGATCGCAGGTACCGCCATCGGTGCGGTCGCCGGCGGTCTGCTGGGTAACCAGGTCGGCGGCGGCAAGGGCCGCACCCTGGCGACGGTTGCCGGTGCCATCGGTGGCGGCTATGCCGGCCACGAGATCCAGAAGAACCGTCAGGAGAACAACGTCGTTTCGAGCACCCAGCGCCGCTGCAGCACCGTCGCGGGCAAGGGCGGCGAGAAGATCGTGGGCTACGACGTGGCCTACGAATACAACGGTGTGACCCGCACGATCCGCATGGACCATGATCCGGGCGACCGCGTGCAGGTACAGGAAGGGGTGGTCGCCGTTTCCGACGCCCATTGACCTTGTCCGAGGAGGATCGCGCCATGAACGCTTCGATCACTAAACGCTTGGCTACGGCGGCCCTCGCCGGTTGCTTCGCTCTGCTGGCCGCCTGCGCCACGCCTCCACCGCGTTCCGGCGGGTACTACGGCGGTGGCGGCTACGACAGCGGCGGCTACAACTCGGGGCGCTGCATGCAATGCGGCACGGTCGAGGATGTGCGCGTGATCAACGTGGACAAGAGCGCTTCGCCGCTTGGCATGGTGATCGGCGCGGTGGCCGGCGGCTTGCTCGGCAATACCGTCGGCAAGGGCAATGGTCGCACCGCCGCCACGGTGGTGGGTGCGGTGGCCGGTGGCGCTGTCGGTAACGAGGTCGGCAAGCGCAACGGCGGGCCGGATCAGGCCTTCCAGGTCACCGTCCGTCTCGACGATGGTCGCTATGCCACCGTGACCCAGGCAGACGATCCGCAGATCCGCCAGGGCGACTATGTGGAGATCCGCAACAATCGCGTCTATCGCCGTTGAGAGACGTCTAGACGTCCAAATGAAAAAGGCCCTCGATCTCGAGGGCCTTTTTTTTGTGCCGATTTTTTCGGATCAGTTGACGGCGTAGAACGCGTGCTCGCCGATCGTGCGCACGACGCGGCTGGTGCTCCACGCCGGCGACACCGAGGTGGTGGCGAAATGATCGGCATGCGGAACGTAGACCATGCGCTCGTTCGTCGGCAGGCTCCAATTGAGGATGGAATCGCCGGCGACCTTCCATGCCTTGCTCCAGGCAGTCAGGTCGGTCACTTCGAAACTGCTGGCCGTGGTGGAGGTGGCGAACTGCCGCGGAGCGGTGACCACCTCGCACACGTTCTTGCCCCAGGTGCCGCGGTCACGGCGACGGAGGGCGACTTCGGCCACGGCGAACTGGCCGATGGTCGACTCGCTGCGCGCTTCGAGATACACCGTCGTCGCCAGGCAGGTCTGGTCGGCGAGGGGTTGGGGCAGCACGGACGCAAGCCACAACAACATGGAAAGTTTCATTGTCTGCCTCCAACGTGCTGTACGCGCCGATCCGATGCTCTGGATGGACACGCCGTTGCGGTGGACGGGCGGGCAGGCCGTTCCACCTGGATTGAACACGCACCGACCGAAACTTGTGGTCGAGCGGGGTGCCACGGGATGTGGCGTTTGAACGGCTGATCCGACGCCGTTCGTTACTGCTGCGCAGCGCTGTCCGGATCAAAAGGATCCCGGTGGCCTGCAACTTGTTCCGCCTGATGAGCGGTTGTTCCTCCGGCATTTTTAGCCGGGTCGCGCCGATCCGGACCCCTCCGGTTCGTCGCGTATGTGGGCACCCATCGAAGGGTGTCCGTCGAATGTGACCGGCGGAGCCTAGTGGCAGGTTCCATCGGTGGCAAGTGCCAAGGCGGTCGGGTTCACGTAGCGCTCACAATCGAAAGAACATTCATCAAGCGCGTGTGAATCCCATACATTCAATCGGCCCAACGTTGTTGCAATTCAACATCGACGCGTTCGCCATTACATGAAAGAGCTAGCGTTTCGCCGCGTTCCGACACTGCATCGCTGACTACGGCGAGCGCGATGTAGCTTTGATTCGCAAGCATGCTATCCAGCACGAAGACGGCATCGCTTTGTTCTTCGCGCAGCACAGTGCCCGGAGGTATGTGTTGCGACAATACGACGCAATGCATATGGCGTTTGTGCCCGCCGCGATAATGCAGGCGCGCCACGATCTCCTGCCCGGGATAGCAGCCTTTGTCGAAGGCAATGCCCTGCAATCTTTCCAGCGATAGCGCGGGAGGCAGCAATGCATCGAGCGCTTCGTCCGGAAGCCACGGCCAGCCCATGCGAATGTGTTCGACGCGCCAGTCGTCGTCCGCGTGTGCGCCTATCGATAATGCATGCGAGCCGCACCCGAGTACGACGCCGTCGTTGGTTTGTCTCACTTCGTACATGTCCTTCGCGTCGGACGTGCCAAGCGCGCGCGCGGGCATCGCTTCGACTCTGACCTTCGAACGAAAGACGAAACGGCGCAGGCCTTCCGCGAGCGTGTCGGCGCGACCGCCGCGCAGCACGAGCAGCAGACTCTGCTCGCTCAATTTCGCCAAGTGGAAGAGGGCGCGCACGCGCCCTTGAGCATCCAGCCAGGCGCTGAATTGCCAGCGTCCGACGGCGAGGCTGGAGACGTCGCTGCTGAATTGGGACTGGGCGAAGGCGATGGCGTCGGGGCCTTCGATCAGCAAGGTCTCGGCTTGGTGTTTTACGGGCATAGGGAGCGCAATGGGGGCGGTAGAGGGCGTCTGCAAGCGGGGTGGCGCAAGGGCGTTGGTCAAACGAAGCGCCGGGCGTCAAGGTTGTGCCGTCTTAACGCAAGTATTAACCTTCGGCGGCTAACTGAACCCATGTCCGATACGTCCTCCCAAACCGAATCCAAGCCCACTTCCGTTCCGGCGGAGGGTGCATCCGTGCCTGCCGGCAAGGAGCAGGGCAAGGAACCGGCGGAGCGACCGGCACCCGACCCCACCCGCTACGGCGATTGGGAAAAGAACGGGCGCTGTATCGACTTCTGACCGCCCCGCCGGCGCGTCACGCGCGTCGGCATGGCGGCCGGGAGACGGCTCGGGCATCAGCGATTCCACACAGGATAGCCGCCATGGCAGACACCCGACGACCGCTTTCCCCGCACCTGCAGATATATAAGTGGCAGGTGCAGATGATGACCTCCATCCTGCATCGAGCCACCGGCATCGCGCTCGCGGTCGGCACCTTGCTGGTCCTGTGGGGCCTGGTATCCCTGGCCGCCGGCGAGGACAGCTTCAACCAATTCAAGACCTGCGTCGGCAGCCCGATCGGGCTGGTCCTGCTGTTCGGCTGGAGCTGGTCGCTGTTCTACCACCTGTGCAACGGCATCCGCCATCTGGTGCAGGATGCAGGCGCCGGCTATGCCATTCCTCACTTCGTCCGCTCGAGCTGGCTGTCGATCGTCGGCAGCCTCGTGCTCACCGTCCTCGTCTGGGGCTACGTGTTGACCGGAGGTGCGGCATGAGCGCCAATGCGAAAGACCTGCGCAATCCTCTCAAGCGCGCCCGCGGCCTGGGTTCGGCCCAGTCCGGCGTCGGCCATTGGTGGACGCAGCGCCTCACCGCTGCCGGCCTGATCTTCCTGGGCATCTGGTTCGTCGTCTTCGTGCTTGGCCTGCTGCATGCCGACTACGCCACCGCCAAGGCGGCCGTGGGCAAGCCCTGGAACGCTTTGCTGCTGATCGTTTTTTCCATCACCACGTTCTGGCACGCCGTGCTCGGCCTGCAGGTGGTGATCGAAGACTACGTGCACACCCGCTGG
Organism: Dyella sp. BiH032; assembly: GCF_031954525.1. Classification (NCBI taxonomy): domain Bacteria; kingdom Pseudomonadati; phylum Pseudomonadota; class Gammaproteobacteria; order Lysobacterales; family Rhodanobacteraceae; genus Dyella; species Dyella sp. BiH032. Next base: position 2,271,156 of record NZ_CP134867.1, read on the forward strand.
CTGGAAGTGGTGTCGCTGGTGTTGATCAAGTTTGTCGCCGTGCTGGGCGCGCTGGCCAGCGTGCTGGCCGTGCTGCGCGTGGCCCTGGGAGTCTGAGGTCGATGGAAGCCTACAAGGTTCAACAGCATAAGTACGACGTGATCGTGGTCGGCGCCGGCGGTGCTGGTCTGCGCGCCACCTTCGGTCTGGCCGAGAAGGGCCTGAAGGCCGCGTGCCTCACCAAGGTCTTTCCGACGCGCTCGCACACCGTGGCCGCGCAGGGCGGCATCTCGGCCGCGCTCGGCAACATGGGCGAGGACGACTGGCGCTTCCACTTCTATGACACCATCAAGGGGTCGGACTGGCTGGGCGACCAGGACGCGATCGAATACATGTGCCGCGAGGCCATCCCTTCGATCATCGAGCTGGAGCACTACGGCGTGCCGTTCTCCCGTACGGAGGAGGGCAAGATCTACCAGCGCCCGTTCGGCGGCATGACCACGCACTACGGCAAGGGCACCGCGCAGCGCACCTGCGCCGCGGCGGACCGCACCGGCCACGCGATCCTGCACACGCTGTACCAGCAGGCGCTGGCGCACGACGCCACGTTCTTCATCGAGTATTTCGCGACCGACCTCATCTTCGACGAAGAAGGCGTGTGCCGCGGCGTGCTCGCGCTGGACATGAACGAGGGCACCCTGCACGTGTTCCGCGGCCACGCTATCGTGCTGGCCACCGGCGGCTATGGTCGTGCCTACTTCAGCGCGACCTCCGCGCACACCTGTACCGGCGACGGCGGCGGCATGGTGCTGCGCGCCGGCCTGGCGCTGCAGGACATGGAGTTCGTGCAGTTCCACCCGACCGGCATCTACGGTTCCGGCTGCCTGATCACCGAGGGCGTGCGCGGCGAGGGCGGTTACCTCACCAATTCCAACGGCGAGCGCTTCATGGAGCGCTACGCGCCGAACGCGAAGGACCTGGCTTCCCGCGACGTGGTCAGTCGCGCGATGACCATGGAAATCCGCGAAGGCCGTGGCGTCGGCGAGCACAAGGATCACATCCACATCAACCTGATGCACCTGGGTGCCGAAGTGATCCACGAGCGCCTGCCCGGCATCGCGGAATCGGCGCGCATCTTCGCCGGCGTGGACGTGACGAAGGAACCGATTCCGGTCATCCCGACCGTGCACTACAACATGGGCGGTATCCCCACCAACTATCACGGCGAGGTCGTGCAGAAGCGCGGCGACGACGTGGACGCGGTGGTGCCCGGCTTGTTCGCCATCGGCGAGGCCGCGTGCGTGTCCGTGCACGGCGCCAACCGCCTGGGCTCCAACTCGCTGCTCGACCTGGTGGTATTCGGCCGCGCGGTGGCGCATCGCTGCGCCGAAATCATCAAGCCGGGCGCGCCGCACAAGGACCTGCCGGCCAGCGCGCTGGACAAGGCATTGGGCCGCTTCGACAGCCTGCGCTACGCCAAGGGCAGCCTGCCGACCGCGAAGATCCGTGCGGAAATGCAGCGCACCATGCAGTCCGACGCCGCGGTGTTCCGTACCGGCCAGTCGCTCAAGGAAGGCTGCGAGAAGATCTCGAAGGTCTACGATTCGTTCAAGGATGTCGGCGTCAGCGACCGCTCGCTGGTGTGGAACTCCGACCTGATCGAAACGCTGGAGCTGTCCAATCTGCTGGGCCAAGCCGTGGCCACCATGTACTCGGCCGAGCAGCGCCCGGAAAGCCGCGGCGCGCATGCGCGAGAGGATTTCCCGGACCGCGACGACGCGAACTGGCAGAAGCACACGCTGGTGTCGGTGGACGATAACGGCAAGGCAGACTTCGATTTCCGCCCGGTGCACATGTACACCATGACGTCGGACGTCGAAGTGGTCCCGCCGAAGAAGCGCGTTTACTGATTCGAAGCCCGGAACCCCTGAGGTTCTGCCGACGTTGTACCGGCGCCCGCCACGCGGGCGCCAGAGGGCAACACGAGACCGTGAGGCAAACATGGCAGAGTTTTCGCTACCCAAGAATTCCAAGATCCAGCCGGGCAAGCACTATCCGGCGAAGGATGCGAAGAAGCCTCGCACCTTCCGCATCTATCGCTGGACGCCCGAGGACGGCAAGAACCCGCGCATCGACACTTACGAGGTCGACCTGGCCTCGTGCGGTCCGATGGTTCTGGACGCCCTGCTGAAGATCAAGAACGAGATCGATCCGACGCTCACGCTGCGCCGCTCCTGCCGCGAAGGCATCTGCGGTTCCTGCGCGATGAACATCGACGGTACCAACACGCTGGCCTGCACCAAGGCCATCTCCGACTGCGGTTCGGGTGACGTCAAGATCTATCCACTGCCGCACATGCCGGTGGTGAAGGATCTGGTGCCGGATCTCACCCATTTCTACGCACAGTTCGCGTCGATCAAGCCCTGGTTACGCACGCAGAGCCCGGCACCGGCCGACAAGGAGCGCCTGCAGTCGCCGGAAGACCGCAAGAAGCTCGACGGTCTGTACGAGTGCATCCTGTGCGCGTGCTGCTCCACCAGCTGCCCGAGCTATTGGTGGAACGGCGACCGCTACCTCGGCCCGGCGATCCTCCTGCAGGCCTATCGCTGGATCGTCGACTCGCGCGACGAGGACACTGGCGCGCGCCTGGACGACCTGGAGGATCCGTTCAAGCTGTACCGCTGCCACACGATCATGAACTGCGCGCGCACTTGCCCGAAGGGTCTGAACCCGGCCAAGGCGATCGCGGAAATCAAGAAGCTGATCGTGGAACGCCGCTCGGCCTGACCGCTAGCATGTGTTCGATCCCATGGCCCGCGTTCCATCGCGGGCCATGTCGTTTCCGGAAACCGCAACGCCACTGACGATCCCTGAAGCTATGGACGAAGCCCGCATCAAACGCCTGCGCTGGCGCACCCGCCGCGGTACGCGCGAGCTCGATGCGTTGTTCGGCGGCTGGCTGGACGAGCGCTTCGCCCAGGCGAACGAGGCCTTGCGCGTGGCGTTCGACGAACTGCTGGACGTGCAGGACCCCGACCTGTGGGACTGGGTGATGGGGCACGCGCGAGCGCCGCGCGAGGACTGGCAGGCGATCATCGATGACATCCGTGCCCGCCATCGGCTTTGAATACCGGCCTTCGCGCGGGTTCGAGCGGGCGTTGGCGTGTGTGACCGTGCTGGCCGCGGTCGCCGTATGGCTTTCGGGCATGCCCTGGTGGGGTTGCCTGCCGGTGTCGTTCGCGCTCGGTGCGGCCCTGGCGCTCGCCTGCCGGCGTTGGCGAGGCGGCGCCCCTCGCGCCGCCATGTGGGCCGCCGACGGCCATTGGATGCTGCGGCAGGCCGCCTCCGAGGACGTGGCGGCGAGCCTGCTTTCCTTCCGTACGGGGCCTGCATGCTTGTGGCTGCGCCTCCAGCCGGCTTCCCGGCCCCCGGTGTCGCTGCTGCTGGCACCGGACAACAGCGACGCCGACCTTCGGCGCCGCCTGCGCATGCGCCTGGCAGCGACGCGCACAGAGGAGCCGGTTGCCGCGCCCTGACCGCCGGCTTGCCGAACCGCAGGGCTTGGGGCACTCTGCCGCGGCGTCGCGGTCTCCATTCCGCCGACCAACGCGATGCCCGGGCGGCTAGCCCATCGAATCCAGAAGCGACCCGCCCATGTTCCGACCGCTAGAGCTCTTCGTTGGCCTGCGCTACACGCGCGCCAAGCGACGCAACCAGTTCATTTCGTTCATTTCGACCGTCTCGATCGTGTGCATTGCGATTAGCGTGACCGCATTGATCACGGTGATGTCGGTGATGAACGGCTTCGACAACGAACTGCGCACACGCATTCTGGGCGCCATTTCGCACGCTACGGTGTCCGGCGTGGGCGGCGAGAGCGTGCAGGACTGGCAACGGGCGGTGCAGATCGCGGAAGCCAACCCGCACGTGCGCGGCGCCGCGCCATACGTGGAAGCGCAGGCCTTCCTGCAGGCCCGCCGTTCCAGCGGCGCGCTGGTGCGCGGCATCGATCCCGCGCAGGAGTCCAAGGTTTCCGACATCGGACTCCACATGGTGGACGGCAAGCTGGACGTGCTGCAGCCGGGCAAGTGGAACATCGTGCTGGGCCGCGAGCTGGCGATGACGCTGGGCGTGGCTATGGGCGACCATGTGACCATGGCCGTGCCCGAGTTCCGCGCCACGCCCATGGGCAGCGTGCCGCGCCTGCGCAGCTTCACCGTGGCCGGCATCTTCGAACTGGGCATGCAGGAGTTCGACTCCAATCTCGCCGTGATCAACATGCAGGACGCGGAGCGGCTCAACAGCCTCGACGGCCCCTCCGGCATCCGCCTGCGCCTGGACGACATGTTCAATGCCCGGCCGGTGGCGCACGAGCTGGCCAACAACCTGGGCCAGGTCTATCGCATGGAAACCTGGATGGACAGCCATGCCAACTTCTTTTCCGCCATCTCGATGGAGAAGAAGGTGATGTTCATCATCCTCTCGCTGATCATCCTGGTCGCGGTGATCAACTTGATCTCCATGCTGATGATGCTGGTGACCGACAAGCAGGCGGACATCGCCATCCTGCGTACGCTCGGCTCGACGCCGCGCAGCATCATGGGCATGTTCATGGTGCAGGGCGTGCTGGTGGGTTTCGTCGGCATCGGCTTCGGCGTGACGCTGGGCTCGCTGCTTTCCTGGCGCCTGCCGCAGATCGTCAAGTGGATCGAGCGTACTTTCCACACCACCTTCCTTTCGCCGGACGTCTATTACATCAGCGAGCTGCCCAGCAAACTGCAGGCGGACGACGTGATGAAGGTGGCGCTGGTGACCTTCCTGTTCTCGCTGCTCGCTACCCTTTATCCCGCGTGGCGCGCATCGCGCACGCAGCCGGCGCAGGCCCTGCGCTATGAGTAATGCCATGACCGACAACGCCATCGTGCTGCGCGCCAGCCACATCGCCAAGACCTACGAGGAAGGCGGCCTGCACACCGATGTACTGGCCGACGTGAGCTTCGCGCTGAAGCGCGGCGAGACGCTGGCCATCGTCGGAGCCTCCGGGTCGGGCAAGAGCACGCTGCTGCATATTCTCGGCGGGCTCGACACGCTCACCAAGGGCGAGGTGGAGGTGGAAGGCCAGGTGCTGTCCAAGCTGTCCGACGCGGAGCGCGGGCGCGTGCGCAACCGCTCGCTGGGCTTCATCTATCAGTTCCATCATCTTCTGCCCGAGTTCACCGCGCTGGAGAACGTCTGCATGCCGCTGCTCATCCGCGGCACGTCGATTCCCGAAGCCCAGAAGCGTGCGACCGATCTGCTGCAGCGCGTGGGCCTGGGCAGCCGCCTGGAGCATAAGCCGGCCGAGCTTTCCGGCGGCGAACGCCAGCGCTGCGCAGTGGCGCGTGCCTTGGTGACGCGCCCGGCCTGCGTGCTGGGCGACGAACCTACGGGCAATCTCGACGAAGGCAATGCCGATCACGTTTACGAGCTGATGCTCGAACTCAATCGCGAGATCGGCACCAGCTTCATCCTGGTCACGCATGACAGCCGACTGGCGGCGCGCATGGACCGCACGCTGGAGTTGCACAACGGTGTGCTGAGGGAACGTCCCGCACACTGAGCTCGGCGCCGGCTGATGTTGATATCAGCCGTCGCCTACGCAGTTTTCAGCCGAGCTTCGGACTTCATCGCCGTAGCCTGATCCCATCCATGGATGGGAGCGGCCGTGCGTACATACGGAGTGGTTGTGCTTGGCCCGCTTTTCCTCGCGGGCATACTGGCGGTGCAGTGGTGGCCAACGTTGCCTTCGCGGATATGGTTCGCCGGCGTCGCCGCGACGGGCCTGCTGCTGGCCTGGCGCTTGCCCCGGATGCGTGCCGTTGCGTTCGTGACCCTCGGCATGGCCTGGGCCGGTTGGTGCGGCGATCTTGGCATGGAGGCGCGCTTGCCTCGCGACCTGGAAGGCCGCGACATGCTTGTGACCGGCACCGTCACAGGATTGCCGCAGCTCCGCACCGAAGCGACGCGGTTCGTGCTCGATGTAGAGCAAGCCTTGCTCGGCAATGAAGCGTTACCGGTGTCGGGCCGTGTGCGGCTAGCCTGGTACGCGGCAGCTGGGAATGCCGTGCCCGTGCTCGACTCCTGTTCCCGCTGGAGGCTCCTGGTGCGTCTGAAGCGGCCGCGCGGCTTGGTCAACCCCGGTGGAAGCGACGGTGAGCGCAGTGCACTGGAGCAGGGCATCGTCGCCCACGGCTACGTTCGCGACGATCCGCGCAACCGCTTGCTGGGAACGGCCATCTGCGTCGACGGGTGGCGTGCTTCTCTCGCCGCGGACATCGCGCACCGCGTCGAAGACGCTCATGCTGCCGCCTTGCTGCGCGCCTTCGCCGTGGGCGACACCCGTGGTTTGAGCCGCCAGGACTGGACAGTGGCGCGCGCCAACGGCGCTTCCCATCTGATCGCGATTTCCGGATTTCACGTCGGCGTGGCGGCGGTCGCCGGCGTATGGTTGGCGCGGTTGCTGTATCTGCTTTGTCCCGGGTTCGGTCTGCGCGTGCCCCGCCTGCAGGCGGAGGCGTTGGCCGCGCTGCTTTTCGCTGCGTTCTACAGCGCACTGGCGGGATTCGGTTTGCCCACCGTGCGCACTTTGTTGATGATCGCCGTGATCGCGCTGGCGCGATGTCTGCGAAGAGCGGTGACGCCCTGGCAATCGCTGGCGGCTGCCTTGCTCGCGCTGTTGCTGGCCGACCCGCTGGCCGTGTTGTCGGCGGGATTCTGGCTGTCCTTCATGGGCGTAGGCTTTCTCATGCTTTGCCTGTCGACGCGGAGCCGGGGATGGAGAGGGTTCCTGCGCGACCTCGTGCTGGCGCAGGCCGTCATGGCGGTGGCCCTGACACCGCTGGCGCTGTGGTTTTTCGGCGAGGCCTCCGCCGTCGGCGTCCTGGCGAATCTGGTGGCCGTGCCGTTCGTGAGCTTCGTGGTGATCCCGCTGACGCTGGCCGGCGCGGCCCTGCTCCTGCTGGCGCCGCCGCTGGCGGGGCCGGTGCTCGTTCTGGCGGGGCGGTTTGCCCAGGCGCAGTGGTGGTTGTTCGAACGCATGGCCGGATGGCCCGGTGCGCACGGCTACGGCATCGATGTGCGGCCATGGGCCGTCGGGTTGGCGCTGATAGGCGCGGCATGGCTGTTCCTTCCTCGTGGCTGGCCGATGCGCTGGCTGGGAGCGGTGCTGTTCCTGCCACTGGCATGGCCTCCGCTGGATCGCCCGGGCCCAGGCGGTTTCCGGCTGTGGATGCTGGACGTGGGGCAGGGGCTCGCGGTCGTGGTGCACACGCGCGGGCACGCGCTGATTTTCGACGCGGGCGCGCGGTTTCCCTCCGATTTCGACATGGGCGATGCCGCCGTGTTGCCCTCGGTCCGCGCCTTGGGTTTGCCGCCGCCGGATGTGCTGGTCGTCAGCCATGCCGATAACGATCATGCCGGCGGCATGGCGGCGGTCGCCGCGGCGTATCCTTCGGCAGCCGTGCTGGCCGGCGAACCTGAGCGCACGCCCGTGCCGGGCGCACCGTGCGAGGCGGGGCAGTCGTGGACGTGGGACGGTGTGCGCTTCCGCATGCTCGGTCCCCGCGGAGCGGTGGCGAGCCGGGGCAACGATCGGTCCTGCGTGCTGCTGGTGGAAGGGCGGGGAGGGCGGCTTCTGCTCACCGGCGATATCAGCGTTCAGGCCGAGAGCGGCGTGGCGGAGGCCGTCGGCGACGGGCCGCCGCTCGTGCTGCAAGTGCCGCACCACGGCAGCCGCACCTCGTCGGGCAAGGCGTTCATCCATGGCCTTTCGCCGGTCCTGGCCCTGGTCTCGGCCGGTTGGCGCAACCGCTTCGGCCATCCGCATCCGCTGGTCGTGGAGCGCTACGCGGCGTTCAAGGTGCCGCTGCTGAATACGGCGGATCAGGGCGCGATCGAGATGGAGTTTCCAGCCGATGGCGCCCCGCGGGTGACACGCTCCTGGCGCGTTCACCGTGCCCGTTACTGGCGCGAATGAAGCCCGGAGCGGACCGTCCTTCCGTGGGGCGGCGGCGCCTCGCGCAAATGCCACGGGCGCCGCGGAACCGTCGGACGGGACTGCTATGATGCGCCCCTGCAATTCGATCGCATGGGGTGGGTGTAGTCGTGCTGGATATCCTGATGGCTGGCGGTTGGGCGATGCTGCCCATCCTGATCTGTTCGGCGATCGCCCTGGCGATCGTGCTGGAGCGTTGCTGGACGCTGCGCCGCAAATCGGTCCTGCCCCCCGGCCTGGGCGAGGAGGTCCGCAACTGGGCGCGTTCCGGCCAGCTCGACCCCGCGCACCTGGCCACCCTGGCCAACGGCTCGCCGCTGGGCGAACTGCTGGCCGCCGCCTTGGCGGTGCGCAACCGGCCGCGCGAGCTCATCAAGGAGCGCATCGAGGACACCGGCCGCCATGTGGTGCACAACATGGAGCGCTATCTCAACACGCTCGGCACCATTGCGTTGATCGGCCCGCTGCTCGGCCTGCTCGGCACCGTGATCGGCCTCATCCGCATGTTCATGGACGTCATGAAGGGCGGCGTGGGCGATCCGCTGAAAATGGCCGGCGGCATCGGCGAGGCACTGATCTGCACGGCCACGGGCCTGGTGGTGGCGATTCCCGCCTATGTGCTGCATCGCTATTTCCGTTCCAAGGTCGCGGGCTACTGCGTCGAGATGGAAAAACAGGCGACCGCGCTCCTGGACGAGCTGACCGCTGCCTCGAACGCCGCGGCGCGTCCCCGCCGCGCCGCCGAGTCGACCGCGGGCTGATCCGGCATGCGTATCGGCAACGACCGCCGGCAGGACGATTTCGAGATCAACGTGATCTCGCTGATCGACGTCCTGCTTACCCTGCTGATGTTCTTCGTACTCACCACCACCTTCGTCCAGCACACCCGCATGCAGGTGACGCTGCCAAAGGCGAGCGCCGACGAACGCGATATGCAGGCGCCTGCGCTCACCATCGTGGTGGACCGCGATGGCCATTACTTCGTCGGCACGGATGAGGTGCTGGGGCAGGGCATCGGGCCGCTCAAGCAGGCGATCGCCAATATCGCGGGCGACGACCGCGAGCGCCAGGTGACCATCCGCGCGGATGCGATGACGCCGCACCAGAACGTGGTCACGGCCATGGACGCCCTGGGCCAGCTCGGCTTCACCAAGCTGTCCATCGCCACCACGCCCAGCCAGGCGGACGCCGGCAAGTGAGCACCCGGAAAATCAACGTGTGGGACGCCGCGACCTGGCGGACCTACAAGCGCCTGCTCGGCTACACCCGCCGCTACTGGGGAGTGGGCATCGTCGCGCTGGTCGGCATGGCGCTGGAGAGCGGTTGCCTGGCGGCGTTCACCAAGCTGCTGCGCCCGATGATCGACGAGCTGTTCGCGCACAAGGACGCCTATCTCATCTTCTGGATGCCGATCTGGATCATCGGGCTGTTCCTGCTGCGCGGCTTGGGCATCATCCTCAACGACTACGGCATCGCCTACATCGGCCGCAACGTGGTGCAGAACATGCGCCGCGACGTGTTCGATGCATATCTGCGCTTGCCGGCCGCGTTCTTCGGCAGCGAGCATTCGGGGCAGCAGGTCTCGCGCATCACCTACACCAGCGAACAGGTCGCCCAGGCTTCCACCGACGCGGTGAAGGTGGCGATCACTGAAGGCCTGATGATCGTCGGCATGATGTACGTGATGCTGTCCACCAGCGCGTACCTCACCATGGCCTTGCTGATCATGGTCCCGGCGGTCGTGCTGATCGTGACCGTGGTCAGCCGCCGTTATCGCCAGATCAGCAAGCGTATCCAGGGCACCATGGGCTCGGTGACCGGCACGGTGGAGGAGTCGGTCGGGGCGCATCGCGAGGTGCGTATCTACGGCGGCCAACGCCACGAGTCGGAGCGGTTCGAGCAGGTGACCGAACATTCGAAGCGGCTCAACCTGAAAGTGGCCGTGACCAGCTCGCTGTCCAGCGCCACCATCCAGACTGCGGCGGCATTCGCGCTGGCCTTGCTGGTGTACCTGGGCACGCGGCCGAACGTGATCGACAGCATTTCGCCGGGCGTGTTCATCACCGTGCTCACCGCGATGGGCGGCATGCTGCCCTCTCTCAAGCGCCTCACCGGCGTGCAGGCGAGCGTGCAGCGCGGTGTGGCGGCCTGCGAAGACCTGTTCGGCGTGATCGACATGCCGCCGGAAACGGACGACGGCAAGCGCGTGCTGGAACGCACCCGCGGCGACATTGTCTTCAACGACGTAGGCTTGACCTACGCACGCAACGACTTCGAAGCCTTGCGCGGCGTGGATCTGCATTGCCGGCCCGGCACCGTGACGGCCCTGGTCGGCCGCTCCGGCAGCGGCAAGAGCAGCCTGGTCAGCCTGCTGCCGCGCTTCTATGAGCCCAGCGCGGGCAACATCGAGCTGGACGGCTTCGATTACGCCAGCTACACGCTGGCCTCCCTGCGCAGGCAGATCGCCTGGGTGGGGCAGAGCGTGGTGCTGTTCGACGGCACGGTGGCGGAAAACATCGCCTATGGCGAGCTGGCCGGCGCCAGCGAGAAGGACATCATCGCGGCTGCGGACGCGGCGAATGCGATGGAATTCATCCAGCGCCTGCCCAAGGGCATCCACAGTCATATCGGCCAGGCCGGGAACATGCTTTCCGGCGGCCAGCGGCAGCGCATCGCCATTGCGCGCGCGATTCTCAAGAACGCGCCGATCCTGGTGCTCGACGAGGCGACCAGTGCGCTGGATACCGAGTCGGAGCGCTTGATCCAGCAGGCGCTGCAGCGGCTGATGCGCGATCGCACCACGCTGGTGATCGCGCACCGCCTTTCGACCATCGAGCATGCGGACCAGATCGCGGTCATGGACCAGGGGCGCATCGTGGAGCGCGGCACGCACGCGGAGCTGATCGCGCTGGGTGGCCATTACGCTGCCTTGCACCGCATGCAGTTCCACGACAAGGCCGGCGACTGAGGTCGCCATGGCGCTGGCCGACACGCTCGAAGCGGCCTGGTACGGCAAAGGCACCGCGCCCTGGTGGACAGTGCCGCTGTCATGGCTCTACGGCGGGGTGGTGCGCCTGCGCCGTCGCCTGTATCGCCGGGGATGGCTACGCAGCGTGCAGCTTCCCGTGCCGGTCCTGGTCGTGGGCAACATCACCGTCGGCGGTACCGGCAAGACACCGTTGACCATCGCGCTGGCCGAGGCACTGCGAGCGCGTGGCTTCCGGCCCGGCGTGGTCAGCCGCGGTTATGGCGGCACCGAACAAGGGCCCGCGCTGCTCGACGAGCGCCCCGACCCGGCTCGCTTCGGCGACGAGCCCTGCCTGATTCGCGCTGCCGGCACGCCGGTGGCGGTGGGGCGCGACCGCCCCGCGGCGTCGCGGTTGCTCGTCGAGGCGGGCTGCGACGTCGTCATTGCCGACGATGGACTGCAGCACTACCGGCTGCGCCGCGACACGGAAATCTGCGTCATCGATGGGGATCGCGGCTTCGGCAATGGCCGCCTGCTGCCCGCCGGCCCGCTGCGCGAACCGCTGGCGCGCCTTGCCGACGTCGGCTTCCGCGTCCGCAATGGCGGCCTAGCTACGGACGGTGAGGTGCCGATGCAGTTGGAGGGCGGCCAGGTACGTCGCTTGGCGGATGGCGAAGTCCTGCCGATGGAAGCCTTCAGGGGGCGGCGTGTGCATGCTGTCGCGGGTATCGGCCACCCCGCGCGGTTCTTCGAGAGCCTGCGCGCGCACGGCATCGAAGTGATACCGCACCCGTTTCCCGACCACCACGCCTACGCCGCTGCCGACCTGGACTTCGGGGACGGCTTGCCGTTACTGATGACGGAGAAGGATGCGGTGAAGTGCGCAGGTTTCGCCTTGCCGCAGGCGTGGGCGGTGCCGGTGCGGGCCGGATTGCCGGCAGCGTTTTTCGATGCGGTTGCTGCGCAGCTGAAGCAGGCGGCCCAGGGCCTGGCCTGAAAGAAGAGCGCGGCCTGGACTGGCCGCGCTCTTGAAGGTCTTACTGGATGCGGACCACGTTGCCGTCCGGGTCGACCTGCACGAGGTCGCCCTCGCGGATGGCGCTGGCGTCCGGCACGGTGACGTTGCTGTAGCTGCCGTCGCCCATGCGCAGGCGCAGCACCCAGCTCTCGTTGGTGCCGCCGCGGCCGATCCGGTTGCCGGCGAAGCCGCCGCCGACGGCGCCGGCCACGGTGGCCAGCTTGCGGCCATTGCCCTTGCCGACCTGGTTGCCCAGCACGCCACCGGCGACCGCGCCGATGATCGCGCCGGCGGTGCCGTGGTCGGCGCCCTGGGTTACGTTGCGTTCGATCGACTCCACCGTGCCGCATTGGCTGCAACGCAGGAAGATGCCGTCCCGGCGGACCAGCACGTTGCCGTTGAGCGTGCCCGCATCCGAGACCGTCGCCGTGCGGCGGGGGGCGGAGGTCTGCGCCGAGGCGGAGGCCGTGGCGAGGGTCAGCGCCGCTGCCAGGGGCAGGACGAGAAGAGACTTGGCGTTCATGGATTCTCCCTTGGTGTAGAAGGCTAAGGCGTGCCCAGTCTATTCCGGTCAGCTGAACCATCGGCTAGGCAATGTCTTTATCATGGGCGACCCGGCTGGACCGTCGTCGGCCTTCGGGCCCGCGGGGACTTTGCCTGTTTTCCACCTGGAGTTTCCATGAGCCTGATCCAAGTTCCGGTGTCCTTCGGTGAGCTGATCGACAAGATCACCATCCTGGAGATCAAGTCCAAGCAGATGACCGACCCGGCGAAGCTGGCGAATGTGCGCAACGAGCTCGATCAGCTCAATGCCACCTGGTCCGCGCATTCCGCTTCCAAGACCGACATCGCCGATGAGCGTGCCCGCCTGCTCAAGGTGAACGAGCTGTTGTGGGACATCGAGGACCGCATTCGCCTGAAGGAAAAGGCCCAGGCGTTCGACCAGGAATTCATCGAGCTGGCGCGCGCGGTGTACTTCCGTAATGACGAACGCGCCGCGGTGAAGCGCGAAATCAACCTCAAGTTGGGCTCGCAGCTGGTGGAAGAGAAGTCGTACCAGGATTACAAGGCGGGCTGACGCCACCTGGCGCCGTCCGGCGCAGGCAGGGATCCGGCAGCGGCGTCGTGCCGCACGGTTTCGTGCCGAGCCGGATGGCGCGATCGTCAACGTTGCACGTCGCCGTGCATTTCGCCTTCCGTCAGCCGCCGAGCGTGGCGGCGTAAGCCTCGAAGCGTTCGATCACGTCGTCGACGCCGATCAAGTCCATGACGCCCGCGTGCTCGATCTTGCTGCCCCATGGGATGTCGCTGGCCGGCTTGCCCAGGAACTTGCGCGAGGCCTCTTCGTATTTGTTCACGCACCAGCGGCGATCCGAATAAGGCCCGGAGCGGTCAGGGTTGCTGGCCGCATGCAATCCCAGCACCTTGCAACCCACGGTATTGGCCATGTGCATCGGGCCGGAGTCCGGGGTGAGCAGCAACGAGGCGCGCGTCAGCATGGCCAGCAGCCGCTTGAGCGTGTCCTTGCCGGTCAGGTCCACCGGTGGGATCCGGCAGGCGGCCAGCACCGCGTCCGCCATCTGCCGCTCCAGCGGCGAGGGGCCGCCGATCAGCATGACACGCCATCCGCGCTGCGCAGCATGGTCCATCACGGCCGCATAGCGTTCCGGCCGCCAATTGCGCAGCACATGGCTCGATGTCGGGCTGACCAGCAGGACGGGCGCACCCTGCGGCAGCTGTTCGGCTGCCCACACCCGGGCTTCGTCGGGGATGGGGATGTCCCAGCGCACCTCGGTCTGTTTCAGGCCCAGCGGTTCGCAGAAGCTGCCGATGGCGTCCAGCACGTGCTCGCCAGTCCGTGCCGGAATGCGTTCGTTGATCACCAGGCCGTGGAGATCCTTGGAGCGCGCCTTGTCGTAGCCGATGCGTCGATCGGCCTTGATGCCCAGGCTGAGCAGGTTGGAGCGCATGGCTACCTGCATGTGCAGCAGCGCGTCGAACCGATGGCCTTGCAGGGCGCTGCGGACGGCGCGCATGCCGTCCCATCCCGCGCCTTTGTCGAAGGTGACGAATTCCACCCCCGGCAGATCGCCGACCAGCCTGCGCTCCAGCTTGCCGACGATCCAGGTGAGTCGTGTCTGCGGCCAGGCGCGACGCAAGGTATGCACCAGCGGCACGACATGGGTGACGTCGCCGATGGCGGAGGTGCGCAGCAGGCAGATCGAGGCGGGAGCGGACATGGGGCTTGGGCTAGAATCGCGTGTCATTGGATGCAGGGCGCCGGTGCCGGACATGATGGTGCAAGAGCAGGTCCGGGCGAACGCGGGCGGGGCGATTCTGTTCGACCCGACCACATCGCCACAAGTCGACGACGATTGGTTCTCGCCGAGCCACTGGCGGGAACTGGGTACCTTGCGCACGCAGACCGGCGGCCGCGGCGGCGTCGCCGTGATCGGTACGCCGGCGGGCGAGGGGGTGCTCCGCCATTACCGCCGGGGCGGCCTGGTGGCGCGATGGATGGGCGACCGTTATCTGTGGACGGGAGCGGAGCGCACGCGGAGTTTCACCGAGTTCCGCCTGCTGGCCGAACTGGCGCGGCGAGGGCTGCCGGTGCCGGCGCCGATGGCCGCGCGCTACCAGCGTCATGGTGCGTTCTACACCGCCGACCTCATCACCCGCCGCATCGTCTCGGCGCGCACGCTGGCCGAATGCCTCGCCTGGGGCCGCCTGGATGCCGACCTCGCCGCGCAGGTCGGCACCCTGGTCGCACGCTTTCACCGCGAGGGCGTGTGGCACGCGGATCTCAATGCGCACAACATCCTGGTGTCCGAAAGCGAACTCCATCTGATCGACTTCGACCGCGGCGAACTGCGTCCGCCGGCGGAGGCATGGCGCCTGGCGAACTTGCAGCGCCTGCGTCGCTCGCTGGTGAAATTGGGCGCGGCCGCGCAGGGCGAGGAAGTCTTCGAGAAGACCATGTGGCAGCCGCTGGTGCAGGGCTATGCATCGGGCCTCGGCATCGCGGGCGACATGCCATGACGGACGTCCGCATGTCACCTGAGCAGGGCATCGACGAACGGATGGACTGGAAGCTGCACTTCCTCGGTGTCGGCGCTGCACACGCGGTGGAGCTGGGCTCCTCGTCCGCGGTGCTGGAGCGGGACGGCGAACCGTTGCTGCTGATCGATTGCGGTCCGGACACGCTGGACCGCTACGTGGCAGCTTACGGTGACGTCCCGCGGGCGCTCTTCATCACGCACACGCACATGGATCACGTCGGCGGCATGGAGCGGCTGTTCTTCCGGCTGTGGTTCGATGAGGCACTGCGCGGCCGGACCCGGCTTTTCCTGCACGCGGACCTGATGACCTGGCTGCAGGCGAGGGTGGCCGACTATCCGGGCGTGCTCGCCGAGGGCGGGGTGAACTACTGGGAGGCGTTCCGGCTGGTTCCGTGCCATCGCGGATTCTGGCTGGATGGCCTGTGGTTCGATGTATTTCCCACGCGTCACCACCTGCCCAGGACCTCCTTCGGTCTGGCGCTCGGCGGAAGCTTCGTCTACACCGGCGATACGCGCCCCATCCCGGACATGCTGGCGCGCTACGCCGCGGGCGGCGAATTGATCGCCCACGATTGCGGCCTGGTGGGCAATCCCTCCCACACCGGCATCGACGACATCGAGCGCGAATATCCGGAAACGCTGCGCTCCCGACTGCGCCTGTATCACTACGGCAGCGCCGCCGACGGCGCGACGCTGGCCTCGCGCGGCTACACCACCGTGGCGGCCGGGGCACGGATCGCGCTTCCGCCGCCGTCGCCACCGCGTCCGGATGCTGGTTGAGCCGGCTTGTCTGGATGTCGGGCTGCCATTATGATCTCGCTTCTTTGCCGGACCGGACGGTGCGGCAGGGCGATTTCACCATCGCGGAGAGGTGTCCGAGTGGTTGAAGGAGCACGCCTGGAAAGTGTGTATACGGCTTATACCCGTATCGCGGGTTCGAATCCCGCCCTCTCCGCCAGTGAAATCGCATGACGGTCCTTTAGCCGGACCGTCGCCAAATGGGCGCTAGCCCGACGTCTATGGTGACCCCGTCGGTCCCCCCGCGACGATAGTTCGCAAACCCCGCCAGGCCCGGAAGGGAGCAACGGTAGCGGATGATTCGGGTGCCGGGGTGTGGCTGGCGGGGTCGCCGCCTTTTGGGGCCTGCCTTCGCGCGGACCGGCGCCGTCCGCGTACTGACTTGCCGGGAGCGACTTGGCACAATCGGCCGTCGCCCCAAGTTAGTATCCACGCAACCCTTCCTTGTCCTTCTCCGGTGTTGCGCGCCGCCGAACCGGCGCCGGCAGCCGGGCCTCCAGCAGGCTTCCAAACGCATGTCCTATCAGGTACTCGCGCGCAAATGGCGCCCCCGCAAGTTCGCCGAACTGGTCGGGCAGGAGCACGTGGTGCGCGCGCTCACCAATGCGCTCGACACCGGACGCATGCACCACGCCTACCTGTTCACCGGCACGCGCGGGGTGGGCAAGACCACCATTGCGCGCATCTTCGCCAAGTCGCTCAACTGCGAGCGCGGCGAGTCGGCTGACCCTTGCGGCGAGTGTTCGGTCTGTACCGCGGTGGACGCCGGCCGCTTCGTCGATCTGCTCGAGATCGACGCGGCCAGCAACACCGGCGTGGACGACGTGCGCGAGGTGATCGAGAACGCGCAATACGCTCCCGCGCGCGGCCGTTTCAAGGTGTACCTGGTCGACGAGGTGCACATGCTCTCCAAGCCGGCCTTCAACGCGCTGCTGAAGACGCTGGAGGAACCGCCGCCGCACGTGAAGTTCCTGCTCGCCACCACCGACCCGCAGAAGCTGCCGGTGACGGTGCTGTCGCGCTGTCTCAAGTTCAATCTCAAGCGGCTGCTGCCCGAGCAGATTTCCGGCCAGATGCGCCACATCCTCGGTGCCGAGAACCTCTCGTACGAGGACGCCGCCATTGCCGAACTGGCTCGCGCCGCGGATGGTTCGCTGCGCGACGGCCTGTCACTGCTCGACCAGGCCATCGCCTACGGCGGCGGCGCGCTGAAGGTGGACGACGTGCGCGCCATGCTGGGCAGCGTCGCGCGCGGCCAGGTGCTGGGGGTGCTGGAAGCGCTCGCCGCCGGCGACGGTGACCGGCTGATGGCCGAATGCGCGCGTATCGCCTCGTTCTCGCCGGATTTCGGCGGCGTCCTGGACGACCTCGCCGCCACGCTGCATCGCGTCCAGCTCATGCAGCTGGTTCCCGGCTACCGGCCGGAAGGCGACGGCAGCGACGAAGCGGCGCTCGCCTCGCTGGCGGAACGGCTCGGGCCCGAAGACGTGCAGTTGTACTACCAGATCGCCATCGGCGGCCGCCGCGACCTCGCCCTGGCCCCCGATGCACGCACCGGTTTCGAGATGGCCTTGCTGCGCATGCTGGCGTTCCGCCCAGGCGAAGGCGGTGAGCCGGCGCGCACCGAGCGCCCGGCTTCTTCCGCCGCACCGCGCCCGGTGTCTGCGCCGTCGCCGCGGGTGGCGCCGCCCATGCCGGAGGCCGTGGCCGAACGGCCGGCGGCCCGCGCCCCCGAGCCGGCACCGGTCCGCGCGGAGCCCGCGCCCGTGCCGCCGCCGGCGCCCGCACGCACCGCCCCTGCACTGGATGCCCGCGGCCTGCCGCACTGGGACAGCCTGATCGACCAGGCCGGCCTGCGCGGCCCGATGGGCCAGCTGGCGCAGAACGCGGCGTTGCGCGAGCGCGAGGGACAGACCCTGGTGCTGGCGCTGCAGCCGGTGCACATGCACCTGGCGGTGGAGCCGATGGTGGGGCAGATGGAAGACCGCATCAGCCAGGCGCTGGGCGAACGCATCCGCCTTCGCTTCGTGAGCGACCAGGCGGGCGGCGTCGAAACGCCTGCCGTACGCGCGGCCAACGCGCGCACCGCGGCGCAGTCGGCGGCCGAGCAATCCATTGAAGAAGACCCGCTCGTCCAGTCGCTGCGCCGCGAGTTCGGCGCGCGCGTGCTGCCGCAGTCGGTCAAGCCGTTCGAACCCTAAACGCATAACCCAAAGCAGTCGGAGTCAGGATCATGAGAGGACAAATCGGCCAGCTGATGCAGCAGGCGCAGCGCATGCAGGAAGAGATGAAGCGCGCGCAGGAGGAAATCGCCAAGCTGGAAGTCACCGGCAGCGCCGGCGGCGGCCTGGTCTCGGTCGTGATGAGCGGCGCGCATGAGGTGCGTCGCGTGCAGATCGATCGCAAGCTGTTTGCCGACGATCCGGAGATGGCCGAAGACCTGGTGGCGGCCGCCGTCAACGACGCGGTCAACAAGGTGGCCGACGCCAGCAAGAACAAACTGGGCGGCGTCACCTCCGGCCTTCAGCTGCCGCCCGGTTTCAAGATGCCGTTCTGACGGACAGGGAAGGGCGCGTCTGGAGCGAGGGTCGGGCGGAAGCTTGCCCGCGCCATCGCCGTCGGCGCGCTCCCTGCGGCTAGCCTTTCTTTCCCGATCGCCATGAGCAAGCTTCTTACCGACCTGATCGAAGCCCTGCGCTGCCTGCCCGGCGTGGGCGGCAAGAGCGCGCAGCGCATGGCCTTCCACCTGCTCGAACGCGAGCGCGAGCGCGGCCTGCGGCTGGCGAGTGTGCTGGAGCAGGCGATGCAGCGCATCGGCAACTGCACGCGCTGCCGCAATTTCAGCGAGGAGCCGGTGTGCGCCATCTGCGCCAGTGCCAGCCGCGACCGGCAAGTGCTGTGCGTGGTGGAGTCGCCGACCGAGCTGGCGGCGATCGAACAGGCGACGGGATATCGCGGCCAGTACTTCGTGCTGCTGGGACGCTTGTCGCCGCTCGATGGCCTGGGGCCTGAGGAACTCGGCCTGGACCTGCTCACCGAGCGGCTGGCCGAAGGCGAGATCGAGGAAATGGTCATCGCCACCAATCCGACTGTGGAAGGCGAAGCCACGGCGCATTACCTGGCGCAATTGGCGCGCGCGGCCAACGTGAAGCCCACCCGGCTCGCGCACGGCGTGCCGCTGGGCGGCGAACTGGAATACGTCGACCGCAGCACGCTGGCGCACGCGTTCGGCAGCCGGCAGACGCTCGGCTAGAAAGGCTGTCGGCGCCAGCGCATCACGTTATGCTCCGGCGTCAGTCACACCGAGGAGCGATGCATGGGCGACACGATTTTTGGAAAGATCATCCGCCGGGAAATCCCTGCCGACATCGTCTATGAGGACGATGAAGTCCTGGCCTTCCGCGACCTCAACCCACAGGCGCCCGTCCATGTGCTGTTCGTGCCCAAGCAGGCGATCGCCACGCTCGAGGAAGCGAAGCCGCAGGACGCCGAGCTGCTGGGGAAGCTGTTGCTGGCGGCCGCGGCCTACGCGCGCGAACAGGGCTTCGCACAGGACGGGTATCGCACCGTAATCAATTGCAATGAGCATGGCGGCCAGACGGTCTTCCACCTGCACGTGCATCTGCTGGCGGGGCGCCGCATGCACTGGCCGCCGGGCTGATCCTGCTTCCGCTCCAACGAAAAAGAAAAAAACGCCGGCCCTGGAGCCGGCGTTTTTCGTTGGCGAGCGACTTATTTGCTCGGGCGCGGCGGTGGCGCCGAGCGCGGCACTACGATCACGCGCGGCTGATACCAGAACGGATCTCCCCACGGGCCCCAATACGGACCCCAGCCCGGGCCCCAGAACGGATCGTAGAAACCCGGCGGGTAACGTACGGCGACGCGCTTGGGCCACAGATAGACCACATCGGCTTCGACGCGCGGGTAGGCATAGTCGTACTCGCCGACTTTCTGCGAGACGGTGCCATGCAGCGTGCCCGTGACGGTCAGCTCGCGGCCGCGGGCGAACACTTCCGGATCGTAGAACCCGGTGCGGCAGGCCACGAACCGGCCCTGGTTGTCGTTGTTGCCGTCCGTCTTCGGGCGGGCCTCGCTGTCGAGCGGGCGCGACAACAGGAAGAAGCAGGTCTCCTGCGGACCGGGCTCGGTCTTGATGATCTCGCCGCCCCAGCGCACCTTGGTGCCGCCGGCGCCGCCCTGCTGCGCCTGGGCCGTGGTGATATCGGTATAGGTGCCCTGCAACGGCTGGGGGATCGTTGCGCAGGCAGCCAGCGAAGCCGTCACGGCTGCGATGGCCAGGGGTTTGCAAATGGACATGACCGGTTTCTCCATCATCGGGCGGATATTCCTTTATCCCTTGGCGTCAATCGTTCGGTTCATTTGACCACGTGTCGCGGTCGGAAATCCCGCACCGCCCGGCGGAACCGTCGCAGGGGTTCGGGCGGCGGGCTGTCATGGGCATAGCGCAGGTCGAGGTAGCTCCTCATCAGTTGGTCGAGCTGCGCGCGCTGTCCGGGCAGGGCCCGGGCAGCGCGCTGCAGGTAATGCTGCGGGCCCTCGCTGCTCCTGCGCGCCACGCCGGCTCCGGCCAGCTTGCGTTCCAGCGCGCGCATCGCGGCCCTCAGGGGGTCTTCGTCGCGCCGCCGCCACAAGGCCCAGGCCAGGCCGAGCAAGGCGAACGCGACGCTGCTGGCCGCCAGCAGCGCGCTCAGGGTGAACGTATCCGTGTTGCGGACGCCGAATGGCGTGAGGAGCCCGCGTTGCCTGAGTGCGTCGAACCCGATAACGCCTTCGCTCCACCAGCGGTTGACGACGTCCCAGCGGTTCCTCAGGTCGCGTAGCCACGAAAGCCCCTGCCAGCCGGACTGCCCGGCGGAGGCGGCCGCGGCGGCTCCTAGGCTCACCCGTTCCGGGCGCACGGCGGCGGTGGGATCGACCCGGACCCAGCCGCGCCCGGCCAGCCACACCTCGCTCCAGGCGTGGGCGTCGGACTGGCGAACCAGCAGATATTGGCCGAGCTTGTTCCAATAGCCGCCCTGGTAGCCGGTAACCACCCGGGCGGGCACGCCGGCCGCGCGCATCAGCACGGTGAAGGCCGAGGCGTAGTGTTCGCAGAATCCTTCGTGAGTGGAGAACAGGAAATCGTCGACCGCGTCGCGGCCCAGCGGCGCAGGCGCCAGCGTGTAGCTGAAGCCGCCATCGTGGAACATCGACAGCGCCGTCTTCATGATGGATTCGCTGCGATCGCCGAAGGTCTGCCGCCACTGCGCGGCCAGGGCCAGGGTGCGCGGATTGAACCCGGCGGGAAGCTGCAGGGCGCGCCGGCGGGAGATCTCGTCGAGCTCGGGCTGCAGTCGGTAGCGCACGGCCGAGCGTACTTCGTAGGTCAGCGGATCCTGCACGGGCTTGGCGCTGGTCAGCTCGTGGTCCGTTCCCAAGATAGCCTTGGGAGGCGCCTCGAGCGGCACGTCCAGTGCGGGCAGGATGCGCTGGTTCGTCGGTTCCAGCGAGATCCGGTAGCCGATGCTGTCCTGGTAATCCACGGGCACGGGCTGCCGTCCTGTCGGCAGGGAAGTCCAGCGGCGGCCGTCGTACTGCCACATGACGTAGGCGCGGAAGTAGCGCTGCTCGGGCGGCGGCAGGCCGCCGTCGAAGCTGGCCCGGAGTGCCGGGTGGTCATCCGTCAGCAGGTCGACGAAATCGCCGGGCGACATGCGATCGCTCAGGCCTGTGCGCGCCTGTGCGGAAGGCGGCGCGCCCCATAGCGGCGAGTCCAGCCGGGGCACCAGCACGAAGGCCAGCAGCGAGAGTGGCAGGGCGGCTGCCAGCAGGCCGATGGCCGGCAGCATTTCGCGCGGAAGCGTGGTCGGCAGGCGTGCCGGCTGCAGCGCGCGCAGTGTCGCGATCGCCGGCAACAGGCCGAGGGTGACCACGAAGGTGGCGACCATGCCCTGGTCGGCCAGCAACGCGGCCATCAGGGTGAAGCAGGCGAAGGCCACCGCCACCTTGGCGTCGCGCGGTGTTTCGGTTTCCAGCAACTTGAGCACCAGCAGGCCGACCGCCAGCGCCGAGCCTGGCTCGCGGCCGAAGATGTTGCCGTAGTGGAAGATCACCGTGGCCGCGAGCAATGCCACCAGCGGCAGCTTGAGATAGACCGGCGCCTTGCCGGGGCGCCGCCGCCGCTGCCACCAGCGCAGGGCCAATACCGCGGCCAGGGCGGCAACCAGCCAGATCGGCAGATGCATGGCGTGCAGGATCAGCACCACGCCTGCCGACAGACACAGCAGGTCGAAGGTGCGCGCATCCAGCGGTGCTTCCGGATGAGAACGGCGGAACAGGCCGATCATGGCAACCGCGCCAGGGCGTTCATGCAGCGCACGTAATGCGCAGGACCGGAGCCGTGGCCGATCTCTTCCCCCGGCAGCCACAAACTGAAGGGCACGCCTTGCGCTTCGGCCTCGCCCAGCCAGCGGGCCAGGCGGGCGATGCGCGTTTCACTGTCCAGGTGCCGCAGATCGCGCCAGTCCAGGCGCCACTCCTGGCGCGGACGCGGCTGCTCGAAATCTTTCACGAGCAGGCCTTCATGGCGTGCGCTGGCCTTCCAGGCGATGCGGCGCTGCGGATCGCCAGCGCGGTAGTCGCGTAAAGCCGCCAGGTCGTCGCCCTGGTGCAGGCGCTGATGCGTGGGATCGTCGCTGGGCGAGCGTGGCGGCGGCCCTGCCGCTTCCGGCCTGGGCCATACCAGCACCGACATGTCCGGATAAAGCCAGCTCCATGCGCGGAACAGGCCGAGCGGCCAACTGCTCCACAACTGGATGCGCGGCAGCGGTTGCCAGCCGCGCATGCTGGTCTGCAGCGGGACTTTGACGGCGAGCTGCTCGCGCTCGGGAATGGCGAAGGCGTGGGTTTGGCCATCCACCTCCACCCGGATCGCTTGGCGGGTACGCAGGCCGGCGTCGACGTACAGCTGCAGCGGCATGGGCTCCCCGGCAATCGCGTGGCCGGCCTGGATGGCCGTGAGCCGCAGCCCGTCGAGCGCGCGGAACGCCACCAGCATGCTCGCGGCGCAGGCGGCGGCCAGCAGGCAGGTGAGGAGCAGGGCCGCGTTGTTGGCGTAATTGAGCGAGCCGGCAAGCATGATCAGCAGCAGCACGCCGAAGGCGACGCCGAGCCCGCTGGGCACGATATAAATGCGACGCCGATGCAGCTCGATCGGCAGGCTTTCCGGCTTCCGGTAGCGCGTCAGCGCGGGCAGCCGCCGTTCGGCCCAGTGCTGGAAGCGGCGATAGGTCTCGGCCACGCCCATGGCCATCAACCCACCGCCACCTCGGCGAGCAGCTGGCGCGCGAGCGTGTCGCCGTTGGCGCCGCGTGCCGGCACCAGGCGGTGCGCGGCGAGCGGCACGAACAGCGCCTGCACGTCTTCCGGCAGGACATGCCCGCGGCCGGACAGCATGGCCCAGGTGCGCGAAGCATTGAGCAGGGCCAGCCCGGCGCGCGGAGACAGGCCGACGCGGATGTCCGCGTGCCGGCGGCTGGCTGCGAGCAGCGCCTGCAGATAATCGAGCAGCGCCGGGCTGGCGGTGATCGCCTGGGCCTGGCGATGCAGCGCCGCCAGCGCCGGACCGTCGAGCTTCGGCCCGAGCTGCGCGAGCAGGTCGCGCCGGTCGCTGCCGGTGAGCAGGGCGCGTTCCGCCGCGGCGTCGGGATAGTCCAGCGAGAGGCGCAGCATGAAGCGGTCGAGCTGCGAATCCGGCAGCGGGAACGTGCCGGCGAGGTCCAGCGGGTTCTGCGTGGCGACCACGAAAAACGGCTGCGGCAGCGCATGCGTCTGGCCGTCCACCGTGACCTGTGCTTCGGCCATGGCTTCGAGCAGCGCGCTCTGCGTCTTGGGCGTGGCGCGGTTGATCTCGTCCGCGAGCAGCAGGCCGGTGAAGATGGGGCCGGGATGGAAGCGGAACTGGCCGGTCTCGCGCTCGTAGACGCTCACCCCGATAATGTCGGACGGCAGCAGGTCGCTGGTGAACTGCACGCGCTGGAAGTCCAGCGCGAAGCTGGCCGCAAGCGCGTGGGCCAGCGTGGTCTTGCCTACACCGGGCACGTCTTCCAGCAGCAGGTGCCCACCGGCGACCAGGCAAGTGAAGGCGAGCTTCACCTGGCGCGGCTTGCCCAGCAGCACCTGGTTGACCTGCGCCATCGCGGCGTCCAGGCGGGAATGCAGTGCGTCATCGTGGAGCGGAGTGATCGCGGACATGGCACCAGGAAGCTGGAAGAAGGCGGGCAGGGCATGACCCATGCGTGACCAAGGGAGTGTAGCCGTCGGCCTCGCGCGCTGGCGAGGCGCTTTTCTCATTGCCTTCCTCGTGCTGCTGGCGGCGCGCATCACTGTTGCCGCGCATCTGTCGCCGTTCGGTGACGAGGCTTTCTATTGGCAGGAGAGCCGACACCCGGCCTGGGGCTACAGCGATCTGCCGCCGTTCACCGCATGGCTGATCCGCCTGGGTGAAACGGTGGCCGGTCATGGGCCGCTGGGTATGCGCTGGCCGTTCCTGCTGCTCGGCAGCCTGTTGCCCTGGCTGGTGGTGGCATTTGCCCGCCGCGCCTTCGATGTGCGGGCTGGATGGCAGGCAGGTCTGCTGTGCCTGGCCTTGCCGTTGGCTGGCAGTCTCGGCGTGCTGGCGCTTCCGGATGTGCCGTTGACGGTCGCCAGCATGCTTGCGTTGTATGCCCTGCTGCGCGCAATGCAGGAAGATCGGTTGCGCGATTGGCTGTGTCTTGGTCTGGCGCTCGCCGTGTGCTGGCTGACCCATTACCGCGCGGCGATGCCGATGCTGGCCGGCGTGCTCCTGTTTGCCACGACGCCGCGGGGACGCCTGCAATGGCGGCGCCGGGGGCTTTGGGTGGCCGTCGCGGTTTCGATGCTGGGCCTGATTCCGCTGGCCGTGTCCAACTGGCAGCAACGTGGTGCGGGTGTTGCGTTTCAGGTCGTGGAACGCAATCCCTGGCGTTTTCACGCCGACGCGCTGGTGCAGCCGCTGGAACAAGCAGCGGCATGCACGCCGCTTCTCTATGTCTTGCTGCTATGGGCGGCATGGCGCAGCTGGCGCCGCCGCGGCGAAGGCGCGCCGTGGGATGTCATCGCGGTGGCCTCGCTGTGTTTCATCCTGCTCTATTTCGTGCTGGGGCTGTTCGCGGACGACCTGCGGTTCCGCGCGCACTGGCCGTTGCCGGGCTACCTGCCGCTGCTCGGCGCACTGCCGGTACTGTTGCGCGCGTACTGGTCGCGGCGTTGGGTGCGTTCCGTCGCCGTCGCCGCGTTCGGGATGGCTTTGCTTGGGCACCTGGGTGGCCTGGTCTATCTGGGTATGGCCGCCAGCGAGCGCGGTGCGAGCGCGCTTGCGGGAGTGAAGGCTTTTCCGGCGCGCTTCGTCGGCTGGAAGGAAAGCGGCGATGCCGCGCGTGAACTGCTGCGGCATCGTCCTGCCGTCCTGGTGGCGGACAACTTCATGCTTGCCGCCGAGCTCGATTTCCAACTGGGCGAAACGGTCCCCGTGTATGCGCTCGACAGTCCGCTGAACACCAAGCATGGGCGGGCACCGCAACTGGCCGCATGGCACCGCGATGAAGCAGCCCTGCGCGAAGAACATCCGCATGCGCCGATGCTGCTAGCCGTCGACGAGACCGCGCTGCGCATACGTGAACGCTCCGATTGGCTGGGTACGCTTTGCCAGCGGATCGAAGCACCTTCGTCACTGCGGCGGCTGGATCTCTTCGACGGCCGCCGTCGAGTGGCGTTCTATGCGGGCCGGGTACCGGTGCCGGGCATGTCGCCGATCGCTCCGGCGGATTGCCTCATCTGGCGCGAAGGAACAGCGGCCTTTGCGCGTTGAGGTCCCCGGTCAGGGCAGGGCTGCGCCTGCCTGGCGCAACAGCCGTGCCAGGGCGATCAGCGGCAGACCGATCAGCGCGGTCGGGTCTTCGTTGTCGATGCGTTCGAACAGGCTGATGCCCAGACCCTCACACTTGAAGCTGCCGGCGCAGTCGAGCGGCTGTTCGCGCTCGATATAGCGGGCGATCTCATCCTCGCCAAGGGTGCGGAAATGTACCCGGGTATGATCGACGTGCGTTTGCCGCTGTCCCTTGCGGGTGTCGAAAAGGCAGAGCGCGGTGTGGAAATGCACGATGCGTCCCGAGCTGGCGGCTAGCTGCGCGTGGGCGCGCTCGGGCGTGCCGGGCTTGTCGAGTATCCGGCCATCGAGTTCCGCCACCTGATCGGAGCCGATCACCAGCGCGTCCGCTATGCCTGCGGCGGCGGCTTCCGCCTTGGCAATGGCCAGGCGCAAGGCGCGTGCGGCTGACTCCTCGCCGGGAAGGGCCGCTTCGTCGGTCCCCGGCGAACGCTGTTCGAAATCCGCCCAGAGCCGTCGCAGCAGTTCCGCCCGATAGCGTGAAGTGGAGCCGAGGATCAGCCGGCAGGCGCTGCTCATGCGTGAGGATCGCGCTGGATGTGTTCGCGCATGGCGTCGTCCAGGGCGTGCTGGGCCTGGTCGAGCGCCTTGAGCAGGGGCGCCAGGCGGCTACGGGTCTCAGCCATGGTCGAGACGGCTTGGTTGAGCTGCTCCTGCGTGGCCGTCGGTGCCCGGTCGCGGATCCAGATACGCTGCTGCAGCAGGGAGCGCAGCCCCGCCTCGATCGCCTGGCGGGCCTCCTGTTCGCTGGCCGCCGGCTTGTCCGGGTTGAGCGACATCACCGCGTGCGCCTGCTGCAGACCGGCCCGGCAGGTCTTGAGGTCTGCTTCGAGGCGGTCCGCCAGTTCCAGCAACTGGTGCAAGCTGTCCGTGCGGCGGTTTCCCCGGCGTCGGAGCCAGAGGGACGCTCCGGCGGCGCAGGCGACGAGGACGAACAGGGCGGCCGAGCCGTACGTCAGATAAGCATTCACGTGAGGCAGAACGGCTCGGTGGCGTGAGAAGATGGGGCAGTCTGCCGCATGGCGGAGGGTCCAGGCAAAAGCGGTGAGCCGTGCGCGCCGGGCAGGCTGCGGGGAATGTGGCGCGCCAAGCAGTATGTCGCGCTGACGGTCGACGATAGGTTGACTTCGATCATCCGCAAACCTATGATTTCGCGATTATGTCCGTGACACTGCCAGAGTCCGTGGACGCTTGGCGCATGGTCTCGGCGCGGCGTTCGTTCCAGGGGGCGTTGCCCATCGCCGATCTGCGGCGCCTGAGCGAGGTTCTCGCCGGCACCGAGGGAGAAGCCCGGTTCGAGCTGGACTTCGGTCGTGACGAGTTCGGCAATGCGTACCTCGATGTGCGCGTCGACGCTCCGCTCATGCTGATCTGCCAGCGTTCCCTGGAGCCTTTCGTGCTTCCGGTGAAGGTGGACAGCCGGCTCGGCCTGATCCGCCATGAGCGCGATGAGGCGGCGCTGCCTGGCGGCAGCGAGCCGTTGCTGGTCGCCGAGGACGGGAAGCTGGCCTTGGCGGATGTGATCGAAGACGAATTGCTGTTGGCGCTGCCGCTGGTGCCGGTCAATCCGGACAGTAAGCTGCCCGACGAAGTAGTGACCCCGTCGCCCGGGGAACATTCCGGCGAGGGACGTTCCGACAACCCGTTCGCGGTTCTGCGCGAACTCAAGAAATAAACGCTTAGCTGGAGACTCACCATGGCCGTTGCCAAGAGCCGCAAAACCCCGTCCACCCGCGGCATGCGTCGTTCGCACGATGCGCTGAAGACCGTGCAGCTGGCCACCGATCCGACCAGCGGCGAGGTGCACCTGCGCCACCACGTCACCAAGGACGGCTACTACCGCGGCAAGAAGGTCATCGACACCAACACCGCGGTGGTCGAAGAGGACTGAGCGTTTCCGCGAGAGTTTCCTGCTCTCGAGGTTTTGCTTCCCAAGGCGGCGCGGTCACGCGCCGCTTTGCGTTTAGGCGCTCACGAACGTAACTTTGCGGTCTTGGTGCGGGCGGTCTCCCGGTCGGGTGAGGCGCCATATGCACCGATTCCGCTGACGGACAGTCCATGGCCCAGATCTATTCCCGCATCATCGCCACCGGCAGCGCGCTGCCGGAGCGTGTCGTCACCAATGCCGACCTGGAGAAATTTGTCGATACCAGCGACGAATGGATCCGCGAGCGCACCGGCATCCGTCAGCGCCATATCGCCGCCGACGGCGAGACCACCGGCGATCTCGCCGCGCTGGCAGCGCAGCGCGC
Organism: Dyella sp. BiH032; assembly: GCF_031954525.1. Classification (NCBI taxonomy): domain Bacteria; kingdom Pseudomonadati; phylum Pseudomonadota; class Gammaproteobacteria; order Lysobacterales; family Rhodanobacteraceae; genus Dyella; species Dyella sp. BiH032. The sequence continues at coordinate 2,299,229 of NZ_CP134867.1, forward strand.
GCTGGAAGCTGCGGGCGTCAAGGCGTCCGAGCTCGATCTGATCGTCATGGGCACCACCACGCCCGACATCATTTTTCCTTCTACGGCCTGCCTGGTGCAGCACCGCCTTGGCGCGAACGGCTGCGCTGCGTTCGATGTCAATGCGGCCTGCTCGGGCTTCGTCTATGCGCTTGGCGTCGCCGACAAATTCATTCGTAGCGGCCAGTCCAAGAAGGTGCTGGTGATCGGTGCCGAGACGCTGACCCGCATGCTGGACTGGGACGACCGTACTACTTGCGTGCTGTTCGGCGACGGTGCCGGCGCCGTGGTGCTGGAGGCCTCGTCCGAACCGGGCATCTATGCCACCTGCCTGCATGCCGACGGCGGCCACAAGGAACTGCTGTACAACCCGGTCGGCGTGTCGGTCGGATTCAAGGATGAGAAGAACCATGGCGTGCGCGTGATGATGGCCGGCCGCGAAGTGTTCAAGGTTGCCGTGAAAACGCTGGACGCACTGGTCGAGGAAACCCTTACCGCTGCCGGCATGGATGCATCACAGCTGGACTGGCTGATACCGCACCAGGCAAACCTGCGCATTATCGAAGCCACCGCCAAGCGCTTGAGCATGCCGATGGACAAGGTCATCGTCACGGTGGACAAGCATGCCAACACCTCGGCCGGCTCGGTGCCGCTGGCGCTCGACTACGCCGTGCGTTCGGGCAAGGTGCAGCGTGGCCAGAATCTCTTGCTGGAAGCCTTCGGTGGCGGATTCACCTGGGCATCGGCGCTGCTGCGCTACTGATCCGTTTCAAACGCAATGCGTCCGTGATGCCGCCTTCGGGCGGCATCGTCGTTTTCGGGGGATGGCAGGAATACGGCTGCGTACGGCTTGCGTTGCTGGCACCATTCCAGTTTTCGTTCACGGACCTTCCCCCGCATGACTCAGAACGCCGCATCGCTCGCTTTCGTCTTTCCTGGCCAGGGCTCGCAGTCCGTCGGCATGCTGGCGGAACTCGCCGCCGCCCACGCGGAAGTGAGGGCTGCGTTCGATGAAGCCTCGCAAGGCGCCGGGACCGATCTGTGGGCCCTAAGCCAGCAGGGGCCGGAAGATCTGCTCAACCGCACCGAGAACACCCAGCCTGCACTGCTGGCCGCGAGCGTGGCGGTGTGGCGCGTCTGGCAGAAGCTCGGCGGCGTGCGGCCGGCGCAGCTCTCGGGTCATAGCCTGGGCGAATACAGCGCATTGGTCTGCGCCGACGCCTTGTCGTTGCACGATGCAGCCGCGCTGGTGGCCGAGCGCGGCCGCCTGATGCAGGCGGCAGTGCCGGCGGGCGTGGGCGCCATGGCCGCGATTCTTGGTGGCGACGATGCGCAGATCGCCGCGGTCTGTGAAGAAGTGGCGCAAGGCCAGGTCGTCGCTCCCGCGAACTTCAATTCGCCGGGCCAGCTGGTGATCGCCGGTCATGCGGAAGCGGTGGATCGCGCCCTGGCCAGGCTCGCCGAGCTGGGCGTCAAGAAGGCCATCAAGCTGGCCGTGTCCGTGCCCTCGCATTGCGCACTGATGCGCGATGCCGCGGACAGGCTGGGCGAGCGGATGAGCAGCCTCCAGTGGCGTGAACCCACGATCCCCGTGGTGCAGAACGCCGAAGCCCTTGCCTACAGCAAGATCGAGGATATCCGCGGCGCATTGCAGCGTCAGCTCTACCTGCCGGTGCGCTGGACCCAGTGCGTGCAGGCGCTGGTGGGCGGCGGCGCGACGCGCCTGGCCGAATGCGGCCCGGGCAAGGTTTTGGCCGGCCTCATCAAGCGTATCGACAAGAGCGTCGACGCCCGTGCCATCGGCACGCCGGCCGATTTGGACGCTGCGCGTACCGAGTGGGCCTGAGCGGCCAGGCGACGCAAGACATTCCCCGAAGCATCAGGAAGCGACACAGATGAGCAAGACTCTGCAAGGTGAAATCGCCCTCGTCACCGGCGCCAGCCGCGGCATCGGCGCGGCGATTGCGGACGAACTGGCGGCCCAGGGCGCCACCGTGATCGGCACGGCCACGAGCGAGAGTGGCGCGGCCGCGATCGGCGAGCGTCTCGCTGCGCATGGCGGCCAGGGACGCGTTCTCAACGTGACCGAGCCCGGCGCGATCGAAGCGCTGGTGGATGCGATCGCCAAGGACGTCGGCCCGCTTTCCATCCTCGTCAACAATGCCGGCATCACCCGCGACCAGTTGCTGATGCGCATGCGCGACGAGGACTGGCAGGCGATTCTCGATACCAACCTCACCTCGGTCTACCGGGCTTCCAAGGCGGTCATGCGCGGCATGATGAAGGCGCGCAAGGGCCGCATCATTTCCATCGCGTCAGTCATCGGCCTCACCGGTAACCCGGGCCAGTCGAATTACGCCGCGGCCAAGGCGGGCATCATCGCCTTCTCCAAGTCGCTGGCTCGCGAGATCGGCAGTCGCGGCATTACCGTCAACGTGGTCGCCCCGGGCTTCATCGATACCGACATGACGCGTTCGCTGCCGGAGGAATCCAAGCAGGCGCTGCTGGGCCAGATCGCCCTGGGGCGCCTGGGCGAGGCGAGCGATATCGCCAAGGCGGTGGCCTTCCTGGCATCGCCCGCAGCGGCCTACATCACCGGTGAGACGCTTCATGTGAACGGCGGCATGTACATGCCGTAATGCCCGTGCAAGCCGGCTGCTGTACTGGAAGCCGCTCCCCGGGGCGGCTTCTTTTTTGGGGCGCTGGAATCGCCATCTCCCTATGCATGAGGACGATCCGGCGCAACGGGCGAAAGAACATCCGCAAGGGTATGTGCCGCTCCGGCGTCGCACGCCTTGCCGCAGGACGTACGGTGCCGGGGCCGCACAGGCAATGGCTGGGCCGGCTTGCAGCCGGTGCGACCTGGTATCACCCGGGGGAGAGAGCGGTACCCCCGCTGCCAACCGAAGCAGGCGGCCCGGGGGTTGTCGCCATCGATCCATTTTTAGGCGACAATTACCCTTTCGCGCCGGTCGTCAGGGGCCTGCGCCTCACCGACGTTGGTGGACCGTGGCGGGATATAAGCTTAGCCACTACAATCCGCCGGCAATTTTGTCCTTGGGAGGTATTGGTAACATGAGCACCATCGAAGAGCGCGTCAAAAAGATCGTTGCCGAGCAGCTGGGCGTGAAGGAAGAAGAGGTTAAGCAGAACTCTTCGTTCGTTGACGATCTGGGCGCGGATTCGCTGGACACCGTCGAGCTGGTGATGGCGCTCGAGGAAGAGTTCGAGACCGAGATCCCGGACGAAGAAGCCGAGAAGATCACCACGGTGAAGGACGCGGTCGACTACATCAAGGCTCATACCAAGGAATGATCGATCGTGCTGGGTGGCGCGACCGCGCTTCCTGCATCACGATGCGATACCGAAAGCTGCGCCACATTGGCGCAGTTTTCGTTTCTGCATTTTGCAACGTCCTAACCCGTATGGTTCGCGACTCGCGCACCATACGGTGCGACGGCATCCACGCGGCTTCCGCGGGATGACTGCCTACGAGGCAGGCACACGGAACCATGAAGGAAAGAGAGCATGAGCAAACGACGTGTGGTTGTAACTGGGCTCGGCATCATTTCGCCGGTCGGCAACGATATCGCCACGGCCTGGGACAACGTTTTGAAGGGTGTGAGCGGCATCGGGCCGGTGAGCCACTTCGACGCTGCGGGCTACGCCACGCGCATCGCCGGCGAAGTGCGTGGTTTCGATCCTGCGCAGTGGATCGCCCCTAAAGACATCAAGAAGATGGACCCGTTCATCCACTACGGCATCGCCGCAGGCACGCAAGCCCTGCGCGATTCCGGTTTGGAAGTGACGGAAGCCAACGCGCCGCGCGTCGGTGTGGCGGTCGCCGCCGGCATCGGCGGCCTGCATACCATCGAGCACACCTCGATCGAACTGCACGAAAAGGGCCCGCGTCGCGTGTCGCCGTTCTTCGTGCCCAGCTCGATCATCAACATGGTGTCCGGCCATCTGTCGATCATGTATGGCCTGAAGGGCCCGAACATCGCCTGCGTCACCGCCTGCACTACGGGCACGCACAACATCGGTCTGGCCGCGCGCATGATCCAGTACGGCGACGCCGACGTGATGATCGCTGGCGGCGCTGAGTTCGCTACCACCGGCACGGCGATGGCGGGCTTCTGCTCGGCCAAGGCGATGTCCACCCGCAACGACGAGCCGACCAAGGCGAGCCGTCCGTGGGACAAGGATCGCGACGGCTTCGTGCTGTCCGACGGCGCCGGCGTGCTGGTGCTGGAGGAATACGAGCACGCCAAGGCGCGCGGCGCGAAGATCTACTGCGAGCTGGTTGGCTTCGGCATGAGTGGCGATGCCTACCACATCACCGCCCCCAGCGAGGGCGGCGAGGGTGCGGCCCGCTGCATGGACAGCGCACTGAAGGACGGCGGCATCAATCCGGCCGACGTGCAGTACGTCAACGCGCATGGCACCTCGACGCCGCTCGGCGACCTGGGTGAAGTGCTCGCGGCCAAGCGAGTGTTCGGCGATCATGCCTACAAGCTCGCCATGAGTTCGACCAAGTCGGTCACCGGCCATCTGTTGGGCGCGGCGGGCGGCGTGGAGGCGATCTTCTCGATCCTCGCGCTGCGCGACCAGGTGGTCCCGCCGACCATCAACCTGGACGAGCCGGGCGAAGGCTGCGACCTGGACTTCGTACCGAATACGGCACGCGAGACGAAGCTGGACGTGGTGATCTCCAACTCCTTCGGCTTCGGCGGCACCAACGGCACGCTGGCGTTCCGCCGCCTCTGACCGGCGCGTGACTTCCATCAGCCGTAGTCTGCACGGCCGGCGCGACCTGCTCGCGCCGGCCGCTGCATTTCCGGACCGCTATCCCTGCCTGCTGCAGAGCGTGGTACGCGGCACGCCGCAGACCCGTTTCGACCTGCTCTTCGCCTTTCCCTGCGACAGCCTGACACTGCATGGCGACGGCCGCGTGGTGGACGCCGCAGGCGCCGTGCAGTCGCAGGGTTTCCTGCATGCGCTCGATGCCGCGTGGCAGGCCGAGCGCATTCCATGCGCCATGGATGATGGCCTGCCGTTCCATGGCGGATGGGTCCTGTTGCTCGCCTACGAACTGGCAGGGGAGATCGAACCGCGCTTGCGGCTGAGGCATTCGGACGTTCTACCCGTTGCGCTCGCACTCCGTTGCCCCGCGGCGGTCATCGTCGATCACGAGCGCGATTGCACCGTATTGGTCGCCGAGCCGGGGCACGAGGATCTGCTCGACCGCATGGCAGCGGACCTTGACGCTTCGCCGGTCATTCTGCCGCTGCCGTCGCCGCAGGTGCAGGGTGAGGACGACCCGTGCCGTTTTCTCGATGGCGTCGCGCGCATCCATGAGCACCTTCACGCGGGCGACATCTTCCAGGTCAACCTGTCGCGGGCGTGGCGGGCGCGCTACGCGGAGCCGCCGTCGCCGGCGTCCCTCTATGCCTCGCTGCGCGAAGCCAATCCGGCGCCGTTCGCGGGCCTGTTCCAGCAGCCTGGCTGGGCGGTGGTGAGCTCGTCGCCCGAGCGGCTCGTCGAGGTGCGCCGCGGCGTGGCGCAGACGCGCCCGATCGCCGGCACGCGTCCGCGTACGCCGGCGGACGACGAACTGGCGCGTATCCGCGAGTTGCGCACCCACCCCAAGGAGCGTGCCGAGCACGTCATGCTCATCGATCTGGAACGCAACGACCTGGGTCGCGTCTGCGTGCCGGGCACGGTGGAGGTGGACGAGCTGATGGTGGTGGAAAGCTATGCCCACGTGCATCACATCGTTTCCAACGTGCGCGGCCGGTTGCGCGCGGGCGTCACGCCTGGACAGGTGATCGCGGCGACGTTTCCCGGCGGCACCATCACCGGCTGCCCCAAGGTGCGCTGCATGGAGATCATCGCCGCCCTGGAAGACGCGCCGCGCGGCGCGTATACCGGTGCCATGGGCTACCTCGACCGTAATGGCGACCTGGACCTGAACATCCTCATCCGCACACTCACGCTGGCCGGCCGGGAAGTGAGCCTGCGCGCCGGTGCCGGCATCGTCGCCGATTCCGTGGCGGAGAAAGAACTGGACGAGACGCGGGCCAAGGCGCGCGGCCTGTTGCGGGCGCTGGGAGTGGCGGACGGATGACCGGCTCGTTCCGGGTGCTGGTCGATGGCGTCGAGGGCGGCGCACTGTCCCCGCTCGATCGCGGGCTCACCTATGGCGACGGTCTGTTCGAAACGATTCGCTTCGTTCAAGGCCGGGCTCCCTTGTGGGGTCGCCACATGCGGCGCCTTTCCGAAAGTTGCGGACGCCTGCGGCTGCCGGTTCCCGATCAGGCGCTGCTGGCGCAGGAGGCCACGGAACTCGCACGTGGGATGCCGGATGCGGTGGTGCGCATCGTCATCACCCGCGGCGTAGGCGAGCGCGGTTACGTGCTGCCGACGGCGCCGCGTCTTAGCCGCATCGTGGCGGCTTTCGCCGTTCCGGTGCCGCATGCCAGCGCCTACCGGGATGGCGTGCGGCTGCGCCTGTGCCGACTGCGGCTGGCGGAACAGCCGGCGCTGGCCGGCATGAAGCATCTCAATCGGCTGGAGCAGGTGCTGGCGCGGGCGGAGTGGGACGACCCGGCCATTGCCGATGGCGTACTCCTGGACGCTTCCGGGCGCGTCGTTTCTTCCACGATGGCCAACCTGTTCGCCGTGATCGGCGACCGGCTGGTCACGCCATCGCTGGATCGCTGCGGCGTGGCCGGCGTAGGGCGCGCCGAGGTGCTGGCCGCGCGCGACGTGGAGATCCGCGACTTGGCGCTGGACGAGCTGTTTCGTGCCAGTGAGCTTTTCCTCAGTTCGAGCGTCCGCGGCATCCTGCCGGTGCAGGCACTGGCCGATACCGTGTATGTTCCCGGACCGGTCACCCGCGCCCTGCAATCGCACTGGCGCGGCCTGGGTCTTCCGACGGAGCAGGCATGAGACGACGCACGATGCAGGGGCGCGCGCCATGGCGCGGCCTGATTCTTCTGGTGCTGCTGGCAGCCGCCGGTGCGCTGGCCTATGGCTGGCTCGGCTTCTCGCGTTTCAGCCAGTCGCCGCTCAGCGTGCAGGGAACGGGGCAGAGCATCGACGTCGGCCGCGGCAGCAGCCTGAAGGAGATCGTCGCCCAGCTGCGCGCGCAAGGCGTCACCAGCGCGCATCCGCTTTACTGGCGCCTGCTCGCCGAGCAGTTGCGCGTGGCCGGTCGGCTGCATGCCGGCGAGTACGCGCTCGCGCCGGGCATGACGCCGCGCGATCTGCTCTCCAACATGGCCGCCGGCAAGGTCGTGCAGCGCCATTTCACCATCGTCGACGGCTGGACCTTCCGCGAACTGCGCGATGCCCTGACCAAGGCCGACAAGCTGCGCCAGGACGGCGCCGCGCTCGACGACGCCGGTGTGATGGAGAAGATCGGCGCCGCCGGGGAAATGCCCGAAGGCCGCTTCCTGCCGGAAACCTATGCCTACGTGAAGGGCGATAGCGACCTGGACATTCTCCGGCGCGCGTACGCGGCGATGGCCAAGACGCTGGACTCGCTGTGGGCGCAGCGCGACAAGGATCTCCCGCTGGCCTCGCCATATGAGGCGCTGATCCTCGCTTCCATCGTGGAGAAGGAGACCGGCCGCGCCGACGAGCGTCCGCGCATCGCCGGCGTGTTCGTCCGCAGGCTACGCACGCACATGCTGCTGCAGACCGACCCCACCGTGATTTACGGCATGGGCGAGAGTTACGCCGGCAACATCCACCGAAGCGACCTGACCACGGATACGCCCTACAACACGTACACGCGGCCGGGCCTGCCGCCTACGCCGATCGCCCTTCCGGGCAGGCCGGCGCTGGAAGCTGCCTTGCATCCGGCCGAGGGCAGCGAGCTGTATTTCGTTTCGCGTGGCGACGGCAGCCACGTGTTCTCCAGCACACTGGAAGAACACAATCGCCATGTCGCGTGCTTTCAGTTGAAGCGGTGCCAATGAATCACGAACGTGGAAAGTTCATCAGCCTTGAAGGCGGCGAAGGCGCCGGCAAGAGCACATTGCTCGCCGGTCTGCGCGCCTGCATCGAGCGACATGGTGTCGACCTGGTATTGACGCGCGAGCCGGGCGGTACCGAACTCGGCGAGGCGGTGCGTGCCATCGTGCTCGACCCCGCGCGACGAAACATGGCGGCGGAGACCGAGCTGTTGCTGATGTTCGCCTCGCGCGCCCAGTTGGTCCGCGAAGTGATCGAACCGGCGCTGGCGGCGGGACGCTGGGTGCTGTGCGATCGCTTCACCGATGCCAGTTACGCCTATCAGGGCGGCGGCCGCGGCCAGCCGGCCGAACGGATCGCGGCGCTGGAGCAGTGGGCGACCGGCGGCTTGGCGCCGGACATCACCTTGCTGCTGGACCTGCCGGTCGCCACCGGCCGCGCACGCGCGGCCGGAAGAGGCGACGCGGACCGTATCGAAGTCGAGGCCGATGCGTTCTTCGAGCGCGTGCGCTCGGCTTATCGCGCGCGCGCCGCGGCGCATCCCGGGCGCTTCCGCCTGATCGACGCCAACGGCTCGCCGGCCGATGTCCTGCGCGCCGCGGAGGAAGCCATCGCTCACTTGTTCGGGGCCGCACCATGAGTCCGATGCCCTGGCATGCGGAGCATTGGGAGCGGCTGCAGGCGCGCCGGCGCCGCGATGCCATGCCGCACGCGCTGCTGCTGTGCGGTCCGGCGGGACTGGGCAAGCGCGACTTTCTGCGCCGCTTCGTGCGCGGCCTGCTGTGCGAACAGTCCGTGGAAGGCGAGGCCTGCGGCCGGTGCCGCAGCTGCCTGCTGCTCGACGCGGGCACGCACCCGGACCTGGTCATGCTCGGCCTCGGGTTGCGCAAGGACGGGGCGCAGCGCAGCGACATCGTGGTCGACCAGATCCGCGATCTCTCCGCGCGCTTGGCCATGGCCAGCCAGTTCGGCGGCTGGCAGGTCGCCTGCATCGATCCGGCCGATGCCATGAATACCGCGGCGGCGAACGCCTTGCTCAAGACCCTCGAGGAGCCTTCGCCGAACACCTTGCTCCTGCTCGTCGCCGATGCGCCCTGGCGCATGCCGCAGACCATCCGCAGCCGTTGCCAGCGCATCGAATTCCAGTTGCCTTCGCGCGAAGAGGCGCTGGCCTGGCTGCAGGCCGAAGGCGTGAAGGATGCGGCGGCCGCGCTGGACGCCGCCGGGGGCAATCCCGGCATGGCCAAGACCTGGGCGGTAGAAGGCGCGCTGGCTCGCCGCCAGGAAGTGCGCAAGGACCTCGTCGCGCTGGCCGCTGGCCGCGGCGAAACGATGGAAGTCGTGCGTCGGTGGCTGGACAACGAGCCGGAGCAGCGACTGTGGTTCGCGGCGCAGGCGGCTGCCGACGAAGCGCGTGGCCGAGCGGCGGCAGGCAGCGGACCGCTCGCCAGCCATCTGGATGCCGAGGCGCTGGATGACTGGTATCGCGCTGCGAATCAGACTCGCGACGCCCTGCGTGGTCCCCTGCGCGGCGACCTGCTGCTGCTCGAGCTGCTGTCGCGCTGGCGTTGACCTCCGTTCCGGGAAAGCTCGCAGACAGCCCGCTTTTTTAAGCTGGGCGGATGAGCTCGGGCAAGGAAAGAACCTTCACGGTCAGGTGGCCATGGCTGGCGCTGGCGCTTCTCGCCGCCATGCGCCTGGCATGGCTGAGCGCTTATCCGCTGAACTCCGACGAGGCGCAGCACGCGCACGTGGCGTGGGCGTGGACGCAGGGCCTGCGGCTCTATCGCGATGTCTTCGACAATCACGGCCCGCTCTTCAGCGGGCTGCACGCGCTGGTGCTGCGCGCGATCGGCGAACGCGCCGACGCGCTCGTCTGGCTGCGGCTGTCGATGCAGGCCTGGTATGCGCTTGCGCTGTACGCCGTGTGGCGGATGGGGCGCCGGCTCTATACGCCCAACATCGCGTTCTACGCCATGCTGATCGTGGCGCTGGTGCCACGCTTCTTCCTGGTGAGCGGCCAGTTCCGCACGGACGACATGTGGATGGCGCTGTGGCTGGCGGCCCTGGGCATGGTGGCCGGCGCGCCGCCGCGGGCCTGGCGCTGGTTCGTCGCCGGCGTGCTCGCGGGGGGCGCCCTGTCGGTGTCGCAGAAGACGCTGGTGCTGCTGTGCCTGGCCGTGCTCGCGGGCGTGGTGGTTTCCCTGGCGCGTCCGGCGGGCAGACGCAACCCGCCGTTCCGTTCCATCGCATGCGGCCTGGCGGGGTTGTTGCTGGTGCCGGCCTTGTTCACTGCGTGGCTTGCCTGGCGCGGGGATCTTGGGCCGGCCTGGTATGCGCTGGTCGGCTACAACGTCGGCGGTGCGCGCAAGGCTTATGCCTTGCCCAAGTTCGCACTCTTCCTGCTGCTTTCCGGCCTTTGCGTGCGCCTGGCGTACGGCCATGTCCGCCGCCTGGCGCGCGAGGTCTTCGACTGGCCCGTGTTTCTCGCCCTGCAAGCGGGCCTGTTCCTCCTGCTGGTCTGGTTCGTCTGGCCGCTGATCACGGCGCAGGATTTCCTGCCGGCGATTCCCCCGCTGGTGCTGGTGCTCTGCGGCGCCATCGCACGGCTGCCGTGGCTGCGGGAAAGCGCGTTGCGCCGCCGGATCCTGGCGAAGGCTGTCATCGGCATGGAATGCGTGGCGCTGGTCATGACGGCGCCGCCGTGGCTCGACCGCCTCGCCGAGCAGCGTGACGAGCTGGCTGCGGTTCTTCGCTATACCGACGCGGGGGACACGGTGATGGACGCGAAGGGCGACGCCATCTTCCGCCCCCGGCCGTACTTCCCCGTGATCGAAAGCATGGCGATGCTCCGCCTGCGCAGCGGGCACATGCCCGATACCATTGCCGAGGCGCTGGTGCAGCATCGCACCATGCTGGTGCTTCGCCGCCGCCTGCCGCCTGCCAGCGATACGTTCGTGGAGAACCATTACCTGCCGCTGGCCGGCGATGTCTGGATGGCCGGCATGTACCTGCGCCCGGAGCGCGGAACACGCGCCGTCGACCTCGCCTTGCCGGGCGACTATGTATTGACGGACGGCAAGCAGCGTCTGCGGGCTTCGATCGACGGCGGTGCCGTCAGTGACTCATGGAATCTCGGCGTGGGAAGACATCGGATTGACGTAAGCAACGATCACGCGCTGCTCCTGGTCTGGCGACAGGCCTGGGAGCGCGGCTGGCGACCGGCCGTGCTTCCGCCCCCGGCCGCTGGCGACGTCGGGGCAGGCGCATGCGAGTGACGATCGATGCGCGGACCCGTCTTCTGGTCATCGCGCCGCACCCCGACGACGAAACGATCGCCGCCGGCGAGCTGATCCAGCATGTGCGCTCGGCGGGCGGCACCGTCGACATTCTTTTGCTCACCCCAGGCGACAACAATCCCTGGCCACAGCGCTGGCTGGAGCGACGGCTCTGGGTTGGCCCCGCGGACCGGCGCCGCTGGGGGCTGCGCCGCAGGCAAGAGGTCGGGCGGGCGCTGGCACGGCTGGGCCTGCCGGAGGAGGCGCTCCATCCGCTCGAGCTGCCGGACCTAGGCGTGACCACGCAGCTGCGCGAAGACTTGCCGGGCCTGGTCCGCGCATGGAGCGCGCAGCTGGCCCGTTGCCGGCCGACGGTGGTTGCCCTGCCATCGCTCGCCGATGGGCATCCCGACCACAGCGCCGCCCACGTCCTGGCGCGGTTGGCGGTGGCCGAGGGAGCAGGGGAGACGCCGCTGCTGCTCAGCTACCTGGTGCATGGACGCCCGGAGGCTCGTGGCGAGCCTGTCGCGCTTGCCTCTACCGCTACCATGCACGACACCAAGCTGGCCGCGCTGGAGGAGCACCGCAGCCAGATGGCTCTCAGCGGCGGGCGCATGCGCCGGCTGGCGGATCGTCCCGAAGGTTTCCGCACGGTGGAGGCGGCGGACGGCTCCGGGGTGCTGCCATGGCAGCCGTCCGCGGCGATGCGCCCATGGCTCAAGCTGACCGTGGCCGATGGGGCAGGGGCGCGGACCTGGCCGTGGTCACGGGCGCCGCTGGCGCGCGAGCCGTCCGGAAGCTGGCGGCTCACGGAGCGCCCGCGTACGGCGGGACCCCGGTTCGCCAAGCTGCATGTCGATCTGCCGTCCTTGTGGATCTTCGATCACTGGGGATGGTGCGAGCTGTAGCCGATCGGCCGTGACCGGGCTCGCACCCCCGGGCCGCGCCGCTTTACGCCCGGCGGCGTCGCTCGCTAGGATGGCCCGCATCGGGCCGGCACCGTCCACGGCCCGCGGGGAACCAACATGAATCCGGCCATCGCGGCCCGACAGGGCATCATTTCGCTGAAGATCAAGGACACGGCCGCGCTCTACAACGCGTATATGCCGTTCCTCAAGCATGGCGGCCTGTTCGCCCCGACGGCCCAGAGCTATTCCCTCGGCGACGAAGTCGTGCTGCTGGTGAACCTGGCGGACGAGGGCGAGCGCCTTTCCGTGGCGGGTAAGGTGGTATGGGTGACGCCGATGGGAGCCCAGGGCAATCGCACCGCCGGCATCGGAGTGCAATTCAACGATTCCTCCGACGGCGAAGTGGCCCGCTCCCGCATCGAGGCCATCCTCGCGGGCATGAGCGGTTCGGAGCGGCCGACCCACACCATGTGACGTCATCCTCACGCCGCGAGGCGTTGACTCGACGTTTGCGGGCTTCGATATCCCTGGGCGAAAAGGCCTGCGGCAGGCCCAGCCGGGCCCTTTTCCAGGCTTGATGAAGTAACCGTCAAGGCTTGTTGTTGTTAAGCGCACTGATACAATGTCCCGATTCCCGAATTCAATCGTGGAAAGTCGGACGCTCGTGCCTGCAACGCGCGCGATCGTGGCTGGTTAGCCCACGGCCCCGAAAGGGCCAGCCGATCCCAGTAGCTGGACCGTTTTCCCCAGACGGTCACTGATGCGCCCCGACGGCGCGGAGGTACGTGACATCGTGCTTGCCGAATACTGGCCCATCCTGCTGTTCATCGGCGTCGCGACGGGCTTAGGGCTCGTCCTGCTGGCCATCGGCCTCCTGGCTGGTCCGCGCCGTCCCGAATCCGAAAAGCTCTCGCCGTACGAATGCGGCTTCGAGGCTTTCGAGGACGCCCGCATGCGCTTCGACGTGCGCTATTACCTGCTGGCGATTCTCTTCATCATCTTCGACCTGGAAATCGCCTTCCTTTTCCCGTGGGCGGTGGTCTTCGACAAGATCGGCATCGTCGCCCTCGTGGAGATGGCGCTGTTCCTGCTGCTCCTGGTCATCGGTTTCGCTTACGTGTGGAAGAAGGGAGCACTGGAATGGGAGTGATCTCCTCGCTCGACCGGGTGATGCACAACCCGCAGCCGCTGAACCTGGTGGATGACATTCTCCGCCCGGCGGGGGACAACCCCGTCATCCAGCGCGGCTTCGCCACCACTTCCGTCGACGCGCTGATGAACTGGGCGCGCACGGGCTCGATGTGGCCGATGACGTTCGGTCTCGCCTGCTGCGCGGTCGAGATGATGCATGCCGGCGCCGCGCGCCTGGACCTGGACCGCTACGGCGTGATCTTCCGTCCCAGCCCGCGCCAGTCCGACGTGATGATCGTGGCCGGCACCCTGGTCAACAAGATGGCTCCGGCGCTGCGCAAGGTCTACGACCAGATGCCTGATCCCAAGTGGGTGATCTCCATGGGTAGCTGCGCCAACGGCGGCGGCTATTACCACTACTCGTACTCGGTGGTGCGCGGCTGCGACCGCATCGTGCCGGTGGACATCTACGTGCCGGGCTGCCCGCCGACGGCCGAGGCCCTGATCCACGGCATCCTGCAGTTGCAGAAGAAGATCCGCCGCACCAGCACCATCGCGCGGTCCTGAGGCAGCAGCCATGAGCGAAACGCAAACGAACTCGCTGGCCGAGCGCCTGTCCGCGCGATTCGGCGACACGTTGAAGATCACGGTCGTCCGCACCGAAGTCACCGCCGAGGTGGCCGCGGCCGACCTGATCGCGGTAGCCACCGCGCTGCGCGACGAATCGGCCTTCCGCTTCGGCGAACTGGTCGACCTGTGCGGCATCGACTACCTGGGCTACGGCCAGACCGAGTGGGATACCGACACGGTGTCCGGCACCGGTTTCTCCCGTGGCGTGGAAGGCGAGGCCATGGGCCGCTTCAAGTGGGCCGACCGCCCGCGCGAAGTGAACCAGCCGCGCCGTTTCGCTGCCGTCATCCATCTGCTGTCGATCGAGAACAACCAGCGCCTGCGCCTGCGCGTGTTCTGCGAAGACGACACCCTGCCGGTGGTGCCCTCGGTGACCGGTGTGTGGGCTGGTTCGAACTGGTTCGAACGCGAGGCGTTCGACCTGTACGGCATCATCTTCGAAGGCCATCCGGACCTGCGCCGCATCCTCACCGACTACGGTTTCGTCGGCCATCCGTTCCGCAAGGACTTCCCGCTGATCGGCAACGTCGAGGTCCGTTACGACCCCGAGCAGAAGCGCGTGGTGTACGAACCCGTATCGATCGAGCCGCGCGTGCTGGTGCCGCGCGTGATCCGTGACGACGCCGACCTGTTGCAGGCCAAGGCCGAAGCCGCCGACAACTGGCGGGAGAACTGAGCATGCAGGAAATCCGCAACTACACGATGAACTTCGGCCCGCAGCATCCGGCCGCGCACGGTGTGCTGCGCCTGGTGCTGGAGATGGATGGCGAGACGATCGTCCGCGCCGACCCGCACGTAGGTCTGCTTCACCGCGGCACCGAAAAGCTGGCCGAATCCAAGCCGTTCAACCAGTCGATCGGCTACATGGATCGCCTGGACTACGTGTCCATGATGTGCAACGAGCACGCCTACGTGCGCGCCATCGAGACCCTGCTGGGCATCGAGGCACCGGAGCGTGCGCAGTACATCCGCACCATGTTCGACGAGATCACCCGCATCCTGAACCACCTGATGTGGATCGGTTCGAACGCGCTCGACCTGGGTGCGATGGCGGTGTTCCTGTACGCCTTCCGCGAGCGCGAAGAGCTCATGGACGTCTACGAGGCGGTTTCGGGCGCGCGCATGCACGCCACGTATTACCGTCCGGGCGGCGTCTACCGTGACCTGCCGGGAAAGATGTCGCAGTACCGCGAGTCGCCCTGGCACAAGGGCAAGGACCTCAAGCGCCTGAACTCGTGGCGCGAAGGTTCCATGCTCGACTTCCTCGACGCCTTTACCGCCGACTTCCCGTCGAAGGTGGACGAGTACGAGGAACTGCTCACCAATAACCGCATCTGGAAGCAGCGCACCGTCGGCATCGGCGTGATTTCGCCGGAACTGGCCCAGCAGTGGGGCATGACCGGCGCGATGATCCGCGGCTCGGGCGTGGCCTGGGACCTGCGCAAGAAGCAGCCCTACGCCAAGTACGCGGAGATGGATTTCGACATCCCGGTCGGCGTCAATGGCGACTGCTACGACCGTTACCTGGTGCGCGTGGAAGAGATGCGCCAGTCCAACCGCATCATCAAGCAGTGCGTGGAATGGCTGCGCGCCAACCCGGGCCCGGTGATGGTGGAAAACTTCAAGGTCGCGCCGCCCAAGCGCGAGGCCATGAAGGAGGACATGGAAGCGCTCATCCACCACTTCAAACTGTTCACCGAGGGCTACGGCGTGCCGGCCGGCGAGACCTATTGCGCGGTCGAGGCGCCCAAGGGCGAGTTTGGCTGCTACCTCGTCTCCGACGGCGCCAACAAGCCGTTCCGCGTGCACTTGCGCGCGCCGGGCTTTGCCCATCTGTCGTCGATCGATCCCATCGTGAGCGGCCACATGCTGGCCGACGTGGTGGCGATGATCGGCACCTATGACCTCGTGTTCGGCGAAGTCGATCGCTGAGCCGACGGGAGCATACGCATGAAAGCCACCGGAAATTACGAGCAGGTCAAGAACGTCGACCCGCTCGTCGAGCTCAATGACCACACCCGCCATCACATCGACGAGTGGGTCGCGAAATTCCCGCCGGACCGCAAGCGTTCCGCGCTGATCCAGGCGCTGTTCGCCGCCCAGGAGCAGAACCAGGGCTTCCTTACCGACGAGCTGATCACCGCCGTCGCCAAGTACCTCGAACTGCCCGCCGTGTGGGCATACGAGGTGGCCAGCTTCTATTCGATGCTGGAGACCAAGCCGGTCGGCCGCAACAACGTCGCCATCTGCACCAACATTTCCTGCTGGCTCAATGGTGCCGAGGAGCTGGTGAAGCACTGCGAGAAGAAGCTGGGCGTCAAGCTGGGCGAGAGCACGCCGGACGGCCGCGTCTATCTCAAGCGCGAAGAAGAGTGCATCGCCGCCTGCGCCTGCGCGCCGGCGATGACGGTCAATGGGCATTACCACGAGCGTCTCACGATCGAGAAGATCGATGAGATCCTCGACGGTCTCAAGTAAGGGCAGGGCGTCATGGCATACGGTCCGGCACCCAAGGAACACCAGGTCGTCTACACCACGCTGCATTTCGACAAGCCGTGGGCGATGGACAGTTACACCCAGGTCGGTGGCTACGAGGCGTGGAAGAAGATCCTCGCCGAGAAGCCCGACCCGAACGCGCTGATCGAAGAGATCAAGAAGAGCAATCTGCGCGGCCGCGGCGGCGCAGGCTTCCCAACCGGCCTGAAGTGGTCCTTCATGCCCAAGGGCAACATGCAGAAGTACATCCTCTGCAACTCCGACGAGTCGGAGCCGGGTACCTGCAAGGACCGCGACATCCTGCGCTTCAACCCGCATGCGGTGATCGAGGGCATGGCGATCGCCTGCTACTGCACCGGTTCCACCGCGGCGTACAACTACCTGCGCGGCGAGTTCCACCACGAGCCTTACGAGCATTTCGAAGAGGCGCTGAAGGAAGCCTACGCCGCCGGCCTGTTGGGCAAGAATATCCAGGGCACCGGCATTGACGTGGACATCTACGGCGCGCTCGGCGCCGGCGCCTACATCTGCGGCGAAGAAACCGCGCTGATGGAATCGCTGGAAGGCAAGAAGGGCCAGCCGCGCTTCAAGCCGCCGTTCCCCGCCAATTTCGGCCTGTACGGCAAGCCCTCGACCATCAACAACACCGAAACCTACGCCTCGGTACCGGCGATCCTGCGCAAGGGCGCGGACTGGTTCCTGGCGCAGAGCAAGACCAAGAACGGCGGCCCGAAGATCTTCTCGGTCTCCGGCTGCGTGCAGAAGGGCGGCAACTTCGAAGTGCCGCTGGGCACCACCTTCGACGAATTGCTGGAAATGGCCGGCGGCCTGCGTCCGGGCCGCAAGCTCAAGGGCGCGATCCCGGGCGGCGTATCCATGCCGGTGCTGCGAGCCGAGCAGCTGAAGGGTTTGCCGTTCGACTACGACACCTTGCGCGACCTCAAGACAGGCCTGGGCTCCGGCGCCATCGTGGTGCTGGACGACACCGTGTGCACCGTGCGCTTCACCCGCCGCATCTCGCAGTTCTTCCACAAGGAATCCTGCGGCCAGTGCACGCCGTGCCGCGAAGGCACCGGCTGGATGCACCGCGTGCTGACCCGCATCGTGGACGGGCAGGGCACGATGGAAGACCTGCATCGCCTGAAGGCCATCGCCGGCCAGATCGAAGGCCACACCATCTGCGCCTTCGGCGAAGCCGCGGCGTGGCCGGTGCAGGGCTTCCTGCGCCAGTTCTGGGATGAGTTCGAGTACTACATCGTCAATGGTCGGTCGATTGTCGACGACCAGATGGGAGTCGCTGCATGAGTGCGCAGCCAGTGAACAATACGCCGCCCGACCTGCTGAACGTCGAGATCGACGGCAAGCCCACGCAGATCCGCAAGGGCGCCATGATCATCGAGGCGGCGGACGCCATTGGCGTTGCCATCCCGCGCTTCTGCTACCACCGCAAGCTTCCCATTGCCGCCAACTGCCGCATGTGCCTGGTGGAAGTGGAGATGGGTGGCAAGCCGATGCCCAAGCCGCAGCCGGCCTGTGCCACGCCGGTGGCCGAGGGCATGAAGGTCACCACCCGTTCCGCCGGCGCGCTGAAGTTCCAGCGCGACGTGATGGAGTTCCTGCTGATCAACCATCCGCTGGACTGCCCGATCTGCGACCAGGGTGGCGAGTGCGAGCTGCAGGACGTGGCCCTGGGCTATGGCCGCAGCGTGTCGCGCTACACCGAGCGCAAGCGCACCATCGCGGACGAGAACCTCGGCCCGCTGGTTGCCACCGAGATGACCCGCTGCATCCAGTGCACGCGCTGCGTGCGCTTCACCAGCGAGATCGCCGGCACGTACGAGCTCGGTGGGATGAGCCGTGGCGACAACCTGCAGATCGGCACGTACATCGGCAAGGCGCTCGAGACCGAGCTGTCGGGCAATGTGATCGACGTGTGCCCGGTCGGTGCGCTCACCAACAAGCCGTTCCAGTTCAAGGCGCGCGCCTGGGAGCTGGTCGCCAAGCCGTCCGTGGCCTACCACGACGCGCTCGGTTCCAATCTGTGGCTGCACACCCGCCGCGGCGAAGTGCTGCGCACCGTGCCGCGCGACAACGAGTCGATCAACGAGTGCTGGCTGTCCGACCGCGACCGCTACAGCCACCAGGGCATGTATGCGGCCGACCGCATCACCGCGCCGCAGGTCAAGCGCAACGGCCAGTGGCAGTCGACCACCTGGGAAGATGCGCTGAGCGTCGCCGGCGAAGCGCTGGCCAAGGCGAGCGGCGATCTCGGCTTCCTGGTTTCGCCCGCCACTACCAATGAGGAAGGCGACCTGCTGGTACGCCTGGCCCATGGCCTGGGCAGCGCGCATATCGACCACCGCCTGCGCCAGACCGACTTCGCCGACCAGGCCCACGCCCAGGCGTTCGGCCTGCCGGTGGCCGAGGTCGACAAGGTCAAGGCCGCGCTGCTGGTCGGTTCGGACCTGCGCTACGAAATGCCGCTCCTCAACCACCGCGTGCACCAGGCGGTGAAGAAAGGCGCCAAGGTCTACGCCGTGAACCCGGCGCGCTTCAACTTCAACTACCCGCTCGCCGGCGAAGAAATCGTCGCGCCGCAGGCCATGGTCGACGCGCTGCTGGCGCTGGCGAAGGCGGCGGTGCAGGGCGGCGCCACCGCACCGGCCGCGCTCGCTTCCGCCATCGACGCCGTGCAGGCCGACGAGGGCGATCGCGGTGCGATCGAAGCGCTCAAGGCCGGCAAGGCCGTAGTGATCCTCGGCGAAGCCGCGGCGACGCATTCGCAGGCCTCATGGCTGCGTGCGCTCGCGCGCTTCATCGCCCAGGCCACCGGCGCCGGCTACAACGAACTGCCGGTCGGCGCCAACGCGCTGGGTCTGAGCAGCGTTGGCGTGCTGCCGGGCCAGGGCGGCCTTGACGCGCAGGCAATGCTGGCGCAGCCGCGCAAGGCCTACGTGCTGTACGGCGTGGAACTGCCGCACGACGTCGCTGATGGCGGCGCCGCGATGCAGGCGCTGACCGGCGCCGAAAGCGTGGTCGCGTTCTCCGCTTACGCCACGCCGACGCTGCGCGATCTGGCCGATGTGATTCTGCCGATCGCGCTGCTGCCGGAAATCGACGGCACCCTGGTCAACGTCGATGGCCTCGCGCAGAGCGTGGTGCAGGGCGCCCGCGCTCCCGGCGACGCCCGTCCGGGCTGGAAGGTGCTGCGTGCGCTCGGCGGCGGCCTGAAGCTGGCCGGCTTCGAGTTCGACGATCTGGCCGGCCTGCGCGACGGCATCGTCGACCGCGCTCCCGTCGTGCGCGATGGTCTGGCGCCGCGCGCCTCGGCCGATGGCCTGACCCGTCTGGCCACCTGGCCGATGTACCGCTCCGATGCCGTGCTGCGTCGCGCGAGCGCGCTCGGCGCCCATCCGCTGAACCGCGAGCCGGCGGTGCGCCTGAGCCCGGCTGAAGCGCAGCGCCAGGGTCTGGCCGACGGCGCTTCGGTGCACGTCGGCAAGGTCACGCTGCCGGTGGCGATCGACGAGTCGGTGCCGGACGGCACCGCCTGGATCGAAGCCGCGCACGAACTCACCGCCACGCTGCCGCCTTACGGCGCGGCCATCACCTTGAGCAAGGCGTAAGCCATGGGCGAACAGATCCTCAACCAGCTCGTCTGGCCGGTCATCTACATCCTGTGCATCGCCGTTCCGGTGATCCTGGCGGTGGCGATGTTCGTGTACTGGGAGCGCAAGGTCATCGGCTGGATGCACGTGCGCATGGGGCCGAACAAGGTCGGTCCCCTGGGCCTGCTGCAGGCCTTCGCGGACGTAGTCAAGCTGCTGATCAAGGAAGTGATCCTTCCCAGCAACGCGAACAAGTTCCTGTACTACCTGGCGCCGCTGCTGGCCCTGGTGCCGGCGTTCGCGGCGTGGGCGGTGATTCCATTCAACGACAAGCTGGTGCTGGCCAACGTCAACGCGGGTGTGCTGTACCTGCTGGCGATGACCTCGCTGGGCGTGTACGGCATCATCCTGGCGGGCTGGGCTTCCAACTCGCGCTACGCGCTGCTCGGTGCGATGCGTTCGGCGGCGCAGGTGATCTCCTACGAACTGGCCATGGGCCTGTGCCTAGTCTGTGTGCTGGTGCTGGCCGGCAGCCTGAACCTGACCGACATCGTGCATGCGCAGGCGGGCGGCAAGGGCTTCCTCGAGTGGTTCATGTGGCCGTTGCTGCCGGTGTTCGTCATCTACTTCATTTCCGGTGTCGCCGAGACCAACCGCGCGCCGTTCGACGTGGCGGAAGGCGAGTCCGAGATCGTCGCCGGTTTCCACGTGGAGTACTCCGGCTCGGCGTTCGCGATCTTCTTCCTGGCCGAATACGCCAACATGATCCTGGTCAGCTTCCTGGCCTCGATCCTGTTCATGGGCGGCTGGCTGTCGCCGTTCCCGCCCTCGTGGGGCTGGATCGGGCAGGGCAGCTTCTTCTGGCTGTTCATCAAGGCCTTCGCCTTCGCCTTCCTGTTCCTGTGGTTCCGCGCCAGCTTCCCGCGCTACCGCTACGACCAGATCATGCGTCTGGGCTGGAAGGTGTTCATTCCCATCACCATCGTCTGGGTCCTCGTCGCCGGCTGCATGAAGTACTTCGGCTGGGTCAGCATCGGCACGGGAGGCTGAAGAAAAACCATGTCCGGCATTACCAACTACTTCAAGAGCCTCCTGCTCATCGAGCTGGTCAAGGGTATGAGCTTGACCATGCGCTACATGTTCAGCCCCAAGTACACGATGCGCTACCCGATGGAGCACATCCCCAAGTCGAACCGCTTCCGCGGTCTGCATGCGCTGCGCCGCTACCCCAACGGCGAAGAGCGTTGCATCGCGTGCAAGCTGTGCGAGGCGGTGTGCCCGGCGCTGGCAATCACCATCGACTCCGCGCCTCGCGAGAGCGACGGTCAGCGCCGTACCACGCGCTATGACATCGACCTGTTCAAGTGCATCTTCTGCGGTTTCTGCGAGGAGAGCTGCCCGGTGGACTCGATCGTCGAGACGCATGTGCACGAATACCACTTCGAGAAGCGTGGCGAGAACGTCGTGACCAAGCCGCAGCTGCTCGCCATTGGCGACCGCTTCGAGCAAGACGTCGCCGCCGCTCGCGCTCAAGACGCCGCGTATCGCTAAAGGACACAACCGTGATCGATCCGTCTGTGTTCCAACTCGTCTGTTTCTACGCGTTCGCGGCGGTCACCGTCGTCGCGGCCCTGGGCGTCATCACGCTGCGCAACTCGGTGCATGCCGTGCTCTCGCTGGTGCTGACCTTCTTCAGCACGGCCTGCATCTGGCTGCTGGCCGAGGCGGAGTTCCTCGCCATCGCGCTCATCGTCGTCTACGTCGGCGCGGTGATGGTGCTGTTCCTGTTCGTGGTGATGATGCTCGACATCAAGCAGGAGCAGGTCCGCGAAGGCTTCATCCGCTACCTGCCCGTGGGCATCGTGGTGGCCTTGGTGATGCTGGTCGAGATGCTGGCCCTGATCGGCGTGCGCACCATGCACGAGGCCGTGATGGGCGCCAACCCCGCTACCGCCGCTGGCCTGTCCAACACCGAATGGCTGGGCCAGGCCCTTTACACGAAGTTCCTGCTGCCGTTCGAAATCGCGGCGCTGATCCTGACCGTGGGCGTGGTCGCCGCCGTGGCGCTGACCCTACGCCACCGCGGCGGCGTGCGCCACCAGTCGGCCTCGCAGCAGGTCGCGGTCAAGGCCAGCGATCGCGTCCGCATCATCAAGATGGCGGCGGAACGCCCGGACCAGGCCACGAACCAGGAGACCACGCCATGATCACGCTTTCGCACTTCATCGTGCTTGGCGCGGTGCTGTTCTGCATCGCGGTGGCCAGCCTGTTCATCAATCGCAAGAACGTCATCGTGCTGCTGATGTCGATCGAGCTGATGCTGCTGGCCGTGAACATCAACTTCGTGGCTTTCTCGCGCTTTCTCGGCGACGTGGCCGGCCAGGTGTTCGTGTTCTTCATCCTTACCGTGGCCGCGGCGGAAACCGCCATTGGCCTGGCGATCCTGGTCCTGCTGTTCCGCAACCGCAGCACGATCAACATCGCCGAAATCGACAGCATGAAGGGCTGAGCCGATGGGAATCTCCACCTCCATTCTGCTGATCATCGCGCTGGCGCCGCTGGTCGGTTGTTTGCTCGCCGGCTTCCTCGGCCGGTTCATCGGGCGCGCGGGCGCGCACAGCGCCACCATCCTCGGCGTGGCCATTTCCTGTGGCCTGTCGATGTACGTGCTGTATCAGTTGAGCACGGGCGCCGTGCCGGTCTACAACCAGAACATCTACACCTGGTTCGAGATCGGCAAGTACACGGCCAGCGTCGGCTTCCTGATCGACAAGCTCTCCGCCATGATGATGGTGGTAGTTACCTTCGTATCGCTGCTGGTGCATATCTACACCATCGGCTATATGGCGGATGACGACGGCTACCAGCGCTTCTTCAGCTACATCTCGCTGTTCACCTTCTCGATGTTGATGCTCGTGATGAGCAACAACTTCATGCAGCTGTTCTTCGGCTGGGAGGCGGTGGGCCTGGTCTCGTATCTGCTGATCGGTTTCTGGTTCAAGCGCCCGACGGCGATCTTCGCCAACCTCAAGGCATTCCTGGTCAACCGCGTCGGCGATTTCGGCTTCCTGCTCGGCATCGCGGCGATCCTGTATTTCCTGGGTACGCTGGACTACTCGACCGCGTTCGCCAACGCGCCGACCCTGGTCGGCAAGACTCTGCAGATCACCCAGAACCACGCCTGGGATGCCGCCACCGTGATCGGCGTGCTGCTGTTCATCGGTGCGATGGGCAAGTCGGCCCAGGTGCCGCTGCACGTGTGGCTGCCGGACTCGATGGAAGGTCCGACTCCCATCTCGGCGCTGATCCACGCGGCCACGATGGTGACCGCGGGCATTTTCATGGTCGCCCGCATGTCGCCGATCTTCGAGCTGTCGGAGGGCGCGCTGAGCTTCATCATGGTGATCGGCGCTACCGGCGCGCTGTTCACCGGCCTGATCGGCATCGTGCAGAACGACATTAAGCGCGTGGTGGCGTATTCCACGCTGTCGCAGCTGGGCTACATGACCGTGGCGCTGGGCGTCTCGGCGTACTCCGGCGCGGTGTTCCACCTGATGACCCACGCCTTCTTCAAGGCGCTGCTGTTCCTGGGTGCGGGCTCGGTGATCATTGCCATGCATCATGAGCAGGACATGCGCTATATGGGCGGCCTGCGCAAGTACATGCCGGTCACCTGGATCACCATGTGGATCGGTTCGCTGGCGCTGTGCGGCGTACCGTTCTTCGCGGGCTTCTACTCCAAGGACGCCATCATCGAGGCGGTGGGCGAGTCACATCGCTGGGGCGCGCAGTACGCTTACGCCTGCGTGCTGATCGGCGCTTTCGTGACCGCCTTGTACACGTTCCGCCAGATGTACCTGACCTTCCATGGCAAGGAGCGCTTCACCGTCGTTGCCGACCACGGCCATGGCCACGGTCATCATGACGACCACCACGACGAGCATCACGACGATCACGGCCACCATGAGCCGGGCGTGCTGCACCATGCGCCGAAGGAGTCGCCCTGGGTGGTGACGCTGCCGCTGGTGCTGCTGGCGATTCCGTCCGTGGTGATCGGTGCCATCGGCATCAAGTCGATGCTCTACGGCGGTTGGTTCGGCGGTGCCATCCACGTCAACGAGGCCAACGATGTGCTGGCCGAACTCGGCCATGAGTTCCACGGCTGGATGGCCATGGCGCTGCACGGCTTCACCCAGTGGCCGTTCTTCCTGGTGCTGGCGGCGTTCAT
The DNA here is from genome assembly GCF_031954525.1 of Dyella sp. BiH032. Lineage (NCBI taxonomy): Bacteria > Pseudomonadati > Pseudomonadota > Gammaproteobacteria > Lysobacterales > Rhodanobacteraceae > Dyella > Dyella sp. BiH032. The sequence goes on from NZ_CP134867.1 coordinate 2,323,506, forward strand.
CATCCAGACCTACATCTACCTGTTCAATCCGGCCGTCGCCGACAAGATCAAGAGCGCAGTCAAGCCGCTGTGGACCATCCTCGACCGCAAGTACTGGATCGACGACGTCTACTTCGCAGTGTTCGCCAAGGGCGGCGTCAAGCTCGGCCGGGCGCTGTGGAAGGGCGGTGACGCGGCCGTGATCGATGGCGCGCTGGTGAACGGCTCGGCCTCGCTGGTCCAGCGCATCGCCGGCGTGGTCCGGGCGCTGCAGTCCGGCTACCTCTATCACTATGCCTTCGCGATGATCCTCGGCCTGATCCTGCTGCTCGGCGGGTATTGGCTGGTCGGGCAATAAGGGAACCCAGCTCCATGTTCAATCACTTGCTCAGCCTGCTGATCTGGCTCCCGATCGTCGGTGCCATCCCCGTGCTGCTGGCCGGCTCCGGCCGACCGAATGCCGCGCGGTGGATCTCGCTGCTGGTGGCCGTGCTCACCTTCGTGCTCAGCCTGTTCCTGCTGCCGCAGTACAACGCGGCGGATAGCGCCAAGCAGCTCGGTGAGAGCCATATGTGGATCGCCTCGCTCGGCGTCCACTACAGCCTTGCGGTGGACGGCATCTCCGTCGCCCTGATCCTGCTGACCACTTTCGTCGGCATCCTGGTCATCGTGGGCGCCTGGGAAGTCATCCAGAACAAGCCGCACCAATACATGGCCGCCATGCTGGTGCTCGAAGGCCTGATGATCGGCGTGTTCTGCGCGACGGACGCATTGCTGTTCTACGTGTTCTTCGAGGCCATGCTGATCCCGATGTTCATCCTCATCGGCATCTGGGGTGGTCCGCGCCGCGTCTATGCGACGCTGAAGTTCTTCATCTATACGTTCCTGGGCTCCATCTTCATGCTGGTGGGCCTGATCTACCTGTACCTGAAGGCGGGCTCGTTCGACCTGCAGACCCTGGCGGCGCTGCCGCTGACTATGCAGGAGCAGACCTGGCTGTTCTTCGCCTTCCTCGCCGCCTTCGCGGTGAAGGTGCCGATGGTGCCGGTGCACACCTGGTTACCGGATGCACACGTGGAGGCGCCGACCGGCGGCTCCGTGGTGCTGGCCGCGGTGATGCTGAAGATCGGCGGATACGGTTTCCTGCGCTTCTCGCTGCCGATCGTGCCGGATGCGTCTGAGGCCTATGCCTGGCTGGTGATCGGCCTAAGCCTGATCGCGGTGGTCTACATCGGCTACATCGCGCTCGTGCAGGACGACATGAAGAAGCTGGTGGCGTATTCGTCCGTGGCGCACATGGGCTTCGTCACCCTGGGCATCTTCATCGCCTTCATGCTGGTGCGCGGCGCCGGCAACGTCGATGCCGCCAAGCTCGGCATGCAGGGCGCGATGGTGCAGATGATTTCGCACGGCTTCGTATCGGGCGCGATGTTCTCCTGCATCGGCGTGCTGTACGACCGCTTGCATACTCGCCAGATCAAGGACTACGGCGGCGTCATCAACGTGATGCCGTGGTTCGGCTTCTTCTACGTGCTGTTCGCCATGGCCAATAGCGGCCTGCCGGGCACCAGCGGCTTCGTCGGCGAGTTCCAGGTGATCCTGGCCAGTTTCCAGGCCAATCCGTGGATCGCGCTGTTCGCTGCCTTCACCCTGATCATCGGCGCGGCCTATACCCTGTGGATGGTCAAGCGCGTGCTGTGGGGCGAAGTGACCAATCCGCACGTAGCCGAGATGAAGGACATCAATGGCCGCGAGGCTTTCGTGCTGATCGCCTTCGCCGCGGCCGTCATCGCCCTGGGCGTCTGGCCGCAGCCGCTGGTCCATCTGATGGACAGCTCCGTCACGCAGCTGGTGCAGCAGCTTGGCAACCACAAGATCTGAGAATGACCATGCCGAACATCAATGACATTCTGATCATGCTGCCGGAGCTGTATCTGGTGGCGGCGGCGTGCCTCCTGCTGCTGCTGGACGCCTTCATGAAGCCGGAGCAGCGGGGCATGCTGCACTGGTTGTCGATCGCCGTTGTGCTTGTCGGCATCTACCTGGTGATCTCCGGCCAGCCGGCCCAGCCGGTGCAGGCATTCGCGGGTATGTTCATCCGCGACGGCGTGGCGGAGATCCTCAAGGTCTTCGCGCTGCTCAGCGTTGCGCTGATCTTCGTCTACGCGCGTCCGTACCTGACTGATCGCAAGCTGTTCGTGGGCGAGTTCTACACCCTAATGATCTTCGCGGTGATCGGCGTGATGCTGCTGGTCTCCGCCGGCAGCCTGGTGACGGTGTACCTGGGTCTGGAACTGCTGACGCTGTCGTCGTACGCCCTGGTTGCTCTCAACCGGGATTCCCGCCTGTCTTCCGAGGCGGCAGTGAAGTACTTCGTGCTGGGCGCGCTGGCCTCGGGCATGCTGCTGTACGGCATGTCGATGGTCTATGGCGCTACCGGCACCCTGGACCTGGCGACCCTGCACAGTGCGGCCGGGCACGCCACCATGAAGAGCCTGCTGCTGTTCGGCATGATCTTCATGATCGTGGGTATCGGCTTCAAGCTGGGTGCTGCGCCGTTCCACATGTGGATTCCGGATGTCTACCAGGGCTCGCCGACCGCGGTGACCATTTTCATCGGTTCCGCGCCCAAGCTTGCCGCGTTCGGCATGGCGTATCGCCTGCTGGATTCCGGCCTGGGTGACCTCGCGCAGCATTGGCAGCAGATGCTCGCCGCGCTGGCGGTACTGTCGCTGGCGATCGGCAACCTCGTCGCGATCGTGCAGACCAACCTGAAGCGCCTGTTGGCATATTCGACCATCTCGCACATGGGCTACCTGCTGCTGGGCCTGGTGAACGCCGGTCCGGAAGGCTACGCCTCGGCGCTGTTCTATGCCATCAGCTACGCGCTGATGGGCACGGCCGCCTTCGGCGTGATCCTGGCGCTGGCCCGCGCGGGTTTCGAGTGCGAAGAGATCGACGACCTCAAGGGCCTCAACCAGCGTTCGCCGTGGATGGCCTTCCTGATGATGCTGGTGATGTTCTCGCTGGCTGGCGTGCCGCCACTGTTCGGCTTCTTCGCGAAGCTGCTGGTGCTGCAGTCGGCCATCCATGCCGGCCTGCTGTGGCTGGCTATCGTCGGCGCCGTGTTCGCGATCATCGGCCTGTACTACTACCTGCGCGTGGTGAAGGTCATGTACTTCGACAAGCCGGTAGAAGGCACGGAGTTGAAGATGCAACAGGACCCGTCCGTGCGTCTGGTGCTTTCGCTCAACGCGCTGACCTTGCTGGTGCTCGGCCTGTTCTGGGGCCCGCTGCTCGGCTGGTGCCGGAGCGTGTTTCCGGGTTGATTGCGCAGGCGGCGATACGCGCCGCCGCTTGCCGTCATCGACGTTTCGTTCTGCCGACAAAAAAAATTCAAAACGAAGTCGGTAAAACTCTTGCAAGAATTCGGCCAGCTGGCTAAACTTTCAAATTCCTGGTGCGGGGTGGAGCAGTCTGGCAGCTCGTCGGGCTCATAACCCGAAGGTCGCAGGTTCGAATCCTGCCCCCGCTACCACATTCGAATCGGCGCCTTCATAGCGCCGATTTTTTTTGCGTCGAACGCGGTGCATGTCGCCCACGCCGGATGTTTCGAGCGAAGGGCGCGATGCAAATCGATTCCGGGCAAGGTCGCCCCGGACCCTGGCGCCTCGGCCCGCATGCCGGCCTCTCAGAGGAGCCCCTTCGCGTGAAGCAAATGACCACGGTTGTTTCTGCTCACCTGCATGGCGGGCCAGTCCGTCCGGGTTTCCGGCCTGGGCCTGTCGATTGACGAATGCGCCCGCTTGGGCGATCTGGCCAAGCATCTGCGGGATGTGTATGCCAGAGGGTTTCCGCTCGATCCGGTGTACATGGCGATGTCGGGTGATGCGCGGGCCTGGGCACCTGCGACTGGAGATGGCGCGCTGGGTCTTTGCCAACTCGACCAGGGCATCCCGAGAAGGTGGAAGAGAAGTGCGACTACGGGATATTCCCTGGCAATGATTCCTTGGGCCTGGCGCTTTCAGGCCGGCGAGGAGACCCGATCGCGGCGGGCGTCGCGCTGCCGTGCCAAATCCCGCATTCGGCGGCTCGAATGTTGCAAAATCGACTTGATCCGACTATGCTTCGCGAACTCTGCAGCGGCCTAAGCGGAACGGTGAAGCGCCTCATCGGCGTACCCGTTTCCCCGCTACCGGATCTTTCTTTGAACAAGAAAGCCTCCTCGTGAGGCTTTTTTGTTGGGCGCAAGGATGCGTCGCGTCTTCGTCACATCCGGCTTGGTATGAATGCCGGTTTTGCGCGGATACGCCCGGAAAGAAGCCGGAAGAGTCGGGACATCGGCGAGATAAGGGAATGGGCCGTCAGCGCCCATTTTTTGTTTCTGGCGACGGTAGAAAAAGACGGTTATGGACACGCAGGCACTGGCACAACGCTTCACCGAGGTACTGGCCGATCTGGGGCTGGAATGCCTTGGCGTGGAGTTCTCCCCGTCGCAGGGGCAGAGTACCCTGCGCGTTTATCTGGACGTGGAAGGGCGGGAGGTCACTCTCGACGATTGCGAGGCTGCCAGCCGCGAGTTGTCGGCCATGCTCGACGTAGAGGATCCGATTCCGGGGCATTACCTGCTGGAAGTGTCCTCGCCGGGCATCGACCGTCCGTTGTTCACGGCCGCCCAGTTCGACAAGGTGGCCGGGAAGGAAGTGAAAGTGCTGCTGAAGGCGCCGATCGAAGGTCGTCGCCGCCTGCGCGGCAAGGTATTGAAGGTGGAAGGCGAGCGCATTTCGCTGGAAGCCGAGGGGAAAGTGTTCGAGTTCGAGCATGACGCGGTGGAAAGCGCGCGCGTGGTGCCGGACTGGGCAGCGCTCGGCTACGTGCCGCAGCCCAAGCCCGGCAAGAAGCCGGCCAAGAAGGCCAAGTAATCCATCAAGCGATCGGGCGTCGGAAGGGCGTCTACGGAGTTGCTGCAATGAGCAAAGAACTGTTGCTGGTCGTCGACGCGGTTGCCAACGAAAAGGGCGTGCCGCGCGAAGTGATCTTCCAGGCGATGGAGGCCGCGCTGGCGTCCGCCGCTAAAAAGCGCTATCCGGAGGAAGATCCGGACATCCGCGTGTCGATCAATCGCACGAGCGGTGAGTACGAAACGTTCCGTCGCTGGGAAGTGATTGCCGACGACGGCGAGATGGAATCGCCGTTCCGCCAGCTGCGCCTGATGGACGCGACCGACGAGCGCGCCGATGCGCAGGTAGGCGAGCACATCGAGCAGCAGATCGAGAACGCGGAGTTCGGTCGCATCGCTGCGCAGGCCGCCAAGCAGGTGATCGTGCAGCGCGTGCGCGAAGCCGAACGCCAGCAGGTGGTGGACGCCTACAAGGATCGCGTGGGCGAGCTGATCACCGGCATCGTCAAGCGCGTCGAGCGCGGCAACGTCTACCTGGACCTGGGCGGCAACGCCGAAGCGTTCATTCCGCGCGACAAGACCATCCCGCGCGAATCGCATCGCGTCGGCGACCGCGTGCGCGGCTATCTGCACGAAGTGAAGTCGGAAATCCGCGGCCCGCAGCTGTTCGTCTCGCGCGCGGCGCCGGAATTCATGATCGAGCTGTTCAAGCTCGAGGTACCGGAAGTCGGCCAGGGCCTGGTCGAGATCAAGGGCTGCGCCCGCGATCCGGGCGATCGCGCCAAGATCGCCGTGGTGGCCCATGACAGCCGCACCGATCCCATCGGCGCGTGCATCGGCATGCGCGGTTCGCGCGTGCAGGCGGTGTCCAACGAGCTCAACGGCGAGCGCGTGGACATCATCCTGTGGCACGAGAACCAGGCTCAGTACGTCATCAACGCGATGGCGCCGGCCGAAGTCCAGTCCATCATCATGGACGAGGAGAAACACTCCATGGACATCGCGGTGGCCGAAGACAAACTGTCCCAGGCGATCGGCCGCGGCGGTCAGAACGTGCGCCTGGCCAGCAAGCTCACCGGCTGGCAGCTCAACGTGATGACGCAGGACCAGGTTGCCGCCAAGAGCGAAGCCGAGCAGGAGGCCGCGCGCCAGCTGTTCATGGAGAAGCTCGAGGTGGACCAGGAAATTGCCAACATCCTGGTGCAGGAAGGCTTCTCGAGCATCGAGGAAATCGCCTACGTGCCCAGCGCCGAGCTGCTGGCGGTGGAAGGTTTCGACGAGGACATCGTCGAGGAACTCCGCGCCCGCGCCCGCGATGCGCTGCTGACCGAGGCCCTGGCGGTGGAAGAAGGCGTGAACGAGCCGTCGGAAGACCTGCTGGCGCTGCCGGGCATGAGCGAGTCGATCGCCTATGCGCTGGCCGAGCGTGAAGTGGTGACGCTGGACGACCTTGCCGACCTCGCCGTCGACGACCTGATCGATATCGAGGGTGTGGACGAAGACCTCGCCGCGAAGCTGATCATGGAAGCACGCAGGCCCATGATCGAGCGGCTGGAGAAGGGCGGCTAACCGCGGACGGCCGCGCCCCGGATGGGCGCGCCGAGGGAAGCCCGAAAGGCTTCCACCAGGGATGGCGGTATCCGGGCGGCCGTGGGTCGCTCGGGGTAAGCGCGGGAACGGCGGAGAAAGAACACGATGTCGGACGTAACGATCAAACAACTCGCCAAGGTACTTGGCTTGCCGGTGGACAGGCTGCTTGGGCAGCTGGCCGAAGCCGGCATGAAATTCTCCGATCCGGAGCAGGTCATCAGCAGCACCGAGAAGGTGAAGCTGCTCGGATTCCTGCGCCGCACGCACGGCAAGAGCGAAGAGGCTGCCGAGGCCGAGGACAGCTCGCCGCGCCAGATCACGCTCAAGCGCCGCAAGGTCAGCGAGCTGAAGGTATCCACGCCGGGTGGCCGCGGCGCCGGTGGCGCCAAGACGGTGAACGTGGAAGTGCGCGCCAAGCGCACCTACGTCAAGCGCAGCGTCATCGCCGAGGAAGCCGGTGCGGACCATGAGCGCGAGGACGCGCTGCGCAAGCTGCAGGAATCCCAGCAGCAGCGCGAGCACGAAGAGACCGAGCGCGTCGAAGCCGAGCGCCGTCGCCAGGAAGAGGCGCGCCAGCGCGAAGAAGCCGAACAGCAGCGCCAGCAGGAGGCCGAGGCCGAGCAGCGCCGCCTGCAGGTCGAAGCGGAGGCTGCTGCCAGGGCTGCCGAGGAAGCCGCCGCGGCTGCGCGCGAAGACGCGCCGGTCGAGCAGCAGCAGGCGCCGCAGCCGGAGGCCGCTCCGGAGTCGCCGGTGGCTTCTCCCAGGGAGAAGGCCGCACCGGTGCAGTCGTCCGTGCAGAAGATCGATCCGAAGGCGCTGGGCATGATCCTGCCTCGCATTCACGAGCCGCGTCGCCGCGAAAAGCCGGTGGCCGCTCCCGCGCCTGCGCCGGCCCCCGCGCCGGCACCGGCGCCCGCCGCCGCCGCGGCCGCCGATGCGCGCAACAAGCCGCGCTTCGGCCGTGACCGCGACGAAGGTCCGGGCGGCAAGCGCTTCGCCGCGGGTGAGTTGCACCTGTCCGAGGCCGACCGCGCGCGCCGCAGCAAGCGCGGCAAGCCGGGCAAGCCCGGCCGTAATGAACCGGCGCGTGGCGGCAGTGCCGTCACCGGCACCGGCGCGCACGGCTTCTCCCGTCCCACCGCGCCGGTGGTACGTGAAGTCGTGATCGGCGATACCAATGTCGTCGCCGACCTGGCGCAGAAGATGGCCGTAAAGGGCTCGGAAGTGGTCAAGGCGCTCTTCAAGATGGGCGTGATGGCCACCATCAACCAGACCATCGACCACGACACCGCGGTGCTGGTGGTCGAGGAACTCGGCCACAAGGCCGTGGCCGCGAGTGAGAACAACGCCGAGGCCGCGCTGGCCGCGCACACGCAGAATGCGGAGCTGGAAGGCGAGAAGAAGCCGCGTCCGCCAGTGGTCACCATCATGGGCCACGTCGACCACGGCAAGACCTCCCTGCTGGACTACATCCGTCGCACCAAGGTCGCGTCGGGCGAAGCCGGTGGCATTACGCAGCACATCGGTGCGTATCACGTTGAGACGCCGAAGGGCGTCATCACGTTCCTCGATACCCCTGGCCACGCGGCGTTTACCTCGATGCGTGCGCGTGGTGCCCAGTCCACGGACATCGTGGTGCTGGTCGTCGCCGCCGACGACGGCGTCATGCCGCAGACGGCGGAAGCCGTGCAGCATGCGCGCGCCGCCAAGGTGCCGCTGATCGTGGCGCTCAACAAAATGGACAAGTCCGACGCCAACCCGGACCACGTCAAGCAAGGCCTCGGCAACCTGGAAGTGATTCCGGAAGAGTGGGGCGGCGATACGCCGTTCGTGCCGGTGTCCGCGAAGACGGGCATGGGCATCGATGACCTGCTCGACGCGATCCTGGTCCAGTCCGAGGTGATGGAACTGACCGCCGTCGAGGACGGCCCGGCATCCGGCGTGGTGATCGAGTCCAGCCTGGATCGCGGTCGCGGCCCGGTGGCGACGGTGCTGGTGCAGCAGGGCACGCTCAAGCGCGGCGACTTCGTCGTCTGCGGCATCGAATACGGCCGCATGCGTGCGCTGATCGACGAGAACGGCAAGACCGTGCAGGAAGCCGGTCCGTCGATTCCGGTGCAGGTGCTGGGCCTGTCCGGCGTGCCGGAGTCCGGCGACGATTTCGTGGTCGTGGCGGACGAACGCCTCGCCCGCGAAGTGGCTGCGGAGCGTCAGCTCAAACGCCGCGAAACGCGCATGGTCAGCAAGGCCAACCGCCTCGAAGACATCATGGCCCAGATGGGCCAGGGCGCCGAGCAGCAGACGCTCAACATCCTGGTCAAGGCCGATGTGCAGGGTTCGGTGCAGGCGCTGCGCGAGTCGCTGAGCCAGATCGGCAACGAAAACGTAAAGGTCAATGTGATCGCAGCCGGCGTCGGCGGCATCACGGAATCCGACGCCACCCTGGCGGCGGCTTCCAAGGCGCTGGTGATTGGCTTCAACGTGCGCGCCGATGCCTCGGCTCGCAAGGTGATCGACACGGCCGGACTGGACGTGCGCTACTTCTCGATCATCTACGACGTCATCGACCAGGTGAAGCAGGCGGCTTCGGGCCTGCTGGGCAAGGAAGTGCGCGAGGAGATCATCGGTGTCGCCCAGGTGCGCGAGGTCTTCCGCAGCTCGAAGTTCGGCGCGGTGGCCGGCTGCATGGTCGTGGAAGGTACCGTCAAGCGCAGCAAGCCGATCCGTGTGCTGCGCGACAACACGGTGATCTTCCAGGGCGAGCTGGAATCGCTGCGCCGTTTCAAGGATCTGGTCGACGAAGTGCGCAACGGCATGGAGTGCGGCATCGCCGTGAAGCAGTACAACGACGTGAAGGTCGGCGACCAGATCGAGTGCTTCGAGCGCATCGAGGTGGCACGCACGCTGTAATCCGGGTGAGGGGCGCAGGCCCCTCGTTCCGTGGGAACCGGAGCCCGGGCAGACTTGTCCGGGCTTCGGCGTTTTTCGTATCCGCGCCGCCGCATCGGTTGGCGCACTGCCAGCCGCGCATGGGCGGTTGAAGGAGGCTTTATGCCCTCACGCGATTTCAAGCGGACCGACCGCGTCGGTGCCGAGCTGCGCCGGGAACTGGGCCTGCTGGTCCATAGCGCCGTGCGCGATCATGGCCTGCCCTCGGTGAGCGTGTCGGACGTCGAGGTCACCCGTGACCTGGATTGGGCCACCGTCTGGGTCACCGCGCTGCTGCCCGACCAGTCGGTGACGGCGGTCAAGGCCCTCAACGAGTTGGCTGGCGAGTTCCGTCGTTCGCTATCCCGCAGCATGCGCATCCGCCGCGTACCCGAGCTGCGCTTCAAGTACGACGATTCGGTGGACAAGGGCGAGCGCATCGATGCCCTGCTGCGCGAGCAGGCCAGGGACCTGGGCATGGACAAAGGCAGCGACGAGGACTGATGGGCCGCACCCGTTTCCGCGACCTGCACGGCCTGCTGCTGCTGGACAAGCCGTTGGGGCTGAGCTCCAACCAGGCGCTGCAGAAGGCCCGGCATTTGCTGCGTGCCGAAAAAGGAGGGCACACCGGAGCCCTCGATCCGCTGGCGACCGGCCTTCTGCCGCTGTGTTTCGGCGAGGCCACCAAGATCGCCGGAAGCTTACTCGGATCGCGCAAGGCCTATCAGGCAGAGGTTCGCCTGGGAGCGACCACGACGACGGCCGACCTGGAAGGCGAGGTCGTGCTCGAACGTCCGGTGCCCGAACTGGGCCCCTCGGACATCGAAACGGCATTGGCCGGATTCCGGGGGCGGATCGTTCAGGTTCCACCGGTGTATTCGGCGCTCAAGCAGGACGGCGAACCCCTCTATCTGAAGGCCCGGCGCGGCGAGGCAGTGCAGGCGCCGCCGCGCGAAGTCGACATCCATCGGCTGGATCTGCTCGCCCGGGCGGGCGACACGCTCACGCTGTTCGTGGAGTGCGGCTCGGGCACCTATATCCGGAGCCTGGCGGTCGATCTTGGCGAGGCGGTGGGGTGCGGCGCGCACCTGACCGGCTTGCGGCGACGGTGGGTGGAGCCATTCAGGGAGCCACTCATGGTCACTCTGGCGCAGCTGGAAGCGGCTGCGGAGCAGGGCGAGGCCGCCATGGACGCCTTGCTCCTGCCCGTAGCGGCAGGGCTGGCAGGCTGGCCAGCTTTGCACCTGGACGAGGACCAGAGCCACGCGGTGACCCGGGGACGCCGCATCCAGCTGCCCGGAAGGCCGGCCGGAGCCTATGCGGCTTTTGCCCCTGATGGCCGGCCGGTTGCGCTGTGCGAACTGGACCAGGACGGCACGTTGCGCATCCAGCGCGGCTTCAATATTCCGCCGGAAACCCCGCAAAGGCCGTGACGGCGCGGTTGGCGCCATTGTCATGCTCTTGTTGTAGGGCGCGCCGGGTCGGTAGAATATGCCGCTTGTTCCAGAGTTTTATTCATCCAGGCGAAGCTTGCGCAACGTCATTCCGGTGACGTTGCGCAAGCTTCGCACCCGCTTTTGAGGAAGAGAGACCCATGTCCCTTACTGCAGAACAGACCGGCAAGATCATTGCTGAATACGGCCGCGTGCCGAACGACACCGGTTCGCCGGAAGTCCAGGTGGCCCTGCTGTCGGCCCGTATCAACCACCTGACCGACCATTTCAAGACCCACAAGCAGGACCATCACTCGCGTCGCGGCCTGCTCAAGCTGGTCAACCAGCGCAAGCGCCTGCTGAGCTACCTGCAGGCCAACGACGTGGCCCGCTACCAGAGCCTCATCGAACGCCTCGGCCTGCGCCGTTAATCGGACAAGGACATCGACGTGGCGAAAGTAACCAAGTCATTCCAGTACGGTAAGCACACGGTCACACTGGAGACGGGCGAAATCGCCCGCCAGGCGTCCGGTGCCGTCATGGTCAGCATGGACGGCACGGTGGTGCTGGTCACCGCGGTGGCCGCCGCCAAGGCGAAGGAGGGGCAGGACTTCTTCCCGCTCACCGTGGACTACGTCGAGAAGTTCTACTCGGCGGGCCGCATCCCGGGTGGTTTCTTCAAGCGTGAAGGCCGTCCGACCGAGAAGGAGACGCTCACCTCGCGTCTGATCGATCGCCCGGTGCGTCCGCTGTTCCCGGAAGAGTTCAAGAACGAAGTGCAGGTCATCGCACAGGTGGTCTCGCTCAATCCGGAAGTCGACGGCGACATCCCGGCCATGCTGGGCGCCTCCGCTGCGCTGAGCCTCGCCGGCATCCCGTTCAAGGGCCCGATCGGCGCCGCCCGCGTCGGTTACACCGACGGCCAGTACGTGCTCAACCCGACCGCCACCGAGCTGAAGAACTCGGATCTGGACCTGGTCGTGGCCGGCACCACCAATGCCGTGCTGATGGTGGAATCCGAAGCCAAGCTGCTCAGCGAAGAAGTGATGCTGGGCGCCGTGGTGTTCGGTCACCAGCAGATGCAGGCTGCCATTCGCGCGATCGCCGAGCTGGCCACCGAAGCCGCCCGCCCGTCCATGGACTGGCAGCCGCCGGCCCGCAACGAGGCCCTGGCCGCAGCCGTGCGCGGTTTCGTCGGCACCAAGCTGGAAGAAGCCTTCCAGGTGCGCGACAAGCTGCAGCGCCGTGACGCCATTGCCGCGATCAAGGCCGACATGCTCGCGTCGCTCAAGGTCGAGGCCGAAGCGCACGCCTGGCCGACGGCCGAGCTGGTGAAGGAGTTCGGCGAACTCGAATACCGCACCATGCGCGACAGCGTGCTGAAGACCAAGGTGCGTATCGACGGCCGCCAGCTGGACGACATCCGCCCGATCTCAGTCCGCGTCGGCGTGCTGCCGCGTACCCACGGTTCGGCGCTGTTCACCCGCGGCGAGACCCAGGCGCTGGTCGTGGCCACGCTGGGCACCACCCGCGATGCGCAGATCATCGATGCGCCGGAAGGCGAGTCGAAGGATCCGTTCCTGTTCCACTACAACTTCCCGCCGTTCTCGGTGGGCGAGGCCGGCCGCTTCGGTGCGCCGAAGCGTCGCGAGATCGGCCATGGCCGCCTCGCCAAGCGCGGCGTGCAGGCGGTGAAGCCCTCGCTGGAAGAGTTCCCCTACGTGCTGCGCGTGGTCTCCGAGATCACCGAGTCGAATGGTTCCTCCTCGATGGCCTCGGTCTGCGGTTCCTCGCTGGCCATGATGGACGCCGGCGTGCCGCTCAAGGCTCCGGTGGCGGGCATCGCCATGGGCCTGGTGAAGGAAGGCGGCGATTTCGTCGTGTTGTCCGACATCCTGGGCGACGAGGATCACCTCGGCGACATGGACTTCAAGGTGGCCGGTAGCGCCCAAGGCATCTCCGCGCTGCAGATGGACATCAAGATCGACGGCATCACCGAAGAGATCATGAAGGTGGCGCTGGAGCAGGCCAAGCGCGGCCGTTTGCACATCCTGGGCGAAATGGCCAAGGTGATCAGCGAACCGCGTTCGGAGATGAGCGAGTACGCCCCGCGCCTGCTCACCATCAAGATCCATCCGGACAAGATCCGCGAGGTCATCGGCAAGGGCGGCGCCACCATCCGCTCGATCACCGAAGAGACCGGCACCACCATCGACATCACCGACGATGGCACGGTCGTGATCGCCTCGGTCAACCGCCTCGCGGCTGACGAAGCGAAGAAGCGCATTGAGCAGATCGTCTCCGACGTCGAGCCGGGCCGCATCTACGAAGGCAAGGTTGCCAAGCTGATGGACTTCGGCGCGTTCGTCACCATCCTGCCGGGCAAGGACGGTCTCGTCCACGTCTCGCAGATCTCCAACGAGCGCGTGGAGAAGGTGTCCGACAAGCTGAAGGAAGGCGACATCGTCAAGGTCAAGGTGCTGGAAGTGGACAAGCAGGGCCGCATCCGCCTGTCCATGAAGGCGGTGACCGAGGAAGAAGGGGCCTGATCCCTTCGACCGGACGTATCGCGTTCGAAACAAGGCCCGGCTCTCGCCGGGCCTTTGTTTTTTCCTGGATGCAACGGTGGCGTGCGGCGATGCCTTTGCGGCGCTTTTGCTACGATGCCGCAGGATGCCGTTGAGGATGCGCGCATGAGTGATCAAGCCAGCGATGTCATGAAGCAATACCAAGCCTGGGCGCAGCAATCCTGGGACGCCTGGATGCAATCCTTGCAGGCTCCGCTGTCGGCGAGCCATGCCGCGCCTTCCGACGATTTGCTATCCCGCGCTCTGGGCGGACTCAAGAGCTACGCGGATTGGCTGCAGGCCGCCGCGACGAGCGGCCTGGCCGGCCAGGTGCCAGGGCAGGGCGATTGGCAGCAAAGCCTGCGCCAGCTGTTCATGGGGGGCGGGCAGCCTTTCGCGCAGGCATTCGCCGGTATCGACAACGCGGCCGCGCACGGTTTCGCGCAGCAATGGCAAAGCTGGCTGCAGGCCGCCCAGCCGCACCTAGGCGAGTGGGGCGGAGCGTTCGACGCCGGGCCGGCCTTCGGCTACACCCGCGAGCGCCAGTTGCAGAACCAGGCGCTGGTGGAAGCCATGCGCGAATACGCGGACGCATCCGCGCGCTACCACTCCCTCATTCTTCGCGCCAACGCCGAGGGTTTCGAACGCCTTCAGCAGAAACTCCAGCAGCAGGTCGAACCCGGCCGTCAAGTCGACTCGCTCAAGGCGCTGTATGACCTGTGGGTCGATGCCGCCGAAGAAGCCTATGCCGAGATCGCACTGTCGGACGAGTTCCGCGATGTCTACGGCGCGATGGTCAATGCGCAGATGCACGTGCGCAAACTGCAGCAGCGGCAGCTCGACGCCTGGTGCCGCGAGTTGGGCATGCCGACGCGAAGCGAAGTCGATTCGCTCGGCAAGCGAGTGCAGGAATTGCGCCGCCAGCTTCATGCCGTATCCCATGGCGCATCGCGCCGTACACCGTCGTCCGAGCCGGAGCTCGACGCGCTGCGCGCCGAAGTCGCCACGCTCAAGCGCAAGCTCGCCAGCCGCAGCGAGTCGGCGCCCGCTCCCAAGAAGGTGGTTTCCGAGTCGCTGAGCGCGGAGACGGAAACCATGCGCAAGCCGGCGCCCGCGCGCCGCGCCGCCAAGAGCGCCCCGACGCGCAGCACGTCACGCAAGCGCAAGTAAGGACAGACGCATGTTCACCCCTTTACGCATCGATCCGGCCAAGGTCCTAGGCGAGATGACCGCCTTCCAGCGCAAGCTCGCCGCGGGCATGGAAAGCCTGCGCGGCATGCGCGAGCCCGATTACGCCAATACGCCGCGCGAGGCGGTCTACCGCGAGGACAAGCTCACGGTCTGGCACATGAAGGGCAATGGCAAGCCGACCTCGAAGACGCCGCTGCTGATCGTGTATGCCCTGGTCAATACGGTGTGGATGACCGACCTGCAAGCCGATCGCTCGCTGGTGCGTAATCTTCTGGAGCAGGGCGAAGACGTCTATCTGATCGACTGGGGTTATCCGGACGGCGCGGACCGCTGGCTCACGCTGGACGACTATCTCAACGGCTATCTCGATCGCTGCGTCGACGCGGTGCGGGAGCGGCACGGCCTCGATGCGATCAACCTGCTGGGCATCTGCCAAGGCGGCGCGTTCTCGCTGTGCTACACGGCAATGCACCCGGAGAAGGTCAAGAACCTCATCACCATGGTCACGCCGGTGGACTATCACACGCCGGACAACATGCTCTCGCATTGGGTGCAGAACCTCGACGTGGATCTTTTCGTCGACACGCTGGGCAACATTCCCGCGGAGCTGATGAACTGGGTCTACCTCACGCTCAAGCCGGTGCGCCTCAACCAGCAGAAGTACGTGAGCATGGTCGACCTGCTGGACAACCGGAAGGAGATGGAGAACTTCCTGCGCATGGAGCGTTGGATCTTTGATTCGCCCGACCAGGCCGGCGAAGCGTTCCGCGAGTTCATCAAGGAGTTCTACCAGGGCAACAAGCTGGTCAAGGGTTCGTTGATCATCGGCGGTCGCCCGGTCGACCTCGGCATGGTGACCCAGCCGGTGCTCAACATTTTTGCCGAACAGGACCACCTCGTGCCGCCGGACGCCTCGCGCGCACTGGGCAAGCACGTGGGGACCACCGATTACACGCAGCTCGCCTTCAAGGGCGGACACATCGGCATCTACGTGTCCGGCCGCGCGCAGCGCGAAGTGCCGCCGGCCATCCACCAGTGGCTGCGTTCCAGGGATTGAATGTCGACCCATAGGGGGAAGTACCGATGAACAGCGAAAAGCGTCTCAGCCGTTCCAGCAGCCACAAGATGATCGCAGGCGTCTGCGGCGGCATCGCCGAGTATCTCGGCTGGGACGTCACCATCGTCCGTCTGCTCTGGATCGTCCTGACCCTGGCGGGCGGCTCCGGTATCCTTATCTACCTGATCCTGTGGCTGGTGATGCCGCAGAACGCCTGAGCCGTCGAAGGCTCGTCGTCGCGGCATCCGCGTGGCCTAGCGCGCATGCCGTTTCCGCATGAGCGATTGCCCCGAATGACCATCGATTACGACCGTTACGACCGTATCCGCGCCGTGCAGTGGCGCGGCGATCATCTGCGCCTGCTCGACCAGCGGCTGCTGCCGCGCGAGGAGCACTGGATCGATTGCCGCGACGCCGCTGAAGTGACGCAGGCGATCCGCGACCTCGCCGTCCGCGGTGCGCCGGCCATCGGTATCGCCGCCGCCTGGGGCGTGGCGCTGGCCGCGCGGCAGGGCGCTCCCCTGGACGCCGCGCTGGCCCAGTTGCGCGCGGCGCGTCCCACCGCAGTCAACCTGATGTGGGCGCTGGACCGCATGAAGGCCCGCATCGCCGCCGGTGCCGACGCCGCTGCGCTGGAGCGCGAGGCGCAGACGATCCAGGACGAGGACCTCGCCGCCAATCGTCACATGGGCGAACTCGGCGCCTCGCTGATCGCCCCCCATTCGGGCGTGCTGACCCATTGCAACACCGGCTCGCTCGCGACGGCCGGCTTCGGCACCGCGCTCGGCGTCATTCGCGCAGGTGTCAGCGCCGGGCGCATCGACCGCGTGTACGCGGGCGAGACCCGTCCGTGGCAGCAGGGCGCGCGCCTGACCATGTGGGAGCTGGTCCGCGATGGCATTCCCGCACACCTGATCGCCGATTCGGCGGCTTCGCACCTGATGCGCTCGGGCGTGGTGCAGTGGGTGATCGTGGGAGCAGACCGCATCGCCGCCAACGGCGACACCGCGAACAAGATCGGCACCTACCAGCTGGCCATCGCCGCCCGCCATCATGGCGTGAAGTTCATGGTGGTCGCGCCTTCCTCCACGGTGGATATGGCGACACCCTCGGGCGAGGCCATCGAGATCGAATTGCGCGACCCTACCGAGCTGCTCGCCGTCGGCGGCCAGCGCACGGTGGTCGATGGCGCCGAGGCGTGGAATCCGGTCTTCGACGTGACACCCGCGGAGCTGATCGACGCCATCGTGACCGAGCGCGGCGTCATCGAGCACCCGAACGCGCTCGCCATGCAGGCAATGTTCGGCTCATGAAGTTGCGGCGCGAAGCGGGGTTGTTCTTCGTCGGCGGCGTCATCGGCTTTGTCGCCGACGCCGGTGTCGTGCAGGCCTTGGTGTCGTGGGCCGGCTGGAATGCTTATCTGGCGCGCCTGCTCTCCTTCCTGTTGGCGGCGACGGCGACCTGGTGGTGGAACCGCCAGTACACTTTCGCGCATCGTGCCAGCGGTCGGCCATTGCCTATGGAATGGCTGCACTGGATGGGCTTGATGACCGCCGGTGCGCTCGTCAACTACGCCGCCTACGCCGCCATGCTGATGGGTTTTCCCTCGCTCCACCGCTGGCCGGCCGTCGCCGTGGCGGCAGGGTCCGTCGTGGCCGCACTGGTCAATTTCTCGACAGCGCGCGGGGTGCTTTTCAAGGGCTCCAAAAGCTCCGCGTAAGTCCTTGATTTCGAAGCTCTAAATACTGTCTTTCCGACAGTGTTTCTGTTACACTTGAGCGGTTATTTCCGGGCCCGTTGCACGCGCGGCTGAAGCTTGCGCGCCATGGCCTTTTTTCTTCATCCAGGGAAGCCGATTGATGGCAGAACTCGCCAAAGAAGTCATCCGCGTCAACATCGAAGACGAGATGCGCCAGAGCTACCTCGATTACGCCATGAGCGTGATCGTGGGCCGCGCCCTTCCGGACGTGCGCGATGGCCTCAAGCCCGTCCATCGCCGCGTGCTGTTCGCGATGAACGAACTGGGCAACTCCTGGAACAAGGCGTACAAGAAATCGGCCCGCGTGGTCGGCGACGTCATCGGTAAATACCATCCGCACGGCGACGCGTCGGTCTACGACGCGATCGTGCGCATGGCGCAGCCGTTCTCGCTGCGCTACATGCTGGTCGACGGCCAGGGCAACTTCGGCTCGGTGGACGGCGACAACGCGGCGGCCATGCGTTACACCGAGGTGCGCATGGCGCGCCTCACGCACGAGCTGATGGCTGACATCGACAAGGAAACTGTCGACTTCGGCCCCAACTACGACGAGAGCGAAAACGAGCCGCTGGTGCTGCCCACCCGCGTGCCGAACCTGCTCGTCAATGGTTCCGCCGGCATCGCGGTGGGCATGGCGACCAACGTGCCGCCGCACAACCTCAACGAGGTGATCGCGGCCACCATCGGCCTGATCGACGATCCGTCGCTGTCCGTCGACGACCTCATGCAGTACATCCCCGGCCCGGACTTCCCGACCGCGGGCATCATCAACGGGTCTTCCGGCATCATCGAGGCCTACCGTACCGGCCGTGGGCGCATTCTGGTGCGCGCCAAGACCGAGATCGAGACCGAATCGAACGGCCGCGAGACGATCATCGTCACCGAGCTGCCGTACCAGGTGAACAAGGCTCGCCTGATCGAGAAGATCGCCGAGCTGGTAAAGGAAAAGAAGCTCGAAGGCATCAGTGAGCTGCGCGACGAGTCCGACAAGGACGGCATGCGCGTGGTGATCGAGATCCGTCGCGACGCGATGGCCGACGTGGTGCTCAACAACCTGTTCCAGCAGACCCAGCTGCAGGTCACCTTCGGCATCAACATGGTCGCCCTGATGGACGGCCAGCCGCGGCTGCTGAACCTCAAGGACATCCTCGAGGCCTTCATCCGCCATCGCCGCGAGGTGGTCACCCGCCGCACCATCTTCGAGCTGCGCAAGGCTCGTGCCCGCGCGCACATCCTCGAAGGCCTCACCGTCGCGCTGGCCAACATCGACGAGATGATCGAGCTGATCCGCAGCTCGGCCTCGCCGCAGGAAGCGCGCGAACGCATGCTGGCGCGCAAGTGGCAGCCGGGCATGGTCTCGGCCCTGCTGGCCGCGGCCGGCGCCGATGCTTCGCGGCCGGAAGACCTCGATCCGCGCGATGGCCTGAAGGCCGACGGCTACCAGCTGTCCGACGTGCAGGCCCAGGAAATCCTGGCCATGCGCCTGCATCGCCTCACCGGCCTGGAGCAGGAAAAGCTTTCTGACGAATACCGCGAAATCCTGGAAACCATCCGCGGACTGATCGAGATCCTGGAAGACCCGGCGCGCCTGCTCGCGGTCATCCGCTCCGAACTGGAAGTGATCAAGGAAGAATTCGGCGACGCGCGCCGCACCGAGATCCAGCATTCGCAGGAAGACCTCAACGTCCTCGACCTGATCGCACCGGAAGACGTGGTGGTCACGCTGTCGCACACCGGCTACGTCAAGCGCCAGCCGGCCAGCACTTATCGGGCCCAGCGCCGTGGCGGCAAGGGCCGCTCCGCATCCGCGCTGAAGGACGAGGATTTCGTCGAGCAGCTGTGGGTGGTGAACACCCACGACACGCTGCTCACCTTCACCAGCACCGGCCGCGTGTACTGGCTCAACGTGTACCAGATGCCGGACTCCGGCCCGAACGCTCGCGGCAAGCCGATGGTGAACCTGCTGCCGCTCGCCGAAGGCGAGAAGGTGCAGGCCGTGCTGCCGGTGCGCGAATACAGCGACGACCGCTATGTGTTCTTCGCTACCCGCCAGGGCACCGTGAAGAAGACGCCGCTCAACGAGTTCGCCTTCCAGCTGCAGAAGGGCAAGATCGCGATCAACCTCGAAGATGGTGACGCGCTGGTCGACGTGGCGCTGACCGACGGCAACAGCGACGTGCTGCTGTTCGCCTCCAACGGCAAGACGGTGCGCTTCGACGAAGGCGAGGTCCGCTCGATGGGCCGTACCGCCACCGGCGTGCGCGGCATGAAGCTCACCGACGGTGCCGAGGTGGTGTCGCTGATCGTGGCGGTGCCCGACGGCGGCGACGTGCTCACCGCCACCGAACGCGGCTACGGCAAGCGCACGGTGCTGGACGAGTTCCCGAAGAAGGGGCGCGGCACCCAGGGCGTGATCGGCATCCAGTGTTCCGAGCGCAACGGCGGCCTGGTGGCGGCCGTGCAGGTCACCGACTCGCATGAGCTCATGCTCATTTCCAACCAGGGCACACTGGTACGTACCCGCGTCGCCGAAGTGTCCCAGCTTGGCCGCAACACGCAGGGCGTGACCTTGATCCGACTGCCGGCAGAGGAGGCGCTGGTCAGCGTCGTGCGCCTGGATGCCGAGGAGGAGTCGGAAGCCAACGGTGTGGAGCCGATGGACGCCGGCGCTTCGGAGTCAGCACCGGACCAGGCCAACTCGGCCGGAACCGGCGGAGACGGCCCGACCGCCGAAGAGTAATCGTCCGATGACGTGCCGCATCCCCGCCGCTGGGCGATGGGGATGCGGCCTTCGGAGGCTTCGTGTTCCCGGCTCAGTTGTACGTTGTGATGACGACGGGCGTATTCCGGCTGGCATAGCCGGCGAAGTAATCGAGCAGTTCCGGGGGCGCGTGCTGCCGTGCAGCCTCCAGCGATTCCACATGAGTTTCGGCCGCTCTGTTCGGCGGCAAAGCGGCGGACCCGGCGGTAGTCAACGTGTCTGATTCGGTCGTTGGCAGGACGGCTCCCGTGAATCCTATGCGACCTTGCTGCGCCTGTTGATGGTCTGCGTGCGCTACAGCGGCCAGGCTTATGGCAAGCAGCACGAAGAGCTGCCGATGTTTTCTTCGAGGGATATTCACGACGTTTTCCTAGGCAGTCGCGGTGCCGCGAATATTCGCAACTGCGTAGGAATATTCAATTAGACATTTCGTAGTCAGCAGATGTTCTCGAGCTGCCGATTACTTGTCGTTGAAGAAGTACGTCATGGGCGCAAACGTCACCACGGAAAGAGAACCTGGCAATTCACCGCGCCGCGAGATCACCTGCGCCGAGGGCTGCCAAGGCTTTTCCTTTCCGAAGTCATCGATCGTTCCATAGCGCCCCGTCCAGACGAAGCGGTCCAGGGCGTAGGGAATGCCTTCCGCATCCAGCGGCGAATTCACGTCGGCCACATGCATGTGCAGATGCGGGCCGGTGGTTTCGCCGCTGTAGCCGAGCCGGCCGATCACGTCCCCACGATGCACCTTCTGGCCTGCCTTGACCGTCACGCTGCCGGTCTTGAGGTGTTCGTAGAACACATAGCGGCCGCCACCCATGTCGAGGCTGACGTAGTTGCCGCTCGCATCCTGCAGCGGAACACGCGTCGGCTTGCCAGGATCGACCCTGGCGGGCTCCGCCATGCCATCCATCGCTGCCGCCACCACGCCGTCCGCGACGGCCAGCACGTCCTCGCCGTAACCCAGCCAGTTCGTCGGCTCGGTGGCATCGCCCTTGGTGTAATGGCCCGTCCGGTCGACTTTGATCCAGTCGATGGCAAAGCGCCCGGGAACATGCGCTTCGCCATTCACCGCGTACACGGAGCGTCGATGCCCGCGCGGCCACGAAGCGTCGTAGACAGCCACCCAGTAACCGCCGCGCAACGGCGCAGACAAGACGACCGGCATCGCCCAGCCGTGCAGCGTTACCGCGCCGCCCCGGATGCTGCGCGCCGGCTTGTCGGGCACGTCGGCATCCAATTCGTGCGAGAGACGGAAGTCAGCCGTCGGCACGTCGGGGAGCGGGATATCCAGGAACACGATCGCATGCGTGCCCGGGGCAATCGTCAGGGCATCCTGGCCCTGGCTCGTTTTTCCTGGCTGGCCCAGCAACGAGCGCAAGCTGTCGCTCTCATATTCGCGCAGGGCCTGGCCGGTATCCGGCTGGATCACCCGCAGCCGTTTCAGCGTCAGGGGCTCGCCCGAATAATTGTCCAGATGCAGTTCGTACGCGAGCCGCCATTGCCCGTCCACCTTGACCGGAGAGGGCTGCCACGGCACGCGCAGGTCCAGGGCCTGGGTCACCGGCGTTCGCGGGACGGCCGGCTGGATCGCCGCGCCGCTCAGGACGAGGACGGCGATCGCCAAGAACGAAAGCCTGCCGAGCACTGCGATGGGTTTCATGCTGCCCCCTGGAATGGCTTCCGGGCACTCTCCGGAACCCGGTCGCCACGCACCAGTGCCGCAGGTAAGGATGGGAAGGAGGCGAAGCGCAGGCGCCACTGCCTCGGCGCCTGCTTGGGCGGCGTCAGCCGTCCAGCGCCGCCAGCATCGCTTCCGCGGTCGACACCCGGAATTCGCCGGGCGCTTCCAGATGGAGCTGGCGAACCACGCCATCCTCCGCGTACAGCGCGAAGCGGCGCGAACGCAGCCCCATGCCGTAGGCGGCCCCGTCCAGCTCCAGGCCCAGGGCCTCTGTGAAGGAGGCGTTGCCGTCCGCCAGCATCATCATGCCCGGCGGCACCTGCTGGTCCCGGGCCCAGGCCTGCATCACGTAGGCGTCGTTCACGGCCAGGCAGGCCACGTCGACGCCGCGTTGCTGGAACTCGGCAAAATGCTGCACGTAGCCGGGAAGATGCTTGTTCGAGCAGGTGGGCGTAAAAGCGCCGGGCACGGCGAAAAGCACGACCTTGCGGTGGGCGAACAGCGACGCCGTCTGCTGGGGACGGATCTCGCCATCGATGATCACCTTGATCTCGAGGTCCGGGAGGGGCTGGCCGATCTGGATGGTCATGCGCGCGACTCTGAAGAGGGATTAAGCGTGCGGATGCTAGCGCCTGGGCGGCGGCCTTGTCGTCTTGAATCGTCTCGTACGGCACCTATCTAGGGCGCAAGCGGTGATGGCACCGCATCTGATTCGAGAGGACAGTCATGTATCTGGGACGCAATCTTTCCTGGCCCCGGCAGGGCCTGGGCGATGTCCGCCAGACGGTGGACCGCCTGTTCCATCTGGACGAGGCCGGGCAAGTCCGCGAAGCGCCTTGGGCGCCGCGCGTGGACATCAAGGAAGACGACAAGCGCTTCGTGATCCTTGCCGATATTCCGGGCATCGATCCGGCCGATATCGAAGTGAGCATGGACAAGGGCGTGCTTACCATCAAGGGCCAGCGCAAGCAGGAAACCGCCGAAGAAGGCACCCGCTTCACCCGTCTGGAACGCGCTCACGGCGCCTTTCTGCGCCGCTTTGCACTGCCTGACGGCGCCGATGCCGAGGGCATCACCGCACACGGCCGTCACGGCGTGCTCGAAGTCTCGATCCCGAAGCGGGCCGAGGCCGCGCCGCGGCGCATTACCATCGAAACCACGCACTGAGTCGCCGACCAGTGTTGCGGCAGCGGCCTGCCACGGACCATGATCCGTGGCGGGCCGTCCGTATTGCTAGAACCAGTGGCCGGGGAGTGGCTCTGTGGAATTCAAAGACTATTACGACATCCTTGGCGTGAAGCCTGACGCCAGCGAGGCCGACATCAAGGCGGCCTACCGCAAGCTCGCCCGCAAATACCATCCGGACAAGAACAAGGACGCGGGCGCCGAAGAGAAGTTCAAGGCAATCAACGAAGCCAACGAGGTGCTGCGCGACCCCGAGAAGCGGCGCGCCTACGACAACCTGCGCGCCAACGGCTATCGCGGCGGTGAGCAGTTCCGCCCGCCGCCGGGCTGGGGCCAGGGGCAGGGCTTCGATTTCGGCGATATGGGCGGCAACGGGGACTTCAGCGATTTCTTCGAAAGTCTGTTCGGCCGCACGGCCGGCGGCGGCCGCGGCACGCCGCGCGCCACGCGCGGCGGCGACATCCAGGCCCAGGTGCAGATCGAGTTGCAGACTGCGTTCGACGGCGGCCGCACGCGTGTCGCGCTGCACGACAACAGCGGCAACGAGCGGGTGCTGGAAGTGAAGATCCCCGCGGGCATCCAACCGGGCCAGGTGATCCGCCTTGGCGGGCAGGGGCACGTCGGCCGCAACGGCGGACCCGCCGGCGACCTGCTGCTCGAAGTGCACATCCGCGACGATGCGCGCTTCCGCCTCAATGGCCGCAACGTGCTGCACGTGCTGCCGATCGCGCCCTGGGAAGCTGCGCTGGGCGCCACGGTTCCGGTGCCGACGCTCGCGGGAACGGTGGACCTGCGCATCCCGGCGGGCTCGCAATCCGGCCGCAAGCTGCGCCTGAAAGGGCGCGGCATGCCCGGGCCGCAGCCCGGAGATCAGCTGGTGGAGCTTTCCATCCGCGTGCCGCAGGCGGAATCGGAAGCGCAACGCGCGGCCTACGAGGCGCTGCGCGATCAGTTCGCGGGTTTCGATCCGCGCCACTGACCGGCGGCAGAAACGAAAACGGCGCCCGCGGGCGCCGTTTTCGTTCGTGTTCGTGCCGTGAAACTCAGGCGGGCAGCAGGCCCTTCAGCGTCTCGACCAGTTCCTCTTCCTTGATCGGCTTGGTCACGTAAGCCTTGGCGCCCTGGCGCAGGCCCCACACCTTGTCCGTCTCCTGATCCTTGGTGGTGACCAGGATCACGGGAATGTGCTGGGTCTCCGGGTCCTTGCTGATGGTGCGCGTCGCCTGGAAACCATTGAGGTTCGGCATCACCACGTCCATCAGGATGAGGTCGGGTTTTTCGCGCTTGGCCACTTCCACGCCGGCGGCACCGTCTTCCGCAGTCAGGGTCTCGTGCCCCAACTTCTCGACGATGCGCTTGATGCCAAGCAACTGCGACGGCGAATCGTCGACGATCAGAATACGTGCCATAAGGTGGGGGTCCCCTTGTTGTTTCGAAGGATTCTAAGCCGCACCCGCGGCTCTTCCAAGTCGGTTCAGGTCGGGCTTTACACTTCCAGGCGCACCACGGTGCGGCCGAAGGAGGCGCCGGCCAGCATGTGCTCGAAGACGCCAGGCAGTTCGTCCAGCGTCACTTCGCGGGTGGCGATGCGGTCCAGGTGGTGCGGCTTCCAGTCGCCGGACAGGTGCTCCCAGACGCGATCGCGGATATCCCGGGCGGTACCGGCCGAAGCGACGCCAAGCAGGCTGACGCCACGGATGATGAATGGCATGACGGTGCTCTCGAAGCCGATGCCGCCCGCGTTGCCGCAGATCGCGACGTTGCCGTAGGGCTCCATCAGCGGCAGCAACCCGGCCAGCATGGCGCCGCCTACATTGTCCAGCGCGCCGCCGAAGCGCGCCGAATCCATCGGCTTGCCGCTGAAGGCGAGCTGGTGGCGATCGATGCACTCCGCCGCGCCCAGGCCGCGCAGGAAGTCGAAATGGTCGGCCTTGCCGCTGATGGCGTGTACCTCGTATCCGGCGCGGCTGAAGATGTCGATGGCAAGCATGCCCACGCCGCCGGAAGCGCCGGTCACCGCGATCGGGCCGAGCGCCGGCGTCTGCCGGTTGTCTTCCATGCGCAGCAGGGCCAGGGCCGCCGTGAAGCCGGCCGTGCCGAGCACCATGCTGTCACGCAGGCTCAGGCCGGGGGGCAGGGGAATGGTCCACTTCGCATCCAGCCGGATGTATTCGCCGTAGCCGCCGTCACGCGTCTCCGACAGGCCACTGCCGGTGCACAGCACCGCGTCGCCTTCCTTGAACGCCGGATCGGTGGAGGCCACCACCACGCCGGCCGCGTCGATGCCGCCGTTGAGCGGATACTGGCGAAGGATCTTGCCCTTGCCCGTGCCGGCCAGCGCGTCCTTGTAGTTCACGGACGAGTAGGCCACTTTCACCAGCACCTGGCCTTCGCTCAGCGCGGCCGTATGCATCGTCTCGATGCCGCCACGGTAACCGGAACCATCGTTGTGGATGCGGAAGGCGCGGAATGCGAGGTCGCTCATGGCGGATCTCCGGGACGCTGGAAAACGAAAGGCTCAGGCTTCGACGCTGCTGCGGTCGATCCATTTGGGCGTGTACCGGCCCTGATAGTGCTCCATCCAGTGGAAGAGTTTTTCCATGCTATCGCCGAACCACACGCTGTCACGCTGCTCGGGCCGCACGAAACGCTCGTCCACCATGTGGTCCAGCATGCCGCGCAGCTGGCGGTAGTAGCCGCGCACATCGAGAAAGGCGCAGGGGTAGGCATGCAGGCCAAGCTGTGCCCAGGTGAGCATCTCGAACATTTCGTCCATGGTGCCGAAGCCGCCGGGCAGGGCCACGAAAGCGTCCGACAGTTCGAACATCCGCGTCTTGCGCTGGTGCATGGTTTCGACCACTTCCAGCTCGGTGAGTCCCTGGTGCGCCACTTCGCGCTCGACCAGCTGCCGCGGGATCACGCCGATCACCTTGCCACCACCGGCCAGCACCGCGTCCGCCACCGTGCCCATCAGGCCGACCTTGCCGCCGCCGTAGACCAGCGCCACGCCGCGCCGGGCCATTTCCGCACCGAAGGCCCGGGCCTGCTCGACGTAATCGGGGTGGCCGCCGGGGCTGGAGCCGCAATAGACACAAAGGGCGGTGGGTTGGGGCATGGGATCTCCGGGAAAGCGATTAGGAAACGGTGCCAGGTCGCGAGGACGTGAAGGCACGGTCATGCAGCAAGCAGGCGCGGCATCGAGAGACTCGCGCGCGGCAGCGGCCTCGAGGACGCCCGATACGAGGCGCCTGAAAACAAACGGCCCGCCCATGTCGCCACGAGCGGGCCGCGCCGACAGTGCGGCGGGCTCAGTTGCCCTTGTGGATGGCGCGCTTGTCGACCGAGAGGGCCGCCTCGTGCACGGCTTCCGACAGCGTCGGATGAGCGTGGACGATGCGGGCCAGGTCTTCCGCGGAGCCCTTGAACTCCATGGTGACCACGCACTCGGCGATCAGCTCGGACACGCCCGGGCCAACCATGTGCACGCCGAGGATCCGGTCGGTTTCGGCATGGGCGATCATCTTCACCTGGCCGACGGCCTCGTTCATCGCCACGGCACGGCCGATGGCGGCGAACGGGAAGGTGCCGACCTTGTACGGCACGCCTTCTTCCTTCAGCTGCTTCTCGGTCTTGCCGACCCAGGCGATTTCCGGCTCGGTGTAGATCACCCACGGCATGGTGTCGTAGCCGACGTGGCCGGCCTTGCCGGCGATCCACTCGGCCACCGCGATGCCTTCCTCGAAACCCTTGTGCGCCAGCATCGGGCCGCGCACCGCGTCGCCCACGGCCCACACGCCGTCCACGCCGGTGTGGCAATGCTCGTCGACCACGATACGGCCGCGCTCGTCCAGCTTCACGCCGCAGTCGTCCGACAGCAGGCCGTCGGTGTAGGCGCGGCGGCCCACGGCCACCAGCAGCTTGTCGACCACCAGGTAGTGCGCGCCGTCTTTGTCCTCGTAGGTGAGGTGGACTTCGTCGCCCTTGACCTCGGCCTTGGCCAGCTTGGCGCCCAGCTTGATGGTGAGGCCCTGCTTGGCGAATTCCTTCAGCGCGATCTTGGCGATGTCCGCATCGGCGGCGCCCAGGAAGTCCGGCAGCGCTTCGATGATGGTCACTTCCGAACCCAGGCGGCGCCACACGCTGCCCAGCTCCAGGCCGATCACGCCGGCGCCGATCACGCCCAGGCGCTTCGGCACGTCGGTGATGTCCAGCGCGCCAGCGTTGTCGATGATGCGCTTGCCGTCGAACTTGGCGAACGGCAGCTCGATCGGCACCGAGCCGGAGGCCAGGATCACGTTGGTGGCGCTGATGGTCTGCTTGGCGCCGTCGTTGCCGGTGATCTCCACCTGGTTGCCCTTCAGCAGCTTGCCTTTGCCGAAGTAGCTGGTGATCTTGTTGGCCTTGAACAGCTGGGCCACGCCGCCGGTGAACTGCTTGACGATCTTGTCCTTGCGGCCGATGAAGGCGCCCAGGTCGACCTTGGCGTTCTCCACGGTAATGCCGTGCACCGGCAGGTTGTGCGCGATGTTGTAGAACTGCTTGGACGAGTCGAGCAGCGCCTTGGACGGAATGCAGCCCACGTTGAGGCAGGTGCCGCCGAGCGCCTGCTTGCCGTCCTTGCCGGCGAAGGCGTCGATGCAGGCGGTCTTCAGGCCCAGCTGCGCGGCGCGGATCGCCGCGTGATAGCCGGCGGGACCGCCGCCGATGACGATGACGTCGAATTTGTCGCTCATGGGTGGTTCCTTGCTGCGTGACGCCGCTAGGCGGCCGTCAGGGTGAAGCGGGGGAGGAAGGCGGCGGGCGCGAAAATGGTTCCGCCGCCCGCCGCCACAGCTTCGTCGCTCAGAGACCCAGCAGCATGCGCTGCGGGTTCTCGAGCTGGTTCTTGATGTCCACCAGGAACAGCACCGCGTCCTTGCCGTCGATGATGCGGTGGTCGTAGGAGAGCGCCAGGTACATCATCGGCGCGGCGATCACCTGGCCGTTCTCGACGATGGCGCGGTCCTTGATGGTGTGCATGCCCAGGATCGCGCTCTGCGGCGGATTCACGATCGGCGTCGACAGCAGCGAGCCGAAGGTGCCGCCGTTGGTGATGGTGAAGGTGCCGCCCTGCAGATCGTCCAGGCCCAGCTTGCCGTCGCGTGCCTTCTTGGCGTACTCGAGGATGCCCTTCTCGACGTCGGCGAAGCTCATGTCCTGCACGTTGCGCAGCACCGGTGTCACCAGGCCCTTGTCGGTGGACACGGCGATCGAGATGTCCTGGTAGCCGTGATAGATGATGTCGTTGCCGTCGACCGAGGCATTGATCACCGGGTGGCGCTTCAGCGCCTCCGTGGCGGCCTTCACGAAGAAGCTCATGAAGCCCAGCTTCACGCCGTTGGACTTCTCGAACTGCTCGCCCAGCGTCTTGCGCAGCTTCACCACCTCGGCCAGGTTCACTTCGTTGAACGAGGTGAGCATGGCGATGGAGTTCTTCGACTGCATCAAGCGCTCGGCGATGCGGGCGCGGATGCGGGTCATCGGCACGCGCTCTTCCGGACGGGCGCCCGGCGTCGGCTTGGCCGACGGCGCGGCGGCGGCCGGCGCGGGAGCGGCGCCACCCTTGGCGTAGTTGACCAGGTCTTCCTTGGTCACGCGGCCGTCGCGGCCGGTGCCGGCGACCTTGGACGGGTCGATGTGCTCTTCCGCGGCGACGCGGCGGCCGGCCGGCGACAGCTCGTCGGCGCCCGCAGCAGCCTTCGGCGCGGCAGGAGCGGCGGCAGCCGGAGCGGGGGCCGCGGCCGCAGGTGCCGGAGCGGCGGCGACCGCGCCTTCCTCGATCACCGCGATCACCTGCTGGCTGGTCACGGTGTCGCCGGAATTGAACTTCAGTTCCTTGATCACGCCGTCGACCGGGGCGGGCACTTCCAGCACCACCTTGTCGGTTTCGAGGTCGACCAGGTTCTCGTCGCGCTTCACGGCGTCGCCGACCTTCTTGTGCCAGGTGGCGATGGTGGCGTCGGAGACGGACTCGGGCAGAACAGGGACTTTGACTTCGATGGACATGCTTGTTTCCTTAGTGAGTGCGTTCATCCCTGAACGCTAAAGTCAAAAAGCGGCCATCCGTGGCCGCACTTTTCAGGAGTCTTATTCCGCGGCGTGGTCGGTGCCGATCGGCGCCACCAGTGCCTGCTCGACGAGTGCCGCCTGTTCGGCGACGTGGGTATTGAGGTGTCCGGCGGCTGGCGCCGGCGAGCGAGCGCGTCCCGCGTAAGAGAGGCTCTGCTTGCTGCCGACGCAGGCTTGCAGGTGGTGGCGGATCTGGAACCAGGCGCCCTGGTTCATCGGCTCTTCCTGGCACCAGATCACTTCCTTGGCGGAAGGATACTTTTCCAGTTCGGCGACGACTTCGGGGCGCGGGAACGGATAGAGCTGCTCGACGCGCACGATGGCGACGTCGGTCAGTCCGCGCTTCTCCGCGTCTTCCAGCAGGTCGTAGTAGACCTTGCCCGAGCACAGCACCACGCGCTTGACCTTCTTGGCCGGCAGCTCGCGATGCTCGCCGATCACCAGCTTGAACTCGCCGGTGGCCAGCTCGTCCAGGGTGGAGATGGCCAGCTTGTGGCGCAGCAGCGACTTGGGCGTCATCACGATCAGCGGCTTGCGCGTCGGGCGCACCATCTGGCGGCGGATCATGTGGAAGGCCTGGGCCGGCGTGGTCGGCACGCAGACCTGCATGTTGTCCAGCGCGCACAGCTGCAGGAAGCGCTCCAGGCGGGCGGAGGAGTGCTCCGGACCCTGGCCTTCGTAGCCGTGCGGCAGGAACAGCGCCAGGCCGCACAGGCGATTCCACTTGGACTCGCCGGAGCTGATGAACTGGTCGATCACCACCTGCGCGCCATTGGCGAAGTCGCCGAACTGGCCTTCCCAGATGTGCAGCGTGTACGGATCGGTGGTGGCGTGGCCGTATTCGAAGGCCATCACCGCCTCTTCGCTCAGCAGCGAGTCGATCACCTCGACGCTGGCGTTGTCGCGCAGCGTGGCCAGCGGCATGAAGGTATGGCCGTCCTTCTGGTCATGCAGCACCGCATGGCGGTGGAAGAACGTGCCGCGGCCCACGTCCTGGCCCACCAGGCGCAGGTTGTAGTTCTGGTCGACCAGGCTGGCATAGGCCAGGTTCTCGGCGAAGCCCCAGTCGCCCGGCAGCTCGCCCGCGGCCATCTTGCGGCGGTCGTCGTAGATCTTGGCCACGCGCGACTGCAGCGTGATGTCCTTGGGCATCTCCAGGATCTTGTTGGCCAGCTCCACCAGCTTGGCCTTCGGCACGCCGGTGTCCGCCTGGGTCGAGAGCTTGCCGCCGATGAACTGGTTCCAGTCCACCTCGATGTCCTTGACCAGCGCGCTGGTTAGCTCGGTCATCGGATCGCCGGCTTCCAGGCGCGAGCGGTAGTCGTCCACCAGCTTCTGTGCGTCGCCGTCGGCGATCACGCCTTCCTTGACCAGCTGTTGCGCGTACAGATCGCGCGTGGTCGGGCGGGCGCGGATCACTTGATACATCACCGGCTGCGTCGCGGACGGCTCGTCGGCCTCGTTATGGCCATGGCGGCGATAGCAGACCAGGTCGATCACCACGTCCTTGCGGAACTGCTTGCGGAAGTCGTAGACCAGGCGGGTGGCCTGGATCACCGCTTCCGGGTCGTCGCCGTTCACATGCAGCACCGGCGCGTTGACCATCTTGGCCAGGTCGGTGCAGTACAGCGTCGAGCGGGCGTCCTGCGGGTTCGAAGTGGTGAAGCCCACCTGGTTGTTCACCACGATGTGCAGGGTGCCGCCGATCTTGAAGCCGCGGGCCTGCGACATGTTGAGCAGTTCCATATTGACGCCCTGGCCGGCGAAGGCGGCGTCGCCGTGGATCAGCACGGCCATGGACTGCTGGCGCTCGGTGTCGCGGCGGCGGATCTGGCGCGAATGCACCGAACCGGCCACCACCGGATTGACGATCTCCAGGTGCGACGGGTTGAACGCCAGCGCCACGTGCACGCCGCCGTTGGGCGTCTTGACGTCGGCGGAGAAGCCCATGTGGTACTTCACGTCGCCCGAGTGCGCCGGGTCGTCCGGATGCTCGAACTTGCCTTCGAATTCGTTGAACAGGGTCTTCGGCGGCTTGCCGAGAATGTTCACCAGCACGTTGAGGCGGCCGCGGTGGGCCATGCCGATCACGACTTCCTTGATGCCGTTGTCGCCGGCGGTGCGGACCACGTCGTCCACCATCGGAATCAGGCTGTCGCCGCCTTCCAGCGAGAAGCGCTTCTGGCCGACGTACTTGGTGTGCAGGTAGCGTTCCAGGCCCTCGGCGGCGGTCAGCTCGGCCAGCAGGCGCTGCTTGCCGGCCTTGTCCAGCCCGGCGCTGCCGGCGGCCTTTTCCATGCGGGTGTAGAGCCAGTTGCGCTGCTCATGGTTGCTGATGTGCATGAACTCGGCGCCGATCGTGCCGGTGTACACCTTCTTCAGGCGCGCCAGCAGATCGCGGAGCTTCAGGCGCTGGCCGCCGCCGGCGAAGTTGCCGCAGTCAAACTCGGTATCGAGGTCGGCGTCGCTCAGGCCATGGAAGGCCAGGCCGAGGTCGGGGGCGGGCAGCTTCTCGGCCAGGCCGAGCGGGTCGAGATCGGCGGCCAGGTGGCCGCGCGAGCGGTAGGCGGTAAGGATGCGCAGCACCGCGGCCTGCTTGCGCGCGTGCTCGTCGTCCATCGGGACCG
Organism: Dyella sp. BiH032; assembly: GCF_031954525.1. Classification (NCBI taxonomy): domain Bacteria; kingdom Pseudomonadati; phylum Pseudomonadota; class Gammaproteobacteria; order Lysobacterales; family Rhodanobacteraceae; genus Dyella; species Dyella sp. BiH032. Next base: position 2,355,272 of record NZ_CP134867.1, read on the forward strand.
CGGCGGCGACGGCGCGCTGCTTCTGCGCCGCTTCGATGCGCGCAATGGCCGCGGAGTGGGGAACGTCCCCGGACTCGCGGCCTTTGAAGGTCTCGAAGTACTTATTCCATTCGGCGGGTACCGACGAAGCGTCGGCCAGCCAGGACTCATACATCTGCTCGACGTAATCGGCATTGCCGCCGGCGAGTTGGGACGAATCGAAGAACTCGCGAATCAGATTTGTGCTCACGTCACCACCGGTGAGGGAAGGTAGGCCTGCAGCCATCCGTCGACCTGGCGGATGGCGGGGAAAAATCCTGTTAATTATAGCCCCGGGGTGCTGCACAGCGGCAACCCGGCAAATGCTGCCGAAGTGGGGTTGATGGCCGCGATTTCGAGGGGCAGGGGTACCGACGATCGTCGTAGGCAGCGGTTTTCGCGGGCTTTGGCGCCAGGAGCACCCATCTGCCTGCCGGTGCCGCGAGCCGGCTGGCATTCAGCCGCCGCGATCAGAGATCGAGCGGCTGCAGAACCGTCGCGCGGGCCGCGCGTTCCCAGACTTCATTGAAGTGCTGCAGCAGCGGCGCCTGGCTGGCGCGGTCGGCCAGCGCGGCGCGGCCCTTCGGGCGCTCCGCCTCCGGCAGGAATACATAGCCGCCGGCATCGGTCAGCAGATAGGCCGAGCCATAGGCGAGATCCAGCTCGTCCGTGGGCTCGCGGACCAGCACCGTGCTGGGCAGGCGTTGGGCCAGCGCCACCAGCCGGTGGCCGTTGCGCAGGGCGGCGCCGGCGTCGTGCAGCAGGATGCGGATCTCCGCGCCGCGGCCCGAAGTGGCGATGCGGCGCAGTTCGTCCAACTCGGCTGCCGTATAGATGTCGGGGCTCAGTGCCGGCTGGTAGATCGCCACGCGATGGCGCGCGCCGCCGAGCAGCCGTGTGCGGGCATCGCTCAGGGCCTCGTGGTCGCCGATGACCAGCGTCTTCGACACCGGGGGCGGGGCAGGGCGCGCGTCGCCGGCCAGCGCCAGGCTCATGTGCCGGTGCGGGATGCCGGCGTCGTCGAAGACCTCGCCATGGGCCGCGAAGCCTTCGCGCTCATAGAAGCCGATCGCCTGGACCTGCGCATCCAGCGACACCTCCGGCCAGCCCAGCGCCCTGGCGCGGGCCACCAGTTCGCGCAGGATCGCCGCGCCCACGCCCGAGCCGCGCCAGGGCTGGCGCACGGCCATGCGGCCGATCTTGCGTTCGGGCGTCAGCCGGCCGCACGCGATCGGGGCGCCGGCGGCGTCGCGGGCGAGCACATGGATGGAAGGCGCGTCCAGTTCGTCCCATTCCAGCGCTTCTGGTACCGCCTGCTCCCGGACGAAGACTTCCATCCGGATCGCCCGCAGCGCCTCGCGGTCGCTTTCGCGCGACCACTCCGCCCGTTCCAGGTGGAAGTCCTGCAGGTTCACCGGCGGCGCCCCTTCTGGATCACCAGGTGGCCATCGTTGACCAGCGCCAGCAGCAAGGCGCGCTCGGCGGCTGATGGCTTACGGCCGGCGTCTAGCGTGCGTTCGGCGCACAGGCGCTCGGCCAGCTCGGCCGGGGCGGGGTAGGCCTGGCCGTTGGCGAACAAGGTGGCGCCGTCCTTGCCGCGAGCCCAGGCCATGCGCGACCAGGGGTGTCGCAGCAGCGGCGCGCCTTCGCCCAGCAGCTTGGCGAAAGCGGCCTCGGCGATCGGCTTGTCCGGCGCCGCGGGCGCACGCGCCACGCGATAGCGGGTGATGAAGCGGCCGAACCAGTCGGCCAGCGTGGCGTCGTCCAGCGCCGCGAACGGCAGCGCGTCGCGCACGCGGGCCAGGGCTGCGCGATCGATTTCGCCCGCGGCGCGGACTGGCTTGAGGTCGGGGTCGCGGTAGCGGTCCTCGTCGGCGAGGCGTTCGGCCAGGTAGTCGGCCAGGTCGCCGGTCAGCTCCGCGCGCGAGGGCGCGCGCATGCCCACGGAAATGGTCATGCAAGGCCCGCCGAAGGCCACGCCGTCATGCGGCACGCCGGGCGGCAGGTACAGCATGTCGCCCGGCTCCAGCAGCCATTCGTGGGTGGGCTCGAAATGCTTGAGCTGCTTCAGCTCGACGTCGTCGCGGAAGTCGGTCGGCGCCTCCGGGTCGTCGCTGATCGCCCAATGCCGCTGGCCCAGGCCCTGCAGCAGGAACACGTCGTACTGGTCCACGTGCGCGCCCACGCCGCCGCCGGGCTCGGCGTACGAAATCATGATGTCGTCCACCCGCCAGCTGGGCAGGAACCGGAACGACTCCAGCAGGGCGGCCACGTCCGCATCCCACTTGTCCACGTCCTGGACGAGCAGGGTCCAGTTCTCGCTGGGGGTCTTGGCGAAGTCCTCCTCGCTCAGCGGGCCGGTCTTGACCGTCCAGCGGTCGCGGCGCTCGTCGTGGATGATCAGGCGGGAGAGGGCTTCTTCCTCGCAGGCCAGGCCGGCCAGGTCGTCGGGCTCCAGCGGGGGCGTGAAATCCGGGAAGGCGTTGCGGATCAGAAGGGGGTGCTTCTGCCAGTAATCGCGCAGGAACTGGGCCGGGCTCATGCCCAGGGGCTGCCGGGCCGAGCCGCGGACTTCGATCGGGAGAGAGGTCTTGGTCATCGGCGGATTGTACGGGCAGGCATGCCGGAAACGGCCGGGGCGGGCGCGGTCGCCGGCCCACGAACCTGACCCGGGGTTTAACGAGGAAATAATGGAAACACCATGTGCATATGGCGACTGATCCTTTCCGTCATAAGCGGTCGCGAGGCTATGGTCGGACGAATAGAAGTCTAGACGTCCAAACAAAGGTCCTCCGTTGAACGCCGTCGTCGCCCCGGATTCGCTCGCTTCCCCCTTGCCGGCCGAGAAGAACCTCCAGCTGCGCCGATTGCTGGAAGGGCTGGCTCCCCACCAGCTGTACTGGATCGCTGCCAGCAGCGCGGCCCTCGCGGCGCGCGGCCAGGCCGCGCTCGAAGCGAAGGACGCCGCGCCCACCGAGCGCGCCACCGTGCTCTACGGCAGCCAGACCGGCAATGCCCGGCGCGTCGCCGAACGGCTGGCCAAGCGGATCGAGGCGACAGGGCTGGTCGTGCGGCTAGTGCGCGCCGATGCCTATCAGCCGAAGGAATGGGCGCAGGAGCGCTACCTCGCCATCGTCATCAGCACCCAGGGCGAAGGCGAACCGCCGGACGATGCCCGCGGCCTGCTCGACTTCATCGCCGGCCGCCGCGCTCCGCGGTTGCCCTCGCTGCGCTACGGCGTGCTGGCGCTGGGCGATTCCAGCTATCCGCAGTTCTGCGCCATCGGCCGCCAGCTCGACGCACGCCTGGCCGAACTCGGCGCGACGCGGCTGCAGCCCCTGGCCGAAGCCGACGTGGACGTCGACGCGGTGGCTGCACCGTGGCTCGACGCCACGCTGGAGCGCGTCCGCGAAGTCTTGAAGGCCCCGGCCGTACGCCCGCCGTTGCTGCAGGCCGTACCCACGTCCGCCGTGCCGGAGCCGGTCGAGCATGACCGCGACCGCCCCTTCACCGCCCCCGTACTCGCCAACCAGCGCATTGTCTCCCGCCACAGCGAGCGTGAGGTGCTGCACCTGGAGTTGTCGCTGGAAGGCTCCGGCCTCAGCTACCAGCCCGGCGACGCGCTCGGCGTATGGCCCCGCAACTCCACGCCCTTGGTGAACCAATGGCTGGAAACGCTGCGCTGGGACGGCGAACAGCCCGTGACCCATGGCGGCCGCACCTTGACGTTGGCGCGGTGGCTGGCCGACGAGCGCGAACTGACCCGACTGTCGCGCGGCTTCGTACAGGCTCACGCGGATGTGGGCGGCGACGCGGAACTCGCGCGGCTGCTGCAGGACGATCCGGCCGCGCTGGCGATACTGCTCGATACGCACCAGCCCATCGACTTGCTGCGCCGCTATCCGGCGCGCTGGGAGCCTGCGGCGCTCATCGCGGCCTTGCGTCCGCTCACGCCGCGTCTGTATTCGATCGCCTCCAGCCCTGCGGCCGTGGGCGAAGAGGTGCATCTCACCGTATCGAAGGTGGACTACGAAGCCTTCGGCGAACGGCATGGGGGCGCCGCGTCCTCGTTCCTCGCCGACAGCGCCGAGGACGCACGCGTGCCCGTGTTCATCGAACCGAACGAGCGCTTCCGCCTGCCGGCGGACGACAGCCGCGACGTGATCATGATCGGCGCCGGCACCGGCGTGGCGCCGTTCCGCGCCTTCGTGCAGGAACGCCGCGAGACCGGCGCGCGCGGGCGCAACTGGCTGTTCTTCGGCAACCGGCACTTCGGCGATGACTTCCTCTACCAGGTCGAATGGCTGGAAGCGCTGCGGCAGGGTGTGCTGCACCGCTTGGACCTGGCGTTCTCGCGCGACGGCGCGGACAAGGTCTACGTACAGCACCGCCTGCGCGAGCGCGGCGAGGAACTCTATGCGTGGCTGAAGGACGGCGCGCACCTGTACGTCTGCGGCGACGCCAAGCACATGGCCAAAGACGTACACACAGCCTTGCTCGACGTGGCGGTCACGCACGGCGGCCTGTCCACCGACGATGCCACCGCCTGGCTGGCCGATCTCCTGCAACAAGGGCGCTACGCCCGCGACGTGTACTGACATGAGCGCACCGCTTTCCGACTTCGAACGCATCAAGGCCGACAGCCGCTACCTCCGCGGCACCATCGCCGAGGGCCTGGCCGACCCCGTCACCGGCGCCATCAGCGACGACGACGGCAAGCTGCTCAAATTCCACGGCAGCTACCAGCAGGACGACCGCGATCTGCGCGAGGAGCGCCGCCGCCAGAAGCTGGAGTCGGCCTACAGTTTCATGCTGCGCGCGCGCCTGCCCGGTGGCGTGGTCACGCCGGGGCAGTGGCTCGAATTCGATCGCATCGCCCGCGAGTACGCCAACGGCACGCTGCGCATCACCACGCGGCAGACCTTCCAGTGGCACGGCATCATCAAGCGCAAACTCAAGCCGACCATCGCCGCCATCCACGCCCAGCTGGCCAGCACCATCGCCGCCTGCGGCGACGTGGTGCGCAACGTAGTGAGCACCGCCAATCCGGTCGAGACGGCGGCGCATGCCGAAGCGTATGCCTGGGCGGCGAGACTCTCCGACGGACTGGCGCCCCGCACCCGGGCGTATCACGAGATCTGGCTGGACGGCGAACCGCTGGTCGGCGAGCCGGAGCACGAGCCGCTCTACGGTGCCACGTATCTGCCGCGCAAGTTCAAGATCGGCCTGGCCATCCCGCCGTTGAACGACGTCGACGTGTTCGCGCAGGACCTGGGCTTGATCGCCATCGCGGAGCAGGGCGAACTCAAGGGATTCAATATCGCCGTCGGCGGCGGCATGGGTGCGACGCATGGCGACGCCACTACGTACCCGCGCCTGGCGAGCGTGCTCGGTTTCGTCACGCCGGACCAGCTGTTCGCCACCGCCGAGACCGTGGTGGCGGTGCAGCGTGACTGGGGCAATCGCGTGGAGCGCAAGCACGCGCGGCTCAAGTACACGCTCGATCACCGCGGCCTGGACGTGTTCAAGGCCGAGCTCGAACGCCGCCTGGGCTTCGCGTTCGAACCGGCGCGCGCCTATCGCTTCGACCACAATGGCGATCGCTATGGCTGGATCGAAGGCCACGACGGCCGCTGGCATCTCACCTTGCACATCGAATCCGGCCGTCTCGCCGATCACGGCGAGCGCCGCTGGCTCAGCGGCCTGCGCGAATTGGCGAAGCTGCACCAGGGTGATTTTCGCCTGACCTGCAACCAGAACGTGATCGTCGCGAACGTACCGGCCGAAGCGCGGGCACGTATCGATGCCATCGTCGAAGCGCACGGGCTGGACGGCTATCGCCGCCACGGCGCGTTCCGCCGCGATGCCGTGGCCTGCGTGGCCTTGCCCACCTGCGGCCTGGCAATGGCCGAGGCGGAGCGCTATCTGCCGGATTTCCTCGATCGAGTGGAAGTGCTGCTGTCCCGCCATGGCCTCAGCGACGCGCCGATCCTGCTGCGCATCTCTGGCTGCCCCAACGGCTGCTCGCGGCCGTACCTGGGCGAGATCGCCCTGGTCGGGCGCGGACCGGGGCGCTACGACCTGCGCCTCGGCGCCGATGCCCGCGGCCAGCGCTTGAACGTGCCGCACCTGGAGAACGCGGACGAGGCAGCCATCCTGGCCGAACTCGACCGGCTGTTCGCGCGCTATGCCGCCGAGCGCGAAGCCGGCGAGCGCTTCGGCGATTTCCTGTGGCGCGTCGCCGTCGTCGCGGCCGCGCCGACGCGGCGCATTCCGTTGGAGGTGAACGTGTGAACGCGCAGATCCTGCAGGAAGCACGGAACGACCCGCGCGCGCTCGAAGCACTCGACACCTGGCTCGCCGGCCTGGACGCGGAGCGCCGCGTCGCCTGGGCACTCGAGCACGCGCCCGGCGTCCACGTGCTTTCGTCCAGCTTCGGCGCGCAGGCCGCCGTGTCGTTGCATCTGTTGACGCGCCAGCAGCCGGATCTGCCGGTGATCCTGATCGACACCGGCTACCTGTTTCCCGAGACCTACCGCTTCGCCGACGAACTGCGCGAACGCCTCGCCTTGAACCTCAGGGTCTACCGCGCCCCGCTGGGCACGGCCTGGATGGAGTCGCGCCACGGCCGGCTGTGGGAGCAGGGCGTGGAAGGCATCGAGCGCTACAACCAATTGCGCAAGGTCGAGCCGCTGCGGCGTGCGCTGGACGAACTGGACGTCGGCACCTGGTTCGCCGGACTGCGCCGCAGCCAGGCACGCACCCGCGGCCATCTTCCCTTCGTGCAACTCAGCCAGGGGCGCTGGAAATTCCATCCGATCGCCGACTGGACCGACCGCGACGTCGGCCGCTACCTGCAGCGCCACGACCTGCCTTATCACCCGCTGTGGGACCAGGGCTACATCTCGATCGGCGACATCCACACCACCCGACCCTGGGAGCCGGGCATGGACCCGGAAGACACCCGTTTCTTCGGTCTAAAGCGCGAGTGCGGCATCCACGACCTCACTTGACCATCCACCGCTGCCCATCCCGATACCAAGAAAGCCATCATGAGCCAAAGCGCCCTTGCTTCCCGTTCCGTCGACCTTGCCCCCGAACCGCTGATCGCGCCGCACGGTGGCGTCCTCAAAGATCTCTATTTGCCGCATGCCGAGGCGCTGGCGCTGAAGCAGCGCAGCGCGACGCTGCCGGCGCTGGATCTCGACACCCGCCAGCTGTGCGACCTGGAATTGCTGCTCAACGGCGCCTTCTCGCCGTTGGAGGGTTTCCTGACCGAGCCCGACTACCGGCGCGTGGTCGACGAGCTGCACCTCGCCGACGGCACGCTGTGGCCGGTGCCGATCACGCTGGACGTCAGCGAAGCGTTTGCCGCTTCGCTCGCGCCGGGCGCGGAGCTGGTGCTGCGCGATCCGCAGAGCGTGCCGCTGGCCGTGCTGGAAGTGCAGGACATCTACCGCCCCGACCGCGAGCACGAAGCGCAGCAGGTATTCGGCACGCTCGATCGCGCCCATCCTGGCGTGGCCGAATTGCTCGAGCGCACCCGCCCGGTCTACCTCGGTGGCCGCCTGCGCGGCATCCAGGCGCCGGCGCACTACGACTTCAGCGAGCTGCGCGATTCGCCGCGCACGCTGCGCGCATGGTTCGAAGCCAACGGTTGGCGTCGCGTGGTGGCGTTCCAGACGCGCAACCCGATGCACCGCGCCCACCGCGAACTGACGCTTCGCGCCGCTCAGAAGGTGGGGGCCAAGCTGCTGATCCAGCCGTCCGTCGGCCGTACCAAGCCCGGCGATGTGGACCACTACACACGGGTGCGCTGCTATCGCGCGCTGCTGCCGCAATACCCCGCCGACAGCGCCAAGCTTTCGCTGCTGCCGCTGGCCATGCGGATGGGCGGGCCGCGTGAGGCGGTATGGCACGCGATCATCCGCAAGAACTACGGCGCCTCGCATTTCATCGTCGGGCGCGACCATGCTGGCCCCGGCAACGATTCGCACGGCCGGCCGTTCTACGGCCCGTTCGATGCGCAGCACCTGCTGGAGCGCTACCAGGACGAACTCGGCATCCAGGTAGTGGCGTTCCCCGCCATGGTCTACGCCGCCAACCGCGACGCCTACGTGCCCACCACGGAGGTGGTGGCGGAGGACGAAGTGCGCGACATCTCTGGCACGCAGCTGCGCCGGCATCTGCAGGAAGGCACGGAGATCCCCGCCTGGTTCAGTTTCCCCGAGGTGGTGAACATCCTGCGCGAACGTCATCCGGTCCGTGCGCCGCGCGGCTTCGCGCTGTTCTTCACCGGTCTCTCCGGCGCGGGCAAGTCCACCATCGCACAGGCCGTGGTCGCGCAACTGCTGGAACGCACCAGCCGCGCCGTGACGGTGCTGGACGGCGACGAGGTGCGCAAGCATCTGTCGCGCGGCCTGGGTTTTTCGCGCGAGGATCGCGCGGCGAATGTGACGCGCATCGGCTATGTGGCGAGCGAGATCGTCCGCCACGGCGGCATCGCGGTCTGCGCTCCGATCGCGCCGTATGCGGATGCGCGCGCGGAGGCGCGGTCGCTGGTGGAAGCGCATGGCGACTTCATCGAGATCCACGTGGCGACGCCGCTGGAGGTGTGCGAGGCGCGTGACCGCAAGGGGCTGTATGCGCAGGCGCGCGCGGGGAAGATTGCGCATTTCACGGGGATCAGTGATCCGTATGAGGTGCCGGAGCAGCCGGAGATCCGGGTGGATGGGGGTGGGGCGGAGCCCGCGGTGTTGGCGGGGCATGTGTTGCAGTTGTTGAGGGATCGAGGGTTGTTGGAGGTTTGAGGGTTGTCTCTCGTATCTTCGTCACTTCTGGCGAGGCGGCGTAGGTTGGGGTGAGCTTGCGAACCCCAACGGGAGGCGCTGACGATCGCTTCGTCCTCTCATTCTCGTCATTCCGGCGCAGGTGATTGTCGCTGCGTGGTCGCCAGTCTGGTCTCGCCCCTCGCGGGGCGAGGGTTTCGCTCTCCTGCCGGAGAGCGAGTTACTTCTTCTTGGGCAAGCAAGAAGTCGTTGCTGCTTGCCGCGGTACCGCACTTCTCCTTCTCCCCTCAGGGGAGAAGGCGGGATGAGGGGCGGGTGCTCGCGGAAACGCCTCAACTGGCCGCTCCAAAACCCACAGCTTCCCCTCGCATCACTCACTAAACCTCAACCACACGCTCCCGCCAATGCGGCACCGCCGGCCAATGCGTCGCGCCCCCGCCACCGGCCAGCACCCGACTGACCGCGCGTCTTTCCAGATGCGGCGCGAACAACCCGATGAACTCGAGCGCGTACTCACGCAGCACGCTTTCTTTGCGCAGCACGATCCATGTCGTGCACGGCGCGAACAGATGGTCGGCGGAAAGCACGCGCAGATCCGCGTCGCCTGGGGCGGACGCCATTTCCGCGAGTACGCCGATGCCCAGGCCGGCGCGGACGTAGGTCTTGATCAGGTCCGCGTCGCTGGCGGTCATTGCGATCTGCGGGTGCAGGTTGGCGGCGTGGAAGGCGCGGGCGAGGGACGAGGTGGGCTTGAGTGAGGAGTCGTAGCTGACCAGCGGGTGTGCGGCCAGTTCGTCGAGCGTGGGTGGACGCTCAAGTTGCGCCAGGGCGTGGTGCTCGGGCACGACCACGATGCGGTTCCAGCGATAGGCGGGCAGGGCGATGCCATTGCCGGGCGGTGCCGTGCCCGAGGTGCTGACGATGGCCAGGTCCACGTGGCCGCCTTCGAGCAGGCCGATCACGTCGCCGTCGGTGGAGGGCAGCAGGTGCACGCTGACCTGCGGGTATTGCCGGTTCAGCGCGGCGACCGCGCCCGGCAGGGCGAAACGCGCTTGCGTATGCGTGGTGGCTACGCGCAGGGTGCCGTGCGACTCGTTGCGCAGGTTGGCGGCGATGGAGCGGATGTTGGTGGCCTCAGCCAGGATCGTCCGCGCGCGCTCCAGCACGTGGCTGCCGGCGTGGGTGATCGAGTCGAGGCTGCGGCCTTTACGGTGGAACAGCTGGAAACCGAGCTCGTCCTCCAGCTGCTTGAGCAGCTTGCTGAGTCCGGGCTGGGTGGCATGCACCCGTTCGGCGGCGAGCGTGATGTTGAGGCCGGCGTCGGCGATGGCGACGAGATAACGCAATTGGGTCAAGGTCATGCGAGGACATCCTGGAGCGGGCAGGTCGGTGAGACTGGCTTGCTGGCACCGCGGTGGTACATCGCATGAGGCAAGGCCGGCACGCGCCGACGACACCCGGGAGGGCGGTCGGCAGGGGGTTAAGGGCGTGTCCGGCCAGGCGCATTTGGACGTCTATACCTCTATTTCATGGATGCGTCAACGCAAAGGCCCCTCTCATGACAAAAACCGCGGGCGGCGACATAACCCTACGGCATAAGGCGTCACGACAAATCATTTGCGCCGCCGCCTGCCGGTGCCTAGCGTCGAAGCTCCCCTTTCGCGCTTCGAGCCGCACGGAGTTCCTGTCTCATGAAGCTTTACCCGCTGTTCGCCGACCTCGCCGGGCGCCGCGTGCTGGTGGTGGGCGGCGGCGCGGTCGCCGAGCGCAAGGCGGCGATGCTGCTCGAGGCCGGCGCGGCGGTCGTCGTGGGAGCGCCGTCGATCTCCCCGGCGCTGGCGGCGTGGGCCGCGGCGGGTCGCATTAATTTGCGCGCAGGCGAGTTCGAGGACGCGTGGCTCGACGCTTGCTGGCTGGTGATCGCCGCCACCGGCGAGCCGTTGCTCAACCGCCGCATCGCTACGCTGGCGGCGCGGCGCCGGTTGTTCGTCAATGTGGTGGACGACGCCGAGCTGTCCAGCTTCCAGGTACCGGCGGTGATCGACCGGGCGCCCGTCACCATCGCCATTTCCAGCGGCGGCGCCGCGCCCGTGCTGGCACGGCTGCTGCGCGAGCGCCTGGAGGCCTGGCTCGACCCCGCGCTGGGACCGCTCGCCGCCCTGGCGGCGCGCTGGCGCGCCAGGATCCGCCGGCGCCTGCCGGAACTCGGCGCGCGCCGACGCTTCTACGAGCGTCTGCTCACCGGCGCGGTGCCTGCTTTGCTGCGCCGGGGACAGCCCGCGCTGGCCGAAGCGGAAGCCGAGCGCCTGCTGGCCGACTCGCCGGTCGCGAGCGTGGGTTCGGTGACGCTGGTGGGCGCGGGCCCCGGCGATCCGGGCTTGCTGACGCTGCGCGGCCACCGGGCGCTGCACGAGGCGGACGTGATCCTGTACGACCGCCTGGTGAGCCCCGAGGTACTCGCGCTGGCACGCCGCGACGCGGAACGTGTGGAGGTCGGCAAGGAAGCGGGCAACCATCATGTGACGCAGGAGCGCATCCACGAACTGATGCTGGCGCATGCCCGCGCCGGCCACCGCGTGGTGCGGCTCAAGGGCGGCGACCCGTTCGTGTTCGGGCGGGGCGGCGAGGAACTGGAATACCTGCGCGCCCATGGCGTGCCTTATGAAGTCGTACCTGGCATCACCGCAGCGTTGGCCTGTGCCGCTTATGCGGGCGTGCCGCTCACGCATCGCGACCATGCGCAGTCGGTCCGCCTGGTCACGGCCCATTGCCGCCGTTCCCACGACACCGTGGACTGGGCCGCGCTGGCGCAGGAACGCCAGACGCTGGCGGTGTACATGGGCGTGAGCGAGCTGGCCACCTTGCAGGAGCGCCTGCTGATCCACGGCCGGGCGCCGGCCACGCCGTTCGCCCTGGTGGAGAACGGCTCCCGTCCGGAGCAGCGTGTGGTCACCGGGACACTGGCGCGGCTCCCGCAGCTGGCGCAAGCCCATGCCGTACGGTCCCCGGCCTTGCTCATCCTGGGCGAAGTGGCCGCCCTGGCGCCGGCCCTGGCCTGGTTCGGCGAGCCCCCGCTCGGCGAGGCGGCGCCGGCCGGCGTATCGTCCATTGCCATGTCCGCCTCGGCGTCCGCGCGCTGACCCGAATTTTTCACCCGCGCGAGCGCACCATGTGCGGACGCTGCTTATTCCCCTGGAGCCTTTCATGATCTACGACAGCATCCTCGACACCATCGGCAACACCCCGGTGGTGAAACTGCATCGCCTGGTCCCGAAGCACGTCGAGCTCTACGTCAAGGTGGAAGCGTTCAATCCGGCCGGTTCGGTCAAGGACCGCCTGGCGCTGGCCATCATCCTCGATGCCGAACGCAGCGGCACGCTCAAGCCGGGGCAGACGGTGGTGGAGGCCACTTCGGGCAACACCGGCGTGGCGCTGGCGGCGGTGTGCGCCGCGCGCGGCTATCCCTTCGTGGCGGTGATGACGGAGACGTTCTCGATCGAGCGGCGCAAGCTGATCCGCGCCTACGGCGGTAAGGTGCTGCTGACCCCCGCGGCCGAGCGCGGCAGCGGCATGGTGCGCAAGGCGAAGGAGCTGGCGGAGAAGCACGGCTGGTTCCTGGCGCGGCAGTTCGAGAACCCGGCCAATCCGGCCTATCACCGCAACACCACGGCCGCGGAAATCCTGCGCGATTTCGCCGGCCGCCGGCTGGATTATTTCGTCACCGGCTGGGGCACCGGCGGCACGCTCACCGGCGTGGGCGAGGTGCTGAAAGTGGCGCGCCCGGAGGTGAAGGTGATCGCCAGCGAGCCGGCCGGCGCGGCGCTGCTGTCGGGCAAGGAGTGGCAGCCGCACAAGATCCAGGGCTGGACACCGGACTTCGTGCCGGCGGTGCTCAACCGCGAGGTGGCGCAGCAGATCCTGCCCATCGACGACGTCGTGGCGCGCGATACCTCGCGCGAACTGGCGAAGCAGGAAGGCATCTTCGTCGGCATCTCCGCCGGCGCCACGCTGGCGGCGGCATTGCAGGTGGCCAAGGATGCGCCGCAGGGTTCGGTGCTGCTGGCCATGCTGCCGGATACCGGCGAGCGCTATCTGTCGACGTTCCTGTTCGAAGGCGTCAATGAAGGTTCGGACGAAGTGGAATAGTCAGCTCCCCTCAGGCTGACTCCCTCTCCCCTTCGGGGAGAGGGCTGGGGTGAGGGGCCGGGCGGAGCGCAATGCTCAATCCCGCCTCAAACGCAAAAGCGTTGACGCACTGTAGCTCCGTCACCGCGAGCACCCGCCCCTCATCTGCGATGACCGAAGGGAATCCCCGCGGGATCGGCGTCTTCCTCGCTCCTCAAAGCCGGGCACATCCATGTGCCTTCCCCGCGTGCTCTACGGCGGGGGAAGGGCTCCCTGTAGGAGCTTTATCTCAACCGGCGGCCGCGCGGCCCGCCCCACTCGGCAATCAACTTGCTGCCCACGTTCGCCAGCGCCTCGATCGCCGGCAGCAACTCGCGCCCCAGTGGCGTCAACGCGTACTCCGCCGATGGCGGCGAGGTATCCAGCACGCGCCGCGTCACCAGCCCGCGCGACTCCAGCTCGCGCAGCCGCGCGCTCAATACGCGCGCGGAAATCCTCGGCAAGTCATGGCGCAACTCGCCGAAGCGGCGCGCGTCGCCGCTCAGCAACCACACCACGTTGGGTGCCCAGGCGCCGCGCAGCAAACCCAGCACTTCGCTGAGCGGGCAGGCGGGCGGCGGGGCGACTTTGTTCTTGCGGACGGGCAGGCCCATGGCATCGGACTCGTATGGCGCAGGTAACTGGCGAGTTACCGGATTTTAGAAGTTACCAGCGGTTAGGTGGTATCCAAGAGTAACCATGGATGGCTAGCATGCGCACCTCTCCCGCCCATCACTCGGGCGTTCGCCACCCACGAGGAGGATCTGCATGAAGCTTTATTACGCACCGGGCGCCTGTTCGCTCTCGCCGCACATCGTCGCGCTGGAGGCCGGCCTGCCGGTCGAGCTGGAAAAGGTCGACACCAAGACCAAGCGCACCGCTAACGATCAGGACTACTGGCAGATCAACCCCAAGGGTTACGTACCCGCGCTCGCGCTGGACAACGGCGAATTGCTCACCGAAGGCCCTGCCATCGTGCAGTATCTGGCGGACCTGAAGCCGGAGAGCGGCCTGGCCCCTACGCACGGCACGCCGGCGCGCTACCGCCTGCAGGAGATGCTCGGCTACATCAACTCCGAGCTGCACAAGACCTATTCGCCGCTGTTCCGCGCGGAAACCCCGGACGCCGTGCGTGCGGAGCGCACGGAATACCTGCGCAAGCGCTACCGCCTGCTGGAGACGCACCTGGCTAAGCACACCTGGCTGGTGGGCGAGCACTTCACCGTGGCCGATGCCTACCTGTTCACGGTGACCAACTGGGCCAAGCACGTCAACTTCGACCTCAGCGAGTTCCCGGCCTTGCTGGCGTTCCAGGAGCGCGTTGCCGCACGCCCCAAGGTGCAGGCGGCGCTGGAAGCGGAAGGGCTGGTCAAGAAGGCCGCGGCCTGACAACGAAAAAGGGGCGCGTTTGACGCGCCCCTTTCTTCCTGCATGGAGGTGCCGGTCAGATCTCGCGCGCCAGCGGTTCGGCCAGACCGACGTAGCCGCCCGGCGTGAGATCGAGCAGGCGCTGTTTCGCTTCCGCCGGCAGTTCCAGCCCGGTGATGAACTGGCGCATCGAATCCTTGGTGATGCCCTGGCCGCGGGTCAGCGCCTTGAGCTGCTCGTAGGGCTCCGGCAGGCCGTAGCGGCGCATCACGGTCTGCACGGCCTCGGCCAGCACTTCCCAGCTGGTGTCGAGATCCGCGGCAAGGCGATCAGCGTTGACGTTGAGCTTGCCCAGGCCCTTCTGCAGCGACTCCAGCGCCACCAGCGTGTGGCCGAAAGCGGTGCCCAGCGCGCGCAGCACGGTGGAGTCGGTCAGGTCGCGCTGCCAGCGGCTGATCGGCAGCTTCTCGGCGAAGTGGCCGAGCAGGGCGTTGGCCAGGCCGAAGTTGCCTTCGGCGTTCTCGAAGTCGATCGGGTTGACCTTGTGCGGCATGGTCGAGGAGCCGACCTCGCCGGCCTTCAGCGCCTGCTTGAAGTAACCCAGCGAGATGTAGCCCCACACGTCGCGCGCCAGGTCGATCAGGATGATGTTGGCGCGGCGCACGGCGTCGCAGTACTCGGCCACGCCGTCGTGCGGCTCGATCTGCGTGGTGTAGGGGTTGTAGTCCAGGTCCAGGCTTTCCACGAAGCGCTGCGAGAACGCGCGCCAGTCCAGCTCCGGATAGGCGATGGCGTGCGCGTTGTAGTTGCCTACCGCGCCGTTGATCTTGCCGGGGATCTCCACGGCGGCCAGCTGTTTGCGCTGGCGCTCCAGGCGGGCGACCACATTGGCCAGCTCCTTGCCGAGCGTGCTGGGCGAGGCCGTCTGGCCATGCGTGCGCGAGAGCATCGGCAGCGCGGCGTTGGCATGGGCCAGGTCGCGCAGCTTGGCGATCACGGCGTCGAACGCCGGCAGCAGCACCTGCTGCCGGGCGTCGCGCAGCATCAGCGCGTAGGAGAGGTTGTTGATGTCCTCGCTGGTGCAGGCGAAGTGCACGAATTCCTTGGCCTGGGCCAGGGTGGCGTCGTTGCCGATGCGCTCCTTGATGAAGTACTCGATCGCCTTCACGTCATGGTTCGTGGTGGCTTCGATGGCCTTGACCCGCGCGCCGTCTTCGACGCTGAACCTGGCAGCGATGTCCTTGAGCTGGGCGACCTGCGCGGCCGAGAACGCCGGCAGTTCGACGATGCCCGGGTCGGCGGCCAGCGCCAGCAGCCATTCGATCTCCACGTGCACGCGCCGGTGCATCAGGCCGTACTCGCTGAAGATCGGGCGCAGGGCTTCGGCCTTGCTGGCGTAGCGGCCGTCCAGCGGCGAGAGGGCGGTCAGGGCGTGGGCAGACATCGAGGCGATCCGGCAGAGGAAACGCGGCATTTTACAACGGGCGAGCCCGTTCCGGCCCCGCGCCGGTTGGCACGCCCCTAACGGCAACCGCCCTATAGTGGCCGGGCATCGAGACCCCGGTATCGACACCCCAAGGAATCCACGCATGAGCCAGTACCGCATCGAACACGACAGCATGGGGGAACTGAAGGTCCCCGCCGACGCGCTGTACGGCGCGCAGACCCAGCGCGCCGTAGACAACTTTCCCATCTCCGGCCTGCGCCTGCCGCGCGCCTTCATCCGGGCCCTGGGTCTGATCAAGGCCGCCGCGGCGGAGGCCAACCTGTCACTGGGGTACCTGCGCAAGGGCCAGGCGGCGGCGATCCGCAAGGCCGCGCTGGCCGTTGCGGACGGGCAGTTCGACGACCAGTTCCCGATCGACGTGTTCCAGACCGGCTCGGGCACCAGCACCAACATGAATGCCAACGAGGTGATCGCACACCTGGCGGGCAAGGGCGGCACCAAGGTGCACCCCAACGATCACGTCAACTACGGGCAGAGCTCCAACGACGTGATTCCCACCGCGATCCATGTCAGCGCCACGCTTACCGCCAGCGAGCAGCTGCTGCCGGCACTCAAGCACCTGCGCAAGACCATCGAGCGCCGCGCGCGCGAACTGCGCAACGTGCCCAAGACCGGCCGCACGCACCTGATGGACGCCATGCCGGTGACCTTCGGCCAGGAGCTCTCCGGCTGGGCGGCACAGATCGATGCGTCCATCGCACGCATCGAGGACAGCCTCAAGCGCATGCGCCGGCTGCCGCAGGGCGGCACCGCGGTGGGTACGGGCATCAATGCCGATCCCAAGTTCGGCCCGGCGGTGGCGCGCGAGTTGAAGAAGCTGACCGGCGTGCGTTTCGACTCGGCGGAGAACTACTTCGAAGGCATGGCCGGCCAGGACGCGGCGGTCGAACTCTCGGGCCAGCTCAAGGCGCTGGCGACCGCGCTGATGAAGATCGCCAACGACCTGCGCTGGATGAACTCCGGTCCGCTCGCCGGCTTGGGCGAGATCGAGCTGCCGGCGCTGCAGCCGGGCTCGTCGATCATGCCGGGCAAGGTCAATCCGGTGATTCCGGAAGCCACCGCGATGGTGGCGGCGCAGGTGATCGGCAATGACGCGGCGATCACCATCGGCGGCCAGTCCGGCAACTTCCAGTTGAACGTGATGCTGCCGCTGATCGCGCACAATCTGCTGCAATCGATCGGCCTGCTCGCCAACGTGAGCGTGCTGTTGGCGGACAAGGCGATCGCCGGCTTCAAGGTGAACGCCGCGCGCGTGAAGGAAGCGCTGGACAAGAACCCGATCCTGGTCACCGCGCTCAATCCGGTGATCGGCTACGAGAAGGGCGCGGCCACCGCCAAAATGGCCTACAAGGAAAAGCGGCCGATCATGGACGTGGCGCTGGAAACCACCGGTCTGTCCAAGGACGAGCTCAAGAAGCTGCTCGACCCCATGACGCTCACCAAGGGCGGCATCCACGAAGGCGGCGGTGGCGGCGGCTGACTACGTAGGTTGGGGTGAGCCTCAGGCGAACCCCAACATCGCGAGGCATACATCGAAGCCAGCAACGCTGGGGTTCGCCTGAGGCTCACCCCAGCCTGTGCATCAGTTCTTGACGTCCTTGCGGCAATCGCTGACGTCCTTGTCGTCCATGATCACCGCATAAGGCTTGAAGGCGGGCAGGTTGGCGGCCAGCTCATCCTGCGCGGCCTTGATGCCAGCCAGGTCGTCGCAGATCTTCATCACCTGGTCGGTGATCTGCTGCGTCTGGGCTTCGACCCGGCGGCTCACGCTGTCCTTGTCGCCGGTGGCGGATTCGGCCACGCCCTTGAGCGCTTCGCCCGCCATGGCCGCACCGGCCTTGCCGGTCTCGATACCGTGCTGGCGAATGGCCGTGGCATTGGCGTAGTACCGGCGCAGCAGGTCGCGCTGGTGATCGTCCACGGCAACGTCCTTGCCGTCGACGGCGAGCGCGCCGCCCTGGTCGATGGTGGCCTTGGGTTGGTCGCCGGCCTTGAGGATGACCTGCCCGTCGCGGACCGTGATGTTGCCGTGGGAGGTCGTGGTGGTGGTGCCGCCGTTGCAGCCGGCGGCCAGGGCGCACAGGGCGAGCAGCGGGATCAGGTGTCGCTTGAGCATGTCGCGGTTCTTCCTTGGTGAAACGTGGGCGTGGTGTTCATGACGCCTGGCGCACGGGCGCGCAGGGCGGGTGTGGCTGCTTGCGCGCCTCGGGCGAGCGCCACTCCGGATGATCATAAGGAATATCGTTTTCCCAGAACCACGGGTAGCACGTCGGGCCGAGTGTGGCGTCCAGCAGATAGCGGTACAGCCCTTCGGCGTTCGAGCTGTTGCTCATGATCAGTACGCAATCGCGCGATGCCTGCAGGCACAGCGCCAGGTTGTTGGTGCCGTCGTCATGGCCGGTCTTGAACCAGACCGGCCCCTGCGTGGACTGGAAGACGGTCACACCGATGGCTGCGGACAGGCGGATGCCGTCGTTGTCGTGCGTGGTGGCGGTGTCCAGCGTCGGGAACTGCTGCACGGACTCGATCCGCTGCACAGGTTTCAGCCATTCGGCGCGCGCTTTCGCGCCGAGCCCATCGCCGCGCACCATGCCGGCCAGCAGCTGCGCGTAGTCGCGCGGGGTGGTGTCCATGGAACCGGCCGCGCGGACGGAGCCGCGCTGCCGGTGGCCCAGCGGCTTGCTCTGTTCGTCGTAGCCGATGGCGAGGTTGTCGGCGAAATCCGCGCGCCATGTCATCGAGGTGCGGCGCATGCCATAGCGGTCGAACAACTGCTTCTGCATCAACTCGCCGACGTCGACGCCTTGGCCCTGTTCCAGCACGAACTGCATCAGGTTGATGCCCTCGCCGGAATAGGCGTAGCGCGTTCCGGGCTCGGCGTAGATGTTCAGCTTGCCGTTCGGGTCGTAGGCGGTGGCGCCCGGCGGGAAGTAGCGGAAGTTGGCAAAGCCGGCGCGGTGGGTGAGCAGCATCCGCGGCGTGATGGCACGCCAGCGCGGGTCGTCGGCGAGGTCGGCGTACTTGTCGTAGTCGGGCAGGGGCTTGGGCAGCAGCTTGTCGATCGGGGTATCCAGATCCAGCTTGTCCTGGTCGACCAGGCTGAGCGTGGCGTAGGCGAAGGCGGCCTTGGTGATCGAGGCGGCATACATCACCGTGTCGACGGTGAGCGGCAGCTGCTTTTCCACGTCACGCTGGCCGTAGGCGCGCAGATGGACGACCTTGCCGTTCTCGATCACCGCCAGCGCCAGGCCCGGCACGTGGGCGGCCTGCATCAGGCGGGCGACCTCCTTGTCCAGCGCGGCTCCGCGAAGTCGCGGGGGCGCGGTGTCCGCCGCATGGGCGGCGGCGGTGAGCAGGCAGCCGCCGATGAGCCATCGGCACGCGAACGAAAACCTGGCAGACGGACGCATGGAACCCCCTCGCATGGAACCCCCTCGGCGCATGGCGGCCGGCTGGCGGTACGGTGCCCTGCAGGGCAAGGCCGCGCCGGCGTCCCGCCTCCGTGCGGAGACGCCGGCTGGCACAACCGATCAATCCTTGTCGTCGTCCTTGCCGCAGTCGTCCACGTCCTTCTGCGTCATGGTGGCGTAGGGGCGGAACTCCGGCATCGCCGCGGCGAGCTTCTGCTGCGAGCCGAGCAGGTCGGGCATGCGCGTGCAGAGCTTGAGAGCCGCGGCCTTGATCTGCTCGGTCTGCGGCTTGATGCGGTCCTCGATCTCCTTGTCGCTCTTGCCGCTGAGCGCGCCCAGGATCGCTTCCTTGGCCGCCGTGGTGCCGATGCTGGCGCCACTGGCACCGATGTCCATGCCGGCCTCGGCGATGCTGATGATGTGCTGGCGATAATCCACCAGCAGCGCGTGCTGCTCCGGCGTGGCCTGCACCGTCTTGCCGGCGATCACCAGGTCGCCCTGCGGCGTGATGACGGCCTTGGGCAGGTCGCTGCGATCGTCGTGGTCATGGCCGTGGCCGATGTGCACGCTACTGACGCTGATGTCCTTGGTCGCCAGTTCGCGCTTGGCCTGGTCGATGCCTTTCTGCACCTGGGCGGCGATGAACGACGGAGAGGTCTTCTCCTGCACTTCCTTGTTCGCCTCCGCGATGCCGCTGGCGGCGCCGGACTCCTCGTGATCGGACGACGGGCCGCATGCGGCCAGCGGCAGGGCGAGCAGGGCGGCCAGCAGGCCGGTGGCGAGCGAGTTGCACTTCACGGGACACTCCTTGAGGGTGAGGTGCCGTTCGGATCGACGACCGGGCATCGGTCGTCTCGTTCCTGCCGGCGTGCTTGCTGGTGGGGGAAGAAGCGGCTCGCGACCGCCGCCTCCGGTGTTTCATCAACTGTCGTCGCGGACCCGGCGGAACCAGATGGCCGCGGCGATCAGGCCGACGGCAGCCGCAACGCCGATCCACAGGTTGGGCGAAGCCAGCACCGCGTACGTCTGGGTCGGCGAGATCAGGGCCAGCGGATTGTGCGCATCGCCCAGGTCGGACACGCCGTGCAGCGCATGCCGGTCCATGGCGAAGTGCGAACCGGGGAACACGCTCAGCAGCAGCCGCGCCACGATGTTGGACCAGAACCACTGCGTGGGCAGGTTGAACACACCCATGATGCCGAACCAGCTCACCATCAGGCCTGTCACCACCGGAATGGCCACCGCCCACAGGAAGGGCTTGCTGCGCGCCCAGGCCGAGCAGAGCAGCAGCCAGCCGACGGCGGGAGCGGCCCACAGCGCATAGACCGGGATCGAGCTCAGCAGCGACAACACGGCGCGCACCGGATGGGCCAGGGTCAGCAGCTCCCACAGGTTGATGCCATGGAAAGACAGCACCAGGGAGAAGATCACCAGCTGCACCAGCCCCACCGCGATACCGACCACTACCGCGATCGCCGGTGCGACCACCACGGCGCTGGCCACCTTCGACAGCACGGTGCTGGTGTTGGACAGCGGCAGGGACTTCCAGAACAGCACGCTGCGGTCGCGGCGGTCGTCGTACAGCGCACCCAGGCAGTAGAAGAACACCACGAACGCCAGCACGATGGTGAGTAGCCCCATCGAGGACAGCAGGGTCATGTCCAGCGCCGCCCCGACCTGGGCCAGGTCACCTTCGCTGGCCTTCTCGATCAGCACGCGGAAGTTGTTGCCGCCGATCTCGATGCCGTTGCGCGCCCGCATCACCTCGCCGGCGACGATGGCCATGATGTTCAGCACCAGGAAGACCACGCCGGTGACCACCGGCGCCCACAGGAATCCCCCGCGGTTTTCCCAGAATTCGCGCTTCATCTGCCAGTAGAAGGTTTTCATGCGTAGGTCCCTTTCATCGTGGCGACGAACAGATCGCTGACGGACGGGCGGCGTACCTCGCCCATGGCCTCCAGCGTGGCGCGGTCCGCGCCGTCGAACAGGAAGATGCTCTTGCCGAACACTTGCCGCTCGTCCAGCGGCTTCATGCGCCGCGCGGCGTCGGCCTGGTCCGCGCCCACCATCAGCTCGGCGAAGCGCTCGCCGACCGCTTCCATGTCGGTATCCAGCACGATCTTGCCGTCGCGGATGAACATCAGGTCGGTAAGGATGTGTTCGATCTCCTCCACCTGGTGCGTGGTGACGATGATCGTCTTGTTCTCGTCGAAGTAATCCTCCAGCAGGCTCTGGTAGAACTGCTTGCGATAGAGGATGTCCAGGCCCAGCGTGGGTTCGTCCAGCACCAGCAGGCGGGCGTCGATCGCCATCACCAGGGCCAGGTGCAACTGCACGATCATGCCCTTGGACATCTGCTTGACGCGCTGGTTGGCCGTGAGCTTGGTGCGGGCCAGGAAAGCCTCGCACTTGGCGCGGTCGAAGCGCGGGTGCACGTTGGCGACGAAATCGACCGCTTCCTTCACCCGGATCCAGCGCGGCAACACCGCCACGTCGGCGATGAAGCACACCTGTTCCATCAGGCGGTCGCGCTGGGTGCGCGGGTCGAAGCCCAGCACGTTCAGCTGTCCCTCGAAGTCCGTCAGGCCCAGGATGGCCTTCAGGGCGGTGGTCTTGCCGGCGCCGTTAGGGCCGATCAGGCCGACGATGCGTCCCGACTCGATGCGGAAATCCACATGGTCCAGCGCAGTGGTGTTCTTGTAGCGCTTGCTCAGGCCGCTGGCAGTGACGATCGCGTTCATGGCTGCTTGGCCTCCGCCGCACCCAGAAGCGTCTTCAGATCCAGACCCAGGCGCTGCAGCCGCTGGAACAGCGCCGGCCATTCCTCGCGCAGGAACCGCTCGCGCTCGGACTTGAGCAGTGCCTCACGGGCTCCATCGATCACAAACATGCCCAACCCCCTCCTTTTTTCCACTAGTTGGTCGTCGACCAGTTCCTGGTACGCCTTTGAAACCGTCAGCGGATTGATTTGGAAATCCGCCGCTACCTGGCGCACTGACGGCAGCGGGTCGCCCTCGTTCAAGGCGCCGTCCAGGATCATCGCCACCACGCGTTCGCGGAGCTGGCGGTAGATCGGGACGCTGTCGTTCCAGGTAATGGACATACGGTTATTCCTTGGTGATGCGGCCAAACGTGGTGCCAAACGAATAGTAGGGCATGGCCAGCTGGGCCCCGAGCAGGGCGACCCCGCTCTCTGCGGCGCGGGCGGCGATGGGCGTCAGGGCGGCGGTGGCCACCCCCGCGTCGGCCAGCAGGGCGGCGGCGCGCAGGTCTTCGGCGGTCGGGCGGACGTTGACGGGAGCCAGGTTGATGACCTTCACCCCATTGATTTCGGTGACGGGCACGACCTTGACGTTGGTGTTCAGGGCGGCCAGGCCTGCGGCGGTCAGCAGGACGGCGGCGGTCGTGGCGAGCAGGTTCGGCGCTTTCATGGCGGGTCTCCTTTAGTGACCTCGTGGACCGGTGTTGTAGTGAACTATAACACCACATTCGAAACCGTCAATAGGCGAAGCGAAAAATCGCAACATGACTGATGGCCTATCTGGCGGCCCGGGGTGCCTAGTCCGGGGTGGGGGACCGGCGCGGAGTGCGCGCCGCGGCCGGTCCTGCCTTCGATGCACATGGTCGCGCCGGGGTTTAGTCGGCGGCAGCGGCGGGCATCAGGCATCGCAGGTGACAGGTATCAGGCCGTCACGATCCGCAGACCCGCGGTTCTGCTTCAATGAGCCGCCGTCATTCGAACAAGGAGCTTTCGCATGGATCTTGGCCTTACCGGTCGGGTGGTCGTCATCACGGGCGCCAGCAGGGGCATCGGCCTGGCCTGCGCCGCCGCGTTCCTGCGCGAGGGTGCCAAGGTGATCGGCGTCGCCCGCTCCATGGACCACCTGCAGGCCGCCCGGCACCAGCTGCACGGCGAAGGTCTGCAACTGCATGTGGAGCCGGCCGACCTCACCGACAGCGTGGCCGCCCAGGTGGTGATGGAGCGCATCGAGGACGACCACGGCCCCATCGACGTCCTGGTCAACTGCGCTGGCGCCGCCCGCCGCACCCCGCCGGCCGAACTCGACGCCCACGCGCTGCACGCCGCCATGCAGGCCAAGTACTTCACTTACATGCACGCGATCGATCCGGTCATCCGCCGCATGGCCGCGCGCGGCAAAGGCGCGATCGTCAACATCGTCGGGCAGGGCGGCCGCCAGGCCAACGCGGTGCACATCGGCGGCGGCGCGGCGAACGCGGCGCTGATGCTGGCGTCAGTAGGCTATGCCACGGCGTATGCCGGCAAGGGCGTGCGGGTGAACGTGATCAATCCCGGTGTCACGCGCACGGGCCGCATGGAAGAAGGGCTGGAAGCCTCCGCGCGAGCCACCGGCAAATCGAAGGAGGACCTGCTGGCGGTGCAGACCGCGGAGATCCCGCTGGGGCGCGTGGCGGAGCCGGAGGAGATCGCGAACGTGGCGGTGTTCCTGGCGTCGTCGCAGGCCAGCTATGTCACGGGGGCGATCATCCCGATGGATGGCGGAAAAACTGGCGCGATTTGAGGCTGCCGAGGCCCATCGCGGAGGAATGCTTTGAACGCTTCTTTGCTAAGAAGACCGCGTCTGTGCCGGGATCACATAAGCCGGAGATCGCCGGTCACTTGCGTCCGATATGCGGCCGCCATGCGAAGCCTGCGCTCCGAACGATGCTCCACGACGCCTGTTGCGCGGCGTGATGCCGCCTCAAATGCAACTCCTCGATGGAAGGCGCAGGGCGATACGCATGTTGCCGGCAAGGCCGGAAGAACTGCCGGAACCAAGTCAGCGCGCTGAATATCATGAGCGTCGCGCCCGCTTGGCCGCGTCGACCGCGGCCGCAAGCAACTGACGTCGCGACATCGGCGGAAGCGGCTGCACCACGCGTGGCCAGCCAAGGTGATAGTGGAGCCCGTCACTGAGCGAGGCAATGAACCTGCCCAACTTCGAGACAGGAGGAGAGGCGGGAAGGGAGCGACTGACCATACGGAGACCTCGAAGTGCGACCCTGCGTGCATCCACATGGCGGGCCAGCGCTTGAGGCAGCCAGCAGATAGTTCGGGCGATCCATCTGCAGCGATTACTGTCCTCTCTTGTCCGTTACCCGTGGGTTAAAGCCGTGTCCGTCACACGTGGGTGACACGTTCGCCCACGCGCCTTCTTCAAAGCGGTGCTGATCGAGCAGGCTCGGCCGACGTATCGGTCGCCGCTGGTGATTTGATGTCTGCATGGCTGGATGGCTACTTGCGCCAACCTACCCATAGGACTAGCGTCGCCGAGCGTTCTGCCGGGGGAATCTCCATCATGATCACGATCGATGCCTGGGCAGATGGCCCCAATTCGTTTGGTCTGTGGCGAGGGCATTGGCGCCTGCTGCGCGACGGTCTCATCATCAAGGGCCGTTTTGGCGTCACGGGCGATCGCTTCCTTACGCAGGGCGAAGCCGTCGACGCCGCCATTCGATGCGGTATCTCCGACCGGCGCAATGTGCCGGTTGGCGACATGAAGTACGGGTGCTGATCACGTATCGAACGTGGTTGCAGTTGCCTTTCCAACACGCGCGTCACTCGAGGACAACTTCGGTTATGCCAGTGTCCGCATGCGGCATTCGCCGCCTCGGAGTACGACATGAACAACCCCAGTCACCCCAACGCGCCTCAGTCTCCCCAGACGTCACCCGTCGCTCCTGCTAATGACCCGCAGGAAAGCCCGGCGAACGAGCAGTCCACAGAGCAACAGAAGGACGTCCAGGGAAATCAGCCGGAAGAAGCCGAGCCGCAGCGCAGGTGAATTCACGTGCTTCGCACACAAGGGGCCGCCATGAGGCGGCTCTTTTTATGGAGAGTATGGCGACAGAAGTTCTGTTTCCTGTCCCGAATCGACGATTCGACATGCGGCGCGACCCACACCTAGACATGCGCGGCGTGCCTGGTGTCCCTCTGCACGTCGGCGCCTCGGCCACGCGAACGGAGCACCTTCATGGAAGGCGCTCCGATGAGGCGATTCAATGCATCGCCTGTGCGCATGGTCGTTTACCGCATCGGGCGACCGGCCACCATGGAAAGATGGCCCGCCGTGCGTCCGTGCGATTACTTCTTGGCCGGTACGTTGACCGTATCCACCGCGTGGATGATGCCGTTGCTCGACGTAATGTCCCGCCCAGTGATCGTGGCCGAGCCGATGCGAACCCTGTTGCCTTCCTTCGTGATCGATGCTGTCTGGCCCTGCATCATGGTCGGCGCGGTCAGTTTCTCGACGTCGACATACGATGCGCGACCCGGCATCAGGTGATACTTCAGTACGGAGATCAATTCCGCTTTGTTCTCCGGCTTCAGCCAGTTCTCCAGCGTGCCGTCGGGTAGTTTCTTGAATGCCGCATCCGTCGGCGCAAAGAAGGTATAAGGTCCGGATTCCTTCAGTGTGCCCGTAAGTTCGGCCGCTTCCAGTGCCCGGTTGAGGATACTGAAAGAACCGTTGGCCGCTGTCGTCTCGACCAGGTTCTTGTTGGGCGCGCGAACAACGTTGGAGTCATGGTTGGACATGGGAGTACCTTGAGTGGCGATCCGAGACCGGATCGAGAGCGGCGGAAGCCGCGACTCCGATGAAGATCGGAGAAGTACTCAGATGGCGTTAGGGATAGGACCGCGTGGCTGAGACGCCTGCCAAGGAGGAGGTCTTCTTCCTGGTGCCCAGTGAGCATGCGCGTGTAGTTGTTAGGTGAGAGTAATGTGGAGAACGAAACAGCGCGATGTCTGTTTCTTCGTCCTTCCGGATGGGAGTCGCTCGCCTGGCGACGCGTTACAGGGAAGTAACGGAAGAGGGCGCATGGTGGGGCGTGCCGCGGCGTCGCCAAGCCTCGCCGGTGCTCGAATTATCGGTCATGTTTTCAAAGGTCTCTTTGTGCTTCCTCCGACGCGGTCGGAGCCGCAGCTAACGCTTACGCACGACCTGCGGAATGCAGGTCCTACCTCGAGGCCTTTCCGTGCATATCTTCAATCACCTCAACGCGCTGTACTTTCACCCTCACAAGCTGCGCTTTACACCCCTCTCGGGAGCGACGGATGACGAGCTCCGCAAGCGCGGATTTCCAGGGCATCCCGCGTCGGGGTCATGGCATCCGGCAAGTTCCCCGGTGCGCGCAACCGAGACCGCGCCCAAGATCTCCAAGTCCATACGGGACGAACTCAGGAACGACATGGCCTCGGAACGCGTGGATGACGACGAGGCTCCGGCCAAGGTACAGGCTGTCCCCAGTGCTGAGGATCGCCACGGCTGATGCCACGCCGGAGTTTTTCCCCAGAGAGAGAGCGAATCCCACGATCGATTGCAGAGGCAGCCACCATGGCCAGCGTGTCCGGCAAGACCAACAACGGCTTTACCTACGAAGGCGAATACGAGCATGCCAACGCGGACCGGGTGAAGTGGAGCGCCACCTACCGCCGAGATGGCATCTTCTTCGGCATGCGGCACGGCCGCATCGATGAGCTTCAAGGTGTCTCGCCAGAAGAAGTCCAGGAAGCCGTCGTGGACGGCATCGTCTTCGCGTGGAGTGGATCGAGCTGAGCGCTGTCCCGGCCGGACACAAGACGTTCTCACCGACGATGCGCAGCCATCGGACATCTTCGCAGAGCGCCGCGCGTAGAGGCCTGCCATAGCGGTCGATGTCGATGGCGGCTGCGCGTTCTGCACCCGCTGCGCCGTTTCATGATCGGGGAAGCCTTAAGGATCGCCTGCATCCATCACTAACCGCCGCTTACGGATGAAGATGGCCGCGAAAGTGCCGACGGTGTATCGGCCGATGCTTATGACGGCAGGTCCATGGATGATCGCATCGCGACGACCTGCATGCGCCTATGCCACGACTCGTTCCTCGCGCGCATAGCCAAGTCTCGTTTAGTCATTTGGGGCCAAGTTTTCCTCTCAAGATGAGCACTATCGGCTCTTGAACCGATGCATGTGCGCGGTAGGCTTTCGTGGTCCGGTGAATCGGCGTGCGTCGTCACCCGATGCGGCCCTCTTTGCGGTCCATGTGCCGCGGCGGATCGCGCATCGCCGGCGCCTACAGGGGAAAACCTATGTCATGCAACTGCGGCC
The DNA here is from genome assembly GCF_031954525.1 of Dyella sp. BiH032. Taxonomy (NCBI): domain Bacteria; kingdom Pseudomonadati; phylum Pseudomonadota; class Gammaproteobacteria; order Lysobacterales; family Rhodanobacteraceae; genus Dyella; species Dyella sp. BiH032. The sequence continues at coordinate 2,382,639 of NZ_CP134867.1, forward strand.
GCGCGGGCGCTGCGCGCGGCTTTACGCTCATTGAACTCATGGTCACGGTGGCCATCGTCGCCATCATCGCGGCCGTGGCCCTGCCTTCGTATACGGACTACCTGAAGCGAAGCAAGCTCACCGAGGCATACAACACGCTGGCCACTTACCGCGCCAGCATGGAGCAGTACTACCAGGACAATCGGACCTACGGCGCCGGCGGTGCCTGTGGCGTGGCGCTGCCCACGGGCCTGAAGTACTTCTCGGTCACCTGCGGCCCGGCGGCGGCGAGCACGGCTTCGCTGCAGGCGTACGTCGCTACCGCCAAAGGCATCGCCGATTCGCAGGTAGCCGGCTTCACTTTCACCATCAACGAAAAGAACGATCGCGCGACTACGGCGACACCGTCTGGCTGGGGCACGGCACCCACGAACTGCTGGGTGATGCGAAAGGGGGGCGGTTGCCAATGAAGCGTGTCGCTGGCTTCACCTTGGTGGAGCTGATGGTCACCGTGGCGATCCTGGCGATGCTGTTGATCGCCGGCATCCCCTCGTTTCGCGAATGGCTGCGGAACACGCACATACGCACCGCCGCCGAATCCATCCAGAACGGATTGCGCTACGCCCGCAGCGAAGCCAGCGGCCGTGGCGTCAACGTCCGTTTCGAGTTCACTTCCGCGGGCGCGGGCTGGACCGTATGCGCGCTGGCGGGGACGGCCTCCTGCAGCGCCGCCGCCGCGGCCAGCGCGGACAATACGCTGCAGAATTTCGTAGCCGCCGGCGGCTCCGCCGACGTCGCCCCCATGGTCGCCACCACGGCTGGCGCAACGGCCTCCCCGCTGTCCACCGCCGCCAGCGCGGGCAATGGCATCACCTTCAACGCGCTCGGAAGGCCGCTCGGCTACGGCACGACGGCGATCAGCCGGATTGACCTCAACACCCTCGGCAAAGACGGCCGAAGGCTGGTGATCCTCATCTCTCCCGGCGGGATGCCGCGGATGTGCGATCCGAATCTTTCCTTGGCTGTCAGCCCTCAGGGGTGCAAGTAACCGTATGCGCGCATCCTTTCCTCACGTCGTCCGCCGCCGTGCGCAGCGCGGCATCGTGCTGATCGATGCCCTGGTCGCCACCATCATTTTTTCCATCGGCGTGCTCGGCATGGTGGCGCTGCAGGCTGCAGCCATCAAGCTGTCGAGCGATGCCAAGTTCCGTTCCGACGCGGCCATGGCGGCGGACCAGGTCATCGCGCAGATGTGGGCCTCCGATCCCGCGGCGCTGGCCGCGAACTTCAAGAGCCCGGAAGGCGCCAGCTACAAGACATGGAAAGACACCGTCACCCGTCTCACGGCCCGCAGCGGCCTGCCTGGCGCGGCCGGCAAGCCACCGACGATCGAGGTGACGGCGGACAACATCGTGACCGTCACCGTCTATTGGCAGGCCGCGGGCGACCCGTCGTACCACCAATACGTCTCCACCACTCATGTTGCCCGTTGAGCGAAGGCATCCCATGCGGAACCCGAACCGTCGCGGCTTCAGCGCCGGCGACCACATCCATGGTTTGTCCTTGATCGAACTGATGGTGGGCATGGTCATCAGCCTTATCTGCGTGCTGGGGATGATGTCGGCCTTCTCGATCTACGAAGGGCGCAAGCGCACCGTCACCAGCGGCGGCGACGCTCAGCAGAATGGGCTGTACTCGCTGTTCGAGCTGGAACGGCAGGTCAGGACCGCGGGCTCGGGGCTGACCCAGGGTTTCAACTACGGCTTGTGGGGCTGTTCCATCACGGCGTATGGCGGCAATGCCAGGAAACTGCCGAGCGCCACCGCGATGCCGGCGGTTTTCGCCGCCTGGCCGTCGGCTACGCCGGTGAAGATGCGGGTGGTGCCCGTCCTCATTGCCAGCGGCGGCAACGACACCGCGGGAAACGCCAAGCCCGACACGCTGGCCATCGTGGGCGGCAATCCGGCCGGCACGGTATTCAGGGCTTCCGTCGTCGGCGCCTCCGGCACTGCGGCCGTCACGCTGGACAATGCCTTCGGCTTCGCGGCGAACGACTATGTGCTGGCGACCACCAGCACGGGCGAATGTTCGATGGCGAAGATCGCCAGCGCGTCATCGTCCAGCAGCCAGCTCACTTTGTCCGCGGCGGACAGCCCGCCCACCGGGCTGGCGGTGGACGGCAGCGTCTTCGATATCGGCAACCAGCCATCGGTCAGCCTCTACGGCATCGATACTTCCACGAGCACGCTGGTCACCTACGACATGCTCGGGCGCAACGGCGCCACGCCGCTCACGATCGCCGACGGCGTCGTTCAACTCAAAGCCTTGTACGGCATCGACAGCGATGGCGATGACGTCGTGGATACCTGGGTGCAGCCCGTCGGCGACTGGGCTATCGACAAGTTGACCGTGGATCAGGCGTCGGCCGCCGCCGCCTTCGCGAAGATCAAAGCCGTGCGCATCGCCGTCGTCGCGCAGAGCCTGCTGCCGGAACGCGCCGCCGACTACTCGGGTGCGTCCACGCTGACGCTGTTCGGCGACCTCGATGCGGGCCTGCGCTACACCGTCGGGACCCAGCCGCAGTACCGATACAAGGTCTACGACACGGTGATACCGATCCGCAACGCCATCATCACCCGCCATTTCTGATCCCGATCCCATGATCGCCAACACTTCTCGTACGCGGTTTCGAAACCGGCCAAGCCGTCAGCGTGGCGTCATTTCCACGGTCATCGCCGTCATCGTGCTGCTGATCACGCTGATGGCGGCGGTCGCGCTGATGCGCTCGGTGGATACCGGCAGCAGCGTCGCCGGTCGGCTGGGCTTCAAGCAACAGGTCACGCAAGAGGCGGAGCTGGCCTATCAGGATGCGGTGGCCAGCGCGGCTTCCTATCTCGGCCAGGCCGGTGAAGCCGACAAGAGCGACATCGGCTACTACGCCACGCCGCAGAGCACCGACATCCGCGGCATACCAACGGCGTTGATCGCCAAAGCGGCGGGCAAATCGCTGAAGGCGCCCAGTACCAATGACGATATCCGCTACACGGTAGAGCGACTTTGCCCTCATGCCGGCCCTGCATTGACCGTCGCGCCGAACGCCTGCCTGGTGCCCGCCGCCACGATCAACGGAGGTTCGACGACCGGCAACCAAGGCGGCTTCGGCTCGGGCGCGCAGGCTGCCTATCGTCTGACCGTTCGCGTAGAAGGCCCGAAGAACGCGGTGAGTTACGTGCAGACCATCATGCGCTGAGCGCCGGCGATTCCGATTTCACTTCGATGACGGCGTCCGGGAGCGGACCGCCGCATCGCCATTACGAACCATGGGGAAGGCCATGAGTAGTTCTTTCCGCGCGCTCGCCGCTTCACGCACCGGCAGCCTGTTGCTGGTGCTCGCGCTTACCTCGCTGGCCGGCATGGCATCGGCCGACACGCAGTTGGCGAACATCCCCGTCGGAACGGCTTCCACCGTGCCGGCGAACATGATGCTTGCGCTGTCCGTGGAATATCCCACCGGCACGGTGGCGGCCTACAAGAGCAGCACCTACGACTACACGTTTCCTTACCTTGGGTATTTCGACAGCGGCAAGTGCTACGACTACGACGCAAGCAAGCAGTGGTTCACGCCGACGAGCGTCGCCGTGTCCGCGACCGGAAGTTGCGTCGACGTGACGAGGTCCACCCACTGGAGCGGCAATATGCTCAACTGGGCGACGATGACGGCGCTCGATGAGTTTCGCCAGAGCCTGACCGGCGGTAACCGGAGTGTGGATACCACCTCGACCACGGTGTTGCTGCGTTCCAACCTCAACGGCCAGAGCTACGTCGGCAACTTTCCCGACCGGTCGCTCAGCAGCACCCAGGCCTTCGCGACGGTCGCCGACGGCAGGTTCAACAGCGCAACGGTCTATCTGCGATCCGCGGGCCAAGGGTCCTCGTTCCAGATCTCCGACAATGCCAACTTCAGCACCAACAACAAGGGGAAGGTGGCGACCTATGTCGCGGCCGTGCAGGTTTGTGTATCGGGCAGGCTCGAAGCCAATTGCAACTCGGCGCACAAGTCCACCGACTATCCGAACGCGGGCAAGTACAACAAGCCCGAAGGCCTGATCCAGCAGAACTTCTCCAAGATTCGCGTCGGCGCGGCCGGCTACGCGTTCGTCCAGGGCGATGGGCCTGCCAACGGCGCCGTGCGTGCGCTGATCCACGACAATGGCCCAACGGCTTACAACGGCAACGGTGCGCGCACCGCCAACCCCAGTGCCGAATGGGACGGCGACACCGGCATCTTCGCGACCAACCCGGACGCGGCCCGTGGCAAGGGCAGGGCGCCGAGCGGCGGCGATGCCAGCGCGACAGGCGCCATCAACTACCTCAACAAGTTCGGCTACGACAACGGTTACGAGCAATTCGACACGCTGGGCGATCTCTACTGGGCGTCGCTGGCCTATCTGATGCACGTCAAGCTCGACGACAGCTATACGCGAGGTATCTCGGCGACGAACAGCATGGACATCGGCTTTCCGGTTTACGGCGGCACGCTGCCCGACCCGATCGCCTATACCTGCCAGGCCAACGCCATCGTCACCATCGGCGATTCCCATACCTGGTTCGACACCCGCGTGCCGAGCTCCGGCGGCCCGGTGCCGAGTTCGGCGGCCCGCGCGGCCCTGGCGCCCGTCAACGGGGCAGATGCGGCGTTGTACGCCGACAAACTCGGCAATCTGCCGCTGGTCGAGACGGCGCCCAAGGTGACCATGGCGAGCCTGTTCGGGGCGAACGTCAAACTCAGCACCAAGCTGGAGCCCAATGTCACGACGGACTCCACCTACAACATGGCCGGCCTGGCGTATTTCGCGCACATCAACGACATCCGCCCCGATCTCGGCGCCAAGCAGACTGTGGACACGTACACCGTGGACGTACTGGAGCCCGGCAACTTCGACGGAACTCCCGGCGCGGAAATCTACAACCCCGCCCGTTTCAATACGTGGCCCTCGGCCGGCCCCAACATGTATTGGCTTGCCGCCAAGTACGGCGGTTTCGACGACGTCAATAGCGACGGTATTCCCGCCAACGTCCTCACCTGGCATACCAACAGCAGCACGGTGGCGGACAAGGACCTTCGCCCCGACAACTATTTTCCCGGCAACCGCCCGGACCTGATCCAGGCCGGCCTGGCGCAGATCTTCAAGCGGGTTTCCGAGACCTCGCAGAGCGCCGCCGGCCCCGGCGTGACGCTGACGCGCGTGCTGACCAATATCGTGGCGGATGCCACCAAGGGCCCGTACTACTCGCCCGTGAGCGGCTTTCCGATCTATACCGTCAGCTACGCGCCCAGCACCTGGACGGGCGACGTCTCCGGCTTCCTCGCCTCAGCCAGCGCGCCCGGCGGCGTCACGCCAGTCACGGGCAGCCCGAGCTGGAGTGCGCAGGCCAAGCTGGACGCACTTGCGCAGGCGACCGATTCGACCGGCACGAAGCGCGGCTGGGATACGGGGCGCCGCATCATTACGTCCAATGGCCGCGCAGGCACGGCCTTCCGCTATGGCTCGCTCAGCACGGGCCAGCAAAGTCTGCTCAACAAAGATCAAGTCAATTACCTGAGAGGCGATCAGAGCAACGAAGGATCGTTGTACCGCGTGCGCCAGCACATCCTCGGCGACATCGTCCATTCGGAGGCGGTGCTGGTGCAGGACGCCTTGTCGCCGAAGTACAACGATGCGACCAACCCCGGCTACGCGGCATTCGCCAAGACTGTGTCGAGCCGCGCTCCGGTGGCTTATGTCGGAGCGAACGACGGTATGTTGCATGCCTTTGCCGGCGACTTCTCCAGCGCCACCTCGACCAATACGGTCACCGGCGGCGGCAGCGAGCTGTTCGCCTACGTGCCCGGCCTGCTCTACCAAGGTCCCAGCGGCAAGGCGCAAGTGGATGGCCTCGCAGCGTTGACCAACCTCACCGGCATCAGCGCCAACAACTTCGCGCACCATTTCTATGTCGACCAGACACCTCAGGTGGCCGATGTCGACTTCACTTTCACGGCCACGTCCTCCAACAGCACGCCGGCGCCCAGCACCGCAGGTACGGCGAGCTGGCACACCGTGCTGGTCGGCGGGCTCGGCAAGGGCGGCAAGGGATACTACGCGCTGGATGTCACCACCGTGCCGTCCGCCATCGATGCGACCAGCAGCACGGCCAGCACCGAGGCGGCACTGGCCTCCAGCAAGGTGCTGTGGGAGTTCACCGATAGCGACATGGGTTTTTCATACGGCCGGCCCCTCGTCGTGAAGACGCGCAAGTACGGTTGGGTGGTCCTTCTCACATCGGGTTACAACAACGCTTCCGGTCATGGCCACTTGTATGTCGTCAACGCCAAGACCGGCGCGCTGCTGGAAAAAATCGACACGCCGGACGCAGGCACGGCAAGCAACCCCAGCGGACTGGCCCAGGCTACCGCCTTCACCCGGGACGTCAGCGACAACACGGTCGAGCAGGTCTATGCCGGCGACCTGCTGGGCAATGTGTGGCGCTTCGATCTCTCCGGCACGGACACGTATCCCAAGCCGAGCCTGCTTGCGACGCTGACGGACGGCAGCAACCCGCAGCCGGTCACGACGGCCCCTCGTGTGGAGCTGGATATCAATGCCTCGGGCCTGGGCACGCGCCGCTGGGTCTTCGTGGGCACCGGCAAGGCATTGGATGCGAGCGACCTGTCCGATACCCAGCAGCAGACCATGTACGCGCTGCGGGATGGCGATGCCACGACCCCATCCACGGGTACCACGCCGATCACGCGTGCGGACCTGCAGAAGATCGGCGACATGACCAAAGGCGCAACCATCGCCGATTCGGCCAAGGGCTGGTATTACGACCTGACCGGCTCGGCAGGCGCCAACGGCGGCACCGAACGCATCGTCGTCGATCCCGACGCTGCGGCCGGCACGTTCACCGTGGCATGGGCCACCATGACGCCGTCCTCCGATCCGTGTTCGCTGAAGGGCAATATCTACGCCGCGAACTTCGGCACGGGCCAATCGACCCTGCTCGATGCCTCGGGCAACCTGGTGAAGGCGCTGACTACCGACTCGGCCCCCACCAAGCTGGAAGAGGTGAAGCTGCCCAATGGCGATCTGGCCCTGTTGTATGGCCAGGCCGGCCTGCCGCCCCAGGTGGCGCGCATGCGCCAAGGCACGTCGGGCAACGGTATCCAGCGGGTCAACTGGCGCGAGGTGCTGGAGTAGCGCGCGTTCGGCTTTTCGCGTGCAGGTGCCTCGTTGCCATGGCGCATGGGGAGGGCGATCTACGATGTTGGCCAGGGGGAGTGCCGCAAAAAAGAACAAGGAGCATCGATAGTTCCTTCTGCTCAGTCATCCACGCCAGGCACGGCGATGCCCGCGATGGCCTTGGGTCGGTACGGTGCCTCCAATACGCGCATTTCCTCGGCGGGTATTTGCAGATCGAGGGCTGCCACGGCCTCCTCCAGATGATGCATGCGGGTGGCCCCGACGATGGGCGCCGTCACGGCCGGTTGTTGCAGCAGCCAGGCGAGTGCGACCTGGGCGCGGGTAGCGCCGATGCGTGCCGCCACCTCGCCGACGCGGTCGATCACCTGCCGGTCGGCCTCGCGCGTCGCCGCATAGAGGCCGTCGCCCCAGGGATCGGAGCCGCCGCGCACAGTGCTCGGCGCCTCTTCCCAAGCGCGCGCGAGGCGGCCGCGTGCCAGCGGGCTCCAGGGCACCACGCCGATGCCTTGGTCCCGGCACAGGTCGAGCATCTCGCGTTCTTCTTCGCGGTACAGCAGGTTGTAGTGCGGCTGCATCGATACGAAGCGCGTCCAGCCGTGCAGCGTGGCGGTGAACAAGGCTTTGGCGAATTGCCAGGCCATCATCGTGGAGGCACCGAGATAGCGTGCCTTGCCAGCCTTGACCACGTCGTGCAGCGCCTCGAGCGTCTCCTCGATGGGGGTGTGCGGATCCCAGCGGTGGATTTGATACAGGTCGACGTAGTCCGTGCCGAGTCGGCGCAGGCTGGCGTCGATCTCGGTCATCACCGCCTTGCGCGACAAGCCGCGGGCGTTGGCGCCGTTGTGCATGGGATAGAACAGCTTGGTCGCGATCACTACCTCCTCGCGGCGCGCGCCATCGCGCAGTGCGCGCCCGAGCACTTCCTCGCTCGCGCCTTGCGAATACATGTTGGCGGTGTCGAAGTAGTTGATGCCAAGTTCGAGCGCGCGCCGGATGAAGGGACGGCTGCTCGCCTCATCCAGATGCCACGGGCGCTCGGCGGGCGTGACCTCATAGCTCATGCAGCCTAGGCAGATGCGGGAGACCTTCAGGCCGGAGGCTCCGAGTCGGACGTATTCCATGGACGTACCTCGCGTGGATCGGTGGGAGAGGAAGAGGGGGCATCGGCGTGTGGGCGGTGCAGTGCGACGGCGGCGACCACCAGCGCAATGCCCAATGCCTCGCGCTGGCCGGGGAACTGACGCAAGACCAACGCGCCGATCAGGCAAGCGATCGCCGGCAGCAACGACAGCAGCAAGGCGAAGCTCGCCCGCGGCAAGCGCGCCATCGCGAATTGGTCGCACACATACGGGATCACCGAGGAACAGAGGCCGACGCCGGCACCGGCCGCCAGCAGCGCCGGACTGGCCATGGCCGGCCAGGCAGGAACGAAGCCCAGCAACGTGGCCGGAACCATGGCCACCAACATGGCGGCGGCCAGACGGTCGACCGGCTCGCTGCCGTCATGCGTCGCCGCGGCCAGTCGGTGGCCAAGCACGACGTAGAGCGTAAACAGCGCTGCGTTGGCGAAGGCGAAGAACAGGGCAAGGGGCGAGCCTCCGACGTGCGCACGCGTCAGCAGGGCGATGCCCGCGGCTGCCAATCCCAGCGCGACCCGGTTGCGTGGCGTGCGCAGACCGGCCGCTGCGAGGGCAATCGGCCCGATGAATTCGATCGCGCCGACCGTACCCAGCGGCAGGCCGTCTATGGCCAGGTAGAAACAGGCATTCATGCCACCGATGGCCAGCCCGAGCCCGACTATCGTGCGACGTGTGTGCGCGTCCTGCCGCCGCAGATAGCGCCACGGGCGCCGCCATGCGGCAAGCAGCAGCGCCGCGCTGGCGATGCGCAACCAGGCCACGCCCAGGGGCGGGACACGGGCGAAGAGCAAGACGGCGAAGGCGGGGCCGAGGTAATGGAACAGCGCGCTCGCCACGAACCAGGCCGGGGCCGGAAGTGCGGTAGCGAGGTGTTTGGGCAGGGCCGGTTTCATGCCTCCACTTTTGCAAAGCGAAGGCGCATCATCCATGGCGCCTTGAAGGTCAACGCCGGTGATTCCTGCCATCTTCCAAGTAAAGTGAACGCCATGCCTAAGATTTCAAATCTGCTCGCCGACGTGCGGAACGTCGAGCTACTCGAGGCCTTATTGGAGGACCCTCGCCAGCCGGTGACGCGCCTCGCCGCGACCGTCGGCATGTCGGCGCCGGCGGTGAAAGAACGCCTCAACCGGCTGGAAGATGCCGGCGTGATACGCGGCTGCCGCCTCGAGCTGGACCCGGCCGCGCTTGGCTGGCCGATTACCGCTTACGTGCGCGTACGCCCGGCACCCGGGCAGTTAGCCAAAATTGCCGAACTCGCCCGCGCGATGCCGCAGGTGGCCGAATGTCACCGCGTCACGGGCGAAGACTGCTTTGTCATCAAGGTGCACCTGGATGCGCTCGAGCATCTGGACCGCATACTCGATCAGTTCCTGCAGTACGGCCAGACCACGACGTCGATCGTGCAATCCACGCCGGTGCCTTTGCGGGCGCCGCCGCTTCCGGTGGGAAAGGGCTGAAGTGGACTTTGCAGGGGCTCTAGTTTCGCTTTCGAGCCCAGGCGGACAGATATCAAGGGGAGCGATATGACCGGGAAGAATGGCGATTGGCTCGTGGATCAAGCGGATCATCTGATTGGCGCGACGCTTATGCACCGTTATCTTTGCCAGGAGCGGACATGCTGAAACGTTTCATCGCGATCATTGCATTGTGCGTAGTGCCGTTCTTGTCGGCACGCGCAGGGTCTACGCATCAGGCATTCGAGCGAGAAGATGCGCTAGTTCTGAAAGCCGCGCTCCATTCGCAATGCGAGTCCGGCAAGGGTTTCGTTTTGCTCTCGTCCATGGCGGCAGCTCCCCGGACGGGCGACGATTTAGGGGATGCCGATGAGTCAGGCGCTTTCGACGACCTGAAACGTAGGAACAGCTCCGTGACGGCTCTCCCGGAAGGCCTGTCCTGTAAGGCAGTGCGATTGCGCGAAGAGCGAGAGATCAAGGGTTTTTTTGAACAGGATTCCGTATCGGCGGAAGAATTGCCGGTAGATGACGCTTGGAAGCGGTTGTACGAATCCTTTCCCGGCGCCAAAGGATGGATGACGCTGAGCCTGCCCGGTTATTCGCCTGATGGGGCTATCGCTCTTGTCTACGTAGCGCGTTATTGCGGGAGTCTGTGTGGGGGAGGTTCCTACGTGTACCTGCGCCGTACTGATGGCGGGTGGAAAGTGCTCTTCAGCTTTCCAACCTGGGTTTCGTGACATGGAAGGACTTCGGCGAGTGAGCCAAGCCGTGAGTAAAGACTTGGCGATATCGTGGGGCTGGTGCACATGGGCCTATGCCGTTGTCCCTACCAGTTTTCAGGAGAAAGCATGAGAAGGCCCCTCGCTGCTCTGATTTCGATCATGACCATCGCCACAGCCCAGGCGAGCCCCAGTCTCGTGGGGACTTGGGTGTCGAGTCACGATCTCACCATGGCGTTTGCAAACAAGCATGCCAAGTTGGAAGAGCGTACGACGCACTTTCTGGATCAGATCATGGGGCGTCTGACTTTGCGGTTCGATGGCAAGCGCGTTACGTCCGACATGCCTGACTGGGACGCTGACATCGGTGGTCAGCGCCGGCGCCTGGCGGGCTTTCGCGAAACCAGTGAGTACCAGGTTCTGTTCTCGAACGACCATGTCGTCGTCATCAAGGGAAGGCAACAGGTGACGGGTAAAGAGGTCGTTACCGTCTACAACTTTGTCGATAAAGACACGATGTGGGTCTACCAAGACAGCACTGACAAGATGGTGCCGGAGTTAAATATTCGAGAGTACTTTGTCCGGGTCAAATAGACGCGGCATAGGTGGCGTCTTGCCTGACGTGATTCTCGTGTGGAATGCCAAGAAGCAGATCAATGTGGATGGCCGGAAAACATCGAGGCAAAGGATGGCATTTCGTTGGGTTCATTCCACTGAAGTCTTCGACGAAGACCGCGGCGTCACGATCAAGGCGGCGTTCCGGTTCAGAGATATCACCGACCAATTCACTTTGTGCTACGCCGACCCCATCGTCACTTTCGAGTTCGAGGTGAGGTGCGATGTGGGCCTTCCTGTAGGTGGCGAGCTTGAGCGTGGAGCGACGGCGCCACGGCCCGCGACGTTGGCGGCACATGTCATCGAAAGCAGCGTCCAGGAAGGCTTGAGGAAGGCATTGGGCGACGATGCTTTGTCCGAGGTGGACTACGAGGCCATCAAGGCCGCCATCCTGGAGGGCGTTTATATGATCGATTCCGACGACGGGAAGCTCTTAAGGCTTTCGCCGGATTACAAAGTGGATTTCGTCGATTGATGGAATGGGCGGTAAGTCAGCGATGACAATCTCCCACCCTTTAGCAGGCGAACCAGCCCCAACCGAAGGACGATTACTGACAGCACGTTGGCAGCAACCCCTTTGTACAAATCCCTCCTTGTGATTCCTGACGATATCGACAAGGAGAGGCTCCATGAAGTTTGCATCCATCCGGCTGATCGCCCGAGACATCCAGGCGATGGTCGGTTTTTACGAGACGTTGACCGACCGAAAGGCGGAGTGGCTTGCGCCTGTCTTTGCCGAGATCGTAACGACAGGCGCCACATTGGCGATTGGCAGCGTTGAAACCGTTGCCCTCTTCAAGGAAGGCACGGCCGAACCGGCTGCCAACCGCACGGCCATCATCGAGTTTCAGGTGGACGACGTGGAAGCGCAGTTCGCACGGCTGAAAGATGAGATCGAGGTGGTGCTTGAGCCGAAGATGATGCCCTGGGGCAACCTGGCGGCGCAGTTTCGGGACCCCGAGGGCACGATTGTCAGCTTGTACACGCCGATGACCGAAGCGGCCAAGCAGCGATTTGGTTCGCGTTAGTCGAGCATCCTTGGCGTGGGGTGTGCCGACATGCTTCCTCAGAAGCATGTCTGCTTTCCATGGCTGCAGTAGCCAGTCATGGCGACCTTTGACTGACGTCGTACGGCCTATGTTTCAACATCGGTTTGGGGAAGCGTCATAACCGATTCAATGCGTACCAAATCATCCGGTCCAACATCTGCCCCGAGATCGGCGTCATGCGCTCATGGACGTGTTGCACGACCTGTCCGCGATGAAACGTGTACAGCCCCGGCAACAGAGGAATGCCGTAGCGCTTGACCAAGTCAGGGTGAGCTTCGCCATTCACCTTGGCGAAGCGCATGCGCGGCTCCCATTTTTGCGACGCGGACATCATGGGCCATTTGTTGAGCATGAGGCTCGTGCCGGACCAGGCCGCCCAGAAATGCACCAGCACAGGCAGGTCGCCGCGCAGGGCGATGGCGTCGAAGCGCGGGGTATCCAACTCGATCGGCTTGCCCTCGAACAGCGCTTGCGCACAACTCGCACACGAAGGTTGGTTGCTGAGTAGATCCCGGGATACGTCATTCCGCGCAGTGCAATGCGGGCAGGGGACGTGGGTGGTTTCGGACATGGAAGACTCCTCTGCGGCTGTTGCCCGATCAGGACAGTTCAGTCGAGTTTGGAACTGGGAACGCCAAATTCAAAAACCTTCGAGACCCAGCAGGCAGCTGGCACGTGGGCGACGGCCTTGGTTGCCACATGCAGGCTGGCTTTGGCCCAGTTTCATTTCCGAAGCGCGCCGAGAAGGTTTGTCATAGCCTTTGACGCCTTGTCGGAGCAGAAGCTTGGATTGTCGACTTTGACCGTAACGACCTGACCTTGCACAACGGCATCCAACAGGTCTGATTCGCCATCCATGACACCGCACGACACGGCTTTGCCGTTGTACGCCTTCAGGGCCTCAATGAGCTTTCTGAGGAGAGCCGGATCGGGTCCCGGCTTTTCGGCTCCCAAGTTGGCCGGTTTGACGAGCACCTTTCCTTGGTCATAAGTCGACATGCTTTCGAATGAGCGCAGCGTGCCGTTGGACACAATGAAGCCGGCGACCGCGCCGGACATGTAATCGCGTGTCCAGACGCGGAGCTCAAAGTCAGTGGTCGACGTTAACGGCGAAAGTCCTGCGGCACGCGCGTATTCGTTCGCCGCAAGTTTGAGATCTTCCGAATAGAAGCGGGAAGGCTCGCGCGCAACACCAAAGGAAATCAACGCGATTAATAGAAACGCCAGATACTTCATTGACCGATCTCCCTATAGTCCATCCGAATAAGTAGAAGACCGGGCAATGCAGGCCCATCAGATCGGTGCGTGCAAGTCCGCTCTGGGTCGGAAGCGGACATTAGCGCTCACATGACCTGAATCTGTTTCATCAGCAGCGGCGCACCCGCCTTGTCGTAGAACGTCATGGTCAGGTTGCCGGTGTGGACGGTCCACTTCTCCACACCGGCATCGGCCAGCCCTTGGGACATTTCCTTGTCACCGGTGGAACGCATAATAAATGTCAGCGACGAAGACTGGCCCTGTCGGATTGATGACGTAGCCCACACTCGGGCTGCCCAAGAACCAGATCTGGGTCGTGCTGCCCGTTGCCTCCCCAAAATGCGGAGCGCCACCCGGCGCCGCACTGCAATCGAGGACGGTATTCCACGATTGCGGAGCTGGTTTTTCTGCGTTCAAGGTCTGAATTTGCCCACCCCAGGTTCCAGCAATGAATGTGCCGCTGGTGCCCCATACCAGTTTCATGGCCTGGGCTGGCGGTGTTCCCTGGCTGAGACCGATGGGACCAAAGGCCTTGTCGAGTTGCCAGCCTGACACCGGGTCGTATCGATACGCGTAATAAGCCGCGGCAGGCAGTGTTGAACCGTCGGGCAGCGTGCATGCATGCGACGTATCGCCTTCGAACAGAAAGGCGGCCATGGAATGCGGCACACCATTGGCATCGAAGTCATAGAGCTTCGGGTTCATATGAATGCAGGTCCGCCCAGATTGCGATCCATCGCCAAACGTTCCCGTATTCTGAACGTAGTTGCGAACAGCGGTTAGCCCGAGGGGACCCATGCCTTCCAGCGCGAAGCTATTCTGCTCGGGGTTGAGCGACTTTCGGGACACGCCGGGCAAGGTGGTACCCGACCCCAGCGGCGAGGTGGGCCCCCAGCCTGGCTGAGCATAATCATTCATGATGAAGTTGGGATACGTTCCGTCGAGCGAGGAAAAGCCACCGATGCTCGATGGGGCATCGAGCATGTCGTAGATCCGCCACTGGTTCGCACCACCGTCCCATACCGCCTTCTTCAGCGAGTAGGTGGAGCTGTACCCGTTATAGCGACTCGCCGTGAAGTAGATGATGTTCCCACCCAAGGCCGAGTCATTAGGGTTGACGTAAGTACTGTCCTTCTGAAAATTGTTGTCGTGCGAGCCCGCAGGAATGATGTTGAGCCGCGCAATATAGTTGATGCCTGTCGACGACGAACATTTCCATTGCGCGAAGTAGTTGACTTCATCGCTCCATCCCGTGACGCCATTGAAATTCGGCCCGTTGTAGTCGTACGCGGTCGAATTGCATGCCGTCGACGGGGTCAGGCAGGCCGAACTGGTGACGGTACTGGTAGACGCTATGGCCGATAGCTTGAATGAAGCGAATGCCTGGCTGAGCGTGGTGGTCACCAGTCCATCCGCACTGGTGGCGTTGACGTAGAAATTGTGGTTCTGATTGTCCTTAAGGGCATCGGGAATCTTGAAACTGAAACCATGATTGATCTGGGGCGCGCCGTAGTCATAGAGGGTCTGGAAAACGGGCGCATTGGTAACACCCGTCTGCACGAGGGTTCCGCCACTCCCGACACCGTTCACTACCTGGCCATCGGAATAGAGCTTGAGCGTCACGCCGGCGTAGGGGTGATCCCAGTCGATGGCCCAGGCCGAGATCACACCGTCAAGATAGGCATTGGCAACCCCGCCGGCCGAGTAGCCGCTGACCCAACCTGAAATGCCTGACGAGGGGTGAGGCTTGTTAGGCTGGAAATTGATGCTGGATCCCAGATAGGGCCCCCACACATATGCGCCTGAAGCATCGTGGATGGCCACGAAGGGGTAGCTGTCGGACAGGCGCAGCTGGTATCCGGATCCGAATGTCGAGCTATTCCAGTACGAGTTGGCGCCCTTATAGAGCGCCCAGTTGCCATCGCTTTGAAAGCTGCCTGCGCAGGCGCCACCCGAACAGCTCTGGAACGCATTGGAACCCCACAATGAAGTGAGATTCGAGGTGCCGATTCCGTTGTATAGAACCATGTTACCGTCGGTCTGTACCGTCAGCCCAAGCTGCAAGCCAACTGGAAGGGTACTTCCACTGGTAAGGCTGAAGGGGGGGAGGTCAGCCGTCACGCCATATGGCGACCAGACCACCTGGCCCGTGCCGGTGACGATGGAAATAAACGGAAAGGCATTGGAGAGGCGTAGCTTGTATCCGGTGCCGAAGGTCGACGTATTCCAGTACGCTGTCGAACCCTGGTAAATGACTAAGTTGCCGTCGGACTGGAAGTTCAACGCACACGTACCTGCCGGGCAACTCTGTGTCGTGCTTGAACTCCAGAGCGGCAGCAAGTTGACGGTTCCTTCGTTGTCGTAAAGGACAAGATTGCCGTCAGTCTGCATCGCCAGACCGAGCTGACCACCCGCAGACAAGGTGTCACCGCTCTTAAGAGTGAATGACGAGAAATCGGCGGTCACCGGGACGCTTGCTTGAGCGACGGCTGGCGCGCCGCAAACTGCGAAGATGGCCCCAAGCGCAATGAGGAGCGTTAGCGTCGAACGCACGAATCTCCAGACGAAGAAGCGAGCATCGGTGATGGGGTAAGGGCTCGATTTGCTGTGGTCACGGCTCGACATAATTGATCACCTGAAGCGACTGGGTAAGTAACGGACCGCGCCAGATCGCGCCATAGTCGCCCTCGGACATCCACGATCGGCCATACATCTACTCCGCATTGAAGCGGCTCTTGATTGACCTATCCATACAGGCCGGAATTGTGCCGGAAGGCGTCCGCTATGGGTCGGAATCGGCCCTTGTGCTAACACAGAAAGACGCCAGTCCACAGCGTCAACCCTCGATATATGGCTCCCCAGTGTCGGGAAAGAAGAACTCATACTTGCGGCTTAGGCGACGCAAGTACGCGTCCATTGCTCCCACAGCTAGTTCAAGCGCCTGAATGCCGTCCGCTCCGTACACAGTCTCCTGCTTTTCCGGGAGGCCGATGAAACTGACGGAGCAGCCCGCGGCGCCCGGAGCAAACGCGAAGTCCACTGATCCCTCGGCTAGAAGATAGGGCTCCCCAATGCAAATGGTGAAGGTCTTCCTCTCCGAGCCACCTACGATTGAGTAGAGAAGGCTGCGAGTTGCGACTATCCGACCTATCGCCTGATCCATCTGCTTCCTTTCCTTTGCCAACTATTGACCGGGTTGCAGCCTCAAATCGTAAGGTTCGCTTCGGGTCGAAAGCGGACGCTCGGAAACGTCAAGCAATAACGCGACGCCCCAAGTCTCGGACGGCATCGAGCCACTTTTCACCTTCATCGCCCTCCTGCCAAAGTTCGAGCAGTTCGGATGGTTCCGTAGTGATGCGTTTAAGAGCCCGCTTGGCCTTTAGCGCCAGCTCATTGGCGGGGACGATTTTTGTGCGCTCCACCCACGCGTCCACGTCCTGCGAATACGCATCACGAAGACCCCAGTTCCCCTGGAGCCTTGCGATCACCTCGGCAGCGACTATCGCCTGTGATGCTTCGGGTGCCTCGAGATATCCGTCACCCACTTGCATGATCACATCAAGAATCGCCTCGACAGCCGACAAATCATCAGCCTCTGAAACGGTTGCGGCGAAATCACAAGCATCATCATTCCCGAACGATTCGTGCGACCAGGCGCTCATCTCACCCCTCCGTTGGCAATTCAGGCTGGAAAATAATGACAGACTTTCAACCCTTGAGCAGGTCCGCTCTGGGTCGATTGCGGACCTTCCAAGAATATAGTCGTAAGCGCCCCTGACACCCATGTCATGGTCAGCACCAGCGGGGTGTTCAGTGGTCGCCGGAACTAGTGTTCAGACAGACCGGAATCTGCGGGAAGCCGAAAGTCGGCAGGGTAATGCAGCAGGTGAGGGGCCGGTGCCGGCTTCGTTCAACGCGAATATGGCCGGCTCTATGGGGGAAGCAAAGACCTTCGGCCGCTTGCTATGGGGGCATCGGGGCTGCCGTCAGGAGGGCTAAGCTTCCTAAGCCCGACGCGGCGGGATAGGATGCCCTCGGCTTAGAGCTCGGCGGTTCCCCCAGCCTACGCACAGGACAGTGCCCTCAAGAGCGACCATGGAGAGCTCATGCAAGCCACGCTTCCCGTAACCATCTGCGAGGTCCAGACCGACAACGGTCTAGTGGCCTATATAACGTTGGCATCGGCAGACGAGGTGGTGAGGCGCGGCCTCATCGCGCAGGAGATCCTCGGTCAGTTGATGGATGCCACTCGCACGGACGAGCCACTTGACCCTGCCAACTTTGCGCGCAACCGCGCGTTTGTCGATTTTTTGCACGAAGCCATTCAAAGGCACGCGCCGACACTGCCGAATCTCATTGCTTCCGCAAAAGCACAGGGAAGTGGCTGGGTTTTCATCGTCGACGGAAGAACCCCGACGCCACAGGGTGCGGTTCCTCCGGAGGATGTGATGGGCGGTTTTGAGGTGAAGGATGGCCAGATCGTTGCTGGTTCCTACAGCGCCAATCCCCAACCACCGCCTTTTGTCGCAGCGAGGATTTTTTCAACTTGAGTCTGATCTGGAGCGACACATGCTTGCCGACCTTGCGCTACTGGTTGAGCACAGCTTCTAAGAGGAAGGGCATGCATCTGTCGTTATCCGAGTGGGTTCTTTCGTTCCGGGTGTCAGAGCGGGACGCGATGGATTGAGTGCGCTGCCAGCATCGCAAAGATTGGCTGGACTGTACAAAAGAGTCGATGCGCTTATGTCGGTCATCGGCACGGATCTGCCTGGATCCATTGAACTTGCGTCGCCGTCCAGTTTCATTGCAAGCCTGGCCGATGCTGATGGCTGGAAAACATGGAGGTAAAGGATGGCGTTTCGTAGGGTTTATGCGTCTGAAGTCTTCGATGAAGAGCGCGGCGTTACGATCAAGACGGCGTTCCGATTCAGGGATATCACCAACGAATTTACGTTGTGCTACGCCGATGCCGTCGTCACTTTTGAGTTTGACGTGACGTGCGATGTGGGCCTTGCTGTGGGGGGCGAGCTCGAGCCTGGCGTGACTTCTCCGCAGCCCACGACATTAGCGACACATGTCATCGGGAGCAGTGTGCAGGAAGGCTTGAAGGGGGCATTGGGCGATGATGCGTTGTCCAAGGTGGACTACGAGGCCATCAAGGCCGCCATCCTTGATGGCGTTTACATGATCGATTCCGACGACGGGAAGCTCTTAAGGCTTTCGCCGGATTACAAAGTGGATTTCGTCGATTGATGGAATGGGCGGTAAGTCAGCGATGACAATCTCCCACCCTTTAGCAGGCGAACCAGCCCCAACCGAAGGACGATTACTGACAGCACGTTGGCAGCAACCCCTTTGTACAAATCCCTCCTTGTGATTCCTGACGACATCGACAAGGAGAGGCTCCATGAAGTTTGCATCCA
The DNA here is from genome assembly GCF_031954525.1 of Dyella sp. BiH032. NCBI lineage: Bacteria > Pseudomonadati > Pseudomonadota > Gammaproteobacteria > Lysobacterales > Rhodanobacteraceae > Dyella > Dyella sp. BiH032. The sequence continues at coordinate 2,401,518 of NZ_CP134867.1, forward strand.
TCCGGCTGATCGCCCGAGACATCCAGGCGATGGTCGGTTTTTACGAGAAGTTGACTGACCAAAAGGCGGATTGGCTTGCGCCTGTCTTTGCCGAGATCGTAACGACAGGCGCCACGTTGGCGATTGGCAGCGTTGAAACCGTTGCCCTCTTCAAGGAAGGCACGGCCGAACCGGCTGCCAACCGCACGGCCATCATCGAGTTTCAGGTGGACGACGTGGAAGCGCAGTTCGCACGGCTGAAAGATGAGATCGAGGTGGTGCTTGAGCCGAAGATGATGCCCTGGGGCAACCTGGCGGCGCAGTTTCGGGACCCCGAAGGCACGATCGTCAGCTTGTACACGCCGATGACCGAAGCGGCCAAGCAGCGATTTGGTTCGCGCTAGTCGACATCCGCGGCGCGGGATGCGGCGACATGCTTCCTAAAGATCAATGTCCGCTTCCGATGGTTGCTGCAGCCTGTTGCAAGTGATCCTAGCTCCGTTCGCCGTGCTTGATCGCAAGATGCCAAGCAAGCAGCGGTATCGCTACTATCTGGTTTCCTTGCAGGGATGAAGCCATGAAGCTCATTACTTGGTTAGCCGCTTCGTTGTGCGTGATCGCTAGTAATGCCATGGCGCAGAGTACGCTGCCCATTGGCGGGTCTTTCGTCCAGGCCGAATACTTGGATCCGCAAACTCGGGTGTCACAGCTGCAGCTGATCACCAGTGAGATGAATGAGCTGGATATGGATACTATGGTTGTCCAGTCCACACTAAAAAAATCCTGTGCGACTCAAGCCTCTGGTTACCAGTGGGTGCCGGGTATGCCAGATGCGATCCTGGACATTCTCGAACAGGCCAGCAAGAAGAACATCAAGGTCTATATGGGCCTCGGCTACTTCACGGATTGGTGGAGTTGCACGCCGTACTACGCCAATACTGGGGCGACCATAGAACAGCTTACGCCGGGCATCGATGCGATCGTCAGCATTGTTGGTGGTAGCCCTTATGCCAGTGCATTTGCGGGCTGGTACTTTCCGGACGAGCCTGATTTTGCTAATCCGGACGATGCGGAATTTGCTGCCGTCAAAGCGCACTATCAGCAGATATCAGCCTTTGTCAGGTCGAAATTCAACAAGCCGTTGCTGATATCTCCCTACTTGTACACGCCACCGGGAACGCAACCTCTCTCCGCGCAAGGGGTTGCTTCACGCCTCAAGACTTTTTCCACGGATACGGGCATCGATATCTATGCCGTCCAGGACAGCGTGGGGACAGGAGCCAAGGATGTGGGCTGGGGTCGCGAGCAAAGCGTTGGCGATTACTACTACTACGCATCGCAGGCGATCGGTCGCGATCACCTATGGTCAGTCAATGAGCTTTTCGACTATGGGGTAACCCTCTCATCCGGTCATGGCGGAGCCTACCTTCCTGCCTCCATCCAGCGGATCAATAGGCAGCTCTCTTTGGCGAGTACGGCTTACGTGGGAAAACGACTAGGTTGGTTGCCTCTCACGCATATGACTGCATTGACGCTGCCGTCGAACGGTACATTCTATGGCGCGGCCCGCCTCAAGGATGCCTACAAAGCTATCTACGGAAGGGAAGGCACCATGTTGGTACCGGCCTACAGCTGGGCGACGCCTCCGTCATCCAACTATCCGGATACAGGCAACAAGATGTTCGATACGCTTCCAGGCGACCCTAAGTCCTTCAATTCTTCCTCGTGGGTCGGCGTTCCTGCGTGGCAGTACCCGGATGCGGCGAGCGGGAAATATGCCGCGGAAATCGTTATGGACTTCGGACACACGTCTAAGATCGATTGGGTCGCGACTCAAATGCTCAATTCGTTTTCTGGCGGCATTTTCCTTCCAGATCAGATGCAGATCCAGGTCTCGCCCGATGGCATCAACTGGACAGTCGCTGGAACTTACCTTCCTAGGTGTTACCCCACGGGTTCCGGTCAGGTGTGCAGCACGACAGGAGAAAGCATTGAGGTGCGGCCGGAGTCGGGAAGCAGTGCAGCTGATGACAGCGAATATGTTTTCTCGAATGAAACCCCGCTTGGGCTGAATTCGAGATACTTGAAACTTCGCTACTTCACGACTAGCGGATGGCTCTTCTTTGGCGAAATAGAAATCGTATCCAAGCCATAAGTATTGGGAGCGCTTGAGCCGCACATGAAAACCAAGCTCGCGACCCTGTGCATTCTGGCTCTGATGTTCCTCGCCGGCGCTCTTTGGTTCAACGACTGGCTAGCCATCGACGGATGTCTCGACCATGGCGGTCAATGGGACCATTCGCACAGCGCATGCATGTTCCACCGCTAATCCATCAGACCACTCCACCCCTACACCACACGCACGTACATCGCAGGCATTCGCCTACAGACAACGAAAAATGATTTTGATAGTGTCGATGGCGTTGCCCGCGTAGCGGTTCCAGACGTGTCGCGGGCGACCATGGCAGCAATGCTGTGAGAAGCGCGGGCCGCAGGAGTTGCAGCTCCTACGACCCGCTGACCATCACCAACTCATAGGAAGTTGATCATGGCTACCCCAGATCATACGGCACCTTCACGCCCGCCGATCCCCTCGGCGACATCCTCACCGCCACATCGGGCCGTCTGCATCCCTCGCAGGCACGGTTGACGAACCGCGGCCTAAGGTGATTCCGCTGGAATAGATCCTAGCCGTGCAACCCGGCGCGTCGCCTTGCGCGACGGCGGAACGCACTGACGCCGCCATCCACTTCTCAATCAGCCGTCCGGGGCCCAGGCATGGGCCACCGGTGAACCCTCGAGTCCGTGTGATCGCGGCACGCCGAGCTGTTGGCGGCGTGCCGTTCTCGGAGCGAGGGCGCGGCACCACACGACAAGGAGTTACTCATGAACGTCTACGGCGAACCCTGGACCACCCGCCACACCCATTATTTCTCCGACCCCGACGCCAGCCCGGAGGCGTTGTTGAACGACGCCACGGAATGGTTGCAGTACGCGCACAGCAGCCTGCAAGTACTGACGGAGCTGGTGCAGGAACGCGGCACCCCGGACGCGCAGCGGCTGACGACGATGCTGGAAGGCGTCTGCGCGTTCATCGACATGGGCACGCGCTGCGCGACGCAGGCGCATTTGCGCATGCAGTGGTTGCAGGTGAGGGAAGGCGCGACGCGCGAGGCCGCCACGCTTTAAACCGGCAGCGCCCCTTGGCGATCACTCGCCGGGCGGCGGCCATCCGCCGATAAACGGGCGAGGGTAGGGAACGCACCAGGCCGATGGATCAACTACCCCCGCCCCTTATTCGCGCAAGGGATGATTCACGTGATTTCAACGGGGCTGCGTGCTAGCGTCGCGCCGCTATCGGGGAATCCAGGAACTCAAATCGGCCAGGACGGCCCATTTGCTGCGTCATGTCATGGTCGTCGGGTCTTCCGGCGCCTTTTGGTGTTTCTATTGGCTGGCCTGATTCTCTGGCTGCGTGCTGGCGTGTTTCATCGTGCTTGCTTATCCGCCATCGGGCACCCGCTCGATGGGCGGTGAGCCCTTGCGCCTTCGCGCCGTGCCATCTGGTTGATCGAATGCCATCGACGTAAAGCCATTAGCCGCATCTCTCAACAAGGAGGTACCACGATGAATACCCAAACGCGTCGTTTCGGTTACGTGCTGGCGTGCACCGCGCTGTCGTTCACCGCCCTCGCTTACGCGAGCGCCGCTGCCGCGGCCCCCGTCACGGGCGTGGCCAAGACCCGACTGACCCACGTCTTCGCCACCCTGCCGAACGGCCAGCCCGACACCAAGCCGGAAGACATCGCCGCCTGCAAAAAGCAGGTGTCCTCACCCAGCTCCCACTACCTCGGCACCACCATCAGCACGCATTACTCGGTCGATACGAAGACGCTGATCATGAGCGCGTTCTCCAAGTTCCCGTCGCCGCAGGGCACCAAGCCGGCGGTACTCACCATCAAGCTGTCGCCCCTGGGCATCGCCGGGGAGTACGCCTTCGGCGCCTTCCGCCCGACCGAGCTGCCGAATACGTACGTGCTGTTCTCGATGGGGACGGACTTCAAGGGCGCCAAGTCGTCGATCTTGGTGCTCAATGAGGGGAAGGAATACAACTGTTTGGTGAGTAGTGATGCGGAGGTGTTTAGTGGTGGGGTTAGTGGGAAGTTGGGGGTGGAGCAGAAGTAGGCGTGGACCGGGGCGGAGTGGTTAATGCGGTGAGCTGGGCCGACTTAACTACCTCCGTCCCCTTTGTCCGCGTGCGAACTTCGGCCGCGCGAGTGAGGATGAACGACATTCTCTCCAATTGAGAAGACATGGAGATCATCATTAGGGCCGCGACACCCGAAACTAAGGCAAGCAGAGCTAGAGCGATCGGAAACGTCGATGGATCGATCATGTCAGGCAGTTCCGCTTGGATTCTTGAGGATGCGGCAATGCTGATCGTTGTAATGGCCACACTGACCGCAAAGATGTTCATCCGCCTAGTCGCGATCTTCAGTTCAACATCAATACGCGTCGCCACTTCCTTTAGTTCGTCGACCGCGTAGGGGCGAAGATCCACGATTAGCGCCCGTTCGAGACTCAACCTCTCATCGAGGTCTCGGCTGTGTTGCTTAAAAGGTGACCATGCTCTAGGTATGAAGCCGATCAAGATCATCACTATAGCTATGGCACAAAGCGTCAGGATGGTCAGCAGAAGAAAGCCGACGATCCATATTAAGTAAACAGCCGTCGATGGTTTGACCAGCCAAATGAGCGGCGCGAGCACACTGAGAATAACGAACAAAATCACCGCCGCCCGCATCAGTACGTTGAACCAGTGAGCCGCTTTAGGTTCGTGTTTCTTATCTAGGGAAGCCAGGCGGTCGTAAAGTGCTGCAACGCTCACCTTCTTCAGTTCTGTTTGCCGTCCATCCATCCTCTTCCCCTAGTGGTCTCTAACGGAACAAGTCAGCACCAATTTAACAAGCTAAGCACCCCGCTCCTTGCCGTCCGCAACTTTGTCTTCCATATCTGGAATTGGCTCAAGCCGGCAAGATCACGACTGATCATGATCGGTGGCCAGTCCAAAGCGATGAGCATCAGGATGCAGGTTGTGATCACCTGACGGTATCAAAGCAACACTTGGATGCCGCCCTCCCCATGGAGCCGAACGAAGATCTCTTTGCGGCCGCCACATCGCGCCGCGGCTATCTCCGCCGGGCAACGGCGGCCAGTCTACGGAACGAGGGAGCATGAGTTAGTTCCTGCGACACCTTCTGGATTTGCTCCAGGGCGTTGGATAAATCGATAGGAACTATCGCCCCTTCATTCGTACTGATCGTTAGATCTAGAAGCCTAAGAAGCGCTGAGGCTTTGGGAGGCGTATCGATCAGCCCCAGCCTAGGGGCATCATCAGGGCCACCCCATAAGTCAAAATCCGACATTGACCAACAGTCGAATGGCACCAAAAACTGCTCTATTGCACTCGTTGCCTCTGCAAAAGCCTGACCAGACGAAGCTGGAATTCCCGCGAAAGCAGCACTGACACCTCGCGTGGCAAGAGAATGCTCTTGCGGCCAAACTTGAGCCAAGAAAGGAGCAATCGCAACTCGAAATACAGTTTCGGCTGGTTGCCTTTGATTCACCGGGCCAGTATTCGTCATCTCGTTAAGATAGCGAACTACCGTTCTAGCCGCAGCCGCGCGGACTTCATCGTCAATTGCTCGCAGAGTTTGTTGAACTTTCGGGTTCGGAACGGCCGGGAGCCTCTTCTCCCGAAACGCATGAAGCGCCTCGATAACAAGGCTTGAAGCCAACATCCCGCGCCTGTCCCGTCCTAGGCGGCGGTCCACCGCCCTAGTGGCAACTTGATCACCTATGATTTGGAGAACCATAGTGAACTGCGTTCGCCGGGCGATTGCTCGCCAAAGAGCAAGGGCGCGATCATCGTCCGCGCTAAGCGGTGCTATGAGGTTTTCTCGAGCCCACTGTTCATCAGCCCTGAGGAAGTAAGGCAGATCTTCCACTAAGCGGTGACGTCCAATTAACCCGGCCTTTCCTTGCGCAGAAATAATTTGATTGCGCATAACAGAAAGAAGCTCGTTCTGGTCGAATGGATTATTCCCGCGAATGGTGGGACAAAGTGAAAGAAATACGTCGATTAGTCGTCCGACAGGTACATTCAATGTATCTAAATCATCGGGGTCATCGCCTTGCCTTGGCTGGATGATCTCGTTCAGATCAGTGCCTTCGGGATCTATGCTGGCTGCGTTAGTAGCCTCAACCGCCAATGGCCAAACCCTCAACCATGCTGCCTGAAGCTCTCCCGAGCGCGCAATTGTACGGGCCCAAGCTGAGAACCAATAGGAGACTCCCTGAATACTAGCTAGCAATGTCTCATTGGGCAGTCGTCGCAACAGAGCCAATACCCGACTGCCCAGCTGCACCTCCTCGTGAGTCGGCTCTTCGTTACGATTGGGTGCCTTGAGTGACCAACCAAGCCGGTCCCAAATATTTGTATAAAGACCGCTGGTCGGTGATGCCTCGAGATCATTGAGGAGTTGCGTTGCGTTGTCGCCCTCCCTAATCCAGTCAGAAGCACGCTCTGCTGGATCGTCGTCCCAGCTCTTGCGCGTCGCCGCAAGGGCTTCCTCTAAAGCTAGTAAGCGGGGCTCCCCAGCGAGGTCATTGAAGCGATCGTCTGGCTGAGGCTTGACCCACTCCGCTTGAGCGGAGTGCGGGAAACCAAAGCGCACTGACGCCATCTCTCTAAGCTCCGGGTATCGGTCAAGTTGCTGATGCAACCAGTTCGATGCTGCCTTCGAAAGCTGGTTACCAGCCACTTCGATACGGCGATACTCCCGTACGCTCCAGTACGTGCGTGCGTCTCGCAAACGGTCGTGATCAGAATTCTTAGGCCACATACTTCGTGGAGGCCCACTCTTGATGCGGCGCTCGACCTGCCTTTTCTCCAGCGTCGACAACTCACCAAAGCGACGTGCACGTAGCTCGGCTATCTCTGGAAAAGCATGTATATCCCAGAAGGACCGGTCATCCAGAGAAAGTATGGTCCTGGATAGGTCTTTTGAGGAGGTCAGCAAAGGCGACAACGAAAGTGACGCCCACAATCGTAAATGAATAGGTGTTTGCGTTTCCCGCCAGGCACTAACGATCCGCTTAGCTTCCGCAGTATCGACAGCACTTAAGCGCTCGACCACTGCATGTAGAAGCTTGACCGACGGCGCGATGCCGTGATGGAACCGATCGACATCCTGGTTATGATCTTCACCTTCTTGATGCTGATAAGCGACTGAGTACAACTGGCCAAGCCTCCAGAACTTGTAATCGTTGTTCCAACCCAGTCTACGGCCGAGCGAAAGTCCCTCATTGACTGCGCTCTCGATTGCTACAGCTAATGCTACGAGAAAATCCACCTCACCAATGACCGCAAGATGATAAACGCCTACGCTGGCGAGTTCATGACTGGTCAGGGATCCCCAAAAAAGATCTTCAATGTGGCGAACGCGGCGAGCTTTCGCTTGAGCAGATGGTCTTTCAAGTCTGGCTTGCAACTCGAGTCTTGGGCGAACATAACCCACGATAGAGGAAATAAGAGATCCCGTTCGTTCGCCGGAATCAATTCTGCGTTGCACACGGTATACTCCAATGCTCGAATCCCGCGTATCTTCATGTTTCCAGCTTTCCTCAATGAGTCGCCATGCCGTTCGCCATGGCTCACCGAGCTCACTGGCCTCACCAAGATCTAGTAACTGGAGAACTGCGCCACGCTTGACCATGTCATGCCGCGTCGTTTTAAGAGACCACTCGATAGTTGAACGCTCGGCCAGGCGCCCTTTTAGAAAGGTCATTAGGATGCGAGCGTCGGCGTGATCCTTATCATTGATTAGCTGCCATGGATTCATGGTCCAGCGACCTCGCCCTGACGCTCTGATATGACGGAAGCAATCGCGTCAAGCCATCCAAGCTCGGCTCCCGATCTTGATGCGAGATCGGATAGACGAGTGCGCTCTACCATGTTACTGCGCCGGAAAAAATGATCAAAAAGATCACGATCAGGCTCCGACGCTGAATTTCGTGGTGTCTTAACGATGCGCTTAATGGCAGCATCGATTTTTCGCGGGCTACCGTTGATCGCTGAAAAGTCAGCCCAACGCTCCAACAGGCTCAAAAGAGCTTGATGATTGTCATCGTTCTGGTAGGCGATGGGAGTTATTCCGCGGCCTTTCCAGTCCTCAACAAGAACGGGGTCAGGCCTTTCGCTGCCTACGAATGTGAAGCGCTCCTTGAGATCCTCGAAACGAACACCATCGGCTGCGATAGCATTGAGGAGGTATCGCATGGGAGGATCGTCCGCGCTATACCCAACCAGGACGAGATGAAAGAGCCTTGCTGCGTCATAAATAAAATCAGGAACGATCCGTCGACGCATATAAAATTCACCAAAATCCTGATCAGTCACTACGAAATCTGCTGATCTCCTTGCATTGCTATCCAATGCTCCATGAATATGAAGAACGCCTGCAAAATCCCGGCCACGCCCTGGACGAGGTATGCCGCCTAACGCGTAGGTTTGAGGCTTCCCTTTACCGGGCGTCCCGGCCTGCAGCAGTCCGTCAAAATTAGTGGTGACTATAGCAGCAGTGCCACCTCGATCTGAGAGTCGCATAAGCGCCCGATGGATTGGCGCTGGCTTTCCTCTCGTCGATCGAAGAACTTCAGAGATGGTCGCGCGAACGCGGCTGGTGCCACTCGGCACGTCGTCCATTCTGCGTTCCAGCATCCCAAGGACTACATCATAATCTCGTCGTTTGAATCGGCGGACTTCGGCAATCTGCTGATTAGTCAATGTCGCGACATCGCCAGGCTCATCGTCATTACTCGTCGTAATGACCGTATGAACGGCTGTATCAAGCTTTCCATACACGTCAACAACTAGTTTCCGAAAGCTTGGTAGCCCAGCTGGCATTGATACACCGGCTCCAGCAATGAAGAGTACTTGTCCGCGCGCATGCGCCAAAAGAAGTCGCTCGGGCATGAGCGGCAATCCTGCCCCCATGGAGATAACTCGATCTACCGGCTGCGGTGCCCGATGCAGCATGGGTCTAGAACTCATGGCTCCCCCTTTACATCCCTCATCCAGCCCGCCATTGAGGCATTACTTTCCCGTATTCCAAAAAAACGGGGTCAGGTTCATGCAGCAAGAAGTGAACTCGGCCCTCTTTTCCAATTCCCCGTGCACGATAGAGATTTTTAGATCTAGCGCAGGTTCTCAATGCCCGTGCTTACCATAATGGTTGCTTGTCCGGGTATTGCGGTAGCTACCACCACGATGTGACGAGCCAGAACCACCGGGATAGCGGCCACCATGGCTAGTGGTGTGGTGAGCTCCTGAGTAGTGAACGGATGAGCCGCTGCTATGACCGCCACCCTTGGCGTTAACGGCAAAGGAAAGCGTCAACAGACAGCCCGCAAGCAAGATGCTGAGTTTGCGCATGAGTTGTTCCCCTGTGGTCGGCTGCAGGGACTATTGCAGTCCGGCAGCGTCGTCGATGCTATGCCCGGGGTTGCTGTTTTGGTAGTGCCTGTTGGTCGATGACCGGCCTTAGCACGCAGCTGCACAAGGGGAGTAAAGGGCCATCGGCCGGAAAGTAGCCCTGCATAGGGCCTGCCAAGTGTTGTTGCTTTGGTGTGTGGGCATCTTAACTGTCTTCGGCTTCTTACCGCTTTAACTGGCCGAAGGTGGTGGAGGCTCTCTTGATCGCTCGATGGCGCCCAAAAAGTCCGCCGCCTTACGGATGTTCTCTGGAAAGTACTCGGACCAGAATGCATGGTCAGCCAGATACTCTACGAAAAGGATGAAGCAGCGGATCTGTCTGCTATCGAGCAACGAAAGCCTTTTCACTACATCTTTCTGAAATCGCTCTTCAGGCCCGAGGGCATAGACTAGAAATTCGATTTCCATTTGGTTGTAGTCTGCCTCAGTGGTGAGGCAATACCTTATGTAGTGAGGAGCAATCCAGCGCCACGCCTTTGCCGATAAACAGGACAGCTCTTGGTGGAGGAGGCGAATTAGATCACCGTTGATGGGTTTTCCCCTGAGCCAATCCAGCTCTTCCTGTAGCCACTGGCACTCAAGGCAGCCGCGCGTATGGAACGGGAGTTCTTCCTTCAATGGCATCTCCATGGGAGGAAACGCGCTGGCAATTTCAATCAAAAGGTCTGCGGATTTCATACGTGGCTATTCTTGGTTTTCAACATCTAGTTGCCTCGGTATGGGCAGAAACGGGCCCTTCTGATAAGGCAGGTGTCGACCGAGTGTCAGGTTTCCGCGCAGTCAAAGAAGTGGCCCGCAGCCTGGGCAAGCAAGGGCAATTGCCCGAGCTCGCTAGCAACACCGGCGGATACGCGCCATTCCTCGTTGCTCCCCGGGAGCCCGCTTAGCGTCACCAGGAAAGTTACGGCCCCACCAGCGCCGCAGGTCGCGGAAATCTGGAATTCGCCCTCAATCGTCGCCCAGGACTTCGTGCCGTTCCAGGGTAGCTCGTAGGCCGCCAGCTCTCCCATCCATCGAGCCAACCCTTTGGGATCGGTGAATGCCGATACCGACTGCGTGGCCAGCACGCCGCGTCCTACAAGCTCAACGATAAATTCGTCATCCCGGCGGTCGAGGAACCGAACTTCCCTGTCTGAAGAGTTCGAGTGAATGGAGAACATCTCGCTTTCCTAGGAGCTGTGGTGTTGAACTCGGTCGCTCTCAGCGCCGAGCAAACATCCCGAATGCGAGACCAAACTCCTCGCTGGACGCCAGATAGCGCCATGCCCACCGCCCGATAACCACGATGTTCGTTCTGGGTCGGTGGCGGGCTTGATCATTCTTCGCACTCGTGATCGCCATTCATGGTCACGAACCCCTCTGTCCAGTTGTCGCGATCCAATTCGTGCTCCGAGACATAGAAGCCGTCGTCTTCGCCTGGAGCCTCTGGGTCAATGATGTTCGGATGCTTAGCGAAGCCAGGCTGCACCGACACGCGATCGACCGCCGCTTTTGCACGATCAAGGGTGCGATAGACGCCAATCATCTTCCAGTCTTCGTAATCGCCATGAAGCGTGTGCTTGTGTTGGACAACAAATACGCTTTCCACCTTGATCTGCCTCCATCACGTTTTTCATCTGAAAAATGTGTCTGCTATGGCGCGGAAGCGGACATGCCTTCCATCGTTCAACCGTGAGTCTCGTCCAGCTTCCGGTTCTCACGTTTTGAGGCTTTCCACGCCTGAAATTTATCAACGACGACTTGAAGCCGCGCGCTCTGCTCGGCGCTTAGTGGAGCACGCTTCGCTTTACGGAGAATTTCCTTGAACATATAACCAGATCTAAAGAAATAGGGCCTCATCTCAAGGAAGCAGATGGCAGCCTCCATCGCTTGTTCGTCGCCAGCCACCAAGCGATCCAGAGCGCCATGGTATCCACCAGGGAAAGCTAGCTCGTCATATCGACGATGAAAGGCTTCGCAGGCTCGCTTCCATTCCTCGCGATTTTCTTCGCTTATATGCCTTTTTGTAACGGTTTCATGGATACGCCTATGAAGGCGGGTAACCTCCGCAGCATTCCTTTCAATCAAGAGCTTTATCTGATCGGATGGACGAGGCACGCTGCACTCCTTGCAAGGTGGGGACATGTATCCACTTCGGGTCGACAACGGACATCCCGGCCCTCAATCATAACCACGTGAGAGACCACAGCGGGCCGCATCGGGAAGCGCTGCTCTTTCAGCTCTCCGGTGCGGCAGCCAGGGACGGAGATAGTTAAGGTAATGCGTAGCGCCAGAGGGCTCAGCCCACCATTTCATCTCGCATGGCAGGGGGCAATTACAACATGCTCAAGATAAGGACACGCAGGTACGGTCAGGCTTTCTTTCTTGCGGTCTGCACGGCCGCCTGCACCGTCGGCGCGCAGCAGCCCCCCGCATCTCCCGCCAACCTCCCAGCCCGCTACACCGAAGCCCTCAAACTCCACGAATCCCAACACTACGCCGAAGCCGCCGCCATCCTGGAACCCTTCCTCGCCGCCGGCCCGGAGGGCATGGACTGGCATTGGAACGCGGCCATGTACGACCTGGCTTGCAACGAGGCGCTGGCCGGCCGCAAGGAGAAGGCGATGGAGGCGTTGATGGCTTGGCAGGCCCGGGGTGGAAGCGGGTCCGCGGAGCATCTGGCGACCGATGCGGATCTGGTGTCACTCCATGGCGACCCGCGCTTTACGCGACTGGTCGAAGTGGCCCGCAGCAGAGAGGGCCTGTGGGCGCGCGAGCCGGGGCAGGGCTTGCCGCTGGTGCCGAACCTGAGCGATGACGCCAAGGTGGCGGGGCTGTCCACGGTGTGGTCCGAGGCGCGCTTCAACTTCGCCTTCTTCGACCGACAACCGGATATGGACTGGAACCAGACCTACCTGGACTTCCTGCCCAAGGTGCGGGCCACCGCCTCCACGGAGGAGTACTACCGCGTGCTGATGCGGTTCGTCGCCTTGCTCAAGGACGGCCACACCAACGTGTATCCCCCTGGGCCCTTGCAGAACGCCTTCTACGGCCGGCCCGGACTGCGCACCCAACTCGTGGGGAACGCGGTGGTGGTGATGGCGGTGGACGACCCGGCGTTGCTCGCGCAGCGCTGGCGCGTGGGCGACGTGTTGCTGACGATCGACGGGGAAGACATCCGGCGCTATGCGGAGCGCGAGATCGCGCCTTACCAGAGTTCGTCCACGCCGCAGGATTTGCAGGTGCGCACGTACGACTACGCGTTGCTCAGCGGACACGCGGGAAGCCCGATCCATGTGACCGTGAAGACGGCCGCGGGCAAGGAAGAGGCACGCGAGCTGACGCGGCTGTCGCTAGCGGACCGGGCCAAGTTCAAGCATGAACGCGCGTCGTTTGCGCTGCGGCCGGACGGCATCGCCGTGCTCACCATCAATGAGTTCGAGGACACGGAAGGCACCAAGGCGCTGCTGGCGAACCTGGCGAGCATCAACGCGGCCAAGGGGCTGGTGATCGACGTGCGCGCCAACGGCGGCGGCAGCACGCCTATCGATCTGTTGCAGGTGCTTGCCAAGGAACCGATCCAAGGCCCCCTGATCCGCACCCGCAGCTATCGTGCCGCGGACCGTGCGCGTGGCGTGCTGCCGGGCTGGGCCGACGTCCCGCCGTTCGAGGTGCCCGCCGACCCTGATCACCACGTCAACGTGCCGGTGGCCGTGTTGACCGGTGCGCACACCTTTTCCGCGGCGGAAGACTTCGTGGCGTCGTTCAAAGCCATGCATTTGGGCATCACCGTGGGAGAGACCACGGCGGGCAGCACCGGGCAGCCGTTGTTCTTCCAGCTACCCGGCGGCGGCAGCGCGCGGGTCTGCACGCGGGACGATCGGGCGCCGGATGGGGCGGTGTTCGAGGGCGTGGGGTTGCGGCCGGACATGGTGGTTTCGCCTACGGTGGAGAGCATCCGGCGGGGGACTGATCCGGTGTTGGAGCGGGCGGCGAGAGCATTGCTCATCGCCAAGCAGGGGCGAGCAGCGGCATGAAGAGGACGCTGCTATCGATGGGAGATGAGCGGGCATGAGCATGGTGGCCCTCGTTGCGCACAACGGTTTCGACCGAAGCGACAACTGGTTCTTCGTCGTTACGGGCGCCGTGTTCCTATGGGGCGGGCTCCGCGGCGTGATAACGAAGGAAGGGCGTACCAGGAGCAAGGGTGGCCATGTCACGCACTACACCGGGAAGGCAGCAGTTCGCCGGGGACTTGTCGGCATCGTGATAGGCATCGCGGTGATGGCCTTTGGTGCTGTCAACCTGATGTGAGTTGCTGGCGGTAAGGCACAGGCGCCAGCGAGAGCAGGTTTTCGCCTTTTATGAGCTGTTCTCGTCCCATTTCCACAGGGCCACAGATGGCTCTCTATAACCACCGGCCGATTGCGGACGGCTGGCTCATCCCTAAAGCTCTCTGAGTCAGGTGGGCGCAGGCAGGCGCTCAACGGAAACCAGGCAGGTTCCAGCACAGGGGGTAAGGATGGCTAGTCAGCTTGGGCGGCACCGAGGGGCGGCGGCGCTGCTTTTCCTCGCTTTATTGATTGCGATCGGGATCTTCGGCAAACCGGCGCGTTACTCCACCGCGGTATCGGCCGCGCTCACCCTGGGCCAGCTGCTCTTGATGGGTGGGGCGGCGCTGGCGCTGATCCTGCCGGCTTGGCGTTCCGGCGATGAGCATCGGCGCGCGGTGGCGATCGCCGGGGTGTTGTTGATCCTGCCGTGGGCGCTGCTGACGCTGATGCCGGGCTACGGCCCGCCGTTCACCGCCAACCTCGCGATGAACCATGTGCGGTTCGTCATCCTGTTCGTCTCCACCGCCTTCCTCGGCGCAGGCTTGCTGGTGCTCAAGGAACCGCTCGCGCGCGGCGACGCCGGCGACCGGCTGCTCGCCCCGCTCGGGCAAGCCAGTGGCCTGCTCGCGGTGGGCGGCCAGCTCGTCTGGGCGGCCATCGTGATTGGCTGGACCATGTCGGCGGCGCGCGACCTGGCGACCTATCGGTCCTTGGATGGCACGCCATTGGCCAATGCATCGGACGTGCTGCTCTTCTTCGCCGGGCTAATGACTTACGTAGCGACGGCGTTCTATGCGTTGTCTTTCATGAGGCAGGGCTGGCTTTCCCGCTGGGCCGCGTGGGCCATGACGATCATCGCCGCGATCGCCGTTGTGGGGCTGGTGACGCGCGGCCTGCAATATCCCGATCTCTCGGAGCAGTGGTACACCATGCCTGGGATGATTGTGGGGATTCCGGCGATTCCGTGGGTGATGCCGTATGTGTTGGGGGTGGTGGCGTTGGTGCGGGCGGCGAGGGGCTGACCATAGAATCCGCTTTGTTCTGAACTTCTGGCGCCCATGCTCCGGAGCGACACATGCCGAAGACTCGCCGCTACATGTTAGGCAGTGCCTTGCTATCACTGACGGTGATAGCCAGCAGCGTGGCCGCCAGCGTTGCGGAGAAGGCGCAAGACACGGCCGTGTGCGAGCTATATGGCCAGCGAACATCACCGCCGCCTGGCCGCGTACATCTGAAAGCCGTCGTCTATCAGGATTCTCTAGTTGACAATGATGAAGTGGAATTCGCCGGCCACCTTGCTGCCGCGGAACAGTGCGTAGTAGTAGGGGTCGCCAATACGCATGGAGCGCTGCGCGCCTAAACAGTCCACTAGCCGCCAGTGATCCCCTGGCTGCATGCTCGCGCTCACTCTGATCCATTGCGGATCGCTTTCCGGATTCGGATTGCCCATCCTTTTCGCGCCTTGGATGACCTCCTGCTGGCTCAATGGAGCCGATACCGAGCACTTCGGAAAGCCCAGCTCACGGGCGACGGATTTGGATTCCATCTTCGCCGCTGTTGGTGCGGAAGCACAGCCGGTTGCCGCGAATGCGAAAAGGACAGCGATGACGAATCCGAAGCCGGCAGGCGTGTCGTTCCGTCGATAGCGTGCTTCAGCCTTACGCAAAAACCGGATGAGCGCGATCAATGACACGGGCATGTTCGCGCGTGCATGACGAGACGGCATCACTTTCCCCTGATCGACGCCGCGCACCATTTTTGCCACCCATGGCGAATGCTCGCGGCATTCGCACCAAGCTACGCCGGCAGGCCAGGCTGGCGCAAGGGAGGGGTGAAACTTTGATGGCCATCCTGGCTGATCGCTCCTGCGCAGTTATGTCCGCGGGTTGCCCTAAGCCTTCTGGACTGTTGTTGGGTGGGCCATCCCCTATCCATTCCGAAGGTGATGACGGCGAGGCGCTGCCCGCCTCGCCGCCAAGAACAGAGATTAGCCCCCCGGCGGCGGCAACGCTGCGCCGCCCGTCAGGGCACGGGCGTCGTCGGGGCGGGTCAGTGCTCCCGTGGAACGGTTGAAGATCCCAAACGTATTGTTGCCGTTGCCGCTATCGCTATCGTCCCAGTACACCGGGCGAATGCCCATGCTGTTGGCCTGGCCGACCAAGGTCTTGTCGAAATACGTGCGCGAGGCGAGATGCCGGTTGAGTTCGGTGCCCGTCAGGCCTGCCGTGCCGGTGCGGCGGATGGCGCCAAATTCGCCCAGGAGCACGGGGATGCCTTGGCTGGTGAATTTGGACTGCATCTTCTGCAGCTGCGACGTCACGTACGACTCCTCGGTGGAGGCGGTGGCGTTGCGGGTGGTGAGTGTCGGCGAGTGATAGTTGCTGCCCCAGAAGTACCACATCGAACCCCACGAGGCGTCGGCGCTCATGAGTGCGTATTGGTAGGGCGCGTAGTAATGCACTTCGAACGCCAGGTGCTTGGCGGGATCGGATGGCAACGACGTCACCCAGTCATAGGTGTTGTCGATGTTGCTTCCGCCCGGCCCCTGCAGCACCAGCCAGCGCGTGCTGTTGTTGCCGCCGGTGGCGCGAACCGCGTTGACGAAGTTCTGGTAGTACTGCAACAGGACCGTGGTCTGCGCCTGCGAGGAAACAGCGGGCTCGTTGGCAACGGCGAACAGCAGCTTCGAGTTGTAGTTCTTGAAGTTGGTCGCGATCTGCGTCCAGTAGGAAACCAGCTTGGCGTTGATGTTCGGGTCGTAGGTGTTGAAGTTCGAGTTTTCGAACCAGCCGCCGTCCCAGTGATCGTTGATGATGACGGTGAGATTGGCCGCCTGCGCCCATTGCACGACTTGCGTGACCGTGGCCATGTACGACGCGTTGATCACGTGCGTGTTCGGGTCGGCGTTGTGGTCCCATGCGCAAGGGATGCGGAGGGTGTTGAAGCCCGCGGCCGCGACGTTGTTGATCAGCGTCTGCGTCGGCATGATCGCGCCCGACCACGTGGCCTCCAGGGTGTTGCCGAGGTTCCAGCCATAGGTGGGGTTGGCGAGCTGCGTTCGTCCAGTTGTCGGCAGCAGCGACAAGCCGGCGGCCAGGAGCAGCGCGGGCATGATGCGGGGCTTGCGTTGGCCTGTAGGCGACAGGCGGCGGACAACTGAAAGCGCCCGATCTCGGGCAACGATCCCATGGCGTGAATCCATACGGGGAACCCTCTCGGTTGAGATGAACTGGAGCGTTCACGCGGCACATAGCCATCGCCGTGCCGGCCAGTGACGGATACTGAGAAGGCCCCGAGGCGAGGCGCAATTGCGAAATCGGCGGGGACGCTTGATGTTTATTCGTTTGCCATCGCCGCATGCGAAGCGTGTTTTCACGTGGCATTGACGCGCGGAGTTTGGATGTTCGCATGAACTTGCTCGCGGACTTGGTACGCGATCTATCGACTCGAACGTCTCTGCGTGGTGGCACCGCGCTTTGGCTATGAATCGTTCGTCATGAGGCAGGCGGGTGCATGGCCACTATGCATGGCTACTCCGTGGCCGTAGGCATTAACGCTCGAAAAGCTTCCAATGCCCCTCGGAAATAATATCGACGGCGCCGTCCACCACTTTGATGGCCGTTTCATCGTCCATCGCGTAGCCCGACACAGATAAGCGCGCCGCCCACTGCTCGGCATCGGCCATGGTGTTTTCGGGACACATGGGGTTGTCCAGATGCGGGAACATCGAGAAGCCGACCATGCCCAGCGCGCGGTCGCCGCCAGCGGGCGGCTTCCAGCCGATGAACTCCTCACCGACATGCGGCGCCATCACCATGCTGCCGGCGCTCAGTCCCACGTAGACCGTTTCGCTGAGCGAGGGGAACAGATCCGCCAGGCCGGACTCGCGTATCCAATGGTGCAGATAGAGCGCGTCACCGCCGCATACCAGCAGGGCGTCGGTCTCGCGGACCAAAGGAACCCAATTCTCCCTGTCGATGCTCGGCAGCGCCGTCAGTTCGAGCATGCCGACGGACTTCCATCCCAGCTCGACCATCGGCGTGGGCGTCTGCCCGGCGATCTGCCGCCACGTCATGACAGCGGTGCGGGGAAACATGCCGTACATCGCGGTGGGAATGCACAGCGCGGAGGACTCGGCGATGGGCTTGCCCAGCAGGTCGACGAGGGCGTTGCGGATGCTCTGATTGCTGACGCCGCCAGAGGTGAGGAGAAGCTTCATGGCGTCTTCCTTGTCCGTCGGAAACCGTGGGTAGCCATGGCGAGGATGGGTGTCGAACGTTGCCGGATTCCTCGGCCGACGAGTCGAGCATGGCGCACGGATCTTGGATCGCCGCAGTGCCGTTTGTCCTACCTGGGCCGCTGCGGCACTCGCGCGCGAATCAGCCAACAGGCCGCGGTATAGCGGACGTCCGCTCCATCCACGAAGGCGTCATAAGCCGGCCGCACTTTTTCGATGATCTGGTTACGCAGGCGATCGTCCGCCTGCCGCAACGCAAGCCCGACGGGGCCGAGGCGCGTGAAGTAGCCGATCAGTTCGCTTTCGGGGAACGTGCAAACGAGATCGATCGGTTCGATCGCGATGTCGCTCCATCCGCCGCTTTTCAGCAAGGCGGTGACGCGGTCCCGGTTCGCGAACGCGAACTGCCCCGGTGCATCGGGTTGGCGGGCGGGGAGGTTCGGCAGGAGTGTGCCGGCTGCGCGCTCGGCGGTCGTCATGAAGGGGTTTTCTTCCATGCCGCGCCAGGCGATGAAACACAGTGACGCGTCGTCGACGGCCGCGCGACGGAGGTTGGCAAAGGCTTGCTCCGGCTGCTCGAAGAACATCACGCCCAGGCGCGAGACGACCATGTCGAAGCTGGCGGGTTCGAAGGGGTAGGCGCCCGCGTCGGCGCAAACGAACTCGGCCGTCGAGCCGCGCTGCTGCGCTCTTGCCTTGGCCGCGGCGATCATCGCGGCTGAGATATCCACGCCCGTGCAGCGGCCCTGAGTGCCAAGGGCTTGCGATAGGGCGAGCGTGGTCGCGCCGGTGCCGCAACCCACGTCGAGGACGCGGTTGGCCCGGCGTTCGCGCACGGCGTTCACGAGCAGGGTTTCCATCGGCTGGAACATCCGGTCGAGCACCGGTTGCTGCTGCACCCAGACGTCGCCGGAGGGGCCGTTCCAGAGGGAGGCTTGCTCGATGAAGTTCGGTGAGGCGGAGGTCATGGACGTCTCCCTTGCGTGCGCTTGAAGAGCGGGGAGCTAGACTTTGCCACTTCAAGTTGACTTGAGGTCAAGAGGGTGAAGCTTCTGGATATCGCCGAGGTGGCGAAACAAGCTGGCGTTCCCGCGTCGACGCTACGCTACTACGAAGAAAAAGGCTTGATCGCCTCGGTCGGGCGGCGGGGCCTCCGCCGCCTGTTCGACTCCGGCGTACTGGAGCGCCTGGCCTTGATCGCTCTCGGCCGGGCGTCTGGCTTTTCGCTCGACGAGATCGCGCGGATGTTCACCCGCGAGGGCGCGGTTTGCATCGATCGGCAGGCGTTGAAGGCCAAGGCGGACGAGCTCGATCGGACGATCAGAAAGTTGAGCGCGATGCGCGATGGTTTGCGGCATGCGGCGGCCTGTCCTGCGCCGAGCCATATGGAATGCCCGACGTTCCGGCGGTTGCTCAGCGCCGCGGCTGCCGGCGCCATCGGGCCGGACTGAGCCGCGGTTTCATCGCCGCGCCGCGGCAGCGTGGCTCGTGGCCGCCGGCCTAGATGATCTTCAAGGTGATGGCCTTCAGCACGGCTCGGGTGCGGTCCCGCGTCCCGAGCTTGTCGAAGATGTCCATCAGGTAGTTCTTCACCGTGCCTTCGGCCACGTGGATGGCCTGGCCGATTTCGCGATTGGTGTAGCCGCCGGCCAGCAGGCGGAGGATAGCGGTCTCGCGTTTGCTGAAGCCGCCTTTGGGCGTGCTCTGGTCGTCGTATGCGTAGCGTGCGCGCACCGCGTCGGTGGCGATAGGCGTGATTACCGAGCGCCCGGCGGCGACTTGCTCGATCGTGTCGACCAGTTCGAGCGGCGAGGCGTCTTTCAGCAGGAAGCCGCGGGCGCCGGCATCGCTGGCTTTCAGTGCATAGTCCGCGTCGTCGAACGTAGTGAGCAGGATCACTGGCGGGGCGTCGGCGAGATGGCGCAGGCGCCGGCAGACGTCGAAGCCGTCCAGGCTGGGCATGCGCACGTCGCAGAGCACGACGTCGACCGCTACGCGTTGCAGTGCGTCCGATAGCTCGTGTCCGTCCGAGGCTTCCGCCACCACCTCCAGATTGGGGAAGCCGCCGAGCAAGGCTTTCAGGCCGCCGCGCACCAGGGCCTGGTCGTCGGCGAGGGCGATGCGGATGCGGCGTGGTTCGATCAGGGGCATACGGGGAGCCACGCGCGCAGATGGAAGCCATGGCCGTTCACGTGGCCGAATTCGAGACCGCCACCTAGTGCCTGCAAGCGCTCGTGCATGCCGGTGAGGCCATGGCCGGCCTGCGGTGCGCCGCTGCCTTGGCCGTCGTCGCGCATGTCCAGCACGATCTCGTCGCCGTCGCGGTGCAGGCGTACCCATAGCTGAGCGGCATCGCCATGGCGGGCGGCGTTGGTCAGACCTTCCTGGAAAGCGCGCAGGAGTGCATCGGCTTGTTCCACCGTCTGCACGCGCGCGTGGCCGGCGATGTCCAGCTGCACGCGTGGACGTGGAAAGGGGGCGGCCATGCTTTGTAGGGCGGCACTTAAATCCAAGCCATCGTGGAGGCGCAACTGATGCACCACGGCGCGCAGGTCATCCAGCAGCTCTTCGGTGAGGCTGGTGCACAGGGCGATGGTCTGGGCCTGGTCGAGCTGGGGATTGTGTTTGAGCGCACTGAGATTGAGGCGCAGCGCGGTGAGCTTGTGGCCGGCCACGTCGTGCAGCTCGCGCGATAGCCGTAGCCGCTCCTGGCCGCGTGCGATCTCCGCCAGTACGCCGCGTGTCGCCAGCAGTTCCGCATGCGCCTGCGCGAGCTGTGCGCGGGCGTGTTCCGTGCGCAACATCGAGGTGACCAGCAGAATGGCCAGCAACTGCAGGCTGGCGTGCAGGCCGACGTAGGTATAAGGCGTATCCATCTGGCGAAACGCCAGGACGATGGCCAGCAGCAGAAGGTTGGCGATGGCATAGACCGCGACCAGCCCGCGCGTCGGCAGCAGGGTGGCAAAGGTCAGCATCGGGATGATCAGCAGCGCCGCCGCCGAGTTGTAGCGATAGAGCGCGACCAGCAGCAACGCCATGCCCACCAGCGCGGCGGCCAGCAGCAGGTGCACGGCGCGGCGCGGGCGCCAGGCGAGCGATGCCAGGAACACTGCGGCAAACAGTGCATGCAGACCCGGTACCCACTGGCGCACGGGCAGTGCGCTTGCCTGCGCTGTCGGCACGATAGGGCCGAACCATAGCTCCAGCCCGACGGCCAGCCAGGCGACCCCTCCGGCCATGGCCATCGCGGCGTACAGGAAGGAGGGTGGCCGGTTCATAGGCGGAGCTTCGCTTAGGGCCCGGGCCGAGGCAAGGCAGTTGGCAAAGTGGTGACTTTCGTCACCCGCATGGGTGACTTCCGGTGTCTGCATGGCATGCGGGGTGGTCCGGATACTGCCGGCGGCCTTCCTGGAGTCATGTCATGAACCGCACTGCTGGACGACTGTTGAAAAGAGGCGCGATCGTTGTGGCATTCCTGCTGATCATCGCGCTGGGCATCACGGCCATACCCGCCATTACCGTCGGCGGCCGCAATGACTTCGCCACCAGCTTGCCGAAAGCCGGCGTGGTCCATCCCGAGGCCATTCGGCAGGCGTACGGCTTCCTGGCCAAGGACACGCGCTTCGACGCCTTCGTCGCCTTGCAGGACGGCCAGGAGCTGGCCCGCTGGGGCGAGGCGGATCTGCCGATCAACACGCACTCGGTGCGCAAAAGCCTGTTGAGCGGGCTGTACGGCATCGCGGTGGAAAAGGGTTACGTGCGGCTGGACCAGACGCTGGCCGAGCTGGGTATCGACGACAACGTCGTGCCGCTGACGGCGATGGAGAAGAGCGCGACGGTGCGCGACCTGCTGATGTCGCGTTCGGGCGTCTATATCGAGGCGGCTGGTGAGGTGCAGGGCATGAAAGACCGGCGGCCGCGCCGCGGCTCGCATCGGCCCGGTGAGTTCTTCTACTACAACAACTGGGACTTCAACGTGCTGGGCGTGATCTTCGAACAGCGCACCGGCATGAGCATCGGCCAGGCCTTCAACGAATGGATCGCCAAGCCCACCGGCATGACGCGCTTCAAGCCGGAGCACGTGATCTACGAGCAGCCGCGCTATACGCAGCATCGCCAGTTCGTGATCTTTCTGTCGGCCGCCGATCTCGCCCGGTTCGGCATGCTGTACGCCAACGGCGGGCGATGGGGAACGGCTCAGGTAATTCCCGAGCATTGGGTGGCGGAGAGTACGCGTGCCTACTCGGCCGTGAACGATATGGACCCGTTCACCGGCTATGGCTACCTGTGGTGGATCGATAGCGACGGCTACGTGTGGGCCGATGGATGGGGCGGCCAGTTCATGCTCGTCGATGCCCGCCGCCACCAGGTGCTGGTGGCGCGCAACGATACCGGCCGCAGCTTGTTGCAGATGGGGTGGTTCGTGCTGTTCGACGGGGATGGATGGCGCAGCCATCAGCAGCGGTTGCATGCGCTGATGGTGGAGGCGGTGGATAAGACCTGATCCGTCATCGAGATGAACTCTGCGACAGTCCTGGCATTACGCCGCCTCCTTGGCTCTATGAAATACTGTCCGTCCAACACACAGGAGGGGGTGGCATGGAACAGGAATGGGAAGGGCGACCGTTGGGCGAGTCGCATGTAGAGCGGATCATTGAAAGAGAGAGTTGGAACGGCTTCACCATCGAGGTCGAGTACGACTACCGATACATCTATGGGCCGCAGTACAAGGCCACTTGGATCTGGATCGATCAGCCGGGCAAGAGCTACCTGGAAAAGAAGACGACCATCGAACCCCTTTTGGAGAAAGGGTTCGACATCAGATCTGCGCTGCAGTACGTCCTGCAGAATGTGAAAGCCACGCTCGAGGTGCTTACCAGCGGGTAGTGGCAGGGTTGCTTGAGCCCTGGCGCAGGGAGGTCATATGGCCTCCCCTGCGTTGTCAGGCTCAGCCCGCGCGCTTCGCGGTCCTTGCGGTCGCGCTGATTGGCGTGGCCACTTGCCTGCTAAAAAAGGGGGGCACGCATGGCTGGTGCGCTCTCGGTGCTGAAACTACCGCGTCTTTCGTGGTCGTGGGGCCATGGGCGGATAACGCCCACGGGCGCCGTGGTCCACCATGTGTTTCACCGACGCCCAGAGCTACTTCGCGGTGACATCAGCGATGGGGCGCTGGCATGTCGTTCTACCCATGATTTGGATTGCCTTGCATGGGATAACGCGAGGGAGCGGCCCGTTACCCAAACCGCCCCCCGGATTTCAATGCGCTTAGCTGGATGGCACTGAACAAGAAAAAGGCCGGAAACCCTCGCTATGGGTTTACCGGCCTTTTTTTGACATCGTTGGATGTCGTGTTGGTGGAGGTGGCGGGAACGTTACGACGGCCTGCCACAACCCACTGAACCTGAAGGCTTTCGGCCTCTGACGAGGCGCGAAAAACGATACCCAAAACGGGACCTGGTGAGATTAGCATCCCTGTTCTTTTGCCGGCCAGGGGCGGCCAAGCCGAGGGCTAATCTGTCGTGATGGTTTGATGTGGTGGCAGACCCGTGGCGGGAGTTGAACCGGCGTCCCGTTTTTCTCGGTCGGTTGGGTGTGCCGGCAAGATGGATGACCAAACCCGATCGAGGCCCTCACCATGGCAACCATCACTTATCGTCCGAAAAACCACATCGAGGGCGCCGAAGAGGCACCGGAGGTCTGGGGCTGCCATGTGGCGATGCGAGAAGACGGATCTTTCGAGATCAATGTAAAGGGGGAAACTGGACTTCACATGCTGTCTGCTGCGATGGACGCGCTTCGGCGCATTGAAAGGCTGCGAGCTGAACCCAGGTTTGAATTCAGGCATGAGGGAATGGCCGACATGCTATCGTCGTTAAAGACGCAGATAAGCCTTTAACGCTGCACTGGCTGGCACAGGGGGAGTGCAATGAGCGAGCCTGTAACGCTCTCGATGGCTTGGGGAATAGACGCGGAAACTCTCGATAAGGCGGGCGTCATCGACGTCACCCTTAACTGCGACACGAACCTTTTCATTGATCCACTGCTGCTTGATGAGGCATCAGATCCTGATTTTCGGGACTGTGCCACGAAGGCCTATGAGCAGCGTTTTAATCAGCTGATTGATCTTTTGGTGGCATCCAAGAAAGAGGGGGATGTTGCATGGCGTGCGGCAGAACGTCACCTGTCCTTCCATGAGGTCCCCTTCACCCATCTTGGCTACTCGTCCGGAACGGGGGGCTCTGGTTTTGGTTCTAAGCTCAGTGGCCATCTGCTCGTGGTCGCCAAGGAGGTCGTTGACCTCGGCGTGGTTAACCCTGATCTGTTCATGGCGCTGGCACTGTTTGAGGGTGGGATCGGGGCCGATCGGATCAGCGACATGACCACGAACATTGTGGTCGACTGTCTCGCCAGATATACCCACGCGGTGGCGACGAACCTTGGTCGCGCCGTTGCCCCATTTCACGCTCGCAGGCACCACTTACCAATTGCCGCCCAATCCCTTGAACACAAGGGAGCCGTTACTGCTGGTGCCCAAAGACATCGTTAGGGATCTTCCAATCGCTGCCGATTGGGACGCGATCGCCACCGCAGCCCAAGAGACGTAGGATCTCAAAGATCGAGTTAATCAACACGTTGGGGAGTTGTGGCGTGCCAGGACGGTTCGGGAAAAGAACGAAGTCTTGAAGTCAGCGATGGCAAGCAAGCAGTCGTTTGAGTTTTTGTTGGACTTGGTTCGGAGCGCGGTAGATGAACCGTATGATGTGAGGGGTGACCACCGTGGGGAAATCTACCCTGCCGAAATCCGCAAACAGATCGCCCAGAAAGAACCTTTGGATCTTACCCGGTATGGTGGCAGGACGCTGACGCTCGATGAGGTAGACGCCGTTGTCGTTGCCATCATTGATCAGTTCAAGCATTTGATCGAAGACAAGGGGCTGTGGCGCGAATGCTGGAACCCGCGCCATACTGTTCCGAGGCTTGAAAAGGCGATGCAGCGGTTGTTCTATGCGGTTGCGGCCGCCTACTGCGACGCCAATGGGCTCGACATTTCCCCTGAGTCCGATGGTGGGTCGGGCCCAGTGGATTTCAAAATCTCCGCTGGCTCGAACTCCAAGGTCCTAGTTGAGCTTAAACGATCAAAAAACTCGAAGCTGGTGGGGGCCTACACCGAGCAGTTGGACGCCTATCTGCGGGCAGAAGGGGCACAGAGAGCCCATTACCTGATCGTGGATGTGGGGAACTTAACGCCAGCGAAGATTGCTGGGTTGTCCACGGCGAGGAATGCGATCTTGGAGACTGGAAAGCCGGCACCGTCCTGGATTGTTGTGGATGCTATGCCCCAGGCTTCGGCGAGTAAACGTTAGCGAGCACCTGATGGGGGTATGGGACGCCAGGGATGGTTCAATACTTGCCTAACATAAAGGGCGGGGCGTAACCTACTGACATGAAAGATGGTTTGTGTATCCGTTGGGCCGGTGCCGGCGAAGTGGATGCGGTTCGCTGCCCTGCAACGGCTAATCCATAGCTTTGGAGTGTGACGGGTATGTCCGGAGCGCTCGATTGACAGGGGGCTCCCGTGAACAAGCCTTTGAAAGCACGTATTGCCGAACTCCGGCATTTGTATCAGAACCCATATGCGTTCATCGAATACTTGGACGAACTTGATGAGCCAACATCGGTGCCGATGGAGTTGGCTGACGCCGATGGCGCAAAGCTAAGTGCGAGCCGCAAGGTATTGGAAGATCCCTACGCCTACTTGGATGGGGATGGTGGTTTCAGTGCAGGCATCGTCGAGGCAACGATCACCACGCGTTCGAACGATGCGGGATCGAAGGGCGCACATGCGGCTTCTTCCAACAATCGGAAGCGCCGTTATAACGATGCAGAGATCGAGGCCAAGGCCATCGCATTGCAACGCCGGCTTTGGCGCGAGCGAGATCAATTGTGGGAAGGTGCGCCGCCCACGAACCCGATCGAGGTGTTGGACATCCGCAAAGCGCTGGGTCTCGTCGGCTATGACCTCGTTTTTGAAAGTGGGCTGGGTAACGACCCGAGAACCCATATTGAAGTGGCTGGCCTGATTGACCGCGATGCAAAGGTGGTCAAGGCGTCACTTCAGTTTGTGGAGCCGGCCTATCAGCGGTTCACCCTGGCCCATGAGCTGGGGCACGCGGTTCTTCATCCCGATGGCGGCGGCATCCATCGGGATCGGCCGCTTGATGGTATGACGCGCTCCCGGGAACCAGGCGAGCGCGAGGCTGACCGCTTCGCCACCTTCTTCCTGATGCCAGAAAAGCTGCTAAGAGAATGCTTCGTGCAACGGTTTGGCACCGAGTGCTTTGTATTGACGGACGACACCGCGTTTGCTCTATCCAGAACGACGAGCGATGCGGTGCAGGAAAAGAACCCCACGCTGCGCCATCTCGCGCGGACGCTTGCCGCGGCGGAAACCTACAACTCACGTGCCTCCAAATCGCTGGCTGCCCAGTTCGGGGTTTCGGTTGGAGCGATGGCTATTCGCCTTGAGGAGTTGGGCTTGTTGAAGGCGTGAGTGTTCCGGTCGGCAACTCAGAAATGGTGGGCCTTCACGGCCGCTGTCCGACGATTTCACGATCAGGACGACCGATGGCCACTCGTTCTTGGGTGGCCTTCCGACACGGCCGTAGTGCGCCTGCTGGAACCATGAGGGTGCCAAGCCTGCCCTTCGATGTGAAGTTGAGCGGCCGCATGGCTGTCTCATGCCACGAGACCCCTTCCATTAAACTGGCACCAGGCTCCCGAAACTGACTTTGCATGGATTACCGATCTTTTGAAGGTGTCGATGACGCCACTGAGCACAATTTGCGGGTGCTTGAACATCGATCGCAACAGGAGCCCTATGGCGAAGCCGAAGACATGCAGCAGATGCTCATGCATGTCATCGGCACTCATGGGCTGTTGCCGAAACCTCTGCGTGCACTGATTCCCATCAGCCGCTGCTACACCGGTGATGGTCACTACCGAATGTCGTCAGAACGCCGGCAGCAGCTGTGGCGAGACATCAACAGCGACCTGCGTGAAGGTTTGGACCGGGTGATCGCCGAGCAAGCCTGCCTGGCCGTCGATCCATCCGGGCTGGCAGATTGGCCTGAAACTCAGGGTGAGCGGATCCTCGCCCTGTGTGAAAAATTGAAGTTTGCTGGTTGGGATATTGAGCTTGCTCAACAGCTGCAAAGAGTGGGGGCAGGAACCGAGGTGGCTGGTAAGGCCAGGCAACTCGAAGCACTGTTCCGTCGGAGGAACTTCCCTGACGTCGACGCCCACGAGCGGGAAATCAGTGATTTGACTGCGCGCATCAAAATGACCGCTCAGCGGCTGCACCACCGGCGCGGCCTCGTTTAAGGCGCGGCCGATTCAAGACATCGCACTCGACGCCGATGAAGACACGAGGGTCTCTGTGCCTCGATTGTCCCAACATCGATGTTTCGAAATCTGCTTAAAGGCCGTTGCCATGGATAACGCACCCCCTAAGAGTTCGCCGCCCCTAGAAAAGAGTAAGCAGGTGCTGCCAACCGCTTTTCCCCAGGCGGTCCTCACGGTGGATCACCTGTTGCCGCTCATTCAATTCAAGAAGGTGAGTCAGCCACTGCGGGTGCGCGGACGAGTTGAGGACGTCGGCACCTGGCAAGGAAACGGCTTTGGCTACTGCTATGGGGGTCTGGTTGGTGCCAACTGGACGCTTCCGTTTCGTGTTCCATTGGCGGCCGCTCCCTACGATGGCGAAGACATCATCATTGCCGGCGTGCTGACGGTCACGAAGGACTTCAAGGTTCAGCTGCAAGGGGACATCGAGGGCCGGTGGCAGTCCCTGCACAGGGAGCCCCAAGAGGCCATCCCAAAGCGTACGCGATCGGTGCAAACGTTGGCCAAGTTCATGGAGCACCATCCCGTGAAATCCATCGGCTTTCTGGTTTCAGGAACTGGTTGGGGTGACCTTTGCAGTGCGGCCAATCTGCCTCACCTCGCCGCTTGCCATCGTGAGTCCGCACACTTTGGCGATGAGGTTCAGTTCGTCCAGGCGCTTGACCGGCTGCTTAAAAAGAACGTCGCGGCGGTGGTTGTGGCGCGCGGTGGCGGTGAAAAGCTCATAACGATTGGCAACTCGTCCAGGGTGGCAAAGGCCCTGATTGAGACGGGTCTTCCGTATTACACGGCGCTGGGGCACTTCGACAATTTGCATTTGCTCGATCGCCATTCCGACGAGAGCTTCATTGCTCCAACGGACGTCGGGCATCGAATTCGCAACACAGAAGAGGAGCTCGGAGCACGTAAGGCCGCGCAAGCCGAGAGCGCACGCCTTCGCGGTCAGCTCTCTGAGGTAAAAACGGAACTGACCAAGAAAGAGGCCGAGAACCAACGCGCATCGGACCAGAACGTGGCCTTGGAGAAGAAGCTGGGCAAGCGCGAAACGCTGGTGTGGGCCCTCGTTGGAACTTCGATCGCGTTGCTTGTGGCGGTGTTGCTGCTTTGGTTTCAGGCGAACTGACGTCCTGCCGCGGCTTGTGAAGGCCATTTCGAACTGACCCAAGGAGAGAAGAATGGGTGAACAGAACGTGGTTGTCCCGAAGCAGTATTTCTACTCTGGTAAAACAGGGCCGGATCCCGACGGCCTGAAACGAGCGCTCATGAAATCCGGAGAACTAGCAGTGGCCAGGGGATGTTCGGCCATCAATCTTGCGGTGCCGAAGAAAGGAAACCTCGACGGGATCATGGAAGAGGTTCTTGGCGAACAAGCCTGTGATCTTCTGCAAAAGAACAACGAGCTTCCGCTTGATTCGATCACCATCTACTTGGTGACGAAGCGCGTGCCAATTAGCTTCGAGGGCCCGGTGGTGGCTGCCTGGGCTGACATGGAGCAAATCAAAGAACTAAACGCACACTACCGGACGAAAGACCTGATCTATCTGGCGTGGCTCGATGAAGAGCTGGCTGAGTTCAAGCGCGCCTTTCCTGTCTCGGAAGAGATCTGATACAGCGAGTAAGCGGTCGCCGATGGATGAGAGGCTGCGGATGTGAGGTGCCTTCACCAGAAAAGAGCCGCCCGAGGGCGGCTCTTTGCGTATCACAAGGGGCAAGTCATCACGGCGTGGCCCCTTGCGGTGCAGAGCGGCTGGGTGGGGTCAGCACAATTTTGTTCTGGTTGTCCGTCAAGATGATCTTGTCGATCTCGACCTCCACGTCATACATGGTATGGCTGCCCTGCCAAGTCGACGTGCGCGGGTGCTTCGGTTCGCTGACAGTAAAGAACACATAGGCGTTGTCGGCCATCTGCTGCCAGCGTGAGCCCAGCGACGGGTCTGCGTTGAAGAGCAAGGCAAACTGATTTCCGATGTAGCCTGGACGCAAGCCTGGTTGGAGCCAGTTCGGACCGCCCAGACGGAAGTCAACATCATTGGGCGAGGCAATGATCGGAAGTCCTCCACCCAGAATGACCACGCCTTTGCCAGGTGGAAGCGTTTGCCCTGCAGGATCCACACGCGTGTCCACTCGGATGGAGCCGCGGATGTAAAACTTCCTAGTGCCGGCCATCGTCGACATGCGTTGTTGCAACGTTGCCATGGTGGCACTTGGGTCATTCGCCTGTTCGAGCGACAAGCAGCGCTGAGCATCTTGTGGCGAGAGTTCGGATCTGTGGAGCAGGGCATAGCCCACAAACTCTCGATCACAGACTTGCCGGCCGCCCACGGTATTGCCAAAAGGATCCAACGCCGCAGAACCGAAGCGGAGGTGCGTGTAGCCATCGATGGTGTCGGGCGCATACGTCGGGTAAGCCCATTGGTTATTGCCTTGGCTCTTGGCGTGTAGGCCATCCGACCCGGCATGGGCCGTTGTGCTGGTCGTGGTGCCGTGGGTCAGTTGGTTGGCGACGGCTTGTCCCGTGTTGCTCAGCAGGCGTGACATGAAAGATTGTTGGGCAAGCGCGGCGCCAGGCAGCAACACCCCAAGCACCAAGGGGAGGAGGGCAGGGCGGATCATTGTGCACCCCCGGCCTTTTGCTCGAAGAGCACCTGGTCGCTGGCACCGAGCACCTGGACCTTTGTGATCGCCACCTGTGGGTGTGCCGCTGTCATCGGTGCCTTGGGCGAAGGCATAGATCTTCAAACGCAGCCCATGGCCCTTGTCCACGAGGGCCTCCATGGTCCGCGCCGTGGTGTCATCGGTGACGTGCAACGCGCGGAAGTCCGCGCCGTTGCTCACCGTGATCTGCCCATACGGTTGATGGTCTTCGTAGAACTGGGTGGAACCGCCGAACTGGAATAATCCCGTCTCAACGGGGAAAGCGTGCGCATTGAAGTCGAAGTGCCGGATCTGCGGATAGTCGTTGATCCAGGTGATGTAGCGATGATCCTTGGCCTCGGCGATCGCCGCCTCGAACTTTGGCTGCATTCCTTGGAGGATGTCGTGCTTCTTGAAGGAGTCCGTGCATCCCGGTAGTCGCTGGACGTTGCCCCCGCCATGAGTTCGAGCTTCGGCTTGGCGGACAGGGCGCTGTTCAAGGCCAGCACTTGCACCGCGCTTTCGATTGGCACGTAGGCCTGGTCGGGTGTGCTGGCGTCCGGCTTGGGCGCAGAAGCCGGCAGGTTGGCCATGAGAGCACGGGCTTCGACGGGGGCTTTTTCCGTCCCGGATTGGAATGGGAGCAAGCCCCCAACAAGAACGCGGCTCCGATGGCCGCAAGGGTGGGTGCGTTTCGCATGATGAACCCCTGAGCGCGCTGCTCCGTTTCTAACCCAGCCGGCAGCGCGCGGCGGGGCGGCCCAAACCATGGCCTTGGGGCGAAGTTTTGATCATCGACCCTGAACTGAACCGAAAAACGGTTCAAATGAGATAATGGCCAGAGGCGATGTAGACCAAAAATCTCCATAAATCACGCGATTTATCCGTGAATGGCCTAAGCTTTTCGATGGGTATGAACTGAAAAATAGGTCACGAGAGTCGCCCGCTACGGTAGGGGCATGGCAACGCGAACACTGAAAACGAAGAGCGTCGACCGCGGCGAATACGCCGTGGCCTGGGCATTGCTCAAATCCGCGCGTCTGGCCGCAAAACTCTCGCAGCGTGAACTAGCCGCCAAGCTGGGCCGAACCCAAACCTTCGTGGCTGATGTCGAGTTGGGGCGTCGAAGGGCTGACATCCTTCAGCTCTACGAATGGACACACGCCTGCGGCATCACGTTGGCGGCTTACGCGCATCAGGTCGAGGCCACTCTGGACTCATTGCCCAAGCATCTGCCCAGTGCCGTTCGGGTTCCGAAACCGCGCGCGCCAAAGAAGTAGGCGCTACCTCGGGAAGTGGCGTTGCGCCGGAGATTGAGGTGACGCCGACCGTGAACGACCTTCGGCAACATCATGACCCAGTGCTCGCGCGGGCTTTGGCTGTCCTTCGTGCACCGACGACGCCATGATGGTTCCGCTGTGGCGAATCCGCTTTCGGCCGAGAGCTGCATCCACGGGCTGCCCAACGGGTCCCTTGCAAACATATCTCCCTTGGCGGCCTAGTTCAGCCGTTCAACACCGTAGGACACCAACATGTCGCAAACGCTCGAAGGGTGGATATTGCTTAGGGTAGAGGATCAGCTTCGTTGCCTCGCCAAATGGTCCTTGGAGGGTGATGGGTCCTTGTATCTCCTCTTCGTGCGCACGGGAACTGTTGAGCGATCTTTCAGATCTGACGCTTCCGACCCATCACCTGTTCCCATGGACGACAGAGTAGGAAAGCCAAGGACCAGAAAGCTCTCCTATCACACCACGGGCCGAGTGCACTTGGAGCATCGTCGGGAAGACATTGCTTACATGGAGCCGCTGACGCGCCTGACGGCTACCAACCCTTTTGCTCAATACCTGATCCCTTCCGTTGGCGGTCTCGATCCACATGAAGGGCAGCTCGGGGAAAGGGATCTCGTCATCGATGCAGACCCCAATCAGTCCGCGGGCTACGAGTTCCGAGTTGCCCCCCACGACACCGCTTTCGAGTCGCCGGCTATCGGGCTGATCTTCAACAACTACTTCGCCTTGCAAGTGGTGCCAGCGCAACACCCAAACAGCCTTTCGGGCGCGCTGCTGCCATGCTTCACAATCATCACCCCCAAACCGGGCGTCTTCGCAAACCAAGCGATCCGTGAAGACCAAGCGTTCATTGAGCACAAGCAACGAGTTTCCGGATCAAGAGGGATGATCTTGTTTCCCCCAACATCCAAAAATGATCGGGGCACCTATCGAGTTGTGCCCAGTGTGCCCATGCGAGTGCAACCAAAAATTGACGTCGATTTCTTCGATCCGTCTTTGAGCGCAGTGCAGCAAGTCGAAGGTATGAGCGTCAGACGGGCGAACGTTGACATTCGATTTCGCGTCAAGGGAGCAGGTGGATTTCTCAATGACCCCGTAGCCATCAAATCGATCACCCTCGATGCTGAAATCTATTAGGGCCGATGCCAATGCTGGCTGCGACGGTTCTCAGTTCATGAGACCTATCAGACACATGCTGATAACCCTGCCAAGGAGAGCCCATGAAGACCGACCTGACATCCGATAGTAGTTTCGCGCAGTGGCGCCTGAGGCAACCTTGGCCCGCCAATGGGGACGAACAGCAGGCGCTTAAAAAGAACGCGCTGGAACAACTATTGGTCAGCTTTCGTCGAGGCGAAATCATCAGCTTGGACGGGGTGGAGTCGGCCACCGCCAGGGCGATTTACGAGATCCACGGGCAGCGTCCGTTCGAAATGAACAGCCACTGGATCCTGTCTGCACAGGACTGGACCTGTCCTTGTTGTGGGCGAAGCAAGGTGGCGATCAGTCGGTTGGGTGGTAAGGGGCAGATCCTGGGCAAGCTCACGATCCACCATGACCACATGGGGGACGCGATCGAGGAGGAGTTCTGCCGTGTGTTTGTCGCCAAGGGAACCGAAAACCCGCAAGTTGAGGGGAAGCGTCTGGTGGGGCGCATCGGTAAAGCCTTCGCAGCACATGAAGAAGTGCTGATCTGCGAGGACTGCAACAATGCCGATACGAGAGCGAGCAGGGATCTTGGGTTGCCCAAACACTTCTCTTTTCCGGTGGGAAAGATCAGGCGCTTCATTCTGCCGGTTCCTCATGCACCGCATCGCATTGATATCGATGCTGCCCAAAGAGCGTGGGAGGAAGCGAAGCCAGCCTACGATTTACGAATGCGCTTGATTGGGGAGGTTGCTGTCGCAGCGGCGACGAATACCCATTGGTATGAGCCACACCAACGACAGGCGATTCCTATTCCGGTCTATGGATATGCAAATGCCATGCTTGGATTTGCGAATATCACGGATTGGCTCAATTTGGAGGACCTGGAAAAGGCACTCGGTCCCAAGGAGAAGATCCATCAGCCAAACCGTGCGCGTTGGCGCACGGAGTCAGCCAAGCCAGGAAGACCTTTGCCAGGCAACTATCTGGCATTGCTTCGTTCGGCTCCCTACATGGCCGAGTGGTGGGATGCATTACCAGAGGATTGGTGTTGTCCCGTTTGCGATCGAAGTAAATATGAGCAGCTCTATTTTGGTGACAAAGGGGAGATTCAGTTCCGCACGCCAGGTGCTTCCAATGCTCCGCGTTGGCGGCGACAGCGGATCTGCAATCATTGTCACTCCGTGGTCATGAGCCTCAAAGAGGAAATCACCCAGCGGATGGGCGCCAGGCCAGACGACAGTTTTGGACACTTCTCGCCCGACGAATTGAAGGGGATCATTCGGGCTCGCCCTCATTCATCGCACCTGATCAAACCCAAGGAGGCGGCCGCACTGGTGGATCTGGTGGTGAAGCGCCTTGCCGAGGAGGGCGAAGATGTGTTCTGAGGGGGCGGTGGGTCGAACAATTGCGGAGGTCAGGCCGGTGAGGTCAGGGCAGCCCTGGTATCCAGGCGAAAGAATGAGGCTGCGGTAGCGCTTTTTGAGTCCAACCATCTCTTGCATGTGGGCCTTCAGCATGAGCAAGCCAGACGACAATAAGTCCGTGACAGTCAGGATCACCGATTCTTTCAAACTATCGTCGCAGGGGCGGGGAACAACTCGCAGAGACGATGCGGTGATCGGTTATACCGAGTCACGGCTCAATGGGCGTGCTGCGCACGCTTCGCTCGGACCTGATGGCATCAGCCATGGGCTTTCCGGTTCACCACCGACCAATGAAACGGGGACCATGGAGACCTGCACCTATTTGATTGCTGCGATGAACAGAACTGGAGCCGGCTCGACGTGGGGGCAGCCCGTCTTGGTTGACGAGCATGACGACGCAGACGCGATTTGTGGCAAGTTAAACGGTGGATCAGAGGTCCTGCGCATTCAAGTGGTCCGTGCTCAATCAAACGCCGCCTTCTGGAAAGAGGTTCACGTCAACCATGGCGCTACGATGAGCGGGACAGCGGTCGAATTGGCGACGGAGCTCAAAGCACCCATTGCGCACAAAGCTGGCCTCCTGCCCCCGGCTCAACGTGGTCAGCTCGTGCTGGCCCTGAGTGCCCTGCATACACCGGGCTATGTTCTTGGGGACGTCGCTGAGAAGTTCCGGGAGCACCATGGGGCATGGGCCGGATCTATGGGGTTCAGAGAGATCTGGTTGGTCGGCCCTGGCGTTGAGCTCACACACCGTTTGGCGTGACGTGGTCCGGAATGATCTCGGTTACGGCTCGGCTTTAGGGGCTCCCTCTCTGACAAGCACCGTGGCCAACTGTTCATCGCTCGGTGGTGGCACATAGCGCTTGTCAGCGTCGGCCAGGAGATCCGCCAAAGCCTTTCCCGAGCTGGCGCGGAGAAAGAGTGCATGGTTGGGGCAGAGGGGGTGCCCCAGTTCCACAATAAGGGAATACGTGTGGATCAGCTCTTCGGCGGCTAGAAGGGTGAGATAGATCATGGCTCCCAGTGCCGGTTTCAGCGGCACTAGGCTGTTCGGCTCAAACTCATCGGAACGCCATGTTGTCATCGCACTGAATGGCCACAGGGTGGATTCGATATAGGCCCCTTTTTGGGTCGTGAAGATGACCGGGGTTGGGCTGCCCTTGTGAACGATGGCGTCGCGCATCGTTCTTAGGTTTGCAAAGAAAGGGGCGTGCCGCGCATACACGAAGGCCAGCGCCTGCGGGATCATGAATCGCTCCTCGATCTCCGCCGCCGTCCGAGGTTTGTTATCTCCCCCGATCACCATGTCCCCAAAACTGTTGGGCAGCGTTTTTTTCGGAGATGAGCCATCCTCTTTGTAGCGGACCTTTGACCAAATGGCTTTGATGATCCTCTGGAGGTAGTCAAAGATGCTGCGGCACTGAACGGCTAGGTATTCGACTTCGGTTATGACCATCCGGCCGGCCTGACCCTCGACCTCGCTTTGGTGGGCCATCAAGAGGTCGAGCTTGGCCACAGAGGCGGCGACGTTGTAGAGGTCATCCCAGATGCCCATAAAAGGTTTGGCCGTTTCCTCAAAGCACACGTGCTGAGCAATTAGGTTGAGCACGTGAAGAGCTTAGGTCGTGCGGCGCAGCGGCACAGTCTCCAAAGTAGGTTCCCTCGGAGAGATCCACGATTTGGATGGGGAGCAGGCGCCCATTGTTGGCGAACCACAACTGCCACTGACCATCTGTGCGAAACGTTCCGGTGCAAACAATCTGCCCGCGAAGAACGGCACGCGGATCCACGTATTGAATGACGCCGATTTCTTCGATGGGGACTTGCGTGGACATTGTTGGATGGCCTGTGGGATGGATGTCGCTGTCAGGCTTCATCGCCATGCTATTTGCTGGCATATGGCCGATGTTGCCTCTTCTGGTGTGGTTTCTTAGAAGGACATCAGTGGTGAGGCGACTCGGGCGGGCGAAGGCGTGTGATCATGAGCAGACTGCCACATTGGGGGCACTCATCCATGCCACCGGTCTGATCACCCCAGCGGAAGTCGCATCTGACGCAGACGTATCGGAGTGGATCACCGGGAATGGCTTGCCGGGCAGGGTGGGAGGGAGTTGGCGGTGGGATCGGCGGCATGGCCTGAGATCGACTCGTTTGAGGTAAGGGCAGGGAGCGTCCTGTCGAGTGCTGCCCCTGTCGTGCTCGAAGCGCTTCCAGCTCCGCCTGTCTTCGGCTTGCCTGCTGAGGGTGGAAAACCCAGCTTTTTGCCCCTGTGTTGGAGATCAAGAAGTCTTGTAGGGCTTGCCGATAGCTATGGCGCTTGGTCCGCGGGTCCTCTTCAAAGGCCAATTCCATCAAGTTGATGGCGACCACGCCGGCGCAAGGAGCAGGTGGTGCGCGCAAGGCATCAGGGACAAGCCTCTCAGGATGAGTGATGTAGATGGCGAAGGTGCCACCAGCCACGGTTGCCAGGATGTCCACCAACGTCTGCCCAAGCCGAACATCGACATCGCACGCTGGCAAGGGGAAGGACTGAGGAGAGACCACCTCATACGTGTGGAGTGCTGTGGGACCGCGGGAGAACGGTATTTCAACGGTGTCACGAAGTTCGGGCAGGTCGATGGTCAGCCCATCCCGGAGCAGTTGCCGCATCATGAGCCGCACCGAAACAGCCCAAGAAAAGTCGCAGTCGGAATGAGTGTCCCCTTCGTCTGCCCGGCTTACATGGGCGAAGTGCCAAGCTTTCACTTCCCCCTTTCTGGCAATCAGTGGGGACTGACAAGAAGGACAGATACAGCCGCAGGCCAAGCCTTGTTGAACCTCGTCCACATCAACGATCCGACCGTTTATCTTGCGCAATGCGAAAGGGATCAGGGCGTGGTCCATGGCGGTTGCCTTGTGGGTGAGCTGTGATTATCTATTTATTTTGTTTTTGTTAAACACTCAGATGAAACTTCTCCTGCCGCTGCCGCAACTTGGTCAACGAGGAGTTCCACATTTCCTGTTTTTGACCCATTGTTTCAGCACGATATTGTTCTGTAAGCTACTGAAACAAAAATGAAAAATTTAATTTTCAGGAAGTCTTTCGGTGCAGCTTGCACTATATTGTTTGAAGGAAGCAAAAGAAACTGTGGCCATCTCATCAGGAGGCCACGCAGGTGGACGTTATTTCGCTGGTTCGCAGTGCAATGCATGTCGGTCCTTATTTTGTGATCGCAGTTTTGAGCCTGCTGGTCGCCTACGAGGCGGTCCGTAAGAAGGGGGACAAGAAGTGAGCTACGGCCGGATGCCCTTTGTGTGGATTACGCACGGCATGCTGCATCAGTTCAGCGCAGCAGAGGCCACGATGGGGCGAGAGATCGCCGCATTGAAATCGTATTTGGCGATCGCCGGTTTCCTTGACTGGAAGCACCGGGAGACCGTGCTTTCCATCTTTGACCTCCAAGGCATTACTGGGGTGTCCAAGCCCATGGTTCTTCGGGGGCTTCAACTGCTGGAAGATCGAGGGTTGGTCGTGATCCAAAGCCGAGCCGACCGCAACACCAACGTTTACGAGCTCGGAGCGATGGAAAGCCACTATCGGAAGGTCCCACAGGACGTGATCGGCTCGAACTTGAAGTTGATTGGTAACCGGGGAGCTGTATCTCTGGCCGCGCTCAAACTTTATGTCGCCATGCTGTATCACCGAAACGAAAAAACCGGTGATGCGGCTGTTTCTCATCGAACGCTGGTGGATGAAACCGGTGTGCGGCCCGAGTTGGTGAAAGACGGTTACAAAGTGCTGCACACGTGTGGGTTCGTTACCGTGTCTCGTAGCAGCGCGCTACGTGAGCTGTCGGCGTCGGGCTTCGCCACCAATGCCTACAAAATGCATGGTGATTTCGTTGGCCTGGAAGCGGCGGTCCGCCGGCCTGGTGCCATTCGCAGTCGCCAGCGCAAAGGGATTGCGCCTTGGGCCTGATAACAGGGAGAGGAGGCCTGGGTTTGCTTATGAGCCGTTGGCTGTCATCGGTAATCCATCCAGCCCGGCGTCTCTTAGCACCTTCTGCGCGGTTTCAACGGCCCACCCCTGTTGCGGGGGCAGCTCGGCCAGGGATCCCATCGGTGTGGGGCCATGCAGCGGTGGCAGGCCGCCCAGCTTCCGGATTCGGTCTTCATGCTGTTCATAGCGGGGACGCAGCAACCGCACCTTGTTCTGAACGTAGTCACGAGTTTGGGCGTAGTCGCCATGGGCCGCATGGTTCAGGGCCACCGCTGCGGTCTGCATCACCACCACACCTAGGGCCAAGTCGGTGGCCACCGTGCGGCGCAGGTCGCGTGGCCGCCACCATCTTAGATTAGGTTGCACGTCGAGGACTTTTTACTTGGCGCGCCTCACTCGCCTCCACAGCCGTACGCCGTTGTTGCACGCGATCCAGCTTCGGAAAGAAGACGCCAACGGAGCGAGGGACATACGGCGTGGGTGGCGGCAGCTCGTGTTTGACGGCGTTGACTGTTTCAAAGCGCTCAAAGAGGGTCGGTGGGTCGATGTAAAACTCCGACAGGATCGAGCCCTTGGTGCTGTGTCCCGTGATCCGCGCAATGCGGCCTTCCAACATTCCTGCTCGCTCAGCGAAGGTTGCAAAGGTGTGCCGGAAACAATGAAACACGAGCTTGTCGTCGTTGACGCCACACAGCGGCATATAAGTGCGGTTCCACCAGTCGCCCACTTTGTCGCCGCCTAATTTGCCAAGACCAGGAAAAAGCGGCCCAGTGGCTTGGTTCTGAGCCTGGGTGACGTCGGCGACATAGGCGAGAAATCCCGCATCGAGTAGCACGGGGTGGAGTGGAACAAAGCGTTTTGTCTTTGGGTTCTTCAAATGTTGCCCAGCAAATCGGGTGGCAACATGAAAGCCCCAGACATGCTGCACTTGTTCAATATCGGCTGTGTTGAGCTGGGCCAGTTCATTGACGCGCGCGCCGCTATACAACGCGAGCAGTGGGATCCACCAGCGCGAAGGTGTGCGGCAATGTTGGTCACGACGTTCCGGATCGAACAAGGCTTGTAGTTCGCTGGGGAGGAAGGCACGCCGGCTGCGTTCGTCTTCTTGGGCACGCGTCATCACATGCACGTCAGACGCAGGGTTGTCGGGCAAATGCCGGCGCTTGACGCACCAGTTGAGAAACACCCTCAATCGGTCCAAATGCTTTTCTTGCGTGCGCTCGGCGATCGTCGGTGGGCGAAGTCGACGTGACAGGGCAAGCACCCCCGGGACATCCAGATCTTTGTATTCGGTTTTCTTGTTGGCATTCACCGGCCAATCGGCGATCGCCGCCAGGAACGTGTCGATGTCATCGGTGCCAACGGTGGCGATCGGTTTGTCGCCGATGGCGCCCAGAAACAGTCGCAACGTGTGGCTGGTGTCCAACACGTTGGCCGCGGCTCGCAGCTTTTGTTTGAACTGCGCGAGGAACACCGAGATGCGTTCGGACAAAAGAGGTGAGGGCTCGGTCGACGCCGTGGCTGGTGGCGCGGCTGGTATGGCTGGTAACGTTGTGGGGTGATGGTGTGCGTCCATCGCCCGAAGCATTTCCAGCGCCATGGCGTGATCGGCGGGCCCCAAGGCCTGGATGCGACGTGTGCCATCCGGTGTGATTTCGATGGAGTAGTTCACCGCCTCAGGAATGACAAATCCCCATGGATCAAACCGCATTTCCTGGGTCTTCAAGACGAATGGTTTTGGCGGCGTGGGTATGGGGCCTTTGAGGGCAGCGCACTGATGAGACAGAGCGTAACCGAGATGCGCGGCGGCCAATCGGGCATGGTCTCCACTCACATTGCCCAGGGCCCGAACAATGAAGCGCGACCCCAGTGCGGTGCGTGCATGCACGGGCACCAAGAAGCGGACATACCAGCCTGAGGGTCGGCGGAAGAGGAGCGGCTTTGGCATGAAACGATACCCAAAACGATACCTGTGGGAAGGCGTTTCGGGGATCGTTGAGTGCCTAGAAAGCATCGGCCGATCAGCGGTTTAGACTGATCGGCCGACAGGTTTTGGTGGAGGTGGCGGGAGTCGAACCCGCGTCCGAAGGCGCTTGACGCCCGGTACTACATGCTTAGCTCACCGTTGGATCTCGTCCCGCGACAGCACAGTGTGCGAAGCGCATCGAAGGACCAGCCTGCTTGATTTAACCCTTACCGACAGGCGGCAGCTTCGGGCGATCCTGTGATAGTGACCCTACATCCACGAGCACAGGCACAAGTGGGTTCGGGGCTAGGCCTTAAGCGGCCAGAGCGTAGTTGTCGTCGTTGGCAACTATGAGTTTGCAACTGGATTTACGAGGAAAGTCGCCCCCTCGGCATGCACCAAGCTATCTCACTACCCCCGTCGAAGCCAGGACACCCCCGGGGAAAAAAGATTGCTGGAACGCGACAGTATATGGAGCCGTCGTGGGCTTCTTCAAGCTTGCGGGCCAACCCGGCTGTACAGCTATCGTTGGCGCACGGACGCGGGTTCGACGCCCGCCGCCCCACGAAACGCGACAAGCACAGGGGAAAGCGCATGACCAGGGTCAGGCTGGCGGGACAGGGCGATGCGGGCACGCTGACGGAGTTGCGCTGCGCGTTTCTGGAGGAAATGGGGCAGACGCTGCCGGACGGGTTCTCCGACCATCTGCGCGACTGGATCGAGACGGCGCTGGGCGCCGGGCGCCTGCATGCCTGGCTCGCCGAGCGGGAAGGGCGGGTGATCGGCAGTGCGGCGGTGAACCCGTATCCGCACATGCCTTCCGCCAACTATCCCACGGGGCTGGGCTGGTATCTGCTGAACGTCTATGTGAAGCCCACGCACCGGCACGACGGCGTGGGCGCTGCGTTGCTGGCGGCGGTGGGCTCGGCGGCGCGGGAGCAGGGCGTGGATGCGATGACGCTGCATGCCACGGCGCAGGCGCGAAGCCTGTACGAGCGCCTGGGTTTCAAGCCTTCGCCGGACGCCATGCGCCTGGCGCTGGCCTGAGGAGTGCCTCAGGCGCGATTGTGGGCGCGCATGATGCGCTGCTTCTCGCGCTGCCAGTCGCGTTCTTTCTCGGCTTCGCGCTTGTCGTGCGCCTGCTTGCCGCGCGCCAGGCCGATCTCCACCTTCACCTTGTTGCCCTTCCAGTACAGCGCGATGGGCACCATGGTGTAGCCCTTGCGCTCCACCGCACCGACCAGCTGGTCGATCTCTTCCTTGTGCAGCAGCAGCTTGCGCGTGCGCCGGTCCTCGGCGATCACGTGGGTGGAGGCGCTGATCAGGGGCGGGATGGAGGTGCCGACGAGGAAGATCTCGCCCTTCAGCACCACGGCGTAGCTGTCGCCGAAATTGATGCGGCCGGCGCGCAGCGCCTTCAGCTCCCAGCCCTGCAGGGCGATGCCCGCCTCGTAGCGCTGGTCGATGTGGTACTCGTGGCGGGCGCGCTTGTTGAGCGCGATGGTGCCGGTACCTTTGTTGTCTTTGTCCTTAGCCTTGGCCATGTCCGCTAAACTTCGGGGCCGACGACCCCGCTGGCGATGCGACCGGAGCGGTCGCACCGTGATTCTCTGAAGAGGCTGATGTGATCGAAATCCGCCGCAGCGCGCTGGTGAAGTACTCCCCGGCGCAGATGTTCGACCTGGTCAATGAGGTCGAAGCATACCCAAAGCGCTTCCCCTGGTGTGCTGGCGCCGACGTGCTGGAGCGCGGGGAGAACATGCTGGTGGCGCGGCTGGATCTCAAGTTCGCCGGTTTCCGGCAGAGTTTCACCACCCGCAATACGGTCGATCCGCCGCATCGCTTGCAGATGAGCTTGGTGGACGGTCCGTTCCGCAGCCTGGAGGGGGTGTGGGACTTCATCGCCCTGGGCGATGCCGGCTGCAAGATCAACTTCGCCCTCGATTTCGACTATGCCGGCCGCCTGGGCGGTACGGCGCTGAAGCTGGGTTTCCAGGGGCTCGCCAGCCGCATGGTCGAGGATTTCTGCCGCGAGGCCGAACGCACCTATGGTTGAGCGGATCGCGGTGGAAGTGGTCTACGCCGAGGCGGGGCGCCAGTGGGTGCTGCCGGTGGAGTTGCCGGCCGGGGCCACGGTGATGCAGGCGATCGAGGCGTCCGGTCTGCTGGCGGAAGTGCCCGGCTTGGAGGTCGACCCGGCGCGGCTGGGGGTGTTTTCCCGGAAAGCGGCACCGGACCGCGTGCTGGAAGCGGGCGACCGGGTGGAGATCTACCGGCCGCTCACGCTCGATCCGAAGGAGGCGCGCCGGCGGCGCGCCCAGGGCGGCTGAGGGCTTACTTGCCGTCCTTCTGCTCGTCCGGCGTCTTCGTCTTGTCGCCGGCGGTTTCGTCCACCGGGTAGCCGGCACGGAACTTCTTCTGCTCCTCGACCAATTTCTTGGCGTCCTCGGCGAAGAAATCGCCTTCGGTGCGCACCAGGGCGTCGTTATTGAACGTAAGGCTGAGCGTGCGGACCTTGATCGGGCCGCCGCGGTGCTGCTGCGTGGAGACGTAATCCCAGCGGTTCTGGTCGAAGGGCGTGGCCACGGAGGGAGAGCCCATCAGCACCAGGACCTGGCGCTTGGTCATGCCCGGCTTGAGCTGATCGACGTTCTTCTTGTCGAGCAGGTTGCCCTGCTGCACGTCGGGGGTATAGATGAGTCGGCAGCTGGCCAGGGAGAGGCCCAGCAAGGCGAAACCCAGCGTGCGGATCAGCTTGTGCATGCGTCTTGCGTCCGGATCGTGAAGGTGGCGGATGATACACTAACGAATTGGCGGCACCGTGTGCCTGTTGGAGTGAAGCGATGGAACAGGAAACCAAGGAACTGCGCAAAGCCGGGCTGAAAGTGACCCACCCCCGCATGCGCATCCTTCAGATCCTCGAAGAGGAGGAGGTCCATCACCTCACCGCCGAGGACATCTACAAGAAGCTGCTCGCCCACCAGGAAGACATCGGGCTAGCCACCGTCTATCGGGTACTGACCCAGTTCGAGGCGGCCGGCATCGTGGTCAAGCACAACTTCGAGGGCGGCCAGGCCGTCTACGAGCTGGACCGGGGCAAGCACCACGACCACATGATCGACGTGGACAGCGGAAAGGTGATCGAGTTCGTCAGCGAGGAGATCGAGCGCCTCCAGCATGAAATCGCGGCCAAGCACGGCTACGTGATCGAGGACCACAGCCTGGTGCTGTACGTGCGGCCGAAGTCGCGCGGACGCTGAGGTTCCAGCGGGGTTGCAGAGAAGGCCGGTGGCGTTGCCACCGGCCTTTTTCGTGACCGGACATCGCCTTTGATCTCACTCCCTCCGGGGACGCCGCTCTTGCGCCCTCTCCCCGGAGGGGAGAGGGCTGGGGCGAGGGGCCGGGCGGAGCGAGTGGCTGGGGATCGCGAAAAGCTCGAAAGCTCCAACTTTCGCTGCGTAGCGCCGTTCGGGCGAGCACTCACCCCTCATCTGCCTACCGGCATCTTCTCCCCGGAGAGGAGAAGACTTGCTCGTGGATACGCGAGACAAGGGACGGGAAACGCCCATAAAAAAAGCCGCGGATGGACTCCTGTCCATCCCGCGGCTGATCCGTTATCGATCGGCTTCCTGACGGGGCGAATTGCTCGCCAGTGTGTCAGGCGTTGCCGCCGGTAACG
The DNA here is from genome assembly GCF_031954525.1 of Dyella sp. BiH032. Classification (NCBI taxonomy): domain Bacteria; kingdom Pseudomonadati; phylum Pseudomonadota; class Gammaproteobacteria; order Lysobacterales; family Rhodanobacteraceae; genus Dyella; species Dyella sp. BiH032. The sequence goes on from NZ_CP134867.1 coordinate 2,445,125, forward strand.
GCGGAACGGCATCCTGCCGTTCTTCATGCCCACCGTCCCCACGGTTGGCATGGCTCACCATCTTGCGATGGTGGCTCCCCCACATCGATGGAGAGATGCTAACGACCTGTTCACGAGCCCGGTATTGGAAAATTTCCTAGGATCGGGAACTTTTTGTCAGGTCTATAGGCGAGGTGTGAAGCCGTTCGCATTGCTGCTGCGCAGCAGAATGCGCAGGTGCACGCCCTGGGATTCCGGGCGCAGCCGGAAGAGTCCGCCCAGCGAGGTGACGCGGTCGCGCATGCCCTGCAAGCCGCGGCCGCCGCGCGGCATGCGGGTGGGCAGGCCGACGCCGTCGTCGCGGATGTCCAGCAGCGCCAAGGCGCCGCCCTGGCGCTCGCCGATGCGCAGGCGCAGCTGGAACGTGCTGGCCTGCGCGTGCTTCACCGCATTGGTGGCGCTTTCCTGGACCAGGCGATAGATCGCGGTGCGGGTGTCCTCGTCCAGCAGGCGCGGATCGCCGTGCAGTTCGGTGCGATAGATGACACCGGCGGTGGCCAGCAGATCGCGGATCGGGCCTTCGTCCAGCGCGCGCAACAGGCCGAACTCGTCGAGCACGGCGGGGCGCAGATCGTCCAGCAGACGATGCAGCGCGCGGCGCATGTGACCGAGGATGGTGTTGATCGACGCGCTGATGTCGTCCATGCCCGCTTGCGCGAGGCGTGCCTGCGCGAGCTTGAGATGCGTCTGGATGGCGGTGAGGTTCTGGCCCAGTTCGTCGTGCAGTTCGGCGGCCATGTGGCGACGCTGGTTTTCCTCGGCTTGCAGGTTGCCGCGCGCGGCATCGCGCAGCTGGCGCGCGAGTTGATCGAGCCGGCGATTCACCGCGGCGAGATAGACGTTCTGCTCGGCGACGCGCTCGCTGCTGCGGCGGAGCGCGTCGGTCGCGGCGCCCAGCATCAGCGCGCCGGTGCCGGCGACGGAAAGGAACAGCTGCGCCGGGGCTTCCGGCGCCGGGCGGCCGGCGAAATGGTCCACCAGGGTCATGCCCAGGCTGGAGATCAGCATGGCCAGGCTGGCGCCGCGCCAGCCGTGGCGGAAGGCGAAGAACAGCACTGGCGCCAGCGACAGGATGCGCGCGAACTGCGGCTGCGGCGCGGGGTGCGAGGAAAGCAGCAGCAGGATCGCCAAGGCCGGCAGCATCACCAGCAGGCCGTCCATGGTGAGGTTGGTCAGCGCGCGGTGCTCCAGGTGCGCGCGGAACAGCATGATCAGCAGCGGCACCACCAGCAGGGTGCCGACATAGTTGCCGAGCAGGTCCTGGCCGAGCGCGCGCATCAGCATCTCGGCCGACAGCGGGTTGTGCACGGTCGCCAGGATCGCCGCGTCCACCACGGTGGTGGCGGCCACGGTGAAGGCGGCGGAGAGCAGGAGGCGCGAGACGTCCTCCGGATCGCGCATGCTTACGTGCAGTTGGGCGCGCCGCATCAGCCAGAGACAGAGGGTGACCACCACCGGCTCCGGCAGCTCGCCCAGGATCAGTCCCGACCAGCCCAGCGGCATGCCCTGGCTGACGTTCAGCAGCCCCGTCGCGCCGAATTCGGCCAGCAGCAGCCATGGCCACCAGCGCATCGGCGACAGCAGCAGCGCGCCGAAGCGCAAACCGTAGGGCAGCATCCAATAAGGCTGCTCCGTGGGCCACAGCAGCAGCCACAGCAGGAAATAGCCGATGCAGGCGAAGATGCCGGCCCAGGGCAGGAACAGGGGTCTCTCGAGCATGCCGGCGATGGTACATGCGGCCGCCGGGGTTTCCGCACGGTGCGCCACCCTTGCCGAGCCACCCTTGGGCAGCGCCCGGGCCTGCTATACAGTGCGTTCCATGTACAGCATCGTCCTGGTCGATGACCACGCCATAGTCCGCGAAGGCTTCAAGCGGCTGATCGAAATGGAGCCGGACCTCGAGGTCGTGGCGGAGTGCCGCAGCGCCGACGACGCGGTCGAGGCGGTGAGCCAGCGCCGGCCCGATCTGGTCGCGCTGGACCTGTCCCTGCCCGACGGCAGCGGCCTGCCGCTGATCGAGCATCTGCGTAGCGTGGCGGACCAGACCCGCATCGTGGTGCTGAGCATGCACGACGGCGAACCCTACGTTTCGGAAGCCCTGCGCCGCGGTGCCAGCGGCTACGTCACCAAGGGCGTGGCGCCGGAGGAACTGGTTGCCGGCTTGCGCGCGGTGATGCAGGGCGAGTGCTTCCTCAGTTCCGACCTGCGGCAACGCCGCGCCGAACGGCCCAGCGAGGCGCTCGATCCCATCAACCGGCTGACCAGCCGCGAGCGCGAGGTGTTCCTGCTGCTGGCGGAAGGCCGCGCGCCGAAGCAAGTGGCGGCGGAACTGGGGATCGGCCAGAAGACCGTGTACATCCACCGCGCCAGTCTGATGGGCAAGTTGGGCGCGGGGTCGGAACTGGACCTTTATCGCATGGCCAGCGAACGCGGCTTGCTGCCGAGGCGCGAGGGCAAGGGCTGAGGCCTTCTGTGTAGATGGGGCGGGGCGGAGGGCGTTCGCCGCTGCGTTTGATTGGCAGCACATCGATCAGTGGCGCTTCGTCAGCGGCACTTGGTCAACGTGGAGTCTTCGGCTACTACGTCCCTCTGACCGCACGCCTTTCGCCCGTCATTCCGGCGAAGATGCGGCCCCCAAGAAAGGGCGCCGCATAGATCAAAGGCGCCGTCGAAATTCGACGCCGGTCAAGCCGTCTGCGCGCGATCCAGCATCTGTTTCGCATGCGCCCGCGTCTCGCGGGTGATCTCCACGCCGCCCAGCATGCGCGCCAATTCATCGCGGCGGCCGTTGGCATCCAGCTTCTCGATGCGCGTCTGCGTGCTCTCGCCATCGCTGTGCTTGCTGACGCGCAGATGGGCGTGGCCTTGCGCGGCCACCTGGGGCAGGTGGGTGACGCACAGCACCTGGCGCTGGCCGCCCAGTGCGCGCAACTTCTGCCCTACCACTTCCGCGACCGCACCGCCGATACCGGTGTCCACTTCGTCGAACACCATGGTGCCTACGGTGTCTTTGCCCAGCGTGGCCACTTCGATGGCGAGGCTGATGCGCGCCAGTTCGCCACCCGAGGCCACCTTGCGCAGCGGGCGCGGCGGCTGGCCGGGGTTGGCGCTGACCAGCAGTTCGCAGCGCTCGCGGCCCTGCGGGTCGGGTTCGTCGCTGCCGGCGGCTTCCAGTTCGATGACCAGCTGGCCGCCGGCCATGCCCAGTTCGGCCATCAGGGCGCCGACTTCCTTGCCGAGCTTCGCGGCTGCCGTGGTGCGCGCCTTGCTCAGCTTGGCGGCGGCGGAGTCGAAGTCGCGGCGCAACTGGTCGCGCTGGGCGGCGAGCTTTTCCAGCGCGTCGCCGGCGCCTTCGAGTTCGGCCAGCTCGGTACGCAGCGCGGCGGCCCGATCATGCAGATCGGACACCGGCGTGCGGTGCTTGCGCGAGAGTTCGTGCAGGCGGGTGAGGTGGGTGTCGACTTCCGTGTAGCGCTCCGGGTCCAGGTCCACGTCCTGGGCGTAGCGGTTCAGGCCATCGGCGGCTTCGCCGAGCTGGATGGCGGCGTTGTCCAGCAGTTCGAGCAGCGGGGCGAGGCGGTCGTCCAGTGCACCCAGCTTGTCCAGCTCGGCATGCGCGCGGGCCAGGGCGCGGTTGAGCGCCAGCTCGCTGTCGCCGTCGATCAGTTCCGCGACGCCGGCAGCGCCTTCGGCCAGGCGGCCGGCATTGGCCAGGCGCTTGTGGCTGGCTTCCAGCTCGGTCAGTTCCGCCGGGGGCAGGGCCCACTGTTCCAGTTCCGCGCTCTCGTGGCGCAGCAGCTCCAGCCGCTGTTCGCGGTCCTCGCCGCCGCTGAGCTTGCGGATGCGGGCGCCCACGTCGCGCCATTGCACGGCACTGTCACGCACCTGGTCCAACAGGGCGTCGTGGCCGGCGTAGGCATCGAGCAGGGCCATCTGGTGGGCGCGGGAGAGCAGCGCCTGGTGTTCGTGCTGGCCGTGGATCTCCACCAGCAGGGTAGCCAGCTCGCCCAGCTGGCTGGCGCTGGCCGGGCGGCCGTTGATCCAGGCGCGCGAACTGCCCTCGGCGCGGATCACGCGGCGCAGGCGGCAGCTGCCGTCTTCCTCGTCCAGTTCCTCCCGGCGCAGCCAGTCGCGGGCCTCGGGCAGGGCGGCCAGGTCGAACTCGGCGGCCAGTTCGGCGCGGTCGCTGCCGGCACGGACCATGCCGCTGTCGGCGCGGCCGCCGGCCAGCAGCATCAGGGCATCGACCAGCAGGGATTTGCCGGCGCCGGTCTCGCCGCTGACGACGGTGAGGCCCGGGCCGAAGGCGATCTCGGCTTCTTCTACAACTGCGAAATGGCGGACGTAGAGCGAGGTGAGCATGGGGTGGCGCGCTGAAAAGTCGGTGGATTGTAAAGGCAGAACCCGGCGGGCAGGAGCCATGCCGGGCGGGGCTGTGTCCGCCCTGGAAACGGCACCCGCCGGGGCGGATTTCTTGCAAACTGCCGGACCAAACCTTATTTCTTACGCGTCTCACGGATTGCCACAGCGCATGCCTCGACCCCTCGGCCACGACCTGGATGCCCGCGCGCGACGCCTGTTGCGCACGCTGATCGCGCAGTACCTGGCGGATGGCGAGCCGGTGGGCTCGCGCACGCTGTCGCGCTCGTCCGGCCTGGACGTCAGCCCCGCCACCATCCGCAACATCATGGCGGACCTGGAAGACGCGGGCCTGGTGGCTTCCCCGCATACTTCCGCCGGGCGCGTGCCCACGCCGCGCGGCCTGCGCCTGTTCGTGGACAGCCTGATCGAACTGCAGCCGCTGCCCCGCGAGGACATGGCGCGCCTGCAGCGCGAGCTGCCCGCCGGCCCGACGACCACCCGCGACCTGCTGGGCAACGTGTCCAGCCTGCTGTCGGCCATGACCCACTTCGCCGGCGTGGTCACCGTCCCGCGCCAGGCGGATTTCCCCTTGCGGCACATCGACTTCGTAGCGCTGCCCGGGTCCCGGGTGCTGGTGATCCTGGTGTTCTCGGACAACCAGGTCCAGAACCGCGTGATCCAGCTGGCCAGGTCGCTAGAGGCCGGGGAGCTGGAGCAGGCGGCCAATTACCTCAATACGCACTTCGCCGGCCTGCGGCTGGACGACATCCGCGCGCACCTGCTACGCGAGTTGCGCGAGGCCAGCAGCGAGCTGAACCGGATGCTCTCCAGCGCCGTGGAGCTGGCGGCGGCCTCGTTCGCGCCGCAGGCCGAGGGCGACGACGTGCTGGTCAGCGGCCAGACCAACCTGATGGGTTATGCGGAACTGGCCGACCTGGACCGCCTGCGCGAGCTGTTCGAGGCGTTCCAGAAGAAGAACGAGCTGCTGCAACTGATGGAGGTCTGCGCCAAGGCGCCGGGCGTGCGGCTGTTCATCGGCGAGGAATCGGGTTTTGCCGCCCTGGACGGCTGCAGCGTGGTCACGGCCACCTACGGCACCCGGGGGCGTGTTCTGGGGGCGGTCGGGGTGATCGGCCCCACCCGCATGGCCTACGAACGGGTGATCCCGGTGGTGCAGGCGACGGCCGGTGTGTTGAGCGACGCCTTGAATCGCGCCGCCACGGCCTTATAACCCGCCCGGGAGGCGGGGTTTCCCGCATATTGTTGGGGGTCGGCACGGCGTGCCGGCCATGTTTTGGTTTTGGAGCATTTCATGCAGAACAACGACCCGCAGGTGCCCAATGGGGCGCCCGAAGCCGCCGCGCCGGACGCGCAAGCCGAACTGGAGGCCTTGAAGGCCCGGGTGGCCGAGCTGGAAGCCGCCAACGTGGAGTTGCGCGACACCGTGCTCCGCGAGAAGGCGGAGATCGAGAACCAGCGCCGCCGCCTGCACCGCGACCTGGAACAGGCGCGCCGCTTCGCCAACGAGAAGTTGCTCAACGAGCTGCTGCCGGTCTACGACGGCCTGGAAATGGGCCTGTCAGTGGAGGGCGGCGACGTGGCCAGCGTGCGCGAGGGCATCGCGCTCACGCTCAAGTCGCTGCTGAAGATCGCCGAGAACAATGGCCTGGTGCAGGTCGATCCGCTGGGCCAGCCGCTCGATCCCGAGCGCCATCACGCGGTGAGCATGGTGGAGGCCCCGGGGCAGGCGCCGAACACGGTGGTCAGTGTGCTGCAGAAGGGCTACGTGTTGAACGATCGTCTGCTGCGGCCGGCGCTGGTCGCGGTCGCCAAGGATTGACAGCGCCATCCATCGGCCGGCGGCTGAACGCGCCCGTGCCGATGGCTGCAGAACCGACTACGAGGGCTCGCCGGCACGTTGAATCGCAAGGGCCGGGCCCCATTTGACAAGACAGCGCGGCCGCGGGGCCGCAACGCATTTTTCGGAGCACAGACATGGGCAAGATCATCGGCATCGACCTGGGTACGACCAACTCCTGCGTCGCCATCATGGATGGCGGCAGTACCAAGGTGATCGAGAACGCGGAAGGCGATCGCACCACCCCGTCGATCGTTGCGTTCACCAAGGACGGCGAAGTGCTGGTGGGCGCGCCGGCCAAGCGCCAGAGCGTGACCAATCCCAAGAACACCTTCTACGCGGTGAAGCGCCTGATCGGCCGCAAGTTCACCGACGCCGAGGTCCAGAAGGACCTGCACATCGTGCCGTATGGCATCGTCGCGCACGACAACGGCGACGCGTGGGTCGCCACCGCCGACGGCAAGAAGATGGCGCCGCAGGAGATCTCCGCGAAGGTGCTGATGAAGATGAAGAAGACCGCCGAGGATTATCTCGGCGAGCCGGTGACCGAAGCCGTGATCACCGTGCCGGCCTACTTCAACGACAGCCAGCGCCAGGCCACCAAGGACGCCGGCAAGATCGCGGGCCTGGAAGTCAAGCGCATCATCAACGAGCCGACCGCGGCCGCGCTGGCTTACGGTCTCGACAAGAAGGGCGGCGACCGCAAGATCGCGGTGTACGACCTGGGCGGCGGCACCTTCGACGTGTCGATCATCGAGATCGCCGACGTCGACGGCGAGAAGCAGTTCGAGGTGCTGGCCACCAACGGCGACACCTTCCTGGGCGGCGAAGACTTCGACCTGCGCGTCATCGACTACCTCGTCGAGGAGTTCAAGAAGGACCAGGGCATGGATCTGCGCAAGGATCCGCTGGCCCTGCAGCGCCTGAAGGACGCGGCCGAGCGCGCCAAGATCGAGCTGTCCTCCAGCCACCAGACCGAAGTGAACCTGCCGTACATCACGGCCGATGCTTCCGGTCCGAAGCACCTGAACATCAAGCTGACCCGCGCCAAGCTCGAGGCGCTGGTGGAAGACCTGGTCAAGCGCACGATCGACCCGTGCCGCACCGCGCTCAACGACGCCGGCCTGCGCGTGTCCGACATCGATGAGGTGATCCTGGTCGGCGGTCAGACCCGTATGCCGAAGGTGCAGGAGTCGGTGAAGGACTTCTTCGGCAAGGAGCCGCGCAAGGACGTTAACCCGGATGAGGCCGTGGCCGTAGGCGCGGCGATCCAGGGCGGCGTGCTGGGCGGTTCGGTGAAGGATGTGCTGCTGCTGGACGTGACCCCGCTGTCGCTGGGCATCGAGACCATGGGCGGCGTGATGACCAAGCTGATCGAGAAGAACACCACGGTGCCGACCAAGGCCTCGCAGGTGTTCTCCACCGCCGACGACAACCAGACCGCGGTGACCGTGCATGTGCTGCAGGGTGAGCGCGAGCGCGCCAGCGCCAACAAGTCGCTGGGCAAGTTCGACCTCACCGGCATCGATGCGGCGCCGCGCGGCATGCCGCAGATCGAAGTGACCTTCGACATCGACGCCAACGGCATCCTGCACGTGTCGGCCAAGGACAAGAAGACCGGCAAGGAACAGAAGATCGAGATCAAGGCCGGTTCGGGCCTGTCCGAGGAAGAGATCGCCCGCATGGTCGCGGACGCCGAGGCCAACAAGGAAGAGGACAAGAAGTTCCAGGAACTGGTCAGCACCCGCAACAAGGCCGACCAGCTGGTGCATGCCACCCGCAGCGCGCTGAAGGAGCACGGCGGCAAGGTGCCGGGCGAGCAGCTCAGCACGATCGAGGGCGCGCTGGCCGAACTGGAGAAAGCGAAGGACGGCGACGACAAGGCCGCGATCGAAGCCAAGATCGAGAAGCTGGAGCAGGCTGCCCAGTCGCTGTACGCGGTCGCCCAGGGCGGCGGCGCGGCCGGTGGTCCCCAGGCTGGCCCGCAGGGTTCGGCCCAGGCCGACGACGTGGTCGATGCCGAGTTCACCGAAGTGAAGGGCGACGACAAGAAGTGACGGACGGATCGGCCCTGCCGATCTGACCCAGCCCGCGCCCGGGGTTCGATCCAGGCGCGGGCTGTTTCTTGAAGGAGTTCTCGAGGGGACATGGATCGCTGCGATTCATGGCACAGCGATTCGAGTCGGAAACCAGCATGAGCAAGCGCGACTACTACGAAATCCTCGGCGTCGAGCGCACGGTCACCGAGGCCGAACTGAAGAAGGCCTTCCGTCGCCTGGCGATGAAGTACCACCCGGACCGTTGTCCGGACGATCCGCATGCGCAGGAGAAGTTCAAGGAGGCGAAGGAAGCCTACGAAGTGCTCTCCGATCCGCAGAAGCGTTCCCTGTACGACCAGCACGGCCACGCCGCCTTCGAGGCAGGCATGGGCGGCCGCGGCGCGGGCGGTTTCGGCGACATGGGCGACATCTTCGGCGATATCTTCGGGGACATCTTCGGCATGGGCGGCGGCGGGCGCTCGCGATCGCGCCGCGGCGCGGATCTGCGCTACCTGATGGAGCTGGATCTCGAAGAAGCCGTGTTCGGCATCGAGAAGAGCATCCAGGTGCCGACCCAGGTGAACTGCCACCACTGCAACGGCTCTGGTTCCGAGGACGGCAAGACGGTGCAGTGCCGTACCTGCAACGGCCACGGCCGCGTGCGCATGCAGAACGGCATCTTCTCGATTCAGCAGACCTGCCCGCATTGCGGCGGCGCCGGTCAGGCGATCGAAAAGCCCTGCAAACAGTGCCACGGCGAGGGGCGGCTGGAAGAGACCCGCACGCTTTCTGTGCGCATTCCGGCGGGCGTCGACACAGGCGACCGCATCCGGCTGACGGGCCAGGGCGAAGCAGGCGGCCCCGGCGGTGAATCCGGCGACCTATACGTGGAAGTGCACGTGCGCGAGCACCCGATTTTCCAGCGGCAGGGCAACGACCTGTATTGCGAGCTGCCGATCCGTTTCGGGCAGGCGGCGCTCGGCGACGAACTGATGGTGCCGACGCTGGAAGGCGAGGTGCCGATCCAGATCCCGCCGGAGACGCAGACCGGGCAGCAGTTCCGCCTGCGCGGACGCGGCGTCAAGTCGGTGCGCAGCGGCCGCACGGGCGACTTGATCTGCCACGTGGTGGTGGAAACGCCGGTGCGCCTGACCAAGCAGCAGCGCGAGCTGATGGAGCAACTGGAAGCCACCTTTGCCGGCGGCGAAGCCGACAAGCACACGCCGCGCGCCAAGACCTGGGTCGACGGGGTGAAGCAGTTCTGGTCGCGTGTCACCTCCTGACGGGGTTCGCGCCGGCGCTCGCCGGCGCTAGCATCGTCGCCCCGTCGCCGTCGTCTTCAGGAGTGCCCGCATGAGCCGTCCGCTTCGCCTCGCCATCGTCGGCGCCACGGGCCGCATGGGACGGGCGCTGCTCGATCTGCTGCGGGACGACGACCGGTTCGAACTGGCCGCGGCGCTGGCCTCCTCGTCGCGGCTGGGCGAGCCGGTCTATCCCGGCGACGGCGGCATGCGTTTCACCGGCGAATGGCCGGAAACCGCGCCGGACGTGGCGATCGACTTCAGCGGGCCGACCGGCCTTGCGGCGGCGCTGGCGCATTGCCGGGCGCACAAGATCGCCCTGGTCACGGGCACCACGGGGCTCGATAAGACCCTGCAAGACCAGTTGGCGGAGGCGGCGTCGGACATCCCGGTGCTGCGCGCGGCCAACTTCAGCCTAGGCGTCGCGGTATTGCGCCGCCTGGTGCGCGAGGCGGCCGCGGCGCTGCCGGATTGGGACCTGGACATCCTCGAGGCGCACCACAACCGCAAGGTGGATGCCCCTTCGGGCACGGCCCTGGCGCTGGGCGAAGCCGCCGCGGCCGGGCGTGGCGTCGCCCTGGCGGAGAGCGCCGTCTATGCGCGCGAAGGCGTGACGGGCGCGCGCCGCGAAGGCAGCATCGGTTTCGCCGTGGTGCGCGGCGGCGACATCGTGGGCGAGCACGAGGTGTGGGTGATAGGGCAGGGCGAGCGGGTGGAGCTCAACCACCGGGCGACCGACCGCTCGATCTTCGCCCGTGGCGCCATCGAAGCCGCGCACTGGCTGGCCGGCCGCGAGCCCGGCGTCTATGACCTCGACGCCATGCTGGCCGATCGCGTGCGCCGCTGATTGGCTTGTCCCGGCCGGGCGGGGCCGCTAACATCCCGCCCGTTGTCATTGGGGAGTAGCCATCCTCACCCCCTGAAAGCTTTCGGGCTTTCGCTCCAGAGGAATTCGTGTCAACAGACTTGAGGCTTGCCTCATGGCGCGAATGGCGACCGCCACCGGGTCCCGGTGGCTGGCGGCCCGGCGAGACCTTTGGCCACGACGCGCTCACCCAGGCCGGGCGAGGCGCGTCGTTGCGCCATGGGTTATCCGCTCGCCCGGCCTTGGAAACCGTTCCATGCTCACCGCGTTGCTGTTCCTGCTTTCCGCCGGCGCGATCTACGTCGCCTGCGAATACTTCGTCAATGGCGTCGAATGGTTCGGCCGCAAGCTCGACCTGGGCGCCACCGCGACCGGCACGGTGCTTGCCGCCTTCGGCACCGCGTTGCCGGAGAGCGCCGTGACGTTCGTGGCCGTGGTGCTCGGCCGCACACCCGAGCAGAAGGACATCGGCGTAGGCGCCGCGCTAGGCGGGCCGCTGGTGCTGGCCACCATCGCCTATGCGGTGGTCGGCGCGGCCTTGTGGGCCAACCGCCGGCGGCTGCAACGTGCCGACGCGATGGTGCGGGTGGAGCATCGCCGCCTGGCGCGGGACCAGTCCTGGTTCCTGGCCATCTTCGTGGTGAAGTGCGGGCTGGGTCTGATCGCTTTCGCCTGGAAGCCCTGGCTCGGTGTGTTGTTCCTGGTCGCCTATGCGCTTTACGTGTGGCGCGAGCTGAAGGACGACGACACCGCGCCGGAGGAGGAAGAACTGGAGCCGCTGAAGTTCCAGCCCAAGGCGCTCGACCCTGCACTGTCGCGCGTGCTGCTGCAGACCACGCTGGCCCTGCTAGTGATCGCCTTCGCCTCGCACACCTTCGTCAAGCAGATCGAAGCGATCGGCATCGCGCTGCAGCTGTCGCCGCATCTGGTAGCCCTGGTGCTTAGCCCGGTGGCGACGGAGCTGCCGGAAACGGTGAATGCATTGATCTGGGTGCGCCAGGGCAAGGAGCGTCTGGCGCTGGCCAACATCTCGGGCGCGATGATGATCCAGGCCACCATTCCCAGCGCGCTGGCGATCTTCGCCACGCCGTGGCTGTTCGATGCGCCGCTGATGGTGGCCGGCGTGTTGACCGGCGTCGCGGTGATCTTCCTGTGGTGGCTGTTCCGCCGCGGTCGCGTGGATGCCCGTTGGATCGTGCCGGTGGGCGCGCTGTACGGCGTGTTCGCGGCGTACGTCGCCTGGCATTTCGCGGCATGAGCCAGAGCTGCGCCGATGATTTCGCCGGCGCCGCCTGCACTAGCCGCCGATGCCGCCGCCGCTCATCAGCAACCCGAAGCATGCGGCCACGAGCAGCAGGACGACGGCCACGATCGAAGCCAGGCCCAGCAGCATGCCCCGGCCGGTACGTGTCCTGCCGTTGGTAAGGAACAGGACGGCGACGATCAGGATCGCTACCGGTGGCGCCAGCCAGAATGCGATATTGATCGGCCCGACGATCAGGCTGCCGCCGATCATGATCGCCCAGGCCAGGCCGATGCCGCCGAGCAGCGAGCCCTGGCTGTCGCGAGGATTCGGTGGTGCCGCGGAGCCGGGAGGGTCGGGCGGCAGCGGCGCCGGGCCGGAGGGTGGCAACTGCTCGCTCATGCGGACGTCCTCTCGATGTGGCGGGCCTGCTCGATTTCGCGCCGCAGTGCTTCCAGCTTGGCGGCCTTGTCGTCGCGGTAGAACAAGTTGAACGTATCGAACGGAATGATGCGCCCGTCCGGCTGGGCGATGTGCACGCAGGACTTTTTCACTGCGCGCAGATCGAAGCCGTGCGCATCGATGAACTGCATGATCAGTACACGGAACACGTTGCGATAGCCCAGGTCCGCCGGCGCCTGCACTTGGGGCAGGCAGCACAGCAGGTCGGACAGCGAGCAGGCCTGCGATTCCGGGGAGTGGTTGGTGGCGAACAGCTCGAACACGTGCGCGCGCAGTTCCTCGTCGCGCTCCACCACGATGGTGTTGCGGCCCTTGCCGACAAGCGTCTCCGGCGAGACGAAGCGGGTGAGCGGTACGACCTGCTCGCCCAGCTTGAGTGCATAGGCCATGGCCAGGCAGTCCGGGTTGCAGGGCACGGGGATCAGGTCGTCGGGACGGAACACGCCGCTTTGCTCGAGGATGCGGCGGCGCACTTCGCTGAGCGTCAGCCGATCGCGCTCCGGGTCGTAGCCTTCCAGGCGGCCGGCGGCCTGGATCGGCTGGAAGGTCACGCCGCGCACGCAGGGCTGGGTGAGTGCGAAGTCGATGATCTCGCCCAGTTCGCCGTCGTTGAGCCCCTTCTTCACCGTCACCACCAGCGTGGTGGAGATGTCGTGGCGGTTGAGGTGTTCGAGCGCCTTCAGGCGCACATCGCGCAGCTTTGCGCCGCGCAGGTCCTTGTGGACCTCGTCACGCAGCGAGTCGAATTGCAGATAGAGCTCGAAGCCTGGCTGGTAGGTGGCGAGGCGCGCGGCGAAGTCGGGCTCCTTCGCAATGCGCAGGCCATTGGTATTCACCATCAGGTGGCGGATCGGCCGACGCTTCGCCGCGTCCAGGATGGCGAAGAAATCGGGGTGCAGCGTGGGTTCGCCGCCCGAGAGCTGTACCACGTCCGGTTCGCCCTCGTTGGCCACGACCGCATCCAGCATGCGTTCCACCGTGGCCAGGTCGCGGAAGCCGGGGCGATGCGGGCCGCTTTCCGCATAGCAGATGGGGCAGCGCAGGTTGCAGTGGTCGGTGATCTCCACCAGCGTCAGGCAGGAGTGCTGCATGTGCTCAGGGCACAGACCGCAGTCGTATGGGCAGCCGAAATGCTGCGGAGTGTTGAAACGCTGGGGCAGTTCCGGCGGTTTGATGTAGATCTCGCGGCACTGCCGGTAGTACGCCGCGTCGTCGGCCAGCAGCACGCGTTCGCGGCCGTGATGCGGGCACCATTTCTCGAGGTAGACGCGCTCGTCCTTGATGAGCACTTTCGCTTCCACCCGGCGCAGGCAGGTTGTGCAGACCGATACCGCGCTGTCGTAGAAGAGATATGGCCTTACCTTGGCTCCCACGCGTCGTGCCTCCTGGCGAACAGCGCCCGCAGGATGCGGGGCAGGTCGCGATGGTAATAGAGCAATCCCGCGATACACAGCAACTGCAGGCCGGAGAGCGCATGCAGATAGGCGTAGGGCAGGGGCTTGATCCATTCCACCAGCAGGCGGAACGAGAGGTAGCCGATCATGAAGGCACGGAAGCGGTCGCCGGGGCGGGCGAGGGCGTGGCGGCGCGCATGGATCAGCGCGTACTGGGCCAGCAGGAAGGCGATCTCGTACAGCTGGGTGGGATGCCGCGGCTGGCCGTCGCCGAAGTCGACGCCCCAGGGCAGTGAGGTAGGGTTGCCGTAGGTGTGGTCGGACAAGCCGGCCAGGAAGCAGCCCACGCGGCCGATGCACATGCCCACGGTCAGCGGCAGCACGAAGGCATCGCCGGTGGATGGGCGCACGCCGGCTATTTTCTTCGCCAGTTCTACGCCAAGCAGGCCGCCGAGCAGTGCACCGACGATCGACTTGCCTTCGATCAGCCGCGCCAGGTCGGGAAAGTTCGCGAAGGCCGCCAGCGGGTCGTCGATCCAGAACGCCAGCTTCGCTCCCAGAGCCGCGCCCACGATGGCGCCGACGCCGACCCAGGCCACGTGGTCGTCATGGGCGAAGGCATGGGGCGCGACTTTCTTGCGCGTCCACAGGAAGGTGCGGAAGCCGACCGCGTAGGCCAGCGCCTCGAAAAGCGTGTGCAGCGCGACGGGGCTCATGAATGGCCCGGCATTGCGCTCAGGACTCGCCCAGCCGTGTCAGTTCCAGCTTGGCGGCCTTGAGCCAGGCCTGTTCCTTGCGGCGGTAATAGCCGGGCATCAGCTTGGCGCGGCGCAGTTGCGCTTCAAATACGTCGCGCGCCTCGGCGAGGCGCTGGTGACGGCCGAGCAGGCGACCATAACGGAAGCGGCCTTCCTCGCCGGGGTAGCTGTCGGCCAGCACGCGGTATTCCTCCAGCGCGGCATCGGTCTCGCCCAGTTCCTCCAGGCAGCGGGCATAGAGCAGATGCCCTTCGCTGGAACGGTAGGAAGGATTGGCCGCGATCAGGGCCTCGAGGGTCTGCCGGGCCTCGGTGTACGCACCGCTGCCGGCCTGCGCCTGGGCCAGGCCCAGCATGAAGTCCGGTTCGGTGGCGTACATGCCGACGAGCAGGCTGCGGAACAGCTCCTGGGCATTGGCGTAATCGCCGAGGTCGAGGCACTCCTGGGCCAGCCGGCGGCGGTTGTCGACGGTGTCGCTCAGCTCCAGCCGGCGCTGCAGCTCGCGGCGGCGGCGCTGCGGGTCGATCACCTGCATGGCCTTGCTGGCGGCCTGGCGGCCGCGCGGATCGTGCCGCAGGTCCGGAAGTACGGCGACCAGCACGTAGACGGCGACGGCGAGATACGAGCCGATCAGGATCAGCCAGATCCAGTAGAGCGGGCGTCCGCTGCGCACCACATGCACGGCGCAGCCCACCTGCAGGGCCAGGGACAGCAGAACGACGACGGGCATGCCCTCTCCTTGGAGCCTGTTCATGGCCTTCCCGTGCCCCGCGCCGGGATCGGTTTGCGCGCAGGGCAAGGAAGAGCGAAGGGGGTGTACGTCGGTACACGACCGAAGCGCCGGATGCTACGACAGCCGGGCGCGCCGGGGAATCCGCCGGGAGGCCGGTTCAGTCGCGATGGGCGGCGCTGCGGTCGCGGTCCGCGCCGAGTTTGCGATCCAGCGAGCCGAACAGCTTCTTGAAGGCCCGGGCGAACTTGCCGCGCTTGGTCTTGCGCAGCTTTTCCTCCTCGCTGGTGAGCCAGGCCACCTGGATCACCCGGCGCTCGCCCTCGTAGGGCAGGTGGCCGTGGAAGGAATTCTCGCAACGCTTGAACACCGCGAACTCGCCGTACAGCGGCTTCAGCTCCGGCGCCACGATGTCGTCGATGTTGTCGATGCTGCCCAGGAAGCGCAGGCAGCCGTCGCTGGTGTCCGGCCACTGCGTGTTGAGGTAGAGCAGGGCGGTGGCCACTTTCGACTTGCTGTCGGTGTGGATGGTGCCGTGGCGCTTGTTGAGCGAGCGGCACAGGGTCACCAGGGTCGGGTACTGGCCGAGGTTGTCGATGCCCAGCTTCTTGCCGATCGCGCCGGCGAATTCCGGCGTGGTCAGGCGTTCGACCAGCGCATTGACCGTAGGGCCGCAATCGCTGGGGTCGTAGGGGAAGAAGCCGGCGCTCGTGTACCGCGGGAAATCGCGTTCCAGGTCGGAGCGCAATTCGTCGGGCAGCTGTCCATGGGCGATCATGAACGGGAACGGCTCGAGCCTGATTTCCGTGTCCGGCCGGTCGAGACGGGCAGGATCGAGCAGGACGGCAGCGCTCATGGACGTGTGCATCTCCTTTTGAACGGGCGCTAGTGTAACGCTTGTGCGGTCATCGGGCGGACACAAACACGCATCTTTCACGCTCCGCGCGGTGGACAGAAAGGTCGCTCACGCCTATCATTGCGACCCGCCCTGAGACTTTCCTCGACCAAGGTCCACAAGCTGCTTCGCAGCGGCTTGCGGACTTTGCTGCACCTAAAAGGCGGCCCCTTCCATGCCTATTTCCGCTCTGCTTGCCCTCGAAGACGGCAGCGTGTTCCACGGCCAGGCCGTGGGCGCGACTGGTGAAACCGTCGGCGAGGTGGTGTTCAACACCGCCATGACCGGCTACCAGGAGATCCTCACGGATCCCTCGTACTCGCGTCAGATCGTCACCCTCACGTACCCCCACATCGGCAACACCGGCGTCAACGCCGAGGACGCCGAGTCGCTGGCCGTGCACGCCGCCGGCCTGATCGTGCGCGACGTGCCGCGTCGCGCCAGCAACTGGCGCAGCACGGAAAGCCTGCCCGATTACCTCAAGCGCCTGGGCATCGTCGCCATTGCCGGTATCGACACCCGCCGACTCACCCGCATCCTGCGCGACAAGGGCGCGCTGGCCGGCTGCATCGTGGCCGGCGAGAACGTCGACGCCGAGGCCGCGCTGGCCAAGGCGCGCGCCTTCCCTGGCCTCAACGGCATGGACCTGGCCAAGGTGGTGAGCGCGACCAAGCCCTACACCTGGAAGGAGGGCACCTACGACCTGGATCGCACGGCCTTCGAGCAGCCGGCCATGCGCTTCAAGGTGGTGGCCTACGACTACGGCGTGAAGTTCAACATCCTGCGCCTGCTCGCCGCGCAGGGCTGCGACATCACCGTGGTGCCGGCGCAGACGCCTGCGTCCGAGGTGCTGGCGATGAAGCCCGACGGCGTGTTCCTCTCCAACGGCCCCGGCGACCCGGCGGCTTGCGATTACGCGATCGCCGCCACGCGCGAGTTCCTGGACGCGAAGATCCCGCTGTTCGGCATCTGCCTGGGCCACCAGATCATGGGCCTGGCGCTGGGCGCCAAGACGCTGAAGATGAAGTTCGGCCACCACGGTGCGAACCATCCGGTGAAGGACCTCGACGACGGCCGCGTGCTGATCACCTCGCAGAACCACGGTTTCGCGGTGGACCCGGTCACGCTGCCGGCGAATGTGCGAGTGACCCACACCTCGCTGTTCGACGGTTCGCTGCAAGGCTTCGCGCTTACCGACCGCCCGGCGTTCTGCTTCCAGGGCCACCCGGAAGCGAGCCCAGGACCCCACGATATTGGTTACCTATTCGATCGTTTCGCCACCCTGATGGAGGAGGCCCGCAAGCATGGCTAAGCGCACCGACATCAAGAGCATCCTCATCATCGGCGCCGGCCCGATCGTGATCGGCCAGGCCTGCGAGTTCGACTATTCGGGCGCGCAGGCGTGCAAGGCGCTGAAGGAAGAGGGCTACCGGGTCATCCTGGTCAACTCCAACCCCGCCACGATCATGACCGACCCGGAGACCGCCGATGCGGTCTACATCGAGCCGATCAACTGGCAGACGGTGGAGCGCATCATCGCCAAGGAGCGCCCGGACGCGGTGCTGCCCACCATGGGCGGCCAGACGGGCCTCAACTGCGCGCTGGATCTGGCGGACAACGGCGTTCTCGAAAAGTACGGCGTCGAGCTGATCGGCGCGTCGCGCGAGGCCATCCGCATGGCCGAAGACCGCGAGCTGTTCCGCGTGGCCATGGCCGACATCGGGCTGGAGTGCCCGAAGGCTGAGGTGGTTCGCACCTTCGAGCAGGCGCTGCAGGCGCAGGCGAAGGTGGGCTTCCCCACGATCATCCGTCCGAGCTTCACGCTCGGTGGTTCGGGTGGCGGCATCGCCTACAACAAGGAAGAGTTTGAAGAGATCGTCAAGCGCGGTCTGGAACTCTCGCCGGTGGGTGAAGTGCTGGTCGAGGAATCCGTGCTCGGCTGGAAGGAGTTCGAGATGGAAGTGGTCCGCGACAAGGCGGACAACTGCATCATCGTCTGCTCGATCGAGAACCTCGATCCGATGGGCGTGCATACCGGCGACTCGATCACCGTCGCGCCGGCGCAGACGCTCACCGACAAGGAATACCAGCGCCTGCGCGATGCCTCCATCGCGGTGCTGCGCAAGATCGGCGTGGACACCGGCGGCTCCAACGTGCAGTTCGGCATCAATGCCGAGAACGGCCGCGTGGTGGTGATCGAGATGAATCCGCGCGTCTCGCGCTCTTCGGCGCTCGCATCGAAGGCCACCGGCTTCCCGATCGCCAAGATCGCCGCGAAGCTGGCCGTGGGCTACACGCTGGACGAGCTGAAGAACGACATCACCGGCGGCCTGACTCCGGCCTCGTTCGAGCCGACCATCGACTACGTGGTCACCAAGATTCCGCGCTTCGCCTTCGAGAAGTTCCCGTCGGCCGACGCGCGCCTGACCACGCAGATGAAGTCGGTGGGCGAGGTGATGGCGATGGGCCGCACCTTCCACGAGTCGCTGCAGAAGGCGCTGCGCGGCCTGGAGATCGGCAAGACCGGCCTCAACCCGACCGGCGTGGACTTCACCACGGACGAAGGCCTGGCCGCACTCAAGCGCGAGCTGCGCGAGCCGCGCCCCGATCGCGTGTTCCACCTGGCCGATGCGTTCCGCGCGGGGCTGTCGCTGGAGGAGGTCTATGGCCTCAGCCGCGTCGACCCATGGTTCCTCGCCGCGTTCGAGGACATCGTGCTGACCGAGAAGGACGTGCAGGCGCAGGGCATCACCGCGCTCGACGCCCCGCGTATGCGCGAACTCAAGCGCATGGGCTTCTCCGATGCGCGCATCGCCGAGCTGACCAGCTCCGACGAGGGTGCCATCCGCCACCTGCGCCGCACGCTGGGGGTGCGCCCGGTGTACAAGCGCGTGGACTCCTGCGCCGCCGAGTTCGCCACCACCACGGCCTACATGTACTCGACCTACGAGGAAGAGTGCGAGGCCAACCCGACGAACCGCGACAAGATCATGGTGCTGGGCGGCGGTCCGAACCGCATCGGCCAGGGCATCGAATTCGACTACTGCTGCGTGCACGCGGCGCTCGCGCTGCGCGAGGACGGGTTCGAGACCATCATGGTCAATTGCAACCCGGAAACCGTCTCGACCGACTACGACACCTCCGACCGCCTGTACTTCGAGCCGCTGACGCTCGAGGACGTGCTGGAGATCGTGGACCTGGAGAAGCCCAAGGGTGTGATCGTGCAATACGGCGGCCAGACGCCGCTGAAGCTGGCGCGCGCGCTCGAAGCGGCCGGTGCGCCGATCATCGGCACCACGCCGGACTCGATCGACCTGGCGGAAGACCGCGAGCGCTTCCAGCAGATGATCGAGAAAATCGGCCTGAAGCAGCCGCCGAACCGTACCGCGCGCAACGCCGACGAGGCGCTGGCGCTGGCGCGCGAGATCGGCTACCCGCTGGTGGTGCGCCCGAGCTACGTGCTGGGCGGCCGCGCGATGGAAATCGTCTACGGCGATGCCGATCTTTCGCGCTACATCCGCGAGGCCGTGCAGGTCTCGAATGATTCGCCGGTGCTGCTGGATCGCTTCCTCGACCACGCCGTCGAAGTGGACGTGGACGTCATCGCCGACGCCGAGGGCAACGTGCTGGTAGGCGGCATCATGGAGCACATCGAGGAAGCGGGCGTGCATTCCGGCGACTCGTCCTGCTCGCTGCCGCCGTACTCGCTGACCAAGGAAGTGCAGGACGAACTGCGCCGCCAGGTCGCCTTGATGGCGAAGGAGCTGAAGGTCGTCGGCCTGATGAACACCCAGTTCGCCATCCAGGGCGACACGGTGTACATCCTGGAGGTCAACCCGCGCGCCTCGCGCACCGTGCCGTTCGTGTCCAAGGCCACCGGCGTGCCGTTGGCGAAGATCGCCGCGCGCGCCATGGCGGGCCGCACGCTGCCGGCGCAGAACGCGACGCGCGAAGTGATTCCGTCGTACTACTCGGTGAAGGAAGCGATCTTCCCGTTCCTGAAGTTCCAGAACGTGGATCCGATCCTCGGCCCCGAGATGCGCTCCACCGGCGAGGTGATGGGCGTGGGCCGCAGCTTCGGCGCTGCCTTCGCGCGCGGCCACGACGCGGCCGGCATCAAGACGCCGCCGAAGGGCAAGGTATTCGTGTCGGTACGTGATGCCGACAAGGATCGCCTGGTGCCGGTGGCGAAGGATGCGCTGTCGCGCGGCTTCACCCTGGTCGCCACCGAGGGCACGGCCAAGTACCTGGCCGAGCACGGCGTGGCCTGCGAGCGGATCAACAAGGTGGCCGAGGGTCGTCCGCATATCGTCGACCTGATCAAGAACGGCGAGATCGTCTATATCGTCAACACCACCGAGGGCAAGCAGGCCATCGCCGACTCGTTCTCGATCCGCCGCGAAGCGCTGCAGCATCGCGTCACCTACTCAACCACCGTCGCGGGAGCCCGTGCGCTGGTGCATTCGCTGGACTTCCATGGCGCCGGCGACGTGCACAGCCTGCAGGAGCTGCACAAGGAGCTGAAAGCATGAGTCGTGCACCCATCACCAAGGCCGGTTCCGAACGCCTGCGCGCCGAGCTGGATCGTCTGAAGTCCGTAGACCGGCCGCGCATCATCGCGGCCATTGCCGAAGCGCGCGCGCACGGCGACCTGAAGGAGAACGCCGAGTACCATGCGGCGCGCGAGCAGCAGAGCTTCATCGAGGGGCGCATCGCCGAGCTCGAGGCCGCGCTGTCGACCGCCGAGGTGATCGACGTGACCCGCCTCAATCCCGGTTCCCGCGTGGTGTTCGGTGCCATCGTGGACCTGGAGGACGAGGACAGCGGCGAGGCGGTGACCTACCAGATCGTGGGCGACCTGGAGGCGGACATCAAACAGCGCCTGATCGCGGTGTCCTCGCCGATCGCCCGCGCGCTGATCGGCAAGAGCGCCGACGACAGCTTCGAATTTCAGGCGCCGAATGGCATGAAGCGCTATGTGATCACCGGCGTGCGCTACAACTGAGCCATGCCCCCGCGCCCGGCTTGCCGGGCGCGGGGATCGTCTGGCAGGTTCCACGGAAAGACAGGCAATAAAAAAGGGCCGCGAATGCGGCCCTTTTTCTGACTCGTCGCGGCTGAAACTCAGCGCTGACGGGCCTTGAAACGCGGGTTGCTCTTGCAGATCACGAACACCTTGCCGCGACGGCGCACAACCTTGCAGTCACGGTGCCGCTGCTTGGCGGACTTCAAAGAGGAAAGCACCTTCACGGCCAGCTCCTGACACTAACGGAAAAAGACAAGCACGAAAGTGTAGCTGCTTGATTGCCTTGGAACAAGTCCGGATTCACAACAATGTCGGGACGGACCGGGCTTCGGCCACTACCGATAGGAATTGGGCCAGCACCGGGGACGTATCGTCCCGCCGGCTCGCGACGGCCAGGAGCATATAGGCGTCGGGGTCCTCCAGCTGAACGTAGCTCACGCCCGGAAGGCTGACCGTGCACATCGAGGCCGGGATCAGAGCCAGGCCCATGCCCGCTGCCACCAGCATCAGCAGTCCATTGATCTGCTGCGCGTGCTGGCGGATGAGGGGGTGGAAGTCGGCCTTGGCGGCGATGAGGGTCAGCCGGTCGTACAGCGTGGCAGCCAGTTCGCGCGGCTGCACCACGAAGGGAGCGTCGGCCACTTCCCGCAGCCAGATCTTCCGGCGCGAGGCCAGCGGGTGTTCCGATGGCAGGGCCAGCAGCAGGGGTTCCCGGTCGATCTCGTCGATGCGCAGCGCGTGCAGGTCCGCCTCGTGCTTGGGCATGTCGCGGACAAAACCCACGTCCAGCTCACCCGCCAGCAAGGCCGCGAACTGGGGCTCGGTATACATCTCGCTGAGGATGACCCGGACATGCGGCGCGTGGCGCCCGTAATGCAGCAGGGTCTGGGGCAGGGAAGGGTGGAACGTGACCGACACGGTGTAGGCCAGTCGGAGCTGCCCGCTGAACCCCGCCGCGGCCTGGGAGACCTGGCCGCGGGCTTCCTCGACCTTGGCGAGGATCTGTCGGGCCTGTTCCAGGAAGACGCGGCCGGGTTCGGTCAGGGCGACGTTGCGTTTGTCGCGATCCAGCAGTCGTACGCCAAGGTCGGCCTCAAGTGCCTGGATCTGCTGGGAAAGCGGCGGCTGGGAAATATGCAGGCGCTGGGCCGCCCGGGTGAAGCTGAGCTCCTCGGCCACGGCAACGAAGTAACGCAGCTGGCGGAAATCGAACATATAGGATTTACATATAAGTTTCGCGGGAAATATATATTGGTTTATGTGATCTGTCGAACATATCCTTTCGCTCGTCCCGCCACCGTCCCCTCCCCCCAGGTGGCGGCGACCCTCGCCCCGCAGCGACGCTACCCCCGCGATACCCGGCCCCTCCCCCTGGCCCGCTATCGACGCGTCGTCTGGCGGGGCGCTTTCATTTCCGGGCTCCCGTGTCGACGACCGACCAGCGCTCAGAGCGTGCTGGCCAGTCGCATTCCCTGGGCGATGGCCCGCTTGGCGTCCAGTTCCGCAGCCACGTCCGCGCCGCCGATGACGTGAGGCGTCACGCCCATGGCGAGCAGGGCGTCGGCGAGTTCGCGCAGGGGTTCCTGGCCGGCGCAGACGACGACGTTGTCCGCCGGCAGTACCTGTGATTTGCCTTCGACGGTGATGTGCAGGCCGGTATCGTCGAAGCGCTCGTAGGTCACGCCGCCGAGCATGGCGACCTGTTTGTTCTTGAGCGTCGCGCGGTGGACCCAGCCGGTGGTCTTGTTGAGGCGCGCACCCGGCCGGCCTTCGGAACGCTGCATGAGCCAGATCTGGCGAGCCGGGCGTTCCGGCGCGCCGGCGAGCAGGCCGCCGCGGGCTTCGAGGAGCATGTCCACCCCCCACTCACGCGTCCAGCGCGTCACGTCGGTGGTGGGGGAGGGGGCGTGTTCCACCAGGAATTCGGCCACGTCGAAACCGATGCCGCCGGCACCGATGATCGCTACGCGCTGCCCGACCGGGCGATCGCGCGCCAGCACGTCCAGGTAACTCAGGACACGGGGATCGTCGCTGCCGGGAAACACGACTTTGCGTGGGGTGATACCGGTGGCAATCACCACTTCGTGGTAATCGCGCAGCGAAGCGGCATCCGCTTTCGTGCGCAACCGCAGCGTGACGCCCGTGTCCTCGAGTCGATGCCGGTAGTAGCGCAGCGTCTCGTGGAATTCCTCTTTTCCCGGGATGCGCTTGGCGTAGTTGAACTGCCCGCCGATTTCCTCGGCTTGATCGATCAGCGTGACGTCGTGGCCGCGCTCGGCCAGCGTGCTGGCGCAGGCCATGCCCGCGGGGCCTGCACCGACGACGGCAATGCGTTTGCGGCGTGCCGCCGGCGCGATGACCAGCTCGGTCTCGTGGCAGGCACGCGGATTGACCAGGCAGCTCGCGCGTCTGTTCTGGAATACGTGGTCCAGGCAGGCCTGGTTGCACGCAATGCATGTATTGATGCGGTCGGCGCGCCCAGCGCGGGCCTTGGCCGCCCAGTCGGGATCGGCCAGCAATGGCCTGGCCATCGACACCATGTCGGCATCGCCGTCGGCGAGGATTCGCTCCGCGACGTCGGGCATGTTGATGCGGTTGGTGGTGATCAGCGGAATGCCGACCTGGCCCTTCAGCTTGCGGGTCACCCAGGCGAAACCGGCGCGGGGGACGCTGGTGACAATGGTCGGGATCCGCGCTTCATGCCAGCCGATACCCGTATTGATGATGCTGGCGCCGGCGGTTTCGATGGCCTTCGCGAGCGTCGCGATGTCGTCCCAGGTCTGGCCTTGTTCGACCAGATCCAGCATGGAAAGGCGATAGATGATGATGAAGTCCCGGCCCACCGCTTCTCGCGTGCGCCGCACGATCTCCACCGGGAAGCGCATGCGCCGGGCAGCGTCGCCGCCCCAGGCGTCCGTTCGGCGGTTGGTGCGCTCGACGAGGAACTGGTTGATCAGGTAACCCTCGGAGCCCATCACTTCGATGCCGTCGTAGCCGGCATCCTGGGCCAGCTGCGCGCAATGGACGAAGTCACGGATGGTGCGCTCGACGCCACGGGCAGACAGTGCGCGGGGCGTGAATGGCGTGATGGGAGATTTGATCTTCGAGGGCGCGACTGACAGCGGATGATAGCCGTAGCGCCCCGCATGCAGGATCTGCATGCACAGCTTGCCGCCTTCCGCGTGGACCGCGCGGGTCAACTTGCGATGCGGGGCGACGTGCCAGGGCAACGAGAGACGTCCCCCGAACGGCTTGAGCCAGCCCTGGATGCTGGGCGCGATACCGCCGGTGACCATCAATCCGACGCCGCCGCGGGCCCGCTCGGCGAAGTAGGCGGCGAGCTTGTCGTAGTCCGCCGCTTTGTCCTCCAGGCCCGTGTGCATCGAGCCCATCAGGATGCGGTTGGGCAGGGTCGTATGACCGAGGTCGAGCGGTGCGAAGAGATGGGGGTAGTCCATACGGCCCGGAATGTTCAAACGAGCGTATGAATGTGCCCGTTCGGTGGGCGGAAAAGCAAGGCTCAGCCGAGCAGCTGGCGTACCAGGGCGATGTAGCGGCGCATGGCTTCGTCCCGCGGCATGTCGCGCAGCTTGGCCCAGGCCTCGTATTTGGCCGTCCCGACAAAGTCGAAAAAGCCGGGTACATCGCCGTGGACCTCGCCTTCGGACCCCTGCTTGTAGAGCGCGTACAGTTTGAGGAGGGTGTCGTTGTCGGGCCGTTCGCCCAGCCCCTGGACGTCCTCGGCGGCTTGCTGGAACTCGCGTTGAAGGTCGTCGCTCATGGACTCGGGCTGAAGGTCGGGCGAAGGCGGGCGGGCTAGATAGCACGCGCTCCGGGCAGGGTCAACGCGTTAAGATAGTTGCTTTGCCCGCCGCCGGAGCCGCTATGAGTCCCTCGCCACCCGTTCCCGTGCTCACCATCGACGGGCCTTCGGGATCCGGCAAGGGCACCATCAGCCGCCTGGTGGCCGAGCATCTGGGGTGGCGCCTGCTGGATTCCGGCGCGCTTTACCGGGCGGTCGGGTACGCGGCGGGCATGGAAGGGCTCGATCTTTCCGATGCGGAGGCCGTCACCCGCTGCGCCCAGCACGTGAAGATCCGCTTCCAGGCGGCCCCGGACGGCGGCGACACCCATGTGCTGGTCAACGGCCACGACGCCACGGACGAGCTGCGCACGGAGACCGCCGGCGCGGCCGCTTCGGCGATCGCCTCGATCCCCTCGGTCCGGGCGGCCCTGGTGGACCTGCAGCTGGGCTTCCGCAAGGCCCCCGGACTGGTGGCCGACGGCCGGGACATGGGCACCGTGATCTTTCCGGATGCGCCCTTCAAGGTGTTCCTGACGGCGAGCGCCGCTGAGAGGGCGAAAAGGCGCTATAAACAGTTGAAAGAAAAGGGGCTCAGCGTTACACTTGCCAGCCTTCAGCGCGAGATCGAGGCGCGTGATGCCAGGGATGCGTCCCGGGCAGTCGCGCCGCTCAAGCCGGCCGAGGATGCGGTCCTGGTGGATACCACCGGCATGAGCATCGACGATGTCGTCGCGAAAGTACTTGCCGTCCTGCAGCCTCACCCGGCTGCCTGAAGGCATAAGGTGCCCGCGCCTGGCGCGGGATTTTGGTCAACGGTGCCGAAGGGGATCTTCCTCGTAGACACCCACAACCGGTGGGCCGATCCGCATTGCGCAAACTTTCCCAGGCGCACGGTGGAGCAGGCCTTTTCTCATTTCTGGAATCAACATGACTGAAAGTTTTGCCGAGCTGTTTGAACAGAGCCAACAGGCCATCTCCAAGCTGAAGCCGGGCGCCATCGTCAGCGGCATCGTTGTGGAAATCCGCAACGACGTCGTCGTCATCAACGCCGGCCTCAAGAGCGAAGGCATCGTCCCGATCGAGCAGTTCAAGGACGAGAGCGGCACGCTCGAGGTGCAGGTGGGCGACGAAGTGAAGGTCGCTCTCGACGCACTGGAAGACGGCTTCGGCGAGACCAAGCTCTCCCGCGAGAAGGCCAAGCGTTCCATGGTGTGGGACGACCTCGAAGCGGCCTTCGAGAAGGAAGAGACCATCACCGGCAAGATCTCCGGCAAGGTCAAGGGCGGTTTCACCGTCGACATCAAAGACGTCCGCGCGTTCCTGCCGGGCTCGCTGGTCGACGTGCGCCCGGTCCGCGACCCGGTGTACCTCGAGGGCAAGGACCTCGAGTTCAAGATCATCAAGCTGGACCGCAAGCGCAACAACGTGGTCGTCAGCCGCCGCGCCGTCGTCGAGACCGAGTTCTCCGAGGAGCGCGAGAAGCTGCTTGAGCGCCTGACCGAAGGCGCGGTGGTCAAGGGCACCGTCAAGAACCTCACCGACTACGGCGCGTTCGTGGACCTGGGCGGCATCGACGGCCTGCTGCACATCACGGACATGGCGTGGAAGCGCGTGCGTCATCCGTCCGAAGTCGTCAACGTCGGCGACGAGCTGGACGTGCGCGTGCTGAAGTACGACCGCGAGCGCAACCGCGTGTCGCTGGGCCTGAAGCAGCTGGGCGACGACCCGTGGGTCGCCATCGCTCGCCGCTACCCGGTCGGCAGCCGCCTGTTCGGCAAGGTCTCCAACGTCACCGATTACGGCTGCTTCGTCGAGATCGAGCCGGGCGTGGAAGGCCTGGTCCACGTGTCCGAGATGGACTGGACCAACAAGAACGTCAACCCGGCCAAGGTCGTGCAGGTCGGCGACGAGACCGAAGTGATGGTGCTGGACGTGGACGAAGAGCGTCGCCGCATCTCGCTGGGCATCAAGCAGACCCGCTCCAACCCGTGGGAAGCCTTCGCCGCCATGCACAAGAAGGGCGACAAGGTGTCCGGCCAGATCAAGTCGATCACCGACTTCGGCATCTTCATCGGCCTGGACGGCGGCATCGACGGCCTGGTCCACCTGTCCGACATCTCGTGGCAGGGTACGGGCGAAGACCTCGTGCGCAACTTCAAGAAGGGCGACGAGATCGAGGCCGTGGTGCTGGCGGTGGATCCGGAGCGCGAGCGCATCTCCCTCGGCATCAAGCAGATGGAGCAGGATCCGTTCGGTCAGTTCATGGCCACTAACCCGCGCGGCACGGTCGTCACCGGCACGGTGAAGGAAGTGGACGCGAAGGGCGCGGTGGTCGACCTGGGCGAGGGCGTGGAGGGTTACATCCGCGCGAACGACATCGCCAAGGAGCGCATCGACGACGCCACCCAGCACCTGAAGGTGGGCGACAAGGTCGAGGCCAAGTTCACCGGCATGGACCGCAAGGGTCGCCAGCTGCAGCTCTCCATCCGCGCCAAGGATGAAGAGGAACTGCAGGACGCGATGCAGGAGTACTCGTCGGCTTCCGGCGGTACGACCAAGCTCGGCGCCCTGCTGAAAGAGCAGCTGAACAAGGCCGACTAAGCAACACTCGCTGGACACGGGGCGGCGCTCGCCGCCCCGTGGTTTCATCGTCACGGACATTGGGGACCCATGACCAAATCCGAATTGATCGAAGCGCTGGCTCGGCGCCAGACCCATCTGGCCTTTAGCGATGTCGAGCTGGCCGTCAAGAGCGTCATCGAGCAGATGAGCAACGCGCTTTCGCAAGGCGAGCGCATCGAGGTGCGCGGGTTCGGCAGCTTCGCGCTGCATTACCGTCCGCCGCGCATGGGCCGCAATCCCAAGACCGGCGAGGCGGTGGCCCTGCCGGGCAAGCATGTCCCCCATTTCAAGCCGGGCAAGGAACTGCGGGAACGCGTCAATCAGTCGTTGGCTGAGGCAGCTTCCGCATAAGCATCCCGGTAAACGGGCTGGATGAAGGCAGGCGGCTTCGTGCCGGTCCTGCCTTCTTTTTTTTATGGGCTCCGCTTTTTGTTTGCGCACGTCCTGTCATCGGAAGGGCGCGGCATGCATGAACGGGGTAGGCCATACGCCTGTGCCGGTTGACATCAATCGGTTAAAGTCGCCGCCATGCGATTGATCGTCACGCTCATCCTTCTGCTCTTCGTCGCCGCCGGCGTGGTGGTGGGCGCGCTCAACGCCGACCTGGTCGACTATGACCTGGCATTCGCACGTTTCCAGATGCCGAAGGGCGCGGCCGTGCTCGCCGCCATGG
Source organism: Dyella sp. BiH032 (assembly GCF_031954525.1). Lineage (NCBI taxonomy): Bacteria > Pseudomonadati > Pseudomonadota > Gammaproteobacteria > Lysobacterales > Rhodanobacteraceae > Dyella > Dyella sp. BiH032. Next base: position 2,473,197 of record NZ_CP134867.1, read on the forward strand.
TGCTTGGGTGGCTGCTTGGTGGCCTGACCGCGTGGCTTGGGGTCAGCATGCGCCACCGTCGTCATCGCAGGCAATCCGCCCGCGCCACGGATTCCAGGTCGCCCGCAGACGCATGATCGCCCTCTATGTGCTGGCCCTGCTGATCCCGGTCGCCTTCGTCAGTGGCTGGTGGACCGCCCGGAGCGCTGGAGCAAAACGCTCGGGCGCCCAGGTAAGCGAGCTGTCTTCCGACTATTTCCGCGGTCTGAACTACCTGCTCAACGAGGAGCAGGACAAGGCTATCGAGGTATTCCTGCGCCTCGCGGAATACAACCGCGACACCGTGGAAACCCATCTCGCGCTCGGCAACCTGTTCCGTCGACGCGGCGAGGTGGACCGCGCCATCCGCCTGCACCAGCACCTGGTCTCCAGGCCTGGCCTTTCCGATGCGATGAAAACCGTCGCGCTCCTGGAACTGGGCGAGGACTACATGCGTGCCGGACTGCTCGATCGCGCCGAAACGCTGTTCTCCGATCTCGTCGCGATGGATGCCCATGCGCCGTCGGCGCTGCGCCATTTGATCGCGATCTATCAACACGAGCGCGACTGGCACAAAGCCATCGAACATGCGCGCCGTCTGGAAGCGATGACCGGCGAAGACGAGGCCGGCATGATCGCCCAGTTCTATTGCGAGCTCGCCGAGCAGGCCCGCCAGCATGGCGCGCGCCAGGATGCGCGGGAATACCTGCGCCAAGCCTTCGCCTGTCAGGCTGATTGCGTCCGCGCCTTCATGCTCACCGGACGCCTCCATGCCGAAGAAGGCGAGCACGATCAAGCGGTCGATGTCTATGAAGCGGCCGTCGAGGCGGATATCGCCTTCGTGCCGGAAATTCTTCCGCCGCTGCTCAACAGCTATGCGCGCTCCCAGCAGATGGAGCGCGCCGAGCGTTTCCTGCGCGATATCCTGGAGCGCTATCACGGCATTTCGCCGGTGCTGGCGTTGACCCGCCTGTACCAGCAGCGCGACGGTGAGCGCACGGCGATCGATTTCCTCACCTCACAGTTGCGTCAGCGTCCCTCGGTGCGAGGCCTGATGGCGCTGATCGACGCGACCATGGACAAGGTCGAAGGCGAGGCGCGCGAGAACTTCCTGATCCTGCGCGACCTCACCAGGAAGCTGCTGGAAGGGCAGGCGATGTATCGCTGCAGCCGCTGCGGCTTCGGCGCCAAGGCGCACCATTGGCAGTGCCCGAGCTGCAAGAGCTGGAGCACGATCCGCCCGATCCACGGCGTCGCGAACGAGTGACGCCGCCATGACGCCTTTCATGCTGGCCTCAGGGATGGTGCTGGCAGCACTGCTGATCGCCTTGATCGTGGTGCGCATCGCGATCGCATACGCCCATCGCCGGGGCATGTTCGACCAGCCCGGCCAGCGGCGTTCGCATTCCATTCCCACCCCCCGTGGCGGCGGCATCGGCATGGTCGCTGCCGTGCTCGCGACGTCGCCCTGGGCGCTGCTTGTGCTGGCACCGGCCTGGTCCTGGCCCGTGCCGCTGGCGTTGGCCCTGGGAACGGTCCTCGTCGCCGCGATCGGCTGGTGGGACGACCATCACTCCTTGCCGGTGCTGCCGCGGCTCGGCGTGCAGCTGGCGTCGTGCGCCCTGTTCGGGATAGCCATGAGCGCGGGCGCCATCTCCTGGCTATGGCTGCCGGTCTTGGTGCTTGGTGGGGCCTGGAGCATCAATCTGCACAACTTCATGGATGGAATCGATGGCCTGCTCGCCCAGCAATGCCTGTTCGTAGCCATCGGCCTGGGCATGCTGGCCGCCGGAGCGGGACAGACCTCCCTGGCGGTCGCGGTTGCCTGCCTGGCGGCGGCCGCGCTGGGTTTCTGGTGTTACAACCGGCCCCGGGCGGCGATCTTCATGGGCGATGTAGGCAGCGGGACGCTTGGTTTCCTTCTCTTCGCCTTCACGGCCCTGCTGTGGCGGACCGAGACAGCCCTGCTCTGGCCGGCCTTGACCCTGAGTTCATCCTTCATAACGGACGCTAGCCTTACTCTTCTGAGCCGTTTTCTGAAGGGACGGCGCTGGTACACTCCGCACCGCGAACACCTGTATCAATGGCTGGTTCGCAGTGGCATGTCGCATGCGGCGGGGGGGGCGTGCTATCTGGCCTGGAACCTTCTGGTCGCCGCGCCGCTGGCGTGGCTGTCATGGTTCTGTCGGGGCTGGGGGTGGACGATCTGCGTCGTTACGTATTTGATCGCAGGCGCAGCTTGGATGCTCGCCAAGCGCTACTGTCTGTGGCGTACCCAGCACAAGGCCAGTCATGTCGCTACGTAAACTGATCGCTGTCATCCATCCGCGTGCGGCAGTCGCGTTACACGACCTGCTCATGGCGGCGATCGCCTGGTGGGTGGCCAAGTCGCTGCGTTACGCGCTGGTCGACGACGTCGCGGTCCATTTCCACCTGTTGGAATTCCCGCTGGTGCTGGCAGTGCAGGGCATCGTCCTGAACTGGACCGGCCTCTATCGCGGCCTCTGGCGCTTCGCCAGCCTTCCCGACCTGTGGAACATCCTGCGCGCCACCATCATCGGCGCCCTGTCCATCGGCTTGATCCTGTTCCTGTACAACCGCCTGGAAGACGTACCGCGCTCCGTGCTGCTGGTCTATCCGGTGGTGCTGTCCATGCTGCTCGGCGGCCCGCGCCTGGCCTACCGCTTCTGGAAGGACAGCCGCATCGACATGTTTCAGTCGCAGCCGGTGCAGCGGGTCCTGATCGTCGGCGCGGACCGTGCCGGCGAAGCGCTCGCCCGCGATCTGCATCGCGACAGCCGCTATGCGGTGGTCGGTTTCGTGGACGACCATGACAGCCTGCGCGGCGCCAGCATCAACGGCCGTCCGGTGCTGGGCCGCATCGACCTGCTGCCGGAACTGGCGCGCGAAGTGGCCGCGCAGATGCTCCTCATCGCCATGCCGGCGGCCTCGACGGAGGAAATGCGTCGGATCGTGGAACTTTGCGATCAGACCGGCCTGCCATACCGCACGGTACCCAAGCTGGAAGATGTCGTCGCCGGCCGCGCGCATTTCAACGAGATCAAGGAAGTCGCGATCGAGGACCTGCTCGGCCGCGATGCCGTGGAACTGGACTGGACCGCCATCCGCGAGACGCTGACCGGCAAACGCGTGCTCGTCACCGGCGGCGGCGGTTCGATCGGCTCGGAATTGTGCCGACAGGTGGCTCGCCTCGGTGCGCAGTCGCTCTGCGTGGTGGACAACGCGGAGTTCAACCTCTACCAGATCGCCCAGGAGCTGCGGCAGGAATTCCCCGAGCTGCTGTTCGAGCCCATCCTGGCCGACTGCGGGGACCCGGCCGCGATGACGCGGCTTTTCGTGGAGTTCAAGCCGCAGGTCGTGTTCCACGCCGCGGCTTACAAGCATGTGCCGCTGCTGCAGGGCCAGCTCCGTTCGGCCTTCCGCAACAACGTGCTGGCTTCGCGCAACATGGCCGACATGGCGGACCGCCACCAGGCCGAGTGCTTCGTGCTCATCTCGACCGACAAAGCGGTCAATCCCACCAGCGTGATGGGCGCCTGCAAGCGCATCGCCGAAATCTGGTGCCAGAACCTCGATGCGCGTTCGACCACGCGCTACATCACGGTACGGTTCGGCAACGTGCTCGATTCGGCCGGTTCGGTCGTGCCGCTGTTCCGCAAGCAGATCCGTGCCGGCGGCCCGGTGACCATCACGCACCCGGAAATCTCCCGCTATTTCATGACCATCCCGGAGGCCTGCCAGCTCATCCTGCAGGCGGCCAGCCTGGGCAAGGGCGGGGAGATCTTCGCGCTGGACATGGGCGAGCCGGTGAAGATCCGCGACCTGGCCGAGCAGATGATCCGCCTCGCCGGCAAGAAGCCCGGCACCGAGATTCCGATCGTGTTCACCGGTCTGCGTTCCGGCGAGAAGCTCTTCGAAGAGCTGTTCCATCCGCTGGAAAACTACACGGCGACCGCGCACGCCAAGATCTTCCTCGCGCAGTACCGCCAGGTCAGCTGGGAGTTGCTGCAGGCCCAACTGGTCAAGGCTGCCGAAGCCACGGTTGCCTACGATGAGGAATCCCTGCGGCGCTGCGTGTCCAGCCTGCTGCCATCGTTCCGCTGGAGCGACGTGGCGCAGCCGGACAACGTGGTGTCGATCCGTCGCAATGAATCAGGAGAGAAGTGAGTGAGCAAGCCTCTGCGCAAGGTGGTCTTTCCGGTGGCGGGCCTGGGCACGCGTTTCCTGCCGGCCACCAAGGTGGTCGCCAAGGAAATGCTGCCGGTGCTGGACAAGCCGCTGATCCAGTACGCCGTCGATGAAGCCGTCGATGCGGGCGCGGACACGCTGGTGTTCGTCACCAACCGCTACAAGCACGCCATCGCCGACTATTTCGACAAGGCCTACGAGCTGGAGGCCAAGCTGCAGGAAAAGGGCAAGGACGAACTGCTCGCCCTGGTGCAGGGCACGCTGCCGCGCAACGTGCGCGCCATTTTCGTCACCCAGCCCGAGGCGCTGGGCCTGGGCCATGCCGTGCTCTGCGCCAAGCCCGTAGTGGGCGACGAGCCATTCGGCGTGATCCTTCCCGACGACCTGATCTGGAACAAGGGCAAGGGCGCGCTGGGCCAGATGGCCGAGCTGGCCCAGGGGCAGGGCGCCGCCGGCGTCATCGCGGTGGAGGAAGTGCCGCAGAACGACACCGACAAGTACGGCATCGTCGATGCCACGCCCATCGACCCGCGCAGCGCGCAGATCCGCCACATGGTGGAGAAGCCCAAGCCCTCCGAGGCACCGTCGAATCTTGCGGTGGTGGGCCGCTACGTGCTGCCGGGCCGCATCTTCGAGCTGCTGGAGAAGACCACTCCCGGCGCCGGCGGCGAAATCCAGTTGACCGATGCGATCGATGCGCTGCTGAAGGAGCAGGGCAAGGTGCTGGCCTACCGTTTCGAGGGCACCCGTTTCGACTGCGGCAACAAGGCCGGCCTGGTGCGCGCCACCATGCACATGGCGCTGCAGGACCCGAAGCTGGCCCCGGTGGTGCGCGAGCTCCTGGCTGGGCTTTAAGGAGCCCGCTCTCGCGACAACGCACTCCCTTTCCCCTCCGGGGAGAGGGAGGAGAGGGCCGGGGTGAGGGGTCCTACGAAGCGATAAAGCAAACGCACGACACCGTGCTTCGCCTCGCCGTCCCGTTTTCTGTAAACCCCCTCATCCAGCCGATACCCGCCTTCTCCCTCCGTCGGAGGGAAGGGCTCCGGGTCTGTAGACATCGAAAGCTCATGGCCGCCCAAATCCAACCGGCGCCATGCCACAATCCCTGCTGCATTCCGCCAGGAATCGCGGGCAGGATGCGTCAAGGGGAAGACCTGATCACGACGCTGTTCCACTTGGTGGGGCGGCGTCGTCGCATGCGGGATTCGGCCCGAGGCCGGCGCTAGCCGTCTTTGTTTCATCGGATGAATTGTCAGGAAGCATTATGGATTTGCTGCGGTTTCTGCTCTCTTTGCCCGTCCGTCTGGTACGCGGCCTGCTCTATGTGATCGCGCTGCTGCTGCGGCCGCTGATCGGCAACGTGTCCTGGTCCGCACCGGGCTGGATGCCCGCCACGGGCGCGTACGTGAAGCGCAGGCCGCTGCACTCGGCGGGCATCCTGCTCGCCACCGTGGCGATCGCCGCGGGTGGCTGGTTCGGCTGGGAGTGGTACAAGAACCGGCCCAAGCCGGTGGAGCCGACCCGGATCACCTTCGAGGTGAGCAAGCCCGGGATCACCGACTACACCGCGCAGACCATCACCTACCATCCTCTGGTCGTGCAGTTCTCGCGCTCCGCGGCACCGCTGGAGCTGGTGGGCAAGCCGGTCACCGCGGGCGTGGTGATGGACCCAGTGGTGAAAGGGCAGTGGACCTGGCAGGACGATCGCACGCTGCGCTTCGCTCCCTCCGAAGACTGGCCCGTCGGCAAGCATTTCGAAGTCCGCTTCGACGTGCCCAAGGCGTTCGCGCCGCACGTGCTGATGGCCGACGATCATTTCAGCTTCGACACCGAGCCGTTCACGGTGACCCTCGGCCGCGGCGAGTTCTACCAGGATCCGACGGACGCCACCGCCAAGAAGACCATCCAGCCGGTGGACTTCAATTATCCGGTGGACACCGCGCAGTTCGAGAAGCGCATCGCGCTGACCCTCACCCAGAAGGGCAGCCTGGACAGCGCGCTGAAGTACACGGTCACCTACGACCCATACAAGCTGCATGCCTGGATCCATTCGCAGCCGCTGGCCCTGCCGCGCGACGACGGCGCGGTGAAGTACGCCATCGACAAAGGCGTGCACAGCCTGCGCGGCGGCGACGGTTCCAAGGAGAAGCTCGCCACCGACGTGAAGGTGCCCGGCCTCTACAGCCTCACCATCGACGACATCACGCCCACCCTGGTCGACAACGACAAGTACGAGCCCGAACAGGTCATGGTGATGACCGTCAGCGGCACGGTGCGCGACAGCGAAGTCGCCGGCCTCACCAAGGCGTGGATCCTGCCGCGGCGCAACCCCGAGGTGGAGCAGTCGGACGACGACGCGCCCTATCCCTGGGACGTCTCGCAGGTCAGCGAAGCCCTGTTGCGCAAGTCGCAGCCGCTCAAGCTGGAGCTGGTGCCCACCGAGGGCGACTACCAGGCCGCGCAGAGCTTCAAGTACCACGCCGAACCCGGCCAGCGCGTCTATGTGCGCGTCGAGAAGGGGCTGAAGTCGTTCGGCGGCTACATCCTGGGCACGGCACGGACCGAGGCGTTCACCGTTCCCGACTATCCCAAGCTGCTGCGCTTCATGGCCGATGGCTCGCTGCTGTCGTTGAGCGGCAGCAAGCGCATCTCGGTCGTTTCGCGCAACCTGCCTGGCATGCGGGTAGAGGTCGGCCGCGTGTTGCCGGACCAGCTCCAGCACCTGGTCAGCCTCAATGAAGGCACGTATGCGCGTCCGTCGCTGAATTACTCCTTCAGCGAAGACCACATCGTCGACCGTTTCGAACAGAAGCGCAGCTTCCCCAAGGGCGATCCGGGCAAGGCCCACTACGAGGGCGTCGACCTCGCGCAGTACCTGAAGGACGGCAAGCGCGGCGTGTTCCTGCTGCACCTGTCCAGCTACGACGCGGCCGCCGAGAAGAAGGCCGCCGCGGCCGCCGCGGCCGCCGCGGCGGACCAGGGACCGCAAGCCGCCCCCCGCACAGGCGACGAATCGGAAGGGAGCGCGACGGAAGGCGAGTCGGAAAGCGAAGGCTACGAAGGCGATGGCAGTTCCTCCGACAACGGGCCCGACCCGACCGACACGCGCCTGGTGGTGGTCACCGACCTCGGCGTGCTGGTGAAGCGCGCCATCGATGGCAGCCAGGACGTTTTCGTGCAGTCCATCCACGACGGCCAGCCGATCGCCGGCGCCACCGTGTCGGTGCTCGCGGTCAACGGGCAGACGCTGTACAGCGAGGCCACGGGCGCCGAAGGCATGGTGCATTTCCCGACGCTCAAGGGCCTGGAGCGCGAGAAGCGTCCGGTGATGTACCTGGTGAAGAAGGGCGAGGACCTGTCCTTCCTGCCCATCGGGGGCTACGACCGCCAGCTCGACTATTCGCGCTTCGACATCGGCGGCGAGCGCAACGCCACCAACCAGGGCCAGCTGTCGGCTTATCTGTTCTCCGACCGGGGCATCTATCGCCCGGGCGACACCTTCCATATCGGCCTGATCGTGCGCGCCGCCAGCTGGACCCGCAGCGTCGCCGGCGTGCCGCTGCAGGCGGAGATCGTCGACCCGCGCGGCGTCTCGGTGAAGCAGTTGCCGATGTCGATGGACGCCAGCGGCTTCGGTGAGCTGTCCTATGCTCCGGCCGAAACCGCGCCCACCGGCACCTGGACCGTCAATCTGTACATCGTCAAGGACGGCCGGGCCAGCGCGCAGATCGGCAGCACCACCGTGCAGATCAAGGAGTTCCTCCCCGACCGCATGAAGGTCGAGGCCAAGCTGTCCCAGCAGGTGCCGGAAGGCTGGGTGAAGCCGGACCAGCTCAAGGGCGTGGTCGACGTGCAGAACCTGTTCGGCACGCCGGCCGAGAACCGTCGCGTGGAAGCGTCGCTCACCCTGCGCCCGGCGTGGCCGGAATTCCGCAGCTGGCAGGGTTATCACTTCTACGACGTCCGCCGCGCCAAGGAGGGTTACGAAGAAGCCCTGCAGGACGGTACGACCGACGACAAGGGCCATGCCGAATTCGACCTGGACCTGAAGAAATACGCCGACGCCACTTACCAGCTGTACTTCCTGACCAAGGCTTACGAGGCCGAAGGCGGGCGCAGCGTGGCCGCTGCGGCGCAGACGCTGGTGTCCAGCAATGACTGGCTGGTCGGATACAAGGCGGCGGACAGCCTGGACTACGTCAGCCGCGGCGCGCAGCGCAGCGTGCGCCTGGTGGCCATCGACAGCCACGCCAAGGCCACGGACCTCAAGGACCTGCGTGCGCAGCTGATCGAGCGCCGCTACATCTCGGTGCTCACCAAGCAGGATTCGGGCGTCTACAAGTACCAGTCCAAGCTGAAGGAAATCCCGGTCAACGAACAGCCGCTGACCATTCCGGCCGCAGGCATGGACTATCCGTTGCCAACGGACAAGCCCGGCAACTACGCCCTGGTGATCCTGCGCGGCAGCGATCGCGTCGAGGTCAACCGCGTGGACTACTCCGTGGCCGGCGACGCCAACGTGTCGCGCTCGCTGGACCGCAACGCCGAGCTGCAGCTCAGCCTGAGCAAGCAGGACTACGCCCCGGGCGAGTCGGTGGAGATCGCCGTGCGCGCGCCGTACGCCGGCAGCGGCCTGATCACCATCGAGCGCGACAAGGTCTACGCGCACGCCTGGTTCCACGCCGATACCACCAGTTCGGTGCAGCACATCACCGTGCCGGCGGACTTCGAGGGCAACGGCTACATCAACGTGCAGTACATCCGCGACCCGGCTTCGGACGAGGTCTTCATGAGTCCGCTGAGCTACGGCGTGGTGCCGTTCTCGGTGAACCTCGATGCGCGGCGCAACGCGGTGAAGGTGGATTCGCCAGCCCTGGTGAAGCCGGGCGAGACGGTGACCTTCAAGCTCACCTCGCCGCAGCCGGCCAAGGCCGTGGTGTTCGCGGTGGACGAAGGCATTCTGCAAGTGGCCCGCTACAAGCTGGGCGATCCGCTGAAGTTCTTCTTCCGCAAGCGCATGCTCGAAGTGGGCACGTCGCAGATTCTCGACCTGATCCTGCCGGACTTCGAGAAGCTGATGACCATGGCTGCGCCGGGCGGCGACGCGGATGCGGCGATCGGCCGCCAGCTCAACCCGTTCAAGCGCAAGCGCGACAAGCCCGTGGCCTATTGGTCGGGCATCGTCGATGTGGACGGCGAGAAAGATCTCACCTACCAGGTGCCGGATTACTTCAACGGCAAGCTGCGCGTGATGGCCGTGACCGTCTCGTCGGAACGCGTGGGTACCTTCGAGGGCTCCACCACTGTGCGCGGTGACTTCGTGCTGTCGCCGAACGTGCCGACCACCCTGGCCCCGGGCGACGAGGCCGAAGTCAGCGTGGGCGTGGCCAACAACCTCACCGGCCTGGGCGGCAAGCCTGTGCCTGTGGCGGTGACGCTGAAGACCGGCCCGCAGCTTCAGGTACTGGGCGCGGCCACGCAGAACCTCAGCCTGGGAGAGATGCGCGAGGGCGTGGCGCTGTTCCGCGTGAAGGCCACCGATAAGCTCGGCTCGGGGAATCTCGCTTTCACCGCGGGCTATGGCGGCAAGTCGGCCAAGCAGAGTGTGGATCTGTCCGTGCGTCCGGCCTCGGCCTACCGCACCCAGGTCGACGTCGGCCGTGTGGACGCCGGCGCCAAGACGGACGTGCCGGACCTGCGCAAGCTGTACGACGAGTACGCCTCGCGTGACGCCGCGTTCTCGCCGCTGCCGGTGGTGCTGGCCCAAGGCCTCACCAGCTACCTGGTGAACTACCAGAACTATTGCAGCGAACAGATCATCAGCTCGGCCATGCCACGCCTGGTGCTGAGCAAGTGGCCGGTGGTACCGGCGTTCGCCCACGCGCTGCAGCCGGCTTTCGAGCAGAAGAAGCTCACCAACGAAGAAGCGCTGTCGAACTTCCTCGACGTGCTGCACTCGCGCCAGAACGGGCAGGGCGGCTTCGGCCTGTGGTCGGCGACGCCGGATGCGGAGCCGTTCGTTTCCGCCTACGCGATGAACTTCCTCATCGAAGCCCGCGATCGCGGCGTGAGCGTGCCGAAGGACATGTTCGACGCCGGCAACCGCTACCTGCGCCAGCTCGCCGGCGACAACGGCATGGACTCGCTGGACAAGCTGCGCCAGCGCGCCTACGCGGTCTACCTGCTGACCCGCCAGGGCAATGTCACCACCAACGACCTGGCGGCGGTGCAGAAGCGCCTGCAGGAGGCCTATCCGGACGAGTGGAAGAACGATCTGGCCGCGGCGTGGCTGGCCGCGTCCTATCAGCTGCTCAAGCAGGACAAGCAGGCCGCGCTGCTCATCGCCGGCCCGCAGAAACTGCTGGAGCGCAACGACAGGGACAAGAACTACGTCTACGGCTACTACTACGACGCACTGATCCGCGACTCCAGCGTGCTCTACGTGCTCGGCAAGCACTTCCCCGAGCGGGCGAAGAACCTGTCGCCGCGCGTGTGGGAGAACATCACCTACCCGTTGGCGCACCGCTGGTACAACACGCTGTCCTCGTCCATGACGCTGCTGGCCCTGGACGCCTATGCCAACGACGCGGCCGGCGACATCAGCAAGCTCGGCATCGACGAAGTGCATGCGGACGGCAGCGTGAAGGCCATCGCCAGCCTGCAGGGCAACCTGATGCAGGCCGGCAGCTGGGGCGCGGCGGCGGCCCGCCTGCGCTTCACCAATGGCGGCGGCCTGCCAGCGTGGTATGTCGCCAGCCAGGGCGGCTACGATCGCGACGCGCCGGGCAAGGCGGTGAAGGACGGCCTGGAGATCATCCGCGAGTACACCGATACCAACGGCAAGGTGCTGAGCGAGGCCAAGGTCGGCGAGGAGATCGACGTCCACGTGAAGATTCGCGCCACGAGCAGCAAGGGCATCTCCAACGTGGCCATCGTCGACTTGCTGCCGGGCGGTTTCGAGCCGGTGATCCAGCCGGCGCCGGAAGTGACCGACCATCAGGAGGACGGCAGCGAGCAGAACGACCAGGGTGGCGACAGCAAGGTGGACGCCAGCGCCTGGCGCTCGCCGATCGGCCTGTCCAGTTCTACCTGGACGCCGGAGTACGCCGACATCCGCGAGGATCGCGTGGTGATCTACGGCACTGCCACCTCGGACGTGCGCGAGTTCGTGTATCGCATCAAGGCCACCAACGCGGGCAAGTTCATCGTGCCGCCGGCCTACGGCGAATCGATGTACGACCGCGCGATCCAGGCGCGTTCGCCGGGCGGCGCGACGCTGACCGTGAGCAAGCCGTAAGGGAGAGGCCCCGGCGAAGCGCGACGCCCATTCCCGACCACCCACTCCCACTCCCCTCCAGGGAATGGCGTGGGTGAGGGGGCCGGGCGAAGCGCAACGCCGAATCTCGCGGTGGGGCCCCAGGAGCCTTTCCGCTCCGCGAAGCGCTATCGAAGGCCCTCTCCACCCACGGTCGCCGAAGGACATTTTCGGGTGACCGGCACCTTCTCCCCGCAAAGGCGAAGGATTCGATCTTGGAAACCGAGGCTTGAAAGCCGTACCCGCTAACGTCGTCGTCAATGCTGTCGTCCGCTGGGTCCTCCGCTGGCAGAACTGGCTGGTCGGCGCGGCGCTGATCGCCGCCGTGCTGGTCGGCTTGCGTCTGTGGCCGCATCCGCGGCTGCGCGAATGGCTTCCCTCGTCCACGGCCGTCTACGACGCCAAGGGCCATCTGCTGCGCCTCACCCTCGCCAGCGACGACCGCTATCGCCTGTGGGTGCCGCTGCACGACATCTCTCCCCAACTCGTGCAGGGCGTGCTGCTGCATGAGGACCGCTGGTTCCGCTGGCATGCCGGCTTCAATCCCTACGGCCTTGCCCGGGGCGCGTGGATCACCTACGCGCGGCATGGCAATCCTCAGGGCGGATCCACCGTCACCATGCAGCTGGCGCGTCTGCTGTGGCGCCTCAACACGCGTTCGCCGATGGGCAAGTTGTGCCAGGTCGGCCGCGCCATCCAGCTGGAGCTGTTCTATTCCAAGGACGAGATCCTCGAGGCCTATCTCAACTACGCGCCTTACGGACGCAATGTGGAAGGCGTCGGCGCCGCCAGCCTGGCCTATTTCGACAAGCCGCCCGCGGCCCTGACCTTGCCCGAGGCGCTCACCCTGGCGGTGGTGCCGCAGGACCCGACGCGGCGCCTGCGCGCCGGGCGCGAGGCCGAGGACACGGCACCCGATGTGATCAACCGGCAGCTCGCCGATTCGCGCAACCGGCTCTACCTGCGCTGGCTCCGCGAACATCCGGCCGATGCCGGTCTCAAGCCGCTGTTCGCGCTGCCGCTGAACCTGCGTCCGCTGTCGCGCCTGCCATTCGAGGCGCCGCATGCGGTGGAGCAGCTGCTCGCCGCGCGCCGGCTGGATGCCGGCGCCGCGGACAGCCGCGTCGCCACCACGCTCGACCTGGATATCCAGCACAGTCTGGAACGCCAGGTCAGTCGCTACATCGAGCGCAACCAGTCGCGCGGCGTGCGCAACGCGGCGGCGATCCTGGTCGACACGCGCGATATGGCGATCAAGGCCATGGTCGGCTCGGCCGATTACGGCGACGCTTCCATCCATGGCCAGGTCAACGGCACCCTGGCCAAGCGCTCGCCGGGTTCCACGCTGAAACCCTTCATCTATGCGCTGGGGTTCGACCAGGGCGTGCTGCATCCGCAGACCGTGCTGCGCGACGTGCCCACGTCGTTCGGTCCCTACACGCCGGAGAACTTCGACGGGCACTTCCTGGGCCCGGTGACCGCCACCGAGGCACTGGTGCGCAGCCGCAACATTCCCGCGGTCTGGGTCGCTTCGCAGTTGCGCGAGCCGAGTTTCTATCAGTTCCTGCGCGATGCCGGCATCGGCCGGCTGGCGAGCGAGCAGCACTATGGGCTGGCGCTGGTGCTCGGCGGCGGCGAAGTCACCATGCAGGAACTGGCCGGCCTGTACGCCATGCTCGCCAACCGCGGCGAGCTCAGGCCGTTGCGCCTGGCCGCGGCGGACCCGGTGCCGAAACAGGGCACCCGCCTGCTCAGCGAGGAGGCGAGCTTCATGGTGATGGACATGCTGCGCCAGAACCCGCGGCCGGACGAAACGACGGGTGCGCAACCATCCCGATGGCCGGTGTATTGGAAGACCGGCACGTCGTGGGGTTTCCGCGATGCCTGGACCGCCGGCAGTTTCGGGCCGTATGTGCTGGTGGTGTGGGTGGGCAATTTCGACGGCAGCAGCAATCCGGCCTTCGTGGGCGTGGAAGCGGCGGCTCCGCTGTTCTTCCAGATCGTCGACACGCTGCGCGCCGAACAGCCGGGACTGGCCGAGCCCATCCGCCGCATGCCGGCCAACCTCAAGCGCGTGTCCATTTGCCTGGCCAGCGGCGACCTGCCGAACCAGTGGTGTCCGCAGAAGGGGACGACCTGGTTCATTCCGGGCAAGTCGCCGATCCGCGTCAGCCAGGTGCATCGTCCCGTGGTGATCGACGACGCCACCGGCAAGCCCGCCTGTCCGCCCTACGACGGCAAGCGCACGCACCTGGAGGTTTACGAATTCTGGCCGTCCGAGCTGCAGCAGGTCTTCATCCAGGCCGGCATTCCGCGCCGCACGCCGCCGCGCAACGAGGCCTGCGTCAACGGAGGCGAGGCGGCGGGCGAACCTCCGCGCATCACCTCACCGCTGCGCGGCAGCATCTACGCCATGCGCATGAAGCGCCGCGAGGAGGACCGCATCGCTTTCAGTGCGAATGGCGACGCGGCGACGCGCACGCTGTACTGGTTCGTCAACGACGCCTACGTCGGCAGCAGTGCGCCCGGGCAATCGCTGTTCTGGCAGCCGGCGAGCGCGGGCAACTACGAGGTACGCGTGGTCGACGACCGCGGCATGAGCGATACGCGGCCGCTCGGCGTGAGCCTGGTCGAGTGACCGAGGCCCGGCTGCGGGCCGCCACTACGCCCCTGCCATGCGTCACGCCGGACGCCGCGTGGCACTGCGCTATGCTTGCTGGCCTGTCCCGCGCAGCCTGCCTCCGACCGATGCGATGAAGCAGCCACCGGCACCTTCCTACTACCGCGCCACCGCCGTCGGCTACGAGCCATACGCTGCGCTGCGGGGCCGGGCCGAGGCGCGCGTGGTGATCGTCGGCGGCGGCTTCGCCGGGCTGCACACGGCCCTGGGCCTGGCCGAGCGCGGCGTGCGCGACGTGGTGCTGCTGGAGCGCGAGCAGATCGGCTTCGGGGCCTCGGGCCGCAATGGCGGGTTCGTGTTCGCCGGTTATTCGCTCGGCGAGCAGGCGCTGCTGGATCGGCTCGGCGAGGAGCATGCGCGAGCGCTGTTCGGCCTCACCACGGCGGCGGTGGATCGCATCCGGGCACAAGTGACGCGTTACGGGATCGCCTGCGACCTGGTGGACGATGGCGTGCTGTGGGCCAACTGGTTCCGCGATCCGGCCGTATTGCGCGGACGCCAGGCGCTGCTGGAAAAGCACTACGGCGTGAACTGGGAATGGGTGCCGCGCGAAGCGCTGCGCGAGCGTGTGCGCACCGAGCGCTACTTCGATGGTCTCTACGAGCGCAACGCGTTTCACCTGCACCCGCTGAACTTCGCCATCGGGCTCGCCGGCGCGGCCGCGGGGCAGGGTGTGCGTATCCACGAAAACACCGATGCCTGGCGGTTGCGCCGCGACGGCCTGCGCTGGCGCGTGGAGACCGATCAGGGTTCGGTACTCGCCGAGCACGTGGTGCTGGCCTGCGGCGGCTATCTGGCCGGCCTGCACCGGCAGATCGACCGCGCGATCCTGCCCATCGCCACCTACGTGATGGCCACCGAGCCGCTGGGCGACCGCCTGCGCGAATGCCTGGACACGCGTGCGGCAATCTACGACACGCGCTTCGCGTTCGACTATTACCGTCCGCTGCCGGATACGCGCCTGTTGTGGGGCGGCCGCATTTCTGTGCGCAACCGCTCGCCGCGAGCGGTCCAGCGCGTGCTGACGCGCGATATGGCGCGCGTGTTTCCCGCATTGAAAGGCGCACGGATCGATTTCGCCTGGTCCGGCCTGATGAGCTATGCGCGCCACCAGATGCCGCAGATCGGCGGCGGCGACGAGGGCCTGTGGTGGGCGCAGGCCTTCGGCGGCCATGGCCTGGCGCCCACGTGCGCCGCCGGCGACCTGCTCGCCGCCGCCATCGCCGAGCGCGACGAGCGCTGGAAGCAGTTCGCCGATTACGGCCTGGCCAGCGCGCACCGGCCCGCTGGCTATCTGGCGGCGCAGGCCAGCTACTGGTGGCATCAGGGCAAGGACTGGTTCAAGACGAGGCTGGAAGCATGAGCGAGACGCAGGACACCGCCGAGATCAGCTGGGCGGATTTCGAGAAGGTGCTGATCGTGGCCGGCACGGTCGTACGGGTCGAGCCTTTCCCCGAGGCCCGCAAGCCGGCCTGGAAAGTGTGGGTGGATTTCGGACCCTACGGCGAGAAGAAGACCAGCGCGCAGATCGTCGCCCTGTACCGGCCCGAGGAGCTCGTGGGAAGGCAGATCGTGGGCGTGATCAATTTCCCTGAAAAGCAGGTGGGGCCGTTCCGCTCGCAGTTTCTCCTCACCGGTTTTCCCACGGAGGAGGGCGTGGTGATCACCACCGTGGAACGGCCCGTACCGAACGGCACGCGTCTGGCCTGATCTTGGTCGATTCGCCGCCCGCATGGCGGCCGTGCCGCGCCATGTCCGGTCCATTCGCGGTCCGCATCATGCCGCTCTTTCCCAAGCAAGGACGATCCATGCACGCAACGCTTCGCCTCCTGCTCGCCGGCGCCGCCGCGCTGGTTTTCACCCAGGTTCATGCCGTCGACGACCGCGGCTGGGCCAAGCCCGAAAAGCCGTTCCGCCTGTACGGCGATACCTGGTACGTCGGCACCCATGGTCTCAGCGCGGTGCTGATCACGTCGCCGCAAGGGCACGTGCTGATCGACGGCACGTTGCCGGAGAACGCTCCGCAGATCGAAGCCAACATCAAGGCGCTCGGTTTCCGGCTCGGCGACGTCAAGGCCATTCTCAATTCCCACGCGCACTTCGACCATGCCGGCGCGATCGCGGCGCTGGCCAAGGCCAGCGGCGCCAAGGTCTACGCCAGCCAGTCGAGCGCGGAGGAAATGATGGCCGGCGGCGACTACGCCGAAGACCCCCAGAACGGCGAGGCGCCTCATTACCCGAAAGTCGCCAAGGTCGAGGTCGTGCAGGATGGCGGCAAGGTGAAGGTAGGCGACATCGAAGTGACCGCGCACTACACGCCCTGGCACACTCCCGGCGCGACCAGCTGGACGTGGCGTTCCTGCGAGAAGGAGCGCTGCATCGATGTGGTCTACGCGGACAGCATCACCGCGTTCACCAATGGCGTTTACCGCTATGGCGACCCCGCACATCCGGAGCGGGTGGCGGCCTTCCGCAAGACGTTCGGCATCGTCGCTGCGCTGCCGTGCGATTTGCTGCTCACGACGCATCCTGACGTCAGCGGCTTTTTCGACAAGGTGTCCGCACATCGTGCTGGCGCCACCCCGGATCCGCTGTTTGATCCGGACGCGTGCAAGACCTTCGCGAAGACGTCCGCGGCCAACTTCGAGGACAAACTGAAGAAGGAAGCGAGCGAGGCGAAGCGCTGAGCGGGCGCCTCAGCCGCCGCGGTCCAGCCACACTTCCAGTCCCTGGGCATTGAGTTCGATATCCATGCCCAGGATCTGCAGCAGTTCGTCGCGCGACCCCTTCCAGCCATGGGCCGCCAGGCGCTCGGCGTAGAGGTCAGTGAGCGCCCACTTCAGCCATTCGTGGCGCTTGTCCTTCGGTTCGCCGCGCACCGCATGAGCGAGGCTGGCCATCGCATTGATCTGCTCGTGCAGCCCCTTGGCCAGCCGCACAACGTCGCCGACGCCGCCGAAATGGGTGACGTACATAATCTCCGGCTCCAGCGCGACCAGGCGGCGGATCGAGTCGTGCAGCGCTTCCGGCTCGAACTGCACCGGCGTGCTGGTGGGCAGGGCGAACGGGCCGCGCGCCGCGTCGAACTCGCGATAGGAAAGGCCAAAGGTGTCGCCGGTGAAGCAGGACCGCGACTGTTCGTCATAGACGCACAGATGGTGTCTCGCGTGGCCGGGCGTATCGAGGCAGCGCAGCGGGCGCCCCTGCAGCCCGACCACGTGGCCTTCGGGCGCCTGCACGACACGTTCGGCGGGAATGGGGCGCAGGTGGCCGTAGGTCTTCTCCATGACCTCTTCCCCATAGACGGCCGTGGCGCCGGCCCAGAGCTGCGCGGGGTCGATCAGGTGCCGTGCGCCGCGGGGGTGCACTACCGCCTTCGCGTTAGGCAGGTGCGTAATCAGTTCGCCTGCGCCGCCAGCGTGGTCCAGGTGCACGTGGGTCAGGATCAGCCAGTCGACTTGTTCCGGCGCCAGGCCCGCTTCAGCCAGAGCATCCAGCAGGCGTGGGACGGCGAAAAAGGTACCGCAGTCGATGAAGGCGCCGCGTCCGTTCTCGACTACCAGGTAGGCCGCGTCGAAGCGGGGACGCACGAAGCCGGTGTCGATCGTGTGAATGCCCTGGGTGGGAGTCATGTCCGCCTCATCGTGGAAACCCGGACGCGAGCGTAGCAAGGCCGCCGCGCCTCTTGTGCCGCGGCGCCGCAAAAGCTAGAGATGCGGCGTTCACTTCGCGGATGCGCTTCCATGACCCATCTCCTGCTGCTGGTGCTCGACCTGCTCGGCACCTTCGTTTTCGCGCTGAGCGGCGCGGTCACCGGCGTGCGCCGGCAGCTCGACCTGTTCGGCGTGCTGGTGCTGTCCTTCGCTGCCGGCAACGCGGGCGGCATCACCCGCGACCTGCTGATCGGCGCCACGCCGCCCGCGGCGATCGCGGACTGGCGGTATCTCGGCGTATCGGTACTGGCAGGCGTGATCACCTTCTATCGCTACCCGGTGATCGACCGGCTCAAGCATCCGGTGCTCATGTCCGATGCCGCGGGCCTGGCCCTGTTCGCCGTGGCCGGTGCGCAGAAGGCGCTGGCGCATGGCCTGAACCCGCCCATGGCGGCCTTGCTGGGCATGCTCACCGGTGTGGGCGGCGGCATCCTGCGCGACGTGCTGGTCTCGGAGATTCCGGCCGTGCTGCGGGCCGACCTCTATGCCGTGGCGGCGCTGGCCGGCGCAAGCATCGTGGTGGCCGGCAGCCTGCTGCAGCTTCCGCCTACCGCTTCGACGCTGGCCGGCGCCGCGTTGTGCTTCGGCCTGCGCTTCATGGCGATCCGCTACGGCTGGCACCTGCCGCGTGCGATGGGCGCGCAGGAACCGCCGCGCTGACGGCGCTCAGGTGGCGTCGTGGAAGATGATGCCCAGCGTATGCCGCCGGCCCGAGCGCAGCTCGCTCACGCCGTGGCGCAGATTCACCCGGTAGCTGCCGCGGCTGCCCTGCACGGGGCGGTGGTGTACGGCGAAGATCACCGCGTCCCCTTGACCCAGGGGCACCACGTGGGGCCGCGATTGCATGCGAGGGCGCTGCTCGGTGAGCACGAATTCGCCGCCGGTGAAGTCCTGACCGGGCGCGGAGAGCAGCACCGCGACCTGCAGCGGAAATACATGCTCGCCATACAGGTCCTGGTGCAGGCAGTTGTAGTCGCCCGCGCCATAGCGCAACAGCAGCGGCGTAGGACGCGACTGTCCGGCGTGGTGGCAGCGCTCCAGGAAATCGGCATGCGCGTCGGGATAGCGCACGTCGACACCCATCGTCTGGTTCCATTGATTGGCGAGCGGCGCGAGCCGCGGATAAAGCGCTTCGCGCAACTCCGCGATCGGCGACGGCAGCGGATAGGCGAAGTACTGGTATTCGCCGCGACCGAAGCCATGCCGTGCCATGACGACCTTGCTGCGGAACAGCGCCGGCCGGTCGTACAGCGAAGCGATGCGTGCGCAGGCATCCGGTTCGAGCAGGCCCGGGAGCATGGTGTGGCCCTGCCGGTCGAGCTGCTGGAGCAGGCGCGGCCAGTCGAAGGTCTCCAGCGGCGCATGAGTCGGGGAAGGCGTCATGGGGTGCAGGATAACGCTCACCCTCGGGTCTCCCGCGCGAGCAGTTCGCGCTTGCGCTCGACACCCCAGCGATAGCCGGAAAGCTCGCCGTCGCCACGGATCACCCGGTGGCACGGCACGACCACCGCCAGTGCGTTGGCGCCGCAAGCCTGCGCGACGGCGCGGGAGGCGTCCGGCATGCCGATGCGCAGGGCGATGTCCTTGTAGCTGGCGGTGCTGCCCGCGGGGATGTCACGCAGTGCATTCCACACTTTGCGTTGGAAAGGCGTTCCGCGCGGATCGAGCGTGGCGTCGAAACGGGCGCCGGGCTGTTCGACGAGTGCGGCAGCCTGGATGAGGATCGCGGCAAGCGCGCCATCGTCGCGCACGCGCTCGGCGTTCGGAAAACGTCGGCCCAGGTCCGCTTCGAGCGCCTGGCTATCGTCGCCGAACAAAATGGCGCAGACACCGCGTTCGCCGGCCGCGGCCAGCAACGTGCCCAGGCGAGAGGGGCCCATGCCGAAGCGAAGGGTTTCGCGTACGGACGCTTCCCGTTCCGGATGGCAGCGGCGGCAGGGACGGAAGCCGGCACGTTCCGCGTCGGCACGGGTGGCATGGAAGGCGACATTCTCCGCCTTGGGCGGCCGCGATGCGCAGGACGGTTTGCAGTACACCCCCGTGCTGCGCACCGAATACCAGAAGGTGCCGTCGGCGTGGCGATCGCGGCGGCGCAACTGCGCCCAGCGCGGATCGCGCAGGATGGCGTCGACGCGGTATTGGGTCTGCATGGTGGTGCTCATGGCCGGTCTCCTCGTGCGTGGGTGATGCCACCTTAGGCGCCGCGCGCATCGCGGACACTCCGGATCTTGCGCCTGGGATGTCGAAGGTCAGGGTGTCTTGGAGCCTATTGTTCCGGCATGCCGCCTTTGGCCTGATAAAGCGGCGCATGACGCGCGACACGCGGGAGCGGGGCCATGCTGGCCATCGAAACGAGGGGACTGACACGCCGCTTCGACGGCCGGCACGGAGTGGGGGAGCTGGCGCTGGAAGTGCCGGAGGGGAGCATCTACGGATTCCTCGGGCCCAACGGTGCGGGCAAGACCACCACCATCCGGCTGTTGCTTGCATTGCTGCGCGGCGAAGCGGGCGAGATCCGCATCTTCGGCCAGCCGCTGTCGTGGGCGCGGCGCGCGCCCTTGCGCGACGTCGGCTCGATGGTGGAGACACCCTCGCTCTATGCGCACTTGTCTGGACGCGAGAATCTCGAAGTCACCCGGTTGCTGGTGGGCGAAGTGCCTGCGCGCATCGACGAGGTGCTGTCGCTGGTTGGCCTGGCTGCGGACGCGGAACGCCGTGTACGCGACTATTCGCTGGGCATGCGCCAGCGCCTGGGGATCGCGCTCGCGCTGTTGCGCCGGCCCCGCCTGTTGGTGCTGGACGAGCCGACCAACGGACTCGACCCGGCCGGCATCGTGGAATTCCGCGCGCTGCTGCACCGCCTGGCTGCCGAGCTGGGTATCACGGTATTTCTCAGCAGCCATCTGCTGACCGAGGTCGAGCACATCGCCAGCCATGTCGGCGTGCTGCACCAGGGGCGATTGCTGTTCCAGGGCACGCAAGAAGCGCTGCGCCTGCGCCATGGCGACCCGCTGACGATCCGCTGCGATGACGCGCGGGCGGTGTGCGACAGCCTGGCGGGGCTGGGCGAGCAGCCGCAGCAGCTGGCGGAAGATACTGTCAGCATTCCCGCGCCGCATGGCGCCGACCATGAGATCAACCGCTGGCTGGTCGAGCGCGGCCATGCCGTGCACGCTTTCGGGCGCCGGCCGCATTCGCTCGAAACATTGTTCTTCGAACTGACCGGACAAGGGGTGCAGGCATGAGCGCGTTGACGAGAGCGCTGCGCGCCGAGCGAGTCAAGCTGCGGCATACGCTGGCGGCGTGGCTGGTGCCGTTGGCGCCTGCGGTGATCATCCTGCTGGTCGTCGCGCAGTTCACCTTCGCCACGGTGCATCGACCCAATGCACCCGACGCCGTCGACGTATGGAAGAGCTTCTGCCTGGGCATGTTCACGCTGTGGAACTTCCTCATGCTGCCCTTGTTCGTCACCTTGCAGGCCGCGCTGCTGGCCGGCCTGGAGCATGGCGCCCAGCAATGGAAGCATCTCCTGGCCCTGCCGATGCCTCGCCAGACGCACTATGCCGCGAAGCTATGCGTGCTCGCCGCGATGACAGCGGTCTCGACGTTACTGCTCGCCGCGGCCACGCCGCTGGCCGGCTGGGTGGTGATGCAGGTGCAGCCCGGTTATGGCTTGGCCGGTTCGCCACCATGGGCGTGGCTTGCCTGGCGGGCGCTGGCGAGCGTCGCCGCGGCCGGCGTGCTGATCGCCGTGCAAGAATGGGTCGCGCTGCGCTGGCAGAGTTTCACGGTGGCGGTGTCGGTCGGTATCGCCGGTACGGTAGCGGGCTTCCTGATCGGCCAATCGAAGAGCCTGGGACACTGGTTTCCGTGGTCGATGGCGGCGCAGGTATTCGCCGGCAACGGCGAGCATCTATGGTTCGTGGTAATCGCCGGCCTCGTCGCCGGCAGCGCCATGATGGCTTTCGCACTGTGGGATTGCGCACGCCGGGAATACGCCTAGGCGCAGCGTATGGCCTGAAAAGAAACGGCGCCGCAGTGCGGCGCCGTCCTCGTATCACGCCATGTCATGCGGCGTGGTCAAAGCGCTTCGAAGATGCCGGCCGCGCCCATGCCGGTGCCGATGCACATGGTCACCATGCCGTACTTCTTCTTGTGGCGGCGCATGCCGTGCACCAGCGTGGCGGCGCGGATGGCGCCGGTCGCGCCGAGCGGGTGGCCGAGCGCGATGGCGCCGCCCAGCGGGTTGACCTTGGACGGATCGAGGCCGAGATCCTTGATCACCGCCAGCGATTGCGCGGCGAAGGCTTCGTTGAGCTCGATCCAGTCCAATTGGTCCTGCGTCATGCCGGCTTGCTTGAGCGCCTTCGGGATCGCTTCCTTCGGGCCGATGCCCATGATGTCCGGACGCACGCCCGCCACCGAGAAACCGACGAAGCGGGCCAGCGGCTGCAGGTTGTACTGCTTGATGGCCTTTTCGCTGGCCAGCAGCAGCGCGCCGGCGCCGTCGGACATCTGCGAGGAGTTGCCGGCGGTCACGCTGCCGCCGAACTGACCGTTGCGGAATACCGGCTTGAGCTTGCCCAGCACCTCCACCGTGCTGCCCTGGCGCGGGCCTTCGTCCGTGTCGATGACGCGGCTGTCGGTCTTGATACCGCGCGTGGCCAGGTCGGGGTAGTGATCGTCGAGCTTGAACGGGGTGATCTCGTCCTTGAACTCGCCGGCCTTGATCGCGGCCAGCGCGCGCTCGTGGCTTTGCGCGGAGAACGCGTCCTGCTCCTCGCGGGAGACCTTCCACTGCTTGGCCACGTTCTCGGCGGTGATGCCCATGCCGTAGGCGATGCCGATGTGCTCGTTGTCGAAGATGCCCGGATTCATGGCCACCTTGTGGCCCATCATCGGCACCATGCTCATGCTTTCGGTGCCGCCGGCCAGCATCAGGTCGGCCTCGCCCAGCCGGATACGGTCGGCGGCCATCGCGATGGCCTGCACGCCGGAGGAGCAGAAGCGGTTGACGGTGACGCCCGGCACGGTGTCGGGCAGGCCGGCCAGCAGCACGCCGATGCGCGCCACGTTCATGCCTTGCTCGGCTTCCGGCATGGCGCAGCCGATAATGGCGTCGCCGATCTCGTGCGGATCCACGCCCGGTGCCTGCGCCATCACGGCGCGGATCACGTGGGCGAGCAGATCGTCGGGACGAGTGTTGCGGAACACGCCGCGCGGCGCCTTGCCGACCGGCGTGCGGGTGGCGGCGACGATGTAGGCGTCTTGGATTTGCTTGGTCATGGTCTTTTGCTCCGTGGCGTCGCGCGATGCGCGGCGACGCCGCATGGGATGGAAAGGGGCGTGGACGGAACCGCTCGCATCAGTTGCGCAGCGGCTTGCCGGTCGTCATCGTGTGCGCGATGCGTGCCTGCGTCTTCTCCGTTTGCGCCAGTTCCACGAAGTGCTTGCGCTCCAGGTCCAGCAGCCACGCTTCGTCCACCAGCGAGCCGCGCTCGATCGCGCCGCCGCACAGCGTGTCGGCGATGCGGGTGGCGATCGCCACGTCGTGCTCGGAGGCGAAGTAGCCGGCCTGCAGGTTGGCGAGCGAGGCGCGGAACGTGGCGGTGCCGACGTCGCCGGCGACCGGGATGGTGCGCGCGGGCAACGGCGGGCGGTAGCCGCTCTCGGCCAGCGCGCGTGCCACCTGCTTGGCGACATAGAGCAGCTCGAAGGCGTTGAACACCACCACGTCGCTGTCGCGCAGCAGGCCTAGCTGCTTGGCTTCCAGCGCGCTGCCGGAGACCTTGGCCATCGCCACCGTCTCGAACACCTTCTTCAGCGCTTCGAACGGATCGGACGGGTTGGCCTGCGCCGCGCGGATCGCCAATTCGTGCAGCCCGCCGCCGGCCGGCAGCAGGCCGACCCCCGCTTCGACCAGGCCGATGTAGCTCTCCAGCGCCGCCACGGTGCGCGCCGAATGCATCTGGAATTCGCAGCCGCCGCCCAGGGCCAGTCCACGCACGGCCGAGACTACCGGCACCAGCGAGTGCTTGATGCGCATGCTGGTGCGCTGGAAGTTGGCGACCATCTTTTCAAAGTCGTCGAGCTTGCCGGCCTGCAGCAGGCCCAGCGCGCCCTTCAGGTCCGCACCGGCGGAAAACGGCTCGCCGGTCTGCCAGATCACCACGGCCTTGAGCTGTTGCTCGGCGATGTCCACCGCCTGCTGGATGCCGTCGAGCACCTGGTCGTTGACCGTATTCATCTTGGTCTTGAACGAGATGATGCCGACGCCGTCGTCGCCCAACGTCCACAGACGGACGCCATCGTTCTCCCACACCGTGGTGCCCTGGTCGAACTTCTCGCCCAGGATCGGATCGGGGAACAGCTGGCGCGCGTACACCGGGTGCTGCGAGCGCGGCTTGTCGGTGCCGGAGGCGGCCGAATACGAACCGTTCTTGCCGTGCACGCCGGCGCGGCCGTCCGTCACCCACTTGGGCAGCGGGGCCTTGCTCATGGCCTTGCCGGCGGCGATGTCTTCCTCGATCCACTTGGCCACCTGCTGCCAGCCGGCGGCCTGCCAGGTCTCGAACGGACCGAGCTTCCAGCCATAGCCCCAGCGGATGGCAAAGTCGACGTCGCGCGCGGTATCGGCGATGTCGGCCAGGTGATAGGCGGTGTAGTGGAACAGGTCGCGGAAAGTGGCCCACAGGAACTGCGCCTGCGGATCGGTCGAGGCGCGCAACTTGGTGAATTTCTCGGCCGGGTCCTTGATGGCGAGGATAGCGGCCACTTCATCGGAAGCCTTCTGCTCCGAGGGGCGGTAGTCGCGCTTGGCCACGTCCAGCACCACGATGTCCTTGCCGGCCTTGCGGTAGAAGCCGGCGCCGGTCTTCTGGCCGAGCGCGCCCTGGTCGATCAGGCCCTGCAGCCAGACGGGCGCCTTGAAGTACTCGTGCCACGGATCGTCGGCCAGCGTGTCGGCCATGGTCTTGATCACGTGCGCCATGGTGTCCAGGCCCACCACGTCGGCGGTGCGGTAGGTGGCGCTCTTCGGACGGCCGACAGCCGGGCCGGTGAGCGCGTCCACCACGTCGAAGCCCAGCTTGAACTGCTCGGTATGGTGCATGGTGGCCAGCATCGAGAACACGCCGATGCGGTTGCCGATGAAGTTCGGCGTGTCCTTAGCGTACACCACGCCCTTGCCCACGACCGTGGTGAGGAAGGCTTCGAGGCCCTCCAGCACCTTGGTCTCGGTGAGCTTGGTCGGGATCAGCTCGACCAGGTGCATATAGCGCGGCGGATTGAAGAAGTGCACGCCGGTGAAGCGATGGCGCATCTCTTCCGGCAGCGCTTCGGCCAGGCCGTTGATCGACAAGCCCGAGGTGTTGCTGGCCAGCACGGCGTGCGGTGCGACGTAGGGCGCGATCTTCTTGTAGAGGTCCAGCTTCCAGTCCATCCGTTCAGCGATCGCCTCGATCACCAGGTCGACGTCCTTGAGGTGCTCCAGGTCGTCGTCGTAGTTCGCCGGGATGATCGCGGCGGCGCGCGTGCCGTCGGCCAGCGGGGCAGGGGAGAGCTTCTTGAGGTTTTCGATCGCCTTGAGCGCAATGCCGCTCTTGGGACCTTCCTTGGCGGGCAGGTCGAACAGCACGGTCTCCACGTTGGCATTGGTCAGGTGCGCGGCGATCTGCGCGCCCATGACGCCGGCGCCGAGCACCGCGGCCTTGCGGATGCGCAGCGCGGACTGGGACGCGGCCGACTTTGATTCGGTTGGAGCGGTCATTGGCTTCTCCGTAGTGCGGACACTTAGGGGGTGTTGAAACGGTAAGGAGGCCTTTGCCGGCCTCCTCGAAGGAATCAGGGGGCGTTGAGGCCGGCCGCCGCGAAGCGGATCAGGTGCTCGGCCGTCTGCTCACGATGCATGCGCTCGGTGACATCGCTTTTGCGCTGGATCATGCCGAAGCCCGACATGGCGTGGGTCAGCGCGCCGGTGACCAGGTCCACGCGCCAGTACAGCTCCTCCTTGCTGAGCCGCGGCAGCAGGCGCGCGAACTCGGCGGTGAACTGGCGCATGACGTGGCCGTAGTTCTCGGACAGGAACTTGCGGAGGGTGTCGTCGTGCTCGGCGAATGCCCGCGCCAGCACACGCATGAAGAGCGAGCCGCTGCCCTCGTGGGACAGCTCCAGCGCCGGCTTGATGAAGGCCGCCAGGACGTCTTCCAGGGTAGTCTCCGGCTGGCCGGCGATGCGGGACAGGGCGGCCATGCGGTGGCCGTTGAGCTGGTCCAGGCGGCGGCGGAAGACCTCCTCGATCAGGCGGTCCTTGGAGCCGAAGTGGTAGTTGACGGCCGCCAGGTTGACTCCTGCGGCGGCGGTCAGCTGGCGCAGGGAGGCGCCGTCGAAACCGTGCCGGGCGAACAGCGCCTCGGCGGCGGCGAGGATGCGTTCCTTGGTCGAATGC
This sequence comes from Dyella sp. BiH032, assembly GCF_031954525.1. Classification (NCBI taxonomy): domain Bacteria; kingdom Pseudomonadati; phylum Pseudomonadota; class Gammaproteobacteria; order Lysobacterales; family Rhodanobacteraceae; genus Dyella; species Dyella sp. BiH032. The sequence goes on from NZ_CP134867.1 coordinate 2,499,578, forward strand.
GGCGAGGTCTGCAAGCGGGCGATCCCCTGGTGGGCGCAGGCACGAATCAAACGATCGTTTGAGCATACGGGGGACAAATCCCTGGAGTCAAACGATCGTTTGCAACGCCCCCGCCCCGGCTTGCGTCTCAATGAGAATCTGTCAGACTTTCATGAGCTAAATCCGCTAAACGTCACTGGATTTGGCCTAACTTCCCTGGCACGACGCCAGACCGCCCACTCAGATACCAGTTTTTCCGGAGCAGACTACTCATGGCGCTGGAGCGCACCCTTTCCATCATCAAGCCCGACGCTGTCGCCAAGAACGTGATCGGCGAAATCTATGCCCGTTTCGAGAAGGCCGGTCTCAAGGTCGTGGCTGCCAAGATGGCGCAGCTGTCGCGCCAGGAAGCCGAAGGCTTCTACGCCGTGCACAAGGAACGTCCGTTCTTCAAGGCGCTGGTCGACTTCATGATCTCCGGTCCGGTGATGATCCAGGTGCTGGAAGGCGACAACGCCATCCTCAAGAATCGCGAGCTGATGGGCGCCACCAATCCGAAGGACGCCGCGCCGGGCACCATCCGCGCCGACTTCGCCGATTCGATCGATGCCAACGCCGTGCACGGCTCGGACGCGCCGGAGACCGCCAAGGTCGAGATCGCGTACTTCTTCGCCGCGACCGAAGTGCACTCGAGGTAAACCCGACCGCGCCCCTCGTGGGCGCGGCCTTCCACGGCGGCCACCCGGCCGCGCTTTTCCGAAGACGATGAACCAGGCCGTATCCACACCATCCACCGAGAAGGTCAACCTGCTCGATTTCGATCGCCAGGGGCTGCGCGATTTCTTCGCACAGCTGGGCGAGAAGCCTTATCGCGCCGAGCAGGTGATGAAGTGGATCTACCACCGCCTGGAAGACGACTTCGCGAACATGACTGATGTAGGCAAGGCGCTTCGGGCGAAGCTCGAGGCGTCCTGCTATGTCGGTCCGCCGAAGACCCTGTTCGACAAGGGCGCTACCGACGGCACCCACAAATGGCTGCTGGGCATGGACGGCGGCAACGCAGTGGAAGCGGTGTACATCCCCGAACCCACCCGCGGCACGCTGTGCGTGTCCTCGCAGGTGGGCTGCGGCCTGAACTGCCAGTTCTGCTCCACCGCCACGCAGGGCTTCAACCGTAACCTGGCCACATCCGAGATCATCGGCCAGATGTGGGTGGCGGCCAAATACCTCGGCAACATCACGCACCAGAACCGCCGCATCACCAACGTGGTGATGATGGGCATGGGCGAGCCGCTGCTGAACTTCGATAACGTCGTCAAGGCGATGAGCCTGATGCGCGACGACCTGGGCTTCGGCCTGGCCTCCAAGCGCGTGACCCTGTCGACCGCCGGCATGGTGCCGATGATCGACAAGCTGTCCGAAGCCATCGATGTGTCCCTGGCTGTGTCGCTGCACGCGGCCAACGACGAGCTGCGCACCGAGCTGGTGCCGCTCAACAAGCGCTATCCGATCGACGAGCTGGTCGGCGCTTGCCGCCGCTGGCTGGAACGCAAGCCGCGCACGTCGATCACCTTCGAATACACGCTGATGAAGGGCGTCAACGACCAGCCCGAGCACGCACGCCAGCTGATCAAGCTGATGCGCAAGCTGCCCAACTGCAAGGTCAACCTGATCCCCTTCAATCCATTCCCCGGCACGCGCTTCGAGCGTTCCGACGCCGACACGATCCGCGCCTTTCAGACCCAGCTGCTCAATGCCAACATCCTCACGATGCTGCGCCGCACCCGCGGCGACGACATCGATGCGGCATGCGGGCAGCTGAAGGGACAGGTGCTGGACCGCACGCGCCGCCAGGCCGAGTTCCGCAAACGTCTGGAAGAGGGTACGAGTCATGCGGCTTGAACGGATTCTGCTCGCGGCCTGCCTGGGCGCCTCGCTGACCGCCTGCGTTTCCACCGGCGGCAGCCAGGAAGGCCCGACCCCTCGTGCCTCGCGCAGCGAGAACGCCCAGGAAGGCGCCCGCGTGCATACGGAGCTTGCCCAGTCGTACATGCAGAATGGCGACATGCAGGACGCCATGATCAAGCTCAACAAGGCGCTGCAGTTCGATCCGAACTATGTGCCTGCCCATACCGTAATGGCGGTGCTGTACGAACGCATCAGCAATCCGGTCGAGGCTGAGAAGCACTACCGCAAGGCGGTGGCGCTGGACCCGTCGAAGGGCGATACCAACAACAACCTCGGTGCCTTCCTCTGCAAGACGGGGCGCGCGGCCGAGGCGGCGCAGTACTTCCAGAAGGCGGTCGCCGATCCCTTCTACCAGACGCCGGCGCTGGCCTGGACCAATGCCGGTCGCTGTCTCGAGGGTACGGGCGATGTCGCCGGTGCCGAAGACGATTACCGCAAGGCGATCACGCTCGATCCGCAGAACGCCGAAGCGCTGCTGCAGATCGCCTCGTTGCTTTACAGCAAGCAGAACGATCCGTTTCGTGCACGGGCTTTCCTCCAGCGTTACGACGCGCTGGGACAGCCGTCGCCCGACGGGCTCAAGCTCGGCCATGACATCGAACTCCGCCTGGGCAACAAGGACGCTGCCCGCAACTACAGCAGGCGATTGCAGAGCCAGTTCCCGGATTCGGAACAGGCTCGCGCCATCGACTCAACCGCAAGCCAATGACATCCATGCAGTCACAGCCGGCCGGTCCGGAGGCCGGGGAAAGGGTCCTGTTTGACGCGCGCGCACAGGGGGCGGTCGCTCTGCAGGAAAATTTCGGCTCGCGCCTGCGCGCGGCCCGCGAAGCCAAGGGGCTGGACATCGAAAGCTGCGGCCAGGCCCTGCGCCTGCCCGTGCGTGTCCTGCGCCAGCTCGAAAGCGGCGATTACGCAGGCATCGACTATCAGGTGTACCTCGCTGGCTACCTGAGCAAGTACGGGCGCCACGTGGGCGTGGACGAGCAGGCCATCCAGGCCGAACTCGCCCGCCTGACGCCGGTAGAGCCTACGCTGGTGGCCACCGGCGGCATCTCGCACTCGCGCTACCTGCTCGAGCGCTATGCCCGCGCGGCTACCTATGTGGTGCTGACGGCAGCGATCGTGGTGCCGACCATCTGGCTGGGCGTGCGCGGCACGCTCGACCGCGACGTCAGCCACCTCGCGCCTTTGGACGCCAAGCCGGTCGCCCAGGCCGACCTGCCGGCGGTATCGGGCAGCGTCGCGGCCGTGCAGGGCGCCGGCACCGCCCAGGTTCCGGCGGCGCCCAAGCCGGCGGAACCGGCTGCCGACACGCAGGAGCAGCCGCTGCTGGCGTCGATGGCCCCATTCCCCAACCTGGGCAGCAGCGATGCGGCCCAGCCCAAGGATCCGCTCAAGGCCGCGCCGGTCGGCGACGGTGCGCATAGCCTGTCGCTCGAACTACCCAATGCCAGCTGGGTGGAAGTGACCGCGCAGGACGGTTCCCGCCTGGAATACGGCCTGCTGCCGGCAGGCACCAGCAAGACCTACCGCAGCGACAAGCCGCTGGTGGTGCGCATCGGCAATGCGACCGGCGCCCAGGTCTCGCTGGATGGTCAGCCCGTCGTGCTCGATAGCTTCCGCCGGGCCAATGTGGCGCACTTCAAGGTGGATGTGCGCGACGGCAAGGCCTCGCCCAGCGGCGTCTGATTCCGCCTGACGGGCCGCGTCGTCAGGCGCGGTCCGCTCTCCGCATGGCGTCGCGACCGGCGCTTCCGTCGACGCGAAACGGTCAACGCGGGGTAGTGCGATCGGTTATGCTTGCCCTTTGTATCCGCCCAGCGAACGCCGGCCGGATCGTTCCAGTTCCTACGCGCCAGGACGGCCGCCGTGCCTCCGGCGGTATCCGTTCCCTTCAAGGGTGATTGCATGGCATTTGAAGTCTACGACGACTACGAGCAGGGCGAACGCGTACAGAAATGGCTGCGCCAGAATGGCCTGTCCATCGTGGTCGGCGTCGTGATCGGTCTGGTCGGCATCTTCGGCTGGCAGCAGTGGAGCAATCACAAGGCCGGTCGCGAGAGCGAGGCTTCGCAGCTCTACCAGCAGGTGCAGACCGCCGTCGCCGCCGGCAAGAACGATCAGGCCGACGCGATCACCGAGCAGCTGTTCAAGGATTTCGCCGAGTCGCCCTACGCAGTGTTCGCCGCCGGCGACCGCGCGGTGCGCCAGGTCAATGCCAAGCAGCTCGACAAGGCTTTGGTCTCGCTGAACTGGGCCGAGAGCCACGCGGCCAATCCCGAACTGAAGGCGCTCATGCAGTTGCGCATCGCGCAGGTGCAGCTGGCGCAGGACAAGGCCGCCGACGCAGTGTCCACGCTGGACCGCATGACGCCGAAAAACTACGAAGGCCTGAGCCAGGAACTACGCGGCGACGCCCTGGTCAAGCTTGGGCGCCCGGATGACGCGCGCAAGGCCTATGAGGCTGCCAAGGCCGCGCTGGGCGAAGGTGCGCCGCAGAGCGGCGCCTTGCAGTTGAAACTCGACAATCTGGCCGTGGCCGGGAAGCAGGGTGCATGAAAGCTGGTGTGATGAAACGAGCTTTGCTGGTGGGACTGGTGTCGGTAGCGGCCCTGGCCGGCTGCCATTCCTTCAAGAAGGAAAACGTCCAGCCGCCCACGCCGCTCGACAAGGACTTCAAGCCGACGGCCCAGGTCACCCGCCTGTGGACCAGCAGCATCGGCAAGGGCGCCGGCGAAAGCGGTCTGCGTCTGCGCCCGGCCTTCGCCGACGGCGTGCTCTATGTGGCCAGCACCGACGGCAAGCTCGCCGCGCTCGACGCCACCAGCGGCAAGACGCTGTGGTCCAAGAGCTCCAGCACGAAGGGCTGGTTCGGCTGGGGCGACAAGAAGCGTAAGGACGCCTTCTACGCCGGCGGCCCAGGCGTGTCCGGCGACTTGCTGGCGATCGGCACCCTCGACGGCCACGTCTATGGCGTGAACGCCAAGGACGGTTCGCCACGCTGGGAAGCCACGGTCAGCTCTGAAGTGCTTTCCGCTCCCGCCGTGGTCGGCAACCTGGTGGTGGTCCGCACCGGCGACGGCCGCCTTTACGGCCTGGACAGCACCTCGGGCGAGCGCCGCTGGGCGTACGACCAGGGCAACGTGCCGCTGCTCAGCCTGCGCGGCAATGGTCCGCTGCTGGTCGCCAACGGCGTGATCTTCCTGGGCAGCGACAATGGCAAGCTCGTCGCGCTGCGCCTGGACAACGGCGAGAAGCTCTGGGAACAGAGCCTCGCCAGCGGCGAAGGCCGCACCGAAATCGACCGCCTGAACGACGCCGACGGCGCCATCGTGCTCGATGGCAGCACGCTGTACGGCGCCGCTTATCACGGCAACCTGGTCGCCGTGGACGGCCCCAGTGGCCGCCCGCTCTGGTCGCGTCCGTTCTCCACCTTCACCTCCGTGGACGTCTCCGGCAACGCTCTCTACGGCGTCAACGACGACTCCCAGGTGTGGGCGTTCGACAAGAACGGCGGCGCCGATATGTGGAAGAACGACAAGTTCAAGTACCGCTGGCTCAGTGCGCCGGCCGTGCAGGGCAACTACGTGGTCGTCGGCGACCTGGAAGGCTACGTGCACTGGATGCAGACCAGCGACGGCGCCGTGGCCGCGCGCGAGCGCCTGTCCAAGAAGCCGATCCGCGCCCAGCCGCTGGTCGTGGGCGATACCGTGTACGTCGAAGACGTGAAGGGCCGCATCGGCGCCTATCGTCTCGGCACGCACTGATCGCCGGAGTCCATGCGTTCCCATGCTGCCCGTCGTCGCCCTGGTCGGTCGCCCCAATGTCGGTAAATCGACCCTTTTCAACGCACTGACGCGCAGCCGCGACGCCCTGGTGGCTGACATGCCGGGCGTCACCCGCGACCGCCACTACGGTGTGTGCCGCACCGGCGAGCGCCCGTTCGTGGTGGTCGACACCGGCGGCCTCTCCGGTGTCGAGGAGGGCCTGGACGCGCTCACCGCGCAGCAGGTCCGCCTGGCGATCGAGGAAGCCCAGGTGCTGGTCTTCGTGGTCGATGCGCGCGACGGCCTGCTGCCGCAGGATCGCGCCATCCTCGAAGACCTGCGCCGCAGCGGGAAGCCGATCATCGCCGCGGTCAACAAGACCGACGGCGTCGACGTGCAGACCGCGCTGTCGGAGTTCGCCGTCTTCGGCCTGGCCTCGACGCTGCCGCTGTCGGCCGCACACAACCGCGGCACAGACGAGCTCATCCATCACGTGTTGCCGCTGCTGCCGGAAGACGCGCACGAGGAGGTCGCCCCTGAGGACGAAGGCGCCATCCGCGTGGCCATCGTCGGGCGTCCGAATGCCGGCAAGTCCACCCTCATCAATCGCCTACTCGGCGAAGAGCGGCTGATCGTCTCCAGCGTTGCCGGCACCACGCGCGATCCCATCCGCGTACCGTTGGAGCGCGACGGCCGCCGCTATGTGCTGATCGATACCGCCGGTGTGCGCCGCAAGGCGCGCGTCGAGGAAGCTGTCGAGAAGTTCAGCGTCATCAAGACCCTGCAGTCGATCGCCGCCGCCCAGGTGGTGGTGATCATGGTCGATGCGCGGGAAAACCTCGCCGACCAGGACCTCACCCTCATCGGCCATGCCGTGGACGAGGGCAGGGCGGTCGTCATTGCCATCAACAAATGGGACGGCATGGACGCGTACCAGCGCGAACAATGCCAACGCGCGCTGGAGCGCCGTCTGCAGTTCGTCGATTGGGCCAAGCAGGTCTTCATCTCGGCGCTGCACGGCTCGGGCCTGCGCGAACTGATGCGCGCCATTGTGCGCGCCCACGACGCCGCCACGCGTGAGATGGGCTCCTCCGAACTCACCCGCACGCTGGAGCGCGCCTACGAGGGCTACCAGCCACCGCTGGTGCGCGGCCATGCACCGAAGCTGCGTTTCGCCCATCCGGGCGGCAGCAATCCGCCGACCATCGTCATCCACGGCAGCCGCACCAAGCACATCGCGCCGGCCTATCGCCGCTACCTGGAAGGCTTCTTTCGCAAGCGCTTCCGCCTCGAAGGCACGCCTGTGCGCATCGAATTCCGCGAAGGCGAGAACCCCTACGCCGGCAAGAAGAACGTGCTCACCGAAGGCCAGCTCCGCAAGCGGCAGCGCATGATCCGCGAGATGAAGCGCCGCAAGCGCTGAGCGTGGTGAGCGATAAAGCTCACAGCCGTTCATCACGGAGTTCACGAGTCGCCATCCTGCCGAGGGTCGCCTTGGCACCTTAAGACCGTCATTCCGGCTCAGGCCGGAATCCAGTAGCGACAGCGCTCGCAAGAGCCTCAGCGCCCATCCGCGACGCCTCGGATTCGAAAGCCGGTCGCCATCGTGACTGCCGGCTTTTTCGTTGTTGGGCGACTCGCTTCGCTCGCTTTGATGCCACTCACGGCGTTCCCGCGCTGCGCTCCGTCTCGCATGCACCGAAACGAAGGCCGCAACGAAGCCCCCGCATTTTCACCCCTGCCTACGACGGCATGCCCCCATGACGCACCCCTCCGCGGATCGTCCTAAACTCCGCACATGACCGAGTCCTTCAATCGCGAAAGCTGGCTCGCCGAGCTGCGCCAGCGCGTGCCGGAAATCGCCCCGGCGGAAGCCCTTGCCCGGCAGGCGGGCGGCGCCTTGCTGATCGACGTGCGCGAGGACAATGAACGCGCCGATGGCACGCCCAGCGGTGCGCTGGGTTTGTCCCGGGGTTTTCTGGAACTGCGCATCGAACAGGTGGAGGCCGACCGCGGCCGGCCGATCGTGGCGCTCTGCGGCAGCGGCCAGCGCTCGCTGCTCGCCGCCGAAGCCTTGCAGCGCATGGGCTATCGGCAGGTCTATTCGGTCGCGGGCGGCTTCAACCGCTGGAAGGCCGAAGGCCTGCCGGTGGCCACAGGAAGCCTCGATGCCGACGCCGCCGAGCGCTATTCGCGCCAGCTCCGCCTGCCGCAGGTCGGCGAAGCCGGGCAGGCCAGGCTGGGCGCGGCGAAGATCGTCCTGCTCGGCGCCGGCGGTCTCGGCGCGCCGGCCGCGCTCTATCTCGCCGCGGCGGGCATGGGGCAACTCACCCTGATCGACGACGACCGCGTGGAGCGGTCCAACCTCCACCGCCAGGTGATCCACGCCGATGCCCGCGTCGGCATGGCCAAGACCGAGTCCGCCCGCCTCGCGCTGAACGCGCTCAATCCGCGCGTGCGCATCGAAACGCGCGAGGAACGCCTGCGTGCCGACAACGTGGAACGCCTGCTGGCCGGCCACGACCTCATCATCGACGGCGCCGACAACTTCCCGGCGCGCTACCTCGTCGCCGCCGCGTCGCGCCAGCTCGGCCTGCCCATGGTGTACGGCGCGGTCGAGCGCTTCACCGGCCAGGTGAGCGTGTTCGATCCGCGCCAGTCGGACGCACCGTGCTACCGCTGCCTTTTCCCGGAACCGCCGTCCGCTGCGGAAGCGCCGAACTGCAGCGAGGCCGGCGTGCTCGGCGTGCTGCCCGGCCTGATCGGCCTGTTGCAGGCCACCGAGGCGCTGAAGCTGGTGCTGGGGCTGGGCGAACCGCTGGTCGGACGTCTGCTGCACGTCGATGCGCTGACCATGCGTTTCCGCGAGACGCGCCTGCGCCGCGACCCGGCATGTCCTGGCTGCGGCCAGGGCGCCACCTTCGCCGGCTACGAGGACATCGCGCAGCTCTGCGCGACGGCCTAGCGCGCCGGCATCAGGCGAGGTCGTCCGGGATCAGCGAATACACCGCCGCGTCTAGCACGTCCTCGCCGATCACCAGCCGGCGGCGGCCGATGCCCTCGAACTGCGCGCCGGCTTTTGCCGCGCAACGGCGGCTGGCCTGGTTCTCTTCGGCGGCCAAAATCTCCACCCGCACCAGCCCCAGGGTTTCGAAACCGAAGCGCGCCACCGCCGGTACTGCGCGCGGTGCGATGCCCTGGCCCTGGCGCGACTGCCGCACCCAGTAGCCGAGGTTGGCGCTGCGGTGCTGCCGGTTGAACTGGTTGAGCCCCACGCCGCCGGCCACGCTGCCGTCGGCCTCGTCGACGATGGCGAAGGCGAACAGTTCCTCGAGCTGCCAGCTCGCCTGGGCGTGGGCGATCCAGGCCACGCTGTCGTCGCGCGCATAGCCCTCGCGGCACCAGGGCAGCCAGCGCCCCACGCTCTGGATGGATTCGCTCGCGGCGGCGAACAGCGCATCCGCATCGTCCGGTTGCCACGGTCGAACCCGCAGCGAACCCGGCAATAGCGCGAAGGACGGCCAGGGAGTGTCGTCTTGAGACATGGGCGGTTTGTGCGTGTCCGGGCCAGCCCGGATAATAGGCCTCTTTGCAGGCGGGCAACGACCATGAGCGCACGGATCATCGACGGCAAACGCATCGCCAAGGAGCTGCTCGACCGCATCGGCCGCCGCGTGGCCGAGCGCAAGGCGCAGGGCCTGGCGGAGCCCGGCCTCGCCGTGGTGCTGGTGGGCGACGATCCGGCCTCCGCCGTCTATGTGCGCAACAAGCGCGCCGCGTGCAAGCAGGTGGGCTTCCGCTCCTTCGGCTACGACCTGCCGGCCAGCACCACCCAGGAAGCACTTTTCACGCTGATCGACCAGCTCAACGCCGACCCCGCCGTGCACGGCATCCTCGTGCAATCGCCGCTGCCCGAGCACATCGACGAGGACGCCCTGGTCGACCGCATCGATCCGGCGAAAGACGTGGACGGCTTCCAGGCGATCAACATCGGCCGCCTGGTGCTGCGCCGCTTCGGCCTGCGCCCGTGCACGCCGCGCGGCGTGATGACCCTGCTGGGCCACACCGACCGTCCCGTGCGCGGCCAGCACGCCGTCGTTGTCGGTGTCTCCAACCACGTCGGCCGCCCGCTGTTGCTGGAGCTGCTGATCGCCGGCTGCACCACCACGGCCTGCCACAAGTTCACCCGCGACCTGGAAAGCCACGTGCGCCAGGCCGATATCGTCATCGTCGCCGCCGGCAAGCCGGGCCTGGTCAAGGGCGAATGGATCAAGCCGGGCGCGGTAGTGATCGACGTGGGCATCAACCGCCTGGAAGACGGCCGCCTGGTCGGCGACGTGGAGTTCGGCCCCGCCTCCGAACGCGCGAGCTGGATCACTCCGGTCCCCGGCGGCGTCGGCCCGATGACGGTCGCCACGCTGCTGGAAAATACCCTGGAAGCGGCAGAATCCCACGGCGCCACGCACAAGGTGCGCTGAGCGTTTCCCGGCGCCGCCACCGGCCCACTGCGACCTTTCGTTCCCCCCGTGGCGCTGGCGGCGCCTCGGGCGGATGCGTATAATTCCATCTTTGCAGCGGGACAAAATCGCATGCGCATCCTCGCCGAGGCTCTCACCTACGACGACGTCTATCTCGTTCCGGCCCATTCGGCCGTCCTACCACGCGACGTCGATACTTCCACGCGGCTGACCCGCGACCTGCGCCTCAATATCCCGATCGTGTCCGCCGCCATGGACACCGTCACCGAAGCCCGCCTCGCCATCACCATGGCCCAGCAGGGCGGCATCGGCATCATCCACAAGAACATGACCGCCGAGCAGCAGGCCGCCGAAGTGCGCCTGGTGAAGAAGTTCGAGGCCGGCGTCATCCGCAGCCCGATTACCGTAGGCCCCAACACTTCCATTCGCGAAGTGCTGCAGCTGACCCGCGCCAACAACATCTCCGGCGTGCCGGTGGTGGAAGGCGAGAAGCTGGTCGGCATCGTCACCAGCCGCGACCTGCGCTTCGAGCGCAAGCACGACGATCCGGTGCGCAACATCATGACGCGCCAGGACAAGCTGGTCACCGTGAAGGAAGGTGCCAGCCATGACGACGTGCTGCAACTGCTGCACCAGAACCGCATCGAGAAAGTGCTGGTCGTCAACGACGACTTCCAGCTGCGCGGCCTGATCACCGTCAAGGACATCCAGAAGGCCCGCGACAACCCCAACGCCGCCAAGGATCGCCACGAGCGCCTGCTGGTCGGCGCCGCGGTCGGCGTGGGCGGCGACACCGAGCAGCGCGTCGCCGCGCTGGTGGACGCCGGCGTGGACGTGCTGGTGGTCGACACCGCGCACGGCCATTCGCAGGGCGTGATCGAACGCGCCGCGTGGGTCAAGAAGAACTTCCCGCAGGTGCAGGTGATCGCCGGCAACATCGTCACCGGCGAGGCGGCGCGCGCACTGCTGCATGCCGGCGTCGACGCGGTGAAGGTCGGCGTGGGCCCGGGCTCCATCTGCACCACTCGCGTGGTGGCCGGCGTGGGCGTGCCGCAGATCACCGCGATCGACCTGGTCGCCACCGCGCTGAAGGACGAAATCCCGCTGATCGCCGACGGCGGCATTCGCTATTCCGGCGACATCCCCAAGGCGCTGGCCGCGGGCGCGTCGAGCGTGATGCTCGGCTCCATGTTCGCCGGCACCGAGGAATCACCCGGCGAGGTCGAACTGTTCCAGGGCCGTTCCTACAAGAGCTACCGTGGCATGGGCTCGCTCGGCGCGATGGCGCTGGGCTCCAAGGACCGCTACTTCCAGGACGAGGCCGACGCCGACAAGCTGGTGCCGGAAGGCATCGAAGGCCGCGTGCCGTACCGCGGTCCGCTGCGCAACATCATCCACCAGCTGATCGGCGGCCTGCGCGCCTCCATGGGCTACCTCGGCGCGGCCACCATCGAGGACGTGCGCAAGAATGCGCAGTTCGTGAAGGTGACGTCCGCCGGCGTGACCGAAGCGCATCCGCACGACATCCAGATCACCAAGGAAGCGCCGAACTACCGGCTCAACTCGTAAGTGATCCTCAGCGCCGGCCACATGGCCGGCGCTTCGTTTCCAGCCGCCGGCGCCGGGTGTCCGTTGCCGGCGGCGCTTTTCGAAGACAGGCGCGGGCAGGGCCGCCTGCCGCGCATCGGAGCCGGACCGTGACCGACATCCATAGCGACAAAATCCTCATCCTCGATTTCGGCGCGCAATACACGCAGCTGATCGCCCGCCGCGTCCGCGAGATCGGCGTGTACTGCGAGATCTGGGCCTGGGACCATGACCCGGCGGAGATCGCCAAGTTCGGCGCCAAGGGCATCATCCTGTCCGGCGGTCCCGAATCCACCACGCTGCCCGGCGCACCCAAGGCGCCGCAGGAAGTGTTCGATTCGGGCCTGCCCATCCTCGGCATCTGCTACGGCATGCAGACGCTCGCCGCGCAGCTCGGCGGCGCCACCGAGGCGGCCGACGCGCGCGAGTTCGGTCATGCGCAGGTAGAAGTCGTCGCCGAAGACAGCCTGCTGTCCGGCCTCACCGATCATCCGGAAGAGGGCAAGGCGCTGCTCGACGTGTGGATGAGCCACGGCGACCACGTCGCCGAAGCGCCTCCCGGTTTCACCATCACCGGCCGCACCGACCGCGTGCCGGTCGCCACCATGTCGAACGAAGCCAGGCGCTGGTACGGCGTGCAGTTCCATCCGGAAGTCACGCACACCAAGCAGGGCGGCGCGCTGCTCAAGCGCTTCGTCACCGAGATCTGCGGCTGCCGCACGCTATGGACCGCCGCCAACATCATCGAAGACCAGATCGAGCGCGTGCGCGCCCAGGTGGGCGACGACCACGTGCTGCTGGGCCTCTCCGGCGGCGTGGACTCCTCCGTCGTCGCCGCGCTGCTGCACCGGGCCATCGGCGACCGCCTGACCTGCGTCTTCGTGGACACCGGCCTGCTGCGCTGGCAGGAAGGCGACCAGGTGATGGCCACCATGGCTCAGCACATGGGTGTGAAGGTGATCCGCGTCGACGCCGCCGCGCGCTACTTCAAGGCGCTGGAAGGCGTGGCCGACCCCGAAGACAAGCGCAAGATCATCGGCCGCCTGTTCGTGGAGATCTTCGACGAGGAATCGGCGAAGGTCACCGCTGCCGGCAATGGCCAGGTGAAGTGGCTGGCCCAGGGCACCATCTATCCCGACGTGATCGAGTCGGCCGGCAGCAAGACCGGCAAGGCACACGTCATCAAGAGCCACCACAACGTCGGCGGCCTGCCCGAGCACATGAAGCTCAAGCTGGTCGAACCGCTGCGCGAACTGTTCAAGGACGAAGTCCGCCGCATCGGCGTCGAGCTCGGCCTGCCGCGCGAAATGGTCTACCGCCACCCATTCCCCGGCCCCGGCCTGGGCGTGCGCATCCTGGGCGAAGTGAAGCCCGAATATGCCGAACTCCTCGCCCGCGCCGACGCCATCTTCATCGAGGAGCTGCGCCGCTGGGACCTCTACGACAAGACCAGCCAGGCCTTCGCCGTGTTCTTGCCGGTGAAGTCAGTGGGCGTCGTAGGCGATGCCCGTGCCTACGAGTGGGTGATCGCCCTGCGCGCGGTAGAGACCATCGATTTCATGACGGCGCATTGGGCGCACCTGCCGTATGACTTCCTGGGCAAGGTGTCGAACCGGATCATCAACGAACTGCGCGGCGTCTCGCGTGTGGTGTACGACATCAGCGGTAAGCCGCCGGCGACGATCGAGTGGGAGTGAATTGAGGCCTGCGAGGTAACAGTCGACGCCCGGATGTTGACCTCGTACATGCTGGACGCGTTGAACGTTCCATCCGCCCGGAACGGAGTCGCCAGGCCTTTGCGACTCTCGCCCCCAATATTCGCAGGGCACGAGGGGGCGGAGCGGCGGTACAGCGTCACCTCCATGGCGGAACCTCAGCCAGGCCCATCACTGGCGGCGGCAAGCAGCGGCACGATCAGGTCGCTGATCGGCGTAGGGATACCGTGCAATCGACCACGTCGCCGCACCACTCCGTTGCGGCTATCCCATTCCAGCGGACGGCCGGCCTGTCGGTCGGCGAGTATCGACGTGCCGAGGTCCGGCGGATAACTCTGGAACGCATCGACGATCTCTTGCGGGACTTCGTCGCCCAGCGTCGCCCCCTCTGCCCGGGCAACCTGAAGGCATTCCTGCAAATAGGCCAGCGCCAGCCCGGCGATGTCGGCGCGTGAATACATGCCGGAGCGCCGACCCGCGAGAACCATCAAACCGGCGGCCGCGTTCTGCAAAAGCTTGCGCCACGCGACGGAGGCGAAATCGGCCGCCACGTCGACCGAACACCGTGTGCCGCTCAACGCCGCAAGGACCACGCTGGTTTCTGGTGAGTCCGGCAAGGTAAGTCGCGCCTTGCCCCGTAGCCAGACCGAGGTGTCGGATTCGCGTTGGGCAGGAAACCATACCACCGAGGGTAGGACCGGGCTGTCGGGCACATAAGGCGTGAAGAGCGACTTCTGTTCCACCCCGTTTTGCAGCACGCAGACCACCGTTCCTTTACCGCATAAGGCGGAAAGCCATGGTGCTGCCGCGTCTATCTGCGTGGATTTCACCGCGACAAAGACCAGGTCGAACGTGCTTTCGACTTCAGCAGGATGGGTATGTACAGGTCCCGGCACCGCGATGCGGCCGCCGTCGAAGCGCAGTTCCAGATGCTCGTGCGCTGAGCGGCCGAAAAGCGTCGGTGTGCGTCCGGCCTCATGCAGGGCTGCCGCCACCGTCGTGCCGATCGCGCCCGGCCCAACGATGGCGATCCTTGGATTTTCTGACATCGTCATTATCGTCCCGTCAAAATTATCTGTGCCGCGTCGGTAGCAGCAATCAAGTGACATGCCGATGATCCGCATGTCGCTAGCCTCTACTTCAGCACATCGGCGACCAAGGCGCGGGCGACACAGATTGAGAAGCAATCGGGAGATTGGAAGCACCGTTCTGAAGGCCCAGCGCTTTGCACGCATGGCCTCGTACGTTCACTGTTCCGCGCTGAGAAAATCGATGAGGCTGAAGGGCGCACGCTCACCCAGGCAAAGGTCCAGGACCCGGTGCGCCCCCGCGGCAGCGACCTCGCTGCGCGAGAACATCGCCGCCTCATAGGTAGCTAGTGCATGCTCGATGTCTCCAGGCCGTGCGGCTATGGCCTCGCCAAGCTCGGCCCCGTCGAGCATCGCCAGGTTTGCGCCGTCGCCGGCCGGCGGCGACAGATGTGCGGCGTCGCCGAGCAGCGTCACGCCTGGCGTACGAGCCCATCGGTGACCCACTGGCAGCGCGTTGACCGTTCGCAGGACCAGCCCCGTGTCGCTACCGGTGATCAACGTGGTGAGCGCCGATGTCCACCCGTCGAACTCGGAGGCTATCCGGGTTTTCGCAGTCGCGGTGTCGTTGAAGTCGATGTCCGCAAACCACGCCGCCGGTCGCATCAGTTGAACGTAGGTGTGCAGCACGCCATCCGGCTCGCGGTGCGCGCTAATTCCTTTGCCCGGTTCGAGCGCGAACATCCCGCCGGCCCCAACTGCCGCGGCCGTGGCGGGGAACCGCCGATCCACGTCATGCAGGTAGGTCTCGACGAAGGACACGCCGACATAGGCGGGCTCCGCGTCCGACACCAGCGGGCGCACCTTCGACCAGGCGCCATCGGCGCCGACCAGCCATTGGGTCTCGACCGTCGAGCCATCCGTGAAAGTCAGCTCGTGACGACCGCCGCCCAGCGGCCTGACGCCGGCTAGCTTCCGCCCCCACCGGATCGTCCCCGCAGGCAGGGAGTCGATGAGGACTCGCCGCAGGTCGCCCCGGAGCACCTCGGGACGCCTGCCGTCCCCGGGTTGGTCGAGCAGCACATGGCCGTGTCGGTCGAGCGCGCGCATCGCGTCGCCACCGTCGTGAACGATGGCGCGGAATGCATCCGTCAGGCCGGCGGCAGCGAGCGCGCGCTGACCGTCGTGTTCGTGAACGTCGAGCTGGCCGCCTTGACTGCGAGCGTGCGCGGAGGGCTCGGCTTCATAAATCGTGGCAGCGATGCCGTGGACATGCAGCACGCGGGTGAGGGTCAGGCCGCCCAGGCCTGCACCAACAATGGTGACGGAAGTGGTCATGGCGAGGCCTCGGGACGATTGGAACGACGTTCCATGTATAGCAAGGATTGGAACGGTGTTCCATATATGTCATGGTGGGTGCATGCCTAAACGAGCCCATCAGACAGCGCGGCGCACGGACGCCCTTTCCAAGGCGCGGATTGTCGAGGCAGCGATCGAGATTCTCGATGCGCGCGGGGAGACCGCTCTGACCTTCCGGGCGCTGGCGACACATCTGGCGACGGGCAGCGGGGCCATCTACTGGCATGTCGCCGACAGGAACCGCCTGCTTGCCGCCGCGACGGGCGACGTCCTCGCCCGCGCCATGGCGAAAGTGGCCAAGGAAGAGGAGCCAAAGGCCGAGATCCGCGCGATCGCGCTCGCGGTATTCGATGCGATTGACGCTCACCCCTGGATTGGCGCCCATCTTTCCCGCGAACCATGGCATGCCGCTGTTGGAGAGATCTTCGAACGCATCGGGGGATGGCTCCAGCCGCTTGGTGTTCCCGCGGATGCACAATTCGACTGCGCCTCAGCGCTGACCAACTACATCCTCGGCGTGGCCGGCCAGAACGCGGCCAATGCCCGCACGGTTCCGGGCGCAACGGATCGCAAGGCGTGGCTGGAGGGCGTAGCCACGGGCTGGATTCGGGACGATCCCGAATCGCACCCATTTCTTCGGCGAGTGGCGGCGCAGCTGAGCGAGCATGACGATCGCCAACAATTCGTTGCCGGCGTCGACTTCATCCTGGCGGGCGCCTGCGTCAAGCGAAACACCTAGGCCGTGCGGCGCGGCCCGGGTAGTGAGCACTGCTGGGCACTGACTTTCGCCAGCGTTTTGAATATAGCCGACGTGCGCTCCAGGCGGGCGATCGTTCGCGCGCCTTCGAGGGCCGCTACCAATGCGGATGCGGTAGAAGATGCGCGTGCGGGAGTGAAGCCACACCCCCTGAAATGCGCCGCAATGACTGCGGTCGAATCGACGAATCCGCGCGCGACCCGCTGGGTCAGCTCGGCGTCGAGTGCGGGTAGCTCATTCGCCAGATTTTGCATCAGGCATCCGTATTGGAAATCGGAAGCGATCATCTCGGCGGCGAATGTTTTGAAAATCTGGCGGACAAATTTCAGGGCATCGCCTGTCGTATTCGCAGAGATATCCTGCAAAACCGCAATCCTATTCGCGACGTATTGGTCGATCGCTTCTTCCGCGAGCTGTGTCTTGCCGCGTGGGAAGTGAAAGTAAAACGATCCTTTGGGTGCACCGCTTTCTTCAATGATCTGGCTCAATCCAGTCGCAGTGTAGCCCTGGATGCGAAACAGCCGTTGGGCGGTGGCAATGGCGTTAGCGCGGGCGTTGGTCTTGCGTGGCATGCAGCCAACATAACACGTTTGCTTGTATCGCTATGGCGATCGACATACTATGGCGAATGCCATAGTTTGAGGCGGAGCCTGAGCCAGTCCGCCAATTTCACGCCATCGATGTCCCGACAGCCGTCGTGGCGGCGGCCAGCCTGGCCTCGACCGGCGCGCGCGAACCCGCGGGGAGGATCTGACTTGAAAGCATCCACATATGGCGAAGGGACGCTCCCCAAGGGAGTGCGTTCGCGCATGATCTACGGGGTCAATGGCCTCGATGTTCATGTTCTCGAGGCCGGTTACGAAAGCGCCGGCCGGCCGCTCGCACTGCTCCTGCACGGCTTTCCGGATCTGGCTTACGGCTGGCGTCACCTCATCCCGATGCTGGCTGACGCCGGGTACCACGTCGTGGCGCCCGACCAGCGGGGCTTTGGCCGCACCACCGGTTGGGTGAATCGCTATGACACCCCGCTCGCGCCGTTCGGCCTCTTGAACATGACGCGTGATGCCCTCGCGCTGGTCTCGGCATTGGGATATCGGCGAACGGCCATGCTCGTCGGGCACGACCTTGGCTCGCCCGTGGCGGCGTATTGCGCGCTCGCCCGGCCTGACGTCTTTCCTTCGTTGGTGCTGATGAGCGCACCGTTTCCCGGGCCGCCGGCGTTTCCGTTCGACACCGCGCAAAGCGAGGCGCCGGCGGCTCAAGCGAACAATGACAATCAAACGTTGGCAGCCGCGCTGGCGGCGCTCGATCCGCCGAGAGAGCACTATCAGCAATACCTGAGCGCGCGGCAGGCGAACGATGACATGTGGCATCCGCCTCAAGGCCTGCACGCGTTTCTTCGTGCGTTTTTCTACGTCAAGAGCGCCGATTGGCCGGGAAACAAGCCACATCCGTTGCAGGGGCGAACCGCCACACATCTTGCACAGATGCCCACTTATTACGTGATGGATCTCGGCAAAACGATGCCCGAGACCGTCGCTCCGTTCCGACCTTCCGATGCGGACGTCTTGTCCTGCCAATGGCTCACCGAGGCCGAGCTTACGGTGTATACGCAGGAGTATGAGCGCACCGGGTTTCAAGGCGCCTTGCAGGCGTATCGGGTCTTTTCCGATCCTGAGCTAAATGCTGAGTTGCGTCTGTTTTCGGGCCGGACGATCGATGTCCCATCGCTCTTCATCGGCGGGAAAAGCGATTGGGGTACCTATTCGGCGCCAGGCGCGCTCGATCTCATGACGACGAGGGCGACAACCAGGATGGGCGCCATCGAGCTGATCGACGGCGCCGGTCACTGGATCCAGCAGGAGCAGCCGGTTCGGTTGAGCCAGCTGCTGCTCGCTTTCGCCAGGGAGGCGGGCGGAGCGCACCCGTGATTTGGAAACTTGGCGGCCGTCCTTGTATGCCGAAGTCATGCCGGCGTATGCGAAGCGGAGCTGCATAGGTATTCGAAGATCGCTCCGCAGTGCCACGTCCAGGCCACCGTGCGACAATCCCTGCGAAGAGCTCCGCGTATCCCACTGAATGAACGATATTTCCCTTAACCCGGCCCCCTCCGCGTTCTCCCCCCAGGACGAACGCTACATGCGCCGCGCCTTGCAACTGGCCGCGCATGCGCGCGATGCGGAGAACGAAGTGCCGGTGGGCGCCGTGCTCGTGCTGGACGACGAGATCGTCGGCCTCGGCTGGAACCGCAATATCACCCTCAACGATCCCACCGCCCATGCCGAGATCCAGGCGCTGCGCGCGGCGGGCGAGAAGGTGGGGAATTACCGGCTCACCGGCGCCACCCTGTACGTGACCTTGGAACCCTGCGCCATGTGCTCGATGGCGATGGTGCATGCGCGGGTGGGGCGGGTGGTCTATGGCGCGGCGGATCCGAAGACGGGTGCCGCGGGCAGCGTGTTCGATACGTTGATATCGGAGCGCCACAACCATCGCATCCAAGTGGACGGCGGGTTGCTGGCCGAGGAGTCGTCGGCGATGTTGCGCGAGTTCTTCCGCTCGCGCCGGTAAGCGCTCAGTGGCGCCAGTGGTGCCCCAGCTTCCACAGATGATCCAGCGACTTCTCCGCTTTCCCGGCGGCATCCGCCGCAGTGTGCTTCGTCCAGCGGCGTAGCGCTTTCAGCTGGGGGTGATCCTTGGCCTCAGGCAGCAGCTCCTTGCACAGGGCGCGGGCGGTTAGGCGGTCATGGGCTTCGCCCAGGTGGGTCTGCACTTCGGCCAGGCGGTCCAGCCAGGCTTGGGTGGCGTCGCGCGGGAACAGGGGCTGGAACAGTTCTAGCGTGTAGCGAAGTTTTTTGGTCGCCGTGCGGGCGCGGTGCAGGCGTTCGCGGTTGTCGTGCATGCGGGCGGCGCGTTTTCGCAGTTGCCGCACGCGGCTGTCGATCAGGTGGCCGGCGGCCGCGCGCAGCTCGTCGTCGGTCACGCCGCGATGCACGTCGACCCAGGCATGGAAAGTGTGCGTGGGCATGGTCAGCCGGGTCTTCTTCAGGCCCTCGACCGTATCGCGATGAAGCTGTACGCGCTTGGCGTTCAGTGCGTGCAGCAAGGCCTGGTCGATCCGGTCGCCATGCTCGCCGCAGTTGACGAAGGCGGGCAGGGTCTCGTCCATCAGGATGTCGAGGTCACGGGCGCCGCCGGTAGCGTTGCGGAACTGCTTGAGCTGGTCGAGCAGGCCGCCCGGCTGTTCGCCGGGCAGGGCGGACGCCACGTGGTCCAAGGTGGCAGTGAGGCGGCGCAGGTTCACCCGCCAGGCATGCAGTGCCTTGGGCTCGTATCGGCGAAGCAGGGTGGCGCGGGCCTTGGTGGCCTTGGCGAGATAGCCGTCGTAGGTATCGCAGAGCGCAACCATGGCCGAGGCAGGGGGCCGGGGCACCTTGGCGGAAGGAATCCGTTGGGGCTGCTGGCCTGGATGGGGCATCGCACTCATGGCTCGACTCGACCGCTGGAGGAAAGGCGCGGGTGGTACCCGCCATTTCTAACCGAGGCGCGGGGCGCGCCTCTTGACGCTGGTCAATCATGAACGAGCCGGACGCGGCCATGGCCGTGCCGGGAATCCCTACTCTGCTACAAAAGCGGGCAGCGCGCGAGCCGCTAGGGCCCGCTTGGACGTCAGGCAAGGAAGGCCAGGGCGGTGCCGACCGGCCGTTCCACCTTCAGGCTGAACAAGGCGTCCGCCCGGGTGCGCCCCATATTGACCGCCGCGATGGGCTTGCCGGCCTTGGCGGCGGCGTTCACGAAACGGAACCCCGAAAACACCATCAGCGAAGACCCGGCCACCAGCACGGCGTCCGCCGCACCCAGCCCCGCCATGGCGGCCTGCACCCGCTCGCGCGGCACGCCTTCGCCGAAGAACACCACGTCCGGCTTCAGCAGGCCGCCGCAGACGGGGCAGTCCGGCACCTGGAAGCGCGAGAAATCGTGGCCTTCCAGATCCGCATCGCCGTCCGGCGCGTCGCCGGCGTCCAGCGCTGCCCACTCGGGGTTGCGCGTCTCCAGGGCGACCTGGAACTCCACACGCGGCAGCAGATGGCCGTTGGCCATGCAGCGCACGCGGTCCAGCCGACCGTGCAGATCGATCACCTTGCGGCTGCCGGCGGCCTGGTGCAGCCCGTCCACGTTCTGGGTGAGCAGTGTCTCCACGCCGCCGGCCGCTTCCAGCCGGGCCAGCGCCAGGTGCGCAGCATTGGGATGCGCCCGGGAGAAGCGCCGCCAGCCGACCAGGCTGCGCGCCCAGTAGCGCTGGCGTGTGCGCTCGTCGCCCATGAAGGCCTGGTACGTCACCGGTTGCGGCCGCTTCCAGTCGCCCTGGTTGTCGCGGTAGTCGGGAATGCCCGAGTCGGTGCTGACGCCCGCGCCGGTCAGCACGAACAGCCGCGGATGCGCGTCCACGAACCGGCGCAGCCGCTCGCGATCCTCGGCCAGGCCTCGGTCGGCGTCGCGGTCGGGCAAGGCATCGGCATTCATCGCTGCACCCTCACGCCGCCGCGCGCAGACCCAGCTCGGCCAGCGCAGCAGGAATGCCGCTGGCATCCTTCACCTGCGCCACGCGCGGGGAAGCGGCGGCGAAGTCGGTGTCGGTCTCGTGCGCCCAGGTCACGTGGTAGGGCATATAGATGCCCCAGCCGCCGAGTTGCACCACGGGCGCGATGTCCGAGCGCAGCGAATTGCCCACCATGGCGAAGCGCTCGGCGCCTACGCCGAACTGCTCCAACAGACGGCCATACGAGCGCTCGTCCTTCTCGGAGACGATCTCGATGCGATGGAACAGGTCGGCCAGGCCGCAGGCGGCGACTTTCTGTTCCTGGTGAAAGAGGTCGCCCTTGGTGATCAGCACGATGCGATGGGTGGCCGCCACCGCTTCCACGGCGTCGCGGATGCCGTCCAGCAGTTTCACCGGGTGGCTGAGCACGCTCTTGCCGATGCCGATGATGCGGTGCAGGTCGGCCGCGCTGATGCGCGAACCGGTGACTTCGATCGCCGCCTCCAGCAGCGAGAGCGTCATGCCCTTGGCGCCGTAGCCGAACAGCTTGATGTTGCGCCGTTCCACCGCCAGCAGGCGATCGTGCAAGCGCAGGTTGGCGAGGTCCACATAGCGGCCCACGATCTGCTCGAATTCGGCATGGGCCTCCTGGTAATAGCCCTCGCTGTGCCAGAGGGTGTCATCGCCGTCGAAACCGACCCATTCGATCACGGTACGTCGCTCGTGCTGCTGTGGAGAACGCAGAACGATAGCGCGTCCCAGCGCGCCGGGCGAGTAGCGTCCCGCACCGGCGGGCCAGGCGGGTTGGGGTGAGCGCTCGTTGCACCGGTCCGGGCGCTCCACGGTCACGCATCGTGCCGGCGCACACCCGGCTCACCCCAACCCGCCTGGTCCGCTCCGCCTGCCTCAGGCGCGCTCGCTGAGGGTCTCCTGCAGCAGCGCTTCCTTGTCCTTCAGCAACTCCTGCTTGCGCTGGAACATCTGTTCGCCCAGCTCCTTCAGCTGGTCGGCGTCGAGCAGTTTCTTGGCCTGCGGGAACATCTCGCGCTCCTCTTCCTGCACGTGGTGTTCCACCAGCTCCTTGAGCACCTTCGCGCGCCCGGAGAATTGCTCGCCGCTGGCCTCGGTCTGCAGCAGGTCGGGCAGCACCAGTTCGCCGGCGGCGCGGTGTTCCTCGATGGCCTCGTAGAACATCTTCGCTGCTTCCTGGTCGCCCGCATTCTTGAATGCCGGGTAGAAGATCTCTTCCTCGATGGTGGTATGCGCCTTCAGCAAGACGCCGATCTTCTCGACCAGCGACTCGCGGGTCTTCACGCCGCGCGTGGTGGTTTCGGACAGCTCTTCGAGCAGCTTCTTGACGGTGCGGTGGTCGCTGATGAGCAAATCGATCGCATTCATGCCTGGCTCCTGCTGGGTTGATGTCGATGGATGAGTGCGGCTGGTGCGCGCTCGATGCGGGAGGAACGAGGCGATTGATCGCGCGTCGCCGGTGAACGTGACGTCGGACCACGGTGAACGCGGAGACTGCGCGGTGGCATGCGTTCATGCCAGGCAGCGGCGCGTGCAATTTCTTCCACCCGAATGAAAGTGTTTCATTGTGGCGTTGTGGATGAGTCTGTTCATCCGTCACAGGCGCGACTTTCAGCCTCAAGCGCCGACCATGGCATTCACGGGACGCGCGCGTCCGTTTCCACGACGACTTCCATGCACGCTCCGACCGCCGGTCATCGCTCCTTCCACCCGCCTTCGACGCTGACCAGCGCGCTTCGCGCGGGCGTTTCCGCAGGCATCGCCTCGGAACTGATGGTGGCGGCGTGCAGCCTGCGCAACGCCGGCTCCGCCAGTGCGGGGATCAACGCGACCAGCCAGTGGCTATGGGGCAGGCGCGCGCGCCGCCGGCGCAAAAGAAGCATCCGCTACACGCTGGTCGGTTACGCCGTCCACCAGGGGTGTTCGTTTCTGTGGAGCGCGCTTTACGCTTCCTGGAACGCGCGCCGACCGACCGCGAGCCGCGGCGTGCAACTGCGGCGCGCCGCAGTCGTAGGCCTGTTCGCCGCCGCGGTGGACTACACCGTCACGCCCAAGCGCCTGCGTCCCGGTTTCGAGGCGCATCTGAGCCGCGCGTCGATGGTTGGCGTCTATGCGGTGTTCGGGCTGGGCCTGTATCTGGCGACGGCCCGGCACGGCGGCGCAACAGTGCGCCGCCACGCGGAGCGGGGCGGATGAATTACCTCTCGCGCTACTCGCGCATCGCCCTGTTCGTCATGCGCTACCGCCGTGCCGGCGTGCTGCGCGGCGTGCCCGGCCATCGGCGCCCAGCCGATCTCACGGACGGCCGCCAACCGCAACGCCTGGTGGAGGATCTCGAACGCCTGGGGCCGGCCTTCATCAAGCTGGGGCAGGCGCTGTCCTGCCGCCCGGACCTGGTGCGCGCACCGTACCTGGAGGCATTGACGCGCATCCAGGACAGCGTCGAACCGATCGATGCCGAGGCCGTGCGCACGGTGCTGACGCGCGAACTCGGCGCGCCGCCCGAGATGGTATTCCGCGCATTCGACCCCGTGCCGCTCGCCGCGGGCTCGCTGGCGCAGGTGCACGCGGTCGTGCTGCCGGACGGCATGGACGCGGTGGTCAAGGTGCAGCGTCCCGGCATCGCGCAGCGCATCCGCTCCGATCTCGATGCGCTCGAACGCCTGGCGATGACCGCGCAACGGCACACCGAAGTCGGCCGCCGCTACGGCTTCGTGCCGTGGATCGCCGAGCTGCGGCGCAGCCTGCTCAACGAGCTGGACTTCGTGGCCGAAGCCAATCATCTGGATACGTTCGGCCGCAATCTGGAGGACTACCACGCGCTGTACATTCCCACGCCGTACTTCGAATTCACTACGTCGCGCGTGCTCACCATGGCGCGCGTGCGTGGCCACAAGCTCGGCGCCGCGCCGGGGCCGCAAGGGCAGCAGTTGGCTCGCGCACGGCTCGCCGGACAACTGCTTTCGGCCTACGTCGACCAGGTTTTCGTGCACGGCCTGATCCACGCCGATCCCCATCCGGGCAATCTGGTCATGATGGACGACGGGCGCCTGTGCCTGCTCGACTTCGGCATGGTCACCAGCCTGTCGCCGGCCATGCGCAACGACCTGTTGCGCCTGATGCTGGCCGCCGCCGACGGCGATGGCGACGGCGTGGCCGACATCTGCGAGCGTCTGTGCGTGGTGCTGCCGGAACTGGACCGGGCCGCCTACCGGCGCGCCGTCTGCAATGCGGTTCTGCGCTACGCCAGCTCCAGCGATCGCAGCCGGCTGGAGGAAGGCCGCCTGCTGCTCGCGCTTACCCGCATCGGCGCCGACAACGGCCTGCGTCCACCGGCGGAACTGAGCCTGCTCGGTCGCGCGCTGCTGAACTTGGAGCCGGCGTTGGAGCGGCTGGCGCACGACCTGCCGACGCGCGAACTGATGCGTCGGCGCCTGCTCGAAGTGGTCGCCTCGCAGCTGATCAGCCCTGTTTCGCAGGCCAAGGGCGGTTCGCTTCTGCTGGAGGCGCAGAAGTTCGCCATCAACGCGCCGGGGCAGCTCGGGCGTTTCATCGAGACGCTCGCCGACAACCGCTTGCGCCTGCGCATCGATGGGCTCGAGGAGTCGCATCTCATCGAGAACCTGCAGAAGATCGCCAACCGCATCGCCGCCGGGGTGATCACGGCGGCGCTGCTGATCGCCGGCGCGCTGATCGCGCGCGTGGCACCGCCCGGCACGGGCTACGGTTACGTTGCGACCGTGATGTTCGCGCTGGCCGCGATCATCGGCTTCGGCCTGGTGGTCAATGCGCTGCGGCGCGACCGCTCGCCGCCCGATGACGGCGAGGCGGGCCGCTAGCCGCGACTCAGCGCTTCGCCTGGATGCCCGGCAGCTCCAGGCGCACCAGGTACTGCCGCACGATGTCCGGCAGATGCTCGCGCAACCACTCGGCCATCGCTTCCTCCTGGCGCAGGATGTCTTCGCACACGCCGGCGATTTCCGGTTGCGCGGCGACCTCCGCGGAGGTCATGAGCGTGCGGTAGACCACCGCTTCCATCGACTCGAAGGAATACGTAAGCACCAGGCTTTTCACCACCTCGTCGGTAGAAGCCACCTGCAGCAGCCCGTGGCCGAGCGCGAGGAAGCGTGCGCTGAACTCGCGCAAGCCGGAGGGCTCGCCACCCATCTCGCGCAGGCAGTGCTCCAGCTTCGCCTGCTGCTCGCAGGTCTCCGCCAAATGGCTGACGATGCGGTCCCGCAGCTGCGGGTAATGGTGAAGGCGGCGTATGTGCGTCTTCAGCATCTCCTCCGACTGCACTTCCATGGCATGCGCGTTGCGCAACCAGTCGAGCAATTGGGCGCGTGCGGTATTCATCGGCGGCCTCGCTGGCGAAAGGGGTGCCTCAGTGCAGCAAGAGGCGTGCCCGGCAGCCATGCCCTCGTCCGGCTGGCCCCCGATCGTTCATGGATTCACGTGGCGATGGCGCACCTGTCCGCGGCGTTGGCGTGTGAGCTGTGGCGTCAGTTCCCCACGCCGCGCGATCAGCAGCAGCGTCATCGCCACCACGCTTCCCACCGTGGCGGCGAGCATGTCGTGCTGCGCATCCCAGGAGTCGCCCTGCGTGCCGAGATAGGCCATGCCCAGATCGCCGCCGAAGACCGTGGCTGCGGCCCACTCGATCAACTCGTAAAGCAGCGAGTGCGACATGATGAAACTCACCGGCAGGATCCCGCGCCAGATGCCGCGCGGCGGCGCCACGGCGGCGAACAACTCGGCGGCAGCCGGCGTCACCAGCAGGCCGTAAAGGAAATGCACGAGCCGGTCGTAGCTGTTGCGCCCCAGCCAGGCCAGCGACAGGCCAACGTGCGATAGCCACAACTCGTAAGGCACTTTGGAGTAGGTGTAATGCGCGCCGACTTCGTGACATGCGAAGAACACGAACAGCGCCAGATAAGCCGCATTCGACAGACGTATCCGCCGATAGCCGTAGACCAGCAGCGGCACCGCGATCAGCACGAGCGCGTTTTCCAGCAGCCAGTCCTGCCGGTACAGCGGCGCGATGGCGAGCGCGATCCAGATCGCGGCGAACGCCGCCAGCAACAGCAGCGGGAGACGGGGGCTGGAACGCGCATCCGTTGCGTCGGGCATGGGTCAGCGCCAGGCGAGCACGGGAACGTCGCTAGCCTGCATCACCGCCCGCATTTCCCGCGTGAACATGCTCGGCAGCAGGCCCAGGTGCAGGGGCGCGGCCATCACGATCAGGTCGCAGTCATAGTCCCGCGCGGCGTCGACGATCGCTTCATGGATGCGGGCGGCGAAGGTATAGCTGCTCTCGCAGGGCACGCCCGCGCCGAGCACGCGTTCGCGCGCCTCGCTGAGCCAGACGAGCGCTCGCGCGGCGGCTTCCTCCTCGTACAGGTCGCGCGTCGCATGGACGCGTTCGGCCAGATACGCCACGGAAGGAAACGAGGGCACCACATGGAGCACGTGGAGCGTCGCGTGGGAGAGGCGTGCCACGGCGATGGCCGCGTCCACCGCTTCCAGCGCCGTGGACGTGCCATCGATGGGAACCAGCAGGCGACGGAACATGACGCGCCTCAGCGCACCACCAGCACCGGCACGTTCGAGCCGGACAACACCTTTACCACCACCGAGCCGAGGAACAGGCTCTTCAGCACGCCGCGCCCGTGCGAGCCCATCACTACCAGGTCATAGCGCCCGCGCTGTGCGAGATGCAGGATCTCGGTGCCCGGATCGCCGACCAGCAGCCGCTCCTCGAACAGGTGGCCCGCCTTGGCGAGTACGCGCCTGGCCGGCTTGAGCGCGGCGGTGCCGTTGTCCAGATGGAAGCGCGCTACGCTGTCCGCGTCCAGATGGCCCGCGATCGATTCGCGCAGCGGTGCGTCCACGTTGAGCAGCGTCACCGCGGCATCGACCGGCCAGTGCTTGACCAGATAGCGGGCGGCGCGCGTGCTGTAGGTGCTTCCGTCCACGGGCAGCAGGATTTTCATGCTCGCTCCTTCTCGCGATGAAGCCATCAAAGCGGAGCTGGCGCCCACCCATGTTGACCTGCGTCAATGCGAAGATCAGCCGTCGGCCAGCGACGGCCACCAGCGGCACAGCGCGCGTCGAGTACCTTCCAGCCAAGCAGTGCAGGCAAGCACCAGCGCCAGGAGCAGGGCCAGCGCATCGCCATCCAGCTCGCCCAGACCGACCGCTTCGCGCAACGGCGCGAACGCGGCCACCGCGGCCAGCATGAGCATTCCTGCGGCCAGGATGCACAGGAGCCAGGGATTCTCCCGCCAGCCGATCCGCCACCACGGCAGCGCCGGCTGGTGGTTGGCCAGCGTCAACAGCAGCACCGCCGTTATCAGGCCGAGAAAAGCGGTACCGCGCGCGAGCTCCGCGGCATCCCTCACCGCGAGCACCGATCCGTAAGTCATGGCCAGGATCGCTGCGAGGCCGGCGCCCTGCGCCACGCCATAGCCAAGATTGGCCAAGCGGAACGGCGATTCGCCGATGGGGCGCGGCGGGCGGCGCATGCTGTCGGGCGAGGCAGGCGCCGCTTCGAACACGATGGAGCAGGCCGGGTCGATCAGCAGCTCCAAGAGCACGATCTGCACCGGCATCAAGAGGATCGGCCAATGCAGGAGGCTGGGCAGCAAGGCCAGCGCCACCACCGGCACGTGCACCGCCACCACGAAGCGGGTGGCCTTGGTGATGTTGTCGTAGATGCGTCGTCCTTGCCGGATCGCGGCAACCAGGCTGGCGAAGTTGTCGTCCAGCAGTACCAGCGCCGCCGCTTCGCGGGCTACGTCGGTGCCACGGCCACCCATCGCGACACCAGCGTCGGCCGCCTTCAGCGCGGGAGCGTCGTTGACGCCGTCGCCGGTCATGCCCACCACCTCGCCGCGCCGCTGCAGCGCGCGCACGAGCCGAAGCTTCTGCGTGGGCTGGACGCGCGCGCACACATCGACCTCGGCGAGCCGGATCGCGAGCTGCTCATCACCGAGCGCGTCCACGTCCGCGCCAGAGAGCACCCGCGGCGCGGCACTCAGGCCGACCTGCGCGGCAATGGCCCGCGCGGTGGCTTCGTGGTCGCCGGTCATCATCAGCACGCGAATGCCTGCCGCGCGGCATTCCGCGACGGCGGCGCGTGCGTCCTCGCGCGGCGGATCGATCAGCCCTATCAGGCCGATGAAACGGCAATGAAAACCGCGCTGCGTGGCCGGCCAGGAGGGGCCGCGCCAGCCGGCCGCCGCCACCGCCAGCACGCGCAGCCCGCGGTCCGCCATGGCGCGCACGCGGCGGTCCCAGTGCTGCTGTTCGGCCGAGTCGAGCCCGCACAGCTCCATCACGGTCTCGGGCGCCCCCTTGGTGCCGATCGCGAAATGCCCATCGGCCAACGGCACCGCGCGGCTCATGGCCAGCAGCTCGGGCGTCAGCGCGTATTCCCTGACCGCGCGATCGGCGAGGACCAAGTCCCGCTCGCCGAGATGTTGCGCCCCGAATGCGCGGATGGCGTGCTCCATCGGATCGGCCGAGCGCGGTGGTGTCGCCAGCAGGGCTAGGCGGGCCAGTTCATGGAAGCTTGGCGGCAGCGGCGTGGCATCGGCATGGAACGTGTCTTTGCCGGTATCCAGTTTCGCCAGCGTCATGCGGTTCTGTGTGAGCGTGCCGGTCTTGTCCGCGGCCAGCACGGTGATGGCGCCCAGCGTCTCCACCGCCGCCATCCGACGGGTGAGTACGCGCTGCCGCGCGATGCGCCATGCGCCGAGCGCGAGGAACACGGTGAGGATCACCGGGAATTCCTCGGGCAGGATCGCGATCGCCAGGGCGACGCCCGCCAATAGACTGTCGAGCAGGCGATGCCCATCCCACAGCCAGTTGAGCAGGGTCAGGCCGATGGCGCAGACCAGCGCGGCGAGGCTGAAGCGGCGGATTAGCCCGCGCGAGGCCCGCTGCAGATGGGAGGTGGTTTCCACGGTGGATGCCAGCGCCTGGCCGATCCGGCCGACCGCGGTGTCCGCGGCAACGCCGGTCACGCGCGCCATGCCCTGGCCGCGCGTGACCAGGGTACCGGCGAACACTGTCGCGCCGTCGCCCGATGCGCGCTTTGCCACCGGCACCGACTCGCCGGTGAGCAGCGATTCGTCGGCTTCCAGAAGGCCTTCCAGCATGACCGCGTCCGCCGCGATACGGTCGCCTTCGCGCAAGACCAGCACGTCGTCTCGCACCACGTCCGCCGAGGACACGCGTCGTTCGCGTCCATCGCGGATCACCCGCGCCAGCGGCGCGGAGAGGTCGCGCAAGGCTTCCAGCGCGCGCTGCGTCTTGCGTTCCTGCGCCAGCGTGATGCCGATGATCACCAGCACCGAGGCCAGCAGGAACACCGCGTCCGTGCGTTCGCCCAGCGCCAGGTAGACGGCGCCGGCGAACAGCAGCATCAGGAACATCGGTTCGATCAGCACACCGCGCGCGATCGCCCACAGCGACCTGGGCCGGTTGGCGGGCAGCGTGTTGGGGCCGTCGCGCCGCAGGCGCTCGCGCGCCGCGGCCTCGCTCAGGCCGGTGACGGGAGGCGGCGTGGATGCCGCCGGGATCACGCCTCGACCACCAGCAGCGGGACCTCGCTGTGCTGGAGCAGGTATCGCGTGGCGCCGCCGAGCAGCCACTCGTTCGCGCGCGAATGTCCCCAGGCGCCCATCACCAGCAGGTCGGCACCGCGGCCGCTCGCGCGGTTGTGGAGGGACTGGCCGTTGTCATCTTCCTCGTCGAGGATTTCCCAGTGCGCCTGCAGCGCGTGGCGCTCCAGCCAGTGGTCCAGCGCCAACGGAATGCGCCGCGCGTTGGCGCGGACGCGCGAGGCGCCGTCCAGCACCACGATCTCGTCGGCGCGCAGCAGCAGCGGTGCCGCCGCGCGGATCGCGCGAGCGGCCTCGGTGGAACCGTTCCAGGCGATTGCTACCTTGCGCACGCCGTCCTTGCCGGGCCAGTGCTCCGGCACGAGCAGCATCGGCGCAGCGTCGGTGGAAAGCACGCGGCCAAGCGGATTGAAACCGGAAGCCAGACGCGCCGTTTCGCGCGACAGCCTGCCGAGCACGAAATCCGCGAAGCTCGCGCGCCTGGACAACACCGCCTCGTAGAACCCGCGATACGCCTCCCAGCCGCCTTCCACGCCGTGGCCGCGGCACAGCTCGCGCCACCAGTCGCGGCGGCCGAGGGCGGCCTGCTCCTGTTCGTCCAGCACCAGCATCGCGTCCGGCATGGCCAGCATCGCAGTGGGGCTGAGCATCACCACCTGCAGACCGGTCAGCCGCGCGCCGTGCTGGCGGGCGAGGGCGAAGGCGAATCGCAGCAGGGCGGTATCGTCACGGTCCGGGTCGATGTCGACGAGAAATTCGAGCATGGCAGGCTCCAGCGCTTGCTACGTGATCCATTCCAGCCACCAGAACTCCGCCAGGCAGGCGAGCATGATCAGCGCGACCAGCAGCATGGGCCGCTCCGTCGCTTCGTCCGGCCGCCCCAGCTTGCGGCCGGTGACCATCGCCCGTACCAGGTTCTCCCGGTGCAGCCAGCTGCCCGCGAGCGCGCCGGCCACGTGCAGGCCGACCAGGGCGATCATCAGGTTGGCGAGCACTTCGTGCGTTTCGCCCAGCCACTCGGCCTGAGTGGAATACGCCAGCCAGCCGAAGAAGGTGACCGCCAGCGTCATGGCCAGCAGCGCGACGATCGCCACTGCGCCGGCAGGGTTGTGCCCGGTGTAGTGGGGCGGGTTCCCGCGCAGCATGCGACGGACGTATTGCCAGGTCTCGCGTGGGCCGCGCACGAAATGCTTGAACTTCGCGTGGCGCGTGCCGATCACGCCCCAGAAAATGCGGAATGCGGCAAGCAGCGCCATGGTGTAGCCGAGCACGGCATGCAGCCGCCGCCACTGGTCTTCTTCGGCCGTGATCCAGGCGCCGGCGAAGCAGGCCACCATCAGCCAGTGCGAGAGCCGCACGGGCAGGTCCCAGACGAGGATGCGCTGGCGGGAGGCCTCGATGAGGCTGGGCTTGCCGGTCGTCATGGCGAAGGGTGCCGCGGAAGAGACTTGCGTGCATTACAGACTGGCCCGGCGCCGGGCGGATTGATGTGGATCAAGTCGCGATCGCCGAAGGCTTTTCTAAGCTTTGCCGGTGTATTCACCGCAGGGTGCACAGACTGCCGCCAACGGCAAGCGATGGCGCGCGAGATTCGACGAAGTGCGGTCCGACGAAGCGCGGGCCGGTGCAGCGGGACGATCGACGAGCGAGGCCCATGGGCATGGCAGGACGTGGAGTGGCGGCATGGCCGATTCCCTGACCAGCGGCGAGCGCGCCTGGCGGCGCATGCCCGCGGGCGTGTGGCAGCTAGGCTTCGTCTCGCTGCTGATGGATGTTTCCTCCGAGATGATCCACGCCTTGCTGCCGGTGTATCTGGTGACCGTGCTGGGCGCATCCACCTTGACGGTGGGCTTCATCGAAGGCGTGGCCGAGGCGACGGCGTCCATCACCAAGATCTTCTCCGGCGCGCTCTCCGACTGGCTGGGACGGCGCAAGCTGCTGGCGGCGATCGGCTATGGCCTGGCTGCATTCACCAAGCCGGTGTTTCCGCTGGCGTCCACGGTGGGCTGGGTGGTCGCGGCGCGCTTCGTGGACCGCGTCGGCAAGGGCATCCGCGGCGCGCCGCGCGACGCGCTGGTGGCGGACCTGGCGCCGCCCGGCCTGCGCGGCGCGGCCTTCGGCCTGCGCCAGTCGCTCGACACGGTGGGCGCCTTCCTGGGACCCGCATTGGCGATCGTGCTGATGTGGGCGACGGCCGACCACATTCCCACGGTGTTCTGGATCGCGGTGCTTCCGGCGTTCGCTTCGTTCGCGCTGATCGCTTTCGTGGTGCGCGATCCGGCCGACGGGCCGCCGGCATGGCGCGGCATCGGCCTGCACTGGCGCGGCGAGCTGGGCAAGCTGCCGGCGCGCTACTGGTGGATCGTCGCGGTGTCCGCCGTGTTCACTCTGGCACGCTTCAGCGAAGCCTTCCTCGTGCTGCGGGCGAAGGAGCTGGGTCTGGCGATGGCGTTGATCCCGGCCGTGCTGGTGGTGATGAACGTGGCCTACGCTTTTACCGCCTATCCGGCAGGCGTGCTCGCCGATCGCGTGGGGCGCGTCGCGTTGCTGCCGCCGGGGCTGCTGTTGCTGGGAGCGGCGGACCTCTGCCTCGCCTATGCCGGCGGCATGGCGGGCCTGGTGGCAGGCATCCTGCTGTGGGGCCTGCACATGGGCATGACGCAAGGCGTGCTGTCTACGCTGGTGGCGGACGTGGCGCCGCCCTCGTTGCGCGGCACGGCGTTCGGCGTATTCAACCTGGTGGGCGGATTGGCGATGCTGGCGGCGAGCGTGATCGCCGGCGCACTGTGGAGCGCTTACGGCTCGCGCGCCACCTTCGCCGCTGGCGCAGCGTTTGCCGTGCTGACGCTGGCCATCCTGCTGCCGCTGTGGCGGCGCGACGGGCGCCACCGCGCCCAGTCCTAGCTTCGGAGTCCGCATGCACGCGATGGTGTTGCGTTATCCCATGACGCCGCTGGTCGGCGAGGACCGCCCCGACCCTGTGCCGGGACCGGGCGAGGTGCGCCTGCGCGTACTGGCCTGCGGCGTCTGCCGTACCGATCTGCACCTGGTCGATGACGAACTGCCGCAGGCGCGCCTACCGGTGGTGCCGGGGCACGAGGTGGTCGGCGTGGTGGAGGCGCTGGGCGCCGGCGTATCGATGTGGAAGCCCGGCGACCGCGTCGGCGTGCCCTGGCTCGGCGGTGCCTGCGGCGTCTGCGATTACTGCGTGCACGGACGCGAGAACCTGTGCGACCGGCCCGAATTCACCGGCTGCACCCGCGACGGCGGCTACGCCACCCATGTGCTCGCCAATGCGGCGTTCTGCCTGCCGCTGCCCGAGCGCGACTATCCCGATGCCGCGCTCGCCGCGCCGCTGTTGTGCGCGGGCTTGATCGGCGGACGCGCGCTGCGTCTGGCGGGCGAAGGGAAGGCGCTGGGTCTCTACGGCTTCGGCGCGGCCGCGCACATCCTGGTGCAGGTGGCTCGCGCGGAGGGCAGGCGCGTGTATGCCTTTACCCGTCCCGGTGACCTCGCAGCGCAGGTGCACGCACGCTCGCTGGGCGCGACCTGGGCGGGCACCACCGACGAACCGCCGCCGGAACCGCTCGACGCCGCGATCATCTTCGCGCCGGCCGGAGAACTGGTGCCCATCGCGCTGTCCGCCGTGCGCAAAGGTGGCACGGTGGTGTGCGGAGGCATCCACATGACCGACATTCCCAGCTTTCCTTATCGCCTGTTGTGGGAAGAGCGACGTCTGTTGTCGGTCGCCAACCTTACCCGCGAAGACGGCCATGCCTTCCTAGCCGCCGCGGCGCGCGCGCAGGTGCAGACGCACGTGCGGCGCTATCCGCTGGCCGATGCCAACCGCGCACTGGCGGACCTGCGCGCCGGGCGCCTGCAAGGCGCAGCCGTACTGGTGCCGCCATGAGCGCCGAAGCATCCCCCGCGCCGGTGCTCGCCGTGAGCCGGGGCAGGGTGATCACGCAACGGCTCTACGACGTCGCCTACGCGATCGACCTGCAGCGCGCGCGGGACCTCTGCGCGGATGTGCCGCTGATCGACGAGCGACCGGGCGCGCTGGCCTTCGGCAAACCGCCGGTGCGACTGCGTCTGGAACCCGTGGAGGTGAAGGTCGGCGGCGCCGTCGTCGTCGGGGAAGTCGCCGCGCACTTGTACGAATTCGGTGCCGTCACCCTGTCCGTCGCCTTCACCGTACGGGACATGGACTGGCCGGTCTTCGTGGCCTTCGCCCGGCACGCCGAAGAGGCGATGGGCGCGCCGCATGCGAGCACCTGGCAGGCGGTGCTCGAACGTGTGACCGCGCGCATCGGCGACGCGCTGGAAAGGCCCAGTGCATCGGTGATTCTGGAGGACTACCAACTCGTCGTGGTCGATGCTTTCGCCGAACCGCCCACGGGCGACCTGCGCGAGCTCGTGGACCTGGTCCCGCTGCTCGCCGCCGACCCTCGTCCGCTCTCCCGCGATACGCGCGATGCGCTGCTGCGCCACCATTTCGCCTATCGCGCCGACGACTGCGTGGTGATCACCCGCGACCGCGCCTTCCTGTACCAGCCCGACGGCGACGCCGGCGTGGCGGCGGTGCTCGACGTGGCCAACGCCCAGTTGCTGGAACTGCGCTACTACAGCGTGCTGCTCGACGCCGAGCTGCCCCGCATGTACGACCTGGTCGACCGCACCCGCGCCGTTTCTCCCATCACCGCCCCCGCACGCCTTTCGCGCCTCGCCCGCCACCTCTACACCCTGGTCGCCGAAGTCACAGAACTGACCGAGCGCGTCGACAACGCCCTCCAGGTCACCGGCCATCCCTACCTGGCCCGTGTCTACACCACCACCCTCGAACTCTTCGGCGTCCCCGCCCTCGGCGCCGCCGTGGACCGCAAGCTGGCGATCGTGCGCGACACGTATGCCGCGCTGTACGACGAAGCGGCGGTGAGCAGGGCGGGGTTGTTGGAGGTGACGATCATCGTGTTGATCGCGGTGGAGTTGGGGTTGGCGGTGTTCAGGTATTGATCGAAGCCCGAGTGAGCAAGGCAATGGCCAGGCACGCAAAGCCCATGATGTAAGTGAGGGGAATGCAGATAAGAAAGGCAAGTGGCCAGAAGGGCCTCCAGAGAAACAGCAAGCCTCTTGTGTATAGAGACAAACTGAAAGGGACGAGCATGAGTTCGCCGAGAGACGAGCGATCGGCACTAAAACCCCGGTATGTGTGAATTGCCAGCAACGTCCAGCAGGCCAAGAACACCGCGACGGTAAGTCCTTTCAGGCTTCGTAGAACGCCAGCGGGCGCCTGACCAGGCGTGCAACTGGTCAGATTTGCGATGTACTTGAATCGACCGCTGTTGAAGGCGAGCGCCATCAAAGTGAATGCAGTAAAAAAAATTGGCTGGCGAAGTCCTTTCAGGGACTCGGCTAGAGAGGTTGTCGTTGTTGCGACAAGAAGGAATGCAGGGATCAGATGCAGCGCTGCCAAGCTATTTCGGGCAGCCCTGCTTCGTGCAGCTCGGATGGCGTATGGTCGTGGCTTAGAGCTTTTGGATGTTCGGTGTTCTTTTGCCGTCGTTAATTTTTTAGGCGACATTTATCCAGCTCATATACTCGGCGTAGTGGCGTTCCTGACCGGCGACGCCGATGAGGCGGTGGCGGTCGGCGGGGTAGTCGTAGGTCTGCTCGCCGTGGGCGTCGGTGAAGGCGAGGCGGTTGCCGGTGAGGTCGTAGCGGTAGCTTTCGAGCACGGTGCCGGTGGGGCCGTCGCGGGTGTCGGTGAGGCGGTCGAGGTGGTCGTAGGTGAAGCTGAGCAGCGGGGTGTCGGTGCCGGGTTGGCCGAGGGTGGTCAGCCGGCCGTTGGCGTCGTAGCCGAAGCTCGTGGCGAGTCCGCCGGGGGCGGTGTCTTCGATAGTGACGGGGCGGCCGTCGGCGTCGTAGTGGCGCGCGAGCGCGCGGCCGTTGCCGTAGCGCCATTGTGCGACCGGGCCGAAGGGCAGGTAGGTGGCGTCTTTCACCAGCGCGGTGTCGGTCTTAAGTAGCCTGCGCGACGTAATTGAGGAATAAATTTCCTTATGTAAATGAAAGCTGGCGTCCATGCGAGGGCGTAAAGTAGGCAAATCACGGCTATTACGTTACCTTTTGACACGTCTGATTTAATGGCTCCGTTGATATCCATTGAGGTGATGAGTGGCGCTAATCCTATCGGTATCATAATTGCGTAGGATAGCGATGCGAGTGTCCATTTAATGATTTTATTGAATCGATTGAAGAAGAGGAGGAGTTGTACATAACAAAGAAGTGCGGCAAATAGGCCTGGGGACCAGGCGGTAAAATGCAAGATAAGTAGCAAGTAATCGTTGATCATGCTTCTAATTCCGCACATCCAGATTGTTTGATGGGTTTATTGTAAATTTTTGTTACAAATTAGCTCGGAAATTCCGGTGATAGCTCGGGGTGACGGGCGGCCGTCGGCGCTATCAACAGACCGCATGACCTGGATCACCGTTTTATGCAATTCTCATTAACTTCAATTTTAATGGGCTAAATTTTTTAATTGAGTGGCCGTTGCTGGCGTGGAAAGTTAATACGTGACAGAGCTTCGTCGGCGATCAACTAGTCGTATTGTGGAGCTTTGAATGTAAAAGCTGTCCATAGCCCAGTCGCCAATCCGAATGATCCAAAACCTAGAACAATTATCGAATCCTGAAGGCTGTTCATGCTCACTTTAAAAATATAGCAAATTAGAACGCCAAGCCACCCGCACCCTCCGCCGATTAGAGTGCCTATGATGATAAATCCGAGACGAAAGAGAAAAATCTTCATATCTATTGATTTGCATTCGATACAATTGTGGATAGAGCATTTCCTGTCACAGTGCCGCCGGCCGCCCAGGCTGCTGCAGACTTCGATAAATACGGGCCTGCTATAGCGTTCGATGTCGCAAATAACTGTTGATTGAGCGTCAAATTATTGAACGCAGCACGTGATGCCGCTCCGACGGCTGCGTTCGTGAGGTAACCCGTTCCGGCCCCCAGCCCACCGAAAATTCCTCCCTTCAACATGGTGTCTTCAATTCCATCCGTAAGGCATTTTCCTTGCAGGTAATTACTTGCCATTTGCTGGTGGCCGGCCACAATTGCTCCTCCGATGCTATTGGCGGCAATAGTTCCAACAACTCCGACTTTCGCAACTGCGGTCAAAGTACCAATGCCGCCAGTCAACATTCCTCCTGCGGCGGACAATCCGACCTGCTGCCAGTCAACCTGATCCCAGTTATTGCCATTTCGATAAAGCTGAAACGCAAGATTGGCACCACCTCCTACGATTGCTCCAACTAGGCACCAAGGGCACTCTCCACTTGGGTCACGCGATGAAATTGGGTTCCCTGCCACGTAGGCATATGTACCGATTCCGCCCTCCAAACCGATGGGGTCGCTCTGGCCGTAGCGCCCCATCACGGAGTCGTAATCCCTCTGATAGTTGTAGTAGAGCCCCGTGGCCCGGTCATACCGCTGCCCCGGAAACCGCGTATCCAACACGAAGGCTGCGCCATCCCCATCCGGATCTTCATCCGGCGCCGTGCTACCAAAAGCCTCACCCTTCAAATCCCACCGCCACACCGCCCCATCCCGCTCCGGATCGATCACTACGCGCGGTGTGCCCAAGTGGTCGCTTTGCAGGTAGTACGTGTGATCGGCTTGCAGTAGGGCGACGGGATGGTCGCCAAGCCAGACGGTTTGTTGTTTCGGCTCGCCGGCATGGTCGTAGTCACCCAGCCAATGCCCGGCCTCGTCGTACAGCGTGAGCGTCGTGCCCGCCTCGGTACCATCCGTCTTGCGCACCTGCTCACCCCACGCGTTGTACGCATAACGGCGAAGCACACTGGCGCCTTGCCTGACCTCGGCCATGCGGCCCATCGCGTTGTAGGTGAACTGGCGGCCACGGGTGTCGTCGGCGAGGAGGTTGCCCATGGCGTCGTAGCGGCGTTCCTGGCCGGCGACGCTTGTGAGGCGGTGGCTGTCGGCGGGGTAGTCGTAGGCCTGTTCGCCGTGGGCGTCGATGAAGGCGAGGCGGTTGCCGGTGAGGTCGTAGCGGTAGCTTTCGAGCACGGTGCCGGTGGGGCCGTCGCGGGTGTCGGTGAGGCGGTCGAGGTTGTCGTAGGTGAAGCTGAGCAGCGGTGTGTCGGTGCCGGGTTGGCCGAGAGTGGTCAGCCGGCCGTTGGCGTCGTAGCCGAAGCTCGTGGCGAGTCCGCCGGGGGCGGTGTCTTCGATAGTGACGGGGCGGCCGTCGGCGTCGTAGTGGCGCGCGAGCGCGCGGCCGTTGCCGTAGCGCCATTGTGCGAC
Source organism: Dyella sp. BiH032 (assembly GCF_031954525.1). Lineage (NCBI taxonomy): Bacteria > Pseudomonadati > Pseudomonadota > Gammaproteobacteria > Lysobacterales > Rhodanobacteraceae > Dyella > Dyella sp. BiH032. The sequence continues at coordinate 2,537,746 of NZ_CP134867.1, forward strand.
CGGGCCGAAGGGCAGGTAGGTGGCGTCTTTCACCAGCGCGGTGTCGGCGCCTTGGGCGTCCGTCACGCTCACGTTGGCGATCCAGCCGTTGGCGTCGCGGGAGTACACCGCCGTATGTCCGTCCGGATAACGCAGCGAGGCGAGGCGGCCGGCCGGTGTGTAGGCGTAGGCCAGTTCGAGTGTGGTGTCGCCGGTGGTCTGCCGCTTGCGGGTGAGCTGGCCGAGGGCGTTGTAGCAGTACGCCGTGTGGCCGCTGGCGTCGCTGACTTGGGAAAGGCGTCCGATGGCGTAGGTTTCGCCGACGGGGCATGCGGCGTCGGCGTGATCGTAGGCGTAGCGGATGGTTTCTTCGGGCGCCCCGTCGAAGCTGGCTTCGATGGGGCGGTTCAGCGCGTCGTAGAGCAGCTGCTGCACTTGCCCGCGCGCGTCCGTACGACCGATGACGTTGCCGGCGGCATCCACGTCCTGGGTGGTGGCGCCGGTATCGGGACTGTGCTGCTGCAGCAGGTCGCCCAGCCCGTTGCGGTCGTAGCGGGTGAGCAGGCCCTTCGGGTCGGTGACGCCGACGGGCTGATCCTGGCTGTCGTGCTCCTGCGTGATGGTGGCCTTCAGGCCACTGGCATCGCCGATCTGCTGGGCTACCCGTTCCAGCGCGTCGTACTGGGTCCGCACTACCTGGCCCAGCGGGCGGGTGATCTTGGTGAGGTTGCCGTGGGCGTCGTATTCGAAGGCAGTGGCCTTGCCATCGGCGCCGGTCAGCGTCTTCATGCGGCCCAGGGCATCGAAGGCGCGGGTGAGCGAGCGCACCACGTGGCCGTTGGCGTCGGCGACGGTTTCGGCGGTGACGCTGCCGGCCGCGTCGAGCGTGAGATCGATACGGCCGCCCAGCGCGTCCTGGATGCCGGTGAGGCGGTGCGCGGCGTCGTAGGTGTAGCTCAGGGTGACGCCATCCGGGTCGGTGGTTTTGGTCAACTGGCCGTTGGCGTCGTAGTCGTAGGTGGTCACGGCGTCGGCGGCGCCGTGCACGCGCAACTGGGTCAGCCAGCCGCGCGGCGTGTAGGCCAGTTCCGTCTTGACGCCGTTGGCATCCGTGATCGCCAGGGGGCGGCCGGCACCGTCGTAGCGGGTGACTTCGGCGACGTGACCCAGGGCATCGGTCGTCTTCCACAGATCGCCCTGGCGATAAGCGCACGTGGCCGGCGTCTCGGCGCAGCCGATGGCGTCCTGCGGGTAGTAAGTGAAGCGGGTGATGTCCTCGACGTCGGTGCGCGGGCCGTCGGCGGTCAGTACGCGACCGGCGTCGTCGTAGGTGTAGGCCCAGCGGCGTGGCGCGCCGGCGCTGGCGCCTTCTGCCTTGAGCGAAAGGAGATTGCCGTGAGCGTCGTAGTCCAGGCTCAACGTCTGCGCGGCCTCGGCGGATTCGCCATTCGCGCCGGTGGGCAGCGTCTGGATGCGCGTCGGCAGGCGGAAGTCCGGATGCCAGTCGGTGAGCACCGTGCGCTCCTGCGGCGTGCCGACCGCTTCGATGCGCAGGTTTTCCAGGGACCGGCCGTCCTCGGTGTAGCCGTAGGCGGTGGTCTGCTGGTTGTGGTTCTTGCGGGTGAGGATGCGGCCTTGGTCGTCGTAGGTCAGGGCGCTGGCGGCGGAGGGGCAGCCGGCGCCGGCGGGTTGGAGGATGCCGGTAAGGCGGCGGCGTCCGTTGATCGTTTCGAACCTGTAGTCGCGGTCTTGCCGCCGGGCGTCGGTGATGGTGGTGAGGCCGGAGGAGATATACCCCACGATTGCCGAACCGGTGCCATCGGGACCCTCGCTTTTAAGGGGGCGACCCTCTGCACCATAGTGGTAGCTGCCGATGCGCGTTCCGAGTGCGTCGAATCGTCCGGTAAGCAGGTGTGGGCGGGATTGAGAGGCGAAGTCTTTCTCTCCGTAGCTATAGCGCGCATTCGACCCGTCGGCATAGATCGCTTCGACCATGTCCGCATCAAGGCCTTGGCCCGTGGCTTCGTCATAACGATACGCCACGGACTCGCCACCCGGCCGAGCCACGGTGGCGACACGTCCGGCTTCGTCATAGGTCAGGCGCAAGGTGCGGCCTTGGGCGTCGGCGACCTCGATCAGGCGGCCTGGATGGCCATGGGCTATGTCGTCGGGTGTTTGGGCATCGCTATAGGTGAGGCGCTGAACTTGTCCCTGTCGGTCTATGATCGTGCGCAGCAGGCCATCGGTATCGTAGGTTTCCACCGTATCGTCCGTAGCGTAGTAGCGCCAACCGCCGCCTTCGCCTTCGGGCACCGCTTCCAGGCGAGCCGTATCGTCGGGGTCGCCCTCATAACGGTTATCGACGAAGCGATAGAAGCGAACGGCACCGTCGGGCCGATGCACGTGAATGGCTGGCTTATAGCCCTGCTGGACGGTGTCGTAGTACTGGGATGCCTCCAAAGAGTAATCGTAGGAACCACGCCAGTAGCTGCCCATAAAGCGGGTTTGGGGCTTGACCGTCCAGCCGTTGCTGTAACGGCCGACACCGCTGTTGTAGATGCGCGTCCAATGCAGGGGCGAATGGCCGGCCGCGGGAATGTCGGCGACTACCTGGATTTTATTGAGGGCGATGACATTGATCGGATTGCCGACGAGTGTCGAGTCGGCGGAACAAGTGCCCGCCAGGGGCTCGTGGGGTAAGCCAAGTTCCTTCGGATTGGGGATGGTCTGGCTTGCGAAGCAGGTGAAAAGTCCGGACGTGCTATAGATGGATGCGTTCTCTTCCTTCAAGCCGAACCAATCCGCCAGAACATGTCCTGGCGGGCAACTGCGCGCAGGGCGGATACGGCTGTTATCGGTGATCTGAGCCTTCCGGATGGGCGTGTCGGGGGTGTCCCAGTCGTAACGGTAGTAAATGTCGTATTCGATGTGCGAATAAACAAACCGATCGTTGGATTGCTGATCCTCCACTTCTCGTGGATTTGACCATTGGCAGTCCACGTAGCCCAGTGTCTTGCACCACCGCTGCGTACCATCGCTGAGTGCACTTTCCATGTCCTCATAGTGCATGGATGGCCCGTCATAGGCGCTCAGAACCCAATAGCCGTCTTTATATGGCCGAAAGGAAACGGGTGTATCCGCTTTTCCCTGGGCGTGCGCTAGAGCAAAGACGAATAGAAGAATGGCTGCGAAACCCGACCTGCGGCCACGCGCGAGCGCCAGATGAGCGTTCCACAGGCGATGCAACGACTCCCGCCACACCGGCATCCACTGCACGGCCGACCCCATGAACCGTCTCCTTGGCTGATCGAGATGAAAGAAGCCGGCGATGGTAGGTGCGGCGTGGCGTTTGCTCGTATCGGAGCGCTCCTATAAATCAGGCCGTCGGCAAATTTTTTCGTGGCGTCATGACAAGCCGCGTGGATTCCTCGCAAACGAAGCCGCAAGTCGAAAGCGCTGTCGAAAAGCGGCACGCCGGTACAGGCGCGCCGCTCGCTCACTTACGCCAACGCATCGCACCGTTCGCCGTATCGATAACTGAGTGATTCCCCATACCGGCTCAGGAAATGCACCGCCGCGAACAGACCCTCCACGCAGGCCGGCGGCAATGGCCATGCGCCCTCTTCGGCAAGCGCGTTGCACGCCTGCTGGTCGCGAAAACTCTCGCTGTTGGCGAGCAGCCCCGTCAGCGCGTTGATCGCCATGCTGATGCCGGCGAGATCGCTGCGCAGGTTCGCCCGCGGATCGGTCTCGTCGTCGTATGGATAGAAGGGGCGGCCCAAGGGGCTGCTGGGAAGGGGGGCTTGGGGAACATTCGGGCAAAAGGGTGCCGTACTATCGGTCTCAGCCATAACTGACTCCTGTTCAGTTGGTTGTGGTCAGCGGGTCGCATGGGCTCCTCTCCCGTGCGATCCGCGCTTTCTTCTTGATCGGAAGGTCGCCGGCGTGGGTCCGAAGAGCGGAGCGCTGGCGACCCTCACACCCTATCGAACCACCCTCGTGCCGCATGTCAGGGAACGCCTCGCTTTTGTAGATGCGATGCGGACGGGCGTGTGGGCGATCCGGTTCTACCCGGCGGCGATCCTTTTTCGCCCGATGCGCCCACGGCAAAGCGCTGACCGCGCTATCCGGTTTTGATCTACGTCAACACGCCTTTTCGCCACTCCGCCAACCTAGCGGCATGCCAGCGGAGCGCTTCATGCGGATCGGCCAGGAACCATGCAACCCCGTCACCGGCGAACCGAACACAGCGTTCGTGGCGCCCATGCCGTGGGCCATCGCCTACAGTGGACAGCGCACACGTGGCATGACGGTGCACTGATGCAGACCGAATGCCGCGTCCAGCGCAGCCGCAGGAGGAGCGCCACCATGCTCGCCAAAGACATCGGCACCAGCCGGGTGATCCAGGCCGAGGCCTCGCAGAGCCTGCGCGAGGCGGCGCGCATCATGCATCGCCACCAGGTCGCCTGCCTGGTCGTGGTGGGCGACAGCGGCGCACCGCTGGGCGTGGTCACCGAGCGCGACGTGATGACCGCGACGCTGGTGCTCGGCCGCGATCCGGACAGCGCCACGATCGGCAGCGTGATGGCGCGGCCGCCGGTGATCTGCCGCGACGACAGTACGTTCACCGAGCTGATTGCAATCATGCGCGGCAGCGGCCTGCGGCGACTGCCGGTGGTGGATGCGTCCGGCACGCTGGTCGCCATCGTCACCGCGGACGACGTGATCGCGGCGATGGCCGAACTGATGGAAAGCCTGGCGCGGGCGCTCATCGTCGATCCGATGTTCGATCATGAACCGCGCTGACGGGGCAGCCTCGATGGCGGAACACGGCGCCGTCTGTCCGTCGCTGGTGGAAACGCTGCCGGACATTCCCCGCCCGGTGCTGCCTTACGAGCGCCTGCGCCGCATCGGCATCGATACCGGCGACGAATACGTCATCTACTTGCACGAAGATTCGCCGCTGTGTCGCGCCGAGGGCTTCGGCGCGCACAGCCGCGTGCAGATCGCCATCGGGGAGCGGCAGCTGCTCGCGCGGCTCAACATGGTCCGCGGTGCCATGCTCACCGCGGAAGAGGCCGGGCTCTCGGAGCCAGCCTGGCTGCGATTGAACCCGCAGCCGGGAGAGTCCGCGATGTTCGCGCACCCGGCCAGCATCGAATCGCTCGCGCTGGTGCGGGGGAAGATCCATGGCCTGGCCCTGGACAGCGGCGCCTTTGCCGCGATCATGCGCGACGTGGTTGCGCGCCGCTATTCCGGCCTGGAACTGGCCGCGTTCGTCACCGCCTGCGCCAACGGCCATCTGTCGCTGCAGGAAATCAGCGCCCTGACCGGCGCCATGGTCGATACCGGCCTGCACCTGCACTGGCCGTACGAAGTAGTGGCGGACAAGCACTGCATCGGCGGCCTGGCCGGCAACCGCACCACGCCTATCGTGGTGGCTATTGCCGCCTCGCTGGGGCTGGCCATGCCCAAGACCTCCTCGCGCGCGATCACCTCACCGGCCGGCACCGCCGACACCATGGAGATGCTCGCGCCGGTGGACCTGTCGCTGGAGCAGATGCGCCGCGTGGTGGAACGTGCCGGCGGCTGCGTCGCCTGGGGCGGCTCGATCGGGCTGAGTCCGGCCGACGACGTGATGATCCACGTCGAGCGCGCGCTGGACATCGACAGCGAAGGCCAGCTGGTGGCTTCCGTGTTGTCGAAGAAGATCGCCGCCGGCTCGACGCATGTATTGATCGACATTCCGGTCGGCCCGTCCGCCAAGGTGCGCAGCCAGGCCGAGGCCGATTCGCTGGCCGCCTGCCTGCAGCGCGTCGCCGCGGACTTCGGCATGCGCGTGCAATGCCTGGTTACCGACGGCAGCCAGCCGATCGGGCGCGGAGTCGGCCCGGCGCTCGAGGCACGTGACGTGCTGTCGGTGTTGCGCCGCGACGCCGACGCGCCGGCCGATCTGCGCGAACGCGCGCTGCTGCTGGTCACTTCGCTGTTGCAACTGATCGGCGTCACGCGGAACCGCGATAGCGCGCGCGCCATGGCGACGCAGGCGCTGGACAGCGGTGCGGCCTGGGTGCAGTTCCAGAAGATCTGCGAAGCGCAGGGCGGCATGCGCACACCGGGAAAGGCGGCGCAGCAATATCCCGTGCTCGCCTCGGTGGCCGGCCGCGTGGCGGCGATCGACAACCGGCAGTTGTCGCGCGTGGCGAAGCTCGCCGGCGCGCCCATGGCGCCGCTGGCCGGCCTTGAATTGCACGTGCACCTGGGCGACTGCACCGAGGCCGGGCAGCCGATGTTCACCGTGCATGCACAGACCCGCGGCGAACTTGCCTACGCCATGGAATACGTCCAGCGCCATCCCTGCATCGTCACCCTGGCGGCCGGCGCATGACGCGTGCCTTCTACGCCTTGCCTGGCAACGAGGCGCTGGCCGAGGCGCTGGCACGCCGTCACGATGCGCCGCTCCTGGCGCTGGACGTGCACCGCTTTCCGGACGGCGAATCGCTGGTGCGGGTGGAGCCGCCCCCGGCGGAAGGCGAGGCCGTGCTGGTCTGTTCGCTGCACCAGCCGGATGAGAAGACCGTGCCGCTGCTGATGGCCGCGGCCACGCTGCGCGAGCTCGGTGCCGCGCGAGTCGGACTGGTGGCGCCATACCTCGCCTACATGCGGCAGGACGCGCGCTTCCGGCCCGGCGAGGCGATCTCCTCGCGCATCTTCGGCCAGTTGCTGCAGGAACGTTTTGACTGGCTGGTCACCGTCGACCCACATCTCCATCGCATCCACAGTCTGGCCGAGGCAGGCATGCCGCAGGGCAAGGTGGTGGCGGCGGCGCCGGCGCTGGCCGCGTGGCTGCGCGAGAACGTGGAGCGGCCGCTGCTGATTGGCCCCGACGAAGAAAGCGCGCAGTGGGTCGAGCGCGTCGGCGCACTGGCCGCGGCGCCCGCCGTGGTCGCGACCAAGCAGCGCTTCGGCGACCGCGACGTGCGCGTGCGCCTGCCCGATCTGTCGCTGTGGCGGCAGCGCCAGCCGGTGCTGGTGGACGACATCATTTCCAGCGGCCACACGCTGCTGGAAACCATCGCGGGCATGCATGCGGCCGGGTGGGCGGCGCCGGTGTGCATGGCGGTGCACGGCCTGTTCGGCGGCGACGCGCTGGCGCGCCTGCGCGCGGCCGGCGTGCCTGACGTGGTCACCACCAACAGCGTGCCCGGCGAAACGGCGCGGATAGACCTGAGCGCGGACCTGGCGGCCGCGCTGCCGTCGCACTGAGGCGCTAAGTCGCCGCGCACGCCTGCCGCGGATTCAGGAGGGTCCGTGCCTGAATTCCCGCGGGAAGGCCTCACGCAGGCGCTCGTTCAGTTCCTGCGTCGATGCCGAGACCAGGTCGTGCTGGATCTCGCCGACCACGCGCCTGGACAGCGTCTCTGGCAGTTGCTCGCGCAGCACGCCGAGGAAGCGTGGCGGCGCTACCAGGATCAGGTGATCGTACTGTTTCCGCTCGGCGCCGCTCTCCAGTTCGTCCGCGACCGTGCGGGCGAACTGTTGTTCGGCCTTTTCGCGCACGGTGGTATGCGGCTGGATGGCGTGGCGGTGCGACGAGCGGCTGTCCTGCGTGCGCGGCAGGCGATCGTTGAAGTCGTGGTCGGGCGTGACGGTGCGCCGGGCCGGGCTGCTGAAGCACGCCACTTCGGCCATGCCGTCCTGCGCGGAGATTTCGAACAGCCGCGCCCGCGCGGCGTCGGTGATCAATACCCAGGTGCTGTGGGTCATGTGCGCTCTCCCAGGCGGTGGGCGCCGGGCGCCGCCGCCATGTGATTCATTCCAGTTCGAGTTCGAAGGTGACCACAGCCGGGTCCTCCGGGTCGGGCCGGCTGCGGAAGCCGAGGTGTTCGGCCAGCCGGTGCGCGCCCGCACAGCGGACCGCATCCACGGCGTACATCCAGCGCACGCCCTGCGCGCGGGCGACGCCGATCAGGTGACGCATCAGCAGGCGGCCGACGCCTTTGTTCTGCCAGGCGGGGTCCACCGTCACCGCGCAGTCGCAGCGCGAGCCGTCGTCGTGCAGGCGATAGCAGGCCACGCCGATTTCGGTCTCCAGCGGTGGATCGCCAACCAGGGCGACCAGTGCGACCTCGCGTGGCACATCCAGCGAGGTCAACTCGCGCGCGGTCGCCGCGCCGCTTTCCTTCACCAGGCCAAGAAAGCGATACGACAGCGCCTCGCTGCTCAGCCGCGAAAGAAACGCCTGCTCGCGAGAGGCGTCCCTGGGCAGCTCCGGACGGATGCGCACGACGGTACCGTCGCGCAGGTGCTCGACCAGGGTAGGCGGGTCGTCCGTGGTCGGGCGCGCGCCAGGGAATGAGGATGATGTCTGTGTCATGGCCGCCTCCCGCTCGGGTCAGACGCGCCTGCCGATGGAGGCGGCTCAGCGTGGCGAGGGCGGGACGGCCAGTTTCTGTATCCGTTCGATGCCGTGCGTGGACAGCGAGCCGAGCAGGCCGAACAGCGTCTGACTTTCGCGCGCGTAGTCGCTGACCAGTGCGGCGAAGGCCTTGCTTTGCAGCGCGGCGATCTCCTCGGGGCGGCGGCAGTGCGCGAACTGGGTCAGCAGGTCCATGTCCTTCTCGAAGCGCTCGTTGAGGAAGCGCACGGTCTCGGCCTGCACCTTGCCGGCGTCCTGCAGCCAGGCGGCATAGGCCCCGGACATCGCGGTGAGCGATTGCCGGGCCAGTTCGGACATGGCCTGGATGTTGCCATTGGGCGCTGCGGCTTGCGATTTGGTCATGATGGCGGTCCTCGTGGGCGACAGGGTGGCGCGCGTTCCAACCTAGGCTCACGCGACGCGCGCCGTATTGACGCGGATCAAGCGGAGCCGATGCGGCCGCGCACGCGCTTGCCTCGCACGTTGCGCGGCGCGCGCCCCAGCACGCGGTCGTAGCGGCGCATGAAACGCGCCAGCGAGATCCAGCCGTCAACCGTCTGACTGCTCTTCGGGCCGGGCCTGCGGGCTGGTGCCGCAGGGCGGATGCCCGCATCCGCAGAGGGTTTCCGGAACATGGTTCGCCGCCGCCTTGCGGCAGTGCTCGCTGCAGAATTCGCCTTCGGAGGACACGGTGCATTTGCATGGCGCGTGCCCGCATTTGAAACCGTTCTCGGCCATGGCGTGGCTCCCTGAAAAGGAGGAGAAACCGTACTTTCGTCCCGGCGCCGTCCAGTGGCCGTGACCCGCGCGTGAGGGGCGCGGCAAGGCGGGAACGTTCAGCCGCCGCTTCGCCGCCCGGCGCGGCCTTCAGACGACGCCGAGCGCGGCGGCCGCCTTGACGGTCTCGGCCGTGGCGGGCGTGGCCAGCGGGTAGAGGATGGGGTTGTCGATCCACATCTGCATGGCCGCGCGCAGCTCGATCTGGGCTTCGGACGACAGCGCGTCCAGTTCGCCGGTCAGCGTGCGCAACGCCTGGCGCGCATGGAGGCGCTGGGCCAGGGCTATGGCATAGCCGGGCGAACAGACCGAACGGGTGGCATCGGCACCCGAGATCGTGTGTGCGTAGCCCTGGGCCAGCAAGGGATCGATGGCGTCGGTCACGTTGTTCGCCAGCAGCGCGAGCCGCCGTTGCGAAGTGATGTCGGTGAGGCGCTGGTGGCGCAGGCCGTGGCGTTCGGCCTCGGCTTCGAGCTCGGGCGAGAGTTCGCGCAGCTTGTAATTGAGCGCGGGCACGTCCGGCAGAGCGAAGGCCGCGCCGCGCTCGCCCGCCAGCCGCACGCTGCCGCGCAGGCAGCCGCGCGCCAGGCTGCGCGCAATGTCGCGCGCGGCCGCGCGGCCCGGCGCACTGTCGTAAGGCAGGCGCAGCTCGGCGAGCGCGTCGGCCAGGCCGATGATGCCGATGCGCAGATGCGCGCCGGCGCGGCGCGTGCCGTTCGGGGCCATCTGCGCCGCGTCATCGAGCGCGCGCACCGCGAGTTCGGCGGTGTGCTCGAAGGCCTCGTGCCTGAAGGCGGCCTGCACGGTGAAAGGCGCCTGCACGAACACGGCCGCATTGAGCGATGCCGCCAGCCCGTCCGCGGGCCAGTCCGGCGAGTCCGTGCCGGCGGTGACGAGAAGGCGTTCGTCCAGCAGCAGCCGCCAGCCGAGGCAGGCATCCAGCAGCTGCTGTTCGAACCTTGCGTGCATGCCGTCCGGCTCGGCCGGCGAAAGCGCGCGTGCCACGCGTTGCCAGGTGTCGTTGATGGCCAGGTCGCGCAGCTGGCTGCCGTCGCGCCAGCGGAACCAGGCGTCCCAGGCTTCGACAGCGACGATGTCATGAAAGGGCGATAGATGGCGCATGTTCGGCGGTGCGGGAAGTTGCGGTGCCGAGTATGCGCATCCGCCGCTGCGTCGAATTGAGCCACATCAACACGGGCGGTGTCGCTCTCCGTTACGCACTGTTACAAACCGTTGCCGTGCTGACGTCGCCCTGTGACAGAGCGCGTCTAAGGTCTTCCCCATGGCCGGAGACGCCATCCACCAACGGGGATCACGATCATGAGCACGCAAGCCGAAACCGTCGCCGCCGCGGACACGAACCTGCCGCGTGCCGCGCACGAAGCCGCCTTCGCGGGCCTGGACATCGAACAGCTGCGCAAATACGTCCAGGTGACCCGGCACAAAGTCGTTGCGGGCCAGTCGCTGTATCACGCCGGCCAGCCGTTCACCGCGCTGTACTTCGTCCAGTCCGGCTGCCTCAAGACGGTGGAGCTGGCCGAGGACGGCCGCGACCAGGTCACCGGGTTCCGCATGCGCGGCGACTTCCTCGGCGTGGAATCGATCGGCCTGAAGCAGCACGCGTGCAGCGCCGTCGCGCTGGAGTCGGGCGAGGTGTGGGAGCTGCCGTACCCGGCCATGCTCGCCGCCTGCCGCGACATGCCCGAACTGCAGGCCCGCCTCACCGCGGCGCTCGCCGAAGAAATCCGCAACGACCACGCCTGGATGCTGGCCATCGGCACGCTCAACGCTGAGCAGCGCGTGGCCAGCTTCCTGGTCGACGTGGCCCGCCGTTACGCCCGCATGGGTTATAGCGCGCGCCATTTCATCCTGCGCATGCGCCGCACCGACATGGCCAATTTCCTCGCGCTCAAGCACGAGACGGTCAGCCGCGTCATGTCGCGCCTGGACGAGCTGCGCCTGATCGAAGTGGAACGCCGCGAAGTGCGCGTGCTGAACGATGCAGGGCTGCGCCAGCTCGCTGGCATGCGCGCCTGCTGAACCGGCCGAGGAGCGAGCCGCGAGGGTGCCGCGTTGGGGCCGGCGTCCGTCTGGGGCCTGATGGACGTGGGTAACGGCACCCTCGCTGGTCGCTCCTTGGAAAGCGATTACTTGGTGTGCCCGTCCAGCGCGCCGCGCACCGATGCCGCGAGCTGCTCGATGCGATACGGCTTGCGCAGCAGTTCCACGCGGCTCAGCGAGGCATCCTCCGCGTCCAGCGAACCGCGTTCGTAACCGGAGGTGAGCAATACCGGCAGCCCCGGCCGCTGTTGCCGCGCGGCCTTCGCCAGTTCCGCGCCGGTCATGCCGTTGCCCAGTACCACGTCCGAGAACAGCAGGTCGATGTCCGGGTAGCGCTCGAGCACTTCCAGGGCCTCGGCCGCGTCCGCCGCCTGACGGGTGGCATAGCCCAGCGAACGCAGGAAGGCGAGGGCGATGCCGCGCACTTCCGGCTCGTCCTCCACCACCAGGATGGTCTCGTGGCCCTGGCGCACGGCAGGTGTGGTGGCGACCGGCGCTGCGGCGGGCTCCGGCACTACGGCCGGAAAATGCAGTTCCACCCGCGTGCCGTAGCCGAGCTGGCTGTCGATGCTCAGGTAGCCGCCGGACTGCTTGACGAAGCCGTACACCATGCTCAGGCCCAGGCCGCTGCCCTTGCCGACTTCCTTGGTAGTGAAGAACGGTTCCAGCGCATGCGCCTGCACGTCCGGCGTCATGCCCATGCCGGTGTCGCCCACGCTGAACACCACGTACTCGCCGGCCGGCTTCTTGAGGCTGGCATGGCGGTCGTCCACGCGTTCGTGCGTCACCGCGATGGTCAGCTTGCCGCCGCGCGGCATGGCATCGCGCGCGTTGACCGCCAGGTTGACCAGGGCGGCGTCGAATTCCGCCGGGTCCACGTAGATCGCCGGCACGTCCTGCGGGCACTCGGCTGCTACCAGGATGCGCTCACCGAGCGTGCGCGCCAGCATCTCGCGCAGGTCGCCCAGCACCTGGCCGGGCATCACCGCGCGTGGCGACAGGCGGCGTCGGCTGGCGAAAGACAGCAGCTTGCTGGTCAGCGTGGCGCAGCGGTCGGTGGCGCGCGCGGCGCTTTCGACGATCTCGTTGAGCGGAGAAGGCTGCGGCAGCGAGGCCATCAGCAACTGCAGGTTGCCCGAGATTACCGTCAGCAGATTGTTGAAGTCGTGCGCGATGCCGCCGGTCAGCTGGCCGATCGCATCCAGCCGCTGCGCGTGCGAGAGCTGCTCCTCGCTGCGGCTGCGCTGCACGGCGGAGGCCAGCATGTTGGCAACGGCCTGCAGGAAGTGCAGCTTGTCGTGGTCGAAGCTCTCCGGTTCGCGGGCCGGCACCACCAGCAGGCCCATGGGTTCGTAGCGATCGGACAGCGGCACGATGGCGGCGTCGCGGAATGCCGTGCCGGCGAGCAGGCCGCTCACATCGGCGCCGGTGCGCGACAGCACCACCGGGCCGCTCTCGCCCTTGGCCATCCATGGACCCTGCGAGAGCCGCTGGGCGAAGCCGCGCAGCACTTCGTGCGGCAGGCCGGTGGAGGCGCGCACGTGCAGGTCGTTGCCATGGGTGTCGCGGAACAGGATCAGGGTGGCTTCGGTGTGCAGTGCCGAGGCGATCAGCGCCGCCATGCCGTCCACGGCCACGTCGAGGTTGGGCGATTCCAGCAGCAGCCGGCTGATCTGGGTGAGGAAGGTGTCGTAGCGCGCGCGCACCAGTGCCTGGCGCGCGCGCTGGGTCTCGGAGATGTCGCGGATGGACGCCGCGAACAGCGTGTGTCCATTGGTCTGGATCGGACTCAGGCCGATCTCCACCGGGAACTGCTGGCCGTTGCGCCGCACGCCGGTCAGTTCGTAGCCCGCGCCCATCGGGCGCACCCGCGGCGAGGACATGTAGCGCCCGCGATGCTGGGTGTGCGCCTGGCGCACCTGCTCCGGCAGCAGGGCTTCCACTTTCAGCCCGCGCAGCTGGCCTTCCTCGTAGCCGAACAGGCGGTCGGCCTGGGGATTGGCCAGCACGATCTCGCCCTGCAGGTCCACCACGATCATCGCGTCCGGCGCCGTGTCGAACAGCGCCTTGAACAGGTCCGCGCCGGCGATCGTATCGGGGAAGGCGTTCATGTGCGGCGGACCCGTTCGGTGAAGATGTAGCCGGTGCCGCGTACCGACTTGAACAGCGGCGGGCGGTCCGGATCGGCGTCGATCTTGCGTCGCAGCCGGCTCAATTGCACGTCGATGGCGCGATCGTACGGGCCAACGTCGCGTCCATGGATGCGGCTCATGATGTCGTTGCGCGACAACACCCGGTTCGGATGGTCCAGGAACAGCTTGAGCAGGTCGAATTCGCCGGTGGTCAGCGGGATCTCCTTGCCGTCGGCATCGACCAGCACACGCGCCCCCGGGTCCAGGCGGAAGCCGGCGAATTCCAGCAGTCCGTCTGCGGGTGCGGCGTCGACCACCGCCGCGGGCGGCGCCGTGCGGCTGGCATAGCGGCGCAGCACGCTGCGCACGCGGGCGAGCAGTTCGCGCAGGTCGAAGGGCTTGGTCACGTAGTCGTCCGCGCCCAGTTCCAGCCCCACCACGCGGTCCACCGACTCACCCCGGCCGGAGACGATGATGATCGGGCCTTGCCAGTGCTCGTGCAGGTAGCGGGTCAGGGCGAAGCCGTCTTCGCCGGGCAGGCCCAGGTCCAGCAGGATCAGGTCGACCGGACCGGCGGCGAGCGCCTGGCGCAGCATGGCGCCATTGGCGGCGACGTCGACGGTGAAGCCCTGGCTGCCGAGATAGCGGCTGACCAGGGCGGAGATGTCCGGATCGTCCTCCACCACCAGCAGGCGCTGGGGGCGGGTCTCCTGATCCGATGCCGAATTCGCGACAGACATGCAAAGCCTCTTGGGTGGCATGCGCGCCCGGGATGCGCCGGCGGCGGCCATGGCCTGTCCGCTGCCGATGTTCCGGACGTCCCCTCTCGTAGGGTTCCTTCCAAAGCGAAAGATACCCCGCCGGGGCCCCCATCGCTGTAGTCGGCATGGAGCATGCCAGCATGACGCGATGCCGCATACCGGCTATTCGGCTAGATGACCTATCGATGCAGGTACGCCGGCGTGGATGCCGTGCGCGTTTCGCTTCGCGGACACCGAGGCCCGCCGCCGGCCGCCATCGCCGACTTAGCGAAGGCCGTTCAGCCCATGCGCTGGCCGCCGTTGATGTCGATGGTGGCGCCGGTGATGAAGCCCGCATCGTCGCGCACCAGCATGGTGACCACCCGCGCGATCTCTTCCGGCAGGCCCAGGCGCGCGACCGGGATCGCCTCCACGATGCCCTTGAGCACCTCCGGCGCGACCGCGCCGACCATCTCGGTTTCGCAGTAGCCCGGCGCCACCGCGTTCACGGTGATGCCCTTGCACGCGCTTTCCAGCGCCAGCGACTTGGTGAAGCCGATGACGCCCGCCTTGGAAGCCGCGTAGTTGGCCTGGCCGAGCTGGCCCTTCTGGCCGTTGATCGAGCTGATGTTGACGATGCGGCCGAAGCCGCGCTCGCGCATGCCGCCGACCGCGTGGCGGCACATGTTGAACATGGAGCCCAGGTTGGTACGGATGACCTCCCACCACTGCGCTTCGCTCATGCGGTGCAGCATGGCATCGCGGGTGATCCCGGCGTTGTTGACCAGGATCTCGACCGGCCCCAGATCGCGCTCGATGCGCGCCAGCCCGTCGGCGCAGGCGGCGTGGTCGGCCACGTCCCAACCATAGACGGGGATGCCGGTGTCGTCGAAGAACGCCCGGGCGGCATCCTCGTTGCCGCGGTACACCGCCGCGACGTGGTGCCCTTCGGCCAGCAGGCCCGTGGCGATGGCGCGGCCCAGACCGCGGGTTCCTCCGGTGACGACGGCGACGCGTGGCATGGCGGCACTCCTGGCGGGCGACGCCGCCATCAGGCCAAAGCGCCGGGCAGGGCGCATTGACTCCCGTCAACTCAGACAGCCATCGCGCGGGGTTGACGCGGGTCAACTCACCATAAGAGCCCCCGGACTAGCGTGTCCGGACGGGTGCCAGGGTGGACCGCCAAGCGGAGAGCGACGCGAATGACGCTTCCTCGCCAGGGATATTTCGATGACCGGGAGCACGCGGCCGAACGGCTGCTGGAGCCCTTGCTCGCCTATCGCGGGCAGCATCCACTGATCCTCGCCATTCCGCGCGGCGGCGTGCCGATCGGCCGCCTGCTCGCCGACCGCCTCGGCGGCGAGCTGGACGTGGTGCTGGTGCGCAAGATCGGCGCACCGGGCCACGAGGAGTTCGCCGTGGGCGCCGTCGCCGAAGACGGCGAGGTGTGGGTAGCCGAGCACGCCGAACGCGTGGGCGCCGATGCCGGCTACGTGGAGCAGGAGGCCGCGCGCCAGCGTGCCGTGATCGCCCGGCGCCGCGACTTGTATAGCCCGCATCGCCATGCCATCGACCCGGCCGGCCGCACCGTGATCGTGGTGGACGACGGCCTCGCCACCGGCGCCACCATGCGGGCCGCGCTGGTCGCGCTGCGCGCGCGTCACCCGGCCAGGCTGGTGTGCGCTGTGCCGGTCGCTTCGCCGCGCAGCCTGGCCGACATCCGTCCACTGTGCGACGACGTGGTCTGCGTGGCGGCGCCGCGCGAATTCATGGCGGTAAGCCAGTACTACCGCGACTTCCCCGCGGTGGACGATGCGGAAGTGGTGCGGCTGCTCGGACAGCCCGCGGCGGTAGAGGGCGAAGCCAAGGCCGTCCGCATTCCGGTCGACGGCGCGCGCCTGGAGGGCGACCTGGAAGTGCCGCCGGGCGCGACGGGTGTGGTGATCTTCGCGCACGGTAGCGGCAGCAGCCGTTTCAGTCCGCGCAACCGGCAGGTGGCGGCGACCTTGCGCGAGCATGGGCTGGCCACGCTGCTGTTCGACCTGCTCGGCGCGCACGAGGACACCGCGGTCGCCGCGCGCTTCGACATCGAGCGATTGTCCGCGCGGCTCGAAGCGGCCGTGGAGTGGGCGGCCCGCCAGCCGGACATCGCGCGTCTGCCGATCGGCTTGTTCGGCGCCAGCACCGGCGCGGCTGCAGCGCTTACGGTGGCCGCGCGGCTGCCGCGCGCGGTCCGCGCGGTGGTGTCGCGCGGCGGACGTCCCGACCTCGCCGGGCACGCCGTGCTGGGCGATGTGCAGGCGCCCACCTTGCTGATCGTCGGCAGCGCGGACACCGACGTCGTCGCGCTCAACAAATCCGCGCTGGCCTCGATGAACCAGACCGTCGAGCTGGTGCTCGTTCCTGGCGCCACGCATCTGTTCGATGAACCCGGAACGCTCGAGCGCGTCGCTTCCCTGGCGAGCGCGTGGTTCGGCCGCTGGCTGCATGCATGAAAAGCGATGGCCGGTTGATCTGCATCAAAAGGTAACCACTGGGCCCGCCTATGCTCGGACTTGGACTGCGCTCCGGCCATCGCGCACGGAGCGTCCGTCCCAACCCGACTTGCCGATCCGGAGGTAACCGCCATGGCAAACGTGACCCGCTGGAACCCCCTCAAGACGATCGCCCGCATCGATCCCGCGACCGATTTCGAAGACTTCTTCCGCAACTTCGGCCTGCGCCCGCGCTGGAACGAAATGGCCATCGCGCCCGACGTGCGCATCAATGTCGCCGAGACCGACGGCGCCTATCGCGTCGAAGCGGAAATTCCCGGTGTGGACAAGAGCGACATCGACGTGCAGGTGCATGGCGACCAGGTCTCCATTACTGCCGAGGTCAAGCGCGAGACCAAGGAGAAGGAGGGCGAGCGCGAGATCTTCACGGAGCGCAGCTTCGGCCAGGTCTATCGTTCCTTCACCCTGCCCGGCGAAGTGGACAGCGACAAGGCCGCCGCGCACTACGAGAACGGCGTGCTCACCCTGCAACTGCCGAAGAAGCACAACGGCAACGGCCGCAAGGTTACCGTCAGCTGACACGGCGGGCGTCGTCCGCGAGCCAGCCCTGAGCATGGTCATCCGCTCGCGTGCCGGCTTGGCCGGCGCGCGGCGGTGCCCGGGCCGGCACCGTGGAGATGCCGCATGACCGTGACCCATCCGCTCGACCTGATCCGTGGCACCGCGATCCGCCTAGGCGGTGTCGCCGGGGACTACGACGCGCTGCTGGAGTCCGTCGGCGATCGTCCGCTGGTCTTGCTGGGCGAAGCCACGCATGGCACGCGCGAGTTCTATCGCATGCGCGCCGAGATCACGTTGCGGCTGATCCGGGAAAAAGCCTTCGACGCGGTCGCCGTGGAAGCGGACTGGCCGGATGCCTACCGGCTAAACCGTTACGTCCGCGGCGAGGACGGCGGCGCCGATGCCGAGGAGGCGTTCGGCGACTTCCAGCGCTTTCCCGTGTGGATGTGGCGCAATGAGGAAGTATTGCGCTTCGTCCGCGAGTTGCGCGACATCAACGCCAGCCGCGCGCCGGAAGGGCGTATCGGTTTCTATGGACTGGACATGTACAGCTTGTACCGCTCGTCCGAAGCGGTGATCGCCTACCTCGACGACGTGGACCAGGAACAGGCCGCGCTGGCGCGCGAACAATACGCGACGCTCGATCACGTGCGCGACCCGCAGCGCTACGGCTACGAAGCCGTGTCCGGCCTGCGCCCCGACGCCCGCGCCGTGGTGCAGGAACGCCTCAACGAATTGCTCCGCCGCGCACCCGCGTATCTGGAACTGGACGGCCGCCCCGCCGCGGATGCGTTCTTCTTCGCCGAACGCAACGCGCAGGTGGTGAAGAGCGCGGAGGCGTATTACCGCGCGATGTTCGGCAGCCGCGCGGAAAGCTGGAACCTGCGAGATCGCCACATGGTAGAAACTCTGTTCGCGCTGCAGTCCTATCTGCGCAAGCAGGAGCGGCCCGGCCGCGTAGTGGTATGGGCACACAACTCCCATCTGGGCGATGCGCGCGCCACCGAGATGTCGCGCGCCGGCGAGTGGAACGTGGGACAACTGGTGCGCGAAGCCTTAGGGCCGCAACAGGCTTTCCTCGTCGGCTTCACCACCAGCACGGGCACCGTGACCGCCGCGCATGACTGGGGTGGCGAGGCCGAGAGCCGCAAGATTCGCGTGGCCTTGCCGGAGAGCTACGAAGGGCTGTTTCAACGCACACGCCTGCAACGGTTCTACCTGCCACTGGGCGGGCCGGTTGGGGAGGCGCTGAAAGTGCCGATGCTGGAGCGCGCGATCGGCGTGCTGTACCGACCGGAGACGGAGTATCACAGTCATTACTTCATGGCTTCGCTCCCCGCGCAGTTCGACGCGGTGTTTCATCTGGATGAGACAAGTGCGGTCGAGCCGATGGATGGTTGAGGCGTAGGTGGGGCAGGTGATGGTGAGTGTGGGGGAGGGGATGGCATGGGGAATGTCAGCGGTTCAGGTCGCTGCATAAGCTTCGTGTGCGTCGTTGAGGCTCGCGCTCGAGCTCCGCAGGCGGTATGGCTCTACTAGCTACGTTCCCGCGAGCCCCCGCCCCTCATCCCGCCTTCTCCCAGGAGGGGAGAAGGAGAAGTGCCGTACCGCGCCAAGCAGCCAATAACCAAACAAGAGCGAGCGAAGCGACGCTCCGTAGCGCTCTTGATCTGCCGGGTTCCCTTCGCGGCGGTGAGGGCTGGACGATCAGGCCCGCGAAGCGGGGCGGGGACATGGATGTCCCCGCCTTTTCGATCAGGGCAGGATGCCCTGTCGAAAAGCCCGGCCAGCCCTCAACGCACCCGGAGCAGCGAAGGCTGCGGAGGGCGCCGCGCAGGGTGCCTTTTCTTCTTGGTTACTTCTTCTTTGGGCAAGCAAAGAAGAAGTAACTCGCTCTCCGGCAGGAGAGCGAAACCCTCGCCCTCCGGGCGAGACCAGGCTGGCGACCACGCCGCGATAACCGAGCCGTGTCATCACTGGATGACTCGCTACGCTCGCCCCTTCGGGGCCGCCCTACGGGCGTTCTCCGCGCTACGCGCTCCGTCCGGCCTGCGCCAAAATGACGAGAATGGAATGGCGAGGTGGCCCCTAGCGCCCGTTGGGGTTCGCAAGCTCACCCCAACCTACGCAAAGCAAACGCCAAGAAACAAGCGCCAGCGACGAACAACAAGCGCTAATGCCGCAACAACAACGGCACCCTCCCATACTCCAACACATACCGCGTCGCCCCACCCAACACCCACTCCCTAAACCGCGTATGTCCATACGCCCCCATCACCAGCAACCCCGCCCCGACCCTTTCCGCCGCCCGCAGCAGCGCGGCCCCCACTTCCTCGTCGCCATCGCCGGCAAGCATCTCGCTCTCGGCCTGCAGCCCATGGCGCAACAGATAACCGGCCAGATCGAACGGAGGGCGCCACGCCAGCATGCTCGCCGGTGGCCGCTGCTCTCCATGCAGAATCACGATGCGCCGCGCGCGGGCCAGGAGCGGCATCGCCGCATGCGCCGCGCGCAATGCTTCGGCCGAACCATTCCAGGCGATGACTGCCGTTTCCAGCGATGGCACGTGCGTGGGCGCGCCGTGCGGCACTACCAGGCAAGGCAGGGAGGCGCCCAGCACGATATTGCCTACGGCGGAGATCGAACCCCACGGCGTATTGGGCGTGCGCTCGACCACCAGGAGATCGTGCCAGCTGCCGGCCAGGGCCAGCACATCGGGGAGATAACCTTCGGCGACCAGCCAGGACGCCTTGCGCAGGCCGAACTCCAGCGCGCGTTGTTCGAAGGCGGGGCCGGCGGCGTAGGCTTCTTCTTCGAGCTCGCGCGTCGCGTCGTAGAGCTCGGCCATCAGGTCGGGCGCCTCGAAGGACGGCGCAGCCATCGTCGGCGAGGCGCAGATCCAAGTGCCCGTGAGGTGAGCGTCGAAGGCGACGGCCAGGCGCGCGGCATATTCGATGCCGGGCGACCACTGCTTGAAGCTTTCGGAAAGAACCAGGATGTCGCGCATGGCACCCACTCCCGGCGCGATGGCCTCAGTCGACGATGAAGGTGACGCGCAGGCAGGCGCGCCACTCGGTGATGTCGCCGTTGGGCGAGGTGCGTACCTTGATGTCGCTGACCCAGGCTCCCTGGACCTTGTCGATGGTGCCGGCGACTTTGCGCAAGCCGCCCTGGATGGCGTCTTCCAGGCTCTTGCTGGAAGCGGCATTGATCTCGATCGTCTTGGCGACGTTGTTCATGGCGTACCCCCGCTGCAGATGGCGAGCTGACAGGTGACGCCGCGGCTGAACCCGCGGCGGGCCGGGTCAATGTAGTCCCGGCCCGCCGTGGCTTATTGATCTGCATCAAAGCCGGCCCGAGCCCGCGAAGCGGACGATAGGCGCACGCCACCGCGCCCGGCGTGGCGCGCCGGGCGGACGGCGTCGGCGAAGCGTGCGTTACGGCCTGCTGAAGCCCATGTGCAGCGAAATCTTGTCGCCGGCTTTCAGCGACGCCATCGCCGCCGGCGGGAAATGCACCTTCAGCGCCATACCG
The DNA here is from genome assembly GCF_031954525.1 of Dyella sp. BiH032. Lineage (NCBI taxonomy): Bacteria > Pseudomonadati > Pseudomonadota > Gammaproteobacteria > Lysobacterales > Rhodanobacteraceae > Dyella > Dyella sp. BiH032. Next base: position 2,558,444 of record NZ_CP134867.1, read on the forward strand.
CCGGCCGTGACGTCGACGGTGCCGGTCTTCGGATCGGTGGCGGTGACGGTCGCGGGCATGGCGTGCATGCCCTGCATGCCGTTCATGTCTTTCATCATCATGTCGCGGTGACGCATGGCCCCGCCGGCGCTTTGCGCGGGGGCTGGCATGCTGTCCTGCGCCTGCAGGCCGCCAATGGCCAATATGAGCGCGAGGAACAGGGGAGTGGAACGGCGCAGCGTTACGCGGTTCATGGTTGGCCTCCATCGGCCCGGGAACCGACTCAGCCTGCGCCCGATCGCGTCAAGAAATACTGAAAAACACGCTCCGCTCGCGTGGCACGTGCTGTGATGCGAAGCACCATTCCGCGGAAGCCTGGCCATGCCTTACCGACACAACGCCGACCTGCCCGAATCGGTTCGGGCGCACTTGCCCGAGCACGCGCAGGACATCTATCGCGAAGCCTTCAATCACGCCTACGAAGCCCATGCGGACGATGCGCGCCAGGAGGAGGCCGCGCACCGCATTGCCTGGGCCGCGGTCAAGCGCGGATACGAGAAACGTGGCGATCGCTGGGTACCGATTGGCGACTAGGCACGCCACACGGCGCCATGGCACGCGCACGTCGCGGAGCCGATTGACGCAGATCAACGTCGCGCCTTTGCCGGCTTCGATACTGGACCGGTCCTGCAGGAGCGACCGATGAAAGTCCGCGACGCGATGACCCGGCATGTGCAGACGCTGACGCCGGACACTTTGCTGATCGATGCCATGCGCATGATGCTGCGCGAGCGCGTCAGCGGCCTGCCGGTGGTTGACCTGCGCGGGGCCGTGGTGGGCGTGCTTACCGAGGGCGACCTCATGCGGCGCGCCGAGCTGGGCACCGAGCGCAGGCATCCGCACTGGCTCAGCTTCGTGCTCGGCCCCGGCAGACTGGCGCGCGAATACACTGCCAGTCACGCGCGGCGCGTGGACGAGGTCATGACCCGCGAGGTGGTCACCATCAGCGCTGATGCGCCATTGGCGGAGGCCGTGCGGCTGATGGAGGAGCACCGCATCAAGCGGCTGCCGGTGCTTTACCACCACTGGCTGGAGGGCATCCTCAGCCGCGCCGACCTGATGCGCGCCTTCGTGAGCGCTGCGCCCGGCGTCGCACCGGACGATCTCTCCGACGCGGCGATCGCGCGGCGCATTGCCGTGGAATTCGACGTGCAGCCCTGGACACCGCGTAACACGGCGCATGCGGACGTCGAGGGCGGCGTGGTGACGCTGCGCGGCGTGCTGCTGAACGATGCCACCCGCGATGCGCTGAAGGTGCTGGTCGAGAACGTGCCGGGCGTGGTGCGCGTCGTCGACCAACTGGCCACCGTCGAGCCCATGACCGGCGCGGTGGTCCGCCTGCCGGACGCCGCCGCGCGCTAGGCCGGCGTGCCGCCGGCACGGGTAGTCATGGGCGGCGATGCGTCCGCCGTGGCGGAGGGAAGCAGCAGCGCCCGCAATTCGTCTCCGGACAGAGTCTCTTTCGCCAGCAGCTGTGTCGCGGCGCGTTCCAGCACGGCACGCTCGCCCGCCAGGATGGCGCGTGCGCGCACAAAGGCGCCGTCGACCAGTTCGCGCACGGCCTTGTCGGCCACGGCGGCGGTCGCTTCGCTATAAGGCTTGGCGGCATGTTCGGCGGGCCGGATGTCGAGCATGGTCGGTGTACCGGATTCGTAGCTCACCTGGCCAAGTTCCGGTGCCATGCCATAACTGAGCACCATGCTGCGCGCGATTTCCGTGGCCTTGGCCAAGTCGTCCGCGGCGCCCGTGGAGATGTCGCCGGATACCAGCGACTCGGCCGCGCGGCCGCCCAGCAGCACGGTCATCTTGTCGGCCAGTTCGTTGCGCGACATCAGGAAGCGGTCCTCGGTGGGCCGCTGGATGGTGTAGCCCAGTGCCGCGATGCCGCGCGGGATGATCGACACCTTCTGCACGGTGTCGGTGCCGGGCAGGGCCAGCGCGACCAGCGCGTGGCCCAGTTCGTGATACGCGACGACGCGGCGTTCGTCCGGGCTGAGAATGCGCGTCTTCTTCTCCAGGCCCGCGATCACGCGCTCGATCGCCTCGGCGATGTCGCTCTGCTGCACTGCCTGCGCATGTCGCCGCGTGGCGAGCAGGGCGGCCTCGTTGATGAGGTTGGCCAGGTCCGCGCCAGTGAAGCCGGTGGTGAGCGCGGCGATCTCGTCGAGCGAGACGCCGGTGTCGAGTTTTACCTTGCGCGCATGCACTTGCAGGATCGCGACGCGGCCGCTCTTGTCCGGCCGGTCCACCAGGATCTGCCGGTCGAAGCGGCCGGCGCGCAGCAGCGCGGGGTCGAGAATCTCCGGGCGGTTGGTGGCCGCCAGCAGCACCACGCCGCTGCTCGGGTCGAAGCCATCCAGCTCGGTGAGCAGCTGGTTGAGCGTCTGTTCCTTTTCGTCCTGGCCGCCGCTCACCGGCGAGATGCCGCGCGCGCGCCCGAGCGCGTCCAGCTCGTCGATGAAGATGATGCACGGCGCGCTTTCCCGCGCCCGCTCGAACAGGTCGCGCACACGCGCGGCGCCCACGCCGACGAACAGCTCGACGAACTCCGAGCCGCTGATCGACAGGAACGGCACGCCCGCCTCGCCGGCGACCGCACGCGCCAGCAGCGTCTTGCCGGTGCCGGGCGGGCCGACCAGCAGCACGCCTTTCGGGATGTGCGCACCCAGGCGCCCGTAGCCTTGCGGGTCGCGCAGGAAGGCGATGATTTCCTTGAGTTCCTCTTTGGCTTCGTCCACGCCGGCCACATCGGCGAAGGTGGTGCTGATCGCGCGCTCCATGAAGATCTTCGCCTTGCTCTTGCCGATGGCCATCAGGCCGTCGCCACGTCCGCCCGGCGCGCGGCCGGCGAGGAACATCCACATGCCGGCGAACAGCAGCAGAGGGAAGATCCACCCGACGATGCGCTCGGCCAGGCCGGGGCCGGGTTCGCCGGTGTAGGTGACCTTGGCCGACGACAGCGTGTGCGCCAGTTCGTCGGGTACGCGCATGGCGGTGAAGCGGCGCGGGCGGCCCTGGGCGTCGGGCTTGCGGTAGGTGCCGCGAACGGCGTCGTCCGTCACGGTGACATCGCCGATGTCCCCCGCCTGCAGCGCCGTCACGAACTGGCTGTACGGGATGGTTTCCCGCGCGCTATCGGCAGTGATGTAGCCCTGGATCACGAGCACGCCCAGCAGCGCGACGAGCGCGTACCAGAGGGCCAGGTGCTGCTGCCTTTCGGGCTTTGCCACGCGGAGATCCTCGAAGAGCTTTCATTGCCATCGTGACAAGTGGCGCGCCTGGCCGACTTGACGTACGTCAACGTGGCCGGGGCATGGCGAGGGATGCTTGCGCCAGAGATCCGCCGTCCCGGAGGGAAGCATGAAGACGTCCGCGCTGTGGCTGGCTTGCTGCCTCGCCGGAGCCGCCTGGGCGCAGTTGCCGGCACCGCCGCGCGCCTGCGCGCTGGCCTTCGCTTCCACGAACTGGTGGCCGCTCTACCGCGGCTTCACCGGCGAAGGCACGATCCGCTGCAGCGACGGGCATAGCGTACGTGTGCACGTGATCGCGCAGGGCCGCGGCTTGAGCATCGACCACTGGAAGATCGCGCACGGCACGGGGCGCTACAGCCAGTTGACGAGCACGGACGATGCGCTGGGGCATTTCGTGCGCACACGCGACGGCACGCGCCTGGTGAAGGACGGTCGCGCCACGGGCGCGGAAAGTGCGCGGCCGCACTTGGCGCTGGCGGGGTTGGGACAGGGCTTCGATGCCGAACATGCGATCGACGATCTGCGCATCGAGCGCGCCGGGCCCTGACCGCGGCGCGCCAGTTTCGTTCAGGCCCGCGCCCAGGGTCTGGTGCCGTCTTCGTCCAGCGGCATCGGGTCGAACGCGGGGCGTCGCGGCGCGTGCGCGATATCCGCGGCGAAGCCGGCGATCTGTGCCTGGCAGGCATTGCGCATGACCTCGTCCTGGCGTAGCGCGAGGGTGGCGCGCGCGTCCTGGCAAAGCAGCTTCTCCATCTCTCCGAACACGGTATCGGCGCCTTCGCCGCCCATGGTGCAGAAGAACGCGGCCTGGCGGATGTAGCGCGCCTTGTCGTGCAGAAAGCGGCGCATCGGGCTGGCGAGATGGCCCATCCACACGGGCGTTCCGAGTACCACCATGTCGTACTGCGACAGCGGCGTGGTGCACGGCTTGATGTCGGGCAGGGAGCCGCGCATGGCTTCGAGTGCCGACTGGAGGTAGCCGAAGAGGCCGCGGCGGGGGCGCGCGTCCTGGATTGCGTAGAGGTCGGCGCCGAGCTTGTCGGCGAGTTGGCGAGCGACTTGGCGCGTGGTGCCGGAGCGGCTGTAGTAGGCGATGAGGATGCTGGACATGGCGCGTGCCCCCTGTGTCGTGTGGCCGGATGTGCGCGAGCGCATCGTGGGCTGTCTGTGCTTGCTGCGGTTTGACGCAGATCAATGGTGAGGGGGTGTTGGTGGCGTTTTGTCGGTCTGGTCGGTTGCGTTAGGGGGCGCCTGTTGGGATGTGAGGGGTGCACTAAGCTGCGGCTCGGTGATCTGGCCGCTTATGCAGCGGGCATTTCGGACGCCTGCCGGCGCCCGAGTTACTTTCTCTTTGCTGGCCCAACCCCCTCAAGGGGGGCCTCGAGAGAAAGTAACCAAAGAGAAATGGCCCCAAAGTCAAAGGCTCGCGGCGGGGGATGGCAGAGCACGTAATGGTTTCTCACTTTGCTTAGTCGCGCGACTCGAAGGGGGACTGAGGTGCGTGGAGGGGACTTCGAGGCGCCGTGGCGGAGATGACAGGGAGCGGTGCGTGAGCGTGTTTTGTTCTGGCGATAGCACCGCACTTCTCCCTCTCCCCTCCGGGGGAGAGGGCGGGGTGAAGGGACCTACGGAGCGAGGAACTTGTCGTTCCTCGCGCGACTGATGCTTGGAATGGGAAGTTGGCATTCGTTGAAGGAGTGCACATTCAACGATCGCGCGACACCTTGCACCGATCTACACGAACACCATCAACACTGCTGGTGACCAGCTGTAGTCGTATAGCTTCTGCTCGAGCTCGAGGGCATATCCGCTTTCGCGCAGTTCTTCGACCCATTGCGCGATCGGTTGCTCCCAGTTGGAAGGGCGCGCGTCGGGTTGGAGCTGGCCGAGCAACATGGGGGCGAGGAAGCCGCCGGCGATGAGTTCCGCGTCGCTGCCGTAGCCGTCCAGCGCGCGCTGGTAGCGCTGCGCGAGCGAGGCGTAGTGCGCGTCGCTGCCGGGGTCGAGCACGGGCACGTCGAATTCGACCAAGGCGAGCCGGCGCACGTGCGGGCGCAGGCGCTTCAATGTCTGCCGGCGTTCGGCCGGTGGCAGCGATTGCAGTGCGAAGGTGGATTGCGCCAGGTCCCAGTGCTGATCCGGCTGCAAGGCCGCGGCGAAGTCCTGTGCGGTCTGGCGCCAGGCGTGCAGATGGGCGAGCTGGAAACGGCGTCCGGTGCGCAGCCGTTCCATCGCACTGGCCAGCAGCGCCTCCGACGGCTCGACGATATCGACATAGCGCGGCACGCGCTGCGTGCGTTCGAGCGCGGGAATCAGCGCCATGCCGTCGCCGCAGCCGAGGTCGAGCAGCGTGTCCACGTCATGCGTGCCGTAGAGCTGTGCGAGCGCCGCGCTGGTGGCTTCGTACAGCGGGACGTTGCCGCCGCCGCGGATGAAGGCCTCGAACGCGGCCGGGCGATCGTAGACGGTGCCTGCGTCGTCGTGTTCCAGGCAGTCCAGCAAGGCGCGCGCGAGCAGGACACCGTCGCCGGCGGCTTCGCGCAATGCGAGGCGGGCGTCGTCGTGGCGTTCCTGCGCCATGGCGGCGAGCCCGGCGGCCAATCGGTCGGGGTGAAACATGGGCAGAGGGGTCCTTGGTGAGGGCCGGCCAAGGATAGAACACGCCAAAAACCATTCCCTTTTCTTTCGTTTCCTTCCTCTTTGTTGCGATTGCAAGCCTCGCGAAACCTTGCTGCGGCGCCACTTGCCACGATTCAAATTACAGGTGAAATTGTGTTTCGCCAGTAAACACAAGATCGCCGGGGAGGCGGTCGGGAGGGTGGCGCCATGACGTATCCAGTGATTGCGAGCGTGCGGAAAACCCCAACGGACGAAGCGCCGGCGATCCCGCATGGATGGGCGGCGTCCACCGCGACCTCGACCGGCGCGGTCGGCCCGGTGCCGTTTCTCGCCGCGGACATCGGCGGCACGCATGCGCGGTTGGGCCTGGTCGCGCCGCAGGCCGACGGATCCCCCCGCGTACTGGCCTATCGCAGCTATCGCTGCGCCGACCATCCGCACCTGGACGACATCGTCCGCGACTTCTGCGCCGGCCTCGATGCGCATCCGCGCGAGCTGGTGCTGGCCAGTGCCGGCTATCTGCACGCCGGCGTGGTGGTGAACCGCAACCTGGCCTGGCCGCTGGTGCCGGCCACGCTGGAGCGCGAGCTGGGCCTGGAGCGCGTGCGGTTCCTCAACGATTTCGAGGCGCTGGCGCACGCCATCGCGCATGTCGACGACACCACCTCGGTGCCGCTGAAGGCCGCCTTCGTCCCCGACAGCGACGCCGGCCCGGTCGCCGTGATCGGGCCGGGCACCGGCCTGGGTGCCGCGGTGTGGTTCCCGGGCGAGCCGCCGCGCGTGCTGGCGACCGAAGCCGGGCAGATGCAGCTGGCGGCGCGCGGCGGCCTGGAGCGCGACATCCTCGACCGCATCGCCCCGCCGGACAGCCACACCCCGTACGAAGCGGTGCTCTCCGGCCCAGGCTTGCATCGACTGTACGCGGCGCTATGCGCGGTTTACGACCGCTATCCCGCCTGCGCGGAACCTGCCGATGTGGTGGCCGCCGCCCAGGCGGGCGACGAGGTCGCCTACGAGGCGCTGCAGCTTTTCGGCGGCTGGATGGGTTCCTTCGCGGGCGACCTGGCCATGCTCTACGGCACCACCGGCGGCGTGTATCTCGCCGGCGGTTTCCTCTCGCGCATCGTCGACCTGCTGCGCTGCGGCCCGCTGGTCGAGCGCTTCCTCGACAAGGGCGTGATGCGCCCGTTCCTGCACAAGGTCCCCATTCGCGTGGTGGACCACGGCCAGCTCGGCGTCGTCGGTGCCGCCAGCTGGCATTTGCACAGCCGCACCGCCAGACCGGTGCCGGGATAGCGGTGCCAAGCCGTTCCGCGGAACGGCACGTGACAGCAGAGCGTCGTGCGCGGGCCTCCTGGGAGGGCGGCCTTCGCCAAATCAACGAAAGGGGTGGGACCAGTTATGAACAACGGCAAGAAACTCTTGTGCGCGAGCATCCTCTGCGGCCTCGGCCTGGCGGTCTCCGTGCACGCGCAGGACGCCGCGCCCGCGCAGAACGGCGCTTCGGCGCGGGACGGCGACAGCTCCGGCGGCAACGCCAAGAGCAAGACCCCGCAGCAGCGCGCACAGGAAAAGCAGGCGCAGAACCTCCAGCAGGTGACGGTGACCGGCTATCGCGAGAGCCTGGCCAAGGCGATCGAGATCAAGCGCAACGCCAATGCGATCGTCGATGCGATCAATGCCGAGGACATCGGCAAGTTCCCCGACACCAACGCCGCCGAATCGCTCTCGCACCTGCCCGGCATCTCGGTGGACCGCCAGTTCGGCGAAGGCGAGAAGGTCAGCATCAACGGCACCGACCCCGCTCTGAACCGCGTGCTGATCAATGGCCAGACCATCGCTTCCGGCGACTGGGGCGGCAACCCGACCGACACCAGCGGCCGCACCTTCAACTACACGCTGCTGTCGCCGGAAATCATCGGCAACATGCAGGTGTACAAGTCGCCCGAGGCGCACATCGACGAAGGCAGCATCGGCGGCACGGTGATCGTCAATACGCGCAAGCCGCTGGACCTGCCGGCCAACACGCTGCGCGGCTCGCTGGGCTACGGCTACAACGACCGTTCGGAAAAAGGCAACCCGCGCGGCTCCGTGCTGTGGAGCTGGAAAAACAGCGACAGCACCTTCGGCTTCCTGACCGCGCTGACCCACGACAAGGAAAACCTGTCGCGCGCCGGCATCGAGTTCTTCGGCTATTCCACGCCCGGCAACAGCATTCCATCGACGGCGACCGTGCACGGCAGCGGCGACCTGTCCACGGCCAAGTACCCGGTGGGCATCAACAGCGCGTACTTCCAGCAGGTGCGCAAGCGCGACGGCATCCAGTCCGCGCTGCAGTGGCGCCCGAACGAGAAGAACGAGTTCAACCTGACCGGCATCTACGTCCGCGGCTCGTACAACAACTTCAGCGAATCGCGCTACGTCTGTCCGGGCTGCGGCGATCTCAACAAGATCACCGATGTGACGGTCAACAACGGCTACATCACCAGCGGCACGGTGTCCGCCAATACCGGCAACGGCCAGCCGTATGCGCAGCTGGACACCAACTACCGCATGTCGAAGGTCACCACCAAGAGCCTCAACCTGCGCCACGACTACAACGGCGACAAGTGGATCCTCTCCAGCCAGGTGGGCTACACCGCCGCCCGCGGCGGCAAGGACCCCGAGTACCTGATGAAGTATCTGCTGAACTCCGGCGGCTACAACTTCAGCTACGACGGCCGCAACACCGCAGTGAACTACGACAACGGCGCAGCTTCCAACTGGGGCCTGCCGGCCTCGCCGGCCGGTTCGCCCCCGGGCGATTCGACTCTCAATGGCAAATACCAGGCCGGCGGCATCTACTACGAGACCACCAAGGATCGCGAGCGCTACGCACAGTTCGACGCCAGCCGCGATCTGGACTGGGGCCCGATCTACCAGGTGCAGATGGGCTTCAAGTACATCAACCACGTGAACTCGCAGGTCTCGCGCGGCAACCGCATCAACACCACCGACGGCATCACGCTGACGGATTTCGAGCCGGGCAGCACGCCGGGCAACCTGTATGACGGCCTGCATGCCAGCGGCGACCTGGTCGACTGGTCGACTGCCAACCTCGGCGCAGTGAAGTCGTATCTCAACGGCCAGCCGCAGGGTCCGTACAACGTCAACTACCCGTCGATCTTCAGCGTTCGCGAGATGACCCGCGACCTGTACACGCAGTTCAACTACAACGCTGGCGGGTTCCGCGGCAACTTCGGCGTGCGCTACGTCGACACCACGGACAAGTCCACCTACTACCAGTCGAGCAATGGCGGCAGCTACTACCTGACGCAGGGTAAGACGCGCTACTACAAGCCGCTGCCGAGCTTCAACATCGCCTACGACATCGACGACACCAAGGTGGCGCGCTTCGGCGTGGCCAAGGTCATCGCGCGCCCGCGCTATTCGGACCTGGCCGGCTCGGTGTCGCTGAACTGCACCGGCGGCAACTGCACCGGCAGCGCAGGTAATCCGGACCTCAAGCCGTATTCGTCCACCAACTACGATCTGGCTGGCGAGTGGTACTTCGCGCCGTCCAGCCTGCTGGGCGCCGAGGTGTTCTACCGCAAGATCGGCAACTACATCGTCAACACCACCACCGAGCGTACGTTCTTCGATCCGACCACCGGCCAGACCAACCTCTACACCATCACCTCGCCGGTGAACGTCTCCAACGCCAAGGTGCGCGGCGCGTCCCTGCTGTACCAGCAGGACCTCGGCTACGGTTTCGGCCTGCAGACCAACTACACCTACGCCCATGCCGACACCAGCACGGGCCTGAACCTGCCGTACCTCTCGAAGAACACCATCAACATCATCCCGTACTTCGAGAAGGGGCCGTGGTCGGCACGCCTGAACTACAGCTGGCGCACGCCGTACTTCACCCAGGTGGGCCGCCTCAATTCGCAGGTGTTCGCCGACCAGTACAAGGAGCTGGACTTCTCCGCCTCGTACCAGGTCAACCAGTGGATGGGCGTGACCTTCAGCGCCACCAACCTGCTTGATTCGACCTACTACTGGTACAACGACGTGAAGTACGCGCCGATCGGCATGTACAAGAACGGGCGCACGTTCGCCGTGGGCCTGAACTTCAAGCTGTAACCGCCTTTGCTTTGGCGCCGGGCCGGCCGCGACGGGAAACCTCCCCTCCGTCGCGTGACCGGCCCATTTTTCGTTGGGCCACCGGTATCGGGGCCATCTTCCACGCGAGGCGCGTGGCGTACTGCCGCTTCGCGTAGACAAGCGACGCCATCCCGGAAGGGCGCGACCCGTCGTCCTCCCCGCGTGATGCCGCTTCCAAAATGCCCCGGGGAATAGTGCGAAATGTGGGGCTGGTTCGCATTGCGCGGGCTTTGCCACATGGTCCCTCCGTAAGCCAGCCGCTATGATCTTGCGATCGACGCGGCCGGATCGGGCCGTACAGGCAGACGCGACACCCCGCTTGCGGGAACGTCGCGGACCACCCGGCGAGCCATGGAGGGCGCATGAAGAAATCCGATACGAGCGTTTCCTGCCGTGACCCGCAGGCCGCATGGCTGAGCGCTTTCCGCGTCGCCGGCGAAGAAGCGCGCCCGGCAGCTTCCGTACCGTCAGCCCGCCCATCGCCGCGCAAGCCGGGTCTATCCGGCTTCCGTTCCCCGCGGATCATCTGGAAGGCCCCCGCCTGCGGGCCCGGGATGGCGGCTTCGCGCGCGAAGGCCTCGTCCACCCCCTCGACCGCTCGTGCGTTGCCGGATGCCATCCGCGCATGTCCGCGGGGCGATCGAACCACGCACAACCGCGCGCCGGCGTCGCCTCGGCGGCGCGCGACACTCACTCGCTGAAGGATTCAAGGAGTCGTCTATGGAAGGATTGTCCGCCCAGGGCCTGGAAGTACTCGGCCACTACGCACGCCAGGGCAATCGCGAACGGTACTGGAACTATCTTGCGCAGCACCCGGGCGCCGACGGCTACGGCCTGCTTGCGCTGGGCGTGGTGCGCAACGACAACCTGCCGGGCGCCGTGGCCAATCTCCACGCGCAGAACTATGCCTACAGCCGCAACCAGCCTCTGCTGACCGAACGCGGCTGGGAGGAGTTCGGACAGGACCTGGTGCGTCTCGACTACGCGCGCCGCGCCGCCTACGCGAACGGCGGTTCGCCCGGGCTGGCGCTGAACCTGCCCGCGAAGGACCTGCAGGAGATCCATGCCGAGGCCTTCGCGCGCAAGCGCATCGATGCCGATGCCTGGACGCCGAACCGCCTGCTGGATGCCGCGCGCCGGGAAGGCGGCGACGCCGAGATGGAACGCGCCTGGCATACCGTGCTCGACCACGGCCGCCTCGGCACGCTGCGCGACTACGACACCGTCGCCGGCATGGTTGCCGCCTACGGCGATACGCGGATGGGCCAGGCGGAATACCTCAAGGATCTGGGCGTGGCCTACGCCAGCGCCGCCACGGCCGCGCCGCAGATCGACCCTGACCTGATCCAGCGCGGGGCATACCGCTACCAGTACAGCGAGGCGACCGGCCAGTGGGCCTGCGACATGCCCGGCGATGCCGCACCATCGGGGCTTCGCTCGCCGCCCAAGGACGTGACCGACCCGCGCGAACGCGCCGATCTGGACGACGCCCGCGCGGTGCGCATCGAGCGTTCGCGGAAAGCCCAGGACGTCCATTCCGACGATCCCTACCGCCAGTTGGCGGAAAGCCCGTTCGCATTGGCGAATGCCGGCGGCGGCCGGGCACTCGCAGGGACGCCGACGGCGCGCGACGTGGCGCCGGCGCTGTACGACGAACTGCGGCAACAGCTGCCTGCTGGCATGTCCGACGATCGCCTGGCGCAGGTCGCGCTCGCGGCGAAGGAAAGCGGCGTCAGGGCAGGGCAGGTCCGCCACGTGCTGGTGGAGAACGACACGGTATACGTCGCCGGGCGCATCCCCGGCATGCTGGCTCAGGTGGACCTCAAGACCCCCGCGCCGCCCCTGCAGGAAACGCTGCAGCGCTCCGCCGCGCTGGATCGGCAGCAGGAGCAGGCTCTACCCGGCCAGCAGCAAGGTCCCAAGCTGGGTTGAGGCAGTGCGGTCCACGGCCTGGTGAGGCGCGAATCGGCAGAAGACGGTGCCGGCCAGAAACACGATTCGCTTCACTCCACTCCACACGGGGCCGGCTCGGCGCACGCCTGGCCGCGAGTGGACCCGCTTGCGCTACAGTCCCGCGCCTCCGGCGCCCACTTCGGGCGAGCCGGTGGTAGCGGGGCAGGCATGCGCGCGAAGCGATTCACTCAGGTCGATGTTTTCTCCTCCGAGCCCTTCGGCGGGAATCCCGTCGCGGTCGTGCACGATGCCGAGGACATGTCCGACGACGCCATGGCGGCGCTCGCGCGCTGGACCAACCTCAGCGAGACCTGCTTCCTGCTGTCGCCGCGGGATCCGCAGGCGGACTATCGGGTACGCATCTTTTCATCGCTGCGCGAGCTGCCGTTCGCCGGCCATCCCACGCTCGGCACCTGTCACGCCTGGCTGGCCGCGGGCGGCTCGCCGCGCGGACGCGAAGTGGTGCAGGAATGCGGCGTCGGGCTGGTGCGCATACGGAGCGATGGCGACCGGCTCGCCTTCGAGGCGCCACCGCTGCTGCGTTCCGGTCCCGTGGAGGAGGCGCTAGTGGCGCGGATCGCCGCGGCCTGCGGGCTGGCCCGCGCCGAAGTACGCGATGCTCGCTGGGTCGACAACGGTGCGGGCTGGCTGGCATTGATGCTGACCGATCGCGAACGCTTGCTCGCGCTCGCTCCGGACCTCGCCGGCCTGCACGGCGTGCCCTTTGGGCTGGTCGCGCCTTGGCCGGGAGGCGAGGCCGCCTTCGAGGTGCGTGCCTTCATCGGCGGCGACGCGGTCCCGGAAGACCCCGCTACCGGCAGCTTCAACGCCGGCCTCGCGCGCTGGCTTGTGGAGGAAAGGAAGGCGCCGGCCTCGTTCGTGATCGCCCAGGGCACGGCGATCGGCCGCGCGGGCCGCATCCACGTCGACCGCGAGGGTGTGCAGGTGTGGATCGGCGGTACCTGCGTCACGCGGGTGGAGGGCAGGCTTCATCCGTGAGTCCGCGGCGCGGGACGTCTTGCGATTACGCCGCCATGCTCCAGCTCACGCGACTGCCTCCGCGTCATCCGGCATTCATGCGCGAGGAGCTGCGATGTCCACGGCGCAGGCCTTGCGGCGCATGAGTCCGCCAACGATGGCGTTGGGGGCGATTCATGCCCCTTCCCGAGTGGCGGTATGTAATGGACACCGACACTCCTCAGAGATTTCCCCTCGATGGACAAGCCGCGCTGCCAAGGCTGCCTTGGCGAATTGAAAGTGGAGCGGCCGGAGGGCAGCGACCCCTACGTGTGGTGCCTGCGCTGCGGCGCGCGCGACGACCGCGAGCCGCAAGAACTCATCTCACTGCTCGAGCAGAACCTGTGCACCGCCCATCCGCGTGAGTCCGCCGGTACGGAGGCGCGCCACGCGCCCAAGGCGGAACGCATCGAGCACAGCCACGCCATCGATCCGTCCGGGTGGAACCAGCACCGCCGTTCGCCGACGGGGTAAGAAGCGCACCCGGCCGCATCACGTGCCGGAAAGCTGTGCCGGGCATGCCTTCTTTCACATGCGCTCTCGCCTGAAGTGGCCATGCTGCACGGTCGGCGCATGGCCGCCGTAGCGGGAAAGGAGGAAGTGATGCGCCCATCGGTCCGTGCCCCAAGGGCGAGGAACAGTTTTGCGGTGACCCACGTCGGGGCAGCAGTGCTGCGTCCCGGAGGTCGCGCATGAATTTCCGCGACGACGACCTGACCCATTACGCCGAACACGGCGCTCCGCCGCTGCCGCCGGCGACGCGGGAGATACGCGTGGAGCACGCCGGCGCCTGGATCTGGTGCGGCACCTACGGCGAGGGCGCGCCGGTGATCCTGCTGCATGGCGCCTTCAATCAGAGCGGCGATTGGGGACACCAGGTCCCCGCGCTGGTCGAGGCGGGCTACTGCGTGATCGCCATCGACAACCGCGGACGCGGACGCAGCACGCTCGGCGACCAGCCGCTGAGCTATGCCTTGATGGCCGACGAAGTGCTGGCGGTGATGGACGCGCTTGGATTGCGCAAGGCCGCCATGGTCGGCTGGAGCGATGGTTCCATCGTCGCGCTCACTTTGGCGATGGCTCACCCGGAGCGCGTCACCGGTGTATTTGCCTTCGGCACGGTGATGCACCTCGACGGCCTGAAAGTGCTGGACCCCGAGGACCCGTTGCTGCCTCGTGTCTTCGACCGCGTGAAGCGCGATCACGCCTGCGTCTCGCCGGAAGCGGAACGCTTCGAGGAGATCGCCCGCGCCGTCGACCGGATGACCAGCACGCAGCCGACCTACGGCGACGGCGCCCTGGCCGCGATCCACGTGCCGGTGGCCATCGTCGCGAGCGAGCGCGACGAGTTCGTTACCGACAGCCACGTCGATTACCTGGTCCGGGTGATACCCGGGGCGGAGCGGATTGCCCTTCCGGAAGTCAGCCACTTCGCGCTGCTGCAACGGCCGGAGGCGTTCAACCGGGCGATGCTGGCTTTCCTCGGTGAGCTTGGCTAGTTTCCTCGTCAGCCGGTGGTGAACGTCGCGGTGGAGTTCGTGCCTGCCCCGGCGCAAGGACAAGGACGCTGAGCATGTCATCCAAAGACGAGATCACGGTGCTGTTCCGGCCTGTCGGCCCGGCGGAGCTGGCACTGCTGCGGGAGACCGGCTTCAAGCGCTGGCCGCCGCGATTGCCGGACCAGCCGATTTTCTACCCCGTGACCAACGGGCGTTACGCCGCCGAGATCGCCAGCGGCTGGAACGTGCGCGACAGCGGCTATGGTGCAGTCACGCGATTTTGCGTGCGTACCGCTTTCATGGACCGGTATCCCATCCAGTACGTGGGCGCGTCGCATCACACGGAATGGTGGGTTCCGGCCGAAGAACTGGAAGCGCTCAACGACGCTATCGTCGGCACTATCGAAGTGGTGCGCGAGTTCCATGCCTGACTTGCCGGGAGGGGCCGGATGCCATCGCCACGATTCGCGTGCGTAGCCTTCATGCTCTTCGCGCTCGCCGGCGCCCATGTATTCGCGCAAGCCTCGAACGAACTGCCGGATAGCCAGGCTTGTGGACAGGCATGTCCGCGGGAGCGGCTGGACAGGGTCTTCGCGCAGGCGATAAAGGACGACCTGGCCCAGCGTCCGGCACCAAGCGCCACCCGGGAATGCGCTCCGTATGGTGGGCAGGACGCGGCCGATCCGCTGCTCGATGTGTGCGCCAAGCTGAAATACGTCAGATCGCTGCCGGCGGGAACGCGCACGCACTTTGCCTGCCCATTCGAATCGAGCGTATTCGTCGGCCAGGACGTCGCCCGCATCCGCTCGCTCTGGGGCGAGCCGGACTACAAGGATGAACCTCCTGAGCGAACGCAGGCGGGATTCCGCTGGATTTACGTCATAGGGAGTCCGATACCGCTGGCCTTCGGTGGCGGCTTTCCGGAGCTGTCGCTCGATTTCGACGATGCTGGCGTGGTCCAGCGAGCGAGCTGCGCCTACTCAAGATAGGCGAGCGCACGCTTCGCCTCTATCGCTCAATCCGCTACGAAGCCGATCGTCGCATGTGTCCCATCGCAGAACGGCTTGTTCTTGCTGCCGCCGCAGCGGCACAGAAATGCGCTCGTCACTCGCGCCACCATGCGGCCGGTGCCGCTGACGATCTCCAGGTTGCCGCGCACTTTCAGTGGGCCATTCGGTTGCGGATCGACGTGCAATGGGCCGTCGCGCACGGCGAGCATGTCCGTGGCCGTGCCGGTAGGCGGCTCGCCACTGGCGACGAAACCCGCGTCGTGATGGGAGCCGTCGCAGAACGGCTTGTTCTTCGACGCGCCGCAACGGCATAGCGTGGCGCGGAAGCCGGCCGGCACGCCGTTCAACAAGAGTTCGCCGCGGAAGGCATAGGGGCCGGCTTCGCGCGTGGCGGCCAGGTTCACTGGCGGCGCGATCTCGTCCGGACGCCCATCGCGGCGGCGGTACTGGATGGCGCCGGAAGGGCAGGCGTGGGCGATGTCGACCAGGCGTTCCACGTCCATGGTGTCTGGGTGGATCCATGGGCCTTGCACGTTGGCGAGGAACACCGTGGGCGCGCCGGTGACGCAGAAACGCGCGTGGATACAGCGCTTGGCTTCGAACCGCAGTGTCAGCTTCTCGCCCTCGACCTGCTCGATGCCGTCTTCGACGGTCGTCGGCGGTGCGGGCGTAGCGGCCGGAGACGCGGCGGGTGGAGCGGAAGCGGCGGTCGCGCTGGCGACTCGATGCAGATCGAAACCTTGCGCCGCGCTTTGCGCAAGGCGCGAAAGCCGCGTCGCGGCGGCCGCGGTGCGGGCATCGCCGGACTCGTTCAAGCGCGCGGCCGCATCGGCCAACTGGCGCAGGCGCTCGGTGAAGAGTCGCCGCGCGCCCGGGCCGGGCGGCAGCGCGGAGGCATCGCGCAGCGCGATGAACGACACGCCGGCATGGCATTGAGGATTGGACGGGCCCGCCGGCAATCGTGCGGCACGCTCGGCCAGCGACGTCACGACATGCATGAGGCCCACGGCCAGGTCGGTCGCCAGCGCCTTGTCGGGGTCTGGCGACGGCACTGCATAGGCGTGGGCGAGCAGTCGCAGCATCAGGCCATAGGCGCTATTGGCCAGATCCACTGTCGCGATCGCGTCCGGGTCTTCGATCCACACACGTCCCTCGGGCCGCGGCGGCCGGCGCATCACCGGGTTGGTGGCGGCGGGGAAGGCGGGGGCGAAAGATGGGTCGGCCGCGAGCAGGGCCTGGTATTCCGCGCGGATGGCGGCGAATTTCTGGTAATGCGAGCCTTCCACGTTGGCCTGCGCGCCTTCGCCCTGCGTGATGATCGCGTCGAAGGCCGCCAGCGCCGTCTTCAGGCAGATCACCCGCTTCGCGCCGGGCAGGTTGGCATCGGCGTCCGTGAGCTGCAGGGCCGGATCGCCGCACAGGGCGCCGGCTTCGCCATAGGTATCCACCAGGCGGCGCAGGCCTTCGCCGAGCTTGTCGTAGAACTGGCCGACGGTGTCGTAGTCCACGCCCATCGGCGTCAGGCGCGGGCCGTCCGCGCCGCGGCTGAAGTTGCGTTCCGGGGCGAAACCTTCGCCGTCGGGCTCGGGCGAGCCGGCGGGGCGCTCCAGGAAAATGAAGTGCTGCAAGGTCGCCATGTTGAACGGCGCCAGCTTTACCACCACGCCGGCGGGCAAAATGCCCGGGTCCAAGGGAAAGTTGAAGCGCCCGATGCGCGGCGCGCCACCTAGCGCCACCGTGATGTTCCACACCGCCACCAAGTGGCCCATCTCTTCCGTCGCCACCTGCAGGATGGAACGGCGCCAGCGCGATACCGCGTCGAGCTGCGCCGGCGTCAGCCCCTCCTCGACCGACGACTTCAGCGAGAAGGCGGCATAGAGATACGTGCACATCAGGCAGTGCTCGAGCTCGGCAGCCTCATACAGCGCATGCAGCGCCTGCTCGCGGCTGGGCGCGGAAAGGTAGGGGTGGTTGCTGGCCATGGGCTGGCTCCCCGGGTGGGCCGGTGTGGGAACGGTTGGCGATGCGCCGTCAGCGAAGATAGCGCGGCGAACGTGACGCGAGGAAGCGGCCGCCATCGTGTTTACCCGACCGGGTAAAAGCGAGGCAGCAAAACGCGCATTTCGTCAAGGCAGCGCGAAGCGGGCGCCGTCTCTACAATGCGCCCCCTTTGCCTGACCGGAGCGAGCGATGACGGAGATTGTCGTCAACGAAGAACTCAAGGCCTACATCGATCCGATGACGACGGACGAATACGAGGCCCTGGAACGCAGCATCCTCGCGGAGGGTTGCCGCGATGCGCTGGTGCTGTGGGGCAACATCCTCGTCGACGGCCACCACCGCTACAGCGTCTGCCGCAAACACGACCTGCCGTTCCAGACCATCCAGAACACGCGCTTCCAGTCGATGGAAGACGTGCACCTGTGGATGATCGAACAGCACCTCGGCCGCCGCAGCGTCTCGCCGTTCCAGCGCGGCGTGCTGGCGCTGCGCAAGCGGGAAATCCTGGCGAAGCGCCGTGCGCAGGCGCAGGAGGTCGAGGAAGAAGTCAGGGTGCCCGCGGAGCCGCCTGCAGCGGACGCCGTCGAACCTGCCACCGAGGCCGCCGCGTCGCCCGTCGCTACAGCCGAACCTCTACCGAGCCGCGAAGAACTCGCCCGCGAGGCGCGCCTGAGCCAGAACCAGGTCGGCTTGATCGAAAAGATCCACAAGCAGGCCACGGAGGAGGTCGTCGCCGCCGTCAAATCCGGCGTGCTCTCCATCAACGCCGCCGCCGCCGTGGCCAGCCTGCCGGCCGAGGAGCAGCGCGCAGCGGCCGAAGCGGGCGAGGATGAACTCAAGAACGCAGCCAAGCGCGTCCGCGAGTCGCGGCGACGGCCGCGCAAGGAGAGCAAGGAGGCGGAGGCGGTCGCTTCGGTCGACGCACTTGAGACTGTTGGCGAACACGCGGAACCGCTGTCGGTCGATGAGCGCCAGGAACTGCTCGCGCTGCGGGAGCAGGTGGCGGAACTGACGGCGGAGAATGAGGCGTTGCGCAAGCAGTTGGCGGATTTGCAGGGGTGATCGGATAGGGGTGGATGGCGCGCTGGTAGGGCGCGTCATAGGGATGGCGGCGGCTTGGTATTGCGTGCGATGGGGGCGTCTATTGCGGCGTTTTCGCGAGCACCCACCCCTCATCCCGCCTTCTCCCCGGAGGGGAGAAGGAGAAGTGCGGTACCGCGGCAAGCAGCCAATGACCAAGCAAGAGCGAGCGAAGCGACGCTCCGAATGCTCTTGATCTCCCGGGTTCCCTTCGCGGCGGTGAGGGCTGGACGATCAGGCCCGCGAAGCGGGGCGGGGGCAGGACGCCCCCGCCTTTTCGATCAGGGCAGGGATGCCCTGTCGAAAAGCCCGGCCAGCCCTCAACGCACCCGCAGCAGCGAAGGCTGCGGAGGGCGCCGCGCAGGGGGCCCTTCTTCTTGGTTAGGCGGTGTCAATCTAGAAGTGCATCATCGATGGCCTGAGCGAGGTCATCGTGCCCCATGGCACGCATGAACATCTCCGCCGGACAGTGGTAGCCCAAGGTGGCTCGGGGCCGAAGGTTCATCTCCTGAGCGATGGCATCCAGCGCTCGCTGGCTATGCACGGACAGATCGGTGCCTTTAGGGAGGTACTGCCGCAGCAGGCCGTTGGTGTTTTCGCAGATGCCCCGCTGCCAGGGGCTGCGCGGATCGGCGAAATAAATGCTCAAGCCGGTACGTTCGGACAAGGTCTTGTACAGCGCCATTTCCTTGCCCTGGTCATAGGTCAGTGTCTGGCGAAGCTCCGGCGGCACGCCCTGGAAGGCGCGACTGAAGCCCTCCAGCGCCTCCTGGGCCGAACACCCCTTCATCTTGACCAGCTTCAGGAACAAAGTGCGTCGATCCACCAGCACCCCCACCGACGATCGGTTACGCGCCCCCTTGAGGAAGTCGCCTTCCCAATGGCCTGGTAACAGGCGCTCGTTGGCCTCCGGCGGGCGGTCATGAATACTCGGCAGATCCTGCATGCGGCCGCGCCGGTTCGCCCCTTGGCCACGCGGACGGCGTGCGCACTTGTGTTGGCGCAGCAAGGCCACCAGCTCACGCCGCAGTTCGCCACGCGGCATGGCATAAATCGCGGTGTAGATCGTCTCATGGGACACGTGTTTGGCCGGCTCGTCAGGATGCTGCCGGCGCAGTGTGCGGCTCACTTCTTGCGGTGACCAGCGGCGCGCTAACAGCTGGCGCACCAGGGGCCACAAGACCCCATCACGATGTAGCTTGCGCCGTCGGCGTGCCTTGCGCGCGAGCCGTCGAGCCCGCGCACCGGCACGGCGGGCGTCATAGCCAAGTGTCGGACGACCCATGCGCGGACGCTCCGCCGGTTCGCGGTGCCCATTACGCGCCAATTCCCGGGAAATCGTGCTAGCCGAACGGCCTAGCAGCCGTGCCAGCTGCCGAGCGCTCTCGCCGCGTGCCTTGCCCACCATGATCGCGCCCCGTTCTTCGGCGCTCAGATGGCTGTAATGCTGTCCCATGCATCACCGTGTCGTGGGGGTGGTGCACTTGATGTTAGAGACCGCCTTACTTCTTCTTGGGCAAGCAAGAAGAAGTA
The DNA here is from genome assembly GCF_031954525.1 of Dyella sp. BiH032. Lineage (NCBI taxonomy): Bacteria > Pseudomonadati > Pseudomonadota > Gammaproteobacteria > Lysobacterales > Rhodanobacteraceae > Dyella > Dyella sp. BiH032. Next base: position 2,578,592 of record NZ_CP134867.1, read on the forward strand.
ACTCGCTCTCCGGCAGGAGAGCGAAACCCCTCGCCCCGCGAGGGGTGAGACACGGCTGGCGACCACGTCGCGACAACCGAGCCATGTCGCCACTGGATGACTCGCTACGCTCGCCCCATCGGGGCCGCCATCCGGCGTTCTCCGCGCTACGCGCTCCGTCCAGCCTATGCCGGAATGACGAGGATGGGAGGCGATCGTCAGCGCCTTGCGTTGGGGTCCGCACGCTCACCCAACCTACGCCGCTCCGTGCTCCATCCGGCCTACGCCGGAATCATATGAGCAGAGAAGATGAGGCCCGAAACATGCACCCTCTCTCACAAGAAAACAAAAACCCTCTCCCATAGACCCGACAAGATTGCCGACCCCACCAACATCGTGATGCAACGGCCACATGCGACAAGGGCACCCAACAGTTTAGGCTCCCGCCAACCGCCAACCGCCAACCGCCAACCGCCAACCGCCAACCGCCAACCGCCAACCGCCAACCGGCGCGTGCCCCGCGCCCCGACGCCACGACAAGGAGCCTCCATGCCCAAGACCCGTCCTTCGCGCCCATGGCTGTGGGCCATCCCTCTGCTATTCCTTTCCCCGGCCTGGGCAGGATCCCCCGCCCCCTTGCCGGAAGGCGATGCACTCGTGCGCACGATCTCTACGCTCGACGGCAAACTGTTCGATGCCTACAACCGCTGCGACCTGAAGACGTTCGGCGACTACTTCGCCCCCGACGTGGAGTTCTTCCACGACAAGGGCGGGCTGATGACCTCGCGCGACGCCGTGGTAGATGCCACCCGCAGGAACATCTGCCACAAGGTGCGCCGCGAGCTGGTCGGGACGCTGGAGGTCTATCCGATCAAGGACTACGGCGCCATCGAGACGGGTACGCATCGCTTCTGCGCCATCGGCGGCAGCGCTTGCCAGGGCGAGGGGAAATTCCTGCACATCTGGCGTTACCACGATGGACAATGGCAGCTCACCCGGGTGGTGAGTTACGACCATCACAGTATCGAAGGCAGCGTGAAGTAGGCCGGGGAACGGGCATGCAGCATGCACCGAAGTGCGAGTACACCGTGGAGTTCCGGATCGAAGGCGCGACACTGGTGCCGGACCGGATCACGGACATCCTCGGGCTGCAGCCGAGCCTCGTCCGCCTCGCGGGCGACCGCCGCGGCACGGGCCGAGACTTCGACAAGGCACTCTGGGCTTTTTCGGGCGATCCGCTGCCGTCGGGCGAGGCCCGGACGTGGGAGGCGCTCGACGATGGCCTGCGATACGTCGCCGCGCAGCTGGCCCCTCGCTCGGCAGCGCTCCGCGGCTTACTTCGCGAGTTCGACGGCTACTGGTGGTGCGCCCACTTCGAAACCGGCCTCGTGGGCGAAACCCGGATGAGCCCGGACGTCATGCTGGCGCTTGCCGACATCGGCGCGCCCTTGCTGCTGGCGGCGTACTTCGGATCGCTTGTGTCCAAGTGAAGAACGCAAGCGCAAGTTGGCATTGCGATCCGCAACCAGGCACGGCACGCTTGCACGATCGACTCGGGCTTTTCATCAGGGACGTGTGAATGTTCGGCTTCTTCAAGAAACGCAAGAAAACGGCCGCTGCGGCCACGCCGGTTGCCCAGGACCAGTCCGCCGGCGAGCAGCGTCTGATCTCGTTCGTCGATGCCTACGGGCGCAGCTTCCAGGTGCCGCTGGAGCAGTGGCGCGAGTCCGTGCTCAGGCCGAATCTTCAGGCCAAGTGGGACAGTCCGGACGAACTTTATTCGTTGATCCTCTCGGCGCTGGGCGACGATCTCGCCGCCGACGTCGACCAGGCCAGTGCCCGCCTGCTGGAGATCGATCCCACGCCGGAGCGCGCCTTCGTGACTCGCGCCATCGTGCAGATGCGGCTGGAGCGGCTCGAGGATGCCGGCGCTACGCTGCGCAAGGCGATCGCGCAGCTGGGCGAGAGCGGCATCCTGCTCACCAATCTGGCCAAGGTCATCGACATGCAAGGCGACCACGCCTGGGCCATGGCCACACTCGACCGCGCGCTGGAGCTGGACCCGAACCAGGACAACGGCCTGGGCTGGCGCATTGCCGTGCTTAACGAGGCACAGGGGGAGGCCGCCGCGGGTGCCTATCTGCGCAATCTCGCGGCGCGCCCGGACAGCTGGTATCCGCAACTGCTGCTCGGGCGGGGCGCCGTTCGCGCGGGTCGGCGCGAAGAAGGGCTAGCCTGGTTCGACCAGGCGCTCGCGCGCGCACCTCATGGCTCGGGCCTGCTGTTGACCGTCACCGGCGAGCTGGGACAGCAAGGGCTGCTCAATGATGCCGTCCAGCGGGTAGCCCCGCTGTACGACGAGCGCCGCGACGACATCCGCGTCGGCTACAACCTGCTGCAGGCGTACCTGGAGCTGGGCGATGCCGGCACCGGCCGTGCGCTGCTCGATCGCCTGTTCGCCCTGGGCCAGCCGGCGTATGCGGAACCGTTGCAGCATTTCGCCAAGGCCTTCGACGAGATGATCGTCGAGCCGCCGAAAACCCTGCACCACGAACCGCAGCTCCAGATGATGCAGCTGGCGTCGCCGCCATGGCTGCTGGGCATGCACGACATGGCCTGGGCCGCGCCGGCCCGCGGCGAGAACCGCCCGCGCGTGGTGCTGCTGCCATTGGCGGCGACCGGCGAAGCGCTCGAAGGACACGGGCGCACCGGTCGCGAGGACGAGCGCGGGCGCCTGTCGCGCGCGCTGCCGTTGCTGCTGCTCGAGCAACTGATCTATTGCAGCGACCTGGATGCCATATTCAACGTCCCGGTAGCCGATGGCCACAACCTGGTGCTGTTCGGCCGCCCGATCGGCGACGAGGAGCTGGAGTTCCTTGCCGGCGAGTTCGCGTTCGCCGCGGAAGGCGAGATCGCCGCGCTAGAAGGAGAGCGGTTCAAGATCACCTACCGCCTGCGAAAGCTGGACGACCTGGCGATCGTGCGGCAGGTCGAGCGCGAGTTCGGCGCGGCGGACGCCGGCGATGCGCTCATCGCCATCACCGGCGAGGTGCTGTCCGCCCTCGGCGCTGCCACGGCTTCCGTCATCGAGCCGCGCGTGCCCATGTACGCGCTGCCCGCGGCCTGTGCCAGCGAGTATGTGAGTGCGCTCGGGCAGGCGCTGTCGCTCACGCTGGTCTGCCTGGCCGATGCACGGGACACGCTGTTCGGCGAACGCAATATCTACGGCTGGATGCAGTCGCTTGCGGTCGCGCTGCCGGACAACGACCCTGCGCAATTCATGTATTTCACCGCGCTGGCGAAGGGGCGGCGCATGGGGTCGCCGATCGTCGATGAGTTCGAGAAGCCGGCGGCTCAGCGCATGCGCGAGCTGGTGAGGGCAGGGCGTTATCCTGCCCGGCTGCTGCCGCTGATAGTGGCGGTGTATCCGGACAACGACGAGCTGGGCGAGTTGCTCGCGGCGGCCGTACCGGTATCCGACGAGACCTACGGCACCTGGTGCGCGCGGATCAGCGGCGCTTTCGGCGCTGCATCCGCCAAGCCATCCGACTCGTAATCCGGTCTTCCTGTCCAAGAAAAAGGTGGACGCCTAGACACGAAGCGTCCGCCTGGCGATGACGTTCACCGCGGTCGCTCGGCCGCGGCCCCGAGCGGAAGCGGACCGTTCACTTTTCCTCCGGCAGAATCCCCCGATCCGAGCGGAGGGGAGCTGACGATGCGCTACGCCATCCCTGGCCGGCAGGTGGCCGCATGAGGTCCTACAACGGTATCGCCGTGTGGCTGCTGACGCTGCTCGCCATGCTTTTCATGGGCGCGCTGTTCGCGGTGGCCTTTTTCGTCGAGGCCATCACGCCGCTGCAGCTGGCGACCTGGGCGTTCCCCTTCGTCGGCACGCTGCTCGGCGCCATCCTTGCCTTCAAGTACCAGGGCATCGTCGAATCGGTGAAGCGCGAGGAGCTGCGCGCCGGGGCGCTCAACCGGGCGATGCTCGTGCTGATGTCGCAAGCCAACTATCTCTCGACGGTGAAGGCGGAGCTGTTCAAGTACAACGCCGACGAGTCGCAGCGCCTCTCCAATCTGCGCTCCTTTCCCAATCCGCCGTCCAGCAACATCCGGCAACGCATCGAGGAACTGGTATTCCTGGTGGAGCTGGGCGAGTCGGAACTGGTCCTGGCGCTGGAGCGCGAGCAGCGCCGGTATGACGACTGCCTGCTGCACCTGAGCATCCGCAACGACCTGCTGTTCGACGTCATCCACCCGCTGGTGGCCCGCGCCGGGGTCATGGGCAAGCCCATCACCATGGAGCAGTTCAAGCAGGTGCTGGGCGAGATGAACTACGGGCGCTGGGAGGCGGCGACCCAGAACGCCTACCGCGTCGTCCCCGCAGCGCTGATCTCCAATCCTGCATTGATCGCCAAACTGCGCGATACCGGCAAGAAGCTCTTCCCGCGGCGCAAATTCATCGACCGCATCAGCCTGCCGGAAGCCTGATGCCACAAGAAGCGCTCATGCGCGCCGCGGCGACGGCGTCAGCGTTTGCGCCATAGTTGATGCCTATCACGAAGATCGCAACAATCGAATTCTATCGATCGCTTCGCTCGCGTAGATTCGACCCGAATCAGTGTTGCCGGCCGTCGCGACGCGCGCCTAAATAAGGCATCGTGTCCGTCGCGCGGGGACTCGGTGATGGCCTTGGCGAAGCGCGACATCTTCCTGCCCTCTCGGGACCCCGCCGCCGCGCCGGACGCACTGACGTCGATCAGAACGTGTCATGGGGCCACCCCATCCAAGGAGAAAGAGCGCATGTCAAACGAAGCGAAGTGTCCGTTCCACCCGACTGCCGGCGGCGGCACGACCAATCGCGATTGGTGGCCCAAGCAGTTGCGGCTGGACCTGTTGAACCAGCATTCCGAGAAGTCCAACCCGCTCGACAAGGGCTTCAACTACGCGGAAGCCTTCAAGAGCCTCGATCTCGCCGCGGTGAAGAAAGACCTCGCCGCGCTCATGACCGATTCGCAGGACTGGTGGCCCGCCGACTTCGGCCATTACGGCCCGCTCTTCATCCGCATGGCCTGGCACAGCGCCGGCACCTATCGCATCGGCGACGGCCGCGGCGGCGGCGGCCGCGGCCAGCAGCGTTTCGCTCCCCTCAACAGCTGGCCGGACAACGTGAGCCTGGACAAGGCGCGCCGCCTGCTGTGGCCGATCAAGCAGAAGTACGGCCAGAAGATTTCCTGGGCGGACCTGTTCATCCTCACCGGCAACGTCGCGCTGGAGACCATGGGCTTCAAGACCTTCGGTTTCGCCGGCGGCCGCGAGGACACCTGGGAACCGGACCAGGACGTCTACTGGGGTACCGAGAAGACCTGGCTCGGTGGCGACCTGCGCTACGGCAAGGGCGCCGCGGGCAAGGACGACGACCAAGGTGTGCTGGTCGCCGACAAGGCGCTGCACGGCGCCGAAGCCAGCCGCACCGACCCCGGCCGCCATCTGGAGAACCCGCTCGCGGCCGTGCAGATGGGCCTTATCTACGTCAACCCGGAAGGCCCGGACGGCAACCCCGATCCGCTGCTTGCCGCGAATGACATCCGCGACACCTTCGGCCGCATGGCCATGGACGACGAGGAAACCGTCGCGCTGATCGCCGGCGGCCACACCTTCGGCAAGACCCACGGCGCCGCATCCGCCGACCACGTCGGCCCGGAGCCGGAAGCCGCGGACCTGGAGAACCAAGGCCTGGGCTGGCAGAACAGCTTCGGCACCGGCAAGGGCGCCGACACCATCACCAGCGGCCTGGAAGTCACCTGGACCAGCACGCCCACGAAGTGGGGCATGGGCTTCTTCCAGAACCTGTTCGGCCACGAGTGGGAGCTGACCAAGAGCCCGGCCGGCGCCCACCAGTGGGTGGCGAAGAATGCCCAGGCGAACATCCCGCATGCGCACGACGCATCGAAGAAGCTGATCCCGACCATGCTCACCACCGACCTCTCGCTGCGCTTCGATCCGGCCTACGAGAAGATCTCGCGCCGCTTCATGGAGCATCCGGAGGAGTTCGCCGACGCCTTCGCCCGCGCCTGGTTCAAGCTCACGCATCGCGACATGGGTCCGCGCGCCCGTTACCTCGGGCCGGAAGTGCCGGCCGAGGAACTGATCTGGCAGGACCCGATCCCTGCCGTGAACCATCCGCTGGTGGACGACAAGGACGTCGCTGCGCTCAAGCAGAAGCTCCTGGCCTCCGGCCTGTCGATCGGCGAGTTGGTGCAGACCGCATGGGCTTCGGCGTCCACTTTCCGCGGCTCCGACAAGCGCGGCGGCGCCAATGGCGCGCGCATCCGCCTGGCCCCGCAGAAGGATTGGGCGGTCAACCAGCCCGCGCAGCTGGCCAAGGTGCTGAAGGTGCTGGAAGGCATCCGGGCCGACTTCAACGGCGCCCAGTCCGGCGGCAAGAACATTTCGCTTGCTGACTTGATCGTGCTCGCCGGCAGCGCCGCCATCGAGAAGGCCGCGGAGCAGGCCGGCCATCGCGTCGCCGTACCGTTCGCGCCGGGCCGCATGGATGCCTCGCAGGAACAGACCGACGTGCACTCCGTCAACGCGCTCGAACCGGTCGCGGATGGCTTCCGCAACTACGTCAAGGGCAGCTTCAGCGTCCCGGCCGAACACCTGCTGGTGGACAAGGCCCAGCTGCTCACGCTGACCGCCCCGGAGATGACGGCGCTGATGGGCGGCCTGCGCGTGCTGAACGTGCACGTCGGCGACGCGGCGCACGGTGTCTTCACCGACCGCCCCGGCACGCTCAGCAACGACTTCTTCCGCCACCTGCTCGACATGGGCACCGAGTGGAAGCCGCTGTCGCCGGCGCGTGAGGTCTTCGAGGGCCGTGACCGCAAGACCGGCAAGCTGAAGTGGACCGGCACGCGCGTCGACCTGATCTTCGGCGCCGATGCCCGTCTGCGCGCGCTGAGCGAGGTGTATGCCAGCGGCGACGGCGAAGCGAAGTTCGTGCGCGATTTCGTCGCGGCGTGGGTGAAGGTGATGAACCTGGATCGGTTCGATCTGAAGTAATCGCCAGCCATGCGACCCCGCCGGGGCTGATGTCCCGGCGGGGTTTTTTTGTGCTCGGTTCGTGCTTGCCGATTTGCGCGGCACGTCATCATGACTGGCTTCGATGCACCGCCGATGGCGCTGTACCTAGCCCTGTCCAGCGGCCAGGCACAGCCCCTTCGGCTGCCAGTCGGGATGGCGCAGGACCACCGGTTGCAGCGCGTCATGCAGTACCAGCACCAGCGCGCGCCGGGTCGTGTTGCCGGCGCCGTAGAGCTTCATCGGCACCCCGCCGGCCACGACGTGGCCCTCACCGGCATGCGTGCGCCGCACGCCATCCGGGGTCTCGAGACACTGGGCGCCCTCGACGACATAGAAGATCTCCGGGCCGGCGTGACTGTGCGCCGCGGAATCCATGTTCGCTTCCGTGGTCGCGACCATGTAGCTGGCCAGCTGCGGCCCGTTCGTCAGAGGCACGAACGGGCCGAGCGTGGCGGCATGCTGGCCGCCCTGCGGCCGCCAGTGCTCATCGGCGATGGTCAGCAGCCAGGTACGGCCAAAGGCTTCGATCACGCTGCCATTCGCATTGCCGGCCGCACGCGCGGCAGTGCTGTCGGCAAAGGTGTCCAGGTGCAGATAGAGCGGACCACGCGGAAGCGAGTCCAGCGCTTTCTGCGCGACGATATAGCAGCCGACGTCGCCGACCGCGTGCGCGCCCAGCGGCTGGCAACCGTTCGGCACGGTGCTCCGGTGATCGTGCGCCGTCGTTTCGCCCATGGCGGCGGCCGCTGCGTGTTGCGCCAGGCAGGCGGCGGGCAAGGCATGCATGAGGACGAAGGCCGTGAGCCAGAGATGCCGTCGCATCGGTCGCACTCCCTTGTAGATGGCCGGTGATAGCCTCTGGTGGCCGCCAAGCCCGCAAGCACCGGGTCGGCGGCGAAGAACGGGCGGATGCTAGTTGGGGAGCGCACCGGGGCGATATCTGCCGAATGGCCAGGGCGCTGCCCGCTGATGATGCCCGTGGCCGCCGAGCGGCCAGGGTCACGCATGCGCCAGGATCGGATCCCTGACCCGCCCGCGTGGGACAGGAACGCCGTCGATGTTCGCGCCGCTTTCATGCGAGTCGCGCAGCACCCCGTCCAGAAACGCGATCACCTCGTCGCCCCGCCCGGACTGGGCGAGTTCGAACGCCGTGCGGCCATGCGGCCATATAGGCGTCCGAAAGAACCATTCCCATACCGCCGCGCGATCGGCCTCGATGCGATCGGCCAGGGACAGGATGTCGAGCAAGAGTTGGTTGCTCATTGATGTTCCTCCAGCAGTTCGCGCCGCCTGCCGGCCGCAGCGCATCTGCGCCGCGGCCGGCAGGCGGCGCGACGTCAGCCGAGCCGCATGGACAGCTCCACGTCCTCGGCGAATGGCACGGACAGGTAGCCGCTGGCCGGCGAACGCACGTGGGCCAGGTATTCGGGGCTGTAGTCGGCGTTGTCCGCGACGACCAGCGCGCCCGGCCGCAAGCGGCTTTCCACTAGCGCGAGTACCTCCGGATAGAGCGCCTTCGCACCGTCGAGCAGGAGCAGGTCGACGGAATCGGGCAGGTCGGTGCGCAAGGTCTGCAGCGCATCGCCCTCGCGGATCTCGACCAGATCGAACACGCCGCCGGCCCGCAGATGCTCCCTTGCCTGCGCCGCCTTGGCCGGTTCGAACTCCGTGGTGATCAGGCGGCCGCCGCCGTTGTCGCGCAGCGCCGCGGCCAGGTGCAGGGTGGAAATGCCGAACGACGTGCCGAACTCCACGATGGACCGTGCGCGAACACTGCGCGCCAGCATGTAGAGCAGGGTGGCGGTTTCGCGCGAGACAGGCAGCCACAGGTCCTTCAGGCGCTCGTAGAGGGCGCGGTATTCGGTCTTGCTGTGCATCAGCCGCGTCAGTTCTTCGCGGGGCATGTCGGTCCAGGCCGGGCTCGTCGCGGCCTGGGCCTGTTCGAACAGGTCTTCCAGCAGCGGCGCGAGCGGCGCAGTCGTCAGGGTCGTCATGAAAATCTCCAGTGCTTGTGTGTCGGTTGGCGCGCCGGATTAGAATGCGACGGATTCGTCAGGTTTCCTATTCGCATTGACCGAGCCGCCATGACTGCACGCCAGAACCCCAGGATTTCCTCGCGAAAACAGCCCCAGCAGGCCCGTTCCGCCGAACTCGTCGCCGCGGTCCTGGAAGCCGCTGCTCAGGTTTTGGCAAAAGAAGGCGCGCAACGCTTCACCACCGCGCGCGTGGCCGAGAAAGCCGGCGTCAGCATCGGCTCGCTGTACCAGTATTTCCCGAACAAGGCGGCCATCCTGTTCCGGTTGCAGAGCGACGAATGGCGACGCACCAACGAGCTGCTGAGCGGCATCCTGCAGGACAAACGCCACCCACCGCTGGACCGGTTGCGCCATCTCGTCCACGCATTCCTCCGCTCCGAATGCGAAGAAGCCGACATGCGCGTCGCCCTGGGGGACGCCGCACCGCTTTATCGCGACGCGCCGGAAGCCAAGGAGGCGAAGGCGGCGGGCGAGCGGACGATTCAGGCGTTCATGCGGGAAGCTCTGCCTAAAGCGCCGAAGGCCAAGCGTGCACTGGCCGCCGAGCTGATCACGACGACACTCAGTACCGTGGGGAAGGACTTCTCGGAGCGTCCGCACACGGACGCAGAGATCGCCACCTATGCCGATGCCATGGCGGAGATGTTTTGCGCGTACCTTAGGGGGCTTGGGGCGGTACCTGACCAGGGTAGGGCGCGCGGACGATCCGCCCGCCACACTCCCGCAGCAGATCGCTAATCTGTCTCGCAATCTCTCCGTTCTTGGAGTCCAAGTTGTTCGTCGCGATCGTCGGCTCAGTATTACTCGCAGCGCTTTGGCTGCCTTCTCTGGCGGTGCTGTTCTTTGGAGGCCGTCGGCCGCTCGTCCATGCGATGCGGAAGATCGGGATGCTGTGGTTGGCGCAGGCCATGGCAGCCGCTGCCTTGATCTACCTCGCCGACGCCGTGGGGCTGGCGAACCCAGCCGGCTACAGCCTTGCCATATGCATGGCGATAGGATGCGCGGGCGCCTTGGCACTGGGGTATGCGATGCGACGTGGTCGAGCGCGGGAAGTGCGGCCGCGTTGAGCGGAATCTGTACATGGATTGGTAAAAGGGGGGGCGATGTCGCGACAAGCTAGAAGGGCCAGCTTCATCAGTTTCGCGGTTTCCATGACCCTGGCCCTGTCCGGCACCATCTCGGCTGCGTCCGCACGGGACCCCTTGTGTGCACCGCTCAAAGCCTTCGCCGCGTCCGTAAAGCCCCATGAAACCCGCGAGTTCCAGTTCCACACCTCCTGGGGACAGGGTTTCAAGGGCAGCGACGGCTTCTCGCTCTTCGCCAAGCGCTGCGACCACGGTGGCTATGCGCCGGCCAAGGCCGCGTGCGACGCACTGTTGGAAAACGGCAGCGCGGAGTTTCCCGGGCTCAATGCCTTGCGCGTCATCGCCTGCCTATCGCCCGGCACGCGTTTTGGCCGCCAACTCAGTCTCGAACGGCTCGATCTGGCACTTCCCTACGGCACCGATCAGCGGGGCAGCGAAGTGACGATCCGGCTCGACCACGACCCCGAACTCGGGGGTGAGGCGCTCGGCATCGAGGCGAAGGGATATTGAGGCGGATTCTTTGGCGCGGACGTAAGAGCTGCCACACCTTCCCGAGCGGGGTTAGCCTGTCTCCGCACCCGCAACCTCTCCCCGCACCACACGGTTCCGCCCCTGCTGCTTGGCGGCATACAACGCCCGATCCGCGGCCACGACCATCGCCCGCCAGTTCGCGTCGCCGGGTATCGCCACGCAATACCCGATGCTCGCCGTGCACCGCAGCGTCTCGCCGGAGGGGAGGGCGATGGCGTGGTTTTCCACTGCGCTGCGCAATCGTTCCGCAATCTCTCCCGCCATGGCGGCGTCGCCGCGTCTCACCAGCACCATGAACTCCTCGCCGCCCACGCGGGCCAGCAGGTTTTCCTCACGCAGATGCCGTTTCAGGGTATCGGCGATCGCCACCAGCACCTGGTCGCCCACGTCGTGTCCCCAGCGGTCGTTGATCGCCTTGAAGTGATCCGTGTCGATCATCAGCACCGCCATCGCCGTCTCGTCGCGGTTGGCGTTCGCGACGCGGCGTTCGCCGTGTTCCCACATCACGCGACGGTTGGCGATGCCGGTGAGCGGATCCTCGTGAGCGTGGCGGATCAGTTCATCGTCCAGCTGGCGCGTCAGCATCCACAGGAAGCTCGGTGTCACCACCCAGGTCAGGATCAGCCGCGAGAGCAGGCCGAAGGTGGAGGTGGGCTCCTGGCTCACGTTGGCGGCCGGATGCAGCATCCACCACGCCACCCGGTAGAGCAGCATGAAGGCCCACAGGAAGTAGAACAGGGCGGCCAGGCGTGCGGCCACGCGGCGGGAATCGGTCACGCCGCGCCACAGGGCCAGGCCGGTCGCCACGGTGATCAGCCCGCGCAGTACTCCGCCGAGCACCACCATGACCCGGTAGTTCTCGCCCTGGACGAGGACACAGGCTGCCTCCGCGATGCCGATCGCCGCCACCGGCCAGAGCACCCACAGCTTGCGAGCCGGCTGTTCCAGATAGGCATGCACGGCCAGATAGCCCAGCACCGCGCCGGCGTCGATCAGCAGGTTGCCGACCAGCCCGAGGCGAGCGAAGTCGATATGAAACGCCGGCAGGAACAGCACCGCGAAGCCGGCAGCGAACGCCGCGTAGCTCAACCCCCACAGGAGCACGCCGCGGACTCTCCGCACTTTCCGCTGCGTCAGATGGAGTGCCAGGAAAATCGCCGAAGACAGCGCCGCCAACAGCGCGTTGACGATCAGCAGCGTGCCTGCATGGGCCAGCTTACCCAACCACTCCACGACGCCCCCTAGATGGCCCCGATGACGCTCCAATTGTAGATTGGCAAGGCGACACTTGATGACAAGCCTAGACCGGATCCGCTCATGACCGCCAGCCTCCGCGCGCTCCGCGCCGACATCACCACCCTGGACGTGGACGCCATCGTCAACGCCGCCAATTCCTCGTTGCTCGGCGGCGGTGGCGTGGACGGCGCCATCCACCGGGCGGCCGGCCCGGACCTGCTGCACGAGTGCCGCCTCCTCGGCGGCTGCAAGACCGGCGACGCGAAGATCACCCGGGGCTACCGCCTGCCGGCCCGGCACGTGATCCACACGGTGGGGCCGGTCTGGCGCGGCGGCGGCGAAGACGAGGAAGCCTTGCTGGCGTCCTGTTACCGGCGCTCGATCGAATTGGCCGTGGCGCACCACGCGGCCACGCTTGCGTTTCCCAGCATCAGCACCGGCATCTACGGCTACCCGATCGAGCGCGCCGCGCCGCTGGCCGTGGCGACCGTGCGGGAGGCGATACGCGACGCGACTGGGATGCGGGAGGTCATCTTTTGCTGTTTCTCGGCAGGAGACTTGGCCGTTTATGACGCAGTGCTCGCGGGTTGAGCGCACTATCCGGAGCTCTCATGGAACGACAGGATCGTCTTGCGGTCGAGGCGCAATATCTGCTGCTGAATGAACTGATCGGCATCGATGTCACCGCACGTGCCGTCGCCTGGGCCGACGAGCAGATTCGAGACTCGGAGGTGCCGGCCATCGAACTCATCGAGCTTTCGCTGGTGCCGGTGCAGGAGCGAAGAAAGGTGATCTGGGCGCTCGACGCGCTGTCACGCCCAGTGCGTAGTTCTCGTCCGCTGGCAGACCGATTGCTCGCGCGTTTGAGCGAGGAGTTGGCATGCCAAACCTTGGAGGTGCACACCGTGATGGGCATGCTTTGCAGCTTCCAGCACGCGTGCTCGGTGCTGGATGAGGATGAGCGTTTCCAGTTCTCGACGGCCAGCTACGAACTAGAGTTCGCCGAAACTTATGGAGGGGATGTCAGCGGTGTGGTCGAAAGGCTGGCTCGATTTATGGAACGGTATCGCACCGCGCGTACCTGACTAGGCGCCTGGCGACCGGGGCTTGGCAAGAAGCCCCCTTAGCTTCTGAGCCTATGCCACCTGCCACTACGCAGACTTCTGGCCAACAGCAGGATGCACCCCAGCACCAGCAACATCCGCAACGCATCCAGCGAATCCCCGAACGGATCGCCATTGCGCGCATGCGTGGCGATGGCGCCCAGCATCACTAGGGCGAGGACGCCGGCGGCCACCAAACGCAGGCGCGATGACAGCAGCGCAAGCGCGGACAGGGTTTCCACCCCCATTACGACGTACATCGACCACACCGGATAGCCCGATGCCTGGAAAAACTGGCGCATCTCCGCGTCATGCCAGGCTTTGCCGACCTCGAAGCCCAGGAAGCTGAGTGCGACGTAGATCGACAGTCCCACGGCCAGCCGTCCGGCCGTCCGTTGGCCATCGGCCCGCTGCCGCCATGCCTCGATCGTGGCCACCACGGCGGCGCCCACCAGCCAGGGCCCTAGCAAGACGGTCAGGCCGATCAGCCGGCGCAGGGCGTCAGCGAAGGCGGGCACCAGCGGCACCAGGGAGACGCCTGCCAACCACGCTGTGGAGAGCACGACGCAGGCGGTGATGACTACCGCCATCAGTGCGTGCCGGCCGCGCATCCGTATCGGCAGGAACAACACAGCCATGGCCAGCAGGGCCGCGATGGCCGCATGCAGCAGGAAGACAGCGGTATCCGTCATCGCCGTGGCTCGCCGAGGGAATCGCGCGAATGTAGCCGTGAAGGAGGCGCGTACCAGTGCCGGAAGTGCCGGCTGGCACGGCGTGGCCTGGTCAGATCAGGTCGTTACGGGCGGTTTGCGCGTCGTCTCAGATTCTGAGGCGGCCTCCCCGGACCCTTGCCGGACGACTTTGCCGGCAGGACGTCGCCATGATCCACACCCTGGCCATTGCCAACTACCGCTCGCTGCTCTCGCTCGCCATTCCGCTGGGCCAGCTCAATCTGATCACCGGCCCCAATGGCAGCGGCAAATCCAATCTCTACCGGGCGCTGCGCTTGCTGGCGGAGACCGCGCGCGGCGGCGTGGTGAATGCGCTGGCGCGCGAAGGCGGGTTGCCGTCGACGTTATGGGCCGGACCGGAGAAGCTCTCCCGCCGCATGAAGCAAGGCGAGGTACCGGTGCAAGGCGGGCCAAGGCAGGAGGCCGTAGCGCTCAAGCTCGGCTTTGCGAGCGACGACTTCGGCTACGCCATCGATCTCGGCTATCCCGTGCCGTTGCCTTATCCCTCGGCGTTCCAGCTCGATCCGGAAATCAAGCGCGAAGCGATCTGGGCCGGGCCGTTCCTGCGTCCGTCGAACACGTTGCTCGACCGCCGCGGCGCGATGGCGCGTGTCAAGGACGGGCGCAGCTGGCGTGTCGTAGCCGAACACCTCAGCGTATTCGACAGCGTCTTTACACAGATGGCCGATCCCGAGCGCGCACCGGAGGCCATGGTGCTGCGCGAATCCATCCGCAACTGGCGGTTCTACGATCACTTTCGCTCCGACCGCGAAGCCCCCGCGCGCCTCGCGCCGCTGGGCACGCGCACGCCGGTACTCAGTCACGACGGCAGCGACCTTGCCGCCGCCTGGCAGACCATCGTCGAGATCGGCGACCAGCAGGCGCTGGACGCGGCCGTGCAAGACGCCTTTCCCGGCGCCGCGGTCCGTGTCGACGTCAGCGATGGCCGCTTCACGCTCCTCTTCAGCCAGCACGGCCTGCTGCGCCCGCTCGCCGCCGCCGAACTCTCCGACGGCACCCTGCGCTATCTGCTATGGATCGCCGCGCTGCACACCCCCAGACCTCCGCCGCTGATGGTGCTCAACGAACCGGAAACCAGCCTCCACCCGGACCTGCTGCCAGCCTTGGCACGGCTGATCATCCAGGCGTCCAAGCGCAGCCAGGTGTGGGTGGTATCGCACGCGCCACGATTGATCGCGGCGTTGGAGGAGGCGCCGGGCTGCAATATCATCCGATTGGAGAAGACGCTGAGCGAGACGAGGGTCGTCGGGCTGCGGGAGTTGGAGGAGCCGGCGTGGTATTGGCCGGAGAGGTAGCAGCGATCGGTTCATCGATGGCATCTCTGAGAAGGGGTGGGTCGTGAGGCGACCGAAGCGTGTGTTGCAGCCAACCGCTACCTCGTCGGGTGATGCAAGAACGCTAATGGGGACGTTAACGTGTTCAACTAGCTGCTTTGCGGCAGAATCCCCGCCCGAAACAGCCCCCAATCGACACGTAGAGTGGAGGTCCGCCTCATGAAAACGCTCACGCTATCCGTCGCATCGGCACTGCTCGCCGCTTGCGCTTCCCAACCCAAGACATCCGCCGCGCCGCCAACGACTCAGATGGCGAATCCGGCATCGGTCTATTGCGGGAAGCTCGGCGGCAAGCTCGATATCGTCAAAGGCCCGGATGGGGGCGAAGTGGGTTACTGCTCGTTGCCCGGCGGGGAGCGTATCGAAGAGTGGGCGTTGTTCCGTCGCGATCATCCCTGACTTCGTGGTCCATAGCCCGCCAGCGCGCAGCAGCTACCCGTCATAGGCAAGGTGCGTTCGAATTCCGGGCCGGAGCTTGGGGCAAGCCCCTCGGATATACCCAATCGTGGATGGCAACCGCCGCCGCTGCGGCCCATAGTGCTGCTGACTCGCCCGGCTGGCGTAAGTGGGGACCTGGCCGCCGGGGGCAGCGGATGCATAGCAATCGATCAGCCCGCGGCACGTTCGTGCCGCGGCGTGCCGTTCTCACGCGTGCCACTTCGACGGAGCATGACCATGACCACTGCACTCGCCTGGTTTACGGCTTTCCATACCTTGCTCAGCCTCGTCGCCATCGTCGCCGGCTGGTTGGCAATCCGCGAGCTGATGGTAGGGCGCCGACGCTCGGCAGCCATCACGACCTTTCTCGTGACGGCCATCCTTACCAGCGTGACGGGTTTCCTTTTCCCTTATCACGGCTTCACGCCGGCCATCGGCGTAGGCATCGTTGCGATGATCGTGCTCGGGTGGACGTTGGCGGCACGGCGGTCGTTCGGCCGCTCCGGATTCTGGACCGCGCAGTTTCCGCTCGGCGTGGTGATCAGCGAGTACTTCCTGATGTTCGTGCTGGTGGCGCAGGTGTTCGCCAAGCTGCCTGCTCTGGCTGCGTTGCCGCCGGCTACGCAGAAGCCGTTGTTCGGCACGGTCCAGCTGGTGGTGCTGGTCGTCTTCGTCATTCTCGGCTTCCGCACCACGCGCGCGTTCCGTGCGCGCGCGGCCGCGTGAATAGGCGGAAGCGGAGACGATCTACGGGCAGCTTCCGTTGACCCAGTAACCCTGGGCCGTCTGCGACAACGTGGAGGAATAGAACACGTTGTCCAGCCCGCCGCCGCCCGCGAGCTTCTGGTTCGAGCCCTTGGCGTAGGCGTAGCCGCCGCTGTCGTAGGCACGGCCGTTCTGCACGTGGCCGTAGTTCGTGTCGGTGACCGTGTTGCATTGCCACTGTGCGGGTGGCGTACCCACGCCGATGTTGCTCGCTGTCGCGCTGCCGGTGGCATTGGCGGTGGTCATGGCGGTAGTGGTGAGCTGGTACCAGTTGTTGTTGGCGACGGTGACGTCGCCGCTGTAGCTGCCGCCGGAGCCCAGCGACAGGCTGAGCGGCTGGCCGCTGGCCTGGTAGCTGCTCGAGCTTGCGTTCCAGGCGTAGAGCTGGATTTGTGCGCTCTGGATCGGGTCCGTGGACGTGACGGTGCCCGAGTAGTGGATCGTCGTGCCGGACACCGACGCGCCGACGGAGACCTGGGGAATGCTGGCGCGCCGGTTATTGGCGATCAGCCAGCCGACCACGTAGTCGCCGTAGTTCATGCCGCTCTGCGCCATCCACACGCCGCCCTTGGCGGCATCGTTAGCCTGGCCGCTGCCGGCGGGCCAGGCGTGGCCAACGTTGTAGATGCGGGTGAGCGTGATGCGCGCGGCTCCATTGACCGTCGCCGTGCTGCTCGCGCCCGTGCCGTTGTAGACCGCGGCCGGGCTGCCCAGCGAGCCGGCGCCGTAGATCTGCTGGAACATCGCGACGTTGTCCGTATCCCATTTTTTGCTCACCAGCTGGTACTGGCCCGGACAGGAGGTGCTGCCGGTGGTGTACGAGCAGCCGGGCTTTTCGGCGTTGCGATCCATCTCCCCGTACGCGAGGTTGGCGATCTGCGTCGCGAAGGACGACGCATTGCCGCCTGCCAGCCCGTTGCACTTGCTGACGGCATTCGACACGTTGCTGGACAGGATGCCGGATTGGTCCACCGTGGCGCTGAATTGCGAACTGCCTACCGACGGCCCCGCCAGCGCGCCGACGCCGGCGAACAGGTTAGGCGCCTTGCACGCGGCATCCAACGCGATGGAACCGCCGGAAGACAGGCCGACGATGTAGACATGCCGGCTATCGATGTTCAGCGTCGCGCGGCCCAGCAGGTTCTGCGCCAGCGCGACCAGGTCCGCGATATGGCCCGAGCCGTCGCTGGCGCCGTCATAGTCCCAACACGCGGCGGACGTGTTGCCCGGCCAGACCTTGCTGCCCACGCCGGGCAGGGCGATCACCGCACCGCGGTTCTCTGCTGTGGCCGCGACATTGCCCCAGCTCTTGAGATCGTCGTTGGTCTGCGCGCAGCCGTGCAGCACGATCACCAGCGCACGCTTGCCGCCGGCGAGCGTGCTGTCGGGCGTGTAGATCCAGGTGGGATGGTTGTCGATGGTTTCCTTGCTGGCGTTCCAGCTTCCGGACCATGCGGCCGATGCCACGAACATGGCGGCGATCGCCATGATGGACTGCATGGTTCGGACGGCCAGACGGCCGTGGCTTCGCCAGGATGGCTTGTCCAGCTTGCTGCTCATGCTCGTTCCTCCGTCATGTCGGACAGGTGGTGTGGCATCGCGGCGGCGTCTCGCGTCGCTCAAGCTTCGTCTGCGTCGGCCACGCTGAGAGAAGGAGGGAGGCGGGACAATCGGACGAAGGTACCAATTCGCGGAACGGGTTCGCGCGAGCGGAGGAGGGCATGCCGGCGGCCTGTGTTGTGCCGGACGCGACCGTGTGGCTACAGTCGGCCCGGCGAGCCGGGAAAGGGGCCGCCTGCCGATCCGCTTTCGGGGGAGAGCTGCCTTGAGGAAACTGTTCGCGCTTTGCCTGCTGGCCGCAGCGCCGCATGCCTTCGCCTGCGGCTGCTCGAAGCCGCATACGCCGGACGAGGTTCGCCATTTCACGCACATCTTCAAAGGCCAGGTCCAGTCGGTGAGGACCTCGTACGAGCACGGCTTCGTGCAGCAGACCGTGGGCTTCCTGGTGATCGAGCCGATCAAGGGGCCCGCCAGCGCATGGCTGGAAGTCTCTTTCGGCGAGCCGACCTCCTGCGACCTGGAAACCCCCGAGTTCAAGCTGGGGCAGGTGTATCTGATTTCGGATCACGATCGAGGAACGGTATGGCACACGTGGCCGCTGACTCAGCAACACACGGGGAACTACTGCAGCCTGAGGGAACGGGTTTCCGACGCCTGATGGCAGAGGCATGGCGATGACCGGCAAATCTATCCAACCCGCGCTACCCGGCTTCGTCGTCCTGCAGCAGACCGCCGCTGGCCACTGGCGCGTCCTCGGCGAGGTGCGCCGCAAGCCCGGCCTGACCGCCCAGGCCGCGCGCACGCAGGCCATCGCCGAGGCCACGGGCGGCAAGGCCAAGGCGGGCGAGACCTATGCGGCGGTGCTGCGCAGCGAGTGGCTGGTGGCGCAGAAGTGGGATCCGCCGGCATAAAGCGCACCACCGCCTCGGCGCTTGCGGGGCGGCCATGCGATCATGCCGCATGACCGCCTTCTCCACGCTCCCCCTCAAGCCCGCCCTGCTGGCCAGCATCGACACGCTTGGCTACGGCGAGATGACCCCCGTCCAGGCCCAGAGCCTTCCCCCCATGCTCGATGGCCGCGACGTCATCGTCCAGGCCCAGACCGGCAGCGGCAAGACCGTGGCCTTCGGGCTGGGCCTGCTGCAGGCGCTGAATGTGGAGACGATCCGCCTGCAGGCGCTGGTGCTGTGCCCGACGCGCGAGCTGGCCGACCAGGTAAGCAAGGTCATCCGTAAGCTCGCCGCCAATATTCCCAACGTGAAGCTGCTGACCTTGTGCGGCGGCATGCCCCTGGGGCCGCAGCTGGCCTCGCTGACGCATGATCCGCACATCGTGGTCGGCACGCCCGGGCGCATCCAGGAACACCTCAAGCGCGGCAGCCTGCATGGCGGCGGCATCCAGGTGCTGGTGCTGGACGAGGCCGACCGCATGCTGGACATGGGTTTCAGCGATGCCATCGACGACATCGTCGGGCGCATCGCCAAGCACCACCAGACGCTGCTGTTCTCCGCCACCTATCCGGAAGGCATCCGCGATGCCAGCCGGCGGTTGCAGCGCGATCCGGTCGAGATCACCGTCGAAGCGCCGGCCGACAGCCGCCCCGCCATCGAGCAGCAGTTCATCGAAGTGGATCCTGCCCGCAAAGTGGACGCGCTCGCCCAACTGCTCGCCGGCGAACGCGGCCAGCACGCGCTGGTGTTCTGCAACATGCGGCGCGACGTGGACGCGGTGACGGAAGAACTGGACCGCCGCGGCTTCTCCGCGCTGGCCCTGCACGGCGACATGGAGCAGCGCGACCGCGACGAGGTGCTGGTGCAGTTCGCCAACCGCAGTTGCGCCGTGCTGGTGGCCACCGACGTGGCGGCGCGCGGGCTGGACATCGCCGCGCTGCCCCTGGTGGTAAGCTACGACGTCGCCCACGATCCGGACACGCACACGCATCGCATCGGCCGCACCGGCCGGGCGGGGCAGGCGGGGTTGGCGATCACGCTGTGCACGCCGCGCGAGAAGCCGAAGGCCGAGAACATCGAGCAGGTCCTCGGTGCGCCGCTGCCGTGGCGTCCGCTGAAGCTGGCGCCGCCGCGCGGCAAGACCCTGAACCTGGCGCCGATGAAGACCCTGGTGATCGACGCCGGCCGCCAGGATAAGCTGCGCCCCGGCGACATCCTCGGCGCGCTCACCGGCGACGCGGGCCTGAAGGCGGACGACGTCGGCAAGATCGACGTGTTCGCCACCCGCGCCTACGTGGCCGTTCACCGCGGCGTGGCGAACAAGGCGCTGGAGCGGCTGCGTGCCGGCAAGATCAAGGGGCGCAATTTCCGCATCCGCACGCTCGGGTAGCGGCGGACGCGGCATCGATCATCGAACCATTGGCATGGGGACGACATGCATACGAACGACGAAGCGCTCAAGCGCGGCCTGCAGGAACGCCACATCCGCCTGATGGCGCTGGGTTCGGCCATCGGCGTGGGCCTGTTCCTGGGCTCGGCCAATGCGATCAAGCTGGCCGGACCGGCGATCCTGCTGTCCTACGTGCTGGGCGGCCTGGCGATCTTCATCATCATGCGCGCGCTCGGCGAGATGGCCGTGCACAACCCGGTGGCCGGTTCCTTCAGCCGCTACGCGCAGGATTACCTCGGGCCGCTGCCCGGCTTTCTCACCGGGTGGAACTACTGGTTCATGTGGCTGGTGACCTGCATCGCGGAGATCACCGCGGTGGGCATCTATATGCAGGTGTGGTTTCCGGACGTGCCGCAATGGATATGGGCGTTGGCGGCGCTGGCGGCCATGGGGGCGGTGAACCTGGCGGCGGTCAAGGCCTACGGCGAGTTCGAGTTCTGGTTCGCGATGATCAAGGTCGTGACCATCGTGCTGATGATCGTCGGCGGCGGCGCGATGATCGTGTTCGGCCTGGGCAACGGCGGGATCGCCACGGGCATCAGCAACCTGTGGACGCACGGCGGCTTCATGCCCAACGGTTTCAAGGGCGTGCTGATGGCCCTGCAGATGGTGATGTTCGCCTACCTCGGGGTGGAGATGATCGGCCTCACCGCGGGCGAGGCGGACAAGCCGGAGAAGTCGATTCCCGATGCGATCAACTCCGTGTTCTGGCGCATCCTGATCTTCTACGTGGGCGCGCTGTTCGTGATCCTCTCGCTCTATCCCTGGAACGAGCTGGGCACGCACGGCAGTCCGTTCGTGATGACGTTCGAGCGGCTCGGCATCAAGTCCGCCGCGGGCATCATCAACTTCGTGGTGCTCACCGCCGCGCTGTCTTCCTGTAACGGCGGCATCTACAGCACCGGACGCATGCTGTACAACCTCGCCGGGCAGGGCCAAGCGCCCCGCGCGTTCGCGGTGACCTCGCGCAGCGGCATTCCGTATCGCGCGGTGCTGGTCTCGCTGGTCGCTCTGCTGTTCGGCGTGCTGCTGAACTACCTGGTGCCGGCGAAGGTGTTCGTGTGGGTGACCTCGGTGGCGACTTTCGGCGCCATCTGGACCTGGGGCGTCGTGCTGGTCACGCAGATGAAGTTCCGCCGCAGCCTGAGCCCGGCGGAGCGCGATCGCCTGGTCTTCCGCATGCCGGGTTTTCCCTATGCCTCGTGGCTGGCGCTGGCGTTCCTGGTGCTGGTGGTCGGGCTGATGGCGTACTTCCCCGACACGCGGGTCGCGCTAGTGGTAGGACCGCTGTGGCTGGTGCTGCTCGCGGTACTGTATGCGGTGTGCGGGTTGGGCAAGCGCAGCGTGGTGGAAGCCGCCGGTTGACTTCCATTCAACCGGCCAGCCTCGCCGCGAGCATGGCCTTCACCGACGGCCATTCCTCCCGCACGATGCTGTAGAACGCGGTATCGCGCGGCTGGCCGCCGGGTTCGAGCTTGTCCTTGCGCATGACGCCTTCGAAGGTCGCGCCGATCTTCTCCAGCGCGCGGCGGGAGCGCCCATTGTCGGCCTTGGCGCGGAACTGCACCCGGTTGGCGTCGAGCGTCTCGAAGCAGTACGCCAGCAGGAGCTGCTTGCATTCGGTATTGATGCCGCTGCCCCAGAACGCGCTCGCGATCCAGGTGACGCCGATCTCCAGCTTCTTGTCCTGGGGATGGATGTCCAGGAAGCGCGTGGTGCCGACGATCCGTCCGCTGCCGGCGAGGCACACCAGGAATGGGTAGGCTTTGCCGAGTTCGCGGTCGCGCAATGCCGCGCGAAAGTTGGGATAGAAGATCGCCGGATCCGAGTAGTCGACCGAGGTCAGCCGCCACATCTCGCGATCGCCCGCGACCGCGAACAGAGCGTCCAGCGTGTCTTCTTCGAGGGGGCGCAGTTCGACCCTGCGGCCGGCGAGCGCGAGGGGATGGGCAATCCAAGTAGGCAAGGCGCACCTGTCGGCGAGGTCGGAAGGCTGCGCATTGAACCTCGGTCGCATGGCTTTTCCGCGGCAGGGCGAAGGCCGCGGCGAGGTGCGTTGCGCCTGCCCGCATCGATGGGCGTATCCTGGCGGCCGCCATCCGGCAGCTTCCCGCGAACGCAAGAGTCCGTTGCTTGGCCAAGCAGACCCACCACGTCGTGCCGTACCGCTCGCGCCTGCCGGGCGTGGAAGCCTTTTCGCTGCTGAGCGAACGCGCCTTTCCGCGCCATGCGCACGATCACTACGGGATCGGCGTGCTCACCGCGGGTGCGCAGAAGTCGTGGAGCGGGGTAGGGGCGGTGGAGTCCGCGGCGGGCGATGTGATCATGGTGAACCCCGGCGAGATGCACGATGGCGCGCCGATCGGCGGCGCACGCGGTTGGCATATCGTCTACCTCGACCCTGAGCTGATCGCGCGCGAACTCGCCGGCGAGCCGGGCGGCGACGCCGTCTTTCGGCCGGTAGCGCACGACCGGCACCTCGCTGGCGACATCATGCGATGGCTGGCGGCGCTGCGGGATCCGGCGCTGGATGCGGCGGCCGAGGAGCTATTGCTGGCCTGCCTGGCGCGCGTGGTCGGCCGGCACTGCCTCAGTGGCGGCCGGCGGCCAGGACGGTCGCCGCCCATTGTCCGCGCGGTCGAATGGATCGAGGCCGCGCCGGAAGCGGACACCCCCCTCGCCGAACTGGCCGCATCGTGCGACCTCAGCCGCTTCCAGCTGATCCGCGGCTTCATGCGCGACGTGGGTACCACGCCGCATGCCTATCGCCTGCAGTTGCGCGTGCGGCTCGCCCGCCGTCACCTGGCGGAAGGACAGGCCGTGGCCGACGCCGCGCTGTTGGCCGGCTTCGCGGACCAGAGCCATCTCACCCGCGCCTTCGTGCGCCAGTTCGGCATCACGCCGGGGCGCTACCGGGCCATGCTCGGCTGAGGCGGCGCGCGCGCACTTTCGTTCAAGACCGCGCATGGCGTGCGCCGGGAAGCTGGGGCCTTTCCCGGGAGACACCGCCATGATCCTCGTTCCCGCCGCGAACGCCGGCTTCCTGCTCACCTCGCTGCTGGTGGTGGCCTCACCGGGCACCGGCGTGCTCTATACCGTCTCGACCGGCTTGTCGCGCGGCACGCGCGCCAGCCTGGTGGCGGCGTTCGGTTGCACGCTGGGTATCGTGCCGCATCTGCTGGCCGCGGTCTTCGGGCTGGCGGCGGTGTTCCGCGCCAGCCCATTTGCCTTCGAGGCACTGAAGTACCTCGGCGCGGGCTATCTGCTCTACATGGCGTGGCGCACCTGGCGCGATCGCGGCGCGCTGGAGCCGGCGGAGCCGGTGGCCGCGCGCACGCCATGGCAGACGATCGCTTCGGCGGTCCTGCTCAACCTGCTTAATCCCAAGCTGCCGATCTTCTTCCTTGCGTTCCTCCCGCAGTTCATCGCTCGGGACGCCCCGGCACCGGTGACCGCGCTGCTGATGCTCGGCGCGGTCTTCATGTTGATGACGCTGGCGGTGTTCGCGGTGTACGGCGTGTTCGCGTCCTTCATGCGCGCGCGGGTGCTGGCGTGTCCGCGGGTAACGGCGTGGCTGCGGCGCGGTTTCGCCGCCGGTTTCCTGGCGCTGGGGCTGAAGCTGATGCTGACCGGCAGCCGGTCGTAGGCGAGGAAGGTGCCGCGGCGCGCATCAGCGGTTCATGCGCTCGGCCAGCGCCATCGCGTCGAAGGGTGCATGGACCTTCTGGTCGTTGTCGAAATACACATAGACGTCGCGCGACTTGCGCGCGGGCGGGGAGGTCTCCGGCGCGGCCAGCCGCGCATCCCGCGGCTGCGAACCTTTCATCCATGCCTGCAGGCGCCGCGCCCAGGCGCGCAAGGCGGCGGGGCCGTAGCCGCTGGCGTACAGCTCTTCGTCGCCGTGCAGCCGCAGGTACATGAAGCCCGCGGTGACGTCCTCCAGCAGCGGCCAGCGGCCGGCGGTGTCCGCCACGACCAGCGCCACGCCATGGCGCCGCAACTGCGCGATGAAGGCCGGGTCGCGGAAACTCTCGTGCCGCACTTCCATCGCATGGCGCAGCCGGCGGCGGCGATCGGTATCCCAGGCCATGCGGTCCTTCGGCAGGTCGCCGTGGCGGCGGGCGAGCGCGGCGGCCTGTTCGGTGTCGGCGGGCAGCTGGCGCAGGAAGTCCTCCAGCACGTCCTCGCGATAGCGCAGGCTGGGCGGCAGCTGCCACAGGATCGGCCCGAGCTTGTCGCGCAGGCACAGCACGCCGGAGGCGAAGAAGTTGGCCAGGCCTTCTTCGGCGTTGCGCAGGCGGCGGATGTGCGTGATGTAGCGCGGCGCCTTCACCGCGAACACGAAGCCGCGCGGGGTATCGTCGCGCCATCGCGCATAGCTCGACGGACGCTGCAGGCTGTAGAACGAGCCGTTGATCTCGATGCTCGCCAACTGGCGCGAGGCATAGGCCAGCTCGTGCTTCTGCGCCAGGTCGTCCGGATAGAACACGCCGCGCCACGGCGCATAGCGCCAGCCGGAGATGCCGATGCGCGCCTTCGCCACAGGCGTCTCCCGTCAGCGGATACCGGTGTCGCGCTTGGCGGCTTTGTCCGTGCTCTTCTCGCCTTCGCGGATCTTGCGGTCGCGGTCTTTCTGTCCGGGGCGGTCCTGGCGGGCCACGGCGTTGACGTTGCGGTCGCCGCTGCCGTGCGGGCGGTTGGCGGGGGGCTTGGGCATGGTCGCTACCTCTTGCTCTCGTGGTCGTCGTCCGCGCCGAACAGCCCGGCGAGCACCTGGCGCGCGGTCTGCCGCGCCACTGCTTCGCGATCGGTATCCGGGCCGGCCAGCGCGGCCATGTAGGCACGCGCCTGTTCCCATTTCACATGGGGCGGCAGGGGCGGCACGTTGGGATCGGTGAGGGCTTCCAGCACCACCGGGCGATCCGCGGCGAATGCCTCGCGCCATGCACCGGCGATCTGTTCCGGCCGGTCCACGCGGATGCCGCGGAAGCCGAGCAGCTCGCCGTAGCGCGCATAAGGGAATGGTTCCACGTCCTGCGCCGCGTCGAACTTCGGGTCGCCGGCCAGCACGCGCTGCTCCCACGTCACCTGGTTCAGGTCATGATTGAATACCACGAGCACCACGAAGCGCGGATCGCTCCAGCGCCGGCAGTACTGCTTGACGGTGATCAGCTCCGCGTTGCCATTCATCTGCATCGCGCCATCGCCGACGATGGCCAGCACCGGCCGGTCCGGCCAGGCCATCTTCGCGGCGATGGCGTAGGGCAGGCCGCCGCCCATCGTGGCCAGGCCGCCGGACAAGGAGGCCATCATGCCGTCGCGCAGCTTTACGTCGCGCGCGAACCAGCCGGTGTGCGAGCCGCAGTCGCCGCAGAGGATGGCGTTGTCCGGCAGGCAGGCGGACAGCTCCCAGAACACGCGCTGCGGGTTGATCGGGTCGGCCTCGGCCATGGCACGGCCTTCCAGCAGCCGCCACCATTTGCGCACGTCGAGCTCGATGCGCTCGCGCCAGTCGGGGTTGCGCTTCTCGCTCAACAGCGGCAGCAAGCGGCGGATCACTTCGGCGGCGTCGCCCACCAAGTTCACTTCCGACGGATAGCGCAACGACATGTTGCGCGGCGCGAGGTCGATCTGCACCGCGCGCGCCTGGCCGTCGGCGGGCAGGAATTCCGAATACGGAAAGGTGGTGCCAATCATCAGCAGCGTGTCGCAGCCATTCATCAGATGCCAGCTCGGCTTGCTGCCCAGCAGGCCGATGGGGCCGGTCACGTAAGGCAGATCGTCCGGCAGCACGGCCTTGCCGAGCAGCGCCTTCGCCACGCCGGCATCCAGCCGCAGGGCCAGCTCGCGCACCTCCGCGCCCGCGCCCAGCGCGCCGGCGCCGACCAGGATGGCGACCTTGCTGCCCGCGTTGATCACCGAGGCGGCGCGCTCCAGTTCCATCGCCGTCGGCTGCGGATGGGGCGTGGCCAGCCCCACGCCGGAGTACACGCTGCCGTGCTCGCGCGGCGGGCTGGGCACGGCCGGCATCAGCTGCAGGTCGTGCGGCACGATCACGCAGGTGACGGCACGCTCGGCGTGCGCGATGCGGATCGCGCGATCCAGCACGTGGCGTACCTGCGCCGGCGTCGTCACGGTCTGCACATAGGCGGCGACGTCCTTGAACAACGCCTGCAGATCCACTTCCTGCTGATAGTCGCTGCCGAGCGCCGAGCGTGCCTGCTGTCCGACGATCGCCACCACCGGCATGTGATCGAGCTTGGCGTCGTACAGCCCATTGAGCAGATGCACCGCGCCCGGCCCCGACGTGGCCAGGCAGACGCCGACCTGCCCGGTGAACTTGGCGTGCGCGCAGGCCATGAATGCCGCCATTTCCTCGTGGCGCACCCGGACGTAATCGAACCGGTCGGCGGCACGGCCCATGGCGCCCATGATTCCGTTGATGCCGTCGCCCGGATAGCCGAACACGCGCTTGATGCCCCAGGCGCTGAGGCGTTCGAGCATGAAGTCGCCGACGGTGGAGTGAGTATGCATGCCGCCGCAGTCTGGCCATGCGCGGCTCAAGCGGACGGCACGTGTCCGTGAACGGACTGGTGCACGCGATCGGTGCGTGTCGCGCTGCCGACAGCGTCGCGCAAGAAAATGTCGTCGCGCCTTTCACGACCGGCCAACATCGCGTCGACTTCCCGCTGACTAGATTCCGATCTCACATGGACAAAGGGAGCCCACGCATGAATGAAGCAAACAGGCAGATGACCGTCCGCGTCGCGGCCAGGAGCTCGGCGGCCGTGCTGCTTGCCTGCGCCTGCGGCACGGCCGCGGCACAACAATCGCCCGCGCTCGACAATGTGAGCGTGTGGCTGGGCGGCTTCTACGCGAACACCGACACGAAGGTCAGCGCAAGCGATCCCAACAACCAAGTCAACGGCCACGTCAATCTGGAGGACGACCTGGGCTTTCCGGACCACAAGTTCAGCCCGCGTGCGCGCGTCGACGTGCTCTTGGGCGAGCACCAGGGTTTCTCGTTCGATTACTACTCCATCAACCGCAAGGAAACCCGCTACCTGAGCCGGGCCATCGATTATCGCGGCGTGACCTACGCGGCCTCGGCCAAGGTCAGCGGCAAGCTGAACTTCGATTTCGGCAGTGCCGCCTACCGCTGGTGGATCGGTCATGGCAACGGCGTGTTCGGCATCGGCGTGGGCGCGGCCTACTACGGGGTCAGTACGCGCCTGAGCGGCGAGGCGAGCGCGCTGGGCGAGACAGCGCAGGCCTCCACGCACAGCGACGACAATGCCTGGGCGCCGATGCTGCAGCTGGGCTGGCGTTATGCGGTGAACGACCAGTTCCGCATCTACGTCGACGCTTCCGGCGTGAAGAAGAACGGCGGCAAGCTGGCCGGCCATATCTACAACGGCGCGGTGGGCGCCGAATGGTTCCCGTGGAAGAACGTCGGCTTCGGCGCCGAGTACGGCTACACCAAGATCAAGATCCGCCAGCACCATCGCAACTACAACGACGGGCTGGACATGAAGGTCAACGGGCCCTCGCTGTTCGTGCGCCTGCGGTTCTGATCCGATCCAGAGCGGCCCCGCCCCGGAGCGGCCCGGGGCGGGAATGGGCCTGCCGGCGCTCAGCGCCGGCGGTGCCCCGCACGCTTGGTCGCAGTCTTGCGCGTCGCGCCGCCTGCCTTGCCGCGCGCGGCCTTCTTGGCCGCGGATTTCGCCGCCGATTTGGTCGAGGTTTCCTTGGCCGCCGACTTGGTGGCGGACTTGGCCGGCGTGCGGCGGTTCTCCGACAGGCTCTTCTGCAGCAGCGACATGAAGTCCACCACATTGGTGGCGGCCTCCTCGGCGGGCTCCTCTTCGCGTTCCACCGGCGTGACCACGCCCTTGGACTTCATCCGCTTCTCGATCGCCTTCTTCAGGCGGACGCGATACTCGTCCTTGTAGTCCGAAGCCTTCCAGGCCGCGGTCATGGCCTCGATCAGCTGTTCGGCCATGTCCATTTCTTTCTCTGAAATGCGGTAGTGCGAAGGCGCCGCGTCGGGGATGTTGTACTCGGAGACGTCGACCATTTCCTGCGGATAGCGCAGCAGCAGGAGATAGAGCGTCTTCTCCCGTGGCACCACGGCGCACAGGTATTCGCGCGAACGGATCACGACGCGCGCGATGCCGACGCGGTTGGTGCGCGCCAGGATCTCCCGCAGCAGCACGTAGCCTTTCTCGGCCTTTTTCGAGGGCACCAGCACGTAGGGCTTCTCGAAGTATTCCGGCCCGAGCGCGGCGGCATCGACGAAGGCTTCGATTTCCACCATTTCCTTGCTTTCGGAACGCGCGGCCTGGATGTCCTCCGGCTCCAGCACCACGTAGCTGCCTTTCTTGTACTCGAACGCACGCGCCACGTCCTTCCACGGCACTTCCTCGCCCGTTTCGGCGTTGACGCGTTCGTAGCGGATGGGGGCGTTGTTGCGGGAGTCGAGCATGCGGAAGTGCAGGTCGACGTTGCGCTCTGCGGGCATCAGCGACATGGGGATATTCAGCAGGCCGAAGGACAGGGAGCCGTTCCAGAGAGGGCGTGGCATGGCGGATCTCGTGGTCTGTCGGGACAGCTAGCAAAGCCCGCGGAGAGTAAAGCGCGCGTGACCGCCGCGTAAGAAGCGCGGCATGCCTTCATGTCGACTTCCCAGTCACGGCCGCGCGACTAGGCTGGTCCCGACCGCCGGCGCGGGCCGCCGGCGCCACCGGTTCCCGGCATGAAACTGCAAGAGTACCGACGCAAGCGCAATTTCCGGCAGACCGCCGAGCCGCCGCCCGCCGCGCCGGCCAAGGCCGGCGGCAGCATCTTCGTGGTGCAGAAGCACGCGGCGCGGCGGCTGCATTACGACTTCCGCCTGGAAATCGGCGGCGTGCTCAAGAGCTGGGCCGTTCCGAAGGAACCCAGCTTCGATCCCGGCGTGAAGCGGCTGGCGGTCGAAGTGGAAGACCATCCGCTCGCTTACGCCGATTTCGAGGGCGACATCCCCAAGGGCAACTACGGCGCCGGCCACGTGGACTGCTACGACCGCGGCGTATGGTCGGCCGAAGGCGACGTCAACCAGCAGTTGCGCAAGGGACACCTGCACTTCACCTTGCATGGCCGCCGGCTGAAGGGCAGCTGGCACCTGGTGCGCAGCCACCGCAAGGAGCGGCAGCCGGCCTGGTTCCTGATCAAGGCGAACGACCGGTATGCGACGGAAGAGGGCGAGTCGCCGGCGCCCGCCGCCGGTGAGCGAAAGAAGAAAGCGGCGAAGGGAGCCTCCGCTGCGGCGCCGGCCGCCCCGCGGCGCGCGCGGGCCAAGCCGGCGCGGCGCTCTTCGCTGAAGACGCTCGCCAAAGAAGCTGCCGCGCTTCCAGGTGCACGCAAGGCCAGCATCGCCGCCGAATTCTTCGCACCCGAACTGTGTCGCCTGGTCGAGCAGCCGCCGCGCGGCGGGGACTGGCTGCACGAGGTCAAGTGGGATGGCTACCGCCTGCTGACCACGATCGCCGATGGCGAAGTGAAACTGTGGTCGCGCAACCGGATCGAATGGACCGCGCGCGTGCCCGGCATCGTGCAGGCGCTGGAGACGCTGGGCCTGGAAAGTGCGCGGCTGGATGGCGAATTGATCGCTGTGAAGGACGGCCACAGCGATTTCGGCCTGTTGCAGCAGGTGCTGTCCGGCGAAGCGCATTCGCCGCTGCTGTACGCCGTGTTCGACCTGATTCACCTGGAAGGCCATGACCTCAGCCGCGTGCCGCTGCGCGAGCGCAAGGACCTGCTGCAGCGCCTGATCGCCTCCGCGGATACCGGCGGACAGCTGATCTATAGCGCTCACCATGTCGGCGAAGGCGAGCAGATGATGGCGCTGGCCGAGCAGTGGAAGGTCGAGGGCATCGTCTCGAAATCCGCCGACTCGCCTTATCGCGGCGGCCGCGGCGACGACTGGCGCAAGGCCAAGCTGCTGCAGAGCGACGAGTTCGCGGTGGTCGGCTTCACGCCGGGCAAGGGGACGCGCGAGGGCTTCGGCTCGCTGCTGCTGGGGCGACCCAACGCGAAGGGAGGCTGGGACTTCGCCGGACGCGTGGGCACCGGCTTCGGTTCCGAACAGCTGCGCGACATGACCAAGCGCCTGCGCCGCCTGGTGCGGCGCGACCCGCCTGTGGTGCGCGAGACCATCGACCCGCTGCTGCGCCAGGCGACCTGGGTGACGCCGTCGATCGTGGTGGAAGTGTACTTCCGCGGCTACGGCAACCAGGGCCTGCTGCGGCAACCCAGCCTCAAGGCGGTGCGCATCGACAAGGACATCGCCGATCTCGGCCGGCCGGCCGCCGCGGCCGCCCCGAAGAAAGGCCGCAAGACGGCCGGCAAGCGCTCTCCATCCCCTGTGAAGGAGTCCCCCATGGTGACCATCACTCACCCCGACCGCGTGATCTTCGCCGACCTCGGCATCACCAAGCAGGACGTCGCCGACTACTACGAGGCAGTGATGCATGCGTTCCTGCCCGGCGTGGCGGGCCGGCCCGTGTCCGTGCTGCGCTGCCCCGAGGGCATCGCCGGCGATTGCTTCTTCCAGAAACACATGATGCAGGGCCTGCGCCGCGTGCGCGGCGCCAAGTTGAAGGAACAGCGCGGCGCCAGCGCGATCTACCTGTGCCCGGATGACGCCGACGCGGTGATGGAGCTGGTGCAGTTCGGCGTGATCGAATTCCATCCGTGGGGTGCGCTGGCCAGCGACCCGGAACACGCCGACGTGATGGTGTTCGACCTCGACCCGGCCCCGGACGTGGCGTGGCCGCGCGTGGTGGCCGCCGCGCGCCTGGTGCGCAAGCTGCTGGGGCAGGTGGGGCTGGAATCGTTCCTGCGCGTGACGGGCGGCAAGGGCCTGCACGTGGTGGTGCCGCTGCGCCCCGCGGCGCCCTGGGCATCGGTCAAGGGTTTCGCGCACGCATTCGCCGACGCGCTGGCGCGTGCATGGCCGGATGAGTTCATCGCGGTGGCGAGCAAGGGCCGCCGCGGCGGGTTGATCTTCGTGGATTACCTGCGCAATGCACGCGGCTCGACCAGCATTGCGTCGTACTCGCTGCGCGCGCGGAAAGGGGCGCCGGTGGCGGTGCCGGTCCGGTGGGAGGAACTGGGCAAGCTACCGGGCGGCGCGGCGTTCGATATCCGCACGGCGGTGCAGCGGTTGCGGCGGCAGCGGAAGGATCCATGGGAGGGGTTTGGGGAGGTGGAGCAGAGTGTGGAGGATGTGGATGCGAGTTTGTTGTCGATGTAGGGGGCGCTTGCGCGCTGTGTCTGCGACTGTGCTGTGTTGACTCGCGCGGCGCGCGCTGTGTCTTTGCTGGGATGTTGTCTCTGCGCGGGTTTTGCGTAGGCGCAGGCCGGACGGTCGCTCGGTTGCCGCGAGTGCGTCGCCAGTCTGGTCTCGCCCCTCGCGGGGCGAGGGATTTCGCTCTCCTGCCGGAGAGCGAGTTACTTCTTCTTGCTTGCCCATCCCCTCAAGGGGGACCACGAGAAGAAGTAACCAAGAAGAAGGGCCCCCTGCGCGGCGCCCTCCGCAGCCTACGCTGCTGCGGGTGCGTTGAGGGCTGGCCGGGCTTTTCGACAGGGCATTCATGCCCTGATCGAAAAGGCGGGGGCATCCTGCCCACGCCCGCCTGAGGCGGCCTGATCGTCCAGCCCTCACCGCCGCGAAGGGAACCCGGGAGAGCAAAAGCTCGCACTAGCTGTGCTTGCCGCGGTACCGCACTTCTCCTTCTCCCCTCCGGGGAGAAGGCGGGATGAGGGGCGGGTGCTCGCGGGAACGCGTGCCAACGCGAAAACAAAAGCCCCTCTCTTCCACAGAGAGGGGCCGGTTCAAGTTGCTCGATGAATTCGTGCTACATGCGCATCTCCTCACGCATGCAACATATGCTTCATCCGACTCATCTGGTCATGGCCGCTGCGCACGGAAACATTGGCGTTGGCGATGATGGCCTTGGTGTCGGAGGAGACGTCACTGTCCTCGAGGGCGTCTTCGAACTTGTGCTTGATATGGTCCTCGCCGCGCTCGACTTCTTCGACCACCGCCGTGTCGCTCTTGGCGAGGGTGTTGCGCAGGTTGACGAACATGCGGTGGGCGGAGGCCAGGACGGTGCCACTGTCTTCGGGCTTGCCGCCGAGGAAAGCGACGCGTTGCTGGAGTGTGCCCACCACCTGTTCGCGTTCGCTGGCGCGGTCGCGGAACAACCCGGCCAGCTGGGAACTCTTGGCGTCTTTTGCCGCTTCGGCGTAGCCGTCGGCGCTGTCCAGCGTGGTGGCGATCAGATCGTTGAGAACCTTGACGTCATGTTCGTTCGTAGTGGTCATGGGTAACCTCCAAAAGGGGGGATGAACAGTCCATCGGCGACCGGCGTCCGGAGCGGTTCAGCTGGCGGTGTGTGGCACGGTTACTGCTGCGCCTGGGTACCACCAAGTCAGGAGAAACGTCATGTCGCTGTCGATGATCCTCTTGATCGTGCTTGTCCTGCTGTTGATCGGCGCCGTTCCCGCCTGGCCTTACAGCCGCTCCTGGGGCTATGGTCCCAGCGGCGGTCTTGGCGTCATTTTGATCATCGTGATCATCCTGCTTCTCCTCGGCGTGCTGTGAGACGCGCCTGGTCCGCGAGGCGGCGGTTTCGCCGCCTCGTATGTCGCAACATCCATGCCAGGGTCCGGCTGCGTGCGAATGGCGCGGGCCGGGCGCCCGCGCGGCGGTGTGCGGGTGAGTTGCTGGTAGTAAATGCATTTCAAGGAAGAAATTACACGCCTGCCTGCTCAGCCGGCATGCTGGCGCACGATGTTCGCGCAACGGATGCTTTCGGCGCAGATCTGCTCGAGCAGTCCCGCGATGGGATCGCCGGCGCGCGACTTCTGCATGCTGAGCGCGAGGTCGGCGTGAAGCACGATCGCGCTCAGCGCATTGTTGATCTCATGCGCCCAGTTGAGCGAGGCGCTGACCGGCATGCCGGCCGTGGCGCGCACGCTCGCGCTTTCCACGCGTTCCCGGCACAGCAGAGGCCACAGCAGTGCCGCGTAATGCGGCAACCGCGCGCAGAGGCGCGCCGCCTGCTGTCGCGAGGGCGGCGTGCGCAGGTACGCGCCGACGGAGCCCGCGCTGCCGGGCAGCGGCGCGGTGAAGCCGGCATGCACATCGACCTCGGCCAGCCAGGGATCGTGCGCACCGTCGGGCGCGTAAAAAGGCACCGGCTCGCCGACTTGCATCGCGCGTTCGGTGGCGCTGCCGGCGAGCGGCACGGCGCTCGCCGCGAGGCTGGGCTGCGCGCCGTCCGCCAGCGACCACCGCCAGGCGAGGCGGCCGTGCCCCGCCTGCGCGAGCACGATCTGGAAGCAGTCCGCGCCGGCGTCCGCGGCGAAATGTTCGACCAGCTCGCGCACGGCTTCGCGCGCGTTCTCCCGCGCGCAGGCGGAGGCCAGCCATGAACCGAAGCGGGGGCCGGCCGCGTGGGGCGGGGCGCTCATTGCTTCTGCGCCAGCTCGTCGCTGGACGCGTAACGGGCAAGCTTGTTGTAGATCGTCTTCAGGCTGATGCCGAGCACCTCGGCCGTGCGCGCCTTGTCGTGGTTGAAGTATTCCAGCGTGCCAAGCAGCACGCGCTTTTCCATCTCCTCCAGCGAAATGCCCACGTGCATGTCGAAGCGCGTCTTGTCGCGCAGCGGCGCTTCCATGGTGTCCAGCACGGTGGGGATGTCGATCTGTTCCTCGGACAGTACGAAGGCGCGCTGGATCACGTGTCGCAGCTCGCGCACGTTGCCGGGCCAGTGGTGGGCCATCAGGCGCGTCATAGCCTCGGCGGAGAACTCTTTGTCGGTGCCGTAGCGCTCGTTGAGCCGCTCCAGCATGTGCGCGGCGATGTGGGGGATGTCTTCCGGATGCTCGCGCAACGCGGGCATGCGGATCGGGAAATCCATCAGGCGATAGTAGAGGTCCTGGCGCAGGATGCCCTGGTCTACCGCTTCGGCCGGCACACGATTGCAGGCAGCGATCACGCGCACGTCCACGGCGTGGCTCTTGTTCGAGCCCACGCGGGTGACGCGGCGTTCCTCCAGCACACGCAGCAGATGCGTCTGCAAGGCGAGCGGCATTTCGGTGAATTCGTCCAGGAACAGCGTGCCGCCCTGGGCCTGCTCGAAATAGCCCGCATGGTCGCGGACGGCGCCCGTAAAGCTGCCGCGCTCGTGGCCGAACATCTCGCTGGGCAGCAGGTCCGGCGCCACCGCGCCGCAGTTGACCGCGACGAAGCGCCCTTCGCGGCCGCTCAGCTCGTGCAGCGCGCGCGCGGCCAGTTCCTTGCCAGTGCCGCTTTCGCCATGAATGAGCACCGTGATGTCCATCGGCGCGACGCGCTCGATCTTCTCGAACAGGTCGCGCATCGTGCGGCTGTGGCCGATCAGGTCGCCGCAGCGCGTCGAACGGCTGCCGGAGGCATGGCGCAGCGCCGCGCTGGCGCGGGCCTTGTCCAGCAGTTCGTCGAGCTTCTCGCCGCGGATGGGTTTGACCAGATAGTCGGAGGCGGCCAGGCGCACGGTGCGGATCGCGCTGTCCACCGTGGGATAGCCGGTGACGACGACCGCCTGGCCGTGCCGCGACAGCGCAATGTGTTCCAGCAGATCCAGACCGCTGCCGTCGGGAAGCGAAACGTCGACCAGCGCCAAGTCGTAGGTATGGGCCGCGGCCGCGTCGCTGGCGGCGGCGAAGCTGGTGGCGGAGACCACCTTGCAACCCTTGAGTTTGGCGTGCGCGCTGGTCGCTTGGAGATAGCCGGGATCGTCGTCTACTAGCAGGATCGTCGGTGCGATGGCGGACATGGGCTTCTCAATGGGTGTGAGCCACCCGGAGCGACGCATGCGTCGCTTCGGCGTGTGTTGCGCGGCGGCGCGATGACTCGCGTCGCCATGGGGAACGGATGGTGCATGGGCTCGGGTGCACGCCCCGTCTAATTCGTGTCGATATGCCGATAGAGCGCATGTGGTGCGCCTGCGCGCCGCGGTGGCACATGCCTTGCTGGCTGTATCACGGGTGCCGATCCCCGGGCGCTGCCATATAGGCGACGAGACTGATGCAGGAACTGCCCATCGTGGCGCTGGTTCATGACGAGAAGGGCGACGTGGAGCGCGCGGCGGGCCGGCTGCGCGCGACAGGGCTGCGCAATCCGATGGTCCATACACGTGGCCTGGACGATCTCACGGCGTGGCACACGCGTCATGCGGGCGAGATCGCCTTCATGATCGTGCATGCCGATACGTGCCGGGCAGCTGGCGATGGCGACGGCGCTGTCGCGCGCCTTCCCGTTTATCCGGCGTTCGTGGTGGAGACCGTGGAAGGACGGCTCATGGCCTCGATGCGGCTATCGCCCGGCGTCACGGGCATGCCCGCAACGCCGTTCGATGCGCATACCGTGGTGCGTTCGCTGCACATGCTCGGCCTGCGTTGGCTGGTGGTGTGAGGCGCAGGATGCCGTGAAGCTCAGTAGAGCTGGGTATCCTTGCCTTCCACGCGCAGGCGATTTTCCACCTCGCGCACGCCGCGCAGGCTCTCGGCGATGGCTTCGGCGTCGCGCCTGGCCTGGCGCGACGGCACCGCGCCGGCGAGCACCACGACACCTTCGCTGATGCTCACTTCGATTTCGCTGGCGTCCAGGTCGCCGTCGCCGGCCAGCCGTTCGCACAGGACGTCGAGCAGATCGTCGTCCTCCGGCGCGGCGCGGCGCGGTCCGCGGCCGCGGTAGTCATCTGGATGGCGCGATCCATCCGCGCCCCAGCCGGGCGTATGTTCGCGCGAATAGCCGCGGGCATAACCGGCCGAATCGCCGGGTTCCTCGCCGGAAGGGCGCGGACGCGCGTGACCGCTGTATTCGCGCATCGGTCCCTGTTGCGCCGCCGGATAATCGTCGTCGCCAGAATCCGCGTAGCCGCCGTAGCTTTCGGGCCGGTTGATCCAGCGCGGGTCGCGCGGATCGCGTGGTGGGCGATGGGAAGGCTTCATGGCGTGTCCTCCAGTAGCGGTTCCGTCCAAGGCATACAAGCGCCATGCCAAGCGCACGCGCGGTGAGCGTCGCGTTCACGTGCCGGCACGGCGAATTGCATACGTGCTTCACGCCGCACGCTCCATGCTGCACGCGCCTGCGGAGGAGCACCCGCCATGACCGACCATGACCGGAAAGACGTGAAACATCCCCTGGATGCGCCGCCGAAGGGACGCGAGACCGAAGCCGAACGCGAGGCGCGCAAGCGCCGGGAGAGCGAGAACCAGGACCACTCGCTGGAAGAGACCTTCCCCGCCAGCGATCCGGTGTCGCCTTTCGTGCCAGCCAAGCCGCGCAAGGACTGACGGCGCAGAGATCGATGCCGCCGTTGCCGTGGCGCCTCGCGTTCAGTCGATGCCGGCGAGCGCGTAGATCTTGGTCAGCAGCGCGCCCATGTCGAAGGGCTTGGTGAGCATGTCCATGCCCGGGCCGAGCGGCGCGCCCTGCTGCAGCACCCAGGTTTCGGCGTAGCCGGTGGTGAACAGTACGCGCAGGCCTTGCCGATGCGGCGGCGCCTTGTCGATCATCTTGCGGCCGTTGAGTCCGGGCAGGCCCACGTCGGCGATCACCAGATCGATCGGTTGCCGCGTGCGCAGGATTTCCAGCCCGCGAAAACCGTTGTCCGCCTCGATCACGCGGAAACCCATCTCACGCAGCCGCAGCGATACAGGCTCGCGCACCGCCGGTTCGTCCTCCACCACCAGGATCGTCGGCTGGCCTTCGATCTTGCGTTGCCGAGGCGCCACGAACTCGATGTGCTCGCACGCTTCCTGTGCTACCGGCAGGTAGAGCGTCACGGTGGTGCCCTGGCCAGGCTCGCTGCGGATCCGCACGGTGCCGCCGGACTGCACGGCGAAGCCGTAGACCATCGACAGGCCCAGGCCCGTGCCGTGGTCCTTGGGTTTGGTGGTGAAGAATGGGTCGAGCGCGCGCTTGAGCGTCTCGGCCGACATGCCGCAGCCGGTATCGGTGATCGCGATCACCACGTAGTGGCCGCCCGCCAGGTGCGGCACCTCGGGCCGCTGCGCATCGTTCTCGATGCGGCCGGTGGTGATCGCCAGCAGGCCGCCGTCCTGCATGGCGTCGCGCGCATTGATCGTCAGGTTGAGCAGGGAACTCTCGAAGTGGTTCGGATCGCAGCGCGCCAGGCACTGTTCCTGCGAGAAGTCCATGCGCACGTTGATCGCTTCGCCGACGGTCTGGCGGATCAGCGACTCCATGCCGAGAATCGATTCGCGCACGTCGATGGTCTGGGTGACTAGCGGCTGCCGGCGCGCGAAGGCGAGCAGGCGGTGGGTGAGGGCCGCCGCGCGGTCGGCAGCGTGACGCGCGCTGTCGATGAAGCGGATGCCGTCCTGCACCTGGCCTTGCGCGGCGCGCAGGCGGGACACCTCCAGCGAGCCGATGATGCCTTGCAGCAGATTGTTGAAATCGTGGGCGATGCCGCTGGTGAGCTGGCCCAGCGCCTCGATTTTCTGCGCCTGGAACAGCTGCGAGCGCGCCTCTTCCAGATGCCGTTCGCTCTCCTTCCGCTCGGTGACGTCGCGGGTGACCATGGAAAAGCCGAGCAGGCGGTTGGACTGGTCGTGCACCGCGTCCATGATCACGTTCGCCTCGAAGCGGCTGCCATCGCTGCGCGTCTGCCAGCATTCGATCGAGGCCTTGCCCACCGTGCGCGCTTCTTCCTGCAGACGCATGGGCAGGCCGGCTTCCGCGTCTTCCGGCGTGAAAAAGATCGAGAAGTGCCGGCCTACCACTTCCTCGGCGTGGAAGCCCTTGATACGCCGCGCGCCGACGTTCCATTCGGTGACCAGGCCTTCGACGTTGAGCATGCAGATCGCGCAGTCCGACACGCTGTTGACGAACAGGCGGAAGCGCCGCTCGCTGTCGCGCAGACGCTCCTCGGCCTTGCGGCGCTCGGTCATGTCGCGCAGTACCTTGGCGAAGCCGATCAGCCGGCCGTCCTCGTCGCGGATGGCGTCCATCGCCGAGAACGCCCAGAAATAGCTGCCGTCCTTGCGCACGCGCCAGCCTTCCTCCGCATGGCGCCCGATGCGCGCCGACATCGCCAGCGCGTGCTCGGGCCGGCGTGCTTCGCGTTCGGCCGGAGCGTAGAACATCGATACATTGCGGCCCAGCACTTCGTCCGTGTCGTAGCCGAGGATGCGTTGGGCGCCCCGGTTCCAGGTGGCGATACGGCCGTCGGGCTCGATCATGTAAATCGCGTAATCGGCGATGGAATGGACGAGCAGCTCGTAGTGCTGTCGGGTGGTGGTCGGCATGCCGGCTCCTCGCGAAGGTCCGCTCGGCTGGCCGGACGTGAGAAAACGAGCAGGGCGCGCCACGCGCTCGGCTCGCGGAATCCTTGCTGGTCGTCTCAATGGCTGCGGGTTGTCAGGAAGGCAGCCCTTCCACGACACGTCCACGAGCTTCGGCGATGGCCGACAGCAGTTGCCGGCGGCCGTAAGGTTTGGGAAGGAAGACGGCGTGGGGGTGGGTCCATCCGCTGAACGGGTCCAGGTCGCCCGACACCACCACCATCGCGGCGTGCGAGCCCTGTGCGCGCAACCGGTCCACCAGGTCGGTGCCGCTCATGCCATGACCGAGGTTGACGTCGGTGAAGACCACGTCAATGTCCGCCCGAGCACCGGCCATGCGAATGCCTTCCTCGGCGCTGCGCGCGTCGATGACGTCGTAACCGGACGACTTCAGCAACACGCTGGTGACTTCGAGAATCTCGGGTTCGTCTTCAATGACCAGGATCGTGGACACAGGGAGGACTCGGAGCAGGCACGGGTTGGACTGTCCTCCCAGCGACATCACGGGCGCGTGACGGAACCGGCCGGCAGGTGAACGACCGGCTGGCACGAACCCTGCTCGTGCTGCCGATGGTTCCCTGGGGGAACCCGAGCCCTAGCGCGAGCCGAAACGAAGGAACCTGGCATGCCTGACCTCTGGAGCCAGTTCGAGGGCGGTTACTCGGACATCGAAGAACTGCTGGACGAGACTGGCCGCGAGGCGGACGAGGGCGTGCGCCAGTTCGCCTGGCGCTGGCAGCGGACGGCGCTGATCGCATGGGCCGCCCGCGCGCACCTGGCGGTGGAGAAGCGCATCTACCTGCGCCTGCCGCGTTCGCCGCAGGCGCACCAGTTGATCGAGCGTGGTCTCGAAGAGCACATGGCCATCCATGAGCTGCTCTCGGAACTCGAACGCGTGGCCGGTTGCGATCCGCGCACCTGGCGCGTGTCGTTCGAACAGTTGCGCACCATGCTCGAACTGCATGCTTTCGAGGCGGAAGGTGTGCTGGTCCCATACGCGCGTCGCTGGCTCAAGCCCGGCGGTGACGAACTGCCGGTGCTGCTGCAGGTGGCGAAAGACATCCGCGCACGCGGACGCATACGCGCGATGCCTTCGCCGCGCTGATCCCTTCGCGCCGATTCCGCCACGCCGATCCATTCGCGCCGGTCCGTTCGTTTTGGCATCCGCCAGCCTCACGCCACTCCACGCGCGCGCCTGTCTGCGTGCTTCGGCATGCGTTCGGCGACGTGCGTTGTCATGGCACCTCCGTTGCTTGCTACGTACGTCCGGTCAGCAGCCGGACGCTTGAACTCGATCCAATCGACCATGGAGATCGCTATGGCAAGCAAGCAGCAAGGCAACGCATCCAACAGCGGCAAGCAAGGCAAGTCCGCGTCGTCGCGCTCGTCCGGCAACGAGAAGAGCGCTAGCGGCATGTCCGTGCGCGAAGCCGGCCACAAGGGCGGGCAGCGCGTGCGCGAGCTGGTGAACGAAGGCCGTCAGAACGAGAAGCGTCACTGACGGAGCGTTGCACGAATTCCATTCCACCCCACGACACAGGAGCACCGACATGACGAAGCAGAAAGGGCAGGGCGACATGAGCGTTCGCGAAGCCGGCCGCCTCGGCGGCGAAGCCCGCAAGGAAGAGCTGGGACCGGAGGGTTACTCCAAGCTCGGCAAGCAGGGCGGCGAAGCCCGCAAGCAGGAACTCGGCCCCGAAGGCTATTCCGAACTGGGCCAGAAGGGCGGGCATCGCGTGCGCGAACTGATCGACAAGGGCAAGTCCGCCGAGTGATCGCATCCGCACCGGAGCGGTTGCCGGCGGGCAACCGCTCGTGCGGGCCCGAACTATTTACCAGCCCCGCCAACTTTTACAACGCGCCACGCCGATCCATCGCTTATCAAGCGCCCTGCAGACAGGCGTCGGGCGCCGCCAGAGCGCTGGCATGGCGGTTGCAAAAGTCCATCTCGCGCAGTCATCGAGCCGCGCATCACACGAAGCAACTATTGGAGGTAAACACGACATGGCCACCAACGAGCGCAATCAGGGAACGGGCAACATGAGTGTCCGCGAAGCCGGCCAGAAGGGCGGCGAGACCCGCAAGGAAGAGCTGGGGCCGGAGGGTTACTCGCAGCTCGGCAAGCAGGGCGTCGAGGCGCTGCGCGAACAGCGCGGCCCCGATGCGATGTCCGAGATCGGCAAACAGGGCGGCGAAGCCCGCAAGGAAGAGCTGGGCCCGGAGGGTTACTCCACGCTCGGCAAGCAGGGCGGTGAGCGCGTCCGCGAACTGGTCGAGAAGGGCAAGCAGTCCGAGGGCGGCCGCGACGAATGACGCGGTGCTCCCTTCCGTACCCGTCTCCCTTCAGTACCGGAGGACCATCCCATGACCCGAGGCGTAGGGGGGCACTCCCCCGCCAACGTGCAGAAGTACCTGAGCGATGTCTCCTATCCCGCCAGCAAGGAGGACCTGCTCGCGCAGGCCAGGCGCAATAGCGCCCCGCAGGAGATCCTGGACACCATCGAACGTCTCCCCGAAGACCAGTTCGGCGGTCCCCAGGAAGTCATGAAGGGCTACGGCGAGATCGAATAGTGGCGCGACAAGCCACCTGTAAACCCCACACACGATACGAGGTGCAACATGGCTAGCAATGAAGACAAGGGTTCCATGAGCGTTCGCGAAGCCGGCCAGAAGGGCGGCGAGATCCGCAAGGAACAGCTGGGGCCGGAAGGCTATTCGGAGATGGGCAAGAAGGGCGGCGAAGCCCGCAAGGAAGAGCTGGGGCCGGAAGGCTATTCCAAGCTCGGCAAACAGGGCGGCGAAGCCCGCAAGGAAGAACTTGGCCCTGAGGGCTACTCGGAACTCGGCAAGCAGGGCGGTCAACGCGTCCGCGAGCTGATCGAAAAGGGCAAGCAGTCCGAGTAAGCCCTGACCCGGCAGGCATCGGTTAGCCTGCGGTCCGCCGAGCGGCGCATCCCACACCCATGGTTGCGCGCCGCCCGGCGGCTTTTTTGCCCGTCGAGCCAGCGGCGAGTGGTCCGCGCCGATCAGCCCGTTCACCGTAGTGGCCTGGTGCTGTTCGATGCGCCGCACCGTGGCCAGTTCACCAAGCAGACGGCCGTCCATGCGCGCAAAGGCATGGCCGAAGCGCAGCGCTTCCATCTCCAGCGCGTTCATCAGGATCGCGTTCATCAGGATCGCCTTCCATCAGGATCGCGCGCACGCGGGTGAAGGCGTCGTCTTCCAGCTTGCTGATCGGCGTCTGCACCATGTCGCGCCAGCTCATCCGCTGGTCGACCAGCGCGCAGCCGCGGCCGTCGTAAAGGTTCAGGCCCATGTCGGTCTCCCTGTGATGGACGACGGTTGCTCAGCAAGAGCTGTGCCGCGGCGGCCGCCGCGAGCGCGCCGCGCGGCGCCGGTCGCGCGTGGAAAGATGTGCCGAGGCGGGCAAAATTTTCCAGCGGCGCGCGCCGCCGACGCGGGCCCGCGTCAGCTCAGCGCCGTGGGCGTATCGAAGGGCAACCGCTTTGCGCCAATGTCCGCCAGCCGGGGCGATGCGCGGTCCAGCGTTTCCGCATCGCCGTCCAGCACGAGCAGGATGCGGCCCTGCTCGATCTCGTCCTCGAACTTGCGCCGCACCGGATCGGGGATCGCCGAGCCGGCGAGCGCGCTGGCCCACGCGCCCACGGCGGCGCCGGCCAGCGCCATCGCGCCGGCGCCCGCCAGGGTGAGGCCAATCGGCGCGATCGCCACCGCCACCAGTCCGGCGAGCAGGCCGGACGCGCCGCCGATGCCTGCGCCGCGCAGCGCGGCAGGGTAGAAGTCGTTGTCGACCACCTTGCGTTCTTCCGGGATCGCTTCGAGTTCGATGTCTTCGCGGGCCACGAGCGATACGTCCTCGTGCGCGATGCCGGACTGGCGCGCGACGCGGATGCCGTCCTTGACCATGTCGATGCCGGTAGTGCTGTAGACGTGTCGGGTTTTCATGGCGTGCCTCGGCTGTCTGTGGCGGGGGCGGCGACGCGGTGCGCCGCCGTGGCGTTCACGTGCCTTGCGCGTTCCGGCGGGAACACTGTGGACGCGGCCCGGCGGATTCGCCGGATCGTTTCCATTGCCGGAGGAACTGCGTGTCCATGGCAGAGATCTCCCTGCGTTCCCGCGATGCAAGACGCGTGCTCGTCTACGCGCCCATGGGCCAGCCGCTCGGCGGACACGAGCTCGCGTCCCACCTGTGGGTGGCCGAGCGCCTGGCCGGCCTGCTCGGCATGAGCTACGGCGGCATCGGCCGCGACACCGAACGCCACCCGCGCGGCGAGCGCTACGTGGTGCCCTACCGCACGCTGAACCTGCGGGAAGCGCGCCGCTTCGGCATCGAGTCGCCGGCGGACCTGTTCGGCGGCGTCGTC
Source organism: Dyella sp. BiH032 (assembly GCF_031954525.1). Classification (NCBI taxonomy): domain Bacteria; kingdom Pseudomonadati; phylum Pseudomonadota; class Gammaproteobacteria; order Lysobacterales; family Rhodanobacteraceae; genus Dyella; species Dyella sp. BiH032. The sequence continues at coordinate 2,621,684 of NZ_CP134867.1, forward strand.
ACCGAAGACTTCGTGGGCACCAAGCTCATCACGCACGGCCTGGTGCGTCCGGGCGCGGTGGCGCCGTCTGGCTGGTCCGATCTGTTCGCTTCGAAAATCATCGATGTGGTGCTGCCGGGCTTTTCGGTCTTCACGCCCTCGGACCTGCGCACGGCCACCGGCCAGCTGCTGCGTGAAGGCGGCGTGCGCATCAAGTCGCCGCGCGACATGGGCGGCCAGGGCCAGCGCGTGGTGAAGACGGTGGATGAGCTCGAGCCGCTGATCGAATCCATGGGCCCCGGTCCGTGGCTGGAGGACGGCCTGGTGGTGGAGCGCAACCTGGACGAGGTCGCCACGATCAGCGTGGGCCAGGTCGTGCTCGACGGCATCCAGGCCACCTACGTCGGGCGGCAGCGGCTCATCCGCAACCACGATGGCGACATGGTGTACGGCGGCACCGACCTGCTGTGCACGCGCGGCGACTTCGAGGCCCTGCGCCAGCTGCCGCTCACCGGCGACCAGCGCCTGGCGGTGGAGCAGGCGCGCTGCTACCACGACGAAGCGATCCGCTGCTTCCCCGGTACCTACGCCTCGCGCGCCAACTACGACGTGGCGCAGGGCAAGGATGCGAACGGGCGCTGGTATTCGGGCGTACTGGAGCAGTCCTGGCGCATCGGCGGCGCGAGTGCGGCGGAGGTGGAAGCCGTGGGTTCGCTGCTGGCGCATCCGTCACGCCGTGCGGTATGGGCCTCGACGCGCGAGAGCTACGACAGGCGCGAACCGGTGCCGGACGACGCCAAGATCGTGTTCCACGGCGACGACCCCAAGGCCGGTTTCCTGGTGAAGTATGTGAGGACCAAACGCAGTGCCGGTACGTGACGACGTCATCCATATCACCATGCGTGGCCGCGAACTCGCGGGCACGCTGATCTCCCCCGCGCCGCGCATGCCCGGCGTGCTGATGGTGCACGGCTGGGGCGGCAGCCAGCGGCAGTACCGCAACAATGCCCACCAGGTCGCCGCGCTCGGTTGCGTCTGCCTGACCTTCGACCTCACCGGCCACGTTGCCACGGCGAGCCAGCGCGATACGGTCTCGCGCGAAGAGAACCTGCACGACATGCTGGCCGCCTACGATTTCCTCGCCGCCCACCCTCTGGTCGAGCGTGACTCCATCGCCGTCGTCGGCAGCAGCTACGGCGGCTACCTGGCCGCCTTGCTCACCGAACGCCGCAGCGTCCGCTGGCTGGGCCTGCGCGCCCCCGCCATCTACAAGGACGAGGACTGGACGGTCCCCAAGCGCCTGCTGGCCCGCGTGCAGCAGCTCCCCGATTACCGCAGGCGTCCCATCGAACCGGAAGACAACCGCGCGCTACGCGCATGCGCTCACTTCACCGGCGATGTTCTGATCGTCGAATCCGAACACGACGAAATCGTCCCAGGCGCCGTGCTGGCCAGCTACCGCAAGGCTTGCGAGAACACGCACTCACTGACGTACCGCGTCATCCGCGGCGCCGACCACAGCCTCACCGACGAAACCTCCCGCGAAGCCTACGGCTCCATCCTTTCGCACTGGCTGGAGGAAATGATGCTGGGCGCAAAAGGGCAGGTGCGTGCGGCGGCATCGAAGGTGCGGGGGAGTGCGAAGCAGGAGACGCCGTTGCGGAGGGTGGAAGGGTAGGCTGGGCTTTAGCTGTCTTATCGCGAGCACCCGCCCCTCATCCCGCCTTCTCCCCGGAGGGGAGAAGGAGAAGTGCGGTACCGAGGCAAGAAAAAGACAAGAGCGAGCGAAGCGATGCTCCGTGCCGCTCTTGATCTCCCGGGTTCCCTTCGCGGCGGTGAGGGCTGGACGATCAGGCCGCCGCAGGCGGGCGGGGACAGGGATGTCCCCGCCTTTTCGATCAGGGCAGGATGCCCTGTCGAAAAGCCCGGCCAGCCCTCAACGCACCCGGAGGTGGCGAAGGCCACCGGAGGGCGCCGCGCAGGGGGCCCTTTCTTCTTGGTTACTTCTTCTTTGGGCAAGCAAAGAAGAAGTAACTCGCTCTCCGGCAGGAGAGCGAAACCACTCGCCCCGCGAGGGGCGAGACCAGGCTGGCGGTGAGGCGACAACCGAGCCATGACGCCACTGGATTTCGCGCCAAGCAAAGCCACGCGCCAAATTCGCGCGCAAAAACCCAACAAACCCCCACCCCTCACACCACCACCAACCCCTTTTGACAACGAGTTCATAGCCACAAACCCACCATCCCAAGCATGAGCCGGCGCCCCCGCGCCCCCACATCGCAAGAGCCCGCCACGAGGACCCCATCGATGGCCACCCGCACCCGAGCCAAAGCCACCACCGCCGCCAACCGCCAGCGCGCCATCCAGCGCGACATCGACGAGAAGGACGCCAGCAAGTCGGCCTCCGCGAAGAAAGGCGCCGCCGCCAAGACATCCGCCAAGCCCAAGCAGGCCGGCGCACGCAAACAACCCGAGTCGCCCTTGCCGGAGCAGCATCAGGCCAAGCCCGGCAAGGAACACCAGCTGCAGCCGCGGCCGCAGTTCAAGGCGCCCGAGTACAAAGGCAGCGAGAAGCTCAAGGGCATGGCGGCGCTGATTACTGGCGGTGATTCCGGTATCGGGCGCGCCGTGGCGGTGCTGTTTGCGCGCGAAGGCGCCGACGTGGGCATCGTCTATCTCGACGCCACCGACGACGCCGAGGAGACCCAGCGTCACGTCGAGGAAGAAGGCGGGCGTTGTGTGCTGATCCAGGGCGACGTCGCCGATCCGGACTTCTGCGAGCAGGCGGTGGAGGAGACGGTGGAGGCGTTCGGCCACCTGGACATCCTGGTCAACAATGCCGCTTTCCAGGAGCACGCCGACTCGCTGGAGGACATCTCCGAAGAACACATGGACATGACCTTCCGCACCAATCTCTACGGTTACTTCCACATGGCCCGTGCCGCGCTTCCGCATCTGAAGGCGGGCGGCAGCATCATCAACACCGGCTCGGAAACCGGCCTGTTCGGCAGCCCCAAGTTGCTCGACTACTCGGCGACCAAAGGCGCGATCCATGCATTTACCCGCTCGCTGTCGGCGAACCTGGTGCAGAAGGGCATCCGCGTGAACGCGGTGGCGCCGGGGCCGGTATGGACGCCGCTCAATCCCGCCGACAAGCCGGCCAAGGGCGTGGCCAAGTTCGGCGCGTCCAACCCCATGGGGCGTCCGGCGCAGCCGGAAGAAGTGGCTCCCGCCTATGTGTTCCTCGCGGCGCCGAGCTGCGCCAGCTACATCTCCGGCGCGATCCTGCCGGTGATGGGAGGCCCGACCGGCTGATCGAATCGCCTTGAGCGATCAGGAGCGCAGCCATGAACATGACCGACCTCACCATGCCCTGGTACATGTTCGTGATCCGGGGCGCCATCGCCTACCTGGGCCTGCTCGTGCTGCTGCGGCTCGCCGGCAAGCGTACGTTCGGCGAGCTGTCCGCGTTCGATATCGTGGTGCTCATTCTGGTGGGCGGCACGCTGCGCACCGCCATCGTCGGCAATGACAACTCGCTGCTCGGCTCTTTCATCGGCGTCGCCACCATCCTGGCGCTGGACCGCGCGATCGCCTTCTTCACCGCGCGTATGTCGCTGCTCAACCGCATCGTCGAAGGCCAGCCCGAGGTGCTGGCACGCTATGGACTGGTCGACCGCGAGGCGTTGCGGCGGAACAACGTGCCGATGGCGATGTTCGAGCGCGCGCTGCGTGCGCAGGGCGTGCTGAGCGTCGGCGAGGTGGTGGAAGCCAGGCTTGAGCCGAACGGCAAGATCACCGTCGTGCACCGATGAAGGCCCCGGCAGCCGTATCCGCACCCGGCACGACGGCGGGCGAACGTTGGCGGCTCGGACGCGACCGGCCGTCCCGCCGTGTGGTCATCGCGGCTCTGCTGGGCAACGGCGCGATCGCTGCGACCAAGGCGGTGGCCGCCTTCGTCACCGGCAGCTCCGCCATGTGGAGCGAGGCGGTCCATTCGGTGGTGGATACCGGCAACCAGCTGCTGCTCCTGCACGGCATGCGGCGCGCGGCGCGTCCACCGACGCCGCGGCACCCGTTCGGCCACGGGCTGGAGCTGTACTTCTGGGCCTTCATGGTGGCCGTCCTGATTTTCGGGCTGGGCGCGGGCGTTTCGCTGTACCAGGGAGTGGAGAAGATCCGCGCCCCGCACCCGATCCAGCATGTATGGGCCAGCTACGTCGTGCTGCTTTCCGCGGCGGTGTTCGAAGGCAGCGTGTGGCTGCTGGCCTTGCGCACGTTCCGCCGGCAGACGCGCCGCCTGACGCTGCTCCAGGCGGTGCGCGCGAGCAAGGACCCCACGATCTTCACCGTACTGTTCGAGGACACCGCCGCCTTGCTCGGCATCCTGGTGGCACTGGCCGGCGTCACTGCGTCGACCGTGCTCGACAATCCCATTTACGACGGGTTGGCATCGATCGTGATCGGCCTGATCCTGGCCGCGACCGCCATGCTGCTGGCGAACGAGTGCCGCAGCCTGCTGGTGGGCGAGGCGGTGAGTCCGGAGGTGACGGCGGACGTACGCCGGCTGGTGCTGGCTCAGTCGGAGGTGAGCGGCATCAACGAGCTGCTGACGATGCATTTCGCGCCGCGGGAGGTGTTGTTGAACGTGAGCGTGTCGTTTGTGCCGTCGTTGCCGGCGGGAGCGGTGCAGGATGCGGTGAGTCGGATGGAGGGGTTGATCAAGCAGGCGCATCCGGAGATTCGGAGGGTGTTTATTGAGGCGCAGAGGGTTTGAGGTTTGTGTGGCGCGTAACGCGTAGGTTGGGGAGCTTGCGAACCCCAACGGGTGCTAAGGAGCACCTCGTCCTCTCATGTCGCCTCATGGCCAGCCATGTCTCGCCCCTCCGGGTCGAGGGTTTCGCTCTCCTGCCGGAGAGCGAGTTACTTCTTCTTTGCTTGCCCAAAGAAGAAGTAACCAAGAAGAAAGGGCCCCCTGCGCGGCGCCCTCCGCAGCCTTCGCTGCTGCGGGTGCGTTGAGGGCTGGCCGGGCTTTTCGATCGGGCATCCCTGCCCGAATCGAAAAGGCGGGGACGTCCTGTCCCCGCCCCGCTTCGCGGGCCTGATCGTCCAGCCCTCACCGCCGCGAAGGGAACCCGGGAAAGCAAAAGCGAAGAGCAAAAGCTCGCACTAGCTGTGCTTGCCTCGGTACAGCACTTCTCCTTCTCCCCTCCGGGGAGAAGGCGGGATGAGGGGTGGGTGCTCGCGAAGGGCCATCTACGGCGCCCAAGAAACCCATCACCCGCCCAACTGCCCCGGCAACGTCACAAACATCACCACATCCGCCACCCCCATCGCACCGGTAGCGACCCATCCACCCCAGCGTATCCATGGGCTGATCTTGTGCTCCCCCATGACACGGTGGTCGGTGGCGAGCAGCAGAATGACTGCCATCAGCGGTACGGCGGCGACGCCGTTGATCACGGCGCTCCAGAACAAGCCTTTCATCGGGTCGATGGGCAGGAGCGTGAGGGCGGTGCCGAGGAGGACGGCGGCGATCAGTACGGCGTAGAACGACTTGGCCTGCGCCGGTTTCTTCTCCAGGCCGGTGGGGCGGCGCCAGGCGTCGGCGAGGAAATAGGCGGTGGAGCCGGCAAGGACGGGGACGGCGAGCAGGCCGGTGCCGACGATGCCGGCGGCGAACAGGGCGAAGGCGAGATTTCCGGCGACGGGGCGCAGGGCGGAGGCGGCGTCCACGGAACTGTTGATGTCGGTCTTGCCGTGCGCGTGCAGCACCACCGCGGCGGTGAGCATGATGCAGAACGCCACGATGTTGGAGTAGACCATGCCGACCACGGTATCCATGCGGATGCGGCGGCGTGCCTCGGGCGCCTGCTGCGGGGCTTGCTTGAGCGGCTCGCGTTCGTCGCTCTGGCGCAGTTCCTCCACTTCCTGCGCCGCCTGCCAATAGAACAGGTAGGGGCTTATGGTCGTGCCGAGGATGGCGACGATCATCACCGCGTAATCGGCATCCGGCCGGATGCCCGGCTTGACCAGCGCCAGCAGGGTCTCGTTCCACGGCACGTGCACCACGAACAGCGTGCCTACGTAGGCGAACAGGCTGAAGGTGAGTACCTTGAGGTAAGGCGAGTAGCGCGAGAACGGCACATAGACCTGCAGCGCGAGGGAGAGCAGGGCTGCGACCGCGCAGTACAGCAGCCGCGGGCCGCCGGCGAGCAGCTGCACGGCCGCGCCCATCGCCGCTACGTCGGCGCCGATGTTGATCACGTTGGCGAAGGCCACCCACACGGCCAGGCTGCGCACCAGCCAGGCTGGGAAGCGCTTGTGCATGTTCTGCGCCAGGCCCTTGCCGGTGACGCGGCCGATCATCGCGCTGGCCGCCTGGATCGCCACCATCAGCGGGATCGATAGCAGGACCGTCCACAGCGTGCCGTACCCGAACTTTGCGCCGGCCTGGGAGTAGGTGGCGATACCGCTGGGATCGTCGTCGGCGGCACCGGCGATCAGGCCAGCGCTGAAGCGCTTGAGCCAGGGTGTACGGGCAGGTTGGCCGGTGGAGCGATGTTCGCGGTGCGCGCGTGGCGCCTGGGGGCGGCTGTTCGGCATGCGGCGGGGGCGTTGGCGTGGGACGCCAGCTTCCGTCGCGAGGTTTCATCCACGCGTGAAATTGGCGACGGCGCGCCGTGAGCCATTCATGTGGGTCCTTCGTGCCCGCGTCCGCTAACGCCGTTTCGACCGCATCTTCAGGCGGCATCGGTTACCAGCAAGGTAAGCGAAGGCCGTGGAGGCCCGCATGCCCGCCTGGAAAGAAACGCAGCTCGACGCGCCGGAAATTCACCTCGCCAAGCCGCCCGAACGCCTTCCCGCGGGCACGCTTGCCAGCGTGCGCCGGCAGGCGCTGGTCTGCCACGACTGCCCGCTGTGGATGCACGCCACGCAGACCGTGTTCGGCAAGGGGCCGGCGCATGCGCAGGTGATGCTGGTGGGCGAGCAGCCGGGCGCGCAGGAGGATCTCCAGGGCGAGCCTTTCGTCGGACCGGCGGGGCGCATCCTGGACAAGGCGCTCGAAGAGGCTGGCCTGCAGCGCAAGGATCTGTACCTCACCAACACGGTGAAGCATTTCAAGTTCGAGCCGCGTGGCAAGGCGCGCCTGCACAAGCGCGCGAGCGCGTCCGAGCAGGCCGCCTGCCGCCAGTGGCTGGCCGCGGAATTGCTGCGCGTGAAGCCGCGCGTGGTCGTCGCGCTCGGCGCCATGGCCGCGCAGACGCTGTTCGGCGCGCAGTTCCGCATGACGCGGCAGCGCGGGCAATGGCTGCCGCTCAGCGCCACCGCGCAGGGCCTTTCCACCTGGCATCCGTCGTACGTGCTGCGCGTCCGCGACGAAGCGTCGCGCGAACGCGCGTACGCCGAACTGGTGGCGGACCTTCGTCTCGTCGCCGCGCAGCTTGCCGCCACATGAATATCGCCGGGCGTGTGGAAGAGACCGTTGACCGCGTGCACGCATCCCCTTCAATCGTTGACCCGCACCATGCACCTGTGCGGATCGCCAGGGCGCGGCGCCGTGCGTTGCTTGCCCGATGCGCACCCACTTTCCCTGATGTAACCGGAGACAATCATGAACCAGAGCAAGCGTGGCTTCGGCTCGATGGACGAACAGAAACAACGCGAAATCGCCAGCAAGGGCGGCAAGGCCAGCCATGGCGGCACCGGCCGCGACAGCAGCGCCGACACCAAGAACGCCGGCAGCCGCGGCGGCACGCATGAGCAGCACGTCCGCGCGGGCGAGCAGAGCCACAAGAATCGCTGATACCCGACAGGCGGGGCCGCGGAGCGCCGCGGCCCCGCGGAGACCGTGATGAAGGCACGAGACATCATGACCCCGCAGCCGCGCTGCTGTTCGGCGGACGACACGCTGGAACACGCCGCGCGGATCATGCTCGAGGAAGACGTCGGCGAAGTGCCGGTCGTCGACGGACAACGGCGCCTGGCGGGCGTCATCACCGACCGCGACATCGTGGTGCGCTGCGTCGCCAGCGGCGACCGCGCGGACCAGGCCAAAGTGGGGCAGTGCATGACCTCCCCGGCCCGGACCTTGCGCGATGACGCCTCCGTGGAGGACGTCGCCAACCTGATGAAGGGCGAACGCATCCGCCGCGTCCCGATCACCGACGGCCAGGGGGAGATCTGCGGCATCGTCGCGCTCGCCGACCTGGAACGCACCAACGCCCGCTCCCTGAAGGCCGAGGTATCCGAGCGTGTTTCGACGCCGCATTGACCGCTACCGGCCGATCGCCACGTCCGGCGCGCACGCCGTCCAACGACAACGAGGTTTCCCATGAAACGCTTCAGCGCTTACGCGACCACCGCTCTCACCATCGTCCTGCTGTCCGCCGCCGGCTGCCGCAACAAGGACGACAACATGCAGCCGGGTGCTTCTTCGCCAGCCTCGTCGGCAACCGCACCGGCCACGACGCCGCCTTCGCCGAACCAGAGCAACCCGGCGCAGACCAACCCGAACCAGACGCCGCCCGCCGGCTCGACGTCGACGCCTGCGTCGAACGCTTCCTCGCCGGCACCGGCCACGACGACGACGCACTGATCCGGTGTGCGCCTGGACATCCTTCTCATGAGCTTCGTTTTCGACATCCGCGATTCCGACATCCGCGTTCCGCGCGAGGCAAGGGCCACCTTGTATGCACCGTCGACGTTCTCCTGGACGGGCATGGGGGAGGTGCCCGCCCCGACGCCGGACCCGGTGAAGCCGCCGGGAGCCCCGCCAGCGGTCCCCCCGACGCCATTGCCGGATTCGCCGGAGATCCCGCCGATGCCGGAACCGGCGCCTCCTCCGCTGGTGGATCCGGATGAGCCGGCGCCAGTGATCGATCCGGTGGCGCCGCCGGATCAGCGGCCGAGGGCGTGGTGTTGAGGGTGGGGCGGGGGCCGCCGGGGTGTCGGCGGCTTTGCGTTTTGCCTTGTAAAGCGGCGTTCGGTTGTCGCCTTATTGCCAGCCGTGTCTCGCCCCGTGCGGGGCGAGGGTTTCGCTCTCCTGCCGGAGAGCGAGTTACTTCTTCTTTGCTTGCCCAAAGAAGAAGTAACCAAGAAGAAAGGGCCCCCTGCGCGGCGCCCTCCGCAGCCTTCGCTGCTGCGGGTGCGTTGAGGGCTGGCCGGGCTTTTCGATCGGGCATCCCTGCCCGAATCGAAAAGGTGGGGACGTCCTGTCCCCGCCCGCCTTCGGCGGCCTGATCGTCCAGCCCTCACCGCCGCGAAGGGAACCCGGGAAGAGCAAAAGCTCGCTCGTTGAGCGTTGCGGTTTTTTTTCTCGCCTCAGTACCTCACTTCTCCTTCTCCCTCCGGGGAGAAGGCGGGATGAGGGGCGGGTGCTCGCGGTGACGTCCGAATGTGCGCACCCACAAAAAAAAGATGGCCGCTCTACGCGGCCATCTTCTCTCCTCCCCATATCGCCTCCTACTAATGCCGACTCTCCTGCGTCGTCCCGAACGTCCCTGCGCCGGCAGTGGTGCTGCGCAGATCGTCGTCCCGCTGATCGGCAGGAATCTCCACGCGAATGCGGTTCTCCACATCCTTCACCCCGAAACAGCGGTCGGCGCAGTCTTCCGCCAGGTGCTTCATGTAGCGCGCGGGTACGGTGCCCTTGAGCGTGACGATGCCGCCCTGGACGCCCACCTCGATCTCGCTGGCATCAATATGCGGGTCTTCGGAAAGGCGTTCGCTGACGTCTTCGGTGATGCGCTGGTCGGAGCGCTGATAACCCTTCGGGCCTTTGCGGTAGTGGCTGGGGCCGGCGCCGTAGTCGTGGCCGTAGGGATAGCGTTCGCCCATGAACTCGGTGGGGCTGCGGGCGTACTGGCGGCGGCCGTAGTCGGCCTGGTAGTCGCGGTGTTGCGGATCGTTCCAGGATGGACCGCCCCAGGACGCGCCGCCGGACGGTGAGCCGTAGCCCTGGCCGAGCTGACGTTCGCCATGGTCGCGGCGCACACCGTAAGGGCCCTGCAGGCGGCCTTCGCGGTCGGAGCCGTAGCCGGCGAAGCCGCGCGGATATTCGTCGCGTGGGCGGTTGCCCCATTCGCCGCCGCGATCGAAGCCGCCGTAGCCGTAGCCGGTGGTATCGCTGGCGAAGGTATTGCGATAGCCGCCGTGTTGGGGGCCGGCTTCGTCCCAGGCGGGCGGCAGGTAATCGTCGTCGATGTCGCCGTAGCCTTCGCTGGTGGCCGGGAGGTAATCGTTGCGGCCGGCATGGCGTTCGCGGCCGCCGTAGGCGCTTTGTTGCTGGCCGTAGCGGCGATGGTCCTCGAGCCAGGAGCCTTGCGGGCCCTGCTGCGGTCCTTGGCCGCCGCCGGGGCGATATCCGCGCGCGCCGCCGCCGCGCTGGCCATACAGGCCTCCGTCGTCGTGCCCATAGCCAGGCCCCTGGTCGCGTTGGCCCTGGCCGTAGTCGCCGCGTTGGCGGCGGTAGGGATCGTTGTAACGCTGGTTCATGACGTTCTACTCCGTGGCGGGCGCTCGCGCGCCCGCTCAACCGTGGTCGGACAGCGGATCAGCCGCCGCTGCGGCCGCCGGGTGCGCCGGTGGTGGGCGGCGTATTCGATGGCGGCGAGGTACGCGGCGTTTCCTGCATGGTGTTCGGCGGGCTGCTCTGCGGCTGGCCGCTGGAGCGGCTCTCCTGGCGCAGATCCCTTGCCATCTGCAGGTGGTTCTTCAGCACCGGGAGGGTTTGCGTGGCGAACTGCTTGACGTCGGGGTCTTTCGCGCCAGTGGAAGCCTTGGTGAACAGCTGGACCGCTGCCTGGTGGTCCTTGACCATGGCCTGCGCGTAGGCGTGGTCGAAAGCGTCGCCGTCGAGCTTCTGCAGCTTGTCCATCTTCTGCTTGGCCTTCGCGTCGGGCTCCGGCGCCACGGTGATCTGCTTTTGACGGGCGAGGGCGACGAGCTGCTCGTTCGCCTTGGTGTGGTCGTCGACGATGTGCTGTGCCAGCTGTTTGGTCTGCGCGGAGCTGGATTTCTGCAAGGCCAGCTGGCCGAGCGCGACTTCGGCGGTGCCGTCGGCGGCGGCATGGGTGAGGAAGGTCTGATCGACCGAACTGGCGCTGGCGCCCGCGGCCGTCTGGCCCGACGGGGAAGTCTGGGCGGCCACGGGGCAGGCGACCGCGACTGCGGTCGCCGCGAGGGCCGTGAAGAACAGGGTGCGTTTATGCATGGCGCTCTCCGATCCGTTGTGGGAAGAGATGGTCGGGGCGGAGGCGGTCCTCAGGAGGGCTGCGACTGGCGTTGCGTTCTCAGGCGCCGGCCGCCGATGCGGCCGATGGCTGCCATGTGCTCGCGGTTCTCGCTGACCGCCTTGCCACCCTTGTGGCCCGCGAGGCGGGCTTCTTCGCTGGTGAACTCGTGCGCGCTGCCGCGCGCGTGCGCCGTGCGCCCGCCCAGCGATGACACCTGGCGCTGCCGCTGGGGATCCATCCGCGCGAAACCGCGAAGAGGCGCTGCTTGTCCTGCCGTCTCTTTGGAGGTCATGGGCTTCTCTCTCTTGTATGTCGAGGGGGATGGCGCACACCGCTGTTGCCGGTTGCGCGCCTGGGTCGTCGCAACATCCGTGCCATTCGGCGGAATGGCGCAGCGGCGCCATCCGTGGCTTCGACGATCCGCCATGCGACCTTTGCGCAGCGCAAATTTTTCGTCAGCGTGAAAGAACTACATGCGCATGCCGTGCGCTGCGCACACGCACAGGCCAGCCGCGTCGCTGAACAGCAGCCGCACGCACGCATCCGCTTGACGTACCGTCGACCCGTTGTCGACAGCATGCGGCCTACACCGACAAACACTTTTTCGTTTCGCGGAGGAAACGCCATGCCCGAGGAAAAAACCCGCAAAGCCGCGGCGCGGGACAAACGCCAGGGCAAAGCACCCAGCACGCAGGCCGGCGAGTACGTGCACGAGGAGATCGAGCACGTGCGCGAGGGCAAGCATGGCGCCCGCTCAGCCAAGCAGGCCATCGCCATCGGCCTGTCCAAGGCGCGTCGCGCGGGCGTAAAGGCGCCGGTGAAGAAATCGGCAAGCAAATCCACGCGCAAGAAGGCCGCCCAGGACGAGCGCGCGGCGCGGCACCCGCACAAGAAGTCGACACGACGCTCGCGTGCCACCGCCGGCGCGCTGAAGCGCGAAGGTCATTCGGCGGCATCGAGCAAGTCGCTGTCCAAGCAGGGCAAGCGCGCGGCGTCGAAGCGCACGTCGTCCTCGCGTTCGGCGGCGGCGAAGAAGGCGGCGCGCACCAAGGGCGCGGCGGGGCGTTCGACGGCCGCGAAGAAGGCGGCACGGACGCGCAGTGCGTCGAGCCGTTCGGCGGCGGCGAAGAAAGCCGCGCGGACACGTAGCGCCGGTCGGTCGACGTCCAAGAAGACGGCGAGCAGGAAGGCGGCGACCAGAAAGACGGCGAGCAAGCGCACGGCCGCGCGGAAGGCGCCGCGGAAGCGGAGTGCTTCGGGGCGGTCGGCGGCGGCGAAGAAGGGGGCGCGGAGGCGGGCTGGATGATGTTGGGGTGGTTCTGGGTTTCGCGCGGGGCGCGAGGGGGGCGCGTCCCGCGGAGGCGAGGGCCTCTCGCTTTCGCATGCCGCGGGGCTTACCTGCCTTCGGTAGGTTGGGGGGAGTCTGCGAACCCCAACGGGCGCTGAGGGTTGCCTCGTCCTCTTCATGTCGCCTCATGGCCAGCCTTGTCTCGCCCCGTGCGGGGCGAGGGTTTCGCTCTCCTGCCGGAGAGCGAGTTACTTCTTCTTTGCTTGCCCAATCCCCTCAAGGGGGACCTCGAGAAGAAGTAACCAAGAAGAAAGGGGCCCCTGCGCGGCGCCCTCCGGTGGCCTTCGCCACCTCCGGGTGCGTTGAGGGCTGGCCGGGCTTTTCGATCGGGCATCCCTGCCCGAATCGAAAAGGCGGGGACGTCCTGTCCCCGCCCGCCTGCGGCGGCCTGATCGTCCAGCCCTCACCGCCGCGAAGGGAACCCGGGAGATCAAGAGCGCGACGGAGCGTCGCTTCGCTCGCTCTTGTTTTTGCTTTTGCTTTGCCTCGGTACCGCACTTCTCCTTCTCCCCTCCGGGGAGAAGGCGGGATGAGGGGTGGGGGCTTGCCAGAACGCTCGTCCATGCGCCAGTCACCCCGGGCACCCTCCGCGAAATCCCCCGGCCAGCCCATCCAGCCACCCCCATTTCAATTTCCTCCCCCCGGAACGTCTAGGCTGTTCTTACGGACAAATCACGCGCACGACTGCATGACTGCCTATCGCCCACCACATGCCGGCCTTCCCCATGGATAGCCCGGATCTTCACGCCGCTCCGCCGGATCCGGCCGCGGGGGCGGGGGATCGGGCGGGGCAGGTTGCGGCGTTGTTCCGGGAGCACAACCGGGCCCTGGTCGCGTTTCTCCAGGCGCGGCTCAACTCGCGTTCGGATGCGCAGGAGCTGGCCCAGGAGGTGTACGTGCGGATGCTGGCGATGAAGGACCCCGATCCGATCGCCTCGCCGCGCGCGCTGTTGTTCCGGATCGCCGCCAACCTCGCGGTGGACCGGCTGCGCATGCGCACAGTGCGGGCCAATGCGCCGGTGGACGGGCCGGAAGAGGACTGGTTCGCGCAGCCCATTCCCGAGCAGCACGCCTCGGCGCTTCAACAGTGGAGGGAAGTGCGCGCGGCGCTGCGCGAGCTTCCCGCCAAGACCAGCAAGGCTTTCGTGATGCACGTGATCGAGGGGCGCGACTTCGGCGCCATCGCCCAGACCATGAAACTCAGCGAGCGCATGGTGCGCTACCACGTCAGCAACGCGCTGGCGCATTGCCGCGCGCGCATCCAGTTCACGGAGACGCCATGATGGGCACGACATTCACCGGCGCCGACGAGCGCGCGAACGTGGCGGCCGCCCAGTGGTGGACGCGGCTGCGCGCGGAAGACCCTTCCGACACCACCATCGAGCAATGGCTGGCCTGGATGGACGAGGACGAGCGCCACGCGCAGGCCTTCGAGGAAGTCAGCCGGCTGGGCCAGCGCCTGGGGCAGACGGATGTCCATGCCCGCGAAGCGTTCGTGGCCGAGTTCGTGCGCACCGCCGAGCGGCGCGTGCGCTGGCCGCTGTGGCTGGGCGCGGTGGCCGCATCGCTGCTGATCGTGGCACTGGCGGGGCGGATGCTGGACGGCCTGCATCGACCGGCCGCGCAGGAATACGCCAGCGCCGTGGGCCAGGACCGCGAGCTGGACCTGCCCGACGGCACCCGTGTCGCCCTGGGCGGCGCGTCGGCCATCGTCGCGCGCTATGCAGGCGACCTGCGCAAGATCGAGCTGCGCGACGGCGAGGCGTTCTTCACCGTCACGCACGAGTCGCGGCCGTTCGAGGTGGCCGCGGGGCCGGTGCTGATCCGCGACCTCGGCACCGCCTTCAACGTGCGCCGCACCGGCGACCGTGTGGCAGTGGCCGTCACCGAGGGCCGGGTGCGGGTGACGCCGCCGGACGGGCGGGATGCGCTGGAGGCGGCGGCCGGGCAGCAGGTGCTGTACGACCCCGCCGCGGGCCTGCGCATCGGGCCGATCGCGCTGGACGACGCCACCGCCTGGCGCGGTCGTCGCCTGGAGTTCGTCAACGAACCGCTTTCCGTGGTGATCGCCAACATCAACCGCTACAGCCGGCGACCGGTGCAGATCGCCGATGCGGGCGTGGGTGAGCTGACGTTCACCGGCACGGTGCGCGTGGATGCCATCGACCGCTGGGTGGAGGCCTTGCCGCGCGTGTTTCCGGTACGGGTGAGCGCGTTCGGCGACCACGTGGTGCTGTCCAGCGCCAGCCGCCAGTGACCGGAGGCTGGGGGCGGGTAGTGGGGGCGAGAGTCCGCGGCACGGCCCGGGTCTGGCGAGGCCGCGACCGCGCTTTCGCTGCAACCCCGCAGGCGGAAGGGCCCGACGGCATGCCCCCGCTACCCGCCCCCAGCCTCCGGCCTTCACTTTCGCGGCCTTGGTGTCGGCCCCGAGCCATGCCAGACTCCGGCCTTTAGGGTTTTGACGTCGGGGGATTCCACACCGCATGGTTCGGCGCGCGTTTTCATGGTTCGGCGGCAGCTTCGCGCTGTCGCTCGCCATCGCCGGCGCATGGGCCGATCCGGCGCCCCCAAGGGGCATGGTGGGGATCACGGTGGATTTCGCGATTCCCGCGCAGCCGCTTTCCAGCGGGCTGATCGCCTTCGGCAAGCAGGCCAACGTGCAGGTGCTCACCGCCGGCGAGGCCATTGCCGACCTGCGCACCGAAGGCGCCATCGGCGCGCTGACGCTGGAACAGGGCATGGCCGCGCTGCTGCGCGGCACCGGCCTGGAGTACGAGCGCTTCGATGCCGGCACCGTGGTGATCAAGCGCAGTGCCCTGCCGCCGTCGGCCGGCTACTACCGCAGCAGCCTGCTGGCGGCCAAGCCCAGCGTGCCGATCGTCGCCTCGCTCGCGGCGATCCAGGTGCAGGGCACCGCGCTGGGCGACGTGGGCTATACGGCTGGCGGCACCCGCGCCGCCACCCGCACCGACACGCCGCTGGCGAAGGTGCCGCAAGCGGTGAGCATCGTCACGCGCGACCTGATGGACACGCAGCAGGCGGTGACCGTGGCCGACGCCGTGCGCAACGTGGCGGGCGTGCAGTACATGGACGGCTTCGATGGCCCCGCGCTGTTCCGCATCCGCGGCTTCAATGCCGGCAACGGCATGACCGACGGCATGCCCAACGGCGTGGCGCGCACCGAGGACCTGCCGCCGCTGATCGGCATCGAGCGCATCGAAGTGCTGAAGGGGCCGGAGGCGATCCTCGGCGATGCCTCGGTGAACAACAACTTCGGCGGCCTGGTGAACGTGGTGATGAAGCGGCCGCAGAGCGAGCCGGTGCGCCAGCTCAGCTGGTCGCTCGGCCGCTACGACGGCGCGCGCCTGGGCCTGGACCTGGCCGGCGCAATGGGCGAAGGCAGCGGCTGGACCTATCGCCTGGTCGCCGCCGGCAATCATGCCGACCGCAGCGCGCAGGGTTACCGCGGGCAGCGCAGCGCGTACTTCGCGCCCTCGGTCGGCTGGGAGCGCGACGCCACCCGTTTCACGCTCGGCTACGAGAACGTCATCAACCGCGTGCCGGGACCGGACCACACCGTGCTCCTGGGCGACACGCTGGCCACCATGTCGCCCTATGGCATCCTGGCGGGCAATCCCGGCGATCATTCGACCTATCGCACGCATCGCGCGGTCTACACGCTGGAGCAGGGGCTGGACAGCCGCTGGACCTTCCGCAGCCGCGGCCAGTACGTGCAGCAGCGCACCAGCGGCCAGGGCTGGTCGCTGACCGACGGCTACCTGAGCGGCGACGTCGACGCGACCGCGCGCAGCTTCCGTTACTCCGATGCGTTCTACACCTTGCAGAACGACCTGACCGGCGTGTTCGAGCAGGGCGACGTCTCGCACACAGTGGTGCTGGGCGTCGACTACGCGCGCACCAAAGCCGGGCGCGATCGCCAGCGCGACACGCTGAAGGTCGGCGCATCGCAGTCGTACAACCTGTTCGCCGACGCCGCGCTGCCGTCCGCGCGCGTGAGCACGGACGAGGCCACGATCGTGCAGACGCTCGGCGGCGGCGCCTGGACCACCGAGACGGGCTTGTTCCTGCAGGACCAGATGGCCCTCGGCGAGCGCTGGGACCTGCTGCTCGCGCTGCGCCGTACCTCGTACGAGCTGTCGACGTCGTGGGCCGACGGCAGCCCGCGCCGGCTGCGCAAGCACCAATGGGTGCCGAAGGCCGGCGTGCTCTACAAGCTCGCGCCCGCGGTGGCGCTTTATGCCAACCACACCACCGGCTTCCAGGCCAATTCGTTGCTCGGGGAGAACGGGCAGCCGCTGCCGCCGGCGAAGTCGCGGCAATGGGAAGCCGGCACGCGCATCGACCTGTTCCAGCAGCGCGCGCGCCTCAACGTCGCCTGGTACCGCATCACGCTGGACCACAGCGTCGACTACATCTCTCCGGAGCCGCCGTATTTCGCGACGCCCGGCCCCGGCCAGACCAATCACGGCGTGGAAGTGGAGTTCGCCGGCCAGATCACGCGCGGCCTCGAAGGCGTGCTCAATTACACCAACGCCAGCATCCGCAACGACGACGGCACCCAGCCCGTCGCCGCACCCAGGCAGCTGCTCAGCGCCTGGGCCAGCTATCGCTTCCAGCGCGGGCCGCTGCAATCCTGGGGCGTCGCCGCCGGCATCGCCGCGCGCAGCCGCAGCGTCGGCCGCCTGCAGGGCGGCGGCTACTTCGACATTCCCGGCCAGGCCAGCGTCGACGCCAACGTCACCTACTACGGCGATGCCTGGCGCCTCACCCTCGGGGTGAAGAACCTCCTCGACCGCACCCTCTACGCCATCAACGCCGACCAGAGCTTCGTGCCGGTGCGGCAGGGGCGGATGGCGATGGTGACGGGGGTGTACGACTTCTGAGCCTCACGCCAGCGCGCGAGGCCCCAGGCCGGCCGCGGGGGCGGCTTCGCGCGCCGCGCGCCGGACGCTTTCCGCCGAAGGCGATGGTGCCGGCGCCGTCGGCACCCGCCAATCCATCGCCCGCAGGAATACCGCACGGGCCTCGTCAAGGAATTGTTCGCGCCGGCGGCGCGCCGCGCGGTGCTTGCTGGGCAGGGTGCGGATGGGGCGGCGGGCGCCGAAGCGGGGGAGTTCGTAGAAGCCGTCTTCGCCGGGAACGCCGCCGTTCTCGCGCCAGAAGGCATCGTAGTCGGCGTGGATCTGCGCGGCGAACGGGTGCGCCGCCTTGGCCACGCCGCGCAGGCGTTCGATGCCGTACAGGCGGGCGAGCACGCGGACGAGGGTGAGCAGCAGGGTCTTCGGGCGCACGCCGTGGCTGCCCCGGGTGAAGGCGCGGATCGGGTTGCGCCCCAGGAACGACCAGGCGCCCTGGATCGCGCCGATCAGCAGGCCTTCCTCGCCGCCGAAGGTGAAGCTGCAGGAGGACAGCACCTCCTTGTCGTTGCTGACCAGGTAAAGGCCCAGTTCGCCCATGGCGCGCACCGCGGGCTTGCGCAGGTGCAGGTGCACGGGCGTGCCGTCGCGCAGGCGCAAAGTGCCGATGCGCACGTCGTGCCCGCGCAGCAGCTTGTCGCGCAGGCGCGGCGGAAAGCGTTCCAGCAGGAAGCGGTAATGGGCCTGCAGCAGGCGCATGCGGGCGTCCGGCCCGAGCTCGCGCGACATGAAGGGCCGGTGCCAGCGGCCGTACAGGCCGGGATCGGCGCGGACCGCCTGGCGCATGGCCTCGGCGCCGTCCAGAAAACGCAGCCAGTTCAGCTGGCGGGGGAGATGGGCCAGGCTATGGCGGGCATAGTGCGCGTAGCCGCGCAGCTGGCGAAGATTCGGGGCATGGCCCAGGTCCCATCGCCCGCGGAAGGATTGCAACAGCAATACCCCGCCCGCCCGCGGTGCCACCGCGTCGGCAACGCCGTCCATCCACCCTTCGCTTACTGCTGCCTTCATGACGATTCCAGTCCAAAGCCGCTTGAACGGAAACCAAGACGGGCGAGGGCGGAATTTTTGAAATCCCGGGTGAAGGCGCCGTCAAAACGCCACTTTGAGTTGGCATCGCAAAAGTTTGCCGGCCGGGGCGTTCCGCTGCGGGAATCAGGCTTGCCGCGCCTGCTCAGGCATCCCAGCTCACATCGTCGTCGAAGGCGAGGTTGTCGGCCGGCTCCCCGGTGATCGCTTCGCGCAGGGGCGTCATCTGGCGATTCACTTCGTGGCACCAGTGCTCCATGGATTCGCTGAGCACGCGGGCACGGGCTTGCGCTTCGACTTCATCCAGCGGGGTGACGATGGCCTCGTAGATCGCAGTGAGTTCTTCGAGGGAAACGAGCGTGCCGGCGACGCGGTGGTAATCGCCCAGGCGTGCATGCAGCTGTTCCAGGCTGCGGTACAACGGGGCCGGGAAGTCGCCGGGGAGACCGGTGAGGAGCGCGTTGAGCTCGCCCAGGTCGAAGCTGATCAGCGGGGCGTGGACGAGGGCGGGCGTGGGAGAAGACATGGCGGGCTCCGGCGGGGTGGCCTATGTTCGCGCGTGCGGAGTGAGAGGGAAACACTCATTGGGGACTTGGCTTGCGTGCCGCTGCGGCTTCACCGCGCCGTAGGCCCCCGAATCCGAACCCGAGTGCCTGTGGGTCACTGTGCCTCGCGCCGGTTCCTCGCGCGCAGCAGGCATAGCGTGCGCGGCGGCAACAGCATGGGGCTGGGGCTGTCGTAGCGGCTGCCTTCCTGCAGGGTGGTGTCGGTGGACAGCAGCAGGCGCCAGTCCTCCACCTCGTCCATGCCCGGCAGGTGGAAATGCAGGGGCTGCTCGCCGCCGTGCACGATCAGCAGCAGGCTCACGTCGTCGCCCATGCGCCGGATGCCGGTGGGGCTGGCGCGGCCGTCCAGCAGCATGCCGAGCGTGCGGTTGGCGGGGTCGTTCCAGTGCTCTTCCTCCATGGGTTCGCCGCCGGGCGTAAGCCAGGTGACATCGCGCACGCCGAACAGCTCGTCCGGCTCGCCGGTGAGGAAGCGGTTGCGGCGCAGCAGGGTGTAGCGCTTGCGCAGCGAGACGAGCTTGCGCACGAAGCGCACCAGGTCCTCGTTGGCGGTCGGGCCGCGCCAGTCCAGCCAGGCCAGTTCGTTGTCCTGGCAATAGGCGTTGTTGTTGCCCTGCTGCGTGCGGGCGAACTCGTCGCCGGCCAGCAGCATCGGCGTGCCGCGCGACAACAGCAGGGAGGCGAGCAGGTTGCGGCATTGCTTGGCGCGCAGTTCATTGATCGCTTCGTCGTCGGTCTGGCCTTCCACGCCGTAGTTGGCGCTGAGGTTGTGGTCCGAGCCGTCGCGGTTGTCTTCGCCGTTCGCTTCGTTGTGCTTGCTTTCGTAGCTGACCAGGTCGGCCAGGGTGAAGCCATCGTGTGCGGTCACGAAGTTGACCGAGGCATACGGCCGCCGGCCGCGCCGGTCGAACAGGTCGGCCGAGCCGGTGAGGCGTGTGGCCAGTTCGCCGACGAGTCCCTCGTCGCCGCGCCAGAAGCCGCGCACAGTGTCGCGGAACTTGTCGTTCCATTCGGCCCAGCCGGGCGGAAAGCCGCCGGTCTGGTAGCCGCCGGGGCCCAGGTCCCACGGTTCGGCGATCAGCTTGACGCGGCTGAGCACCGGGTCCTGCCCGCAGGCGTCGAGGAAGCCGCCGCCCTGGTCGAAGCCGTGCCATTCGCGGCCCAGGATGGTGGCCAGGTCGAAACGGAAGCCGTCCACGCGCATGTCGCGCGCCCAGTAGCGCAGCGAATCGGTGACCAGTTGCAACGGGCGCGGATGGCTGAGGTTGAGCGTGTTGCCGGTGCCGGTGTCGTTGATGTAATGCCGCGGATCGTCCGCCAGGCGGTAGTAGCTGCGGTTGTCGATGCCGCGCAGCGACAGCGTCGGCCCCAGCTCGTTGCCTTCGGCCGTGTGGTTGTAGACCACGTCCAGCAGCACCTCCAGCCCGGCGTCGTGGAAGTGCGAGACCATCGACTTGAACTCGTCGATGCTATGGGTGGCCAGATAGCGCGGATGCGGCGCGAAGAAGGCCAGCGTGTTGTAGCCCCAGTAGTTGCGCAGGCCCTTGTCCAGCAGGTGCCGGTCGTCGACGAAGGCGTGCACGGGCAGCAGTTCCACCGCGGTGACGCCGAGCGAACGGATGTAGTCGATCACTTCCTGCGAAGCGAGCCCCGCGCAGCTGCCGCGCCGCTCCGGTGGCACGCCGGGATGGCGCATGGTGTAGCCACGGACGTGGGCTTCGTAGATGACCGTGTTTTCCCACGGCACGCGCGGCGCGCGGTGGCGGCCCCAGGTGAAGGCGGGATCGATCACGCGCGCCTTCGGCACGTAGGGTGCGCTGTCGCGCGTATCGAACGACAGGTCGCGATCGCGGTGGCCGAGGGTGTAGCCGAACACGGCGTCGTTCCACACCAGCTCGCCGACGATGTGCTTGGCGTAGGGATCGACCAGCAGCTTGTTCGGATTGAAGCGATGGCCTTCGTCCGGCTCGTAGGGGCCGTGCACGCGGTAGCCGTAGATCTGGCCGGGGCGCGCGTCGGGCAGGTAGCCGTGCCATACCTCGTCGGTGTACTCGGGCAGAGCGATGCGCTCGGTCTCCTTGCCGTCGCGGTCGAACAGGCACAGCTCCACCTTGGTGGCATGCGCCGAGAACAGCGCGAAGTTGACGCCCAGCCCGTCCCAGGTGGCGCCGAGCGGATAGGGCAGGCCTTCGCGCACGCGCGATGGCCGGCGGGCGGGATGCGGGGCCGCGTCGCGCGGATCGACGGGAGGCACGGGACGCGCCTCCTCAGGCGGCGCCGTCTTCGTGTCCACCGCTGTCCTCGGCTTCCACCAGCCGGGTCGCCGCGTACCAGTGGCGCTGCTCCTGGCCGGAGGGACAGCCTTCGGCCTCCCAGATGTGGTGGGCCAGCTCGCGGATGCGCTGCTCGCGCTCGCCGCTGCCGTCCTGCCCGCGCATAGGCTCCTTATTCGATGAATCGCTGCTCGATGGGTCGCTCATGTCGCCTCCTCGTCCTGCGCGTACAGCACCGCCACCGGCAGTTGCGCGAACAGCGCCGAGCACAGCCAGTCGGATGCCTCGCCGGGCATCGCGCGCCGTCCGCCCAGCATGTCCAGGAAGCCGCGCGGCGGCGGGTCTTCAGGACGCAGTCTGCCGTCGCCCCAGTGTTCTTCCGGTATGCGTGGCGTGGACATTCCGCGCAGCCAGCCGGAACACAGATGCGGTACGGCGACGATCAGGCGATGACCGTGGCAGTGCCGCTCGAACGCCAGTACCCGTTCGCGCGCGGCGCCATCGACCGCCACCGCCCGATAGCCGCCTTCGCTGAACAGCGCTGGCGCATGCCGGCGCAGGCAGAGCAGCCGTCCCAGCAACCATTGCTTGATGGCTCCGTCACGGAACCTTTCCAGCATGGCGGAAACGGCCGCGTTGGAGGCCAGCGCATCGCCGCGCGCGGCGTAGTCGACGGGACGGCGGTTGTCGGGGTCGACCAGCGACTGGTCCCAGAACTCCGTGCCCTGGTACAGGTCCGGCAGGCCGGGCATGGTGTTGCGCAAGACCAGGGCGGCCAGCCCCTTGGCAGCGCCGGGCGCGTCGAGTTCGCGCGCGGTCGCGGCGATCTCGCGCAAGGTGGCGGCGAGCGCGGGCGATTCGAACAGCGCGCGCAGCAGCGTTTGCGCGGCGCGTTCATAGGTTTCGTCCGGCGCGGTCCAGCTGGTGTGCAGGCGGGCTTCGCGCAGGGCTTTCATCCACCAGCCGTAGAGACGGTCGCGATAGGCGGACAGCGCGTCGGCCTGGCCGGTGTCCAACCCCAGCGGCCACGCCGCCACCAGGGTCTGCAGCAGCATCGAGAGATCGGCAGCGTCGATGCTGGCATGCGCCTGCAGGGTGCGGATCCAGGCATCGGCGCGCAGCGTCCATTCGTCCGCCAGCTCGCTGAGCACGGCCAGCCGGGCGCGCGTGTCCTCGCCGCGTTTGTGGTCGTGCGTGGCGGTGGCGTTGAGGCTGTGTGGGTGTTGCTCCGCGCGGCGCCGCATGGCGGCGTGGAAGGCATCGACGTCCAGCGCGAACCGTGCCGGGTCGCTGCCGACTTCGTTGCGGGACAGCAGCACGCCGTAGCGATAGCCGGCCGTGTCTTCCACCGCTTTCGCGCACAGCGGCGCGGCCAATTGCTCGAAGCGCTGGCGCGCCATCTTCAGGGCGACGCCGGCCGGGCCCGGCATGGTCGCGGGCACGCGTTCGAGCAGTTGCCGGCGCAGCCATTCGCGGGCGGGTCGGTCGTCGGCGCGGCCGTCGCGCGCGGCCAGCTCGAACGCCTCGGCGAGCGCGTCGCGTTCCGCCGCGGTGGCCGTGGCCGCGCCGAGGTAGCTGCGGTACACCGGCAGGCGCGCCAGCACGCTGTACAGCGCGCGCGCCAGTGCGGCGGGTGGCAGGTCGCCGTCTTCCGGTTGCGTGGTGAGGTAGGCCTCCCACTGGCGCAGGCAGCGGACGAAATCGCTGCGCAGGCCGTAGCGCAGCCACAGCCGCCGGGCGCGGCGTTCTTCACGGCGGAAGTCCGGCGCGCGGCCCGTGCAGGCCTGCCAGTGGCGGGCGAGCGCGGCGCGTCCGCGCGGGTCGTGCTGCACGGCGCCGATGGCATCCATCGCGTCATAGCCGGTGGTGCCTTCCACCGGCCAGTCGCGCGGCAGCCTTTCATCGGCGGCGAGGATCTTCTCCACGTACAGGCGCACGGCGGGCGCCGGCCGCCCGGAACGCGCGGCCGCCTCGTCCATCGCCGCGCGCAGGCGCCGCAGGTAGAGCCGCGGATTGGCGATGCCGTCGACGTGGTCTATCCGCAGCCCGTCCACCCAGCCGCGCGCGATCAGCGCCAGGGGCAGGGCATGCACGGCGTCGAAGGCTTCCTCGTGGTCCATGTCCAGCGCGACCAGCGTGTCGATGTCGAAGAAGCGCCGGTAATTGACCACGTCCGCGGAGCTGCGCCACCACGCGGGCCGGTAATGCTGCAGTTCCAGGAGCCGTCGCATCACGTTCGGCGGCAGCGGAAGATCCAGCGGCAGCGCCAGGCCGCGCAGGAAGTCGAGCGAGCCATCGGCCAGCGGCAGGCGCAGTTCGCCGTAGGCCAGCTCGGTGTCGGGCTCGCCGGCGCGCGTGAGCGTCAGTCCGCCTTCGGCCAGGACTTCGGACAGCGGCTTGGCCAGCACCGGCAGCCAGATGCGTCCCTCGGTCTCGGGCGAGCCCCAGTCGACATCGAACCAGGCGGCGTGGCGGCTGTCGCGGCCGCGCCGCAGCACGTCACGCCACCACGGATTCTCGGTGGAGGCGGCCATGTGATTGGGCACGATGTCGAGCAGCAGGCCCATGTCGTGCGCGCGCAGGGCGGTGACCAAGGCTTCCAGCGCGTCTTCGCCGCCGAGCGCGGAACTGACGCGAGTGGGATCGACCACGTCGTAGCCATGCGTGGAGCCCGTGCAGGCCTGCGCGATCGGCGAGAGATAAAGGTGGCTGACGCCCAGCGATGCGTAGTAGGGCACCTGCGCTGCGGCGGCGCGCAGGTCGAAGCCCTCGTGCAGTTGCAGGCGGGCGGTGGCGGTCCAGGGTTTCATGCCAGGCTCCGTTCGCGTGCGAACCAGTCCAGCGCTTCGCGCAGGCGCACGCCCTGCCAGCGCAGGCGGCGACGCCAATTGGGGTGTTCGTGCACGGTTCCCGGTACGTTGGGCGGTTCGCGGCGCTCCAGCACGTCTTCCAATGGAAGCAGCACGAGCGGTGACGCGGCGCGCAAGGTGAGGCGCAAGGCGTTGCGGACCGGCGCATCGCGCCGCCCGGCCGCGCGGTCGAGCGCGCGCGCGTCGCGCCTTCGCTCGGCGAGGGCGCGGCGGTGGGCGAGCGGCGGCCACTGCTGCGCGCGCGCCAGCACGTCCAGGTCCACGCCTTCGCGCCAGCCGGTGAGCGGCGGCAGGTCGTGCGTGGTGCTCATCGCCACGGCCGCTTCGCGCCAGTGTGCCGGATCGGTGAAGCCGCCCTGCGCGTCGCGCGTAAACAGCAGTACGTCCAGGCCGAGTACGCCGTGGCGCGCCAGCGTATGGCGCAGGCCGGCCGGCACCGTGCCGAGGTCTTCGCCGATCACCACGCAACGGTGCCGCCAGGATTCCAGCGCGAGCAGGCCCAGCAGCTCGCGCAGCGGATAGCGCACATAGCCGCCCTCGCTCGCGGGCAGGCCGGCCGGCACCAGCCACGCGCGCGACCAGCCCAGGATGTGGTCGATACGCACGCCGCCGCCGCGCGCCATCATCGCGCGCAGCAATTCGATGAAGGGCCGGAAGCCGCTGCGGCGCAGGCCTTGCGGCGCGTAGGCCGCCAATCCCCAGGCCTGGCCCTGGGCGTTGAACGCGTCGGGCGGCGCGCCGAGTTGCGCGCCTTCGACCAGCAGGTCGCGGTATTGCCAGGCCTCGCTGCCGCCGGGCAGGAAGCCCACCGCGAGATCCCAGATCAGGCCCATGCGCTGTCCGGCCTGGCGCGCCTGCTGCTGCGCGTGCTCCCAGCAGGCGGCGGCCAGCCATTGCAGGAAGCCCTCGAACGCGACGCGCGGCGGATGCGAGCGTGCAAAGGCGCGCACGGCGGCTTCCACACCGCGTGGTTCGCGCCACGTGCGCCAGTCCGTGTCGCCGCCTTGTTCGGCCTGCCATTGCTGATAGGTGGCGAAGGCGGCGTGCATGCGCAATGCGGGGCCGCCGCGACGCATGAAGCGGCGTAGCGCGTCGATGGCCGGCGCGCGTTCGCCATGCCGTTCGAACAGTTGCCAGTACACGCGCCGGCGCAGCGCGTACTGCGCCCGCCAGTCGATCAGACGGGCGCGCTCGGCGCGTTGCCATGCCTCCGCGGCACCGGCGTGGCGGATGGTATCGCGCAGGGCGTCCTCGCCGAACACGATCGCCGGGTCGGTCTGCATCCAGTCCAGCCAGGCGCGGTGCGAGGGCGCATAGGGGCTGTGGCCGGCGACGACGGGCGCGGATGCGTGCAGCGGACTGATGGCCAGCGCGTCGCCGCCGGCGGCACCCACCTGCGCGGCGAGCTCGCTTACGGCGCGGCTGTCGCCCAGGCCGCCGTCGCCCTGGCGCTTCAGGCCATAGACCTGCGCGGCGATGCCCCAGAGACGCGGCGTGCCGCCGACCGCATCGTGCAGGCCGAAGCAGCGCGGCGGCGCGACCGCGAGCATGACGTCGCGCGCGCCGCGGCGCCATGTGTAATAGCCGGGTTGCGCGGGAGCCCTGCCATCCGGCAACGGCACGCGGTCACCGCGTTCGTCCAGCGCATGCCGTGCGCCGTGCGCGGGCAGCGGCGCGCGTGGCGCGAGCACGAAGCACGATGCGTCTTGCTCCTGTTCCGGCGGAAGCGCGTGAAGCAGCCCTTCGAGCGTGCGGGCGGAAAGCCGCTGCGCGTTGCCCTGCGCATCGGTCCAGCGGACGAGGATGCCCCTGCGGGCGGCGCGGCCGGGCAGGGTGTCACGCATGGCCGGGCCCGTGCCAGGCGCCGAAGCTGGCCGGCGGCAGGCCGGCGACGGGCGCGCTGTCGCCGGGTGCTTCCCAATGCAGGCAACGTCCGTCCGCCGGTGCTTCGAAGCGCACCGCGCGTTCGCCGACGTTGAAGGCCAGCGTCCAGCGCGAGCCATCGGCCAGCACCCAGCGCGCGGCGAGCGCGGCATCGCCCAGCCGCTCGCAGCCGAGCGGGCGGCAGGGTTCGAGCCGCGGCACCAGCTCGCGTGCGCGCAGCTCCAGCAGTCCGCGGAACCACCGCCGTGCCGCCTGTGCGTGCGCGGCGTCTTCTTCGCGCGGTATCGAGGCCTCGAACGTAGCGCGCGCGTTGGGGTCGGGAATGCGCGCGCGCCGCTCCGGCGAGGCGAAGGCACTGAAGGCGGCGAATTCCGCGCGCCGGCCTTCGCGTACCTTCGCCGCCAGTTCCGCGGGATGGCTGGTGAAGTAGAGGAAGGGCGTGGCGCAAGCCCATTCGTCGCCCATGAAGAACAGCGGCACCATCGGACACAGCGCGACCAGCGCCATCGCGGCGCGCCAGCGCGCCTCGGGCACCAGTGCGACCAGCCGTTCGCCCAGGGCGCGATTGCCGACCTGATCGTGGTTCTGCAGAAACAGCACGAAAGCGGTCGGCGGCAGGTCCCCGCTGGGCTGGCCGCGCCGGCGTCCATGCCGGTCGCGCTGGCCCTGGAAGGCGAAACCTTCGGCCAGCACGCGCGCGAGGCGGCCGAGCGGGTCCTGCGCGTAGTCGCCGTAATAGCCTTCGCGCTCGCCGGTCAGCAGCACGTGCAGGGCGTTGTGGCCGTCGTCGTTCCACTGCGCGCGCGCGATGCCGCGCAGGAACGCGGCGGTATTGCGCTCGTTCTCCAGCACCAGGTGCACGTGGCGGTCGGCAGGCAGGCGCTCGCGCACGGCCTGCGCCAGCTGCTTGAGGAAGGCGGGCGAGGCGATCGCATGCACGGCATCCAGGCGCAGGCCGTCCATGCGGAATTCGTCCAGCCACATCAGCGCGTTGTCGATGAAGAAGCGGCGCACCTGCGCACGGCGGAAGTCGATCGCCGGCCCCCATGGCGTGGCCTGGTCGGCGCGGAAGAACCAGGGCGCGTAGTCGTTGAGGCGGTTGCCGTGCGGGCCGAAGTGGTTGTAGACGACATCGAGGAAGACCATCAAACCCAGTTCGTGCGCTTCGTCCACCAGCGCTTTCAGCGCGTCGGCACCGCCGTAGGAGGCCTCCGGCGCGTAGGGCAGCACGCCGTCGTAACCCCAATTGCGGTCGCCAGGAAATTCGGCGACCGGCATCAGCTCGATTGCGGTATAGCCGGCCTCGCGGATGGCCGCCAGGCGCCGGCGCACGCCCTCGAAACCGCCGAGGCAGCCGGCATGCAGTTCGCAGATGACGGCCTCCTTCCACGGCCGGCCGCTCCAGTCGGGATGTCGCCACGGATAGCCGGGATCCACCACCATGCTGGCTCCCTCCACGTCGCCCTGCTGCTGGCGCGAGGCCGGGTCCGGCACCTCGGCCTGGCCGTCGATGCGGTAGCGATATGCCGTGCCCGCGGGCACGTCCAGCACGCGCTCGAACTCGCCGTGCGGACGCGGGCGCATGGCATACGCGTCCGCGCCGATCAGCACCTCGACGCGCTGCGCGGCCGGCGCCCACAGGCGGAAGCGCACGCCGCGCTCGGTGAGGATGGCGCCGTAGCGGCAGGCCTGCGCGGGCATGTCACTCGCCCTCGGCGCGCAGGATCAACGTAGCCAGCGGCGGCAGCAGCAGCGACAGCGAGTCGGCGTAGCCATGGCTGGGCACTGGCTCGGTGTGCAGCAGGCCGCCGTTGCCGAGGTTGCTGCCGCCGTAGATGGCGGCGTCGGTGTTGCACAGCTCGCGCCAGGTACCCGCGTGCGGCACGCCGATGCGGTAGTCCTGCCGCGGCACCGGCGTGAAGTTGCACACCGCCAGCACCGGCGGCGCCTGGTGCTGGCCGAAGCGCAGGAAGGCGTAGACCGACTGCGCGGCGTCGTCGACGATGACCCACGAGAACCCACGCGGATGGTCGTCGTTTTCGTGCAGCGCGGGCTCGGCCACCATCAGGCGGTTGAGGTCCGCCACCAGGCGGCGCATGCCTTCGTGCAGCGGGTATTGCAGCAGGTTCCAGTCCAGCGCGCCGTCGTGGTCCCACTCCCACGGACTGGCGAACTCGCTGCCCATGAACAGCAGTTTCTTGCCCGGGTGCGCCCACATGAAACCGAAGTACGCGCGCAGATTGGCGAAGCGCTGCCATTCGTCGCCCGGCATGCGCGCCAGCAGCGAGCCTTTGCCATGCACCACTTCGTCGTGGGAAAGGGCGAGGATGAAGCGCTCGGCGAAGGCGTAGGTCATGCCGAACGTCAGCTCGTGGTGATGGTGCCGCCGGTGGATCGGGTCGCGCCGCAGATAGCCCAGCGTGTCGTGCATCCAGCCCATGTTCCATTTGTACGAGAAGCCCAGGCCGCCGTCGTTGGCGCTGCCGGTGACGCCGGGCCAGGCAGTGGATTCCTCGGCGATCACCATCGCGCCGGGACATTGCTCCGCGACGCGGCGATTGAGATGGCGCAGGAAGGCGACCGCCTCCAGGTTCTCGCGGCCGCCGCGGTGGTTGGGAATCCATTCGCCCTCGCGGCGGCTGTAGTCGCGGTAGAGCATGCTGGCCACCGCATCCACGCGCAGGCCGTCGATGTGGAAGCGTTCCAGCCATTCCAGCGCGTTGCCCACCAGGAACTGGGCCACTTCGCGGCGGCCGTAGTTGTAGATCAGCGTGTGCCAGTCGCGATGGAAGCCTTCGCGCGGATCGGCATGCTCGTACAGCGCGGTGCCGTCGAAGCGTTGCAGGCCATGGGCATCGTCGGGGAAGTGCGCGGCGACCCAGTCCACGATCACGCCGAGGCCGGCGACGTGGCAGGAGTCGACGAAGCGTGCGAAATCGTCCGGCCCGCCCATGCGCGCGGTGGGCGCGTACAGTCCCACCGGCTGGTAGCCCCACGACCCGCCGAAAGGATGCTCGCTCACCGGCAGCAGCTCGATGTGGGTGAAGCCCAGTTCCTGCACGTAGGGAATCAGCTCGCGCGCCAGCCGTGCCCAGTCGTAGGGCACGCCGTCTTCCGCCCGCCGCCACGATGCCGCGTGCACTTCGTAGATCGACAGCGGCGCGTCGCGCCGGGCGTGCTGCGTGCGGCGCTCCATCCAGTGCGCGTCGTGCCATTTCACGCGCGGCGGCGCGGCCACTATCGAAGCCGAGGCGGGCGGATGTTCCATCTGCCGTGCGTATGGGTCGGCCTTCAGCGGCAAGAGGCGTCCGTGGCGGTCGAGCAGCTCATACTTGTAGCGCGCGCCGGGTTTGACGCCGGGCAGGAAAATCTCCCACACGCCCGCAACGTGGCGGCAGCGCATCGGGTGCCTGCGCCCGTCCCAGCCGTTGAAATCGCCGACCACCGAGACGCGCCGTGCGTTGGGCGCCCACACGGCGAAGCGCACGCCTTCCACGCCATCCAGGTTCAAGGGATGCGCACCCAGCAGCTCGGCGGGACGCAGCAGCCTGCCGCGGTGGAACTGGTCCAGCAGCGACTCGTCCAGCAGCGGCCCGAATGCGTAGGGATCGGCCGCGATCTGTTCGCCGGCGGGCCAGCGCAGGCGGATCCGGTAGTCCGGCGGAAGCTCACGGCCGCGCGCGACGAACATCCCTTCCAAAGGCACGCCTTCCGCAGGCGTGCTTTCCGCGAACACCTGTTCCGCACGCGCCCAGATGGGGCCATCTGCGTGCAGCACCTCCACGGCGAGCGCGCCGGGCGCGCAGACGCGCACCGCCCACAGATCGCCTTCGCGATGCGGGCCCAGCCAGGCGAACGGATCATGGTGGCGGCCCTCCGCCAGCAAGGCCCCGGCACGGGCATCTTCGCGCCTGTCGGCGTGGCGCTGTTCGGCGTGCCGCCGATCTTCCTCGCGCTGTCTTTCTCGGTCAGGTCCTCCTGGCGTGGCGGCGGTACCGGTCGGCTGTTCCATGGGCTCACGCCGCCGCGACGCGGCGCGGCATCGCCGATGCATAGAGCGAGGCATAGGCGCGGGCGGAACGGCCCCAGTCGTGCCTCTGCAACATCGCCGCCCGCCGCATGGCCGCCAGCAGGCGCGGTTCCTCGTGAATGCGGAAGGCGCGCTGCAAAGCGCTGCGCAAGCCGGCCACGCTCGGTTCGTGGAACAGCAGCCCGGTGACGCCGTCTTCCACCGTATCCAGCAGGCCGCCGGTGGCATAGGCGATGGGCAGGCTGCCGTAGGCCTGCGCATACATCTGGCTCAGTCCGCAGGGTTCGAAGCGCGATGGCATCAGCAGGAAGTCCGAGCCGGCGAACATGCGCCGCGCCAGCGCCTCGCGGAAACCGATATGCGCCGCGACCTGGCCGGGGAAGCGCCGCGCCAGCCGCGCGACTTCGCGCTCCATGCCCGGGTCGCCGCAGCCGATCATGGCCAGCTGGCCGCCGGCGGCGACGATCTGCGGGGCCGCCTCGCACACCATGTCCACGCCTTTCTGATGCACCAGCCGCGCGACCATGGCGAACAGCGGACCGCGGCTCTCGCGCAGGCCGAGTTCGACGCGAACGCGCTGCGCGGTGTCCGCACGTGCTTCGGTGCGATGCGCGGTGAAGGGCGCGGGCAGCGCGGGATCGGTGGACGGGTTCCAGCTGTCGTCGATGCCGTTGAGGATGCCGGTCAGCCGTCCCTGCGCGGCCTTTTTCTGCAGCAACAGGTGCAGGCCCATGCCGTGCGCGCCTTCGGTGATTTCGCGCGCATAGCTTTCGCTGACCGTGCTGAGGTGGTCGGCATGCGCGATGCCGGCGCGGAGGAACGATAATTGGCCATGGGCCTCGACCTCCGGCGCGCGCGGGGGGATGCCCAGCAGGCTGCGCAGCGCCAGCGGGAAATAGCCCTGGTAGGCGAGGTTGTGCAGGGTCAGCACGCTAGGCACCGGGCGCCGCGTCCATTGCGCGTACGCGGCCGCCAGGGCGGTGGGCCAATCGTTGAGATGCAGCAGTTCGGGGCGCCACGCCAGGTGCGCCTCGCCGGCGGCGATCTGCGCGGCGGCCATCGACAGCGTGGCGAAGCGCAACGCGTTGTCGCTCCAGTCGGCGCCGACCGGACTGACGTAGGGCGAGCCGGGGCGCTCGAACAGAGCCGGCTGCCGCAGCACATAGATGGTCAGCCCGTCCTCGGTCTGCAGGCGGCCGATTTCGGAGGCGGGCATGCCTGCATAGGCTTCGGTGCGGCCTTCCCAGACGATCGCGCGCGCCTTGTCCAGCACGCTGGGATAGGCCGGCAGCAGCACGCGGATGTCGAGCATGGAGCGCAGCGCGCGCGGCAGTGCGGCGGCGACGTCGCCGAGGCCGCCGGTCTTGACGAAGTCGGTCATCTCGGTGGTCACGAACAGCACGCGCGGCAGCGCCGCGGGCGTGCCGATGCGCGCCGGGCGAACGTGCCGATGGCGATCGGCGAGCACGCGTCGTGCCAGCGGTTCGCCGTGGCGGTGGGAGGACAGGGAATCCTTGTGCTGGGTTGGCATGGCGCTTTTATCTCGCATAGGACGTCGCGGCCGCTCCGCACGGACGGCCGGGTGCCGGGGGATGAACCGGGTTATCGGTATCGGAAGGCGCGGGCGCAAACACGTCCGGCAGGCTCAGGCTAGGCAAGCTTCGATCAAGCACGCGTGTAGCGCAGCCATGCGTTTCGTGAAAGCTACTGCTACTCGACATGGACTCTCCGTCGTGCCGTTCCGCACGCGCGCCGCACAGTCCGGCGCGCCGCCAGGCTCGTGGGCGGAGTATGGAAAAGCCGCGGAGTGGCGCACCGTGAACCGCGCATGGATCAGGCTGTTGACGCGGTGCAATGCGTCGTCCGCGCACAGCATGCGCGACGCCCGCGCCCGCGCATGTCACGCCGTCATCACCCGGCCATGCATACCCTTTGCCTCGTTCGGCACGTCCCGATGGTTTTTGGCATCAGCCAATGCCGGCTGCTGACGACAGGAACGCCGAGCGACCGCGAGATTATCGGGTGCCGCGAAAACGGCGCATTGACCCTTGTCTTGCGCGTGTCCGTGGCTATGCTGCCGGGACGCATGAGATGCGAACCCAGCGGCGGCCGCATGCCCCTTGCCCAAGAGAACAAGTACACACTGCTAGTGGAATCCGTCATCGATTACGCCATGTACACGCTGGGGGCCGACGGATCGGTACTCAGCTGGAACAAGGGGGCGGAACACTGCGCTGGCTATGGTGTCGAGGAGGTCATCGGCGCCGGCTTCGAGATGTTCTTCGTGCCCGACGACCGCGCCGTGAACTTGCCTGCCGGCCTGCTCGCCGAAGCGGATGCGCGTGGCCGGCACGTGGCCGAGTGCTGGCAGCTGCGCAAGGACGGCCAGCGCTTCTGGGCACACGTGACGATCGATCAGGTCGTCCGTGCCGACGGTGAGCATGCCGGCTACGCCGTGCTCACGCGCGACCTCACGGAGCGCAGGCGCGCGGAAGAGGACCTGCGGCGCAGCGAGGAACAGTTCCGCATCCTGATCCAGGGCGTGACCGACTACGCGATCTACCTGCTCGATCCCGAGGGCAACGTTTCCAGCTGGAATCTCGGCGCGCAGCGCATCAAGGGCTATGCGCCGCGCGAGATCATCGGCAAGCATTTCTCCACGTTCTATACCGACGAAGACCGCGCGCAAGGCCTGCCCGCCAAGGGGCTCGCCACCGCCGCGCGGCTGGGCCGCTTCGAGAACGAAGGCTGGCGCGTGCGCAAGGACGGCAGCCGGTTCTGGGCGCACATCGTCATCGACCGCATCCTGGACGACCACGGGCACCACATCGGTTTCGCCAAGATCACCCGCGACATCACCGCCAAGCGTGAAGCGGAGCAGGAACTGGCGCAGACGCGCGAGGCACTGTTCCACGCGCAGAAGATGGAGTCCGTGGGCCAGCTGACCGGTGGCGTCGCGCACGATTTCAACAATCTGTTGATGGCGATCATCGGTAACCTGGAATTGCTCTCCAAGCGGTTCCAGGACGACCCGCAGGCACTGGTGCTGCTCAAGAACGCGCTGGCCGGCGCCGAGCGGGGCGCCTCGCTCACCAAGCGCATGCTCGCGTTCGCGCGACGGCAGGAGCTGCGGCCCACGCCGCTAGACGTGCGTCCGCTGGTGCGCAACATCGCCGGGTTGATGGAGCGCTCGCTGGGCTCGGTGATCGGCATCGACATGGCGTTTCCGCTGTCGCTGGAGCGCGTGCTGGTCGACGGCAACCAGCTCGAGCTGGCGCTGCTCAACCTGGTCATGAACGCGCGCGATGCCATGCCGGACGGGGGGCGCATCCGCATCGCCGCGCAATCGGTGCAGGTGAACGAGCGGCACGCGATCGGCCTGCCCGAAGGCCGCTATGTCTGCCTGTCGGTGAGCGACGAAGGGCACGGCATGGACGAAGCGACCCTGGAGCGCGCGACCGAGCCGTTCTTCACCACCAAGGGCGTGGGCAAGGGCACCGGCCTCGGTCTGTCGATGGTGCATGGCCTGGCCGAGCAATCGGGCGGACGGCTGGTGCTCAAGAGTGACGTCGGCCAGGGCACCCGTGCGGAGATCTGGCTGCCGACGGCGCCTTCGGAGCAGCGCGCCGAGCACGCGCCCTCGGCGATGAGCGAGCCTTCGCGCCACGGCCAGCTGCGCGTGATGCTGGTGGACGACGATCCCCTGATCCTCGCCACCACCTCGGCGGTGCTGGAGGATATCGGCCATCTCACCTACGAGATGTCGTCGGCGAATGAAGCGCTGGAGGCCTTGTTCGGCGGCGTGGAAGTGGACCTGCTGATCACCGACCAGATGATGCCGGGCGTGCAGGGCCACCAGCTGATCGCGCAGGTGCACGCGCAGTGGCCGCAGGTGCCGGCGATCCTGGCCTCCGGTTATACGGAGACGCCCAAGGAACTCTCGGAGCAGGTGGTGCGCCTGTCCAAGCCGTACACCCGCGCGGAACTGATGCACGCCATCGACAAGGCGGTGCTGATGCACATCTCCGCCTA
Source organism: Dyella sp. BiH032 (assembly GCF_031954525.1). NCBI lineage: Bacteria > Pseudomonadati > Pseudomonadota > Gammaproteobacteria > Lysobacterales > Rhodanobacteraceae > Dyella > Dyella sp. BiH032. Next base: position 2,655,866 of record NZ_CP134867.1, read on the forward strand.
GCCGCGGGCCTGGCCGGACGGCGGTGAACGGTGCTTCCGGCTCAGCGGCACAACGAGATATAGGCCGAGGTCGCCTGTGCCGTGAGCACGGTCATCATGGCGATGATCTGCGCGCCGGTGGCGCGCGGATGCAACAGCAGAAAACGGTTGTTGCTGGGGCCGGCCGGGCGGCGGGCGGCGGCGGAGCACAGTTCACCGTCGTCCGCGGCCAGCACGGGCGGTGCCGGGTGATCGGGATCCCATAGCTGCCGGCGCATCAGTCCATGCTGCGGCCCCCCGGCGATCAAGCATTCGACGATCTGTTCCATATGCGTTCCCCCTTGCGGAAACGAGGCCTGGGCCTCGCCTGCCACGGAAAGCAGGGGACGGGCCAAGCGTGGCATTGCAACGTGCGATGGATCACGTTTTCTACGTGAATCCCATTTAGTTACGTCAATTCGACGTGAAACGAGGCCGCGGGACGCCTGCAAGAAGTACATCGACTTGCAAAAACCGCTGTGCCGTAAACGCTTTCACGCTGCGGCCGGATCCGCTGCGACGCGCGCGGCGCCCGTGTCGGGCACGCATGGCATGGCTGTTGCGTCAAGCGAAGTGACGTTTCGCGGCATAAGGAGCTTCGCGATGTCCATGCCATCCGTTCGTTTTGCGCGTTACCTGTTCGTCGCCTGCGCATGGGTGTGCCTCGGCGCGGCCGCCCAGGGCGCCGAGCCGCCGCCGTTGTCGCGCGGGGACCAGGCTTTCGTGGCGCGCGCCACCGGCGACAACGCGTTCCAGATCGCGCTGGTCCGCCGTGTGCTCGGCCAGGCGCCGTCGAACGCGGCGCGCGAACTCGCGCAGCACGTGCTGGACGATCACACGCGCCTGAACGTCGAGCTGGCCAGGCTGGCGACGCGCCGGCTCACGCAGGGCGCCTCGCCGCCATCGCCGGTGATGTCCACGCGCGACATCGACCAGCATCTGGCCGGTCTGCAGGGCGCGGCGCTGGAGCAGGCGTTCGCCGGCCTGATGATCCGCGACCATCGTGGCGTGATGCCGGTCTTCGAGCAGGAAGCGCGCGCGGGCGACGACCCGCGGCTGCGCGCATTCGCATAGTCAGCGCTGCCCGTTCTGCAGGGACACCTGGGCATGGCCGAGGCGTTGACGAAGTCGGCGGGCGCGCGGCAGGAGAGCAGGGGCTCGGCGAGCAAGGCGCAGAACAAGGGACCGCCGCGCGGCTGGAAGACGGCGGACAAGGCGACGAACGCGCACTGACAGCCTGATCGCCAGGCCTGGACAGCTTCTTTCCAAATGAGATAAGTTCTCATTTGTGCGGCGGCCATCGGCGGCCGCCGCTGTCTCTTCGATACGGCTGCCAGCTCCAGGGACGCTGCTCCCGCGCCAGCCCGCCGCGTGATTCCACGCTAGGCAAAGGACTGGTTCCCGCATGTTCCGCATCCACCCGCTGGCCGCCGTCATCGGCGCGCTGTTGTCCGTTCCTGCTTTCGCGGCCGAACCGGCCGCCTCGCCCGCCGTTGCCCTGGGCGACGCCACCGACCTGCCGCGCGTGCAGGTCACGGCGCTGGCGCCCTCCATCCAGCTCAACGCGCCCGGCACCATTTCGGTGATCGATCGCGTGCGCATGGATCGCCATCTGGACGTCTCCATCCGCGACCTCGTGCGCTACGAGCCGGGCGTGTCGGCCATCGGCAACGGCGGCCGCTTCGGCTTGGACAGCTTCAACATCCGCGGGCTGTCCGGCAATCGCACGCGCATCGAGATCGATGGCGTGTCGATGCCCGCCTCGTTCGGCGCCGATGTCGCCGGCGGCAGCTTCCGCGCGGGCCGCAACTTCATCGACCTGGACCAGCTCAAGTCGGTGGAGATCGTGCGCGGCCCGGCCTCGGTGCTGTATCCCTCCGATGCGCTGGGCGGTGTGGTCAGCCTGCGCACCAAGGACCCCGCGGACTATCTGCGCGACGGCCGCGACACGTACGTCGCGCTCAAGGAGCTGTACGACAGCAGCGACCGCAGCCTCACCTCCACCGTCACGCTGGCCGGCGGCAATGCGCGCAACGGCATCCTGTTCGTGGGCAACCACCGCGAAGGCCACGAGCTTTCCAACCAGGGCGACGTAGGCGGCAGCGGAGCCGCGCGCACGCGGCCGGATCCGCGCTCGTACGCGCTGGACAGTTTCCTCGGCAAATACGTGCACACCGCCGACAGCGGCCGCGCCGACCGCGTAACGCTGGACGGCTCGCAGACGCGTACGCGCACCGACTCGCTTTCCAGCATCACGCCAACCGCCGGCTATTACCGTTCGCAAGACGAGAACATGCGCGTGCGCGCCAGCGCGGGCCAGTGGTTCCCGCGGCTCCGCGGTGCGCCCGCCGACACGCTGGACTGGAACGTCTATTGGCAGAAGAGCCGCGCGCGCACCAACACGCAGACGGAAACCGCCACCGTCGCACGCTACTTCCAGAGCCTGCCGCTGCAGGAAAAGACTTATGGCGGCAAGATCGTGGCGGTAAAGACGCTGGGCGAGGATAGCGGCGTCGCGCAGACGATCAGCTACGGCGCCGAGCTGTCGCGTACGGAGGCCGAGTCCTACGCGGGCGGCTACGGCGTCAACAAGCGCACCGGCGCCACGGGCAGCGGCAAGGCGTTCTTGCCCAGCAACTATCCCTTGCACCTGATCCCGGAGAGCAAGACCGACCGCTACTCCGCCTTCGTCCAGGACGAGATCGGCCTGCTCGGCGGCCGTCTGGAGCTGATACCCGCCGTCCGCATCGACCGCTACGCGTATCGGCCCCAGGACGACGCGCTTTATGCGGCATACAACCCCGGCTACGTGCGCCGCGACTACACCAAGACCCATGCCTCGCCCAAGCTCGGCCTGCTGTGGCACTTCAACGGCACGCTCAGCGCCTATGCGAACTACGCACAGGGCTTCCGTCCGCCGCTGTACAGCGAGATCGGTGGCGCGTGGAACGAGCAACCGTTCCCGGGATTCAACATCGCCTTCCTGCCCAACGACCGCCTGAAAGCCGAAACCAGCCGCGGGCTGGAACTCGGCTTGCGGGGCAAGGGCGACGCCGGCTGGTTCAACGTGGGCGCGTACTACAACCGCTACCGCGACTTCATCTGGTCCGGTTACCAGCTCAAGGCCGCGCAGGTGCCGGACTGGGTGCAGGTGTATCCGGGCATGAACCTGTTCTACCAGGCGGTGAACGCGCGCAAGGCCTACATCAAGGGCGCCGAAGCCAGCGGTGCGCTGCGCCTCGCGCACTTCAGCGATGCACTGCGCGGCTGGTCGCTGCGCGGCAGCGTGGCGGTCGCCAGCGGCCGCCTGATCGAGCCGGGCGCCAGCGGCTACAGCCCGCTCAATACGGTGGACCCGGCCAAGGCCGTGCTTGGCGTTGCCTACGACGCAGAGCGCTGGGGCGCCGAGCTGATCGGCACCGGTGTGCGCCGGCACAGCCGCCTGAGCGATGCCTCCGCGTTCCGGCCGGGCGGTTACGCCACGCTCGATGCCTACGCGCACTACGCGCCGCTGCCGAACCTGGAGCTCTACGCGGGCGTGACCAATCTGGCCGATCGCAAGTATTGGGATTGGGGCAGCCTCAACAGCGGCGCGCTCGGCAACCTCGTCAGCGGCAACGGGATCAACGACACCGGCACCGACGGCGTGCCCGCCGACCGTCTCACCATGCCCGGCCGCGCCTTTAGCGTGGCGGCGCGAATCGCATTCTGAAAGGAGCATCGAGCATGTTGAACGACATCGCCACCCACACCGCGCCGTCGCTGCCAGAACTGCTCGACGCCTGGCGCCGCCTGCGCGAGGAACAGCCGCAGCTGCGGGCCCGCGACCTGGCCGCGCGCCTGGGCGTGAGCGAGGCCGAACTGGTCGCCAGCCGCTGCGGCGACAGCGTTACGCGCCTGCAAGGGCCTTGGGCGGAGCTGATCCACGCCTTGCCAGTGCTTGGCCGCGTGATGGTGCTGACGCGCAACGAGAGCTGCGTGCACGAGAAGAAAGGCAGCTTCCGGAACATCGAGATCGGCGGCGCCATGGGCGTGGTATTGGACGAGGCGATCGACCTGCGCCTGTTCCTGCGGCATTGGGTGTTCGGCTTCGCCGTGCGCGAGGAATCGCGCGGGCGCTGGCTGCGCAGCCTGCAGTTCTTCGACGGCGACGGCCGCGCGGTGCACAAGGTCTATCTCACCGAGCACAGCCGTGCCGACGAGTGGGCCGGCCTGATCGGGCGTTTCGCCGCGCCGGTGCAGTCGCCGCTGCTCGAACTCGCCGACGTCGAGGATCCGCTGCCGCGGCGACGCGGCGACGAAGCAGTGGACGTCGCCTCGCTGCGCGAACATTGGCGCCGGCTGCGCGATCCGCACGATTTCTTCGCCATGTTGAAGAAGCACGAGGTCACTCGAACGCAGGCCTTGCGCCTGGCCGGCGACGAATTCGCGCGGCGCGTCGGCGACGGCGCCATGCGTACGGTACTGGAACGCGCTGCAACCACTGGCCTGCCGATCATGGTGTTCGTCGGCTCGCCCGGCGTGGTGCAGATCCACACCGGGCCCGTGCATGACATCAAGACGGTCGGCCCCTGGCTCAATGTGCTGGACGAGGATTTCAACCTGCACCTGCGCGAGGACCACATCGCCGAGAGCTGGGTGGTGCGCAAGCCCAGCCCGGAAGGACAGGTGACCTCGCTGGAGCTGTACGACGCGCATGGCGGGCAAATCGCCCAGTGCTTCGGCAAGCGCAAGCCGGGCACGCCGGAACTGGCGGATTGGCGTGCGCTGGCCGAAAGCCTGCCGGGCGCGGAGGTGAGTCATGGCTGAGCGCACCCGTTGCTGGATCGGCGCGGTCGCGCTCGCGTTCTGCGCACAGCTGTCGCCGGCATTCGCCGCGGAGGCGCCGCGCGTGGTCGCCCTGGGCGGCGACATCACCGAGACCGTGTACGCGCTGGAGGCGCAGGGCGCGCTGGTCGGCGTGGACAGCACCAGCCAATGGCCGGCGGCCGCGCACGAACTGCCCGACGTCGGCTACGTGCGTCAGCTCGCCGCCGAAGGCGTGCTGGCCTTGCGGCCGACGCTGATCCTGGCCACGCACGATGCCGGCCCGCCGCCGGTGATCGCCCAGCTCCGCGATGCCGGCGTGCGCATCGAACTGATGCCGACCACGCGCACACCAGAAGGCGTGGCCGCAAAAGTGCGGGCGGTCGGGCACGCGCTCGGCCGGGATGCGGCGGCGGCTTCGCTCGCGGCGCGGCTGGCGTCGGCGTACGCGGCGCTCGCCCAAGCCGTCGCGGCCATGCCGCGCCATCCGCGCGTGCTGTTCCTCATGGCCACCGAGGGCAGCCCTAAGGCGGCCGGACGCGAAACCGCCGCGGCCAGCGCGATCGCGCTGGCCGGCGGCACCCATGCCGGCGACGGCTTCACCGGTTACAAAGCGGTATCGCCCGAGGCGCTGGCCGCGCTGGCGCCGGACGTGATCCTGCTGATGCGGGAGCGCGAGGAAGCGGTCGGTGGCGTTGAAGGCGTACTTCGCCTGCCGGGCGTCGCCTTGACGCCCGCCGGGCGGCAGCGGCGCATCGAGTTCGTGGACGGCCAGGCGCTGCTCGGCTTCGGCCCGCGCAATGCGGAGCACGAACAACGATTGCAGCGCCTGCTGGCGGATCTGCGCCCGTGAACAGCGTGGCACTGCCGCGGGCACGTGCGTCTGGCCCACGCCCGTGGGCGCTGGGCGGACTGGCCCTGTTGCTGCTCGCCGCGGCGATCGCCGGCATGGCGTCCGGCGCGATGCCGCTGACGGCCGCCGAGGTCCTCGGCGCGCTGCTGCGCTGGCTGGATGGACGTCCCGCGCAGGGCGACGACGCGGTGGTGCTCATGCTCCGCCTGCCGCGCGTGTTGATGGCCGCGCTGGTCGGCGCGTCGCTGGCCTGCAGCGGCGCGACCATGCAGGGCCTGTTCCGCAATCCACTGGTGGAACCGGGCCTCGTCGGCGTGTCGGCCGGCGCGGCGCTCGGTGCGATCGGCATGATCGTGCTCGGCGGCAGCGTCGTGGCGGCGCTGCCGGCGGGGCTCGGTTCGTTCGGTATTGCCGGCGCCGCATTCGCGGGCGGATTGCTGGCGACCTGGCTGGTGTACCTGTGCGGGGCGCGCCGCCCGGGCGTGGCCACGCTGCTGCTCGCCGGTGTGGCGATCAACGCCATCGCAATGGCGGGCGTAGGCATGCTCACGTATCTCGCGGACGAGCATCAGCTGCGCGACCTGAGCTTCTGGACACTGGGCAGCCTGGGCGGCACGAACTGGGCCCGGCTCGCCGCGGTGGCGCCGCTGATGGCCTTGCCGCTGGCCTGCCTGCCGGGTCAGGCACGCGCGCTCAATGCGCTGTTGCTGGGCGAGCGCGAGGCCAGCCTGCTCGGCTTCGACCCCGCGCGGTTGCGGCGCCGGCTGGTGCTGCTGGTGGCGTTGGCGACGGGCGCGGCCGTGGCGATGTGCGGCGTGATCGGTTTCGTCGGCCTGCTGGTGCCGCACGTGTTGCGGCTGCGCTGGGGGCCGGATCATCGCTTGCTGCTGCCCGCATCTGCGCTGGCGGGAGCGAGCCTGATGATCGGCGCCGATGCGGTGGCGCGTACCGTGGTGGCGCCGACCGAGCTGCCGGTCGGCGTGATCACGGCCTTGCTTGGCGGCCCGTTCTTCCTGTGGCTGCTGATGCGCCTGCGGACGGGAGAGGCGGCATGAACGTGGCGGTGGATTGGCGCGTCGCGTCTGCGCCGGAGGATCGCGTGCTGGAAGCGCGCGACGTGCACCTGAACTATGGCGGCCGGCGCGTGCTGCAGGCCGTGCATCTGCGCGCGCGGCCGGGCCGGCTGCTGGCCCTGATCGGCCCGAACGGCGCCGGCAAGAGCAGCCTGCTCGGCATTCTCGCCGGCCTGCTGCGGCCGTCGTTGGGCGTGGCCACGCTGGACGGTGTGCCGCTCATGCGCTGGCCGGCGGCGGAGCTGGCGCGCCGCCGCGCGATGCTGTCGCAGCGCGTGCAACTTGGCTTCGCCTTTCGCGCGGATGAAGTGGCGATGCTCGGCCGCAGCCTCTACGGTGCCGCTTCGCCCGATGCCGCGGATCGCCGCGTCGTGGAAGCCGCGATGCAGGCCACCGGCACCTGGGAGCTGCGCGCGCGCAATTACCTGGAGCTTTCCGGCGGCGAGCAGCAGCGCGTGCAGCTGGCGCGCGTGCTCGCGCAGGTGTGGGACTGTCGCGACGCCCCGGGCTGGCTGCTGCTGGACGAACCCGAGGCGGGACTCGACATCGCCCACCAGCACGAATTGCTGCGCCACGCGCGCGGCATGGCCGAGCGCGGTTTCGGCGTGATCGCTGTGCTGCACGACCTTTCCCTCGCCGCGCGCTATGCCGACGACGTCGCCCTGCTGGCGCAGGGACAGCTGGCGCGGCAGGGGAGCGTCGAGCAGGTGCTCGACGGCGACGTGCTGTCGCGCATTTACGGGACCGCGCTGAGCTGCGACCGCGACCCGCGGGGGCGGCTGTCGATTCACGCCGCCTGAGCATGCCTGCTGGACGGGCCTCCTGGAGGGGCTTGCTCGCTGGCTGTCGCCGCGCGCAAAAATTTGCCGTCGGCCTTGCCGCTCGCTTCATCCGGCAGGCGGTATCAAGATGGCGTTTTTCGGACGAAGCCCTCGCATGCCGCTCGATCGCCGCGCGTTCCTCAAGCTGGGCGGTGCCGCCGCTCTCGGCCCGCTGCTGCCGGCGGTCGCGCGTGGCGTTGGGATGCCTTCCGCGCAGGCCGGTCCCGCCGACTATGACCTGCGCATCCGTCGCGCCCTGGTCGAACTGGCGCCGGATCGCATCGTTTCGGTCAACACGTTCAACGGCCAGTTTCCCGGCCCGCTGATCCGCCTCAAGGAAGGGCAGCGCGTGACGGTCGACGTGCACAACGACACCGACGTACCGGAACAGCTGCATTGGCATGGGCAGACGGTGCCGGTCGACGTGGACGGCTCCGCCGAGGAGGGCACGCCTTTCATTCCCGCGCGCGGCATGCGGCGGCTCTCCTTCGTGCCAGGACCGGCGGGTTTTCGCTTCTATCACTCGCATCTGGTCGCCGGCGACGACCTGAGCCTCGGCCAGTACGGCGGCCTGGTCGGGCCGGTGTACATCGAGCCGCGCCGCGAGCCGGGCGCCTATGACCGCGAAGTCTTCCTGGTGCTGAAGGAATTCGAGCCGTTCTTCAGCAAAGGCGGCGACATGGCTGCGGATTTCCTGCGGCCCTCAGCGCGCGACCCCAGGCTCGAAACGCAAGGCGAAGCGGCGATGAAAGCTTCGCTGGCGCGGGGCACGGCGCACGGCTACGAAGTGGGCTATCAGTCCTTCTCGATCAACGGGCGCATGTTGGGCCATGGCGATCCCATCCGGGTCAAGGCCGGGGAGCGCGTGCTGTTCCACGTGGTCAACGGCAGCGCCACGGAAAATCGCAGCCTGGCGCTGCCGGGGCATGTGTTCAAGGTGGTGGCGCTGGATGGCAACCCCGTGCCGCGCGCGGCGGAGGTGCCGGTGCTCTGGCTGGGTGCGGGCGAGCGGATCAGCGCGATCGTGACTATGCACCGTCCCGGCGTGTGGGTGCTGGGGGACCTCGCCGATGAGGATCGCGAGCGCGGCATGGGCGTGGTGGTCGAGTACGCGGGTCAGCACGGCAAGCCGCGCTGGGAAAAGCCGGTGCCGTCCGGCTGGGATTACCGCCGCTTCGCCGATCCCGTGGCGCGTCCCGTGGCGCCGGACGAGGTGCTGGATCTGGTCTTCGCCAAGGACAACGCCGCACTCGGCGGTTTCAATCGCTGGACCATCAATGGCGCGGCCTTCGACATGCATGCGATGCGGCCCATGTTCCGCCTGCATCGGGGCCGTCGTTACCGGCTGCGCATGCGCAACGCCAGCGACGACATCCATCCCATGCACCTGCACCGGCACAGCTTCGAGATCGTCAGCGTGGCCGGCCAGCCTGCTGGCGGACTGGTCAAGGACGTCGCCATGCTCGGCGGCTATCAGACCATGGAAGTGGATGTGATCGCCGGGCAGCCCGGGCTGTCGTTGTTCCACTGCCACATGCAGCTGCACATGGATTACGGCTTCATGGCGCTGTTCGAGGTGGCCTGAATCCGGACGTGGCCCATCCGATCGGATGCGCGGTGATCTCAAGCGGTGAGATGCGCCTCGGCGACGCTTGCCGGCTCGTTCCCGGAGAGCCCGCCATGTCGTACGTCGACCGGATGTGCCTGCGCCTGATGGCACCCTGCCTGTTGCCCGCCTGCTGCGGCGCGCTGCTCGCCTGGGCGGCGCAGGCGTGGCTGGATGCGCCGGCCCGCGCCGGCGGCCCGGCGGTGGACCTGGCTTCCTGCCTGATCGTCGCCGGCGGCGCGGCCAGCGTGGGGTTATATGCGGCGCAGGCCGGGCGGCGGCTGCGGTGGCGCCGGGGCAGGGCGGTCGTCTGCTACGTATGCGGCTGTCTGCTGGGGCGTATGCGCACCGGACTCCGGGGGCCGCATCGCGCATGCCTCGGCTGCGGCAAGCGTCATCCCGCCTAGCGGGGACTTCAGCGCACCACCGCCAGCGCATCCCGCGCCGCGATCCATTCTTCGTTGGTCGGCTCGACCGCGACCCGCACGCGACTGTCGGGCGAGGAAATGACCGGCGCGTTGGCCGCGTTGGCGTCCCCGTCCAGCACGATGCCGAACGCCGACAGCCCGCGGCAGACGCGCTCGCGGATCGTGGGGTTGTGCTCGCCGACGCCCGCCGAGAACACCAGCAGGTCCAGTCCGCCGAGCACGGCGACCATCGCGCCGATCTCGCGCACGATGCGGCGCACGTACAGCGCGATCGCCAGGGCGACCCGTTCGTCGGCCGTCTCGCGCGGCAGCAGTTCGCGCAGATCGGCCGACACGCCGGACAAGCCAAGCAGGCCGGCGCGGTGATAAAGCAGCTGGCCCAGCTCGTGCGCGCTGAGCTTCTCGCTCTCCAGCAGATACAGCACCACGCCCGGATCCAGCGTGCCGCAGCGCGTGCCCATCATCAGTCCGTCGAGTGCGGAGAAGCCCATGGTGGTGGCGACGCTGCGCAGATCGTCCATCGCGCACAGGCTGGCGCCGCTGCCCAGGTGCGCGCAGAGGGTGCGTCCGCGCGCGTGGGCACCGTGGCGTTCGGCCAGCGCGATGGCGAGGTATTCGTAGGACAGCCCGTGGAAACCGTAGCGGCGCAAGCCTTTTTCCCAGGCGTCGGCGGTGAGCGGCAAGACTTTTTCCACGTCCGGCAGGGTGTGGTGGAACGCCGTGTCGAAACACGCCACCTGCGGAATGTCCGGACGCTCGCGCAGCAAAACGTCGATCGCTTCCAGGGCGAACGGCTGATGCAGCGGCGCCAGCGGAATGTAGCTACGCAGGTCGGCCAGCACCTGCGCGTCGATGCGCGCCGGCTGGAAGTATCGGGCGCCGCCGTGGACCACGCGATGCGCGACCGCCGCCAGCTGCCCGCCGCCGATCCGCTCGCGCATGCGCTCGCGGATACGGGCGAGCGCGGCGTGATAAGGATCGGCTTCCTCCAGCGCGATCGAGGTCGCCGGTGTGTCGGTGTCCTGATAGGTGGCATCCGCGCCGCCGATGCCTTCCACCTTGCCGCTCCACGGCGGGGTGCGCGGCAACGGCGATCGCGCGGCGTCGAACAGCGCGAACTTGATGCTGGACGAGCCGCAGTTGAGTACCGCCACCCATGCCGTCATGGCTTCGCCTTTCGGTAGCGATGCGCGACCAGTGCCGCCACGGCGCAGGAGGCCACGCGCGTCTCGCGCGAATCGGCGCGGCTGGTCAGCACGATCGGCACGCGCGCGCCCATCACGATGCCGGCGCTGGAGGCACCGCCCAGGTATTCGAGCTGCTTGGCCAGCATGTTGCCGCTCTCAAGGTCCGGCACCACCAGCACGTCCGCCAGGCCGGCCACGGGCGAGGCGATGCCCTTGATACGCGCCGCGGCGGCGGAGATGGCGTTGTCGAAGGCCAGCGGGCCATCCAGCGTGGCCCCGGCGATCTGTCCGCGATCGGCCATCTTGCACAAGGCTGCTGCGTCCAGCGTGGCCTGCATGCGCACGTTCACGGTTTCCACCGCGGCCAGGATCGCCACGCGCGGCCGCTCCACGCCGATGACGTTGGCCAGCTCCACCGCGTTGCGCACGATGTCCGCCTTCGCGTCCAGATCCGGCGCGATGTTGATGGCGGCGTCGGTGATGATGAACGGGCGCGGGTAGGCCGGCGTATGCATCAGATAGCAGTGCGACATGCGCCGCGCGGTGCGCAGCGGCGAATCGTGCGCGACCACGGCGGCCATCAGCTCGTCGGTGTGCAGGCTGCCTTTCATCAGCGCCTCCACCTGGCAGCTGCCGGCCAGCTCCACCGCACGTGCCGCCGCGGCATGGCTGTGCGGCACGTCGTCGATCGCCAGGCCGGCCAGGTCCAGCCCCGCCTGGCGCGCTACCGCCTCCAGCTTGGCGCGCGGCGCCACCAGCACCGGTTCGATCAGGCCGGCGCGCATCGCGTCGAACACCGCGGACAGGCTGGATTCGTCGCAGGGATGCACCACGGCCACGCGGATCGCGCCGAGCGGACGCACGTAGTCGAGCAAGGTCTTTCCCGCGCTGTCGAGCAGGCGGATCTCGGGCAGGGTGGCACGCGGACGCTCGATACGCTCGGTCGGTGCGATCACCTGCGCTTCGCCCTCGATCGCCACGACGCCATCCTGGTTGGTGCAGGCGCAGGCCAGTGTGAGGCGTTTGCCGGCGGGGTCGCGTGCGGTGACCTGCACGCGCACCGTCAACGTGTCGCCAATGCGTACCGGCGCGTGGAAGCGCAGGGTCTGGCCCAGGTAGATCGTGCCCGGCCCCGGCAGGCGCGTGCCGAGCACTGCCGAGATCAGCGCCGCGCCCCACATGCCGTGTGCGATCACGCCGTGGAAGCGGGTCGACGCGGCGTAGGCCGGGTCGAGATGCTGGGGGTTCACGTCGCCGGAGATTGCCGCGAACAACTGGATGTCCGCCGGCGTGAGCGTGCGCTCGATGGCGGCCGCGTCTCCGATCGCAATCTCGTCGAACACACGGTTACGGATCAGGCGCGGCGCGCCGTCGTCCTCGCGGACGGGCGTCGCTGCGGTCGTCTCAGCATCGTTCATGCGTCACCCAGGGGGCGGAAGTGTGGAGGCGGGAGTGGATGAGAGGAAGGGCATAAGCGGGCGAGCTGCATCATCTTTCCAGCACGTACGTGCCCGGGGCGTCATCGAGCGCCGGGCGATCGGCCGCGCCCATCGCCGGCGGCGATGCGGGCTCGCCCGAACGCGCCTCCAGCCACGCGGCCCAGGCGGGCCACCAGGAGCCGTTCTCGTGCGGGGCCGTCGCGGCCCAGTCGTCGGGCGACTGGTAGGCGCCGTTCGGCGGTCGCGTCGCCAGCTGATAGCTGCGGTGCGGATGGCCCGGCTCGCTGACGATTCCCGCGTTGTGGCCACCGGACGTGAGTACGAAGGTGATCTCGGCCGGCACTTCGTTGTGCAGCTTGTAGACGGAGCGCCACGGCGCGACGTGGTCGGTGGCCGTGCCCACGCAGAACACCGGCAGCCGCAGGTCGCCCAGCGACACCGGCCGGCCATCGGCCGGATAGCGTTCGCTGGCCAGGTCGTTGTGCAGGAACAGACGGCGCAGATATTCGGCATGCATCGCCGCCGGCATGCGCGTGGCGTCCGCGTTCCATGCCATCAGGTCGTTCATGGGTTCGGCATCGCCCATCAGGTATTCGCCGACGAGGCGCGACCACAGCAGGTCGTACGAGCGCAGCATCTGGAACGCGCCGGCCATCTGCCCGGCGGTGAGATAACCGGTGCGCGCCATCTGGTCTTCGAGATAGGCCACTTCGCTGTCGTCGATGAACAGGGCCAGCTCGCCCGGTTCGCTGAAATCGGTCTGCGCGGCGAACAGCGTCATGGAGGCAAGCCGGTCGTCGCCATCGCGCGCCATCGCCGCCGCGCCGATGGCGAGCAGGGTGCCGCCCAGGCAATAGCCGGCGGCGTGGATCTTCCGCTCCGGCACGATCGCCGCGACGGCATCGAGGGCGGCGCGCAGGCCTAGGTCGAGATAGTCCTGCATGCCGAAGCCGCGTTCCTCCACGCCGGGGTTCTTCCAGGACAGGCAGAACACGGTGTGGCCGCGGTCGACCAGGTACTTGATCAACGAGTTCGCCGGCGACAGGTCGAGGATGTAGTACTTCATGATCCACGCCGGCACGATCAGCACCGGTTCGGGGCGTACCTGATCGGTGGTCGGGCCGTACTGGATCAGCTCCGCCAGCGCATTGCGCATCACCACCTTGCCCGGCGTGACGGCAACGTCGCGACCGACCACGAAGCTCTCCGCGCCGCGCGGCGGCTCGCCTTGCACGTAACGACGCGCGTCGTCCAGCCAGTGCAGGAAGCCGCGGGCGAGATTGAGGCCGCCCTGCGACAGCGTGCGATCCAGCACCATGGGATTGGTGGCAGGAAAGTTGCCGGGCGAGCACATGTCCAGCCACTGCCGGGCGGCGAAGTTCACCACGTCCTCATGATGCGGCGCGACGCCGCGCACGCCGCGCGTGGCTTCGTTCCACCAGCGTTCGTTGAGCAGGAAACCCTGCTGCAGCGGCGCGAATGGCCAGGCCTGCCATTCGGACGAAACGAATCGGCGGTCCTTTTCCGGCGGCTCGATGCAGGCTTCGCCTGCGCCGTGGGTCCAGGCCGCGCGCAGCGTGTAGCCCCACCACTGCGCCCAGGTTTCGCCGGCATGCCGCGCCAGTTCCATGCGCTTGCCGGGCGAGCCGAGCAAATGCATGGCCCAGTCCGCCCAGGCCAGGGTCAGCGATGCGGGGGAGACGGAGAAGGTGGCGCGGGCGAGGCCGGCGTGGACGCGTTGGTCCAGGCGCGCGGCGAGCGTGGCGGGCACTGCGGGCGAGGCGACTGGCATGACGATCCTCCCGGCGAAGCGCGCAGGCTTCGCGCCATGGCGTGGCGGTGGACGGCCCCTTGCTGCGAGGCAGCGTAGCATGGCGTTCGGACGGCCATCCGGCTTGCGCAAAGCTAAAGCCTGGCGCGCCGGCATGACGCGCTTGCGACATTTAGCCACGCGATGTTGCGCTGAGCCGTCCGGCTCATCAGAGTTGGCATCGACGAGGCCGTCGCGGCCTCCACTCCCGTCCGGCCCGGGGACACTCTGCCGGACTTCCGCGGGAAACACGGTGCGCATCCCAGGAGCGATGCAGGCATGAGACAGGGGAAGGTCCGGGCGAGGAGCCGAGCCGTCGGAGCGATGGTGTGCGTTGCCACCAGCCTGCTCGCCGGCTGCGTCTCGATGGACCCGCCTTATCGGCAGCCGCCGTCGCCCGTACCCGAACGCTATGATGCCGCCAGCGTTTCAAACGGCGGCGAGTTGGGCGGGGGCGGGCTCGATGCCGCCGCGACGGACTGGCGCGACTACTTCACCGATCCGCATCTGCGTGCATTGATCGCGCAGGCGCTGGAACACAACCGCGACCTGCGCGTCGCCGCCGCGCGCGTGGCCCAGGCGGAGGCGGCTTACGGTATCCAGCGCGCGGACCTGTTTCCCTCGCTGGGCGGGTCGCTGGGCCGCACGCGTGCGAATCTCCCGGCGAGCGCCAGTCCGCTCGGCGTGCCGCTGCGGGTAGACCAGTACAGCGCTGACGTAGTGGTGTCGAGTTGGGAGCTGGACTTCTTCGGACGCTTGCGCGCTCTGAAGGATGCCGCACGCGATACCTATCTGGCCTCTGCCGAAGCGCACCGCGCGCTTGCGCTGAGCCTGGTCGCGCAGGTCGCGAATGCCTACCTCGGGTTGCGCGAACTGGACGAACGCATCGCGCTGGCGCAACAGACGACCGACAGCCGCCGCGAATCGCTGCGCATCTTCAGCCGGCGCGTGGAGGTGGGCGCCACCTCGCGGCTCAATCTCACCCAGGTGCAGACCTTGCTGAGCCAGGCCGAAGCGCTGGTGGCGCAACTGCGCCAGGCCCGCGAGCAACAGGCGCACGCATTGGCGCTGCTGGTCGGGCAGCCGCTGGAGTTGCCGGCGGCGACGGAGCCGCTGGACGAGCGCCATATGCTGGCGGACCTTGCGCCAGGCCTTCCATCGGACCTGCTGACGCGGCGGCCGGACATCGTCGCCGCCGAATACCAGCTCAAGGCCGCCTACGCGAACATCGGGGCGGCGCGCGCGGCATTCTTTCCGCGCGTGACGCTGACCGGCGCGTACGGCAGCGTCAGCGGCGAACTCAGCGGACTGTTCGACGCCGGCACGCGCGGCTGGCTGTTCGCGCCCAGCCTTTCCGTGCCGCTGTTCGAGGGCGGCAAGCTGCGGCGCAACCTGGACCTGAGCAAGGCCCGCCGCGAAGAAGCCGTCGCCAACTATGAGAAGACGGTGCAAGGCGCATTTCGCGACGTGGCCGACGCCTTGTCCGCCCACTACTGGCTGGCCGAGCAGGTGCGCATTGCGCAAGACGCGCTGGATGCGCAGAGCGAACGCGCGCGCCTCTCCAAGCTGCGCTTCGACGCGGGCTCGTCAGCCTTCCTCGAAGTGCTGGACGCGCAGCGCGACCTGCTCAGCGCGCAGCAGCAGCTGGTGCAGGTGCGCCGGGCTCTGTTGTCCAGTCGCGTGAGCCTGTATGCCGCGCTCGGCGGCGGCACGCGCGTTCCTCCCGACCACCCTTCCGACGCCGACGGCGCGAGCCAGCCATGAGCCCGAATCTCAAGCATCGATTGCTGCCCTTGCTGATCGCCGTGGCGGTCCTGGCCGGCGGTTACCTGCTGTGGCGCGCGATGCGCCCGAGCGGCCCGGGCGAGGGCTTCGTCAGCGGCAACGGCCGCATCGAGGCGACCGAGATCGACGTCGCTACCAAGCTGCCCGGCCGCGTGCAGGACATCCTGGTGGACGAGGGCGACTTCGTCAGTGCCGGGCAGGTGCTGGGCCATATGCAGATCCAGTCCCTGGAGGCGCAGCGCGACGAGGCGGTCGCGCGGCAGCAGCAGGCGGTGTCCGCAGTGGCCAGTGCCGAGGCGCAAGTGGCGGTGCGCGAGAGCGACCGGCAGACCGCACTGGCCCAGACGGCCTTGCGCGAAAGCGAGCTGGACGCCGCGCAGCGCCGGCTGGCGCGCTCGGAGACGCTGTCGCGCGAAGGGGCGTCCTCGGTGCAGGAACTGGACGACGACCGCGCCCGCGTGCGCGGCGCGCAGGCCGCGTTGAACGCCGCCCGCGCACAAGTGAAATCGGCCGAGGCGGCGGTGGCGGCGGCGCGCACGCAGGTGCTGGGCGCGCAGTCCACGGTGAAGGCGGCCGATGCGACGGTGGCGCGCGTGAAAGCCGACATCGACGACAGCGCGCTCGTCGCGCCGCGCGACGGCCGTGTGCAATACCGCATCGCGCAGCCGGGCGAGGTGCTGGGCAGCGGCGGTCGCGTGCTCAACCTGGTGGACGTGTCGGACGTCTATATGACGTTCTTCGTGCCCGAGACGGCAGCCGGCAAGCTGGCCATGGGCAGCGACGTGCGCGTGGTGCTGGACGCGGCGCCGCAGTACGTGATCCCCGCCAAGGTGTCCTTCGTCGCCAGCACCGCGCAGTTCACGCCCAAGACGGTGGAAACCGCCAGCGAGCGGCAGAAGCTGATGTTCCGCGTCAAGGCGCAGATCGACCGCGAGCTGCTGCGCAAGCACCTGAAGCTGGTGAAGACCGGGCTGCCCGGCGTGGCCTGGATCAAGCTGGACGACGGCACGCAGTGGCCCGCCAGCCTGGCCGTGCGCGTGCCCTGACCCATGGACGGACCGCTGCCCGCCGCCCGCCTCGCCGGCGTCAGCCTTCGCTATGGCCGGACGCTGGCGCTGGATAGCGTCGCGGTCGATCTGCCCGGCGGGTGCATGGCCGGGCTGATCGGCCCGGACGGGGTGGGCAAGTCCAGCCTGCTCGCGCTGGTGGCCGGCGCGCGCAAGGTGCAGGAAGGGCGGGTCAGCGTGCTGGGCGGCGACATCGCCTCGGCGCGCTACCGCGCCGAGGTGTGTCCGCGCATCGCCTACATGCCGCAGGGCCTGGGGCGCAATCTGTATCCCACGCTGTCGGTGGAGGAGAACCTGCAATTCTTCGGCCGCCTGTTCGGCCACGATGCGGCCGAGCGCCGGCGGCGTATCGATGCGCTCACCGCCAGCACCGGGCTCAGGGCGTTTCTGTCGCGACCGTGCGGCAAGCTGTCCGGCGGCATGAAGCAGAAGCTCGGGCTGTGCTGCGCCCTGATCCACGATCCGGACCTGCTGATCCTGGACGAACCGACCACCGGCGTCGATCCGCTGTCGCGCAGCCAGTTCTGGGAGTTGATCGGCAGCATCCGCACGCAGCGGCCCGGGATGAGCGTGCTGGTCGCCACGGCGTACATGGAGGAAGCCGAGCGCTTCGACTGGCTGGCGGCGATGGATCGCGGCCGCGTCCTGGCGACGGGCACGCCGGCCGCACTGCGCGAACGCACCGGCACGGCGACGCTGGAGGCGGCCTTCATCGCCTTGCTGCCGGAAGACCGCCGCCAGGGACACCGCGCCGTGGCGGTGCCGCCGCTGGCCAAGGCGGCCGGCGCGGACGGCGAAGCCGCGGTGGAAGCGCGCGGCCTGACCATGCGCTTCGGCGATTTCACTGCGGTCGACCATGTGGACTTCCGCATCCGCCGCGGCGAGATCTTCGGCTTCCTCGGCTCCAACGGCTGCGGCAAGACCACCACCATGAAGATGCTCACCGGCCTGCTGCCAGCCAGCGAGGGCCAGGCCTGGCTGTTCGGGCGCGAGGTGGATCCGAAGGACCTCGCCACGCGCCGCCGCGTGGGCTATATGTCGCAGTCCTTCTCGCTGTACGGCGAACTGACGGTGGAACAGAACCTGGTGCTGCACGCGCGGCTGTTCCAGGTGCCTGAGCCGGATATCGGCCCGCGCGTGGACGAGATGCTGCGGCGCTTCGGCCTGGAGCACGCGCGCGCCGCGCTGCCCGAACGCCTGCCGCTGGGCATGCGCCAGCGCCTTTCGCTTGCGGTGGCGGTGGTGCATCGGCCGGAGTTGCTGATTCTCGACGAGCCGACGTCCGGGGTGGACCCGGTGGCGCGCGACATGTTCTGGCAGCTGATGGTGGATCTGGCGCGCAAGGACGGCGTCACCATCTTCATCTCCACGCATTTCATGAACGAGGCGGAGCGCTGCGATCGCATCTCGCTGATGCACGCCGGGCGCGTGCTGGTGAGCGACAGTCCGGCAGGGCTGGTAAGGGCGCGCGGCACGGCGACGTTGGAAGATGCGTTCATCGCCTACCTGAAGGAAGCGAGCGGCGTGGAAGCGGAGGCCGCCGCGCCGGCCGCGCCTCTCTCCGGCGCCGCGCCCAAGCCGGCATCCGCCCGCGCGGGCAGGGCGCGGCGGTTTCGTTTCAGCGTCGCGCGGGCTTTCAGCTACTCCCTGCGCGAGACGCTGGAACTGCGGCGCGATCCGGTGCGCGCCACGCTGGCGCTGCTGGGCACCGCGGTGCTGATGTTCATCATCGGCTACGGCATCAGCATGGACGTGGAGGACTTGCCGTACGCGGTGCTCGACCGCGACCAGACCGCGCTCAGCCAGGCCTATGCGCTGAATCTGTCCGGCTCGCGCTATTTCATCGAGAAGCCAGCGGTGACCGACTATGCCGACCTCGATGCGCGCATGCGCGCGGGACGGCTGGCCCTGGCGATCGAGATTCCGCCCGGATTCGGTCGCGACCTGGAGCGCGGCGCCGGTGTGCAGATCGGCGCGTGGGTGGATGGCGCCATGCCGACGCGCGCCGAAACTGTTCGCGGCTACGTGCAGGCCATGCACCAGGGCTGGCTGGTCGACATGGCGCGCCGTCGCCTCGGCGCCACGCTGGCCGCGCCGGCCGCGGTGGAGACGCGTTATCGCTACAACCCGGACGTGAAGAGTCTGCCGGCGATGGTGCCGGCGGTGATTCCGCTGCTGCTGATGATGATTCCCGCCATGCTGGCGGCGCTGTCGGTGGTGCGCGAGAAAGAGCTGGGGTCGATCCTCAATTTCTACACCACGCCAGTGACGCGGGCCGAGTTCCTGCTCGGCAAGCAGCTGCCGTACGTGGCGCTGGCAATGTTCAATTTCCTGCTGATGACGCTGCTGGCCGTGACCGTGTTCGGCGTGCCGGTGAAGGGCAGCTTCGCCACGCTCACGCTGGGCGCGCTGGTCTTCGTCGCTTCCTCGACCAGCTTCGGGCTGCTGGCGTCCACCTTCACGCGCAGCCAGATCGCGGCCATGTTCGTAACCATGATCGGCACGATGATCCCCTGCGTGCAGTTCTCCGGCCTGCTCAATCCGGTGTCGTCGCTGGAAGGCGCGGGCGCGGCGATCGGTGCGGTGTATCCGGCCACCCACTTCCTCACCATCAGCCGCGGCGTCTTCAGCAAGGCGCTGAGCCTTGGCGACCTGGGCGGCTCGTTCCTGCCGCTGGCGCTGGCCGTGCCGGTGATCCTCGGCGCGGCGCTGCAGCTGCTGCGCAAACAGGAGCACTGATCGTGCGCCTCGATACGCGCGCGCAGTTCGCGGCCATCTTCCGCCTCGGCGTGAAGGAGCTGTGGAGCCTGTTGCGCGATCCGATGATGCTGGTGCTGATTGCCTACACCTTCACCGTCTCGATCTATGTCGCCGCCACCGCGTTGCCGGAAAGCCTGCACAACGCCACGATCGCCATCGTCGACGAGGACGGTTCGCCGCTGTCCGCGCGCATCGCCTCGGCGTTCTATCCGCCGCACTTCCGCCGTCCGGAACTGATCTCCCTGGCAGAGATGGATGCCGGCATGGACAGCGGCCGCTACACCTTCGTGCTGGATATTCCGCCGGATTTCCAGCGCGATGTGCTCGCCGGGCGCACGCCTTCAATGCAGCTGAACATCGACGCCACGCGCATGAGCCAGGCCTTCACCGGCAACGGCTACATCCAGCAGATGGTCAACGACGAGGTGAACGAATTCGTGCAGCGCCATCGCGGCGCGAGCGTGCCGCCGGTGGACCTGGTGTTGCATGCGCGCTTCAACCCGAACCTGGAGGAAAGCTGGTTCGGCGCGCTGATGGAGATCATCAACAACGTCACCATGCTGTCGATCATCCTCACTGGCGCGGCGCTGATCCGCGAGCGCGAGCACGGCACCATCGAACATCTGCTGGTGATGCCGGTGAATCCGTTCGAGATCATGGTCGCCAAGGTGTGGTCGATGGGGCTGGTGGTGGCGCTGGCGGCGCTGGTCGCCCTGGTTTTCGTGGTGCAGGGCGCGCTGCACGTGCCGGTGCACGGTTCGGTCGCGTTGTTCATGCTGGCCACCGCGGTGCACCTGTTCGCCACCACGTCGCTGGGCATCTTCCTTGCGACGGTGGCGCGGTCGATGCCGCAGTTCGGCATGTTGATCGTGCTCGTGCTGGTGCCGCTGGAGCTGCTGTCCGGCGGCACGACGCCGCGCGAGAGCATGCCGGCGTTCGTGCGCGACGTGATGCTGGCCGCACCGACCACGCATTATGTGTCGGTCGGCCAGGCCATTCTCTACCGCGGCGCGGGGTTGGGCGTGGTGTGGCCGCAGTTGCTCGCGAACCTGGCGATCGGCGCAGTGCTGTTCGGCGTGGCGCTGGGCCGGTTCCGCCGGACGATCAGCCAGATGGCCTGAGCGGAGCGGCGGCCTGGCTGATGGCGCAGGCTGTCGTCACGCTGGCGTCAGTGCGGCAGCGTGGCCGGGTCGTAGCGGTTGCGCGGGTTCCACAGCATCCAGCCATCGCTGTCCTGCCGCTCCGCGGCCTGCGTCTGCGCGCCGATCTCGTGCGCGCCGAACTCCCGCTTGTCGAAGGCATAGTCCTGGAAGGCCTGCAGCCAGGGACGGAAGCGCACACCGGGCAGGCCGGTGCGGCGCCGGGCTTCGGCCAGCGAGCGGCTGACGATGCGGCCGGGATCGAGCATCGGGTTGGCCTGTCCGGGCAGGCCCCAGGTGAAGCCGGAGGGGTAGAGCATGGGCGACAGGTAGTCCAGCGTTGGCGCCAGCGTTTCCAGCTGCTGGCCGATGGCGGTGTCGTCGGCGTTCCAGCAGACGTAGCCGAAGATGTCTGCGGCGAGGAATACGTTGTAAGGCGCCAGGCGTTCGCGCGCCGCGCGCAGGAAACCATCGATGGCAGCGACACGTGCGGCGCGCGTGCTCGGCTGCGAGAAATGCGGCGAGCCGGCGTCGGGAAAGCGCACGTAGTCGAACTGCACCTCGTCGAAGCCCATCCGCGCCGCTTCCTCCGCGATGGCGATGTTGTGATCCCATACCTCGTGCACGAATGGGTCGGTCCAGGCGAGTTGCTCGCGGTCCTGCCACGGGCCGCCGGCGGCGTCGTGCACAGCCCATTCCGGATGGGCGCCGGCAAGCGGCCCGTCCTTGAACACCACGACGCGCGCGATCAGGTAGAAGCCCTGGCGGTGCAACTCGGGCACCAGACGGTCCAGCCCGGCGTGCGGCGAGGGCGGCGCAAAGCGGGTGGCGCCGATCGTCTCGCGCGCGGCGCTGGAGTAGGGGGTCTGGCCGCGGTCGCTCTTCAAGTCGATCACCAAGGCATTGATGCCGTTGCTTTCCTTCAGCGCGAGCGCTGCGTCGCGCAGGCCCGGGTTGGCGACGCCATAGGCGGAGAGATAGACGGCTTTCGGGCGGAACGGGGTCAGGGCGATCGTGAGCGGCGCTGCGTCGAGCGGCGCCGGCTGGTCCGTCCGCCGATAGCCCGGCGCCCGCGCCAGCACCTGCCGGGCGTCGGCCGGCAGATCGAACGCACCCTCGCCGTCGGCGCGCCGTTCGGAGCCGTCGATGGTCACGACCGCGCCGGCGATCGGCTGCTGCGTGGATGCGTCGACGACGAGGCCTCGCGCGGCCTGGGCCATCGCATCGGTGGCGGCGGTCAGGGACAGGAACAGGAACAGCATGAGTACGACGCGTTTCATAACGAATTCACTGGCTCCGGGGGGCGTTCCCGCTCTCCCAGCAGGCGGGCAAGAGCGCTGGGCGTGACGGCATCCGTCATCAGGAAACGGGGCAGGGCCATGATCGCGTCGCCGCGATGTACGAGTCGTGCCTCGAGCGTGAATCCGGCGACATACCCCGCTTGCGCCGCCCGGTCGTGCAGCAGCGGGTCATGCACGCCGAACGGCCACGCAAGCAGGTCGACCGGCACGCCCAGCTCGCGTTCGAGCCTGGCCTTTGAACGAAGCAGCTGGGCGTCGACGAACGCCAGGTAATCCGCCGGATCGCGCTGCCGGCGTTCCATTTTGAAGTTGGGGTGCCAATAGGTATGCGACTGGATGTCGAACAGGTGAGTCGCATGCAGTTCGCGCAGCTGCTCCCAAGTCATGGCATAGGGCGCGTTGGAGATCGCCGAGGGATAGATGAACAGCGTCACCGGCAAGCGCTCGCGTCGAGCAACGGGCAGCAAGGCCTCGTACACGGAGCGATGCCCATCGTCGACGGTCAGCACGACGGCTCGTGGCGGCAGCTTGGCGGCCGGATCGCGCAGCCAGGCCAGCACCTCGCGCAGCGGTACGATGCGATAGCCGCGCGCGTGCAGGTAGGCCAGCTGGGCTTCGAACGTGGACATGCGCACCGTCATGCCGTCGTTCATGCGATCGGCGAAGCGGTGATAGACCAGGATCGCCACTTTCGGCTGGTCGCCGACAGGCGAGGCATCGGTGCCGACGGCGGCCAGCGGCACGCAGAGGGACAGGCAAAGCAGGCAGAGGAGGGCGTGCAGGCGCCGCGACGCATCGGGCGCGCGCCGCAGGAGGGTCGGCATACGGCATCCATGACGATGAGTGTCTGGCGGTTAGTGTGCGCGGTCCGGCGGGGTGGTCCGGTTGATGCAGATCAAGCGCGCACCATCGTCCGGCGTTCCAAAGGGAACGACGCCACGGATGCCTTGCCGCCCGGACGTACCCGTCGCTAGGCTGGCCCCTCCTGCATGAGGACAACGCATGTCAGATAGCCTGCTTTCGCTCAACGGATTGATGGAGCCGCTCCGCGGCTTCGTTGCGGTCGGGCGGCACATGAGCGTCACCGCGGCCGCCGCCGAGCTGTGCCTCACCCAGTCCGCGGTGAGCCGGCAGGTGCAGGCGCTGGAAAGCCGGCTGGGCGTGCGGCTGCTGCGCCGCGGGCATCGCTCGATCGGCTTTACCGCGGAGGGCGAGCGGCTGTTTCGCAGCGCGGACCTGGCATTGCGCCAACTGCAGGAAACCCTGGCCGCCGTCGCGCCCGCCCCGGAGCAGCGACCGGTGACCGTCAGCGCGAGCATCGGCGTGACCGGGTTGTGGCTGCTGCCGCGCATGGGCCGGTTCCAGCAGCGCCATCCCGGCATCGACCTGCGCGTGGCGGCGGGCAACCGGCTGGTGGATCTGCGCGCGGAGAACGTGGACCTGGCGATCCGTTACTGCGCGCGCGCCGACGCGCCGCCCGGCGCCGAGCACCTGTTCGGCGAACAGCTGGTGCCGGTCGCCCGGCCGGCAGCGGGCGTGCGCCGCTGGCGCAGCGCTGCCGACGTGGAGGGGCAGGTCCTGCTCGAGTACGACGACGACCGGCGTCCCTGGCTGCAGTGGCGGGCCTGGTTCGAGGCGCGCGGCTGGAAGGTCCGGCCCAAGGCGATGCTGCGCTTCAATCAATACGACCAGGTGGTGCATGCCGCTGCGGCCGGCCAGGGCGTCGCGCTCGGGCGTATGCCGCTGCTGGAACTGTGGTTCGAGGAGCGGCGGCTCCGCGCGCTGGATGCGCCGCGTCCACCGTCCGGCACCGACCATGCCTACTGGCTGATCCGCGCGCAGTCGTCGCCGCGAGCCCACGTTCGCGCCGTGGCGGAATGGCTGGTCGAGGAGGCCGGCATCGGCCGGAAGGAGTCCCGCCGCTGACGCGCTTTCGCATGCGTACGGCGCATGTGATTGGTGCATGCTTTGCGCTTGAAGCGGGGAGGGCGGCGACGTTCACTGAAGGCTCTTCCTTAGCCGGGATCGGCCATGAATTACACCTTCGCCCTTTCCGCGCCGCCGTCGCCGCCGGCGGTGCGCGCCACGCTCAGTTATCTCGCGCCGAATGAGCAGGCGCCGGTGCACTACGCCTTCGAACCGCCGCCGGGCACGCCGTGGGAAAGCGCTCGCTATGACGATTGCCCGGTCGACATCGGTGACGCTCGCCAGTGGCGAAACCGACCGTCGGTGCATCGTGAGGGCTTCGCGCTGTGGAATGCCCCGACGGCGCTGCGCGACCATGGCGACGATGAGGAAATCCGCCGCGTCTACTACCCGGAGCTGGAGGCGCTGGCCCTGGCCGCGACGGGCGGGCAGCGGGCGTACGTGTTCGATCACCTGGTGCGCGAGAGCGCCCCGGTCGCGTCGCTCGACTTCGGCCGGTCGGCGCGTGGGCGGGCCGCGGCGCCCAATGCACGCATCCACAACGACTACACCGAACGCTCCGGCCGCCTGCGCCTGGCTCTCGTGCTGGGCGAAGATGCCGGCATCGGCGCGGGGCCGCGCTATTGCATCGTCAATCTCTGGCGTTCGTTGCGCGGGCCGGTGCTGGATACGCCGCTGGCGGTCTGCGACGCCCGCAGCGTCGATGCCTCCGATCTGGTCGAAGCCGAGGTGCGCTATCCGCGGCGCACCGGGGCGATCTATGTCGCGCTGCGCTCGCCGCGCCACCGCTGGTGGCATTACCCCGGAATGGATCGCCACGAGGTGCTGGTCTTCAAACAGTACGACTCGCAGTGGAGCGGCGTCGCGCGGCTGGTGCCGCATGCGGCCTTCGCCCACCCCGAGGCGCCGGCTGGCGCGCCGCCGCGCCTGAGCATCGAGGCGCGTTGCCTGGTCCTGTTCGATGAACGACAAGGGAGTGTTTCATGATCGAGTGCTGGTTCGAGTTCGGTAGCAATTACAGCTATCTGTCCGTGATGCGCATCGAGCAGGAGGCGGCCGTCCGCGGCGTGCGCGTGGTCTGGCGGCCGTTCCTGCTGGGGCCCATCTTCAAGGCGATGGGCTGGGACAGCTCTCCCTTCGTGTTGCAGAAAGCCAAGGGCGACTACGTGTGGCAGGACATGCCGCGGCAGTGCCGCAAGTACGGCCTGCCATGGCAGCAGCCCAGCCGGTTTCCCCGGCGCGCACTGCTGCCGATGCGCGTGGCGCTGCTGGGCGAGGAGCAGCCGTGGATGGCCGAATACTGCCGGCGCGTGATGCGGATGAACTTCGGCGAAGACCGCGATATCGACAACCCGGAAGCCGTGCGCGAAGCGCTCGAAGGTCTCGGGGTATCCGCCGACGAGTTGCTGCGCGAGGCTGCGAGTGACGAGGTGAAGCAGCGCTTGCGCGAGCGGACGGAAGCCGCGGCGGCGAGGGGCGTCTTCGGCGCGCCGACGTTCTTCGTGCGCGGCGAGCGGTATTGGGGGAACGACCGCCTGGAGGATGCGTTGGAGGCGGCGATGGGGGCGGTGGCGTGGTGACGCGGTTTTTCGTCGCGAACGGAAATCGCAGGTGGACGGTGCGCGTTACGGAATGGAATGTTGTGGCGAGGCGCGTCAGGTGGGGCGGTTGCGCTCCGTAGGGCCCTCGCCGCGGCCCTCTCCCCGGAGGGGAGAGGGGGCGTGACGTAACGCTGGGTTTAGCGGCGGAACCAGTCGAGATCGACGGCTTTGGCCATCGCATCGAAACCCGCGCCGTTCGGGTGCAGGTGATCGCCGCTGTCGTAGGTAGGCAGCATCCGGTCCGGATGCGCGGGATCGCGGATGGCCTTGTCGAAATCCGCGACACCATCGAAGGCGCCGCCGTCGCGGATCCATGCATTCACCGCTTCGCGCTTTTTCTCGTTACGCGACGAGTGGTACGGCCAGCCCGCGCCACCGAACGGCGTGAGGGTCGCGCCGTAGATCTTCACGCCCTTGGCGTGCGCGCGGGCGATCAATTGCTTCATGCCCTCGATGATCTGCTCGGCCGACACGTTGTCCGCCGGCGTCCCCGGCTGGCCGGAGCCGCCGATGTCGTTGATGCCTTCCAGCAGCACGATCCAGCGCACCCCGGGCTTGTCCAGCGCGTCGCGGTCGAAGCGCGCCTGCGCGCTGGGGCCGAAGCCGTCGTTGAGCACGCGGTTGCCGCCGATGCCGGAGTTGACCACGGCGACCTTGGCCAGCCCGGGGTCGGCGCGCAGGCGTTCGGCGAAATGGTCCGGCCAGCGCTCGTAGGTGTCGGACCTGGCACCCACGCCGTCGGTGATCGAATCGCCGAAGGCCACCACTGCGTGCCGTTCATCCGGGCCGGCGACTTCCACGTCGCTGAGGAAGAAGCGGCTGCCGTGCACTTCCGTGCCGGGAAAGCTCGTGGCCGCCGTGGCATCGCCGGTTTCGGTGAGGTAAGTGGTGGCGAGGCCGGCGTTGTGCAGCGTGGACGGGCCGGGCGTGGCCGTGGCCGGGATGTAGAGGCTGACCGTCAGTTCCTGCAGCGGCTTCACGTCCATCGCCATGGGGTCGCTCAGCACGCTCTCGCCCTTGGGGACGGTGACGGTGCGCTTTCCGCCGAAGGACACGGCATGGTCGCTGCCGGCTACGGTGGACGAACCCTGCGCGCGCAGTGCGATCCGCGCCGGCCCGATCGTCACGGGGCCCGCGCCGAACAGATTGGACAGCCGGATGCGTACGGCCGAGCCGCCGGCGCTGATCCGCACCACCTGCCGCACGGTCTGGTCGGACAGGTGCGGTCCTGGCGAATCCACAGCCGCGCCCCAGGCCGCGACCCAGTGCGATGCGGATGCTGTGGGCGGATGGCTCCATGCCGGCGCGAACAGGGCGCACAGCGAACCGAGCAGGACGAGCTTGAGCAACTGACGGGGCATACCAGGTCCTTTGCCATACGGGCGGAGCGCCTCTATAGCAAAAGCCTCGTTACGGTATCTGCGATCCGCTTTTACAAATTCCACAAGACGCACCTCGCGTAGCGATTCGCCGACACCGGGGCCTTGGGAAGAGGGCGCGATGCGCCTGAGCTTCTTCCTGCGGTGGTCATGTAACGCGAGGGGTGGCGGTTCTCGCCGGGGTTGGGCGTGTCACGTAACTCGAGGAGTTTTTCGGTCGAGAACGAGCGAAGACAGGTTGCGCGAAGAAGTTATCTCAACCATCTGAAATATAAATATATAGATTGGCCCATGCGGCCCGCTGAGGCGGTGGCGACCCCCGAATTTCGGTGGGCGGAACGAGCCACGACAAGTCACTTCAAAAATCCGTCCTAACTAGCTTCGATCAAAGAAATTTCTTCAAGAAACTCCGGATTTCTGCTTGCAATTTTAAGTTACGTAACTTAAAATCAGCCCCAGCCAACCAGGAGTCACGAACCATGGTCGACACCCGCGATCCCGGCACGCTTCCGCTGCCTTTCACCTTCAAACGCAGCCGTGGCCGTCCCCGCAAGGAAAGTCCGTTGACCGGCGCCCAGCGCCAGGCACGCTTTCGTGCACGCCGCGAAGCGCAGGCCCGGCAGCTTCACGAGCGCCTGCTCAAGGTGCTGGGTTATCTGGAGGGCGGCGATACCGGCAGGGCGCGCGACGAGCTGGCGTCGCTCGTGGCGGTGACGTCACGCAAATAAGTTTTCGCGTCATCGCGCATGTCGACGCTCGCACTGAGTGGCGAGCATGCGGTGGTGTCGTGCAGGCGATGGGCGGAAGTCCCGTCGCCGAGTCTGTGCGTCGCCATGCGATGGCGAGACATCTTTCGGGCATCGCATGCTGTTTCGATGGGCCGCACGCGGATCAGTACTTCGCTCGCGCAAGGTGCGATGCCGATCACAGAATCATGTTTCAGCGTGCCGCATCCGCGGTGCGTTCCGTTGCCATTCCGCCATAGCTTGCGGTGCGCAGTCTCTTGCAAGCCATGGATCGCACGCGGTTTGGCGCCAGGCGCGGCGCCGTTTCGCTCGTCTGCCGCACGTATTTTCGCCGTGGATCGCAAATAGTTTTCGTTGACGGCGTGCTCGAGCGTCGTGAAAGCTGATGCGAGATTCAGGGGATCCCAAGGACCACTCATCGCATCGGGAATGGAGTTCTCCGTCCGTCTGCGGCCATGTCCGGCGGAACGTCAGCGAGATGACACTTCATTCGACCCGTGACCGTGGCACGCCGGTGCGACGCGGTATCGCTTGCCCGAAGAACGGGGCATGCGAGGTGAGGTCGTTCGTCAACTCAAATCCAAGGACCAAGACATGTCAGGTTACGGTGGTTACGGCGGTTATGGTGGCTACGGTGGTTATGGCGGCTATGGCGGTTACGGTGGCTATGGCGGCTACGGCGGTTATGGTGGCTACGGAAGCTACGGCGGTTATGGCGACTACGGCGACGGCAGCTACGCCTACGGCTACGACGACGGCGATACGGGCAATCCCCCGGTCTCGGCCACGGCCAGCGGCAGGACGGTGACGTTCACCACGCAGGACGGCAACACGTTCACGCAGACGGGCAACCACCCCGACCGCGACAACAATCCGCTGGACATCCGTTCCGGCTCGTTCGCCACCTCGCATGGTTCCATCGGCCAGGATGCGGGCTTCGCGATCTTCCCGGACGTACAGACCGGCATCGATGCGGCCAAGGCCAACATGGACCGTATCAACACCGCAGCAGGCGGCAACGACACGCTGGCGCAGATCATTACCGTGTGGTCGCCGCCGAGCGAGAACAACACGTCGGCAATGATCAACACGATTCCGACCAACGCGGGCCTGAGTTCGTCGAGCCAGTGGAGCTCGCTGACCTCCGCGCAGCAGGACGCCTTCATCCGGTCGTACGCGACCTACGAAGGCTGGCACGGCCACTGAGGACATGGCCCGGGCCGCGCGCCCGGGCCTTTTTCCGCGTCTGTCCATGGAGAACACCATGTCGTCCCTTGTTCGTCGGCTCCCGCTCGTTGCGCTGCTCGGCTGCCTGCTCTCGGCGGGCACGGCCGCGGCGGAGAATTGCAGCACCGCATTGCGCGATCCCGGCAGCCGTGCCGCGACGGCCGCGCCCGCGGCCTGCACCCGTATCGGCCCCGTGGCGCTGGGGATGAGCGAGGCACAGGTGAATGCCGCGCTGGGCCGCCCGGAGTATGCGTCCGGTGCGGCTGCGCCTCATCCCTTCCGCGTGTACGTCTATCCGCGCGACCTGGCCGCCACGCTGGCCAGGCAGCCGCAACCGGAGACTGAGGTTTCCCACAGCGAGCTGCGCGTCGTATTCCAGGACCACAAAGTCGTCGCGCTGTCGGCCATCTCCGATGCGCGCACGCCCTTGCCGTTCGGGCTCGGCGACGTACGCCTCGGCCAGCCGATGAACGCGATCGCCGGCGCCACCGGTGCCCAGCTCCGCTGGAACGCCACCCGCGACGAGGCCTTCATCGACCGGATGCCGCTGTCGTTCGACGTGGACGATGGCAATGGCGAAGCCTATGGCGTGCACGTGGCGACGGACATGGCTGCGCTCGGGCTGGGCCCGGTGACGCAGTTCCATTTGCGCAAGGACGGCGGGCAGGGGCGTGTGACGGGATTCCGCATCAGCGTGGATGCCCTGACCGACGCGCACTGAGGCACCAGAGGCGGCGACAGGGATGGTCGAGACCACCGACACGGGCTTGATGGCGCTGACCCTGCTCGCGCGCCGGCAAGGCGTGGCCACCACCGCGGCGCTGCTGGCGCACGACCTGGCCCTGGCCGGCCGCCACGCGAGCAGCGACGAGCTGCTGGTAGCGGCCACGCGGCTGGGCTTGCCGGCGCGGATCGTCCGCCGCAAGGGGCGGCGCTTCCTCCACGACCTGGACGGGCCCGTCATGCTGCGCCTGAAGGAGGGCGGCTACGCGATCCTGCGCAAGCGCAAGGACGGCATCCTGCATTTGCACGATCCGCGTGCGCACGCGGGCCGACCGCTGACCGCCGACGAAATCCTCGAGCGCTGGTCCGGCGAGGCCATCCTGGTGGGGCTGAAGTCCGCCGCCGCCGCCGAGAACCGCACGCTGGGCTTCGCCTGGTTTCTCGACGCCATGCGGCGCTACCGCAAACCGTTCGGGCACGTGGTGGTGGCATCCGTCTTCGTGCAGGTGTTCGCGCTGGTCACGCCGCTGCTGTTCCAGGTGATCATCGACAAGGTGCTGGTCCACAAATCGGTGACCACGCTGTACGTCGTGGCGGCGGCGATGGTGCTGATCGGGCTGTTCGACGTCACCTTGCAGTACCTGCGCTCCTACGTGGTCGCGCACACATCCAGCCGCCTGGACGTGGAGATCGGCTCCAAGCTGCTGCACCGGCTGTTCTCGCTGCCGCTGGCCTATTTCGAAAAGCGCCCGGTGGGGCAGACCATCGCGCGCGTGCGGGAGCTGGAGAACATCCGCGCTTTCCTCACCGGCCCCGGCCTCACCTCGGGCATCGACACGCTGTTCGCGGTGCTGCTGCTGGTGGCCATGCTCGCGTATTCGGCGACCCTGACCGGGATCGTGGTGGCGATGGTGCTGGTGAACGTGTTGACCGTGGCGGTGATCCGCCCGCTGCTGCGGCAGCGCATCCGCGAGAAGTTCTATCACGGCGCCGAGAGCCACCAGTTCCTGGTGGAAGCGGTGGCCGGCGCGCCCACCATCAAGGCCGCCGCGATCGAGCCCCTGGTAGTCCGGCAGTGGGAGGAGAAGCTCGCCACCTACGTGCGCTCGGCCTTCAAGGTGGTGATGCTCAATAACGTCGGGCAGAACATCGTCCTATATCTGAACAAGCTCACCACCGCGCTGATCCTGCTGTTCGGCGCCAGGGCGGCGATCGCCGGCGACATGACGGTCGGCGGCCTGGTGGCCTTCAACATGATTGCCAACCAGCTCCTCGCGCCGGTGGTCAGGCTGTCCAACTTCTGGCAGGAGTTCCAGCAGGTGCAGGTGTCCATCGAGAAGGTGGGCGACATCCTGCAGGCGGAGCCGGAGCGCCACGCAGGCGTGACGCATCCCAACCACGACGTGGTGGGCGCCATTTCCATCCGCCACCTGCACTTCCGGCACGTGCCGGGCGGCCGCCCGACGCTGGAGGACGTCTCGCTGGAGTTGCCGGCGGGGCAGGTGCTGGGCATCGTCGGCCCGTCCGGCTCGGGCAAGTCGACGCTGGCGAAACTGCTGCAGCGGCTCTACGAGCCGGAGAGCGGCCAGATCCTGATCGACGGCGTCGACATCACCGAAGTCAACGCCGCATGGTTGCGCAAGCGCGTGGGCGTGGTGCTGCAGGAGAACCTGCTGTTCAACCGCACCGTGCACGAGAACATCGCCTTGAACGCGCCCTGGCTGACGCGCGATCGCGTGGTCGCGCTGGCCCGGCTCGCCGGCGCCGACGGCTTCATCCGCGCGCTGCCCATGGGCTACGACACGCCCATCGTCGAGCGCGGCGCCAATCTTTCCGGCGGCCAGCGGCAGCGCATCGCCATCGCGCGCGCCCTGGCCAACGATCCGCGCATCCTGATCTTCGACGAGGCCACCAGCGCGCTGGACTACGAGAGCGAACAGGTGATCCAGGCCAACATGGCCAAGATCGCCAAGGGGCGCACGGTCGTCATCATCGCCCACCGCCTGGCCGCCGTGCGCCATTGCGATTCCATCGTGGGCATGGCGGATGGCCGCATCGTGGAGCAGGGCAGCCATGAGGAACTCCTGCAGCGCGCGCATGGCCTCTACGCGCGGCTGTGGAATCTGCAGGCCGGCGTCGTGCCGCAGGAGGAGCCGGCATGAAGTGGCGCCGCTCGCTCGACGCCTTCCGGCGCGATCGCGCTTCCGTCGGCGAATTTCTCAGCGCGGCGCGCACCATCGTCGAATCCAACCCCTCGCCCGTGCGCGTCGGCATGATGCTGACGATCTGCACGTTGCTGGTGGTGGCGCTGCTGGCGGGCTTCTTCTGCCGCGTGGACATCTACGCCACCGCGCGCGGACGCATCCAGCCGCAGGGCCGCAGCAAAGTCGTACAGCCGGTGGCGGAGGGCAAGGTGGCCAGGGTGAACGTGCAGAACGGCGATCGCGTCCGGGCCGGACAGGTGCTGGTGGCGCTGGAAGCCGTCGATGCGGCGGCGGTCTGGCGCCAGAAAAGCGATCTGAAGATCGGCCTGGAGGCGCAGGTGGTGCGCCTGCGCGAGGCGGTGTCCGCCGCGCGTGCGGCCACGTGGGGCGGCGCGCATCCGCTGGCCTTTCCCCAGGACGTGGATGGCGAGACGCGCCGGCGCGAGCAATCCGTGCTGGATGCCGACCTCGCCGAGCTGCACGCCACGCTCGATCTGCTCGACGCCAAGCTGCAGCAGCAGATCCAGCACGAGCGGACGCTATCGGCGGACGTCGCCGCGCAGCAGGCGCTGGTGCACACCAGCGGGCAGCGCGTGACCATGCACGAGGAGCTGGCCAAACGCGGCTACGACAGCCAGGTGCAGCTGGTCAACGCGCAGGAGGACCTCAACACCCAGGCCGCGAGCCTCGCCAATGCGAGGGGCGGGCAGGCGGAGGCGCGCGCCGAGATCAAGGTGACCCAGGCGCAGCGGGCCGAGGCGATCTCCAAGTTCATCCTCACCAACAGCCAGCAGCTCGACGACAGCGAGAAGAAGCTGCAGCAGGCCGCGCAGGACCTGGTCAAGGCGCAGTACCAGCTCGAACACACCACGCTCGTGGCCCCCATCGATGGCACCGTGCAGGAAGTGGCCGTCACCACCATCGGGCAGGTCGTCAACGCGGGCCAGCAATTGATGACCATCGTGCCGACCGGCTCGCGGCTGGAGATCGAGGCGCAGGTGCTGAACAAGGACGTCGGCTTCGTGCAGGCGGGCCAGGCCGTGGTAGTGGAGGTGGACAGCTTCCCCTTCACTCGTTACGGCACGGTGGCGGGCCGCGTACTGCATGTATCGCGCGATGCCGTCACCAGCACCGAAGTGGCCTCCACCGAATCCACGCAGAACCGCTCGGTGTCGCCCGAGGCGTCCGCGGCCGCGCCGCTGCCGAAGATGGACGCGCTGGTCTATCCGGTGACCATCGCACTGGACCGGTCGGACATCGTCGTGGATGGTGTGCCGCGTCCGTTGACGCCGGGCATGTCCGTCGTGGCCGAGATCCGCACCGGCGACCGCCGCCTGCTCGAATACCTGCTCTCTCCCGTGCTCGAGTCGATCGAGAACGCGGGGCACGAACGCTGAACCCAGGCACTGGAACCGATCAATGGACAAGGGCATTCACTTCATTTCCGGCATGCCGCGCTCCGGCACGACCTTGCTGGCGGCCATCCTCAACCAGAACCCGCATTTCCACGCGGGCATGAGCACGCCGGTGGCAGCGATGTTCGGCGCCTTGCAGACCACCATGAGCGGCAAGAGCGAGTTCCATCCGTTCATCGACGACGACAAGCGTTCGCACGTGCTGCGCGGCATCTTTTCCAGCTATTACGCCGACATCCATGCCGACAAGACGGTGTTCGACACCAACCGCTCGTGGACGAGCAAGCTGCCCGCATTGGCTCGGATCTTCGAGCAGGCCAGGATCGTGGTGTGCGTGCGTTCGATCGTGGCGATCATCGAAAGCATCGAGCGCATCGCCCAGCAGAATCCGCTGGAGCCGTCGCGCATGTTCGGCTATTCCGCCAAGGGCAACATCTACTCCCGCGCCGATACGCTGCTGAGCCCGGAGGGGCTGGTGGGCGCGGCCTACAACGGCCTGAAGGAGGCGTTCTACGGCGCGCACAGCGACCGCATCGTGGTGGTGCCGTACGAGTCGCTGGTGCGCG
The DNA here is from genome assembly GCF_031954525.1 of Dyella sp. BiH032. Taxonomy (NCBI): domain Bacteria; kingdom Pseudomonadati; phylum Pseudomonadota; class Gammaproteobacteria; order Lysobacterales; family Rhodanobacteraceae; genus Dyella; species Dyella sp. BiH032. The sequence goes on from NZ_CP134867.1 coordinate 2,689,746, forward strand.
ATCCGGAGAAGACGCTGCGCGGCATCTACGCCTTCCTCGGCTTGGAGTATTTCCCGCACGATTTCGACAACCTCGCCTACAGCGCGGACGAGTTCGATCGCCGCCTTGGCGTGCCCGGCCTGCACCGGATCAAGCCGCGTGTCGAAGCGCAGGAGCGCGAGCGCATCGTGCCGCCGGACCTGGCATATCGCTATATCGAGAGCGCGTTCTGGGAACGCGAGGGCGCCAATCCCAAGAGGGTGCGCATCCTATGATCGGTTCGTGGCTGGAGCGCCTGGCCGTGCGTTCGGCGCGCTCGCGGGAGGATGGTGGCGCCGTCGTCGCTGCGGCACCGGACGGCGCCGCGCCCGATGCGGCAGCGATGTCCTCCGCCCGGCGCTGGCTTTACGAGGCCGCGTATCCCGGCGCGGGCGAGCCGGCGAAGGCGGGGCGGATCGGGCGGGACGAGGCGATCGACCTGGCGAGGGATTTCGCCCTTGCGCACTTTCCCGGCGTCGCGGCGGTGTTCGGTTTCGGTTCCGCGTTCAACGGCGGGTTCCGGCCGTATTCCGACATCGATCTGGTAATCGCCTTGCCGCGCGGCCGCTTCCTGCGGAACCGCTGCCTGTTGCATCGCGGCGTGCCGATGGAGCTGCACGTGTTCGGGCTGGAAGGCGCCGATCGCGTGATCGGTTTCGCGCGCCGCAGCGGCAATGCATCCGTGCTGTTGCCGATCGCCCAGGGCGAAGTGCTGCTCGACCAATACCTCATCGCGGACGAGATCAAGCGCCGCTTCGCGCAGGCGTACGAAGCCGGTCCCGAGCCGGCGCCGGCGACGGCGATCCATGCGTTGCGCCACATGATTACCACGCAGTTGCTCGACCTGGCCGGCGGCCTGTCGCCGGAGGAAGCCACCGCTTCGGCGTTGAGCGTGTATCCGCTGCTGATGCGGCTGCTGTATGCCACCGGCCAGAGCTGGCGCCATCGCGGCAAGTGGGCCGCGCGGCACGGCGAGCGGCTCATGGGCGGCCTGGCCGCGAAGGTCCATGCCGCTTATCGCGCCGCGATGGAGGGCGATCCGGAGCCCTTGCTCGCGCTGGCGCTCGATGTGCTCGATCGCGCGGGTGGCCCGCTCTGGGCGCCGCATGTCGATGAGGTGACGTTCCGGGAGACCGCCTGATGGCCCGCTGGCGGCACGTCGCGGCATGGGGTTTCATGGTCGCGTGCGTGACCACGGCGCGGGGGGAAGCAGGCATGGGCGTGCGCCAGGAGATCCCGATCGCGCGGACGCGGCTGGCCGACGGCGCGATCCGCTACAGCGTGCCGTTGTCGATCGACGGCGGCGCGCCGATGCAGGCGATGCTCGATACCGGCTCGACGGGGCTGCGCCTCGTGCGGCAGCCGCCGTCCGCCGCGAAGCCCGGCGACGGCGCCAGCCTGGATTTCGCCTACACGTCGGGCGTGATGGTCTCCGGCCGCGTCGTGCCGGTGGAATTGCGCCTGGGCGGGGCGAGCGCCTGGAGCACGTCCGCGCATTTCGTCGAATCGATCGGCTGCGTGGAAGCGAGGCCGCACTGTCCGGCGTCGATGGTGGGCTACGACACGTTCGGTTTCGGCGGCGACGGCGTGCCCGGCGCGGGTTTCCCGGCGATCCTGGGCATCGCCATGCGTCCGGCTGACGCGAAGCACCCCTGGGCGCATCCCCTCGAAGCGGGCGCGGAACGCTGGCTGGTGGAGGCGCCGCGTGCGTTCGACGCGCATGGCCGGCTCGTGCTCAATCCTTCCGAGGACGAGTTGCGAGGCTTCGAATACATCCCGCTTGCCGAAGGCGCCGGCCATGCCGGCGTGCCGGCCGATGCGGTGCAGGGGTGCGTGGCGATCGACCAGGGCGCCGAGCACTGCGGTCCGCTCGTGCTGGACCTGGGCGCCAATGGCATCCGGCTCGCCGGTGCCGGCGAGCCGTCCGGCGACGGCGCGAAAGTGAGGATCCGCATCGGCCAGGCCGAGGTGCGGTTCGTCTCGGGGCAACGTCCGCCGCTCGATCGTTTCTTCCCGCAGCCGCAGGGGCGGGTGACGTCGCTGGGCGCATTGCCCTTCATGTTCTGGACGGTGCTGTACGACCCCGCGCACCACCGCATCGGCCTGCGGCCGCGCGAGCGCGGGCCGGAGGCGGAGGCCGGCCGCTAGCGTCGTCGCCGGTTATGGCCGGCGCGCGCCAGTGCACCATCCAAAGCGTGGCTGACCGCACGCCGCGCGCCGGGGAGTGGGATACGATCCGGGCACGGGACAGGGGAGCGCGGGATGCCATCGCACAAGAGTGGGGGCAAGACGACCTCGGGCGGAGCCACGGGCATCAACAAGGCCGGCTCGGTGGCCGGAAAGCACACGTCGCCCAAGAAGGGCAAGCCCTATACGGCGAAGAGCGACAAGACGCTTACCGCATCGCAGGCCAAGAGCGGCGGATTCCGGCCGGACGTGGTCAAGCAGGTGGCGGCCGGGAAATCGATCAGCAAGGGTTCGTTCCGTTCGCCTTCCAATCCGACGCGGCGCGGCTTCAAGTCCGGCTACCACGAAGCCTATGTCGTGACCGACGCCACCAAGGTCCTGTCCCAGCGCAAGAAGTCCAGCAAGGGCTTCTCGCAGCTGCCCAAGAACAGCAGCGGTTCCTGGAAGAAACACTCTGGCGCCAAGATCCGCGAACAGAACGTGCGGCCCGCGCTGGAAGCGGGCGACGGGGCGCGCACGGACACCTCGCGCACCATCCTCAGCGCGCCGGGCGGCAAGGTGGCCGGGCATACCGGTTCGGGCGTGAAGACCACCGGGCAGGCCGAGGCGCACAACCTGTTGCGCGACCAGTCCGTCCGCGCCCTGTCCGATCCCCAGCTCTCGCCGGCCGCCCAGGGCGTGGTCGCGGGCCTGACCACCCTGTGGTCGATGGCACCGGGCAAGAACGCCGCGCAGGCGCAGGGCGCTTCCAAACTCAAGGACAAGCAGGCCAGGAAGACCTGGGAGGAAGACCGCAACGAAGGCAAGCGGCGTCTGTGGGCCAACTTCAAGAACCTGCCCAAGGCCGAGCGGAAGGCGGTCCTCAAGCATGACGAGGCGTTCCACAAAAGCCTCCAGGACAAGAAGCGCAAGCGCTCCATGGACCGCCCGGGCTCGCCGCTGCGGGAGACCGGCCCATCCAAGAAGAACAGTCCGATCCACGGCGGCGATTACTTCAAGAAAGAACCATCCAGCAAACGGCCGAAGGTGGAGCCGCCGACGAGCGGCTCGCCGCGCGATACCGCCCTGCACATCACCGAGCCGTTCCGGGCGCCGCGGCGGACCTAGCCGCCTTCTCGGTTGCGCCAAAAAGAAAGCCCCGTGCGGGACCTGCAACGGTCCAGCGCACGGGGCTCGCGACGGCGATGCCGGAAGCTCAGGCTTTGCGCGCGCGTCGCGTGGTCTTCGCGGCTTTCTTCGCGGCCTTCTTCGTGGCTTTGCTGGCCGACTTGGCAGCGCCCTTGCGGGCAGTGGCCGGCGAGGCGCGGCCGGCGCCGTCGATGAGCAGGCTGTCCAGCGTCACGCCGCGCTTCTTGAGCAGCGCCACCAGCCACAGCGGGCGCTTGCCGCGGCCGCTCCAGGTCTGGCTGGGATCCTCGGGGTTGCGGTACTTGGCCGGCACGCTCGCCTTGCCCTTCCTGCCCTTGGCGACCTGGCGCGGAAAGACGTCGCCGAGGGCGAGGCCGGCGGAATCGAGCAGCGCCTCGATCTTGCCGCGCACCTCTGCGATCTGCCGGCTGCGCGAATGCTCCAGTTGCGAGCGGGCCGTGCTGATCAGCGATTCCAGCTCCGACGGCGAAAGGGTCTTCAGATTGATGGCCATGTATGTTTCCTATGCCAGTAGCGGGCCCGACCTTAACACAGCGTCCCGGAAGCGCCGATCCTGCAAAGCCTCGCGGCATCTGGCCTGCGATCGTGTTCACGCATCCAGCGGAGCGGCCAGCAGGGGCGGGATGGCTTCCGCCAGGGCGTCGATGGCCGCGCGCGTCTTCGAAGGCAGGTAACGGGAGTGCGGCCAGACCAGATGGATCGCCATGGGCCGCGAGCGGCGGTGGCCCAGCACCCATTCCAGCTCCCCGGCGCGCACATGCGGCGCGAGCAGCCAGCACGGCAGCCAGGTCAGACCCACGCCGGCTACCGCGGCATCGGCGATTGCCTGCAGGTCGTCCAGGCGCATACGCACGTCGATCTTCGGATGATGCGGACGTCCCTCGTCGTCCAGCACCGCCCAGGGCACGTCGACGCCGTTGTGGTGGCGCACGATGCCGCGATGGCCGTCCAGGGCCTCCAGCGTGTCCGGCCTGCCATGGGCATCGAGGTAGGCGGGCGCCGCCGCGATCCCCATGTGCTGCAGGCCCAGGCCGCGCACCGCAAGGCTCGAACTGTCCGGCAGCGGCCCGACGCGCACCGCCAGGTCGATGCCTTCCTCGAGCAGATCCGCGCGGCGATCGCTGAAGGTCACGTCCAGTTCCAGTTGCGGATGACGCAGCACCAGTGCGCGCAACACCGGCGCCACGCAGCGCCGGCCGAACAGCACCGGCACGCTCACGCGCAGGCGTCCGCGCGGCTCCCGGTGGCCGCGTTCGAGCTCGGCTTCGGCAGCTTCCAGTTCGGTCAGCGCCCGCGCGCAACGTTCGTAATACGCCTGGCCGTCCTCGGTGAGGGCGAGGCTGCGGGTGGTGCGGTGGAACAGGCGCGTGCCCAGGCGTTGCTCCAGCTTCGCAATGGCCTTGCCCACCGCCGAGCGGGTGAGCTGAAGGCGCGCCGCGGCCTCGGCGAAGCTGCCGGCTTCCGCGGCCTGGACGAAGACGGCGACGCCGTCGAGCGGATCGGATGGGAGTTTATTGGCGCCCATGAGGAATCATTGAATGGAATGAATGGAGCCACTGTCGAGAGCGGTTCGCCGATATCGTACGTCCATCGCGGCCGCCGTGCCGCTTCTGTTCGGAGATTGCCCATGCATCCCGCCGCCAAGCGCATCCTGATCGTCTACGCCCATCCCGAGCCGCGTTCGCTCACCGCGCGGATGAAGGACTTCATGGTCGACCGCCTGCGCGCCCAGGGCCATGTCGTGGAGGTATCGGATCTCTACGCCATGGGTTGGAAGGCTACGCTCGACCGCGCCGACTTCGCTCACCTGGCGCCCGACGAGCGCGTCCGGCCCATGGAAGATTCGCAACACGCGCTCGAGACCGGCACGCAGGCGCCGGACGTGCAGGCCGAGCAGGACAAACTGCGCCGCGCCGACGCGGTGATCCTGCAGTTCCCGCTGTGGTGGTTCACCATGCCGGCCATCCTCAAGGGTTGGGTCGACCGCGTGTACGCGCACGGTTTCGCCTACGGCGTGGGCGAGCATTCGGACCAGCATTGGGGCGACCGCTACGGCGAAGGCATGCTGGCCGGCAAGCGCGCGATGCTGGTGGTGACGGCCGGTGGCTGGGAATCGCACTACACCGTGCGCGGCATCAACGGACCGATCGATGACCTGCTGTTTCCCATCCATCACGGTGTCCTGTTCTATCCCGGCTTCGACGTGCTACCGCCGTTCGTGGTCTACCGCGCGCACCGGATGGACGAGGCGCGCGCCGCCGGCATCGAAAGCGAGCTGGCCGCGCGGCTGGATGCCTTGTGGACGCAGGCACCCATCCCGTTCCGCCGGCAGAACTTCGGCGATTACGACATCCCGGCGCTCACCCTGAAGCCGGGCTTGGAGAACGAGGGCGCCGGTGGCTTTCGCCTGCACCTGCGCGAACCGGCCGGACACGAGCAGGGGCCGGCCGCGGCGGATCGCCGGGCGGAGGGCGCCGCCCGCGAGCGTGCAGGAGTCCGTCGACACGAAGGCAACGACGCGCTAACCGCCTAACGGTTTCCATCCAGGCATCCCGTTCACCCACGGCGGCGCGCGCGTGCCGCCGCCCGGAGAAACCTGGAGGAAACCGATGAAAGCCCTCGTATTTCACGACGTCAACGACATCCGCATGGACGACGTGCCCGAGCCGACGCTCGAACAGCCTACCGACGCCGTGGTGCGTCTCACTGCCTCGGCCATCTGCGGCACCGACCTGCATTTCGTGCGCGGTTCGCTTAAGGGCATGAAGCCGGGGACGGTATTGGGCCACGAGGGCGTGGGCATCGTGGAGCAGGTCGGCGACATGGTGCGCAACTTCCGGCCAGGCGACCGCGTGGTGATCTGTTCCTCCATTGCCTGCGGCAGCTGCGCCTACTGCCGGGCCGGCTACTTCGCCCAGTGCGACGGGGCCAACCCGGCCGGCAAGCGCGCAGGCACGGCGTTCTTCGGCGGGCCGGAGGCGTCCGGCGCGTTCAATGGCATGCAGGCGGAAAAGGTGCGCGTGCCGTTCGCCCACGTCGGCATGGTGAAAGTGCCGGACGACGTCAGCGACGACCAGGCGATCCTGGTGTCGGACATCTTCCCCACCGGCTACTACGCCGCCGACATGGCCGACATCCATCCCGGCCACGTGGTGGCGGTGTTCGGCTGCGGGCCGGTGGGGATCGCCGCCATCGTCAGCGCGCGGCTGATGGGCGCCGGCCGCATCATCGCGATCGACCACGAACCGAATCGGCTGGCGATGGCGCAGCGCCAGGGCGCGGAAGTCGTCGACTTCGATCGCGAGGACCCGGTGCAGACGGTGCTGGCGCTGACCAACGGCATCGGCGCCGACCGTGCCATCGACGCGGTGGGCGTGGATGCGGAACACGCGCATACCCACCCGGCCCAGGACGGCGATGGCCATGGCGATGGCGGCAAGGCGCATCGCTACCAGCCCGGCGATGCGCCTTCCCAGGTATTGGAATGGGCGATCGACGCCCTGGCCAAGGCCGGCACCCTGTCCATCGTCGGCGTCTACCCGGAGGAATTCACTCAGTTCCCGATCGGCAAGGCGATGAACAAGAACATCACCCTGCACATGGGCAACTGCAACCACCGCAAGTACGTGCCGCACCTGCTCGACCTGGTCGCCTCCGGCGTGTTCGATCCGGCCGACGTGCTGACCGAGGTCGAGCCCATGCACGACGCGGTGGCTGCCTATGCCGCGTTCGACCAGCGCAAGCCGGGCTGGCTGAAGGTGGAGTTGCAACCGGCCGCGTGAGGCACGCAGCCGTGGGCGGCGCCGAAGAATTACCCGATCGGGGCGGCGGCCGGGACCGCGGCATTGCGTAAGATCGTCGGCGCATGCGGTGTTTTGCTGGCCGCATGGCGCGCGCGGATGGATGGGCCTCCGCGCCTCCGAGCGGCGAGGAATGCGTGGACCGCCTGACGACGATGCAGGCCTTCGTGGCCGTGATGGAAGCCGGTTCGTTCTCCACCGCGGCCAGGCGGCTCGGCCTGGGGCAGCCGGCCGTTTCCAAGTCGATCTCGCAGCTGGAGCAGCGGCTGGACACGCGCCTGTTCGTCCGCAGCACGCGCGGGCTGCATCCCACCGAACCCGCACGGCTCTTCTACGAGCATGCGCTGCAGGCGCTGCATCACCTGGAGGAAGCCGAGCAGGCCGCGCGCGGGGAGGGCGCCGCGCTGGAAGGCGTGCTGCGCGTATGCTCGCCGGTGACGTTCGCGCGCATGCGGATCATCCCGCACCTCGGCCCGTTCCTGGCCGAGCATCCGGCGCTGACGCTGGACATCCGGCTGGACGACCGCAACGTGGACCTGCGGCGCGAAGGCGCGGACATGGCGATCCGGCTCGGGCCGCTGGACGACTCCTCGATGACCGCGCGCAAGCTGGCCAGTGCCCGCCGCGTGCTGGTCGCCTCCGCCGCCTATCTGCGGCGCCACGGCGTGCCGCGCGAACCGGTCGACCTGGCGCGGCACGAATTCGTCATCTACACGCGCGGCAAGACGCCGGCCACGGTGGACCTGCGCCGGGGCGAGGAGGCCGTGCAGGTGCCGGTTCGCGGCCGGCTGATCGTCAGCGCGATGGAGGGTTTGCGGGAGGCCGTGCTTGCCGGCCTGGGCATGGCCGCGACCTCGACGTGGGTGTTCGAAGAAGAGCTGGCGCGCGGCGAAGTGGTCGAGGTCCTGGAAGAGTGGTCGCAGCCGGCCATGGATGCGTGGGCCGTCTATCCGTCCGGACGTCTGCCGCCCGCGCGGGCGCGGGCCTTCGCCGCCTATGTGGAGCAGCTGCTCCATGCGGACTTGCCGGTGCGCTTCGGCGAGGAGCTGGACACCGGCGCTTGATCCGCGTCCGCGCCGGTCGGCGTCAGGCGCCCGGCATCGCCAGCGAATGGCCCAGGCGGCGGCCGTAGTCGACCACGGCCCGCCCTTGCGGAAGACGCGCCTGCTCATAGGCGGCGAGCGCCTCGTCCAGCGGCAGGCGCGCGAGCATGGACGCCAGCGTCATCGCGTCCCCCGCGGCCTTGGCCACGCCCATGGCGGTGTGCGGCCGCGCGATGAAAGCGGCATCGCCGAGCAGGACCATGCGGCCGTTGACCATGCGCGCGCTTTCATAGTCGTAGATCGGTTGCACGAACGGCTGCGCTTCGGCGGCTACCGCGGCGGCGAAGGGCGGCGGCAACTTGGCCTGCGCATCGGCGACCAGGGTGTCGCGCAGTGCCTGCGGCAGTTCGCCCGGCCCCAGCGACAGCGCGCCGGCATGGCGCGCCTGGCCGAGCAGCTCGCGCAAGACCTCCGCTCCCAGTGGGCGATACCACACCCAGTTGTAGCGGCGCTCGCCGGGCGCCGTCTGGCCGTCGGCGCCGGGCACGAGATAGCCCAGAGCATGAGAGCCGGGCCCCAGGTGGAAGGCCATGCGGTCGAACAGCACCTGTGCCGCGGCGGCCGGCATTTCCCGTTCCGGGATCAGGCCGCGCCAGGCGACGTAGCCGGCGTACGCCGGGTGGCTCGGCGCTGCGGCGTTGACGGCATCGCGCGTGATGGATGCCTGGCCGTCCGCGCCGATCAGCAGGTCGAAGGCGAGCGTGCGGCCATCGTCCAGCGTCACCCGGGCAGCGTCGGCATTGGCCGCGGCCGTGCGCACGGTCGCACCGGTGAGGTACTGCGGCGCGGGCAGCAAGCGGCGGAAGCCGTCGTAGAGCGAATCCCACGACATCTGCATCTGCCGGCGCGCCTCGCGCGAAACGATCCGGCCGGCGCGGTCGAGCGCGATGCGTTCCTCCGCCCAGACGCCTTGCTCGGCCAGCGCTTCGAGCCCGACCTGGCGCAGGATGCGCAGGACCTGCTCCTGCACCACCAGCCCGGCGCCGCGGCGGGCCAGGCCGTGGCGCGCGCGCTCCATCACCGTGACGTCGTGTCCTTGCCGGGCCAGCAGCACCGCCGCGAACAGGCCGCCGACGGAGCCGCCCGCGATACCGATGCGCAGGCTCACGACGGCTCCCCCTCGTGGGCCGGCGCGGCTGCGTGACCCTGGCGCCGTTGCAGCAGGCTCAGGGCGAGCGCGGCGGCGGGCAGCACGCCGCCCAGCACGGCCACACCGGTCCAGCCGTAGCGGTTCCATGCGGTCGCGCCGGCGAAGGAACCCAGGGCGCCGCCGATGAACATGGTGGTCATGAACAAGGTATTGAGGCGGCTCTTGTATTCCGGGTGCAGGCCGTAGATGACGTGCTGGTTGGAGACCAGGGCGATCTGCACGCCGAAGTCCAGCACCACCACGCCCACGATCAGCCCCCACAGGCCAGGCCAGGCGCCGAAGATCAGCCAGGCCAGGATCGTCGCTGCCGCACCCGTCGCGATCACCGGCGCCGGTCCCTTGCGGTCGGCGACGCGCCCGGCCAGCGGCGCCATCGCCACGCCCACGGCACCGACGATGCCGAACAAGCCCGCCGCGGCCGCGCCCAGATGCAGCGGCGGCTGCGCTAGGCGCGCGGCCAGTGTGGTCCAGAAGGCCGAGAACGAGGCGAACAGCAGGGCCTGGATCACGGCGGCGCGGCGAAGCACGGGTTCGCTGGTCCAGAGCCGGCGCAGCGAGCCGAGCACCTGGCCGTAGCGCAGCGGTTCGCGCGGATGGTGCGCAGGCAGGGTGCGGCGCATGAGTGCGGCGCCGATCACCGCCACGGGCACGGCGAGCCAGAACATCGCGCGCCAGCCGGCAGTGCTGGAAACGGCGCCGGCCACGGTACGGCTGAGCAGGATGCCGGTGAGCAGGCCGCTCATCACCGTGCCGATCGCGGCGCCGCGTTTCGCGGGCGACGCAAGGATGGCGGCGAACGGCACGATTTGCTGCGCGACCGTGGCGGCGGCGCCCACCAGCACCGATGCCAGCGCGAGCGTCGCCAGGTTCGGCGCGATCGCCGCGACCACCAGGGCCAGGGCGAGCACCAGGAACTGCGCCACGATCAGCCGCCGCCGCTCCAGCATGTCGCCCAGCGGCACCAGGAACAGCAGGCCGGCGGCGTAGCCGAGCTGGGTCACGGTGGGAATCCAGCCGCTGGCGCGCGGATCGTGCAGGTTCTGCCCGATCACTTCGAGCATCGGCTGGTTGTAATAGATGTTGGCGACGGCCAGCCCGGCCGCCAGGGCCATGGCAAAGAGCGTCGTCCGGGACAGCGCCGGGGCGTGATGCGTAGACATGGGGAATTCCGCGTGAGGAGGGACGCTGCGCATGGTAGGCGGCGCCCTCCGGTCGCGATACGCGGCGCCGGGGAACTTCACTCATTCCACGGGGGAATGTCTTGCGTCAGCCGAGCCGCGAGGGCGGGCGGACGTGGCGCCCGCCCTCGCGTGCAAAGTTTCAGAGCGTGAATTGGGCCGCTACGGGGAAATGGTCGGAGGGGTAGCGGCCGTCCTTCGAGGTGGTGACGGTGCGCACCCATTCGGCCTTGGCGCCGCGATAGAGGATCCAGTCGATCTGCACCGTGGGCTTGCCGGTGAAGTCGTGGAAGGTCTTCGCCGGCCCTTCCTGCTTCGGCGCGGTCTGCCATGCGTCTTTCAGCGAAGCGGTGAGGACGGCGTGGGCCTGGCTGGTCGGTTCGGTATTGAAGTCGCCGGTGAAGATTACCGGCACGTCTTGCGGCAGCTTCGCGATCCAGGCGGCGATTTCCTTCGCGCTGCGCGTGCGGGCATCCTCGTCCTGGTCACGGTAGGGGAAATGCGTGTCGAGCAGATAAAAGCGCTTGTGGTCGTCCAGGCGTTCGAACAGGGCCCAGTTCACCATGCGCGGGAACACATTGCCCCAGGTGATGCTGCCGGCCTTGTCGGGCGTGTCGGACAGCCAGAAGTCACCGGACTCGACGAGCTTGAGCCGGTCCTTCCGGTAGAAGATGCCCATGTGTTCTTCGGTGTGCTTGCCGAAGCGATCGCGGCCGAACCAGGTGTATTCCGGCAGCGCGGCGACCGTTTCGTCGGCCTGCTGCTTGAACAGCTCCTGCGTGCCGATCACGTCCGGATGGATCTGGCGGATCGTGTCGGCGAACAGCGCGCGCCGCTTGTCCCAGGCATTGGGTCCGTCCTGAGCATTCAGGGTGCGGACGTTGAAACTCATCACCGTGAGCTCTCCCGCCATGGCGGGCAAGGCGAGGGCGGCGAGGGCGAAGGACAGGGCAAGGCGGGACCAGCGGTTCATGGATGCTCCGGTGTTGCGGGTAGACGGCCGACTATAACGGCGCGATCGTGACAGTTGTCGCGAGCCGGTGGGCATAAGTGATCACGCGGAGAGGATGGCGCGAGCATACGCAGCGGTACGCATCGCGCGGACCGCCACCGTGCAAACCAGTTCGCGATTTATTTCGATGCGGCTTACTTCGATCGCAGGAATCGCAGCGCTGCCTGCTCCAGCTTCCGCCGCTGGTTGCCCAGGGTGGCCGGCACGCACTGTTGAAGGCTGCCGTCCTCCCAGCCTGAGAGCGCGCGCGGATGGATGTACGAAGCGCGGCAGACGGCCGGCGTGTTGCGCAACAGGCTCGCCACTTCGCAGACGACCTGCCGCACGGATTCCTGTCGCGCGCGCTGGCTCTCTCCGAGCGGTATGCCGGCCAGCAGGCCGATGGCATGGACCGTGCCGGCCCAGGTGCGGAAATCCTTGGCGGTGAAGTCGCCGCCGCTGGCCTCGCGCAGATAGTCGTTGACCATGCCCGAGTCGATGGCGCGGACCTGGCCGTCGTCGTCCAAGTACTGGAACAGCCGCTGCCCGGGGAGATGCTGCAAACGGCGCACCAGGCGCGCGAGGCGCTGATCGTTCAGGACCACCTCGCTCTGCTTGCCGCTCTTCGCGCGGAAGCTCAGGCGAAGCCGGCCGGATTCGACGCGTGCGTGGCGCGCGCGCAGCGTCGTCAATCCGTAGTTGCCGTTTTCCTGGACGTAGCTTTCGTTGCCCACGCGGATGTGCGTACGGTCGAGCATGCGCACGACCAAGGCGAGGACTTTCTCCTTGGGCCAGCCGGACCGGGCGAGGTCCGCGCTGACTTTCCGCCGGATGCGCGGCAGGGCCTTGCCGAACGCGCAGATGTGCACGAACTTGCCTTCGTCGCGCACGCGCCGCCAGCGCGGGTGATAACGGTATTGCTTGCGTCCGCGCGCATCGCGTCCCGTGGCCTGCAGGTGGCCGCGCGGGTGGGCGCAGATCCAGACATCGACGTAGGCGGGCGGAATGGCGAGGCGGCGGATGCGCTCCAGCTCGGCCGCATTCGTGACGCGCCGTCCGCGCGCGTCGACGTAGAAGAAGCCTTTGCCGCGCCGTCGCCGCCGCAGGCCAGGCTCGTCGTCGCGTACGTAGATCAGGCCCTCGGCCTTGGCGTCGGCTTCCGGCGTCGAGGAGGGCGGCGCACTTCGGCTCGTCATGCGGGCCATGCTTCCAGTGCGTCCGTGAATCGCGCGGTGGATGCGCGTGAATCCGGCGGCAAGGCGCCTGCTGCGAGGCGAGGTCGAGCATGGCTCGCATGTGGGTGCGAGGGTCGCGTGCACGTCGCGCACACATTTTCTCTCCATCGATTTGCCGCTGCGCTAACAAGCATGCACACGTCGCTTAATGGACGTTCCAAACTAGCTTTTGTCTTCCGTAATTTTCACGGTCGAGGCACGCGCCGATGCTTACAACCTCATGCGTCGCCATGCAGCGGCAGGAGGAAAACCATGGACAAGAATCGCATCGAAGGTACCAAGCACCAGGTCAAGGGCGCCATCAAGGAAGGCGTCGGCAAAGTCACCGACAATCCGGTGAAGGAAGCGGCCGGCAACCTCGAAAAGAACGCCGGCAAAGTGCAGAAGGAAATCGGCAAGGAAAACGATCGCCAGCGCGATCTCGACCGTCATCACTGATCAGCGGGAGGGCGGGGCGGCGCGTGCCGCCGCCTCGCCGCGACGGGACGTCACAACGCCCTGTCGGGTAAGTGGCCGTCGGGGTCTTGTCCGGGGGAATCCCGGCTTTCGATCTACCCGAAAGTTTATTGCCACGGCCATCATCGACGACTAGCATGGCTGCGCCATTCCTGGCCGGGCGATTCCCATGAATGCTTCGCAAGAGTTCCTTCAACTCTTTGCGGCAGTCCAACAGCTGCGTGCACGCCAGACGCCCGAACCGGCGGCGCTGGCCACCATCGTGCGTACCCAGGGGTCGACCTTCCGTCGCGCCGGCGCGAGCATGCTGGTGCATGCCGACGGCGAGGTTACCTGCGCCCTGGCGGGCGGTTGTCCGCAACGCGACATCGTGTTGCGCGCGCAACGCGTGATGGAAGCGCGCGCCGCGGCAGTAGTGCCCTACAACCGCGAATCGAACCTCGATCTGCTGATGGAAGTGGGGTGCGGCGGCGAACTGGACGTGCTCATCGAGCCGCTGGTCCAGCCGCGCGACTTCCATTTCCTGGACGAGCTGGCGCGCTTGCACGATGACCGTTCCCACGGGACCGTCGCCACGGTGTTTTCGCGCGATGACGCGGCGCCGATGCCGCGGCCGTGGCGGCTGATCCGTCACGCCTCTGGGCGCTGGACCGATATTCCGTCGTCGGCGCTGGCCGAGCGCATCGATGCGATGGCCGAAACAGCGAACAGCGGAACGGCCTTCGTCGAACGCGCCGAGGTCGACGGCTCGCCGCTGGAAGTCCTGATCGAACCGTGGCGGCCGAAACCGGCGCTGGTCATCGTCGGCTACGGCGAGGGCGCCGTGGCGCTGGCGCGGCTGGCGCGCGGACTGGGCTGGCAGGTCGCCGTGGTCGATCATTTGCCGGCCACGCCCATGCCGCCGCGGCTCGATGGCCTGGCCAGCTGGCTGCATGCCGCGCCCGAGGCGCTGCCGCGGGCGTTTCCCTTCGACCGGCGCACCGCGGTGGTCGTCATGACCCATCATGCGGAGCGCGACCTGGCCTATGTCAGGGCGCTGGCGCCGCTGTCCCTCGCTTATCTTGGCGTGCTCGGTTCGCGCGAGCGCGCGCGCCGCATCCATGACGCCGTCCCGCAGACGGCGACCGCGATCCATGCGCCGGCCGGCCTGGATATCGGTTCGGAGACGCCGCAGGAGATCGCGCTTTCCATCGCGGCCGAAATCATGGCCGCGCTGAATGCCGGATCAGGGCGGCGGCTTAGCCACGTGCGAGGTCCCATCCACGCATGAACCGCGGCCGCGCCATCGGTGTCGTGCTGCTCGCTGCCGGCGAGGCCTCGCGCTACGGCGCGGCGAAGCAATTGCTCGTCGTCGACGGCGAGCCGATGGCGCGCCGCATGGCGCGCGCCGCGCTGGCGGTGTCGCCCTGGGTGACCGTGGTGATCGGCGCGCATGGCGAAGCGGTCGCGCACGCGCTGCATGGTCTCGCGGCGGAAACGGTGCTCCACGCCCGGTGGCCGGACGGCATGGGCAGTTCGCTGGCCTTCGGCGTGCGGCATATGCGCCGGCGCCGCGCCGCGCTCGATGCCATCGTCATCTGCCTCGCCGACCAGCCGGCCATCGGTGCGACGCATCTGCGCGCGCTGGTTGCAGCGTCGGAAGCCGCGCCCGCATCGATCGTGGCGTCGGCCCACGGCGATGGCGTGCAAGGCGCGCCCTGCCTCTTCCCGGCGCGCTTCTTCGACGAACTGGAAGCGCTGGACGGGCCGGAAGGTGCGCGCCGCCTGCTGCTTCGCCATGCCGGCGAGGTGCATGGCGTGCCCATGCCCGAGGCCCGGATCGACATCGATACACCGCACGACTACCGCCGCTGGCAGGCCGCCCATGCCGGATAGCGCACGTCGTCGCCCATTCACCACGCCCATGCCAACGCGGAGGCAACCATGTTCGTCTTGAACGTCAACGGAGAATCGAAGTCGGTCGAGGTTCCGGACGACATGCCCCTGCTGTGGGTGCTGCGCGACGTGATCGGATTGACCGGCACCAAGTTCGGCTGCGGCATCGCCCAATGCGGGGCCTGCACCGTGCACCTGGACGGCGCCGCCGTGCGCTCATGCGTGCTGCCCGTGGCCGCGGCCGTGGGCAAGGCCATCACCACCATCGAGGGTGTCGGCGCCACCGCCGTCGGCAAGAAGGTGCAGCAGGCCTGGCTGGACATCGAGGTGGTGCAGTGCGGCTACTGCCAGCCGGGCCAGATCATGTCGGCCACCGCCTTGCTGGCCGCGACGCCGGAACCGAGCGATGCGGAGATCGACGTGGCGATGGCGGGGAACATCTGCCGCTGCGGCACCTACGTGCGCATCCGCGATGCGATCAAGCAGGCGGCCACCGGCAAGAAGCTGGTGCCGCAGACCCTTCCGAACGAAGCGCCGGCATCCACGGCCGCCGTCTTGCCGTTCGTCCGCGTGGAGGGCGTGGCATGAACCAGCGACCCGATCTGCCGTTCGGCGAAGACGGCCCGAAGAACCCGTCGCGGCGCCAGGCGCTGAAGATGGGCGGATTGGTGGTGGCGTTCCTGTGGCTCGGGGGCGGCGCGAAAGTGCTGGGCCGCGTGGTGGCCGGCCGGATCGAGGCCGGCGATGCCGCGTTCGCGCCCAATGCCTTCATCCGCGTCGGCACCGACGGCGCGGTGCAACTAGTGATGCCGAGCATCGAGATGGGGCAGGGCGCCTACACCGGACAGGCCACGCTGCTGGCCGAGGAAATGGATCTGGGGCTGGACCAGATCACCGTCGAGCATGCGCCGCCCAATCGCAAGCTCTACGCCAATCCGCTGCTGGGCGAGCAGGCCACCGGCGGCTCGACCACGATCCGCTATTGCTGGACCACCATGCGCCAGGCCGGCGCCGCCGCGCGCACCTTGCTGGTCAACGCGGCGGCCGCGCGCTGGAAGGTGGACCCGGCCGAGTGCACCGTGGCGCGCGGCGTCATCCATCACCAGGGCAGCGGGCGCAGCGTGGGCTACGGCGACGTCGCCAACGCCGCGGCGCAGCTGCCGGTGCCGGAAAAGGTGAAAGAGAAGGACGCCAGCGCGTTCGCGCTGATCGGCAAGCCGATGCGCCGCGTCGACACGGCGGGCAAGGTGGACGGCTCGCTGCCGTTCGGCATCGACATCCGCGTGCCGGACATGAAGATCGCCACCGTGCGCGCCTGCCCCGTGTTCGGCGGCAAGCTGGTGTCGGTGGACGAAACGCGCGCGAGGCAGGTGCCCGGCTTCGTCGCCGTGCTGAAGCTCGACAATGCGGTCGCCGCGGTCGGCGAACATTTCTGGGCCGCCAAGCAGGCGCTGGAGGCGCTGGACATCGTCTGGGACCACGGCCCCAACGCGCACTTTTCCACCGAGCAGCTGTTCAAGGACCTGGCGGACGCATCGAAGAACGGCACGCCCATTCTTGGGCGCGAAGTGGGACACGTGGACGGCGCCAAGGGCAAGGTGATCGAGGCGATCTACGAGCATCCGCTGCTGGCGCATACCACCATGGAGCCGCTGAACGCCGTGGTCCACGTGCGCCCCGACGGCTGCGAGATCTGGACCGGCACGCAGGTGCCGGCGCGCGGTGTGGACGTGGCGGCGAAGATCACCGGGCTGCCGCCCGAGTCCATCGTGCTGCACAACCAGTACATGGGCGGCGGCTTCGGCCGGCGCCTGTTCGAGGACCCGATCGAGCAGGCCGTGGCCTTCGCACGGCAGGTGGGCTACCCGCTGAAGGTGGTGTGGACGCGCGAGGAAGACCTGGCGCAGGACCGCTACCGACCTGCCTACTACGACCACATTTCGGCCACGCTCGATGCCGACGGCAAGCCCGTGGCGTGGCGGGACCGCGTGGCCGGTGCGTCGGTGCTGGCGATCTTCGCGCCGGCCGCGATGGGCAAGAACGGCCTGGATTCCGACACCGTCGAAGGTGCCGACCAGCCGCCTTACGACCTGCCCAACCTCAAGGTGGAATGGGTGCGGCACGACATGCCGGCGGGCCTGCACGTGGGCTGGTGGCGCGGCGTGGGGCCGACCCACAACATCTTCACCGTCGAGGGTTTCGTCGACGAGCTGGCGTTCGCCACGGGCAAGGATCCGGTGGAGTACCGCCGCGGCCTGCTCAAGAACAACCCGCGCGCGCTCGCCGTGCTGAACCTGGCCGCGGAGAAGGCCGGCTGGGGCAAGGACAAGCTGCCGGCGCGGGTCGGACGCGGCGTCGCGCTCGCGGCGCCGTTCGGCAGCTATCTGTGCGTGATCGTGGAGGCGGAGGTCTCGCCGCAGGGCGAGGTGAAGTTGCGGCGCGCCGTCGCCGCGGTGGACTGCGGCGTGGCGGTCAACCCGAACACGGTGGAAGCGCAGGTGCAGGGTGGCCTGATCTTCGGCTGGAGCACCGCGCTGTACAGCGGCATCACCATCAAGAACGGCGTGGTGGAACAGCGCAATTTCAATGACTACCGGATGATGCGCATCAACGAGACGCCGCCGGTCGAAGTGCACCTCGTCGACAGCAAGGAAACGCCCGGCGGCATCGGCGAGACCGGCACGGTGATGGCGTTCCCCAGCTTGATCAACGCCATCCATGCCGCCACCGGCGTCAGGCTGCGCAAGTACCCGATCGATCGCGCCGCCCTGGTGCAGGGGGGCGAGGCGCTGAAGGCCGTGGTGACCGACGCGCGTGACGAAGCCGCCGCAGCGGCGAGGGGGCAGGCATGAAACTCGTACGCGCCATTCTTGCGCTGGTGGCCATCGTGATCGTCGGCTTCGTGGCCTTCGCCATCTACGCGTGGCTGACCGTGCGCGACGGCAAGGAAACCCAGGCGCCGCAGCCGGCCGCCGCCGGCGCGCCGGCCAGCCTCACGGACCCTGTGGCACGCGGCGAATACCTCACGCGCGCGGCCGATTGCGCGGCTTGCCATACGGTGCCCGGCGGCAAGCCGTTCACCGGCGGCGTCGCTTTCAAGATGCCGTTCGGCACCATCTATTCGACCAACATCACGCCGGACCAGGACACCGGCATCGGCGGCTACAGCGATGAGGCCTTCGTGCGCGCCCTGCATGCCGGCGTGCGCAAGGACGGCCAGCCGCTGTACCCGGCGTTTCCGTACACCTCTTATACGGCGTTGAGCCGCGACGACGTGCTCGCCATCAAGGCCTACCTGTTCAGCCTGCCGCCGGTGAATGCGCCGGCGCGGCCGAACGAGCTGTCCTTTCCCTACAACCAGCGCTGGGCGCTGGCGATGTGGAACGCGCTGTTCCTGCGCAAGGAACGCTTCCAGCCGGTCGAAGGCAAGCCGGAGGCGTGGAATCGCGGCGCTTACCTGGCCACCGCGCTCGGCCACTGCGGCGAGTGCCATACGCCGCGCAATGCGCTGTTCGCGATGAAGTCCGGCCAGGCGCTGTCCGGCGAGGTGCTGCAAGGGTGGCGCGCCTACAACATCACCTCCGACAAGACCTACGGCATCGGCAGCTGGACCGACCAGCAGATCGCCGACTACCTCTCCAAGGGTCATGCGACCGGCCGGGGCACGGCGTCGGGCCCGATGGGCGAGGCGGTGGAGCACAGCCTGCGCTACCTGACCCCCGAGGACATCGGCGCGCTGGTCGCCTACCTGCGCGAGGTCAAGCCGCAGCAAGGTCCTTCCGGCAGCGAAGTGAACGAGCGCCCGCCGCTGGCGCTGGCCTCGACGGCCATGGCGCCGGGCGCGGCCGAGCTGGCCCAGGGCGGCCTGGGCCAGCATCTGTTCCAGGGTGCCTGCGCGGCCTGTCATCTGTGGAACGGCCAGGGACGCCAAGGCGAGGAGGCAGCGCTGCTGGGCGCGCGCTCGGCGAACGACCCGGAGGCGCACAACCTGACGCAGGTGATCCTGCAGGGCGCGCAGGGGCCGCATGGCGCGTTCATGCCGTCGTTCGGGCGGGCGTACACTGACGCGGAAGTCGCGGCGCTGGGCAACTTCGTGTTGACGCATTTCGGCGGCAAGCCAGCCGCGCTGACCGCCGACGAAGTGGCCAAGCGACGTTCGCCTTGAGTGTGCATGGCAGGTGATGGGCGGCATGTCACGGAACCGCGCGGCGAAGGCTTGGTGTCCCGGGGCGTCAACGACCATACTGGTGGCCATGCGCCGCCGGGGCCGATCTGGCGCCACGGCGGCATGAAGGCCGTTGAGCGCGCCGCGCCCGGACCGGGTGCCGGTCCGCAGTCCCGAGGAAAACAGAACGCCGTGTCCGTGGTCAGCAGCTCTCCGCCAGAGCGGGAAAACATAGCGCCGCTGCCGTCGCCGGGCGCCGGGACACCGTTGGCCGACCGTTATGGGCGCCGCTTTCCGTATCTGCGGCTGTCGGTCATCCCGGCCTGCAATTTCCGCTGCACCTACTGCCTGCCCAACGGTTATCACGCGGCGCCCGGCGCCGCCTCGCCGCTGGGCCTGGCCGAGATTTCGCGCCTGCTGCGCGGCTTCGCCCGGCTCGGCATGCACAAGCTGCGCATCACCGGTGGCGAGCCCTCCGTGCGCCACGACCTTACCGAGGTGCTGCGCACCGCGGCGGCGGTGCCGGGCGTGCGCAAGCTGGCGATGACCACCAATGGCACGTTGCTTTCGCGCCGGCTGGGCGAATGGATGGACGCTGGCCTCAACGCGATCAACATCAGCGTGGACAGCCTCGATCGCGCCAACTTCGCGCGCATCACCGGGCAGGACCGGCTGGACGACATCCTCGCCGGCATCGACATGGCGCTCGCCGCGGACCTGCCCGCAGTGAAGCTCAATGCGGTGCTGCTGCGCGACGTGAACGACGGCGAGCTGCCGGCCTGGCTGGACTACCTGCGCGACCGCCCGGTGGGCCTGCGCTTCATCGAGCTGATGCAGACCGGCGACAACCTCGCCTTCTTCCGCGATCGCCATGTGCGCGCCGAAACGCTGGAGAGCCGGCTGCGCGACATGGGCTGGGAAGCGCTGCCGCGGGCCGAGGACGCGGGGCCGGCGCGCGAATATCGGCATGCCGATTACGCCGGCCGGATCGGCATCGTCGCGCCATACTCAAAGGACTTTTGCGCCGGCTGCAATCGCCTGCGCGTCACCGCCACCGGCGATCTTCGCCTGTGCCTGTTCGGGGAGTTCGGTATTCCGTTGCGGCCGTTCCTGCAGGACGACGGCCAGCTCGACGATCTGGTGCGCGCCATCGGCGGCCAGATCGGCCAGAAAGAGCGCACGCACCATCTGCACGAAGGCCGTACCGGCATCACCCCCCACCTCGCATCCACCGGAGGCTGATTCATGCCCGAGCGCGACACCCGCGCGCCCGCTCCCGCGGCTCACTTCCACATGGCCGACGTACGCCGCAAGCGCGCCACTGCGCGCCGCGCGGTCGCGGTCGGCGAACTGCATCCCGGCAGTGCCTACGAAGACCTCGTCGAAAAGCGCCTGCCCAAGGGCGACGCCATCGCCATGGCCGAGATCGCCGGCCTGCAGGGTGCGAAGAACGCCTCGCAACTGATGCCGCTGTGCCATCCGCTGCCGCTGGAATACATCGAACTGCGCTGCGAGCCCGTGCCGGAGCGCCGGGTCATCCGTGTCTATTGCGAAGTGGCCACCTTCGCCCGCACCGGCGTGGAGATGGAGGCGCTGGCCGGCGTCAATGCCGCCTTGCTCACGCTGTACGACCTGACCAAGCCGGTGCAGCCGGCGCTCACGCTCGGCGGGATCCGGCTGCTGTTCAAGGAAGGCGGCAAGAAGGGGCTGTGGCTGCATCCGGACGGCATGAGCGATGCCGAGCGCGCGCATTACCGGCCGCGCGCGACAGCGCGGCTGGAAGGCGCGTCCGCCGCGGTGATCACCTTGAGCGACCGCGCCAGCCGCGGCGATTACCAGGACACCGCCGGTCCGCTGCTGGTGCAGCGCCTGCGCGATCTCGGTGCGGACACGGACAACGCCGAACTGCGCCCCGACGAACCCGAGCCGCTGGCCGCGCGCCTGCGCGAACTGGCCGAGGCCGGCACGCGACTGGTGCTGTGCACAGGTGGCACGGGCCTCGGTCCGCGCGACCGTACGCCCGAGGCACTGGCGTTGGCGGCCGACCGCCACGTCGACGGCATCGGTGAGCTGTTCCGCAGCGAAAGCAGCCAGCACACGCCGCTGGCCTGGCTGAGCCGCGCGGACGCGGTGCTAGTGAAGGACACCCTGGTGATCGCGCTGCCTGGCAGTGCGAAGGCGGTGGCCGAAGGCATGGACATCCTGGCGCCGATTCTTTCGCACGCACTGAGCATGGCGGCGGGCGGAGGCCACGCATGAGCCAGCCGCTGCTCGAACCGGCCGAGGCCTTGCGCATCATCCTGGAGCGTTGCGCTCCGCTGCCGGTGGAGACCTGCCGCACCGTCGATGCCATGGGGCGCGTGCTGCGGCACCCGATAGCCAGCACCTCCGCCTTGCCGCCGTTCGACAACTCCGCGATGGACGGCTATGCGCTCGGCGGTGGCGCCGGCATCTTGCCCGCCGGCAGCGAATGGCCGGTCGTGGGCGAGCAGGCGGCGGGCGACGGCGTGCGCGACGGCGCCCGCGGCGCCTGGGAAATCATGACCGGCGCGCGCGTGCCCGACGGGCTGGATCGCGTCATTCCGGTGGAACAGATCGAGCGGTTGGACTCGCCCGCGCGCGTGCGGCTGCTGGCCGAGGTGGCGGCGGGCCAGAACGTGCGCATGGCCGGCTCCGACGTGGCCGCGGGCGACGTCGTGGTGGCCAAGGACACCGTGCTGGGGCCGCAGCATCTGATGCTGCTGGCGGCGCTGGGCGTGGCGACGGTCCAGACGAGCGTCCGGCCGCGTGTGGCGGCGTTCTGCACGGGGCGCGAACTGGTCGATGATCCGGCCGCGCCGCTGACGCCAGGGCTCATCCGCAATTCCAACGGTCCGTTCATGGCGGCACGGATACCGCGCGCCGGCGCCGAGCTGGTGCATGCCGAAACGGTGGGCGACGAGGTGGATGCCTTCGTCGCGGCGGCTGATCGCGCACGCGAAGCCGGCGCGCGCGTGCTGATCTCCACCGGCGCGGTGTCGATGGGCCGCTATGATTTCGTGCCCGCCGCGCTGGAGCGGCTCGGCGCGGAGGTGCTGTTCCACAAGGTGGCGATCCGCCCCGGCAAGCCGCTGCTGTTCGCACAGCTGCCGGACGGCACGCTGTTCTTCGGGTTGCCCGGCAATCCGATCGCAGTGGCGGCGGGGCTGCGTTTCTTTGTGGAACCGGCCTTGCGCGCCATGCTCGGCCTGCCGCGCGAGCGGACGTGGCGCGTGCCGCTGGCGGCGGCCTTCGCCAAGAAGCCGCGCCTGCATTTCTACTTGAAGTCGCGCCTGGCGATCGATGCGCAAGGGCAGCTTGCCGTCACCGTGCTGCCGGGCCAGGAGTCCTACCGCATCCGGCCGCTGGCTGACGCCAACGCCTGGGTCACGGTGCCCGCCGATGCCATGGAGCTGGCGGCCGGCACCCTGGTGGACGTCCGCGGCCTGGGTCACCTGGAAAGCCCGCAGTGGGCGTGGAGCGAGGCATGAAGGTGCGGATCGCGCTGTACGGCGCCCTGCGCGAGGCGGATCCTCGCGGTTACCTCGAGCTGGACGTGCCGCCGGGCAGCACCATTGCGCAGTTGCGCGAGCTGCTGGCCGCGCACGTGCGCGAGCATGCGCCGGCGGTGAATGCGGGGCTGGTACGGATTTCCGCGTTCGCCAACGCCGAGGAAATCCTGCACGGCCATCGCGACGTGCCCGAAGGCCAGGAGCTGGCGGTGCTGCCGCCGGTGAGCGGAGGTTGAGCATGGAGAACAGCATGGAAGACATCCGCGTCGCCGTAGTCGAGCGCAGCACCGCCGCGCTGGATGTGGCCGCGGCGCTGGAGTTCGTTTCCGATCCGCGCTTCGGCGGCATCGCCGTGTTCGTGGGCAAGGTGCGCAACCACAACGTGGGCCGGCAGGTGACCGGCATCAGCTACGACCTGTTCGAGCCGCTGGCGCTGCGCATGTTCCGCGCCATCGGCGAGCGGGCGCGCGCGGAAGTCGGCGCGCCGCTGAAGCTCTACATCGCCCACGCCAAGGGCAAGCTGCAGTTGGACGATCTGGCGGTGGTGGTGGCCGCGGGCACGCCGCATCGCGACGAAGCGTTCCGCGCGTGCCGGCTGGCGATCGAGGCGGTCAAGCACGAAGCGCCGATCTGGAAGCAGGAGCACTACGTCGACGGCGACAGTGCCTGGAGCGAAGGCTGCTCCCTGTGCGAGGAGGATCGTCACGCCGGCGCGGACCACGGTCGGCAGGCCGGGCATGGGCACGGACACTGAGCCGATGCACTGCGTCGGCGTCGTGCTGGCCGGCGGACTGTCTTCGCGCATGGGGCGCGACAAGGCCTTGCTGGCCTGGCAAGGGCGGCCTCTGATCGAGCGCCAGCTGGCGGTATTGCGCGCCGCGGGTGTCGACGAGGTGCGCGTCAGCGGCGATCGCGCCGCGTACGGCGGCATCGCCGACGCCATCCCTCAGGCCGGCCCGCTCGGTGGGCTGGCGGGCGTGGCGCGGGCCCAGGCGGAGGACGTCGATCTGCTGGTGGTTCCCGTGGACATGCCGCTGCTGCAGGCCGGCCTGCTGCAGCGCCTGCGCACTGAACGGCCGCAGGCGCGCAGCCTGGGTTTCGTCAGCCACGTGCTGCCGTGGCGACTGCGCCTTGACTCGCGCAGCCGCGCGGCGCTCGACGAGCTGCTGCGGCAGGACGACCCGCGCCGCCGGTCGCTGCGCGTGCTGCAGGCTACGTCCGGGCATGAGGAAATCCCGCTGACGGCCGCGGAGGCCGCGCAGCTGGCGGACTGCAATACCGAAGCCCAATGGAACGAGGTGACCGGATGAAGGTGCAGTTGCAGGAACAGTCGCTGCGCCTGCGCATCGACGAGGCCGAGCTCTCGCGCTTGCTCGATGGCTTGCCCGTGGACAACCAGACCCGCTGGCCGGATGGAAAGACCGAGCGCCAGCAACTGGTCCTGGGCACGACATCCGGCTGGCGGCGCGAGGACGACGGCTGGCGCGTCACCCTGGACGACGCCGAGGTGCGCGCCTTTGCGCAGCGCCTGCCCAGCCGCGATGGTCTTTCGCTGATCCTGCCGGTGCCCGGCGACGAAGCCTTGCAGGTGCTGTTCGACGTCGATGTGCGCGACAGCGTGCGTCATCGCCGTGGCGGCAAGGAGGGCAGGGCATGAAATGCGCAGCATGGATGAAACGCTGGCTGGCGCCGCTGCTGATGTGTGCCGGCATGACGGCCCTGGCCGCCGACGCGCCGGTGCTGCGCGTGGCGTACGCCGGCTCGATGGGCGTGGTGATGGACCAGTCGCTGGGGCCGGCCTTCGCCAAGGCGCACGACGCCACCTATGAAGGCGTCGGCCAGGGTTCCTACGCGCTGGCACGCCTGCTTGCGGCGAAGCAGATGCAGGCGGACGTCTTCGTGGCCATCACGCCGGGGCCGGTGAAAGTGGTGCAGGCGGCGGGGCTGGCCACGCGCGCGGTCCCGGTCGCCAGTACGCGCATGGTGGTCATCTACAGCCCGGGCAGCCGCTTCGCCGCCGATTTCGCCGCGGCCGCGCACGGCGGGAAGCCGTGGTACGAGGTGCTGCGCCAGCCGGGCCTGCGCTTCGGCCGCACCGACCCCGCGGTGGACCCGCAGGGCGCCAATGCCTTGCTGACGCTGCAGCTCGCGGAGCGCTATTACAAGCAGCCCGAGCTGCTCGAGCAGATTGCCGGCGACCTGCAGAATCCCAGTCAGATCTTTGCCGAACCCTCGCTGATGTCGCGCCTGCAGGCCGGCCAGATCGATGCGGCCATCGGCTACGCCAGCGCGGCGTACTCGCATCACTTGCCCATCGTGGCGCTCCCTGACGAAATCGATCTGGCCCAGCCGTCCATGCAGGACGCCTGGTACGGCAAGGCAGGCTTGACCCTGGCGGACGGCAAAAAGCTGCAGGCGCAGCCGCTGGTGTTCTACGCGACGGTGCTCCGCAACGCGAAACAGCCGGCGCTGGGCGCCGATTTCGTCAAGCTGCTGCAGAGCGCCGAAGGGCAGGCGGCCTTGCGCGAACGCGGCTACGACCCGCCGCACGGCGACGCGCTGTGACGCCTTCGCCCGACGCCGCGTCCATGCCGTGGCGCCCGCGGCTTTCCGCTGCGCCGGCGCTGCTGGCCGTAGGCCTGCTCGCCTTGCCTTTCGTGGGCCTGCTGCTGGCCACCGACTGGCGCCACTTCGGGTTCGCCGAGGGCGATGGCGGCGCGGTACGGGTCTCGCTGGGTTACAGCCTGCTGGCGCTGGTGCCGATCGTGGCGCTGGGCACGCCGCTGGCCTGGTGGCTCGCACGCCATCGCATGCGGGGGCAGTGGCTGGTGGATGCACTGCTGCTGGTCGCATTGCTCACGCCGCCGCTGGCGATGGGCCTGCTGCTGGCCGCCATGTACGGGCCCTATGGTCCGGCTGGCCATCTGCTGGAACGGGCCGGGTTGCTGCTGACCAATTCGGCGCCGGCCTTCATCCTGGCGCAGTTCTACGCGGCGCTGCCTTATTACGTGATGGCCGCGCGCACGGCATTCGAGGGCGTGCCGCGCGAGCTGGAGCAGATCGCGCTGACGCTCGGTTATTCGCCGTGGCGCAGCTTCGTCCATGTCAGCCTGCCGATGGCGCGGCTCGGCCTGGCGGCCGCGGTGGCGCTGGCCTGGGTGCGCGCGCTGGGCGAATTCGGCGCGGTGCTGATCGTGGCGTATTACCCGCAGGGCATCCCGGTGAAGCTATGGGTGAACCTGCAGAACGTAGGGCTGGATGCGGTGTATCCGCTGCTGTGGGTGTTCTTCCTTGCCGCGCTGCCCTTGCCGCTGGCCTTGGGCATGGCCGTGCGCAGGCGGCTGTCGTGATGCTGGTCGACTACCGCATCGAGCAGCCGGTACGGCTGCATGCCTGTTTCGAGGTGGAGGGCTTTACCGTCCTGCTGGGCGCCAGTGGTGAAGGCAAGTCGCTGCTGCTGCGCGCCGTTGCCGGCCTGTTGCCGGCGCGCGGCGAGCCGTTCGGCGGCCTGCCGCCGCAACGCCGCGCGGTGGGCTATCTGCCCCAGGGGCACGCGTTGTTTCCGCATCTGCGTGCGTGGGAGAACGTCGCTTTCGCACTCCATGGCCCGCGCCGGCGCGAGCGTGCGATGGAGTGGCTGGAGCGCGTGGACATGGCCGCGCTGGCCGAGCGCTGGCCCGCTTCGCTGTCCGGCGGACAGCAGCAGCGCGTGGCGCTGGCGCGGGCCTTGGCACGGCGTCCGCGCCTGCTGCTGCTCGACGAACCGACCTCGGCGCTGGACCCGGTCACGCGCGACGACGTGATGGCGGAACTGATCGCGGAAGTGCACGAGGCGGGCATTCCCGCGCTGGCCGTCAGCCACGATCCGGCGCTGGCCGCCATCGCCGATCGGCTGGTACTGATGCACGGCCGGCGCGTCGTGCAGGCGGGCACGCCGGCGGAGGTGTACGCGCAGCCGGTCAGCGGCGCGGCGGCGCGCCTGCTCGGCTTGCGCAACGTGCAGCCTGGCGTGATCGCCGGCCGGCCCGGCGCACAGCATCTGCAATGGCCGCAGGCGGACGTGCTGCTGCCGGTGCGTACCGGATTTCCCGACGGCACGGCGGTGGACTGGCACATCGCGCCCGCCGCGGTACGCGTGCATCCGGCTGCCGCGGCGCCGACCGACGCGATTCCTGCCACGTTCGAGCTGCGCCAGACCGGCGTGCACGGCAGCCATCTCGGCATGCGTTGCGGCGAGGCCCGGCTGTGGGCGGAGGCGCCCGCCGGTTTCGACCCCGCGGCGGCGGCCATGCTGTCGCTGCCGCCGGAGGCCATCCGCTGCTGGCCTGCCGGCGATGCCTGACTTCGCGGCTGGCCGGTGCGGGACGGTGCGCCTATGATCGACGCCGCGTTGGTTCCCCACGTATAGCGACATCCGATGAGCAGCTCCCCGAAAGACGCCCGCGACGACAAGAGCATCCAGCCGTACGAGGGTCCGGCCGGCGGCTGGGGTGCGCTGCGGGCCGTGGCCAAGGCGGTGCGCGAGCAGATGGCGGTGGGGCGTTCCGTGGACGCGCTGCAGCGGGTGAACAAGCCGGCGGGTTTCGATTGTCCGGGCTGCGCCTGGCCCGATCCGCGCCACACCTCGTCGTTCGAGTTCTGCGAGAACGGCGCGAAGGCGGTCACCTGGGAGGCCACCTCCAAGCGCACCACGCCGGCCTTCTTCGCCGGCCACACGCTTGCCGAGCTATGGCAATGGAGCGACCACGCGCTGGAGAACGAAGGGCGCCTGACCCATCCGATGGCGTACGACGCGGAACAGGACAAGTACGTGCCTGTGTCGTGGGACGAAGCGGCGCGGCGCATCGGCGCGGCATTGCAGGCCTTGCCCGATCCGCGCATGGCGGAGTTCTACACCTCCGGCCGCGCCTCGAACGAAGCTGCCTTCCTGTACCAGCTGTTCGTGCGGGAGTACGGCTGCAACAACTTTCCCGACTGCTCCAACCTGTGCCATGAGGCCAGCGGCGTCGGCCTGACCGAGGCGATCGGCGTCGGCAAGGGCACGGTGTCCCTGGAGGATTTCGAGCACGCGGACGCGGTGTTCTGTATCGGTCACAACCCCGGCACCAATCATCCGCGCATGCTTGCCACGCTGCGCGAGGTCTCGCTGCGCGGCGCGCCCATCGTGGTGCTCAACCCGATGCCCGAGCGCGGCCTGGAGCGCTTCACTTCGCCGCAGGACCCGGCCGAGATGCTGACGGGCCGCTCGGTGCCGATCGCCTCGACCTATTTCAAGCCGAAGATCGGCGGCGACGTCGCCACGCTCAAGGGCATGATGAAGTGGCTGCTGGAAGCCGACGCCGGCGATCTGGCGGCGGGCGGTCGCGGTCTGCTGGATCGCGCCTTCATCGGTGAACACACCCAGGGCTTCGACGCGCTGGCGGCCGATCTGCGTGCCACCGCGTGGGAGGACATCGAGCGCCACTCCGGCCTGGCCCGTGTGGAGATCGAGACCGCCGCTGCGATCTACGCTCGCGCCGAGCGGGTGATCATCTGCTACGGCATGGGCATTACCCAGCATCGCCACGGCGTGCAGAACGTGCAGCAGTTGGTCAACCTGCTGCTTCTGCGCGGGAACATCGGCAAGCCGGGCGCCGGCATCTGCCCGCTGCGCGGGCATTCGAACGTGCAGGGTGATCGCACCGTCGGCATCACCGAGCGACCGGGCGCCGCGCTGCTCAACGGCATCCGCCGCGTGTACGGATTCGAGCCACCCACGGAGCCCGGGCACAACGCGGTCGAGGCGGTGCGAGCCATCGCCGAAGGGCGGTCGAAGGCGCTGGTCTGTCTCGGCGGCAATCTCGCGGTGGCGATGTCCGATCCGCAGAACACGTTGCCTGCGATGCGCAAGCTGGACCTGGCGGTGCACATCGCCACCAAGCTCAATCGTTCGCACCTGATTCCCGCGCGCCAGTCCTTTCTGCTGCCGTGCCTGGGGCGTACCGAGATCGACTTGCAGGCCGGCGGGCCGCAATCGGTGACGGTGGAGGACTCGATGTCCATGGTGCACGCCTCGCAGGGGCGGCTGCGGCCCGCATCGGAACACCTGCGCTCCGAG
Source organism: Dyella sp. BiH032 (assembly GCF_031954525.1). Taxonomy (NCBI): domain Bacteria; kingdom Pseudomonadati; phylum Pseudomonadota; class Gammaproteobacteria; order Lysobacterales; family Rhodanobacteraceae; genus Dyella; species Dyella sp. BiH032. Next base: position 2,718,680 of record NZ_CP134867.1, read on the forward strand.
CCGGCGATCGTCGCGCTGCTGGCGCGCGCGACGCTGCCGACATCCAAAGTGGACTGGGAAGGCATGGTGGCGGACTACGACCGCATCCGCGCCGGCATCGAGGCCGTGCTGCCGGCGTTCGCCGGTTACAACGAACGGGTACGCGTGCCGGGCGGCTTCCATCTCGACAATGCCGCCGGCCGACGCGAATGGAACACGCCGCAGGGCAGGGCGCGCTTTCTCGTGGCCCGCAGTCTTGGCGTGGAGCAGGGCGACGCGCGCGGCGATCTGCTGAAGCTGGCGACGATCCGCTCGCACGACCAGTACAACACCACCATCTACGGCTTGAACGACCGCTATCGCGGCATCGCCGGGCGGCGCGACGTGGTCTTCGTCCATCCGGACGACCTCGCCGAGCGCGGCCTGCGCGCCGGCGATCGCATCGACATCGAAGCCGGCGGACCGGATGGCGTACCGAACGGGCGCGCGGTGCGCGGCTTCGTCGCGGTGGCCTTCGGCATCGCGCGCGGCTCGGTGGCGATGTACTACCCCGAGGGCAACGGACTGCTCGCGCTGGAAGATCACGATCCGCGCTCGGGCACGCCCGGCTACAAGTCGATCCCGGTGCGCCTGCGCGCATCGTCCTTGCCTGCCGTGGTCGAGGCCTGATCGTGGAGCATCCCGTGGAGCATCCCGGCCTCGCGCACCGCGCCGTCATCGTCCGCCAGGAGGGCGGCGAGCGGGAAGGCGAGGACTGGCTGGCCGAGGAGGCACCCATCGAGCTGCGCTACAACGGCGAGGCCTTCGCGGTGATGATGGCGACGCCGACAGACCTGGAGGATTTCGCCTACGGCTTCTCGCTGAGTGAGGGCCGGGTGGCGCACGCGGGCGATCTCCGCGGGGTGACCGTGAGCGAACAGCTGGAAGGCTACGTCGTCGACATCGACGCGCCGGCCGCCGTGCCGATGGATGATGCCTCGGCCCGCCTGATGCCCGGCCGCAGCGGCTGCGGCCTCTGCGGCAGCCGTCACCTGGAAGACGTGCTGCGCCCGATCCCTGCGTTGCCTGAGGGGCCAGTGCTCGCGCCCGGCGCCTTGGAGACGGCGCTGGCGGCGTTGGCTGCGCACCAGCCGCTCAATCGCCGGACCGGCGCCGTGCATGCGGCCGCCTGGGCGTCGCTCGAGGGCGAGATCCTGCGCGTACGCGAAGACGTCGGGCGGCACAATGCGCTGGACAAGCTGCTCGGCGCCTTGAGTCGCGAAGGCGTGGCGATGGATGGCGGCTTCGTGCTGGTCACCAGCCGGGCCAGCTACGAGATGGTCACCAAGGCCGCCCGCGCAGGCGTCCGCGTGCTGGCGGCGATCTCCGCGCCGACCGCGCTGGCGGTGACGCTAGCCCGCGCCAGCGGACTGACCCTCGCCGGTTTCGTTCGTCCGGGACGCTATGTGGTGTACAGCCAGCCCGAGCGGCTGCGCGAGGCGCCGCCCTGAAAGCGTGTGTCATCGATGGAAGCGTCTTTCCGAGCGATTCGGAAATGTGCGGGCGATCCCACTTCGGTGTTTCGTACTCCTCAATCCGCACAATCTGACATCCGTTGTAGGGGAACCCCTACATACAGCCAGAGGACTCCCCGGGAAAATATCTCCTGTCCGGTCAGTCAGGCTTTCTGCCGACGCCCCGGACTCATGGATTACGGTCGCTCGCGACCGCCGGCCCCAGGGATGGGGCCCTTTTTTTGTCCGGCGCCAGCGGATGGCGGCTCAACCCGCTAGGCCGGTTCCCTTTCCCCTGGATGAATCGAGGCCATGATGGCTACCGTAGATTTCCGCACCGACCCCGCCGTTTCCGAAAAGTGGAAGACGCGCTTCGCCTTCTTCGAGCAGTTCGGCGCCCCCAGCACGCAGACCTACAAGGACGAGCTGAAGAAGCTCCCCTTCAAGGAGAAGCTGCTGATCAATACGAATCTCTTCGCGTTCTTCTTCGGCGTGATCTACATGGCCATCATCGGCCTGTGGAAGAAAGCCCTGGTCGTGCTGGGCATGGCCGTCGCCATCAACGTGGTGCTGTACATCCTCCACGTGCCGGCGCCCATCTCGCGCGGCGTCGGCTTCGGCTTTGCCGCCCTTTGCGGCTTGTGCACCAACTACGCCCTGTACCTGAAGAAGGTGAAAGGGCAGGACGGTTGGAACTTGTTCGAAGGGATGCGCTGGTAAGGGTTTCTCCCTCCGTAACGTATGCAAAAAAGCCCGGTTTGAGCCGGGCTTTTTCATGGGCGCGGGCGTTCCGGCGCTTTTCGCTATGCTGCGCTCCATCTGGCGCACGGCCAGCGGACTGCGAAGGAATCCGGCATGACCACGGGACGTCTGACCGATCTGGCCCACGGTGGCGGTTGCGGCTGCAAGCTCGCGCCCTCCGTGCTCCAGCAATTGCTTGCCGACAAAACGGCGACTCTGCCGTTCGCGCAACTTTTGGTGGGCACCGAATCCAGCGACGACGCGGCCGTGTGGCAGGTGGACGAACGCACCTGCGTGATCGCCACGACCGATTTCTTCATGCCGGTGGTCGACGACCCTTACGACTTCGGGCGCATCGCCGCGGCCAATGCGCTGTCCGACGTGTATGCCATGGGCGGCAAGCCGATCATGGCGCTGGCCATCCTCGGCATGCCCCTGGGCAAGCTGGACGTGGAAACGGTGCGCGCCATCCTCGCCGGCGGCGAGTCGATCTGCGCACAGGCCGGCATTCCAGTGGCGGGCGGCCATTCCATCGATTCGGCGGAACCGATCTACGGCCTGGCGGCGATCGGCCTGTGCACGCCGGCCCAGGTGCGTCGCAACGCGGGCGCACGGGCCGGGGATGCGTTGATCCTCACCAAGGGCATCGGCGTCGGCATCTACTCGGCGGCCTTCAAGAAACAGGCGCTGCCGGACGACGCCTACGCGGAGATGATCGCGTCCACCACGCTGCTCAACCGCATCGGCCACGAGCTGGCCCAGGACGAGGACGTGCACGGCATCACCGACGTCACCGGCTTCGGCCTGCTCGGGCATGGCATGGAAATGGCGCGCGGCAGCGGCGTGCGCATGCGCATCGAGCAGGCGCGCGTGCCGTATCTTGCCCAGGCCGAGGCGCTGGCCGTCGCCGGATATGTCACCGGCGCATCCAGGCGCAACTGGAGCAGTTACGGCGAGGGCGTGGTCCTGCCGGCCGATCTGCCGGCCTGGCGCCGCGATCTGCTTACCGACCCCCAGACCTCTGGCGGCCTGCTGGTGGCGTGCGGCGCGGAACGGGCGGAGGCGATCCGGGCGAGGATCGAGGCCGCGGGCTATCCGCGCGCCAGCATCATCGGTTCGATCGAGGCGGGGGCGCCGGGCATCGAGGTCGTTTGAAGCCTTCGTTCGCCGTTTGGCGGAAGAGAGTGGGAGTCGAACCCACCCGAGACAGTCTTGTCTGCCTCACCCGGATTTGAAGTCCGGACGCCCCACCGGAGACGATTCTCTTCCAAACGACGCTTTCGATCGTGCAGCTCCAGTCCATGCGGCCCCAGTCCATGCGGCTTCGCTCATGGCGGTTGCCGCGGCGCGGTTTCGAACAGGTCGAGATAACGCGCCTGGATCCTGCGCAAGGTGTGGCGATTGAGCGTGACGCCTTGCCGGTCGAAAAATTCTAGTATCTGGATCGCCACTTTACGACCGTTGTCCAGGCGGTCGCGGAACTGCGCCGCGGTGAAGCGCCCGTCGACCGCCTGCGCGGCGAGGTCGGCGGCGATCAGCGCCATCTCCTGCACAGTGGTGCGGAGGAAGAAGTGGTCGTGTGCCACTTCGTCGACGAGGCCTAAGCGCGCCGCCAGTTTCAGCAGTTGCCGCACGTCTTGTTCCGGCCGCGCCAGGAGGCCGGCGAGATCGCGCACGCGTGGCGGTCGAAAGCGGGCTTCGCCGCCCAGCAGCGGCGCGATCGCCTGCCATGAAGCGTCATCGTGCGCGCTCAGCCGCAACACGTGGCCGGACAGGCGGACGAAGGCGCCGTCGCGAACCACCCGGCCGGCGAGATCCGCGTGCTGCAGGGCAAGCGCGAACGCAGCCGCGGGCAGGCGCGGTTGCAGTGCCGTGCGCAGGCTTTCCCGGCCGATGCCCTGCAGGTCCGGGTTGGCGGCATGGAAGGTTTCGAGGTGCGCCACCAGTCCGTCCGCGAAGTGCTGCCAGCGCTCGCGGCCGATCGCGATGCGCGCTTCGCCCGCGGCGAGCACGAGCGGCGAAAGCGCAGCGACGACGGCATCCATGGCTGCCGCGGACAGCGCACGGTCCCGTGCGAACGCATGCATGTCCCAGGCGAAGGGTGGGGCATCGAGCAGGGCGGCGAAAGCGTTCTGCGGGTCATCGATGGACAGCGCGGCACGTTGCGCCTCCCTTTCCGGCGTGCGGCGCTGGCGAGAGGGCGCGCGCAGGTCGATGAACCGGCCGCCGCCGATCGTGCGCCGTGCGGAAACGTCGCGCAGCACGAAACGGTCCAGTGCAGCGGCGGCGATCGGTCGGTCCAGTACGAGCTGGACGTCCGCCGTGCCGCCGGGGCGCAGCTCCTCGCCTTCGAGCGGTATGACGCGGACGCCGACTTCCGCGGCGCCATGATGCAGCCGCGCCGGAAACCAGGTGCCGACCGGCCGGGCTTCGCCGGGCAGCAGGTGCAGCCGGGCATCGATGCGCTCGGCCGGCGCGTGCAGGAAAGGATCGACGACCATGTCGCCGCGGCGGATCGCGTCTTTGGCGATCGCTTCGCCCGCCAGATTGATCGCGCAGCGATCGCCGGCCTTGCCGGTTTCCGCCGGGCGCTGCTGGGCATGCAGCGAGCGCACGCGCGCCGCGAGGCCGGAAGGGCTGAGCATGACCGCATCCTTCACGCGCACTTCGCCGGACAACACCGTGCCGGTGACCGTCACGCCGATGCCGGGCAAGACGAACACGCGGTCCACGGCGAGCCGGAAGCGGCCGTCCGCGGCCTTCGCTTCCTGCGCGCGGGCGGCGGCGACGAGTCGCTCGCGCAAGGTGTCGATGCCGAGGCTGCTGGCCGAGGAGACGGGAAGGATCTCGGCGCCTTCCAGCACGGTGCCGGCGACGGCCGCGCGGATCTGCGCGGTCGCTTCCGCCAGCCGTTCGGGCGTGGCCAGGTCGGCCTTGGTCAGCGCGATCAGTCCGCGGTCCACGCCCAGCAGGTCGAGGATCGCGAGATGTTCGAGCGTCTGAGGCATCACGCCGTCGTCGGCGGCGACGGCCAGCAGGGCGAAGTCGATGCCGCTGGCACCCGCGACCATGGTGTGCACGAAGCACTCATGGCCGGGCACGTCGACGAAGCCCAGCACGGTGCCGTCGTCCAGCGGCAGGTAGGCGAAGCCGAGATCGATGGTGATGCCGCGCGCCTTCTCTTCCTTGAGGCGGTCCGCGTCCACGCCGGTCAGCGCCTTGACCAGCGAGGTCTTGCCGTGGTCGATGTGGCCGGCCGTGCCGATGATCATGCGGAACGCGCGACGAGTTCGCCGGGCAGTTGCGACAAGGTGGCCAGGAACGCGTCTTCGTCGGCTTCGGGCAGACAGCGCAGGTCCAGGTGTAGCGCGCCATCGGCGATGCGTCCGATGACCGGCCGCGACAGGGCGCGCAGTGCGGCGGCGAGCCGTTCCAGCGTGCTTTGGCTGCCGCACGGACGGATCACCAGCGCGGCGCTGCCGAGCGTATCCAGCGGCAGCGCGCCGGAGCCGATCTGGCTGAGGCAATCGCCCGTCGCCACCGTAAAGGCTTCGCCGAGCCGCTCGGCCACTGCGGGCTGGAGGCGGCGGGCCTGGGCGCCGATGTCCGCCTTGCCTCGTGCCAGGAAGCGTAGCGTCGGGAGGCGTTCGGCAAGCCGGTCCGGGTCGCGGTAAAGGTTCAAGGTCGCCTCGATCGCCGCCAGCCGGATCTTGTCCACGCGCAGCGCGCGCTTCAGCGGGTTGCGGTTGATCCGCTCGATCAGTGCGCGGTCGCCCACGATGAAGCCCGCCTGCGGCCCGCCCAGCAGCTTGTCGCCGGAGAAGGTGACCAGTCGCGCGCCTTCGGCCACGGCTTCGCGCACGGTCGGTTCCTTGGCGAGTCCGTAGCCGGAGAGGTCGGCCAGGCTGCCCGAGCCCAGGTCATTCAACAGGGGCACACCGGCGTCGTCGGCGATCCCCGCCAGTTCGCGCGCACCGACTTCCGCGGTGAAACCCTGGATGCGGTAGTTGGACGTATGCACTTTGAGCAGCAGGCCGGTGTGCTCGGTGAGGGCCTCGCGGTAATCGGCCGCATGTGTGCGGTTGGTGGTGCCCACTTCGACCATGCGCGCGCCCGCGCGGGCCATGATGTCGGGCATGCGGAAGGCGCCGCCGATCTCGATCAGCTCGCCGCGCGATACCACCGCCTCGCGGCCGAGCGCGAAGGTGTTGAGGCAGAGCAGTACCGCCGCGGCGTTGTTGTTGACCACGGTGGCGTCTTCCGCGCCGGTCAGGTCGCGGAGCAGGGTGCGCAGATGGTCGTCGCGTTCGCCGCGCCGCCCTTCGGCCAGGTCGTACTCCAGTGCCACCGCGTGACGCATCGCCTGCACCGCCGCTTCGATCGCCGCCTCGGCCAGCACCGCGCGGCCGAGGTTGGTGTGCAGCACGGTGCCCGTGAGGTTGAACAGCGGGCGCAGGGACGGCATGCGCGCTTCCAGCAGTTCGCCGGCGCGCCGCGCCAGTTCGGCTGTGCCGGGTGCCGCGGCGGGCGCATGGCGCAGGCCGGTGCGCGCTTCGTCGATGGCCTGGCGGACAGCGTCGGTCGTGGCGCTGCGCCCGTGGCGTTCCAGCAGAGGTGCCGTCTCGGCTGCCGCCAGGACGGTGGCGACGGCGGGCAGGTGGCGCAGGGAGGTGACCTCGGGTTCGGTCATGCCGCTCGTCCGTTGGCGCCGCCATGCGCTCGGTAGGTGTCGAGCGCGCGGCGGGAGAGTCAGAGTCAAACCGTATGCTGCGTTGCGCGCCGGATGCGGTCAAGGCAAAAGCCATGGTGACATCGCCGGAACGCCGTAGCATGCTGCGCGACGCGGCCGCTTCGCGTCCGTCTCCACCTTGCCCCTCCGCAGCGCGTCCGGCCTGCGGTGCGCGCGGGCAGCCACGTGCCCTGTCAGGGCCATCGTCCCGCGTCATTTCACGGGGGTTGCATGGCCGTCGTCGTTTCCACAGGGCGCACCGCGCGCTGGCTCGTCTTTGCAGCGCTGGCGATCGCCGGCCTGTTCTACGTGAAGTGGCATCCGTACTACGACCGCGCTTTCGTGGCGGCGAGTCAGCATGCGATTGGCCACTCGATCCTTACCGGCGGCGAGGCGGGCGCGCCGGCGCCATCCTGGAGCGCGGGGCTCGGTTATGCGCTGGCTTATGGCAAGGCGATCTGGCAGGCGATGTTGCTGGGCCTGCTGCTCGGCTCGGGCGTGCAGGCGCTGTTGCCGGCGGATTGGGTGCGGCGTGCGCTGGGCGGCCGCGGCTTCGGTCATGTGGTGGCCGGCGGCCTGCTGGCGGTGCCGGGGATGATGTGTACATGCTGCGCGGCGCCGGTGGTCGTCGGCCTGCGGCGGCACGAAGCCTCGCCCGGTGCCGCGATGGCGTTCTGGCTCGGCAACACGATGCTCAATCCGGCCACGCTGGTGTTCATGGGTTTCGTGCTCGGCTGGCACTGGGTCGGCCTGCGTCTGCTGCTCGGCGTGCCGATGGTGTTCGGCCTGGGCTATCTGGTGGAGCGGATGAGCGGGTCTACCCCGCCGGTTCCCGTCGATATCGGACCCGTCGAAGCCGAGCCGCGCTCCTTCGGCGAGGCGCTCCGTCGCTGGGCGCGGATCTTCGCCCGGATGTCCGTGCGGTTGCTTCCCGAGTACCTGGTGATCGTGCTGTTGCTGGGCGCGCTGCGCGCCTGGATGTTCCCGCTGGTGGAGCCGGCCGGCGGCGACGAGTGGTTCTGGATCCTGGCGCTGGCGGTGTCGGGGATGCTGTTCGTGATCCCGACGGCGGGCGAGGTGCCGATCGTGCAGGCGCTGCTGGCGGCGGGGTTGGGTGGCGGGCCGGCAGCGGCGTTGTTGCTGACGTTGCCGGCGGTGAGTTTGCCGTCGTTGACGATGTTGGGGCGGGTTTTTTCGGGGAGGGTGTTGGTGGGGGTGGCGTTGGGGGTGGTGGGGTTTGGGGTGGCGGGGGGTGGGTTGGTGTTGTTGCTGGGGTGGCGTTGATTTTTTTGTGTATTGATTGATGTGGTGTTTCGATGTGCCGGCGTGGGTTGGGGTGAGCTTGCGAACTCCAGCGTCGGGCGCTGACGATCGCCTCGTCTCTATCTACTCGTCATTCCGGCGCAGGCCGGGAAACGGTGCGAGGTGGTCGCCAGCCTTGTCTCGCCCAAAGGGCGAGGGTTTCGCTCTCCTGCCGGAGAGCGAGTTACTTCTTCTTTGCTTGCCCAATCCCCTCAAGGGGGACCTCGAGAAGAAGTAACCAAGAAGAAAGGGCCCCCTGCGCGGCGCCCTCCGGTGGCCTTCGCCACCTCCGGGTGCGTTGAGGGCTGGCCGGGCTTTTCGACAGGGCATCCATGCCCTGATCGAAAAGGCGGGGACGTCCTGTCCCCGCCCCGCTTCGCGGGCCTGATCGTCCAGCCCTCACCGCCGCGAAGGGAACCCGGGAGATCAAGAGCGACACGGAGCGTCGCTTCGCTCGCTCTTGTTTGTTCTTGCCGCGGTACCGCACTTCTCCTTCTCCCCTCCGGGGAGAAGGCGGGATGAGGGGCGGGTGCTTGCGGGGCGTCGCTAAAGCCCGCGGGTGTCGCTAAAGCTGCGCACTAATGCAGGGCGCTGCGCTGAAGATCGTCGGGACTTCTGCCGCTCCCTCACGCCTCCGTCGCATCATCCTCCCCAACCAACAGCAGCGGGTTCGGTGCATGCCGCGCAAACCCGGCTTCCCCGACCAGCATGTCCAGGCCCAGTGAGGCGAGGTCGTCGGCGTAGGGGTCGGTTTGCATGTCGCGGATCTGGTAGAGGAGCTTGGCGTAGGTGTGGCAGTCGCCGCAGGTCTCGGCTTGTACCAGGCCGGGGTCGCCTTCGATGCCCTGCAGGGAGAGGTGGCGGGTGCCGCCGCAGGTGATGCAGACGGCGCGGACGTGGTTCCACGCGGTGGAGCACAGCGAGCAATACAGATAGCGGTTGCCGGGGGTCGAGCCGCTGGCGGTGATCAGGCCGGAGACGGGCGGGGAACCGCAGCAGGGGCACAGGCCGCGTTCTTCGAGCAGGCGCAGGTCGTCGGCTTTGAGCCTGGCGGCGGAGTCGGTGAAGTACACCTGCAAGGCCGCCGCCACATAGACCGCGGCGCCGGCTTCGGCGGAGGAGAGGCCGCCGCGCAGGAAACGGTCCGCGAGTTTTTCGAGCATGGCTTCGTCGGCGCGGTGCAGCTGCGCGATCACGTCGAGAGCGGCGGGCGGCAGCTCGCGGGTGTCGAGGCGATCGAGCAGCAGTGCGAGCCCTTCGCGCCAGGACGATTCGCGGCGATGGCCATCGGCGGCCAGGGGCGGCAGGCGTGCCTCGACGGTGCGGGTCACGGCGGAGGCATCGAGCACGGCGGCCGGTGCGAGCGTGGTCGCCACCTCGTGCTGGGCCATCGACAGCTTCGCCATGAAGCGCAGCCAAGCTTCCATCGGGTGCCCGGCGGCGAGGCGCTCCAGCCGTCGCGCCGTGGCCGCGAAACGCGTCGCCGGGTCGGGCATCAGGATGGGGTCGGGCGCCTTGACGCCGGCGTGGACCGGCCCGGTCCATTTGCCGCTCGGCGGCGCTTCGGCTTGCCTCATGGGCGTTTCCTGTCCTTGTCGTGCTGGCTGGCCGCCAGTTCGAGCAGCCACTTGCGGTGATGGCGCCAGGCCCAGCCGGGGGTGACGTAGCCTTGGGTCATCGCGCGCACCGAGTGGCGCACCCAGATCGCCGCGTACACGTGGATGATCCAGACGATGATCGCCGCGAGCGCCGCCAGGCTGTGGATGAGCGCGGCCGCGCGCTGCGTCGGGATCGACGTGGCCGCGCCGAAGTACAGCTCCCAGATCGCCAGTCCGCTGATGAACAGCACGGGCACCAGCAGGGTCATCGACCAGAACACCAGTTTCTGGCCGGCGTTGTTGCGGCCGACCGGCGGCGTGTGTTCCTCGTCGTTGGCCACGACCTCGCGTATGGATTTCATCCATTCCGCATCGTCGTGGTTCAGCAGGTTCTCGCGCCAGAACTGCACGATCAGGCCGAGGTAGCTGGCCATCAATACCACGCCGATCCACGGGTGGATGGCCCGCGTCGATTCCCCGCCGCCGAACAGTCCGGACAGGAAGAAAAGCACCGGATGGAACATCGACAGGCCCGACAGCACCAGCAGCACGAAGCAGATGGCGGTGATCCAGTGATTGACGCGGTTCGCCAGGGTGTAGCGGATGATCGCGTTCTTCGGGCGCGTCATGACACCTTCTCCTCGCTTTCGCGCAGCACGCGCTCGCCTTCGGCTTCGTCTTCCTCGGTGACCTCGTTCGGGCCGGCACTGATCCAGTGGAAGAAGCCGGCGAGGGCGGCCAGGGCGATGCCGGCCAGGCCCAGCGGCTTGATGAAGCCCTTCCAGGTGTCGACTATCGGGCTGATGCGCGGCTTGTCGGGCAGGCCCGAATACAGCGAAGGTTGGTCGGCGTGGTGCAGCACATACATCACATGCGTGCCGCCGACTTCCTGCGGGTCGTACAGGCCGGCGTTCTGGAAGCCGCGGGACTTCAGGTCGACGATGCGCTCCTCGGCCTGGTGCTTCATGTCGGTCTTGGAGCCGAACATGATCGCGCCGGTGGGGCAGGCCTTGACGCAGGCTGGCTCCAGTCCGACCGAGACGCGGTCGGAGCAGAGCGTGCACTTGTACGACTTGTGGTCCGTCTTGCTGATGCGCGGGATGTTGAACGGGCAGCCCTTCACGCAATAGCCGCAGCCGATGCACTTGTCGCTGATGAAGTCGACGATGCCGTTGGCGTACTGGACGATTGCGCCGGGCGCCGGACAGGCCTTCAGGCAGCCCGGGTCCTCGCAGTGCATGCAGCCGTCCTTGCGGATCAGCCACTCCAGGTTGCCCTGTTCGTTCTCGTGCTCGGCGAACTTCATCAGGGTCCATACGCTGGGCCCCAGGTCGGCAGGGTTTTCGTACGAACCCTCGAAGTGGCCCACCTCCGGGCGCAGGTCGTTCCATTCCATGCAGGCCGACTGGCAGGCCTTGCAGCCGATGCAGCGGCTGACATCGATCAGCTTGGCCACCTGGTCTTCGTGGCTGCGCGCCGACGGCGGCGTCATGGTCGACGCGGAGCGGCGGACATAGTCTTGCGATTGCAGATCGGACATGACTATTTCCTCACGCGGCCGGTGCGGCGGTCTTTTCGACGTTGACGAGGAACGCCTTGAACTCCGGCGTTTGCGTGTTGGCGTCGCCGACGGAAGGCGTCAGCGTGTTGGCGCCATAACCCTTCCTGGCCTGACCGGTGAAGCCCCAGTGGATCGGCACGCCGATCACGTGGGTGGGCTTGCCGTCCACCGCCATCGGCTTGATGCGCTTGGTCACGTAGGCCTTGCAGATCACCTCGCCCCGCTTGGATGTCACCTTCACCCAGCCGCCTTGCTCGATGCCTTTCTCCTTGGCCAGCGCCTCGCCGATCTCGACGAATTCTTCCGGCTGCAGCACGGCATTGATACGCGCGTGCTTGGTCCAGTAGTGGAAGTGCTCGGTGAGGCGGTAGGTGGTCGCCACGTACGGGAAGTCCTTCACATCGCCGAAGGCGCTGCGGTCATCGGCGAACACGCGCGCTGCCGGATTGGACTTTACCTTCGGGTGCAGCAGGTTCTCGGTTGGCGATTCCAGCGGCTCGTAGTGCTCGGGGAAGGGGCCATCCACCATCAGCGTGCGCGCGAACAGGCGGCCCATGCCTTCGGCATTCATGATGAAGGGACCGACGCCGTCGGAGGGTTTCACGGTCGGGCCGTAGTCCGGCACGTCGACGCCCACCCACTTCGTCCCGTTCCACGAAATAACCGGCTTGGCCGGATTCCACGGCTTGCCTTCCGGGTCCGCGCTGGCGCGGTTGTAGAGGATGCGCCGGTTGGCCGGCCACGCCCACGCCCAGTTCGGCGCGATGCCTTGCTCGCGCGGGTCGGTGGCATCGCGGCGGGCCATCTGGTTGCCTTTCTCCGTGAAAGAGCCGGAGAAGATCCAGCAGCCCGACGCGGTGGTGCCGTCGTCGCGCAGCTGGGCGAAGCCGTCCAGCAGCGTGCCGGCCTTGGTGGTTACCGTGTTGGTGGCCGGGTCCACGAGGTCGGCCAGCGCGCGGCCGTTCATTTCCTTGGCCAGCTCTTCCGGATCCGGGTCGATCGGGTTGGTGTATTTCCAGGTGAGGTTGAGGATGGGGTCGGGGAAGGCGCCGCCTTCCTTGCGATACAGCTCGCGCAGGCGGTGGAAGATGCCGGTCATGATCCAGATGTCCGACTTTGCTTCGCCCGGGCCGTCGGCCGCCTTCCAGTGCCATTGCAGCCAGCGTGCCGAGTTGACCAGCGAGCCGTTCTCCTCGGCGAAGCAGGTGGTCGGCAGCTGGAACACTTCGGTCTGGATATCCGCGGACTTGGCCGGGTTCTGCGGGCCGAAGTCCTGCCAGAAGCGCGAGGTCTCGGTATCCAGCGGGTCCATGGTGACCAGGAATTTCAGCTTGCTCAGGCCACGGCGGATCTTGCCGCGGTCGGGGAAGGCCTGCAGCGGATTGAAGCCCTGGCAGATGTAGCCGGTCATCTGTCCGGCATTCATCATCTCGAAGGCCTTGATGATGTCGTACAGCGGAACGTCCAGCTTGGGCAGCCAGTCGTAGGCCCAGTTGTTGTCCTGGGTGGCCGCGTCGCCGTAGATCGACTTCTGCAGGCTCACGAAGAACTTGCGGTAGTTCTGCCAGTAGCTGGTCTGGCCGGGGCGCAGCGGCTTGTACAGCTTCGTCTTCATGTATTCGTCGAAGCTGGTCTCCCGGTCATTGGGCAGGGTGAGGTAGCCGGGCATCTGATTGGAGAGCAGGCCGACGTCGGTCAGGCCCTGGATGTTGGAGTGCCCGCGCAGGGCGTTCATGCCGCCGCCGGCCACGCCGATATTGCCCAGCAGCAGTTGCACCATGGCCATGTTGCGGATGTTCTGCGCACCCACCGAGTGCTGGGTCCAGCCCAGCGCGAACAGGCTGGTGAGCGCCTTGTCCGGCGCGGCGGTGCTGGCGAACAGCTCGCAGATGTGCAGGAACTTGTCCTGCGGCGTGCCGCAGATGCGCGACACCATCTCCGGCGTGTAGCGGGCGACGTGCTGCTTGAGCAGGTTGATCACGCAGCGCGGGTTCTGCCACGTGTCGTCGGACTGCACGTAGCCGTCCTTGTCGAGCGCGTAGTCCCAGTCGCTCTTGTCGTAGGTGCGGGTGTCCTCGTTGTAGCCGCTGAACACGCCGTCCTGGAAGCTGTAACCGTCCTTCACGATCAGGCTGGCGTTGGTGTACGCCCGCACGTACTCATGCTGGATGGCGTCCTTCTCCAGCAGGTAGCGGATCACGCCATTGAGGAAGGCGATGTCCGTGCCCGGCCGGATCGGCGCGTAGTAGTCGGCGACGGAGGCCGTGCGCGTGAAGCGCGGGTCGACCACGACGAGCTTGGCGCCGTTCTCGATCTTCGCCTCGATCACCCACTTGAAGCCGCACGGGTGCGCCTCGGCGGCATTGCCGCCCATCACCAATACGACGTTGGCGTTCTTGATGTCCTGCCAGGTGTTGGTCATCGCACCGCGACCGAATGATGGGGCCAGACTGGCCACCGTCGGTCCGTGTCAGACGCGCGCCTGGTTGTCGAACACCACCATGCCGAGGGAGCGGGCCACCTTCCAGGTGAGGAAGGCGGTTTCGTTGGACGACGCGGAGGCGGCCAGCATGCCGGTGCTGGTCCAGCGGTTGACCGTGGTGCTGGCCGCGTTCTTCGCGATGAAGTGCTTGTCGCGGTCGTCCTTCATCAGTCGGGCGATGCGGTCCAGCGCGAAGTCCCAGGAGACTTCCTTGAACTCGGTGCCGCCGGGCGGGCGATAGCGCGGCGCCTTCAGGCGCGTCGGCGCATGCACCACGTCGAGCAGCGCCGCGCCCTTGGGGCAGAGCGTGCCGCGGTTCACCGGATGATCCGGATCGCCTTCGATGTGGATGATGTTGGAGCGCGCGTTCTTGGCGCGGTCCCCCATGCTGTAGATCAGGATGCCGCAGGCGACCGAGCAATACGTGCAGGTGTTGCGCGTTTCGGTGGCGTGCGTGAGCTTGAAGGGGCGTACGGCGGCCGCTTGCGCCTCCCCTGAAGCTCCGAAACCAAGGACTCCAAGCCCCGATGCCGCCAGGCCTAGGCCGGTGATCTTGATGAACTCACGGCGCGTGAGTGCCATGTGTGTTGCGCTCCCGGATGGTTGGCTGGGCACCGCCCGGTGAGAGGGCGGAGGTGGCTTCGAGAGACTTCGTGGACGACAGCGGATGACTCCGCTGCTCGGGTGGAAATTAGCACAACGGGTGGTGGGCGGGAGGTATCCGAAAGTCGCATCCGTGGCCTTCGGAGAAGGTGTTCGCATACGTTCCTTCCGCATTCGGCGAGGACGCTCCTGCTCCGGCTGAAGACATGGCTCTCGCTAGCGGGCGAGGCATGGTCATGTGTTTCGAATATGACAACGGCGTCGTCTTTCTTTGACGACGTCGCGTATCGGCTGGGGCATGCCGCGCGGTCGCTGTCGATTGGCTCATTGCCACTTGGCGGTTGACGGATTGGTGCACTGCGGTGGTGCAAGTTCACCCACATGCATGCGGTTCTTGGTGCACTGCCTGGAGCCATCCATGGCCGGTTGGACCGTAAGCACCGCATTTTCAACGCGTTCTACCCGTGGCATATGTGTTGCATAGCAACACGACAGAACCCGCGGACGGCAGCGCCGCTTCGCGGGCCGCTCTGTTCTCTCCGGGGAGGAGGTGGCATGTCGGGCAAGGCGACTCGGATCGAGCTGCTGCAATGGCGCACGCCCCAGATGCGTGCGTTCCACCTGAGCTGGCTGGCGTTCTTCGTGTGCTTCTTCGCGTGGTTCTCGGCGGCGCCGCTGATGCCATTGATACGGACCGAGCTGCACCTGGATCCGGGGCAGGTCGCCGACATCGGCATCGCCGCGGTGGCCGCCACGGTGTTCGGCCGGCTGCTGATCGGGCCGTTGTGCGACAGCCTCGGGCCGCGGCGCGTATACACCGGGCTATTGCTGCTCGGCTCATTGCCGGTGTTCGGCATGGCGCTGGTGCACGACTACCCGTCGCTGCTGATCGCGCGCCTGGCCATCGGCATCATCGGCGCGAGCTTCGTAGTCACGCAGTACCACACCTCGGTGATGTTCGCGCCCCAGGTGGTGGGGACGGCCAATGCCGCGGCCGCCGGCTGGGGCAACGCCGGCGGCGGCGCGGCGCAGGCGGCGATGCCGTGGGTGCTCGCAGGCGTGCTCGCCCTCGGCGTGGGGCAGGGGCTGGCCTGGCGGGTGTCGATGTGGGTGCCGGGCCTGCTGATGGTGCTGGTCGGCATGCTGTATTGGACCTGCACGCAGGACAGTCCGGAAGGCGATTACAAAGACCTGCGTGCGCGGGGCGTGGCGGTGGGCGGCGGCAAGCTGGGCGGCTGGGCCGCGTTCAGCGCGGCGGCACGCAACTACCGCGTGTGGTTGCTGTTCGTCACCTATGCGGGCTGCTTCGGCATCGAGCTGTTCGTGCACGGCGTCGCGGCCAGCTACTACGTCGATCGCTTCGGCCTGAGCCTGCGCAGCGCGGGGCTGGCGGTGGGCGCTTTCGGGCTGCTTGCGCTGTTCGCCCGCGCCCTGGGCGGCATCGCCTCCGACCGGCTGGTGCGCCGGCATGGCCTGCCGGCGCGGGCGCGCCTGCTGTGCGTGCTGATGCTGTGCGAAGGCCTGGGGCTGCTGTGGTTCTCGATGGCGCATGAGGCGGGCGGTGCGGTGGTGGCGATGATCTCCTTCGGGCTGTTCACCCACATGGCCTGCGGCGCGACCTACGCCCTGGTGCCATTTATCGATCGCAAGGCGCTGGGCGGCGTGGCCGGCATCGTCGGCGCGGGCGGCAATGTCGGCGCGGTGGCGGCGGGCTTCCTGCAGAAGTCCCTCGGCTCGGTGCAGCTCACCTTTCTCTATTTGGGCGGCTTCGTGATCGCCGGCTCGCTGTGCGCGCTCGCCGTGCGCTTCAGCCACGAGCACGTCGCCGAGGAACGCAGGCTGCGGCTGGGCCAGGCGGACACGCCGGCATCGGCCCTGGCGATCGACTGACGCGGAGGTCATGGCGCATGGCGACAACACGTCCGATTAATGGGCTGGATCCGACCACACGTCCGGTTCCCACCACACGGCTGGTCGTGATCGGTAACGGGATGGTGGGGCACAAGCTGCTGGAAGTGCTGGCGGAGCTGCGTCCGCCGGGACTGGAGGTGACGGTCCTCTGCGAGGAAAGTCGCCCGGCCTACGACCGCGTCCATCTCTCCGAATACTTCGCAGGCCGTAGCGCGGACGATCTCTCGCTGGTGGCACCCGGCTTCTTCGAGCAGGCCGGCATGGATCTGCGGCTAGCGACGCGCGCCGCGCACATCGATCGCGCCTTCAAGCGCGTCACCACGGTGGACGGTGAAGTCATTCCCTACGACAAGCTGGTGATCGCCACCGGATCGACGCCATTCGTGCCGCCGATTCCCGGCAACGATCGCCCCGGTTGCCTGGTGTACCGCACGCTGGACGACCTGGCGCAGCTGTCCGAATGGGGCCGGCAGTCCAAGCGCGGCGTGGTGGTGGGCGGCGGCCTGCTCGGGCTGGAATGCGCCAAGGCGCTGCGCGACATGGGCCTGGAAACCCACGTGGTCGAATTCGCGCCACGTCTGATGGCCGTACAGGTCGACGACGGCGGCGGCCGCATCCTGCACCGGACCATCGAGGAGCTCGGCCTCGTGGTGCATACGGGCAAGAACACCCAGAAGATCGTCGACGGCACCAAGGCGCGGCATGCCATGAAGTTTGCGGACGGCAGCCAGCTTGAGACCGACCTGATCGTGTTTTCCGCCGGTATTCGCCCGCGCGACGAACTGGCTCGCCAGTGCGATCTCGGGGTGGGCCAGCGCGGTGGCATCATGGTCGACAACTTCTGCCGCACGCGCGACCGCGACGTCTACGCCATCGGCGAATGCGCGCAATGGGGCGGCAAGGTGTTCGGCTTGGTGGCACCGGGCTATGACATGGCCCGCGTGGTGGCCAACCATCTGTACGCACTGTCGACGCGCCACGAGGCGCGGGACCTGCCGGAGTTCGCCGGCGCGGACATGTCGACCAAGCTCAAACTGATGGGCGTGGACGTGGCCAGCATCGGCGATGCGCACGGCGCCACGCCGGGCAGTCGCAGCTACCAGTTCAGCGACGAACGCCGCCAGGTCTACAAGAAGCTGGTGGTATCGGAGGACGGCAAGCGGCTGCTCGGCGGCGTGCTGGTCGGCGATGCCGCCGAGTACGGCACCCTGCTGCAGATGATGCTCAACGGCCTGGAACTGCCGGAGGCGCCGGAGTCGCTCATCCTCCCCGTGCCGGGCGACAAGCCGCGGGCGGGGCTGGCGGTCGATGCGCTGCCGGCCTCCGCGCAGATCTGTTCCTGCAACAACGTATCCAAGGGGCAGCTGTGCCAGGCGGTGGCGGACGGTGCCGCCTCGATCGGCGCGCTCAAGGACGCCACCCGCGCGGGCACCACCTGCGGCGGCTGCGTGCCGCTGGTCACGCAGATCATGAAGGTGGAGATGCAGCGCCAGGGCCTGGCGGTGACCAACCACCTGTGCGAGCACTTCGCCTATTCGCGGCAGGAGCTCTATCACCTGGTGCGCGTCGAGCGCATCCGCCGCTTCGACGAGCTGCTGGCGCGCCACGGCAAAGGGCTGGGCTGCGACATCTGCAAGCCCACGGTCGCCAGCATCCTCGCCTCGTGCTGGAACGAGTTCGTGCTGCAGCAGGAGCACGCGGCGCTGCAGGATTCCAACGATTACTTCCTCGCCAACATCCAGAAGGACGGTACCTATTCGGTGGTGCCGCGCATGCCCGGCGGCGAGGTGACGCCGGACGGCCTGATCGCGATCGGGCGCATCGCCAAGACCTACGGCCTGTACACCAAGCTCACCGGCGGCCAGCGCGTGGACATGTTCGGCGCGCGGCTGGAGCAGCTGCCGCTGATCTGGGAGGAGCTGATCGCGGCCGGGTTCGAGTCGGGGCATGCCTACGGCAAGTCGGTGCGCACGGTGAAATCCTGCGTCGGGTCCACCTGGTGCCGCTTCGGCGTGCAGGATTCGGTCGGCGCGGCGATCGATCTGGAGAATCGCTACAAGGGTCTGCGCTCGCCGCACAAGCTGAAGTTCGCCGTCTCCGGCTGTGCACGCGAATGCGCCGAGGCGCAGAGCAAGGATGTGGGCATCATCGCCACCGAGAAGGGCTGGAACCTCTATGTCTGCGGCAATGGCGGCATGAAGCCCCGGCACGCCGAGCTGCTGGCGGGCGACCTGGATACGGCCACGCTGGTCCGCTACATCGACCGCTTCCTGATGTTCTACATCCGCACCGCCGACCGCCTGCAACGCACCAGCGTGTGGCGCGACAACCTGGAAGGCGGCCTGGATTACCTGCGCGACGTGATCGTCCACGACAAGCTCGGCATCGCCGCCGAACTCGAAGCGGAGATGGCGCAGGTCGTGGATGCCTACGAATGCGAGTGGAAACGGGCCGTCACCGACCCCCAGGTGCGCAACCGCTTCCGCCACTTCGTCAACAGCGATGCCGGCGACGACCAGGTGGCTTTCGTGCCGGAGCGCGGGCAGATACGGCCGGCGACGCCGCAGGAGAAGCGCACGCTTCGCGGCATCCCGGTGGTGGTCGAGACGGAGTGAGGCGATGAACCAGGTACTCGAAGAGACTGGCTGGACCACCGTCTGCACGATCGGCGACATCGTGCCCGAGGCCGGCGTCTGCGCGCTGGTGGACGGCGAACAGGTCGCGGTGTTCCGCGTCGGCGGCGAGCTTTACGCGATCGACAATGTCGATCCATGCTCGGGCGCGGCGGTGCTGTCGCGCGGGCTGGTCGGCAGCCTGGGTGAGCGGGTGGTGGTGGCCTCGCCGATCCACAAGCAGCACTTCGACCTGCGCACCGGCGAATGCCTGGAAACGCCACGGCATGCCGTCCGCACATGGCGCGTGCGGCGACAGGGCGATGGCGTGCAGGTAGGGCGCGGCGGCGCATGAGGGGAGCGGCGTCCACCACCTGTCCCTATTGCGGCGTGGGTTGCGGCGTATTGGCTGGCGTGGATGCCGAAGGCATTGCGCGGGTGAAGGGCGATCCGGCGCACGCGTCGAATCATGGGCGCCTGTGCGTCAAGGGCGCGGCACTGGGCGATACGGTCGGCCTGGAAGGGCGCCTGCTGCATCCGATGTTGCGCGGGGCGGACGGTGCGCTGCAGCGGGCCGGCTGGGACGAGGCGATCCGACGCGTGGCCGACGGCTTCGCGCGCATCGTCGCGGAGCATGGCCCGGACGCGGTGGCGTTCTATGTCTCCGGGCAGTTGCTGACCGAGGACTATTACGTCGTCAACAAGCTCGCCAAGGGTTATCTCGGCACCGCCAACATCGACACCAACTCGCGGCTTTGCATGTCCTCTGCCGTGGCGGGCCACAAGCGCGCGTTCGGCGAGGACGTGGTCCCCGGTTGCTACGAGGACCTGGAGCAGGCCGACGTGGTGGTGCTGGTCGGCTCCAATACAGCCTGGTGCCATCCAGTGCTGTTCCAGCGCATCGCGGCGGCGCGTGAAAGGCGCGAGGGACCGCGGCTAGTGGTGATCGATCCGCGCTTCACCGCGACTTGCGAACCGGCGGACCTGCATCTGCCGATCCGGCCCGGCACCGACGTGCGGCTGTTCAATGGCCTGCTGTCGTTCCTGTTCCGGCATGGCGTCATCGATCCGGCCTTCATCGATGCGCATACTGACGGTTTCAACCAGGCACTGGCGGCCGCCGAGGCGGAAGCGGGCGATCCAGCCGAGGTGGCGCGCCGCTGCGGTTTGCAGGAAGCCGACGTGCTCGCGTTCTATCGCCTGTTCGCCAGGCACGAGAAGGTGGTCACACTGTTCTCGCAGGGCGTCAACCAGTCCACCAGCGGAACGGACAAGGTCAACGCCATCATCAATTGCCATCTCGCTACCGCGCGCATTGGCCGCTCAGGCATGGGGCCGTTCTCCATCACGGGCCAGCCCAATGCGATGGGCGGTCGCGAAGTGGGCGGGCTGGCGAACATGCTCGCGGCGCACCTGGAATTGCAGGACCCAGTGCATCGGGACATCGTGCAGTCGTACTGGCAGTCCCCGCACGTGGCCGACAAGCCCGGCCTCAAGGCGGTCGAGCTGTTCGATGCGATCGGGGAGGGGCGGGTCAAGGCGGTCTGGATCATGGCGACCAATCCTGTGGTGAGTCTGCCCGACGCCGACCGCGTTCGCGCGGCGCTTGCCCGCTGCGAGCTGGTGGTGGCTTCGGACATCGTCGAGCGCACCGACACCAATGCCTTCGCTCACGTGCTGCTGCCGGCGCTGGGCTGGGGCGAGAAGAACGGCACGGTGACCAACTCCGAGCGCCGCATCTCGAGACAGCGGCCATTCCTGTCCGCGCCGGGCGAGGCGCGCGCCGACTGGCGCGTGGTCTGCGACGTGGCGAGGCAGATGGGGTTCGGGCACGGCTTTGCCTTCGAGCATCCGCGCGACATCTTCGTCGAGCACGCGGGACTCACTGCCTTCCGCAATCACGAGGCGGCGACCGATGGCTTGCCCGCGGCGCTCAGGCGCCTGCACCTGGGAGCGCTGGCCCGGCTCGACCGGCAGGCGTACGACGCGCTCGATCCGGTGCAATGGCCGGTGACGGAAGCGGGGAGTGGCACGCCACGCCTGTTTGCGGATGGCGCTTTCAGCCATGCGGACGGACGCGCGCGCTTCGTCGCCACGGTTTCGCGCGCACCGGCCCATGCCGTCGATCGCGAATATCCGCTGGTGCTCAACACCGGCCGCATCCGCGACCAATGGCACACCATGACGCGCACCGCGCGTTCGCCACGTCTCACCGGACACATTGGCGAACCCTTCGTCGACATGCATCCGCACGACGCGCTGCGCTCCGGTGTGCGCGACGGCGAACTGGCGCGGGTGAGCTCGCGCTGGGGGGCGATGGTCGCGCGTGTGCGGCACGGCGGCGGGATCCTGGCCGGCAGCGTGTTCGCGCCGATCCACTGGAGCGACCAGTTCGCCTCGGACGCGCGCGTCGGCGGCGTGGTGAATCCGGCGGTCGACCCGGTGTCCGGCGAACCGGAGTTCAAGCACACGCCGGTGCGGATCGAGCCCTTTCCGGTGCGTTGGTACGGCTTCGCGCTCAGTCGCCGGCCCTTGCCCGCATCGGCATTGAGCTACTGGACACTGATTCGCGGCGACCGTTTCCTGCGTTACGAACTCGCCAACCGCGAACGGCCGGCTGACAGCGAGGCGTGGGCGCGCGCATGGCTCGGCGTGGACGACGCGCAAGCCGACTGGCTGGCCTTCGAGGATCGCGAGACCGGCGTGTATCGCGCGGCCCACGTGCGCGATGGTCGCATCGAATCCTGTTTGTTCCTGGCGGCGCAGCCACACTTGCCGTCGCGCCAGTGGCTGTCGTCCTTGTTCGGGCGCGAACGGTTGGACGAAACCGACCGCATGGCGCTGCTCTCGGGCGAGCCGCCGGGCGGAGGTGGCGACCCTGGACCGGTGGTGTGTTCCTGTTTCGGCGTGGGCCGCAACACGATTTGCGACGCCATCCGTGCCAACGATCTGGACCTGCCGGCGCAGATCACCGCGGAACTGCGCGCCGGCGGTAACTGCGGCTCCTGTATTCCCGAACTGCGCCGGCTGATCGCCGAGACGCGCGCGACCACCGAGGCATGAGCGGCATGGAGGCAGCCGGAGGACAAGCCATGAAGCTTTATCCGCTTTTCGCCGATCTGAAGGGGCTGCCGGTTCTGGTGGTCGGAGGTGGCGGCGTTGCCAGGCGCAAGGTCGTCGCGCTGTGCGAGGCGGGTGCGCTCGTCCGCGTCGGCGCGCCGCAGCTCGAGCCTGAACTGGCGGCATGGGCCGACGACGGCCGGATCGCCTGGCTGCGCGGCGCCTACGAGTCCGCCTGGCTCGATGGCGTCTGGCTGGTGGTCGCGGCCACCGACGACCGTGAACTCAATGCACGGATCGCCGCCGATGCCGGTGAGCGGCGTATCTTCGCCAATATCGTGGATGACGCGGCCTTGTCGCGCTTCCACGTGCCGGCGATCGTCGACCGTTCCCCGCTGACGATCGCCATTTCCACCGCTGGCGCAGCGCCCGCGCTGGCGAGCCGGTTGCGCGAAACGCTGGAACGCGTGGTGGACCATGCGTTCGGCGAGCTGGTCCGGTTGGCGCAGCGGCACCGCGCGCGCATCACGGGGCGATTCGTCGATCTCGCGGAGCGCCGCGGTTTCTATGGCTGGCTGCACGATGGCCCAGTGCTGTCGTTGCTCCGGCGGTCGCGTCCGCTGGATGCCGAGCGTGCACTGCTCGGTGCGTTGCAGGCACCGAGCGGCGCGGCGGCGAAAGGCTCCGTCGTCCTGGTCGGCGCCGGCCCTGGGCATCCGGGCTTGCTGACGCTCTCGGCCCTGCGCGCGCTCGGCGAAGCCGACGTGATTCTCCACGATCAACTCGTGAGCGCGGACGTGCTCGCGATGGCGCGACGCGACGCCGAGCGCATCGATGTCGGCAAGCGCTGCGGCGGTCGTCACGTGAAGCAGGAGCACACGCATCAGCTGATGCTCATGCATGCGCGCGCCGGGCGGCGGGTCGTGCGCCTGAAGGGCGGCGATCCGTTTGTGTTCGGTCGCGGTGGTGAGGAGCTGGCCTTTCTGCGCCGGCATGGCGTGGACGTCGAGATCGTGCCGGGGGTGACGGCCGCCGTGGCCTGCGCGGCATTCGCGGGCATTCCGCTCACGCATCGCGATCATGCGCAGTCGGTATGCCTGGCCACGGCACATGGCAAGGATGTGGCCGATACATTGAGCGGGTCAGTGCTCGCCAATGCGCGCCAGACGCTGGCCGTCTACATGGGCGTGGAAAAGCTGGAGATGCTTGCGGCGCAGCTGCTCGCGCACGGGCGCGCCGCGGATACGCCGGTGGCGCTGGTGGAAAACGGTACCTTGCCCCGGCAGCGCGTGGTCGCCGGCGTCCTGCGCGATCTGCCGGCGCTCGCCAAGCAGCATGCCGTCGCGACGCCCGCCTTGTTGATCGTGGGCGAAGTGGCCGCGTATGCGCGCGAACACACCTGGTTCGGCGAGCTGGTGGATGCGCCGAAGGGCGCGATGCCGTCAGTCGCCGAGGAAGCCTGCATGGAAGTTGCCTGAGCATGCGTGGCGTCTCGTTCCATGCGGAGGCGGTCGATGGGTGGGGGTAGCGCGCTCGAGCCTTCGCTGACCGGCCGCAGCGTCGCGGTGCCGGAATCGCGCGAGCTGGATGTGTTCGCCGCGTTGCTGGAGCGCCGCGGTGCGACGGTGCTGCGCTGCCCGCTCGTCGACATCCGCGATGCGCCGGACCCTGCGCCACTGCTCGACTGGCTGCGCATGTTCAATGCGGGCGGCTGTGACGACCTGGTGCTGTTCACTGGCGAAGGTCTGCGCCGGCTGCTCGGCGTGCTGGAGCGGCATGCGCCCGGCGAGCGTGCGCCTTTCGTCGAAAGGCTCGCGCAGGTGCGCATCGTCGCACGCGGTCCCAAGCCGGGCAGGGTGCTGCGCGAGCTGGGCCTGCGGCCGGACCTGATCGCGGACCCGGCCACCACGGCAGGTGTGATCGCCTGCCTCGGCGGACTCGACCTGCGCGGGCGCCGGGTGGGCGTGCAGCTCTATGGCACCGAGCCGAACGAGCCGCTGATGGCCTTTCTCGCTGGGGCGGGCGTGCAGGTCTTTCCGGTGGCTCCGTACCGTTATGCCGACGCGGCGGACGATGCGGAAGTCATGGCGCTGGTGGAGCGCATGCGCCAGGGAGCCGTCGATGCCATCGCATTCACCAGCCTGCAGCAGGTGGAGCGCCTGTTCCGGCTCGGGGAGGCGCAAGGGCAGGGCGCCGATGTGCGCGAGGCGTTGTCGCGCGCGGTGGTGGCCGCTGTCGGGCCACTGGTTGCCGAAGCCTTGGCGCGGCACGGTATCCATGCGCAGGTGGTGCCAGCCGGTAGCTATTACATGAAGCCGCTGGTGACGGCACTGACCGGCGCACTCGCGCGATAACACCGGGGCGGCGCGGCGTTTCCACGCACCAGGTGCGCAGAAACGCCGCGGCTCAGGCTCAGCGCAGTTCGACCACCACCAGGCCTTGTGGCGGCACGTCGATGCTCAGACGATCGTTGGGCAGCGGGAGCTGTTCCGGTGCGGCAAGCTTGCCCGCCTTGCGCAGTTCCTGGATCTGCTCGCGGCTCGGCCAGTCCGGACGGCCCATCTTGTCGAAGGCGGCAACGGCGTTGCCGTGGTCCTGGTCCAGGCGCCACGCCGTGGCCTGCGCACCGGCCTTCAGATGCTTCAGGTCGACCTCGAAATGCTTCGACGGGCCGGAAGGCACGCCGGGTGTGTAGCGGTCGGTGTCGCCGAGCGGCGCCGTGTAGTTCCACAGCGCGAGCACCACAGTGCCGTCGGGGCGGCGCGTGGCGAGCGCGCTGTCGGTCTTCAGCGGCAACTGCGTGTCGCCGAGCTTGTGCAGCATGGCGAAGGCATTGAAGGCCGGCTTTTCGATGCGGTCTGCGGCGATCAGGCCGAAGCCGCCGTAGAAGGGGTTCTTCACCACGCCCTGTTCGTCGAATACGTCGGAGAACGACCAGAAGCTCATCAGCTCCACCTTGCCTGCGCAGGCGCGAATGGTGTTGGCCATCCACGGGCCCATGAACACGGTATCGGTGACGTTGGCCAGGTTGGCGTAGGACGCGTTGTATTCGCTGTAGACCAGCGGCAGCTGCGGGAAGGGCGAGGCGGCGATTTCCTTGTGCGACTTGTCGACCGCGCGGCACACCATGTCGCGACGGACGATCTTCTCGGTGGTCTTGAAGACGTTGTCGGCGGTGTCGTCGCCGTAGACGTGCGTGCTGACGAAATCGATCGGCGTGCCGCTCTGCTTCACGTGCTGGAGGAACTCCGGCAGCCACGCGGCCTGGGCCGTGGCCGGGCCGCCGACGCGCAACCGCGGGTTGACCGCTTTCAGGACGCGGGCAGTGCGGTCGTACAGCTCGTAATAGGTGGGCTTCTCGGGCTTGCCGCCCCAGAAGGCGAGATTGGGTTCGTTCCACACCTCGAAGTACCAGCTCGACACTTCCTCGATGCCATAGCGCTCGATCACATGCTCGGTGAAGGCGCGGACCAGCGCTTCCCATTCGGCCCAGTCCTTCGGCGGCATCACGTTGGGGTGGTACCAGAAGTCATGGTGGCTGGCCGGCTCGGTGCTCATCTCCGGCGGCATGAAGCCCAATTCGACGAAGGGCTTGACGCCGCGGTCCAGCAGGCCGTCGTAGACCTGGTCGATATAGCTGAAGTTGAAATGCAGCTTGCCCTGCGGGTCGCGCCAGGCCGCGCCCATGTCGCGGTCGAAGATGCCGTGGAAGCGGATGTAGCTGAAGCCGGTGGCGGCCTTCACCGCTTCGAGGTCCTTGCGGTAGTCGTCGCGCAACGCCAGCACTGCGCGGCCGGAGCCGAACATCTGTTCCCAGAAGTGCGGCAGCGGCGTGCCCTTGGCCGAGGCGTCGACCTGCAGCCGCACCGTCTCGTCGCCCGCGGGGGCGGCGTGCATGGGGCTGGCAAGGGCGAGACAGATGGCAACACAGGCAGCCATGCGGCGAAGCGGGGAAGGGGTGGACATCGCGGTTCCTTCGACGGGTGGGGTGGTCGGCCAGGCTTGGCCTGGCTAGGATGTAAACGTTTACACGGCAAGGATGGGAGTCTCTTACAGACCGGTCCGTCCAATCAATACGTCGCGTACCGCGTGGCACCCATCGAGGAGTCGATCCATTCATGCCTGCACCGACCAGCTCACGTTTCGCTGCTTCGCGGTTTCGCCGCGCGACGGGGCATGGCCTGCTGGCGCTCGCCGGCATGCTGGCGGCGCAGGCGATGCCGTCCGCCGAGGCGAAGGAGCGGGCGGGAAGCACCTGGGCCAACCCGGTGGACATCGACTACCGCTACAACTTCGAGCAGATGAATCAGGGCATTTCCTATCGCACCGGGGCCGACCCCGCGGTGGTGCGTTATGGCGACGCCTACTATCTGTTTCTCACCTTGGCCGACGGCTACTGGCGCTCCACGGACTTACTGCATTGGCAATTCGTCGCACCGGATCGCTGGCCGTTCGACAGCGAGGTGGCGCCGGCCACGCTGGTCGCCGACGGCAAGCTTTTCCTCATGCAATCGGCGACCGCCGAACGCCCGCTGCTGGTCTCCACCGACCCGGCGCACGGACGATGGGAGTTCTGGACGCGGCAATTGCCACCCGTGCCTGGGGCCGTTTCCAGCGCGACCGAATACCGTATCCAACCGGGCGAGCTGCCGCCGGGGCCGTGGGACCCGGGCCTGTTCCAGGACGAGGACGGCAAGACCTATCTGTACTGGGGTTCGTCCAGCGTCTATCCGCTCTATGCCGCGCAGATCGACCTGAGGCTGGGCGATGAAGTGGAAGGCGAGGGCAAGCGGCTGGCCTTCGTCGGCGAACCGAAGGCGCTGTTCAAACTGCAGCCCGAGGCGCATGGCTGGGAGCGCTTCGGCCAGGACCATGCCGATGAAAACACCAGGCCATTCATGGAAGGGGCGTGGATGAATCGCCACGGCGGCCGCTACTACCTGCAGTACGCCGCACCCGGCACCGAGCACAATGCCTACGGCACCGGCGTCTACGTCGGCACAGGGCCGCTCGGGCCGTTCGAGTACGCGCCATACAACCCCGTCGGCGAGAAACCCGGTGGTTTTGTGGTAGGCGCGGGGCATGGTTCCACGTTCCAGGACGCCTATGGCAACTGGTGGAACACCGGTACGTCCTGGGTCGGCAGCAATTGGGCCTTCGAGCGGCGCGTCGGTCTCTACCGCGCGGGGTTCCACGCGGATGGGCAGATGTGGGTGGACACGCGGTTCGGCGATTTCCCGCAGCGCATGCCCGATCATCGCCTGAGGGACGACGAAGACACCTTCGCCGGCTGGATGCTGCTTTCGTACCGCAAGGCCGCCACGGCCTCGTCTTCGCTGCCGGAGCACCCGGCAACCGCCGCCACGGACGAGGATGTGCGCACGTTCTGGGTGGCGGGGCGCAACGCACTGGGCGAGACGCTCACCGTCGACCTCGGTGGCGAGCGTACGGTGAGGGCGGTGCAGGTGAACTATGCGGATTACCGGTCCGAGCGTTACGGCAACGCCCCTGACATCGTCGCCCGATTCCGCATCCAGGGCTCGCGCGATGGCGAGCACTGGGAGACCCTGGCCGACCTGTCACACGAGACGCGCGATCGCCCCAATGCCTATCTGGAGCTGTCGCGCCCGGCGCGCCTTCGTTATGTCCGTTATGTCCACGAACACGTCGGTGCGCGCACGCTCGCCATCGCCGACTTGCGCGTGTTCGGCCGTGCCGATGGGCCGCCACCGCCCGCACCAGCAAAGGTGACCGTGCGGCGGAGCGCCGACGGGCGCGATGCCGACATCGCCTGGACGGCGGTACCAGGTGCGGTCGGCTACAACGTGCGCTGGGGGGTGGCGAACGATCGGCTGCATTCCACGTATCAGCGTTTCGCCGATCAGCCGACGCACTTCACCTTGCGTTCCTTGAACAAGGGCGTGCATTACGTCGTGGCGGTGGAGGCATTCGACGAGCGCGGCGTGTCGGTGCTGTCGGAGATTCGGTCGCTTTGAACAAGGCTGGCGGTGCGTGCAGCGGGCGAGGGGGCGCGGTACGGCATGCCTTCGAGGGGCGGGCGGGTCAGAGCGAGCCGGCGGAATCGACCAGTACCTGCTCCAGCGCTTCGGCGGCTTTCGACAGGGAAGGATGCCGGTCGATGACGTAATCCAGCGAGCCCAAGTCGGGCAGATCCTCGAGTCGCGTCAGGCCATCGGGCATGGCGTAGCCTGTGAAGGCGCTGACGCCAAGGCCGGCCATCACTGCGGCATGGATCACCACGATGCTGCTGCTGACCACCGCCACGCGATAGGGACGGCCTGCCGCCTTCAGCGCCTCGAAGATGCGTGTCCGGGTAACGCTGGGTTCGGGGTGCACGGCCAAGGAAAGTACTTGGTCCGCGCCACGCTCCGGCGTGACCGCGCTGCCGCACCAATGCAGCGGTTCGGTGCGTACGACGCGACCGCGCTGGCTGCCGCTGAGCCGCTTGGCGAAGACCAGGTCGTGCCGGTCTTCGTCCAGTTCGCGGAACAGGTCTCCGCTGAGGCCCGTGCGTATCACCAGTTCCACCTCGGGGTTGCGCTGCACGAAGCTGGCCAGTGCCGTGGCCAGGCGTGACGAGGCGAAATCTTCGGGCAGGCCGAGGCGCACTGTGCCGTTCAAGGGCGGTCCGCACACCGAGGTCATCGCTTCGTCCATCAATTGGAGGATCTGCGCGGCATAACGTTGCAGCGTTTCGCCGCCGGGCGACAGGCGCACGTTACGCGTATCGCGCTCGAACAGCGGCCGCCCCACCAGTTCCTCCAGCCGGCGGATGTGCTGGCTGATAGTCGATTGCGACAGATAGAGCTGCTCGGCGGCGCCGGTAAAGCTGCCGGCGCGAGCCACGGCGGCGAAAGTGCGTAAGAGTTCGGTGGGCAATGGACGCATTGGGAAATCCAATCAATCGTCTCGGGAAACGTCATGAATCGCCGCGTTACGCCCAGGGCCGTCCGCGCGAAACCTTTCTTGCGAGCCCGCCGGGCTTGCCGCCATCGGCCATCGCCCGGCGACTTACGTCCATAAAACGCTCCGAGGATACCCCCATGAACCGCAAATTCCTTCAAGGCCTGGCCGCCACGGCCGCATTGATCGCCGGCTCCGCTGCCGTACCGGCGATGGCCGCGCCCGTGCGCAACATCGTGCTGGTCCACGGCGCCTGGGTGAATGGCAACGGCTGGAAGCCGGTGTACGACATCCTGGTCAAGGACGGCTACCGCGTCTCGGTGGCCGAGCATCCGCTGACGTCCTTCGCGGACGACGTGACGGCGGTCAAGCGCATCGTCGACATGCAGGACGGGCCCGCGATCCTGGTCGGGCACAGCTACGGCGGCGCGCTGATTACCGACGTCGGTAACGATCCGAAGGTGGCCGGCCTCGTGTACATCGCGGCCCATGCCCTGGACCAGGGCGAAACCGAAGTCGCCAATGGCAAGCGTTATCCCAGCGAGACCAGCAAGACAACGGATATCAAGAAGACCGCCGACGGGTTTCTCTACCTGGATCCCTCGAAGTATCCGGCGGACTTCGCGGCCGACCTGCCGCCCGCACAGGCGCGTTTCGAAGCTGACGCGCAGGAGCTGACCGCCGCCTCCGTCTTCAGCGCACCGGCCGGGCAGCCTGCCTGGAAGACCAAGCCGACCTGGTACGCCGTCGCCACCGCCGACCGCATCATCAATCCCGACCTCGAACGGATGTACGCCCGCCGCGCCCATGCCCACACCATCGAGATCCAAGGCGCGAGCCATTCGGTGTACGAGTCGCACCCGAAGGAGGTGGCGGCGCTGATCGAGCAGGCGGCGGAACGGTCGATGCCGTAAAGGGGCGTGGCGCGGAAGCTGCCTTGGCAGGGTGGCTTCCGCGCCGCTGGGAGGCTTCATCCCTCGTCATTTGAATTTGTCGGACAATTAGACAACACTCCGGAAATCGCTACAGCCCGCGAGTGATTGCATGCCTCCGCTGTCTTCGATGGATCGCCGCTCTTTTCTGCGAGGCATGGCTTTCGCAGGGGCGGCAAGTGCGCTGACGTTCCGTCCGCTTCAGGCCGCTGCCGCGCCGGCAGTAAGGGAGACGCAACAGGTGCCGTTATTTCCCCAGGCTCCCTTGGCGCCACAGCCTTTTGCACTTCTGCCGACAGGTTCGATCAAAGCGAGCGGCTGGTTGCTGCGGCAGCTGCAGATTCAGGCGGACGGCCTCAGTGGTCATCTCGACGAATTCTGGCCCATCGTGGGGCCCGAAAGCGGGTGGCTGGGAGGGAAGGGCGAGTCCTGGGAGGATGGTCCATATTTCCTCGATGGCCTGGTTCCGCTGGCATGGCAGCTGGGTTCGCCTAAGCTCAAGGCAAAGGCGATGCGTTTCATCGACTGGACGCTGGATCATCCCTGGGAAAACGGCATGTTCGGCCCGCGCGGCAACGACGACTGGTGGCCGCGCATGGTGATGCTCAAGGTGCTTACGCAGTATCAGGAGCTCACCGGCGATGCTCGCGTCGTGCCGCTGATGACGCGGTATTTCCATTACCAGCTGCAGGCCCTGCCGGCGCGGCCGCTGCGCGATTGGGGTCGCATGCGATGGCAGGATGAGCTGCTTTCCGTTCTGTGGCTGTATCAACGCACTCGTGACCCGAAATTGCTGGAGCTTGCGCATCTGCTCAAAGAACAGGGCTACGACTGGCAAGGCATGTTTGCCCATTTCCCGTTCACGCAGAAAACCGACGCCGAAGCTCTGCGCAAGCAGGCGGGCGCATCGGATGCGTTCATGCAGGACCTCGGCCTGCAAGTGCATGGCGTCAATGTCGCGCAGTCATTGAAGGTGTCGCCGGCGTGGTCGATCGTCTCTGGCCAAGCAGTCGATCGTGAGGCCATTCATCGCCAGCTGCGGATGCTCGACACGTACCACGGCTTGCCCAATGGAATGTTTTCCGCGGACGAGCATCTGGCTGGCCGCAGTCCGTCGCAGGGCACCGAATTGTGCACCGTGGTGGAAACCATGTTTTCGCTGGAAGTGGCACTCGCCGTGACCGGCGATGCGGGCCTGGGGGATCGCCTGGAGCGGATCGCGTTCAACGCGCTGCCTGCCGCGCTGACCGACGACATGTGGGCCCATCAATACAACCAGCAGCCCAATCAGGTCGAATGCAGCCTCCATCGCGAGCCGTGGACCACCGATGGGCCAGAATCGAACCTGTTTGGCCTGGAGCCCAACTTCCGTTGCTGTACCGCGAATTTCCATCAAGGCTGGCCAAAGTTTGCCAATAGTCTGTGGATGGCAACGGCCGACCAGGGACTGGCCGCGATGAGCTACGCGCCATGTACCGTGCACACTGCGGTGCGCGGAGTGCGGGTGGTGGTTGAGCAGGTCAGCGAATATCCGTTTCGGCAGCACGTCAGCATCACGCTGAGGCCGCAGCAGGCGGTGGCGTTTCCTTTGCGCTTGCGCATGCCGGCATGGTCGCAGGGCACACGTATCGCGGTGAACGGAAAGCCGGTGGAGGCAACGCCCGGGTTCACGACGATCGAGCGCACATGGGCGCCGGGCGACACGGTGGAGTTGACGTTCGGCGCTGCCGTCAACGTCGAACGCGGCTACAACGGTGCGCTCAGTTTCAGTCGCGGAGCCTTGGTCTACGCGCTGCCGATCAAAGAGAACTGGGTCATCTGGCGCAAGCGAGGCTTGACTCACGATTGGCAGGTGTATCCAGGCTCGCGCTGGAATATCGGCATCAAGCCGGACGTGCAAATCGACGTAAGCGAGCATCCCGTGGCGGAAACGCCGTTCGCAGGTACCGCGCCTGCAGTGCAGTTGACCCTGCAAGGGCATTATGTGTCGGCCTGGAAGGCATCGGATGGCAATGCCGACCCCGTGCCAGCCAAGGCCGAGCCTTCGGGGGACGAAGAGGCCCCGGCCATCACTTTGGTGCCTTATGCCGGAGCCAAGTTGCGCATTGCGGCGTTCCCGGCGCTGGCGGAGCGCTGAGGCTGCATAGGTACATTCGTAATTTTACATAATATACATTATGCGCAATTTCGGCTGACTGGCTCACCGCTGAAAATCAAGTCGCTGCCGTCCCGCGCAGGCCACTGGCCGACCGCTCCCGCCTGAGACTTGTGTATACGAACTCCCGTTAACCCGAACCACCGTCCCGCCAATACATTGCTCATCAGGCTGAAGCTGTAGAACCTGGCGCCGCCGCTCCGCCGCTTCATGAGTCGCACGAGGATCAAAAGACGGAGTTGACCGTGCCGGCGTCAGCTGCTTCATCTCGCGCTGAAACTGATCAACGGCCGCCTCAATCGCCTCCGCAGCTTGCTGCTTCTCATATTCCCGGTAGGCAATGAAGCCGAAAAGCAAAAGCGCGGCGGAGGCCACGATCGATAACCCTATCTTGCTCGCACCGTCCATGCTGCCCCTGTGTAAAACACACAAAGCGTAAAGGCACCCGTCTCCCCCGAACAACCCTGCGGGTTGCCCGGTGAAGCCGGTGGTAGGTCACAGGCGGTGCCTGCATCGGCACTCAGCGAGCGAATCCATGGCTTGGGGTGTCGCCATGACTCACGACGGATCAATCAATTGATTGAATACCCCCGTCAGCAGTTCAGCCAAATCGTGTTCGTTCGCATCCGCCAATGCCGGTAGCGCGATCATTTGCCGCATGACCTGCAGGCCGGAGATCATCGCCAGGATCAATGCCGCGCGCTCAGCTCGGTGTTTTCCGCGCAGCGCCTTGGTTGTCGTTTTCAGGTGATGAGTGGAAATCTTGTCGCGGCCGATCTCGGCGGCAAGAGGGCTGGACGCCGAATGCAGCGTGATCAGGAAGCCATCCAGCGGCGTGTCATGGGCGCGGGTCAATTTCATCAGCGCCTCCGCCAGGGCCCGGCCGGAGCTTGGTTGATCGAAGATTCCGCCGGCGATCAAGCTGCCCTGTGTCATGGTCTGTTCGATGACTTCCGCGAACAGGCGCTCCTTGGAGCCGAAATAGCGATTCACCATCATGGCCGTGACGCCGGCTTCGGCCGCGATCTCGCGCAAGCCGGCACCATCGTACCCCGAGCGCGCAAAAGCCTTGCGCGCGGAAATCAAGATCGCCTCTCGGGTGGCTTCGGCGTCACGGCGGCGTGCCGCTTCGGCAGGGTGCGCAGGTTTCTTCATGGCTCAAGTATACACGTGTAGACAATTGGCGACGAATAGAAGTATACATATGTATACAAACTCGCTTGTATCGCTCCCTCGGGGCGAGGTGGGTCGGAGAATCCGTATATGAGTTCGAGGGTTTTGGTTACCGGCGGCACAGGTTTTATCGCGCAACACTGCATGCTTGCATTGCTTGAAGCCGGCTACCAGGTGCGCACTACGGTGCGCGATCTGGCCCGTCAAGACGAGGTGTTGGCTCAATTGCGGGCAGCCGGCGCCGAACCGGGAGAGCGTCTGTCATTTGCCTTGGCCGACCTGCGCTCCGACCAAGGCTGGGCGGACGCCGCTGCCGGGTGCGCGTACGTACTGCACAGCGCCTCCCCTACTCCGACGGGCACGCAGACTTCCGAAGACGACTGGATACGCCCGGCGGTGGACGGGAATCTGCGGGTGCTGCGTGCTGCTCGCGATGCGCGCGTCAGACGAGTCGTTCTCACGTCCGCATTCGGCGCGATCTGCGCCGGGCACGGCAAGATGGACAGACCCTTCGACGAGACGGACTGGAGCGATTTGACTGCCAGCAACATCTGGCCTTACCAGAAATCCAAGACGCTCGCCGAGCGAGCGGCGTGGGAATTTATTGCCCGTGAGGGAGAAGGTCTGGAGCTGGCTGCAGTGAATCCAACCGCCGTGCTCGGCCCCGTGCTGGGGCCGGATTACTCGCACTCCATCCGGCTGATCAAGCACATGCTCGAGGGACAGCCCGGTTGCCCGAAGATCAATTGCGGTTTCGTGGACGTGCGCGATGTGGCAGATCTTCACTTGCGTGCGATGACTCATCCTTCTGCCAAGGGTGAGCGCTTCCTGGCGATTTCCGGCAACAGCCTCTGGTTGTCCGAGGTTGCAGGTGTGCTCAAGAAAAGCATGGGCCCTTACGCACGCAAGGTGAGCGCGCGAACGCTGCCTAACTGGTTGGTTCGCCTGGGGGCATTTAAGGATCCGGCGTTGCGAGGCTCCATTCCGCTGCTGGGTCGCCACATGAACGCTACCAGTGAAAAGGCGAAGCGCATGCTTGGCTGGTCCCCGCGCCCGCGAGAGGAAGCGATTGTGGCGGCCGCAGAAAGCCTGATTCGCCTTGGTTTGGTCAAGGGCGCGACGAGGGCGTCATAGCCAGCCGCAAGCGCATCTTCGCCCTTGTCCTTATCCTGCGTCCATCGGTTGCTTTTCTTGCTGTGGCCGCGTTCGCGCGATGGTGATGCCGGCGTTTGCAACCTACCGCTTGCAACCCACTGGGGTGCTACGAATTGCCTGACTGTCCCCAAACCTCGGCTTCCATCGCCTCGCCCGTGCGAGCGACTCCCCTCTTCCGCCCTGGCACTCCCGTCGGGCAGCTGAGCCATAGCCATAAGCCAGTCGGCCAGCTGCTCCGGCCCACTAACTCGCTGCCTTCAATGCGGCTCCGAGGAAGCGTTCGACAATCTCGGGCAGCATCGGCTCGATAGGGAGCGTGTAGTGGGTGGTGTTCGGCAAGATGGCGAACTCGTTGGCGGGCCGCAGGGAGCCATCGATCCCGGCATCGCGCCGGCCACCGCCCAGTGCCTTCCAGAACGCGACCATATGTTCGGGGCGAATGGCGTCGGCATCGGCAAAGACCAGCAGCGTGCGTGCCTGAAGCTTGGCGACGTCGGCGCTCCAGTCGAAAGGACGTTTAGTCATGTCGCCGACTTTCCGGAAGAGCTTGGTCCAATCGACATCGGGATAGGCCGCCCCTAGCGGCGATGCCTTGACGCTAGGGCCGAGTGTGGCGGAGTTGGCTTCCAACTGCTGGAAGGCCGTCACCACCTCGGGATAAAAACCGTCCTGGCTCATTGCCGCGGATATAAGCACGAGTCGGTCGACCACGGCCGGATGGCGGATGGCGGTCTGCAGCGCGACGCTGGAGCCCAGCGAGTAGCCCATGACGTCGGCCTTGCCGAGTTTCAGATGGCCAATCAGGGCTGCGATGTCCTCGCCCATCGTTTCGCCGCGCAGTGGCCTATCAGTGTCTGGCGTGCGCCCGTGTGCCTGAAGATGGACCGCGATCACCTGCCGGTTCCTGGCCAGCCGGGCCAGATTGTTGCCGAAGCTGTCCGGGTTGATGCCGCCGTGAAGAAGAATGAGTGGCTTGCCAGTGCCGTGCACGCTGTAGAAAAGATGCTGGCCATTGACGTCGGCGAAATTCTCGCTCGCCATGGCGAGGGGTTTCTTGGCTTGAACGGGAAGTGCAGCGGTCAGCACCGCGGCGGCTACGGCAGTCTTCAGGAAATCACGTCTGAACATATCGCCCTCCTCTCATGCGCTTCGCGCGATCGCAATTAGCAGCCACGATCACATTTGCTCGGGAACGCTGCCCACGTCGTCCATGCCTCCCTGGTTTTGGCGAAGCATGGCGACACGGACCTGCCCAGCCAAACCTGCACTTCCGATACCGTCAAGACCTCCATTCCGCGGTGTAGGCGAATCGCGTGGGCCGTAACGACATGTATTGCGCCACGCGCGGTCGCTGCGCGCGATTGGGGCTGCTTCCATGTGGCAGCAGGTGATGCCAGATGATCATGTCGCCGCGCCGCGCGGCGATCGGTTTCATGGTGAGCGTGTTCCGCGCATGATCGTGCAGCATCACTCCGGGAGGCACGCTTTGCAGCCAAGGCTTCAGCGTGCGATGAAACCCTGGCACGCAGCTGAAAGCCCCCTGGTCCTCATCGACGTCAACCAGGTACAGGATGCCCTGCAATTCCAGGCAATGCGGCTCGGCGAGCGTGGCGTCCCAGTGCAGGTGCGGCCCCGGGAACGGCCAGTCCTGGCGTTCCGGCGGATTGAACCCGCCCTGGTCGACGGTCACCCAGAGGTCTTCGCGTCCCCATAGCTGCGCATGCGCCTTGTGGATGCGAGGTGCGCGGCGGTTGGCTACCAGGGCCGGATGTCGCAGCAGCGGTACCCAGATGGAATGGCCCAGCGAGGTGCGATACCAGGATTCCGGGTTGTTCCGGTCCATGCCCAGGAAATCATAAATGGCCGTCTCCGCGCGCTCCGCTGCTTCCGATGTGATCGCCTGGCGCAGGATGACGTAGCCATGCTCGTCCCAGTGCGCGAGGTCGTCCGCGCTCAGACCTTCGACGCCATCGAGGCTGCCTACTTCAGCGCCGACGGCTTCGCCGGCCAGTGCATGCCGCAGGCGATCCAGCGAAGCCTCGTCCAGTTCGCCGCCGTTGCGTTCTCGCACCCAGGCTTCGAACTGTGCGAACGCGGGCTTCTCGTGGTGCAGGTAGCGAAGGGTTTCCAGTACGTTGAGGCGCAGGCCGGCCAACAGCGTCTTTACCAGGTCCTGCGGCAAAGGCGCGACCGATCCCGGGGCGCATGCGCTGGCCCAGTAGGTGTGCAGTTCCTCGATACCCAGGCTCGATGTCGTCTCAGCCATCGCGCTCCCCGCTGCATGACGTTTCGCCGGGACGAGTGCCTGCGGCGCTGCGCGGCATCATGAGCTGTTTCGGGCTGACGGAGAAGGGGGGGCATGATGCCCTCCCCCCCTTTTGCGTTGAGAACACAAGTCGCCGGCTTTGCAGGTTTCATCGGTTCGCGTGACAGCCATCCGCCTCGCCCATCACGAACTTCTTGACCTGGCCGGAGTAAGGTCCCTTGCGTCGAGACCGTGATGAGGTCAGAGCCATGATTGGAAAGCCTTCCTGTGAAGAAGGGATCATTCTCAGTGGCGTACTTGCGGAGCCTTGTTCGGTTGCGTCACGAAGGTGGACGCTGGTGGTTGCGATTCTTGGATCCAGCCTGGCCTTCATCGACGGAACGGTGGTCAACGTTGCCCTTCCCGCAATCCAGCAGGCTTTTGGATCCACCACCTCCGAAGCGCAGTGGGTCATGGAGTCCTACGCGCTGTTTCTCGCATCGCTACTGCTGGTTGGCGGCGTACTTGGCGATCGTTTCGGCCGCAAGCGCATCTTCATTCTGGGCGCGATCGTTTTCACCCTCGCGTCCATCGGTTGCTCGCTATCCATGACTATTGGGGCATTGATTGCCGCACGGGCAATTCAGGGGGTTGGCGCGGCGCTCCTGGTGCCAGGCAGTCTTGCCTTGATCAGTGCCACCTATCCGGCATCGGAGCGCGGCGCCGCCATCGGCACCTGGTCTGGCTTCACCGGCATCACCGCCGCTGTCGGCCCCGTTATCGGGGGCTTTCTCGTCGACCATTACGCTTGGACATGGGCCTTCCTAGTCAATGTGCCTCTTGGCCTTCTGTTGCTGGCGATAGGCGTCGTGAAAGTGCCGGAGAGCAAAGCCAATAAGACAGTTGGGCAGATCGATTACCTTGGCGCAGGTTTGGTCACGATCGGGTTGGCCGGGGTGGTTTATGCCTTCATCGAGGCCCCGAACCAAGGCTGGGGCGCCTTGCCGGTCTATGGGAGCCTTGCCATCGGCATCGCCGCGATGTTGCTTTTCATTCGGGTCGAAGCGAGGGCCATGTCTCCCATGCTTCCCTTGCAGCTTTTTCGCGATCGCAGCTTTACAGGAGCGAATCTGCTGACCCTGATGCTCTACGCCGCGCTCGGCGGCACCCTTTTCTTTCTTCCGCTGAATCTCATTCAGGTGCAGGGCTATAGCGCAACGGGAGCGGGGTCGGCGCTCCTTCCCTTCATTGCCATCATGTTCATTCTGTCGCGCTGGGCGGGAGGCCTGGTTGATCGATTCGGTGCCCGGCTGCCGCTGGTTCTGGGCCCGCTCGTCGCTGCGGCAGGATTTGCCTTGTTTGCGCCAATCTCCGTGGGTGGCGGCTACTGGACGACTTTTTTTCCGGCCATCTGCGTGCTTGGCTTGGGCATGAGTATCACTGTCGCGCCATTGACGACGACGGTAATGAACGCGGCAGGCATGGAGTGGGCTGGCACAGCTTCCGGCATCAACAACGCCATATCGCGTGCCGCAGCGTTGCTGGCTATCGCTCTGTTCGGCTTCGCGATGAACATGGCTTTTAATGCGCGACTGGATGCCGAGCTGGGAAGGCTGGATCTCCCCGCTGACGTG
Source organism: Dyella sp. BiH032 (assembly GCF_031954525.1). Lineage (NCBI taxonomy): Bacteria > Pseudomonadati > Pseudomonadota > Gammaproteobacteria > Lysobacterales > Rhodanobacteraceae > Dyella > Dyella sp. BiH032. The sequence goes on from NZ_CP134867.1 coordinate 2,756,969, forward strand.
ATTTCCACTGTCGTGGCCCAGCGCCAGAAGCTTGCCGGCATCAGCCTTCCCGGCCATCAGGCCGAGGCCACCACGGCAGCCTTGAAGCATGCCATCGATGCGTCCTTTGTCTCCGGCTTTCGCCTGGTGATGCTGATTTCCGCCGCACTGTCGTTGCTGAGCGCGGGCGCTGCGTGGTTCTTCATTCCAGGAAAAGCGGGCGACTCATCGCCCGAATAAGACGAAATCGCCGGCCCCCGCGGGCGTATGGCATCGCCGGCGATCGTCTGGGAGGCCCGCAATTTTCAGTTGTCGCTCAAATTGCATGAGGCCGGATTCATCGAGATCGACTGCCTCCCGCAACCTAGAATCCGCTCAAGAGCCCGTCTGCCGCGCCACGCCATGGCTGTCCGCCGCGGCCATCGGCGCATTCGCCGCCCGGGTCGGTGTTGCCGGTGCTGGATAAAACTGCGTCGCCCAGCGACGGAAGATCGGATACGGCCCGCTGCCGGCCGCTGGTTCCGCATATCTCGAATAATCGCGATGACTCCACACCATGATGTCTTCCTTGAAGACCGGCACCAGCCAGAGCCGGTGCAGCGTGCGCGACAGCACAGCGTAGATCGCGTGTCGCAGGAACGGTGGCCACTTGGCCAGCCACGAGAAGCGAAAAGAGATGCCGTCGCGGAAAGTCCACTGCATCGGTGCGACCTGCACGCCGCAAGCGAAGATCTTCGCCTCCAGGCCAAGCGACTTCATTTCGTGGTCCGAGGAAACACAGCCTAGTCCGTGCACGCCGATCAGCGTGCGCCAGCGGATGCCTTTCCAGGCCATGTCCACATGCATTGAAATGCGCGGACCATCGACTAGCGGTGCATGCGGCGACATGTCCGTCCAGCGATGCAGCGCGCCGAAATGCTCGATGTCATAGCCGTTCTCAGGCAGGTTCTGCATCAGTCCGCGCAGCGTGTAGCTACGGCCGACCGGTACCGAGAAGCCGTCCATGTCCACCTCGGGCAGCTCCCAGGTGGGCGCCAGGCCCTTCGCGTTCTGCCACACGAAGACGAAGCCGTTCCATTCGCGCACATGCCAGGTGCGCAGCGCCGCGCGGCGACCGCCTTCGGCCTGGCCGGCACGCACGCAGCGCCCATCCTGCCCATAGGCGTAATGATGGAAGGGGCAGACCAGATTTTCGCCCTCCACGGTGCCGCCATGCCCGAGGTGTGCGCCCTGGTGCGGGCAATGCGCATCGGTGGCGCGGACCTGTCCGGAGCGCGTGCGGTACAACACCACGTCACGGCCCATGAAGGGTGTGGTCAGTACGCTGCCCGGCTTTAGTTCGCGAGAAAAGCACAGCGCGAACCACCCATCGGGATACGGCAGTGGCGAAGCCTCTTCGGCATGGTGCACGGCATTCATTCTTCCCTCCCCTCGTATCTCACGCAGACCCCCTTTCCTGCTGCGCTAGGTGGCGCATGCGGCTCGCCTCCGCGATATCGCCGTAGAACTGCGCGGCCCAGCGCCGGAACATCGCGATCGGCATTTCGCCTGGCATCAGCGTGGGGCGCTGGTCGTAGTCGCGTGCATCCCAGATGGCAAGGTCCCGCTTGAACTGCGGGACAAACCAAAAGCGATGCGCCAGGTCGACCAGCACGGTGTGGATGGCGTGCCGCAGTGGCCGCGGCCACCTTGCCAGCCGGGCCACGCGCAGGGCGACGAGCTCGCGGCAGGACCATCGCTGCGCGTCCAGTTGCGTGGGAAAAAGGATCACCCGCGCGTGCAACCCCAGGCGCGGCAGCAGCATCTGCGCCGCCATGCAACCTAGCCCGTGCATGGTAATGTCCAGCCGCATGGGCTGGCCGAGTAGCACCATGTCCGCGCCCATCGTCATGCGGTGCCCTGCGACCGTCGGTGGATCCAGCACCGGATCGGACCAGCCGTGCACCGGGCTGAAGTGGTTCACGTCGACGCCGTTCTCGGCCGGGTTCTGCAGGCTGCCGTGCAGGACATGCCCGTGCCCGCGCGGCGGCGAATAACCGCTCATATCGATGGACGGCAACTCCCAGGCCGGCGGCCGGTTCGCGCGATCGTGCCAGACCATGATCAGGCCATTCCATTCGCGCACCGGCCAATGGCGCAGAACCGCCGCGGGCGGCTTGCCGCCCACCCTGGAACAGCGCCCCTCGGTGTCGAAGCGAAGATGATGGAAGGGGCAGACCAGATGCTCGCCATCGACCGCGCCTCCACGTCCCAGGTGCGCGCCGAGATGCGGGCAATGCGGATCCACCGCCTTCGCCTCACCCTTCGCCGTCCGGTACAGCACCACCTCCCTCCCATTGAAAGGCACGGTCTGTACGGATCCGATCTTCACCTCTCGACCGAAAGCCACGGCGAACCAGCCGTCGGGGAACGACGAAGGTGCGGTTTCGCCGGATCGCTTGCGCTGCGCCGCCACGGTCGGTTGATTCATGGGGGTCTCCTAACCATCGCCGACGCGATAGCGCGCGCTGAACTCGTGGAACGCTGCATTTCCCGAACTCATATGGGCGAGTTCGGTCACGTAGGCCTGCACGTCCGGACGGCCGCCGAGCGGCCCTGCCAGGACCCTGGCGCTTGCCGCGAGCAGCCGCTCTTCGTTGCGTTCGCAAAGCCCGGAGAGGTGTTGCAGTGCCTGCGTGGCATCCAGTCCCAACTCGCGTGAAAGTACCCACACGGCGTTGAAACGCTCTTGCTTCGCCGCCTCCTTGCGGAACGAGAAAAGATCGTTGACCAGAATGACCGAGTCGATCGTAGCGTCACGTACTTCCCATAGCGCCGGATCGCGTTCGAACGCCGACGTCATGTCCACGTCGATGGCGTACTCCGTCAGCATGGTGATCCAGTGACCGAACCCCTCGATGCGGCGCAATGCGAGGTATGCCGCCAGCGATAGACGGTCGACATCGATCGCGGTCGACTCCGCCTGCATGGCGATCTGTTCGGCGATGCTGGCGGCCAGCCGGCGCCACACCGCTGGCCTCGCCGCGAGCTGCGGGCGCATCGGCGCGAGGGCATCGTGCAGCAACTGCGCCGAGGGAAACGCCGCCGGCGGCTGCACCCCATGCAGCGCCTCCTCGAAGTGCAAGCGCAGCGCGGCACTCTCCTTCTCCATGCCAGGGCGCGCCAGCGGGGTAAAGGCGTCATCCATCACCGTGGTGACGTTCATCATTCTCCCGATCGTATAGATCCGGTCCGGCAGTGCGTGCGGGTAACACAGGAGGCCATAGGCGGGAATGCGCTGCGCTATGAATTTCCTGGCCATCCGTTCATCGCCGAAATGGCGCAGGATGTACGGCCAGTCATCCTGCGCGAGACGGCGCTCAATCGCCTCGTGCTGCGGATGCCACGCCGGCTTCAGGGTCAAGCGTGGCGCGACGAAGGGAAAATGGCCGACGGCCGCATCCGGGCAAGGCATGGCCTGGGTTTGCATGGAGAACGATCTCCGTTGACGCAATGGACGTGGGGTCTGAGGCTGCGACGATATTCAGTCCGGCTTGCGGGCGATCACGCTGTAGGTCGACACCTTGTTCTTGATCAGCGCCACCGACCAGTTTTCGGCAAGCACGCGCAACTCCTCCAGTGGAGGCGGAATGTTGTCCGCGGTGAAATGGCGCTCGATGTTGGCACGGGAATCCATCAACCAGCGCGCCACGTCGATATTGGACGGCAGTACGCGCATGTCCTGCACCGCGAAGCCGGCATCCTCCAGCACCTGGCGGAAATAAGCCGGCGTCTTGCGGTGCCGGCAGGCCAGGCGATCGACCTCGTCGTAGGTATCCGATTCGTAGCTTTCCGGCGCCTGGTTATAGAGGTTGTCAGAGATCACGACCTGTCCGCCCGGCGCGACGCGTGCGAACAGCTTGCGCATGGCGCGCTCGTACAGGTCGTCGGGAAAGTGCGAGATCACGCCGCGTATGATCACCAGGTCGTAAGCGTCGTCTGGGTCCGGCAGCAGGTCCACGTCCTGTGCATTGCACAGATACAAATGAATGCGCTCGGACAGCTCGTGTCGTGCGTGGAAGTCCGCGCAATATTCCAGCTGTGTGCGGCTGACGTTGACGCCATCGAGGCGTCCGCATTCCGGAAACCTTTCCGCCAGATGCTTCAGGATGTAGCCCCAGCCGCAGCCGATATCCAGGATGCGGCGCAGCGGGCGCCGGTCCGCTGCTTCGAGACCGGCCATCCTCAGCTGGCGGTCGAAATAGCGGATGCCCGATTCGTCCAGAGAGATCGGCTGCGGAGAGGCCGGGTCGTCATACACGCCGAACTGGAACAGCAGGTAGTCACCGATGGCCTTCCGCCATTCTTCCGGGTTGTCCTGGTAGGTGTACTCCACCTTGGCCTGATAGGCGTTGCCGACGTTCCCCATGATGGGGGTGATAGGAAGGGCGCGTGGCGACGCAGGAAGTTGTTGGGCGGGGCGGCTCATGGGTATCTCCCTGACTCATGGGGCGGTCTCGACGGGGGCGCGAACCCGGTCCGGCTCGCGGGGGAGGCGCAGTGCGGTATGCGTCTGCGATGGCGGAGGGCGGGTGGTCCGGGCGGACGCCGTCGGCGTCCCGAAAGGCGGGCGCCGCGCGGGGTCGTAACGCCACCACCATGCGATGGCCGGAATGGGCGGTGCCAGGCGCCCGGCGTCGCGCGGAACATCGCTCCAGTGAGCGGCCTCCGGGGCGGGCGCCTGACCCGTACCCAGCGCCCATTCCGCCGATCCGCGCAACGCCAGCGCCAGATCGCCGGCGTAGCGCTGCAGCACCTTCGATGGCCCCTGCCCCAGCTGGTCGCTGAGGCGAAGGAACAAGCTCATGACCTGGTCCCGCAGCAGTAACGCCTGATGGTTGGCCTGCGGGAGATCGCAGCGATACTCGCGGCGCATCACTTCGACAAGGCTATCTTCGCTGCCGCTGCTGCGCTCCATCCGTTCGGCCTCGGCGAACTCCGTGTCGATGCCGAGCAGCAAGGCGACCATCTCTTCCAGGATCTGGACGCGCGGATCGGCGTGCCGCAGCGCCGTCACCTCATAGCGCCCTGCCGCCGAAATGATCGCGACGATGGCCGCCGGCCCGCCGCTGTGCATGCGCATGACCAGGTAATCGTTGAGCGAAGGCGCTTTCTTCCGGGCGAGATTGCCGACCCGCCACACCTCGCACATCAGCCAGCGGCGCACCTGTGCGACCCAGTGCTCGATCTGCGCCGGCCTGGCGAAACCGTTGAGGCGCAAGCGCAGATCCCAAATGGCCTTGGCATAGCGATGGCTGGCGGCGACCGTCACCTGCGGCGCCTCGATACAGCGCAGCAGCACCGACATGGCATCGATCAGTTCGCCGGGATGGCGTGCGAACGCGTGTTCCGCGCAGACCTCCTCGTCGAACGCCGCGCCCCATAGGCATAAGTCTGAAGCCCAGCGCAGCGGTTGCTCCGCGGCACAAGGCAGCATGTGCGCGGCCTTTCGTGCCACGCCGCTGCCGATGAGTCGCTGCCGCTGCGCGTCGTGCGGAAATAATCCGAAGCGCTCCATCCAGGCGACGGACTGCCGCTCCGCGGCGTGCATATGGATATTGATGGCATAAGGTAGCGGTAAAAATAAGGTATTCGACCTCATCCATTAGCTCCGGCAACAACTGACCGTCGCTCTATTTAATAGGGCGATGGTTAATGGCTTGGAGTCAGGAGAGCATCCATGGCGAAGCCATCCAATAATGGCGTCGCGTCGGCTCTATGGGCTATTTGATAATGCCTGTTCGCTGCGGATAAAAGCCGTGAAGACCTGAATCATCGGATTTTCACGGACCACCCACATGATCTGGCGGATCCGAGTGTCGCGACCGCCGCCATGCACGAAACACAGCACTTCCCCTGGCCTGATGCTTCCCACGAGCTTTGGAAATTGAACTTAGTGCGCGCTTTGATCTGTGCATTGGTTCACACTTCAGGAAACGGGCGTTTGGTTTTATTTACCTGCCCGTTTTATTCGAGCCATTTGGTCGCCGCCTCGTGAGAATGTGGCATTTGCAGGTCGCATCGAGCGGATAACAAAGCCTCGGCCTGCGTCTAATTAATCCCGTCATTTTCCATCACGGCGCTTAATGCGCCGATGGGCGCATTCGCCCCCAATTAATCGATGGAGCCCCTCCGGGTTCGATCGAGGGGGGTCTGCGCGTCCTCGCCACTGAACCCGGCCGCCGGCGTGAAGCGCGGCCAGACAGGGAGCGCCGTCATGTACGACCTGCTGCAGACCATCAACACGCCCGCCGATCTGCGTCGCCTGCCGCGCGACGCCCTGCACCAGCTCGCTGGCGAACTGCGTGCCTTCGTACTGGAAAGCGTATCGGCCACCGGGGGCCACCTCTCATCGAATCTCGGCAGCATCGAGCTGACGATCGCTCTGCACTATGTGTTCGACACGCCGGACGATCGCCTCGTGTGGGACGTAGGCCACCAATCGTATCCCCACAAGATCCTCACCGGGCGTCGCGAATCGATGGCCGGCCTGCGGCAGTTCGGCGGCATCTCCGGCTTCCCGCGGCGCAGCGAGTCCGAATACGACACGTTCGGCACCGCACACTCCAGCACCGCCATATCGGCGTCGCTCGGCATGGCCCATGGCGCGCGCATCAAACAGGAGTCGCGGCATTGCGTGGCCGTGGTGGGCGACGGCGCGTTGAGCGCCGGCATGGCCTTCGAGGCGATGAACAACGCCGGAGTGGCAGAAGACCTGCCGCTACTGGTGGTGCTCAACGACAACGACATGTCGATCTCGCCGCCAGTCGGCGCGCTGCGCTACTGCTTCGGGCGCCTGATCGCCAGCCGTTTCTACGCGCAGGCCAGGCGGCAGGCGCAGTACGCCTTGCGCGGCATCCCGCCGATCCGGCGCCTCGCCGGCCGGCTCGAGGCTCAAGTCAAAGGCTTGGTCACACCCTCCACCTTGTTCGAGGAGTTCGGCTTCCACTACACCGGCCCCATCGACGGCCACGACCTGGACGCCCTGATCGATGCGCTGCAGAACCTGCGGCAGCAACCGGGCCCGCAGTGGCTGCATGTCGTGACGCAGAAAGGCCACGGCTACAAACTGGCCGAAGCCGACCCTGTCCAGTACCACGGCCCGGGCAAGTTCGATCCCAAGGTCGGGCTGACGGCGTCCGGTGGCGGCGGCAAGCCCAGCTACACCCAGGTGTTTTCGCAATGGGTCTGCGACGAAGCGGCGCTCGATCCGCGCGTGGTCGCCATCACGCCAGCGATGCGCGAGGGCTCCGGTCTGGTCGAATTCGAGAAACGCCATCCCGACCGCTACTTCGACGTTGCCATCGCCGAACAGCACGCCGTGACCTTCGCGGCGGGCCTCGCCACCGAAGGCCTGCGCCCGGTCGTGGCGATCTATTCGACCTTTCTGCAGCGCGGCTACGACCAGCTGATTCACGATGTGGCGCTGCAGAACCTGCCGGTGGCTTTCGCCATCGACCGCGCCGGCATCGTGGGCGCCGACGGCGCCACGCACATGGGCGCGTTCGACCTGGCCTATCTGCGCTGCGTGCCGAACATGGTGGTGATGGCGGCCAGCGACGAGAACGAATGCCGACAGATGCTGCACACCGCCGTCCAGCACGACGGCCCCTGCGCCGTGCGCTATCCGCGGGGCACCGGCCCGGGCGTCGCCATCGAGCAGGCGATGTCCTGCCTGCCCATCGGCAAGGGCGAGATTCGGCGCATGTCGAATGCGCGCTCCGGACAGCGCATCGCCATCCTCGCTTTCGGCTCGATGGTCGCGCCCAGCCTGGCGGCCGCCGAAGCACTGGACGCCACGGTCGCCAACATGCGCTTCGTCAAACCGCTGGATGAGGCCTTGTTGCGCCATCTCGCGCAGACCCACGACGCCTTGGTCACGGTCGAGGAAGGTTGCCTGATGGGCGGCGCCGGCTCGGCCTGCCTGGAGTATCTCGCTACCGAAGGTCTTTCCGTCCGAATCCTGCGGCTGGGGTTGCCCGACGAGTTCGTCGAACACGGCGACCCCGCGACGCTGCTCGCCCTGTACGGACTCGACGCGGCGGGCATCCGCCTGCGCATCGAACGGTTCGTCGACGGCCTGGCGTCGCCAGCCGCGCCCTTCCCGCCCCATCACCACGCCCGACCTTTGCGCGCGGTTGCACGGGAGGCCATCGGGCCATGAATGCGACGCAGAGCCACACATTCCCCACGGAGGTTCGAGTCATGCGCGTCATCCTCGCCCAGCCCCGCGGCTTCTGTGCCGGCGTGGTCCGCGCCATCGATACCGTCGAGCACGCCCTGCAGCGCCACGGCGCGCCGGTCTACGTGCGCCACGAGATCGTGCACAACAAGCACGTGGTGAACAGCCTCAAGGCGAAAGGCGCGATCTTCGTCGAGGAACTGGACGAAGTGCCCGCCGACGCCGTGGCCGTGTTCAGCGCGCACGGCGTCAGCGCGGCGGTGGAAAACGACGCGAGGCATCGCGAGCTGCGCGTGCTGGACGCTACCTGTCCGCTGGTCAGCAAGGTCCATGATCAGGGCCGCCGCTACGCGGCCAGGGGCTACGCGCTGATCCTGATCGGGCACGCCAACCATCCGGAGGTGATCGGCACCATGGGCCAGATCCCGGTGCCGGTGGCGCTGGTACAGAACAAAGCCGACGTCGCGGCACTCACCTTCCCCGCCGACGCGCCACTGGCCTACATCACACAAACCACGCTGAGCGTGGACGACACGCGAGACATCATCGAGGCGCTGAAGGCGCGCTATCCAAACATCGTCGGCCCAAGCACGCGCGACATCTGTTATGCCACGCAGAACCGCCAGGTCGCCGCCAGGGAGCTGGCCAGGATGGCCGACGTAGTGCTGGTAGTCGGCTCGCCGAACAGTTCCAATTCGCTGCGCCTGCGCGAAATCGCGGCAGAGGCAGGCACGCCCAGCTACCTGCTCACCGACGGCGGCGACCTGCGCCCGGAATGGGTGCGCGCCGCCCGTACGGTCGGCGTCACCGCCGGCGCCTCCGCGCCCGAATCGATGGTGGAAGACGTGATCGCCGCGCTGCGCCGGATCGCGCCAGTCGAACTGTCCATCATGGACGGGCGCCAGGAGAAGGCGGTGTTTCCACTGCCGGCGCCGCTGCTGGAGCAAGCCTCATGACCGCATTCGGGCGGCGGTACAGCCGGCAGGTACGGATCGGTCACGTCGCCGTCGGCGGCGACGCGCCGGTGCGGGTGCAAGCCATGACCAACACGGACACGGCCGATGCCAGGGCCACCGCCGAGCAGGTCGCCGCCCTCGCGCTGGCCGGCGCGGAGCTGGTACGTATCACGGTCAACGACGACGATGCCGCCGCTCAGGTCGCCGCGATCCGTGACGAACTCGACCGGCGCGACATCGCCGTGCCGCTGGTCGGCGACTTCCACTTCAATGGCCACCGTCTTCTGGCCAAACACCCATCCTGTGCCGAGGCACTGGCGAAGTACCGCATCAACCCCGGCAACGTCGGGCGCGGCAGCAAGCGCGATGAGAACTTCGCCTTCATGATCGAAACCGCTTGCCGCTACGGCAAGCCGGTGCGCATCGGGGTGAACTGGGGCAGCCTCGACCAGGCCCTGCTGGCTAGGCTGATGGACGACAACGCCCGGCTCGCGCAGCCCGCCGATGCCGCCATCGTGATGCGCGAAGCGCTGGTCGCCTCGGCCCTGGACAGCGCCGCGCGCGCGCTTGAACTGGGCCTGCCCGCCGACCGCATCGTGCTCTCGGCCAAGGTCAGCAAGGTGCCTGACCTGGTGGCGGTGTACAGCACGCTCGCCGCGCGTTGCGACTACCCGCTGCACCTGGGGCTCACCGAGGCGGGCATGGGTCTGAAAGGCATCGTTGCTTCGTCCGTCGCGCTGGGCGGCCTGCTGCAGCGAGGCATCGGCGACACCATCCGCGTCTCGCTGACGCCCGAGCCCGGCGGCGACCGCACCCGCGAAGTCCAGGTCGCCCAGCAGATCCTGCAGAGCCTAGGCCTGCGCAGCTTCATGCCGACGGTGACCTCGTGCCCCGGTTGCGGACGCACCACCAGTACGGTGTTCCAGGAACTCGCCGCGCGCATCGAAGCCCATCTGCAGACGCACCGGCACGCCTGGCGCACGCGCTATCCAGGCTCCGAAACCCTCCACGTCGCCGTCATGGGTTGCGTGGTGAACGGTCCCGGCGAAAGTCGCCTGGCCCCAATCGGCATCTCTCTGCCCGGCTCCGGCGAACGTCCCGTAGCGCCGGTCTACATCGACGGGAAGCACGCTACCACGCTTCACGGCGACACCATCGCCGACGATTTCATGCATTTGATCGAAGACTACGTGGCCGCGCGCTACGGCAGCGACGCACAGGCGCGGCAACGGCTGGAAAACAGCCTGGCGCGCAAGGAAGGCGGCACGCACGCCGGCGCGGCAGCCCACGCCATGGAATGAACAGCCTATGCGCAACGGTAACCACTATCGCGAAACCGTGCTCAGCGTCCGCCATTGGACCGACCGCGTGTTCTCCTTCTCCACCACGCGACCCGATTCGCTGCGCTTCGAGAACGGCCAGTTCATCATGCTCGGCCTGCCCGGCGGGGAAGAGCGCCCCCTGATGCGGGCCTACAGCTTCGCCAGCGCCAACTACGAGGACGCACTGGAGTTCCTCAGCATCAAGATGCCGCAGGGCAAACTCACTTCACGATTGCAGCGCATCCAGCCCGGCGATGAGCTGCTGCTCAGCGATAAGCCGGTGGGCAGCCTGATCCTGCCCAACCTGCTGCCGGGCAAGCGCATCTACCTGCTCGGCACCGGTACCGGACTGGCGCCGTTTCTCAGCATCGCGAAGGACCCCGAGCTGTACGAGCGCTTCGAGCAGGTGATCCTGGTGCATGGCGTGCGGCACCGCGCCGATCTGGTCTACGGCGACCTGTTCACGCGCGAACTACCGGAGCACGAGCTGCTCGGCGAGGCCGCGCGGCGGCAGCTGACCTACTACCCGACCGTCACGCGCGAACCCTTTCCGCAGCAAGGTCGCATCACCACGCTGATCGAGAGTGGCCAGCTATTTCGCGACCTCGATGTGCCGCCCATGGACCCTGCCGTCGATCGCGTCATGCTGTGCGGCAGCATGGCCATGCTCAACGACATGCGCCGTGTGCTCGGCGACCTCGGGTTGCGCGAAGGCTGCACCCGCGAAGCCGGTCATTTTCTGGTCGAACGCGCCTACGTGGAGTGAGCCCATGCATCGCCTCGCCATCCTCGGTTCGACGGGTTCCGTTGGCACCAGCACGTTGGATGTCGTCGCCCGGCATCCGGACCGCTTCGAGATCGTCGCTCTCACCGCGCACCGTCGCATCGATCGCCTGTATGAGCAATGCGCGCGCTTCCGTCCGGCCTATGCCGTGGTCGGCGAAGCGCACGATGCCCTACGCCTGAACGCCACGCTGCGGCAGGCGGGGTTGCCGACGCGCGTCGCGTATGGCCAGGACGCGCTGTGCGACGTGGCGCGCTCGGCCGAATGCGACACCGTGGTCGCCGCCATCGTCGGTGCGGCCGGCCTGCGCCCATCGCTTGCCGCCGCGCGCGCCGGCAAGCGCATCCTGCTGGCGAACAAGGAGGCCCTGGTGATGTCGGGTGCGCTGTTCATGCGCGCCGTGGCCGAGCATCAGGCCACCCTGCTGCCGGTGGACAGCGAACACAACGCGATCTTCCAGTGCCTGGATCAGGCGCGCGGCGGCCAGGGCGTGGAGCGGCTGATTCTCACCGCCTCCGGCGGCCCCTTCCTGCGCCGCGCGCCGGATAGCCTGCACGAGGTCTCGCCCGACGAGGCCTGCGCGCACCCGAACTGGAGCATGGGCCGCAAGATCTCAGTCGATTCGGCCACCATGATGAACAAGGGCCTGGAAGTGATCGAGGCGCACTGGCTGTTCGGCATGCCGCCCGAGCGCATCGACGTCGTGATCCATCCGCAGAGCGTGATCCACTCCATGGTGGCTTATGCCGATCAGTCCGTACTCGCGCAACTCGGCGTGCCGGACATGCGCACACCCATCGCTCACGCCCTCGCCTACCCGGCGCGCATCGCCTCCGGCGTGACGCCGCTGGACCTTGCCAGACTGTCGGGGCTGACCTTCGAAACGCCGGATCCGGCACAGTTTCCCTGCCTTCGCCTGGCCCTGAACGTGCTGCGCGATGGCTGCCAGGCCAGTGTGGCGCTCAATGCCGCCAACGAAATCGCGGTCGAGGCCTTTCTCTACGGTGCGATCCGCTTCACCGCCATCGCCGAGGTCGTGGAGGACACGCTGCTGCGCTGGCCGATCGACCGGCACGGTGCCGACCTGGACGACATCCTCGCCGCCGACGCGCGAGCCCGCGCCCATGCGCGCCAATCGGTGCGCCGTCGCGGTGCACTTCGCCCGGCCGCCGCGGCCCTCTACTGAACAGGACGCCATTCATCATGTACGCAGCCCCTGCCTCGCCCAGCGCCGCCCTTTCGCCGCAACCGTTGTCGCCACCAGCGCCACCGCTCGATGCCTGGATGCGCGAGATAGCGACACGCACCGAGCATGCCCTCGACCGGTTCCTCCCCGCCGCATCCGCGGCCCCCACCTTGCTGCACGAGGCGATGCGCTACGCCACGCTGGCCGGCGGCAAACGGATGCGCGCGTTGCTGTGCCATGCCGCGGGCGCGGTGGTCGATGCCGATCCTGCCGCGCTCGATGCCGCCGCCGCCGCGATCGAAATGATCCATGCCTATTCGCTGGTGCATGACGATCTGCCTGCGATGGACAACGACGCCCTGCGTCGCGGCAAGCCTACCGTGCACATCAAGTACGGCGACGCGAATGCGATCCTGGTCGGCGATGGCTTGCAGGCCCTTGCTTTCGAGACCGCATGCAAGGCTCCGCTGCCTCCGGCGCAATGCATTGCTCTGGTGCGCGAGCTGGCGGCAGCCAGCGGTTCGCTGGGCATGGTCGGCGGCCAATGCATCGACCTGACCAGCACCGGCCTGCGCCTGTCGCTCGACGAGCTCGAACGCATGCACCGCATGAAAACCGGCGCGCTGTTCCGCGCCGCCGTATTGATGGGCGCGCATTGCGGTGCGCCGCCGGTAGCGCTACAGGTCATCGAGGCGCTGGAGCGCTATCAACAGGCGATCGGCCTGGCCTTCCAGGTCGTGGACGACATCCTGGACGTGACCGCCGATGCGGCCACGCTGGGCAAGACCGCCGGCAAGGACATGCAGGCAAACAAACCTACCTATGTGTCGGTCCTCGGGCTGAGCGCCTCGCGCAAACTCGCCATCGATCTGCGCGAGCAGGCACGGACTGCCCTGGCCCCACTCGGCGACCGGGCCGTTCGGCTGAGCGCCTTGGCCGACCTGGTCGTAGAGCGTGCCTACTGAAGGGGCAGTGCTTGAATACCCGATCCGATGAGCTGACCAAGGCGCAGCAGGCACCGAGATGGGGCGCGCCTTTCCTGGCGGGCGCCAACCGACCCATCGTTCTCCCTGCGCTCTCCGTGCCATTTCCTGTCCGGAAGAATCCGCATCATGCGACGGTACGCGATCGCACCCGCGATTGGCTGGTTGCCAGCAGGCTTATTGACGACCCGCAGCGCCTGGAGCGCATGGACGATGCCGATTTCACCGGGTTGAGCGCGCGCGCCTTTCCGGACGCCTGCGCCGAGGATCTGTTTCTTCTGGACACCTTTTATCTCGCCTATTTCATCTTCGATGATCAATTTGATGAGGCGGCCGGAGGTCATGCACAAGTCCGGTACAAGGTGCAGGCTGCGCTGCGGTTGATGCGGCTCCAGTCGGCCGATAGCGGCGATGCACATGGTGCGGCCGAATGGGTGTTGCGCCAATCCTGGGACGCGCTGCGTCAGCAGATGCCGATCTCTTGGCAGAGGCGGTTTCTCAAGCACCTGGCGGCCTACCTCCGATCATTGCTGCGAAGCCCTCAGTCACCGGTTGATCTGGTCGCCTATCTTCAGACGCGCCGCGACAATGGCGGCCTCGAGACCTCATTCGACTGCATTGAACTGGCCAACCGGATCGTGGTTCCAGAGCGCTTTCATGCGTCCTATCTGGACCGCCTATTGCGGCAAGCCGCCAATGATGCGGCCTGCCTGTTCAACGACATTTACTCCTATGACAAGGAGCGGCGCTGCGGAAAGACCGACAACGCGGTAGCCATCTGCGCGCAACTGCTCAACGAGGACCCCGCATGCGCGATGCAGTTCGTGGGCAATCTCGCCATGACACGGGTAGATAGTTTCTGCCAGGCCAAGGCCCATCTTCCGGACGCCCTCAAAACCGGCCGTTACACCCATGTCGAGCAGACTGCCATCCTGCGCTATGTAAATGGCCTTGAGTGCTGGATGAGTGGATTGCTTGACTGGTCGAGGCTATCGCCCAGATATCGCGAAAGCCCTGACGGACGCGGACTGGGATCGAACACCACTGATTGACCGATCAGCGGTCATTCTCCGCCGCAAATCTGGCCATACACCGAGACCATCGAGAAGACATGCGATGAAGCCACCGACCCGTACCACGGCGAATGCGCATGGCGCGCGCATCGGCACACTATCGCCCTTCCCTGACGGCTGGTTCGCCGCGGCGTTCAGCAGCGAGCTCAAGCCCGGCGCGGTACGCACCATCCGCTTCATGGGTGGCGAGCGCGTGCTATACCGCACGCGTTCCGGACGCGCCTGCATGGTGGAGCCGCATTGCCCGCACCTGGGTGCGCACCTCGGCCACGGCGGCCAGGTGGACGGCGATCTGCTCGTTTGCCCGTTCCACAGCTTCCGCTATGCCACGGATGGCCATTGCGTGAGCCATGGGCCGCAATCGGGGCCGGGCAGAATCCGGACACGCACCTGGCCGCTGCGCGAGCTTCACGGCGTGATCCATGCCTGGCATGGCGCGGGCGGCGGCGAGCCCGCGTGGCCACTACCCGAAGCTGATCTGGAAGGATTTTCCGCGGCGCGCGAGACCTCGCTGGACGTGCGCGGCCACATCCAGAATTTCACCGAGAACACCATCGACCAGGGGCATTACGCACCCATCCATGCGCTCACCGATTTCAGGCTCGATCCGCCACCGCGCTTCGACGGCCACCGCATGGCGGTCGACCTGGCGGCCCGCTGGCGCGGACTGCCCTTCCGCATGCATCTGGACATCCATGGGCTGGGCTATTGCCACCTGACCAGCGAGCTACCGCAGCTGGGTGCACGGATCGCGGCCCTGGTGCTGCCCACGCCGACCGGCGAGGAAACCTGGGTATTGCGGCACGCGCAGCGTCTGCGCATCCCCGCTTTCTCCAGGCTGCCGGCACCCCTGCGCGATGCGTTCTATGTGCCGCTCACCTGGTACATCGACCGCTGGCTGAAGACGCAACTCACGCTGGATACGCGTATATGGAATTACCGCCGCTATCCGGAGCATCCGCGGCTGGTACAAAGCGACGGGCCGATCATGGCGTACCGGCGCTGGGCCGCGCAGTTCTATCCCGCCGGCGAGAGTGCGCCCGCCGACATGCGCCAGGCCGATACCGAACGCCGGCCGGCGAATGAAATCGCCCGGTCACATGTCCGCGCTGACGCGCTCTATTCCTCCTCTCCGCTGAGCGATCCGTCATGACCGATCATCTCCATGCCTATGGCGGACCAGGCATCCATGTTCCGCCCGAGTTGTCGATTCCGCTCGTCGAAACCGCTTTCCGGCGCTGCCGGCACCCCGGCTGGGCAGATCTGCGCCGGCATTCGCACGCCTGGCTGCTGCAGCAGCGGCTCATGCCGGTCGACGTCGCGCGGCGACACATCCATGGCCTTCACTACACCGACCTGATCGCCGGCTATTACGTCGGCGCGTCCACCGCAGCCCTGGAAGCCATCTCCGATTTCAGCGTCTGGTTCTTCGCCTGGGACGATTTTCATGGCCGCTGTGCGATCTTGCATCGCCACCGCGCCTGGGCGCGGCTGCGCGACGTCCTGCATGCAGCGCTAGACGCTCCGCAGCGCTATCTCGACCATGCCGAGCCGCTGGTCGCTGGCATGGCCGATTGGATGCACCGCTTCACGCATCTGTTGACTCCGTCGTGGGCTGCGCGTTTCGGGCGGCATTTCCATCAGATCATCGAAGGCTACGAGCAGGAATACGGCCAGCGCGTCGCTGGCCGGATGCCGGCCCTGGACGCCTATGTCGCACTACGTCGCCTTACTTTCGGCTACGACGTATGGCTCGACTGCCTGGAGCTGGCCGCCGGGCAAACGCTTCCGCCGGAACTGCTGGCCTGGGATGAATACCGCCGCGCCGGCTTGGCAAGCCAGGAATTCTCCGGCTGGTACAACGACCTCTGTTCGCTGCCCAAGGAAGCGGCGGCGGGTGAAATCCATAATCTCGGCATGTGCCTCATGCATCAATACGGCCTTTCCCTGCCGCAAGCGGTCGCGGAAACGCGCCGGCGCATCGAGACGCGGGTGCAGGACTTCCTGCAGGCCGAGGCGCAGCTGCTGCGCCGCCTCGACGCCGCCACCCTGCCGACGGAGATCGACCGCACCGCGCGGCACTGCGTATTCAACATGCGCAACTGGACTTCCTCCGTGTACTGGTTCCACCACGAGTCGACCCGCTACCGTGTGGCGGACTGGCAGGACGGTGCGCGCCCACCCTATGTCACCGACGCACAGGAGACGCGCGTGCCATGAATGCCATCGCCATGACGGATAACGAGCCTCCTGTCGCCCATGGCGCCGTCCCGTTACTGGGCCATGTGCCGAAATTCGCCAGGGATCCGCTCGGTTTCCTGAGTGCGCTACGCGACGACGGCGAGCTGGTGCGGCTCAGGCTGGGGCCACGTCCTGCCTATGCGGCATGTTCGCCCGCGCTGCTTGGCGAGCTGCTCAGTAGTGACCCGGAGACATTCATCGTCGGCGGCCCCATGTGGGATGCGCTGAAGGCGTTGCTCGGCGAAGGCGTTGCCACCAGCAATGGCGCACTGCACCGGCGCCAGCGCCGAATGATCCAGCCTGCCTTCCGGCGCGAGCAGGTCGCCCGTTATGCCCCGGCCATGCACGAAGAGGCCGAGGCCATGGCCGCTGGTTGGCAAGACGGCAAACCCGTCGACATCACCGGCGCCACTTTCGACCTGAGCGTCCGCGTCGTCGCCCGCACGCTTCTTCGGACCGACGCGCTCGCCGAATCCGCTGAGCTCGGGAGCGCCCTGCGTACATTGTTTCGAGGCATGTACCGACAGATGCTGTTGTCGCCGCTGCCGTTACCCCGTCGGCTTACCCGCGGCAACCGCGCCTTCCGCCAGGCATTGGCGTCCCTGCACGGCATCGTTGACCAGGTAATCGCGCAGCGACGCGCCGATGCCGCTGGCGACGACTTGGTAGCCACGCTGTTGGCCGCGCGCGACGAGGCTACCGGCCAGCCACTGGATCACCAGGAAATTCACGATCATGTGATTTCCCTGCTGGTCGGTGGCACCGACTCCGTCGCGGCCACCATGGCCTGGCTGCTGCTGCACCTGGCGCAGCATGCGGACGTGCAACAGCGTATTCATGACGAACTCTGCGCTGCGCGGAGTACCGGGCCGCTGGACGCCACCCGGCTGCGCGAGCTGCCTTATCTGCGCAATGTCGTTACCGAATCGATGCGTATCCAGCCGGCCGTGTGGCTGTTCACGCGGCGCGCGAGCAGGGCTGTCGTGCTCGGTGGATATCGTATCGAGGCGGGCGCTGATGTGTTCTATAGCCCCTACGCCATGCAGCGCGATCCTCGCTCGTTCGACGACCCGCTGTGCTTCGATCCGGACCGTTGGGCGCCGGAACGAGCCGCGCGCATTCCACGTTTTGCGATGGAACCCTTCAGTGCCGGCGACCGCCGCTGCCCTGGCGACCACTTCAGCCTGACGGAACTGGCCTTGATGGCTATAGCGGTAGTGTCGCGCTGGCGGTTGAGTCCCTCGGAAGTCGACGAGCACATGCGCTTAGGGGTGACGCTTCGCCCAAGGCTGTTGTTGTTGCGACCGGAAGCGCGCAGATAATTAAAAAGAGTTGGCACATACGCTCGTGTCGCCTTGCGCGCGGCCGAATGCCCGGTTTCTAACATGGAAAGCCGTCGGATCCGCCGCCCTGCCCGGCCGGCCGGCCGGGTAAATTCGCTGTCCACCTGCACGATCTGTGCGACTGACCTGGCTCGTCAGCGGAGTGCCGGCATTGCCTGCACTCTCCGCGCTGCGGCTGAAAATCTTTAATGGCACGTCACAAGCTACGTGGCGCCTGTCAAAAGCCCGCTTTCAGCTCTCATCTTCTAGAACCGCCAGTTCAATTGCGCTCTGAGTGCGGCATCCCTCGTATGCGACGCAACTTGCGCATCGTACGAAACACCCAGCCCGACGCTCCTGCTTACTTCCACATCGACACCCGCGCTCAGCGCAAGCGCATGGCGGGCGATCGGCAATCCATACACAGCGAACGCACCGGTGTCCGCAAAGGCCAGCGAGCTGCGCGCTCTCAGGTCACCGGAGACATGCCGCCATCCGGCGCTGGCGTAGGCGCTGAACGCATCGCCCTGGAAAACGAAGTGCGTGGCCGCGCGCGTGCCCAGCGTGGTGTAGACCGCCGCACGCTGCCCGCCCCTGACCGCCAAGGCCATGGCGCTGTCGCGCTCCGTGAATGAATCGGTGGCGAGCCTCGCATAGGCCACTTGCGCGAACGGCTCGATGATCGCGCTGTGCACGGACATCCGATAGGCCGCACTGCCATAGAACTCCGTCGTGTGCGCCACCGCACGGCCGCGCAGGCTGGCGTCGGCACCGGCCGTGACCACCCGGCGGATGGTGTTGGCGTCGTGTCGCGTGTAATCGGCGCCGGCGCTCCATGCCAGGGCGCCGATCGAACCACCCGCGTACACACCGGCATAATCATCGTCGCTAGATAGCGATGATCCGCGCTGGGACACGCCGAGCGCCGTTCGTGTATGGCCGCCGACGATACCGATGCGACCGCCCTCTCCCACCGGCATGTCGGCACCGATCAGAACGCCGCCCGTCGTGCGCGACAGAGGCGCGCTGTTGCCCGTGCCGTCCACGCGTCCCCACGAGCCGACGGATTGCCCCCACCAGGCCAGGCCATTCGATTGAGTTCTGACCCGCTGGCGGGATGTGGCGCCTGTATCCGAATCCGCCTGTCCGAGGCGAAGGATCACGGCATCGCGCACGATGCGCGTGTCGTCCAGGTAGGTGCTCTGCGCGCTGGCATGAATCTCGCCGGATAGCCGGTCTGCGGCGTCGCGCAGCTGCGCATCGCCCTGCTGACTGGCCAGCGCCATGAACGGCGCACTGCCGGACGGTATGTTCTGTATGGCTGTCAGCACGGCGGCCTGATTGGGCGTATGTGCCGCGGCGGCGAAGGCGGGCGGTGGCGGAGGCGATGCCGGTGGAGTTGGTTGTGTGGACGCGGTATCGGCATACGACACGTCCAGATAGACGTGCTCGCCGTCATAGACCGGCACCACCTTCAGATTCGTACTCAGGCCGGTGTTGCCGACGACGGTGTAGCTGCCGCTGAGTCCGCCATTGGCCGTCAGCAAGGTATAGCGCCGGACGCCTTGAAACGCCGATACCGACGTCGCGGACGGCACCAGGCTGATCACCGCGCCGGGCTGCAGCAAGGCGCTGCCACCGATGCGGAGCTGGCTGGATACACCGTCCTGCGCGACATTCCATTGCGCGATATAGGTGGCTCCGGTTGCCTGCGTGTAATTGCCGCCGACCGTCAGGGCCTGATACGTCCCGCCGGCATGGCCCGGTGCCACCGTGCCGGCCACCCGTAGATCGCCGCGCACCAAGCCGTTGCCGATCAACACGCCTGCGTCGAACACAGAGCCACTGACGGCACCCTGCAGATCGAGCATGGCCCGCGGCCCAATACTCGTTGGGCCGCTGTAGCGATTGTCGCCGGCAAGTACTTCTTCGCCGCCCGTGATGCTCAGCGCCGCTCCCGTACCGCCGCCCAGGCCGCCATCGGCCAGTTGGCCGCTGAAAGTGCCGCTGGCCTGCGTCAGCACCAGCGTGTTGCCGCCCAGGTAGCCGGCACCGCGGCCGGAGAGCGACTGCATGTTGACGCTGCCGAAGGTGCGCGACACATCGAAGACGCCATCGGCCTGCACGCCCGCCGAGCTGGCGATGCTTGCAGGCCCAGCCAGCCCCAGCCACGCGCCCTGCTCGATCACGGTAGGACCGGTATAGGTATTGGTGCCGCTCAAGTTGGCGATGCCGCCATGGGCCACCGTGAGCGCGCCTGTACCAGAGATCACGCCGGCAAGCCCGAGCGGCCCCATCGCCGATGTCACCGTCAGGTCAGTCGAGAGTGGCGCATCCGTCACATAGAACGGCGTATAGGCCGTGGCCTGGTTCTGCAGGTCGTACATCACGGCGTTGTTCATGAAGAACGACACGCCATACAAGGCTGTGCCGGGAGGAATCAGCGGCCCCGCACTCGCCGTGCCCACGACATGCAGCGGATTGCCGTTGCCGTCATCCGCGGTGGTGATCGCTACCGTCTTGGCACCCGGCGCCGCGCCGGCCGCGGTGAACGGCAACCCAGCTATCTCGTTGCCGTTGACGTTGATATGCCCTGCCGCGGTTTCGCTGGCGATCAGCCCGCTGTCGTTGAGGTAGATCCCGGACGTGCCGGAATCGAGCACCGTCTGCAACTTTGCCTTGTAGGCGCCGTTGTTGAGGCTGTAAGTGAAATAGGTGTCGAACTGCTGCGCGGCGTGCGCGCCGGAGACGCCGAAGGTTTCCTGGTACGTGCCCTGCTGCGTCCCGGGCACCCACGGCACCACGCTCAGGAATTGCGCACGCAAGGCGGGGGTGAGGCCGACGATGAAGCATGCCTGTCCGCATCCGCCAGGCACGCCAGGCTTGCCGTTGGCCTCCACGATATAGCCCGTGGTGGTGAGCATGCCAGGCACGCCACCGTTGTCTCCCGCATACAGGAAATCGCCTGCGCCGAACCTGCCGTGGAAGCGTCCTTGTTCCGGCGCCGCGTCCTGGTCGAGTTTCTGCTGCCAGGTCAGGTCCTGGTACATCGTCAACGGCTGGCCCGACGCGTCCATGCCGGTGGCGATGGGGACGCCTTGCGTGTCCCCGCCGCGCACGTTCGGCGCGAAGTGATCGGACGTCATGACCGCATCCAGCACCGCGGCCACGGGCAATCCTTGTGGGGGCGCCGCACCGAACACCTGCTTGCCCGTGCTCGGGTTGTAGAACTGGACGCTCGTCGCCGTGGTGTTCTGCTGCCAATAGCCGGTGGTGCCGTCGCCATAGCTGAAGACATAAGGCGAGCCGTTCGCGGATGCCGTCCAGCCGGGGAACCATGACACCGGGCCGCCATCGTGTCCGACGGCGATATTGAAGGAATCGGAGCCCGTGTCGAACAGGTATTCCCGTGGCGCGCCGCCATTGAGCCCGACCTGGATGCCCAGGCGATAGGAGGGCGCGGTGCCACCGCCAGGCTGCTGGACAAGGTCCAGCGGGATATCCGATGCCGATGCGTGGCCGTGTCCGAACAGGCACGCCAGGGCGCACCAGATCGGCGAATGCTTCAATTTGTTCATGCGTTCCCCTGTAAACGCGAACGAAAAGCCGCCTGCCGCCCGGCTCGACGCCGGGCGGAGGACGATTCATGGATCGTCGGTGTGCGCTGCCCGCGGTTACTTCGCCAACGCCGCGATCTGGGCGTCGCTCAATGCTACGGAATAGAAACGGAAATCCTGGATGCGCCCGTCGAAGGACGCATGTCCCCCATCCCAACCGAGCAGCCTTTTCTGATCGATCAATTGACGTGGCGACAACTCGAAGGAATCGTCACGGCCCGCCAGCCGGCCATCGATATAGATCTTGGCCGTGCCACCGCGCAGGGTCACCGCAACGTGCACCCAGCGGCGGAACGGCAAGGCCTGATCGGCTTCGACCGCCTGCGTGCCGTTGACCCCCGAGGCGGTGATGCCAAAGCGCAACCTGCCGCCGTTGCGGCCTGACAGCGGTGCAAGAAACATGCAGGCGCCGCCATCCAGTCCCATGAACAACAGGCAGGTATCCCAATGCAGCGGCGCATTGGCGAAGGTCCACATCGATATCGTGAAATCGGCGACGTCCGTAAGCATCCCGGCCGGAAGCTGCACATACGATTGCTTGCCGTCGAACAGGAGCGAAGCGGTGCCCGGCATGCGGCCCGCGCCCCAGCTCGCACCGTTCATCAGCGTGCCGTCGCCGCGAACCTGCGCGCCATCGGGCGAGGTGACCCAGCCCGTGGCCGTGCTGCCGCTGCCGTCGGCAAGATCCATCGAGCAGCGCAATTCACCGGGAACCGCGACGCGGATCGGACGCGATACGAGGTCAAGGCCATTGCTGGCCTGAATCCGGTAGTACCAAACGCCTTGCGCCGGCATGTCACTGTATGTGCGCGTCTGATCCCCGGGCACCGAGCCGATCACGCTGAATGGCCCGTTCGCGCTGCTGCCGCGCTGGACCAGATAGGCCAACGTATCCTTGCCGCCCCACCACGAAAGCGTCACCTTGCCTTCGCTGCAAAACCCGGATACGCCGAACGGCGCACGCAGCGGTCCGGCGTAATCGTCCAGGCGGCTCCACAGCGTGGAATACGGCATGTCATCGCTGCCGCCATCTGGGTTTCTGAACTCAGTGTTGTGCACCATTTGCGCAATGTAGGGCGCGTCGATGCCCATGCGGTTGACGTAATGGTTGTAGATGGTTTCCCAGCAACCACGCAGCGAAGGTCCGGACTGGTTGGCCGCGGCAGTGAACAAGCCGGTCGGACTGTACTGGCGCGCAAACGGCATCACTGGTTGCTTGCCGTTCTTGTCCAGCACATTGGACTTTGCCACGTATTCCGCGCCAGCCAGGAAGCGATGGTTGAACGCGGAGTACAGATCATCGCCCTGTTTCCAGGCCGCTTCGAGAAAGTCGCCGCCCAGCGACATGCCGAGGGTGGAATGCCCCTGGTCGCGCCCGCTTTCCTGCCACTGGCCGAGGTAGCCCGGATGCATGAAATACACGCTGTGCATCGCCATGCCATTGCCGAACTGCGTGTGCACGTCGCCGTGATTGTTGCCGGTGTAGTAGTCGATCGCCTGCCGGTACAGATCGATGTCGTCGCAGAACACGCCGATGGAAAGCGTACCGACGAGCGCGGCATAGTCCCAGTTGGCGAAGCTCCACAGGCCGCCATCGGACAGGTGCGCGTGCAGACCCTTGGAAATCGGCTCCGCGAATACGTTGCGCAGCATGCCCTGGAAGCGCGCCACACCCTGCGCCGACCAGCCTGAGTAGGTGCGCATGATTTCCGCGGCATTGGCAAATTGGCGGCCTTGCATGCCGCACATCAAGTAGAACGTGTGATCGTCGTGCGCGGTGGAGCCCGGCGGAACGGTTCCGATGAACTTCAAGGTCGATGACCACGCGTCGAGCGTTTCCACGGCCGATTTGGCGTAGGCCTCTTCACCGGAAATCTTCCAGCGCAAGGCGAGGCAGAATGCCCGCTGGGTATCCCTGTACAGGGCCCACTTCGTTCCGTCCGCGCGATAGCACGCGGGCTGGGGATTGGGCTTGGCCGTCAAGGACGTGTCACTGGAGGCGCACATCGTCTGCCACCACTTGGTCCATGGCTGTTCGCCGTTCTTGAGCTTGTTCCTGATGCGCGTGAAGTCGGCCTCGTTGAGCAGCAAGCCCGGATGCGTAAAGCGCCCCGTGATCAGCGGACTGC
Organism: Dyella sp. BiH032; assembly: GCF_031954525.1. NCBI lineage: Bacteria > Pseudomonadati > Pseudomonadota > Gammaproteobacteria > Lysobacterales > Rhodanobacteraceae > Dyella > Dyella sp. BiH032. The sequence goes on from NZ_CP134867.1 coordinate 2,780,782, forward strand.
CCGCCGGTGCGGAACCCGATGGCGGAAGGCTGCGGGCGCGGCTTTCGCCCACCCCGAATCCGAGCCCGAGCAGCAACGCGCCGGCACCCAGGCCTCCGACGAAGCGGCGGCGAGAGCTGTCATCGATGTGGTCGTGCGTATCGGCGCCGTTCTGAGGAGCGAGCGTTGGATGGTCGATCTGCTTCATGCGTTTTCACCTCGATCGCCGCTGGGTATGCCGCCAACGGCATGTGGGGGGAAGGTAAATCGGCGGCATTTATGCACGCGCGGCCAGGCAACTCCATGTCATTAGGGGGCGAGTGATCATTTTTGAGAGACGGCTTGCACTTTTCTCTGTGCCATCGCTCCATAGGGCCGAAGAGCCATGAGGAATCGGAATCCATGGATATCCGAATCGATATCAGTACCAGCACGAATTCACGCCGGCACGGCGATTTCACCAGTCGATGCGCAGCCCGGCCTTGCCGCTGTAGCCCTTGCCATGGTCATTGACGCCGAAGTCATGCCCGGCGCTGGCATACACGAAGACGTTGCGCGTCAGCTGCGCACCCAGGCCGGCGCGCAGACTTACCCATGAGCGCTTCAGGTCGGAGCGGAAATTCATCGGCGTCGTGGGTGTCGAGAAAGCCACCTGCGTATCGCCGGTGAATTCGCGCCATAGATCGGCGCGCAGCCAGGCGGTCAATGCCCTGGGGTGTGCCGGTGTGCCGCCGACCGACCAGCTCTTGTCCACTTCGGCGCCGACACGGCCGGCGAGCGCTCCGGCGTCCTTGAAGTACACGCTGGACGCGGCATCGGCGGCGTCATTGAAGGATGCGCGTCGATAGACCAGTTGCCCTTGCGGCTCGAACACCCAGCCGTTGTGCAATTGCATCCGGTAGCCGCTTTCGAGCGAGGCCGCGAGGCCGCGGCCTTCGGTCTTCAGCGGTGCCATGCGGGTGGAGCTGGCCCTGATCTTGTAGCTGCTACCCTGCACTACCGCGTCGGTGTACCAGCCCGATGGATCCAGATGGGTCCAGTACCCGCCTAGCGTGTAGTTCTGCAGCCGATCGTGACCGGCGTTGATGCCAGTGAAGTTCCTGACATCGCCGGCGATCTGACCCAGCGCGACATAGACGCCAGCGACATCGTCGCCGCCACCGTGTTCGTCGCGATACAGATCCATGCCCGCCTGCAAGGCATACAAGTCATCGCTATATTGAGGTCCCTTGCTGCCATAGATGCCAGCCGCGCCGCCATCGCGCTTGTCGTGCTGCGCGATGACCCGCGTCCAGCCGCCGCCATCGGGCGAGACGTCCCGGCCGATACGTTCCCGCAGGTTGTCCACCAGATGCAGTTCATAGGACAGCGCCATCGATGGGATGGCGGCGTAGAGCGACACCTCCTGCCGATAGAGCGGCACGACTGCCTGGCTTGGTGCCGGACCGGAGGAAGGCGGCGGCGGAGCGGGTGCAGGTGCAGGTGCGGGTGCAGGCGCTGGTGCAGGCGCAGGTGCTGGTGCTGGTGCGGGTGCAGGTGCAGGCGCAGGTGCAGGCGCGGGTGCAGGCGCGGGTGCAGGCGCAGGCGCAGGTGCAGGTGCAGGTGCCGCACATACGGGCGCCTGCGGCATCAGCGAACAGTCCAGCTGCGAGCGCAAATACCAGTTCTGCGTACTGCTGCCATCGGTGCTGCCGCGATAGAGCGAGTACTCGTACGGCCCCGCCGCCACCGCGCTTGCCAGCGTGAAAGCATTGACGGCGGTGGTGCCTCCATTGATCGCATCCACCACCTGGATGCCATTGGCTGAGGTCAGCGCGCCCGGGCCGCCCGTATTGGTGATGCGCAATGCGGTACTGCCGGTGGCGGTGCCGCCATTGATGACCAGCTGATCCGAAGCAGAGCCGTCGCCGCCCAGATAAGTGTTGAGTGCCACCACGCTGCCGGGGTTGCCGATGTAATGGGTTGCCACCAGCCGGTTGCCCGTGCCGCTGCCGCCCACCTGCGCCAGGCCGCTGTTGTTCAAGGTGCCGTTGACGGTGAAGCTGCCCTTGCTGCTGCCTAGCGCCGACAGCGCATCGGCCACCGCGATCGTGCCGCCATTGGTGACCGTACCGCTTACGCTGCCATAGCCGCCCAGCGTCGCGCCTGAGGCCACGGTAGTGCCGCCGCCGCCGCTCAATGCGGCGCCCGGGTGACTGCTGTCGCCCACGGCGAGCACGCCTGCGTTGACCTGGGTGCCGCCGGCATACGGATTGTCGGCATCGAGAATCACCGTCCCACTGCCGAGCTGATTGACGCCGCCCGCGCCGGAAATGCTGCCAGCGAACACATAGGTGCCGGTGCGGTCGAACGCCACCGTGCCGTCATTGGCGATGTCGCTGTTGATGCCGCCGGACGAGCCGCCATTGCCCAGCTGCAAAGTAGCGCCGCCGTACACCGCGACCGAACCGCTGAAGGCCGCATTGTCGGAAGCCAGCACCAAAGTGCCATCCTGCACATAGATGCCCAGCTGCGCACCGGGGTTGGCACTGGTGTTCTGCAGGTTGCCGGCCAGCGTCCAGGTTCCGGCGTCCACCTTGGTGAGCGAGCTGAAATTGAGCAGCGCGCCTTGCTGCGCGCCGGTGTCCGCGCCCGCCAGCGTCAGGCTGCTGCTGCCGCTGCCGCCGTCGATCGTTCCGCTGACGCTGGATCCGGTATACAGCGTCACCTCATTGTCGCCACCGGTGAAGGCGACATTGCCGATCACCGCGCCGCCGCTGTGATTGAAGAACGCCACATCACCGCTGCCGGCATTGCCGATCGCCGTGGCGTTGCCGCCGTTCACACCGGTCTGGATGGCGCCGTAGTTGTCCACGGTATTGACCGTGCCTGGCTGCGTTACCTGATCCTGGAACCAGATCGCCGGCGCACCCTGCGAGCTGATCGTGCCGTAGTTGGTGATGGTGTTGCTGTAGCCGACCGCGTTGACCGCCTTGGCAGCGGCCGAGCTGCCGGTCTGGGTCAGCTGCGCATTGGCATTGACGGCCAGGCTGCCGTTGTTGCGGAACTCGATCGTGCTGTAGCCGAGGTTGTAGCCGCCACCGTTGCTGCCACCGGTGCCCGGGCTGTTGGTGACCAGCGCGCCGCCATGCAGCGTGATCAGCGCATCGTCGCCCAGGCTGATGGCGTTCTGCGCCGCGCCCACATTGATGGTGGCGCCGTTCTGCACGTCGACCGTGGTGATGGTGGTTTCGCTGCTGCCGGTGCCGATCTGCGTGGTGTAGGGATTGGGAGCGGTGCTGTCACAGCTCACCGTCGCGGTCGACCCGCCGGGGCTGGTGCAGTTGGCGAGCGCCGTCTGCAGGAAACCGAATGGACTGGCGATGACGACGGACGAGGCGATGATGCGTGTTGCCGCATGTTTCATGTAATGGCTCTGCGTGAAATGAAATTTCTTTTCGCAGGAAAGACAAGCAGCGCGCGGCGAACATCGATGCTTCGCATCGACGCGGCAGGCAAGCATGAATCCCCTTGCGGAAAACAGCCGGTGGCACGCTGACTACCCGCTCGGGCACGGGAGCAACATGCGGCATTTCCGTGCATGAAAAATACTTGATCGCACGACGATGGACGCGAGCGACTTGGGCAAACGGTGAGCCAATGCGCGAATCTGGCCCCAAATGACTAGTGGCGAAAAACTTCTTCAGCTCCATGCAAGCGCAACGTGTGCCTTACATCACGATTGCCTGAACGACTCGCGCGATCTCGCAACGCGCGCGATGTTCCGAAGCGATTTCGAAGTACATTGCTCGACGCGCGAATGAGCTCGCGTTGAACGTCATCCGCGCGATCGCACCGGCGGAGCCGCGCGATCCGCCATCGGCAAATACCTGCGGCGCACTGCGCGCCCTGGTCCGATACATATTGGGAGAGATCATGAAGAAGCGCTTATACCAGGCCATCGCCCGGGGACTGGCCTGTGGCGCGGCCGCCGTGCTTTCGCTGTCGCATGCGGCGGCACTGTCCGCTCAAACCGCGCAGATTCCTTACACCTGGAACAACGTGCGCATCGTTGCTGGCGGCTACGTCGACGGCATCATCGCGCACCCGAAACAGCAAGGCCTGTTCTACGCGCGCACCGACGTGGGCGGCGCGTATCGATGGGATGCCTCGGCAAACAAGTGGGTAGCCCTGAACGACTCGACGCCGCCATCCGATTCGTCATGGACCGGCATCGAAAGCATCGCCATCGATCCGCATGATCCCAATATGCTCTTCCTGGTGACGGGCCTGTACGTCAAGACGTGGGCCGGCAATGGCTCCGTCCTGGTGTCGTCCGACCAGGGCAAGAGCTTCACCGCCCACCCGCTGAGCTTCCGTGTCGGCGGCAATGAAGACGGGCGCAATGCCGGCGAGCGTCTGCAGGTGGATCCGAACGATGGTTCGGTGCTTTTTTACGGCACCTCCAATGCCGGATACAGCACGGCCAGTCCCAGCATCCCCACGCAGGTCGCCGGCAAGGACGGCTTGTGGACCAGCCAGGACAAAGGCGCCACCTGGTCGCAGGTCAGCGGCTTCACGGCGCTGACCGCCGATGGCACGGGCGCCGGCGTGACGTTCATCGCCTTCGCGCCCTCGGGTGAACCGGCCGGCACGCCGACCAGGACCATCTATGCCGGCGTATCGACGCGCACCGCGGCGAGCAACGGCACCACGCTCTATGTGAGTACCGATGCCGGCGCTACTTGGAACCCCGTGTCCGGGGGTCCCGCCAACCAGCTGCCGCAGCGCGGCCAGATCGGACCGGACGGCAATCTCTACATCACCTACGGCAACGGCACCGACAGCAACGGCAACTACACGTATGCGATCGGCCCCGGCGGCATGACCTCCGGCGCGGTGTGGAAATACGACACCGTGCACCACACCTGGACGAACATCACGCCAACCGACCGATTCAACTACCCCTCCGGCTACAGCGGCCTGTCGGTCGATCCCGCGCACCCCGGCACATTGGTGGTGATGACCATGGATCATTGGTGGCCGATGGACACCATGTATCGCAGCACCGACGGCGGCAACAGCTGGATCGACGTGGGCGGCGCCACCTGGGATGGCAGCACCCCGAGCTCCGGCACCTATGCCGTCCGCGATTCGAGCATGGCGCCCTGGACGGTCGATCCGAGCCAGAAGCAAGCTGCATTCGGCAACTGGGGCGAGGTGGTGATCGATCCCTTCAATCCGGCGCATGCCATGTATGGCTGGGGCGGCGGAATCTGGACCACCTCCAACCTGACCGACGCCGACGCGGGCAAGCCGACGTACTGGTCGATCGGCGCCAGCGGTATCGAAGAAACGGCCGTCATCACCTTGCTGTCGCCCACCTCAGGCCCGCACCTGCTCAGCGGCCTCGGCGACGTCTGCGGCTTCGTGCACGCCAGCCTGACGGCGGCGCCGTTGACGGAGCCCAACAATCCCACCTGCGGCGACAGCATCGGCACCGGACTGGACTTCGCCAAGAATTCGCCCTCGACGATCGTGCGCATCGTCCAGCACGGCAACAGCAACCTCACTTCGTACGGCTCCATTTCCCGCGATGGAGGGTCCACCTGGACCGGGTTCCCCAATCAGGCCGGCTCCCCCAACGGCGGCGGCACCGCCGCCATTTCCGGTGACGGCAAGACCATTGCGTGGGCCCCGAGCGACGTCGCTCCGGTGGTTTCAAACGATGGTGGCGCGAGCTGGACGCGAGCCAGCGGCAGCGGATTGCCGTCGCTTCCGGTCGGCGTGCAGATGCTTTCGGACGGCGCCAGCTCCAATGTGTTCTATGCCTGGAACGGCGCCGACGGCAGCTTCTACAGCAGCACCGACAAGGGTGTGACCTGGCATGCATCCGCCAATACGGGGCTGCCTGCGGTGCCGTCGTGGCTCCGAAGCCAGGCAGCCGCCGTGACCGGCATCGCCGGTGAAGCCAAGGCGGGCGACGTCTGGATCGCCACGCCGTCGGGCCTGTATCGAAGCACCAACTACGGCACCAGCTGGGGACGAGTGGATGCCGCCAGCGTGACGTCCGCGACCTCAGTCGGCTTCGGCAAGGCAGTGAAAGGATCGCGCTACCCCACGGTCTACCTGGCCGGCACCGTCAACGGCGTCACCGGACTGTTCCGTTCCGTCAACGCCGGCGCGACCTGGGTGCAGATCAATGACGCGCTCCATCAATGGGGCGGCATCAACATCGCGATCGGCGACCCGCGCACCTTCGGTACGGTGTACCTCGGAACGAACGAGGCCCGCGGCGTCATCTACGGCACTTCTCAGCAATGACGGCTGCGACGCTCTTCTTCGCCACAGGCGGAGAAGAGCGTCTTCGGCTTAGGAAAGCCCGGCGTGCTTTCGCCCTGCGTGCACGAAGGCCAGAACGTCCCACCCTTCTCGAAGCCGCGGCGCATAGACCGCCGAGCCAGCGTATGAAATCGGACTATCCGATTTACGTTAATGGCCTGGATGGCTTGCGGCGTAATCCATGACGGTCGAGAACGGCGCCACCCAAATCGTGTCGGAGTGGGCTTTGAGATAGGCAAGGAGCTGGGCATGGACTTCCGCGGACACGGAGAGGTAATCGCCGCCCACACCGTGGAAACCCAGCACGATCATCCCGCCCTTGCGCTCGGCATCCTGGACCGCGGCGATCAGATCGGCGCCGGTTGCGTTCGAGGGGAAAAAGCGGGCCGGTACGTCCATCCGATCGAAAGGACGCTCTGTTGGGTCGGCGGCGCGGGTGTAACGCACCCATCCGCCGGCGCGCAGCGCCGGAAGATAATCGACATCTCCAGCCAGGTGCTGGCCACAAGGCGTGGCATAGCTGTGCTGCGGCTTGCCGTCGATCGCCGTCAGCATCGTGTTCATCGTGCGGATCTCCGTCAGCATGGTGTCGACATCGTAGGTTTCGCTGGTGTCGATCTTTTTTGCCGGCGGATAATTGGCCTTTGGGCAAGCATGGCGAATGGTGTGGTTGCCGAGTTCGTGGCCTTCGGCTGCGGCAGACCTCCAGCGCCCGATCTGCTCCGGGGCGATCTTGCTGCCGATCAGGAAAAACGTTCCCTTGAGGCCGACTGCATCGAGCGCGGGAATCGCCGTATCGAGCTGCGAGACGAGCGCATCGTCATAAGTCAGCACCACGGCCGCCCGCTTGCCGTCTGGCCATGTCCCGGCCACCGCCTGGGTGGCCATCATGGCGGTTGCCAGCAAAACCCATCCAATTCGCATCACTGTCCTCCACGCCATGCCGCTATTCGTGCTCAGTCGATAAACGAAAACCGTGCACGGCGGAGGGCTCGTGGTTCGCCATGCCATGTCGAATGGCTCCGGTGTCAGCTCGTCAGTCCCGTGGAGATTACACGAGCTGAAAAAGAGTGGGCATTTGCGCCCTGCCGGGTTCGATGGATGCTGTCATCCGACGCAGATCGCGGAGCTATTTCCGCGATCCGCGTCGAGGCTGCTTTTGAGCTAAGCCCGTACCGAATACCCGGGTGGCGTGTATTTCAGTGAAAACTACTGCCAGCATCCTGGTTATAAGGCGCTGCTTGCCATTGCGACGGAGTCAGGCTTTGCCCTTGGTCGTGCACCATGAACTGCCAAGGCCCGGCATACGTGTTGCCGCTGAAAACATTGGCCTGGCTGAAGGTGATGGCTTGTTCAATCACCTCGCCCCGATACGGCGACCACGACGGATAGCTTCCCCAGTTCGAAAGCAAGCCCTGCCATCCGCATCCATTATCCGGCGTGCATTCCGATCCGATATTTGCCGGATTGAGGCTGAACGTATTGCCGGTGACCTGGATGTTCTGGCTTTTCCAGCGGCAATCCGAATAGTACGGCGCCTTGTTGATCGTGCCTGCCACGCAAGTCGACAGATTCACCACCGCGGGATTCACCAATGTGCAATCGCCGCTGCTGGTGTTGGCGGGCGAATTGCAGAAGCGATCGGCGTTCTCCCAGATCACGATGCCCGACCAGTTGTCGGTGAAGGTGTTTCCCGTGATCGTGATGGTCTGATAGCGAGCCGGGACCCGAGCGTCTCCACCGCTCTCCGAGAGGTAAATGGCGCTCGTCGGAAAGTCGGGATTGGCCGGCCCGGAGGTATTGGCGGTCCGCAGGAACGTATTGTTCTTGATCAATGCGTTGTAAGACGTCTCGTAAATGATGCCCGAGTTCTCTTCGTCGCTGAACACATTGTTTTCGATGTCGAAGTCATTGTTGTTGGTATCCGCCCACAGCCCCGGACCTTCATGGTTGTGGTGAAACCAATTGTTGGTGATGGTCGCCTTGTTCGTTGCCCAGAACTTGCCCCCTCCGGTGCAGCCGCAGTCCGGGCTGGCGGTTTCCCAGAGATAAGTGTTGTTATATGAAATCTCGTTGTGATCGATGACGACGTTCGAGACGCCATCGGGCTCATAGGCGCTGAAGCCGTACTGCCCATTATTGGTCAGGCAGTTGTATTTCAGCGTGTTGGAGCTCCCGACGAACACGCCGGCACCCGCGTTGCCTTGCACGGTGTTGTACTGGATTGTCCATCCGTGACCGGCATCGTGATTGACGACGCCTTCATTATTGTTTGCCCCGGCGTTTCCGAAGTTCTGAATGGTCAGATATTCGATGGTGACGCCGGTAGCCTGGCCGGTGAAGGCATACAGATTGGTGTGCTGGCCGTCCAGGATGGCCCCGGGCGCTCCGATGAAAACGCTGTTGTTGGCGGGAATGATCTGGCTGTAGATCCCCGTGCCGAGCTTATGGATTCCCGGAGCGAACCAGAAGGTTTTTCCGGGCTGACGGAAGTTGAAAGCGCTGTTATCGCCGGCGGGCACCGTGATGGCTCCTGCCGGTGGCGTTGATGGGCCATTCAAGATGGACGCATCTCCGCAAACGGCCATGGCGGTAGCTGCGGTACCTACGCGGCTCATGATCGGTGCTTCAAGAACAGGCGCGTCGGCAACGTATGCCTGCGCGACCGCGGGTGCCGTCGATAATAGGGCTGCCAGCGCAGCAAGGTGGCCGGTCTTCCGTAGTGCGTCACGAACGATCTTCATGAGTTCCTTTCCTCCCGGTGATGAGGCGCACGCTATTGGACTCGCGCCAGGGAGGCTGGACTATCGCCCAAACATTCGCTCGTGAAATGGGATTGGCGACACAATGCGCCGCCAATCTTTCACCGCCTTGGAAAAGAATCATGCAGGCGAGGTGAAACCCGCTCTATTTGCGGATGTATATCGCCGGGTGAAAACCGCCGGCAATCGCTTTCGCGCTTCTTTGCGGTGCGAGTCATCGCCAGCGCCTTGGCCCGCCATCCAGGCAAAGGACGGCGGGATAAGGCGGCGCAAGCGTAGGCAACGATGCGCTGACAACTACGGCGTGGTCACGATCCGCTTGCGAGCAATTCATCCAGCTGCGCGAACTGCTCGGGCAGTCCTTCTGCCGAACCGGCGAGGGCTTCGTCGAGCGCCGCTTCGGTGGGATAGCGTTCGTGCAGGGTAACCAGCGTCTTGCCGGCGTTTTCTTCGAACGTCACGGTGGTCACCGCGCCCTGCTCGCTTTCTTCATTCGTCCATACGAGACGCGTGGGCGGCGTTACCTCTCTGTACGTGCCGAAGAACGCCATGGGCTGCTCGAAGGCCGGGTGGCGGAACACGAGGCGATAGGTGCCTCCAGTACGGACATCCATGTCGCATGAGACCAGCGACATGCCTGCGGACTTCGGAACCCACCAGAGCTTGAACAACTCGGGATTGCTCCAGGCTTCGAAGACGATGTGCACCGGGGCATCGAACGTTCGCGTGACCACGAGTTCACGGTCGGATTTGCGCGCCACGGAGGTGTGGTTCGTGGCGGCGGGACTAGCTTCTCTTGCCTTTTGCATCTGTCTTCTCCTTGGATTTCAAGTGCTCGACAAGTTGGTCCAGAGCGTCGAAGCGTGCGCTCCAGAGCTGGCGGTGCTGTTCGATCCAGGCGGCTTCCTCTTCCAGTCGGCGACGGCCGAGCCTGCAGGTTCGGACACGCCCGACTTTCTCCGTAGTCACGAGTCCTGCCTGCTCCAAGATGCCGACATGCTTCTTCATGCCCGTGAGGGTCATGCGAAATCTTTGGGCCAGATCGCTGATCGAGGCGTCTGAACGCCCGAGCTGCTCCAGCACGCCGCGCCGGGTGACATCGGCGAGTGCGGCGAACGTGATATCGAGGCGGGCTTGATAGTGAACCATGTGGTTCACTGTACGGCGAGCATATGGCATTTACAAGGGGGCGCACCGGTGGTTACGGATCGCCGGTGGCACCCCTGCTGCCCGGTTCCCAAGCCGCACCCGCCCCATATCGGACGCCGCTACAAGCTCATGCTTGCGCGCGGCCTTGGTCGGCGCCGCAGCTTTCTGGTGAGTGCGGCATTGCCGTCGGCGGCGCCCAGTCCTCGCCGTAATCATTGGCGCAGAGCCCTTCCCCGCTACTGACATACACAAAGACGTTGCGCGTCATGGCGACTTTCAGTGCCGCCTTCGTTCGCCGGGCATGCCGTGGCTGATGCGGGCGCTATATCTGGATGATGCCGCGCTTCACCGCCATCACTACGGCGTGCGTGCGGTCATTGGCATCCAGCTTGGAAAGGATGTTCTTCATGTGCGACTTGACAGTGTCTTCGCTGACGCCAAGCTCAGCAGCAACCTGCTTGTTTCCCAAGCCGCGGGCCACGCGCTTAAGCACCTGAAGCTCGCGCTCGGAGAGCGCCTCGTCGCCCATATGCTCCGCAAGATCCGATGCCGCATCGGGCGATATGACACGGCGCCCTGCCCTTGCGGACCGGATGGCATCGCGAAGCTCCTTGCGCAAGGAAGCCTTGAGCAGAAACCCGCTGGCACCCTGCTTCAGTGCATTGGCCACCTGTGCGTCGCCGCGGTACGTCGTCAGGATGAGGATGCACGCTTCCGGGAATTCCGAGCGTATGGCGCGCATCGCATCGATGCCGCTCATGTCGGGCAGTTGCAGATCCATCAGGGTGACGTCGGGGCGATGTTCGCGGAACGCCTCGATGGCCGACCGGCCGTCATGGGCATTGGCCACGATGCGCATGTCCGGCTCGCCGGATAGCCCGAAGGCCACGCCGTCGCGAAGCAGCGGATGGTCGTCGACCACGAGCACGGTAATCACGCTGGCGTTGCTGGAAGGCATCGGCACTTCATGCTTCGTCGTGGTCGAACGGGCGCGTTTTGCGGCCGGCGAACATTATGCCCAAGAGGGCGCGCAACCGGCGCAGCGGTCCGGAGTGATGGCGAAACGTCCTGGCCGCCGGCACGAGAAGTTCCAGCGCCGTGCCCATGCCAGGCCGACTGGAAAGCGTGAGCCGCGCGCCAAGGTTCGCCGCACGTTCGCGCATGCCTTGCATCCCCCAGTGGCCGGCAGGACGGCACGCAGCGAGCGCTTCCACGTCGAAGCCCTGCCCGTCATCGACCACACTGAGCGCCAGGTGCTTTCTTCCGTAAGTCACGCTGACGTCGATGTGGCGGGCCCGCGCATGGGTGAATGCGTTGGCGATCGCCTCCTGGGCCAGGCGCAGGATTTCCTCACCCGCGCCCGGATCGAGCGAGCGCCGCGTACCTTCCACCGTCAGCCGGAATGCCGTAGCGGTGTCGCGCGCGAGATCCTCTCCCGTCCGGCGGATGGCGTCCTCCAGATTTACCTCTTCGTGAGCGAGTGTGCGCAGCTGCGTGACACGATCGCGACCTTCGATGATCACTTCGTTCGCATGGTCGAGCGCTCGCTCCATCATTTGGCGCGCCGGGCCCGTGGGGGATATGCGCTCCATCGCCGACTGGAATAGAAGCATCAGGCCTTGCACGGCCTGCAGGAAGGTATCGTGCAGTTCGCGCGCGATGCGCTCGCGCTCGGCGTGCCGTTCTTCGAACAGGATTCGCATTTGAGCCTTGACATGGGCAAGCCGCCAGGCGAACAGCATCCATAGCGCCAAAGCCACTATCGCCAAGATCAGCAGCATGAATAGGGTGGTCTGGTAGAACGCCGGCTTGACGCGGAAGTCCAGGGGCACCGCCTCTTTCCATTGCCGCCCGTCCTGGCTGGCCGCGACGCGGAAGCGATAGGTTCCCGGCGGCAAGTCCGTGTAGAAGGCCTGGCGACGCTGGCCCGCTTCTATCCAATCCTGCTCCCGCCCCTCGAGGCGATAGCGGAAACGCAGATGCTGAGGCACGGCCAGCCCGGCCGCCGTGTAGTCGATCTGCATATCGCGCGTGAGGGGTGGTAGCGCCAGGTCGTCGGCCAGCGGATAACGGTGTCGATCCGCGGTGAGGCTTTCGATATGCACGGGCAGCGCACTGCCCGCCGTCATGGCGGCATGGGGATCGAAGGATTGCAGGTTGACGCCATTGGCGAGCCAGAGCAAGCCATCCGGCGCGCGCGCTATCTTCTTCTGAAACGGCGCGAAGCCTTGGCGCACGCCGTCGAGCACGTCGAATACATTCGCGCTCACCGTATGTGCCGGCTCGCGGATTGCGCCCTCGATATCCGCGAGTTCGACTTGGACCAGGCCGCAGGGCGTCGTCAGCCACAGCGAGTCGCCTTCACCCTCGGCCAGGCCATGGACGGCGTCGCAAGGCAGCCCGTCCTTGGCGGAAAGAACGCGCAGCGCACCTTGCCTGAAGGCGATCAGGCCCTTGTTCGTGGCGCCGAGCACGAGCCCGTCCCTGGCCGCCACGATATCCAGCACGGGTGTATCAACACCGGTCGCGATGGGCCCGGTCGTAATGGGCCGCTCTGACGCACCTGCCTGCGCGATGCCGCCGTCCCTCAATCCCAGCCAGATTCCGCCACTCGCGTCCGTGGCCAAGGAACGCGCCGACGGGAAGGCTGGCGGCTCCCGGGATTCGACCGCTCGATCCTGGCGGATGCGGACCACTCTCGAGGAGTTCCCTCGCACCACCGCCCATATGTCGCCTTCCCCATCCTGCGCCAAGGCGAAGACCATACCCTTCAGCGGCTTGCCATCGCGATCGGGAACGTTCGTAAACTTTCCGTCCGCATAGATCCACAAGCCTTCGTCGATGCCGACCCAGATGCGCTGCGCACGGTCCTCGAACAGACTGGTGACCTGGGTGCCCGGCAGCTCCTTGCCCGCACGGAGCGAGTGAAACTGGCCATGGTCGAGCACGTCGAGGCTGCTGGCCGTGCCTGCCCAGATCTTGCCGTCGCGTGCGGCAAGCACGGCGTCGACTTCATCCACGCTCAGGCCTTCGCGCGTCGTATAGCTCCACGCCTTGAAATCGCGGAACCGGTCCAGCCCGCCGGACGTGCTGACCCACATGTTGCCTTCCCGGTCTTCGAAGAAGTCATAGATGCCGTCGCCGGTGAGGCCGTCCTTGGTGTCGAAGTGATCCAGCCGGCCTGAGACCCATCGGTAAATGCCATGGTCGATGGTGCCTACCCATAGCGCACCCGCGCGGTCCCTCGCGATGGCTTGCACGGCAAGAGCGCTCCCCGCCAGGGTCGGTGTCTGGAATGCCTGCCACTGCTCCGCGACGATGCGTTGCAGACCCAGGCCCGGGCCGGCCACGGGCAGGCCGACCCATATCTCGCCACTGAGTTCGCGCGCAAGGACCAGGGTGCCCGGCGTGCCCGCTTTGATCTTCGCCTCGATGGGGATGGACCGGGATGCCGTGTGCTCGTTCCATTGGATCACGGCCGTGTCGCTCCCCATCCAGAAGGCGCCCTTCCCGTCGGTGACCATGTGGTCGCAGCAGAGGCCCTTTGCGTCAAGGCCGTCCGGCTTGCCGTGGCAGATCACGCCCGCGTCCGCGACCTCGCACAGCGGCTTGCCGTCCTTGCTGCGGGTGAGCAGCCAGACCTTGCCGTGGTCGTCCTGCGCGAACGAGACCACCGCGCTGTTCACGCCGGCATAGTCGGTAAGCTCCCCGTCCTTCCATCGGCTCAGGCCTGCCCGAGTGCCGATCCACAGGCTGCCGTCCTTCGCGCCGAACAATGCCAGGATGAAGGCGTTCTTCAAGCGCCTCGAGGTCAAACTGTCCAGTGGCACGAAACGCGCGCCGTCGTAGCGGACGACACCCGCCTGCGTGCCGATCCAGAAATAGCCATCCGAGGTCTGCGCCATCGGGTAGGCGGGGGCGGGAAGCTCGCCGTCCTGCAATCGCCAGCCGGTGTGTCCGTACTGGGACATCAGGCGGCTCGCATCGACCGCGTGCGCACTCCCCATGATGCCAAGGATCGTCCAGAGCACAAGCGCTGCCATTGCGCGCAGCCAGGCGGACCTGAGGCGATGCGAGCGTCGAATCTTTGCTGCACGACGCATCATTCCCCTCTTCCCCTCAGGTCGCATCCGTCATGCGATCTTCACCCAAGGCCGGCCAATTGCAAGTCCCCGTCGCGGAAATCCGTGGTGGTATCCGGGGATGTCATACCCCTAAAGAGTGAGTTCTGCGCTCCCCGCACGGGGATGCCGCTCGCCAGGGGACACGCCTAGGCTGATGGCATGCAGCGCCTCTTCTCCATGTTTCCATTGGGCCTCCCGGGCATCGGCTTGGTTTGCCTTCGGCTCGCGGCGGCGTTCTCGCTCTGCCTGGCCACGCAATCGACGCGTGCGCGGTTCCCGGCAGTGGCCTGGTCGCTGGAGGTACTCTGCTTCTTATTGATCATCGGCCTGGCGACGCCCGTGCTTGCCGCCGGTTGCGTCATGGTCGGCGCATACGCGCTGATTACGGGTGGCGGCACCGCGTGGCCATGCGCGGGCATTGTCATTCCAGCCGCCATCGCGCTCGCCTTGCTCGGGCCGGGAGGCTATTCCGTCGATGCCCGATTGTTCGGACGGAAAAGCGTCGTTCTCAACGATCCCGACGCATCCGGCCGGCGCAAGGATCGGCCGTGATCGCGCCGATCTGGTCAACGGCAAGGCCTGAGGGTCATTGAGTTTCGTCAGCAGAAAGAACGCCACTTTCCAGTCGCGAGCCAACCGTTCGAACGGCGCGTGGCGCCAGCCAGCTAATGGAGGTCGAGTCGACATGAGCAAACTGATATTTCCTTTCTTGGCTGTCTTCGCAGTGGCTGCACATGCGCAGCAGGCCGGCGCGCCCTCGTTCTCGGACCATTTTGCGAAGACCCCCAGCCAGCTCTCCGCCATCTCCCCCACGGGTGGCGCAGGCGGCTCTGGCAACGCCAAAGTGCAAGTTGTCACCCTTCTCGGCGATCCATCCAAGCCCGGACCTTATAGCCAGCTGCTTCGCGTAGCTCCCCACGCATCCATTCCCGCGCATCACCATGCAGGCGACCGCGTTGGAACCGTGCTGTCGGGAACATGGCATTTCGGCTACGGAGCGAAGTTCGACGCAAGCCAGCTGAAAACCCTGCCTACCGGATCGATCTACACCGAGCCGGCGAATGGCGCGCACTTCGCGCAGACCGGCGATGAGGCGGTCACCGTGCTGATCACGGGCTTTGGGCCAACGGACACGGTCTACGAGGATCCTGCGGATGATCCCGCGATCAAGCACTGAACTAACCATCCAGTTCTTTCCCGCGAGGCCGGGGAACTCGTGCTGGGAAGTTCTGATTCAAAAACTGCCCAGGCCGCTGCCCACGCGACCATGCGGGCTCGGCAAACGCCTTAATCGTAGAAGCACTTCTCATCCATTCTCAGGAAACGACATCATGGCTCGTTCACTCATCGCAGCATGCCTGACCTTGGCCTTGAGCCTCCCGGTTGTTGCGGCGGTCAAGCCCTTTCCATCGACCTTTCACACGCAGGAAGTACAGACGAACGGTACGACCATCCACATCCGCGTAGGCGGCAAGGGGCCAGCCGTCGTCCTTCTCCACGGCTTTGGCGACACCGGAGACATGTGGGAACCGTTGGCCGAAAATCTTGCGCGCGACCATACGGTCGTCGTGCCGGATCTCCGTGGCCTCGGACTCTCATCGCACCCCGAGGGTGGCTACGAGAAATGGAACCAGGCCGCGGACGTGCGAGGTGTGCTCACCCAGCTTGGCATCGATCGCGCGGTGATCGTGGGGCATGACATCGGCACCATGGTCGCTTACGCCTATGCCAAGCGTTATTCCGACAAGACCGATCGATTGGTGGTCATGGACGCGCCGGTCCCCGGGGTGCCGCCGTGGGATCAGATCGTGCGCTCTCCCTTGCTTTGGCACTTCGATCTGGGAGGGGCCGATATGGAGCGCCTCATCGCTGGCCGTGAGCGCATCTATCTGGACAGGTTCTGGAACGATTTCTCGGGTGATCCGGCGAAAGTCGACGAAAACACTCGCCAGCACTACGCCGAACTCTACGCCAGGCCTGGCGCCATGCATTCGGCATTTGCCCAGTTCCGTTCCATTCGCCAGGACGCGGAGACCAACAAAGCGGCGTTGAGTACAAAGCTCACGATGCCCGTACTGGCGATCGGCGGCGCGAAGTCGTTTGGCGCGGACGAGGCAGCGGTGATGCGAAATGCAGCCACCCATGTCACCGAGCTCGTCGTGCCCAGCGCCGGCCACTGGCTCATGGAGGAAGCGCCGGATGTCACGGTGGCCGCGGTGCGCAACTTTATTGATGGGAAACCTGTTGCCGGCGCGAAGCTCGAGCCGGATGCCAAGCATTGACCCACGCCGGCCAAGGACGTCATGGAGCTTGTCGGGTTGATCCCGCACAAGATGTGCCCTTTATGGCTAGCCCAGGCACAACCTTGTCGAATACCTCGAGGGTAGATTCCCATGCACATCGATTTGAGCAGCAGAACCGCTATCGTCACCGGGTCGACAGCCGGTATTGGACTTTCCATCGCCCATGGCATGGCTGCTGCTGGCGCCCGAGTGATCGTCACAGGGCGCACTCGGCAACGGGTGGATGACGCGATTGCCACCATCGCCAGGAACGTTCCCCACGCGAGGCTGTCGGGGGTCGCCGGCGACCTGGGGACAACCAAGGGTGCACAGGAACTGATGGACGCCGTACCCGCGGCGGACATATTGGTTAACAATCTTGGAATTTTCGAGCCGAAGGCTTTCTTCGACATCCCTGATGAAGATTGGCTGCGGTTCTTTGAAGTGAACGTGTTGAGTGGCGTTCGTCTTGCGAGGCATTACGCACCGGGCATGGCTGAGCGCGGCTGGGGCCGGATTCAATTTCTCTCGAGCGAGTCTGGCGTGCAGATTCCCGCCGAGATGGTCCACTACGGCATGACCAAGACGGCGCAGCTTGCTGTGTCTCGTGGTCTGGCCGAGTCGCTGGCCGGGACCGGTGTCACCGTCAACGCCATCTTGCCGGGCCCCACCCGGTCCGAAGGCGTCGGCGACTTCTTTGCAAAAATCGCCGCAGAGAAAGGCATCTCGCAAGCCGAGGTCGAGCGCGATTTCATCGCCACTCATCGTCCTACCTCCTTGATCCGGCGCCTCGCAACGGTCGAAGAAGTTGCCAGCCTGAGCGTGTATCTGGCCTCGGATCAGGCTTCGGCCACAACCGGTGCAGCCGTTCGCGTGGATGGCGGCGTGGTGCGGTCCATTGTCTGAAGATGCGCGGAGCATCTCTTCACTTGTTGGCATCAAAGCGCACGGATGGCATGGATCCGCCAACGGCAAAGATTTGATTCAAGCCACCACCGCCAAACCCGGCGAAGCCCGCAGGCGCGCAATGTCGCGCGCCGGCGGCTCTCCGAAGTGCCGGCGGTATTCCCGGCTGAACTGCGACGTGCTTTCGTATCCCACGCGGAAGGCAGCGGTCGCGACATCGATGTTCTCGACCAGCATCAGGCTGCGCGCGTCCTGAAGTCGGAGCTGCTTCTGGAACTGCAGCGGCGTCATCGCCGTGACGGCGCGAAAATGCTCGTGCAGGCTCGACGGGCTCATGCCCACTTCGGCGGCGAGCAGTTCAATGCTGAGCCGTTGCCGGAAGTTCTTCCCGAGCCAGGCGATGGCGCGGCCGACTTGTGCCACCCGCCCCTGGCCAGAGGCGACCTGGCGCATCCTGGCGCCATCCGGGCCGGCAAGCAGGTGATAGAGAATCTCCTGCTCGGCCAACGGCCCGAGCACGGGCAGCGCTGCCGGTTGGTCGAGCAGGCGCAGGAGACGTAGCACCGCGTCGAGCAGCCCGGCCCCAGCGTCGGATACCGTCTTGCCGATGGGCGGAGATGACGCTCCCGGTGGCGGCGGCACGCGGGATGCCATGTCCCCCAGCATGACCGGATCGAAATCGAGGTACACGCAGAGATAGGGCTTGTCGGGCGTCGCATCGACCACGCGGCCTGTCGCCGGCAGGTCATAGGTCACCACGCCGTAGCGCCCCGGCGCGTACCTGAAGACGCGATCGCCCAGCATGACTTCTTTCTGTCCCTGTGCGACGAGGCACATCTGCGGCCGATACACATTCGGCATCGGCATGGTCACCGTGGAGGATCGAACAAGCGTCAGTCGTTCGACGGGGGTGGACTGGAAACCATCCCTCGATACGTTCCTGGCGATGACCGCCGCCATTTCAGCCAGTGTCTCCATGCGGCGGATCATCGCACGAGACGAAGACCCGGCAGCGGGAGGCATCGCTCCTGGAGGATCGGGCAGCAATTTCGGCGCATCAGGCTGACAGTTCGGTGGCGCCGCGCTTCAAAGTATTCAGCGACGTCGGGGCGAAACAAGCCTGCCGGCGGAACAGACATGGAGCGAATATGGCTACCGATCATCTGAAGGTTCCCGCCGTCGCCCTGGGCACGTGGGCGTGGGGCGACAGCGGCGAGTCTGGCCACGGCTACTTCGGCAGCGGCCTCACCCGGGCTGGCCTGCAAGAGGTTGCCGACAAGGCGCACGCCGCCGGGATCAGCTTCTGGGACACCGCCATGGTCTACGGCATGGGCCGTTCGGAGACCGTGCTCGGCGAAGTACTGAAACGCTTCGCGCGTGGCGACTATCAACTCTCCACCAAGTTCACCCCGCAGGCCGCCGGACCCGGCGAGCATCCGGTGGCGGACATGCTGGAACAGAGCCTGGCCCGTCTCGGCACCGACTACATCGACTTCTACTGGATCCACAATCCAGCGGACGTGGCGCGGTGGACTCCGCACCTGATCCCATTGCTGGAGAGCGGGAAGATCAAGCACGTCGGCGTCTCGAATCACCCTCTGGGCGACATCGAGTTTGCCAACCAGATCCTTGGAAAGGCGGGGTTTCGAGTCGAAGCCATCCAGAACCACTACAGCCTGCTCTATCGCGACTCCGAACACGCCGGCATCTTGGATTACTGCCACGAACAAGGCATTCCATTCTTCGCCTATATGGTGCTCGAACAAGGCGCCCTCAGCGGCAAGTACGGGCCGGAGCATCCGTTGCCGGAAGGCAGCAACCGGGCGGAGACGTACAACGGCATGCTGCCTCAGCTGAAGGCGCTGACGGACGGGCTGGCGTCGATCGGCCGGAAACGTGGAGCGGCGGCTCCCGAGGTCGCGACGGCCTGGGCCATCGCCAAGGGAGTGACGCCGATCATCGGCGTCACCAAGCCCCACCATATCGATGGTCTGGTCCGAGCCCGCAGCATCGTGCTCACCAGCGACGACATGGCTGAGTTGGAAACGCTTGCGGATGCCGCCGGCGTGAACACGCGCGGCTGGTGGGAACGGGAGATGGTGATCTGAAGCCAGGTCGTACCGGCGCGGCGTCGACGTCCTTGTCTCCAGGGGCGCGCATCGGCCGTTGCGGATCGCGGCCCCTTCAAGCCATCGAGGGCCGGGATCCTCTGCAGGTGCGAATGCCATCGAAAAACGATGCGCTTAGAGCGACCACCCTTCGCGATACTCGCGCCGCAGAAAGGCATTGGCCTCCGGCTTGTTGGTGATGCGCATGTTCGCCGCGTCGTACTCGATCCTGCCACCCGCACGAAGGGACACGATGCCCAGCAGCATGACCTCGGTGAGCTGTGCGGCGTACGGGAACGGCGATGACGCTTCCGCCCTCCCCTTGCAGGCGTCCACCCAGTTCATTTCGTGCGAGGTCTTGATGCGCGCGTATTTCTGCGGGGGCGTACCGACCGAGTCATGCAGCGACTGCGGCAGCAGGCGCGGGTTCGCGCCGTAGGTCTCATGGATCAGCTTGCCCTTGTCCCCAACGTACAGGACGCCGCCATCCTTGCTCGTCTGTCCGGCGCCCAGCGCCTCCAATCCCGGCGGCAGCAGCGCGCCGTCATACCAGGTGAGCTTCACCGGCGGCCGGCTGCCGCGTGCGGGGAAGTCGTAATGCGTCATCGTCGCCATGGGATACGACGCTTGGTTGAACGGCGTCGAGACAGTTTCCACGGACGTCGGGAAGCCCAGGTCCAGCGACCAGAACGGCGAATCGATCAGGTGTGCTCCCATGTCGCCGATGGCGCCCACACCCCAATCCACCCAGCCGCGCCAATTGAACGGGTGATACAGGGGGTGGTATTCGACGACGGGGCCGGGGCCGAGGAAGAGATCCCAAGCCAGGCCTTCCGGCTTCGGATAGTTGCCGACCATGGCGTTGGCGAGCCTATCCATCACTGCGTTCTCGTTCCAGCTCGCATCGTCCGGCCGAGGCCTGGCTTCCGGACGTGGAATGCCCTGCGGCCAGTAGGCAAGCGGGCGATTGGTCCAGACGTGAACCTCGCGCACATCGCCGATCGCCCTGGCTGCGATGTACTCGTTGATCAGCCGGGCATCGTCGGATGAGTGCCCCTGGTTTCCCATCTGCGTGACGAGCTTGGGATGGTCCTTCGCCTTCCTGGACAGTTCGCGCGCTTCGTAGATCGACCAGGTGAGCGGCTTCTGCAGATATACATGCTTGCCGTGACTCATTGCCGCGCTGGCAATCACCGCATGCAGGTGATCCGGCGTCGCGATGACCACCGCGTCGATGTCTTTCTGCTGTTCGAGCATCCGGCGGTAGTCGGTATGGCGCTTGATCGAATTGAACTTGCCGGCAAGCAGCTTCGTCTGCTCGATCTCTTCCTGCAGCGCCTGGCGTTCCTTGGCGGTCTGGGCCTGGCTGAGGCGGGCCTGCGCCCTTCCCATACCATCGACCATCCCGCGAAAGGACTTGTCCGTATAGCGCCAGTCCACGTCGCACAGGGCGACGATGTTCTCGCCGGCCAGGGCGCGCATGTTTTGCAGGCCCATGCCGCCGACGCCAATGCCGGCAATGTTCAATCGGTCGCTGGGCGATATATAGCCTGGCCCGCCCAGGACGTGGCGTGGCACGATCATCAATCCGGCTGCGGCGATGGCCGTGCCGGTGAGGAAGTCGCGGCGTGAAATCTTTCCGCCTGTCCCTCCCTTCCCGGAGGCTTCCCCGGCGCGATGGTCCTGCTGCTGTTCCGCGATCTTCGATTCATCCGTCATTGGCGTTGCCACTCCGGGTTGGGTATCGATATCCGATCCGCCGCATTCTGGCTGCAACGAGATCGCTTGGGCAAGTTGAAGCATTCGGGATGTCAATGCGGGATGACGGGTACGCGGGCATCTTTGACCGGCCCTGCAATGGGTGGCAAACCGCGCAAGGTGCGCCAGCGCGCGTTATGTCGACACAAGGACGGATGTGGGCATCGGCCGCAACCAGCACGGCCGCCCGCATGAAGGCGGTGTGGTGCGGCCGAACTCTTAGTGACCCGCCATGCTGCCTAAGGAGCGAAGGCCGCTCGAACTTCGTTGGCCGTCTGCGCGGGCGCCTGCAGATGGGGGTAGTGCCCAAGGTTGGGGATGATCGTCAGTTCTGCCTTGACTCGGTCCGCGAACTCGATGCCCATTTCCTTCTTGATGTAGAGGTCCTTTTCGCCCCATACCACCCTCAAAGGCACCGTCAGCTCGGCCACGTGGGCTTCGAGGTAGTCCTCATCACGCGTGAAATGGGCGTAGTAGTGGTAGAACGCGTCAACCACGGTCAGGTCGCCATCCCAGGCCTTCGCGATGTCGTCCTTGAATTCTTGCGCCAACGCGTAGTGGTCTTCGACAGGCAGGCCTCGGAAGAACGTATTTGCCAGTATCTCGTCCCGACCCTTGTTCATTGCCGCGCGCACCGCGCCGGAGGAAGGCGCGGACTTCAGTGCCTGCAGGCTTTCATACATGTATTGCGGACGGTCAAACGGCGCAAAGTCTCCGACGATGATTTCCTTGGCGATCTGGGGCTCCTCCAGGGCGGCCAGTAGCGCGGGCAAGGCTCCGATATCGGTCGCGTAAATCACCAGTGCCGAGCGGTCGATGCCGGCGGCCCGGATATAGTTCTGCAGCACATGGGCATAGTCCTTCGGCGCATAGGCGAAGCGGTCGGCGCCTGGACGCGAAGACTGTCCGTAGCCAGGCCAGTCAAACGCATGCACCTCATAGTCGCGGGACAAGATCTCCGCGACGGGCTTCCAGGCGTACATCGTTTCCGGAAAGCCGTGAAGGAACAGCACCGTGCCCTTCGGCTTGGTGGGACGATAGATCATGCGGCGAAGCCTGATACCGGGGCTTACCGTCACTTCGTCGATGTGCATCGTCGGCGCGGCACCGCTGCTTTCGGTGCCGGGTGAGGCGACTGGGGGCTGCTTGGCAGAGTCATTCATGGCTACACCTTTCGGGCGAATGAGGATCGGCGGGATGTCAGTTCGAGCCCGGAAATGCCGTCACGGGTGGCTGCGCCCCGCCCGCTGAGCCCTAGACGCCATCTCGTGCATGACCGCTTTCACCGACTTATACGCCGCTATGCAAAGGCGGTGCATCCTGCGAATGGCGGATGATTTCGCCGGGGCCGCCGAGACCTTCCATGAGGACCGATACGTCGGCCGATCCGCCGCCTTTGGTCAAGGCGCGTCCTCGTCGCCTGCCGCAGCGCGGCAGCGGATTTCATAACCGGCTCCGCCGTATTTCGCCAATGACTCGCCATGCGTTCTGCTCCAACGTGGCGGCGCCGCGCCCGCCCGCAGGGCCGGTTTCCACTGCCGTTCGCGAGCCGCTTATGACCTTCAAGCATGGATGGGCTTCTTTCGTCGTTATCGCCGCCCTCGCCTTTTCGATGCAGGCGGCCGCCGAGCAGCGCAGCCTGTCGCAGAACTGGCGGTTTCAGCGCGGCGATAGCAAGGGCGCCGAAACGGCGGGCTACGACGACGGCTCGTGGCGACGGGTGTCAGTGCCGCATGACTGGTCCATCGAGGACAAGCCCGATGGCTCGCCACCCTTCGATCCCGGCGCCGTCAGCGGGCAGGATTCGGGCTACCTGCCCGGCGGAGTCGGCTGGTATCGACGACATCTGGCACTCGACGCACGAGATGCGGCGCGCACTGTGCTGGTCCGCTTCGAGGCGATCTATATGGATGCCGACGTGTGGATCAATGGGCAGCACGTGAAGAAGCACCATTATGGCTACAGTGCCTTCACGATCGACCTGACAGGAAAGGTCCATGCCGGCGACAACGTGCTCGCCATCCGCGTCGACCATGCCGATCCATCGTCGCGCTGGTATGCCGGCTCGGGGCTGATCCGTCCCGCCACGCTGGAAGTGCTGCCGCCGGTGCATATCGAGCCGGACAGCATCCAGATCGCCACGCCGGTGGCCACCCGCGAGACCGGGCAGGTCGCCGCGCGGCTGACAATCGCCAATCGCACGGACAAGGCCCAGAGCGTGGACGTGGTTTCGCGCATCGTGTCCCCGGCTGGAAACACGTTGCTGCAGAACGAGCGCAAGGCCGTGCTCGCGCCCGGCTCCAGGACAACCGATGAAGCCTCGTTCGAGTTGGCCGAGCCGGCGCTGTGGTCGCCGGACTCGCCCAATCTCTACGTGCTCGAGCAGATCGTCCGCATGGCCGATGGCTCGACCGATGTGCGGCGCACGCGCTTCGGTATTCGCAGCATCGCCGTCGATGCGACCCATGGATTGCTCATCAATGGCAAAAGGTTCGTGCTGCGCGGCGGCAACGTGCATCACGACAACTACATGCTCGGCGCGGCCGGCCTGCCCGACGCGGATGCGCGCAAAGTTGCGCTGATGAAGGCTGCCGGCTACAACGCAATCCGCAGTGCGCACAACCCTGCCAGCCAGGCGACGCTCGATGCCGCGGACGAGCTGGGCATGCTGGTCGTCGACGAAGCGTTCGATGCATGGAACCACAGCAAGAAATCGAAGGATTATGCACGCTTCTTCCAGGAAGACTGGACCGACGATCTGGACAGCCTGATCGTGAGCGGCCGCAACCATCCGAGCGTGCTGTTCTGGAGCATCGGCAACGAAATTCCCGAGCAAGGGGCCCCGGAGGGCATCGAGACCGCGCGCCGGATGGTCGCCCGCGTTCGCCAGCTCGACGCCACGCGTCCGGTCACCCAAGCCGTCAGCACCGGAGGGCCGCAGAGCGACGGCCAGTTCGCCGTACTCGACGTCGCTGGCTACAACTACCACGCACACGAATTCGCCGATGACCACCGGCGCTTTCCCACCCGCGTGATGTTCACTTCCGAATCCACCTCCAAGGATGCGTTCACGTACTGGCGCAGCGTGGAAACCATGCCCTGGGTCCTCGGCGACTTCGTCTGGACGGCCATCGACTACCTGGGCGAAACCGGCATCGGCTGGATGGGCTACAGCCAGGACTGGCAAAAGCTGGGCCCTTATCCCTGGCACCTTGCCTACTGTGGCGAGATCGATCCCTCCGGGCGGAAGCGGCCGGCGGCGTACTACCGGGAAGTGCTCTGGAAGACCGGCCTCGATCCGATCTCTGCCTTCGTCAAACAGCCACCGGGCACCGAAGACTTGCCCGACCGCCATCTGTTCCCCATTACGCCGCCGCACCTGGACTGGTCGCTGGATGACGTGCATCCGAGCTGGACGTGGCCGGGGCAGGAAGGCAAGCCGCTGGAAGTCGTGGTGTATGCCGAGTATCCCGACGTCGAACTTTTCCTCAACGGCAGAAGCCTCGGTCGCAAGGCGGTAAGTGTGGATACCGAGTACAAGGCGACGTATCGGGTGCCCTACTCGACCGGTCGGCTGGTCGCCGTCGGCTATCGCGACGGCCGCGCAGCGGGTCGCTGGGAGCTTCGCACCGAAGCCGAGCCCGCGGCGCTCCGCCTATCGGTGGATCGCACGCGGATGCGCGCCAACGGAGAGGACCTGGCCTATGTGACAGCCGAATTGCTCGACGCCAACGGCGTACCGATCTACGCACAAGACCACGATCGCCCCATGAACGTTCGGGTCGAGGGTGCCGGGCAGCTGGCGGGCATTGGCAACGGCGACCCGCACGATGCGTCCAGCTTCCAGTCCGGCCGGCGACGCAGTTTCCACGGGCGCGCGGTCGCGGTGATCAAGGCGGGGACGCAAGCGGGGCCCGTCGCTGTACGCGTCGACGTTCCCGGCCTGCCGTCGCAGGAAGTGCGTATCGACGCCGTGTCGCCTTGAGCTGGGGTCACTTACGAGGCTCATCCCTGGGACGGGCTAATCTGCATGGCCATGATGCACGAGCCGCCGGCGATGGCCCGGCGCCGATCGTTTGCGTCGCGCTCCGGACTGCACCGTGCGAGACTTCGTAGTCACGCGCTGCACGAGTCGGTTGGCATGAAAAACAAGCGGTTTCTATGGAAGGGCTCGGCCCTTCATGGCGTAGCGGCTCTCTCATGGGCATTCGCATCGGCCGTATCGGCGGCCCCTCCGCTCTTGCCGACGGCCATACGTACCAGCGAATTCGTCGGCGCCACCCAGACGACCCCGCAAAGTCACGCGGCGACGCTGGTGCAGACTCCTTCCGGACTCCTCGCCGCGTGGTTCGGGGGCAAGCAGGAGCGTGATCCGAGCGTGGGCATCTGGGTCTCACAGCAACAGGCCGGACGCTGGTCCGCGCCGGTCGAAGTCGCCAATGGCGTGCAGCCGGATGGTTCGCGTCAGCCGACGTGGAACCCCGTCCTGTTCCGCACGAGCAGCGGCGAAGTGATGCTCTTCTACAAGGTGGGCCCCGATCCCCAGCATTGGTGGGGCATGCTCAAGACCTCCAGTGACGATGGAGTGCATTGGTCGGCGCCGCGGCAGCTCCCCGATGGCGTGCTCGGGCCGATCAAGAACAAGCCGGTGCAGTTGGCCGACGGCACCCTCGTCAGCCCATCCAGTACGGAAGGCGATCGCTGGACCATCCATTTCGAACGCTCCAGCGATGCCGGCGCCAGTTGGCGGGTCGTCGTGCCACCGATGGGTGAGCAGTCCATCGAGGCGATCCAGCCATCGCTGCTGCTGCACCGCGACGGCAGCCTGCAAGCCATTGGCCGCAGCAAGCAGGATCGCATTTTCAGCACCTGGTCCCGCGATGGCGGCCGCAGCTGGTCGCCGCTGCGCCTGCTGGACCTGCCCAACCCCAATTCGGGCATCGACGCGGTGGTTCTCGCGGACGGCCGTTCACTGATCGTCTACAACCCCACCCTGCACGGCGCACAGTGGTGGGATGGCCGCGGCCAACTTTCGGTGGCGATTTCCGACGACGGCGAGCATTGGCGCAAGGTGCTGGACCTGGAGAACACGCCAGGCGCCGAGTTCTCCTATCCGGCCGTCATCCAGACCGGCGACGGCCTGGTGCATATCGCTTACACGTGGAAGCGTCAGCGCATCAGGCACGTGGTGATCGATCCGCGGAAACTGGATGCGAAGTGACCCGATGGCGCGGCGAAGGGCCCCGGCTTCGCGTCTCGCTTACAACCTCTCGCGAGACTGCGCCGCCGGGGCTCTGCCTCACAGGATCTCGAACACGTCGTACTCGACACCGCCGGGGCAACGCCCTCCTTTCGCGACGGTCACGATTCCGTTCAGCCATGCATGCGCGGGCGAGGGCGTTTCGAAGTACGGCGTGGTGCGCAAGTAGTACTCGGAAGCGTCCACGGCTTCGCCGCGCGTGAGGCGCTCATCGACGTCCGGGGTGGCTCGCCGCACACCGCGGTAGGTCATGATGATCGGGCTTTCGTCCTCGGCGATCAGCAGCAACCGCACGTCCTGCTGGAACGTTCCATCACCGCGAACGAGCAGGAGGTCGGAGCCGGCCAGCGGCGAGACCGTACCCTTCAGGCGCTCACCCTCGAACCGGCCGCCCGAGACCGGATAGATGCGCCGTCCGCCAGCGGGCGTCTGGCCCAGCTGGATGGTGGGGTGGAGTTCGATGAAGAGCTTGAACAAGTGGCGTGATTCGAGTGGCATCGAAGGTTTCCTTGATATGCATGGGTTGCGCGATGTCGGCGCGCTTCACGGCGTATCCCAAACGGGTGCCGATGGCGGGTCGACCAGGCGCGTGTGGGAGGCCTTGAGCGCGTCGAGCTCGGCCATATCGGCGCGGGTCAATGCGAAGTCGAAGACATTCAAGTTGTCGATGAGGTGCTGCCGGTCCGAGGAACGCGGAACGGCGGCCATGCCGCGCTGGATGAGATAGCGCATCGCGATCTGCGCCGCGGTCCGCCCGTGTGCGGCGCCGATGCGCGCGAGCACTTCCTCGCCGGCCATACCGCCACGTCCCATCGGCACATAAGCGACCACGGCCATGCCGTACATCTCACATGCCGCGACGACCTTGTCCTGGTTGATATATGGGTGGCATTCGATCTGGTTGCACACCAATGGCTCGCTGGTCGACATCCAGGCCTCTTCCAGCAGGGCCGTGGTGAAATTCGATACCCCGACGTGCCTGGCCTTGCCCTCGCGCTTTGCCTTGCACAAGGCTCCGACCGTCAGGTGCAAAGGCACGTCCTTGCTCGGCCAATGGATGAGGAGCAGGTCGACATAAGGCAATTGCAGGTTGGCCAGGCCCTGGTCGACCACGCGCGCGAAGTCGTCGGGCTTCGCATCCGCCGCCCTGACCTTGGTCGTGATGAACACGTCTTCCCGCCGGACGCCGGAGTTGCGCAGCGCGGCACCGACCAGGTGTTCGTTCTCGTAGTAGGCAGCGGTGTCGATATGGCGATAGCCCACCTCCAGGGCGGTTTCGATCGCCCGCAACCCGGATCGGCCGGTCAGCGTCATCGTGCCGAGGCCGACCTGGGGGATGCAGGCGCCATGAGCGGTGATGCAGGGAATCTGAGGAGAAGCTGGGGACATGAAGAGCATCCTCGTGGTGTTGCGACATCGGCAACGCCAAGCCTCGGCGGTTTCGCCGAAGCCATCTCGTTGCGGGGAAGGAGGAAACGCGGGTAAATAAGCCCCGGATTCGAAAGAGGGGCTTTATCCGCCGGGCCAAGATCTCACGGGAGCTCCCTGCAGTGAAAACGCGCTTTGCTTGTCGTCATCACAAGAGAAACTAGTCATGCGGCCGTCCCTGGAATCCCTGCGCGTATTGGAGGCCTGCATTTCCGCGGGCAGCTTTGCGCAGGCAGCCAAACGCCTGTTCCTGACGCCTGCGGCGGTGAGCCTGCGCATTCGCACTCTGGAAGCGGAGCTCGGCCAGCCGCTGTTCATGCGCGTGGGCACGCGGGTCGTCCCGACGGAGGCTGCCATCGTTCTCGCGGGGCGAGTGCGGGAAGCGCTGGAGAACATCAACGAAGCGCTCGGGGAATTCCGGTCGTTCGCGCCGCGCCTGAAGCTGACCGCGCCGCCCACGTTCGCGTCGCGCTGGCTCGCGCCGCGCCTGCCCCAGTACTCGGCGGCCGGCGGGATCGGCATCGATCTGGACATATCGACCGACGTGCGCGATAGCCAGAGCTTCGACGTCGCCATCCGGACCGGCACCGGCGGGTGGCCGGGGCTGCGCGAGTTCCCGCTCTTTCCGGTGGACGTGACGCCCATGCTTGCGCCCGCATTACTGGGGTCGCGAGCCATCGGGGCACCCGCGGACCTGGCCGGCTTCCCGCTCCTGCCGCACCCGGACTGGGACCGTTGGTTTCTGGAGGCAGAAGGCGCCGTGCCGGGGAACCTGCGCTTTGTCGAGGTCGATTACCCGACGCATGAACTGAACGCGACAGCGGCGCTGGAAGGGCTGGGCGTCGCGCTGCTCTCACCGGCGCTGTTTCAACCTCTGCTGGCCGAGGGGCGGCTGCTTGCCCCCTTCCCCTGCGTCCTGAGAGGTCCGACGGGGCATTTTGCGCTGATGCGCAACGACGACATGCGCGCGCCGGTGCTGCATCTGTGTGAGTGGCTGGTACAGCAGGCGCAGGCCTTCGACGGGTGACTGCGCGGGGCCGGGCCGGCCTCCCCTGGCCGGCCACCGGAGGCAGCCCCCTATTCCGCGGCCAATCCGTCCGGACCCCGGCAAGAGCCATGTCGATTCGAACTCCCTTCGTTCGTCGCAGACAGGGAATACCCCCCCAACGACCCAGGAGAACCCGCATGACCAGCAAGAACACCATCTGCCTCTGGTACGACGGCACGGCCCTCGAGGCCGCCACCTTCTACGCCAAGACCTTCCCGGACAGCGCCGTGGGCGCCGTCTACCATGCGCCCGGCGATTACCCCGACGGCAAGCAAGGCAATGTCCTGACGGTGGAGTTCACGGTCATGGGCATCCCCTGCCTGGGCTTGAATGGCGGCCCGGCGTTCAAGCACAACGAGGCGTTCTCGTTCCAGGTGGCGACCGACGACCAGGCCGAAACCGACCGTCTGTGGAACGCCATCATCGACAACGGCGGCAGCCCCAGCGCCTGCGGCTGGTGCAAGGACAAGTGGGGCCTCTCCTGGCAGATCACCCCGCGCGCGCTGATGGCCGCCATCAGCGACCCGGACCGGGCCGCGGCCAAGCGCGCGTTCGACGCCATGATGGAGATGACCAAGATCGACATCGCGGCGATCGAGGCGGCCCGGCGCGGCTGATCTTTCCTGGCGGCTGCGCTGCAGCAGGCGCAGCCACCGTTCCGAGAACCGCCACTGGCGGCGATGTGCGCAGTACGCGAAGACACCCATCGCCGCCAAGTCGATCCCACGCCAAAGGAGCGTGCATGCCTGGTCTGTACCATCGATTCGCCGTCACCGTGCTCAAAGCTGGTCTGCTTTTTCCCGCGTGGTCAATGGCGACCGAAGCCGTCCCCTTCGATACCGCCGAGCTGGACCGCACCATCTCGCCGTGCACGGACTTCGATCGCTTCGTCAACGCGCGCTGGCTGGCCGCCCATCCCATTCCCCCGGATGAAGTGCGCTGGGGCGTGTTCGATCAGCTGACGCTGGAAAGTCTTCACGTGCAGCACGACATCGCCGAGCAGGCCGCCGGCGCCACGGCCACCGCGAACGGCGATGGTGTCAGACGCCAGATCGGCCTGCTCTACCGTTCGGGCATGGATGTCGCGGCGATCGAGCGCGCGGGCCTCACACCGCTTCGTCCCACGCTCGATGCCATCGCGCGGCTCAAGACATCCGAAGACACCGCGGTCTTCCTGGCTCATGCCGCTGCCGAGGGCCAGCCATTCGTGTTCGCCTTCGATGTGCAGGGCGATTTTCGCGATGCGCGCAAGCAGATCGCCGCCGCCGCGCCTGCGGCGCTGGGCCTGCCCAACCGCGACTATTACGCCGATGTGCGCTATGCGCAGGAGCGGAAGGCGTATCGCGCCTACATGGTTCGCCTCTTTCGCCTGGCGGGCGATGGCGCGCCCGAGCAGGCAGCGGACGATGCGCTGGCGCTGGAGACCGCCCTCGCCAAGGTGACGCTCTCGCCGGTGGAGGCCCGACAGCCGGCGAACCAGTTCCATGCCGTGCGCGTGGCCGAAGCGGATCGCCTCACCCCGCATTTCCCCTGGGCGCCGTTCCTCGCCGCGCAGGGGCTGTCGGCGCAGGACGAGTTCTCGATGGCGCCTCCCGCGTTCTTTGCCGGGTTCGATCGCCTGTTGGCCAGCGCGCCGCCGGCCCAGTGGCGCGCCTACCTGCGTTTCCACGCATTGGACCAAGCCGCGCCCTACCTCGCGCAGGCGTTCCAGGACGCCTCCTTCGATTTCCACGGCCGTACGCTCACTGGCCAGCAGAACGACAAGCCGCGCTGGCAGCGCGTGCTCGGCACCATGAACGCTTACATGGGCGAGGCGATGGGGCAGCTTTATGTCGCGCGGACGTTTTCGCCCGAGGCCAAGCAACGCGCGCAGGTCCTGGTGACGCGCCTGCTGGATGCCCTGAAGGCGCGCATCGAAGCGCTGGACTGGATGAGCCAAGCCACCAAGGCGCGCGCGCTGGCCAAATGGCGGGCTTTCGTGCCCAAGGTCGGCTACCCCGATCACTGGCGCGACTGGTCCGGCCTCGACCTGTCCGCGACCGGTTATTACGCCAACGTGCGTGCGCTTGCGCGCCATGAGCACCGGGACGCGATGGCGCGTGTCGGCAAGCCGACGGATCGGAGCCGCTGGAGCGTGCTGCCGCAGACGGTGGATGCGTTCTACCGCGCGGAAGACAACAGCATCACCTTCCCGGCGGCGATCCTCCAACCGCCGTTCTTCTACGCCGACGGCGACGACGCCATCAACTACGGCGGCATCGGCGCCGCCATCGGCCACGAGGCCACGCATGGCTTCGACGATGCCGGCCGCCAGTTCGACGGACAAGGCAACCAGACCGACTGGTGGACGGCGGAAGACAATGCGCGCTTCAATGCCCGCGCCGATGCGCTGGTGCGCCAGTTCGACGCCTACGCCCCCCTGCCCGATCACCCCGACGTCCACATCAATGGCCGCCTCACCCTGGGCGAGAACATCGCGGACCTCGGCGGGGTGTACATCGCCTATGACGCGCTGCAGTCGGCGCTCAAGGCCAACCCGGACGAAGCCGGTCGCCGCATCGACGGCTATACCCAGGACCAGCGCTTTTTCCTCGCCTTCGCGCGCATCTGGCGCGCCCATATGCGCGAGCGGCAAACCCTCGTCTACCTGTCGAGCAATCCCCACGCCACGCCGCGCGAACGCATCATGGGCACCCTCGGCAACGTGCCGGCGTTTGCGAAAGCGTTCCAATGCAAGACGGAGGATGCCATGACGCGGCCGGCGGACCGGCAGGTGCGCATATGGTGACGGCCTGCGTCGTCCGGTGACACGCTGGACTCTCCGCTGACCGTTTACGCGGCGACTCGATCACATGGCTAGAGGGGCCGGCTGACGCCGGCCCCTCTTCTTTTCCGGCACGTCTGTCCGGCACCCTGGCCGCTATCGGGGGACCCGGCGGTAAAAATTTCTTTGACCGCGGCTCGAAAAGAATCGCGTTCCTTGGGGCTCCGCGACGACGGCAAACTGCCGTCAAACCGCGGAGACCTTCCATGCGATTCCTGGTGATCTATCTGCTGTGCATGCTCATGACCTGCTCGGCCGCGGCAGCCGTGGACGGCTCCTCGGCCGATGAGGCGGCTATCCGCCGCGTCGTGACGAGCTATTTCCGCGCCGGCGACGAGGGCCGCCCGGACCTGCTCTACCAAGCCTTCCAGCCCAGCCTGGTGATGTACAGCGTCAGGCCCGAGGGCGATCTGACCGGACTGGACCTGGCGCGCTGGGCAAAGCGGCTTGCCGAGGCGCGCGGCCTGCAACCGGCGCACAGGCGCAACATTCAATGGATCGACATACACGGCGACGCGGCCAGCGTGGAGGCGCTAAGCGTGTTCGAGGACCATCAGTTCCGGGATTTCCTGAGCCTGCTCAAGGTGCAGGGCCAGTGGCGCATCATCGGCAAGGTTTTCGTCAACCAGCCGGTGAACGCTGCAGCCGCTGAGAACCCTGAGGATGTCAAAGCGGTGCGCGAACTGATCGAAGCGCAGTTCGACGCAATGGACCGGAACGATGGACGGCGCCTGTCGGCCTTGTACGATCCGCGCGCACTCAGCTTTTCCGTCACTCGCGGCGAATTGACGGCGGTCGCCATGGGCGAATGGGCCGGTCGCTTCGACGAAGCTGCCGCGCGCAAGGAGTTTCCAGAGGGCGTGACTCGCCGCATCGATCGCCTAGCCGTACGGGGCAGCGTCGCCTGGGCGAGCTTCAGCCACCGCTCGGGCCACCGCGTGGTCGTGGACACGGCGCTCTTCGCCAAGGTGCACGAGGCATGGCGCGCGGTCCACCTGACCTATGTGGTCGTCGCCGACTGACGAGCGCGCGGACGTCGCGCCGACGACGGAAGTTGCGGCAAGATGATCAGCCAGGGCGGGCACGTCCCTGCCATGGCGGAAAGACGCTATGCCGACTTACCAGAGCATTTCCGTGGAAGGGCTCGACATCTTCTATCGCGAAGCCGGTGACCGCCGGCATCCGCCGGTGCTTCTTCTGCACGGTTTCCCGTCCTCATCGAGGATGTACGAAAAGATCCTGCCGGCGCTGGCGACGCGTTACCACGCGATTGCGCCGGACTACCCGGGCTTCGGCCACTCCAGCGCGCCTGCACCGAACGAGTTCGCCTATACCTTCGATCATCTGGCCGCCGTGATGGATGCCTTCGTGCAACGGCTGGGCATCGAGCGCTACGCACTCTTCGTGCAGGACTATGGCGGCCCGGTGGGTTTCCGCCTGGCGCTGCGCCATCCCGAACGCGTGACCGCCATCGTCGTGCAGAACGCGGTATCGCACGAGGTGGGCCTGGGCCCTTTGTGGGAAACGCGAAAGCAGTACTGGGCGAATCGCGATGCCTACGCCGAAAAACTCCGCGCCAACCTCATCGCGCCGGAGGCGGCCAGGCAGAGGCACGTCGGGCTGGACCCGCACCCGGAGGCGTACGATCCCGATGCATGGACGGACGAGTCGGCCTTCCTGGCGCGGCCCGGCCAGGATCGCATCCAGGAAGACCTGTTCTACGACTACCGCACCAATGTGGCCGCTTACCCGGCCTGGCAGGCGTACCTGCGAACGCATCAGCCGCCGCTACTTGTCGTGTGGGGGAAGTACGACCCGTCCTTCACCGTAGATGGCGCATGGGCTTATCGGAATGATGCCGTGCACGCCGAGATCCACCTCCTGGAAGCGGGCCACTTCGCCATGGACACGAAGAGCGACGAGGTGGCGGCGCTCACCCTGGCATTCCTCGACAAGCATGTCCGCCGGGACGATCCGCGCCAGGTATGATGCTGTCCGCGCGAGATGGCGGACGCGGTCAGCCATGGGGATCCGCAGCCCCCGAGCCAAAGAGGCGCCCATCTGGAGTCAAACGGGTTTTCCCTGCGCGAAAGTCCCACCCTGCACAAAAATCCGACACGCCATGGATGAGGCACGCCTTGAACGATGTAGCCAGCAAGTTGATGCAACACAAGCGGAGCCTCTGGAGAGGCGCGCTCATATCGCCCTGGGTGGTTCCGGTCGGCCTGGCGCTCGTCCTTGGTGTCTTGGGACTCATCGGCAGCATCGTCACCTCGGAAGAACACGTTCCCGCTGACTTGGGCGCCGGCTTCTGGTTACTTCTGCTCATCGTCGTCTTCGGCGTGCCTTTCACCTATATCGTGACCTTCGTATTCGTGGTCCCGATGGTGCTCCTGCTGCGATCCCTCAAGGCGCTTTCGGCGGCGAGACTATGTCTCTGGTGCGCGCTCCTCGGCCCGTCGACCATGTATGCCTACGCCTGGCTTCTGAAGGGCCAGCCTGAAAAGGTGCTGCAGCCTCTCGGACTCGCGATGGGCGCCACTTACGGCCTCATTTCCGGCGCGGCCTTCTGCTGGGCCTCCCGCGTGCGGCTGTTCGCGCGCCGTCCGGACAAATAACAGGAACCGGCAGGGCGACAGGCGCCGTACGGAGCCTGCCTGCGCAGGCAGGCCCACGGGCCGGGCACGGCATTTCCTAACCAAAGTCGAGCACGACGCGCCCTTCGACCTTGCCTTCGCGCAACCGCTTGAAGACATCGTTGATGTTCTCCAGGCGATCCGTCGTGACCGTCGCGGCCACCTTGCCCGCTTGGGCGAAGTCCAGCGATTCCTGCAAGTCCAGCCGCGACCCCACGATCGAGCCGCGCACGGTGATGCCATTGAGCACCATGTCGAAGATCGACAGGTCGAAGTTGCCCGGCGGCAGACCGTTGAGCGATACCGTACCGCCGCGGCGAACCATGTTCATCGCCTGACTGAAGGCCTTGGGCGATACGGCCGTCACCAGCGCGCCATGTGCGCCGCCGATTTCCTTCTTGATGAAGGCGGCCGGGTCGGCGTTCCTGGCATTGACGGTGATCGCGGCGCCAAGCTTCCTGGCCAGATCCAGTTTTGCGTCGTCGATGTCCACCGCGACCACATTGAGGCCCATCGCCTTGGCGTACTGCACGGCCATGTGGCCCAGGCCACCGATGCCGGAGATCACCATCCACTGACCCGGGCGCGTGTCGGTGACCTTGAGTCCCTTGTAGACCGTGACGCCCGCGCATAGCACGGGGGCGATCTCGATGAAGCCGATGTTCGACGGCAGATGTCCCACGTAATCGGCGGCGGCGAGGGCGTATTCGGCGAATCCGCCATTGACCGAGTACCCCGTGTTCTTCTGCGTCTCGCACAGGGTTTCCCAGCCGCCCAGGCAGTGCTCGCAATGGCCGCAGGCCGAGTACAGCCAGGGAATGCCGACGCGATCGCCCTCCTTCAGGTGGGATACGCCCGGCCCTATCGCGACGACGTGGCCGACGCCCTCGTGTCCTGGGATGAAGGGGAGCGTCGGCTTGACCGGCCAGTCGCCGTCGGCGGCGTGGAGATCCGTATGGCACACGCCGCAGGCTTCGATCTTGACCAGCACCTCGCCAAGCCCCGGCGTGGGCACCGGCACTTCCTCGATGGCCAGCGGGCCGCCGAAGGTGTGGACTACAGCGGCCTTCATGGTCTTGCTCATCGCTTGTCTCCTTTTGGACGGCGACCTTGCCGGCGTGCCGTTTGCAGCCAAAAAAACTGAGACAAGCCTAGTGCGGCCCGATGGCACGCCCATTGATGTGCATCAAGTGACGGGCTGGCGATAGGCCGTGCTGCTGGTATGGCAAGCGCGCAGCATGAGGCCGGCGGCCCCATCTTGCATGTCCGCCGCTGCGACGCGACGGCGAGCGAGGCGCCACTGAACGCTGCTCGCCGTCGCGCTTGCTGGGCCCTACTTCTTCGGTGGAAGTCCCATCTTCGCCAGCGTCAGGGTCTCGTCCGCGCGGCCCCAGCCGCCATCGGTCACTTCCTCGACAAGCACCATGGAGTACGGGCGGACGCCTTCGCCGAAATACTCGACGAACATGGCGGTGGTGCGATGGATGATGTCTTCCTTGCGGGCGGCGTCGATGATGCCTTCGGGAAACTTGAAATTGGCAAACGGCATGGAACGATCCTCAGTTGAGTGGAACGGGGTTGGCGCCGGCTGGCGACGCTGCCGCCGGACCGTGCGAGGCATGTTGATGCTCCCGCCGAAATGCATAAATGCGGGCGGACGGATATCTCTATTCAGCGGCTTTGAACAATTCGCGGCGAAGACGGCGGCCGCGCGAGTGGACGAGGCGCATAGTCAAACCGCTCGACCGCGTGGAAACGCGCATCACGACACCTTCACCCATTGGCCCCGGACGACTTCACCCGCGGCCGATTCTTTTGCGATGCAGCGAGCGTCTTGCGCCGATGGCGCGCTACAGTCGCGCGCAGGCATCGATCGCCGAGTGTCCGGGTACGGGTCCATTGCGTCGTGGCCTTTTTTTGGAAAGCGGATTTAGATCGATCTAATCGCATGGTTTCTGGGGAGAGCGCGGTCGTGATCCGGCACTCGCCGATAAGCCCGGGGTGTTCCGCATGTGCTGCGCGGACCCGGCATCGGCATGGCCCTCAGGGCATGGCAGAGCTTGCGCGGGCGGCCGACGAACGCGTGGCATCGCTCGGCTCCGCCTCCATGCGATAGCCGTCTAAACGGCTCGTACGTGCACGTCGCCAGGCCGGATGACCGCCCACGTTCCGGCATGGACGGGTTGGACATGCAGCTTCCCCTCCGTGGGCATGCGAAAGGAGCGCTTCCGATTATGAATCTCCAAGCAGTACGCACACGCATCCGGGCCATGCTGGTCGCGGCCGGCCTCACGGCCCTCGTGGCCATCGTTCCCTCGATGGCGGCCGAATCCGCCTATCCCGCCAGCCCTATCGCCGACGGCTCGACGGCGGTTGCCCGCGCCCGAGTCGCGGCGGACGTCCTGATGAGTTCCTACGAGCCCGACAAGGCCTGGTTTCCAGGCAGCTGGTGGAACTCGGCCGTGGCCTTGCAGACCATCGGCGACTACATGCAGCGCACCGGCGACCGCCGCTATCTCGCGCAGCTGGACAACACCTTCGAGAAGGACAAGGGCGTGTTCCCGGCCGGCGTGCTGTCGGGCGACCCCCTGCTCGGCAACTTCACCAGCCGCGCCATCGACGACTCCGCATGGTGGGGGCTGACCTGGCTACAGGCCTACGACCTCACCCGCAATCCGAAGTACCTGGACATGGCGGCCACCATCGCCGAGTACGTGTATGGCTACTGGGACACCAGCACTTGCGGCGGCGGCGTCTGGTGGAATGCCGAACGCACTTACAAGAACGCGGTCACCAACGGGCTGTGGATCCGCCTCACCGCCGAGCTGCACAACCGGATACCCGGCGACAGCGTGTGGCTGGCCCGCTCGCGCACGGCATGGAACTGGTTCCAGCGCAGCGGCATGATCAATGCGAACGGCCTGGTCAACGATGGACTCACCGACGCCTGCACCAACAACGGGCAGAACGTGTGGACCTATAACCAGGGCCTGGCGATCGGCGCCGGCCTGGAACTGTGGCGCGCCACCCGCGACCCGAACATTCTGGCCAACGTGCGGCGCCTCGCCGACGCGGCGATCGGCCCCAATGCGCTGGTGACGAACGGCGTTCTCACCGAAACCTGCGATGCCCTCACCCAGACCTGCGACGACAACGCCAAGCAGTTCAAGGGCATCTTCATGCGCTACTGGATGGACCTGGTGGATACCATCCGCGATCGCGGCTATGCGGCCTTCCTCGCCCGGCAAGCCGGCAGCGTCTGGGACGACGATCGCGATGCCGCCGGCCGGCTCGGCACGCGCTGGTCCGGCGCCACCAGCGTCGATCATCCCAACGTGTTCGACTGGCGCACCCAGGCCAGCGCGCTCAGCGCCCTGGTCGGCAACGTGCCGGCCCTGACGCCGCAGGTATCGCTGGCCGCGACGATGTCGCCGGCGCAGCCGGTGATCATGCCGTCCGCCTCCGGCACGACGGCCATCGCAGTCGACCTCGGCGTATCGGCGACGGGGTACTTCCCGCTGCAAGTCCTCGCTTCCGTCGCGCCTCCCGCTGGCTGGAGCGCTTCGCCGCAAGCCACGCTGCTGCGCCTGCAGCCGAGCGGCAACGCCGTGCCGGTCAGCGGTGTCGTTCCGCTGAAGATCACGGTGCCGAGCGCCGCCGCCGATGGGCATCACCTGGTCACAGCGAACGTGTACGCCGCAGGCCTGTACTTCACCACGCAAGCCGACGTGCTCGTTGCGCACAAGATCGATTTCGACACCGGCACCGTCGACGAGAACCCCTGGCTGTTCGATCCGGACGGCTCGCAGAGCAACGGCGTGCAGAACCGCTTTGCCGACGGCAACGCGCACTTCACCTATCGGTTCCCCTTGCCGGCCGACACCACGGCAGCCCAGCTCACGCTGACCATCGACGCGGAGTTCGTGGTGCAGGTCAGCAACGACAATGAGCACTGGACGACCGTGCTGAAAGAAGACCGTCCCATCACCGACGGTTCGAACAAGGCCGACCGCAGCATCAACCTGACGCCCTTCCTCGGCGCCGCCGCCAACGATTCCAGGCCGGTCTACGTGAAGGTCTCCGATGCCTTCCCCAATGACGGCTGGGGCGGGCGCGTCTATCACGTCGCGGCGAACATCGTCGAATAGGCCCGGCGCCTCCGCCCTCGCTGTCGTGGGCAGAGTCTTCGGTAGTGACGGAACCGCGGCTGCCGGCTGGATGCTCAGCCGCGGCTTCCGTCACGGATGGTCCGGAGGAATGCCATCACGGCATCCGCCCTTCCCTGCGTCACGAGGCGCAGGGCGGTCTGGCATCCCAGTTCCGCGATGGGTACGTGGCGATACCAGTGAATGGCCGCCACGATGTCCGGCTCGATCTTCCGCGCCAGTTCGAGCACGGCGATCGTGGCCGCGAGCGGCGGGTGAGCGCCGGACGCGGGTTGGCCCGCATGCGACCCCAGCGGTCCGTGGATGAGTCCGGCGAAAGGTGTTCGTGCACGCATGGCGGAATCACCTGGGGAGGGATGGATGGCAAAGCTGCCGACGAGCGCCCCGGCTTCGCGGCACGGGCGCGCGATACATGCGCCCGTGCCGCGAGGTCCGGTCACTGGGCGGACTGGCTGGCCTGCGTTGCCTTGGCCGCTTCCTCGATCAGCCGCGCGACAGCGTCGGGATGCGACACCATCACTACGTGCGACGCGCCCTTGACCACCACGACGTCCCTGGCGTGCGCGCGCATGGCCATGAAGGCCATCGCTTCCGGCGGGATGTTCTTGTCCGCGCTGCCGTAGATGTGCCAGGACGGCAGGGTCTTCCATGCCGCCTCGCCGCTCGGCTCGTTGAGCGCGGCCTCCGTCACCGGTCGCTGCGTCACGGCCATCAGCGCCGCCTGCGGCGCGGGCACGTCGGCGGCGAACTGCGCGCGGAACTTGTCCTGCAGGATGTAGAGGTCCTTGCTGCCGTCCGGCAGCGTCACCGCGGGAGCCAAGGCCTGGCCCAGCGTGCTGCCGGGGAACTTGCCGGCCAGTCCGGCGACGGTCTCGCCAGTATCGGGCGAGAACGCGCTGACGTACACCAGCGCCTTGACGTTCGGACGGCCATTGGCCGCCTCCGTGATGACGCTGCCGCCGTAGGAGTGGCCGACCAGCACCACCGGCCCCTTCAGCGCGCCGACCAGGCTGGCGACGTACTGGCCGTCGCTCTTCACGCCGCGCAGCGGATTGGCCGCGGCGATCACGAAATAGCCGTCCTTGCGCAGGATCCTGGCCACGTCGTTCCAGCTCGACCCATCGGCAAACGCGCCGTGCACGAGCACGATGTACGCCTTGTCGGGCATCTGCATCGGCATCGCCGTCTGCGCGAACGCACTCTGGCCGGCAACCATGGCCGCGGCCATGGCCAGGCCTGCGAAAAGCTTCTTCATTGCGGATCTCCTTCAGTGAAAGGGCCGGGCCACACAGGTCCGGCGGATGGTGCGGCGCATCCGTTCGCTTGCGCGCCCTTGCCGGGACGCGCAAAGGACTAGGGCGCGTAGCGGGTGAACACGTAGTCGTGGCCTTTCGCCAGGGCCTGGTGGCAGGCGAAGCAGGTGCGGTGTTGCGCCTCGTCGGCCGGCTTGCCGTCGATGAAGCGGCCGAAACCCCAGCCGCCGGTGGCGGCGTATTTCTTCGAATCCTTGACCATGAACTGCACGGTGGTCGGTGCGCCGGGGATGGAGGCCGGCGCGAAGTCCGGCGACGGCACGTGCTTCCATGCCAGCTTCGCCAGCACCGTGCCGTCCGGGAAGGGCTGCGCGCCGTCGCGATACGCCTTGATGGCCACCTCGTTGCCGAGCACGGCGCGGATCTCGTTGAGCGGCGCGGCTTCCACGGCTGGGGCGATCAGCTGCCATTGGCGGTAGCCATGCGGAATCCGGACGCCATAGACCGGCGAAGGCTCGCTGCTGCCGGTATCCGTCATGGCGACGGCGGCTACTGTCAGCGTCAGCGCGACGAGCGTCAGGCCGGCGGCATAAAGATGGATCGATTTCATCGGATCGCTCCCGTCTGGTGCGTTCACATGCCGTCGGCGTCGATCACCGCCTGGGTGAAGGCCTGCGGCGCTTCCTGCGGCAGGTTGTGGCCGATGCCGCCCGTGATCAGGCGGTAGTCGTACTTGCCGGTGAAATGGCTGCGGTAGGACTCGGCGGTCGGATGCGGGGCACCGTTGGCATCGCCTTCCATGGTGATGGTCGGCACGGCGATCGGCGGGAACGTCGCCAGCTTCTGCTCCAGCGCGGCATACCGCGGCTCACCCTCCGCCAGACCCAGACGCCAGCGGTAGTTGTGGATCGCGATGGCGACCTGGTCGGGGTTGTCCAGCGCGGCGGCGCTGCGCGCGAAGGTCGCGTCGTCGAAGTGCCATTGCGGCGAGGCGAGCTGCCAGATCAGTTTCGCGAAGTCGTGGGTGTACTGCTGGTAGCCCGCGCGGCCGCGATCGGTGGCGAAGTAGAACTGGTACCACCACTGATACTCCGCCTTCGGCGGCAGCGGCTGCAGGCCGGCGGCCTGGCTGCCGATCAGGTAGCCGCTGACGGACACCAACGCCCTCACCCGCTGCGGCCACAGGGCCGCGACGATATCCGCCGAGCGCGCGCCCCAGTCGTAGCCGGCGAGCGTGGCACGCTGGATCCCGAGCGCGTCCATGAAGTCGACGACGTCCTGCGCCAGCGCCGCGGGTTCGGCATTGCGCGGCGTATCGGCGGAAAGGAAGCGCGTCGCGCCGTAGCCGCGCGCATAGGGCACCAAGACCCGATAGCCCTTCGCCGCGAGCGCGGGTGCCACCACGTCGTAGCTGTGGATGTCGTACGGCCAGCCATGCAGCAGGATGACGGCGGGGCCGTTGACCGGGCCGAGCTCCGCATAGGCCACGTCCAGCACGCCGGCCTTGACGTGTTTCGACGGCCGGA
Source organism: Dyella sp. BiH032 (assembly GCF_031954525.1). Classification (NCBI taxonomy): domain Bacteria; kingdom Pseudomonadati; phylum Pseudomonadota; class Gammaproteobacteria; order Lysobacterales; family Rhodanobacteraceae; genus Dyella; species Dyella sp. BiH032. The sequence continues at coordinate 2,822,312 of NZ_CP134867.1, forward strand.
GCGGATCGCGCGCTTCCGTGGCTTGCGTTGCCGGCCCCTGCCCGGCTTGCGCGTCGGTGGCGCCGATCGTGCCCGACTGCGTGATGGCCGCCACGAGGATGGCCGCGCCCAGCAGGTGGCGATAGCGAGTATGTGCGTCATGGGACATGGGTGTGTCTCCGGTAGGTCAGCGATTCGTTTGGCGAGGCCGGCGCGAGGCCGGCCGTTCTTTTGAGTGCGTCACTCTTCAGGGGCGTCGAGCACCGCTCGCGCCGCTTCCGCGAAAGCTTCCGGCACCCAGAGCTGCACGCCGGTCGTTCCGCCTTGCATGCCCAGGTCGATGCCGCTCACCGTCGTGGGTATGTCGGCCCACGCCAGGCGCAGCCGGGCCAGTTCCGCGTCCAGGGCGGTGGGATAGCTGCGGATGGCGATCACCGCCCTGCGCCTCCCTGCGCGCCCGCCGATTTCCGCAGGGGCTTGAAGGCGGCGCGCAGTTCCTCGGCGAACAGCTGCGGTTGCTCCCAGGCGGCGAAGTGCCCGCCCTTGGCGGCTTCGTGGAAGTAGTACAGCGAGGGATAGGCGCGCCTGGCCCAGCTTTCCGGCGCGCGGTAGATCTCGCCGGGGAAGACGGTGATGGCCACCGGCACCTTGATCTCGTAGGTCTTCTGCGCCTTGGCGCTGAAATTGTTGTTGTTGTTTTCCCAGTAGAACCTCGACGACGACGCGCCGGTGTCGGTGAGCCAGTACAGCGTGATGTCGTCGAGGATTTCGTCGCGGCCGAGTACGCGCTCCGGCTGGTGGCCGCTGTCGGTCCACTCGGCGATCTTTTCGTACATGAAGGCCGCCAGGCCACTGGGCGAATCGGTGAGCGAATAGCCGATGGTCTGCGGGCGCGTCACCATCATCGCCCCGTAAGCCGCGTTGCGGCCGAAGAAGGTACTGAGCGCGTTGTAGGCACGCAGCTCGTCGGCGGAGAGCCCGGCCGGCGCCGGATCGCCGGCATTGATCGGCTTGACCAGTTCCGGCGGAATGGTGGCCGGCATGTTGAGGTGGATGCCGAGCAGACCCGATGGTGCCTGTCGCGCCAGCGCGTCGGAGATCACCGAGCCGTGGTCGCCGCCCTGCGATACATAGTGCGTATAACCCAGGCGCTTCATCAGCGTGTCCCAGGCGCGCGCCACGCGGTCGGGATTCCAGCCGGTGACCGTCGGGCGGCCGGAGAAGCCATAGCCCGGGATGGCGGGAATCACCACGTCGAAGGCATCTTCCGGACGGCCGCCGTACGCCACGGGATTGGTCAGCGGGCCGATGGTCTTGAGGAACTCCAGCGGCGAACCGGGCCAGCCATGGGTGAGGATCAGCGGCATCGCATTCGGTTCGCGCGAACGCACGTGGATGAACTGGATGTCCACGCCATCGATCGTGGTCACGAACTCCGGCAACGCATTCAGCGTCGTCTCCAGGCGGCGCCAGTCGTAGCCATTGCCCCAATAGCGCACCAGCTCCTGCACGCGTGCGAGCTGGATGCCCTGGGATTCGTCGCCGACCGTTTCCTTGTCCGGCCAGCGCGTCCGCGCGATGCGCTCGCGCAGTTCGTCCAGCTGCGCCTGCGGCACATGGATCTGGAACGGCCGAATACTGGTGTCCTCCTTCAAGGCCGACGCCCGGCCGGCGGCTTCCTGCGCAGCAGACGGCGCCGCTTCGGCGAAGCCACCCATGGCACATAGGGCAAGACCGCAGGCGAAGGCCGCGGCGCGATGGGCAAGCGGGCGATGCCGCGCCACGGTGGACGGACTGGACATATTCAATCTCCGTTTGAGTGAGGCGGCCGCACCAGCCGGTGGCTGGATCGAAAGGTGCCGCGTAACGGCGATCAGACCAGCCGCATGGTGCAGTGGCGATTGCACGATGGTGTCGGTCGATACCTTGGTATCGATGCAGGCCATCACGAATGAGCATGGCTGCGCACGGCGCGTGCCTTCGGTCGCCGCAGTGCCCGAGCCCCGGAGCGTCTTGCGGAATTGCGATCGCTTGCGCGCACCTGGCGCGCCATGCCAACCGCCGTGAGGCGGTCCGCGCCTCGAGCCAGCCGTGTTAGCGCCGCGCTAGCAGGAAATAACAACAGCCGCGCGGTGACACCAACGTATGATGGGCCGGCACCGTCGATGGGCGCATGCTCTCTTGATGACGGTGGCCGAGAGAGGCCGTATGGATAATGAGCTCAGCAGCGTCGTCGACCTGCTGCCTGGCTTGGTGTGGACCATGTTCCCCGATGGCCGCCTCGCCCAGATCAACCGGGCCTGGTGCGACTACGCCGGCGTCGATGCCGCAGAGGCACGCAGGCGCGGATGGTCCGCGCTGGTCCATCCTGACGACCTGCCCGCATGGCTCGATGGCTGGTCTTCCCGCACTCCCTCTCCGCCACTGGAAACCGCCGTACGCCTGCGCCGCTTCGACGGTGTCTATCGGCGGTTCGTGCTGCGGACCCGTCCGCTGTCGAAGGCATCCGAGGCCGGATGGTGTGGCGTGGCGGTCGAGGCCGAAGGCTGCGTGCCTGCCGAACGCATGCCGGACCTGCAGGAGGCGGGCCTGCGCGCCGTCATGGACAGCGTGCCCACCTTCATCGGCCTTGCCGCGCCCTCCGGCGGCGTGGAGTACTTCAATCGCTTCGCGCTCGACTACCTGGGCGCCACGCTGGAGGAAATGGAAGGCTGGAAAGCCACCCGCATGGTCCACCCCGACGAGCTGCCGGCCGTGCTGGTCGCGTGGACACACGCCGTGCAGACCGGCGAGCCGTACGACTTCGTGCATCGCGTGCGCCGCGCCGACGGAAGCTACCGCTGGTTCCAGGTGCGAGGCCTGCCGATGCGGGACGAAACCGGGCGGATCACGCGCTGGTTCGTCGTCAACACGGACATCGACGAGCAAAAGCGCGGCGAGGACCTGCTCGCGGGCGAGAAGCAACTGCTCGACATGGTGGCGCGCGACCGCCCGCCGCAGGACATCCTCGATGCGTTCTGCAAGCTGGTCGAAACCGCCGTCGCCGGGTGCCGTTGCACCGTGATGCTGCTTGACCGCTCCGGCACGCGCATGGGCCTATGCGCCGGGCCGAGCCTCCCTGCCCGCTATATCGAGACCATTGCCGAGTGTGCGATCGGCACCGACATCGGCCCATGCCCGATGGCAGCGCGACTGCAGGAACAGATCATCGCGCCCGACCTGGCGCTGGAAACGCGCTGGGCGGCCACCCGCTGGCCCTCGATGGCCATGTCGCACGGCCTGCGTTGCTGCTGGTCGACGCCGATCGTCGCCAAGTCCGGCGAGAGCTTAGGCGTTTTTGCTATCTACTACGAGCGCCCGCGCTCGCCCGGACGGCAGGACCTGGCGCTGATCGATCAGCTCACCCATATCGCGGGCACCGCCATCGAACGCATGCACTCGCGGCTGACGCTGCGGCACGCGCTGGACGACGTCCGCGCGTCGGAGGACCGGCTGCGCAGCATCATCGATGCCATCCCCGGCTTCGTCTGGAGCACGGCGCCCGACGGCAGCGTCGACTTCCTCAACCAGCGCTGGAGCGAATACACCGGCATGCCGCTGGAAGAAGCGCGCGACTTCGGCTGGACGTCGGCCGTGCATCCGGACGATGCCGCCGCACTGGCCGCTTACTGGCAGGCGCTGCTCGAAGCCGGACTGCCCGGCGAATACGAAGCGCGGCTGCGCCGCCACGATGGCGTCTATCGCTGGTTCCTGATCCGCGCGGTGCCGCAGCGCGACGAGACCGGCCGATTGGTGCGGTGGTACGGCGCCAACACCGACATCGATGACCGCAAGCAGGCGGAGCTGCTGCTGGCCGGCGAAAAGCGGCTGCTCGGCCTGATGGCGGGCGGCGCACTGCTCGCGCCCATCCTGGACGAAGCCTGCCGGTTGATCGAGAGCGTGCTGGACGGCGCACTCTGTGGCGTAGTGCTGGTGGATGCCCGCCGCTCGCATCCCGCGCGCGCCGGCGACGCCAGCCTCTACCTGCAAGCCGGCGCCGCTCCGACCCTGCCGGCGGCCGTGCTGGAGACGGTCGTGGGCCGCGTCGTGGATGCGAACGCCAACCCCATCGCCCTGGCGGCCACACGCGGCCGCGTGGTGATCTCGGCCGACCTGGCGCACGAGCAGCGCTGGCAACCATGGCGTGCGATCGCGCTGGCGCAAGGCATCCGGGCGAGCTGGTCGATACCTGTCGGGGCCGGCAGCAGCATGGCGGCCGGCGTGCTGTCGATCCTGTTCCGCCAGGCCAAGACGCCGGAACCGGCGCACGAAGCGCTGATCGCCCGCTTCGCTCACCTGGTCAATATCGCCATCGAGTGCGCGCGCTGGGAGGCGGCGCTGCGGCAGAGCGAGGCCTTCCTCGCCAAGGCTCAGCGCCTGAGCCTGACCGGCACGTTCTCGTGGCGGGTGGAGGAAGACGAGATCGCCTGGTCCGAGGAGATCTATCGCATCGTCGAAGTCGATCCGGCGGCGTCGCCCACCTTCGACCTGCTCTATACCCGCATCCATCCCGAAGACATCCCCGCCTTCAGCGAAGTGTTCAAGCGGCAGCGGGTCGAGGGGCGCGACTTCGAGCACGAGCACCGGCTGCTGATGCCCGATGGCCGGGTCAAGCACGTGCACCTCGTCGCCCATGCCAACCGCGACGAAGACGGCGGACTGGAATACATCGCCGCCGTACAGGACATCACCCAGCGCCGCCTCTCGGAGGAAGCGCTGGGCAAGGTCCGGTCCGAGCTGTCCCACGTCGCCAGGGTGGCGACGCTGGGTGCGCTCACGGCATCGATCGCGCACGAAGTGAACCAGCCGCTGGCCGGCATCATCACCAATGCAAGCACCTGCCTGCGCATGCTCGCGGCGGATCCGCCCAACGTGGAAGGCGCGCGCGAAACCGCGCGCCGCACGATCCGCGACGGCAACCGCGCCTCCGAAGTGATCCGGCGGCTGCGCGCTTTGTTCGCGAAGAAAGCGACCTCCGCGGAACGGGTCGACCTCAATGAGGCGGCGCGCGAAGTGACCGCGATGCTGCTGGGCGAACTGCAGCGGCACAGCGTGATCCTGCAACCCGAGTTCGCCGAAGCGTTGCCGCCGGTCCGGGGCGATCGCGTGCAGCTGCAGCAGGTCATCGTCAACCTCATGCTCAATGCGGCCGATGCCATGCAAGCCGTGATCGACCGCCCTCGCCAGCTGCGGCTGAGCACTCACGTGGACGAGGATGGGCGCGTATGCCTGGCGGTCCGCGACAACGGCGCGGGCCTCGAAGGCGAGGACACCGAGCGGCTGTTCCAGGCTTTCTACACCACCAAGAGTTCGGGCATGGGCATCGGCCTGTCGGTGAGCCGCTCCATCATCGAGAGCCATGGCGGCGAGCTGTGGGCCGCGCCCAACGACGGGCCGGGCGCCTGCTTCTGCTTCGCCGTTCCGGCGTGGTCCGAGGCCGAAGGCGCAGTACCGGCTGGCGGCGACGGTGAGGCGCCGGGCCTGGCGCATGCCGGCGATGCGGCGGAGCTGTCCTGATGCCGCCTTTGCTCATCGTGGTTGTCGACGACGACGAGTCGGTGCGCGAGTCGCTGCCGGACCTGCTGAAGGAATTCGGCTTCGCCGCGCAGGCCTTTCCTTCCGGAGAGGCGTTCCTCGCCTCCGGTCTCGTCGAGGCGACCCGCTGCCTGATCCTCGATCTGGCGATGCCTGGCATGCGCGGCACCGAGTTGCAGCGGGAACTGCGCCGGCGCGGCCACGATATCCCGGTCATCTTCATCACCGCCCACGGCGACGCGGCCGACCGCCCGCGGCTGATCCGCCAGGGCGCCGTGGACTGCCTGTTGAAACCCTTCAGCGAAGCGGACCTGCTCCGCGCGCTCAGTACCGCCTTGCCGGTCGAGTGAATGCGCCCATCTCACGAGGACACCATGGCATGTTGAGTACACACTCCTTCCTCGCCCGCGAACCGGACCCGCGACCGGCCTCTACCCCCGTGCCCGTCGTGTACGTCGTCGACGACGACGTGTCGGTACGCGAATCGCTGGAGCTGGTGATCCGCCACGCCGGATGGCAACCGGTACTGCTCGCGTCCGCGCAGGCCTTTCTTTACCAACCGCGGGCCGCGGGGCCAAGCTGCCTGCTGCTCGACGTCAACCTGCCCGATCTCAACGGCCTGGACCTGCAGGCGCGCCTTGCTGGCGAGCGCCTCGGCATGCCGATCGTCTTCATCACCGGCTACGGCGACGTGCCGCTCGCGGTGCGGGCGATGAAGGCGGGCGCGGTCGAGGTGCTGACCAAGCCGTACGACGGCGATGCCCTGCTCCGTGCGATCGCCGACGCGCTCGGGCGCAGCCGTTGCGCGCTCGACGAAGAGGCGCGGCTGCAGCCCTTGCGCGAACGCCATGCCTCGCTTAGCCCGCGCGAACGCGAGGTGCTGGCGCTGGTCGTCGCCGGGCGCCTGAACAAGCAGATCGCCGCGGAACTCGGCATCAGCGAAATCACCATCAAGGCCCATCGCGGGCGGGTGATGCGCAAGATGAAGGCACGCTCGCTGGCGGACCTGGTGAAGATGGCGGCGCTGCTCGCACCCGCGGATCGTCCGAACGATTGATACCGGCCGGATGGTCCGGCCGGCCGCCGTCAACCTTGCAGCGTCGGCGCCTCGATCGCTTCGCGCCACAACCGTTCCAGCTCACGGCGATCCAGCGTGCCGGCACCTTCCGCGGCCTCGTCCATCCAAGGCGCGAGCAGTTCGCGTGCCGCCTGCCGGCCGCCTCGTTCCAGTCGCCACCGGGCCCGTTCCATGGTCGACCGCAGGGTCCAGGCCCGCGCGCCTTGCTGCCTGCTTAGCGTGAGCGATTCGTCGAGCACGGTGTCGGCCGCGGCTTCGTGGCCGGCATCGAGCGCTCGCATCGCGCCGGCCTTGATCCGCAGCAGCTCCGGCAGCGCGAACGCGTCTCCGCTGCGGCGGCAATGCGCGATGGTGCCATCCACCAGCCGCTCGGCCTCGGCATGGCGGCCGCTCAGCACCAGGCCTTCGGCCAGCGCGATCTCGAACGTGGTGGTGAGCAGCTCGTAGCGCATGCCATGCAGCCGCGCGAGGCTTTCCTCCAGCCAGCCGATGGCCTCGTCGGAGCGGCCGGCGCGGATCGCGATCGCGCCGCGCATGCCGAGCGAGGCGGCGATGTACGGCGCGAGCATGTTCGCTTCGGCGATGCGCTCGAACGTCGCCGCACTCGACGAGGCTTTGTCCAGATCGCCCATCCAGATGTAGATGCCCAGCGTCCACACCAGCGCGATGCAGTGCGTGACGGGGTGGTCCAATGCGGCGGCGTCGCTCTCGACCCGCTCGGCCCACTGCCGCGCCTGATCGGGAAAGCCCTGCAGCCAGAGTGTCCGCGCCAAAGCCAGGCCGGTACGGTTGCGATGGTCGAAACCGTAATGGATCGTGTGGCTGCGCCGGGGCGGCGGGCTGTATTTCAGCGCCTTCTCCAGTTCCTGGCGCGCGCGGCGCTGGTCTCCCAGCAGGTGATGGGATACGCCCGCGAGCGACGCGGCGACCGCCATCGCGTCCAGTTCGCCGATCGCGTCGCCCACGCCGATCGCCTGTTCGGCCCATGCCAGCGAAGACGGGAAATCGCCGATGCGCTCGTAGAAGATCTGCAGCCGACCCAGCAGGCGCAGCTGAGACCGGTGGTCGTCCAGCGCCACGGCGATGTCCATGGCTCGCCGCAGCGCGGTCTCGGCCGCACCGCTGTTGCCGCGCGTGAACATCAGCACCAGGCCCAGTGCGCCCTGCAGCTCCATCTCGGTGCGTGTGCCGAAGTAGCCGAGGGCGAGCAGAGCGGTGGCGCGCTCGCACCAGGTCCGGCATTCGACCAGCAGCGAGAAGTGCAGGAACAGAGGCGCACTCGCCGCGGCCAGCGGCAACGCCAACCCGGGGTCGCCCTGTGGCCCGAAGCTCCATTCCAGCGCACTGCGGATGTTGCCCAGCTGGCTGGCGAGGCGAGCGGAGCGGTCGAATACCTGGTCCGGCGTCGCGCCCAGACTGCCGAGCAATTCCGTGTAGTAGGCCGCGTGCCGGAAGCACACGGCATGCACTGCCGGCTCGCCGTGCGCGGCGAGCTTCTCCCTGGCATAGGCGCGCGTCATCTCCAGCAGGCGATAGGCATGCGTCGCCTCGGAGCGGTCCGTCGCGACCAGACCCTTGGACACGAGCTCGTCCAGCAGCGCGGCGGCCGTCACCGCGTCGACGCGCTCGTCGGAGACCACCTGGGCGGCGGCTTCCTGCGAGAACGGACCGACGAACACGGCGAGCCGGTCGAACATCAGGCGTTCGGACGGCGACAGCAGGCCATAGCTCCATTCCAGCGTCGCGCGCAGGGTCTGCTGCCTGGGCAGGGCCGTGCGCAGTCCGGGCCAGCCCAGCGAAAAGCGTTCGCCGAGCATCGCGTGCGTCGCGCGGATGCCATATGCCGCCGCGCGCACGGCAGCCAGTTCGATGGGCAGCGCCATGCCGTCGAGCCGGCGGCACATGTCCGCGATCAGGCGCGCTGCTTCCAGATCGATCTTCAGTGCCGCATTGCCGGCGGAGATGCGTTCCACGAACAGACGTATCGCCGGAAAGGCGAGCAGCTGGTCGGCGGTGAGCGCTTCCGTTTCCAGCGGGAAGTCCAGTGCATGCAGCCAATGCAGTTGTTCGTCGCGCGCCCGCAGCGGTTCGCGGCTGGTGGCCAGCACGCCGGTGCCGGGCGCCTCGGCGCGAATCCGCTCGACGATCGCCGATACGGTGGTGACCACGTGCTCGCAGTTGTCGACGATCAGCAGCAGCGGCCGCGTGCGCAGATGCGCGAGCAACACGAACACCGGGTCCTCGGCCTGCACCGGCAACCCCATGGCGCCGGCCAGGGCCGAAGGCACCAGGGCGGGATCCTCCACCTGCGCCAGGTCCACGAAGTGGACGCGTTCGTACGTGCCGCCGGCAAGCCGGTGACCGACCTCGACCGCCAGGCTGGTCTTGCCGACGCCGCCGGTGCCGACCACGGTGAACAGCCGAGGCTCGGCCAGCCGGCCGACGACCAGCTCGATGTCCGCCTCGCGCCCGATCAGGCGTGTGCGCCGCGGCAGGCTGCCCGCGCCAACCGGCGGTTGCGCGACGTCCGTCGCAGCCATCGCTGTCGGCGGGCTGACGGCTCTTTCGATCGGCGCCACGAAGGCATAGCCGACGCCGACCTGTGTCGTGATGTAGCGCGCGCCATTCTCGCCGTCGCCGAGGATCCGGCGCAGGCTGGTCATATGGAAGCGCAGGCTGCCCTCTTCGACGACCACGCCCGACCAGACCCGCCCCAGCAGTTCGCGCTTCGTCACCACCCTGCCCGGCTGCGCGGCCAGGGCGATCAGGATGTCCAGCGCGCGGCCGCCGATGTCCAGCGGCAGGCCGTCCTTGATCAGCAGGCGCTTGCCGGGGACGAGGCGGAACGGCCCGAAGACGACATCCGCGCCGGGGGATTCGAGCTGCTCGTCGGGAGGAAGCTCCACAGGAAATCGCTCTCTCGCATCATCGATAACACGGCGGCGAACGGCCGACGCGGGAACTTCGCAAGTTCCTGATGATAAGAGATTCGCGAAGCCGCTCAAGCCGCCACCGCGCGATTCGCGAAAGCAGGCACGCGCCGCGCAGGCCAGTTCGGCGCCGCCCTCGAGATGGCGCAACGGGACACGCGCCGCACGCGGCCGTTCAAACGACCTCGATGGCAACGTCCACGTTGCCCCGGGTCGCCTTGGAATACGGGCAATTCTGGTGCGCGGCATCGATCAGCCGCTGCGCGAGCTCCGGCGCAATGCCCGGCATCGAGACCGCGAACCGTGCCTGCAGGAAGAAACCCTGTTCGCCGTGTCCCAGGTCCACCTCGGCCACGACCGAGGTGTCGGCGGGGAATTCGATCCTGCGCGCATGGGACGCATGGCGCAGTGCGCTGATGAAACAGGCCGACCAGCACGCAGCGAAGAGCTGCTCGGGATGCGTGCCGTCCCCCGGGGCGCCCGGCGGGGTGAGCTTGATGTCCAGGCGGCCGTCGTCGCTGCGCGCATGGCCTTCGCGCCCGCCCACCGTGCGGGTCGTCCCGGTATGGAGGATTTTTCGAACCGTGATCATGATCGTTCCGTGGATGCCGGCGCCGCGCACCAGCGGAGTTGGCCCGGAGCGGGCGCGAATCCTGGCCGCCTCGTGCGCGGCGGCAGTTTCAGGGGATGGCCCGGCTTTTCTCGCGCTGCGCGATGCCACGCACGCCCTCGGCCGGCCGCCGCGCAAGCCGCTGCAGTTGCCGCAAGGCTTCCTGCTCCATGCCGCGGTCCAGGCCAAGGGCATCGCCCAGCGCCCCGGGCGATCGCTCTCCCTGCAGATGGCTCGCCATCCGCAGGCGCGCGACGCCGAGCAGCCAGGCGCGAAGCGGCTGCCTCGGGTCGTAGCTGGCACGTTGCTGATATATGGCAACGAGGGTTTCCAGGGTCAGCACCTCCACGTCGAGCGCGCCTCCGCGTCGCTGCCCTTCGAAATACGCCAGCAGCAGCGGCGCCACCGCCTGGAAAAACGCCTGGAAGGAGTGGCCATCGGTGCGGGCATCGGCCTCGAGCCAGGCGCGAAGTTCGTCGTTGCTGGCCCGGCCTGCCGTCGCCACGCAGTGGGCGCGGCCAACGTCATGCTTGTCGTTCACTGCCATACCTCCCTTTCGCCCTCGCACGCCGCGGCATCGGCATACCGTGGCGCCAAGGATGGGAGCGCGGGCGGGCCATCGCCAGTTATGAGGTATTAGCGCGTGTTAGCTGCGCGGCGAAAGGGCGCTGGCGAGCCGCATACGTGCGGTCGCGCGAGGCGATGGGTGGTGGCTGCGGACCGCCTTCGAATGGCGGTCCGCACGCAGGTGGTGATGGCGCGAGTCCGACGCGGATAGCGTCCGTCGCCGGCGAGTCTCAGGGCTGCGCGCCCGCGCGGATCGTCGCTTCGTTGATCGCCCGCACCTTGGCCGCATCCATCTTCTCGACCTTGCGGTCGTAGGTGAAGAAGCCGTTGTGCTCGCCTTCGACGTCGGTGATCTGCGTGTACACGCTGCCCGACATACCCTTCGGCACGCCTTTGTCGCGCAACACGGCGGTATTGGCGACGTAGCCGGCGGTGAGCGCGTCGCGGTCCTTCACGGCGCCATAGGGATTGATCGGCGTGTTGGGCCAGACGTGGCCTGGAATGTTCAAGGTCAAACCGCCGTGCTCGCCATCGATGGCGGCGCGCGTCGCATCCGGGCTGGGCAAGCCGGGGCCCTGGTAATCGTGCACATCGTAGACGTCGCCGGCGTGCGGGTCGCCCTTCATGTCGCAGCAATTGGCGCCGCTGCGCGCATTGACCAGGCGCGACGGGTCGAGCTGCTTGATCTGCGTCGCCAGCTCGGCGGCGGCCGGGATGCTCCACTGGCCCCAGCCTTCGTTGAACGGGATCCAGCCGATGATCGAGGTCTCGCCCTTGAGCTGCTCCACGATGGCCGAGACGTCCGCGCGGAAGCTGGCCTTGTCGGCATCGCTGAGCTTGTCGTTGCGATCGGTCGGCAGCGCCGGCATGTCCTGCCAGACCATCAGGCCGATGCGGTCGGTCCAGTAATACCAGCGTGCCGGCTCCACCTTGATGTGCTTGCGGATGGTGTTGAAGCCCAGATCCTTGGTCTTCTGGATGTCGAACTTCAGCGCCGCGTCGGTGGGCGCGGTGTGGAGCCCGTCCGGCCAGTAGCCCTGGTCCAGCGTAGCCAGCAGGAAGGTCGGCTTGCCGTTGAGCACGATGCGGTTGCGGCCGCCCACTTTCTCCACGGCAATCGTGCGCAGGCCGGCATAGCTGGTGACTTCGTCGCGCTGGCCGCCCCGGGTGAGCACGGCCTTGAAGGTGTACAGGAACGGATCCTGCGGGCTCCACAGATGCGGCTGCGCGATGGCCAGCCGCAACGGCTGCCCGGCCGGTCCTTTCGCCTCGCCCACCGCCTTGCCGTCCGCATAGGCGGTGACCTGCAGCGTGGCATTGTCGCCGGGCCCCTGCACTTTCGCGTTCACCGTAAAGGCGTCCAGCGAAGCGGCCGGCGCGAATGTCAGCTGCGCCAGGCTGGTCGCCGGCACGGACTCCAGCCATACCGTCTGCCATATACCCGAGGCCGCCGTATAGAAGATGCCTTCAGGCTTGAGCCTTTGCTTGCCGACCATGATGTTGACGGCGTCCACCGGCGCGTGCACGGCGACGACGATCTCCTGCGGTCCTTGCGGCCGAAGTGCCGGCGTGATGTCGGCACTGAAGGACGTATAGCCGCCCGTATGCTGCGTCACCTGCTTGCCATTGACGTACACCGTCGCCTCGTGGCTCACGGCGCCGAAGTTCAGCTGCACGCGCCGGCCTTGGGCGGCGAAAGCTGCGGGAATGTCCACCGTCCTGCGGTAGAACATGTAGTCCGAATGCTTCTGCACGCCGGAGAGCACCGATTCGATCGGATACGGCACCAGCACCTGCTCCTTCAGCGCCTGCCCGAACGGCGGCTTGCCCTTCCCGTCATCCGGCGCGTACTGCCACAGTCCGTTCAAGCTCATCCACTGCGGGTGCTCCAGCGAAGGACGCGCCAGCTGCGGCCGCGGATACTCGGGCAAGGCGTTGCGAGGCGACACCTCGGCCGTCCACGGCGTCGCCAGGGGCGCCGGCTTCCCGCTCCAGGTCGCCGCCGGATCCGACGCCGCCATCGACGGCGAAGCCAAGCCCATGGCCATCGCCACGCCCAACCAGGCGCTCGCGCTCCGTATTCTGATGCTGCCCGTCATCCGCACTCTCCTCGTTGCAGTTCGAAGCGGTGACGACACCGCCGCTCGTGATCCGGTCAATCCGCCAATGGCAACGCCTGTCGTTCCGGCGCAGCGGGCGCCCCGGACGCCTGCTGCGCCAGGAGCGCCGCCTTCGCGGCTTTCGCGGTGTGGTGATCGCCGTCGTGGCTCCAGCCCGGCGGCATCAGCAGGTACAGCAACTTGTTGCGCAGGCCGGGCGCGCGCCACACGTCCCTCCCCAGCAGCCAGAACTCGCCCAGGTATGCGTCAAGGACGCTGAAAGGCTTGACCGGCCGGGTGATGCCGTATTCGATGCGGACGTCCTCGCGCGCATCCATGTATGTGCCGAAGAGGCGGTCCCAGATCGGCAGCAGGTTGCAGAAGTTGGTGTCCATGTAGAGCACGTTCCGCGCGTGGTGGACGCGGTGGTGCGAAGGCGTCAGCAGGATGCGATGCAGCACGCCGAGCTTCCCCTTCGGCAGCACGTTCTCGCCCAGGTGGATGAACTGCCCCCAGAAGCTGTCGATGACCATGATCAGGATCAGCAGCGGCGGGCTGACGCCCAGCAGGATGCAGATGCTGGTACGCACGAAGTCGGCATAGACCGCCTCGAGGAAGATGTGCGCGTAGTTCACCGAGAGGTTCATCGCCACGGGCGCATGGTGCGTGGCGTGCAGGCACCACAGCAGGCGCACCTTGTGGGCGAAGAAGTGGTAGACGAAGTGCGCCAGCTCCCACGCCACGTAGCCGTAGATCAGTCCATACCAGGTCAGCCCGGCCTGGAACGGCGCGAACCGCTGGAACAGGCCGATGCAAAAACTCACCGTGGCGATGGTCAGAAAACTGCCGATGAAGCGGTTCAGCACCATCACCAGCAGCGGGACCTGATAGTCCTCGCGCCGCACCCGGCGCAGGATCACGCCCCGCAGCAGCTCGAACACCAGCAGCAGCGGAATGATCGGCCCGAGCAGCGCGGCGAAGCCGTCCACCGTGAGCAGCGCCCGGTAATCGCCGGACGCCATGACGCGCAGCAAAGACTCCAGGCCGAAGACATCGGACAGCTGGGCGCGGATCGCATTGAAGACATCCATGGCTGCCCCTCATCGGGTAACGGCGTCAGGACCACCTTTCACGGGGCTTGCGCCCCCTCTTGTCCGCGCAATTTGTCACGATCCAAATCTTCATACAAGCGCCAGCGGCTTCCGGCGTCCGATCTGGAGGATGGGTTGGCATACGCGTCGAGCGCTTCGACCGTGGTTGATGGGTCTGTCATTGCGTTGATGAGCCCATTCGCGACACGCACAGACGAGCACAGGAGTGCCGTGCGGCGAGAAGCCGGCGTGCACGCTCCCGCTCGCTCTGACGAAAGCTTGACCTCAACGGCGCTACGTTCGCCGAAGGTTCGCGTGACGCGGGCCCGGCAGATCGGTGCGGTCATACACGCCGCCTCGATATCGCTCCGTCCATCTCGGGAGCCATCCATGCCCTCTGGGAAATCCGCTCCGCCGATCGACCACCCGCTGACCCAGGCGCTCAATGTCCGCCTCGGCCGGCGCAGCTTCCTCCAGATGATGGGGCTCGCCGGTGCCGCGTCGGGCATGGGCTTGCCCATGCTTGGCCAGGCCGCGTTCGCCGCCGGCGTGGCGGCTGCGGCGGCGAGCGACCAGGTCACCGTGAACCTGCGCGTCAACGGCCAGCCGCGGACGCTGCAACTGGATCCGCGCACCACCCTGCTCGACGCGCTGCGCGACCATCTGCAGCTGACCGGCACCAAGAAGGGCTGCGACCACGGCCAGTGCGGCGCCTGCACCGTGCACGTCAACGGCCGGCGCGTGAATTCATGCCTGAGCCTGGCAGCGATGCACGAGGGCGACGAGGTCGTCACCATCGAAGGCCTGGGCCAACCCGGCCATCTGCACCCCATGCAGAAAGCCTTCGTGGAGCATGACGGCTATCAGTGCGGCTACTGCACTTCGGGGCAGATCATGTCCGCCGTGGCAATGCTGCGTGAGCCTTGGGGCGCTTCCGATGCCGAAATCCGCGAGGCGATGAGCGGCAACATCTGCCGCTGCGGCGCCTATTCCAACATCCTCGCGGCGATCAAGCAGGCCCGCGAAGTCTGAGGAGGCCCCATGGAACCGTTCGCCTTCGCACGCGCCAGGAGCCTGGACGAAGCCATGGCCCTGGCCGCGCGCGCCACCACCGCGCAACAGGGTGCCGAGGTGCGCTTCGTCGCGGGCGGCACCACGCTGATCGACCTGATGAAGCTGCAGGTCGAACGTCCGCAACAGGTGGTGGACATCAATCGCCTGCCGCTGGACAAGGTCGAGTCGCAGCCCGGCGGCGGCCTGAAGATCGGCGCACTGGTGCGCAATGCGGACCTGGCCCGTCACCCGGCGGTGGTACGCGACTACGCGGTGCTGTCGCAGGCGCTGCTCGCCGGCGCCTCCGGGCAGTTGCGCAACATGGCCACCACAGGCGGCAATCTGCTGCAGCGCACGCGTTGCGTGTATTTCCGCGATGTGCACACGCCCTGCAACAAACGCGAGCCCGGCAGCGGCTGTTCGGCCATCGACGGATTCAACCGTTCGCTGGCGATCCTCGGCACCAGCGAGCACTGCATCGCCACCAACCCGTCGGACATGAATGTGGCACTGACGGCATTGGAAGCGAGCATCCACATCCTTGGGCCACGGGGCGAACGGCAGGTGCCCGTCGGCGAGTTCTTTCTGTTGCCCGGCGACACGCCGCAACGCGAAACCGTCATGCAACCGGGCGAACTGATCACGCACGTGAGCCTGCCGCCGCCTCATGCGGGGGCACGCTCGCATTACCTGAAGCTGCGGGATCGCGCCTCGTACGAGTTCGCGCTCGCCTCCGCCGCGGTGGTGCTGGCGACCGAGGCCGGGAAGATCTCGCATGCGCGCGTCGCGCTCGGCGGCGTCGGCACGCGCCCCTGGCGCTCGCCGGAGGCCGAGCAGGCGCTGACGGGCAAGCCCGCCGGACGCGAAACGTTCGCCGCCGCCGCGGAAGCAGCCCTGCGCCAAGCCCGCCCGCAATCGCAGAACGCCTTCAAGGTCGAACTGGCCCGGCGCTGCCTGACCCACGCACTCGCCACCGCGGCTACGGCCTGACCTTCGGGAAAACACCGCCATGTCCCCAGCAGACGCTTCCGGCACCCCTGCCCCACCCGTCATCGGCCACGGCGTCGCCCGCATCGACGGGCCGCTCAAGGTCAGCGGCGGAGCGCACTACAGTTCGGACTTCCATCCCGACGGGCTGCTTTACGCCGCACCGGTTTGCGCGCACGTCGCCACCGGCAGGATCGCATCGATCGACACGGACGCGGCCGAACGCATGCCCGGCGTGCACAAGGTCTATACGCGCGGGAACATCGGCACGTTCTACCGCCTGCCGCCCAAGGGCAGCACGCGCATCGACGAGCACCGGCCGCCGTTCGAGGACGACATCATCCGCTACCACGGCCAGTACGTAGCCATGGTGGTCGCGGACACGTTCGAGCAGGCCTGTGCCGCCGCCGACCGCATCAAGGTTGCCTATGCCGACGTGAAGGATCCCGACGTGCGCATGCGCCTGGAGCCAGAGAAAGAGGCGAAGGTCGAGAGCGACCGCGGGGACGTCGATCGCGCGTTCGCCGCGGCGCCGGTGAAGGTCGACCAGACATACACCACGCCCATCGAGACCCACAACCCGATCGAACTGCATGCGAGCGTGTCGGTGTGGGACGGCGAAGGCTTCACGCTGTACGAGAACACGCAGTCGATCATGAACCACCGCGCGGCGATGGCGCAGATGCTCGGCGTACCCAAGGAGCACATGCGCATCGTCACGCAGTATCTGGGCTCGGGTTTCGGCGGCAAGCTGTGGCCGTGGCCGCATGCCTTGCTGGCCGCCGCGGCCGCACGTGACCTGAAGCGCCCGGTGAAGCTGGTCGTGACCCGGCGAATGATGTTCCACGACGTCGGCCACCGCCCCAACACCCAGCAGCGCCTGCGCCTGGGCGCCAACCGCGACGGCACGCTGGTGGCACTGCGGCAGGATTATCTCCATCACTGCGCCCGCGGCGAGGACTACAAGGAAGATTGCGGCGAGGCGACGGGGTATCTGTGGAGCACGCCCAACCTGCGCATCACCGGCTCGTTCGCCCGCCGGGACATCGCGCCACCCACGCCGATGCGCGGGCCCGGCGCGGTGCCGGGGCTGTTCGCGGTCGAGTCGGCGATGGACGAGCTGGCGCTGGCGCTGAAGATGGATCCCGTGCAGCTGCGCCTGCACAACGAGCCGAAGATCGACGAGGCGGAGAACATCCCCTTCTCTTCGCGCCACATGAAGGAATGCCTGACCCGCGGCGCCGAGCGTTTCGGCTGGTCGCGGCGCAACCCCGCCGTCGGCTCCATGCGCGACGGCGACACGGTGCTCGGCTGGGGCGTGGCCTGCTGCTCGTGGATGGCCAAGCAACTGCCGGCCACGGTGAGCGTGATGCTCAACGACGACGGCACCGTGCGCGTCGCCAGCGGCACGCAGGACATCGGCACCGGCACCTATACGGTGGTCGCGCAGATGGCCGCGAGCGCGATCGGCGTGGACATCTCCAAGGTGCAGGTGGTGATCGGCGACACCCGGCTGCCGCCGGGCCCGCTGTCGGGCGGCTCGATGGTCACCGGCTCGATGGTGCCGGCGGTGCTGGACGCCTCCCGGCAGGCGATCGACCAGTTGCTGACCGCCGCCAGCCAGCACGTCCAGGATTTCCACGACGTGGCCAAGGACGACCTCGATTTCCGCGAGGGGCGCGTGTTCCGCAAGGGCGCCAAGGAGGGGCGGCCGTTCGCCGACGTGCTCAAGTCCGCACGCATGGCGCACGTGGAGGGCAAGGGCGATTCGCCCGGCACCATGGGCTCGAAGAAGAACAGCGTGTCCACGCACTCCTACGGCGCGCATTTCGTCGAGGTCGGCTGGCAGCCGCAGATCGCGCGGCTGCGGGTGCGGCGCGTGATGACCGTGATCGACGCCGGGCGCGTGGTCAATCCGATGACGGCGCGCAACCAGATCGAGGGCGCGATCGTGATGGGCGTGGGCATGGCGCTGCTGGAGGAGAACCGCTACGACCATCGCAATGGCATGGTCGTCAATAGCAACCTGGCCGACTATCTGATGGCGACCCACGCGGACACGCCTCATATTGACGTCGAGTTCCTCGACTACCCCGACCTCCAATTCAACGAACTGGGTGCCCGCGGCGTCGGCGAGATCGGCCTGGCCGGCTTCGCCGCCGCCGTGACGAATGCGGTCCACCACGCCACGGGCGTGCGCGTGCGGGATCTGCCGGTGCGGATCGAGGATCTGCTGGCGTCGACCGTGTCGTAACGCGATCGTTGCCCTGTTCGCCTTCCGCGAGTCAGGGCAAGGCCATGGTGTCCGATGCCGACTCCAATGCCGCAAGGTGGCCCAGCACGCCCGCCAGGCTGCGCAGGTCCTGGGCGTTGTGTTTCAGGACCCGATAAAGGTCCGTAGGGTCGCCGGCACGGAGAAAGCGCAGCCATGCCGCCGGCGCCTGCGCGCCTGGCAGGTCGTCTTCGCGGATCACGCCGAGCAGTTGGCGTTCGGCTGTCGCCAACCGGCAGTTGGGCCACTGTGCGCGCCAGCGCCGGCGCACCGGGTGCAGCAGATCGATATGGCGCAGGCCCTGCAGCGGATTGGCCATCCGCTCCAGCCGGAAACGGGTCGCCAGCAAGGGCGCGTCATAGCTCTTGCCGTTGTAAGTGGCCAGTACCGTCGTCGGCGCGATCCATGCGCGCAGCTGTTCGAGCATGGCGGCCTCGCCCGCCAGCGCGGTGATGGTGAGCTGGCGCAGCACGAATCGCCGTCCCTGCCAGCGGGCCACGCCGATCATGAAGGCGCGCGTGCCGGTGCCGCCGGCAAGGCCGGTGGTCTCGGTGTCCAGCAGGAGCACGTCCGCGGGATCGATCGGCTCGGGCAGCTTGGCGAACGTCCCGTCGAACGGTGCGGGAACGGACGGCCAGTCCGTCACGTCTTCCGCGAACCAAAGGCCGGGCGCCAACTCACGACCGAGGCCGGCCGGCCTCACGGCACTCAGGCGCGGGCGCGCCGAGACGGGACGACGCACCGCGAGCAGACGCTCCAGCCCGGCAGGCCATGGCGCCGTCGGCGCGATGGCAGGCGAGGCAACGTTGGTGACGGCTTCGATCTTGGCGACACCGGCCTGGTCGCGAAGCCGGCGCAGGCGAGCGGCGAGTTCCGTCACAGGTCGGCCAATAGAGCGAGCACGTCGCGGCCGAGCTCCTTCATGGAACGGGCGGCCGTCTCGTCGGAGGCCAGCACCGGCCCCACGCAGGCCGGGCAGCCCAGCCGGCAATCGCAGCGTTCGATCAGCTCGCGCGCACGGTCCACCAGTTCGGCGCGCCGCTCGAACAGCGGGGCGCTCAGGCCGACGCCGCCGGGAAAGGCATCGTAGAGATAGAGCGTCGGGATGAACGGTGCGTTCGGGTCCTGCGTCTCCTCGCCCCAGCCGTGATGGACGCGCGCATGCCCGGTGCTGTCCGGCGTGGCGAACCAGGCGCCGTCGCCGCTGCCCACCGCCTTCTGCAGATCGCGCCCCTCGGCCATCACGGCCACCGTGGCGACGGTATGCAAGGCCGTTGCGGCAGCGAGAAAGCCATCGAGGGTGTCCTGGCGCCGCTCGAAGGCCTGGTCGAGCGTGCGTTGCGCGAGCGCCCACCACACCGCGGTCGTATGGAGTTCGCTGTCCGGCAGGTTGACGTTGCCGTAGCCGATGTTCTCGTGCGTGTAGTATCGGATCTTCTTGTAGCCCGCGACGCGGCGCACCACGTGCACCTCGCCGTGCAGGCACTCGCCCCGGCCGGAAGGCGTGCCGTCGAACCGGTCCAGCACCTTGAGCCTGGTGTAGTCGATGGCGTCCGTGTAGTAATCGACCTCGGTGCGCGTGACGTAGGCCTTGCGTCCCGTCCAGTCCAAGCGCTCGACCTGATAGGGCACTGACTGCACCATGTGGATGGCCCCTTCGTAGAGCGTGAGTGGCGCCGTGCTGTAGTCCACTTCCGCGATGATGGTCTGGCGCCCGCCGGTGCGGTCGACCACCACGAAGTTGCCCTCCGCCACCGAGCGCAGCGACACGGCGTTGACCGGGTAGCTGTCGGCAATCCACTCGAAGCGCTCGCTCTCGCGGTGCAGTACGCCCTCCTCGGCGAGCACTTCCAGCCAGGGCTCCACCAGCTGCCCGCCGAAGGCGTCGCCGGCACGGAACGGCAGTTCGAAAGCTGCGCAGCGGATGTGGTCCAGCAGGATTAGCGGCTGGTCCTGGGCGATCCGCGCGTGTTCCGGCGAGGCGTCCTGAAAGTACTCCGGATGACGCACCAGATACTGGTCCAGCGGTTCGCTCGACGCCACCAGCACGCCCAGCGACGGCTGCTGGCGCCGGCCGGCGCGGCCGAAGCGCTGCCAGGTCGCGGCCACCGAACCGGGGTAGCCGTTGAGGATGGTGACGTCCAGCGCGCCGATGTCCACGCCCAGCTCCAGCGCCGAGGTGCTGACGATGCCGTCGACGCGCCCTGCCCGCATGTCGCGCTCGGCCTGCCGGCGTTCCGTCGGGAGATAGCCGCCGCGATAGGCGCGGATGCGCGGTGGCTTGCGCGGATCGTGGTCGAACACGTCCTTCAGGTATTTCGTCAGCACTTCGACCATCAGCCGGCTCTGCGCGAACACCAGCGTCTTCAGCCCCGCGCGGATCGCCGTGCGCGCGATGCGGTTGGTCTGGCTGCGCGCGGAGGCGCGCAGGCCCAGGTCGGCGTTGACCACCGGCGGATTCCACAGCAGCACATGCTTCGGCCCCGAGGGCGCCCCGCTTTGCAGAATGGGCGTGACCGCTTGTTCGATCAGGGCTTCGGCATGCTCGGCCGGGTTGCCGATCGTCGCCGAGCACAGGATGAACTGCGGCGACACGCCATAGAACGCGCAGACCCGGCGCAGGCGCCGCAGGACGTTGGCCACGTGGGAGCCGAACACGCCGCGGTAGGTATGCACTTCGTCGATCACCACGTAGCGCAGGTTCTCGAAGAACTGCGCCCATTTCGTGTGATGCGGCAGGATCGCCTGATGCAGCATGTCGGGGTTGCTGACCACTACATCGCCGTGCAGCCGGATCGCCTGGCGCGCGTCGCCGGGCGTGTCGCCGTCGAAGGTGAAAGCGCGCACGCCGAGGTCGCCGGCCGCGTTGAGTTCCAGCAGCTCGGCCACCTGGTCCTGGGCGAGCGCCTTGGTCGGGAACAGGTAGAGCGCCTTCTTGCCCGCGGCCATCACCGAGGTCACCACGGGCAAGGTGAAGCAAAGCGACTTGCCCGAGGCCGTCGGCGTGGCGACCACGATGTGCTCGCCCCTGGCGGTCGCGGCCCAGGCCTGTCCCTGGTGCGCGTAGAGCTCGGCCACGCCGCGCGAGCGCAGCGCAACGGCCAGCGGTGCCGGCAGGTCGTCGGGCAGCGGTACGTAGCGCCCTTCCCGCCCTTCCAGCACGAAGTGGCCGGTAACGCGGTCGCCGTAGCGCTGGACCAGTCGCCCGGCCAGTTCGTCGCCGCCCAGCGGCAGCAGTCGGGCATCGTCTTCGTCCGCGATGGCGGCAGGCAGCGGGGCGCGCATGGTCGATCTCCGGGAAAGCCGTCGCATTCGACTGCCCCGCCGTCTCACGGATTGAGACGGGCCGCCGGCGCGGACACGGCGGTCGCCCACGATGGCCCGAACCGCATGCTCGCCAGTGGCCGTGGCCTTGGCTCAGCCGATCCCACATCACGGCCATGTGCCGCATCTCCCGCGATGCGGCAGCGACGGATCGCGGAGCGACGACGCGCTAGGCGTCGCGGCTCGCCTCGCGCAACGCGTCCATCATCAGCGCCACGGCGGGCGACGGCAGCTTGTGCGCCGGCGTGATCAGGCCGAAATCGTCCATCTCGCACTCCATCGGCAGCGGCAGGATGGCGACCATGCCGTGCGCCGCGTAGTACCGGGCGACGTCCTGGGCGAGCACCGCGATCATGTCGCTCTGTTCCAGCGCGCGGGTGATGAACAGGAGCGCCGAGGTTTCCACGATGTTCGTCGGCGGCGCCAGGCTGGCTCTCTGGAACATCAGCTCGAACCGGTGCCGCAGCACGCTTCCGGCCGGCGGCACGATCCACGCGCCGTCCTGC
The DNA here is from genome assembly GCF_031954525.1 of Dyella sp. BiH032. Lineage (NCBI taxonomy): Bacteria > Pseudomonadati > Pseudomonadota > Gammaproteobacteria > Lysobacterales > Rhodanobacteraceae > Dyella > Dyella sp. BiH032. Next base: position 2,844,382 of record NZ_CP134867.1, read on the forward strand.
ACTTCCGGCAGCGCGAGCGACGACCGCCGCAACAGCGGATGCTTCCGGCGCACCACGGCGTGGACGGGCTCGCTGGCCAGCGGCTCATAGTGCAGCTGCAGCTTGTCGTGCTCGGGGAACAGCCGCCCGATCACGATGTCGAGCTTGCCCTGCCCCAGCTTCCCCAGGAGCACGTTGCTGGTATCCACGTCGACCACCACGCGCAGGTTGGCATGCCGGCGCTTGACCGCGGCGACGGCGGTGGGCAGCAGGCTCACGCCGGGCGAGGTGATCGCACCCACCGCGACCTGCCCGAGGCGGCCGGCCTTCAGTGCAGCCAGTTCCTCCTGGGCCTGGTCGAGACTGCCCAGCACCGCGCGCGCATGGCGGATCAGCGCCTCGCCATACAGGGTCGGCCGCATGCCGCGAGGCATCCGCTCGAACAAGGACGTCGCCAGGGTTTCCTCCAGCTCGCGGAGCAGCTTGGAGGCGGCCGGCTGGGTGATGCTGAGCGCCGCCGCGGCGCGATGGATGTTGCCCTCTTCCGCAAGCGCCACCACGAGCAGCAACTGGCGGGTCTTCAGGCGCGTGCGGACGTACCAGGGGCTGGCATCGAGCATGGGGACTCCGGGATCGATATCGGAATGGATATCTGAAGCATCCAATTTGTCATTGGTAGGTTATCAGTCCTATTCCTAGACTGCAGCCCGTCCCCGCGAAGCGATGGAACCATGTCGGCAAGCAAACCCCGGTTGCGGTCCCGCCAATGGTTCGGCACCACGGACAAGAACGGCTTCATGTATCGAAGCTGGATGAAGAACCAGGGCATCCCCGACCACGAGTTCGACGGCAGGCCGATCATCGGCATCTGCAATACCTGGTCGGAACTGACGCCCTGCAACGCGCACTTCCGCAAGCTGGCCGAGCACGTCAAGCGCGGCATCTATGAGGCGGGCGGCTTTCCGGTCGAATTCCCGGTGTTCTCCAGCGGCGAATCGAACCTGCGCCCCACCGCGATGCTGACGCGCAACCTCGCCTCGATGGACGTCGAGGAAGCGATCCGCGGCAACCCGATCGACGCGGTCGTGCTGCTGTGCGGCTGCGACAAGACCACCCCGGCGCTGCTGATGGGCGCGGCGAGCGTCGATGTGCCGACCATCGTGGTGACCGGCGGCCCCATGCTCAACGGCAAGCTGGAAGGCAAGGACATCGGCTCGGGCACGGTGGTGTGGCGCCTGCACGAGGCGCTCAAGGCCGGCGAAATCGACCTGCACCGTTTCCTTTCCGCCGAGGCGGGCATGTCGCGCTCGGCCGGCACCTGCAACACCATGGGCACGGCGTCGACCATGGCCTGCATGGCCGAATCGCTGGGCGTGTCCCTGCCGCACAACGCTGCCATTCCCGCGGTCGACGCCCGGCGCTATGTGCTCGCCCACATGTCGGGCATCCGCATCGTACAGATGGCGCTGGAGGACCTGCGGTTGTCGAAAGTCCTCACCCGCGAAGCATTCGAGAACGCCATCTGCACCAATGCCGCCATCGGCGGCTCGACCAATGCCGTGATCCACCTGAAGGCCATCGCCGGCCGGCTCGGCGTGCCGCTCGGCCTGGAAGACTGGACACGCATCGGCCGCAACATCCCCACCCTCGTCGACCTGCAGCCCTCGGGCCGCTTCCTGATGGAAGAGTTCTATTACGCGGGCGGCCTGCCGGCGGTGCTGCGCCGGCTCGGCGAGGCGAAGCTGCTGCCGCATCCGGACGCGCCGACGGTCAACGGCAAATCGGTCTGGGAGAACGTCAGCGAGGCGCCGATCTACGACGACGAGGTGATCCGCCCGATCGGCCGGCCGCTGCTGGCCGACGGGGGCATCCGCATCCTGCGCGGCAACCTCGCGCCGAATGGGGCGGTGCTCAAGCCGTCGGCGGCCACGCCCGAGCTGCTCAAGCATCGCGGCCGTGCCGTCGTGTTCGAAAGCTTCGAGCATTACAAGGAGCGGATCGGCGACGAATCGCTCGACGTCGACAAGGACTCGATCCTGGTCCTGAAGAACTGCGGCCCGCGCGGCTATCCCGGCATGGCCGAGGTCGGCAACATGGGCCTTCCGCCCAAGCTGCTGCGCCAGGGCGTAAAGGACATGGTGCGCATCTCCGACGCGCGCATGAGCGGCACGGCGTACGGCACCGTGGTACTGCACGTGGCGCCGGAAGCGGCGGCCGGCGGCCCGCTGGCCGCGGTGCGCAACGGCGACTGGATCGAGCTCGACTGCGAAGCTGGACGCCTGCATCTCGACATCGACGACGAAGAACTCGCGCGCCGCCTGAGCGAACTCGACCCGGCTGCCGCGCCCGGCGTGGCCGAACAGCTGGGCAAAGGCGGCTACGCACGCCTCTACGTCGACCACGTGCTGCAGGCCGACCAGGGTTGCGATCTCGACTTTCTCGTAGGAACGCGCGGTGCCGACGTGCCGCGCCATTCGCATTGAAGGCGCCGGGATGACGACAGCGCTCACCGGCGAATTGCTGATCGATGGCCGCGCCTGGCGCGGCACGGGAACCGCCTTCCACGCGTTCGATGCGGCGAGCCACCAGCCCATCGCGCAACCGGTGTTCCATGGTGCGTCGCCGGCCGACGTCGATCGCGCCTGCACCTTGGCGGACGAGGCCTTCGACGGCTATCGCGCCCTGTCGCTGGAACAGCGCGCGGCCTTCCTCGACGACTGCGCCGCGCGCATCGAGGCGCTGGGCGAGGTGCTGATCGAGCGCGCGGTGGCGGAAACAGGCCTGCCGCGCGCGCGGCTCGAAGGCGAGCGCGTGCGCACCGCCGGCCAGCTCCGCATGTTCGCGGCGCTCGTCAGGAGCGGCGACGCTCTCGACGTGCGCATCGAGCCCGCCCTGCCCGCGCGCCAGCCGCCGCGGACCGATCTGCGCTTCTGGCGCATCGGAATGGGCCCGGTCGCAGTGTTCGGCGCGAGCAATTTTCCGTTGGCGTTCTCGGTGGCCGGCGGCGACACCGCATCCGCGCTGGCGGCCGGATGCCCCGTGGTGGTGAAGGCGCATCCGGCGCATCCGGGCACGTCGGAGCTGGTGGGACGCGCCATCCAGCAGGCCGTAGCCGCGGCCGGTCTTCCGGCCGGCGTCTTCGCGCTGCTGTTCGACGCCGGCCACGAAGTGGGTGCAGCGCTGGTCGGCCATCCGGCGATCCGCGCCGCGGGCTTCACCGGTTCGCGCGCCGGCGGGCTCGCGCTGGCCCGTCTCGCGGCGGCGCGCAAGGAACCGATTCCGGTCTATGCGGAAATGAGCAGCGTGAATCCGAACGTGCTGTTGCCGGCCGCACTGGCGTCGCGCAGCGAAAGCCTGGCGCGTGACTTCGCGGCATCGGCGACGCTCGGCCACGGGCAGTTCTGTACCAATCCCGGCCTGATGCTCGGCCTCGCGGGCGAAGGCTTCGAAGCCTTCGCCGCTCATGCCGCGCACGAGTTCAACGCCAGGCCGGCGGGCGTGATGCTCACCGACGGCATCCTTGGTGCCTACGAACGCGGCATCGAACGGCTCGCGCGCCACCCGCAGGTGGCCGTGCTCGCGCGTGGCGAAGCCATGGCCGGACGCGGCCGCGCGGCGCTGCTGCGCGTGCACGCCGCCGCACTGGCCGCCGACGGCTCGCTGGGCGAGGAAGTGTTCGGCCCGAGCAGCCTGCTGGTCGAATGCGCTGACATCGCCGAACTGCTCGCGGTGCTGCGCAGGCTGGAAGGCCAGCTGACGATCACGCTCCACATGGAGCCGGCCGACATCGAGCTCGCACGCCCCCTGCTGCCCCTGCTCGAACGCAAGGCGGGCCGCCTCCTGGTGAATGGGTTTCCGACGGGCGTCGAGGTCTGCGACGCCATGGTCCATGGCGGCCCGTTCCCGGCGACCTCGGACGGGCGCAGCACCTCCGTGGGCACTGCCGCGATCGAGCGCTTCCTGCGCCCGGTCTGCTACCAGAACTTCCCCGACGAGCTGTTGCCGACGGCGCTGCGCGAAGGCAATCCGTTACACCTCAGGCGCCGCTTTGCGGGCCGTTCCGAACAGATGGATGCGGCGACCGCGCACGACGCAGCCGACAACGGAGGACAAGGAGCCGGATGAGCACCACCCAGCAAGGGCCCCGCCCGCCCCGTTACCGCGGCATCTTCCCCGTGGTGCCGACCACGTTCACCGAGACGGGCGAGCTGGATCTCGCCAGCCAGAAGCGCGCGGTCGATTTCATGATCGACGCCGGCTCGGACGGGCTGTGCATCCTGGCGAATTTCTCCGAGCAGTTCGCGCTGTCCGACGACGAGCGCGACCTCATCACCCGCACCGTGATCGAACATGTGGCCGGTCGCGTCCCGGTCATCGTCACCACGACCCACTACGGCACCACCGTCTGTGCCGCACGCAGCCGGCGGGCGCAGGAACTGGGCGCGTCCATGGTCATGCTGATGCCGCCCTATCACGGCGCCACCTTCCGTGTGCCCGAGGCGCAGATCTATGAGTTCTATGCCCGCGTCTCCGACGCCATCGGCATCCCGATCATGATCCAGGACGCACCGGCCAGTGGCACCGTGCTTTCGGCGCCGTTCCTCGCGCGCATGGCGCTGGAGATCGAGCAGGTCGCCTACTTCAAGATCGAAACACCGCGCGCAGCCGACAAGTTGCGTGAGTTGATCCGCCTGGCCGGCGACGCTGCGGAAGGCCCCTGGGACGGTGAGGAAGCAATCACGCTGCTGGCCGACCTCAACGCCGGCGCCACCGGCTCGATGACAGGCGGCGGTTTTCCCGACGGCATCCGCCCGATCATCGAGGCGCACCGCGAAGGCCGCTTCGACGAAGCCTTCGCGCACTACCAGCGGTGGCTGCCGCTGATCAATCACGAGAACCGCCAGGCCGGCCTGCTCGCCTGCAAGGCGCTGATGAAGGAAGGCGGCGTGATCGCTTGCGGGCTGCCGCGCCATCCGCTGCCGCCGATGTCGCCGCATGCGCGCGCCGAGCTGATCGAGATCGCGCGACGGCTGGATCCACTCGTCCTGCGCTGGGGAAAGTGACGCCATGAACGCCCCGGCGCCGCGCACGCGCATGCCCCCCAACCTGCCGCCGTGCCGCGTTCCCCGCCATGCAAGCGAAACGCGGCACGCAGATGCCGATGGCTTCGATACGGCCGTCGCCCCACTTGAGGAGACCGTGGCATGACCTGCCCTGACCACCGCCGCATGCTTCGCGTCCTTGCCGCCGCCTGCCTCGCCTGGGTCGGCACCACTGTCCTGCACGCCGAAGCGCCGGTGAAGATCGGCTTCCTGGTGAAGATGCCGGAGCAGGCATGGTTCATCAACGAACAGAAAGCAGCCGCGGAAGCCGGCAAGAAGGAAGGCTTCACCGTGGTGAACATCGGCACGCCGGATGGCGAGAAGGTGCTGGCCGCCATCGACAACCTCGGCGCACAAGGCGCGCAAGGCTTCGTGATCTGTCCGCCCGACGTGCGGCTCGGGCCGGCGATCCGGGCGCGGGCAAAGCAATACGACATGAAGTTCGTCACCGTGGACGACCAGCTGGTCGACGGCGCCGGCAAGCCGCTCGCGGGCGTGCCGCACCTGGGCATGTCGGCGTTCAAGATCGGTAACCAGGTCGGCCAGGCCATTGCCGACGAAATGAAGCGGCGCGGCTGGAAACCGGAGGAAGTGGGCGCGCTGCGCATCACCAACTATCAGTTGCCGACGGCGAAGCAACGTACCGACGGCGCCACCCAGACGCTGCTGGCCCAGGGTTTCAAGCCAGATCGCATCTTCGACGCGCCGCAGCGCAGCACCGACGACGAAGGCGGCTTCAACGCCGCCTCGCCCGTGCTCGCGCGCCACCCGGACATCAAGAAATGGGTGATCTACGCGCTCAACGAAGAGACAGTGCTCGGCGCCGTGCGCGCCACCGAGCAGCTGCGCCTGCCGGCGGCGGACGTCATCGGCGTGGGCATCAACGGCGCCGGCGAGGCTTTCGCCGAATTCCAGAAGACGCAGCCGACCGGCTTCTACGGCACCATCGCGGTCAGTTCGCCCAATCACGGCAGGCAGAGCGCGCGCAACCTGGTGAACTGGATTCGCACGGGCCAGGAGCCGCCGGCCGACACGCAGACCGCCGGTACGCTGATGACGCGGAGCAACTGGCAGGCCGTGCGCGCCGAGCTGGGCATCTGAGCCGGTGACGGACGCGGTGGAAAGCGCGGCACGGCCGGCCTGCCTGGAACTCGACGGCATCACCGTGACCTTCCCGGGCGTGCGTGCGCTGGACCGCGTGTCGCTGGCGGTGCGCGCCGGTGAAGTGCACGGCCTGATGGGCGAGAACGGTGCGGGGAAGTCCACGCTGCTGAAGGTGCTTTCGGGCGTGAACTCGCCGCAGGAAGGCAGCTTGCGCCTCGATGGCGCGGCCCGGCGTTTCGCCGGGCCGCGCGCCGCCATCGATGCCGGCATCGCGATCATCTACCAGGAGCTGCACCTCGCGCCGGAACTGACGGTGGCCGAAAACCTCATGCTCGGCCAGCTGCCCCATCGCCTCGGCGTGCTCGACGGGCGCGCGCTGATCCGGCGCGCGGCGGAAGCGTTGCAGCGCCTGGGCGAGCCGATCGATCCGCGAACGCCGGTGAAGCGGCTGTCCATCGGGCAGCGGCAAATGATCGAGATCGGCAAGGCGCTGATGCGCGATGCGCGCGTGATCGCCTTCGACGAGCCGACCAGTTCCCTGTCCGCGCGCGAGACCGATAACCTCTTCCGCATCATCAGGCAGCTGCGCGACGACGGCCGCGCGATCATCTACGTTACGCATCGCATGGACGAGGTCGACGCGCTGTGCGACCGCGTCACGGTATTCCGCGATGGCAAGCGCATCGAGACGTTCGACGCGGCGAAGGGGCTGGACCGCGGCCGCCTGATCACGGCGATGGTGGGCCGCCCGATCGAGGACGTCTACGGCTATCGCCCCCGCCCGGCAGGCGAGGTGCTTATCGAGGCGAAGGGACTGATGGGGCCTGGGTTGGCGGAGCCCGCCTCGTTTGCGGCGCGGCGCGGCGAGATCGTGGGTTTCTTCGGCCTGGTAGGCGCGGGCCGCTCCGAATTGATGAAACTGCTCTACGGTGCTTCGCGCGCCAGCGCCGGTCACATCGAGCTGCGCGGGAAGCGCGTTCGCTTCGCCAGTCCGCGCGACGCCGTGCGCGCGGGCATCGCGCTATGTCCGGAGGATCGCAAGCAGGAAGGCATCGTGGCGAACGCCTCGGTGGCCGACAACCTCAACCTGAGCGCACGCCGGCATCTCTGCCGCGGCGGCTTGCTGCTCGACCGGCATCGCGAACGCGCACTGGCGCAGGACTATATCCGCCGCCTCGCGATCAGGCCGCACGACGACCGCGTCGCCATCGGCACACTGTCCGGCGGCAATCAGCAGAAAGTGATCCTGTCCCGCTGGCTGGCCGAGCGCATCGAGGTGTTCTTGATGGACGAACCGACACGGGGCATCGACGTCGGCGCGCGCGCCGACATCTATCGCCGGCTTTACGAACTGGCCGAGGCCGGACAGACGGTGCTGCTGGTATCGAGCGACCTGGCCGAAGTCATGGGTGTCGCGGACCGCATCGTCGTGATGCGCGAGGGGCGCCTGGTGGGCGACGTGGCGAGAGCCGACGCCACGGCCGACGAACTGATCAGATGGGCGCTACCGCGCTGAGGCATCGAGGCGAACCGGAATGAACCAAGCCATGCGACCCGAGCCAACCCAGCCACCCGCGGAAACCGCACCTTCGCTCCCTCGCGCCTTTGTCGAGGGGCTGCTTCGCCGCTCGGGCATCGTGCTGGTGTTCGTGCTGCTGTTCGCTGCGCTCGCCACGACGGTTCCCGGCTTTCTCAGCGGAAGGAACATCCAGGGCCTGCTGCTCTCCGTCACGCTGATCGGCACGATCGCTACCACCATGATGTTCGTGCTTGCCCTGGGCGAAGTCGATCTGTCGGTCGCCTCCATCGTCGCCTTTGCCGGCGTGGTGGCGTCCACCGTCATCACGCAGTCGCACAGCGTGGCGCTGGGCATCGGCGCCGGCATCCTGGCCGGCGGCGCGGTCGGGCTGGTCAATGGCGTGCTGGTCGCGCGGTTCAAGGTCAACTCATTGATCGCCACGCTCGCCATGATGGAGGTGGTACGCGGACTGGCCTACCTCACCTCGAACGGCGACGCGGTGATGATCGCCGAGGAAAGTTTCTTCGAGCTTGGCAGCGGAGCGTTCCTCGGCATCTCGTATCCGATCTGGAGCAATATCGCCGCGTTCGCGCTCTTCGGCTTCCTGTTGAACCGGACGGTGTTCGGCAAACACGTGCTCGCGGTTGGCGGCAACAGCGAGGCGGCAGCCTTGGCCGGACTTCCGGTGACGCGGATCAAGATCCTGGTGTTCGCGCTGCAGGGGCTGGTGACCGGTTTCGCCGGCGTGATGCTCGCTTCCCGGATGAGCCTCGGCGACCCGAAGACGTCGGTGGGGCTGGAGCTAGGCGTGATCTCCGCCTGCGTGCTGGGCGGCGTCTCGCTCACCGGCGGCGTGGCGACCATGTCGGGTGTGCTGGTGGGCGTTCTCATCATGGGCTCGGTGCAGAACGCGATGAGCCTGTTGAACGTGCCGACGTTCTATCAATATCTGATCCGCGGCGGCATCCTGCTGCTGGCCGTCATGTTCGACCAGTTCCGGCGCCGCCGGCGCGCGGGCTGACCGCGGCGTTCGTTTCCAGAAGGAGTTTCATGTCGATGTGGAAGAAGATCGTGCTCGGTGCGTTCCTGCTTTCGGCGGCCGGCCTCGTTGCCGCGCAGAACATCAGCCCGACGCCGCCCATGGGCTGGAACAGCTGGGACAGCTATGGCCTGACTGTCGACGAAGCGGCTTTCAAGGCGAATGCGACGGAGCTCGCCAAGCTGCGCCCGTACGGCTGGACCTATGCGGTGATCGACCAGGGCTGGTACATGCGCCGCCCGCAGGGCGACTCGTTGCAGAACCGGGATTTCGTGCTGGACGAAAACGGCCTGCTGGTGCCGGCGCTCAACCGGTTTCCTTCCGCCGCCGATGGGCAAGGCTTCAAGCCGCTCGCCGACTGGGTGCATGCGCGCGGGCTGAAGTTCGGTATCCACATCGTGCGTGGCATTCCCAAGCAGGCGGTGACGGCGCGCTCGCCCATCGCGGGTTCCGCCTTCCACGTTGACGAAGCGGCCGACACCACGGACACCTGCCCTTGGGACGACAGCAACTACGGCGTGCGCGACACGCCGGCCGGCCAGGCCTATTACGACGCGATGTTGGCCATGTACGCGCGCTGGGGTGTGGATTTCCTCAAGGTCGACTGTATTGCCGATCATCCGTACAAGGGCAGCGAGATCCGCCAGATCGCACGAGCCATCAAGAAGGCGGGACGGCCCATCGTGCTCAGCCTTTCGCCGGGTCCGACGCAGTTGTCGCACGCGGAGGAGATTCGCCAGTTCGGGCAGATGTGGCGCATCTCCAACGACGTGTGGGACGGCTGGACGTTCGTCCGTGCGCGTCCCAACGACGACTTCCCCATGGGCGTGCGCGACGTCTTCGAACGCCTGCCCGCATGGGCGGGCCACGCACGCGATGGCGGCTGGCCCGATGCCGACATGCTGCCGTTCGGCATGCTGGCGCCGCATCCCGGCCTGGGTGAGCCGCGCCGTTCGCGCCTCACGCTGGAGGAACAGCGCACGCTGTTCACCCTCGTCGCCATCGCGCGCTCGCCGCTGATCCTGGGTGCCAACCTGACGCAGCTCGACGCGGCCACGCGCGGATTGATCACCAACAAGGCCGTGATCGCCGTCAACCAGCACAGCCGTGACAACCGGCCGGTCGCGGCGTTACCGCAGGGGTTCGAGCAAGCGCGCGTCTGGATCGCCTCCGGCGCGGATGGCGAGCGCTATCTGGCCGTCTTCAATCTGGATGATCGACCACTCGCGCTCGATGCGCCCTGGGCCGAGCTGGGCCTGGATGCCGGGCCTTACCGTGTCCGCGAACTGTGGGCTGGGCGCAAGGAGAATGGTTCGAACCGGATGACCATCGAGTTGCCTGCACATGGTTGCGCGCTCTTCGCGCTGAAGCGGATGCGCTGAAGCACAGCGCGGTTCGTCGGCGCGGCAGGCGCCGGCATGCGAGGGAGATCGGCAAGCGACGGGACGCACCATCGGTTGATGGAATGCGTTCCCGCCTGACTTGTTCCGCATAAAAGCCGTCCTCGTCGGCTCAGAGGCCACCTCGGCATTTGATAATCATTCTCATTGCCAATATGCTTGCCCGGCCCTCTTCCGGACCGAGCCTGCATGACGCGATCCATCGGACTGCTGCAATCCGTGCCCAGCCCTTTGCTGTGCGAAATGATGGGCCACGCCGGCTATGACTTCGTTCTGCTCGACCTGGAACACGTCCTGGTTTCGCCGGACCAGCTCCAGCACGCCATCCGCGCCAGCGAGCTCGGCGGCTGCGCCCCCTGGGTGCGCGTACCGGAGGTGGACGAAAAGCTGATCGGCCGGGTGCTCGATGCCGGCGCCAAGGGCGTAGTGATTTCCCGTCTGGAAACCGCCGAACAGGCGGCGCGCGCCGTCGCCGCCGCGCGTTTCCCGCCGCTGGGTCGCCGCGGTATCACGGGCGGGCGGGTCACCGGCTTCGGCAAGATGGCGTTGCCGGATTACATCGAACAAGCCAATCGCGAAATCCTGGTCGTTCCCATGATCGAGAGCGACGCAGGTGTGCGTGCCCTGCCCGACATCCTCGCCGTCCCCGGCATCTCGCTGGTGATGGAAGGCGCCCTGGATCTAGCGCTCGACCTCGGCCTGGGCCCCCAGCCACTGCACGCGGAGGTGTGGCAACGGCTGCTGCACATCGCCCGCTGCTGCGACGAAGCCGGCATCCCCTTCTGCCCCAATCCGCGCACCGACGAACAGCTGCGCCACTGGGTGTCGCGCGACGTGCGCTGGATGCTCGCCGGCGAAGACCGCGGCCTCCTGCTCGCCGCGCTGCGCGACCGCGCGTCCGCCCTGCGCGCCCCCTGATTTCTTCAACCCACTTTGGAATCCGTTTCGTGATCGGCACTCCCCGCTTGCATCTCCTCGGCCTGTCCATCGCCTGCGCGCTGTGCGCGGGGGGCGCCCATGCCGACGACACTACGTCGACGAACAAACCGCGCGACCTCGACGCCGTGCAGGTACAGGGCAATGTGCTCGGCCAGTCGTCGAAGGAGAACGTGCGCACTTATGCGGGCAGCCGCAAGGTGATCAGCAGCGAGGACCTGGCCACTGGTGCGAACCGTTCGCTGGACGACGCGCTGCAGCGCGTGCCCGGCGTGAAGATTTTCGACGAAACCGGCACCGGCGCTCTGCCGCAGATCATGTTGCGCGGCCTGTACGAAAGCCGCAGCGGCCGCGTGCAGGTGCTGGAGGACGGCATCCCCCTGTCGCTCGCGCCCTATGGCCAGACCAGCCTGTCGCTCTTTCCGGTCACCATGAACCAGATCGACCGCATCGACATCGTGCGCGGCGGCGCGGCCGTGCAGTACGGCCCCAACAACGTGGGCGGCGTGATCAACCTGGTCAGCAAGCCCATTCCGGAACAGTGGACGACCATGCTGGGCGAGAAGATCACCGCCGGCGGCGCAGGCCACTACCTGCGCGACACCTCCGTCAGCACCGGCGGCTACCTCACGCCCAACTTCGGCATGCAGCTGGATGCCGACTGGAACAAAGGCCAGTACTGGCGCGACCACAGCGACACCAACGTGAAGAACGTGCGCCTGCGCACCGAGTGGTGGCTGGACGACGACAAGCTGTTGAAGGCCAGCGTGCAGCGCTACGTCGCCAATCTGGACATGGCCGGCGCGCTTGCGCCTGCCGACTACGAGGAAAACCCGCGCCAGGCCACCCGCCCGCTCGACCGCTTCACCGGGCGCACCACGCGCGCCTCGCTCACCTACCAGCAGGACCTCGGCGCCTGGGGCCCCTTCGACCAATCGCAGTTCACCTGGACCAACTTCAGCGCCGACAGCAGCCGCAACTTCATCGTCGGCATGCGCCGCCTGTCCACTCAGACGTGGCGCCCGGACCTGCCGTCGCAACTGCTGCAGAGCGCGCCGCGCGGCTTCAAGGTCTACGGCAGCGAGCCGCGCATCGCGCTGCACATCGATTCCGGCGCAGTCACCCAGCAGTGGACCGCCGGCGTGCGCGCAGTGCGCGAAGACATCGACTTCCTCGTCGGCAACACCGGCCTGGACAACGGCGTCTACACTCTGGTGCGCGACTGGCAGTTCAAGGACCGCGCCTGGTCGGCCTACGTCAGCGATGCCGTGGGGCTGTTCGGCGACCGCCTGACCATCACGCCTGGCCTGCGCTACGAGCATCTCGATTCCACCTACCTCAACCGCGCCAGCGGCGCGAGCACGCGCAACAACGTGCGCAACGCGCTGCCGGGTCTTACCGTCGGCTACAAGGCCAGCCCCCACTGGTATGTCTATGCCGACGCGCAGCGTTCCCTGCGCGCGCCGCAGGTGACGCAGATCATCTACGGCGACAATCTCGACTCGGAACTGGCGTGGAACTACGAGGCCGGCGCGCGCTACATGCCGACCGAAGGCACCAGCATCAACGTCGACGTATATCGGATCGACTTCGACAAGCAGATCCAGCTCGACAACACCACGCGCACCTACGGCAACCTGGGCAAGACTCGCCACCAGGGCGCGGAAGTGGAACTGGAATGGAGCCCGGCGGGCCTGCGCGCACTGAAGTTCAACGCCGGCTATGCCTATCTGGATGCCAGCCAGGAGTCCGGCCAGTACGCCGGCCGCCGCGTGCCGTACACCTCGCGCAACCAGGTAAACCTTGGCGCGAGCTATGGCGCGGGCCGCACCGTGGTCGCCCTGAACAGCTACTACTTCAGCAGGGCGTACAGCGACGCGGCCAATACGGTGCGCGAGAACGCCATCGCTTCGGTCGGCGAACTGCCTTCGTACTGGGTGTGGAACATGCAGCTCACGCAGATCCTGATGGCGGCCGGCAGCAGCATGCTCAAAGGCACGCTGGCGGTGAACAACCTGTTCGATCGGCGCTACTGGTACCGCGGTATCGACACCAGTCCGTGGGGCCGCCAGCCGGCACCGGGGCGCACGTTGACGGCGGGCATTGAACTGACATTCTGAGGCCGCGGCGCGCACGCCATGTCATCGCATCGCCGCGCGCCGAACGAAAATTGCAGGAAATTGCGGCAAAAATGCGGCAGCGATCACACGCCTTGTCTCGCTGCTGCAACCGGACGTTGACGTCAAACATACTTGTCGCCAAGCAACATGGCTCGTCCGCATCGGCAAGGATTTCGGCGCTCTTCCGAGTCCCCTCGATGCCGGTACAGGGGATGCTCCGAGCCTGACTTCGCGGCGACGCCGATCCGCTTACGCGGGCGACGCACCCGGTGCCGGTCGCGGACTGCGACATTAACCAGCCAGCCGGCGCTTTCCGCCCGGCCCAGCCATCACAGACGAAACGACCGCGTCGGCGCGAACCGCCGAGGATGGCGTGTGGATGGCGATGCGCGCGCAGCGCCATGGCCAGAACGGCATCCCGGCTTCGCCGAACGCGGCCCTTGCCCACGGATGCCCGACATGACCGACAACCTGTCACCCCTGGTGATCCTCACCCACGTACGCCATGCGGCGGTCACCGACGGATTCCTTCCGGCCGCCCGGCGCCTCGGCCTGCCCGTGGTACTGGTGACCGATCACCGGCTTGAACACCTGGAACACTTCGGCCGCGAGCCGCAGCACGCGCCGGAACGGATCCTCGAATGCGATGTGTTCAATCCGCTGAGCGTGATCGACCTGCTGCACGGCGAAGGCATTCGTCCTGCGGCGGTGTTCTCCAACAGCGACCACCTGCAGACCGCTACCGCGCTCGTCGCCGAAGCGTTCGGCCTGCCTGGCAAACCCTGGCGCGTCTGCTACGCGGCGAAGAACAAGGCCGCCATGCGCGAACGCCTGCAGTCGCTGGGGTTGCCCACGCCCTGGTATGCCACCTTGCTGCCCGGCCAGGCCGCGCCGGCAAATGCGCCCTGGCCATTGATCGCCAAGCCGCGCGAAGGCGTGGCCAGCCTCGACGTGCAGCTGTGCGCCCATGCCGGCGAGCTGCAGTCGTACCTGCAGGCGTTCTGGCAGCGCCACCCCGGGCGAGCCGTATTGCTGGAGGAGTTCCTGCACGGGCCGCTGTTCACGCTCGAAACGCTCAGCGATCGCCACCGCACGCAAGCCGTCGGGGGCTTCGACGTGACGCTCTCCGAGCCGCCGCACTTCATCGAACTGGAAGCCCGCTGGAACGGTCCGGCCAGCACGCGGCAGCGGCAGCAGGCGCTCGCCCAGGTACTGGCCTTCGGCGTGGACTTCGGCGTCTGCCACAGTGAGTTCATTCTCACCGAGCGCGGCCCGGCGCTGGTCGAGATCAACTACCGCAGCATCGGCGACGGCCGCGAATTCATGCTGGACCGCATGTACGGCCAGCGCTGGTTCGACACCATCCTGCGCCTGCATCTGGGCCAGCCGCTGACGCCGCTGCAGCCATCGAGCGCGCATGCCTTGGTGCGCTACTACGTCGCGCGCGAGGAAGGGCGGCTGGTCCGCAGCAGCGACGATCGCACACAGCAGCATGAAGCTGCGCACATCACCTACCGCCGCCTGCGCCGGCAGGGCGAGGAGATCCGCCTCAGCCGCTCCAACAAGGACTACCTGGGCGCGCTGAGCATCGTGGCGGACACGGAACACGACCTCGACCGCGCCTTGCACGCGGTCGAGCCGGAACTGCACTGGCAGATCGCCACGGCACAGGAGGTCGACGCATGAATCCGTCACGCGACGACCATGCCTATATCGCCTGGCGCATCATCGACTGCTGCCTGCGGGAAGACGTGCGAGGCATCGTGCATCGCGGCAGCGAGGCCACGCCCGCACCCGCCCTGCGGCAGGCCTGGCCAGGAACGTCCGCTCCGGAACAGTGGTGGCGCATTCCGCACCTTCCTGCCGGGCCGGTCTGGTTGCCCGTGCGCAGCAGCGACTACATGCAGAGCCTGTGCGCCACCGGCGATGGCTGGCTGCGCGAAACGCCGGACGGTGGCATTTACGAGCACGGCGCGGATGCCTGGCTGACCCTGCTGTCGGAAGGACTCGACGAGGAGACCCGGCAGCTGCATCTGGACTATGCGATCGAGGCCCGCTGCGCCGCCGAACATCGCGCACTGGCCCGGCAGGCCTACGAGGACCGCGGCGGCGCACTTGCCGACGCACTCGACGGTGCCACCTGGCACGAACGCGCGCTGCGCGCCGACCAGGTGGCGAGCTACCGCGACCATCCGTTCTATCCCACGGCGCGCGCCAAGTCGGGCTTCGGCGAGGACGATATGCGCGCGTACGCCCCTGAGTTCGACCCCTGCTTCCCGTTGCGCTGGCTGGCGGTGTCGCGGGACGCCTTGCAGCTCACCACGGAGCCGCCCTCGTTCTGGCCGAGCATGACGGACGTGGGCCTGGACGAGGCGCTGGCTTCGACCCACGCCCTGCTGCCGGTGCACCCGCTGACCTGGGTCCGCCTGCACGGCGACGAGGCATTTCCCCTGCCGCCGCAGGCACAGCGTGCGCCGCGCGCATGGCTGTGGGTCCGCCCCACGCTGTCGGTACGCACGGTGATGCCCGTGGAGCACCCGGGCCACCACATCAAGCTGCCGCTGCTGATGCGCACGCTCGGCGCGCTCAACCTGCGACTGATCAAGCCGTCGACGCTGTACGACGGCCACTGGTTCCAGCGGGCGCTGACCGCGCTGGCGGAGAACGATGACGCGCTGCGCGACCGTTACCTGCACGCCGACGAGGCGCATGGCGGACACGTCGACGAAGCGAAGCATCTGGCCTATCTCGTGCGCGGCTACCCTTCCCTACCCGACAGCAGCCTGGTTCCGGCCGCGGCCCTGTGCGCCACGATGCCCGACGGCCGTCCCTTCGCCGCGCACCTCGCCGACCGCTTCCACCAGGGCAACCTGCTCGACTGGTGGCAGGCTTACGCCGGGCTGCTGTGCGGCGTGCACCTGCGCCTGTGGCTGGTCTATGGCGTGGCGCTGGAGGCGAACCAGCAGAACACCGTACTGATCTATACGCCGGAACAGCCGCCGCGACTGCTGATGAAGGACAACGATTCGGCCCGCGTCCTGCTCCCGCGCCTGCGCGAGCGGCTGCCGGCGATCGCGGCGTTCGGCCCGCTGCGCGATCCGCGCATCCCGGTGGAGGGCGACGATGCGCTCGCGCGCATGTTCTGCACCATCATCCTGCAGCTGGACCTGTTGGCCGTGCTCGAAGGCATCGCCGAGTGGCAAGCCGGCTGGCGGCAGCCGATGTACGCCGCGCTGCGCGGCATCCTGCGCGACACCCTGGACGAACTCCGGCGCGAAGGTGTCGACACGCGTCCCGCCGAACGCCTGCTGCAATCGCCCTGGCTGCCGGTGAAGTACCTCCTCAGCGCGGGCAGCCTGTTGAGCAAGCGCGTTACTGGCGCGAGCGACATCAACAAGTTCTACGGTGATAGCGGCCCCAACTTCATGCGGCTGGACGATGCCGCGGAACTCGCGCGACCGGTCGAGGGAACCGGCTGATGCGCACGCTCGCCTCCGTACTGGCCGCGCATTATCTGGCGGCCTTCACCGCGCTGGGCATGCCCGTGTTCATGCCGCGCGTGCTCGCCGGCCTGGCACCCGGCGCGCCGGACTGGCTCAGCGGCCTGCTCTATGTGCTGCCCACCGTCTGCACCGCGCTGACCGCCACTGCCTGGGGACGCCTCGCCGACCGCTACGGCCGCAAGCTCTCGCTGATGCGCGCGCAGGCGGGACTGGCGCTGGGCTTCGTGCTGGCCGGTTTCGCACCCAGCCTGCCTTGGTTCGTGCTCGCCCTGGTCATCCAGGGCGCCTGCGGCGGCTCGCTGGCGGCAGCCAACGCCTATCTGGCCACGCAATCGCAAGGTGCATCACTGACGCGCGCGTTGGACTGGACGCAGTTCTCCGCGCGGCTGGCAATGGTGACCGCGCCCGCGCTGCTCGGCCTGGCGATGCAGTTCGGCTGGGCGCACGCGCTGTATCGCTATCTCGCGCTGCTGCCGCTGCTGGCCCTCGCGCTCACCTGGCTGCTGCCGGCCGATACCGTCGAAGCCCCGGCCCGGAAGCCGCGCACCAGCGCCGCGGGAGAGATGCAGGATGACGCGCGCGAATGGTGGCCGCTGCTGAGCGTGCAGTTCCTGTTCTACTTCGCGATGGTCGTCACCTTTCCCTACTTCATCTCCTATAGCGAAGCGCTCGGCGTCGCCAGCGACAGCCATGCCGGCCTGTATTACAGCCTGCCGCACCTGGTGTACCTCGCACTGCTGCCGTGGCTGCGCACCCGCTCGCCGGCGCCGCAGCGCCCCCTGCTGGCCGGCCTTGCGCTGTTCGCGGTCGCATGCGTGATCCATGCGCTGATCGCCGTTCCGTTCTGGCTCGCGCCGGCGCGGGTGCTCTACGGCATCGGCATGCTGCTGGCGATCGGCGGACTCAATCGCGCGCTGAGCCTGCTTGCCGGCCGCGGCGGCGCGGGCCGCCTGTTCGGTCGCTTCGATGCCTGCGGCAAATGGGCCGGCGCGCTGGGCGGTGTCGCCGCCGGAGTGCTGGTCCATCGCTGGGGGTTCGCCATGCCGTTCGTCGCCGCCGCCTGCGCGGGCGCGGGTGCGCTCGCCTGCGCGGCACGTGTCTTTCTCTTCCATCCACAGAGGCCACCGTATGTCTCAGCAAGCGATACGTGAACAGTGGTATGCGGCCCAGGCCGGCGCACAGGCCATCGAGCGCTGGCTGAATTGCTATCTGCGCGAGTTCGCCCTGCCCGACGGCCAGGCCGACCTGGACTACCGCGGTCTCGATCGGCCCGCCGGCCTGGCCTGCGGCGAGGGGCCGCTGCTGCGCATCGGCTTCGACCAGCCCGGCTACGCGCTGTGCGTGCGCCTGGTCTACGGCAGCCGGCTCGGGCGCTGTACCTATGCCTCGGCGCCGTACCTCAAGGCCGCGGGCGAGGCCTGGCGCTGTGCCGACGCGCGCACCACGATCCACTTCCTGCTGGAGCGGCTGGCGCCGGAATGCGGCTTCAACGAGGAGTTGCTCGCGCAGTCCGACAACAGCATCGCCATCACCCGCCATCTGCTGGAACGCGCGGCCGCGGCGCCGACGCGCGGCGACAGCCTGATCGACGCCGAGCAAGGCATGCTGTGGGGACATGCCATGCATCCGGCGCCCAAGAGCCGCGACGGCGTGCCGCTGGAACCCATGCTGGCCTGCTCGCCGGAAATCCGCGGCGAGTTCCCGCTGTACTGGTTCCGCATCGATCCGCGCCTGCTGCGCACGCTCGGTCGCGATGTCCGGGCCACGCTCGCGAAGGTGGCCGGCGCGGATGACTTCTATCCCTGCCACCCCTGGGAAGTCGAACGCGTGCTGGCGAACCCGCTGTTGCAGGAAGCACGCAGCCGCGGCTGGATCGAGCCGCTCGGAACGCGCGGCATGAACGTCCAGCCCACGTCCTCGGTGCGCACGCTGTATCGCGCGGAGCTGGATTACTTCCTCAAGATGTCGATCCACGTGCGCCTCACCAACTGTGTGCGCAAGAACGCCTGGTACGAGCTGGAAAGCGCGGTGGCGATGACTGAACTGCTGGAGCCGGCATGGCGCGACGTGGGCGAACGCGTGCCCGGCTTCGGCGTGCTGCCCGAGCCGGCGGCGACCACCCTTGACTTCGGTGCGCTGGGCGGCGCGCCCGACGCGCAGCGGACGCTGGTCGAAAGCTTCGGCATCCTCTATCGCGACAACCCTGGCGCATTGGTGCGCGAGCGCTACCACCCGCAGGTTGCCGGCGCGCTGTTCGCCGTCGATCGCCATGGTGCCAGCGTATGCAAGGCCATGCTCCGCACGACGGTGTCTGCCGGCGGCTATGCCCGCGCAGCCGTCGCCTGGTTCGAAGCGTATGCCGGCCTGCTGCTCGACGGCGTGTGGCTGGCCTTTTTCCGGCACGGCATCGTGCTCGAACCGCATCTGCAGAACACCGTGATCGGCTTCGACCGTGGCCTGCCTTCGCGCGTGTGGGTGCGCGACCTGGAAGGCACCAAGCTGGTGAGCGAGCGGTGGACGGACCGGCAGCTGGACGAACTGTCGGAACGCGCGCGCCAGTCCGTCCTGTACAGCCAGGACCTGGGCTGGAAGCGCATCGGCTACTGCGCGCTGGTCAACAATATTGCCGAAGCCATCTTCCATCTCGCCGACGGCGATGCCGCGCTCGAGGACCGGCTCTGGGACGCCGTCGGCGGCATCGCGCAGCGCTGGCAGGACCGGCACGGCGCGCAGCCCCTGCTACAAGGCTTGCTGGAGGGCGCAGGACTGCCCAGCAAGAACAACCTGCGCACACGGTTGCTCAAGCGCGCCGACCGCGACTCCGACTACACCTACATCGCCAACCCGATCCGGCCCCAGGCCGTCGCGCGCCAGGTGGCGTGACGAGCCCCCGCGAAGACACGCGCCATGACACTTCACTGTTTTCCCGAACCCATCGAAGCCGCGATCGCCCAATGGCGGGCGGAATCGCCCGAACCCATCTGCGCCTACATCTACGACCTGCAGGCCCTGGAGCGGCACGTGCGCTGGATGCGCGAGGCCTTGCCCGACGGCTGCGAGCTCTACTACGCCGCCAAGGCCAATCCCGAAGCGCCCCTGCTGCGCACCCTCGCGCCGTGGGTGCACGGCTTCGAAGCGGCCTCGGGCGGCGAACTGCGCTGGCTGCACGAACGGCAATCAGGGCATCCGCTGCTGTTCGGCGGCCCCGGCAAGCTGGACAGCGAGCTGGCCCTGGCCGCATCGCTGCCCGCTTGCACGCTTCACGTGGAAAGCCTGGGCGAACTCGCGCGCCTGGCCGCCATCGCCGACCTATCGGATAAGCAGGTACCGGTCTTCCTGCGCATGAACATCGCCGTGCCCGGCATCAGCGACACGCGCCTCATGATGGGTGGCAAGCCCACGCCGTTCGGCATGGACGAAGGCGATCTGCCGCAGGCCGTGGCGATGCTGCGCCGGCATCCGCGACTGCGCCTGGAGGGTTTCCATTTCCATCTGATGTCCCATCAAAAGGACGCGCGCATGCAGCTGGACCTGGTGCGGGCGTATCTCGACGTCGTGCACCGGTGGAACGCCACCTACGGTCTGGACGTCGGCATGGTGAATGCCGGCGGCGGCTTCGGCGTCGACTACGCCGAGCCCGCGTCCTCGTTCGACTGGCTGCAGTTCTGCCAGGGCCTGCGCGGCGTGCTGCGCGAGCACGCGCGCGGCCTGCGCCTGCGCTTCGAGCCGGGCCGCTACGTCAGCGTGACCTGCGGCTGGTACGTGATGGAGGTGATCGACGTGAAGCGCAGCCATGGCGAGTACTTCGCTGTGGCGCGCGGCGGCACCCATCACTTCCGCACGCCGCCGGCACAGGGGCACGACCATCCGTTCCGCATCCTGCGCGGCGCGCATCCGCCGGCGATCGAAAACGAACGCGTCACCCTGGTCGGCCAGCTCTGCACGCCCAAGGACGTGCTGGCGCGCGCGCAACCCGTGCAGGCGCTGGCACCGGGGGACTGCCTGCTGTTCCCGCTCGCCGGCGCCTATGCCTGGAACATCTCGCACCAGAACTTCCTGATGCACCCGGCACCGCGCATGGTGTTTCTCGAAGCGAATGCCAGGGCGGCGTCGCCGGCATGGCCGTCGGTAGTGGCCTGACGCTCCTTCCGCGCCATCCCCGCAACCAGCCGCATGCGCGGCGGATGCGGCGGCCGGCGCTTCGCCTCAGATCGAATGGCGGTACGGGCGGCCCGCCCGGCAATCGAGGACGTCTTCCTGCGTCAGCCGTGCATAAGGACGCAGGCGCTCCACCTCGGCGACCATGGCGTCCTGCTTCTGCCGCAGCTGATCGAGCGATGAGCAGAACGCCGGCGTATGCGTGGCCTTCTGCGCGTCCGCCTCGATACCGCGCGACGCACCATCGAAACCGTGCACGATCGAGCTCAGCAGCAGGCGCGGCACGGCGAACTTGGTCAAGTGATCGGCGGTATCGAATGACATGTCCGCCAGGGCGAGCGAAGCGGCCCGGTAATCGAGGGTGGCGCCGCGCTGCGCCTCCGTCGTCGGCACGGACTCCTTCCCGATGCTCACCTGCCCATCCACCGCGATGGTCGCAGCAGGTACGCCGGCGTCACCCCGAAGCTCCAGCGGTTGCCGGTGCATGGCGGCGCGATCGTCCTTCATGTCCCGCCGGGCTGCCTTCGTACAGCCCAGCAGCAGGATCAATGCAGATAACAGCAGAATCGTTCGGACGTCCATGCATTCGAGTCCCCATCGCAGAAGCGGGCGGCGCGGCGACGGCGTATGAAGCGCCGTCGCCGCAGTGATCGATACGAACGGTGCCGAAGATAAGAAGCCCGCGATCCCTCGCCTTCTGCCAGAGGTCACGCCCGATGGGACGGTGCGCACGGCGTCTCCGCCCCTCCGCCGGCAGATCGCCTCAGTCGGCGTAATCCTCCGCATGACTCAGGTCGTCCGTCGGCCACCAATAGCGGCCGTTATCCACGGGCGTGAAGGACGTGTTCCCATCGCCCTGGCGCACCTGATAGACGTTGTTGCGCCAGACCGACCCCTGCGCCGTGCCGCCCCAGAGATTGCCGTAGAGCGGCCCCCACAGTTCGCGCAGCTCCGCGGAGAACACATTGCCCGTGACGGTCAGGTTCGTCGCGTTGTTCAGCACGCCGAAGCTGAGCGCGTAGCCGTAGCCCGAGACGTAGTTGTTGGTGAAAGTGATGTGGTCGTAGACGCCGTCGCCCTGTAGCGCCAGGGCATTGGTGTTGCCCAGCGAGGCGATCGTGTTGTGATCGATGAACATCGGCCCGCCATTGCCTTCGCTCTGCGGCCCGATGCCGTCATGGTGATAGACGTTGTGCGAGGTGTCCGCGGCATCGTGAATGTAGTTGTTGGTCCATACGGAGGGGCGATCCGCAAAGCCGGTCGTCATTTCAAGGCCGGCATTGCCCCAGATATCGTTGTGATCCATGGTGGCCACCGCTTCATCCATGGTCGTCACCAGCTGCCAGGATTGCTTGTACGGCGTGCCCGGCGTCGTATGCGCCGAAGAGACCGTACCGTCATTGCCCGGCGGCATCGCGTACGCCGCCGGCTTGAACGTCGAATACAGGAACTTGACGGCGGTGTGCGCATACAGCTGCACCAGGTTGTCGTCCGGATCCGTGCCTTCGAACAGGCAGCCGACGAAGGTCAGGTCGTCGCCGTAGATCACCACCTTGGATGCAAGGAATCGCTTGAAGGCGATGACGCTGTGGTCCGGAAAGGTCACGATGATCGGCTTCGTCGCGCTCATCCCGCTGGCGTAGTCGGTCAGGCGCCCCGGATAGGCGCCCAGGCCGAGGCCGCCGGCGTTCGCAGGCGTGTGGGCATAGCCGGTGTTGGAGAAGTCGGGCCAGTAGCCGGAGCCGTCGTTGGGACGGGCGGTCAGCGCCGTGGCCGTTGTGATGGTGGTGCGAGAGGCCGGCGCGTCGCCGCCATGCGGCATCGCGGCGGCGGACGTTCGATCCGACGATGCGTGGTGGGCGTGGGCAAGGCCTGAGGCCTGCGCGAAAACGAGGGCGGCGAATAGCTGAGTGCAAAGAACAGTGCGTGCGATCGGCATGATTTACCCCTGGGTGAATGGAGCGAGGCGGCGAACAGGCGTCGCCGCCGTCATGGAAGAACGTCATTTGCATGTGTGCCGCGGCCTGCGCGTCCCGCCGCTCCGCGGCGCCGCAAGGCGAGCGGAGGCCATGTCGCCGCGGGAGCGTCGAAGGGCCGACGCCATCGCCGGCGATCCGAACGCTCGCGACTTTCCGTCTGCAGGGGGAAAGCTTCGAAGCCGGCATGGCGTGCCACGCTGTATACCGAAGGCTCGCCCGCGAGGATGTCGACGCGTTGGCGAAACGCCATGGTGCGTCGCGGGCACGCGCTCTTCTCCGCACTCGCGCACGGTCAGGCGCATCGCCGTGATGCCTGGATTTTCCCGGCAAAAACATAAGTCCGCGCAGCGGATATCTGAACCCGCTTTGCCTTAGATAATCGCCACGCGATCCGACCCGGCGCGGACACGTGCACGACAGGTGCGAACCGCACGGGCTACCATCGGCCGTCACCGCCGTGACGCCCTTTTCACAGCTTCGGGACCTCCTCATGTTCAAAGCCACCACGCATCCGCGCCGCATGTTCCTCGGGCTGGCCATCGCCCTGGCCACCTCGCCGCTTCTGGCGTCGGATGCCGCGCCGTCGGCGGAAGTCGCCACGGGGCGCCTGTCCGGCATCCACGACGCCGGCACCGGCTTGAACGCGTTCAAGGGCATCCCGTATGCCGCCCCGCCGGTGGGGCCGCTGCGCTGGAAGCCGCCGCAGCCTGCCGTGGCCTGGAAGGACGTGCGCAAGGCCGACCACTTCGGTCCGCGCTGCATGCAGCGCCCGATCTTCAGCGACATGGTGTTCCGCTCCGACGGCATGAGCGAGGACTGCCTCTATCTCAACGTCTGGACGCCTGCCGACGGCGCGGGAAAGAAGCTGCCCGTGCTGGTGTACTTCTATGGCGGCGGCTTCATCGGCGGCGACGGCTCGGAGTCGCGTTACGACGGCGCCGCCCTTGCCCGGCGCGGCATCGTGACGGTCACGGTCAACTATCGGCTGGACGTCTTCGGCTTTCTCGCCACCCCCGCGCTCGCCGCCGAATCGCCGCGGCATGCCGCCGGCAACTACGGCCTGCTCGACCAGCATGCGGCGCTGGAATGGGTGAAGCGCAATATCGCCGCGTTCGGCGGCGATCCGGAGCAGGTCACCATCGGCGGCGAATCGGCGGGCTCCATGTCGGTCTCGGCGCAGATGGCCTCGCCCCTGTCGAAGGGACTGATGCAGCGCGCCATCGGCGAGAGCGGCTCGATGCTCGGCAACCTCAACCCGACACCGCTGGCCCAGGCCATGCGCGAAGGCGACGACTTCCAGCGCCGGGTCGGCGCGCATTCGCTGAAGGAGCTGCGTGCGATGAGCGCGCAGACGCTGCTCGATGCCGCGGGCCAGCAGGGCGTGCCCGAATTCCGCCCGGATGTCGACGGCTATTTCTTCCCTCGCCTGCCCAAGGACATCTACGCGGCCGGCGAACAGGCGCACATTCCTTTGCTGCTGGGCGCGAACTCGCAGGAAGGCAGCTACCTCAACCTGCTCGGGAAGGACCAGGCGCCGACGCCCGCCAACTATCGCGCCGCCGTGCAGAAGCTCTATGGCAAGCATGCCGGCGAGGCGCTCAAGCTCTATCCGGGCGAAACCGAAGAACAAGTCAAGGCTTCCGGCACGGCGCTCGCGGGCGACCGCTTCATTGCGTTCTCGACCTGGGCATGGATGCGCGCGCATCGCCAGACCGGCAAGTCGCCGGTCTATTACTACTATTTCACTCAGGCGCGCCCGGCCAAGCGCGACGGCAGCGCCGGCCCGGACGCCGGTGCGGTGCACAGCGGCGAGATCGAATACGCGCTGGGCAACCTGCCCGGCAATACCGTGTATGCCTGGACCGACACCGATCGCCGCGTCTCCGAACTCACGCAGGCTTACTGGGCGCAATTCATCAAGACGGGCGATCCGAACGGCCCCGGGCTGCCGCACTGGCCGGTGGCGACGGACCAGGACGGAGGGTTGTCGCGCCAGGTGATTGGCGCGGATACACGGACCATCGTCGATCGCGACGCGGCGCGTTATGAGTTCCTGCAACGCATCGAGGGCAACGACCACCTTTGAACGACGCCCCGCACACCCACGATGGTGTGCGCGGACCGCGGCCATGCCGCTTCGCGACGCACGCTTGCGTGGAGCGGCCGGACTTCGACGCCATCCATGGCATTTTCCAATGACTGAAATACGCCTGGGCCTGTGTTCTCGGCGGCGCGCGCGCACTAGGCTTTTCGCGCACCGTTCGAGGACATCCCATGACGTTACGCAAAACGCTTCTGCTCGCCAGCCTGGCCCTCGCCGCCAGCTTCGCCCTCGGCGCCAAGGAGGCTCACCCCATGACGACGCCGGTCGCCGCCATCGAAGGCACCTGGGCACTGGATTTCGCGGACGTGCAACACTCCGACGGCACGCGCGCGCACGATTACGGCGATGCGCCCAAGGGCGTGATGCAGGTCGACGCCCAGGGGCATTACACGATCTTCATCTTCAACGGCTCCCGGCCGAAGTTCGCCGCGAACGACAAGGGCCAGGGCACGCCGGAGGAGATCCGCGCCGCCTTGATGGGCACCAGCTCGCACTACGGCACCGTCGAGATGGATCCGGCGAAACACACACTGACCTTCCACATCGAAGGCTCCACCTTCCCCAACTGGGAAGGCACCACCCAGGTGCGCAGCTACATGCTCAGCGGCGACCGGCTGAGCTACAAGGTGCCACCACGGCCGAACGGCGACATCCCGTTGACGGGATGGAAGCGGTTGCCGCGCTGAGGCATACGCCGTAGGCGAGGACTACGCCCCAAAGGTCGTTCCATCGCCGCAGGCCTTCTTTCGGCACGCCTCCGATGGCCTGCTTGCCATCGGCATCTTCGCGACCCGCTACGCCACTTCGCCCATTCCGGTCAGGCGCCAGCCATCGCTGCCGGCTTCAAGCCGGAGGTCGAGCATCAGCCCATCGAGAAAAACCTGGTCGTGCGAGACCACGACCAGCGCGCCGCGGTACTGGCGCAGCATCTCTTCGACCGCCTCCACCGAGCGCAGATCCAGATGATTGGTCGGCTCGTCGAGCAGCAGCAGTTCGGCCGGATGCTCGGCGTACATCACGCAGGCGAGCGCCACCTTCAGGCGTTCCCCGCCACTGAGCCGGGCGCTCGGTTTCAGGGCCGCGTCGCCCGCCAGTCCGAGCAAGGCCAGTCGGGTACGCATGTCGGACTCCCCAGCCGCCGTATGCGCCGAAAGCAGTTGCTCCAACGCCGACGCGTCCGGATCGAGCAGGTCCAGCTGCTGATCCAGCAGGGCTGCCCGCACGTGGACATCGCAGCGTCCCTCCACCGGGCGCTCCAGCCCGGCGAGCACTTTCAGCAGTATGGACTTGCCGCCGCCGTTCGCACCCGTCACGCCGACGCGCTGCCGCCCCAGGACGATCAGGTCGAGCGGATGCCCGGCTGCGGTTCCGTACGGAAGCCGGACGCCTTCGAGCGTGGCGGCCTTGCGCTGGCCCGCCGCGGTCGTCCTGGGCGCGAGCAAAGCGATGTCGGCATCTTCCCGGACTTGCCGTGCCGCCTCCCGCACGCGCTGAGCGAGCGTCTCTCGCTGCGCATCCAGTTCAATCAGGCGCTTGCCCGCGCTGACCTGGCTGTTCTGCTTGCGTCCGCCGAGCAGGATGGCCGCCTGATTGGCCTCCTTACCCTCGCGTGTGGAACGCGCCTGCCGGCGCTGGAGACTTTCCTGCTTCGCGCGCGCCTCCGCCTCAGCTCGTCGGCGCTCGGCCTTGCTGTGCTCCAGTTCCTGTAGTGCACGCTCCTGCTCCTGAGCTCGCGCCTGCGCATAGAAAGCGTAGCCGCCGCCGTAATCGCGCAGCCCGGTAGGCGACAGCTCGATGATGCGTTGCATGTCCGACAGCAGCTCGCGATCGTGGCTGACGACCAGCAAGCCTTTGGACCACGCACGCACAGTCCGCAACAGCAGCTCGCGTTGCGTGCGATCCAGATGATTGGTCGGCTCGTCCAGGATCAGCACATCGGGTTCGGCCATCCATCCGCCCAGCAGGGCGAGACGCGTCAGCTCGCCGCCGCTCAGCGTGGTGGCCGACTGTTCCGGCGCGAGGTCACCGAGGCCGTGCTCTTGGAGCAGCTCAGCCACGCGCTGCCGCAGGTTCCAGCGCTCGGCCACGGCGTCGAAATCCGCGGCATCCACGCTTCCCGCCTCGATGCGATCCAGCGCATCCAGCGCCGCGCGCACGCCGAGCACCGAGGCCACGGTGGCGCCCGGCGGGCAGGACACGAGCTGCGGCACGTAATGCACGCTGCCCATGCGCTGGCATCGCCCTTCGGTGGGTTCGAGCTGCCCGGCGAGCAACTGCGCCAGCACGCTCTTGCCCACGCCATTGCGCCCGACCAGGCCGGTGTGGCGCCGATCGAGTTGAACGTCGAGATCGGAGAAAAGGCGCCGGCCGTCAGGCCAGGCAAACGCCGCGCGCTGCAGCGTCAACAAGGATTCCATCATGCTTGCTCCCGTGATGTCGCACATCGCCTCCATCGCTATGGACGGAGTCGAACGGTCGTCGAAACGACGGCATCACAGGCGCATGGGACGATCACTCGCAGAGCGGATGGGGCGCGAATGATAGCGCAAGGCGGCAGCCCTGGTTCGTGCAACGACAGGTGCCCGCGTCAGCGGCTGGCGACCTGGGCTTGCAAGTTCTCCTGCTGGGCCTGCTGGGCTTGCGCTGCCTGGGACACCTGCGCCTGCTGCGCGGCCTGATGGTAAGCCGCCGAACTCACCGGCAAGGGGGTGTTGAGCGCCTGGACGGTCGGTACCTCGGCGTACGTGCGGCCCGGCGCCCCATAGACGTACATCGTGGAAGCGTCGTTCGCGTTCGGCGCCACACCCTCGGCGCGGGTGATGCCCTGGGCGACCGCCGCCACCGTCAGCATGCCCGCGAGGTTGCTGCTCTGCTCGTTGGGCACGCGCCCGTACTGCGCATCCATCGCGTGGACGTGGCCGCGAATCTGGTTGAACAAGCCATGGCCCGGGTGAGCGGCATCGGCGAAGCTGGCGGTTTGAGCGGCTTGAAAACCAGATGTCGCCTGGCTGGCAGCCGGCTTGTCGGGCACCAAGGCCGGGGCCTTGCCTTCGACCTGGAGTGTTCCGGGCAACTGCGCGCCCGGCAACGCCTTGGAGAGGTACAGGTTGTACATCGCGTCCACAACCCGGTACTGGTCGCCATGCGTCGCCGCGATCCGGAGCGCGAACACCTTCGAGGGGTCGTCCTGCGGCTGCCCCGACTGGATCCACGGCTGGGCATCCGCCGGCCATGGAGCGGCCTGGCGTACATCCCGTTGCAGTTGCTGCATCTGCTCTTCCGTCAACACCAGGGACAGTTTCTGTCCCGGCTTGATGTCCAGCTCGTTGGCGCCGGGAATCGGCAGGCATTGCAGGTAAGGGATGTTCTGTTCGTTCGCGTCGAAAGTGAAAACATAACGGCGCTCGGACAGCAGCTCTTGGCCCTTGTCGTCGAACTTCGACTGGATGGACAGCGGGACGCCGGAGTCGTAGTGGATCTTCTGCGTCATCGATCGCAGCGTCCCATCGGGACGTCGGGTCACCTCCACGTCGCCGGTGTTCTTCTGCAGCTCGGCGTTCTCTTCGAGCTTGCTCACCTTCAGGCCCAGCTGCGTGGCCGACGAATAGCTCAGGCGCTCGACCACGGCCACGTCCGGAACCCCGGGACCCGGCTGGTCCGGCAACCCGCCCAGCCCGAGGAACTGGTTGTACGCGGCCTGCCCCTCCGGCGTGGAAAGATCGAACTCCGCGGTCTTCAACTGCTGGTTGTAATCGAGCTTGTCTTCCCTGCCGAGCATGACGCTGGCGTCGTCGAAGACCACACCGAACCCGCCGTAATTGGCCACCGCTTCTTTCGGCCCGGTCACCACGCGGACGACATGGTCGGACTTCTTCTCGATCGCGACGACGCTCCCTTCCTCCACCGACTGGCGCGACTCGAGCGCCACGTGGTTGAACGCCCCGCTCACCTTGGTTTTCTGGATGACCGAGCCGTCGAGCGACACCTTGGAGCCGACGGGCATCGTGGCCGGGTCGTACGGGCTGACGGTAGTGGGATCCAGACGCTGGGCTGCGTCCTTGGGGACGACGACGTTGTAGCTGACCTTCACGCCTTCCGCGTGCTCGGTCTTGACTTGGGCCTGCTTGACGTCCAACCCGGCCTTCACCGTGGTGACGACCTCGCTGGTGGCTTTCCAGCTCACGTTGTCGCCGTCGGCTTTCTGCTCGATCGAATCGGTGCTGCTCGCGCCGACGGAGAAAGTCACACCTACCCCCGCCACCGTCTCCTTGTGTTCCGCAGCCACGTCGAAGCTGACTTTGCCTCCTTGCTGGCCGGACTTGAGGTCGGCTTTCGTCTTGGTCTCCATGCCGGACGCTTCCCTTTGCTGGTCGAACGAACTTAAGGATCGCGAAAGGTTAAACGTTTGCGGATGCCCGTGTGTGAAGGCATCCGGGATGCCGGCGAAGAGTTGTCGGCGAGACGTGATCACGGTCACGACGACGCGGTACGGAGCCTCCTCATGGGCTCGGCGCGGCGCGATTCCTTGCTACCAACAGCGAAAAAAGAAGCCGGTGGGCGACGCGCGCCCACCGGCTTCCCTGACTCGCTTCCCTGCTTCCGCACCGCCACGGCGGCGGTGCGGAAATCACGGCCTTACGGAGTCCACGTGGCCTTGAGCGTCACGCCTGAGTAGGACGTGTAGCCGCGCACCATCACGTAGTACGTACCCGTCGACGGCACCGAGAAGCTGCAGCTTTCGTTGTTGCCGTTGAGGTACGGACGGCAGTTGTAGCTGCTGGTGGTCGGTGCGGAGCCGAACTTCACGTACAGGTCCGCGTCGCCGGTGCCGCCGGAGATCGAGATCACCAGGTTGCTGGCGCCGGCCGGGATGGCCACCGTGTAGTTCTTCGCGGAGCCGGACGCGCCGGACAGGCCGGTGACCGGCACGCCATTCTGCAGCGCCGTGCCGCCACCGCCGCCGCCCGAGCAGCTCACGCCGACCGCGGTGAAGGCTGCGGTGACGTCGGCCTTGGTGTAGCCCTTGTCGACTGCCGCCTTCTCCACGCCACAGGCGCCGTCGTTGAAGTTCGAGGTGGCCGTCCAGTACACCGCGTTGGCGCCCTCGAACACCTCGAACGCCTTCCGGGTATTCCAGCCGGAGGTCTTGGCCAGCGTGCAGAACGCCTTGTTGTAGACGCCGCTCGAGTAATGGACATCCAGGCCGTTGTAGTAGTCGGACGCGTTGTCGATCGAGGCGCCGTCCTGGGTGGGATTGCACATATAGCGCAACGCGCCGCTGCTGGACTTGAAGATCTCCGCGCCGACCAGCCAGTCGTTGTTGCCGTTGCGGTCGAAGTACTCCGCCGCCTCGCCGGCCATGTCCGAGAAGGCCTCGTTCATACCGCCGGACTGGCCGCTGTACTGCAGGTTGGAGTGCTGTTCGGTGAAGCCATGGCTGATTTCATGGCCGGTCACGTCCAGCGACACCAGCGGATAGAAGGTGCTGGCACCGTCGCCGAAGGTCATCGAGCTGCCGTCCCAGAAGGCGTTCTCGTAGCTGTTGCCGTAGTGCACCTTCATCACCAGCACCTGGTTGAGCGGCGGCGCGCCGAACCAGCTCTGGTACAGGTCGTGCACTACGCCGCCGAAATGATGGGCGTCATTGATCGGCGCATAGGCGCCGTTGACGTCGGCCTCGTCGCTGTTCGAGCAGGTGAAGCTCCACAACGTGCCCGAGCCACTGGTGGCATGGTTCATGTTGTAGGTCTTCACGTACGTGTTCTGGAACGTGCAGGTGCTGCCCGACTGCGTGACGTTGAGGTACGGATACTCCGTGCCGTAGTGGTACATGCCGGTCTTGGCATTACCGCCCGGGCCGGTCGCATTGGCGTTGGTCAGGCCCTCCCACTGCTCGATGACCTGCCCGGTGTTGGCGTCGACGATCGCCGTGGGCCGCGAGGGCTTGGGGCTGTCGACGACATACGAGGTCAGATAGACCAGCCGCGCGCGGCCGCTTGCGTCCTGATAGACGTACAGGTCGGCGCGCTCATTGCGCGGCGCTTGCGCCGTGGTAGGCAGGAAACCCTTGGTGGCGCGCAGCGAGGAAAGCGCCTGTGCCGTGCTGAGTCGCGGCGTTACCGAACTCAGGTCGACCTGGGCGTTCTGCAGCAGCGGGCCGTCCGCCGTCAGCGCATTGCCGCCGGCATCCTGCTCGACCGCGATGCTGCGGCCGTAGACCGGCACGCCCTTGTAGTACTGCTGCATGCGCACCACTTGCGTGCCGCGCACCGTCTTCACCGCCTGGCGGGCGACGAAGCTGTTGTCGGCGCTCAGCCCCAGGCGCGCCGCCAGCTGACTGCTCGGTGCGGCACCCAGGCTCTGTGCGCGCAGGTTCTTCACTTCAGCCGCGTGCGCGGCCGTGACACCGATCATTCCCACGAGTGCCAGCCACAGGCCGGCATGCTTGTGCCCCGTCTTTGCATTCTTCATTTGCGGTGTTCTCCATGATGATGGGAAACCGCCGGGCAACGCCTAACACTCCCCAAAACAGAGGCATTACTTGTGAACCCCAATTGCAGACAAGCCGCCCCTCTCTCGCCTGGCGGAAGACCAGGCAAGAACCTACGCCGCCCCGGCGATGCAGTTACGTGCGATCGAATGAACTTGAAGCATGAAGCGCCGCCGGGCCCCCGCCTGGCGACTCTCCGACGCTAGCCGCGATTTCGTCAACGGAACGTGACTATTTGCGGTATACGCAAGGAAATGCGAACTGCATCATTAATTCTTGTGGTTTGCTTAGTTCGACGCCCAAACCTAGGGAACACCCCTATGGACAGGCTTCCATGACCCAGTCTGTTCTCGCCCGCTAGACGCGTGCGGCACGCCGCCAGACCAACCATGCATGCGGTCTTTACCGGCGACGAAGGCGCAACCATGGAACCGATGCTCGGCATGCGTACCGCGGCTGTGCTGTTGACACTGACTGCGCTGGGCGGCCTGGTGATGGCCGGCATGCGGTGGTCAGGCAAACCGCATCCGCCGGCCTGGCTCGCCATGGCGCACGGCTTCATCGCCGGCGCCGCGGTTACCCTGCTGATCTACGACTACTTCACCGTCGGCCTGCCGCCGATGGCGCAATGGAGCCTGCTGCTGTTCCTGATCGCCACGGGCGGCGGCGTGGTGTTGAACCTCAACTACCACTGGAAACGCGTGCGTTTGCCCAATGGGCTGATGGTGGTGCATGCATTGGTGGCCGTCACCGGTTTCGTCTTGCTGCTGCTGGCAGTGTGGCCTTGAGTCCACACTGCGCAGCCGGCCTCTTTCACTAAGAAGCTGGCGATCACGGAACGGCATGGATCTGCGTGAAGATCACCTGCCAGCGCCCGTTGCGTTTCGCCCAGACGTCGACGAAGCGCCCGCGGAAGGTGAACTCTTTCCCTTGGCTGACACCCTTGGCGTCCACCAGGCCGGCGAGCACCGCGCCATCCGACCAGACTTTGCTCACCTGGTCGTGCACGTCGACGGAGAGGGTCTTGTTTCCCGGCGCCGTCTGCTCGGCGATGAACTCCGCCTTCGTCTGGTTCTTGCCGCTGGTGCCGGCCAGCGTGTAGTCGTCGGCCAGCACGCGCTCCAGCGCTTTCCGGTCGGCCTTGAATTGTGCGAGGTCGTAAGCCGTCGCCGCGTCGGCGAGGTCCTTGGGCAGGCCGCTGTAGTCGCCGATCTCCTTGTCCGCATGCGCCGAGGTGGCGATCAGGGCCGCCAGCGCGGCCGCATACCAGGGTGATAACCGCATAACCCCTCCGGAACGAGTTGGTTTCGGGAAACTGCCGGGCATCGCGCGTGGAGCGCTGGGATTGGACTCCTGCGCCAGCCCGCTGGATATGGGCCGGAAGTCATTGCGCCCATGCACTGGCTTCCGGATAAAAACCTGCGCGCTATAGCCTTGCCCACGCCCGAGCCTGCGACGCTATGGCGCACTCCCGCCTGATCCAGATCAGCAGCGGCCGGTGCGGTGAGCTCTAGCCTTCCGGCATGCCTGTCGTTTCCTCTTCTGGCCATCCGCGAACATGGTGGCGCGTCCTCGGCTTCGGCCTGCTGCTGCCGCTATGTCCGGGCACGCTTTCCGCCGCCGAAGTGACCGCCGCCGGCGCCGATGCCACATTCCGCCAGCACATCGCCGCATGCACGTCCTGCCACGGCGAACACGGCGAGGGCGCGGCCGATGCCGCGCCACGCCTCGCCGGCAAGCCTGCGGCTTACCTTGCGCTGCAACTGCGCTACTTCCAGGACGGCCAGCGCAAGCACGCGACGATGGCCTACATGGTTCGCTATCTCGACGCCGACTATATGCGCGAGATGGCCGAATACTTCGCCCACCAGAACGTGCCTTATGCGCACATCGCCGCGCCCGCGCTGACCGACGACGCGCGGCGGCGCGGAGAGCAGCTGGCCCATCGCGGCGACGCCACGCGCGGCGTGCCCTCCTGCGCGAGCTGCCACGGCAACCGGCTCGGCGGCGTGCAGCCTATGATCCCGAGCTTGAACGGCCTTTCCGCCGAATACATCCAGGCCCAGCTCGACGCGTGGCGCGCGCAGCGGCGCGGCGCCCGCGAACCGGATTGCATGGCGGTGGTCGCCAACCGCATGCAGGCCACCGACGTACAGGCGATATCGGGTTGGCTGGCCTCGCGCGAAATGGCGACGACAGCGGAGCCGCCGGAAGAACGGGTGCCGGAGCCTTTGCCGGGTTGGTGCCGGTTGGAAGTGGACCGCATTCCCGGATGAATGCCAGGCGACGCCGCTCCTTCAAGGCGCGGCGTCCACCGACGCGACATGCAACCGGAGAATCCTGCGCAACTCCAGGATCGCCGCCGGCGTCTCCTGCACGCTGTGCCACGATGGCACCGCCAGTTCCGACTCGGCGCCATCCAGATGCGCGCTCTTGTACGGCACCACGCCGTCGCTGCTGTCGGCCAGCGGGCCCGGCGGCGTGTAGACGCCGACGATGGTGTGATAGCGCACCTGCGGCGACACCGGCAGGTCCGCCGCCGCGACGACGAAAGGATCGGCGTCACTGAGGTTGTCGATGCTGTTGGGAATGCGCACGGGCTTGCCGCCGTCGCCATCCTCCTTCAGCAGATCGGCGACGCTGGCCACTTCCTTGAGCACGTTGGCCGGCAGGCGGATCAGGTTGCCGATCCAGCGGGCCAGCGTGTTCTGTGCATACGGCGTACCGCGCTGCGGCGAGGCCAGGAACACGGCGCGTGTCACCTGCGGCATGGGCGTGAACTGCAGATAGGGCGCGAGGCGTTCGCGCAGGCGGGCCTGCTTCGCCGCCGACAGATTCGCGCGCGGCGGCATCAGGCTCCACAGCCGGTCCCCGCTGGAGGACACCAGCAGGCGGGCGATGACGCCGCCCATGCTGTGCCCGATCAGCACCACGTTCTTCGACGCGCGCGCCTCGCCGCCCGGATCGAAATGCTTGAACGTGGCATCCAGCGCCTTGCGGATGTTGGCGAGATTGACCGCGATGGGCGCGTTGGTCGGGTAGTAGATCTCCCATACCTGGTAATGGCGGCGCAGGTCCTCGTCGCCCATCACTTCGTTGGACACGTTGATCCACGCTTCCGGGCTGCTGGCCAGGCCGTGCAGCATGATCACCGTCATGCGATCCGGATCGTACGGCTGCATCAGCAGCACGCGCGGCGTCTTGATACCGCCTTCCCGGCCCAGCAGCGAGCGGATCGACTGGCTCGCGAAGCCGGACCGCGCCAGCCACACACCGTAAGCCGCGGTGAAGTTGCCGGCGAGCGGCACCGTGCGACCGGCCACCTTCACCGAATCGACGCGGTAGGGGTCCTCGACCAGGACTTTGGCCTGGCGCGTCGCCAGCACGTCCTCCAGGCTGGTCCCGTCGAACAGGATCGCACCGGTCATCGACATGTAGTCCGGATCGCGCCAGGGCACGTCCCTGCCGGTCATGCCCGCGCTGGCGCCATCCTGTCCTGGTGCATCGGGCGGCGCCACGGCGACGAACTCGGAGCCGAAACCATCGCGGCGATAGACGTTGCGCAGGCCATTGAAGCGCAGCACGGAAGCGGGGATCAGTTCCGAAGGCTCGGGGGCGTCCGGGTCCCAGCGCGTATCCGTCCCGGCGCGCGCGACGCTCCAGCCGGCCAGGTCGATATGCGTCCACTGGGGGTCCAGCCGCGGGATCTCCGCGAAAAACCGCGCCATCGCCCGCTGCACCGCGAAGTTATAGAAACCGATCACCTGCACCTGGCGCAGTTCGAAGGAGCGCTCCGACGGTTGGCGTTTCGTATAGAACAGATAGGCATACGCATACCGCCCCGCTTGCATGTAGGCATCGAGCGCTTCGTCGCTCATCCGCCCGTCCCCGGTCTTCCCGTCGGCGCGGATGGCGCGTTCCAGCCATAGCTCGGCAAGCGCGGAAAGCCGCTGTTCCTCGTTGAGGCCCGGCGAGTGCAGCACGGTGTCGACGCAAGCGGGAAACGCACGCTCGCAGTCGCGGGCGGTCAACGCCACCACGTTGAGCGATTGCACGCTCTGGTCGCCCAGCCGGCCCGCGCTGATCACGTCGCCGCGCTGCTCGCTGAAGGAGTCGTGCGCGTTGATGCGGCTGACGCCCACCATGGCACAGCCGTTGAGGCACAACAGGATCGCCAGCAAGGCGAATCGCACGATCGAGGCTTGGCTTCCGTGTCTCATCCGTAGGCGCCGGGGTTGCCTCGAAGCGAGGCGGGAATGTGCCGGATTTTGTCACAAGAGGCTGGTCGGCCCGGTACATCGCCGCGCAACCGATCCGGCGCCGCCTCGCCGGAGGTGGCGGCGCGATACATCCCGGGCGCCGGTCCAGGCCGCCAACTTCGGTGGTCTTCAAAGCCGCCCGAACGGCCCGGTCGGCACGCTCACGTCCCACGCGAGCTCCGTGATGGCGTTGATCGCCGGCATCGTCAGGCATCCCAGCACCACCACGGCAACCGCCAGCAGCCAAAGGTGCTTGCGCAACCACAGAAACGCTCCGACCAGCAGTGCCGCATACAGCAGATACCAGAACGGCATCTGGAACATCGCGGCATAGCCGGCAGCGCCCTCGAAATTCGAGATGTGCCTGTAAGCCACGTAGGCCGTGGCTGACCAGACGGCCAACGAGATGCAGGCGAAAAGACCGCCGATGGCATACAGCACGGAAAGAAGGCAGCTGGTGAATTTCCTTTTCATGGAGCTCCCAGAGTGCGACGGGCACACGAGGCGATGGCGCGGGTCGACGCCATCGACCCTCCTTGCGACGGAGAGAGGGAGGCTTGGCAGCCTTCCGCTCCGCACCTCCCCGTAATTTACGGCATCCACATCGCCACGTCGGATGGCAACGGGGCCTTCAGTCCGGAGGATCTCACCGAAGAGCGAACCTGCCGTTGGCTCATGATGTTTCTCTCCTTGACCGCGCTTCTCCGAACTAAAGGCAGTGAGAGGCGCCGCCACGCAACGTCAATCGATGTCGCCGGATTACCGCAGGCCGACAACTTCCGCCCAATCGATCGCGCACGTTCGCCACTTGCTTAGGCATTGCTTTCCGCGACGTACCGCCCTGGCCGTATGGTCGATGGCGACCCCGAACGTATGCGCTTATCGTGCGCGGCACGCCTAGGCCAGATCGCCTAGGCGTACTTGCGCGAACGCTCATCGGCCACGCCGCCACAGCGTTCTACAGGGGCGCCGGTCACCTATCGATAACGAACGGGAGACCCAGTGCTATGAAAATCCGCTTGCTCGTCGCCATGTGCGCCATGGCCTTCGCCACCTGCGCCTGGAGCGCGACGCCAGTCACTTTCAAGTTGCAGCGAGGTGGCACCACCGTTCCGGCCACCACCCCGCTGGGCGGCGCGCCGCTGGCCAGCGTGGAGCAAGATCCTGCGATGGCTGCCGGCGATGCCGATTCGGGCGACGGCGATGCCCTCGGCCCGCGGCCGGTGGTGAACCGCACCATCACGCATGGGCACGCCGGCAGCGTCAGCGTAGGCAATGCCAAGCGCGCCAAATCCAACCCCGAATTGCTCGGCGG
Source organism: Dyella sp. BiH032 (assembly GCF_031954525.1). Lineage (NCBI taxonomy): Bacteria > Pseudomonadati > Pseudomonadota > Gammaproteobacteria > Lysobacterales > Rhodanobacteraceae > Dyella > Dyella sp. BiH032. The sequence continues at coordinate 2,881,389 of NZ_CP134867.1, forward strand.
CTTCGACGGGCTGAACTTCCACGACCAGCGCTATGCCAACGGCGGCAACCAGTTCTCGGTGGAACCGCCGGACCAGGGCCTGTGCGCCGGCAATGGCTATGTCCTGGAAAGCGTCAATGACGTGCTGGCGATCTACGACAGGCGCGGCAACAAGCTGGTCGGCCCGGTGGACCTCAACACGTTCTACGGCTATCCGCCGGCGATCAACCGCACCACCGGCGCCTATGGCCCGAGCATCACCGATCCCACCTGCTACTACGACGCCGGCACGCAACGCTGGTTCCACGTCGTACTGACACTGGACCGCATCGGCACCTCGTCGGCGCTGTCGGGCGCCAACCACCTGGACATCGCGGTCAGCCAGACCGCCAACCCCACTGGGGCCTGGACCATCTATCGCCTGCCGGTACAGAACAACGGCACGCAAGGCACGCCGGACCACGGGTGCGCGGGCGGCTTCTGCCTGGGTGACTATCCGCACATCGGCGCCGACTCGCATGCGATCTTCCTGACCACCAACGAGTTCGCACTGTTCGACGACGGCTTCTACGGCGCGCAGATCTATGCCATCTCCAAGCAGGCGCTGGCGTCGGGCGCGGCCGCACCCAATGTCGCGATGTTCAATGCCGGTGATCCCAGCGTGCCCGCGCCGGCATTTACGGTCTGGCCGGCCATCTCGTCCGGCAACCAGTACGTCACGACCAACGGCGGCACCGAATACCTGCTCAGTTCGGATGCGGTCTTCTACGAATCCGGTACGTCCAACACGCTGTGGCTATGGTCGGTGACGAACACCCAGGCGATCGACGCCGCGCCCGGCGCCCTGGCCTTGAACGTCGCGCCCGTCGCCGTGCAGACCTATGCCGTGCCGAGCAGCCTCGTTCACCAGAAGCCCGGCAGCACGCCGCTGCGCGACTGCTTCGCCCTGACCGGTTGTGCACCGACGTATCTCGGCTATCCGAACTTCGTCTATCCCGCCCCGCGCGACCTGGCCGTCAACGACTCGCGCATGCAACAGGTGAGCTATGCCAACGGCAAGCTCTGGGGCACGCTGGACACCGACGTGACGCTGGGCGACGGCAGCCACGGCTCGGGTGTCAATTACTTCGTGATCAACCCGGGTTCGCGCAGCGTCTCGGTCAACGGCACGCTCGCCCTGCCCGACACCAACCTGACCTACGGCGCCGCTGCCGTCACGCAGAGCGGGCGCGGCGTGATCGCCTTCACCGTGGTCGGGCCGAACGATCATCCCAGCGCCGGCTACGCCAGCCTGGATGCGAAGCTGGGTGCCGGCGACGTGCATATCGCCGCCGCCGGTGCCGGCCCCTGGGACGGCTTCACGGGCATCCCTTACCTTGGCGGCGGACGGCCGCGCTGGGGCGACTACGGCGCGGCGGCAGCCGATGGCAACACGATCTGGCTCGCCTCCGAATACATCGCGCAGACCTGCACCTTGGCACAGTACCTGACGCCGCCGCTGTTCCAATGCGGCGGAACACGCGGGGCACTGGGTAACTGGGCCACGCGGATTTCGGCGATCGGACTCTGAGCTGAAGAGCAACGCACAGCGGGCGCGACGAGCCTGGCTCGTCGCGCCCTTTCTTATCTGGTCCGGCGGAGCGCGAGCCTGGCCACGCCACGCTCTCCGCCTGACTACTTCAACGAGTCGGCCACGACCTTCGACCAGGCCTCAAAGGACTCCGCCACCCAATGGTTGCCGGGCTTGAGCGACGCGGTGTCGTAGCGCCTGGCCTTGCCGCCGTACCAGTTGAACCAACCCTGGCCCGGGACGTTCACGAGCGGCACGTCGAATTCCTTGATGACGAACCAGGCATCGGGCGGAAAATCCGCCTTTGCCGGCAGGTCAGGCTTGCTCATGGGCGACATTCCTTTGCATGGATCGGCGCGTATTGAAGGCGAATACGCGCGCGCCGTCGAGCGTGCGAACTGCCGGCGAGCCGCCCGTGAACGCGCCATCCACACCCCGTTGACTTCCTCCCCCGCCGCCCCGCCGCACGATACCCACGCCCCACGGCGCGAGGACACCGGCATGACATCGCCATGGCGCAAGTTCGCCACCATCGCCCGCTCGACGGCGAACAGCTTCGGCGACGATGAGCTGATGACGCGCGCGGCGGCGCTGGCTTTCTATACCGCCTTGTCGCTCGCGCCCCTGCTGCTGTTCCTGGTGTGGGCGATCTCCATCGTGGAACCCGCCTGGCTGGACCGCTTCCTGGGCATGCTCGCCGGCATCATGGGCAGCCGCGCGGCGCTGACCCTGAGAGACATCGTCACCTCCGCACGCCGCCACACCTATGCCGGCAACGCCGCGACGATCGTAGGTGTAGCGGTCACGGTGTTCAGCGCGTCGGCCGTGTTCGCGCAGCTGCAGGGCACACTCAACCGCGTGTGGCACGTCAAGCCCAAGCCCGGCGCCGCCATCGGCACCTGGCTGCGTGCGCGGGCGCATGCGCTCTCGCTCATGATGGGCGTCGGCTTCCTGCTGGTGATCTCGTTCGTCGTCAGTTCGTTCGTCGAGTCCTTCGTCACCGGCACCTCGCCGCTGTGGAAAGGCGTGGAGGTGGCCTTGGGCGCGCTCACGCTCTTCGCGGCCTTCTGCGCCATGTACAAGGTGCTGCCGGACGCGGCCGTCGACTGGTCCGACGTGGTCCTGGGCGCGCTGATCACCAGCCTGTTGTTCGTGCTGGGCCGGTACGCGATCAACTTCTACGTGGCGCGCGCGAATGTCGGCGGCGCCTACGGCTCGGCCGCCGGCTTCATCATCCTGCTGACATGGGCCTACTACTCGGCGCTGGTGGTACTGATCGGCGCATCGCTGACGCGTGCCGTGGCCGATGCGCTGGGGAAGCCGATCGAGCCGAGCGAGCACGCGGTGGAAATCACCAAAGGGCCGGTCGAGCGGAAGGATTTGCCGCGGAAGGCATCTCGCTGAAGAGCGCAGGGCATGAGTGACGAATGGCGCGCAGCGACCTCCTTGAAGAGGTCGCTGCCTTGCCAACCACTCGCCCGGCCACCTCCCGGGCGACTAAACCGGGAAGTAAACCTGCGCCGTCGCCCCCGACCGGAACACCGTCGTCGAACGAAGTTCGAGATCCAACGGCTTGGGCAATTTCGCGAAGATCGAAAGCCCCTGCCCCAGCACCACCGGGTGCACCATCAGCCGGTACTCGTCGACGAGGCCGGCAGCCACCAGGCTTTGCGCGAAATCGACGCCGCCGTGCGCCAGGATGTCCTTGCCGGGTTGCTGTTTGAGCCGGTTGATTTCGGCGGCCAGGTCGCCAGTGACGATCCCGGCATCGGCCCAGCCCGCCAGATTCGCGGCCTGTTCGGGCGTCGGGGTTTCCGGGCCGGGAGCACGCAAGGACTGAAGATCCAGCGAAGGCTGCCGCGTGAACACAGCCTTCGGAATGGCATTCATGGGCGCGGCGAGAGGATGGTTCGCCGTCGCCCAGAACGTCGCTATCTCGCCGTAGGTACGACGCCCCATCACATGCAGGCCGGCCTGCCACAGCGTGTCCTCCACCCAGCGGCGACCGGCGTCGTCCTGACTACGGAACATCCAGTCTTTTTCGCCATGGGGGCCGGCCACGAAACCGTCCAGCGAGGTGGACATCTTGAGGATCAGACGGCGCATCTTCGAATCTCCTGTCGGGGCCGGCTCATCCGGCTTCTAGGGAACGACGAACGAAGTCTTCGGAAATCGACACGGGTTGTCGATGCAGTCCAAGCCCCGCCAAGCCCCGTATGCCCATCCGCCCGTACGGCATGCCCGACGACGGAGGGAGACACGCTGGCAGGACGACTTCTCGAACGAGAAGAAGTCGTCCTGCCTCTGTTCCTCCATGCCGCTAAGCGGAAGCCATCGCTTCGCCCTCCCCGCCGAGCGGCCACCGGCAATCAATGCGCATGCATCTCGGCCGGCGTCCCATCCGACCAATGCCCGACGCCCACCAGGAACACGAGGATGTTCGGCAGCGCTTTCGCCTCGGCGTGCTTCTCCGGCGCCAAGAACCAGTAGGGGCCACCCATCACCGGCGACCCCTCCAGATTCGCGCCCCAGTCCTGGGCGTCCTTGACCTGGGTATCGAACATGACGTGGGGCATGTTGTGGTCGCCTTCGTCGGTCAGGTACGAGGACTTGGACATCATGTAGTCCATCGCGCCACCTTCGAGCGCCGGCAACTGCTTGTTCTTGTAGGCCGTCACGACCGCCGACAGGATCTCCGCCTTGGAGCGCCCCGCCATCGCCAACGTGGCGCGCAGGCGATAGATGGGTACGATGGCGCGCGCGGCCTGGGGATTCAGGCAATCAGCGGCGCGGATCTTCGGATTCCAGAACTCGGGCCAGTCGAACGGCCCCGTCCAGCTCCGGGCCACCACGCAGACGAACCCGTTCTTGCCCTCCACGGCCGTCTCGTACCCCTTGCGCCCCAGTACCAGGACCGTGGCATCGCGGGAGATGGACGCTGGCGCCGCGCTGCGTGCCAGGGCGATTTCGGCGTCACGGTCGGCCATCAGGTATTGCTCGATCGGGGCGATCTTGGGGTAAGGCTCGGCCGCCGCGGGCTTGGGAGCATCCTGCGACATCGCCTGCTGCGGCGCGGCAAGAGTGGCGAGCAGCACGAGGCTCATGAGTTCGATGACGCGCTTGGCTTTCTGCATGGTCTTTCTCCTGGCGAAGGTAGGTTCCGGTGAACTCGCGACAGGCGCCCATGATGGGGCCTTCAGGGTGTCGACGAATGGCAGGACTGAAATTCGACAAGGGGCCAGGCGGTGGAGATGGCCAGTTGCTCGTGGCCGAACTCCAACTCCAACTAACCGGCACGCTCACTACGCCGCCTACCCGCGCCGAGCCCGCACCTTCCTGTCGAACCAGCCTGCCACGCATAGCAGCAGCACCAGGAACGCATAGAGGGCCACGCCTGCCATGAAGGCCACACCGAGCCCGCGCTTCCACCAAGCCAACTAGAACAACGGAAACACCGCACAGAAGAGCCCCCGGAGGGATGCCTTGCGCGCCCTGCGCCGGACAAGACGTTCTTGTTCAAGCTGGATGTTGCCCACCTTCTCTCCCTGGAATCGTTATGGGTCATCCACCCTGTCGGGGTTCGCCGAACCATCTGGCGACCGCGCGGGCAGCCTCTTCCGCATCCGCCACCCCATCGGCAGCCCAAGCGACGAAACCATCGGGCCGCACCAGCATCGCGCTCAGGCCGAAGCGTTCCTTCGCGTCGCTGGCGACATAGGCTAGGCGATCGCGCCAGCCGCTCGCCATGGTTTGCAACGACGCATTGGCGCTGAAATCCAGCATCAGGCCCCTGCCCGACCTGAGGTGCTCGCCCAGTCGCGTGCCGTCGGCCAATGCGATATCCGGCGCGCTGCGACCCACCAGCGGATGAGTGCCGCCCAGGTCGTAGCGCAGCGAGATGCCCCACATGCGCTCGGCGAAATAGGTGGCGCCGTCGGGCGTGTCGATCACGCCGCGGAGAATCGCTCCCAATGCGCGCGAGCTCGGGCTGGGTCGCATCAGCGCCACCTGTGCTCGCGACCAGTCCAGGATCTGCGCGCCGATGGGATGCCGCTCGCGGGTGTAGGTGTCGAGCAGGTCGTCGGGTGCGTCGCCGCGAAGGGTCGCGGCGAGCTTCCAGCCGAGGTTCATGGCGTCGCCCAGGCCCAGGTTGAGGCCCTGGCCGCCCAGTGGCGAGTGGATGTGCGCGGCATCGCCGGCGAGCAGCACGCGGCCTTGCCGATACGTCGTGGCCTGGAAGGCGCGGTCCGTCCAGGTCGAAGCGAGGCGCAGGGCTGTCACGGTGACATCGGTGCCGGTGATGCGGCGCAGGACGGTCTGCACGTGATCGAGCGTGATCGGCGACATGCGGTGGCAGGCGCCGCCGTCGAAGTCGGCCATCACGAGCATGCCCGGCGGCGTATAGGTGTACATGCCCGTGGGCGTATGGTGGCGACCGGGCTGCAGCGCATGCGGTTCGGCCAGTTCGATGTCGACGAAGTAGCCGGTGAACTCCGGCTCGGTGCCGACGAAGGCGATACCCGCTGCCTTGCGCACCGCGCTGCGGCCGCCGTCGCAACCGACCAGCCAGCGACCGCGCACGACACCAAGGACGGTGCGAACGGCTACGTCTTCATCGGAAGACTCGATGCTTTCGACCGCGCTGCCGCGCCGCACTTCCACGCCCATCGCGTCGGCGCGAGCGGCCAGGAAGGCTTCGAAGGACTCCATCTCCACCGACCGGCCGACGCCCGCCGCGCCTGGCAGGTAATACGGCCATGCCGAGGTGTCGACCTTGTCCATCTCGAACGGAATGCCCGCGAAGTGCCCACCCGGACGACGCACCTGGTTCTGCCAGTGGGCCGCGAGGCCGCCCTGCGGCGATGGCGGCTCGGGCAATTCGTCCAGCAGCCCGCGGCGATGGAACGCTTCCAGCGTCTGCACCCAGAGCCCGCGCCGGCCGAACGGCAGGCGCTTCATGGGCGAACGCGGGTCCTCCGCCTGCTCCAGCACCAGCACGGAAAGCCCCGCAAGGCGCAGTTCGCAGGCCAGGAACAGGCCGACCGGGCCGGCCCCGGCAATCACGACGTCATGGATCAAGGCAATGTCCTCAGGCGGAGGCTTGGTGCGGTGGGCGAGATGTGCAATTCTTACACTCAGTGCACGATTCTTGCGGGAGGCGCCACGCTATGTCAAACCAGCCCGGGCTTCGGCATCGGAAGAAGGCGGAAACGCGGCAGATGATTTCCGACGTCGCTACGCGCCTGTTCATCGAGCGCGGGTTCGAGAACGTGCCGGTGGACGAAGTCGCACGCGAGGCGAACGTCGCCAGGAAGACGGTGTTCAACTACTTCCCGCGCAAGGAGGACCTGGTCTTCGATCGCGAGGACGAGGCGCGGGCGATGGTGCGCGAAGCGCTTGCCCACCGTGGCGAGCGGTCGCCCCTGCATGCGTTCCAGGTGCTGATGCGTGCGCTGGTGAAGCAGCAGCATCGGCTGTTCACCGTTCATCGCGCGCCGATCCGGTTCTGGCGCATGGTGGCGGAGAGCCCGGCGCTCACGGCGCGCGCGCGCGAGTTGCAAGTGACGTTCGGAGAGGACCTGGCGGCGATGCTGGCGGAAGCGGCAGGGAGAACGCCGGACGATCCGCATGCGCGCCTGGCCGCGGCGATGCTGATGGATACCCTGGTGGTGGCGTATAGGGCCGCGCTGCGGGCGTATCGGGAAAAACGGGCACCGCAGGTGGCGTTGGTGGAAGTGATGAGGCGTGGATTTGCGGGGGTGAATGCGGCGTTGAAGGGGACGGTGTATGTGTAGCGTTGGAAAGGGTTCGAGGGGAGATAGGTTTGGGTGGGATGTTGGTTGCGCTTCGCAGGGCCCCTCACCCCGGCCCTCTCCTCGGTGGGGAGAGGGAGTGGTTGCGGTGAGCTGAAAATATTTCCCCGACCCGTGTCGAAATCGGTTTCCGCCGTTCGTCGTCATCATGAAAGCGGCCGATGCGCTGCAACCGATCCAGAGATCCGGCATCTCGCCCACCCATACCGACGGAGCACCACGCCATGAGCATCACCATCACTGCCTTTGACCGCTCCCCCGACCGCGGCATGGGTCTGGCGCGCGACACTCGCGTCCGCTGGGCGTTGGAAGAGACGGGCCAGCCCTACGACGTGCGCCTAGTGTCGCCCAAGGCGATGAAGGAGCCCGAACACCTGGCGCTCCATCCGTTCGGGCAGATTCCGACCTATGAGGAAGGCGACCTCGTGCTGTTCGAATCCGGCGCGATCATTTTCCATCTCGCCCAGCGCTACCCTGGCCTGCTGCCGAAGGATGCCGACGCCCGGGCGCGAGCCATCACCTGGATGTTCGCCGCACTCAATACCGTCGAGCCGCCGATCCTCGACCTCGTCATCGTGAGAATCACCGAGGGCGACAAGCCGTGGGCGGCGGACCGCCTGCCGCTGGTGCAGGAGCGCATCCGGGCCCGGCTGAAGCTGCTGGTCGCCCGGCTGGGCGATGCCGAATGGCTCGATGGCGAGTTCAGCGCGGGCGACCTGGTGATGGTGTCGGTACTGCTGCGCCTGCGTCCGTCGGGGATGCTGGACGAATTCCCGAGCCTGGCCGCCTACGTCGCCCGCGGCGAAGCGCGTCCTGCTTACAAGCGCGCCTTCGCCGCCCAATGGGCGATCAATGCGCCGGAGCCGCAGGCCAGCTGACCGGCCGGGCACAAGCGAACGCCGTGCCGCGACCGCACGGCAAGCTACCGGCAAGAACTTTGCGGCGACATTCACGCCGCCCGGTGAGATGATCCGCGAACCGCCACTTCCGAAGGCGGTTCGCCAATCACTCATCAGGGGACACGGAAATGGAAAAAGTCGCCGGTATTGGAGGGTTCTTCTTCCGGGCGCAGGATCCCGCGGCACTGGGCCGCTGGTACCTGGATCATCTGGGCATCGCCCTGACGCCCACCGCCGCGGACTCGCCCGTCTGGGAGCAGGAAGCCGGCGAAACCGTCTTCAGCCCGTTTCCCGAGAAGACGGAATACTTCGGCGACGCCGCCAAGCAATGGATGATCAACTTCCGCGTGCACGACCTGGAAAAGATGGTCGCGCAGCTGCGCAAGGCCGGCATCGACGTCGAGGTGAACCCCGACTACTCCTTCGGCCGCTTCGCCCGCCTGCGCGACCCGGAGGGCAATCCGATCGAGCTGTGGCAGCCGACGTGAAATGAGGCGGTTTTTTCGCCGAAGAAGGAGGCGGCATGGCGCCGCCTCCTAAAGCTTTGTGCCTCGGCGTCACCACCGCATCCGGAATCCCACCGTCGCATTCGCCTCGTGCGAATCGCCGAAATGCTTCAGGCCCGTCCTGCCCTGCACTTCGCCGTACACCGAGTACGTGCCGTTTGCCCAGTCGATCGCGGTGCCCAGGCCGAAACCGCCCCACAAACGCTCGTTGCGCGTGGTGAAGTCAGTGCCGGCCACGTCCACCCGTGCCGCGTCGCCGAAGGTTCGATAGAGGTTTGCGATGGCGTAGACGTGGGTGGCGACGGAGCCGGCCGAGCCCTGGCGGGCGCTGCGGTAGTCGACCATCACGCCGGCGCGGCCGGTGCCGCTGTTGCCTTTCTGCTGCGACACGTGCGCGCCGAACGCGTCGTTGAAGCTGTCGAAGCTGGTCTTGCCGTAGGTGATCTGCGCCTGCGGGATCAGCGACCACTGGTCGCCGAGGCGGAGGCGGCGGCCCGCTTCCACGCCGACGACATAGCCGCTGGCCTTGTTGCCGTCTTCCAGCAGTTGCGTGAGCGTGGTCGAGCGCAGGTCGGTGTCATAGCGCGTCCAGCGTGCCTGGCCGTCGACGTAGAAACCGCTCTCGCCATACCAGGTGAGTGCGGCGCCAATGCCGTAGCCCTCGGTCTTCAAGCGCCCCTGGCCATAGACCGAGCGCGCGTTCGACTGGTAGCGGCCATATTGCAGCGTCGCGCCGCCGACCAGCCTGCCGCCCTCGCCTTCGCTCAGCGTGGTGTCGATGCCGGCTTCGGCCTTCCAGGTAGAAAGGTCATAACGCGTGGCGCTGGTGCTGGTCTCCGGCCTGAAGCTCTGGTCGCCGCTTTGCACGCGAGCCCACAGGCCCTCGCCGGGCTTCATGTTGTCGTCGGCCTGCGCGCCGCTCCACAGGCGGTCGCCGGTGCGCTGGGCCAGCGTGTCCAGCGTGTTGATCTGCTGCAGGATGCCCGCGTAGGCCTCGTATAGCGGCACACCGGGCTGGTACAGCGGCGGCGGCGGATTGTCGGGGTCGCCAGGATTTCCCGGACCGGTCGGGCCGCCCGGGTTGTTGCTGCCGTTGACGAGCGCCGAGCGCAGGTACCAATCGCCATCGGCCGTGCCGGCGGTGCCTTGGTACAGGCGGTACGCGTAGGCGCCGGCCACCACCGCCTGCTGACCCTGGAACACGTAGTCGCCTTGCAACGCGAAGCTGCCGTTCGATGCACCCTGCACGTCGATCAGCTTGATGCCCTGCGTGGTCTGTGCGCCGGCGCCGCCCACGTTGTGGACGCGCACCGTGGTGTTGCCGGAAGTGTTGCCGGCGACCACCAGTTGGTCCGTCACCGAGCTGTCGTCGCCCAGTGCGGTGTTGAAGAGCAGCGTGCCGCCCTGCCCGCTGTAGTCGCCTTGTACGGTCAACGTGGTGCCGGGCGCACTGCCGAAGTGGACGGTGCCGGCATGATTCAGTGACGCCAGGCTCTGCGCGTGGCCGGCCAGGTCCAGCGTGGCGTTGGCCTGCACCGTCATCGCAGAGGACGCGCTGAACGCATTGTCCACCGCGGCGGCCAGCGTGCCCGCCGTCACCGTGGTCGCGCCGCCGTAGCTCGATGCGCCCAGGACCAAGGTGCCGCCACCGGCCTTGGTCAGGCTGCCGGTGCCGCCGATGCCGTTGCTCAGCTGGAACGTGGTGCCGGCATCGGTGTCGATGGTGGCGGCCCCGCCCAGGCCCACCGTGCGGTTGCTGACGATGTCGCCGGTGGTGTGCAGCGTGGCGTGGTCGATCGACAGATTGCCCGAGGACGAGCCCAGATTGCCGTCGTTCGCGATCTGCAACGTGCCCGCGTGCACGTCGGTGCCGCCCGCATAGGTGTTGGCGCCAGAGAGCACCAACGTGCCCAGGTCGTCCTTCACCAGCATGCCGGTACCCGACAGCGCGGCGTCGATGGTGGCGGTCATGTCCGCGCCCGCCGCCGTGCCGTCGCCGACGCGGATGGTCGACGCGCCGCCGGTCAGTGCGAGCGTGCCGCCCGTCACGCGATAACCGTCGACCTGGAATTGCAGGCCCGAGGCCGTCACCTGGCCGTTGGCGTTATCCACCGTCACCGTGCCGCCCGTGCCGCCGAACACCGCGAACGTGCCATTGCTGTAAGGCGCATTGAGCGAGCCGCTCGCGTCGGTCCAATAGTCGTTGTCGAGCAGGCGCCACGTGCCGGTGCCGCCGGTGATGGCGCCGTCGTTGGCATGACCGGGGCCGTCCCAGAAGCTCAGCGTGAGACCGGCGCTGTTCACCAGATTGACCTGGTGCGCGATGGATGTCTGCACGAAGGCGTCCGTGGACGGCACGGCACCCAGCGCCAGGCCGTTGTCGGTAAGCGCACCGTCATAGCTGAAGAGGCGATACACGCCCGCGCCGAAACTGCCGCCCGCGGTGGGCGTGACGTTGAGCGTGCCATCCAGCGTGAGGTTGCCGTGCACCACGGTCAGATCGTTGAGCGCGCCGCCCACCGTGCCGGCCTGGCCGAGCTGGTAATCGAGCGTGCTGGTCCCCGCGAACGTCAGGTTGCCGTTGATGGTGAGCATGCCGGCCGCGCCCGCGTCGCCCGGGCTGAGCGTGCCGCCATCGCCGACCCTCACGTCGCCACCGAGCGTGCCCGTGCCGCCGAGCGTGCCGCTGCTGCGCACGGTGGTGGCACCGGTCGCGGCGGACTGGTCGCCATTCACCAGCAACGAGCCGCTCTGCACGATGGTTTCGCCGGTGTACGTATTGGCGCCGGTGAGCGCGAGAGTGCCGCTGCCCACCTGCATCAGCGCGCCCGTGCCGGACACCGTGCCGCCGAAGGTCTGGGCAACCGAGTGGTTGAACGCCAGGACGCCGTTGTCGGTCACATCGCCCAGGATCGAACCGCTCGTACCGCCCTCGCCGAGCTGCAGCGCGCCACCGGCGATGGTGGTTCCGCCGGTGTAGGTGTTGTCGCCGGCCAGCACCAGCGTGCCAAGGTCCGACTTGGTCATGCCGCCGGTGCCGGTGAGCACGGAGGCGATGGTCGCCGTCATGCCGGTGCCGGCCATGGTGCCGTCGCCGACGCGGATGACGGTCGGTGTCGCGGCCAGCGCGATGCTGTCGCCCTGCACGCGGTAACCGCCCACCGCGAACTGCATGCCGCCGTTGTTCACCGCACCCAGGCTGTCATCCACGGTCACCGTGCCGGCCGTGCCGCCGAAGACGGCGAACGAGCCATCCTGGTACGGCGCGTTGACGCTGCCGTCGATCAGGGTCCAGTTGTCGTTGCCGCTGGCGTTCTGCCACGTGCCATCGCCACCCTGCACCTGGCTGTCGCCGCGCGCGCCATTGCCGTCCCAGAAATCGACGTTCAGGCCGGCCGTGTTGACCAGGTTCACCTGATGCGCAATCGAGGTCTGCAGGAAGTAGTTCGGCGTGGGCACCGAGCCGATCGTCATGCCGTTGTCGGTCAGCGCGCCGTTGTAGCCGATGATGCGGTAGATGCCCGGATCGAACGATCCGCCCGAACTCACCGCGACATCGAGCGAGCCGTCGAGCGCGAGGTCGCCACCGACCTGCACCAGATCGTTGAGCGGGCCGCCCACCACGTTGGCCTGGCCGAAGCTGACGTTGAGATCGCTGGCGCCGCTCATCGCCAGATTGCCCTTGACGGTCAGCGTGCCCGGCGCGGCGCCCACGTCGCCCGGGCTGAGCGTGGCGCCATCGGCCAGCGTCACGTTGCCGCCGATGACGCCCTTGCCGCCAAGCGTGCCGCCTGCGTCGACCGAGGTGTCGCCGCCGGCAAGCGTCTGATCGCCGTTGACGAACAGGCTGCCTGCACGCACTGCCGTGGGGCCGGCATAGCTGTTGTCGGCGCTGAGCACGGTCGTGCCGGTGCCTCGCTGCTCCACCGCGCCGGCGCCGGAGATCTGGCCCGCGAAGGCAAGCGTGTCCGAGCGATTGAACACCAGCGTGCCGTTGTTGGCGACCGCGCCGAGGATGGAACCGCTGGTGCCGCCGCTGCCCAGCTGCAACGTACCCGACTGGATCAGCGTCCCGCCCGTATAACCACTGTCCGCACCGAGCACCAGAGTGCCGCCGCCATCCTTGATCAGCGCGCCGGTGCCGCCGATCACACCATTGAGCGCGAGGTCGGCATCGGTGAGGAAGCGGCCGCCCGGACTGTTCAAAGTCACGCTACGGCTGGACGCGAAGCTCGCCGTGTTCTCCAGCACGCCATTGTTGAAGGTCAGTGCGCCACTGGCATCGCCAAGGTTGGCATCGCCGGATACGACGATGCGGCCCGCATTGATGGTGGTGCCGCCGGCGTAAGTGTTAGCGCTGCTCAGGGTAAGGGCGCCGGCGCCGGTCTTGATGAGCGCGCCGGCACCGGAGATCGTGCGCGTGACATTCAGGTCGGCTCGGGTATCGAACGTCGCACCGCCCTGATTGATCGTCGTGGTGCGCGGCAGAAGGAACGCCGATGTGTTGCGCAGCGTGCCACCGTCGAAACTGAGCGTGGCTACGGCACCACCCAGAAAGGAATTGTTCGATATCTCCACCACGCCGCCATTGATTGCGGTACTTCCCGTGAAGCCGTTGTTCTTAGTGAGCACCAAGGTGCCGAGATCTTCCTTTACCAAAGCGACGCCGGTACCGGTCATCGAGGTGCCGATGGTCGCCGTCATGCCCGCGCCCGCCGCCGTGCCATCGCCCACTCGGATGATCACCTGACCGGTATTCAACACGATGTTGGCGCCGGTGACGCGGTAACCATCCACCGCGAACTGCATGCCGGAGCTGCGCACCGTGCCTGCACTATTGTCCACCGTCACGGTGCCCGGCGTGCCCATGAAGATGGCGAACTCGCCGTCGGCATATGGTGCGTTGTATTGGCCGCTCTGGTCGGTCCAGTTGCTGTTGCCGCCGACACCTTGCCAGACACCGGTACCGCCATCGACGGTGCCGTTGCCATGGCCGGCGGGACCGTCCCAGAAATTGAGCGTCAGCCCGCCGCTGTTGAGCAGATTCACCTGGTGCGCGACCGACGTCTGCACCTGGAACGTGCCGCTCGGCGTCGTGCCCAGCGCCAAGCCGTTGTCGGCAAGCGCGCCATCGTAGCTGATGATGCGGTACAGGCCCGGCCCGAAGCTCCCGCCGGGCGTCGCGCTCACGTTGAGCGTGCCGTCCAGTGCCAGGTTGCCATGCACCACGGTCAGGTCGTTGAGCGCCCCGCCCACGACATTGGCCTGGCCGAACTGGTAATTCATCGCGGACCCGGCTTCGAGGCTCAGGCTGCCGTCGATGGTGAGCGTGCCCGCCGCGCCTGCGTCGCCGGGGTTGAGAGTGCCGCCGCCGCTGACTGTCACGCTACCGCCGATGATGCCCTTGCCGCCCAGCGTGCCGCCACCCTGCACCGTGGTCGCCCCCGTGGCCGCGGTCTGGTCGCCATTGATCAGCAAGGTGCCCGCCTGCACCGTGGTTGCGCCCGTGTAGGTGTTGGCCGCGGTGAGCACGGTGGTACCGCTGCCGAGCTGCGTGACGCCACCGGTACCGCTGATCAGGCCGCCAAACGCATAAGTGTCCGAACGATCGAACGCCAGCGTGCCGTTGTCGGTGACGTCGCCGGCGATGCTGCCGTTGGCGCCGCCATTGCCCAGCTGCAGTGTACCGGCTGTGATGGTGGTGCCGCCGGTATACGTGTTGGCGGCGGTGAGCACCGTCGTGCCCGTGCCCTGCTGCACCACCGTGCCAGCGCCGGACACAGTGCCGGCCAGTGTCATGGTGTCGGAGCGGTCGAAGGCCAGGGTGCCGGCTGCGACGATCACGCTGGGGCTGGCGATCGAGCCCGTGGTGCCGCCCGCGCCGATCTGCAAGATGCCGCCGTTGACCACCGTATTGCCGGTGTAGGTATTGGTGCCGGTGAGTGCCCAGGTGCCGGCATCGTTCTTCGCCACGGTAGTGATGCCGCCGGGGCCATTGATGATGGTGCCGCCCATCACGTTGAGGCCCGCGTTGGTGCCGCCGAGGCCCAGCGTGCGATTGCCGTTGCCCGCGTAGGCGGCCGAACCGGTGTTGCTGAAGACGATAGCGCCGGTGCCGGAGGACTCGACCACGCTCGCGCCGGTAGACAGCGTGAACAGGCGATCGGTGGTATCGCCCGCACCGGTGTAGCGCAGCGTGGCGCCGCTGCCGATCACCAGGTTGGAAGCCGCGCTGGAGGACTGGCCGATACTGCTCGCCTGCCCGCCGTTGGCCAGCTTGTCCACGCCGAGCACGCCGCCGGTAATGGTGGTGACGCCGGTGTACGTGCTGGCCGCGTTGCGCAGGATCCAGGTGCCGGTACCGGTCTTGCTCATCGAGGTCTTGCCGGTGCCGTTGTCGGCCAGCTGCAAGGCCAGGCTGTTGTTGTCGGCGCTGGTGCCCGTGAGCGTCACCGTCTGCGTCGTGTTGGTGCCGCTGAAGGCCAGCGCTCCGGTGTTGGTGAACTGCACCGCACCCGTACCGGACGCATCCAGGGCGCTGGCGGCGGATGGTCCCAGGGTGAACAAGCGGTCCGTGCTGCTGCCAGCACCAAGGTACTGCAGGGTGCCGCCGTTGATCACCAGGTTGCTTGCCGCGTTGCCCGATGCGCCGATCGAACTGGCCGCGCCGCCATCGGCCAGGGCATTGACCGACAGCACGCCGCCGTTGACCGTGGTAGTGCCGGCGTAAGTGCTTGCGCCGCCGGCCAGATACTCGACATTCGCCCCCGATTTGACCAGGCTGCCGGTGCCCGAGATGGCGCCGGCATAGGTCGCCGACGCGGCCGAGCTTCCGCTGGTGATCGTCAGCGTGCCGCTGCCGAGACTGAGGCTGCCGCCTGTCGTGCCGCCGCCAGTGAGATAGCTGACGCTGGTATTGAAATTGTTGAGGTCAAGTAGCACGCCGGCCGTGTTGTCCAATGCCATGTAGCCGGTGCCGAAGGCATTGGTCGTACCGGCACGCAGCGTGCCCCCGCGGATATAGGTACCCCCGGTATAGGTATTGGCCCCGCTCAGCACCAGACTGCCCGCACCCTGCTTCTGGAACTGCCCGCCGCCCTGGAGGCTGCCGCTCACGCTCAGCGTGGTGGCGGCCGTGCTGACACTGAGTGCGCCGTTGCCGTAAAGATAGATGCCTCGATCGATGGCTGTGCTGGTACCGGTATACACAAGCGTGCCGCCGTTGAGCGTCAGATTGCTCGGTACACTGCTGGAGGCACCGATACCGCTCGCCTGCCCCCCATTGGCCAAGCAGTCGGTGCTGATCACGGCGGAGGTGATAACCGTGGCTCCGGTGTAAGTGTTGCCGCAACCGGTCATGACCTCGGTATGCCCGAGCACCGACACGACGCCCGCACCGCTGATGGCACCTGAGAAGGTGCCGTTGCCATTGATGGTCAAGATGCTGCCCGCGCCCAGCGTGACAGCGCCGGCACCGTTCAATCCGCCGATGCCAACATTGAACGTGGCTGTATCCAGGGTGGCGCCGGCGTTGACCGTCACGGGGCCGTTGCCGCCGAAGGCCGTCGCCGAACCGGCGCGCAGAATGCCTGCGGTGACCGTGCTGCCGCCGGTATAGGTATTGTTCCCCGACAACACCAGCGTGCCGGGGCCATCCTTGTAGAGCGTGCCCGCGCCGACCACGGTGCCGCTATCGGTCATTGTGGTGCCGGCCTGATCGACCTGGACATGGCCCTGGCCACCGGACAATGTGAAACCGCGGTCGGTCGAGGTGGTGGCGCCCGTGTATTCCAGACCGCCACCGCCCTGCAGCACCAGGTTGGCCGGGGCGCTGCTGCCGGCGCCGATACCGCTGGCCAGCCCGCCGTTGGCCAGCGCGCCGGTCGAAAGCAGGCCGCCGCTCACCGTCACAGGGCCCACGAAATCATTGGCCGCGTTCGACAAGGTCAAGGTGCCGCCACCGGTCTTGGTAAAGCCGGCGTCGTCAGGGCTGGTGACCACACCGCCGAACGCCAGGTTGGCGGTGCCGTCCACCTGGATCGTGCGCGACGGACCGCCGTTGACCAGGGTAAAGCCGCGATCGGTGCTGCTGGTCGCACCGGTGTATCGCAGCGTGCCGTTCTCGAAGACCAGATTGGACGAGGCACTGTTCGAGGCACCGATGGCACTCGCCGAGCCGCCGTTGGCAACGCTGTTGATGTTCAGCGTGCCGCCGCTCACCGTGGTCCCACCGGTATAGGTGTTGGCGCCGGTGAGCATCACGGCCCCCGTGCCCTGCCCGCCCACGCTGACACCGGTAGCGCCGCCGTTATCGACGATGGTCGAGCGGATACCGAAAGTGCCGGAGCTGTTCTGCAGCACACCGAGCGGGCTGCCGCCGGCGCCGCCGGTCAGCGAGCCGCCCTGGATCGTCTGCGCCGCGCCGCCCGCCGTCGGCGACACGATGATGCTGCCGTCCACGCTAAGCGTATTGCCCGCGCCCACGTTTACCGTCGACGGTGCCGCGGCCGTGTACTTGAGGCCACCCAGCGCGACGCTGCCATTCACGGTGCCGAAGTATGGCGTATTCGCCGCGCCGCCCTCGTCGCTGACGATATCGCCATTGAGCCACTGGCTGGCGTCGTCCTTGTTGGCATAAGCCGTGAACGCGGTGATCACGCCGCTCGATACTTGCGCATAGTCGGTGCCGTTGACTGTCGCCCAGCCGCCGAGCGCGCCATCCGGCTGCGTGGTGGTGATGGTCGCGCCAGTGTTGTAGCCGAAGTCGATCAGGCCGCCGCTGCGGCTGATCGCGCCCAGGCTCACCGTCAGCATGCCGCCGGTGCCGGCGGTGGCATTGATGCGGTTGTTGCCGGCGGTGACGTTCAGACCATTGAACACCTGGGTGTTGGCAGCACTCGTGCCCTTCACCGCCAGCGTGCCGCCGGCAAGGTTGAGCGTGGAGGTGCCGCTGATCACGTTGATGCTCGGACTACCGGCAAAATCCAGCGCCAGCGTGCCACCGCCGATCGTGGTGGCGCCGCTGTAGGTGTGCGCTCCGTAGAGTGTCTGCGTGCCCGCGCCAAGCTTGGTCAATCCGCCGCTGCCCGCAATGGTGCCGCCATAGGTGGTACTGCCTGTCGAGGCATTCAACGTAAGCGTGCCGGCGCCCAGCTGCACCACGCCGCCGGTGCCGGCCAGCGATGGCGCGGTGATGGCCAGGCTGTTGATATCCAGGGTGCCGCCGTTGACGACGAGGCCCTTTGATGCGCCGAACGCCTGGGTATTGCCCGCCGTCAGGGTGCCGGCCTGCACAGTGGTGGTGCCGGCATAGGTATTGGCGCCACTGAGAAGCCAGTTGCCCGCTCCGTTCATCACCAGGTTGCCGGTACCCGAGACGACACCACTCACGGTGTTTGTGCCGGCATAGCTGCCGCCCAGCGTCAGGATGTCGGTACCACCGCTGACGAAGCCGACGATGCCGCTATAGGAAAGCGCGCCAGTGCCGTCGTTGGCGAAGGCACTGATGCCGTCCGACGTCAGCGTGCGTCCGGACGATCCGCCCGTGCCGGTATAGCGCAACGTGCCGTTCTGCAGATTCAGGTTGCCGGTGGTGCCGGTGCCGAAGGAACTGTTTACTCCGCTGTCCGCCAGCACCGGCGCGAACACGGTGATCGTGTTGATGATCGTGGGACCCGTATAACTGTTGGCGCCACCCAGCGTGATCGCGCGTCCCGCACTGCCGTTGTAGGTGACCGTGCGGGTCGAGGCGCTGCTGATGGCGCCGAGCAATTGCATGTCGCCGGAAACGGCACCGAAAGAGTGAGTGGGCGCCCAGGCGCTGGTCAACGCGATGTCGCCGGTGAGCGTCAAGGTGCCGGTGCCGATATTGCGCAGCGCGGTGCCGCCGCTGGACGTATTGCCGAAACGCCAGTCGCGGTTCGACACATTGCCCGATCCGCTGTAATTCAACGTGCCGCCGAGACCGCCGCCGGCCACGACATTGATCAAGCCGTTGGCGGCCGTGCTCGGCTTGCCGAGTGAACTGGCTTCGCCGATGTTGCCCACCGAGGTGAAACCATAGGTGCCGCCGGTGCCGAATGTCGTGATGCCGTCGTAGTCGTTGGCGGCATTGCTCAGGGTCACACCACTGGCCATGCTGAGGCTTCCCGTGCCCGTGAAGCGCGCCGCGCCGACGCCGGCACCCCCGAGGCTCACTGTGCCGCCGTTCAAGGTGACCAGGCGTGTGGAAGCCAGGGCGCCGGTCGCGACGAGGCCGGTGCCCGCGGCCATGGTGACGCCGTTGCCGGCGGCACCGAGCGCGCCGTCGGTCGTGATGCTCAGCGACCCGCCATTGACGTTGACGCCGCCGCTGAAAGTGTTTGTCCCGCTGAGAACGAGCGTGCCGCCGCCGGCCTTGCTAAGCCCCGCGCTGCCGGCAATGACGGAGTTGATCGTGGCAGCGCCTGTGATCGTCGGCGTGGTGCCAGCCAACGCGAGCGTGCCGCCCGTGAGCGTGTAGCCAGCTGTGTTGAACGTGAGTGCATTGGCCGTGATCGGCGCACCCAGCGTCACCGTGCCGGCGGTGCCGGCGAAGATGGCATTGTCGAGACTTGCGTTGTCCCACGTGTAGAACGGACCGGCCACGCCATCGCTGGCGGCATTCCAGTACGGCGCCACAGTATTCCACGTGCCGGTGCCGCCGCTGCCCGCCGAACCGCTGTTGACGTCCCAGTAGCGGTCGACGGCCGATGCCTGTGGTGCATACGCCGCCGCGAGTGCGGCGATCACGCTCAGCCGAAGCGTCCAGGCGCCGGCGACGCGGGAGGACGACGCACGCTCGTCCGCACCCGATGTGCCGGGACGGCCTCGTCCCTTGCCATGCCGGCCAGTGAGCTCGGAAGCAACGACCCAGGCATTAAACGTCCGCGACCAGACAATGCGGAATACGCGATTCATGGATTTCCCCTGTAGGAACGAACGGACCTGCGCGACGGACAGCCGTCACGGGCGATTGACGTGGATGGCGGTTTCGCGCGGGTGCAGCGCCGGACGCGGATCAGCCGGAGGGCGGCGCGCGCGGTTGATCGACGCGGCCGGGCATGGCGAATGCGTAGCGGTAAGGCGGCTTGAAGAAATGCGCGGCATGGCAGACCCACACCGCTGGAACGACACCGGATTCGAAAACGACAGCCCTGCCAGTTGAAGAATTCACGATCCCCTCCCGACGCCTTGGGATGAAGGCGCCAGTCTCTTCAAGCATGTTCGACGGCGGCCGGCAGATGCCGGGTCGTTACCTCACTGACGTGAGACACCCCTGTCCCTAGTCGGGCGACATCATACGCAATTTCTTTATGTCGTAAGGTGTGCGTAAGGTCACCCCTTGCGACACTCGGCAATTCACATTCGCTTCGCATGCAACGTAGGCGACAGGTCGCGCCTGGCCAAGGCCAAGCACTGGTATGACTCATCGATCGCCAGACAGCCGGCGGACTTCCGTTTCGCTGCAATGGCTTAAGCCAGCGCCCGCAGAAATTTGGGGGCACTGGCTTTTTCGTAGGCCTCCGGGACGCCATGCATGTGCTTGCAGGGCGACACGCAAGCACCCATCGGGCGCAACCTAAAAGCTCGTTACACATGACAACCTCATGCGACGATGAAACGCCTAACCGTCGCGTTTCTCCGGCATGGCGGAGGTCGTCTCGCCCGGATCGCCGGACTCGCCGGTGCTCAGTTCCACCCAGTCGAGCTCCGCCTCCACCTGGCGGAAGGCGTCGTCACCAATGGCGCCGGACAGGCGCAGGTCCTGGATGGCGCGCCGCGACCTCGCCACCAGCCGGCGGCGCAACACGTTGTCCGCATGGCTGCCGGGCGAATGGCCGTCTTCGAGATGGTCGAGCGCGGCCATCAATTGCTGCCGCACGCGTGCGGATGGCGGCGTCTCGTCGGCGGGCAAGCCCGCGAGGGCCGCATGGAGCGCGGCTTCGCGCGCCTGTTTCAGCTCGCGCTCCACGGTGCCGTCCGACGGCAGGCGCACCAGCTTCAGCAGCGGCCGCAAGGTCAGCCCCTGGATCACCAACGTGCCCAGCACCACCACGAAGGCCGTGAGCTGGATGAAATCGCGATAGGGAAATCCGGCCGGCAGTGCCATCGCCGCGGCCAGGGTCAGGATGCCGCGCATGCCGGACCAGCCGATCACGAGCGCGCCTTTCAGCGTGGCCGGCGGCGCCGGCCGCTCCGCCTGCCCGCCTGCCTCGCGCAGGCTGTTGAGCCGGACCAGCAGGTGATGCACCAGCACCCAGCCCAGGCGCACCCCGATCACCACCGCCAGGATGATCAGCGCCATGCCCAGCGGATGGAAGCGCTCGCCCGCGCCGGACCGGGCGAGGATGGGCCGCAGTTGCAGCCCTACCAGAGTGAACGCCAGCACGTTGAGCACCACCGTCGCCGTCTCCCAGATGGCGAACGATGCGGTGCGGATGTTGACCGCCATCGGGCGCGTGCTCAGCCGCGACATCGCCAGCGCGAACGTCACCACCACGATGATCGGCGACAAGCGCAGCCGCTCGGCGAGCAGCCAGAGCCCGAAGGTGATGCCGAACTGGAAGATCACCGCGCTGGACGCTTCCTCGAAGTGCCGCATGAACCGGCTGATGGGCCAGGCCAGCACCAGGCCGAACGCCACGCTGCCGAACACCACCAGCCCGGACATCGGCAGTGCCGAGGCCGCATGGAATCCGCCGGTCGCTACCGCGCCAACAGCGGCGCGATAGATCAGCAGCGCCGATGCGTCGTTCAGCAGGCTCTCCCCTTCCAGCACCATCCGCATGCGCAGCGGTACCGGCAGCTTGCGCAGGATGGCCGTGGCCGCCACGGCGTCCGGCGGCGCGAGCAACGCACCCAGCGCAACCGCCGCGCCCCATGGCATGCCCGGTATCAGCCAGCGGGCCACGAAAGCGACTGCCACCGTCGTGAGCACCACGGCCACCAGTACCAGCGACAGCACCGGCACCCATGACGCACTCAAGTCTCGCCATGACGTGTCAAATGCCGCATCCATCAGCACCGGCGCGACGAACAGCACCAGCACCAGGTCAGGCGGGAATTCCAGTTGCGGCGCATTGGGCAGGAACGTGAGCAGAGCGCCGCCCACGGCCAGCAGCACCGGATAGGGAATATTGACGCGCCGCGCGAACGAGGACACCACGGCCGCGCCGAGCAGCAGGATGAGGATGGTCTCGAAGACTTGCATGGATGCCGGTTGCGTAGCCGAGATCTGTCGCCTGGATGGCGAGCCATGGTGTCACGACGCACGTCGTCCCTGTGTCGGCGCCCCGCCCGGCCTATTTCCTGGCCCTGCCCCGGCTGCGCCGCAGGTTGGCCTGCGAGTCGGCGATCATCGCCAGCATGGACTTGTGCGCCACCTGCGGCTGCTTGCGGCGGATCGCTTCCAGCACTTTCTGGTGGTGCGGCAGCGAGTAGCGGAAATTGCTGGCGTTGCGCGCGGAAAGCACGAAGAAGGTGCCCAGCGCGGTATCGATCACCGAAAACAGCGAGGACAACAGCTCGTTGCCGGTGGCGTGCAGCACGGCTTCGTGGAAGCGCAAGTCGGCCTCGGCCCACTCATCCAGGGTCTGCGAGGCCGCCATGGCGTCGTAGGCCGAGGCGATGTCGGCCAGTTGCGCATCGGTGCGGCGGCGCGCGGCGGCCGCGGCGGCGGCCGGCTCGATGATCTCGCGCATCTCCACCAGCTTGTCGACGAAGGCATCGGTAGGCATGGAGGCGCAGCGCCAGGCCAGCACGTCGGCATCGAGCTGGTTCCAGAAACGTTCCTCCAGCACGCGCGCGCCGACACCGGCACGCGATTCGATCAGCCCCTTGGCGGACAACACCTTCATCGCCTCGCGCAGCGCGGTGCGGCTGACCTGCAGGCTTTCCGCCAGCGCCTCCTCGCGCGGCAGCACGTCGCCCGGCTGCACCTTGCCGCTGACGATGCGCTGGCCGATCTCCTGCATGACGTGTCCGTACAGATTGCGAACGGCGTTCGGCTTCCTCATTGAAGACGCGACCTCTGCGGGTAGTGGCTGGTGCGATGCAAGTGGCTAGCTACCGGGTATCGAGGCTATGTGTCGCATGAAACCGTCCCTGTCGCGGGCGATCTTGCCAACTTGGGGTGGGCAACGTCCAGCTCGCACGCACAGCCCCCTCTCCCCTCCGGGGAGAGGTTTGGGGTGAGGGCCCTACGGAGCGCAATGATGGATGTGGCGGTATTGGGGTTAGCCCGTGGCTCTAGAAGCTCTTTGCGAGCACCCGCCCCTCATCTGCTGCGACCGAAGGAAGTCCCCGTGGGACCGGCATCTTCTCCCCGGAGGGGAGAAGAGCTTCTGACTCGGACCCTGAGGAAAAAACGCCCTCACATCGCATACACCCGATACATCACGGTCGCATGCGGCTCCAGCTTCAGCTTGATCGAGCCATCGCCCTGCGCGTCGGCATGCTTCCACAGGTCGCGCATGCGATAGCGGCCGGCGGCCAGGCCGATCTCCTTGGCGCTCACCGACACGTCCTGCGCCTTGTCCGCTTCGTTGAACACGGCCACGGCATGGCTACCGTCCTTCATCGGCTTGACGATCACGTGGATGCCACCCGCATCGCGCACCTGCTTGCCCTGCTTGCCCAGCGGATCCTGGTCCACGGCGATCACCTCCTTGTTGAGGAGGATCTCCAGCGCGGAAGGCGAAATCTTGCGCAGATCCGTGCCGATCAGCAGCGGTGCGGCCATGATCGACCACAGGCTGAAGTGCGAGCGGTATTCCACGTCGGTCATGCCGCCGTTACCCACTTCGAGCATGTCCGGATCGTTCCAGTGGCCGGGACCGGCATAGGCGTCCAGCACCACGTTCTCCTTGAAGATCTTCAGCATGGAGGCGTAGTTGTCCTGGATGTCGCCAGTAGTGCGCCACGACTGCGCGCCGACGGCCGGGTCGGTGCCCCACAGCCAGGCTTTGTTCTCGCCCCATTCGCACAGGCTGTAGAAGATCGGGCGGCCAGTGGCGCGCAGCGCCTCGCCCATGGCGGCGTAGCGTTCCTTGGCCGGCTTCTTCTCGTTGTTGCAGTTGTCGTACTTCAGGTAGTCCGCGCCCACCGAGGCGAAGAACTTCGCATCCTGCTTCTCATGGCCCAGGCCGCCGGGAAAGCCGCGGTTCTCCTGGTGCGGCTCGCACGTGTTGGTGCCGGCGCTGGAATACAGGCCGAAGGCGAAACCCTTGGAGTGGACATAGTCCGCCAGGGCCTTGATGCCGTGCGGGAAGCGCTTGAGGTTGGGCTGCAGGTTGCCGTTCTTGTCGCGCTGCCAGTCGGCCCAGCAGTCGTCGAGGTTGATGTGGCGATAGCCGGCGTCGCGCAGGCCGCTGCTCACCATCTTGTCGGCCACGCCGCGGATCATGTCTTCGTTGAACTCGTCGCGGCAGTGGGTGGAGTTCCAGTTGTTGAAGCCCATCTGCGGCACCGCGGCGCTGGACCACTCCGGGTTGACGTCCTCTGCCTGGACGGCGACGGCAAACGTCACGGCGACGCAGGCGGCCAGGCGGGTCATCGTTGCGGACATACCTTTCATCACATCTCTCCAGGCGACTCTCGATCGAAAAGAACGGCGGGCGACGCGCGGAACATGCGGGGGATGCGCGCCGCCCGCCCGGGGAAACTCACCACGAAGCGCGGATGCCGGCCGACAGCGTCCGGCCGTTGACCTCCGCGTACGAAGGCCGGTTCATGTAGACCTGGTACTTGAAGATCTTCTCGCGGGTCAGGTTGGTGCCTTCGACGAACACGGCCACGTTCTCCATCAGCTTGTAGCTCGCGCTCATGTCCAGCTGGCCGTAGGCCTTGACCGTGGTCGGCTGGCTCTCGTCGCCGGAGATGGTCTCCAGATAGGCGTCGCGCCAGTTATACGCCACACGCACCTGGAACGGCCCCTTCTCGTAATAGATGCTGGCGTTGGCCGAATCGCCGATGCCCGGCACCGCGAACTTGCCCTGCGTACTCACGTCGCCGGCGTTGGCCGAGGCGTTGCTGATCACGTGGGTGTAGTTCGCCGCCACGCCCAGGCCGTCGAATGGATCGGGCAGCCAGGTCAACTGATAGGTGGCGGCGGCTTCCAGGCCCTTGATGGTCGCGGTGTTGAGGTTGATCGGCCGGGTCAGATCGAACGGGAAGCCCAGGATGTTGGTCTTGGTGGTGACCAGCGTGGTGAAGTTGCTCACCTTCTTCTCGAAGCCGCCCAGCGCCAGGTAGCTGGTGTCGGACAGATACCACTCCAGGCCCAGGTCATAGTTCTTCGAGGTATACGGCTTCAGCCCCGTGTTGCCCTGGGTCACGCCCTGCGTCGCCGGGCGGAAGTTGTAGCTGGTGGCGGCGGAGAGGTTGCTGAGGTCCGGGCGCGTAACGGTCTTGGACACGGCCGCGCGGAAGATCAGGTCGTCCCGCAGGCTCCATTTGAAGTTGGCCGAAGGCAGCCAGTTGGAATAGCTGCCGTCGGCCGACACCGGCGACAGCGTGCCGTAGGTGGGAATGGCGTTGCTGGTGTCGTTCGGGTTGATGGTGATGGCCAACAGCGGCACCGCGTAGGCACGCGAAGTGGTGTCCGTCTTGGTGTAGCGCAGGCCCACTTCCAGCGACCAGGGCCGCTCGATCAGGTTGCCCTGGAAGTTGGCCTTGCCGTAGGCCGACTTGGTGCGCTCCGCCACCTGGCTGTAGCCCGAGGCATCCGGCCGCGCCGCGAAAGTGCCGCCGTTGGCGGCCAGCGCCGCCGCGAACGCGCCCGGGTTGGGCAGCTGGTTGTACGCCGCCGGGCTGGCGAGATAGGCCAGCAGCGAGGGCACGTCGTAAGTGAGCCACTGCTGCGGATAGCCGGGCGAAACGCCGTCGACCATCGTGCCCGCGTTGTAGAGATGCGCCTTGATGGCATCGGCGGGAATCTTCGCGATGTACCCGCAATACTCGGCGCAATACAGGTTGTTCGGCGTGCGCCAGGTCACCTCGGTCTTGGTGCGCTTCATGAATTCCGCGCCGAAGTCGAGCTGGGCCAGCACGCCGTCGGTGAAGCTCTTGCCGAAATGCAGGCGGCTCTGCAGGATGCGGTCGCTCACGTTCGGCGACTCGCCGCCCAGCGAGCAGCAATGCGCGCGCAGGTCCGATGTGTCGGTGGTCGAGATCAGGTTGCTATAGCTCGGCAGCTGCGACGAGCCGTTGTTGGTCCAGGTGGGATTGACGCCGATGTTGCGGGTGCCGACCACCATGAAGTAGCCATTGGCCGACTCCTTGTTCCAGGCGCGCGACACCGCCGTGTCCCAGTCCAGCACCGTGGACGGGTTGAACTGCCACGCCAGGTTCAGGCCTGTCTGTTCGTTGTAGGCATTGCGCGGATTGCGTTCCTCGATGTAGTCGTTGGCCAGCACGCCGGTGTTGCCGCGCACGTAACTCAGCGCGGTGCCGTTGCCGTCGGCGGTCAGCGACTGCACGTCCGAAGTGTTCATGTACGAGCCGAACGCGTGGTACTGCGAGTCGATCTTGTAGTTCGAGATCATCGTGTCGAACTTGACCGTCAACTGGTCCAGCGGCTTCCAGTCAATCGCGCCGCTGATGCCGCGACGGGTGCGGGTCTGCACGTAGTCCGAGCCGGACAGCGTCTGCGGCAGCGCGATATTGGTATAGGCCGGGTTGATCTGGCTGTAGTTCAGCCCGGTGATCCAGCCCGAGGTGTTCATCGTCTGCTCGCGGTGGTCGCGGCGGTCGTACATGCCCGCGATCAGCCAGCCGAAGGTGCCGTCGGCGTTGGTATTGCTCATGATCGCCGAGGCACGCGGCGTGACGCCGCCCTTGATCGAAGAGGAGAGGCTGTCATTGACGCCGGCGATGCTCGCCGCGGCGTGGAAGCCTTTCGTGTCCAGCGGACGCGCCGTGATGATATTGACCGTGCCGCCGATGCCGCCTTCGGCGATATCCGCGGTGGCCGTCTTGCGCACCTCGGCGGTACTGATGAGCTGCGACGGCAGCACGTCGAAGTTGAACGCGCGATCGGTCGCGTCCGTCGCCATGGTGCGGCCGTTCAACAGCACGTTGACGAAGTCCGGGCCGAAGCCGCGCACGGTGATGCGGCTCGACTCGCCACCGCTGCGGTCCACGGCCACGCCGGGCACGCGCTGCAGGGCGTCCGCCACGTTGGGATCGGGGAACTTGCCGGCCTCCTCGGCCGAAACGGCATCCACCACGCTGGTGGCGTCCTGTTTGATGGCCTGCGCGCGCCGGATCGAGGCGAGCTGGCCGGTGACGCTGACGCCGTTGAGTTCCACGACGTCCTTGCCGTCGCGTTTCTGCTTGTCGTCGGTGGCCGTACCCTGCGCCGGCGTTGCGCCGCTCCCCTGCGCGGCGGTGGCGTCCTGGGCATGCACGGAGCCGTACGCGGAACAGGCGATCACCGCCGCCGCGAACAACGCTTGATGGATCGAGCCCGCCAGAATATGTCGCTGCATTCCACACCTCTCCCAAAGTTGGCTGCACGATGAGGCTGCTTTTTGACGATCACTTCCGTCGTTGCGACACGAACGGTGCTGCTATCGGGCGCAACGGAGCCTCCGGCGCGATGAGCGCCGTGTTCTTTGACTGATTGCTTTGCTTGCCCTGCTTGCCTGTCGCCAGGCTGAAACCCCGGGCGATCGCCCCTCTAACGAATCGGCCGGAATATCACTTAATCATACAAATATGATGAGCGGACGAATCATTAGATTGGTCGCCCGACATAGCAAGCTGCGCCGCAACATCTTGTTGCCCTGCGACGCATGCATGTCGTGCATTGCCAACCACGTCACGCGCAGCGCGGCGATTCAGGCGTTGCAAATACGCTCGCGAACGCCTCGCAATGATGCGCCTTGCATTTCATCGCACCTTGACGCCACGCTCGCGCACATGGCGTAAAACAAGCCATGACAGGCTCGTTTCGACAGGAAGCGAATCTGCCGAACATGAGGAGCATCATCGATGCGCGAACACTTCAAAGTCGGCGACCACGTCCACTGGAGTTCCGAAGCCGGCCACGTCTCCGGCGCCATCGTCGCCGCACATAAAAACAGCGTTCTGCATCGCGCATCCCGCCAAGGCGTTTCATGACGCCGCCCTTCTTCACCATTGGCCACTCCAATCGCAGCCTGGACGCGTTCATCGCGCTGCTGCGCGAATCCGAGGTGCGCCGTGTGGTCGACGTGCGGGCGTTTCCGCGGTCGCGTACGAACCCGGCGTTCAACGCGGACAGCTTGCCCATAGCGCTCGCCGACCATGCGATCGCTTACCGTCACCTCGCCGCCTTGGGCGGTCGCCGCGGCAAGTCGGACACGGTGCCGGTGGAAGTGAACTGCTTCTGGACGCACCCGAGCTTCCACCACTATGCCGACTATGCGCTGTCCGCGCCCTTCCGCGCCGGACTGGACGAGCTGGTCGCCATGGGGAGGCGCGAGCGCTGCGCCGTCATGTGTTCGGAGGCGGTGTGGTGGCGTTGCCATCGGCGCATCGTCACCGACTACCTGCTCGCGCGCGGGGAAACCGTGTTCCATATCCTCGCGGCGGGGCACGTCGATGCGGCCCGCCTTACGGAGGGCGCCGTGGTACGGCCGGACCGGAGCATCACCTACCCCGCCGCCGATCTGTTCGGGCCTCAAAGCCAAGCCGGCCGGTGACGCAATACCTCCCGGCCCGTTTTTTTACCGCTTCACGAAATCTTCTCTCGCGCCTCGCAGAACCCGGCGAGCGATCGCGAATTTCATCGCGCATTGACGCCGCCGCGTCGCCGACGGCGTAGAAAAGCGACCGCCAGCGAACCGATGGAAACCGGTCCGCTCGCCACGCCGGGGGAGACCACGCCCTGACCGACCAGGGAATTCACACCCAGCCGACCGAAGGCCGGGCGCGAAGGAGACCTGTCTGCGGACGGCGCGCGCCGCCCGGCGTGTTTCGCGCAGTGTGAGCGTTTTGGACGTTTCGCCATTCCACACTCAGCCATAGGACATCACGATGAAACATCGTCTCTTGACGTGCCTGCTTTGCGCGGGATTCACCGGCGGCGCCTTCGCCGCTTCGTTGTCGCCGGGAACGCTGCTGGCGATCGATCAGACCGCAGGCGCGCAGCAGCGCGGCGCGCTGTTCACCGTCAACCAGAGCAATGGCCAGCGCACGGTATTCAGCGACTTCAACAGCTCCGCCCAGGGCGCCGTCGGCGTCGATCCCAATGCGCTCGCATGGATGGCGCCGCAACTGCTCGGGCTGATCCCCGGTGCCGTGCTGGTGACGGACGGCAGCGGCGGCACCGGCCAGCGCGGTGCGCTCTATGCGGTGAACCCGTCCAGCGGGCAACGCACCCTGCTCAGCGACTTCGGCGACGCCACGCAAGGACCGCTCGGCCTCTACCCGCAAGCCGTGCTGGCCGTGCCTCCCGGCTTGCTGAGCTGGAGCGGCGTGCTGGTGTGCGATCCCTACGCGGGCACCAACGGCCAGGGCGCGTTGTTCTCGGTGGAGGCCAACGGCCATCGAACCACCATCATCGATTTCGGCGATACCAGTGGCTATCAGGGCACGTATCCGGACAGCATGGCGCTGTACGGCGGCTTGCTCGGCCTGGGCCGCTCGGTGCTGGTCGCCGACGGCAGCGCCGGCACCAGTCAGCACGGCGTGCTCTTCCGCATCGACCCAGTGGCCAAGACGCGTACGGTGATCAGCGATTTCGGCGACAGCAGCCAGGGCTGGGTCGATCCGAACCCGGCGAGCACGCCGATCGGCGTGGCGGTGTCGCCCGGCAACCAGGTGTACGTCCTGGTCGCCGAAGTGGGCGCGCACGATGCCGGCTACGTCGTGCGGGTGGACCCGTCGAGCGGCTACCGCACCCTGGTCAGCAACCTCGACGACACCTCGCAAGGCGCGGTCGCCGTCAATCCGACGGGCGTGACATGGCTGCCGCAGTTCGGCGGGCTCGGCGTTTCCGACAGCCTCGCCGGCACCAACGGCAATGGCGCCGTATTCGTGGTCAATCCCGCCACGGGTGCACGGACGTTGCTGAGCGACTTCGGCAATGCCGGCCAAGGCGCCACCGGCACCGAACCGTCAGGACTGACCGTGACGCAGTAAGCCGCAGACGCGATGCTGCCCACTTTGCACTCCCACTTTGCCCCCCCTTTTCGCTAGGAGCTCCCATGAGAACCGCAAGCAACTTCCGGGCGCGCGCCATGCTGCTGGCCCTGCTCCTCACCGGCGGCGCGGCCTTTGCCCCGGCGGCCATGGCCATGCAGGTCTTCGTCAAGACCCTCACCGGCAAGACGATCACACTCGAGGTCGAGCCCTCGGACTCGATCGAGAACGTCAAGGCCAAGATCCAGGACAAGGAAGGCATCCCGCCGGACCAGCAGCGGCTGATCTTCGCCGGCAAGCAGTTGGAGGACGGCCGGACCTTGTCCGACTACAACATCCAGAAGGAGGCCACCCTGCACCTCGTGCTCCGGTTGTGAGGCGGCGGTGATCCTCCTTCGATAGCCGCGGTGCGGCATGCGCCCGGCCATCGCCGTCCGTGCATGAAAAAAACGCGCCCAGGTGCAAGCGTGCGGAGGCAGGGACGGACGTCCTCCTCGCCATGCCTCCTCTGCGGGAGGCATGGCACCTGGGCGCCAAACTTCCTCAGTAGTACCCCACTACGTTGAGGAACACACCCTGGTAGCGATAGCCGAGCTTGGTCATGTCATCGTTGAAGTCGGTGAAGTTGTAGCCCAGCCCCATGCGGAAGTGCTTGCTGACGTCGTAGTCGACGCTGGCCAGCCAGCCCTTGCGGGTGCCGCCTTCCGTCGCGCGCAGCACGCGGTATTCGCCCATCAGGCTGAAGCCGCCGAACACGTAGCGGCGGGCCTGGCCGGCGAGCATGGTGGCGCGGTTGTCGTACCAGCCGCCGACGCCGCGTCCGGCACGTGCCTCGCCTTCGCGCGTGGCCAGCTTGGCAGCGAACTCCCACTGCGTATCCAGGCGATACACGCCTTCGAGCGAGAACACGCTGGAGCGCTGGTCGTAGTAGCTGTCGGACTCGGTCTGCCCCGGCGAGGCCAGGTCGTACAGGTAGGTGTACTTGCCCAGCACCGTCCAGCGCACGCTGTTCCACGGACGCCAGGCGAAGCCGACGTTGGTCTCGTTGAAGCGTGCGTTGTTGGTCGGGTCGACCTTGTCGCGCGTGCGCGACCAGTTGAGGCGGCCGGCGACCTGCCATGACTCGTTGATCTTGTAGCTCAGCCGGTGCGTAGTGACCCACTGGTCGCGCTGTTCGGCGCCGCGGTCACGCCGGTATTCCAGCTTGCTCGCCCAGCTGGTCGAAGGATCGGTGAGGCCGGCGTTGATGCTGCCGGCGTGCCGGTTGACGCGGCCGGCGCCGCTGGCGGCATCGAGCTGCCCATCCTGCAGCGTGAAGCCCAGCGTCCAGCCGCGGCTCGGATAGAAGTCCATGCCGAAGGTATGGCCGATGCCGGTATCCGGGCCGGACTTCAGCCACTGGCTCTCGTTGTAGAGATTGGCCTGGTCCGACAGGCGCCAGCGCTGGCCCAGGGTGAGGCCGTCGGGCGTCTGCGACAGCAGGCTCGAATCGTTGTAGAGGGTGCTGTCGACCGAGTAGGTGTAGGCGCCGTAGAGCGAATGGTCGGGATTGAGCCGGTACTCGCCGTTCACTTGCGCCGCGTTGCCGCGCGAACCCCGCGTGACTTCCGCGCCGGCATTGGACAGGTCGGTGAACTGGTATTTCGCGCCCACTGTCACGGCGTCGTTGGTCGGATACGCGCCGCCGTCGTTGGCCAGAGTCACCTGCCCCGTGGTGTACACATCCAGCGAGCTGCCGATGCGCTGCGTATAGCCCAGCGCCGCCAGGGTGCCGGTGCCGCTGCGCAGCTGGTAGGTCTCCGTGACACGGCGGATCTCGGCGATCAGGTCCGACTTCTCGGCCAGCTGCCAATCCAGCTGCACCTGACCCTGCTCCAGCGCATCGCTGCCGCGCTTGGCGTAGCTGTAGCGGCCGGACAGGCGCAGGTCATCGCGGATCTGGCCGGTGAATTCCGTGCCGTACTCGTGGATCGCCAGCCCGAGGTCCGAACGTGCCACGGAATAGCCGCTGTCGACGTCGCGCCACCACGCGCCCACCGTCCATTCGCGCGCGGTCCAGCCCAGCTCGCGCAGGTCCGCATGCGCGTCCACCGCCGTGGCGTTGCCGCCGCGGCCGGCCTGGGTGACTGGGTTGGTGCGGATGAAGCTCAGGCCGCCGTTGTCCGAATAGAAGATCGGCGCGACGGCGGCATCGCTGTGCGAACGCTCCACTTTCAGGTAGGTGCCCCTGCCCGCCTGCAACGTGACGTCCGCGCCCTTGAGCGTGTAGTCGTTGCTCGAACGCCCCTCGTCGACATACGTGCCGCCCACCGCCACGTGCTCGCCGAACCAGTGCTTGGCGCGCAGGCCGGCGGTGACGTCATTGCTGTCAAAGCCGCTGGGCACGTACTCGTAGTCGGCCAGCAGGTGGTTCTCGTAGCCGCTCTGCGGACGATCGCGGAACAGCGTGCTGACGTTGGCCTGGGCGATCTGCGCCAGCGGCTTGGTCAGCAGCAGGCGGCCCTGCATCTCGTTGATGTCGTAGTCGACGCCGCGCACCAGGTTGATACGCGACACCACGCTGCCCGTAGTCGGGTCGCGCACTTCCAGCACCACCTGGTCCGAACCCGGCAGGATGTCGGTGTTGCGCAGGTAATACAGGCTGCCGCCGGTGCCGAGGAATTCGCTGTGGCCCAGCACTGTCTGCGCCTGCGAGGCGAACGCCTTCACCAGCGTATTCGGATCGCCCAGCGGCGTGCCGGCACGGCTGCGCCAATCCACCGCGGCGCCGTACAGGCTGCGCACGTACTGCGCGTACTGCGTGCCGGTGAAGCCGGTCTGGTAGTTGCCCCATAGCGCCTGGCTCTTGTCCCAGTCCAGGCGGACGTACAACTTGCCCTGCGTGTCGATGTCTCGGTACGTGGTCGAGTCGTCGCCATAGACCGGGTAGTACATGTTCGGGTCGAGCCGGCGGAACACGTCCTTCGGGTCAGCCTTGAAGAAGCCGTTGAACAGGCTTCCGGTAGTGCGCTCCGTCGTGTCGGCCTGCGCAGTCAGCAGATAGCGCCCTTCCAGCTTGCCCTTCAGGTAGAAGGCCAGCCGGCCTTCGTCGAGGAAACCTTCGCGATAGCGCGAATCCACCGTGAGCGCCGAGGCGCCGTTGCCGCTCACCGAACTCTTGGAAGCCGTGAGATCGGCGATGGCGATCGCGAACAGGTAGTTGTCGCGCACGGTGACCGCCAGCGGGTAATGGCTGTCCGTACCGGACGTGCCACGCAAGCCCACGTCGAGGGTGTGCGTGCCCGTGGGCAGCAGGTACTCGGCGACGAACTTGCCCTGCTGGTCCACCGGCACGTTCTGGCCGGCGATGGTGATGGCGTCCTGCGCGGGCATGTTCTGCCCGTACACACGCACGCGCGAACCGCGGATGGTGATGTTCTGCCGCCGCAGCGCGTTGCCGCCGAACGTGCTGTCGAGCAGCTC
Source organism: Dyella sp. BiH032 (assembly GCF_031954525.1). Classification (NCBI taxonomy): domain Bacteria; kingdom Pseudomonadati; phylum Pseudomonadota; class Gammaproteobacteria; order Lysobacterales; family Rhodanobacteraceae; genus Dyella; species Dyella sp. BiH032. Next base: position 2,914,765 of record NZ_CP134867.1, read on the forward strand.
GCGGTCTTCCAGCTGACCGGCCGACAGCGCGCGCAGCTCGCCCGTGGCGGCCTGGCGGCGCTGTTCCAGCGAGCGCTGCCGATCTTCCGGTCGCACCAGTTGCAAGGTGCGCGCGTAGGTTTCGTCGACACTGCCGTCCTCGCCCCAGGCGCGCAGCACGTAGCTGAGCTGCTGGCCAGGCTGCAGCGAGGTCCCCGCCGGCAGCTTGCCGTCCCACGTCGCCTGCACCACGGCTCCGGGCGCGACGTCGAGGGTGGCCAGCGGCGCGGTCAGGTTGGTGTCATCGCCGCGATAGATGCTGATCTGCATCTTGCGGATGAACGCGTCGTAGTTGCTGTAGATCTGGAAATGCACGGGCTCGGTGACCTGCCCGCGCTCGAACGCCGCAACCGCGCTGCCCTGCACGTTGAGCAGGGGCGAAGTCAGCGTCGGGTCTTCTGTGGCCCAGATCAGGCCGCCGTTGGGCAGGTCGATGCTGTAGCGCCCGCGCGGCGCCGCGACTGCGGGCTGCACGGTGGTAGCGACGGAGCCGGTGTTCGCCGACTGCGCCTGGGCGGGCATGCAGGCGCCCGCGATGAGCACGCCGAGAATGGCGGCGTCCAACGTCCTGATGCGCATGGTCCGGACTTCCTTGATCGGAGAGAAGGGGCGGCGGGCGTTCATGGCTGCCCCTCCGCGTGGCCGTCGCCGCGAGTGGCGGCGTTCTCCGGTGGTCGCTCGGATGGCGTGGACGGCGCGTTCTGCGCTGCCGGCAGCCTTACGCCGAAGTCGAAGCGCGCAGGGATGCCCTGGGTGATGCGTTTGACCTGCGGGTTGGCCGTGGTGAATTCGCTCTCCGGCGGCAAAGTCGCGGGGTCGACCTTCATGATGAAGTTGCGTCCGCGTGCCATGTTCGGCACGTCGATGCCTTCCAGGTGGAAGCGGCCGTAGGCATCGGTCTCGATCAGGTTGCCTTCCACCGTGCCGATGCGGACGCCCGGAATGCCGCGCTCGTCGATGCCGCGGTTGGTGACGACGTAGTCCACGCGCAGCGTGCCGTCGGTTTCCGGCGTCACGCGGCGTTCCACGCCCAGCTGTTCCGCGGAGTGGCCGGAGGCCGCGTCGCCACCCAGCACCGTGTCGCTCTGTCCGCCGGCGCGCAGGCGCACGGTCGTGCCTTCCGCGCTGGTCAACACGAAGTCGCCGGTGAAGTCCGCGCTGCGCAGGCGCTGCGAGATCACGATGCGGCGCAGGTTCTCCGGCTGCGCGACGCTGTCGCGGCCGCGCAGCGAGCCCAGGGCGATGCCGTGCAGCATCGGCGCGCTCGCGTCCGCTTCGGGTTGCGGGCCCTGCCCGCGATCCACTGTGGTCGAACCGGGGACGTAGGCGCTGGGCGCGAAACCGCCCTGCACGTGCAGCCCGTCGGCGGTGGCGCTGGCCTGCCAGCCGTCGCCGTTGCGGTCGTCGAACACGGTGCCGAACACGCGGCTGTCTTCGAACAGCGGATCGGCGTCGCGCTGCACCTTGGCCTCGGCGACGTTGCTGGTGCGCACGCCATTGAGCAGCATCTGCGCGGTATTGACGTACTCGCCGCGAGCGGAGGCGCCCGGCCCCACGCGCATCAAGTACACCACCGTGACGCTCTTGCCGGCGCCCACGTCGATGCCTTCGATGCGGATCGGGCTGTTGCCGGCCAGGCGGCCGCCGGAGGTGCCGACGTTCACCGAATCGGCCACCAAGGTGAAGCCCACGGGCGGCGTGTCGGCCAGCACCGACTGGTGCACGTCCGCCTTGCCCGTGTTCTGGATGGTCACCGTGTAACGCACCACGTCGCCGACCTTCACCGTCGACGGCGTGGCCTGCTTGGAGACGTGCAGCAAGGCGTCGGCGCTGACGGTGACGATGATGCTGGCCGTGCTGCAGTTGCTGCGCATCAGCGTGTCGCAGATGCGATAGGTCAGCGTGTAGTTCCCGCTGGCCGCGCCCGCCGGCACGATGATGCTGCCATCGGTGCCGATGGACACGCCGCCCAGGCCGCCGTTGTCGACGACGCTGATGGTGACCCGGCTCGGATCCTTGATGACCGTGCCACCCTGAGTGTCGTTGCCCAGCACCGAGCCGGGCGAGCCGCCGGTAGCACCGTTGACGGGCGTCGAGTGGTAGTCGTCGTTGACTGCCTGCAGCGGCAGCGACACCACCGCGATGGTGACGGTCGCCGACTTGCAGTTGGCGGGGTTGAGCTTCTCGCAGATCTGGTAGCCGATGGTGTATGTGCCGGCCGGCGTGCCCGGCGCGACCGACACCTGGCCGGTGGCCGGATCGAGCTTGACGTTCGAGTTGCTGGCCGGCGTGGTCACCGTCAGCGTGACAGTCGAAGGCGTGGCCTTCGCGCCGTCGAGCGTGTCGTTGTCCAGCACGTTGCCGGCGTTGGGCTGGCCGGCGCCACCATCGATGCCGGCGTAGCTGTCGTCCGTGGCGGCGATCTTGCCGGCGACCACGGTGACGCTGGTCGTGGCGGTGGCGCAGTTGCTCGGATTGAGCTTCTCGCAGATCTGGTACGTGACGGTGTACGTGCCGGCGGGCGTACCCGGAGCCACCGAGACATTGCCGGTGGCCGGATCGAGCTTGACGTTCGGGTTGCTGGCCGGCGTCGTCACCGTCACGGTGACCGTCGAGGGCGTGACCTTCTTGCCGTCGAGCGTGTCGTTGTCCAGCGCGTTGCCCACGGACGGATTGCCCGCGGCGCCGTCGACGCCGGTGTAGTTGTCATTCGTAGCGACGATCTTGCCCGCGGCGACCGTGACGCTGACCGTGGCGGTGGCGCAATTGCTCGGGTTGAGCTTCTCGCAGATCTGGTAGCCGATGGTATAGGTGCCAGCCGGCGTACCCGGCGCGACCGACATCTGGCCGGTGGCCGGATCGAGCTTGACGTTCGGATTGCTGGCCGGCGTCGTCACCGTCAGGTTGATCGTCGAGGGCGTGGCTTTCGCGCCGTCGAGCGTGTCGTTGTCCAGCACATTGCCCGCGTTCGGCTGACCCGCGCCGCCGTCGATGCCGGTGTAGGCGTCGTTGGTGGCGGCGATCTTGCCGGCGGCGACGATCACCTGGATCGTCGCATCGGCGCAATTGGCCGGATTGACCTTGTCGCAGATGCGATAGCCGATGGTGTACGTGCCGGCGGGCGTGCCCGATGCCACGGAGACATTGCCGGTGGCCGGGTCGAGCTTGACGTTCGGGTTGCTGGCCGGCGTCGTCACCGTCAGGTTGACGGTGGCGGGCGTGGCCTTCGCGCCGTTGAGCGTGTCGTTGTCCAGCGCATTGCCGACGGACGGATTGCCCGCGCCGGAAATGCCCGCGTAGCTGTCGCTGCCGGCGGTGATCGGACCGGCCACGACGGTCGCCGTCGCGGTCGCCGTGGCGCAGTTGGTCGGGTTGAGCTTCTCGCAAATCTGGTAGCCGATGGTGTACGTACCGGCCGGCGTACCCGGCGCTACCGAGAGCTCGCCCGTGGCCGGATCGAGCTTGACGTTCGGGTTGCTGGCCGGCGCCGTCACGCCGAGCGTAACGGCCGACGTCGTGGCGGGTGCGCCGTTGAGCGTGTCGTTGTCCAGCACGTTGCCGACGTGCGCGTTGCCCAGGCCGCTGTTGATGCCGGTATAGCCGTCGTTGGACGCGGCGATCTTGCCGGCCGTGACGGTCACGCTCACCGTGGTGGTCGCGCAGTTGGCGGGGTTGAGCTTTTCGCAAATCTGGTAGCCGATGGTGTACGTGCCGGCCGGCGTGCCCGGCGCGACCGATACCTGGCCGGTGGCCGGGTCGAGCTTCACGTTGGGATCGCTGGCTGGCGTCGTCACGGTGAGGTTGACCGTGGACGGCGTGGCCTTCACGCCGTTGAGCGTGTCGTTGTCCAGCACATTGCCCGCGTTCGGCTGGCCGATGCCACCGTCGATGCCCGTGTAGCTGTCGGGCGTCGCAGCGATGGCGGCCGCGCCCACCGTCACGTCGGCTTCGGCCGTCGAGCAGTTGGACGCATGCGCGGCGTCGCAGATCGTGTACGGAACTTTGTAGGTACCGGCCGGCGTGCCGGGCTTCACGGTGATGGTGCCGTCCGCGTTGAGCGTGAAGCCGCCGCTGGCCGGCGGATTGGCGACGCTGCCCCAGGCCAGCGTGACCTGGCCCTTGCCGGTGCCGATCGCCGGTCCGGTCGTTGTGCCGAGCTGGTCGTTGCCGACCACGTTGCCGGTGCTGCCGCCGGCCGCGCCGTTGGCCACGGTGTACGTGTCGTTCTTCGCGGTGATGGCGACGTCGCCGATCGGCGTGTCCGTGGTGCCGGTCGACGTGGTCGGCGAGCCGCCGCCCGCCGGCGTGCCGCTGACAGTGGCGACGTTATGCAGCGCGACGCCGGCATCGACGTCCGCCTGGGTGACGGTGTAGGTGAAGCTGCCGCAATTGGCGATCTTGCCCGGATCGATGGAGGTCGGCGCGCAGGTCAGCGCCGTGCTTCCGGCCATCGGATCGGACACGGTCAGGCCGTTCAGCGTGAGGTTGCCGCTGTTGGTGGCGGTGATGGCGTAGTTGATGGTCTCGCCCACGTCCGCCTTGCCGTTGCCGTTGGCGTCGTTGAGCGTGGCGGTCTTGGTCACCTGCAATGCCGGCGTGCCCTGCACGGTGGTCTGCGCGGTGGAGGTGTTGTCCGCGGTATTGGCCGTGGGCTCGCCGACGGTGGTGTCGGTGGTGGCGAGCTTCACCGTCGCGGTATTGGTGATGGTGCCGGTGATGCTGGTCGGTGCGGTCGCGTTGATGGTGACCGTGACGCTGCCGCTGGCCGGCAGGCTCTGGATGGCGCCGGTGATGGTGTAACCGGCCGCGTCGCTGCCGGTGACGCTGACACCGAGCGCGCCGCACACGGCGCCGCCGGTCGCGCCGCCGCAGGTGACGCCGGCCGCCGTGACGCCGGTGACGCCCACCGGCAGCGTGTCGGTGAACGTGGCGCCGGTGGCCGTATGCGTGCCGTGGTTGCTGATGGCGAGCGTATAGCTCAGCGGCTGGCCGGCCTGCACCGTGGCGGGGCCGGTCTTCACCAGCTTAAGGTCGGCGATGCGCGGGATATTGGTGAGCGTGCAGTCCACGCGGTCGCCGAGCTGCTGCAGGTCGACCGTCGGCGGATTGGCCGGATCGAACGTGCCGCTGGGCAGCGCGGTGGCCGAACCGGGGTTGGCGTTGGTACACGCGATGGTGCGGTCGTACTGCTGCAACGTGGATTTGCTGCCGGCCGCCATCTCCTCCTTGAGGGTGATGACGTTGCCCGGCATGGTCGCCTGGCCGCTGATGTACGCGTAGTTGCCGCTGGCCGAGCCGGTGGTGGAGGTGTTGATGATCTCCTGGCCCTTCACGTTGATGACGCGGTACGTGAACTGGTCGCTGCTGTCGAGGCGGCCGCTGGGCAGCGCCTTGCGCAGACGCACGCCGCCCCAGCGCACGCCGAAGGCGAAGCCCTGCAGGCTGCTGCTGTTGGTGTGCACCTGCCCCATCACCGTGAAGGGGCTGCCGGTGCGCGTGGTCGAGAACACCGCCGCGTTGGCGGTGCCGCTTTTGCCGACCAGGCGGAGGCAGTCGACCATGCCGCTGCATGCGGAGGCCGGCGTCGAGGGAATGCTGCCGGAGCCCGGCGCACCGTAGGCCAGGTTGTTGCTGGCCGAGGCGCCCAGCCATTCCACCAGGTTGAACGGGCTGCCGCCGGAGACCACGCCGAAGTCGAGGTACTCGTTGGAGTTGGTGCTCTCGCCGTCGGCCAGCACCATCTCGAAGGCATTGGTGCTTTCCACGCCGCTCGGACCGAACAGGTGGATGTCGCGCAACGTCACCGTGGTGTTGTTGGCGACCGAGCCGGTGTTGGTGTACAGCGCCGCGGTGTTCGGCTTGTAGATCGTGTAGTAGCCCGTGCTGCCGCTGAACTGCGATCCAGACCAGCTCGGCGCCTGCACGCCCTTGAGGCCGGCGCTGGTGCCCACGTTGCTCACGTCGACGGTGAACGTCATGGTCGAGCCGTCGGGCAGCGAGAAGTTGAGCGGCGTAGAGCCGTTGGCGTTCAGCGTGACGCCGTCCAGCTGCAGCCAGCAGATCTCATCGACGTGCGCTCCCAGCGAATTGGGATCGGCCATGCGGCATTCGTTGGCCTGCGCCACGGCGGGCAAGGCCAGGCCGAGCACGCACAGGGCGAGCAAGGCCAAGAGCCTCCCGAGGAACGACGCGCCACGGCGTCTCCCGGTGTTGCGATCACCATCCAGCAAAGCGGCCATATCCCTGCACTCTCATGCTCGTGGCGCCGGGCACGTACGCGTGTCCGGCGGGACTCCCGCACGGGAGCCCGGTTCGATGGCGATGTGTGATCGCCCGGAAAGTGGCGCAGCCGTCCCCGCCTCCCGTTTTCGCGGGAGGTGCATGCAAGCGGCAAAAAAACCCTCGCCGCCGCTGCCTAACGGCAGGACGGATGCAGCCACACGTCGGCTAGAGATGGGTGAGGATGTGTCGGCGACAGTCCCTGCGCTGCCGTCACGACCTCAGACTGAAAGCCTTGCTGACGACACCGTTTAACCCCCTTTGGCACGAGCCCCGGTGCATCACGGAAGCCCGGCCAATGTCGGCATATCCCATTTATGCCGAATCGGTGTCGTCAGCGGCACGGATGGTAAGCACCACCTAAGCGAAGGTGTGAGCTGGCGCCATGGGAACTTGCGTATCGCCAGGCGCGACGCACCGCCGCCACGCCAAAACTTTGGCGCGACCGGCCGCACAGGAAGGAGATCGGAAAACGCCTTTGCGGCTGGCTGAAACCGCACCGGGGAAAACGCTGCGCGGATTTTGCCGGGGCGGATGCGCGAGGCTCATGGAGAGGCATTCCCGCGTGCGCATGCTGGCCCGAAATGACCAAGGCCGAGGCGTACTGCATCGCATCGCCGGAAGAGATGCAATCGCAGCGGTCGGAAACTGTGAACCAGTCGCGGCGATCGCGCGACGCGGCGATGCGCCCTACTCGTTCGTGGCCAGCGCGTCGCCGCGGGATGCCTTGCGGAATTGGCTGGGCGTCACGCCCATGCGCTCGCGGAAGGCGGTGATGAAATTGCAGGCACTGCGGAAGCCCACGCTCTCGGCGATGTCCTGCAGGCCCAGCGAAGTCTCCATCAGCAGCTCGCGCCCCTTGCGCAGGCGCTCTTCGCGGATCCACGCGAACACGGTCGTGCCCATGTGCTGCCGGAAGATCGCCGAGAGGCGCTTGTCGTGCGTGCCGACCTTGCGTGCGATGTCCTCCAGCGAGGGCAGCGCACCGAGCTGCTCGCGGATCAGCCGCACCGCGGCGCGCAGGGTGATCTCGTCGTGCGAGAGGAAAGCATCCGCTTCGATCGCGGCCGGCCCGCGCGTGCGCGAGCCGAGGCGCATGTGGATGCGCACGCGCGCCAGCACCTCGTCCGGATGGCAGGGCTTGAGCACGTAGTCGACGCCGCCGTGGGTGAGCCCTTCGAGACGTTCCTCGATGGCGCCGGCGGAACTGAGGAAGATCACCGGGATGTGCTGCGTGCGCGGGGCTTCCTTGAGCAACCGGCAGGTGGCGAAGCCGTCCAGCACCGGCATGCGCACGTCCAGCAGGATCAGGTCCGGCTGCAGGGCTATGGCGCGCTGGAAGCCTTGGCGCCCGTCGGTGGCCAGCGTGACGCGGTAGCCTTCGCCGCGCAGCAGGCTTTGCAGGGCGCGCAGCTCCTGCGGCGAATCCTCGATCACCAGGATGTGCGGAGATTCCTGCGCTGGCATCGTTTTCCCCTGTGGCAGACATGGTCGCTGCCAACCGCCCGTTGCCATGCCGGCGCACGGGCCGGGGGAGTATATCGCCGCGGCGGCGACAGCGTCCCCCCAGGCAAAACCGCCGTCCGCCCGGCCAAAGAACGGGCCGTTGCGCGCTCCCTATGCTCCCCGCCGTCGCCACCCCGGCGTTGGCATCTCCATCATGGTCCTGACCGATTATCTCGACGACCTCTACCTGCTCACCCGCGTCATCGAAGCGGGTGGATTCGCCGCCGCTGCCCGGCAGACCGGCATGACCCGGTCGCTGCTCAGCCGGCGCATCGTCGGCCTGGAGCACCGGCTGGGCGCGCAGCTGCTTTTGCGCAACGCGCGCCACTTCGCGGTGACGCCGCTCGGCCAGGAGGTCTATCGCCACGCACTGATGATGTGCGAGTCCGCGGAAGGAGCCATCCAGGCCGTGCAGGACGCCCTCGCCAGCCCCGGCGGCAAGGTACGCATCGATGTGCCGGACATGGCCGGCGACCTGCTGTCGCAGGCCGTGGTCGCCGTGTCGGCCCAGCATGAGCGCCTGCACCTGGCCCTGAGCATGAATGGCGGCATCGAGGCGCTGCTCGCGCAACGCGTCGACCTGGCACTGTGCATGGACGAGAAAGTGCCCGACCGCGGCGACATCGTGGCGCACAAGCTCTGCCACGTGCGCATGGTGACGGTAGGCAGCCCCCGGCTGTTCCGGCGCCTGGGCTCACCCGACCATCCGGACCAGCTCGACGACCGCCACTGCCTCGGCTACGCCGCGCCGGGCGGAACGCGCCCTTGGACGCTGCGCGGCGCCCGCTCGCGCAAGCCCGCCAGTTCACTGACCACCGGCCACCTATCGACCTTGCTGGTGGCGGCGCGCGAAGGCGCTGGCGTCGCGCAACTTCCGCTCTACGCCTGCGCGGACGACCTGAAGTCCAATCGCTTGCAGCGCGTGTTCGAAGCCTTCGACCCGGAACCCACGCCGGTACACCTGCTCAGCCTTTCCGGCATGGCGCTGACGGCGACCACGCGCGACGTGGTGCATGGGCTGCGGAAGCAGTTGGCGTCGGTGAAGCTGCCCGGGGTAGTGACGAACGAGCACTGATCGAAATTGCCCCCTCTTCCTTCGAGCGCCCCGGAGATAATCCCCGTGGGAGAGAGAGCTGGGGTGACGGGCCGGTCGGAGCGAGGTTGAAGCTGGCGGCAAGGTCAAAGACAAACAGGCTCATTGCCCCGACCCCACCCCTGCCTTCGTCGCCAACCGATCCACCCTTTCCAGCAACTCCCTCCCGCTCGCCGGCTTGAGCAGCGCATCGTCGAAAGCCACGTCGCCCGCCTGTGGCGCGGGGCGCGGCGGCAGCGACGAATAGAGCAGCACCGGCAACGCGGGAAGTTCGCGCCGTACCGCGCGCAGCAAGGCCCAGCCGTCCATGCCCGGCATGAACTGATCGGTCACGACCAGATCCATCGCCTGCTCCCGCAACACGGCCAGCGCCTCGTCGCCGGACGCGACCGAGAGGCTTTCGAAGCCGAAACCGTCCAGCAGGTCGCACAGCATCTCGCGACTCTGCGCCTGGTCGTCGACCACCAGGACGCGCCGGCCCGCACCTTCCACCGGATGCCCGGTGCCATCGATGTCCGGCATCGCCTGCTCGAGTTCGTCCTCCTTGGCCAGCGCGGCGTCCAGCACGAAGCCGAAGCGGCTGCCGCCGCCCGGCGCGGCGTCGATGCCCAGGCGGCTGCCCATGCGTTCCAGGATCTGCGTGACGATCGCCAGGCCCAGTCCGTGGCCGTCGTAGGCCGCGGCATTACCGCCGCGCGCGAACGGTTGCGCGAGGCGTTCGCGCTCGGCGGGTTCGATGCCGATGCCGCTGTCTTCCACCGTGACCAGCAGCCACACCCTGCCCGGCGCGCCCGGCGCGGCCGCCACCGACAGCTGGATGTGGCCGTCGATGGTGAACTTCGCGGCGTTGCCGATCAGGTTGGCCAGCACCTGGCGCAGGCGCCGGAAATCCAGGCGAACCAGCGCGGGCAGATCCTCGGCGAAGCGCGTCGTGAAACGGTTGCCGTGCCGCTCCGCCAGCAGCGCTCCCTGCTCGGCCACGCCGTGCAGGAAGAAGTGCAGGTGACCAGGCGCCTCGACCAGCTCCAGCTCGGTGAGTTCGTCGCGGGAAAACTCCAGCAGCTCGTCGATCAGGTCCAGCTGCTGGCGCACGCCGCTTTCGATCAGTGCCGGATAGTCGCGCTGCCGGTTTCCGCTGCGCCATTGCCGCAGGCTTTCCACCATGCCGGCCAGCGGCGAGCGCAGGTCGTGGCTGATGCGCGCCAGCAGCAGGCTGCGCGCGCGCACGGCACGCTGCAACTGCTCCGTGCGCAACGCCACCGCCCGTTCCAGCCGCTGCGCATGCCGCACCAGCACGCGCACCCGCAAGCGCCAGGCGAGTACCAGCATGCCCAGCAACAGCAGCGCGGCGCCCGCATAGGCCGGCACGCTGCGCCACCACGGCGGCGCCAGCGTGAAGACCAGGCTGATCGGCGCGGACAGGCGCCGCTGGTTTTCGTCGACGGCCTGCAGCTCGAAGCGATAGCTGCCCGGCGGCAGCGCGGCGTAGCGCAGTTCGTGCGAAGGCGCATCGACCCAGTCGGCATCGATGTCCGACAACCGGTAGCGAAATCGCACCGGGCTGCCCGAGCTGTTGCCCAGCACGGCGAAGCGCAGCACCAGGGCGCGCCCCACGCCGAAGTCCACCTGGTGGTTGCCGCCGGTAAGGTCGTGCCCGTCATAAGCCGCCGAGACCAGCCAGGGACGGATGTCGCGCGGCGCGAGCAATTCGTCCGGCTTGAGCAGATGGGACAAGCCGACCGGCGTGCCGATCCACACCGAGCCGTCCGCATCGGCGTGGAAAGCGCCGTGGTTGGTTTCGTCCCACAGCAGGCCGTCGCGCGTGGTGAGGCGCGCCCAGCGGCGGTCCGTCAGCACGTCCACGCCGGCATTGCCGCCCACCCACAGGCGGCCGTGGCGGTCGGCGCGCAGGAAGTAGACGCGCGAATCGGCGATCAACGGATCGTCGACCGGCGCCATCGCCACGCTGTCGCCATCGCCCGCGGCACCGGCGAGCAGACCAGGCTGCAGCGAACTGAGCCAGAGCCGGCCATCGGGCGTCGCCGCCACGTTTTCATAGCCGCCGAGCGCTTCCTCCGGCGCCACCTTCACGTGCGTCCAGTGGCCGGCGCTGTAGCGGAACAGGCCGGCGCGGCACGCCGCCCACAGGCGGCCGGCGATGTCTTCCGCGAGGTCCGAGCACATCGAGGTGGGAATGAGGTCCGGCGCCGCGCGCTCGACTTGCCCGCTCGCCGCATCCAGACCGTAGAGACCGCCCAGCGTGTAAGCCCAGAAGCGGCCGCGGCTGTCCAGGAACGCGCCGCGCACCAGGAACGGCAGCGTGGCCACCACACGCGTCTGCCGCGTGTCCGGCGCGTAGCGCAGTACGCGTCCGTCGAACAGGAAATACCAGATCGAGCCATCCGCGGCCGCGAGCACGGTGCGCGTCTGATGCGGTGGCGCCACCGTCAGTGGCCACGGCTGCGCTCGTTCCTGCGCCGGATCGATCACGCTGCCGCCCCAGTCGTCCGCCACCCACACGGCGCCCGTCGGCGCGCGGGCGATCGACCAGATCAGCGAACCGCCCAGGCCCTGCGCGGACGTCCAGTTCTCCACCGCATCGCGGCCGCTCCAGTGCAGCAGGCCGCGGCCGTAGGTGCCGATCCACAGTGTGCCGTCCTGGTCGACAGCCAGCGACGACACGCCCACCTGCGGCAGGCCGTCGTCGGTGCCGAACAGTTCCCAGCGGCGACCATCCCAGCGCGCCAGCCCGGTGGAACTGCGCGTGAGCACGCGGCCCTGGCGGTCTTCGACGATGTCGATGCTGGATGCGGCCACGTCCGCACTGTTGCCAGGCATGTCGCGCGCGTCGAAGCGCTCGGCGCCCGGCGCGAGCATGCGCACGGCATGGATGCCGCGCACCCACAGACTGCCGTCGCCGGCGGCAAGAAAACCCAGCCACTTATCGACGGGCACGCCGGCGTCCGGTCCGTAGCGCCGCAGCTGGCCGCCGCGCAGGCTGCACAGTTCCGCGCCGCAGCCGAACCAGGTAGTGCCGCCGCGGTGGAACACGGCGCTCACCTGATCCAACCCCGGGAAGGCCTGCCGCTGCTGCTCGGTGAAAGGCGTCGTCAGTTTCCAGCCACTCCCGCCATCCGGCACGAGCAGCCACAGGCGGTTGCCGCTCACCAGCCACATGCCGCTGGCGTCGTCGGCCGACAGCGTCTGGCCGCGATCGGCCAGCAGCGGCTTGCCGTCCGGACGGACCCAGCTGAAGCGCCCGTTCTCGCGCAACTGCAAACCCGCGCGCGACCCTACCCACAGGCGTCCGCGCGAGTCCTCGTCGAAACTGATGACCTCGGAGACCTGGAACCCCTGCTCCGCCCCGACCTGGCTGAAAGCCATGCCGTCGAAGCGGTACAGGCCCTTCTCCGTTCCTGCCCAGAGAAAGCCCTCGTGATCCTGATGGATACGCACCACGGAGAGACTGGTCAGGCCGCTGCTCTGGTCGTACAGAGTGAGCGGCAACTGGGCGGCGAGCGCCGACGGCGGCGACAGGCTTCCGCCGAGCACGCACCAGGCCAGGGCAAGCAGTTGGCAAAGCCGGCGTCGGCCGATCGATTCGAACAAGGTCCGAAGCCGGATCGGCGACTCACCCCTGATAGGAGTCACGAAGGAAGGCCCTGGGTTGATGGCAGCGATGAAATGAAAGGCGGGCGCAGTATAGGCGGTGATCGTGGCCGCCGCTGTGTCGTCGGCCGCGGCGTCGCCGAACGCGGGATTCGCGCGGTCAGCCCAGGCGAAATACGCCGTCGCGCGCGCCGTCGCCGCGGCGTGCGTCTTCGCGCGCATGGCCGTTCATGGCGAGGACGTATCGCTCCAGTGCGCTCAGGGGCGCGAACTGTCGGTGAAGCTCTGCGGTCGTCGCCGTATCGCTCGAGGTCGGGCGGATGCGCCGAGCGTAAGCCGGTACCGCCGCAACGTTTCGCCTCCCAAGCGGCACTCACCACGTCGGTTTCGCGACACAAGTACCCGTTTCCCCGGGTAAAAAGCTATCGTATGCGGTCCCCAGCCCGATCCGGGGCACGCATTGCACTTCGGCAATGAGCCCTCACATAGCGAGGTGGCCGCGCGGATGATGCGGCGTTGCTTCGGTCCGGATTCCGCTCCACCCACGAGATGCCCAGGTCATGTCCCCTTCCTGCCTCCAAGCCGTTCCCGCGTCGAATGAGCCTTCGGTCCGCACCGCGGCGCAGCTGCCCATTCACCTGGCCGACGGACGCGAGGCGCTCGCGACGATCTACAGCTTCCACGGCCTCGCCGACGGCAAGGAACACGTCGCGCTCCGCTTCGGCGATGGACAGGGCGACGCGCCGCTGGTCCGCGTGCATTCCGAATGCATGACCGGCGACGTGCTCGGCTCGGCGCGCTGCGATTGCGGCCCGCAGCTGCAGGAATCGCTGCGGCGCTTGCACGAAGAAGGCGGCTATCTGCTCTACCTGCGCCAGGAAGGCCGCGGCATCGGCCTCTACGCCAAGCTAGACGCCTATCGCCTGCAGGAACAGGGGCACGACACCTACGCGGCCAATCGCGCTCTCGGACATGGCGACGACGAGCGCAACTACACGGTGGCGGCCGAGATGCTGCGTGCGCTCGGGGTGTCGCGGGTGACGCTGCTGACGAACAATCCCGACAAGCGGGCGCAGTTGGAGGCCCTGGGTATCGAGGTGGCGGAGGCGCGTCCCACGGGTGTGTTTCATGGGCGCCATAACCTGCGTTACCTGGAGGCTAAGGTGCGGCATACGCGGCATACGCTGGTGTTGCCGGTGGTGGAGGGGGGCTGACGCCCGGCCTTGAGGGGCGCATTTTCGCGCGCGTCCGATGCTTGTCGTTCCGGTGCAGGCCGGAAGCCAGTGGCGATATCGCTCGGTTGTCGCGGGTGCGTCGCCAGTCTGGTCTCGCCCCTTGCGGGGCGAGGGTTTCGCTCTCCTGCCGGAGAGCGAGTTACTTCTTCTTGCTTGCCCAAGAAGAAGTAACCAAGAAGAAGGGCACCCTGCGCGGCGCCCTCCGCAGCCTTCGCTGCTGCGGGTGCGTTGAGGACTGGCCGGGCTTTTCGACAGGGCATCCTGCCCTGATCGAAAAGGCGGGGACGTCCTGTCCCCGCCCCGCTTCGCGGGCCTGATCGTCCAGCCCTCACCGCCGCGAAGGGAACCCGGCAGATCAAGAGCAACACGGAGCATCGGGCTGCGCCCTCGCTCTCGGTATGTTTTGGCTGCTTGCCGCGGTACCGCACTTCTCCTTCTCCCCTCCGGGGAGAAGGCGGGATGAGGGGCGGGGGCTCGCGGGGACGCAACTACAGCCACAACACCCTACGCACAAATCGAAGCGCACCGCACACGGCCCACCGCGACACCCTCCCGAATCGACCTTCGGCTGATATCGCTTCTACGCCGCCTTTCTCATGGGTGGGCGACGAACCTCTGCAAGTTCACGCGTCTACGAAATGAGACCCACCGCTATCGCAGCGAATCAGGGCCGGGATGTCCGGCGCGGTGCGGTCTTCTCCAGATCCAGGAGGTAGCCGATGCCGCGCATGTAGGTCAGCGGGAGTTCGATGCCGGTGCGTTGTTCGACCTTGCGGCGCAGGCGGTGGATCAGCAGGTCCAGGCGTGCGGTGCGGGGTTCGCGCGAAGCGGTCTCCAGCAGACGGAGCAGTTGCTCCTTGCTCACTGGCACGTCCGGGGAATCGGCGAGGTGTCGCAGCACCAGGCGCTCGACGAACGACAGCGGCGCCACGCGCCCGTTGGGCGCCCACAGCTGCCAGTCGTCGGCGCCAAGGTACCAGGCCTCCTCGGGCTGGACCGGCACCGGGTCCATCCGCTCCGCCAGGCGAATCAGGGCTACGCTCAGCAGCTCGGCGTCGACGGGTTTCGGCAGGCACATGTCCGCGCCGGCATGCAGGCCGTCCAGCGGCCCCTCCTTCGGGCCGGTACCGGTGAGCAGCACGATGCCGGCGCGCGACATGCTGCGCAGGTGCCTGACCACCGAGACGCCATGCTCGTCGGGCAGGTTTACGTCCACCAGCACGATGTCGAAGCGCTGCCCCACCCACGTACGGTAGAGGTCGGCCGCCGATGCCATGCCGGTGGTAGCGAAGCCGGCCGCTTGCAACTTCAGGATCGCCGCCCCGTTTCGCAAGCCTGCGTCGCCCGTAACGATGGCCACCTGACGTTTTGCCACTTCCTGCATAAATAAACCGCCCGACTCGCTGTTGCCGCTGTTCTATTGTCCGCCGCTATCGCCCATGTCGGCACGCCGCCGGAATACTTTCGCTGGCGCAAGACCCATGCCAGCTCGCGGACCATACCCGCTCCTGGCGATGTTCGCGCCACCGCCTGCGTGCTCGTCACTGCGACTGTTCGCGGGCGCACTGACCTTGAAGATGAAACGCCTCTGCACCAGGACCGTCGACAGACTCACCGCAACGCTCGACTGGCCGTGAAGGCGTCGGTGTCCACGCCGAACGTGCTCGTCTTCGGTTGGCACCCAGGCCCGGCTGGCCATGACGACCGCCGACGCGATACCCGCGCTGAAGCGCCCGCCGATGCGGTTGAAACCCTGGAGGCGCTGATCGACCTCATCCTTAAATGCTTCCCCGCGATGAGCGCATCCACTCGGCCCTGGTGGCCCGCGCTCACGCCCGTCGGGCGATCACGTCACTCGCGCGCGTGCGCCGGCTCGAACCGGTACGTGATGACGGGTGGTTGCTGGGGAAAGGCACGCCCTATGGGCACCACGCCCGGCGTCGTGAAGCATGTCGTGCTCGATGGGTCGGTGGCATTCGCACCGGCGCGCACAACAAAGACATGATGGGTAGTGCTTGCGAATAGAGTCATGAGTGATGTCCGCCCGTGCGCATGGGAAAGCCGGCTACGACCGGCGCCTCCGTGTGGGACTTGGAGGACAGACGTGGGACATCGACGACAGCCCCGCACCGCCTCCGGAAAACACCCCTTTCGCGACACCGTCCACGGTGCCGCGCCTATTCGTCGAAAGCCCCCCTTAGGCAAATGGACGACAGGTCGGTCGGGACGTACGCACGCTGGCGCGCGTCCTTGAAAGGCAAGCTAGCGGATGTCCGATAGCTGGACAATCCCACAAAATATCGCTTTCTTTCCGCCGCTCTTGCGTTGTCGCGCAGCCTAAGGAAGTGTGCGGCGATCGCCGCGGCGCATGCGCAAAGGTGCACAACGACGCCGTTGCGCCGACACCGTATAGCCATCATCGACATGCTCAGGTTGCGCTGTCCAATACCAGCATGTAGCCCGCGCCGCGGATGGTGGCCAGCGGCAGCGGCATACCAGTGCGCTGGAGCACACGGCGGCGCAGGCGATGCATCACGCGTTCGAAGCTGGTTGGATCGAAGTCGTCGAGCGAACTCATCAGGTCATCGATCAGCGCGGCCCGTGGCACAGGCGCCTGCGACGACGCGAACAACCGCCGCAGAATGACGCGCTCGGGCGCCGACAGCGCGAGCGCGTTCCGGCCCGGCGGGTTCAGCTGCCAGCCGTCCGCCTTGAGCGACCAGGACGTATCGCGCCGCACGCGCGCCGGCGCGCCGCCCGCCTGCATGGCCAGACTGCGCAGCGACGCAGCGAGCACGGCGGTCTCGACCGGCTTGATGAAGCACAGGTCGACGCCGGCATGGAACACTTCCGCGTGATCGCGCGCGAACGTCCGCTCCATCAGCATGGCAATGCCGAGCGCCGAGTGGCGCCGGAGATGGCGTGCCACCGCCAGGCCGTCTTCGTCGGGAAGCTCGGCGCCCACCACGACCAGCTCATAGCGATCGCCGACCAGCGCGCGATACAGCGCCGCCGCGGTGCCGACGCCGACCGCATCGAACCCATGCGAAGCCAGGCCAGGCAGAAGCTCGTGTTCGCGGAGCCGCTCGTCCTGCTCCGCCACGACCACGGCGACGCTCTTCTTGCGGTTCTTGCCGCCTCTCACCCAGCCCCCTCCAGGCGCATCCGCGCCAGGCACATGTCGATGGCGGGCGTGCCCGACACCATGTCGGCGCACGCCCGCACGGAAGCTAGCCGCGTCAGGAACGGGACTTCAATCGATTCATCATAAAACGCAAATCGATCTGCGAAATTTCGCTATTGCCTAAGACCTGCCTGATGGTGCCTACGGCGATCGTGAAGGGAATCAGAAGCGCCAGCGAAGACCCGCCGCGGCACGCCATCCGCCGGCAACCACGTCGGTGCGCGACGAACGTCCGGCTTCGGCGAAGGCACTCCATGCGTTGCCGAAGCCCATCCGCACGCCGGCCACGGCTTCGCCCACGGTGTCGTGCCGCGTCGGCAGGGCCACCGGCAACGAACCGCCATCGAGCGACGCCGTGACGTCCGGACGACTGCCCACCGTGTGCACGACGGCCACGCGCGCATAGGCATCGCCGATCAGGCCGGCCGGCAGCGTGAAGGCCTGGCCGAACAGCACGCCCGCGCGCGACTGGAACGTGCGGTTGTGCCCCACCTCGACACGCACGCGGTTGCTGGCCGTGTAGCTGGTCGGGCCGATGGTGCCGTAGGCGGCCTGGACCTGCGGCTCGATGTAGCCGCCGCGGCCGACCGCGAAACGCCGGCCCGCACGTGCCGATACGCTGGCCGCGCGCGCGTGATAACGACCGAAGGCCATGCCGGACGCGTCCCTCGCGCTGTAGCTGTCGCCCAGCCGGCCCATGCGCGCCACCGCATCGGCGAACAGGCCGTTGCCCGTGTTCCAGGTGCCGTAGATGCCAGCCGAATCGCCGGTCAGATCGGCCATACCGCTCTGCAGGTCGGCGCGCGATTGCGCGTGCGTATAGAGCAACCCCACGGCACTGCGGCCCTGCCCTGCATCCGTGCGCCACTCGACGCCTGCCGATGTGCTGGTGGCGCTCTGCCGATACGCGCGCCCTTCGCTGCCGTCGCCGCGCAGGCTGCCGCCGTCGGCGTCGGCCCAGAACGCGGAGTCGCCGATGCCGTCGCCCAGGCGCAGCGATTCGCTGCGGCGTGACACCGCGCGCTCGTCGATCTGCCAGAGATTGGCCAGCGCGAGCGCCGCATCGCCGGCCACGAGCACACCCGTGGAGGGACCGATGGCCACCTCGCCGGGCGATGCCGCGGGCGCGGAAGGAACGGACACCGGCGGCGTACCGGCTGACGGCGGCGTGCCCGGCGTGGCGCCGGTGCCGGTGCCGGAACTATCGCCCGCGGAGCCTCCGGTGCCTCCGCCCGACGCCGGTGGCGTCGTGCCGCCGGCGTTGCCGGTCCCGCTGCCGAGGATGTCGATGCCGGTCAGTAGGATCTGCTTGCCGTCGCCACTGGTCTGCACGCGTGGCACATAACTGAAGCGCACCAGCGCGTTTTCGTAGGTTGCGCCCCACTGCCCTGCCACGCCCGCCGCGGCCTTGAATGCCGCCGTGCCGCCGGCGGCGGCGCTGGCATCGACGAGGGCGATCGGTTGCGCGGCGGCGATGGACGTACCGTTCTGAAGCGTCGACGCATTGACCCATGACGTATCGTCCAGGGCCGGATCGTAGGCGATACGCACCTGCTGGGTGCCGGTGGCGCTGAACGTCGCGATACCTGCGCCGAAGCTCACCCGGTCTGCCTGCGCGTTCCGGATGTCGCTCAACAGCGTGAACGTGGCGCCGTCCGCGAGATTCACCGTGGCGCCGCCGGTCGAGCTGTCGACGCTCAGGCTGCGCAGGCTGTGTGCAGGCACGCTACCTGGCGCGAACGCACCCCAGCTGGCCGCCAGGTCGATCGTGCCGCCGCTGCCGAGCGTGAGGCTGCCGGCGCCGAAATCGCTGGCGAGCGCGCCGGAGCCGCCGGGCATCCAGCGGGCGCCGTTGGCGAAGGTGAGGATGGGCACGCCCGCGCTGAGGGTGGACGTCCCATTGGGCCCCGAGGTGCCGCTGCCGCCCAGCACCATGCCCTTGAGGAAGGACGCATCGTCGTTGAAGTTCAGCTGGGTAGTGGCGGTGAAATGCGAGCCGGCGGCGTTGACCACGTTTTGCGTCAGCACGTCGCCGTCCACTTTGACCGACTGCCCGCCCGCCTGGTTGACGCTCAGCGGGCTTTCGGCTTGCCACCCACCATCGTTCGCTACGTTCCAGATGGCATAGCGCGCGCCGCTGCCGGTGTTGCTCACGGCCACGTCCAGGCCACCGGCCAGCGTGACGGTACCGCCGTTGTTGGCCACGCCGTAGACGTTACAGGTCGCGCAGTCCACGCTCGCGCGCAGGACCGCCGTCTTCGCGGCATTGGTGAAGCTCAACACGCTGTTGTTGTTGACGGCGTAGCTATCGGTGACGCCACTGACGCGTGCGTCGACAGCGCCCTCCAGCGTCATGAAACCGTACGTGTGGCCGTACACGTTGCCCAATGCGGTCGGCAAGCCGAACGGCGTGTAGTTGGTATGGCTGGTGACCGTCACCTTCAGGTCACCGCTGATACGAAAGCGCGCGGAGGCATGGGTGTTGTAGATGCCCAAAGCGGAGCGCGGCCCGTCGACGTTGATCGTGGCGTTACCCGCCACATACATCGTGCCCTGGTTGCGGATGCCCATCACCGTCGAGCCGTTCGACGTGGCCGCGACATCCAGGTCGCCGTTGACCGTGAGCCGGGTATTGGAGTTGTCGTTGTAAATGCCCTGGACGGTGTCGTTGGGCCAGTCGCCGTAGCTGACGATGCCCAGGTTGCCATTGAACACCACGTTGCCGGTGCCGCCGCCGGAGTTGTAGATGCCGGCGGTGTTGGTGCCGGGGCCGTGCGTGACGATGTTGGTGTTGCCGTTGACGGTGAGGAAGCCCCGGTAGATCCACAGGCCCTGGCTCCAAGCCTTGGTCTTCGTATTGACGTCCAGATCGCCGTTGAACGTGGCTGTGCCCCGGTCGAGGTGCAGCCCCTGCCCCTCCGATCCGACCACCCACTGGCTATTGACATAACGAAACGGGTCATCCGACTGCGCGTAGGCCGAGGTGTTGCCGTTCACCGTCAAGTCTTCGCCTGCCCCCACGTCGATGGCATGAGCGAAGCCAAACGCGTCTGCCGCAGGACGGATCGCGGACACGCTCAACGTGCCCTTGCCGTCGCCGCCCACCTGCAGGATCACTTTCGGCGTGCCGCTTTGCAGGCCGATGCCGCTCACATCCTGCGCGCCGTTGGCAGTGACACCGATACTGTCGCCATTAGCTAGGCGATAGACCAGATTGCCGTTGGCGTCGGTTCCGCTCTGGTAAGCCGTGTCGGCGGTCGTGCCCGTCAGCGGGGTCGTGTAGTTGGTGGCCGCGCGCGCCTTCGTCGCGCTGATCGCGGCCAGCGCCGCGAGCACGGAGAGCGGCAGCACCGATCGCCGCTGCCGGAGCTGCCGCCGCCTGCGTGCGTCCGCGTAATGTTCGGCGATGGAGTACCGCCATGCCTCGGGCAGTGCCGCGAAACGCTCCGGCTCGCGCCGGTAATGCAACCAGAGCGCGATGCTCGCCTCGTCTGCCTTGCTCACTGCCGTCCCCTTGCTACGCATAAAGCACCGCCATGGCCGGCCGCACGGACCGTCCGCGAAACGTTGTCATGACTTGTGGCGTCCTGCGGACACCGCGCGCCGCCGTGGACCACGGCCTGCGCCCCCTGTCGAACACGATCCATCCTCAGCACCTGCTAAGTAACATATCGCGTGCGATGTTTTGATAGCGGCGTGGCGAGGGCGTGATTGCAATCACACCTGTTTTTGTGCGGTCGTCGCGTACGCATCGGCGCTTCGCCGGAGAGAGTGATAGAGCGCACACGCAGCGGAAAAAACTGAAGCCGTCCGGCGGATATCGCAATGCCTCGACCGACCATGCCTGGCCGACAGTCAGTACAGAGGAGACCGCCGGCGCTTTGCTCATCGACGCGGACGCCAGACCGCCACTGCGCGACGCCGGACTCCGTGATGCCGCCGTCGAGGGACACGCCATCGCACTCGTGATGCGTCACAGAATCGGCGCGGCAAAAAATTGCGTCGTGCGATTGCGAGCGCGCGCACACCGCCGAAAAAGCGTAAGCGGCCCTTGCGGATATCTGAAACCGGTTTGCTTTAGACAGGCACCGCAACGCCAAGCAAACCACCTCGTGTTGATTGTTCATCGCCGGCCACCAGGAACACGCAAAGCGATTCCGGACGCACACAGACACGGCGACGCCTTGCGCTCCGCGGGACCGGCCTACCGGAGGAAACAACGCATGATCAAGTTCTTGTGCCGGGCGCTCGCGGCCGGACTGGCCTGCACCGCGCTCGCCCTGCCGGCCACCGCAGTACGCGCCGCGACGCCCGCCTACAGTTGGAACAACGTACGTATCGTCGCCGGCGGTTACGTCGACGGCATCATCGCGCATCCCGCGCAATCGGGGCTGTTCTATGCCCGTACCGACATCGGCGGCGCCTATCGCTATGACGCGACCACCGCGACATGGGTGCCGCTCAACGACTGGACCTCGCCGGCCAACTCGAACTGGATGGGCATCGAGACCATCGCCATCGATCCCAACGACGCGCAGAAGCTCTACATGGTCGCCGGCCTCTACACCCAGTCCTGGTGGGGCAGCAATGGCGCCGTGCTGGTGTCGACCAACCAGGGCGCGAGCTTCACCGCGCATTCGTTGAGCTTCCGCGTCGGCGGCAACGTCGACGGGCGCAACGCGGGCGAAAAACTGCAGGTGGACCCCAACCTCGGCTCTACTTTGTTCTACGGCACCTTCAACGACGCCTCGCAGCCGAACACCAACGGCCTGTGGAAGAGCACCGACAGCGGCAGCACCTGGAACAAGGTGAGCGGCTTTCCCGCCTTGTCCAGCGACGGCAGCGGCGTGGGCGTGGCGTTCATCGCGTTCTACAAGCCCTCGGGGAGCAAGGGTTCGGCGACCAAGACGATCTACGTCGGCGTATCGACCAAGACCGCGGCGTCCTCGCTCTACAAGAGCACCGACGGCGGCGTGACCTGGGCCGCGGTAGCCGGCGGGCCGGCCGCCGGCATGATGCCGCAGCGCGGCCTGATCGGCCCCGATGGCAACCTCTACATCACGTATGGCAACGCGGCCGGTCCCAACGGCATGACCGCCGGCCAGGTGTGGAAGTACAGCGTCGGCTGGAACAGCTGGACCAACATCACGCCGCCCGACCCGTACAACTATGCGTCCGGCTTCAGCGGGCTGGCCATCGATCCGGCGCGTTCCGGCACGCTGGTCGTGATGACGATGGACCACTGGTGGCCGTCCGACACCATGTATCGCAGCACGGATGCCGGGGCGACCTGGACCGACGTGGGCGCGAAGGCGGTGCGCGATTCCAGCCTGTCGCCGTGGATCACCGGCGGCCAGGCCCAGGCAGGCTTCGGCAACTGGGGCCAGGCGGTGATCGACCCGTTCGACTCGACGCACGCCTTCTACACGTTTGGCGGCGGCATCTGGGCCAGCCGGGACCTCACCGCCGCCGACAGCGGCCAGGCCACGCATTGGACGGTGGGCTCCAGCGGCATCGAGGAAACCGCCGTGCTCGGACTGACCTCGCCAACCGGCGGCGCGCCGCTGGTCAGCGCCATCGGCGACGTCTGCGGCTTCGTGCACACCAGCCTCACGACCTCCCCCACCACGACGGTCACCAATCCCGTGTGCGGCAACGGCACCGGCGTGGACTTCGCCAAGAACGCACCGTCGAAGCTGGTGCGTGTCGGCACCGCCTCGAACAACAGCGGCAACGTGTTCGGCGCGGTGTCCAGCGATGGCGGCAGCACCTGGACGGCCTTCGCCAACCAGGCCGGCTCCTCGCAAGGCGGCGGCACGGTCGCCGTCTCCGCGGACGGCGGCACGGTGGTGTGGGCGCCGGGCGACGTGGCTCCCGCCCGCTCCACCGACAACGGCAACAGCTGGACGTCTCTGTCGGGCATGCTGCCGGTGGGGGCGCAGCTGCTTTCGGACGGCTATAACGCCAACCTGTTCTATGCGTGGAACCCGTCTTCGGGCACGTTCTATACGAGTTCGGACAAAGGCGTGAGCTGGTATGCCTCGTCCACGGGCCTGCCCACGAACGGCAAGGCCAGTGCGGTCACCGGCATCCAGGGCGACCTGTGGCTGGCCACGTCGTCGGGCCTCTACCGGAGCACCAATTCCGGCTGGAGCTGGACGCGCGCCGCATCTTCCACGGTGAGCTCGGCGATCTCGGTCGGTTTCGGCAAGGCGGCCGTGGGCGCGTCGTATCCGGCGATCTACCTGGCTGGCACCGTCAGCGGTACCACGGGCGTGTTCCGCTCCACCGACGCGGGTGCGAGCTGGGTGCGGATCAATGACGACCAGCATCAATGGGGCGGCTATTCGCTGGTGGTCGGCGACCCGCGTACGTTCGGCACGGTGTACGTGGTGCCTGCCAGCGGGCGCGGCATCCTCTACGGCACGTCGTCGAACTGAGTCACGCCTCCCGGCCGGCGGGCTGCCGGCCGGGAGGATTCGGGACATCCGGTCACGCATGCTGTGCATCAACGCACCGGCGACCTCGCGTCGGGCGTCTCTTCCGCTTCGCACACGTCGCGGGCGCAGGTTCTGGCATAGCCAAGCACCAGGCCGAGACTCGCCTCGCTCTGCGCGAGGATCGCCACGATCAGGCCGACCTGCCCGCGCGGCACCTTGCAGGCGACCAGCTTGTGCGTGCGCCCTTCGATCAGCAGATAACCCGGCGAATCGGCGGCCAATTCAGCCATCACGCTGTTGGACAGCGCCATCAGCGAACTAGTCATCGCGGCGAACTTGCCGGCGGACACGCGCGAACGCGAGCGCTCCGCGTAACAGCGACCGTCGCGCAGGGCGAACATGCCGGCGGCGATGCCCGGGCAGTGCTCCATGGCCTTGTCGAGCGCGGCCAGGCACTGCCGCTGGCTGGGCATATCGATGTTCATGCCAGCTCCTGCGGATGTTCCGGATCGAAGCCGAAGCCGAACTCCAGGATCACCAGCAGCAATTCGATCAGCTGCGCGATGTCCTCGCGGCGCCGCGCATCGACGGCCATCACCGGCGCCGTCAGCTCCTGGATCCGCACCGCCTCGCGGCAGGCTTCGGCGATCGCGTCGGCGGCCTGCTCGCTTTTGTTGAGCGCGACGACGAAAGGCATCTTCCGCAGGTCGGCGCGGTAGCAGGCGAGCGTCCGCGACAGCTCGTCCACCGCCGAGGCGCTGGTGGCATCGACCAGCACGATCGCGCCGAGCAGGCCGGTGCGCACCACGTCGAACATGTAGCTGAAGCGCTCCTGCCCGGGCAGCCCGTACAACAGCACGCGAGACTCGTCGTCCAGTTGCAGCTCGCCGTAATCCAGGGCCACGGTGGTGGTTTCCTTCAGGTCGCGCAGCGCGTCCGTGCAGGGCACATCGGTCGACACCGGCGGTATTTCGCTCAACGCCCGGATGCACGTGGTCTTGCCGGCGCCCGGCGCGCCCATGAAGACGATCTTGTGGACTTCGCCCGTCATTTTCTCAATCCGAATCGTTGCAGGATGCGCCCGGCCAGTGCCGACCAGCGGCGCCGCTCCCGCGGCTCATGCGTCGTTGCCGCGTCGCGCACACGCGGAATGCGCTCCACCAGCCCAGCCGCGCGCAACTGCTCGACGCACAGCTCGACGTAGCGCGATGGCAGCTCTGTCCTTTCGGCGATGCGCAGCAGCGGCAGCGGTTCGGCCGATACGCTCGCCATCACGCGCCACCAGGACTTGGGCCAGTCGCCCAGGTCGCGCGGCCACGCGACGAGGCGATAGGACCACTCCAGCGACGACGAGACGTGCGCATGGCGCCGCTCGCCCCGCGCGCGGCCGCCGGCCTCGCTGAGCAAGGCAAGGATCTCCGGCGGCCGCAGCGGACGGTGCAGTGTGCCTTGCGGATGCTGGCGCGGCCGCGAGGAACAGCCGACCACGCGCGGCGCGCCTCCCGGCGGCACGGCCGGCGCGCCGGGTTGATCGAGGTTGATCAGGCACACGTCCGGCAAGGCCCGCATGTCCGGCATGCCCGCATCCACCTCCCACGGCTGCTTGAGATAGGGCTTGAGCAGGCCGAGGATCGAGCGCAGCGCCCCGACTTCTTCCGCGCTGAAGTTGGGGCACGCGATCCGCAGGGCGCGCGTGCTTTCGTCTGGTGGGCGCATGGCCGTTACGCTGCCGGAGACCTTAGACCGATGCCTCCAGCGCGACCATGCTCAGCCGCGAGCGCGCCAGCACCATGCCGATGTTGGCCGTCACGCGCGTGACGAACACCGCCACGTGGCTGGGGTTCTTCTTCGAGCGCAGGAACACGTGGATCAGATTGGTGCTGAACACCACGATCTCGTTGAAATAGCGCGAACCTTGCGCGCGATTGGTGATGCCGCGCGACTGGTCGAACAGGCGCTCGATCTCCACCACGTTCTTGCCCTGGAACAGATCGCCCGTGGCCGCGGCGACCAGGTCGAGGATCTCGCCAGGATGGGAATCGACGGTTTTCACGCCGAGCAGGAAACCGCTGGCCATGTCGACGTAGCCGACGGCCACGCATTCGGGAACGTCGGCCTGCGCCGTCGCTAGGGCTTTATCCAAAGACATCATGCGCCTCGTTGGTGGGTAATGAAGGACTGCGGGTGTGCAGGGAATGCGCGAAGCCGTGGACGAACTCGGCCTGCGCGCGGGTCTGGATGGCCAGGGGCCGCGCGGCGCGCACCCTGGCGATGGCTTCGGCCGCGTCTTCGCCGAACCAGACCAGGGCGGCGGCGAGCGCCGTGCCGGTGCGGCCAAGTCCGCCGCGGCAGTGCACGGCCACGCCGAAGCCGGCGCGCGCGCCTTCCTCGACGACCCGGCAGATGCGGATGGCCTGTTCGACAGTGGGCGGCGTCAGGTCGCGGATCGGCACGTGATGCAAGGCCAGGCCCAGTTCGCGCAGCGTGTCGCGCGGATAGAGGCAACGTTCTTCCGTGCAGACGAGCGCGCGCACGCCTTCGTTGGCGAGGTAACGGAATTGCGCATCCGCGTCGGCGATGATGCCCGGACGGCTCATGCCGCAAAGCAAACCTGGAATCAGCCACCACACGCCGCCATCCGCGCGCGGCTGGCGCGGTGTCGCGGGCATGCTGCAATTGCCGGTGGCCACGTAGACGCATCCGGCAGGTGTCGACGGCTGCTGGAAGAACTGCGCGGTCGGCGCGTGTTCCTGCAGGGTTTTCCCGGCCAGCAGCGCCGTGGCGCCGCCCACCTGCATGCAGTCCTGCCGGTTGTGGGTCGCCACGATCAGGCCGGCGCGTGCGGCGACGGCCTTCATCCTTTCGCGCACCGCGTTCGCCATGGCCTCGGTGAGGCCGGCGGTGGGTTCGTCGAGCAAGTACAGGTCGGCGGGTACCGACAAGGCGTACATCGCCGCAAGGTAGCGAAGGAGACTGCGCAGCTTTCCCGCACCCGCGCGCGGCGCCGGCGATGCCTCGTCCCGCGCGGCGCGCAGCCACTCGCGTATCGCCGGGCTTCCGGCCGGCACCGCGCCCTCGAAGACGTCGCGCTGGCCGAGCCAGGCGATGACGGGCGGCGCCGCGGCGAACGGCGCGCCGCACCAGTCCGCCGGGCCGCGCAGCATCGCGTCGCCGCGGCCGCCGATGGCGGCGAGCAGGGACGACTTGCCCGCGCCGCCGCCGCCGACGAGAAACAGCGCGCCGGGCGCAGCCGCTTCCAGCGTGATTTGCCGCAGCACTTCCCGCGTGCCGCGGACGACGTCGATGTCATGAAGCGCGAGCATGGATTCCCCGATGCCGGCGCGATGGACGGCACGGCGTGGCGCGCATGATGCGCAGGCATCGCCGCGGCGAACATGTCGCGGCAGGACAGCGCCGGGTCAGCACAGGCCAGCGCCGCGCCGCGGCCTGGGATGACCCGGCGCTGGCCCGCCACGCCATGGGATGGCCGCGCCGCCGCCGATACGCTCCCGCGCCTGCACGCTTCCGTCCCGGGTGATTCAATGAGCGCTTCCGACGCGACCGTTCCGCTTCCAGCGCAGTCGCATGTGCATCCGACTGCTGCACCCGCACCCGGCGCGACGATCCTGGTGGTGGACGACAGCGATGCGCTGCGCGATTCCCTGTGCTTCCTGCTGGCGCATGCCGGCTATCGGACCCGTAACGCCGGCTCGGCGGAAAAAGCACTCGACCAGCTGCGGGCATCGCCGACGGTGGATCTGCTGATCACCGATATCGGCCTGCCCCAGGCCGATGGATGGAGCCTCGCGCGCGAGGCCAGGAAACTGCATGCCGGCTTGCCGGTGATCTACATCTCCGGCCACGCGGGATCGGAATGGCGCACGCAGGGTGTCGCCGGCGGCGTGTTCCTGTGCAAGCCTTTCGGCTTCGACGAACTGCTGGAAAACGTCACGCGGCTGATGCCGGCGGTCGCTGCCGGCTGAGGGACGTCATGGCGTGATGCCGCGGCGCCGGCCGCCCGCGCAGCGGCATAAAAGATGAGCCGGCGATGGTCAGTCGCCGGCCCGAACGGTACGGTCAATGAAACGCAGCTCATTGTCCAGCCGAATGCCTAGGGTGTGCCGCCTTCCGGCCTGCGCCACCGCCTGCGATCGAGTCCCCGGGGGCGAGGGCTCAGCCGCGGACGAGGCCCGGAACGCTGTTGCCGGGGGCGGACCAGACGGTTCTGGAAGAAGCGGAGCCTCCGGCGGGTTGCGCGCCGCCGGCGGCTCCTGCCTTTCACGGAAATCCGGAGGGAGTGATGATCCGGACACGACAACCGTGTGAGGCGAAATCAGGTTAGTGCGCTGGTTCCGCTTCGGCCATGTCCGGACAGGCCAAGGTCCGGCCCGCGCGGGACAAGCGCTCACCAGGCCGGCAGCTCGCGCTCGCCGGCCAGCGCGCGGGCGCGCTGCATGGCCTCGTCGCGCGCCTCGGCGTGACCCAGCGCGTCGTAGATGCGGGCCTCCAGCACGACGACGCGCAGATCGTCCTGCGCCCAGGCCGAGAGGGCGCCGCTCACCGCCATGGCCTGGGTCACCTGCCCAGCCTGGATCAACGTGTTCGCATAGGCATAGCCGACGCTGACGATCAGTTCGGGCACGCCCGCTTTCTGCGCGCGCGGCATCAACGCCGCCAGCCGTTCGAGGCCGCGCGCCCGATCGGTGGCAGCGATGGACTCGGCGTCGGCCAGATCGGCATAGACCAGAAACCAGTCGTCGTTCCGCGCCAGCTTGCCGGCCCATGCCTTGAACTGTCCGATCTCCGCGAGAGCCTGTTCCGGCTGGCCGCTGTGCCGCAGCGCGCGCGACAGCAGCAGCCATGTCGCCGCGCGATCGGGATGGTCCAGATCGCCGCCCTGCAAGGCCTGCCTGGCCAGGCGGACGGCTTCGGCATAGTGGCGGCCGCCATAAGCGAGTTCGGCGAGCAGCTCCGGCACTTCGCTGGCGAGCACTTCGTCCTCCTTCGGGTCCAGCTCGCGCTGGAGCTGGCCGGCCAGCGACGAGGCCTCCATCACGCGACCGTTGTCGGCCAGCGCGATGGCACGCACGAACGTCAGCTCGCGGCGCATGTGCACGTCCGCGATGTCCGGACCGATCGGCCAGAAGCGGTCGGTGAAGGCCAGCTCGTCGCGGTACTTCAGCTGCAGCTTCGCGACGCTGGCCATGCCGTCGAGCAGCGAGGGCAGCATCGTCCGCGCGCCATAGCGGGAGAACTGATCGTACGAACGCTGCAGGAACACCATCGCGCTATCGAGCTGCCCTCGCCGCGCCGCGATCAGGCCCATCTCGAAATCCGCGCGCGCCGTGCCGTAGATATTGCCGCTGAGCGTATACGCGGCCCTGCCCTTGCCCAGGAAAGTCACGGCCACGTCGACCTGATCCTGGCTCTGCGCGAGCCATGCACGGTTGAGATACGCATTGGCGAGGAGATCGCCCGCCTTGGCCGTTTCGAGCAGGCCGATGGCCTCGTCCATCATCTTCGTCGCCTTGACCAGCTGGCCGCTGCTCGCGTGGCGCATGGCCAGCGTGTACATCGCCTGTCCGCGCAGCTGCGGCTGCTTGTCCGCGGGCAGGCGGTCGAGCAAGCCCAGCAGGCGCTTCTCGCACGCATCGCGCTGGCCGCGGTCGCAGTCGAGCATGGCTCGCGCGTATTCCACTTTAGGGTCGTCGCGCCACGCCGCGGGCACGCCGTCGATCGCTTTCTGCGCGGCGTCGAACTGATTGTCCAGGCGCGCCGCGGCGACCTTGGCCAGCCAGTCGTCCAGCTGCGTCACGCCCTCTCCTTCGCCGGGCATTTTCCCGCCCAGCCGCAAGAGCAGCGCATCGGATGCCTTCTTCGCCGCCGCGAGCACGTCGCCGGAGGCGGCATCCAGGCTGCCGGAAGGGCCCGTAGCGGAACGCAGGTCCAGCCGGATGCGCCAGTTGCCGTCGGCGAAGGTGGCCGATGGCTGCACCTGCCATGCGGCGTCGAAACGCCGTGCGACCTCGTCCTGGCCATCGCCCAGATCGCCGCCGCGGAACATCGCCACTACCGCTTCGCTGGGCACGGTGCGAATGCCCGATGCCTTCAAGTGGTTGGCGACGATGTCCATCAGCCCGTAGCGCAGCCAGCCCCACTCGCCCTTCGCCTCGACTTTGGCGGGCAGCACGACCACCAGTGCGCCAGGCTCGGCGCGATAGGCATGCTGCGCACTGCTGTGCGCATGCCACCACCAGCCGCCGCCCAGCAGGGTTGCGCCGAGCACGACCGCGAGCATGACGATCCAGCGGCGCCGCAGCCCGTGGCGCGTCGCCGCGATGGCTGAGGACTTGGCCGCGGCAGGTGCGACTGTCTGCGTAGGCGCCGCTTCCGCACCGCGCTGCTCCGTCTGCGGCATGTCGATCGCGGTATCCGCCACCCAGTGGTAGCCGATTCTCGGTACGGTGCGGATGCAGGCGTTTTCTTCGCCGAGTACGCGACGCAGGCGGACGATGTGCTGCGCCAGCAGGTTGTCGCTGACTTCCGTGCGGCCCCAGACCGCGGCGATCAGCTCGTCCTTGCCGACCGGGCGCTCGCGGTGTTCGACGAGATACACCAGCGCATCGAAGGCACTGGCCGGAAGCGTGATGAGCTCCCCGTCCCGCAGCAGCTCGCGGGCCAGCGGATCGAGACGGAATGGACCGAATACATAGACTTGCTTCCCCATGGCCGCATCATACGGCCAGGCCTTTTGCACTTGTGCGGCCCCCTTAGAGGTTTCCGGTTCCGGCGATCCTGCCCGCGTCGGCGCCGGCGGTCCTCGCGCCGGGCGTGCAGTCCCTCATGCACGGCACCGAGCCGGGCTGGTAGGTGCTGGGCAGCTTGCGGTAATCCAGCAGCGTCATGCCGCGTAGCGATACGGGCGCGGCGTCGCGCTTGTTGCGCGCGGCGGTGAGATAACCGTTGATGGCCGTGCCGCCGCCGGTGCGGATGGTATTGCCGGCGATGACCGAGCCATTGACGACGGCCGAGGCTCCGATCGAGATATCGCCGCCCGAGAACGCGCCACCCGCATAGCCGCCGGCCAGCAGCGCCACGTTGCCCAGCGGATGGTCGTGCAAGCGCTGGCGCGCGGTGTCGCAGAATTCCACCGGATGAGCGCGCGCAATATCTGGGGTTCGCTGCTGCCCCGCAGGCGTGGCGTTCGCGCACATCGCCTCGTAGCCCGCGTAATTGGGCGCGTCCACGCGCAGGCCGCCGGCGACCGCGATGTCGCCCGTCGCGATCGCGGTGATCGGTCCATTGCCTCCGCTCAGGCTCAGGTCGCCGTGGAACCAGAGCACCCCGCGCGCGAAGCGCTTCCCGCGCAACCTCCACACGCCATCGCGGTAAGCCAGGCAATCGCGCCGGCCGGACAGCGCCTGGCAGATCGCGCCAGACGGCATGGCCGGCCCTGCGCAGCGCCCCTTGCCGTCGCCCGTGAGCGTGCCCGGCACGAGCCGGGTGCACAGCCCAATCCGGTAGCCGCGCCCGTGGGTCTGCGGATACCAGCCGAGGAAGTACGTACCGCCGTCGATGCCGGCGACATGGGACACGGTCACGCGGATCGCCCCGTCGAGCTTTTCGAAGGCGTAGTTCGCCGAAGCCTTCAAGGCATAAGCGTCGATGGCCGGCCGCTCGATCGTCACCGGGGACAGTGCGGCGATGGCCACAGGCGCGACGCCTGTTTCCAGGCCCGGCTGCGAGACGATGCGCGCCGGCATGAGGCTCTCGCTCTTGCGGAGCCTGCCGCCGATCCGGCCGTTCACGCCGCCCCAGCTGTGGACGCCCAGGTCGCCCTGGGCCGCGACCTCGCCGATGGACCCGAAGCCTTCGAGCGCGACATTGCCGCGGGTCGCCACGCGCTCCGCGCCCGAGCCGGTCAACGTCACGTCGCCGATGGCGCGGATCGAAGTTCCGCGGTTGCTGCCCGCGTACAGCACGTTGCCGTTGGCGCGGATCGAACCGGCGCTGCCGCCGCTGCCGGTCCAACGCACCGATCCCATCGTATCGATGCTCGCGACGCTGACACCGCCGGCAGCGACCACCACGTCGCCGATCGCGCTGACCGAGGACGCGCTGCCGCCGTTGAAGATGACGGCGCCATTGGAACGGATCGCGAACGGTCTCGCACCGCCGTCGATGGTGACGTCGCCCAGCGCGTCGATCAGGTCCGCGCTGGCGGCGCCGGTCACGGTGACGGCGCCATTGGCATAGATGCGGCCGACGTGGACGCCGCTGCCCACGCTCACGCTGCCGGTGGCGCGCAAAGTGTCGATGCCTTCGATCGAGGCACTGTCCAACGAGACGTTGCCCGCCACGTTGAGGTTGGCGCGGGCATCTCCCAACACCCTGATGCCACCGGTGAGGTCGAGGTCCTCATAGATATTGATGGTGTCGATCAGCGTGGGCTTGCGGCCGCCGCCTGGAGCATCGCCGCCCGGCGCAGGCGCGACCTCGTACACCACCTGGATCGGCGGCTTGCCCGCGGCGGCGTCGATGTCCGCCGTGACGCGGTAGGCGTCCCGACTCGCGCCGTCCCGGTCCTGGACCACGTTCACGATGCGGGCGGACACGCCATGGGCGCCACCGAGGCTTCTGCCACCGGCCAGTCCGGCGAGGGTGTTTTCGTCCGCCCCTTCCAGAAAGCGGCGGACCGATTCGGCTTCTTCCCACGCACTTGGAACTGCGGTTACTGCGGGCCTTGAGCTCGCTTGCTTCTCCCGGATGCCGCGCATCGCATGCGCGACCCCGAAGGCCGTGGCCGTCATGGCCAGCGCGGCCAGGATCGCCGACAGCAGCGCGCCCGGACCACGGCGGCGGCGCCTGTTGCCGTCAACGGATCGCTGATTCATGGGAGGTGTTGGCCGGTGCGGGCCGGCCCGGAGCGGGCAACGGGAAGCGGCGCAGACGCCGCCGTGGGGACGCCCCTGAGCGATGCCCCGTCTCGCTCCGGCGTCTTCCGAAGCTCGGGCAGTGCTGGGCAATGCAGGCGCATGGCGATCGACCCGGCGGCCGGCATGCCGCATCTCCCTGTGAATGAATGAAGGTTCGCCCTTCCCGAGCCGGACTCCGGAGTGAGGGGGTGGGCCGGCTCGCGGGGGCGAACAGGACGGCAGTCTTCGTCATGCACCGCGGGCCGGGACAGTTCCGCAATGCACCATCGTCGAGTCAGTTGAGGCCAGCGACGTGCGGCACCGCGGGATCGGCCCGCGCCCCCGGGCAACAGGAAGCCGGCGGCGACGCGGCAGACATCGGATCGGACCAGCCGGCGCCGGGCAACCGAGCTTTCGGCAGCGCCGGCGCCCCGCGCCATCAAAATTCAAGCCACTGAAACAAAAGGAAAAGATGGCCCGCACATAGAAAAAGCATCCCGCGACCATGGTTCGCGAATGCCGATCCGCTCGGGAAATCGAGACTGGCTCTGCATTCCTGCACCGAGGGGAGTTGGAGCCACCATGACGCCGATGTCGCCCGAGCGGCTGCACGTACCTGCCGCCCACGCCGCCACCCTGCGCCGCCTGATCGCCACCCGTCTGCTGGAGGCCCCCCGGGTCTTCGAAGACCTGGACCGGGAGATCGTGCATGCCGGCAACGAAGGAACCCTTCCCCTGCGCCTCGAAGGCCGGCTCTGCGCCCGCGCTGAGGAGCGTGGCCTGGAGCCGGGGCTCGGCTATGCCGCCGGTTTCGCCGCGCGTGTGGTGGAGCACGGCGTGCTGGGCTATGCCCTGATGAGCTGCGCCACGCTGGGCGACGCCCTCAAGCTCTGGATCCGCTTCGCCCCCACCCTGGTGGGCGGCTTCGAGATCCGCCAGGCCACGGGCGCGGGCGGGCTGGAACTGACCATCGGAGATCTCTACCCGACCCTGCCGGGCCGCACGGTGGCCCTGGACCGGTTCGTCGCCTTCACTCTGCGCCTGGGCGAGCTGCTCGCCGGCGTACCGCTTAGCGCGCTGGCGCTGTACCTGCCGGCGCGCATGCTGTCCCGTTTCGTGGCGGCGGGCGACGGCGTCAGGCTTCCGCCGATGGCCGCCGACCCGGCGCAGATCCGCCTGCTGGTGCCGGCGAGTGCGCTGGATGCTCCCATCGCCACCGGACACCCGGCCGTGCTGGGCGTGCTGCTGCAGCAGTGCGAACTCGAACATGCCCGCGCCCGGCAGCCGGGCGACTGGGTTGGCCGGGTGGAACGCCTGCTGGAGCGCTGCCTCGATACGCCGGTGCCGATCGAAACCGCGGCCAGGGCGCTGTGCGTCTCGACCCGCACGCTCAAGCGCCGGCTGCGGGAGGAAGGCTGGAACTATCGCGCCGTGGTCGATCAGGTGCGCAAGCGCGAGGCGCTGCGCGTCATGAGCAATCCGGCGCTGCGCATCGAAGACATTGCGGCCATGGTCGGATACACCGACCAGGCCAACTTCGCCCGCGCGTTCCGGCGCTGGACCGGCAAGGCGCCTGGCTCCTACCGCGCGCGGGGCAGCAACGTCACGCCGTTGCGGCAGCCGGCGGCGGCTGAAGCGCATGGCGATGGCGACTGCGATTGCGACATAGCGGCCTAGACCGCGGCGGCGACGCTCAACCCCACAGGCCGCCGCCGGCCGATGCCAGCGGCGAGGCCAGTACCGTGCGGTCCAGCCAGGACGCGTTGAACCATTCGACGAAATCGCCGCGCATCTGCGGTGTCAGTTCGTGCTTGGCCAGATAGCGCCGCTGCGTGCAGCCGGCGCGGTGCCGGGCCAGCTGCACGGCAGCATGGCCGGCGGCCTCCACCGGCACGCCTTCGTCCAGCACGCCGTGCCCGATGAAGGCATGCAGATAACGCATCCCCTCGCGCGACGCGACCGCCGGCCAGCGGCTGGCCAGCAGCCCCAACCCGCCGACGCACTCGCTCGGACACAAGGCCACGGCCGCGCCCAGCGTGCCGCCCTGACCGAAGCCCGCAATGGCGGTGCGCGAAGCATCCACGCCCAGCCAGGCCTGCAGCGTGCGGATAAAACCGACCACACCTTTGACGCTCGAACGGAATTCGGCACTCGTCGCCTCGGCGCGATCCGCGCCATGCATGTCCCAGGCGAAGGCGCCGCGACGCAACGGAATGCAGGCGCGCGGCATGACCACTGCCACGCCTTCGGCGATGGCGCCGGCCATGCCGGCGAGCTGCTGTTCGTTCTCTCCCGCGTCGTGCAACAGCACGAGCAGCGACGCCACGTAGCCATATCCGCCCTTCCTCAGCAGGAAGGGAAACGCGAAGCGCGGATCTTCGATCCATTCCAGTCCCTGGTCACGGCATGGCGGAATCCCGTTCCGCGAGAGCAGAGAAGTTTGGCGTGACATGATCGTCTGGCTGAAGGTGCGGACCTGCATGGCGCCTCGCACCCGAAGGGGGGCGGAAGAGGCGTCTCTGGCGATGCGCGCAGACGCATCGTCTCGTGTGCCGTCCATCGCCATGCGGGCGTGCGACCGGTCACGGAATGAATGCAGTATCCGGATTCGCTGGCACGACGGCAGGTGATTTCAGGCCCCTGCCACCTCAAAAAAGGCCAGCGCCGTCACACGCCGGACAAGCAACCGGCGCCAGTTGTGACGCAGCGATCGTGATGCAGCGATCGGCGATGGCGGCCACGCCGGCACGGTGCGAGATCACCAGCAGGACGGTCGACGGCAGCCGGCGCTTGAGCATGCGCAGCACGGCCTGTTCGGAGGCGGCGTCCAGGGCGCCGGTGGACTCGTCCAGCAAGGCCAGGAACGGCCGGCGCAGCAGCACCTGGGCCAGCAGCAGCCGCTGCAGCTCGCCGCCGGACAACTGACCGGACGCGCCGCGCAGCGGCGTGTCGAGTCCCTGCCCTGCGCCCCGTAGCCGGCGGTCCAGCCCGACATCGGCGAGCGCGGCATGCATCGCCGCATCGCTCGCCGACGGGTCGGCCCAGCGCAGGCACTCCCGCACGGTGGCCTGCCAGGGGCGCACATGCTGGCTCACATAGGCGCCGCGGCCGACCAGTTGCCGGTACGTCGCGAAATCGATCGTCCGCCCGCCGAGGCGCGCGGCGAATGACGCCGGTTCCACGAGTCCGGCGAGCACGTCCGCGAGGCTGCTCTTGCCCGCGCCGGAATCGCCCGCGATCAAGGTCAGCTCGCCCGGCACCAGCGACAGGTCGCACACCTCGACACCGTGAGGCGTCGAGGTGATCCGCACCTGCTCGATCCGGATCGACGCACCTGCCTCCGCGACATCCGGCAGCGGCGCCAGTGCATCGGCATCCAGCGCCATGTAGCGCCGCCACAGCTCGAACGCTGCGCCCGCGGAGCGCAGCTGCCGGAAGCTCTGCCGCGTCGAGACCAGATACGGCAGCAGGCGTCCCAGCAACAGGCTGACCGCGATCAACGACGCCTGCGCCTCGCCTTGGCTGCGGTGGGCCAGGACGAACATCGCGGCAATGCCCAGCGCCGCCACGGATTCCAGCAGCAGCCGGCCGGACGATTGCATGTCCAGCTGACGCTCGTAGCCGCGCGCGAGTCGTCCCGTCATGTCGCCATAGGCGGCGCATTCGGCCTGCTCGCGGCCGAACGAACGGATGTGGCGCAAGCGCCTCGGGAAATCCTCGCTGAGCCAGAACAGCTGCGTCATGTCGGCGACATAGGCGCGGCTCACCGCTGCCTGCTCCTGCCCGCGCGCCCGGGCCACCATGATGCCGATCGTCCCGAGCACCGGCGCTGCCAGCATCAGCCAGGGCGAAATCCAGAACGCGAAGGCGAGGCTGATCGCGCAGGTGAGTCCCGCGATCCACAGCTGCAGCAAACCGCTGAAGCCTTGCACCATCAGCTCGACGTTATGAGTGAGCAGGTTCGCCACCTCCGCGGAGGTGGCATCCGCCAGCGCCGCGAGCGGCGCACGGATGAGCCGCGCATGCACGCGGCTCCGCAGGTCCGCGCCATATGCGCCCACCAGTTGGGCGGCGACTTTCGCAGCCGCCCAGCGCAGCAGGGCGAGCACGACGGCAGCCGCGACGAAGACGACGGCCTGCACCTCGATGCCGCGATGCAGATCGAAACGACCATCGCCCGCCATGTCGCCGAGACTGACCAAGGGCACCATCAGCATGGCCGCGAGGCTGCCCGTGAGCGCCGAACCCAGCGACAACGCCACGTAGGCGGCGATGCGCCATGCATGCCGGTGCGCGATGGTGCCGGCGAACAAGTCGGGAAGCAGCCAGTGCCGGCGCGGCGCAGCGGTCATGCGCTCAGCCCAGCAGGGACAACAGCGCCGCGACGCCGTCGTCTGGGTGGCGGCCGCGATCGAGCCGGTACACGCCGATGTCCAGGCAGGCCTGCACGAACCGGCTCCACGCCGGCTGCGCGGATGCGTACGGCTGGTCGGCGGCGAGCGCGGCCGGCACCGCGGCGGCGGGCAGCGGTGCGAGCAGGCGCGAGGCATCCGCGGCCGACTGCGCCGAGACCAGCACGATGCCGGCGAGCTTCATCGGCGTGGGTGCCAGCCGGCCGGGCCCGCGCCGCAGGTCGGCTTCGTACTTCTCGACGCCGCTGCGGCGGCGGATCGTCGGCGAGCCGCGGATCCATTCGCGTACGCCGTCATCGACGAAGCGGAACGCGTCCTCTTTCAGGTGAAGATAGTTGCCGACGCCGGTGGCGAGCAGGCGGTCCGGCTGCACGAACACCGCATCCTCGGCGAGGAACTCCATGCCGCGCAGCCAGCCGTGCAGCGACAGCGTCGACTTGCCCGCGCCGCTGTCGCCCAGCAACAGCACGCCGCGGCCTTCGCGCCCGATGCAGGCGCCGTGCAACGGCACGAGGGACTGCGTTCGCGAGGCGAGCACGAAGACCGCGAACTCGATCAGTTCGTAGCGCACGTGGTACGAGTGGCGCAACAGCATGTCTTCGTCCACGACCACCAGCGCTTCGCACCGCGACGGCGCGATCACCGCGTAGTTGCAGGCATCCATCACGCCGCACAGCAGACCGGCACCGGCGTGCATGCGCACGGGCGGCGGCTCGTCCATCTCGATCCGTCCCTCCCGCCGCGCCAGGCGCAGATCGATGCGCAGCTGCGGCACGTCCAGCGACAGGCGATGTTCGGGCAGGCCGCCGTAGGCCGCGTCGACCAGGGCCAGCAGCGCTTCGCTGTCGCTGTGAAAGCGGATGTCCGCGCCGAGGATGCGGCGGCGCGGACAGGTGTGTTGCGCGATGCGTTCGCCGAATGGGTCGGCGCACGGGTCATGGGGACGGTGGCGCGAAGAAAGATCCGTCGTCGTCAAGCGGGCGCTCCGGTCTCGGGCGATGGCCTGCCGGTCTGCGGCCAATGTCTCCGTGAGTGCTTACCGCGACGTGAAAGGTTGCTTCGCGCGAAGCGTCGTCGCGACACGGCCGGCCACAACCGAATCGTTCGCCGACAGCACTCACGCCCAAGCGACACCGGAACGGAACGGCCGCGAACGCGGCCGGGCCATGGCGACGACACAGGCCCCCTACATGCTACGAATCCAGGTCAGCCACTCGTATTTCCTGCGCTACGACCGCAAGCAGTGGGAGCGCGGCAAGCCCTACCCGCCGCTGGCCACGCTGCAAGTAGCGTCCCTGCTGCGCGACCTGGGACACGGCGTGAGCCTGTTCGACGCCATGCTGGCCGACGGCGTGGAGGACTATGCCGGCTCGCTCGCGGCGGATGCGCCGCAGCTGGTGGTCCTGTACGAAGACAACTTCAACTACCTCACCAAGATGTGCCTCAGCCGCATGCGCGAGGCGGCCTGCCGGATGATCGCCGAGGCGCGCGCGCACGGCGCGCGGGTGATCGTCGCCGGCTCCGATGCGTCGGACCATCCGGAAGTGTTCCTCGCCGCGGGCGCCGAAGCGGTGCTCGTCGGCGAGGGCATCGCGGCGCTGGCCGAGCTGGTCGGTCGCCTGGAGCGCAACCTGGACATCGAAGCCGCCGACTGGACCGCCGGCCTGCCCGGCGTCGCCGCGTGGAGCGGCGGACAGCAGCGGCTGACCCGCATCGGCGCGCAGCCGCCCGATCCGCGCCTGGGCGGCCATCCGGCCTGGGACCTGATCGACATCGAGCGCTATCGCACGCTGTGGCAGGAACGGCACGGCTATTTCAGCCTCAACATGGCCGCCTCGCGAGGCTGCCCGTTCCGTTGCCACTGGTGCGCCAAGCCCATCTGGGGCAACCACTACAAGCAACGCGGCCCGGCGGACATCGCCGCGGAGATGACGCATCTCAAGCGCGCGTTCCGGCCGGACCACATCTGGATGGCCGACGACATCTTCGGCTTCCACCTGCACTGGGTGGAGGAATTCGCCGCGCACCTGCACGCGTCCGACGGCTCGGTGCCGTTCACCATCCAGACCCGCGCCGACCTTTCCAGCGAACGCATGGTCGCCGCGCTGGCGCAGGCCGGCTGCGCGGAGGCGTGGATCGGCGCCGAGAGCGGCAGCCAGCAGGTGCTGGACCGCATGAACAAGGGCACCACCGTCGACGCATTGATCGAT
Source organism: Dyella sp. BiH032 (assembly GCF_031954525.1). NCBI lineage: Bacteria > Pseudomonadati > Pseudomonadota > Gammaproteobacteria > Lysobacterales > Rhodanobacteraceae > Dyella > Dyella sp. BiH032. The sequence continues at coordinate 2,953,687 of NZ_CP134867.1, forward strand.
GCGCGCGAGCGTTTCGGCCGTCACGGCATCCGCGTGGGTTTCTTCGTGCAGCTCGGCTATCTGGGCGAGCGGCTGGAGGACATCGAAGCCACCCGCGCGCTGATCACCCGCGCCGCTCCCGACGACATCGGCGTCAGCGTGTCCTATCCCCTGCCCGGCACCAAGTTCTACGAGCAGGTGAAGGCGCAGCTCGGCCGCAAGACGCATTGGGAGGACAGCGCGGACCTGGCCATGATGTTCCGTGGCGCGTACGAGTCGGAGTTCTATCGCCGCGTGCGCGATCTGCTGCACGAACAGGTGCTGCTGCAGATCGCGCGCGACGAGGCGGGGCTGGCCGCGTTGGATGCGCGCTGGCATGCGCTGATGGCGGAAGAACCGCGCTACCGCCGCGCGGATGCGACGCCGGCGGGAGAGATCGCGCCGCTGACGCGCGCGGTAAGCGGTGTTGCATGAAATTTCACGTCCGCGTCCCTTCTCCCCTCCGGGGAGAAGGTGCCGGCAGGCGGATGAGGGGAACCTACGGAGCGGCGAAGCCGCAGTCCTCGCTCCGTAGGGCCCCTCGCCCCAACCCTCTCCCCGGAGGGGAGCGGGAGCGCGTTTTGCGAATTCGTTCGCCCCATGAGACAGAAGACCACCATGCCCCCCACCACCGCCCTTCCCCCGCTGAAAACCATCCGCGCCGGCCTGCACCGCGCCACCGAGGCGCTGGCCGAGGAACTGGCCCTGGTGCGCCCGGGCGGCGTGCTGCCGGCGTGGAGCGAGCTGGAATGGCGGCTCGCTTCGGCGGTCGCCGCCGCGCATGGCGTGGCGCCGCTGCTCGATCGCTTCTCGACGTGGCAGCAACTGCCGTGGCGGCACTTCCTGGACGAACAACGCCGCCACGTGGCCGAGCGTCATCAGCGCATCGAGGCGCTGCTGCGCCGCATCGACGCGGCGGCGCGCGAAGCCCGCGTGCCGGTGATGGCGCTCAAGGGCGCGGCATTGCATGCGATCGGGCTGTACGCGCCGGGCGATCGGCCGATGGCGGACATCGACCTGCTGGTGCGCGGCCGCGACGTGGAGCGGGTGGGCACACTGGTGCGGGAACTGGGCTACGAATGCTCGTTCGTCATCTGGAAGCACCGCGTGTTCAAGCCCGTCGAAGGCCAGCCGTCGCCGGGCCTGGGCGAGCACCGCGACTCACCGATCAACATCGAGCTGCACACGCGCATCCACGAACGCCTGCCGGTCTCGATCGTCGACGTCACCGACACGATCTTCCCTGCCAAGCCGCATCACGGCCTCAATGCCTATCCATCGCACGGCGCGCTGATGACTCATCTGCTGCTGCACGCGGCCGGCAATGTCTGCGCCCGCACGCTGCGCCTGCTGCATCTGAACGACATCGCCCTGCTCGCCACACGCATGACCGCCGCCGACTGGGAGACGCTGTGGTCGGGCCAGACGCCCTGGTGGTCCTGGCCAGTCCTGCGGCTGGTGGCGCGCTATTACCGCAACGCGATCCCGGCGGCGGTGCTGGCGCGGGCGCGGCGCGACTGCCCGCCGTGGCTGCGCTTCGTCTCGCGCGACCAGACGCTGACCCGCGTGTCGTGCTCGAACTTGTGGCTGCAAGCCATGCCCGGCATCGAATGGTCGCGCAGCACCGGCGAGGTCGCGCGCTACCTCCGCCGCCGCCTGCGCCCGGATGGCGAGGCGGAGCGCGAGCGCAAGGACATGGTGCGCACCCAGTTGTGGCTGCAGGGACAGTCCTGGGTCACGCTGTCGCACGGCCGGCGCCTGATGCGGCGGCTCACGCATGCGGTGCCGCGCGTGGACACCTTGTACGTCGTGCGCGCCGCGCTGGGCGCGCCGGAGTGACGCGCGCGGCTGGCCTGCCCGGCTAGCGCGCCGCCACGCGGCGATAAAGCGCGTCGAACCGCGCGGCCGTGTAGGCGGCATCCTCGTGCAGCGCGCGGCGCTGCGCTTCGCGCGCAAGCCGCAGGCGTTGCGCTTCGTCGCCCAGCACCTGCCGGATCGCCCCGGCCAGCGCCAGCCAGTCGCCCGCGGGCACCGCCAACGCGGCGTCGGGTGCCCATTCGACGAGATGTCCTACCGCTGTGCCCACCGTGGGCACGCCGGCCACTGCGGCCTCCAGCAGCACCAGCGGGCCGGCTTCGTGCAGCGACGACATCACCAGCAGATCCGCGTCTTCCATCAGCGGGCGCAGTTCGCGCTGGGTCTTGAAACCGAGGAAGCGCACGCGGCCGTCGAGTCCCAGCTGCGTCGCCAAGCGCGGGATGGCGCCGTCCAGCGTGTCGACGCCGACCAGGTTCATGCGGAAATCCTTGCCATCCGCGGCCAGTACGGCCAGCGCGCGCAGCAGCGTGGGCTGGTCCTTCACCCGGTTCTGGCTGGCCACGTGCAGCAGCTTCGCCGGCCCCTCGCTCCGCGTGCGCGGCAGCGACGGCGGCCACGCCTCCAGGTCGACGCCCAGCGGCAGCCGCTCCGCCTCGATGCCGAGCGCGCGCAGCGAATCGATGATCGGCGCGCTCGCGGCGGTCACCGCCGTCGCGGCGCGCAGCGTCACGGCTTCGCGCAGACGGCTGCGCCAATGCAGGCGTCCGCCGTAGCCGATCGCGGGCAACGCAACCAGTTCGCCTCCGGCGATGTGCACCAGTCCCGGGCGCCGCAGCAACCGGGCCGCCGCGATCGCCACCAGGCTGCAATGGCCGGAAAAGATCGCCTGCACCGTGTCGAACGGCGCACGCCGATGCTCGCGCAGGATCGCCGCCACCGCCCGGGTACGCTGCCAGCCGTCGCCGATGTTGTGCACGGTCGCGCCGGCCAGCGGCCAGCGCCCGGGCTTCGCTTCCTGGCGCAGCGCGAACACGTGCACCTCATGCTCGCGCGCGAGGCGGGCGATCAGGCTCAGCAGTACGGGAATGACACGCTCTTCGCCGCCGCGGTCCACGCCGCCGGGCACCACCAGCGCGAGCTTCATGCCACGCTCCGCCGCGCCGGAAGCAGCGCGCCATACGCATCGGCCCAACGGCGGCCGAGCGCGCCGAACGACAGCTCGGCATCGAAATGCGCACGCACCCGCTCGCGCGAAGGTCCATGCGTGGCCATCGCCACCAGCGCCTCGGCCAGCTGCGCCGCATCGCCGGGTTGCCACAGGCGCCCTACGCCGCCGCCGGCAGTGAGGGCACGGAACGCGGGGATGTCGGTAAGTACCGGCGGCACGCCGCAGGCCATCGCTTCGAGCGCCGCATAGCCGCAGCTTTCCGAGCGCGAGCCGGAGACGAACAGGTCCGCCGCGCGCAGCAGCGACTGCACCTGCCCGTGCGGCACCGGACCGAGCAGGTGCACGCGCGACGCCAGCACCGGATCGGCAGCGATCCGCGCGCGCACCTCGTCCAGCAACGGCGCGTGGCCATACGCGCACCACAGGCGCAGTCCCGGCAGACGCCGTGCCGCGAGGGCCACGCCGTCCAGTACGGTCAGCGGATCCTTGTTGGCATCCAAGTGCCCTACCCACACCACGCAGGGGTGGCCATGCAGACCGGTCTGCGCGCGCGCCGCGGCAAGGGCGCCCGGCGTGAAGCGGCAAGTGGATTCCGGAATGGCGAACAAACGCGTCGCCGGCGCGAACAGGCGCGCCTCGGTGAAAGGGCGCGCCTGTTCCATCGAGGTGAACGTCACCGCCGACGCCGCGCCGAACCAGCGCCGCCAGCGCATGCGCCGCCACCAGCGCGGCGGCCGGTTGGCATGGTCTTGCAGCAGGATCGGCAGCCACGGCAGGCGCGCCGACAAGGCATGCGCCTGCCGCGCATGATCCAGCCCATGCACGTGCACGACGTCGGCACCCAGACCCGCCACTTCGGCGGCGAGCCTCCGCGAACCTTCGTCGCCCCGCAGCGGCAGGAAGCGATAGGCGATGCCATGGCGTTCGACGCGCGCGTCGCGTGCCGCGGCCTGGATGACCGAGACGCGCACGCCCGCGCCGGCCGCCGCCTCGGCGATGTCCGGCAGCGAAGGCCAGCGGTCCAGCAGGTCGGCCGGCGCCACGTCCTCGGGTGCCGGCACCAGGTTGAGCTGGGTGACGTGCACGCGCGCCTCCTCAGAGTCCGGAAACCTGCGGCATGCGCAGCTTCACCCAGCGGTTGGCCAGGTCCAGTTCCCACGGCCGGTCGTAGCGGCGAAAGCGATAGCGCCACGAGGCCATGGTGCGCAGACCGCGCTTGGCCCAGCCCGGCGTGCGCATGTCCTGCACCGTGGGATAGCGGCAGCGCAGCACCGTGACGAAGTCGTGGATGCGCTGCCGCAGCGCGTCGGTCAGCCACGGCGCGTCGGCGTGGCAGGCGTAGTCGACCCAGCGCGGCTGCGCCCATTCTTCCGGCGTGGACGGGAACACCACCGGCTCGCCGTGGAGATCGCGCAGCGGCATCGATGCGCGCTTGCCGCGGTCTTTTTCGTGGCGGCTGCTTTCCGGCAGCGGCGTATAGACATAGACGATGATCTCGGACGCGGGATTGATGCGCTTGAGCTCGCGGATGAACTCGAAGGTGTGCTCGGTTTCTTCCTCGGTGTTCTCCGGCGGCGCCACCATGAAGGACAGCTCCGGGATCACCCCGTGGCGCCGGCACAGCTCGGCCACGGCCAGCGTCTGGTCCGGCCGCGTGCCCTTGCGGATCTCCTTGAGCATCTTGCCGCTGGGCGACTCGGCGCCGATGTAGGCCATCTTCAGGCGGCTCTTGCGCACCAGCTCCCAGGTGCGCTCGGACAGGTTCAGCAGCGCATCCGCGCGCGCGTAGCACCACCAGGGCATTTCCAGCTTCGCCATGACTTCCAGCAGCGGGATCATGTCCGCTTCGCGGTCGAAGAAATTGTGGTCGAAGAACTGGACCGAATCCGCGCCCAGCTCGTACTTGAGATAGCCCAGCTCGCGCTCCAGCCGCTGCGCCGTCGGCAAGTGCGTGGCGCCGCCGAACAAGGCCGCCACGCCGCAGAAGGTGCAGCGGAAGCGGCAGCCGAGCGAGGCCTGGTGCGCCGCCGTACGCCGGCCGAGGAAGGTGCGCGCGAGGTAGCGCCGCGGATCGCCCAGCTTCTCGTACGGCAGCTGCCGCGCCGGGTCGTCCGGCGCGATCGGACGGCTGGCGTTGTGCACCACGCCGCCCTCGCCCTTCCACGACACGCCCGCGACGCGCTCCAGCGGCAGGCCCTGCCCCGCCAGCGACGCGACCAGTTCCACCAGGCTCTGCTCGCCCTGCCCGCGGATCGCGTAGTCGACATACGGCGCCGCCAGCGCCGCCTCGGTATAGAGCGTGGGGAAATAGCCGCCCCAGACGATCGGCAAGTCCGGCCGGTGCGCGCGGATCGCCTGCGACACGGCGATGGCCGGTGCGAGCTGCGGTCCGCCCATTACGCTGAGGCCGACCGCGTCGAAGCGTTGTTCGTCCAGCGCGCGCAGCGTCGCGCCCACCACATCGCGGTCGACATTGCCGTCCACGATGCGGCTACCGCCCTGGCGGTCCAGCGCCGAGGCCAAGTGCAACAGGGCCAGCGGGAAGCGCGCGCTCGCGCGCGAGGTGATGGTGGGATTGATCAGCAGGGTCTGGGGCATGGCGGTCGCGGCGCCTCAGCGGCGCCTTTGCAGGCGGAAGACCAGGGCCACCGGCACCGCGAGCGCGGCCGGGTCGAAACGCGCGCCGGGCGGGATGTCCCCGGGATCGAGCATCGGCTCGCGTACATCCTCGATCGTCAGGCCGGCGGCGGCGCAGGCGCGATGCCAGTGGCTGTAGAGATGCGGCGTGTGGCGCGCGGCGTAGCGTTGCCCGTCCACCTTGAAGTCGCGCAGCCAGCCGAGCGCATGGCCGATGGGATGGAAATCGCTGCACAGCACGGTGCCGCCCGGCCGCGTCGCGCGGCTCAGCTCGGCCAGCGCGCCGGCCAGGTCCGGCACGTGGCCGAGCACCAGGCCGCACACCGTGACGTCCGCCGTGCCGTCGGCCACCGGCAGGGACGCGACGCTGCCGATGGACAAAGCCAGCTCGGCCTGCGTGCGCACGCCGCTCAGTTCGGCCTCCGCGCGCGCCAGCATCGCCGCCGACAGATCGACGCCCGTCAGCCGCGCCGCACCGCGCCGCCGGGCATGCAGCAGATAGCGCCCGCTGCCGCAGCCGGCATCCAGCACCGCCTGGCCGCGCAGGTCGCCGGGCAGCATCGCAAGCATCACGCGCTCCTCCGCCTGCATTACCGGGTTGTGCGCATGCGCGGGATAGCTCTGCGCCCACAGCGCATAGGCGGCCTCGGGTTCGAGCAGGATGGCCTGGTTCATTCGCGCGCTCCCGCCGCGATGGCCGGCGACGCACCGGCATCGATCAGCCGCTCCAGCCCCGGCTCCAACGCGAGCAAGGCCGGGTCGGCAAGCGCGGCGGCGATCAGCTTGGGACGTCCGTCCAGCGTTACCGGCACCGCGTCGATCCCCGCGGCGGTGAACCAGTCGGCGAAATCCGGATCGGCGATCTGTGGCAGCCCGTCGCGCACGACGGCGCGCAGCTCGCTGCGCTGCAGGCCCACCAGATTCGCCGCGGGATCGCCGCCACGATCCTCCACGATCAGCAGATCGGCCGGCACGCCGGGAGCCAGGCGTCCGCGCGCCGGCAGGCGCAGGACGTCGGCCGCGCGCGCGGTGACCAGCGGCAACAGCGCGGCGGCATCGAGGCCGCTCAGCGCGGCGGCGACGCACAGCTCTTCCAGCAGATCGCGCGCGCCGCTCAGGCGCGAATCGCTGCCCAGGGCCAGGCGGCCGGCGGCATGCAGTCGCCGCGGATGGAGCGTGCGTCCGAGCAGCGCGAGATTGCTCGACGGACACCACACCACGGCGGCGCCTCGTTCGATGACGCGCTCGATGTCACGTGCGTCGAGGCCGACGCCATGGATCAGCACCGTGCGCGCGTCCAGGCAGCCGAGTCGCTCCAGTTGTTCCAGTTCGCCCTGCGCCACCGCGTCGGTGCCTTCGGCGAGATGGATCATCCACGGCGCGTCCGCCGCCGTAGCGTCGAAGCTCGCGCGCACGGGCGGGCCGTAATCCGGCCAGCCCAGCGCATAGGCCCAGCCGTGGCCGCGCAGCAGCGCCACCGGAAAGTCCGGAGCGTCGAGCGCGGGATGCCATGGATCGTGGTGTGCCACGCAGGTCACGCCGGCCAGCAGATTCTTCAGCGCCCCATGGCGCAGCCGCAGCGCCTTGGGCACGGCCAGCGCCGCGGCGACTGCCGGTTCGGCGAAGTGCGCCTGGAACGCCTCGATCCATGCGTAGCTGTTGGGAAACGGCGCGCCTGCCGGCAGCGGCGGCACCGCGTTGACGTGCAGGTGCTCGTGCGCATTGACCAGGCCAGGAAACACCAGATGCCCGCGCAGGTCGACGCGGAAGTCGCGCCACGCCGGCGCCTCCGCGAAGCATCCGTCGCGCAGCGCCAGCGGCGTGCGTGACGGACCGTCGGGCATCATCCAGGTCGCGCCGTGCAGGCTCGCGTCCATGTCAGCGCCGGCGCAGCACGATCAGGAAGTGATCGCCCATGTCGCGCAGCAGCGGCAGCGCGCCGAAGCGATCGTCCAGGCGCCCTAGCCGCTCGTACCCATCCGGTCGCCGGCGGTAGCGCTCGACCAGATAGGGCGGCGGCATGAACAGGCTCAGCGCACGGTAGCTCTCCAGCGCGAAGCCATCCGCGAAGGCGCGGTAGAACTCGCGCGGCAGGTAGTAGCGCGTCCAGATCGTGTGGCGGTTCATGCCCACCGGCGTCGCGCCGCGCGCGGCACGCACCATCGCGCGGCGGAAGCGCCCGCGGCGGACGTAATGCACCACTTCCCAGGGACAGATGCGCCCGATCACCGAGAACACCAGCATGCCGCCGGGCCGCACCAGGCGCGCGCATTGCGCGGCGACCGCAGGCAGGTCCAGCGCGCAGTTGAGCGGGCCGAAATTGGAATACATGCCATCGAAGGCGCCGTCGAACGACGCATCGAGCTTCGCCAGCTCCTGCACGCCGAGATGCCTGGCGTCGAGCATGGATTCCAGTCCCCCGGCGGCCGCGCGTTCGCGCGTGCGCTCGACCATCCGCGGCGACCAGTCGGTGGCCAGCACGCGAAAGCCGCGCCGCGCGAATTCGGCCGCGTCCAGCCCGGTGCCGCAGCCTAGGTCCATCAGCTGCGAGCCGGCGGGAAACAGGCGCTGCACGGTCTCCCACAGCGTCAGCCGCATGCGCTGGATCAGCTCGTTGTTGCCGCGCGGACCGTCGTAATCGGCCGCCACGCTGTCGAACGCGCGCTGCGTGTCGAGCAGGCGTGCATCGTCGTCGACCGGTAAGGCGAGATCGTGCGGGCTGCTGGTTTCCAACGGTGCTGCTCCTAGTGGGTGCGGTCTAGTGGGTGCGGTCTAGTGGGTGTGGTCTAGTGGGTGCGGTCTGGTGGCCGGTTCGGGGCGATGGCTGCGCGGACGGATGGATGAGGCGTTCGCCGGGGCGCCCCACCTTGGTCATTCCGGCGCAGGCCGGAATCCAGTGGCCTCGTCGAGGCTTTCGCGAAAGACGCAGACGTCGGCTCTTACGCACGCCGGGTCGTTCCGCGACTGGATTCCGGCCTGCGCCGGAACGTCGGTCGATGAGCAGCTCAGCCAGATCCGACGCCTATGGACTTCCGAACCGAGCCCTCACCATGCCGCCCCAGTGAGTGCCACTCACCCCGCCTTCGGTTGCTTCGCACGCCGGCGCGCATCGCCCGCCACCGCCACGAACAAGCCCAAGCCCAGTCCGCCCAGCACGCCCAGCCCCAGGATCAGCACGCGGTTCGGCGCGACCGGATGGTCCGGCTGGTAGATCGGCCACGGCATCGAGGTGTCGAAGGTGTAACTGGCGCTCAAGCGGGCGGTCAGGTCGTCCTTGGCCTGGCGAAGCTCGCGCACTTCGGTTTCCTTGCCGGCGAGCAGCAGGCCGGCGGCCAGCGCGGGCCCCTGCCCGCTCATGCTCTCTCGATTCCCCGCAGCGGCGCGCAGCCCATCGCGCGTGGCGGTCGCCTCGCGCAATGCCGCCTGCACTTCGCCGAGTCGCCCGCGCGCCTGCGCCAGCGGTTCGGCCAGCAGGCGCTGGTGGATCGCATGCAGCTGGTCCACCGTCGCCTGCGCCAGGCGTCGCGCGAGTGCCGGCGATGCGGCGCGCACGCTGATCTTGATCAGTCCCGCATAGAACGAGGGTTCCACCTTGAGGCTGCTCCGGTAGAGACCGCCCTCCGGCGACTTCAGCGGGATGCCGGCGCTCTGCAATACCTCGTTCTGGAACGCCACGGTCTGCAGGCGCTCGATCACGCGCTGGAAGGGTTCCGGCCGCGGGTCCTGTCCCGCGGGCTGGGTGGCGACCTGGCCTACCTGGACCCAGGCCTGCGCTTCCCAGCGCGGCTTGGCCAGCATCGCGTAGGCCACGGCCAGCGCCAGCACCGCCAGTGCGGCGACGGCGAAGCCGCGCCACTGGCGGACCAGGATCCGCCACAGGTCGACCAGATAGATTTCGTCACGTTGCATGGTCATCGGCTCGTCGGGGCATCGAGGAAAGAAGGAGCGGCACGCCGGTTCGGCAGCCAGGCGGCGAACAACTGCATCAGCAGGCACAGCGCGATGAAGCCCGCGCTCATGAAGGTGAAGGCCTGCGGCGCGAACGGCGCCATCGCGGCGACGTAGGCCATGCGCAGGAAGATCAGCAGGGAAAACAGCGACGGCGCGGCACGCATCCGCCGCACGCTCCACACCAGCAGCCCATACAGCGCCAGGATCGCGGCGAATGCGCCGGCCGGGCCCAGCGCCATCAGGAACGGGAAGAACTCCGTGCCGACGTTGATGGTGGGCGAGTCCAGCGGAATGCCCGTGCCGGCCGTCGCAATGGAGCCGCGCATCGGCACCAGCTGGTTCAGCAGGAAATCGGCGTTGACGTAGTGCTTGGCCAGGATCGAGGCAAAGTTGTACGGCCCGGCGCTGACATAGAGCAGCAACCACTTCACCCCCGGCGGCGACTCACGGTACAGCGCGCCGAACGGCAGCGTCACGCCCTCCAGCGGCCCCGAGCGCAGGATGCCCAGCACCGCGAACAAGACCATGCCGGCCAAGGCGAGGCCCGCTACGGCCGGCCATGGCAGGCGGCGTCCTTCCCCGCGCCGCATCACCAGCACCAGCCCCACGGAAAACAGCGAGGCGAAGATGCGGTTGCGGTCGATCACCAGGATCGGGAACACGATGCCGGCCAACACCAGCCCGTAGCGCAACCAGCGGTTGCGCGCGCAGAGCAGGCCCACCGGCGGCAGCACCCAGCACCATGCGGAAAGATGGCGGATGTGCTCGCGCCCGCCTTCCATCTGCGCATACGCCGAAGGCTTGTCGAACAATGGGATGGGAAACAGCACCAGGTCGAGCACGCAGAACAGCGTCACCAGGGCGCAGAAGGCGAAGGCAACGAAGGCCTCCCGCGTGCCGGCGTACTTCCGCTCCGCGATGCGCGCGAACGGCGGCAGGCGCGGCCCCGCCACCAGGTCGAACACCAGCACGGCCAGCGCCGCCGTCGCCAGCAGGCCGATGCCGCCCAGGTAGCCCTCGGGCATGTCGTAGGTGAGCAGGGTCGCCGCGCAGGCGAACAGCAGCGGCAGGCTCAGGTAGGTCGACGGGAAACGCAGCAGCGTTTTCATGCGCGCCTCGCCACCGGGTGCGGCGAGAGGTGCCGCAACTTCGACATGCCGCGCAGCGCCATGCAGGTCAGCAGGTGCAGGCCGAGCCGCAGCGGATGCCGGCGCAGGTACGCCACCTTCGCGCCGATGTAGTGCGCCTGTGCCTTCAGCAGCAGGCGGTCGGGACCTTCGAACAGTTCGAGGCGGCGCTCCGCGACGCGCCGCGATTCCGTGAGGTTGGCGATGCGTGTGGCGACGTGGCGCGTCTTGCTCAGGTTGGCATCGTGCAGGCGATACGCACACACCGGCGCGTCGACGAAACCGAGCGCGTCGCGCGCCGCCAGACGCAGGAAGAAATCCCAGTCGTCGATGCGCAGCTGCTCGGTCCAGCCGGCGATCTGCGCCGGCGCGTGGCGGCGCAGCAGCGCGACGGGCCCGCCGATCGCCCACTGCGCGATCACCGCGCGGCGGATGCCTTCGTCCGTCGCGTAGAGCCGCTTGTCGGCGCCGTGCAATTCGCGCATGCCGCTGCCATGCAGGCGGTTGCCGTAGCGGTCGACGACGATGGAATCGCCGATCGCCGCCGACTTGCCCGGGTGCGCCTGCAGGTAGCGCACCAGCAGCTGGGTACCGCCCGGCAGCAGGAAGTCGTCGCTGGCGCCGAGCCGGAGAAAATCGCCCCGCGCGAGCGAGGCCAATTCGTTGAGCGTGGCGGCGACACCGCGGTTTTCGCGCTGCCGGAAGGTGATCGGCAGCGCTCCTTCGTGCCGCGCGATCCAGCCGGCGATCTTGGCCGCCGTACCGTCGACCGAGCCGTCGTCGATCACCACCAGCTCCTTGGCCGGATACGCATCCTCCAGCACGCTGTCCAGGCAGCGCAGTACGAAGCGCTCGTGGTTGTACGCCGGGACGAGGATGGATACGAGCGGCAGGGTTTCGCTGGCCTGGGTCTCGCCGGTCATGGCTGGAGGCTCCCCAGGTAGCGCCGCGCCACCAGCAGGTTGAAGGCCAGGTACAGCGCGTAGTTCGTGGTGAAGGCGTAGACCGCGCCCACCAGCCCGAAGCGCGCGGTGAAGGCGAATACCAGCCCCAGGTACGTCGCCGCGAAGACGAACTCCGACAGCACGAACAGGCCGGTCATGGCCTTGGCCAGCATCAGGTACGAGAGGACGAAGGCGGCGATCTTGGTCACGTCGCCGATCAGCTGCGGCCCGTACAGCGCATTCGCGGCGCCGAAGTCGGCACTGAACAGCAGGCGCGTCACCCATTCCCGCGTCACGTAGATCAGCAGCGCCAGCACGGCGGCGGCCGGCAGCAGCTGGCGCCAGGCCAGGCGAATTTCCTTGCGCAATGCCTCACGCTCGTGGATCGCCGCCAGCTTCGGCAGGTAGTAGACGTTGATCGCGGTGGTGAGGAACAGCAGGTAGGCATCGGATACGCGGGTCACCGCCTGCCAATAGCCCACCTGCTCCCAGCCGAACTGCGCGGCGAGATGGTCGCGCACCGCGATGTTCACCAGCGGTGCGCACAGCGCCGAGCTGAGCGTCATCAGCGAGAACGTGGCCAGCCGCACGATCATGTCGCGGTCGAAGCCGGCCTTCAGCATGCCGAGGCGGAAATCCGGGCTGCGCCACCATGCCGGCAGGCCCACCGCCAGCCACAGCAACTGGCCCAGCACCAGGGCCAGCAGCGCGCCGTAAAGCCCAAGCCGCCACGATAGCCACGCCGCCAGCACGATGCTCAGCGCCGACCCGACCACCTGGATGAAGACCAGCCGGCGCACGTCCATGAAGCCATTGATCACCGCCAGCAGATAGTTGCTCAGGGCGATGCCCACCTGCGCGAACGCCAGCACCTTCAGCAGGCTTTCGTAGCGCGCGTCGTCCAGCAGCCACAGCGCGAGCTGCCGGCTGAACAGCAGCGCCGCCAGCCCCATCAGCACGGCGGCGCACAGCGCATAGGCCAGCGCCGCGCGCAGCAGGCGCGACAGCCGCTCGGGGTCGTCGCGATACTCCGCCACGTACTTCACGATCGCCGCGCTGATGCCGCCGCCCGCCAGTACCGCCAGCAGCGACATCAGGCTCATGAACTGCCCCAGCTTGCCCACGCCGTCCGGCCCGGCCGCCCACGCGACCAGCTTGACCACCACCAGGCCCGCGACGAGGCGCGCGGCGGTGCCGATGGCGCTGTACAGGCCGGCGCGCGCGATGTTCATGCGTCCGCCCCGAACGCCTGGCAGGCCGCGATGACCTGTCCGACCGCCGTATCGTCCAGCGCGGGCGACAGCGGCAGACTGAGCACTTCCGCGTGCAGCCGCTCGGTCAGCGGCAGACTCAGCTCCTGCAATGCCGCATAGGCCGGCTGGCGGTGCGTGGGCACGGGGTAATGGACCTGCGTATGGATGCCGCCTGCCTGCAGGTGGCGTTGCAGATCGTCGCGGCGCGCGCAACGCACCACGAACAGATGCCACACGTGGCCTTCTTCGCGCGGCACGGCCGGCAGGCCGATCGCGGGATGGCCGATCTCCTGGCGATAGCGCCGCGCCACTGCGCGCCGCCGCGCGATCTCCTCGTCCAGGTGCGCCAGCTTGACCCGCAGCAGCGCGGCCTGCAGTTCGTCCAGGCGCGAGTTCACGCCCTGGAACCGGTGCTGGTACTTCGTCTCGGAACCGTAATTGCGCAGCGCCGTCACCTGCCGCGCCAGTGCATCGTCGGCGGTGGTGACCGCGCCGCCATCGCCGAGCGCGCCGAGGTTCTTCGTGGGGAAGAAACTGAAAGCCGCCGCGTCGCCGAGCGTGCCGGCCTTGCGGCCATCCTGTACGGCACCGTGCGCCTGCGCCGCATCTTCGATCAGTAGCAGGCCATGCTGCCGCGCCAATGCGGATAACGAGGCCATATCCGCCAGCTGGCCGTACAGATGCACGGCGACGATGGCGCGCGTGCGCGGCCCGATCGCCGCCTCGGTGCGCGCCGGGTCCAGGTTGAAGCTCGCCGGGTCCGGCTCCACCGGCACCGGCACCAGGCCGCTCTGGCTTACCGCGAGGAAGGTGGCGATGAAGGTGTTGGCAGGCACCAGCACCTCGTCGCCGTCCTTCAGCATGCCCAGCTCGCGATAGGCGCGCAGGATCAGCGCCAGCGCATCCAGCCCGTTGCCCACGCCGATCGCGTGGCGCGCGCCGCAGTACGCGGCGAACTCGCGCTCGAATGCGGCCACTTCCTCGCCCAGCACGTACCAGCCCGAGTCGATCACCCGCGCGGCCGCGGCCTTCAGCTCATCGGCGTAGCGTGCATTCACCTGTTTCAGGTCGTAGAACGGGATGCTCATGCGAGCTCCCATTGATAGAAGTCGTGCACCACTGCGCGTGCTCCGAAGCGCTCCTTCTGCTCGATCAGCCCGTCGTTGAGCACGCGCCCGCCCTGCTCGGTGGAAATGCCGAAACTGAAATGGCGCTTGCCGGCGTAGACGGTCTCGATCAACCCCGCCAGCAGCAGGCTCAGCGCATGGCGCTGCCTGCCGCGCTCCGACGCCGCGAGGTACTGCGTGTGCGCGACGGGTCCCAGGTCGTAGACCAGCGCGGCGGCGAGCAGCACGTCGCCGTCCCGCACCTCGTGCAGCACGATCTCCCCGGGAAAGCGCGACTGCAGCAGGCGCAGTTCGGCCAGGCTGTGGGTGGGCGCGACGCCGTGCGCGCTCAGCACTTCAGTGAGCAAAGCATGGAAGGCCGTCAGGTCGCCGCCGCTCTCGACGCGCAAACCGCTCTTGCCCGCCTTCGCGATGGCGCGGCGGCGCTCGTCGGTGAAGCGGAACCCCTCCTGCAAGGCGATCACCGAAGACAGATCGCGCCGCACCAGCTGCGCGCCCAGGCGGTGCAGCGCGTACAGATCTTCTTCCGCGGGATAGGCATGGAACACGTGCGGCACGGCCTTGTAGAGCAGCCTCGTCGTACCGCGTCCGCGGTAGTGCCCGGCGATGCGCTCGAAGACCTCCAGCGCGGCCACGGCACGCAACGCGCGTGTGCTGATCAGGCCGCCGTAGGTCAGTCCGCCATGGCTGACCACCTGCGCGCCGTCGGCGCTGGCAGGAAACACGGCCACCACCTCGCCGTCCTTCTCCACCACCAGCGAGGCGTCGACGAAACGGTCGGCGTGGTAATCCATGTAGCCGCGCCGATGCAGCAGGTTGCCGTTGCGCGACCGGGCCACGGTGGCATCCCACGCACCGGCATCGGCGGGCGCGTAAGGCCTAACCGAGAGCATGCGCGCCCTCCGCAGGCACCACGTCTTCCGCCGCGACCTCGGCCACGCCGAAACCGTCGCGGCCCATGTCATTGCCGTTGTAGAACATCAGCAGCTTGCCGCCGTGCCGGACCAGCGCCGGATAGCACAGCGTGCGCGCATCCCAGCCCGCGGCCGAGGGCGCGATGCCCAGTGCATCGTCGCGGCGTTCCCAGTTCACGCCGTCGTCGCTGAAAGCCAGCCCCGGCAGGTAGCGTCCGGCGCGATCGCCCCAGGTGAAATACATGGCATAGCGCCGGCCGAGGCGATACACGCGCGGCCGGCCGATGCGGTACTCGTCGCCGCGCGGCCGCAGGCAGACCCGGTCGTGCCGCGGCATCGCGCGCAGATCGCGCGTCTCGGCGTAACGGATGTGATAGCGCGGATACGGCCGCCCCTCCAGGTATTCCCAGTCGTCGCCCACCGCGTACCACAGCCGCCACAGGCCGTCGGCGTAGTGCGCGCTGTGGATCGCGGCGATCGTGCTGCGTCCCGGCGCGCGGTCCAGGATCGGCGTCTCCTGCACGCGCCAGAAACGCTCGCCGCCGTCGGTGGAGATGGCCAGGCCGGAGAACGCCAGGAACTTGGCGCCGGCCACGCGCTGGAAGCCGACGTAGAACAGATGCAAACCGCCTGGCGCCTCGACCACGTCGCCCAGGATCATCCCGCTGTCGTCGAAACAGCCGCCGCGCCCGATGTCCAGCGCAGGCTCCGCGCTGACGCGCAGCACGCGGGTCGGATCGTCCGCCAGCACGTCGACGAAGCCGACGCGCCCCACGCCGCTCGCGTCGCGGAAGCTGGCGTACACGCGGATCGTGCCGTCGCCGCGGGCCCACGGTGTGGGCGTGAGCGCCGAATGGCTCATCCAGCCGCCGGCGCCGTGCCGCGCCACGTCGAACACCAGGCCTCGCTTGGTCCAGCCGCTCATGCGCGCTAGAACCTCACGTCCAGGCTGGAGCGGTCCGGCAGCGCGCGCGCCGGCGAGCCGACGTAGACCTTGCCCGGCTCCGTATCGCGCACCACCAGCGCGCCCGAGCCGATCACGTTGTCCGCCGCCACTTTCACGCCGTCGTTGAAGGTGGCGTTCACGCCCACGAAGCTGCTGGCGCCGATCTCGCAGAAACCGGAAATCACTGCATGCGAGGCGACGAAAACGTGGTCGTGCACCACCGTGCGGTGCCCGACGTGGTTGCCGCTCCACAGGATGCAGTTGTTGCCCACCGTGACGAAGGGCTGGATCACGTTGTGCTCGAAGATGAAGCTGTTCTCGCCGATCCGCGCGTTGCGCCACACGAATGCCCGGCTGCTGACGTAGCTGGCGAAGCGGTAGCCGCGGCGCTTGCCGTCCTCGTAGAAGCGGGTGCGCAGGCGATTGAGGCCGGTGGCGGGAATGGCGACGAACAGCTCGATGTCCCCCGGCGGATAGCGCGACGCCAGCTCCTCGTAAGGCAGCACGGGGCGGCCGTCGATCTCCGGCTCCGCCAGGTGCGCGCGCTCGACGCTGAAGGCGAGCACGTCATAGTCGCTGTCGTGCTCGAAGTACTCGCAGGCGATCCGCGCCATCTCGCCCGCGCCGATCAGCACCAGCGGCCGGCTCATGCGACCGCGCCTTCCACACGCCGGTAGCCGTTCGCCTCGCGCAGGAACTCGTCGTAGTCGGTGATGTAGTCGGCCGGATCGTAGAACTGGTCTGCCAGCACCATCAGTACGCAGTCGTCGCTGAAGTCGTAGAGCTCGCGCCACACCATGTCGCCGAGCAGCAGCCCCTGCGAGGGATCGTTCAGCACCACCTCCACCGGCCCGGTGCCGTCATCGAGCAGGATGGTGACCGAGCCGCGCACGGCCACCGCCAGCTGCCGCAGGTGGCGATGCGCGTGGCGGCCGCGATGCACTTTCGGCTGGGTGGCGAAGATGTAGTACACGCGCCGGATCTCGAACGGCACGTTGCGTTCCTCTTCCAGCGAGACGAGTTGGCCGCCGTGGTCGCCGTGCTGCTGGAAATGGATGCGTTCGATGTCCATGGGGGTGGCCCGGCGGTGGTGGCTGGTGGGGCGGTGTTGTGGATGAGTGCCGGGAGTGGGGGGAAAGGTTGCGTGTGCTGCTTGGTGGGCGATGGGTCGCTTTTTGTGTTTTCTGCGTGGGGTTGCATTGGCTGCGTGTAGGTGGGGAGCTTGCGAACCCCAGCGGGCGCTAAGGGTCGCCTCGTCCTTACTTACTCGTCATTCCGGCGAAGGCCGGGACCCCGGAGGCGACATGGCTCGGCTGTCGCGGCGTGGTCGCCAGTCGTGTCTCGCCCCTCCGGTGCGAGGGTTTCGCTCTCCTGCCGGAGAGCGAGTTACTTCTTCTTGCTTGCCCAAGAAGAAGTAACCAAGAAGAAGGGCACCCTGCGCGGCGCCCTCCGGTGGCCTTCGCCACCTCCGGGTGCGTTGAGGGCTGGCCGGGCTTTTCGATCGGGCATCCATGCCCGAATCGAAAAGGCGGGGACGTCCTGTCCCCGCCCGCCTGCGGCGGCCTGATCGTCCAGCCCTCACCGCCGCGAAGGGAACCCGGTAGAGCAAAAGCGAAGAGCAAACGCTCGCACTAGCTGTGCTTGCCTCGGTACCGCACTTCTCCTTCTCCCCTCCGGGGAGAAGGCGGGATGAGGGGCGGGGCTCGCGACAGCGTCGCAACGAAGCCGCCAAAAACACAAAACACATCACACATCCCCGCAACCTTTCTCCTCCCCGCCGGCACCTACCCCCCAACAACGCCCCCTCGCGGGAGCGATCGGATATCGAGGCGGGGAATGGCCGGATGATGCCAATGGACGAAGACAACACGCGCGGCGTGGTCGTCGAGGTGGAGTCGGCGCCCGTGGACCGAGCGGAAGGCGGAGCGCCGGTCTGTCGGCCGCGCAGTATGCGCCTCCTTCACTGGATCACGGCCGCCTGCGTGATCGTCGTGGCCGCTTTGGCGCTGATCCGCGACGAGACGGCTGGGCGGGTGGCGCGGCAGTGGTTGTTGGAGGGGCATCGGCATGGGGGGCTGTTGGTTCTCGCGCTGGTGCTCGTGCGCCTTGGCCTGCGCGTGCGGTTCGGGAAATTGCCGCACGTCGTGCATTCGCGCTTGCTCCGCGCCGCCGCGGTACTCACCCATGCCGCGCTCTACGCGGCCCTGCTCGCCATGCCGCTGATCGGCTGGGCGCTCAGCAATGCCGAGGACAAGCCAGTGCATCTGTTCGGGCTCACCCTGCCTGCGCTGGTCGCGGACGACGAGGACCTGGCCGACCGGCTGCTCGTCTGGCACCAGGACGTCGCGTGGGTGTTGCTCGCGCTGGTCTCGCTGCACGTGGCTGCGGCGCTCTGGCATCACTTCGTGAGGCGCGATGGCGTGCTGCGGTCCATGTGGCCCGCACGCCGGCGCTGATTTCCGTCAACCAACGACATGGACATGCAAGGAGATCCCATGCAGCCTTCGCCTCGCCGCCACCGACGACGCCCGCGCAACGCCTACGTGCTGTGCGGCGTGGGCGCGGCCGTCTCGCTCGCCTGTAGCACCGCACAGGCCATTCCGGCCTATGCGCGCCAGACGGGCTCGGCCTGCGCCGACTGCCACGCCGGCGCGTACGGACCCGCGCTCACCCCGTACGGCATGCGCTTCAAGTTGAACGGTTACACCGATACCGACGGCAAGGGCTTCAAGCTGCCCGTGGCCGCGCAACTCATCGGCACGCGCTCCGTGCCGACGCGCGGAGAAAGCAGCAACCGCCTTACCGAGGCGGACGTCTACCTCGCGGGCCGGCTCACCGACCAGATCGGCGGCTACGTGAAAGTGGAAACCGACAACGACGGACACAACAATTTCAATACGAAGCTGAGCAACGTCGACCTGCGCTTCGTGGCGAAGGAACTGAAGGCCGGCGGCAAGGACCTCACGCTCGGCGTCAGCGTCAACAACAGCCCCGGCTTCCAGGATCCGATCGGTGCCCTGCCCGGCGCGTCGACGCTGGGTCCGCCGGGCGTGACCGGCACCCTGCTGAACCTGTCCAGCGCCAACGCGCCCGCGAACCGCGTGATCGGCGCCACCGTGTACGGCCTCTACGACTCGAACTGGTACGGCGAGGTCGGCACGTACCGCTCGCTGCAGCGTTCGACGCAGGACCGGCTCGGCTACAACCCCAACGGCGACCCGGGCAAGCTGCACGACACCGGCTATGCGCGCTTCGCCTACATGCGCGACATGCGCCGCCAGTTCTTCTCCGCCGGCGTGGTCGCGCTGACCACCAAGCGCGAGCTGCCGCGCGGCGGCCCGCGCGACAATCTCACCGATCTCGGCTACGACCTCACATACCAGTTCCTGGGCAACCGCGAGCACATCGTGCAGCTGAGCTACGTGAACATCCTGGAGCGCCGCAAGTACGGCAGCACGCCGCCCAGCCCGGTGGCGCCCGGCGTGTTCGCCAAGCCGCGCGGCACGGTGCACGACCAGACCTTCACCGCCGCGTACACCTTCAAGCAGAGCTACACGCTGCTGTTCTCGCACCTGGTGAGCACCGGCTCGCAGGACGAGGCGCGCTTCATCCCGTATGGCTCGCCCGATACCACCGCCAACCTGATCAGCCTGTACTGGGCGCCTTTCGGCAAAGAGGATTCGTTCGCTCCCATGGCCAATCTCAAGCTCGCCGCCACCTGGTTCCGTTTCCGCCGCTTCAACGGCAGCCGCACCAACATCTTCGGCGCGCCCGGCACCAACGCCGGCGACCTCAATGCCTTCTCCCTCAGCGCGAGCGTGGCGTTCTGATGATGACGATCCGGCCCCGAATGACCTGGAACTATCGTCCCGCCACCTGCAGCCTGAAGCGAAACTTGCGGCATGCCGCCGTCCTGGTCCTCGTCCTGGCCAGGACCGCCGCCGTGCCGGCGTTCGCTGGCGACGCGGAAGCCGGCAAGGACGTCTTCAAGACCGAGTGTTCCGAATGCCACAGCATCAAGGAGGGCCGCAACAAGAAAGGCCCCAGCCTGTTCGGCGTGGTCGGACGCAAGGCGGCATCGCTGCCGGACTACGCGTACTCGGATGCGCTGCGCGGGCAGACCACCTGGACGTGGACACCCGAACAGCTTCACACCTATCTCTCGCAACCGGCGAAACGCGCCAATCCCGGCACCAAAATGAAATACGATGGCCTGAGCGATCAGCAGCAACTCGACGACCTGATCACCTACCTGAGCACCATCCACTGACGGCACGCGACATGTTCCTACGATCCCGCCGGCACGCCCGCCGCGCCGGGAAGCCGGCGCCGACGGCGCGCGTTTCCTGCCGGGCCGCCGCCCGCCCGGCGAGACGCGGCTGAGGGCGCGCCGTGGCGGAGCATCGAACCCCTGTCACGCTCCGGTGGCGATGGCTGACGCCTCTGCACATCCGGCCTGCCTTGTTCGCCCTGGCCGCAGCCGCGCTGCCGGCGCATGCCGGCAGCGACAACATCGGCGGCGGCCTCGCGCTCAGTTCGCAACTGGTCGACCGCGGCCAGGCGATCACGCCGGCCACGCCCATCGTGCAGGGCAACCTCGCCTGGTCCGCCGACGGCTGGGCATTGGGCATTTCCGGCAGCGCCCGCATCCATGCGCCGGGCGGTCATTTCGTGGAAGCCACCGCGCAGGCGGCCCGCTACTGGGCGCTGTCCGGCGACTGGTCGATGCAGGCGGGCCTGCTCTACTACCGATACCCCCGGTCGCAGCGCTTCTTCGACCGCGTCGAAACCGGCCTGCACTGGACCTACCGCGACGTGCTGACTTTCGGCCTCTCGGCCACGTCCACCCTGCACCGAGAGCGCGAGCACTGGCGCGAGGCGGCCGACGCCACCGTGCGCTGGCCGCTGACCCGGCATCTGTCCCTTTCGGCCGGGGTGGGCGTCGCGCGCTCCCTGGCGGACCCGTATCGGCCGTATCGTTACGGCCAGGCGGGCCTGGCCTGGACCCAGGGGGCGTGGCGCCTGGAAGTGCTGCGGATCGCCTCCGACCAGACCCTCCGCTATGCCCGTGGCTACCCGTCCACCGAGCCCTGGGTGGCCACCCTGCTGTGGACCTTCTGACCGCTGTGCAACCGGGGCAACCTTTCCGCGCCGAATCGGCACTCATGACGACAGCCCGCCACCACCCGACCGGTGCCCGACGCCCATGAACGACGCCGATATCGAAGCCGATGCCGCCGACCGCATGCTGCTGCAGCGCATGGCGGCCGGCGACCGCGTGGCCCTGGCCACGCTCTATCGCGGCTACCACGGCCGCCTCTGCCGGTTTCTGTCGCGCCTGACGCGGCGGCCCGACGTCATCGAGGAAGTCATCAACGACTGCTTCTGGATCGCCTGGCAGAAGGCCGGCAGCTTCCAGGGCGACTCGCGCGTCTCGACCTGGATCATGGGCATCGCCTACCGCTGCGGCCTGAAGGCGCTTCGCCAGCACGGCGACGAGCCGATGGAGGACGAGGCGCTGTATGGCGACCACGCGCCCAGCCACGATCCGGGCGAGGAACGCGAGCTGCGCGACTGGCTGGGCAAGGCCCTCGACTGCCTGACCGTCGACCAGCGCGTCGTGCTCGAACTGGTCTATGGCGTGGGGCATTCGCTCAACGACGTGGCGGTGATCATGCAGTGCCCGGTGGGCACCGTGAAGGCCCGCCTTTTCCATGCACGAGTAAAGCTGCGCAACGTCCTGCCGGATCTGGCCGGCGACCCGTCGATGCAGCTTGGGAGCGCACCATGAACCTTCCGACCCCGACCCGCCGCGACTGCGCCCGCGCCTGGGAAGCCATGCCATGGGTGCTGCAGCAGAGCGCCCCGGCCGAACAGGCCGCGTGGCTGGAAAACCATCTGGCCGGCTGCGCGTCCTGCCGCGCGGAATACGCGCAGCAGCAACGCCTGCGGCAGGCCATGCAGCTGCCCTCCGACGTGCCGGTCGACGCACACGCCGGCCTCAAGCGGCTGCTCGACCGCCTCGATGTGCACGACGCGGAAGCCGTTTCCACCGCCAAGACGCCGCTGCGCGCCCGCGCCGGCGGCTGGCTGGTGCGCGGCCTGGTCGCCGCGGTGCTGGTGCAGGCCGTGGGCATCGGCATTCTCGGCCTGAAGCTGCGGCAAGAAGAAGGCGCCGCCGGTTATCGCACCTTGAGCCAGGCCCCGGCCGTGCCGACGCAGGCGGGCGCGATCCACGTCGTGCCGGACGCCGGTATGAAGGTGGCCGACTGGAATGCGCTGGTGCATGCGCTGCACCTGCAGGTGGTCGGCGGACCCAACGACGTGGGCGCTTACACCGTGGTGCCTGCCGATGGCACGGCCGCCCGCGATGGCACCCTGCGCCGCCTCCGCGCCACCCCGGGCATCCGCATGGCCGAGCCGGTCGCCGACGCGCCATGAAGCCGGCGCGCTTCGCCATCGTGCTCGCCGCGCTCGCGCTGGCCGCGTGCGCAACGTCGCGTCCCGTGGCGGCGCCGCGCGATGCGGCGCCGGTCGCGAGCGCGACCGCGATGGACGGCGCCCGTGACATCATCCTGGCGGTCGCCAACCCGCTCGATCCGCCGGCGACGCACGCCGGCTCCAGCCTGATCGGCTATGCGCCATCGGCCCCCTACGGCTCGGGCCAGCGCGCCGCCGCGATGCTTGCCGATCTGAAGCAGCAATATGGCCTGCGCGAGCTGACCGGCTGGCCGATCAAGGCACTGGGGCTGTATTGCGTGGTGCTGGAGCCGCCGCCCGGCGTGGCGCGCGACGAACTGCTGAAGACGCTGGCGGAGGACGGCCGCGTCAAGCTCGCGCAACCGCTGCAGGACTACGCCGTCTACGCCGATAACACGCCGCCCGCGCTTCACCATTACAACGATCCCTACGCCGACCTGCAGCGCGGCTTCGTCGAAACCGATGCCGCGCGCGCGCACCAGGCCAGCCAGGGCCGCGGCGTACGCGTGGCCATCGTCGATACTGGCGCCGATCCGGCGCATCCGGATCTGCAGGGCCGCATCGCCGAACAGCGCAACGTGGTCGACACCGACGAAGCCGCCTTCGGCCGCGACGCGCACGGCACTGAAGTGGCCGGCATCATCGCCGCCGTGGGCGACAACCACCAGGGCATCGTCGGCATCGCGCCCGGCGCTACGCTCAGCATCTACAAGGCGTGCTGGTACGGCGTCGACCGTCGCGCGGGCGCGCGCTGCAACTCGTTCACGCTGGCCAAAGCGCTGGCGGCGGTGCTCGACACGGATGCGCGCATCGTCAACCTCAGCCTCGGCGGGCCGGCCGATCCGCTGCTGGGCAAACTGCTGGACGAACTGCTGCGCCAGGGCCGCATCGTGGTCGCCGCATTGCCGCCGGACGGTTCCATGACCGGATTCCCGGACGCCGCGCCGGGCGTCATCGTGGTGCGCTCCAGCGCCGTGGCGAACGCACCGCCCGGTGTGCTGAGCGCGCCGGGCAACGACATCCTCACCACCCAACCCGGCGGGGGCTACGACTTCACCTCCGGCTCGTCGATGGCGGCCGCTCACGTGAGCGGCATTCTTGCGTTGCTGCTGTCCATCGCGCCCGAGCTGGACGCGGCGTCGGCGCGCCAGCTGCTGGCCAGCACCGGCGGCCTGGCGAACGGCGTGCGCCAGGTGAACGCTGCGGCCGCCGTGCAGGCGCTGCGGGCCAATGCGCAGCGCGGCGCGCATTGAAGAGATGCGTACCGCCGGCGCGGACGCAGACCATGCGGCGCAGACCCGCCCCATGAAGAACCCTGGTCCGGCCACCGGCCTGCTCGGCGACACAGCCACGCGCGACTACGCCGCGAAACTGCAGCGCTTCAATGCCTTCGCCGCACCGGAACTGCGGCAGGCTATCGGCAGTCTCGAACTGCGCGCCGGCATGCGCGTCGCCGACGTCGGTTGCGGCACGGGCGAGGCGCTCGCGTGGTTCGCGGCGCAGGTCGGCGCCGAAGGCACGGTGGTCGGCATGGATCTCGCCGCCGCTCACGTCGCCGCGGCGCAGGCCACGGCACGGCAGCACGGCGCCCTGGCGATCCAGGCCGACCTGCTGCGTGCGCCGCTCGCGCGCGGCAGCTTCGATCTGGCCTGGTCGGTGAACGTGGTCAATCACCTGCGCGATCCGCTGGCCGGCATCGCCGCCATCGCCGCCCTGCTCCGCCCCGGCGGCCGCATCGCACTGGGACAGAGCTCGTTCCTGCCGGACATGTACTTCGCCTGGGATGCGCGGCTGGAACGGCTGGTCAACGAAGCGGTGCGCCAGTACTACCGCGACCGCTACGGACTCGACGAACGCGACCTCGCCGCCGTGCGCGCCACCGTCGGCCTGCTGCGCCGCGCCGGCCTGCGCCAGGTGCAGGCGCGCACGTTCATGCTCGAACGGCTGTCGCCGCTGCGGCCGGACGACGAGCGCTATCTGGTCGAAACCCTCTTCCGCGACACCTGGGGCACGCGCCTGCGGCCGTACCTCGCCGCCGACGACCACGACCTGCTGATGCGCCTGTGCGATCCGGCGCATCCGGACTTCGCGCTGCGCCGCCCGGATTTCCATTTCCTGCAGAGCTTCACCCTGGTGGTCGGCGAGGTTTGAGCGCGCGCGCGGCGCACGGCCTGCTCATGACTTGCCCCCCGACCATCCGCCGCCGAGCGCCTTGATCAGGCGCACGTCCGCCTCGCGCTGGCGCCGGGTCAACTCGGTGAGCGCAATGCGTTGCGTGAGACTGGCGTTCTGCGTGGCGATGACTTCGAGGTAGTCGCTGGCGCCGTCCTTGTAGCGGACCAGGGCCAGTTGCGCCGCGCGCACGGAAGCATCGACCGCGCGCTGCTGCGAACCCTGTTCGTCGGCCAGCACGCGCAGCGAGGCGAGGTTGTCCTCCACTTCGCGGAACGCCACCAGCACGGCCTCGCGGTAGTCGGCCGCGGCCGCGTCCTGGCGCGCCCCGGCGGCATGCAGTTCCTGCTTGCGGCGGCCGCCGTCGAACAGCGTGCCGACCAGTGCCGGGCCAATCGCCCAGAAGCGGCTGGGCAAGGCGAGCAGCGAAGGCAGGTGCGAGGACTCCAGTCCGCCCGTCGCCGACAGGACCAGATCGGGAAAGAAGGCCGATGTCGCTTCGCCCACGTCCGCGTTGGCGGCAGCCACGCGGCGTTCCGCGGCGGCGACGTCCGGCCGCCGCTGCAGCAACGTGGACGGCAGGCCGGCGGGAATGGCCGGCAAGACCAGCGGCGCATCGCTCGCGGGCAGGCTCAGCTGCGCCGGCGGCTCGCCGATCAGCACGGCGATGGCGTGTTCGCGCTGCGCGCGCCGTTCCTGCAGGTCGGTCAGCTGCGCCTGCGCGGCCTGCCATTGCGTTTCCGCCTGCTCCACGTCCGAGGCGGACGCGATGCCGCCGTCACGACGGATCCGCACCAAGTCGCGGGCGCGCGCGTAGTCCGCCACGGTCTGGGTCAGCAACGTGCTTTCCGCGTCGAGGGCGCGCAACTCCACATAATCGATCGCCAGCTCCGCCTGCATGGCCAGGCGCACCGATGCGAGATCCGCGGCGCTGGCCTGGTAACGCGCCTTGGCGGCGTCCACCTGGTGCCCGATGCGATCGAACAGGTCGGGCTCCCACGCCACGTCGAGGCCGGCGCTGGCGTCGGACACGGTCTTGCCGGCCAGCGAACGGCCTTCGACGTTCTGCGAGGTGTGGTTGCGATCGAAGCTGGCGCCGGCCGTGACGGTAGGCCAGTACGCCGACGACGCCACGCCAATCATCGCCTTCGCCTGTGCGAGCTCGGCCACGCTCTTCGCCACGGTCTGGTTGCCCACCGCAACCTTCGCCTCCAATCCATCCAGCACCGGATCGCCGAACAGCGCCCACCACGCGCCGCGATCGGCGGCGTCGCCGGGTTGCGCGGGCAACCAGCCCGGCGCGAGCCGCTGCGCGGTCGAGGCTTCCTTGAACCGGTCCGGCACGGCGACGGAGGGGCGGACATAGGCCGGGCCAGGCGTGCAGCCGGCGAGCCAGGCCAGCCCCACGCCAAAGGCCAGGCGCGGCAGGCCCCGCTTGATCGCATCGATGGTTTGCATGGCGCTACTCCTTCGCGTCGGCTGGCGGAATGGAGGCCAGGCGTACGCGCTGGCCCGCGTCGATCGCATCGCCGGGATTGAGCACGACCCGCTCGTCGCCGCGCAGGCCATCGCGGATCTCCACGCGCGTACCGAAGTCGCGGCCGAGGGTCACCGTACGCAGCTGCACCACGCCGCGGGGGTCGACCGTCGCCACCTGCACGCCCGCGGGGCGGAACAGCAGCGCGTTGGCAGGCAGCGACAGGCCCGGATGCGCGGCGGTCAGCGGCAAAGTCACTTCGGCATAAGCACCCGGCAACAGCGCGCCATCGGGATTGTCTACGTCGATCTCCACGCGCAGCGTGCGGCTGGCCGCATCGATGGCGCCGGAGGTACGCGCCACCGTGCCGGCGAACACGCGCTCCGGCAGCTGCGGCACGCGCAGGTGCGCGGTTGATCCCGGCGCCACGTCCATGGCCTGGTCCTGCGGCACGTTGACGAACACGCGCAGCCGGTCGGTTTCCGCCAGGCGGAACAGCGGCACGGGGTGACCGCCACCGCCGGCATCGATCAGCGCGCCGGTGTCGACGTTGCGCGCGGTCACCACGCCGGCGAACGGTGCCTGGATCTGCTGGAAGGATTGCAATTGCGCGAGACGATCCACATTCGCGCGCGCCGCACCCAGCATCGCCTGCCTGGCCTTCATGGTGCTGACGCTCTCCTCGCTCGACTGGCGCGACACCGCATCGTTCTTCAGCAGGTCCTGCCAGCGGCTGGCCGTGACCTTGGCGATGTCGTAGTTCGCCGCTGCCGTGGCCGCGTCCGAGCGCGCCTGCGCAAGCTGGGCGTCCACTTCCGGCGCGTCGATGTCGGCCAGCCGCTGCCCGCTCTCCACGTGCGTGCCGATGTCGGCGTACCAGCGCCGCAGATAGCCGCTGGTGCGGGCGTAGACGTCCGCTTCCTGGTAGGGCTGCACGTCGCCGGGCAGCACCAGGGACTGTTGCGCAGGAGCGCGCACGGGCGCCACTACCGCCACGGTGGGCTCGCTCAGCGCCGCGGTCTGCTTCGCCACCGCGGCGTGCGCCGCGAGCCGGGGCAAGGTGCCGACGGCCAGGGCGATGCCCACCAGCGCGAGCGAGATGGCCAGGCGGCGCCTGGGCCAGGAGGAGATATTCAAAGGCATCAACTCGGACATGGGAGTTCTCCGGTCAGGACGCGGCATGCGTGAGTGCAGGCAGCGCGCCGCTGTCGCGGCGGCGCAGCCAGGCATGCACGGCGGCGAAGGCGGTGGGTACGAACACGAGGGTGGTGAGGGTGCCGAACAGCAGGCCGCCGATCACCGCGCGGCCGAGCGGCGCGTTCTGCTCGCCGCCGTCGCCCAGGCCCAGGGCCATGGGCAACATGCCGATCAACATGGCCAGCGCCGTCATCAGCACCGGCCGGAAACGCGTGGCGCCGGCCTCGAAGGCGGCCTGCAGCGGCGTCGAGCCGGCGGCCAGCCGGTCGCGCGCGAAGCTCACCACCAGGATGCTGTTGGCGGTGGCGATGCCGATGCACATGATGGCGCCCGTCAACGCCGGCACGCTTACCGTCGTGCGGGTGACGAACAGCATCCAGGTCGCGCCGGCCAGCGCGCCGGGCAGGCCGCCGATGATCACCAGCGGGTCCACCCACGACTGGAAGTTCACCACCATCAGCGCGTACACCAGCAGCACTGCGCAGGCCAGGCCCAGCAGCAGGCCCTGGAACGAGGACTGCATGGTCTGCACTTCCCCGCGCACCACGATGGCCGAACCCGGCGGCAGGTGCGCGCGGGCCTGCGCGACCAGGCGGTCCACGTCGGCCGCCACCGCACCCAGGTCGCGTCCTTGCACGCCGGCGAACACGTCGATCACCGGCTGCACGTTGTAGTGCGAGACCACCGCCTCCTGGGCACCGCGCGACAGCGTGCTGAGCGAGCCGAGGATCGGCGGCGTGCCGTTGCGCAGGGCGCCCGCCTCGTCGCCGGTGGACAGCGGGATATTGCCCAGCGCCTGCAGCGAATCGATGGCGTACTGCGGCGATTCGGTGGTCAGCGGATAGCTCACGCCGTTCTTCGGATTGAGCCAGAAGTTGGGCGTGGTCTGCGCGCTGCCGGACAGCGCGATCAGCACGTTCTGCGCGATGGCGCGGGCCTGGAAGCCGGCCTGGATGGCCTTGGTGCGATCCACCTGCACGTTGATGGCGGGTGCGTCATCCGGCTGCTGGATGCGCGGATCGACCAGCCCGTCCACGCCGCGCAACTGGCCCAGCAGGCGCTCCGCCACTGCCCGGTTGCCCTGCTTGTCGTTGCCCACCACCTGGATGTCGATCGGCGACGGCAGGCCGAAGTCCAGCGTCTGGCTGATGATGTCCGCCGGCAGGAAGGCGAATGACACGCCCGGGAAATCGCGGTTCAGGCGCTGCCGCAGCTCCGCGACGTAACTTTCCGTCGGCCGGTGACCCGGCTTCAGCGTGATGAGCACGTCCGCGTCGGACGAGCCGACCGGCAGCGACGAGTCGTACGTCATGTTGATGCCACTCACCGGCAGGCCGATGTTGTCCAGCACACTGCCGAGCGTGCCGGCGGGGATCGCCTTGCGCACGTCCTGCTCCACCAGGTCCACCACGCGGGCCGTTTCCTCGATGCGGGTGCCGGTGCGGGCGCGCAGGTGCAGGCGGATCTCGCCGGTGTCGGAGGTCGGGAAGAAGTCGCGGCCAAGCACCGGAATCAGCAGCAGCGAGCCGGCACAGGCAAGGGCGAACGCGATGGCGACGCGTCGGGGGTTGGCGATGGCCAGCCGCACGGTGTCCTGGTAGCGCGCATGGAAACCGTCGAAACCCCGCTCGAAACGCTGCTGCAGGCGGCGCAGCCGTTGCCAGCGCCCCTGCCCCGCCGCGGCGCCGGCCGTTTCGTGCTTGAGCAGATACATCGCCAGCGTCGGAATCAGCGTGCGCGACAGGAAATAGGACGCGAGCATCGCGAACACCACCGCTTCCGCCAGCGGCACGAATAGATAGCGGGCCACGCCGGACAGCAGGAACATCGGCAGGAACACGATGCAGATCGCCAGCGTGGACACCAGCGTCGGCAGCGCGATCTGGTCGGACGCGGTCACGATCGCCTGGTCCAGCGGCTCGCCCAGTTCGCGGCGGTGGCTGATCGCCTCGATCGCCACCGTGGCGTCGTCCACCAGGATGCCCACCGCCAGCGCGAGGCCACCCAGCGTCATGATGTTGATGGTCTGTCCCAGCGCCGACAGCGCGATCAGCGAGGCCATCACCGACAGCGGAATGGTGATGGCGATGATCAGCGTGGAACGCCAGCTGCCCAGGAACAGCAGGATCATCAGCGCCGTCAGCGCGGCGGCGATCAGCCCTTCGCGCACCACGCCGGCCACGGCGGAGCTCACGAACACGGACTGGTCGGACACCGCCTTCACGTCCAGCGCCTTGGGCAGGCCGGCGGCGATCCGCGGCAGCAGCGCCTTGACCTGGCCGATGATGCTGAGCGTGGAGGCGTCGCCGCTCTTCTCCACCTGCAGCAGCGCCGAACGGGTGCCGTCGACGCGCACGATATTGGTCTGCGGCGCGAAGCCGTCGCGCACCTGGGCGACGTCGCGCAGGTAGATCACGCCGCCCGGGGTCGCCTTCAGCGGGATCTGGTTGAGCTCATCGACCGAAGCCGGGCTGCCGTTGAGGTTGACGTCGTATTCCAGCGCGCCGATCTTCGCCGTGCCGCCGGGCAGGATCAGGTTCTGCGCGTTGACCGCGTTGACCACGTCCAGCGGCGACAGGCCGCGCGCCTGCATGGCCTTGGTGTCGATGTCCACCATCACCTGCCGCACCTTGCCGCCGAACGGCAGCGGCACCGCCGCGCCCTGCACCGTGGCCAGCTGCGTGCGGATGAAGTTGTTGCCCAGGTCGTACAGCTGCTGCTCCGGCAGCGAGCGGCTGGACAAGGCTAGCTGCAGGATCGGCACCGTCGAGGCGTTGTAGGAGATGACCAGCGGCGGCAGCGTGCCGGGCGGCAGCACGCGCAGGATGGATTGCGCGTTGGCCGAGGCTTCGGCGATCGCGCGGTTGATGTCGGCGCCGGCATGGAAATACACCTTGATCACCGCTACGCCGTTGACCGTCTGCGACTCGACGTGCTCGATGTTGTCCACGTCCGAAGTCAGCGCGCGCTCGTACGGCGTGGTGATGCGGTTGGCCATGTCCGTGGCCGAGAAGCCGTTGTACGACCACACGATGCTCAGCACCGGGATATTGATGTTCGGAAAGATGTCCGTCGGCGTCCGCAGGATCATCAGCGGCCCGGCGATGGCCAGCAGCAAGGCCAGCACGATGAAGGTATAAGGGCGCCGCAGCGCCAGGTGCACGATCCACATGAGCGAAACCCCGTCGTCGGCCCCGCGGGCCAGTGGCGGGCGGTCCAGCCGCCCCGCGAACAAGGCTAGGCGCGGGGCGCTTGCCCACCCCTGACGGTTACCTGACGATTTTGTAATCACGTCCCCGCGGGCGCCGCGCGTATGATCCGGCCCAACAGGTAAAGCGGATCGGGCCATGCGGCTTCTGGTGATCGAGGACGAAAAAAAGGCGGGCGAGTACCTCAAGAAGGGGCTGGAGGAATCCGGCTTCACGGTGGACGTGGTCGCCAACGGCCTCGACGGCCTGCACCAGGCGCTGGAAGAGGACTACGACCTGATCGTGCTCGACGTGATGCTGCCGGGCATGGACGGCTGGGAGATCCTGCGCCGCCTGCGCCCGAAGAAAGACACGCCGGTGCTGCTGCTCACCGCGGTGGACGAGCTGGAGGAACGCGTGAAGGGCCTGGAGCTGGGCGGCGACGACTACCTGGTCAAGCCGTTCGCCTTCGTCGAACTGCTGGCCCGCATCCGCACCCTGCTGCGCCGCGGCCCGCCGCGCGACATCGAGCACATGCGCATCGGCGACCTGGAGATCGACGCGGTGCGTCGCCGGGTGCGCCGCGACGGCCAGCGCATCGACCTGACCCCGCGCGAATTCTCGCTGCTGCAACTGCTCGCGCGCCGCCGCGGCGAGGTGCTCAGCCGCACGCAGATCGCCTCCTACGTGTGGGACATGAACTTCGACAGCGACACCAACGTGGTGGAGGTAGCCATCCGCCGGCTGCGCGCGAAGATCGACGACGGCTTCGGCGTGAAGCTCATTCACACCGTGCGCGGCATGGGCTACGTGCTGGATGAGGACCCCGAGGCCCGCTGATGCCACGCTTGTCCCTGAGCGCCCGTCTTACCCTCACTTTCGCCGCGATCACCGTGGTGTGCTTCGCCGCGGTCGGCTTCCTGCTCTACCGCGCGGCCGCGCAGCGCATCTACGCACAGGACGAAACCAACCTCGTGCTCACCGCGCGCCACCTGCGCCGGCTGGTCGCGGAACTCGACTCCGTGCCGGACGTAGTGGCGCACCAGGACCGCCTGGTGATCGGCGTGCTGGGCGATACCAACAATGCGTTGCGCATCACCGACGACGCGGGCCGCACGCTGGTCGAGCACAACCCGTCGCACTACGCCATCGAAGCCCGCAACGCGGTACCGGCCGACCAGCGCATCGTCGCCGACGCCATCGGCCACTGGCTCGGCAACCAGGAGGCGCAGGTGCGCGGCATCACGGCCGTCGCGCCGCTGCGGGACGGCAGCCGCGTGTCGATGACCGTGGCGCGCTCGCTCGCCGACCGCGAGGCGCTGCTCGCGCACTATCTGCGCGACATGCTTCATCGCCTCCTGGCGGGCCTGCTGGCCGCGATCGTGCTGAGTTATCTGCTGGTGCGCCAGGCGCTGCGGCCACTGCGGACCATGGCGGCGGACGCCGCGGCCATCCATGCCCAGCGGCTCGACACGCGGCTGTCCACCGGCAACGCGCCGCCCGAACTGCAGGCGCTCGCGGCGGCGCTGAACGACATGCTCGCCCGCCTGGAAGAAGGTTTCGCGCGGGTGTGGCGGTTCACCGTCGACCTCGCCCACGACCTGCGCACGCCGGTGGGCAACCTGCGCGGCAGCAACGAAGTCGCGCTCGCCCGCCCGCGCAGCCAGGCCGAATACGAAGCGCTGCTCGGCTCCAACATCGAGGAATGCGACCGGGTGAGCCGCACCATCGAGAGCGTGTTGTTCCTGGCCCGCGCGGAGAGCCCGCAGTTCGCGCTGCAGCGGACCGGGCTGGACGTGCGCAACGAGCTGGAGCGCATCGCCGACTATTTCGAAGGCATCGCGGGCGACGCCGGGGTCGCGATCGAAGTGCGCGCAGCCGTTCCGCTGTACGCGGACCGCGATCTGTTCCGGCGCGCGGTCGGCAACCTGCTTTCCAACGCGTTGCGCTACACGCCGCGCGGCAGGACCATCCGCCTGTTCGCGGACAAGGCCGGCCAGGACACTATCGTCGTCGTCGAAAATCCCGGCCAGCCCATTCCGCCTGAGCATCTGGACAAACTGTTCGACCGCTTCTACCGCGTCGACCGCTCGCGCAGCGATTCGGCCAGCTCGACCGGCCTGGGCCTGTCCATCGTCCACAGCATCATGGAACTGCACGGCGGACGGGCTTCGGTGGAGTCCGGGCCCGAGGCCACGCGGTTCACCCTGTGGTTTCCCGACGCCCCGATCTCCTGACCGGCCGGCACGACCGCCGGCCGGTCGCCGCCATCAATAGTCGTAGCTGACGCTCAACCGCACGTAACGCGGCGCCTCGCGGTACAGCGCGGTGCCGAACAGCGGGTTCGGCGAGTACGGCGCCTGCTCGGAGTTCGGCTGCAGGAAGGTCGGGCGCTGCTCGTTGAGCACGTTGAAGACATTGGCGTTGAAGGCCAGCCGCTTGGCCGCGAAGGCCGGACGATAGGTCACGCCCAGATCCAGCTGGTGCAGCCACGGCAGGCGGCCATGGCTGCCGGGCGGCGACGGTTCGCCGTTGCAGAAGTGGTAGGCGTTGCCGTAGCCGACCGGGTCGGTGTGGTCCGGTCCGTAGTAACCCAGGCAGATGCGCGGGTTGCCGGACTGCACGCTGAGGTTGCCCGAGAGCTGCCATTCCGGCGTCAACTGGTAGTAGCCGTACAGCTTCACCACGTGGGTGTGGTCGTTGTTCTGCGGGCCGTTGGTGTGCTCCATGATGGCGTAGTTGTCCCAGTCCTCGCTGGCCGAGGCGCCGCCCTGCAGCAGGTCCGAACGCACCTGGCCCTCGGTGTTGCCGTAGCTGCGCGAGAACACGTAGTCGACCTTGCCGTACCAGGTGCCGTCGAACGGATGCTCCAGGAAGGTTTCCAGGCTGTAGTAGCGGCGCTTGAGCCGGTCGAAACCCAGTTCCGCGTTGCTCATCGGCACGCCGACCAGACTGCCGTCGGTGGTTACCAGGTTGAAGGTGTTGGCGCGGCCGGGATTGATGAGGTAGCAGCTGTTGCTGGAGGCGATGTCGTAGCCCAGCGATTGCGCCTTGTCCAACACCCGGTTGACGTCGCAGAAATCGTCGATCGCATTGCGCAGGATGCGCTGGGTCAGCTTGGCGCCATAGACCCAGGCGGGGCCGGCGGTCTTGGTGAAGCCCAGGATGAACTCGTCCTGGTTCTCGGCCTTGATGCCCTGCGCCGTCACCGTGCGCGGATCGGGCGGAATGCCGAACGAATTGTTCGCCGACACCGGCACGGACATCACCGTCAGGTCCGTCGGCGTGCCATCCGCCGCGATGCCGCCGTAGGTGTAGTACTGCTGTGTGCTGACATAGCCCGCGGCTGCGCCGGTGGCGGGGTTGAGCGGCATGCTCAGGTAATAGCGCCCCGCGTTGCCGTAGACCTTGAAGCTGGAATCGCCATTGACGTCCCAGCTGAAGCCCAGGCGCGGCGCCCACTGCGGCTTGGTCTGCGTGATGAAGGCTTCGCCGTTCGGGTTGTAGTCGGTGAACTGGTCGTTGCGCAGGCCCAGCGACAGCAGCCAGCGATCGCTGACCTGCCATTTGTCTTCCACGTACTGGGCGCGCTGCATGGAGCGCACGCTGACCGCGTTGTTGGCGATGTTCTTCTGGACGTAATAGCCGTCCTGCCCATGGGGGAAGCCGGCCGGCGCGGGCACGCCCAGGCCGGAGACGATCGGCTCGTTGGGCGTGTTGGTATGCCCGTATTGCCAGGTGTAACCCGGACCGGAATTGCGATTGCCCTGGTTCAGCGCCTCCGACCGCTGGTTGTCGATGCCCACGCTGATCATGTGGTCGCCCAGGTGATAGCTCAGGTCCACGCGGGTATTGGTGGTCTTGTTGCCGCGCGCCGGATCGTAGAGCGTCGACACGGTCTGGTTGTTGCCGCGCGGCGCGCCGCCGTTGAGCGCGGGGTTCTGGTTGGTGATGCCGCTGACGAAGGTGAGGCTCTCGTCGTAGCTGCCGGGCACGTCGTAGTCGCGCGTCTTCATCTCGCCGTACATCGCGCTCAGCGTGAGGTTGTCGGTGAGATAGCCGGTGTACTTGGCCACGTAGAGGTCGCCGCCCACCTTGGTGTTGTCGTCGGCGTTGATGAAGTCGCCCTTGCGGCGCGCGGTGTAGTCGTAGTCGTAGATCGAGCCGCTGCCCTTGCGCTTGTCCGACGCACCGGTCACTTCCAGGATCTGGCTGTCAGTGATGTTCCAGTCCAGCTTGCCGTACCAGCGCGGACTGTCGTAGCGGTAGGTCTGGTAAGGCTTGCTGTTGTCGACCGCGTTGACGTTGGTGCCGTCCTGCCGCTCGAACTCGCCCGCGACGAAGAAGAACAGCTTGTCCTCGATCAGCGGGCCGCCGACGTAGGCGCTGGCGGTGGTGGTCCACAGCTTGTTCTTGCTCTTGGGGTCGTAGAGATTCCCCGCCACCGGCGAGACCGGCAGGCCGTTGGCGTAATAGAGGTCGGTGTAGTCGCTGCGCGCGAAGGACGGTTCCCACAGGATCTGCGCGCCGAAATGCCACTGGTTGCTGCCGCGCTTGCCCACCTGGTTGATCACGCCGCCGTCGGAACGGCCGTACTGCGCGCTGTAGCCGCCGGTGTAGACCTCCTGCTGGTCGATCGCACCGTACGGCAGCGTGATGCCGCCATGGCCATTGAGCGGATCGGTAGTGTTGAAGCCATTGATGTAATAGGCGTTCTCGGTGGCGGCCGAGCCGCCGAAGCTGACCAGCGGCTTGCCGGTGGCGCTGGTGAAGTTGGCGCTGTTGCGGTTCACGCCCGGGGCCAGCATGGCAATCCCTTCGGCGGAGCGCGCCAGCGGCAGCCTGGCCAGCTGGTCGGCGGTGATGACTGTGCGCGAGTCCACGCTGGTCACGTCGATAGCCGGCAAGGCATTGCCCACCACGGTGACCGAGCCCAGGTTGGCGACCGCTTTCTCCGTGGCCGCGGCGCCGGCGAAGGAAACGTCGGTGCCCGCGCCCACCTGCAGCGTGATCCGGTCGCGGCTCTCCACCGTCTGGCCATCGCGCCGCAAGGACACCGTGTACGTGCCCAGTGGCAGCTGCGAGGCGACGTAGCGTCCGCGCGCATCCACGCCGACTTCGCGCTTGAAGCCGCTGGCGCTTTCGATCAGCACAGTGTCGCCGCCGCCGGTCGAGGCCACCTGGCCGAAGATGGAGCCCGTCGTGGATTGCGCGAGCGCCGCGCCCGAGGCCATCAAGCCGATGGCGAGCGCCAGATGCAAGACACGGTTACGCGGCAACGATTGCGTCGCTTCGATCATATTCATCCCCATCGCTGGCAAAAGCCCTGGACGGGATGACCGTGTCGGACGACACGCCGGCAAGCGAGTGCGCAAGGAAGCGTTGCACTGAAGCCAGGATCGGCCCCGCAATCCCTTACATGGATCGATCTAAATCCCGCCCCCTATAAAGCCCGAGGAGATCGCTCCCTTCGGGCTTGCGGCAAACTTGCTCCTCGGTCACACGAATGTCAACTATTGAGTGCGCGAACCGCGTAGACGCTTAGACGTCTAAATCGCACAACCCGTTCCATGCACCCTTTCTTCACGCGATGAGATCCGCGAACCACCCCGCTGAAAGACCCGGTGGACGGACGTCGCGCGAGCGATCGGTCGATGAGAGTCTTTACCGTGAGCCGCGTGGATGGAGCTGGATGCCGCAAGCGTGCTTTCATGGCATGTCCATGGCGCGGCACCGGCACTCGCAAGCGCAGCCGGCGGCAGGCATGCCCTCCGGCACCGGGGGCTTCCGAAACCCGCCGGCTCAGGCATGATATCCCGCTGCCAACCAGGGGGAAGGAACGCCGTGGAATCGAACCACACCGCGCCCGTGCGCGAGCATCACGTGCATCAACGCCATTTCGACCGGCTGGTGATGCTATCCGACGGCGTGTTCGCCATCGCCATGACCTTGTCGGCAGTCGAGCTCAAGCCCGAGGGACCGGCGGCCGGGCATAGCCTGGCCGAACTCTGGGCCACGCCGCTGCTGATCTACTTCGTGAGCTTCTTCATCGTCGGCGGCGTGTGGATCCGCCACCGGCGCGTGCTGGCGAGCCTGCGCCGGGTGGACATGCCGGCGGCCCTGCTCACCCTCGCACTGCTGAGCCTGGTTTCGCTGATGCCGGTGGTGGTGCGCGTCATGCTCACCGACGCCGACGGTGCGTCGGAGCACGGCATGCTGATCTACTCGGTGGCGCTTGCCGCCAACTACCTGTGCCTCAGCGCCTCGTGGGGCTATGCCGCCTTCGTCGGCCACCTGGCGCCGGACGTGCCCAGGGCCACGGCCTGGAGCTGGCTGCTGCAGGACCTGTTCGTGGCCGTCCTGTTCGGCGCCGTGGCGCTGTTCAGCCTGCACCTCAAGCTGGCCGCCCTGTTGCTGACCCTGTGCGGCATCGGGCTGCGCTACCTCTCCTGGGTGAAGGCGCGCACGGTCGTGGGCGCCGACTCACCGTCCTGAGGACGGGCGTCGCTCGTCCTCAGCTCCGGTCGCCGATGGCGGTCACGGCCTCCGGCACCGCCAGCAGGCGTTCCTTGCCGATCGGCTCGCCGCTGACGTCGGACAGGCCGTAAGTGCCTTCCTCGATCTTCTCCAGCGCGCGCCGGATGTCCCCGAGGCGGCGGATGGCGTGCCGCAAGGTCGCTTCGTCGTTCTCGCCGATCGCCATGGTCTGCCCGTCGTCGCCGCTGTCGCGCACCTCGTCAATGCCGGCGTACTGCGCCTGCGCCTCGTCGCTGCCGGCGTCGTCGCCGCTGCCTTTCAGCTCGTCGAGCATGGCCTGGAGCCGCTTGCGCTGGGCCTCGATGAAGGCGGGTTCGAGACCGCTCTTGGAAGAATGCCGGTCGCTCATGGCGGTGCCTTTCGCTGGAGGGGAGTCGTCGAGGTTAAGCAGCCGGAGGCTCCTCGCCTATACCCAAAACGGTAGCCATGCCGTCACGCCGGCCGCAGGCTCTGCAAGGCGGTCGGCAGCAGTTCGGCCACCGTCGGGTGGATGTGCACCGCCTGGGACACGGTGGTATACGGCGCTTTCGCGTACATCGCATCGAGCAGGCAGTGGATCGCTTCGTCGCCATTCACGCCGAAGATCGCCGCGCCGAGCAGTTGCTGCGTGGCGCCGTCGACGATCACCTTCATGAAGCCCGTGGTCTCGCCGCGCTCGACGGCGCGCCCCACGCGCGACATCGGGCGCATGCCCACCCGCACGTCGTGGCCGGCGTCCCGCGCCTCGCGCTCCGTCAGGCCGATGCGCGCCAGCGGCGGATCGGTAAACAGGCTGTAGGCGGTGATGCGGTCGGAGATGCGGCGCGCGCCTTCGCCCAGCACGCTGTCGGCGACGATCTCGAAATCGTTGTATGACGTGTGGGTGAAGGCGCCCTTGCCGTTGCAATCGCCCACCGCCCAGATGCCCGGCGCGCTGCTGCGTCCGTGGTCGTCCACCTGGATATAACCGTGCGCATCCACCGCCACGCCGGCCTTCTCGAGCCCGAGGTCGTCGGTGTTCGGGCGTCGGCCCACGGCCAGCAGCAGGTGGCTGCCCACCGTCGCCTCGCACAGCGTGTTGCCCTTGGCCTTGACCCGTATCGCCCCCGCCTCGCCTTCCAGCGCGATGCATTCCGCGCCCAGGTACACGGTGATGTCCTCGTCCCGCAGCAGGCCCATGACCGCGGCGGAGACCTCGTCGTCCTCGCGCGGCAGCAACCGCTGCGAGCGTTCCACGATGGTGACCTTGGAACCGAAGCGCCGGAACATCTGCCCGAATTCCAGCCCGATATAGCTGCCGCCGACGATCAGCAGGTGTTCCGGCAGCTCGCGCAACTCCATCATCCCGGTGTTGGTCAGGTAGGGCACCGCGTCGATGCCGGGAAAGTCCGGCGCGGACGCGCGACCGCCTACATTGATGAAGAATGCCCCGGCCTCGATCAGCTCGTCGCCTACCCGCAGGCTGGTCGGCGACTCGAAGCGCGCGTGGCCTTCCAGCAGCGTCACGTTCGGCATCTCGCGCAGCCAGCGTTCCACGCCCTCGCGCGCCTTGCCGGAAATGCCGCGCGTGCGCTCCCATACGCGCTGCATGTCGACCGCCGCTTCGCGCTCGCTACGCACGCCGTACTCGTGTGCGCGGCCGGCCATGTGCGCCACGTAGGCGCTGGCCACCATCGCCTTGGTCGGGATGCAACCGGTGTTCACGCAGGTGCCGCCGACGAGCTTGCGCTCGATCACGGCGACGCGCCGGCCCGCCTTGCCCAGGCGCTCGGCCAGCGGCGGCCCCGCCTGGCCCGCGCCGATCACCACGGCGTCGTAATGCTGGCTCATGTGCTTTTCCGCCTTCGCTCGTCATCCAGGAGGCCAGCATGCGCCTCCGCGGTTCAAAAGGGAGTGCACGATCGGGTAGCGAAAGCTCGTCCGGGCGGCATCACGGGCACCGCGAGGCGGCCGGACGGCCCGCGCGAAGGCCGCCAGGCGCGGACTTGCGCGGCGCCGAAACGCTCCCGTATCGTCCGGACAGCATCCGCGGGGACGACGCCGTGCCCATTCTGGTGGCCATCGCATTTCTCACCTGCCACGCGCTCGCCCTGGCGCTGTTCCCCGACCACGCCAAGCTGCTCTCCTACCTCTTCCTGATCGCCGCCCCGCTGCTGGCGGCGCTGGCCTGCGCATGGCGCAGCCGGGGCGATCCGGTCGCCCACGGCTGGATCGCGCTGGCGCTGGGCATGCTGCTGTGGACCGCAGGCATGGCCTCCAACATGGTCATGGCAATGGTCCTGGCCAATGCCAACCCGACGCCGGGCCTCAGCATGCTGTGCTACGTGCTGTACGGCGTGCCGCTCACCTACGCGCTGGCCACCTCGCCGCGTGAAGCCTGGCCGGTGCGGCTGATCGACGCGCTGCTGGCGCTGGCCGTGGGCTATCTGTTCTTCGTGCATACCTTCTCGTTCGCCACCCTGAGCAATGCCAGCGACGAAGGCGTGGAACGCCTGCGGCTGATGTTCGACATCGAGAACGTGTTCATCGCCGCGTTCGCGGTGGTGCGCTGGCTGGCCGCCGGCGGCGAGCATCGCGTGTTCTTCCGGACGCTGGCGATCTTCGCGCTGCTCTACCTGGCGACGGCGGCCTACATCAATCACACCCAGAGCGACGTGGATTACGGCACCCTGGCCGACCTGGTGATCGACCTGCCCTTCCTTACCCTCGCCGCGATGGCTCTGCGGCCGGCCGCAGCCCGCGCCGACGCCCCGGAAGCGCCGCGGCGCCTGAGCCTGGTCGTGCGCGCCGGCAGTCCGCTGATGATGCCGCTCACCCTGCTCGTCGTGTCCGGCCTGATCCTGCACACCCATGCCGCACTGGCCACGGCCGGCTTCGCGGTCGCCTTGCTGGGCTACGGCGTGCGCAGCGTGCTCACGCAGGTGCGCACGCTGGAGGAACAGGACCAGCTCAGCGAACTGACGCGCATCGACCCGCTCACCGGCATCGCCAACCGCCGCCAGTTCGACGAGACGCTGAAGCGCGACTGGGCCCCGGCCGCGCGCGGCGAACGCGGCATGGCGCTGCTGCTGATCGACGTCGATCATTTCAAGCAGCTCAACGACCGCTTCGGCCATCCGGCCGGCGATGCCTGCCTGCGCGAAGTGGCCGAGGTGCTGAAGGAGTGCGCGGTGCGCAGCACCGACCTGGTCGCACGTTACGGCGGCGAGGAGTTCGCGGTGATCCTGCCGTATACGTCGCAGCACGGCGCGGAGCGGCTGGCCGAGACGATCCGCGCCGCCATCGAGCGCCGCCCCCTGCCTGTCGCGGTGGCGGAGGGTACATCGCCGCCGGCGAGCCTGACGGTGAGTATCGGGGTGGGTTATGTGGCGGAGTTGGTGGGGCGGCGGCCCGAGGCGCTGATGGGGGTGGCGGATGGGGCGCTTTATGAGGCGAAGCGTGGGGGGCGTAATCGAGTGTGTGTGCGGGTGTTGTGATTTTTTTCTTGGTGGCGTGGCGCTTTTTTTTGTCGTTGGCCGGCGTGCGTAGGTTGGGGTGAGCTTGCGAACCCCAACGGGAGCTAAGGACCGCCTCGTCCTCTCATCCTCGTCATTCCGACGCAGGCCGGAACCCAGTAGCGACACGGCTCGGTTGTCGCGACGTGATCGCCAGTCTTGTCTCGCCCCGTGCGGGGGCGAGGGTTTCGCTCTCCTGCCGGAGAGCGAGTTACTTCTTCTTTGCTTGCCCAAAGAAGAAGTAACCAAGAAGAAAAGGCCCCCTGCGCGGCGCCCTCCGCAGCCTTCGCTGCTCCGGGTGCGTTGAGGGCTGGCCGGGCTTTTCGATCGGGCATCCTTGCCCGAATCGAAAAGGCGGGGACGTCCTGTCCCCGCCCGCCTGCGGCGGCCTGATCGTCCAGCCCTCACCGCCGCGAAGGGAACCCGGCAGATCAAGAGCCACTCGGAGCATCGCTTCGCTCGCTCTTGTTTGGTCGTTGGTTGCTTGGCGCGGTACCTCACTTCTCCTTCTCCCCTCCGGGGAGAAGGCGGGATGAGGGGCGGGGCTTGCGCCAACGCAATTCGAGCGAACACATCCTGCAAATCGCGATGCCCCGCATAACCCCTAAGCGCCAATGGCCGCTTCACAGCTCACCGCTTCCCACGCACACCCCGGAATCCACTAAATCCGCACAACTGCACCCACGATCACACCTATTCGCTAACCCGCTCTATGCCGCTTGCATACGATGACGAACACGCCAACCACCTCCTCTCGACATGCGTTGAACGCCCCTGACGCTATCAACGCAAGCGCCGCACACTGAGCTTCTCCACGCCACCCCAGCCACACGCTCGAGGCCGCCATGTCCAACAACCTCAGCCGCGCGGATCTGCCGGAAGGTGCCGCGCAGACCATCGAACGCATTTACCGTGAATGGGATCGCGCCTGGTCCGAGGACGATCTGGACGCGATGATCGCGCTCT
The DNA here is from genome assembly GCF_031954525.1 of Dyella sp. BiH032. NCBI lineage: Bacteria > Pseudomonadati > Pseudomonadota > Gammaproteobacteria > Lysobacterales > Rhodanobacteraceae > Dyella > Dyella sp. BiH032. The sequence goes on from NZ_CP134867.1 coordinate 2,995,080, forward strand.
ATGCGCCGGACGCCACGCTGGAGAGCCCGCTGGTGCCGCATCTGCTGGGCGGGAACGTCGGCGTCATCAAGGGCCGCGAGGCCATTCGCGAGTTGCTGGAGAAAGCGGCGCCACGCAAGCCGGGAAGCCGGCACTTCCATCGCCGTGGCTATTTCACCGATGGCTCTGGGCTAATGTGGGAGTACCCGCGTGCCACGCCGACCGGCGAGCAGATGGATTTCATGGAAGTAATGGATATACGCGACGGCCTGATCCAATGGCATCGCGTCTACTGGGGGTGGCGCGGCGTCGAGGTGATCAAGGCGGACGCCTACTACAAAGATAAGTAGCGCGATGAACCACCAATGCGGGACATTCACTTCCCGCGAGCCCGGCTCCCTTCGTCGAGAGAAGCCGGGCTCGCCGCGTGTGCCGCCTATGTCCAGTTCTCGCTCACCCAGGCACGCACGCCCTGCCACTCCTGCGACTTCTTGATGTAGTTGTGCGTCGCTCTCACCAGCTCGCCCACCTTCTCGTAGTCGTCCAGCGCGAATGGCTGGTCGAGCGGTACGTTCGCGCGCATGTAGTTGCCGCCCAGCAATTGCGCCGCCTGGGCGGCTGCCAACTCCGCGGTGGCATCCATCGTCAGATTGAGCAGCGCCATGGCCGGTACCAGGCCGTTGCTGGACGGCCACAGCCAATGCTGTGACGCCCCAATCCAGCGGATTGCCCACGTCGTTGTTCGGCATGCCGACCGGATTGACGCCGGTGCCCAGCGACAGCATCAGGATGTCCGACGGACCGGTGACGTAGCCCTGGTAGATCGCTTCCACGATCGCCGTCATCGACGGGTTGTTGGCGAACGTGCCGCCGTCGGCAAAATAGCCGTAATCACCCACGGCATACGGCGGAAAGTAAGTCGGCGCGGCCGAGGTGGCCAGCGCTGCGTCGAGCATGTCGATGTCGCGGTAGACATTCTTCGTGCCGTTGGAAATCGTGCAGGGCTCCCAGCTGTTCTGGTCCAGGTCCCACAGCCGCGCGGAGTTAACCGCCACAAAGGGGCTGACCGAGGACAGCTTGCCGCTCACCATGGTCCCCGCGACCTGCTTCAGGCCGGTGTTGACGTACTGGCATTTGAAGAGGCCCGGGCCGCTGCCCAGCTCCTGCGTCGACTGTGCCGGCGCCTGGGGCTGCAGCTTGGCTTGCGCGTCCAGCAACCAGCCGTTGGGCTGGAAGATGGTGGAGCCCTTGTGAGTGTAGACGTCGACGATGGTGCCGATGTCCTGGCCGTTCGCCAGGCCCAGCGCGATCAGGCCGCCGGTCGACGTGCCGGCGAAGCCGTCAGCGTTCTTGACGATGCTGAAGCTCTGGTCCAGGTCCTGGATGAGCAGCGCCGTGATGACGCCGCGTATGCCGCCGCCGTCGCAACAGAGAATCTTGAAAGCCATGGTTTTCCCCCTGGTGGAATCGCGTCCGTGTGTTCGTGGGCGTCGCGCTCACGAAACCTTCGCAATCTGCATCCGGGGTCGTGACGGCGGTGTCTAGGCGCGGGCGAGCCATGCCTCCATCCGCCCGCTCAGCCCGCGACGTCGCCCGCGCCGTTCACTAGCGAGGCCCAGCCTTGCTCGTTCCGGTGCATCACGAGGCTGACCTCGCCGCCACCACGCTTTCCGTCCATCTGGCTGAGCTTCTTGCAGAGCGACCAGAACGGCACCTGTCCGCGCAGCCGCTCCCAGGCCAGCGCGCGCAGCGTGATGTCGCTGTAGCGCGGCAAGGTTAGTCGCCCCCGCTCCCATAGCGAGACCGTGTGCTCGGCCAGGTCGAGCGACTCGGCCAGCTGCCGCTGCGAGATCGCCAGGCGTTTGCGGAGAAATCGGAAGGTCTTGCCGTTCAACGGCACGGCGGCATCGATCACGGCATCGGTGATCGCGCGGAGCAAACCCTCCGCGTCCTGGACGACGGTCTCTTCGCCATCGACCGTCTTCCTCATGCTGTAGCCATTGAGGAGGAAGACGTTGTCGAGCTCGCAAGCGTCGTAGTGGTAAAGCTGGCCTTTCACAACACCCCCTGCACTGTCGCTCCATCCAGAGCCACGACGTGGTTGACCAGCGGGGGAGAGTCGTTCGCCCACCGACGGCACGTGCGCATGCTCTCCGTGCTGGCGCCTGGTTGGAATCAGAGTTTTCCTAGGGATACGGGCAACATAACGCCGTGGCCCGGCCTTGCCATCCGCCCGCCGCGCGGGCGACGGGCGAAACTTCAGCAGCGTGAAGAACGAGTCGTGAGAGCGCATGGCGGAAAACCGGCCTCGACCGGCCGTTGCCGGGAAACAGCCAGGCCATCCGGCCCCCTGCCCTTACCCCCTGTGTCCGGCGCCCGCCATGCGCCCTCACGACTCGCTCTTCGCGCGGTGGATCAGAACGTCGAGAGCACGTTCAAGAACACGCCCTTGTTGTTGTAGTTGAGATTGGTCAGGTCGTCCGAGAAGCGCGTGAAGTTGTAGCCGACGCCCACTTTCAGGTGCTTGCTGATGTAGCGGTACACGCCCACCAGCACGCCGCGTTTGGCGTCGCCCGCTTCGCGCGCGCTCAGGCGGCGCCACTCGACCAGGCCGCTCCAGTTGCGCACGAAATGCCATTCGCCACGGATCACCCACAGCGTCGCGGTGCTGTCCAGCCAGTCGCCGGCCGTGCGCGTGGGCTTGAGGCTGCCCCAGCGGTAGCCGTACTTCGCGCCCAGCGACAACCACGGCGTGACGTCGTAGATGGTGTCCACCGACAGCACCTGGCTCTTCTGGCTGTAGTCGGCGACGGTGCTGGCGTACACGTTGCTGGTCGGGTCCGTGCTCACCGGCCCGATGCCGCTGGATGGCGAGAGCTGGCCCGGGGACGGCAGGTCGTACATGTAGGTGTACTTGAACAAGGTGTTCCAGCGGTCGTTGTCGACGGGGCGGTAGGCCGCGCCGATCACACCCTCGGTGTAGTTGCCGTCGAAGAACACGCCGTTGCTCGAACCGCTGCGCGCGACGTCCAGCTTGCCCAGCAGGCGCCACGCCGGCGTGAGCTGGCTGCCCAGGCTGTTGCGCGTCAACCAGGAGGTGCGCCGGCCGGAGACGTTGCTGTCCTCGTAGCGGTACTCCACGCTCGATGCCCACTTCGTCGCCAGCCCCTTGTAGGCCAGCGACACGCTGGCCGCCTGGCGGCGCAGGTCGCCGGCGAGCGGATCGCTGATGGTGCCTTCCTCCAGCTTGAAACCGGTGGTCCAGCGGTCGTTCACCGTCATGTCCAGGCCGAAGGCGTGGATCAGGCTGTCCTGCCCGCTGCCGGTGGTCTCGCGGCTTTCCTCGTACACGCTCACGCGATCGTTGAGGCGCGTCTTGGCACCGCCGACCAGCGTACCGAAGCGTCCGCGGTACGCGAGGTCTGGGCGATCCGTTTCCATCAGGTACTGCGCGTAGACATTGCTGCGGTCGCTGATGCGATAGTCGCCGCCGAGCTTGCCGCCCAGGCCGCCGTCGCCGTCCGACACTTCGGCATTGGCATGGATGCGCTCGGTGATCTGCCAGCCGCCGCCGAGGCCCGCGCGGTCGTTGTCGCTGCGCGTGCCGGTGCGGGCCAGGGTCTGCTGCACGAAACCGTAGGCGTTCCACGAATCGAGCGTGTCCGGCAAGGTGCCCGGCTTGGCCGGGTCGCTGGCCAGCGACTGGTAGTCCACGCGCACGATGGCGTCGGTACGTTCGCCGTGCTCGGCCAGGACCGGACTTTGGATCAGCGTGGTATTGGCCACGCCGCGGTCTTCCGCGCGCACGCCTACGCTGCCGGCCCAGTGCGGGTCGAACTGGTGACGCACCGCGGCTTCGGCGGAATGGCGGTCCTGGCTCAGCGCATCGGTGCGGTCCGCCTTCAGGCTGACGTCGGTGGCCTTGCCCAGCGGAATGTCCGCGCGAGCGCCGACCTGGCGCGCACCTTCGCTGCCCAGGGTGATCTGCCCGGGGGCGGAGAAGCCGTTCTGCCGGTCCTGCCAGTACGCGCTGAGGGTGCCGCGCATGTCCTTGGAGAAGTCGGCCAGCGACACCGCCGCGTCGATGCGGCCCGCGTAGGCCTTGTCGTCGCTCTTGGCCGGCTGCTGGTTGCCCAGGCCGTTGGCGTTCTGGAAGTTGAAGCCGCCGTCGATCGAATTGAGCGTGCCGGTGCCCTCACCCTTCGAGCGTGCCGCTTCCAGGCGCAGGAAGGTGCCGGGCTTGTAGCGCAGCGTCGCGTCGATGCCGCCCAGGCTCTGGTCCGTGCCTTCGCCGCCCTGGTGGTAGCTGGTGGCACCGATGCGCACGTGGTCGTTGAACCAGTGCTCGCCGCGCGCGCCGGCCGCGAGCGTGTCCAGCTCGGTTACGCCGGGCACGTATTCGTAGTTGACGACGAGGTAGGCAGGATTGCCGGACAGGCCGCCGAGCTGCACCAGCCCCGAGCCGTCCGCCACCGAGGACAGCGGCGCGCGCAACAGGATGCGGCCCTGCAGGTAGTTGAGGTCGTAGTCCGATCCCGGCACCAGCAGCGTGCGCTGCAGGACCAGGCCCGAATCGCGATCGCGGATTTCCACCCACACCCGCTCGGAGCCGGTAGTGATGTCCTGGCGCTGCAGGTAGTACAGCGAACCGCCGGTACCGCGGAATTCCTCGCGCGAAGCGACCGTGCCCGGATCGGCGGCGAAGGCGTTGAGGCTGCTGCGCCGCTCGCCGTGCTCGGTGGTGCCTTCCGACTTCCACAGCAAGTTGGCGCCGTACAGGCCGCGCGAGTACTGCACCAGTTCCGAACCGGTCCACGAGGTGAGGAAGTTGCCCCACATCAGCTGGGTGTCGTTCTTCTCCACCTTGACGTAGAACTTGCCTTGCGTCGGCGCGTCGTCCACCGCGGTGGAGTCGTCGCCGTACACCGGATAGAACTGGTCTGGATCGATCCGGCGCAGCAGGTAGCGCGGGTCCTTGCTGGCGAAGTTGCTGAAGAGGTCGTTCAGCGGCTGCTCGCGCGTGTCGGCGGACGCGGTGAGGCGCCAGCCGTTGTCGAATGTGCCCTTCGTATAGAAGGCCAGCCGTCCGTCGATGGCGCTGCTCTTCACCTCGTTCTTCAGGCTCGGGTCGACCACCGTGGCGTTGGCCGAGGCGCTGCCGTGGCTGGCCGTGATGTCCGCCACGCCCACGTAGAACCAGTCGCGGTCCGGCAGGCGCACGCTGCGCCGGTAGCTGCGGTCGCCTACCGTGACGTCCACCACGCGGTCGCCCGGCGGCAGGATCTGCTGCATGGCGAACTTGCCGTCGCGGCCCACCGGCACGTCGGTATTGAGCGCGTGCACGGCGGTGCCCGCGGCGGGCACGCGGCCGTTCACCGTGACGGCGGCGCCGTGCACGGAGATGTTGGCGACGTCGCGGCTGTCCTCGCCGTAGCCGGTGAGCGCTTCGCGCTCGGGTGTGTCCAGGTCGGCGTGGTGCGTGCGGTAGTCCACCAGGGTGAGCTGCTTGGCGCGCGTCTCGTCGAAGCGGCCCTTGGCGTCGCTCACGCGCAACACGTAGATGAGGTCGGCCGGCGCGTCCGCAGGCGGCTGCCAGGCGGCACTGCCGCCGATCGGCAGCGGCACCACGGCCAGCGGCGTTTCCTGCGTGTTCGCACCGCGCGGGAACACGCGGATCTCCGCATGCGCGATCCACGCCGCGTAATTGCTCCACGAGCGGAACGTCACCGCCTCGCCGCGCACGCCGCCGTCGGCCGCCGTCCATGCGTTGAGCATGGGCTTGGCCACCAGGGGGTCGTAGCGCACCTGCACGGTGTCGTTGGCGAGCGCCACGTCCACGCAGCGCTGGCGGTCGGCGTCGTTGGCGGGCTGGCCATCGGCCGGCGCGCCGTCGACGCTCACCACGAAGGGTCTGGCGTCGGTGGGCATGGACGCAGCGGCGCCGTTCGCGCAGGACACCGCATCGCCCTGGCGCACGTCGCTGGCTAGGGGCTTGCCGTCCGCGGCCAGTGGTTGCACGTGCTCGCTGGAAGGCGGGACGGCGTTGGGCACGAGCGCGGCGTTCTGCACGACGCGGCCGTGGTGGTCGTCGCCCGGCGCGGCCTGCGCCGGGGTGTCGGTAGCCAGCGCGGGACTGGGCATGGCCAGGGCCAGGCCGATCAGCGCGGCGAGCGGTTGGCGGCGGAATGCCGTCACGGTCGTGGCGATCATGGCTGCACCTCGGCGATTTCCTGTTCGATCAGCACGGGGCGGTCGTCGCCGGTCCGGTGCCAGTCGTCGTCGATACGTCGTTGCAAGGTCCGCAATCGCTGTCTTGCCTGATCGAGGTTCTCGCCACGCGCCGGGTGATAAGCCAGGCGCAGCACGGTGGGCTGGCCCTTGATGCGCTCGTAGAGCTTCGGCAGCTGCGCGGCCCAGGTGTCCAGCAACCGGTCGCCGCCGTGCTCGAAGGCGGCCGCGCTCACGTCCACGCGCACCACGCGGTGCAGCGCCACGCCGAAGTTGAGCTTGGACATCTTGCCGGCGGTCATGCGCACGTCGCCGGGGTTCTCGGTCGTCATGCGGTAGCCGGTCGGCAGGCTGCGCTCGTCCAGCTTCATCACGAAGTTGGCGCCGCGGTCGTACTGCGGGATATCCGCGCACGGCACGTGGTAACGGCCTTCCGCATCGGTGGTGACCAGCAGGCCGCGCGGCGTGGCCAGGCGCACCGCGGGCACGCCGGGCTCGCCCTGGTCCTGGTAGCCGTTGCCGTTCTTGTCGTCGAACACCTTGCCGATCAGGTCGGCGCAGTCGAAGGTCGGATCCGGCACCAGCCGCACCACGGCCGAGCCGATGTTGGACACCACGCGGTTGGCGAGCGTGTTCGACGCCCAGGCCTGGTTGGTGTATTCGCCCTCGCCCACGCCCGAGCCGATCACCAGCACCAGGGTCAGCGTGCGCGTCTGGTTCGGGCCGATGCTCAGGTCCGGCCAGCTCAGCGTGCGGCCGTTGCTCAGCGGCTCGCGCGGCATGCCGTCGATGCGGGCGCTCTGCGCGCGGTACTTGAAGCCCGCCGGCACCAGGTCCACCGCCGCGATGTTGGTCAGGGTGACCGCCAGCGTGTTGGTGATCGCGATGGTGTACGGCACCAGGTCGCCCTTGCTCACGTTGATCTTGGGCGTGGTCTTGGTGACGCGCAGCGCACCCTGCAGCACCGGGTCCACCGGAATGTGGTTGCCGGCGAAGCCCACCGAGTTGGCGGTAACGGCGAAGGCCAGGTAGTACGGCGGCAGGTCGCCCGACGCCGGCGGTGCGTTGAGCGGCGACACGCGGTAGGTGGTCGACCCGCCCGGCACGCTCAGCTGCTTGCCTGCCGGCGGATGGATGCCCGACGGCGGCGTGACGTAGCCGGCCGGCGCTTCCACACGCAGCGTGTACGTACCTGCCGGCGCGCCCGGCAGGAGCAGGAACTGATAGAGCCCGTCCGTGCCGGTGGTCTGCGTGACGTTGCCCTGCCCGCCGGCGAGGTACTGCGGGTTCACTGGCTGGCCGGAAGGATCGAGCAGCGTGACGCGCGCACCGGCCAGCGGCTGGCGCGATACCGCGTCGTACACGATGCCACCCGGGTCGAGCGGCAGGTCCTGCTGCGTGACGGCCACGCCGGAGCCCACGGTGACGCCCTGGATCGACGGCATCGCAGCGGACTTGTTCACCGTGCCGTTCCACTGCTTGTCCGGGTCCTGCGAGACCGGATAGCCGTAGTACACGCCGCCCGGGCTGCGGAAGCGCAGCTCGTAACCGCTGCCGGCCGGCACGCCGGTGAGCACGTAGTTGCCCTGCGCGTCGGTGGCGACCGCCGGCACCGAGGCCACTCGGCTGCCGTTCTGGTACAGCTCCACGTACCAGCCGGTGAGGCTCGCTTCGCCGGTGTCCTTCGCGGTGGGATTGCCGGTGGCGTTGTTGAGCCACACGCTGCCGGCGATGCTGCCGTCGGCGCCGGTCAGTTCCGGGAAGTTGTAGTCGGTGGCGTTGGTGCCGGCGCCGAGCGTGATCGCGCCGATGCTGTTGTTGCCCTTCGCGCCGCCCGCGCTGCCGACCTGCGTGCCGCCGTCCTTGTACAGCGGGGGCTGTGCCTCGGTGACGGTGTAGGTGCCCGCGACCAGGCCGGCGAACTGATAGGCGCCGGTGGCATCGGTGGTGACCGTGCGCGTGATCGGGCCGCTCAGCGTCACCGTGACGCCGCCCAGGCCCGGCTCGCCGGCGTCGCGCACGCCGTTGCCGTTCTTGTCGAAGTACACCGCGCCACTGAGCACGCTGCCATGGTCGATGAAGTCGTAGCCCGTGGCCGCGGTGCCCTGCGCGAGCGCGATCGCACTGATCACGTTCGGCGTGGTGCTGCCGCCCGCGGTACCGGCGCGCGAGCCGACGTCGCCCAGGCCCGTCGGCTGCGTCTCGGTCACGCTGTAGCTGCCCGGACGCAGGTGCTCGAACTTGTAGCTGCCGTCGGCGGCGGTGGTGGCGGTGAGGTTCACCGCCTGGCCGAGGTCGTCCGTGCCGGTGAGCGTCACGGTAACGTTGCCCAGGCCTTCGCCGGTGTCACGCACCTGGTTGCCGTTGACGTCGTCGTACACCGAACCGGCCAGCGAGCTGGGCGTCAGTTCCGGGAAATCGAACTGGGTGAACGGCTGCGCCGGATCGAACGGCACGTTGCCGTCCACGTTGCGCGTCGAGGTGGTGCACGCCGCGCACGGGGCGCCATTGATCTTGCCCGGCACGCTCTTGCCATCGATGTAGCCGTCCGGCTGCGTCTCGGTGATGGTGTAGCCCGCGGCGCCGGCCTTGGTGAGGCCCGCGAACACGTAGTTGCCGTCCGCGCCCGTCACCACCGTGCGGTCCACGGCCTTGCCGTCCACGTCGGTGCCGGTCAGGCGCACGCTGACGCCCGCGATCGGCGCTTCGCCGGCGTCGCGCACGCCGTTGTTGTTTGCGTCCACGTAGACCGAGCCGCTGATGCCGCCGGTCAATTCGCCGAAGTCATACGCCGTGCCGCGCGCGCCCGGCGCCACCGGAATGCCGGAGATGACGCTGGCGCCCGCCGCACCGGCGGTGCCGCCGAGGCTGCCGACGTGTTCCGGACCGTCCGCATACGCACCCGGTTGCGTCTCGGTGAGCGTGTAGCCGGCACCGTTGGAAGGCAGCAGGCCGTCGAAGACGTAATCGCCGTTGGCATCGGTGCTCACCGTGCGGTTGACCGAGTGGCCGTCCACGTCGGTGCCGGTGAGCGTGACGGTGACGCCCGCGATGCCGGTCTCGCCCGCGTCGCGCACGCCGTTGTTGTTGCCGTCGATGAAGGTGGCGCCGGACAGGCGCCCGGCCAGCTCGCCGAAGTTGTAGTTGGCGCCGACCTGCGACACGCCCAGCACGATGCCGTCGAACACGTCGTTGGCCGCATGCGTGCCGCCGAGCGTGCCGACCTGCTCCTGGCCGTCGGCGTATGTCGGCGGCTGCGTCTCGGCGATGCGATAGGTGCCGCCCGGCAGGCTGGAAGCCAGGTACGCGCCGGAGGCGTCGGTGGTCACGTTCACCGTGGCATTGGTCGCCGTGTTGGTGATCGCGATCGACACACCCGCGATGCCGGTCTCGCCCGCGTCGCGCACGCCGTTGCCGTTGGCGTCCACGTAGACGAAGCCGCCCAGGCCCTGGCCCACTTCGCCGAAGTTGTAGTCGATGCCGGACTGGCCCGCGCCGATCGTGATGCTGCCGATGACGTCGTTGCCCGCCAGCGCACCGTTCGGCGTGCCGCCCACGGTACCCACGGCGTCGCCGCCGTCCTGCCACTGCGCCGGTTGCGTTTCGGCGATCTGATAGCTGCCGGGGCGCAGATTCGGGAAGCTGTAGCTGCCGTCATTGGCCGTGGTGACGGTGGTGTTCACCGCATGGCCGAGGTCGTCGGTGCCGGTGAGCGTCACCGTGACGCCGCCGATGCCTGCCGTCTCGCCCGCATCGCGCACGCCGTTCTTGTTGGCATCGATGTAGACGAAGCCCGCCAGCGACGTGGACGCCAGTTCGCCGAAGTCGAAGTTGGCGCCCTGCTGGCCGGCGCCCAGCGTGATGCCGGCGATGGTGTTGCCATCCGCCGACGGCGTGCCGCCAGCGGTCACGCCGGTGCCTGTGCGCGCCTTGCCCGGCAGGTAGCCCGCCGGCTGCGTCTCGGTCACGGTGTAGTTGCCGGGACGCAGGCCCTTGAAGGCGTAGTTGCCCGAGGCGTCCGTGGTGGTGGTGAGGCTTACCGCCTGGCCGAGGTCGTCGGTGCCGGTGAGCGTCAGCGTGACCGGCGGATTGCCGATGCCCGCTTCGCCCGCATCGGCGACGCCGTTGTTGTTGAGATCGCTGTAGACCTTGCCAGTGATCTGCGCATCCGGCAGTTCGCCGAAGTTGTAGCCGGTGGCCGCGGTGTTGCTCGGCAGCGCGATGCCGCTGATCGCGTCGCCGGGGTTGGCGGCAGTGCCGCCGGCGCTGCCGGCGGTATCGGTGCCGTCGCGATAGCCGGACGGCTGCGTCTCGGTCACCGTGTAGTTGCCCGTGGGCAGGAATGGCACCACGTAGCTGCCGTCCGCACCGCTGGTGACGGTGCGATTGACCGCCGAGCCATCCACCGCGGTGCCGGTCACTTTCAAGGTGACGCCCGCAATGCCTGCCTCGCCCGCATCGCGCACGCCGTTGCCGTTGAGGTCGGCGAACACCGATCCGGCCACCGACGAGCTGGTGACGCTGACGTTGCCGCTGTTGCTGTTGTTGCCCGGCGTCGGGTCCTGCGAACTGGTGGTGATCGAGGCGTTGTTGGTGTACGTCGCCGGGTTGGCCGAGGGCTGCCCGGTCACGCGCACCGGCACGGTGATGGCGGTGTTCGCATTCACTGCGACGTCGTCTCCGAGCGTGCAGCTGAAATTCGTGCCGCCCGCGACGCCCGTGCAGGGCGCGCCGGGCATCGAGGGGAAGCCGCCGTTGGCCGCCACCGTAGGCGTGCCGGCCAGCACCATGCCGCTGGGCAGGCTATCGGTGACCTGCACGCCGTCCGCCACGCCCGGGCCGTTGTTGGCGACCACGATCGTGTAGTTGAACGGCTCGCGATAGCCGATGCTCGACGGGTTGGCGGTCTTGCTCACCACCTGCACGTCGGCCTTGGTGCGCACCGTCGTGCTTTCGCTGGGGTTGTTGTTGCCCGGCCGCGTGTCGAGGCCGGCGGCGACCTCGTCCGAGCTGGTCGACAGCTTGAGCGTGGTGGTGCCCTTGGCCTCGCCGCGCATGGTCACCTGCACGGACTTGCTGGTGGCCGCGGCGACCGTACCGAACTGGCAGGTGATCGTGCCGCCGATCGTGCCGACCGCGGGCGTGCTGCAAGTGGCGCCGGCCGGCGCGCTCAGCGACTGGAAGCTCAGCAGCGCCGTCGGCAGCGTCGCCGTGAAGTTGGCGTTCTCGGCGTACGACGGGCCGCTGTTGGTCAGCGTCAGCGTGTACGTCATGGTGTCGCCCACGGCGACGGGGTCCGGGCTGTCGACAATGTTGCCGAGGATGTCCAGCGCCGCGTTGTTTACCGGCGCGTTGAAGCTGCCGCTGTTGTTGGCGCCGCTCAATTCGGTGGTGCTGGTGGATGCCGTAGCGGTGTTGACCAGCGTGGTGCCCTGGGTGGCGTCGTTCGGACGCACCACTACGGTCACGGTCTGCTGCGCGTTCTGATTGATCGCTCCCCAGTTGCACACCAGGGTCTGGTTGCCGCTACCGGTGGTGGAACCGGCCGCCAGCGTGGCCGGGCAGCTGCCGCCGCCGGAGGCCGTGGCCGACACGAAGGTCACGCCGGGCGGCAGCAGGTCGGAGACGGAGACGTTCTGCGCCTGGCTGTAGTTGCCGTTGCGGACGGTGAGCGTGTAGGTCAGGTTCTGGCCCGCGGTGGCCGGCGAGGGCGAACCGCTGATGACGACGCTCACGTCCGCGCGCGCGTCGATGGTGGTGGTGACGCTGTCGTTGTTGTCGTTGTAGTTGGGATCGGCCGTGGTGGGCGACAGCGCATAGGCGCTGTTGGTGCGCGCGCCGCCGTCGCCACCGGGGCGGATCTTCACCGTGATGACCGGACAGTTGCTGCCGGCCGTGCACACCGGCACATCGCCGAGTGCGCACTGCAGCTTCACGCCGGTGCCCGAGGTCGCCGACGGCGCCGGACAGTTCGCGCCGGCCGGGCCGTTGGCGATGGTGGCGGCGATGAAGCCGGCACCGGTCGGGCCTACGCTGCTGTTGATCAGCGTATCGAGCTGGTCGACCACGCTCACGGCCACGGCGGTCTGCGGACCGCTGTTGACCACTTCCAGCGTGTAGTCCAGTTCGTCGCCCGCGGCCGTGGTGGCCTGCAGCGCGGTCTTGACCAGCTTGAGGTCGGCCGAGTCCGGACCAGCCTGCACATCCACGCCGACGCCCACGCAGTTGTTGCTGGCGTCGTTGTCGTTCCACGGCGTACCCGCGGCGGAGGCCACGGCGGACACGCACATGCTGTTGTTGAGATTGCCGGTGGTGTTCGCCGTCACCGTGTACAGCACGGACTGGCTGGTGCCGCCCACCGCCAGCGGCGCGCCGGCGGTGTAGTCGCGCGTGCAGGTGACGGTCTGGTTGCCCGCCGTCGGCGTGAACGGCGCGGCCGGCGTGCAGCTCCAGCCGTTGGTCTGCTTGTAGGCGGTGAGCGTGACGCCGACCGGCAGCGTGTCGATCATGCGCGCGGTGCCGGTGAGCGGCGCCGTGCCGTTGTTGTGCATGGAGATGCTCCAGTCGAAGCTGGAGCCGACGGTGGCCAGGGCCGGGTTCGGGCCGCTCTTGTTCGCGGACAGGTCGGAGGTGGGATCGACCACGCCCACGGTGGCCGAGCCGGCATTGTTGCTGGACTGTGGATCGGTGAGCGTGCTGCTCGCCGTGGCCGTGTTGGTGATGGCCGTGCCGGCGGTGATTGCCTTCACCGGCACCGTGATCGCCGGCATGGCGATGTTGTAGCCGGCTCCGCTGCCGCCGAGCGGGCGTGCGCAGGTGATGGTCTGCCCCGCGGGCGCACCGCAGCTCCAGCCCGTGCCGGAAGGCGTGCCGGTGATCTGGAAATTGGCCGGCACCGTGTCGGTGACGCTGACGTTGGTCGGGTTGTCGCCCGTGTAGCGCGGCGTGAGGATGAAGCTGAACGCCGTGCCGGTCAGGATCGGCGAGCCGGTGCTGGCCGTCTTGGTCAGGCTCACGTCGCTGCCGGCGAGCACCGAGATGTGCGTGGTGACGCTGTTGTTGCCGCTGTCCGGGTCCTGCGGCGCGCTGAGCGAAGAAACGGCGACGCTGCCGTTGAGCGCCAGGTCGGAGCCGCCGGCCGCGGCGACCGTGCCGTTGATCGGGCCGATCACGCGATTGCCGCCGCTGGCGATGGTGCCGCCGAGGTCGCAGGTCAGTACCTGCGAAGCCACCGAACAGCCGGACGGCAAGCCGCTGCTCGCGTTGAAGCCGGGCGGCAGGTTCGCGGTGATGCGTACGCTGCTGGCCGTATCCGGGCCGTTATTGGCGACGGTGAAGGTGTAGCCCAGGGCGCCGCCGGACGTCACCGAGCCGCTGGGGCTCTGCGCCACCGCCAGCGCCAGGTCAGCGCCCTGGTTGATGGTGGTGTCCTGGGTGATGCCGGTGTTGTTGGCCGGCGCGGTGTCCGCCTCGTTCGAGGTGGCGGAGGCCGTATTGGTGATGATGCCCGCGGCGGGCGCGCGCACCTGGATGCTCACCGTGATGCTGCCGGCGGAAGCCAGCGAGCCGAGGTCGCAATTGAGCACCCCGCCGGCCGGCGTACCGCAGGTCACGCCCGCAGGCGCGCTCGCACCGATGTAGACGGTGCCGGCAGGCAGCGTGTCGGCCAGCTTGACGCCGGTGGCACCGGTGCTGCCGTTGTTGTCCACGCGCACCGTGTAGGTGACGATGCCGCCGGCCGGCGTCGGATCGGAGCCGGTGTCGGCATTGTTGACGACCAGGTCGACCGCGGCCATGACCGGCGCGGCGGCGAACAAGGTCAGGCACGCGAACAACAGGCGGCCAAGGAAGCGGCCGCTGCGTCCACGCAGCGGAGTGAGCTGCGTGCGATCGGATTCCATCCGACATCCCCTGAAGGTAGGCAGCAGTCCACCGCGGCGCGCCGACTGCGGCGTGCGCACCGTGGACTGGTCGTTTCAAGGAGAAAGCCCGGCCCCTCCCGCACGGCCGAGCGCGAATCTCCGATGGGCCTCATCCCAGGCCTCGGTGACGCGACGAGCAGACAGGAGGAAAACCGAAAACGCCGTACCCCACGGCGAATCGCTCCCGGCCCCTATTTCCGCGAGCGACAGCTCGAAAGAATCGAAGGATGTTGTGACTTGCGTCAATCTTTCGGAAAAAGAAATGACGGCCAACTTCTGGCCTATGCGAGGCCGTATGGATGCGCGGAGGCGTTTATCCCAGCCGGCAGCGTGAGCGTCGCGCCAATGAGCGCTAAGCGTCCCCTCAATCGACTGACAGAAATATTGGCCTGTCGCACGGAAAGAGAGGCCGCGGACGGGCGCTAGAATCTCCAGTCACGCAAACGTCCCGGGAGCCGCCATGTTCGATGCATCCACGCTGGGCACCTTCATCGCCGTCGTGATCGGCCTGTTCCTCATTCCCGGACCGGCCGTGCTGCTGGTGGTCAGCCGCACCGTGCAGGGCGGCAGGAACGTCGGCGTGATGACCGGCCTGGGCATCGCGGCCGGCGACTTCCTGCACACGCTGTTCGCGGCGGTCGGGCTGTCCGCGGTGCTGATGACCTCCGCCCTCGCCTTCAGCGCCGTGAAGTACGTGGGTGCGGCCTACCTCATCTATCTCGGCATCCGCGCCGTGATGGAAAAGCCCGCAATGGACCAGCCCGCGGCCGCCGCCCTGCCCGCCGCGACGCCCATCGCGCCGGGCAAGGCCTTCCTGCAGGCGATTCCCGCCGAGCTGCTGAACCCGAAGACGGCGTTGTTCTTCCTCGCCTTCATGCCGCAGTTCGTGCATCCGGAACGCGGCTCCACCTTCGCGCAGTTCGCTGTGCTCGGCCTGATCTTCGTTGCGCTCAGCTCGCTCTATTCGACGCTGCTGGCGCTATCGATCCGGCCTCTGGGCCGGCTGATCGGACGCCTGGCCTGGCTGAAGCGCTGGCAGGGGAAGATCGTCGGGACCATCTTCATCGCCTTGGGTCTGAAGGTCGCCGCGCAACAGCGCTGAGCACGGCGCGCTTCTCAGCGCGCCGCGGATGCCGATGCCGTCGCGTCGGCGACGGGCGCGTTCCAGCCGCCGCCCAGGGCCCGGAACACCGCCACCGCCGAACGTGCCTGGTCCGCGCGTGTGCGCGCGAGGTTGTCGCGCGCTTCCAGCAGCTGGCGGTCTTCGTCCAGTACTTCGATCAGACTGACCGCGCCGCCGGTATAGGCGTCCTGCGCGGCGGCACGGGCGCGGGCGTGCGCGGCGACTTCCTTGTCCAGCACGCCATGGCGGGCTTCGAGCTGCACCAGGCTGACGATGGCGTCCTCGACGTCCTCGGTCGCGCGCAGCATCGAGCCGCGATAGACGGCCATCGCTTCCGCGTTGACGCCTTTGGCGGCCTGCACTTCCGCATCGACGCGGCCGAAATCGAACAACCGCCAGTGCAGGCCCAGCGCGCCGGCAGGCTGGAACGACTTGCCGCCGAACAGCTTACCCGTGTCCAGCGAGCTGAAACCCAGCAGCGCCGACAGCGAGAACGACGGGTAGTACTGCGCGAGGGCCGCGCCGATGCGCGCGTTGCTGGCGGCCAGGCGGCGCTCGGCGGCGATCACGTCCGGGCGGCGACGCAGCAGCGAGGCCGGGCCTTCGGCAGTGTCGATGGACGGAATGGCGATCGGTGCAGCGGCCGCGCCGATCTCGTCCGCATAGGTGCCGGGCGCGGCGCCCATCAGCACGTCGAGCCGGTTCAGCTGCGTCTCCAGTTCGATCTTCAATGGCGGCACCGTGGCCTGTGCCTGCAGCAGCAGCGCCTCGGCCTGCGCGGTTTCGCGCGCCGTGCCCAGGCCATGGCGTTCGCGCAGCTTCACCAGGTCGAGCAGCCCTTGCTCATTGCGGATCTGGTCTTCGGCAATCGCAATGCGGGCCTGCGCGCCGCGCACGCGAAAGTAGGCATCGGCCGCTTCGGCCACCAGCGAGATGCGCACGCCGGCGTGGCTGGCTTCGGCCGCCTGGTACTCCGCATCCGCCGCTTCCGCCTGGCGGCGCAGGCCACCGGCCAGGTCCAGTTCCCAGCTCGCGCCCGCGCCGATTTCCTCCAGCGTCTGGTCGCGCTCGTAGCCGGGCAAGGCGCTGGCGATCTTGCCGAGCGGACTGCGTTCGGACTGGCGAAGACGCGTGGCGCTGCCGTCGAGCGAACCCTGCGGCAGGCGCTCGGCCTGCGCATGGCGCGCGGCGGCGCGGGCTTGTTCCACGCGTGCGGCGGACGCGGCCAGGTCCAGGTTCTGCGCCACGACGCGCCCGGCGATGCGCACCAGCTCCGGATCGCCGAAGCCGGTCCACCACGTGTCCAGCGGCGGCGGCGCGGCCTCGGCCGAGGGCTTCGCCTGCGTCTGCATTTCGTGGAACGTCGCGGCGGCCGGCAGCGCGGGCTTCACGTAGTCCGGTCCGGCGACGCAGCCGGCCAGGCCGAGGGTGAGCAGAGCAGAAAGGAGTTTAGTGCGCATCGGCGGAGGGTCCGGTGGGAGGCTGCACCTTGCGCATCAGCGGCACCATGGCCGTCGCGAGCACGAAGCACAGCAGAATGCAGAAGAAGGCATCGGCGTAGGTGAGCGTCTGCGCCTCGCGGAACGTCAGCAGCCACAGCTGCTTGAGGGCGACGAGCGAGGCGTCGGTGTTCCCGCTCAGGTCGCTCCAGCGACCGTTCATCGCTTCGTTGGCCGGCGTCAGGTGCTCGGCCATGCGGAAGAAATGCAGGTTGGTGCGGTCGTTGAGGATCGTCGCGCAACCGGCGATGCCCATCGCGCCGCCGAGATTGCGCATCAGGTTGAACAGCCCCGAGGCCAGCCGCAGCCGCGCCGGCGGCAGGCCGCCCAGGGTGAGCGTGACCGTGGGCGCGACCGCCATCTGCTGGCCCATGCCGCGCAGCGCCTGCGGCAGCAGCAGCTCGGTCGAACTCCAGTCGTGCGTGATCGGCATGAACTCGACCATCGACACCGCGAACAGCGCGAGGCCGAACATCAGGATCCAGCGCAGGTCGAAGCGGTTGGCGAGCATGGCGTACAGCGGAATGCTCATGATCTGGAACACGCCGGTGGAGAACACCGCCTTGCCGATCTGGAACGCGCTGTAGCCTTCCACCCGGCCGAGGAACAGCGGCGTGAGGTAGATGGTGCCGAACAGGCCGATGCCGGTGACGAAGGAAAAGAAGCAACCGAGCGCGAAGTTGCGGTCTTTCAAGGCGCGCAGATCCACGACCGGATGTTCCGCGGTGAGCCCGCGCCACACGAACAGCGTGCCGGCCACCAGACTGGTCCATGCCGTGGCGCGGATGGTCGAGTCTTCCAGCCAGTTCCAGCGCGGGCCTTCCTCCAGCGTGTATTCCAGGCAGCCGAGAAAGATGGCGATCAGTGCGATGCCCGCCCAGTCGCCTTTCTTCAGCAGCGACAGGTCCGCCTCGTCGATCTTCACCAGCGCCGGCACGGCGATGGCGACGAAGGTGCCGGGCACGAGGTTGATGAAGAACAGCCAGTGCCAGGAATAGTGGTCGGTGATCCAGCCGCCCAGGGTGGGTCCCAGCGTCGGTGCCAGCGAGGCGATCGCGCCGATGGTCGCCGCGGCGATCACGCGCTGCTTGCCCTCGAAGAACACGAAGGCGGTGGTGAACACCGTCGGGATCATCGAGCCGCCGATGAAACCCTGTGCCGCGCGGAACACGATCATGCTCTGGATGTCCCACGCTGCGCCGCACAGCAGGCTGGTCACGGTGAAGCCGGCGGCCGACACGGCGAACAGCCAGCGCGTGGAAAACACGCGCGTCAGCCAGCCGGACAGCGGGATCACCACGATCTCGGCGATCAGGTACGCGGTCTGCACCCAGGCGACGTCGTCCACGCCCGCCGACAGGCCGCCGCCGATGTCGCGCAGCGAGGCGGACACGATCTGGATGTCCAGCAGCGCGATGAACATACCCAGGCACATGCTGGCGAAGGCGAATACCTTCTGCCCGGGCGTGAGGTGGGCGACGGGGCTCATGGCGCCTTGGTATCGACGGTGGCGGTGACCGATAGGCCCGGGCGCAGCACGCCGAGGTCGCCGTCGCCGCCTTCCAGCGCGATGCGCACCGGCACGCGCTGGACGATCTTGGTGAAGTTGCCGGTGGCGTTTTCCGGCGGCAGCACGCTGAACTGCGCGCCGGTCGCGGGCGCGAGGCTGGCCAGGCGTCCCTTGAAGACGCGGTCCGGCACTGCGTCGGCGCGCACATCCACCGTCTGGCCCACGCGCATGCGGCGCAGCTGGTCCTCCTTGAAGTTGGCATCGACCCACAGGCCATGTGCCGGTACCACCGCCAGCATCTGGCTGCCCGCGGCGGCGTAGGCGCCGGCGCGCGCGCGGCGGTTGCCGATGGCGCCGTCGACCGGCGCGCGCAGTTCGGTGTACGACAGGTTCAACCGGGCCAGTTCCGCTTCGGCCCTGGCCTGCGCCAGCGCCGCCTCGACCTGGTGCCGCTGCGTATCGATCACTTCCAGCTGGCGCTGCGCCGCCTGCACCGCCGCACCGGCACGCTGCGCGCCGGCTGCCGCGGTGGCGAAGGTGGCTTCCGCGCGCTGCGCGCTTTCGATCGATACCGCCGCATGTCCGGCCAGTTCGCGGTAGCGCGCGTCGTCCAGCTTCGAACGCCTGGCTTCCGCATCGGCTCCGGCGAGCGCCGCGCGGGCTTGCGCGATCACGCTTTCCTGCAACCGCTGCTGCGCGTCGAGATTGCCGAGCGCGGCCTGCTGCGCCGCCACCGCGGCGTCGGCCTTCGCCAGCGCGGCGCGATAGTCGCGGTCGTCGATCTTCACCAGCAGTTCGCCGCGGCGGACGAGCTGGTTGTCGGCGACGGCCACCGCCTGGATGAAGCCCGGCACCTTTGCGCCGATGACGGTGGTGTCGCCGCCGACGTAGGCATCGTCGGTGCTCTCGACATAGCGGCCCGACGACCACCAGTGCAGGCCGTAGAAAGCCAGGCCGGCCACGGCGATCGCGCCGGCCAGGGGTTTGAGCGCGCGCAGGCGGGGCCGCCGGGCGGGGCCCGGTCCGGGTTGGTCGGACATGGTTCGGATCTCCAGGACGCCTGATGGGAGGTGGCGATGGCCATAGTTGTAAGTCCGGCCCGATCGGACTTAAATGTCGCGGATGCCACCTTTTATGCCACCCAGGAGTCCGGCCATGCAGCGCATCGGTTTCGTGGTCTTTCCCGGTTTCCAGGTCATGACGCTCGCCGCGGCGTCGGTCTTCGAATTTGCCAACCTCGCCCTGCAGCGGGCCAACTACGAAGTGCACGTGCTCTCCGAGCACGGCGGCCCGGTCATCAGTTCGCTCGGCGCCACCATCGCCACCGAGGCGATCGGCACGGAGGCGTTCGACACGCTGCTGGTCGGCGGCGGCCCGGGCATGCCGCCGTCCATGCCTTCGCTGGTCGAGATCATCCGCGCCGCACCGCGCACCACGCGGCGCGTGGCCTCCATCTGCACCGGCGCCTTCCTGCTCGCCGAAGCCGGCCTGCTCGACGGCCGCCGCGTCACCACGCACTGGCATTTCGCGCGCCAGCTCCGGCAGTGGTATCCGGAAGTGAAAGTGGAAGATGACCGCATCTTCATCATCGACGGAGACATCTGGACGTCCGCCGGCATGACCGCCGGCGTCGACCTCGCGCTGGCTATGGTCGAGAAGGACCTCGGCGCCGAAGTGGCGCGCAAGGTCGCGCAGAAGCTGGTGGTCTACCACCGCCGCGCGGGCGGCCAGTCGCAGTTCTCGGCGCTGCTGGAACTGGAACCGAAGTCCGACCGCATCCAGAACGCCCTCACCTACGCCAAGAGCCACCTGCGCTCCGCGCTCAGCGTGGAGGAGCTGGCCGAGGCGGCGAACCTAAGCCCCCGGCAATTCAGCCGCGCGTTCACCGCGGAAACCGGCCAGTCGCCGGCGAAAGCGGTGGAACATCTGCGCGTGGAAGCGGCGCGCCTGATGATGGAACAGACGCGCCACCCGATCGAAGTGATCGCCCGCGAGGTAGGTTTCGCCGATCGCGAGCGCATGCGGCGTGCGTTCCTTCGCGCGTTCGGGCAATCGCCGCAGGCGATGCGGCGGATGGCCGGCCAGGATACGGCCGAACTGGACGGCGAGACCCCGCAGGCGGCTTGACCGCCGGCCCCCTGAGCCGGGCAAGATGCGCCCGGCAGACCCGCCGGAGACCCTCATGCCGAAAGTCCGCGTTTCCGCCTTCGCCCTTTCCCTGGACGGCTACGGCGCCGGCCTGTGCCAGGACGCGCAGAATCCGCTCGGCCTGCGCGGCCCGGAACTGATGGGCTGGTTCTTCCCCACGCGCGTGTGGCGCTCGATGCAAGGCATGGAGGGCGGCGAGACCGGCATCGACAACGACATCGCCGAGCAGGCCATGGCCGGCATCGGCGCCTGGATCCTCGGCCGCAACATGTTCGGCCCCGTGCGCGGCCCCTGGCCCGACGACGCCTGGAAAGGCTGGTGGGGCGACGAACCGCCCTACCACACGCCCGTGTTCGTGCTGACGCATCACCCGCGCGACACGCTCACGATGAAAGGCGGCACCGAATTCCACTTCGTCACCGGCGGCATCCATGCCGCGCTCGAACGCGCCCGCGCCGTGGCCGGGGAACGCGACATCCGCATCGGCGGCGGCGTGTCGACGGTGCGCCAGTGCATGCAGGCAGGGCTCATCGACGAACTGCACCTGGCCGTACGGCCGCTGCTGTTGGGCGCGGGCGAATCGCTGTGGAACGGATTGGATGCGCGAGCGCTGGGCTACGAGTGCACCCGTCAGTTGGCGGGAGAACGGGCCACGCACATGTTTCTGGAGAGAGCGTCATCCGGCGCCGGCGGCGCGTGAGCGGAGGATGTTCTTCCGTTCACGCGCCACTCCCTGCGCCATCATTCCTGCGCCATCGTCCCGTCAGGCACGAGGCCACGCGGCCCGACGTCAGGCGATGTCGGCGACGGCCTCGGCCCTCGCCAGCTCCAGCGCGTCCTCTCCCGCCGGAAGCCTCATCGGGCAGTCCGGTTCGTTGACCGCGCGCCACACAGCTTTGGCGACATCGCTCCCATGCGTCTCCGTGGTCAACTGCGCCCATTCGTCGAACACCTGCTGCACCTGCGCGGCGTAGGCATCGGGGAAACCGTCCTGCATGCGTGTCCGCGCGTTCTCGCCGAAGCGCGTCTCCGGCGCGCGCCCGGGGAGCACCAGTCGCACGCGTACGCCGAACGGTTCGAGTTCCAGCGCCAGCGATTCGGTGAACGCGTTCACCGCGGCCTTGCTGGCGGTGTAGACGGACAGCAGGCGCAACGGCTTCAGGGTCACCGTGGACGTGACGTTGACAACGACGCCGGAACGGCGCTCGCGGAACTGCGGCAGTACCGCCTGGGTCATCGCGATCGTGCCGAGCGTATTGGTCTCGAAGACCTCGCGCGCGATGTCCATCGATGTGCCTTCCAGCGCATTGAGCACGCCGATGCCCGCGTTGTTGACGAGCACGTCGATCGGACCGGCGGCGGCGATGGCCTGGCGGATGCTTTCCGGGTCGGTCACATCGAGGGCCAGCACGCGCAGGTGTTCGGACGCCGGCAGCACGTCGGCGCGCGGCGTGCGCATGGTGGCCACGACCTTCCAGCCGCGCTCGAGGAAATAACGCGCGGTATCGAGGCCGAAGCCGGACGAGCAGCCGGTGATGAGGACAGTTTTCATGGGGACTCCGGATGAGGGATCGGGTTGCGTGGATGCCACAGAACGATAGGCATCGGCGACAGGACTCACTACCATCAGGCGTCCGAGTTTCGTTGGCAGGAGTCCGTTCTTGATCGATCCGCTCGCCGAGGTGGTCGCCCTGCTGCAACCGGGTGCGCCGCACTCGAAGATCGTCAGCGCCTTCGGGTCCTGGCGGGTCCGCCGCAGCGAGACCGGCCAGCCGTACTACTGTGTGGTGCTCGAAGGCTCGTGCCGCCTCGCGGAAGACGGCCGCGAAACCGTGGTGCTGCAGGCCGGCGATTTCGTGCTGATTCCGGCGGCCTACGGCTTCACCATGTCGAGCGCCGAACCGCCCGCGCCCGGCGCACCCGACTCCACGCCCCTCGCGCTGCCCGGCGGCGAGTTCCAGCTCGGCGAGCCGGACGCCGCGCCCAAGACGCGCCTGCTGATCGGCTATTGCGTGTTCGGCTCGCCGGATGCCGCGCTGCTGGTCTCGCTGCTGCCGCAGCGCATACAGGTGCGCGGCGAGCCGCGGCTGGCCACGCTGGTGCGCCTGGTGGTCGACGAATCGCGCGAGCGGCGTCCCGCGCGCGACATGATGCTCGCGCGCCTGCTGGAGGCGCTGCTGATCGAGGCGCTGCGCTCTTCGGCCGATGCGCCGGTCTCGCCCGGCCTGCTGCGCGGGCTGGCCGACACCCGCCTCGCCCATGCCATACGCCGCATCCATGAAGCGCCGGCGCAAGCATGGACCGTCGCGCAGTTGGCGAAGGAAGCGGCACTGTCGCGTTCGGCCTTCTTCGAACGTTTCAGCCGGGCGATCGGGCTCGCTCCGATGGAGTATCTGCTCGCCTGGCGCATGGCCCTGGCCAAGCGCCTGCTGCGTCAGGACGGCGCAGCGATCGCCGAGGTCGCCGAACGCGTGGGCTACAGCTCGGCGAGCACGTTCAGCGTGGCATTCGCCCGGCATGTGGGCATGCCGCCGGCGAGGTTCGCGCGGGAACGCCCGGCGTCGCAGGAGCCCGCCTGAGAGCCGCTCTCCTTTCGCCCATGCGCAGGTGGCGGGAGATCAGGGTGGCCAGCGCATGGCGCCGCGCGATGCTATAAGAACCGCCATCGCCGCCGGAGAAGCCCATGCGCGCCATCCATGCCCTGCCCCTGACGATGCTGGCCGTGCTGCCGTTCGCGCCGGCGCGGGCATCCGAGCCGGATGATGTGCGCCACGTCCTGCAGGCCGAACGTGAGATCTGCGCCGCCTACGAACGCGAGGACGCGGACTGGCTCGAAAAGCACCTGGACCCGGCCTTCACCTTGACCAGCTCTGCCGGCAAGGTCACCACGCGCGCCGAGGAGGTCGCCGATCTGCGCGGCGGCACGCGATACGACGTGTTTCGCAACCGCGATTCGAAGGTACGCGTGTACGGCGACGCGGCGGTGGTCACCGGCATCACGCGCGTGGAGGGCAAGAGCGAAGGCAAGCCTTACGCGCTGGATTTCCAGTTCACCGACACCTACGTGCGGCGCGCGGGCGGCTGGGTGCTGGTGGCCAGCCATGCTTCGAGGTTGGCAGCGAAGTGAGCGGTTCGTACCTCAGGGACGCCGTGTTCGCCACGCCAGCACGGCGTCCGGAAATACCTTGCGCAAGTCGATGCCCACGGATTCGCAGGCGTCCATCGCGTAGCAAAGCGACCGTGCCGCTTGTCCGGTGGCAAATGCCTCGGGCACGTTGAAGGCTTCGTATTCGATCGCGTCCAGCATGCGCAGGGACCAGTCATAGAGGCGGTCCATCTGCGCCTCGAACATCTGTCTTACCCAGTCGCGCAATACGTGAATCGCATGCCCGTCTCGTGCGGCCCACTCACGCAGGCGCGCCGAAACCTCCGGCTCGACGCCGCGCAGCCATTCGCTGTAACCGGCGGCGCGGTCGGCGATCACCAGCGGCGCCGGCGAGCGCTCCTCGGTGTGGCGCAGCAGGATGTCCCGCTCGATCGCGCGAGCCTGCGCCACGCGGTCCACTTCCATGAGCAGGCCGCGCTCCAGGTCGAAGTAGTCGAAGAAGCGGCGATGCAGGGTGCGGAAACGCACCAGCGGTTCGCGCGAGAAACCGATCTTCAGCAGGTCCTGGTCGCGGCATGGCAATAGGTAGACGTAGCTCCGCCCTTTGGCGAGGGTGCGGGGGATGATGAATTCGTCCATGCGGGGATGATGCAGCACGGCGTGTGACGGAGGGTGTGCAAGGGGCTTTCCAGAAGCTCGACGGACTACGCCCTCAGAGGGCTGGGATGAGGGGACCTACGGAGCGAAGACTGCGGCTTCAGCGCTCCGTAGGCCCCCCTCATCCGCCTGCCGGCACCTTCTCCCCGGAGGGGAGAAGAGTTCAGGCTCCAGCGCATTCTTTCGGATGGGAAGGAGGCGCTCACGCTTTGCTCATGCGCCGACTTGCGCGCTAACCCTGCGCTGGCGTACCGAACCACAGGCCCAACGCCTCGACGAGCCCTTCCTCGTCGCCATCGCCCACCCACGCCACGTGTCCATCCGGCCGGACCAGCACGGCGCGCGGCGCCTCCACCGCACCGAGCACCGGCAGTTCCCACGCGCCTTCGTACCTTGCCTCCACCTGCTTCACGCGATCCGCCCAAGGTGCGGCATCGACGCTGCCCGGCTCGCCGAAACGGATCAGCAGCGGCCGCGCGTCATGCAACAGGGAATAGACCCGCAACGGCCCTTCGGCCGTGATCAAGTCCAGGTCCGGCATGCGGCGCCCCAGCAGTGGATGGCCATCGCCCAGCGCGTAATGCACGTCCAGCGCGGAGATCTCCCCGGCCATCCGCTTGCGCGGCCCCTCCATCCGGAGGAACTCCGACAGGTAGTCGCCCAGCGCCAGGGTGCGTTCGTCGCGGCGGCGCAGCGCGACGTGCGCCATCGTGTTGCGCATGGCGCGTGCGGCGACGGGATGACGTTCGGACTGGTAGGTGTCCAGCAGGCTGTCCGGCGAGATGCCCTTGATCACCTGTGCGAGTTTCCAACCGAGATTCACGGCGTCCTGCACGCCGAGATTGAGCCCCTGCCCGCCCATCGGCGGATGCACGTGCGCGGCGTCGCCGGCCAGCAGGACACGGCGGTCGCGATAGGCCACGGCCTGGCGCGTCGCGTCGGTGAAACGTGAAATCCAGGTCGGGTTGCGGATGCCGTAGTCGGTGCCGAAGACGCTGGTCATCGTTTCGCGGAATTCGTCCAGATCCGGTTCGTCGCCCGCCTTCAGCTGCGCCTCCGTCAAGACGATGCGCGCGCGCCCGTCCTCGAGCTTGCCGATGCCGTGCAGGCCATGCTCGTCATAACGCATGCCCCATGCCGGTTCCTCCGCAAACTCCGCCTCGGCGAGCAGCCAGCTCGTCGTCGCATCCCAGCCGGCGAACTCGATGCCGGCCGCCTTGCGCACCGCGCTGCGCCCGCCGTCGCAGCCGACCAGGTATTGCGCGCGCAGCGAGTGGCCATCGGACAGCCGGATACGGACACAGCCGTCGTCCTGCTCGAAGCCGCTTACTTCGTGCTCGCGGTAGATCGATACGCCCAGCTCTTCCACCCAGCCGGCCAGGATGCGCTCGCTGTGGCGTTGCCACAGCCCCAGCACGTAGTTGTGCCGCGTGGGGAAGTCGCTGATGTCCAGCGGGATGTGGAAATGCACCACCGGGTGCTTCGTGCCCTCCGACACGAAGCGATCGGCGATGCCGCGCTGGTCCAGCACTTCCAGGCTGCGCGCATGCAGTCCGGCGGCGCGAGAACCGGTCAGGGTCTGGCTGGCGCGCTTCTCCACGATGGCCACGTCGATGCCCGCCAGCGCCAGTTCGCCGGCCAGCATGAGCCCGGTGGGACCGCCTCCGGCGATCACCACGGCGTGCCCGATCATCGCGCCGCTCCGGCGCATGCGCGCCCGGCCATGCATGCGTTCGCATGCAGCCTCTGCCATGCGTTGCCGGACATCGCCAACCGCTGCGTGCGTCCATCCATCGGCGCCATCTGCTTCCGCGCCCCGTGCGTCAAACTCACTGCCCACATGTCGTCGCTCCCAAGCTCGCCGGTACCGGCAACGGCCGGCGATGCTGGGACAGGGCCCGGGACTTACGGCAAGCCCCCCTGCCCGTTATAATCTGAGGCCGGGAAGGAGCGGATTCGCTCCTTCCCTTTTTTATGCGCGCTTTCCGCCACTTGTCAGCCGCTCGCACGGCGACCTGATACCAGTCCCTGAGCTTGTCGGGATTGCGCATCCCCACCTCGCCGCTGCGCGAGGCCTGGAAGAACGCATTGGCCTGTTCGAGGGCGGCTTCGAGCAGGAGGCGCGAAGGCCTTCGTCCACCCGAATACATCGCAGAACCGCGGATACCTGGAATGGTGGCATCGGCATGACACCAGGCCGCGCCTTTTGTGGCCATGCCTTTTGTATCTCTGTGTATCCGCCCCTGCCCGAGACACATTCGGACGCCCTTCCACCCGTTCAGGGACACATCGGAGATACGCCCGGAGCGTCTCCTAGGCACGTCGGCTGGCCAAGCCGTTCCCATCACTGCCTGAGGATTCCGCCATGCGTACTTCCGCCTTTCCGAACGCCCCCTCGTCCTTCGCGCGCCGCCTCGGCGCTCTCTCCATCGCGCTGATGCTCGGCTTGGCCGGCGTGGGCCAGGCCTTCGCCGACGACCTGCCGGTCGCTCCCGCCTCCCGTTCCGCGCCGGAGGGTTCGCGCAGCACGCTCGCCCCGGCCGCCGCGGACGACAGGAACATCGACTACCCGTCGCAGATCGGACCCGAAGGCCCGGCTTCCACCAACGCCCGTTCCGCCGGGCGTCCGTTCTCCGCCGTTTCCGCGCCGGAAAACGCCGACTTCGCCGAGCAAACGGCCGAACGCTGACCGGCACGCCGCCATTCCTTCCCTCGATCTCAAAAGGAGCCTCCCCATGCATCGCTTCAAGGACAAAGTCGTCGTCGTCACCGGCGGTAGCTCGGGCATCGGCCTGGCCACCGCGGAGCAGTTCGTCGCCGAGGGCGCGCACGTATACATCACCGGGCGCCGCCAAGCGGAGTTGGACGTCGCCGCGCAGGCGATCGGCCGCAACGTTTCCGCCGTGCAGGCGGACGTGACCCGCCTCGCCGACCTGGAACGCCTCTACGACACCGTGCGGACGCACCACGGCCGCGTCGACGTGGTCTTCGCCAATGCCGGTTCCGTGGTCCACGGCGCGCTGGGCGAGCTGACCGAAGCGCAGTATGCGCGCCAGTTCGACACCAACGTGAAGGGCCTGCTGTTCACCGTGCAGCTCGCGCTGCCGCTGATGCCGCGCGGCGGCGCCATCGTGCTCAACGGATCGATCTCGGGCATCAAGGCCTTCCCCGCCAGCAGCCTGTACAGCGCCTCGAAGGCGGCGGTGCGCTCGTTCGCGCGCTCATGGACGCTGGACCTCAAGGACCGCGGCATCCGCGTCAACGTGGTCAGCCCGGGCCCCACCGAGACCAACGTGCTCGAAGCCAGCGGCTTCAACGACGCACAGGTGCGGCAGGCCAGGGACCATCTCCCCACGCTGATCCCGCTGGGCCGCATGGCGCGTCCCGCCGAAGTGGCGCGGGCGGCGCTATTCCTCGCGTCGGACGAAGCCAGCTTCATCGCCGGCAGCGAATTGTTCGTCGACGGCGGCATTGCGCAAGTCTGAGCACGGGCACCGGCATCGCCGGTGCACATCGCCCCACACTTTCCAGGAGAACGACATGCCCGGTTCCATCGATCTGCAACGCCGCAGCTTCCTCGGCGCGGCCGCCCTCGGCCTGGCCGCGGCGCCCCTGGCGGGCTTCGCCCTCGCCGCGCCGTCTGCGTCCAGCCCGGGGCCGTTGCCGGCAAAGAAGAACGGTGGCGGCGGGCCTACCTCCTTCGCGCGCATGAAGCGCATCCGCGCCGGTGTGCTGGACGTCGCCTACGCGGAAGACGGCCCTGCCAATGGAAAGCCCGTCCTGTTGCTGCATGGCTGGCCGTACGACATCCACGCCTTCGTCGAGGTCGCCCCAATCCTCGCGGCCGCCGGTTATCGCGTGATCGTTCCGTACCTGCGCGGCTATGGCGACACGCGCTTCGTCGATGCCGGCACGCCGCGCAACGGCCAGCAGGCCGCGCTGGCAGCCGACGGCCTCGCGCTGCTGGATGCCCTGAAGATCGACCGTGCGATCATCGCCGGCTTCGACTGGGGCGCGCGTACGGCAGACATCATGGCCGCGCTGTGGCCGGAGCGTTGCGAGGCCCTGGTATCGGTCAGCGGCTACCTGATCGGCAGCCAGGCGCTGAACCGCAATCCATTGCCGCCGAAGGCCGAACAGCAGTGGTGGTACCAGTTCTACTTCGCCACCGAGCGCGGCGCGGCCGGCTATGCGAAGCATACGCACGACTTCGCCCGACTGATCTGGGAGACCGCCTCGCCGAAGTGGGCCTTCGATGACGCCACCTTCGCGCGCTCCGCCGCCGCGCTCGACAACCCCAACCACGTCGCCATCACCCTGCACAACTACCGGTGGCGCCTGGGGCTGGCCGAAGGCGAAGCGAAGTACGACGCACTGGAAGAGCAACTGGCAGGACTGCCCTCGATCGGGGTGCCGGCCATCACGCTGGAAGGCGACGCCAACGGCGCGCCGCATCCGGACCCGGCCGCCTATGCCAAGCGGTTCACGGGCAAGTACGAGCACCGCCTGATCGCCGGCGGCATCGGCCACAACCTGCCGCAGGAAGCGCCCCGGGCCTTCGCTCAGGCGGTGATCGACGTCGACCGCTTCTGACCGACATAGGGAGCTTCACGATGAACACCTTGCATGCCCTCGCCTCCATCGGCGTGATCCTGGTGGCCGGCGCTTTCGTCGCCGCCCATCCGGAAACACGCAAGCCCTCGCCCGCGGCGTCGCCGATCTATGGCGTCACCTTGCCCGAGGGCTATCGCCAGTGGGAACTGATCGCGCCCGCGCTGGAAGCGGCGCCCCTGAACGAGATACGCGCCGTGGTGGGCAACCGGATCGCGGCCGAAGCCTATCGCCGCGGCGCCCAGCCGTTCCCCGACGGCACGGTGCTGGTCAAGCTCGCGTGGAAGCAGCAGCCCTCGGCCGCATTCGCCACCGCCACCGTGCCCGGGGCGCCGACCACGGTGCAGGTCATGGTGAAGGACGCGAAGAAATACGCAGCCACCGGCGGCTGGGGTTACGGCCGCTTCGTCGACGGCAAGCCGGTGGACGAGGCGCAGCACCGCACCTGTTTCGCCTGTCACGAAGCGCGCGCGAAGGAACACGACGACGTGTTCACGCACTACGCGCCATGACCTCGGGAGCCGGCGTAGCATGGACGCCCTCGTTACAGGAGCGACCCCGATGCATCGCGAGATCGAGAGTGCATGCGACGACGCCCGCTCGGCCCGCGCCGGGGGGCATAGGGCGGAGGCCCTGGCCCATTACACCCACGCCGTGGCGCTCGCCAGGACCGGCGGCGACGACGACGCGCTCGCCTATGTGCTGCGTCATCTCTCCGACGTCGCCCGCGAGCAGGGTGAAGCCGCGAATGCACTGGCGGCGAGCGAGGAAGCCGTGGCGCTGTATCGCACGCGCGCACCGGACTCGCTCGATCTCGCCAATGCCTTGCGCCTGCGCGCACTCGCACTGCATGCGCTCGACCGTCGAGTCGATGCGCATCCGGCGTGGGCGGAAGCCCGCGATCTTTACGCGCAGCTGGGCGTCGATGCCGGTGTGCGGGAGTGCGAGCGGTTCCTGGAGAGCGCCGGATCGCGCGGCGCCACGACGCCCGGCACCGAATAAGACAACTACGATCATTGGCGGACGTCACGGCTCGTGAACGGCACGCCGAGTTAAAACACCGGCTCGATTCGGCGCGGCTTCCCCGCCGCACCCACGGCCCCGTTTTGCCCCACCCCAGGAGACCTCATGTCCACGACCGATACCCAGGACGCCGCGAACCCGGCCGATCGATCCACGCTGCTCTCCCACGCCGCCGCCGAAGGCGATGCCGAGACCTTGCTCCATGCCGCGGAAGCCCGGCTGCGCGCTGCCGGCGACCTGCCCGGCGCGCCCGTCGAGCGGCAGCTGGACGTGCTGCACGCGCTGCACGGCTTCGAACTCGGTCGTTTCCTGCTGCGCCACCGCGGCCTCAATGCGGACTGGACGCACCGGCTGGTCACCTATCGGCCCGGCACCTTGCCGCCCAACCCCGCCAGCCTCGAATGGCTGGTGTTCGAGAGCGTGCCGGCGGTACTGGCCACGCGCGAGCGCTTCGGCATCTTCCAGCGCGAAACGCAGGCGCTGCTGCGTCCAGGCATGGCACTGGCCTCGGTGCCCTGCGGCTGGATGGGCGACCTGCTGCTGCTCGACTACAGCGGCTGCGCGGGCGACTTCTCGCTCACCGGTATCGATCTCGATCCGCAGGCCCTCGAAGGCGCACGGCAACTGGCCGGACAGCGTGGCCTGGCTTCGCACGTTTCGCTGCGCCACGAAGACGCCTGGGCAGGCAGCCTGCACGAAAGCGTCGACGTGCTGACCAGCAACGGCCTGAACATCTACGAGCCGGACGATGCGCGTGTCGTCGAGCTGTACCGCGCGTTCTTCCGCGCGCTGCGTCCTGGCGGCACGCTGATCACCAGTTTCCTCACCCCGCCGCCCATGCTGAATCCCGCCTCGTCCTGGCGCATGGCCGAGGTCGACCCGCAGATGCTGGCCCTGCAGCACCTGCTGTTCACCCGCATCATCGACGCCAAGTGGAGCGCGCTGCGCACGCACGAGCAGACGCGCGCGCAGCTCGAAGCCGCCGGCTTCACCGACCTGCGCTTCGTGGACGACCGCCTGGGCATGTTCCCCACGGTGGTGGCGCGCCGGCCGTAAGCTCGCCAGTGCGGAAGAACCCGCCGATCAGGCGGGTTCTTGAAGTCCGTTTCGGCGCACGGTCAGCAGCAGGCCGATCATCCGTGCTTGCCGATCGCGTACGAGACCTTGGCCGAGCTGAGCGAAAGCAGAATTCTCGCCGTAGGTAGATAGGCGCAGCGCACGACATCGCCTACGGAGAGATTCTCGAACACGCGCTTGGGTACGACGAAATCGCCGAGCCTCTCGTGCGGCGACACGCAAACCCGTATCGAGTAGACACTATCGCCGTTCCTGCCATGGCATCCCCTCCGGCTCACGACGCCATCCACGACGAGCTTCGAGCCGAGCGCGAGATCGACTTCGGACCTCCAGGCCTGGCGACGGATCGCCCACAGAAATGCCAGGGAAAGGGCGAGCAAGACGCCGCCCGCCATCAACACGATCCAGCCGCCGCCGTGCCGATCATCGCCAAGCAGCTGCGCCACGCCGCCGAGCAGGATACCACCGCCGCCGATCGCGGCCACGCCAAAACCGACCTTGGCGCCCACCCACGCGCCGCGCCGCGACGCCCAATCGGCGCGCGCAGCTTTCAGCTCCCGCGTCCGCATGCGCACGCGGACGCTTGCGAATGCGGCGCCGGCGCGAGCCATCTAAATCCACCGCGCCGCGCGGGCGATATCGAACCGCACAGCGTTCGAGACGCCTTGCCGGAAACCGATGGTCGCGGAGATCGGATCGATACTGCCGCGTGCAGAATCGTCCAAGGACACAGCGCGGATGCAGCGGTCATGCGCGGCGAATGCGCGTGTGCATGCATTCGTCAGCCGCGCGGCATCGATGGGCGAAGCCTCATCGATCAACAGTGCATACATGGACCCCATCACCGCCACTCCTCCATGAGTCAACCGCATGCCTTACGCAAAGGCCGCATCATCGAAAATGCTGCGGAACGGCAAGCAGATTGGCAGGGAAAAGCTCACTGCGCAATCGCCGCGCCACGTGTTCCGAACAGTATTCACACCAGCGTCGATGCAACGCACGGAGGGCCATTCATCGACCAAGATTTATCGCGTGGAGATATGCACTACGGTGATCGCGCTGCGCGCGTCGCAGCGTATGGTCCTGCGAACATTCCGACATGATGACTGCGGCCACGGTTCGTCGATGCCATCGCGCTCCACCATCGCCATGGAAGGAAACATCCCGTTCCTCAGGCACCGCGCATGCGCCGCTCGGCGTCGGCACGGCTCATGCCGAGGTTGTCGATCAATGCCTCGTCCAGCGGCAGATCCAGTTCCCGCTTCAGCGCGGCGAGCCATGCGTGCACGCCGCGGAAGAAACCTTCGTTCGAGGCATCCAGCTGGGCCCAGCCGCTATCGATGTGCGACAGCTCCAGGCGCTCCACGAGATCGCAGAACAGCTCCCGGCGCGCGACGATGTCAGCGGCCGGCACGCGCATCAGGCCGGCGAACACGGCCATCTCGTCCGCGATGTCCATCACGGCCGGCAGCGACGCCATCTGGCACGCCATGCGATCCAGAGCCTTCATACGGTAGTCTCGGTGAGCGCCGGGACCGGATGCGGGGCGAAGCCGCCGCCGGCACCAGCTTTGCCGCCATTCCAGCGCATCGCGCGCTCCGGCGCCACATCCGCCGCGCGCCGGAACGGCTAGAATGCCTGCGCTTCAGGAGCTTTTTTTTCCAAGGACCGACCCATGCAGAAACTTGCCTTCCCCACCGCCCTCCCCATAGCCCTCTCCCTCTCCGCCTTCCTGGCGCTCACCGGCTGCACCAGCAGCAACGTCGATTTCTCGATCGACAATCCGACCGAGGCGCCGCTCAAACTGCAGATCGACGGCACCGCCTACGAGATTCCCGCGCACCAGGCCAAGGAGCTGACGCTCAAGGCCGGCGGACACACCCTGGATGCGCCGGCGACCGGTACCGTCAAGTTCAATGTCTACGCCGAGCGCAAGGGCGCACTCATCAATCCCACGCTGAGCGATTACGTGATCGTCAGCGCGACCTACGTCACCGAAGCCTCGAAGGCCAAGAACTTCATGCCCGCGGGCGGCGGACCGTTTCAGCTCGACGGTGTGGAGTTCCACGGCCCCTTCGAGCTGGCCGACAGCCTGTTCATCGAGAAGGACTGGCGCTTCGGCGTGACCGAGCCTTTCCCCGATTCGCTCACGGGCTACGACGCCGGCAACGGCGGCAATATCTTCCGCAAGATCTTCACCGCCCCGGACTTCGTGGCGTACTTCGAGAAGCAGACCGGCCAGCCGGGCTTCTTCGAAAAGAACCGGCAACACGCCGCCGCCGCGCCGCATAAGCCGGTGCCGCCCGCCCCGCTGCCGGCATTCACCGATCCGGGGCTGCAGAACGCCTCGCTCAAGCTGCGCGATCTATATGAGCGCTATCAGCACGCGACGGACCCGGCCGAGCAGCAGCGCCTGCAATCGGAACACCACCAGCTCACCATGGACTTCGTCACCGCCTACGCCAGCCGCGGCGCCAAGCTGCCGAGCTCGGACAACGAGACGTACAACGTCTTCATCCGCCGCAGCGGCGCGATCATGGGCCAATCCGCGCTGGTCGCCTTTTGAGCGGCGCATCGCGCATGACGATAGGCGTCCGGCCGGCGACTGACGCCGACCGTCCGGTGCTGCGCGCACTCTTCCTCCATGCGCGGCGGGTCACGTTCGACTGGCTGCCCGCCGAGCAATTCCATCCGGGCGACTTCGACGCGCAGACGCGCGGCGAGCGCATACTGGTCGCCGAAGACGAGGCAGGCGCCGTGACCGGTTTCGTCTCGGTATGGGAGCCGGACGCCTTCATCCATCACCTCTTCGTCGCCCAGGAGCGGCAGCGTGAGGGTATCGGCCATGCCCTGCTGTGCGCAGCCGGGTGGCCGCGCGAACCGCTGCGGCTCAAATGCCTGGTTCGCAACGAGCGCGCACTGGCGTTCTATCGCGCGCACGGATTCGCCGAAGCGGGGCGCGGATCGACCGACGATGGCGAGTACGTGCTGCTCGAATCAGGGCACGTGTAGCCGGCGGAGCATGTAGCGGGAGATGCGCCGGCCATCGCATCTCCATCGCATTCACGTTCGGCCCGCGGCTCAGTCCAGCTTCACGCCGGACAGGCGCGCGCACACCTCCAGCAACGCCTCCTGCTGCGCTTCGTCGCGCGCCGCCGGGTGCGTCTCGCGCGGTGCCAGGTGATAGAAGTAGCCGCCCGACACGTCGGCCGCCGGATCCTCGCCCGCCGCCAGCCACACCTGCGTGCGATGCGCCTGGTCCAGGTCGTCGGGCGCGCCCGGTCCGCCCATTTTCGTCGCCACCCAGCCGGGCTCGACCGCATTGGCGTAGACGTCCGGCCAGCGCCGCGCCACCGCGAAAGCCAGCATGACGTCGTGCAGCTTGCTTTCCGAATAGGCCGCCAGGCCGTCCCAGCGGCGGCGGGTCCAGGCCACATCGTCCAGGTGCGGCTGCGCGCTCTGGTGCAGCCTGGAGCTGAGATAGACCAGCCGCCGCGGCCGCTCGATCAAGGCGGTGAGCACGTAAGGCGCCAGCGAATTCACCGCGAACACCTGCGGCAGGCCGTCCTCCGTCGCGACACGCGCGCGCTCCTGGTACCCCACTGCGGCGTTGTGGATCACCGCATCGAACCGGCCGAGACGGTTGACCTGTTCCGCAACGGCGCGCATCTGCGCGAGGCCGGAAAGGTCGCCGACGACCACCGCCTCCGCCTGCGGCACGCTCGCCCTGGCATCGGCGGCGCGGCTCGCATTGCGCGCATGCAGTACCACCTGGTGGCCTTGTTCCGCCAGCAGCTGGGCGGCCATGCGCCCAAGGCCGTCGCTGGAACCGGTGATGAAAACGCGTGACATGACATGCTCCTCTTTCAACCCGCCCGCTCGACGAGGCGTCGCAGCGCGGTTTCCAGGCTCGTCCTGCCGCGGTGGGGGACGCCTTCGAAAGCGATCCAATCCTCGTTGAACCCGTCCAGCATGCGCATGCGCGGCTCGGGATAGCGTGAACCCTGCTGGCGAAACAACGCTTCCCACTGCTCGCGCGGAATCGCCTCGGCGCGCACCGGGCGGCCGAGCGCCGCCGCGAAGGCTGCCGCGATGTCCTGCGCACTGTAACGGTCGGGACCTTCCAGTTCCTCGATGCGCGTCCCGTCCCAGCCGCGTGCAAGCAGGTCGGCGGCGGCCACGCCGATGTCCTCGGTCGAGACCATCGAAATGCGGTGCTCCAGCGGCTGCAGGAAACTGCGGATCACGCCTTCGCGCGCCGCGGGCAGATCCCAGGACGCGTTCTCCATGAACCACGCCGGCCGCAGGAACGCCACCGGAACCGGCAGGCGGCTCAGTGCGCGCTCCAGCCACCGCGCATTGTTCAGCAGATTGGGCTCCGCCACGTGTGCGCCGATGGTGGAAAGGTATAGCACCCGCCCCGGCTGCGCCGCTTCGATGGCGCGCACGAAGATCTCGGCCTGGGCATGGATCAGCGGAAAGCCCGGCGCGGGATCGTAATCCGGCGGCACCATCAGGAACACGCCCTGCGTGCCCGCGAAGGCGCGTGCCAGTGCATCGGCATCGTCGTGGCCGGCGACCGCGACCTCGCAGCCGCGCGCGCGCCAGGCCTCCCCCTTCGCGGCGTCGCGCACCACCGCCCGCACGGCCTTGCCCTGTGCCAGCAAGGCGCGCGCCACCGCGCCACCCACCTGCCCCGTGATACCCGTAACGGCATACATGTCTGTGTCTCCAGAAAGCGGCGGATGCCGCGGTCGGGACGCATTGTTCGACGCCGGCCAGCCTGCGGCGATAACATGGATGTCATTTCATTGATGATTCGTACGCATGAGTGGATTCGACGAACGCACCCTGGCCGGCCTGCGCGTGTTCTTCGCCGTGGTCGAGAGCGGCAGCTTCGCGCGTGCCGGCGACCTGCTGGACATGTCGCAGCCCGGCGTCAGCCGTGCCGTTGCACGGCTGGAGCAGCGGCTGGGCATCCGCCTGTTCGACCGCACCACCCGTTCGGTGGCATTGACCGAGGATGGCCGGCGCTTCCACGCCCAGGTGCTGCCGCTGATGGCCGAACTGGAAGAAGCCGTCGAGCGCGCCTCGGCCGGCGCGGGCATGGTGCGCGGCACCTTGCGGGTCAGCCTGCTCGACCCGCTATTCGCGCAGATGCTGCTGGCGCCTCGCCTGGCTGAGTTCATGGCGCGCTATCCGGAGCTGCGCGTGGAACTGGTCGTGCGCGACCAGCCCGGCGACCTGGTCAGCGAAGGCTTCGACCTGGCCATCCATTTCGGCGAGCCGCGCCCATCCGCCCTGGTCGCGCGCAAGCTCCTGGAAACGCGCGTGCTCACCGTGGCGTCGCCGGCCTACCTGCGCCGCCACGGCCGGCCGGCCACACCGCAGGCACTGGGCGAAGGCCGCCACGCCTGCATCGAATTCCGCGATCCGGAGAGCGGGCGCCCGTTCGCCTGGGAATTCCACCGCAAGCGGCAACGGCTGAGCGTCGATACCGGGGGGCGGCTGGTCGTCAACGACGTCGGCACCATGCTCAGCGCCTGCCTTGCCGGCTATGGGATCGCGCAGATGATGTCGCTGGGCATCGGCGATCTGCTCGCCAAGGGCAAGCTGGTCGAACTGTTTCCCGACTGGCCGGACGAGCGCTTTCCGCTGTACGCGCTGTATCCCTCGCGCCGCTACGTGCCGGCCAAGACGCGGGCGTTCCTCGACTTCGTGCTGCAGGTCTGCGGCGAGCCCGCGCCGCCGCGCTGAGCTGCCGCCGGCCGGCGCGCGGTGCCTCGTCATCGGCGCCTGCCTCGCGGGGCCGGCGGCGCCATTCGCACGCGCACTACGGGTACGCCTCGATCGCCGCCTTGATCAGCGCCACGTCGTCGGCCATGCCGTAGTACGGCGGCGCCGAATAGCCGAAGCGGGTGATCACCAGCCCCGCCGACGGCACCACGTAAATGCGCTGGCCCATGGTGCCGCTGGCGAAGAAGCCGTCCTTGGGATAGCCGCCCTTCACCCGCCACTGCGCGGGCTCGCTCGGGCCGTCGTTGGTCCAGAAGCCGGCGCCGTACGGTGCGCCCAGGGTCGAACGGCGCGACCAGTCCATCCAGCCTTCGGGCAGCAGCCGGCGGCCGTCGGGCGCGACGCCGTCGCGCAGGTAAAGCCAGCCCAGGCGCGCATAGTCGCGGGCACTGGCATACACATAGGTGGACCCGACGAAGGTGCCGGCGCCATCGAATTCCATCGTGACATCGCCCATGCCCAGCGGCGCGAACAGCTCGCGACGCGCGAAGTCGCGCAGGCCCGCCGGACCGCCGCCGACGAGGCCGCCGATCTTGCGCGAAAGCAGCACGGTGTCGGCGGAGGTGTATTCCCAGGTGCGGCCCGGCGGCTCCTTCGCCGGCTGCGCGGCGGCGAAGCCCGCCATGTCGGCATGCAGGAATTCCATCCGCGCCACCGGGCTGAACGCCGACTCGGCTTCCTCTACCGCGAGTCCACTGCGCATGCGCAGCAGATCTTCCAACGTGATAGCACGGCGCGGATCGCCCTTGTCTTGCCATTCGGGCGCATTCAACGGCTCGTCCATGCGCAGCCGGCCCTGCCGCGCGAGGATGCCCAGCAGCGCGTTGGTGAACGACTTGGCGACGGAAAAGCTGATCAGCGGCGAGTGCTCGTCCACGCCATCGGCATAGCGCTCGGCCACCACGCGCCCATCCTTCACGATCACCACCGCCTTGACGCGCTTGACCGGCTCGCCCGTGCGTTCGGCGAAGACGCGGTCGAGCGCGGCGGTCACACCGGGCTTGTCGGAAGCGATCCGGCCGGCCGGTGCGAAGCCATCCGGAGCGGGCGCGATCGCAGCGGGCGCGACCGGCGTCAACGGCCGGTTGCCGGGGAGCGCGAGCCGGCAACCGTACCCCGGCGTGAAATCTGCCCGGGCCAGCCGCGTGAGTGGGCCGGACACCTCGACGCTGCCGGCATCGCGCGAGACCTGGGGCTTGAGCAGGCCGCCAGCCAGTTCGCCGACCATCGGCACCACCAGCTCCCGGTAGGTGCGGTCCGGGTCCTGCCCGCCGACGAAGGTCATCGAACAGACGTGATGGGCCGCGACACCAGCAGCGACGCGTAGCGCCTGATGGAGCCGGGACAGGCCATAGCCTCCCGCGGCGAGGACGACGACGAGGGTTCCGAGGATGACGGTTTTTCTGCGCATGACGCTCTCCATGAGGTTGGAGCGCAGTCTGCGGAGCTTATGCAGACCGGTGGGAGGCCGCAGGGACGAAGACCGGCACGCCAGGGACGAAGGACGCCGCCAGCCCTTACCGGGTCAGAGGGATACGCCCGGCGGGAGGTCTTCCAGGTAACGCTTCGTCCAGGTCACCCGCGAGCCGTCGCGCAGCAATAACCGCTTCTCGCCGTCGGGCCACGGCTGCACTTCCCGGATCGCATCCAGTTGCACCACGGTGGAGCGGTTCACGCGAACGAACCGCGAAGGATGCAGCCTGGCCTGCATGGCATCCAGCGTGCCGCGCAAACGCCGCGGCGCGCCGTCCACGAAGATCTGTAGATAGTTGCGATCCGATTCGATGCGGTCGATGCGCTCCACCGGCACCAGTTCCGCGGTGTCGCCGGAGGGCAGCAGCACGCGCTCCAGGTAATGCGAAGGCGGCGGCGCGCTCTCCAGCAGACCATCCACACGCGCACCGACGGACAGCGCCGGCACCACCTTCTCGCGCAGGCGCCGGATCGCCGACTGGAAGCGCTCCGGCCCCACCGGCTTGAGCAGGTAATCGAAGGCATGGATCTCGAATGCGCGCACCGCCTGATCGTCGCGTGCGGTGACGAACACGATCTCCGCCGGCAGCGGATCGCCCAGCGCCTGCAGCACCGCGAAGCCGTCCATGCCGGGCATGTTGATGTCCAGGAACACCACGTCCGGCCGCTCGCGCCGGATCAGCGCCACTGCCTCGCGCCCGTCGCCGGCCTCGCCCACCCAGGCGATGCCCTCCGATGCGGCCAGATAGCGCCGCAGTTTCGCGCGTGCCGGCGCCTCGTCGTCCACCACCACGGCGCG
The DNA here is from genome assembly GCF_031954525.1 of Dyella sp. BiH032. Lineage (NCBI taxonomy): Bacteria > Pseudomonadati > Pseudomonadota > Gammaproteobacteria > Lysobacterales > Rhodanobacteraceae > Dyella > Dyella sp. BiH032. Next base: position 3,034,031 of record NZ_CP134867.1, read on the forward strand.
CAGCGTCATGCCGCCTCCCAGCGCCGCGCCGGCAGCCACACGGTGACCAGGCTGCCGCCTTCCGGCACCGGTTCCAGGCGCACACCGGCATCCTCGCCATAGAGATGGCGCAGGCGCGCGCCGACATTGCCCAACCCGATGCCATGCCCTGCTCGCGCCACGCCACCGCCGCCGTCGCGCACGCGCAAGGTGAGGCGATCCGCCTCGCGCGCCGCCTCGACGCGCACCAGCCGCCGGTCGCCCTGCCCGCCGTGCTCGATGGCGTTCTCCACCAGCGGTTGCAGCAGCAGGAACGGGATGCGCAGATCGTCCAGCGCCGGGTCGCTGTCCACGCGCGCGTCCAGGCCGTCGCCGAAGCGCGCACGCTGGATGTCCATGTACAGCGTCAGCAAACCCCACTCGTCGGCCAGGCGATGCTCCTGCGCGCCGGCGGAGAGCGTGGCGCGCAGCAGCGCGCCGATGCGCGAGAGCATTTCGTCGGCCACGGCCGGCCGGTCGTACATCAGTTCGGACACGGCATTGAGCGTGTTGAACAGGAAATGCGGATTCAACTGAAGCCGCAAGGCTTCCAGTCGCGCCTCCGACAGTGCCGATTCCAGCTGCGCCGCGCGCAACTCGCGCTCGCGCCCCTCGCGGTAGCGATCGAACAGCCACAGGCCGATGGCGATCATCGCGTAGAAGAACAGCTGCGTCGGCAGCTCCATCAGGTAGCGCCACAGCGTGGGCGGATAGGCATAACCCGGCAGGTCCGCCAGCCCGAACACCACCTGCCGCAGGGCGATCATCAGGCTGGTTTGCGCCACCGTCAGCGCAGCGAACACGGCCAGGTGCCACAGCCACGGCCGACCGCGGATGCGCCGCAGCGCGACGAACACCGGCGGCAGGAACGCGCCGAAGCTGAGCGAGCCGGTCAGCTCCTCGATCAGCTTCGGCACGAACAGCGAAGGGTGCCCGTTGGCGACGTCGATCAGATACCGGTTGAGCGCGCGCAGGGCACCGATCAGCACCAGCAACAGCACCCAGAACGCAAGGCCGTAGCGACGCCAGGCCGGCGGCGGACGGCTGCCCGCGCTTGTCGAAGCCACCGTCGCGCTCCGTCAGTCCTTCTCGGGCGCCGCCGGCACCACGGTCAGCACGATCTTCGACGGATAGGTCCCGCCGTGGTGCACCGCGTTGTGCGCGATCACGCCGTCAGTCTCGTCGTAGTTGTTGCCACCCGTGTTGAGGTTGCGGTCGAAGCGCGGGAAGTTGCTGCTGGACACCGCTACGCGCAGCTTGTGGCCGGGCTTGAAGTAGTAGCTGGTGTCGATCGGCTGGAACGTCACCGGATACACCTCGCCGGGCTTCATCCACGCAAGCGGCTTGTCGTAGCCGTTGCGATAGCGCATGCGCTGGATGTTCTCGGTGACGTTGAAGGCACGGCCGTCCGGGTACACGTCGATCACCTTGAAGGTGAAGTCGGTGTCCTTGGCGCTGGACGAGACCTGCAGGGTCACGGTGATCGGCCCGCTGACCTCGGTGCCTTCCTTGAACGGCTCGGTGTCGTACACCAGCACGTCGTTGCGGGCCTCTTCCTTGCGCTGGTCGTACGAGCCGAACTTCACCGCGTTGCCCTGGCAGCAACCGCCGCCGCCATAGGTAGGCACGGGATTCATCGGGTCATAGACGAACTGGTCGGGCTGGTCGTCTCCACCCGCCTGTTCCACCAGCTTGCCGTCGCCGTACAGCGTGTTCGCCTTGCCGCCGCTGGTGAAGTAGAGCGTCTTCGCCGTCGCGCCGGCCGGCGGCCAGGTGTCGGCCTTCTTCCACTCGTTCTTGCCCATCAGGTAGTACATCACCTTGGGCTGCTTCTTTACCGCTTCGCTGTCCTCGCCCTTGAGAAAGCGGTCGAACCAGCCGAACACCAGCGCGTCGTAGTCGAAGCGCGCGTCACCCATGTCCAGGTCGCCGACCATGGTGTGCTCGGTGGCGCGGGTATAGGCGCAATGCAGCACCGGCGCGATGACCGCGTACTGCTCGTCGGCGATGGCCTTCGGCGCGGTGCGGCGCACTTCGTTGTAGGCGGCCAGGTTCGGCGACACCGACACGTCGAACCAGCTCATGAACCACAGGCCCGGCTTGGCGATCTTCATGTTGTCGTGCCACAGCCCGCCCTTGTACCAGGCCGGATCGTTCGGCGCGCGCGCGATCATGTTGCCGCCGGTGGCCACCGGCATGCGCGTCTCGAAGATGCCCGGCGGGCCGCCGACGGCCTTGATGATGTCCTTCTCCGGCAGGTGCCAGAACGCCTTGTCCCAGTCCACCGGCGGCATCTGCGGCGCCAGGTCGTAGAAGCGCGAGGCGTTGGCCAGCTCGGCCTGCGTGTAGTTGGCCGAGAACAGCGGCCGCACCTGGTTCTGGATGCCGTAGTCGTAGATCCACGCAATGAACAGCATCTGCACCGCTCCACCGCGGTACCAGTTGCCCTGCTCGTAGTACGGGCCGACCCGGCCCACGCCGGCGCCGAAGCCCTGCACGTTGAAGGTGGCCAGCGCCGGTTCGTTCTGCGCCACCACCGCCATCTGCCACTCCGCGGTGGACGAGCAGCCGGTGGTGCCCACCTTGCCGCTGGACCATGGCTGCGAGGAAATCCAGCGCACCGCGTCCACGCCGTCGGTGATCGGCGCGCCGAGGATGTCGTAGTTGCCTTCGGAGAAGAAATGGCCGCGCTCGTTCATCTCGACATAGGCGTAGCCATGCTTCACCGCATCGAGCGCGCGCTTCATGTCGCGCGGGGCGCCGAGTTTCACGTCCCAGTAATTGAAGTTGTACGGCGTGCGCGAAAAGATCGTCGGCACCTTGCCTGCGCTCTTGGGCCGGTAGATGTCCGCGGCCATGCGCTTGCCGTCGCGCATCTTCACCATCACCTTGCGGTCGACCACCGCCACCTCTTCCAGCTCTTTCTCGGTGGCGTTGCGCTTGGCGATCTGCTCGGCCTGCGGGTCCTTGGCCTGGGCCATGGCGGTGTAAGGCAGCGCCATGCAGAAGGTGGCGGCCATGGCGCCGGCGAATGAAGCCAGATGCGTGCGTCGCATGTTTGTCTCCCCGGGAACGATCGCGGGACTATAACCTGCCGTGGCGGCGGGCAACCCTGTCAGGAGGCACATGCGCGGCCGCATCTTGGTGTCGCCTTATGGCTGCTTGTCTCGTCCCTGGCGGGGCGAGCGCGTAGGTTGGGGTGAGCTTGCGAACCGCAATGGGCGCTAAGGGTCGCCTCGCCCTCATGTACTCGTCATTCCGGCGCAGGCCGGGACCCGGTGCGAGGCGGTCGCCAGTCTGGTCTCGCCCCTCGCGGGGCGAGGGTTTCGCTCCCCTGCCGGAGAGCGAGTTACTTCTTCTTGCTTGCCCAAGAAGAAGTAACCAAGAAGAAGGGCCCCCTGCGCGGCGCCCTCCGCAGCCTTCGCTGCTGCGGGTGCGTTGAGGGCTGGCCGGGCTTTTCGACAGGGCATCCTGCCCTGATCGAAAAGGCGGGGACATCCCTGTCCCCGCCCGCCTTCGGCGGCCTGATCGTCCAACCCTCACCGCCGCGAAGGGAACCCGGGAGAACAAGAGCGTTACGGAGCGTCGCTTCGCTCGCTCTTGTTGGGTCGTTGGCTGCTTGCCGCGGTACTGCACTTCTCCTTCTCCCCTCCGGGGAGAAGGCGGGATGAGGGGCGGGTGCTCGCGGGAACGCTTCTGCGACAGCGCGCTTCTGCACGAGCACGACAACGAACCACTCAATCCTTGTACCGCTTGATCATCCCACTCACCGGCGTCGGCGCCGGTGAGCCGCCGAACATGCCGTGCCAGGCCTTGGTGGCGACGGAGCGCTTGTCGAACAGGGCGTCGCTTTGCGCGATCGTCTCGTCCAGATGCCCGGGGCGCAGGCCGCTGTAGTTCGTGCGCAGGGCGAGTCCATGTTCCTGGCGCAAGGCGTTCTCGCTGGGGTTGAACGCGCCGCGTGGCGTGCGGCTCAATCCCACTGTCTCGAATTCCTCCTGGTGGTGGCCGGCCTGCTGCACCACGTTCATCAGATGCTGGCCCAGCCGCAGGTTGTCCTTCGGTTCCACGATCGCGCCCTGCGAGAGCGGATCGTGGAACAAGGGATGGTTGGCCTGGTTGAGCTGCGGCACACCGACCGCCTTGCCGTGCGCCAGGCGATGCGCGTGCACCATTTCGTGGCCCAGGCCGATGAAGCGGTTGGCCGTGGCCGCGTTGGGATCGATGCGCACCTCGCTGCCCCAGCCGCGCCCTTCCCTGCCGTCGAACCGGTAACCCTCCGTCATACCTTGCCCGATGTGCGGCGAGTTCATGTTCGAGGTGTCGCCGGCCTTCAGCGAACGGATGTACACCTTGGCCTGATCGCCGGCATGGGCGCGGTTCTGCGCGGTGCGGGTGTCGATCTCCGTCATCATCCGGCGGCCGACCGGCTGGCTCATCAGCGTGTGCATCGAGCTTCGGGCATCCCGCGCCAGATCCATGAATGCGCCGACGTCCTGCCCCGCCGCCCGCTTGGCCTGCACATTGTTCAATTCGCCGTGGACGCGCACCTCCTCCACCGGCTTGAGCTTCTGCTTCTGCGCACGCAGCAGCTCCGGCGTGAAGCCGGCCTGCGGCGAACGTGCTACCCGCGCCACCACCGGCGCCCAGCGCTGGGAGATGTTCGTGCGCTTGCCGCTCTCGTTGGCCTTGGCCAGCCGGTTGGTGATGTGGTCGACGAAACGCTGCTCGCGTTTGGCGAGCGTGGGCGCCACGCCCCGGCTGTTCGCCTCGGCGAACTTGTTGGCGATCCTCGTCCTCAGGCTCTCTTTGGGCATATGCCTTCTCCTGCGGTGTGTGGACTACAGCCGGGTGAATGTCAGCTTGTGGTACGTACGCGTGTTGTTCGCGCGGTTCTTCACGCTCACCATGTAGACGCGCTTGGTCGCCCTGCCCTGCTGGTTGTAATCCTCACGCATTACCAATCCGCCGCGCTTGGCCGTGGGACTCTTGTCGTTGGCTGCGGTCACTGCCTCGATCAACCGGCCGATGCGGTTCTCGATGCGCTTGTGTCCGCTGGTGTTGATCCGTTTCGTTTCGTTGATCAGATTCAGCGCGCTGCTCGGCCCGCCGAAGATGTCGGGAACCAGGTGCGACTTGTGTCCGCCGCCGGGGGGAGCGAAGCCGGGGTTGAGGACGCCGATGGGCGCCAGGTCGGCGCGCTTGGCGCGCGGCATGCGTCGACGCAAGGAAGCCGACACGTAGGTCTTGCGAATGCCGCCGCCCTGCGCCGCCAGATAGTTTTTCTGGCGCTGCCCGAAACGGGGCACGCCGCGCGTCAGGTTGGCCTTGGTCTTGAAGGCGCCATATTCCTGCTTGGTGCTCGCCGCGTAATTGATACGCCCCACGTTGGTATGGCCGTCCTTGACGAAGGACCAGGTCCAGTTCGAGTTCTGTTTCTTGGGCATGTGCGGTTTCCTTCGTAGCGCACGGAATGGGGAGAGCGGAGCGTCAATGTCCCCGGCTATTGGGCGGCGCCGTCGGCGATAGCCCACCCGCGCGTACCCGGTGCAGCCATTTGCTTCGATGCCGCTTCATTTCGCGGCATGGGGCATGGACGGCTCCTGCGGTGCGCGCCTCATCGTTTCAGAGCCGCGTAAAAGTCAGCTTGTGATAGCTGCGGGTGTTGGTGTTGTGGTCCTTCACGCTCACCATGTAGGTACGCCCGGTCGGCTGCCCGCCGGGGCTGTAGGTTTCCTTGACGATCAGGCCGGCGCGGTTCCGGTTGGGATTGGTGTCGCCCGGCACCGTGCCCGCCTTGATCATGCGCGCGATGCGGTTTTCGATGGTCTTGTGCGCGCTGAGGTTGATCCGGCTCTTTTCGTTGACCAGATTGCGCTTGATGCTCGGCCCGCCGAAGCGGTCCGAGGCCAGATGCGCCTTATGCACATTGGCCGGCACGTAGTGCGGGTTGACCACGCCGATGCCGGCCAGGTTGTCGCGCGCGGCGCCAGCGGGGCGCGTGCGCAGCTTCGCCGATACGTAGACTTTCTTCACGCCGCCGCCGACACCCGGATATTTGCTCTTCCGCTGCCCGAAGCGATTGACCCGGTCGATGTCGGCCTTGGCCTTGAAGGCTCGATAGCGGGGCTGGTCGATCTGCGCATAATGAATCCGGCCGATCGTCGTGCCGTTCTCTTTGATGTCTCGCCGTGTCCAAGCAGGCATGGCCCGCATCTCCCTTATCGATAGACGTCACGCGTCCGTTTCGCCACCGAGCAGCTCGAAGATGTCGATCCGCCCGCCCCCTTGCTGAAACACCTCCCGGTACAGCTCGGCCGCGTTCAGTCCGCCCCACGCCACCGCGCGGCGGATCAGGTACGGCACGGGACTGTGCGGTTCCACCTGCATCAGGTAATCGCCGATCTCGGCCAGCACCTGGTAGGCACGTTCGCGCTCGCCGAGCAGGTCGGCCATGCCGCGCGGCGGCTCTTCGGCATCGCCGTCTTGCTCGTCGACGCCGGTATCAGGATCGCCGTGCGACAGCGCGCTCGCCTGCGGCAGTGCGACCGGCCCGCGCCGGGTCAGTTCGCCGCGCAGCAGCGCTTCGATACGCGCCAGCAGGTCGTCCAGCTTGCCCAGCGAGGGCGTTTCGGGACCAAGGCGATCGCGCAGCGACTGCTCGAAGGCGGCGAGCGCGGCGCGGCCATCGCCCAGCACGGCGTGGCGCTCGCGCAGGGACGCCGCGCCCATGCGCGCCAGCAGTCCCTGCAGGTCCTCCAGCGAGGCGGCCTCCTGCGCCTCGTCCGGCAGGTTGCCGTTCACCGCGCGCAGGCGCTCGTGATAATGCGCCAGCTCCCACTCCGACCAGCTCGCCGCGTGATCGTCGTCCTCGGCCAGCGGCAGCAGCGAGATGGCGTTGAGCAGCTTCTCGTTGATCCAGCGGACGATGTTGCAGCGCGCGTCGTAGCCGTCGCCGTCCGCGCGCGGGTGCAGTTCGTCCCACCACGCCTCGCACAAGCCGCGCAGCAGCGCGAAGCACGGGGCCAGCGCGACGTAGCCGCACTGATGCAGCTCGGCCTCCAGCATCCATGCGCCGAGCTGCAGGTCCTTGCCGACGGTATCGAGCATGCCCGCAGACAGTTGCGCCACCTTCGGCCAGTTGGCACGCCGCAGCTCGGTCACCCACGCGCCCTGCGGCAATGTGGTGTCGTCGCTCTGGCGCAGTTGCTGGATCATGCGGAAGCCCATGTTTTCGCGCGCCGGCACGCCGGCGGGCAGCGGGCCGTCCAGGGGCGCCAGCAGCCGCGCGAGCGGGAGGCCGAGCCGGCGTTCGAAATAACCGCCGTCGTCGCACGCCACCGGCACCTCGTCCGGTAGGGCATCCATCGTCCTGGCTTGCGCTTGCTGGCTCATCGCACCACTCCCAAGGGTTTCACCACAGCACGGGCGCCTCGCGCGGGAACGCGGGCGCTTCCAGCGGTACCGCGGCCTTGGTGGCCGGGTCGGTGCCGGAAAGTTTCAGGGTCAGATAAAGGTCCGCCTGCTCGTTCGACTTGCCGTCGGTCGCCGCGTTGGCGTCGAGCACCGGCACGCGGAAGCGCAGCAGGCGCTGGCCCGCGTCGAGCGATCCCGTATCGGCGGACGCGCCATGCGTATCCAGCCAGCGCAGCAGGGCCCAGGCGCCGCCGGTCTCGAACACGGCGTGGTAACCGCTGCTGCGCAGCTCCGGCTGCGCGGCGTCGGGCAGCGGCATGTAGCGCGAGCGGTCGGCCCATTGCAGGTCCAGCGACAACGGCGTGCCGACGCTCCAGGCGAAGCTCTCGTCCGCGCCCGGCCAGGCCGCGCCCTGCGCGCCGCCCGCGCGCAACGTCCAGCCGATCAGCTGATTGCTGATCGGCGAACGGTCGGGCAAGGCGCGGAAACCGGCTTTCACCTGGATCGGCAGGCTCTGCGGCTGCGCCGAGAGATTGCCGGCGAAGAAGGCTTCCACCGCGTCGAGCTGGTCGACGAAGGCCTTCATCTTCGCGGCGCGCGCGCCGGCGGCCCCGGTGGTGGACGCGTGTTCCAGCCAGGCCTTCAGTTCCGGCTTTTCCTTGGCGTAGTAGACGAAGAACGCCTTGACCACCGCCGGCGATACCTCGCGCGAATCGGCCGGGCCGAACGGATAGCGCCCTGCCAGCTGGCTGTTGAACAGCATGCCGATGCGCGCGTAATGCAGGTCGGAGCTGGCCTGGCCGCGGCCCGTGCAGGCCGCGCGCGCCTGCTTCTCCATCTCGGTGCGGCGTGCGGAGAACAGGTCGTTGCCCACCGGCGGCGCGTTGTAGCCGGCCAGCGTGGCTTCGCAGTTCGCATAGCTGAGGCTCGCCAGCTGCTTCAGGAAGAAATCGTTGAGGTGCGCCACCTGCCCTGCCGGATCGGCGAACTGCACCGCGCGGTTGAGCTCCGTAATGGTGCCGCCCCAATACGCATCGACCTGGGTGTTGAGGCGCTGGCTGTTGTTGACGCCCTGCATCTGCCGCAGCAGCGTGACGAACGGCGCCGCATAGCGCGACAGCACCTGCACGCGCTGCAGCTGGCGATCCAGATAGCCCTGCAGCACCGGCGTACTGCCCAGATCGAACAGCGGCGCCGCCTCGTTGCCGCCTCCTTGCAGCGGCGGGTCGTAGAGATGGCTGGACGAACCCAGCGTGGAGACGTCCAGCAGCATGCTAGAAGCGTAGTTCTGCGCGCACTGGCCGACTTCGTCCGCCACATTGCCGAAGCCAAGCTGGCGCATGCGCTGCTGGGCCTGCAGCATCGGATCGAGTGCGGCGGACAGGCTCGAACTTTCCTCGGCCAGCTCGCGATCCAACTGCGAAGTGGCATCCAGGCCGGTGTCGACCGCCTGCACCTGTCCGCGCTGGTTGCGCGCCAGGGTGTCCTGCAGCGCCAGCCGCAACTGCGTGCGCGCCAGGCGCTCGTACAGCGGCTGGTCCGAGGCCGCGCCCACCTGGCCCAGCTTTTCGCGGCTGGCAAACTCCTGGTACTCGCGCAGCTGCGCCAGGATCCCGTCGAAGGTGCTCGGCCGCCAGCCGCCGGCCGCGCCGTTGCAGCTGTACGGCAGCGGCGACTTGATCTGCATGAAGGTCGTATCGGCCAGTGCGTGCAATCCGCCGACCTCGCGCCCCAGCCCGGGGCTGATGCCTTCGAGCTGGTGGTTGGAGGGGTTGACCACGAACAGCGAGCCGTACGGCGCCAGCGTCGCGCTGCGCAGGCTGTCCACCGCCGGCTGGTAGCAGCTGTCCAGGTCGAAGTAACCCAGCGTGCTGCGCAGGCTCGGGTCGTAGCGGTGATGCTTGATCAGGTCCTCGATACCCGGCGCGATCTCGCTACCCATGCGCGTGCAGGGGTTGTCCTCCGGCGTGCTGAGCAGCCAGCGGTTGTGCACCCAGGCGAGCCAGCTGTTGAAACCGCGCAGGGTATCGAGCAGGGGCGGCTTGCCCTCCTGCAGGGTGGACAGCAGCGGCACGCCGGCGGCGGCGCGGTGCAGCAGGTCGTTCTCGGCCTGCGCGGCCATGCGTTCGAACTGCTTGCCCAGGCGCTCGCGCAGGTCGGCGGAGATCGACGGCACGTCCGCATAGCTTGCCGCCGACAGCGCATCGGCCAAGGGGCTGTCGCGCCGGATGGTGTCCCCCGGCAGCGGGCTGCCGTAGAGGTAGTCGGCCAGCGCGCCGAAATCCAGCAGCAGACCGCGCTGCTCGATCATGCCCGGCTGCGCGATGCGCGCGAACCGCTGCAAGTTGTCCTCCAGCGCGGAAAGCTCGTTGAGCTGGCGCTTCAATTGGCCGACGTAGTTGGCATACACCGCATCCGGCGCCGCCTGGGCTTCCGAGAGCCGCAGCGTCGCCGCCGACAGCTCTTCGATGCGCTGCGACAGCTTGCAGGCCATCGACGGCAGGATTACCTGCTGCAGCGCGTTCTTCGACACTACGTCGGTAATGCCGTGGTGGATACGCCCGTCCACCCACGACAGCGGGATAGCGGCGTAGCGCGTGTCTTCGCTCAAGGTGGTGATCTGCGCCACCAGCTTGTAGACGTGTTCCTGGTCCAGGCAGCCGCGCTGGGCCAGCGTCTTGCTGTTGAGCGAGATGTTCAGCAGCGTGTCGCGCAGGCCCTGTGCGTGCTGGTTCACCTGCGTGGCGCTCCACGGCAGCGCGATCGCCAGCGCCAGCGAGATGCCCACCACCGTCAACTGCAGGCGCCGGATCAACCGATTGCGCGCCAGCAATCCCTTCTGCGTGCGCTGCGACAGACGTTGCTCAGCCAGCGCCTTGTCGCGGATCAAGCCTTCGACGAAGGACACGTCCTTGCGCGGTCCGTCCACGTCCGGCAGGTCCGCCGCGCCGACCACGCCGACGAAGTACAGCCCGCGGCAGAACGAGCGCGTCTCGTACACATTGGTCTTGAACAGCGTGCCGAGGAAGTCCAGCGCCGGCCCCTGCAGGCTGCGCATGTGCTGCGGGAACAGGAAAAAGCCGTCGACGTCGTCGATGTGGTCCTTGCCGGTGGCCGCCGCCAGCACCAGGCTGCGCAGGCCGTCGATCACCTTGTCGAAGGCCTTGGGTACCCAGTCGGCCGGCAGGCCATTGTCGTCCAGGGTGGGGCTGGACCAGCCGACGATCTGGCTGCGCAGGCGCGGGTCCTGCGCCTTCCAGAAACTGTCGAAACCGGGAATGGCGTCGCAGTGGCTGAACACCACGTACACCGGCAGGGCGTAGGCGAAAGCATCCTGCAGTTCGTGGATGCGCGCATAGGCATAGCGGCCCAGCGCCGCGCGCTGTTCCGGCGTCGCCGCGCACAGCCGCTCGGCGGACACCACCCAGACGATGCCATCCAGCGCGCGGTCCGGCCGCAGGCTGTCGATGTCGGCCAGCATCTCGCTCCAGCGCGCATCGGTAGCGCCGATCGTCGCCGGTTCGCCCAGCACGCCGTCGGGATCGATCAGGATGCCCTTTTCCAGGAAATGCCATTCGCTATGGGGCACCGCGGCATTGAGGTAGGCCTCCTGCTTCGCCTCGCGCAGGCGCGACGCGCGCTGCAGGCTTTCCGGCACCGACGCGGCGAGGCTGCTCTTGCCGTCGCCAGGAAAGCCGAGCAGCAGCAGCCACGAACTCTGGTAGCGCCAATCGCGCCGCGCCCATACATAGCGCAGCGCTCGCTCGACCACTGCATAGCGGCGCCGCACCGCATCGCGCAGGCGCACCCAGCGGCTCTGCCCGTCGCGATTCTTCGGCGGCCGCGCCGCGATCGCCTTCGAGCGCGCGCGCCACATCAGCCACGCGATCAGCACGAATGCCACCACGGCCAGCACGGCCAGCACCAGGAACAGCGGGCTGAAGCCCTCGGTGCCCGCGGTCGACGGCGGCGCTGGCGCGGCGGGCAGGCTCATATGGCCCCGCCGATCGCATCCAGCAGCGACCAGGTCAGCAGCAGCCAGACCAGCGAGGACAGCACCAGATAGCCGAGCGCGCCGTAGGCCACGGCGCGCAACCAGGGCGCGAGCGCGATGCGCGTGTTGTCGCGATCCGACACCACCGTGTAGTCGTAGGCCTGCGGGAAAGCCTGCGCGTCCACCGCGCCGAGCCGGCGTCCGCTGGCCAGCGGGTACAGCCGCGCGCGGTATTCGCGCAGCTTGTGCCTTCCTTCCGGCCCGCGATACATGCCCTGGAAGCCCAGCTGCATCGCCAGCAGCAGCACAGAGGCGAGGTCGGCATCCAGCGCGGTGCGCTCACCCGCGCCCATCAGGTCTTCCACCAGGGTGAAGAACCGCCGGCCGGCGATGCGCGAGCGCTCGACCGTGTATTCGAGCAGGTGCTCGGGCCAGTGCTCGGCGCCGGGCCAGTGCAGTTCCAGGATGAAGATCTCGTCCGCCAGCGCCACCATGGCGTAGCGCGCGCGCCGGTACGCTTCCAGTTCCGCGCCGGTGGCCGCGGCCTGCACGTCGCGCGACTGGCGGTCCAGCACTGTCAGCAAGCGGTGCGCGATGCGCTCGGTCATCTCGTGCGCCGCCATCTCCCCGTGCGGGTTTTCCGGCTGCAACAGCTTGACCAGCCCGCCCTTGAGAATGGCGAGCTTGATCTGCGCGACCTCCTCGTAGAACGAGGCAAAGCGCGCCAGCAGGAAACTGGGAGCGGCGTCGTTCGCGCTCATGGACGCGGCGGTGCTCCTTCGCGTGGCAGGTACAACGTGATCGCCGCCGGCACGTTCTCGTCGGGCTCGCCGAGGATGACGAAGGTATGGCCTTCGTTGATCAACGGCCGCGACGCGCCGTCCTCGCCCTCGATGGTCGCGTTGGCGACCTCGTAGACGTAAGCCCCGGCGCGCAGGTTGAGCGCGGCAACCTGCGCCGGCGTCGCCTCCTTCACGGTGGCACCCGGATAACGGCGGCGCACCAGCAGGTAGATCAGCTCCTCGCTGGCCATGCGCGCGCTGCCCAGCCATTGCGACAGCGTGGCGGCGTTCTGGCCCGCGCGCGGGGTCAGCTCGATCAGCAGCTTGCCGGTATCGATGCCGCGCGGCAGCTGGATGCGGAAGCCGGACGCGCCGACGCGCTGGAACTCCAGCACGCGATAGTTGGCATTGAGCCGGCCGAGCTGATCGCGTACGTAGGTGATCGCCCGCATGAACCCCGGCAGGCAGTCGTTGTGATCGTAGGCGCCCAGCACCGGCGGCGGCGGCGCGCCCGGCGTGGCGGCGACGAAGCCCACCAGCTGCGACAACGCCAGGTACAGATCGGCCGGGTGCGTGTGCCCCGCCTGCAGCAGCACGTCGAAAGCCGGCAGCGCCATCACCAGGTGGCGCGCTGCCTGCACCTGCGCGCTGGTCTCGGCGTCCTGCCGCGATTGCCCGCGCTCGTCCAGGCGCAGGCCGAGCAGTTCGCGGTACTTGCGCCACAGCAGTTCCGACAGCGAGGCCAGCGCGCGCTGCAGGCCCGTATCGCCTTGGAACGCCGACGCATCGATACGCAGCATCGGCGGATGGAACGGCGCCAGGTGCACGCCGCGCGAGTCCCCGTACAGTTCCAGCAGCGGCACCGAGCAATAGCTCTTGGCGATGCTGTCGCCGCAGGCCAGGCTCACCTTCGGCCGCATGCGGTCCACCACCATCTCGTCCTTGCCGGTGTTCTCGTCCGCCTCCAGCTCGCCGCGCTCGATGGTGTAGCGCTGCATGTCGCCGATGTCGCTGGCCGCGCCCTTGCCGCGCACCGGCACGCGCAGGTGTACGCGCACGGTCTTCTGCTGGTTCCAGTCGTTGCCGCTCAGGTCCAGCGAGAGCATGGACGGCGCGAAATGGCCGGGATAGTCGATCACCAGCCCGTCGGTCATCACGCAGCGCAGCCGCTGGAGCACCACCCGGCCCTTGGCCAGCTCGGTGCTGTCCAGCGCCAGGTCCAGCACGCCCCAGCTGTTGGAGTCGAGCATCAGCAGGCGCCGGTGCAGCAGGCTGTTCCAGTAGATGTCGTTCTGCTGGAAGTGGTGCGGCGACAGCAGCATGCCTTCGGACCAGGAGACCGGCTCGGGCAAGGTATCGAAGGCGTCGACGGCTGCGTTCATGGCGCTTCCCCGGCAAGGTTCATGGCTGTTCGGTCACGGCGATCTGGGTGGACTGGAGCCACACCACGGCGCGCCGGAACTGGGTGAGGTCCGCGCGCGCCTGGCCGTCCTTGGCCAGGTAGTTGGCATAGGCGTAGACGGCGACGGCCTTGCCCGCGCGCTTGGGCAGCGGCACCGGATCGATTACCAGCGCCGGCGGTATTTCCAGGTGCACGACGTCGATCTTCTGGCCCATGCCGCTCTGCAAGGCGGTCTTCTGCGCGAACCATTCGGGACCGGTCTTGGGCAGCATCTCGGCGCTGGCGGCGTCGTACAGGAAGACCAGGTCCAGCTGCGCCGCGGAGTTGAGATTGGCCCCGGGCGGCGCCGCCACGCGCACGCTCGACAGCGTGGTGGTCGGCGTACGGCCCAGCAGCTTGTTCACCGTGCCGCAGCCGGCCAGGCCGGCCAGCAGCAGCGCGAGGACGATGGCGTGGGCGATCCGGCCGCGCATCAGCTCAGCACCATCACGGTGACCTGCGAGGGCGTCAGCGACACGCCGACCATATTGGGCAGCAGCCCGTTCTGCCCCACCACGCCGAACGTATGCGTGCCGGGGATGCAGCCCATGAACACCTTCAGGCTGCCCAGCAGCGAACGGAATTGCCCCATGAACAGGTGCGATATCACCCCGCCCTCGGCACCCGGCTGGTCGCCGTTGCTGATGGCGCCGATCGTGACGAGGTTCTCCGCCAGGCCGCCGCCGATGATCACCTGGAACTGCGCGGGGATATCCGCGAACGACAGCGCGATGTTCGGGAACGGCATCGGCGTGGGCACGCCCAGCACCGGCACGAAGCACACGTCCGGGAAGGCCAGGTTGAGCACGCCGAGGTTGGTGTTGGCGAACATGGCTCACCCCAGACTGATGCGCTCGGCATCGATCTTGGCGTCCTGCCGCGCGGTGATCATCGCCTGCTCACCGTGCAGCCGCAGGAACTGGCGCGCATCCAGCAGGAATTGCTCGACCTGGCCGACGTAGGTACGCGCGGTCTGCACCAGCGACTCGGCTGCGCTGGCGAACAGCTGCCGCGCATTGAGCGAGAGCGTGCCCTGCACCGAGGTCACCTCCACGTCGCCGGCGGCGCGCAAGGCGATGCTGCGCGTGGCAGCGATATCCACTTCGGCCTGCCGGATCGACACCGCGTCGGCGCCGGGCACCGCCAGCGTCGCGCGACAGCCGTCGACGCGGGCCAGCACGTGCAGCACGAAGCATTCGCCACTGGCGGTGGCGACCAGCAGCACGCGATCGCCGGGCTCCGGTGTCACCAGGCAGGACACCGCCTGCCGGGCGGAGCGGCCGTCGTCGAGCCGCCAACTGTTCTGGCCCAGCGATTCGCGGATCACGGCTTCGAACCACGCCGGCGCGGCGGGGACGGATTTGGCTTGGCGGGCGGCGAACATCAGGGCATCTCCAGGGCAAGGGCGCGGGCCTCGGCGGCAAGGCGCTGCGGCGAGGTGCCGCGTACGCGGTGCGTATGCGCACCGCGCAGGTCGGCATCGACGAAACGGGTGTGGTGGAAGCTGGCGTAGTCCAGCCGCGCGCCGGCGAAACGCAGGCGTGCGCCGGTGGCGTGATCGAAACGCGCATATGCGAAGACCGCTGCGCCGGCGTCGACGTCCGCCAGCTGCGCGTGATCCCACACGCTGCCGGTGGCGCGCGCGCCGTTCAGCGACACCTTGCGCAGCACGGCGGACTGGAACAGCGCGCCCTCGCAGGCGAGGCCGGTCGCGTCGACCTCGCTCCATTGCGACTCCAGCAGCAAGGCGTTGTCCATGCGCGCCTCGCGCAGGCTGGTGCCGGCGAACACGGCCTTGCGCAAGTTGGCCTCGCGCAGGTCGGCGCCGTCGAGGCGCGCGCCGGTGAAATCGGCGCCTTCGAGCAGGCAGCGCTGCAGCACGATGCCGCGCAGGTCCATGCCATCGAACCGCGCGCCTTGCAGCACTGCCGCCTGCGCGATCAGGCCGGCGACATCCATGCCACGCGCATCGATGCCGGGAATCACCGCCTGCGTCAGCGTGGCCCCGGCAAGCACCAGTCCGCCCAGTTCGCACTGGGTGGCGACGGTGCGGTACAGGGTCGCCTGGTCGAAACGGGCGCCTTTCAAGTCGACCTGCGTGAATGCGGACAGCGCGAGGCTGGCCTGCGACCACAGCGATGCCGGCAGGTCGCATAGCGCTAACGCGGCCTGCTGCAGCGACGCCTTTTCCCAGCGCGAACCGTCCAGCCGGCAGCGGGTGAAGCTGCACCCTTCGAGCGTCGCCTCGCGCAGGTCCGCCTCGCGCAGGTCGCAGTCGACGAAGGTCACGTGCTGCAGGCGCGCGCCGCGCAATGCGGCGCCGCGCCATGTCGTCCGGTTGACGACGAGGTTGTCGATCGCGCGTCCGCTGCCATCCAGCGCGCCCAGGTCCACGCCGTGGACCGGCCGTCCCAGCCGTTGCAGCTGCGCGATGTCGTCCCAGCCGATCACGGCAGCCTCCGGCCGGGCTCCAGGCGCACGCCGTCGAGCCGGGCCTGGTCGAAGCGCGCCTCGGCGCATTCGGCCTGCACGAAGTTCGCTTCGCGCAGATCCGCCTGGCGGAAGTCCGCGCGCCGGCACATGGCCTGGTAGAAATCCGCCGCCTCCGCATGGCAGCCGGTCAGTTCGCCGCTCATGAAGAGCGAGCGGTAGAACAGCGTGCGCTCCAGCACGGCCCGCGGCAGCCGTGCGTCGCTGAAGTCGCATTCGCGGAACTGCCCCTCGGCGAGGTTGGCATCGGCGAGGTTGGCGCCGCGCCAGCTGCTGTGGTCCGCGCGCACGCGCTGCAGGTCCGCGCGCGCCCAGTCCGCGCCGCCGCCGCCCTGCACGCGGCTGAGGTCCGCGCCGGCCCACAGGCTGTCGGTGAGCCGGCATTCCATCAGCACGCTGCGCACCAGCGCCGCTTCGCGCCAGTCCGCGCCGGCGAGACTGGACCCCAGCAGCACCGTGCGCTGCAACGAAGCGTGCGCCCAGCGGCTGCCGTCGGCCTTCGCGTGCAACAACACGCAGTCGGCCAGCGTGGCGTGTTCGAGGCTGGCGCCTTCCAGCACGATGTTCGGCGCGATCCAGCGCTCGAAGCGCGCGCCGGCCAAGTCCGCGCCGCGCCAGTCCGCATCGCCTGCCTGCGCGCCGGTGAAACTGGCGCTGCGGAACACCGTGTCATGCGCCCGCGTGCGCCCCAGGTTGGCGCCGTCGAAGCGCGCCGAGGTGCAGTCGGCCGCGTCCAGCGTGGCGCCGGTGAGCGCCACTTCGCTCAGGTCCGCGCCGTCGAGGCGTGCGCCGCGCAGGTCCGACGCTTCGAGCAGCGCGCCGCGCAGATCGGCCCCGGAAAGCATGGCGCCGCGCAGGTCGGCACCGGCCAGATCGCAGCCGTGCAGCGACGCACCCTCGCGCAGCCGCAGCAGGATCCACTGGCCGATCGCCGCGGCCACCTCCGGTTGCAGCGGCAGCCCCGGCACGCTGGGTTCGGGCGCGGCCAGCCGCCCCTTGCGATGCAGCTCCTGGATCTGCGTGACCGCGACGGGCGGCACGCCGGCGATCGCGCCGAACTCGTTCAGTGCGCCCACCGCACCGGCATGGCCGGCGGCGCGCGCGAGCGCTTCCTCCGTGGTGGTCGCGGCGACCGGCGGCGCCGGCGGCAGCTCGGCCAGCTGGCCGGCAGCCTGTTCGCGCAAGGCCTGCGCCTGATCGCGCGCCTCATGCGCGACGCGATCGGCGGCATCGAGCAGCTCGCCCAGGTCGAAGTCGCCGCGGCGAACGGCGGCGTCGGACGGAACGGGCAGCTGGATCGCCATCGGCGCCGGCGCAGCTTCCGGCGCCGGCATGCCGCCGGTCGCTTCGAACTCGGCCGCCAGGCCGGCCTCGCGTGCCGCCTGCGCGGTACGGCGGCGGGCTTCTTCTTCCTGCACCTCCGCGTGCCGCGCGGCGCGCAGGGCGGCATCCGGCTCCGGCGTGAGCTGCGCTTCGTTGAAGACGTGGCGCGCCGCGGTCTCGCGGTTGAGCCGCAGCGCGAGCACCTGGCCGTAGTGCGACAGCGGCCGCGGCGCATCGGCGGCGTGCTCGTACGCCACCATCAGCGCTTCGATGTCCAGCGCGAGGCTGTCCTCCACCTCGATCTCGCCGCGATGGATGGCGATGCCCAGCTCCGCGTCCGGGAAGAACCACACCGTGTCGAACGCCAGCGCGATCTCGTCCGCCGCATCGGCCGGACGGCCGGCGCGGTGGGCGAAGGCGCGCGGGCGGAACTCCGGCAGGAAGCCTTCGATCACCGGCTGCTGCGGATGCATGCCTTCGAGCCGGTACGGTTCGCCGCCGGCGAAGAATCCTTCGATGCGCTGGTCCAGCGGCGCGGCGTTGAAGAACTCCGCGTGCGTGTCGTCAGCCAGGCCCGGGTACGACTCGCTGCGCCAGCGCCGGCCGTAACGGCCGATCCATTGCCGCCGCGGCGCCCAGCCCACGTCGAGCTGGCCGAAGCCGGCCGGCACCTGGCGGCGGCGCGGACTGCGCACCGGCCGGCGCGGGTCTTCCACGTTCGGCATGTCGCCCTGGTTGCGGCCGAAGAACGCGGCGAGCGGATGACGTGCGTAGCCGCGTCCTTCCGGATTGCCTGGATGGCCGGCGCCGCCGTAGGCGCGGGCCCAGGTCAGCGGCATGTGGGTGAACGGCGAAGGCTCGGTGATCTGCAGCCACGGCAGCATGCCGTACATCCACTGGCGGTCGCCCAGCACGCGCAGCTGCTTGTCGATGCCGCCGACTTGCAGGCGCACGCTCATTTCGGTGGTCGCCAGCCCGTGCGCGGCGTACGCGCTGCCGGCCAGCAGCACTTCGCCGCGCGCCTTGGGCATGAGCTCGTCCAGCGGCCTTCCGGCGGGCAGCGCCGCCATCACCTTGCGCCACTGCAGGTTGTCGCGCAGCAGGCTGTCCGGCCGGCCGCCGAGCGCGAAGAAGCCCAGCGTCGCCACCAGCAGCCGGTCCCGGCCCTGCCAGCGGTACGGGCGGTGCATCAGGCCGAGGGTCATCGGTTTGACGATCTTCATGCGCGCCTCATACGTAGATGTAGACCACCGGGATCGACACGCTCATGCCGACGATGTCCAGCGAAATGCGCGCCGCGGCGAGCGTCACCGAGGTACCGACGCCGGTGACGTCCAGCGAGGTGGAAGAACCGTGGATGCCGATGCGCGTTTCCGTCCCGGTGACGCTCAGATCGGTGCTTTCGCCGGTCACCGACACGCCCATGCTGCTGCCGGTGACGCTGATGCGCGACGTGGAGCCGACCACGCCGATGTCCGAACCGGTGCCGGTTACCGAGACCTGGCTCTGCTGCCCGGTGACGTTGATGCCCGAACTCTTGCCGGTGACGTTGATCTGGTTGCTCTCGCCGGTGACCGAGGTCTGGTCGCTGCTGCCCGTAGCCGATATCTGCTGCGCGATGCCGGTGACCGAGGTGCTCTCGCTCTTGCCGGTCACCGAGGTTTCCGTGCGCACGCCCGTCAGCGAGACCTGGCCGGTGAGCCCGGTGAGCGAGGTATTGGAGCTCACGCCCGTGGCCGACGTCACCGAGGTCATTCCCATCAACTCGTGCGCGGTGTTCTCGCCGGTGGTCGTGGTGCTTTCCTGTTGCCCGGTGAACGTCGTGCTCTTGGAGACGCTGGTGGTCGAAATGCGCGTGGCCGTGCCGAGCACGGTGTCTTCGGCGTAGGTGTCGCCGGTGATGGTGCTGTAGCTGGTGCTGTTGCCGATGGTGCTCTTGTTCCAGGTGATCGCCGCTTCCTGGGTGTTGTAGGTGCTGCCGTAGGATTCGGAGCGGCTCAGCAGCCCGTCGGCGCCGTCCTCGGAGGTCGAGTAGCTGTAGCTGGCGCCCTGCTGGTAGCTGGTGTCGCGGTACTGCCCGCTCTCGTAGGCGCCGTTGACGATGCCCACCGCGCGGTCCAGGTCGTAGGCCGAGTGCAGGCCGAAGCGGATGCTCTGCCCGTCGCCGTAGGTCGTGGAGTAATTGCTGCCGACGTGGGTATTGGCCGTCCATCCAGAAGGCGTCACTACCAGGTTGCCGTTGGGCGCGATGATCTGCTGCACCTCCGGCAGTTCCGATTCGTCGCTGGCGCGCGTGACCAGCACGGTGACGCCGATCTCCGGCACCGTGTTCATGCTCGCCGAGAGCTTCACCCACACCGGCTCCTGCGGCGAGCCGGGCGTGGAGAACTGCACGTACACGCCCTTGGCCAGCAGGTTCGGCGGCGCCGCCTGCGAATCGCGCAGGCGGCTGGTGGCCGGATCGAAATTGGCCGGCTCGTAATAGCGCCAGTCGGTGGGGCCGCGCCCGGCCATGTCCACCACCTTGGCCAGGATGCCGCCCTGCTGCGTGTCCTGCACCGAGAACGCGGTGAGCATCGCGGCCGCGTCGGTGGCCTCGAACTGGTTGGTGTAGCCGCCGTCGGCGCTGGCCTTGTGCTGCACCTTGCTCAGCACGAAGGATTTGCCCTCCAGCGACGGGCGCACCGGCGACGGCGACACGCCCTGGGCCATGTCCCCCCTCATGGTGAACTGGCTGCCGACGCGGAAGCCGCTGCAGGTGCTGCTGCCGGAGAGCTGGCGCGCGGACGCGGCCATGCTCGACGCGGTGGTGCGGATGTACTGCCGCACCGTGCCGCTGCTCATGCCGTACTGATAGGTGCGGTACTGGTTGAACGGCAACTCGCCCGGATCGGCCGGCGTGAACGCGTCGAAGGTCTGGAAGGTCGGCACCGGATCTTCGTCCGGCGCGTTCTCCTGGTGCACGAAGCGGCCGCTCACGCCGGTGCTGGTGAGCGATTGCTGGTAGCTGTACTGGAACACCACGTCGTCCATCTGGAGCCCCAGCTCGTCGATGGCGGTGTGGGTGTAGCGCAACGGCCTGCCGAAGGCCTGCGTATAAGCCGGGCGGTTGGCGAACACCACGGTGTGGCCGTTCCCGGTGTGGCGGAAGTAGTAGTAGATGTGCGCCTTGGACATCATGCGGCGCAGGAACTCGAAGTCGCTCTCGCCTGCCTGCAGCCAGTCCTGCACGCGCGCCACGGCGATGTTGTCCTCGCCGGACACGGCATCCAGCGAGAAATCGATGTAGTGCTGGCGCATCAGGTCCGCGATCACGTCGCGCACGCTCTTCTGCGCGTGCACCACGTAGCGGTTGGTGAGTGCGAGCCGCCACAGCGCCGGCTTCATGCCGATGCGGTACACGCCCGGCTCGTCCATCGCGAAGGAGCTGACCATGCCGTTGTACAGCGTCATCGACGGCGCCGACCCCGTGCGCAGCGCCTGCGCGAAGCGCGCGGCGGCATCCGGCGGGCCGTCCTGCGCCGGGCGGTTGATGCCCACGGTGACGGGGCGTCCGACCAGCGCATCGAAACTCAGCGACCGACCGCCGCGCGGGTCGGTGTTGCCGCGCAGCTGCAGCTGGAAATCGAACGGCTCGGACACCGACTCCTGTCCCTCGAACGACAGCAGCCGGAACGTCTCGTCGCCCAGCCACTGGTTGCCGGCCATCGAGATGCCGCAATGCAGGTACAGCAGCGGCGAATCCGCCTGTCCGGCATGCCCGATCGGCAGGATCGCCGTACGGCCGGCGGTATCGGTCGGCAGTGCGCTCATGCGGCCTCCGCCGGATCGTCGGCGCGGATCGTGAAGCGCACCTCGCGCGGTTGCGCGGGCTTGCCGCGCAGCCACGCCGTCTGCCCCAGGCGCAGGCCGTGGCCGCTGCCGAAACCGGCCAGGCGGCGCGGGCGGCCCAGCCACGCGGGCGGGATGTCGTCCTCGGCCACGGCGATCGAGACCACTGCGTCGACATGGCGATCGAACAGGTAATGCACCATCGCCGCCAGGCCGCGGTAGCCGTCGCCGAAGCGGCTTTCGTGCGCTCCGTCGTCCAGGTGCGCGCAGTCCTGCAGCAACAGGCACAGCCGGGCATAAGGCACCGGCCCGACGTGCAGCGCGACCGCCGCGTGGTTCACCCACACCCGGCGCCCCAGCGGCGCGCCGTCGCGCAAGCGCCGCGCCCCCAGCAGCGTGCGGTCGCGCGCCTCGATGTCGCGCCACGCACCGACCAGGGCTTCCACCCGCACCGGCGCCTGCAGGTACACGCCCAGCACGATCTGCGCCTGCGCCGCACTCTTGCGGCCGTTCGCCACCAGCCCGGCCAGGGCCAGCAGCGCACGGCGCGGCAGCGGCACGCGGTGGGCGAGGATGGCCGCGCCCTCCCCTTCGAACGGCGTCAGGCCCATCAGGGCCCCGACCGCATCGGCCTGCCGGGTGTACTCCGGCCGCGTCGCGTCGAAGGCCGGCACGCTGGCCGCCTTCAGTTCGTAGCGCAGCGTGCTGAGGCGGTGGTTGAAGATGTCCAGGAACTCCGCCATCGCCGGGTCGCGCTCGGCCAACCGCTGGCGGATCCATTCGGCGAAGCTGTCCGGCAGCGGCCCGAGCACGCCGGACAGCGCGAAGTTCGCCACGAACAGTTCGATACGCGGATCGCGCACCGAACGGCGGCGTTCGGCGCGTAGCCGGCCGGCGGAGATTTCGCTTCCGGGGAACACCGGCGACATCTCGCCGCGGAAGCGCAGGTGCGCGCCGACCTCGCGCGCACCGCGCCGGCGCGCGGCCGGGTCTTGCGGCGAGGGCCACGATTGCAGGCGCACCCACTGGAAGAAATCGAAGCTCGCCGGCCGCGCACGCAGCCGGTCGGCTAGAGGTTCACCTGTGCGCCAGTCAGGGGTTCCCATGACTTGAGCTCTCCTCGGCGGTCGGAAGATTCGAGAACCAGTTCGACGACAGTGTTGACCTCCGCGTAAAGCGCCAGGAAACGGTGCAGCACGCTGCCGAACAGCACGGCGCTGCCTCCTTCGAAATGCCCCAGGTCCACCTGCACGCGTACCTGCAGGCAGTCGACGAAGCCGCGCCAGGCCTCGCGCAGCGGCATGCGACGTTGCACGCGGCGCGTGGACAGCGCGCGCAGGCCATCGATCTGGCGATAGCCGGTGAGACTGGCCGGGCCCACGTGCAGCCGCAGCATGTTCTTGAGCACTGGCGGCCCGCGCCGCCCGTCCACCAGCGAGAGATGGTTGAGGCACAGCTGCGAGACCAGCGCCCACGGCCGTTCGCCCACCATCTGCGGCGGCTGGTTCGGCGTGGGTTTGCAGGCGACCTTGAGCGATGCCACCGGCCCGGCGCCTTCGAGGAACAGCACGCTGCCGACCAGCAGCTGCGACGGCAACCGGCGGTTGGTGCACAGCGCGGTACCGCCGATCATCTCCTCCGGCGGCAACACCGTGTCGAACTCCGGGTCCAGGAACGACACATAGGTCTCGGTGCCGTGCACCGCGCCGGTCTGGTTCACCTCGCGGCGCGTGGCATAGAAGTAGTCGATCTTGTCCAGCCGCTGCATGTCGTCCAGCGCGAAGTACGGCGCGATCGGTCGCGGGCTGCGGTCCGGACGGATCGAAACCAGTTCTTCGAGGCTGTAGATCTCGCAGTAACGGTGGTTCTGCTCGTCCGCGACCAGGCGGTACTCGTAGTGCCGCTGGTCCAGCACGAACGGCTCGATGCGCTGCGGGAACAGGTTGATCAGCGGCAGGCAATTAAGCCGCAGCAGCTGGCGGTCGTAGTAGTGGTCCTTCGACGGCGGCACATCGAGCAAGAACAGCAGGTCGAACTCGCGGTCCACGCCCGACAGGTCCATGCCCGCCACGTCGAAGAACAGGAACTTCTGCGGAAACGCGAAGTACTCCTGCACCAGCCGGTAGCCCGGATGCGTCAGCGGGTTGGCGCCGAGCACCGCCTCGTCCGGTGCGAAGCCGCGCCACTTGAGCTGGCCGGCATCGAGGTAACGCAGTTCGCCGGTGGACGGGATGCGCACCGCCATCCGCACCAGGTGCATGGCCAGCGCGTCGTACAGCGCATAGGCGTGCTTGTGCTCAGCATGGATGCAGAACCGCAGGAATGGCATCTTCATCGCGTGCACGGGTTCCTTGCCCATGCAAGTGACGGTGGCGCGGACGATCGAGGCGGTACGGGTATCCGCCGGATCCAGCGGGTAGGCGTTGGCCGCCATCGCGTCCACGTGGGTGATCTTCAGCGGCCACAGCGGCGTGTCGTAGCAGGTGCGGAAACGGCAGCGCACCTGCTGGCCGGTGTCATTGGTGGCCAGCGCGTAGACGTAGCGCCCGCGTTCGAGCGTGGCGCCGTGCGCGAAATTGGCGCCGTCCGGGCGCACGTCGATCTCGCCCACCACCATGGACGGCAGCGGCGCCTCCAGGTGCGGATAGAGCTGGGCCAGCAGCGCGTTCGGCAGCACCGCCTGGTCGGTTTCCAGCTGGTAACGCAGCCGTCCGCTCAGCCAGGCGAACGACTGCATGAGCATTTCCACGTGCGGATCGCTGCTGCGTCCGCCGCTCAGTTCCAGCTCCTTGGCGATGGCGGGAAAGGACGCGCCGAAATCCACCGCCTCGTCGCGCAGCGAGGCCAGTTCCTGCTCGTACCACATCTTCAGCCGGGGCGCGTCGGCGTTCATGCCAGCGACTCCGGGCAAGGCAGTTCGAAGCGGAACGGGTTGGCCTCGCCTTCGATCAGCACGTTGCCATGCACGACCAGGGCATACGGTCGCATGGCCTCGCCCGTGGCCAGCCATTCCAGCCGCGGCGTCCGCAGGCGCGGCTCGAAGCGCGCGATGGCCGCGAGCAGCCGTGCGCCGAAGCGCTCGTGATCGGTCATGCCGATCGAGGTGTCCACGATCGGCGGCATGCCGAACTCGCACACCCTCGCCCCGCGCACGCCTTCATAAGGGCGGCACTCCACGATGCGCTGGATCTGTGCGGCGACAGCCGCGGCCGGATCGAACGGCGGCGCCAGGCCCATGTCCGGCTCACTGCGATTGACCAGCCGCTCCAGCAGAAATTGCACGAGCCCTCTCCTCCGCCCCGGCAGCATCGATGCCCGGCAGAACCTTGGTGTTCAAACCGCTGTGCGGCAGCGACATCCCGCCGGCGCGCGTGTGCGCACGCCGCCCGGACCGTTTTCCTAGTTCACGTGGTGAACTGCCCGATCGGGCGGTTGCGCGCGATCGACCAGCCGGCCGCCAGGTTGCCGGAGGTATTCATGTCGGCCTCCTGCACCGTGTACGTCCATAGCACTTCGGTGAAGTTGAGCTTGAACTGCTCGGTCGGCATGTCGTCCGGATTGGACTGGAACTGGATCTCGCTGATGATCGCGTCGCGCAGCTCGATGGTGAGGATGTTGGCGGTCTTCTCGCCCGAGTTGCGCGCGATGTAGATCTTGGTGGGGTTCTTCTCGCCCTTGCCCAGCGGCTGCGCGCGCAGGCAGTACTCGTAGAACTTGACCGAGGTCTTGTCCACGTACTTCACGCAGGTGAACTCGGTGATGATCGGACGGCCGGAAGTACGCGCCGAGTTGCTCACGTCGGTGGTGATCTGCTGCTTCATGCCCTGGTGCACGGAGACCAGCTCCAGGCATTGGCCCAGCTTGAGCACTTCGTCGCGCCACTGGTCGTCGATCAGGCTTCCACCGCCCTTCCAGCCGTTGGGGCCGCCGAAGATCGATGAATCGCCCGGTTGCAAGAGAATGAGGTCCATGGTCGCTCCTGGTTGTGGTCGGTGGGCATGCCTGCGGCATCAGCCCGCCGGGAGATCCGCCACCAGGCGAATCGACGTGGTCAGTTCTTCGAGCTGGAAGTGCGGCTTGATGAACACCGTGGCCTTGTACGAGCCGGGCGATCCGGGCACGTCGGTCACGGTGATCTGCGCGGCGCGCAACGGATAGCTTGCCTTCACTTCCTGCGAGGCGTTGTCGTCCAGCAGCACGTACTGCGCGATCCAGCTGTTGAGATAGGCCTCGATGTTGCCGCGGGTGAGGAACGCGCCGATCTTCTTGCGCATGATCACCTTGATGTAGTGCGCGAAGCGCGACGCCGCCAGGATGTACGGCAGCATCGCCGACAACTTGGCGTTGGCATTGGCCTCGTCGCTGATGTACTGGCGCGGCAGGTTGGCGGTCTGCCCGCCGAAGAACGCCGCCTGGCCGGTGCCCTTGCAGTTGCACAGCGCGATGAAGCCCAGGTCGTTGAGCTCCTTCTCGCGCCGGTCGGTGATGGACACTTCGGTCGGGCAGATCATGTTCACCAGGTCCGCATCGTCGCGGTAGGTGAACACCGGCAGCCCGTCGACCAGGCCGCCGCCTTCCACGCCGCGGATCGCGGCGGTCCAGTGGTACAACGCGAACGAATGCGTGATGCGCTCGGCCAGCGCATAGGCCGCGTTGCCCCACAGGAAGGCGTTGTGGTCCGGACCGTCGGGTCCGGTCACCGTCTCCTCGTAGCGCAGGCCTTCGGCCGGGCGCGCGTCTTTGCCGTACGGCAGGCGCATCAGGATGTGCGGCAGCGCGAGGGCGACGTAGCGCGAGTCCTCGCTACCGCGGAATTCCACCCACTGCGCCATTTCCGGCGACTCGAACAGCTGGCTCAGATCGCGCGGCTTGGCCAGCTTGTCGAAACCGTCCAGCCCGAACAGCCCCGGCGCGGCGGCCGCGATGAACGGCGCGTGCGCGGAAGCGGCCACTTTGGTCATGTTCGACAGCAGCGACATGCTGGCCGGCGTGTGGTCGAACTCGTAGCCACCCACCAGCAGGCTGTACGGCGAGCCGCCATAGGTGCCGAACTCGGCCTCGTAGATCATCTTGAAGATGCAGCTCTGGTCGAAATCGGCCGCCTTCTCCAGTTCCTTGCGCAGCTCGTCCATGCCGGCGTTGAACACGCGCAGCTTGAGCAGCTTGCCGCTTTCGGTGCGCGACACCACGTAGTACAGGCCGCGCCAGGTAGCTTCCAGATCCTTGAACGACTTGGCGTGCAGGATGGCATCCAGCTGCACGCCGATCTGCACGTCGATGCCGCCGGCACGCTCGTCGATCAGGCCGCTGGCGCCGAGCGCCACCTGGGTGAGTTCCTTGTTGCCCATCGGCCCGAGGATCTCGTTGGCGAAGCGGCCGGCCAGCCGACGCGCCTTGCTCAGCGGATCGATCGAGAGGAAGGCCTGCTGGCGCTCCGCCGCGAGCGCGGCCTGGCGCTTGGCCAGGTCTGCCGCGGCGTCGTTCTGCGCCTGTGCGGCGAGCAGCGCGACGTCGGCGTCGTCCTTGTCCTTCTTGGCTTTGACCGCGGCCGCGTTGGCGTCGGCGATCGCCTGGTCGCCCTTGGCCTTGCCCGCCGCATCCTGCGCCTTGCCCAGCGCGGTCGCCGCGTCGGCGGCCGCCTTCTGCGCCGCCGTGAGCGCGCCCGCGGCGGTCTTGGCCGCATCGTCCGCGCTGGCGGAGGCCGCCACGGCCGCATCCGCAGCCTGCTTGGCCGAGGCCGCCGCCTGCGCATTGCCGGCCATCTGCGCGGCCAGCAAGCTGACCAGCGCACCGGGCACGGCGGCGCCGGTCGCGTTGGCGGGCGGATTGTCCTGCGCATCGACCTTCGCCGCGGCCCACGCGTCCGGCGAGGCGTCGCCGAAGGTGGTCTTGAGCGCGCCCGTCGCTTCGGCGTCGAGCGTGGTGTGATCGAGCAGCGAGGCCAGCGCATCGTTGCATTCGGCCATCGACTGCAGCGCGCGCAGGTCGGCGCGTGCGTCGTAGCGCTGCCGCAGGCTGGGCACCGCATTGACGATCGCCAGCGGCTCGAAGTCGGCCAGGCTGGTGAAGCGCAGCTCGCCCGTGAGCTTCTTGCCGTTGCCGGCGATGGTGTCCGCGATCCCGTTCAATTTGATCAGCGGCGTACTGTCCGCCAGGATCTTGTCGAACGATTCGCCATCGATGTCGCGCATGCGCCGGTCCTTCATGGCCGGCAGCGCACTCGCATCGAGCTCGCCGGAAAGGTTGGCGAACATGCCGACGATGAAAGCCAGCTCCACCTTCTCGCTCGAGCCGCCCGTCTCGACGTCGTACGTAATGCGCACGCGCGGCGGCCTCACACGCAATAGCTTCTGTTGAATGCTCTCGACAGTCATGTACAGGCCTCATCTCGGTAGGCGGCTGCAAAGTTCCCTGCGTCTCGAACGCTGCCGCACGCGTTGCGGGAAGAACTAATCAAGAGGCGTGCCAACGGTGAGGAATGGCGGTTTGATGCGGTTTTTGCGGGTGGATTGGGAGATGTGGGCAATAGGGTTGTGTGGTTTTTCACACGGAGGTGCGAGGAGGGTCGAGGCGAATGTGGTGACGTGTGGGATTGAATTGATTCGGATTGATGGCGGCGCGAATGGTCATCGAGGCGATGAGTGGAAAAGCTCACGGTGTGTCGGGGTGTGCACACTAGTGGCCGAAGTAGGATGGACGTTGAGCGGTTCGGTGCTCGGAGTTGCTCGCCTTGTTGTGGCGCAGCAACGCGGCTTCGTTGCCATGCTTCCGCGAGCACCCGCCCCTCATCCCGCCTTCTCCCCGGAGGGGAGAAGGAGAAGTGAATACCGAGGCAAGCAAAACAAAAACAAGAGCGAGCGAAGCGACGCTCCGAATGCTCTTGATCTCCCGGGTTCCCTTCGCGGCGGTGAGGGCTGGACGATCAGGCCGCCCAAGGCGGGCGGGGACAGGACGTCCCCGCCTTTTTGATCAGGGCATGGATGCCCTGTCAAAAAGCCCGGCCAGCCCTCAACGCACCCGCAGCAGCGAAGGCTACGGAGGGCGCCGCGCAGGGGGCCCTTCTTCTTGGTTAGGCGGTGTCAATCTAGAAGTGCATCATCGATGGCCTGAGCGAGGTCATCGTGCCCCATGGCACGCATGAACATCTCCGCCGGACAGTGGTAGCCCAAGGTGGCTCGGGGCCGAAGGTTCATCTCCTGAGCGATGGCATCCAGCGCTCGCTGGCTATGCACGGACAGATCGGTGCCTTTAGGGAGGTACTGCCGCAGCAGGCCGTTGGTGTTTTCGCAGATGCCCCGCTGCCAGGGGCTGCGCGGATCGGCGAAATAAATGCTCAAGCCGGTACGTTCGGACAAGGTCTTGTACAGCGCCATTTCCTTGCCCTGGTCATAGGTCAGTGTCTGGCGAAGC
This sequence comes from Dyella sp. BiH032, assembly GCF_031954525.1. Lineage (NCBI taxonomy): Bacteria > Pseudomonadati > Pseudomonadota > Gammaproteobacteria > Lysobacterales > Rhodanobacteraceae > Dyella > Dyella sp. BiH032. The sequence continues at coordinate 3,062,736 of NZ_CP134867.1, forward strand.
TCCGGCGGCACGCCCTGGAAGGCGCGACTGAAGCCCTCCAGCGCCTCCTGGGCCGAACACCCCTTCATCTTGACCAGCTTCAGGAACAAAGTGCGTCGATCCACCAGCACCCCCACCGACGATCGGTTACGCGCCCCCTTGAGGAAGTCGCCTTCCCAATGGCCTGGTAACAGGCGCTCGTTGGCCTCCGGCGGGCGGTCATGAATACTCGGCAGATCCTGCATGCGGCCGCGCCGGTTCGCCCCTTGGCCACGCGGACGGCGTGCGCACTTGTGTTGGCGCAGCAAGGCCACCAGCTCACGCCGCAGTTCGCCACGCGGCATGGCATAAATCGCGGTGTAGATCGTCTCATGGGACACGTGTTTGGCCGGCTCGTCAGGATGCTGCCGGCGCAGTGTGCGGCTCACTTCTTGCGGTGACCAGCGGCGCGCTAACAGCTGGCGCACCAGGGGCCACAAGACCCCATCACGATGTAGCTTGCGCCGTCGGCGTGCCTTGCGCGCGAGCCGTCGAGCCCGCGCACCGGCACGGCGGGCGTCATAGCCAAGTGTCGGACGACCCATGCGCGGACGCTCCGCCGGTTCGCGGTGCCCATTACGCGCCAATTCCCGGGAAATCGTGCTAGCCGAACGGCCTAGCAGCCGTGCCAGCTGCCGAGCGCTCTCGCCGCGTGCCTTGCCCACCATGATCGCGCCCCGTTCTTCGGCGCTCAGATGGCTGTAATGCTGTCCCATGCATCACCGTGTCGTGGGGGTGGTGCACTTGATGTTAGAGACCGCCTTACTTCTTCTTGGGCAAGCAAGAAGAAGTAACTCGCTCTTCGGCAGGAGAGCGAAACCCTCGCCCCGCAAGGGGCGAGACAAGGCTGGCGATAAGGCGACAACCGAGCCGTGTCGCCCCTGGGTCCCGGCCTACGTCGCAATGACGAGGATAAGCGGACACGCCCTCGAACAAACACCCATCAAACCACGCAAACGCCGAAGGCAAAACCAGGCGCCCACAAAAAACCGAAAACCGGGAATCGACCACCGGAACCGGCCAAAGAAAGAATCACCGCGCGGCGCGCCGCCGCCAAATCTCCCGCCCCCCCAGGCGCCGGCACTCCACCACCTCCTCCCCCTCCAGCAACCGCAACGCCTCCAGCACCAACTCCATCGGCACCTCGACGCCCGCCGGCCGCAGCCACCACTGCTGGATCCCCTCCGGCGAATCCGCGCCATGGGGCCGCTCCGCCAGGTGGCGGGCGATGGCGTCGGCAACGACACGTACGGAATGGCCGGTCACTCGCCCGCCTCGCCCAAGGGTCTCAGTCGCCTGAATCTTGCTCCTGTCCGACCGCGGAAGCGAGCCGGTACTTGCTCACCAGCTTGCTGAAGGCGCTGCGGTCCTGGCCCGCCATGCGCGCCGCCTGGGTGATGTTGCCGCGCGCCTTGGCCATCGCAGACGCGACGTAGCTGCGCTCGAAATCCGCGATGGCGCGCGCCTTGGCCTGTTTGAACACAGTGTCCCCATCGGCCGTGGAGGGCGGCGGCGGCGAGTCCTGGAGAGGGCCGCCCTGGATCTCCCGTCCGTCGCACATCAGGTACTCGCGCTGCACGAAATGTTCGAGTTCGCGCACGTTGCCCGGCCAGCTGTAGCGCTGCAGGGCGGAAAGGAACGACGGGTGGAAGCATTTGGGCGTGGTCTGCGTACCGAACTGCCGATTCAGCCGCGTGAGGAAGGCCTCGGCCAGCTCCACCACGTCCCCGCCGCGTTCGCGCAGCGGCGGCATCACCAGCGGCATGACCTTGAGCCGGTACAGCAGGTCGCGGCGGAACTGCCGCGTCTTCACCAGCTCGTCGAGGTTGGCATTGCTGGCGGCGATCAGGCGCACGTCGGTTCGCCGCGTCTGCGTGCCGCCCACGCGGCGATAGGTGCCGTCCTGCAGGAAACGCAGCAGCGCGGCCTGTGCCTTCAACGACAGCGTATCGACCTCGTCGAGGAACAGCGTGCCGCCTTCGGCTTCGCTGACCAGCCCCGGCGAAGCCTGTCGCGCATCGGTGAATGCACCACGCTCATGCCCGAACAGTTCACTCTCGACCAGCGAATCCGCCAGTGCGCCGCAGTTGACGGCGATGAACGGCTTCGATGCGCGCGCACTCAGATAGTGCACGGCCCTGGCTCCCAACTCCTTGCCCGTACCTGTCTCCCCTCCGATCAGCACGGTCACGTCGAACTTCGCGATGCGGCGTATCTGCGCGATGACGTGTGCGAACTGCGGCGAGGAGCCAAGCAGGTTGGACTCCGCGATATCGACCATGACGCCCCCTGAAACCGGAGCCATCGCATCCTTTGCTTCCCTGGCGATACCCCGGACGCGCAATGTTGCCCCTCGCACCGCGCGACCGCAATATGCTCGCGCCAGGAAAAAACCGTAGGCGCGTCACTCTATCCGGGCATATCCATGTGAAGACGCCCAAATGTCTTTTTCATGTGAAGGGGACTTGGCGCGCGCCTGCTTCGCCACACGGTCAGGGGGCCGTCGATCGATGTTCGCCAAGCTGGGCTTGATCCTGCTGATTCTCGTCTTCGGCCTGCTCGCGTTCGCTGGCGGCATGATGGCGCCCGATGCGTGGCGCGCGCCGCTGCAGGACGTCGCCGCGCGTTGGCGCGATGCGGCGCCGTCGGTCGCCGCGCACGTTCCTGCGACGGCTGCCTCATCCGCCACGCCCTCGCAAGCGGCGACGACCGTGTCGACCAACGCGTTGCTGGTGACCAATGACGTGGCTCAAGCTGCGCCAGCCGCGGGCCAGCCGGCCTACGCGCTGCAACTGGGCCAGTTCGTGACGGCCGACGACGCGGGGCCGCTCGAACAGCAGGCGCAGGCACTGGGCCTGCCGCTGACGCGCATCGCCGCGACCGATCCCGACCGCACGGCATGGACCATTCTTGCCGCCGGCCGTTTCCCTTCGCCTGCCGCCGCGCAGGACGCCGCCGCACGCGTGCAGGCGACGCTCAGGCTAGCGAGCACGCCGGTGATCCGCCTGCCGGCGGATGGCAAGCCCTCGTCATGAAAAGAGGCCGCGGCGCGCGCGCGATGGATCGCGCCAGCCCGCTTCGCCCAGCGTAGGCACGAAGCAGACCTTCACCTGTGCGAAGCCGCGGCTGGTGAAGAACACGCGCTTGGTCGCCTCGCCCTGGTCCTGCGTGAAGAACCAGCGCTCGTCGCCGCTGGCCAGGCCGCGCGTATCCACGCGGCACACCCACAGGTCCGCATCGCCGCGCGTGTCGATGATCGCGACACGCACCTGCGCTTCGCCCATCGTGTCCGTCACGTAGATGCGTGCCATGCCCCCTCCCGCGTCGTGGATGCCCCACGGCAGCCGAGCGGGGACATTGCGCGCGAACCTCGCCGCGCGTCAACCGGCGGGAGGCGAGCGGCTCATCCGTCCGCGACCGGAAGGCGCACGACGGTGCGATGGACCCGCCAGCCCGACGACACGTCGCCCGGTCGCTCGTCGAGCATGAGCCGCGCGTGGCGATCCTCACGCGCGGTCTGGGCCTGCATCAGGCGAACGCGGCGGCGTTCTTGCGCGCCCACGCATCGAAGCGCATCGGTGCCCGGCCGGTGATGCGTTCGACCTGTGGCGACAGGGTGCGGAAGCGGCCGTTGCGCACGGCTTCTTGCGACTGCGCTACGCCGCGCGCGATCGGCTCGGGGGCGCCCGCGCGGATCATGCCTTCGACGGATGCCTCGACCGATACGTCCACGATGCGCAGCGGGCGTTCGAGCGTGCGCGACAGGATGTCGACCTGGTCCGGAATGCTCAGCAGCTCGCCGCCCGTCAGCTCGATCGCCTGGCCGAGGTAGTCGTCGGACGTCATCGCGCGCACGGCCACCGCAGCGATGTCCTCGGGCGCGATCGGCGCCGCCTGGCCGGTGCCCATCGGGTTGTGCACCACGCCTTCCGCTCGGATCGAGCCGGCCCAGCGCATCGCGTTGGACATGAACCCGGCCGGCCGCAGGAAGGTCGCGCGCAGGCCCGCCGCCCTCACCGCTTCCTCGTTGGCCTTGTGCATGCTGCCGATGGCGAACTCCGGATGCCCGGCCAGGATGGTGGACAGGAACGCCACGCGCGGCGCGCCATGGGCCTTGAGCGCGGCGAGCAACGCGCCGAGATTGGGCAGGAACGGCCCTGTATTGAGGAACACTGCACGAGTGCCGACCGCCGCCGCGCCCAGCGTTTCCGGCCGGCTGAAATCGCCCACCGCCACTTCCACCTGTCCTTCGAGTTCGCCCAGCCGCGCCGGATCGCGGACGAAGACCCGCACCGGCTGCCCCGCCTCCAGCAACTGCCGTGCGACCTGTCCGCCGACGTTGCCGCTTGCACCTGTGACTAGAAACATGATCGACACCTCGCTCAGTGGGGGATGCGAGGACGATAGGCGCGCGCCTAGAATGGAACAATCGCCCATCCGGCAACGTTATGTTGCGTCATTGGAACAATCCTTCATGATCGACCTCAACGAACTGCAGTACTTCGTGCAGGTATCGCGTGCACGGAGCTTCACGGCGGCGGCGGATCATTTCGGCGTACCCAAGTCCAGCGTGAGCCGTGCGATCGCGGCGCTGGAACAACGTCTCGGCGTGCGGCTGATCGAACGCACCACGCGCAGCGTGTCGCTCACCGAAGCCGGCGAGATCTATTTCGACCGCTGCCAGCGCGTGATCGAAGAAGCCGAGCTGGCCGATCTCTCGATGGGTACCTTGCACGCCGCGCCACGCGGTCGCCTGCGCATCGGCGCGCCAGTGGCGTACGCGCGCTTCATGCTGGCGCCGCGGCTGACGGCATTCGTGCGGCGCTATCCGGAACTGCGCGTGCAGGTGCAGATGACCAATGGCGAGCTCACGCCGCAGCAGGCCGGCCTGGACGTGCTGATCCGGCCCGGCCCGCTGGAGGACTCCTCGCTGCTCGCGCGCCCGCTCGCGCGGATCGACCTCGGCATCTACGCCAGTCCCGCTTACCTGAAGGGCCGCAAGCTGCCGAAGACGCCGGCCGAGCTCCGGCAGTTCGATGCGCTGATCGTCGCCTGCGGTCCGCAAGGGCAGCCGGCGGAACACGCCACCTGGCAGTTGCAGCGCGGCAAGGACCGGCAGGACGTGCGCGTGGAGGCACGCATCTCCGTGCCCGATCCGACCATCAACCTGCAGCTGGCCCTGGATGGCGCCGGGGTGGCGATCCTGTCGCGGCACGCGGCGGCGAAGGCGGTGGCGAAGAAGCGCCTCGTGCGCCTGCTGCCTGCCTGGGAGCCGCAGCCGGTGGAACTCTTCGCGCTGTACCCGGCCCGGCTCAACTCGTCGCCGAAAGTGCGCGCGCTGGTCGAATTCCTGCGCGAGCCCGAGGCATGACGAGCGCTCACCCGGCTCCGTCCTCCTGCCAGCGCAGCACGCTATAACCGAGCCCGCCCCGTAACACCGTCAACTTGAAAGTGACGAGCACGCGCGCCGTCGTGCCCTGCCCGTCGGTCGCCGAGGCAACGATCGTCTTCACCTGCCCGCCGCGCCATCCGCCGGGAAGCTGGCCGTTCGGCAGGACCGGCGGCGGACTGCGCGAGGAAAGCATGGCGCGTTGCGCGACGTAGCGCTGCGCCCGCGCCATGTCCATATCTGGAAGACTGGCCAGCACCAGCGGCGGCGCCAGCGCCGCGACCGGCTGCGGCCGGCGCGACCAGACCGTGATCGCCGGAGCGAGCTTGCGGTAGAGCGCGGGCGTCACGCCCAGCACGGTCTGCAACTGCTCGGGCATGTCGAATTCGCGATAGCGCGGCCCGGCCTCCAGGCCTGCCTCCGCATAGCGCCGGGCGCCCTCCTCGCGAAAGAACTTCGCGCGCGCATCGCGCGCCTCCTGGATGTTCGCCGCCAGCTTCGCCGCCGCGGCCTCGTCCACGCCGGCGGCCAGGAACAGGCGCTGCAGCAGCTGCGGCTCGGCGGTATTGAGGTCGACTTTGCCCAGCTCGTCCTGCACACGGATGTCGATGTCGTGACCCTCGAAACGCAGCGTGTACGGACGGGCGTCGCCGATCCAGCGGCCGCCGCTCTTGCTCACGCACTCGGCCAGCGCACGCATCGCGCCGGCCTCGGCCAGGTAACGCAGCTGCACGCGGCCGGACAGATAGCGCGTCTGGATGGACTCGGTACGCACCAGCGTGGCGAAGCCGCCGAGCAGGATCGCGAGCAAGGTGCAGGCCCACAGCACCACCAGCAAGGCGATGCCACGCTCGCGACGGCGTGCCTCGCCAGCCAGCGGCACGCCCTTCACGGCGACGATCCTTCCGGCAAGGCCTTGGCCAGCGCGCCCACGTTGATCGCATTGGGGCTCTGGCGGATGGGTGCCTGCAGCCACAGCCAGGCCATGCCGTCTTCGCGATCGTCGTTGGCGGACCGGGCACCGGCGTCGTGAGCACGCGGACCGCGATCCAGCTCGATCGTCACGAGCTCCGGCATGCGCGCGGAGGCGTTCCAGCGATCGCTCCAGCGCGGTTCCAGCCCCTCCCTCTCGCGGCCGTAATAACGGAAGCGTCCGTCGCTCATATCGCCGGCCAGCACTTCGTTCCCGACGTCCACGCCCGCGCCGCCGGGCGACAACTGCGTGCTGCCCAGTTCCAGCCGCCAGCGTCCCTTGCCCGCATCCACCAGGGTCAGGGTCTGCAACTGCGGCCCCGTGCGGTCCAGGTAACCCGGCAGCGGCGCGACGAAACGCATGCGCCGCGGCTCGCCCTCGAACACCACGCCCTGGCCTTTCGCATCCAGCTTCCACGGCAGCGCCCGTGCCTGCAGCAGATCGCGACGCAGGAACTGCTGCAGCGAGCGCGCCTGGTCGTTGCGTTCCAGCACCGCGGAACCTGTGTTCACCGAACGGGTGGCGGTGCGGATGCCATAGAAGACGCCGAGCAACAGCAGGCTCAGCAGCGCCAGCGCGCTGAGCACTTCGAGCAGGCTGAAACCAGGGGCCGGAGAGCGGCGCATCAGGCGCCTCCTTTGCGCGCCGTCCGCAACGTCACGTACTTCAGCTCCCGCGGCCGCCGCGCATCGCCCCACAGCACGCGCAGCTCGACGCGGTACAGCGCGAGAACGCCGTCCACCGGCAAGTCCTCGCCATTCCACGGCGCCACGCGCAGGCGCCAGCGATAGTCGCGATCGAAGGCTCCTTCGCGTTCGCCCGGCACCAGCGGTTCGGCAATACCCAGGGCATCCAGCTTCCCCTGCGCCAGCATGTCCGCGCGCGCGGTCTGCCCGACCTTGTCGGTAAGGTTGAGCGACGCGCTCGCCACGCGCATCAACGCCGCGACGGCGATCGCCAGCAGCAGGATCGCGGCGAGGGTTTCGAGCAGGCTGAAGCCGCGGACCGGCGTACGGCCATGCAGAAACCCGAGGCGGCTGCGCCGGCCCCGCTCATCGTTCCCTGTTGCGCATCCTCGTGACATGTTCGCAACCTAGTCCGCCTTCATGACAGCCAGACACACGAGAACGCGGGAGAGGGAAGCCTCTCCCGCGCGTTCCACGGCAGGTGGAACGTCCGTTCGATCAGTTGATGACGCAGCCGTTGATCTGCGAGGTGGTGAACGGCGCGCTGAGGAACGCCAGGCCCGTGCCGGCGCCGATGGTGGCCGTGGCATTGACCACCGCGGTGGTGTACGGAGCGCCCAGCAGCTTGCGGACATCGGCGGCATCCGCGCCGTTGCCCTGGCTGTTGCCCAGCAGATAGGAGACCGCGATGATCGGGTAGCGGTCCGTCGGCTGGGTGGCATAGGCGTCCGGCTTCACCAGCGCGATGCAGCTGGTGCTCGGCGCACCGGAGATCGCGGCGAAGGTCGGGCGGCCGGTGTTGGCGTCCACGCCGGTGATGGCGTTGTTGTACACCACGTCGGTGCTGTTGATCGTCACCTTGTGGGTCGAGGGATCGCCGAGATCGGCCGACGGATCCTTGCCGTTCACCAGGGCGATCGAGCCGAACGCGGCCTGGGCGTTGGCGGCTTCGGCGTAGCCGATGGAGCCGTCCGCGCCGAGGATCGCGTTCACCACGTTCTGGTTGCCGCTCGCGCCGGTCCACGTGGTCGCGTTCGGCAGGCTGTACAGCGACACGGCGCTGCTGAAGGACTGGTCGGTCTTGAAGTGCTGGGCAACCGTGCCCGAGCAGCTGGCGGACAGGAAGTTGCTGAAGCCGAAGCTGGTGCCGCTGCCGTCCGAACGATAGACCACCTTGATGGTGTTGCCGGAGGCCGGGGCGGTCACGCCCAGCTGGGTCCACTGCGTGATGCTGCCGTTGAAGATGCCGCAGACCTGCGCCGTGGAGAGGCTCAGCTGGCTGGCCAGGTTGTCGTTGCGGTACACGATGGCGATACCGCCGGCGACCGCCGGGAACTGCAGCGGACGGCTGGAGCCGCGGTTGGCGACGTAGTTGCTGTAGTCGGTGGCCGACAGCGGCGAGTCGGAAGCGGCGAAGTTCGGCTGCGTCAGGGTGGGACGGTTGACGCTCGGATCGCTGGCGCCGAAGCCGGTCGGCGTGGTGGAACCATCCGGGCAGGCATTCTGCACGCTGGTGCCGCTCACGCCGGCCAGGATGTTCTTGCCGGCGCCGCTGCCGGTCTGGCAGTACGAAGCACCGCTGTTGGCGTACACCGACTTGAAGGCACCGAGCAGGGAGTTCGCATCCGGCGAAGCATTCAGACGGTGCGTAACGTCGCCGACGTAGCCGGCGGCCGGCAGCGTGGCGCCGCCGCCGACCTGGATGGCGGCGTGGGCCGACGAAGCGGCGGCGAGGGTCAGTACGAGGGCGCCCGCAAGCTTGTTCATGCGGGTATTTCCATTGAACCCGAAGATCATGACTTACCCCTACTTTGAAAATACCTCCGGACTGGAGGCTGCTGATTTTCTACAGGCAAGTAATGACGCACCGATTAAGAACAGATGTATTGGAAAATGTCCCATCGATGACGAATACGGCCGCCACATAATCCAAGTGACACACAGGAATACATAATCGACATAATCGTCACGCCCGGGCCATGAAAGCGCTTCAAGCGCGCGACTCGAACTCCCGCAGCATCGACACCACTTCCGGATCGAGCTCGCGCTCCTCGCGCAGCGCGCGCAGATCCGCGCCGCCCAGTTCGCGCAGCACACTGCGCACCGAAGCGCGGCGCCCCTCGCGGCACCACACATTGAAGACGCCGACCAGAAGAGGCGCGGCACTGTGCAGGCCGCGTTCGCCGGGAAATGCGCGCCGCCGCAGGCGCAGCCTGAGCAGATAGGCCAGGCGCGCATGCAGCGTGACGATGGGCGATTCGCTGATCTGCCGGACCAGCTCCGGACTGCATTGGTCGATCAATCGCTCGGCCAGCTTGTCCTGGCGCGCGTCAAGCAATTGACGCAACGCTTCGGATAATGCGACCGCCCTGCCTCGGCCAGGCTGCTGCACCGTTATCGCACTCCCTGTCGGATGGATTTTCCCTAAGCACCGGACAAAATCCGGCCGAGGCGTTTCCCGGTTGGGAAACGCTCCATGTTCGGCCGGAGATGGACCGGTTATCGCGGCTTATTGCGCCAGCCGCTTGCGCTCTTCCGGCGTGAGCCGCTCCATGGCGCGCGAACTCAGCATGCCCCCGCCCAGCACCTGCACCGGACTGCTCGGGTCGTAGCGCAGCGAGGCACCCTTGCCGCTGTCGAGACTGGCGCTGGTGTCGCCTGCGCCCAGCACTTGCACCGAGATGACCGACGGCAGCTTGCTGCGCGCATCGTCCTGCTGCTGCCGCGCCATGTCCTCGGCCGCCTTGCTCACCGCGCTGGCTGCCGCGTTCGCGGCATTCAGGGCCCCGACGTTGACCGACTGCGTCACCGGCACGCCGATCTTCTCGCCTTGCACCTGGATGTTGTCGGCGTTCGCCACGCGCGCTGCGGCCACGATCAGGTTGCCGGACACGCGGATGCCCGCATCGCCCGCATCCACCGTGCCGCGAGGTGCGACCAGGTACACGCTGCCTTCCGGCGCGCCCGGCACGGTCTGCAAGGTGGCGATGCCCGCGCCGCTGACCTGGCCGCGCGCATCCAGACGGCACCAGGCGTCCACCGTGCACAGGTAGGTCGGCGGCGGGATTTCGGCCGTCGTCTTGGCGCCCTGGCCCGCGTTGATGTCGCCGTTGGAACTCCAGATCACCAGGTCGCCGCCCTGTTCGGTGAACACGCGGCTCTGCGCCAGCAGCACGCTGCGGTCGGTGAACAGGCGGATGTCGCCCTGCTCCAGGGTGAGCACGCCCATGGTGTTGGGCCCGGCCAGCACCTTGCCGCTGCTGTCGGTGATGACCGGCGGCGCCGAGGCGCTGCCCAGCAAGGCCTGCCCGCCGGGGCCGAGCACGGTGACGTCGCCGCCCTGCTGGGTCTGGATCGTGGTGCTGCGCAGATCCAGGTCGCCAGTATCGACCGTCGCCTGCGCGCCGTTCAGTCCGCCCTGGCCCGCGCCGTTCGCGGTGTAGCCGAGGCTGGCCGGGAACAGCGTGCCGATCGCCGCATAGCCGCGCGCGTACTGGCCGAAGTACGGACTGCTGCGATCGTTGTAGTCGGCGCCGACCTGGGCCAGCACCTTGAACAGCGCGGTGGAGACGAATTGCCGCTGGACGTAGTCCGGTTCCTGGTCGAACAGGCGGCGCGCGTCCGCCGCCGTCAACTGCACCGTAACCTGGTCCTGCGCGTAGCCCGTGTTCACCGCGCGCCCGGCGACGCGACGTTCCATGAAAGCCACGAGGTCGGGCATCAGGCTGCCGACGCCGGCTGCCGCGGAGTCCACATAGCGCGCCATGAAATCGGCAGTCGCGACGCCCGGGCCGACGCCGTACAGCACGTTGATGTCCGCGCTCGCATGCGGCAGATACGGGTCGAACTGGTTGCCGACCGTATCGATACCCGTGCTGCCGGTTTTCTGCAGCGACACCGTGCTGGCGGTTTCCGCCTGGCTGGTCAGCGGACCGATGTTGCGCCCCGCCTCGACCAGGAAGCTGCCGGGACCGCCGAGCAGCAGCGCCGAGGCGAGCTGGTAGCTGCCCAGATCCGTCAGGCTGCCCGCGAGGAAGGTCTTGTCGACCGGCAGGTCGTAGATGTCGCGGCCGGCGGATACCAGCGTGACGTCCGCGTCGTGCGACTGCTGGCCGAGCAGCGACAGGTTGACGATGTCCCTGCCCGCCCGCACCAGCGCCGGCTTCCCCGGCGTCAACTGCAGCGAGCGGTATTGGAAACCGGCCGGCGACGGGATGCCGTCGACGATGTCGCCGTGGAGCGCATACAGGCGCACCGGCGACGCATCGTCCGCGTGGAGCGGCGTCTTGGCGTGGACGATGGCGCCCGACAGCTCGGGACTGTCCAGATACCCGCGCAGCCAGAGCCAGCTGAAGCCCGAGCCGAGCGTCTGCTCGCCGGCCGGATACAGCGGCGAAGGCAGCAGGCTGGCCGGCGCGTCGATGAGACCGAAGCCGTAGGTGCTGGTGCCCGATCCATCCTGCATCGTGGACACCTGCTGGCTCAGCCGCACGTCCTGGTCGGCGAGCACGGTGAGGTTGCCCTGCGCCGACGGATACAGCGCCCCTGCACCGCGGATGTCCACGCTTCCCGCCGGCGCGGTCAGGCTCAGCGTGGCCGGCAGGATGGCGCCCGGGTTCTTGATCGCCTGCTCGCTGCCGTAGTCGAACAGCGCGCCCGGCAGGCGCAGGCTGTCGAAGACCACGTCGCCGCCGGTGCTGGTCGCGGCGAACGACGAGGCGGCGCTGTAACTTTGCGCATCCCCATGTCCCGCCGGCAGGAGTGCCGCGGCCGGCGAGCCGCTGGTCGCATCGACGAACAGATACGACGGGTTGTAGACGCCGCCGATGTCCGCACCGGTCCGCGCCCGCACATCGAGCTGCGCGTCCTGCAGGGCGAACAGGGTGGAAACCGGCGTGGACAGGCCGGCATAGCTGAAGTCGGACGCCGGCGCGGTGTAGCGGAAGTCGGCCCCGATCGCACCGCCGGACTCGATGCGGCCCTGGCCCTTGGCGACGAAGTAGGTGCCGCTGAGGATGTCGCCGCCCGCGCGCACGTCCAGGTTGCCGCCGCCATAGGTGGTCACGCTCTGGCCGTCCGCGTTCGCCTTCCAAGTGGTCGGCAGCGATACGGAGAGCTGACGGATGTCCCCGCCCGCGTTCACCGCCACGTTGCCGCCGGCGCTCATCACGCCCTGACCGAAGTTGGCGAAATTGATCGAGGACGCCGAACCGTCGGCCGCATTGGCCGTCTGCATCCACGGCCACCAATACGGCGAGATGTCGGTGCCGGCCAGCTTGGTCGCCGAGCCGTCCGTATCCACCACGCGCTGGATCGCGTTGATGTCGCCCCGCGCGCTCAGGCTCAGGTCGCCTCCCTGCTCGGGATTCACCTGGCCCGTGCTGAGCAGGTAAGGCATGTTGGCGAGCGACGAGGAAAGCTGCTCCGGTCGGATGACCGCCACGCCCGTGTCCGCGCTCGTGCCCGGGGCCGGCGTGCCGGCCGTATAGACGGCCGCGGGCGCCGCGGCGTCCAGCCAGTTGAGATTGCCGCCGCTGGCGATATCGATCGAGCCGCTGCCGGTGCGCACTACGTTGGGCAGCAGCAGGGTCTTCCCGAAGGGCGGATCGCCCTGCGCGGTGGTGAGCGTGTCGACCACGCCGAAATGGCCATCGAAGTTGACGTCGCCGGCGCCGGCGACCGTGGAGAGCGGGTCAGCTGCATCGGCCCGCGCGCCCGCCACCAGCCGGTACGACGTGCTGGAACCGCCCAGCAACGTCGCCGAGGCGAACGAGGCGGGGCTGCCCAGCGACGGCATGTTCGACGGACCATTGTTCGCCGCGCTCGCGGGCACCGGCACGGTGCCGCCGCCGGCGGGCTTGGCCGGATTGGATTTCGGTGCGAAGGGAGCGTAGAACAGCTGCGTCCCCGCCGACACATTGCCGACGCCGGTCGGCGCCGGACCGGTGCCGGACACGTACTTGAAGTAGTCGCTGTGGCCGCCGATGTAAGTCGCGTAGTTGGCCGTGTAACCCGTGTAATCGCTATCCAGCGGAAGCAACAGAGGCGGCGGCGTGGTAATGCGCTTGGCGACCGGATTGGTGGCGAAGTTGCCCTTCAGCCACGACTGATAGGCCGCGACGTAATCCTGATAGACCGGATAACTGGCGGGATTGATCTGCGGCAGCGTACTGGGCTTGTAGGCCAGGAAGCCCCTGGCCGTCGGCCCGCCGACACGGTTGTAGGTATAGGCCCAGGCACTCGTCGTCGTGCCGTCGCCCACCTCGCCGATGTACGCCTCATAGTTGGCGTAGTAATCGCCCGACTGTCCGGCCAGCGGCGCCTGCAGCGCCTGATAGTACGGATCGCTCGCGATGCTGACGGTGCCGCCGCCCGGCGTGTAGCCCTGCGCGGCCGAACCGTCGCGCAACTTGATCGTGCCGTTCCAGAGTCCGCTGGCATCCAGGAACTGCTGCGATTTCTGGTAATCCGCCAAGGCCTTCGCATAGAGCGGGTCGGCCGGGTCGGCCTTCGGCGCGAATGGCGCATAGAACAACTGCGTGCCGGCGGCCACGGTACCCACGCCAGTGGGCGCGGGACCCGTACCGGACACGTATTTGAAGTAGGCGTTATGGCCGGTGATGTAGATCGCGTAGTCCGCGGTATACGCCGTGTAGTCGCCATCCAGGGGCAGCAGCAGTGGCGGCGGCGTGGTAATGCGCTTGGCCACGGGATTGGTGGCGAAGTTCTGCTTCAGCCAGGACTGGTAGGCGGCGACGTAATCCTGATACACCGGATAGCCCGCCGGATCGACCTGCGCCAGCGTGCTGGGGTTGTAGACCAGGAAGCCTCGTGCCCCAGCTCCGCCAATGCGATTGAAGGTGTATGCCCAGGCGCCGCTCGTCGATCCGTTGCCGACCTCGCCGATATACGCCTCGTAGTTCGTGTAGTAGTTGGCCGTCTGCCCCGTCAGCGGCGCCTGCAGCGCCTGATAGTAAGGATCGCTGGTGATGCTGATCGTGCCACCGCCCGGCGTATAGCCCTGCGCGGCCGAGCCGTCGCGCAGCTTGATCGTGCCGTTCCACAAGCCGTTCGCGTCCAGGTACTGCTGCGAGACGTTGTAGGCGGCGAGTGCATCGGCATAACCGTGGTCGTCCACCGGCGGTGGCGGCAGCGGCGGATCGGCCAGCGCCGCGCCGCTGTTCTGCTGGTAGAAGCCGTCGGTAATACTGGCCTGCACGTCGAGATCGCTGGCCGCGCGCACCGTCAGCATCGGCGCCATGCCCTGGTAGCGGTAGGCCAGCGCGGCGCTGCCGTCCGCCTGCGTGGTGCCGGCGCCGAGGTTCCAGTTCGTCAGCACCGCGACGTCGCCGCCACGCGTGCCATCCGCCGGATTGACCAGCTCGATGCCCGGGCGCAGCTGCAGGTTGGCAATGCCGGCATAGCGGTCGCCGAAGGCGTAGCCGGGCTGCTGCACGTACCGCATCAGGGTGCCGGGGCCCTTGCTGGCATCGCCGTCGACGTAGCCGTAGAAGCCGGCATGGTCGCCATTCGCCCGTTTCGGGGTGAAGTAGTTCTTCTCCAGATATGCCTTGAGCTGCGCGTCGTCGGCGGGCGCGGGCAGCACCTTGCCGCTGGCGTCGGTCCAGGTGCCTTCGACCAGGGCCGGCGTGCCGCCGTTGTTGGTGGCATACCAGCCGGCCGGATCGATCAGGCCGTCGAAATGCTTGGACGGATCGGACGACGCGTCCTTCGTGCTCCACCGCGCATAGGGCTCCAAGGTCACCACGCGCGCGCCCTTGATGGACGAACCGCCGCCGTCCACCGCGATGCGCACGTCGCCATCGGCAAGCAGCGGTGCGCGCAGGCTCACCGAACCGCCGGAGAAGGCGTCGGATGAACCGCCGGAAACATCGATGCGCGCCTGCGGACCGAGATGGATATAGCCCGAGTCGGCGTACTGCACGTTCTGGTAGCCGTAGCCGGCGTTGAGCGTGCCGTCGCTGCTGCCGCCCGTGCCGATCACCACGTCGCCGCCGCGCTGCGCGGCGATGCTGCTGGTGGCGACCAGGTTGCCTTCCACGTCCACGCCGCGCTCGCCGTACAGCTCGATGCGGCTGCCGGACGGCGCGGACGCGTCGACCGTGCCGTCGATCGACACCGTGCCGCCGGCGGCGCTGAGATAGACCTTCTGCGCGCGTAGCGTGTGGCCGTTCGATAAGTGCAGGTCGCCCGCGCCGGTCGTGAGCTGGAACAGACCGGTGGCGCCGGCGTCCGCGGCCAGCTGCGCGGTGGCATCCAGGTCCATCGCCGTGCCGCTGCCGAGCGTCAGATAACCGCCCCGGTAGCCGTCCCTGGCCTGGCCGCGCAGCGTGCCCGCCAGTGCGAGCGCCGCGCCTGCCTCGGCGTCCAGGCGGCCTGCATCGCCGCCGCCGGCCGCGCCGGCGAAGTCCAGCGTGGCGCCCTGTGCGAGGCTGATGCCGCCGTGGTCGGCGATCATCCTCAGCGCACCGCCCGCTGCATACGTCGTGGTGTCGAAGAAGATCTTGTTGATGCCCGCGACGGTGAGCAGCGCGCCGTCGTTCACGGCGACGTCGCCGCGCGTGGCGTGTATGTCCAGCATGCCCGCGGGCGCAGCCACGGCCGTGCCGATCGACACGCTGCCGCCGCTCAGGCTCAAGGCGCCGCCCAGATGTCCATCCGGGATCGCGCCAGCGCTGCCGCCTACGTTCAATGCGCCGGTCGTGGCCAGCGTGGTGTCGGCGCCATCGCCGGCGAGCAGCCACGGTGTGGTGAGGTTGACATCGAGGCTGCCGAAGTCGAAGCGCCCCGTGCCCTGCCCCTGCATGCCTTGCGAGGCGGTGGCGGAGAAGCCCCCGAAGCCGCGCAGACCGGTCGTGCCGGGGCCGAAGTCCACTTCGTTCGCGTGCGCCGTGAACTGGCCCGCCCCGGTGGCGAAGCTGCCGTTGGCCGCGCCCAGGTCGTTGGAAAGAGCGAGCTTGCCGGCCTCGATGTCCACCGTGCCGCCGTCGCTGGCGAAGGTACCGGCGCTGAGGTTCAGGTCATGCGCCAGGTCGATCCGCACGTTGCCCAGGAAGTTCATGTCACCGCGGCTGCGCAGCGTGACGCTCTGCGCGCCGCGCAGCAGGTCCAGCGTGTCGCGGCCGATCACGAAGCCGCTCGGGCCGGCAGGCGCGACTGCGCCGTCGCCGAGAAAGGTAACGAGGTTGCTGTTGGCGTCGATCGCCTGGGCAGACAGAGCCGCGGAAGGATCGATCGAGGTGGCGCCGGTGGCGTCGAGCGTGAGCGCCGCGCCACCGTCGATGCGCGCGCCGGACGCGATGGTCAGCGCGCCACCGGCCTGGGTCGAGAGGCTGTTGCGCACGATGCCGGCCGCGCCGTTCTGCGAGACGCGCAGCAAGGCGCCGTCGCCGCTCACGGCAGGCGTCGCGCGACCGTTGGCATCGGTGCCCGCGGCAGCGCCGAACACCAGCGGCAGGCTGTTCGTGCCGGTGCCCTGCCCCGCGGCCCGCAGCACGCTGCCCGTTTCCAGCAGCACGCCCTGCGCGCCGGGCCTGGTGCCGCCGTTGGCGGCGAGCAGGATCTCCGCGCCCTGCAGCGGGTGTGCGGCATCGTTGGCAAGCACCACGCTGTCGGCGGTCACGCTGACGTGATCGCCGTCGTCACCCGTGCGGCGCGTGCCGCCGAGCAGCAGGCTGCCGGCGCCGAGCGTGCTGAGGCCGTCGGCGGAAAGCGCCAGATAACCCTCGCGCGCGTTCGCATCGGCGCCGACGACCTGGATGGCCTGAGCCGCGATGTCCACCTGCGAACCGCGTCCCCCCTTCGCAGGCGCCGCGGTGAGTGCGGCGCCGAGGTCGAGCGTGCGGGTGGCGGCGAGCGCCAGGCGGCCCGCATCCGCCGCGAGCGCGGGGGCGACCTTGCCGGCCTTCTGCGCGAGATTGGCGAAGAACGTATCCGCATCGCTCAGGCGATATTGCGAGTACTGCTGCCACACGTCGCCCGACTGCACCAGGAAGGTGGTGTTGCGCGCATCGCGCGCGCCGCTCAGCGCGTCGGCGAAGTAGCCGCCGATCGCGAGCGTGCCGTCCGGCTGCACCGCGCTGCTGCCGAGCACGCTGTCCTTCGCGCCCGTGTCCTGCACCACGCGATAGGCGCCCGGCAGCGTCGCGTAGCGCGCCGGCAACAGCGTGTAATAGCCCGCGGGCAGGCCCGGCGCGCCGGACAGATAAACCGACTGGCCCACGGAGGGACCGTCGCCGCCCTGCTTGGCGAACGCCGCGTCGTACGCGGCCACCGGCGCGCGATAGCCCGGCACGATCGCGTAGACCGCGCGGCCATCGGCATACTGCGGCACCTGCGTGCCGGCGGCGCCGCTCTGGTAGCTGGTGCCGTACTGCGCCAGCACGTCGCGCGTGCCGCCAATGCCGGCCACCCATTCGGCCGCCTGCAGATGACCGCCCCCGGAAAGATCGATGCCGGCGCCGGCATCCAGCGCGAGATCCGCACCGTTGAGCGCGATCTGCTTGGACGGCGGCGCCGTGAGATCCGGCGCGGCCTGGTACGGGTCGGCGTCATAGCGCCATTGCACACCGTCGATCGTGCTGCCGTAGGGCACGGTGACGCCCTCGAGCGACACCGAGGTGAGACTGCCGGGCGCCAGGTGCACCGACTGCGTCGCGGCGAGCGGAAACAGCGCGGGATCGGCGCCGAGCGTCGCCGCCTGCGCGGCCGCGTCGGTCACGCCGAGCACGAGGTTGCCGGACGGCGCACGCAGCGTGCCTTGCTGTTCGATGCGGTTGGCGCTGAGCAGCAAGCTGCCGCCGGCCGACAGCGGCGTGCCGCCGCGGCCGTTGGGCAGGATGCTCAACGTGGTTTCGATCGCGTTGCCGGCGGCATCTTTCAGGCCCGAGCCGTTGGCGACGACGGCGAAGCGGTAGTCGGTGGCCGGGTAGAGCTGGGCGGCCTTGAAGCTGAGGTCGCCGGTGCTGAACAGCAGGCCCGGGCGCGGCTTGCCATCGGCATAGGCCAGCAGCGCGGGCGCCTGGAAGCGGATGTCACCCGCCGATTCGAACGAGGCGTTCGCCCAGCGTTGCAGGTTCAGCCAACCGCCGATATCGATGAAGTCCGCGCTGATCGCGAGCTTGCCGTCACCGGCCATCGCGACCGGTGCGGCGGTCGGCACGACGCCTCCGGTGAGATTGACGTAGGGCGCCGCGATGCTGACCTGGCCGTTGCCGGCCATGCTGTCCGTCGCGCCGGCGAGCGCTGTCGCTCCCGCAGGCAATGCCTGGATCGCCGCGGCGTTGACAATGAACGCGCGCCCGAGCGCGAGATGGACGTCGCCGGCGAATCCCAGGGGTACGGGAGCGGCCAGATCGACGTCGCCGCTGACGGACGGATCCGGCCCGATCACCAGCGTGCCGATGCCCGAGCCATCGAGCCGATCCGCAGCGAAATGCACGACGCCGGATGGCGCTGTGCTCTCGATGGCGCCGTCGACCGAAGCGCCCGCCGGCACGAAGAGACCGGACTGCTGGATCAGCACGCCGCTCGCCGAGGGTGCGGTGCGCTGGGAAGGACGCCGCGCCAGACCCTGCAAAGTGAGCGTGCCGCCCTCCGCCTCGTCCGTGCCGCCGGCCGCCTGCAATTGGCCGTCGAAGTACAGGCCCGCGGCGGCGGCGAGCGTGATGCTGCCGCCGTCGCTCCAGACCGGCGTGTCGGGATACGAGATGCCCTCGCCGAGGCCGGCGTTGCGCGCCGGCAGGGCGAAGCGGTCAGCCGCGCCAGAGACGTCGATGCGGCTGCCCTTCTCTGCCACCAGATAGCCGCCGCGTGCTTTCAGCGAGACCTCGCCGCCGTCGAGCACCACGCCCGTGCGCGGCACGCGCGGCGTGCCGTCTGCGCCGGCCACGGCGGCGGCCCAGAGGTCGATCAGCGCCGTGCCGGAGGCATCCAGCACGGCGGAGGCGCCCAGCCACACGCGCGGCGTCACCGTGGGCAACCCCACTTCGCGCACCAAGGCATTCGTGCCGATGTCGATGCCGCCGCCGTGCGCGGTCAACGCACCGAGCACGACGGTCGATTGCGTGCCGGCCAGCGCGATGTCGCCGCCAGCATCGACCGCGATGCTGGCGCCGTCGCCGACGGATACCGAACCGGTCACGCCCGCGTAGGCCGGCGCGCCCTTCGAGGGGTCCAGCGGATTGGCCGACCAGTCCAGATATTGGCCAGCGCTGAGCGTGAAGCCCGGGCCGGCAGCGGCATCGCGCGTGACGTAGCGATGGTAGGCGTCGAGCGCGCCCACCGTGGCATAGATGCCGGCCGGATGCGCCGCATCGCTGGCGTAGAGGTCGCTGCCGGTCGGCGCGGCGAGGAGCGCCTGGTAATCGGGCAACAGGTTGCCGCGCGTCACGCGCACCTGCGCGCCCGGCGCGATCACGCCGTCGGTGATCGCGGTCAGTGCATAGCGGTCGAAGCCGCGCCCGGCGAAGAAGCCAGGCTCCAAATACAAGCCGTTCGCCATCGGCATCGCGGAGCGATCGCCGCCGACCTGCACGTAGTTCGCCTGCAGCGACAGCATGCCGCCGCCGCTGAAGCCATAGCCCAGCAGCGTGCCGTCCAGACGCAGCGCGCCGCTGTCCAACGCCTTGGCCTGCTGGAACTCCGCTTTCACGTTGCCGTAGGTGGCGAGGCTGATGTCGCCCCCGCTGCCGACCGGCACGCCGTGCTCTAGCTTCACGCGTGCATCGGCCCCGACGTAGCCACCGCCGGACACGTCCAGCGTGCTGCCCGCGTCGAGCAGCACGGAGCCCGTGGCGTCCGTACTGTTAGGTCCGATTGCCGCGTTCGCGGTGAGCGTGATCTTGCCGCCGTCGACGTAGCGGTCGCCGATGCGCTGGTCGGCGGCCAGCCCGCTGTCGTTCACCCACAGGCCGCGCGTGCTGAGCGTGGCGCCGTGGCCGATGGTGATGTCCGAGCCGAGCGCGCTGCCATCCGCCGCGTGCATCGCGGGCGAGTCCTGCGACGACCGGTTAGTGACGATGTCGATGCGGCCCGAGGCCGCCGTGATGTCGCCCAGCACCGTGACGCGGCTGGCGTCGAGCGACACGCTGCCGCCGGGCCGCACCTCCAGCGACGTGCCCGCCTGCTGCAGAATCTGCGCGCCGCTTTCGCCGGTGGACAGCTTGACGTTGGCGAAACCGCCATCACCGAGCATCTGCGTGGAGATCGGCAGCCACCAGCGCAGGTCGCTGTCGTGCGCAGTGTCCGCCGGCTGTGCCGCGGTGACGGTGTCCCATGCGGTATCCGCGTCGAAACCGGGCGCGAGGCCATCGAGCGCGAGCGAGTACTGCTGCAGCAGGATGCCCGGCGCATAGTTGTAGCGCGTGTCCAGGCCCACCGGCGACACGGTGAACTCGAACGAACCGCCCGTCGGCTGCTTGCCTTGCCCGACCTGGTTGCGGCCCGCGAAGGCCTGTGCGGTGACGTCGCCGTCCAGCACCAGCGCGTGGCCGGCCTGCACGTCCAGCGTGCCGGCGTCGCCGCCGGCGATGAAGCCCGGGTCCCAGCGCCGCGAACCGGCGAGCAGGCCGTTGTTGTAGGTCTGGCTGATGCCCCAGCGCACGTGGTCCTGCGTGTATTGGCCGGCGAAGCCGACGTAGGGCATGTCCGGATCGGCGGCCGCGATGTCGTACACACGGCCGTTGGCGCCCAGCAGGTTGGGCGTGGTCACCCAGCCGGCCTGGTAGGACAGGAAGCCGCCGTCCAGGTTGAGCTGCGAGCCCGAACGGACGATCACCTCGCTGCCGTGCAGCGACAGGTCGCCGCCCTTGGTCATCAGCTGCTCGACCGTGCGCGGCACGTTCTCCACGTAGCCGGCGACGTTGAGGATCGGACTGCCGACCCAGTCCAGCCCGTCCGCGCGCGTGCCGCTCTGCGTGCTGTCCACCACGACGTTCTTCTGGGTGTACAGGAAGCCATTGCGCAACAGCGGCGAATTCGCCAGTTCGTTCTGGCCGATGCGCGAGACATTGACCAGCAAGGCCGACATCGGCAGCACGACATTGGCCAGGCCCGACACGTCGACGACCGCGCCGCCTTCCACATAGACGCGGCCGGCGGTCGGCGACGGGTCGGGCGTATAGGCATGTGCCGCGATGGTCACGGTGGCGCCCGGCGCTTCCAGCAAGGAGCGGCCCTGCAAGGTGACCGTGGCGCCGTCCAGCGTCACTGCGCTGCCTTTGAAGGCGGCGTCGGCCGCGGCGCTCGACGAGGTGGTGCTGCCGTCCTTCTCGGGCAGTACGGCGGTCACCGATCCCGGCGCCAGCACGAGCGCGCCGCCGCGGGTGAATGCCAGGCTGCCGCCACTGCCGTTGGCCTGGTCCCGCGCGTTGAGCTCGATGCTGCCCGGATAGGCGACGCTGGTCGACGCCAGCGTCACGCCGGCCTGCGTCACGTCGTGGCCGAGCAGGTGCACGCTGCCGCGGCGGGCCTGGACCAGGCCGGTGTTGACCACGGTGCCGGCGGGCGCATCGAACGAGGAACCCTCGTTCATGCTGGCCACGAGCAGGGCGGTGTTGCCGCCGTCCGCGCCGGCCGCGTTGTAGAACGACGTGCCGCCGGCCAGGATGGCCTGCCCGTCGTCCGTCACGATCGCACCCGCATTGGCCACGTGCGGCGCGGCGACCAGGGCGAAACCCTGCTTGCCGGTGGTGATGCTCGCGCCCTTCTCGATCACCACGTCGTGGTTGCGGCCGTCCGCGAATGCGCCGTCGACCAGCAGGCCGGTGGTGGAGGCCTTGTCGGCGATGCCGCCATTGAGGAAACGCGCATTGCTGGTCGCCACGTCGCCGCTGAACAGGTTCAGCGAACTGGCCAGCAACGCATGCGTGTTCACCTGGCTGCCCGCGCCGAACAGGATGCCGTTGCGGTTGAGCAGGTAGACCGAGCCTTCGGCCTTGATCTGGCCCAGGATCTGGCTGGGCTTGCCGCTCGGGTCCTGGATGCGGTTGAGCGCGATCCAGTCGTTGCCGCCGCTGGACTGGTTGCCGCCGCGCTGGTTGAAGTACAGCGTGGTGTTGCGGCCGACGTTGAAGCTGTCCCAGGTGAGGATGGCCTTCGACGCGGTCTGTTTGACCTCGACCGTGGTCTTGCCGGCGGCCACCGTCTGCACCGGTGCGTTGGCGTTCTGCCACAGCGCGGGGTTGCGCACCGCGTCCGCCGACACCTGCAGGCCGCCCGCGGCGATGCCATCGGGCACGTTCGACGCCAGCTGCTGAGCCGCCTGCTGCGCGGCCTGTTGTGCACTGAGCTGCGCGGCCACCGCCTGCGCGGCCTGGTTGAGGTTGGCGATCGACTGCTGCACCACGCGCTGCTGCAGCAGCTGCGGCGCGTTCTGCACGGAAAGATTATTCGGCACCGGCGCCGGCGCGTTGCCGGCCGGCGTGCCGGCCTGTCCACGCTGCGCGGCAAGCCAAGCCTGGCTCAGCACCGGCGGATTGCCCGCATGCGCCTGCACCGCCGCGCCCATCGCCAGCGCCGCGGCGATCCACTGCGCCAGCGGGCGCCGCCCGGGTACGGCGGGTCGTGTGTTGCCGGAAACCTTCGCCGAATCGACCGCCTTGATCACGCGTTTGCCTCGTTAGCTTGGATCGCGCGGCGCCGGGCCGCGGCTTCTTCCGGTTAGACCTTCAGGGAGATGAAGGACTGAACTGTTGTCACGGAAAGTTCATGGGAATGGCGGCCTCCGCGGGCCGGGTGAAACGAGTGCGTCACGAATCCCGCAACACAGCTCCCTCTCCCCTCCGGGGAGAGGGTTGGGGTGAGGGGAGAGGGTTGGGGTGAGGGGAACCTACGGAGCGCAGAAGCAGATGCCTCAACACCACGTCTCGCTTTGTAGAACCTCTCCCGCGAGCACCCGCCCCTCATGCGGCTGTGATCGAACGGCATCCCCGTGGGACCGCCACCTTCTCTCCGGAGGGGAGAAGGGTTCCATCGTGTGGCGCTTTTAATGACCACCGACCGCTCCCGGCGGCATCAGCCGCGGATACGTCGGCGCCGGCCGCTGCGGAATCACGCTGCGCCCCAGGTTGGAGCCCATGCGATGTTCCAGTGCCGCCGCGTTGTATTGGCCCACTTGCCGGTTCGAAGGCTCGCCCGCCACCGCATCGAGCATCGGCGGCGGCGGGCCGGCGCGCTTCGCGCCGTTTCCGCCGAGCTGCCGGCTCAGGCAGTCGTAGGCCAGCACCGCGTGCTGGTTGACGCTGACGTCGACGCAGTTTTCCGCCGGTGTCTCCTGCGCGGAAACTTGTCCGGTCAACACACACAACCATCCAACCAGGCAGCGCCGTGACCATCGCACGCGCGCCGCCCTGGCGTTCACGGCTGCCGCCCCGCGGGCGCCACGTAGCGCTGCTCGTACAACTTGTCGCCGTACGCCTGCGCGGCGTTCTCCAGCTTCACGCGCGCGGATGCCGCGAACGGCTGGCGCGCGCCCATCACCGTGCCCATGTCCACGTGCACGTAGGCGTCGAGAATTTCCTGTCCGACTTCGTACAACTTCTGGTTGCGCGCGCTGCAGGTACCGAGTGCCTGCTGCGCTTCGAGCAGCTGCGCCTGGACGGCGCCGTCGCGGCCTTGCTGCTCCTTGAGCTTCGCCGCGGCGTCGGCGCTTTCCTGGCGCGCCTGCTGCAGCGAGGCCTCCGCCTGTTGCCGGGCGCTGCGCTCGGCGGCCACTGCCTTGCCGCCGTCGGCGGCGGCGCGCAAGCGATTCAATTCCGCCTGCGCCTGCTCCAGCGCTTTGCGCGCCTGATCGCGCTCGCCTTCCAGGCCGGCCTTCTGCGCCTGCCAGGACGCCTGCTGCCCCTGCAGCTCCTGCAACTGGCTGCGCGTGTCGCGCAATTGCGTACGGAGCTGTTCCTCCAGGCTTTGCGCAGGCGCGGATGGCGCCAGCGCCAGGGCGGCGACGGCGACGGCGACGCACGCGCGGGTCATGATCTTCATACGCGCCTCCCTCAGAACTTGCTGTTGATCTCGAGCTGCACCACGTCGATCGACAGCGGCGGGCCGAAGACTTGCTTGGCGTTGAAGTAGCGCGCGGACAGCCAGGTGCGCTCAGCGATGCCGTAGTCGGCGCTGACGATGAAGCCCTTGGCGTTGGTGCCGCCCAGGTGGAAATTGGGATCGGTCAGGCCGTCGAGCACCGCATCGGGCTGCAGGTACTTGTAGCCGAAGGCGACGTTCCAGTCGTGCGCCTTCATCGGGCTGGGATTGCCCAGGATGCCGCGCAACAGCCAGCCCACCGCGCCGCTCTTGTAGGCACCGGTCTCCGTGGGCGAACTCGCCGCCTCGTAGTTGTTGACCGGCTGGCCCAAGCCGTCCGGATAGCGTTTGAAGGCTTCCTTCTCGTGATAGGCCATGTTGCGCACGTAGTCGGCCTGCACGCGCACCGGCGTGCTGCCCACGGCGAAATCGAACTGGCTGGCGAGGTTGAGCAGGTGATAGTCGTAGGCCAGGCCCACCAGCTGCGGCTGTGCGTAATTGCCCGGCGAGGCCGGGTCCGGGACGATGTTGCGCAGCAGGAACACCGAGTTGCCCTTCTGCATGTACTGCGGGGCATCGGCGTCGGTGCTGCAGAAATTGATGCCGGTGTAGATCGGGCATGGCTCGGAAAGACGGCCGCGCATCTTGTCGTAGTAGTAATAGGCCAGTGCCGCGCTCCACTGCATGTCTTCGTCGATCTTCCAGTGCGCGCCGAGCTGCACCGCCGAGAGCCACTTCTGGTCGCTGCGGTTCTTCTGGTAGCCGAATGCCTGCGACGGCGTGTCGTTGCCGGCGTACTGGACGGGGAACAGGCCGCCGTTGACGAAGCCATCGATGTCACTGCCGAGCTTCCAGTGCCCCTGCCCCGCGATACCGTCGAAGTTCAATTCCGGCGAGTAGATCAGGTCGGTGACGAAGAACGGATTGGCGAAGCGGCCGGCGACGATCGCGCCCCACTCCACCGGCTGCCAGCGCAGCCACGCGCGGTCCAGCCACAGGTTCTTCTTGGCCAGGCCGCCACCCAGCGCCTGCGTGGTGGACACGGGATTGTTGTCGTTACCCGAACCGATGCGCACGCCGGCGGTGACCGTGTCGCCCAACTTCACATCCACGCCCAGATGCGCCTGGATCGACAGGATATTGGGTCGGTTCTGCTGCGTGTTGGCGATAGGCGGATTGACGCCGCGGCCGATCTGGTTGACGTCGAACGGACCGCCGCGGTTGAGCGCGGCATAGTCGATGAAGTACGGCGAGTTGCCGCGGCTGAAATAGCGGCCCTCGTCGCGCACGCGCAGGTCGCCCGACCACGCGATGCGGTCCAGCCATTCCGGCAGCGCATCTGGCTGCGCCCAGTGTTCGCTGCGCGCCTGCGCGATGACTTCCTGCTTGACCTGTTCGCGGATCTCGTTGCGCACGCTCTGTGGCACGTAGGGTACGCGCACGTCGCCGGGCTGCACGCCGTCGTTGGCGGCGACTGCCGACGAAGCTTGCGTCTTGCGCGCCTGCTCAGCTTCGGCATTCGCCTCGGCGATCAAGCCGTCCGCGTCGGCCTGTGTGATCAGCCCTTTCTTCACCATCAGCCGGATCAGGTTGATGGTGGCGTTGGACGACGGCGCCGCGTTCTGCGCGAGCACGGCCGGCGCACTGCCGGCCAGCAGCAGGCCGATGGCCAGGCAGAGCGCGCGGCGGCGTTGCGGTTGCTTGGAAAACCTCGAATCCATGGGGTACTCCGGGGAAAGTGGCGGCGCGCGGCGGACCGTCGCGCGCAACAAGGGAAAACCGTGGTTCGTGCGGGCGCTCATACGGGGCGCCTGCCGCGGATGGAGGCGCGCACGGGCATGCTCATGCGCGGCGGTGGCGGGCTGTCGATGCTCAAGCCGCGCAGCACATCCAGCAGCGCTTCGTCGGTGGCGGGGGCGCCGCTGGGACTGAGCATCTCGGCGCGAGTGATGCGGCCGCTGGCGTCGATCCACAGGTTGACCTTCACCTCGAACACCAGCCGACGCGTGCGCTCGTCGCGCTGGATCGCCTGCTGCAGCGCATAGCCGAGGTATTGCTCGTACGACGAGCCGCCGGCACCCGTACCACCGCTGGCGCCGACCATGCCGCCGCCGTCGCCCGCGCCGATATTGAAGCTGTCGTTGCCGGCCTGCGCCGGGCCATTGATGGTCACCTGCCTCGCCACGTCGGGCGCCTTGGGCGCTTCCACCGGCTTGGCCGGTTCGTTCGGCTTGGGCAGTTCCTGCTTGGTCTCCTCGAGCTTCTTCGGCTCGGGCGGCTTTTCCTTCGGCGGCGGCGGAGGCGGCGGCAGCGGCGTGATGGTGGCGATGCGCGGCGCCTCGCGGCGCACGCCCACCTGATGCCCGGCGAAATGCCACACCAGCGCACCGGCGACCAGCAACGCCGCGATGCCCACGAGGCGGCCGCGCCAGCGGCGCCAGCCGCCCGGGTGCGGATGCGGACTCTGTTCGGTTGCGTTCATCGCGCCCCCGTCAGCCCGGCGACTGCCTGCCGGTGACCAGGCCCACCTGCGACAGGTCCAGCCGGCGCAGCAGGTCGAGAATGTCGACCACCTTCTGGTACTGCACGTTGGCATCGCCCTTCACGATGATCGGGAAGTCCGGCGTCAGCGCCTTCTGCGTGCGCAGCCGCGATTCCAGCTCGCCGAGCGTCACCGGGAAGGCGTCCAGGAAGATCTGCCCGCTGTCGGAGACGGTGATCGCCTTGGTCTGCGGCTTGGCCAGGCTGACCGAAGCGCTGGCCTTGGGCAGGTTCACCTTCACGCCCTGCACCGAGGCGGTGGTCATGATGATGAAGATCACCAGCAGCACGTACGCCAGGTCCAGCATCGGCGTGATGTTGATGTCGTCGTAGGGCTTGTCGTCGTCCTGCACGTGCATGGCGGCGTCCTCCTCAAGCCGCCGCGCCGGCGTCGGCGTCGCGGTGGAGTTCGGCCAGGCGGGTGACGAATTCGTCCACGAACACCTGCATGTTCGCGGTGACCGCCTTGTTGCGCGTGAGCAGGTAGTTGTAGCCGAACAGCGCGGGGATCGCGACGAACAGGCCGGCCACCGTCGCCAGCAGCGCGGCGGCGATACCCGGCGCGATCGCGTTAACGTTGACGTCGCCCGCCGCAGCGATCGCCGCGAAGGTGATCATCACGCCGACCACCGTGCCGAGCAGGCCGAGGAAGGGGCCGCCGGAGATCGCGATGGTCAGCATCACCATCGAGCGCGCCAGTTTCTGGTTCTCGCGCACCAGGGTGGAATCCATCACCGCGCGGATCGCCTCGATCGATTCGGTGGCGATGACCAGGCGGCCCTTGGCGTCCTTGCGGCGCCACACTTCTTTCTTGCCGATTTCGTAGAGGCGATAGAGCGAGGAGTCGCGCAGGTCGCGGGCGTTCTCGCCCAGGCCGAGCAGGTCGGTGCCGAGGTCGCGGAAACGCGCCAGGAAGCGCTCGTTCGCGGCGGTGACGCCGCTGACATAGCGGCCCTTCCGCCACATCACCACCCAGGAGATCGCCGCCATCACCAGCAGGATGGCGATCACCACCCAGGCGTCCATGGTCACCGATTTGACGATGATGCCGAAGTAGCCGAAGCCGGCGCCGGACTTCTTCTCGTCCTCGCCGTACTGCACCAGGCGCGATTCGGCGCCCTGCGACAGCGCGTCCAGGCCGAGCGCGACCGGCGAACGCGCCACGCGCGACAGCCGCACCTCATCCATCAGGCCGAGGAAGTTGGCCAGGCCCTCGCCCTGCCCCGCCGCGTCGCCGCCCAGCGTGGCGGCCGTGCCGAGGGCCGGCATCGCGGTGGCCAGCGTCGCGTACTTCTGGCCATTGACGTACACCGTGGCCTGCTGCGCGTCGAAGGTCACCGCCAGCAGGCTCCACTGGCCGGCCTTCAGCGGTTCGCCCGCGGCGCTGCGCTGCGGTGCGTGGCCGTCGCTCACTTCGACGTACGGCGCGCCGCCATTCAGGCCGATCACCAGGGCGCGGCCGTCCTGCCGGCGGGCGTACAGCGCGGTCGGCGTCGCCGGCACTGCGTCCAGCTTGATCCACGCGCTGAAGGTGAAGGCGCCGCCCGCGGCCTCGTTGAGGGAGGCGCTGGAGGGCAGGGTCAGCACTGTGTTGCCGTCGAAACGGGCGGCCTTGCCGACGATGCCGCCATCGACCGGCTGCACGCTGCCGGATTGCGCGTGGTTGGCATACGCGGTGGCGTCCTTCGGCGCACCCGCGGCGGCTTCCTCGAAGTGGTAAACCAGCGTGTGGTCGGCATCGAACGTGGCCGCGCCGCTGCTCTGCGCCGTGGCCTTGGCATTGCCGTAGTACATCCAGAGGGTCTGCTTGCCGTTGGCCGGCAGCTCCGTCACGTCCACCCAGACCTGGCCCACGCCCATGACCGGGTCGAAGCTGTCGATCTGGTAGTTGAGCGGCGTCTTGCCGTCGGCGGCGATGAAGCGCAGGTCCGCGCCATCCTTCGCGGTGCCGTCGAACTGGAAGTTGCCCGGATGCAGGCGGACCAGCACCGCCGCCCGGCCCGGCGACTGCGGCAGGAGCGCGCCGGTACCGCTGGTATCGAGCGTGATGGGTTTGCGGTACGCCCAGTCGTCGTTCCACCAGGCAGCCTCCGCCGCATGCGCGAGGCGCGGCAGGCAGGCCAGGCACAGCAGCCACGCAAGGATCAGGTAACGCATCGTCGTTGCACCCCTAGACGAGAAGGACGTCGTAATCGAGAAAGAAGAAGGAAGCGGTTTCATGCACCGTCGCCCTACAGACCGGCTTTCACGCTGAACAGCCAGCGCCCGTCGTGGGCGCGCGTGCGGGAGCCGTCCTTGAGCGGATAGGCGTATTCCAGCTCGCCATTGACCGTATCGAAGAGCGTGAAGCGCGTACCGAGGCCCGTGCTCAGCAAGGTGAAGCGGCCGCGCTGCTCGGGCAGCGGATCGATCAGCAAGATGCGCGAGCCATCGACGAACCAGTGGAAGCGCCACTCGTTGACGTATTTGCCGAACCAGGAGGCCACCGACGGCGTGCGCACTTCCACCGAGGCCGAGGCGCCGTTGTCGCCCGTGTCTTCCGCGGAAAGAAAACCGCGCACGCTGTTGGCGCCGCCGGCGGCGAACTGCTCGCTGGAAACCAGCGGCGAATCGGCGAGCTGGCCGCTCGCGCGCAGAGCCAGGGCGACGCCGTCGGCGAAAGCTCGGGTGTAATTGGCATCCAGGCGCACGTAGGCGAAGTTCTGCTTCGCGTTGTAGCGCTGGTTGTCGAACTCGAGCCGGCCGCTGCCCGCGCCGCGCGTGCCGAAGTTGGCGGCAGCGGTGAAGCCCAGCGAGGACACGTCGCGCGTGCGCTGGCCGGTATAGCTCACCGTCCACGGGTAGTAAGTGATCGGCACCGCCGATTGCTGGTCGCCCAGTGTGAGCCGCTGGTCGAAGTGCTTGCGCGATACGCCGACCGACAGCGATTGGCCGTAATCGCCCAGCGTGGGCAGGTTGCGGATGGCCTGCAGGGTCACCGCGTTGCCTTTGCCCAACACCGTGGTGCCGCCGAGTGTGTTGGCGTTGCTGTTGGACTTGTAGCCGGAACCGAGCAGGCTCCATTGCTTGTCCAGCGGCGCGAGATACGACAGCGCATAGACCTCCACCGCATGGCGGTCCTGCGGCGCCACGATGTAGGTGGCGGAAACGGCATGGCCCAGCTGCCACAGGTTGTCGTAGCGCACGTTGCCGACCGCGCGCAGGGGCGGTGTGTCGGCGCTGCGGTCGTTGTTGACTTCGAGGCTGGCATGCAGCGGGTAGCTGTCCTCCACTTTCAGCGTGACATCCATGGTCTGCGGCAGGCTGCCCGGCTTGAGCAGCGGCACCACCTGCTGGCCCGGCTGGCGATTCACCTGCGCGAGCTGCTCCTGCGCCTGCGCGAAGTTCGGCACCCTGCCCTCGGCCAGCGCGGGGACCGCTTCGCGAATGGCCTGCGGCGAGTGATAGCGCGCGCCTTCGACGCGCACGCGTCCGATGCTGTTCTCGGTGACCTTCAGCAGCAGCACGCCGTTGCGCACCTGCTGCGGCGGCACTTCCACTGTGACGGACTGGTAGCCCTTGGCCTGGTAGATCTTCTGCAATGCATCGCGCGCGGCGTGCACATCGTCGAGGCTGCGCCCGGGCCCCAGGAACGGCTCCACCGCCTGCTCGATGTCTACCGCCGGCAGCAGCGTGTTGCCGCGCACGAGGTACTCGTTGACATCGAAGCGCGCCGGCGCGTCCTGCGCGGGCGTCGCGCCTTCCTGCGCCTGCGCGGTGCCGGCCCATGCCAGCGTGATCGCCAGGAGGAGCGGCCGCATGCGGCTCTTCATCGCGACGCTCCGATCCATTCGGCCGCCCCTGTTTCCGTATCCCGGTAGCTAACTCCTGCTGCGTAACCGGTTTGCGACAGACAGATGTCCGATGCGCGGCCCGCTTCGCTCACGGACGGCCAGACGGCTACGCCAACCCGGCTGCTTGAACCCACACGCTTGACGACTCGCACGCACACCTTCCCTGGGGCGCGCCGCACCAGCCGCGCCCAAAGCCCGATCGAGATTTCCGGCGCGCCACGCGGGCGCGCCGGGCGAAGATATCCGGTGGGCATCCCAGCCCATGCCTCCATCCCTTGCCCCTAAGACGGAAGGCTTTCGAGGGAACTGAACCTGCGTCACGAAAAATTCATGACGAGGGATGTTTCGGCTTGTTTGCGGGTGGAAGTGACATGGGAATGTCACATGGACGGACATTGTGGACGTGGATTTCACCTTGTCGTGGATGAGGCGCAATGGTGAGGGGTGGTAGGGCTCGTTCTTGGCAGCGTTTCGGCAAGCACCCACCCCTCATCCCGCCTTCTCCCCGGAGGGGAGAAGGAGAAGTGCGGTACCGAGGCAAGCAGCTAAGACATAACGAGAGCGAGGGCGCAGCCCGATGCTCCGTGTGGCTCTTGATCTGCCGGGTTCCCTTCGCGGCGGTGAGGGCTGGACGATCAGGCCGCCGCAGGCGGGCGGGGACAGGACGTCCCCGCCTTTTCGATCAGGACATGGATGTCCTGTCGAAAAGCCCGGCCAGCCCTCAACGCACCCGGAGGTGGCGAAGGCCACCGGAGGGCGCCGCGCAGGGTGCCCTTCTTCTTGGTTACTTCTTCTCGTGGTCCCCCTTGAGGGGATGGGCAAGCAAGAAGAAGTAACTCGCTCTCCGGCAGGAGAGCGAAACCCTCGCCCCGCGAGGGGCGAGACACGACTGGCCACGAGGCGACATGAGAGGACGAGGCGCTCCTCAGCCCCCGTCGGGGTTCGCAAGCTCACCCCAACCTACGCGATGAAGGCGCAGCGACAGCGCAAAGCGCGCAGCACCCCCATCAACTCAACAACAAAATCCCCCCCGGCAACTCCGTCACCCGCGCCCCAAACGCCTCATGAATCAACGTCGCCACATCCGACAACTGATTCAACGAAAACCGCGCCCGCACCTTCCGCGACGCCAGCGTGTCACTGGTCAACACCAGCCGCCCTGGCCGATACCGGTTGATCTCAGCCACCACGTCCGACAACGGCTGGTCGTCGAACACCAGCACGCGGCGGCGCCAGGCCATCGCGCGATCCAGGTCCGCCGCCGCGGGCGGCGTCATGTCGTGCGCGCCGTAGCTCGCCTGCTGCGCGGCGCCTAAGGCCTCGCGGTGGCCGCGGTAATCGAGCTGCACGCTGCCGTCCAAGGCGGTGACTTCCACGTCGCCGCCAAGGCAACGTACGTTGCACTGCGAGCCCGGCATTGGCTGCACGCGGCCTTTCTCGGCCCATACCGTGAAATCGCCCGCGCCGTCCGACATCCGCAGCTGCACTTCGCCATCGAGCAGCTCCATGCCCACCAGTCGCCCATCGACCTTGCGCAGGTTGAACGCGGTCTGGGTGTTCATTTCCACCGTCACGCCCGGTGCCAACTGCACGGTGCGCTGTTCGCCGGTGGCGGTGCGGAAATCGGCGGAGAGGTCGGACAGGCCAGGAGGCCACAGGCGCAACGGCGGCTGCGTCAGCAGCAAGGCCGCGGCGGAGGCAGCCACGGCGCCGCCCAGGAAGGCGCGGCGGCTCATGCGGCGCGGCGCGACGGCGGACGTTTCGGTGGCGCGCTCGCGCTGTGCGAGGCTAGCCGCGGCGCTGCCCAGGCGTTCCCACATCAACCGCGTTTCGGCGAAGGCCCGCGCGTGCGCGACGCTCTGCGCGCACCAGCGCCGAAAGCCCTGTGCGTCGGCCAAGGTGGCGCGGCCGGAGGTGAGCAGCAGCAGCCAGTCGCGCGCCTCGCGGTGCAGCGGCGAATCGTGGCTCATGCTGGCGGTGGTCGGTTCCATATCTCTCAAGACGCTTTTCCGGCCCCCGGACCGAACCGTTGCACGACACGGCGCCCCAGGCGATCGCCGCAATGCTCCAGGGCTTTCTTCAGCTCTTTGCCCACCATCCGCACCGAGATGCGGAAACGGTCGGCGATTTCCTGCTGCGGCAGATCGTCCACGCGGGCGGCGATGAGGATGGCGCGCTGGCGCTCGGTGAGCTCGCGCATGGCGTGCTCCAGCGCCGCGATCTCGATGCGGGCGTGGGCGATGCGTGCGGGGTCCAGCGCTTCGTCGGCGATGTGGAGCAGTTCCTCCACTTCCTCGCCGGTGAGGTAGCGCGACTCGGCCTGGCGCTGATCGGCGGCCACGTTGAGCGCCATGCGGAACAGATAGCCGGCGGGGTTGTGCGAAACCACCGAGGCATCGCCCAGGCGTTCCACGCGCAGATAGGTTTCCTGCAAGACGTCGTTGACCAGATCGTCCGAGCCCAGGCGCCGGCGCAACCGCTTGCGCAGTTCCGGTTGCCATTCCAGGAACAAGCCCATCAGGGACAGCGAGGACGACGCCATCGACGGCCTCAGCAACGCGCCGGACGCGAAGCGTCGGCGGGCAGCAGCAACAGCGTCAGGGGCTGGGCCAGACCGGCGGGCGGCGCATCCACGCGCAAGCCCCCGAGCACGGCCTCGACCGCCTGGTCGCGTTCGATCTCTCCTGTGCTGCCGAGCAGGCGCACGCGAAGCAGCTCGCCCGAGGGCGCCACCCATACTTGCAAGGCCAGGCGGTAGGCGCCCGGCCGCGTGCGCTCGGAGCGGCACAGCGCCGATTCGACGGCGGCCTGCAGGACGGCGCCGTAACTCGTCGTCATCGCGCTGTCGGCGTCGGCGGATGCGGCCGAAGCCACTGCCGTCATGCCCGTCCCGGCTTCACCCGATGGCATGAGCGTGAAGGCCTTGTCCGAGGCATACCGCTCGCGCAATCCCGTACCGGCGAGCAGCCGACGCAAGGCATCCTCGGCAGTGAACTCCCCGCGCGCCCCCGGGGATACGCGCCCGACCAGCAGGCGCTCGTCCACCAGCAAGGCTTGACCGGTGATGTCGCTGAAGGCCCTCACTGCGGTACTCAAAGGCTGCGGCCCGATATCGAAGCGCAGGCGCCCGTGCGCGCCATCGACCGGCTCGACATCCGCCGCCTGCCATTCCACTGCATGGCCCGCCCCCCAACAGAACCCACATGCCACGACCAGCGCCCATCCCGCGTACTTCATGGCCGACCTCCGGTTCACCGGTCGGCTCGATCTCGCGCCGGGTGACGCTTCACAACATACATACGCCGGAGGCTAGCAACGGGATGTGTCAGTTCTGTAACCGTGAAGGAGAGGTGATTTCTCCTGACTATCGACGGGAGAGCTCCGGCGCGAACAGCCGCAACACCTCATAGGCGAACCCCACCCGCGCCTCCGTCGGATGATTGTGGTTCGCCAGGATCACCAGGCCGAGCTTGCGCGCCGGCACGAAGGCCACGTAGGCGCCGAAGCCGTTGGTGGCGCCGGTCTTGTTGATCACCGAGTCGTTCGTTGCGGGCTGGGGTGGATTCAGTGCAGTGGCCGGCTGGTCTTCGCGGATCATGCGGCTGGCGTTGCCGGTGAGCAGGTCGGTCTTGCTGACGGGCCAGGGATAGTGCTCCCAGGCGAGGTCCTGGGTCATGGGGCCGCTGCGGTAGTAGCCGACGTGGGTGGCGGCGATGGCATGCCGCATGGCCGGCTCGACTGGCGCTTCGCCGAGTTGCACCTCGACGTAATGGAGAAGGTCCTTCGCGGTGGACTTCACGCCGTAGGCTTCGGCATCGAGCGGGCCGGGGCCGACGCGGATCGGCGCGTCCTTGTTGTTGTAGCCCTGCGCATAGGCGTCCATCTTGCCGGCCGGTACACGTACGTAAGTGTCGGTGAGGCCGAGCTTGGGGAACATCGTCTTCTCGGCGGCGTCGGCGTAAGGCGCGCCGAGCTGCCTGGCGGCGATCGCGCCGAGCATGCCGATGCTCGGATTGGCGTAGGTACGCTGCGTGCCGGCGGCATAGCGCGGCTTCCATGCCTTGAGCCAGGCGACGAGCTGATCCTGGTTGGTCACCTCGTCCGGTACCTGCAGCGGAAAGCCGCCGGCCGTATGCGTGCCGAGGTTGACGAGCGACACCGCGCCGAATGGCTTACCGCGGAACTCGGGCAGATAGGTTTCCACACTGCCGGTCAACGAAAGCTTGCCCTCCTCCTGCGCATACGCCGCCAACGTGGCGAGGAAGGTCTTGCTGATGGAGCCGAGTTCGAACAGCGTATCGCTGGTGACCTCTCGCCCGGTCTCCTTCGATGCCACGCCGAAGTTGTAGAAGCGCTCCCTGCCGTCCACGGTGATCGCGATCGCCATGCCGGGGATGCGGTGGTCGCGCATGAAGCCTTCGGCAAGCCGGCGGAGTTCGGCATCCGTGTCTTTCGATGGCGCGGCGACGACGGTGGTCGTGGCGATCAGCAAGGCGGCGGCACCGAGCCGGGCGAGCGGAAACGGCATGGTCGTCTCTCCTGTCGACATGGGAGCCGCGATGGTACGGGGGCATCCGAGATCACGGCGGGCGAAAGCATGGCAATCAAAAGGCGGCATCGCCCGCGCCGGTGCCGGAAAGCGCCGTTCGCATGAAGTCATGACGCTCGGATCGCGCCAGCCCAGTCGCGCGAATGCCAAGAACCGGTTGACTAAACGTTAATGTCTCCTCCTCTACGGTGAGGCCGAGTCTGCATCGCCCCACCGGGTGCTGGCCCGCCGAATCTCATGCCGGGTGGAGGCGCCCATGAACGACCACCTTCTCCTCGACTGGTGCCGTAAGACGGCACTGCCCGTGCTCGAAGCCGCAGCCGCGGGGCAACCCATCGGCTACGCGGCCGAGCAGGCCATGCGCAGCCTGCGCGAATTGCTGGCGGCGCCGGATGGCGGCGCCGAACGCGATGCCACCCGCTGGCATTTCCTGTGCCGCGCACTGGACGCGGGCGATGGCGCCGGGCTGCTGGCCAAGGCCGTCGCCGGCGGCTCGGCGACCCTCGAGCGGCTGATCGATGCCATGCCGCCGCGCGGCGCGGGCGGCTACGCCTGACCTGCCCCGCACCTTCCCGATATCCATACCCGTGCCCACAGGACATGGGCATACGGTGGGCCGTTCCGCCCACACCAACCGGAGACCGCGATGAATCCAACCCCCAAAGACATCACGCTGGCCGAAATCCATTCCGCCTATGCCAGCAAGCCGTTCAAGAAGGAACCGCCGGCCGAGGAAAAGACCAAGCACTACGCCAAGTCCGGCCATTTCGACCGCGACCCGCTGCATCCCGGCTACGCCCCCGAGAAGCCGCAGCCCAAGCGCAACGAGCGCAAGTAATTCGCCCGGGTCACGCGGAGCCCTCGCCCCCTGCTTTTCAGCACTGGCCGCCCCACGAAGCGGCGCGCTAGCGTCCTGCGCCTGATCCATGGCCAGGGACGTCTCATGTTCACACGCTGGGTGTTGTCTCCGCTGCTGCTGGCGGCAGCCGTTGCCGCGTCGGCGCAGTCGCGCGTCGATCTGACCGCCGTCGGCAAGCATCTCGCCGGGGCGCGCACGCAGGTGCTGGTACTGGGCACCGTGCACCTGCGTGAAGCGCCGAAGTCCTTTACGCCGGCGTCGCTCGCGCCGCTGATCGACCGGCTGGCGGCCTACCGGCCGCAGATCATCACCATCGAGCATCTTTCCGGCGAAAGCTGCGACCACACCGCTCGCTTTCCGAAGCTCTACGCGCCGGAAGACTTCGCACCCTTCTGCGGGGACACGGCCAGAGCAAAGGCCGCCACCGGTCTCGACGTGCCGGCGGCCGTGGCCGAATCGAAAAGCCTGCTGAAGGATTGGCCTGCGCAACCGGCACCCGCGCAGCGCAGGCAACTGGCAGCGGTATTTCTGGCGGCGGGCGACTTCACCTCCGCGCTCGTGCAATGGCTGCAGCTGCCGGCGGCCGATCGTCATGCCGGCGACGGTCTCGACGACGCGCTCGCGAAGGAGCTGGAGCGCAGCCTTACGCGCAACGACGAAAGCATCCAGGTCGCCGCGCGCCTTGCCGCACGGCTCGGCCTGCAGCGCGTCTACCCGGTTGACGACCACACCGGCGACAACGTCGACGTCGCGGACGGTGCGGCTTACGGCAAGGCCATCCAGCAGGCGTGGGACCGCATGTCCGCGGCAGAGACGCCGAATCGAAATACCCGGAAAGCGCTTTGGGAAAAAGGCGACATGCTCGGCGTGTATCGCTTCATCAACCGGCCTGACGTCTTGCAGACCGCGATCGAAAGCGATTTCGGCGCCGCGCTGCGCGACACCTCGCCCCAGCACTATGGGCAGATGTATGTAGCAGGCTGGGAGACGCGCAATCTGCGCATGGTGGCGAACGTCCGCGCCACATTCCGCGAGACGCCGGGTGCGCGCGTGCTGTCCATCGTCGGCGCCACGCACAAGCCGTGGTTCGACAGCCTGTTGGGACAGATGCAGGGCGTGGAGATCGTCGACGTGGAACAGGTGCTGAAGTAAGGCCCGCAGACGCCGACGCACCGCGCCGTTTTCGTCGTCGTTCCGTACTCAGCATTGCGGCGCTGACGTAGCGTGGTGGGGACGCATGGGATCGGGCGTCCGTTCCGGCCACGACTACACCGCAGGCATCCCTCATGCACCGCATGCTTTTCGCTCTCGCTCTCGGCCTGTGCGCCAACTGCGCGAACGCCACCGATCGCAAGGCCTTCGAGGCCTATTGCACCTACGTCGGCCAGACCTACGCCTATGCGGCCGCGCTGCGCGACGCCGGGGTGCCGGAGGCAACGGTGGTCAAGCGGATACCGCCGGTGCGCACGCTCTTTGCCCAGGGAACGACGGCGCGCATGCACCGGGACGACATCCGCAAGCTGTTCGAACGCCCGCAGATCACTCCCGCGCTCGCCTACGCCTACTGGCGCGACGGTTGCCTGGAGCGCGAATCGCCGCCCTGAGCGCATGTGGCTGCGTGCGTAGTTGGCAGCGCGCGACGACGCCTTTGCACACCCGGGTTGCCGCTAAATCGACAGCCTTGTCGTATCCGCAGCACGCGCTCATGTCCGCTCGCCGTGCACAGTGAATCGCGCCGGCGTGGCGGATGGACCGGCCCGATGGCACGGGCCGGCACCGTCAGTCCCGCCTCAGATCACCATGCCGCCCGAGACCTCGATGCGCTGCGCATTCACCCAGCGGTTCTCCTCCGACAGCAGCGAGGCGATCATCGGGCCGATGTCGTCCGGCACGCCGGGACGGCCGAGCGCAGTCATCTCGGACACCTGCCGGTTGACTTCCGGGTTGTCGCGCACGATGCCGCCGCTGAAATCGGTCTGCACCGCGCCCGGCGCCACCGTGTTCACGGCGATGCCACGGGAACCCAGTTCCTTGGCGAGGTAGCGCGTCAGCACCTCGACGGCTCCCTTCATGGACGCGTACGAAGCACTGCCCGGGTATGAGAAACGCGTGAGCCCGCTGGACACGTTGACGATGCGTCCGCCGTCATTGATCAGCGGCAGCAGTTTCTGCGTGAGAAAGAACACGCCCTTGAAGTGGACGCGGTAAAGACTGTCCAGGTCCTCCTCGGTGGTCTCGGCAATGAGTGCGTGATGCGAAGTGCCGGCGTTGTTGACGAGGTAGTCGAAACGTTCCGCATCCAGCGCATCGAGCGCCTTGCGGACCTCGTGGACGAACACGTCGAACTCCCCCGTGTTGCCCGTATCCAGCGGCAGCGCGATGGCCTTGCGCCCGGCGGCGGCGGCCAGCTGCACTACTTCCGCGGCTTCTGCCTGGTTGGAGCGGTAGGTAAAGATGGCATCCACGCCGCGCCGAGCGAGGCTCAGTACGGTGTTGCGGCCCAGGCCGCGACTTCCGCCGGTGACGATGGCGATCTTCGTACCAGGCTTTTCTGTGGCGATGGCATTCATGAGGCTTCTCCGTCTGGGGTATCGATGACGAAGAAGCTTAGGCACCCGGGGCGACGCGCCGAATGCCGGAAGCCACCCCATTCTTGCCTGATCCTGCTCGCGGCCCGGCGCACGGCCGGGCAATGGCGCTAGCATGCCGGCATCCGTTCGAGGACCGTCCCATGCCGGACACGCTGGCCCAGATCGTCAAGCGATATACCGATGCCCATGGCGGTGAAGGCCACGTGCTCACGCCGATCAAGGGGTTTTCCTTCATCCGCACGGACCTGCGCCGACAGCCCGCGCACATCGTGTTCAAGCCGGTGCTGTGCGTGGTGGTGCAAGGCGCCAAGTGCAGCATCTTCGGCGGCCGGCGCTTCGACTATCGCGCCGGCGAAGCCTTGGTGGTGAGCGTGGAAGTGCCCGGCCTCAGCCGCGTGGTCCGCGCCAGCGCGGCCGAGCCGTATCTCAGCGCCGTCATCGAATTCGACCCGGCGCTGATGCGCGAAGTCATGGAAGGCCTGCCGGCGCCGCCGGCCCTGTCTGGCCAGGTGCGACACGGCGTCTTCGTCACCCACTTCGATGGCGCCATGGCCGACTGCGTGCTGCGGCTCGCGCGACTGCTCGACACACCGGAGGCCATCCCCATGCTGGCGCCTATGGCGCTGCGGGAACTGTATTACTGGCTGCTCACCGGGCCGCACGGCGGCGACGTGGCCGGCATGGTGTTGGGGAATGGGCATGCGCAGCGGGTGATCAAGGCGATCCATGTCCTGCGCGACCAGTTCGCCGGCACCGTGCGCATCGAAGACTTGGCCGCGATCGCGCGGATGAGCCCCTCGGCCTTCCACCGCCAGTTCAAGGCGCTGACCGCGATGACACCGCTGCAGTACCAGAAGCAACTTCGCCTGCTGGAAGCCCGCCATCTGATGCTGGCAGGCGTCGCCAATGCGGAAACCGCGGCGTACCAGGTGGGCTACGAAAGCCCATCGCAGTTCAGCCGGGAATATTCGCGCATGTTCGGCGCGCCGCCGCGCAGGGACGTGGTGGCGATGGAGACGACGGCGTAGCCGGCCCGCAGCGGATCAGGCTTCCGACCACACGGCCAGTTCGTAACCGTCCGGGTCGGTGAAGTGGAACCGCCGCCCGCCGGGGAACTCGAACAGGGGACGCACGATCTTTCCGCCCGCCGCTTCGATCGCGGTCTGTGTCGCCGCCAGATCATTTGAATACAGCACCACCAGGGCGCCGCCCGGCTTCGGCTCGCCATGAAAGAAGCCGCCGGTAAGCCGGCCGTCGCGGAATTCGCAGTAGTCCGGGCCGTAGTCCTGGAAAGTCCAGCCGAAGGCCTGGCCGTAAAAGCGCTTTGCTGCGGGGATCGAGGTGACGGCGAGTTCGAGGTAATCGATGCGGTGGTGCTGCTCAGAACGCGGCATGGAAAGTCTCCGGGTCAAGGTGGGCATGCCCCGAGCATACGAGGCCGACACGGACGCCGGCTTGGACAAAACGGCCATTCACCGACCATGGTGCGCCACCAGCTCGCCCGGACTCAGTCCGGTCAGCTGCTGCGAGTCGCGCACGAGATGGGGTGCGTCCGCATAGCCGGCAGCCAGCGCCGCGGAAGTCAGGCTGGCGTGCCCGGGCGCCAGCCGCAGGAAGCGCTGCAGGCGCAGGATGCGGTCCAGTGTCTTGGGACCATAGCCGAAGGCATCCAGGCAATGCCGGCGCAGTGAGCGCTCGCTGTAGCCGAGCGTGGCGGCCAGTTCGGTGACGCGTACGCCTTCGCCACGGGCCAGGAACCGGAACAGTTGGCGCATACGGCCGTCCGGCTCGCCGGCCTGCCCGGCGCACCATGCCAGCATCGCGGCTGCGGGATCCTGCCCTTCGCCGATCACTCGCTCCAGACTCGCCCCGCGCTGGCCCCATAGATCGGACATGGCAACCCGTTGGTCGGTCAGTTCGTGCAAGGGCAGACCGAGCAGACTGGCGCCTGCGCCGGGCGCCAGGCGCAGGCCGGTCAGCGTGAGACCCGGCGTCAGGTGCGCCATGGCGGCCGCCGTGTCCGGTCCGGCGACGAACAGGCTGCGTCCGTCCCAGATCAAGTCGATGTGCCCATCCGGCAGTACACGGACCGGCGCCACGCTCAGGCCCTGGCGGAACCGCCAGGTACACACCACCCGGCCGGCCAGCGCGGGCGGCGCGGGCTGCTCGAGGTAGGTCGAGACATCGGTCATCCGGCAGTTGCCTCCCGAGCGGCGGCGTCGGATTAACGCCCTCGCCAGGATAGCCATGC
This sequence comes from Dyella sp. BiH032, assembly GCF_031954525.1. NCBI lineage: Bacteria > Pseudomonadati > Pseudomonadota > Gammaproteobacteria > Lysobacterales > Rhodanobacteraceae > Dyella > Dyella sp. BiH032. The sequence goes on from NZ_CP134867.1 coordinate 3,103,466, forward strand.
GGCAGAGGCAACATGCAAGCTATGCCCGATCAACGACCCGGAGCGCGCCGCATGACCGTGACGATTTTCCATGCCGAGACCGACGACCAGATCGCGGCAAGTTTTGACGTCATGCGGCAGCTTCGCCCGCATCTGGAACCCGGGAGCTATGTACCGCTCCTGCGCGGCCTCATGGCGAGCGATGGACTGAAAATGCTCGTGCTGGCGGACGCGGGCGTGGTCAGGGCCGTGGCGGTCTATCGCTTCATGAACATGTTGTATTGCGGCCGGCTGCTCTACGTCGACGATCTCGTCGCCGACGAACAGGTGCGTTCCAAGGGTTACGGAACGCAACTGGTGGCCCGGCTCAAGGACGAGGCGCGGGCCAACGGCTGCAGCGAAGTCCAGCTCATTTCGCGGGTGATCCGTGAGCAGGCGCACCGCTTCTATTTCCGCCAGGGCTTCGGCATCGAGTGCTTTCATTTCCGCACGAAGGTGGGTTGATCCTGGGGCACCGCAAGTCCGTACCGAAGGCGCCGCAGCCGCGTGGCTAGAGGCGCGGTGATGTTCGGTAATCGCCAAATGCTTGCGGAGCGATACCGCCATCGCCGTCAGCCGGAAAGCGCTTTGACCGACATCGCAACAGGCATGAGGTCGGCACTATCCGTGCATGGCAACTGCCGATACGCGCGGCTCGTCAGGCTTCACGCAAGTTGGCATCGGCATTCGGAATCGCAAAGGTCGCGAGCGACGAGTCCATGAAATGAGGCGATTTTCCGTCACGCAACACGTGAACGTTTGCCACGCATTCCTTGACGGAGCTGAAGCTCGAATTCACCTGCTTTTGGCAAAGTTTTGATCAAACCTTTGATGCACATCACATTCAGGCACTTGTGACTTCAAGCCCGGAAGCGCAAACCAGAGCTCGGCGCCCCTGGTGGCGCCGGTTGAAATGAGATGCCACCTTACGGCATCTTCCGAAACAGTTAGCAATGGAGGGGACGCATATGCGGCATCTGCCGACTCGTGGTTTCAAGACGCTCGCAGCCATCGCGCTGCTGGCAGGGGTGGCGGTCGCCGGACCAGCCATGGCGAGCAACCGCGGCGCGACCGGCCTTGGCCAAGCGTGGCCCAACGCCCAGGACGTGAGTTCCAGCCCACGCTGGCACGTGTACGTGTTCGAGCGCGACGGTATTCGCTATATCCAGATCAACGATCTGAACGGCAACGTGCGCGCCGCCTTCGCGACCCAGGGCGGCAGCTTCCTGGTCCTTCCCATCGGCAGCGACGCCTCCCGCCTCGCCACGCCACAGGACCCGCAGCCGGCACCGGCCGACACGCAAGGCGAGATCGTCTATCGCGACAGCGACGTGCAGCTCCAGGTCACGCCCCAAGCCAGCGGCATGACCACCCTGCAAGCCGTGGACGCCACCTGCAGCGACCCGGTGGAGTGCAGCTCGCGGGTCAACTGATTTTTTTGAAAGCGACAAGGGCGCGGGTGAGTAACCCGCGCCTTTTTTGTGCGTGGATTGGAGGCCCGGCAGTGCTTGAAGATGCACTGCCGTACATCAGCCTATGGGCGTAATCGCAAGCCCCCGCCCCTCATCCCGCCTTCTCTCCCACGGGGACTACCTTCGGGTCGCCCGGCGGGGAGAAGGAGAAGTGCAGTACCGCGACAAGCAGCCAACCACCAAGCAAGAGCGAGCGAAGCGACGCTCCGTCGCGCTCTTGATCTGCCGGGTTCCCTTCGCGGCGGTGAGGGCTGGACGATCAGGCCGCCGCAGGCGGGCGGGGACAGGACGTCCCCGCCTTTTCGATTCGGGCAGGGATGCCCGATCGAAAAGCCCGGCCAGCCCTCAACGCACCCGCAGCAGCGTAGGCTGCGGAGGGCGCCGCGCAGGGGGCCCTTCTTCTTGGTTACTTCTTCTTGGGCAAGCAAGAAGAAGTAACTCGCTCTCCGGCAGGAGAGCGAAAACCCTCGCCCCGCGAGGGGCGAGACAAGGCTGGCGATGAGGCGACATGAGAGGACGAGACGCCCCTTAGCGCCCGTTGGAGTTCGCAGGCTCACCCCAACCTACACTGCTCGCGCCAGCGCCATACCACCCCAAAAGCAAAAGGGCGAGGAAGCAACGCCCCCTCGCCCCCATCAACACCGATCAATCAACCAGAAAAACTCAGGGCGCAGCCCGCGGCAAATCCGGTCGCGTCGACCGCAACGCATCATGCAGCAGCACCGTGATACGCAAGCCCAGCGGATTCTCCCGCACATGCGCATCGCCACCGTAGATCTGCGCGCGTTCGCGGATCGTCTCGATGCCAAGGCCGCTGGTACCCAGCAGCGACATCGCCTTCTTGCACTGCTCCTGGGCAAGACGCGTCCCGCCATCGGCCGACGAGGCACGGTGGCAATCCATGCGCATCACCACCCAGCGCTGTCCCTGGCTGTGTCCGCCGCGGATCACCAGATCTACGTGACGGGTCGGCTGCCGGCTCAACGCGCAGACCAGCGACTCGCCGGCCAGGCGATACAGCGCCATGTGCACGTCGGACGCCAGATGGTCCAGGTCCTGGCCGATCAGCTCGCATTCGTAGGTGGCGCCCACGGCCGCCGCCGCCATCGCCACTGGGCCTTCGCGCAGCTGCACCGTGGAAGGTTCGCCCTGCTCACGCCACACGCGCGGGTAGAGCGCGTTGGTGAGGCGGTGCATCTCGTGCTGGGCCAGCGCTGCCTGGCGGGAATAAGCCCGCTCCTCGTTGGCGGGAATGCGGTCGCGCAGGCGATCCAGCAGGCGGTTCTGCATGTCGCGCATCGACTGGCGCACCTGCTCCAGCGCTTCGGCGGCGTGCTTCATGCGCTGCTCTTCCTGGTACAGGCCCTGCTGGGCGAGCAGCAGGCCGTATTCGCGGTCGACGCGCTCGCGGTTGGCGACCGCGTTCGTCGTCTCCGGGACGGCCATGCGCTCGCCGAGCATCAGCAGCGTGGAGATCGCGAAGGCGATGATCGCCTGGGCCTGGATCACCGAGGGATCGCGCACGATGGTGGACGTGAGCGCCACGGCGAAGCTCGCCGCAGCGCCGCCGAGGGCCGCGCCCTGCCAGCCATGGCGCAACGTCAGCCAGGCCACCGGCAGGAACATGGCGATCCGGCACACCTGCATCGCATCGGCGTTGCCGCTGGCGTAGCCGAGCCAAGCCAGTGCGGAAAGCGGCAGCACTAGGCTCATGGCGCCGTCGCGCAGCAGCGCACTGTCGCGCAGCGAGGCCAGAGCCGAACCTGGGCGTACGGCGGTAAGCCACGAACGCGCGGCCAGCGCGAGCGGCGTAAGCGTCAGCGCGCCGAGGTAATTACCCAGGAAATAACCGAAGACGATGCGTGCGGTCAGCACCGGCGCCGGCTGTCCGCCAGGCAGGTGCACCGAAGCCAGCGCCGCCACGTTGCCGGCCGTGGTCAGGACCGCGCAGGCCAGTGCCATGGTCAGCATCGGCGAAATGGATATGCGGCCGTCCGCCTGCACGATGGTCATGCGGCGACGGAACCAGGCTACCAGCGGCGCGCAAAGCGCAATGGGCGGAAAGGCGGCGAAGCTCGCCCAGGCCAGGCCGAAGTCGTCGTGGCACAACCAGGCCTGGTAGCCGACGGGAATCGCCTCGCCCACGACGAGCGCGGGCCAGTAGCGCATGGGCACGAGGAGCAACGAAGCAAGCCGCAGACTCGCGGGGAGGTTCCAATTGGAGACCGACACGCTGCGAAGCGCGGCGTACACGGCCGCGTAGACGAGCGCCACCAGCAGGTGACGCCACCACGCGATCCGGATCGTTTCCTCCCGCATAGCCTCCCTCCCCGTCGTCGCCATCATCCTCCGCCCGCCTCTATCGGCCATCACTCGTTGCGTGTGCACCCTGGGCTCTGCGTGGATCGCCCCCGACGCCGCAGGCCCGAAATGAATGATCGGACGAAAAAGCCTGTGCGTTACATCGCCAAACCGGCAAGAAGGAGGCAAGACTCGAAATGTGTGATGCGCCTCACGCTCAGATCGCTCCTTGGGCGGTGGCGTGACGGAAGTCAGGAAGAATCCTCTTGGCCCCGGTGCCCATTTTGCCACGCGTGGCGCGCCAGCGTGCGCAAACTTAGATACCTCTTACCTTTGCCCTAGGTATGAAAGAACCATGCCATGGCGACTGGATAGACCATTGGCCATAGGAATAATTCCGACCGATGCCAACTTCCACCCGTGGAAGCCATCCATCACGCATCAGCTCGCCGGTCGCCAAGCGTTTATGGCGATAAATCCCGCTTGCACGGCGTTCGCAGGAACCTGCCGTATGCCGGCCGGTTCCGTGTAACGCGCATCGAGACGACCGGTAGACAAATGGACGGCCAAAAGCGCCCCTCCGGGGCACTTTGGCCGGGATGCGCCGGGAAAGGGACTCAGGCCTTGCGGTGCAGCCAGGCCGAGAAATCGATGGGATGCGCGTCGGCGGCGCCCTGGCCGGAAACCGTCGGCACGAAACGGTAACGCCGCTGCGGGCCTACGGATTCGAACAGGGTGATCTGCCGCGCGTGCACGCTGACCACGTCGCCGACGGCCAGGGAGCGCGCCGCCACGTCGGCGGCACTCCATTCGGCGTCCAGCGACAAGCCGTCGCCATGCATGGATAGTCTTGCGCGGGTCAGTGGCCCGGCCTGATCCAGGTACTCGATGCGTCCGGACCAGCCGCCACTTCCGCGTGCGGCCAACGCGAGATGCTCGGGGCGCAGCCACGCGTCCACTTCCCGCCCCGCGAATTCCGCCGGCAGCTCACCGGCGAAGGCATGGCCGCCGAGATGGAGGCGATCGCGCTCGACGTGGCCACGCACACGGTTTGCGCGGCCGATGAATCCATGCACGAACGGCGTGGCCGGTTCGCGATAGATCTCCGCCGGCGAACCGATCTGCTCGACATGCCCGTGGTTCATCACCACCACACGGTCGGCCAGCTCCAGCGCCTCTTCCTGATCATGCGTGACGAGTACCGTGGTGAGCCCCAGCGATCGCTGCAGCTCGCGCAGCCAGTGCCGGAGCGTTCCGCGAACCTGGGCGTCCAGGGCGCCGAACGGCTCGTCCAGCAATAGCAGCGACGGCTCGACCGCTAGCGCCCGCGCCAGCGCGACCCGCTGCCGCTGGCCGCCGGACAGCTGCGCGGGATAACGCCGCCCGAGGTCTTCCAGCTGGACACGCCGCAGCAAGGCTTCCACGCGCGCGTCGATCTCGCGCCGCGATGGCCGCCGGGCGCGCGGCCGCACGCGCAGCCCGAACGCCACGTTGTCCGCCACCGTCATGTGCGGAAAGAGCGCGTAGTGCTGGAACACCAGGCCCACTCCGCGATGCTGCACGGGTAAGGCGAGCAGGTCCTGTCCCTCGCGCCATACTTCGCCGCGATCCGGTTCGTCCAGGCCGGCGAGGATGCGCAGCAGCGTGGTCTTGCCTGAGCCGGACGGCCCCAGCAAGGCCACGAATTCGCCATCGGCGATGTCGAGCGAAACGTCGTCCAGCGCAGCGAAGGCGCCGTAGCGACGAGTGAGTTGCCGGATCGAGATGCCCATAGCAGAACGTCAATGCCCTCGGAAGGAATGCGCCAGTTCGTCGCCGTGCCGCCACTCCATCAGCCGCTTGGCCAGCAAGGTCGCCAGCCCCAGGCAGGCCAGCAGGGATGCCAGGGCGAAGGCCGAAGCGATCGCGTCCTGGCTGCCGCCGTTGTAGACCTGGTCCACCTGCAGCGGGAGCGTGTTGGTGAGGCCGGGAAGATGACCCGACACGACCGAGACTGCGCCGAACTCGCCCATGCTGCGGGCCGCGCACAGCAGCACACCGTAGAGCAGCGCCCAACGGATTCGCGGCAAAGTGACGCGGAAGAAGATCTGCCAGCCCCCTGCCCCCAACGTGCGCGCCGCCAGTTCTTCGTCGCTGCCGCGCGCCTGCATCAGGGGCACCAGCTCGCGCGCGACGAAGGGGAATGTCACGAACGCCGTCGCCAGCAGCACGCCCGGCAGGGCGAATACCACGCGAATGCCGTGTGCCTCCAGCCAGCCGCCGAACCAGCCGTGCACGCCGTAGACGAGCACATACACGAGGCCCGCCACCACCGGCGATACCGAGAAAGGCAGGTCGATCCATGCCGAAAGCCACGCCTTGCCGCGAAACCGGTGGTGCGTGAGCAGCCAGGCCGCGGCCAGGCCGAAGAGGGTATTCGCCGGTACGACGATCGCCGTAACGATCAGGGTCAGCCGCACGGCAGTGAGCGCATCCGGATCGGTCAACGCAGCCGCGAAGACGCCCCAACCCTTGGCGAAGGCTTCCGCGAACACGGCCACCAAGGGCAGTACCAGCAAGGCCCCCGTGCACAGCAGGGCCGCGCCGATCAGGAGGGCATGCCGCCATCGACCGTTGCGCGAGCGTGTCCGGGGCATGGAATGCGCGGTCGCGACCATCGTCAGAAGGCTCCGCTCCAGCGCCGGCTCCAACGCTGCAGGCCGTTCACGGCCAACAGCACCAGCAGCGACACGGCGAGCATGACCGCGCCGAGCAAGGCGGCCGGCGCGGTGTCGCCGCCGGTATCGATCTTCTGCACGATCAGCAGCGGGACGATCTCCGTACGCATGGGCAAGTTGCCGGAGATATAGATCACCGAGCCGTATTCCCCCACCGCCCGCGCCAGCGCCAGCGCGAAACCGGTAAGCAGCGCGGGCGCAAGCAGGGGGAGCAGCACGCGGCGGAAGCTTTGCAGGGGCGTGGCGCCGAGCGTGAGGGCTGCCTCTTCCAGCTCGCGTTCCAGGGTCTCGATCACCGGCTGCAGCGTGCGCACCACGAATGGCAGGCCGACGAACACCATCGCCAGCAATACGCCAAGGCGTGTGTAAGCGACTTGCACACCGAGCGGACGCAGCAGGCGACCGGCCCAGCCGTCGGGCACGTACAGTGCCGTGAGCGCGATGCCGGCGACTGCCGTGGGCAGCGCGAACGGCAAGTCCACCAGGGCATCGCACAGCCGCCTCAAGGGAAAGCGGTAGCGCACCAGCACCCAGGCCAGCAGCAAGCCCAGCAGGAGGTCGAGCGCGGCGGCCAGCAAGGCGCCGCCGAACGTCAGCTGCAATGCCATCAGCACACGGCGCGTGCCCAGGTGCGTCCACCATGCGCCCACCCCCAGGCTGGCCGCTTTCCACGCCAGCGCCGCCAGCGGCAGCAGCACGATGCCGCCGAGCCAGGCCAACGTCAGGCCCAGGCTCAGGCCGAATCCGGGCAGCGCGCGCCGGGCCATGCTTCAGCGCCCCGCTTCGCTGATCTGATCGTAGATGCCGCCATCCGCGAAATAGGTCGCCTGCGCCTTACGCCAGTCGCCGAAGCTTTCGGCGAGGGTGAAGATCTTCGCCGGCGGAAACTGCGCGGCGTATCTGGCCGCGACAGCGGTGTCCCGGGGGCGATAGAAATGTTTCGCCACCAGTCCCTGGCCTTCCGGCGAATAGAGGAAGGCAAGGTAGGCCTCCGCCGCGGCGCGGGAGCCATGCTGGGCGACGACCTTGTCGACCACGGCCACGGGCGGTTCGGCCAGGATCGTCAACGAAGGCACCACGACGTCGAACTTGTCCGCGCCCAGTTCCTCCCGCGCCTGCAGCGCCTCGCTCTCCCACGCGATCAGCACGTCGCCGATGCCGCGCTGGACGAAAGTGTTCGTGGCCCCTCGCGCGCCGGTATCGAGCACGGGCACATGACGGTAGAGCTGGGTCACATAAGCCTTGGCGCGTCCGGCATTGCCGCCCGGCTGGCGCAGAGCCCAGCCCCAGGCCGCCAGGAAATTCCAGCGTGCGCCACCGGACGTCTTGGGATTGGGTGTAATGACCTCCACCCCATCGCGAATCAGGTCAGGCCAATCCCGTATCGCCTTGGGGTTGCCCTTGCGCACCAGGAACACCACGGTCGAGGTATAGGGCGTGCTGTGTGCAGGCAAGCGCGATTGCCAGTCCTTCGCCAGCAGCCCGCGATCGGCGAGCACGTCGATGTCCCAGGCCAGCGCGAGGGTGACGACGTCCGCCTCCAGGCCGTCCTGGACCGCTCGCGATTGCTTGCCGGAACCGCCGTTGGACGTGGTGACACGAATATCCTCGCCGGTCTTCTGCTTCCAGGACGCTGCGAAGGCCTTGTCCACTTCCTTGTACAACTCGCGCGTAGGATCGAAGGAGACGTTCAACAGACGGGCGTCGCCAGCGAACACAGCGAACGGCAACGAGGCAAAGCAAAGCGTCAGGATGATCCGGCGCGCGCGCTCGCCGCCTGCCCTCCTGCCCCCGCGCTCGCCTCGCCTGCCGATCGACCAGCCCATGTTTCCGCCCACCCTTGACATATGGATGGAGCAAGGGTGCCCGCCGTGGAAATAGCGGTGAAATGATCCATGCGCATATGGACATGGCCATTTGGCCGTATAAGCTTCCGCTGGCGCGTCGCGATCGGTTCACGACGCGCCAGCGGCTACCTGGCATCAGAAAGATGGATGGTCAGAGACGGTAGGTCGCCAATACGGAGAGTCCGGCAAATGGACGGTCGCTCTTAACGCGGAGGTAATAGGTGTCGGCTGACGGTTCCGAGACGATGACCGCTTCGCTGTTACCCGCCTTTGCCGATACGAAGTCCGCTTCAACGCCGTCTTGCGGCACGGCTCCGGCCTTCACGAACAGCATCACGTCGCCCACACCGGCCATGGTGCGGATGTTCAGATCGAGCGCACCGGCCGGCACCTTGATGCTGTACAGACGCGATCCCCCCGCGGGGGCGGATTGGTTGCCGAGCACGACGCCGCGGCTCAGCTCAGTCACCGGATCCGGTGCCGGACCGCCAGCGAGCGCAAGCTTCACGGCCGCGTTTGCATCGATGATGCCCGCACCGATCGGACGATCCACCGCCACCGGGAATGGCCGCGCGCTTTGCACCAGGATCTGCCGCATCGCATCGGGCGTGGGCATGGCTTCACCGGCATCCTTCAGCGCGCCGTGAACCAGTGCCACGGCGCCGCTCACGTGCGGAGCCGCCATCGAGGTGCCCGCATTGCCGATGTAGCCGGGCTGCTCCGGTACGGTGGCACCAAGATTGATCGCTGACCACACGAAGCCTTCCGGATTGGCGATATCGCCACTGGCGGCATCGTCCTTGAAGATGCCACCGCCGGGCGCGGAGAGAGTAATGAGCGAACCGTAGTTCGAGTAGTACCTCGCGCGCTGGCCCGTGATGCCGTTGGAAGCCACCGCGATCACACCGGGACAGTTGGCAGGCGTGAAATTGGCGACATCGCTGTTGCTGTTGCCCGCAGCCACCACCACCGTGGTGCCTCGCTTGTTGGCCTCGGCAATCGCCTGTGCGGTGACGCTTTGCGAAGCGCAACTGCCCTGGCCGCCGAGGCTGAGGTTGATCACCTGCGCGGGGTGCATGTTATCCGGCACGCCTTCGACATGGCCGCCCGACGCCCACACGATCGCCTCGGCGATATCCGAGCTGCTGCCGCCGCAGTGGCCGAGCACGCGCACCGGCAGCACCTTCGCCCGCGGTGCGACACCGGCCATGCCGGTGCCGTTGCCGGTCAATTCGGCGACGGTGCCGGCGACGTGCGTGCCGTGCCAGGTGCTGTTCCTGCCTTTTCCATCCACCTCGCAAGCGCTCAGCCAGGGCTCCGTGGTTGTCCAATCCCCGAGATCCCAGCCACCCGGCACGCGGCCATCCGCGTCGCGGCCGGACAGGAAGGCGCTGGTGATGAAGTCGTAACCGGCGTCCGCCAGCGAGAGATCGATATCGGGGTGCTGCGTGATGCCCGTATCCAGGACGGCGACGACCACGCCTTCTCCATCGGCGAGATCCCATGCGTCGCTGACGCTCGCGCCGCCCGGCGCACCGCGCAGATGCCATTGGTATTTGGCGTAGTCGGGGTCGTCAGGTTCGGTCGCCTTGATGGCGGTGGGAACGGCTACGTCCCGCACGGGCTGCAGGCGCAGATCGGGTTCGGCGTAAGCCACGGCGGGATCGCTCATCAGCCGCTGGACCAAGGCATCCTGTTCGCCGGGCGACAAGTTGCGGGAGAGCTTGATGAGATGCGCGCCAGTGGCCAGTGTGCGCTGGTAGCTTGCGGCAAGGGGCGCGGCACGGTGGCTGGTCTGTGCGCCGTCGAGTCCGATCGCCGCGATCGCGGCCTGCACGTGTTGCAGGGCCGCAGTCGACACGGTGCGTTCGGTCGCGTCAGTGCGATAACTGACGATGATGCGGTCAATGGATGCCGACGCCGAACGGGCAGGCGGCATCTGCGGTGCGGCCAGGATTTCGCCGGCATGGACCGGCGCAAACGCCAGCGCGAGGGAAACACCCCACACGCTCAGACACATGGAACGGAAAAAAGGCATGGTAATGAAGTCCTCGTATCAGGAAGCCGGCGCCGGAGCGGCGGCGATGGCGACGCTTTGCCGTGTGGACCAGGAAGCGTCGGATTGAAGGAGTTGCCGGACCTCTACGGGAATGCCGTCGGAGGAAGCCCCCGCGGGAACGCTGTTCCCGCGGGGTACTTCACCCATGCCGCCCTTCCCCTCCTCCCGATGCCAGGGAGGGCGGCCGGGTCCTTACCAACCGAAGCTGACGCCGATGGTTCCGCTCGACTCACCACCGCCGGCGACGCTGCCGCCGACCAGCAGTGCGCCATTGCCCGGCAGGCGATGCGCAAATCCCACCGCCAGCGCGCCCTGGCCGCGATAGCCGCCGAGCGCGGCGGAGACGCGGTTGTCGGTACCCGGCGCTGCGGCGATCGCACCGGCCATGCCGGCCATGGCCGAGCCCATCGCGCCCACCCGATTCAGGCGGGTGTTGAGGCCGCTGAAGCGCGTATTCACGTCGGACTTGAAGGCGTCGAAGTCCGAGTTACTGACCAGATTCGCGGTGCGTTCGTCGGTGTACGCCTTGGCATCGTTCAGGGTCTGCTGCGCGGTGGTGTCGGTGTAGGACTGGGCCGTGGCCAGTGCCTCGTCCACCTGGCTGACATTCGCCGCGTCGGTCGGCGCGACACCGCTGGCCACGTTGCCGACCACCGCGGGACCGGAAGCATTGCCGCTGCCCTGGTCCGGTGGCGAAATCGGCTCCGGATCGATCGGGCCTGGCGCAATGGTGTGCCCGCTTTCGAGGTTGTCGACGCGGAAGTCCAGTGAGCTCAAGGCACCATCCACCGCACTGAGCGCATCGCCGACGTTGTAATAGCTGCCGCCTTGAATGGCGTAGACCGGAGCCACCAGGCCACTGGAACTCATGTAAGCGCCGCCACCCAGCATCTGCGCGGTCTGGTCACCCAGCCGATACAGCTGGCCGCCGTTGACCGCGTCCATGCTCGTAGCGCTGAGCGCGCCATCGGCCACATGGCGGAGCTGCGTGCCGCCCTCGCCCGCGAAGGTGACGGATTGCTTGCTTTCATCGTCGTACTTGACCGCGTTGGCGACGTCACCGCCCACACCGCCGATGGCCTCGTTGAGCTGGCCCAGGTTCACCGCATCCGTGTCCTCCGTGCCAGCCGCCACGTGGGTGATCTGTCGCTCGTGTCCCACGCTGCCGACCGATACGGTGTTCGCGCGATCGGCGACCGACCACGCACCGAGCGCGACCGCATTGGCGGCCGTCGCCGAACTCAAATAACCGATGGACACGCTGTCGTCCGCCGAGCCGCGGAAACCTGCGCCGGCGCCGAGAGAAACCGAGTGGCGGCCATCCGCCGTCGCGCCGAGACCTACCGCGACGCTGCTCTCGCCATTGGCCCAGCTGGCCGAACCCAGTGCCAGCGCACCTCTCGCTTCCGCGATGGCACCGCTGAAGCGGATCTGGTTCGACGCATCGTCGACGAAGGCACCCAAGCCGCCGATGGCCACGCCGAAATCCGCGTTCGCCGCAGCGGTCGCGCCGATGGCGATGGCGGTTTGCGCACCGTCGCCGATCAAGGCGCCCACACCGAACGCCATGGAGCCGCTCGAGTTCGGGCCAACATAAGCGGTATAGCCCAGTGCCATGCCGAAGTTCGCGCCCTCGCCCACGAAGCCGCCATTCATGGCCAGCGAGAAATTGCCGTTCGCCGTGGAATCCGCACCCAGCGCCGTGGCGTTCAACGCACCGGCCTGTGCGTTGGCGCCGAACGCCACGCTGCGCTCGCCGAGCGCGCTGCTGCCGTACCCGATCGCCGAACTGTATTCCCCGATGGCATTGGCGCCGCTGCCATAGGCCACGGCGCCCGTGCCCATGGCATAGCTTCCGGCGCCGGCCGCGATGGCGTAGTCGCCATCGGCTTGCGCATCGTCGGTGCCGTCCTGCAGGCCATTGGCCGCGAAATACCGCACGGAACCGGCCACCGAGTCGACCGCTTCGTTGAGCTGTGCCACATTGACCGCATCGGTGTCTTCGGTTCCCGCGGCCACGCCTGCGATCTGGCGCGTCATGCCGGTGAACTCGTTGCCTACTGCGACCACGTTGTCGCGTGCAGTCCACGAATCGCGCCCCAGGGCGACCGAGTTGAAGCCATCGACCACCGCGCGGGCGCCGAGCGCCATGCCGCCCTCGGAGAGCGCGTGAGCGCCGGCACCTAGGGCAATGCTGTGATCGCCTTCGGCGCCCACGGTGCCGCCAGTGCCCAGATCGTCCCGCCCGCCGATGGCGATCGAACCATGGCCTTTGGAGTAAGCGTCGGTACCGACTGCGATGCCATAGCTACCGTCGACGGTGGCCTCCGTACCTAGCGCAGTGCCGCCGAAGGTGCCTGCCGATACGATGGCCCCGGCACCGACGGCCACGCTGCCTCCCTGGGCGACGCTGCCCGCGCCGATGGCGGTCGAACGCCGGCCGTTGGCTTGCGCATCGGAACCGAAGGCGCTGGATTCCTCGAAGCCGCCGGCCCAGCTGCGTGCACCGACAGCCGTACCGCGGTCGGCGATGGCCGTCGCGCCGCTACCGATGGCCACAGCGTCTTCCGCATTCGCCACGGCCGTGTTGCCAAGGGCCAGAGAACCGTTGCCGGTGGCCATCGCGCTCATACCCAGAGCGATCGCGAAGAGCCCGTCGGCAGACGCTCCGGCTCCCATAGCCATGCTTCCGTCGCCCCCTGCGTGGCTGTGTGCGCCGATGGCGACGGCCTGAAGGCCTTCCGCCATGGCATCGTCCGAACCATCGTTGGCGCCGTTCGCGCGGAAGTAGCGGCTGGTGGCTTCCGCACCGGCGACGGCTTCATTCAACTGCGCCACGTTGACGGCGTCCGTGTCCTCGGTGCCTGCGGCGACATGACTGATCTGGCGGTCGATGGCCTGGTGCAGCGAGCCGTCCTCACCGATCCATTCGTCCGCGCCGACCGATACCGTATTGGCACGATCGGCGACCGAGCCCTGTCCAAGGGCCACGCTATTGTCGGCCCGTGCCCTCGAATGCGCGCCGAGGGCCGTGGAGTCGTCGCCGGCGGCCCACGAATTGAAGCCTACCGTCGTACCGCGCAGCCCATCGGCGAGACTTTCGGCGCCGAGGGCCGTGGAGTCGTCGGCGGCGGCCCGCGAGTTGAAACCTACCGCCGTACCGCGCAGCCCATCGGCGAGACTATTGGCGCCGAACGCACTGGCCAAATGCCAGGCCTGTGCGTGATTGCCGACCGCCGTACCCCAGGAATCGGCATAACTGCTCGCACCAAATGCACTGGACCACGCGCCGGCGGAAATGGCGCCAAAACCTACCGCGACGCTTTCCAGGCCGAGCGCCTGGGAGGCGAGACCCAGGCCAACCGATCCCGGCCCTGATGCATCGGCATTCCAGCCGATGGCGATACTTCCCCCTCCTGCCGCGATCGCATGATTGCCAAGCGCCACGGATCCGCCGGTATGAGCCATCGCTTCGTTACCCAGCGCCACACTGGCTTCCCCGCCGGCGTCGGCACCAAAGCCGGCAGCGAGAGAACGAGCGCCCCCGGCTTTCGACACCGCGCCCACCGCGACCGCCTCGCTGCCCGCGCTCGCACCGAACCCGGCCGCGAGGCCGGCACTTTCGGCCGAGCTGTCGGCACCCAGTGCGGTCGCACGCGCGGCCGATGCATCCGCCAGCGAGCCCAATGCCGTGGATTGCTTGCCCGCGCTTGACTCTGGCCCGACCGCGACACTGCCCAGGTAGAACGCGTGAGCCCGGAAGCCCGCTGCGAGCGAATACTGACCCTCCGCCTTGGATTGCGAACCCATCGCCGTGGCGCTGACGTCGTTCGCTTGTGACTGGTCGCCGATGGCCGTCGCACCGAACGCCGCGAAGGAGCCGCGGCCGACCGCCACGCCGGCAGCATCGGCGGTCGCGCCGGCGCCGAAGGCCGCCGCGTTCATGTCTGCACGGCTGTCCACGCCAACGGCTACGGAATCGTCACCCAGCGCCTGGCTTCGGAAGCCGGCCGCCGTCGAACGCAACCCGTGGGCGCGGCTCTCCGAACCGAGCGCGCTGGCCTGGTCGTTCGCCGATGCCAGGCCGCCGAGCGCGACGGCGTTGTCGCCCGCACGGCTCTGCGCACCTACCGCCGTGCCCGCGGAACCGGTCGCCGCACCTTCACCGACCGCGGTACCGAAGTCGGCGGCGCTGCTGCCGTATCCCACCGCCGTGGAAGATTCCGCCAACGCGACGGCGGTGCCGCCGAGCGCCAGGCTCTTCGCACCCTCCGCGCTGGCGCCGATACCCATGGCGGTCGCCGCCCAGCCGCCCGCATAGGACGCCGGTCCGATGGCGACCGCGCCGAACTCCTCGGCCAGCGCGCCCGCGCCGATGGCGATATTCCCGCTGCCGACGGCGGTGCTTTCGTTGCCGATCGCCACGGAGCCATCGCCCACCGACAACGCGTCATGGCCCGTCGCCACGCTGAACTGGCCGATGGCCCTGCTGTACGCGCCAGTGGCGACGCTGGCCTCGCCGTAGCTGAGGGCACTGAATCCCGCAGCCAGGCTGCCATCGCCGAGCGACGTCGCCAGCCCGCCCACGGCGGTCGAGCCGGTGCCGGAAGCCGTGCTCAGTGCGCCCAGCGCGGTGGCGGCCTGCTCTGCATCGGCGATGGCGCTGGCGCCCAGCGCGGTATTGCCGAAGCCCCAGGCTTGCGCGCCCTGACCGATCGCCACGGTCGCATCGGCAACGGCCAAGGCCTCTTGACCGAATGCCGAAGCGCCCAGGCCGATCGCCTTGCTGCCGCTGCCGACAGCGGTGCCATTGCTCATGGCATGGCTGTTGCTGCCCGCAGCCACGGCGCCGTCGCCCTCGGCCATGGCATCGTCGCTCCCGTCCTGCCGGCCGCTGGCCTTGAAGTAGTGTTGTGCTTCGCTGACGCCGTCCGCGACGGCATCCAGCTGCGACTTGTTCACCGCGTCGGTGGCGAGGGTGCCGGCGGCCACGTGGGTGATCTGGCGTTCGGCGCCGTCGCGCCCCACCGACACGGTATTTTCGCGGTCGGCCATCGAACCGGCGCCGAGCGCCACGCTGTTGGTTGCGCTCACGATCGAACGCGCGCCCAAGGCCACGCCATTGGTGGCGGCCTCCAGCACGCGGCTGTCGTAACCGAGCGCGGTGGCCGCATTCGCGCGGGCCTGCGCGTTGGAACCGATGGCCGTGGTGACGGCATCCAGCGCCTGCGCGTTGGCGCCCAGGGCGGTGCTGTTGGTGCCCTGGGCGTTGGCGTTGTGGCCGAACGCGGAAGCGCTGATGCGCGCCGCGCGGGCATGCGCACCAAAGGCGCTGGCCGCATCCGCGTCGGCGGATGCGCCGTTGCCGATCGCGGTAGCGTCACGACCGGCGGTGCTGGCGCCGCCATCGGCATAGCTGCCATCGGTGCCTGGCTCCCCGCGTGCCTCCTTCGCGCGGATCACTTCGACCACGCCGTCGGCGGCCGTCGCGCCGATCGCACGATCCTCCGCCAGCGCATGACCGCCTGCGCACAGACCACCAGCCGCGACCATCGCGGCAGCGAGGCGCCTGCGCAGACTCCGGCCCGCCGAACCCTTGCCGCGGACGCGGGCGAACTCGGATGCCACTACCAGCATGCCAAGCGACTTGTTCCATACCTTGCTGTAAATCCGATTCATTGCGAGCTCCGTGTTGCCGCGGAACGGATGGAGCAGTGCCCAGGGCACCACCCATCCGCGGATGCCGCATCCGTGGCGTCGACGACGTCCAGGCGGTAGCGGACCGGCGCGCGCTAGCACGCCCGGCACGGAGCTTTGACGAGTGCATGGCAGCGATCACGCACGCTTTCCAACCGAAGCTAACGGTGACTTTGCGTCATGCCTGATCGCGGAAAGTATCTGCGCCCGGGCGAAACGCCGACACAGCGAGGGGAAGAAGAGAGCGCCACCCGACGTGGCGCGTTACTTCGGAGCCGGAGAGAAACTCACCTTCCAGGCAAAAGATGAACGCACTTTCCAATACTTCTGATAACGACCGAGGAGAATCCGTAGCTGAGCTTTGACCCGTCAACCGGAAGCACAGCCATTCGTCGCACCTCTCACGAAGACGTAGCCCGTGCCGCGGACCGTAACCAGCGGCAGCACGTCGATGCCCTGCTCTTTCGCCTTGCGCCGCAAGCGATAGATGAGCATTTCCAGGCGATGAGGGTCGAACTCGTGAATGTCGTCGTGAAGCGCCGCGATCAAGGCGTCCCGCGACACGGTCGCCCCATGCGCCTCGAACAGCTGACGCAACACGCCGCGCTCGGAAGGTGACAGGGGAACGGCGATGCCTTCCGGTGAAACGAGGTTCCAGTCGTCGACAGCCAGGTGCCACTCGCCTGCCGTGGTTCGTTCCGTCATCCGCGGGGCCGCCTCGTCCTGCGGCTCAGGCGCTGTCGATCGCGTGGCCAGGCGACGGCCCAGGCTATGCAAGCTGGCGGCAAGCACGGCGAGGGCCGAGGGCTTGCGCAGGTAGAGATCGGCGCCGGCCATCATCGCGCGAACCTGATCATCGCTTTCGAGGCTACCGGTAAGCACGACGATGCCGATCGTCGAGCACTCCCGCAGATAGCGCGTGGTCGACACGCCGTCTTCGCCGGGCAGCCCCAGGTCGAGCACCACCATGTCGAACGGCTTGGCGACCATGTGTCGGTAGAGATCGGCGGCGCGCTCCATGCCGATCGCATCGAAACCGAACTGCGCGAGCCCCGGCACGATGATGCCTTCGCGCAACGCCTGGTCATCCTCCACCACGGCCACACGCCAAGGGCGGGACGCAAGCCCTACCAACTTCGCCGAAGAAATGACTGACATGCGCGACGAACACCTTTGCGAGTGTCGCCGGACCTTAGCAGGGGGCGCTTACCGCGCCACAAGCAAATGGCCGTCCATATGAGAAGAAGCGCCATGCGTGCGACCTGTTCGGCGCGCATATTCCGAGAGCTGCGCGCTACAGGCACAAAAAAACGCGGCGACTTGCGTCACCGCGTTCTCTTCCTCCGCGGGCTGGAATCAGCCGACGGCGGCGTCCTTCAGCTTCTTCAGCGGACGGATCTTCACCTTCACCGTGGCCGGCTTGGCGGCGAACCACTGCTCTTCCTTGGTGAAGGGGTTGATGCCCTTGCGCTTCGGCTTGGCAGGCACGTTGACCGCCGTGATCTTCAGAAGACCCGGCAGCGTGAACGAGCCATGGCCCTTCTTGTGGACCGAGCCAGCCACGGCATGCTCGAGCGAAGCCAGCACGGCGCGCACGTCCTTGGCCACGACACCGCTGGCCTCAGCGATGTGGGCGACCAGCCCGGACTTGCTCAGAGCATCCTTGATCGGCTTAAGAGCGGCCGGCTTGGCGGCAGCCTTGGCGGTGGTCTTCTTGGCGGCTTTCTTGGCCATACATTCCCCGTAGTTTTGATGGGTTTGGTTGGAACCTGTGCCTTTCGGCAGGTGGAATGTATGGCAAGCGAGCGGTGCCGCCAAGACGCAAACGCATAAATGTGTCTTACGGCATGGTCTTTTTGGCGTGTCCGTCGCGGTCGGGGGCTGTTTTTCAGGGAAAAACGGCGGACGGGCTGGCGGAATGGGTGTTTTTTTGGGGAGGGGTGTATCGCCTGAAGTGGCGCGTTCGCGAGCACCCGCCCCTCATCCCGCCTTCTCCCCGGAGGGGGAGAAGGAGAAGTGCGGTACCGCGGCAAGTAAAAAGCAAGAGCGAGCAAAGCGACGCTCCGTGTGGCTCTTGATCTCCCGGGTTCCCTTCGCGGCGGTGAGGGCTGGACGATCAGGCCGCCCAAGGCGGGCGGGGACAGGACGTCCCCGCCTTTTTGATCAGGGCATGGATGCCCTGTCAAAAAGCCCGGCCAGCCCTCAACGCACCCGCAGCAGCGAAGGCTACGGAGGGCGCCGCGCAGGGGGCCCTTCTTCTTGGTTAGGCGGTGTCAATCTAGAAGTGCATCATCGATGGCCTGAGCGAGGTCATCGTGCCCCATGGCACGCATGAACATCTCCGCCGGACAGTGGTAGCCCAAGGTGGCTCGGGGCCGAAGGTTCATCTCCTGAGCGATGGCATCCAGCGCTCGCTGGCTATGCACGGACAGATCGGTGCCTTTAGGGAGGTACTGCCGCAGCAGGCCGTTGGTGTTTTCGCAGATGCCCCGCTGCCAGGGGCTGCGCGGATCGGCGAAATAAATGCTCAAGCCGGTACGTTCGGACAAGGTCTTGTACAGCGCCATTTCCTTGCCCTGGTCATAGGTCAGTGTCTGGCGAAGCTCCGGCGGCACGCCCTGGAAGGCGCGACTGAAGCCCTCCAGCGCCTCCTGGGCCGAACACCCCTTCATCTTGACCAGCTTCAGGAACAAAGTGCGTCGATCCACCAGCACCCCCACCGACGATCGGTTACGCGCCCCCTTGAGGAAGTCGCCTTCCCAATGGCCTGGTAACAGGCGCTCGTTGGCCTCCGGCGGGCGGTCATGAATACTCGGCAGATCCTGCATGCGGCCGCGCCGGTTCGCCCCTTGGCCACGCGGACGGCGTGCGCACTTGTGTTGGCGCAGCAAGGCCACCAGCTCACGCCGCAGTTCGCCACGCGGCATGGCATAAATCGCGGTGTAGATCGTCTCATGGGACACGTGTTTGGCCGGCTCGTCAGGATGCTGCCGGCGCAGTGTGCGGCTCACTTCTTGCGGTGACCAGCGGCGCGCTAACAGCTGGCGCACCAGGGGCCACAAGACCCCATCACGATGTAGCTTGCGCCGTCGGCGTGCCTTGCGCGCGAGCCGTCGAGCCCGCGCACCGGCACGGCGGGCGTCATAGCCAAGTGTCGGACGACCCATGCGCGGACGCTCCGCCGGTTCGCGGTGCCCATTAC
Organism: Dyella sp. BiH032; assembly: GCF_031954525.1. Taxonomy (NCBI): domain Bacteria; kingdom Pseudomonadati; phylum Pseudomonadota; class Gammaproteobacteria; order Lysobacterales; family Rhodanobacteraceae; genus Dyella; species Dyella sp. BiH032. The sequence continues at coordinate 3,122,779 of NZ_CP134867.1, forward strand.
GCGCCAATTCCCGGGAAATCGTGCTAGCCGAACGGCCTAGCAGCCGTGCCAGCTGCCGAGCGCTCTCGCCGCGTGCCTTGCCCACCATGATCGCGCCCCGTTCTTCGGCGCTCAGATGGCTGTAATGCTGTCCCATGCATCACCGTGTCGTGGGGGTGGTGCACTTGATGTTAGAGACCGCCTTACTTCTTCTTGGGCAAGCAAGAAGAAGTAACTCGCGCTCCGGCAGGAGAGCGAAACCCTCGCCCCGTGAGGGGCGAGACAAAACGGCCGACCACCTCACGATCACCGAGTGGCGTCGCCACCGGACGACTCGCTACGCGCGCCCCTTCGAGGCCGCCCTCCGGGCGTTCTCCACGCTATGCGCTCCGTCCGGCCCTCGCCCCCTTTTCGGGGTACGCCGGAATGACGAGGATGAGAGGGCGGGTCGCCCCTTAGCGCGCGTTGGGGCTCGCAAGCTCACCCCAACCTACCGCCAGCCATGGAGGCACAGCGCATCAGCGCCCGAAGATGATTTCCTTCCCCTCGTGGTCGCGATCCCATCCCCGCAACTCATCCCGGATATGGGCGATCCGCTGCCGCCCCAGCGCATTGCGCTCCTCGTCCAGCACCTGGCCATCCAGCAGCTCGGCCAGCCGCTGCGCGGTCGGCAGCATCGCATCCCAGGCGTCCAGCGCCGGGACGGGCGCCGGCAGGGTCATGAAGAAACTCAGGCCCGGCGTGCGCAGCGCTTCCAGCCGGGACAAATCGAAATTGCCGGGCTTGAGCATGTTGGCCACGCTGAAGATCGGGCCGTGTTCGCGCTTGCCATCCAGCAGACGGTGATAGATGCCCATGTCGCCGAATTCAAGGCCGGCCTTCTCGGCGGCCACAATGAGGTCGGGACCATGGAACACGGAGCCCTCCCGCGCGACCACGAACAGCGTCACGATGCGTTCCACCGGCATCTGCGCGGGACGCCGGCCGACATCCGAACGGGCCTGCACGCGCGGCGCGGCGGGCGCCGGGGCCGGTGCGGGCTCGGCAGCGGGCGCCTGCGCGGGTGCGCGCGGAGCGGGTTCGGCCGCCGGCGCGGGGACGTGTCCCTGCGCAGCCAGGAACTGCTCCGGCGGTGCGCGCAGTGCTTCCACGATGGATGCGGCGGCGCCCATCGGCTTGCTCACCGGGGCGGGCGCGACGCGTTCGTTCGACAGCGTCGCGCCGAGCTTTTTCAGCTCCTCGCGCAGGCCCATGTCCAGTTCGCCCTGGCGAGGCTTCGGCTCGTCGAGCGGATCGAGGCGGAAGTCGTCGCGCGCGCTGACGTGCGGGACGTCATCCTCGGCGACGTCGACGTCGCCGAAGGTCGGCTCCCGCCGCTCCTCGCCAGCCGGCGCGGCCGGCATGCGGCGACGGCCCTGCTCTTTCCTGGGCTGGCCGAACAGCCAGATCAGGCCGAGCACGATCACGCCCACAATGAGCAGCGGAATGCCGACCGCCGGGTTCCAGGCGAAGGCGAGCACGGGTTGCATGGTCATGTGGGGGGTCCTCAGGCTGCGCCGGCGAGTTTGGCCGCTTCGGCCAGGTCCACCTGCACCAGGCGCGACACGCCGGGTTCGCGCATGGTGACGCCGCAGAGCTGCGACGCGGCCTCCATGGTGGCCTTGTTGTGGCTGACGAAGATGAACTGCACCTTCTCGCTCATCTCCTTCACCATGTTGGAGAAGCGCCCGACGTTGGCTTCGTCCAGCGGCGCGTCCACCTCGTCCAGCAGGCAGAACGGCGCGGGGTTCAGGCCGAAGATCGAGAACACCAGCGAAACCGCGGTGAGCGCCTTCTCGCCGCCGGACAGCAGCGAGATGTTGGACACGCGCTTGCCGGGCGGGCGCGCCATGATGGCGACGCCGGTGTCGAGCAGGTCGTCGCCGGTCAGTTCCAGGTAGGCGTGGCCGCCGCCGAACAGGCGCGGGAACAGCTCCTGCACACCGGCGTTGACGCGGTCGAAGGTTTCCTTGAAGCGCTGGCGGGTTTCGCGGTCGATCTTCTTGATCGCGCCTTCCAGCGTTTCCATGGCGCTGGTGAGGTCGGCCAGCTGGTTATCCAGGTAGGTCTTGCGCTCGCTCTGCTCGGCGTGCTCCTGGATCGCGGCCAGGTTGACCGGTTCCAGGCGCTGGATCTTCTGCCCGATGTCGGTGAGCGCGCCGCGCCACTGGCTGGCATCGGCGTCTTCCGGCAGTTCGGCGAGCAACGGCTCCAGTTCCAGGCCGGAAGCGGCGATGGCCTCGGCGAGCTGCTGCGCGCGCAACTGCAACGCCTGCGCGGCGAGGCGCTTCTCGGAGAGCTTCTCGCGCAGCGCGTTGAGGCTCTGCTCGATGCGCTGGCGCTCCTGCTCCAGGCGGCGGAATTCGCCGTCGCAGTCCTCCAGCGCGCGGCGCGCCTCGACCAGTTGCTTGTCGACCAGCAGGCGCTGGTCGAGATAGGTCTGGCGCTCGGCTTCGAGTTCGGCGATGGGATCGGAACCGGCGGCGAGCTGGTCGGCGATTTCCGTGCGGCGAGACTCGATCTGGCGGATCTGCGTCTCCATGCGCGCCAGCGCCTGCTCCAGCGAGGTCAGCGAGGAGCGCTTGGATTCGAGCGACAGCGCGAGGGCATGCGCCTGGTCGGCGGCCTCGCGGGCATTCATGCGCGCTTCCTCGCGGGCCTCGAGCAAGGCGCGGCGCTCGTTCTCCAGCTCGCGGCGCTGGTCTTCGAGGTCGCCCATGTGGTTGACCGATTCGTCCAGGCGGGCGCGCGCATCGCGCGTCTGCGTCTGCAGCTCGTCGAGCTGGTTGATGATCTCGCCCAGTTCGCCGGCCACTTTCTCGGCGCGCGCACGGGCGGTTTCCATCTTGCCGCGATGGCTCTGCAACTGGCCGGCGAGTTCGGACTGGCGGCGATGCGCGTTGTACAGCTCGCGCTGGGCGTCGTCGCGCGCGCGTTCGGCTTCGAACTTGCGGGTGCGCAGGTCGTCGAGCTGGCCGGTGGCTTCTTCGATGCGCGCTTCCAGCGTGTCGATCTGCTCGGCCAGCAGGCGCATCTCGCGTTCGCGGGCCAGGATGCCGACCTGGTTGCCCTGGGCACGGCGCACGCGCGCCCAGCCCGGGCCGAGCCACTCGCCCGAGCGGGTCATCACGGACTGGTACGGCGCCATGGCGGACAGCCCGGCAACGCGCTGGTGCGCTTCGTCCAGGTTCTCGGCGGTGAGCACGTGGCTCAGGATGGCCACTGCCGCGGCCGGACCGCGCACGTGGGCGGCCAGCGTGCCGGCAGTGTTGGCGCCGCCCTCGGCTGCGTCGAGCAACGCGAGGTCGGCGTCCTTGAGGTCGCCGAAGTCCTTCGCGAAGTCGTGGGCGCCATCCACCAGCACGGCATCGAGAAAACCGGCAAGCGCGGTTTCCACGGCGGTTTCCCAACCGGCTTCCACCTGCAGGGATTCGCCGAGGCGGCGCGACTTGTCCAAGCCCAGGCGGGACAGCCAGCCGCTGGCGGCGCTTTCCTCCTGGCCCAGCGCGGCATGCTGCAGCGCCTCCAGCGAGGCTTGGCGGCCGCGCGCGGTCTGCAGCTGCTGGCGGGCCTCGTTGAGCGAGGCCTGCACCTGGCGCTCTTCGTCCAGCACCTTTTCATAGGCGAGCTTGTGCTGGTCGAGCATGCCGCCGAGCGTTTCGACGCGCTCGCGCTGGGTGTCGTGCTCGCCCTGCAATTGTTCGAAAGACGCGTCGAGCGCATCGACGTCGGTGGCCTTCTGCTCGGTCTCCAGCGCCTCGCGGCGCTTGGACAGGTCGATGGATTGGCGATCCAGGTAGGCCAGCTTGGTGCGTTCCACCTCGGCAGCGCGGCTCGCCTCGCCGGCGGTGCGCGTGTACGCATCCCAGCGCTGCTGCCAGTCGGCCAGCTTGGTTTCGGTATCGCGCTGGGCGTCGGAGGTATCGTCCTGCATCTGCTGCAGGGCTTCGAGCTTCGGCTCGCCCTCGGCCAGCGCCATGCGCAGCGTTTCGATCTGTTCGCGGTCCGTCGCGATATGCGCGGCCAGTGCCTCATGCTCGCGCTCGGCCTCGCCCTGGGCGCGCTGCAGGCGTTCGGCGGTTTCGCGGTTGAAGCGCACTTGCTGCTCGACGCGGGCGATCTCCGCGCCGACCTTGTAGACCTCGCCCTGCACCTGGTTGAGGTGCTCGCTGGCGCCGGTGTGGCGCTCGCGCACGCTTTCCAACTGCGCTTCGACGTGGCGTTGCTCGGCCACGCGCTTTTCGATCTCCACCTCGGCGGCGGACAGGCCGGCGCCCTCGCCGTCGTGCTGGCTCTTCAGGCCGCGGTATTCCAGCGCGCGCAGTTCGGCTTCCTTGCGGGTCTGCTCTTCCTTCAGCGCCTTCCAGCGTTCGGCGGCGCGGGCCTGGCGGTTGAGGTGTTCGAGCTGCTTGTCCACTTCATCGCGCACGTCCTTCACGCGATCGAGGTTCTCGCGGGTGGATTTGATGCGGCTCTCGGTCTCCTTGCGGCGCTCCTTGTACTTGGAGATGCCGGCGGCTTCCTCCAGGTGGACGCGCAGCTCTTCCGGCGCGGCTTCCACGATCTGGCTGATCATGCCCTGCTCGATGATCGAGTAGCTGCGCGGCCCCAGGCCGGTGCCTAGGAAAAGATCGGTGATGTCGCGGCGCCGGCAGCGTGCGCCATTGAGGAAGTACGCCGACTGGCCGTCTCGGGTGACCTGGCGCTTCACCGAGATCTCGGCGTACTGGCCGTACTCGCCCTGGATGGTGCCGTCGCTGTTGTCGAAGATCAGCTCGACGGTCGCCTGCCCCACCGGCTTGCGCGAGTTGGAGCCGGAGAAGATGACGTCGGTGAGCGAGTCGCCGCGCAGGCGGCTGGCCGCGCTCTCGCCCATCACCCAGCGGATGGCGTCGATGATGTTGGACTTGCCGCAGCCGTTCGGCCCCACCACGCCGGTCATGTTGGTCGGCAGGTGAAGGGTGGTCGGATCGACGAACGACTTGAAGCCGGCGAGTTTGATCGTGGTCAGGCGCATGCGGAATCCGCGGCAGCTCTACGGGAAAGGCCCGGCGAATACGGGGCGATGGGGCACTGTGCCAAACGCGGGGCGGGGTCGCAATGCGCGGCAGCAGCTGGACATGGCGTGAAGAATACGCCCCATGTCCGTGTTCCCGAAAGAGTTTTATGTGTCCGGCGGTCGCGCGTCGATGGACAAGGCATGGATGCCGTTGTCCATCAGCCCTTCCAGGGCCGCGTAGATCATGCGATGGCGCTTGAGCGGCGGCTTGCCGGCGAACACCGGACTGACGATGCGCACGTGGAAATGGCCCTTGCCTTCATTGGCGTGGCCGGCGTGCTTGTGCCCTTCGTCGAGCACTTCCAGCTCGACCGGGGCGAGCGCGGCCTGCAGGCGCTCGCGGATCTGGGCGGCCATCGAGGCATTCATGGTTACGGCAGCACTTTGCGGAAGGGTTTGACCGAGACCGAAGCATAAACCCCAGCCGCCACATAGGGATCGGCGTCGGCCCAGGCCTTCGCGGCTTCGAGCGAGGCGAACTCGGCCACGATCAGGCTGCCGCTGAAACCCGCGCTGCCGGGGTCTTCCGCGTCGATCGCCGGAAAGGGGCCGGCCAGCAGCATGCGGCCTTCGGCCTGCAACTGCTGCAGGCGGGCCAGATGGGCCGGACGCGCGGACAGGCGCTTCTCCAGCGAATCGGGAACATCGGTGCCGACGATGGCGTACCACATGACTCAGGCCTCCGGGCGCATGTACGGGAACAGCAGCACGTCGCGGATCGACACGGATCCGGTCAACAGCATCACCAGCCGGTCGATGCCGATGCCCAGGCCGCCGGTGGGCGGCAGGCCGACTTCGAGGGCGCGGATGTAGTCCGCGTCGAAGTGCATGGCCTCGTCGTCGCCGGCGTCCTTGGCGGCCACCTGGGCGCGGAAGCGTGCTTCCTGGTCTTCGGGATCGTTCAACTCGGAGAACCCGTTGGCCAGTTCCTTGCCGTTGATGAACAGTTCGAAGCGGTCGGTGATGCCTTTGTCGGTGTCGCTCTCGCGCGCAAGCGGCGAGACTTCGACCGGATGCTGGGTGATGAAGGTCGGCTGGATCAGGGTGTGCTCGACGGTCTTCTCGAAGATCTCCAGCAGCAGCTTGCCCCAGCCGTAACCGTCCTTGACCTGGCAGCCCAGGCGCCTGGCGTGCGCGGCCATGGCGGCGCGATCGCGCAGCTCTTCGCGGCGGATCTCGGGGTTGTGCTCCAGCACCGCGTCTTCCATTGACCAGCGGCGGAAGGCCGGGCCCAGGTCGATGTCAGCGCCTTCCCACTGGATCTGCGTGGTACCGATCACGTTCTGCGCGGTATCGCGGATCACCGCCTCGGTGAGGTCCATGATCTCGGTGTACGTGGCATACGCCTGGTACAGCTCGAGCATGGTGAATTCGGGATTGTGCCGGGTGGACACGCCCTCGTTGCGGAAATTGCGGTTGATCTCGTACACGCGGTCGAAGCCGCCGACCACCAGGCGCTTCAGGTACAGCTCCGGTGCCACGCGCAGGTACAGGTCGATGTCCAGCGCGTTGTGATGCGTGATAAACGGCTTGGCCGTGGCACCGCCGGGGATGATCTGCATCATCGGCGTCTCCACCTCCATGAAGCGGCGCGGCTCGGCTTCCAGCCACTTGCGGATGAAGCCGATGATCTTCGAGCGCAGCAGGAAGGTGCGGCGCGCTTCCTCAGTGACGATCAGGTCGACGTAGCGCTGGCGGTAGCGCTGTTCGACGTCGGCCAGTCCGTGGAACTTGTCAGGCAGCGGGCGCAGGCTTTTGGTGAGCAGGCGCAGGCTTTCCACCTTGACCGACAGCTCGCCGGTCTTGGTGCGCATCAGCACGCCTTCGGCGCCGACGATGTCGCCCGCGTCCCAGCCCTTGAAGGCATCGTAGGTGTCCTCGCCCACCGTGCCCTGGTGGATGAACAGCTGGATGCGGCCGGTCATGTCCTGCATCTGCACGAAGCTGACTTTGCCTTGCACGCGCTTGAGCACGATACGGCCAGCCACCTTCACGCGACGCGCCAGCGCATCGATCGCTTCGGCCGTATGCGTGTCCTTGTCGGCGTATTCGGCCTGCAGGTCGCCCGCGAACGCGTCGACCTTGAAATCATTCGGGAACGCGATGCCCTGCCCGCGCAGCGCTTTGAGTTTTTCGCGGCGCTCGGCGATCAGCTTGTTCTCATCGACGGGCAGGTTCTCGATCGGTTCGCTCATGGGTTTTCCGTAGCTGCACGCGTCCGCGCCGAGGGGCGGACGCTTCTTCGTTGATCTTGTGATGGCGGTGCCCGCGGCACCGCCCCTCAGTCGCTTTTGCCGAACACTTTCTTGGCCGCGTCCTTGGTCGCGTCCCAGCCTTCGCGGGCACCGTGCCCGATCGTCTGGCCGACTTCCTTGGCGCCGTGGCCGACTTTCACGCCGGCATCCCGCGCGCCGTGGCCGACCGCCACCCCGGCGTCCCGCGCGCCATGGCCGACCTTGACGCCTACGTCCCTGGCACCGTGCCCGACTTTGACGCCGGCGTCCCTGGCGCCATGACCGACCTCGACCGCTGCGTCCTTGGTCGCGTGGCCGACGTCGCGGCCCGCTTCGCCGACCGCATGGCCGGCGGACTTGGCGTCCTGCTTGATGCCTTGCCCCGTGCTTTCCTGTGCATTCGCGGCGCTGGCGCAAAGAGCCAACGCCATCCCGGCGATCAGGATCCGGAAGGTCTTGCTGCGGTTCATGCGGACGCCTCCTGGTGGGTCTGGCACATCGGCTGGTGAAGAGGATGGACTGGCGCTTGCCCGGCGATTACGCGTCGACGCGCTTGGCGCCAGCATCCAGGCCGGCTTTCAGGCTGGCCTCGACGAATTCGTCCAGGTCGCCGTCCAGCACTTTCTGCGTATCCGAGCGCTCGACGCCGGTGCGCAGGTCCTTGATGCGGCTTTGGTCGAGCACGTAGTTGCGGATCTGGCTGCCCCAGCCGATGTCGGACTTGGTCGCTTCCAGCGCGTCCTTCTCGGCATTGCGCTTCTGCAGCTCGATCTCGTACAGCTTGGCCTTCAGCATCTTCATCGCGCGGTCGCGGTTGGCATGCTGGCTGCGTTCGGTCTGGCAAGCCACCACCACGCCCGAAGGCACGTGGGTGATACGCACCGCGGACTCGGTCTTGTTGACGTGCTGGCCGCCCGCGCCGGAGGAGCGATAGACGTCGGTCTTCAAGTCCGCTGGATTGATCTCGATGTCGATGTCGTCGTCGACTTCCGGCGACACGAACACCGAGGTGAAGCTGGTGTGGCGGCGGTTGTCGGAATCGAACGGGCTCTTGCGCACCAGGCGGTGCACGCCGATCTCGGTCTTCAGCCAGCCATAGGCGTAGTCGCCTTCCACGCGGAACGTGGCGGACTTGATGCCGGCCACGTCGCCGCCGCTGGCCTCGAGCAGCTCGGTCTTCCAGCCGCGCGACTCGCACCAGCGCAGGTACATGCGCAGCAGCATCTCGGCCCAGTCCTGCGCCTCGGTGCCACCGGCGCCGGCCTGGATGTCCACGAAGGCGTTGGTGGCGTCCATCTTGCCGGAGAACATGCGCTGGAATTCCAGCTTGCTCACCTGCGCATCGAGCTTGTCGAGGTCGGCGACGATGGATTGCACGGTGGCTTCGTCGTTGTCGGCGACGGCCATCTCCAGCAGATCGGCCGAATCGGCCAGGCCGGCGGTCAGCGAGTCGATGCCGCTGACGATGGTGTCCAGGCGGGCGCGTTCGCGGCCCAGTTCCTGCGCCCGCGGCGGATCGTCCCAGACGTTGGGGCTTTCCAGCTCCCGGCTTACTTCTTCGAGACGCTCACGCTTGGTGGCGTAGTCAAAGATACCCCCTAAGCGATTCGACGCGGCCCTTGAGGTCCGCGATCTTCGCAAGGATCGGATTGGTTTCGATCATGGATGGATGTGGCTTGGAAATGGCCCGAAAGGATAGCAGGCGAGGCGCTTTCGCGGGTAGGTTGAGCGGGCGCGAGCAAATTGCGGCAAGCGCGCCGGGCGGCCGCTGCCACGGCGGCCGGCAGCTGCCTCGGCGCACCGCCGGGGCGGTGGTGGGTAGTGGTCCGTCGGGCATCACCCTCGGGCCCGCCCCCACCGACGCCGCACCGGCTAGCCCAGCGCCTGCTGGTGCACGCCGCGGACGGCGCGGCCCGACGGGTCGGCCGCGACGGCGAACGCCGGGTCCCACGCCAGGGCCGCGGGGGACGAACAGGCGATCGACTTGCCGCCCGGCACGGTGGCCGCGCAGGCCTCGCCGGGGAAGTGCTGCTCGAAGATGCGGCGATAGAGATAAGCCTCCTTGGTCGCCGGCGGGTTGTGCGGGAAGCGCGTGGATGCGGCGGCGAATTCGCGATCGCTGATCACCTGCTCGGCATGCGCCTTCAGGCCATCGATCCAGCCGTAGCCGACGCCATCGCTGAACTGCTCTTTCTGCCGCCACAGGATCGAGTCCGGCAGCGCGCCCTGGAAAGCTTCGCGCAGCACGGCCTTTTCGATGCGGCCATGGCCGGCCATCTTGTACTTGGCATCCAGCCCCATCGCGACGTCCAGGAACGCCAGGTCGAGGAACGGCACGCGCGCCTCCACGCCCCAGGCCATCATCGCTTTGTTGGCACGCAGGCAGTCGAAGCTGTGCAGCGCGTCGAGCTTGCGCACGGTCTCCTCGTGGAAGGCTTCGGGCGACGGTGCTTTGTGGAAATACAGATAGCCGCCGAAGATCTCGTCCGAACCTTCGCCCGAAAGCACCATCTTGACGCCCATCGCCTTGATGCGGCGGGCCAGCAGGAACATCGGCGTGGAGGCGCGGATGGTGGTGACGTCGTAGGTTTCAATGTGGCGGATCACTTCGGGCAACGCGTCCAACCCTTCCCAGAAGGTGTACACGAAACCGTGATGCACGGTACCGAGCGCATCCGCCGCGATCTGCGCGGCGGCCAGGTCCGGCGAGCCCTCAAGACCGATCGCGAAAGAGTGCAGGCGCGGCCACCAGGCTTCGCTGCGATCGTCGTCCTCGATGCGCTCGCGGGCGAAGCGCGCGGCGCAGGCCGCCACCAGCGAAGAATCGAGGCCGCCGGACAGCAGCACGCCGTACGGCACGTCGGTCATCAGCTGGCGATGCACGGCCTGCTCGAAGGCATCACGCAATTCGGCCGGCTCCACCTTCTGGCCGTGCGTGACTTCGTAGGAGCGCCAGGTCTTGCGGTAGTAGCGCACGACTTCGCCGGTCGCGCTGTCGTACACGTGTCCCGGCGGAAACGCCGAGACGTCGGCGCAGACGCCGACCAGCGCCTTCATCTCGGAAGCCACGCATAGTCGCCCTTCCGCGTCGTGCCCCCAGTACAGCGGGCACACGCCGATCGGATCGCGCGCGATCAGATAACGCTGCGCAGCGCTGTCCCACAGGGCGAAAGCGAAGATGCCGTTGAGCTGTTTGATGCCGCGCGCGATGAACTCCTCAGCGCCCAGCTCGCGGTACAGCGCGTTGATCACCTCGCAGTCCGAGCCGGTGGTGAAGTCGTAGCGGCTGGCCGCGCGCAGTTCGCGGTGGTTGTAGATCTCGCCGTTCACCGCCAGGGCCAGCTCATCGTCGCGCGAACGCAGCGGCTGCGAGCCGCTGGCCGGGTCCACGATGGCCAGGCGCTCATGCACCAGGATCACGCCGGCGTCCACGAAGACGCCGCTCCAGTCCGGACCGCGGTGGCGCTGGCGCTGCGACAGCTCCAGGGCCTGGCGGCGCAAGGCGGCCAGGTCGTCGCCGGGTTGCAGGTCGAACATGCCGAAGATGGAACACATGGTTGACGCTCCTAGGGGGTGGTGACGCGCTAGAACTCAAGGGCAGGAAAAACAAAAGGGCCCGCGGTTGGCGGGCCCTTTTGCGTGGATTCGAGACTTTTTTCGTGTCTACACGCCGGCCCACCCGTCGATGCGGGGATTGTTATTGGCGTTGTTATTCAGGCCGTTCGCGTGCGCACGCAGACCTGCCGCGTAGGCGGCGAAGGCGGAGCGCTGGCTGGCGAAGGAGGAAGACATGGGGCCGACTAAAGCACAGCCTTGCTGCGCCGCGCAAGAGAAATTTTTCTCCCCCTTCCCTCGGTCCGCCGTCCGCATAGCGTGGGTGAGCACAGCGAACCCCAACGTGGCGCCCCCGCGCGAGGTTCGCTGGGTTTCGCCGGTGGCTCGCCCCAACCTACGTCTCAGTCTTCGGGGCACTGACCCAGGTCCGCGCCTCGTCCAGTTGCGCTGTCTCGTACAGGCGAAATTCCCCTGGGGAGAGGAAGCCCAGCGCCTTGGCCAGATTGCGCATCCAGCCCACGTCGGTGACCAGGGCGGCGCGCTCCCAGCCGCTGAAATGGCGGAAGCCGAGCTTGGCATCGTCCCACATCGCGCCGGGGTCGAAGCCGGTGAAGTCCTGGTCGATATGGAAGATCACGCGCAGCTTGCGGTTGAGCGCGAACGCCGCTTCGATGTCGGGAATTACCACCCGCTCGTAGTCGGCCGCGGTGACTTGGTTGTGGGCGGTGAATCCGATCACGCCCGGCGGCAGGCCGGTCATCTGCACGATCATGGCTCCGGCTCCCTGTGGAAGAGACTGTCGCTATCCAAGCGCGCCGACTGTTGCGCGGGGGGCTAGAACCCGTGAAGGGCCAGGCAACAAATGCCGCCTTCGCGGCGATGCCGGCTAGTCGGTCACCCGAATGACCGCGACCTGCCTTACCCAACGCGCAGGCCGTGCTTCGGCAGGAATCACCAGGCGCCACGGACCATCGCCCGGCGACATTGCCTGGCCGTTCTCGCGGTCCGCCAGCAGGATGTGCGCATTACCCAGCGTGGGGTCCAGGTCGGCCAGGGCGAAGACCGCTTCGTAGCCATCCCGCGCCGACACCCGGACAAGCCGGGTGAGCTGCTTGCCCTTGAGGCTCTCGGCGGTTGCCAGGCCGGCGGCCTTGAGCACCTCGCGCAGGTCGTAGCCTTCATAGGTGGATGTCCGGCCGTGGGCGGTCGCCGATATGGACTGGCGCGGCAGCTTCGCGACAGCCGCCTGGATGTCGACCGAGCGACCGCCGATCTCGATGATCGCGGCGGATGGATTTGCGTCGACCGCCCACGAGGGAACAGCGACGAGCAAAGCGAACACCCACAGAACACGAAGACGCATGATGTCTCCTAGCCGGCCAGTGGTTCGAAGTAGCGCAGCAGCAGGCGCGGACTTTCCCTGCCCTGCCAATCGTTGATCGTGAGTTCGTAGGCCGCGCGCAACCGCGACGGCGGCGGCTGGCCCGTGTAGGCGCCGAACATCACCGCGTCGTGAACGCTGCCGTCCCGCGGATCGGACAGCGTGAGGCGAAGGTGCGTCTCGCCCATCACCTTCCACGCGGCACACACGAATTCGTTGTCGAACACCGGCTCCGGAAAGGCTTGTCCCCACGGACCGCCGTAGCGCAGCTGGCGCGCCAGCTCCAGCGTCGCGGCGCCGGGCGGCAGTTCGCCGTCGGTATACAGCACGGCCTCCAGGCGTTCCTCGTCCAGCCATTCGCGGGCGACCGCATCGAACGCGGCGGCGAAGCGGGCGAAGTCCTGTGCTTTCAGGCTCAGGCCAGCCGCCATGGCGTGGCCGCCGAAACGCTCGATCAGCCCCGGCTGGCGCGCGTCGATCGCGGCCAGCGCGTCGCGGATGTGGAACCCGGCGATGGAACGGCCCGAGCCGCGCAGCTCTCCGGTGTTGTCCTCGCTCGCCGGGGCGAAGGCGATGACCGGGCGATGCATGCGCTCCTTGAGCTTGGACGCGACCAGTCCCACCACCCCGGCGTGCCACGACGGCTCGAACAAGGCCACGCCTACCGCGTCGGTATCCGCCGCACGGGCGACCATGACCTCAGCCTCCGCCACCATCGCCGCCTGCAGCTCGCGGCGCTCCTGGTTGATGGTACTCAGCTGCTCGGCATAGCGGCGCGCGACCGCAAGGTCGTCGGTGAGCAGGCACTCGACGCCCAGGCGCATGTCTTCCAGCCGGCCCGCCGCGTTGAGGCGCGGGCCGACCGAATACCCGAGATCGCTGGCGCACAGCGTGGCCAGGCTGCGCCGGCCGGATTCCACCAGCGCGGCGATGCCCGCGCAGGCGCGGCCGGCGCGGATGCGCTTGAGTCCTGCCTCGACGAGCACGCGGTTGTTGTAGTCCAACGGCACCAGGTCGGCGACAGTGCCCAGCGCCACTAGGTCGAGCAGTGCCGAGAGATCGGGTTCGCCACCGGCGAAGGCGCCCTGCTCCCGCAGCTTCGCGCGCAGCGCCAGCAGCAGGTAGAACATCACGCCGACGCCCGCCAGCGCCTTGCTGGGGAAGGCATCGCCGGCGAGATTGGGATTGACCATCGCATCGGCGGCGGGCAGCTGTTCGCCGGGCAGATGGTGATCGGTGACGATCACGCGGATGCCCAGCGCCTGCGCCGTGGCGACGCCGGCCACGCTGGCCACGCCGTTATCGACGGTGACGATGAGCTGCGGACTCGGCTGCAACGACTCGACCAGCGCGGGGCTGAGGCCATAGCCGTGGATGAAACGATTGGGCACGGCATAGGCGACGTCCCTCGCGCCGAGCAGGCGCAGACCGCGCACCGCGACGGCCGTGCCGGTAGCGCCATCACAGTCGTAGTCGCCGGCGATCAGGATGCGCCAGTCCGCGCGGATCGCCTCGGCCAGCAGCTCCACCGCACGTTCCATGCCGCCCAGCTGGTGCGGCGCAAGCATGCGGGCGAGCCGGTGGTCGGCATCGACCGGCGTGAGCACGCCGCGCGCGGCATAGACCTGCCGCAACACCGGATGCACGCCATCGCTCCAGCCCTGTGGCGTCCCCTTGGGCACGCGGCGGCGCAGGCTCAGGCGGGGCGTCACCGGCCCGCCCCGCGCCAGAAGCGCAAGCGGTGCCAGGGACGAAGCAGCCACCGTTCGCCGCTGGCGAAGGACAACGACAACGTCGTGCCCGACAGGCGTTCGAGCATGGGCCACCAGGAGCCGGCCAGGTCGGCGACAGGCAGATCCTGCAGATCGATCAGCCAGCCGCTTTTCGCCGCGGCGATCGCGTCCGGCGTGCGCGACGCCACCTCGACGCCCGCGCGCGCAGCCAGCGCGCCGAGCAGCACGTCGTCGCTGACGCAGCCGGCGAGCTCGCTGCGCACGGCCACCGGCAGCGAGCCGCCGCCCCATAGCCACAGGCTGTTCACCGGCGGCAGACCGAGTTCGCGCCGCTGCGCATTCAGCGGATGCTGGTGCAGCAGCACCTGTACCTCAGTGAGGATGGCGCGCCAGCGGCGCCCTTCCGTGCCCTCCGGCAGATGCTGGGCCAGGTCTTCGCCCAGCGCCTGCTCGGGCGAAGCGAACGGAGGCAGCCGGGCATCGGGCGGCAGGCGCACATGCCAGCGGTCCGGAGAACTCACTTCCAGCGTCATGCCGGCGTCGCCGAAGACCGGCTTCAAGGGTCGCGCCAGATCGAGCGCGTCGTCCATGCTCAGTTGCATCTGCCCACAGGCCAGCAGTCGCGCGCCGTTGAGGTCGGGCTGGATCCAGGCCGGGTCGGCGCTCAGCCAGGCGGCGTCCGCGGCGTCGCCGGCCAGCAGTTCGCGGGTGAGCGCGGCCGGCGCGAAACCGCCCACGCATTCGAAGTAGCTGGCCAGGCCGGCAAGGTAGCCACGCGGTGCGTCGCCGGCCCGGTCCGCGCGCGCCAGCCAGGCGCGCAGCGGATGCCCTGGCTCGAAGCGCGGCAGGTCGGGCAGCCAGAGTTCGAGCGGTCTCGCCGTGTCCGCCATGCGCTCAGGCCTCCAGTTGTTCGTAGAGTTCCAGCCACTCGCCCTCGAGCATTTCCTTCTCGCGGCGCAGCTCGCTCTGGCGCTGGCCCAGTTTCATCAGTTCGGCCGTGGGGCCGTTGTAGGTGTCCGGGTCGGCCAGTTTGGCTTCCAGCTTGGCCAGTTCGTCGTCGATCGCGGCGACCCGCGTCTCGATCTTCTTCACGCGCTGGCGCGTGGCTTTCTCGTTCTCGCGCTGCGCGGCGGCGGCGCGGCGGCGATCGGCGGCGGATACCGCCGGCGCACCTTCCGGTTCCTCGGCTTTCTTCTGGGCGTTGCCGCGCGCGCGGAGCCAGCGCGCGTAGTCGTCCAGGTCGCCGTCGAAATTCTCGACCCGGCCATCGGCCACGCGCCAGAAGCTGTCGCAGACCATGCCCAGCAGGTGCCGGTCGTGCGAGACCAGCACCAGGGCGCCGTCGAACTCGGCCAGCGCGTCGGCCAGCGCCTCGCGCATGTCCAGGTCCAGGTGATTGGTGGGCTCGTCGAGCAGCAGCAGATTGGGCTTGTCCCAGGCGATCAGCGCCAGCGCCAGTCGCGCGCGCTCGCCACCGGAGAAACCGTCCACCGATTCGAAGGCGCGGTCGCCGGCGAAGTTCCAGTTGCCGAGGAAATCGCGCAGCACCTGCGCGCCCACGCCGGGGGCCTTGTCCTGCAAGTGGTCGAATGGGCTCGCGCCCTCGCGCAGGCTTTCCACCGTGTGCTGGGCGAAGTAGCCGATCTTCAGGTCCTTGTGCGCCTTGCGCTCGCCGCCCAGCGGCGCCAGCTCGCCGACCAGGGTCTTGACCAGGGTCGACTTGCCCGCGCCGTTCGGGCCCAGCAGGCCGACGCGGTCGCCGGCTTCGAGGCGGAAGCGCACGTCGCGCAGGATCACTGCGGGTGCGGCGCCCTGCTCGCCCGGATAGCCGGCGTCCACCTCTTCCAGCTGCAGCATGGAATCCGGCAGGCGGTCGGGGACAGCGAACTGGAAGCGGAACGGTCGTTCTGCGCGCACTGCCTCGGTACCGGCCATCTTCTCCAGCCGCTTCATGCGCGACTGCGCCTGCTTGGCCTTGCTGGCCTTGGCCTTGAAGCGGTCGATGAAGGATTGCAGATGCGCGCGCTCGGCCTGTTCGCGTTCGTGGGCGATCTGCTGCAGGCGCAGCTGCTCGGCGCGCTGGCGCTCGAAGGCGCTGTAGTTGCCGGTGTAGAGCTTGGCCCGGCCTTCGTTCAGATGCAGGGTGTGGGTAATCACGCCGTCGAGGAACTCGCGATCGTGCGAGATCACCAGCAAAGTACCCTGGTAGCGGCGCAGCCATTCTTCCAGCCACAGCACCGCGTCGAGATCGAGGTGGTTGGTGGGCTCGTCCAGCAGCAGCAGCTCGGACGGGGCCATCAGCGCGCGGGCGAGGTTCAGGCGCACGCGCCAGCCGCCGGAGAACTCGCGTACCGCGCGCTCGTGCGTCTCCGGCGGAAAGCCCAGTCCGTGCAGCAGCCGGCCGGCGCGCGCGCGGGCGTCGTAGCCGTGCAGTTCCTCGATGCGGTGGTGTGCCTTGGCCATCGCCTCGGTGTCGCCGCGGGCCTGGGCATCCAGTTCGTCGCGCAGTGCGATGGCCAGTTCCTCGTCGCCCCCCATCACGTAGTCGATGGCCGGATCCGGCAGCGCCGGCGTTTCCTGGGCCACCGAGGCCAGGCGCAGCCTGGCGGGCATGTCCAGCTCGCCCGCGTCGGCCTCCAGCTTGCCCTGCAGGGCGGCGAACAGGCTGGACTTGCCGCAGCCGTTGCGGCCGACCACGCCCAGCCGCCAGCCGCTCTGGATCACCAGGTCGATGTCGGAAAGCAGCAGCCGGGCGCCGCGGCGCAGGGCGAAATGGCGAAAAGAAATCATGGGAACAACGTATCCGGCATAGCGATGGGAGGGGGCGTCCAGCCGCCCGCGGCCGACCATGATAGCGGACGCTTCGCGCCCTCCCGCGGCTGTCCGCCGCGCCGCCCACACCCGGAATGCCCACCGCATCGCAGTCGCGCATCCTGCACGTAGCGCCCCCGGGGCGGTTCTGCTACAACGACGCCGCACTGCGCAGCGGCCACGTACCGCTGCCGCTTGGGGGCATCGAGATAATCGACATATAGATAACGTGCGGAGGCGCAGCCTTGGCTGGTCTCCGTTGCCGTGGAGAGGGGACCATGACCAAGTTCAGCATCAGCCTGCCGATGATCGCGCTGCTCGCCGTCGGCGCCGCCGCGCCGCAGGCCGTCCGGGCGGACAATCTGCTGATCAACCGCGTGAAGCAGGAACAGGGCATGGACCTTCCCGCCCGCGGCATGAGCATGGCGCAGGTGGAGCAGAAATACGGCGCGCCCAAGCGCAAGCTGTCGCCCCGCGGCGGCGACACCGCCAAGCATCCGGTGATCAATCGCTGGGACTACGCTAGCTTCATCGTGTACTTCGAGCACAGCCACGTGATCCATGCCGTGCTCAACACGCCGGCCGGCAACAACAAGAGTCCGGAATCGGTCAACTGAGGCCATTGCCCCGGGCCCTCAGGCACGCCGGGCAAGCGTAAGGCCGGCGCTGCCGGCTCGGGGCCTCTGGCGTCGGCCCGATCCATTCCCTATTCGCGGCCCCCTCGCCCTACAATTCGCGTTTCCCTCTGAAACGCGAGTCCCCCATGAGCCAATCCACCCTGCGCCTGCCGGCGGAATGGGAGCCGCAGTCGGCCGTCCTGATCGCCTGGCCGCATGAGGACACCGACTGGGCCGATCGTCTGGCCGAGGTGGAGACCACTTACGTGGCCCTGGCTGCCGCGGTCACGCGCTTCGAGCCGCTGATCGTCGTGGTGGCCGATGCGGCGCTGCGCGCTCATGTCGAGAAGGAACTGCGCGCAGCGGACGTGGACCTGGGCCGCATCCGCTTCGTCGAGCTGCCGTATGACGACACCTGGCTGCGCGACTCCGGGCCGATCACGCTCAAGGACGCCCAGGGGGCGTTCCAGCTCACCGACTTCCGCTTCACCGGCTGGGGCGGCAAATTCGGCGCCGAGCAGGACGACGCCCTGGTGGCCGGCCTGGTGCAGGCCGGCGTGTTCGGCGGCGCGCGGCACAAGCGCATCGACTGGGCGCTGGAAGGCGGCGGCATCGAGAGCGACGGCGCCGGCACGGTGCTGACGACCTGGCGCTGCCTCGTGCAACGCCATCCGGAGCAATCGCGCGAGGAGATGAGCGCGATCCTGCGCGACGGCCTGCATGCCGAGCGGATCCTGTGGCTGGACTACGGCTATCTGGAAGGCGACGACACCGACGCGCACATCGACACGCTGGCGCGCTTCGCGCCGGGCGAACGCATCGTGTTCCAGGCCTGCGACGATCCTTCCGACCCGCATCACGAGGAGCTCGGTCGGATGGCCGCCGAACTCACCGCGCTGCGCACGCCCGAGGGCAAGCCCTATCAGCTGTATCCGCTGCCCTGGGCGCGGCCGATCATCGACGAGGGGCGTCGCCTGGCCGCGTCGTATGCCAATTACCTGATCGTCAACGGTGCCGTGCTGGTGCCCGCGTACGGCGACGCGGCGGACGACGAGGCGGCGCGCATCATCCGCGAGGCGCATCCGGGGCGCGAAGTGGTGCAGGTACCCTGCCGGCCGCTGATCTGGCAGAACGGCAGCCTGCACTGCATCACGATGCAGCTGCCGGCAGGCATCGCCGGCTGAGACGACGGGGCGCCTGCGGGCGTCCCTGCTTTTTCGCTCGGAAACGACGACCCGCCACGTGCGCCCGCCGGGCATACACTGATCGCCCCTTTCATGTCGTGCATTCGCGCATGAGCAGCCTCGCCCGCCTGGACGTCTACACCCGGCATCGCCAGCGCATTGCCTCCGCTCCATTCGCGGAGCTGAGCGTCGTGCGGATTCTCCGCGGCAGCAAGCGCGTCGATGACGGCCACGACATGGCCGAGGTCATGGCCGGGCAGTATCTCGTGGTGGCCCCGGGGCAACTGTTGAATGTGGAGAACCTTCCCGCGGAAGGTGTCTACGCGGCCAGCTGCCTGTGCATTGCCGCCGATGTTCCGCGGCCGCGCGTCGACGTTCCGCCGCGACGCTGGGCCGGAATGCCGGCGCGCACCGTCCTCGACCAGGCGTTCGATCACGCCGAGCAAGGACTGCGGGAAGGGCTCGCGCCGTCGCTGCTGTCCTATCGCATCGGCGAACTGCTCGAAGCCCTGGCGCTGTGCGGTTTCGTACCGCTGCCCAGTGATGGCGAGCCGACCACCGAGCGCGTCCGCATGCTGCTGGCGATGGCTCCCGCCGAAGACTGGCGTGCCGAGACCGTGGCTTCCCGCCTGGCGATGAGCCCGGCCACCCTGCGCCGGCGATTGGCGGCCGAGGGCTCCGGCTTTCGCGACCTCCTGGAAGAGGTTCGCCTGGGGCATGCGCTCGCGCTCGTGCAGGGAAGCGCGCAGCCGCTCAAATGGGTGGCGCACGCCTGCGGCTATCAATCCGCCTCGCGCTTTGCCGAACGCTTTCGCGAGCGGTTTGGCTGTCTTCCATCGGAACTGCGCGGGGACGATGCCGGCACCATCCGGAACGGCGTCGCCGCCTGAGCGTTTCAGGCGACCGCTTGCGCGTTCGCGGGCACGCGCCGTGCGGGCGGGAGCGCATGATGCGCGCCACCTGACGGAGGAACCCCATGCGCAAGTTACTGAGCGTTTTTCTTTTCGCCGCCGCACTGTCGGCCCATGCCGAGGACTTCAGACTCAAGGTCGATGCCGATGCACCGAACGGCGGCATCGCGCCACGCTTCACCTATCACGGCTTCGGTTGCACCGGACAGAACCTGGCGCCGGCCGTGCATTGGGAAGGCATGCCCGCGGGCACGAAGAGCCTGGCGCTCACCGTCTACGACCCGGATGCCCCTACCGGCAGCGGATGGTGGCACTGGGTGGTGATCGATCTGCCGACCGCCACCGCGGGCCTGCCGCAAGGCGGCGCCCTGCCTGCGGGAGCGCATGCGCTACGCAACGATTACGGCGATGCGGCCTGGGGCGGCCCTTGCCCGCCGCAGGGCGACAAGCCGCATCGCTACGTGTTCACCGTGCATGCGCTGGACGTCCCCAGCCTGGGCTTGCCGGCCGATGCCTCGGCGGCCAAGGCGGGCTTCCTGATCGGGCAGCACACCATCGGCAAGGCGCAGGCGACGCTGCGCTACGGGCGCTAGCAGCCTACGGGCGTCGCTGCCCTTACCTGCGGTCGCGCCGGCGTGCTTGACGGAACGCCGGAGCGACTCCGGTACACTTGCGTCCTTTTCGCCCCCAGCGAGCAGGACATCCCCCATGACCCGCAAGACCCTCAAGGTCGCGCTGCTGCAGGAAACCCACCGCGGCAGCCGCGACGCCAATCTCGACGCCATCGAGGCCGGCCTGCGCGAAGCCGCCGCGGCCGGCGCCGAACTGGTGCTGCTGCAGGAACTGCATAACGGCCCGTACTTCTGCCAGCACGAGTCGGTGAGCGAGTTCGACCTCGCGGAAACCA
The DNA here is from genome assembly GCF_031954525.1 of Dyella sp. BiH032. Lineage (NCBI taxonomy): Bacteria > Pseudomonadati > Pseudomonadota > Gammaproteobacteria > Lysobacterales > Rhodanobacteraceae > Dyella > Dyella sp. BiH032. The sequence goes on from NZ_CP134867.1 coordinate 3,143,189, forward strand.
TTCCCGGCCACAGCACCGAACGCATCGGCAAGCTGGCCGAGGAGCTGAAACTGGTCGTGGTCGCCTCGCTGTTCGAGAAGCGCGCCACCGGGCTGTATCACAACACGGCGGTGGTGTTCGACCGCTCGGCGAAGATCGCCGGCAAGTACCGCAAGATGCACATCCCCGACGACCCGGCGTTCTACGAGAAGTTCTACTTCACGCCGGGCGACCTGGGCTTCGATCCGATCGACACGGCGGTCGGCCGCCTCGGCGTGCTGGTGTGCTGGGACCAGTGGTATCCGGAGGCCGCGCGCCTGATGGCGCTGGCCGGCGCGGAGCTGCTGCTCTATCCCACCGCGATCGGCTGGGATCCGAACGACGAGCAGGCCGAGAAGGATCGCCAGCGCGAAGCCTGGGTCACCGTGCAACGCGGCCATGCGGTCGCCAATGGCGTGCCGCTGCTGGCCTGCAACCGCACGGGATATGAGCCGGACCCCGCCGGCGTCGGCGCCGGCATCCAATTCTGGGGCACCAGTTTCGTGGCCGGACCGCAGGGCGAGTTCCTAGCCCGTGCCGGCACCGATCAGCGCGAGCTGCTCGTGGTCGAGATCGACATGGCGCGCAGCGAGCACGTGCGTCGGATCTGGCCATTCCTGCGCGATCGCCGCATCGACGCGTATGGCGACCTGCTCAAGCGCTTCCGCGACTGAGCAGCCGGTTTCCGGCCGCTTGCGCCGCGCGGAAACCGACCCCATGCAGTGACTCTCCCGACATCGACGAACGACGCATGAGCCTGGACGCCTCCGCCGAACCACTCCCCACCGCCCTCGAAGGCCAGCCCATCGAACGGGTCGTACGCGATGGCGTGGAGTATGTGGTGCTTGGCACCGCGCACGTTTCCCGCGCCAGCGTCGATGCCGTGCGCGAACTGCTGGTGCGCGAGTCGTTCGATGCCGTGGCGGTAGAACTCTGCCCAAGTCGCGCGCAGGGCATGCGCGATCCGGACGCGCTCAAGAAGATGGACCTGTTCCAGGTGATCCGCCAGGGCAAGGCCGGCATGGTCGCCGCGAGCCTGGTGCTGTCGACCTTCCAGAAGCGCCTGGCCGATCAATTCGGTATCGAACCGGGCGCGGAAATGAAGGCGGCCATGGATGGCGCCGAACAGCGCGGAGTGCCGGTGTGGCTGGTGGACCGCGAAGTGGGCACCACGCTCAAGCGCGCCTGGCGCAGCGTCGGATTCTGGCAGCGCTTCGGCCTGATGGGCGGCCTGTTCGCCAGCGTGTTCGAGCGCGAGGCGATCGAAGAAAAGGAAATCGAGAAACTCAAGCAAGGCGACATGCTGGAAAGCGCCTTCAGCGAATTCGCCAGCCAGTCCGAACCGCTGTATCGCAGCCTGATCGCCGAGCGCGATGCCTATATGGCGGCGCGCCTGCGCGAGGAAGCCGGCCGCGCGGGATATAGCGGTGAGCCTCGCCGTGTGCTGGTGGTGATCGGTGCAGGCCACCTCAAGGGACTAAGCGAACAGTTGCGCACGCAGGAAGGCGATCCGGGCGCGGAGGCCACGGAACTGGCGAAGCTGCCTGCGCCGTCCAAGTGGCCGAAGTGGATCGCCATCGGCTTGGTGTTGCTGGTCTTCGCAGCCATCGCGGTGGCGTTCCACCGCAACGCTGCGCTCGGCGCGCAAGCCTTGCGCGACTGGGTGATGTACACCGCCGGCTTCTCGGCACTGGGTGCTGTCGTCGCGGGTGGGCATCCCTTGAGCGTGTTTGCGGCGGCCGTGGCCGGGCCGATCAAGCCGTTCCGCCCCGGCGTTCCGTCCGGCGCGATCAGTGCGATGACCGAAGCCTGGGTACGCAAGCCGCGCGTGGCGGACTTCGAAACCCTGCGCGACGACATCGGCCACTGGACCGGCTGGTGGAAGAACCGCGTGGCGCGCACGCTGCTGAATTTCCTGCTGGTGTGCGTTGGCACCATCGCCGGCGAGTACACCGCCGGCATCCATATCTTCAAGAGCTTGTTCTGACGCCTCCGCGGCGCACGCCGCACCAGGGTACGCTGCGGCCCGTTCGAGTATTCCGTTTACGGGTGATGCAAGCCCGCATCGAGGACGTCCAGCAGTTCGTCGTCCTTGTCTAGGCTCTGTTCCCAGTACATCGCGCCGCCTAGGCGATGCTGCCGGATGAAGGCAGTCTTGATGCGCAGCGATGCCGGATCCTCGTAGCTGACGAAGGTGCGCGTCTTCGCGTTCCACAAGAACGGGACCTGCGCCTGTTCGTCCCAATGCCGGGCATAGCCATTCTTGCCGATATAGTCGGCCACCAGTTCGCGCCACGATGGCGCGCCGAAGAATTTGCCGTAGGGCTGCTGCAGTCCATCGTGGTCCGGCGCGACGTCGGTGAACGCCCTTCCGTAAAACGGCACGCCCAGCACGAGCTTGGCGGCAGGCACGCCGGCGTCGAGGTACTGGCGCACAGCCTTGGACGCAGCGCGATCGCCGGGCGGATCGGCCTTCGACGGATACAGGCCCGCATGGTGGCCGGTCCTTGGGGTCAGGCTGTTGTGGAAGTCGTACGCCATCAGGTTGAACCAATCCAGCGAACGCGCCACGCGCGCCAGCTCGATGCCGGCGACGAATTCGTTGTCGGCCGAGGCGATGGTCAGGAAGTAATGCCGGCCGCCATGCTGCTTGCCTAGCTGGTCCAGACGGTGGCGCACGGTTTCCATCAGCAGGCTGAAGTTGCGCTTGTCTTCGGGACGATGGCTGATGCCGCCGCCGGGCAGCGTCGGGTATTCCCAGTCGACGTCCAGGCCGTCGAGCTCGTGCTGCTCGATCAGCCGGGCAGCATCGTCGGCGAACTGGCGGCGCGACGCCTCGCTGAGCGCCGCTTCCGAGAAGTGTCCGGCGCCCCAGCCGCCCACCGAGAGCAGCACCTTCAATCCGGCGTTGTCGCGGCGCAGGGCGACGAGCCTGGCCAACGAGGCCTCGGCATGCGGACTGCGCAGCACGATGCGGGCCTGGTCGTCCAGCGTGCCAAAGGCGTAATTGATGACGTCGAGCTTGGACGCGGAAATGGGCGGCAGCGGATCGGCGTCGGCCACGTAACCGACGATGCGGTAACTACCGGACGTCTCCCTGGCACCCAGCGCGCCGGCGAACGATGCAAGCAGCACCGCCCAGAAGCGCCCGGCCGCCAGGCGACCCATCGACCACTTTCCACGCATACCCCTCTCTCCTCTCCGTCCCTGCCGGCGGGGCCCGCGGACTACCGTCGGCGTTATTGTCCCTGCTCGGACCGTCCCACTATACTTCCGAGACTTTAACGCCATGTACCCGCCGGAATCGTGGGAATGATGATGACTCGACTGCACATGCTCGGCCTGACCGTCGCTGCCGCACTACTCGTCACTGGCAGCGTTCATGCCGAAGGCGACAAGGCCGCCGGCCGCAAACTGGTCTATACCTGCAACGGCTGCCACGGCGTCACTGGGTACGAGAACGCCTATCCGCGTTATCCGGTACCGAAGATCGTCGGCCAGAACGCTCAGTACATCGTTAACGCCCTGCACGGCTACAAGAACGGCGACCGCCACCATCCGACCATGGTGGCCCAGGCGCAGAGTCTGTCCGACAAGGACATCGACGATATCGCCGCCTACCTGTCCAGCCTCGCCAAGTAAGTAGCCCCCGGGAACCAAGGATTCCGCATGAATCGTGCGCTCACCCTGATTTCGTTCGGCGCCGCCCTGGCGTTCGCTTCCGTCCAGGCGCAGGCCGCCGGCAACATCGAAGCCGGCAAGCAGAAGGCCGCCGCCTGCTTCGCCTGCCATGGCACCGACGGCAACGCCATCGACCCGCAGTACCCCCGCCTCGCCGGCCAGTACAACATGTACATCCAGCAGGCGCTGCACGAGTACAAGAGCGGCCAGCGCAACAACGCGATCATGAAGGGCTTCGTCGCCACTCTGTCCGACCAGGACATCGAGGACGTCGCCGCCTACTTCTCGTCGCTGCCGACCAAGCTGGACAATCTCGACGGCCACATCCAGGGCGACAAGAAGTAATTGCGTCGCCACGAAAAAAAGGCCCGCGCGAGCGGGCCTTTTTTCTTGCTGCCAGCGCTCAGCCCATGGCTGAGCGCCCTTCCCGCTTGTCGTAGTAAGGATTGGCGCCGCCCGCATGGTCGGTCGCGTCGCGCACCTCAGTGACTTCGGGAATGCGCTCGCGCAGCGTCTTCTCCACGCCATGCTTCAGCGTAACGTCGACCATGCCGCAGCCATGGCAACCACCGCCGAACTGCAACACCACGACCCCCTCCGCGCTGACTTCCAGCAGGCTGATGCGTCCGCCGTGCGCGGCGACGCGCGGATTGATCTCCGCGTCGAGCACGTAGCGCACCCGCTCCACGAGGCTGGCTTCCATCCCCGGCATGTCGCCCTTGATGCGCGGCGCGCGGATGTTGAGCTGGCCGCCGGTGGCATTGGGTTCGTAGTCGATGCTCGCGCCATCCAACCAGGGTGCACTGGCACCTTCGACGTGGAAGAGGAAGCCTTCGCACTCGATGGTCCATTCGTCGCCGGAGAGTTCGTCCGGCTCGCAGAACTCCAGCTCGCAGTTGGCTGCCGGGGTGCCTGGCGCGGTGACCCGCACGCGGATGCTCAAACCCTCGATGCCCTGCTGGGAAAGTAGGCGCAGGAAGTGCTGCTGCGCGCGTTCGGAAATATCGATCATGCCTGCTCCGGAAAGACGGCCGGCCTTGCAACACGTCGCTGGCCGGAAAACAGCACCATTTTAGTCCTCTTTCCGCTGGACTGCATGGTTTTGACTTTTTCGCGCGCAGCTTCGACGCTTCGCGCTTTCGATAACGCCCGGAGCCTCGACCATGAGCCAAGCCGAACTCGCCAGCCAGCACTGCACTCCCCGTCGAGGCAAGGAGCACGCACTGGACCGCGCCCAGGTCGACGCGATGCTTGCCGACCTGCCTGGCTGGCAGCTGGCGGACGGGGGCAAGGCCATCGTGAAGGACTTCAAGTTCAGCGATTTCCACCACACCCTGGGCTTTATCAACGCCGTCGGCTTCATGGCCAACCAGGAAGACCATCATCCGGACCTGGAAGCGGGCTACGGCCATTGCCAAGTGCTGTGGTCGACGCATGACGTCGGCGGCCTCTCGCTGAACGATTTCATCTGCGCGGCACGCGTCGAGGCCTTGCTGGCGCGCTGAGCTTGGATGCCCGCCTGCCAGCATGGGCCCGCGCTGCCGGATTCGTGCTGGCAGCCGTGTTGCTGTCGTTTGGACTGCGTGCGCTCGCGGGATTCGTGGTGGAAACCCGATTGCGCCACGACGCCGAGCGCGAGCTGGACGCCCTGCAGAAAGGCGAGCCGCTGTGGCGCTGGACGCTACGGCAACCACGCGACCTCGTCGCGGGACGACCGTTCGGCAACGCCACGGCTGACGGCACCGCATCCGGACTGCGCCTGACCAGCCGCGACGGTCAGCCCTTCGAAGTGGGGCTGCCCGTCATGCAGCCGCTTGACCTGGCACATTGGCCGCTGCTGCGCCTGGACATGCCGGTGATCGAGAGAGCGGGAGCACTCTCGCTCATCGTGCAGAGCCGACCCGGCGAGGCGGTGTGTTCGTCGGCTGGTCTCGCGATACCGGCGCACGGCGACGGCTTCACGGTCGATCTGCGCGGCTTGGCCTGGAAGCGCGAAAACGGCGAAGCCTGCCCGCCACCGGGCGTCGTCACCTACATGCTGCGGTTGCGACTGCAGCTTCCGGCTGGCGGGACGGTCGAACTTCGCGAGGCGGCGCTGCTCGCCGCCGGGACCATTGCTCCGCCTAGCCAGACCGCTGGAACATTACCGACCGACAATGCCTCAGCCTTCCTGGCGTCGCTGGGACGTTCCTCGCCGTCGATGCCGGCCGCCCCGCTCCTGTTGCTGCCACACGACGCCCCGGTAGAAACCTGGCTCGCCCAGCGCGACCGCATCCGGGATCGTTGGCCGGCTGCGGCCGTCATTCCGGAGGGGGCCGCGCTTGTGCCTGGTACGCGCACAGCCGCGCCGGAGTGGGTGGCCTGGGCGCTCACCGCCGTCTACGGGCTGTTGCTGCTGCATGCCGGCCTGCGTCGGACGCATCCGGCCTGGCAGCTGGCTCTACTGGTCGGGGGTTCGCTGTGGTTGATCGCCGGCATGCAATGGGGCATCCGCGCGTCTCCCCCGGCCGTAGCCGCTTTCGTGGCGGCCCTGGCGTGGGCCGCCTGGCAGGAAAGACGCGATCGTTCCTCGGATTGGCGCTGGCTGGGGGAAACACCTGGGGAGTGGCTGCTGCCCCTGATCCTGATTCCCGTGGCCTGGGGACTGGCGGCCGGATGGGGCAATGGATTCGCTGCCCCGAACGGCAGGCATGCGCTTCTTTATATCGCCTGGGCGGGATTGCAGCAGTGGCTGATGCTCGCGGTCGTGCTGCGCCGCTTGGAACGGTGGCCGGGCGGCCGCGCCCTGCCGATGCTGGCCACCGCCACCTTCTTTGCTCTCCTGCACACCCCCAACGGGGTGCTCATGCAGCTGTGCTTCGTGGCCGAACTCTGGTGGGCCTGGTGTTTCCTGCGTTCCCGGCGCTTGCTGCCGATCGTGCTCGCCCACGCCGGAAGCGCCTTGCTGGTCGAAGCGGGCCTGGTCGGCGGAGCGCTGCGCTCGCTGGAAGTCAGCGCGCGCTTCTTGCTCTAGACGAGGTCGGATTTCCTTTAACGGCAAGCACATCCAGAAAATTCTTCAGGTCATCTGGCAGGGGAGCGGAGAAGCCGTAGGCCCGCCCGTCCAGCTCGAAGCTCATGTGCGAGGCGTGCAGGAACAGGCGATGCAACCCCATTTCCCGGAAGCGCTTATTGGCTTCCTTATCGCCGTATTTGGCGTCGCCGGCCAGGGGATGGCCGACGTGCGCGGCATGCACGCGGATCTGGTGGGTGCGCCCGGTGCCCAGGGTCGCCTGCATCAGGCGGGCTCCCGGGTACTGCTCCATCTCGCGGAAAAAGGTGAGCGATGGCTTGCCGTTATCGGACACTCTTACCATTCTTTCTCCGCCCTGGAGCACCGACTTCTGCAAGGGTGCGTTGACGTCGAACTTGGCCTTGGGTGGATGACCGGCCATGAGGCAGAGGTACTGCTTGGTCACTTCCCCCGAACGGATCAACGCCTGCAGGCCGGTCAGGCCGGCCCGGCTCTTGGCGAACACGAGCACTCCGCTGGTGTCCCGGTCGAGACGATGAACCAGTTCGAGATGGTCTTTCGGGCGCGCGGCCCGGAGCAGTTCGATCGCCCCATGGCTCACACCGCTTCCACCGTGGCTGGCGATGCCGGCCGGCTTATCGATCACCAGGAAATGCTTGTCTTCGAAAATGACCGCGTCCGCGACCGCATGGACCAGTTCGGCCGATGGCGGCTGCTCGCCGGTTTTTTCGGCCGCCATCCGAACCGGGGGAATGCGCAGGATATCGCCTGCCGTGAGACGAGTCTCAGGCTTCGCGCGCTTGCCATTCACCCGCACCTGGCCGGTGCGCAGCAAGCGGTAAATCATGCTTTTCGGCACCCCCTTGAGCAGGGTGACCAGTGCGTTGTCGATCCGCTGGCCGTCCCTCTCCGGGCCGATCTCGACTTGACGCACTCCGTGAGGTGCGTCGTGGGAAGTTGCCGTCTGCATTGAAAAAAACCTGACTAGATAGGATACTCGACCGGCGCTACGCCCTAGCCCGCCGAAGTTCGGTCCGGGCCCGGGGCGCCCGTCCGTGACGCCGGCGAGGATAGCGCCGGCCGCTCTCCCGGCAGCCGGTCGCTGCTCCCTTTCATCGTAACGGTTCGGGTTGCCGTTTGTCCGATGCTTCTTAGGAATCGGCACGGCAGGCGTGATGCCACGAATACCCCGGAGCCGGTAACGGCGCCGTCTTTTCGCCGCTTCACCGCTGCGGCGCGATCCCCGGCAGGCCGCCCCTCGGGCGCCACCGCGGCACGCGACGCGCGGCAAGCCAAGGAACAACACAATGAAACGTATGTTGATCAACGCAACTCAGCGTGAAGAGTTGCGTGTGGCCATTGTCGATGGCCAGACCCTGTACGACCTCGACATCGAAATCCCGTCCCGGGAACAGAAAAAGGCCAACATCTACAAAGGCCGCATCACTCGCGTCGAACCCTCTCTGGAAGCCTGCTTCGTCGATTACGGCGCGGAGCGTCATGGCTTTCTTCCGCTCAAGGAAATTGCCCGGGAATATTTCACCCCGGGTCTGGACCCCAACAAGTCCAACATCCGCGACCTGCTGAAGGAAGGCCAGGAAGTGGTCGTGCAGGTGGAGAAGGAGGAGCGCGGCAACAAGGGCGCCGCCCTCACCACCTACATCAGCCTCGCCGGCCGGTACATGGTGCTGATGCCGAACAACCCGAAGGCCGGCGGCGTCTCGCGCCGGATCGAGGGCGAGGACCGCCAGGCGCTGAAGGAAGCCCTGGAACACCTCACCGTGCCCGACGACGTCGGCCTGATCGTGCGCACCGCCGGCATGGGCCGCGACGCCGAAGAGCTGCAGTGGGACCTGGACTACCTGCTCCAGCTCTGGAAGGCCATTTCGGCCGCCGCCAGCGCGCAGAAGGCGCCGTTCCTGATCTACCAGGAATCGAAGCTGTTCATCCGCGCCCTGCGTGACTACCTGCGCAACGACATCGGCGAGATCCTCATCGACGAGGAAGCGCTGTACAACGACGCGCGCGAGTTCATGCAGCAGGTCATGCCCAATGCGCTGCGCAAGCTCAAGCTGTATCGCGACGACACCCCGCTGTTCTCCCGCTACCAGATCGAGACCCAGATCGAGAGCGCGTTCGACCGCCAGGTGCGCCTGCCGTCCGGCGGCTCGATCGTGATCGACCAGACCGAAGCGCTGACCGCGATCGACATCAACTCCTCGAAGGCGACCAAGGGCAGCGACATCGAGGAAACCGCATTCAACACCAACTGCGAGGCGGCGGTGGAAATCGCCCGCCAGCTGCGCATCCGCGATGCCGGCGGCCTGATCGTGATCGACTTCATCGACATGGACAGCCCCAAGCATCAGCGCGAAGTGGAGGAGCGCCTCAAGGACGCCCTCAAGCTGGACCGCGCCCGCGTCCAGGTCGGCCGCATCTCGCGCTTCGGCCTGCTGGAGATGTCCCGCCAGCGCCTGCGCCCCAGCCTGGGCGAGGCCACGCAGGTGGTCTGCCCGCGCTGCGAAGGCCATGGCCACATCCGCAGCGTGGAATCGCTCGCGCTGTCCACCCTGCGCCTGATCGAAGAACATGCCATGAAGGACAACACCGGCCAGGTGCTGGTGCAGGCCCCGCCGACGGTGGCCAACTTCATGCTCAACGAAAAGCGCGCCGGCGTGGTCGAGATCGAGCTGCGCAACAAAGTCCACGTGGTAATCGTGGCGGACGACAAGCTCGAGACGCCGCATATCGAGATCCAGCGCATCCGCGAGTCGGAGATGGGCGAGCACAGCAAGCCCAGCTACGAGCGCCTCACCGCCGTCGAAGCGTCGCCGGTCCCGAAGATGGGCCAGGCCCTGGGCAGCGGCGAACAACCTGCCGTCAGCGGCATCGTGCCTGCCTCGCCCGCCCCGGTCCGCGAAGACATCGCGCCGGCGCCCGCGCCGCAACAGCCGCAGCCGTCGGCTCGTCAGGCCGCCGCACCGGCGCCGCATGGCGGCCTGATCTCGCGTTTCCTGGGCTGGTTCCGCGGCGCCCCGACCCCCGCCCCCGCTACTGAAGCCAAGCGCGAAAGCGCCCAGCCCGCGCGCCAGCCCCGTCGCGATGAACGCGGTCGCGGCCAGGCGCAGCAAGGTCGCCAGCAGCAGCCCCAGCAGCGTCGTGAGCAGCCGCAGGCCAAGCAGGGCCAGGCTCAGGCGCAGCAGCAAGGCAAGGGCAATCGCCAGCGCGGCAACGAACAGCAGCCGCGGCAGCAACAGGCCCAGGCCCCTGCCAAGCAGGAGCAGCAGCGTCAGCAGCCCAAGGCCGCCGACAACCCGCAGAACGAACGCAAGCCCACGCAGCCCCGCCAGGAGCAAGGCAAGCCCGCACAGCAGCAGGCCTCGCAGGAACCGCGCCAGGCCCGCGCACCGCAGCAGGCCCCGCAACAGCAGCAGGCTCCGGCCCAGCCGCAGCCGTCGCATCCCGCACAGCCGACCCAGCGCCCCGCCGCCGCGCCCGCGGACCAGGCTGCCGAGGAAGCGGCGCTGGCGAACAAGCCGGTGACCGATGCCGTTGCACCGGACGGTATCGATGCGGCGCAGGCGGAGACCGAAGCCGGACAGCCGCGCCGCCGTCGTGGCCGTCGTGGCGGGCGCCGCCGCCGGCGCCATGACGACGCGACCCAGGCCGGCGCACCTGAAGCGCGCCTGGAAGGCGATCTCGATCTGGATGATGAAGACCGCGACGAAGACGTCGCTCCGTCCGCTTCGCCCTCGACCGAAGGCCGCCAGGCTGCTGCCGTATCCCCTGCGATCACCATCGCCGCTGCCGCCGCCGCCGTGACTGCCGAGGCAGCAGAGACGATCACTGCGGAATCGACTGGATTTGCGCGCACTCCCGAGCTGGAGCTTCCGGTGGTGGAGACGCCGGCACCCGCGCCGGTGTCGTTCAACCTCCCCGCGTTGCCGCCGATTCCGGTCAGGTCGGAAGCGCAGGAACCCGTCGCGTCCGAGGCCGAGTCGACGGCTTCGGAGCCGACCGCTTCCGAGTCGGTCGTCGAACCCGGCGAACCCGTCGTCGCGCACGTACCGCCGATCGAAGCCGTGCCTGAAGCGGCCGCCGTGTCGGCAGCGCCGGCGCCGGTCGTCGAGAGCACCATCATCGAAGCCACGCACGTCGAGGTCACCACGCCTGAGTCGGCGCCGTTGTTTGCGCAAGAGGAACCCGCGGTCATCGCGGAGCCTGCGGCGGAGCTTCCGCAGGAGGCCCATGCGGAGACGGCCGCCCCCCGGTTCGAAGAGCCGCAGGTGACGCAGAATCACGAACCCGCCGCCACGCCGGCCCCACAGTCTCCCGCCCAGGGCGATCTGCTGGGTCATGTGGACAGCCATGCTTCGCCGTCGCAGGAAGCGACCGACGCCGAAGGCGCCGCGAACGACCTCGAAGAGAAGAAGGACGGTCACGCCTCTCACGGATAAGAGGCGGATCATCGCGAAACAAACAAAAAAGCCGGGCTGATGCCCGGCTTTTTTGTTTCGCCCCAGCGGTCAGCCGCCGATCTGATTGTTGTACGTATCGAGCAGGCCGTGGATCGTCATCAAATGGGCGAGGCTCACGATGTGATCCACCTGCAGTTTCTCCATCAGGCGTTGCTTGTAAGTGGAGACGGTCTTGGGGCTCAGATTGAGCTGCTCGCCGATCGTCGTCAGCGCCTTGCCCCTGACCAGCATCATGGCGACTTCCAGTTCGCGGCTGGACAGCGCATCGAAGGGTGATGCCTCGCCGTCCAGGGTCGCCAGAGCGAGTTGCTGCGCAACCGCAGGTGCAAGGTACCGGCGACCACTGGCGACCTGGCGCACCGCGCACAGAAGCTCTTCGGCGGTGCAGCCCTTGGTGAGGTAGCCGGTGGCCCCTGCCTCGAGCAGACGCTTGGGAAAGCGCGCATCGTCGACCACGGTGATGATGATGATCTGTGTGGCGAGCTTGGCACGCGCGACGCGCTCGGTGAGCTCGATGCCGCTCATGCCGGGCATGTGCACATCGACCAGGGCGATATGCGGATCGTGGGCCCGGATCAGTTTGAGCCCATCCTCGGCCGTACCCGCCTCGCCGCAGATATGTACGTCGGGCTGCTGCTGCAAAATCATTCGAAACCCGGTGCGGACGAGCTCGTGATCGTCGATAAGCACAAGATTGATCACTTCGCCGCCCTCCGTGGGTCAAGATTCTGAAAGTAGGCGGCATGCGCAAGCGATGCAAGCGCCCCCCTGTAAGTGGCGTCCAACAACATAGATGCTTCTTCTAGCCTCCCTTTCCCGGACAGCCCGCCCGCCGCCTGTTCTTGTGCGTAAGTATCTTCGATCCCCTGCGCCAGGTCTGTCAGTCATGGCCTACGGAATGTCGTCATAAGCCGGCGCGCGTTATGTCTTCGTGACGACGTTCGCGCTTTCTGCTTCTCCGCAAAACCGCTTGGCACAAGGCCACGCCGCCGTTTTCGTGAGCGCATCTGCCTACAGGCAATATCCGAAGAGGCTGCCGCATTTAGGAGTGGTCCCAACCTCAAAATGAGGTCATGGGGCCGGACGCCCCCGCCTCTGCGAGATAGACGCACTGGGGGCATGCGGGAGGTGCCGCCGATTAGCAGGACATATGCCGAGCGCCTGTCTGTTTCGCCCATCCGCGTCCAGCAATCGGCCGAATGAGCACGAACAGTGCTCCCAATCTCCTATCCCGCTCCGCGGCGACAACCGTCAATGGATCCGGCAGGCCATATCCCGGGATACGGTATTGCCCCCAAATGCATGAGCCCGCCAAGGCCTCGCCGACGGAAACTCAAACGTTCGTTGGCGGACCATGGCGCGCGTGCTCTTTAGGGATGTGGGGCCGATCCCGCCCAGCGATCGATGTGATCCTGGATCGCCTGCCGAATAGCTAGCTCCCCCTCCACTCCTGCGGGAAGCTGATGGAAGATTTCAGATCGTAAATCGACGATTTCTCCTCCGTAGGCAATGGCAAAAACGCAGATGGTTTTCTCGCCATCGGGAATGAAGGACATGTCGTATTGAAAGCCGTTGTACTCGCCCGTGAGTTCTCTCATCAGCAACCTCCATGGACCATTGTCCGCAGGCGCGAGCCAGGGGCAACGCAGGTTGTGAAGGAATACGAACAAGGACGCTCGTCGTGTTCACCATCGTGATCGCGCGTTCCCGAGCCCATTGACGCGCGCACAACGAGCCGGCCAGGACAGCTTCAGCAGCGTAGTGCCGATGTGGAAAAACAATGTGGAGACCGGACGATGCGAATCAGCATCGAAGCGGCAGGGAGAATCCGATGCCTGGTGCCCGGAGCGGGGATCGAACCCGCATAGCCTTTCGGCTGAGGGATTTTAAGTCCCTTGCGTCTACCAGTTTCGCCATCCGGGCGTGTGGATGACTGCCACATACAGGGCTTTATCGCGGTGCGGCATCCTAGCATGCGCAAATCACCCCGGGTCCCGGTCGATGCATCCGTGCCGTCGCCCTGCACGCGGACGCGCGAAGGAAATGGGCCGTGCGACATCCCAATAAAAAAGCCCGCGCTTGGCGGGCCGAAAGAACTTGGGCAATGGAGGCCAGGGTCGGAATCGAACCGGCGTACACGGCTTTGCAGGCCGCTGCATGACCACTCTGCCACCTGGCCATTGCCGGCGAATCGTAACCGGAAAGGTCACGCTTCGCCTTAAAAAACAAAACCCCGGTGGTCCGAGGTTTTGCTGAAGACTGGAGCGGGAAACGAGACTCGAACTCGCGACCCCGACCTTGGCAAGGTCGTGCTCTACCAACTGAGCTATTCCCGCATCGGAGTCAGAAATCATAGCAGAAGATCCGGGTTTGTGAAGAGGCTGCGACGGCTTTTTTTACCGGCGGTTACCGCCGCCTTCTGCCGTCGAACTTCAATTCCGGAGCATCGCCCAAAACGAAAAAGCCCCGGGGTTACCGGGGCTTTCATCGAAATCTGGAGCGGGAAACGAGACTCGAACTCGCGACCCCGACCTTGGCAAGGTCGTGCTCTACCAACTGAGCTATTCCCGCATCGGAGTCGCGCATTTTAATGGCTAAATGGCGGTCGTCAACCCTCCGTCACGAAGATCCGGCATCGTCATTGGCCGGCGCGCGGATCGGCGGTTCGCCGCGCAGCATCGGCCACGCCGCGCGCAGGTAATACAGGCCGGACCAGATGGTCAGCACGCCCGCCACGACGAGCAAGGCCTCGCCGATGTGATACAGCCGCAGCGCCTCGGCGCTCTTCTCATGCTGCACGATCAGTACGACCAGGGCGACCATCTGCATGGCCGTCTTCAGCTTGCCCACGAAGGCGACCTTCACTGCCGCGCGCATGCCGATTTCGGCCATCCATTCGCGCAGCGCCGAGACGCTGATTTCGCGCCCGACGATGACGGCCGCCGTAACCGCCATCAGCACACCCGACCAGCCACCGCGATGCGATTCCACCAGCAGGAACAGCGTCACCGCCACCATCAGCTTGTCGGCCACCGGATCGAGGAACGCGCCGAACGCCGACGTCATGTTCAGACGACGCGCCAAGTAGCCATCCAGCCAGTCGGTGATGGCGGCCAGCAGGAACACGATCGCCGCGGTGATGTTGTGGCCCGGAAACTGCCAGTAGAACACCACCACCATCACCGGCAGCAGCGCCACGCGGAACAGAGTGAGCCAAGTAGGCAGGTTGATGCGCATAGGTTCCTTGGTCCTCATGAACGCAGTGTCGCATGCGTCCGGCTTGGCCATGACAACGGGCGTTCAGCCGTGCAGCGCCGCATAAATGCGCTCCGCCAGCCCGCGATCGATGCCTTTGACCTTCGTCAATTCCTCCACACCCGCCGCTTCGACGCCGCCCAGGCCGCCGAACGCCTTCAACAGCGCGGCGCGTCGGCGCGCGCCGATGCCGGGGACTTCTTCCAGCACACTGCGCTCTCTCGCCTTCTCGCGCCGCTTGCGGTGGCCGCTGATGGCGAACCGATGCGCCTCGTCGCGCACCGCCGCCACCAGGTGCAACGCCGGCGATGCCGGTCCCGGATGAATCTCGCGGCCGGCGTCGGCCAGGATCAGCGTCTCTTCGCCAGCCCGCCGTCCCGGCCCTTTCGCCACGCCGACCACGCGCACGCCGGTCACCTCTAGCGCCTTGAGCACATCCAGCGCCTGTGCCACCTGCCCCGCGCCACCGTCGATCAGCAGGATGTCGGGGCTGGCCCCGTCACCTTCCGCCACCTTGCGAAAACGCCGCGTGAGCGCCTGGTGCATAGCCGCGTAGTCGTCGCCCGGGGTGATGCCGGCGATATTGAAGCGGCGGTAATGCGACTTCTCCGGCCCTTCGGGACCGAAGACGACGCAGGACGCCACCGTGGCCTCACCCATGGTGTGGCTGATGTCGAAGCATTCGATGCGCCGCGGGGACTGGTCCAGTTCCAGCAGTTTCTGCAAATCGTCGAAGCGGGCGCCCAACGTCTGCCGGCTGGCCAGGCGCGCCGTGAGCGATGCCTGCGCGTTGCGTTCGGCCATCTGCAGGAACCGCGCCCGCTCGCCGCGGACGCTGGACTTCAGCTCGACGGCATGGCCGGACTGCTGGGTGAGCAGCTCGCCCAGGATGTCCTGGTCGGGAATCGCCTCGCACAACACCAGCTCCCGGGGCACGGGGCGATCGAGGTAGTACTGGGCGATGAACTGCGCCAGCACGTCGGCCGGCTCGGCATCCAGCGGCAGGCGCGGGAAGAAATCGCGCGTGCCCAGACTGATGCCATTGCGGAAGAACAAGACGCTGACGCACGCCATGCCCGCCTCGATGCGGCAGGCGATGACGTCCATGTCCGCGCTGGCGCCGTGCACGTGGTGCTGCGCCTGCAGGCCGCGTAAGGCGGCTACCTGGTCGCGCATGGAAGCGGCACGCTCGAACTCCAGCGACTTGCTGGCCTGCTCCATGGAGACGACGAGCTCGTCGATCACTGCACTGCTGCGTCCCTCCAGGAACATCTCCGCATGGCGCACGTCGCTGCGGTAATCATCCACAGTGATCAGCTTCACGCACGGCGCCGTGCAGCGCCCGATCTGGTGCTGCAGGCAGGGACGCGAGCGGTTGCGGAAGTAGCTGTCCTCGCACTGGCGGACCTTGAACAGCTTCTGCATGAGATTGAGGCTTTCGCGTACCGCGAACGCGCTTGGATACGGCCCGAAGTAACGGCCCGGCAGGTTCTTGGCGCCGCGATGAAAGGCCAGGCGCGGGTAATCTTCCTTGCTGGAAAGATAGATATAGGGGTAGCTCTTGTCGTCGCGCAGCAGGATGTTGTATCGCGGCTTCAGCGATTTGATCAGCTGCGACTCGAGCAGCAGCGCCTCGCCTTCCGTGCGCGTGACAGTGATTTCTGCGCGCGCGATCTGCGACACCATGGAGGCAATGCGCGGCTCCATGCGTGGCTTGAGGAAATAGCTGCCGACGCGCTTCTTGAGATTGCCTGCCTTGCCCACGTAAAGCAGGTCGCCCTCCGCGTCGAAGTAGCGGTAGACGCCGGGCGAAGTGGTCAGGGTGCGGACGAAGGCCTTGCCATCGAAGACCTGCGGCGGAGTGGGCTGCATGAGGGGAATTCTAGCGGGATTCGCCTCGTTCTTATGGAGGCCAACCGCCGCATTGCAATGCCCAGTCAGCGCTGCCGCAGCCGCCTGATCAGGCCGGCTACGCCTTGTTCGGCCAGGGCCACCGACGCCGTGAAGCCATCGAATGCCCCGTGGTAAGGATCGGGGAAATCCTCCGGAGGCGCCGCGCCCGTCCAGGCCAGGAACAAGCCCGTCTCGGCCCGAGAGCGAGGCGACACGTGGCTTGCGATGCCGCGCAAGTTGTCCCGGTCCATCGCCAGCACCAGGTCGTATCCGTCCAGGTCCGCCGCCTGCAGCTGCCGCGCGCGATGCGGCATCAGGTCGTAACCGGCCGCAGCCGCGGCGCGCACCATCCTCGGGTCCGCGCCATGGCCGACGTGCCAGTCGCCCGTGCCGCACGAGGCGACCTCCACGGCCAGCCCGGCCTCGGCGCAGCGCTGGCGCGCCACGGCCTCCACCAGCGGAGAACGACAGATGTTGCCCAGGCAAACGAAAAGAAGGCGCGGCGCACTCATGGCTGCGTCGCCAGCCACTGCTCCGCGCGCGCCAGATCGGCTTCGGTATCGATGCCCGGCGGGAACGGCTCGGGTGTGAGCCGCACGGCGATGGCATGGCCATGTTCGAGCACGCGCAGCTGCTCCAGGGATTCGGCCTGCTCCAGCGGGGTGCGGCCGAGGCCGGCATAGCGCTTCAGGAAACCCGCGCGATACGCATAGATGCCGATGTGCCGCAGGAAAGGCACGCCCTGCGGCAGCGCGTCGCGGTTCGCGGCGAAGGCGTCGCGCGCCCATGGCAGCGGCGCACGGCTGAAATACAACGCCCGTCCGGACACGCTCCGCACCAGCTTGACCGCGTTCGGGTCGAATAGCTCGTGCATGTCGGCAATGGGCGTGGCCAGCGTCGCCATCGGCGCGTCGTCCTCGGCCAGCGCGCGGGCGACCTCGCGGATACCGGCGGCTGGCGCGAACGGTTCATCGCCCTGCAGGTTCACCACGATGACGTCGTCCGCCCAGCCGTAATGGCTGGCGCATTCGGCCAGGCGGTCGCTGCCCGAGGCATGATCGCTGCGGGTCATGCAGATATCTACGCCCTGCCCGCTCAACGCATCGGCGACACGCGGGTCGTCCACCGCCACCACCACCCGCGAGGCACCGGCCTGCAGGGCACGCTCCGCCACGCGCACCACCATCGGTACGCCTGCGATGCGGCGCAAGGGCTTGGCAGGCAGACGGGTCGACCCGTAGCGGGCGGGAATGGCGACGATGAAAGGCGGAACCTGGACGGACATGGCGACCTCTGCTGCGGAGGCCGCCAAGCCTACCCCAATGAGACTCTCGCGAGCGCCTCAGCCAGCGCGGAGGTCGAAACCGCAACCGTTGGCGAGTTCGAGGAAGCCGGGGAATGAGGTGGCAACGTTGGCGCAGTCCGCAATGCGGATCGGCCCGCCTGCGCGCAAACCGGCCACGGCGAAGCTCATGGCAATGCGGTGGTCGCCGTGGCTGTCCACGTCGCCGCCGCGCAGGGTGCCGCCATCGATGATCGCGCCGTCCGGCGTTTCCTCGATCGCCGCACCGATCGCCTTCAGGCCTGCCGCCATGGTGGCGATGCGATCGGATTCCTTCACCCGCAACTCCGCTGCGCCGCGCACCACGGTACGTCCATCGGCGACGGCCGCGGCCACGAACAGGGCCGGGAATTCGTCGATCATGTCCGGTACCAGTGCCTCCGGCAGTTCCACGCCGTGCAGGCGGGCATGACGCACGATCAGGTCGCCCACCGGCTCGCCACCGCTTTCACGTTCGTTTTCCACGCGGATATCGGCCCCCATCAAGCGCAAGGCCTGGAGCAATCCGGTGCGGCGGGGATTGAGGCCCACCGCCGGCAGGCGCAGCTCCGAGCCCGGCACGATGCTGCCGGCGACCAGGAAGAACGCGGCCGAGGAGAAATCGGCGGGGACCTCCACGTCGGTGGCGCGCAGGCGGTGACCGCCCGAAAGCCTGGCCCGGCCCGGCGCGAAGTCGATGGGCCAGCCGAACGCGGCGAGCATGCGCTCGGTGTAGTCGCGCGTCGGATGGGGCTCGATCACCTCGGTCTCGCCGTCCGCGTAGAGACCGGCCAGCAACAGCGCCGACTTCACCTGAGCGCTGGCCACCGGCAGCGTGTAGCGGATGCCCTTGAGCTTCTGACCGCCGCGCACCTGCAGCGGCGGCAGGCCGTCCTGCGTGTCGATGCGCGCGCCCATCGCAGCAAGCGGCTCAGTGACGCGCCGCATGGGGCGCTTGGACAACGATTCGTCGCCGACCAGCGTGCTGTCGAAAGCCTGCCCTGCGAGCAGGCCGGCGAGAAGACGCATGCCGGTGCCGGCATTTCCGCAGTCGAGCGGGCGGTCCGTGCCGCGCAGACCATGCAGGCCCACGCCGTGCACTACGCGTTCGCCTTCGCTCGGCGTCTCGATCTGCACGCCGAGCTGCTGTAGCACCGCCGCCGTGGCGCGAGTGTCTTCGCCTTCAAGGAATCCGCGGATGCGGGAGCGCCCTTCCGCCAGGGCGGACAGCATCAGCGAGCGATGGGAAACGGACTTGTCGCCCGGCACGCGCACATGGCCGTGCAGCGCGCGGGCGGGCTGGCTCAACCAGTCAATTCGACTCACGAACGATCTCCGGGCGGCGACGCCAGGCCGCCGCGCAATTCATCAGGGCAAGGCCACCGGGTAGGAACCGAGCACGCGCACCTGGGCAGCGGCGCCATCCATTTCCTGCATCGCGGCCTGGATCGGCGCGTCCTGCACGTGGCCGGACACATCGATGAAGAAGGCGTACTGCCATTTGCCGGTATGCGCCGGCCTCGACTCGATGCGATTGAGGCTCACGTCGTGCTTGGCGAACGGACTGAGCACGTCGTACAACGCGCCCGGCTTGTCGTTGACAGTGATCAGCAGCGAGGTGCGGTCGTTGCCGGACGGCGGGAACAGCGAGCGGCCGATCACCAGGAAGCGGGTGGTGTTGTCCGCGCGGTCCTCGATGCCGGAGGCCAGCGTCTTCAGTCCGTACACGCGCCCGGCGGTCTCGCCGGCGATGGCGGCCGCGTCGTCGGCATGGCGCGCCAGCCGTGCGGCCTCGGCGTTGCTGGCGACGGCGATGCATTCGACGTTGGGCAGGTTGATGCGCAGCCAGGTCTTGCACTGCTGCAGCGATTGCGCGTGCGCGTAGACGCGGCGGATGTCCTCCATCCGGCCGCTCTGCGAATGCAGGCACTGGTGTACCCGCAATTCGATCTCGCCGCAGATGGTGGCCTCGGAGGTAAGGAACATGTCCAGCGTCACCTGGATCATGCCCTGCCCCGAGTTCTCCACCGGCACGACACCGAAGTCGGCATGGCCGGCGGCGACCTCCTGGAACACCTCTTCAATACTGCCGAGCGGCAGCCCGTAGGCGGCGTGGCCGAAGTGCTTGCGCACGGCCTGCTCGCTGAAGGTGCCCTCAGGACCGAGGAAGCCGACCTTCAGGGGATCTTCCTGGGCCAGGCAGGAGGACATGATCTCGCGGAACAGCCGCACCATCTCCGTGTCCGACAGCGGCCCCTTGTTGCGGTCGACCACCATGCGCAGCACGTGCGCTTCGCGTTCGGGACGGTAATAGTCGATCGCCGAGAGGCCCTCGCCCTTCACGCGCGCCACTTCCTGCGCCCAGGTAGCACGCTCGGCGATGAGCTCCTGGATCTGGCGGTCGATGCTGTCGATGCGGTCGCGCACCTTCTCTAGCGAGAGCTTTTGGTCGGTCATGAGCAGCGTGGTAGGAGTAAAGATGTCCAAACGGGGAAACGCATAGTGCCTCATCCCCGCCGGGAATAGCACGTCGCCGGCGCTCAGCCGTGGCGGGCGGCGAAGTCCTTCATGAACTGCACCAGCGCCTGCACGGCTTCCGGCGGCACGGCGTTGTAGAGCGAGGCTCGCATGCCGCCGAGCGCTTTGTGCCCCTTCAGCGCCAGCAGGCCGGCGGCCTCGGACTCGCGCAGGAAGTCGGCATCCAGCGCGCTGTCGTGCAAGGTGAAAGGAACATTCATGCGCGAACGGGCGGCCGGATCGACCGGGTTGCGGTAATACCCGCCGGACCCGTCGATGGCCTGGTAGAGCAGCGCCGCCTTGGCCTGATTGCGCTGGGCCATCGCTTCGAGTCCGCCCTGCTCCTTCAGCCACTGGAAGGTCAGCCCGGCCAGATACCAGCCCCAGGTGTTGGGCGTGTTGAGCATCGAATCGTTCGCCGCCTGCTCCGCATAACGGAAGATCTTCGCCATCGGGCGCGAAACACGCTGCAACAGGTCGCGACGCACGATCATCACCACCAGTCCGGACGGTCCGATGTTCTTCTGCGCGCCGGCGTAGATCAGGCCGAAGCGGCTGACGTCCAGTGGTTCGGACAGGATGTTCGACGACATGTCCGCCACCAGCGGCACATCGCCGACAGCGGGGGCGTCGCGGTATTCCACGCCGTGAATGGTTTCGTTCGACGTGTAGTGCACGTAGGCAGCGCGCGGGTTCAGCGTCCACGTCTCGTGCGCCGGCAGGCGCAGGTAGCTGTCGCTCTTGCTGGTCGCGGCGATGTTCACGCGCACATAGGGCGCCGCTTCGCTGGCGGCCTTCTCGCCCCAGTGACCGTTGACGATGTAATCGGCGCTGTCGCCCTCGCCCGCGAGGTTCATGGGAATCTGCGCGAAATGCTGCGTCGCCCCGCCCTGCAGGAACAGCACGGCGTAGTCGGCCGGGATCTTCAGCAGCTCGCGCAGGTCGGCTTCCGCCTGCTGGGCCAGGCCGATGAACAGCTTGCCGCGGTGGGACAGCTCCATCACCGAGGCGCCACTGCCGTTCCAGTCGAGCAATTCGCGTTGAGCGCGTTCCAGCACTGCCGTGGGGATGGCGGCCGGCCCTGCGCTGAAATTCCAGACCCTGCTCACGTATGACGCCTCTCGAGGGATAAGCCCAGCATTATGCCGCGCCGCAACAACCCAGCGTCAACCGTGAAATGGTTGCGTCAGAAACGAACCAACAGGATGAGCGCGATGCCGAGCGCCAGTACCGCGGCCGTGATGATCAGCCACCACACTTCGCCGCGCGGGCCGGCGTCCTCTTCGGGCAGATGCAGCGGCGCGGGCGGTGCGGCCGGCGGCTCCGGTTCGCGTTCCATGCCGGGCGCGTCCACCACGAAGCGATGCATGGCCAGCCCGATCTGGTCGCACGGGTGCAGGACGCCTCCCTCGGTCGGGACACCGTTGATGCGCAGCGGATAGCGCGCCGAAGCCTGCAACAGCTCCAGCCGGAGCTGGCCGTCCTTCCAGCTCACCCGCAGTGAGGCCGATTCGCCTTGCGGAAGCTCCAGCGGATAACGCCCCAAGGGCCCGAATTCGATCGCGCCACCCAGCGGCAGCACTTTGCCGGACAGCGGGCCGGCCACCGCACGCAGGGCCACGGCGCACCGCTCCGGCCCGGGCAGGCCATCGAGCGCGGCACGGGAGTCCGGCGCCTGATCGGCACGCAGCATCATCCGGCAGTCGCCGACGCTCAAAATGTCGCCCGGCCGCAGCAGGGCCCGCTCGCGCACGGGGCGGGCATTGACGTAGATGCGATTGCCCTGCGGCAGCACCTGCAGCACCCAGCCGCGGCGGTCCTGGTGAATGCGCAGATGGTGGCTGCCGGCCTGCTTGGCGGCCAGCACGAGATCGTTATCCGGCGCACTGCCGATCCTCAGCAGCGGCTGCTCCCAATGGAAGTCTTCGCGGGCCGAATGAGGAAACTCGATGCGCATCTGTGAACCAGTCGATAGACGGCGGGACTCTAGCAGATGCATGCGACGAGTCGACGCGATCGTCGCTACCATGTGCGGTTTCTCGTCAGGAAACACCCATGCCCAAGATCGATATCCGCCGGCCGCACCAGCTGTCCATACCCGAGGCGCGTGCCGTGGTCGAACAGGTGGCGGCCCGCATGCGCGAAAAGTTCGGCATGGAAGGCCAGTGGGAGGGCGATACCCTGCGCTTCGCCCGCTCGGGCGTCAGCGGCTCGATCGAGGTCGGCGCCGAGGCCATCCAGGTCCGGGCCGAGCTCGGCATGATGCTGGCGCCGCTCAAGGGCATGGTGGAACAGGAGATCCGCCGCAAGCTGGACGAGCATTTCGGCTGATGAATCTTTAACCATCCCCGATTCCGTGGCATAATCGCCCGCTTACGCGGCCGCGACGGCCGCTCCTTCATCGACCGGAACGCATGGCCAAAGACGACGTCATCGAAATGGAAGGCACGGTCCAGGAGACCCTGCCCAACACCATGTTCCGCGTGCAGCTGGAAAACGGGCACGTGATCACCGCCCATATCTCCGGCCGCATGCGCAAGCACTACATCCGCATCCTCACCGGCGACAAGGTGAAGGTGGAGATGACCCCGTACGACCTGACCAAGGGCCGCATCACCTACCGCATGAAGTGAGCCTCGTCTTGCGGGCGGGCCCGGAGATCCAGGGGGATATCCAGGGAACCGTTCCAGGACCAAGAAAAAGGCCGCGCTGAGCGCGGCCTTTTTCGTTTCCCTATCGCTTCCGGCCTCGCGTCAGGAGACCACTGCCGGCAGCTTTTCGGCCGCCTCGGTATCCACCTTCAGCTCGCCCTCGGCGACGCTCAGCTTCACCTTGCCGCCATCGGCCAGCTTGCCGAACAGCAACTCGTCGGCCAGCGGGCGCTTGACCCTCTCCTGAATCACGCGGGCCATCGGGCGCGCACCCATCTGCGGATCGAAGCCGTGCTCGGCCAGCCAGCGGCGGGCATCGGCATCCACGTCCAGCGCGACGTGCTTCTCCGACAGCTGGGATTCCAGCTCGATCAGGAACTTGTCGACCACGCGCAGGATGTGTTCGAAATCCAGCGGGTTGAACTGGATGACCGCGTCCAGGCGATTGCGGAATTCCGGGGTGAAGGTGCGGCGAATCACTTCCATCGCGTCGGTGACATGGCTCTGCTTGACGAAACCGATGCCGCGCCGGGCCGCCTGCTGCGCACCGGCATTGGTCGTCATGACCAGGATGACGTTCTTGAAGTTGGCTTCGCGGCCGTTCGTGTCCGTGAGCACGCCGCGATCCATGACTTGCAGCAGGATGTTGTACACGTCCGGATGCGCCTTCTCGATCTCGTCCAGCAGCAGCACTGCGTGCGGATGCTTGGTCACCGCTTCGGTCAGCAGGCCGCCCTGATCGAAACCGACATAGCCCGGAGGCGCACCGACCAGGCGCGAGACAGAGTGCGCTTCCATGTACTCGGACATGTCGAAGCGGATCATCTCGATACCGAGCTGCATCGCCAACTGGCGCGTGACTTCCGTCTTGCCCACGCCGGTCGGGCCGGCGAGCAGGAAAGAACCGATCGGCTTCGCCGGATCGGCCAGGCCGGAGCGAGCCATCTTGATCGACGAGGCCAGGGCCTCGATTGCAGCATCCTGCCCGAACACCACCATCTTTAGGTTGCGCTCGAGGTTGCGCAGCACGTCGCGGTCGGAAGCCGACACCTGCTTGGCCGGAATGCGCGCCATCTTGGCCACGATGTACTCGACTTCGGGCACGTCGATCTTCCCGGTGCGCTGGTCGACCGGCAGCAACCGCTGGCGGGCACCGGCTTCATCGATCACATCGATCGCCTTGTCCGGCAGCAGCCGGTCGGGAATGTGCTTCACCGACAGATCCACCGCGGCCTTCAGCGACTCGTTGGTGTAGACGACGTTGTGGTGTTCCTCGAAGCGCGAGCGCAGCCCCTTGAGGATCTCGATGCTGTCGGCCACGGTGGGCTCGACCACGTCGATCTTCTGGAAGCGGCGGGCCAGCGCGCGGTCCTTTTCGAAGATGCCGCGGAATTCCTGGAACGTGGTCGAACCGATGCAGCGCAGCTCGCCGGAAGCCAGCATCGGCTTGATCAGGTTCGATGCGTCCATGGTGCCGCCCGAGGCGGAACCGGCGCCGATGATGGTATGGATCTCGTCGATGAAAAGGATCGAACCCGGCTGCTTCTTGAGCTGGGTGATCACGGCCTTCAGCCGCTTCTCGAAATCGCCGCGGTACTTGGTCCCGGCCACCAGTGCGCCCAGGTCGAGCGACCAGATGGTGGCGTTCTCCAGCACCTCGGGCACGTCGCCGTCCACGATGCGCTTGGCCAGGCCCTCGGCCAGGGCCGTCTTGCCCACTCCGGCTTCACCCACGTACAGCGGGTTGTTCTTGCGACGGCGGCACAGCACCTGGATGGTGCGCTCGATCTCGTCCTGGCGGCCGATCAGCGGATCGATCTTGCCTTCCAGCGCCAGTTCGTTGAGGTTGCTGGCGTACTCGCTGAGCGGGTTGCCCTTGGGATCGCCGCCTTCCTCGCCATCGCGGTCCGTCCCCGGCATGCCGGAGGACGGCTCGTCGCCGATCTTGGCGATGCCGTGCGAAATGTAGTTGACGACGTCCAGCCGGGTGATTTCCTGCTGGTGCAGGAAGTACACCGCGTGTGAATCCTTCTCGCCGAAGATCGCTACCAGCACGTTCGCCCCGGTAACTTCCTTACGCCCGGAGGACTGCACGTGGTAGACGGCACGCTGCAGGACGCGCTGGAAACCCAGCGTGGGCTGCGTGTCGCGCTCGTCGCCGTGCGGCAATACCGGCACGGTCTCGGCGATGATCTTTTCCAGCTCGTGCGTGAGCCGCGGCAGGTCGACGCCGCAGGCGCGCAGTGCCCCCAGGGCCGACTGGTTTTCGGTGAGCGCGAGCAGCAGGTGCTCCACCGTCATGAATTCGTGGCGCTGCTCGCGGGCCTGCTTGTAGCACTGGCCGATGGTGACTTCGAGATCCTTGCTGAACATCCGGACCTTCTCCGCTTGGATGGCAGGGCGGCTGACGCCGCGATGACCACGAAATGGGGGCGCTCAGAGCTTTTCCATAGTGCACAACAACGGGTGCTGATGAGCACGTGAATATTCGTTCACTTGGGTCACCTTGGTTTCGGCCACCTCCCTCGTGAAGACCCCGCACACACCCTTGCCGCGAGTATGCACGTGAAGCATCACCTGCACCGCACGTTCCTGGTCCAGGCCGAAGAAGCTGCGCAGGACCTCAACCACGAAATCCATAGGGGTGAAATCGTCGTTGAGCAGGACCACCTGGAAGAGCGGCGGCCGTGCCACCTCCGGCCGGGAGGTTTCCAGCGCCAGGCCATGTCCGGTGCCCTGCTCGTGTTCGGGTTCGTGCGCCATGAGTTCCGATGTCTCGATCTTGTGGGCCAGTATACCGCCCGACCCGGGGAATGGTTTCCGCGGGTCGGAATAGCTCTTTCAGGTAATGGCACAATGTCGCCTTTTCCAGTGCGGCTTTCGGCGCCATATACCGCTCATGAATCACCCGTCGTCCTCCACCAAAGTCTGGTGTCCCCGCGTCACCGTCGCCTGCGTCGTCGCCGACGGGGGGCGCTACTTGATGGTCGAAGAGGAAGTGAACGGCCGCCTCGCCTACAACCAACCGGCTGGCCATTTGGACGACGGCGAAAGCCTTGCCAGCGCCGCGGTGCGCGAAACGCTCGAGGAAACCGGCTGGACGGTCCAGCTCGATTCGCTGGTAGGCGTACACCAGTGGCGCAGCACCGAGCATGGCGAAAGCGTCCTCCGTTTCACCTTCTCCGCCCGGCCCCTGCGCCACGATCCCGACCGTCCGCTGGACGATGGCATCCGCCGCGCGCTGTGGCTGAGCCGCGCCGACGTCGCCGCGCTGGGCGACCGGTTGCGCAGTCCGTTGGTGCTCCAGAGCATCGATGCCTGGCTGGCCGGCCAGCGCCTTCCGCTGTCCGCGCTGGGCAGCTTGCTGGCCGAGGACCGCTATCCGTGAAAGTCATGCTCGGCATCTCCGGCGGGGTCGATTCCTCGGTGGCGGCCTTGCTCCTGCAGCAGGCCGGCCATGAGGTCGAGGGCCTGTTCATGCAGAACTGGGAAGAGGACGACCGCGCCGGCCCCTGCACGGCAGACGCCGACCGCAAGGACGCCGTAGCAGTATGCGGGCGCCTGGGCATTCCCTTTCATGCCCGCAATTTCGCCGCCGAGTACTGGGACGGCGTGTTCGAGCATTTTCTTGCGGAGTACCGCGCCGGTCGCACGCCCAACCCCGACGTGCTGTGCAATCGCGAGATCAAGTTCAAGACTTTCCTCGACGAAGCGCGCGCCCTCGGCGCGGAAAAGATCGCCACGGGCCACTATGCGCGCGTCGATTGCCGGGACGGCCGGTACCGCCTGCTCCGCGCGATCGATGCGGCGAAGGATCAGACCTACTTCCTGCACGCCCTCGGCCAGCGGCAGCT
Organism: Dyella sp. BiH032; assembly: GCF_031954525.1. Lineage (NCBI taxonomy): Bacteria > Pseudomonadati > Pseudomonadota > Gammaproteobacteria > Lysobacterales > Rhodanobacteraceae > Dyella > Dyella sp. BiH032. The sequence continues at coordinate 3,169,870 of NZ_CP134867.1, forward strand.
GGCGGCCACGCTGTTTCCGGTCGGGGAGATCGAAAAATCGGACGTCCGCCGCATGGCGCTGGAGGCCGCACTGCCTACGCATGCGAAGAAGGACTCCACGGGTATCTGCTTCATCGGCGAGCGAGATTTCCGCGAGTTCCTCGGCCAGTACATCCCGGCCCGCCCGGGCGAGATGCGCACGCCGGAAGGCCTGCGCATCGGCGAACACCAGGGCGTCATGTACTACACGCTGGGCCAGCGCAACGGCCTGGGCATCGGCGGCCGCCAGGGCGCCAGCGGGGAGGCATGGTACGTGGTGGGCAAGGATGTCCACGCGAATGTGCTCTACGTCGCCCAGGGCGGCGAAAACCATTGGTTGCACTCGCATCGCCTGTACGCGGAGACGCCGACCTGGGTGGACGGTGACCCACCCGCGCGCGAATTCCGCTGCACGGCGAAGACGCGCTATCGCCAGCAGGATCAGGCGTGCACCGTTCGCATCGAAGCCGCCGGACTGGAAGTGCGTTTCGACGAACCGCAGCGCGCGGTCACACCCGGGCAATCCGTCGTCTTCTACGATGGCGAGGCCTGCCTCGGCGGCGCCGTGATCGCCCGCACCGACGCCCCCTACGGCGGCTGGAACGCCGCCGCCTCTGTCCCCGAAGAGTCCGCACAACGTGTTTGAAGCCTATGCCATGACCGAGGAGCGCGTGCTCGCCCTCGCCGGCCTGTTCCAGGCCACCGCGCTCGCCCAGCAGCTGGCCAACGACGGCCGCTGCGACGAGAACGCGTTCGAGAGCAGCCTGAGCAGCGTGTTCCGCATCGATGCTCCTTCGGTGGTCGGCGTCTACGGCAACGTCGGCGGCGTGCGCCTGGGCCTGCGCCAGCTCATCTCGCAACTGGACGACACCGGCCGCGACATGGCCGTCACCCGCATGGCCGTCACCGTGATGCGACTGGAGCGCAGCCTGTCGCGCCAGGGGCACCTGCTGGACGACCTGCAGAAAGGCATCGTCGCGGCGCAGCGCCAGGTGGAGCACTTCGGGCAAGACTCCCCCCAGGTGATCAAGCGCCTGGCCGAGCTGTATGCCTCCACGCTGTCCACGCTCAAGCCGCGCGTGATGGTGACGGGCAATCCCCAGCAACTGCAGCAGCCCCGGGTGGTGGAGAAAGTCCGGGCGAGCCTCCTCGCGGCGGTGCGTTCGGCGGTGCTGTGGCGCCAGATCGGCGGCCGCCAGTGGCAGCTGCTGGTTTACCGGCGCCAGTGCAGCATGCTGGCGCGCGGCCTGCTGACCGGCGTCACCCTGGACAACGGCTGACGCGCCGCCGCTCAGGCGGCATCGATCACCTTGAGGCCCGGTCGCTGCCGGGCCAGCTTGCGCAGCAGGCCGGCGAAGGCCTGCAGGTCCGCCTCCCAGGGTGAGGCTTCGCGCCAGTAGAGCGCGATTTCCCGCCCCGGAGCCTGTCCCTTGAATTTGGCCAGTGCCACGCCTGGCATCGAGGCGAGCCGCTCGTGCGCCAGCGCAGGCACCAGGGCGTAGCCGCCGCGCAACCCCACCAGGGCGGCCAGGCTTTCCAGGCTCACATCCTGTACGTGGCCGCCGCCGAGCACGTCGTCGGCGCGGCTCTCCGCCATGAGCGTGGCATCGGCCGCGTCGAGCTGTTCCAGGGTGATGGCGCGGCGGTTGGCCATGGGGTGGTCGGTCCGCAGCATTACCTCCCACGGCTCGAAGAACAGCGGCCGTACCGCGATGCCGCTCACCGGCGGCGAGGGCTGCGCCAGCACTGCATCCAGCTCGCCTTCCTGCAACCGGCGCAGCAAGCCGCGCGGCTTGCCCTCGGACAGGCTCAGGCGCGCCCCCGGGAAATGCTGGGGAAACGGCGCAATCAGATGCGGAAGCAGATAGGGACCGAGCGTGGCCAGCACCCCAAGACGCAGCTCCCCGCCGAACGCGGTCTCGCCGGCCCGCGCAGCCTGCTGCAGATGCTCGGCCGCCAGCAATACGGCATCGATCTGCTCCAGCAGCCGCTGTCCACCGGCGGTTGGCACCACGCGCCGGCCGCCGCGCTCGAACAGGGGCGTGCCGAGCGCCTGCTCCACTTTCTGCACTTGGTGCGAAAGACCAGAGGGGCTGATGTGCATGGCGCGCGCGGCGCTGTTGAAGCTGCCGTGCCGGCGCACGGCCTGCACCAGGATCAGGTCGCGCAGGGAGACGGCCGATAAGTGGGTGGAGATCATCCTGCAGCCTGCGCCTTGTCGCCTGCCCCGCATCGAGGCGGCGCAAAGCATAAACGACGAAGCCCGGCACAGGGCCGGGCTTCACCTTCGCTCCCTCTCCCTTGCGGGGAGAGGGTCGGGGTGAGGGGAACTCACGGAGCGAATGAAGCGGACGCTTTAGAGCACGCCACGCTTCATCGCATTTCTTCCGCAAGCCCCGCCGCCCTCATCTGTTGCGACCCACGGGATTCCCCGTGGGATCGACATCTTCTCCCCCGGAGGGGAGAAAGTTTCACGATCAAGCAGTAACAGTGTCCGCCACGTCCTTGAAGTCGGCGATCTGATCGAAGTTCATGTAGCGATAGATCTTCTCGCCATTGGCATTGATCACGCCGATGTCCGCCATGTACTCCTCCTTGGTCGGGATGCGGCCGAGGCGCGAGCAGATCGCCGCCAGCTCCGCGGAGCCGAGGTACACGTTAGTGTTCTTGCCCAGGCGGTTCGGGAAGTTGCGGGTGCTGGTCGACATCACCGTGGCGCCCTCGCGCACCTGCGCCTGGTTGCCCATGCACAGCGAACAGCCCGGCATTTCCATGCGCGCACCCGCCGTGCCGAGTACGCCGTAGTGGCCTTCCTCGGTCAGCTGCTGCTGGTCCATCTTGGTCGGCGGGGCCACCCACAGGCGGGTCGGGATGTCGCGCTTGCCTTCCAGCAGCTTCGATGCCGCGCGGAAGTGACCGATATTGGTCATGCAGGAGCCGATGAACACCTCGTCGATCTTGGCGCCGGCCACGTCGGACAGCGACTTCACATCGTCCGGGTCGTTCGGGCAGGCCACGATCGGCTCGTGCACGTCGGCCAGGTCGATCTCGATCACCGCCGCATATTCGGCGTCCGCATCCGGCTCGAGCAGCTGCGGATTAGCCAGCCACTCTTCCATCTTCTTGATGCGGCGGCTCAGCGAGCGGGCGTCCTGGTAGCCCTGGGCGATCATGTACTTCAGCAGCGTGATGTTGCTGTTGAGGTATTCGATGATCGGCTCCTTGGCCAGGCGCACCGTGCAACCCGCGGCCGAACGCTCGGCCGAGGCGTCGGACAGCTCGAACGCCTGCTCCACCTTGAGGTTCGGCAGACCTTCGATTTCCAGGATGCGGCCGGAGAAGATGTTCTTCTTGCCCTGCTTGGCGACCGTGAGCAGACCCTGCTTGATCGCGTACAGCGGGATCGCGTTGACCAGGTCACGCAGCGTCACGCCCGGCTGCAGCTCGCCCTTGAAGCGCACCAGCACCGATTCGGGCATGTCCAGCGGCATCACGCCGGTGGCGGCAGCGAAGGCCACCAGACCGGAGCCGGCCGGGAACGAAATGCCGATCGGGAAGCGGGTATGGCTGTCGCCGCCGGTGCCGACGGTGTCGGGCAGCAGCATGCGGTTGAGCCAGGAGTGGATCACGCCGTCGCCCGGACGCAGCGAGATGCCGCCGCGGGTGGAGATGAAGGCCGGCAGCTCGTGGTGGGTCTTCACGTCCACCGGCTTCGGATACGCCGCCGTGTGGCAGAACGACTGCATCACCAGGTCGGCCGAGAAGCCCAGGCAGGCCAGGTCCTTCAGCTCGTCGCGGGTCATCGGGCCGGTGGTGTCCTGGGAGCCGACCGAGGTCATCTTCGGCTCGCAATAGGTCCCCGGACGCACACCCTCGCCTTCGGCCAGGCCGCAGGCGCGGCCGACCATCTTCTGCGCCAGCGTATAGCCCTTGCCGGTATCGGCCGGGTTCTGCGGCAGGCGGAACAGCGTCGACGGCGCCAGGCCCAGCGCCTCGCGCGCCTTGGCGGTGAGGCCGCGGCCGATGATCAGCGGAATGCGGCCGCCGGCGCGCACTTCGTCGAACAGCACGTCGGACTTCACCTGGAACTCGGCGATCACCTGCCCGTTCTTCAGCGCCTTGCCTTCATAGGGGCGCAACTCGACCACGTCGCCCATCTCCATCTTGGAGACGTCGAGCTCGATCGGCAGCGCGCCAGCGTCTTCCATGGTGTTGTAGAAGATCGGGGCGATCTTGCCGCCCAGGCACACGCCACCGAAGCGCTTGTTCGGAATGAAGGGGATGTCCTCGCCGGTCCACCACAGCACCGAGTTGGTGGCGGACTTGCGGCTGGAACCGGTGCCCACCACGTCGCCCACGTAGGCGACCAGGTGGCCCTGCTTGGCCAGGTCCTGGATCTGCTGGATCGGGCCGCGCTTGCCATCTTCTTCCGGTTGGAACGGCGCGCCTTCGCGCTTGTTCTTCAGCATCGCCAGCGCATGCAGCGGGATGTCCGGGCGCGTGGTGGCGTCGGGGGCCGGCGACAGGTCGTCGGTGTTGGTCTCGCCCGGCACCTTGAACACGGTGACGGTCAGGCTCTGCGGCACTTCCGGACGGCTGGTGAACCATTCCGCGTCGGCCCAGCTCTGCAGCACGGACTTGGCGTGGGCGTTGCCCTTGTCGGCCTTGTCCTTGACGTCGTGGAAGGCGTCGAACATCAGCAGGGTCTTCTTCAGCGCTTCGGCAGCGATGCCGCCGACCTGCGCATCGTCGAGCAGATCGATCAACGGATGGATGTTGTAGCCGCCGAGCATCGTGCCCAGCAGTTCCGTCGCCTTCTCGCGGCTGATCAGCGGGCACCGCTCCTTGCCGAACGCCACAGCGGCCAGATACGAAGCCTTGACCTTGGCCGCATCGTCCACGCCGGCCGGCACGCGGTGGGTGATCAGGTCCACCAGGAAGGCCTCCTCGCCTGCCGGCGGGTTCTTCAGCAGCTCGATCAGGTCGGCGGTCTGCTGGGCCGTCAGCGGCAGCGGCGGAATCCCGAGGGCGGCGCGCTCGGCGACGTGTTGGCGATAGGCATTGAGCATGTGGTTCTCGTCCGTTGAATGGCGGAAGGCGGGTCCGGCGCGCGTGGACGCGGCGGCCTCTGAAGAACGATGCCCTTGTGCGGCGAGGGAGCGCAAAGCCAGTCCCCACGCCGTTTCCGGGTGTCATTTCAGCCGCTCATTTTGCCAGCCGCACGCCATGCGCCGCAACGCAAGACGTTGTTTCCGGGAGCGTTCGATATCTTGCAATGACGATGGGGCGAATTAGCCCAATGGGTAACTTGCGCATAGCGCCTTTTGCCTCAAACTCCCCCGAATCGATGGAACGGGATGCGCCGCCTCTGCGCCTTCCGCTCACGTCCGCTGCTCTAGGATCCCCCGGCCACGCACCCGTGCGCCGCAGACTCAAGCAACAGGAGCTACCCATGCTGGACTCATTCGCCACCCGCGACACCCTCAAGGTCAACGGCAGCTCGTACCAGATCGCCAGCCTCGCCAAGCTCGGCCAGCGCTTCGACATCAGGCACCTGCCGTACTCGATGAAGATCCTGCTGGAGAACCTGCTGCGCCACGAGGATGGCGTCAACGTCACCGCCAAGGAAATCGAGGCGGTCGCCCGCTGGAACCCAAAAGCGGAGCCGGACACCGAAATCGCCTTCATGCCCGCCCGCGTGGTGCTGCAGGATTTCACCGGCGTCCCTTGCGTGGTCGACCTGGCGGCGATGCGCGACGCGGTGGTCAAGCTCGGCGGCGATGCGAAGCAGATCAACCCGCTGGCGCCGGCCGAGCTGGTGATCGATCACTCGGTGCAGGTGGACGTGTACGGCTCGCCCTCGGCGCTGGACGAGAACGTCAAGATCGAATTCCAGCGCAACCAGGAGCGCTACGCCTTCCTGCGCTGGGGCCAGAAGGCGTTCGACAACTTCAAGGTGGTGCCGCCCCGCACGGGCATCGTGCACCAGGTCAACCTGGAACATCTGGCGCGCGTGGTGTTCACCACGGACAAGGACGGCCAGCCATGGGCCTATCCGGATACCGTGTTCGGCACCGACTCCCACACCACCATGGTCAACGGCGTGGGCGTGCTGGGCTGGGGCGTAGGCGGCATCGAGGCGGAGGCCGCCATGCTGGGCCAGCCCTCGTCGATGCTGATTCCGCAGGTGGTGGGCTTCAAGCTCACGGGCAAGCTCTCCGAGGGCGTCACCGCCACCGACCTGGTGCTGACCGTCACCCAGATGCTGCGCAAGCTCGGCGTGGTGGGCAAGTTCGTGGAGTTCTTCGGCCCCGGCCTGAAGGATCTCGCGCTGGCTGATCGCGCAACCATCGGCAACATGGCGCCGGAATACGGCGCGACCTGCGGCATCTTCCCGATCGATCAGGAGGCCCTGAACTACCTGCGCCTGTCCGGCCGCAGCGAGGAACAGATCGAACTGGTGAAGGCCTATGCGCAGGCCCAGGGCCTGTGGCATGACGAGAACACGCCCCACGCGCAGTTCACCACCACGCTGGAGCTGGACCTGGGCGACGTGCGTCCCTCGCTGGCCGGCCCGAAGCGCCCGCAGGACCGCGTGCTGCTGCAGGACGTGGAAAAGAGCTTCCGCGACGCGCTCGGCCCGCTCACGGCCAACCGCCGCCCGCGCAATGGCGAGACGTCCAACTTCATCAGCGAAGGTGGCTCGGCGGCGATCGGCAATCCCGCCAACGCCGTGTCCGACAGTGGCGTGCTGGTGGAGAAGGACGGTGAGAGTTTCCGCCTCACCGACGGCGCCGTGGTGATCGCCGCGATCACTTCCTGCACCAATACGTCCAATCCGGCCGTGATGCTCGGCGCCGGCCTGCTCGCCAAGAAGGCGGCCGCCAAGGGCCTGAAGGCGCAGCCGTGGGTGAAGACCTCGCTCGGGCCGGGCTCCAAGGTGGTCACGGATTATCTGGAGAAGACCGGGCTGCTGAAGGAGCTGGAGAAAGTCGGCTTCTATGTCGTCGGCTACGGCTGCACTACCTGCATCGGCAATTCCGGCCCGCTGCCGGTGGAGATCAGCAAGGGCATCGCCGAGGGCGATCTGGCGGTGGCGTCGGTGCTCTCCGGCAATCGCAACTTCGAGGGCCGCGTGCATCCCGAGGTGAAGATGAATTACCTCGCCTCGCCGCCGCTGGTGGTGGCCTATGCGCTGGCGGGCTCGCTGGACGTGGACCTCAGCAAGGACCCGCTCGGCATCGGCAGCGACGGCCAGCCGGTCTACCTGAAGGACATCTGGCCGAGCAACCAGGAAATCTCGGACACCATCGCGGGCGCGATCAGCCCTGCCATGTTCGCGAAGAACTACGCCGACGTGTTCAAGGGCGACGACCGCTGGAACCACATCGCCTCTCCGGACGGCGCGGTGTACCAGTGGGGCGATTCCACCTACATCAAGAACCCGCCTTACTTCGAAGGCATGACCCGCGAGGTCGGCACGGTGGACGACATCCACGGCGCCCGCGTGCTGGGCCTGTTCGGCGATTCCATCACCACCGACCACATCTCGCCGGCCGGCTCGATCAAGAAGGACAGCCCGGCGGGCCGCTTCCTGATCTCCAAGGGCGTGGAGCCGAAGGACTTCAATTCCTACGGCTCGCGCCGCGGCAACGATGACGTGATGGTGCGCGGCACGTTCGCCAATATCCGCATCAAGAACCTGATGCTTCCCGGCGTCGAGGGCGGCTACACCCTGCACGTGCCCACCGGCGAGCAGATGGCGATCTACGACGCGGCCATGAAATACAAGGCGGAAAAAACGCCGCTGGTGGTCCTCGCCGGCAAGGAGTACGGCACCGGCTCCTCGCGCGACTGGGCGGCCAAGGGCACCCTGCTGCTGGGGGTCAAGGCGGTGATCGCCGAGAGCTTCGAGCGCATCCATCGCTCCAACCTGGTCGGCATGGGCGTGCTGCCCTGCCAGTTCCAGGATGGCGAGAACGCGCAGACGCTGGGCCTGACCGGCAAGGAAGTCTTCGACATCACCGGCTTGAACGACGGCGAGTCGAAGGAAGCGAAGGTGACCGCCACCGCCCCCGACGGAAGCCGCAAAGAGTTCACCGTCAAGGTGCTGCTGCTGACGCCGAAGGAGCGGGAGTTCTTCCGCCATGGAGGCATCCTGCAATACGTGCTGCGCCAGCTGGCAGGGCGGAAGGCGGCCTGAGCACGCCCCCGCCTTCGACGAAGACGCCGCCCGAGGGCGGCGTCTTTCGTTGCGGCGCCTCCGTCGTCGCTACAGCTGGTGTTTCCAGCGCGCGGTATAGCAGTGCCATTCGCGCCCTTCCCTGCGCCAGCCGGTCTCCACTTCGAAGACGCCGAGCTCTGCGGGAAAGAGCTTGCCTCCGCTGCCGAGCGTGATCGTGAACGTCGCCACGTAGCGGTCGCCGCGCGGCTCCACCGTGATGGGCCCCATGACCGCGCGCACGCTCTCGCCGCGGAACCGGGCCAGGCGCAGCAGATTGCCCAGGTCCTTGCGGCTCATCGTGCCGTCGTTGCCGTCGAAATCCTCGCTCAGCACGTCGGTCAGCCGACCCGCATCCGTTTCGGTGGCCGCGAGGCGCGCCGATTCGATGGCCTGGCGGATGCGCACCTCGTCGGGCGCGCGATGACAACCGGCAAGACCGGCTGCCAGCACGATGGAAAACAGCGCAGAAAAAACCTTCCGCATCACTCTGGATGTCCCCGAAATCCCGCTGCGGCGCGGCTTGCCGCTGTACGCGGGCGTATGCTCCAATGCCGCGTCACCATGATGCCCTACGCGCGCGCCGGCGGCGAAGGCATCCGATACAGGAGCAGGGAACAAACATGAGCAACGAGCGTCCGTGGCTGGCCCATTACCCGGAAGGCGTACCCGCACAGATCGACCTCAATGCCTACGCCTCCGTCGCCGCGGTGCTGGACGAAGCGTTCTCGAAGTTCCGCGACCGCCCCGCGTTCCACAGCTTCGGCAAGGAGCTGAGCTATGGCCAGATCGATGAGATGAGCCGTCAGTTCGCCGGCTATCTCACCGGTGTGCTCAAGCTAGTCAAGGGCGACCGCGTCGCCATCATGATGCCGAACGTGCTGCAGTATCCGATCGCGCTGTTCGGCGCGCTGCGCGCCGGCCTGGTGGTGGTCAACACCAATCCCATGTACACGGCGCGCGAACTCAAGCACCAGCTCGAGGACTCCGGGGCCAAGGCCATCGTGGTGCTGGACAACTTCGCCGCCACGCTGCAGCAGGTCGTGGCCGAGACGGAAGTGAAGCACGTCGTCACCACCGGCATCGGCGACCTGCTGGGGCTCAAGGGCGCGGTGATCAACTTCGTGCTCAAGCACGTCAAGAAGATGGTGCCGCCGTACCACCTTCCGCAGGCCGTGCGCTTCCGCGACGCGCTGGCGCAGGGCGCCGCGCATCCGGTGCCGCAGGTCGCGCTCACTCATGACGACCTCGCCTTCCTCCAATACACCGGCGGCACCACCGGCGTGGCCAAGGGCGCGATGCTCTCCCACGGCAACATGGTGGCGAACATGCTGCAGGCCGGCGCCTGGATCGGCGGCAACGCCAAGCCGGGCGAAGAGGTGATCATCACGGCGCTGCCGCTGTACCACATCTTCTCCCTGACCGCGAACGGCCTGGTGTTCATGCGGCTGGGCGGGCTGAACTGGCTGATCACCAATCCGCGCGACATGCCCGGCTTCGTGAAGGAACTCAAGAAATCCCGCTTCACCGCCCTCACCGGCGTCAACACGCTGTTCAACGGGCTGCTCAATACACCCGGTTTTTCCGAGGTGGATTTCTCCCGCCTGCACCTGACCCTGGGCGGCGGCATGGCCGTGCAGCGCGCCGTGGCGGAACGCTGGAAGAAGGTAACCGGCGTGACGCTGGCCGAGGCCTACGGCCTGACGGAAACCTCGCCCGCGGCGTGCATCAACCCGCTGGACCTGAAGGACTACAACAGCTCCATTGGCTTGCCCATTCCCTCCACCGACGTGGCCATCTGGTCCGAGGAAGGCAAGCCGCTGTCGGTCGGCGAAGTGGGCGAACTGATGGTGAAAGGCCCGCAGGTGATGAAGGGCTACTGGAACCGCCCGGACGAGACTGCCAAGGTACTTGGCGACGACGGCTGGCTGCATACCGGCGACATCGCGCGGATGGACGAGAATGGCTACTTCTATATCGTCGACCGCAAGAAAGACATGATCCTGGTGTCCGGCTTCAACGTGTATCCGAACGAAGTCGAGGACATCGTGATGACCCACCCGGGTGTCGCGGAAGTCGCCGCGGTGGGCGTGCCGGACGAGCATTCGGGCGAGGTGGTGAAGCTGTTCGTGGTCCGCAAGGACCCGAACCTCACGGTGGAGACGCTCAAGGAGTTCTGCCGCGAGAACCTCACGGGCTACAAGCGTCCCAAGATCATCGAGTTCCGCGATTCGCTGCCCAAGAGCAACGTGGGCAAGATCCTCCGCCGCGAACTGCGCGAAGAGAAGAAGCCGGCCGCCTCGGCGGCCTGAGGCCTCGACGAAAGGCCACGCTGCACGGCGCGTGCCTCAGCTCTGTAAAGACGCGACGACTGCTCAGTCGTCGTGCCATGTCTCCAGGATATCGGCGTAGCCGCCCAGCAGGTTCCACAGCGGGACCTGCTTGTCCTCCGGAATGCGCGTGTAGGCGAAGCCGACATGGCGATCGGAAATCCGCGCTACCTGGGCTTCCAGATGGATATGCAGGTCGTGGCCGAAGATCATGTCCAGCATCCAGCTCTGCCCCACTTCGCCCTGCCATCCCAGCGGCCGGCGCAGCAGCGCGCCCGTCGCCGAGATGTCCACCAGCTCCGTCGGCTGCGACTGGCTGCCGCGGCTCATCAGTACGGTCGTCTCGATGCGCATGCGCGCCGGGCGCAATTGCTCCGGACTACCGTTGTGGTGCTTGCCGCCGGCTTTGGTCATGCACTTCCCTCCCATCCCACTGCTGCGCAGTGTCCACCCAACTTATCCGCGACCGGCGAAAAGCGGTCGTGAACGGGTCTATCCTCGCCCTCGCGTGCGCAAACTCCCCGCGCGCACCAGGCTGCCCGTGCCGAAGCGCAGATTGATCCGGTCCTGCACCTGGTCCGTCGCCGCCGCCATGGGCGCCGAGGCGAACATATCCTCCTGCGGACGCCGGTCGAAACCCGACAGGCTCACGCCGAGCAGGCGCAGGCGCGGGGTGGGCTGCGTCTGCCACCACACGTTAAGCAAGCGTCGTGCCACGTCATAGATGTCCGCCGCCGACGCACTCGGCGCGCCCAACCTGGCCTGGCGCGTGTGCGTGACGAAAGGCGGCTCGCGCAGCTTCACCGTAACCGTGTGGCCGGCCAGGCCGCGGGCACGGGCGCGCTCGGCCACACGCTCGCATTGGCGCAACAGCCAGGCTTCGGCCATGTCCAGGCGCACCACGTCTTCATCGAAGGTGTGCTCGGCGCCGATCGACTGCTCCGCCCGGACCGGCTCGACTGCACGCTCGTCCTCGCCGCGCGCCAGCGCCTGCAGCAAGGTGGCCTGACGCCCCAGCGCCCGGGTCAGACGCGCCGGGTCACATGCTGCCAATTCACCGATGGTGCGGATGCCCAGGCGGTGAAGCGCCTGTTCGGTCACCTTCCCTACGGTCCACAGTCGTCCGATCGGCAGTGGAGATAGCCGCGCCGGCGCCTCGTCCGCCCGGATGCGCAGCAAGCCGTCGGGCTTGGAGAGTTCGCTGGCCAGCTTGGCCAGCCATTTGTTGGGTCCGATGCCGACCGAGGCGGTCAGGCCGGTACGGTCGCGGATGTCCTGCTTGATGCCCCGGCCGATCGCTTCCACCCCACCCAGCAGGCGCAGGCTGGCGGTCACGTCCAGGAAGGCCTCGTCGAGGGACAAGCCCTCGATCTGGGGCGTGATGCCCTCGAAAACGGCGAAGACCTCCGCGGATACCTCCTCATAGCGGTCCGCCCGCGGGCTCAGGTAGACGCCATCGGGACACAGGCGCCGCGCCTGGGCGGTGGGCATGGCCGACCGGACGCCGTAGCGCCTTGCCTCATAGCTGCAGGTAGAAACCACCCCGCGCCGCCCCAGCCCGGCGACGATGACGGGAAGGCCCCGCAACTCCGGACGGTCGAGCTGCTCCACCGACGCATAGAACGCGTCCATGTCGACGTGGATGATCGAGCGCTCGGCGGTTGGCATGCGCGGCATTCTGCCGATGCGCCATGGCGCTTGGTAGCCGGCCATGCGCAAGCGGCACACTGGACTTGGCCGGATGCAACCGCTAACCTTGATCGCACGTGGGTCAAAGGGTGCGCCTGCCGATCGAGCCAGCGGCGACCGGAGCACCCGCCCGATGCACTCAGCAGACCTCTTGTTCAGTCCGTGACGCAGTCCATCGCGCGTCCCGGTTCGCCTTTGCTGCGGATCGTCTCCCGGCGCAGGCATGCAGAGGTCGCTCACGGCCAGCCTGATCGATGCCGCCGCCGGTGCGGTCTCGTCATGCAATCGCCGCGACGGGCGCCATCGCGCCACGGCTGATGATCGAGCCAAGGGAAATTCACGGGTGTCCGCCGGATGGCCGCCACCCAAGCGGGGGACATTCCTCGAGCGAATGCCGGTGGAATCTATCGGTTCCGAACGTGTTGAACGCACTGCAAGCCGTCTCAGGCGGCCCAACGACATGCATTGATGAGTACTGAGCCAGTCGAGCCTCAGCAGCCGGTCGCAGCGCCGCAGGACGCTTTCGCGTCCGTTCCGCAACAGCAGGAAATGCCGCTTGCCATCGTGCGCGGCGAGCCCGTGCTGCAGATGCCGCAGGACCTCTACATCCCGCCGGATGCGCTGGAAGTCATCCTCGAGGCGTTCGAGGGGCCGCTGGATCTGCTGCTCTACCTGATCCGCCGGCAGAACATCGACATCCTGGACATTCCGATTGCCGAGATCACCCGGCAGTACATGGAATACATCGACATGATGCGGGACATGCGGCTGGAACTGGCCGCCGAGTACCTGCTGATGGCCGCGATCCTGGCCGAGATCAAGTCGCGGCTGCTGCTGCCGCGGCCGCCGGCGGAAGAAGGCGTCGAGGAGGACCCCCGCGCCGAGCTGATACGCCGGCTGCAGGAGTACGAGCGCTTCAAGAAGGCCGCGGAAGACATCGACACCCTGCCCCGCGTGGAGCGCGACACGGTGGTGGTCCATGCGGACAGCGGCGAGCGCACGGTGGTGAAGCTGCCGCCGCCGCTGGACCTGAAGGAAATGCTGCTGGCGCTCAAGGACGTGCTGCGCCGCGCCGAACTGTTCGGGCACCACGCCATCAAGCGCGAGGCGCTCAGCGTGCGCCAGCGCATGGGCGAACTGCTCAGCAAGCTCAACGACACCAGCTTCCATCGCTTCGAGACGTTGTTCGACGTCAACGAAGGCCGGCTCGGCGTGGTGGTCACCTTCCTGGCCATGCTGGAACTGGCCAAGGAAATGCTGGTGGAAATCGTGCAAGAGGAGCCGCTGGCTCCGATCTACGTGAAAGCTAAGGTCATCCAGGCCGAGGAATCCGTCGAAGCCGATGCGCCCGAACGCGCCTCGGCCGCCGACTGAGGCCGGCTCCCGACAGCATCCGCATCCGACAAGGCCATGCAGATCGAGCAACTGAAAAACATCATCGAAGCGGCGCTGCTCGCCGCCACCCAGCCGCTCACCGTACAGCAACTGGGCGACCTCTTCGGCGAAGAGGACGAGATCGACCGCGAGCAGATCGCGCGTGCGCTGGAAGTCCTGGCCGAGGATTGCGCCGGGCGCGGCGTCGAGCTGCGCGAGGTGGCTTCGGGCTTCCGCTACCAGGTGCGCCAGGAGGTCCATCCGTGGATCTCGCGCATGTGGACCGAGAAACCCAGCCGCTATTCGCGCGCCCTGCTGGAGACCCTCGCGCTGATCGCCTATCGCCAGCCGATCACGCGCCCGGAAATCGAGCAGATCCGCGGCGTGGTGGTGTCCTCCAACATCATCAAGACGCTGGAGGAGCGCGAGTGGATCCGCGTAGTCGGCTACCGCGACGTCCCCGGCAAGCCCGCGCTGTTCGGCACCACGCGCGCGTTCCTCGACTACTTCAACCTCAAGTCGCTGGACGAGCTGCCGCCATTGTCGGAAATCCGCGACATGGAAGACCCGCAATTGCGCTTCGCCGAAGAGCCCCTCCCCGTCCGCGTCGCGCGCGACCTGCCGATCGATCCGGATGCGGAGGCCGAGCAAGCCGGCGAACAGCCGGCCGAGACGGCCGCTGCGGAAAACCAGGGCGGCCACGTCGAGGGCGATGCGGAGTTCCACGTGGCCGGCGAGCATCCGGAACAGGAAACCGCCGTCGCCGAACCGCCCCATGAACACGACGACGTCGCCGCGATCGAAGCGGCGCCGTCCCCCGCCGGCGAGGAAGCCCCCGCCGAACCTTCCACCGTCACTGCCGCCGAGGCAGAGAACCCAGCGGACGCCGACCACGGCGCCGCCACGAAAGATACCGAGGAGTACCGCGCATGAATGCGCCGCAGAAATCCGTCCTGACCCTCAAGCGCGACACACGCCCGACCGCGCCCGCGATCGAAGAACGCCTCCATAAGGTCCTCGCCAACGCCGGCCTCGGCTCGCGCCGCATGCTGGAACAGCGCATCCAGGCCGGCGAGGTCGAAGTCAACGGCGCGCCGGCTGGCATCGGCGCCAGCGTCCACGCGGGCGATCGCGTGGTGATCGACGGCAAGCAGTTCGTCGTCGCCACCGACAACCGCGACGAGACCGAGGTGCTGGTCTACCACAAGCCGGAAGGCGTCGTGACCACCCGCGAAGACCCCGAAGGCCGCCCCACCGTGTTCGAGCAGCTGCCGCGCCTGAAGGGCGCGCGCTGGGTCGCCGTGGGCCGCCTGGACATCAATACCACCGGCCTGCTCCTGCTCACCACCGATGGCGAGCTGGCCAACGCGCTGATGCATCCGCGCAGCGGCATGGAACGCGAGTACCTGTGCCGCGTGCATGGCGAAGTGCCGGACGAGATCATCGAGAAGCTGAAGTCCGGCGTGGAGCTGGAAGACGGCCCCGCCCGCTTCGACGAGATCGGCATTATCAGCAGGGGCGGCAGCCACAGCTGGTTCCGCGTGGTCATCCGCGAAGGCCGTAACCGCGAGGTGCGCCGCCTGTGGGATTCTCAGGGTTTCCTGGTCAGCCGCCTCAAGCGCATCCGCTACGGCAGCGTGGAACTGCCCCGCGCCCTGCGCCGCGGCGATTGCGAGGCGCTCGGCGAAGAGGCGGTCAAGGAGCTGCGCCAGGTCAGTGGCCTGGGCGCGCCCCAGCCCGTGCTGACGCTGAGCCCGGTACTGCATCAGCGCCGCGCTACCCGCAACGTCACCGAATACCGTCCCGAGCGTGGCGCTGGCGGCTCCTGGAGTGGCGCGTACCACGACGAAGCACGCGAACTGCGCGCCTTCGACCGCATCCGCGAGGAGCCCGCGCGCGGCAAGCAGCAGCGCCGCCGTCCGGGCAAGGAAGTGAATGGCAACGTCGCACGTCCCGAGCGCACGCCCAACGCCAACGCCGGTCGCCGCAAGGGCAAGCGCGGCGTCGCGCCGGGCCAGGAATTGCCCTCCGTGCGCACCTGGTTTGCCGGCGAGAGCCGCGAAGGCGGTAGCCAGGGCCAGGGTCAGGGCTACGGTGGCGGCGGCAACCGTCGCGGCGGCGGCAAGCGCGGCCCGGCCGGCCAGGCCCAGGGCGGCGGCAACCCCTATAGCGGCTTCGGCGGCGGTGCCAACCGCGGCCAAGGCGGCGGCAAGGGCGCCGGGCGTCCGCAGGCACGCGGCGGCAATCGTCCCGGCCAGGGCGGCGGCAATCGCCCGGGCCAGGGTGGCGGCAATCGCCAAGGTGGCGGCGGGCGTCCCCACGGCGGCGGTCGCGGTGGCCCGCGCGGCGGCAACCGCTGAGGGCAGCACCGGCGATGAATGCGGTCCGCATCTATCACAACAGCCGCTGCTCCAAGTCGCGCGCGACGTTGGCACTGCTGCAGGAGCGCGGCTGCCAGTGCGAAGTGATCAACTACCTCGACACCCCGCCGAGCATCGAGGAACTGGCCCAGTTGCTCGGCCAGCTCGGCATGACCGCGCGCGAGCTGATCCGCAAGGGAGAGACGGAGTACGCCGAGCTGGGGCTGGACGATCCCGCGCTGAGCGAGCACGACCTGCTCGCGGCGATGGCGCAATATCCGCGCCTGATCGAGCGGCCCATCGTGGTCGCCAATGGCAAGGCCAAGCTTGGACGTCCTCCGGAGTCGGTGCTGGGCATCCTCTGATACCGCGCTCCGTTATCCGAGCCCGCACGAGTCTGCGATTCGCTCATCCAAGCTTCGCGAACCATAAAAAAAGGCCGCCCCAAGGCGGCCTTTTTTTCCTGCTCATGAAGCTTACGGCTGCAGCGTGAACTCGTCCGCGTCCATCCATGCGGGAAAGCGTTCCCGATGCGCCAGCAGCGGCGCCGGATCCAATGTCACCGTCGCCACCTGCTCCTGCGGCCCCAACTCGATCAGCGGTTCGCCGACCGCATCGATCACGGCGCTGTCGCCCGCATACGGCAAGTCATTGCCGTCCACGCCGACGCGATTCAAGCCCACCACATAGCTAAGATTCTCGATCGCGCGCGCGCGCAGCAGCGTGCGCCACGGCTGACGGCGCGGGGCCGGCCAGTTGGCGACGAACACCGCCAGGTCGTAGTCCATGCCCCCGACAGCCTCCTCCATACGCCGGTTGCGCAGCCATACCGGAAAGCGCAAGTCATAGCAGACCTGAGGAAGGATGCGCCAACCTTTGAGCTCCACGATCAACCGTTCGCGGCCGCCGCCATAGCGGGTATGTTCGCCGGCCATGCGGAATAGGTGGCGCTTGTCGTATTGCGCATAGCTACCGTCCGGGCGTACCCACAACAAGCGGTTGTACACGCTGTCGCCCTCGCGGATCGCAAGGCTGCCGCACAGCGTCGCTTCCACGTCGACGGCCAGCGCGCGCAGCCAGGCCACGCCCTCGCCTTCCATCGTTTCCGCACTGGCGCGCGTGTCGTTGCTGAAGCCGGAAAGAAACGTCTCCGGGAGCACGATCAGGTCGCTCTTTCCGGCCAGCGGCCGCACCAGCGCGCCGTAGTATTCGCGGTTGGCGGGCGCGTCGTGCCAGCGCGTGGCTCCCTGCACCAGGCTGACGGTCAGAGCTTGCATAGACGCTCCGCCGCGGCTTCCATGGTGGCGTCGCTCTTGGCGAAACACAGGCGAACCAGCCGCGTATCCGGCGCTGTTTCGTAGAACGGCGCCAGC
This sequence comes from Dyella sp. BiH032, assembly GCF_031954525.1. Classification (NCBI taxonomy): domain Bacteria; kingdom Pseudomonadati; phylum Pseudomonadota; class Gammaproteobacteria; order Lysobacterales; family Rhodanobacteraceae; genus Dyella; species Dyella sp. BiH032. Next base: position 3,187,235 of record NZ_CP134867.1, read on the forward strand.
GGGATCGCCGCCACGCCGCCTTCCTTGACCAGCCATTCGCAGAAGGCGACGTCCGCCTCGTCGCGGATCGCCGAGTAGTCGACCAGCTGGAAATAGCCGCCGGGCACGTCCAGCAGCTTCAGGCGAGAGGGCTTGAGCAGCGCGCGAAAACGATCGCGCTTGGCCTGATAGAACGCAGGCAGTTCCAGGTAGTGCTCCGGCGTACTCGCCATGAATTCGGCGAACGCCACCTGGGCGGGATGGAAGGTGCAGAAGGTCAGGTACTGGTGCACCTTGCGGAACTCGGCGGACAGCGCGCGCGGCGCCACGGCGTAGCCCACCTTCCAGCCGGTGCAGTGGTAGGTCTTGCCGAACGAAGACACCACGATGCTGCGCTCGGCCAGTTCGGCATGCCGCAACACGCTCTGGTGCAGCGCGCCGTCGAACACGATGTGTTCATAGACCTCGTCGGAGAGCACCACGATCTCGGTGTCGCGCACGATGGCGGCCAACTCGTCCAGATCGCCCGCCGACAGCACGGCACCCGAGGGATTGTGCGGACTGTTGACCAGGATCATCCGCGTGCGCGGCGTGACGGCATCGCGCACGCGCTGCCAGTCGACGCCGAAGCTGGGCACGGTCAGCGGGATATGCACCGCCTTCGCGCCCTGCAGCTCGATCGCCGGTTCGTAGCTGTCGTAAGCCGGATCGAACACGATCACCTCATCGCCCGCACGCACCACCGCGGCGATCGCTGCGAACAAGGCCTCGGTGGCACCGGAGGTCACGGTCACATCGGTGTCGGCGCTGATGCGGCGCCCGTACATGCGCTCGGTCTTCAGCGCGATCTGCTCGCGCAGCGGCGGCAGGCCGATGCCGGGTGCGTACTGGTTGCGCCCTTCGGCCATCGCGCGCGTGATGGCTTCGCGCAACGCTTCCGGCGGTTCGAAATCGGGAAAGCCCTGCCCCAGGTTGACTGCACGGTGCTCGACGGCGAGCTGGCTCATCACGCTGAAGATGGTGGTGCCCACCTTCGGAAGCTTAGTGTCGATATGCATGGGACTCGGTGTTTGGATGTCTAAACGAAAATGCTAGCACGTCCGATGTTTCAGACTTCCGGACAGGGCCGCTTGCGACACTCTTCGTGCTTCTGCAGGGTCGTCTTCGGCAGGCGGTCGGCCAGGAAATCCACGAAGGCGCGCACGCCCGGCAGCAGGCCGCGCCGGCTGGGGTACACGAAGTGCATGGTGCCTTCGGGCAGGCTCCAGTCCGGCAGCACCACTTCGAGATCGCCCCGGGTAATTGCCGGCGCGCAGACGAACTCGGGCAATAGCGTCACACCGATGCCGCGCCGGGCCGATTCCAGCAGCACGGAGAAATCGCCGCAGACCAGGCGCGGCTGGATGTCGACCACGACGCGCTCGCCGTCAGCGCCGATCAGCTCCCAGCTCTGCGCGCCCTCGTGCTCGTTCATGGCGAGCGCAGGAATGGTGGACAGGTCGGACGGGACTTTCGGCCGCCCCGTCTGCTTGAGCAGCGTGGGGCTGGCGACCAGCAGCACGCGCGACTGCCCGAAGGTGCGCATCACCAGGGTCGCATCCGTATCGAGCTTGCTGCGCACACGGATCGCCACATCCACACCTTCACCGATCAGGTCGACGCGGCGATTGGTGGCTTGCAGGCGCACCTGCACCTTGGGATGTTGCGCGAGGAAGTCGGGCAGGACGTGCGCCACGATGGTCTGCGCCAGCGAATTGGGGCAGCTCACGCGCACCACGCCGCGCGGTTCGGCGCGCAGCTCGTCCACCGCGTCCTGCGCGGCGCGCGCCTCTTCCAGCACGGCGCGGCAATGGGTGTAGAAGCGCTCACCCACCTCGGTGACGACGAAGCGGCGCGTGGTCCGCTGCAGCAACCGCACGCCCAGGCGCTCCTCCAACTGCGCGATGCGCTTGCTGAGGCGCGATTTCGGAATGCCCAGCGCCCGCCCGGCGGCCGAGAAGCCGCCATGCTCCACCACGGAGGCAAAGAAGTAGAGGTCGTTGAGATCCTGCAGGGCGCCGTCGAGTACGGTCATCTTCGTTTCCAATGAGAAACAATTTGTTCGATATCACCCATCTTATCGGGCGATTGTTCCAAGAATATCGTTATTCCCGTCGCCGGCATACCGCCCGGCCCACGATTGAGGAATAGCCATGAAGCTCCTGCACATCGATTCCAGCGCCCTGGGCAACCATTCCGTCTCCCGCGGCCTGACTGCCGCCATCGTAGCCGAGCTGGTCCGTGAGCAGCCCGGTCTGCAAGTGACCTACCGCGACCTGGCTGCCCAGCCCCTGCCGCACTGGAGCCCGGTGGCCGATGCCGCTGATCCGGCCGCCATGCTTGGTACCGAGGTGCTCGAAGAGTTCCTGGCGGCCGACGTGGTCGTCATCGGCGCCCCCATGTACAACTTCTCAATTTCCAGCGCCTTGAAGGCTTGGATCGACCGCGTCGCGGTCGCCGGCAAGACCTTTCGCTACACCGCCAACGGCCCCGAAGGACTGGCGGGCGGCAAGCGCGTGATCATCGCGTCGAGCCGCGGCGGCTTCTATGGCGAAGGCAGCGCCGGCCAGCCCATGGATTTCCAGGAGCCGTACCTGCGGGCGGTGCTGGGCTTCCTGGGCGTCACCGACATCGAGTTCGTCCGCGCCGAAGGCGTGAACGTGAGCGCCGATCACAAGGCAGAAGCCTTGAAGACCGCGCAGGCCAGCATCGGCGTCGTCGCCCGCAAGGCGGCCTGAGCCGCCTCCCTCCCCGGTATCGATCGTCCCCCCCAGCCGACGCCGCGCAGTTCATCGCGCGGCGTCGGCCCGTTCGCCGGCGCGATAGACCGTCTTGCCGTCCACCCAGGTGCTGAGCGGCTTGAGGTCAGCGATCTGGCGCGGCGAAATGGTCAGCGGATCGGCATTAAGCACCACGAAGTCAGCGCGCATGCCCTGCTTCAGCATGCCGACCTCACGCTCCATGAACGCCGCGTACGCCGCGGTGCGGGTGAAGCCCGCCAGCGCCTGGATGCGGCTCACCTTCTGGTCGGACAGCCATCCGCCCGGCGGCTGGCCCTTGAGATCCTGGCGGGTGACCGCCGCATAGATACCCAGCATCGGGTCGGGGCTTTCCACCGGGAAGTCGGAGCCGAACGCCAGCGGCACCTGCTCATGCAGGAAACGCTGCCACGCATAGGCGCCTTTCAGGCGCTCGTTGCCCAGGCGCTGCGCGGCCCACGGCATGTCGGACGTGGCGTGGGTCGGCTGCATCGAGGCGATCAGGTGCAGCTTGGCGAAGCGTGGGATGTCGTCCAGCGCCACGATCTGCGCATGCTCGACGCGCCAGCGGTGATCGCCCGCGGCCTCCTGTCCCAGCACCGCCTGGTAGGTATCGAGAACCATGCGGTTGCCGCGGTCGCCGATGGCATGCGTCGCCACTTGAACGCCGCAGCGATGCGCCTTGTCCACGGCGACGCGGTAGTCCTCCGGCGAAGTGACCAGGATGCCGCGATTGCCGTGGTCGTCGCTGTAGTCCTGCAGCAATGCCGCGCCGCGGCTACCCAGTGCACCATCCATGTACAGCTTCACCGTGTGCATGCGCAGGCGGCCACTGGCGTCGATCCATTGCCCGCCCTGCATGCACAGCCATTCCAGCGCGCCATGATTGCCATCAGCCATTTCGTACAACCGCAGCGGGATGTCGCCCTCCTTCGCCATCTGCTGCAGCACTTTGAAGTCGTTCATGCTCACGCCGGCGTCGTGCACGCCGGTGAGGCCCTGCGCCACCAGTTCCTTGAACGCGCGGCGATACGCATCGCGGGTCTGCGCCGGCGTCAGCGGCGGCACTGCATCGGCAACCAGCGCCTGCGCACCGTCGATGAGAATGCCGGTCGCGCGCTTGCCAACGCGGACGATGCGGCCACCGTCCGGTTGCCAGTCGCCATCGAGCGACTTAGCCGCATGCTTCATCGCCGCCGTGTTCGCCCATGAGGCGTGGCCATCGATACGCTCGAGAAAGACCGGGCGATCCGGGAATGCCTCGTCCAGATCTCCCGCGCTGGGAAATTGCTTATCCGCCCACCGGTTCTGGTCCCAGCCATGGCCGATCAGCCAGACGTCCTTGGGCAGCTTGGCGGCGAAGTCCTTCAGCCGCTGCAGCACCTCGGCCTTCGAGTCCGCGCCGACCAGGTCGGCCTGGCTGCGGATCTTGCCCAGGCCCAGCACATGACCGTGGGCGTCGATCAGCCCTGGTATCACCGTGGCGCCATGTGCGTCCGTCGCCGCCGCACCCGGGTATTTGGCCTGCAGTTCGGCGGTCGTGCCCACGGCCAGCAAGCCGCCCTGGTCGTCCCAGGCCAGTGCGGTGGCTTGGGGATTGTCCGGATCCATCGTATGAATGCGGGCGTTCACCAGCAGCGTGGCGGCCTGCAACGGCGCGAAGGCGAAGGCCAGCAGCGCGGCTGCGGCAAGACGGCGTGGCATGGGCATGAGCGGCTTCCTGACGACGGATCGCCGCACTTTGCCCGGCCCGGGGCGGAAATGACAAGAAGCGGATGGCGCGGCGCCGGTTCAGACGGCGTCCGCGACGGCAGCCATGGCGCACCGGTCGTAATGCGCCAGCCGTATCGCCGAACCCAACCCCGGCATCTCGACGCAGACCGACCGCCCCGAGCGCGCGTGTTCGTCGCGGGCCACTTCGCGGGCCAGCGTGATCGCCGGTCCCAGGCGGAGGCCGCTGAACAGGCAGAAGCCGGAACGGCAGATATTCCACTGGCCTTCCATCGACGGCTTGAGCGTGTAGATGATCATCCGCACCCCCGCGAGATGAAGAAATAGCGTCGTCCCCGGTGGGCTTCCATAGCCCAGCCGCCGACCAAGTAAGCATGCCCCGATGCCGCTTACGGTCCTATCAGCGTCTTGCACGATGTGTTGTAGGGATGGGCCTACATCGGCGTCAGTCGAGGATGAGCGAGCGCGGAGCGCGCGATCTTCTGCGCAAGCGCCATGTTTCTTGCTGCCATGACAGTAAAGACATTTCCTTCACCACAAGTCGCTGCGCTTCAGATATCGCGACGACGGCGCGCACGTGCGCGCCACCCCGGAATGACCGAAGAACGAACGCAGAGGTGTTGGCGCCCCATAAAAAAGCGCCCCGATCACGGGGCGCCAAGTCGGGCTCAGGGGCGTGAGCCATACAGAAGAACGCCCCGGTCATCGGCTGTCGCGAGTGATCGAACTCACCGCCTGACTCGCGGGGCAGACATAGACTGCGCCTTTTTCGCAGTGACCACCTAGCGGCGAATAGCGCATGTTCGTGTAGGGGATTTCCGATTGCGCGCCTCGGCTTCGGCCGGCGGCGCCGGCCGCACGCTGCGACATGGCTCGACGGCAGCTTCAACATAGAGACCACAAGCCCGGGTATCGGGCGACGACGCCATGATCCGCCAGCTCCAGCAAACCCTGATAGCCCGCGGTAGGCGCTTCGTACCAAAAGCAGTTTTCGCCTCGCCGCTCGTAGCGTTGCGGCAGGACGTCCAGCCGTTCCATGCCGATGTCGAACCAGGCGACCGGAAGCTCGACTGCCGGCCCGCCGTCGAGTATGACGCGCTGCATCTGCTGCAAATTGGTCGCCGGCGTGAAGCCGAAATCCAGATCGACCAGCGCTTCCAGCCCTGCCTGACGATGCCCGTCCAAGTACCAGCCATCGGGCCGGCGCTCGATGCGATGGTGAAAGAGCCGCCCTTCCTGATGGCCCCGAAGCTCGCCCCGGCGAGTCGACCAGTCCTGTGCCAGGGCTACTTCGTAAGCGACACAGGTCGCGCCGGCGCCATGACCGAAGACCGCCATGCCGCGCAGCATCCTGTCCTCGCCCGCCGTCGTCACGAAAGCCGCGTCATGGCCTGGCACGTCCAGCCGGCGCCATAGCGCATGGATTCTCATGCGGGAGCGCCTAAGGCTGCCAGCCGCTTTTCGTACCGCCACACCTTCAGGTCGAACGGGCCTGCTGACGTTTCCAAGCGCGAAACGAAAGGTCCCACATAGGTCCACCCACGTTTCCGATAAAAACGCGCCGCGCGTTCGTTGCCGATGGCACAGGCCAGCCAGGCAGTGACATGTCCGCGCGCCGCGAGACGGGCTTCGCCATCATCCATGAGCGTCGCCGCCACGCCCCCGCCGCGCGCCTCGGGGGCCACGAAGAGCTGGTACAGCTCGTCGTCCTTGAGCATGCAGAAACCCGTCGGAGCTCCTGTCGAGCCAGCGACCCGGACATCCTCAAGACGTACGGCCAGGCGCTGCGCGAAACTTTCCAGAGTGCGCAGCCGCGCCAGCTCCTTCGGCAGGATGGCCGCGTGGGCGTCCTGCCATCCGTCATGCCACAGGCGCGCCAGGGCGGGAATGTCACTGGGCAGCGCGGCACGGAGGGTCATAGCGGGTCTCGGCGCGGTGGTAGCACGCGCCAAGGTAATCGAGCACGATCGGCCTCACTAGAGGTGCCGGCGGGAACACCGTTTGCCGGAACCTGGCCCAGCAGCAGCGCGTGGCCTTCGGTCACCGCGCCCGGCGGTGCCGCGCCCAAAGCGGACTCCCACCCCTCGAAAAAGAAAAAGCCCCATCCATGGGGCTTGCAGCCATCCTTAGCCGCTACGTCCTGTGTCCGGGGCATCGGCAAAGGAGCCTGACTTACCGGACAAGGACAGTTTGCGGTTTTGTCCGAAGTCCGTGTAGAGGTGAACGTCGCGTCGACGTGTAGGGGAATTCCTACAAGATCTTCCTGAGCTCTTTTGAGCCCTCGGGGATGGATAGCCGATGGCCCGGAAGACCATCCGGGGCAACAGCCTTTCCGCCATAAGGCCAGGCCCCGCGACTGCTCGCCACGCCAGGCATACCGCACCTTCATGCCCTCTTCCTATGGCCTACGCGTTCTCCTAGCGACCGCGGAACGATGATGAAGCCGACAGGACCGCGGCAATCATCACCATGACCGAATCTTCGTTCCTGAAACGCAACGGCTTGAGCATCGCCGCCATCCTCATGATGCTCGCCGCCTGGCTCGGACAGGCCGCGATGGGCCATACGGCGCACAACGACGAGCTGCGGGAGCACGGCCAGGCGGCGATCGGCTTCGCGGCCTACCTGGCTGGCGGAGACTTCTGGTCCGCCACTTTCGAGAACTGGGAAAGTGAATTCCTGCAGATGGGCGTCTATGTGCTGCTGACAGTCTGGCTTCGACAAAAGGGCTCGGCCGAATCGAGGCCTTTCGAAGAAGATGAAGAGCCTTCCGCGCCGACGCCTCTCTCTTCACAGCCCAGGGCATGGCGGCGCACCGGTTTCGTACGCTTGCTCTATGCCAATTCGCTGTCGATCGCGTTCCTGACGCTATTCGTCCTCTGCTTCGGTGGCCACTTGATCGCCAGCTGGCACAAGGGGCTCGGTGAAGCCGCGGCGCATGGAGAGCCAGCCATGACCTTAGCTGCCTACGCCATGGGCCCGGAGTTCTGGTTCGAGTCCTTCCAGAATTGGCAAAGCAAATTCCTTGCCGTCTTTTCGCTGATCGTGCTTTCCATCTTCCTGCGCCAGAAGGACTCTCCCCAATCCAAGCCGGTGGATGCTCCGCATAGCCAAACCGGCGGTTGAGTCAGGAAGCCGGCATTCCATGTTGCGAAGCACCCGTGCTTGGCCAGGAACGCCTTGCCCATACCTGTGCGAAGCCCAAGACGAGGAGCCGCGGCGATGCACGGTCAATGGCGCGCCATCGAGAGACTAGCGGGCCTGGTGCATTCCGGTGGCTATTCGCTCAGCCGGGCGACTGAGGCGAATGCATCGTGCCCTTGATGGCAGTCTTTACCTTGGCAAAGCCGCTGACCGCCGCCGCTGCGGAGGACTTCTTCCACTCCGCATACTTGGTATCGAAGTCGGCGAGCTCGGCCGCACTGAACAGCTGGCGGGCGGCCGCGAACATGACGGTCTCTTCCTCGTGGGCATGGTGCTCGATCATCTGCGAAAGCACCTTCACCGAACCGGCGAACTGGCGCGAGTCGAAATCCGCGGCATGGATGTCCGGCAGGACAGCTTTCTCGACCGCGCGATGCTCCTGGATCGCCTCAGCCTGGATGAGCTGCTCGTCGAACGTGGCGCGCTCGGCGAATGCCGGATAGAACACGGTCTCTTCCCACTTGGCGTGCGGAATCAGCGCAGCTTCGATCTGCTTGAGCAGATCCTTGCGTGCATCCTTCTCGCTGTCGGCAGTGGCGTTGATCTTGGCGAAGAGCTCGCGCAGTGCACCGTGTTCCTGCTTCAATGTATCGAGAATGTCGGTCATGGGAGTTCACCTGGAGAAAGGCGACGCTCCCATTCCACATCCGCGACCGTCATCCGGCTGTGAACCTTATCTCGCGTGCTCGGCGATGGAGGCGCAGCTTTCTCGCACGGCAAGCTGGACCAGAAAGCTGCATCTTCATTCGGCGATCCGCGTCGTCTGCACATTCACCACTTTCCAGCCACCGCCCTCCTTCACGTAGGTATCGGTATATCGATAGTGGAGGCGAAAGGGCTTCCCTTCGTAGGTGCCGTGCATGTCGGTAACGCCGTTGATAAGCGCGGTGTTCCCGTAGGTGCGGATCTTGAAGTCTTCGACCGTGTACGGAGCGATCACCAGCTCGGGCGACATGATGTTCTGCAGGAACTGCGTCTTGTCCGCCGTCTTTCCATCGCTGCCGATCTGAAAGAACGTCTCGGACATATTCTTCGCGATCGCTTCCCGATCCTTCCTGATGATCGCGGCATCCCATGCATCGGCTTGCGCTTTCAACGCGGCATGAAGATCCGCGTGATCGTCGTTCTTGGCGGCCACGGACGTGGAAACCAGCGACACGACAAGCGATACGAACGCGGCTTTGAACATGGCCATCGATGTTCCTCCTTCATTAGGCACCCGGATCGGTCGAACGTAAGGGAAGTTGAAAGGCTTTCGCCTGCATCCACACATCGGCGATGGCGCGATCGATGCGCGCCCTCAAAAAGCGGTAGCCCATGAAGTGCCGACTCCCAGTGGCTTCAACCCCAAAAGACTCGACCGGTGCCACCTCGCACCGCAAGTGCCGCACCCATCTCGTGATGCCGAATCCAGACGCCCGCGTCGCTAGGACAAACAAAACAAAACCCCGCATCGCTGCGGGGTTTCGTGTATTCCCAGGGATGTCCTGAAGACGTCCTGGAACTTCGATTGGTGCCCAAGGGGGGACTCGAACCCCCACGACTTGCGTCGCTACCACCTCAAGGTAGTGCGTCTACCAATTCCGCCACCTGGGCAGGTGTCTTGTTACTTCTTCTGCGAGGCCGGGGCTTCGCCGTTGGCTTTTGCCGGGGCGGTCGCCGAGGGGACTTCACCGCTGTTCTGGGCCGGCGTCGTCGCCGTGGGAACGTCGCCTACCGGCTTGGTGGCCTGCGGGACGCTGGCCGGCGCCGAGGGCTGCGCATTCTGCGTGGCCGCCGGCGGATTGGCAAGCCCGGACATCACGCCGAGATCGGCGCCACTGTTCTGCGGCGCACCATGCCGGCTCAGGTAGATACCCATGCCGAGGCTCAGCAGGAAGAACAGCGCGGCAAGCACGGCCGTCGCGCGCGTCATGAAGCTCGACGAACCACGCGCGCCGAACACCGTGGCGGAGGCACCGCCGCCGAAGCCCGAACCCGCGTCGGCACCTGCGCCGCGCTGCATCAGGATCAGCACGATCATCGCGGCGGCGATCAGGATGTAGAAGACGCTGAAGATGACGAACATGGGTTTCCAGAGAATCCGTGCGCGTTAGTTCGCTGCGGCGCAGATCGCGAGGAAGTCCGCCGAGGTCAGGCATGCACCCCCGACGAGCCCCCCATCCACGTCCGGCTGCGCGAACAATTCCGCGGCATTGGCCGGTTTGACGCTGCCGCCGTAAAGCAGCCGGGTCAGACGGGCAATCATAACATCCTCTTTCGCCAATTGGCTACGGATGAACGCGTGCACCTGCTGGGCCTGTTCCGGCGTCGCGGTGCGCCCGGTGCCGATGGCCCAGACCGGTTCGTAGGCGATTACCGCCGTGTCGAAACTGGCCACGCCGTTGAGAGCCAACACCGCCTGCAGCTGGCGGCCGATCACCGCCTCGGTCTCGCCTGCCTCGCGCTGTTCCAGCGTCTCGCCCACGCACAGCACCGGGGTGAGCCCGCCGGCGCGGGCGGCGGCAAATTTGCGGGCGACCAGATCGTCGCTCTCATGGTGGTATTGCCGGCGCTCGGAATGACCTACCAAGGTCCAGTTGGCACCGACGTCGGCGAGCATGGCTGCGGAAACCTCACCGGTGTAGGCGCCCTGCCCCTCGTGCTCACTCACGTCCTGTCCGCCGAAGCCCAGGCCGGAGCCCGCGTGTTGCCCAGCCAGTCCGGCAATGTACGGAAAAGGCGGAAACACCACCACGTCGACCGCCGACGGCATGCCGGCCGCGATATCGCCCGCCAGGGCCTCGGCCATTGAGCGGCTGCCGTGCATCTTCCAGTTACCGGCGACGAGCTTCTTGCGCATGGCGTGCTCCCTCATCCAAAACGCAAAAGCTTACTGAGCGCCCCCGGAGGCGGCAACGGAGCGCCCGCTGGCGCATTCGGCAAACTGACAGCAAGATCGCGCTTCCCATCGGCCCACAAGGAACCGGCATGTCGCGCTCCCGCCCTCTCAGTCTCGTCACCGGCGCCTCCGCGGGCATCGGCGCGGCTTTCGCGCGGGAGCTGGCCGCACGCGGCCATGACCTGGTACTCACTGCCCGCCGCGCGGACCGCCTGGAGGAGCTTGCCGCCGAACTCCAGGCCAGGCATGGGACCCACGCAACGGTGCTGCCGCTGGACCTGGCTGACCCGGATGCTCCCCGCCAGCTCGCCGAAACCCTGGCCGCACGCGGCCTCGCCGTGGACTGGCTGATCAACAATGCCGGCTACGGCGTACCCGGCACGTTCGAGGCGAACGCCTGGGAAACCCATGCCGCCTTCATCCAGGTGCTGATGACCGCGCCGACCGAGCTCGCATGGCGCCTGCTGCCGGGTATGCGCGAGCGCGGCTATGGCCGCATCGTCAATGTGGCCTCGCTCGCCGGCCACGTGCCCGGCACGGCGGGCCATACGCTCTATGGCGCTTCCAAGGCCTACCTGATCAAGTTTTCGCAATCGCTGGCGCTGGAGAACCGGCACCTTGGCGTGAACGTCTGCGCGCTCTGCCCCGGCTTTACCTGGTCGGAGTTCCACGACGTCACCGGCACCCGCGACCTGATGAACCAGATGCCGCGCTTCATGTGGCAGACCGCCGAAGACGTGGTGCGCGAAGCCTGCGAAGCGGTCGAGCGCGGCGACATCGTGCGCGTGACCGGACGCGTCAACCGCTTCATCAAGTCGCTGGTCAAGCTGATGCCGGACCGCCTCGCGCTATGGCTTTCGGCGCGCGAATCGCGACGGTACCGCCACGCCGCCTCGCACTGAAGCCGATCAGCCGCCGATCAGGCGCGCCAGCAGGAAGGCCGCCGCGGAAGCGAGTCCGCCCACCAGCATAGTCTGCATCGCGCCGCGCAGCATGCCGATGCCGGTGAACTTCGCCTTGGCGGCGCCGAACAGGCCCAGCGCGATCAAGGTGCACACCACGGACAAAGGCAAGGCGCGCGACATCTCGCCGACCAGCATGTACGGCAACAGCGGCACCAGGCCGCCGATGATGTAGGCCCCGCCGATCGTCAGGGCACTGCGCAAGGCGCGCCCCGGCTCGGGCTGGTCGAGCCCGAGTTCGAAACGCATCATGAAATCCACCCACTTGTCGGGGTGCGCGCGGAAATGGGTGAGGATCGGTGCGCATGCCGCCCGGTCCAGGCCGTAGTGGGCAAAGATCTGCACCACTTCGTCCTCTTCGCGATGCGCGAGCTCGCGTACCTCAAAATGTTCCCGCGCCCGCTCCGCGCGGTAGTGGTCCGCGTCGCCACGGGCGGCCAGATAACCCCCAAGCCCCATCGCGATCGCGCCGGCCGCGATCTCCGCCACGCCGGCCACCACCACCAGCCGGCTCGCAGCCACGGCGCCGGACAGGCCGGCCGCCAGCGCGAACGGCACGGTCAGGCCGTCCGCCATGCCGATCACCAGATCGCGAACGGTGTCCGAAGCGGTGAAGTGCTTTTCCGTGTACGGGGTCACGGGCATGGTGGCGCTCCCTGGTGAAATTGCCCGCCACTCTAGCGCCGGCTTTGCCGGCCCGCCGGCATAAGAAAACGAATTACTGGCGTTTGCAGGTCAGCGTGTCGCCCACCACGAATTGGTTGCCACGCATGATCTGCCAATCGACGCGCAACGCGCCGCCCGCCTCGCGTACATAGATGAACTTCTGGGCCGGCTGGACGTCGGGCGCCGAGGTCCAGGTCAGCGTGTCGCCTTCCCAGCCCGGCGCACTGAACAGGCGCATGCCGCCCGAGCCGTCCACCACCGCGGCGCGGAACTGTCCGGCCTTGGCGTCGTACGCCCAGGTTTCCAGTGCGCGATAGGTCGACGGCGGCAGATCGTCATGATGCTTGAGCACGACCGCGCCACCCAGCGAGGATTCCAGGCGCAGGGTCGAAGCGATCCTCTTGCCGCTGATGGGAAAGACGCCCTCGCACTTCCAGCTGCCGAGCAACGGGTCCATGGCGCGGATGGGCAAGACGGATTCCGCGGCGCAGCAGATGCCGCCGGCGAGCAGGAGGGCAAGGGCAGGCAGGGCGCGCAGCATGGCTGTTCCACGGCAAGGAAGAGCCATGAGGCTAGCGGACTCCCGGCCGGCGCGAACCGACCGGAAGTCACGGCCGCACGTCAGATCAGCTTGATCTCGCGCAGGCGCTGCTGCAGGTACTCGTGCGAGGTGATCGACGTGTCGTAGCGGCGGGGATTGTCCGGCGTCACGCACTGCGGCAACGGGTCCAACACCACGTCCGGGTTGGGATGCAGGAAGAACGGCACCGAGTACCGCGGCTTGCGCGCGTTCTCGTTCTGCGGGTTCACCACGCGATGCGTGGTGGACGGATACACGTGGTTGGTCAGGCGCTGCAGCATGTCGCCGATGTTCACCACGATGGCATCGCCCTGGGTGGTGATCGGCAGCCACTCGCCCTCGCGGGTCAGCACTTCCAGGCCTTCGGCGCTGGCGCCCACCAGCAAGGTGATGAAGTTGATGTCCTCGTGGGCACCGGCGCGCACGTTCGGGATGTTGTCCTCGGTGATCGGCGGGTAGTAGATCGGGCGCAGGATGGAATTGCCCTGGTCGGTCTTGTCCTCGAAATAGTTCTCCGGCAGGCCGATATGCAGCGCCAGCGCGCGCAGCACGCGCGTGCCCAGATCGTCCAGCGCCTCGTACAGCCCATAGCCGTACGGCTTGAAGGCGGGCACTTCTTCCGGCCAAAGGTTCGGCGCCATCACGTCCGCGAAGCGCGAGTCGCGCGGAATCTCGCGGCCGACGTGCCAGAACTCCTTGAGGTCGGCGTGCTTGCTGTCCTTGGCCGTTTCCACCTTGAACGGCGTGTAGCCGCGCGCGCCGCCGGTGCCGGGCACGTGGTACTTCATCTTGGTCTCGGCAGGCAACGCGAAGAACTGCTGGAACGCCTGGTAGGCGTGGTCGATCAGCTCGGTGGGGATGCCGTGGCCGCTGATGCCGCAGAAACCGTATTCGCGGTAGGCCGCGCCCAGTTCCGCCACGAAGGCCTCGCGGTCGGTGTCGTAGCGGCGGATGTCGAGGGTGGGAACCCGTTTGGTCGTCATGGTGTCGTGATCCACAGGTAGGCGTGCGGTCGATTTATCGAACCCGCCACCGCAGGGGCGGGGCACGTCGGGCCAATCCTTGGCGACCTGGGCAGGACGCGGGTCTTGCAGACCCCGCCCCGCTGGCTCACGAGCGTTCGGCGACGGATTTTACGACCTCGGCCAGCTTCTCCGCCATCCGCCTCACCTCGGCCTCGTCGGCCGCCTCCACCGTCACCCGCACCAGCGGCTCGGTGCCGGAGGCGCGCAGCACTACCCGGCCGCGGCCGCGCAGGGAGGCTTCCGTGTCCGCCAGCGCCTGCTTCACTTCGTCGCTCTGCAGCGATTCGCGCGCACCCTGGGCACGCACGTTGATCATGATCTGGGGCATCTTGTGCAGGCCCTGGCGCGCTTCCGCCAGGTCGCGTCCGCCCAGTGCCTCCAGCACGGCAAGCGCCGAGACGATGCCGTCACCGGTGGTGGCGCGGTCCAGGCAGAGAATATGGCCGGAGGTCTCGCCGCCGAGCTGGCCGCCGTGCTCCTTGAGCTTCTGCAGCACGTAGCGGTCGCCCACATTGGCTCGGATGAGCTCGACGTCCAGCGCGCCCAGCGCCTGCTGCAGGCCGTAGTTGCTCATCAGCGTGCCCACCACCGGCCCCTGCAGGCGGCCCTGGGCCTGCCACGCGCGGGCGAGGATGAACAGCATGTCGTCGCCGTCGGCCAGTACGCCTTCGCGGTCCACCATCTGCACGCGGTCACCGTCGCCGTCGAAGGCGATGCCCAGGTCCGCATGGTGCTCGAGCACGGTCAGCTGCAGCGTCTGCGGATGCGTGGACCCCACGCCGCGGTTGATGTTGAAACCGTCCGGCCGATCGCCGATCGCGATCACTTCCGCACCCAGCTCGGCGAATACCTTCGGCGCCACTTGATAGGTCGCGCCATTGGCGCAATCCAGCACGATGCGCAGGCCGCGCAAAGTGAAGTGTTCGTCCACCGTGGCCTTGCAGAACTCCGCATAGCGGGCCACGGCGTCGTCCACGCGGCTGGCCTTGCCCAGGCGCTCCGAAGGCTCGGTGGTGAACTCGGCGTCCAGCTCCTGTTCGATCGCCAATTCCAGTTCGTCGGAGAGCTTTTCGCCGGTCGCCGAGAAGAACTTGATGCCGTTGTCCTGGTGCGGATTGTGCGAGGCGCTGATGACGATGCCGGCCTGGGCGCGCAGCGAGCGGGTCAGGAACGCCACCGCTGGCGTCGGCATCGGGCCGAGCAGGCCCACGTCCACGCCGGCCGCCACTAGGCCGGCTTCGAGCGCCGCTTCGAACATGTAGCCGGACACGCGCGTGTCCTTGCCGATCAGCACTTTCGGCCGGCGGCCCTTGGTATCGCGCGCCAGCGCCACGCCGGCGGCGCGGCCCAGCCGCAGCATGAAGTCCGCGCTGATCGGCCACTGGCCCACCGGACCGCGGATGCCATCGGTGCCGAAGTACTTGCGTTCGCTCATAGGGGATCCTGTCGGCGCGCCACGTGGGCGCGGTTGCATGTTTATTCGTCGTCCGGCCAGCGAGGCGCGGCCGGACGCGTTTCCCGGCGCACCGTAGGCTCCCCTGCAGCCACGGCATGCCAAACGGCCAAAGCGTCGACCGTAGCGATCACATCATGTACGCGCACCATACGCGCGCCACGTTGCACGGCGATGAGCGCCGCGGCCACCGAACCGGCCGCCCGCTGGGCGGGCTCCTCGCGACCGGTCAGCCGGCCGATCATCGATTTGCGCGAGAGGCCGACGTAGCAGCCACTGCCGAGGTTGCCGAAGCGCTCGATCGCGCGCAGGAGGGCCAGGTTGTGCTCCAGCGTCTTGCCGAAGCCGAAGCCCGGGTCGACCATCACCTGCCGCTTGTCGATACCCGCCAGCTCGCAGGCGAACAGGCGATCCGCCAGGAACCGGTGCACCTCGCCCACCACGTCGTCGTAGCGCGGCTCGTCCTGCATCCCGCGCGGCTCGCCCTGCATGTGCATCAGGCACACCGGCACGCGCAATTCGGCTGCCGCGTCCAGCGCGCCTTCCCGGCGCAAGGCGTAGACGTCGTTGATCATGCCCGCGCCGGCCGCCACCGCGGCGCGCATCACTTCGGGCTTGGAGGTATCGATCGCGATCGGCAGCGACGTACGCGCGGCCAGCTGCTCGATCACCGGGATCACCCGGCGCAGCTCCTCGTCGAGCGGCACGTCCTCGGCGCCCGGGCGGGTCGACTCGCCGCCCACGTCGAGCATGTCGGCACCCTCTTCCGCCAACCGCAGGCCATGCGCGACGGCCGCGTCGACGGTGGCGTGGCTGCCGCCATCGGAGAACGAATCGGGGGTGACGTTGAGGATGCCGACCACGCGCGGGCGGTCCAGCACCAGGCGGCGGCCGGCGCAATCGAGTACGGGGGCGAGAAGATCGGCGGACATGGCGGCTCCTGACTCGGGTGCGCGGGCGGAACGTCAGCCCGCGCCGCCCAGCGCGCCCATGAACTGCCGGTAGTACCGCAGCTCCTCGATGGAGTCGCGGATGTCCGACAGCGCGGTGTGCGCGGATTCCTTGCTGAAATTCTTGCAGATGCTCGGTGACCAGCGGCGCGACAGCTCCTTGAGCGTGGACACGTCGAGGTTGCGGTAATGGAAGTAGCGCTCCAGCCGCGGCATCTGCCGATGCATGAAGCGGCGGTCCTGGCAGATCGAATTGCCGCACATCGGCGATTTGCCGGCGGGCACCCAGGCCTTGAGGAAATCCAGCGTGGCCTGTTCGGCGGCGGCATGGTCGTCGGCGGACGCCAGCACCTGGTCCCACAAGCCGGATTTGCGGTGCTGGTTGCGGTTCCAGGCGTCCATCGCCTCCAGCCGGTCCACCTCGTGGCGGATGGCGAACACCGGGCCTTCGGCCAGGATGCTCAGCTCCTTGTCGGTCACGATGGTGGCGATTTCCAGAATGGAGTCGTTGTCGGTGTCCAGACCGGTCATCTCCAGATCGATCCAGATCAGGTTCTCTTCGTTAGGTTGGCTCATGCTCCCTCCTGGCCGCGCAGTCTAGCAGCAGGCGCCGCAAGGCCCGAGTCCGGCAAAGCTGCCCGGCGCGCCGGGCCGTGCGCGCGGTCGCATGGTGGCTGGTCCGCCGTGCGATCATCCGCGCCATGCAGACCTTCTTCTGGCACGACTACGAGACCAGCGGCGCCGACCCTTGGCGCGACCGTCCGCTGCAGTTCGCCGGCATCCGCACCACCATGGACCTGGAGATCGTCGGCGAGCCGGTGATGTTCTACGGCCGCCCGCCGCGGGACATGCCGCCCCACCCGGACGCCTGCCTGATCACCGGCATCACGCCGCAGCGGGCCGAGCGCGAGGGACTGTCCGAAGCGGCCTTCGCGGCCCGCGTGCACGAACAGCTGGCGGCGCCGGGCACCTGCGGCGTGGGCTACAACTCGCTGCGCTTCGACGACGAATTCACGCGGCAGATGCTCTACCGCAATTTCTATGAGCCCTACGGCCGCGAATGGGAGAACGGCAATTCCCGCTGGGACCTGATCGACCTGGTGCGCATGTGCGCGGCGCTGCGCCCCGAAGGCATCGAATGGCCCAAGCGCGACGACGGCGCGCTCAGCTTCAAGCTGGAACACCTGGCCGCGGCCAACCACCTGCGCCAGGAACGCGCGCATGACGCGCTCTCCGACGTCTACGCGCTGATCGACCTGGCCCGGCTGATCCGCGTCCGCCAGCCACGGCTGTGGGACTGGCATTTCGCGCTGCGCCGCAAGCAGAAGGTGTTCGAGCTGCTGGACGTGGTGAACATGACGCCCGTCCTGCACGTCTCATCCCGCTACCCGTCCAGCCGCTACTGCCTGGCCATCGTCGCGCCGATCGCGGCGCACCCGACACGGCAGGGCGAAATCATCGTGTACGACCTCTCGGCCGATCCTTCGCCCTTGCTGGCTCTGGGCGAAGAGGAGATCGCCGATCGCGTCTTCACCGCCCGCGCCGATCTGCCCGAAGGGGTGGAGCGCATTCCGCTGCGCACGGTGCGCGCCAACCGTTCGCCGGCGCTGGCGCCGCTGTCGGTACTCAAGGGCACGGACACCGCGCGCCTCCAGCTCGACGTCGACCAATGCCTCGTCCACCGCGACGCGCTGGCCGCCATCGACGGCCTCGCCGAGAAGCTGCGCCGCGTCTTCCAGCGCGCCGCCGACCTGCCCCCGCCGGCCGATCCGGAACTGGCGCTCTACGGCGGCTTCCTGCCCGACGCCGACAAGCGCCTGCTCGCCGAGGTGCGCGCCACGCCGCCGGAACAACTGGGCACCCGCGCGTTCCCGTTCCGCGACGGGCGCTATCCAGAACTGCTGTTCCGCTACCGCGCCCGCAACTGGCCCGAAACGCTGTCCGCCGAGGAACGCGAACGCTGGGACGCCTTCCGGCGCGACCGCCTGCTCAAGCCCACGCCGCTGACCGCTCTCACCCTCACCGATTACTTCGCGCGCATCGCCCAGTTGCGCACGGAGCATGCAGGCGATGCCGGCAAACTCGCCCTGCTCGATCAGTTGCAGGTCTGGGGCGACCAGCTCGCCGCCGACCTCGCCCCTCTGCCCGCCTGACACCACACGATCTCCATGGCCAACGCTTACTTCACGCCCGCCACATTCCGCTTCCTCCGCGCGCTCGAGCGCAACAACAATCGCGAATGGTTTCTGGCGCACAAGCCCGAGTACGAGCGCGACGTGCGCGACCCGTTCCTGCAGCTGATCGCCGACATGCAGGCGCCGCTGACGAAGATCAGCAAGTATTACCGTGCCGACGCGCGCAAGAACGGCGGCTCACTGTTCCGCATCCACCGCGACACGCGCTTCTCCAACGACAAGCAGCCGTACAAGCCCTGGCAGGGTGCGCGCTTCTTCCACGAGCGCCGGCATGAAATACCGGCGCCCTCGTTCTATGTACACATCCAGCCCGGCGACTGTTTCGCCGGCGGCGGCATGTGGCATCCAGAGCCGGACGCCCTCAAGCGCATCCGCGCCTTCCTCGCCGACAATCCCGCCGCCTGGAAGCGCGCCACGCAGAGCAAGACCTTCCGCGAGCACTTCGGCTTCTGGGGCGAAGCGCTCACCCGTCCGCCACGCGGCTTCGATCCGGCGCACGAGCTGATCGAGGACATCAAGCGCAAGGATTTCGCGGCCGGCGAAGGCTTCGACGAAAAGCTGGCCTGCTCGGCGGAATTGCGCCCGTGGCTGGTGGAAACCTACAAGCGCCTGGCGCCGATGATCGACTACCTCTGCGCCACCCAGGAACTGGATTTCTGAGCGCTGCCCGCGGCCGGGGCAAAGCCGGCCGCGGCCTACGCGCATACGGCGTCAGCGCTCGTGAAAAGCGCGCCGCGTGGTCAGCAGGTACAGCGCGCACAGCACGCCCACCACTGCGGTGATCGCGACGTAGTGCGCCGGCGCCATCGGTCCCAGCCGGGCGGCGAGATAAGCAATGAGCGGCGGCGTGATGGCGCCGAAGATCGCGTAAGCGACGTTGTACGAGAACGACAGGCCCGAAAAACGCACGGCCGGCGGGAACGCCGCCACCATCACGGCCGGCACCACGCCAACCACGCCGACGCACAGGCCGGCCAGGGCGTACAGCGCCATGAAATGCGCGCCCCCCTGCTGCAGATCGCGATACAGCAGGTACGTGCTGGCCAGCAGCGCCAGCGACCCGACCAGCAATGAACGGCCACGGCCGAAACGGTCCACCGCCAGCCCGCCGAGGATGCAGCCGAAGCACAGCATCAAGGCAGCCAGGCTGTTGCCGTGGAACGCCAGCGACTGCGGCAGGTGGAAGCTGCTCTGCACCAGGGTCGGCGTCATCAGGATCACCACCACGATCGCCGCGGTGAGCATCCAGGTCACCATCATGCTCAGCAGTACGCCATCCAGGTGGCCGGTCACCGCCTGCTTGAGAGGCAGTTCGCGCGCCAGCTCCTTGCGCTCGCGCAGGGCGGCGAACACCGGCGTCTCGCTCAGCCAGCGGCGCAGCCACACCGCGAAGAAACCGAATACGCCGCCGAGCACGAACGGGATGCGCCAGCCGTAGGCCAGCACCTTCTCCGTCCCCATGCCGGCGATGCCCGCGGCGACCAGCGAGCCGATCAGGATGCCGGCGGTCAGCCCCGAGGTGAGGCTGGCGCAGGCGAAGCCGATGCGGCCGACCGGCGCGTGTTCGGCCACGAAGACCCACGCGCCGGGCACTTCGCCGCCGATCGCTACGCCCTGCACCACGCGCAGCAGCAACAGCAGCATCGGCGCCAGCACGCCCAGCTGCGCGTACGTGGGCAGCAGGCCAATGCACAAGGTCGGCAGCGCCATCAGGAAGACGCTCAGCGTGAACATCCGTTTGCGTCCCGAGCGGTCGCCGAAATGCGCCATCACGATGCCGCCCAGCGGACGCGCCAGATAGCCGGCGGCGAAGATGCCATACACCTGCACCTGCGCCAGCCATTCCGGCATATCGGCCGGGAAAAACAGTTGGCCCAGCGTCTTCGTGAAGAACACGAACACGACGAAGTCGTAGAACTCCAGCGCGCCGCCGAGCGCGGCGAGCGCCAGAGTGCGCAGATCGTTGCGGGAGAGCGGCGAGGCGGACGTATCCACCGAGGAAACGGACGGAGCGGCTTGCGTCATCGTCGGAAGCGGGGACGGTCGGAAAGGTCCGCGGACCATAGCACCGGGACGCCGCGATTGCTGCCGCTTCTTTTGGATCATTGCGATGTCGCTTTATTTCTGCCGTTTGCTAGGCTAGCGACCGCGCCGGACAGGACGACCGGGGCCGTAGGGGCAACAAGCACATTCCGACTTTCCCTTCCTGCCTTCGCAAGGAGACCTGCTCATGAGCATTGGCAAGCGTTTGACCGCCGAATTCTTCGGCACTTTCTGGCTGGTATTCGGCGGCTGCGGCAGCGCGGTCCTGGCCGCCGCGTATCCGGACCTCGGCATCGGCTTCGCGGGCGTGGCGCTCGCGTTCGGCCTTACCGTGGTGACCATGGCCTACGCCGTCGGCCACATTTCCGGCGGCCACTTCAATCCCGCCGTCACCGTCGGTCTGTGCGCCGGCGGCCGCTTCCCGGCCAAGGACGTGCTGCCTTACGTCGTGGCGCAGGTGATAGGCGCCATCGCCGCGGGCGGCGTGCTGTATCTGATCGCCAGCGGCAAGGCCGGCTTCGATGCCAGCGCGGGTTTCGCCTCCAACGGCTACGGCGAGCACTCCCCCAACGGCTATTCCCTGCAGGCCGCCATCGTGGCGGAACTGGTACTCACCGCGTTCTTCCTGCTGGTGATCCACGGCTCGACCGACAAGCGCGCCCCGGCCGGCTTCGGCCCGCTGGCGATCGGCTTGGCGCTGACCCTGATCCACCTGATCAGCATCCCGGTCACCAATACCTCGGTGAATCCGGCGCGCAGCACCGGCGTGGCCATCTTCCAGGGCAGCTGGGCACTGCAGCAGCTGTGGGTGTTCTGGCTGGTGCCGCTGATCGGCGGCGCGATCGGCGGCCTGATCTACCGCCATCTGCTGGAAAGCAAAGACTGATTCCAGCAGAACGAAGGCCGGTCGCCTGGCATCGGGAGGATGCCAGGCGACCGGCCTTTTTCATGAGCGCATCAGCTGGTGCGGCGGAACATCATGCCGGCGCCCAGCGCGATCAGCGCCACCGGCCACCAGGTAGCGAACAGCTGGCCTAGCCTCAGGTCGAAGCCCAGGTTGCGCAACAGGAACAGCACGCCGATCACGATCAGGATGACGCCGGGTACGCTGGGTTTCATTGCAGCCTCGCGGTGATTAAGCACGGCGGCCACTCTGCGGGCGCGTCGCGAACGAGTCAATCGGACGGCTGCCGCTCATTCACGCAAGCCGTGGAATCCGAGCCACCGGGGCTGCTTCGGCCTGACCCATACCGGTCACGCTTCGGCAAACGGGAACGCCAGCACATCCGCGATCGCGTCCGTCCCGGCCAGGCACATCAGCAGCCGCTCCATGCCCAAGGCCACGCCTGCGCAATCGGGCATGGCGTCCAGCACCGCCAGCAGGTGCTCGTCCATCGGGACCTCGCGCAGGCCGCGCTCACGGCGCACCGCGTTGTCGCGCTCGAAGCGCCGGCGTTGCTCGGCGCCGTCGTTCAACTCGTGATAGCCGTTGGCCAGCTCGTAGCGTCCCAGGAACAGCTCGAAGCGCTCGGCCATCGGCGGATCGCCCGGCCGGATCTTCGCCAGCGCGCACTGGCTGGCTGGGTAATCGTGGATCACCGTGATGCGGTCGCGCGGAAATACCGGCTGCAGCTTGTGCGTGATCAGCAGGTCCAGCCAGTCGTCGCGGCCCAGCCCTTCCGGCCCGATGCCGTAGTCCTCCAGCGGCGCCCGCAGTTCGTCGATCGGCGCATGGAGCGGGTCCAGCCCCAGTTCGTCCAGGAACAGCTGGCGATAGCTTTCGACGACTACTTCCGCACGCCGACCAACCAGGGCCAGCCCCGCCTCGACCAGGGCAATGGTCTCTTCCATCAGCTGCCGGTGGTCCCAGCCCACGCGGTACCACTCCAGCATGGTGAATTCGGGATTGTGCCGCCCGCCAGCCTCGCCGTTGCGGAAGACCCGTCCGAGTTCGTAGCAATCGCCGATGCCTGCGGCCAGCAGGCGCTTGAGCGGGTACTCCGGCGATGTGCGCAACCAGCGTTCGCGCGCGCCTGCGTCGACGTGCCCGTTGAAGGACACGGTGAAGCTTTCGATGTTCGGATCGGTGTTACCCGCAGCCGAAAGGATCGGCGTCTCCACTTCAAGCACGCCGCGTTCGGCGAAGAACTGGCGCACCATCGCATTCAGCCGCGCGCGCAGCTGCAAGGACGAGCGATCGCGCGGGAGCGGCACCACGCGCGGCGTTTCCCTGGCCGTCATGCACCGCCCTCGTGTTCGGCCAGCAGCGCCACCAGCCGTGCTTCGTCCCACACCTCCACGCCGAGCTCCTGCGCCTTGTCCAGTTTGGAGCCGGCCGCCTCGCCGGCGACCACGAAACTGGTCTTCTTGGACACCGAGCCGGATACCTTGGCGCCGAGCGCTTCCAGCCGCTCCTTGGCCTCGTCGCGGGTCAGCGACGACAAGGTGCCGGTGAGCACCACGGTCTGCCCCTCGAGCGGCGCTGCGGCCGTGCTGGCGGATTTCGGAATAGCCTCCAGCAGGCGGTGCATCGCCGCCTCGGCCTCTTCCAGCGCGGCCAGGTTTTCCTTGTCGGCGAGGAAGTTCTCCAGGTTGCCGGCGGCAGCGGAAGGCACGCCCGCCACCACCCAATGCGCGGCACCGGCACGGACCAGTTGCTGCAGCGTCGGATAGTGCTGCGCCAGGAGCTGCGTGCTCTTCGGCCCGAGCTTGGACACCCTGGCCGTATCCAGCAGCACGTCCAGGCCGAGCTTGCCGCGCAGCTTGGGCGACGGCGTGCCCTCGTCGCTGAACACGATGCCGGAGGCGAGCAGCTGATCGACCACGTTCTGGTTGCCTTCCTGCGCGAAGAAACCGTCGATGGAACTGGCCACTTCGTCGCCGATGTCGGGCAGCACGCGCAGCACCGGCGCCGGCGTCGAACGCACCAGGTCCAGCCGCCCGAGCCAGGTCGCCAGGGTCTTGGCCGTGCTTTCGCCGATGTGCATGATGCCCAGCGCATAGAGAAAACGCGGCAGCGTGGTGCGCTTGCTGGCCTCGATCGCCTCGATCAGGTTCTCCGCCCACTTGGTGGCGACCTTGCCCTGCTTCACGGTCTCCGGCGTGGTGCCGTCGCGCTCGTCGGCGCGGCGCTTCATCTCCAGGAAATCGTCCAGCGTCAGCTTGTACAGATCGGCCGGCGTGTGCACGTAACCGAAATCCACCAGCGCATCGACGAAGCGTTCGCCGATGCCTTCGATGTCCATCGCGCGGCGCGCAGCGAAGTGGATCAACGCCTCCTTGCGCTGCGCCGCGCAGATCAACCCGCCGGAACAACGCCACACCGCCTCGCCCTCTTCGCGCAGCAGTTCCGAGCCGCATACCGGGCAATGGGATGGCATGTGCCAGGCCTTGGTGTGCGGCGGCCGCAGCTCCGTCATCACGCGCACGACTTCGGGGATCACGTCGCCCGCGCGGCGCACGATCACGGTGTCGCCCACGCGCACGTCCAGGCGCGCCACCTGGTCGGCGTTGTGCAGCGTGGCATTGCTGACCGTGACGCCGCCCACCTGCACTGGCGTCAGGCGCGCCAGCGGCGTAGCCGCGCCGGTACGGCCGATATTGATCTCGATGGCTTCGACGACGGTCGTCTGCTCCTGCGCCGGGAACTTGTGCGCGATGGCCCAGCGCGGCGCGCGCGAAACGAAGCCCATCTCGCGCTGGCCCTCGTAGTCGTCCAGCTTGTAGACCACACCGTCGATGTCGAACGGCAACTGGTCGCGCTTCTCGCCGATGCGGCGGTAATAGGCGATCAGGCCTTTGAGGCCGCGCGCCGTGCCCACTTCGTGCGAAACCGGAAAACCCCAGTCGCGCAGTTTCTGCAGCGTGGCCGAGTGAGTGCCGGGAATCTCGCCGCCCTCCACCACGCCGATGGCGTAGGCGAAAAAGCTCAGCTTGCGCTTCTTGGTAATCGCCGGATCCAGCTGCCGCAGCGAACCGGCCGCGCCGTTGCGGGGATTGGCGAGTACTTTCTCGCCGTGAGCGCGCGCATGGGCGTTGAACGCCTCGAAATCCTTGCGCAGCATGATCACTTCGCCGCGCACTTCCAGCACCTTCGGCCAGTCCTCGCCGCGCAGGCGCAGCGGGATCGCGTCCACCGTGCGCAGGTTGGCAGTGACGTCCTCGCCGGTTTCGCCGTCGCCGCGCGTGGCACCCTGCACGAACACACCGTTTTCGTAGCGCAGGCTGATCGCCAGGCCGTCCAGCTTCGGCTCGACCGAGAACACCGGCTCGCGTCGATGCAGAGTCTGCTCGATGCGCCGTTCGAAATCCGCCACTTCGCGGAAACGCTCCTGGTCGGTCTCACCTTCCTGCTCGAACGCATTGCTGAGCGAGAGCATGGGAATCGCATGCCGCACCTCGGCGAAGCCGCCCACCGCCCGGGCGCCCACCCGCCGGGTCGGCGAATCGGGCGTGGCCAGCGCGGGGTATTGGTTCTCCAATGCCTCCAGTTCGCGCAGCAGGCGATCGAATTCGGCGTCGGTGATCTCCGGCTCGTCGAGCACGTGGTAGCAATAGTTGGCACGCTCTATCTTCTCGCGCAGCTCGGCGGCGCGGGCCTGGACGTCGGGGGCGGGGGGATGGCTCATGCGGGGCTCCTCATGCCGCGGAGTTTAGCGAGTAAGCGGACCGAAAGCGGCGGGGATTACCGTAGTTCCCGGGGGTGTCCGAGCTTTTCCGGAGGTTCGGTTATGCGTGCCACCAGCGTTACGGTCCGTCTGCTCGCGATCGCTGCGGCGGCCTTTTGCCTACCCCATTCTGCTCTAGCGGCCGGGGGCCCCTTCGGCATCGATCACAAGCTCCACTACGACGACAGCGGTATCTGGAAACGCCGCAACCAGAACATCGTCTACTACGGGACCATTGTGTCCGCAGGAGCCGGCGCCCTCTGGCTGGGCGACGACGACGAACTCGGCGATACGCTCTGGCGCTCGGTCGATTCCATGGTGGTCACCGCCGTCGGGACGCAGGCGTTGAAATGGACGTTCCAGCGTGAACGCCCCTCGCAGACCGACAGCCCCAACCAATGGTTCAAGGGCTGGCACGCGCAGAGCTTTCCCAGCGGCGAGGTCGCCGCGATCACAGCCGCCGTCACCCCGATCATGGCCCACTACGGCGGGGAGCACCCGGCCATCTACGCCCTGGCCCTCCTGCCGGCCTACGACGCCGTGGCTCGCGTAAAAACTCACGGACATTGGCAGAGCGACGTCCTGGTCGGCGCGGCGATCGGCGTGGGCGTTGGCCTATGGGCCGAGCATCGAAAATCCCCATGGATCGTCAGTTTCCTGCCGCATGGCGTGCAGGTGGGTTTCTCCAAGCATTGGGATTAGGCGTGACGGTGCGAGGCGTCTTCACGTTTCCTGCACGACGTCAGCGATGGAAATCCCCGGCCGCCTCCGGCTGGTAGCCGATGTCGCCCCGCAGCAGCCGCGCGGCCGTCCGGCATCGGCCAACCTAGGTGCTGCTCCTTCGCCAGGCCCAGCAGCGCGCTCCCCACCGGCACCAGTATCGAGACGCGCCCCGCCTCGCCGGCGCCGGCCGGATACACCAGGGTGGGCGCGACTCGCTCGCCGGTGGTTTCGTCCCCGGCGGTGACCTGCGAATTCATCGTCACTACGTCCGGTGGGATCTCCGTCGGCTCGCGCACTTCCGCACGGTCCAGTTCGGCCTGCGGGACGATATGCCCCTGCGCCTCGGCGGTAGACATGCGTTCGAGCAGGGCTTCGGTGCGCTCCAGGTCGGCCGAGGCTGGAAATGACGATCGGCGGCTGCTGTTCAATAGCGGGGCGATCATGACGTGGTCATGGCGATATCCCGGCAAGGTTCCATCCGCGACGCATGCGCGCCGTGTACAAAAAAATTCGCGCCGGACGCTGGAAGCGCCCGGCGCGGGAAATAACGGTGGCCGGCAAGCGGCCCTAAGACGAGTGCCCAACCCTGGCCATCGCGTCCACGAAAAGCAATTGCTGTAGCCGCTATCATGCACGGGTCATGTCCGATACCCCCGCAGCCACGGAAGTGCCTCCCCAGCTCGGCACGCCCGGCAACACGCCTCCCGCTCCGCCGACGCTTTCCTCGCGCGAACGCTACCGCGGACTCATCTGGCTGGTCGCCGCGGCGTTCTTCATGCAAGCGCTGGACTCCACCATCGTCAACACAGCGGTGCCGGCCATGGCCGAAGCGCTCGGCGTCACGCCGCTGGGCATGCGCATCGCGCTCACCAGCTACGTGCTGACGCTGGCGATCTTCATCCCCGCCAGCCCCTGGATGTGCGACCGCTTCGGCACCCGCCGCATCTTCGCCGCCGCCATTGCCGTGTTCACGGTCGGCTCGCTGCTCTGCGGCGTGTCGCAGACCCTGCCCCAGCTGGTCGCCGCCCGCGTGCTGCAAGGCCTTGGCGGTGCCGCGCTGATGCCGGTCGGGCGTTACGTGCTCGTGCGCAGCATCGACAAGCGCGACTTCGTGCGCGCCATGAGCACAGTGGCCACCGTCGGCCTGCTCGGCTCCGTGATCGGCCCGCTGCTGGGCGGCGTGCTGGCCGAGTACACCTCGTGGCGCCTGATCTTCCTCATCAACGTGCCGGTCGGCGTGATCGGCTACTGGATGAATGGCCGGGAGATGCCCGATTACCGCCTCGCGGATCCGCATCGCTTCGATCTGCCCGGCTTCCTGTTGTTCGCCACCGCGTCCGCCATGCTGCTGACCGCCTCCGAGGTCGCCAGCGGCGGTGGTGGCCAATGGCCGCAGATCGCCATCAGCGGCACGCTCGCGCTGATCTTCGGCGGCGTCTATGTGTGGCACAGCCGGCGCACTGAGTACCCGGTGGCGGACCTCACCCTTCTGCGCATCCGCAGCGTGTGGGTGTCGCTGGCCGGCAATCTGTTCACGCGTTTGGGCGTGTCGGGCATGTTCCTGCTGCTGGTGCTGTTCCTGCAGGTGGGCTGCGGCTGGTCGCCGACCATGGCCGGCCTGATGATGGTGCCGCAGGCGCTGGGCTCGATCTGCGCGAAGTGGGTAATCAATCGCCTGCTGCAGCGCATGGGCTACCGCCGCTTCCTGCTTTCCAACACGCTGATCGTGGCGGTGCTGCTGGCATCCTTCGCCCTGCTGGGCAAGGACTCGCCGATGTGGGTGATCGCCCCGATGGTGTTCGTCTACGGCGGCTTCATGGGGCTGCAGTACACCGCCATGAACACCCTGATCTACAACGACCTGGACGTGAAGTACGCCTCCATGGCTTCCTCGATGGCTTCGACGGCGCAGTACCTGTCCATGAGCTTCGGCATCGCGCTCGCCTCGCTGCTGATGGAAGCCCTCCTGCAAGGCCATGCGCACGACGACTACGTGGCCTCCTTCCGCTGGACGGTGCTGCTGCTGGGCGTGGTCACCGCCACCGCCAGCTGGGTCTTCAGCCGCCTGGACCGCCAGCCGGCGAAAGCGCCGGCCGAAACCGCGACCTGATCCGCGGAAGACATCCTGGCCGGTACGCCGGGTGAAGCATCCGCGTTCCCGCCGTGCGTCCTAAGCCGGACCAAGAGGCGCCCCAACACACTTGCCAGCATGTAGCATGGACCGGTTCGCGCCTCCGGAAGGACCCCTGCATGCATCACGCAGCCGACATCCTGCTCACCCTCTTCATCGTGTTCGTCGCCGCGCAGATCGGTGGCGAAATCGCCCAGCGGTTCAAGCTGCCCGGCGTGGTCGGCGAGATCGCCGCCGGCTGCGTGGTCGGCCCCTCGGTGCTGGGTTGGATCACCCCCGAGCAGATCGCCACCGGCACCCCGCTGGACGTGCTGGCCGAGATCGGCGTGGTCCTGCTGCTGTTCGCGGTGGGTCTGGAAACCCGCCTGGAGGACTTGAAGAAGGTCGGCAAGGTCGCCTTCCTCGTCGGCGTGCTGGGCGTCCTCGTGCCGTTTGGCCTGGGCGGCATGTGGGCGCATACGAGCGGCTACGACTGGGGCAAGTCGCTGTTCATTGCCGCCGCCTTCGTCGCGACGTCCGCGGGCATCACTGCGCGCGTGCTGCAGGAACTCAATGCGTTGCAGCGCGTGGAGAGCAAGGTGATCCTCGGCGCCGCGGTGATCGACGACATCCTCGCGATGCTGCTGCTCGGCGTGGTGGTGTCGCTGCAGGGCGGCGAAGGCTTCAACGCCATGCATCTGGTCACCACGCTGGTCGGCGCGATCGGCTTCATCGCGGTGATCGGCTTCGGCGGTGCGCGCGCCATGCGCTGGAATTCCAGCTGGCTGGACAAGCCGCGCGCGCAGAACTCCGCGCTGGGCATCGTGCTGGCGCTGTGCCTGGGCCTAGCCTACGTCTCCACGCTGTTCGGGCTCGCCGCCATCATCGGCGCCTTCCTGGCCGGCATGATCGCTTCGGAAACCCGCCAGCAGCACACGCTGGAAAAGCAGGTCCAGCCACTGCTTTCGCTGCTCACGCCATTCTTCTTCGTCATCACGGGCAGCAAGATCGACCTGCAGCAGCTGGCCAGCGGCGACGCCATCCTCACGCTCTCCATCGTCACCGCCATCGCCATCGTGTCCAAGCTCGCCGGCGGCTTCCTCGGCGCACTGTCGCTGGGCAAGCGCAGCGCCACCATCGTGGGTTTCGGCATGGTGCCGCGCGGCGAGGTGGGCGTGGTGATCGCCAGCCTGGGCCTGGCGGCGGGCGTCTTCAGCGACCGCACCTACGCCATCATCGTGGCCATGTCGCTGCTGACCGCGATGGTCACGCCGCCGGTGCTGGCCTGGATGCTCAAGCGCAGCGGCAGCGCGAGCGCCGTGGCGGAGCCCGATACGCGCGGTTGATAGCCACGCCGGCGTGTGCGATTCCACACGGCGCCGTGACGGAAAGCTCTCAGCCGGCGTGTCGCCGATCCGCTGAAATGGCCTGAATTCGCGGCAGAACGCGCTCCGGGCACCTGGCACGCCTTTTGATTCCTTCCATGCAAACGCCCCGGGCGGCGATGGTCGCCGCCGATGGCAAGCGCATGAATGGAAACCCATGAACGCAGGGACGATGGCAGCCGCGCCAAGTCGGGGCAATCGCTTCGCCGCAAGCGATGAGCCGGCTTCCGGCGAGCTGCGGTTGCAACGGCTGGCGCACGCCGATGTCGAGCATTTCCATCGCCAGTACGCCGACCCGGCGATCGCCGCCCTGTGCTGCTGGCCCAAGTTCGCGGGCGCCGACGCATGGCACGACTGGCTCGACGCCATCCAAGCCGCGCCGGAGCACGCCTTGTTCGGCATATGGCACCGGCAGCAGGGATTCATCGGTTGCGCCGGATTGGTCCTGCACGACGGCCTGGGCTTCTTCCATTACTGGCTGGGCCGCGACTTCCGCGCGCAGGGCCATGGCACGCGAACGGGCCTCGCGCTGCTCGCCTTCGCGCGCGAGCACTGGGGTCTGCGCGCCTGCTACGCCAAGGTTTTCGCAAGCAACCATGTTTCGCGGCGAAGCCTCGGCAAGATCGGCTTCCACGACACGGGCGTGCCGATCACCAGCCCCGCGGCACATGAAGAGCAGCTGCTGCGCTGGCCATCCAATCGCCACGACGCAGCCGACGAGGCGCGACGACTGTTCGCCGCCCTGGAGGCCGATGTCCACGTGGCCGACCGACCATCCGACAACAGCCCGCCGCCAGATGTTCTCCACCTCGCGGAGACCGCCGCGAGCCCATTCCGTCCCATGACGTTCGAGGGAGCGAAAACACCATGAGCTTCTTTCAGAAGATGGCCAGCAAGATTCTCCCGCCCGCGGCAGCCAAGCATCTCGCCGAAACCGCCACCGCCGCGGTTCAGGCCACCCTGGCGCGCAAGAACATCCCTCACACCAATACGGTGATCAATCCGACAACTCATTACACCAGCGGCCAACACCACCACGTCGGCGGACAGGCCTGGAACGTGATTTCCGGTCCGGAAAAGGGAGGCCAGCGGGCCTTCATGATGGTGCAGAACCTGGGATACCAGCTCAACAAGTTCCTGACCGGCGGCGTAGGCCATCGTGTGGGCAACAGCAATGCGCTGGTGCCATACCAGCCGAAGTCGACCGCACTGACGGTGCGCAACGACTCGAACGCGCCCGGCAAATTTCCCAAGCTCTAGCCCGCAGCGTGCTTGCGCAGGCGCGAGCGATCAGCCGCGCCCGCGCATGGCCTGGTAGGCAGCGAGCGCGTCATGGCGCGAAGCCGCCAAGTCGATCATCGGTGCCGGATAGCCGCTGCGCGCGAGCAGCGCGGCATCTTTCCATGGCTCGTGCAGCAGCGGCAGCGGTGCGTCCTTCAGTTCCGGCAGCCAATGCCGCAGATAGTCACCCTCCGGATCGAACTTCTGCGCCTGCGACACCGGATTGAACACGCGGAAGTACGGCGCCGCATCCGCACCGCAACCGGCCACCCATTGCCAACCAAGCGTGTTGTTGGCGAGGTCCGCATCCACCAGCGTGTCCCAGAACCAGCGTGCACCCTCCCGCCAGTGCTGGCGGAGATTCTTGGTGAGGAAGCTCGCCACGACCATGCGCACGCGGTTGTGCATCCAGCCGGTATGCCATAACTCGCGCATGCCGGCGTCGACCAGAGGAATGCCGGTACGGCCTTGGCGCCAGCGTTCCAACAGCGCCTCGTCGGGCTCGGCCCAGCGGAAACTGGCGAAGCCGGGGCTGAAGTTCTCGGTAGGTGTCTGCGGAAAATGGAACAACAAGTGGTGCGCGAACTCGCGCCAACCCAGCTCGCGCAGGAATGGCTCCAGATCGAGCCTACGTTTCGCATCGAGCCGCTGCGTGTCTCGTTGCAGGATATGGTGAATCTGACGCGGGGAAATCTCGCCGAAATGCAGGTGCGGCGACAACCGCGAAGTGCCATGTCGTGCTGGCAAGTCACGCAGCCGCGCATAGCCGTTCAAAGCGTCGTCCGCGAAGAGCTCCAGCGCATCCAGCGCCCCCTGCTCGCCCGGCGTCCACGATTCGCGCAGGCCGCCGTCCCAGCGGATGCGCGGCAGCAGACCCAATGCTTCGAGCTGGAGGCCGCCCGACACCGTGGCGAACCGCATCGCCTGCGGCGCGGGGAGTGGCGCATCCGGCGCCAACTGCGCCCGCACGCTCCGCCAGAACGGCGTGAACACGCGGTACGGACCGTCCTGCTTCGTCGCCACCTGCCACGGCTCCACCCACAAGGCAGCGTTGAAGCTCTTCGCATCGATGCCCTGCTCCCGCAACGCCGCCTTGATGCGCTTGTCGCGCGCGATAGCGCTGGGCTCGTAGCAGCGGTTCCAATACACCGCGGTGGCGCCCGAAGCCTTGCACAGTGCGAGCAGCGTCTCCAGGGAGTCACCCGCGCGCAGGTGCAGGCTCCCGCCATGACCCACCAGCGCCCCTGACAGCGCCTCCAGCGAGCCATGCAGCCACCACCGGCTGGCCGCACCGGGCGCCCACTCGCCATCCTCGTCCGGCGCATGGATGTAGACGGGCAACACGCGCTCATGCGCCGCGCAGGCAGCCGAGAGGGCCGGGTTGTCAGCCAGGCGGAGATCGCGGCGGAACCAGACGATGGCGGTCATGTCGTGGGTGATATCGAAAAGACTGTCGCTTATACGCGAAACCTGCCGGAATAGTTGCGCCGTTCCCTCAGCGCTACCCATGCCGCCCTTTTTCGGCGCGATACCCTCGCGCACCGGAGCTCACCACCATTCGTAGACCGGGCCATTCCTGATAGGATGTCCGGCCTGGATACCCCTGGTATCCACAGCGCTTACGGAGAGATGGCCGAGCGGTTTAAGGCACCGGTCTTGAAAACCGGCGAAGGGTCAAACCTTCCGTGGGTTCGAATCCCACTCTCTCCGCCAGATACCAGAACGCCCCCGATTGGGGGCGTTCTGGTATCTGGCGGAGAGACGGGGTGAGCACCCACCCGGGTTCGACGAATTCCCCGGGAGCGAATTTGGACAGCCGCAGGCTGGCCCCGTAGCGCGCAAGCGCGGAGGGGTTCGGCCCACGGATGGGCCGAACCATCCCACTCTGCACGGCAAAGCGCGCCCGCCATCGAGGCCGAATGCAAAACGCCCCGAGAGGGCGTTCTGGTATCTGGCGGAGAGACGGGGTAAGCACCCACCCGGGTTCGACAAATTCGCCGGGAGCGAATTTGGACAGCCGCAGGCTGGCCCCGTAGCGCGCAAGCGCGGAGGGGTTCGGCCCACGGATGGGCCGAACCATCCCACCCTGCACGGCAAAGCGCGCTACGCAATCAAGCTAAAAAAGAGCCCGGCGAACGCCGGGCTTTCTCATGTCCGGACCCACGCCCTTTCAGGCGATCTTCTCCAACCCACGCATATACGGCCGCAACACCTCCGGCACCGTGATCGAACCATCGTCGTTCTGATAGTTCTCCATCACTGCCACCAGCGTGCGGCCCACGGCCAGGCCGGAGCCGTTCAAGGTGTGCAGGAGTTCCGGCTTGCCGGTGGCGGGGTTGCGCCAGCGGGCCTGCATGCGGCGGGCCTGGAAGTCGCCGCAGTTGGAGCAGGAGGAAATCTCGCGGTACGTGTTCTGGCTCGGCAGCCACACTTCGAGGTCGTAGGTCTTGATTGCGGCGAAGCCCATGTCGCCGGTGCACAGCAGCACCTTGCGGTACGGCAGACCCAGCTGCTGCAGCACCTTCTCGGCGTGGCCGACCATTTCCTCGAGCTGCGCGTGCGACTGCTCGGGCGAGGCGATCTGCACCATCTCGACCTTCTCGAACTGATGCTGGCGGATCATGCCACGCGTATCGCGGCCGTAGCTGCCGGCCTCGGCGCGGAAGCACATCGAATGCGCGGTGAGGCGCATCGGCAGCGCGTCGGCCTCGACGATGGTGTCGGCCACGAGATTGGTGAGCGCCACTTCCGCGGTCGGAATCAGGTAGCGCTTGCTGTCGCCGACCTGGGTCGAAAACAGGTCTTCCTCGAACTTCGGCAACTGGCCGGTGCCCTGCATGGTCTCGGCATTGACGATCAGCGGCACGCTGCATTCGAGGTAGCCGTGCTCAGCCGTGTGCAGGTTGAGCATGTATTGCGCCAGCGCGCGATGCAGCTGCGCCAGCTGACCGCGCAGCACGGTGAAGCGCGCGCCCGAGAGCTTGGCGCCGGCGTCCGCGTCCAGCCAGCCGTGGCGGGCGCCGAGGTCGACGTGGTCCTTCACCTCGAAATCGAACGCGCGCGGCGTGCCCCAGCGCAGCTGTTCGACGTTCTCGGTCTCGTCCTTGCCCAGCGGCACGGACTCGTGCGGAAGATTGGGAATGCCCAGCGCGATCTGTGCGAGCTTGGCCTGCACCTCGGCCAGGGCATGTTCGTTGGCCTTCAGCTTGTCGCCGATGCCGGCGACCTCGGCCATCAGCGCCGCGACGTCCTCGCCCTTGGCCTTGGCCTGGCCGATCGCCTTGGAACGCGTATTGCGCAGGTTCTGCAGCTCCTGCGTCTCGGTGGCCAGCCGCTTGCGCTCGCTTTCCAGCGCTTCCACGGCAGCGACGTCGAGGTCGTAGCCGCGGGCTTCCTTAAGGCGCGCGGCCGTATCGGCCAGGCGCGAACGCAGCAGTGCGGGGTCCAGCATGATCGGATCCGGGTGATGGCTTGAGAACGCCGGATTATGGCGGCCGGGCCCGCATGGCCGCAATGCGACAAGGCCGCGGCGGAGCGATCTCCGCCGCGGCCCGCAAGCGTTTCGCTCAGATCGTCCGGCGCTCCCCGCGCCCCAGCCACCACGCGATCGCGGCGCCGGCCAACAGCCAGCCCACCAGCTGCTCGACCAGCGCGGCCAGGGTGAAGTCCAGCGGGAAGCGGTACCAGTTCCAGTACGGCACCATGCCGCTCAGCCAGGCGAACAGCGCCGCCGCCGCGGCGATCGCCAACCGCTTGCGGAAACCGAACGCCGCCAGGCCCATCACGAAAGCCAGCGCCAGCGCGGAAAGGGTGTCGGAAGCCCATTGCCGGCCAAGCTGCGGCCCCATCTGCATCATGTCGTCGCCTTGCGGCATATAGACGACCCATGCGTACGGCGCGGCCTTCGCCTTCTCGCTATACGCCTTGGCCACGGCCGGATCGGACAGCTTCGCCGGATCGACGGACGGCAGGATGTAGACCCCCGCCTCCATCCCCAGCCCCTGGTGCAACGAGCCGAGCACGGTGTCCTCGGCGACGGGCTGCCGGATACCTACGTTGCCCAGCCCCAGCGCCATGTGCGCCACGGCACCCCAGATGAACATCACGATGCCGCCGATCAAGGCGGCCACGAGTACGCGCATATCCCTTCCTCCCCCCGGTCGAAAACGTTGCGGTGGCCGGAATCTATGCCCGGCCGCCGAAATCCCGCAAGGGTGGTCGCAACAGGCGATCAGAGACGCGATGCGCCGACCGGCAGGTGGGCCACGCGGTGCATTTCCGCTTCTTCCCACAGGTCCGGATCGCGCAGGCAGGCCAGCGCGAAATCATGGGCGTCGCTGCCCCAGAAAAGCCTTCCATCGATCGACAGCGTCGGGACGCCGAATACGCCTTCGGCCATGGCCGCTTCGAAGTTGGCCTTGAGCTGCGCCTTCACCGCGGGATCGGCCACGGCGGCCGCCGGTTCGGCGATACCCAGGCCGGTCGCCACGGGGGCGAGCGCCTCGATCGTGTCGCCTTCGCGCCCCTGCCCCCAGATCCAGTCGAAGATCGCTTCCGTCGCCGGCACGCCGCTGCCCGCGGCGATGCACAGGCGCAGCGCGGCCAGCGGATTGAACGGATGCCGCGGCGGGAAATGCAGCGGATACCCGGCCTGCCGCGCGCGCCACAGCACGTGGCGATAGATGAATTCGCGCTTGGCCGGAATCTCCGCCGGCCCCTTCTGCCCGACGCGATCCAGGACCCCGGCGAGCAGCACCGGGCGTAGCGTCACCGGCCGTTCTTCCGCCAGCGCCTTGATGTGCGGCCACTGCAGCCAGGCGAAGGGAGAGATGAAATCGAAATACCAGACGACGGACATGCGGGCCTCGTTGGTTCGCCGCGCGACGCCATGCCGCGCCGTGGCGTTACTCGCTCTTCGCTCGCGCCTGGCGTCGCGCTTCGCGCAGGCTCAGCAGCTTCTCGCGCAGCTTCAATTCCAGGCCGCGTTCCACCGGCTCGTAGAACACAGTGCCTTCGAGCGCCTCCGGCAGGCATTGCTGGTCCAGCGCAATGCCGCCGACGGCGTCGTGGTCGTACTGGTAGCCCTTGCCGTAGCCCAGACCCTTCATCAATTTGGTGGGCGCGTTGCGCAGGTGCATGGGCACGTCCAGGGTGCCGGTCTCGCGCACCACCGCGCGGGCCTGGTTGTAGGCCGTGTAGGCCGCATTGCTCTTCGGCGCGATGGCGAGCCAGATCGCGAGCTGTGCCAGCCCCAGCTCGCCCTCGGGGCTGCCGAGCCGTTCGTACGTATCCCACGCGTCCAGCGCCATGCGCCATGCGCGCGGCTCGGCCAGGCCGACGTCTTCTACCGCCATGCGGGTCATGCGCCGCGCGAGGTACAGCGGGTCCACGCCGCCGTCCAGCATGCGGCACAGCCAGTACACAGCCGCATCCGGATCGGACGATCGCACGGACTTATGCAATGCCGAGATCTGGTCGTAGAACTGCTCTCCGCCCTTGTCGAAACGGCGCGTGCGATCGGCCAGCACCTGCTCGAGCGTCGCCTCGTCGATGCGGCCGTCCTCGGCCAGCTCGGCGGCGATTTCCAGCAAGGTCAGCGCACGCCGGACGTCGCCGTCGGCGGCTCGCGCGATCAGGTGCAGCGATTCGTCGCTGACCGAAAGCCCCTGCCCGCCCAGGCCACGCTCCGCATCATCGAGCGCTCGCTTCAGCGCACTGACGATGTCGTCCGCCGATACCGCCTCCAGCACATGCACGCGGCAGCGCGACAACAGTGCGGAATTGAGTTCGAACGAGGGGTTCTCGGTGGTGGCGCCGATGAAGATGATCACGCCGCGCTCGATGTGCGGCAGGAACGCATCCTGCTGCGCCTTGTTGAAACGGTGCACCTCGTCCACGAACAGCACCGTGCGCCGCCCCTGCGCGAAGTTGGCCTCGGCCTCGGCCAACGCCTTGCGTACCTCCGGCAAGCCGGACAGCACGGCGGAGATCGCGCGGAAATCGGCATCGGCGTAGCGCGCCACCAGCAACGCCAGCGTGGTCTTGCCGCAGCCCGGCGGCCCCCACAGCACCATCGAATGCACGCGGCCGGCTTCCAGCGCGCGGCGCAAGGCCTTGCCCGGC
Source organism: Dyella sp. BiH032 (assembly GCF_031954525.1). NCBI lineage: Bacteria > Pseudomonadati > Pseudomonadota > Gammaproteobacteria > Lysobacterales > Rhodanobacteraceae > Dyella > Dyella sp. BiH032. The sequence continues at coordinate 3,223,991 of NZ_CP134867.1, forward strand.
GCGAGCACGCGCTGCTGGCCCACGATCTCATCCAGGCTGCGCGGCCGCATGCGCTCGGCCAGCGGCTTGAGGTCGTCGGATTCGGGGAAGAGGTCGGAGGAACCGCGGGCGGACATGCGGGGAATCATAACGCGGGGAAGCCGCGGGGCGCGGCAAGGGCTGGGTTCCCCCCAGGCGATTTCGCTACTCAATCCGTCAGATGGCGATGTCGATACACGGCATAGACCAGCCCGATCGCCCCGGTCATCACTGCCGGCAACAGCAAGGTACGCTCGGCCAGCGTGCCGAATGCCAGCGCGCCCACCGCGCTACCTGCGATAAAACTGCCGGCCACCAGCACGCACACCTGGATGCGCAGCATGTCCACCTCCAGCCCGCGCAGGCGTTGGCCGAGATAGATGCCCAGGTCGGTGAAGATGCCCGAGAGATGCGTGGTGCGGAACGTGGCGCCGCTGTAGGTGCTGGCCATGGCGTTCTGCAGGCCGCAGGCGATCGAGGCCAGGTACAGGCCGATGTCGTTGCCGGCGTGGATCAAGGGCACCGCCGAAAACAGCAGGGCCGATTCCACCATCAGTGCCACGCCGTAGCGCCGCCCGAGCTTCAACGTATGCTGCTGCACGATGAAGCCGCTGAGCACCGCGCCGGCCAGGAACGCCGCGATGGCCAGCGCCCAGTGCAGCAGCTCGCCGCGGTTGCCTTCGGCCGCGGCCACGCCCATCAGGGTGGCGGTGCCGGTGAGATGGGTAATCGCCTGGTGGCGGAATCCCATGAAGCCGACCGCGTTGATCATCCCGGCGATGAAGGCCAGCAGGCCTCCGCCGATCCAGGCCCAGCGCGGCAGCTGGCGCAGCATGGGAGTGCGATCAGTCCTTCAGCGGTTGGGTCTGGATCACCGGAGCGTCGCCGATCACGTCGGCGCCCTTCGGCGGCACGAAATTGAACGTCGCCGGCGGAATCGGCGGATTGCGCTGCCAGCCGGAAAAACGAATCTCGGTCACGGCGCCGAGCTGGTCGCGGAAGGTCATGCGCGCCAGGCCGCTGGCGTCGAAGCCGAGGTCGGCGTAGTCGAACTGCGGGTCCTTGGCGGCCGAGGTGAGGCGCAGCCAGGCCAGGCCGTCGTGCTCGCCCTGCTCCGCCACCTTGAAGTCGCGGTCCATCTGCTTGAGATCGGTGAGCACGGTGAGCGGACTGTGCGCTTCTTCGGTGCTCTGCACGCGCACCGTCACCTGCTCCAGGTCCGGGTCGTACAGCCACACGCGGCTGCCGTCAGCGACGATGGTCTGCTTGTACGGCGTCAATGTCTCCCAGCGGAACTGGCGCGGGGCTTCCAGCGCCAGCGTGCCGGAACTGGTCTTGCCCTTGCCGCCGTTGGCGTCTGTCAGCGTCTGCGTGAAGTTGCCGGTCAGCGAATGCAGGCCGTTGGCGAAGGCGTCCAGCCGCGCGCGGGCCGGGCCGGCCGCGGCGTGGACGGCGCCGCCGACCGTGAGGGCCAGGGCGGCACAGAAAGCGAGGAAGCGGTTCATGGAAGTCCCTGTTGCTTGGATCGGCGATGGCGGCGGAGTGTGCGCCGCCATCGCTTAATGGAAAGGCCGGTCACTTCGGCGGCGGCGGCGCCAGCACCTCGCGGTTGCCATTGTGCTGCGGGGCGCTCACCACGCCGTCCTGCTCCATCTGTTCGATCAGGCGGGCGGCGCGGTTATAGCCGATGCGCAGGTGGCGCTGCACGCCGGAGATCGATGCGCGCCGCGTCTCGGTGACGATGCGCACCGCCTTGTCGTACAGCTGGGTATCGGCATCGCCGCCTTCCTCGCCGTCCTGCGGCAGGCCGGAGTCGTTGATGAATTTGCCGTCGGCGGTGGCCTGCACCTCTTCGAGCACGCCTTCGATGTACTGCGGCGCACCCTGCGACTTCAGCCAGGCCACCACGTTGTGTACCTCATGGTCGTCCACGAAGGCGCCGTGCACGCGCTCGGGCGTGGCGGTGCCGGGCGGCAGATGGAGCATGTCGCCGTGGCCCAGCAGCGTTTCCGCGCCGGACTGGTCGAGAATCGTGCGCGAGTCGATCTTGGACGACACCTGGAACGCGATGCGCGTCGGGATATTGGCCTTGATCAGGCCGGTGATCACGTCCACCGAGGGGCGCTGCGTCGCCAGCACCAGGTGCACGCCGGCCGCGCGCGCCTTCTGCGCCAGGCGGGCGATCAGCTCTTCGACCTTCTTGCCGACGATCATCATCATGTCGGCGAATTCGTCGATGATGACCACGATGTACGGCAACGGCTCCAGCGGCTCCGCGGCCAGGTTCGGCATCTCCGGATTCGGGCGGAACAGCGGATCCAGCAGCGGCTGGCCGGCGTTCTCCGCGTCCTTCACCTTCTTGTTGAAGCCCGCCAGGTTGCGCACGCCCACCGCGGCCATCAGCTTGTAGCGGCGCTCCATCTCGGCCACGCACCAGCGCAGCGCGTTGGCGGCTTCCTTCATGTCGGTGACGACCGGCGCGAGCAGATGCGGGATGCCCTCGTAGACCGAGAGCTCCAGCATCTTCGGGTCGATCATGATCATGCGCACGTCCTTGGCGCTGGCCTTGTACAGCAGGCTCAGCACCATGGCGTTCACCGCCACCGACTTGCCCGAACCGGTGGTGCCGGCCACCAGCAGGTGCGGCATCTTCGCCAGGTCTGCCACCACCGGGCGCCCGGCGATGTCCTTGCCCAGCGCCAGCGCCAGCGGCGACTTGGTCTGGTCGTACCGCTCCGAGCGGAGAATCTCCGAGAGGTACACGATCTGCTTCTTGGCGTTGGGGATCTCCAGGCCGATCACGTTCTTGCCCGGGATCACGTCCACCACGCGCACGCTCACCACCGACAGGCCGCGCGCGATGTCCTTGTCCAGGCTCGACACCTGCGAACCGCGCACGCCCGCGGCGGGCTCCAGCTCGAAGCGGGTGATCACCGGGCCCGGATACACGCCCACCACCTTGGCCTCGATGCGGAAATCCTTGAGCTTCAGCTCGACCTGGCGCGACAGCACTTCGAGGGTTTCCTCGGAATAGCCCGGCCCCTGCGGCGGCGCTTCGTCCAGCAGCGACAGCGGCGGCAGCTCGCCCGCGGACGATGCCCCGGTGAACAGCGGGATCTGCGTCTCCACCTTGGCGCGCTCGCTCTTGGGCGCCGGCGGCGGCGGTGCCTCGATACGCACCGGCTCGCGCTTGGCCTGCTTGACCGCCTCGACCTTCTTGACCACTTCGCGCTCGGCGCGGGCCTGGCGCGCCGCCAGCACTTCGGGCGCCTCTTTCAGCTTGCCGCCGAACCAGCCGGCGATCTTCAGAATGCCCTGCCCGGTCAGATCCATCAGCTTGAACCAGGACAGCCCGGTGGCCAGCGTCACCGCGATCAGGAAGATGGCCAGCAGCAGCAGCGGCGCACCGGTATCGCCGAAGGCATGCAACAGGCCGCGGCCCACCCACATGCCGATGATGCCGCCCACGCCCTGGGGCAGCACCGGTTCCGCGGGGAACTTCAGGTACAGCAGCGCCGGCGCGGTGATGAAGAAGAACACCGAGCCGATCAGCCGCAGCGATGGTTCCCACGGCTGCACCGTGCGCACGCCGCGGTTGCGCAGCACCTGCACGCCCAGCCCCAGCAGCAGCAGCGGGAAGCAGTACGCGACGAGGCCGAAGATGTAGCGCAGCAGGTTGGCGATATTGGCGCCCACCTCGCCGCCGAAGTTGCGCGCATGCTCCACCGTGCTGGCATGGCCCCAGCTCGGGTCCTGGTCGTTGTAGCTGAACAGGCAGACCAGCAGGTACAGCGCCAGCGGCAGCAACAGCAGCGCCCCCGCCTCGCGCAGCCGGCGCTTCAGCTCCTCGCTGAGGCCAGTGCGTTCCTTTTCCTTCACTTTCTTGACGTTCGCGCTACGCGCCACCGTATTCCTCGCGTGCCGGCCTCAGCGGCCAGCTTCTACTGCTTCGCCCGGGCAAAAGCCAGGACCCCGGTCTCACGAACCTTGTCCCCACGCCCCCGCGGGACCCAAATCAACGCCCCGGCCGGAGCCGGGGCGAAACGCAAGCGACCGATCCTCGGCGCCGGCCCTTGAGCGCGGGATGAACCCCGCCGGCCGTGCGCGAACGATGGGGACGCCTCGATCCTTCGACCTCGAATCGCTCAGCCCCATCATTCAACCTTGAATCGGCCATCCGTCTTCCCCATTCTGTCGGGCTCCGACTGCCGGGCTCCGACGTTTCGCCGCGCCCTTGAACCGGTGTGAGGAAACCGCCGTAAAGGCCGGAACGAATAGCAATTCCAAGTTGCAAATAACACCCAAGGATTATAACCATGAGCACCCCCAAGCACAGCCGCCTGCTGATCCTCGGCTCCGGCCCCGCCGGCTACACCGCGGCCGTGTACGCGGCCCGCGCGAACCTCAAGCCGACTCTGGTCACCGGCCTGCAACAGGGCGGCCAGCTCATGACCACTACCGACGTGGAGAACTGGCCTGGCGACAAGGCTGTGCAGGGCCCGGAACTGATGACGCGCCTGGCCGAGCACGCCGAGCACTTCAAGACCGAGATGGTGTTTGACCACATCCATAGCGCCGACCTGAGCCAGCGCCCGTTCCGCCTCAAGGGCGACTCCGGCGAATACACCGCTGACGCGCTGATCATCGCCACGGGCGCCACCGCCAAATACCTCGGCATCGAGAGCGAGCAGCATTTCAAGGGCAAGGGCGTCTCCGCCTGCGCCACCTGCGACGGCTTCTTCTTCCGCGAGCAGGAAGTGGTGGTGGTCGGCGGCGGCAACACCGCCGTGGAAGAGGCGCTGTACCTGTCCAACCTGTGCAGCAAGGTCACCCTGGTGCACCGCCGCGACAAGCTGCGCGCCGAAAAGATCATGCAGGACAAGCTGTTCGAGAAGGCCGCCGCCGGCAAGATCGAGCTGGTGTGGAACCACACCATCGACGAGGTGCTGGGCGACACCAGCGGCGTCACCGGCGTGCGCGTGAAGGACGTCAACTCCGGCGCCACCCGCGACATCCAGGCCACCGGCTTCTTCGTCGCCATCGGCCACACGCCCAACACCGGCATCTTCGAAGGCCAGCTGGACATGCAGGACGGTTACCTGAAGATCCGCAGCGGCCAGAACGGCCTCGCCACCATGACTTCGGTGCCGGGCGTGTTCGCTGCCGGCGACGTGGCCGACCACGTCTACCGCCAGGCCATCACCTCCGCCGGCTTCGGCTGCATGGCCGCGCTGGACGCCGAGCGCTGGCTGGACCAGCAGACCCCGGCCTGATGAGCACTCCGCTGGCCACGCTGCACTACATCCACGACCCGCTGTGCGGCTGGTGCTACGGCGCCCAGCCGCTGGTGAGCGCCGCGGTCGCCATGCTCGGCGACCGTCTCGCGCTGCGCCTGCACGGCGGCGCCCTGTTCGCCGAGCCGCAGGAACTGACCCCGTCGATGGCCGAGCACATCGTCCGCGCGGACGAGCGCATCGAGCAGATCAGCGGACAGCCGTTCGGCGACGCCTACACCGAGGGCCTGCTCGCCGAGCAGAGCACCGTGCTGTATTCGCTGCCGCCGATCGCGGCCATCCTCGCCGCCGAATCGCTGCATCCCGAGGCCGCCTACCCCATGCTGGCGGCGATCCAGAACGCGCACTACCAGCGCGGCCTGCGCGTGGTGGAACACGACGTGCTAACCGAGCTGGCCGAGGAGATCGGCTTGCCCGGCACGCGCTTCGCCGAGGCGCTCGAAAGCGCGCTCGCGCACGACGTGATCGAACACGTCCAGGCCAGCCGTCGCCTGCTGGGCGACGTCGGCGGCCAGGGCTTCCCCACCCTGGTGCTGGAAATCGGCGGCGCGATGCAGCTGCTGACGCACCACCAGGACTTCGGCCGGCCCGATGCCTTCGTCGAACGCATCGCGGCCCGCCTGCCGGCGGTCCACTGAATGACGCGCGGCCATCGTCCACCGGTGGCCGTGGAACGGCAGGCCGTGCTGGAAGCTCGTTTTCATCCGCGCATCGAAGAGATGCCTGCCGGCGCCTGGGATGCACTGCGCGCCGACGGCAACCCCTTCCTCTCGCATGCCTTCCTCGCCGCGCTGGAAGCCACCGGCTGCATCCGCGAGGACTGGGGCTGGCGCGCCCACCACCTGGGCCTCTACGAAGAGGACCGCCTGGTGGCAGCCGCGCCGCTCTATCTGAAGGGCAACTCGCACGGCGAATTCGTGTTCGACTGGAGCTGGGCCTCCGCCTGGGAACGCGCCGGCGGCGACTATTACCCCAAGCTGCTCAACGCCGTGCCCTACTCGCCCGTGCCTGGCCCGCGCCTGCTTGCCGGGCATGGCGAGGACGCGCCGCACCGCCGACGGGCGCTGGTGGCAGCGATGCGCGAGCTGGCGGACCGGCACGGACTTTCCTCCGTGCATGCCAACTTCCTCGCGCCCGACGACCTGCCCGCCTTCGACGGCGACTGGCTTGTGCGCTCCGACGTGCAGTTCCACTGGCCCAACCGCGACCAGAACGGCCACGGCTACGACAGCTTCGAGGACTTCCTCGCCGCGCTCAACCACAAGAAGCGCAAGAACATCCGCCAGGAGCGCGCGCACGTCGCCCGCGCCGGCCTGCGCCTGGAATGGCGCCGTGGCGACAGCCTCGGCGAGGACGAGTGGCGCGAAGTGCATCGCCTCTACGAGAGCACCTTCGACGCCAAGGGCAATCACGCGGCGCTGACCCGCCGCTTCTTCCTCAGCCTCGGATCGGCGCTCGGCAAAGCCACTCATCTCGCCCTCGCCTGGGACGGCGAGCGCATGGTGGCGATGGCGCTGTTCCTGCAGAGTACCGACGCGCTGTACGGCCGCTACTGGGGCAGCCACATCGAGGTACCCGGCCTGCATTTCGAACTTTGCTATTACCAGGGCATCGAGCACGCCATCCGCGAAGGCCTCCAGCGCTTCGAGCCCGGCGCCCAGGGCGAGCACAAGCTGGCGCGCGGTTTTCTGCCGGCACGTACCCATTCGCGCCATTACCTGGCTGATCCGGCGTTCCGCAAAGCCGTGCGCGCGGCGCTTGCGCGCGAAGCCGAAGCAGTCGACGCTTATGCCGCCGACCTGCTCGACCACAGCCCGTACGCCCACCGCGACGCCTGACCATGATCCGCCTGCCCCTGCTCGACGCCGCCCATCCCGAGCAGTTCCCCGATCCCGGCCGGGCCATGGCCGATCCCAATGGCTTGCTCGCCTTCGGCGGCGATCTGTCGCCGCGCCGGCTGCTGGCGGCGTACGCGCGCGGCATCTTCCCCTGGTACAACGAGGACGAGCCGATCCTGTGGTGGTCGCCCGATCCGCGCTGCGTGCTCCATACCGACCGGCTCAAGGCCAACCGCAGCCTGCGCCGGCAGATCGGACACAAGTCCTGGCGCATCACCCTGGACCACGCCTTCCCCGTCATCGTCGAAGCCTGCGCGGCCCCACGCCCCGGCCAGCTCGGCACCTGGATCGTGCCGGCGATGGTCGACGCCTACACGCAACTGCACGACATGGGCCATGCGCACAGCGTCGAGGTGTGGGAAGGCGAGCGCCTCGTCGGCGGCATCTACGGCGTCACGGTAGGACGGCTGTTCTGCGGCGAATCGATGTTCAGCCGCGAGAGCGGCGGTTCCAAGCTGGCCTTGCTCGCGCTGGGGCAGCTGCTGCACCGCTGGGACTATCCGCTCATCGACGCGCAGGTCACCAACAGCCATCTGCTCAGCCTGGGCGCGGTGGAATACCCGCGCGAACAGTTCCTCGGCACCGTGCGCCAGCTGGTGCGCCTGCCCGGTCAGCCGGGGAACTGGAAGCGCTTCACGCCGTTGGTGGAAGAGACGATGGCGGGGTTGAGGAGAGGGTGATTCATGGCACGCATCTCTCCTCTGGGGTGAAGATGACGGCCCCATAGGTGTTCGTTGGTCGCAATGTGATGAGAGGCCGGGGCTCGCCGGAAAGGCTCTTCACGCGAGGCTCGATATCGCTTTCCGCTTCCACGCTCCGCTCGGCCCCTCACCCCAGCCCTCTCCCCGGAGGGGAGAGGGGGCAAAGTGCGTTACGCCGCCTTGGCCTCGCGCAGCTTCCGCGCATTCGCATACGAAGCGAGGATGTCCTCGCGCACCGGCGCCTCGCCGGTCGCCAGGCAGCGTTCCCACTCCTCTACGCTCAGCACCGCCGCGAAGCGCGACTGCTCCACCACCATGAACACGCGGTGGATCTCCTCTGCCGTCGCGTGCCCGGCGCGGTTGGCATAGGAGACGGCGCCCGAGGCGTCGTGCAGGAATTCCACGGCCATGCCGCGATCGAACGCATGCTTCATCGTGGTGTCGTTGCAGTTGTGCGTCATGTAGCCCACGACGGTGAGCGTGTCGATGCCCTGCGCATCCAGCCACGCGGCCAGGCCGGTATCGGCGAAGGCACTCGGCAACGGCTTGCCGAAGAAGGCGTCGCGATGGCGGCGCGCTACTTCCGGATGCAGCTCCCAGCCATGCGAGCCCTCGGCAAAGGCCGGGCCGCCGGCGGGTGAGTTCTGCTGGATGACGATCACTGGAATGCCGGCCGCTGCTGCTACATCCATGGCGCGTGCGATCTTCGGCAGGCTGTCGGACACCGGCGGGTATTCGATCTGCAGGTTGCCGCTGAAGTACTCGTTCTGCACGTCGATTACGATCAGTGCGCGACGGGGGGACTTGGCGTTCATGGCATGGCTCCTTGCGTTGGAAAGTGTGCACATGCTGCGCTTCCGGCCACTTGCGCAGGAGTGGCCTGAAGGACAATCATCGATGCGATCGGGCCAACCGGAAACTCGCATGCGCAAGATCCGCATCGCCGTCGTGGCGTTCAACGACATTCTCCCCTTCCATCTCTCCGTGCCTTGCGGCGTGTTCGATGCCGTGCTGCGCCAGCAGGATTCGCCATTCCGGCTGCGCGTGTGCTCGGCCGAAGGCAAGCGCTTGCGCAGCGCCTCGGGCTTTCTCCTCGCCACCGATTACGGATTGGACGAACTGCGCCATGCCGACGTCGTGATCGTGCCTTCCTGGCGCGATGCGCAGGAACGCCCGCCGCAGGCCTTGCTGGACGCCCTCCGGCAGGCCGCCGCGCGCGGCAAGCGCATCGTGGGCCTGTGCATGGGCGCCTTCGTCCTCGGCCACGCAGGCCTGCTCGACGGACGGCGTGCCACCACGCACTGGATCGCCACCGATGAGTTGGCCAGGCAGTTCCCGACCGCGAAAGTGGACCCGGACGTGCTCTATGTGGATGCCGGCCAGGTGGTCACGTCCGCCGGCGCGGCCGCCGGCATCGACTGCTGCCTGCACCTGGTGCGCCAATTGCTGGGCAGCGAACACGCCAACCGCATCGCGCGCCGCATGGTGGTCTCGCCGTTCCGCCACGGCGGGCAGGCGCAATTCATCGAGCAGCCGGTGCCGGCGATGGCCGGGGACGAACGCCTGGGCAAGCTGCTGGAGAACGTCCGCCGCAAGCTGCACCAGCCGCACAACCTGGATGAGATCGCCGAGCGAGCCGCGATGAGCCGGCGCAGTTTCACCCGCCATTTCCGCCAGCTCACCGGTACCAGCTTCGGCGAATGGCTGATGTCGCAGCGGCTGAGCGAAGCGCAACGCCTGCTGGAAACCACCAACCTGCCGTTGGAACGCATCGCCGGCGCGATAGGGCTGGGTTCGCCGGTCACGCTGCGCCAGCATTTCCAGCGCGCGTTCCGCACGTCGCCGGCCCAGTATCGGCGGACCTTCAACGCGGCGAAAGCGGCTTGACGCGCTATGCCTCCGGCGCCATGCCCGCCCGCTTGATGTCGTCGTAGTTGGCCAGGAACAGCGCCACCAGCGCCGGATCGAGCTGGCTGCCGGCGATCTTGCGCAGGTAGGCGATCACTTCGTCTTCCGGCCAGGCCGGTTTGTAGACGCGCGGAAAGCTCAGCGCATCCCAGACGTCCACCACGCTGAACACGCGCGCGGCCAGCGGAATCTGCTCGGCGCGCAAGCCGCGCGGATAACCGCCGCCGTCCCAGCGCTCATGATGGTTGTACGGGATGTCGACCGCATCGCGCAGGAAATCCACCTGCTGCAGCAGGTCGTAGCCAAGCCGCGGATGCGTGCGCATCACCGTGATCTCCTCTTCGGTGAGCGGACCGGGCTTGATCAGGATGGCATCCGGCAAGGCGAGCTTGCCGATGTCGTGCAGCAAGGCGCCGAAACGGATGCGGCGCAGCTCCTCGCCGCCGATGCCGGCCAGCCGCGCCAGCGCCAGCGTCATCCGCATCACGCGGTCGGAGTGGTCGCGCGTTTCCTTGTGGCGGATGTCCATCGCGTGGACCAGCGCCCGCAGCGCCTCCTCGTTGCCCTGGAGCAGGCGCAGGTTGGACTGCTTCATGCGGCGGTAATCACGGTCGAGCATCACGTACAGCAGCGCACCGGTGACGACGACGAAGACGGTGCCCTTGACGCTTTGCCACAGGCCCAGCGCTTCCGTATTGCTCACCAGGTGGCGCAGCACGAGATTCGACAGCCAGATCCAAGCGCTGGCCGCGATCACGTACGCAAGCACCGTGCGTACTTGAGGCTTCAGTGCCATTCCATCCCCCTTGCCGCCCAGGAACCTCCTGTCCGCGGGCGTGAGCGGAGAGCTTAGCGCCAACCAGCCGCCGGCGGGTGTGCGTCAGGTCGTGGGCCGGCTGGCCGCCAGCGCGAACAGGATCGATGCCGGCCGGCCGCTGTCCGGGTGCAACGGTTCCTCGATGCGCAGCAGATGCAGGCCGCAGGCGGTGAAGGTGTCGAGCCAGCCGCCGAGCGTGCGGAAATACCATGGCGCCGCCTCGCCGAAGCCATCGCCGCAACCGGCCCACGAACCTTCGCGCCAGCCGTCGCGATACGGCAGCTCGCCGCACGCGGTGACGGGGTGCAGCGTCTGCACCAGCAGTACGCCGCCGGGTTCGAGCAGGGCCGGTACGGCGGCCAGCACGGCATCCGTGGACGCCTGCCCCAGCAAGGAAAAATTGCACACCGCCACGTCGGCTTTCGCTCGCAGTTCGCCCGCGCCGATCTGCTCGTACGTCATGACCTCGAACCGGCCGCCGCCCTGCGTACGCGCCGCCTCCACCAGCGCCGGCACCGCGTCGACGCCGAGCACGTCCACGCCCCGTGCCGCCAGCGCGCGGGCCAGCCAGCCCTCGCCGCAACCCAGGTCGATGACGCAGCGTGGCGACTGCGCCAGCACCGCCTCCAGGATGACGGCATCGGTGACCCGTTTGCGGCTCTCGATGCGCTGCGCGCGGACAGCCTCGGCCCACGGCCCGGCGTTCTGGCGCCAGGCCTGCAGGATGGCTTCTTCAGGGAGCGGCGTGGTCATGCGGGAAATCCTCGTGGCCGCGCCGCCTCGGTCAGCCGCCGCGCGCCGCGTAGCGCCGGGCGACGTAGTCGTCCAGGATGCCGATGAACTCTGCCGCGATGTTGTCGCCGCGCAGCGTCATGGCCTTCTCGCCGTCGATGAACACCGGCGCGGCCGGCGCTTCGCCGTTGCCCGGCAGCGAAATACCGATGTTGGCGTGCTTGGATTCGCCCGGCCCGTTCACCACGCAGCCCATCACCGCCAGGGTGAGGTTCTCCACGCCGTCGTACTTCACGCGCCACTCCGGCATGCGCTCGCGCACGTGCCCCTGCACCGTCTTGGCCAGTTCCTGGAAGAACTCGCTGGTGGTGCGGCCGCAGCCCGGGCAGGCGGTGACCAGCGGAGTGAACGCGCGCAGGCCCATGGTCTGCAGCAGTTCCTGCGCCACCACCACCTCGCCCGTGCGCGAGGCGCCCGGTTCCGGCGTGAGCGAGATGCGAATGGTGTCGCCGATGCCTTCCTGCAACAGCACCGCCAGCGCCGCGCTGGACGCGGTGATGCCCTTCGAGCCCATGCCGGCCTCGGTCAGGCCCAGGTGCAAGGCATAGTCGCAGCGCTCGGCCAGGTCGCGGTACACCGCGATCAGCTCCTGCACGCCGGAAACCTTGCAGGAAAGAATGATGCGCTCGCGCGGCAGGCCGATCTCCTCGGCGCGGATGGCCGAGTCCAGCGCGGAACGGATCAACGCCTCGCGCGCCACCAGCGCCGCATCCCACGGTTCGGCACGCTGGTGGTTCTCGTCCATCAGCGCGGCGACCATCGACTGGTCCAGCGATCCCCAGTTGGCACCGATGCGCACCGGCTTGCCGTACTGGATGGCCTTCTCGATGATCGCGGCGAACTGGCTGTCCTTCTTCTTGCCGAAGCCGACATTGCCCGGATTGATGCGGTACTTGGCCAGCGCCTCGGCGCAGGCGGGCTCCTGCTCCAGCAGCTGGTGACCGTTGTAATGGAAGTCGCCGATGATCGGCACCTCCACGCCCATCATCTCCAGCCGCTCGCGGATGCGCGGTACCGCCGCTGCCGCGGCCGGCGTGTTCACCGTGATGCGCACCAGCTCGGAACCGGCGCGGGCCAGTTCGGCGATCTGCTTCGCGGTGCTGGCCGGATCCTCGGTGTCGGTGTTGGTCATCGACTGCACCACGATCGGCGCGCCGCCGCCCACCGTGACCTTGCCGATGCGCACGCCCACGCTAGGGCGGCGCTGACCGGGCTCGGCCGGACGGGGAATGGAAGAAGACTTGTCGCTCATGGAGAAACCGGCTGGATGAGAAGGCCGCCACCTGCGCGCGGCAAGCCGCAAGGATACTTCAACCGGCAAGGCGGCTTCATGACCGCGGAGGCCCCCGGAAAGGCGCGTCGGAACGCCGCGCGGCATAACCGCGCACGGACATGCCGCGCGCGCAGTGGGTACTCATCATGGTTGACGACGCAACGCCCCAGGGAGATCCGGCATGTCCGTCGCCTACGCCATCGAGAACGCCCCCCTCGAACACCGCGCCACCGGCCCCGCCTCGCCCCCGCGTTCCGCACGCCCGCCTATCGCCCCGGGCTGCGCCGGCTGCGCCCACGTCCCGGCCTGCCAGGCCGGCGGCTACGGCAAGGAAGAACTGGCCGGCCTGCGCTGCATCGTGGAGCGCGTGGGCATGCTGCGCGACGGCGAATACCTGTACCGCCCGCGCACCCCGTTCCGCGCGCTCTACGCCGTGCAGGCGGGCATGGCCAAGACGGTGACGGTGGACCGCGCCGGCCGCGAGCGCGTGCTGGCTTTCCATCTCCCCGGCGAATGGTTCGGCCTGGACGCGATCTGCCTGGGCTACCACGACAACGCCGCCATCGCCCTCGGCCGCGCCCGCTTTTGCCGCTTCCCCTTCGACACCCTGCGCACCCTCGCCACCCGCCAGCCCGAGATCCAGACGCACCTGCTCCACGCCATGAGCCGCCAGATCCACCAGCGCCAGCTCAGCGGCAGCGACTACTCCGCCGAGGAACGCATGGCCGCCTTCCTCATCGACCTGCTCGACCGCCGCGCCACGCTCGGCCTCGCCCCCGACCACCTCCCCCTCCCCATGTCCCGCGCCGACATCGGCAACCACCTGCACCTGGCCACGGAAACCGTGAGCCGGCTGTTGGCAAGATTTCGAGACGCCGGGTTGATCCGCATCGAGAGGCCTGGGTTGGAGGTGCTGGATGCGAAGGGGCTGCGGGTGATTGGGGAGTATTTGTTGCAGTAGCGGCGCCGTCGCGAGCACCCGCCCCTCATCCCGCCTTCTCCCCGGCGGGGAGAAGGAGAAGTGCGGTACCGAGGCGAAAACTAAACAAGAGCGAGCGAAGCGACGCTCCGTACAGCTCTTGATCTCCCGGGTTCCCTTCGCGGCGGTGAGGGCTGGACGATCAGGCCGCCAAAGGCGGGCGGGGACAGGACGTCCCCGCCTTTTCGATTCGGGCAAGGATGCCCGATCGAAAAGCCCGGCCAGCCCTCAACGCACCCGCAGCAGCGAAGGCTGCGGAGGGCGCCGCGCAGGGGGCCCTTCTTCTTGGTTACTTCTTCTTGGGCAAGCAAGAAGAAGTAACTCGCTCTCCGGCAGGAGAGCGAAACCCTCGCCCCGCGAGGGGCGAGACAAGACTGGCGACCACGTCGCGACAACCGAGCGAAACCGCCACTGGATGACTCGCTACGCTCGCCCCTTCGGAGCCACCCTCCGGTCGTTCTCCCCGCTACACAAACAAAAACGCCCCATCGAAATCACGGGCAAATCCTCACGCGCGCAACGCACACAACCCTCCAGCGACATAACGCCGCACACCCCCACCAACCGCGACAAACCGCCCACCCCAATTGACCAGCATCAATAACGCCCCCACCCCCACTCCTTACCCTGCGCGCCAACACCACGCAGGCACCGACGCCCATGGGCATCTCACCACCGGAACCACTGACCTATAACGACAAGGTCGTGCGCCAGTTCCTGGCCGCGGCCGTCTTCTGGGGCATCGTCGGCATGGCCGTCGGCTTGCTCGCCGCGGCCCAGCTCGCCTGGCCCGCCCTCAACTTCGACATCCCGTGGCTCACCTACAGCCGCATCCGCCCGCTGCACACCAATGGCGTGATCTTCGCCTTCGGCGGCAGTGCGCTGATGGCCTCGTGCTACTACGTGGTGCAGCGCACCTGCCACGCCCGCCTGTTCTCCGACAAGCTCGCCAGCTTCACCTTCTGGGGCTGGCAGGCGGTGCTGGTGGCGGCGGTGATCACGCTGCCGCTGGGCATCACCCAGAGCAAGGAATACGCCGAGCTGGAATGGCCGATCGACCTGCTGATCGCGGTGGTCTGGGTCGCCTTCGGCTGGAACTTCTTCGGCACCCTGGCGCGCCGCCGCATCCGCCACATCTACGTGGCCAACTGGTACTACGGCGCCTTCATCATCGCGGTGGGCCTGCTGCACATCGTCAACAACATCGCCATCCCGGTGTCGGCGACCAAGTCGTACATCGTGTACTCCGGCGCGGTCGATGCGATGGTGCAATGGTGGTACGGCCACAACGCGGTGGCGTTCTTCCTGACCGCCGGCTTCCTGGCGATGATGTACTACTTCGTGCCGCGCCAGGCCGACCGGCCGCTGTGGAGCTACCGCTTCTCCATCGTCAACTTCTGGGCGCTGATCTCCATGTACATGTGGGCGGGCTCGCACCACCTGCTGTACACGGCGCTGCCGGACTGGGTGCAGTCGGTGGGCATGATCTTCTCGCTGATCCTGCTGATGCCCAGCTGGGGTTCGGCCGCGAACGGCCTGATGACCTACAACGGTGTCTGGTACAAGCTCAAGACCGATCCCATCTCCAAGTTCATGGTGATGGCGCTGGTGTTCTACGCCGCGGCCACCTTCGAAGGTTCGATGATGGCGATCAAGAGCGTCAACGCGCTCTCCCACTACACCGACTGGACCATCGCCCACGTGCATTCGGGCGCGCTCGGCTGGGTGGCGATGATTACCATCGGCTCGCTCTATTCGATGGCCCCGCGCGTGCTCGGCCGCGAGGAAATGCATTCGGTGCGCGCCATCAACGTGCATTTCTGGATGCACGTCGGCGGCACCATCATGTACGTGTTCGCGATGTGGACCGCCGGCGTCACCGAAGGCGTGATGTGGCGCCAGACCCTGCCCAGCGGCTCGCTCGCCTACAGCTTCATGGACAGCCTGCGCGCCATCCAGCCGATGTACATCATCCGCGCGATGGGCGGCGCCATGATCGTCGCCGGCATGGGCGTGATGGCCTGGAACATGTGGCGCACCTGGGCTCCCGCGCGCGAGCGCGGCGTCGAACCCGTCGCCATCCCGCAGGGAGCCTGAGCCATGAGCGACATGCAGAATACCGGCTTCCGCCGCTACCGCTACTTCGAGTTCATCGAGACCCACGCCGGCCTGCTCGGCGTGCTGATCGCCCTGGCCGTCTCCTTCGGCGGCCTGGCCGAGATCATCCCGCTGTTCTTCCAGGCCCACGTGGTCAAGCCGCTGCCCGGCGTGGAACCGCGCGACCCGCTGCGCCTGGCCGGCTTCGACACTTATGTGCGCGAAGGCTGCTACGGCTGCCACTCGCAGATGATCCGCACGCTGCGCGCCGAGACCGAACGCTACGGCCACTACTCCGACGCGGGCGAGTCCGTGTACGACCACCCGCACCAGTGGGGCAGCAAGCGCACCGGCCCCGACCTGGGGCGCGTCGGCGGCAAGTACAGCGACGACTGGCAACGCCGGCACCTGGTCGACCCGCGCAGCGTGCCGGGCGGCAAGGACTCCAACATGCCCGGCTATCCCTGGCTGGCCGACCGACCGCTCGACGCCGCTGACGTGCAGGCCCGCATGAAGGTGCTGCGCCAGCTGGGCACGCCTTATACCGACGCCGACATCGCCGCCGCACCCGCCGCACTCAAGGGCAAGACCGAGATGGACGCCATCGTCGCCTACCTGCAAGGCCTGGGCACGGCCCTGCCCGCCGCCGGCGTGCACGCCGCCGTCCCCGCGGAGAACGCCCCATGACCGCCAGCTGGATCGGACATCTGTACGGCATCAGCATCCTGGTGCTGATGAGCCTGTTCCTCGGCATCTGGGCCTGGGCCTGGAGCCGCCACAACAAGAAGACCTTCGACGACGCCGCGCGCCTGCCGCTGGAGCACGACCGCGTCCTGCCGCGCACCGAGGAGAACGCCCGATGAGCCTGTTCTGGAGCATCTACGTCGGCGTGCTGATTACCAGCAACATCGGCCTGGCGATCTTCCTGTACTTCTACGGCACGCGGGTGAAGATCCCGATCGAGGGCGACGGCACCACCGGCCACGCCTGGGACGGCGGCAAGCTGCGCGAGTCCGTGCGCAGGCTGCCGCGCTGGTGGGCCATCATGTCGCTCGCTTCGCTGGCCGTGGCGATCGGATACCTGGTGCTGTTCCCCGGCTTCGGCAGCTACAAGGGCGTGCTGGGCTGGACGTCCGAACAGCAGGTGGCCGAAGCGCGCGAGGAGAACGCCAGGAAACTCGGCGAGCTGTTCGCCCGCTATCGCCAGTACCCGGTGGACCGCCTGTCGCAGGATCACGTCGCCCTGCAGTACGGCGATCGCCTGTTCCAGGACAACTGCGCCGCGTGCCACGGCACCAAGGCCGAAGGCGGTTATGGCTTCCCCGCGCTCACGGTGAACGGCGACGACGGCGACTTCGTGGTGGCCACGGCGATGAACGGCCGCGATGGCGTCATGCCCCCGTGGGGCGCGGTGCTGGGCGACCAGGGCGTGAACGAGGTGGCCAACTACGTGTTGCGACTGTCCGGCGCGCCGCACGATACGGCCCGCGCTCAGGCCGGCGAGACCCGCTTCAAGGAAACCTGCGTCGCCTGCCACGGCGCGGACGGCAAGGGCAACAAGGCCCTGGGCGCACCGGACCTCACCGACCGCAGCTGGATCTACGGCGGCGAGCTGGCCAGCGTCACGCAGAGCATCCGCGACGGCCGCAACGGCCACATGCCGGCCTGGAAGGACCGCCTGGGCGAGGATCAGGTGCGCATGATCGCCGCGTGGCTGCGCCACAACGCACTGCGCGATCGTGCCCAGCAGGCGGCGCCGGTGGCGGCCGCGGCGGCGCCATGAGCGCGGTCGCCGCGCGCGCCTTCCGCTGGTACCGCGAGCCGGTGGTATGGCTGGGCGCCGCGGTACTGGCGACCGCGATCGGCGGGTGCATTTCGCTGATACGCACGGCGTCGCGCCACGTCGACGCCGAACTGCCCGACCCCGTAGACCGCCGCGCACGCATGCAGGTGTCCGCGCAGCGGCTGTCCTCCGTGCTGCCTTCACGAGCACGGCTGGCGCGCGAAGACGGCCGCCTGATCATCCGCGCCGGCACGGCGGAGGCGGCGCCCGCCTCGCTGCAACTGCTGTTCTGGACCACCCGTGCGGAACACGACGTCACCGTGCAGCTGCGCCGCGAGCCCGATGGCAGTTATGCCGCCCCGCTTCCCGCACTGCCGCCGCTGGCCATGCACGTGCGCATCGATACACCACAGCGCGACGACGCCCTGATCGGCGAATGGCCGGCCGGCGCCGCTTTCGCCGATCTGCGCGAGCCGGCGCGATGAACGCCGCCTGCCACCACTGCCACGAACCGCTGCCGCAAGATGAGCCGATCCTCGCCCGCATCGGCGGCGAGACACGCGCATTCTGCTGCATCGGCTGCCGCGCCGCCGCCGAGTGGATCGAACAGCTCGGCCTGGGCGACTACTACCGCTTGCGCAGCGCACCAGCGCGCAAGGCCGACGACCTCGCCGAAAGCGGCGTCTGGCCGCGTCCCGAACTCGACCGCCACGTGGTCCGCCAGGTGGACGGCGCGCGCAGCGAAGTCTGCCTGCTGATCGAAGGCGTGCGCTGTGCCGCCTGCGTCTGGCTGATCGAGCGCAGCCTCGGCGCCCTGCCCGGCGTCGCCGACGTGCAGGTGAACGCCGCCGCGGCGCGCGCGCGCGTCGTATGGGACCCTGCGCAGACCACGCTGGCCGCGCTGCTCGACACGCTTTCCCGCACTGGCTACCGCGCGCTGCCGCTGGATGCGCGCGCGCTGGACGACGCGCGCCGCCGCGAAACGCGAGCCGCGCTCAAGCGCCTGGCCGTGGCCGGCTTCGGCTCCATGCAGGCCATGATGTACGGCGTCGCGCTCTACATCGGCGCATTCCAGGACATGGATGCCAGCACCCGCGACCTGCTGCGCTGGATCGGTTTCCTCGTTGCCACCCCGGTAGTGCTGTACGCGGCTGGCCCGTTCTTCGCCGGCGCCTGGCGCAACCTGCGCGCGCGCCGCCAGGGCATGGACGTGCCGGTGGCGCTGGCGGTCAGCCTGATCTACGCGGCAAGCCTTGCCGAAGCGCTGCGCGGCGGTGCGGAGGTGTACTTCGACTCGGTCAGCATGTTCGTGTTCTTCCTGCTGCTGGGCCGCTTCCTCGAAATGCGCGCGCGGCACCGTTCGGGCGACCTGGTCGACGCACTGGCGCGCCTCACGCCGGTATTCGCGGACCGCTGCCGCGCCGACGGTTCACTCGAACGCGTCGGTGCGGCCGAACTGCGGGTGGGCGATGTGGTGCACGTCGCGGAGGGCGGCAGCGTGCCGGCCGACGGCGTCCTGCTCGAAGGCGCCTGCCGCGTCGACGAATCGCTGCTCACCGGCGAATCCGCACCGGTCGCTCGCCATCCGGGCGATCTGCTGATCGCTGGCAGCGTGCTGCAAGGCGGCCCGGTGCGCCTGCGCGTGGAACGTATCGGCGCGGACACCGCGCTGGCCGGCATCGTCGCACTCGTCACCCGCGCGCAGACCGAACGCCCGCGCCTGGCCCTGGCCGGCGAACGCGCGGCGGCACGCTTCGTGGCGCGCGTGCTGGCGCTCACCGCTCTCACCGCGCTGGGCTGGAGCCTGCTCGATCCTTCGCGCGTGCTGACCGCCACGCTGGCCGTCCTGGTGGTGTCCTGCCCCTGCGCCTTCGCCCTGGCCGTGCCCGCCGCCATGACGCGCGCGCTGGCGGTGCTTGCGCGCCGTGGCGTGCTGGTGGCGCATCCCGACGCGGTCGAGAAGCTTGCCGAGGCGGACCACGTGGTGTTCGACAAGACCGGCACACTCACCATGCCCTACTTCCAGCAGCTGGCCGGCGACCGCGATGCGCTGCCGCTGGCCGCCGCGCTGGCGCGGGCCAGCAGTCATCCGCTGGCGCGGGCCATCGTGGAAGCGGCCGGCGACTTCGCCGCGCGACCGGTAGCGGAACGCATCGTCGCCTACGCGGGCCTCGGCGTGGAAGGCGCGATCGAGGGGCGCATCCTGCGCCTGGGCCGCGCCGACTTCGCTCTGCGCGGAACCGTGGCGGAAGGTGCGCTCGCCGACGCCGTGGTATTGGCCGATCGCCACGGCCTGCTCGCCACCTTCCATCCGCACGAACGGCTGCGCGAGGGCGCCGTGGCCTGCGTGCGCGAGCTGCAGGCGCAGGGCCTGGCGGTCGACGTGCTCAGCGGCGATGCGCCGCAGCGCGTGCGCAGCATCGCCTCGTCGGTGCGCGCCGGCGAATGGCATGCGCGACAGACACCCGCGGACAAGCTGGCCCACCTGCAATCGCTGCGCGCACGCGGCGCGCGCGTGATCGCCGTGGGCGACGGCATCAACGATGCCCCGATCCTGGCTGGCGCCGACGTCGCGGTGGCGATGGGCAACGGTACGCCGCTGGCCCAGGCCAGCAGCGACATCGTGCTCACCGGCGGCCGTCTGCAGGCGCTTCCCGAAGCGCGACGCCTCGCTCGGCAGACCTTGCGCATCCTGCGCCAGAACCATCGCTGGTCGCTCTGCTACAACCTGTGCGTGGTCCCCCCCGCCGCGCTCGGCCTGGTGCCGCCGTGGCTGGCGGCGATCGGCATGTCGGCCAGCTCGCTGCTGGTGGTGCTCAATGCGCTGCGCATCGGCCGCGAACGCGCGGAACCGGCAGTCGCACTCCCATTGCAGGAGGTACGCGCATGACCACCATGCTGATCCTCATCCCGCTGACCTTCCTGTTGCTGCTGGTCGCCGGCGCCGCGTTCTTCTGGGCGGTGAACCACGACCAGTTCGACGACATGGACAGCGCCAAGCTGCTGCCATTGACCGATCACGCCCGGGAAAGCGGACAAGACCCGCCTTCCACCGGCACGCCATGAGCCAGGGCCTCGGTCTGCTCGCCGCGCTGTGGCTGGGCCTGGCCGCATCCGGCCACTGCGTGCTGATGTGCGGCGGCATTTCCGGCGCGCTCGCGCTGGGCACGAAGCGCGGTGCGAACGGCCGCCCATCGCCGCATCTGCTGCTGGCCTACCAGTGCGGCCGCATCGGCGGCTACGCACTGGCGGGTTTGTTGTTCGGCTCGATCGGCGCCGGTCTGTACGTCCTGCTGGATCACGACGGCCTGCGCGCCGCCCTGCGCGTGCTCGCCGCCCTGGCGTTCGCCACCGCCGCCATGGCCCTGCTCGGCGGCCGCGGCTGGCTGGAGCGCGCCATCGGCGCGCGACTGTGGCAGCGCCTGGCGCCGAAGGCGCGCGCGCTGTTTCCGGTGAACACCGTGCCGCGCGCGCTGGGCGTGGGCCTGCTGTGGGGATGGATGCCGTGCGGCTTCGTCTACACGGTGCTGTTGCTGGCGCTGGCGAGTTTCGATCCGTGGCGCAGCGCGGCGAGCATGCTCGCGTTTGGGTTGGGGACGTTGCCGTCGATGTTGGCGGCTGGCGTTGGCAGCGGGGTGTTGTCGCGTTGGCTGGGGTGGGTGGGGTTTCGGCGTGCTGGGGCGGTGTTGTTGTTGGTGATGGCGGTTGGCACGGTGGCTGGGCCGTTGGTGGCGCGTTGGGGGATGCCTGTGTTGGGGAGGTGGTTGCCGTTTGATTGTTAGGGTGGTGGGGGTTGTTTTTTGGGTCGCACTAAGCAGTGGCTCCGGTGATCTGGCCGCTTATGCAGCGGGCATGTCGGACGCCTGCCGGCGCCCGAGTTACTTTCTCTTTGCTGGCCCAAAGAGAAAGTAACCAAAGAGAAATGGCCTCAAGTCAAAGGCTCGCGGCGGGGGATGGCAGGGCACGGTGTGTTTTCTTACTTTGCTGGACCGCGCGACTCGAAGGGACACTGAGGTGCGTGACGGGGACGTCGAGGCGCCGAAGCGGAGAGGACGGAGAGCGCAGTGTCCGCTCTTAATGTTCTGGCAATAGCACTACACTTCTCCTTCTCCCCGCCGGGGAGAAGGCGGGATGAGGGGCGGGTGCTCGCGGGGACGTGGCTAGAGCGGTGTGGGGTGTGAAGTTGAAGCAAGACTAGTTTTGCGAAACGGCTGACTGCAGCGAGATGAAAGGCGCTGGCGGCAAAGGACTTAGCTCGCTCGTACACCTAACAGTACCCGAGAGGAACGGCCCAACCCCTCGCTCCGTAGGACCCCTCACCCCGCCCTCTCCCCGGTGGGGAGAGGGAGAAGTGGGGTGCTATCGCCAGAGCAAAAACACGCTCACGCACCGCTCCCCGTCCTCTCCGCTTCGGCGCCTCGACGTCCCCTCCACGCATCTCAGTCCCACTTCGAGTCGCGCGGTCCTGCAAGGTAAGAAAACACACCGTGCTCTCCCCACCCCCGCCGCGAGCCTTTGATCTGAGGCCATTTCTCTTTGGTTACTTTCTCTCGAGGCCCCCCTTGAGGGGGTTGGGCCAGCAAAGAGAAAGTAACTCGGGCGCCGGCAGGCGTCCGACATGCCCGCTGCATAAGCGGCCAGGTCGCGAAAACCTAACCTTAGTGCCAACGCCACACCATCACCGCAAACCACCAACAACTAACCTCACACACCAGCAGAAATCCGTACCACCCACTACACAAACGGACAGATCACTAAACGCCACCCACCACTCACCCAACAACAAACAAAAACCACACCTCCAATTCACAACTTCACCCTATTCAACCTCAACGCATTACTCACCACCGACACCGACGACAAACTCATCGCCAATGCCGCGATCATCGGCGACAACGTCACCCCCAACCACGGATACAACACCCCCGCCGCCAACGGCACCCCCAACGCGTTGTAGATAAACGCGAAGAACAGATTCTGGTGGATGTTCGACACCGTCGCCTGCGACAAGGCGCGTGCGCGGAGGATGGCGGTGAGCTCGCCCTTCACCAGCGTGATCTGCGCGCTCTCCATCGCCACGTCCGTGCCGCTGCCCATTGCGATGCCGATATCGGCCGCAGCCAGAGCCGGCGCATCGTTGATGCCATCGCCCGCCATCGCCACGCGGCGGCCTTCGGCGCGCAGCGCGTTGACCACTGCCGCCTTGTCGGCCGGCGATACGTCTGCGTGCACCGCATCGATGTTCAGCGTCTTCGCCACCGCCTGCGCGGTCACCGCGTTGTCGCCGGTCAGCATCACGATGCGCAGGCCCGCTTCATGCAGCCCGGCGATCGCTTGCGGCGTGGTTTCCTTGATGCGGTCGGCCACCGCGAGCAAGCCCGCCAGCGCGCCGTCCACGGCGAGGAACATCACCGTCGCGCCTTCCTTGCGCATCGCATCGGCACGCGCCAGCGTCTCCGCGCCCACCGCGATGCCGAGCGTCTCGAACAGGCGCGCGTTGCCCAGCGCCGCCTCGCGGCCCGCCACCCTGCCCTGCACGCCGCCGCCCGTCAGCGTGCGGAAATCACTGACTTCCGGCGTCTTCACGCCGCGCGCTTCCGCGCCGGCCAGGATCGCGCGGGCCAGCGGGTGCTCGCTGGGCCGCTCCAGCGCGGCCGCGACGGCGAGCAGCTGATCCCACGGCATCGCGCCGACGCTCACCACGTCCTTCAACGCCGGCTTGCCTTCGGTCAGCGTGCCGGTCTTGTCTACCACCAGCGTGTCGACCTCGCGCAGCGATTCGATCGCCGCGGCATCCTTGAACAGCACGCCGTAGTGCGCGCCGCGTCCGCTGGCGACCATGATCGAGATCGGCGTAGCCAGGCCCAGCGCACAGGGACAGGCGATGATCAGCACGGACACCAGCGCGATCAGCGCATGCGCCAGCCGCGGATCCGGTCCCCACACCGCCCAGGCAACGAAGGCCAGCACGGCGACCGCCACCACCGCCGGCACGAACCACGCGGCCACGCGATCGGCCACGCGCTGCAGTGGCGCCTTGCTGCGCTGAGCCTGTGCCACCAGCGCGACGATCTGCGACAGCATGGTTTCGGCGCCGACTCGTTCCGCGCGCATCGTCAACGCACCGTCCTGGTTCACCGTGCCGCCGGTGATGCGGTCGTCCTTGCCCTTGCCGACCGGCAGCGGCTCGCCCGTGAGCATGGATTCATCGACATGGCTCGCGCCGTCGATCACCACGCCATCCACCGGCACTTTCTCGCCGGGGCGCACGCGCAGTACGTCGCCAGCGCGCACCTCGTCCAGGGGCACGTCATGTTCGCTGCCGTCGCCATTCACGCGGCGCGCGGTCTTCGGCGCCAGGCCGAGCAACGCCTTCAAAGCAGCGCCGGTGCGGCGGCGCGCGCGCAGTTCGAGGAAATCGCCCAGCATGACCAGGGTGACGATCACCGCGGCGGATTCGAAATACACCCCCACCTGCCCGTGCTCGTCACGGAAACCCGCGGGGAACGCCTGCGGCAGGAAGAAGGCCACCATGCTGTACAGCCAGGCCACGCCGGTGCCCAGCGCGATCAGCGTGTACATGTTGGGCGACCACGGCTTCAGCGAACGCCAGCCGCGCACGAAGAACGAGGCACCGCCCCACAGCACGACCACGGTCGAGAACACCGCTTCGGTCCATGCGGCGATGCGATCCCACGGCGCGGGCAGATGCCAACCGAACAGATGCGGCCCCATCGCCGCGAGCAGCGCGGGCACCGTGAGCGCCACCAGGGTCCAGAAACGGCGCGACATGTGCCGCAGCTCGCCGCCATCGTCCTCGTCCAGGGTCGGCATCATCGGCTCCAGCGCCATGCCGCACTTGGGGCAGTCGCCGGGGCCGACCTGTTGCACTTCCGGATGCATCGGGCAGGTGTAGATGGTGCCCGGCGGCGCGGCGACAGGTTGGGGGCGTTCGCCCAGGTAGCTCGACGGATCGGCTACGAATTTCTCGCGGCAGCGCGCCGCGCAGAAATAATAGGTATGCCCTTCGAACTCCGCGCGCTGCTTCGCCGTATGCGGATCGACCGTCATCCCGCAGACGGGATCCTTCACGCCGTGCTGGGCGTGCGCATGGTGGTCGTGGTCATGGCCGTGATCGTGGCTATCGCCATGCACCTGCCCATGAGCTGCCGGCGCGGCGGGCGTGCCGTGCGCAGCGTGATCGTGCCCCGCGTGATCCTTGGCCTTCCCGCCGCAGCAGCCCGCCGATGTTTCGGCGGTCGTCGCCGGCTTGGCGCAGCAGGATTCCTCGCCATGCCGCTCATGCCCCGACGCATGCCCTTCACGCCCTTTCGCCTCCGATGAGCAGCAGGAGGGCGGGGTTTCCGTAGCCTTCTCGCGCGAGCCGCAGTCGTTGTGTTCCTGACCGCTCATGCCTGGCCCTCCTCGTCCGTGAGCGCCCGCAGGATCGGGCATTGGTCCGGCGAACCATGGCCGGGGCAGGCGTCGATCAATTCCTCCAGTCCGTTGCGCACGCGGGTAAGCTCGGCAATGCGCGCGTCGATCGCGGCCAGGCGCTCCTGCGCCCGCTGCTTCACCGCCTTCACGCCGCGGTGCCGGTCGGCGGACAGCGCCAGCAGGTCGCGGATTTCCTCGAGGGTAAAGCCCAGGTCTTTGGCGCGGCGGATGAACCGCAGCTGCCGCACCGCACCCTCGTCGTAGCTGCGATAGCCCGACGCCCGGCGCACCGGCTCGGGCAGCAGCCCTTCGCGCTCATAAAAACGGATCGTGTCGATCCCCACGCCGACGCGCTTGGCGACGGCACCGATGGTCAGGGAAGAAGTGTTCGTGTTCATGAGGGTAAGTCTAGACCTTTGATCAAGGTCCAGAGTCAACCCTTTCCCCGACCGGTCCTGTCGAGGTCCTTAACCCTGGCGCTCAAGCCCATTACCTTGGCACGGGCCCTTAACGATGACGTTTTCTGGCTAGCCCAAGTACGGCACTACCCCCGATAACACCGGCCCATCGCCCCCAGGCTTCCTGAGCCGAGAAAGCTGCTTGGCGCCATAGTCGGCTCGGCTATTAATCGGCCTTACTTGCGGTCTAGTCATTTATGACACCTCACGCCACACCTCGCGGGCAGACGTGAATGGGAAACGGATACCGTCCCAGTGCTTCCTTGGCCGAGATGGCTTGGTGCGGATGCACCAGCCCCACGTCTACCGACAAGCCCTCGCCACCTTCACCCTCGCGCAACTGAAGAAATTCGATAGCGATGTGCGCATCGGCCAGGGCCTCGCTGAGTACGCTCTCGATCTGCAGCCGCTTCAGGGCAGGCTTATGGATCTTGCCCACCGCCGTCAGCGGCATGTCGTCGGTGAAGAAGATCGCTTTCGGCGTGGCAGCGCGTTCGCCAACATGCTTGCTCACGTGAGCGAGCAACTCCTCCGCCGTGGCCTGATGCCCACGCTTGAGCTGGACATAGGCCACCGGTACCTCGCCTGCATAAGCGTCAGGCCTGCCGACAGCAGCCGCCAATTGCACGGCTGGATGGTCATAGAGGGGCTGCTCGATACACGACGGATCGATATTGTGTCCGCCGCGGATGATCAGTTCCTTGGTGCGGCCGGTCAGCCAGAAATATCCTTGCGCATCACGGTATGCAAGGTCGCCCGTATGCAGCCAGCGCTTGCCGTCGCCCAGGTTCAACCAGAGACCTTCGCTTTGCTGGCTGCCCATGTAGCCGGCAAAGACATTCGGGCCGCTGATGGCCAGAACGCCGGACTCGCCCACGAGAGCTTCTCGCAGGTAGTTGCCGTCCCTGCCGAGCTGCACGATTCGCATGTCCTGGCCGGGCACCCTCAAGCCGACCGAGCCCGCCCTGCGCTCTCCCAGTGGCGGATTGACGCTGCTGACGCAGGTGCCCTCGGTAAGTCCGTAGCCCTCAAGAATCTTGATGCCTGTTTCGTCCTGAAAACGATTCATAAGTTCGCGCGGCATGGGGGCTGCTCCGCACAGGCCATACTCGAGCGAGTCCAGGCAATACTGCTTGCGCGGCACCCCAAGCAGTGCACCATAGAGGGTCGGCACCGCGCTGAAGAAATGGATGCGGTGGCGTTCCACCATGGCCCAGAAGTTCTCGATGACGCCCTTGCCCCGGTAGCCTTGCGGCGTACCGAGCAGCACGTGCGCTCCCTTGGAAAAAGGAAGCAGGCCAGTCACCAGTACGCCATTGACGTGAAACAGTGGCAAGCCGCAGAAGACATTTTTTCCCGGCCCGATGCCTTGGCCGAGGAATTGCGCAACGCTCCATGCATTGGCGACTTCGTTGCGATGACGCCGCATGGCGATCTTGGGCGTGCCGGTGGTGCCGCCGGTGCAAAAGAAGGATGAGAAATCCTCCGGATCGAAGCGTCGGCCACTGAGCAGCCGGTCAGCTGGCTGCCGGCGCGCACATCGTCCAAAATCGTGGATCGCGTAGGTTCTGGTGGGCTCCGTTGTGCTCGTATCGCGCGAACGCCACCTTTCGCGCAGGCGCATCAACCGGACCGCTACGCCTTTGATACCGCGAACCCGGTCGGCAAGGTCCACCAGCACGACGTGACGCAAGCTAGTCACCGTGTGCAGCACAGGCTGAAGCTTTTGCCAGATATCGGTACCCGGAAACGGAGCCAGAGTGATCAGGATGCTGGCCTTGGCGGCATCGAGCAGCTTGGCGATCGCCTGCGGCTTCAGCAATGGATTGATGGCCAGGGTAATGCCCGCCGCCTGCCCGCCCCAGATCACGAAGTGCGTTTCCGGCAGGTTGGGCAGCACAAAGGCGATCACGCTGTCTTTATTGGCGCCAAGGTTGTGGAAGAAATTGGCGGTGCGGTTGATCTGGGCGAAGAATGCCTGATAGTTCCAGCTTTCCGGGCGAGCGTGATCTTCCGCGCGCAGGAAGAACGACAGTGCCGGCGCCTGGGGATGGCGCGCAGCGGCCTCGCGCAGCATGTCGTAAGTGCTGGCCGGGAGATTCTGCATCTCCCCTTGCGCCTCGATCGCCTCGACGTCGGCGTTATTGGCAATGCCGCGCATGTCTAGCTCCCCTGGACCACGCGGTTGCGCTGCACACCGAGATCGATGAGCCCGTTCGAGCTACGGATGCGTGCCTCCACGGTGTCTCCCGGCTTGAGGTATTGCGTACGCCGCGCCTGGATTTTCATGAACATGGCCCATTTCCTCTGCTCGGGCAGCAGCCCGGCCAGCCGTTGTTTTGCCGGGGAAGGCACCGACAGCGCGCAGCCCGACGGCGTGCCGGTTGCCAACAGGTCGCCGGCGTACAGGTCATGCACCTGGGAAAGCTCGGTCAACGTCTCCGCTGGCCCGAACACCAGATTGCCGGTGTTGTCGTTCTGGCGAACCTCGCCATTCACCGATAGCGTGAGTTGCAGATCGCCCAGCAGCGCCATGTCGCTCTCGTCAAGCAGGCACAGATAAGGACCGACGGGACCAAATCCGCGATAGCTCTTGCCCTTATAGAACTGCATTTGGGGAATCTGGATGTCCCGGGCCGAGTAATCGTTGACGATCGCCAGGCCGGCCACGTATTCATGCAAGTTGTGCGCGGAGATAGTCACCGGTGCGGTGATGTCGCGTTTCAGCACCAGGCCAAGCTCGATCTCATAATCGAGGAAGCGCACCTGCTTCGGCCGAACCACGTCCGCATTGGCGGATGCGATACAGCTCGAAGCCTTGGTAAAGATCATGTTGAAGGCTTTCGCGTCCGGATCGATGCCCGACTCGATCATGTGCTGCCGATAGTTCGCCCCTTGGCAGATGAATTGCTGATTACTGGTGACGGGCGACAGCAGCTCCAGTTCGGATTCCAGAAGCCGCGGACCGCGAAGCTCCGCCAAGTCCTCCATCGTATTCATGCGGAGAAAATCCGCCGTGGTGGCAAATTCGCCCGGGACCGGGACCACGCGGCCGTTACGGACGACACCCCATTGGGGGCGGTCGCCATATTTGAAATGCATGACGTTCAAAGGCATGGGGGTTATCCAGAGCGAGGGAAAGTGCTAGCCGAAGATCTTCGCGAGCATGCGTAGCTTCGCGAAGGTCAAATCAGGACTTCGGCGCAGGTGACGGACCACCTGTACCAGGGTCGACAACTTCAGCTTGGGCCGGGTGAAGCTCGATGGCATGGTCTGCCCCCATTGCGACATCGCTTCCCGGCTTACGGCGTGAACGCCCATGGGTACGGCATCGGTGAACAGGTCACCGTCGCAATAGTGCTCGTGCTTATCCCCCCAAGGGTCCTGCCAGTAGTCGAAGATTTGACTGCCGAGGATGTGCCGACCGATACCCCACGCGTGCCTCCAGCCACGCTCTCTGAGCGCGCGCTGCCCCATGCCTACGGCGTCGGTATCGATGACTTCGTAGGCGCTGTGGCTATACATCGGGGCGAAGCCCTGGGCCAAGGCCAAGGTGTGGTGATCCGCCGGCTGGTCGCCCAGGTCGAGTCGCATGAAGGTGACGGCGGGAGAGCCGTCCGGCAGCACCTGGACGTCGCTGGGAATGAAGCCGAAGTGTTGCGTGTACCACGCGCAGGTGGCTTGAAAATCGGCGAGCTCGAGCACCACGTGCCCCAGCCGGAGCACTTCGGGGGCTTTGGCTGCGGGCCGTTGGGTTCGATCGATGCGGGGCGTTGCATGCGCGGAATTGATCGGCAAGGGAGCGCGATGCGATAACACTTCGACCGGCAGTTGTCCTTGCACGACGTCCACCTGGAATCCGGACGGGTCGCGCAGGCGAACCCGCCATCCGCCACCCGGCCAATCCAAGGACTCGACGGTGGAGGCGCCGGGCAAGCGCGCTAAAACGTCCAGATCCTCGCGGTGCCTCACGCGCAGGCCGAAACCGACGAACTTCGGCTTTGGCGCCTTTCGCACCACATAGCAGAACGGAGATGTGTCGGCAGCGCGGAGAAAAAGCAGGTCATTGTCACGCCCGACCGTATGCAGGCCGAAATCGAACAGAAACCGTTCCGCCTCTTCCAGATCCGGACGATCGAACATGACATAGGCAAGCGCGATCGCCTTGACGGTCGGATGGGCATGCCGGGCGGGCTGGGCAGTAGTCAGCTTCATGGCGTGGGCATCTCGCGTGAATGACATTCGGTAGTCGCGACTTCAGACTCGCCGGCCGTCGTCTCCAGCAGGGCAAGGCTTTCGCGGACAAGTTGATTCACCGTGGCGAGGGGGCCGTCATGAAGAATGGTTCGGTCTGGCCGCACCATGACGACCCATCCGATAGGCGCAGTACCTGGCAGGAACACTCCCTCCAGGTCTTCCCATACGCGGTCGAAGGGCGCCTTGACCTGCTGTCCGCGATGCGCCAGGTGCACGATCTTTCCGCCTGCCGCCAGGAATCGATCGCGTAAACCGGTGTCGAGCGAAGGGTGGGGGTCGCAACCGAAGCCGATCAGTGCGAGCGAATCGCCGAAAGCGTTGTCGCTGAGCGTGATTTCGCCCTTGGCGCTGCGGACATAGCCTTGCCGCAGCAAGCTCCCGCGGACCAGCCTCGCCCCGGAGCGTCCCCTGACGAAGAGGCCCTCGGCGAAGAGGTTCTTGGGCTTGATGCCGAGCTCTTCGAAATATCTGCGCAGCGGCGGAATCCACCTTATCGCGCGCATGATTCCGTGAGTCAGCAGGGCGACCGCGGCACTGCGCGGCATGACCAGCCGCCCTGCGAATTTGGCCATGTTGATCATGGCGCGCGCATGCGGGCGCCGTTCCTGATCGTAACTTTTCAAAATCGAGGCGCCGGCTCGGCCATGCACCACCCACGCGAGCTTCCAGCCGAGATTCGCGGCATCACGCAATCCCGAGACCAGCCCCTGGCCGACAAACGGCGGCGTGATGTGCGCGGCATCGCCCACCAGGAAAACCTGCCCCCTGCTGAAAGCGTCGGCCGCGCGGGCATGGAACCGGTAGACCGCCCTTCGCTCGATGTCCATGTCATCAGCGATGCCCCAGGGCGCCAGCAGATCGCGGATACAGGCATCGGATTCCATCTGCTCACGGGTCTCGCCCGGCCGCAGCATGAACTCCCAGCGCTCACGCCCGCCGGGAGCCATCATGTGCGGCGTCGGCCGACGGTGGTCGCAAAGGAACTCCACATGATCGATGGGCCGCGCAACCCGGCGGGCATCCACGACCAGCCAGTCTTCCGCATATGTCTTGCCGTCGAAGTGCTGGCCGATGAGCTCGCGGACGCGCGACGAGGCGCCGTCTGCGCCGATCAGGTAACGCGCGCGGCATTCCGTGTCGCGTCCGGGTCCTTCCGAGATCTGCGCCACCACGCCATCCGCGTGCTCGGTAAAGCCGGTCAGCGTCGCCCCCAGGCTCAGCTGCACGCTCTCGTGCACCCTTAGCTTGTCGCGCAAAGCGCGCTCAAGATCCGGTTGATAAAAGGTCACGAGCTTGGGATGGCCATCCAGGCCGCCGAGCGTATTGATGCGCGCGAACTCGCGCAGCCAGGGGGAACGCATGCGGACATGCGGAATGCCGACCTTATCGAAATCGCCTTCCTCCAGGCCCACCCACTGCAGGATGCGCAACGCCTCGTTGTCCAGGGCGATTGCCCGCGGCGCCGCCAGGATCTCGGCGTTTCGCTCGACCACGACAACGCGTACGCCCAGGCGTCCCAGCAAATTGGCTAACGCAGCACCCACGGGTCCTAGGCCGACGATCAAAACATCCGTCTCGCGATTCGCCCTGCTTGCGGGGGGCGTCCCACTCACGGTGGGCCCATATTCGTTATAGCAAAGCGCCATCGCGCACACCCTCGCCGGACCGTTCCGGGCCTTGTGATGCGATGCTCCATCATAACTGATAGTTTTGTCAATTATGACAATGAGAGCTAAGATGTGCTCGTATTCAGACTTGAGCTGCCATGGCCGCCGCCCCGAAACGCCCAAAAACCTCGACCACGCCCCCTACAAATCCCGCCGCCACAGAGCGGGAGCCACGCGGGGCGCGCCGCAAGCGGGAGACGCGGCAGCGATTGATGGAGGCGGCCCTGGCGCTGATGGCCCACAAGGGCATGGAGGGCGTGGCGATCAACGAAATCACCGAAGCCGCCGACGTAGGCTTCGGGTCGTTCTATAACCACTTCGAATCGAAGGAAGCGATTCATGCCGCCCTGATCGACTGGGCCTTCGAGAGCTTCGCCGACGCGCTCGACCAGCTGGGTCGGCATATCTCCGATCCAGCCGAAGTGCTGTCCCTATCGATGCGATACGCCATGCTCCGAGCGCAAAGAGAGCCCCTATGGGGGCAATTCCTCATCAAGGAGGCGCTCTCGATCCGCGTCCTTACCCGTGGACTGGGTCAGCGGCTGCTGCGCGACATCCAGCGGGGCATCGAGGCGAAGCGATTTCGCGGCGACGATCCACTCATGAGCTTCACGGTCGCAGGCGGCATCGTGCTTGCATCCTTGTCGGTCTACCTGCACCTGACGCCATCGAACGCATTGCCTGCCACGCCCCTCCCTCTCCCTTCCTTCAATGCGGATCATTTGCCGGAACGGGCGGCGACCGAGCTGCTGCTGGCACTTGGGCTTTCGAGATCGGAGGCCGAGGAGATCGCCCGCCGCCCGCTTCCTCCGATGAATGACTCCTCTTTGGCGGCGCGAACGGAACCATAAGCAAGTCCGTGCCTATCCAAACGATGGAGCTACACAGTCGAATCCGCGAGCTAGTCGCCTGGGCTTGAACCATCATCGGCCGCATGCACGGCAAAGCGAACTTCACTTCGCGAACGTCGTCCTGCGTCGATAACGCGTCGGCTCTTCGAAGAGGTCCGCCGTGTCGCTATCGATGGAAGAAACAGACAGAGACGTCGACGTCTTAGGTACGGAACCGCAGTGCTCCGTGTGATGATCGAAATCCATCCGATCCTCTCTCCGGCGCGGAACGCATCCTTGTCATTCCCCGTAAATCGGAACGCAAAAATAACATCCGACTCGAGAATTACTTGTCGTGGGTGGTTATGCGTACCGCCGAAACCCCATAAGCTAAACCAAGGACGAGTTCCGCCTGCTTTCGTCGCGAGCCCATCGCGAGCCATGGTCGACCGGCGATGCCTGCCTTGCCGGCGACTTAAATTCTCTTTGTAAGCACCCACTGGTGAAGCTTGAACCATGCTCTCGTGAACGCTGGGCAGGAGCCCATTCCGAGAAAGGGAATTTATCGCATCCTCGTCTGCCGACCGAACCACCGGCTGGGAAACACCATTTTGCTGACGCCGCTCATCAGCGAATTGGAACGCGTCTATAAAGGGGCCGAGATCGACGTCATTTCCGAAGGCGATATCGCCCGCGAAGTGTTCGAGAGTTTCTTCAGCGTCAAGAACGTCTATGGCCTTCCCAAGCGCGGCTTCAAGCATCCCGTGCCGTTCCTCGGCATGTTGCTGAAGGTGCGCAAGACCACCTACGACCTGATCGTGGATCCCTGCGTGGGCTCCGGCTTCGCGCGTGCGCTGACGAAGTTCTTCCGCGGCCGTTACAAGCTCGGCTTCAGCGACGCGCTCGAAGGCTCGGGACTCACCCATGCCGTGCCGAAGGCGGTCGCCATGCGGCATATGGCGCAGCGTCCGGTGAACCTGCTGCGGGCCGCGCTCGCACCCGGGAAGAGCGGCGGCGAGACCTACCCTTCGCTGGATATCCGCCTGACCGATGCCGAGCGGATGCAGGGCCGGGCGGCGATCCGCCGACTCCTTTCTGATTCCGCACAGACGGTGACGCCTCCCGTGGTGGGCATTTTCGCCAACGCCACCGGTGCCAAGCGTTATCCGGCGAGCTGGTGGAGCGAGTTCATCGCTGCCTTCAGGGAGGCCAGCCCGCTCTCGAACATCATCGAGCTGATCCCCATGCACGGGCATTCCATGCTGGGCGGAGCATGGCGAGGCTATTACTCTTCCGATCTCCGCCGCATGGGCGCCGTGATGGCCGGGATGGACCTGGTAATCAGCGCAGATTGCGGCGTGATGCACCTGGCCGTTGCGTCGAAGGTGCCGACGGTAGGCATGTTCTGCGTCACGGACGTGGATGTGTATTCCCCTTACGGGCTCGGCAGCTGTTCGATGAATACCCAGGACCTCTCCGCCCGCGAGGCCGCGCTGAAAGTGGCGGCCGCCTTCCCGGCGCTGCTCGCGCGGGAGCGGCATGCCGAACATCGTGGAACCGCGCACGCCGCCGATGTCGCCGGCACCGGAACCATCGCCGCACCGCGGAACGAGGCGTTACCGCATTGATGGCAGGGCCAGGACACGCCGGCCCGGCCGGCCGCACGCGGCGCGATGCCATCGAGCGATGGCTGCTGATGCTGGGCGCCTTCCTGGTGCTGGCGGCGGGCATCGGCCTGCGCGGCCCGACGCCGTCGGACGAACCGCGCTTCGCGCTGGTCGCGCAGCAGATGGTGGCATCCGGCAACTGGCTGATTCCGCATCGCGGCACCGACTGGTACGCCGACAAGCCACCGGCGTTCATGGCGATGCAGGCGTTGTCGTACAAGCTCAGCGGCGACTGGTGGATCGCCTTCCTGCTGCCCTCGCTGCTGTTTTCGCTGGGCACGCTCTGGCTGGTGTACGACCTCGGGCGCCGGCTGTGGGGACACCGCGCGGGCATGGGGGCGGCGCTGGGGCTGCTATGCACCGTGCAGTTCGTGTTCCAGGCCAAGCGCGGCCAGATCGATCCCACGGTGACGTTCTTCCTGACCCTGGCGAACTACGGCCTGCTGCGCCACCTGCTGCTGGGCCCCGACCGCTCCGCCTTCTGGCTCGGGTGTTTCGCCGCCGGCCTCGGCGTGATCACGAAGGGCGTGGGCGTGCTCGCGGTCCTGATGTTCCTGCCCTGGCTTTATGCCCGCAGCCTGCCGTGGGAACACCTGGCCGCCACCGACCGTCGCTACGGCACCTGGCTCGGCGGCGGCGCGGCGTTCGCCCTGGCCATGGCGCTGTGGCTGGTGCCTCTGCTGTGGTATGTCCACCAGCACGACAGCGCCGAAGCGCGCGCCTACCTCGACGACATCTTCTTCAACCAGACGATGCATCGCTACGTGCATCCATGGAACAGCTTCCAGCCGCCCTGGTTCTATCTCGAGGTGATCTTCACTTCGTGGCTACCCCTCAGCCTCGCCTTGCCCGGCCTGTTGCCGGCGTGGCGCACCCGGTTGCGCGAACGCGATGCGCGCTACCTGCTGCCGCTGGCCTGGTCGGTGCTGGTGATCGTGTTCTTCAGTCTCACGCGCGCCAAGCGCGACGTGTACATCATGCCGGCGCTGCCCTTGCTCGCGCTGTGCGCGGGGCCGTTCCTGCACGACATCCTGCAGCGGCGCTGGGCGCAGTGGACCGCGCTGGTGTTCCTCCTCCTGCTCGCCTTGCCCGTGCTGGTGCTGGGCCTGCAGGGGTTGTGGTTTCCCACGGCGTGGACGACGCGCTTCGCTGCCGCACGCCAGCTGGGCGAACAGTCGGCCTCGTTTTGGCTGATGTTCGTGGTGCTGGGTGCTTGGATCCTGCTGTGCATCGCCGGCCTGCGCCTGCGCCGCGCCGGCGCCGCGCTGCTGGCCAGCCTCGCCGGCCTGTGGCTGCTGTGGGGTCTCTGGGCCGCGCCCATGCTGGCCAGGGCCAGCTCGCCGAAGCCGCTGGCTCAGCGCGTCGAGCAGTGGGTCGGGCCGGACGGGGAACTGGCGCTCGTCGCCTGGAAAGAAGAGTTGCCGCCAGTCTTCACCCGCCGGCCCGTCGACTTCGGTTTCGTCACGCCATGGCATCAGCAGCTCGCGAATGCGATCCGCTGGCAGGAACAGGCGCCCCGCACACGTTGGGTGCTTATCCTGAGCGACGTGATGGCCCCCTGCGTGGATCGCGACGCCTCGATCGACGCCGGCGTCACGAGCGGCCGCAACTGGCGCCTCTATCGGCTCGATGCCGTCGCCGCGGCATGCCGTGGCGGGGTGGTGCCGGAAGGCGCGGTGGAGGACTGGGGTGGCGTGGATCGCCGCCGCTGACGCATGAAGCGTGGGCGATGGCACACCCCTGATGGACCACTTGTCGAAGGCCGATCGCCCCGTGCGCACACTGTCCGTGGCGCAGCCAGCCGGCGCCCTCTCTCTACAGCCTGCCCTGCAGCGACAAGCCGCTGCCGTGGAAACGGGCAGCCCACCGGGCGTTTTTCATCGACCCGTTGCGTATTGCGTGTAAAATCAACGTTTTTTTGTCAACCCGCAGCATGGTGCAAGCCCCTCGACGGACGGTGGTCCGTGGCCCGACATTCGTCCGTCTGCTGGCTCGCCTGGCGGACGGCGCCGTCGCGTCTGCCGCCCCGCCCCTGGCGGACCGGCTGAGCCAATGGCTGGACTGGAACCAGGCGATCGCGCTGTCCACCGCGCTGGACGGCAAGCCGGCCGGCACGACCTTTCCGGGCTCGCCGGCAGGGGACGAGGTCGAGGCGGAAGCGTGCGTCCACGCGCGGACTTCGCTGACCCAGGCCATCGCGCAGGCACCCGAGCTGGCCGCGCCGGCGGCGGGCAAGGGCGACGACGCGGCAGCAGGCCCGAATGCCATCGCCGAAGCCGACCTGGACTATGCCGTCTTCCGCCAGCGCTACCTCACCCTCCAGCGCGCCATGCAGGCGGCTACCGGCCGGCTGCGCGGGCGGCTGCGGGACCGGCTCGCGCAGCGTTCGACCGAGCTGGCGCGGCTGGCCGACGTCGACGCCGTCATGGAACAGGCGCTGAGCCCGCGCGAACAGACCTTGTTCGCCACCATCCCCACCATCCTCGGCACGCATTTCGAGCGCCTGCGCGAGGCGGCCCACGCCGCATCGCCGGAAGACGCGGTGCCCGCTGGCGCCTGGCTCGACGTCTTCCGCAAGGACATGCAGAGCGTGCTGCTCGCCGAACTGGACGTTCGTTTTCAACCGGTGGAAGGGCTGCTTGCCGCCCTTCGCGCCAGCTAACTGGATTCGCATGCTGAAACATTCGCTTTACTTCGCCGTCTTTTTCGTGGGCCTCGCTGCCGTGTGCTGGATCGGCGGCGGCTATCTCGGCTCCAACCCGCTCGGCGCGGCGGTCGCGCTGGCGATCGGCGCCGGTTATCTCGTCGGCGCATTCGAGTTGTTCCGTTACCGGCAGGCCACGTTCTCGCTGCGCGAAGCCGTGTCGGACCTGACGACGACACCGCCCTCCCTCGGCGCTTGGCTGGACCGCCTGCATCCGAGCCTGCGCAACGCGGCGCGCCTGCGCATCGAAGGCGAACGCGCGGTGCTGCCGGCGCCGGCGCTGACGCCTTATCTGATTGGCCTGCTCGTGCTGCTGGGCATGCTGGGCACGCTGCTGGGCATGATGGCGACGCTGCGCGGCACCGGCCTCGCGCTGGAAAGCGCGGCGGACCTGCAGGCCATGCGCGGCTCGCTCGCAGCGCCGGTGAAAGGCCTGAGCTTCGCCTTCGGCACCTCGATCGCGGGCGTCGCCAGCTCCGCGATGCTCGGCCTGCTCTCCGCGCTGTGCCGCCGCGACCGGCTCCAGGCCGTGCAGCAACTGGATGCGCGCATCGCGACGACGCTGCGCCCCTACTCCCAGGCGCACCAGCGCGAAGAGGCGTTCCAGCTGCTGCGCCGGCAGACCGAGCTGATGCCGGTCCTGGTCGACCGGCTGCAGGGCATGATGGCCGCGCTGGAGCAGCAGAACGTCGCTGCGCACGAACGCCAGCTGGCCAGCCAGGATGCCTTCCACGCCCGCACCGAAGCGACCTATGCGCGCCTCGCTGCCTCGGTGGAGCAATCGATGAAACAAGGCGTCACCGACAGCGCCCGCGCCGTCAGCGCGTCGATCGAGCCACTGGTGGAAGCGACCATGGCCGGACTCGCGCGCGAGACCTCCGCGATGCGCGATGCCATCGTGCGCGGCGTGCAGGCGCACCTGGATCACGTCTCCTCCGGTTTCGCGGCTACGACCGCGCGCGTGGCGGACGTCTGGAACGATGCCGTCGCCCTGCAACGCCAGTCGGGCGAAGCGCTCACCCGCGATGTCCAGGTGTCGCTGGAGCGCTTCGCCGAGACCTTCGAACAGCGCTCGGCCGGCCTCGTCGACACTGTTTCATCGCGCCTCGACGCCACGGCGGACCACGCGCAGCAAGCTTGGCTCGATGCCCTGGCGCGGCAGGAAGCTGCCAACGACAAGTTGACATCGCGCCACCACGCGGCGATGACCGACGCCGTCGCCGCTTTCGAAGAGCACGCAGCCGCCCTCGTCGGCGTCGTGCGCCAATCGCACGAGGACCTGCAGTCCGCACTGGCTTCGCGCGATGAGGCGCGCCTGCATACATGGTCGGAAACGCTCGGCTCGATGACTACCGCCCTGCGCGACAGCTGGGCGCAGGCGGCCGACCATGCCGCCGATCGCCAGCGCGACATCTGCGACACGCTGGCGCGTACCGCGAACGACATCGCCGCGCAGACCCAGGCACATGCCGGCGAGACGATCGCGGAGATCTCTCGCCTGGTGCAGGCGGCCTCCGAAGCGCCCAAGGCGGCGGCGGAAGTGGTGGCCGAGCTGCGCCAGAAGCTCTCCGAAAGCATGGTGCGCGACACCGCGATGCTGGAAGAACGCAGCCGCCTGCTCGCCACGGTCGAAACGCTGCTGGATGCGGTCAACCATGCGTCCACCGAACAGCGCGAAGCGGTGGATGCGCTGGTCGCCACGTCGGCGGACCTGCTCGACCGCGTCGGCACCCGCTTCCAGGAGCACGTCGAGGCGGAGACCGGCAAGCTGGGCACCGCCGCCGCGCACATCGCCGGCGGCGCGGCCGAAGTAGCGAGCCTGGGCGAAGCGCTCGGCGCGGCCGTACAGCTGTTCGGCCAGTCGAACGAGGCGCTGATGGAACGCCTGCAGCAGATCGCCGGTGCGCTCGACGCCTCGCTCGCGCGCAGCGACGAACAGCTTGCCTACTACGTGGCCCAGGCCCGCGAAGTGATCGACCTGAGCATGCTGTCGCAGAAGCAGATCGTCGAAGAAATACAGCAGCTTGCCGACCGGCGCGCGTCCGGAGCCGAAGTCGCATGAGCGACGACATCGAATTCGACGCGGAAACCGGCGCGCCGATCTGGGCCGCCTTCGGCGACCTGATGTCGGTGCTGCTGGGCGTATTCGTGCTCATCCTGGTGGGCATGATCGGTGTGCAGCAGCAGCTCTCGCAGCGCCTGGACGAAGAAGTGAAGCAGCGCCAGCTCGAGGCGCAGAAGCGCCAGACCCTGGAGCAGGCCCTGGCCGTGCCGCTCGCCGCCGGCCAGGTGACGCTGGTCGACGGGCGCATCGGCATCCGCGGCAGCGTGCTGTTCGCGCTAAACTCGGACCAGTTGCAGCCGGAAGGCCGCGAAGTGCTGCGCAGTCTTGCCGGTCCGCTGTCCGGTTACCTGAAATCGCGCGACGAAATCCTGATGGTCAGCGGCTATACGGACGACCGCCAGGTGCGCGACGGCAACCGCCAGTTCGCCGACAACTGGGAGCTGTCGGCCGAGCGCGCGCTCACCGTGACGCGCGCGCTGATCGCCGAGGGCGTGCCGGCTTCTGCCGTCTTCGCCGCCGCCTTCGGCGCGGAGCAGCCGGTGGGATCGAACGCCACCGAGGAAGGACGGGCGAAGAACCGGCGCGTGGAGATCGCGCCGATTCCGCGCACGTCGTCACCCACGACGCCGGCGCATGAGTAAGCGCACCGTTAGCGTGCGCGAGCGGCTGGACGCGTGGCGCGAGCAGCGCGCCGACCGGCTCGATCCCGTGGGCTTCCATCACATGGATGCGCTGGAGCGCCGCGCCGCGCGCCACGAAGGCGACGTCCGCCGGCTGCTGGACGAACGCCTGTCGACACTGGTCGCTGCCTATGCCGCAAAGGTAGAACGCGCCACCTCCGCGCCGGCGAACGGCGGCGCCGCGCGCACGCCGCTCGGCCCGCTCGTCGATACGCTCGCCGCGCATGCGGCAACCCGCGGCGCGGACCGCTACCCGGAACTCCCGGCGCTCGATGACTTCAAGGAACTGTGGACCCGGCTGCGCACCGAAAGCCAGCTGCGGCAGTCGCTGGAACAGGTGCCCGCGAACGCCGGCCCGCTCAATTCAAGCACTCTGGTGCATCGCTCGATCGCCTTGATGCGCGAGGTAGCGCCGGGTTACCTGCAGCACTTCGTGGCCTACGCGGATGCGCTGTCGTGGATGGAGCAGATGGGCTACGGCGCGCCTGCCGTCGCCGAAGCGCCGCGTGCGCCGGGTGCCGGCAGGAAGCGCGCCGCCAAGTCGCGCGCGCGCCAGGACTGAAGCGGCTCTCCCGGATGTCCCGCGCCGCTATCCGCGCCTGGCGCCGGGCGGCGCGGTCGAGCCACGCACGACCAGGTCCGCCGACAGCACCCGCTTGCGCGGCGGCACGGCGGCATCGCCGAGCAATTCCAGCATCATGCTCATCGCCTCGCGCCCCAGCGCGTTCTTCGGCTGTGCAACCGTGGTGAGCGGCGGCGAGGTATAGCGCGCGAAGCGGATGTCGTCGAAGCCGACGACCGAAACGTCTTCGGGCACGCGCAACCCGTGCGAGATGAGCGCGCGCATGGCGCCGATCGCCATCTCGTCGTTGGAACAGAACACCGCGGTAAACGGCTTGCCCTGTGCGATGAGCAATTCGACGGCGCGCTCGCCGGATTCGATCGAGAAATCGCCCGCCACCACCAGCGCAGCCTGGGCCGGCAACTTCGCGCGCTGCAACGCGAGCCGGTAGCCCTGCTCGCGATCGACGCTGATGGGGCTGGACGGCGGTCCGGCGACGAAGGCGATGTCGCGGTGCCCCAGCATCACCAGGTAATCGACCGCGACACCGGCCGCCGCGACATTGTCGATGTAGACGCTGGAAACCTGCCCGTCCTTGACGTACTCGCAGGCGTTGACCACCGGCAGCCGGCCCTGGATCGGAATCGCCGGCACGCGCGGCGACATGGTGATGATGCCGTCGGCCTGGCGCGCGGCGACCATGTCGGCATAGGCCTGCTCGCGCACGAGACTGCCCTGCGTTTCTCCCAGCAATACCGAGTAGCCGTTCTCGTGGGCCACCTGCTCGATGCCGCGGATCACCTCGGAGAAGAACGGATTGGCGATGTCCGGCAGCAACGCGACGATCAGCCGCGTGCGCGCCGTGCGCAGGTTGCGCGCCAGCGCATTGGGCGTGTAGCCGAGTCGCTTGACCACGTCGTGGATGCGCTGGCGCGTGGTCTCGTTGACGATCTCCGGCCGCTGCAGCGCGCGCGACACGGTGGCCACCGAAACGTTGGCGGCGGCGGCGATTTCCTTCACCGTGCGGACGCGGTTTTGCTGCGGTGCGGTCTTGGCCCGGCCGCCCTTCGCGCCCTTCCCGCGCTTGGAATCTCCTGCACTCACGCGCTTCCCACTCCTTTATCCCCTTAATCCCCGCTGCGGGCGGGCCGATGCGGCCTGCGCAACCGCCGACGTGCGGCGCCCAGAGCATATCGCCTCGGAACCGTCGCGGCGCGCATTGGTGCAATGCAATGTAATGGATTACATAAAATCGTTGCGCCTGCGTTCACTCATCTGCTACATACCAGCGCATCGATTTGTACCGATCCAGGCGTCGGCGACATCGGGGGAGATGCCGCCGCGCCCAGGATGAAGCTTTCCGCAGAACCGCGAAAGAATGCCGGTTTCATGCGGATGTAATCGAATACATCGCAGCGGCAGCGAGCACCGTGGAGGGGTTCATGGCAAGCCAGTCCGTATCCAGCAGCGGCGACCGAGCGCAGGGCCTTTCGCCCGTGCCGCCGCCCTTCCCCCGCGGAGATTCCGCGCGATGACGAAGCTCGGCATGGGCTTGGTCGGCCCGGGCTTCATCGCCACGCACCATATCGACGCCGTACGCCGCCTGGGCGACGTGGAGATCGTCGGCATCGCCGGCTCCAGCCTCGACTCGGCCAAGAAGCGCGCGCGCGAACTCGGCGTAGGCCACGCCTACGAAAGCTATCGCGAACTGCTGGCCGACCCGGCCGTGCAGGTAGTGCACAACACCACGCCCAATCATCTGCACAAGGAGGTCTCGCTGGCCGCGCTGCGCGCCGGCAAGCACGTGATCTCCGACAAGCCACTGGCCGCCAGCCTGGAAG
This sequence comes from Dyella sp. BiH032, assembly GCF_031954525.1. Lineage (NCBI taxonomy): Bacteria > Pseudomonadati > Pseudomonadota > Gammaproteobacteria > Lysobacterales > Rhodanobacteraceae > Dyella > Dyella sp. BiH032. Next base: position 3,265,719 of record NZ_CP134867.1, read on the forward strand.
AAAGCCGCGAACTGCACGAAGCGGCGAGCAAGGCCGGCGTCGCACACGTGGTCACCTTCAACTATCGCGGGCATGCACTGATCCAGCAGGCCCGCGCGCTGATCGCCAAGGGCAAGCTCGGCGCGCCCGTATTCGTGCACGGCTGCTATCTGCAGGACTGGCTCACCGACGAGCGCGCCTACTCGTGGCGGCTCGATCCCAAGCTGGGCGGCGCCAGTTCGGCGCTCGGCGACATCGGCTCGCACTGGTGCGACCTGGCCGAACACGTCACCGGCGCGCGCATCGTCGCCGTGCTGGCGGACCTGCACACCGCGGTACCGGTGCGCGAAGCCCCGGCCGCTTCGCCGAAGGCTTTCGCGGGCGCGGCGAAGAATGCGCCACGGCGCAAGGTCAAGGTGACCAGCGAGGATCTCGCCAGCGTGCTGCTGCGTTTCGACAACGGCGCGCGCGGCTGCGTCACGGTGGGCCAGGTGTTGCCGGGTCACAAGAACGACCTGCGGCTGGAAGTGAACGGCCGCCTCGCCTCGCTCGCGTGGCGGCAGGAAGAACCGAACTCGCTGTGGCTCGGCCACCATGCACAGGCCAACACCGTGCTCGCGCGCGATCCGGGCCAGCTCGACGCTTCCGCACGCGGCTACGCGCACCTGCCGGCCGGCCATCCGGAAGCCTGGGCGGACGCCTTCCGCAATCTCATCGCCGACGCCTACGCCTGGATCCGCCAGGGCGGCGCGCCGGCCAAGAAGCCGGCCGCGCTGCCGACCTTCGCCGACGGCTACCGCAACAGCCTGGTGATCGACGCCATGCTCAAAAGCCACGCCGCCGGCGGCGTGTGGCAGGACGTCGCCGACCCACGCGCAACCACACCACGCAAAAGGGGAACCCGCGGATGAAGTGGCGCCTTAGATTGATGATGCTGTTCGAGTACGCGATCTGGGGCGCATGGTACGTCACCGTCGGTACCTGGCTCGGCCAGACCCTGCACTTCAGCGGCAAGGAGATCGGCGCCGTGGCCGGCACCACGGCGATCGGCGCGATGATCTCGCCGTTGTTCGTCGGCCTGCTGGCCGATCGCCTGTTCGATACGCGCCGCGTGCTCGCCGCGCTGCACGTTCTCGGCGCCGTGCTGCTGGTCGTGGCCGCTCGCCAGACGTCGTTCGCGACGGTGTACGGCACCCTGCTCGCATACAGCCTCTGCTACATGCCGACCCTGGCCCTGACCACCTCGCTGGCGATGCGCCACATCACTGACCCGCAGGAGGAGTTCGGCGGTATCCGCGTACTCGGCACCATCGGCTGGATCCTGGTCGGCCTCGTGGTCGGCGCATGGGGCGTCGAAGCCACGGCTACGCCACTGCACCTGGCCGCTGGCCTGTCGGTGATCACGGCGATCTACTGCCTCAGCCTGCCGCCGACGCCGCCGCTCGCGCGCAACCAGCGCTTCGAACTGCGCCACGCGCTGCCGCTGGAATCGCTGCACCTGCTGCGCAACCGCTCGATGGCGGTGTTCGCGCTCGCCTCCTTCCTGATCTGCATCCCGCTGCAGTTCTACTACGCGTTCACCAATCTGTTCCTCAACGAGGTCGGCGTGGTCAATGCCGCGGGCAAGATGACCGGCGGGCAGATGTCGGAAATCCTCTGCATGCTGCTCATCCCCTGGTTCTTCCGCCGCCTGGGCGTGAAGTACATGCTCGCGGTGGGCATGCTGGCCTGGGTACTGCGCTACGTCATGTTCGCCTTCGGCGCGCCGGGCGAGCTGATGTGGATGCTGTGGCTGGGCATCGTGCTGCACGGCATCTGCTTCGATTTCTTCTTCGTCGTGGGCCAGATCTACATCGACCGCGAGGCGCCTACCGCCCTGCGCGCCGCGACGCAGGGGCTGATCACCTTCCTGACCTATGGCCTGGGCATGTTCGTCGGCTCCTGGCTGTCCGGCGTGGTGGTCGACACCTACGCCGCGACGGGCACGCACGACTGGCGCTCGATCTGGCTGATCGCCAGCGCCTTCGCCGCGGGCGTGCTCGTGCTGTTCGTGCTCGCCTTCAAGGACCGCAAGAGCACCGCCGGCCAACCAGCCGTCGCGGCCACCGACTGACCCTTTCCGTCCCGCCCTCCCCCCCTACCTATCGGCCGCCCGAGAACAACGACATGAAGATGACTCGCAGGCAGTTCCTTTCCCGATCCGCCATGTGCGGCGCCGCGGCGTGGCTCGCTGCCAGCCCCTCCGGCCGGCTGCTCGCCGCCGGCGCGCCGGGCAAGCCGCTCGGCATCCAGCTGTACATGGTGCTGAAGTCCTACCAGGACGATCCGATCGGCACGCTCAAGACGCTCAAGTCGATCGGCTATACGGAGATCGAAGCCATCATCACCACCACGGCGAAGACCTTGCGCGACCAGCTGAAGGAAGCCGGGCTGCGCAGCCCCAGCATGCATATCGACAGCCTGGGCGTGGAGCCGGGCATCGAGGCCGCGCACACGCTCGGTTCGCAGTTCGTGGTCAGCAGCATGCTGCCCTCCATGATGCAGAAGGAGCTGGCCGCCCAGGGCAAGCCCGCACCGGAGCCGACCTATTCGCTGGACGAGGCCAAGCGCACCGCCGAATACGCCAACCGCATCGGCGAGCAGGCGAAGAAGGCGGGCCTGCAGTACGCCTATCACAACCACCACAAAGAGTTCACCGACGTGGGCGGCGGGCAGACCTTCTACGACGTGCTGCTCAAGGAAACCGACCACCAGCTCGTGCAGTTCGAGCTGGACTGCGGCTGGGTGCACATGGGCGGCAAGAATCCCGCCGACTACTTCAAGGCCAATCCAGGCCGCATTCCGCTGATGCACGCCAAGGATTTCCTCCCCGGCGCCGGCGGCAACGACTTCCCGGGCGCCGAGCTCGGCCGCGGTACGCTGGACTACAAGCCGATCATGGCCGCGGCCAATGCCGCGGGTCTCAAGCACTGCTTCGTCGAACAGGAAGGCCCGTTCGCCCGCATGAGCCAGCTGGAGGCCGCGCGCGTGGACTACGCCTACCTGCGGCCGCTGCGCTGACCTTTCCCTCCTCCCGATCCACACCACGCTCCAAGAGATACGCATGGAAAAGAATACGTACGACGCGATCGTCGTCGGCACCGGCGTCAGCGGTGGCTGGGCGGCAAAAGAGCTGACCGAGCAAGGCCTGAAGACCCTGGTGCTCGACCGCGGCCCCATGGTCAAGCACGGCGACTACCCCACCGCCATGAAGGCGCCGTGGGAGCTGCCCTACGGCGACGAGCCCACGCGGCACGACATCGAGCGCCACCCGATCCACACGCGCCCGTCCTTCTACGGCATCACGCAGTCCACCAAGCACTGGTTCGTCGACGACATCGACAACCCCTACGTGGAAACCCGTCCGTTCGACTGGTTCCGCGGCTACCACGTGGGCGGACGCTCGCTGATGTGGGGACGCCAGAGCTACCGCCTGAGCCCGATGGACCTAGAGGCGAACGGCAAGGAAGGCGTCGGCGTGGACTGGCCGATCCGCTATGAGGACATCGCGCCCTGGTACGACTACGTCGAGCACTTCATCGGCGTCAGCGGCTCGGTCGAGCACCTGCCGCAGCTGCCGGACGGCGACTTCCTGCCGCCGATGGAGCTGACCTGCGTCGAGAAGGACTTCCGCGACAAGGTCTCCGGCAAGTTCGGCGGCCGCAAGCTGATCATCGGCCGCACCGCCAACCTTTCCGCGCCGCTCAAGCACGACAAGAGCCCGCAGCGCGCGCCGTGCCAGTACCGCAACCTGTGCATGCGCGGCTGTCCGTTCGGCGCGTACTTCAGCAGCAACTCCTCCACCCTGCCGGCGGCGGAAAAGACCGGCAACATGACCATGGTGACCAACGCCATCGTCTACGAGCTGATCTACGACAACGACAAGGGCAAGGCCACCGGCGTGCGCGTGCTGGATGCCGAGACCGGCCACCAGACCGAATACTTCGCCAAGGTCATCTTCATGTGCGCGTCGACCTTCGGCACCACGCACATCCTGCTCAACTCCACCTCCAGCCGCTTCCCCAACGGTTTCGGCAACGACAGCGGCGAGCTGGGCCACAACATCATGGATCACCTGTTCGGCACCGGCGCACACGCCGTGGTCGACGGTTTCGAAGACCGCTACTACAGCGGCCGCCGCCCCAACGGCTTCTACATTCCGCGTTACCGCAACGTCGGCAATGACAAGCGCCCGTACCTGCGCGGCTTCGGCTACCAGGGCGGCGCCAGCCGCCGCGACTGGACCCGCCTGGTCGACACGCCGATGATCGGCGCCTCCCTCAAGCGCGCCGCGCAGGACCCAGGCCCGTGGACCATCTCCATGATGGGCTTCGGCGAGATGCTGCCCTCGCACCGCAACAAGGTGACGCTGGATCACAGCCGCAAGGACAAGTACGGCCTGCCGCTGCTCAACTTCGACGCCGCGCACGAGGAGAACGAAAAGGCCATCGCCAAGGAGATCATCGACGACGCACTGGAAATGTTCAGCGCCGCGGGCTACCGCGACGTGCGTTCGTTCGCGGTCCAGGCCAACGTCGGCGCCGGCATCCACGAGATGGGCACGGCACGCATGGGCCGCGATCCGAAGACCTCGGTGCTCAACGGCTGGAACCAGATGCACGCCTGCAAGAACGTGTTCGTCACCGACGGCTCGTTCATGACCTCGTCCGGCTGCCAGAACCCATCGCTCACCTACATGGCGATGACCGCGCGCGCGGCCAAGCACGCGGTGGACGAACTCAAGCGCGGCAACATCTGAGGAGAGACGCCATGAACCGTCGCGAATGGTTGAAAAGCATGTCCGCGCTGGCCGTCGGCGCCCTCGCCGCGCCCTCGCTGCTGGCCGTCATGGACGCCCACGCCGCCGCCAAGGCCGGCGGCCCGGCGATGCAGTTCTTCAGCGTGCCGCAGGGCGATGTGATCACCGGCGTGGTCGATATCATCGTGCCGCGCACCGATACCCCCGGCGCGGTCGACGCGGGCGTGCCGCGCTTCATCGACCAGATGTTCAAGGACGTCTATACGCCCGAAGAACAGAAGCGCTACCTGGCCGCGCTGGCCGCCTTCGACAAGGCGGGCAGCAAGCCCTTCCTCCAGCTGGGCGCCGCGCAGCGCACCGCGCTGGTGACCAAGCTGCACGAGGAAGCGCTGGCCACGGGCCAGAAACTCGACCCGGTCTCGGCGCCCGCGTTCGTGCTGATGACCAAGAAGCTCGCCATGTCGGGCTTCTTCATGTCCCAGCCCGGCTGCGAGCAGGTACTGCAATACATCGCCGTGCCCGGCGCCTATCACGGCGACATCCCGCTGTCGAAGGCGGGCAATGGCCGCGCGTGGGCGGTCGAGACGGTACTGAGGATCTGACGCATGAAGACGCTCAAGGGCCCCGGCATCTTCCTCGCCCAGTACGCAGGCGATGCCGAGCCGTTCAACTCACTGCCGGCGATCGCGCGCTGGGCTTCCTCGCTCGGCTTCGTCGGCGTGCAGATTCCGTCCAACGACAAGCGCCTGTTCGATCTGGAACAGGCGGCGGCGAGCAAGACGTACTGCGACGAGATTGCCGGCACGCTTGCCGAGCACGGCCTGGCGGTGACGGAGCTGTCTACGCATCTGCAAGGCCAGCTGGTCGCCTCGCACCCCGCCTATGACCGCCTGTTCGACGGCTTCGCGCCCCCGGCCCTGCGCGGCAAGCCGCAGGAGCGCCAGGCCTGGGCGGTGGAGCAGCTCAAGCTGGCGGCCAAGGCCAGCCGGAACCTCGGCCTGACCGCGCACGCGACTTTTTCCGGCGCACTGGCCTGGCACCTGTTCTATCCCTGGCCGCAACGCCCGGCCGGTCTGGTGGAAGAGGCGTTCGCCGAACTCGGCCGGCGCTGGCGCCCCATCCTCGATGCCTTCGACGAAGCTGGCGTCGACGTCTGCTACGAGCTGCATCCGGGCGAAGACCTGCACGACGGCGCCACCTTCGAGCGCTTCCTCGACGCCGTCGGCCAGCATCCGCGCGCGAACATCCTCTACGACCCCAGCCACATGGTGCTGCAGCAGCTGGACTACCTGGAGTTCATCGATTTCTATCACCAGCGCATCCGCGCTTTCCACGTGAAAGACGCAGAGTTCCGGCCGAACGGCCGCGCCGGCGTGTACGGCGGCTACCAGAACTGGATCGATCGTCCCGGCCGCTTCCGCTCGCTGGGCGACGGGCAGATCGATTTCCGCGCGATCTTCAGCAAGATGGCGCAGTACGACTATCCCGGCTGGGCCGTGCTGGAGTGGGAGTGCTGCATCAAGGACTCGCAGCAAGGCGCGAAGGAAGGCGCGGCCTTCATCCGCGATCACATCATCAAGGTTACCGAGCGCGCGTTCGACGACTTCGCCGCCACCGGCGCCGACCGCAACTTCAACCGCCAAGTGCTGGGACTCGAATGACCACTTCCGATTCCGCAGGCCTCACCCGCCGCGCCGCGCTCGGCCGGCTTGCCGCCGCCGCGGCTTTCGGCGCCACCGCGGCCATCGCCCCGGGCCAGGCCGCCTTCGGCACGCCGGCCCCCGGCAAGGCCGGGCCCGGACGGCTGAAGCAGTCGCTCAGTCGCTGGACCACCAAGGCACCGCTGCCGGAGGTATGCAAGCGCCTGAAGGCGCTCGGCTTCGCCGGGGTGGACCTGCTCTATGCGGACGAATGGTCGGTGGTGAACGACCACGGCCTGACGGTCTCGATGGGCTATCCGGCCAAGCGCGACAACTTCATCGAGATGGGCTTCAACGATCCGGCCAACCACGCCACCTTGCTGAAGGAACTGGAGACGACCATTCCGCTCGCCAAGAAGGCCGGCGTGCCGAACCTGATCACCATGTTCGGCAACCGCAAGGACGGCATCGGCGAACAGCAGGCGATCGACAACTGCGTCGCGGGGCTGTCGAAGATCGCACCGCTGGCAGCCGAGAACGGCATCACCCTGCACGTTGAGCTGCTCAACAGCAAAGTCGACCACCACGGCTACCAGGGCGACAGCACGCGCTTCGGCGTCGCCGTGATGAAAGGCGTGAACTCGCCCAACGTGAAGCTGCTCTACGACATCTATCACATGCAGATCATGGAAGGCGACGTGATCCGCACCATCCGCGACAACTTCCAGTGGCTCGGCCATTTCCACACCGGCGGCGTACCCGGGCGCCATGAGATCGACGGCACCCAGGAGCTCAACTACCACGCCGTGGCCAAGGCGATCGCCGACCTGAACTACCAGGGCTTCATCGCGCACGAGTTCATGCCCGCCGGGCCGGACCCGTTCGCGTCCTTCGCCGAAGCCTTCAAGATCTGCACCGTCTGACCGCCCAACGGACCCACGCCATGAACTCGCGTATAGCGCTCGCCCTCCTCCCCATCGCGCTCGCCGCTTCCGCCGCGGCGGCGCAGAACACGCCGCCGGCCGGCGACCCCAAGGCCACCGAGCAATGGGAACCGGTACCGCCGGTAGTGACGCCCGGCCAGCGCGATGCCGCGCCGCCTTCCGACGCGGTCGTACTGTTCGACGGCCGCAGCCTCGACCAGTGGGAGGCCTCGAAGGACCACTCGCCCGCGCATTGGAAAGCCCATGACGGCATGCTGACCGTCGACAAGGCTACCGGCAACATCCAGACCAGGCGCCGCTTCAAGAGCTACCAGCTGCACCTGGAATGGCAGATACCGAAGAACGTCACCGGCGAAGGCCAGGCGCGCGGCAACAGCGGCGTGTTCCTCGCCTCGACCGGCCCGGGCGACGAAGGCTACGAAGTCCAGATCCTGGACTCGTACAACAACAAGACCTACGTCAACGGCCAGGCCGCCTCCATCTACAAGCAGACGCCGCCGCTGGCCAATGCCATGCGCCCGCCGGGCGAATGGCAGGCCTACGACATCGTGTGGACCGCGCCGAGCTTCGCCGCCGACGGCAGCCTGAAGTCGCCGGCCTACGTCACCGTGTTCCACAACGGCGTGCTGGTGCAGAACCACACCCAGCTGCAGGGCGAGACGTTCTACATCGGCAAGCCGGTCTACAAGCCCTACGTCGATGCGCCGATCAAGCTGCAGGCGCACGGCGACCCGTCGGCGCCGATCAGCTTCCGCAATATCTGGGTGCGTCCGCTCGACTGAGCGAAGCCACAGCCGGCCCATGCGGCGCCTGCTCGACAAGCTCGCGAGCAGGCGCAAGCAAATGCAGAAGACGGACATGCCGCAGCTGGATGGCGCCGGAGCGCCCTGTCGTCCCAGCGAGCGCCGCCAGCCAGCCGACGTACTGAGCCACTCGCAGTCATTGTGACGGTCTGGCCGGGGAAACGATTCCCCGGCCGATTGGCTGTCCGATAGCGGCTGTTATCTGGCCGCATTCACGCGCTTACGGATAACCGAGCCACCCCAGCGCATCCGGCGACCCGTCCGGCCGGCTCTGCCAGAACAGGCGGTTCTGCCCGTCCGTGCAGCTGCCGCCGGTGTTCCACGTCGCCAGCTTGCCGTCGCGCGTGGTGAGCATGGTGTCGTAGCAGCTGCCCAGCGAATCGTTGAAGCGGAAGGTCTGCCAGCTGTTGCGGTCGTTGACCTTGGTGAACACGCGGTACGGATAGAGGCCGGTCGTGACGTCGAGTTCGCCGCCGGTGAGGTTCTGCGTGACCGCGCTGTAGACCGTATTGCCGTTCGCGCGGCGCACCAGCTGCAGGCCCACGTCCTGGCGGAACTTCTTGATCTCGCGCTCCACCGTCGGGTCGTGCCACAGGTAGTAATAGCTCGACATCGGATAACCGTAGTTGGTGATGTGCTCGTCGGCCAGCACACCGTTGAGATAGGTGCGCGTCTTGCCGGACTCCGTGCTTTTCAGGGTGATGGTCTTCTCGTAGATCCGGCGCGACATCGAACCGACCCGCTCGCTCGACACGCTGAACTGCTGCGTGTTGTCGAAGTTCACCCAACGCTCGACGCGATGGCGGATGCGCCCCTTGGAGCCATCCACGTAGCCATCGATCACGAAGTGCCGGCGCAAGGCCGTGGTGAGGCTGCCGCCGAGGTTGCCCTGGCGATCGCGCGCCAGAGTGCTGGTCGACCGCGGCGTGGCCGGCAGGCCGGCGAGATCATTGCGGGTGACCATGCCGGTTACCTGCTTCAGGCGATGGTCCTGGTAGAGCAGCAGGTTGGCCGTCGCCCACACGCCCGCTACGGGATTGTTGGTCAGCGCCGCACGGCTGTTGCTGGCGATGCCCACCGCCACCGTATGCGGCGCGCCATCGCTGAGCATCGCCGCGAACGGACTCAGATCGACGCGGTGCGGTACGTACAGGAACTCCTGCGGCTGCATGGAGGAACGCCACAACTTGGCATCGCCCTCGCTCATGGTGGGATAGGACGGATACAGCGGCACCACGCCGGCGGGGCGGCCATCGATGCTCACCTCCGCCTCGCGGAACGCGCCGCCGATGCAATGCGCCGCAAAGTTGCGCTTCTCGTCCAGCACGAGCCGGGGAAACGCCGCGGCCAGCGGGAACGGCACGCAGGTGAACCAGGGATCGTTGGTGTCGAGATAGCCGGTCTGCGTGCTGGTCGGTACGTAGTTGTAGGTCGAGGGACGCACGATCACGTCCAGATACGCGCGCTCGATGTTCCGTGGCAGCGATGCCTGCCCAGCCTTGTTGAGCGTGACTTCCAGGCGATCCGCGGTGGTGCGCAGGTCGGCCAGCACACCGAGGGCGTAGCTGTCGTTGGAGAACTGGGCAGCGCCAAGCGGGATCACCGTGTCGGGCGCCACCGGCACCGGCTCAGTGGCCGTGGGCGGGTAGTACTTGAGGCGAGCGACGCCGAAGAAGCTCGGGCCGCTTTTCGTGGTTTCGTCGCCCACGCCGGCGATCCAGTTGCCCGAGGCCTGATGCGTGCCGCCGCGGTAGCGGAGCAGCGAGGCGTAATCGGTCACGTCGCGCTCGAGATGGCCGCAGTACACCTCGTTGCACGGAGCCATCACATCGTGGTTGCTGGCCAGCGCGATGCTGCCGAAGTAGAGGTTCACGCCATCCAGCCACACCGTCAGCGGCAGCGGTACGCGATTGCCTGGCCTGTCGTCGGTGAGGTTGAAGTCCATCTCCAGCACGATCTTGGCCCACGGGCCCGCGCCGCAGTGGTAGGGCGAATAACTGAAGAATCCATAGCCCTCGCCGATCGTCGATACGTTGGCCAGCTCTTCGGTGCACGGCGTACTCGACGGACGCGGCACGGAAGGATCAGCGCGCACCAGGAAATCGGTCCCTGGCGTCGGCGCATCCGCGGCGACGGCGCACGCGCTCCAGGCAAGGCAGGCAAGCAGGACAGACACGGCGAAGCGGCCGGCGAATCCGGGGAACATGACCATCTCCAAGTGATTCCCCCCTGCGCCGGCGATGGTAAAAGCCGTGGCCGGGAAAAAGCGTGATACGTGCCGCATGGAGGCGACGCGTCGTGTTCATGCGTGCACATCGCGGGCTCGTTGTCAGCGCTTCGCAAGCCACGCATCCGCTCCGCTCACATTGCGCCAGTGCATGTCATCGCTGCGAGGCAGTCCGCCGCGCCTCGATGACGGCCCGCCATTTAGACGTCCAAATGCCGAGCGCAGCCTTCACACCACCGTCACCGAAATGCAAAACCGAGATCCCAGAATCGCCCGGATATCTCGATCAAAACGCCGCGACACGTACATCGGGCCGGCCCACACGCAGCGAACCACCATGACCGATCTGTGTCCGTCGCCAGGAATGCGGCCTTCCTCTCGCCATCTACGTCGACGCTTCCGCACCGGCGCGCTCGGCGCCTTGCTCTACGTTCTTGCCGCCGGTACGAACGCCGGCACCGCCGCGCCGCTGCGGCTCAACCAGCTCCAGTACGTCGGCAGCCACAACAGCTATCACGCCGGACTCGCGCCGGGCGAGGCGGCGGTGCTGAAGACATTCGACCCGGCCCTGTTCGCCGCACTCGACTACCGGCATCCGCCGCTGGCCCGTCAGTTCGACGACGGCGTGCGCCAGATCGAGCTGGACATCTATGCGGATGCCGCCGGCGGGCGCTATGCGCATCCTGCCATCGCCGCGCAGGTGGCCAAGGCCGGCCTGCCACCCGATCCGCCTTTCGCCGCGGCGGACGTGATGAAGCGTCCGGGTTTCAAGGTGATGCACATGCAGGACCTGGACCAGCGCAGCACCTGCCAACCCCGGGTGGCCTGCCTGCGCGAGGTGCGCGCCTGGTCGAAGGCGCACCCGCGCCATTTGCCGCTGTTCGTGCTGCTGGAAACCGAGCAATCGCCGCAGCACCTGCCTTTCCCTGCCGTATCGCCCGAGCCCTTCGACGCCAAGACGCTCGACGCGCTGGATGCGACCCTCCGTTCGGTGTTCGCGCGCGAGGAATACCTCGCCCCCGACGACGTGCGCGGCGGCTTCGCCACGCTCAACGCCGCCATTCTCGCCCAAGGCTGGCCGACGCTGGAGAGCGCGCGCGGCAAGGTGATCTTCCTGCTCGACCAGCGTGTCGTTGGGCCGGCCTATCTGCAGGGACATCCCTCGCTGCGCGGCCGCGTGATGTTCACCAACGCCGTACCCGGCACCGACGATGCCGCCTTCACCGAACTCAACGACGGCGATGCGGATAGCATCGCGCGCCTGGTGCGGCAGGGTTACCTGGTCCGCACCCGCACCGATGCGGACCTGAAGGAAGCGCGACGCAACGACACCGCGCGGCGCGATGCCATGCTCGCCAGCGGCGCGCAGTTGCTGAGCACCGACTTTCCCGCAGGCGAGCCCGCGGCCAACGGCTATGCCGTCGGCTTTCCCGATCATCACCCTGCGCGCTGCAATCCGCAGTTCGCGCCATCGCGTTGCGGCGCCGCCGACCTCTCACCCTGAAACGCAGCGCCGCCGTCCATCGCAAAGCGCTGCTCGTCCGGCACCCACGCCGGTGCTTTCCTGCAAGGACCCCATGCCATGGCAATCCGTATCACCACGTACCGGTGGCTGCCGCACGCGCTGGGATGGCTGCTGCTCGGCGCCTGCCTGGCGGTGCTGTCGGCGCGGGCCGACGCGATCGACGATGGCGACCTGCGCCTGGAGCGCGTCATCCTGCTCTATCGCCATGGCGTCCGCACGCCGCTGCCCGGCGAAATCCAGCTCGACGAGGCGTCCGGCAAACCCTGGCCCCGCTGGACACAACCGCCCAGCCAGCTGACACCGCACGGCGTGGCCGGCGTGAAGCAAATGGGTACTTATGACCGCCGTCGCCTGGCCGCGCAGGGCCTGTTCGCCGAACGCGGCTGTCCTCCCGCGGGCCAGTTATGGTTCTGGGCCAATACCGACCAGCGCACCATCGACAGCGCCGCCGCACTAGCGGAAAGTTTCGCGCCCGGTTGCCATGTGACGGTCCGCCATTTGCCGCAAGGCAGTGAAGATCCGCTGTTCCATCCCATCGAAGCCAAGGCGACGGACTGGCGTGCCGCCGATGCGATCGCCTCCATCCAGAGCGAAACGGGCGGCCCCGATGCCCTCCTCGTTCCCCACGCCGACGCGCTGGCCGCCATGGCCCAGGTCATGGGCTGCGGCGGCGATCGCGATCCGGCGTGGTGCTCGCCCACGCATTGGCAAGGCGACCTTTCGCTTTCCCCCGACATCGGCGACATGACCCTGACCGGCCCCATCGCCACCACCTCCGGCACCGCCGAAGCCATCCTGATGGCGTACGCCGAAGGGCGGCAGCTCGACCAGGTCGGCTGGGGCCGCACCGACGTCTTGCGCAGGCAGCAACTCTCCCAGCTCCACGCCCTGCTCTTCGACATCCACGCCCGCCCGCGCTACCAGTCCGAACGCGTGGCCTCGGTCATGAGCCGGCGCGTACTCGACCTGCTGACCGCCCCCACCGCACCGAAACTCAACGTGCTGGTCGGCAGCGACAACAACATCGTAGCCCTGGCCTCCGTACTCGGCATGCATTTCCAACTCGCCGGCTACGCCAAGGACGACCCACCGATCGGCGGCGCACTGGGCATCGAACTGTGGCGCCGCCCATCGGACGGCAAGCGCTATGTACGCGCGTTCTACCAGGCGCAGAGCCTGGACCAACTGCGCAACCTGAGCCCTCTCGACGACACCTCACCACCGGCCATGCAGGTGCTGCAGCCGAGTGGGTGCATGGCTGGCGAACATGGGGTATGCCCGGTGGAGAGTGTGGTGCCGGCGTTGCAGCGGGCGGCGACGCATGTGAGGGAAGGAGTGCGGGAAGGAGTGTGAGGCGAGCGGGTCAAGTTGGCTGCACGGGCTCGCTTGGCTGGCAGAGCTATCGAAACCTTATCGCCAGCACCCGCCCCTCATCCCGCCTTCTCTCCCACGGGGACTACCTTCGGGTCGCCCGGAGGGGAGAAGGCGAAGTGAATACCGAGGCAAGAACAAACAAGAGCGAGCGAAGCGACGCTCCGTAACGCTCTTGATCTCCCGGGTTCCCTTCGCGGCGGTGAGGGCTGGACGATCAGGCCGCCGCAGGCGGGCGGGGACAGGACGTCCCCGCCTTTTCGATCAGGGCAGGATGCCCTGTCGAAAAGCCCGGCCAGCCCTCAACGCACCCGGAGGTGGCGAAGGCCACCGGAGGGCGCCGCGCAGGGTGCCTTTTCTTCTTGGTTACTTCTTCTTTGGGCAAGCAAAGAAGAAGTAACTCGCTCTCCGGCAGGAGAGCGAAACCCTCGCCCGCCGGGCGAGACAAGGCTGGCCACGAGGCGACCTACGCCGGAATCACGGCGATGAAACGACGAACCCAAAAACAAGCGCCCACCGTCGTCACAAACGACCACCCAACCTACGCCCCCACATAAACCGCCAAATGCCCCCCGTCACCGTCCCCCGCCCCTCTACCAACGCCCGCGGCGTCCCCTCGAACACCACCCGTCCCCCATCGTGCCCCGCCCCCGGCCCCAGATCGATGATCCAGTCCGCATGCGCCATCACCGCCTGGTGATGCTCGATCACGATCACCGACTTCCCACCGTCCACCAGCCGGTCGAGCAAGCCGAGCAACTGTTCGACGTCCGCCAGGTGCAGGCCCGCCGTCGGTTCGTCGAGAACATAGACGTCGCCCTTCTCCGCCATCGCCGTCGCCAGCTTCAGGCGCTGACGCTCGCCGCCCGAAAGCGTCGTCAACGGCTGCCCCAGGCTGAGATAACCCAGGCCCACGTCAGCCAGCCGCTCCAGCACCGCCACCGCCGCCGGCACGCGCGACTTGGCGTGGTCGAAGAACGCCTTCGCCTCGCTTACCGACATCGCCAGCACCTCGCTGATATCGCGCCCGCCGAAGCGGTACTTCAGCACTGCCGGCTGGAACCGCTTGCCTTCGCAGGCCTCGCACACCGTGGCGGTGCCGGCCAGCATGCCCAGGTCCGTATAGATCACGCCTGCGCCATTGCACTCGGGACACGCGCCCTCGGAGTTGGCACTGAACAGCGCGGGCTTCACGCCATTGGCCTTGGCAAACGCGTTGCGGATCGGATCGAGCAGGCCGGTGTACGTGGCCGGATTGCTGCGCCGCGAGCCGCGGATGGGCGTCTGGTCGATCGATACCACGCCCTCTTGCGTGGATACCGAACCGTGGATCAGCGAACTCTTGCCCGAACCGGCCACGCCCGTCACCACCACCAGCACGCCTAGCGGAATATCGACGTTGACCTTCTTGAGGTTGTGCAGGTTGGCGCCGCGCACTTTCATGGCGCCGTTCGGCTTGCGCACCGAGCGCTTCAGGGCGGCGCGATCGTCCAGGTGCTTCCCGGTCAGCGTGCCGCTCTTCCGCAGGCCGCCGACGTCGCCCTCGTACACCACCTCGCCGCCCGCCGCGCCGGCGCCCGGCCCCAAGTCGACCACGTGGTCGGCGATGGCGATCACTTCCGGCTTGTGCTCCACCACCAGCACGGTGTTGCCCTTGTCGCGCAATCGCAGCAGCAAGGCGTTCATGCGCTGGATGTCGTGCGGATGCAGGCCGATGGTCGGCTCGTCGAACACATAGGTGACGTCGGTGAGCGAAGAGCCGAGGTGGCGGATCATCTTGGTACGCTGCGCCTCGCCGCCCGACAGCGTGCCCGACGACCGGTCCAGGCTGAGGTAACCCAGCCCGATCTCCACGAAGGCATCGAGCAGCGCGCCCAGCGACGACAGCAGCGGCGCCAGCGCGGGCTCCTTCAGGCCGCGTATCCACGCAGCCAGGTCGCTGATCTGCATTGCACAGGCGTCGGCGATGCTGATGCCCTTGATCTTGCACGAACGCGCCGCTTCGCTGAGCCGCGTGCCGCCGCAGTCGGGGCAGGTGCTGAAGGTGATCACGCGCTCGACGAAGGCGCGCACGTGCGGCTGCATGGCCTCGACGTCCTTCGACAGCATCGACTTCTGGATCTTCGGGATCAGGCCTTCGTAGGTCAGGTTGATGCCGTCGACCTTGATCTTGGTAGGTTCCTGGTAGAGCAGCGCGTGCAGCTCCTTCTTGGTGAACTTGCGGATCGGCTTGTCCGGGTCGAAGAAGCCGCAACCGGTGAAGATGCGCCCGTACCAGCCGTCCATGCTGTAGCCGGGCACGGCAAGCGCCCCCTGGTTGAGCGACTTGCTGTCGTCGTAGAGCTGTGAGAGGTCGAAGTCGGTGACCGTGCCGCGGCCTTCGCAGCGCGGACACATGCCTCCGGTGCGCTCGAAGGTCTGCTTCACTGCTTTGGTCTTTTCACCGCGCTCGACGGTGATGGCCCCCACGGCTTTCACCGAGGCTACGTTGAAGGCGAATGCGCTTGGCGGCCCGATGTGCGGCTTGCCGACACGGCTGAACAGGATGCGCAGCATGGCGTGCGCGTCGGTGGCGGTACCGACGGTGGAGCGCGGATCGGACCCCATGCGCTCCTGATCCACCACGATCGCGGTGGTCAGGCCGTCGAGCACATCGACCTCCGGCCGCGCCAGCGAGGGCAGGAAGCCCTGCACGAAGGCGCTGTAGGTCTCGTTGATGAGGCGCTGCGATTCGGCGGCGATGGTGTCGAACACCAGCGAGCTCTTGCCCGAGCCGGACACGCCAGTGAACACGGTGAGCCGGCGCTTGGGAATGGCGACGCTCACGTTCTTGAGGTTGTTTTCGCGGGCGCCGTGGACGCGGATCAGGTCGTGGGAGTCGGCGGCGCGGGGCGCGGGGGATGACGGGGTCTTCCTCGTGGCCATGTTGGGGTGGGTTCCTTGCGGGCTGACGGGTGACCGGGTGGGTCGAGGTTGGCGGGAGTTTAGTGGGGTGTGGGGGATGGTGCTTCTTGATTTCTGATGGGGGTGTTGGGGGATGGGGTTGTCGCGCGTGTCGCCAGTCGTGTCTCGCCCCTCGCGGGGCGAGGGTTTCGCTCTCCTGCCGGAGAGCGAGTTACTTCTTCTTGCTTGCCCAAGAAGAAGTAACCAAGAAGAAGGGCCCCCTGCGCGGCGCCCTCCGCAGCCTTCGCTGCTCCGGGTGCGTTGAGGGCTGGCCGGGCTTTTCGACAGGGCATCCATGCCCTGATCGAAAAGGCGGGGACGTCCTGTCCCCGCCCCGCTTCGCGGGCCTGATCGTCCAGCCCTCACCGCCGCGAAGGGAACCCGGAAGATCAATAGCGGCACGGAGCGTCGCTTCGCTCGCTCTTGTTGGGTCGTTGGCTGCTTGCCTCGGTACCGCACTTCTCCTTCTCCCCTCCGGGCGACCCGAAGGTAGTCCCCGTGGGAGAGAAGGCGGGATGAGGGGCGGGTGCTCGCGAAGGCCCGGCTAGAGCAACTCCACATGTTGAGATGCGCCGCAGGCGCATCTCAACGAAGCGATATGCATGAAGATGGCGTGTGTTGGGGTTTGCTGCGTTTACTCCGACAGCATTCGCGTGGGGAGCGATGGAAGGTTTCGCTCCGTAGGGCCCCTCACCCCGGCCCTCTCCCCGGAGGGGAGAGGGAGAAGTGAGGCGTGTCGCTACGGGAAAGAGCAGCCTCAGCGTTCCTGGATATCGCTAATCAGCCACTGCCATTGCTGTTGCTGTTGCTGTTGCTGTTGCTGTTGCTGGCTACCACGTACTTCCTGCCATCCATCTCCTACCCTTCTCTCCAACTCCATCCGCCACATCGACGTCTGAGCACTCCGATGCTCAGCGCTTCAAAACTCCACAACATCAAAGCCCCAACGTTCCGGAGCTTCTAAATCCCAGCACCTCAACCCCCAGCCCGCCGAAGCGGCGTGAACCCCGCCGGTGGTACGTCGTTGTCGATGTGCCGATTCCGGTGGAGCGCGATCAGGCGGACGGCGCGGTAGGTCATGCGCAGGTGGACGATGCGTCCGTTGGCTTCCATTCTTGCGGGGGCCAGTGCGGCGAGGCCGGCTTCGACGGGGGCGAGGTAGCCCATCAGCATCAGCCGTGCGGCGGGGGCGCGGGCGATCAGGGGGCGTTTGCCTGCGTCGATCAGCAGCAAAGTGTCGATGTCGGTCTGGTCGGGTTCGATGGGCATGGCCATCGCCCTCCTTCTTCTTCTGAACCAAGGACAGGAATTTAGGCACCCAGGCAGCGTCGTCGGCGCGTACCGGGTAGCCGATCATGGCCGATGGCCATGACAAAGCCTTTTCAGGCCGCCAGCTGTCGCAGGGCGATGCCCATGGCAATGCGGTAGCTGGCCGAGAGGTCGCCGTTGATGACGATGGTGGCCAGCGGCGCATGATGAGGACTATCGGGGGACGCCATCGCGGCGCCGCTGTCATCATGAATTTCGATGTAGGGGGTCGGCAGAGCATCCAGCGCTTCGTGCAGGCTGGCTTCCGGCTGGCGGCTGACCTGGCCTGCCAGTTCGCCAGGATCGAACACGACGAACTCCGTATCGCCTGGACGCAGCGAGCGGATGCAGCCGACCATTTCGCGCAGACCGGCGCAGGAAAGGACTGCGAGCGTATGCCCCGCCGCCTGCACGGCGCGCTGCAATGCCACCACGAAATCGCCGCCTACGGCGTGGCCGTCGGCGTGCGGTCCTTGAACGATCAGAATGGTCATGGTCGATGCGCCGTGCCTTGGGAGAAGCGAGGCTCATCATGCCGGGAGCGCGAATAAAGGTTCCGCCAAGCGCGGGCGGCGCCGCATAAATTCCGCGCATTTTTTTCGCGATACGCGGCGCGCAACAGCGGCTTTTTCCGATGCGCCGCGCACGGCGGCCCGTCAGAGATACGACGCTTCCGAACCCGGCGGCATCCGCTCGCGCCATCGCTGCAGCCGCCGTGCCAGCTCCGCGTCGTAGTCGAACGCCGGGTCCGCCTGCTCCTCCACCGGCTCCAGCACTTCGAAGACGAAGGCCGCTTCGCCCTGCTCGTTCCACTCCTGCTGCAACGCCCGGATGCGATGCAATCCAAGGCGCAGTTCGGCGCGATGGCGGTTGAGCGCGGCCGTGGTGTTGATGCTGCGGTCCACCAGCATGCGACCGGTCGCGAGGTGGCGCACGGCGTAGATGCCCATGGGCGGAAAGGCGAGCTTGTAGGCGGCGGTCAGCGCCTTGCGCCGGGCGCGGTCGGTCATCGCTGCTCTCCTGCGTCGTCCAGCAACATGGCAATGCGTAGGCGGACGTCCTCGGGCCAGCCGGCGACGAGCATGCGCAGCCGTGGCCGATCATCGGCGAACAATGCGCGCACGGCCTCCTCGAAATGCGGGCGGTCGCCGGCCGCGTCGCGCATGTGCACATAGCAGGCGTCCCGCGCGGCGGCGCGGCGATAGCGGCCATCGGCGTCGCGGCTGGCGTCTTCCACGAGGCGGCGCAGGCTGGCAGCGGCGCCGAGCGGTTGCGCGTCCAGCCAGGTCCAGTGGCGGTCCAGCAGGCGCACGGCGCGGCTGGCGTGTCGGGGCGAAGTGGCTTGCGTCATGCGTGTCTTTCCATCGATGGCGTGGTCATGACCGCCAGCGGCAGGAGGCGTGAGTCCTCCAGCGCGGCGGTGCGGTGGCCGAGACCGGCGAGGTAGCTCTCGTGCGCGGCGAAAGCGAGGAAGGCATCGACGCTGTCCTGCCGGACCAGCATCGCCATGTCCCAGCGCTCTCCGTCCGGACCGATCAGCCATGGCCCGCCCGCACCGAGAAAGACGACATCGCCGCCGCTGGCGCGCAGATAAGGGAGCGTGTGCTCGACGTAGCGGCGGAACGCCTGCTCGCCGCTCACCGGTACGGCCGGCGCGAGCGACGGCGCACCGGCGTAGTCGGCGACGGCGCGGAAGCGCAGCAGGTTGAGCATGTGCACCGGCCCTTCCAGACCGCGCATGACAAAGGCGCGGCCGGCGGCCTGGGAGGGCTCCAGATGGGAGATGGGCATGGGGGGATCCTTGTTGGCCACAGGTCGGGCGGCACGAATATATACCCGGGCAAATTGTGACGTCAATTAAAACCGGGTCAAATGTTCAAATGGCTGGGATCACCTGCCGGCCCATCTCGATTTACCCGCCAATAATCCTTGACTACCAGATACCTAGGGAGCATTCCTGCCAACAGAGCCCTCGATCACCAAAAGGTTGTACGATGCAACTTAACGACCGCCGGAGGGTTCCCATGATCGATCCCATCGACCGCATCCGCGCCGCCTCCCGCCAGATGGCGCGCGAATGGGGCTTCCTGCGCCCCACCCTTGCCGGTACCGCCTATTCGCCCTCCGCGGTACACGCCATCGTCGAACTGGGCCGGCGCGGTTCGCTCACCGCCGCCGAGCTGGTCGACGTATTGGGGCTCGACAAGTCCAGCGTCAGCCGCATGCTCGCGAAGCTGATCGCGGCCGGCGAAATGGCGCCGATCGAACAAGGCGCCGACGCGCGCAGCAAGCCGCTCGCGCTCACCGAACAGGGTCGCCGCACGCTCGCGGCCGTCGACGCGTACGCACGCCGGCAGGTCACCGCGGCCACGGCGCATCTCCCGCCGGCACAGCTCGACACGGTCTGCGCCAGCCTCGCCACGTATGCGGAGGCGCTGCGCGCCAACCGGCTGGGCGCGGAACCCGCCCGCGAAGAGCTGCGCATCGAAACCGGATATGCGCCGGGCGTCATCAGCCAAGTGACGGCCTTGCACATGGCGTACTACGCGGAGCACCTCGGTTTCGGCCAAGTGTTCGAAGCGCGCGTGGCGACCGCGCTGGCCGACGTCACCGCACGACTGGACCAGCCCGGCACACAGATCTGGCGCGCCATGCTGGGTGACGCGCTGGTCGGCTCGGTCGCCATCGACGGGCAAAGCCTGGAACCGGGCATCGCCCATCTGCGCACCTTCATCGTCGATGCGCGCGTGCAAGGCCAGGGCGTCGGCCAGCGCCTGCTGGACGAGGCCTTGCGCTTCTGCGACGCACATGGCTTCCGCGAAACCCGCCTGTGGACCGTGCAGGGACTCGATGCCGCGCGGCATCTCTACGAGCGCGCGGGTTTCCGCCTGCAGTCGGAAACGCAAGGCACCCACTGGGGCAAGACGATGATCGAGCAGAACTTCGCGCGCCCGCGGCCGGCGTGATGCGCTATCCGCGTGCGCTTTCGCCCCAGCGCACGCGGTTGCGCCCGGCAGCCTTCGCCTCGTAGAGCGCCCGGTCCGCTTCGCGCAGCCATTCCGTGGCGGACTGCGCCGACGGACGGACCACGGCGACGCCCTCGCTCACCGTCAGCGGACGATGTGGCCACGCGGCGCGCTGCACGGTGCGGCGGATGCGTTCGGCGATCACCAGCGCCGCTTCGCGCGGCGTGCCGGGCAGGATGACCGCGAACTCCTCGCCGCCGTAACGCGCGACGAAATCGTAGTCGCGGCAGGACTCACGCAACAGCACGGCGAGCTGACGCAGCGCGGCGTCGCCGGCCGGATGGCCGAAGCGGTCGTTGTAGTCCTTGAAGCCATCGGCATCGAGCAGGATCAGCGCCGCCGGCACATGCTCGCGCCGGGCGCGGGCGAATTCCTGCTCCAGGCGCGCGTCGAAGGCGCGGCGGTTGAGCAGGCCGGTCAGCGCGTCGGTGACGCTGTGCACCTCCAGCTTCGCGCGCTCTTCTTCCATCAGCTTCTGATAGTGCTCCAGCCGTTCCACGTAGCGTCCCTGGTGCGCCACCGTCTGTTCCAGCAGGTGCAGGCCCCGTTGCAGTTCCAACTGCGCCATCACCTGCCGAGCCAGCGCGCGCAGCATGTCGAGCTGCTCGGCGGAGAGCTGGCGCGGCCGGCGGTCGATCGCGCACAGCGTGCCCAGCGCTTCGCCATAGGGTGTCACCAGCGGCACGCCCACGTAGAAACGGATGTGCGGGTCGCCCGTCACCAGCGGGTTGTGCTCGAAACGCGCGTCCTTCCCCGCGTCCGGCACCACCATCACGTCGTCGGGCTGGAGGATCGCGTGGGCGCAGAACGCCTGTTCGCGCGGCGTCTGCGCGGCATCCAGCCCGACCCTGGCCTTGAACCATTGCCGGTCGCGGTCGACCAGCGAAATCAGCGAGACCGGCGTGCCGCAGATGAACGACGCGAGCTTCACCACATCGTCGTAGGCCTGCTCCGGCAGCGTGTCGAGTACGGCGTACTCGTACAGCGCGCGCAACCGCTCCGCTTCGTTGGGCGGCAGCGCCGCGGGTGTGTAGCCGCCGGAAGTGGGTTCGTTCCGCTGCATGGCGAGCCTCTTCGTCCGGCCGGCAGCGGCCGGTGCCATCCGGCCCCGAGGCCGGTCGCGCACAAGCATAGGACGGTCGCCCGCAAGGCGGCGTCTACGTGCGCACGGTCCGCCCTCTTGATGGCCTGGGACGTGCGTCCTAGTGTTCGCCCTGCGTTAGGACAGCCGTCCTAGCCGGACGGGAGACGAGCGTGCAGAAAAGGACGACCATCCGCGAGCAGATCGTCGCCGCGGCCGACCCGCTGTTCTATCGCCAGGGCTTCGAGTACACCTCGTTTGCCGACACGGCCGGCGCGGTGAATCTCTCTCGCGGCGGCTTCCATCAGCACGTCCGCGGCAAGGACGACGTCCTCGGCACCGTGCCCGAACGCCGCCTGCCCGACACGCGCGCAATGCCGTTCGTGGCCGGGGACGTGACCGGCGCCGAACTGGCGGAGCTCGCGCCGGGGATATCCGACGTCCGCCTCGCCTTCCTGCCCGGCGGAGCCGCGCCATGAGCGAGACGATCACCGGGCCCGACGGCAAGCCGCGCTGCCGCTGGAGCGGCGCGGCGCCGGACTTCATGCACTATCACGACACCGAATGGGGCTTTCCGGTGGCGGACGAGCGCCGGCTGTTCGAGAAGCTGAGCCTGGAAGGTTTCCAGTCCGGACTCAGCTGGCGCACGATTCTCGCCAAGCGGGAAAACTTCCGCGCGGCCTTCCACGATTTCGACTTCCACCGCATCGCGCGCTTCACCGAGCGCGACGTGCAGCGCCTGCTCGGCAACGAGGGGATCATCCGCCACCGCGGCAAGATCGAGGCGGTGATCAACAACGCCCGGCGCGCCGTCGACCTGATCGAGCGCGAGGGTTCGCTGGCGGCCTTCCTGTGGCGCTACGAGGCGCCGCCGCGCAAGGCGCCGACGCAGGCCATCGCCACCTCGGCCGAATCGGTCGCCTTGTCCAAGGCACTGAAGAAGGACGGCTGGAAGTTCGTTGGCCCCACCACGATGTACGCCTTCATGCAGGCGATGGGGCTGGTGGACGACCACGTGGAACATTGCGCGATCCGCGCGAAGGTGGAGAAGGCGCGCAAGGCGTTCAAGCGGCCGGGACGCTGATCGGGTACAACCACGGCCGCTCCGCCCCCCGTCTTCCGGCGCATGCGCGGGCGGCCGTGCCAACCGTAAGTTGCTGCGGATGCTCGGACCTCCCCGCTCCGTGCCCCGTCCGAGGACCCCGCCATGCGTCGCGCCTTCCTCTTCGCTTCCGCCCTGCTCGTCGCTCCGTTCGCCGCGATGGCGCTTGCCGCGAACGCGGCCGGCGACGCCGTCGCCAAGGCCGAACGCGCCATGTATGCCGGCGACTTCGCCACTGCCCGGGCCGCGTTGCGGCAGGCGCTGAATGATCGGCCTTCGCCGCCCGCACAAGCGGAACTGCTGCTCCAGCAGGTACGCGTGCAGCAGGCCGCGCGCCTGTCCGGCCTGCCGGATGCGCAGGAAGACGCCACGCTGGCCGCACTCTCCGCCATCGCGGCGCAGGCCGATGCCAGCGCGGACCTGAAGGCGCGCATCCGCTTCGCGGCCACCGTCTCCGAGTACTTCAAGCGGCTCACTGGCGCTGCGCTGGGCGACCTCAAGCCGCTGCAGGCCGCATTCGACACCGCCGCGCCGCAGCTGGCCGATCCCTGCCGCCGCGCCGACGCGATGTTCTTCGCCGCCCTGATGTTCCAGATGCAGGACCGCGTCGCCGATTCCGCGCCGGGCCTGCGCCAGGCGCGGCAGCTCGCCGAAACCAACCATTGCGACCTGGAGCTCTCATACGACCTGCGCCACCTGGCCGAAGTCGCCGAACTGGATGGCGACCTTCCGGGCGCGCGCCGCTTCGCCGCAGACAGCCTGGCGCTGCGCCAGCGCATCGGCTTCCAGGTGTACGTGCCTTATTCCATGCTGCAGGTCGCCGAACTGGACCAGAAACTCGGCGATGCGAAGGCCGCCGAGCGGCAGCGCCGCGAAGCGCTGGCGCTGGCCGAGCGGCTGCATCTGCCCGCGCAGGCCAAGGCCGCGCGCGAAGCGCTCGCCGCAGGTGTTCAGAAGCGATAGGCCGCGTACGCCACGTAGGTGTTCTGCATGCGCTTCTCCACCAGCGGGCTGTCCGCCGCGTCGCCCTGCAGGCGGGCGGCGATGGCGCGTACGCCGGCGCTCCAGTGCGGGTTGAAGCGATAGTCGGCGCCCAGCGAGAAACGGATCGATTCGAGACCGGAACCCGGACGGTAGGCCGCATAGCCCGAACGCAGGCTCTGCAGCGCATCGACGCCGTAGAAGGTGCGGTTGTGCCGGCCATCGGCCCAGGCCACGCCCGGCCCGGCGACGAAACTCAGCCGCTCGTTCCAGCGATAGCGGCCTTCCGCGTCGAGCGATGCCGTGGTGCCCTGGTCCTTGCCGCCAATGTCGGACGAAACGCTGCCGCGCACGGTCAACCAGTCGGCGGTATAGCTGCCGAACAAGGTGGCGCGCGCCGTGCGGTCGATATCGCCCATGCCGTGCAGCCGGCGCCGGTCGTCGGATTCCTTGCGCGGTTGCACGAAGTCGTAGGCGAACGAGATGCCCGCGCGCCACTGCGTGTCCTGATGGAAGTACATGCCCAGTCCCGCGGGCGAGCCCGAGCCCGGCACGCCGCCGAGGAAAAAGCGCCCGTAGGAGGCATTCAGCACCGGCACGAGCCGGCTGCGGCGGTCCGCGCTGCCGGGATAGCGCGGCATGTCCAGTCCGCCCGCGCCCACCGTGACGTGCCAGCCGTCGTCGGCGGCGAAGACGGCGGTCGAGCCAAGCAGCAGGCAGGCAAACGAAGACACGCGAAGACCGCGTCGTGCAGGCAGGGAAAGCATGGTGGACTCCGTGGCGGGAAAGACGGGCGTGGGAAAGACGAGCTGGGGAAAGACGAACTGGGGAAGATGGGGTGCGCCGTACGCCGCGTCACCAGGAACGCAAGTGCTCGGCCAGGGAACGGATCGCGCGCAGCGCGTGGGGACGGACGCCGCAACCGCAGCCCAGGAAGACCGCTGCCTCGATCTCGGCCTCGCTCGGGTCCGGGTTGTCCATCAGCAGCGCGGTTGCGGCCATGATCATGCCGGCCTGGCAGGGGCACGGCGGCACGTTGCATTCGATCCAGGCGCGCTGCACCGCGTGCAGCTCGCCCGGCGGCAGGCCTTCGCGCGCGGCCAGCCCCTCGATCGTGACGATCTCCGCGCCCTGCACCACGTGGACGGGAATGCGGCAGGCGCGCGTCGGCCGGTCGTCCACATGCACGACGCAGGCGCTGCAGCGGCCGTTCGTACAGCCGTACGCGGCGCCGGTCAGGCCCAGGTCCTGGCGCAGGACGCGCAGCAGCGGCAGGTCGGGGTCCACGTTGATCGGGCAGGCGCGGCCGTTCACACTCAGGCACATCGCGCGGCGCGGCGAAGGCGCCTCGTCGAGCTCGGACACGGGGGCGGAGATGCTGCTGGGATGAGCGCTCATGGACTCGCCTCTTCGCGGGGAGACCGGCCTCGACGGAGCACGCCTGACCGGACATCCGGCAGTCTGGCCGTCCGGATTTAAGAATTCTTTAAAGCCGCGCCCCTAGCCTGCATGACTGACGACACGGCTGCCGAGCCACGAGGGGACCTTGCCGAACATCCTGCTAGTCGAAGACGACCGCATGCTGGCCGACGCCATCGCCGCCGCACTGCGCCAGGACGGCTGGCGCGTGGACTGCGCGCATGACGCCGCCGCGGCGCGGATCGCCCTCACCGACCATGGCTATGCCGCCGCCCTGCTCGACCTCGGCCTGCCGCAGGGTTCCGGCCTGGATGTGCTGCGCGCGATGCGCGAGCGCTACGACACCACGCCGGCGCTGATCATCACTGCGCGCGACCAGCTCGGCGACCGCATCCGCGGGCTGGACGCCGGCGCGGACGACTATCTGGTCAAGCCTTTCCAGGTCGACGAACTGCTGGCGCGGCTGCGCGCGGTGATCCGGCGCAGCGAAGGCCGCGTCGCGCCGGTGCTGAGCTGGAAAGGCATCCTGCTCGACCCTGCCCGCCGCACGGTCACCCGCGACGGCGCGCCGGTGCGTCTGGCCGCGCACGAATACCGCACCCTGCTGGCCCTAATGGAACGCCAGGGCCGCGCGGTGGCGCGCGACCTGCTGGAAGATCTGGTGTACGGCGGCCAGGGTTCGATCGAGAGCAACACCATCGCCGTCTACGTGCATCAGCTGCGCCGCAAGCTGGGCGAAGATGTGATCGCCACCGTGCACGGCTACGGCTACCGGCTGGGCGAGGAACGCTGATGCGCTCGCTGCGCCTGCGCCTGTTCATCGTGCTGCTGGCCACCTTCGCGGTGGCGTGGGGCGTGACCCTCACCATTCTCGGCCTGCAGTTCTCCCGCGAGCGCACCGGGCTGTGGGACCGCAACCTCGACGACATCGCCCGCGAGATCCTCGTCTCCATGCCGGCCGACGTCAGCCGCCTCGACGGCAATACCAACCTGCGCCTGCCGGACGAAGCGGCGCCGCCGCCCGGGCGCCACGGCAAGCTGGGCCGCCTGATCTTCCAGGTCTGGGCGAAGGGTCGCCGGCACCTCGTCGTGCATTCGCTCGATCCTTTCCGCGTTCCGCTGAGGCCCGACTTCGCGGATGGCTTCGTCACTCGCAGCATCGACGGCGAGGAGTGGCGCATCGTCGCCATCTCCGATGCGCGCGGCGAAGTACAGGTGCAGGTTGGCAAGCCCACCGCGGACCTCGCCGCCGAGCTGCGCCGCGGCGTGCGCATCGGCCTGGTCACCACCGCGCTGCTCCTGCTGGTGCTGGCCGTGGCGATGAAGCTGGTGATCCATTGGACGCTGCGCCCGGTCACGCGCGTGCAAGAGGCCATCACCGCGCGCGACTCGCTGGACCTCAAGCCCCTGCCCGGCGAACGTCTGCCCGACGAGGTGCGCCCCTTGGTGGAATCCTTCAACCGCCTGCTCGGCCGCCTGGACCGGGCCATGCGCAAAGAACGCCAGTTCCTGGCCGAGGCCGCGCACGAACTGCGCACGCCGCTGGCCGCCCTGCTCGCCCACGCCCAGGTGGCGCAGCGCTCGCGCAGCCTGGAGGAAGCCAAGGCGCCGCTGGAACAGCTCGTGCGCGGGGTCCAGCGCAGCGCGCGCCTGTCGCAGCAATTGCTGGATTCGGCGCGCCTCGAAGCCGAGCGGCCGGTCGGCGAACGCAGCCAGGTGGAACTGGCCGACCTCGTCGCGGTGATCACGCGCGAGTTCGAGACCGTGGCCGCCACGAAGTGCCAGACCATCGCGCTGGATACCTGTCCCAGTCCGATCGAGGGCGACATCGACGAACTGGGCATCCTCATCGGCAACCTCATCGACAACGCGCTGCGCTACACCCCGGCCGGCGGCCGCGTCGCCGTGCGCTGCCGGCATGACGGCCACGCGGTGCGGCTGGAAGTGCGCGACAACGGCCCGGGCGTGCCGCACGAAGAGCGCTCGCGCATCTTCGACCGCTTCTTCCGCGTCGCGGGCAGCATCGAACGCGGCAGCGGCATCGGGCTGTCGCTGGTGGCGCGCATCGCCGAATCGCACGGCGCCCTCATCGAGACCGGCGATGGCCTCGACGGCGGCGGCTTCGGCATCGAGGTGGTGTTCACGGCGGCGCGCGAGCAGGCAGCGATCGAGGAAACGGCCGCATCCCCCACGCCCGAGCGTGAACGCGCCTCTTCCGCATGACCTATTGACTTGGCCGTCCGTTCGTCGGACATAGCGCACTGGGGAATCCATACGCACAGGTCAACGTATGGGGCCGGGCAAGCCGGCCGTGCAAGCTGACCGGTCGCATTCAGAGCAAGGAGAGACGGATATGCGAATCGCATATGTGTTCGGCTGTGCGTGTCTTGGGCTCGGAGCGATGTTCGGCGGAAAAGTGCATGCCGACGGCACGGTGATCGTGCCGCTCGTCAATGTCACGCCGACATGCATCGACGCCAGCAAGAAGACGGTGGACCTGTGGGTGCTATCGGCACGCGTGCCGTCCGACGCCAACTGGTTGCGCCAGACCAAGGGCGTCGGCGCCCGCGTCGACGTGACGCTGCGCTCCAAGGACGGCCAGCGGGTCAGCTTTCCCGCCGCCGCGGCCATCGACACGCGCGATCTCGGCGGCAAAGTGGTGCGCGCGTCGCTGCAATTGCACGTACTGGCCGATCAGGATCTCTGGAACACCGCTGCCGACCAGCCGATCCGCACGGCGGACGTGAGCGTGCCGCTGACCTTCATCCGGCGACAGGGCAAGTCCGACGCCGTGAAGGTGTTCCAGGCGCTATTGGCCTTCACCAAGTCGGCCTCGGGCGTGATCCCGGCCAACCCCTACGTCAAAGGCGCCGAGCTGGTGGGGCAATTGAGCGATTCGATCGGCAATGCCTTTGCTGCCGATCCCAACGACATCTTCGACCCGAACTTCTCGCTGGCTTTCAGCATCGCGCGCGGCTCGTCCACATGCAGCCCGCAGGACCTGCACGACAACGTCGGCGTCGCCATCGCGGATTTGAACGGCGGCAAGGAAAAGGACGGCTATGTCGCCACCGCCGACGTCGGCCGCTACTGCTTCTACAAAGCCGGCCACGACAAAGATCCGGACATCGTCTTTGCTGCCCGCAACAGTGGCGCCTGCCCGGCGTCGGCGCCAGCCACGGCCACTGTGCTGGCCAATCCCCAGTTCATCTGGATGGCCTACGGCCACTGCAAGGAAGGTGTCCGCTGCGCGGGCGATCGTCCGCCACCGCCACTGGCCCTTGCCGTGGGACGCGATGCGCTGCCGTCGGGCGACAAGGCGCTCGCGCTGGTGAGCCAGCGCCTCGATGCCAAGGACAGCAAGGCGCTGCTCAAAGCACTCGAGGCCAAGGCGAGCGAGCCCTTGCCGGATCGCCCGCGCGAACTGCTCGAC
Source organism: Dyella sp. BiH032 (assembly GCF_031954525.1). NCBI lineage: Bacteria > Pseudomonadati > Pseudomonadota > Gammaproteobacteria > Lysobacterales > Rhodanobacteraceae > Dyella > Dyella sp. BiH032. The sequence goes on from NZ_CP134867.1 coordinate 3,294,299, forward strand.
GCCCTCGCGATGTGCCGCAGCGTCGGCATCGACGAAACGCACTGCCTGGACAAGTCCTTCTCGTCGAACGACGGCTAGGCGGTTCGCCTAGCGCAGTTCGAGCACCACCACCGCTTTCGACGGCATGGCCACCGCGACGGCGCCATCGGCGCCGATCGCGGCGCCGGTGAAGGCGGCGGGTTTCACCGCGTCCGGCCGCTCGAACGTGTTGACCGTATCGATCGCCGGCGCGCTGAGCATGCGGCCGCGCACCGCCTTCGCCTTCAGGCCCGGCAGGGCGAGCGCCACGCGCACCGGCCTCGCCGGATCGGGATTCACCAGCGCGACGTGCACCGCGCCGTCCGTGCCGCGCGCGGCGGTGGCGTAAAGGCCGGGGATGCGCACGTCGCCGAACGCGTAGTCGCCGGCGCGCACGTCCACCGGCAGCGCGGTAGCGCCCTGGAACGGCTGGTACAGGTCGAACACGTAATAGGTCGGCGTCAGCACCATCCGTCCGTGGTCGGTCAGGATCATCGCCTGCAGCACGTTGACCATCTGCGCGATATTGGCCATCCGCACGCGGTCCGCATGCGCGTGGAAGATGCCCAGCGTGACCGCGGCGACCATCGCATCGCGCAGGCTGTTCTGCTGGTACAGCGCCGTGGCGCCCGGCTCGTTGTCGTACCAGGTGCCCCACTCGTCCACCGCCAGGGTGATGCGCTTGGCGGGGTCGTACTTGTCCATGATGGCGCTATGGCGGGCGATCAGCTCGTCTATATGCAGCGCAGCTTTCAGCGTGGCGATCCACGCCTTCTCGTCGAAGCCGGTGGCGGCGCCCTTGTGCTTCCAGTCGCCGGTCGGGATCGTGTAGTAATGCACGCCGAAGGCGTCGATCTGCTTCGCGGCGCCGGCGATGACCGCTTCGGTCCAGGCATAGTCGTCCGCATTGGCGCCGCTGGCGACCTTGACCAGGGTCTGCCCGCCGAGCGCCCGCGCGAAGGTGGCGTACTGGCGATACTGGTCCGCGTAGTACGCGCCGCGCATCTCGCCGCCGCAGCCCCAGCTTTCGTTGCCGATGCCCAGGTAGGTCACCTTCCACGGCTTGTCGCGCCCGTTGGCGCGGCGCTCGCGCGCCAGGGTGGTCTGGCCGTCGCCGGTGAGGTATTCCAGCCAGTCGCTCATCTCGCGCGGCGAACCGGTGCCCATGTTCGCGGCCAGATAGGTCTCGGCGCCCACCAGCTCGGCGAAATCCATGAACTCGTGCGTGCCGAAGGCGTTGCGGTCTTCGCCACCCCAGGAATGGTTGGGCCGCACCGGCCGCTGGCCGCGCGGGCCAATGCCGTCGCGCCAGTGGTATTCGTCGGCATAACAGCCGCCGGGCCAGCGGATCACCGGCACGTGGATCGCCTTGAGCGCGTCGAGCACGTCCTTGCGGAAGCCGTGCACATTGGGGATCGGCGAGTCCTCGCCCACCCAGATGCCCTCGTCGATGCCACGCCCCAGCTGCTCGGCGAACTGGCCGTAGACCTCGCGGTGGATCACCGGACCGGGCCGGTCCACATGCACCGTCACCTCGGCTGCGGCCGGTGCGGACGGCGCGGCGGCCGCGTGTCCCGTCAGGCCTAGCCACAGGGCCAGGCCCCAGATCGTCGTCCACGCGCGATAACTCATGTGTTCTCCCCAAGGCGGCGGTACCCGCGATGGCGCGGGCCTGGTCCGCGATCATCGGCAACCTGGCGTTGCGATTTCCAGCAGCGGCGCTTGCGTTTTTTCCGCGATGCGACGCAGGCACGCCACGCCCTTCACCCGCCTTGCACCGCACCATGACGAGCTCTGTTCTTGGCCCAGATCAAGATCGCCCTCGACAGCCACCAGCAGAATCGAGCCATTCGAGATCGAACCGTTCGAGCCCGCGCCACCGCCCCGGCGCCCAAGGAGATCGCATGAACATGTACGCCTCGGCCAGTGTGGCCAGCGAACTGGAGCCGCGCGAGCGGCACGTGGTGGAGATGCGGGCGCGGCGCCTGCGCGAGGCGCATGCGGAGTTCGCCGCCTGGGCCGAAGGCTATGGCGTGATCCAGCACGACCCGCTGACCCAGGTGCGCGTGCACGCCTGGGTGGAAGAACTGGCGGCGCGCGGTTGCGTGGTCGACGCCAGCGAAGCCTACCGCCGCTTGCGCGCGGCCGACCGCGTAGCCAGCGCCGGGATGTGGCTGGTCGCGCACATGACCTATGCCCGCCGCGTGCGCGCCGACGGCGCGCCGTTGGGAGCGGAAGACTTCAAGGAGCATCCGGAAGGCCATACCGGTGGTTCCCTCAATATGGTTCCGGCCTACGTGGGCTATCTCGTCATGAACGCGCTGGACGGCGTCACGCGCTCGTGGCTGATGGGCCAGGGCCATTGCGTGGCGGCGATCGATGCGGTCAACCTGCTGGTGGACAACATGCTGCCCGCGCACGCCCAGCGCTACGACCGTAGCGATGCCGGGCTCAGCCGCTTCGTCAACGACTTCTACGCTTACACGATCAATCCCGATGGCACGCCGGCGTCCCCGCTCGGCTCGCACGTCAATGCGCACACCGCGGGCGGCATCATGGAAGGCGGCTATCTCGGCTTCGCGGAACTGCAATACGTGCACGCGCCCCTGCCGGACGAACACCTGGTCGCCTTCCTCAGCGATGGTGCCTTCGAAGAACAGCGCGGCAGCGACTGGGCGCCGCGCTGGTGGCGTGCGGAAGATTGCGGCCTGGTCGCGCCGATCATCATCCTCAACGGCCGGCGCATCGAGCAGCGCAGCCAGATCGCCCAGCAAGGCGGCGAGCGCTGGCTGGAAAACCACCTGCGCCTCAACGGCTTCGATCCGCTGGGCCTGGACGGGCGCGACCCGGCGAGCATCGCCTGGGGCATCGCCTCGATGGAACTGCGCGCCAGCGCCAATGCGCAGGACGAAGAACTCGACGTGCGCCTGCCCTACGGCATCGCCGAGACCGTGAAGGGCTACGGCTTCCCCAACGCGGGCACGAACGCCGCGCACAACCTGCCCCTGCCCGGCTCGCCAGCCACGCATGGCGAGGCGCGTACGCTGTTCAACCAAGGCTGCGCCGCGCTGTATGTGCCGGAGCGCGAGCTGACTGAGGCCGTGGCCGCTCTCAACACGCACGATGCCCAGCGCCGCGTGCGCGAACGCGACCATGCGCTCGCCACCCGCGACGTCGCCCCGCCGATCGTGCCGCTGGTGCCTGACCGCCCGCCCGGCGGCGAAAGCTCGCCGATGGAAGCGCTGGACGAGCAGTTCGTCACCATCGTCGAGGCCAATCCGAAGCTGCGCGTGCGCGTGGGCAATCCCGACGAACTGCGCAGCAACAAGCTGGACCGCACCCTGGACTTCCTCAAGCATCGCGTGCAGGAGCCCGAGCACGGCGTGGCCGAATCGCGCACCGGCAAGGTCATCACCGCGTTGAACGAGGAGACGGTGGTATGCGCGGCGCTGGCCAACAAGGGCGGGCTGAATCTCGTCGTCACCTACGAGGCGTTCGCGCCGAAGATGCTCGGCGCCATCCGCCAGGAACTCATCTTCGCGCGCCATCTCGGCCAGGCCGGACGTCCGCCGGGCTGGCTGGGCATCCCGGTGGTGCTCACCTCGCACACCTGGGAGAACGGCAAGAACGAGCAGTCGCACCAGGATCCGACCTTGCCCGAAACGCTGCTGGGCGAGATGGCCGACGTCTCGCGCGTGGTGTTTCCGCCGGATGCGCAGGGTGCCGCCGCTGCGCTCGCTCATGCGTATGCGCAGAAGGGTTGCATCACCGCGATGGTCGTGCCCAAGCGCAGCGTGCCGCACGTGCTGACGCGCGAACAGGCCGAGGCGCTGGCCAGCGACGGCGCCGTGTGGTTGCTGGGCGACGCCCTGGCTCCGCTGCAGCTGGTCGCCACCGGCGCCTATCAGTTGCAGGAAGCGATGCGCGCGCAGGCGCGGCTGGCCGAACGCGGCGTCGCCGCATCGCTCGTCTACCTGGGCGAGCCCGGCCGCTTCCGCAACGCGCGCGACGCGACCGAAGCCGCCTACGTGCACGGCGACGCCGCGGTCGCGCGCTTCTTCCCTGCCACGCCACGCGTCTTCCTGACGCATACGCGGCCCGAGCCCTACCTCGGCGCGCTGCGCCGCATCGACGAAGGCCCGGACCGGACCATCGCACTCGGCTACATCAACCGGGGCGGCACGCTGGATGCCGCGGGGCTACTGTTCGCCAACCGCTGTACGTGGGCACACGCCGTCGCCGCCGCAGCGCAGGTGATCGGGCATCCGCGCGAACACCTGTTGGGCGGGGACGAATGCGCCGCCATTGACGGCCTCGGCAATCCGCACGTTCTGTTCGCGCCCTAGCGGCGATCGACACACGCGTCGCGTGCGCACGGCGTGAAGCCGGCCGCGCGCGACGTAACATGAACGATTCGCGTGTCACATTGCTGTTACACCTGTTGTCTGCACGCACACGCAAGCTGCTGAAAAATCACGTGCGCCACCCCGTGTCGTCAGGCTGACGACAGCCTCGTGCGCCGTTCGAGCGGTTTGCCACGATCCATCCTTCACGTCCTAACCAAATCTTCATCACTCGTGAAGTCGATTGACTAGACTCACCGGCGCCAGCGAAGCCCGGTGCGTTGTCTCCCGGGTGTTACGGTCCGGCCCGCTCCCCAGGACGGGCGGAGCCGCGCGGAACGACCGAAAGTCTTTCGTCCCGCGCTGCGCTCCCGGTGGTTCCAACCGTTTTCGCCGGCTCCCAGCGGTGACCTCACGTTGCTCTCAAGCGCCTCGCTTGGGGAGGGGGTTCCGTTGTACGGAAGAACTGCACCTGTGCGCGGAAGCACGACCTAAGCCCGGCCGCGCCGATTTCGGGGGGCGGCCGCCGTATCGCTGCGGCCCTGTTTCGCCGCGGCTCACCGGGTAAGGGATCGCCCACGCAAGCGAATTGAACTCGATGAATAAACTCGCCTACGCCGCTAAGACGTTCTTTGCTTCACTACTCGCATCACTCGCGCTGTACGCCGGCTCCGCGCCGCTCACGCCAGCCGCCCACGCCCAGGCCGCCACGACCATCAAGGCACCGATCTACGGCGTGACCCTGGACGACCTGTCCAAGCTCAACGGCATCCTCACCTCTCTCAGCAAGCTGCCGTACCGTCCGACGGTGCGCGTCGTGTTCGACCCGGACATGAGCGCGGCCGACTACTACCCCGCCCTGGTCAAGCTGCATTCGGTGGCTTACGTGATGGGCGAGATCATGGACTCGTACTACTTCCCCACCGACATCAACACCTACACCGCACGCACCAAGGAACTGGTGTACGGGCTCAACGGCCTGGTCGACGTGTGGGAGATCGCCAACGAGATCAACGGCGAATGGCTGCGCGCGAATCCGAACGGCAGCAACACGGTGGTCAATGCCCAGGAAACGCAGATCGGCCAGATGGTCGCCGCCGCCAGCTCGATCGTGAAGGGCGTGGGCGGCAAGACCGCCGTGACGCTGTATTACAACGACGACAGCAAGGGCAACAACTGCTGGGAGAAGCCGGTCGATTACTGGAAGACGTGGCCGACCACGTTCCTGCCGCTGACCGTGCGCCAGAGCGTGGACTACGCCCTCTTCAGCTACTACCCCTACCAGGACTGCCCCGGCCTGTCCCCGTCGTGGTCGACCGACTTCGCCGCGCTCGAAAGCATTTTCCCGAACGCGAAGGTGGGCTTCGGCGAGATCGGCACGTCGAGCATGAGCGCGCCGACTTCGGTGCAGACGAACATGATCAAGACGTACTACCCGATGGTGAATACGTTCAAGGATCCGCGCTTCATCGGCGGCTTCTTCTGGTGGTACTACGCCGAGCAGATGGTGCCGTACACGAATTCGTACTGGACGACGCTGTATCAGACGATTGCGCCGTTGAAGGTGCCGCAGTAAGCGGGATGGTTTTCTCGCATGGGATGCGAGGTGGCTGATGGTTTTTGGCTGTTGGCCGTGTTGATGAGAGACGCCCCCGTTTGGGGGCGTTTTTTCTTTTTGGGGGTTTTGGCTCGGGAGTTCCGGTGGTGCTGAGGCTCGCCTCGCCCCACCTTTCGTCATTTCGGCGCAGGCCAGACGGAGCGCGTAGCGCGGAGAACGCCCGGAGGGCGGCGCCGAAGGGGCGAGCGCAGCGGAGTCATCCAGTGGCGACAGCGCCCGGTTGTCGCGTGTGTCGCCAGCCTTGTCTCGCCCTCGCGGGCGAGGGGTTTCGCTCTCCTGCCGGAGAGCGAGTTACTTCTTCTTTGCTTGCCCAAAGAAGAAGTAACCAAGAAGAAAAGGCACCCTGCGCGGCGCCCTCCGCAGCCTACGCTGCTCCGGGTGCGTTGAGGGCTGGCCGGGCTTTTCGATCGGGCATCCCTGCCCGAATCGAAAAGGCGGGGACGTCCTGTCCCCGCCCGCCTGCGGCGGCCTGATCGTCCAGCCCTCACCGCCGCGAAGGGAACCCGGGAGATCAAGAGCCACACGGAGCGTCGCTTCGCTCGCTCTTGTTTTTGCTTTGCTTGCCCCGGTACCGCACTTCTCCTTCTCCCCGCCGGGGGAGAAGGCGGGATGAGGGGCGGGTGCTCGCGGGAGCGCGGCTAGAGCGGACGTGACTTTAAAAGTCGAAGCAAAAATATGTACGCGCGGCTTGCTGCGAGAGGAAGTGCGAAGGGCTCTCTGAGCAGCGGACAGTAGGCACAAGGAACGACCATCCCCTCGCTCCGTAGGCCCCCTCACCCCGCCCTCTCCCCGGAGGGGAGAGGGAGAAGTGCGGTGCTATCGCCAGAACAAGACACGCTCACGCAACGCTCCGCGTCCTCTCCGCTTCGGCGCCTCGACGTCCCTTCCACGCACCTCAGTTCCTCTTCGAGTCGCGCGGTCCAGCAGCCGAGAAAACACCCCGTGCTCTGCTCACTCCCGCCGCGAGCCTTTGACCTCAGGCCATTTCTCTTTGGTTACTTTCTCTCGAGGCCCCCCTTGAGGGGGTTGGGTCAGCAAAGAAAAAGTAACTCGGGCGCCGGCAGGCGTCCGACATGCCCGCTGCATAAGCGGCCAGGTCGCGGATACGTAACCTTAGTGCAAACGACGAAGAGCAGCCCCGCACACCGACGAGCCCCGACATGCCCGCTGCATAAGCGGCCAGATCACCGAGCGGTGGCTTAGTGCAAACCACCAAGAACCAACCCCACAACCAGCACACAACCAAAACACCTGCCACATAACCGACAACTCACCCAACCGCAACCGAGCACCAACAACAACCAACAACAACCACCAACCACCAACCACCACACACCACCACAATCGCAACGAACAACGACAACACCCCACCCCGCTCAATCCCCCCTCAACACCCCCATCCCCTCCAAATACCGCAACTCAAAAAACAAACTATCCCCCCCGCACGGCGCCCGCTGCGCCAACGCCACACCCAACTCCCGCTCACCCAACGGCACCGCCTTGAACGCCGCATCACTGCCAACCTGGCGAAACACCTCATAAACCACCCCCACCGCCCCCTGCCCATCGCAGGAAGCCGCCGCCGCAAGATAAACCGCACTCTCGCCGCGACTGAGGCGACCCGTGCCCGCACCATCCTGCACCCACGGCCGCACGCCGGCGCGACGCACATCGGCGAGCAACGCCGCATAGCCCGCAGGCGCCATATGTCCGGCGAAGAACGTGCTCACGTAGACCGGCCGGACCGCGACACGATCGAGCTGCCGCCGCTCCAGCGCGAGGTAATCGCGCAGCGCCTCGCGCGCTTCCGGCTCGCGCCAGCGGCGGTCGTCGATCTCCATCGGCAGGTACCAGCCGGCGATCGGGGCCTCGCCCAGATCCGCCAGCCAGCGTCGCGCCACTTCGGCATCCTGGCGGGCCAGCGTACGCAGGTAGTCATCCAGCGAGGAAACAGGCATTTCCTGGCGCTGGAAGAACGCCGGATCGCTGTGCAGCCCCAGCACGATGCGCAGCCCGGCGGCGTGCGCCTCGCGAACCCGCTGCAGCAGCCACGCATGCCCGGCTTCGTCGCCGAAGGCATCGCCGTACTGCGTCCACTGAACCACCAGGGTGTCGAAGCCGCGTCCGCGCACCTGCGCGAAGACCCCCGGCCATTGCGCGGCCGCCACGTCGCGGTCGCGCAGTTGCGGCTGATAGAACAGCGCCGTGGCGGCGTCGGCCAGCCACGAGGCTAGCAGCAACACCAGCGCCAACGGCCAGCGCAGGCGCGTCACCATGCCGTCCTCACGATCAGGAACAGCGCGTTCTTCTCGCGCAGGTAGCTGGTGAAGGCATGCTGCCCTTCGATCGCCACGCTGACGCGATGCGGATAGGCGTCGTAGCGCGTCTCCCCGTACCACAGGTTCCACTGCACCCCCAGGCCGACGCGGCCGTCGCGCTGGAAGCTGCCGCGGTTACGGTCGATGCCGGTGTACTGCAACCGCGCGTACGGCTGAATCGACTGGCCATCGGCGAGCTTGTGATGCCAGCCGAGCTGGTAGTCGGCGGTGAACACCGTCTGCTTCGCGCGCAGGTAGCGCGCCACGTCCACGTAGAAGTTCTGCGACCACCAGCCGCGCCCGCCGGGGTGCCAGTCGTCGTTGAGACGAGGGCTGAACGACCACGACCCGGCCGCGCGCAGCATGGTGTCGTTGCGGGTGAAGCGGCTGCCCGACACCGGCGTCTGCTGCTCGGCCGACAGCACGATGTTCTGGGTGAGGAAAGGCTTCCAGTGCAGGCCCACGCCCAGCATCCAGCCGTGGATCGGCCACACCGCGCCGCTGTCGCCGCTGCCGGCGAAGACGCGCGCGTAGGCCGCCAGCGTGTTGATGTCGCCGCCGGTCCAGCGCGGGTCGAAGCGGTACTGCCCTTCCATCTGGAAATAGCTGCGGTACGAGGTGCCGGGATTGGCGGCGTTGGCTGCCGACGAGACGGTGTCGCCCAGCGTCATGTCGGCGTTGAAGCGCCACTTGCGCCCCAGGTCTTCGTGCAGGCGGCGCAGGTCGTAGCGCTGCTGCCCCTCGTCCTGCGGCACCGTGCCGCCGTCGGTGCCCCCCATGCCGCCGGCATCGAGCTGGTCGATCGCCTGTGCGGCGTAGCTGCGCGCCTGCGCGTTGTCGCCCAGTTGCTGGTGTACGTAGAGCAATTGCCAAGTGAGCTTGGGATCGTCCGGATTGGCCTGGTGCGCGCGCTCGAACTGCGCCACCGCCAACTCGGGCGAGCCGTTCTGCAGATAGGCGTAGCCGAGCTGCGCGGCGAGCTTGTCGTCGTCGGGCGCCAGCACGGCCGCATGCTGCAGGGATGCCAGCGCGAGCTTCGAGTCGCCGGCCTGGGTCTGCAGGGCGGCCAGGCGCTGGTAGTAGCGGGCTTGCGGGTGCTGCGCGATGGCATTTTCCAGATCGGTGCGCGCCAGTGCGGGATCCCGCGGCTCGTCGGCCTGCGCGCGCAACCACCAGTAGGCATGGTCCTGCCGCCCGCCCTGACCCGCGTAACTGTCGAGCCAGGCGCGCGCGACGGCCGGCTGGTCGGCGGAAAGCGCGGTGGTGGCGGCGGCCAGCAGGTCGTCGGTTTTCATGCGCTCGACCGGCACCGCGCGCCACGCCTGCAAGGCCGTGGCGTAGTCCTTCGCGCCGTAAGCCTGGTAAGCCAGCGCGCGCGTGGTGTCCGGATCGGGCTTGCGCTTGTTGGCTTCGGCGTAGGCGTATTCGGCCAGGCCCGGACGATCGCTGCCGTAGCAATCGCCCAGCTGGCGCCACAACTCGGCCGGGTAATCGGGGGACAGGTCGGACATGACCTGGCGGATGCCGTCGCAGTCGCGCAAGGCGGCCAGGATCGGCACCTGGGCGATGCGCAGCGGCACGCTCTCCAGCGGCCGCGCCAGACGGACGCGATCGTCGGCGGAGAACGCCTGCGCCTGCTTGGCTGCGAGTACGGCCAGCCGCGCGAACAGCGTGCCGGCTTGCGGATGGCCGCCGAAGGGATAGGACGCCAGCAGCAGCCGCTGTGCCTCGTCCGGCGCGCCGGCTTCCATCAGCCGGTAGCTCAGCGGATCGAGCAGGCGATGCCCGTCCGCCTGCGCCACCATCGCCTCGGCCTGCTGTCGCGCTTCGGCGTAGCGCCCTTGCTCCAACGCCAGGGAAAAACGCTCCTCGCGATAGCTGTCCTTCGGCAGTCGCGCCAGCAGGCGCTGCACGGCCGCCTCGTCATGGCGCGCGGCTGCCAGCGGCAAGGCGGAACGCGCCTGCCAAGCGCTGTTGGCCGGGAAATGCGCGGGGTAGAGGTCGAGCAGCTCCGGCCGCTCCCGCCCCACCTGCGCGAGCAGGTTGATCCATTGCCGTTCGCTCTTCTCGTCGTCGAACGCCGGCTGGTGCAAGGCCAGGTAATCCGCCAGCGCCCGCCGTTCGTTCGCCGCGGACAAGGCCAGCGCCACGGCCAGCTCCTGCGCCGGGGCGCCCAGGCCGCCGCGCGCCTGCAGGTCGCGCGCCTCGATAGCCCTGCCCTGCATCAGCAGCAGGTTGAACCATTGCGCGCGCTCGTCGCCGCCGAGCTGGCCCAGCGCGTCCAGCGCCGCCAGCTGCGCGTCGGCGCGGGGGCGGTCGCCCAGATAGATCGCGCGCTGCACCAGCGCACGGCGCAAGGCGAGACCTTCCGGCGAGCGCGCGAAGTCCGCGGCGGCCAGTTCCGCCTGCGCCTGATCGAGATGGCCCGCCTGCAAGGCATCGAAACCCCGCTGCGCCCGGCATACCGGACGGTTGTCGACCTTGCAGTCCACCGCCGCCTGAGCCGGTGGCGGTGCGCGCAGGCGCGGATCGTCCGGCGTGTAGCGGCGCTGGTCGTCGAGCACCGCGCGCGCGCGGTCGGCGTGGCCGAAATGGCGGTACGCCTCGGCCAGGTCCAACGCGGTGTCGATGTTGCGCGGCGCCAGCTGGCGCGCGCGCTCGAACTCGGCCAGCGCAGTGCGCTCGTCGCCCGCGCGCAGCGCCGCGAAACCGGCCTGCCGGTGGGGATACAACAGGAATTGCTGATAGCGGCTGGCGCTGTCGGGCTGCTGGCCCGCCGCGCAAAGCGGCAAGGCCGGTGCCATCGCGAACAGCGCGGCCGCACAACGTGTCGGCCATGGGCGTTTCATGCCACGCGCTCCGTCCACTGCTTGACCAACTGCACCGGGGGCGCGGCCTCCTTGTCCAGGAGCGTCGCGATATCCGGCTGCAGCGTCGTTTGCAGGGCCAGCAGGCGGTCGAGCGTGTCCTGGCTGATGACACCTTGTTCCACCAGGAAAGCGCCCAGCGGCTTTCCGCTGCGCGCATGGCTCAACAGCAATGCCTTGAATGCCACCTCGTCCAGGTGCCCCTGCGCCACCAGGATCTCGCCCAGCATCACCTGCCGGGATACATAACTGTCCCACAGCGAATGCGCGCGCCCGGCATCGATGCGCCCGCTGCGCGTGGCCGCGTCCAGCAGGCTGCGCGGATCGCGTTCCTGCCCGGGCGGCGGCGCGTACCAGTGGCGCAGGCCGACGGTGACCTGCCCCTTGTGCGCGATGACGTAGCGCACCGGCCGGTCCAGCTTGCGCGCGATCGCCGCCAGCGATACCGGATCGACGTACGCCTCGCTCGCCAGCACCAGCGTGCCGCCCTCCACCCGCAGCGGCAGCACGGCGTAGTGCAGCGCCACCTTGGCGGGCACCGCGTCGATCAGTTCGCGCGGCAACGCTTCCGGGTCCACCGGTTCGCAGGCCACGCCGATCTGCTCGGCGACCGGCCGCGCCAGCTGCGCCGGCGTGATCACGCCTTCGTGGATCAGCGCGCTGCCCAGCTGCAGGCCTTCCACCGGATGCGCCTTGATCTCGCGCAGCCGCGCTTCCGACACCGTGCCTTCGGCCACCAGCATCTCGTCGAGCGAGCGCTTGGCGCGGTTCTCGCCGCCGATGCTGGGAAAATCGTGCGTGGTCTTGTCCCAGGCCACGCGGCGCGGGTCGCCCGTCTGCACGATCTGCTTGATCGCGCGCCAGTTGGCGAGGAAGTTGACCAGGTTGCTCCACAGCAGCCGCGGGATCGCGAGCAGTCCCTGCTTCACGCCGTAGTAGCCGGAGACGAACACGATGCGCTGCAGGATGCGGTTACACATCAGGCCGGCATTGGCTGCCAGCACCGCGCCGAACCAGGCCTGTCCCTCGAAGATCGAGATGAACCGCGGCGCCGCCGGCCAGGCCTGCTGCAGCAGCCAGATCAGGCCGAGCTGGATCGCCACCAGCATCGCGCTGAAGCTGACGAAGTTGGCGATGGCGCCCTTGCGGTCGCGCCACAGGAAATAGTTCAGCACCAGGCCGTGCTTGCGCTTCCAGCCGTGCGTGCGATAGCCCTGGTAGACGATGCCGATGATCCAGCGCGATTTCTGCCGCACCGCGGTGGACAGGCGATCGGGGAAATACTCGCGCACGCAGATCACGTTCGATTCGCGCCGGCTCTGCCCGAACGGCTGCGGACGCGCGTGCCGCCGGTAGCGCAGCACTGGGAAGCGCACGAAGATCTCCTGCATGCCGCGCGCCTTCAGGCGCAGGCCGATGTCGTAGTCCTCGGTCAGACTCTGCACGTCGAAGGCGATGCCGTTGCCCTCTTCGATCAGCGCCAGCACCGCGCGGCGGCTGAAACAGGTGCCCACGCCGGCGCTGGGCACCTGCCCGGCCAGCGCCTCGCGTACCGGCACGTCCTTGCCGTGCAGCTCGGCGAACTCGTCCAGGTAATGCAGGCTGGTGAAGTTGTTCCACTGCCGCTCGAACGGGTACACCGGAATCTGGATCAGATCCTTGCGCCCCACCAGGAAGTTGAACAGGCGCAGCTCCAGCTGGCAGACCACGTCCTCGGCGTCGTGCAGAATGAAACCCTCGAAGCTGATCTTGGCGCGCCGCTCGAATTGCATGATCGCGTCGAGCACGTTGTTGAGGCAGTCCGCCTTGCTGGTCGGGCCTGGGCGCGCGCACACCACTTTGTGGACGTTGGGGAAGCGCGCGCTCACTTCGTCCACGTCGCGCTGCGTGTCCGGATCGTTCGGATAGGTACCGACGAAGATGTGGTAGTTCTCGTAATCCAGCGTGCTGGCCGCCAGCTCGGCCATGTGGCCGATCACGCCAGTCTCGTGCCAGGCCGGCACCATGATCGCCAGCGGCTTCTCCGCCGGGCGGTACAGCTCGTGGTAATAGGTGCGGTCATGCTTGCGGTAGACCACCAGCGCCTTCCACGCGCGGCGCGTCCAGTACACGCAGTCGATGAACAGGTCGTCCAGGCCGCTGATCAGCATCAGCACGGCAATGACCGACACGGCCACGCCCAGGCCGTAGAGATAGGTCGTGAAGATATCTAGCCACCACATCCTGGTGTCCCCTGTTCCGCCCGGTCAGACGGCTTCGCGCCGCCGCTCGCTGCTTTCCAGCGCCCCCTGCAGCCGATCGACGATGCGCTCGCTGGCCCGGCCGTCGCCGAACGGGTTGCCCGCGTGCGCCATCGCCGCATAGGCAGCATGGTCCTCCCACAGTTGTTCGATCTGGCCCACGATCGACGCGCGGCGCGTGCCGGCCAGGCGCGCGCAGCCGGCTTCGATCGCTTCAGGCCGCTCGGTCTCGGTGCGCAACACCAGCAAGGGCACGCCGAAGGTCGGCGCTTCCTCCTGCAGGCCGCCGGAATCGGTCAGCACCAGCCAGGCATCGATCAGCGCCTGTTGCATGCGCAGGTAATCGAACGGCCCGCTCAGGTGCACATTGGCCAGCTCGCCGAGAATGGCGTGCACCGGCTTGCTCACCGTGGGATTCAGGTGCACCGGGAACAGCACGTCCAGCTCCGGGTGATGGCTGGCGACGTCGGCGATGGCATAGCAGATCTCGCGCAGGTCGCTGCCCCAGTTCTCGCGGCGATGCGCGGTGACCAGCAGGTGGCCGCGGCCCGTGGCATGGCGGCCCAGGCGGCGGTGGCGCGTGACCCAGTGCTGCGCGTCGATCACCGTGTTGCCAGTGACGGAGACGCCATCGTCCGCGATGCCTTCCGCCCGCAGCGCCTGCGCGGCGCGATGGGTCGGCGCGAAATGGAAGGTCGCGATGCGGCTGACCATCTGGCGCAGGCCTTCCTCCGGAAACGGCCGTCCGAGGTCGTACGTGCGCAGCCCGGCTTCCACGTGCGCCACCGGCACGCGGTGGTAGAAGCCGGCGAGCGCGCCGAGGAAGGTGCTTTCGGTATCGCCCTGCACCATCACCAGCGACCAGGGCTGGCTGGCCATGACGCCGTCCAGCAGGGTGCGGCAACGTGTGCTGAACTCGCCCAGGCTTTCGCCGCCGCGTTCCAGCTCGATGTCCGGCTCGATGTCGAAACAGGCCAGCATCTGCCGTGCCATGTCGCCGTGCTGGCCGGTGTGCAGCCAGCGGGGCCGGGCCCAGCCGGTGGCGCGCAGGGCGTGGTACACCGGCGCCAGCTTGATGATCTCCGGGCGTGTACCGCAGACGATCAGGATGTCTTGCATACGCTTCCTTCCCCCTCAGGATGATGCGCTGGCCCAGGTGAGACGACGGTCGTACCGGACGCCTCCCCCTCGGGGATGTCCGGTCGTCCGGGGCCCTGGCACCCGGAAAGACGATGTCGGCTGAAGGAGTCTGCGCGGGATGGCTGGACTGGATCAGGCGCTACGTTTTCGGCCCGCATATTGGCCGCGTGCCCGGCGTCTGGCGATTGACTGAAAGCCATACCTCCACAGGACAGTAAAAACGCGTCGCGCGGCCCCTTAAGCTGCATGCTCGGGGCGATGCCGCTCCATCTCGGGAACAGGGACCTGGGTCATGGCATGCGATCGTCCAGCCACCGCGCGCACGTGCACGGCTCCCGTGCCGCGCGCCGTCTCCATCGCAGCATGTGAGGAACTCCCATGACCAGGTCCCGTTTCAAGCCTCCCGTTCTGAGGTCGATCCTCGCCACTGCCGCCCTGGTATGGGCCGCAGGACTGGCCTCCCTCTCCCACGCGCAGACGGCCGAACACGCCGGCATGAGCACCTTGCCGGCACCACCCGCGCCGCCGTCGGCAACGCTTCCGGACAGCCAGATCCGGAAGACCACGTTGTCGTCGCTATCGACGCTTTCCACGTCGTCGACATCCACGAGTTCCGGCACGACGTTCCGCCTGTCGCTGTCCGCCAACCTCCTCGGCGGCGTACCGAACGCCTTCGCCGGCGCGCCCGGTGCCAACGCCAACCAGAACACCCTGGTGCTGTACGACAGCTCCGGCACCTGGGGCTGGCTGGGCGAGGCCTACGGTGTGATGGCGGGCCAACTCGTATCCCACGGCAGCAAGTTCACGCTGCATAGCGCTGCCAGCTACGTGGCCGGCGAACTGAACGGCTACACGGGTCTGGTCTACGTCGGCTCCACGTATGACGAGCCGTTGCCCACGGCGTTGCTGGACGACGTGCTAGCCACCACCAAACCGGTGCTGTGGATGAACCACAACATCTGGCAGCTGGCCGCACGCTCGCCGAACTTCGGCGCGCAGTACGGCTTCACCCCGATGTTCTTCGACTTCAGCAATACGCTGACGATCAACTACAAGGGCGTGGCGCTCCAGCGCAACGCGCTGGCAGTGGCCTCGGGCCTGCTGCAGACGACGATCGTCGATCCGGCGAAGGCGCAGGCGCTTGCGGTGGCGTCCAACGACGTGGGCGGCACGGTCAACTGGGCCACCAAGGGCGGCAATCTCACCTACATTGGCGAGATTCCCTTCAGCTACACCGGCCCCAACGACCGCTACCTGATCGCCGCCGACCTGATCGGCAAGGTCTCCAATCCGGCCATGCCGGCGCGCAAGCGGGCACTGGTGCGCATCGAGGACGTCAACGCGGATACCGATCCGGCCGAACTGCGCGCGATCGCCGATTATCTCGCCAGCAAGAAGGTGCCGTTCTCCGTCGCGGTCATTCCCGTCTACAAGGACCCGAATGGCTTCTACAACAACGGCGTGCCGCTGACGCGGCGGCTGTCCCAGGCGCGTGGCGTGGTCAATGCGCTCAAGTACATGCAGTCCAAGGGCGGCACCTTGATCATGCACGGCTACACGCATCAGTACTCGAACGTGGCCAATCCCTACAGCGGCGTATCGGCCGATGACTTCGAGTTCTTCCGCGCGCATATCAGCGCCGACAACTACGTCGTCTACGACACGCCCGTGGCGGAGGACTCGGCGCTGTGGACACAGATGCGCCTGACCAGCGGCCTGCTGGAATTCGCCGCCGCGGGTTTCCTGGCGCCGACCATCTTCGAACCGCCGCACTACGCGGCCTCGGCGGTCGACTACCAGGTGATCCACAACCAGTTCGGCGTGCGCTACGACCGCGGTCTTTACGCGGCCGGCTGGTGCCCGAACGGTGCCTGCGGCACGGGCACGCCGGATTACACGAGGATCTACGGCCAGTTCTTCCCGTACCTGGTGCGCGACATCTACGGCTCCACGGTGATCGGCGAGCAGCTGGGCAACGTGGAGACGCAGGAGTTCAACCACAATCCGCCCCGCTTCCCTGCGGACATCCTCTACAGCGCTCAGCGCAACGTGGTGGTGCAGGACGCGGTGCAGAGCTTTTTCTTCCATCCCTACGTGAACATCAGCTACCTCAAGCAGATCGTCGAGGGGCTGCAGGCGATGGGGTACACGTTCGTTCCCGCCAATACGGTGAAGCAGGGGTGACGGTTTTTGTCTGACGCCGTCCGGCGGGTTCTTCTCCCGAGGGGAGATGGAGCCGGCTGGCGGATGAGGGGCCCTGAGGGAGCGGTGAGTTTGTCCCGCTCCGGATGGGGCCCCTTTTTTTGGCTAGGGTGTAAGTCGGGGTGGGTTTGTGGGGCTTGGCTGGTGTGGATGGGGGCTGGCTCGCCGGCTGAATCGGCGTAGGTTGGGGTGAGTTCGCGAACCCCAACGGACGCGAAGGGACGCCTCACGCTCACATCTTCGTCATTCCGACGTAGGCCGGAATCTAGTGACGACAGCGCTCGGTTGTGGCCTCGTGGCCAGCCATGTCTCGCCCCTCGCCGGGCGAGGGTTCGCTCTCCTGCCGGAGAGCGAGTTACTTCTTCTTGCTTGCCCAAGAAGAAGTAACCAAGAAGAAGGGCCCCCTGCGCGGCGCCCTCCGCAGCCTACGCTGCTCCGGGTGCGTTGAGGGCTGGCCGGGCTTTTCGATCGGGCATCCCTGCCCGAATCGAAAAGGCGGGGACGTCCTGTCCCCGCCCGCCTGCGGCGGCCTGATCGTCCAGCCCTCACCGCCGCGAAGGGAACCCGGGAGATCAAGAGCGCGACGGAGCATCGCTTCGCTCGCTCTTGCTTTGTTTGTTCTTGCAGCGGTACCGCACTTCTCCTTCTCCCCTCCGGGGAGAAGGCGGGATGAGGGGCGGGTGCTCGCGACAACGCGTCTAGAGCGACGTCACTTGAAAACCAATCCTCACCGCCAGCGCTGGCAAAAAAACACCTTCATCCTTCGCAACCGGCCAATCTCGAAACCAAGCAACTTTTTTACGGCTGCTGATAAGCCCCAATATCGATCACCCCCGTACTACTCAACCGCGGCAGCCCGTCATAGTCCACCGCACCCACCGTCGAAGCAGGCAGCACCAAGCCCGTACCACGCGCCGCGGACGAGCTGCTCACGTGCAAGTCGGGCACGGTAAGGCTGGCGAATTGCGGGTTGACGAGCCGCGTGAGCTTGTCCGCACCGCTGGCGGCGCGGTAGTTACTGATGCTGGTGTAGGTGCGGCCCAGCCATACCCAGTTGGCATTTCCTGCCCCACCGTCGGCGAAATACAGGTTGTGATCGATGGTGCCGGGGTTGGCGTAGCCGGTGTTGTTCGTGGTGCCGGGCCAGAAATTCACCAGCAGCCCGTCCGTGGTCGCATACAGCAGATTGTTTTCGAACACCGTGCCGCTGACGTGGAACTGGATCTGGAACTCGCCGCTACCCGTGGCCTGCGTGTCATTGCGGAACAAGGTGTTGTTGACGACGGTGGCGTTCTGCGTGCCGCCGTTGCCGGAGGCCGCGCCGCCCAGGGAAATGCCGGTGACGTTGGAATACATCACCAGGTTGTTGCGCGCGATGACATCGCTGGTGAACTTGCCCTTGGTCTCGCAGGCCAGCTCAATGCCGAGGTCCGCCTTGTTGACTAGGTTCCGCTCGATGACGATCCGCGTGCCGCCTTCCACGTAAATGCCATCGGCGGAGAAATCGCCGGCTGGATAAGCGGTATTGCCCAGCGAACTGATGTTGTACACCGAGTTGCCGCTGATCACGCCGTCGCGCGCCTGGCTCTGGAAAGTACCGCCGTTGCGGCCGGACATGGTCTCGAAACCAAGCGCGGCGATGCCGATATTATCGTTGTCGTGCACGACATTGCCGCTGATCGTCCACTGCTCCACGTTGCCGGTCAGCGAAAGCGATTCGCTGCAGCCGGTGCGCAGGTGATCCACTTCGTTGCCGCTGATGGTGAGCTGGTTGATCGAATTCGCCGCGTCGTTGGCATACACCTCGATGCCGAAGGCATTGCCGTTCGGACAGCTTTCGATCCAGTTGGCGATGTCGTGCACGCGGTTGTCGAGAACCTTCACCTGCGTGCCGCCACCGTTGACATAGATGCCCTACCGGCGTCGCGGTGGTGCTGGACGTGCTGTAGTAGCCGATGTCAAAGCCCTGCACCGTCACGTAACTGACGTTATTGAGGTTCCAGAGGCCGCGCATGGCGCCGGCAGGCACCGTCAGTCCCGCACCGCTAACCGCAGCCTTCTCGCCCGGATAGCTGGCGAACACGATCGGCCCGGCCGCGGCGGAGCCGGACGTATTGATGTCGATCGTCTCGCCGTAGGTGCCGCCGCGCACGTACACGGTGTCACCCGGCGTCACGCTGCGGGCAGCGCGGCCGATGGTGCGCCACGGCGCATCCAGCGTGCCGGCCGCGCTGTCGCTGCCGCTGGTGGCGACGTAATAGACGTGACCTTCGGCGCGGGCCGGCGTCCAAGGCCCGGCGGCGAGCAGTGCACAGAAAACGGGGGCGAACTTCCATGCGGGGGAATGCGTCATGCCGATCTCCAGTGGGTGCGATCCAAACGGCGGAATGGGGACGTCCGAACGGACGGGAACCGCATCCGCGCACCCGGACGAAAAAGCATCGGTGGGGACGCGGACGGCGCAGTCTGCGCGTATGCCGCCGCGCAGTCCTTGACGGGCGTCGCAGGCGAGCGCCGACGCGTGTGCGCATCGCTCTTGCGCCGAGATGGATGCGAACTATGGCTCGACCGTGGAAAGTGCCGCGGGCTTCAGGAGGCGTGCATTGCGGAAAGGCGACTTTCGTCAAGCTGACGCCAAGGAGCGGGCCACCCATCAGCCGCAACGAAGTGAAGAGCCTTCGTGCTTCCGATGGTGAGAAACGACAGGATCAGTCGAAGTGGCGACTAGCAGTAGGCCGAGCGCATTAGCGGCCCGGATGAATTCATCGGTGCGTATCGCCACATCGCCGCAGAACGAAACGTCGCATGGCTGAAG
Source organism: Dyella sp. BiH032 (assembly GCF_031954525.1). Taxonomy (NCBI): domain Bacteria; kingdom Pseudomonadati; phylum Pseudomonadota; class Gammaproteobacteria; order Lysobacterales; family Rhodanobacteraceae; genus Dyella; species Dyella sp. BiH032. The sequence continues at coordinate 3,313,860 of NZ_CP134867.1, forward strand.
AATGGGGCATGCGACCCGCGACGCGTCTGGCGCTGGAGAGCGTATGACCGATCGTCGATTGCCCCGTACGACAAAGATTCCAATGAAAGCCCGGGATTCGCGCGGTCAGGCCCGCCCGGCCATACGACCGGGCGGAACGGCCGATCAGGCGTAACGCCGCTGCGTCGATTTCTCGACGATCAGCTCCAACTCCTCCGCCAGCGCGAGGACGCGCGGCATGTCCTGGCGCTTGATTACCAGTGCCGCAAGCTCGTCGTTGAAGGAATCGGGCAGCATCATCACCGCGTACCCGCGCGCGGCGACGATCTCGTCCAGCCATTCGAAGTAGTCTTCGGACCAGAAGTTCTTCCGGTCGCTAGGAAACGGCGGGAGCGGCTCTTCGAACGATTCGCTAATGCGCTCGTGCAGTTCGTCGAGCTTGCCGCTGGTCAGCGCCACGTCCTGGAGCCGCAGCAGCAGAGCGGCCTGCCTGATGTGCTTTTCCTCGTCGCCGTGCATCCAGGCGAGTTCGGGATCGCGGACGGCGTCGCGCACTTGCTCATAGCGGCGCGAGAGTTCGGTGCGCTCCAGCGCGCCACGGGTGAGCAGATCGATGAGGGTTTCGAGTTTATCCATCGCTGGCCGGTTCTCCTTAAGGCGGTTTAGGGACGGAAGACAACGTACACATGGCGGCTCGGCATCCATGCAACGCATGTCGGGTGATGCGCATGCCAGCGCGTGCGGCGCGATGCGGACGTGACGGCGGTGTGATGCCGGCAACACATAGTGGGCGTTCCCGCACGACACACGGGCGCATCGTGTTTTTCCGCAATGCAGCGCACTAAACCACAGCAGGACGCGTGGCGGAAGTAGTTATTCGGCGAAGATTTTTACTTCCTCGCAAGTTAGGAAAAGTCGCGTTGAACCATCCCATTACCGTTCAACTAAGCGATGCTTCAACCAGCTCGGGACATCGATTAAGCACAGCAAGCGAGCATTCGCTGCATTCGCCTGCTGATGCCGTCGCCCGTTTCGCCGACAAAGGCGGCACGTCATTTGACGTGCCGCTTCTCTTCTCGCTCTTTGCCCCGGGCGATCCGAAGGCCGTCGAGGGTCAGGGTGATGGGCCGTACGTACACCGGCCCGCTGTCGGCCTACTCACCCAACCGATAGCTGAGCGACTCTCCATACCGACTCAGGTAATGCACCGCCGCAAACACGCCTTCCACACACATCGGCGGCAACGGCCACTCCCCTTCCTGCTCCGGCACGCCACACGCCTGCCGATCACGAAACGCCTCGCTGTTCGCCAGCAGCCCGTTCAACACGTTGATCGCCATGCTGATGCCCGCCAGGTCGGCGCTCAGGTTCACCTGCGGAGGTGCGTCGTCATCCATGGGATAGAAAGAACGCCCGAGCGGGCTGGTACGCGGTTCCATCGGAACCTTCGGGCAAACGACTGCCGTATCATCGCTGATAGCCATGACTAACTCCTACGTAGTTGGTTGTGGTCAGCGGGTCGTGTGGGCGGCCGCCCATGCGATCCGCGCTTCTTTGCTTCATTGCTGAAGGTCGCCGGTGTGGGTCCTGGGATATGGGACGCCGGCGACCTAGAGAGGCTACGGGGGAAGGTGGGGGAAGTCTTGACGGGTGAGGGAGTGGAGATCTGTAGGGGATCGCTGTTTTTCTGTAGCTGGTGAAGAAGAAACCACTCGCGCACCCTGGTTGACCCGCCTCCCTGAGCGAGCCTCACCGTCTACGAATTTATGTTGCAGAAGCATTCGACATCATGTCTGCGCGAACTCATCGCCCCACAGACCAAACCTTGAAGCCGGATGCGCACCGTGGAGATAAGCGTTCGGATGCGCGGATTCAGATGGGCCACCGGTGAAGCGACATCACCACCTTTGAAAGTGGTACGTGGCGAACAACCATCGACAGATTGATGGCCGCTTCGGTCCAGCAAGTAGATTCCGCGTACAGGCTGAGGAAATGCGCTTAGGCGAACAACGCAGCTCGATGGCAAGCTCCTCCTCATCGTGGCATCACGTGCCCGTTCTCACACCCTCTTGCTTGGAAACAAAGTTATCTAGCTCTTCTTCGCATCATTCTTTTGAACCATCTCCTTAATGACTCTCCTCACTGAATCCAGCGCGTCCTTACTTTCACCATATATATAAACATGCTGCTTGTTCTGAGGGCAGAACAGACCTAGCGGCAACGCCTTCCTCGGAAGACCCTCTGGAATTGCTGACAATACAGCTCTACAAACAGGACACTCGAGGTTTACCCCCTCTTGCCACAGACGGAAGACGGTACCGCCAGCCATACTTTTAGCATCGTAAATCACTTAGCCATCCCATGATTTAATCGGCAATTTCCCAAATGGAAGAGGCTTGTACTCTGGGGTTCGGCCTATCGCCTGCCAAATACTTTGACGCTCAACCAACGTAGGCCTACGCCCCAAGTTAAATACAGCAGAAAAGGGGCGGATTCACTTTTAAGCAGCGGGCGTCAACATAACGCCAACTTCCGTCATAAGCGACTTCAGCTTGCGCGATGTTTTCGCGAGCCCCCGCCCCTCATCCCGCCTTCTCCCCTGAGGGGAGAAGGAGAAGTGAAGTACTGAGGCAAGCAGCCAGACAACAACCTGCTCTCCGAGAGCGAGCGAAGCGACGCTCCGTGACGCTCTTGATCTCCCGGGTTCCCTTCGCGGCGGTGAGGGCTGGACGATCAGGCCGCCGCAGGCGGGCGGGGACATGGATGTCCCCGCCTTTTCGATCAGGGCAGGATGCCCTGTCGAAAAGCCCGGCCAGCCCTCAACGCACCCGCAGCAGCGTAGGCTGCGGAGGGCGCCGCGCAGGGGGCCCTTTCTTCTTGGTTACTTCTTCTTTGGGCAAGCAAAGAAGAAGTAACTCGCTCTCCGGCAGGAGAGCGAAACCCTCGCCCCGCGAGGGGCGAACAAGGCTGGCGACACACGCGCGACAACCGAGCGATATCGCCACTGGATGACTCGCTACGCTCGCCCCTCCAGGGTCGTCCTGCGGGCGTTCTCCGCGCTTCGCGCTCCGTCGGGGCCTGCTCCGGAATGACGAGTTAGGTGGAAGCGACGCGATCTTAGGCGCCCGGCGTTGGGGTTCGCGAGCTCCCCCCAACCTACATTCCGGCTAACACCAGAGACATGGCACCAAGCAGTGCAGCGGAAAATAAAAGCAGCTGTCAGAGACACGCAGAGGCGCCAGCCTCACTCCCCATGCCACAACTCATGCCCATCCACCCTCACCCTCAACACCGCCTCCCACGCCTGCGCCCGCGCCAACACCTCCGCTAACGCCCGCTCCCCCGCACTCCGCTCCGCCAGCAACAACTCCGCCATCCCCACCTCACCCAAGGCATAAGCCTTCCGCGTCCGCTCGGTACTGCGCACGGTCGCATCCCGCGCATCCCGCGCCGCCTGCCACTGCGCCACTGCCGCGCGCGCACGTTCCACTACGATCCGCGCATCGCGGCCGATGTCGCGGCGCACCGCGTCGAGCTGGCTGTAGGCGCCATCCGCTGCGGCTGCCTTCTCCTGTGCCTGCGCCGAGCGCAAAGCGCCGCCGATCGGTATTGTCAGCACGACGCCGATGCCGCGCTCCTCGCCGCCGCGTTCGTTGAATACGCGCAACCCCACGGTCGGGTCGGCCACGCGGTCCGCGCGGGCGCGGCGGGATTCGGCCTCCATCTGCTTGGCGGCTTCTTCCGCCGCGCCGATCTCGTGGCTGCGTTGCACGATCAGGTTCATGCCATCCTCGCCGGGCACGTCCGCCGGGCCCGGATCGGGCAGGATGGGCGGCTGCTCGGGTAGCGGAATGTCGGGAAAGCCAGCGCGCAACGCCAACCGCTGTTCGGCCGCATCCGCTTCCCGCGCGCGCGTGTCGGCCTGGGCCTGGGCCACTTCGGCGCCGATCAGCTCGACCTCCCGCAGCGAGGCATCGCCCAGCTGCTGACGCCGCACCACGGCATCGCGTTCGCGGGTCAACGAGCTTTCCCTGTCGCGCGCCTGCGCCAGCGCCGCCTCGGCCTGCAGCCAGCCCATCCATTCGCCAAGCAAGAGGCGCGCGGCCTGGTGTTCCGCATCGCCCTGACGCATCTGCGCCGCGGCGACGGCGTGGTCGCCGGTCTCGCGGTCCAGTGCCGCCTTGCCGGGCAGGCGGATGCCGCGGCTGGCGATCACGTCCCACTCACGGAAGGTCGGGCCGTTGCGGATGCGCCGCTCCTGGGGAATCACCTGCAACTGGGTTTCGTGCGGGCCGACGCGCAGGGCGCGCGCCTTCGCCTGCGCTTCCATCACGGCGCTGTCGGCCGCACGCACTTCCGCATACGCCGAGATAGCAGCTTTCACCCGATCTTCCGGCGGAAGAAAGGATTGCGCGCCGGCGAAGGATGGCAGCGCGAAGCAGGCGGCGAGCAAGGCGCGGTATTTCATGCCAGCCTCCCGAACGCTTCCACCGGCTCGATCCACCACAACACAGCGGTCGAGCGCACCTTCGCGCGCAGGCTTTCCACCACGCGTTCGGCTTCGTCGCGGTCCAGCACCATCCACAGCACGCGGCGGTTGACACGGCCTTTCACGCGTTCGGCGATGGAAGCGTGCGCGAAGTCGCTGCTGTGTCCTTCGGCGTGCAGCAAGGTGAAGCCGGGCAGCGGCGGCTCGTGCTCGATCAGTGCGGTGGTCACCGCGTCTTCGTAGGCTGGAGCGAACACCAGGTTCAAACGGCACAGACGGTTCATGCGCGACTCTTTTCGGCGACGGTGCCGAAGCGGCGATACAGCAGAGGCAGCAACAACAGGGTGAGTGCGGTGGAGGTGACCAGGCCGCCGATCACCACGATGGCCAGCGGGCGCTGGATCTCCGAACCAGGTCCGGTGGCGAACAGCAGCGGGATCAGACCCAGCGCAGTGATGCTGGCGGTCATCAGCACGGGGCGCAGGCGGCGGCGCGCGCCTTCGCGGACCACGTGCTCCATGTCGTGGCCTTGCGCGTAGAGCTGGTTGAAATAGGAGATCAGCACCAGGCCGTTGAGCACCGCGATGCCGAGCAGGGCGATGAAGCCGACCGACGCCGGCACGGACAGGTACTGCCCGCTGGCCCACAGTGCCAGCAGGCCGCCCACCATCGCGAACGGCACGTTGCCCAGGATCAGCAGCGCCTGCCGCACGGAACCGAAGGTGGAGAACAGCACCAGGAAGATCATGCCGATGGCGATCGGCACTACCAACCCGAGGCGCGCGGCGGCGCGCTGCTGGTTTTCGAACTGGCCGCCCCACACCACGCGATAGCCGGCCGGCAGCGGCACTTGCTTCGCCACGGCGGCGCGCGCTTCATCGACGAAGCCGACCAGGTCGCGGCCGGTGACGTTGGCCTGCACCAGCGCGAAGCGCGAACCGTTCTCGCGATTGACCTTCACCGGCCCGGTGGTCGGGCGAAGCGTGGCCAGCGCGCTCAGCGGCAGCTCGCCGCCCTGCCCGTTCGCCAGTGTGAGGCGGGCGAACGCGTCAGGGTCTTTGCGCAGCCCGGCTTCGCCGCGCACCAGAATCGGAATGCGCCGGTCCGGCTGGATCACCTGGCCGGCAGAAAGACCTTCCAACTGCGCGCGCAGTTCGTCCTGCACCTGCGACACGCTCAGGCCCGCGCGGCCGGCGGCTTGCGCATCCACGGCCACGCTGAGGTACTGCACGCCCTCGGTGGTCTGCGCCAGCACGTCCTGGCTGCCGCGCGTGCGTTCCAGCACGCCGGCGACACGCGTGCCCAGCTCGGTCAGCGTGGCGAGATCGGGGCCGAAGATCTTCACCGCCACGTCGCCGCGGCTGCCGGTGAGCATTTCGGCGACGCGCATCTCGATCGGCTGGGTGAAGCCGATCTCCCAGCCGGGAAAGCGCTCGGCGACCTTGCGCAGTTCCTCGGCCAGCCAGGTCTTGTCGGATCGGCGCCACTGATCCTTGGGCTTGAGCTTGAGGAACTGGTCGGTCTCGTTGAGGCCCATGGGATCGAGGCCCAGCTCGTCGGAACCGAGGCGGCCGACCACGTGTTCGACTTCCGGTACCTCCGCCAGTACCGCCTTCTGCAAGGCGAGGTCGCCGTCGCGCGAACTCTCCAGACTGACCGACGGCAGCTTCATCACCTGCAGCAGCAGGTCGCCCTCGTCCATGGTCGGCATGAAGGCCTTGCCGGTGAACAGATACGCGCCGACGCCCAGCAACAGCGCAGCGCCGGCCGCGGCCACCGAGCGGCGCGGATGCGCGAGCACGGCGTTCAGCAGCGGCATGTAGGCGCGATCCAGCTTGCGCATGAGCCAGGCCTCGTGATGCGGCCGTTCCTTCAACAGCCACGAGGACAGCACCGGCACCAGGGTGAGCGAAAGCAGCAGCGAACCGGCCAGCGCGAACACGATGGTCAAGGCCACCGGCGCGAACAGGCGTCCCTCCAGCCCCTGCAGGCTCAGCAACGGCAGGAACACCAGGCAGATGATCAGCACACCGGCCGCCACGGGCGCGATCACTTCGCGCACGGCGGCATAGATGCGGTGCAGACGCGGCAGGCTGCCGCCGGGTACGGTGGGATCGAGCCGGCTCACGGTGTTCTCCACCACCACCACGGCGGCGTCGACCAGCAGGCCCACTGCGATGGCCAAGCCGCCCAGGCTCATCAGGTTGGCGCTCATGCCCATCGCATGCATCAGCAGGAAGGTGAGCAGTGCAGCGAACGGCAGGATCAGCGCCACCACCAGCGCGGCGCGCACCTCGCCCAGGAACACGAACAGCAGCAGCACCACCAGCAGCGAGGCTTCGATCAGCGCGCGCGTCACTGTGCCCACGGCGCGCTCGATCAGCGCGCTGCGGTCGTAGAACACATCGATCTTCACTCCGGCCGGTAGGCTGGGTTGCAGTTCGCCCAGGCGCGCGCGCACCGCTTTCACCAGCGCCCCGGCGTTGGCTCCCCGCAGCGCGACCACGATGCCCTCCACCGCTTCCCCCTGCCCGTCGCGCGTGACCGCGCCGTAGCGCGTGAGCGCGTCGAGTTTCACCTGGGCGACGTCGCGCAGGCGCACCGCGTTGCCGCCGCGCTCGGCCACGACGATGTCGCCCAGATCGTCCAGCGTGTGCACCGCGCCCTCGGCGCGCACGATCAAGGCCGCTTCGCCTTCGGTCAGCCGGCCGGCGCCGTCGTTGCGGTTGTTGCGTTCGACGGCATCGACCACGTCTTTGAAGGCGAGGCCCGCGGCAGCGAGCTTGGCGCGGTCCGGCAGCACGGCGAAGCTGGTCGCTTCGCCGCCGAGCACGTTGACGTCCGCCACGCCGGGAATCGTGCGCAGCGCGGGACGCAGGGTCCAGTCCATCAGCGTGCGCCGCTCGGCCAGGCTCAGGCTGCCGCCTTCGATGGTGAACATCAGCATGTCCGACAGCGGCGTGGCGATCGGCGCGAGGCCGCCGGTCACGTCGCCGGGCAAGGACGGCGCGACGTTGCCGTAGCGCTCGGCCACCTGCTGGCGCGCCCAGTAGATGTCGGTGCCCTCGGCGAAATCGAGCGTGATGTCGGCGACGGCGTACTTGGCGATGGAACGCAGGACCGTGGCCTTGGGCAGGCCGAGCAGTTCCATTTCCAGCGGCACGACGACGCGGGATTCCACTTCCTCCGGCGTCATGCCGGGCGCCTTGAGGATCAGCTTGACCTGGGTGGGCGCGATGTCCGGATAGGCATCGATGGGCAGCGCGCGGAACGCCCACAGGCCGCCGGCGGCCATACCCAGCACGGCGACCAGCACCAGCAGGCGCTGCGACAGCGAGAATGCGACGAGACGGCTCAGCATGGCAGCGTCACTCGCCCAGCAGCGGCTTGAGCGCGCTGGCGCCGCGCGTCACCACCGTGGCGCCGGCCGGCACTGCGCCGCGCACCACCGCGCGCTCGCCGTCGGCACCCAGGCGTTCGACACGCACAGCGGTGTAGCGGTCCCCCTGCACGGTGAGGAGCATGGCGTGCTCGCCGTCGGGCAGTACCGCGCTCGCCGGCACGGCCACCGCATCGGCCGGCGCGGGTATGTCCAGTCTCAACGAAGTGCGCTGTCCGATCGCCCAAACCGCATCGGGCGCCAGCCGCGCGCGCAGGCGCAGGCTCTGGCTGCCGGCATCGGCCATGGCGGATACGGCGGTGACTTCGCCCCGCGTACCGTCTTCCATCGCCACGCCCAGGCCCGGCCGAAGCGCCGCGCGCAGTGTGGCCGGCACCTGGAACTGCACGTCCATGCCGCCGTCCCGCGCGATGACGAAGGCGCTGTCCAGCGCGTTGGCGCCCTGCCCGGGCGCGAGCATCCGGCGCAACACGCGACCGTCCTGTGGCGCGCGCAGCACGTACTCGCCCGGAGCGCCCTGAGCGGCCGCGGCGTCGCCCATGCTGTCGCGGAACTGCACCAAGCGCGCGCTGGCGTCGTCGGCGCGGGCGCGGCTCTCCTCGGCGCGAGTGCGCGCGATGATGCCTTCGGCCAGCAAGCTGGCGTCGCGCGCAGATTGGCGCTGGGCCAGGGAAGCGTCGATCTGCGCGCGGCGCAGTTCCGCCTGCGCGGCGAGGAAGTCGCGGCTCTGGAGGGAGGCCAGGACCTGCCCGGCCTTCACCGTGGCGCCGTCGTCGACGCGTACCGCCAGCACCGTACCGGCGAAGGGCACGCTGACGGTGCGCACGCCGTCCAGCGGCATGACGATTTCCGCGGGCAGCCGGCTCACCGGCACGGTCGCGGCGCGTTCCGCGCGCGCCGTCGCGATGCCGAGCAGCTTGACCTGGTCGGCGCTCAACCGGGCGGAGGACGCGGCCGCAGGGAAAGCGAGCAGCAGGCACAGGCCAAACAGGGCGCCGCCGTGAAGGGAGGAAGGAAGGGACATGAGCGTGGGCATCGAGAGGGACGCCGCAAGCTTGTCCACGCCAGCTTTGAGGAAGCTTTGACCTCAATCCATGGACAAGTCCGGCAACGGCCCCAGCCGCGCCGCCAGCCATCCGTCCCGCAATTCGAACGTCAGCGCCAGCCCCAGGCTGGCCGCCAGGGCGCGCGCCAGCGCCAGGCCAAGGCCGGCATGCGCGGCCGTGCCGCCGGCGGGTGCCTTGCGCCAGAAACGCTCGCCGAATTGGTCCAGGTCCGCCGCGTCCAGGCCGGGGGCCGGGTTGTCCACTCGCAGAAAGCAACCGCCGCCGGACGTCTCCGCGCCAAGCCGGATAGTGCTGCCCTCTGGCGCGTAGGCGATCGCATTGCGCAACAGGTTGGACAGGATGCGCTCCAGGCTGCCGACGTCCGAGCGTACCCACAGCGCGGAGGGCAGCGCGTCGTCGATGCGTACGCGCCGCTCCGCCGCATCCGGCGCCAGCGATGCAAGCAGACGGCGTGCCAGCGCCGCGGCATCGAGCGGATCGGTGGCCGGGCGATCCTGCCCCGCTTCGTAGCGCGCGAGCTGCAGCAGCGTGTCGATGGCGCGCTGCATGCGTTCCACCGCGGCAATGGACGTGCCGTACGCCGCATCGCGCGCGGCGTCGTCGCCCGGGCGGCGCGACGACGCTTCGATCGACGCGCGGATTTCGGTCAGCGGCGTGCGCAACTCGTGCGCCACGTCGTGGGAGAAGCGGCGTTCGCGCTCGATGGTCGCGTACAGGCGGGCGAAGGCGTCGTCCAGCGCCGCGGCGAACGGCGCCAGTTCGCGCGGCAGCGCGGCATCCGCCATCGGCGCTGGAGATGGCGCTGGGATCGGGGAAGCGCCGCCGCGCGCCACGCGTTCGCCAAACCGCAGCACCGGCCTGAGCCCGCGCCGCACCGCAAGCAAGGCAATGCCCACCGCCAGCAGCAGCGCGAGCGCCACGCCGCCCATCAGGCTGTAGTGGATGCGACGCTCTAGCCGGTCCGCCTCGGTGCGCTCGGTGGCCACCGCCAGCGTCACTTCGGTGGGCTTGCCGCCGAGCCGCGCGAGCACCGGCATAGCCAGGCCGCGGCCGGCGTGACCATCGGGCAGGTCGAGATCGTAGTAACGCGGCCCCTGCCCGCCCATGGGCGGATGCTGCAGCGGCCGGTCGGCGCTGGACGCGGAGCGGAACAGCGTGCTGCCGTCCGCGCCCCATACCTCGAAGAAGTCGGCGTGTCCGGGGAGTTCGTACTCGGGCATCAGCCGGCGCAGCACGCTCAGCTCGCCGGCGTCCGGCCCGTTTTCCAGGTAGACGGCGATCGCGCGCGCGTGGTCCTGCAGTGCATGGTCCAGGCGGCCGTAGAGTTCGCGGTCGATCAGGCTGTCCAGCACCACGAACAGGCCGATCAGCAGCGCGCCGAGCGCGACGGCCAGTTCCAGCGCCATGCGCCGCTGCAGCGAGGGCCGGCGCACCTCAGGGGATGACATAGCCGAAGCCGCGCCGCGTTTCGATCAGGTCGCCCGCACCCGCGCGCGTCAGCTTCGCGCGCAAGGTACTCATGATGACTTCGATCGCCTTGTCCGAGGTCTCGCTGGCGCCGGCGTAGAGGCGCTCGAAGATCTGGGCGCGAGAGAAGACCCGGCCGCGCTCGCGCAACAGCACCTCCAGCAGGCCGAATTCCTTGGGCGAGAGATCGAGGTCCGTGCCGTCGCGGCGCACCGTGCGCGAACGCGGATCCAGCTCCAGCGCGCCGATGCGCAGCACCGGCTCGGCCTGCTCCAGCGGCCGGCGGCGCAGCGCGCGCAGGCGCGCGAGCAGTTCGTCGAACACGAAGGGCTTGATGAGGTAGTCGTCCGCGCCGGCATCGAGTGCGGTAACACGGTCCACCACGTGGTCCCGCGCCGACAGCACCAGCACGCGCGTCGCCTCCTGCCGGCGGCGCAGCTGGCGCAGCACTTCCAGGCCGTCGATGCCGGGCAGCATCAGGTCCAGCACGATGAAGTCGTAGGCGAACTCGCGCAGGAAGGCCAGCGCCTGTTCGCCGGTCGCCGCCTCGTCGCAGGCATAGCCTTCCGCCGCGAGTCCGCGCACCAGGGCCTGTGACAAGGGTTCGGAGTCTTCGACGATGAGCACGCGCATGGCCGGTAGTCTCGCCGCGCGGCGGCGCCGGGCGCAATGCGCGGCGGCTTGCCGCGAAGCGGACTACCATGAGCGGCCTGATGCAGCCCACGCCGCCGAGGTCGCCCATGAACACCCGTCCGCCCCTCCCGCCCTTCACCCTGAAAACGGCCCGGCAGAAGGTGCGCCTGGCCGAGGATGCCTGGAACACGCGCGATCCCGAACGCGTCGCGCTGGTCTATACGGAGGACACGCACTGGCGCAACCGCGCCGAGTTCCTCGACGGCCGCGAGGCGGTGAAAGCCTTCCTGCGCCGCAAGTGGGACCGCGAGCTGGATTACCGCCTGATCAAGGAGCTGTGGGCCTTCGGCGACCACCGCATCGCCGTGCGCTTCGCCTACGAATGGCACGACGACGCGGGCCAGTGGTACCGCAGCTACGGCAACGAAAACTGGGAATTCAACGACGCCGGCCTGATGGTCTACCGCCACGCCAGCATCAACGACAAGCCGATCGCCGAGACCGAACGCAAGTACCACTGGCCAATGGGACGGCGACCGGACGGGCATCCGGAATTGAGCGAGCTGGGGTTCTAGCCCACCTGGCGTCGTGACCGGGGCGTTCGAGGCGCCTCTCGTCCTTCGCCTGCCGCGCCAGCAAGGGGTTTAACCCCATCCCGGCGAATCCGGCGAATACATCAGGGACGCCCATCGAGAACGGATGCCCATGACCGCTCATGCCTTGTCTCGCGACTGGACGGCCGACGGCGCCGGCGTGCTCGGCCTCCTGCACGCTCAATGGCCCTGGCTGGCCAAGGACGAGGCCATCCTGCCGCCGCCGCTGCGGGTGGACGCGCTCACGGACGAGGATTGCATGGCGCGCTACCGCGACGGCGACGAGCGTTCCTTCCGCGTGCTCTACCTGCGCTACCGCGACAGGCTCTACCGCTACACGCTGCGCCTGGCGACGCATCCGCAGGAAGCCGAAGAAGTGTTCCAGGACGTCTGGCTGGCGGTGGTGCGCGGCAAGGCCGGTTATGTGCCGGGCGCGTCGTTCGCCGCCTGGCTGTTCTCCGTCGCGCACCGGCGCGCCGCCGACCGCTGGCGTGCGCTGGGCCGGCATGCGCCCGACGGCATCCATGCGGCAGGCGGCGAGGAAACGGAGGCCGTGTACGGCACCGTCCCTGCCGGCGCCCTCTCGCCCGAGGGACATGCGCACAATGACGCGCTCGGGGACGCGCTGCAGCGCGCCGTGCGCGCCTTGCCGCTGCCCCAGCGCGAAGCCTTCCTGATGAAGGCCGAAGGCGGCCTGGCGCTGGAAGACATCGCGCTCGCCACCGGCGTGCCGCGCGAAACCGTGAAGAGCCGCCTGCGCTATGCGCAGCAGCGGCTGCGCGAAGCCCTGGAGCCGTGGCTATGAATGACGACAGCCTGGACGAACTGGTCGCCCTGTACCGGCAGAGTGCGAACGAAACCGCGCCGCGCCGCGTGGATGCGCGCGTGTTCCGCGCCGTCGAGACACAGGCCTCGCGGGGTCGCCTGCGCCGGGCCTGGCCCTGGCTGGGCCTGGCCATGGCGGCGAGCTTCGCCATGTGGCTGGGCGTTTATCACGCCACGCCCATGCGCGGCGCAGCGGCCCTGGGCGACGACCCGACCAGCCTTTACCTGCTCCACATGGACGTCACGCCGCCAGCTGCGCGGCGCGACGTCTACGCATCGCGCAGCGACGGCCTCCGGCCCGCGATGACGGACAGCGACACTCTCAAGGAGATTCCATGATCCGACGCCCCGCCTTTTTCCTCGGTCTCGTGCTGCTGGCCGGCCATGCCCACGCGGGCGACCTGCCCAAGGGCTGGTTCCGCGCCGGCTCCACGCCGGCCGCCTACGACATGGGCGTGCAGGCCGGCGACCGGCATCCGGGCGACCGCAATGCCTACATCCGCTCGCTGCCGAAGGACGGCGGCTTCGGCACGCTGATGCAGACGATCGACGCCAGCGCCTATCGCGGCAAGCGCATGCGGCTGTCCGGCTATCTGCGTGCGCGCGACGCCACCAGCGCGGCCATGTGGATGCGCCTGGACGGTTCCGGCCAGCGCGTCGTCGGCTTCGACAACATGGGCGACCGCTCGCTGCATGGCACCACCGACTGGAAGCGCTGCGAGATCGTGCTCGACGTGCCGGACAGCGCCAGGACCATCGCGTTCGGTTTTCTGCTGGAAGGCAAAGGCGAAGTGCTGGCCGACGATTTCCGCCTGGAGGAAGTCGGCAAGGACGTCCCGGTGACCGGCAAGGGCGAGCCGGCCTTGCCCGTCGCGCCGGTAAACCTGGACTTCGTGCAATGAAATAAGCCGCCGGATGCCGCCCCCCGAGGAAAGCCCATGAGGACCTTGCGTTCGCTCATCCTGCCGCTGCTCCTGCTCGCCGCGTCCGCGGCCTGGGCGGGCAGCAGGGACCACGCTGCCGACCGCCATCGCGGCGAGCCGGCGTGGAAGCCCGCGGCGGCAGACATGTTCCGGCACGGGAACGATCCGCTGTCGCCATGGGCCGGCTTCGCTGATGCGGCGGCCGGCCATCCTGCGGTGACCGATGCCGCCACGCGCACCGGGTGTGGGGAGAACGAGCTGGCGCGCGCCATTCGCCTGCCGGTCCGCCTGGTGGAGCACTACGCCGCGACGACGCTCGCCTTCCTCGCGAAGCTGTGCGCGCAGGCGATCTTCGGCCTGCGCGAGGACTAGCGCCGCGGTGCGTATTCAGGCGATGCGGCAACACGCATCGCCTGGCAGGAAAGGCTTCGCTCGATCGAACGCAAGGCTCATCGCAGTCGCATGCCACGGAGAGCAGTCATGAAGCTGATGCGGATCTTGGCCCTGTTGTTGCCTCTCGCCACCACCGTCCATGCCGACACCGCCGATGCCGGCGGAGGCATGCGCGACGCCGAACAAGTCGCGGCCTTCGCCCGCCTGTACGGCGTGGTGCGCCACTTCCATCCCGGCGATGCGCTGCAGGAGATGGACTGGAACCGTTTCGCCGTCTATGGCGCGCAGCAGGCGCAGGCGGCGCAGGGAAGCCGTGCGCTGGGTCAGACGCTGCGCGAGCTGTTCGCGCCGATCGCCACGGGCGTGCAGATCCTGCCGGAGAGCCAGCCCTACCCGCCGGCGTCGCCGCCGATCCGTGACCCGTCGCGCATCCTCTGGCAGCACCGCGGCTACGCCGACGGCGTCAGCCCGTATACGAACTACCAAGCCAAGCGCACGCATCGCCCAGGCGTGGCCGCATCGTACCCCACCACGCCCACACCGCCCGGCTCGGACTACGACGGCGCCGAAGCTCTGCTCTACCCCGTGCCCGATGCACTCGGCCGCGTGGTGGATTTCCCGCTCGGCGACGGCTGGAAGGCGCGCGTTCCGCTGGACCTGGCCGCCGTCGATGCCACAGTGACGCCCGCCCAGCGCATCGCGCTGGATGTGCTCAAGGCACGCATGGATGCCTCGGTGCCACCTCCGGACGCCACGCCGCTGATACCCGCGCAGCGCGAAGCCGACGTGCTGGTGGCGTGGAACGTGTATCGCCACTTTTATCCATACTGGATGGACGTGGACGTCGACTGGGATGCACAGCTGCTGCCGCTGCTGCGCGAAGCCGACCGCCCCGCGGAACGCGCCGCGCATCGCGATCTGCTGCGCCATCTGGTGTCGCTGGTACAGGACGGCCATGGCCAGGTGATCGACCGGCGCCAACCGCTGGCGAGCCTGCAGGTCCGCGTCGAGCCTGTGGAAGGACAACTGCTGATCACTGACAGCCGTGATCCGCAGGTGAAGGCCGGCGACCGCATCGTCGCCATCGCCGGCAAGCCGGCGCGTCTGTGGCTGGACCGCGAGGTGCGGCTCGCCTCGGGTTCGGCTCAGTGGCGCCCGTGGCGGGCCATGCTCGAACTGACCTCAGGCCCGAAAGGCAGCGCACTGCCGCTGCGCCTGGAGCGCGACGGACGCCGCTTCGACGCCACGCTACGTTATGAACGCACCTCCGTCTCCGACATGTCCAACGCCGTGCTGCCGGCCCCCGTGGCGGAGTTGAAGCCGCGCGTGTGGTATGTCGATCTGTCGCGCGTGGTACGCAACGACCTGCAGCCGTATATGGACCGGCTCGTCTACGCCGATGCCGTGCTGTTCGACATGCGCAGATATCCGAAGGACGTCGCCGCCACCTTCGATCTGCTGGGTCAGCTGATCGATCACGAGGAACACGCGAAATGGGCGCACCTCGCCTTCGTCGATGGTCCCTTCCAGCAGGTTTCCGGCTACGACAGCCAGGGTTGGGACCTGCAACCGGCGATGCCGCGCTTTCGCGGCCGTATCGTCTTCCTCGCCGGCGGCAATACGGTGAGCTTCGGCGATTCCGTACTCAGCTACGTG
This sequence comes from Dyella sp. BiH032, assembly GCF_031954525.1. NCBI lineage: Bacteria > Pseudomonadati > Pseudomonadota > Gammaproteobacteria > Lysobacterales > Rhodanobacteraceae > Dyella > Dyella sp. BiH032. The sequence continues at coordinate 3,329,285 of NZ_CP134867.1, forward strand.
GACGACGAGCATCTCGGCCTGATCGTGGGCTCGCGCACCGCCGGCACCAGCGGTGACATCCAGGGCTTCAACACGCCGTCCGGTTACTTCGTGCGATTCACCGGCCTTCGCGTCACCCGGCATGACGGCCACACGCCCATCCACCTGGTGGGTACCGCGCCGGACGTGTGGGCCACGCAGACCGTCGCGGGCTTCCGCGCCGGGCGCGACGAGGTGATCGAGCGGGCCTTGCAGGCCATCGGCAAGGACTGACGAACATCCGGCTGGCAGAACGCGGGCAAACGCCTGCGGCAGTGGCGCGGTTCGCCGTGGCTCACTCCAAGCTACGGTTTGCAGTCGGGGCGTACCGGCATGTCGGCCGTGTTCACACAAGGCTTGAAGTCCATGGGCAAGCCGACGATCTCGCGGCTCTCGCCGCGGGCGAGGGCGAAGCGTTCCGGCGGCTTGTCGCACGTACTGGCCGGGGCTGCACAGGAAGGATCGAACAGCGAGAAGTGGCATTGCCCGCTGGAGCTCGCCAGGCATTCGAAGCGGGCGACGCCGGCGCGCTGCTCGATCCTGCCGTGCAGTACGTCGCCGCCATCGGCTTCGCTGCGAATCTCGGTCACGCGGCCGCCGGAACAACCGACCACGGCGAACAGGTAATACAGCATGGCCAGTACGTTGCGCATCGTTGCATCCTCCGCGCGCTTGCCGCGCGCGTCACATGTGGCGGAACAGGGTCATGAAGGGCTGGCTCACCAGCAGCGTTTCCGGGCGCTGCTTCAGGCGCAGCGTGCCCTTGCCGGTGTCGTCGCGGATCACCGCGGCCACCGCCTTGAGGTTGACGATGGTCGAGCGGTGGATCTGCTTGAACACCGACGGATCGAGTTCGGCGAGCAATTCGCGGATGGGCTTGCGCAGCAGCGCTTCGCCATCGGTGGTCATCACGGTGGTGTATTTGTTGTCGGCGCGGAAATAGATCACGTCGTCGACCATGATCAGCCGCGTCTCGCGCCCCGCGCTGGCGGTGATCCAGGTCAGCGGCGTGCGCGCCGCGGCGGCGAGGCGCCCGGCATCGAATTCGCGCAACAGTGCGGCCAGCGCCTCGTTCGACGCGGCGCCGTCGGACAGGCGCGACTGGATGCGCCGCACCGTGGCCGCGAGGCGGTCGGGGGCGATCGGCTTGAGCAGGTAATCGACGGCACCGCGCTCGAAGGCATCCACGGCGTACTGGTCGTAGGCGGTGACGAACACTACCTGCGTCGCTGGACTCGCTTCCGCGGCGCCGGCTGCCACCTCCAGGCCGGTGAGGCCGGGCATGCGGATGTCCAGGAAGGCCACCTCGGGGCGATGCGCGGCGATGGCTTCCAGCGCCTCCGCGCCGTCCTCGCACTCGGCAGCGATCTCCAGCGCCGGCCAGGCCTTCTCCAATTGCTCGCGCAGCGACTGGCGCAGCAGCGCTTCGTCTTCGGCGATGACGCACTTAGCCATGGGTGGCCTCCGCGGCCAGCTTCGCCGGCACCGTGATCGTGGCGGCGACGCCGCTGGGGAAGTTGCCGACGATCGACAGCGAGGCCGCGCCGCCGTACACCAGGGCGAGGCGCTCGCGCACATTCTTCAGGCCGATGCCGGTGCCGCTGCCGGCTTCGGAGAAGCCCAGGCCGTCGTCGGCGACGGTGACGGAGACGGCGTCGTCCTTGGTCCGCCCGAGCAGCCAGACGGTGCCGCCGCCGGGCTTGGGCTCCAGGCCGTGCTTGATCGCGTTCTCCACCAGGGTCTGCAGCATCATCGGCGGCAGCGGCGTGGACAGCAGGTCCGGCGCCACGTCGACCTGCAGCTTGAGGCGCTCGCCCATGCGAATGCGCAGGATCTCCAGATAGGCCTTCGAGCGTTCCAGCTCGTCGCCCAGCGTGGACAGCGCTTCGTCCGTGCGCGGCAGCGAATGGCGCAGGTAGGTGATGAGGTGGCCCAGCATCTGGTCCGCGCGCGCCGGGTCGGTGCGCGTGAGGTACTGCGCGCTGGCCAGCGTGTTGTAGAGGAAGTGCGGCTCCACCTGCGCATGCAGCAGGTTCAGCCGCGCGACGGTGAGTTCCTTCTCGGTCGCCGTCTGCCGTGCCTCGGCCTGCTCGCCGCGGCGGCGCTCGGCCACGCGGCGGGTGATGGCGCGGGTGATCGCCTCGGCGTTCTCCAGGTTGGTGCCATCGTCCACGCGGAACCAGTCGCTCCACGCACCGCTGCACGGTTCGCAGATCAGCGTGACACTGCTGCTGCCGTCGCCGGGCGTCACCGTGGCGAGGATCTGGTTGTCGCGATGGGTGAACCAGCCCGGCAACGACCAGCGGCGCGGCTGTTTGTTGCCGTAGGGGTCGAGGCGGCGCACCTTGGCGCGCACCTGCAGGCTGTCCGGCGCGCTCTCGATGGCTTCGGTGCGCGGCAGTTCGCGGATGGCCGCGTCCAGCACGCCGAAGGCCTCGCCGGCATCGAAGGGAATTTCCACCTGGCGGCGCTGGCGGCTGCTGAGCGTGGCGGCATCCACGCGGCCGGCGATGAGCCGTACGCGGCGCACATGCGAGAAGCCGCCGGTGATCACCATGCCCAGCAGGATCCAGGCCGCGAGCACGAACGGCCAGCCCGGTCCGTGATACCCGTTGTTCGAGGCATTCCACACGATGACCGCGAACAGGTAGGCCAGCATCCAGGCCACGGCCAGGCGGATCACGAAGAAGAAACCGGTCATCGGAGCTTTCCCCAAGAGCGTCAGTGGGCGGAGCATAGCCCGCTCCCTGCGCGCTTTCGCCGCAGCAGCGACGAAACCGGCCACAGGCCGACGAAAGCCCGCGATCAGGCGACGAATGGCGCGCCGCCGCGGCGATTCGCCCTTGCCGGCATTGATCCAGATCAAGGCGGCCGGCCCGCCGCGCACCGATGCTCGCGGCGCCTTCGTCCACCGAGGATCACCCAACATGTACCGCAAGCTCGCCGCCCTCGCCCTGCTGGGCCTGGCGGCCTCCCCCGCCTTCGCCGCCGATTGCGCGGCCACCGTCGAAGCCAACGACGCGATGCAGTTCAACCAGAAGAGCATCGAGGTGCCCAAGACCTGCAAGCAGTTCACGGTGACGCTCAAGCACACCGGCAAGCTGCCCAAGGCCGCCATGGGCCACAACTGGGTGCTGGCCGCCACGGCCGACGAAGCCGGCATCAACGCCGACGGCGCCAAGGCGGGCGTGGCCAGCGACTACCTCAAGCCCGGCGATACGCGCGTGCTCGCGCATACCAAGCTGATCGGCGGCGGCGAGAGCGCCACGGCGACGGTGCCGGTGGCCAAGCTGAAAGCTGGCGAGACGTATGCGTTCTTCTGCTCCTTCCCCGGCCACGCGGCGCTCATGAAGGGCACGCTGTCGCTGGCCAAGTGACGGGACGGGAGCGGCGCGCATGAGCATGCCGATGCATCCGCACGCCGCTCCCGAAGTCCTGCCGCGTTTCGGCCGGGGCCGCCGCTGGGTGCACGAGGCGCTGGAACGCCTCGCGCAGGAAGCGGCGCGCTCGGCCGACACGCATCTGCTGAAACTGGCGCTTCCCGGTTTTCCGCAGATTCCGTTCTATTTCAAGGACGAGTCCTCTCATCCCAGCGGCAGCCTGAAGCACCGGCTGGCCCGTTCGCTGTTTCTCTATGCGCTGTGCAACGGCCGCCTGGCGGAAGGCCAGACCGTGGTCGATGCCTCTTCCGGCAGTACCGCGATCGCCGAAGCCTGGTTCGCGCGCCTGCTCGGGCTGCCCTTCGTAGCCGTGATGCCGGCGAGTACCGCGCCGGGAAAGATCCGCGACGTGCAGGCGCTGGGCGGCCACTGCGATCTGGTCGACGATCCCGCACAGGTGCACGCGCGCGCCGCCTGGCATGCGGAACGCGGCGCCTGTCACCTCGACCAGTTCGGCCTGGCCGAACGCGCCACCGATTGGCGTGGCAACAACAACATCGCCGAATCCATCCTCGGCCAGCTGCGGCTGGAGCCCTCACCGGTGCCGTCCTGGATCGTCTGCGGCGCGGGCACCGGCGGCACCTCGGCCACCATCGGTCGCTACCTGCGCTATCGCCGGCTGGATACCTGGCTGTGCGTGGCCGAGCCGGCCGGCGCCGCCTTCGCCGGAGGCTGGCGCGCGCAGGATCGTGCCGCCTGCGCCACGCGGCCGACGCTCATCGAAGGCATCGGCCGTCCACGCGTCGAACCGGGCTTCCTGTTCGACGTGGTCGACCACGTGATCGAAGTGCCCGACACCGCATCGATCGCCGCCACGTTGTTCCTGGAGGAATGTCTCGGGCGCCGCTACGGCGGCTCCTCCGGCACCAACCTGATCGCCTGCATGCAGCTGGCTGCGGCCATGCGCGCCTGCGGCGAGGCAGGCGGCATCGTCACCCTGCTCTGCGATCGCGGCGAGCGCTACGAGCAGACGCTGTTCGATCCCACGTGGCGCGCGGAACATCGCATCGACCCGGAACGCTGGCTCGCAGCCCTGCGCGCCTGCGCGCACGACGGCGAATGGCGGGCGCCGCCGGAACGTCCCTGAGGGCGGGGCGCTGCGGGCAGCCGGCCCGGCGGGAGGACCGCGTTCGTGGGATGGCTCAAATGGTGCGCGAATAACGCGGCGCAGCCTGCGCCTCGCCCAGGTAGGCATCGAAGCACATGGCGATGATGCGCGAGAGCATGCGGCCGCGCGGGGTCACGCGGATCTCGCGCGCATCCATGCTCACCAGGCCATCCGCCTGCATCGGCGCGAGCCGTTCCAGCGCGTCGGCGAAGTACACCTCGAACAGCAGGCGGTGGCGTTCGCCGAAGCCCGCCTTGTCCAACCGGCCGTGACACATCAGCTGGTTGATCGCCTCGCGGCGGATCAGGTCGTCCTCGCTGAGCGCAATGCCGCGCGCCACTGGCAGGCGGCCGCCGTCCAGCGCCGCGTAGTAGCTGACGAGGTCGCGCGCGTTCTGGCTGTAGCTGTCGCCAATGCGGCTGATCGCGCTGACGCCCAGGCCCACGATGTCGCAGCCGCCGTGGGTCGAATAACCCTGAAAATTGCGCTGCAGGCTGCCGGCCTGTTGCGCACGCGCCAGTTCGTCGTCGGCACGGGCGAAGTGGTCCATGCCGATGTAGATGTAGCCGGCGGCCGTCAGCATCTCCAGCGCGGCGCGCAGCAGCGCCAGGCGCGTGGCCGGATCGGGCAGCTCTGCCGCGTCGATCTGGTTCTGCGCCTTGAACAGCGTCGGCAGGTGCGCGTAGCCGTAGACCGCCACGCGGTCGGGATCGAGATCGACGACCTGCTGCAGCGTACGGCGGAAGCCATCGACCGTCTGCCGCGGCAGGCCGTAGATCAGGTCCACGCTGGCCGAACCGAAACCAGCGTCGCGCGCGGCCTCGAGCACTTCGCGCGTCTGCGCCTCGGTCTGGATGCGATTGACCGCCTCCTGCACGACCGGATCGAAGTCCTGGATGCCCACCGAGACGCGGTTGAAGCCGAGCCGCCCTAAGGCGCGCACGTAGCCGGCATCGGCGAAGCGCGGATCCAGTTCGATGCCGTATTCGCGGTCGTCGCTGCGCAGGAAGCTGAAGTGCCGCGCCAGCGAATCCATCAGCTCGCCCATGCGGCGGATGTCGAGGAAATTCGGCGTGCCGCCGCCGAAATGCAACTGCCGCACCGGCCGGTCGCGGTCGAACATCGGTGCGGCCAGCTCGATCTCGCGATAGAGCTGTTCGAGGTAGCGGTCGGCCTTGGCGACGTCGCGCGTGATCACGCGATTGCAGCCGCAGTAGAAGCACGGACTGAAACAGAACGGCACGTGCACGTACAGCGACAGTGCCCGCGGAATGAGCTCGTCATTGGATGCCTCCGCCGCCGCGCGCAATGCCGCTTCATCGAAGCCGTTGTGGAACTGCGGTGCGGTCGGGTAGCTCGTATAGCGCGGGCCGGTGCCGTCGTAGCGGGCGATCAGGTTCGGATCGAATTCGAGGCTGTCGAGAATGGGGCTCATGGTCCGAGAGCTTGGGCACCGGTGCTTCCCGGTGCCTTGACCTGGATCAACCGCGCGCGGTGGGGGCGCTGAGGGGGGCGCGGTCTGGTGACGCAGTGCGCCTTGGGTTGCCGCTTGCCGGTTGCCAGGTCGGCGAATGGTGCGCGATGGGGCATGGTGATTCGCTGGCGACGGTTGGGTGGAGGGCTGCCGATTTTGTGGGGTTGGGTTTTTCGTGTCGCGGGGCGGCGATCTGGCTGCTTTTGCAGCGGGTGGTTCGGACGTCTGCTGGCTTGCGAGGTTGGGGCTTGGTGGTTCGCACTAAGTCACTGTTCCGCGACTTGGCCGCTTATGCAGCGGGCACTTCGAATGCCTGTCGGGATGTGAGGTTGGTGATTTGCACTAAGCCACGGCTCGGTGATCTGGCCGCTTATGCAGCGGGCACTTCGAATACCTGTCGGGATGTGAGGTTGGTGGTTTGCACTAAGCCACGGCTCGGTGATCTGGCCGCTTATGCAGCGGGCACTTCGAATGCCTGTCGGGATGTGAGGTTGGTGATTTGCACTAAGCCACGGCTCGGTGATCTGGCCGCTTATGCAGCGGGCATGTCGGACGCCTGCCGGCGCCCGAGTTACTTTCTCTTTGCTGGCCCAACCCCCTCAAGGGGGGCCTCGAGAGAAAGTAACCAAAGAGAAATGGCCTGAGGTCAAAGGCTCGCGGCGGGGGTTAGGAGAGCACGGTGTGTTTTCTTACTTTGCTGGCCCGCGCGACTCGAAGGGGGACTGAGGTGCGTGGAGGGGACGTCGAGGCGCCGGGGCGGAGAGGACGCGGAGCGTTGCGTGAGCGTGTCTTGTTCTGGCGATAGCACCGCACTTCTCCCTCTCCCCTCCGGGGAGAGGGCGGGGTGAGGAGGCCTACGGAGCGAGGGGATGGTCGTTCCTTGTGCCTACTGTCCGCTGCTCAGAGAGCCCAGCTTCTGCTGCTCCTTCGCACTTCCTCTCGCAGCAAGCGGCGCGTACCCATTTTTTTGCTTCGACTTTAAAAGCCACGTCTGCTCTAGCGACGTTCCCGCAAGCACCCACCCCTCATCCCGCCTTCTCCCCGGAGGGGAGAAGGAGAAGTGCGGTACCACGGCAAGCAGCCAATAACCAAAACAAGAGCGAGCGAAGCGACGCTCCGTCGCGCTCTTGATCTGCCGGGTTCCCTTCGCGGCGGTGAGGGCTGGACGATCAGGCCGCCGCAGGCGGGCGGGGACAGGACGTCCCCGCCTTTTTGATCAGGGCATGGATGCCCTGTCAAAAAGCCCGGCCAGCCCTCAACGCACCCGCAGCAGCGTAGGCTGCGGAGGGCGCCGCGCAGGAGGCCCTTCTTCTTGGTTACTTCTTCTTGGGAAGCAAGAAGAAGTAACTCGCTCTCCGGCAGGAGAGCGAAACCCTCGCCCCGCGAGGGGCGAGACAAGGCTGGCGACGCACCCGCGACAACCGAGCGATATCACCACTGGCCACGCCAACCGGCGCCACCAACTCACACCGGCAACGCCGTCGTCCTCTTCACCGTTCGTAACGCCAACGTCGATTGCACCCTTACCACCCCAGGCAACTGCGTCAGGATGTCCGTATGGATCCGCTCGAAATCCGCGGAATCCGCATACACCACGCGCACCATGTAGTCCGCAGCGCCCGCCAGCAGGCAGCACTCCGTCACCTCCGGGTGGCGCTGGATCGCTGCCTCGAACGCGTCGAGCGCCGCGCGGCCCTGCTGGTCCAGCGTCACCAGCACGAAGGCTGTGCCGGCCAGGCCCGCGGCCTTTTCGTCCAGCAGCATCACGTAGCGTGAGATCAGGCCGCGCTCCTCCAGCAGCTTCACCCGGCGCAGGCAGGCCGAGGGGGAAAGGTTGATCCGGGTGGCCAGCTCCAGGTTGGTCAGGCGGCCGTCTTCCTGGAGGAGTTTCAGGATGGCGCGGTCGCGGTCGTCGAGGCCCGGATCGCGACTTGGATCGTGGCTTGGCATAACTTTCCAGTAATCAGCCGATCAATCGAACAAAGTTCGACATTTTAGCGACAAACCTGCCCAAATGAGCGAGAAATTGCTCAGTCCACCGATCATACTGCTGCGTCCCCGGCGCCCGCGTCGGGACCAGCCGAAAACCTCACTTCTGATAGAGAGATTCCCAGCCATGCGCATCGGTGTACCGAAAGAGATCAAGAACCACGAATACCGCGTCGGCCTCGTTCCGTCGTCGGTGCAGGAACTGGTACACCACGGGCATGAAGTGCTGATCGAGGCGGGCGCCGGCCTCGGCGCCGGGCTGGCGGATGCCGACTACGTCGCCGCGGGCGCGAAGATCGTCGAAGGTCCGGATGCGATCTTTGCCCAGGCCGACATGATCGTGAAGGTGAAGGAGCCGCTGGCCGTCGAGCGCAAGAAGCTGCGCAAGGGCCAGATCCTCTTCACCTACCTGCACCTGGCGCCCGATGCGGAGCAGACACAGGACCTGATCGCTTCCGGCGCGGTCTGCATCGCCTACGAGACGGTGACCTCGCCGAACGGCTCGCTGCCGCTGCTGACCCCGATGTCCGAGGTCGCCGGCCGCCTCGCCCCGCAAGTGGGCGCGCATTCGCTGGAGAAGGCCCAGGGCGGCCGCGGCGTGCTGCTCGGCGGCGTGCCGGGCGTGCCGGCAGCGGAAGTGGTGATCCTGGGCGGCGGCGTGTCCGGCACCCACGCGGCGACGATCGCCGTGGGCATGGGCGCCAAGGTCACCGTGGTCGACCGCTCGGCCGAAGCGCTCAAGCGCCTGGCCACGCAGTTCGGCACCTCCATTTCCACCGTGTTCTCCACCCGCTCGGCGATCGAGGAACTGGTGCGCCGCGCCGATCTGCTGATCGGCACCGTGCTGGTGCCGGGCGCCGCCGCGCCGAAGCTGGTGACGCACGACATGGTGCGCACCATGAAGCCGGGCTCGGTGATCGTCGACGTGGCGATCGACCAGGGCGGCTGCGTGGAGACCTCGCATGCCACCACCCACTCCGACCCGACCTACGTGGTGGACGGCGTGGTGCACTACTGCGTGGCCAACATGCCGGGCGCCGTGGCGCGCACTTCCACCTTCGCGCTGAACAACGTCACCCTGCCCTTCGCCCTGGCGCTGGCCAACAAGGGCTGGCAGAAGGCGCTGGCCGAAGACGTGCACCTGCGCAACGGCCTGAACGTGATCGACGGCAAGGTGGTCTGCGAGCCGGTCGCGCAGGCCCACGGCCTGCCGTACGTGAAGGCGGAAACCGTGCTGGGCCTGTAAGGACGGCGGGAGCGCACCATGCTCCCGAACGGATCGAAAGACGGCGCCGCGAGGCGCCGTCTTTTTTTGCGCCTCACGCACGCCAACGCTCGCCTGGATGAACCGCTGCCATGCGCATGGCGCCGCCGGGGCGACAAACGCGGCCTTTCGACGCACGGCATCGCTGCTCGCGAACGCAAGCGCGGCGACAGCATGAAATCGCCCTGAATCTTCGCCGCCGCGGCGTCAGCGCCGATTCCACCGCGCCGTTCTAAACCCACGCAACGTCGCCGTTGACGAGGAGTCCCTCATGTCCTTTGCACCGACCCGCGTTTCGTTCCGCCAGCAGGCGCGTGTTTCGTTGTCGCGCGGATTGCTGGGATGGGCGCTGCTCGCCGGCGTCGCCCTCGCGCTGCCCCAGCCTGCCACAGCGGGCGTGTTCGTCTCGGTCAACATCGCCCCGCCGCCCCTGCCCGTCTACGTACAGCCGCCGATCCCCGCGCCGGGCTATCTCTGGGTGCCGGGATACTGGGCCTACGACGACGACGGCGGCTATTACTGGGTGCCCGGCACCTGGGTGCTGCCGCCGTTCTCCGGCGCGCTGTGGACACCCGCATGGTGGGGCTGGGACGACGGCGTATACGTCTTCCACTCCGGCTACTGGGGCCCGCACGTGGGCTTTTATGGCGGCATCAACTACGGCTTCGGCTATACCGGCGTGGGCTATGCGGGCGGCTACTGGGACCGCGACCGGTTCTATTACAACCGCAGCGTCAACCACATCACCACCAACATCACCAACGTCTACAACAAGACGGTGATCAACAACGTCACCGTCAACCGCATCAGCTACAACGGCGGCCCCGGCGGCACCGCGGCGCGCGCCACGCCACAGGAACTGCAGGCCGAGCGGATGCAGCGCAGCGGCCCGATTGCTGCGCAACGGCAGCAGATGACGCAGGCCGCGCAGAACCACGACCTGCGCGCGCAGTTCAATCACGGCGCGCCAGCCATTGCGGCGACACCGCGTCCGGGCGCATTCGCCGAGCGCGGCATCACGGCCGCGCACGGTGCGCCCATCGCTCCGCGTGGCCCGGCGGCGGCGCCCAATATCGCATCGCCGCGCGCGCCGGAAGGTGCGGTGCCTTCGGCCTCGTTCGCTCCGCACGGCGGGCGCGGAGCGCCGATACCGCAACCGCGAACGGTGGATGCCGGCGCGCGCCCCATGAACGACGCCGCGCCGCGCGCAGGCGCTCTGCCCTCCGCATCGTTCGGGCCGCACGGTAACCATGGTGCGATGGCGCAGCCGCGCACACTCGAAACGGCACCGCCACGGCCGGAGAACGTCCAGCGCGGTGGCGGCGCCACACACATGAATGAACCTGCGCCGCGCATCAGTGAACACGCGCCACACATGAGCGAGCCGGCTCCGCGCATGTCGTACCCGCAGGGCAATGGCGCCGAACGCGCCGCGCCGCGCGCGATACCGGAGCGCAGCTATGCGCCGGCGCCGGCCTATCATCCGGCCATGCCAGCCAATCGTCCGACGCCGGCGCCGCATGCCGCGCCCGCGCAGCACGCGCCGGGGCAGCGCGGGCATGGCGAAGAGCCGCATGAGGGGCGTTGAGGATTTTGGAGGAGTGGGAAGGGCTCGCGATAAGAGCTGTTGCGCTCCGTAGGGCCCCTCACCCCGGCCCTCTCCCCGGAGGGGAGAGGGCGTTCTCTTTCCAGGCTCTCTAGCGAGCCATCAGGCCTTCATCGGCGCGCCGAACGACGGCGGACGATCGGCCGGCGCAGCGCCAAACTGCTTGTTCGGCGTCTTGCCCATCTGGAACACCAGCGTGCCGCCGGCGGCGAGATCGGCGTGAGTGATCCAGCTCTTGCTCCAGGGCTGGCCATTCCAGGTGACGGACTGGATGTAGGGGCTGTCGGGGCCGTTGTCCTTCGCTTCCACCACCAGTCGCTTGCCGGCGACGTCGATTTCCGCGCGGTCGAGCACCGGGCTGCCGAACACGTAGTACGTGCTCACCGGATCGACCGGATACAGGCCCATCGCGCCGAGCACATACCACGCGCTCATCTGGCCGCAATCCTCATTGCCGGCGAGGCCGTCAGGATCGGCGCGGTACATCTCCGTCAGCAGCATGCGTACGCGCGACTGCGTCTTGTAGTGCGCGCCGGTGTAGGCATACAGGTAAGGCATGTGATGCCCCGGCTCGTTGCCGTGCGCGTACTGGCCGACCAGGCCGGCGATGTCCGGCGGCGCGTCCGCCGGCAGTTCGGAGCTGGTGGTGAACAGTTCGTCCAGCTTGTGCTCGAACGCCGGCTGCCCGCCGAACAGTTCCATGTAGCCGTACAGGTCGTGCTGGTTGAGAAAGGTAGCCTGCCAGGCGTTGGACTCGGTGAAGTCGCGCCACTTCTTGCTGTGGCCGATGCTGCGCGGATCGAACGGCTCGAGCCACTGGCCGTTCTCGCCGCGCGGGCGCATGAACGCCACGCTCTTGTCGAACACGTTGCGATAGTTGCGCGAGCGCTGGCGCAACGCCTCGGCGTCGGCCTTCGCGCCGGCCGCGTCGGCCAGGTGCGACAGCGCCCAGTCGTCGTAGGCGTATTCCAGCGTCTTGCTGACGGCTTCCCACTCCTTGTCGGCGGGGATGTAGCCGAGCTTGCGGTAGTACGTGAGGCCGCGATAGTCGTCCTCCATCGCGCGCTTGCGGAACAGCGGCCAGGCCTGCTTCGCGTCGACGCCGGGGAAGCCTTTCGCCACCGCTTCGGCGACGACCACCGCGGAGTGGTAGCCGATCATGCAGCCGGTCTCCACGCCCTGCAGCGGCCATACCGGCGGGCCGTCCGGGCTTTCCGCGGCCATGCGCAGCAGGCCGTTGACCAGGTCGGGCACGCGCTCGGCCTGGTACAGCGTGTACAGCGGATGCGCCGCGCGATAGGTGTCCCACAGCGAATAGGTGCTGTAGTTGTGCGCGCCTTCCGGCAGCTGATGCACCTTCAGATCCATGCCGCGGTAGCGGCCGTCCACGTCGCTGAACAGCGTGGGCGCGAGCATGGTGTGGTACAGCGCGGAATAGAAGATGCGCTTGGTGTCCTCCGCGGCGGCATCGACACGGATGCGGCCCAGCTCCTTCTCCCACGCGGCGGCGGCGGCATCGCGCGCGCCGTCGAAGTCCCAGCCAGGCACTTCGGCGTCGAGGTTGCGCAGCGCGCCTTCCACGTCCACGCCGGAGATGCCCACCTTCACCAGCAGCGGTGCCTTCGATGGGTTCTTGTAGTGCAGCGTGGCCTTGAGGTTGGTGCCCGCCGCCTCTTTCGCGCCGGCCAGCGGCGCGTCGGCGCTGTACAGCACGGCGCGATCGAACGGGTGCGAAACCTTCAGCGCGAAGTGGATGTAGCGGCCATTCGCCCACTGGTGCACGCGGCGGCTGCCCACCAGAGTGTCCTTGCCGACGAGGCGTAGCGAGGCGTCGCTGACCTTGGTCGGCGTCGCCGGGTCGTCGTGGAAGCCGTGCGCGAAGTCCACCAGCAAGTGGCCTTCGTCCTTGCCATGGAAGGTGTAGCGATGCAGGCCGGCGCGCAGCGTGGCGGTCAGCTCGGCGAGCACGTCGTAATCCTTCAGACGCACGCTGTAGTAACCGGGCCGCGCGTGCTCGTCGGCCGTGTCGTAGCGCGAACGATAGCCGCGCGTAGCTGGTTGGCCCTGCTGCGAGGGCGACGGCGTGTTGGTGGGCGGCACGCCGTCGTAGCGCGAACGGTAATTGGTGCCGCGATACTCGCGATCGCCCGGCTGCAGACGCACGGGGCCGGTGCACGGCATCACCAGCACGTCGAGCATGTCGCTGGCGCCGGTGCCGCTCAGGTGGGTATGCGAGAAGCCCATGATCGAGCCGTCGCCCTGGTGGTAGCCGGACGAGGCATCCCACTGCGCGTCGTAGGTGTCCGGGCTGAGCTGCACCATGCCGAACGGCAGCGACGGACCGGGATAGGTGTGGCCGTGGCCGCCGGTGCCGATGAAGACGTCGACATAGCGCGAGACGCCGGTCACCGCGCCCGCGCCGTCAACGGCGACCTTCGCGCCCGCCGCGCGCGCGTCGGCGATGCTGCCGAACGGATCGAGCCGGTTGCCGAGCAGGGCCGCGGCCACTGCGCCTTGCAGGAATCGCCTGCGTGTCACCATGAGGGAAACTCCAGAGGGGGATGGAGGGGGAACGACACGGTTCGCCTCAGCCGCGCAACAGCGCGGGTCGCTTGTCCGCCAGCTCGACGATCAGCTCGCCGAACAGCGTATTCGCCCAGGCAAACCAGGGACGGGTGAAATGCGCGGGGTCGTCCTGGTCGAACGCCTCGTGCATGAAGCCGGTGCCGGCATGCGTGGTCTTCAGCCAGTGCAGGCACTGGCGGATTTCCGCGTCGTCGCGGCTGGTGAACGCGCGCATCATGATCGACATCGGCCAGATCATGCGCAGCCCTTCGTGCGGGCCGCCGACGCCTTCGGCCGCCTTGCCCTTGAAGAAGTACGGATTGCGCGTACTCCAGGCAAGTTCACGCGTGCGGCGGAAACGCGCATCGTCGAGCGGGCAGCAGCCGAGATAGGCCAGGCTCAGCAGGCCCGGCGCGTTGGCGTCATCCATGAAGAGCTGGTTGCCGTAGCCATCCACTTCATAAGCCCAGAACTCGGCGCCCTGCTCATCGCGCATCACGCCGTACTTCTCGGCAGCGTGCTGCACTTCGTCCGCCAGGGCCTTGCATTCGTCGGCGAACGCGGTGTCGCCGAACAGCGCCTGCGTCATCGGCCCCAGCTCGCGCAACGCATAGACCGCGAAGAGGTTGGCGGGGATGAACAGCGGATACAGGCAGGCATCGTCGGAAGGACGGAACATCGAATGGATCAGCCCCACCGGCTTGGCCGGGCTGCCGTAGCCGCCGAGGAACAGGCTTTCGGTGGGAATGGGCGAGCGCCGCTGGAAGTGGTACGGGCCGTGGCCGTCCTTGCGCTGCTGCTCGCGGAAGGTCTTCACCACCAGCCGCATGGCGGCGCGCCAGTCGTCGTCGAACGGCTCGCGGTCGCCGGTGGCTTTCCAGTACGCCGCGGCGAGCCGGATCGGATAGCACAGCGAATCGATCTCCCACTTGCGCTCGGCCACGCCGGGGCGCATGTCGGTGATGTCCTGCTGGGCCCAGTCCAGGTTGGTCTTGGCCGTGGGGTCGGGCAGGAAGGCGTTCGCATAGGGATCGATCGCGATGCACACCGCCTGGCGGCGGATCAGGCCACGGAACAGCCGGCGCAGATCGGCGTCTTCCTTCGCCAGCGACACGTAGGGCCAGACCTGGGCAGAGGAATCGCGCAGCCACATCGCGTCGATGTCGCCGGTCACCACGAAGGTGTCCGGCTTGCCGCGCAGCGTGCCCAACTCCACTGTGGTGTCGAGCGTGTTGGGAAAGCAATTCTCGAAGATCCAGGCCAGCTCCGGATCGGCGATCTTCGCCTTGGTCCGCGCGATCAGCTGCTCCACCGACTTGCTGACGAACTTGCGTTTGCCCGGCACTGGGCGCTTGCTGGCGAAGGACGACGCAGACTTGGCGAGACTCAGGCCCGGCGCACCAAGGGTGGCGGCGCCGAGCGCGAAGGACATCATCTTGAGGGCATCGCGGCGGGACGTGTTCACGGCTTGGTCTCTCCCTTGGTGGCCCCGGCCAGCGAACGCACGCGCAGCGCACCGCGCAGGGCGTCGATGCCGGCCTGGCTGTCGACACGCAGCTCGCGCGTCTCGCCCGGCAGCAGATCGAAGGCATTGTCTTCCAGCGTGGCATCGAGCGCACCGAAGTTCACCCATACCTCGCGCGCCAGGCGCTTGGCGCTGACCACCAGCACGCCGCCCTGCCCGTTGTCGCGCAGCTCGGCCTTCAGGTCCGGATCGGGCAGCTTCAGGTCGATCGGCGGCTTCACGAACAGCAGATGGCGCGACAGGAGATCGCCCTTGTCGTCGAGCAGGTCGTACACCACGAAGCTGTCGGCGGGATCGGCCTTGCGCAGCAGTTCGGCGTCGGTGGGGCTGGCCACCTTGGCGCTGGCCAGCGGTTCGACCTTGAGCGGCTGCTTGCGCTCGCGCAGCACCTTGCCTTCCATCGTCATCACGCGGCTGCGCAAGGTGGCCTGGAACGGCGCGGTGCGGTCGGATACCACGAACACATCGCTCTTCCCGTCATTGTGGATCGCCACCACGCGCACTGGCGCGTAGAAGCGCCGCGCGTGGAACTGCAGCGCCTTCCAGCGGCCGAAGTAGTCCACGCTGGACCAGGACGCGCCCGGCCACACATCGTTCAACTGCCAGTACAGCGAGCCCATCGCCTGCGGACGCACGCTGCGCAGGTGCTCGGCGGCCAGCTCGATGCCCTCGGCCTGCATCACCTGGCTGAGGTAGACGAACGACTCGAAGTCCTTCGGCTCGCCGTAGTACTTGCGGATGTACAGCAGCAGGCGGTCGTTGCCGTCGCCGTTGGCGAACTTCTGGTGCGCGCGCATCACCGGCGAGTTCGGCTCCATGTCGCGGTCCTCGGCGAAGGCGCGCACGGTGGCCATCACCGGGAAGGACTGCAGGCCGTATTCGGACTGGAAGCGCGGCGTTTCGCTCAGGTACTGCTCGATCGGCTTGGAGCCGGACCAGACGCTCCAGGAATGGTAGTCGCCGTCGGTCAGCTGGTTGGCCGGGCCTTCGTAGTCGGTGCTGGGCGAGCTGGCCCAGTACGGCACTTCCGGCGTGTTTTCCTTCACCACGTTGCGCAGGGTGTCGTCGAACAGCGCCTTCATGCCGTTCTCGATGCGCGCGACTTCGTCGGGAGCCAGCGATTGCCGCAGCGCCTTGCGGTCAGGCCACGCTTCCCATCCAGTCTGCACTTCGTTGTTGCCGCACCACAGCACGATGCTGGGATGGTCGCGCAGACGGCGCACCTGTTCCACTGCTTCGACCCGGGTGTTTTCACGGAAGGCTTCGTCGTAGGGCGGGATGGCGCCGCCGAACATGAAGTCCTGCCAGATCATCAGGCCGAGCTTGTCCGCTTCCTCGTAGAAAGCCTCGCTCTGGTAATGGCCGCCGCCCCACATGCGCAGCATGTTCATGTTGGCGTCGCGTGCCGAGCGCAGGATCTGCGCCATGCGCTCATTCGTGACGCGCGTGGGGAAGCTGTCGAACGGGATCAGGTTGGCGCCCTTGGCGAACACCGGCACGCCGTTGACCACGAAGGCGAAGCCGCGGCCCCACTGGTCCTTGTCTCGGCGCAGCTCCACGCTGCGCAGGCCGGTGGCGCGGCTGGCGGTGGCCAGCGTTTCGCCGTCGCGGCTGAGCGTGGCTTCGAAGCGGTACATGTCCTGCGCGCCATAGCCCACGGGCCACCAGCGGCGCGGATGCTCGATGCGGATGGGCAGGCTGAGCGCATTCTCGCCCTTGCGCAGCTCGACCTCCTGGCTGGTCTCCTGGCGGCTGCCGTCCGGCGCCGTCCAGCTCACGGACCACTTCGCCGTGCCGGCCTGATCGGCCTGCACAGCGGCCTCGGCGCGCAGCTCTGCGGCGTCGGCATCGACGTGCGGCTGCGCGACATGGAAATCGCTCATGCGCACGTCGTCCCAGCTTTCCAGCCGCACCGGCTGCCAGATGCCGAGGGTGACGTAGCGCGGACCCCAGTCCCAGCCGTACTGGTAGTTGGCCTTGCGGATGTAGTTGGCGGTCTGCTTGCCCTTGGGCTCGTCGCCGAAGGCGGAATCGAACTCGCCCGGCAACGCATACGGCTGCTTGAGCAGCCACGGCTGCAGGCGCGCGATGGGCGAATGCAGGTGCACTTCCAGCTTGTTCTCGCCGGCGCGCAGCGCGCCCTTCACCGGCACGCGCCAGCGCCGGAACATGTTGTCGGCGGCGAGCAGCTTGCGGCCGTTGAGGGTGACGTCGGCGAACGTGTCCAGGCCGTCGAAGACCAGTTCCACGTGGCCGCGCTTGAGCGTGGCCGGGTCGACCTTGAAGTTCAGGCGATAGTCCCAGTCGGCCAGCCCGATCCACTGCAGGCGGCCTTCGTTGTCGCGATAGAACGGGTCACCGACAACGCCTGCCGCGAGCAGGTCGGTCTGCACGCTGCCCGGCACGGCGGCGGTGCGCCATTCGGCGGCCTCCGGATGCGTCTTGGCTTCGGCGGACTTCGGTGCGATGTGGAATTGCCAGCCCTGTTCCAGGGGTTGCGTACTCAGCTGCGCGGCGGCGGCAGGGCCGGCGAGCGACAGTGACAGGGCCCATGCGGACCATGAAGGGAACGTGGCGCGTCTCTGCATGAAAGGTTCCGATGTAATCGTCAATTTCCAGTGGGGATCCTTCTCCCTGGGGAAGAAGGCGGCGGCAGCCGGATGAGGAACCGGGCGACGCGGCCATCACGCCGCCCGTGCCTTCACCCCGCCCCTCTCCCGGCGGGAGGGGGATCCTGGCGTCAATGCCCGCGCGCGTCGAACACCTGGAATTCGCGGATACGCGCGACTCCGGCGCTGGACAGGATATGCAACCGTACCTTCTGTGCCGTGACGGGTGCAAAGGTATCGATCTTCTTGTGGCCGATCGCCTCGGCCTGGGCCACGGCCTTCCAGGCGTGGCCGTCCCAGATCTCCACCGCGTAGCGGCGCACGGCCTGGCCTTCGTCCAGCCATTCCATCGCCAGCGTGCGGTCGAAGGTGACCGGCTTGCCGAAATCCACTTCCAGGGTGGCGCTGCGCGCATCCGCCGGCGCGGACCAGAAGGTGTCGCGGTTGCCGTCGAGCGCGCGCTCGGCGTTCTCGTCCGTCTTCGCGTGCTTGCGCGCGAGATTGGCGGCGTCGCCGTAGCGCGCCTCCACGGCCTTGCCGAACTCTTCCAGCCGCTTCACGTCGGCCTCGGGCAGCAGGCCGTGGTTGTCCGGTGCGATGCCCAGCATCAGCTGGCCGCCCCGCCCCACGCTGCTTTCCCAGATGTCCATCAGCTCGTCCACGCTCTTGAGCGTGGCCTCGTCGTTCGGGTGCCAGAACCAGTGCAGCTTGTGCAGAGGAGTGTCCACCTCCACCGGGCGCCAGCGCTGGTAGCCGTGGCGGTCGATCACGTTCCAGTTCTCGTAGCGGATGTGCCCGTCTTCCTGGCCGACCCAGCGGGCATCGCCGTACTCGAACAGCGCCATGTCGGCGAACACCATCGCGTTGGGCTGGTAGGTGCGCAGTTCCTCGATGTAGCGCTTGAAGTCGTAGACGTGTCCGGCGCTGCCGGCGCCGTCCAGCCACCATTCGACCAGCATGCCGTAGTGCTGCACCAGCTCGCCCAGCTGGGCCACGTAATAGTTGTCGTAGGCCTTGGAGTCGGCATAGCGGGGCTCGTGGCGGTCCCACGGCGACAGATAGATGCCGAACTCCAGTCCTTCCTTGGCCGCGGCATCGGAAGCCAGGCGCACCAGGTCGCCCTTGCCGCCCATCCACGGACTGCTCTTCACCGAATAGTTGCTCTGCTCGGTGGGCCACAGGGCAAAGCCGTCGTGGTGCTTGGCGACCATCACCATGTACTTCGCGCCAGCCGCGCGGCTGGCGCGCGCCCATTGCACGGGGTCGACCTTGTCCGGATTGAACACCTTGGGGTCGGCCTTGCCGTCGCCCCACTCGCGATCGAGGAAGGTATTGGTGCCGAAGTGCACGATCACGCCGAACTCCAGGTCCTGCCAGTGCGACTGTTGCGGCGAAGGCACCAGCGTCGGCGCGTTCTGCGCAGCGGCGGTGAAGGCCAGGCCCGCGCCGAGCGCCAGGCAGAGGAGACGTTGCGACCACTTCGACATGCTGTTGTTCCTGCGTTTGTTGTCATGAACCGGCCGGGGCAGCCGGACCTGCCGGCGGGACGCGCCGAAGCGCGCCCCGCCGCCTTGCCTCAATCGAGCTTGTATTCCACCTGCAGCGAGATCTCCCGGCCGTTGTAGTTGGCACCCTGCAGCGTCGGGATGAACTCGAAGCCGCCCGCGTAGTACGGGATCTGACCCACCTTGTCGAAGATGTTCGACACGGTCAGGCCCACCCGCAGCTTCTCGTCGAAGCGGTAGCCCACGGTGCTGCTGAAGGTGACCCACGGCTTGGTGTAGTCGTGGTAGACCACGCACGCCGGATCGTCCAGCGACGGCGTGATGCCATTGGCCAGCACCTCGCAACCGCCGTAGCGCGGCGCGCGCACGCCGCCGGCGCGATCGCCGTACAGCGTCACGTCCCACGGACCGTACAGCCAGTTCAGCGTGGCGCGGGTACGCGTGGCCACGCGGTCGTAGCGGGTGTTGAGCAGCGGATCGCTGGCGTACTTGCGCAGCTTGTAGGAGAGGTTGTCGGTCCAGTCCAGCGCGAAGTTGAACGAACCCCAGTCGCGCGTCTTCCAGCGATAGGTGATGCTGGCGTCCACGCCACTCACGTACAGCTTGTTCTGGTTGATCGGACCGGTGTACACGGCCGTGACGTTGCCCTGCGCATCGCGAATCACGTTGGCGACGATCTGCTTGCAATACTCCGAACCCTGCGAGTGCAGCGTGTACGGCGCGCCGCCCACCTGCAGGCCCGTGCGGCAGCCGGCTTCGTCCTGCAGCACAGTGTCTTCGCTGACGTTGTCGATGGCGTTGTCCACGCCCATGTGCCAGTAGTCGGCCGAGATCGCCAGGCCCTCGACCCAGTTGACGTCCCACACGAAGCCGTAGGTCCAGGCGTGGCCCTTCTCAGGCAGAAGGTTGTGGCCGCCCGCGGCATGCAGCGTGTAGTACGTGGTGTGCTGCACGGCGGGACAGACGGAGTCCTTCGCCTGGATACACTGGTAGTAGTCCTTGTAGATGCCGACGGTCGACAGCGAATCCTGCTTGTACAGGTACTGCATGTCCGGCGCGTGGAAGTTGGTGCCGTAGGTGCCGCGCAGCAGCAGGCCGTTCAACGGGCGCCACTCGATCGCCGTGCCCCAGGTGCGGGCGACGTCGGCGCTGCTGGCATCGCGGTACTTGTCCAGGCGGCCGGACAGGCTCCAGGTCAGCGTGTCGGCCAGCGGCACGCGGAACTCGGTGCCCGCGGACAGGCGCGTGCGGGTGCCGCCACCGGCGTTGTAGTCCTGGAAGGGGTCGCCGAAGGTGGTGGTGTTGCCACGCGGATCCGGCGTCAGCTTGTAGCCCTGATGGTTGGCCTCCAGCACGCCGGCGAAACCGACTGGGCCGGCCCAGGTGCTGAACAGGTCGCCGGTGAGATTGAACGAAGCCTGGTCCATCCACGACACCGCGGTGTTCTGGCCGCTGACGCCGAAGCTGCGGTAGTCGGCGGTGGAGATCGGGTTCCAGAAACGCTGCTGGTTGATCGTATAGACCGGGTACTCCTCGCCGCCCACCGTGGTGGTGCCCTGCTGGGGGCCGAAGAAGTAGTCGAACATGCCCTGCTCGTTCAGGCCGGTATAGCTCTCGCGCACGATGTACTTCGCGTGGCCGAGGTTGAGGTCCCAGTTGAAGCGGTTGTCGAACAGCGTGCCGCGCAGGCCGGCGTGGATGTCCCAGTTCTTCTCGTCGTCGTGCGTGTTGCCGTAGCCGCCCATTTCAGCCGGCGTCAGCTGGCGGAAATAGTTGGTGATCACCTGCCC
The DNA here is from genome assembly GCF_031954525.1 of Dyella sp. BiH032. Lineage (NCBI taxonomy): Bacteria > Pseudomonadati > Pseudomonadota > Gammaproteobacteria > Lysobacterales > Rhodanobacteraceae > Dyella > Dyella sp. BiH032. Next base: position 3,350,178 of record NZ_CP134867.1, read on the forward strand.
CGTACCCTGGTCGTAGAACGAGCCGGGGATGCCGCCCATCGGGTACAGGAACGGCAGTTCGGTATTGGAGACGCCGTGGGTTTCCCAGTAGCCGACCGAGCCGTAGGCCTGCACGCCGCCGCCGAAATCGTAAGTGCCGGCGATGAAGGCATCACGGTCGTCGCGTCCAGGCGTCAGCACCCAGTTGCCGAACAGCGCGTTCTGCGCGCAGTACGTGCCGCCGTCGGTGATGTTGGTGGGGTCGACCGTGTTGCCGTTGGTCGCCACGGTCTGCTTGTGATACTGGCTGAAGTTGTTCTTGAAGCCGGCCTGCGAACACGCGCCCGCCGGAGGTGCGATGAAGTTGCCGTTCGCGTCGGCCAGCATCAGACCCGTGTAGCGGGGATAACCGAACATGCGCGCGTTCTGGTCCCAGGCGCCATAGCCGGCGTCCGCGTCCGAATCGGTGTAGCGGCGGTCGCGTCCCCACAGCGGCGTGCGGTGGCTGCGCTGCAGGTTGTACACCACGCTCCAGTTGTCGCCCGAACGGCCGCCGACGAAGTTGATGTCGCCGAAATCGCGGCCGCCGCGGGTGGACGTGCCCAGCTGCACCTTGATGTCGTCACCCTGGTAGTTCTTCTTAAGGATGATGTTCACCACGCCGCCGATGGCATCGGAGCCGTAGATCGCCGAGGCGCCGGTGGCCAGCACCTCGATGCGGTCGATCATGCCGGTGGGGATGTTGTTGTAGTTCTGGAAATTGGTCTTGCCGTTGGCCGGCATCGGATAGTCGGTGACGCGGTGGCCATCGATCAGCAGCAAGCTGCGGTTGGAGCCGAGGTTGCGCAGATTGAGCTGGCGCGCGTTGACCGACGTGCTGCCCCAGCTCGGCGGCGTCTCGGCGATGCCGGCCTGGGTGATCGAGTTCATCACCTCGTAGACAGTGTTGAAGCCCTGCTTCTGGATCTCATCGCCCTTGATGACGTTGACCGGCGCCGGGCCTTCCACCTCGGCGCGCGCGATGCGCGAGCCGGTGACCACGACCTTGTCCAGCGTCTTGGCTTTCTTGTCCGCTTGCGTGGACTGATCCTGGGACTGTGCCTGGCCGGTGCCAGCGTCCTGCGCGTGCAGCGCGAACGTTGGCAGGAGTACCAGCGCGAGCGCGCTGGCCAGCCTGTGACGGCGTAATGCGATATGCGACATGGTTAACTCCTCCCCGTTAATGGACTGCCTTCCCCCGAAGGCGGGTGTACAGCGTCTTGCTCCTGTTAGCTGGCGCGCCCTTCAGCGCGCCAGGATTTCGTCGACGAACGTCCACGTATGGCGTCCGTCTTCCGCCGGATGGCGGGTCAATTCGATACGCAGATAGCGTGCGCGGAACGGCCGCGAAGCCGTATAGGCCACACGCTGTATATGGCCCACGTGGTCGCGCTCGATCGGCTTGATCTTCACCTCGCGCAGGGTGCTCCAGTGCTTGCCGTCCTCGGAGGCGGCGAAGCGCACCTTGCGTGGCCACCAGATCCACGATTCGTCCTGCTGAAGCACGCCCACACTGACCTCGTGCAGCTCGGTGACGCTGCCCAGGTCCAGGCTCAGCTTGGGATCGATCTCCTCCCAGCCCAGCCAGGCGCCGGTCTTGAACTCATCGCTGCCCAGCACGCCGTCGGTGAGCGTGGCGGCGCCGTGGCCGCTGTAGGCGGCGTCCGGGGCCGGATCGACGCTGGCGGCGGCGCCGAAGGCGGCGCTGCGTTCGAGCTGGAACGAGCGCGGATGGTCGTAGGCACGGCCGCGGCGGAACGGAACCACGCGAAGCGTACCGGGTTGTTTCAGATCCAATACATCGGTGAACGACGGCGAGCTGGCGGTCGGCTCGCTGCCATCGGTGGTGTAGTGGGTGACTACGTCGTCGAAGCCGCGCTGCGCGCTGACCCGCCAACCGTCGTGGGCGGCATTGGCGCTGATGGCGTAGTCGGCGGTGTTGCGGTCTTCCGGTGCATAGGCCACCTGCCACGCGTCCAGCCGCGGGTATTGCGCGGCCAGGCGCTGGTGGAAATCCGCATAGGCCGCCGCGTCGGCGCTGCCGCCGCGCCACAGGCGCTCGGCGAAGGCGAGCAGGCGCGGATACAGGCGCTGCTCGGCATTCAGCGGATCGGCCCGTTCGCTCCACAGCGGCGCCTCGGCGCCCCATACCAGTTTGCTCTGCGCGAAGTCGGCGTTGCCCAGCGGATCGACCAGGTAGAGCTTTTCCACGGCCAACCGCGTCAGCGGAGAGTCGAGGTAGTAGGGACTGGCATTGATGACCCGGTTGCCATTGGCGAACGCCTTGCCCAAGCCGGCGTCGCCGCGCCAGACCTCGACCACCGCGGCGGGGTCCACGCCGCCTTCCAGGACTTCGTCCCAGCCGATCATGGTCTTGCCCTTGCCGGCCAGGTACACCTGCATGCGCCGGATGAAATAGCTCTGCAGGCCCGCCTCGTTCTCCAGGCCCTGCTCGCGGATCAGCTTGTCGCAGTCATCGCAATGGTCCCAGGCGCCGGCCGGCACTTCGTCGCCGCCGATGTGCACATAGGGCGACGGGAACAGCGGCAGCACTTCGTCCAGCACGTTCTGCAGGAATACGTAGACGTTCTCGTCGGCGGGACAGAACACGTCACTGAAGACGCCCCAGCCGATCGGCACGGGGATCGGTTTCTTCGCGCAGGACAGCTCCGGATAGGCCGCCACCGCGGCCGAGCTGTGGCCCGGCATTTCGATCTCCGGAATCACCATGATGTTGCGCTGGCGCGCGTATTCGACCACCTCGCGGATCTGGTCCTGCGTGTAGAAGCCGCCGTAGCGGCTGCCGTCCGCCTCGGTGCGCCAAGCGCCCACCTCGGTCAGCTTGGGATAGCGCTTGATCTCGATGCGCCAGCCCTGGTCCTCGGTGAGGTGCCAGCGGAACACGTTGAGCTTGTAGTAGCTCATCAGGTCCAGCTGCTTCTCGATGAACGCCACCGGATAGAAATGGCGGCCCACGTCGAGCATGTGGCCGCGATAGGCGAACGCCGGAACGTCCTCGATGCGCACCGTTGGTATCGTTACCTTGACCGACCCGGAAGCACCCACAGGCAGCAGCTGGCGCAGCGTCTGCACGCCCCAGAACAGGCCCTTGTCCGTCGACGCGCGAATCTCGATGCCGCGGGGATTGACGTCCAGCCGATAGGCCTCCTCGCCCGTCACGGCCGGGTCGAGTTTCAGCACGATGCGCCGCCCTTTGCGGACGGCGTGTTCGGGCAGGTCGATGCCCGCCTGCGCCTGGACCGCGTCACGCAGGAACGCGGCAATCTCCTGCGAGCGCGCATCGGCCGGTGCCTCGATGCTCACCTGCTTGTCCAGGACGAAAGCACCCTTCCCTTCTTCCACGTGCGCCGGATAAGGCACCAGCGCCAGTTCCGCGTGCGCGAGGGCGCCCCAGGCCAGCGCCATCGCGAGCAGGCAGGCCCGCCACGTATTCCGTTTCATCGCTGCGCCTCCGGCAGTTCGTCCCATACCTTCGGGTCCTCGGCGCCGAGCACCCATGAGCAGAAGCCTTGCAGGCCGTATTGCTTCACCAGCGCCACGCGGTCGCGGAACGCGCGCGCGTCGGGCAGGAAGACCCATTCGCGCATGCCGTCGCGGTAGAACCAAAACCAGGATTCGTGCTCCACCGGATCCCACTGGATGGTGGCGCCGTACTGCCTTGCCAGCGGCAGGGACTCGTCCGCGTCGATGTAGCTGGCGGCGATGTTCGATGCCTCTTTGCCGTCCTCGCGGCGCGGATCGCCCGCGTACCAGTGGTAGCCATAGCTGGGAATGCCCACGGAGAGCTTTTCTTTCGGCACCTGCGTGAGCGCATACTCCAGGTGTTGCACGGTCCACGGCATGCCGGCCACGGGGCCGGGCGTGGTCCAGCGCGTGTGCTGGTCGTAGGTCATCAGGCAGATCAGATCGGCGGACTGGCTCAGCGCCTTGAGGTCGTACGCGCCGCGCCAGAACTTCCACATCCATTGCGAGAAACCGCCGCCGCCCGCATAACCCGGCGCGTTCGGCACCACGGCGATGGACAGCTGCAGGCCCTTCTTGTGCAGCGCTTCAGCCGTCTGCTTGGTCATCAGGCTGAGCGCGTCGCGGTCGGTCCAGTCGATGTTCTCGAAGTCGAACTGGAAGCCGAGGTAGCCGTGCTTCGTGCCCTGCTCGACCAGTGCGGCGATCATCGCCTTCTTCGCCGCTTCGTCGTGCAGCAATTGATGGAACTTGTCGCGCTTGCCGTCCGCGGAAAGGATCGGCATCACCGGCACGCGATGCTGTTTGGCCAGTTGCATGACCAGCGGATTCGGCTCGCCCGAGACCAGTCCGCTTTCGTCCACGTGGTACCAGGTAGGCACGACCACGCCGATCTTGTCGGCGTGGGCCTCGAACGAGGAAAAGGACTTGGGCGACTCCATCAGATAGAACATCGCGCCCGGGATACGTGCCCAGGCGAGCGTCGGCAGGAGCAGCAAGCCGAGGAAAAACGCACGCCGCATTACTTCGCTCCTTGCCCGGTCAGCTCGATGCGCAGCACGTAGGCGTACTCGCCCACCGGCTTGGCCGGCATCGTCAGATGCAAGCCGTCGTCCTCCTGCTTGAAGGGCACCGCCTTGCCGTTGGCGAGCAGGCTCACCGCCTTCACGCCGTCGGCGGGCTTGAGTGCATGAATCACCGCCTTGCCGTCGGCCGGCCAGGCCAGTTCGATCGCATAGAGGGTGTTGCCGTGCGTGGTGAAGCGGAAATCCTGCGCCGTATTGGGCTTGGTCTTGGTTTCCTGGAACGAGCCGCCGACCACTTCGGTCGGGCCCTCGCCAAACTGGCGCCACGGCTTGCTGCCGTAGATCGCTTCCCCGTTGGTCTTCAGCCAGCGACCGATCGAGCGCAAGGTGTCCTGCGCCCCCTGCGGAATGCTGCCGTCGGCGCGCGGACCGATATTGAGCAGCAGGTTGCCGTTCTTGCTCACCACGTCGACCAGCAGCTGGACCAATTCCTGCGGCGGCTTGTAGGTGTCGTGCTCGATATAGCCCCAGGAGTCGTTGCTGATCGAGGTGTCGGTCTGCCAATGGGTGGGATGGATGCCGGCCAGGCGGCCGCGCTCGATGTCCAGCACGCCGGCGCCTTCGGCGAATTCGCCCAGCTTGTAGTTCACCACCACGCCGCCGCGCTTGGCGCCTTCGTTGTAGTAATAGGCCAGCATCGGCGGCAGCGAGTTGCGGAAGGTGGGATGGCCGATCCACCAGTCGAAGTAGATGAGGTCCGGGTGGTAGTCGTCGATCAGCTCGGCGGTGCGCGCCAGCCAATCGTCCAGCCAGGCCGGCGAGACATAGGTGAAATCGGTCGAAAGAGCATCGCTGTCCGAGCCGGCCATGCGCAGCTGCGCCGGGCCATAGAACTCGGCGTACTTCGGATCGTTCACGTCGGAGGCGAACTCGCGGCCGTTGCCCATGAACCAGTCGTGCTCGGCGCGGTGCGAGGAAAGACCGAAGTGCAGGCCCTCGGCGCGGATCGCCTTGGACAGCTGGCCGATGACGTCGCGTTTCGGCCCCATCTTCGCGGCCGTCCAGTCGCTGAGCTTGGAGTCGTACATGGCGAAGCCGTCGTGATGCTCGGCCACCGGCACCACATAGCGCGCGCCGGCTTCGCGGAACAGCTTCGCCCACGCAGCCGGGTCGAACTTCTCCGCCTTGAACAGCGGAATGAAGTCCTTGTAACCGAACTTCGCCTGCGGGCCGTAGGTGGCCACATGATGAGCGAACTCCTTGCTGCCCTGCACGTACATGTTGCGCGAATACCACTCGCTGCCGAATGCCGGCACCGAATACACGCCCCAGTGAATGAAGATGCCGAACTTAGCGTCGTCGTACCACGCCGGCGAGCGGTAGGCCTGCAGCGACGCCCAGTCGGCGCGGAATGGGCCGGCGTTCTCGCCCTTCGCCACCTTGTCCAGCAGCGCGCGGCGCTGCGGCTCGAACTTGGCGCTGGCCTTCTCCCAGATCTCGCTGTTCTGCCGCGGGCTCTGCGTCTTCGCCGTGGGCGCGGTGGCGTCCTGCGCGTGCGCGGCGGCGATGCCTGCCACCGCGCAAAGCAACGCGAGGGCGAGGCGGCGGGGCTTACTGCAGTTCGATGCGATAGGCATAGGCATGCAATCCGGTGGGGGTCGTGGGAAGGTGCAAATGCAGGCCATCGGCCTGCTGCTCGAAGGGAACCTCGGCGCCGGTGGCGAGCAAGGTGACGCGACGCACGCGAAGCTCGGCGCCGACGGAACGGATCTGTGCCCGGCCGTCCTTCGGCCAGCCCAGCTCGATCGCGTAGAGGCGGCCGTCGCGCGTGGTGAAACGGAAATCCTCGGCGGTATAGGCGCCGGTCTTACTGTCCTGCATGGTGCCGGCGGCGACCTGGGTCGGGCCTTCGCCGAAGCGGCGCCACGGACGCGTGCCGTAGATCGCTTCGCCGTTGGCGCGTAGCCATTGCCCGACTGCGCGCAGGATCACGACCGCCTGCGGCGGCATGCTGCCGTCGCCCTTCGGGCCGACGTTCAACAAGAGGTTGCCGTTCTTGCTGACCACGTCGGCCAGCAGATGGACGATCTCGTCCGGGTCCTTGTAGCTGTCGCCTTCGGCATAGCCCCAGGAGTCGCGGCTCACCGAAGTCTCGGTCTGCCAGGGATCGGGGCGGATGTCCGCGGCCTGGCCGCGTTCGATGTTGAGCGTGCCGCTGCCGGCGCGCATGCCGTCGAGCTTGTAGTTGAGCACCACGCCCTGCCCGCGCGCGGCGGCCTGGTTGTAATAAAACGCGGCGAAACGGGCGAGCGCGCCGCGGAAGCGCGGTTGGTCCACCCACCAGTCGAAGTACATCAGGTCCGGCTGGTAGTCCTGGACGATTTCGCCCGAACGCGCGAGCCAATCGTCCAGGTAGGCGTCGGAGACGAAGGTCCAGTCGTGTTCCTTGCCGTCCTCGCCCTTGGCGCCGCGCAACGGGTGCGCCGGACCATACAGCGCGGCGTAGCGCGGATCGCTCACGTCCGTATCGAACTGCCGGCCGTACTCGAAGAACCAGTCGTGCTCGGCGCGATGCGAGGAGAGCCCCAGCTTCATGCCCTGCGCGCGAACGGCCTTGGCCAGCTCGCCGATGACGTCGCGCTTCGGGCCCATCTTCACCGCGGTCCAGTCGCTCAGCTTCGAGTCGTACATGGCGAAGCCGTCGTGGTGTTCGGCCACCGGCACGACGTAGCGCGCGCCGGCATCGCGGAACAGCTTCGCCCACGCAACCGGGTCGAACTTCTCGGCCTTGAAACGGGGAATCAGGTCCTTGTAGCCGACCTGCGGCATGGGGCCGTAGGTGCCCACCTGATGCTGGTGATAGTCCGCGTACTTGCCGTCGCGCTCGTACATGTGGCGCGGATACCACTCGCCCTTGTACGCCGCCACCGAATACACGCCCCAATGGATGAAGACGCCGAACTTGGCGTCGCGGTACCAATCGGGCGCACGATAATTCGCCAGCGTTTCCCAGTCGGGCGAGAACGGGCCCTGCCAGGCCTGTGCGTCCACGTCCTTCAGCAGCGCCGCGCGCGCACCGTCGTAGGGTCGGTTGGCTTCGCGCCACTGCGCCTCGATGGTGCGCGCGTCGGGCGCGCCCGCGCTTGCCGCGCCGGCGGAACCCATCAGCGCGCAGGCCGCCAACGCCAGGGCACCGCGGCGATGCATCGATGCGCGCCTCACCGGTTCAGCACCCGGGGCGGCGGATAAGGCGAATGGCGGCTCGACGCATGAAAACCTCGACAGCTGTGGGTGGTACGACCGACGCGATGTTTCCTCGATGAACCTCGGGCTATCCGATAGGAATGCCCGGCGGTTTCGCCGGCCGGTCGAGGAACCAGCTGGCCGCGCCGATCACGCCGAGCTGGCCGTGGTCCACCACGCGCACCGGCACGTTGTCCAGGAACGGGCGCATCACGCCCTTGTCGAGGAAGCGCGCGACGAACGTGCTGCCGCGCAGATACGCGGCCATGCGCGAGAGAAAACCACCGGCCAGATAAATGCCGCCGGTCGCCTGATAGAGCATGGCCAGATCGCCCGCGAACGAACCGAGCCAGCCGCAGAACAGATCCAGGGTCTCGCGCGCCTGGGGATCGTTCCCGTCGATCGCCGCCGCGCTGACCGCCGACGGCTCGGCGCATGCCGGTCCGCGGCCGGCTTCGCGGCAAAGCGCTTCGTAGACGCGCAGCAGCCCAGGGCCCGACAGCACGGCCTCATAAGAGAGATGTTCGTCACGCCCGGCGAGCAGGCGCATCACGTCCTGCTCGCGCCCTACCCGCGCGCCGAGTTGCATCTGGCCGGCCTCGCTCGGCAGCACCACCGCCGGCGAGCCTGGCAGGCGCACGGCGGCGCCCAGGCCCGTGCCGGGGCCCACCACCACGATGGGGCCCGGCGCGGCGGCGGCGCGCATGGGCGCGTGCAGCAGCGGCGAGCGCTCGGTATCGATGTACGGCGCCGCATGCGTCAGGGCGACGAAATCATTGAGCAGATGGACTTCGTCCAGGCGCAATTCGGCGGCCAGTGCCGCCGTCTCGATCCGCCAGGGCAGGCTTTCGTTGATCAGCACGCCTTCGTGCGCGCAGCCCGTGCAGGCCAGCACCAGCTGCCGCGGCCGGGTGGCCAAGCCAGCGAGAAACGCGCGCACGATCGACGTGAGACTGGCGTGCTCGCCACAGCGGAACACCCGGTAGGCCTGCACCAGCGGGCCGCGGACACCCGGCGCCATCAGCGCCAGCCGGGCGTGCGTACCGCCGACGTCGGCGGCGAGAAAAGGCGGCTGCCCGGCCACGCTGGACATCGCGGAAAGACCTTCGGTCGAGGACGCTGCGGGTGGAGCGGGAGTACGGTCGGTAGTCGACGACGCGGCCCATCCGCCCGATCGCGCCGGCGGCCCGGCGAGGTCGCCGGCAAACGCGGAAGTGGTTTCGTGCCGGTCCACGCCAAGCCTCCCCTTCATCCCCAGATGATCGTCGCCGCGCTGGCCCCGCGGCTGCGGAACCTTGGGCGGCTTTCATCGGCGAACCGATGTTTCATATTTACTTAGATCGTTTCAAGTCGCGTTGCAACACAAATTTCGCCACTCGACGGCCTAGCCATATTCTCACTTGTAAATATGCGTTTCATAGGTGCACACTGATTCGATCCCCGGCGCGGGGCATTTGAGAGGGAGCCGCGCATGGGCCAAAGTCCCCCGCGGAGCGCCTTCCGGGCGTGCGCCGGCGACCAGCGAAGCGGAGTTTCTGCATGGCGGATCCAGGTATTCCCAACCCGCACGGCGCCCCGACGCGCCCGACCCGGCTTGCCCGGGCGATCTCGCCGCTGGCTTTCGGCGGCGCGCCCATCGGCAATCTGTACGCGGGTGTGGATGAGGACCTGGCGCGACGTGCGGTGGAACGCGCCTGGCAGCACGGCATCCGTCATTTCGATACCGCCCCCTATTACGGCTACGGCCTCAGCGAAGCGCGCCTCGGCGCGGCGCTGGCGACCATGCCCCGCGGCAGTTACACGTTGTCCACCAAGGTCGGCCGCCTGATCCAGGACGCGCCGGGCCGCGATCCGCTCGCCGACGGCTTCGACGTGGCCGGCAAGCGGGCCGTGTTCGATTACAGCCGCGACGGCGTGCGCCGCGCGGTGGACGACAGCCTGCGGCGGCTGCGCACCGATCGCGTCGAAGTTCTGCTGCTGCATGACATCGGCGCCCTCACGCATGGCGCGGACCATCCGCGCGTCCTGCGCCAGGCACTGGACGAAGCCCTGCCCGCGCTGGCCGAGCTGCGCGCGCAGGGTGTGTGCGACGCGATCGGCCTGGGCGTCAACGAGGAAGAGGTGTGCCTCGAGGTGATGCCGCGCTTCGAGTTGGACGTCATCATGCTCGCCGGCCGCTATACCTTGTTCGAGCAGGCGCACAGCGCGCGCGTCATGGCCGAGGCCACACAGCGCGGCATCGCCATCTTCGCCGCGGCGCCGTACAACTCCGGCCTGCTCGGCGGCGACAAGCCGGGCGATACCTACAACTACGCGCCGGCCGACGAGGCCACGCGCGCACGGGCCCAGCGCTTCTACGACGCCTGCGGCGCGCTCGACGTCAGCGTGGGCGCCGCCGCCCTGCAATTCCCGCATTTCCATCCCGCCGTCGCCACCGTGGTCTGCGGCATGCGCACCCCGGCCGAGGCCGACGCAGCCGCCGCGCGGCGCGATACGCCGATTCCGGCAGCGCTGTGGGACCGCTTGCGCGACGAAGGTCTGCTCGGCCAGTACGCGGTGACGCCGTGAACGTGATCGACGCCCACCAGCACTACTGGCGCGTCCAGCGCGGCGACTACGGCTGGCTGGCCAGCGCGCCGGCGGTGCTGAAACGCGATTTCCTTCCGTTCGAACTGAATCCGCACCGCGCGGCCGCCGGCGTGGAGCGCGCGATCCTGGTGCAGGCAGCACCGACCGAAGCGGAAACACGCTTCTTGTTCGAGCTGGCCCGTGCCGACCGTGCCGTGGCCGGCGTGGTGGGCTGGGTGGATTTCGAAGCGCCCGACGTGGAGGCGCGAATCGCCGCGCTCGTGCGCGATGGCGACGGCCTGCTGGTCGGGTTGCGCCCAATGGCGCAGGACATCGAGGACCCGGACTGGCTCGCCCGTCCCGCGCTGGATGCCGCCTTCGCCAGCCTGCAGCGCCATGGCCTGGCGTTCGACGCGCTGGTGCGCCCCGACCAGCTGCCCGGACTGCTCGCGCGGCTGGAGCGCGAGACGCAGTTGCGCGCCGTCCTCGACCACGGCGGCAAGCCGGTGGTGGACGGCGCATCCGGCTTCGACGGCTGGGCCGCGCAGATCGCGCTGCTGGCCGCACGCACGTCGCTCCACTGCAAGCTGTCGGGCCTGCTCACCCAGCTTGCGCCGGGCGTGTCCGAACACGCGCTGGCGCCGTATGTCGATCACCTGTTCGCCTGCTTCGGACCTCAACGCCTGATCTGGGGCAGCGACTGGCCGGTGGTCACTCTGCGCGGCGACTACGCGCGCTGGATCGAACTGGCGCGCTCGTACGTGCGCCGTCTCGCTGCGGGACACGAGACGGCCATCTTCGGCGGCACCGCCGCCGCTTTCTATCGCCTCGCCCAGCCCTCCCCTTCAGCCCGCCAGGAGAACCCGCCATGACCTCTCGCTTCGTCCGCGCCGCCTGGGAGCCGCTGGCATGAGCGGCCGTCTCGCCGGCAAACATGCCTTGGTCACCGCGGCCGGCGCCGGCATCGGCCGCGCCACCGCGCTCGCCTTCTCCCGCGAAGGCGCCCGCGTGCTGGCCACCGATATCGACGAACAGGCGCTCGCCTCGCTCGCGGCCGCATGCCCCGAGCTGCGCGCCGAACGCCTGGACGTGACCGACCCGGCGCAGATCGATCGCCTCGTCGCCGCCCATGCGCCATTCGACGTGCTGTTCAACTGCGCCGGCTACGTGCACGCCGGCACCATCCTGGACACCGACGACGCGGCCTGGAAGCGTTCCTTCGGCATCAACGTGGACAGCATGTTCCACCTGTGCAAGCGCGTGTTGCCGGCCATGCTCGAACGCGGCGGCGGCAGCATCGTGAACATGTCCTCGGTGGCGTCCAGCATCAAGGGCGTGCCCAACCGCTTCGCCTACAGCACGACCAAGGCGGCGGTGATCGGCCTGACCAAATCCGTCGCGGCGGATTTCGTCGCGCGCGGCGTGCGCTGCAACGCGATCTGCCCCGGCACGGTGAAGACTCCATCGCTCGGCGACCGCGTGCGCGCGCTCGGCGGCGACGAGGACGCCGTGTGGCGCAGCTTCGTCGAGCGCCAGCCGATGGGCCGCCTGGGCAGCCCGGAAGAGATCGCCGCACTGGCGGTGTACCTGGCCTCCGACGAATCCGCCTTTACCACCGGCACCGTGCACATCGTGGACGGCGGCTGGTCCAACTGAGGAACCGAAGATGAAACTGGTCCGCTACGGCGCCCATGGCAGCGAGAAACCCGGCCTGGTCGACAAGGACGGCGTGCTGCGCGATCTGTCCGTGCACATCGCCGACGTCGATCCGTACGTGCTTCACCGCGAGAGCCTGAAGCGGCTCGCCGCCATCGACCCGGCCACGCTGCCCAAGGTGGAAGGCGAGCCGCGCTTCGGCGCGCCCGTGTCGCCGGTCGGCAAGATGATCTGCGTCGGCATGAACTACGCCAAGCACGCCGCGGAAACCGGCCAGGCCGTGCCGGAGCAGCCGGTGCTCTTCATGAAGGCCACCAGCGCGATCCAGGGGCCGAACGACGACGTGGTGATTCCGCGCGGTTCCACCCGCACCGACTGGGAAGTGGAACTGGGCGTGGTGATCGGCGAGACCGCGCGCGACGTATCCGTCGACGACGCGATGGCGCACGTGGCCGGCTACGTGGTGGTGAACGACCTGTCCGAGCGCGAGTTCCAGTTCGAGCACGGCGGCCAGTGGGTGAAGGGCAAGAGCTGCGACACCTTCGGCCCGATCGGCCCCTGGCTGGTCACCACCGACGAAATCGCCGACCCGCAGAACCTGCACCTGTGGCTGGAGGTCAACGGCCACCGCTACCAGGACAGCAACACCGCCGACATGGTGTTCGGCGTGGCCAAGCTGGTGAGCTACATCAGCCGTTACATGACGCTGATGCCGGGCGACGTGATCAGCACGGGCACGCCTTCCGGCGTGGGCCTGGGCCTGAAGCCGCCGACGTACCTGCGCCCTGGCGACGTAATCGAGCTGGGTATCGACGGCCTGGGCCGCCAGCGCCAGCTCGTCCATGCTCATCCGGCCGACGCCCGCGCCGCACGATGACTAACGTTCCATTCTCTTCCTCATCACCGGTATAGGGAGGCCGGCCGCATGGCGAAGCATCATCCGGTGACGATCACCGCGCTCGACACTTACGACATCCGTTTTCCCACGTCGCGTGAGCTCGACGGCTCCGACGCCATGAATCCGGACCCGGACTACTCGGCCGCCTATGCCGTGCTGCGCACCGACGACCCGTCGGGTCTGGCCGGCTATGGCCTGGCCTTCACCATCGGGCGCGGCAACGACGTGCAGAAAGCGGCGCTCGATGCGCTGCGTCCGTACGTGGTCGGCCTGACCCTGGACGAAGTCACCCAGGACCTCGGCGGCTTCGCTGCGCGCATGGTCGGCGATTCGCAGCTGCGCTGGCTGGGCCCCGAGAAAGGCGTGATGCACATGGCGATCGGCGCGGTGATCAATGCCGCGTGGGACCTCGCCGCCCGGCGGGCCGGCAAGCCGCTGTGGCGCTTCATCGTGGACATGACGCCGGAGCAGATCGTCGCGGCGATCGACTTCCGCTACCTCAGCGATGCGCTGACGCCGGAGGAGGCGCTGCAGATGCTGCGCGCGGCCGAGCCGGCCAAGGCCGCACGCATCCAGCAGCTGCTGGACGAAGGCTACCCCGCCTACACCACCTCGCCGGGCTGGCTGGGCTACAGCGACGAAAAGATGCTGCGCCTCGCCCGCGAAGCCGTGGCCGAAGGCTTCCGCACCATCAAGCTCAAGGTCGGCCTGAACGTGGAAGACGACGTTCGCCGCTGCCGCCTGGTGCGCGAGGCGCTGGGCCCGGACATCGCGGTCGCGGTGGATGCCAACCAGCGCTGGGACGTGCACGCCGCGATCGAATGGCTGCGCCGCCTGGAAGGCTTCGACCTGGCCTGGATCGAAGAACCGACCAGCCCCGACGACGTACTGGGCCACGCCGCCATCCGCCGCGCAGTCTCCGTGCCCGTCTCCACCGGCGAGCACACCCACAACCGCACCATGTTCAAGCAACTGTTCCAGGCCGGCGCGGTGGATCTGGTGCAGATCGACGCCGCGCGGGTGGGTGGCGTCAATGAGAACCTCGCCATCCTGCTGATGGCTGCCAAGTTCGGGGTGCGCGTGTTCCCGCATGCCGGCGGCGTCGGCCTGTGCGAGCTGGTACAGCACCTGGCCATGGCCGACTTCGTGGCCATCACCGGCAAGAAGGAAGACCGCGCGATCGAATTCGTCGACCATCTGCACGAACACTTCGACGACCCGGTGACGATCCGCGACGGCCGCTACCGCGCACCGACCGCGCCGGGCTTCTCCGCGCGCATGCACGAGCGCACGCTGGTCGAGTACGGCTTCCCGGACGGCCCGGTGTGGCGCGAGCCTGCCACCGTGGCCGCGGGCTGAGGAGAGGCTTCGCCATGGCCACGCCGATCACCAACGTGCTGGACCTGCGCGAACTGGCGCGCCGCCGCGTGCCGCGCGCCTTCTTCGAGTATGCCGACCGCGGCGCATACGACGAGATGACCCTGCGCGGCAACCGCGCCGCGCTGGAGCGCCTCAAGTTCCGCCAGCGCGTAATGATCGATGTGGACCAGCGTTCGCTGGCCACCACCGTGGTGGGCCAGCCGATCTCGATGCCGCTGGCCATCGCACCCACCGGCCTCACCGGCCTGCAACACGGCGCCGGTGAGATCCTCGGCGCCCGCGCCGCCCTCAAGGCCGGTATTCCGTTTTGCCTGAGCACCGTGTCGATCTGCTCGATCGAGCAGGTGCGGGACGCGGTGAAAGCGCCGTTCTGGTTCCAGCTCTATGTGATGCGCGACCGCGGCTTCGCGCGCGACCTGATCCGCCGCGCGAAGGACGCCGGCTGCTCCGCGCTGATGCTCACTGCCGACCTCACCGTGCAGGGCCAGCGCCACCGCGAGATCAAGAACGGCCTCTCGGTGCCGCCCAAGGTCACTCTGCGCAACCTGTTCGACATCATGAGCAAGCCGCGTTGGGCCTGGAGCATGCTGCACGCGCCGAGCCGCTCGTTCGGCAACCTGGCGGGCCGCATCGAGGGCACCGACAGCCTCACCACCCTGGCGCAGTGGATCGCCAACCAGTTCGACCCGACCCTGAGCTGGAAGGACCTCGAATGGATCCGCGAGCTGTGGCCCGGCAAGCTGATCCTCAAGGGCATCATGGACGAGGAAGACGCGCGCCTCGCCGCGTCGCACGGCGTGGACGCCATCGTCGTCTCCAACCACGGCGGCCGCCAGCTCGATGGCGCGCCGGCGAGCATCGACGTGCTGCCCCGCATCGCCGACGCGGTCCGCGACGATCTCGAAGTACTGTTCGACGGCGGCATCCTCAGCGGCCAGGACGTGCTCAAGGCCCTCGCCTGCGGCGCCCGCGCCGGCCTGATCGGCAAGGCGTTCCTGTACGGGCTGGGCGCGATGGGCGAGGAAGGCGTGGCCCGCACCATCGAGATCATCCGCCGCGAACTGAGCGTGAGCATGGCGCTGACGGGACAGACGGACGTGCGCAAGATCGGCCGCGACGTGCTCTGGACGGAAGGAAGGACCGCGACGGGCATCCCTCCCATTCCTTCCCTCGACCATCGGCTGCGGCCCTAAGCAAGCCACCTGACAGGATCGGCAGAGCCGCCGCGGGCGAAGAGTCCGCTGCGGCTCAAGCCACCAGGGTCGTCCACGGCCTTGGGGATCTTCCGCGCAGCCGGCATTGCTCCTTGGCCACGTTGACCAGGTGCGCCACCCGCGCCACTTCCACGACGCCTCCGGGCAGTTCGTAGGTGCCACGCTCCTGCAGCCAGGCCAGTACGTCGGCCAGATGCCAGATCGAAGTGCTGCCTTCGTGGATCGGCGCCGGAAAGCTGGCCGGATACGCCAGCATCAGCTTACGCATGTTCTGCCGCGACATGCCCACGATATCGGCCACGTCGGTCAGGCCGACGAGATCGGGAGACATCTCGATCAGCCGCACCGCGGGCGCCGCACGGCGCACATCCTCCAGCGCGCTGCGCACCGCGTCCTCCGCACTCCCCGCCTCGCGGGTGAACTCCAGCGCCAGACGCCCTGGCTGGCCGATGCCAGCCAGGGCGTCTTCGCAGCCGGCCTCAGCCAGCCTCTCCAGGAGGTCGTCCATGTCGCCCTCGTCCTCGGCGAGCCGGTACTTGAGAGTGAAGGTGTACTCCATGGGCTACTCCTCGGGGCAAAGCGTGTTCAGAAGGCGGTGAATGGCGCAGTGATCGATCACCCGCCGCAGCGCACGCGCATGGTTGACCGGGCACTTGGGCGTGCTCCACACACTGGCGATGCAGAATTCGCCGCAGCGGCATGTGTCGTCGTTGTAGGGGCAGTAAATCTTTCCCCACGCGTGGCTTCCGCCGATCTCCACGCGCCATCCATGCCGCTCGAGATAACACAGGGCCTCTTCGATCTCTTCTTGGGTGCGCCGTCCGCCGCAAGACGGTCTCCACCATGCCGATGCCGAATGTGGTTGTCATATGACAACTCATGCGCAAGGTTAGTGGTTTCCCGGATTCCGGGTATCGGCGCGCCCCTGCTTTTTGCGAAATTCGAAAGCTTTTTCGAAGGGGATCGGAAGCTTCGTTAGGAAATTGGAGCGGATACCGTGAGCGCCGAAAGTCAGCGAATGATCACCAAGACCATGGCTTCACCATCGGCTCAAACCGCATCCAGCCATGACACGCCGCTATCCAGAGGTGGTCCGTAGAGGAAATGCAATACGCGACGCCGCCCCTCTCCGCGCAGCTTGCCAGAGGCGTGGATGAGCAGTGGCCGCATGACTAGCACGCCGCCCTTGGGCACGGAGCATGGCACCCGCTTCGTCGACACGAGCTGCGATATCTTCGACGCCGTCAGGCGTCCCATCGCGTGCGAGCCGGGCGTGACTTCGAGCGGCCCCGTAGCTTCGCCTCCGCTATCAAGTTGCAGACGCACGGCGACCAGCCTCTCGAGGACTTCTTGTGGCGGTTGCGCGAAAGTCACTCCTTCCTTGACGCACCACGCGGACCAGCCAGTAGCATTGACGCGCTCCCGGACCGGCACACTCAGGTCCTGATGCGGCGTTACTGACCAGTTCGTATCGAGGTCCTTGGTGAATAGGGTGCACTGCACAGCGCGTGCATCCTGAGGCAGCAAAGGCCGAATCGCCGGATGTGTTCGGAGGCTTCTGGCTACTTTCGCCACGCCCTCGATTCGCAACCAGCGTCACGAGCCTGGCCGGTGTGTTTCATGATTCGCCTCGATAACGCCGATCAGCTCATTGCATCCAGCCTCCGGCATAACCTCCGGGAGAACCGTGTAGCCATCGGACTCAAAGGCTTTTTGAAACTCCCCAACGCTCCCTGCAGCACCCATTCCCCGCCTCCCTTCCTTACCCGTGCGCGCAGTACAGCAGGACAGGGGCGAGACGTCGATGGCCTCGTCAGTGCCATCCCTGGCATCCACCCTAAGGCCCCCAGTAATTGAAGGTGAAGATCACGCCTTCCGGCACGTGGAACGCGATGGGGCCGCCGCATTCGATGATGTGCCGGCCCGGCTCGACCGGGCCGGGTTCGCCGATCTTGTGGGGCCAGTCCCTGTCGTCGACGCGGATCGAGGGGCATTCGCCGCCGCCGTTGTCGGCCACGATCAGGTAGGTGCGGCCATCGACCGAAGGCACGCCTTCGCCGCGCAGAGGGTGATCGCTGCAGGCGGTCAGGCAAGCCTGACCGACGAAAAGCAGGCTGACGAGGAAGGACAGACGCCGCAAACGAGCCTCCATCGGTACGCTGATGGTGCTTGCGACTTTTACGGATGGCGAGAGACGGCGCGGTGAAAAGGATGTCGCGACGCAGTCACGGCGAACGCGTCCATGCGTTCTTCACGCCATGGCCCGGCGCCGCGCGCTTTCTCTCCGCGTGTCCATCGCCCCGCAGTGCCCGGGCGCGCCGGGAGAACGGGAAGCTGTACGGGCGAGCCGCTTGGTCGGCCCGCCCGCCATCCGCAACGCGCACGGCCGACCGTTCAAAGACGACGCTTCCTCAATGCCACGCCAGATGCACCTCATCGCGCACCGAGCGCGCCGGTATCACGGCCGTCGCCACGCCTTCCTTCCCATCCCAGCGCCAGGCCGGTCCGGGCTTGCCGTCGATGGCCAGCGCACCGGGCTTTTTCTGAGCATGGAAACGCAGCTCGTAGGCGCGACGCTGCACTTGCCCTTCGAAGTCGCCCTTGGCCGCTTCGATCACAAGCTCATGGCCGCCATCGCTGCCGGTGTGGTGGTGCATCGGCGTGAGCGCGTAACGGCCCTTGCCGTAGTCCAGCGAGAGGCCGTCGTCCTCGTAAAGCTCGAAGTTGCCGTCGCCTTCGCCGAAGACGTGAAGGATCAGCGTATCCAGCGGCTTCGCATCCGAGTACTCGCTCGGCGGCTGCATCGGCACGATCGCGCCGGCGCGCGCGAACACTGGCATGTCGTCGACCGCATAGCGCGCGTTGAAGGTGGTGCCGCCCTGGTAGCGCTTCCCATGGAAGAAGTCGACCCACTGTCCCGGCGGAAGATAGACCGTGCGCTGGCCACTGGCATCGAGCACAGGCGCGACCAGCAGGTCGTCGCCGAAGAAATATTCGTAAGGTTGCTTGTAGGCCTCATCCAATGCCGGATGCTGCAGATACAGCGGCCGCAGCAGCGGCATTGAATCGCGGTGCGCCACCCACGCGTACGTATAGATGTACGGAATGAGCTGGGTGCGCAGGGTGAAGTACTTGCGCATGAGCGCCATGCCCTTGTCGCCGTAGACCCAAGGCATGCGGGTGTTGCCCTCGCGCGGATTGGCATGCGCGCTATGCATGCGCAGGAGCGGGCTGAAAGCGCCAAACTGGATCCAGCGCGCATACAGGTCGAAGTCGATCTTCGCACCGTGGAAACCGCCGATATCGTGGCTGATGTACGGCACCAGCACGTTCCCGCCGCGCGCGGTAAAGGCTACTTCGTAGGCCAGCACTGGCCACTCCGAATACGTGTCGCCGGTAAAGAAACCCGGATAGCGCTGGCTGCCCCAATCGCCGTAACGGCCGAGAATGAAGCCGCGCTTGCCGGTGGCCTGCTCGGTGAAGTCGTAGAACACTTTATTGGTCCAGAACTGCGCGTCGAGGCCGGGCATGCGCGTGGCCCCGCCACCGCCGTCGACCCACCACGAGTCGACGCCCTGGCGCATCAGCGGCTCGTGCAGCTGGCGCATGAAAATGTCCGCCTGCTTCTGGTCGGAGAGATCGAAGGCGATCCGCTCCAGCGGGCGGACATCGCGGATCGCCACCGGGCCGCGCAGCAATCCGCCGCCGGCACGGCCGGGCTCGACGCGCAGCGCAATGTGATTGACCTCGCCGGCCTTGGCGGCCGAAGCGATGTCGGTATAGGTGAGCCGCTGCGGCCACTGGATGCTGCTGTGCTGCAGCTCCTTGCCGTTGACGAACACGCGGTAGTTCTCGTCCACCTCGCCCAGCACCAGGTAGAGGGACGCCGGCAGATTCGCCGGCAACGGCACTTCCGCGCGATACCAGGCCACGCCCCGGTAACTGGCATATCCCTGTGCCTGCCAGGAACGGTCGGCCTTGACAGTCTTCCAGCGGCGGGCATCGAAATCCGGTGCGTACCACTGGGCCTCGACGCCGCGGTCGCGCGGATCGGTAGCGAATGTCCACTGGTAGGAGAGGTCGATGTCGATCGCCGGTTTGGACTGCGGCGGCTTGCCCAGGGCATCGAGCACGGCCGGCGCATGGCTGTCGTCGAAGGAGAGGATGCTCTCCTCGGTATGGGCATAGCCGGGGTGATCGTTGAGGCTCAGCTTCACGCCGCGCGCATGCAGCCAGGTGAGGAAACGGTCGGGCTGTGGAATCAGTGGGCTCCAGTCATAACCGCCATCCCAGCCGTAGTTGTGCCAGGCGAAATCGAGCACCAGCGTGTCGAACGGAATGCGCGCGTTGCGCAGCCGCGTGACCTCGTCCTCCAGCATCTTCTGGTTGTAGCGCTGGAAGGCGGGCTGCCTGGCCTCCGCGGTGCCGGGGAAATACTCGAAGTTGAAATCGGTGATCCAGGGGCCGAACACGTAGCGGGGGACCATCGGAATCCGGCCGCTGAGCTGGGCGTAATCCCCCAATACCTTGCGGTAGTCATCGCCATAAGCGAACAGGTACCAGTCCTGCCCGCCGCGCTCCTTGCGCGGTTCGATCCAGCGCGCAGCGTTGTTCCACAACGGCGTCGTGCTGTCGTCGACGAAGGCGTAGCCGCTGCGGCTGAGCAGGCCGGGCTTGGCCTTTTCCAGCTTCACCTCGATGCCGGGGATCACATCGTTCACCGGGCTATCGAGGGGATTGCCGGTGAGATTGACCTTGCTGACGTTGTCCAGCGAGTACGTCAGACCGCCGAGGTTCTGCGCATCCTCCGCACCCGGGCGCCACTCGCCCGGCCTGCCCGCGGTCCAGGCGACCTTGAGGTTGTCCGCGTTGAAAGGACCGGAGTTCAGCCGATAACGCAGGCTCATGGCGTCCGTGCTGGCCACCAGCCAGCCGTTCTCTCGCGAGACGTGCACGGTCACCGGCGCCCAGTCGCGCTTCTGCACCACCGCGGTGGGCACGTCCACGAAGCTGCCGCCGGGCGAATACTCCATGCGAACCAGGTTCGGCGTGAGGAAGGAGAAGCGCGCGTGATCCGCCACGACCACCGCCTGGTTCGGCTTTACTGCCGGCCCCGTGCAACCAGCGAGCCAGAACACGGCCAGCACGACCGGACCGCCCAGCCACCAACGACCGCGAAGATGCATGCCCCCCCCTTTTCTCGTCAGAGCGCGGGCCGCGCCGGCGGCGTCACCCGCGTAGGCAGGGGCCGGGCGCGATCGCACGCGTGGATGCTCGCGGAAGCTAACGCAACGCCTTGCGCGTGGGGAGGTGGAAAAACGGACACACGTCTCCTTTTTGGGGGTGCGTCGTTTTTTTCCGGAACGGCTATCGCCGGCGCGTCAGGCCCCTCTCTTGCGAAAAACCACTCTTCCTCTCGTGTAAGACCGGTACGTGCAGCGGAATCGCGGTATCCAAGCCCCCTTCCGCACGGATAAAAAAAGCCCCCGAGAAAAACTCTCGGGGGCTTCGGACTACCACAGGAACATACCCAAATGCCCGGTGCCTCGATGGTGCCGCCCTGAGCACCGGACCCGCACAGGATGCTCGAAGGCCTCATGCCATGCCATGCGGCGAACTCCGATTGCGTGCTCAGAAATCGATCGTCGTCAGGCTGGAAGACGGTGGATCGGCCGGACCCACCCAATGATCGGCGGCATGGCCCGACGCGCGCGCTGAGGAAACGAGACGATCGCGCACGTCCCGCGCCGACTGCTCATCGAGCCGGACCATCGGGCTCGATGCAACGTCAAGCACCGACGTGATACGGCTGCCATCGGCGAAATGCACCAGCACCTGGATGACCGGACTCCTGGCCTGGTCGGACGACTGCAGGAATCCCAGGCTGCGCCGGGTCGAGCCGATGTCTACCGGAATGCGACGCAGCATGTCCGACTGTAGATAGGTCTCGAGGAAACGGCGCTGCTGGGGATCGTCGAGCACGTCCCGGACAGTGACGGCGGGCATCGGATAATCGAGAACCGGCAGCGCCCGGTCCAGGTAATCCGGCGCCGCCCCGGCCGGGTCGACGATGCGCAACGCATAGGCCTTCTTCCATCCCGCCGGCGCAGTGTCATGGAAACGCACCAGTTGCATGAAGGCGGACGCGATGACGGGATCCGTCCGCCGACGGCGAACATCATAGGGCTCCACCTGCCCCCAGCTGCGCGCCACACCGTACTTGCGCAGGGTACGGGTGTTCAGATCGCCCACATAGACCTCTGTCCACTCGGCCGAGTGATCGGTGCGGGCGAGCATGGCCCGTTCCTGCTCGGGGCTACATCCGTCGCACCAGTAAAGGTCCGCGGGCGCCGCCGATACGGACGCGAACAGGCACGCTCCAAGGGCCATACCCAGAAGCCGGCCGACCATGATGTCTCCTCCTAGCTGTTTGCCTACAACGCGCTTCCCGCCTGCCGACATAAACATCGGCCAGGCCTGAAGGCGAAACAATCGGCGCAATCCAAAACGCTAGGAAGCAGACATACAATCGTATGCGTTTCGGCTCTGGCGAACGCACGAAATATCGCTAAATCGACCACAGCAGGCGAAAAAAAAGGCCCCCATTGCGGGGGCCGGGTGTGCACTGGAGAGAGCGTGCGCCGGCTCGTCGTTCGGGGGAGGAGGAGGGGGATGGAACCCGACTCGCCGGCGACGCATAGATTGTTCGATGGTCACGATTCGCTCCATGGGGGAATTCCGATTCATCGAAGAAGTTTTAGCTCCGTGCTTTGCCAATATCTTCGTCTGGCTCTGATCAGCCGTTGCTTTGGTTCCTCCAGCGCGACCCCTGCGTACAAGACGCCGCCTCGTAGGTAAGAAAAAGAAAAGGCCCCCATTGCGGGGGCCGGAGTGCACAAGGAAGAGACACTGCGCCGGCTCGTCGTTCGAGGAGGGAGGGGGGAGTTCCGACTCGCCGGCGAGGCATAGATTGCTCGATCGATACGGATCACTCCATGAGTAAATTCCGATTTAATAAAACAACTTCTATCGCTCTGTGACGTCACCGTGCCCACTCTCCCGCGCCTGCGTCCTTATCTCGCATCCGATCGCGCCGCCTGCATAGGATTGTTCGAAAGCAACGTTCCCGAGTACTTCGGAGGACATGAGAAGGACGACTTCCTGCAATGCCTGGACCAGAAGATCGGCCCCTACTTCGTCATGGAGGATAGCCGCGGCCAGCTGGCGGGCTGCGGCGGCTATGCGGAGCATCCGGGAAGGCTCGCCACGGCCGGGCTCATCTGGGGCATGATCAGCCGCGATCTGCACGGCCAGGGCTTCGGCACATACTTGCTGGCCGGCCGCCTCGAACGTATCCGCGCCGAAAGCCGCTTCTCCGAAGTGCGCATCGAAACCACGCCGATGAGCCAGGGCTTCTTCGCAGGTTTCGGCTTCCTGCCGGTTCGCATCCAGCCCAACGGTTTCGGACAGGGTTACGACCTCGTGGAAATGTCGCTGGCGCTCAGATGAAAGCGCCGTCCGAAAACTACGTACGCTCAGACCAGGATGGATTCGACGTAGCGCTTAAGCACGACCAGCGTGCCTGACCAATAGAACGCCAGGTGTCTATAGATCGAATCGGTGGGAAAGTTCGTCAGCGTGAGGTCGAGGCGTGTCCCCTCGCCTTCCGGCTTCAGGACGAAATCGAAGTGCGTATAGCTTTCCGGCAGATCCTGCAGCCGTGACACCGAACTCAGATGCGTATAGCAAAGCCGCCGCTCCGGCTCGAATGCCAGGACCGTACCGCGATTCTCGAAACGCCCATGGAGGGCGCCGCGGACGCGAAACGTCCCGCCGACGCGCCAGTCGACGGAGATATCCAACTCCATCGTCGGCTCCCCCATCCAGACGCGCATATGCGTCGGTTCGGTCAGCACCCTCCACACGACCGATATCGGAGCGTCAATGACGATGCCTTCGGCGAATCGTGCGGTCATGGCCTTTCCGAGTTGAGCGCAGACATATCCTAACCTGCCTAAGGCCATGCCATAGCCCGAAGAGGTCAAGGTGGTCCCCCCATTGCGGGGGGACCCGCAGCCACCCCGCACAAGAGGGGAAGAAGCGGCATGGCCACGGCCCGGATGCATGGGAAGCTGCGGTCCGGGCAAGAGATAGATTGCTTCATCGGCCGGCCTTGATCTGTAGGCGGATGCCGCTTCATTGCGTGAGGGTTGGGCGCGTCAGGAACTGCCCTCCGGGCGGCTGGGCGATCGCCGGGGCATGTCGCACGAATGGCCCATGTTGCGGCGAGTCATGTTACCGGCCGCGGTTCCGTGCTTAAGTGTTGCGCATCGCCCCGGACCAGGCGGCCCGTGAAAATACAGGCACTCGCTCCGCGTCTGTATGCACCGCTACTCGCGGTGCACCTGACCCTGCTCGTCGCGGAACCGGCGCACGTGCTGACGTGGAGCTATGTGCTGGTGTTGGCCGTGCTGGGCTTCACGCTGGTGCTGGCTGTACGCCGCGTCCGCCTCAGTGTGGCGCACAATCGGCCCCTCTGGGCGATGCTTCTGGCCGCCCTGCTCAGCCAGGCTACCGCGTTCGCGCTGCTGTTCGCCGATTCGCTGGCGAACCCCGAAGGCACCCTGGTGGCCTTCGATCCGACGTTCTACTTCTGTGTAAGCAGCCTGCTGCTCACCCTCGCCGCCGCCTATGAGCCGGTCGCGCCGGCATACCGCTGGGCCGGCGCGGTGGACGCGGTGCTGGCGACGTTGATCGCACTGATGTTCTACGGGCTGGTGCGGACGCTGGTCGCCGGTGCTCAGGCGCATCCCGACAACGCCCGTTCGCTGATGTGGATGTTCGACGGCATGGCCTTGTTCGTGGCGATGTTCGCCACGCTACGCCTGCTCGGTACGCGCCGGCGCGACGAACGGCGTTTCTACGTCGTGCTGAGCGCTTTCGCCTGGATCGAGCTGCTTGCGCCGGCCGCGCACAATCGCTTCATCCTGTCCAGCGAATCCTACGTGCCCGAGCTTCTGCTCAGCCTGCCCTTCGCGCTCGTCGGCCTGATGATGAGCCGCCGCCGTGATGATTGGCTGCGCGGCTACCGCCCCTCGCCTCGCATGCGCCACTTCGCCGGGGCAGTCAGCCCATTCGTCCTGAGCGTAGCGTTGTGCCTGCTCGCCTTCGGCTACCTGCGGACCCAGCCCGGCATGGCGGTGGTCGCACTGATCGCCGGCACCGCTTCTTACGCGTTGCGTGCCTCCCTGCTGCTGGGCCGTCATCTCGCTTCCGAGGACGAACTCAAGCGCCTGCACCAGGACCTCCGCCGCGCCGCCCTGCGTGACGACCTCACCCAACTGCTCAACCGCCGCGGGTTCTACCGGGTGTTCGACCACGAATGGGAACGCGCGCGGCGTCAGCGCACGCCGCTGGCCGTGGCCATGGTGGACATCGACAGTTTCAAGGCCTTCAACGACACCTACGGCCATCTGGCCGGCGATCAGTGCCTGGCATCGGTGGCCCGCGCGCTGGCCGGTGAAGCCGACGCAATGCCCGGCGTCACGCTGGCTCGCGCGGGCGGCGAGGAGTTCGTGGTGCTGATGGTCGGCCATGCCCCCTCCGCCGCCGGCGCCGCGCTGGAACGACTGCGGCAGCGCGTGGAAGCTCTGCGCATCCTGCACGTCCGCGGCGTTGCCGGCTTCGTTACCGTCAGCGCAGGCATCGCATCTACCACTCTTTCCGCCTATGCCGATGCGGAAAGCATGCTGAGCGCGGCGGACGCGGCGCTCTACGAAGCCAAGCGCGCCGGAAGAAACCAGGTAGCCTGGGCCGCCGCGCCGAACACCAAGGCCATGTCCTGAGGAACGCCGCGCTGAAGCCCCAAGACGCACGAAGAAAAGCGCATTCCGGCTGCCCGGTGCGCCGACAGATTCAGACCCTGGGTTGTGGAAAACCAGCGACATCCTTCCCACCGCATCGTAGCGCTGCGGATGGCGGCGGCGCGGACCGAGATTCAGGTCGATCGATAACCAGATGAGGGCCTCTACCTAGGCACGGATAAGACCGGCGTCGCCTCGAGGAAGCCCTCGCTCACGGCGCCTCCCGATAACGTCCCACCCATGCCTCAAACAATGGCGTTCCGTGTTCGTAGGAGGCTTTGTCTTGCGCGCTTAGCGTGAAGATCAGATAGAAATCGCCTTCCTCGCCGTAGGCTACGCGCTCCCAGGAACCACTGTGAGGCGCGAAGAACGTAAGGGAACGCAACCTGTGCCCGTCCCCGGTCGTCAACTTGCCGGCCTCGGCGACGGCGCCATCCGGTTTTTCGGCGAGGAACGTCCGGCGATCCTGTTCGATAAGTGCGTCGAGCGACTTCACCTCCGGCACGCGAGGCTTATAGACCGCTCTCGCATAGATCACCGCCGGCGCATCGCTAAAGCCACGGTCATCCGGAACCAGCAGATTGACGCCCATGTCGAAATTCCGCTCCCGGTCTTGATGCCAACCGGGAATGGCGGGCACCTTGGGCCACCAATGGAAGCAGATGCGATTCCCGCAGGACGTCGCGTACTTCTCGATAGCTGCGTTGGTAGTGAGAGGCAACAGTGCAAGGCAAAACAGGGCAATCGGCTTGAGCATTTCCTTCGCTCCGGCGATGGCTGGTGAGGAGGTTCCCCGGCAGAGGATAAGGCTAGGCGGTCCATGTGCGCGACTGTGGTTGGCAAGTTGCTTCGGGACGCCATGGTGAAGGGATAGAGCCGCCTTCCGCGCCCGTTGGGGTTCGCAAGCTCACCCCAGCCTACGACTCGCGCTCCATCGGACGCACACCGAAGCGACCAAGACCGAGAGGACGAGGCCAGAAGCAAGCCCCTAATGAGCGCCCCCCATGTCGCACCATCAATACCTATCCCTCATCCACCATCAAAAACCGGCACCCCATCCTTACCCCAAGAAAACCGCTGCATATAAGGCGCCCGCCGCGGCGAACACCCCCACCCCGCCCCGCCATTCGCGTGATAAATGATCCAATTCCCGCCATCCGCAGACTTGAAGAACCCGTTGTGCCCCGTCGCATACACACCATGCGTCGGCGAGCTCTTCACCACCGGCGCGAACGACTTCGTCCACGAAGCCGGATCCAGCAGATCCGCTCCGGCGTCCGCCGCCAACATGCCGATCGCATAGCCATCCGACCAGCACGCACTGGCCGAGTAGGTCAGGAATACCTTGCCTTTCGGCCCGGCGAGGAACTCCGGCGCCTCCAGGATCTTCCGCCCTCCCTGCATCTCCCAGGCGAACGTCGGCGCAGCGATGTCGGCCTCGTTCCCTTCCAGCGTCCATGGATTGCGCATGGGCGCGATCGCCAGGTCGCTGTGGTCATCCACATACGCGGAATAGACGAAGTACAGCCTGCCGCGATGCTCGAATACCGTGCCGTCGATGCCCGTGCGCCGGGTACGCAACATGCCCTTGTCGGTCCAGGTTCCCTGCGTGGGATCGGGCGAGGCGTTCTCCAGCACGAACACATGCCGGTGCGCATCGTCGTTGTGCGCCTTGTCCGCGGCGGAGTAGTACAGGTACCACTTGCCGTCGAGGAAATGCAGCTCCGGCGCCCATATTGCGGCGGAGTTGGGGCCTGAGGAGGGTGCGCGCCACACGGTCACCGGCACGGCATCGCGCAGCTTCGCCATGTCACGGGTCTTCCACAGGGAGATGCGATCGCCCTGCGTGTGCATGTAGTAGTAGAAACCGTCCCGCTGGGTCACCCACGGGTCCGGCCCGGAGGGCAGCAAGGGGCCCACGGGAACGCCCGCCTGCGCCTGTGCCGCGCCGAGCAACAGGCCCAGCCATATCGCTCGCATCGTCATGGCTTCTTTTCTCCTGATCGCGGCGTCACATCGCCCGGTCCGCCATCCAGTTGCAGGTAATCCACGTCCAGCGCGTGGGTTCCACCTTCCACGTCGATCGTGTTGAAGCCGGGCAGCAGCGATACCTTGGCGGTCGCCGTCCGTGCACCATCTGCACTCTTTGCCATCGTCGCCGGTACACGCGCTCCGTTCACGGCGAGCGCCGGTTCCGCGGCGAAGCCGAGGTCTTCGAAGCGCAGCTGCACCATGTGCATGCCCGCGGTCGCATGGACGACGAAGCGCAACCGCGCCTCACTCCCCTGCCCCAGTCGCGCCTTGCGCAGGTTCGATGCCTTCGGGTCCGGCACGGCCACGGCACCGGCGAGCATCGCGTCCTCCGCTTCATAGCGATCGAAGCGCAAGGGCGCGACCGCAGAAAGGATTTCGTTGCGCTGCGCGCGCTCCGGCGCGTCCACGGCCGACGACGAGGTGACGTGCAGGAAGCTGCCATCCCCGCGTGCAAGCAGCGCCTGCGTCCAGCCCGCATGTATGTTTCCGCTGCGCTTCTGCACCGGTGCACGCACTTCCCACCAAGGACCTCGGCCAGAGGCATTGTTCCAGTAGAAGGCGCGCCCTCCTTCGTCACCTCCGCCGCCGGCGCGCTGCGCGGTCACTACGATCACGCCCTCCGGCCCGCCTTGCGGAAACCATTGCACGACCGGACACGCCGACGGCCAGAAGCCCGACAGAGTCATCACCGGCTCGCCATGCCGCCGCGGATCGCCCCAATCGAATCCATCCCGGCTGAACTTGATGAACACCTGGCCGTTGCGCGGACCATCGATGTTCTCGTAGGTCATCGCATAGCGTCCGTCTCCCAGGCGCGTGACGATCGCCATACCGGGGCGCTGCACGCCGCCCGGGATCGCCACGTCCCACACTTCCGCGCCCCAGCTGCGGCCGCCGTCGCTGGAGACCTTGTGCGCCAGCAGCTGGTTGTAGCCCTCGGCCTTGTGCTGCTCGCTGGAGTAGTAGGCCACCAGCCGCCCGTCATCCAGCAGGTGCACGTTGGGTTCCCACACGCCCTTGTTGTCCTTGTCTTCCGGATGTCCGCCGCCGCGCACGATGGAACTGCGGTAGCGCCACGTCCGGCCACCGTCGACCGATGCGTACATCTGCAGATCTTCGACGTGGACGCGCCCCCGCTCGTCGTTGCGTGTCGCATTCGCCGACAACAGCAGCGTGCCCGCCGGCAGGTCGGCGGAGGCGCGCGGCAGTTCCACCAGGTTCGGCTGCCAGCGCAGTTGCCAGTGCGCGTCGCCGCCATGCGACTGGTCGGTGACGTTCGTCAGGAATCGCCAGTGAACGCCCTCGTCGCGGCTTTCCCACAACGGGATACCGGCCATGCCGTCCTGTTCGAACACCATCAGCAGACGACCGCGATCGGCCGCCGGACCTTGCGTCACGCGCGCCACCGACGCGTAGCCCGTGCCGTCGGCGATACGCTCACCCACGGCGTCTTCGGCGCTCGCCGCGGAAGCCGCCGCCGCGATACCCAGCGCCACGGCCAGCATCGTTCGTTTCATAAGGTCTCCGAGAACAAAAAAAGAGCGGGACGGCACACGCCACAACCGCCGCCCGCCCAGGGAAGAAACACCCGAAGGCACGTGCCGGCTCCGTACGCACCTGCGACGGATGCCGCGGAACGCGATGACTCCGCTCACGACACCCATGGCCTTATCGAGGGACGCCGGCCTCGCCCGACGGCACATCCAGCGGTACGCCGGGGTTCACGGGCGTGCCAAGCACGGGCGCGCCATTCGCGTCGAAGCTCATCGGCTGCATGCGGACGTCGCGGCAGTCATAGGCGGGCTTGCAGTCGAGCCGTTCGATCGCGTGATACACGTTCCAGTACTGCCTGCCATCCGGCGACGGCACGAACACTACCGAGCCCGGCCCGTAGACTTTGCCGTGATGGTCGAAGATGGGGCCGGACTTCCGCCACGCCGACGGGTCCAGCGGGTCGCCGCCGGACTTAAGCGCCAGCAGGCCCACGGCATAGTCGTTGGGGATCCAGCTCGCGCTGCCCGAATAGGTGATGTAGGTGCGGCCGTTGCGCGTATAGCCGACGGGACCTTCCTGGATCGGCTTGTCCCGCGTCTCCCACGGTTCGGTGGGCGTGGACAGGAGCACGGCCGGCTTGCCGACGTGCACCGCGTCGCGCATCGGCGCCAGGCAGATGCGTTGCGGGAACGCCGAATCCGCCTGGTTGGTGCACGACCAGGTGAGGTAGCGCTTGCCGTCGGCCGCAGTGAAGACATTGGGATCGATGCCCCAGTGGTCCGGCAGCACATCGAGTTGCCCATGCGGTAGGCCGGTATCCGCCTCGCGGAAACTGCCAAGCCCGGGGCCGCCGTCGGAGCTGAGCACGAACAGCCGGTGATGATCGTTGTTGCCGTCGTCGGCCGCGTAATAGACGTACCAGCGGCCATCGATGCGATGCAGCTCGGGCGCCCAGATTTCCTTGCCGTTGGGGGCGCGCTCACCGCCATGCTTCCACACGCCGACCCATGGAGCCGTGGCCAGGCCGGTCAGCGTCTTCGACTGCTTGACACAGATGTCCGCCACGCCGCAGTTGGCGCTGCTGTAGTAGTAGGTGCCGTCGACATACGTCACCCACGGGTCCTGCCCCACGAACACGGGATTCGTGAACTGCGCCGCCATGCCGGGCGGCGCCAGGCAAAGCGCACCGGCGACGAGTACCGGACGCAAGCTCGCGTATGGCCGTTTCACGTAACGCCCTCCTTTCCCGGGCCACGCGTGCCGCCATGCCGGCGGCACGCGCGCCTTCCGTCAGAGCTTGAAGCGCACGCCCAGGCCCACCGAGCGGTCCTGGTAGCGCAGGTCCTGCGGCATGGCCTTGCCGGAACCCGCATAGGAATGGAAGTCCTTGCCCAGCAGGTTGGTGGCGTTGAGCACCACGGTCAGATACTTGTTGATGTCGTAGCCCAGCGACAGGTCCAGCATGCTGGCCGGCTCGTCGTACATCTGCGCGTTGTTGCCGATCACATTGGTCGCCGCCAGGAAGAATTCCGGATAGCGGCTGCGATAGCTGTACGCCAGACGCGCGGAGATGCCGTACTTCTCGTACATCAGCACCAGGTTGTAGTTGTTCTTCGACACGTTCTGGAACGGCGCGCTGATGAAGCCGTCGCCGGTCATCGACGGCGTCTTGAGCTTGCTGTCGATATAGGTGTAGTTGGCCTGCACGCCCAGGCCGCTCCACGCGCCGGGCAGGAAGTTGAAGAACTGGGTGTACGCCAGTTCCACGCCGTCCAGGTGACCCGAGCCCGCGCTCTGCGGACCGGAGATCAAGTACGTGGTACCGCCGATGTTCTGCTCGAACGTATAGTTTTCGATGTAGCCGGTGATGTCGTGATAGAACACGCCGCCGGTCAGCGAGCCGACCTCGTTGAAATACCACTCCAGGGTGGCGTCATAGTTGTTCGACTTGGTCGGCTTGAGGTACGCATTGCCGCCTGCGCCGGTGGCGATGGTGTTGGCGGTGGCCGGGCTCAGCGACAACGACGGATTGAGCTGGCCGAAGTCCGGATACTGCACGGTCTTGCCGGCCGACAGGCGCATCTGCAGATCGTCGCGCAGATGCAGGTTGAACGATACGTTCGGCAAGGCCTCGCGCTGACTGGTGTTCAGGCCGATGGGCGAATACAGCTGCGTCGAGTTGTCGTACGTGAAGGCGTTGAGATCGCGCTTGATGCGCTCCAGGCGCACGCCGATCACGCCTTCGAACGGCATGCCGAACATCTCGTTGCCATAATTGAGCTGGCCGTACAGCGAATACGTCTTCTCCGTGATATCGAAGTACTGACCCTGCTGCGCCGGCAGCCGGCCGGTGGGCAGGCCGTAGAACTGGCGCAGCGCGTCGGCATTGTTCAGCAGGTAGTTGTAGCAGCCGGTCAGCGCACTGCCCGGTACGGCGCCGGTCCGCGGCACGTTGCAGAAGTACTGCGGGCCGAACAGCGAGAGCACGTTGTTGGCCGGATTCGGCGAGCCGTCCGGCAGGTACGCGCCCCCCGGAGGCGATTGGCCGAACTGGGCGCCGGTGGCCTGGGCATTGGTGTCGGCATAGCGCAGGCCGAAGTTCACCGAGTTGAAGAAGGCGTTGTCCAGGCTGTAGTCGCCGTCAAAACGCCAGGCGGTCTGCGTTGCGCGGTTGTTGTTCCACTGCTGGTACAGGCCGTTGAGGTAGTAGTTCGCCGGGTTCATCTGGGGATTGCCGACCAGGCCCCAGTTGTTCGGATAGTTGTAATACGTGGTCAGCGGCGAGCTGGACGCATCCAGGTAGGTGTCCAGCACGAAGCGCTGATTCTGGTAGCTGGCCGCGTTGCGTGTCACGTCGCCGGACAGGTTGAGCTTGTCGCCATGCCACTTGATGCCCAGCGAGTTCTGGATGTTGTGGCCCCAGTCCTCGTGTGCCTGCGTGCTGGTGGCGGCATAGTAATTGCCGGTGAACTGCGCGCTGTTGAGCGGGCAGATGGTCTGCCCGTGATACGGCGAACCCGGAAGTCCCATCGGGAAGCACGAGCCGCTGGCCGTGAACTGCGATGGCGCTACCACGTTCTGCGGACCGGAGAAGTAGAACGGCTGGTTGTACTGGTCGGAAAGCCAGGTGTACAGGCCTTCCAGGTACACCTCGGTGTTGTCGTTCGGCTTCCACTGCAGGGCGTAGTTCGCCTCCGGACGCTTGCGCCAGCCGATGTTGTAGTTGGCGCCGTACTGATTGGGCGCCACCAGCAGGTTGCCGTTCTGCGCACGCACCGGATTGCCCGCGCCGTCGGTGAGCACGCGGGTCAGGTTGTCGTCCACATACGACACGTTGTAGTCGTAGTGCATGGTGTTGATGCCGGCGTTCAGCAGCGCGCCGAACTCGCCGTAGTCGGTCTTCCAGCGATTGCTGATCAGGAAGCTGGCGGTCGGATCGGTATGCGCGCCGTACTTCTGGTTGGTCTCGGTCAGCGTGCCGGCCACCTTGAAGCCGTCGAAGTCGAACGGGCGGAACGTGCGGATGTCCACCGTGCCGGCGATGCCGCCGGTCACCATGGTCGCGTCGGTCGACTTGTAGACATTCAGCGCGCTCACCGCCGTCGCCGGCAGGTCCTGGAAGGAGAACTGGCGCCCGCCCGCGCTGAAGATCTGGCGACCGTTGAGCGTGGTCACCGCATTGGGCAGGCCGCGGATCACCACGGTGGTGGTCTCGCCCTGGAAGCCCTGCGCCACTTGCACGCCGGTCACGCGCTTGAGCGCGTCGGCCACGCTGTTGTCCGGCAGCTTGCCGATGTCCTCGGCGACGATCGAGTCGACGACCAGCTGCGAATCCTGCTTGATCGATTGCGCGCTCTTGAGGCTGTCGCGCAACGGCGTAACCGTCACGCCGGTCAGGTTGATGGCGTTCTGCGTGGCGGCTTCGCCGGACGCGCCCGGTTTCTTCTTGGCCGGCGTCTGCGCCGCCGGCGCGGCGGCGGACTGGTCGGTGGTGGCCTGCTGCGGATCGGCGCCGTTGGTGTCGGCGGCGTAAGCGGGCGCCAGTGCGGCGGCGACCGCCATGGCGAGCAGGGACAGCGGGATGCGATAGCGGTTCATGCGGCAAACCTCCCCGTTGATCGGAGTCGAGCGCTACCGGCGCGTGCCGGCGGCAAGCGTTGAGAAAGACATGGCGGCCCGCGCCTCGCGGGCCGTCGGTTGCGGCGCGAGTGAGGGTCAGCGCGCCTTGAGCAGTGCTCCGGCCGGATATGCCGACGCCTCCGCCGGCACCACGCCACGCGGTGCGTGCGATAGCGCGCGCAAGATCTCCGCCTCGCGCTGGCGGTACGGCGTGCCATCGCCGTGCAGCAGGTCGTGGAACCACAGCGTCGGCGGCTGCAAGGTGTACGGCCGCTGCCAGGAATCCCACGGCATGATGGTCTGCGAGCGGCCGTCGACGAAGCCCCAGTTGACCATGCCGACGTCCAGCTTCTTGGCCAGCGGCAGTACGCCGTCGATGGTCGAACCGTTGCCGCGCGCCATGTATTCGGTGCAGATCAGCGGACGGCCGTAGCCTTCCAGCTGTTTGACGCGGCGCGCGAAATCCTCGGGCCAGCCGTAGTTGTGGAAGCTGATCACGTCGGACTGCTCGATCTGCGTGCGCTCCACCGCATCGAGCTTGGCCGGGTCGGACCAGTCCTCGTGTTCCCACAGTCCGCTGGTCAGCGGCTGGGTCGGCGATGCGCTGCGTGCCCAGGCGAATACCTGCGGCAACAGCTTGGCGACCAGGTTGAACTTGTCCTTCGGTTCCTTGGCGTCATAGTTGCCGCCGCCCGGATTGTTCGGTTCATTCCACACGTCCCACGCGAGCACGCGCGGGTCTTTGGCGAAACTGCCGACGATGTCCTTCACGTACTGCTCGAAGCGCGGATACTGGCTCGGGTCGGCCAGGGCCACGCCCGGGCTCTGCACCCAGCCGGAGTTGTGCACGCCGGGGATCGGCGGACGCTGCGGGCCCAGCTTCGGCTCCGGATCCCAGCAGGAATCGAACAACACGAAGATCGGCTTGATGTGATGCTTGTCGGCGATCGCCAGGAACTGGTCGATGCGCTGCTTGAAGCCGGCCGCATCCTGCTGCCACAGCAGGTCGTGCAGAAACACGCGCATGGTGGTCATGCCCAGCTGCTGCGCCCAGCCGAGTTCCTTGTCGATCCGCGCGGTGTCGAACGTGTCGGCCTGCCACATCTCCAGCTCGTTGATCGCGTTGGCCGGCAGGTAGTTGCTGCCCAGCGGCCAGTACTGCCTGGCGTACCAGGCCTTGGCTTCGGCAGGCGTCCAGCGCGCGGCGGTATCCCGCGCGAAGGACTGGGGCGCGGCGAGCAGAGCCGCCAGTCCCAGTGCCGTCGCCATCAATGCGTGCTTCATGTCGAACTCCCCTTCTCGCTTCTTGGTGACCGCCGGTCTTCGCCGGAGGCTCGGATGTTTTCGGCCGCATCAGGCAAAGCGGCCCCGCGGCGCCCGCGGAAGGGCACCTTCGTCTTGGCATGCGGCGGGCGTCCTGACGCCCGTCAGTGCTTGGCTTGCGCAGGCTCCGTGCCGAACTCGTACACGATCACGTGGCGATACTCCTGCCCTGGCGCCAGCCGCGCCGAGCCGAAGGCCGGCTGGTTGGGCGTGTCGGGGTGGAACTGCGGCTCCAGCGCGAACGCGTCGCCCTGGCGGTACACCTGGCCGCCGGTGCCGACGCTGGTCGCATCGAGGAAATTGCCCGAGTAGAACTGCAGGCCGGGCATGGTGGACTTGAGCGTCATGATGCGGCCGGAGGCGGGATCCTCCACCTTCGCCACCACGCGCGGCTCCTTCGCCACGTCGCGCGCGATCACGAAGTCATGGTCGTAGCCGCGGCCGTTGAGCAGCTGCGAATCGTTGGTGCGGATGTCGCGGCCGATCGGCTTGCCCTGGCGGAAATCGAATGGCGTGCCGGCCACCGGCTTGAACTCGCCCAGCGGTATGGATGTCTTGTCGATCGGCAGGAAGGTCTCGGCCGGAATGGTCAGCTTCTGCGCCATCACGCTGCCCGAGCCTTCGCCGGCGAGGTTCCAATAGGCGTGGTTGGTCAGGTTGACGACGGTGGGCTTGTCCGTGGTGGCGCGGTACTCGATGGTGAGGCGGTTGCGCGCATCGAGCGTATAGATGGCCGTGGCAGTCAGCTTGCCTGGATAGCCCATGTCGCCATCGGGGCTCACATACGTCAGCGTGACGCTTGCGCCATCCGCGCCGTTCTTCACCGCGCCGATCGTCCACAGCACCTTGTCGAAGCCCTTGGTGCCGCCGTGCAGCGAATTGGGGCCATCGTTCACGGGCACGCTGTACTCATGGCCGTCCAGGGTGAAGCGGCCCTTGGCGATGCGGTTGGCATAGCGGCCCACCGTGGCGCCGAAGTACTGCGGTTTCTTCAGATAATCGTCGAGCGTGGCATAGCCCAGCAGGATGTTGGCACCCTTGCCGCTGCGATCCGGCGCGACCACTTCCTGCAGGCTGGCGCCGTAGGCGATCACGCGGACGCGCACGCCGTGCCCGCTGTCCAGCACGACCGCGTCGACATGGCTGCCGTCCGGCAACGACCCGAACGTTTCGCACTTCGCTTCCGCCGCCTGCACCGTCGCCGCCATCGTCATCGCACCTAGCAAGGAACCCAGGATCACTGCACGTCGCATACGTCACTTCCCCTTCGCCACCCTTACGGGACGGCGCATGCAACCACATTGTATGATTATCGTGCAAGGGACCTTCGGCACCTTTTGCGCGCCTTGCGCGGTGCACCATCGAGCGATGGATGACACCGTTGTCCAGCCCCAGGGCGCCGTGCCAAGAGCGTTACGCGGTTCGTTACATGTCCGCCGATTTCACAATCGACTTGCGAAATATCGCAATGCGTCATCGCCATCGATGGATGCTCCATGCGCCGATGCCATCCGGATCGATCACAACGCTTGGCAGGACGCGAGCGAAGTGCTTATAGTCCGTTTGTATGACAAACCGATCCGGCACCGCGAAGGCCGGGCATATGCGGCGATGCCGCCTCTCCATATAGAGAGAGACATTGGGGATCGAGGAATTCATGAAGAAGCCGCCCGCTGTTCGCACCCTGTACGGACACGTGATGCACGAACTCGGCCAGCGCATCGTCAGTGGAAGAGTCAAGCCCGGCGAGGTGCTTCCCCGCGAAGAGACCCTGGCCGAGAACCTCGGCGTCAGCCGCACGGCGCTGCGCGAGGCCCTGAAGGTGCTTTCCGCGAAAGGCCTCATCGCCTCGCGCACCGGCGTCGGCGCACGCGTGCAGGAAGAGCGTCACTGGAACCAGCTTGACGCCGACGTGCTGGCCTGGCGCTGCGCTTCCATGCCCACCGACGACTTCGTCGACAAGCTGGTGGAAATGCGCGAGCTGATCGAGCCGGCCGCCGCGGCCGCCGCCGCGCGCCATCGCACTGCCGCGCAGCTGGCGGAGATCGACACCGCCTACCGCGAGATGGATGCCGCTCAGACCCTGGAGGAATGGACCACGGCCGACGTGCGCTTCCACGACGCCGTGCTGCACGCCACCGGCAACGAACTGCTGCACTCGCTGTTCTCCGTGGTGGAGACCGCGCTGAGCGCCTTCTTCAGTCTGTCCGCGCGCAGCGCGGGCGACTTCAAGTATTCGCTGCCGTACCACCAGCAGGTGCTGGAGGCGATCCGCCGCAAACAGCCCGAGGTTGCGCGCAAGGTCATGCTGTCGATGATCGCGGACTCGCGCGACAACATGCGCCGCAGCCGCCCCCGCTCCCGCCGGAAGGCCACCGCGTGAGCACGGCGCTGATCGGCCTGGACTGGGGCAGCACGCATCTGCGTGCCTATCTGTTCGACGGCGGCGGCGCGGTGCGCGAAGCTCGCGCCCTGCCCCATGGCATCCGCCAGCTGCCCGCCGGCGGTTTTCCCGAAGCGTTCGCCCTGGCCGTGCAAGGCTGGCCCGCGCTGCCGGCACTCGCCTGCGGCATGGTCGGCAGCCGCAACGGCTGGCGCGAAGTGCCTTATCTGGATACGCCCACCGGCGTCGAGCGGCTCGCCCGTCAGCTCACCCGCATGGAGACGCCGGATGGACGGCAGCTCCACCTCGTGCCCGGCCTGCGCGACCCGCAACGTCCCGACGTGATGCGCGGCGAAGAGACGCAGATCGCGGGCGTGCTGGCGCAGCAACCCTCCACCACGCGCCTTCTGCTGCCCGGCACGCACAGCAAATGGGTGCGGCTGGAGCACGGCGGCGTCGCCGGCTTCGCCACGGTGATGACCGGCGAGCTGTACGGCCTGTTGCGCCAGCATTCCATTCTTGGCGCCGCCCTGCCCGAGGCGAGTGACGACGAGGCCGCGTTCCGCCGCGGCGTCGATGCCGCACGCGACAGCGGCCCGGCCGGTGCGCTGTCGCGGCTGTTCTCGGCGCGCGCATTGATGCTCGATGGACAGCTCGACGCCGCCGCGGTACCCGACTATCTCTCCGGCCTGCTGATCGGCGAGGAACTGCGCATGGCGCTGGCCGCCGGCTGGGCCGACGCCGGCATCTCCATTCCCATGGTCGGCGAAGGCCCGCTGTGCGAACGCTACCTGCGCGCGGCCCCTGTGTTCGGGCTGCGCCTCGAACGCGCGCCGGAAGGCACCACCGCCCTTGGCCTGTGGCGCATCGCCGCCGCGGCCGGATTGGTTTCCCCGCAAGCGACGGTCCCCACGTCATGAAAGCTTGGCTGCATCCCCTGCCGCTGGTCGCGATCCTCCGCGGCCTGCAACCCGACGAAGCCGTGGACATCGGCGGCGCACTCGCCGCCGCCGGTTTCCGCATCCTGGAAGTGCCGCTCAATTCGCCCGATCCCTGCACGAGCATCCGCCGCCTGGTGGATGCGCTCGGCGACGGCTACCTGGTCGGTGCCGGCACCGTGCTCGATCCCGCGCGCGTCAAGGACGTGGCCGACGCCGGCGGCCGCCTGATCGTGATGCCGCATGCGGACACCGCGGTGATCCGCGCCGCCAAGCAGGCCGGCCTGTACTGCGTGCCCGGCGTGGCCACGCCCACCGAGGCGTTCGCCGCCCTGGCCGCCGGGGCCGATGCGCTCAAGCTCTTTCCCGCCGAGCAGTCCTCGCCCGCCGTGCTCAAGGCCTGGCGCGCGGTGTTGCCGAAAGATCTCGCCGTGCTGCCGGTCGGCGGCATCGCGCCGGACAACATGGCGCCATGGCTGGCCGCCGGCGCCGCCGGCTTCGGCATCGGCTCGTCGCTGTACGCACCCGGCCGCCCGGCCGCCGACGTCGCCGCCCGCGCGCGCGACTTCGCCGAGGCCTGGCAGCACCTACATGCTGATTCGCAAGGAACCCGTGCATGAAGATCACCCGCCTCACCACCTTCCTCGTGCCGCCGCGCTGGCTGTTCCTGCGCATCGATACCGATGCCGGCATCAGCGGCTGGGGCGAGCCGGTCGTCGAAGGCCGCGCCGAAACCGTCGCGACGGCGGTCGCCGAGCTGGCCGACTACCTGGTGGGCAAGGACCCGCGCCACATCGAAGACCTGTGGAGCGTGATGTACCGCGCGGGCTTCTACCGCGGCGGTCCGATCCTGATGAGCGCCATCGCCGGCATCGACCAGGCGCTGTGGGACATCAAGGGCAAGGACCTCAACCAGCCTGTGCACGCCCTGCTCGGCGGCCCGGTGCGCGATCGCATCCGCGTGTATTCGTGGATCGGCGGCGACCGCCCGGCCGACACCGCGCGCGCGGCGATGGAGGCGGTGGCCCGCGGCTTTACCGCGGTGAAGATGAATGCCACCGAGGAGATGCAATATGTCGACAGCTTCGACAAGGTCGAGCGCGTCATCGCCAACGTGCAGGCCGTGCGCGACGCGGTAGGCCCGCATGTAGGCCTGGGCCTGGACTTCCACGGCCGCGTGCACAAGCCGATGGCGAAGGTGCTGATGCGCGAGCTGGAACCGTACAAGCTGATGTTCATCGAGGAACCGGTGCTGTCCGAGCATCTCGAATGCATCCCGGAACTGGCCGCCGTTTCGCCTGCCCCCATCGCACTGGGCGAGCGCCTGTACTCGCGTTACGACTTCAAGCGCGTGCTGGAGATCGGCGGCGTCGACATCCTGCAGCCGGACCCCTCGCACGCCGGCGGCATCACCGAGACGCGCAAGATCTCGGCCATGGCCGAGGCCTACGACGTGGCGGTCGCCTTCCATTGCCCGCTCGGCCCCATCGCGCTGGCCGCCAACCTGCAGTTGGACGCGGTGTGCCACAACGCCTTCATCCAGGAACAGAGCCTGGGCATCCACTACAACGCCTCCAACGACCTGCTCGACTACGTGACCGACCGCGGCGTGTTCGCCTACCAGGACGGCTACGTCACCATGCCCACCGGCCCGGGCCTCGGCATCACGGTGAACGAGGAATACGTCGCCGAGCGCGCCAAGATCGGCCACCGCTGGCGCAATCCGCTGTGGCGCCACGCCGACGGCAGCGTGGCGGAGTGGTGAGCATGAGCGAGTTCGCCACCTATCCGAGCCTGCGCGACCGCAACGTGTTCGTCAGCGGCGGCGCCACCGGCATCGGCGCCGCCTTCGTGGAACACTTCGCCCGCCAGGGCAGCCGCGTGGCCTTCGTCGACATCGATCGCGAGCATGGCGCGGCGCTGGCCGAAAGCCTCGCGGGCGAACGCCACCGCCCGCTATTCCTTCCCTGCGACGTCACCGACCTCGACGCGCTGCACGCGGCGATCGCCGCCGCGCGCGAGGCGCACGGTCCGGTCGGTGTCCTGGTGAACAACGCCGCCAACGACGTGCGCCACAGCTTCGGCGACACCACCGGCGAACAGTTCGACCGCAACATCGCCATCAATCTGCGCCACCAGTACTTCGCCACCCAGGCCGTGCGCGAGGACATGCGCGCGCTCGGCGGCGGCTCGGTGATCTGCCTGGGCTCCACCGGCTGGATGAAGAAGAACGCCGGCTACCCGATGTACGCCATGGCCAAGTCCGCGGTGCACGGCCTGGTCAATGGCCTGGCGCGCGAACTGGGCCACGACCGCATCCGCATCAACGCGCTGGTGCCGGGCTGGGTGATCACCGAGAAGCAGCGCCGCCTGTGGCTGGACGAGGAAGGCGAAGCGGAGATCAAGCGCGTGCAGTGCCTGCCCGGCTATCTGATGGCCGAGGATCTCGCGCGCGCCGCACTGTTCCTGGGCGCCGACGACAGCCGCATGTGCACCGGCCAATCCTTCCTCGTGGACGGCGGCTGGGTATGAACCTGCGCGTCGTCCACCACCCTGCCAACACCCTCGGCGAAGGCGTGCTCTGGTGCGAGCGCGAGCAGGCGCTGTACTGGACGGATATCCACGCCGCCACGCTGTGGCGCCACCGCCCCGCCAACGGCGAGGTACGCCGCTGGACCATGCCCGAGCGCCTGGGCTGCCTCGCGCTGTGCGAGACGGAAGGCTGGCTGCTGCTCGGGCTCGCTTCCCGGCTGGCGTTCTTCCGCCCGGACGACGAAACCCTGCTGCCGCTGATGGAGGTCGAATCCGGCCTGCCCACGCGCCTCAACGACGGCGCCTGCGACCGCCAGGGCCGCTTCGTGTTCGGCACCTTGCACGAACCCGCGCCCGGCGAGACGCGGCAACCGATCGGCGCGTTCTACCGTCTCAACGCGGACCTCACGCTGGAACGGCTTAATCTCCCGGGAGTTGGCATCAGCAACAGCCTCGCTTTCAGCCCGGACGGCCGCACGATGTATTTCTGCGACTCGCCTTCGCGAGTCATCCAATGCTGCGACTACGGCGACCGCTGCGGCGAGCCGCGCGTCTTCGCGCGCATCGACGATCCGCGCGGCGAACCCGACGGCTCGGCGGTGGACGCGCAGGGCTTCCTCTGGAACGCGCAATGGGGCCTGGGCCAGGTCGTGCGCTATGCGCCGGACGGCCAGGTCGATCGCGTCGTGCCGGTGCCTGCCGCGCAACCGACCCGCCCCGCCTTCGGCGGCCGCGGACTGGACACGCTTTACGTCACCAGCGCGCGCGACGGCCTGAGCGCCGACGCGCTGGCATCGCAATCGCAAGCCGGCGCGCTGTTCGCCGTGGAGGCCGGCGTCGCCGGTCTGCCCGAACCGCGCTTCCGCGGCTCGCCGCCCGGCGCGGCTTCCTGATACCCGTTCCAGACCTACCCGGTCGCACCACACCACCGGCGGTACCCATTCACGCAAGCGAGGTCGTCAGTCCCATGAACTCCCAAGCCATCGCGTCACCCATCGCCCGAACCCGGGGCACCGTGATCTACACCTGTGTGCTCGCCGCGCTGGCCGGCCTGATGTTCGGGCTGGACATCGGCGTGATCTCGGGCGCCACCCAGTTCATCAAGGATGAATTCGCCGTCAGCGACCACGTCATCGAGATGATCGTCAGCTCCATGATGCTCGGCGCCGCCGCCGGCGCGCTGGGCGCCGGCTGGCTGTCCTCCCACCTGGGCCGCAAGCGCTCGCTGATCCTGGGCGCGGTGCTGTTCGTGCTCGGCTCGCTGCTGTGCGGCCTTGCCTGGTCGCCGGATACGCTGATCG
Source organism: Dyella sp. BiH032 (assembly GCF_031954525.1). Lineage (NCBI taxonomy): Bacteria > Pseudomonadati > Pseudomonadota > Gammaproteobacteria > Lysobacterales > Rhodanobacteraceae > Dyella > Dyella sp. BiH032. The sequence goes on from NZ_CP134867.1 coordinate 3,391,650, forward strand.
CCGCGCGCGTGATCCTGGGCCTGGCCATCGGCCTGGCCACGTTCACCGCGCCGCTGTACCTGGCGGAGGTGGCGCCGGAACGCATCCGCGGCGCGATGATTTCCACCTACCAGCTGATGATCACCATCGGCATCCTGGTGGCCTTCCTCTCCGACACCGCCTTCAGCTATCACGGCGCCTGGCGCTGGATGCTGGGCATCATTGCCATCCCCGGCGCGCTGTTCCTGCTGGGCGTGCTGGGCCTGCCCGACAGCCCGCGCTGGCTGATGATGCGCGGCCGCCGCGACGAGGCCATCGAAGTGCTGCGCCGCCTGCGCGGCGACGAGGTGGTGGTGGCGCGCGAAGCGGCCGACATCGAGGAACAGCTCAAGACTCCGCAGCGCGGCTGGGACCTGTTCGCCGAGAACCGCAACTTCCGCCGCTCGGTGTACCTGGGCGCGCTGTTGCAGCTCATGCAACAGTTCACCGGCATGAACGTGGTGATGTACTACGCGCCGCGCATCTTCAAGGAGATGGGCTACGACACGGCCGCCCAGATGTGGTTCACCGCGCTGGTCGGCCTGACCAACGTGCTGGCCACCTTCATCGCCATCGCCCTGATCGACCGCTGGGGCCGCAAACCCATCCTCTACACCGGCTTCGCCGTGATGGCCGCGGGCCTGAGCGCGGTGGGCGCGATGATGAACGGCGGCATCAACGGCCAGACCGAGCAGTACATCACGGTGGCGATGCTGCTGATGTTCATCGTGGGCTTCGCGATGTCGGCCGGCCCGCTGATCTGGACGCTGTGCTCGGAAATCCAGCCGCTCAAGGGACGCGACTTCGGCATCGGCGTCTCCACCTGCACCAACTGGATCACCAACACCATCGTCGGCTACACCTTCCTCAGCCTGCTCAACAGCATCGGCAACGCCAACACGTTCTGGCTGTACGCCGCGCTCAACGCCGTGTTCATCGTGCTGACCTTCTGGCTGGTGCCGGAGACCAAGGGCGTCACGCTGGAACAGATCGAGCGCAACCTGATGTCCGGCAAGCGGCTGCGCGAGATCGGCCGCTGACCGCATTTTTTAGCTCCCTCTCCCCTCCGGGGAGAGGGTTGGGTTGAGGGGCCGGGCGAAGCGTAGAAGCAGGAAAGGCAGAGCTTGCCCCGCTCCATAGAAACGCTTTCCCGAGCACCCGCCCCTCATCTGCTGCGACCGAAGGAAGTCCCCGTGGGACCGGCATCTTCTCCCCAGGGGGAGAAGAGTTTCGACACGAGGCCGGACCACCGGCCCACACGCTCCACACTTTCAAAACACGCCACCTACTCATCCGGAGAGAACGTCATGCAACGCATCCGTTCCTGGTGGTCCTGTCTGTGTTTCCTGTGCCTGCTCATGCCCCTGGGCACCGCCCACGCCGCGACCGGCACCGTCCTGCAAGGCAGCACGCTCTATCCTCGCGTCGTACGTCTCGAACACGGCCCCGCCAACACCTACGGCCGGCTCATCGCCAGCACCAACGGCATCATCTTCCAGAGCAACGACAGCGGCGCGAGCTGGAACCTGCTCGGCCCCGTGCCCACGGCGGCGGGCAGCACCGAACGCTGCTGCGCCACGCTGTACGAACTGCCGCAGCAGGTCGGCTCGCTGGCCGCCGGCACGCTGATCTCGGCCGCGTCGTACTTCTCAGGCAACACGCCGGCCGTGGAGGTCTACGTCAGCACTAACCAGGGTGTGTCGTGGACTTACCACAGCACGCCGGTACTCGCCGGCGACGCCAGCCATGGCCTGTGGGAGCCGGAATTCAGCATCGCCAACGACGGCGCGCTGGTGATGTTCTGGTCCGACGAAACCGACCCGTGCTGCAGCCAGAAGCTGTCGCAGATCCGCACCTACAACGGCAGCAGCTGGCAGGACCGGACCGACACCGTGCGCAGCACTATTCCCGGCGATCGCCCGGGCATGATCACGGTCAGCAAGCTGCCCAACGGCCATTTCTTCATGAGCTACGAACTGTGCGGCCCCGCAGCCTGCACGGTGTTCTCGCGCACTTCCACCGACGGCTGGAACTACGGCGATCCCGCCAACATGGGCACGAAGGTTCAGACGGCCGCCGGCCAGTATCTGGAGCATGCCCCGCTCAATAAGTGGAGCCCGTCGGTACTCTCCTCCAACGGCGCCATCCTGCTGGTCGGGCAGGTGATGTACGAATCCAACGGCAGCGTGTCTCCCTCCAACGGCAAGGTGCTGTTCGTCAACACCAACGCGGACGGCGCCGGCAACTGGTACACCATCGCCGCGCCCGTGCAGGTACCCGGCGCGTACGACAACTATTGCCCGAACTACTCCTCCGCCCTGCTGCCGGCGGCGGACGGCTCGCGCATCCTGGAACTGGCCTCGGACTACCTCAACGGCGGCTGCATCGTGTATTTCGCCAGCGAGCCGTGGAACCGCCTGCCCGCCGACGGCTCGACGCACGTCTTCCAGAGCGTGCAGGCGCCGTCGCTATGCCTGGACAACACCGGCTGGTCCACCGCGAACAACACCAGCGCGGAACTGTGGGATTGCAACGGCGCACCGGTGCAGAACTGGACCGTGCACGCCAAGGGCGGCGGCTGGTTCAGCATCCAGAACCAGCAGACCGGCCTGTGCGTCGACAACACCGGCGGCAGCACCGCGCCCGGCAATCTCGTGACCCTGTGGGGCTGTGCCAACAATGCCAACCAGAACTGGCAATTCATGGACCTGGGCAACGGCAGCTACAAGCTGATGAACCAGGCCTCGGGGTCACTGATGCTGGACGATCCGGCCGGTTCCACTACGCATGGCACGCAGTTGCAGATATGGACCGACAACGGCCTGGCGCCACAGCAGTGGATTCTGCGCTGAAAGCCCAGCCCCCTCTCCCCTTCGGGGAGAGGGTTGGGGTGAGGGGCCGGGCGAAGCGTAGAAGCAGGAAAAGCAGAGCTTGCCCCGCTCCGTCGAAACGCTTTCTCGAGCACCCGCCCCTCATCTGCTTGCCGGCATCTTCTCCCCGGAGGGGAGAAGAGCTTCACGACGAAGAACTCCACGACAACCTCAGTCCTTACCCCCTCTCCCCTCCGGGGAGAGGGTTGGGGTGAGGGGCCGGGCGAAGCGTAGAAGCAGGAAAAGCAGAGCTTGCCTCGCTCCGTCGAAACGCTTTCTCGAGCACCCGCCCCTCATCTGCCTACCGGCATCTTCTCCCCGGAGGGGAGAAGAGCTTCACGACCAAGAACTCCATGACAACCTCTACCGAACCGCGTGAAACCATACCTTGACGATCCGGCCATCGCGCACTTCGTACATGGTCACCACTTCGCGTTGTCCCTGCACGCCGGGGATGCCCACCAGGCGTTCGTGACCTACCACGATGGCGCCGCCAGGACCAGCACGACGGCGACTATCGCCCTTGCTATGTCTTGTCCGAATGCAAGTGGATGCCCGGCTCCGCCGCGGTCCGACAGAGCCGGGCACGGCCTCAGTCGTCGCCGTCGATCCGCACCTCCACGCGCCGGTTCGGCGCCAGGCACGCGATCAACTGCGCGCGCGGACCGTCGGCGCACTCCTTCACCTGATCGGCCTTGCCGAACCCCTCCGCGCTGATGCGGCTGGCCGGCACGCCCTGCGCCACCAGATACGCCTTCACCGATTCCGCGCGCCGCTGCGACAACGCCTGGTTGTACGCCTCGCCGCCCAGGCGATCCGTGTACCCGGCAATGCGCACCGAGCGCAGCTTGTCGCCCTGCCCCTTCAGTTCCGCGGCCAGATCGTCCAGCGTGCGGCGGCCTGCGGGCGATAGCTCAGCTTTGTCGAACGCGAACAGCGCATCCGCCGACAGCACCCGCGGCTCATGCGATTGCGGCGCCGCCACCGGAGCCGGCGGGGCTGGCTCCTTCAGCAGGTCCGCGCAGCTTTCCGGCTTCCAGTAGAAACTGCGCGCGATCTTGTTCTCGTCGAACAGCACCTTGTACTGGCACACCGTCACTTCGTCGGTGCCGGGCTTGCGGAAGTTGAACACGTAGTTCCACTCCCGCACGCCCCACACGCCTTCGCTGAAGTGCGGATAGCCGATCAGGTCCGACACCTGCGGCTTGTTGAGGCCCGGCTTCATCTGCCGCAGGTTGGCGAGGTTCGGGAAGGTGCCGCCCTTGTGCATGGGCGTCACGCTGCCCGGATCCGGCCACACCATCTGGCTGGCGTTCCCGCCGTCCTTGGCGATGTCGTGGCTGACGTTGCCGCAGGCGGTCAGGCCGGCGGCGAGGGCGAGCGCGAGCGAGGCCGCGGCGATCTGCTGGAAGGAAGTACGCATGGATTTGGCTCCTTTGATATCGCTCATGGTCATGCCCGCCCTCACCACACCACGCCCGCACCGACGCCCGCGCCGGCATCGCCGCGCGAGTTGGTGGTGGCGTTGAGCTTGAACACGTAGCGACCGCTCTCGGTGATGGTGGACACGCCGACCGCGATACCGCTTTCGCCGTGGAAGGTACCCAGCGCCACCGCCGCCGAGCTCTGGTTCGGCTGATATGCCTGCGGCAGACTCGCCATCGCCATCGCCGAGGCGATGCCCGCGTTGGCGCGATTGCCGATGCGGTTGAGGTCGCGGTCCACCGTCTGGAAGCGCTGGTCGACGTAGTCCTTCGACCAGTTCTTGGCGCTTTCGATGGCCTCGTTGAGCTGGCCGACGTTCACCGCGTCGGTCGCCTTGGTGCCGGCCGCCACGTTGGTGACGGTGCGCTCGTTGCCCACCGAACCCACCGACACGCTATTGGCGGTATTGGCCACCGAGTTCGCGCCGATCGCCACGCTGTTGTCACCCGTGGCGGTGGAGCCCGCGCCGACCGCCGTCGAGTTGTTGCCGGTGGCCGAAGCGTGCGTACTGTTGTCCACGCTGGTCTGGTACGTGGGGTTGTTGTTGACCGTGCCGCCACCGCCGGTCGGCATGTTGTTCACCGTGTTGGTGAGGTTCTCCAGGCTGGTGTACAGCTGCTGCAGCGTCTGGTTGGTGGCATACAACTGCGAGCCGTTGATCGCATCCGTGCTGCTGCCGCTGATGCGGCCCGCCGCGACGTTGGTCAACGTCCGCTCCGCGCCAAGCGCACCCACGCTCACCGTCGAGCCCGGCGTCGTGCCGGCGAAGTTGTACGTGGTGCCTGCCAGCGTCGCACTGGCCGTGCCCACCGCCGCGTCCGTCTTCGAACCCGCGCCCAGCGCCACGCTGCCGGCATACGCCGCCTCCGTGCCCGCGCCCAGCGCCATCGCCTGGATGCCGTTGGAGGTGGCATTGGTGCCCAACGCCACACCGTCGGCCAGGTTGACGGTGGCGTTCTGCCCGATGGCCGTACCGCCCGGCGCGGTCTGCTGCACGATCGCGCCGTTGCCCATGCCAATGCCGTTGTCGCCATTTACGGTGGTCTTGGGACCGACCGCCACGGATTCCGCACCGATCGCGGCCGAATCGGACGCGGTGGAGTTGGCGTGGAAGTACTTGATGGGCGTGACCGAGAACGAGGCCATCGCCCCCTTCAACTGGCGCAGGGTCACCGCGTCCTGATCCAGCGTGCCGTCCGCCACGTTGGTGATCTGGCGGAAGTCGGTGGCGTTGCCCACCGAGACTGCGCCGAGCAGGTTGCGGTCGGTGGTGTTGTACGGCACGACATTGGTGCCGACGAGGATCGAGCCGGAGGCCGGTGCGATCGCGCGGTCGGATACCGCACCTGAGCCTAAGGCCACGCCACCGAGCACCGAGACGCCGGTGTTCTGGCCCAGCGCCGTGGCGGAGTCGGCCGTCGCGCTCGCGCCCACACCGGCAGCCAACGCATTCGCACCAGTCGCGCCGTTGTTGGCGTAATTGCCGCCCTGCGTGCCGCCATCGTTGACGCTGTAGTAGTGGATGGCGTTGGCGATCACCGTGTTGTTGAGCGTATCGATCGCCTGGTTGGTGGCGTACAGCTGGCTGCCGTTGATCGCATCCGTGCTGTTGCCGTTCACTTGGCCCGCCGCCACGTTGGTGACCGTGCGCTCGGTCCCGACCGCGCCCACGCTCACCGTGCTGGTCGGCGTCGCGCCGGCATAGGTGTAGGTATTGCCGGCGATGGTGCCGCTGCCGGTCTGCACCACCGTGCCGGTGGTGCTGCCCGCACCCAGGGCCACGTCACCCACGTTGGCACCGGCGGTCGCGCCGTTGCCGATCGAGACCGCGTTCTCGGTGTTGGCCGTCGACACCGGGCCGATCGCCACGCTGTTCAAGCCGTTCGGCAGCGAATCGGCCAGGTTTGAGTTGGCGTGGAAGTACTTGATGCCGCCGGTGTCGATCTGGTTGAACACCTGCTGCAGCGAGCTGTACGTGTTGCCGCCGTAGGTGATGCTGGTGTTCAAGGTGCCGGTGGTCGGATCGTAGGTGGTGTTGCCGCCGTAGCTGTTGGCGATGGAGTTGCCCAGGTTGGTGACCGTGTTGCCGAGGTTGGTCACGCTGGTGCCGACCGTGCCGATCGCCTGGTTGGTCTGGAACAGCTGCGATCCGTTGATGGCATCCGTACTGCTCCCGCTGATACGGCCCGCCGCCACATTGGTGATGGTGCGCTCCGCACCCACCGCGCCCACGCTGATCGTGCTGCCTGGCGTGGTGCCGGCGAAGGCATAGGTCTGGCCGTTGATCACGGTGTTGGCAGTGCCTACGGCCGCATCCGTGACCGAACCCGCACCCAGCGCGACGCTGCCGGCGAAGGCCGCCTGCGAGCCCGCGCCCAGCGCCATCGCCTGGATGCCGTTGGACACCGAGTTCGTACCCAGCGCCACGCCATCGGCCAGGTTTACCGTGGCGTTCTGGCCGATCGCCGTACCGCCCGGCGCGGTCTGCTGCACGATCGCCCCGTTGCCCATGCCGATGCCGTTGTCGCCGTTCACCGTGGTCTGCGGACCGATGGCGACCGACTCCGCGCCGATCGCCGCCGAGTCGGACGCGGCGGAGTTGGCGTGGAAGTACTTGATCGGCGTCACCGAGAACGAACTCATCGCGCCCTTCAACTGGCGCAGGCTCACCGCGTCCTGGTCCTGCGTGCCGTCGGCCAGGTTGGTGATCTGGCGGAAGTCGGTGGTGTTGCCCACCGACACCGCGCCGAGCAGATTACGGTCCGTGGTGTTGTACGGAATCACGTTGGTGCCGACGATGATCGAGCCGGAAGCCGGCGCGATCGCACGATCGGATACCGCGCCCGAACCCAGCGCTACGCCGCCCAGCACCGACACGCCCGTGCCCTGGCCCAGCGCCGTGCTGTTGTCGGCCGTCGCGGTGGAACCCACGCCCGCGGCCAGCGCATTGAGGCCGGTCGCGCCGTTGTTGGCGTAGTTGCCGCCCTGCGTGCCGCCGTCGTTGACGCTGTAGTAATGCGTGGCACCTGCCGCCACCACGTTGCTGAGGTTGTCCACCGCCTGGTTAGTGGCCCACAGCTGCGAACCATTGATCGCATCGGTGCTGCTGTTGCTGATGCGACCCGCCGCGACATTGGTGATCGTGCGCTCGGCGCCACTCGCGCCCACGCTCACCGTGCTGGCCGGCGTGGTGCCGGCGAAGTTGTAGGTGGTGCCGGCGATGGTGTAGCTCGCCGTACCCACGGCCGTGGTGGTGGTGGAGCCCGAACCCAGCGCCACGTCGTTGGCATTGGTAGCAACTGCCCCATTGCCGAACGCCACGCCACCGGCCGCCTGCGCGGCGCTGGCGTTGCCCAAGGCGATGGAGCCGGTGCCCTGCGCGTTGTTGCCGTTGCCGATCGCCACGGCGCCGTCGCCGTTGGAGGTGTTGTTTGCACCGACTGTCACGGCGCCGTTGCCGATGGCCGAGTTCGGATCGCCGATCGCCACCGCACCGTTGCCGTTGACGGTCTGGCTTTCGCCCAGCGCTACCGCGCCGGTGCCGCCGAGCACCTGCGAGTTGTGGCCGCCGGCGATGGAGCCCGTCCCGGCCGCGGCCGCCACCGTATTGGTATCACCCAGCGCTACGGTGGACGCTGCCAGCGCTTGCGATGCATTGCCGATAGCCGTCGCGCTGGCTCCATTTGCTTTGGCTGTCGTTCCGATCGCCAGCGCGTTGTCGCCTGTCGCGTTAGCCTGAGCACCCAAGACCGTCGCCGCCGTTCCGTTCGCTACCGATTGCGCGCCTACCGCTATCGCCCGCACTCCCGTGGCGCTGTTGCCCGGACCCACTGCAGCACTGAGGTCACTATTTGCCTTAGAAGAAGGCCCGACCGCGAGCGAGCTCAACCCGCTCGATTCGGCACTGAAGCCCAGAGCGGTGGCGTTCTGTGCGCTCGCCACCGCCCGAGAGCCGATGGCCACGCCGCCAAGCGTCGCCGATGATATGTAGCCAATGGCAACTCCTTCGTTGTCGGTGACCGCGGCTTGCAGGCCGACAGCTACTGACAACCTGCCCGCTGCGTTGGTACTCGCGCCGACCGCGACTGAGGATTCATTGCTCGCCACGGCCGAGCTGCCGACCGCCACCGACGACGCGCCTGAACCCACGGCATTCACACCGGCGGCGAGTGCATTGACCCCGCTGGCACCCCGGTTGAGGTAGTTACCGCCCTGCACGCCGTTGTCATTGACGCTGTAGTAATGCACCGGCGAGGCAGACGACGCGACGGCATTGATCGCCTGCGTTACCGCATAAAGCTGCGAGCCATTGATCGCATCCGTGCTGCTCCCGCTGATGCGACCGGCGGCGACATTGGTGATGGTGCGCTGGTTGGTGGTGGTACCGATGCTCAAGGTGCTGGTCGGGGTGGTGCCGGCAAAGTTGTAGGTGGTGCCGGCGATTGTGTAGTTGGCAGTACCGACCGCGGCAGCGGTGGTGGATCCATTGCCCAGCGCCACGTCGCCGACATTGTTGGCGGCTGCCGAGTTTCCGAGCGCCAGCGTGCTGTTGGCGTTCGCGCCGGCGCCGGCCCCCAGGGCCACCGCATTCGTCCCGTTCGCGGTGCTGATCCGGCCGATGGCGATGGCGCTCCCGCCGGTGGCGCTCGAACTGGTGCCGATCGCGATGCTCTGGTTGGTGTTGGCCACCGCCGTATCGCCGAATGCCACGGCGCCCGCGGCCAGCGCCTTGCTCGTGCTGCCGATGGCGACGCTGCCCTGCCCGACCACGGTGTTCTGGTAACCGATGCCGACCGCGCCCTGGGCCGCGGTACCCGGCGTGCTCACCGCCTGCCCGCCGCCGCCGACCATGTTGGTATTGCCCATCGCGACCGAGCCGTTGCCGGTGGCCGTGTTGTCCAGGCCGCTGGCGATCGCACCGTTGCCCGTCGCGGTGTTCGGATCGCCGATCGCCACCGCACCATTGCCGCTGGCGACGTTGCCGGAACCGACCGCCACCGCCTTGCCGCCCGTGGCGGACGAGCCGTTACCGATCGCCACTGCATCGGCCGAGCTGGCGACAGTGGATAAACCGATGGCGACCGCGTTGGCGGCGGAAGCGGAAGATTGCCCACCCATGGCGATGGAGTTATCGCCGCTAGCGCTCGCACCCGCCGTGGTATTTGCGCCGATCGCGGTGGAGCCTATGCCGGTGGCACTGGCTCGCACGCCCAGGCCCACGGCGAAATCCTTGTTGGCAAGGGATTGGACACCGACGGCAATCGAACCTGCACCGGTGGAGGTCACGTCGGTGCCCATCGCCACCGCACTCCCTCCGGTGGCGCCCGTACCCGTAGCCGTGCGCGCACCGATATAGATCGAATTGGTGCCGGAGGCGACTGCTCCTGCACCTTGCGCTATCGCATTCAGGGCCGATCCGTTGGCTCCCGAGCCCAAGACGACCGCCCCTTGCCCGCTCGCATTGGTCAGGTAGCCAATCGCTACGGCATTGACACCGCTCACCGCCGACTGGAGGCCCATGCCGATCGAATACTGGCCCGACACGCTCACGTCCGTACCGATGGCGATGGCCGATTCGGCCGAGGCGCCAGTGCCCACGGTGCGTGCGCCGAGATAAATCGCGTTGAGCGCGGTTGCATAAGCTTGCCAGCCAGCGGCGGTCGCATGAGTGGCGGTGCTTTGCGATGACAGCCCGACCGCCGTTGCACCGTCAGCCGAGGCTTTGCTGAATGCGCCCAGCGCAGTGGCTTGGCCCGTGCTTGCCGCGGCGCCCGAACCAAGGGCAACGGCATTGATGGCGCCGGTCGCACTAGCCGATGGACCGATCGCCACACTGTTGCCGGAATTGGCATCGACGGAACTGGACGCCCCCATCGCTATGCCGTTGCCGCCAACAGCTTTCGATGTGGTGCCAATGGCGACGGCGCTGCTTCCCGACGCGGTGACATCTTGGCCGATAGCGATGGCGCTGTTCGCAAGCGCACCGGTGCCCGCTCCCGAGCGCGCACCGAGATAGACGGAATTGACACCCGTCGAATAGGCCCCGAAGCCCATCGAGATACTGTTCTGCCCCGCCGAATGGGATGAATAGCCGACGGCCACGCCGCCGAGCACGTCGGTCGTGGCCAGCGAACCGAGCGCCGTCGCGCCCACGCCGCTGGCCTTGGCCGCGTAGCCCAGGCACGAGGCTGTGCTGTTGAAACTGGTACTGGTACTGGTGCAATCCACCGATTGCGCATGCGCCGGCAATACCCACGCCGCGCCGCCGAAGGCCGCCAGTCCCAGGAAAAGGCCCGCCCCCACGCCGCGCCGCGACCGATGGCGCACGGCACCCTGCGCGCTTCCGCCGGGCTGGCTCGTCGCCAGCTCCGACACCACCACGAGCTGCTGCAGCGCGCGGTTCCAGACCTTGCCGTAAATCTTGTTCATGACGATCTCCTCTGCGTGGGGCAGGTGCAATTCGAAAAGGCACGCGGAGCCGGCGGCGCGGGCGCGCAAAACCCCCTGGCGCGGAACCTCAAAGCGGTTCCACGCTGTCGGCGCGTGCGGCGCGCGTGCTCGGTCTTGTTTCCGCGGCCCGTGTACTCAGGCGTTCGCGCCGATCGCGAACGTCACGGCGACGACGCCCCGGGGCATGGCCCGGGTCAGGCGTTCGTCAGCACGGATGCGGCTCGGGCCGCGTCATAGTCGGTCGGGAATCCCCTGGATCGGCGGGCGCTGGGGTCGCTTAGGCTCGGCCAACGTCATTGTCGATTACTCCTGTTGCGTCCATCGGATGGATACGTGTCCCTTGCGCATGCCACTTCCCTTCCTGGGAAGTCCGCCCCTTTCCATTCGTTTCCATCGTCGCCCCGCTGCGCGCGTCGTTGCTGCGCGAGAGGCGTGATGCATGAACCAGTGCCGGCCGATCGATAGCGATGTTTGCCGCGCGCTCGCGTGCCGGTCCGCACCCGCGACGCGCGGATGTCCGGAGAGCAGTGAGGAGAGACCAAAGAAGGCGAGCCCGATTGGGCGGCAACTATCGATGAACCGCAAGATACTTCGTCGTTGCGATATTCGCTATATCGGATTGCGATTTGTCGCAATCGAGTGTGCGTGAGAGCAGCCGTGGAGCACGGCGCAGTCCCGTTCGCCCGCGTATCGACGACGCGCGCCACGCCAAGAGATGTTGTCGCGACTGATCCAAGCGAAGAAACGGACACGCGCGCGAAGAAGCACTTGCACGAGCGATCCACGCGCGCGCGCGCAACCTCGCCACCGCGTCTGCGCGAAACCCGCGGTTGCCATCGGCTCGGTTTAGGCGCGCGACACTTGCCCAAGCTCCACTCTCCCGCGTGATGCCAAAGGCCGCGGCGTACGGCGTCGCGTTTCGTCCGGCAACAAGCGACCGTGACGCCAGGACACGCCCTCGCGTCGGATACCGCTGCCCGATACGTGCTGCGAACGCTGTTACCGAATGCCCCTGTAGCACCCCGCTGTTGAGTCGCGCGATCCCGCGCACCTTCCAGGAAGGACAGGCGCGAAACGCAACGACCGGTTGGCATCGGTGAATGATTCGATGTGGGAAATCCACCGACGCGATCGTGAGGTTATGCAAGTTTTTCGAAAGCGAGAAGCTTCGTCATACAAACTTGAGATGTGGATCACTCAATTTTCGTGCATCGCATTGCAGACGATCGCTTGCGTCCTGTCCAGGATGACTTGCGCTCTGCATGCGCAACGAAAGTGTGCCGACCATTTTTCGTTTAGACGTCTAAATGTATGAGCGAAATCATTCGCATCGTCTGCATGGAAGCCACCTTTCGACCACACTTCTTCTTGCGATACCCGCAGGTATCGATGAGAAAGAATGAAATAAAGCGATATAGAAGGAGAGAAGAAGATAAAGAGAGAGAAAAGCATCCAACGTGCGCACGACCCGGCCGCCTCAGCGACCGAGCCAGCACCTCACGCACACTCTCCCAGCGCGAAGATGCGCTTCATCGGCACCCATTTTTGCCCGGGTGCCGCCCATGGAAGCCGCTGCTGGAACGTATCCATCAAGGCCTCCCAGGCCTGCACGCGCGGGTTGGCAGCATCCGCCGCCGCCTTCGCGGCGCCGTCGAAGTCGTCCGGCACGTCCATCGCCAGCACCAGGCGGTTGCCCGTGCGGAAGATCTCCAACTCGCGGATGCCTGCATTCCGGATGGAGGCCACGATCTCCGGCCAGATCTGCTCCGGCGCATGCCAGCGTTCGTATTCGGCGATCAGCGCCGGATCGTCCTTCAGATCGAGCGCGAAGTAGAGGCGCGCCATCTCAACGCTCCGTCGGCGCACGCAGGCGCGCGAAAAGGAAGATCACCACGAAGCTCGCCACCGGCACCAGCATGGCCCGCGCGATGCCCAGCGCGTCGGACACCGCGCCCATGCAGGCGGTGAGCACCGCGCCGCCGATGATGGTCATCACCAGCAGCGCGGAGCCGAGCTTGCGCTCGTCGTCGCCGCGGCCTTCCACACCCAGGGCGAAGATGGTCGGATACATCACCGACATGAAGAAGCTGCACGCCACCAGCGCACAAGCGCCCGCGGCGCCCGGCCACAGCACGGCGAACACCGTAAGGGCGATGTTCAATGCAGCGAACGCCGCCAGCAGTCGGCGCGGCGCGACGTAACGCATCAGCGCGCCGCCAGCGAAGCGGCCGGCCATGAACAGGGCGAGCGACACCAGCATGTAGTTGGCGGCCAGCTTGGCCGGCGTGCCGGGCATGGTGGCCTGCACGTAGCGGATCAGGTAACTCCACACGCCCACCTGCGCGCCTACGTAGAAGAACTGCGCGGCCATGGTGGCAAGGAAGCGGCGATCGCGCAGCAGCCGGCCGAGCACGCCGCGATCGTGCGCGCCGCCGCCCTCTTCCGTCGCATGCACGGCGGGAAAGCGCGTCAGCAGGATCAGCAGGCCCCAGCCCAGCACGATCAGGCCGATCGTGAGATAGGGCATCTGCACCGCCGCCGTCTCCTGCGAAACGAACGCGGCGCGCTCCGCCGCGCTCAGCGCGGCGAGCTGCTCGGGCGTGTGCTCCACGCCGGAGAAGATGAAGTGCTGGCCGATCAGGATGCCGGCGATCGAACCCAGCGGGTTGAAGGCTTGCGCGAGATTCAACCGCCTCGCCGCCGTTTCGCGCGGCCCCAGCAAAGTCACGAACGGGTTGGCAGAGGTTTCGAGGAAGGCCAGCCCGCTGGCGATCACGAACAGCGCGCACAGAAAGAACCCGTAGGTGCCCAGCTGCGCCGCCGGCCAGAACAGCAAGGCGCCCAGGCCGTACAGCGCCAGCCCGAACACCACCGCGCTCTTGTAGCCGAAGCGCCGCATATAGATGCCGGCCGGCATCGCCACCAGGAAGTAGCCGAGGTAGAACGCGCTCTGGACCAGGCCCGCCTGGAAGTCGTTCAGCACGAACGCCTTCTTGAACTGCGGGATCAGCACGTCGTTGAGGTTGTTCGCCACGCCCCACAGGAAGAACAGGCTGACGATCAGGATCAGCGGGAGCGGCGAATGCCGCGAGGCGCCGGCCTGCGAGGAAGAAGCCGCCGCCACCGGCGGCGTTGCCGTTGTCGTGTCCAAAACCGCCTACCCCGCAAACTGCGTCCCCGTCGGGACAGATACGACGCGATGTGCAAATATGAACTGCAAGTTCACCTGCATACAAGATGCAACGCAACAACCCCGGCTTCCGCGTGGCACCGACCCGCCCGCTGAGGCAAGCTTGCCTGCCTAGGAGGGGATCCACGCACATGCCCAAGAAGACCGCACCCAAGTATCGCGCGCCCGCGCTGGATAAAGGCCTGGACATCCTTGAACTGCTCGCCGCCTCGCCCACCCCGCTGAGCATCGCGGAGGTCTCGGAAGGCGTCGGCCGCTCCCGCGGCGAGATTTTCCGCATGCTGCAGGTACTGGAGGAACGCGACTACATCATGCGCGGCGAGGGCGACTCGGGCTACCTGATCACCCCTCGCCTGTTCCGTCTGGGCATGGAGCAGCCTCCGCTGAAGAGCGCCGTGGAAGCCGCCCTGCCGATCATGCACCGCCTCGCCCACGCGGTGGACCAGTCCTGCCACCTGGTGGTGCCCTCGCGCGAGCAGATCGTGGTGATCGCCCGCATCGACCCGCCCGGCGAGATCGGCCTGGTGGTCCGCGTCGGCCACCGCCGCCCGATGTCCCAGGCCACCTCCGGCCACGTGCTGCTGGCGTTCCAGACCGACGACGTGCGCGATCTGTGGATGGACACCATCGCCGCGCACGAACCGGAACTGGACCGCAAGAAACTCCTCAAACTCGCCACCCAGGTCCGCACCCGCGGCTACGCCACCGCCGCCAGCCATATCGTCGACGGCGTCACCGACCTCTCCGCCCCCGTCATGCAACACGGCAGCGCCGTATGTGCGTTGACCGTTCCTTTCATCGAGCGTCGCGCGTCGGCGGTGGACGAGAAGCACACGCTGGAGCATCTGCGCGAAGCGGCGAGGGATATCTCGGACACACTGCAGTATGGCGGGCCGTCGCGGGCGGATTGATACAAAGCAGTGGGCGTTTTCGCCATCTGGCCACGGTGGGTCGATGGGCTCAACTGAGGTTGCGTTGCGTCCCCGTCGGTGCGTCGAAGCGGAGAGGATGGGGGCGTGGCCGTGGGCTTGGCGTTGCCTGCGATAGCACCGCTGCTTTTCTCCCTTCCTCTCCGGGGAGAGGGTTGGGGTGAGGGGTCCTACGGAGCGAGACGTGGCGTCGTTCCTCACGCGAGCGTGAGTTCGATAGATGACATGGGGCGCTCGCAGCGCTCCGGCATCACACCTTCCTGGCCTCGCTTCGTCGATGGCTTGCGCTTCACTCCAGCCAACCCAAGCATGCGCTACCGCTCTAGCTACGTTCCCGCGAGCACCCGCCCCTCATCCCGCCTTCTCTCCCACGGGGACTACCTTCGGGTCGCCCGGAGGGAGAAGTGCGGTACCACGGCCTGCGCTTCTCCTGCATTTTCGGGGACGTGGTGACGAGCGGGGCGCGACCGCGCCCGGCGTGGTTCATGCAACCGCGATGCCATGCAGCCGCGGGCATGGCGAGTGGCGGCGTGTTCGTTCCGGCGGGCGCGAAGCTGTAAAAACTTCCCGGGCGGATAAAAAATTCAGCGCGCGGCGCGCTCCGGCGTTCGCGAAGCCGAGCCGGCCGTTAACGAACGAAAGCATGCATTCTTCACATCGGCCCACGCCGCGCCCACCGACACTGGACCGCCTGCGAGCCGTCCAGGCGCCGTCGTCCAGGAGCATGCCATGCCCGTATCCCTTCCGCGCTGGTGCATCGTGATCCCCTGCCACAACGAGGAACGCGCCATCGGCGGCGTGCTCGCGGACGCCAGTCGCCTCGGCGTGCCGGTCTATGTGGTGGACGACGGCTCGACCGATGCCACGCCCAAGATCATCGCGCGCCATCACGGCGTCACGCTGCTCCGCCACGACGAGCGCCGCGGCAAGGGCGAAGCCCTGCGCACCGGCCTGCGCGCGGCCCGCAAAGCCGGGTTCGAAGCCGTGCTGACCATGGACGGTGATGGCCAGCACCAGGTGGCCGACGTGCCGTACATGCTCGCGGCGGCGCGACGCCATCCGGGTGCCCTGGTGATTGGTGCACGCCTGCTCGATACCGAGCGCCAGCCCCGTGCGCGGCACCTCGCCAACCGCGTCGCCGACTGGGGCATTTCCTGGGCCTGCGCGCGCGGCATCGCGGACACGCAGAGCGGCCAGCGCTGGTATCCGGCGTCGGTCATGGCTTTGGCCGACACCGCGACCAATGGTTTCGCCTACGAGGCATCGCTGCTGATCCGCGCCTGCCGCGAACTCGGCACCGACGTGGTCTCGGTGCCGATTCCCGCGCGCTACGGCGCGCAATTCCGGCGCAGTTATTTCCGCCCGCTGCTGGACGTCGCCCGCATCACCTGGAGTACCTCGAGCCACCTGCTGCGCCACGGGCACCTGCGGGAAAGCTACCGCCTGGCCAAGGAGCGCCTGCCGTGCGTGGAGCACCATCGCGTCCACATGCACATGGAGGATGGCCCGCTCAGCGCCGACCTTCGCGCGGGCCACGGTTGACCAGCTCCCCGACGCTGGGCGTGGCGACACCCAGCGCTTCGCCCAGATGCTCCAGCGCGCGGCGGTTGCGCGCATCCGTCTGGCTGGCGATGGCGTCGCGGGCCACCACCACCTTGTAGCCGTGCACGTGGGCGTCCATGGCCGTGCTGAGCACGCAGGCGTCGCCCGCGATGCCGGCGAGGATCAGCTCTTCCGTCAGCAGATGCTCCAGTAGCGCCGGCAGCTGGGTGCGATAGAACGCGGAATGACGCGACTTGAGCAGGCGCACGTCCTGGTGCGAGGGCATCAACGCATCGGCGGCCTCGCGCGAAACCGGATGGCCCACTTCGCGCGTGTAGGCGATCACTCCGGTGAGGTC
Source organism: Dyella sp. BiH032 (assembly GCF_031954525.1). Lineage (NCBI taxonomy): Bacteria > Pseudomonadati > Pseudomonadota > Gammaproteobacteria > Lysobacterales > Rhodanobacteraceae > Dyella > Dyella sp. BiH032. Next base: position 3,408,492 of record NZ_CP134867.1, read on the forward strand.
TTCGTGCCAGCAGTCGAAGTTGTCGTTGACGTAGATCACCGGCACGCCCCAGCCGCGGCAGTGCTCGCGCAGCAACGCGATCGAAGGGATCGCCCGCCGGAAACGCTCGGCCAGCTCGACACCGCCTTCGAAGCGAAAGTCGTTGAAGACGTCGACGATGAGCAGCGCCTGGCGGTGCGGCTGAACCATGGAGGCTCCACGGGCTGGCGGTGGCCGCACGTTGGCACCGCGGCGATCAAAGCCGCGTGGAGAGGCCAGGCGGCGGACCGCCGGCCGGCTTGATCCAGGTCAAATCGCCGGGGCGGACGGGGACTAGCATGCCCTGCATGAGCCGACGGAGGGGTGGGCCATGCAGACGGGCGAAATCGCGTACTTCCTGGTGTGGCTGGTGCTGGCCGTCTTCATGTCCGGCTACGGCGTCGGCGCGCGCACTACCCGGCGCCAGCGCGCCCTGGTGCCGCGTGGGCCGACCAAGGCGGTGGACCCGGTCTGCGGCCGCGCGGTCGGCATGCCGTCGGCGCATTTCTGCATCCATCGCGGCGAGGCTTACTACTTTTGCTCGAACGCGTGCAGGCACGCCTTCGAGACTCGGCCGGCCTCGTTCCTCGCCCGCGAGCCGCATTCCCATGCCTATCTCTCGTAAGGCGGACGAGACCCCTGCCGCGCGCACGCTGCCGGTGTTCGCGCTCGGCATGGCGCTGAGTCTGTTCCTGGAAATCGCCTACCTGCTGTGCGTCGCCGGCTGGTATGCCTTTCCCGACCTGCCGATCGAACACACCGCGCTGGGCATCTTCCTGCCCGGCTTCCGCGAGCTGAACTGGGGCAGCTTCGGGCTCGGCCTGGCGGAGAGCTTCGTGTGGGGCTGGTTCGTCGCGCTGACGTTCGGGCCGCTGTACAACTATTTCGCCAACCGCTGGCCGTAGCCGTTCAACCGGCGTGGCCGGCGATCCAGGGCAGCACGGCGCCGACCGTTCCCGCGCCCAGCAGCGTCCAGGCCATGCCGATGCGAAAGTGCAGCATCGCCACGAGCGCCGCTGCCGTCAGCAGCGCCGCACTCACCTGCAGGCTGTCCCAGCGCGGAATCTCCAGCGCCAGCGGGCCGAGGCGCCACAGCGACACCGAGCCGAACAGCGTGTGCAGCGCGAACCACACCGAGAGATTCAGGATCACGCCCACGATCGCCGCCGTGATCGCCGACAGCGCCGCGTGCAGCGCGCGGTTGCCGCGCAGCGCCTCGATGTAGGGCGCGCCGAGGAAGATGAACATGAAGGACGGCGCGAACGTCACCCAGGTGGTGAGCAGCGAGCCGAGCACGCCGGCCGCCATCGGCGACAACGCGCTTTCGTGCTGATACGCGGCGAGAAAACCGACGAACTGCAGCACCATGATCAGCGGCCCCGGCGTGGTCTCGGCCAGCGCGAGGCCGTCGAGCATCTGTCCCGGCGTGATCCAGTGGAAGCCTTCCACCGCGCGCTGCGCCACATAGGCCAGCACGGCATACGCGCCGCCGAACGTCACCACCGAGGTCTGCGCGAAGAACATGCCTTGCCGCGCCAGCAGGCTGCCGCCGCCGAACGCGAACGCCACCAGCGCGATGGGCGCGAGCCAGAGGACGATACCGACCACCGCGATACGCATCGCGCGCGTGCCCGACGGCCGCACGTGGGCCAACCGCCCCTGCGCCAGCCACCGGTCGACCAGGTACGACGAGCCGGCGTCGCCCTGCGCATCCGCGTTCGCAGGGAAGAACCGCGGCCACCACCAGCGCCCGGCGAAACCGAACAACCCCGCGGCCATGACGATCAGCGGGAACGGCACGGCGAAGAAGCGGATCGCGACGAAGGCCACCGCCGCCACCGCCACCATCAACCCGTTCTTGAGCGCCTTCCGTCCGATGCGCAGCACGGCCTCGACCACCACCGCCAGCACCGCCGCCTTCAACCCGAAGAACACCGCCGCCACCAGCGGCAGCTTGCCGAACAGCGCATACACCACGCTGAGCGCGAGCATGGTAAGCACCCCCGGCAAGACGAACAGCAACCCCGCCAACAGGCCGCCGATGGTCCGGTGCAGCAACCATCCCACATAAATCGCCAACTGCGTCGCCTCCGGCCCCGGCAGCAACATGCAGTAGTTGAGCGCATGGAGAAAACGCGCATCGCTGATCCACCGCCGTTTCTCCACCAACTCCCTATGCATCACCGCGATCTGCCCCGCGGGGCCACCGAAACTGAGCAGTCCGATCTTCGCCCAGACGCGAATGGCTTCGCGGAACGGGAGAGCGTCGGTGGGAGGCGGGGTGGGGTCCACGTGGGGGATCCTTGGAGTGTCGGTGCACGATAGCGGATGTGCGTTGCAGGGGACTTTCGCTGATGGGGCAACAAGCTGCGGCGAGGCAAGCCCCCACCCCTCATCCCGCCTTCTCCCTGGAGGGGAGAAGGAGAAGTGATGGACCGAGGCGAAAACCAAACAAGAGCGAGCGAAGCGACGCTCCGTAGCGCTCTTGATCTCCCGGGTTCCCTTCGCGGCGGTGAGGGCTGGACGATCAGGCCCGCGAAGCGGGGCGGGGACAGGGATGTCCCCGCCTTTTCGATCAGGGCAGGATGCCCTGTCGAAAAGCCCGGCCAGCCCTCAACGCACCCGGAGCAGCGAAGCTGCGGAGGGCGCCGCGCAGGGGGCCCTTCTTCTTGGTTACTTCCTCTTGGGCAAGCAAGAAGAAGTAACTCGCTCTCCGGCAGGAGAGCGAAACCCTCGCCCCGCACGGGGCGAGACCAGACTGGCGACCACCTCGCGATAACCGAGCCGTGTCGCCACTGAATTCCGGCCTGCGCTGGAATGACGAACAACAACCCACGCAGCAAACCGCGCCAGCAGCCACCCTTGCTAGCCCCCTCCCCCCCGTGCAAGCTATCCCGCTTCACCAACCCCGGAGCCCCCATGTCGAACCTCGACAACATCATCCAGATCATGCCCGCCGCCGGCTGGGTCGCCGTCTACGACGAAGGCGGCGAAGAAAGCGCCCAGGCCATCGTCTGCTTCGCGCTGGTCGAATCCGAAGCCGGTGGCACCCGCCGCCGCAGCGTGCGGCCGCTGTGCGCCGACGGCAAGGCCATCGTGCTGGCCGACGAGGCGCCGAACTTCCTGCGCGTGGAAGAGCTGGCGACCTTCGAGGAAGACGAAGAAGAGGATGAGGAAGACGAAGAGGAAGAAGACGAGGAGTAAGCCTCCCTTCCCTCGCGCGCCGGTCTCCCGGCGCGCTACGTCCCGCTCAGGCCAGCTGGCGTGCAGCCAGCTGGCCTAGTCGTTTCAGGGCCTGGTCCAGGCGCGGACTCCACGGCAGGCCGCAGCTCAATCGCAGGCAGTCGGCGTAATCGCCGCGCGAAGAAAACAACACCCCCGGCGACGTGCCGATGCCCTGCGCGAGCGCCGCCTCGAACAAGGCATAACCCTCGCCGCCCTCCGGCAACTGCAGCCACAGCGACAGGCCACCCCGCGGCTCGCTCGCGCGCGTGCCCGCGGGCCAGTGCCGGGCGATGGCTTCGTGCAGGCGCTGCGCGTTGTCGGCCAGGGTCCGGCGCAAGCGCCGCAAGTGGCGTTCCAGGTCGTGCTTCTGCAGGTACTCGGCCATCGCCAGCTGCGGCAGGCTGGCGCTGCCCACGGTCGAGAAATACTTCGCGCGCACCAGCGCGTCGGTCCATGCGCCGCCGGCGAGCCAGCCCAGGCGCAGGCCCGGCGACAGCGTCTTGGAGAACGAACCGCAACTGATCACCGCCCCCTGGGTGTCCCAGCGGCACAGCGGCGACGGGCGCTCGCCCGACCAGGCGAGGTCGCCATAGATGTCGTCCTCGATCACCACCGTGCCGTGTCGAGTGCAGCTGGCGAGCAGCGCCTGCTTCGCCGCGTCGTCGGTGAGGCTGCCCAGCGGATTGTTGAAGTTCGGCACCAGCACCGCGGCGCGCACGCGATGCTGTTGTAATAGCTGGTCCAGACGCGGAACGTCGATGCCGCGTCCCGGCAGGTTGGGCACTTCCAGCACCTTCAACCGCAGCGCCGCCACCGCCTGCAGAATGCCGTGATAACTGGGCGTCTCGACCATCACCACGTCTCCCGGCGCGGTCAGTGCGCGCAGCGCGAGCGTGATGCCTTCCATCGCGCCGGCGGTAATCACGATCTCGTCGGGCGACACCGCGGCGCCCAGTTGCGCGTAGCGTCGCGCGATCTGCCGGCGCAGCGCGGGCAGGCCCTGCGGCGGCGAGTAATCGAGGGCCGCCGCGGGCTGGTGGCGCAGGCTGCGGGCGAGTGCGGCGGTGAGCGCGGCCTGTGGCAGCAGCGCGGGCGCGGGTGTGGCGCTGTGTAGCGGCAGGACGTCGCTGCGCGAAAGCATATCCAGCACGTTCTCCAGCGCCGGATTGCTCACCGCGCCGGGAACTCGGCGCCGTGGCGGCCTGGCTACGGGCGGCGGCGGCACTGCGGCACGGACGTAATACCCGGAACGAGGTCGAGCCACCACCAGCCCTTCGCGCTCCAGCTGGAAGCAGGCCTGCACTGCAGTGGCGGCGCTGACCCCGTGGCCATGCGCGAGCTGACGGATCGACGGCAGGCGCTCGCCCGCGCGCAGCCCGCCGCGCGCGATCTGCCCGCGCAGCTCGCCGGCGAGTTGTTCGTAGAGCAGCATGGCCGTCCCATCTGTATTGGTCGATTTGCATCCTAACTGAATCTGTATTGCCCGGCCCTGCCAGCCTACGCTGGTCATCCCGAGGAGAACGCCATGACCCGCCTGCCCGGCCGCGACGATGCACGCGGCGCCCTGCTCCAGTTGCTGATCGCCGAACTGCTGATCGGCTCGGTCGGCGTTTTCGTGCACGAAAGCGGCCAGGATCCCGTCACCGCGGTGTTCTACCGCTGCCTGTTCGGCGGCCTGTTCCTGCTTGCACTGGGCCTCGCGCGCGGTTATCTGCACGGCATCTGGCAGGATCGCGCGCTGCTGCGCGGCGCAGTGCTCAGCGGCGTGCTGCTGGTGCTGAACTGGGTGGCGCTGTTCGCCGGCATGGCGCGTTCGTCGATCGGCGTGGCCACGCTGGTGTATCACTTCTTTCCCTTCGTGATGCTGATCCTTGCCGCGCTGCTGCAGGGCGAACGCACGCACCCGGCGGACCTGGGCTGGACGCTGCTCGGCTTCCTGGGCGTGGCCTGCTCCGCCAATCCCGGCAAGCTGTGGCACGACGCCGATACTTCCTACCTGATCGGCATCGGCCTGACCCTGCTGGGCGCGGTGCTGTGCGGCGCCTCGCTGCTGATGTCGCGGCGTGTCGGGCGCGAGCGGCCGTTCGCGCTGGTGATGATCCAGTGCTGGGTGGGCGTGCTGATGCTCGGCGGTTTTTCCAGCACGGACGTATTCCATGTCGGGACGCACTGGCTATGGCTGTTCGGATTGGGAGTGATCCATAGCGGTATCGTGTATGTGCTGTTCTATTCGTCGTATCCGCGCTTGCCGGTGGTGACGATCGCGGTGGTGGCGTTTGTGTATCCGCTGGTGACGTTGTCGCTGGATTACCTGGTTTATGGGCATCGGTTGATGCCCGTGCAGTTGGTGGGGTTGGGGTTGATTGTGGTGGGGACGTTGGGGGTGAATTTGAAATGGAGGTTGGGGCGGGTGGGTGTTCGCGCTGGTGCGTGAGTGGGTGCGCGTGGGATGTGGTTGGTTCGCTCCTCGACGGGTGTTGGTTTTGGGCTTCGCTCTACTGGGTTCGTTATGGGGGCGTAGCCGCGGCACGAAGCGCGAGGCACCGTAGGTTGCCTCACGGCCAGTCTGGTCTCGCCCCTCTGGGGCGAGGGTTTCGCTCTCCTGCCGGAGAGCGAGTTACTTCTTCTTTGCTTGCCCAATCCCCTCAAGGGGGACCTCGAGAAGAAGTAACCAAGAAGAAAGGGCACCCTGCGCGGCGCACTCCGGTGGCCTTCGCCACCTCCGGGTGCGTTGAGGGCTGACCGGGCTTTTCGACAGGGCATCCATGCCCTGATCGAAAAGGCGGGGGCGTCCTGCCCCCGTCCCGCTTCGCGGGCCTGATCGTCCAGCCCTCACCGCCGCGAAGGGAACCCGGCAGATCAAGAGCGCTACGGAGCGTCGCTTCGCTCGCTCCTGTTTGGTTTTCGCCTCGGTCCATCACTTCTCCTTCTCCCCTCCGGGGAGAAGGCGGGATGAGGGGCGGGGGCTTGCGAAAACGTCCCCTTCGCTCTTTCTTTAATCACCATCCCCCACCACTCCCTCCAACCGCCCACCCCTCATCCCCAACCGCTCGTCACACAACGCACGACCGCCCACCTCCCCGCTCCTAGCCTCGCATCACTCCCCGACGAGGCTTTCCCATGCGCCGCTTGTTGCCGTTCGCTCTTCTGCTCGCTTTCAGCGGCGCTGTCGTCGCCGCCAATGACCGTCCTTCGCCCACGCTGTTCGCTCCGGGGGTGATTTCGAGTGCGGGCGATGAAGGGCCCGCTGCATTCATGCCTGATGGGAAGACGGTGTACTTCTCGCGGGGCGTGGATGATCGCTACGCCATCCTGGAGTCGCGTCGCGAAGGGAATGGCTGGTCCTCGCCGAAGACGGCGCCGTTCTCGGGGCGTTGGCGCGATGCCGATGCGGCGATGGCGCCGGATGGTTCGTTTCTGGTGTTCGCGTCCAATCGCCCGGCCGACGGCAAGGGCGCGCCGCTCGATGCGGTACGCGAAGGGCAGCGTTATCCGGGCAAGGGCATGAACCTGTGGCGGGTGGCGCGGCGTGGGGATGGCTGGGGGGAGCCGGAGCGGTTGCCGGATGCGGTCAACACCTGTGCCTCGGTATTCGCGCCCAGTGTGGGAGCGGACGGCACGCTCTACTACATCGGTTGCGGCGCGGACGGGAAGCTTGCGCTGTTGCGATCGACACGGCGTGACGGCCGCTATCAAGCCGCTGAAACGGTTGCGCTGGGGACGGCGGACATGACCGTCCGCGACCCGGCGATCGCCCGCGACGGTTCGTTCATCGTGGCCAGCATCAAGCGTTCGAAGATGCAGTCGTATCGGTTGGCGATCGCCTTTGCCACGCCGGAAGGCTGGAGCATGCCGCAGGATCTCGGCGAGGTGGTCAATGCCGGCAGCCACGCGATGGGCGCGCAGCTGGGGGCGGACGGTCGCACGCTCTATTACCTCAGCGACCGCCGCGTTTCCGGCGAGACGGCGGACTGGAACAAGGAGGGGGACAACCTCTGGCAGGTCAGCCTGGAGCCGTGGCTGGACGTGCACGCGCGCGACGGCGCGCCGGTCGCCGGCCCTTGGGAACGCGCGGGCGATGCCTCTCCGGCGTTCGCTCCTGACGGACACTCCGTGGTGTTCGCGCGCGGCACCAGCCCGGCCGTGCGGCTTTACCAATCTACACGGAACGGCGACGGCTGGTCGCCCGCCCAGGCGCTGCCGTTCTCCACGCAATGGCAGGACATCGAGCCCGCCATGGCGCCGGACGGCTCGTCGCTGATCTTCATTTCCAACCGGCCCGAGCAGGAAGGCGGCGCGGCGCTGGACGGCTTCTTCAACGGCCAGCGCTTCCCTGGACGCGGCGGCAACTTGTGGCAGGTGGCGCGCACGAAGGACGGATGGAGCGCGCCGCGGCGCCTGCCCTCGTCGCTCAATACCAATTCCTCCGTGTTCGCGCCCGCGCTGGCCGCGGACGGCACGCTGTACTTCATGCGCACCGATCCGGATGCCGAGGGCAAGGGTGCGTTCCGGCTCTTCCGCAGCCGCTACGCCGGCGGGCAATACCAGGCGCCGCAACCGCTGCTCTTCAGCGATGGCGTGACCGGCGATTTCGATCCGGCGGTGGCGCCCGACCAGTCCTTCATCGTCTTCAGCTCGCAGCGCATGCCGTCCACGGCGGCCGGCAGCGAGCTGTTCATCGCCTTCGCGCGCGGCGATGGCTGGAGTGCACCGCAGCCGCTGGGCGTGGCCGGCATCGAGGCGCGGCTGTCGCCCGACCGTTCGACGCTCTACTACAACGCCCCCGACCGCCGGGTGCACGCGTTCGCCCTGGCCGCGTGGCTGGCGAAGCACGCGCCGGTGGCGGCAACGCCGTAGGCCGTGCGGCACTACCGGCCGGGCCGGCGACCGCCGCACACTGCGCGGGTGCCGGCCCCGCCCCTGCCGATGAGGTATCCGTGTCCGTCCGTGTGAGTCCGCGCCGCATGGCGATCCAGTTCGGCCTGTGGACCCTGCTGGCCGCGTCCTACACGCTGAGCGGCGGCCTGTCGCAGATAAGCGAGGGCCAGGCGCCGAACTGGTGGCGGGTCGGCGTGTGGAATGCCAGCGACTTCTACCTGTGGATGCTGCTGGTGCCGCTGGTCGCCTGGCTGGGCCGCCAGGCCGCGGACGGCGGCTGGAAGCGCTTCGCCGCGGTGCACGTGCCCGCGGGGCTGGCGGTGGCGCTGCTCCAGCTGTTGGCCCACCTGGCGATCTTCTGGAACGTGTGCGGCCCCGGCCGTGCGCCGGTGAGCAGCTTCGGCGGCTTTCTGCGTATGCAGTTCGCCTACAGCTATCACTTCGCCCTGCTGCTGTACTGGGTGATCCTGGTGGTGCTGCGCGGGATCGAATCGCAGCGCCGCCTGCGCGACGAACGCCTGCGCAGCACGCAGCTGGAGTCTCAACTGGCGCATGCGCAACTGCGCACGCTGCGCGTGCAGCTGCAGCCGCACTTCCTGTTCAACACGCTCAACGCGATCTCCGCGCTGGCGCTGGCCGATCCGCACCAGGCGCGCCTGATGATCTCCCGCCTCAGCGACCTGCTGCGCCTGACGCTCGAAGAGCGCCACGCACTGGAAGTGCCGCTCTCGCAAGAGTTGGAGTTGCTGCGCTGCTACCTGGACATCCAGCAGGTGCGCTTCCAGGACCGCCTCAGCACGCAGGTGGACGTGGACGCCGATACCGTGCGCGCGGCCGTGCCCAGCATGATCCTGCAGCCGCTGGTGGAGAACGCGCTGCGCCACGGCCTGCTCGACAAGCCCGAGCCGGGTCGGCTGCAGATCGTCAGCCGGCGCGAAGGCGCACAGCTGTACCTGCGCGTGGACGACGACGGCCTGGGCCTGCCCGAGGGCATGGCCGAGGGCCTGGGCCTGGGCAATACGCGCGCGCGGCTGAAAGTGCTGTTCGGCGACGCCGCCAGCGTGGCGCTCGCGCGCCGGGCGGAGGGCGGCACGCGCGTCGAGCTGCGTTTCCCGTTCCGTGAATACACGGCGGAGCATGCGGCATGAGCGTTCCGCCGATCCGCACCCTGCTGGTGGACGACGAAGTGCTGGCGCGGCTCGCCCTGCGCCAGGCGCTGGCCGCGCACCCGGACATCCAGATCGTGGGCGAATGCGGCAACGCGCACGAGGCGCTGCAGGCGATCGCCGCGCTGGAGCCGGCGCTGGTGTTCCTGGACATCCGCATGCCCGGCATGGACGGCTTCAAGCTGCTGCACAAACTCAAGCCGGAGACGCTGCCGATGGTGGTGTTCGCCACGGCTTACGGCCAGCATGCGCTGCGCGCCTTCGATGCCGATGCGGTCGATTACGTGCTCAAGCCGATCGATCAGGCACGCTTCGACCAGGCCGTGGCACGCGTACGCCGGCTGTGGGCAGGCCTGCACGTCGCGGTGGCGCCGGCCGGCACGGCCGCCCCGGCGCCACCGCCCGCGCATGCCCAGCGCATCAGCGTGCGCGTCGGCGAGAGCATGCGCATCGTCGCCACTGAAGACATCGACTGGATCCGTGCGGACGGCAACTACGTGCACATCCACGTCGCCGGGGCGCGCTATCTCCATCGCGAAACGCTTAGCCATCTACTTGAAACGCTCGATCCCCAGCGTTTCTTGCGCATCCATCGCGGCACGCTGGTAAACGTGGACCGTATCCGCGAGATCCATCCGCTTTTCCAGGGCAATGCCGAGGTCGTGCTGCGCGATGGCACGCGCCTGGCCCTGAGCCGGCGCTTCCGCGCGCAGGCACGACAGGCGCTGGGCATGAGCTGAGCGACGGCGGATCGGCGCCGCCTGTCCCGCCGCGGCGACCGCTCGTCACAGACCTGGCGCGCCGCCAGGCGCGTGCGCGCATCGTGGACGCAGGCCGTTCCGGCCTGTCCATCCACGGAGTCGACATGAAGTTGCAAACCCTAGCCTGGGCCACCGCATTCGCGCTGGGACTGATGGAACCGGTCAAGGCCGCCGAGCTGCTCGGTCCAGGCGTCATCTCTACCGGGCTGCAGGAAACCACCGCCGCGTTCTCGCCGGATGGCGCGACCCTGCTGTTCCTGCGCTCGGACTTCGCGGAGAAGGACGACACCATTTTGATCTCGCATCGCCGGGGCGATGGCTGGTCCGCGCCGGAAGTGGCACCGTTCTCCGGCCAGTGGCACGACTCGGAGCCGGCGTTCGCGCCGGACGGCAAGCGCGTGTTCTTCGTTTCCAACCGCCCGCAGCGCGCGGGTGACACTCCCGTGACGGCCGAGATGGGCGGCCAGCGCTTCGCCGGCACGAACCTCTGGTACGTGGAACGAAAGGCTGGCGGCGGCTGGGGCGAACCGGTGCACGTGGACGGCGCCCACAACGACGGCGCGATGATCTACAACCCCTCGGTGGCAGCGAACGGCGACGTGTACTTTTCCGCGCACCGGGCCGATAGCGGCAAGTTCTACCAGGTGTACGTGATCCATCCGGCGGGCCAGGGTTATACGGCGCCTGAGCGCGTCGACCTGGGCGACGCCGAACACAACCGGATGGACCCGTGTATCGATCCCAAGGGACGCTTCCTTCTGTATGCAGGCAACGAAGGCGATTCGCTGGGCAGCGCGGACATCTATATCGCCTTCCGCCAGGCGGATGGCCGCTGGGGCAAGCCTGAGCACCTCGGCGGCGAGGTCAATACACCGTCGCTGGAGAACGCGCCGACGCTGGGCCGCGGCTTCGGGGAGCTGTACGTGTCGAGCAACCGCCAGGAGGAGGTGCGCTTTCCCAAGCCGCACGACGACATCGGGTCGCTGCAGAAGCGGCTCAATGGGCCGCTCAATGGCTCGCGCAATATCTGGCGCGTGGATATCGCGGATGTGTTGCGTACGCATGGGGTTGGCGGGTGATGCTGTTTTTGTGTTTGTTGTGGGGGTTGTGGGGTGTCGCGTTGGGGGTGAGTGTTGGGGTGGTGTGTGCTTGCCTGCGGGGAGGTGCTTGTTTTTCGTCTCGCTCTGTCACTTGATGGTGGTTCCGGCGTAGGCCGGATGGAGCGCGTAGGTTGGGGTGAGCTTGCGAACCCCAACGGGCGCTAAGGGGTGCGTCGCGCTCACCTGCTCCGTCATTCCGGTGCAAGGCCGGACGGAGCGCGTCGTGCGGAGAACGCCCGGAGGGCGGCCCTGAAGGGGCGGGCGCAGCGAGTCATCCCAGTGGCGACGCCGCTCGGTAATCGGCGAGGTGGTCGCTAGTCTTGTCTCGCCCCTCGCGGGGCGAGGGGTTTCGCTCTCCTGCCGGAGAGCGAGTTACTTCTTCTTTGCTTGCCCAAAGAAGAAGTAACCAAGAAGAAAAGGCACCCTGCGCGGCGCCCTCCGCAGCCTAGGCTGCTCCGGGTGCGTTGAGGGCTGGCCGGGCTTTTCGATCGGGCATCCCTGCCCGAATCGAAAAGGCGGGGACGTCCTGTCCCCGCCCGCCTGCGGCGGCCTGACCGTCCAGCCCTCACCGCCGCGAAGGGAACCCGGTAGATCAAGAGCACTACGGAGCGTCGCTTTGCTCGCTCTTGCTTTTTATTTGCCGCGGTACCGCACTTCTCCTTCTCCCCTCTGGGGAGAAGGCGGGATGAGGGGCCGATGCTTGCGATAACGTATCGAACGCAAAACACGACCCGCTCTTCCGCAGAGCGCGCGTAGCTTGGGCGGCCTGCGCCTCTTGCCCTGGTCGGACTTGAGTGATTTGCGCTGCCTCCGCCGGCTCAGTCCGCTCACAGCTCTCCGACGCCGTCTTCGTATAGTCGGAGGGAACGAACGGGAAACTGGCCATGAATGCGAGTTACGGGCGCTTTGCCGTGATGGTCGCGGTGTCGACGGTGCTGATGTTCGTGCTGATGTATTTCAACACTTACGCACTGGACCATGTGTACTGGAGCCAGACGCGTGCCTGGATGGCGCTGGTGATGGGGGCGGTGATGGCGGTGGTCATGCTGCTTTTCATGTGGGACATGTATCCGGGACGCGGCGCCAAGTTCGGGATTCTTGCGGGGGCAGTGGTGGTCTTTGCGGGAGCCTTGTCGCTGGTGCGCAGTCAGGCCACGGTGGATGACGTCGATTGGATGCGCGCGATGATCCCGCACCATTCCATCGCCATCCTCACCAGCAGGCACGCGCACATCGAAGATCCGCGCGTGCGGAAGCTCGCGGACGAAATCATTTCGTCGCAGGAGCGGGAGATCGGTGAGATGAAGGCGCTCATCCGCGATCTGCGCGAGCACCCGGAGCAGGCGCAGAAGCACGCTGCCGCGGCCAGCGAGCACTAGCCTCCGCGGCCGGCCAGCTGATTGGAGACGACTTCGCCTACGTAGGCGAGCAGCGGCGCGGCTTCCGTCAGCGTCAGGCTTACCGGCTCGGCGTTCTCGTCCAGCACCCCGAGCGTGAACTCCAGGTCGTCGCACAGATCGCCTACGCCCAGTTCCGAAGGTTGTTGGTGCAGGCTGCGGGGGTTGAGTACGGTCCAGTACAGCGGTTGTTCGATGGCCACCTCGCGCACCCCGGCTTCCAGGATGTGGTCGAAGAGGCGATTGACCGCCTGCTGTAGCCTGGCGATGTCGATGACCGCACGGTCTTTATCCATGGCGTGTTCCCCCTGAGCCGGGGTCCAGCCTAGGCCTCGGCGCGTGAACCTCGTGTGCGCGTCACAGGCGGTGTCGCCGGCCGTCGACCCGTTGCCGCGGCGGCAGCCGGACGAACGCACGTGCGACGGGCCGCGGCGCGATCCTGATCCCCTAGCCTGGAACCAGGCCCGCCAACCCGCCCCGCCGCTATGCTTGGGCATCGCGACCGGCAAGGGCCGAAGGAAGGGGGAAAGGATGGGGATCCTGGATCTGTTCCGGCGCCAGCTGACGCCGGAGCGCTTCGCCGCGCAGGTAAGCAGGCAACTGGCCAGGACACGCCCCGGCTGGCGCGGCGATTACGACCAAGCGCTGTTCTGCTTGCATGTATCCGACGCTGCGGGCAGCCGGGGCATGATCCATCTGTACAACGCCCATGCTGATGCCTGCCGTCAGCCGCCATCGCGGCGCGCCCAGGTGATCGAGCGCTATCTCAGCGCGTTCCTGGATACCGCCACCGCGGATGTCGACAAGTCCCCTGCCCGGCTGTTGCCGATCGTGCGCTTCCGCGCAGTCTTCGAAAGCACGCCGCTGCTGCACCGCGTCTCCGGCCATGCTTTCGACGCCTCGCTCGCCGTTCCCTACCGGCCTTTGGCGGGCGATCTGGCGGTCGCACTGGGCCTGGACCGGGAGCATTCGATCGCCACCGTCAACCGCGGCCAGCTCGATGCCTGGGGCATGGATTTCGAGACCGCCCTGGTGCAGGCGATCGCCAACCTCCGTGAGCGCAGCACCGGCGCATTCGAGGCGGTGGGCAACGTCCTGGTTTCGCCATGGCGGGACACCTACGACGCCTCGCGTCTCCTGCTGGAGGACCTGCTCTACCGGTTGCCGCTCAAGGGCGACCCGGTGATCGCACTGCCATCGCGCGACGTCCTGCTGGTGACCGGCAGCAAGGATGAACGCGGCCTGGCCGAACTGGCGCGCATGACGATGGCGGTGCTCCACGACGAGACCCGTCCGCTTTCGGAACAGCCGCTGGTGCTGCGGGATGGGCAATGGCTGACTTTCGAGAGCGCGGAGCCTTGTCCCGACGAGCCGCTGGAAGCCAGGTATCGGCGCGTGCTGGGCTTTCACCAGGATCAGAAGGAGATGCTGGACAAGGTTCACGAGCGCGACGGCATCGATCTGTTCGTCGCCAGCTACCGCGTCTATCGCGACGAGGCGAGCGGCCGGTTCACCAGTTCGGCACAATGGACGCGTGGCGTCGCCACGCTATTGCCACGCGCGGAGCAGCTGTGGCTCCACTGCGATCGCGACGGCGAATTGCTGGTCGTTCCCTGGGCAGACGCCGAAATGGTGCTCGGTGGTTTCCAGGCGCAGCCTGAGCTCTATCCGGAGCGTTTCCTGGTCACGGATTTCCCGACCGACGAACAGCTACGCCGTTTGCGCGCGTACGCTTCCAAAGTATGGACGGTTCCGCGCGAAACGAAGTGATCGCATTCCCGCCGATGAACGTGATGGAAACGCGAAAACGAGTGCGCGCCAATCGCCAACGGCGCGAAAATGCCATGAGCGGCATCGCGTTTTGTCGCGCGCTTATGTCTCGCCGGGGTTGACGAAGCACGGCGTGAGCAACATTCCATCGCCGCAATGTTTCGCGCCTGATGTCAACCTATCCGAGCCGCCTTTCGCACCGCGTCGCCATCGGCGCAACCTTCTCGGACATTTCACGCGACTGACCCTAAGTTGCCACGGAATCGGGGAGACGGGTGTCACGGCGAACATGGAATTCAGGCTGGGATGGTTGGGGCGGCAATGGGCGGTCGCCATCATCTATGGCATCGCGTACATGCTGTTGCGCAAAGCCGGCTTTGCGCATTTTGTGCCGGCCAGTGGCCTGAAACTGGCGGTGCTCCTGTTGATGCCGCGCCGGTACTGGCCCGCGCTCCTGGTGAGCGAAACCCTGCTGCTGATGTTCGACCTGTATGACGGCATCGGTGCGTTCGGCTGGGCGTTCTATGTAGCCTCCATCCTTCCGCCCATCGCACTGCTGATGATGGTGGTCGGGCTGTGCCAGGACCGCCTGCCCGGCCTGGTGTTTCCGGACATCCATCTGGGCAGCGTGCTGGTATGCATCTTCGGCGCGAGCGTGCTGCTGGTGGCCGACGGCTTGATGGTGGCCTCGCTGATGCCTGAAGCGGCTCGGCTGGGCCGCAAGCCGCTCACGGATCTGGTCTCCGATTATTTCCTCGGCACCTACAGCGGCATGCTCGCGGTGGTGCCGCTGGCGCTCGCCGGTGCGCAGCAATGGCACCAGCACCGTTCGCTGCGCGGCGTGTGGCGCGAGAACCAGCCACTGTTGCAGGCGGCGCTGATCACGCTCGCCGCGGTGGGCATCGAGGTGCTGGTCCTGGCCGGCACGGACGACGCCATGCTGCGCTTCACCGGCCAGGCGGTGCTGTTCGTGCCCACGGCCTACTTTGCCATCACCTGGGGCTGGCGCGGCGCGGCGGTGATCGGCGCGATCGCCAGCTTCGGCATCGTGGCCCTGATGCCGGCGATGTTCGACATCGCCACGCTGATGACCCAGACCATGATGGCGCTGTTCCTGACCATCTCCACCGTGCTGGGCATGCAGACTACGCGTCTCAAGCACGCGCTGGCGGCGGTGGACGACCAGATGGACAAGGCGCGGCTGGAGCAGCATCTGGCCGAGATGAAGTTGCAGCGCAGCTCCTTCGAACTGGCTTACGTGAGCGGCGAATTGGCGCGCGCGCACCGGCACCTGCTGATCCAGCTCGACCATTCGCCCAACCGCGGCGAGGTGGACAGCTACAAACGCGCTTTGACCATGACCACCTCGCGCCTGAAGGAACTGGCCGACGCGCTGTCGCCGCCGATGGGCGCGAGCCACCCCAACGCACTGGCGGAAGGGCCGCTCGCGCAGGTGCTGGAAAGCTTCGGCATCGATTACCAGGCCGACGTGCAAGGCCATTGGAGCCGGTTGCCGCGCAACACGCTGTCCCTGCTCTATCGGCTGGCCTGCGAGGCGGCCTCGTACCTGCTCAAGGAATGCCCCAGCGATCGCATCGTGCTGTCCACCGATACGCGGACCAGCGACGATGGCACCCTCATCCACCTGAGGGTGAGCAGCGAGGGCGCACCGGTCGCGCCGCCATCGCCGGATAAAGTCACCAAGGGCTTGGGCACGCTGGGTCTGGGCCTTTCAGAGTTGCGCCTGCGCGCCCAGCTGTTCAATGGCGACGTGACCGTGGATGGGCGCGCCATCCAGGTCACGTTGCGGCAGGAACTTACTGTCCCTCGATTCGGTTGATCGGACAGCTGTTGGGGTCTTCCTTGCAATTCGACTCTTCCTGCGGCGTCAGCATGCGCGTCTGCGGCGCGATGCGATTGATCGGGCAGCTGTTGGGGTCTTCCTTGCAGTTGGATGCTTCATCGGCCGGCAGCAGGCTCGCGCCCGGCGCCGACAAGGTGTCGATCCGGTTGATCGGGCAGCTGTTGGGGTCTTCCTTGCAATTGGACGCGTCGTCTGCCGAGGCATAGCGCCCCGAGGCCGTTTCATCGGACAGGGTCCAGACCTGCTGGCCGCCATCGTCCACGCCAACGCTCAGCCTGACTTGCGCGTCCCGATAGACCACCTCGGAACCGCGGATCGCCCCCACCGCTAGCGGCGCGTCAGGCGTGGAGACACGCTCGGCGTCGCTACCCATCGGCAAGACCAGATGCACGCCCGCCGCCACGGCGACGCCGGCACGCACGCGTCCCGCGGCGTCGTTGACCTGGACGTATTCGATCCCGTCCTTGACGAAGGTATAGACGTGCCAGCGCGGACTGAGCGAGCGATCCACCGTCGACGGCGCAACACTGCCCATCCCCTGCCCCGATGCCGGAGCGGCCGCGCACACGACCGAGCCGCAACTCAAAAGGACACCCCATGCGAGATAACGCAGCTTCATCGTCGTGATTCTCCCTGTTGGCAATGCACCCCTGCGGTGTCGTCTCATCGTGACGAAGCCATCGTGACGGCCGGGTGAGAAGCAGGCATACAAAAGGGTGTGCGAAGTGCAGCGAACGTCGGCGTTTAGGAGGGGTTTTGCATGCCAACTGCCGGGTGAAACGTGGCGGGAACGTTTACGTTGGGAAGTTTTGGCGGCGTAGGGAGATGTGTTCGAGTGTGTTGAGCCGTGGGTATGGATGAGAGTGCTATGTGGGTGTGGCAGCTTTTGCCTGGAAGTGATCGCAAGCCCCGCCCCCTCATCCCGCCTTCTCCCCGGCGGGGAGAAGGAGAAGTGGCGTACCGAGGCAAGCAGCCAGCCATCAAGCAAGAGCGAGCGAAGCGATGCTCCGTGTCGCTCTTGATCTTCCGGGTTCCCTTCGCGGCGGTGAGGGCTGGACGATCAGGCCGCCGAAGGCGGGCGGGGACAGGACGTCCCCGCCTTTTCGATCAGGGCAAGGATGCCCTGTCGAAAAGCCCGGCCAGCCCTCAACGCACCCGCAGCAGCGTAGGCTGCGGAGGGCGCCGCGCAGGGGGCCTTTTCTTCTTGGTTACTTCTCGAGGTCCCCCTTGAGGGGATTGGGCAAGCAAAGAAGAAGTAACTCGCTCTCCGGCAGGAGAGCGAAAGCCTCGCCCCGCGAGGGGCGAGACACGACTGGCCGTAAGGCGACAGCCGAGCCGTGACAAAGCGAAAAGCACAGCCTCATCGAGCGAAAACGGCCACGCAGACCTCAGCGCCGACGCCACCCCCACATACTCCCAAACACCCCATCCCTCCGCACCAACCCGTGATAAAGCGCCGCCCCAAGGTGCCCCACAAACACCACCAGCAACACCCCCGCCAACCACGCATGCAGATGACGCAACACCGCAAACGCCACCGCATTCGCCGGCAGAATCGAAGGAAGGCGCAGCGAATGACTCAGCATCACCGGGTATCCGCCCGCCGACAGCATCGCCCACCCCACCAGCGGCAACGCGAACATCAGCACGTAAAGCAACCAATGCGAGGCATGCGCGGCGAGCTTCTGCACGGCGGGGAGATCCGCAGGAAGCGGCGGCGGGGGATGGCGCAGGCGCACCGCGAGGCGGACCACCGCCAGCAGCAGGATCGCGATGCCCAGCGGCTTGTGCAGCCGCACCAGCCAGTCGTGGCGTTCGGAGACGGAAGCCACCATGCCCACGCCGACGAACAGCATGGTCACGATCATCGCCGCCATCAGCCCGTGCAGGATGCGGGCCGGCAACGCGAACATTCCGGTCGGGCGGTTCATCGGCGGGTCTCCTTCTCCATGGCGGCGGTGCCGGGCAGGTGCGCCTCCTCGCTGGTGCGGCGCAGGTACGAATCGGCATAGGCGGCCGAACGCGCGGGGAGCAGCGGATCGTCCGAAGCCTGGATGCCATTGGGCAGCACCAGCGGGTCATAGTTGACGTCCCGGCAGGGCCCGCTGTCCTGCGCTTCCGTGGCAGTGAGTTCGAGCGTGCCGGCGTCGATCTCGCGGCGCCCGGCCGGCCAGGCCTTGGTGGCGTCGTCGGTCGGGTCGCCCGGATCGGCCAGGGTCATCCACAGATGCCAGCGCAACGGCCCGGTGGCCAGGCGGCGGGAAAGATCGTCGGCGAGATAATCCGCACCCTGCCCCGCCACTCCGGCATCCGTCGTCTCCGGGACCATGCGCCAGCGCACCGCGTGGTGCCTGCCCTGCGCATCGACCAGCTCGAACGCGTTCAGACCCCAATAGGTATCCACGGCATAGCTCGCGGACGGCTTGGCCTGCTTGGCCCAGGCGCGGAATGCGCCGGTTTCCGGATGCGCGGCGAAGAACGCCGCAAGCCTGGCCGGATCGGGCTTGCCCGTCTTCGGATCGGGCTGCTGCGCCTGCAGCTGTTCGTAGAACGCCCGCGGCGTGGCGACGGGAAACACCGGCATGCTGTTCATGCCGGTGCGCCATTGCTGTCCGTTGGCCTGGGTGAAACGCAGCGCCATGCTACGGATCGGCACGCTGCTGTCCGGCGCATAGGGGTTGCCGCCGGGAAGCGCGAAGCGCCCGACCACAGGCACGCTGCCGCCAGCGAACACATCCGCTACGGAATACGGCTGCAAAGCGCCATTGCCCGTGAAATGGCCGGTCACGCACACGCCCTTGGCATGGTTGCGCCGGTATCCCGGGTGCACGCCGCCATTCGCCTGGAACTGGTCGATCAGCTTCTGCGCGGTGAGCCGCCCGGGCGCCAGCCAGCCGCCGGCATAGCCGACGCCCGCCAAGACCGCCAGGGGCACGCCGGCGACGACGCCGTAGCGCCACCATCCACGCGCACGCTGCCACATACGGCCTAGGCGGCCGCTCCGGTTCGATGACATGTCGCCCGCCTCGTGTGATCAGTACGGGGGAATCTTCGTACGGATAAGTCTGCTGGTTACACGCCGGACGACAGATGGCAAAAAAGAAGACCCCCTGACGGGGGCCTTTGGGAGTGCCTCGGAAGTAACCGCGAGGTTTCACTTTCGGGCGCAAAGATCCTCGGACAGCAGGCCCCGGATGTCCATCGAGAGCTCGTGAAGGATCGTCGCGAGGGCCTAATTCGCGTTCTGCGTCACGAATTCCGGCGCCGTGACGCTGCCCGCACGAACACTGACGGCGCCTTCACATCGCGCCCGGTATCTAAGGCGCGTCGGGACGGTCTTGACCCCCCTTTCAGCCCTCCCGACAGGCTATTTCCCAACGGATGGCCTGGCCCCCGCAAGGGGGCCATTTTTATGGGCGAATGGTTTTCCGCGAACGGACGCCCAGCTAGGCTGCATCTTCTATCGTTCACCCATTGCAAGGATTTTCCGGCCACCTGCGCGCACCTACAGGTTTGCTTCGTCGCTCGTAGTCCACGCCCGGCATACATCGGTGCACATGGATGCCCCAATGCGATGAGGCGGCGACACGGCGGCCTGGGAGGGAGTCCGTCGCGATCTTCGGAACCGTTAGGGCGCGGCGCAAAAACTCAAGGAACGGCCAGGAAGGCGGCGCATGCCTATGGCAAGGAGACCTCGCGCCAGGCTTGGGCCGCCGTGTCGAACGCCACTGAAGAGAAGCACGCGATGCCGCGCGGGCCGCCGGCCTTCGGCCGGGCAAGCGAATGCTTGGCAAAAAAAAGCCGCCGGGTGTGCCCCGGCGGCTCTCTAGGCGGAGACAGGTCCGCTTACTTCGTCTTTTCCTTCTCCATCAGCTTCGCCACCATGCTGGCCGGCACTTCCTCATAGTGGTCGAACTCCATGGTGAAGGTGCCGCGGCCGCTGGTCGCGGAGCGCAGGAAGTTGATGTAGCCGAACATCTCCGCCAGCGGCACATAGCCCTGCACGAAAGCATTGGTACCGCGCTGGCCCTGGTCGCTGACCGAGCCACGGCGGCGGTTGATGTCGCCGATCACGTCGCCGAGATAGTCGGCTTCGGTAACCACTTCGAGCTTCATCACCGGCTCCAGCAGCTTCGGGCTGGACAGCTTGTGCGCTTCGCGGAAGCAGGCGCGGGTGGCGATTTCGAACGCCAGCGCGGAGGAGTCCACGTCGTGGTACTTGCCGTCCACCAGGCGCGCCTTGAAGTCGAGCACTTCATAGCCGGCCACCTGGCCTTCGCGCGACTCGACCATCACCGCGTGTTCCACCGCCGGGATGTACTCGCGCGGCACGCGGCCGCCGACGATCTCGTCGGAGAACACCACGCCGCTGCCCGGCTCGCCCGGCTCGAAGATGATCTTCACTTCGGCGAACTGGCCCGAACCGCCCGACTGCTTCTTGTGCGTGTAAGTGTGTTCCACCGTCTTGCCGAACGCTTCGCGGAAGCTCACGCGCGGCTTGCCCATGTTGGCGTCCACGCCCAGCTCGGTGCGCATGCGGTCGATGGTGATTTCCAGGTGCAGCTCGCCCATGCCCTTGAGCACGGTCTCGCCGGTTTCCTTGTCCACTTCGAGCTTCAGCGACGGGTCGGCCTTCACCATCTTGTAGAGCGCGGTGGAGAGCTTGTCGATGTCGTTGCGGCTCTTCGGTTCCACCGCCACGCTGATCACCGGGTCGGGGAAGCGCATGCGCTCCAGCAGCACCGGATGGGCCGGATCGGTGAGCGAGTCGCCGGTCTCGGTTTCCTTCAGCGAGACGAAGGCGCAGATGTCGCCGGCGCGCACTTCCTCGATGTCCTTGGTGGCGTTGGCCTGCACTTCCACGATGCGGCCGATGCGCTCCTTCTTGCCGCGGGTGACGTTCTGCAGGGTGTCGCCCTTCTTGATCACGCCCGAGTAGATGCGGCAGAAGGTCAGGCTGCCGAACTGGTCGTTGATCACCTTGAAGGCCAGCAGGCGCGCCGGAGCGTCGTCCACCACGCCCTGTTCGCCGACGACGTGGCCGTCCTCGTCGACCAGCGCGATGCCGCCGTTCTCGCCCGGGTACGGCATGTAGTCGACCACGGCGTCGAGCAGCTGCTGCACGCCCTTGTTGCGGTAGGAGGAGCCGCAGAACACCGGCACCAGCTTGCCGGTCACGCAGCCCTTGCGGATGGCCTTCTTCATCAGCTCGAGGCTGAAGTCGCTGCTCTTGACGAAGGTCTCGACATCGCCGGCGTGCAGCAGCTTGTCGAAAGCCTCGTCGTCCATTTCCAGCGCGCGCTCGATGGTTTCCTCGCGCAGCTGCAGGAGGTTGGCCACCCACTCGCGGTCGCCCGCGGCGGAGAACTGGCACTTCGGATGGCTGGCGACCTGATCCAGCGGGATGGTTTCCCAGGTGCTGTCCTTGTCGTCGCCCTGCCAGACGTAGGCCACGCCGGCCACGAGATCGGCCATGCCGATGAACTCGTCGTGGCTGCCCAGCGGCACCTGGCACAGCAGCGCGTTGGCGCCCAGGCGGTTCTTGATGCCGTCCACGGCGTGCTTAAAGTTCGCGCCGATGCGGTCCATCTTGTTGATGTAGCACATGCGCGGCACGTTGTACTGGTCGGCCAGGCGCCAGTTGGTTTCCGTCTGCGGCTCGACGCCGGCCACGCCGTCGAACACCACCACGGCGCCGTCCAGCACGCGCAGCGAACGGTTCACCTCGATGGTGAAGTCCACGTGCCCGGGGGTGTCGATCACGTTGATCTGGTGGCCCTTCCACTCGGTCGACACGGCGGCCGACTGGATGGTGATGCCGCGCTTGCGCTCCTGCTCCAGATAGTCCGTGGTGGTGGAGCCCTTGCCGTCCTTGGTGTCGTGCACGTCCACGATCTGGTGCTTCTTGCCCGTGTAGTACAGGACGCGTTCGGTCGTGGTGGTCTTGCCGGCATCGATGTGAGCGATGATGCCGATGTTGCGGTAGAGCGAGAGCGGTTTCTGGCGTGCCATGCGGCCGGTTCCGAATAGGTAGGTGGATGGGCGGGTTGAATGGTTAGCCGCCTAATGTGGGGGGAAAGGCTTACAGAATCCAGTGGGGGCACGGCGATCTTGTGAAAAAGCCGGCAAGCGCCTGCCTCCTCCCCGGCCCCTCCGGGGGCCCCGAACCTACGTCCCCGTACGGGTAAAACGGCGCCAGTTGGCTAAAATGCCCCGTTTTCACGCCCCTAGACGGACCCGAGACTCGTGATCATCAACCCCAAGATCCGCGGCTTCATCTGCGTCACCGCCCACCCCACCGGCTGCCGGCAGAACGTGCTGGAACAGATCGAGATCACCCGGAAGGCGGGTGTTTCAGCCGCCGGCCCCAAGCGGGTCCTGGTCATCGGCGCCTCCACCGGCTACGGGCTGGCCTCGCGCATCACGGCGGCCTTCGGCTACGGCGCGGCCACCCTGGGCGTGTTCTTCGAGAAACCGTCGTCCGAGTCCAAGCCGGGCACCGCCGGCTGGTACAACGCCTGGGCCTTCGACGAGACGGCCAAGCAGGCCGGCCTCTACAGCAAGTCGATCAACGGCGACGCCTTCGCCGACGAGACCCGCGAACGGGCCATCGAGATCATCAAGAACGAGATGGGCGGCCCGATCGACCTGGTGGTCTATTCGCTGGCCTCCCCCGTGCGCAAGCTGCCGGGCAGCGGCGAGGTGGTGCGCTCGGCGCTCAAGACCGTCGGGGAAACCTTTACCGCCACTTCGGTGAACACCGACAAGGACGAGGTCATACAGGCCACGGTGGAGCCGGCGACCGAGCAGGAGATCAAGGACACCGTCACCGTGATGGGCGGCGAGGACTGGGCGCTGTGGATCGACGCCCTCAGCCGGGCCGGCGTGCTCGCACGGGACGCCAAGACCATCGCCTACAGCTACGTGGGCACCGAGATCACCTGGCCGATCTATTGGCACGGCACCCTGGGCAAGGCCAAGCAGCACCTGGACAACACCGCGCGCGAGCTGCGCCAGCGCCATCCCGGCCTGGATGCCCGCGTGGGCGTGATGAAGTCGGTGGTGACCCAGGCCAGCGCGGCCATTCCGGTGATCCCGCTGTACGTGTCGCTCGCCTTCCGCATCATGAAGCAGAAGGGCATTCATGAAGGCTGCATCGAGCAGGCCAACCGCCTGTTCCACCAGTTCATGTACCGCGAGGACGGCACGCCCGCACCGCTGGACGCCGAAGGCCGCCTGCGCCTGGACGACTGGGAGCTGCGCGAGGACGTGCAGCAGGCCTGCAAGGCCCTGTGGCCGACCGTGACCACGGCGAACCTGAAAGAAATTACCGATTACGAAGGCTTCAAGGCCGAGTTCCAGAAGCTGTTCGGCTTCGGCCGCAAGGACGTGGATTACGCGGCGGAGGTCAACCCCGACGTGCACTTCGACGTCGTGCAACTCTGACCCGTACCTCGATGGCCCGATCCAAGGCGCCTCCTTCAGGGAGGCGCCTTTTCTTTGCGCCTCAGGCAGCCGCGGTCGCCGTGGCTGAGTCCGTCCAGACTGAATGGATCCCGCATGCCCGGCTCCCTGCACCGAGGGCTAGGACTTATCTGAAAGAGCGCACGCCCGCCGCTTCCTAGACTGCTGCCGCCCCGTCCGCCTGGCTGTTTTGGACGGGGGCGCGCGGCCGGTCGATGCGGAGACGCACCCGCCCTGTCGCTCCATCAACGAACGGGAGCTATCGCATGGCAACGCACGGCATCTTGGCTTGGTTGGTCATCGGCGCGGTGGCCGGCTGGCTGGCGGGTCTGCTGGTCAAGGGAGGCGGTTTCGGCCTGCTGGTCGACATCGTGGTGGGAATCGTCGGCGCCTTCGTCGGCGGCTGGTTGTCTGGCGCTCTGGGTATCAGCTTCGGCGGCGGGCTGCTCGCCTCGATCATCACCGCGACGCTGGGTGCGGTGGCGCTGCTGTTCGTGCTGCGACTATTCCGACGCGCGTGAGCGCATCCGATGCGCGCGCCGCGGGGCGCGCGCCTCCTTGGGGGCAATGCATGCAAACCGTCGTTTTCCGCATCCAGGAAGACCACAACGGGCTCTGGAGCCTATGGACGGGCGATCTGGTGGTCTCGGCCGGACTGCGCCTGGGGCCAGCCATCAAACTGGCGCGCGCGCTTGCGCGCGAACGCTGCAGTGAGGACGCGCGCATCGAGCTGGTCAGCTGCGGTCATACCATCGCGGTCGACCGCTGCTGAGCGTGTTCAATAGAGGCGCTTGAGCGCCATCACTGCCCGGCGCAGCACGTCGCACAGTTCCGGGTCGACCGCGACCAGACGATCCTCCGTCCGCAACATCGCCAGCGTCATCTCGTCCCGCAGTGCGGGAGCTCCCCACTCTGCTTCCAGGATGCGCCGCAGCAGCGGCAGGCGGATCCTTGCCAACGAGACCGGGTCGTCCGGTTTCGCGTCGGCCGCGATCGCGGCCAGCTCGCGCCAAAGGGCCATGTCCTGTGGGCTGTGATAGGGGCGCACACGCGAATCGGCCACCAGGCGGAGTACGTCGGGAAGCAGTCGGCGTCGGGTGGGCCAGGCCATGGCGGCGGGCAGCGCGCTCAACGGGGCGGCTCCGCCGCGGGGACGGCGGCCAGGCCGGTGCGGCAGCCGATCCGTCCCTGGCTACCGACCGGTCGGGACCGGTCCCATGTCGTGCTGAAGATCCTGCTCATAACTACCTCTCGAACACCCTGGAGCAGCCGTGCCAGGCACAGGCCGTCCTTCGATCCGGAAGGCGGAAGCGTGCAAAGCCACCACCGAGCCGGTCCGGCGCCCGGTTCGGGAACGCCGCCGGCCGCCACTTCGCCTTCCACAAAACAGATCCCGGCACCCAGGCGCCAGGGGGCTAGAGCCTGGGGTACCGCCGACGTAGCCTCGCCGACACATACCGTCCTTGGTATGCGGGAAATCGGGTGCGGCGGGACCGGTCGGCCCCTGGAGGAAGCGATGCGAGCCCCGCTGCACTTGGCAGGGCTCATTGTGGTGATGGGCTGCGGCCTTAGAATCAGAAAAGTCCTAGAGCAACTGAAATGTGCTTTCAGTCACATCATTTAGGACAAAAGGCGTGCTAGCGCTCTTGAGGTATCAGGAGGCAAGCCGGCGGGCACCGACAGGATCGCGGAAGGATTCCGAGTGAAGCGGAGTTACAGCAAACCGCTGGAACGGGCGTAGTCGAACAGCTGCTTGTCGCCTTCCAGGCCGAGCTTGCGCATGGCATCGCGCTTCTGCTGGCTGATGGTCTTGACGCTGCGGCCGGTGCGCCGGGCGATTTCGGAGACGGTGACGCCCTGCGCCAGGAACCGCACCACTTCGGCCTCGCGCGGCGACAGCGCGCCGGTCTCCTCGCCGCCCTCGATCTGCCGGCGGGTGCGCTCGCTGAGGTAGGTACGGCCGGCCTTGATCATGTCGATGGCGAGCATCAGTTCCCGGGTCATCGCCATCTTGTCCACCACGCCGCGCACGCCCGCGGCGAGCATGCCCTGCACGAGGCCGGGATTGCTGAGCATGGTGAGTACCAGTACCGGCAGCGCCGGCCACGCCTCGATCACGCGCGTGAGCATGGCCAGGCCGTCTTCGTCGGGCTTGTCACCCGGCATGGCGAAGTCGGTGATCAACAGATCGCAGGGCTCGCGCTCCAGCAAGGCGAAGAGCTCTTTGCCGCTGCGCGCCTCGCCCACGATGCGGAAGCGGTCCCCGTAGCTCTGCAGAGCCGCCTTCAACCCCATCAGGACGACGGGATGATCGTCGGAAATGATGACCCTCAACGTACCTGCCCTTGCCTGGGGAATCCCTTCGCCGCCACGCCTGGCCGGCTCCTGCAGCCGGCGTGTCCGGTTTGTACCGGAGCGGCGGCAACAGTAGCATGAACGCGCAGCGAGGCATGGACAGCGGCCGCCTGCGCCACGGGGAACATTGCCAGAGCAGGCTGCGGGGACATCCGCGCTTGCCGCGCACCCGATCAGCACCGCGTCGCCAGGAGCGTCATGCCCACCACGCCCCGTCTTTCTCCTCCCAGGCCGGCGGCCGCCGCGCTCTCCCTGGCCTGGATCGACAACCAGGCGATCCCGGTAAGCGGCGCCACGCTGATGCTGGCCGCGCTGCTGATCCTGGTGGCGGTGGCCGCGCTGGCCCTGGCGTGGCGTCTGCAGCGACAGGCCGAAAAGCTGCGCGTCGCCGAAGCCGAACTGGCCATACAACATGCGTTCTCGCGCGACGCGCTCGATGCGCTGCCCTATCCCGTGCTGATCCTGGGCCCGGATGGCAGCGAAGCCGGCCTCAATGACGCCGCCCGCACCCATGCGGTCGCCGCCGATGCGATGCGGGCCGCTTTGCGGGAGCGGCCGGACGGCCCGTGGCCTGCCGAAATCGCCTACGCCGAGGAAGGCGCCGAGCGTCAGGCCCTCCTGTGGAAACAGCCGGTCGGGTCCGACGATGGCGTAAGCCGGACGCTGGCACTGATGCAGGACATCACCGCGTTCCGCGCTGCCGAGCGGATGGCCCAGGTGACCGACCGCGGGCTGCGCGAGGCCGTGCAGCATGTCCCGGTCGTGGTGTTCAACCTGCTGCGCGATGCGAGCGGCGTGCGGCACGTGACGTTCTCTGCCGGCGACGTGCGGGCATTGTTCGGCCTGGATGCCGCCGACCTGCTGGGCGACGGCGGCGTGCTGCAGGAGCGGCCGCTGAAGGAGCGCATCCATCCAGACGACGTGGATGCTTTCCTCCGGCTCATCGCACCGGTCGGTTCCGACTTGGCTCCGCGCTCGCTGGATTTCCGCGCCTTCGGCGCCGAAGGCCTGCGCTGGATCCACGGCATGCTCGCGCCGCGCGCCTTGCCGGGCGGCGAGCTCCGCCTCGCCGGCTATTTCATCGATACCACCGAACTTAACGCCCGCAACGAGGCACTGCGCATCGCGCGCGACGTGGCGGAGCGGGCATCCAAGGCCAAGGCGGATTTCCTCGCCACGATGAGCCACGAGATCCGCACGCCCATGAACGGCGTCATCGGCATGCTCGAGCTGCTCGGCCGCACGCCGGTCAACGCCGAGCAGCGTGAACTGCTGCGCGCCGTGGAGGACTCGGCCGGCGTTCTTCTGCAGGTACTCAACGACATCCTCGATTTCTCCAAGCTCGAAGCAGGCGACCTGCGCCTGGACGAGACTGCATTCGATCCGCGCGTGCTGGCCGACAACGTGGCGAGTGTGATGGCCGCCCGCGCACAGTCGAAGGGATTGGCGATCCGCCTCGCGGTGGATGCGACGGTGGCCGGCACGTTGCGTGGCGACAGCGTCCGCCTTCGGCAGATCCTGCTGAACTTGCTCAGCAACGCCATCAAGTTCACCGAACGCGGCAGTGTATCGATGCGCATGGTGGTGCTGAGCGACGACGGCGCGCGCCAGCAGTTGCGCATCGCCGTGACCGACACCGGCATCGGCATCCCGAAAGAACGGCAGGCCAATCTGTTCAGTCCGTTCACCCAGGCCGAAGCCTCCACCAGCCGGCGCTACGGCGGTACCGGCCTGGGGCTGGCGATCTGCCGGCATCTGGCCCAGCTGATGGACGGAACGATAGAGCTGAGCAGTGAGCCGGGAGCCGGCACGACTGTGGTCTTCGACGTGCGCCTGCCGGTGGAACGGCGCGAGGCTTCCGCGCCGGCATCGCTGCACGGTCGGCATGCGGTGGTACGCCTGTCCGCGACAGAAGCGGCGTCGGCCGTGGGTGAACACTTGAAGTCGCTGGGACTGACCGTGGAACTGGCACCGCCGGGGCAGCCCCTGCGCGAAGGCATGGCGGCCAGCCTGCTGTTCGTGGACCCGGGCGATCGCGACAGCGAGACGCGCTTGAGCTCGCACGTGGTCGCCGTGACCGACGATGCGGTGTCCTCCGGCGTGCAGCATCGTGACGAACGAACGTATCTGAGTGCCAACCCGTTGCGCTGGCAGGCGATGGTACGCGCATGCCTCACCGCCCTGGAGCTGCGCGACGACGAGGCGTACCTGCCCACCTCCGATCTGCAAGACGACGAACCGCCGGCCGGCCTGACGACCGCTTCCCCACGCGGCTTGTCGACGCATCGCGGATGCATCCTGGTCGCCGAGGATCATCCGGTCAGTCAGCAGCTGATCCGGCGGCAGCTGGCGGTGCTGGGGCTGGATTGCGACATCGTGGACAACGGCGTGGATGCGTTCGAAGCACTGTCCGGACACGATTACGCCCTGCTGCTCACCGACTGCAACATGCCGGGTATGAGCGGCTACGAACTGGCCACCGCGTGGCGCCGGCACGAAGTGCAAGGCGGCGCGGGTTCACGGCTGCCCATCATCGCGATGACCGCCAACGCACTGGCCGGTGAAGCGCTTCGCGTGCGCGAAGCGGGGATGGACGACGTGCTGGCCAAGCCGCTGCAGTTGTTGCCGCTGAGCCAGAAGCTTGGCCAGTGGCTACCTGCGGCGAACCTTGCTGCGCCGGCCTTGGGCACGGACAGGCAGGGCTCGGAAACCCACCCGCTCCTGCCCGGCATGAGCGGACCCGAAGACAGCCCCGCCCTGTATTCGGACATGCTGCTGGCCTTCACCAGCGCCAGCCACGACGACCTGGCGGAACTGCGGCGCAGCGTGGCGCACCGGGACCCGGCCGCCGCCGCGCTCAGCCTGCACCGGCTGCTCGGCGCCCTTCAGCTGTTCAGCGATGGCCCCGTACTGAGCCAAGGCCGACAATTGCTGGAAAACCTGCACGGGACGTCGGCACTGGACACCCTGCCCCGTCTGGCGCCCTTCGCCGAAGACGTGGAACGGCTGCTCACCAAGCTGAACCGGTCGCCAGCCGACCAGCGGGCCGGTTAGCTATTTTCCCCTGGGTTCGCAACAATAGGCGCCGTCTGAATTCCGCACAGTGGGTGGGTGACCGGACGAACCCATCCGCCTGGAAGGACCGCGCGGTGAGCGTCAGGGGGCGCAACAGGAAAGAGGTTTTCCCATGACATACAGGGTTTGGGGGCGGCCCAGGCTCCACCGCTGGTTGTTCGCCGTCCCGTTCGTTCTGGCTTTCGCCGCCACCGCCTTGCAGGCGGCTCCGTCTTCCGACTGGAGCTATCGCGTGCGCCCCAGGGACACGATCTGGGATCTCGCCGCCCGTTACCTGAAGGCGGACATTCCCTGGCAGAAGCTGCAGGACTACAACCAGGTCGACGATCCGCTGCACTTGCCACCGGGCATGACCGTCCGCATTCCCGTGGCCTGGCTGCGCCTGGAGCCGGCCAGGGCGAAAGTCGTCGCGATCATCGGCGACGCCACCGCGAAGAATGCGGAAAGCGGCCAGCCGGTGCCGGTGAAAGCCGGCATGAGCTTCGGCTACGGCACCAGCCTCGTCACCGGCAACGACACTAGCCTTACCCTGGAATTCGCGGATGGATCGCGCGTCCTGATGCAGGCCAACAGCGAATTGGCGCTCGACCGCCTGAGCGCCTATGGCGACACGGGCATGGTCGATACCCGGTTGCGCCTGCAGCGTGGCCGCGTCAATAGCGACGTGCATCCGCTCACCGGCAGCGCGGCGCGCTTCAGCGTCTCCACGCCGGGGACCATTTCGAGCGTGCGCGGCACCCACTTCCGAGTCGTCGCCGACCCCGACGCCAAGTCCGCGCGTACGGAAGTGACCGGCGGCAAGGTGGATGTCGGCGGGCAGAAGCGGCACGTGCTGGTGAAATCCGGCAGCGGCGTCGCCACGGCCGACGGTGCGGCACCTGGACGGCCCCAGGCGTTGCCCCCGGCGCCGGCGCTTCAGTGCCCCGACGGAGCGGTCAAGCAGTTTCCCTACGAGCTGCACTGGCCCGCGCTGGCCGGCGCACCGCGTTATCGCCTGCAGTTGGCGTCGAACGAAAAGTTCGAAGCGCTCCTGCTCGACCGCGTCGTCACGGCGAACTCGGTCACCCTGCCCGACCTGCCCGATGGGACGTACGCGGTGCGCGTGCGTGGCATCGACGCGGAAGGCCTGGAGGGCCTGGACGGCGTATGCCCGAACATATCCATTGACGGCACACCTCAACCGCCGCTGATCGTGTCCCCGCAACCCGGCAGCAAAGTGCGCGACAAGCGCCCGGAATTCCGCTGGACGGAGAGCACGCAGGCGGCATCCTACCGATGGCAGCTCGCCGCAGATGCGGACTTCGCACAAGTCCTCGCGGAGCAGCCGCAGGCGCGCGGCGATCACGTACGGCCCCCCCAGCCGCTTCCGCTGGGCCGTTATTACTGGCGGGTGGCGAGCCGCGACGGCACCGGCAAGGCAGGCCCTTACACGCATGCACTTGCGTTCGACCTGGTGGAAGAACCTCCGGTACCGGTGCCCGGGGAGCCCAAGCGCTCCAAGGGCGACCTCGTACTCAGCTGGCCGGAAGGCACGCCGGGCCAGCGGTACCACGTGCAGCTCGCGCGCGATCCGATGTTCCAGCAACCGGAGGTGGATGCAACCGTCGACAAGCCGGAACTCGATCTGAAACGGCTGAAGTCCGGCAAGTGGTACGTGCGCGTGCAGACGATCGATACCGACGGCTACGCCGGGCCTTGGAGCCCTGCGCAGAAAACCCGTATCTCCTGCGTATCCTGTCGCTGGGCCGCGGCGGGTGGCGGTGCTGCGCTGCTGTGGCTGGTGCTGTGAGGTCATGAGCGACCGCGTTGGCACACCTTCCCGGCGGTGGGCCGGCGCATGAGCGCAGTCGGGATGCTGGGGCGGGTACTGGGGTGGATGATCGGCGTGGCCGTACTCACCCTGGTACTCGCCAGCGGCGTGGCGATGCGTCTGGACAATGCGTTCTACGACACGCACATGCGCCACTGGGACTACCGCCCGGGTGATGCCGTGGTGATCGTCGCGATCGATCCGAAAAGCCTGGCGGCGGTGGGCAATTGGCCATGGCCGCGTGCGGTGCATGCCCGACTGCTGGATCGCCTGACCGAGGCCGGAGTGCGGGCCGTAGGCATGGATATCACCATGGCCGAGCCCGACCTGCGCCACCCCGAGAACGACGAAGCGCTCGCGGACGCGATGCGCCGCAATGGTCGCGTCGTCATGCCGGTATTTCCCGAGGCCGCGGAACTGGGCGGCACGCTGGAGGAAATGTTGCCCACTCCCGAACTTGCCGGCGCGGCAGCCGCCTTCGGACATGTCGACGCGGCCAAGGACGATGACGGTGTCGTCCGAGGCGCTTATCTCAAGGCCGGCCTGGGCAGCCCGTACTGGTCCGCGCTGGCGGTCGCTGTGCGGGATCTCGGCCAGCGGAGTGCCGGCGAACACGAACCGCTGAGCCTGCGCCGCTCGGTGCAGGAAGGGGCCTCTCCCTACCAATGGTTGCGCGACGACTACGTCATGCTTCACTTCGCCGGCCCCGCCGGCAGCTTCGATCAGGTCTCGTATGTCGACGTGCTCGAAGGACGCACGCCTGCTTCGCTGCTCAAGAACCGCTGGGTGCTGATCGGCGCAACGGCCGCCGGCCTCGGTGACCTGCTCGACACCTCAGCTTCCGGCGGAAACGAACGCATGCCCGGCGTGGAATACCAAGCGAACCTGCTGGAGTCGGTACAGGACAAGAACACGCTGGTGCCGCTGAATTTCTCCGGCCAGCTCATGATCGGCGCGGCAGTACTTGCGCTGCCCTTTCTGCTCTACGGATGGCCCGGCCTTCGCTCAGCCAAAGTAGTCGCCCTGGTCACCGCGATGGCGTGCCTGCTCCTCAGCGTGACCCTCCTGCGCGAGGCCGGCTGGTGGTGGCCGCCAACCGCGTGCCTGGCGGTGATTCTGGCGGGCACCGTGCTGATGTCGCTGATCGAAGGCGTGCGGCGGCACCGAAGTTGAGTCGCGTCTTCTTTAGGTAGAGCGCGGTCGGTGATTGCCGTCTGGGCGTCATTCGATGATTCGGTACCGCCGCGCCATTTCGATGACGTCGCGGATGTTGGCCAGGCCAAGCTTGTCCATGACGTTGCGCTTGTGGGCGCTGACGGTCTTGTTGCTGATCTCCATGTGCCGCGCGATGTCGACGTTGGACATGCCTAGAGCGAGACACCGGAACACCTCGAACTCGCGTCGTCCCAGATCGTTGAGCGGCCCTTGCGATCCATTCGACACGACACCGGATGCGGCCGTCATGACGCTGCGGGCGAAGTAGATCTTGCCGCGCACGATGAGCTGAGCGGCAGCCACGACATCCTCCATCGGTGCGCTCTTGTGGATGAACCCGTCCGCGCCTGCGCGGAACGCCCTGACGCCGCTCACGATCTCCTCGCCGGCGGAGATCATCAGGATAGCCATCGGCTTCCCTCCCTCGCGCAACCGGCTGATCACTTCCGTGCCGCCCAGCTGGGGCAGGTCCAGGTCGATCACTAGCAGATCCGGATGGAGCTCGGTGGCGACGGAGAGCGCCGTCTGCCCGTTGGTGCACTCGGCCAGCACCTTGAACTCCCCGGTGCGCTCGAGCATGGTGCGGATCGCGCCGTTGACCATGGGGTGGTCATCGACGATGACAGCGGTGAACATTGAACGGATCCCTGTGATGATTTGCCACGTGCATCTGCGGTGCACGGCATGCTGGCCGGCACGACCACGCGGGCTGTCAGTAACCGACTTCGGACGCGTAGGCGTAGATTTCCATATCCGAACGGAGGCCGAGCTTCTTCATGGCATCGGTCTTCTGCTTGCTGACCGTCTTCACGCTGCGATCAAGCTTACGCGCGATCTCGGTCACGCTCATGCCGGCGACCAGCATGCGGATCACCTCACTCTCGCGATCGGTCAGGCGGCTGACCGAATGGGAACCGAAACGAGCCAGACGCCCCTCGAACGTAGCGCTGACGAATACATGCCCCATCGCAGCCAGCCTTACAGCCGTGTGGATCTCGGCCATCGCCGTACCCTTGTCCACGATCGCTTTGACACCGGCCGTCAACAGGGCCTGGAGCAAGCCGACGTTGCGCAACATGGTCAGCACGACGATAGGCATGCATGGACGTAGCGAGCGTAACTTCTCAATGAGGCGGATGCCGTCGGGCGAGGCGTCGCTGGGCATGATGTAGTCGGTCACAACCGCGTCGCATTCCACGCGGTCCAGCAAAGACAGCAATTCGACAGGACATGAAGCTTCGCCGACCACCTGGATGTCACTACTGCCGAGTACGGCCATGACACCTTTGCGGATGATGGGATGGTCATCCGCGAGAATGATGCGAATAGCCGAATCATTTTTCGTACTCACTAAATACTCTCCTTGGCGTGAACGCCATTGATAATGGGCTGGCGGCAAACCGCCACCACTGATCGATGGTGGATTGGCAGCTTCACGCATGGCTGCCGTGCGCATGCACGATCAAACTTCTAAAGCCGTGCTTGATACTTTTCTATGCGAGCCATCCGAAACCCAATTCGTATCAGTAGCAAGAGCGATGCATTCGCTGGCGTAAAGCGACGACGAACTCCTCCAGATAAGCTCCGAGTTCTTCCGCCTTACGGATCACATCCGGAGCGCTTTCGCCAAGCTCTACGGACATCGCCAATCCAGCCAGGCACTCGGCCCCGAAGAACGAGCCAATGCCGCTGAGCGAATGCGCGACCTCGCGGATGCGCGCGACGTCCGACTCGCCCATATGCTTTTTCAATCTTCTCTGCTCGTTACACAACAGGCGCAGGTAATCGTCGATTGAACTAACGTCACCTTCGAAAACAACGTGCAGGCGTTCGACTACTTGGCTCGCGTCAGACGCCGTCTGGTTCGGGATGTCGACTCGGTCGACTTTGCACCCGACCTCGGCACGAGTCGCAATCCACTTGGCGAGCACGTCCGAAAGCGACTGCAGGCTTGTCGGTTTGCAGATCGCCTCGTCGATGCCAATATCGCTGAAGGCTTCCCCTTCGTCTTCGGGAAGGTTGGCGGTGAGCAGAACGATGGGCATGCGATCCGCGCCTTCCGCAGACCGTACCCGCCGAACCAGCTCCAGGCCATCCATCTTCGGCATGTAGCGATCGGTAATGAGCAGTGCATAATCGCGCTGCGCTAGCGCCTGGAGCGCACTTTCGCCGTCACTGACCAGATCGCAGGGCCAACCCAGTGCCGCGAGCTGGCGCCCGATGACTTCGCGAACCAGCTCGTGATCCTCAGCGACAAGAATGGTGGCTAGGCCGGAGGTTAGATCGAATCCGGGGACATCTCTGTTCTTCGGCGATGGTGCGTCGGTTAGCACGTCGGCCGCACGCGCGAAGCATCCACGCACGACGAACCGAGGCGCCGTCCATCCGCAGCCCTGCTCCTGTAAAGCGAACCCCATCCATTCGCACAACTTGCAAGCCGCGATCCAGGCCAGTTCGTCCGCCCTGCACCCATCGCCGGCAAACGGAGAGACCGGTTCGGAAGGGTCTTTGTCCCGCAGCACTTCCAGGATGAACTCCACAGACTGCCATCGCGTGCCTTCTGCCAATACGCGAACCTCGAAGCGCCAAGGCTTGCCGAGCTTGCGCGAGATTGCATGAGTCACGAGCTTGGTCAGCACCTGGCGCAAGCAGGCCGCGTCCCCGAGCAGGCGTTGCGCCAGCCGGTCATCCAGCACTTTCTCGATATCTGCCCTATCGTCCAGCGCTGCCAGCGCGGTCACAATGACTTCGCGCGGATTGAAAGGCTGGTGCTCACGCGGGGTTGCGCCCGCTTCCAGCCTCGCGAGGAACAGCACGTCGTCCAGGATGCCTTGCAAGGCCCTGGATGCCCCCTCGGCATTGCGCAGCAGTTCGCGCTGCTTGGTGGTCAGTTCCGAATACTCGAGCAATTCCAGCGCGCCCAGAATGCCGGTCAGCGGAGTCCGCACGTCATGATTGATCGCCGATAACAGCGCATAATCCATCAGCCCTTCGCTATAGCGTCCCGACTGACTGGGGCCCGATGAACCGGCTTCGCCATCGTCGTCGGTCAGGATCCCCACCCAGGCGGCCCCATCCTCGCGGGGCTCCAGCGTCGCTGTTCGAAACCTGTACTCACGCCCGGGTTGCTGA
This sequence comes from Dyella sp. BiH032, assembly GCF_031954525.1. NCBI lineage: Bacteria > Pseudomonadati > Pseudomonadota > Gammaproteobacteria > Lysobacterales > Rhodanobacteraceae > Dyella > Dyella sp. BiH032. Next base: position 3,443,722 of record NZ_CP134867.1, read on the forward strand.
GCATCCGCAACGGCGGAACGTGGGTCCCTGCTGCGAAAGCCTCCACCCTCGTTGGGCAAACTTCCTTCAGCGGCATCGGCTGCCTGCTCTCCATCGCGATCGAGCGAGGCATCCTGGACTTCGCCGAAAGCTTCTTCGTACGCCCGGTTGACGGCAACGTATTCACCTCGGGCATCCTTGCAGAACATCGGGCAAGGCATGGCCTGGAAGATGGCCTCGTAGATATCGCCGGATGCCGATGGCGCCCGCCGCATATCCTGGTAGCGCTTGTAGGCCAGCCACGTCGTGGCGATCAGTCCCAGCAAAGCGCCGCCCCAGGCGGGATGTATCGACCAGGCGGCCGACACATCGGTCAGTTCCGCCGAGAGCGGAGGACGGTTGATATCTTCGGGAAGTTTTCCGACAAAGCCGAGCACCAGAGCTCGCACGATCGGCACTTCTGACTTCACGCCTTCCAGCGGCGCAGAACCGGCTCCCCTCGCCGAGCCCAGCCAAGATGGCCTCGCTGCAGACCGTTGGCGTCGCGACCTCAAGCCATTCGCCAGCCACGCAACTACCTTAATCCCCAAACTCCTGAGGCGCATACCACACCCTCCCTCTTGTGCTCCTGGATGCTTCGCCGACGGGAGAAGCCGTTTGATGAAGCAGGCGCTTTCCGGTGCTGCCGGGTAGTTCCGGGAGGACCACCCCATGAGTGCCGCGCCTACGCTTAGCCAGATTCCGTTGCAGGCGCATTCTGAAACGGACCGCACCGCACAAGGCATTGGGATTGCTCCCAAAACGTTCGCGGGCTGCGTAACCCCATGAATTGGTCGAGAAAATGCGCTCGGGAGGATGCTGCTTGCACCCCTAACGGCCATTACGTAGAATTTGCGGCTCGCTGCCGGAATAGCTCAGTTGGTAGAGCGGCGCATTCGTAATGCGTAGGTCGCAGGTTCGACTCCTGTTTCCGGCACCAGCTTATTGAAAACAGCGCATTACACCTCGGCGGTGTGATGCGCTGTTTTGCTTTGGGGCACATGTTTCGCGGCCGGGTCAGGCGCGGCCAAACGGCAGACAAGTACGTCTAGCCATAGCTGCGTACAGGATGGCTCTGATAGCAGCAGAAGTCCGGCAGATTTTCGAAAGCCAGCTCGCCTTGCTGGGAATACGTTTTCCCTACAGGAAGCTGAAAGGCAGCTCGCATTCCCTCGCCAAATGCACCGCTGTAGCCGTGACCGCTGTAACCCCAGCTACGCGACATCCGTAGACGGCTATGCGCGACGTAGCGTTGCCGCGCGCGGGCGAAATAACCCGTATGTGATCGAGGAAATGCCCGGCCGCGTCAGAGGCTGGCCGAAGAACCGCCCGCGTCCGCCACCAAACGAAGCTCCTTCGGCAAGGCGAACGTGATGGTCTCGGCCTCACCGTCCAATTCGCGGACGTCGCCCGCCCCCCATGACTGCAGTCGCGCGATGACATCACGCACCAGTTTCTCCGGCGCGGAGGCCCCCGCCGTAAGCCCGATACGCCGCACGCCGTTCAACCATTCGCGCTGTATATGCTCGGCGCCGTCGATCAGGAACGAACGCACGCCCTGCTTTTCCGCCAGCTCACGCAAACGGTTAGAGTTCGAACTGTTCACCGAGCCGACCACCAGTACCAGATCGACCGCATCGGCCAGACGGCGAACCGCATCCTGGCGGTTCTGAGTGGCGTAGCAGATGTCGTCCTTGCGCGGACCTTCGATGTCGGGGAACTTCTCGCGCAAGGCGGCGATGATTGCCTTCGTGTCGTCCACCGACAACGTCGTCTGCGTGACGTATGACAGCGCGTGCGGAAACTTGGGCTGGAGCTTCGCCACGCACTCCACCGACTCGACCAGCAGAATCTCGCCGTCGTTGGCCGGGTTCCACTGCCCCATCGTGCCCTCGACCTCGGGATGCCCCTCGTGGCCGATCAACACCACGCTGCGCCCCGTACGCCCCAGGCGCGCGACTTCCATATGCACCTTGGTGACCAGCGGGCAGGTCGCGTCGAACACCTTCAAGCCGCGCCGGTCCGCTTCTTCGCGCACCGCCTTCGAGACACCATGGGCGCTGAAGATGACCGTGGCGCCGTCGGGCACTTCCTCGAGCTCCTCGACGAACACGGCCCCACCGGCGCGCAGCTTTTCCACCACATAGCGGTTGTGCACCACTTCATGCCGCACGTAGATGGGTGCCCCGTACGATTCGAGCGCACGCTCGACGATGGCGATGGCGCGATCCACGCCGGCGCAGAATCCGCGGGGGTTGGCGAGAAGAATGTCCAAGGAAAGCCTCGACTGTCGGCAAGATCATCGGACGCCCGGATACCTGGGCGCCGAGGGCGGGATTATCTCACGCCCCCGTCCGGCTTGCCGGTGAACAGGCCGAAGACGATCAGCATCACTGCTCCGACCGTAATGCCGCAGTCGGCTACGTTGAATACCGGGAAGTACCAATCCTTGTGGTAAACCTGGATGAAGTCGGTCACCTGGGCCGCATGCAGGCGGTCGATGAGATTGCCCAGCGCGCCGCCGACGATCAGCCCCAGGGGCAGCGCCGTGCGCCAATCGCCCCGCTCGGTGCGTCGGAGCCACACCAGCAATGCCGCGCTGATGGCAATGGCCAACCCGACGAAGAACCAACGCTGCCAGCCGGCGCTGTCCGCGAGGAAACTGAAAGCCGCGCCGGTGTTGAAGGCCAGCGTCCAGTTGAGGAAGCCCGGGATGATCGGGTGCGGGGTGCCGGCCGGCTGAAGCGCCGACAGCGCCCACCACTTGGTCGCCTGATCCAGCCCGATGACCAGGGCGGACAGCCACAGCCAGGGCAATGCGTTGGGTTTATTGCTCATGCGTATTCTGCTGACGGCGGAAGAACAGCGGCCGGCTCGCGCCGGCCGCCAAGATCAGAACCAACGGCGGTCTTCGCCCGGCCCGTCGACGTTGCTCACGCAACGTCCGCACAGTTCCGGATGCCGCAGGTGCTGGCCGACGTCGTCGCGGCGGTGCCAGCAACGTACGCATTTGGCCGCATCGCTGACGGTGGCCGACACCCATACGTCCGCCCCCTCCAGCTCCGACAACACGGCCGTGTCCGGCTGCCCGCCGGCAACGTCCAGACGCACGTCGGACGTAATGAAGAAGAACCGCAGTTCGTCCGCGGCCGGCGCGTAGCGGGCCACCAAGGCCGGATCGGCATGGATCGCCAGCTTGGCCTCCAGGGAGGCACCGATCTGCTCGGCCTTGCGCATGCCCTCGAGCACACGCGACGCGGTATCGCGGATCGCCAGCAGGTCGGACCAGTAGCGCCGCTGTTCCGGCGAGCCCTGCGTAGCCTCGAGGCCGTCGTACCAGGTCTCGAACAGCACGCTTTCGGCGCGCTCGCCCGGCAGGGCCTTCCAGATTTCCTCCGCCGTAAAGCTGAGCACCGGCGCCAGCCAGCGCACCAGAGCTTCCGCGATGCGGAACATCGCGCTCTGCGCGCTGCGCCGGCCGCGGCTGTCGGTCGGCATGGTGTAGAGGCGGTCCTTGGTGATGTCCAGGTACAGCGCACCCAGCTCATTGGTGCAGAAGTTCTGCACGCGCTGGACGATCTCCGGGAAATCGTAGCGGTCGTACGCGGCCGCTACCGCCTGCTGCACATCAAAGGCCTGCTGCACCGCCCACTGGTCCAGCAACAGGCAATCTTCCACCGGCAGCAAGTGTCTCGCCGGGTCGAAGCCGTCCAGGTTGCCCAGCAGGAAGCGCGCCGTGTTGCGGATGCGGCGATACATGTCGGAGACGCGTTTGAGGATCTCGTCCGACAGCGACATCTCGTTGCGGTAATCGGTAGAACAGATCCACAGGCGCAGGATGTCCGCGCCCAGGTTCTTCATGATGTCCTGCGGCTCGATGCCGTTGCCCAGCGACTTGGACATCTTGCGACCCTGCGCGTCTACGGTGAAGCCGTGCGTGAGCACGTCGTCGTAGGGCGCGCGGCCGTGGATGGCGGCGGAGGTGAGCAGCGAGGAATGGAACCAGCCGCGATGTTGATCCGAGCCTTCCAGATACATCACCTTGTACGAAGCGGCATCTCCCTGCTGAAGCTCGGGACGCTGGCCGACCACGGCGAAGTGCGTGACGCCCGAGTCGAACCAGACGTCCAGCACGTCGTTGACCTTCTCGTAGTCCTTGGCCTCGTCGCCCAGCAGTTCGGCTGGATCCAGCGCATACCAAGCGTCGATGCTGCCCTGCTCCACCCGCCTGGCGACCTGCTCCAACAGTTCGACCGACTTCGGATGCGGCTCCTTGGTGGCCTTGTGCACGAACAGCGCAATCGGCACACCCCAGGTGCGCTGGCGCGAGATGCACCAGTCCGGGCGATCGCCGATCATGCCGGCGATGCGCTCCTCGCCCCACGCCGGCACCCAGCGCACCTGGCGGATGGAGTCCATCGCCGCCTTGCGCAGGCCGGCCTGCTCCATGCTGATGAACCATTGCGGCGTAGCGCGGAAGATCACCGGCGTCTTGTGGCGCCAGCAATGCGGATAGCTGTGCTCGATCTTGTGGTGAGCCAGCAGCACGCCGCGGCCACGCAGCACCTCTACGATGGCGTCGTTCGCCTTCCACAGGTGCGCGCCGGCGAGTTGCAGGCCATCGGCCGGCGGCGTGTCCACGCGATAGGTGCCGCGCGGCTCGACGTAATTCAGCGTGTCGATGCCGTACTTGCGGGAAACGACGAAGTCTTCCACGCCGTGGTCCGGCGAGGTGTGCACCGCACCCGTGCCGTCTTCGGCCGACACGTGCTCGCCCAGCAGCACCGGGATGCGCCGCTCATAGAACGGATGGCGCAGCAGCACGCCTTCCAGCGCCTGCCCGGCGATGCGCCCCAGGACCACGGGGTGCTCGACGCCGTAGCGATGCAGAGCCTTCTCCACCAATGCGGAAGCCACGACCAACAGCACGCGGCGCCCGTCGCGCGACGGACCTTCGACCAGGGCGTACTCCAGCTCGGCGCCCATCGATACCGCCTGGCTTTCCGGCAGGGTCCACGGCGTGGTAGTCCAGATCGGAATGGCGACGATGGCATCGCCAGCGTCCACAGCGAACTTGGCCGCCAAGGCCTTGCCGTCGATGGCGTCATAAGCCACATCGATGGCCGGCGATACCTTGTCGGCGTATTCGATCTCGGCCTCCGCCAACGCCGAGCCACAGTCGAAGCACCAATAGACCGGCTTGAAGCCGCGCACCACGTGACCGTTGTCCACGATGCGGGCCAGGGCGCGCAGCATGTCGGCCTCGAACTTGAAATCCATGGTGCGATAGGGATGCTCCCAGTCGCCCAGTACGCCGAGACGCTTGAAGTCCGTGCGCTGCAGATCGATCTGCTGTTGCGCGTACTCGCGGCACTTCTGGCGGAAAGCCACGGCATCGAGCTTGTCGCCGGCCTTGCCGTGCTTCTTCTCCACTGCGATCTCGATCGGCAAGCCGTGGCAATCCCAGCCGGGCACGTATGGCGAGCGGTAGCCGGCCAACAGGCGCGACTTCACCACCACGTCCTTGAGCACCTTGTTCACCGCATGGCCGAGATGGATCGCACCGTTGGCGTACGGCGGGCCATCGTGCAGCACGAACACCTTGTCGCGGCCGGCCGTGCGCTCCTGGATCTGCGCATAGCGGCCGACCTTCTCCCACTCGGCAAGCCATTGCGGCTCGCGCTTGGGCAGGTCGCCGCGCATCGGGAAGTCCGTCTGCGGCAGGTTGATGGTGTTCTTGTAATCCTGGGTCATTGCTCGGATGCCATCGGGGTTGTCGGGCGCGGCCCTCGTGCCGTCGCCGTGGAATGTCTGGCCGGCGCGGATCGCGCGCCGGACGAAAGCCGGAACGTTAGCGGATTCCGGGCACTCATGCCTCGGCCAGGCGGGGGTTCATACCGAGCACTTCGCGCGCCATGCGGGCATCGCGGTGCATCTGCTCGGTGAGCGCATCCAGGCCATCGAATTTCTGCTCGTCGCGCAACTTGGCGACGAACTCCACCGCCATGCGCTGGCCGTAGAGGTCGCCCTCGAAATCGAACAGGTGCACTTCCAGCAGCGGCTGCGGCACCTGGTTCACCGTCGGGCGGATGCCCAGGCTGGCGACGCCAGGCCAGGCGCATTCGCCTTCGCCCAGCCCGACACGCACCGCGAAGATGCCGCGCACCGGCGGCACCCGATCACGGAGGTGGATGTTGGCCGTGGGAAAGCCCAGCTGCCGCCCGAGCTGGTTGCCGTATTCGACCTTGCCTTCGATGACGAAGGGGCGCCCCAGCAGAGGAGCAGCGCCGGCGAACTCGCCAGCCGCCAGCAACATGCGTACCCGGGTGGCCGACACCCGCGCGCCATCGAGCAAGACCGGCGGCATCACGCAGGCGCTGAAGCCCAGCTGTTTCCCCATCGACTCCAGCAGCGCGACATCGCCCCCCCGCTTGTGGCCGAAACGAAAATCACCGCCCACCCACACTTCGCGAGTGCGCAGGCGCTCGACCAGCACGCGGCGAACGAAATCCTCGGCGGGCATGGACGTCAATTCGCGGTTGAACCGCAGGATCAGTGCCTGCCCCATCCCGGCCGCGTCGAAGCCCAGGAGCTTTTCGCGCACGCTGGAGAGCCGTGGCACCGGCTCCGTGGAAAAGAACGCGCGGGGCAAGGGTTCGAAGCTCACCACGACCGGCCGCAGTCCAAGCGCCTGGGCACGCTCGCGCACCTGCGCGAGCAGCGCCTGGTGCCCTCGATGCAGGCCGTCGAACGCGCCGACGGCCACCACGCTACCGCCGGGTGCCAGACAGGGGCCGGCGATATCCCTGGAAAGTCTTGTCATCGCGCGAGTATAGCCTCAGCCCGGCGCCTCGCGGCGGCGCATCAAACGCCGCGCAGTTCACGCAGACGGAAGCCCGCCGCAAACAGCGCCGCGAGGTAAGCGCCGCCACCCGCGCCGACCAGGGCAGCCAGGTGCCAGACCCGGGTCCATTTCGCAGCCTCGGTCCAGTCCGGCCAGACCCACAGCCCCGCGAGCAGCACGCCGATCATCACCGCACAGGCCAGCGCCAGCCGCCCCAGATGACGCATCCAGCCTGGCTGCCGCTGGTATACCCCCGCCTTGCGCAACCAATGCCACAGCAGGCCAAGGTTGATGTAGCTCGCCGCCGCGCTGGCAATACCCAGCGCCATGTGCAGGCCGGGCACCTTGGCCAGGCCATCGAGCAAGGCCCCTTGCTTGACCTCGGCCGGCGCCCACAGGGCGAAAAGCAAGGCCAGGAACAGTACGTTCAACACCATGTTGGCGATCAGCGAAGCCACGCCGGCACGAACCGGCGTACGGGTGTCCTGGCGGGCATAGAAGGCCGGCAGCACGACCTTCACGAGCGCGAAAGCCGGGAGGCCGAAGCTCAGCGCGGAAATGGAGAGGGTCGCCATGCGCGTATCGAATGGGGTGAAGCGCCCATGCTGGAACAGCGTGGCGACCAGCGGTTCGGCCAGCAGCATCAGCGCGAACATCGCCGGCACGGCGATCAGCAGGGTCGTGCGCAGGCCCCAGTCGAGCGCTTTGGAAAAGCCATCGCTGTCGGTGGCCACGTGATGGCGCGACAGCGACGGCAGGATCACCGTGCCCAGCGCCACGCCGAACACGCCCAGCGGCAGTTCCAGGAAGCGGTCGGCCTGCGACAGCCAGCTCTGCGAGCCGATGTACAGCAGCGAGGCGATCACCGTGTCCAGCAGCAGGTTGATCTGCGCCACCGAGGAGCCGAACAGCGTCGGCACCATCAGCTTCAGGATCCGCCGCACGTCCGGATGGCTCCAGCCCCAGCGCGGCAGCGCCAGCAGGTCCAGCTGCCGCAGCGCAGGCAACTGGAACAGCAGCTGCAGGATGCCCGCGACCAGGATCGCCCAGCCCATGGCCATGATCGGCGTATGCAGTCGCGGCGCCAGCCACAGCGCACCGGTGATCATGCAGAGATTGAGGATCACCGGCGTCAGCGCCGGCAGTCCGAAGCGGTGGAAGCTGTTGAGCGCGCCGCCGGCCAGGGCGGTCAGGGAAACGAATAGCAGGAAAGGAAAGGTCAGGCGCAGCAGGTCCACGGTCAGCGCGAACTTTTCCGGGGTTTCGATCGCGCCCGGCGAGAACAGCGTGGTGACCTGGGGCGCGAACATCACTCCCAATGCGGTAACCAGCAGCAGCACCCCGCCCAGGGTGCCGGAGACCCGCGACATCAGCGCCTTGAGCTCGTCGTGGCTGCGCTTCTCCTTCACCTCGGTGAAGACCGGCACGAAAGCAGTCGAGAACGACCCCTCAGCGAATAGCCGGCGCATGAAATTGGGGATGCGGAACGCCACCCAGAACGCGTCGGTGGCCGCATTGGCGCCGAAGGCCGCATTGATCGACATGTCCCGGACCAGCCCGAGGACGCGCGAGATCATGGTCATGCCGCTGAACGACAGCAGCCCTCGGAACATGCTGGGAGACTTCATGCGCGCGCCGATACCTTCTTGTTATGGGATGCACCGGCCGGCTCCGCGCCCCGTGCGGGCGCCGGCAAAGCGCGTAGTTTGACAGCCGGCGCGGGCGGGAAGACAGCGCGAAAGTGGCAAAATAGCGCCCTCGTTCACGGGAACGGCGGGCCCTGCCGTGCCTCCCGGCCCTGTCGGAGCCGTCCCGGCGCGCCTAAGCTGTTGACGCAACGGCTCATTAGCCGCATAATCACCGCCTTTTTCCAACCAACCCAAGCGATTCCGGAGTTCTACCTTGGCCAACATCAAGTCCGCGAAGAAGCGCGCGCGCCAGTCCGAGCAGCGCCGCCTGCGCAACATCAGCGCCCGCTCCATGGTGCGCACCGCCCTCAAGAAGGTCGTCAAGGCTATTGAGGCCAAGGACAAGGCTGGCGCCGTCGAAGCGTTCGCCGCTGCCCAGCCGGTGATGGATCGCTACGCCGCCCGCGGCCTGATCCACAAGAACAAGGCCGCTCGCCACAAGAGCCGCCTCAACGCGAAGATCCGCGAGCTGGCGTAAGCCAGCTTTCACGCGATTCGGGTTGGCGAAAGGGCCGGCGCAAGCCGGCCCTTTCGTTTTGCATGTTCGCTGGCCATTGGCGCCAGCCTCCCGGCTCGTACCCACATTCCCGTCAGCACTGAACCAAGAGGCGTCGTTTCTGGATTACGGGAAAACCGAAAGACCACCCTTCGGCTCTCTGCCCGTGCGGCGTCTCGTCGTCGCCCCCTACCTGCGCCGGAATGACGGTCGCGTCATCGTCTACGTCCACTAGGCCACCGCTTCGCGCGCCCGTTCCGGCAATGCCAGCCGCCGCTCGTCCGCGTCGTATTCGATCAGCAGTACGGCCGAATCGTGGCGCCCGTTGATGTCGACGAAGCACGCGCCGCCGATGAACGGTTCCAGCGTCATCACCGATTTCAGCGGCGTCGCCACCACCATCTGGAAACCGAAGTTCTCGAAGATGTTCATGGCCAGCGCGGTGAACTCGTTATCGGCCTTGTCGAACGCCTCGTCCAGCACCACCGGCGCATAGCGCGGCAGATGGCCATCATCGCCGCCGAGCTGGTAACGCAGCGCCGCGGCCAGGCAAGTAGTAGCCAGTTTCTGTCGCTGCCCGCCCGACTTGCCGGCGCCGCTGCGGTATACCTCGACCTGCCGCCGTGTATCCGCCTCCACTTCCACGCCGATGAACTCTACGTGCAGGCGCACGTCCAGCACTTGCTCGCGCCACCGGCGGTGTTCCGGATCCTGGGCACCCAGCCGCTCCACCAGTTGCCGAAGCACGGCGAACTGGGCTTCCGCGCGCTCGCGGTCGTCCGTCTGGTGCTGCATGAGCACGTCGCGCAGCTGAGCCTGGAAGTCGCGCACTTCCTGCAGACCGCGGTCGCTGACCTCGATCTGCAGCAAGGTGCCGCGATTGAAAGGCACTCGCTCCAGACTTTCGTTCACCTCTTCCATGCGCTGGCCGATCGATCGGCGCGCCTCTGACATGTGCTTCTGCAACACCAGCAGGTCTTGCTTGCTCTGGCTCTGCAACAGCTCGAAGAAGCGGGCCTCGTGCTTGGGCAGGCCGTCCAGCTCCAGGCGTCGCAGCCGGGCCAGGAAACCCTCGGCAGAGTCCAGCTGCGGGGTGAAGTCGGCGCTGTCCTGCGGCCAACGGCGACAGAAGGCCCGGAAACATTCCTCGATCGCCTGCACCAGGCGGTAATCGCGCTCGGCCTGTTCCTCGAGTACGTCATGCAGCGAACGTTCCAGCGCGCGGAACTGATGGTCGATGTTCTCCAGCGACAGCGCCGGCTGCGCCGGCAGCCGTGCCCCCAGACCCTCGACCTGCACGGGAGTCAGCGACGCCATGCCGGCGCGGGCTGCGCAGGCGTCTCTTTGTGCGTCCACGCTGCGTCGCTCCCGCTCCACCGCAATCCGCTCCGCGGCGGTCTCCTCGCAGGCCTTGGCAGCTCGTTGCCGCAGCGAACGCTCGGCGTCCAGCCGTTCCGTCAGCGCGTCCATGCCGGCGTCGCCTTCGCGCAACTGACGCAACTGCGCTTCGATGTCGGCCAGCCGCTGCAGCCGGGGCGCGACGTCAATCTCCTCCCATTCCATGCCGGCCAGCGCCGCGGCGGCCACCCGCAGGTCGCCTTCACGCTCGCGGCGCGCCTTCAGTTGCGCAAGCGCGTCGTTGGCTTGGGCCAGCGACTGAGCGAGCTCGACACCTTCCTTTTCGAACAACGCCAATTTGTCGCGATTGTCGAAACCCAGCACCCAGTGCCGCCGGTCATCCGCCGCGCGGCGATCGTCCTTCTCGTAGCGGTCCCCCGGGTGCTTGACCTGACCTTCGCGCGTGATCGCGCGATCGGCCTGCTTCAGTGCAGCGGCATTGTCCACACAGGTGTAATCGAAACGACGCGCGAGTTCAGCCTGCAACCAAGCTCGATGGACGTGATCCCGCACCTCCAGGCGATGTACCAGCGAACGAGCATCCGGCCGGCGCTGACCGAAGGCCTCCACGTGCCCGACGCGGTAGTACACCAGCTTGCCGCCCAGGTGGATCTTGTTCACCCAGGCGGCCACCTGCGCGTACTGGTGCTCATCCACCAGCAGGGAAAGCGCAAAGCCATGCAGGACACGCTCGATCGCGCCACGCCAGGCCACGAATTCGTCCTTCACCTGCAGCAGCTCGCCCACGAACGGCACTGCGTTCTCCGACCAGCCGAGCTCCTGGCAAAGGCGGGCACGCATGGCCTGTACAGGCGCTGGAATGTTGGAAGGGTGTTTCCTGAGCGCGTCGATTTCAGCGCGAACCATCGCGAACCGTTGCGCCGCCTGGCTGCTATCGCGCCTGAGCGCATCCATCTGCTCTTCAAGCGCGCCGGCCTGGCCGCGCGCACCGGTGATCAGCTCGCGAGCCTGCCCCGCCAGTTCGGCGAAGGCTCGTGCGGTAGCTGGCAGAGTCCAACCCAGCTCGCGGCAGGCTGCTTCCAGCTTGTTGCGGCGGCGCAGGCGCTCGTCGCGTTCGCGCGCCACCTGCTCACGCTCGCGCTCCAGCTGATCGACCACGTCGCCGCCCTGCTCACGACGCTGCCGCTCCATGTCGGCCAGCTTCTGATCGTGATTCTCCAGCAACTGCTTGCGCTGGATCAGCTCGCCCTCCAGCGCCTGTGCTTGCACCTCCAGTTCGGCCTGCCGGTCGTCCAGCAGAACCAGGCGACGCTGCTCGCGGAACAGGTCGATGCCTTGCTGCTGCTCGCGCAGCGCATTGGTCTCGCGCCGCAGGACCTGCAGTTCGTCATGACCCAGGCGCGCCGGCGTGAGTGTCTGCACCTGTTCTCGCGCGATGACCACCGCCTTGTGCGCCGCGTCCAGTTCCCCGAAGTCGGCGACCAGGCGATCCGCAGCGGCAAAGGTTTCCGGCTCCTCCAGCATGAAGCCGCGCAGAAAATGGTTCAGGTCCCCAAGGTTCTTCGCCGATTGCGTCTTGTGCAGCAGCTTCAGTGCGATGTCACTCTGGATGCCCAGCAGCCGCCGGAATCGTTCCGAGTAACCAGCGAAGGCGTCGAAGTGATGCACTTCCTCGCCAAGCTTGGCCTTGAGACGGCGGAGATCGAGATCGAATCCATCCAGATCCCTGGCGAGGTCGAAAGGGCGCTCCGCAACCATGTAGTGCTTGCGCACGTCGGCGGCGGACGAGCCGTTGCCGGCGATCCAGAACAGGCGGATCAGCGAGACCGTCGCGCCCAGCGCATTGCGGTATTCCAAGGCCAGCGCGGACCAGGTAGTGCCCTTGCGCAGATACTGAGTAGCGATTTCACCGGAATCGCTGTCGTGCTGGTCCGCCCAGGCACCACGTACGTAAGAAGCGAGATTGCGATCGCGGCCGCTGCGGTCCGCCTCGCGGGCCGCTGCGTTGAAGTCCACCAGACTCGGCGGCACCAGCAACGCGGACATCGCATCGAGCAGGGTCGACTTGCCTGAACCGGAGCGGCCCACGAAGAGAAAGCCCTTTTCGGCGATCGGAATGTCCACCAGGCCGCTGAAGGTTCCCCAGTTGAAGACCTGCAAGCGGCGCATGCGGAACTGCTCGTCGCGAGGATCGGGCAGGTCGGACAGGAACAGCGAGGGTGCGACCGTATGCGCAGGCTTCGTCTTCGGCGTCTTGGCGACGGGAAGCGGTGCGGCCGCCTCGACTACCGACGATACTTCCCTGCGGTGAGCGGCCGGATCCGCCGGAAGCTTGGGAGAGGCCACTACGTCGCTCTTCTTCGACCGGCCCGGCGACTTCACCTTCGTGACGGTTTCCTTGGATTCGCCCGGTTTGGACGCAGCGGCCTTAGAAAGTCCCGCCGAGGCCGACTTTGTGTCGCCCCTGCCCTTCTTGGCACTCTTTCGCGGCGCCTTCTCCTTACTGCTCATCCGTGCCCTCCCCGATCACCAACGTAGCGCCCCGCAGCTCCCGGTAGACCTGCGTAAGCGCCTGCACGTCCTCGGCGGAGAACAACAGCTTCAGCGTGGGAGAGACCTCGTAGCGCTCTTCGCTGCCGCGCAGGCGTTCCAGCACGTGGCTTTCCCTCATCTTGCCGATCGCCGCGGCGACCCGCTTGGCAAAGCCGGCGCGGTCGGTGGAGAAGTGCTTTTCGTAAACGGACAAGGCATCCACCAGCATGCCCTCCTCCACCACCGCGCGGCGGCCCTGCGCCTCGCCCTCCAGCAACTGCTGACGCAGATGCAGCAGCAGGACGGTGTCGATGAAAGTGAGCGGCAGCGACCGGAGCAGCACCGGCGTATCGAGCTCGCCCGTGTCCGCCTGGCGCGCGAACGCGACGCCGGCTTCGCGATCGACGACCAGCTCCAGGAACAGCTCGCAAAGCTGCGAACGCAGCGTTGCCTCGTAACGAAGCAATACCGGCCACAACACGGCATGGCGCGCGGCATCCACGCAGGGCCCGGCCAGCAGCTGACACAGCAAGCGGCGCACATCGAGCGGCAGCACCCCCGTGTCGCCGGCGAACAGCGCGCCTGCCTGGGATACCGGCTCAGGCGATGTCGCGATCGCTTCTTCCTCAAGCAAATTCATGGCGCTTCTCTTTCAGAAACCATACCAGCGGCACGCGCGCATGGCGCCACCGACCGTCACCGCCCTTCCAGGCCACTTCTTCCAACTCGCCTTCCGCGACGACGCCATGACGCGTCGCCAGCGACAGGTAACCGATGATGCTGCCCAGGCCCTGTTCGGCCGGACGAGCGGCGAGCACTTGGCTGATGGACAGCTGCTCCTGCACATCCAGCAACTCATAAAGATTGCGCCGCAGGCCGCGGAAATTGATCTCCGACTGAGCCACCAGCGCGCTGACGCTATCCAGTGAAATCGCCGCGCCGCCGGATAGGTCGATGCGGCCGTCGACCCGCGCGTGCCGCGGATCGTGCAGCCGCCATTGCGACAGCGAACGCAGGCGCGCACCAGTCAGCGGCAATTCGACCGGGACGCGGCGATGCGCGCCGACGTCATCGCGCAATTGCAGCGCCTCCGACTGCGCCTGCTTGAGCAGCTGGTTCAACCGACGCTGCTCCAAATAGCCGCGGCTTTGCACGAAACCGCGCAGGCTGCGTGCGAAATGCTGCATGACGTCATGCACGTGGCTGCCGCGCTCCAGCATCACGCGGGTGAATCCGCGCAGCAGCTGCCGCTCCTCCCGCTGCAAGCGGCGCGCGAAACCGCGCGAAAGCACGGTTTCCATGGCTGCATCCAACTGCGCGCTCTGCTCTACGTTATTGAGCAAGGCCCAGAACGCACTGAAACTGCGCCCTGCCTCGCTGCCGGCGATGACGTCCACGCCTTCGAACAAGCGATCGAGCAGATCGCCGCGCTGGCCTTCATCGTCGATGATGCGCTCGCGGAACTCGCGATTGAGCTGCTCGAAGTCCTCGCGCACGCGGCGGAAATCTTCGGCCAGATCGTCGGCGAGCTGGATGACTTCACGCGTGCGCTCGAGCGCGCGCTGGCCGCCCAAGACCTCGACCTTGCCGCTCTTCACACGTTCGATTTCCGCATCCAGGCGAGCACGCTCGGCGTAGAGCGTCTCCAGGCGCGCCGCGGGATCGCTCTCGGTCTGCTCGGCGAGTTGCACGAGCTGCTGGATCACCAGCGACAGGCGGCTTTCAGTAGCGGCATGGCGCGGAGCATGCAAGCCGGCGATGAAGCGCACGGCCTGAGCGGCCTGCGCGGAGAGCTCGTATTCCTCTTCGCTCGCACCGTCCGGCAATCGCCGCTCGAGATAACCCTGCGCCAACCAATAGGCCACGTAGGCTTGCGCGGTGCGCGGCAATTCGGTGGGCAGCTCGGAGGCCTTGATGGCCTCCAGCTGCTGCTGGAGGCGCTCGTGCAGCGCCGATGCCGGCAATCGGCGCTCGCCCTCCTGCAACAACGTCTGCAGCAGGCCGATCAGTTCCGGGGCGTGGTCGGCGGCCAGCAGCCGCCATAGAGCCTGTTCGCGCAACCGGCGGTAGCCGGCGATGCGGGCATGCAGCTTCATGCGTAGATGTCGCTCCGTACGGCGCGGAAAACGTCAGGAAGCGCGGTCAATCGTGCGACGCTTCCCCGCGCAGACGGACGTCGCCGGGCAACATATCCGTGCGCCCTTCGCGCGCCTCGCGCTGCGCCTCGAAGAAGCGCTGAATCTGCTGACACACTGTCATCGTGTTGTCGCGCGCGATCGCCGACACCATGAACCACGGTTGGGTCCAGCCCAGGCGCTTGACGATGTCCTCGGCCACGGCCTGGCGCTCGTCCTCCGGCAGCACGTCCGCCTTGTTCAATACCAGCCAGCGCGGACGCTGCAGCAGCTCCGGGTCGAACTTCTCCAGCTCATGCTCGATGGCGTGAACCTGCTCGACCACGTCGGAACCGTCGATCGGCGCGACGTCCACCAGATGCAGCAGCAGGCGCGTGCGCGACACGTGGCGCAGAAACTGGACGCCCAGGCCGGCACCTTCCGCGGCGCCCTCGATCAGGCCGGGAATATCGGCGATCACGAAGCTCTGGTCCGGCCCCAGGCTGACCACGCCGAGGTTCGGATGCAGCGTGGTGAACGGGTAGTCGGCCACGCGCGGCGTGGCGGCGGAGACGGCGCGGATGAAGGTGGACTTGCCCGCGTTCGGAAAGCCCAACAGACCCACGTCGGCCAGCAGCTTCAGTTCCAGCTTCAGTTCGCGCACTTCGCCCGGGGTGCCGGGCGTGGACTTACGCGGCGCGCGGTTCACCGAACTCTTGAAATGGATGTTGCCCAGGCCGCCCTTGCCGCCCTGCGCCACCAGCAGGCGCTGGCCATGCGCGGTGAGGTCGCCGATGGCCTCGTCGGTATCGACGTTGGTCACCACCGTGCCGACGGGCACGCGGATGATCGTGTCCTCGCCGCCCTTGCCGTACATGTCGCTGCCCATGCCGTTCTGGCCGCGCTGCGCCTTGAACGCGCGCTGGTGGCGGAAGTCGACCAGCGTATTGAGGCCCTCGTCGGCCACCAGCCACACGGAACCGCCGTGACCGCCGTCGCCGCCGTCCGGACCGCCGAAGGGAATGAATTTTTCGCGACGGAAGCTGATGCATCCGTTGCCGCCGTCACCGGCCTGGACCTTGATGATGGCTTCGTCGACAAATTTCATAGGTAAAGAACCAGAAACGGGAAATGGGAACAGGGAACGGATGCCGCTCGCATCATATCGGGAACCCGGAAAGGGCTTTTGCCGCCCCGGCGCCCCTTTCCCCATCTTCAAAAAACAAAAGCCCCGCCGAAGCGGGGCCCTTGCAGCGATACGGCCCGGGCTCAGCCCTGGACGACGCTCACGTACTTGCGGTTGTTCACGCCACGGGTCTTGAACTCGACGGTGCCGTCGACCAGCGCGAACAGAGTGTGGTCACGGCCCAGGCCCACGCCGGTGCCGGCATGAAACTTGGTGCCACGCTGACGCACGATGATGTTGCCGGCCTCGATGGCCTGGCCGCCGTACACCTTCACGCCGAGGTACTTCGGGTTGGAGTCGCGACCGTTGCGGGACGAACCTACGCCTTTTTTATGTGCCATGACTGATTACTCCAGAATTGGCGGATCAGGCGTTGATGCCCGTGATCTCGACTTCGGTGAAGTGCTGACGATGTCCCTGCTGCTTCTTGTGGTGCTTGCGGCGGCGGAACTTGATGATGCGGACCTTGTCGGCGCGGCCGTGCTTGCGCACAGTGGCGGTGACGGTGGCGCCGGTCACGGTCGGCGCGCCGACGGTGATGGTCTCGCCCGAACCGACCAGCAGCACCTGGTCGAACTTCACGCTGGCGCCTTCTTCGGCGTTCAGCAGCTCCACGCGCAGGACGTCGCCCTGCTGGACGCGGTACTGCTTGCCGCCGGTCTTGATGACTGCATAACTCATGGGAATATCCCTTCTGTCGTTATTCTCTTGGGTGTTCTCGCTTGCGCGAGCCGGCGATCATAACCAAAAAAATCCCAAGGATCAATCCGATAGACAGGCCGATAAGAGGCCCGTCAATTAGTCGTCGTCCCGCCTGACCCGCTCCAGCTCAGCCTCGGCCCTCAAGCGACGAGCATGGGCGCGCTCCCAACGGGCCTCCGCATTAGCCTCCTCCGCTCTCGCAGCCGCCTCCTGAGCGGCGGCCTGCTGCTTGGCGACCTCCTGTTTAGCCACCTCGCTCGCATAGTCGAGATCCAGGGTCAGGTCAGGAGCCCCATCCGGACGATGCAAAACCCGGATGACCGTGTAGGGCAGGATCGTGCCCTGATCGTCGGGCAGACAGATGTTCTCGGACTGCTGCATCCGGGCGCCGCTAATCCAGCGGGCCGTTACGGTTTCTGTAGACACACAGCGCTGCCCGCTTCTCCAGGCCGCTTTCGAGATGGCATAACGGCGCTCTCCGAGGCCACGTCCGATATAACCGCTTTCCGACTCAATCGTGGCCCCGCCTGGTTCGGTTCTGTAGAGCACACTGACCGTTCGCTGGCACCCCGTAAGCCCCACCAACGCCACCAGCACCAGGCCAGCCCATTTCCAGCATCCGCTCATGCCCCCGTCTCCTTCGCTTCCGGCGGTTAAACCGCAAACTGTTGCGGCCTCAGCTTAGGACGCGGAAACGCGGCTTCTCCTGGGCGGAAACGGCGAAAAGACGCTCACGGTCGCCGCTCATTCAGCAAGGTCTTTCGAAAGCTGAACGAGGTTGAGAAAGCGTTCGGATGGACGGCACGCGGAGGCCTTACGATCCGGCGCTTGCCCGCCGAGGCACGTTTTTCGCTCTCGGCGGGCAGTGATGAGAGGCTTATTGGCCGGATGTCGTCTTGGCATCGCTGCCCGCAGGCTTAGCGGGCGTCTTGGCCTGGCCGTCCTGCTTGGCCGGGGTCTTCGCCGGCGCTTTCTTGGCCGGAGCCTTCGCCTTGGCCTTGGTCGCGGTCTTCTTGGGTGCGGCCTTGGTCTTGCCCGTGGTCGCCGCCTTCTTGGCCACAGGCTTTGCGGGCGCCTCGTCCTGGGCCGTGCCGTCTTCGTCGTCGGCTTCCCCTGCGGCTGCCATGCTCGCAGCGGCACCCGTGGCGACCGGTCCGGACGCCGCCGCGTGGGCCGCCGGGCACCGCCCGTTGGCGTCCAGGCTGCCCTTCTGTTTGAGGTCGGCGATCATCTGGTCGCTGCGCTCCTTGCTCCACTGCAGGCCGGCCTGGTTGGCCTCGCCCATGGTGGTCGGCATCTCCGTGATCACCTTCTGGCCGAGCGGGGAGCGATAGAACTTCAGCATCCCCTCGATCTCATCGGCGGTGAAATGGCGCTGGTAGATCGGCACCAGACGCCCGATGAACTGCTGGGTGCCGTTGGCATCCATGTAACCCTGCCAGTAGGCGGAGGGAATGCACGGCAGGGACTGCTGCATCACGGTCACTGCCTGGTTGTTCATCTGGCTGAGCATCTTGCCCACCCCCACCACCTCCATCAGCTGGCGCACCTGCTCCTCGCTGGGCTGGGTCGCGGCCGAGGCCGTGCCCATCGATGCTGCCAGCGCCAGGGAGAGCCCCCATTCTTTCCACTTGCGCATGTGTCCTGGTCTCGCTGTGTCGGCCTTGCGGCCAAAACGCTTATTAAGCCAAGCCACTTGTTAACACTTTGATGGAGCCCCATTTTCCTGGTTCTCCGCACGGCACGACCCGGATGAAACCAGGGGCAATAACTGACCTGGTTAGTTTGGTATAGTGTAGTTTTTTCCCCTTCCCATTACCTCTCTCCGGCGTTCATGGACACCATCCGCATCCGCGGCGCGCGCACGCACAACCTCAAGAACATCGACCTGGATCTGCCCCGCGACAAGCTGATCGTGATCACGGGCTTGTCGGGATCGGGCAAATCCTCGCTGGCCTTCGACACCATCTATGCGGAAGGCCAGCGCCGCTACGTGGAATCCCTCTCGGCCTACGCCCGGCAGTTCCTCTCGATGATGGAGAAGCCGGACGTCGACCATATCGAAGGCCTTTCTCCGGCCATTTCGATCGAGCAGAAGTCCACCTCGCACAACCCCCGCTCCACGGTGGGCACCATCACCGAGGTGTACGACTACCTGCGCCTGCTCTACGCGCGCGTCGGCACGCCGCGCTGCCCGGACCACGGCATCCCGCTGGAAGCCCAGACGGTGAGCCAGATGGTGGACGCCACCCTCGCGCTGGACCCCGAAAAGCGCTTCATGCTGCTGGCGCCGGTGATCCGCGAGCGCAAGGGCGAACACGTGCAGGTGTTCGAGCAGCTGCGCGCGCAGGGTTTCGTGCGCGCCCGCGTGGACGGCACCGTCTACGAACTCGACGCCGTGCCGCCGCTGACCTTGCGCCAGAAGCACACCATCGAGGTGGTGATCGACCGCTTCCGTCCGCGCGACGACATCAAGCAGCGCCTGGCCGAGTCCTTCGAAACCGCCCTGCGCCTTGGCGACGGACTCGCGATCCTGGCCGACATGGACGATGCGAAAGCGCCCGAGCAGCTGCTTTCGTCGCGCTACTCCTGCCCCGTATGCGATTACTCGCTGCCGGAACTCGAGCCGCGCCTGTTCTCCTTCAACTCGCCGGTCGGCGCCTGCCCGACCTGCGACGGCCTGGGCGTGACCCAGGTGTTCGACGCCGCGCGCGTGGTGGGCCATCCGGAACTGCCGCTGTCCGGCGGCGCGGTGCGCGGCTGGGATCGCCGCAACGCGCACTATTTCCAGCTGATCATCTCGCTGGCCAATCACTACGGTTTCGACGTCGACGCGCCTTGGCAGAAGCTGCCGGCGTCGGTGCAGAAGGCGATCCTGTACGGCAGCGGCAACGAAAAGATCCAGTTCCGCTATCTCACGGAACGCGGCGGCAAAGTCACGCGCGAACATGCCTTCGAAGGCATCCTGCCGAACCTGGAGCGCCGCTATAAGGAAACCGAGTCTCCCGCGGTGCGCGAGGAACTGGCCAAGTACATCGCCGACCAGCCCTGCCCCGAATGCCACGGCCAGCGCCTGAACCGCTCGGCGCGCAACGTGTTCGTCGCCGACCATGCGCTGCCGTCGCTCACGTCGCGCTCGATCGACGATGCGCTCGGCTTCTTCGACACGCTCACCCTTACCGGTTGGCGCGGCGAGATCGCGGTGAAGATCGTCAAGGAAATCCGCGAACGCCTGAGCTTCCTCAACGATGTAGGCCTGAATTACCTCACGCTCGATCGCCAGGCGGACTCGCTCTCCGGCGGCGAAGCGCAGCGCATCCGCCTCGCCTCGCAGATCGGCGCCGGCCTGGTGGGCGTGATGTACGTGCTGGACGAGCCGTCGATCGGCCTGCATCAGCGCGACAACGAACGCCTGCTCGGCACCCTCACCCGCCTGCGCGACCTGGGCAACACGGTCATCGTGGTGGAGCACGACGAGGACGCCATCCGCCTGGCCGATCACGTCCTGGACATCGGCCCCGGTGCCGGCGTGCACGGCGGCGAAGTGGTGGCGCAGGGTGCGCTCAAGGACATCCTCTCCTCCAAGCGCTCGCTCACCGGCCAGTACCTCTCCGGCACACGTGCCATCGAGGTGCCCAAGGAGCGTCGCGAGCAGCAGGACAAGGAATCCTGGCTGCATCTGCGCGGCGCCGGCGGCAATAACCTCAAGAACGTGGACCTGGCGATTCCCGCCGGACTGTTCACCTGCGTCACCGGCGTCTCCGGGTCGGGCAAGTCCACGCTGATCAACGACACGCTGTTCCGCATCGCCGCCGCCGAACTCAACGGCGCCAGCGAGCAGCCGGCGCCTTACAAGGCGGTCGAAGGCCTTGAGCTGTTCGACAAGGTGGTGGACATCGACCAGTCGCCGATCGGCCGCACGCCGCGTTCGAATCCGGCTACCTATACCGGGCTGTTCACGCCGTTGCGTGAGCTGTTCGCGCAGGTGCCGGAAGCGCGCTCGCGCGGCTACACCGCCGGCCGCTTCAGCTTCAACGTGCGCGGCGGCCGTTGCGAGGCCTGCGAAGGCGACGGCATGATCAAGGTGGAGATGCACTTCCTGCCTGACGTGTACGTGCCCTGCGACGTCTGCCACGGCAAGCGCTACAACCGCGAGACGCTGGAAATCACCTACAAAGGCCACACCATCGCCGACGTGCTCGACATGACGGTGGAGGATGCGCTGAAACTGTTCGAGAACGTGCCGACCATCGCACGCAAGCTCGACACACTGCGTGCGGTCGGCCTGGATTACATCAAGCTCGGCCAGAGCGCGACCACCCTGTCCGGTGGCGAGGCGCAGCGCGTGAAGCTGTCCAAGGAACTGTCCAAGCGCGACACCGGGCGCACGTTGTACATCCTCGACGAGCCGACCACCGGCCTGCACTTCCACGACATCGAGCAGCTGCTGGATGTGTTGCACCAGCTGGTCGACCAGGGCAACACGGTGGTCGTCATCGAACACAACCTCGACGTGATCAAGACGGCCGACTGGATCGTCGACCTCGGCCCCGAAGGTGGCGCCGGCGGGGGCCGCATCCTGGTGGCCGGCACGCCGGAGACCGTGGCCGAGACACCCGAATCGCACACTGGCCGTTTCCTTGCGCCGCACCTCGGCATGACGCCCGTGAAGACGCAGAAGAACAACGGCCGCGAGAAGGCCGCCCGGAAAAAGACCGCATGAGTTCCAGCACCACCGACACTCCCGCGCCGGCCCGGCGCCGCAAGACCGCCGAGCCGGCGCCCGAGGCGCCCGCACTCCCCGCAGGCCCGCTGTTCACGGCGTCGATCGGCGTGCGCTGGCGCGATCTGGATGCGTTCAACCACGTCAATAATTCCAACTACCTCACTTACCTGGAAGAGGCACGCCTGCAGTGGCTGAAGCACGTGCCCGGACCGTGGTTCGACGAGGAGTCGATGCCGGTGCTGGCGGCGAGCGAAATCAACTACCGCTTCCCCATCGAGTGGCCTGCGCAGTTGCACGTCGAGCTGTTCTGCCTGCGCCTGGGCAACAGTTCGATGACCATCGGCCATCGCATCGTGGACGCCGAGCAGCCGGAGAAGCTATACAGCGACGGCCACGTCGTGATGGTCTGGATGAATCCGCACACCGGCAAGCCGGTACCGCTGCCCCAGGCGATCCGCGACGCGGCCATGCCGGATTGACCGGCAGCATTGCCGCTGGAAACCTCATCCGGCCTGCGTCCGGATGAGGTCCTCGACCGGCCGCGCGGCCAGCTGACGTTCGACACCTTCCGATCTGCGCAGGATTCATCGGTATGTCCAAGCCCACCGCCCTTCCTCGCGTCGCCGTCATCGGCTGCGGCGGCACCATCGCCTCGCTGGGCACCTCCAGCACGGACTTGATGGACTATCCGGAACACGGCACCAAGCTCGACGCGGCGCAGATCCTCGAACGGGTCTCGGAGACCGCCGCCGTCGCAGCGCTGATACCGGTACCTTTCCGGTCGGTGGGCAGCAACAACCTCACCATGACCGACTGGTTCGAGCTGCGCGGCACGCTGCGCCGCCTGTCGCGCGAGCACCCCGATCTGGCGGGCTTCGTGATCCTGCACGGCACCGCCACCCTGGAAGAGACGGCGTTCTTTCTCCACCTCACGCTGGATATCCCGCAGACCGTCGTACTGACCGGCTCGCAGCGCCCCCTCAGCGCAGTCGGCTCGGACGCGCCGTCCAACCTGCTCGGCGCCATCCGTGTGGCGGGCGATGCCTCGTCCCGCGGTCGGGGCGTGCTGGTGGTCTTCAACGATGGCATCCATGCGGCGCGCGACGTCATCAAGGTTTCCACCGTGCGGCTGGATACGTTCCGCTCGATGGACAACGGCGTGCTCGGCACGGTCGATCCCGACCTCATCCGCTACCGCCGTCGGGCCGAAGGGCGCCATGCGCCCGATGCGGCGTTCGCCCGCCTGCCGGACGATGCGCAACCGCCGCGCGTCGACATTGCCTACTCCTATGTCGGCGCGGACGCCACCGTCATCGAGGCCGTGCTGGCGAAGGGCGCGCAGGGCATCGTATCCGCCGGCCTCGCACCCGGCCTCGTCACCGGCGCGGAGAAGAAGGCGCTGGAGGCGGCCATCGCGTGCGGCATCGCCGTCGTGCAATGCACCCGCTCGCCGCTGGGCAGGGTGGCGCAGCGACGCTATCTGCGCGAGGGAGGCTTTATCGCCGGCGAGGATTTCAGCCCGCAGAAAGCGCGCATCCTGCTCGCACTAGGGCTCACCTTGACGAGCGACGTCACGATGCTGCGCGAATACTTCGCCACGCACTGAACCCGGCGGACGCGGGCTGGAACGCACAAGACGCGACGAGGGGTTAGGCCGGCCGCGATGCCGGATGCCGCACCTTCATGCGCGGCGCGTAAGATCGGCGGCGCCCAACGAAAGGAGTTCGCCCGTGAGCAAGTTCCCCTTCACCACCCTCGCCGTCGCCTGCGCCGCGACCTTTGCCGGCGGCGCGGCCGCCGCACCGTCCGACCGTACCGAACTGACGCTCTATCGCAGCGACGATGCGTCGCTGTTCACAGGCGGCGATGGCGGCACCGTAGACAGCGGCTACGCCATGGCGCGGGAACCTCGCCGCCTGGACCTGAAACAGGGTGTGCAGGACATCAGCCTGGGCGGCCTGCCCGCCTTCCTCGACACGGAAGCGCTGTCGCTCGACGTCGAGGGAGACGCCGCGAAGGTGCTGTCGCAGCGACTGCGGCTGGCGCAGGGCCGCGATGCCGCGCTCGGCAGCCTGGTCGGCCAGCCTGTCGAAGTGCTGGGCGACAACGGGCAGCCGCTGGCCAGCGGCACCTTGCTGCGCGCCGGCAACGGCCTGCTGGTGAGCGATGCCAGCGGCCGCACTAGCCTGATCCGCGAATATGCCGCCGTGCGCGCCCAGGGCCAGTTCAATACCGGTTCCAGCCTGGAGCTGCGCATCGATGCCGCCCGCGCTGGCAACGCCAAGGCGACGCTGAGCTACCCCACCGCCGGCCTGGGCTGGCGCGCGGCATACATCGGCACGTTGTTGCCGGGTGGCGGTTGCAAGCTGCGTTTCGAATCGCGCGCGAGCATCGCCAACCGCAGCGGGCGCGACTGGAACGACATCCAGCTGACCCTGATCGCCGGCGAGCCGCAGATCACACGCACACCCGGCCCCATGCCGGCCTCGGCGCCGATGGCCATGGCCTATCGCGGCAAGGCCCAGGCCGCGGACATGCCCCAACAGGGCTCCGTAGCCGATTACCGCACCTACACCCTGCCCGGCGCGGTCAGCCTGCCCGACGGCAGCGTCAGCCAAGTGCCGCTTTACGCGACGCGCCAGCTCGACTGCGAACGCACCTTGCTGTACGAAACCGGCGGCCGCTGGACGCCGCCGCAGCCGATGACCAACCGCGACTTCAATACGGGAGGCGGCAATACCGTCACCAGCACGCTCAAGCTGCGCGCATTCGACAGCCTGCCGGCGGGCAACCTGCGCGTGATGACCGCCGACCGCAACGGCACGCCGCAATTCATCGGCGAAGGGCGGATCGAGGACACGCCCAAGGGCACCGATGCCACCATCACCCTGGGTAACGCCTTCGACCTGCGGGCCGAGCGCGAGCGCACCGAATTCAAGGTGGACACGACCGCCCGCTCGATGGACGAAGCCTTCCGCATCACGCTGACCAATGCGAGCGACACGGCACGCACGGTCACCGTCCGCGAACATCCCAGCCGCTGGCGGGAGTGGACGCTGACCTCGTCCAGCCAGAAGCCGTCGGAACAGAAGCCGGACCTGCTGGAGTTCCGCGTGGAGGTGCCGGCCGGCGGCAAGGCGACGCTCGACTACGCCGTACGCTATCGCTGGGCCGAAACCGACCAGCCGCAATAAGCGCGAACGTACGCCGGCAGTGCCCGCGAGTTTGCTACGCTCGCGGGCCTCACTTCATCGCCAGGGGCGCAGCCATGCTCACTATCGTCCAGCACGACGCGATCGCGGAGATCAATCTCGCGCGCCCGCCGGTCAATGCCCTGAATCTCGAGCTGCTGCAGGCGATCCAGGACGGCATGGCCGGCGCGATCGATGGCGGCGCGCGGGGCATCGTCCTGTCCGGCGCATCCGGCATGTTCTCCGCGGGCGTGGACGTTCCCGCCCTGCTCGGCCAGGACCGTGCCGGCGTGCGTGCCTTCTGGCGTTCGTTCTTCGCCACCTGCTCCGCCATCGCCATGTCGCCCGTGCCGGTGGTGGCGGCCATCACCGGCCATGCCCCAGCCGGCGGCGCCGTGCTCTCGCTGTTCTGCGACTACCGGGTGATGGCCGAGGGCCCGTTCCGCATCGGCCTGAACGAGGTGCAGGTCGGGTTGATCGTGCCCGATTGCATCCAGCTTGCCCTGCGCCGCGTGGTCGGCCCCTACCGGGCCGAACGGCTGCTGGTGGCCGGTGCGATGATCGAGGCGCAGCAGGCGCTGGCTTACGGCTTCGTGGACGAACTGACGGGTGTGGACCAGGTGACCACGCGCGCCCTGCACTGGCTCAACGAGCTCCTGGCTTTGCCGTCCGAGGCGATGCTGGCCACGCGCCGGCTGGCTCGTGCCGATCTCACCGAGGTCTGGAAGGATCCGGACGCGCTGCCGATCGACAGCTTCGTCGACGCCTTCTTCAGCGCCGAAACCCAGGCCGTGCTGCAGCAGTTGGTGGCGCGCTTGAAGAAGAAGCCATAACCGCGGCAAGCCACGCTGCACGGAACGAAGCGACGCTCCCGCGGTTGCTCATATCGACGCGCCGGACATAGACGCCACGCGCGTCGCTGCCGTGCATTGCGCGACCGCGCTTCAACCCGTTTCGACCGGGCGCTCCGGATCGCTCACCCAGCCGCTCCACGACGGCGCATATAGGCGCGAACCCGTCAGCCCCGCGTGTTCCATCGCGAGCAGATTGTGGCAGGCGGTAACGCCGGAGCCGCACATGTGCACGACCTGCGCCGGCGGCGTGGCGCCCAACAATGCCATGAACTCCCGACGCAACTCATCCGCGGGCTTGTAGCGACCCTGCGCATCTAGGTTGTCCGCATAGGGTCGGTTCACTGCGCCGGGCACGTGGCCGCCGACGCGATCGATAGGTTCCACATCGCCGCGGTAACGCGGTGCGGCGCGTGCATCGATGAGCAACCGTCCCGGCTGCTCCGCCATGCCGCGGTGGTCGACGGTAAAACGCGACGCGTCGTAGCGCAGGGAGACCGACGTAGGCTTCCGCGTCACTTCACCCACCTCGAGCGGCAGGCCCGCGGCCTGCCATGCCTGGAAGCCGCCATCGAGCACGGCCGCCTCGCGAATCCCGACCAGCCGCAGCAACCACCAGAGCCGCGCCGCGGCCAGTGCGCCGCCCGCCGCGTCATAGCACACGACCTGCAGGCCCGGACGCCATCCCCAGCGCGACAGCATGGCCGAAAAGGCCTGCTCCAGCGGCAACGGATGGCGGCCCAGCCCTTCGCTCTGCCGCGAAAGATCTGAGAGATCGCGATCCAGGTGGGCATACACGGCGCCGGGAATATGCGCTTCGCGATAGGCGCGCTCACCCTTGTCCGGATCGCCGCCGGCGACGGCCAGCTCGAAGCGGCAATCGACGATCAGCACGTCCTCCGGCGCCAGCGCGGCGAGGTCCTTGGCATCGATCAGCGTGGTATGCAGGGTCATAGGCGCCCCATGCGTTGCAGGAGGTTGACGAGCATGGCGGCCGTGGCACCCCAGATGCGGTGGCCGCCATGGATGAATTCCACCATCTCGCGGCGATGCCCGCGGAAATCCATGGTGTAGCGACGGAGATTGGCGGGGTCCAGGAAGAAACCCAACGGCACTTCGAAAACTTCGGCGACTTCCGCCGGCGCCGGATACAGGCGGGCCTCGGGCGCGATCCGCGCCACCACGGGCGTGATGCGATAGCCGCTGATGGTATCGAAGGCATCCAGGTAGCCCAGCGGCGTGACCAGCCGGCGATCCAGGCCGACTTCCTCCTCGCTTTCGCGCAGGGCGGTGGCGACGGCGTCGGTGTCTTCCGGATCGGTGCGCCCGCCGGGAAAGGCGACCTGTCCGGCATGTGCCTGCAGGCTGTCGTTGCGTACCGTCAGCACTAACCGGGGTTGCACGCCTTCGCGCCATCCGAGCAGCACGGCGGCGGCACGCCGCGGCGCATCGCCGATCAGTTCCGCCATCTCGCGGTAATTCCAGCCCGGCCCCTCCGGCGGCTCGGACAGCGGCCGGACGGCGGATGCCACGATGGATAGCGCGTCGTCCATCATGAGTCCTTCCGCCGCGCCGGCAACACGTCGCGCATGAAATGGCGCCGCTCGGCGTCACCCATGTCGCGCCACCGCGCGATTTCCTCGCCGGTGCGCAGGCAGCCCTCGCAGTAGCCGCGCTCGTCGAGGCGACAGACGCCGATGCAAGGAGTCAGAGGGGCGGCAGGGACGGGAGCGGGATCGTTCGGCATGGACCGGACATCCTAGCCCAAGCCCCTCCCTGCCGACAGCGAACGGCAACCTACTGCTTGATCTCCAGCAGCTCGATCTCGAACACGAGCGCCTCGTTGGGGCCGATGCGCGGCAGGTTGCCGCGTTCACCGTAGGCCAGCGCGGGTGGAATCACCACGCGCCACTTGTCGCCCACGTGCATGCGCTGGATCACGTCCTGCCAGCCGGGGATCACCTTGTTGTTGACGATGAAGCTCACCGGCGCGCCATGTGCCCACGAGCTGTCGAACTCCGTGCCGTCGATGAGGGTAGCGCGGAAGTTCACCGTCACCGTGCTGTTGACGGCCGGCTGTTCCTTGCCCGTACCTTGCTTGAGCACCTGGTACTGGATGCCCGAGGGAAGCTGCACGACGCCGGGCTTCTGCCGGTTCTTGGCCAGGTAGTCCGCGCTCTTGGCGGCGTTGGAGCTGGCCAGCTGCTGGAACTGCGCTTCCGCCTTGTCGTGCATGTGCTTGTCGAGACGGCGCAGCTGCTCGTGCATGTCCTGCATCGGCACGGCCGGACGGCGCTTGTTGTAGGCGTCCTGGATCGCGCGCTGCATCACGGCGATGTCGATGTCCGGGTCGCCGTTGGCGAACTGGCTGCCGATCTGGTAGCCGATCGCATAGGACAGCTTGTTCTTGTCCAGCCGGTTCGCCTGCGCGTCGGACGCGGGATCGCGGTTCTGCGCATGGATCGCTGCCGTAGCCAGCAGCAACATGCCCAGAGCCAACCAACGCCGTCGTGTCATGCCAATCCTCCATCGGGGTGCGCAAGCCGGCACATCCTAAGGGGTTTTGCCGGCCTCGTGCAGCGCCCGGCGGAAGCGGGCACCATCCGCTGAGAACGTGCGCGGCGCCAAAGGTTCCCGCTGTTACCATCGGCATTTTGGACTTGCTGGAACCCACCATGGCCTATCGCAACCTGGACATCGGCAACCGCGGCGCGGTGCGCACCATCATCGTCAACCGTCCGGACAAGCTCAACGCGCTGAACCGCGACACCCTCAACGAGCTGACCCTGGCCTTCGCCCAGGCGGCGCAGGACGATGCCGTACGCGCAGTGGTGCTCACCGGGGCCGGCGACAAGGCCTTCGTGGCCGGCGCCGACATCGCGGAGATGAACCGCTATACGCCGATCCAGGCCCAGGGTTTCTCCCGCGCCGGCCAGCGCCTGATGACCTCGATCGAGCGGCTGGGCAAGCCGGTGGTCGCACGCATCCAGGGCTTCGCCCTCGGCGGCGGCATGGAACTGGCGATGGCCTGCCACCTGCGCGTGGCGAGTGAAAAGGCACGCTTCGGCCAGCCGGAAATCAACCTCGGCCTGATCCCCGGCTTCGGCGGCACGCAGCGTCTGCTGCGCCTGGCCGGCCGTGGCGCGGCGCTGGAACTGTGCCTGACGGGCTCGATGGTCGGCGCGCAGCGCGCTTACGAACTGGGCATCGTCAACCGCGTGGTCGCCCCGGAGGCGCTCGACGAAACCGTCGACGCACTTGCCGATCAGCTCGCGGCGTCCGCGCCGCTCGCCGCGGCCGGCATTCTGGACGCCGTGCTGCAGGGCGGCGAGACGACCTTGGACCAGGGCCTGGAGTTCGAAACGCAGGCGTTCGCGCTGGCCTTCTCCACCGAAGACATGCGCGAAGGCACCACGGCCTTCCTGGAAAAGCGCAAGGCCCAGTTCAAGGGCCAGTAACGCGCGGGGCGCGGGTGCTAGTGGCCCGCGCCCTCGAATTTCTTTTCGCCGGCCGTAACCTCAAGTCCAAGGCGGTTCTCGGGCGGAGCGAGCGGACAGACCACATGCGGCGTGATGGCGCACGGGGGATTCTCCGCGAGATTGAAATCCAGCAGCACCTTGCCGTCCTTCGGCTTGTCCGCGTAGAGGAAACGCGCGCCACCGTAGGTCAGCTTGCCGGCGGTACGATCGCTGAAGACGAAGAACAGGCGGCCGTCCTCTTCCATGGGAGTGAGCGCGTAGCGACGACCATCGCGCTCGAACACCGCCTGTCCCGTGACCGGCTCGTCGTTTTCCGCGCCGGCGACATTGGCCATCCGGAGCGTGCGCGGTTCCGCAAAGGGCTCCCAGCGCGCCTCGATCTTCCATGACGGATCGATCGGGAAGTACGTCAACCCCGGAAAGTGCAGGCGCAAGGCCGAGGCGTTGTCCTTGGCCCGCAGGCCGCGGCGTCTGCCCGTCTCCACCACATAAAAATAGCGTTCCGGACCGAAGTAGGCGCGCGTCGGTTGACGCTCGCCGTGCGCACCTTGCGTCTGCATCGGTGCGGCACTGACTTCTTGTCCATCCACCTTGACGTGGACGCCGTCGGCCGCGCGAAAATCGATCGAGCCATCACCAGCCAGGCGCAGCACGCCCAGATGCGCGGGAGCATCCGGCACCTGGAAACGATTGTCGGCCGCGGAGCCCACAGTGTTGTCGCCCGGCTCGAGCCAGCCGGAAGCGACCAAGGCCAGATAGCCGTCCGCACGCCGCAGCGCTTCCACGCGCGAGGCGCGCGCCTGCTCCACCTGCGCCGCATATGTTCCGTTGTTCGCCGCCACTGACGGCCGGGCGAAGATCACCGACACGACCAGGGCAAGCGCGGCCATACCCGCCGTGCTCAGCGTGCCTCGCATGCTCAGTGCCCGCCGCGGTACTTCTTTTCGCCTGCGGTCACCGCAACGTCGAGCCGGTTCTCCGGCGGCGCCAGCGGACAGGTCGCAAACGGCGTGAACGCGCACGGCGGGTTATAAGCCTTGTTGAAATCCAGCACGACCTTGCCGTCCTTCGGCAAGGCAGCGTAGAGGAAGCGCGCGGCGCCGTAGGTTTCCTTGCCGGAAGTGCGGTCGGCCAGCACGAAGAACAGTTCTCCACCCGGCTCTTCCTGGTAAGGCAGCAGTTCGAAGGTATGCCCATCGCGGTGGAACACCGCCTTGCCCGGCACGTCGACTTTGTCGATGGTGCCGATCACCGAGCCGATCTCCAGTTTGTGCGGCGGATCGAACGGAACCCAGTCCGCCACTACGCGCCAGGACGGATCGAGCGCAAAGTAGTCGATCCCGAGGAAATGCTTGCGCGTTTCGGCTTCGCTGTCCTTCACGCGGAGCGCCTTGCGGCCATCGCGTTCGATCACATAGAAGTTGGCGGAGCCAAAGGCCACGGTGGTGGGCTTGCCCTCGCCGGCGTGCATGTCATCGATCAGCGCAGCTTCGCGCACGCTCTTGCCGTCGATGGTGGCGCCACTGTGCTCGTCCAGCGCGATATGCACCGCGCCGTCCTTCGCCACCCGCACTACGCCCAGATGCGCCGGCCCTGCTTTGAGCACGATGTCGTTGTCGGCGGCGCTGCCGACTCGGTTGTCGCCTTCATGCAGCCATTCCAGCCCGATCAGACTCAGCCAGCCCGTGGGTGCGGTGAGATTGGCGGTGCGCTTGGCGCGCCACTGCGCGATCTCCTGTGCGTAGTCGGCAGAGGCGGCGGCATGGGCGGTTTCGGCGTGCACGGTGACAACTCCAAGACTAAGGGCGACAACGAGGGCGAAAGCGGCGCGGCGCGGCATGGCAGGACCCATCGGTGAGCGAAGCCCGAGTATGGACGTCTATTTGCCGCAGCCGCAAGCGGCGCGTGGGCGGCTCAGCGCCCGCGCAGGAACAGCTTGTCCAGCTCGCCGAGGCTGAGCTGGGTCCAGGTGGGACGGCCATGGTTGCACTGGCCCGAGCGCTCGGTGGCTTCCATTTCGCGCAGCAGGGCGTTCATCTCGGGCTGTGAGAGACGCCGGCCCGCGCGCACCGAGCCATGGCAGGCCATCGTGGCGAGCAGCTCGTTTTCCAGTTCCTGCAGGCGGCGCGAGCTTCCGTGCAGCGCCAGTTCGGCCAGCACGTCACGGCACAGCTGCGCGACATCGGCGCCTTCCAGCAAGGCGGGAATGCGGCGCACCACTACACCCGAAGGCCCGCTGCGCGACAGTTCCAATCCCCACTCGGCCAATGCATCGGCATGTTCCTCGGCGGCGGCCGCTTCTTTCGCGCTCACGGAAACGTTCAGCGGCACCAGCAGGATCTGCGAACGCAGATTGCTGCAGGCCCGGCCTGTCTTGAGCTTTTCGTAGGTGATGCGCTCGTGCGCGGCGTGCATGTCCACCAGCACGAGGCCGTGCGCATTCTCGGCCAGGATGTAGATGCCTTTCAGTTGCGCAATGGCGAAACCGAGCGGTGGCGCTTCGTCGTCCTGTGCGGCCGGCATCGGCGCGTTCGCCGCCAACGATGGCTCCGCGGCGCGTGGCGCCTCGCCCAGCAAGGCGGCGTAATCGGCCAGGGGTTCGTCGCGGACGCCCAGGCTCAGGCGGCTCTGGCTGAACTGGCCTGACCACGCCGGCGTCGTCGTGACCGCCGGTGCGGCCACCGAGGCGGCGGCCGCGTAACTCGCGGCCACGGGCATGGCCTCGGCCGGCTCGCCAACCGCGGCGAAGCCGCTCAGGCCGGCGCGCGTCTGCGCCAGGGCCTCGTGCAGCGTGCGGAACAGAAAATCGTGCACCAGCCGCTGCTCGCGGAACCGCACTTCGTGCTTGGCCGGGTGCACGTTGACGTCCACGCCTGCGGGGTCCAGCTCCAGGTAAAGCGCGAAAGCCGGATGCCGGCCATGGAACAGCACGTCGGCATAGGCCTGCCGCACCGCGTGCGCTACCACGCGGTCGCGCACCAGACGCCCGTTGACGTAGAAGTATTGCGAGTCGGCCTGCGAACGCGAGGCCGTGGGCAAGCCCACCCAACCCGACAGGTGCAGCCCGGCGGCAGCGTAATCGATGCGCAGGCTCTGCGCGGGAAACTCCTCGCCCAGCACTTCCGCGACACGCTGGAGGGCCGCCTCCTCGTTCCTGGCGGCCTTGAGGATGCGTACCGGTTTGCCGTTGTGGCTGAGGCGGAACTCCACCGAGCCGCGCGCCAGCGCGAGCGACTTCAGCAGGTCGTCGATATGAGCGAATTCTGTGCGCTCGGCACGGAGGAACTTGCGCCGCGCCGGCACGTTGTAGAAGAGATCGCGCACCTCGACGCTGGTGCCCTGCGGATGCTGCGCGGGACGCGCCGCCTGCATCTTGCCGCCGTCGACCTCGATGCGGAACGCGGTGTCCTGCCCGCGCGCCCGCGACGTCAGCGCAAAACGCGCGACCGACGATACCGATGCCAGCGCTTCGCCGCGAAATCCCATGCTGGCGACGTGTTCGAGGTCATCGAAACTGCGAATCTTGCTCGTGGCGTGCGACGCGACCGCCAGCTGCAGATCGTCCGGCTCGATGCCGCCGCCGTCGTCGCGGATGCGGATCAGGCGCGAACCGCCCTGCTCGATGTCCACTTCGATCCGTGTGGCGCCAGCGTCGAGGCTGTTCTCGACCAGCTCCTTGACGACCGAGGAAGGACGCTCGATCACCTCACCGGCGGCGATCTGGTTGATGAGTTCGGGAGGCAACGGACGGATGACAGGCATCGGCGAAGCTTAAGACCTGTTTCCGGCCCACGAAAGTACGAACGCCACCCCGCGGGTGGCGCTCGCGCTACCGATGTCCCAGGGAATCAGCCGGACGGAATAGCCAGCACCATACCCGCGTGCACGGAATCGGTACTGATGCGGTTGGCGCTCTTCAGCGCGCTGATGGTGACGCCATATTGGCGCGCAATGCTGCGCAGGCTTTCGCCGGCCGTCACACGGTGCAGGTCGCGCACGTTGGCGTCGGCGCGTTCGACCGCCACCTTGCCGTCGCCGGACTTGGCCTGGCCGGCCATGGCCTTCGCCACCGCCTTGTTCGCCGCGCTGGAGACGGCGGCATCCGCGTCATCGTCGTCGTTCCGGGCCGACGCCACCATGGTGCCGTTGCGGCGCGCCGCCTGTGCGGCGAACCAGGTGCCCGGCGGCGGCGTGGACTCGAAATAACCGCGCACGCCCCCCATCACCGCCTCGGCCAGGCGGGACTGATGCGAGGGATCGCGCAGCTTGCGCTCCTCGTCCGGATTGCTGATGAACGCCGTCTCGACCAGGATCGAAGGCACGTCCGGCGAACGGAGCACCACGAAGTTGGCGCGTTCTACGTAGCCGCGGTGGGTCGGGCCCAGCCCGCCCAGCGCCTTGAGCACGTTGCCGGCGACCGCTTCGCTGGCCTGCATGGCATAGCCCTGCTGCAGGTCGAGCAGCACGGCGGCAAGGCTGTCGTCCTTGTCGTCCAGCGACACGCCGCCGATGAGGTCGGCGCGGTTTTCGCGGTCGGCCAGCCAGCGGGCCGCCTCGCTGGTCTTGCCGCGCGGCGAGAGCACCCACACGGAGGAGCCCTTGGCATCGCCGTTGATGAAGGCGTCGGCGTGGATCGACACGAACAGGTCCGCGTTGTTGCGCCGGGCGATCTCGTAGCGCTGTTTCAGCGGGATGAAGAAATCCGTGTCGCGCGTGAGCACGGCCTTCATGCCCGGCTGCTTGTTGATCTGCGCCGCCAGCTCGCGCGCCACGGCTAGCGTGACGTTCTTTTCCAGTGTGCCGCCGGGGCCATGCGCGCCCGGATCCTGGCCGCCATGGCCGGCGTCGACCGCCACCACGACCTTGCGCTCGCCGTTGAGCAGCGACGCGGCCTGGCGAGTGGACGCCATGCCGCTCTGGGTGGACTTGATGCTGTTCTTGCCCGACGGGGA
This sequence comes from Dyella sp. BiH032, assembly GCF_031954525.1. Classification (NCBI taxonomy): domain Bacteria; kingdom Pseudomonadati; phylum Pseudomonadota; class Gammaproteobacteria; order Lysobacterales; family Rhodanobacteraceae; genus Dyella; species Dyella sp. BiH032. The sequence goes on from NZ_CP134867.1 coordinate 3,477,860, forward strand.
CGGCGTCTTGATAGTGACGGGCGCGGCCACGACAGCAGCTGCGTCGTCGCCGTCGTCATCGTCCTTCGCCGGAGCGTTGGCAGGCACCAAGGCCTTAGTCGGGGTGGAAGCCACGCCGGAGCCCGGGTAGACGTCCACCACCAGGCGGTAGCCGTATTCGGCGGCCGGCTTCAGCAGAAAGCTCTTGTAGTGGCTGGAAGCGTCGACCTTGGCGACCAGTTGCAGGCGGCCGCCCTGCTGGCTGCTTTCCAGGCCCTTGAACAGGCCCTGCCCCTTGGGAGCGGCGAAATCTCCGGCCAGCGCGCTGCGGTCCAGCTCGACCACGACCTGGTCGCCGTCCTGGCGCGCCTTGTACTCCAGGGGACCGGACACATCGAGCACGAGACGTGTGTACTCGGGGCCGGCCCAGACGCGTGCGGACTTCACGTCTGCGGCATGCACGGCGCACAAGGGCGCCACGGCCAGCGCCACGAGGCAAGAAAGCTGACGGATGGTGGTCGGATATCCCCTCATGGGCGGCATTGAAGCTCAGCACTTTCCTGAATGCAAGTGCTTTTCCCTTGAATATCCATGACCTGCAGCGGTTTTATCAGGCTGGATCCAGCTATCGGATGCAAACTGCACCCACCAAAGGGTCTCGCCTCCTTGGAGACCGCCGCAAAATCTCATTGACTACCGATACTTAGCGCTGCCCTGGCTCAGGCGTTGGCCGCCAGCCGTGCCAGCAGGCGGGTGCCGCGCGGGGTCAGGCCCGCCACGCGGGCGGTGCGGCCGGCTCCCGCATAGGCAAGGTCGATCTGCAGGTCCGGCGCCGGAAGCGCCCCCTTGCCGCGCTCCGGCCATTCGACCAGCACCAGGGCGGAGGGATCGGCCAACGCGTCCAGGCCCAGCCACTCCAGCTCGCCCGGATCGGCGATACGGTAAAGGTCCAGGTGCCAGGCTGTACGGTCGCCGAGGCGATACGACTCGATCAGGCTGTAGGTGGGACTCTTCACCCGCTCGCCCACGCCCAGCGCGCGCAGGAACGCCCGCGCGAAACTGGTCTTGCCCGCCCCGAGATCGCCGTGCAGATAGATCACCATGCCACCGTCGAGCGCGGCAGCCAGCCGGCCGCCGAAGGCGGTCGTGGCGGTTTCGTCGGGAAGCTCCTGCTGCAGCACGTTCATGGATCCTGTCCGTTGAGCAGCCGGCGCAGGGGAGCCAGCAAGTCGGTAGCCAGCAGGCCACGCTCGCCGCCCCGTGCGGCGGCGTCGCCGGCGCGTGCGTGCAGGCCCACGCCGAGGCAGGCCGCCGTCCAGATATCGCAGCCCTGGGCCATCAGCGCGGCGACGATACCGGTCAGCAGATCGCCCATGCCGCCGGAGGCCATGCCCGGATTGCCCCACGGGCAAACGGCGACGCGGCCATGCGAATCCGCGATAAGACTGCCCGCCCCTTTGAGGACGGCGACCGCGCCGTAGCGATGTGCCAGCGCGCGCGCGGCCGCGAAACGGTCCGCCTCCACCTCCGCGACGGAATGCCCCAGCAGGCGGGCCGCCTCGCCCGGGTGCGGCGTGATCACCGCCGGCTGCTCGAACCGGCGCGGCTCGCGTGCCAGCAGGTTGAGGCCGTCCGCATCCACCACCACGGGCTTGCCGGCGTCGAGCGCCGTCAACCACAGCGCATGTCCCCATGCACCCTGACCCAGCCCCGGCCCTAGCGCGAGCACGTCGGCGCGTTCCAGCAGCGGCTGCAGTGATTGCGGGCCGTCTACGCCGTGCGGCATCAGCTCCGGCCTGGCGGCATGGATCGCGAACAGGTTCGCGTCGCGCGTCGCCAGGCTGACCAGACCAGCGCCGGCCCGCAATGCGGCCTCGCCGCACAGGCGGATCGCGCCGGCTGTCCCGAAGTCGCCGCCGATCGCGAGCACGTGCCCGTTGTCGCCTTTGTGCGCGTGGCGCGCACGCCGCGGCAACGTCTCCGCGCGCAGCAGCGTCGCGTCGGGCTGGACGTCCTCCCACAGCGCTTCCGGCAAGCCGAGCGTGTCGAGTTCGAGCGTGCCCACGCAGTCCGGCGCGCGCCCGGTATGCAACCCGCGCTTGTGCGCAATGAAGGTGACCGTGACGTTAGCCTTGATGGCTTCCCCCGGGCACTGCCCGGTATCGGCCTGCAACCCGGACGGCAGATCCAACGCGAGGATCGGCTGACCGCAGTGGTTCAAGCGCCAGATGAGATCGGCCGCGTGGCGCTCGGGCGCGCGCGTCAGGCCGGTACCGAACAGCGCCGCCACATGCACGTCCGCCATCGGCAGATCCGCGGCCTCGTCCCACAACCGTACGCGCCCGCCGGCCTGCTCGAAGCGCGCGCGGGCGGTGGCTGCATCGCCGCGCGACTCGCCGGTAAGCGCGAACAGCGCGACCTGGAAACCCGCATCCAGCGCCAGCGCGCCCAGCAGGAAACCATCGCCACCGTTGTTGCCCGGGCCGCAATACACTGCGATGCCCCGCGCATCGGGCCAGTGGCGCCGCAGCGAGGCGAAGCCGGCGGCCGCGGCGCGCCGCATCAGCTCGATGCCGGGGATGCCCAGCTCCTGGATCGCGCGCCGGTCCAGCGCGCGTACCTGTTCGACGGTATAGAGCTCGTGGCTGTGCAGGCGGGTCGGCGTCATGCACCGGATTATAGACATCGGCCGTCCACCGCATCGGCGGACTTACAATGGCCGCCATGCGCGCCTCGTCCCCCATCGCCCACGACTACGCGGCTCTTGCCGGCGACATCAAGCGCTGGGCGTGGGAACTCGGGTTCGCCGACGCGGGCATCGCGGGCATCGAGCTGGGCGAGGACGAGCAGCACCTGCTGCGCTGGCTCGACAATGGCCATCACGGCGAGATGGACTACATGTCCCGCCACGGCACCAAACGCAGCCGTCCCGCCGAACTGGAACCGGGCACGCTGCGCGTGATCTCCGTACGCATGGATTACGTGCCGCCGGGCACGCGCAACGCCTGGAACGTACTGGAAGATCCGGAGGCCGGCTACGTGGCGCGTTATGCGCTCGGCCGCGACTATCACAAGCTGATGCGCAACCGCCTGCAGAAGCTGGCCGAGCGCATCCATGCCCAGGTGGGCGATTTCGGCTATCGCGCTTACGTCGACTCCGCACCGGTGCTGGAGAAAGCGCTCGGCCGCAATGCTGGGCTCGGCTGGATCGGCAAGCATACGGTGCTGATCAATCGCCGCGCCGGCTCGTACTTTTTCCTCGGCGAGCTGTATACCGACCTGCCGTTGCCGATGGACGAGCCGGCTACCGCGCACTGCGGCACATGCCGCCGCTGCATCGACATCTGTCCTACCCAGGCCATCGTCGCGCCCTACCGGCTGGATGCGCGGCGCTGCATTTCCTATCTGACTATCGAGCTCAAGGGGAGCATCCCCGAGGAACTGCGCGCGCCGATGGGCAACCGCATCTTCGGTTGCGACGACTGCCAACTGATCTGCCCCTGGAACAAGTTCGCGCGCGATGCTAGCGAGCCCGACTTCGCGCCCCGCCACAGCCTCGATGGCGCCCGGTTGGTGGAGCTGTTCGCGTGGAGCGAAGAAGAGTTTCTTCGCCGTACCGAAGGCATGGCGATTCGCCGCACGGGCTACGAGGGATGGCTGCGCAATGTTGCGGTAGCGCTGGGCAATGCGCCCGGCACGACAGAGGTCGTCGCTGCGCTGCGCACCCGGGCAGATCATCCCTCGCCCGTGGTGCGCGAGCACGTCGCCTGGGCGCTGGCGCGGCACCAGGCGGCGTAAGCGCGAGCTCAGCCTTCGCGGCGCTGCTGGATTTCCTCGATCAGCGCGCGCGTGCCGGAATCGAACCCAGTAAGGTCATCAACCTGCCCTTCCAACGCAGGCAGGATCTGTCGCGCGATGCCCTTGCCCAGTTCCACGCCCCACTGGTCGAAGGCATTGATGTTCCACAGGTGGCCGAGCATGAAGACCTTGTGCTCGTACAGCGCGATCAGCGCGCCGAGGCTTTCCGGCGTGAGCGAGTCGAGCAGGATTACGGTGCTGGGCCGATCGCCGGGGAAGGTGCGCTGCGCGGCGAGCACGCGGCGCGCCGCTTCGTCGCCACCCTTCGCCTCGGCAAGCGCTTCGTCGAACGTCTTGCCGAGCGCGAGCGCGGCAGCCTGGGCGAGCAGGTTGGACAGCAGCGCGTCGTGGTTGGCGCGCAGCGGATGCGCCGGGCGCACCACGCCAATGAACTCGAGCGGCACGGTATCCGTGCCCTGGTGCAACGACTGGAAGTAGGCGTGCTGCGCATTGGTGCCGACGCTGCCCCATACCACCGGCGAAGTGTCCTGCGCTACCGGCTCGCCCTGCGGGGTCACCTGCTTGCCCAGGCTCTCCATTTCCAACTGCTGCAGGTACGAAGTGAGATCGCCGAGCAGGTCCGCATACGGCACCACGGCACGGCTCGCACGACCCAGTGCGTTGCGGTTCCAATATTCGACCAGGCTGAGCAGCACCGGCAGGTTCTCGTGCCAGGGCGTGCTGCGGAAGTGGTCGTCGATGCGCGCCGCACCGGAAAGCAGCGCGCGGAAATGCTCGATGCCCACCGCCAACGCCAGCGACAGCCCCACCGCCGACCAGAGCGAGAAGCGCCCACCGACGAAATCCCACATCGGATAGATGTTGGACGTCGCCACGCCCCAGCGCTCGGCCTCGGCGGTGTTCGCACTGACCGCGAGGAAATGCCGCGAGGCAGCCCGCGCATCGCTGTCGTAGGCGCGCAGGATCCAGTCCCGCAGCACATTGGCATTGAGCAGGGTTTCCTGCGTAGTGAAGGTCTTGGAGACCACGATCACCAACGTGCGGCGCGGGTCGAGCTGCCGCATCAGTTCGTGCGCGGACTGGCCGTCGACATTGGTGAGGAAATGGCTGCGCAATTCGGGCGCATGGAACGGCGCGAGCGCACGCACCGCCAGGCGCGGGCCGAGGTCGGAACCGCCGATACCGATGTTCACCACGTCGGTGATCTTGGCCGGCAGGCCCATGCCCGCCGACTCGCCGCGCTCGACGGCGCGTACCAGCTCCTCGATGCGATGCAGGGTGTGTTCGATCTCCTTGCGCGCATCGCTCGGCGCCACCGGGGGAAGGCGCGAGCCGCTCGCGCGCAGCGCGGTGTGCAGCACGGCACGGCCTTCGGAGGTATTGATGGGCTCGCCGGCGAACATGGCGTCCCGGGCGCGCTGCCAACCGCTGGCCTCGACATGCTCGCCGAGCGCGCGCAGCGCCGCGTCATCGATCTTCTGGCGGCTCAGGTCCAGCAGCAGCGGGCCGACACGATGGCGAAGGCGCTCGCCGCGTTCACGATCCTTCAGCAGATCGCGCAGATGCGTGCGCGACAGACGTTCGACGTGTGCGGCCAGGAAGGACGGACTGCGCTGGGGCGACATAGGCTCGTGCTTGGCGGGGATGGGAACCCCGATCTTAGAGCCAGTGCGCGGCCTGCGTGTAGCCCGCGAAACGCATCGATGCGCGCCGCGTGCCCTGGAATGCGAACAGGCCGCCATGAGGCGGCCTGCTTGCGGATGAAAAAGACCGGTGGTCCGGCAGATGCCCGCCGGATCGGCGGGCTTCAGGCCGCGGCCATCTGCTTCGGAATGGAACGGTTGGTATGCGAAATGACGTTGTTCGCATCGACATAGACCAGCGTAGGCTGGAACTGAGCCAGCTCGGCTTCCGACAGCTGCGCGAAAGCGGCGATGATGACCAGGTCGCCCGGCTGGGCGCGATGGGCCGCGCTGCCGTTGACCGAAATGATGCCGGAACCCTCTTCGGCACGCAGCGCATAGGTGACGAAGCGCTTGCCGTTGTTGATGTTCCACGCGTGGATCTGCTCGTACTCGCGGATGCCGGAGGCATCGAGCAACAGGCCATCGATGGCGATCGAGCCTTCGTAGTGCAGCTCGGCGTGCGTCACCGTCGCGCGGTGGATCTTGGCCTTGAGCATGTTCAGATTCATGGCATGACTTCCAGCAGAAAAGGTCTGCGTAGCGGGCAATTATCGGACCCCGGGCCCGCCCCCCGCAATGAGGGCCGGCCCGGGCCGTACATGGGGACGGTTCAATCGAAGGGCAAGTTGTCGATCAGCCGGGTGCTGCCCAGGCGGGCGGCGATCAGCGCCACCAGGCCGTCGCGCTCGCCTTCGGCGGGCTCGGCGAGGTCCTCGGCACGACGGATGGCCGCGTAATCCGGCTCGAAGCCGGCACGGGCCAGCTTGGAGGCCGCGGCCTGCTCGACGACCTTGATCGCGTGCCCCTTGAGCACCAGCTCGCGCATCTGCAGCAAGGTGGCGTGAATCTGCGGCGCCAGCTCGCGCTCGGCCGGCGAAAGGTATTGGTTGCGGGAGCTGAGGGCCAGGCCGTCCTCGGCGCGCAGCGTGGGCGCGCCCATCACTTTCACCGGCAGGGCCAGGTCGCGCACCATGCGCTCGATGACCTTCAGCTGCTGGAAGTCCTTCTGCCCGAACACGGCCACGTCCGGCTGTACCAGGTTGAAGAGCTTGCACACCACCGTGGCCACGCCATCGAAATGGCCCGGGCGATGCGCACCCTCCAGGGTGTCCGTCACCTGCGGCACATGCACGCTGACGCTGTTGGCATGGCCGAACGGATACATGGTGGCCACCTCCGGCGCGAACAGCAGGTCGCAGCCCTGCTCGGCCAGCCCGGCCTGGTCCTGCGTCAGCGTGCGCGGATAGCGCTCGAAATCCTCGTTCGGGCCGAACTGGGTGGGATTGACGAACACGCTCGCCACCACGCGGTCCGTGCGCGCGCGGGCGAGCTTGATCAGCGAGTGGTGGCCGGCGTGGAGGTTGCCCATGGTCGGCACGAAACCCACGGTCTGGCCCTGGGAGCGCCAGCCGCGGATCACGGCGCGCAATGCCGCAGCGTCTTGCACGGTCTGCATGGAAGTCTGGTCTCAGCTGAAGCAGTGTTCGGGGGCCGGGAAAGCGCCGCTGCGCACGTCCTCGGCATAGGCGGCGATCGCGGCCGCGACAGAATCGCGCCCGGCCAGGAAATCCTTGCTGAACTTCGGCCGCTTGCCCGGCGTGATGCCGAGCATGTCCTGCAGCACCAACACCTGGCCGTCGCAATGCGGCCCGGCGCCGATGCCGATCACCGGGATGCCGACCGCCTCGGTGACGCGCTGGCCCAGCGCGGTCGGCACGCCTTCGAGCACGAGCAAGTCCGCACCGGCCTGTTCCACGGCCTCGGCTTCGGCCACGACGCGGTCGGCGGCCTCCTGCTCGCGGCCCTGAATACGGAAACCGCCGAACTTGTGCACCGATTGCGGGGTCAGGCCGAGATGTGCGCACACCGGGATCGCCCGCGTCACCAGCGCATGGATGCCGTCCAGGATATGAGGCGCGGCGCCTTCGATCTTCACAGCCGCCGCGCCGCCTTCTCCCACCAGTCGCGCGCCGGCCTCCAGCAGGTGCGGCACGTCACGGTCGGCCATGAAAGGCAGGTCGCTGATCAGCAGCGTAGCGGAGAGACCGCGGGCCACCGCGGCCGTGTGATAGACCATGTGATCCAGCGTCACAGGCAGCGTGCTCTTGTGCCCCTGCACCACCATGCCCAGGGAATCGCCAACGAGAGCGACGTCGACGCCCGCGGCTTCCAGCTGCCAGGCGAAGCTGTAGTCGTAAGCGGTAAGCATGACGATCCGCCGGCCCTCGGCCTTCATGGCGCGCAGGCCGGGAACGGTCACGGGCTTGCGGACGGGGGCGTTGGCGTTTTGAACGTACACGGAGATTCCTTAGGGAAAAGGAAGACGCCGATTATCCGCCGCATCGCACAAAAGGCTCAAGGCAAGGCCTCGCACCCACTGGGATCCAGGGCGGCAAGCATGGCGGCGACATGGCCCTGGCCGGGAATCTCCAGATCCGGCGCCAGGTCGTTCAGCGGCAGCAGCACGAAGGCGCGCTCGGCGATGCGCGGGTGCGGCAGGGTCAGGCGGAGATCGTCGCTACGCACGCCATCCATGTGCAGCAGGTCCAGGTCCAGCGTGCGCGGCCCCCAGCGCTCGCCTTCCCGCACGCGGCCGGCGGCGCGCTCGATGCCTAGCAGGGCATCCAGCAGTTCAGCCGGAGCCAGCGCGGTATCGAGCCGTACGGCCGCGTTGAGAAAAGGAGGCTGGTCTACCACGCCCCATGGCGGCGTGCGGTAGATGCGCGAGCGGCCGTCTACCCGCGTCTGCGGCAACCGCTCCATGGCGTCGATGGCTTCCGTCAGGTACCGCCGAGAATCGCCAAGATTGCTGCCAAGCGCGACGTACGCGATGGTCACGCGGCGCCCGACTTGCCGTCGGGCTTGCGTCGGCGCCGGCGCTTGCGCGGCTTGGGCGCGGGCGAACCGCCGCCCGTGGGCGGCACGTCGGCGCCCGGTGCGCCGGACAGCGCGGCGGCCAGGGTCTCCTGCGGCAACTGCTGTGCGTGCAGCCACCACTGCCCCAGCTCGCCAATGGCGGCCGATTCCGCCTTGCGCAGCAACAGGAAATCGAACGCGGCACGGAAGCGCGGATGCGCCATCAGGCGGAACACGCGCTTGCGCTGCACCTGCTCGAACCGCGGCTGCAGCGCCCAGATCTCTTCCATGGTGATGGTGAAGCGCCGCGGGATAGCTACTCGCTGGCACTGCTCGGACACCACGTGGGCGACCGCGCGACCCCAGGCCTGCGAAGGCTCGACGCCCTTGACGATCCACGCATGCGCCAAGTCGCGTACCTCGCCCCACAGCAGCACGGCGAACAGGAAGGCCGGCGTCACCGACTTGCCTTCGGCAACGCGCGCGTCGGTATTGCGCAGCCCTTCCTCGATCAAGGCCCGCAAGGCCTCGTCGCCACGCTTGAGCGAGCGCGCGGTCGCCGGAAACATGAACTTGAGCAGCCCGCTCTGTTCGAGCATGCGGAAGCTCTTCAGGCCATGCCCGCTCAGGAACAGCTTGAGCGATTCGTCGAACAGCCGCGCCGGCGACGCGTCCAGCAGCAGCGGACCGAGCTCCTCGAACGGCGCCGCGGCTGCGGCGTCGATGCGGAAGTTCAGCTTCGCTGCCAGGCGCACCGCGCGCAGCATGCGCACGGGGTCCTCGCGATAGCGGGTGACCGGATCGCCGATCAGGTGCAATACGCGGTTCTCCACGTCCTGCATGCCGCCGACATAGTCGCGCACGGAGAAATCGCTGATGTCGTAGTAGAGCGCGTTGACGCGGAAGTCGCGGCGCAGCGCGTCCTCCTCGATGCTGCCCCAGACGTTGTCGCGCACGATGCGGCCGTCGACGATGTGGCGGTCGCCGCCCTCGCCGTCGTCCTCGCCAGTACCGCGGAAAGTGGCCACCTCGATGATCTCCGGCCCATAGACCACGTGGGCCAGGCGGAAACGGCGGCCGATCAGGCGGCAATTGCGGAAAAGCTTCTTGACGTCTTCCGGCGTAGCGTTGGTGGCCACGTCGAAGTCTTTCGGGTGTCCGCCGAGCAGGAGATCGCGCACGGCGCCCCCGACCAGAAAGGCGTCGTAGCCGGCTTCATGAAGGCGGTACAGCACGCGCAGCGCGGCCTTGCTGATGTTCTTGCGCGATATCACGTGCTGCTCGCGCGGAATGATGCGCAGCGACGGCGTTGCCTCGTTCCTTGCTTTCAAGTTCAAGCGGTTTGAATCCTTGCAGCGAAAGGGTGCCCGCGCGGCTGCCCCGGTTGGACCCGGGAAAAGCCCCATGGCGGCGTCATCGCCGCGGGCATGAAACGTTGTCGCGGAGGCATTGCCGGCCGAAACAATTCCGCTATACTACCGCGCTCCGGTGCTTTTCGCTCCCTTCGTCTAGTGGCCTAGGACACCGCCCTCTCAAGGCGGGAACACGAGTTCGAACCTCGTAGGGAGCGCCACTTCCGGGTCCGCACAGACCCCTTCCCGGCATACTCCAAGGCGCGCGACAGCATGACCTTTGTCGTCACCGACAACTGCATCAAGTGCAAGTACACCGACTGCGTCGAAGTATGCCCCGTCGACGCCTTCCACGAAGGTCCCAACTTCCTCGTGATCGATCCGGACGAGTGCATCGACTGCACCCTCTGCGAGCCGGAGTGCCCGATCAATGCGATCTATCCGGAAGACGACGTGCCCGCCGGGCAGGAACAGTTCGTGGCGCTGAATGCCGAGCTGGCGAAAGACTGGCCGGTGATCACCGAGCGCAAGGATGGCCTGCCGGACGCGAAGGAATGGGAAAACCAGCCACACAAGCTGAAGTATCTGCAGCGCTGACTCCATTCCGTCTGCCATAAAAAAGCCGCCTCAAGGGCGGCTTTTTTTGTGGGCCGAGCAAGGCCAGGGAGGGCGGGATCAGCTCCCGCCCAGGCGCGCCTTGAGGGTATCGACCACCTTGGCCACGGACGCGGCGTCGCCCTGCGCGCGAACCTCGCTGGCACTCTGGCCGCTGGGGCCGATCGCCACCTGCACCTGGTGCGGCGCTGCGCCGGGCGCGGCGGCCGACTGCTTGCCGCCGCCGAACATGCGGCGGAAGAAGCCCGGCTTGTTGCCCTGGGCGGCCGAGGCCACCACGCTCAGCGTATAGGTATGGGCGGCATCGTCGTGGGCGACGACCTGGCCGATGTCCCCCTGCTCGAGGGCCTGGCCCACGCGGCGGTAGGCGTTGTCGACCGTATCGGAAAGCACGAAGCCGTCGGCGATCACGCCGCCACCCTTGCCCACCCGGGCGGTGGCGCCGTTGGCGGTCGGGTTGTTGGCACCCTGCTCGGGGATCACCAGCGCGGCGCTGGTCGAGGGGGTGTCCAGGCCCGGCGGGATCTCCAGCGGCGATTCCTGCTTGGCGGCTTCCCAGGCCTTCTCCGAGCGGAACATGCCACAGCCGGAAAGCAGCAAGGCGGACAGGGCCAGGGCCGGGAAGGCGACGACGAGCGGGGATTTCTTCATTGAATTGGAGTTCCGTTGAGAGATCGGGCGGCCGTCAGGCCGCATTTGCCAAGGATGCCAGAGCCGTGAGCGCTTCGGCGATGCGCGTCCGCTCCGCCCCTTCCTGCAGTTCAACCAGCGGCAGGCGCGGCACCGCCGAACCCAGCCCCAGGACCGGCAGGCCGGCCTTCACGGCGATGGGGTTGGGCGCGCAGTTGAGCGCCTGCACCAGCGGCCTGAGCGCCTCGTCACAGCGCGCCGTGGCCACCCTGTCGCCGGCGGTCGCCGCGTCGCAGAGCTCGCGGAATGCCTTGGGCGCCAGGTTTGCCACCACCGAGATGGTACCGGCCGCGCCGGCCAACATGGCTTTGCCGGCAGTCGGGTCGTCACCGGACAGGTAGACGAAATCCGCGCGCGCAAGTTCCGCCAGCGCGTGGATGCGCTCGTCGCTGCCGACAGCTTCTTTGATGCCGATGATGGAGGCGTGGTCACGCAGCGCCGCGGCGGTCTCGGGCAGCAGGTCGCAGCCGGTGCGCGTGGGCACGTTGTAGAGGATGACCGGCAGGCCGCCCTTGTCGGCGACCTCCGTGAAATGGCGGCGCAGGCCTTCCTGCGTCGGGCGCACGTAGAACGGCGCCACCACGAGGGCGGCATGGGCGCCCAGTTCCTTGGCGCGGCGCGTCAAGGCGACGGTCTTGGCCGTACCCGCCTCGCCCGTGCCGGCGATCACCGTGATGCGCCCGGCCACCCGCTGCACCGCGAAGGCCAGGAGTTTCTCGTATTCGTCATGCTCGAGCATGTGCGCCTCGCCGGTGGAGCCGGCGACCACCACCGCTTCGGTCCCGCCCGCGATCTGGTAGTCGAGCAGGCGCCCGAAGGCGTCCAGATCCAGCGCGCCGTCCGACGTGAACGGGGTCGCCAGGGCGCAGATGCTTCCACGAATCTTCAAGACACACTCCGGCAAAAGCCAAGCTCCGCATGTTACTTGCGACCTCGGAGGGGCGACAAGTAAGCTCCCCGGGCCTCGCGCCGCCGTCCCGTGCAGTGCGCCGCCTAGCCACAGGCCATTCTCTTGAACCGTTCCTCACGTACCGGCAACGACCATCAGCTGCTGATCCAGACGCTGACCCCGTCATCGCGGACTCCCTTGCTGGGTCTCGCCCGCCGGATCGCCGACGCTGGCTGCAACCTGGCCGACGCCCGGGTCGCGACGATCGGCATGGATACCTCGCTGACCCTGCTCGCGACCGGCTCCTGGGACGCAGTGGCCAAGCTGGAATCGGCCTTGACCAAGGTCGCCCGCGAGGAGGACCTGCACCTGGTGCACTACCGCACCGACGCCCGCGGCCAGGCTTCCCGGCTGCTGCCTTATCTGGTGGAAGTCATTTCGGCGGACCGGCCGGGCATCCTGGTGCGGATCATCGACTTCTTCGATCGCCATGGCATTGCCGTGGAACAGCTGCATTCCATGCGCTATCAGGCCATGCAGACCGGCGCGCAGATGTTCCAGGCCCAGATCACGGTGGGGATTCCCGCCGACACGCACATCGCCGCATTGCGCGATGACTTCCTGGAGTTCTGCGACGGACTGAACCTGGATGCCATCATGGATCCGGTGAAGTTCTGACCTCTCCGCCGCCGGAAAAAAAACCGTTCCGGCGCATTCTGCGCGGGAGACCCAGCATGCGCCCGCCTCGTATCGGTTGACAAGGGCTGTCATCGGCCGGCGCCGGCGCGCTAGTCTTGGTCCCGAAGAGGCAACACCGGAGGGCCGGCGCGCATGCAATACGCAGATCGAGCGATCCCACTCGCACGATGCGCCGCCTTCCACTCCGCGCCGACCGACGGTCGCCAGCCTCGCTCACCCACGACAACAAGAAGCCGGAACCGCGCCACGGTTCCGCAGGAGACGTCATGCCAGACATCGGCAAAAAGGCCCCCAAGCTCAAAGGCATCACCGGCGACGGCAGCGAACTGAAGCTCGACAGCCTGAAGGGCCAATGGGTGGTCGTCTACTTCTACCCCAAGGACAGCACTCCGGGTTGCACCAACGAGGCAAAGGACTTCCGCGACCTGTACCCGACGTTCCGCAAGCGCAACGCACAGATCGTCGGCGTATCCCGCGACTCGGCAAAATCGCACGCCAACTTCGCTGCCAAGCAGGAACTGCCCTTCCCTCTCGTTTCCGACCCCGAGGAAACCTGGTGCCAGGCCTTCGACGTGATCCACGAGAAGGTGCTGTACGGAAAACGTCACATGGGTGTCGTACGAAGTACCTTCCTCATCGACCCCGAAGGCAGGCTGGTCCAGGAATGGCGCAACGTGAAAGTTCCGGGCCACGCTCAGGCCGTACTCGACGCCATCCCCGCCAAGTGAAGCCTCACGACGCATCCGTCCCACCGCATCGGCGCCCTTCGCGCCGATGCGGAGGACTCGCGCTTTCCGGCCGGCCGGGCCGGACTCCCACGGCACCCAGCGTGCCGCGTTCCATCCACCAGCAAGCCAGCGAGGCAACTTCCGTATGACCGGAAGCAAGCGCATTTACGCTCTCGACACCAACGTTCTGCTGCACGATCCCACGTCGCTATTCCGCTTCGAAGAACACGACGTGTTCATCCCCATGACAGTGCTGGAGGAGCTGGACGAAAAGAAGAAAGGCGGGTCCGAGGTTTCGCGCAACGGACGCCAGGTGAGTCGTTTCCTCAACGAGCTGATCGAGCAAGGCAACGGCCACGGGATCAGCAACGGCCTGGAGCTGTCCAGCCCGCAGGGCATCAAGCTCAAGCGCGGCGGCACGGTGGGGCGGCTGTACTTCCAGCAGCGGGCCACCAACGGACACGGCAAGGCGGACAACCTCATCCTGGCCGCCGTGATCGAATTGCGCGACCAGAACCCGGATCGTTCGGTGATCCTGGTCAGCAAGGACATCAACCTGCGCATCAAAGCCAAGATCTATGGCATCGATGCGGAGGACTACGAGAATGATCGCGCGCTGGACGATTTCGCTCTGCTCTACACCGGCTCGGCGGAACTCACCGAAGAGTTCTGGGACCGCCACCCGGAAGTGCAATCGTGGAACGAGCGCGGCCGCACCTATTACAAGGTCCGGCGCCACGAGGACGAAGACTGGCACCCGAACCAGTGCCTGTTCCTGCCCGGCGACAACAGCGTCGAACTGCGCGTGCTGCACGTCGACGAAGAAGACGCCACGCTGGTGCTGCTCGATGACCACAGCCACGCCAACCATGCCGTGTGGGGCATCGCCGCGCGCAATCGCGAGCAGAATTTCGCGCTCAACGTGCTGATGGACCCGGATGTCGACTTCGTGACCCTGCTGGGTACCGCCGGCACCGGCAAGACCCTGCTGGCCCTGGCCGCCGGCCTGGCCCAGGTGATGGACCAGCAGCGCTACCGCGAAATCATCATGACGCGCGCCACGGTCTCCGTCGGCGAGGACATCGGCTTCCTGCCCGGCACGGAGGAGGAAAAGATGACCCCGTGGATGGGCGCGCTCACCGACAACCTGGAGGTGCTCGCCAACCCCGAGGAGGGTGGCAGCTGGGGACGCCAGGCCACCAACGACCTGCTGGCGTCGCGCATCAAGATCCGTTCGCTCAACTTCATGCGCGGCCGTACCTTCCTCTCGCGCTACCTGATCATCGACGAGGCACAGAACCTCACGCCCAAGCAGATGAAGACGCTGATCACCCGCGCCGGCCCCGGCACCAAGATCGTGTGCCTCGGCAACGTGGAACAGATCGACACGCCTTACCTGACGGAGACGACATCCGGCCTGACCTACGCGGTGGACCGCTTCAAGAACTGGGAGCATTCGGCGCACATCACCTTGCGTCGCGGCGAGCGGTCGCGATTGGCGGACTTCGCTTCCGAAGCGCTGTAGTAAGCCCCCTCATGGGACAATCGCCGTTCCGGCCTGTGCCGGACGGCGATCACCATGCAAAGAACCCACGAGACTACGCCTCCCACCGCCCTCACCATCGCCGGCTCCGATTCCGGCGGCGGCGCGGGCATCCAGGCCGACCTGAAAACCTTCCACGCCCGCGGCGTGCACGGTCTGTCGGCCATCGCGGCCATCACCTCGCAGAACACGCGTGGGGTCACCGCCGTGCATCCAGTGCCGCTGGCGCACATCCGTAGCCAGATCGCCGCCGTGTTCGATGATTTTCCGATCGGTGCGGTGAAGACCGGCATGCTCGGCAATGCCGCCATCACGCGGCTGGTCGCGCGGGAAATGCGCCAGCGCCGGCCGGCCTGGCTGGTGGTGGACCCGGTGATGATCTCGACCAGCGGCGCGCGCCTGCTCACCGAGGACGCGGTCCAGGCGATGGTCGGCGAGCTCATCCCGCTCGCCGATATCCTGACCCCCAACCTGCCGGAAGCGGAGGCCCTGCTTGGCCACCCGATCCGTACGGCACGCGACTACGACCGCGCCGGGGAAGCGCTGCTGGAACTCGGCGCCGCCGCGGTGCTACTCAAGGGCGGCCATGCCAAAGGGGGTGAAGTGATCGACCGCTTCTACGACGCCCAAGGCGTGATGGAACTTCGCCACCCTCGCCTGCGCGTGGAAGGCCACGGCACCGGCTGCACCCTCGCCTCGGCCATCGCAGCCGAACTGGCCAAGGGACGCGCACCGCGCGCGGCCGTCCGGCACGCGGTTACCTATGTCCAGCGCGCGCTGGCCCAGGGTTATCGCCCGGGTGGCGGCAAGGTTCTCGTGCTGCGGCATTGAGCGCGCGGAGCCCACGGCGGCATGGGGGTAGAATGGCCGGCGATTCCTACCGGTTCCTTCTGCCATCGACATGATCCTCGCCCCGCGCCTGATCCTGCTGCTCATCTTTGCGCTGTTCGCGCTGTGCGTACTTGCAGTGCACCTGCGCGGTCGCGCCCGGCTGCGCTTCGACCGGCAGCTGGTGGACCATTCGGCGGTGTTCGCCCCGTACAACCTGCTGATGTACACCTTCTCGGCGGTACCGGCGCGGCCGATCCTCGACCGTCGCGGATTTCCCCAGCTGGACCTGCTGCAGGCGAACTGGCAGACGATCCGCGAAGAAGCGATGCATCTGTTCGACGAGGGCTACATCCGCGCCGCCGAAAAGCACAACGACGCCAGCTTCAACAGCTTCTTCAAGCAGGGCTGGAAGCGCTTCTACCTGAAGTGGTACGGCGAGCCGCTGGCCTCGGCCGAGGCGCTGTGCCCGGAGACGGTGAAGCTGCTCAACGCCATCCCCAGCGTGAAGGCGGCGATGTTCGCCCTGCTGCCGCCGGGCAGCAAGCTCAATCCGCATCGCGATCCGTTCGCCGGCTCGTTGCGCTACCACCTGGGCCTGATCACACCGAACTCGGAAGACTGCCGCATCTTCGTCGACGGCGAGATCCACAGCTGGGGCGACGGCAAGGACGTAGTGTTCGACGAGACCTATGTGCACTGGGCCGAGAACCGCACCGACCAGACCCGCGTCATCCTGTTCGCCGACGTCGAGCGCCCGCTGCGGACGCGCTGGATGACGGCGATCAATCGCCGGGTCGGGGCCTTCATGGGCAAGATCACCGCCTCGCCGAACACCGAGTCGCCCGAGGAGAAGACCGGCTTCGTCAACCAGATGTTCGCGCTGAACCAGCGTTCGCGCGAGCGCAGCCGGGCCTTCAAAAAGCGTCATCCGAAGTTGTTCCGGGTGGTCAAGTACATCGGCATCGTGCTGATGATCTGGCTGGTGTTCCTGGCACCCTACCCATTCGTGCGCTGAGGCCGCGCCGGGACCTGTCACGTTCCGGCCGGCTGGCGCGTCCTGGCATCGCCCCCCTGACCAGGAGCCTTTCATGGACGCCCAGACCGCTCTGTTCCAGCAGCATCGCCAGCGCCTGTTCGGCCTGGCCTACCGCATGCTCGGTCGCCCAGCCGACGCCGAGGACGTGCTGCACGACGCCTGGCTGCGCTGGCACGAGCAGGACACCTCGACGCTCGACGACCCGGAGGCCTGGCTGGTCACGGTGACCACCCGCCTGGCCCTGGACCGCCTGCGCCGCGCCAAGACGGAGCGGGAGCACTACAGCGGCCCCTGGCTGCCGGAACCGCTGGAACCGTCCGAGGAGGCCCCCGCCGATGCGCTGGAACGCGCCGAGAGCCTGAGCCTGTCCTTCCTGCTGCTGTTGGAACGCCTGAGCCCGGAGGAACGCGCCGCCTTCCTGCTGAAAGAGGTGTTCGACTACAGCCACGCGGAGACCGCCGCGATCCTGGGCATCGCCGAAGACGCCTGCCGCCAGCGCGTGCACCGCGCCAAGCTGCGCCTGCGCGAAGGCCGGCCGCGCTTCCAGGTGGACCGCGCCGCGCAGCAGCGCCTGCTGCAGCGTTTCGTCGCCGCGATGGAACATCCCAACCTCGATTCCCTGCGTGCCCTGTTCGCCGAGGACGCGGTGCACATTTCCGATGGCGGCGGCGTGGTCACGGCCGTGCTTCGGCCGCTCCATGGCGCCGATCGCCTGGCCCTGCTGTACCGGCAGATCGCGCTCAACTCCAATGGGCCTGGCACGGCATACGAGCTGAGCACGCTGAACGGTGCGCCGGCGCTGCTGATCTGGTCGGAGGGCCGCCTGACGTCGGTGATGTGGGTGGAGGCCGAGGACGAGCACATCACGGCGATCCATGCCATTCGCCATCCGGATAAGCTGGCGCGCATCGAGGCAGTCACGAAATCGGCGGGTTCCGCGTCCTTGCATTGAACGGCCATTCCGGCCGCTTCTCATCCAAGGAGCCCACCATGTCCCGTTTCAATCTCCAGAAGCATTTCGCCGCCGTACAGCCGCTGCTTACGCTCACCAAGAACATCGAGTCCGGCTCCCTGGAACCGGCGTTGATCAATCTTGTGCTGATGCGCGTCTCGCAGATCAATGGCTGCGCCTATTGCCTCGACATGCACAGCAAGGATGCGCGCGCCGCCGGCGAAACCGAACAGCGGCTCTACGTACTGCCGGGCTGGCGCGAGGCACCGTTCTATAGCGAACGCGAACGCGCTGCGTTCGCCTGGGCCGAGGCGCTCACCCGGCTCGCGCCGAACGATCCGGTACCCGACGCTCTGTACGAAGCGACCAGCAAGCACTTCAACGAGAAGGAGCTGGTCGATCTCACTCTGCTAGTGACCACGATCAATACCTGGAACCGCCTGAACCTCGCGGCGCACACCGTGGCCGGCGGCTACAAGCCTGGCATGTTCGGCTGACCCTGTCCCGCGCCGCCCTCGTGGCGGCGCCACTCCCTCTTTCGAGCGACGACCATGCGACTCAATTACCGTGCCTATCCCCAGGCCATCGCGCCGCTGCGCGAACTGCAGGACTACATCCGCCAGAGCGGGCTGGAACAGCCACTCATCGAACTGATCTTCATGCGCGTCTCTCAGCTCAACGGCTGCGCCTTCTGCCTCGACATGCACAGCCAGGACGCACGCGCCGCCGGCGAGACCGAGCAGCGGCTCTACCTGTTGCATGCATGGCGCGAGACGTCCTTCTACAGCGAGCGCGAACGCGCGGCCCTGGCCTGGGCGGAGGCCGTGACGCGGCTGGGCGATCACGGCGTGCCCGATGATGTCTATGCCGCGGCGCTCGCCGCATTCGGTGAGAAAGGGCTGGTGGATCTCAACATGACCGTGGTGCTGATGAACGCCTGGAACCGCATTGCGATTCCATACCGCGTGGCGCCGGGAAGCTATAAGCCCGGGGCGCACTGAGCGCACCCGCGCGGACCTTCGGCGAAAAAAAGCCGCGGCGAACGCCGCGGCTTTTTCACGGGGCGATGGCGAACTCAGGCCGCCTTGACGCGCTTGACGATGGCATCGCCGAAGCTGTCGGTATTGCCCTTGCCGCCCAGGTCCGGCGTGACCGCATCGCGGTCGTTGGTGAGGGTGTCGCGGATCGCGGTACGGATCTTGTTGCCTTTGTCGGCCATGCCCAGGTGGTCGAGCATGTCGGCGGCGGCCAGCAGCAGCGCGCAGGGATTGGCGATGCCCTTGCCGGCAATGTCCGGCGCCGAGCCGTGCACCGCCTCGAAGATCGCCGCGCCTTCGCCGATGTTGTCGCCCGGAGCGAGGCCCAGGCCGCCCACTAGGCCGGCGCACAGATCCGACAGGATGTCGCCGAACAGGTTGGTGGTGACGATCACGTCGAACTGTTCCGGCTTCATCACCAGCTGCATGCAGGTGTTGTCGACGATCATCTCGTTGAACTCGATGTCCGGATATTCCTTGGCGATCTCGCGGGCGACATTGAGGAACAGGCCGGAGCTGGTCTTCATGATGTTCGCCTTGTGCACCGCGGTCACCTTCTTGCGGCCCTTCTTGCGGGCCATCTCGAAGGCGTACTTCACGATGCGCGTGCTGCCCTTGCGGGTGTTGCGCACCATCGAGGTGGCGACTTCGCCGTCCTCGGAAAGCGTCTGGCCTTCAGAGAGGTAGGCGCCTTCGGTGTTCTCGCGCACCGTGATGATGTCGATGTTTTCGAAGCGCGCCTTGGTGCCCGGGAAGCTGATCGCCGGACGCACGTTGGCGTACAGGTCGAAGTGGCGGCGCAGGGTGACGTTGATGGAGGTGAAGCCGCCGCCGATCGGCGTGGTCAGCGGGCCCTTCAGGGCCACCTTGTGCTGGGCGATGGCGTCGAGCGTGGCCTTGGGCAGCAGGTCGCCGTGCTTTTCGAGCGCCACCATGCCGGCGTCGACGAAGTCGTAGGACAGGCCGCAATCCAGTGCGTCGAGCACGCGCAGCGTCGCTTTCATGATTTCCGGGCCGATGCCGTCACCCGGAATAACGGCGATGGTCTTGCTCATGGGGGAACTCCTTGGAGGAAAAATGCCGTGCGGCGCGGCGTGGGAGAGCCGGCCGAAAAATCCTCCCAATTATCCCCGATGCCATCGGGAGCGGCCAGTGCGGGCACTCCGTGGCGCGTTGCAAATCCTCGCACGGAGCATTTCGGAAACTCGCACGGAAGAGCCCGGCGCATGGCCGGGCTCCGGGTCGCCTCAGGCGTGGCTCGCGCAGTTCTCGCCGGTGGCGGAAGCGCCCGATTCGAGCTGGTCCAGGAAATCGACCGCCCGCCGCAGGTGCGGGATCACGATGGAACCGCCCACGACCAGGCCCACGCTGAAGGTCTCGAAAAACTCCTCGCGGGTGACGCCCGCCTCCTTGCATTGGGCCACGTGATAGCTGATGCAGTCGTCGCAGCGCAGCACCATCGACGCGACCAGGCCCAGCAGTTCCTTGGTCTTCACGTCCAGCGCGCCCGGCTTGTAGGTCTGCGTGTCCAGGGCGAAGAAGCGGCGCACGACCTGGTTGTCTTCGGCCAGGATGCGCTCGTTCATGCGCTGGCGGAACGCGGTGAATTCCGCGACGCGGTCCTTGCCCTCGTTGCCGGCGCTCATGCGGCAGCTCCCAGCAACTGGGCCAGCTTGCCGCTGCGGTCGGCGGCCACCAGGTCGTCGAAGCCGCCCACATGCTGGTCGTTGATGAAGATCTGCGGCACCGTGCGGCGGCCGCCGCTGCGCTGGAGCATCTCGTCGCGGCGCGACGGGTCGGCGTCGACCATCACCTCTGTCCATTCCAATCCCTTGGACTTCAACAGGTTCTTGGCGGACACGCAGTAGGGGCAATAGTGGGTCGAATAGACCTCGATCTTGGGCACGACGGACTCCGGGAAGGAAACGGCGATGGCGGCCTAGTTGGGGGCCACGACCCCCGAAAACAAGCCGCCTGCGGGTGGGCGGGCAGCGGTGAACCGGGCCCATGAGACGCGGTCACAAGTGATATTGTCACCCACCTATGCGCATGGCACCACGTACCGCTCCCCGCCCCCTCGTCACCGCCCTCGCCTGTGCCCTGATGGCGTTCGGCGCGGGCGCCGGCGCCCAGGACACCAGCGTCCGCCTGCCCGACCTGGGCAGCTCCGCCAACGCCCTGGTCTCCCCCCAGGAGGCGCAGGATTACGGCGCCGCCATGCTGCGACAGATGCGCGCGCTGGACATGGTGGTGGACGACGCCATGCTGGACGACTACATCAACGACCTCGGCTACCGCCTGGTCGCCGCCAGCGACAAGCCCAAGGACCACTTCTCGTTCTTCATCGTCAAGGAAGACGTGATCAACGCGTTCGCCGCGCCGGGCGGCTATATCGCGGTCAATTCGGGCCTGATCGACATCACCAATAGCGAAAGCGAACTGGCCGGCGTGATCGCCCACGAAATCGGCCACATCACGCAGAACCATCTGCAGCGCGCCTTCGAAGCCTCGAAGAAGGACGCTCCGCTGATGGCGCTGGTGCTGCTCGGCGCGATCGCCGCCGGCGCGGGCGCTCACGCGGGCGACGCGGCGAGCGCGGTGCTGATGGGCGGCCAGGGGCTCATGCTCCAGCGCCAGATCAACTTCACCCGCAAGGACGAGGTCGAAGCCGATCGCGCCGGCATCCTGACGCTGTCCAATGCCGGCTACGACCCCAACGCGATGGCCAGCTTCTTCGAGCGCATGCAGGACACGCTGCGTGCAGGCTCGGGCGGCGATCGCGACGTACCCGAACTCCTGCAGACCCATCCGGTGACGCTTTCGCGCATCAGCGACGCGAAATCGCGCGCCGGAACGCTGGCCGCGCAACAGAAGCAGCGTCCCACCGCACCCACCCTGGTCAAGAGCCAGTGGGAAAAAAGCACGGCGCCGATTCCCTATGTGAAAGACCCGACGCAGCTTGCCCCCGCGGCGGGAAAGAAGGACGGGCTGGAAACCTATCCGCTGATGCGCGAACGCGTCCGCGTGCTGGCCGGCGATGCGCTGCAGCTCAGTACCTACTACGCGTCCAACTTCAGCTCACATCCCGAGTTCGACACGCCCGCCAACCGCTACGGCTACGCCCTCGCCCTCATCCGTAGCGGGCGCGGCGCCAAGGCGGTGGAACAGCTGCAGCCGCTCTTGAAGAACTTCCCCGCCAACCAGATCGTGCAACTGGCCATGGCCGACGCCAGGCTGCAGGCCGGCCAGCGCGGCGAGGCACTGGCGCTCTATGCCGAGCTGAATCGCCAGTCGCCGCGCAACCGCGCGATCGCCCTCGGCTACGCCAGGGCACTGACGGACAACGGCAGTAACGCCGACGCCACCCAGGCGGCGGACATGCTGCGCCCCATGCTGGATAACGCCGACGAGCCCGAGCTCTACCGCAGCTATGCGCGCGCCAGCGAGAAGGCCGGCGATACCGTGCGCGCGGGGGAAGCCTACGCCGACGCCAGCTATCTCTCTGGCCGCCCATTCGACGCCATGGAACAGCTCAAGCGCCTGCTGCAGCGCCAGGATCTGGACTACTACGCCCGCGCACGCATCCAGGCCCGCATCGCCGACCTCACCCCGCTGGTCATGGAGCTGCGCAAGCGCAAGGTACAGACCGAGGACAACCCCGAAGGCCGCGCCCAGCAATGGCAGCGCCAGGACGGCTCCTGCGGCGGCCGCCTCTGTTTCAGCGCCTCGGACCGCTGAGTTTTCCGTCCTCCTGCACGTAGCGGTCACGCCTGTCTTCGGACGATTTCGTTGCGCCTTCGTGAAATGTCATCCGGGCGTAACATTGGATCGTTGCAATATTTGCGTCACAGGCCCCCAAGCGGACCCATACGTGCACAAGCGCATTCTTATCGTCGAAGACGAAGCTTCGATCCGCGACATGGTCGCCTTTGCCCTGCGCAAGGCCGGGATGGACGCCGTCCACGCCGCCGACGCCCGGGCCGCCCAGATCGCCATCGCCGAACAGGTACCGGACCTGATCCTGCTGGACTGGATGCTCCCGGGCACCAGCGGCCTGGAACTGGCCCGCCGTCTCCGCAAGGAGGAGCTGAGCAGGGAAGTCCCGATCATCATGCTCACCGCCCGCGGCGAGGAGATGGACCGGGTCAATGGCCTCGAAGCCGGCGTGGATGACTACGTCGTCAAGCCCTTCTCCACCCGCGAGCTGATCGCCCGCATCAAGGCGGTACTGCGCCGCAGCCAGGGCGACGACGGCTCGGGCATGGTGGAGCTGGGCGGCCTGCGCATCGACGGCCCCGCGCACCGCGTGTTCGCGGGCGAGGACTCGGTGCCGATCGGCCCGACCGAATACCGCCTTCTGTATTTCTTCATGACCCACCCTGAGCGCGTCTACTCGCGCGCCCAGCTGCTCGACCATGTGTGGGGCGGCAGCGTGTACGTGGAGGAGCGCACGGTCGACGTGCACATCCGCCGCCTGCGCAAGACGCTGGAGCCATGGAAGCTCGACGACATGGTGCAGACCGTGCGCGGCGCGGGTTACCGCTTCTCGGCGAGCGTCTGAACCCCGGCCGGGAATGTCCCTGCGGGGGCGGCAGGCGCCCGCCGGTCTGGCGGCGCTTGCCGGTCCGAAGAAGTTTGCCGATATGCTTGCTCGCCTTTCGGCAACCACGGCCCGATTCCCATGCCTGAGCCTTTCGACCGCTCCTGGAAACTGCCGGCCGCCCTCGCGGCCGGACTGCTGGCGGGCGGCCTGGCCGGCTGGTTGAGCGGCGCGGGCACGACACTCGGCGTGGCTCTCGTCGCGATCGCCGAAACCGTCTTGCTGCTGACCCGAATCCGTCATGAAACACGGCACATCATGCCGCCGCACCCCACCATCAGCCCCTTGCAGCATGACCGCTTCATGACGCGTTCCCGTCGCATCGCCTCCAGTCTGCGCGACCTGCGCAGCGCCGCCGGCAGCCTGCCGGATGCCGTCGTCCTGTTGGACAACGAGCAACACGTGCGCTGGTTCAACCACGCCGCGGAAGATCTGCTCGGCCTGCGTCGTCCGCACGACCGCGGCATCCACTTGCACGAACGCCTGGGCACCACGGAACTCGCCGGCTGGCTGCAGGATGGCGCACACGAGCCGCTCAACGACGTCGTGGCGCCCGGCCATCCCAATCGCCACATCAACGTCACCCTGCTTCCCTTCGGGCGCAGGCAACGCCTGCTGCTGGCGCGCGACATCAGCCACCTGACCCGGCTGGAGCAGATCCGCCGCGACTTCGTGGCGAACGTGTCGCACGAGCTGCGCACGCCGCTCACCGTGATCCACGGCTACCTCGAGCTGATCGACCCGGAGGACGTGCCGGAACTCGCCCCCGTGCTGGGCGAGATGCGCGCGCAGTCCAAGCGGATGGGCCAGATCGTGGAGGACCTGCTCACGCTGTCGCGCCTGGAGACCCAGGAACATGTTACCGACGAGCGCGTCCCCATGACGCCGCTGCTCGCCACCCTGCGCAAGGAGGCCGAGGCGCTCAGCCAGGGACGCCATCACATCACGGTGGAAAACACGGCCGAGGCCGACCTGCTCGGTTCGGCCAAGGACCTGCACAGCGCGCTGTCCAACCTGGTGAGCAACGCGGTGCGCTATACGCCCACCGGGGGCAGCATCACGATCCGCTGGAAGCGGACGCCCGAAGGCGCCACCTATTCGGTCAGCGATACCGGCTTCGGCATCCCGGCCGCCCACCTGGCCCGCCTGACCGAGCGCTTCTACCGGGTATCCTCCAGCCGCTCGCGCGACAGCGGCGGCACCGGCCTGGGCCTGTCCATCGTCAAGCACGTGCTGAACCTGCACCAGGCGCGCCTGGACATCGCCAGCGAGCCGGGCCAGGGATCGACCTTTTCCTGCATTTTCGGCCCGGAACGCCTGCTCAAGCCCGGCAGCCCGGACGAGATCTGACCGCCCGGCCCGCCGGAGCCGAGCAGCGGATCACGCTACGCGGCACCGCCGCATGAGCTGGCGCTCCGCATCGGCCAGAATGCGACGATGCGCCGCAAACCCGCCACTCCCTCCCCCGAGATCGACCCCGCCGCTCCCGAGCTGTACCTCAGCCGCGAGCTGGCGGCGCTGGAATTCAACTTCCGCGTGCTGGCCCAGGCGCGCGATCCGGAAGTCCCCGTGCTGGAGCGGCTGCGCTTCCTGAGCATCGTGGCCAACAATCTCGACGAATTTTTCGAGGTACGCGTGGCCATGCTCAAGCATCACCACAGTTTCGGCTCCGCCGCGCCGGGCCCGGACGGCATCCCCTCGGCCGAGCTGCTGGCGCGCATCCGCAAGCGCGTGCTGGACCTGGTCACCGAGCAGTACGCCACGTGGCAGGAAGAACTGAAGCCGGCGCTGGACAAGGAAGACATCCACTTCCTCACCCGCAACCGCTGGACCGACCGGCAGCGCCGCTGGCTGCAGGGCTATTTCGAGAACGAAGTGCTTCCCGTGCTCTCGCCGCTCGGCCTGGACCCGGCGCATCCGTTCCCGCGCATTCTCAACAAGACGCTCAATCTCGCCGTGGTGTTGAAAGGACGCGACGCGTTCGGGCGCGAGGGCCACATGGCACTGGTGCGGGCGCCGCGCTCCCTGCCGCGCATCATCCGCCTGCCCAACGAAGTCTGCGGCCCGGGCGACCATTTCGTGTTCCTGGCCGAGCTGCTGCAGGGCTTCGTCGACCAGATGTTTCCCGGCTTCAAGGTGGCCGGCTCGTACCAGTTCCGCGTCACCCGCAACAGCGAGCTGATGGTGGAAGAAGCCGAGGTCGAGAACCTCGCCCGCGCGCTCAGCGAGGAACTGCTCGGCCGCGGCTACGCCAAGCCGGTGCGGCTGGAGATCGGCGCGGACTGCCCCAAGGCGATCGCCTCCATGCTGATCGCCAACTTCGGGTTGGAAGAGAGCGACGTCTACCGTTGCGACGGCCCAGTGAACATCATTCGCGCCGGCAGCGTGTACGACAGCCTGGACCGGCCGACGCTGAAGTTCCTCCGCTTCACGCCACAGCTGCCCAAGGCCTTCGATGCCAGCAAGTGCAAGTTCGAAGTGCTGCGCGACCGCGACGTGCTGCTGCACCACCCGTACGAGTCCTTCGCCACCGTGGTGGACCTGCTGCGCCAGGCGGCGCAGGACCCGGCCGTACTCGCCATCAAGCAGACCCTGTACCGCGCCGGCGCCGATACGCCGCTGGTGGATCTGCTGGTGGAGGCCGCGCGCAACGGCAAGGACGTCACCGTCGTGATCGAACTGCGCGCGCGCTTCGACGAGGAGGCGAACATCCGCCTCGCCACGCGCCTGCAGGAAGCCGGCGTGCAGGTGGTCTATGGCGTGGTGGGCTACAAGACGCACGCCAAGATGCTGCTGATCGTGCGCCGCGAAGGCGACGTGCTGCGGCGCTACGTGCACCTGTCCACCGGCAACTACCACCAGGCCAACAGCCGCGCGTACACCGACATCGGCCTGATGACCTCGCACCCGGAAATCGGCGAGGACCTGCACAAGGTCTTCCAGCAGCTTTCCGGCCTGGGCCCGATGATCCAGCTCAAGCGCCTGCTGCACTCGCCCTTCACGCTGTACAAGAGCGTGGTGGCGAAGATCGAGCGCGAAACCGCCCACGCGATGGCGGGCCGGCCCGCGCGCATCGTGGCCAAGCTCAACGCACTTAACGAGGCCCACGTGATCGAGGCGCTGTACCGTGCCTCGCAGGCGGGCGTCGAGATCGACCTGATCGTGCGCGGCGCCTGCACGCTGCGCCCCGGCTTGCCGGGCATCTCCGAGCGCATCCGGGTGCGTTCGATCGTGGGCCGCTTCCTCGAGCACAGCCGGGTGTACTGGTTCGCCAACGACGGCGCGCCGGAGATCTATTGCGCGAGCGCCGACTGGATGGAACGCAATCTCATGCGCCGCATCGAAGTGGCCTTCCCCATCCTCGATCCGACGCTGGCCCAGCGCGTCTACGACGAAACCCTCGCCAACTACCTGGCGGACAACACCCAGGCCTGGCTACTCGGCAGCGACGGGCGCTACACGCGCGCGCAACCGGGCGAAGATCCGCCCCACAGCGCCCAGCTGTTCCTGCTGGACAAGCTCAGCCCGGTCGCCCCTTTGACGGGCCGCGCGCCCGGCTGACGCAGGCGCGCGCGCGCGTGCGAGAATCCGCCTTCAATCGCACGGAACCAGCCCCGCATGATTCAAGGCGAACAGACCCCGATCAAGGATGGCGAGCTCATAGCGGCCATCGATATGGGTTCCAACAGCTTTCACATGGTGGTGGCCCGGGTCGAGCACGGGGAGCCGCGGGTGATCGACCGCCTGCGCGACACCGTGCGCATGGCCGCCGGCCTGCGCACCGACGGTACGCTCGATGCCGAGCACCGCGCCCGTGCGCTCAACTGCCTGGCCCGCTTCGGCCAGCGCATCGCCGGCCTGCCTTCGGCGCGTGTACGCGCCGTGGCGACCAATACCGTGCGCCGGCTGGCCTCGCCGCAGGCCTTCCTCACCGCCGCCGAAGCCGCGCTCGGGCACCCGGTGGAAATCGTGTCCGGCCGTGAAGAAGGACGCCTGATCTTCCTGGGCGCCTCCCACGACCTGCCCGCCTCGCGCGAGAACCGCCTGATCATCGACGTCGGCGGCGGCAGCACCGAATTCATCATCGGCCGCGGCCTCGCCCCGATGCACACCGAGAGTGTGCAGGCCGGCTGCATCGCCTCCACCATGCGTTTCTTTCCCGGCGGCAAGCTCAACCGCAAGCGCTGGCAGCGCGCCAACGGCGAGCTGGGCGTGCTGCTCCAGCAGTTCGCCGAGGATTACCGCGAAGCCGGCTGGGTGGACGCTTTCGGCTCGTCCGGCACGGCCAAGGCCATCGGTGCCGTGGTGCAGGCGATGAAGTTCTCCGACGACGGCATCACGCCCGCCTCGCTGGCGTCGCTGCGCGACGCCCTGCTCGCGCAAGGCCAGATCAGCGCGATCAAGCTGCCCGGGCTGTCCGACGACCGCGCGCCGGTGATCGCCGGCGGCGTGGTGATTTTCGAGGCAGCGTTCGAAGCCCTGGGCATCCAGCGCATGCGCGTCTGCGAGAGCTCGATGCGCGAAGGCCTGCTGTGGGACCTGCTCGGCCGCGCCGGCGGCACCGACCCGCGCACCGCCAGCATCGATGCCCTGGCGGCACGCTATGGCGTGGACCGCGCCCAGGCCCGCCGCGTGGAATCCACCGCGCTGATGCTGTTCGACCAGGTCGCCAAGTCGTGGAAACTCGACGGCGAGGCACGCGAGTGGCTCTCGTGGGTGGCACGCGTGCACGAGATCGGCCTGGCCATCGCCCACAGCCAGCATCACCACCACGGCGCGTACATCCTGCGCCACGCGGACCTGGCCGGCTTCTCGCGCCAGGAACAGCAACTGCTCGCCGTCGTCGTGGAAGCGCATCGCCGCAAGCCGGACAAGGCGCTGTTCTCCGCCCTGCCCCAGCGCTATCGCGCGCTGGCCCGGCAGATCACCGCGCTGCTGCGCCTCGCCGTGCTGTTCCGCCGCGCGCGCCGTCCCGAATCCCTGCCGCAGATGCGCCTGGCCGCCACCAGCCAGCGCCTGCGCCTGGCTTTGCCGGCCGCCTGGCTCGAGCAGCACCCGCTGACGGAAGCGGACCTCGAGCAGGAACTCTCGCCCATGGCGGAACTGGGCCTCGCGCTCGAGCTGACCACGATCTGATGGTGCCGCGCGCGCCCTTTCCCGCTGTTCCCGTGCTTGCCCTTAAGGCCAGCCTCACCCCGCCCGCGTATCATGCGCGGATGCCTGACGCCGCCCGACACGCCATGCAACGACTCCTGTGCCTCCTCGCCCTGCTGATCCTGCCGCTCGCCGCCGCCGCCCAGGCGGCCAAACCGGCCGCGACGGCCACGCCGGCCGGCCAGCCGCATCCCGACGTGGTGATGCACACCTCGATGGGTGACATCACCATCGAACTGTTTCCTGACAAGGCGCCCAAGAGCGTCGCGAACTTCCTTCAGTACGTGCGCGAAGGCTTCTACAACGGCACGGTCATGCATCGCGCGATCGCCGGTTACATGGTGCAGGGCGGCCTCTATACCCGCGACTTGCAGCCCAAGCGCACGCGTTCCGCGGTCGCCAGCGAGGCCGACAACGGTTTGTCCAATCTGCGTGGCACCATCGCGGTGGCTCGCGGTGCCGACCTCAACTCGGGCACCTCGCAGTTCTTCTTCAATCTCGTGGACAACCGCCGGCTCGACTACGTCAGCAACCAGAACGGCATGACCTGGGGCTTCACGGTGTTCGGCAAGGTGGTCAAGGGCATGGACGTGGTCGACAAGATCGCCGCCCTGCCGACGCGCGCGCTGGGGCCGTTCGCCAACGACGTTCCCAACCCGCTGGTGGTCGTCGACACCGCCTATGTGCTGGGCGAGACCCCGCCTGCCAGCGCGTCCTCCACGCCGGCACCGCAGGCCGCCGCGCCCGCCGCCCCGGCCAAGCCGGCCCCGAAGAAGAACGTCAAGGGCTGAGCTGGATGCATACCCTTTTCATCGCCGACCTGCACCTGGATGCGAGCCGGCCACAGATCACCCAGCTGTTCGAGGATTTCCTCGCCGGGGACGAAGCCCGCACCGCAGATGCCGTCTACATCCTCGGCGACCTGGTGGAAGCGTGGATCGGCGACGACGACGACGCCGAGCTGCCGAGGCGCATTGCCAAGGCCACGCACGGGCTGCGCGACGCGGGGGTGCCGGTGTACTTCATGGTGGGCAACCGCGATTTCCTGCTCGGCGAAGCCTTCGCACAGCGCGCGGGCTTTACCTTGCTGGACGACGGCACCGTCCATGACCTCTACGGCCGCCCCACCCTGCTGATGCATGGCGACCTGCTGTGCACGGACGACGTGGCCTACCAGACCGTCCGCCGGCAGGTACGTACGCCCGAATGGAAGAACCAGATCCTGGCCATGCCGCTCGACGCCCGCCGCGCCTTTGCCGCGAAGGCGCGCGAAGACAGCCGTGCACACACCGGCGCGACCATGGAAACCATCATGGACGTCAATGCGGACGCCGTGGCCACCGCCATGCGCCAGGCCGGCGTGACCCGGCTGGTCCATGGGCATACCCACCGTCCGGCCATCCATCGCTTCGATCTGGACGGCCAGCCGGCCGAGCGCATCGTGCTCGGCGACTGGTACGAACAGGGCTCGGTGCTGCGCGTGACGCCCGAACAGGTGGAACTGCGGGGCCTCGCGCCGGCCTGATGCCGCCCGCCCCTCTGCAGGCTGCTGCCACAGGGGCAAGAAATTTTTCCCAGACGCGATCCGTTTGGCCCCACTGGTTCGTCCTTGGTATGTCCACTCAGAAGGAGACATGCCGATGACCACCGACCCCCTTGTTCTCGTCAACCTGCTGAAGGTCGAGCCGGGCAAGCAGGCTGCGCTGATCGCGCTGCTGAAGCAGAACATCGATACCGTGATCCGCACGCTGCAAGGCTGGCGATCGACCCGTTTGATCGCCAGCGGCGACGGTGCCAGCGTCGTTATCTATTCGGAGTGGGATAGCCCCGGCGCCGTCGAGGCCATGCGGGCGGATCCGCGGATGAAGGCGTACTTTCCGCAGATCCTCGAACTGGCCAGCCTCGACTCCAGCTTGGGCAAGGCCGTGTTTCGTGGCGGCCGCTGAAGACAGTGCATGGCCGCACCGCGCCGCCTCATCCGGGCAAGCGGACGATGGCCGCGCTTGAAGCGCGGCCATCGCTCCGACACGAACAGACCGGCACGATGAATGCACCGAATGCAACGAAGGAGGCGCCCGATGCATGCCGATGACTTCGAGGAGCGCCTGCGCGAGCTCCGGCCATGGCTTCATCGCTACTGCGCCCGCATGACCGGTTCGACCGTGGACGGCGAAGACGTGCTGCAGGACACCCTGATCAAGGCGCTGCATGCGCGGGCCGAAGGCACGGTCGTGGACCACCTCGAAGGCTGGCTGCTGCGCATCGCCCATCATACAAGCCTGGATTTCCTGCGCCGACGCTCGCGGAGTCACGTCGTTCCGCTTACCGACGACATGGAAGACACTCCGGGCCCCGATACGGACATCGTTACGGTCGGCTTTCAGCGTTTCCTGCAGCTGCCCGAATTGCAGCGCTGCGCGGTGATCCTCAAGGACGTCCTGGAACACACGATCGAGGAAATCGCCGCCATCGCCGGCTGTACGCCCGCGGCGGCGAAGTCGGCATTGCAGCGAGGACGCGCCGCGCTGCGCCGGCTGGCGGGACAGCACGACGACATGCACATGCCGCTCATGCCGGACGCCGAGCGGCGGAAATTGGGCAACTATGTTCGGCTGTTCCAGAGCGGCGACTTCGACGCGATTCGCGCCTTGCTTGCCGAGGACGTGAAGCTCGATCTGGTGAACCGGCTCAGGCTCGAGGGCCGCGAAAGCATCGGGCGCTATTTCTCACGCTACGCCGAAGAGACGAAATGGCGCTTCGTCTTCGGCGCGATCGAAGGCCGGCCCGCCATGCTGGTGTTCGACCAGACGGGCTCGATGGAACGGCCTGCGCATTTCGTCCTGCTCGAATGGCATGAGGAACGGATCGCCGCCATCCGCGATTTCCTGTTCGTTCCCTACGTCACCGATACCGCCGATTGGACGCGGCTTCCCGACGTGGACAGGCTCGCCTGACGGCTGCCCGGGATGAACGGCAGCCGGTCTGGCCACGGGCTCGCATTCGCCCTGGCATGCCCGCGGACGGCCCGGCCCCATCCATCGCTCGCTCCCAGGCTTCTCTGGTGCGTTCTGAACGACGATGGAGAGAGCCATGCGTTCTGGCTTATGGATGCGACATGTGGTCTTGGGCTTGACGGGTTTGGCCTGGCTTGCCGCCGTCGGGATCTGGATCGCGGGCAGCTTGCTTATTCACCCGGCCAGACGCGCCGTAGGTGCGCCACCGACGGACCTTCCTGCCCGCGAGGTCACCTTCCCCAGCGATACCGGCTTGCCCCTGCACGGCTGGTTCGTACCAGGACAACCGGGAAGAAGCGCTGTGCTGCTACTCCATGGGGTGCGCGCATCGCGCCTCAGCATGGTGGCGCGCGCACGCTTTCTACATCGCGCCGGCTACACGGTTCTATTGGTCGATTTCCAGGCGTCCGGCGAAAGCCCGGGAGACGCGATCACGTTCGGCTACCGCGAGGCGCTCGACGCGACAGCCTCGGTGCGCGAGTTGCGCCATCTCGCGCCGGGCGAATCCATCGGCATCATCGGCACATCGATGGGTGGCGCGGCGACGTTGCTTGCCGGCGCGTCCATCCATGTGGACGCGATGGTGCTGGAGCAGGTCTATCCGAGCATCGATCAAGCCCTGCGCGACCGCCTGGAGTGGCATGCCGGCATAGCGGGACGCTGGCTGACCTGGCCATTGCTAGAGACCTTGCAGCCACATCTCGGCCTGTCTCCGGCGCTATTGCGGCCCATCGATCACCTGGGTGAGCTGACGACACCCAAGTTGCTGATAGCCGGCGCCTGCGACCACCACACGCGGCTGGAGGAATCGCTAGCCATGTACCGGCGGGCCGCCGCGCCCACATCGCTGTGGATCGTGCCGCGAGCCACGCACGTGGATCTGCACCGCTTCGCTGGGGCGGAGTACGAAAAGCGCGTACTGGATTTCCTCGGCCGATGGTTGCGTAGCGAAGCGACGGCGCAAGGAGCTTCGAAGGAAGCGAACGCCGTCAAGGTACTTGCCCGGGATGAGCCGGACGCCGCTGCGGAGGCGGGCTACGACTGCGAATGATATGGACGCCTCTGCTGCGCGCCGCAAGAAAACGTTTGCTCAGGAGCGTTTTGCTGGGCGCTTTGCACGGGCTTCGATGAAGGGCGCGCTTCGCCGTGCAGGGTGGGGATTGTGAGGTCCATCCATGGGCCTCACCCCTCCGCGCTACGCGCTACGGGGCCAGCCTGCGGCTGTCCAAATTTGTTCCTGACAAATTTGTCGAACCAGCTGCTCGGCGCGTTACGCCGAGTGGCTGGTTCTATTGGTCCTCTCTTCGCCAGATACGCAAAGCGCCGCTCTCGGGGCGCTTTGCATTGGGCTTCGATGAAGGTGCGCTTCGCCGTGCAGGGTGGGGATTGTGAGGCCTATCCATGGGCCACCCCTCCGCGCTACGCGCTACGGGGCCAGCCTGCGGCTGTCCAAATTTGTTCCTGACAAATTTGTCGAACCGGCCACTCGGCGCGTTGCACCGAGTGGCCGGTTCTCTTGATCCTCTCTCTCCGCCAGATACGCAAAACGCCCCTCTCGGGGCGCTTTGCGTATCTGGCGGAGAGAGAGGGATTCGAACCCTCGATAAGGCTTTTGACCCTATACTCCCTTAGCAGGGGAGCCCCTTCGGCCTCTCGGGCATCTCTCCGTTTTTGCCCGCATTTCTGCGGAGCCGGCAAGGATACCGGTCGATGAGTCTTTCGTAAAGCTTTGGGTGAATCAGTGGTCGTCCGAGCCGTTGGAGCCGCCTTCCGGCTTGTGCTCGTTCTGGATCCGCTGATAGATCTCTTCGCGATGTACGGCTACGTTCTTGGGCGCATTGATGCCGATACGCACCTGATTGCCCTTCACGCCCAGAACGGTGACGGTCACCTCGTCGCCGATCATCAGGGTTTCACCGACCCTGCGGGTCAGAATCAACATGTTTGCCACTCCATGAAAGCTATGTGGTCACAGGCCAGCAGATGATGAAACCTCACCCCTGAGCTACACCATCTGAATTTCGACGAACTGTCCATCGAAGGCCCTACCGCCTTCCCCGGCACGACAGCGGGAGGCTCAGGAGCATCCCGCCGACCGGCGACACCGCAATGAGCGTAGCCGACATTCGTCCGATACTAGCCGAGCGCGCGCGCGCTGTGCAATGCGCGCGGCCTATGGCATGTGGTCTATTCACCTGCGTTTTATCCAACGAGTCGCTCGCCAATCCAGGCCGGCAGAGCGGCAAGCAGCGAAGGTAACGTAGAGCTGTCGGAACCACCGCCCTGCGCCATGTCGGGACGGCCGCCGCCCTTGCCGTCGATCTGGCTGGCCACGTGCGCCACGACGTCGCCCGCCTTGATGCGGCCCAGCGCCTTTCCATGCACGCCGGCCACCAGCGATACGCGCCCGTCCGATGCGCCCGCGAGCAACACCACGCAGTCGGCGAGCTGCTGCTTGAGCTGGTCGATGCTGTCGCGCAGCGCCTTCGCATCCAGGCCTTCGAGCCGCGCCGCAATGACCTTCACTCCGCCGATATCGTGCGCCGAAGAGGCCAGGTCCGCCGTGGCCGAGCCAGCCGCCTTGGCGCGCAGCGACTCCAGCTCGCGCTCGAGCTTCTTCTGCTTGTCCAGCAGCTGGCGCAGCTTCTCCACCGTGTCTTCACCGCTGGTCGACAGCAGCTGGGAAAGCTCCGCGAACCGGCGCTCCTCGTCCGCCACGTAAGCGAGTGCGCCGGCCCCGGTCACCGCCTCGATGCGGCGGACGCCGGAAGCGACGCCCGCTTCGCTGACGATCTTGAACAGACCGATGTCACCGGTGCGGCCGACGTGCGTGCCGCCACAGAGTTCGGTCGAGAAGTCGCCCATCTTCAGCACGCGCACTTCGTCGCCGTACTTCTCGCCGAACAGCGCCATCGCGCCGAACTCGAGAGCCTGGTTGTAGCCCATGTGATGCACTTCGGCTGCCGCATTGCGGCGCACCTCAGCGTTCACTAAGTCTTCGATGCGCGCGAGCTCTTCGCGCGTCACCGGCTTGAAGTGGGCGAAGTCGAAACGCAGCCGTTCCGGCGCCACCAGCGAGCCCTTCTGCGTGACATGCTCGCCGAGCACCTTGCGCAGCGCGGCATGCAGCAGGTGCGTGGCCGAGTGATTGAGCACGATGGCCTGGCGACGCGCGCCATCGACCAGCGCATCGACCGCATCGCCAACGCGCAGCGGCTGCGCGCCCTGCCAGCGACCGGCATGGCCGAAGAACACGCCGCCCATCTTCAGCGTATCGGCCACCTCGAAACGTCCCCCGCCATGGACGAGCGTGCCGGTATCGCCGACCTGGCCGCCGGATTCCGCATAGAACGGCGTGCGGTCCAGGATCACCAGGCCTTCCTCGCTGTCCGCCAACTGCTCGATCTGCTTGCCGCCACGCACGATGCCCACCACCTTGCAGCCCTTGGCCGAAATGGCCTCGTAGCCAAGGAAGTCGGTGGGCTTGAGCTGGCTCGCCAGCTCGGCAGGCATCTGGCCCTTGGCCTCGAAGCGGCTCGCGGCGCGGGCACGCTCGCGCTGCTGCGCCATCGCCGTCTCGAAGCCTTCCATATCCACCGACAGGCCGCGCTCGCGCGCGATGTCGGCGGTCAGGTCGACCGGGAAACCGTAGGTGTCGTAGAGGCGG
Organism: Dyella sp. BiH032; assembly: GCF_031954525.1. Classification (NCBI taxonomy): domain Bacteria; kingdom Pseudomonadati; phylum Pseudomonadota; class Gammaproteobacteria; order Lysobacterales; family Rhodanobacteraceae; genus Dyella; species Dyella sp. BiH032. The sequence goes on from NZ_CP134867.1 coordinate 3,513,006, forward strand.
AAGGCGTCCGCACCGGGAATGATGCTGCCGGACTTGCCCGCGACCTCGTCGAATACGCGCATGCCGTGCTCGAGCGTTTCCCCGAAGCGCTGTTCTTCGGTGCGCAGCGCATCCTCGACGAAGGACTGCTTGGCCGCCAGCTCGGGATAAGCGCCGCCCATTTCTTCCACCAGCGGCTGCACCATCTTCCAGAAGAAGTCGCCGCGTACCCCCAGCATCCAGCCATGGCGCAGTGCGCGGCGGATGATGCGGCGAAGCACGTAGCCGCGACCCTCGTTCGACGGCAGCACGCCGTCCACGATCAGGAAGGAACAGGCGCGGATGTGGTCGGCGATCACGCGCAGCGACTTGTTGGCCAGGTCCGGCGTGCCGGTGAGCTGCGACGCCACCTTGATCAGGTGCTGGAACAGGTCGATCTCGTAGTTGGAGTGCACGTGCTGCAGCACGGCGGCCAGGCGTTCCAGGCCCATGCCGGTGTCGACGCACGGCGCCGGCAAGGGCGACAGCGTGCCGTCCGGCGCGCGGTCGAACTGCATGAACACCAGGTTCCAGATCTCGATGTAGCGATCGCCGTCCTCGTCCGGCGAGCCCGGCGGCCCGCCCGCCACGTCCGGACCGTGGTCATAGAAGATCTCGGTGCAGGGGCCGCACGGACCGGTGTCGGCCATCTGCCAGAAATTGTCCGACGCGAACGGCGCGCCCTTATTGTCGCCGATGCGCACGATGCGCTCCGGCGGCACGCCCACTTGCTGGTTCCAGATGCCGTAGGCCTCGTCGTCCGTGTGGTAGACCGTGACCCAGAGTTTCTCGGCAGGCAGCTTGAACACGCCGGTGAGCAATTCCCACGCGTAGCGGATGGCGTCGCGCTTGAAGTAGTCGCCGAACGACCAGTTGCCCAGCATCTCGAAGAAGGTGTGGTGGCGCGCGGTATAGCCCACCGAGTCCAGGTCGTTGTGCTTGCCGCCGGCACGCAGGCAGCGCTGCACGTCGGCCGCGCGCACGTACGGCAGCTTCTCGCTGCCCAGGAACACGTTCTTGAACTGGACCATGCCCGAGTTGGTGAACAGCAGGGTCGGGTCGCTGGCCGGCACCAGCGAGCTGGACGGCACGATGGTGTGGTTCTTGGAGCGGAAGAATTCGAGGAAGGTGGAGCGGATGTCGGCCGTCTTCATGGCGTGCGGGTCGTCGAGCAGATCGTTGGGATGGGGCGCCGATGGCTGCAGATCACGCCGCGACGGAGCCGGGCGATCAGTCGCTTTCGTCGGCCAGCTCGTCCACTTCGGCGTGGGTAAGACCTCTTACTGTGGCGGCCGGAAAGCCTCGGCGCAAGAGAAATTGCGCCCGGCGGGCCTTTTCGGCCGGATCGGCCGGGGCCTTGGCGCCATAGCGGCGCCGCAGCTGGGCGGCGGCGGATTCGGCCCAATCCACGCCAGCCTCCTCCAGCAGCTGCCGGATGCGCGCATCGGGCAAGCCGTGGCTCTTGAGCTCGGCGCGCAGGCGCACCGGTCCGTAGCCCTGGGCGGCGCGGCTGCGCACCAGTACCTCGCCGAAGCGATCGTCGTCCTGGTAGTGCTGCGCACCCAGCCGGTCGAGTGCATCCCCGGCCTCCTCGCCGCCGTAGCCACCCTGGCGCAGCTTCTGGCCCAGTTCCCGGCGGGAGTGCTCGCGGCGCGCGAGCAGGCCCAGCGCCTTGTCGTAGGCGCTGCGCCGGGGCTTGTCGCTGTTGTCGTCTTTACGGCTCATGCGGACGGGCCGTTCGGTGCCGGGCCTCGTGGAAGCTGTGAGGGAACGCTTCCGCGGCTACCTCCCGGCCGGCCGGACGGTTTTCCCGCCCGGCCCTGGCGCCCTTGCGGGCTTCAGGCTTCTTCGAGCACTTCTTCGGAGGCCGCCGCGGCTTTGCCGCCGCCCACCAGCAGGCGCGCACGCAGTTCCTGGTCGATCTCGTTGGCGATGGCCGGGTTGTCGCGCAGGAACTGGCGCACGTTCTCCTTGCCCTGGCCGATGCGGTCACCCTTGTAGCTGTACCAGGCGCCGGACTTGTCGATCAGGTTCTGCGCCACGCCCAGCTCGATGATCTCGCCTTCGCGCGAGCTGCCCTCGCCGTACAGGATCTCGAACTCGGCCTGGCGGAACGGCGGGGCGACCTTGTTCTTGACCACCTTGACGCGGGTCTCCGAGCCGATCACTTCCTCGCCCTTCTTCACCGCGCCGATGCGGCGGATGTCCAGGCGCACCGAGGCGTAGAACTTCAGCGCGTTGCCGCCGGTGGTGGTCTCGGGGTTGCCGAACATCACGCCGATCTTCATACGGATCTGGTTGATGAAGATGACCAGGCAGTTGGACTTCTTGATATTGGCGGTGAGCTTGCGCAGCGCCTGGCTCATCAGGCGGGCGTGCAGGCCGACGTGGGAGTCGCCCATCTCGCCTTCGATTTCCGCCTTCGGGGTCAGCGCGGCGACCGAGTCGACCACCACCACGTCCACCGCACCGGAGCGCACCAGCATGTCGGCGATTTCCAGCGCCTGCTCGCCGGTGTCGGGCTGGGAGACCAGCAGGTCGTCCACGTTCACGCCCAGCTTGGCGGCGTAGGTCGGGTCCAGCGCGTGCTCGGCGTCGACGAAAGCCGCGGTGCCGCCGTTCTTCTGGCAGTTGGCGATCACCTGCAGGGTCAGGGTGGTCTTGCCCGAGGATTCCGGGCCGTAGATCTCGACCACGCGGCCGCGCGGCAGGCCGCCCACGCCGAGCGCGATGTCCAGGCCCAGCGAACCGGTGGACACGGTGTCGATGGCGTCGTCCGTGCGGTCGCCCATGCGCATGACCGCGCCTTTGCCGAACTGCTTTTCGATCTGGCCGAGGGCCGAGGCGAGCGCCTTGCGCTTGTTGTCATCCATCGTCTTGTGTCCCGAATGGTGTGGGTGGCTGTCAGGTGCAGGGCATGATGCGCCGGCCTCGTCTCACGGGCTGCGATCACGCGAAGGACCAGTATCCCATACCGGTCAAGCCGGTCCGTGTAGGCGCAGGGATCGTCAATCCGTCAGCGCCTTGCGTACGCCGACGAGGGCGGCGGCCACGGTCTGGCGACGAATCGCCTCACGATCACCGTCGAAGTGGAACAACCGGCCGTGGGCATAGCCGCCTCGCCGCTTCCAGCCGATCCATACCGTGCCGACGGGCTTCTCCGGCGTGCCGCCGCTGGGCCCGGCGATGCCGGTGACCGCCACCGCGACGCCCGCTCCGAAGCGGGCCAGCGCGCCGGAGACCATTTCCAGTACGGTTTCTTCGCTGACCGCGCCGGTGCGCTCCAGCGTGCGGGGATTGACGCCCAGCAACGCCTCCTTCGCCTCGTAGCTGTAGGTGACCACGCCCGCATCGAACCAGGCCGAACTGCCGGGCAGATCGGTGAGCGTCTTGGCGATCCACCCGCCCGTACAGGATTCGGCCGTCACCAGCATGAGCTTGGCCGCCAGGGTGGCATCGGCGACTTCGCGGGCCAGCGCCGCGAGATCGGCGTCGGTGGGGATGGACGTCGGGGTCATGAACAACTCCACAGTGAAACGGCACGCTGCGCACAAGGAATGCGAAGCGGACCCTTCTACGCCTTTAAGGCCCGGGGGCCAAGACTTGACGCCCCGCCCTCCTGTCCCGTGCGGGACGCATGGACGCTAGAACGCGTAGCTGCCGCTGAGCAAGACGCTGCGTCGCTCGATCAACGGTACGAAGCTGTCGTCGAAGTCCTCGGCGCGCAGGCGCCGCCCGAGCAGATTGCGCACGCCCAGCGTCAAGCTCCAGCGAGGCGCGCGATAGAAGAGGTTCGCATCCAGGCTGTATTGCCCCGGATTGGAGAAAAGGGTCTGGCCGTCGCTTAGCAACCCGGTTGCACGGCTACGAGCCTGCAGTCCCGCACCCACGCCCCAGCCCGCCGCGGCCTTGGGATCGAAGCGGTAGGACGCCCAGGCGGCCCCACGATGCCGCGGCGCGCCGGTGATCGGCGAGCCGTCGTGCTTGTGCACCAGCGCGTACGTGTAGCTCGCGCTGACATCCAGTCCCGGCGCCAGCCGGCCGTTGAGTTCCGTCTCCACGCCCTGGTTGGTCTGGCCTGGGCCGCGATAGCCAAAGTACGGCGGCTTGGGCGAGAACAGGTCCGTGCTGCGATCGAGCGTGATCCGGTACCAGGACACGGTCAGCCGCGCGCGCTGCCTGGCCAGGTCGAACTTGGCGCCGGCTTCGAGCTGCCGCGACAGTACCGGCAGCAACGGTTTGCCATTGCGGCCGAGCACCGCATCGGGCTGGAAGCCATGGGACAGGCTCGCGTAGAGCGCCACGCCGGGCACTGGCTTGTAGACCACGCCCAGATTAGGCACCCACTGCGCCTTGCGCCGCTCCCACGGCGAGCCGTCGCGATGCTGGGTGGAGAGGACGTAGGCGGAACGGCGCAGCGCCACGAGTGCATTCCATCGTTCGCCCAGCTGCATGTGGTCCTGCAGGAACAGGCCGCTGTCGGTCACCCACGGATCGCCCGAGAACGCGCTGGAGTCGAACAGCGCCATGCCCTGGCCGAGCACCAGGGAATTGACCGGCGGCAAGCGTTCGCCGCCAAGCAAGTCGATGCTGCCATCGCCGAGGACGGCCTGCTCGTCCTCGAAACGCCCCACGCGAGCGCGCGAATAATCGAAACCGGCCATCACGTTGTGGTGCGTCGCCCCCAGCGCGAAGCTCGCCACGAGCTCGTTCTGCAGCGTGTAGAACGCATCCGTGTAGCGGTATTTGTCGGCGATGGCGGTCGCCGGGCCGTCGGAAGACGGGAAGTCGACCAGCCACGCCTGCTGCAGGTTGCTCTCATGCACGTACTGCGCGCGGCTGCGCAGCGACCAGACGTCGTCGAAGGCGTGTTCCCACAGGTAGTAGTAGCGGGTCGTGCGGAACTCCGAATGGTCCTGCGGATGGCCCAGCAACAATCCGGCCGGCGTGGCCGACGCGGGCGTGCCATCCAGCCAGGTCACGTAGTCCGGGATCGGGAAGCGGTTGACCATGCGCGACATGCCGACGATCCACTGCGTGTCCGCCCCATTCCAGCCCACTGACGGCGCGACGTAATTGGTGCGCCGTCCCACGTAGCCCTGCGGCGTACGATCGGTGCGGTCGGCTGAAAGCACCAGGCGATAGAGCCAGCGCCCACCATGATCGAGCCGGCCTGCGAAATCGCCGTCGAGCTGGGTGTCGCCATGACTTCCCAACGCCCAGGACAGCTGATGCACGGGCGTTGCCTGCGGCTTTTTCATCACCAGGCCGACCAGCCCGCCGAAATTGTTGTTGGTGGATACGTCGCCCAGGATGGACTGCGGTCCGCGCGGCACTTCGATGCGATCCACGGCGACCAGCGGCGGCAGGTCGCCCACACCGACCACAGCGTTGGGCATGCCGTCGGTCGTGCCGTTGCCGGCACGGAACCCACGGATGCGGAATTCCGGCAATCCGATTTCGGTGTCGAGATATTGCACGCCCGCAAGCGTGCGCAGCGCATCGGGCACGTTGCGGTCCTGGCGCGCATCCATCAGGTCCCGCGTTACCACGCCCACCGACTGCGGCAAATCGGCCGGGTCGGCGTCCAGGCGTGCCGAGCCGCTGGCGTATTCGGCGCGATAGCCATTGGCGAACAGGCCGAGGGCACGCACCGGCGCGAGTTCCGTGACCGGCACCGGCGGCACCTCGTGCCATCCATCGGCGGGAATGGCGCGTGGCCTGATCACCACGGTGGTGGCCCCTATGAAGCGGTAGGTCAGCGGCGTGCCGTGCAGCAGCTGGGCCAGCGCTTCCTCCGGCGCGAGCCGGCCCTGCACCGCCTCGGAACGCAGCGATGCAGCCAGGTCGCCGGATACCAGCACCTGCAGGTTCGCTTGTCCGCCGTAGGCGATCAGCGCGGAGGCGAGCGGTTGCGACGGAATGGCGAAAGAGACGGATGCCGGGGTAGCGCTCTCGCTGCTCGCCGCGGCGGCCGCGCGCGTCCATGGCGACACCGCCATGCAGCCGCAAGCGAACAGCCATCCGAACCGCCCCATGTCCCGCGCCATGCCCCAGGCGAAAACGGCGAGTGTGGCATGGCAAGGTGAGCTCTTGGAGGCCCGCCTCAAGCGAACCGTTTGAAAGGACCAGGCCGGCTTGCGCGAAGCTTGCTCCTCATTGCCACGCGCCAGCCGCAGGACGGCTCAACACCACCTCGTTCGAACGCATGTCCACGCGCAACGGCAGAACCTGGGGCAAGGCTTCCAGCCAGCGGTCGATCGCGTCTGTGCGGATCGTGCCGGTAAAGGCTAGCGAGGCCAGCCCGGCATCCGCGATGCGTACGGGGCGCGCGCTGTACCGATTGAGGCTGGCGACCACCACGGCCAGCGGCTCGTTGTCGAACTCGAGGCGATCGTGACGCCAGGCGGCGGTCCGCGCTGGATCGATCTGCGCCACGGTGAGCCCCGCGTTCGGCATGTACACGATGCGCTGCCCGGCCGTGGCTTCACGTATGCCGACCGCACCGGGAGCAGTGACCAGCACCTTGCCTTCGGCAACGTCGATGGTCACCCGGCCGCCGCCCTGCCGCACGTCGAACGCTGTGCCCACGTCACGGATGCGCACCGGGCCCGCGCTTACCTCGAAAGGCGTGTCGTCGGGCGCAACCTGGAAGAACGCCTCCCCGTCCCGCAGATCGACGCGGCGCAGTTCCCCGTCGAAGCGCGCCTCCAGCCGCGACGCGCCGCCGAGCGCCACGCGCGTGCCGTCGGGCAGGCGCAAGTCTTCCTGCCGCCCCAGTGCGCTGGCGTAGCCGCGCGACACCGTCGCGGCCACGAGCGTCCACGCCAGGTAGCCGCCCGCTACGACCGCGGCGAGTCCGGCCGCCAGCGCCAGCGGCAGCCAGGTCCGCGACGTTCGCCGGGACCGGAAGGGATGCAGGAGAAACCCTCTGGATGCCTCATCCAGGCGCTCCACCTCGTCGCCGAGCGCATTGATGCGCTCGAACGCGGCGAGGTTTTCTTCCTGCGAGGACCAGTCGATCCATTGGCGCAGCGTGGTGTCGGAGACCTCCGGGCCGCGCAAGCGCAAGCGCCATTCGGCAGCATCGCGCAGCCGTGCTTCGTCATTCGGGTGGATGCCGGGCATCACCGTTCCTCCATCTGGTCGACGCGCGCGCGGCAGTGCGCCAGCGCCCGCGTCACGTGGTAGCGCACCATGCGCTCGCTCAGCTTCATCGCGCGCGCCACCACGCTGAAATCCAGGCCTTCGACCATGTGCGCCATGAAGGCCTCGCGGGTCTTGGGCGGCAGTTCGCCCAAGGCCTGCCGCAGTCCGATCAGCCGTTCGAGCGCCATGGCCCGGCGCTCCGGCGCGGGCGCCGCCAGCGGCTCCCGGACCGCGACTTCGTCCACCGCCCTGGCATGGACACTGCGCAAGCGCAGCCGGTCCATCGCCAGGTTGGACGCGGTGCGGAAGAGATACGCGCGCAGGTCACCGACGTCATCGGGACGTTCCAGCGTCAGCATCCGCACATAGGCTTCCTGGGCGATCTCCTGCGCATCGGATGGCGATTGCAGCCGGCATTGCAGGAAGGCGACCAGCGCCCGGTGGTGCTCGCGGCACAGCGCTTCCAGGCGCGCGACGTGCGCCGCCGTGCGGGATCCGGGCTCGCCGGACTGGGGATTCACGGTATCCAAGCGTGCTCCTGCGAGGCATAGGTGGAAGCGAAGTGCGCCGCCATCTCCGTCGCGTTATCGGCACGAGGCGCGGATCGGCACAGTGCGCGGACCAGCACGGCTTCGGCGGCCGCTCGCAGGCCTTCGCGCCGCCGGAACGCGGAACGGTGATGACTCGGCACGTCCGCCTCGGCTTTGCGCGGCGGATCGGCGGGCAGCACGAACCAGCCGGTGTCAGCCTCGGCCACGCCCTGCTGCTCCAGCCAGAAAGCGTCGTAGTCCGCCTGGAAAATCCCCGCGCGGCGCCGGCTCAGCGGATGGGCCGCGTTGGCGATGCCCAGCACCTGGGCGATACCGAAATGACGCGCAAACGCGCAGGCCAGCGCCAGCATGAGCTGCTTCGGCCGCAGGCCATGCATCTGGCGCGTGAGTTCCCGCACGGCTTCGCGCGCGTCGGGTCCGCCCGGCCCCTGCAGACAGCCGATCGCCAGCGTCCGGCCATCGTCAATCACGGTGAACACGATGCGATACAACGTCCGGCCGTCCATGCCCTCGAGCTGTATGCCCAGTTCGCCCTCGCAGCCTTTGTCGAGTGGCGGTCGCAGGCTGAGGATCAGTTCGCGGCCGTCCTTCAGCACCAGCAGGCCAAGAGGCACGCCGCCTTCGACGTAGACCGCATCGAACAGCGGCGTCGGCAAGGCGGAGGTAGCGAATTGATAGTGCGCGAGCAGCGCGCGCAGCCGGTCGCGCCGCTTCCAGCGCGCGTTCACGAAGCGGTGCAGGTGACGCTCGAGCAGGCGGGGATCGCGGCGGCGAAAGGCCCGCATGGGCGCGTGGCCTTGCACGAAGCGCAGGTACCGCGCATGCCTCCTTGGCAGGCACAGGGCTCGCACGAGGTACTTCGCCGCCTCGATGAAGCGCGCCGGCTGCGATGCCGGCCAGTCCTGGCGATGCCGCAGCGAAGCGATCCAGCCGCCCGGCCGCGCGACGTTTGGCCGCGGCAGGCCGGCGTCGCGGCGTTTCAGGCCAAGGGCGACGTCCAGGGTCATGCCGGCCGGGGATGGGGAAGAGGTGTTCAAGCGGGGGACTCGAGTCAGTCAGGGCTCCCGGAGGACGAACTCGCCCACGTTTTTTGAAATGGCCCGTCGCGGGCCGATGCCCTGCCGCCAGGCCTGTCGCTTCAGCGACTTGCGCGCTTCCCCTCGTGCGCCGCTGCCCGAGGCCGTATGCTTCGACCCTTTCGCTCCCGCCGCGCGGAGCCGTCTCCGTCGCTGCCGCGCCGCGGCCGTGAGGGACGGCGCGGCATGCCCATGCCGGCGGAGCGCCCGGAACGCACGGATACCGATGGACGCCCATCTCGAACACACTCCGCTCATGCGCCAGTACCTCTCGGCCAAGGCCGAACATCCCGAGGTGCTGCTGTTCTTCCGCATGGGCGATTTCTACGAGCTGTTCTACGACGACGCGCGCAAGGCCGCGCGATTGCTGGACATCACGCTCACCCAGCGCGGCCAGTCCGCCGGCCAGCCGATTCCCATGGCGGGCGTGCCGTACCACGCCGTGGAGAACTACCTGGCCAAGCTCGTGCGGCTGGGCGAGTCGGTAGCCATCTGCGAGCAGATCGGCGACCCGGCGCTGGCCAAAGGCATCGTCGAACGCAAGGTGGTGCGCATCGTTACGCCGGGCACGGTGACCGACGCCGCGCTGCTGGAGGAACGCCGCGACAACCTGCTGCTGGCCATTGCCGCCGGCCCGCAGGCCACGTACGGCCTAGCCTGGGTAGACCTGGGCAGCGGCCGCTTCCTGCTCAGCGAAGTGCCCAGCGCCGAAGCGCTGGCCGCCGAGCTGGCGCGACTGCAGCCGGCCGAGACGCTGGTCGACGAAGCGGTGGCCTGGCCCAAGCTGGTCAGCACTCTGCCCGGCCTGCGCCGGCGTCCGCCGTGGCATTTCGACGGCGATGCGGCCAGGCGCGAGCTCAATCGCTTCTTCGGCACCCGCGACCTTGGCGGCTTCGGCGTGGACAACCTGCCGCTGGCGATCGCCGCTGCCGGCTGCCTGCTCGGCTACGTGGAAGAAACGCAGAAGAGCGCGCTGCCGCATCTCTCCGGCATGGCGGTGGAAAGCGCCAGCGAGACGATCGCGATGGACGCCGCCACGCGCCGCAACCTGGAGCTGGACACGCATCCGAGCGGCCGCACCGAACACACCCTGCTCGGCGTGCTGGACGAGAGCGTGACGCCGATGGGCGCACGCCTGCTGCGCCGCTGGCTCAATCGTCCCCTGCGCGCGCGCGAACCGCTGCGCCGGCGCCACCAGGCGATCGGCGCGCTGATCGACAACCGCCGCTACGAGAGCCTGCGCGAACGCCTGCGCGGCATCGGCGACCTGGAACGCATCCTGGCCCGCGTGGCGCTGCGCTCGGCGCGGCCGCGCGATCTGTCCACCCTGCGCGACGGCCTCGCCGCCGCGCCGGTCCTGCGCGACGAGATTGCCGCCCTGGACAGCCCGCTGCTGCACGCGCTGGTCGAACGCATCGGCGATCACCACGAGAACGCGGCGCTGCTCGCGGCCGCGATCGTGCCGCAGCCACCGGTGCTGCAACGCGACGGCGGCGTGATCGCCGACGGCTACGACGCCGAGCTGGACGAACTGCGCCGCCTGGCCACGCACGCCGACCAGTTCCTGGTCGAGCTGGAAGAACGCGAGAAAGCCGTCAGCGGCATCGCGACGCTGAAGGTCGGCTACAACCGCGTGCACGGCTACTACATCGAGATCAGCAAGGCGCAGGCCGACAAGGCGCCCACGCACTACACGCGCCGCCAGACCACCAAGAACGCCGAGCGCTATATCACCGAGGAACTGAAGACCTTCGAAGACAAGGTGCTCTCGGCCAAGGAACGCTCGCTGATGCGCGAGCGCGCCCTGTACGAAGCGCTGCTGGATACGCTCACCGAACGGCTGGAACCGCTCAAGGCCGCCGCCGCTGCGATGGCCGAACTCGATGTGCTGTCCACGCTGGCCGAACGCGCGGCCACGCTCGACTGGAGCGAGCCGACGCTCACCGACGAGCCGGGCATCCTGATCGAGCGCGGCCGTCATCCGGTGGTGGAGAAAGTCCGCGCCGAGCCGTTCGAGCCGAACGACCTGGTGCTCGGCGATGCGCGACGCATGCTGGTGATCACCGGCCCTAACATGGGCGGCAAGTCGACCTACATGCGGCAGAACGCGCTGATCGTGCTGCTCGCCCACATCGGCAGCTACGTGCCGGCCAGCCGCGCCGCGATCGGGCCGATCGACCGCATCTTCACCCGCATCGGTGCCGGTGACGACCTGTCGCGCGGCCAGTCCACCTTCATGGTGGAGATGAGCGAGACGGCCAACATCCTGCACAACGCCACCGGGTCCAGCCTCGTGCTGATGGACGAGGTGGGCCGCGGCACCAGCACTTACGACGGCCTTGCGCTGGCGCGCGCCGCCGCCGTGCATCTGGCCGCGAGCAGCCGCGCCTACACGCTGTTCGCGACGCATTACTTCGAGCTGACCGAACTGGCCGGTGAATATCCGACCATCGCCAACGTGCACCTGGACGCGGTCGAGTACGGCGACCAGCTGGTCTTCATGCATGCGGTGAAAGAAGGCCCGGCCAATCGGAGCTTCGGCCTGCAGGTGGCCGCGCTGGCCGGCCTTCCCAAGTCGGTGATCGCCGATGCGCGGCGCACGCTGGCGGAACTGGAGCGCGGCATGCACCAGCACGCCTCCGCAGCCAAGCCGCAGCCCGATGCATCGCCGCAGCTGGGCCTGTTCGCACCGCAGGAACCCTCCGCGGCCGAGCGCGCGCTGGCCGACGTCGACCCGGACGCGCTGACGCCGCGCGAGGCGCTGGACGTGCTCTACCGCCTCAAGGCACTGCTCTGACGACGGCTCCGGTCGCGCCGCGCGGCGCGACCGGATACATGACTCACGCGGCCACCGGCAGCGGTTCGGGGAACGGCTCGCGCCACGCGGGCAACGCCATCATCCGCTCGTGCCAGCGCTGGATGTTGGGGAATTCCCCGATCGGCAGGCGCGCCTCTTTCGCCCACGGCAGCAGCACGCCAGTGCCGAAGTCTGCGATGCTGAGCTTGCCGCCGACCAGGTAGTCGCGGTCTTCCAGGTGCGCATCCAGCACGGCCGCGAACCGGCGGAAGAAATTCGTCGCCTCCTCCACCGCCGCGGCATTCGGCTCGCCCAGGCCCAGGTACGGCTTGATCATGTGCTCGAAGTACAGCGAACCGCCGTGCCGTGAGAAATGCGCGATGTCCCACGACAGCCAGCGCAGCACCTCGACCTGGCTCGCGGCGTCGGCAGGCCAGAGGTCGGAGCCGGCCTTGACGGCGAGATGGGCCATGATGGCGGTGCTTTCCCACAGATGCGTATCGCCGTCGACCAGCACCGGGACCTTGCCGTTGGGGTTCTCGGCCAGGAAGGCCGGCGCGCGCTGCTCGCCACGGCTCAGATCCACCCTGACGTATTCCACCGGCGAACCGAGGTACTTCGCCACCGCGCAGACTTTGCGCGGATTCATCGTCTCTGCGTAGTACAGCTTCATGTCACTGTTTCCTTGGTGAGGGGCCATGCCCGGGAACGGGACGCAGTGTCCGCGCCGGCTACATATGTTCAAGAACATATTCAATCGCCGCAGTACGCTGGTTGCCTCGCCACTCACCACCCGCCGCCATGCCCTACACCGCCGAGCACAAGCAGAAGACCCGGCAGCGCATCGTCGAATGCGCGCGCGAACTGTTCAATCGCCGCGGCTTCGCCAATGTTTCCATCGACGAGATCATGCAGCGCGCGGGCCTGACCCGCGGCGGGTTCTACAACCACTTCAAGGCCAAGGAAGAGCTCTACGCGGAGGCGGTGTCCGTCTATCTGACCTTCGATCCGACCCAACGCTGGCAAGGCATCGAGTTCGACCCGCACGCCTGCGGTACCGCGAGTGCGCGCCAGATGGTGACCGTCTATCTGTCATCCGCGCACCTGGAAGACATCGAGGGGCATTGCCCGCTGATCGCCCTGCCGTCCGATACCGCACGTGCCGGCCCGCAGGTGCGAAAGGCCTATCACGGCCTGGTCGAGCACATGGCCGGCATGATCGCCGCCGGCGCAGGAGGCCAGGATGCCACCCAGGCGCGCGAACGCGGGCTGGCGATCACCGCCTTGTGCGTGGGTGGCATGGTATTGGCGCGCACCACCGACGATCCGGCGTTCGCCGATGAAGTCCGCAAAGCCGCATGTGCCCTGGCGTTGGAGTTGATCGGGCCCGGGTCCGAGCCAGCCTCTTGACTGCGCAATGAAGGCTGCGGATTCCAGGCCGGCGCGCATAGCGGGCGGCTATGGGGCCGATCGAGAGAATCGACTTCAGCTCACCCGGCGTGCTCGCTAGAGTTCACCGCAAGCCAGCCATCGCCAGCCAGATACTTTGCAAACGCTGCCGCGTTGCAAACAGCGCCCGGACGCATCGTCCGCGGCCACCGCAGTCGAGCAAGGCGCCGGCATTCCGTTCGCGGAACGTCGGCGCCCTGTCCTCAGGCGGCAATGCCCGCCACGGATTCGGGTACGGCGCTTTCTTCAGGCAGCGGCGGCGCGGCGATCTCGCGCACCACCTCGCGCGCCGGCAAGCGGCCGGTCAGCACCAGCTTGTGGATGCACATGGCCACTTCCGCACGGCCGAAAGGCTTGCGGATGAAGTCGTCGGCGCCGAAGCGCTGCACGTAGAACTGTTCGGTCGCCTGCTGGTTGCCGCTGATCATCACGATCGGGATGTCGCGGGTCAGCGGGTCGTGCCGCAGCGTACGCAACACGGCGAAGCCGTTGATGCCGGGCAGCACGATGTCCAGGAAGATCAGGGCCGGCTGTTCGTCGCGCGCCAGTTCCAGCGCGCTTTCGCCATCGGCGGCCTTGAGCGTGGCGTACCCTTCCTGGTCCAGATGCCGTCCGAGCACGGCCAGCATGGTCGGCGAGTCGTCGACCATCAGCACCCGGGTACCCTCCGGCGCCCGCAGCCGCTCCGGCTCCGGCGAGTCATGCGACGTGGCGCCGAGCAGGCGCTTGAAGAATCCCATTCCCGACATGACGAGCCCCCTTTCAGGCACGCGCCCGGGGCGGAACACGCCATCGCGCCGCGCCGGACTGATGCTCATGCTCGCTCAAGCGCGCCCGGCAATCTGCGAAACGCTGCTCAACCGGAATCCTTGAGGCGTCGCAATTCGCGACGTTCCTGCTTGTCCGGACGGCGCAGCGGTCCGGCCGCGCCGATCAGCCGGCGCTGTTCGCGCGCGGCGTCGCGGGCGGCCCGGCTGGCCTCGGTCTCGCGGTAGAGCAGCTGCGCCACGCTGGCAGGGCCGCGCTGTTCGGACAGCGCCAGTACCTCCACCTCCAGGCGCTCCTCGCCCCGGGTGATCCGTATCATGTCGCCGGCGTGCACCGTCTTGGCCGGTTTGCAGCCGGCATCGTTGACGGCGATCTTGCCGCCGTCGATGGCCTGCTTGGCGAGACTGCGAGTCTTGAAGAAGCGCGCGGCCCAGAGCCAGACATCCGCACGCACGGCGGTCAGGGAGGCAGTTTCAGTCATCGCGCCATTATCGCGCGGCTCAGCCGCCGAGCAGCCAATTCCCCAGTGGCACGGTCGCCAGCGAAAGCACGATGCCCGCGCCCAGCACTGTGTTGGCGAGCTGCGGCTCCAGGCCGTGCTCATCGGCGAGGATCGCCGCCGAAATCATCGGCGCCATCGCCGCCTGCAGCACGCCTACGGTGAGCACCAGCCCGCTCACGCCCGCGGCGAGGCCGAGCGCCAGGCTCGCCAGCGGCGCCAGCAGCAGTTTCCAGCACAGGCCCAGCGCCAGCGGTCCCGCCTGCCGCTCGCCGAGCTTGAAGCGGAACTGCAGTCCCACCGAAAACAGCGCCAGCGGCGTCAGGGTTGCGCCCACCTGCCCGAGCACGCCGTCGACCAGAGCCGGCCAGCCACCCAGCGCGCCGGCGATGGCGCCCGCGACCAGGGCGAGGAACGCCGGGAACGTAAGGATTCGGCGAGCGATGGCGCGCGGCTGCGGGGCCTGCCCCGCATAGAGATTGGCCACCACCACGCCGGCCGAGGCGAGCAGCGGGAAGCAGCCGAGCTGATCGGCGACCACCGCCAGCGTGAGGCCTTCGCTGCCATGCAGCGCTTGCATCATCGGATACCCCATGAACGAGGTATTGCCCAGCCCGCACACCAGGGTCAGCGCGCCGATACGACCGCGCGACCAGCCCCGCCAACGGCCCAGCGCAGCGAACAGGCCCCAGGCGCCGAAGAAGGTGATCCACATCGTGGCGACCGGAAACCACAGATGCGGGTCGAGCTTGACCTTCGGCACCAGCTGCAGCACCAGGGCCGGCAGCGCGATATTGATGACCCACCAGTTGATGCCATGCACGGTGCCCGCGGGCGGCCGCGCGTAGCGCTTGACCAGCATGCCGAGCAGGAGACAGGCGAACAGCAGCGTCAGGGCAGTCATCGGTTCCGGGCGGCGAGGCGGGCACGCCTAGTGTCGCAGCTAAGGCAGGCGGCCACGACCCGCGCCGATGCGCGAAGGCGCCGGCATCGTGCCCATAATCGGCGCACGACGACTGAAGAAGGAGGCTTCATGAGCGACGCGGACGCCCTGGTCATCGGCGCGGGCCCGGCGGGGCTGGCCTGCGCGGCCATGCTCGGCAAGCAGGGCCTGGGAACCACGATCCTGGAGAAAGCGGCCACCGTCGGTTCGGTATGGCGGCGGCATTACGACCGCTTGCACCTGCATACCGACCGCGGCCACTCGGCTCTGCCCGGCCTGCCGATGCCGCGGGACTATCCGCGCTATCCGTCCCGCGCGCAGGTGGTCGCCTATCTCGAAACCTATGCCGAACGCTTCGGCCTGCAGCCGCAGTTCGGCAGCACGGCGCGCACCATTCGGCGCGCCGATGGCGCATGGCATGTCGATACCGGCACGCGCATGTGGAGCGCGCCGGTGGTGGTGATCGCCACCGGCTGGGCGGATTTCCCGCACGTACCCTCCTGGCCCGGGCAGGCGGATTACACCGGCGAGGTGATCCACAGCTCCGCCTATCGCCACGCCGGGCCTTATGCCGGGAAACGCGTCCTGGTGGTGGGTTTCGGCAACTCCGGCGGCGAGATCGCCCTCGACCTGGCCGAGGCAGGGGTCGACGTGAGCCTGGCCGTGCGCAGCCCGGTCTGCATCCTGCCGCGCGAGCTGCTGGGCCTGCCGATCCTCACCTGGGCCGTCGCGCAGGCCCGCCTGCCGCCCGGGCTAGCCGACGCCCTCAATGCGCCGGCCATCCGGCTGGCGGTCGGCAACACCGAACGTCTGGGCCTGACGAAAGCCGCGAAGGGGCCGCGCCGGATGATCGCCGAAGACCAGAAGATCCCCCTGCTCGACGTCGGCACGCTGGCTCGCATTCGTGAAGGCAGCATCAAGGTGCGTGGCGGGATCGAACGCTTCCTGCCCCATGGCGTGATCTTCTCGCCCTCCCTCGCCACCGGGGGAAAGGCGATGACCGAGCCGTTCGAGGCCGTGATCCTCGCCACCGGCTTCCGACCGGACCTGCGCCCGTTGCTCCCCGACACGCCGGAGGTCCTCGACGAGCATGGCCGGCCGCGTGTCACCGGCCGGCCGAGCGGCGCGCCTGGGCTGTTCTTCTGCGGCCAGCATCCCTCCCCGACCGGCCAGCTGCGGGAAATAGGCATCGAAGCCGAACGCATCGCGCGGGCAGTGGGAACCCCGGCTCGTTGACAACCCCCCAGGCCAGGATCAGAGTCGCTAGCCGCGGGAGGAGAGCGTTCCGTGGCCACGCGCCATCGAAAACGCGCCACGTTGAAACAAGGAGCCAACCATGAGGCGATTTCGTTTCCTAGCGGCAGGCCTGCTCATCGCCGCGCCATTCATTGCGATGGCCAGCGGCTCGATGAATGACTTCCCCTTGAAGACCCTTCCTGTCCTGGTCAGCGTCGATGCCGACGGCAAGATCACGAGCGCTTCCCCGGCCATGCAACTGCCCCCGGCCATCCAACGGCTGCTGCTCACGAACCTCGACGAGATGGTCAGCGGTCCCGCCCACTGGAAGGGCAAGGCCATCAGCAGCCAGTGCATCATCAACGTGGCGCTGACGACCTCGCCACGCCAGGACGGCAACTTCGATGCCGGCTTCGCCTACCTGTCCAGCCAACCCGTACCCATCGGCAGATGGCACTGGGTCAACCTGGATGGCCGCCGCCTGATGCTGGCGAACGACGACTATCCGCGGCGCATGTTCCCTGGCCGGTCCGGCCTGTATGGCCGCCCACCGGAGGGCATGCGTGTCCCGCCACCGATGCCGTCGGTGGTGAATCGGCCGGCAACGCCGAGCGTGTCTCCCGCCAAAGGCCGTTGATCGACCAGGAACAAACAAAAAGCCCGCCGATATCGGCGGGCTTTTTGCGTGACGGGCCGAGCCGGTCAGCCCAGCAGCACGCGATTCATGCGCTGCACGAAGGCCGCGGGATCCGGCAGCTGCGCCCCAGCGGCGATCTCCGCCTGCTCCAGCAGCAGGTTGGCCAGGTCGCGAGCCTTCGCCTCGTCGGCTTCGGTCTCGACCCGCTGCAGCAAGGCGTGCCTGGGATTGATCTCCAGTGTCGGTTTGCTGTCCGGCAGGTCGTGCCCCGCTTCGCGCAGCAGGCGGGCCAGGTGTGGGGCCATCTCGTAGTCGGACAGCGCCAGGCAGGAAGGTGAATCGGTCAGGCGCGCCGACACGCGCACGTCCTTCACGCGGTCGCCCAGCAGGTCCTTGAGCTTCTTGAGCAGCGGTTCGGCCGCCTTGGCGGCTTCCTCCTGTTTCTGCTTGTCCGCTTCGTCGAGCGGCAGCTCGCCCTTGGCGACGTTCTGCAATTTCTTGCCGGCGTATTCGTTGAGGCTGCCCAGCATCCACTCGTCGACGCGGTCGAACATCAGCAGCACTTCGATGCCCTTGGCCTTGAACGCCTCCAGCTGCGGGCTGCCCGCCGCCGCCGCGTGGCTGTCGGCGGTGATGTACCAGACGATGTCCTGGCCGACGGCCATGCGGCCGATGTAGTCGTCCAGCGAGACGTTCTGCGTGGCGCCCTCGCCCTTGGTCGACGCGAAACGGAGCAGCTTGGCGATGCGTTCGCGGTTGGCGTGATCTTCGACGATGCCTTCCTTGAGCGTGTTGCCGAAGGCTTTATAGAACGTGGCGAACTTTTCCGGCTCGTCGCGCGCCATCTTCTCGAGCAGGTCGAGCACGCGCTTCACGCAGGCGCCCTTGATGCGCTCGAGCTGGCGATTCTGCTGCAGGATCTCGCGGCTGACGTTGAGCGGCAGGTCGTCCGCGTCCACCACGCCGCGCACGAAGCGCAGGTAGTTCGGCAGCAGCTCTTCGGCGGCGTCCATGATGAAGACGCGCTTGATGTACAGCTTCAGCCCCTTGCGCTCGTCGCGCCCGCCCATCATCAGCTCGAACGGCGGCTGCGCGGGAATGTACAGCAGCGTCGTGAAGCTCTGGCTGCCTTCGACGCGGTTGTGCGCCCAGGCCAGCGCATCGTTGAAGTCGTGGCCGAGCGATTTGTAGAAGCTCTGGTAATCCTCGTCGCTGATCTCCGACTTGGGCTTGGTCCAGAGCGCGGAAGCCGCGTTGACGGTTTCCCATACCTCGCCCGGCTTGCCGTCCTTTTCTTCCGGCATGCGGATCGGGAAGGCCACGTGGTCGGAATAGCGGGTGATCAGCGACTTGAGCGTCCAGGGACTGAGGAACTCGCTTTCGTCCGCCTTAAGATGCAGGACCACCGCGGTGCCGCGCTGGGGCAGGTCGATCTTTTCCAGCGAGTACTCGCCCTTGCCGTCGCTTTCCCACTTCACGCCTTCCCCTGCCGGCGCGCCGGCGCGGCGGGTCAGCACGGTGACGCGGTCGGCCACCACGAACGCGGAATAGAAACCCACGCCGAATTGGCCGATCAGGCGGGCATCGGTCTTCTGTTCCGCGCTCATCGCTTCCAGGAAGCGGCGCGTGCCGGAGCTGGCGATGGTGCCGATGTTGGCGACCACCTCGTCCACAGTCATGCCCACGCCGTTGTCGCGCACGGTGACGGTGCGCGCGTCCGGATCCCAGCTGACGTCGATGCGCAACTCGCCTTCGCCCGCCAGCAGTTCCGGCTGGGCGATCGACTCGAAGCGCAGCTTGTCGCAGGCGTCGGAGGCGTTGGAGATCAGCTCGCGCAGGAAGATTTCCTTGTGCGAATACAGCGAATGGGTGACCAGATGCAGGACCTGGGCGACCTCGGCTTCGAACTTGCGGGTTTCAACGTTGGCGGTAGTCATGGACGCGGTAATGGCGTGGATGGCTGGTAGTGGAGTGGGACTGCAAGGAGAGGCGGACGCCACGCGACCGTCTCCCTGGAAAACGGCCGGCGCTCAGGCCTGCTTCTGCAGGGCCGCGATGCGCTCGTCCAACGGCGGATGGCTCATGAACAGGCGCTGGAAACCGGAAGCCAGATGGCCGGAAATGCCAAAGGCGGCCATGGTCTGGGGCAAGGTGCTCTCGCCGTGATTGGCCTGCAGGCGCTGCAAGGCGGAGATCATCGAGCCGCGGCCGGCCAGCTTGGCGCCGGCGGCATCGGCGCGGAATTCGCGCCAGCGCGAGAAGGCCATCACGATCATCGAGGCGAACAGGCCGAATACCAGCTGCAGCACCATCACCGAGACGAAGTAGCCGATGCCGCCTCCTTCGCGTTCGCGGCCGCCCGACAACCAGCTGTCCACCACGCGGCCGACCAGGCGCGCCGCCACGATCACCAGCGTGTTCAGCACGCCCTGGATCAAGGTCAGGGTCACCATGTCGCCGTTCGCGACGTGGCCGATCTCGTGGCCGAGCACGGCCGATACCTGCTCGCGGTCCATCTGCTGCAACAGGCCGGTGCTTACCGCCACCAGGGAGCTGTTCTTGGTCATGCCAGTGGCGAAGGCGTTCATCTCCGGCGCGTCGTAGATCGCCACTTCAGGCATGCCGATGCCGGCGTTCTGGGCGTGCCGGCGCACGGTGTCGACCAGCCAGCGCTCGGCTTCGTTCTGGGGCTGCTCGATCACCCGGGCCCCGGTGGACATCTTGGCCATCCACTTGGACAGGGCCAGCGAAATGAAGGCGCCGCCCATACCGAACACGGCGGCGTAGGTCAGCAGCCCTCCCATGCCCCCCAGGCCGCGCGAAGCAGCCCATTGGTCGATGCCGAACAGCCGGCAGACGATGCTGAGGAGGAAAAGAACGGCGAGGTTGGTCAGGACGAACAGGACGATGCGTCGCATGGCTGTCTCTCTGGGCAGTCATGAAAAGGGAAGCGGCTCAGGCCGCCCGGGGAAAATCGTGGCGATGCGTCCGAGTTTCAAGGGCCACTGCGTCATCGACCCACCGGACCGGCGGCGAGCCGCCCGTACAATGCGCGGATGATTTACCGCGGACGCTTCGCTCCCTCTCCGACCGGCCGACTCCACTTCGGTTCCCTCGTCGCCGCCGTGGCCAGCTGGCTGTGCGCGCGCCACGCGGGTGGCCGCTGGCTGGTGCGAATGGAGGACATCGATCCGCCGCGCGAGGTGCCAGGCTCCGCCCGGGACATCCTGGCTGCGCTGCCCGCGTTCGGCCTGGTCGCCGACGAACCGCTGCTGTTCCAATCCCGGCGGGTAGACGCCTACGAGGCAGCCTTCCGCCGCCTGCGCGACGAGGGCCACGTCTTCCCCTGCTGGTGCAGCCGCGCCGACCTGGCCGCGGCCGGTGGCATGCACCGGGACGGGCATTGCGTCGCCGCGCCGGCCCCCTCGCGCCCGCCGGCGTGGCGGCTGCGGGTACCGGACAAGGACATCGTTTTCGATGATGGCCTGCAGGGGAGCCAGCGGCAGAACCTGCGCGAATCGGCGGGTGATTTCGTCGTGAAGCGCGTGGAAGGCTTTCCCGCCTACCAGCTGGCCTGCGTGGTGGACGATGCCTGGCAGGACGTGACCGACGTGGTGCGCGGCAACGACTTGCTGGATTCCACGCCGCGCCAGATCTGGCTGCAGCGGTGCCTGGACCTGCCCACGCCGCGCTATCTGCACCTGCCGCTTGCGGTCGATGCCGCGGGTCGCAAGCTGTCCAAGTCGGAGGGAGCCCATCCGGTGGACCCGCACGACCCGGTGCCGGCATTGCGCCGCGCGCTTCGTTTCCTCGATGTATCAGACGATTTCGCAGCGGATCATCCCGAAGCCCTGCTCGCCCGTGCGCTCGAACGCTTCGATCCGCACCGTTTGCCGCAGTGCAGCGTACGCAGCGCGGCTTGAATCGCTAACGTTTGGCGGCATAAACCGCTATAAAGAACACGCTGCCTCGACCCATCGCATCGCGCGGCCGGCGGCACCCCTCCCGTAGACGAATTGCCATGTTCCCCGTTCAACATGGCTCGGCCCGGCAGGATCGGGTCCTGAGGCTCTCTTCGCGGATATCTGGAGGCAACGCATGACGCAGCGCACGGCATTGGTCACGGGTGGCACGGGTGGCATCGGCACCGCCATCGTTCGGTATCTGGCCCGGCAGGGCCATCGCGTCGCCACCAACTATCGCGACCCGGCCAAGGCGGACGCTTGGCGTGCGGCAATGGCGCAAGAGGGCGTCGAAGTCTGTCTGGTACAGGGCGACGTCTCCGACCCGGCGTCCTGCGAGACCATGGCGAGGGAGATCGAGTCGCAGCTCGGTCCGATCGAGATCCTGGTCAACAACGCCGGCATCACCCGCGACACCACCTTCCACAAGATGACGTACCAGCAGTGGATGGACGTGGTGAACACCAACCTCAACGCCTGCTTCAACGTCACCCGCCCGGTGATCGACAGCATGCGTTCGCGCAAATGGGGCCGGATCGTGCAGATCAGCTCGATCAACGGCCAGAAGGGCCAGTATGGCCAGGCCAACTACGCCGCCGCCAAGGCCGGCATGCACGGATTCTCCATTTCGCTGGCCCAGGAGAACGCCAAGTTCGGCATCACGGTGAACACCGTTTCCCCGGGCTATGTGGCGACGGACATGGTGATGGCCGTACCGGAGGAAGTGCGCGAGAAGATTGTGGCGCAGATTCCGCTGGGCCGCCTCGGCAAGCCGGAGGAAATCGCCCACGCGGTGGCGTTCCTCACCGGCGAAGAGGCGGGCTGGATCACCGGGACCAACCTGGCGATCAACGGCGGGCACTACATGGGCTGGTGAGCGCCCCGCTGCGAGCCGAGGACGGGCAGGCCCAGCGGCCTGCCCGTTTCGTTTTCAGCGCTCTGCCGCTTTTTCCGGCGCCTTCTCCAGCACCTTCTCCAGCGCCTTGCCTACCGCCGCGAAGGCAAACGTGCCGGTCACATGCGTGGCCGCACCCAGGCCTCCGCCGCAGGCCAGGTTGAGCGCATCGCCCCCGGGTGGGCGCGTGCCGCAGACCGTGCCGTCCGGCTGCGGGTACTGCACGTTCTGCAGCGAGTACACCGCCGACACGCCGAAATAGCGGTCCGGGTTGCGCGGAAAACCGAAGTCCTGGCGGAGCTTCTTGCGGATGAGGCTGAACATGGCGTCATGTTCGGTACGCGACAGATCGCGCACGCGGATCATGGTGGGGTCGGTACGCCCGCCAGCCGAACCCACGGTCACCATCGGCAGCTTGCGGCGGCGGCACCAAGCGATCGCCTCCAGCTTCACGCGAAAGGCATCGCAGGCGTCGAGCACCACGTCGTAGCCGCGGTCGAGTAGTTCATCGAGTGTGGAAGGCGTGAGGAAGCGCTCGATCGCGTCGATCTGGATCGCCGGGTTGATCGCCTTCGCGCGGGCGGCGACGACCTGCACCTTGGACTTGCCGTATTCGCCATCGAGCGCATGCAACTGCCGGTTGGTGTTGGATACGCACACTTCGTCGGCATCGATCAGTGTCAGCCGCCCCACGCCGCTGCGCGCCAGCGCCTCCGCGGCCCACGAACCGACGCCGCCGATGCCGATCACGCACACGTGCGCCCGGCTCAGGCGCTCGACGCTGCCGGCGCCGTAAAGGCGTTCCACGCCCTGGAAGCGCTCTGCGGGAAAAGCCATATCGCTCATGCCTGCGCTCCGCAGGTTGCGGCCACAGCCTCGAAGGGACCGTACATCGGGAATCGACTCGAAGATTGGAAGCCCGTCATTTTAGCGGCGTGGCCGGGCGGGCGCCGAAAAGCCTTGTGCTAACCTCGCGAACTCTTTGTTTCCCGGATGGAAAACCAAGCATGCGCGCAGCACTCCTGATCGTGCTCGGGCTGGCGATCGGCATCGTCGGCACCGTCTTCGCGATGAACGCCCTCAGCCAGCGGAACCCGTTCCCGCACGCGGTAATGGCAGTCATGGCGCATCACTCGGGCGAGCTGCGCAATGCGATCAAGGCCCAGCGCTGCGAGGCGGCGTCGACCAAGGAGCACCTGGAGCGCCTGCTTTCCACCTCCGGCGACATCGTGCCGGCCTTCCCGGGTGTCGACCAGGCCTTCGCCGATGAAGCCGCGCAGCTGCGCACCGACCTGCAGGCGGCGGTCCAGACCGCACCGGCCGACTGCGCCGCACTGGCGGCGGCCCTCAAGCCGGTAAGCGACGCCTGCCAGTCCTGCCACCAGAAGTATCGCTAGCGCGAAACGGCGAACGGGAAGCAAAGGCTCGCGGAGCGCGTGGCTTGTTTTGTCCGCTCCGCCTCAGAGTTTGACCTTCCCGCGCAACACGTCCCAATACATCACCCAGTCCCCCATCAGGCTGTAGAGCGGATGGCGGAAAGTCGCGGGCCGGTTCTTCTCGAACACGAAATGCCCGACCCAGGCGAAACCGTAGCCGGCCACGGGCGCCAGCCAGAGCCACGCCCAGCGGCCGGTGAACGCGGCCAGCGCGATCACCAGCAAGACCAGCGTGCTGCCGGCAACATGCAAGCGCCGGCAGTTTCGGTCGCGGTGCTCACCCAGGTAGAACGGATAGAACTCGCGGAAGCTGGCGAAACCGGACATGGTCGTTCCCTCATGCACTGCGCCAGCCTAGCGCCGCCGCCGTGCGGGCGCATGCGCGCCCGCAGCATGGGCTTCAGCGCGTGGGGAGCGGAATGAACTCGTCCTCGTCCCCGGCGACCTTGCCGTAGCGCTGCTCCTGCCATTCGAGCTTGGCCTGCTCGATACGCTCTTTCCGGCTGGAAACGAAGTTCCACCACAAGTGGCGTTCGCCATCCAGCGGCGCGCCGCCGAACAGCATGACGCGGCTACGTACCGCGGCGGTCAGCGGAGGCGCAGTGGCGCCGGTCTGGACCGCCGCATTCGCGGCGGGCACGGTCAGGCCGCCCCACTGCACCTCGCCCTCGATCACGCAGACGCCGCGCTCGATGTGGTCTTCCGGCCACGGCAGCTCGGCTCCTTTCTCCAGCGTCGCCTCCATGAAGAACATCGGCGCGAACACCTTGACCGGCGAACGCTCGCCATAGGCCGCGCCAGCGATCAGGACCAGCTCGGCACCATCGCGCCGGATGCGCGGCAGCGCATCCGCATCGTGATGATGGAATTCGGGCGGCACTTCCTCGTCGCTCTGCGGCAAGGCTACCCACACTTGCACGCCGTGCATGCGCTGGCCGTCGCGACGCTCGTCCGGCGGCGTGCGCTCGGAGTGCGCGATGCCGCGCCCGGCGGTCATCCAGTTCACTTCCCCGGGCCGGATGTCGGCCAGGCTGCCCACGCTGTCGCGGTGCCGGATCGCGCCCTCAAACAGCCAGGTCACGGTGGCCAGGCCAATGTGCGGGTGCGGGCGGACGTCCATGCCTTTGCCGGGCGCGAAAGCCACCGGGCCGATCAGATCGAAGAAAACGAAGGGGCCTACGTGGCGGGCCAGGAGCACCGGCAGCAGCCGGCGCACCTGGAAGCCGTCGCCCAGGTCGTGCAGCCGGCCATCGATCAAAATCGGGTTCTGTTCCACGTTGTTTCCTCGTCACCAGGCCCGGCGATATTGCGCCGGGGCATCGATTTTCGCACCCAGCGCTTCCGCTGCGCGGCGCGGGAAATAAGGATCGCGCAAACTCTCACGCGCGATTAGCACCATATCGGCTTCGCCGTGAGCGACGATGTGCTCGGCCTGTTCCGGCTCAGTGATCAGGCCGACCGCGGCGGTGGCGATGCCGGCCTCGCGCCGGATGCGTGCGGCGAACGGCACCTGGTAGCCGGGGCCGAGCGGGATCTTCACGTGCGGGACCAGCCCGCCGCTCGACACATCGAGCAGATCGACATCCAGCGCCGCCAGCTCGCGCGCGAGGCGCACGCTTTGCTCGATGTCCCAGCCACCTTCGTGCCAGTCGGTGGCCGAGATACGGACCCACAACGGCAGCTCCGCGGGCCAGACCTCGCGGACGGCGGCAATCACTTCGCGCAGCAGCCGCGTGCGGTTCTCGAAGCTGCCGCCGTAGCCATCCTCGCGGCGGTTGCTCAGCGGCGAGAGGAATTGGTGCAGCAGGTAACCGTGGGCGGCATGGAGTTCGATCAGTCGGAAGCCGGCCGCTAGCGCGCGCTCCGCGGCGCGGCGGAAATCGTCAATCACCGCGCGGATGCCCTCGCCGTCCAGCGCGACAGGAGCCGGCCAGCCGGCGTCCAGGGGAATGGCGGAAGGCGCGACCGTGGTCCACGCGCCCTCCGTCAACGCGCCGCCACCTTCCCATGGGCGCTGCGCGCTCGCCTTGCGGCCGGCGTGCGCGAGCTGTACGCCGGCGACGGCTCCGTTCGCTTCGATGAAGCGCGTGATCGGCCGCCACGCGTCGCGCTGGGCGTCGTTCCAGAGACCGACGTCATGCGCGGAAATGCGCCCTTGCGCGGATACCGCCGTCGCTTCCGCGATGACCAGCGCCGCGCCGCCCACGGCCCGGCTGCCGAGATGGACCAGATGCCAGTCGTCGGGCATGCCGTCGGTGGCGGAGTACTGGCACATCGGCGAAATCGCGATGCGGTTGCGCAGCGTCAGGCTGCGCTGGACGAAGGGCGTGAACAGGGACATGGGGGAAGAAACCAGGAGAGGGCAAACCTGTCAGATGCCGCCGACCTGCGCAGGCTTCAAGAGGCGGCGCGCCGGTTCTCCTGCCGCCGGACATCGGCGAGCACGCCAGCCACTTCCGCGGCCACCGCCGCAGGAGCCTTCATCCAGGAGAAATGATCGGCCGGCGCCTGCAGTTCGTCGGGGCCGAGCGTGACGCGCGAGGTACGGATGCGCGGCATTTTCGCCAGCAGCCAGTCCTGCGACGCTTCCGGGCCCAGCCAGTCGTCGCGCAGGCGCACGGCAGCCAACGGAAGCTCGACGCGCGCCAGCGCCGCTTCGAGGTCCCGGGGCACACCGGCGGCGGCATAACGGCCGGTGCGGCCACTGCGTGCCCAATCGGCGATCACTCCCCTCGCCTCGTTCCCGCCGAAGCCCAGGCGCCGCCCGGGCAGGTAGCCCACCCACCGCGCCAGCCAAGGCGCGAGCAGGTAAAAGCCGCCGGTCAGCAGGGGATGCCGGAACTTCCTCCAGTACGGGGATCCGCTCGCGACCAGCACCATGCCGTCGAGATCTTCAGGATGCAGCCCCGCATAAAGGCATGCCATCTGCCCGCCCAGGCTGTGTCCTCCAAGGAGGCCTGGCACACCGGGACAACGCTCGCGTGCCACGGCCAGCCCGGCCGGCAGGTCGTGGCCGAGCAGTTCGCGATAGCCCCAATCCTGGCGTCGCCCGGCACGGCGGTTGCTCGATCCGATCCCACGCCACTCGTGCAAGGCCACGGCCAGGCCACGCGCGGCCAATGCCTGTGCCAGCGGCAGGTAGTGCTTGGCGGCGACACCCATGGCGGGCAGCCAGTACAGCAGCGCCGACGGCCTTTGCGCCGGCAGAACCAGCAGCAGCTCCGAAGCGCTGCCGTCGGACGCCATGACAGGAAGCACTTCGGCCGGTGCCTGGTCGGGCATGTCCTGCATGGCCATCTCCAATGCGGGAAAGGCGGCAGGCTAGCATGCGGAGAGCGAAGAACCGGCCAAGAAAAAGGCCGGCTTGCGCCGGCCTTTTCGCTACGCGTGCATGGTGTCACGCGTCACTGCGGTTGTACTTCCTCGGCTTGCAGTCCCTTCTGGCCCTTCGCGACCTTGAAGCTGACTTTCTGGCCTTCCTTCAGGCTTTTGAACCCCTGGCCCTGGATCGCGCGGAAATGCACGAAGACGTCGTCCCCGCCGTTATCCCTGTTGATGAAGCCGAAGCCCTTTGCATCGTTGAACCATTTCACCGTGCCGGTTTCACGGCCATTGACTTCCGACATGACTCACTCCAATCGAATCGATTTGAGACAAGCCAGCCTCCCCCTTACGGCCGACGACTTACTGGCTGCAGGGAACCGGTGAAGCGATGCGAGGCATAGGGACCGGGACATCGTGGCACGCGCGTGGCCTGGCAAACACAGTGCGACCGAGGATAGCTGATTTTTCCGGAGCCGGTAGATGCGCCGCCCTGCGGCACGAATGAGCAAAAAAAGCCGGGCGTCGCCGCCCGGCTTCCATTCGCAACGTGTTTCCCCAGGAACTCAGACCGGCGTGACTTCCTCGGCCTGCAGGCCTTTCTGGCCAGTGACGACTTTGAAGGTCACTTTCTGGCCTTCCTTGAGGCTCTTGAAGCCCGAACCTTGGATCGCGCGAAAATGCACGAACACGTCCGGCCCGTTTTCACGGCTGATGAAGCCGAAACCCTTGGCGTCGTTGAACCACTTCACCGTGCCGGTTTCACGATTACCATCCGACATGACTCACTCCGATCGACTCGATACTGAGACAGGTCGGCCTCCCCCTTGCGACCGACGACTTACTGGGCATGCAGGTAATCGGTGGAGCGATGCGGGATGAACCATACATCGGGGCACACGCATGGCCTGGCAGACACAGTAAGCGCGAGCATAACGGATTTTCGTGCGGGCATGCGCCGGCCCGGCCGCTCCGCAGGCATAAAAAAAGCCGGGCATCGCTGCCCGGCTTTTTTCAGGCCTTGCGGCCCCAGGAATCAGGCGACCTGAACTTCGTCGGCCTGCAGGCCCTTCTGGCCCTGCACGACCTTGAAGCTGACCTTCTGGCCTTCCTGCAGGCTCTTGAAGCCATTGCCCTGGATCGCGCGGAAATGCACGAAGACGTCCGGGCCATTGTCACGGCTGATGAAGCCGAAACCCTTGGCATCGTTGAACCATTTGACGGTACCGATCTGACGATCAGACATGTGAATCACTCCATAGGATTTAAATGAGGCTCAGCCCTTCCAACGGGAAAGGCCGACTTACTGAGCTGCAAGGAAACCCTAAGGGTGAGGCGATGAAGCGGATCGCTGATCAGCGGCATCGGGTCACAAGGAGGTGACCCCGGCAAACACAGTGCGCGCATCATAGCTGCTTTAAAGGTACGAAAGCGAACGTGGGGCTTACGCCGAACCTGAACGAAGCTAAGCGCGGCAGCTTCCATGCTGTCCTCTTTCACCCATTAGCGCGCCCGATTCAGCTTTTCTTTACAGCCTGCATTGTCTATTGCGACTGGCTACGCAACCGGGCGTGGCCGGCTTCCCCATGCGACGCCGGCCTATCCGGACCACCCGTCAAGGAGATCGCTCATGACCAGACTTCCCTCGTGTCTCGCCCTGCTCGTGCTCGCTGGCGGACTGGCCCTGGCCGGATGCAACGACTCGAATACCCGACCGACCTCCACCACCAGCGGCACGGCGTCATCCAGCTCCGGTTCGACCACTTCCCGTTCCGCTTCCGCGACCACGCGCACGGCGGCCAAGCCGAGGCCCTCGCGCACGGAGGCCCTGCCTGACCAGACCGGCATTCCTGCCTGCGACAACTACCTGGCGACCTATATCGCCTGCCACCAGGCGGCCGGCATCTATCCGCCGGACCAGATCGAAGGCCGTTACGAAGCCATGCGGGAAGGCCTGCTGAAGGACTCCCTCGACCCCGACATCCGCCCGCAGCTGGGCAACCGCTGCACGTCGCTCGCCAATCAGTTGCATCAGGCGTTGCATGGCAAGTCCTGCGCCACCCAGCCGGCCGCGCCGGCCACCAGCGGCTCGCGCTGACCGGCTCGGTTCGGATCGATTCAAATCACGCCGCGCCAATGCGCGCGAAGCGCTGCCGCCAAGCCCGCCGGGCGGCAGCGCCCCAGCCGGATCGCCGGCGTACCGTGCCAACGGGCAGTGGCTGCGATGGCTTCCGCCACGTCGGCCACCCAATCTTCCGTCGGGGTTTCCCCCTCTTCGAGATAGAGCGCCTTCACCTCAAATACACCGTCGGCACGATGCGCCTTGGCATCCAGGCGCCCTACCAGCCGGCCGCGACGCAGAATGGGCAACACGTAGTAGCCATAACGCCGCTTCGCTGCGGGCACGTAGCATTCGATGGTGTACTCGAAGCCGAACATCGCCTGCGCGCGGGCGCGGTCCCAGACCAGCGGATCGAAGGGGGAAAGCAGCGTGGTGTAGGTGGCCCGCAGGCCGCCGCGCGAAGCCTGCGCGAGCAGGTCCCCATGATCGGCATGCACGTAACCGGGCACTTTCCAATCCGCCACCGCCACCTCGACCAGCTCGCCTGACGCGACCAGCGGCGCGAGCTCGCGATCGGTCACGGCAGGCTTGAGGCGGTAGTAGTCCGCAATCCACCGAGCCTGGGTGACGCCCAGGGCACGTACGCTGTCCAGGATGAAGCGCCGGCGCAAGCTTTCGTGGTCGAGCTGTCGCGGCGCGGGATCCAGCGGCGGCTGCAGCCGTTCAATCACGCGCTCCGCGAGGTCGTAGACGCGCTGGAAACGCTCGCGTCGGCTCACCATCAGCTCGCCCAGGGCGAACCAGGCCTCCAGCCAGCGCTTCTCCGGTTTCCATGACCACCAGCCGCTCGCCGCGCCGCGCTCCTCGCGCTCGAAGTCGGCGGCACGCACGGGACCTCCCGTGCGGACGCGTTCGAGCAGTCCATCCATGCCCTCGCGCTGCTCCCGATGCATGCGTTCGGCATGCCGATGTGCCCAATGCGCGCCGCGACGCGCGCTCCATGCGCGGTGCCAGGCGTAATCGGCTGCGGGAACGAAACAGGCCTCGTGCGCCCAGCACTCGGCGATCCGGCCTTCGGCCAGTGCATCGTCCAGCCATGTCGGCTCGTAGTCGCCAAGGCGCGAATGCAAAACCAGATAAGGACTTCGCGCGACGACGTGAATGGTGTCGATCTGCAACAGGCGCATGCGCGAAATCGCATTCACCACATCGCTACGCCGCGCGCGCCGGCGCGGTGGGCGCAACAGCCCCTGCGCGGCGAGCTGCAATCGCTGCGCCTGCACAAGCGTCAGGCGCTGCATGGTTGTTTCCTGCGAGGAAAACGACGACGAACTCTTCACGTCCATGACATCAAGTGGTTGTGCAGGCATTTACCCAGCCTTTGTTAGCGTTGCCGTCAGCGCGGGAGGTGCGGAGGCCCGGCACGACGCGGTCGCTTTCGGCTCCCACGCCTTCCCGTTCTCGAGCCAGTCATTCTGGCATGGAGCATCGATGATGAACCCCCGCAAGCCTCTCCTCACGCTTCTCGCCTCTGGTTCGCTGCTGTTCGCAGGCACCCTGCTGGCACAAGATCAGCAGACGCAACCGCCCATGCCTCCGCCGCCGCCCGCGCCGCAGACCACCATGCCGACGCCGCAACCACAGCCGCAACCGCAACCGCAGGCCATGCCGCAGCCGCAGGCGGCGCCCACGCCACCGGCAGGCCCGGACAGCACGAAGTTCGACAGTGCGCAGGGCCAGGTCACCGTCAACTCCAGCATGCCGGCCGTCAAGGATGCTGGCCCGCCGCCGGATTTCGCCACGCTCGCCAATGGCAAGGCGTACATCACGGAAGACGATGCGGCCGCCTATCCGCCTCTCGCGAACGACTTCCTGCATGCGTCCGGTGGCAGCCAGCATTTGAATAAGTCCGCCTATGCGCGCTGGTTGAAGCAGCGCTGAGCTTCCGGCACCCTGACGCCGGCCGCGGCGCGCCGCGGCCGGCGTTTTTTGTGTGCGGCACTCGCTTTGTCGCGCCATCCCCACGCCCGGATGGGCCCGCCTGCCTTTCGAGGCACCTTTCATGGAACACGTTTCGTGGAGTACGCAATGACGCGACCGAACATCCCGATCGCATGGCTGCTGACCGCGGCATGCATCGCCCTGCCAGCGCATGCGCAGAACCCCGATCCGATGGACATCCGCGCCTGCACCGCCGTCGAAAGCGACGCGCAGCGCCTGGCGTGCTACGACCACGCGACCGGCCGCGTCAATCTGCCTTCCGCACAGAAGAAGGCGAACGAGGCGGCCATCGCGCCCGGCGTCTTCCCCTCCGACCGGAGCCAACGCGACGTCGCCACGCAGGGCAATCCCGAAGTGTCCCGTCCGCTCTCGCTGCTGGACTCGCGCTGGGAACTGACGCCCGAGAGCAAACTGGGCACGTTCAATCTGCGCGGCTACAAGCCGCTGTACCTGATGCCGGTATTCGCCACCAGCAACCAGAACGCGCGGCCGACCAGTCCCAACCCGGAAAACACCGTCGCTACGCCGCAGCGTGTGCAGAACGTCGAGGCGAAATTCCAGATCAGCCTCAAGACCAAAGTCTGGCAGGGCGTGTTCGGCGACGCCGGCGACCTGTGGGTGGGCTACACGCAGTCCTCCCGCTGGCAGGTCTACAACAGCCACACCTCGCGTCCTTTCCGCGAGACCAACTACGAACCCGAAGCCCTGCTGATCTTCAACACGAACTACAACCTGTGGGGCTGGGACGGGCGCCTGCTCGGCATCGGCGTCAACCATCAGTCGAACGGCCGCTCCAATCCGCTGTCGCGCAGCTGGAATCGCGTGGTCGGCAACATCGGCTTCGAGCGGGACGGCTGGACCGTCATGTTCCGCCCCTGGTGGCGCGTGCCGGAGAAGGCCAAGGACGACAACAACCCGGACATCAGCGACTACGTGGGGCGCGGCGACGTGCAGATCGTGCGCGAATGGAACGGGCAGGAATTCGGCCTGATGCTACGGCATTCGCTACGCGGCGGCAGCCGCAGCCACGGCGCCGGGCAGCTCACCTGGGCGTTCCCGATGAGCGGCAACCTGCGTGCCTACGTCGAGCTCTTCAAGGGCTACGGCGAAAGCATGATCGATTACAACCACAACGCGACGTACCTGGGCATCGGCATCTCCCTGCTCGACTGGTACTGAGCAGGATGCGGACACCCGAAGGCCTGGTGGTCAACGCCACCAGGCCTTTTTCGTGCCAGTGAGGATCTTCAGTGTCTGCCCGCGCGCCAAGGGCAACCGGCTCAGCGGATGAAACGCCAAGTCGCGCCACCACGCGATGCCGTCGTGACCGGACTGGAACAGCGGCGTCAGCCACCGGCTCACCCGCTGGTAGACGGCCAGATGATCGCGCCGGCGCCTGGCGTAGCCAGCCAGCGCCTCGCTCAGGGAAGCGTGTTCCGCGAGCGCGTCGGCCAGCGCCTCGGCGTCGAGCAGTGCCATGTTCACGCCCTGCCCCAGCTGCGGGCTCATGGCATGCGCCGCATCGCCGACGAAGACCAGCCGCCCCTGCACCGGATGGCGCAGCACCACGTCGCGGTAACGCGCGCGCTGGAGCTGTTCCGGCGCGTCGATGCCTTCGAGTAGGCTCGCCGCTTCCGGCCACAGTGTCGCCACGCGCCGATGCAGGTTCGATAGTGCGTTGGCATCGAACCTGTCCACCTGCTCGCCCGGCAGGCTGAAAAAGAACGTGAGCCACTCCCCGTCATGGTCCACGCGCTTCCCCACCGGAAGCAGGCCGATCATTTCCCGCGCGCCCGCATAGCGCTGGCGGAGTTCGCCGCCGTGCGGCCAGTCCCGCATCGGCAACAGACACCACACCGCTCCCCAGGGATACAGCGTCTCGCGGCGCCGCTGCGCGTCCGGCAACGCGCGGCGCAGGCGCGAGTGGGCGCCATCGGCGGCAATGATCAGATCGAACGGGCCGTGCGTGCGCCCCTCGCGGTCGCGCAGACATGTGCCCTCTGCGGTCACATCCTCGATAGGCACACCCGTGTGGATGCGGTGCGCATCGTCATACGCATCGCGCAGCAAGCCGAACAAGGCGCCACGTGTCAGGCCGAGCCCGAAGCTGTCCGGCGCGTGATCGGCGTAGCGCATGTCCATGACGCGACGCCCCTGGGCGTTGACGCCGAACAGCCGCTCGATGCGCCGCCCCTGGGCGAGCGCGCGCTCGTGCAGGCCCAGCCTGGCCAGCACGCCCAGGCCCGTCGGCTGCAGCAGAAAACCGGCCCCGACCGGACCGGGCGCGGGCGCCTGCTCGTAGATGCTCAGCGCGTGTCCCTGGGCCCCAAGAAAAAGCGCGGCGGCCTGGCCGGCGGCGCCGTAGCCGACGATGGCGATGTGCAGGAGCTGCCGCATGCGACTCCGTCCATGAGAGTTGCCGGGGCCAAAGTCACCCCATAAAAAAAAGCCGGCCCGGCGAAAGCCGGGCCGGCGCGAGCCTCGCTCAGTGGTGGTGGCCGCCTTCGCCGTGGACGTGGCCGTGGGCCAGCTCTTCCTCGGTCGCCTGGCGCACGTCCGTCACTTCGATGGCGAAGTGCAGGGTCTTGCCGGCCAGCGGATGGTTGCCGTCGATATGCACGACGTCGTCGTCCACCTTGGTCACGGTGACATTGATGACACCCTGGGGACCATGGCCCTGGAACTGCATGCCCGGCTGGATGTCCTCCACGCCCTGGAACGCCTCGCGCGGCACGGACTGGGTCAGCTCGGCGTGATGGACGCCGTAGCCCTCTTCCGGCGCCACGTCCACCTTGAACTGGTCGCCGGCCTGCCGACCGGTCATGGCCTTCTCCAGGCCCGGCACGATCTGGCCGACGCCGTGCAGATACGTCAGCGGCTCGCGGCCTTCGGAGCTGTCGAGGACCTGACCCTGGTCATCGGTCAGCGTGTAATGGAAAGACGCGACGGAGCGCTCGGCGATCTGCATGGTGTTCTCACAAACAGGGGAATGAAGAGAGGGACGGCCGGACGCATCCGGCGGAACGAACGGTAAGCCTAGCATCCGCCGGGTCAACCTGCCGAGAAACGGCCCTCGGCGCCATGGGCGAACGTGCCAGAATGGCGCCCCTTTGCCCACCCGCGCCATGTCCCCACTGACCGACGCCTGGCGCCATCGCCCCACTCACCGCCAGGTCTGGGCGCTGGCCGTGCCGATGATCCTGTCGAATCTCACCGTGCCGCTGGTCGCGCTGGTGGACAGCACCGTCGCGGGCCACCTGCCGCGCACGCAGGACCTCGGCGCCGTCGCCGTCGGCAGTGCGATCTACGCGCTGCCGGTATGGAGCCTCGGCTTCCTGCGCATGGGCACCACCGGCTTCGCCGCGCAGGCCGAGGGCGCCGGCGATCGTGTCGCGCTACGCACGGTGCAAGCCCAGGCCCTGCTCCTGGCCGCCGCGCTCGGCATCGCCACCGCCCTGCTCATGCTGCCGCTGCTGCCTTGGATGGTCGGCCAGATGCGCGTCACACCGGCGCTCGCGGGCACCGGCCTGGATTACCTGCACATCCGCCTGCTCGGCCTTCCCGCGGCGCTGCTCAATTACGCGCTGGCCGGCTGGTTCATCGGCGCGCAGCGGGCCGGCACGACATTGGCGCTGCTACTTGCCGCCAACCTGGTGAATATCGCGCTGAACCTCCTGTTCGTGCTCGGCTTCGGCTGGGGTGTGCCGGGCATCGCGCTCGCGTCCGCCTGCGGCGAGTGGTGCGGCGCGTTGTATGGGCTGTGGCGCGCGCGGCGCGCCATGCGCGGCTGGGACGGCGAGGTGGATTGGCGCGCCATGCGCGGCTTTGCGCACTGGCGCCCGCTGCTGACGGTGAACCGCGACATCTTCGTGCGCACGCTGGCGCTGGAAGGCGTGTTCTTCAGTCTTTCGCTGCTGGGCGCGCGCCTGGGCGATGCCACCGTGGCAGCGAATGCCTTGCTGCTCAACGGCCTGATGCTCACGGCCTTCGGCCTGGACGGCCTCGCCAATGCGGTGGAGGCCCTGTGTGGCCATGCCATCGGAGCGCGCGATCCGCTGGCGCTGCGCAGGGCACTGGTGGTGGCCGGTGGCTGGTCCGTGCTGGGCAGCCTCGGCTACGCGCTGCTGTTCGCCCTGGGTGGTCATCGTTTCGTCGACCTGCAGACCAGCCTGCCCGAGGTGCGCGACGTGGCCTACCAAGCCCTGCCTTGGCTGGCCGCGCTGCCGGTCGTCGCGGTGTGGAGCTACCTGCTCGACGGCCTGTTCATCGGCGCGACGCGAGCGCGCGAGATGCGCGACGGCATGCTGCTGGCGGTGGCGCTGTTCGCCCTGCTCGCCTGGGCCGCGCGTCGCTGGGGCAACGATGGACTGTGGCTGGCCTTCCTCGCCTTCATGGCGATCCGAGGTGCCAGCCTGGGCTGGATTGCCTGGCGCCTGCGCCGCCGGGGCGCGTGGGCTGCCTGAGCAGCACCTGGCGCGGGCCTGCGCGATACTCCGCGCCATGAACGATCGCCGACGCTTCCGCCGCTGCCTCGCCCTGCTGACGGCCCTGCTGCTGGGCGCCTTCGCGCACGCCGACGAACCAGCGCCCCTTGCCAGCCGCATCGAGGCCCACATCAGCCAGCCCCGTTTCGCCGGCGCGCGCTGGGGCATCGCCGTGGTGTCGCTGGATACCGGTCGCCTGCTCTACGCACACGACGGCGACCGGCTGTACCAGACGGCTTCCACCGCGAAGCTGTTCACCGCCGCCTTGGCGCTGAGCGAACTGGGGCCCGACTACCGTATTCCCACCCGCCTGCTGGCCAAGGACCGGCGGCATGGCACCGCGCTCGACGGCCCCCTGGTCCTCTACGGCATGGGCGACCCCACCCTGGGCTCGGACCCGGCGACCGCGGACTGGGCCGAGCGCATGGCAAGACAGGTGGCCGACCGCGGCATCCGCACGATCAAGGGCGGCATCGTCGCCGACGACACTTACTTCGCCAGCCCCGCCATGGGTTCGGGCTGGGAGGCCGCGGACCTGCAGAGCTGGTTCGCCGTTCCTTCTTCCGCGCTGAGCGTGCAAGAGAACCAAGTGGAGGTGACGGTCGCGCCCGGCGTGCGCGAAGGGCGCCCCGCCATCGTCTCGATGGAGCCGGCGAGCGCGCTGCCAGAACTCGACAACCGCATCGTGACCGGCGCGCCCGGCGTGCGCAACGACATCAATCTCTACCGCGCGCCCGGCGAGGGCACGCTGTACGCCTTCGGCAACATTGCCGCGAAGGGACCGGCGCAACGCTTCAAGCTCGCCGCGTTCGACCCGGCCTTGCTGGCCGGCAAGCAGCTGCAGTCCGCGCTGATCCGGCACGGCGTCACGGTGCAAGGCGGCGTGCGCGCGCTGCACTGGCCGCAGAACGGCGACGCCCTGCGTGAGAACGCCCAAGTCATCGCCGAGGTGGAATCGCCGGTGCTGGGCGAGATCCTGCAGCGCGGCCTCAAACGTTCGCAGAACCTCTACCTGCAGAACCTGCTGCTGATCGCCGGCGTCCGCGCCCAGGCCGACGCGGCGCAAGGCCCCTCGCCGCCGAGCGGCTTCCTGTCCACCGAGAACTGGGGCATACGCGGCCTGCGCCAGCTCCTGGAACACATGGGCTTACCCGTCGGTTCCACCGTCATCGAGGAAGGCACCGGCCTGTCGCGGCGCGACCTGAGCACGCCCAGCGCGATGGCGCGGCTCTTGTCCTTCCTCGCCTCGCAGTCCTACGCACCGGCGGTGCTGGAAGCCCTGCCGATCGCCGGCGTCGATGGCACGCTGCAATGGCGCATGCGCGACACGCCAGCTGCCAACAACCTGCGCGCGAAGACCGGCAGCATGTCCCTGGTGCATTGCCTGGCAGGCTACGTCACCACCGCCGGCGGTGAACGACTCGCCTTCGCCATCATGCTCAACAATTACGACCCGCCGGCCGGTGCGCCGAGCGCCAGCCGCGACATCGACGCCATCGCCGTGATGCTGGCCGGCTTGCGCGCGGATGCGCCGGCGCCGGAAAAGAGCGGTGCGGTGGCCGCTCAGCCGGCCAATTGAGCAGCCACGTCCTTGGCGATCTTCTCCGGCGTGTCGGTGGGCGCATAGCGCTTCACCACCTGGCCGTCGCGGCCGACCAGGAACTTGGTGAAGTTCCATTTGATCGATTCGCTGCCGAGGATGCCCTTGCCTTCGCTCTTCAGCCATTTGTAGAGCGGATGGGTGCCGTCGCCATTGACCTCGACCTTGGCGAACAGCGGGAACGTCACGTCATAGCTGGTGCTGCAGAAGTTCTTGATCTCGGCTTCGTCGCCCGGTTCCTGGTGGCCGAACTGGTCGCACGGGAAACCCAGCACGGCCAGCCCCTGGTCGCGCTGGCTCCGCCACAGCTTTTCCAGGCCCTCGTACTGGGGGGTGAAGCCGCACTTGGAAGCCACGTTGACCACCAGCAGCACTTTGCCGCGCCACTCGGCGAGGGAGCGCTCGTTGCCGTCGATGTCGCGCGCGCTGAAGTCGTAGGCCGTGGTCATGGGCGAAGCTCCGGTAAGGGTGCGCGGCAGTCTACGCCAAGGCCGGGCGTGCTGGCATAGAATGCCGCCTCCGGTCACTGTCCAAGGCCCGTTGTGATCCGCTTCGTCGATGTCCACAAGTCCTACCGCGTCGACGGCAAGGACATCCCCGCCCTGCAGCCCTTCAGCCTGGACGTCGCAGACGGCGAGGTGTTCGGCATCATCGGCCATTCGGGCGCCGGCAAATCCACGCTGATCCGGCTGATCAACCTGCTGGAGCGTCCGAGCGGCGGCGGCATCCTGATCGACGGCACCGACATGACCACGCTGGGCGACCATGAGCTGCGCATGCAGCGGCGCCGCATCGGCATGATCTTCCAGCACTTCAACCTGCTCAGCTCGCAGACCGTGGCGGACAACATCGCCTTTCCGCTGCGCCTGGCGGGCGAACGCGACGAACAGACCATCCGGGCACGCGTGGATGAGCTGCTGCGCCGGGTCGGCCTGGAAGCCCATGCGGCCAAATATCCTTCGCAGCTGTCGGGCGGCCAGAAGCAACGCGTCGGCATCGCGCGCGCGCTCGCCAATCGGCCGTCCATACTGCTGTGCGACGAAGCGACCAGCGCGCTGGATCCGCAGACCACGGCCTCCGTGCTGGACCTGCTGGCCGAGATCAACCGCGAACTGAAGCTCACCATCGTGCTGATCACCCACGAGATGGACGTGGTGCGCCGCGTGTGCGACCGCGTGGCGGTGCTCGACGCCGGGCGCATCGTGGAACAAGGCACCGTGGCCGACGTGTTCCTGCATCCGCGGCACTCCACCACCAGGCGCTTCGTCAACGAGGCGCTGCCCGAGGAAGCGGCGAGCGAACTGGCACCCTATGCCCATGTCCCCGGCCGCATCCTGCGCCTGTCCTTCCGCGGGGACACCACCTGGACGCCCGCGCTGGGCCGCGTGGCACGCGAGACGGGCGTCGACTTCAACATCCTTGCTGGCCGCATCGACCGCATCAAGGACCTGCCATACGGCCAGCTGACGCTGGCCATGCAGGGCGCCGGCGTGGACGACGCGCTCGCCGCACTGCGTGCCGCCGGCATCGAGATCGAGGAGCTGAGCCGATGAGCGCCCCCTTCCTGCAAAGCCTCTTCCCCAACATCGACGACTGGGCCGAAATCGGCGGCGCCTGCATCGACACCTTGCTGATGCTCGGGGGCTCGCTGGCGCTGACCGTGGTGATCGGCCTGCCGCTCGGCGTGCTGCTGTACCTCACCGGCAAGGGCCAGCTGCGCGAGATGCCCAAGCTCTACGCCGTACTGTCTCTGGTGGTGAACATCCTGCGCTCCATTCCCTTCATCATCCTGATGATCGTGCTGATGCCGCTGACCTATGTGCTGGTCGGCACCAAGCTGGGCATCCGCGGCGCGATCCCGCCGCTGGTGATCGGCGCGGCGCCGTTCTTTGCGCGCCTGGTCGAGACGGCGCTGCGCGAAGTGCAGCGCGGCGTCATCGAGGCCAGCCAGGCGATGGGTGCCAGCACCTGGCAGATCGTGCGCCACGTGCTGCTGCCGGAAGCCCGGGGCGGCCTGATCGCCGGCGTCACCGTCACCGCCATCGCCCTGGTCGGCTATACCGCCATGGGTGGCGCCGTCGGCGCCGGCGGACTGGGCGACCTGGCCTATCGCTACGGCTACCTCGGCTACAAGCAGGATTACACCGTCGTGACGGTAGTCCTGCTCATCGTGCTGGTGCAGCTGCTGCAGGTGATCGGCGATCGCGTGGTGGCGCACTTCACGCGGCAGTAGGCGGAAGCCGGCCGCATGGCCGGCGCCAGCCGTCCCCCGATTCCCGGCCAGGGGCTGCCTTTGCATCCAGCCGTATGGACGGCTACTCTGGTGCGCCGCATCAAGGGCGTGTCCCTGTGAGCTCGAACCCATGAAGAAGCTGCTCGTCGCCCTTTCCGCCCTGCTCGCGCTGGCCGGCTGCTCATCCTCCGGCTCCGGCGATGGCGCCGGCGGCCAGAAGCTCGTCGTAGCGGCCACCGCCGTGCCGCATGCGGAGATCCTCAAGCAGGTCAAGCCGCTGCTGGCCAAGGAAGGCGTGGACCTGGAGATCAAAGTGTTCTCCGACTACGTGCAACCGAACGTCCAGGTCATCGAGAAGGCCGTGGACCTGAACTATTTCCAGACCAAGCCCTACCTGGACGAGTTCAACAAGAAGCGCGGCAGCCAGCTGACCATCGTCACCGGCGTGCACATCGAGCCGTTCGGTGCGTACTCGCGCAAGCTCAAGAACATCGCCGAGCTGCCGGACGGCGCCACCGTGACCTTGCCGAACGACCCGAGCAACAACAGCCGCGCCCTGCTCCTGCTCGCCCGCAACGGCATCATCACGATGAAGGACCCGAACGATGAGCTGGCCACGCAGAAGGACATCACGGCCAATCCCAAGCACCTGCAGTTCCGCGAGCTGGAAGCGGCGATGCTGCCGCGTACGCTGGACGAAGTGGACCTGGCGCTGATCAACACCAACTACGCGCTCGCCGCCGGCCTGAACCCGACCAGGGACGCGCTGCTGATCGAAGGCAAGGACTCGCCGTATGTGAACTACCTGGTCGGCCGCCCTGACAACAAGGACGACCCGCGCGTGCAGAAGCTGGCCAAGGCGCTGACCAGTCCGGAGGTGAAAGCCTTCATCGAGCAGAAGTACCAGGGCGCGGTGCTGCCGGCGTTCTGAACGACCGGTTCCGCTGCCGACAAGAAAACGCCGGGCACCGCCCGGCGTTTTTCGTTCGATCAGGCCGCTACTTCGTCGACCGGCGCGGGGATCTCGAAGACCTGCCGCAGATAAGCCACGTACGCCTTGTCCTCGCACATGTTCTTGCCGGGCGAATCGCTGAGCTTGGCCACTGGCTGCCCATTGCAGCGGACCATCTTGATCACGATGTTCAGCGGCGTCGGGCCGACGTCGTTGGTGAGGTTGGTGCCCACGCCGAACGCCAGCAGGCAGCGGCCACGGAAATGCTCGTAGAGGCTCATCACCTTCGGGATATCCAGGCTGTCGCTGAACACCAGTACCTTGTTGCGCGGATCGACGCGGTTGGCGCGGTAGTGCGCGAGCACGCGTTCGCCCCAGGCGAACGGGTCGCCGGAATCGTGCCGCGTGCCATCGAACAGCTTGCAGAAGTACATGTCGAAGTCGCGCAGGAAGGCGTTCAGGCCATAGACGTCCGACAAGGCGATGCCGAGGTCCCCGCGGTATTCCTTCGCCCAGGCTTCCAGCGCCGCCACCTGCGAATCGCGCAGGCGCGGCCCCAGGGCCTGGTGAGCCTGCAGGTATTCGTGCGCCAACGTACCCAGCGGCGTGAGCCCGAGCTTCCAGGCCAGCCAGACGTTGCTCGTGCCCGCCAGTTGCGGGCCCAGGCCATCGCGCAGCGACTTCACTACTTCCGCATGCCATTCGCGCGAGAAGCGCCGGCGCGTGCCGTAGTCGGCGATCTTGCAGCCGTCGTAATGGGTCGTATCGCGCAGCAGCGCGATCTTCTCGCGCAACCGGCGGCGTCCCTCGGCCAGGTCCAGGCCGCCGTGCGTGTTGCGGAAATACACTTCATTGATGATCGCCAGCAGCGGCACTTCGAACAGGATGGTGTGCAGCCAGGGGCCGACGATGTGGATCTCGATCTCGCCGTTGCCGCTCTCGGCCGGCTCGATCCGGACGTATTTCGAGTTGAGCTGGAATAGCCCCAGGAAATCGATGAAGTCGCTCTTGATGAAACGCCAGCTGCGCAGATAAGCCAGCTCCTCCTCGGTGAAGCGCAGACTGCACAGCGCATCCAGTTCGGCGCGGATCTCGTCGATGTAGGGCACCAGGTCGATGCCCGGATTGCGGCACTTGAAGCGGTACTCCACCTGGGCCGCGGGGTATTGGTGCAGTACCACCTGCATCATCGAGAACTTGTACAGGTCGGTGTCGAGCAGCGAGCTGATGATCATCGGGCGTCCATGGGGAGGAGAAGCGGCGCGCGCGCCGGGGCCGATTATCCTCGCGCGCCACGGCCTGGCGCGAGTCCGGCGGACCTCGGTCTGTCGAAAGTCCGCGTTCGAAAAGCAGGTAGCCGAACAGCGCACCTGTCGAAAGCGCACCTGTCGATGAAAAAAATGGGGAACCCGGAAAAATGAAAACCCCGGTAGCCAGGGGAGTAGCTACCGGGGTCTTGTCAGGCCGTCCTCTACAAAGAGGGGGAGAAAAAGAGGCGGCCCCCGACGACGCGATCCACTGCACCGTCTCATGTCGCCTCACGGCGATATGGTGGCTTAGTGTGGCCGGGCCCGGCTTAGTTCAAGGGCGAATTTGGATCGGTTCAGGTTTCCGCCAGCTTCGCGAAAGGACCGTGGCAAGACGGGCGCCGCCGCCCGTCTCCCATGCCACAATCGCCCGCTTTCCACCCAAGGAAGGAGCCGCCATGCCCCTGCTTCGCCGCCTCTGCCTGCTCGCGCTGCTGGTCGCCCTTCCCGCCGGGGCCGCCGAGCTGAAGATCGACCTGGGCCATGGGGCACAGACGCTGGAAAGCGCCCGGCTGGCAGCGCGCAAGGACGCCCGGCAGATCGACATCCCCCAGGACGTGGCCTACCACCGCCCCATGCGCTACCTCGCGGTGCCGCTGAAGGCCCTGCTGGCCGGCGCGACGTCCGCCGATCACCTGCAGTTCGTCGCCAGCGACGGCTTCGCGGCCGAGATCCCAGCTTCGCTCATCCTGGACGGCCATGGCGCGGAAGCCTGGCTGGCCGTGGAGGACCCGGCCAGCCCCTGGCCGGCGCTTCCGGGCAAGAGCCAGGGCGCGGGCCCGTTCTACGTCGTGTGGACGCGCCCGGAGGCAGGTGGAGTGAATCCCGAACAGTGGCCGTACCAGCTGGCCGCGATCCGCCGGCTGGACGAGGTCGCTGCGCGCTTCCCCGCCATGGCGCCGGACGCGTCGTTGCCCGCGGGGAGTCCGGAGCGCCGCGGTTTCGAGGTATTCCAGCGCATCTGCCTGGCCTGCCATACGCTCAACGGCCAGGGCGACGCCAGGCTGGGGCCGGATCTCAATATCCCGTACAGCCCCACCGAATATCTGCGCGCCGACCTGCTGCGCGCCTACGTGCGCGATCCGCAGTCACTGCGCCGCTGGCCGCAGGCCAAGATGCCCGGCTTCGACGCCAAGGTGCTGAGCGACACGGACCTCGACGCACTGCTGGCCTACCTGCGCCACATGGCCGGCCGCAAGAGCGGCCAGTAAGGCGCGCGGCTCAGCGCGCGGGTTCCTCCGCGCGCACGCCATCGGGCGCGGTGTCCGGCTGATAGACGTCCATGTCCAGCAGGCCCTGTTCGCGCGCCACCAGCACCGGCACCAGCATCTGGCCGGTCACGTTGGTCATGGTGCGCATCATGTCGAGCACGCGGTCGATGGCGACCAGATAGCCGATGCCCTCCACCGGCAAGCCGGCGGAACTGAGCACCAGCGTGACCATCACCGTCGCCGTGCCCGGCACGCCGGCCGTGCCGAACGAGCCCAGCACGGACGCCAGCAGGATCACGAAGTACTGCGTGGGCTCCAGATGCAGACCGAAGTACTGCGCGACGAAGATCGAGCTGATCGCAGGATAGATGGCTCCGCAGCCGTCCATCTTGATACTGGCGCCCAGCGGCACCGCGAAGGACGCATAGGCCGGCGACACACCCAGGTTCTGCGTCACGCTGCGCAACGCCACCGGCATCGAGGCGAAGCTGGAAGACGAGGTGAAAGCCACCTGCATGGCGGGAAACACCCCGCGGAAGAACCGCCGCGGGCTGAGGCCATGCGCCATCAACAAACCGCCGTAGACCACCACGATCTGCACCGCGCAGGCCAGGTAGAGCGCCAGCACGAATTTGCCCAGCGGCAGCAGTTTCTCGAAACCGTAGCCGGCGACGAGGGCGGCGATCAGGCCGAAGGTGCCGATGGGCGTCATCTCCAGCACGAAGCGCGTGACCTGGATCATCGCGTCGTTGGCTTCGCCGAACAGCTCGCGCAGCCGCGCGGACTTCTCGCCGATCTTCACCAGCGCCAGCCCTAACAGTGCGGCGAAGAAGATCACCTGCAGGATCTTGCCCTCCGACAGCGCGCGGAACGGATTGGTCGGCACCACGTCGAGCAGCACCTTCACGGCCGAAGGCACCTCGCGCACCTTGTAGTCCGCCGCCTTTGCCAACTGCCCCACGCCCAGCCCCGGGTCGGTGAGCTCCCCCACCAGCAGACCCACGCCCACCGCCAGCGCCGCGGTCACCGCGAACCAGAGGAAGGTGCGTCCGCCGAGCGCGGCCATGCGCTGCACGCCATGCAGACTCGCGACGCTGTTCACCACGGCGAAGAACACCAGCGGCACGGCGATCATCTTGATCAGC
This sequence comes from Dyella sp. BiH032, assembly GCF_031954525.1. Classification (NCBI taxonomy): domain Bacteria; kingdom Pseudomonadati; phylum Pseudomonadota; class Gammaproteobacteria; order Lysobacterales; family Rhodanobacteraceae; genus Dyella; species Dyella sp. BiH032. The sequence goes on from NZ_CP134867.1 coordinate 3,556,738, forward strand.
GCGACGTAGACTTCCCCCATAGGCTGGAACCACGCCACGGAGGCCGGCCCGCATGCCCAGCCGGCCAGCGCGCCGAGCACGAAGCCCGCGAGCACACGCTTCCAGAAACGGATGCCGAGCCACCAGGAAACCAGCTTCAAGGGCGCACTCCTGCCGAACCAAAGGCCCGACCTTACACCCGGAACGGCCGTCTGGACGTCCAGACGGCAACACAGCGTTTCCTCACGAGAACGATCTCAGGGCGCCCCGATGCTGCCTTCCGCCGAACCGGCGACGAGACGACGCAGAGTGCGGTCGCGCTCGTCCTTGGGCTGGCGGGCGAGCCGCCGCACATCCGCATAAAACAGCTGCCACTGCCCTTCCGCCTGCCGGAAGATCGCCGCGAAGGCGGGCTTCCACTGGTCGTAGAGGCCGAAGGGCAGCAGCCGCGCGTTATTGATGGGGGCCGCCACCCAGGCGTCGTAACGGTGATCGTCCGGCCAGTTGGCGTCGCGCCACTCGCGGTAGCGCTCGCGGAAGGCGGCGATCTCCGCCTGCTTGGCCTGCTCCAGGGCGGCGGCGTCGCCACCCCTGGCGTAGGCCTCGCGCAACCGGTCGCGCAGACCCAGCACCAGGCGGGTGAATCCGTCTTCTTCGGCCTGCAACCGGCCCGATGGCGGCGGAAGGCCGCGCGACGCGCGCCAGGCGGCCAGGCCCTGCTCCTGGACGAAGCTGGCGAAGGACTCATTGAAAGCGCTGTCGTCCTGCACGTAGATCAGCTGGTGCGCCAGCTCGTGGAAGATGGTGCCGGCCAGTTCGTCGTCGTCCCAGCGCAGCATGCTGCTGAGGATCGGGTCGGCGAACCAGCCCAGTGTCGAATAGGCGGCCACGCCCCCTACGTAGACGTCGTCGCCCAGACCCTTCAGCCTTGCCGCCTCACCCTTGGCCCTGGCTTCGTCGAAATAACCGCGGTAGGCCACGCAGCCGGCGATGGGAAAGCAATGCCGCACGGCATCCACCGAATAACGCGGCGTGGCGAACACGTTCCACACCACGTAGGGGCGGCCCAGGTCGACGTAGCGGGTATAGCTGCGGTTGTCGGGCAGGCCCAGCCGCTCCGTGGCGAACCGGCGCGCCTGCTGCGCCAGCTCCAGGCGGCGCGCCAGTTTGGGGTCGGTGTCCGGATCGGCGATGACCCGCGCCACCGCGCGCTGGTTGAACAGAAGCTCGCTCTGGCCATGGGCCACGTGCGCGTAATAGCGCAGTCCGCCGCAGGCGGATAACGAAAGGCCCACCGCCACGAGGGCGATGAGCCTGTTCAGTCGTTGCGGTCGACGCGTTCCCGGCCATTCCATGGATCGATTGTGCCGGGCGCCGGTATCGGCCGTCACCCGGCAGGAACGGAGAGACGCTCAGCGCCCGTGGCCGTTCCAATGCCCCCGGCCGCCGCCCCAGCCGCCCCGGTGTCCGCCGCCCCGCCAGCCGCCACCGCGATCCCAATAGCGGCCGTGGTCGTGCCAGCGGGAGCCGCCGCCGTACCACACCCCGCCAATGCTCACGCTTACCGGCGGCGCGTAGCAGCAACCATAGCCGCCGTAGTAGGCCGGATAAGCCGGCGCGTAATACCCGTCGTCGTAGACCACCGTCGAACCGCGGCCGTAGTAGGCGTCGCCGACGTAGGTGGAGCTGCGGACGTAGCTATAACCCGGGTCGTAATAGCAACCCGACAGGGCCGCGGTCGCGGCGACGAGCGAAAGGCCGGCAAGCAGGCGTTTCATGGCGCACCTCGGAAGTCGATGGCGCCACGCTAGGCCCGCCGCGTTGAATGCGCACTGAGCGAAAACCCGCCGCATGGCGGGCGTTTAGCCGGTGGCGGGCGTCAGAATCGCGGCTGGGCGAGCTGGCTCAGGAAATGCGAGATCACTTCCGGCCGGATCAGAACGGTGAACGCGATGCCATACGCCGCGCCCCACAGATGCGCGCTGTGGTTGACGTTGTCCCGGCCGTGCCGGTCCATCCAGATCGAATACGCCACGTACAGCACGGCGTAGATGATCGCCGGCATCGGCAGCACGAACACCACGATGCGTGCCCACGGCGCCAGCAGGATGAACGCGAACAGCACCGCCGATACCGCGCCGGAGGCGCCCAGGCTGCGATAGCTGGCGTTGTGCCGGTTCTTCAGGAAGGTCGGCAGGATCGAGACCACCAGCGCGCCGATGTAGAACAGCAGGAACCCGGTCTTGCCGAGCCGGTCGGCGTAAAAGCCTTCCATCACGCGCCCGAAGAAGAACAGCGTGATCATGTTGAACAGCAGGTGCCCGAAGTCCGCGTGGATCAGCCCGTAGGTCACCAGGCGGTGGTATTCCTTCTTCTTCTCGATCGCCGGCGGCCACAGGATCAGGTCTTCCATCAGGCGCCCGTTGTTGAGCGCCATGAACGACACGATGCAGGTGACGGCGATGATGAGCAGGGTGATCAGCATGCGGAGGGTTCCGGGGCGGATACGGCAAAGCGCGCATCTTGGCGGCCCGGCGCCCGCTTGTCGACCTCGCCCGCGGTGCGGCGGCGACGTATGATGCGCGGCTTGCGCGCCTCCTCCCCCGCGATACCTCCCCTCATGTCACCCATTCGTTATCTGCATCTGGACGTCTTTGCCGCTTCTCATGGCGGCGGCAACCACCTGGGCGTGGTCACCGACGCCACCGGCTGGAGCGATGACCAGATGCAGCGTTTCGCTCGCTGGACCAACCTGGTCGAGACCACTTTCCTGCTGCCGCCCAGCGACCCGAAAGCCAGCTACCGCGTGCGGATTTTCACCCCGCACAAAGAAATCCCGTTCGCCGGCCACCCCAGCATCGGCAGCGCGCATGCCGTGCTCGAATGCGGGCTCGCCTCGCCGCATGACGGTCTGTTGTGGCAGGAATGCGGCGCCGGCGTGCTGCCGATCCGTGTCGAGGGCGAAGCTGCCGCGCGCCAGTTGCTATTGCATTCGCCCGACGCGGTGGTGGAGAAGACCGGCACCGACGCCCATCCGCTGCTCGCCGCGGCTCTGGCCGGCATCGGGCTCGGCACCTTGCCGCCTGCCTACGTCGCCGGCGGCCGCCACTGGTGGCTGGCCGAATGCGCCGACGAGGCGAGTCTGCGCGCCTGGCAGCCGGACCATGCCGCGATCGGCGCCCTGGCACGCGCCACCGACAGCCTCGGCCTGTGTGCCTTCGCGCGCAGCGCGCACCCGGACTACCAGCTGGTGGTCCGTGCCTTTCCGGCGGGTGTGGGCATCGTCGAAGACCCCGCCTCCGGCGCGGCGAACGGCCTGATCGCCGCCTATATCGCCCACGCCGAACCGCAAGGTCCGCTGGCGTCCGGCTACACCGTCAGCCAGGGCCGCGAGATCGGCCATGACGCCAGCCTGCGCGTGCGCATCATCGACGGCGCGGTGTGGATCGGCGGCCGCACCAACACTGTGGTCGACGGCACGCTGCGCTGGGACGGCACCGCTTGAAGCTCCCGCCTGCCTATGCGGATGCCAGCATCTGGGTGGACGCGGACGCCTGCCCCGTCGCCATCAAGGAAATCCTGTTCCGCGCCGCCGAACGCGAACAGGTGCCGGTCACGCTGGTCGCCAACCAGTTCCTGCGCACGCCCCCGTCGCGCTTCGTGCGCGCCATCCAGGTGGCCGGCGGCTTCGACGTCGCCGACGCGGAAATCGCCCAGCGCGTCGCGCCCGGCGACCTGGTAGTGACCCAGGACATCCCACTCGCCGCTCAGGTGATCGCCAAGGGGGCGCTGGCCGTGCATCCGCGCGGCGAACTGTTCACCACCGATACCATCGCCCAGCGCCTGGGCATGCGGAACTTCATGGAAGAACTGCGCGGCGCCGGCATCGATACCGGCGGCCCCGCCGCCTTCCACCCGCGCGACAAGCAGGCATTCGCCAACCAGCTCGACGCCTGGCTCGCCCGCCGCCGGCAGGCGCGCCAGACGCGCGGCTGATTCAGCCTGCGCGATCCAGTCCCGCGCGCCGCGCAGCGACCATCGCCAGCGCCGACCAGTCCACGTCCTCGTCGCCCAGCGCCAGCGTTTCCAGCAGGCTGTCGCGCAGCACGCTGGCGAACGGCAGCGGCACGCGTGCCGCGTCGGCGGCGGACAAGGCCAGGTTGATGTCCTTGTAGCCCAGCGGCAGCGCGAAGCCGGCCGGCTTGAAGCGCTGTTCCGCGATCAGCTTCGCGTAGCCCTGGTAGGGCGGCGAGGCGAACAGCGTGCTGGTCATCAGTTCCAGGAAATCGCCCGCGCTCACGCCATGGGCGCGCGCCAGCGCCGAAGCTTCGGCCATGCTTTCGATCGCCGCGCCCAGCATGAAGTTGCCCGCGATCTTCACCACGTTGGCGCGTTCCGCCTCCTCGCCCATCGGCCAGATCGCGCTGCCCATGGCCTCCAGCAGCGGCCGCATCCGCTCGACGACCGCCGGCTTGCCGGCGACAACGATATTGAGCCGTCCGGCCGCGGCGACGTCCGGACGTCCGAACACCGGCGCCGCCAGATAGTCCAGCCCGCGCTCCTCATGCGCTGCCGCCAGCTCGCGCGCCAGGGCCACCGACACGGTGGCGTGGTTGACGTGGGCCGTACCCTTGTCCATCTCGTCGAGCAGGCCGCTGTCCAGCACCACCTCGCGCACGGCCTTGTCGTTGGACAACATGCTGAACAGCACCTCGCCCTGCGCGGCGCGTTCCGGCGTGCTCGCCACTTTGGCGCCCAGCGATGCGAGCGGTTCGGTGGCTTCGGGCGAACGGTTCCAGACCGTTACCGCATGGCCGGCCTTGATGAGATTGCTGGCCATCGCGCTGCCCATCGCGCCCAGGCCGATGAATCCGACTTTCATGCATGCTCTCCGCGAACGAATGGGAAATGGAAAGGCATCGGGAATCTCTATCGGGGTGGCCGAAGAGATGCCTGGTTTTCGCGTGCATTCACCATGCGCCGGCGCCAGTGGACATCGCGTGCACTTCAGGCCACCAGCCCGGCGGCATGCCCAGAAGCCCAGGCCCACTGGAAGTTGTAGCCGCCCAGCCAGCCAGTGACATCCACCACCTCGCCGATGAAGTACAGGCCCGGCACATGTTTCGATTGCATCGTGGCCGACGACAGTCCGTCGGTATCGACGCCACCCAGCGTCACTTCGGCAGTCCGGTAGCCCTCGGTGCCGCTGGCGACGATGGGCCAGTCGCGCAGCTGCGCGCCGATGGCATCCAGCTCCGCCGGGCGGTACTGCTTCATCGGCCGGCTCTCGAACCAGACCTCGCACAGGCGCTGCGCCAGCCGACGCGGCAGCACGTCGGCCAGCACGTTCTTCAGCTCCATGGCCGGGCGCGCATTGCGCTGCGCCTGCAGCCAGCCGGCCACATCCTGGCCGGGCAGCAGGTCGATCCGCAGGTCGTCGCCCGGTTGCCAGTAAGAGGAAATCTGCAACACCGACGGACCGCTGATGCCGCGATGCGTGAACAGCATGCCCGCACGGAAACGGCGCTTGCCGATCCGCGTTTCCACCAGCGGCAGGGCCACGCCGGCCAGATCCTGGTAGCGCTCCTGGTGCTTGCCGCTCAACGTCAGCGGCACCAGCCCCGCCCGGGTCGGCAGCACGTCGTGGCCGAACTGCCGCGCCAGCTCATAGCCGAAGCCGGTCGCGCCCATGCTCGGGATCGACAAGCCGCCCGTGGCGACGACCAGCGCGTTGGCATGCACCTCGCCCCGCGCGGTCTGTAAGGAAAAACCCTCGTCCGTCCGGCGCACGCGCTCCACCGCGCAACTGGTTTCCACGCGCGCGCCGACGGCGGCGCACTCGTCCAGCAGCATGCGCACGATGAGCTTGGAAGACTCGTCGCAGAACAGCTGCCCCAGCTCTTTTTCGTGATAGGCGATGCGGTGCTTCTCCACCAGCGCGATAAAATCCGCCGGCGTGTAGCGCGCCAGCGCCGACTTGGCGAAGTGCGGATTGGCGGACAGGTATTGCGCCGGCGTCACGCCGAGGTTGGTGAAATTGCAGCGGCCGCCGCCGGACATCAGGATCTTCTTCCCCGGCTTGTTGGCGTGGTCGACCACCAGCACGCGGCGCCCGCGCTGTCCCGCGACGATCGCGCACATCAGTCCCGCCGCACCCGCGCCGATCACCAGCACATCCACCTTCACGCCATCACCCGCTGCCGCCTGCCCAAGGGGACGGATTATCCCCTACCCGCGTACACTTCCCCACTGGTTTTCCCAAGAGAAACGGCCATGCCCTCCTTCGACGTAGTTTCCGAAGTCGACAAGCACGAACTCACCAACGCCGTCGACCAGGCCAACCGCGAGTTGGCCAACCGGTTCGACTTCAAAGGCACCGAGGCGAAGTTCGAGCTGGACAAGTTCGTCATCACCCAGAGCGCCCCCAGCGAATTCCAGCTGCAGCAGATGCTGGACATCCTCCGCGGCCGCCTCGTCTCCCGGAAGATCGACGTCCGCGCCCTCGACGTCGCCGAGCCCGAAACCAACCTCGGCGGCTCCCGTCAGAAGATCACCGTGAAACAGGGCATCGAACAGGCCATCGCTAAGAAACTCGTCGCCACGCTGAAAGAAGCGAAGATCAAGGTCGAAGCCCAGATCAACGGCGACAAGCTGCGCGTCACCGGCAAGAAGCGCGACGATCTGCAAATGGCGATGCAGGTGTTGCGCAAAGCGGAAGTGGAATTGCCATTGCAATTCGATAATTTGAGGGATTGATGAGAGCGTCCGCCAGCCCTTTCGTTCGCGCGTGCTGGCCAGCTCAACATCAGTGGTTCTTTTGCGAAGCGTAAGGCAGGTTGTTTTGGCTCTAGCAGCGGTATCGCGAGCACCCGCCCCTCATCCCGCCTTCTCTCCCACGGGGACTACCTTCGGGTCGCCCGGAGGGGAGAAGGAGAAGTGCGTACCGAGGCAAGCAAGAACAAAAACAAGAGCGAGCGAAGCGACGCTCCGTGATGCTCTTGATCTCCCGGGTTCCCTTCGCGGCGGTGAGGGCTGGACGATCAGGCCGCCGCAGGCGGGCGGGGACATGAATGTCCCCGCCTTTTCGATCAGGGCATGGATGCCCTGTCGAAAAGCCCGGCCAGCCCTCAACGCACCCGGAGCAGCGAAGGCTGCGGAGGGCGCCGCGCAGGGGGCCCTTCTTCTTGGTTACTTCTTCTTGGGCAAGCAAGAAGAAGTAACTCGCTCTCCGGCAGGAGAGCGAAACCCTCGCCCTCCGGGCGAGACAAGGCCAGCGACCACGCCGCGACAACCGAGCCGTGCCGCCGCGGGACGACTCGCTACGCCCGCCCGTTCAAGCCTTCCCCGCCACCACATTCACACTCAACGCAATAATGAAAACATTGAAAAAAAACGCAATCACACTGTGCAACAACGCCACCCGCCGCAAATAGCGACTCGTAATCTGCACATCCGACACCTGAAACGTCATCCCGATCACGATCGAGAAATACGCGAAATCCCAGTAATCCGGCTCCGGCGTCTCCGGAAACTGCAAACCCTCGTGCTTCTTGCCGAAATCCCCGTAATAACCGTGCGCGTAATGCATCGCGAACATCGTGTTCATGAACAGCCACGACAACACGATGCTGCCCGCCGCCAGCACGATGGCGCCGGTGCCGCCCTTGCCGTGCAGCTCCGCACCCAGCGCCACCATCACCACGCCCGTCAGCACGATCGCGCTCCACAGGAACCCCCAGCGGCCCGTGTCCTGCGCGCGCGCCTGGCATCGCATTAGTTCCGGGGTCGCTCGGCTGAACAGCACGGCCAGCAGGCTCAGGTAGACCAGGGCGGCGAAGTCGAACGCCAGCAGCAAGCCCATCGAGGTGCCCACGCCGGAGCCATACAACGCGATGAGCGTCACCAGAAAGATGGCCATCGATCCCATCAGGCGCGGCCGCGCGCGCAGGTAATGGAAGCGACGGTGCGTCTTCGGCCGTCGCGTTCCGGCAGTGCTGTTCATCGCGATCCTCCTGGGTCGATGGCGACCACAGGCATCATAGCGATGCGCTCAGCTCGCGCGCAGATTCTCGTAATCGTGATGGCGGCGCATCCAGGCGTCGGCGTAAGAACACGCGGGCCGCACCTTCCAGCCCTGTTCGCGGGCGTAGTCCAGCGCGGCCTTGACCAGGGCGGAGGCGATGCCCCGCCCTTCCACCGGCGGCGGCACCTCGGTGTGCGTGATGGTCATGACGTTGCCCGACAGGGTGTAGTCGAGCAGGCACAGTTCCAGCTCCACCGCGGTGGAGAAACGCTGTTCGTTCGGCTGGTGCTTGATGTCGTAGCTCATCGGCGGTTACCGGCGGGTGGCGAAGAGACGCCAGCATAGGGCAGCGCGCGTGCCCCGCGCCGTGAACGGCACGTTCGCGTTCCCTGCATGCCGGGAGGCGCACGCTGTGCGTTCCACCACCACGGGAGCATCGCCATGAAACGCCGCGCATCCGCCCACTGGAGTGGCAACCTCAAGGACGGCAAGGGCCAGATTTCCACCGAAACCGGCGTGCTGCGCGATGCGCCCTATGGATTCCGCTCGCGCTTCGAGGACGGCCCGGGCACCAACCCGGAGGAGCTGATCGCCGCCGCGCATGCGGGCTGCTACACAATGGCCCTGGCGGCAGCGCTGGGCCAGGCCGGGTTTACCGCCGAACGGATCGAGACGAACGCCGTCGTCACCCTCGACAAGGACGGCGAAGGCTTTGCGATTACCGCAGTCACCCTCACCTGCCGGGCCAAGGTGCCGGTCATCGATACCGCCGCCTTCGACGGCATCGCGCAGGACACCAAGCGCAACTGTCCCGTGTCGAAGGTGCTCCGGGCGGACATCAGCCTGGACGCCGCGCTGGAAGGCTGACGCCGGCAAGTTGTCCTTCGATGGAAGGAACGAAGCGTTCCCGCTCCAGAGCGCATCGCTCAGCAACCCACCGCCTGGCGCCGCCGCGCCGCCGCGCCGGAGCCCGCGCGGCGCCGGCGTACGGCTTCGTCCAGCCGCTCCAGGACACTCACCGAGGCGTCCCAGTCGATGCAGCCGTCGGTGATGCTCTGGCCGTAGCGCAAGGGCTGGCCGGGGACCAGATCCTGGCGCCCACCCACCAGGTGGCTTTCCACCATGACGCCGATGATGCGGCGTTCGCCGTCCTCGATCTGGCCCGCGATATCGTCGATCACGCGCGGCTGGTTCTCCGGCTGCTTGGCGCTGTTGGCGTGACTGGCGTCCACCATCAGCCGCGGCGCGACGCCGGGCTTCGCGATCGCCTCGCAGGCCGCGTCGACGCTGCGCGCGTCGTAGTTCGGCTGGCGGCCGCCGCGCAGGATCACGTGGCAGTCTTCGTTGCCCAGGGTGCTGGCGATCGCCGTGCGGCCGTCCTTGGTCACGGCCATGAAATGATGCGGCTGCGATGCCGCCTGCACCGCGTCCACGGCGATCTTCACATTGCCGTCCGTGCCGTTCTTGAACCCCACCGGGCAGGACAGCCCCGAGGCGAGCTCGCGATGCACCTGGCTCTCCGTGGTGCGCGCGCCGATCGCGCCCCACGCCACTAGGTCGGCGATGTATTGCGGCGTGATCATGTCCAGGAATTCGCAACCGGCCGGCACGCCCAGCTCGTTGATGTCGCGCAGCAGGGTGCGCGCAAGGCGCAGGCCCTTGTCGATCCGGAAGCTGCCGTCCAGGTCGGGATCATTGATCAGCCCCTTCCAGCCCACCGTGGTGCGCGGCTTCTCGAAATATACCCGCATGACGATCTCCAGCGTGTCCGCGAAACGGCGCCGCTGTGCCACCAGCCGGCGCGCGTATTCCAACGCCGCGGTGGTGTCATGGATCGAACAAGGTCCGATCACCACCACCAGGCGGTCGTCCTGTCCGGCGAGGATGTCGTGCACGGCCGTGCGGGCATGCGCCACGGTGTCGAGAGCACGCTCGCCCGCGGCGCAGTCGTGCATGACCTCCGCGGGCGTGCTCAGCGGTGTGATGGCGCGGATGCGCAGGTCGTCGGTGTGGGGCACTGTCATGGCTCGGGGTTCCTGGTGGGGATCCAGCGGCGGCCATGAAAAAAGCCGCCAGTGGAAGGCTGGCGGCTTTTCGGGATGGTGATCGATGTTGCTGCTTACGATCGCGCCCCTTCCTCCGCCTGCGGCATCGGATAGCCGTAAAACCAAAAGTAATAGCGGGCGGAGGAAAGGTTCATGGGGCGTATGGATAACACAGCGGCCGGCGGATGCAAACCCCCGGGTGGCAAAAAAGTATCGGGAACACCTTCGGCGGAATTTGGACGTCCATACGCCTCGCGCCCCGGACATGGGATTAGCGCGGGCATGCCACTAGGCCGGCCGGCCTACAATGGCGCGCATGACCTCCCCCATGGAGCTGCTGACCCTGCCCGCCCGCGCCTCGATCCGGCGCTGGGTGCTCGGCGCCTTTCCCCGCCACGGCAGTGGCGGGCTCGACTACGACCAGCCCGTGGGCGATCCCGGCCTGTTCGGGCCGGACAGCGCCACCTGGCGCGTGCATTCGGACTTCCCCGGCATGCTCGCCGGCGGCCTCGCCGCCCTGATGCTGCAGACCCTGCATCCGCTGGCCCTGGCCGGCGTGTGGGACCACTCCAATTTCCGCGAGGATCTGGTCGGACGCCTGCGCCGCACCACCGCCTTCGTCGGCGGTACCACTTACGCACCCCGCGAAGCCGCGGAACGGCTCATCAGCCATGTCAGGCACATCCACGCCCAGGTGGTCGGCACGGCGGAAGACGGACGCCCCTACGCCGCGGACGATCCGGACCTGCTGACCTGGGTCCATGTCACCGAGGCGCACAGTTTCCTGCAGGGCTATCGCCGTTTCAGCGGCATCTCCATGCCGGCCGGCGCGGCGGACCGCTACTACGACGAGGTCCGCCGCGTGGCGGAAGCGCTGGGCGCCCGCGACGTGCCTGCGTCGGAGGCGCAAGTCGCCGCCTACTTCGAGCACGTGCGTCCCCAGTTGGAATATGGCGAACGCTCGCGCACGGTGCTGGCGATCCTTTCGCGCGTACGCCTGCCCGTGCCCGCCGCCGGCCTGTCGCGCGATCTGTTCCTGCAGGCCGGCGCTTCGCTGCTGCCGCCCTGGGCGGGGGTGCTGCTGGAACGCACGGCCTTGCAGAACGCCCAGGCCAGGCTCACGGCACGCACGCTGCGGACCTTGTCGCCGCTGTTCCGCGCCGCGCTGCGGGACGGCATCGCCAGCCGCGCCTGCCGCCGGGTCGGCATGCCGCCCGAGGCGCTGCACCGCTGGCTCTGATCAGGCGCCGGCCATCAACTCGTCGTAGCGCCGCTGCATTTCCTCGGCACTGACCTCCTCGATGGTGTGGCCGATCAGCCATTCATGGCCGAAGGGGTCTCGCACCATGCCGCCCCGCTCGCCGTAGAAGGCATCCGCTGGCGGGCGCACCAGCGTGCCTCCGGCCGCCACCGCGCGCGCGAGCAGCCGGTCGGCATTGTCCACGTGCAGATGCAGGGTGACGCTGGCGCCGCCCACGCTGCGCGGCCCGAGGATGCCGCACTCAGGGTATTCGTCGGACACCATGATCACGGCGGTGCCGAGCACCAGCTCGGCATGGCCGATCCGGCCCGTGCCCTTCTCGTCGAGCCGCAGCCGCACGTTCGCCCCGAAGACTTGCCGGTAATAGGCCAGCGCGGCTTCCGCGTCGTGCACGCGCAGATAGGGGAAAACTTCGTGGATGACGGGCAGTGCCTGGGTATCGTCGGCGGCGTGCATGGCGGGGCTCCGTGGTGGTCACGGCCGCCATGGTGCGCCGCCCCGCGCCGGCCGTCTTGAAGAAAATCCGCGGCCGCCCGCGCCAGGCCGCGAATTGACACGGCACCACGATCCGTTAACGTCGCCGCCACCACGTTCGTAGGGAAGCCCCGGTGGCGACGCTCATTCCGACCCGATCCAGCTGCCTGCCGCGGATGACCAGCGGCGAAAAGCGCTTCTCCGAGCGGCTGGAGCAGAAACTCGAAGACGACTACCTGCTGTGGTACGACGTGCCGATCGGCCCGCGCCAGCGCCACCCCGACTTCATCGTGTTCCATCCGCGCCGCGGCCTGCTGACGCTGGAAGTGAAGGACTGGAAGCCGGACACCATCCAGCAGGCCGACCCCACCCTGTTCACCCTGCTCACCGGCCGCGCCAGCGTGAAGGAGCACAACCCGCTGATGCAGGCACGCGACTGCGCCACCGAGGTGTACAAGGTGCTGCAGCACGACCCCGCGCTGCGCCATCCACCCGGGCATCCCTATGCGGGCAAACTGATCATGCCGTGGGGCTACGGCGTGGTGCTGTCCAACATCAGCCGCAAACAGTTCATCGCCGGCGGCCTGGATGCCGTGATCCCCTCGCACCTGGTGATCTGCCAGGACGAGATGTACGAATCGGTCGATTCGGAGACGTTCCAGGAACGGCTGTGGGCCATGTACCCGCAGATCTTCCCCACCGCGCTCACGCTGCCGCAGATCGATCGCGTGCGCTGGCACCTGTTCCCGGAAATCCGCGTGGAGCCGGGCTCCGGCCAGTTCGGCCTGTTCGACCAGGCGACCGGCGGCGCAGTCGCCAAGGTCGAGATTCCCGATCTGATCAAGGTGATGGATGCGCAGCAGGAACAGCTCGCGCGCTCGCTGGGCGACGAGCACCGCATCATTCATGGCGTGGCCGGTTCCGGCAAGACCATGATCCTCGGCTTCCGCGCGATGCATCTGGCGCGCGCGCTGAACAAGCCCATCCTGGTGCTCTGCTACAACAAGACGCTCGCCGCGCGCCTCGACCAGCTCATGGGCGAGCGCGGCCTGAGCGACAAGGTGCAGGTATACAACTTCCACAAGTGGTGCCGTGCGATGCTCACCGCGTACCACGTGCCGCTGCCGCCGGAGGGGCGCGGCTTCTTCGACGCGCTGCCGCCAGCGGTGATCGAAGGCGTGGACAAGGGACAGATCCCGCGCTTCCAGTACGGCGCCGTGCTGATCGACGAAGGCCACGACTTCGAGCCGGAGTGGTACAAGCTGATCGTGCAGATGATCGATCCGAGCACCAACTCGCTGCTGGTGCTGTACGACGACGCGCAGAACATCTACGGCAAGCCCGACCGCAAGCGCCTGAGCTGGAAGAGCCTGGGCGTGCAGGCGCAGGGCCGCACCACCATCCTCAAGCTCAACTACCGCAACACGCTGGAGATCCTCTCGGTGGCGCGCGGCTTCGCCAACGAATTGCTGCTGGGTCGCGACGAAGACGGCGACGACGGCGTGCCGCTGGTCGCGCCCGAAAGCGCCGGCCGCCGCGGCGCCTTGCCCGAGCTGATCCGCGTGGAGCGCACGGAGGACCAGCTGCCGGCGATCATCGATCGCCTGCGCGAGGAGCGCACGCTGGGCCGCCCGCTCGCGAACATGGCGGTGATTTTCCGCAACAAGTGGGAAGGCGAACGCTTGCACGAGGCGCTGCAGCGCGCGGAAATTCCCAGCACGCTCGCCGACGGCGACGGCAAGCGCACGCTGTTCGCGCCTGGCGAGGACACGGTCAAGCTGGTCACCATGCACTCGAGCAAGGGGCTGGAGTTTCCGCTGGTGATCATCCCGGGGCTGGGGTCGTTGCCGATGCCGGGCAAGGACGAGGCGGAGGAGGCGCGGCTGTTGTACGTGGCGATGACGCGCGCGACGGAGCGGCTGGTGATGATTCACCATGCGGATTCGACGTTCAGTGCGCGGATTCGTCATTCGATTAATGAGGTGCAGGCGCAGTTGGAGTGAAGGGCTTCGCGGTTGGCGTTGGGGTGTTGCTCGTTGTGACGTGACGTCATGGGGCGAGCCCGCGGACTCCAACGGACGCTGAGGGCCGCCTCGCACTCACCTACTCGTCATGCCGGCGCAGGCCGGACGGAGCGCGTAGTGCGGAGAACGCTTGGAGGGCGGCCCCGAAGGGGCGAGCGCAGCGAGTCACCCGGGGGCGACACGGCTCGGTTGTCGCGAGGTGGTCGCCAGCCGTGTCTCGCCCTCTCGGGCGAGGGTTTCGCTCTCCTGCCGGAGAGCGAGTTACTTCTTCTTGCTTGCCCATCCCCTCAAGGGGGACCACGAGAAGAAGTAACCAAGAAGAAGGGCCCCCTGCGCGGCGCCCTCCGCAGCCTACGCTGCTGCGGGTGCGTTGAGGGCTGGCCGGGCTTTTCGACAGGGCATCCTGCCCTGATCGAAAAGGCGGGGACATCCATGTCCCCGCCCGCCTTTGGCGGCCTGATCGTCCAGCCCTCACCGCCGCGAAGGGAACCCGGGAGATCAAGAGCGGCACGGAGCGTCGCTTCGCTCGCTCTTGTTTTTGTTTTTGCTTGCCTCGGTATTCACTTCTCCTTCTCCCCTTCGGGCGATCCGAAGGTAGTCCCCGTGGGAGAGAAGGTGGGATGAGGGGCGGGGCTCGCCGGAACCTGACCTACACGGCCCCTTCCCCCCACCGCCCCCCACGCCGATACTCACCCTTCACACCCGGCGGACCCGGATCATGACCGACCTCCTTTCGCCCGACGTCCTCGCTCCGCAGGCGCTCGATCACGCGCTCGCGCTTTCCTCCCGCTTCTATGTCCATCCGTCCGCACCGGCGCTCGATGCGCGCGCGGTCTTCGCGCGTAGCTGGCAGTTGGTTTGTCACCAATCGCAGCTGGCGGGTGTGGGGGATCATGTGGTCGCGGAGGTCGCGGGGCTGCCGTTGCTGGTCGTGCGTAGTGACGAGCGCAGCATCCGTGCCTTCCACAATGTCTGCCGCCATCGCGCCGGGCCGATCGCCAGTTGCGACGGCAAGGGGGCGAAAGCGTTGCGCTGCCGCTACCACGGTTGGACTTATGGCTTGGACGGCGTGCTGCGCGGGGCGCCGGAGATGGGGCGGACGCCGGATTTCGATCCGGCGGCGATCCGCCTGCCGGAAGTGCGCCTGCGCGTATGGCAGGGCCTCGTCTTCGTGGCCATCGGCGAGGCGCCGCCGTTCGAGCGCTTCGTCGATGGCATCGATCAGCGGCTTGGGGCTGGCCGCACACTGGGCGATTTCGAGTTTCACCACCATGTCGGCTACGACGTGGCCTGCAACTGGAAGGTGTACGTGGACAATTACCTGGAGGGTTACCACGTACCGCACATCCACCCGGGATTGAACAGCCTGCTCGACTATCGCAGCTACGTCACCGAAACCGCTGAGTGGTACTCCTACCAGTTCAGCCCGCTGGAAAGCGCCGGCGATCTCTACGGCAGCGGCGAGGCGCTGTACTACTTCCTCTATCCCAACACCATGCTCAACATCCTGCCCGGCCGCCTGCAGACCAATCGCGTGCTGCCGCTGAGCGTGGATCGTTGCCGCGTGGAGTTCGACTTCTACTACGCGCCGGATGCGAGCGAAGCCGCGCAGGCGCGGCGTGCCGCCGATATCGCTTTCAGCGACGAAGTGCAGGTCGAGGATGTGACCATCTGCGAGGACGTGCAGCGCGGGCTGGCCTCCGGCTCTTACGAAGCCGGACGGCTCAATCCCTTGCGTGAGAACGCGGTGCATCACTTCCACGAACTGCTGCGCCGCGCCTATCGCGACGCCTCGGCCGACGCCGGCGCATGACCCGGCCGGCCCGCATGCTGGGCCCATGGATGCTCACCGCACTGGTGGTGGGCAACATGATCGGCTCGGGCGTGTTCGTGTTGCCGGCATCGCTCGCGCCCTATGGAGCGGCGAGCCTGCTGGGCTGGGGATTCACGCTGGCCGGCGCGCTGCTGCTGGCGTTGGTGCACGCCTGGCTGGCGCAGATCGTGGCCAACCACGGCGGCGCATATGCCTATGCGCGGCTCGCCTTCGGCGACGCCGCGGGCTTCGTCGCCGCATGGAGTTACTGGACCTGCGTGTGGACCGCCAATGCGGCGATCGCCGTGGCGTTCGCCGGCAGCCTGGGCGCGATCTGGCCGGCCGCCGGCGCCGCACCCTGGCGCGGCACCGCGGCGGCGCTGGCCGCGCTGTGGCTCTGCACGGCGGTCAACGCGGCCGGCGTGCGCGAAGCCGGGCGCATGCAGCTGGCCACCACCGCCTTGAAGATCGTGCCCCTGATCGTCTTCGGCATAGCCGGACTCGCGCTGGTACACGGGAATGCGTACCGCCCCTTCAATCCCAGCGGCCAGTCCCTGGCCGCGGTGACCACCGCCACGGCCTCGCTCACCCTGTGGGCGTTTCTCGGCCTGGAGGCGGCGACGGTGCCCACCGGCGTGGTGCGCGATCCACTGCGCACGGTGCCGCGCGCCACCGTGGCGGGCATGTTGATCGCGGGCCTCGCTACCATGCTTGCCTGCACCGCTGTGATCGGCCTGTTGCCGCGCAGCGCCGCGCAGGCCTCCGCCGCACCGATGGCCGCCGCGGCCGCGCAGGCCTGGGGTCCGGCTGCCGGATGGGCGATGGGGCTGGTCGCGGCGGTGTCCTGCCTCGGCGCGCTCAACGGGTGGGTGCTGCTGCAGGGACAGACACCCTATGCCGCCGCGCAGGACGGCCTGTTTCCCGCGCCGTTCGCGCGCACCGACGCACGCGGCACACCCTGGTTCGGACTCCTGCTCAGCAGCGTGCTCGCCAGCGTCCTGATCGCCGCCAACGGCAGCAAGACGCTGGTGGCGCTGTTCACCCTGTCGATCTTGCTTTCGACGGCCGCGACCCTGCTCCCCTACGTGCTCACCGTGCTGGCGTGGTGGCGCATCGAACGGACGGCCGGCATCGCGCGGCGCGCGGTGGCGGCGCTGGCGCTGGCATACAGCCTGTGGGCGCTGGTCGGCACCGGGGCCGAGGCGCTGCTGTGGGGCGGCGTGCTGTTGCTGCTCGGGCTGCCCGTGTTCCTGTGGCAGCGCCGGCGCGCCATGGCCAAAGGCATCTCGCCGGAAACCTGACGGCGGTCGCTTGCGTCGAGCCGGCTTCGGGCGTCACAGTGCGCCGGCTGGTTCGCCGGCCCGTCGATTCACGGCCTGGGAGTAACGCGATGAAACGCCTCCTGCAGTACGTGCTCGCCTTTTTCGCCGCCCTTGCCCTGCCCGCCTTTGCGGCCGATGGCTACGTGACCGGCAACGTGAACCTGCGCGCCGGACCGGACATCCAGTATCCGGTGGTCACCGTCGTGCCGATCGGCAGTCCCGTGTCGATTCAAGGCTGCACCGAAGGCTGGGAATGGTGCGACGTCGTCGCCCTGGGCGCGCGCGGCTGGGTTTCCGGTACCTACGTCCAGTACACCTACCAGGACCGGCCCGTGATCGTGCGCGACTACGGCGCGCGCATCGGCATTCCGGTCATCACCTTCGTGATCGGCAGCTACTGGGGCAGCTATTACAGCGACCGCCCGTTCTACCGCCATCGCGATTACTGGTATCACCGCCCCATCCACCGGCCTCCGCCGCGCCCGATCGTCCGCCCGCCGCCGCCCCGCCCCATCGTCCGTCCCCCGCCGCGCCCCCACCCCGGCTGGAACGGAGGACACCGTCCGGGACCCGGCCCGGGTACGCGGCCGCCTGGCCCCGGTAACGGCCCGGGTCCGGGCAACGGCCCACGCCCGAAGCCCCAGCCACGTCCCGCACCCACTACGCAGGGAAGCGGCAACTGAGCGCCCCCCGTCGCGGCTCGGCCCGCGCCCGTTCCGACCGGGGACCTGCCGGCCCAGGTGCCGGTCGCGCCTCGTCATTTTGTGACCAAGCGCAAACACCTGATCTCGCGCATTCAGGTAAGCGCGCACAAAGGGGCGCGTATGTCACTGTTTTTATAGCCAATTCAGCGGCGCCCGCCATGGCATAGCTTTTGCCACTCCATGCAGCGAAAGACCGGGCCGGAAGCAGGCACAGGCCCGGAACCGATTCCATCGCAAGCGAACCACGTTCCACTCCGGCGCCACGCTGGCAGGGGCAGGTAGTCCTCGTGCCGTCGCCGCCCATCACGGAAGCCGCCATGAGCACGCATGCCCAAGACTGGTCCAAGTATCCGGCACCGCTGCCGCCGATCGCGCCATCGCCCAGCGTGGCGGCCGACGCCGAGCGTCATCGCCGCTACTACCTCTCGGTACGCATGAAGTTCGCCTTCACCGTGGCGACGGCGCTCGCCTGGTCGATCGTGTCGTACCTTTTGGCGCGCCGCTGGGTGCATGACCTGGCCGCGGTGGAAGGCAACTTCCTGGCGATGCTGATGATCTTCGGCATCGCGATCCTGCCGGGCTTCATGAACGCCTTCCTGGTCGCTGGCCTGCTGTTCGACCGCCGGCCGAAGCGGCGCCCGATTCCGGACGCCGAACTGCCCGGCATCACCGTGCTCGTGGCCGCCTACAACGAGGAAGAGTCGATCCTCTCCACGCTGTCGAGCATCGATAAGCAGCACTACGGCGGCACGCTGGAAGTCATCGTCATCAACGACGGTTCCACCGACGGCACCATGGACAAGCTCCGTACCGTGCGCTACCCGTGGCTGCACGTGATCGACCTGAAGTGCAACGGCGGCAAGGCCAACGCGCTCAATGTCGGGCTGCGCCACGCCACGCAGCCGCTGACCATCACGCTGGACGCGGATTCGTATCTCTATCGCCACGCGCTGCGCCGCCTGGTCGAGCGCTATCTGAGCGATCCGCCGAACACCGCCGCGGTGGCGGGTGCCGTGCTGGTGCGCAACTCGCGCCTGAATCTGATCACGCGCATGCAGGAGTGGGATTACTTCCACGGCATCGCCGCGGTGAAGCGCCTGCAGAGCCTGTTCCAGGGCACGCTGGTGGCGCAGGGCGCGTTCTCGCTCTATCGCACCGACATCCTCCGCCAGGTCGGCGGCTGGCCGGAATGCGTGGGCGAAGACATCGTGCTGACCTGGGCGATCCTGCGCCTGGGCCATCGCGTGGGCTACTGCGAGGACGCGGTGACCTTCACCAACGCGCCCACCACCTTCCACCAGTTCATCCGCCAGCGCCAGCGCTGGTCGCGCGGCCTGATCGAAGCGTTCAAGACGCATTGGGAACTGCTGTTCCAGCGCCGCATGAGCACGCTCTTCATCTGGTGGAACCTGCTGTTCCCGTACATGGACCTGGTCTACACGCTGGTCTTCATCCCGGGCCTGATCCTGGCCTGCTTCGGCATCTACTGGCTGGCCGGGCCGATGACCTTGCTGGTGCTGCCGATGGCCGGCCTGGTCAATTACCTGATGTTCTTCATCCAGTCGCGCATGTTCCGCGCGCAAGGACTGAAGGTGCGTCACAACCCGCTGGGGCTGCTGGTCTATACGCTCTTCTACGGCATCGTGCTGCAGCCCGGCTGCGTGCTGGGCTACGCCGCCGAGCTGCTGAGGATGCGCAAGCGCTGGGGAACGAAATGAACATGCGTTGGCCATTGATGGCATTGCTGCTCGCGCCGGCCGCGGCGCTGCATGCCCAGGCGGTCTCCGTGGCGGAGGACATCCGCGCCGGCCGCGAGGCGCTCGCCGCGAACCAGCCGGCGCAGGCGCGCGACCATTTCGCCGCGGCGCTGGCGGGCGACGGCGCGTCGAACGACGAACGCTACGCCGCGGCGATGGGCCTGGGCCAGGCGACGCTGTGGCTGGGCGACTATGCCGCGGCCGATCGCGCCTTCCGCATCGCCCGCGATGCCGCCGCCGACGACGCCGCGAAGCAGGCCGCGTCCACCGGCCTGGCCCAGGCGCTCAACGCGCGCGATTTCCCGCGTGAAGCGCATGCGCTGGTCGCGCCTTACGCCATGAGCCAGACGCGGCCCACGGTGGAGCTGCTGCGCGCCGAGCAGGCCTTGGGCTGGCTCGATCGCGGCGAGCCTTATCTCGACGCCGCACCCGCACCTTCCACCGAGGGTTACCTCGGCACGCAGTACCGGCTGCTGAAGGACGACGTGGCCTTCAACCACGCCGCCCAGGTGGAAGGCGGCTTCGGCTACAGCCACGACAGCGATGGCCTGGACACCTGGCGCGTCGCCGCCGCCTATCGGTTCGCGCCCTCCTCCAGCGAGAACGTCTCGCAGCGCTGGGGCGTCGCCGCAGGCACCACGCACGTCGACCACGCCGGCCGTTCGCGTCATCTGGACGACCTGTCGCTGACCGGGCAGATCCGCCTGGGCGAGGACCATGCGATCAACCTGCGCGTCGGCCCCGGCCGCAGTGGCGGCAGGAGCTATGCGCAGGGCAATGCCGACTGGACGATCCAGCCGAACGACCGCTTCAGTTTCACCGCCGGCGCCGAGCGCGCGCCGGTGCCGACCGATACGGCGATCGACCATCACCTGCTCTACAACCTGTTCAGCGCCGGCGTGAGCGTGCGTCCCGCCGCGCGCCTGTACATCCTGCCGACCTATTACCGGCAGAACTTCAACGACGGCAACCACCGCGACGGCGGCGCGCTGCGCGTGCTGCTGAGCCCGTACGACATTCCCGGAACCAGCGCGGCGATCGGCGGCGAGTTCTCCGGCCGCATCTTCCACAGCGACCAGCCCAGCCGCGGCGTCTACTTCAACCCGCGCAATTACCGTTCCGGGCAGTTCGGCCTGATCGGGGTGTACAGCCTCAACCAGGATTGGAAGGTCCGCGCGCTGGCTTCCGGCGGACGGCAGGTGATCGACGGCGCGGGCGCCGGCGTCTACACCGTGGGCATTTCGCTGCAGGGGCGCCTGCCCGGCAACGGACGCCTGGATCTGCAGCTGGCGCGCAGCTCGGCCGCGTCGGCCAGCAATGGCGGTTCTGGCTACTGGAACAACAGCATCAACCTGGTGGTGCGTTACCCGCTCTGAACCGCCAGGGCCACCATGCGGCGCCGCCGTGCCGCGCGTAGCGGTCGGCGGCACGCTCGAACGGATTGCGCGCGCTCACGCCGCCGCACAGCAGATACAGCGGCAGGAATAGCGGACCCAGCAGCATGTATTGGTACACATGCGCGCGCTCGTGCGCGGCCAGCGACACCGGCGGCTCCGCACCGAAGCCCGCGCGATGCGCATAGGTGAGGCAAAGCCGGTCCAGTTCGCGACCGGTGGACAGGATCACGTTGCCGAACGTGATCGCGCCGCCGGCACCGCGCCACGGCACACCGAGGAACACCAGCGCCAGGCCGTCGCGCCGCCAGCGCATGCGTGCGCCGAATGGCAGGCAGCACAGGCCGGCCATGATGCCCAGCGCGGTATTCGGGACGGTCCACAGCGCACCGGCGCACAGCAGCGCCCGCCTCGCCGCGCCCGGTCCGCGTCTTGTTTCCTGCTCCGCCATCACCATCTTTGCGCTCGAAGTCCAGGCCGCCGGAGTCTGCCATGTCCGCCACCGCGAATGTCCCCTGCCCTCACTGCGGCGCGCTGAACCGCGTGCCCGCGGAACGCCTTGGCGAGCGCCCTTCGTGCGGCCGCTGCAAGCAATCCCTGTTCGACGGCAGGCCGGTGGAGCTGGATACCGCGCATTTCGATGCTGTTGCCTTGCGCGGCGATCTGCCGGTGCTGGTGGACTTCTGGGCCACCTGGTGCGGCCCCTGCCGTTCGTTCGCACCGGTATTCGCCGACGCGGCGCGGCAATGGGAACCGCGCGTGCGCTTCGCCAAGGTCGACACCGACGCGCAACCGGCGCTGGCGCAACGCTACGGTATCCGCAGCATTCCCACGCTGATGCTGTTCCGCGGCGGACGCGAGATCGCGCGGCAGGCCGGTGCGCTGCCGCCGGCGCAGCTGCGGCAGTTCATCGAGAGTGCGTTGCGCTGATCCCGGACAGCTCTTGGTGTGCCGCCAGCTTCAACGGCGCGCTCCGCCCGGCGCCTCATCCTGGCGGGGGAAGAGCGTAGCGCGGGGAACCTGGGTACGGTCGTTCATTCCGTAGTCGCGCACCATCTCGGCGACGCGCAACCGGTAATCGCGGAACAGCCCCTGGCGTCCGCGCACTTGCGCGGCGCGATGGGCCTCGAACTCGCGCCATGCCGCCACGGCGGCCTCGTCGCGCCAGAACGATAGCGACAACAGCCGGCCCGGATCGGACAGGCTCTCATAGCGCTCGATCGAGACGAAGCCGTCGATGCCTTCCAGCTGCGGACGCAAGCTGGCGGCGATCTCCAGATAGGCGGCACGGCATCCCTCGGCCGGCGCGACCTCGAAGATCACGGCGATCACGGCCGCTGCGCCTCCGCCGCCTCGATGAAGGCCTCGACGCTTCGATACAGCGAATCGCGATACCGTTCCAGGTGCATCACGTGCGAACCATGGTCGATGCGCAGGCGCCACACGAGCGGGCTGTGGCTGAAGCGCGTGAGGAAGGCCGCCGCGTGCGTATCGTCGACGATGTTGTCGTGGTCGCCGTACACCGCGAACACCGGCACGGTGACCTGCCCGGCATCGTACGGATAGTCGCCGCGCTGTACTTCGGCGATGTCCGCCAGCGGCCCGGCGGGAATGCGCAGTTGCCCTGGCGCGTCGCCCGGCACGTGCGGCGCCGAGGCCTCGAAGGCGGCGGCCCAGCGCGACGTCACCGCCGGCTCCAGCAGGCGCATGTCCTTGGGCAGGACATCCGCGAACAGCAGTTGCCGATAACGCTCTTCTGCGGTGATCGACCACCACGCCTGCTGCGTCGGTGCCTCCTGCGCGCCATCGGGCACCACCGGGCCGAACAGCGTGAGCGAGGCCAGCGTCGCGGGATGGCCGGCCGCATACGCGGCGGCGGGAATCGTGCCCCAGGAATGCGCGACCAGATGGACCGTCATGCCGCGCGTGGCGTGCAGCGCGTCGACCGCCAGGCCGATCTCCCGCGCGGCTTCCGGCGCGCGCGTCACCGGTGCGTCCGCAGCGGCGCGGCCGGCCATCGCGGGCGGCCGGCTGGAAGCGCCGAAACCGAGGAAATCCAATCCGCAGGCGAGGTAGCCGCGGCGCGCCATGAACGCCATCCACGAATCGCCCGGCGCGAACTCGAAGCCCGCGGCCAGCAGGGTCGGAAAGCTGGCGCCGTGCACGAACAGCACGGCATGGCGCGCAGGCGCGGCCGGCTCGATGCAATGCAAGGCCACCCGTTGGCCGGGCTCGCCCGCCGGCAGATATTCGGTGCGTACCTGGGTTGCGCCGAGCGCGGCCGCCAGGCCGATGGAAAGCAGGAGAGACATGCGAAGGACCTCGTGAGAACAAGCACGCATCCTCGCGTGCCTCTCCCCGCGATCGTTTCGCCACCTGTCGAAACGATCGGCGCCGCGCCTCGCTAGGCTTCGTCCGGCGCTGTCAGGAACTGCACGACAACATGGAGCAGCCGGCCTTCGTCCGCGCCCAGTCCGGCCGCTTCTGCGCGAAACGCTCGCGCCCCGGCTGGTCGTCGTACGGATGGCGCAGCACGTCCAGCAGCTCGCCGATGCCGGCATAGTCGCCCTGCTCCGCGCGATCGATCGCCTCCTGCGCCAAGTAGTTGCGCAGCACATAGCGCGGATTGACGCCATGCATCAGCGCGCGGCGCGCCTCCCGCGTCTGCGGGTCTTCCACGAGGCGCGCGGTGTACCGGGCCAGCCAGGCCTGGAAGCCCGCCTCGGTGCGCCACTGTTTCTCCGGGTCGTAGAAGGCGTGGCGCAGCGGCTCCAGCGTCGGCGCGTAAGGGTCCACATCAGCCAGCGCGCGGAAGAACAGCGTCATGTCCACCTCGCCTTCCTTGAGCAGCGACTGCAACGACTGCATCAGCGCCACGTCCTCGTCGCGGCATTCGGTCAGGCCGAGCTTGGCGGCGACGAAACGGCGGTCGGCATCGGCGAAGGCCTGGGCGTAACGATCCAGCCCCGCCTGCAACGGCTCCACGCCGCCGAACAGAGGCGCGAGCGCGCCGGCCAGGCGGCTCAGGTTCCACCATGCGATGTCCGGCTGCTGCCCGAAGCGATAGCGGCGGCGGCCCGCGTCCGTGGTATTGGGCGTCCAGTCCGGATCGAAATCGTCGATCCATCCGTACGGACCGTAGTCGATGGTCAGGCCGAGGATGGACATGTTGTCGGTATTCATCACGCCGTGCACGAAGCCGACGCGCATCCAGTGCGCCACCATCAGCGCGGTGCGCTCGCATACCTGGCCGAACCATTCGGCGTAAAGCGCTTCGCCTTCGCCGCGCAGCTCCGGGAAATCGCGCCGGATGGTGAAGTCCACCAGCTGCCGCAGCAGCGCGGTATCGCCGCGCGAGGCGGGCAACTCGAAGTTGCCGAAGCGGATGAACGATGGCGCCACGCGGCACACGACCGCGCCCAGTTCTTCGCGCGGATGGCCGTCGTAGAACATGTCGCGCACCACCTTCTCGCCGGTGAGCACCAGGCTCAGCGCACGCGTGGTGGGCACGCCCAGGTGCTGCATGGCCTCGCTGCACAGGAATTCGCGGATGGAGGAACGCAGCACCGCGCGGCCATCGGCGCCGCGCGAATACGGCGTGGGCCCCGCACCTTTCAGTTGCAGTTCCTGGCGCCGCCCCTGCTCGTCGACCAGCTCGCCCAGCGAGATCGCGCGGCCATCGCCGAGCTGTCCCGCCCACACACCGAACTGGTGTCCGCCGTAGTTGGCCGCCCATGGCTCCATCCCCGGCAGCAGCGCATTGCCGCCGACGACCCGGACGAATTCCGGCCTGGACAGGTCTCTCTCGTCCAGACCGAGCCCGGCGGCCACTTCCGGGGACCAAGTGACCAATTTGGGCGCTGCCACCGGCGTCGGTTCCACGCGGGAAAACGCCGCCGCCACTTGCCGCACCGCAACAACCTGCTCGGGATCGGCAGGAAGTTCGCGCACGAAGGCATTGTCGAAACGGAGTTTTTGCATGAGGGGAAACGGGCGATGGGAGCGGCGTTTCCGATATCGCGGCGGCGCGGCGCGAACGCAAGGCTCGCCGATGCTCCCGGTACGAACATTGCTAGCCGGATTCAGGCGAAGACGGAGCGGTCCAGGACCGTCTTCACATTTCACACACATTCCCTTAGTTTGCGTTTACGATGCGTTCACGGCTGCACAGGGGCAGCCCAGGGGGTCCCAGACTATGCAGATGATCCATGGCCAATCCGCTTTAGGACGCGGCATCCAGCGAATCGCAGAAATGCTCGCGATGAAGGCGGGGCAGGACGCCAAGAGCAAGCGCAAGTCGGCATCGGAATTCCATCTGGTGTCCTGGCAGCCAGGCGCACGCTCGCGCCGCGAGGACGAGCTCGCCCGCGCGCGCCAGCAGATGCTTTCCGTTCCGGCCGAGTCGTAAGCGCGTCAGCTGCGGAAGATCGCGGCGACCTCGTCAGCCGCGAGCATCCGCCACGCGCCCGCGGCCAACTGCCCGTCCAGCACCAGCCCGCCGATCGAGGCGCGATGCAGCGCCTCCACGTGATTGCCCACGGCGGCGAACATGCGCCGCACCTGGTGATAGCGCCCTTCCGTAATGGCCAGCCGCGCGCGCCGCGGACCGAGCACTTCCAATCGCGCCGGTTCCAGCGGCTCCGTTTCCGCTTCGAGCATCATCTGCCCGCTGGCGAACAGTTCGCCCTCGTCGCCACGCAGACCGTGCGCGAGTTCCGCTTCGTACACCTTGGTGACGTGAGCGCGCGGAGAAATGATCCGGTGCAATAGCGCGCCATCGTCGGTGAACAGCAACAGCCCCGACGTGTCGCGATCGAGCCGCCCCACCGTCGACAGCGCGGGGTCGCGCATGCGGTAGCGCGGCGGCAGCAGATCGAAAACCACCCGGCCCGGGTCCTTGCGTGAACAGGTGTAGCCAACCGGCTTGTGCATCATCAGCACCATGCCCGGCGGCGGATCGAGCGGCTCACCATCGAGGCGGACCTCGCCGTGCGGCACCTTGTCGTCCGCGTACAGCACCTCGCCCTGCGCGTCGGTGACGCGCCCCTCGCGGAACATCCAGGCCACGTCCTTGCGGCTGCCGTAGCCGAGGTTGGCGATCAGCTTGACCAGCTTCATGCGCGCACACCCCGCGCTTCGATCACCTTGAAGCCCTCCTGCGTCACCACCGTGCGCACCTCGGCGAAACGCGCGGCGAGCGTCGCCTCATAAGGCAGGTGCCGGTTGGCGACCATCCAGAAGCGTCCTCCCGGTTGCAGCGCCGATGCCGCCGCATCGATGAAGGCGCGGCCGAGCGCCGGCAGGTCCTCGCGCCCTTGGTGGAACGGCGGGTTGCTGACGATGGCGTCGTAGCGCGACGGCAGGCCGGTGGTGACGTCATGCCAATGCACGCCCACCGACACGTCGCGGCCCACTTCGCGGCATGCCGCGTCCATGTTGCGCCGCGCCGGTTCCAGCGCGCGTGCTTCGGCTTCGTAGAGATCGATACCCGCCACCTGCGGGCAGCGCGCCAGCACTTGGGCGGAGAGATAGCCATAGCCGGCACCGAGATCGGCGACGCGGCCGTGCAAGTCTTCCGGGAGATGCGCCGCGAGCAAGGCCGACGCCACGTCGACGCGATCCCACGCGAACAGGCCGGGCCGGCTCAAGTAACCGGCCGCGTTGAGGCGCGGTTCGTCGAATGCGCTCCAGGTGTCGCGCAGCGCGAGGTCAACGCGTTCGCCCAGCGGAGCGGTCCAGAACACGCGGCACTTATGCTTGGACAGATGCGCCACCGGGCCGGCCAGTTGCGCGAGATCCGCTTCGCCGGAGCGCGCACCGCCGGCATTGGGCATGCAGGCGAGCACGACGCCGCCGCCGCGCGCATGCCGCACAGCGCGCGCGAACAACGCCCGCGCTTCGTCGCGCTGGCGCGGCGGCAGTACCAGCACCAGCGCGAAGGGTTGGTCCGCGGCAGGATCGGCTACCCGCAGGCCGCTACGCTCCAGCTCGGTGGCGAATGGCTTGAAACTCTGCTCGCACAGCCAGCCCGGCTGCACCATCTCGCGCAGGCGGAAGCCGTCGCGCGCATGCAGGAACAGCACGCGCCCGTCGGGCGGCAGGCGCAGCTCGCCGGAAGCGAGCGGAACGAACAGGGCCTCCAGCGCCATCTGCGCGGAAGACAGTGCGGCAGCATTCACTGGCCGGCCTTTCTCGAAAGGGAAACGCCGGCATTTTACGCGCCGGCGCCGCGGTTTCGCGCAGCAACGCGCTGCGCTACCGTGTCGCCATGCGGCGCGCACCGACCCTGTTTGACGCTCTGCTGGCCGGCCTGGCCTGCCTCGTCGCCGGCTGCGGCCCTTCGCCGCCCTCCAGTTCCTCCCTGCCGCCGCACGTTGCCGCCGCCCCCGCCTTCGAGGGCCGCTATGCACACGGGAGCCTGCGCCTGGACATTGCTCGTCGTGGCGATGGCTACTGGCTGGACATCCGCGACGACGGCCCGACGGCCTGCGCCTTCAGCGCACCGGCCATCCGCCTGGACAATCGCCTGCTGGCCTCGCTACAGGACTGGAAGAGCGGCGCCGTACTCACCGTGCGGCCTGCCGATGACGGCGTCGATGTGCTGAGCGAACAGGAAGACGACCACTTTTCCCTCGCCTATTTCTGCCGCGGCGGCGCCAGCCTCTCCGGCACTTATCGGCCGGCCGGCGATACGGCCACGCTGTGACGCTCAAGGTGGCGCGGGAACCGCCCGCAACGCTCGGCTCCGCACGATAGTCCGCAGGCTGAGCCCGAGCAGCGCCCCGATCGCCAGCGTGCTCAGCGCCAGCAGCGAGAAAGCCGCGATCCTGCCCGGCGTCGACGGCCATGCCGCGGCGTAACGTTGCGCGGCCACCGCGGTAGCCGCCAGGGGAAAACTCAGCGCCCACCAGGAGAACTCGAATGGCCGCTCGCGCACCATGGCGTAGACGCGCGGCAGCAGCACAGCGAGCAGGAACACGGCGAGATAGAACAGCGAGCGCGCGAACGTATCCACGGTCCCTGTTACCGCCACCCAGGCGGAGAAACCGACCGAGAACGGCGCCAGCAGGATCAGCAGCGCGGGCTGCGGCGACGACGGACGCAACATCAGACGCGCGAACACCAAGGCCAGCAACGGCAGACCGAGCACCAGGCCAGCCGCGGTCGCGAACACCATCGCCTCGCGCAGGCTGCTGCCGCCCAGGGCGGGATAGGCGAGCGGAATGTCCAGCAGGCCCACCACGGGAATCAGCCACGCCGGGCCCACATGCGCTTCCTCCTGCCCGCCGGACAGCCAGCGCGAGAGGCTCCACCACGCGAACACCGTCATGCCCGCGACGCCTGCCAGCCACATGCCGCGCGCCAGAGATGCCACCGCCTCGGGCAGCAGCATTGGCAACAACAGCACGCTGATCCAGAACGTGCCGGCGAAAGGCTGTGTCGCCGGATGGCGCAGCTCGGCCAGCCAGGCCTCGCGCGCATATCGCGCGCGTCGAAGCTGCACCGCGGATTGCAGAAAGAAAACGGCCCATGCCACTACGGCCAGCGCGTCGCCCATCCATCGCGGCGCCAGCGCAGCCTGCGCTGCCAACCGCCACGCGAGCGACAAGCCCGCCAATCCCATCGCCGAGCCAAACAGACCCACCGGCCACGGCGTGATCGCGCTGGCCGTTTCCTGCGTGCGCATGGTGCTTTTCTCCGGAAAGTCCCCGTGCGTCCGGCCGCGGCTGCGCGCGGCCGGACATCTCGATCACGCCGCCTCGTGCGCGGCGACGGCATCTAGCGTGCGCGCGGAGTACACCAGCGCCGCGCCCGCATTGATCGCCACGGCCACGCCGAGCGCCTCGGCGATTTCCTCGTGCGAAGCGCCCAGCTTCAGCGCCTTGGCGACGTGGATGGTGATACAGCCGTCGCAGCGCGCGGTCACCGCCACGGCCAGGGCGATCAGCTCGCGCGTCCTGGCATCGAGATGGCCGGTCTTGTCGCCCGCGGCGGACAGCGCCTGATAGCCGGCGAGCGTGCCGGGACTCAGCTTGCCGAACTCGCCGACACGGCCGAGCAGTTCATCGCGGTATTGGGTCCAGTCGAGCATGGCGGTTCTCCTCATCTTGGTTGGCAAGCGGGCCGGTGGCCCGTCATGCCGCGCAGTGTTGCGCCGCCCGCCGCTGCGCTGAATACTCCGGCGACTCCATTGTTGGCGCGAACGTCTCATGGACGCCCTCAGCCGTCTGATCCAGCTCGCGCAACTGCAAGGCAGCCTCGATGTGCGCTGCCAGTTCGCCGGCGGTTTCGCCGTCGACCACGACCCGGCCGCTCCTGGCGAAGCCTTGTTCCACCTGGTGCTGGATGGCGATTGCGCGATCGAACCGGCCGGCGAGGCGACCGTCCCGCTGGAAACCGGCGACCTGGTGATCTTCCCGCGCGGTGCCGCGCACCGTATCCGCGATCGCACGGGCCGCGTTCCCGCCGCGCCGATCCGGCTCGAACACGACGGCCTGCTGCCGCTGCGCCGCAATGCCGACGGCCCGGCGGATCTCGATCTGCTGTGCGGCCGCTTCCGCTACGCGCCAGCCTCCGCCAGTCTGCTGCTCTCCACCTTGCCCGCCACCCTGAAGGTGTCGTTGCGGGACAGCGCGGGCATGGATGCACTGCAGGCCCTGGTCGCGCTGATGCGCCTGGAAGCCGACCAGCGCCAACCTGGCGCACTCGCCGTCGTCACCGCCCTCACCCACGCCCTGTTCGCACTCGCTCTGCGCGCCCATGCCGCCAGCGACTCGCCACAAGCCGGTCTCCTCCCCCTGCTCGCCGACCCCCGCCTCGGCGCCGCCGTGCAAGCCATGCTGGCCGATCCGGCGCGCGCCTGGACACTGGAGGAACTCGGCCGCCTCGCCGCCATGTCCCGCGCCAGCTTCGCCCGCCACTTCGGCGAACGCGCCGGCATGACCCCCGCCGACTGCCTCACCCGCCTCCGCATGCAAATCGCCGCCGACCTCCTCCTACGCACCCGCCGCCGCACCGGCGACATCGGCCAGGACGTCGGCTACCAGTCGGAAGCCGCATTCGGCAAAGCGTTCCGGCAT
Organism: Dyella sp. BiH032; assembly: GCF_031954525.1. Lineage (NCBI taxonomy): Bacteria > Pseudomonadati > Pseudomonadota > Gammaproteobacteria > Lysobacterales > Rhodanobacteraceae > Dyella > Dyella sp. BiH032. Next base: position 3,586,614 of record NZ_CP134867.1, read on the forward strand.
TACATGGGAAATACGCCGGCGAGGTTTCGGAGGGAACATGGAGGCTTTGAGGCGCCGTAGGGTGGCATCGGTCTTGCGCGTCTTGCGCGTGAATGCTTTCGAGCGATTCGATGGTCAAGGTTCCCGCAAGCACCCACCCCTCATCCCGCCTTCTCCCCGGAGGGGAGAAGGAGAAGTGAATACCGAGGCAAGCAGCCAACGACCAAGCAAGAGCGAGCGAAGCGAAGCTCCGAGTGGCTCTTGATCTGCCGGGTTCCCTTCGCGGCGGTGAGGGCTGGACGATCAGGCCGCCGCAGGCGGGCGGGGACAGGACGTCCCCGCCTTTTCGATCAGGGCATGGATGCCCTGTCGAAAAGCCCGGCCAGCCCTCAACGCACCCGGAGGTGGCGAAGGCCACCGGAGGGCGCCGCGCAGGGTGCCCTTCTTCTTGGTTACTTCTTCTTGGGCAAGCAAGAAGAAGTAACTCGCTCTCCGGCAGGAGAGCGAAACCCTCGCCCCGCGAGGGGCGAGACACGACTGGCCGTGAGGCGACAACCGAGTCGTGTCGCTACTGGGTGACTCGCTGCGCTCGCCCCTTCGGGGCCGCCCTGCGGGCGTTCTCCGCGCTTCGCGCTCCGTCAGGCCTACACCGGAATGACGAGGATGGAAGTGCGAGGCGCCCCTGAGCGCCCGTTGGGGTTCGCGGGCTCACCCCAACCTACGCCATATCGCGACAGCGACGACGCAACACACACCCCACGTCGCCCCAGCGCATCAACAACTTCATTTGCGCCGCGACGCCAGGCGATCCGCCAACCGCGTCGCCTCCGGCAACCGATACCGCGTACACCCCCGCAACACACGCTCCACCGCCCCCTCCACACTCATCCGATGCCCCGGCGACACCACCAGCGGCCGCACCCGCTCCTTGCTGCGCAACACCATGCCCACCACGTTCCCGCGAAACACCAGCGGCACCCGGTCGCCGCGCTGATCGCCCAGCGGCCCGTGCTTGCCCACCAGGATCGTCTTGGCCACGCCGATCGTCGGCAGACCCGTGATCACCCCCAGATGCGAAGCGATGCCGAGCCCACGCGGGTGCGCGATGCCCTGCCCGTCCACGAACACCAGCCCCGGGCGCTCCGGCAGCGACGCCAGCGCCTCCAGCACGGCGGGCAGCTCGCGGAACGACAGCAGGCCGGGGATGTACGGCATGCGCGTGGGCAGGCGCGCGACCGCTTCCGCCAGCGGCAGCAGCGTGCGTGCGTCGAGCAGCACCGCTGCCGCGCGCGTGATCGCGCCCTGCTCCTCAAAACCCACGTCGACGCCCGCGATGCGCTCGGGTTCGGGGAAGTCTTCCACCAGGCTTACGCGCTTGGCCCACGCGGTCTGCAACGCGCGGGCCTTGGCCACGTCGCCGTCCCACGCCGGCACCGCGCCGATGATCGTCGTCCAGTCCATGGGCGCAGCGTGGCGGCAAAGGACTGAACGGGTCGTCAAGAAAGCGCCTTCTTTGATTGACCATGCACGGACGCGCCCGGATCATGCCGCCATGCGCAACCTGCTCCGTACCGTGCTGATCCTGCTGCTGGCCATCGGCGGCGACTCCCTGGCCATGGCCCAGGACACCCCGCCCGCGGCGCCTGCCCAGGCCACGCCGGTCAACGTAGACCAGCTCAATGGCCAGCTCGAGCAGATCCGCCAGACCATCGCCGATTCCGACAAGCTCGGCGATGCCGCACTGCAGGATCTGCGCATCCGCGCGCAGACGTTGCAGCAACAGGCCGACCAGCTGGTGAACGGCCTGGCGCCGCAGTCGGACGCGCTCAAGGCCAAGCTCGACGTGCTCGGGCCCGCTCCGGAGAAGGGCCAGCCGGCGGAACCGCCCGAGGTCGCCAACCAGCGCAAGGAGCTGAGCAAGGACAAGGCCGACGTCGACGCGCAGATCAAGCAGGCGAAGACGGTGAGCCTGGAAAGCCAGCAGCTTTCCAACCAGGTCGCGACGCTGCGCCGGCAACTGTTCGAAGCGCAGATCAGCCAGCGCACCTCTTCGCCGCTGAGCCGCGCGTTCTGGGCCTCGCTCTCGCGCAACGGACCGGATGACCGCGCCGGGCTGGCCGCGCTCGGCAGGGACGCCTGGAACGGTATCGCGCAAGCCTGGCAGCCGGGCAACCGCACGCCGCTGATCGCGTGCCTGCTGGCCGCGGTGGCACTGTTCGCGGTGGGCCGTCGCCTGCTCGAGCACGCGCTAGTCCGGCTCACCAGCAACCGCATGCCGGCCGGCCACCTGCGGCGCAGCGCGCTGGCGATGCTGATTACGCTCGGCACCACGCTCACCTACGGCTTCGCGGCCTATCTGCTGTATCTGGCGATCGACTGGAACGGCACGCTGGGCGAGGACGTCGGCGGCATCGCCGCCGCGCTGGTGTCGTACGCGTGGCTGAGCTCGTACACCGCCGGCCTGGGCCGCGCCCTGCTCAGCGCGGGCCGCCCCTCGTGGCGCGTGCCTGCGCTCAGCGACGGGCTGGCGCGCAGCCTGCGGCCGTTTCCGCCCTTGCTGGCGTGGTGTTCGCTGTTGCTAGGGCTGACCGAGCACATCACGGCGCAGATCGCCGCCTCGCTGTCGGCGACGGTCGCGGTCAACGGCCTGATGGCCCTGCTGGTCGGCGGCCTGATTGCCGCCGCGCTCGTACGCATGGGCCGCGCGCGGCGCGCGCTGCTCGCCGCCGGCGGAACGCCCGGCAAGCGCCCGCTATGGGTGGGCTTGCTGGTGGCCGCGGCGTTCGTCGGCGTCGCCATGGTGTTCCTGGGGCTGCTCACCGGCTACATCGCGTTCGCGTTCTTCGTCGCGCGGCAGATGCTGAGCGGCGGCGTGATCGTGGGCTCGGTGTACCTGCTGATGCATCTGATCAACGACGTGTTCGAGACGTTGTTCTGCCCGGATTCGCGGACCGGCTCGCGCCTGCAGGAATCCTTCGGCATCGCGCCTGCGCGGCTGGAACAGACCGCGGTGGTGCTGTCCGGCGCCGCCCGCGCCTTCCTCCTGCTGCTGGCGATCCCGCTGCTGCTCGCGCCCTACGGCGCCGGTCCCGACGAGCTGCTCAGCCGCGGCGGGCAGCTGTTCGCCGTACGCACGATCGGCACGCTGCCGATCGTGCCGGGCAACATCTTCAAGGCGCTGGTGGTGCTGGTTGCGGGCGTGGCCGCGACACGCCTGATCAAGCGTTGGCTGTCGCAGCAGTTCCTGCCCAAGACCGTGCTCGAACCGGGCATGCAGATGTCCATCGTCACGCTGCTCGGTTATGTGTGCGGCGTGCTGGTGTTCGTGCTGGTGCTCGCCGCGCTGAAGGTGGACCTGCAGAGCATCACCTGGGTCGCCTCGGCCTTGTCCGTGGGCATCGGCTTCGGCCTGCAGGCGATCGTGCAGAACTTCATCTCCGGCCTGATCCTGCTGGCCGAGCGCCCGGTGAAGGTGGGCGACTGGGTGAGCCTGCCCGGCGCGGGCGTGGAAGGCGACATCAAGCGCATCAACGTGCGCGCCACGGAAATCCAGCAGGGCGACCGCTCCACCGTGATCGTGCCCAACTCGCAGCTGATCACGCAGAACGTGCGCAACGTGACGCAGGCCGGTGCGCTGGGCCGCGTGCAGATCCGGCTGCCCCTGCCGCTGGGCATCGACGCGGGCAAGGCGCGCAAGGTGCTGATCGGCTCGATGAACGACCATCCCTCCACGCTGGAAACGCCCAAGCCGAACGTGCAGCTGGACACCATCGAGGGACAGGCGCTGATCTTCGTGTGCACGTCCTACGTGAACAGCCCGCGCGACGTCGGCGCGGTGAAAAGCGACCTGCTGTTCGACATGCTCGACCGGCTCGCCACCGCGCAGGTGCCGATGGCGCTGCCGCAGAACATGGTCCTGCACCGGCCGCCCGCCGAACCCAGGCCCGCCGAATCGAAACCTGCCGAACCGAAGCCGGCGAACGACGCCGGGCTGGTGCAACCGCCGAAGCCGGAGCCGCCCGCCGCCTGACCATGGCGGCGCGCCGGGAGAGCGATCATGGGACACCACGCCATCACGCCCGCGCCGCCGCTGGACCTGTGGGTCGACCGGCTATGGGACTGGGACATGCCGCCAGCCGCGCACCGTTTCGAGCGCATCCTGCCGGCACCCGGCACGTCGCTCATCGTCAATCTTCATGAAGACGAAACCCGCGTCTACAGCGACGACGACGCGCGCCTCTGCGTGCGCTCCGCCGCCGCGGTGCTCGGCGGCCCCAGCCTGCGCAGCCAGGTCATCGACACGGCCGAACAGGTGCGGGTGATGGGCGTGGTGTTTCGGCCGGGCGGCGCCTATGCGCTGACCGGCGAAGACCAGTCCGCGCTGGCCGGCCGCGACATCGCACTGGAAGACCTGTTCGGCACCGCCGCGCGTCGGCTGCGCGAACGCCTGCTGCATACCGCCGCGCCGCGGGAGCGCCTGGCCGTGCTCGAGCAGTGGCTTCGCGCGCGCCTGCGCATCGCCGCGCCCGACGCCACGCTCGCCTACGTCGCCGAGGCGCTGGAGCGCCGGTCGCAGGTTGCGCGCATCGCGCCGCTGGTGCGCGAAACCGGGTGGTCGGAGGATCGCTTCCAGCGGCATTTCCGGCGCCAGTTCGGCATGGGGCCGAAGCGCTATGCGCGCCTGCTGCGTTTCCGCGCGGTCGTCGAGGAAGCGCACGCGTCGCCCGCGATCGAGTGGAGCCGCGTGGCCGCCGACAACGGCTACGCGGACCAGGCGCATCTCACGCGCGAATTCCGCGAGTTCGCGGGCATGACCCCGGCCGCCTTCCTGGCGGCGCGGGGGCCGTACGCCAATCACGTACCGCTCGATTGATGCCTCCGCGCTACGCCAGCGGCAGATAGATGTCCGTGCGCAGCAGCACTTCCGGCGTCTGCTCGGGATCGTCCAGGTAGTGATGGAACAGGGGCTCGTCGCGAAGCTCGCGGCCGCTGTCGGCGAGCCAGCCGGCAAGCATCGCGTCGGTGACTTCGTCCAGGAGATCGAAGCTGCCCACGTGACGGAACCGCGCCCATTCCCCGCCGCCCAGGTCTTCGGCGATCAGGCCGTCGCCCGGCTCGGCCGGCCGGCCGAAGGCCACGGCGCAGTCGAAATCGAGACCCGCCGCCGGCGCGTCGCGCGGGTCGCCGTACGGCACGCCGTAGATGCCGGTCACGTGCTCCACCAGCCCCTGCGTGGCGGCCCACTCGAACACGCGCCCGTACACGAGGTTCAAGCCATCGAAATCGCCGCGATGGCGCACGGCGATCACCCGGAACGGCTCCACCGACACCACCTCCACGCGCAGTTCCGCGGCAGGCTCGCGTTCAAGGGCTGGCGCCTGGCTGCACCGCGCGATGGCCCGCGCCAGGCGTTCGGCTTGTCCGCGCAGTTCGCTCGGCGAGGCATCGAAAGCCTGGCGGAAAGCCCGCGCGAAGGCCTGCGGCGTTTCGTAGCCCACCGCGAGCGCCGCCTCGGTGACCGGCTGCGCCGGATCGGCCAGCAGGCGCAACGCGCGCAACAGACGCAGGCGCAATACCGTGCCGCCGGGGGTCTCGCCCGTCAGGGCGCGATACACGCGGTGGAAATGGAACGGCGACAGGTGCGCCGCTTCGGCCAGCTGCCCCGGGTCGGGCAGTTCGGCGCCGGTGTCGACGGCGTGCTGCAACAAGGCCACCGCGCGATCGATGCCCTGCAGATAACGGTGGCGCGTCTGATCTCTCATGCTCGGCTCTCCAGGGGAAAGGAAGCGCAGGGTCGATGATGCCCCCGCCAAGGCGCGGTTCCGATCTTGCGCATCGGCGCCGCGCCCCAGCCGGATGCCACCCGAGAGTAGGCAAGAAGTCATGGTGGGCACCGCCGGGGCTTGCCCGTAAAGTCGATGTTCATCATCCCTGCCCCCTACGCCGCCCGCGACGGACCGCCCCGCGGCTCTGCCTGGAGGTTTCATGTCCATTCGTCGTCCCTCGTTCGGCCCGTCGTTCCTTGCCGCTACGCTCGCCGCGGTGCTCGGCGCCGGACTCGCCCATGCGCAGACCGCTCCGCTCACTCCGGACATCCCTGCCAAGTTCGACTCGCCCACCGCCGGCTACGACTATGTCAAGCGCGAGGTGATGATCCCGATGCGCGACGGCGTGAAGCTGCACACCGTGATCGTGATCCCCAGGGGCGCCAAGCACGCGCCGATCCTGCTGACGCGCACGCCATACAACGCCAGCGGCCGCGCTGCGCGGCTGGAGTCGCCGAGCATGCTGGCCGAGCTGCCCCAGGGCGACGAGGTGTTCGTGCGCGGCGGCTATATCCGCGTGTTCCAGGATGTGCGCGGCAAGTACGGCTCCGAAGGCGAATACGTCATGACGCGCCCGCTGCGCGGGCCGCTCAACTCCAGCGAAGTCGACCACTCCACCGACGCCTACGACACCATCGACTGGCTGGTGAAGAACTTGCCCGAATCCAACGGCAAGGTCGGCATGCTCGGCTCCTCGTACGAGGGCTTCACCGTGGTGATGGCACTGATCCATCCGCACCCCGCGCTGAAGGTGGCCGCGCCGGAAAGCCCGATGGTGGACGGCTGGATGGGCGACGACTGGTTCCATTACGGTGCGTATCGCCAGACCAACTTCGACTACATCCGCGGCCAGACCGCGCAGAAGGGCAAGGGCTCCGGTGCGCCGCGCACAGGCTTCGACGACTACAGCAACTTCCTGGAGGCGGGCTCGGCCGGCGATTACGCACGCGCCAACGGCTTCGATCAGCTGCCGTTCTGGCGCAAGCTCGACGAGCACCCCGCCTACGATCAGTTCTGGCAGGAGCAGGCGCTGGACAAGATCATGGCCAAGCAGCCGTTGAAGGTACCCACCATGTGGCTGCAGGGCCTGTGGGACCAGGAAGACATGTGGGGCGCGATCCACAGCTACGAGGCCACCGAGCCCAAGGACAAGGGCAACGACAAGAACTTCCTGGTGATGGGCCCCTGGCGCCACAGCCAGGTGAACTACGACGGCACCTCGCTCGGGCCGTTGCAATGGGATGGCGACACTGCGCTGCAGTTCCGCCGCGACGTGCTCAAGCCGTTCTTCGACCAGTACCTGGTGGATGGTGCGCCGAAAGCGAACACGCCGCCGGTGCTGATCTACAACACGGGCGAGAATCACTGGGACCGTTACAAATCCTGGCCACTGAGCTGCGACCAGGGCTGCGCGGGCAAGCCGAAATCGCTGTACCTGGCAGCGGACAGCAAGCTGTCGTTCGACGCGCCGGCCGCAGGCGCGGCCAAGTATGACGAGTACGTCTCCGACCCGGCCAAGCCGGTGCCGTACCAGCCGCGCCCGGTCCATTTCGCCGATCACGACGCATGGACGCGCTGGCTGGTGGTCGACCAGCGTTTCGCGGATGGCCGTCCGGACGTCCTTACCTACGTCACCGAACCGCTCAAGGCGCCGTTGCACGTCGGCGGTGCGCCGCAGGTCAACCTGTACGCTTCCACCAGCGGCACCGACAGCGACTGGGTGGTGAAGCTGATCGACGTGTATCCGGATACCAACGCATCGGCGCCTGACATGGGCGGCTACGAACTGGCCGTATCGCTGGACATCTTCCGCGGCCGCTACCGCACCAGCTTCGAGCATCCGCAGGCGATCGCGTCCGACCAGCCGCTGCTGTACAGCTTCGGCCTGCCCACGGTTAACCACGTGTTCCAGCCGGGACACCGCATCATGGTGCAGGTGCAGTCCTCGCTGTTCCCGCTGTACGACCGCAATCCGCAGACCTTCGTACCGAACATCTTCGATGCCAAGCCGGCGGATTACCGCAAGGCGACGCAGCGCGTGTGGCACACGCCGGGCACGGCGAGTGCGATCAGCTTGCCGGTGGTGTCGGGCAAGTAAGCCGCAAACGCTGCGTAAAAGAAGGGGCTGGCGCAACACGCCAGCCCCTTCTTCGTGCCAAGAAGCAGACTTACTTTGCCGGCGCGGCGTTGGCCGGCGGCTTCAGCGTCGAGCCCGGACGCGCGATCGCGTACATCTCCCAGGTGATCTGCTTGAGCAGTGCGATGCGATCGCCGCCTTCGACGTACAGGTCGAAGTGCGTGCGGTCAGGCACGAAGCGCACTTCGGCCTTCGCATGCAGTCCATCCAGCACGGCTTTCAACCGGTGCGCCGCGCCGTCGAGATAGAACGTATCCGCCGTGCCGATGATGAGGTGGATCTTGCCGTCCAGGTCGGGCTTCAGCGTGGGCCATTCCCTCTGCAGGCGGCGCGCGATGTCGAAATGCTCGCTCCAATACGACGCCACCGCCGGATCCACCGCGCCCGTGTCGCGATCGAACATCGGCAGCGGGCGCCCATCCGCGCCGCGCGGCGAGAACACCCATTCGAACGAGGCGATCTGCCCGCCATACTCGCCCAGCACGCGCTCCAGCTTCGAGAACTGCTCGAATGTGGCCAGCACCTTGCCCTTGTCGCGGATCAGCGGATTGGGCGAGCCGTCCGGCTTGCGATAGGCGTTGGCATTCGGCGCATAGAGATCGACGCCGGTAAAGTCATGGAAGTCGCTCGGATCGGGCGAAGTCGACCAGGTGCCGCCGAAGACCTTCGGGTAGCGCGTCTGCAACCACAACGTGGCCCAGCCGCCGGACGAATGGCCATTGAGGAAGCGCCCCTGCGGCTTGCCGTCCATGCGGTACTGCTTTTCCAGCTGCGGGATGAGTTCTTCGGTGAGCGCCTTGCCCCAGGGTCCGTTGTTCACCGAGTCGGCGAACTCGTGCGTGCCGGTCGGACTGGACTCGTCGAGGAACACCCAGATCATCGGCGGCATCTCACCCTTGCTCATCGCCGCATAGCTGTTGACGACCGGGCCGTATAGCCGCTCCAGGCTGCCGCCGAAACCGTGCGTGTAGTAGACGACCGGATAGCGCTCGGCCTTCTTCGCGTCGTAGTCCGGCGGCAACAGCACCCAGCCGCGCATGTGGATGGGACGTCCCCAGAAGGCCGACAACGCGGGGCTGACGAAATCGATGGAACGCGTGTGCTCGCGCGCGGCCGGAATCGCATCGCGCACGGCCTGCGGCACGGAGGGCGGCAGTGTCCATGCCTCGTGCGCCGGCAGCGTCCGGGCCAGTTGCAACGCGGGCAGTTCGGTAGACGGCAGATGCAGCGATACGACGTCGCTGACCACATCGCCCACGCCGCGGCCACCGTAGTTGTAGTTGTGGTTGACGTCGAGCACCGCCTGCATCACGTAGTCGCCGGGGGGCAGCTGCGCGAGCGGCCCCGGAAAGGCCAGGTCGTCGGCGTCCAGGCTCACCGTCGCGCCAGGCGCCAGGTAAGTCACTTCCCGTGCGGCGACCAGCGTCTGGTTCGGCTGCAACGGATTGATGTCGACTTCCTCCACCTTGCCGTCCTTCGCCTGCGCCTTGGCGGCGCCGGCTTCGGTGACGAACAGCAGCAGGCGGCCGGATACCGGCTTGTCCTGCGCGCCGCCCAGCCCGACGCGGACCAGGTGGTGAGCGCTCGGCGCATCGGTGCGGGCCAGTGCAGTGCCGCCGAGCAGGGCAAAGCCCAGCAGCGCGGCGGCGACGGGACGGCGTAGAAGCATGATGGGTCTCCCCTGCGAAGAAGCCGATGGCGACGGCTGGCGGCGCGGGCTTCCCATCGCGCCGCCGCCGTGGATGGGATCAGCCTTCCTTGGCGTTCTTCACCGGCGCAAGGCGCAGGTCCTGGAAGTCGAAGCTGAAATCGGTGAGCGGCGAGATCGGCTGCATGCGCACCTCGCGGATCGCGCCGTCGGCGTCGAGCGAGAAAGTGACGAACGCATCGGCGTTGAGCGAGCGGTCGTCCCAGCGCACCACGAAGGTGTCGTGCTGCCACGGCGTCATGGTGCCGACCAGCTGCGGCGTCTTGCTGAAGCGCAGGCGCAGCTTGCCGCCTTCCTGCACGACCGCGACATCGCCGTACCACGGATCGCGGTAAGTACCGGCGTACTTCGTCATCGGCAGCGAAGGCTTGCTGTTCTTGTCGCGCGCGGCCTCATGCTTCTTCCAGCTGTCGTCGGCCTTGGCTTCCGACTTCTTCACCGCGGCCGCATACGCGGCGGCCCAGTCGGTCTTGTCGCGGCCGAGGTAGGCATCGAGCACGCGATACGTGACGGCGTTGAACGCCGCGCCGGATTCCTGGTTGGTCAACACCACCACGCCCAGCTTCAGTTCCGGCACCAGGGTCAGGCGCGACACCATGCCTGGCCAGCCGCCGGTGTGCCACACCAGACGCTGCCCGCGATAGTCGGAAAGGAACCAGCCTTCGCCGTAGCCGGCGAAGTTCGGCTTGGTCGCGGCCAGTTCCGGCACGGACGGTTCGCCGATCTTCATCGGCGTGAGCATCGACCACATCTGCTTCTGGCTGTCTTCCTTGAAGAGGCGCGCATCGCCACCCGGCAGCTTGCCGCCGGCGAGCTGCACGTTCATCCACTTGGCCAGGTCGTGCACGCTGGCGTAGATGCCGCCGGCGCCGGGGTTGTTGACCCAGGCCATCGGCGGCACGGGCTTGAGGTCCTTGAAGTCGAACTTGGCGTGGCCGACGGCCACGTTCATGCCCGGCTTGAGGTAGGTCATGTCGACCAGCGACTCGTCCATGCCCACCGGCTTGAAGATGTGGTCGCGCAGATAGTCCGCATAGCTCTGGCCGGAAGCTTCCTCGATCACCAGCGTGGCCACGGCGAACAGGATGTTGTCGTAGGCGTAGGCGCTGCGGAAGCTGGTGGCGAGCGGCACCTCGCGCAGGCGCTGCACCACTTCCTTGGTGGTGTACTTCGTCGGCGGCCAGTACAGCAGGTCACCCGCGCCCAGGCCCAGGCCGCTGCGGTGCGCGAGCAGGTCGCGGATGCGCATCTCGCGGGTCACGTACGGATCGGACATCTGGAACCAGGGCAGATGGTCGATCACATGATCGTCCATCTTCAGCTTGCCCTGCTCGGCCAGCATCTGCAGCGCGGCGGCGGTAAAGGCCTTGGTGTTGGAAGCGATGGCGAACAGCGTATGCGCGTCGACCGCGCCGGCCTTGCCGGTTTCCTTCGTGCCGAAGCCCTGCTCCAGCACCACCTGGCCGTCCTTCACGATGGCCACGGCGATGCCTGGTACGTCGAACTGCTTGCGCGCGCTGTCCACGTAGGCGGTGAAATCCTGCAGCTGTGCCGGCAGGGCCGGGCTGGCCGACAGCGCCGATTCCGGTGCGGTGTCCTGCAGAGGCGGCTGCGCCCAGATCGGGGCGGCAAAGATCAGCAGCGCGGCGCAGCAGGCCAGGCGCGGGGACAGGACTCGTCGGGACATCGTCGGCTCCAGGTTCTTTGGATTACTTTTTCTGCGAGTCAGAAAAAGTAACGCGGGCAAGGCGAAGCGGCCAACTATCGCGGCAAAGCCACGCGGACGCCAGCGCGGGAAGTCATGCGCCGCCGCAAGGCTCGACGGCTGCGATCCGGCCCGGGATGATGGCCCCTTTGGCCGAGAACCCCGCCGCCGCATGCCTTTCCGACCCGAATGGATCGCCGCTAATGCCCTGGCCCTCTGGGCCCTCGTCCTGCTGCTGGCGCTGCTCGCCGGCGACCTTGCCTGGCGACGCTGTGCCCGCCTGCGCGCGGACGCCGATACCGAAGGCCGCTACGCGCCATGGATGCGCCGCCGCACCGGCATCGCGCTGGTGCTGTCCCTGCTCTCGCTGTTCGGTGGCCTGGCCTATGCGGTGGGCGTAGGCGAACCGGGACAGCTCGCCGCGTTCGACGGTGCGCTAGCCGAGCAGTTGCGCACACACATGTCCAACGCAGCGCTGCGCGCGATCGCCCTCCTCACCCAGCTGGGCGGCACGCCCTGGGTGGCTTCCGCCTCGGTGCTGGTACTGCTGTTGCTGCGCCGCGCATGGCGACTCGCTGCCGTATGGGCGTTCGCGCAGGCCGGCATCCTGCCCCTGGTCAGCGCGATCAAGGCGACGATCCTGCGCCCGCGCCCCCTGCATGACCATGGCTTCGTCACCGAGGCCGGCTGGAGCTTCCCGAGCGGGCACGCGCTCGGCTCGGTGGTGTTCTACGGCATGCTCGCGTATGTCCTGCTGCGCACGCTGCCCGCGCGCTGGCATCGCGCAGTGGTCGCCGGCGCGGTAGCTCTCGTCGTTGCCATCGGCATCAGTCGCATCCTGCTGCAAGTGCACTACTTCAGCGACGTCATGGCCGGCTATGCGGGCGGGCTGCTGTGGCTGCTGCTGTGCATCGGCATCGCCGAGCGGTGGCACCCGCGCGCGGCGGCCTGATCAGCGCACCGCGACGGGCGCGTTCTTGCCGTGCCCATCCAGCCACGGCGCGAGCGAGACCGACCAGATGTTCTCGCTCGCGTTGTCCCAGGCCTGCATGCGCGCGAGATCGCGCTCGGCCTGCTCGCGCGAGCGCGGATAGCTCACGTGCTCGGCGCGGTGGCTGCTGAAATAGAGCGTGCGGCCGTCCGGCCCCAGATGCGATCCCCACGGATCGTCGACATTGATGCCATCGCCGAGATCGACCGGCTCGCCCCACTGCGTCCCTTCGCGGAAGGCGACATAGAGGCGGTCCGGCTTGCCCTTGCCGGCGTAGTTGGCGTCGAACACGATGAACGACTCATCCGGCGCGATCGCCGGATCGAGCTTGTGCGCGGCCGGGTCGCCCAGCGCGACGAGTTCCGGCGGCTGATAGGCGCCGTCGCGGTACTGCGAGCGGTACAGGCGGAAATCGTCGTCATCGCCGGGCCGCTGGAAATACACGCTGCCGTCCGCCGCGACGCTGGGCGCATAGACCCGCGAGCTGCTGTTGACCGCATCCGGCAGCCGCACCGGCTCGCCCCAGCCGTCCTCGCCCTTGCGATCGACGCGCCACAGGTGCCCGCCTGCGCCCGGCATGACCTTGCCGTTGGCCATCACCGCATCCAGCGCCTTGCCGCCGGGCGTGTCGGGACGATTGGAGGTGAAGATGAGGAAGGAGCCATCCGGCGCCATCGCCGGATCGTGGTCGAGCCATTGGCCCGAGAACGGCGCGATCTTCGGCTCCGACCAGGCATGCCCCATCTTGTGCGATTCCAGGATCACCGCGTTGGGCCAGCTGATGCGGTCGAAGAACACCGTATGGCCGTCCGGCGAGAAGGCCACCGAATCCTCGTTGGCCGCTCCGGAAATAACACCGGGCGCAAAGATTTCCGGAGCGGGCTCGTGCGTCTCGGCAGCGGCGGACGCCGCGAAGGAAAGCGAGAGCGACAGCAAGGCGTAAGCGATCGGCTTCATGGGCAGCTCCGGCAGCGCGATGCGCCTGGATACGCCGACGCTTCCGTCGCGGCGCGTGCCTGAAGTCACGACCCGCGTTTCACGGGGGCGCATGGCATGATGGCCCGCCATCGCTCGCTCACGGCCATGCCCACCGACGACCTGTTCAGCCGTGCCAGTCCCCGCTCCGATCGCATCCGCGTCGGCATCGGCGGGTGGAACTACGCTCCCTGGCGCAAGAACTTCTATCCCGACGGCCTGCCGCAGCGCCGCGAACTGGAGTACGCCAGCCGGCATCTGCGCGCGATCGAGATCAACGGGACCTATTACGGCGCGCAGAAGCCCGAGACCTACAAGCGCTGGGCGGCGGAAACGCCGGAGGGCTTCGTGTTCTCGCTGAAGGCACCGCGCTACGTCACTGAAGGCAAGCGCCTGGCCGCCACCGGCAAGGGCATCCACGGTTTCGTGCACGGCGGCCTGGCGGAGATGGGCGACCGTCTCGGCCCGATCCTGTGGCAACTCCCACCGTCACGCCCGTTCGACGCCGACGACCTCGCCGCCTTCCTCGACCTGCTGCCGCGCGAACTCGACGGCACGCCGCTGCGGCACGTGCTGGAAGTGCGCCACCGCAGTTTCGTGAGTGAAGCCTACGTGGCGCTGGCCCGCGAGCACCGCATCCCCACCGTCTACACCGACTCTCCCGATTACCCCAACCTCGCCGACCTCACCGGCGACTTCGCCTACGCCCGCCTGATGCGCAGCGCCGACGATATACCTACCGGCTACGCCGCCGACGCACTGGACACATGGACCGACCGCGCGCGGCAGTGGTCGAACGGCGAAGACTGCGAAGCCCTTCCCCACGCCGCCGCACCGCTTGCGAAAGGCAAGCCACGCGATGTGTTCGTCTATTTCATCAGCGCGGCGAAGCACCGTAACCCTGCGGCGGCAATGGCGTTGCAGGAGCGGGTGGATCGGGGTTGAGAAAAGGTGTGAGAAGCGGCGTGTGGTTGTTGGGCGTTGCGATGGACCGCATCGCTTGTGATGGAAGGTAGATCTTCTTCGTAGATGCGTCGGGGCGAGCACCCGCCCCTCATCCCGCCTTCTCCCCGGAGGGGAGAAGGAGAAGTGCGGTACCGCGGCAAGCAGCCAACGACCACACAAGAGCGAGCGAAGCGACGCTCCGAATGCTCTTGATCTCCCGGGTTCCCTTCGCGGCGGTGAGGGCTGGACGATCAGGCCCGCGAAGCGGGGCGGGGACATGGATGTCCCCGCCTTTTCGATCAGGGCAGGATGCCCTGTCGAAAAGCCCGGCCAGCCCTCAACGCACCCGCAGCAGCGAAGGCTGCGGAGGGCGCCGCGCAGGGGGGCCTTCTTCTTGGTTACTTCTTCTTGGGCAAGCAAGAAGAAGTAACTCGCTCTCCGGCAGGAGAGCGAAACCCTCGCCCCGCACGGGGCGAGACACGGCTGGCGACCACCTCGCACCGGGTCCCGCCCTACGCCGCAATGACGAAACAGACAGCGCGACAGCCAACCGCAACATCAGCGCCAGCGTCCCAAGCTACGACGCCAACTCATCGCGCACCGCCGCCACCAACTCATACGACCGCCGCCTCAACCCATGCTCAAACACATTCGCCGTCACCATCAACTCATCCGGCCGATGCCGCGCGATAAACGCCGCCAAGCCCTCGCGCACCGAACGTGAATCCCCCACCACCGAACACGCCAGCGCGCGTTCCACGCCGAACTTCTCCGTCGGCGTCCAATACGTTTCGATATCGTCGATCGGCGGCGGGATCAACCCTGGCATGCCGCGGCGCAGATTGATGAAGCTCTGCTGCTGCGTGGTGAACAGACGCCGCGCCTCCGCATCGGTTTCCGCCGCCACCACATTGATGCCGAGCATCGCGTGCGGCTTCGCCAACCGGTCCGAAGGCCGAAAATCGCGGCGGTACAGCGCCAGCGCCTCGTCCATCGCGTCCGGCGCGAAATGCGAGGCGAAGGCGTACGGCAGGCCCAGCGCGGCGGCAAGACGCGCGCCGAACAGGCTGGAGCCCAGGATCCACACCGGCACGTCGATGCCCGCTCCGGGCACCGCGCGCACCGGCTGGCCGGGCTGCGCCGGCTCGAAGTACGCCAGCAGTTCCTGCACGTCTTCCGGAAAGGCGTCCGCGCTCTCGTAGTAACGACGCAGGGCACGCGCGGTCGGCTGGTCGGTGCCGGGCGCACGGCCCAGGCCGAGATCGATGCGGCCGGGATACAGCGAAGCCAGCGTGCCGAACTGCTCCGCCACCTGCAGTGGCGCGTGATTGGGCAGCATGATGCCGCCGGCGCCGACGCGGATGGTCGAGGTGCCGCCGGCGATGTGCCCGATCAGCACCGCGGTCGCGGCGCTGGCGATGCCCGGCATGTTGTGGTGCTCGGCCAGCCAGTAGCGGCGATAGCCCAGGCGTTCGGCCAGGCGGGCCAGGTCGAGACTGTTGGCGAAGGCCTGCGCCGGCGTGCTGCCCTGGGTCACCGGCGCCAGATCGAGTACGGAAAAGGGAATCATGGAACGTCCTCGCGGCGAAGCTCCCGATCTGGGGGCGGGCACGGCCTTTCCCACCCTGGCGCGGATGTGCCGGACGTAGCAGTACGGAACATCGGCACGGCGCCGGGCCTACAGTTTTTGCCCGGGTGGCCGATATCCCGTCAGGGGAGACCGCGTCGCGGTCGTGGGGAGAACATGACGATGTCCTGGCTGAGGCGTTTCTTCGCCCCCGCGCCCGCGCGGCCCATGCCGCGGGCTTCCTTCGAGCGCCCGGCGCCGCGGCCGTCCGCTCCGCCTGCCGCATCCGCCTCGCCCACCGAGCCATCGCTCGACGTCCTCGCCGAGCGCTTCCAGCGCTTCATGCTCGGCCTGCCGGACCATCGCGCGGAAGAGAACGCGGGCGAAACCGCCCTGCTGCGCCGGCTGCAGATCGTCGGCGAGCGCTTCGACGTGCGCAGCCTGCCCCGCCTTCCTGCCGTGCTGCCGCAACTGCTGCATGCGCTCAAGAACGACGACGTGGCCGGCGCCGAACTGGCCCGGCTGGTCGGGCGCGACCCGATGCTGGTGGGCGAAGTGATGCGGGTGAGCCGCAGCATCTACTACCGCACGCTGCATTCGATCCAGAGCCTGCAGCACGCGGTGGTCCTGCTCGGCCAGGACGGCCTGCGCCGCGTCGCCACCCAGCACATGATGAAGCCCATCCTGCAGGCCAGCGCCGGCGCGCACGGCCTGGTGGCGGGCCAGCGGCTGTGGGATCACGCGGAACGCTGCGCGCACGCAAGCGCATTCCTCGGCCGGTTCGCCGGCTGCGATCCGTTCGAGGCCTATCTCGCCGGCATCGTGTGCAATACCGGCACGGGCGCGGTGATCCACCTGCTGAGCCTGGAGGACGTCGTCTCGCCGGAAACGCTGAGCCCGATCTTCCTCGATGGCTGCGCCGAACTCGGCGCGCGCCTTACCCTCCGCGCCGCTCGCCACTGGGAGCTGCCCGGTGCGGTGATCCAGGCGCTGCGGGAACATGCCGGCGAGGATGCGTCCGAAACACCCTCCCCGCTTGGCCGGACACTGCAGGTCGCGCACGTCCTGTCCATGGCGCAGCTGCTGAGCGACCACCGCGTGATCGATGCCTGCTCCGATCTCAGCCAGGCCTGGCCGGGGCGTTTCGCGCCCACGCAGATCGCGCGCTGCCAGCAGGACCTGCAGCATCAGTTCGGCGCGGCCACGCGCGCCTGACGGCCGTGGTCAATCCGCGGGCGCTTCCGGATGGCGTTCGAGCCATGCGGCCAGCTCGGCCTTATAGCGGTCCAGCGCTTCCTCGTAGAGATCGTAGACGCAGGGCACGCAGCCTTCGCCGCAGCAGTCGAGGGCATCCGGCTCGACGGGCTTGAGCGGACGCGGGTCGGCGGGAGACGGTCCGGCGCCTCCCGCGGGCTGGCGGCTGTCGTCCCGATCCGTCAAAGGTTCATCCCGGTTTGCGGAAACGGTACACGAACTGGTCCGAGTGGCCGCGGATGGCCTTGTCGAACACTTTGATGTTGTGCGGATCGGCCGGGTTGCGCAGCAGGTCGCTCTCGCCGTCGAAGACGAAGCCAGCCGCTTCCACCTGCTTTTTCACGATGGCCGGATCAATGCGATGCAGCGTCTCGGTGTCGCGCATGCCGGAGCCCGCCTCCGCCACGTGGTCGACGATCACGTACAGGCCGCCCGGCTTGAGCGCGGCGAACACCTGCTTGTTGAGCACCGCCGGATCGATGCTGCCCATGAACTTGTCGGGATAGTCATGGTAGTTCTGCGAAGTGAACACCACGTCCACTGGCTGCGGCACGCTGAACTGGTTGCTCGGCTGCAGCAGCACGCTGACGTTCTTGTAGTGCGGCTGCGCTTCCAGCGCCTTGGACGCCTTGAGGTCGGTATCGGCTTCCTGCGCGTACTCGCTGGGCCATACGGCAAAGACATGCCCCTTGGCACCGACGGCTGCGCTGAATAGGCGGGTGAAATAACCGCCGCCGGGGATCAGGTCGACCACGCGCTGCCCGGTTCCAATCTTCGCGAAGGCCAATAGCTCGCCGCCCTTGCGGCGCGCGTCGATGGCGGCGTCGGCCTTGCGCGCCGGATCGGCAACCGCGGCGGCGATGTTCGCGGGCATCGCGCCGCCCGGTTTCTGGGGTGGGGCGGCACCGGCCGCCAGCGGCCATGCGAGAGCGATCAACGCAGCGAGAACGGTCTTAGGCATGACGGCACTCCGCGGCAGGTCGGGAGCGGCATTGTGCGCCCAAACGCGGCTCCGGGAGCCATGACCTTCGGCATTGCGCGATGGAGATAAACGCGATCAGAACAAATACGGCGGCTCAACCCGGGAGCCGCCAACTTTGCAGTGTCGTGTAATCGGCCTGGCCGACGATGCTGTGGATCAGCGCCAGTTGCTCCACGCGCCACGTCACCGGCCCGACCGGCCGCGGCGGCAGCATGTCGCTGCGGCTGTAGCCGAGCGTGACGTGCGGCGTGAACGTGCGCGACACCTGCCCGCCCTGCCCGGCGCGGATCAGGTGCTCGCGCAACGCCTGCCATAGCTCGCTCAGCGGCCTCGGCACCTCGTCCGAGCGCAGGACGCATGGCGGCTCGCGGCCGCGGAAGGTGGACAGGTTGTCGAGCGTCCAGTCGAAGGCGTGGGCGCGCAGCGCATCGCCGGCCTGCCGCGCGGCGCGCGCGATGTCCTCGCGCAGCATCGGATGGTCGCCCAGGAAATGCAGGGTGGCGTGGTAGCGCGACGGTGCCACCCAGCGCGCGCGGAATCCCGGCGATTCGCGCCTGAGCGCATCGGCGATGCGCGAGAAGGCGTCCCGGGTCGCCTCGTCCGGCATCAGTGCGAAGAACAGGCGATGGACCCGCGTCGGCCCGGCGGGGCCGCCGAGGAGATCCAGCTGAGGCGGGTCGAAGACGTTCGGCATCGTGACGGCAGGTTATAGACAAACGCGAACCTTAGCGCATCGTCGCCGGCAGGGCCCCACATGGCCGTAACAGGAACGCTACGCCACGGTTACCTTGGCCGGCGAACAATGCGATATGCACAGCTCCGAGTGCGCGGTGGCCAGGGCGACTGCCGCGCGCCGCCCGAGCGTACGCCGGATAACGGCGGGAGGTCGCCATGAAAACCCGTTGCGTCTTCAGCACGCCGGACCTGCAAGCCGCGCGTGCCGCCATGCGTGCCGCGCTGGATGCAGGCATCGACGACGAGGACATCTGTTTCGTCGCCCGCGACGACATCGAACTGGCGAAGATTCCCGATCACCGCATGACGGGGCGCACCGACTTCGTCCCTTCCGCCATCCGCGGCGTGGCCTGTGGTGGCGGTGCCGGCCTGCTGCTGGGCCTGCTTGCCGCGGCGGTGCCGCCGCTGGGTGTGACCCTGGCCGGCGCGGGTGCCGCGGCGGTGGCGGGCGCGGCGGTGGGCGGCTGGACGGGCGCGCTGATCGGCAGCGAAGTGCCGGACGTGATCCATCGCAAGTTCGGCGGCGAAATCGCCTCCGGCCACATTCTCGTCGTGCTGGACGGCAGCAAGGAACGGCTCGAACTCGCCGAGCCCGCGGTGGCACGTACCGGTGCCACGCTATTGCCGTTCCACGCCCACACCGCGCTGACGTAACGGCGGGACCGTGCCCCGCTCAGTCGGCCGCCGGCTCCGCGACGCGGTAGCGCCGATGGCGCAGCGTGACCTGCGCGAGCACCAGGGCGATCACCGAGCAGGCGGCGATGCCCGCCAGCATCGGCCGGGCCGTACCGTCGAGGAAACGCCCGACCACGCCGATCACGCACGCCCCCGTGGCGAACTGGATCGTGCCCAGCAGAGCGGAGGCCGTGCCGGCGATCTTGCCGTGGTCTTCCAGCGCCAGCACCGCCGAACTGGGCATCACCAGGCCGAGGAAGCCGTAGCCGACGAACAGCAGCGCCATCATCACGCCCAGGTTGTCCACGCCCGCCACGTTCAGCAGCAGCAGCATCACCATCACCACGCTGTAGCCGACCACGGCGGTGCGCACCAGCCGCGCCAGGCCGTAGCGCGCGCCCAACTTGCCGGTGAACTGCGCGGCGCCGATGAACGACACGGCATTCACCGAGAACGCCAACCCGTACAGCGTGGGCGACAGGCCATAGTGGTCGATCAGCACGAACGACGAATTGGCGAGATAGGCGAAGAAGCTCGCCACGCCGAACGAGCAGATGAAGACCAGCCCCAAGTAATGGCGATCGCGCAGCAGCGTACCGTAGGCGCCCAGCGCGGTGCGCAGGTTGCTGTCCACGCGCGCCTCGCGCGGCCGCGTCTCCTTCAGCGCGGTCGCCGCCAGCACCAGGCCCAGCACGGCGGCGCCGGCCACCGTCCAGAAGATGCCGCGCCAGCTCGCCAGGCGGATCACCAGGCTGCCGGTCAGCGGCGCGAGGATCGGCGACACGCTGAAGACCAGCATCAGCAGCGACATCAGCCGCGCGGCATCGTGGCCCGTATGCATGTCGCGCACGATCGCGCGCGGGATGACCATGCCCGCGCAGGCGCCAAGGCCCTGCACGAAGCGGAAAGCGATCAACGTGTGGATGTCCGATGCCAGCGCGCAGCCGATGCTGCCCAGCGCGAACACCACCAGTCCGAAGTAGATCGGCGCCTTGCGGCCCAGCATGTCCGACACCGGGCCGTATACCAGTTGCCCCACGCCCACCGCGGCGAAGAACGCCATCAGGCTCATCTGCGCGGTGTCCACGTCGGTGCCCAGCGCCTCGCGGATGGTGGGCAGCGCCGGCAGGTACATGTCGATGGCAAAGGGGCCGATGGCCGACAGCAGGCCCAGAATGAGCGCCGCCCCGAAGAACCGGGAATTCATGCGTCTGTTTCCTTGAAATCGAAAAGCGAGGAAGCCGGCGCGCAGCATCGGCGCCAGGCCCGTCCGTTCATCGCAGCGCGATGGCGAGGATGCCGGAGAAAGGACGAATTATTGAACCAACCAGTCTTGAAATACAAGCGCGGCGTTTGACGCGAGGTCGCGCCGCATTGCACGGCGCGACCGGTGCACTTTAGCGGAAGGCGCTCAGCGCCGCGCGGGTCCCTGCCCCGCCAGCGCGGCGCGGATCTCGCGCAGCTTCGCCTTCACCTTCGCCGCGTTCTCCGGGCCCAGGCGCAGCATCAGCTTCTGTCCGGCGGAAAGCTGCTGCAGGGACGGATCGACGAAGCGGTAGTACGTATCGGTGCGCACCAGGGCGACCGGCGGCGTGGCCTGCGGCGCGGCGAGCATGTCGTCGATGGCCACGATCAGGCGGTCGTTGAAGTAGCCATGCGGGTAGCCCAGATCCCGATAGGCCTGCTGGAACAGCGGGTAATAGCGGACGTACCACGCCACCGCCTTCTGCGCGTCCACCGCCTCGACCACGCGAAGGTACGGCGCGTAGCGCTCGGCATTGCGCGGCGACATCTCGATGCCGCCTTCCTGCTCGTCCACGGCGAACGGGCCGCGCGGCGTGCGCAGGGGCAGCAATCGCACGGCCACGCCCTGGCGCGGCAGCGCGTCGATGGTGGCGACGACGTGCGGGATGATCTGTTCGCGCAGCAGCAGCCCGGCTAGATCGCTTCCGCCCAGTTGCGCCAGTTCGTCGGCTACCGTGCCGTCGCTGCCGTCCAGCGCAGGCAGCGGCGCGGTCGAGGCGGATGCGGGTGCCGCGTCCGCGATGGGGTGGCGAATGACCGAAGACGCCACCGCGGGTGCCGCGCCCGTCGCTGAAGAAGCCGGCGCGGACGGCGCGGGTGCGGGTCCCTGCAGCCCCTTGCGCCAGAGATAGACGCCTGCCGCGATCGCCGCCGCTACCACGGCCACCGCCACGATCCAGGCACCGAATGAAGTCTGCCGATCTTTTCTCACCATGCTTTCCTCTTGCACTGCCAACCAGGTTGAGACTGGACGATGGCCGGATGGTTCATCCCGATGCGTGCGCGCTGGCCGCAGTTCCCCCCGTGGCGGCGCCGATGGCGGCCGCAGTAACCTGCAGCCGTCGCGGCAATCCCCCATCGGCCGCGGCGTCCCCCACATCGTTGCTTCGCCCAGGAGGAAGAACATGGCTTTCTCTGTCCGTGCCGAAAGCAGTGCCATCTCCAACATCAACGTCACGCCGCTGGTCGACGTGCTGCTGGTGCTCCTGATCATCTTCATGATCACCGCGCCGGTGGTGACGCACCGCACCCACATCGACCTGCCCTCGCTCGGCGGCAAGCGCAGCGCTCCCCTCGCCGAACCGATCCGCCTGTCGATCCAGGCCGACGGCTCGCTGTACTGGAATGACACGCCCGTCGACGAAGCGCAGCTGGCGACCCAGCTCGCCGTGGCCGGCCAGCGCGCCGAGCCGCCGCGCCTGATCGTGCGGGCCGCGGACGGCGCGGCCTACCAGGCCGTGGCCAGGGTGCTGGCCCAGGCCAAGGCGCAAGGGGTGACCGGCATCGATTTCGAGCAGTAGCCCGGCCCTGGGCCCGGAGGCGAGCGCTGCTCCGGGCCCCGCGCGAAATTTTTCGGCGCGCTTTGTCGATTCCCCGTTTTCCCGCTCGTCGTCTGCATGGAATGCCTCCCGGACGCCGGGATAGGCGTCCTTTCGACTATCCACGACTGAGGACTCAAGCGATGACCACCCGATTCCAGCGCATCACCCCCTTCCTGTGGTTCGACCAGCAGGCCGAGGAAGCGGCCAAGTTCTACGTGTCGCTGTTCGAGAACTCTCGCATCACGCACGTGGCGCGCTACACCAAGGAAGTGGCCCAGGCGGCCGGACGCCAGGAAGGCGACGTGATGACGGTGGCCTTCGAGCTGGACGGGCAAGCCTTCACCGCGATCAACGGCGGGCCGGTTTTCCAGTTCAACGAGTCGATCTCGCTGGTGGTGCATTGCCACTCGCAGCAGGAAATCGACCACTTCTGGAAAGGCCTTTCCGCGGGCGGCGCCGAGAGCCAGTGCGGCTGGCTGAAGGATCGCTACGGCCTGTCCTGGCAGATCGTGCCCGAGGAACTCATCCAGCTGATGACGGGGCCGGAACAGGACAAGGCGGCGCGCGCCATGGGCGCCGTGATGCACATGCAGAAGATCGACCTGGAGCAGATCCGCAAGGCCGCCGCCTGAAGGCGCTCGCGCGGGCGCGGGCGCGCGCGCGCGAAGGCTCTGCGCACCCCGCCTTACTGCGCGTGCACCCAGTGCACGTAGATGCCGTGTTCCTCGTCTTCGGCGCGGGTGCCCTTGCGCCCGTCGGCCACCACGCCCCAGATGCTGCGCAGGCCGGTCGGCGTCATGCGGTCGATGCGTACCTTCTCTTCCTTGGCGATCGGAAACTGGGTCTCCACCACCAGTGCCTGCCCGCGCTCCCATACCAGCAGCGCTGGCCGGCCGCCGCCGGCGCCCCAGCCGATGTGGATCTCCACCTGCTGCGCGCTGAAGCTGCCGCGGTTGTCCAGCGTCCAGCTCTCGGAACGGTCGAGCAGCGCCTTGAGGTCCGGGTCGCTCCAGTCGACCTTGTTGGCGTTCCACTTGGATGGCGGCTTATGGAAGGACATGGCGTGTCACCCCGAAGTCAGTGACGGCGCGCAGCGCGCGCCGGCGTTGGGGCGATTGTGCCGGCTTCGAGGCGTTTTTGGGTGAACGGCGCCGCCGCTTCCGTCACAGCAGCACGAAGCGGTGGGCCGTCAGCGGCGGGGGCAGTTCCATTTCGCCCAGAGCTGCGCGCAGATCGCGCTCGATGAGGCGCGTCATGGCATCCAGCGGCAGGTCGTTGGGTTCGCGCCCGAACGGGTCCTGCAATTCGTCGCTCAATGCGTCCAGGCCGAAGAAGGTGTAGCTGACCAGCAGCACCGGCAGCAGCGTCCACCAACCCAGCGATCCAGCGAACGCGAACGGCAACGCCAGGCAGAACAGATGTGCCGTGCGGTGCAGCAGCAGCGAGTAGGCGAACGGCAGCGGCGTCGCCGCGATGCGTTCGCAGCCGCCCTGCACGTGGCCGATCTCCGTCAGCTGGGCTTCGAGCACCGAGTAATGGATCTCGCCAATGCGCCCTTCGTCCGCCAGCCGGCGGCATTGCAGCCCGATATCCGCCAGCACCGCATCGGTGGGATTGGGCAGGGTCTCCCAAGCGCGCGCCGCGGACCACGCCGCCACGCGCGGTGCGTCGGGCTCGCCGCGCAGGCGCGCGTTCAGCCCATGGGCGAAGCCGCACAGCGAGTAAAGCAGCTGGCGGCGGGTCTCCGCATCGAGCGACGCGGTCTGCCTGGCGAACGAACGGCTGGCGATGATCAGCTGTCCCCAGAGCTTGCGCCCTTCCCACCAGCGCTCATAGCAGGCGCTGTTGCGGAAGCTCATGAAGATGGACAGGGCAATGCCGATCAGAGTGAACGGCGTCGCGCTCAAGGGCGCGAACACCGCAGGACGCCAGCGCGCCAGCCACACCGCACCGACGCTCAGCGCCGCGATCACCACCAGCCGACCGGCAATGCGCGGCAGGATCGAGCCGCGCATCGCGAACAGGATGTCGTAGAGACTCGGGCGCTCGCGCACGATCATGGCGCGCAACGCTCCGCGCGGACATCCGCGCCCACCGGTACGAAGGCGAATGGCAGGCTTCCCGCTTCCGCGATCTCCACCGTCACGTGCGCCAGCTCCTCATGCACCGCCAGGCGTCCGCGCACCGCCGCCGCATTCAGCGGCCGCGCGCTCACCAGGGCCAGGATGCAAGCGTAGCGCCCTTTGCCCACCCGCCACACATGCAGGTCGCTGATAGCGGTATAGGGAAAGTGTTCCGCCACCACCTCGCGCACTTCCTGGACCACCGGCGCGTCCATGTCCGCATCCAGCAGCACCTTCCCGGATTGCCGCAACAGGCCGACCGCCCAGTTCGCCACCAGCGCCGCACCCACGATGCCCATGGCCGGATCGAGCCAGCGCGCGCCGAAGTACTTGCCGCCGAGCAGCGCCAGGATCGCAAGCACCGACGTGGCCGCGTCCGCGATGACGTGCAGGTAGGCCGAACGCAGGTTGATGTCGTGGTGATGGTGGCCGTGCTCGTGGTGGTGCTCGTGATGACGATGCGCACCATGATGACCATGGCCATGATGATCGCGGCCGTGATGATCGTGGGCATGACCGTGGTGGCCATCACGCAACAGCCAGGCGCACAGCAGGTTGACGAACAAGCCGAGGACCGCGATGGCGATCGCCTCGTCGTAGTGGATCGCGCTCGGCGCGAACAACCGCTCTACGGACTGGAACAGCATCAGCGCCGCGACCACCGCCAGCAGCAGCGCGCTGCTGTAGCCGCCCAGCACCTCGATCTTCCAGGTGCCGAAGGCGAAGCGCCGGTCCCCCGCCAGCCGTCGCGCCAGCGCATAGGCGCCCAGCGACAGGCCCAGGGCGAGCGCATGCGAACTCATGTGCCAGCCATCGGCCAGCAGCGCCATCGAATTGAGCAGGTAGCCGCCGGTGATCTCGACCACCATCATCACCGCCGTGATGACGGTGGCGCGCAAGGTGTTCTTTTCCGCGAGGGGATTGCCGTCGTTGAAACGGTGGTCGTGCACGTAGGGGGAGGCGTCGGGGGCGGCGTTCATGGCGACGGGTGGTTTAGGATACCCCCCCATACTATCCAGGCCTGATGGAGGACGCCATGGCACACGTCGCCGGCAACAAGAAGCAACTGGTGGCGCGCGTGCGCCGCATCGGCGGGCAGCTCGCCTCACTGGAGCGCGCCATCGAAGCCGACGAGGACTGCGGCGCGATCCTCCAGCTGGCCGCATCCATCCGCGGCGCCATGCAGGGACTGACCCTCCAGCTGATGGAGGGCCATCTGAAGGAACACGTCGCCGGCACGCGCCAGCGCGACCAGGAGCTGGAACCGGTGCTGGCCGTGCTGCGCGCCTATCTGCGCTGAGCCGTCGGGCGGCTCAGCGCAGATGCAGCCAATGCACCCAGGCGCCGGCTTCGCGGTCCTCGGCGCGAAACCCTTCGCGTCCGTCCGCCACCACGCCCCAGGCGCTGCGTACTTCCTCGCCGGCATAGCGGTCGATGCGCACGTGTTCGCCGACGGGGATCGGAAAGCCGGTCACGACCACCACGGCCTGCTCCCGCTCCCACACCAGCATGGCGGGGCGTCCGGACGAGGCGCCCCAGCCCACGTGCAGCTGCACGTCGCGCGGTTCGAACGTGCCGCGGTTGTCCAGCGTCCAGTCTTCGGTCTTCTTGAGGAGAGCCGCCAGGCGGTCGTCGTCCCAGTCGACGCGGTTGCCGGTCCAGCGGGCGTGCGGCTTGTGCATGGGAAGGTCGGGCTCCGGGCGGTTTCCCGCCCTATCGGCCGCTGCGCCGCTTTCTTTAGCGGCGGATCCGTGACGCGAACCGCAGCGCGGCCCGTATTCAGGCCTTGCGCAGGAAGCAGACCTTGAGCACAAGGCCCTTGATCTTGTCCGAATGACCTTCGATGTGCTCCGGATCGCCCTCGACCAGGCGGATGTTGCGGATCACCGTGCCCTGCTTGAGGGGGATGGAAGATCCCTTCACTTTCAGGTCCTTGATCACCACTACTGAATCGCCGGCCTGCAGCACGTTGCCGTTGACGTCGCGCACCACGGGGGCGTCCTCCTCCGCGGCCACGGCGACCATCGGCCATTCGTGGCCGCAGTCCGGGCAGATGTACTGGCCGCCGTCGGGATAGGTGTTCTCCATGCCGCAGAGCGGGCAGGCGGGGATGTCGGACATGGCGGGATTCCTGCGGTGGACGATCGCCGATTATAGCGGCCGCGCCGCCCCGCCCTTGGCGCGCATATCGTCGCGGCCTTGGCTACCATCGCGCCCAGCCCCGCCGCTGCCATCGCCCGTGCCGAACGCCGAACGCCCCTGGTTCCTTTACCTGATCGAGTGCCGCGGCGGCTCGTACTACGCGGGCATCACCAACGACGTCGATGCCCGCTACCGCGCCCATGCCGAGGGCAAGGGCGCGCGCTACACGCGCTCGCATCCGCCGCTGCGGCTGCTGGGCGCGCGCGCCTATCCGGACCGCGCCGCCGCCTCGCGCGCGGAGTGGGCGATCAAGCAGCTGCCCAAGGGCAAGAAGCTGGCCTTCCTGGACGGCGACGGCGAGGACGCCACCGGAAGCAAGAGGGCCGCCCTGCTTCCGGTCGAAAAGCTCCCCATCGGCGACTGAGGCAAGCCCGGTGAAACGCCCGGCCAGGACGTAGAGCGCGACGCGCCGGCGCTGTGCCCGACCTTCACCAGGACATTGCGACCGGTCTCATCGAGCGCCAGGCGCGCATATCGCTCCGGCTTCACCGGCAACTTGCCGGAGGCGTTCGTCCCGCCCACCGTGGGCAATGTGTTCGCCTGGCCCGAGAAGTCGCGGCGGTCTTCGGTGCCGTCGCGGTGGCGGCGTCCGGCTCGTCGCTAGAGCCACCGATCGACAAGGCGTACGGCAACCCTTGCAGCCGCGACGTCGACGCATTCCGCGCGGGAAATCTCTATCGATTGGAGAAGTCTTATCGCCGTCGCCCGTGCACCCGTACGCGCCTTGACCACCGATAGTTGACATATCCGATAGGAACCACTCCTGTTTTCTTCGGCTGCAGTTTGTACTCCTACGAATTGCATCGACCTGCGCGGATTTCGCCTTGTCGCTGGCCGTGGCGCGTGGAATAACGCCGAGCCACTTCGTCAACGCCGTGCAGTCGCCTTCGCCCTCCCCACGCGCGGCCCAGCCAGGAACGATTACCGATGGCTCGAGCCACACGCTCTCACCTCGCCCTGTTTCCGCGTGCCCTGCTTCCGCTGGCAGCGATATTCGCCACGCATGCCGCTTCCGCCGTGCAGATCAACGACCAACTCCAGCTCGGCGGCGCTTTGCGCGGGCGCCTGGATCACGATGCAAAGCGCGATATCGACGAGGCGGGCTTCGATACGTTGATGCTCAGCGGCGCCTACGACGATGGGCAATGGAGCGCCGCCGCACGCTACCGCTTCTATGGCGAGGCTTTTCCCTATCACTACGTCCGCTTCGGCAAATTGCGTTTCACTGAGTACGCATGGGTCGTCTGGCGCCCCGACGACAACCGGCAGTGGCAGTTCGGCCTGCATCGCGTGCCGTTCGGATTGCAGCCCTTGTACAGCAGCAGCTTCCTGGGAACGCTGGGCAACGTCATCGGCCTGGAAGACGTCTCGATGCTCGGCGTGTCCTACACGCAAGAGTACGAAGCATGGAACCTCCAAGCCGGCTACTACGCGCGCCCCGCGTGGCCGGGACACGGCACCAGCCATGGCACGACCTATTCGGTGGTGATCACGCCGGCGGATCCCCCCGTAGAAGGCGGCAGCCGCGACGAAGAGCGCCACACCGCGGTCGTGCGCATCGCACGCCGCTTCGCCGCACACGGCTGGGAGGGCGAGACCGGCCTGTCGCTCTATCGCGGCCAGCTGCGCCACGTCGACACGGGTCGCAATGGCCTGCGGCATGCCTACGGCGTACACGCCGAAGCCAGGCGCGACCGGTGGGCGATCAAGGCGCAGTTCGCGCGGCAGCAGATGAAGCCGCGGCATGCGGACGGCAGCCAGACCGTCACCGTAGGCGCCTTCGACGGCACCTTCAACCTCGCCGCCCGCGGCAGCCTCTCGGCGATCGACGTCTCTTACGAATGGCCGGAAAACATCACCCGCGGACTCGCCACCCTGAAACCCTTCGTCAGCTACAGCCGCTTCGACAAATCGTCGCCGGGCTTCAAGCCGAGCCAGCGCCTGCTCGCTGGCATGAGCGCGAGCATGGGCCCGGTGTACGTAGCACTGGAATGGCAGATGGGCCGCAATGACCCTTACCTGGGCGGCAGCAGCTACACGCAGAGTCTCGCGCGCGGCGGCTCCGATCGCTGGAGCCGGCAGTTCTACGTCAACGTGGGCTATTACTTCTGATGCGCGCGGCATCCGCCACGCACGGGCCGGAGACCCGCGCATGAAGCGCCGACTGCCTCCGCTCAATGCCTTGAAGGCATTCGAGGCCGCAGCCGGACTGGGCAGCTTCACCCGCGCGGCGGAGCTGCTCAACGTCACGCAGGGCGCGGTGAGCCGGCAGGTGCGCCTGCTGGAAAGCCAGGTCGGCGAACCGCTGCTGATCCGCCATCACCACCATATGGAACTCACCGACGCCGGACGCGTCCTGCTGCGCGCGGTGCAGCAGTCCTTCGACCGCATCGAGTCCGCTGCGCTCGGCATCGCGCGCAAGCAGCATCTGGGCCGGCTGCGCCTCAACGCGCCGCCGACGTTCGCGCGGCGCTGGCTGCTGCCGCGGCTGGGACACTGGCACGAGCGCTGCCCCGACACCGATGTGACCTTGACCAGCCGCGTGGACGACGATCTCGCCACGTCGGCGGTGCTCGACGGAGCCATCCGCTTCGGCAACGGCGAGTGGCCCGAGCTGCGCTGCACGCGCCTCATGCACGAGCAGCATATTGCCGTATGCGCACCCTCGCTCGCGGCACGCCATCTCGGCCAGGTCGATCTGCGCCGCGTCCGCCTGCTGCACGTCCTTTCGGACGAATGGCAGCGCTACATGACCTGGGCGCACTGGCTCGACGCCGCCGGCATCGACGGCGTGGACCTGCGTGGCGGCGACGAGTTCGACCTGCTGGACCTGGCGATCCGCGCCGCCATCGACGGCCTCGGCGCGACGATCGCGGACCGGCGAATGATCGGGCCCGAGCTCGCTACCGGCCGGCTCGTGCAGATCGGCGACGTCGTCGTCCAGGGACACCAGTCCTATTGGCTGGTGACGCGTCCCGACCGCGGCGAGTCGGGTCCGATGGAGGCATTCAAACATTGGCTGGCGAACGAAGCCGCCACCGAGTGAGCGACAGGCGGCGGGCGCATGGGACATGTCCCAGCCATGCCTTTTTCTCATGACAAGGCTGCCAATTAATCGTTTGCGAACGCAGCGCAGCAACGCCAAAGCTTCGCTCCCGATCGCGGCGACGCCGCGCCATTGACCTCTCCGCCACTGCTCAGCCCATGCGTACAGAACCTTTGTTCATCGATGGCGAGTTCGTCGCCGCAGCCACCCACGATCCGATCGAAGTCCGCGATCCGGCGACCGGCAGAGTCGTGGCGCACGTAGCGTCGGCCACGCACGAACAGGCCCGGCGCGCGGTCGTCGCCGCCACGCGGGCGCAGGTCGCCTGGAGCCGGCTACCCTCGATCGAACGCGCCAGGCATTTGCACCGCCTGGTGGATGCACTGGCCACGCGGGCACCCCGCATCGGCGCCACCTTGGCGGTGGAATCCGGCAAGAGCCTGACGGAAGCGACCAACGAAGTGCTCTACGCGGCAGAGGTCACCCGCTACCACGCCGAATGGGCGCGCCGCATCGAAGGCGAAGTGATTCCCAGCGACAGCCGCGACGAGACCATCCTGCTGCAGCGCGAACCCATCGGTGTGGTCGCCTGCCTGATCCCCTTCAACTATCCGGTCTATACCTTGCTGCGCAAAGTCGCCCCGGCCCTGATCACGGGCAATACCGTGGTGGTGCGGCCAAGCGACCACACGCCCCTGTCGGCGCTGGAAATCGCCCGTGCGGCCGTCGACGCCGGCCTGCCGCCCGGCGTACTCAACATCCTGAGCATGCGCCACGACGTGGCCGGAACGCTCTGCACGCATCCGGCGGTGGGCATGATCACGTTGACCGGCAGCGTCGCCGCCGGACGCGCGGTACTGGAGTACTGCAAGGAAAACATTGCCAAACCCTCGCTCGAACTCGGCGGCAAGACGCCGGTGATCGTCGAGCCGGATGCCGACCTGGTGCAAGCCGTCGACGCCATCGTCGCATCCAAGACGACGCACTGCGGCCAGTTGTGCACCGCCGTGGAGCGGGTCTACGCGCACGCGAAAGTCCACGACCGTCTCCTGGCGCTCCTGCGCGAACGTTTCGCGGCCGTGCAGATCGGCGACCGTTCGATGGATCCTTCGCGCATGGGACCGATGGTCAGCGCCGCCGCGCGCGAGGCCATCCATACGCGCGTCATGTATGCCGTCGGCGAAGGCGCCGTGCTGGAAACGGGCGGCGAGCTTCCGGCGGGCCCTGGCTATTTCTATCCGCCCACCCTGCTCAGCGGCTGCCGGCAGGACATGGACATCGTGCGCGAGGAACTCTTCGGCCCGGTGCTGCCCGTGCTGCGCTACGACTCGCTCGACGAGGCGATCGCGCTCGCCAACGACCACCAGTTCGGCCTGTCCTCCGTGCTCTACAGCGAGAGCTACCGCACCGCGCTGCGCGTGGCCAACCGCATCGAAGCCGGCGAGCTCTACGTCAACCGCACGCCGGCCGACCCTTACCAGGGTTTCCATGCCGGCTGGAAGCGCTCGGGCCTCGGCGGCGACGACGGCAAGCACGGCATGCTCGAGTTCACCCAGACGCGGCTCGTGGTCATGAAGCACTGACCGCGCATCGAGGAGCCTTCATGAGATCACCGCAAACGATATCCGTCGCACCGGCGGCTCCTTCCGCCACCCGCCTCCTGCGCTACGCGCAACTCGCGCTGCTCGTCATCGCCGCAGGCGCGATCTACCCCATGCTGTACCTGCGCCAGGTCTACCAGAGCAGCATGCTCGAGGCCCTGCACCTGGACAATGCGCAGCTCGGCGTCCTCTATTCGATCCTCGGCAGCGCGTTCCTGGTCAGCTACCTGCCGAGCGGCTGGCTGGCCGACCGGATCGCGCCGCGCTGGCTCATCAGTTTCTCGCTCGCCGGTACCGGCTCGCTCGGCCTGTGGTACGCCACTTTGCCGGACTACGCGTCCCTGCTGGTCGTGTTCTGCGGTTTCGGTATCACCACCGGCCTCACGTTCTGGGCCTCGCTGCTCAAGCGGGTCAAGCTGCTCGCGACGGAGCACGAACAGGGTCGCTTCTTCGGCGTCCTCGATGGCGGCCGCGGCCTGATCGAAGCGTTGCTAGCCACCGTGGCCATCGCGCTCTTCGCCTACGTCACCGAGCGTCAGGGCGGTAGCCAGGCGGAAGGCTTGCGCGATGTGATCCACCTCTATGCGTACACCTGCCTCGCGCTCGGCGCGGCGCTCGCCCTGGTACCGGATCCGCGCCGGGGCGAACACGACACCGCGAACGACGCGCGGCCCGCCCGTACCAGCCTGCTCGCCGATTTCCGTTTCCTCGCCGGCAAGAAGGAACTGTGGCTGGTCACCGCCATCGTGTTCTGCGGCTTCCACTTCTTCTGGGCCACCTACAGCTTCTCGGCCTATCTCGAACAGGACGGCCTGGGCCTGAGCGCGACTGCCGCGGGAACGATCACCACGATCAAGCTGTGGATGCGCCCGATCGGCGGCATCGGCGGCGGCTGGCTGGGCGACCGCTACGCCAAGCTGGACGTGCTGGCGCTGGCGATGCTCTTCGCCGCGCTCGGCCTGCTCGGCCTCATCGCCCTGCCCGGCCCGGGGCGGATCGGCGTACTGATCGCGCTGGTGGTCTTCATCGGCCTGATGACCTACGCGATCCGCGGACTCTACTGGGCCGTGCTCGACGACTGCGCCATCCCCGCGCGGGTCACCGGGCTGGCCATCGGCATCGTCTCGCTTGCGGGCTACTCGCCGGATGTATTCCTGCCCCTGCTCAACGGCTGGATCACCGAACGCTTCCCGGGCCTGCCCGGCTACCAGATCTATTTCGGCTACGTGGTGGCCGTCGGCCTCCTCGGCGTCGTCGCCGCGCTACTGCTCAAGCGCATGCTCAACCGGAGGCCGTCATGAGGATCGTCTCGCTGGAAACCCATGTGGTCGCCGTACCGCCGCCGCATCTCGGCGGCATGTACTGGCTCTTCGTCACCCTCAAGACCGATGACGGCATCGAGGGTGTGGGCGAGATCTATACCGCCACGTTCCATCCCCGCGCGATGGTGCCGGTCATCGAGGATGTCTTCGAGCGCTATCTGCTCGGACACGATCCGCATCACATCGAGCGCTTCTTCCGCCAGGTCTATTCCAGCGGCTTCACGCAACGTCCGGACCTGACCATGATGGGCGTCGCCAGCGGCCTGGAAATGGCCTGCTGGGACATCGTCGGCAAGGCAGCGGGCAAGCCGGTCTACGAACTGCTGGGCGGACGCGTGCACGAACGGCTGCGTTCCTACACCTATCTCTATCCGGTCAACACGGCGGGCGAGTACGACTACGGCGACCCCGACCTCGCCGCCGAATGCGCCGCGCGCGAAGCGGCGCGCGGCTTCACCGCCGTGAAGTTCGATCCCGCCGGCCCGTATACGGCCTACTCCGGCCACCAGCTGTCGCTGGAAGTGCTGGATCGTTGCGAGACTTTCTGCCGCCGCATCCGCGAGGCCGTGGGATCGCGTGCGGACGTGCTGTTCGGCACGCACGGCCAGATGGTGCCGTCGTCTGCCATCCGGCTTGCGCAGCGCCTGGAGAAATACGATCCGCTGTGGTTCGAAGAACCGGTGCCGCCAGGCCAGGAAGAGGCGATGGCCCGCGTCGCGGACCACACCAGCATTCCCATCGCCGCGGGCGAACGCCTCACCACCAAGTACGAGTTCTTCAGGCTGCTGCAATCCGGCGCGGCATCCATCCTGCAGATGAACGTGGGCCGCTGCGGCGGCCTGCTGGAAGCCAAGAAGATCGCCGGCATGGCCGAGGCGTACTACGCACAGATCGCGCCGCACCTCTACAACGGCCCGATCGGCGCGGCGGCCAGCATCCAGCTGGCGGCATGCAGCCCGAACTTCCTGATCCAGGAAAGCATCGGCAGCTGGAACGGCTTCCACGCCCGCATCCTCAAGCGTCCGCTGCAATGGGAGGACGGCTATATCATCCCGTCGCGCGAACCCGGCCTCGGCGTCGAGCTGGACATGGACGTCGTGCGCGCCCATTCCCCCTACACCGGCGACCGCCTGCACCTGCAGATGGCCGCCGTGCCCGCCGACGTGAGCGATCGCTCGCCCGCGAAAGGCTGAAGGCAAGACGCGCATGAACGAACTCCCTCTCACCCACGACTACGTCGTCGTCGGCGCCGGCTCCGCCGGCTGCATCCTCGCCGCGCGCCTGAGCGAGTCGGGGCGCCATTCGGTACTGCTGCTCGAAGCCGGCGGCGCGGACGACGGTTTCTGGTTCAAGCTGCCCGCCGGTTTCGTGAAGCTCTACTACAACCCCGCCTGCAACTGGATGTACCGCAGCCAGCCGCAGCAACGCCTGGACGGGCGCAGCCTGTACGCGCCGCGCGGCAAGGTGCGCGGCGGTTCCGGCGCGATCAACGCCATGATCTTCGTGCGCGGCCACGCGCAGGACTTCGACGACTGGGCCGCCGCCGGCAATCCGGGCTGGTCGTTCCAGGAGGTACTGCCCTACTTCCGCAAACTGGAAACCCATCCCGCAGGGCATACGGACATCCACGGCGGAGACGGCCCCATCCACGTCACGCCCATGCGCGGGCGCACCCATCCGCTTTGCGACCGCTTCCTGGCCGGCTGCGACGAGCTGGGATATCCGCTCAACGAGGATTTCAACGGCGCGCAACTCGAAGGCGCCGGCATCTACGACATCAATACCCGCGATGGCCAGCGTTGTTCGAGCAGCGCGGCCTACCTCAAGCCGGCGGCGAACCGGCGCAACCTCAGGGTGGAACTGCATGCGCGCGCCGAGCGCATCGTGTTCGACGCGAACAAGCGGGCCATCGGCGTCAGTGTCGAGCAGCGCGGCAGGCGACGGACGTTTCTCGCCGCGCGCGAAGTCATTCTCGCCGCCGGCGCCGTAGACACACCCAAGCTGCTGCAACTGTCCGGCGTGGCCGATCATGACCTGCTGAAGCGCCACGGCATCCAGACCGTGCATCACCTGCCCGCGGTCGGGCGCCGCCTGCAGGATCACCTCTGCGCGAGCTACTACTACCGGGCCCAGGTGCCCACCTTGAACGACGAGCTCGGCACCTGGGCGGGCAAGGCGCGAGCGGGCTTGCGTTATCTGCTCTCGCGCACGGGGCCGCTGTCGGTGAGCGTCAACCAGGCGGGGGGCTTCTTCCGCGGCGACGAGCGGCAGGAACGTCCCAACCTGCAGCTCTACTTCAATCCGCTGTCGTACCAGATCCCCAAGCACGGCACGACCATCCGGCCCGAACCCTATTCCGGCTTCCTGCTGTGCTTCAACCCCTGCCGCCCGACCAGCCGCGGCACGGTGGAAATCGCGTCGGCCCGGCCCGGCGACGCGCCGCGGATCGACCCCAATTACCTCACCACCGAGCACGACGTACGCGAGGCGATCCAGGGCGGGCATCTCGTCCGCCGGATCATGAGCGCGCCGGCCCTGCGCGCCGTGACGGCGGATGAAATCCTGCCCGGCGGCGCGGTGCACGGCGACGAGGCCATGCTGTCGTACTTCCGCCAGAACAGCGGCTCGATCTACCACCTGTGCGGCTCGTGCGCGATGGGCCCGGACCCGGAACGCGCCGTGGTCGACGCCAGCCTGCGCGTGCACGGGCTGGAAGGCCTGCGCATCGCCGATGCGTCGGTGTTTCCCAATGTCACGTCCGGCAATACCAACGCCGCCACCATGATGGTGGCGGAGAAGGCAGCGGAACTGATCCTGCGGGATGCGCGCTGAGCCGAAGGCTCAGCGCATGATGCCGGTATGGCCCAGCGAGTAGCGGCCCGGCTGCGGCCACACGGCCAGGCCGTGCGGCTCGGCGCCGACCTTGATCTTGCGCACCGCACCGGTACTGGTGTCGAACGCATAGACCAGATCGTCATAGCGGCCCGAAAGCCACAGCGTCTTGCCGTCGGCGCTCACGTTGCCCATGTCCGGGCTGCCGCCGCCGGGGATCGGCCAGTTGGCGACCACTTCGCGCGTGGCGAAATCGATTACCGACACACTGCCCTTGTTGATGCCCTTCTTGTTGCCGCGGCGCTCGCCGTGCACGTGGTTGGAACCGCGGTTGGCGACGTACAGCTTGGTGCCGTCGCGACTCGGATACAGACCGTGCGTACCGATGCCCGTCTTGACGAAGCCGATCTTGGTGAAGCTGTCGCCGTCCACCAGGAAGACACCGTCGGCCATCATGTCGGCCACGTAGAACACCTTGCCGTCGGGCGAGACGCGGATGTCCTGCGGCATGCCCTTCTTGTCCAGGTCGAGATAGCCCAGCACCTTGCGGTTGACCATGTCGATCTTGACCAGCTTGCCGCCGAACTCGCAGGTGAAGATGGCGTAGCGGCCGTCGATGGAGAAGTCGGCGTGGTTGATGCCCTTGCACTCCGGCGCATCCAGCTTGCTGCGCAGCTGCATGGTGTGCGCGTCGCGGAAGTCGAGCCGCGCATGCGCCTCGGCCACCACGATGGCCTCCTTGCCGTCCGGGGTGAAGTACATGTTGTACGGGTCGTCCACTTCGACCGCCTTGCCGGTCTTGCCGGTCTTCGGATCGATCGGCGTCAGGCTGCCGTCGCTGCGGCCCTCGGCGTTGTTGGTCACCCACAGCGTCTGCAGGTCCCACGCCGGCACCACGTGCTGCGGGCTGCGGCCTACCGGCAAGGTGTCGATCACCTTATAGGTCGCCGGATCGATCACCGACACCGTGTCCGAACGCAGGTTCGGCACGTAGATGCGCTCCAGCGCGCCCTTCACCGCCGGGCTGAAGTTGCCCGCGCGCGCTTCGGTATACATGTTCGTCGGATTGACCACCGCGGGCATGCCCGCGACGGTCTTCACCGCCGCCTGGGGCGCCGCCAGTGCGGCGGCGGAAAGGCCGAGACCGGCCAGCGCGGCGCTCGCGAGGGTGGCGAGCCGCGGGACGCAACGGGATCGAGACATCATGGGTAGTTCCGTTTTCTTCTTCGAGGGATGAGGGAAAAACCGGTCGCGGTCAGCGGCCGGCCGTGGCCTGGCGGATCGCTTCCACGGTCCGCGCAACGATAGCATCGACGCCGGCCTGGCCGAGCGCGGCACTGGAGCGCCGCGGGTCGCCGCCGAACACGCCGTCGACGGCGCCGAGCTTCGGTCCGTGCTGCAAGGTTTCCAGCCGCACCATTCGCGGCGCCACCGCCAGTTGCAGCGAGGTGTCGGCCAGTCCCGCGTGGGTGCCGATCTCGTCGTCGCGGAAGCCCTGCTTGCGCAGCATCGCGGCGAAGCCATCCGAGCTGGCCTGGTAGTAGGCGGCTGGCAAGACGGCGCGCAGCGGCTTGCCAGCCCAGGCTTTGTCCAGCTGCGCTACCACCCGCTTGAGGTCGCTCTGGTACCCACCGTGATCGCCGAGGAACACCACGTTGCGGAAGCCATGCGCGGCGAAGCTCTGTGCTGCCGAAACCAGCGTCGCCTCGAACGCGGCATCGGGAATGGTGATGGTGCCCGGGAATTTCATATGCCCCTGCGGCGGCGACACCGCGCCCTCCGGCACATAGGCCACGACCGGTGCCACCAGCGCATCGCCGAGGCGTTCCGCGATTTTTTGCGCCAGCCAGGCCGCGCGTGCGTTGTGCTTGCCCAAAGCGATGCCCGGACCGCTCTGCTCGGTACCGCCGATCGGGATGATGATGGTGGTCTTGCCGGCCTGCTGCGCGTCGCGCACCTCGGTCCAGGTCAGCTCTTCCAGCATCACGCTGCGCGGCACCTGGGCGAAACCTGCCTGCGCGGCGGACCACAGGAGGACAGCGGCGAGCGCGCGGCGAAACGGATGCTTCATCGGGAAAAATCGTAGCGGGGGCGGAGGCGCGACACGTTATCACCGCGGCCGCGCTGGAACATGACTGGGATCAGGCGAAACGCGGCAAGTCGACGCGCAACCTTTTAGTTGCATTTAGCCCAACAGGCGGCCTAACATGCAACCTTAAAGTTGCACTTTGTCTTCCCCACCACGGCCACCGGAGGCCCCATGAACGCATCATCGACCGATCGCATCGAACGGCAGGTCCAGCTCAAGGCCTCACGCTCGCGGGTGTGGCAGGCGCTTGCCAACGCCGAGTCCTTCGGCACCTGGTTCGGCGTGAACTTCAAGGGCCAGCGCTTCGTCGCCGGCCAGTACACACGCGGCAACGTCACTTACCCCGGCTACGAGCACGTCGTGCTGGAGGCGCTGGTCGAACGCGTGGAGCCGGAGAGGTATTTCTCCTTCCGCTGGCATCCCTATGCCATCGATCCGAAGGCGGACTACGCGCAGGAGCCGACCACGCTGGTCGAGTTCCTGCTGGAAGAACACGATGGCGGCACCCTGCTGCGCGTGGTGGAATCCGGCTTCGATCGCATTCCCGCCGAGCGCCGCCAAGAGGCCTACCGCATGAACAGCGGCGGCTGGGAAAGCCAGATGGAGAACATCCGCAAGTATGTCGACCCGAGCTAAATCCCGCGAAGCCGCCGCCACCGCGCTGCAACGCACCGCCCCCGTCTTCGCCGCCCTCGGCGACGCCACCCGCCTGCGCCTGGTCGCCCTGCTGTGCGCAGGCGGCGCCATGTCCATCGCCCAACTCACCATCGGCACCGACATCAGCCGCCAAGCCATCACCAAGCACCTGCAGGTACTGGCCGACGCCGGCCTGGTGCGCGATGCGAAGAGCGGACGGGAACGACTGTGGGAGCTGGAACCATCGCGCATCGATGAGGCACGCCGGTCGCTCGATGCGATCGCAGCGCAGTGGGATGCAGCGTTGATGCGGTTGAAGGGGTTCGTGGAGGGGTAGCGCCAGGTGCGCACGGAGTAACGTTTCCGCAAGCCCCCCTCATCCCACCTTCTCTCCCACGGAGACTACCTTCGGGCCGCCCGGAGGGGAGAAGGAGAAGTGCGGTAACGCGGCAAGCAACCAACGACCAAACCAGAGCGAGCGAAGCGACGCTCCGCCATGCTCTTGATCTTCCGGATTCCCTTCGCGGCGGTGAGGGCTGGACGATCAGGCCGCGAAAGGTGGGCAGGGACAGGCGCTCGCCATTGCTGTGATGCATCGGCGCGGCTTCGTTGCAACGCTTTCGCGAGCACCCGCCCCTCATCCCGCCTTCTCCCCGGAGGGGAGAAGGAGAAGTGAATACCGAGGCAAGCAAAAACAAGAGCGAGCGAAGCGACGCTCCGTCGTGCTCTTGATCTCCCGGGTTCCCTTCGCGGCGGTGAGGGCTGGACGATCAGGCCGCCAAAGGCGGGCGGGGACAGGACGTCCCCGCCTTTTCGATTCGGGCATGGATGCCCGATCGAAAAGCCCGGCCAGCCCTCAACGCACCCGGAGCAGCGCAGGCTGCGGAGGGCGCCGCGCAGGGGGCCCTTCTTCTTGGTTACTTCTTCTTGGGCAAGCAAGAAGAAGTAACTCGCTCTCCGGCAGGAGAGCGAAATCCCTCGCCCCGCGAGGGGCGAGACCAGACTAGCGACCACGCTGCGACAATCGAGCGATATTCCTATTGGGTCCCGGCCCACGCCGGAATGACGAGGATGGGAGGACGAGGCGACCCTTCGCGCCCGTTGAGGTTTGCGGGCTACCCCAACCTACGCCACTGCGCGCTACGCACTCCGTCCGGCCCACGCCAGATAACCGCAATGAAAGAGTGCGAAGAAAAAACGCCCGCCAGCGATAACGAACCTGCCTCGCAGCACAACCGCTCCCCACCAAACCCAACCACCCAAACAAACACCCCTCTCCCCACAGGGAGAGGGATGCCCACACACCCTCCTCAGTGCACCTCATCCAAGCCCGGATCACGCGTCACCTTGAACACCTTCACCGGCTGCGGCACCGCATTCAGCTGCAACCGCTGCGTACTCGACTTCGTGCAGGCATTGCCGCCGTTGACGAACACGCCGCCCTGCTCGCACTTCCAGTCGTAGAAATTCTGCAGACCGGCTGCCAGCTGCAGGCTGTAGTCCGTGCTGAGCGCCTTGCCCGGATCGAACGGATGGCCCGCCTCCTCGTTCTGGAACCAGCGCATCCACTCCGGCGAACCCACCGGTGGCGGATTTTGCTGGAAGGTGGGATTCATCGGCGACACCGCGGGACTCTCCGCCGTCATGTGGCAGCTCATGCACGCGCTGACCGGATTGTCCACCGGGCCATTGAGCCGGCCGTTCCAGCCCAGATGCGTCGGCGGCAGCTCCTTGGTGTTCGCGTTGATCGCCGTCTCGCGCAGGTTGGGGTTGATCTTGGTCACCGACGGCTGCGGATTGGTGTACGTGTTGCCGTTGTCCTGCGGGTCGTTGCCCCACATCACGCCCACCGGCACCAGGTTCTCCCAGCTCGGCTTGCCGCTCACCGCACCGTTGTACTGGAACGTGCCGAAGATCCAGCCCGTGCCCGGCACGCGCGTGTCGCGCACGGCGAAATCCATCTGGATCAGTGCCACCTTGCGGATCACGCGATTGTTCGACTTGAACGTATCGGTGATGTACGCGTCCCACTGCACCGGGTTCTGCAGGAACGGCACCTGCGACTGCACGACGTCGGCGAACAGCGCCTTGCACACTACCGTGCCGTTCGGAAAGCTGTTCGGCCTGGAGGTGTAGTGCGGATCGGGGTTCTGCGGGTCCTTCCAGACCTGGCCGAAGGTGTAGCCGCCGAGGTCGTTGTAGATGCCCACCGCGTAGGTCTGGCCGGTGGTCGTCTGCGTCGGCGCCAGTTGCTTGACCTGGATCTGCGCCTCCTTGGTGAGGCCGTGGATGCCTTCGCGGCCGTCCGGCCCGTAGTGCTGCCACGGCGCGTGGTACCAGCGGCGCACCGGGTTCTTCTGCACCACCCAATCGGTCTCCACGTTGCCTTCCAGGCAGTATTTCTTCACTGCATCCACGTACGGACGCCACTTCTCGAAATCGTTCGTCAGCGGCTTCGGCAACTGGCCGAAGAAGGCCGGCGGCGTCGAGTTCGGCATCTGCTTGGGATAGTCCTGGCTCAGCTGGAACAGCTGGCCGGTGTAGTTGGGTGGCTTGTAGCCGAAGTCCGGGAAGGTGCCCGCATTCGCGGCGCCAGCCGCCATCACGAGCGCGGCCAGCGCGCCCCATGTCCTGCCATCGATACGCATGATCTGCTCCCTGTCATGTGAACCCCCTGGGCACGGGCCTTGCGCCCGAGCCTCCGTTTGTCCGGATGCAGCGGCCCCGGACCGGCCTCGTGCCGATCGCTCGCCGGCGACCTGCGTCGCCAGGAAACCTGGGCTGGGAGATGGTGTGGACGTGCCCCCTGTGGCGCCCCCCTGGCGCGGCGGCGGTAAGGTCGCGCCGGGCACGTGGAGGCGGCGTGATGCCGCCGCGCGGGCGAATCGCAGCATCTGCGAACGGACAGCGCTAGCCTGAAGGGGCTCGTGAAGGGCGCGTACCACCCAATCACCGAAGGGGGAAACGTCATGAATCGATCCAACCCGCCTCGCCGGCGGCGCATCCTGTCCGGCCTCCTGCTTGCGCTCGCGCTGCCCGCGGCCAGTCATGCCGCACAGCAGGCCTCCGGCCTGGGCCAGGCCTGGCCGAACGCGCCGGACCTCGGCGCCAGCCCGCGCTGGCACGTCTACGCGTTCGAGCGCGACGGCGTGCGCTTCGTGCAGATCAACGATGCAGCGGGCCGCGTGCTCGGCGCGTTCGCCACGGCCGGCGGGCAATTTCTCGTGCTGCCCATGGGCACTGGCGCCACGCTCACGGTCGACGCAGGCGCCGCGCCGGCCACCGGCGAGACGGTCTACCGCGACGGCAACGTACAGGTAACGGCCACCCCGTCGGCGGACGGCACTCCGCGATTCCGCGCGGCCAGTGCGCCATGCACCGACCCGGTGGAATGCAGCACGCATGTGACGTCGCCCTGACGCCGGACCGCTGACTCCGAACCACTCATTCATGCCCGGCGGCGCCATCGCCGTCGGCATTCACGGCCGCCTCACGCCTTCATCGGCATATGTCCCGCGCCCGGCGCGGGGAGCGCCGGTGCGTGCGGCTGGCTCTTCCGGGGAGGACGTCGATGCGCAAGCTGGTGGCCCTGCTGTGCTTCTGCCTGCTGGCATGCGTGCTGGCCGCGCCGGCGACCGCGCAGAATCCGCCCGGCGCGCTGCGCGCGATTCCCACCGCGGACGGCTACCGGCTCAACGCCTACGTGGCCATCCCCGCCGGCAACGGCCCCTTCCCGCTCGTGGTCATGCCCTCCAGTTGGGGTCTCGGGCTGGCCGAATACGTCGGCATCGCCAACCGGCTCGCCGGTCGCGGCTATGTCGTGGTGAGCTATGCCTCGCGCGGCTTCGGTGCCGGCTGCGCGTTGTCGGCGTCCTGCGGCGCCATCGACATCGCCGGGCCGGCGACGATTGCCGATGTCAGTACGGTGATCGACTGGGCGCTGGCCAACACGCCGTCGGACGCAGGCGCGATCGGCATCTCCGGCATCTCCTACGGCGCGGGCAGCAGCTTGCTGGCGGCGGAACGCGATCCGCGCATCAAGGCCGTCGCCGCGCTCAGCGGATGGGCCAGCCTCGTCGATTCGCTCTACGCCAACCGCACGCCGAGCGCGCAGGGCGTGGCCCTGCTGTCCTTCGCGAGCTATCTCGGCAAGCCGGGCCCGCTGATGCAGCAGGTCAACCAGCGCGTGGCCGCGCTCGATTTCCTCGGCGCGGTGCAGGCGGTACTGCCGGATGCCGACGTACGCAGCCCCGCCGCCGGCGTGGACGCGCTCAACCGCCACGGCGCCGCCGTGCTGCTGGCCAATGCTTATGAGGACAGCCTGTTCGTGCCCGGCCAGCTGGTCGACTTCTACAACCGCCTTACCGTGCCGAAGCGTTTAGTGTTCGCGCACGGCGACCACGCCACCAACGAAATGTTCGGTGCGCTGGGGCTTCCCAACGAGGTCTACGATGCGGTGGACGACTGGTTCGACCGTTACCTCAAAGGCGTGGACAACGGCGTCGATCGCCAACCGCCCGTGCAGCTGAAGACACAGGGCGGCCGCTGGCTCGCGTTCGCCGACTGGAGCGCTGCGCAGGCGAATGCGACGACCTATGCACTGGGCGATCCGCGCTTCGATCTCTTCGCCAACCCGACCACGACTGGCCGTCTTTCCACGGGTAGCGCCAGCACATGGAACTACGCCATCACCGGCGGCTATCCCACCGCCGCCTATTCGGGCCTGATCTTCGTCAGCGGCATCCTCACCGCCTGGCAGGCGCCGCCGGTCGCTTCCCTGCCGCTGGTATCGCGCGCCAACGCAGCGGTGTGGAGCAGCGCGCCGCTGGCCCGTGACGCGACCGTCGCAGGCATGCCTTCCCTGCACATCACCGTGACGCCCGATACGGCGCAGCTCTCGCTCTACGCCTACCTCTACAGCGTCGACGCTTTCGGCGTGGGCCAGCTGATGAGCTGGAAGCCCTACACCTTCGCCGATGCCGTGCCCGGCGTGCCGCGCACTATCGACCTGCGTCTGGAAGCGACCGGCTGGGACGTTCCCGCGGGCCACCGGCTGGCGCTGGTCGTGGGCACGGTCGACCTCCGCTATGCGGGCGTCACGCCACCAGGCAGCCGCGCAGTGTTCAGCTCGCCGGTCTACTCGCCGTCCACCTTGAGCGTGCCGCTGCACTGATCCTCGTACCTCGCGCCTCCACCCCTGTAGGCGCTCTTTCCCGCGTCCGCCGCCACACCGACGGACGCGGTTTTTTTTGCCCGCGCTAGGTCCGCTCCGGCGAAGGTCCGGACATCTCCGGCGCGAGCGAAATGCTGAAGCGCAGGCGGCCGTCTTCCACAAACATGCGCAATTGGCGGTAGCGCACCAGATAGCGGATGCCTACCGCGGCCGCCGCGATGCCGGACAGCGCGCCCAGCCCCAGCGACCACCGCGGCCCCAGCGTGTCGGCCACCCAGCCCACCAGCGGCGCGCCGATCGGCGTGCCGCCGAGCGCGATGGCGAACTGGATGGCGATCACGCGTCCGCGCATCGCCGGGTCCGTGGAAAGCTGCACCAGGCTATTGGTGGACGTGGTGTACATCTGCGCCGCCATACCCACCGCCACCAGCATCACGCCGAACCAGACGTAGGTGGCCATCGATGCAGCGAACACGCAGCCGACGCCGAACCCCAGCGCCGCGCCGATGAGATAGCCCAGCCGCGGCCTCGCCTGCTGTGCGGCAAACAGCGCGCCGGCCACGGAGCCGGCGGCCATCAGCGAGGTGAGCAGGCCGTACTGGTCGGCCTCGCCGTGAAAGGCCTTCACCACCATCGCCGAGATGAAGATCGGGAAGTTCAGGCCGAAGGTGCCGATCAGGAACAACATCAGCAGCACGGCGCGCAGGTCGCGCCGCTGCCAGACGTAGCGGAAGCCCTCCATCAGCGCGCCGGGCCGCCGCTCCGGGCGCAGGCGCGGATGCAGCTCGCGCGGGCGCAGCATGCACAGCGAGACCAGCACCGCCACGTAAGACAAGGCATTCAACAGGAACACCCAGCCGGAACTCATCGTGGCCAGCATCGCGCCGGCCACCGCCGGGCCGATCATGCGCGCGGCGTTGAACGAGGTGGAATTGAGCGCCACCGCGTTGGAGAGGTCTTCCTCGCCCGCCAGTTCCGACACGAAGGTCTGCCGCGCCGGCGCGTCGAATGCCGCCACCGCGCCGAGCAGGCCGGCGAACACGTATACGTGCCACAGCTTCACCCAGCCGGCGAGCGTGAGCAGGCCCAGGCCCAGCGCCAGCGCGCCAATCAACCCTTGCGTGGCGAACAGCAGCTTGCGGCGGTCGAAGTGGTCCGCCGCATAGCCTGTCAACGGCAGCAGCACCAGCTGCGGGCCGAACTGCAGCGCCATGACAATGCCCACCGCGGTGGCGTTCTTTTCGGTGAGCTCGGTGAGCACCAGCCAGTCCTGCGCGGTGCGCTGCATCCAGGTGCCGACGTTGGAGACAAGCCCGCCCGCCGCCCACACGCGGTAGTTGTAATTGCGCAGCGAGCGGAACGCGCCTAGCACCGGC
Organism: Dyella sp. BiH032; assembly: GCF_031954525.1. Taxonomy (NCBI): domain Bacteria; kingdom Pseudomonadati; phylum Pseudomonadota; class Gammaproteobacteria; order Lysobacterales; family Rhodanobacteraceae; genus Dyella; species Dyella sp. BiH032. Next base: position 3,631,338 of record NZ_CP134867.1, read on the forward strand.
GCGCGCCCGCGGAGACAGCGGCATGGCTCATGCGCGCGCGTCGAGCCGTTCGACGATCTCGCGCACCGTGCCGATCTCGCCCAGGCGCGGGAAGATGCGCGTCACGCTGTTGTCGTGCGCATCGGCATTCGAGTCGGTCATCGCATCGACGGCCAGCGTCACATTGAAACCGCCCTCGTAAGCTTGTCTCGCCGTGGATTCCACGCCGATGCTGGTCGACACGCCGCCGATCACCACCTGGGTGACGCCCTGCGCGCGCAGGTATTCGGCGAGGTCCGTATTCACGAAGGCGCCCCAGCTGCGCTTGCTCACGCGATGATCGCCCGGCTGTGCGTCGAGTTGCGGCATCAGCTCGGCCCAGTCCGCCGGCCGCTCGCCGGCGGGGCGCTGCTGCACGCGGCCCGGCGCGCCGCCGAGTACGTTCACCAGCACCACCGGCAGCCGATGGCGGCGGAACGCGCCGGCCAGTTCGCCGGCGTGCTTCAGCACGTCGTCCACCGAGTGTGCAGTCTTCTGGCTGACGATGCCTTTCTGCATGTCGATGAGGATGAGAGCGGTCTTCTCGTCGATCGCGGTGATGCTCATGGCTGACTCCGTTGCGGGGGACGTAACGGCGCGCCGCGCGGGCGCGCGGGGGGAGAAGGAAGCGGTCAGGGTACGCCGGGTTCCGTCGACGCATCGAGCAGGCGGCGTAGCAATGGCATCGCGGCGGCCAGCTGCGCCTGCTCGCGCTCGTCGAGCTGTTCGCGCAGCACGCGGTCCAGCCAGTCCTCACGCGCCGCGCGGCTGGCGCGCACCAGTTCCATGCAGGCGGGGGTGAGCGTCCATAGCGTCTGCCTGCGGTCGGCCGGGTCCGGAGCGCCGGCCAACAGGCCCAGCGTTTCGAGCGAGGCGACCGTCGCGCCCATCGATTGCGGACGCACGCCTTCGGCATGCGCGAGCGCAGTGACGGTGGACGCGCCTTGCCGCTCGAGCTGGATCAGCACGGACGTCTGCGCCGAGGAGAGCTGGTCGGTGCGGCCCTGCTTGCGCAGGCGTCGCGCGAGTTTGCCGAGCACCACGCGCATTTCCACGGCGAGGGCATGGGTGGCGTCGGTCCGGGAGGGCGAGGCGGGCATGGGGCGGCATCGTAGAGAAAAGGAAGGAAAACTGCAAAGGAAAACTTTGCATCTCGATAGAGTGTCGGTAAAACAGGGCCTTAGCCACGCAGACAGCGGCGCTTTGTTTACTGACGAGATCCACTGGACGGTTTGTCGATCCGCCATCCCGCCATTCGTCGCCTTGGTGAACCCACCCACCCGGAATCCCCATGGCCTTGCAGCTGTACGCCCATCCCTTCTCGTCCTACAGCCAGAAAGTGCTGGTCGCGCTTTACGAAAACGGCACGCCGTTCGAATGGCGCGTGCTTTCGCCGGACCAGCCCGACGCTATCCGGGCCTGGCTGGGCATGTGGCCGGTCAAGCGCTTTCCCGTACTGGTCGACGACGGACGCATGGTCGCGGAGGCCAGCACCATCATCGAGTACCTGGGCCTTCACCATCCCGGCCCGGTGCGCCTGTTGCCCGACGACCCGCGCGAAGCGCTGGAAGTGCGCGCGATGGACCGCTTCTTCGACAACTACATTTCCACGCCGCAGCAGAAAGTGGTGTTCGATGCGATCCGCCCGGAAGGCACGCGCGATGCGTATGGCGTCAAGGAGGCGCGCGAGATGCTCGAGGCTGCGTATGGCTGGCTCGACCAGACCATGGCCGACCGCGAATGGGCGGCCGGCGCACGCTTCTCCCTCGCCGACTGCGGCGCCGCGCCGTTCCTGTTCTACGCGGATTGGACGCATCCGATCGATCCGGCATTCGCCAATGTCATCGCTTACCGCAAACGCCTGCTGGCCCGCCCGTCCTTCGCACGCGCGGTGAACGAGGCGCGCCCCTACCGCCCCTTGTTCCCGCTCGGCGCTCCCGACCGCGACTGATTCTTCCCACCTGTGCAGGAGAAATCACGATGAGTTCCACGCCCCTGATTCCCGCGGCCGAACTGGCCGCACGCGCCGGCGTCGCCAACGCCGGCGAAAGCGCCGAATACCGCAAGGCGCGCACTGCGCTGCTGGCCGAGGAGATCGAGCTGCGCCGGCACATCGAACGCGTGGCCGAACTTCGCCGCGCCCTGCCGCCGGGCCATGCGATCACCGGCGATTACCGCTTCGAAGGCGAACACGGCCCGATCGACTTCGCCGCCCTGTTCGGCGACAAGCAGACCCTGGTCGTCTATGGCTACATGTTCGGCGCCAAGCGCGAACGCCCCTGCCCCATGTGCACCTCGCTGCTCGGCGCCTGGAACGGCGAGGCGCGCGACATCCAGCAACGCGTGGCGCTGGCCGTGGTCGCCGGCGCGCCGCAGGAACGCCTGCAAGCCTTCAAGCGCGAACGCGGCTGGCGCGACCTGCCGCTCTACACCGACCTCAACGGCAACTACACGCGCGACTTCCGCGGCATCACCCCCGACGGCAGCGACATGCCCTCGCTCAACGTGTTCACCCGCCGCGACGGAACGATCCGCCACTTCTGGGGCGAGGAAATGACCATGGCCACCGCCGACCCCGGCCAAGACCCGCGCGGCGCTCCCGACCCCATGCCGATCTGGACACTGCTCGATATGACGCCCGAGGGACGTGGGACGGATTGGTATCCGAAGTTGCAGTACGACTGAGGTGTGGGAGCGCGCGAGCGCGTTGCTTTGTGATTGGAGGCAGCGGCGTCAGGCCACTGCAGCAAGCGAGAGACGACAAGGTTTCGCTCCGTAGGTCCCCTCACCCCGCCCTCTCCCCGGCGGGGAGAGGGAGAAGTGCGGTGCTATCGCCAGAACACCAAGAGCCGACGCTACGCTCCCCGTCCTCTCCGCCTTGGCGCCTCGACGTCCCCTCCACGCACCTCAGTTCCTCTTCGAGTCGCGCGACTGAGCAAAGTGAGAAACCATTGCGTGCTCTGCCATCCCCGCCGCGAGCCTTTGACTTCAGGCCATTTCTCTTTGGTTACTTTCTCTTTGGGCCAGCAAAGAGAAAGTAACTCGGGCGCCGGCAGGCGTCCGACATGCCCGCTGCATAAGCGGCCAGATCGCGGAACCGTAACTTAGTGCGAACCACCAAGAACCAACCTCACAAACAGGCAGGCACCCGACATGCCCGCTGCATAAGCGGCCAGATCACGAAAATCCCCCTGCCAACCCTCTATCTCCAAAACCAAACCCAACAACCACTCACCCCTTCCTCCCCCGATAAGCCCCCGCCGCAGGCACCACCCCCTCCCACCCAAACACACTCCTCCCCCCATACTCCCGCGACCGCCCCCTCTCCTCCGCAATAAACGCCTCCACCGAAGGCCCGGACGCATGCAACTCCAACCGCCGCGCCTGCGCATCCAACCGCCGCAACGCAGCCAACTCTTCGTCCTTGCCCAGCTTCGCCTGCGTCACGGCCGACTTCAGCACCTGGATCGTGTGGTCGTACACGCGCGTCGGCACGGGGAACGGATGGCGGTCCTTGCCGCCGTGGGCCATCGAGAAGCGCGCCGGATCGCTGAAGCGGCACGGCGCGCCGTGCAGCACCTCCGCCACCATGGCGAGTGCGCGCACGGTGCGTGCGCCGATGCCGGGAAGCTGCAGGAGTTCGGTGAAATCCTTGGGGCCGTTTTCCGCCGCTGCTGCAAGGCTGCCATGTAGCCGGCGCAGCACCACGTCGCTGCCGCGCACGTCGTGGTGGTCGGGAAGGATCAGGTGCGGCAGCAGGCCGAGCTGCAGCGGAGCCTGCATGTCTTCAGCCACGGGCGCGGGTGCGGCGCGCTCCAGTTGCCGCCACTCGCGCACGATGCCGTCGGGGCCGACCGTGCGCAGCAGATCCAGCTGCGCCTCGCGTGAAGCCTTTGCGCGCCGGTCGGCGAGATTCACGATCCTTCCCTGCCCCGGCCCGTCCACCGCCGCGTGCGGATCGTCGACGAAGCTGCGCAGGTCCTCGGAAAGCCAGTGATAGCGGCGCGCCTGCCGGCGTTCGCCATTCATGCCCTGCTGCACCACGACCCAGTGACCGTCGTCGGTGACGATGAACCCATGGAGGTAAAGGTCGAAGCCGTCCTGCACGGCGGCGCTGTCCACCTTCGCCACCAATCGGCTCGCCTGCGCCAACGCTGCACCGTCGAAGCCGACGCGTTCGCCGATCGCCACCAGTTCGGCCGGCGTGGCGCGCGAATGCTTGCCGCGACCGCCGCAGACGTGGACGCCCAGCTCACGCTCCAACGGCGCCAGGCCGCGCTTGAGCGCGCCGATGACGCTGGTGGTGATGCCCGACGAATGCCAGTCCATGCCCATCACCGCGCCGAAAGACTGGAACCAGAACGGATGCGCCAGCCGGCGCAGCAGTTCGTCGCGACCATATTCGTGCACGATCGCCTGCGCCATCAGCGCGCCCAGCCGCGTCATGCGGTCGGCCAGCCAGCGCGGCACGCGCCCGCCGTGCAGCGGCAGGTCGGCGCTTCCGGATCGTCGGGTCATGGATGGGTACTCCGGGGCCATGCAGATGCGATCCCGCCGCTTCGCGAAGCGTATGCGTCCATGCGGCTGAAGCGGCGGACGCCCCGGGGACAGGGCCGGGGCGCGGGATCGCGAGAGACTTTATAGGACAGGCTTATCTCACCCCCTGAGACGGGCCGGCCGACGGCAGTGGTACACGCATCGATCGGACGAACTAGCGGAGCCGTCCATACCGAGCTTCATCTCACCGGCGAAAGCTGCCCATCAAGTATCAGAGGTTGGTCGCGGCCCGCCCCTCAGCGCGGCGTCGCGCTTACCCGTTGTGCTGGCCCAAAAAAACAACGCCCGGCCAAAAGCCGGGCGTTGCTGTGTTGGACATGCCCGCTCAGAGCTTGTAGTTCAAGCCGAACATGATCGTGCGACCCCAGGTGGTGTAGTCCAGCGGGCGTCCCACTTCCACGCCGTTCGGCAAGCCGGAAATCTGCTGGGTCTTCTGCGGCGAATTGGTGAGGTTGTTGACCTGCAGCAGGATCGACAGGCCGCTCAGTGCCGTGTGCTCGTCGAAGGCGTAGCCGACCTGCAGGTCGGTCTGCTTATCCGCCAGCACCTTCACGTAGCCGAGCTGGTCGAACAGCGGCACGGTCTCGCCGGTGAACGAGGAACGGTAGCGCTCGGCGACACGCACCGACCAGCCGTACTTCTCGTAGTACAACGCCAGGTTGGCGACCTTGCGCGACAGGCCCGGCAACGTCTTCGGTCCGCCGGGGATCGACGATACCGAGCTTTCCGGGATCGAGCTGTTGGTCAGCGAGAAATTCGCCTGCACGCCGAAGCCATCCAGCGCGTTCGCGACCAGCCCGCCTTCCAGCGCGCCGGACAGTTCGAGACCTTCCATGCGACCGCCGGTGCCGTTCTCGGGCCGCGTGAACGAACCGATCGGGCTGGTCGGCTGCAGCGTGGGGTTGTCGTTGACGAAGCCGGCCTGCTCGAAGTTAAAGTCGAGCACGGTCTTGTTGTAGATGTAGTTCAACAGGTTCTTGTTGAACACGGCCGCCGCCACGTAGCTGGACTTGCCGAAATACTTCTCCCACGACAGGTCGGCGCCTACCGCGATGTACGGCCGCAACTGGGGATTGCCGCCGCTGCCGGACCACAGCACCTGTCCGGCCGCCGGACCTTCGTTGACGCGCGACACCGACGCGGAGCTTGCCACCTTCTCGTCGTCGATGCGCCCGCGCGCCATGGTCTTGGCCAGGCCGAAGCGCAGGTACTGCCCTTCGGCAATCTGCGCCACCAAGTTCAGGCTGGGCAGGAACTTGTTGTACTTGGCTCCGCCCTTGAGCGTGCCCACCAGCGCGTCGCCGTTGGTCTGCAGCGCGGTCGACGATTGATCCGTGCGGACGAATTGCACGCCCACGTTGCCGCGCAGCGGCACGTCGCCCAGGTGTGTGTCGATGTTGAACTTGACGTAGGCGACAGGGACTTTTTCGGTGATCGAATAATTGCGACTCCAATCCGACTGCCCGTTGCGCTGGGTCAGGTAGAACTGGTTGGCCAGCGCGTCCAGCACGTTGTAATTGACGATGCCGGGGATGCCGCCATAGCTCAGCGAGGTCGGCCCGCGCAGATAGGCCGAGCCGATCGGCGCGCCCATCGTGTGGTCATAGGGGCCGTTGCCTGCACCGTCGCCATTGCCGTTGAGCCAGGCGAAGAATACGTCGGCCTGCTTGGTCTTCTTGCGCTCGGAGTACGCCGCGCCCACGTCGACCGTGCTGAAGATCCAGCCCACCGGATGCGAGACCTGGAAGCGCGCGGCCTTGATCGTGTCCTTCTGCTTGTCGAATTCCTCGCGCCCGTTGTAGCCGTAGTTGTCCGGATCCGTGAACACGATATTCGCGGGATTGGCCAAGTCCACGCCCGGCCGGAAGTACGGATAGTCGTCGCCGGTGGGCGTATGGAAGAACACGTCGGTGACCGGATCGCCGGCCAGCCCGCTAAACAGGTAGGCGTCACGCAAGCGCTTCTTCGCCGAGGAGTACGACAGGTCGCCGGTGATGATCCAGCCGTTGCCGAAGTCGTACTGGTGATTCCAGCCGGCCGAGAACAGCTTGTCCTTTTCCTTGCTGTACTCGTTCTGCAGGATCGGCGCGATGTTGCTCATCGTGCCGGAGGTGACGATCGGATACGGCGAGGCCGGCGTGATCCCGACGTCGCTGTACACGGGTATGCCGTTGGAGTTGTACGGGCTGCTCGACCACTGCGCACCGTTCTTGTACTTGCGCTCATTGAACGTCGAGTAATAGAGATCGAGCGTGGTGTGGTAATGCTCACCCGGCGCCCATTCCAGCACGGTCATCAGGCCGTTGCGCAACTGGTTCTCCGACTGCGCGCGCAGCTGCATGCCCTCCTGCGACAGCACGTTGTCCGGCAGCCCCGGCGTATGCGGGCCGCCCCAGTTCTGCTCGATGCCCGCCGAGCCGTTGTTCACGCTCCACCACCACGCCTGGTACTGCTTCTCCTGGATCGGCGAATCCAGCTGCGCGAAGCCGACCGCCACGCCCAGCGTGTGGTCGAAGAACTGGTCGATGTAGGAGAAGCTCGCGCGATGCCCCATGTCGCCCACGCCGGAGCCGGGGTTGAGCTTGTCGCTGGTGGTGTGCTCGCCGCGCAGGTTGATCGCGATGGCGCGCTTGGGCAGGTCCAGCGGCTTGATGCTGTGCAGGTCGACCGTGCCGGAAAGCCCCTGCCCGACGAGGCTGGCATCCGGCGTCTTGTACACGGCTGCGCCGCTGATCAGCTCGGACGGATACTGATCGTACTCCACGCCGCGGTTCTCGCCGATCGTGGCCTGCTCGCGGCCATTGAGCGTGGTGCCGGCGAAGTCCGGCGACAGGCCGCGGATCGAGATCACGTTGGCCCGCCCGTCCGCGCGCTGCGTCGCCAGGCCCGGCAGGCGCGCCAGGCTCTCGGCGATGCTCGCGTCCGGCAGCTTGCCGATGTCCTCCGCCGAGATCGCCTCGATGATGTTGTCGGAGTTCTGCTTGGCCCTGATCGAACTCTCGATGCTGCCGCGGATGCCCGTGACGACCACTTCCTGCAGGTTGCTCACCTGGCCCGGTGCGGGCTTTTTGCCGGCATCGGTGGTCTGTCCGCTCTGCGCGGACGGCGGCGGCGCATCCGCCGCCTTCGGCGTGGCCGGCTGCGTCTCCTGCGCGGCGGCGGTGCCGGACATCAGCAGCGCAGCCATGCATGCCGCGGCGAGCGGCCGGCGAGCGATGGCGAACCCATACCGCTTCCGCGGTTCGAGGCCTTGATTCATGACTCCCTTCCTCCCTCTTTTGAGTGGCGCTCCCCTGGGCGCCGGCAGGCAAACACGCAGCCCTGGCAGGTCATCGCGAGATGCCCGCTTCTTTACTGGCGCGTGCCCGTGATTCGCGCGGAGGATGAGTGCACAGCCCTTGCCACGTCATTCCGCGGCGCAACAAGTTGCTGTCGAAAGGTTCAGGAGAGTGAAAACGGCGGGTAGAGCGTGTGGAAAAAGAATCAGCCCGCAAAGCGCACATCGTTCGCGTCGACCACCGCCATCCGCGTGCCGAAGGTCTGCAGCCGTTCCAGCACCCAGTTGTGGTGCGCCGTGATCTGCGCGGCCGCCAGGACATCGTTGTCCACCGTGGAGTGCGCATCGCCCGCCAGCGTCACGTGATAGCCCAGCGCCAGCGCCCGGCGCACCGTGGTGTCGATGCAGAAATCGCTCTGCAAGCCACAGATGACCAGGTGGTCGGTGCCGTGCTGCTGGAGCAGCTGGCTCAGCTCCGTCTCGTAGAACGAATCCGGCGTCGTCTTGCGGACCCGGGGGTCGTCCGGCTGCTGGTGGAGCCCTTCCGCCAGCTGCCAGCCCGGCGTTCCGAAGACCAGATCGCCCTCGGCCTCCTCGTGCTGGATCAGCACCACCGGCACCCACGCCGCGCGGGCGCGATCGATCAGCCCATTCACGCGCTGCAGCACGCGGCCGATGTCGTGCGCGGCCCATTCGCCGGCGCACAGGGCCTGCTGCATGTCGATGACCAGTAGAGCAGATGTCATGGGAGCGTACCGGCGGGACTGAGCCTGGATCATAGCTCCCGCGACGCGGGCCGCGGTGCGCCTGCGGAACCGCGTATCGCTAAAGAATTTGATAGCCCGCCTTCGGCCCCGTCGGGCCTACTGCGTCCGCCCATTCACGCAGAGAGCGGAACATGAAACGGACAACGGCCATACGCGCAGCACTCGCCTTCGCCTGCCTCGGATGCGCCGGGCCATGGGCGACCGCCAGCGCCTCGGACCACCTCGACACCCCATCGGTGATCGGCGACCCTCGCGCCGACATCGGCGATCTCTACGCCTGGACCTCGCCCGACGGCAAACGGCTGAACCTGGTGATGGATGTCGTCGGCCACACCTTCTCGGACAAGCTCGATTACGTCTTCCACGTCGACAGCGGCAAGCATTTCGGCCACACCACGGCCAGCACCACCATCCTGTGCCGCTTCCACTCAGGCACCGACGTCACCTGCACTGCCGGCGCGGAAACGGCCAAGGGCGATCCCAGCGATCCCAAAGGCCTGGTCAGCGAGCATGCGCGCTTCCGCGTCTTCGCCGGCCCGCGCGACGATCCGTTCTTCAACAACGTCAAAGGCACGCGCGCCGCCTATGACAAGGCCCTGGCCGCACTCAACGCCGGCACGCGGACGGATGCCGCCGGCTGCCCGGCCTTCGACGCCGCCACGGTGCGGACCATCGCGGACGAATGGCGCCATACGCAGGGCGGTGCGCCAAAAAACCTGCTCGCCGGCTGGACCACCTCGGCCATCGTGGTCTCGGTGGACCTCGACCTGGTGAGCCACGGCGGACCGCTGCTCGGCGTGTGGTCGGCCACGCAGGGCCCCAAGCGGCAAATCGACCGCGCCGGACGGCCGCTCACCGGCAACGCGCTGCTCGGCACGCTCGCGCCGGAGGAGATCAGCGACGCCTTCAAGGAGACCTACAACATGGCCACGCCGGCCGATGGCGCGAAGTTCGTCGACGAGATCGCGACGAACCTCGGCCTGTACGACGGTTTCGACGGCCGTTGCGGCAACCAGTGGCTGGCCGATGCCAAGGCGCCCGCCAATCGCCGTTATCACGCGCTCGCCGCGCTGCTGGCCGACGATCGCCTGTGGGTGAACAGCGCTTCGGCCACCTGCACGCAGTTCTTCGCGGTGGAGCGCGCGGCCCTCGGCGGCAAGCGTGAATTGGCACAGGATTGCGGCGGACGCACGCCCAGCTACAGCGCCGCGAACGTCTACCGCTCGATGCTGGTCGACGGCACGACCGACAGCGTCAGCGATGGCCTCGTGCGTGACGAACGCGAGCCTTCGGACAGCGTCTTCCCCTTCCTCGCCGCCCCCGAGACCTCCCCGGCGGCCGCGGGAGCCTACCAGTGAGCATGGAGCATGCACGCAGCGTGCGAGGCCCGGCGACCATCGTCGCCGCCCTCGCCCTGCTCGCCGGTTCGTTTCCGGCACAAGCGCACACGGGCACGGGCCTTGCCGGCGGCTTCTTCGCCGGCTTCGTCCATCCGCTGTCCGGCCCGGACCACTTGCTGGCGATGGTCTCGGTGGGCCTGTGGGGTGCGTTTCTCGGGCGCCCGCTGGTGCATGTCCTGCCCGTGGTGTTTCCCGCGATGATGGTCGGCGGCGCGATGTTGGGTATGTACGGCGCGGTCCTGCCGTCGATCGAGGACGGCATTGCGCTGTCGGTGCTGGTCCTGGGCCTGTGCATCGCCTTCGCCTGGAAGGCGCCGGTATGGATGGCCATCGCGGTGGTCGCCTTCTTCGCGCTGTTCCATGGTTATGCGCACGGCCGCGAACTGCCCGCCGCAGCGGACCCGGTGGGCTATAGCACCGGCTTCGTCCTGGCGACGGGCCTGCTGCATGTCGCGGGCATCGCCCTGGGGTTGCTGCAGACGCGTCCGCTCGGTGTGCTGGCGACACGCTGCCTCGGCGGCCTGATCGGTGCGGCGGGGCTGTATTTCCTGGTCGGAGCGGCCGCATGAGAGGCGGCGTGCTCGCGGCAGCCCTGTTGTGCGCGGCGCTCGGCATAGCGCTGGCGTTCGCGCCGGCACGTTCGCGACCGGCATGCCTCGTGCTGCTGATGGTGTCTTCTGCAACCGCCTTCGCGCTGGGCGCGCCAGCCAGCCTCAGCGGTGCCGTGTTCCTCGTTGGATGGCTCAGCGTGATGGCCTGCGCAGCCTCGGTGCATCTACCGAAAGGCCTTCCCGCCGCCCTGGCGATCCTGCTTTCCATCGATGCGGGCCTGTGCGCAGGGTCGCTGATCGCGCTCGAAGGCCGCGGACTCGACCTGCCGCTGGCGTGGTGCGGCGCAGGCACGCTGGCGCTATCCGCGCTGGCCGTGCGCTGGCGGCTGGCGATCGCCGCAAAGGTCGCATCGAGCTGGCTGATCGCCATCGCGGTGCTCGCGGCTGCACTTCCCTACCTGCCCGTCACGCCGGGCTACCTGCCGGATCATCTCGAATGAACATGTCCGCGTGCCTAGCCGGCGCATTCCTCGCACTCGCCGCCCTGCCCGCGACGGCGCACGACTTCTGGCTGCAGCCGGCACCGTATTGGACTGCGCCATCCATGCCCGTGGCACTCACCCTGCAGGTCGGGCACGGCCCTTACCGTCAGCGCTCGCCCATTCCCGCGCGCCGTATCGCGCGTTTCCAGGCCATGGCGCCGGACGGCAGTGTCACGGATCTGCGCGCGCGCCTGCACTTGGGCGCAAGCAGCGACGCGGACACGGCGCTGGCCATGCCCGGCACGCACGTGCTGGCGCTGGAAACCGACAACCGCGCGTTGACATCCCTTCCGGCGCTGCGTTTCAACGATTACCTGCGCGCGGAAGGGCTCACGCCGGCCCTGGACGAACGCGAACGCACGCATCGCACCGACCGCGACGGCGCTGAGCGCTACAGCCGGCATGCGAAGGCGCTGGTGCAGGTCGGCCCCTCCGCGAGCACGGCTGCCTCAACGGTGACCCGGCCGCTGGGCATGGCGCTGGAGATCGTGCCCGAGCGCAATCCCTATGCCCTGCCGCATGCGGATGCCCTGCCCGTGCGCGTGCTGTACCGGGGACAGGCCCTGCCGGGTGCCCTGGTCAAGCTCACCCGGCTGGAGCACGACGAGGTACCGGTGGAAACGCACCGGACCGACGCTGCGGGGCGCGCGACCTTCACCGTGCCGGCACAGGGCAGCTGGCTGCTCAACGTGATCTGGACCCGCCCCTTGCCGGCGGACGACGACGTGGACTTCGAGACCGACTTCGCCAGCCTGGCCTTCGGCTATCCCGCGCCGCCTTGACCGGGCAGCGTGTCTCCGATCCGGCTATCCTCCGCTCATGTCCGCCTTCCACGTCGACAGCTGGCTGAGCACCGACACCGTGGCCTTGCGCAACGTGCGCTGCAACGGTGCCTGCCGGCATCGCAGCGCCGAAGAGTGCGCCTCGTCGACCAGCCTGGTGTTTCCCTACCGCGGCGTGTACGTGCGCCATGTCGGCAGCGACCAGTCGGTGGCCGATGCCAACCACATGTTGTTCTTCAATGCGGGCGAGGGCTATCAGGTCAGCCACCCGGTGAACGGCGGCGACGCCTGCCTTTCCGTTGCGCTGCCCGACGCGATGCTGGAGGAACTGGCGCCGCGCGCGATGCTGCGCCAGGGCGGCGACAAGGTCGGTTTCAACCGACAGTCGCAGCCGATCGATCCGCGCGCGCAGGCATTGGTGGCGCTGCTGCGCCACAACCTGGAACGCGACAGCATCGAGGCCTTGGAAGCCGAAGCGCTTCTGCTCACCCTGGTCGGTCGCGGCCTGGGCCCGCGCAGCTCGCGCGAGTTGGCCGCCACGCACGCGCGCCGGCGCCTCGCCGATCGCGTGAAAGTGCTGCTCGCCAGCGACCTGTCGCGGCGCTGGACGCTCGCCGACATCGGCGCGGAGATGGGTTGTTCGCCGGTGTATCTGACGCAGGTCTTCCGCCAGGTGGAAGGCGTGCCGCTGTATCGCTATCACCTGCACCTGCGCCTGGCCCGTGCGCTGGACCTGGTTCCGCGCTGCGAAGATCTCTCCGCGCTCGCCGCGGACCTCGGCTTCTCCAGCCACAGTCACTTCGCCAACGCGTTCCGCCAGGCCTACGGCCGCACGCCGACCGCGTTCAAGCAGGCAACCTGATCCGCCTTCATGCAAACGGGCCGCCCGCAGACGGCCCGGCGCCGCATGAGAGCGGACTTCAATGCCCCGGCACGGTGGAGGCCTGCGCCTCCCGCAGCTTCACCGCGCATTCCTCGCAGCACACTTCGACGGTCTTGCCGCCGATCGTCACCTGGATCGCGTTGCCGTCGAGTTCGTAGTCGCAGGCGGCGCAGGTTGAGTTGGACATGATCTGATCCTCTGATTGAACCCGGTATCCGGGCAAGTCCAGTAAGCCAGCCGCGCCGCGGGTGGGCTGTCAGATTCTTTAGCGACCCGGCGCTAGTCGGCGCACCAGCCTTGCATCGCGCGGCCGCCGTCGACTTCTTGCCAGCATCCATCCAAGGGTTCCTCGCGCTGGCAGGTTCCGTTGACGGCCGTGCCGGGCGGCAGCAGCGATCTGGCGTTGAGGCAACGCCCTTCGCAATCGGTCTTGTCTGTGCAGACCTTGCCGCCATCGGGCAACGGCCGCACGCATGCCGGCGAGCCGAACATGCCGATGCTGCCCACGTGACCGCCTTTCGCGCGGCAGGCATGCTCGTCGATGCCGGCCCGGGCCTCCCTGCGCGCGGCCTGAGCGCTGCTCTCCATGCGCGCCGGATCGTCGGCGCGGCAACCACAAAGGCACAGCGCCATGGCTATCGCAATGCATCCAGCGCGCATTGGCGCCTTCATCCGCCGGCTCCGGAGCGCCATTCGCGGATGGCATTCAACTGATCTTCCGCCGGCACGATGTCGCCCGCGCGCTCCATCGGAAGCTTGCGGCGCACGATGTCGTACCAGACCTCGTCCTCTTCGCATTCCACGCCCAGGTGAAGCAGGTCGAGCACACCGACGAACTCGAAGTGCACCATCGCGCCGTCATTGTTGGCATAGCTATGCTGGCCGGCATCGCCGCGGCGGCGAGCCTCTGCCAATGCACCCCAGGCATCGGCGGCGCGCAGGACGAGGATGCGCTCCTCGCACGTGCGCATCGTGTTGGAGCCGGAGGCGTCCTCGACGCGAAACTGGAAAAGCAATTTCGCGGCGAAGCGGAAAATGGACGTTCCGTTGGATTCCATCTGTGTCACTCCCTGACCTGTGCCGTCATGCTTCGTCTTGCCACAGCACCACCCGGGTGGCCTGCAGCGGTGCCTTCGGCGAAGCCCCATCGAATGTCGCCACGCCAGGAAACCGCGATTCCAGCGCGTTGATGACGGAAAGGAAACCCTCATCCGTTTCGCAAATGGACAGGAGGCGGCCGCTGCGATCCGCCAACACGACGTGCAACCTGTCGCTAGTGAGCGCATCGACGTTGCGCGCCTCGATCCTGCAAACCTCGCGCAGATCGATGCTCTTGCGCCAGAACCATCCTGCCTTGCGTATCAGCCGGTCCGCTTCCAGGACCACCCTGGTCCGGTCATGCATCGCCCATCCCCCGCGATCGGCGTTCAACCGTTCCTGGTCCGGCCGCCCTTTCGCCGGGCGGCTTTCACCCTCTCTTCCATCTGCACCTTGTACGCACCCATCAATGCCGGTAGCAGTCCGGGGAAGCGTTCGTTGATTTCCGCGCAACGCGTGGTGTTGCGCATTTCCACGCCATGGCGCTCGCTGCGGATCAGCCCGGCCTCGCGCAGCGCGCGGAAATGCTGGGACAGCGTAGACTTTGGAATCTCGCGGTTTTCCAGCTGCAGGAACGCCGAACAATTGTTGCCGCGCTCGCTACTGGCCAGCCCGGCATAGATGGCTGCCCGCACCGGGTCGGCCAGCGCGTGGAGGATGCCCTCCACGGTGACGTCGTCGATCGATGGGTGAACGAGGGGTCTCATGGGCGGCCATCTTACCAGCCCTTGACTTGGAGTTCGTTAGTTCATATGTTGCGAACTATCGAATTTCTGAACCGGGCAGTTCGCCCTTCCCCCACTGACAGGAAATCCGTCATGAGCAAGCTCAAAGGCAAAGTCGCGCTGGTCACCGGCGCCTCCAAGGGCATCGGCGCCGGCATCGCCAAGGCGCTCGCCGCCGAAGGCGCCGCCGTCGTCGTCAACTACGCGTCCAGCAAGGCCGGCGCGGACGCCGTGGTCGAGGAGATCACCAAGGCCGGCGGCAAGGCCGTCGCCGTCAAGGGCGACGTCGCCAAGGCCGCCGACGCGCAGGCCATCGCCGACGCCGCCGTCAAGGAATTCGGCCGGCTGGACATTCTGGTGAACAACTCCGGCGTGTACGAGTTCTCCCCGCTGGAGCAGATCACCGAGGAGCATTTCCGCAAGCAGTTCGACGTGAACGTGCTGGGCCTGCTGCTGACCACCCAGGCCGCGGCCAAGCACATGGGCCAGGGCGGCAGCGTCATCAACATCGGTTCGCTGGTGACCCGCATCGTGCCGCCAGCCAGCGCGGTCTACTCCGGCACCAAAGGCGCGGTGGACGCCATTACCGGCGTGCTGTCCCGCGAGCTGGGCCCGCGCCAGATCCGCGTCAATGCGCTCAATCCCGGCATGGTGGAAACCGAAGGCACCCACACCGCCGGCTTCATCGGCTCGGACTTCCATAAGGAAGCGGTCGCCCACACTCCGCTGGGCCGCATCGGCCAGCCGCAGGACATCGCTTCGATCGCGGTCTTCCTCGCTTCCGACGACTCGTACTGGCTGACCGGCGAGAAGCTCTACGCCGGCGGCGGCGTCCGCTGAGCGAGTACTCGCACATTGCCCCTCTTCCTCGCGGGAGAGGGGCAATGCTCGAAGATCGACGCCGCGGCCCGGTTGCTCAACCGTGAGATACCCAAGGCATCCACGCGTACCCTTTGCCCTCTCGCCGCACCCGGCCGACACCGGGGAACGGCGCATGCGCCGCCGCCAACCAGTCGCCGCGTTCCGCCGCTTCGGCAAGCAGACGCTCCCGCGCATCGCTGGCACGCGACGGCTCGCTGTCGTAGCGGATGGCTAGCCGCGGCTCGGCCAACTGCAGCGGTGCTACGTGCAGTACATCGCCACAGACGATCAGGCGCCCCTCTCCGCTCTCCATGGAGAATCCGGCGTGGCCCGCCGTATGGCCTTCCAGCGCCACCGCGTGGATCCCGGGTACCGGTTCGTCGCCGGGTGCGAATGTGCGGAAGTGATCGGCGGCGACATAAGGCTCGATGGATGCGTTGGCTCCATCGAACGTAGCGCGCACGCTTTCATCGACGAGCGCCTTGCGGGCACCGTCACGCCAGAATGCCGCCTCGCGCGCGTCGGCCCAGACGGTCGCAGCGGGAAAAACCATGTGCCCCGCACGCGCGATGCCGCCGACGTGGTCTGGGTGGAGATGCGTGAGCAGTACCGTGTCGACCTTTTCGGGCCCATATCCCGCGGTGCGCAGGGCGATCTCCAATCGCCCCAGACCGGGGCCCTGCAAGTCGCCCGCACCGGCGTCCACCAGCACTAAGGCTTCGCCCATCTCGATCAGGAAGGCGTTGACCGCGCTACGCACCACCGCCGGAAGGCCGGCTCGTGCCAGCGAATGGCTGACATGGCCCGGACGCTCCCCGATCAACAGCCGCTCCGCCGGCAAGTCGAAATCGCCGTCCGAAAGCGCAACCAGCTTGATGTTGCCCAGCTCGATCGGGACAAAGCAGTGGCGCGCCGACGCACCAGCGACGGCATGGCGAAGGGTGGCAGGCGGGCACATGGCGGTTCCTCGTCACAGGGAGGAGCCCAGCATGGAGGGCACGCCACGCTGCGAACACTTAGGAAAACGTACCGGGGCCGTTCATGCCTGTAAGGGTGCCGAGCCTGGTCAGCCAGCGAGACATTGCACGGCGAGGTTCGCCATCGCGCGCAGGCGATCCATCCGCCTCAGGTCCTGGTGATATCCCATCCAGACGTCACGTCCGGGCGGCGCTTCGCCCAGATCCAATTCGCGCAGGCCTGGCATGTTCTCGCCGATCGGACGCGGCAACACGGCGATCCCCATCCCACGTGCGCACAACCGTGCCTGCACTTCGCGGCTGTTGGTGGTGAGCACCGTCCGTGCCCGCGGCAGGCGCTGGCACAGCCACGGCACGTCCGGGTAACTCAGACGGGACGTATCCATGACCAGCAGTGCCGCGCCTTCGCCATTGGCCGCGGGCTCCAAGGCGTCGCTGGCCACGTATGCCGCGTAAGGCACCCGCATAAGTCTGCGCTGCACGATGTCGGCTTCATCGAATGGCACCACGCGGAACACGATATCCGCCTCGCGCCGCGACAGGTCGAACAGCCGCGTGCCGGCGATCATCTCGGGCACGATATGTGGATGTTGGCGGCCTAATGCCTGCAGCACGGGCGGCAGAACGTAGGCCGCAAACCATGCGGGCGAGGAGATGCGCAGCACGCCTTCGGGCCGCTCGTCCTCGCCGGCCAGGCGTCGTTGCATCGCCAGCGCGCTCGCCTCCATGTCCTCCGCCAGGCGCAGCACCGCTTCGCCGGCTTCGGTCAGCACGGCACCCTCGTTATGGCGCTGGAATAGCACCTGCCCTGTCGCCGCCTCCAAGGCACGCAGCCTTCGTCCTACGGTGGGATGGCTGATGCCCAGGGCGCGCGCGGCCGCGCCGAGCGATCGCTGGCGCGCCACTGCGAGAAAGATCCGTACGTCGCTCCATTCCATAGACGCATACCCGTCATTCGAGGCGGCAATGTGCGGCATGGCCGATGGCGAAGCAATGCCGGCCGCGCGCGCCCGCCGTTCAGGACTGCGCTTTCGGCCACCACCAGAACCACAGCAGATGCCGGTCCGGTCGCCGCTTCCGGGCCGTGCCGATGGCGAAGTCGCCGTCGCCGCGAAGCATCGCTTCGACTGATGCGCGCACCTCCCTCATCCGCGCCTCGCCCAGGACGCACTCCAGCACATCGCCATCCGCCACCAGACTCCAATCCTCGTGATCCTGCGCGTAGCGCAGCCGCCACCTCGCCGGAGCGATGACTGGCGTGTCGCGATGGTTCGGCACGCGCAGGATGGCCGGCGTCGGATGCATGACCTTCAGGGTCCGATAGAGCGAAACGTCGTTCACTTCGGTCAGTAGGTCGATCAGCGCCAGCAGCGAACGCCCGCCGTCCGCATCCGCGGTGACGTGCCAGCCATCGAAGCCACGGGCGTTGCCGGTATATCGCCACACCGACACGGTGCCGTGCTGCTTCCAGTGAACGAGCGCCGCTGTCTTCGCCTGGCGCGTTGGCATGCCCTGCTCCATCGATTCCCCCTTGCCGGATCGCCCAGGCGTGCACGCACGCCATGCATCCAGTCATCCCCCACCACGATACCCGACGAAGGATGGACCGGCCCGGGGCCTCGGCGCGTCGCCGGCATGACATGCCAACCTGAAGTGGTCATATCGAAAGATCAAAAAGTGGCTATTTCGGCGAACCACTTCGGCGCGTAGTTTGCGCTCACACACCCCGAACTCAAAGGATCCGCCATGCAAGCGCCGGTGAGGATACTGCTCAGCTCCGCCATCGCCATCACCATCGCCCTCGGGCTCGCGCTCGCACCCGCATGGGCCGGCGAGACCTCGGTTCCCGCGCCGGCGTTCGCCGATGGCAGCCATGATTTCGATTTCAATCTCGGTACGTGGCACACGCACATCCGGCGCCTGAAGCAGCCGCTATCCGGACACGCCGACTGGGACGAGATGCGCGGCACCGTCACGGTGAATCCGATCTGGGGCGGCAAGGCGCAAGTCGAGGAAATCGAAGCGGATGGCGAAGCAGGACGCTTCGAAGGCATGACGGTGTTCCTCTACGATCCGGACGCCCGTCAATGGCGCCAGTACTTTGCCGACAGCAACGACGGCACGCTGGAAACACCATCGGTCGGCCGCTTCGCGCACGATCGCGGCGAGTTCTACAGCCAGGAGCTGTATCGGGGCCGCGCCGTGCTGGTGCGCGGCGTATGGACGGTAACCTCGCCGAATACGCACCGCTATGAGCAGGCGTACTCCGAGGACGGCGGCAAGACCTGGGAGGCGAACTTCATCGCCGATCTCGCGCGCGTCAAGCCGGGCGAAGCTGTTACCGCAATGAAGCCCGTCGCCGACACGCCGGGGCAGCACGACTTCGACTGGCAGCTTGGCCAGTGGGACATCCACATGTCGCGCCTCGAACACCCACTTGCGAACCGCAACGACTGGACCACGCTCGAAGGCAGCGTGCGTGTGCGCAAGCTGTGGAACGGCCGCGCCAACCTCGCCGAGATCGACAGCCGGGGCCCGTCCGGCCGCCTGGAGTTTCTCTCGCTGCGCCTGTTCGACCCCAAGGCGCACCAGTGGAGCCTGAACTTCGTCAGCAGCAACCGAGGTGTGTTCAGCGCGCCGATGATCGGCGCCTTCGCCAATGGGCGCGGCGATTTCTACGACCAGGAGCCCTACGAGGGCAAAGCGATCCTGGCGCGCTTTTCGTTCCTCGAACTTGCGCACGGCTCGAACCGCGACGAGCAGGCGTTCTCCGCGGACGGCGGCAAGACCTGGGAAGTGGATTGGGTCAATACATCGAAACGAACGTCTGCCGCGGCGGAGAAAAACGCGTTCGCCGCACGCGCGCCGCATTGGCCGTAAGTCGCACCGACACCACGCCATCCCTCGCATGGAAGAAGGACGCGACGCGCGGAGCATCATTGCCCGCGCAACGAGCCTGGCCACCGCTCGAACTCCTACAACTCGACCGCGCGTAGGCGTTCGCTGCAAGCCCGCGCTGGCTCGGCGCAAACATCATGTCTGCGTGACGGCGATGGGCTACATTGCGCCCACCCACCCACGCCAGAGGTCGTCATGTCCGCATCCCCGCCCGAAGGACTGCCCCGCTATCGCCTGCTCACCGGCAAGGACGACGCCAGCTTCTGTCGCCGCGTCTCCGAGGCGCTCGACATGGGCTACGTGCTGTACGGCTCGCCGGCGGCCACCTTCAACGGCGACCACGTCGTCGTCGCGCAGGCCATTGTCTGGCCCGAGCGCGATTGAATGGCTCGGCGGCTCCGCCTTCCTCGTCTTGATGCTCTGGATCAGCTGAGCGTGCACCCACAGCCTCGTGAAGGCGCGCATGCCGTCCTCGCCAATCTCCATTCGCGGAATCCGTCGTCGTAGTTCCGCATTCCCGCGAATGCACTTTCACCGGGGCGTTATGCAGGCGCCGTCGCCACGCGGCGGCTCAGGCGAAACCAACCTTACAGCAGGCCTAACGCGCTCGCGGCGGACTCGGCCGCGCGCATCGCCGACGCGCGGCTGCGCGCGACATCGCCGCGAATATATGCGTCCGCACCGGAAGCCAGCACCTCCCATTCCCAGGCGGACTGGTCGCGCGCCGGCCATACCGCCAGCGACAATGCCTCGCCCGGACGCGTCGCCGCATTCAGTTCGCGCAACCACACCTCATACCCGGCCATGCTGGCCGCGCGCCAATCGATGTTGCCGCTCATCGCTCACCTCCACGGAATGGCCGAGGCGATTCACCGGCTTCGGCCGACCGCCAAGTTAACCATGGCTCTCCATCACGACTAGCCGGCCATGCGTACATGGACTTGTTAGCGTGGCTCATCAATCCGCGCGGATGGCGGCCGGCCGGTTCACTGCCACGGCATCCCTCCGGTCACATCGTCGAGGGCCGCCGATCATGCCATTCGTGACGGGTGGCGGTCATGCGGCCTTTCCGTCGCGCGGCATTTTTTTGCGATATCCGCCGCGCCGCTTTACGTTTTGCGGTGCTTGCGCCTGTGCCCTGCTCTTCAACGATGACGGCACCGATACGATCCTTCGATACCAACACCGGGAGAGGGTTCGCGATGACATGGAGCAAACCATGGGCCACTGCGGCGGCGCTCACGCTCGCACTGGCGCTGCCGGGCCAGCCTCGCGCAGCCGATGCGGCTATCCGCGCGATTGCCATCGACGTCACCAAGCCCACCACGCTGCGCAGCGGTTTCGAGACCTTCTCCATCGGTTCGGACTACCCCGGCACCTTGCTGCGCGATGACAGCCTGGCACAGCTCAAGACGGTGCAGGAGGAACTGGGTTTCCGCTACATCCGCTTCCACGCAATCTTCCATGACGTGCTGGGCACGTACCGGGAGGAACACGGCAGGCCCGTCTACGACTGGGCGAAGATCGACGCGCTCTACGACCGCCTGCTCGCCATGGGCATCCGTCCCTTCGTCGAACTCGGCTTCACGCCGGAAGCGATGAAGACGTCGGATCAGCACATCTTCTACTGGAAGGGCAACACTTCGCATCCGGATCCGACGAAGTGGGCCGCTCTGGTCGAAGCCTTCGCGCGCCATCTCGAACAGCGCTACGGCCGCGACGAGGTACGCCGCTGGTATTTCGAAGTCTGGAACGAACCGAACCTGGCCGGTTTCTGGGAAGGCGCCGATCGGGCCGCCTATTTCGCGCTCTACGACACCACGGCACGCGCACTCAAGCAGGTCGATCCGCAACTGCGGGTGGGCGGCCCCGCCACCGCAGGCGCCGCCTGGGTGCCGGAGTTCATCGCTCACGTGACGAAGGCTGAGGTGCCGATCGATTTCGTCACCACACATACCTATGGCGTCGACGGCGGTTTCCTGGACGAGAACGGCAAGGAGGACACCAAGCTCTCGACCTCGCCCGACGCCATCGTCGGCGACGTTCGGCGCGTGCGGGAACAGATCCAGTCGTCCGCACGCCCCGGACTGCCGCTGTATTTCACTGAGTGGAGTACCAGCTACACGCCGCGCGATGCGGTGCACGACTCGTATGTGAGCGCGGCCTACATCCTCAGCAAGCTCAAGGCGACCGACGGCCTCGCGCAAGGCATGAGCTACTGGACGTTCAGCGACCTGTTCGAGGAACCCGGCCCGCCCACGGCACCGTTCCAGGGCGGCTTCGGCCTGGTCAATCCGCAGGGCATCCGCAAGCCGGCGTACTTCGCCTACAAATATCTCCACGAACTAGGGAAGCGCGCGCTGCCGTCGAGCGACGACGAAAGTGTCGTGACCTGGGACGGGAAAACGCTCAAGGCGCTGGTGTGGCACTTCCGGCAACCCGAACAGGCGCAGAGCAACCGTTCGTTCTACACGCGCGTGCAACCCGCCGCGCCCGCGCCGGACGTCCGCCTGGAATTGGGCGGGCTGCCACCCGGCCATTATCGGGTGTCGATCCGGCGCACCGGCTTCGATGCCAACGACGCCTATACCGCCTACCTGCGCATGGGTTCGCCGTCGGCATTGAGCGCGGCGCAGCTGCGTCAGCTAAGTGACTTGACCACCGACAAACCGTCGACGAGCGAACTGCGCGTCGGCAAGTCCGGTACCGCCAAAGTCGCGCTGCCGATGCGCGACAACGACGTCGTGCTATTGGAATTGGCACCCGTGGCCCGGCCGTGAATTGCTGCCGACTGATCCACGCATGGCCGACCCGGCCGGCAAGCAGCCAAAGTCCGTATCCGATGGTGTGCGACGCCCCCCACTTCTCCTTCTCCCCTCCGGGGAGAAGGCCGGGATGAGGGGCGGGTGCTCGCGGGAACGCGGCTAAATCCATAGCGCCCGCAGTTGGGCCGAAGCCGCAGGTCGCCCAAACAGATACCTGGCGCGTAGCCGGCACCGTCGGAGTTCGCTGACGCTTACCCAACCTCGATCGCTCAAGACGCAAAGTCCGAATAGATCGATAGCGCGAAGAGCACCATGGAAAGCTGAAGAAGCAGCTTCTCGGCAAACCCCATGCCGGTGCCACGCCGATGGAAATCCGTGGCGATCTGCCCCGGTGTCCATCTGAGGAATTTCCAGCGGCGGCCGATCGACATGCCGCCAATCCAGCATGCCACTCCCGCCAAGGCGAACAAGCGGCCACGCACGGCACCCGTTCGCGCCCAGGCCAGGGACACGAAAACGACTGCACACCCGATGGCCACGATGAACAGGCCGACGCTACGCCGGTCGTAAAGGCCAAGCCATTCCCGCATTGTCATGCTCCGCATTCGGCGACTGGCGGATCATAGGCCATACGCATCCACGGTCACCCTCGCTTCACCGGCTCCTTGCAGGCATCCGAATCTCGGCGTCCTCCGGCTTCAATGCACGGCCGTCCTGCGCCGTGGGCACCATGCGCTGCAGGGCTCGGCCGGTCTGCCGGTCCACCAGCCGCACATGCGGCTCGCCGCGCGCGAAGAAAAACGCCTCGCCCCACTGCCGCAGCGCCACCAGCACGGGAAACAGACCGCGCCCTTTCTCGGTCAGCACGTATTCCTGATACGGACTCCCGTCGACGGCCGGCAATGCTTCCATGATGCCGTGCGCGATCAGATGCCGCAGGCGCGCCGCGAGGATGTTCTTGGACAGGCCCAGGCTCTTCTGGAATTCGCCGAAGCGGCGCAGGCCATCGAAAGCGTCGCGCACGATCAGCAGCGACCAGCCGTCGCCGATGGCGTCCATGGGGCGGGCGACGCCGCACAGCGAGTCTTCCTGGGTGACGCGTTTGACCATGTTCGTGTTCGCCGGCTCGAATGTGGTTGCAAGATAGAACCACGCCTGATACAAAGGCAACAGGTTTCAACATGAAACCGATGTGACCGCCTGCAATCTCCGGCGGTCGCATACCGACCTTCGCAACCGTGAGCGCCTGCGCTGGGCGAGGGCAAGTCGCACCCGCATGCCGGCCCCTCTCTTCGAGAACAGACCATGGTCCAACCAGACGAAACCTTCGACGGCAGCTTTCCCTTCGCCCCGCATTTCACCCAGGCGCCGGGCTTCGCCATGCATTACGTGGACGAAGGCTCGCATGACGGTGAGGTGCTGCTGTGCCTTCATGGCGAACCCACCTGGGGTTATCTGTTCCGCCATCTGATCGCAGCGCTGAAAGCCACGCACCGCGTCGTCGTACCCGACCACATGGGCTTCGGCAAGAGCACCACGCCGCCGGGTCGCACGTACTGGCTGAAGGACCACATCGATAATCTCGAACACTTCGTGCTGGCACTCGATCTGCGCGGCATCACGCTAGTGCTGCATGACTTCGGCGGACCGGTCGGCATGGGGCTGGCGGCGCGCCATCCGGACCGCATCCGGCGCGTCGTCGCAGTCAACGGCCCGACACCGTTCGGGCAGGCTAGCGCCGCCGACCGATTGGTGGAGAACGCCAGAGAAGCGCCGTGGTTCCAATGGATTCTGCGCGCCGAAGCGGAAGGCCGCCTCGATGGCGTGCTCGGCGAGCTGGGCTACAACATCCTCAGCACGCTCAAGCTCAACGGCTTCGAGAACAACGCACTCATCGACGACGCCTGGCTGCGCGCCTATGGCTCACCCTTCCCCACGCCGGCCGATTGTGCCGGCGCGATCGGCTGGGCCAAGGGTTTCGCTCTCGGCCTGCATCAGGTCGAAGTGCCGGACGAACGCGCGCTCGGCCTCATCCGCGCCCTGCCCGCCATGGCGATCTGGGGCATGGCCGACCGCACGCTGCATGCAAGGCATTTCCTGCCGTTATTCGAAGAGCTTTTCCCCGATGCGCCGGTGCATCGATTAGACGGCGTGGGACATTACAGCTTCGAGGACGCGCCTGCAGCGATTTCACGATTGATCGCGACTTTCCTGCAGGAAAGCTGAGACTCGACCAGCACAGCCCACCACACCGTGCCGGGTGTCCAATGCGACGATGGCCGTTCCGGCGACCGGCACATGCGTCCATCCCAGGGTTACGGAACAATCCCCGCAGTCGGCAGCACGACGCCCAGGCTGCCGTGCTGCGCCATGCGACCTGCGCCCGGACATCCTGCTCGTCTGAGCCGATGAGCATCGGGTCATCCATGAAGCATTGAGGTGGTGGTCATGAAGACGTTCCTGCAAAGCGTGCATCCGGTGCTGATGGCGCGCGACGTCACGGATTCCATCCGGTTCTACGGGGGCCTGGGTTTCACGCTGCTGTTCCAGGACACGCCAGAGCATCCCAAATACGCGGGCATCCAGCGTGACAACGTGGAGTTGCATATCCAATGGGGCGATCCAAGCCAATGGGCTTATCCAACGGATAGGCCTGTCTATCGCTTCGTCGTCGAGGATGTGGACCAGCTTTATGAAGAGTTTGCGATCAGCAGCCACACCGACAGCGAAGCGAGCGGGCGCAGTCCATGGGCCGCGCCGGCCGAAACGCCCTGGGGTACGCGCGAATTCCACGTACGCGATCCGGGAGGCAATATCCTCCAGTTTTATCGGGTGCTGTGATCAATCCACCATCCGTGGCGCCGGATGGTCCCCATGCTGGTGCAGTACCAGCCCGCGCACCTTGCCGTCCGCGCCACGCTGGAAGCTGATGCCGACGCCGATGCTCCAGAGGTGGAACTCGTCCCTTGCGCTGGCTGACAGCTCGGCGGCGTCCTGGCCGGTGACCTGTACGAACAGGCGATCGCCGCGGCGTGAGATGGTCGCGATGACGTCCTTCGCGAGTTCATAGCGGCCGACGTATTCCTCCAGCGTTCCCACCGGCAACGTCACGCGCAGGTGCGGCGGCGCCAGTTCGGTCGAGGGCGCCAGGACAGCCATGCCGATGTCGTCCATCGGTTCCGAGCGATTGCCGAGCACCACCACGCCACGCTTCCGGTCCTGCGTGAAGCCGATGAAGCTGGCGAAGCCGCCGGTCATGCCGTTGTGCCAGACGACGTCGCCGTCCCGCGTGTGCTGTGTCATCCACGCCAGGCCGATGCGCTGGCCTGCCGACGCCATATCGGCACGCGCCTGCTGGGCCAGCTGCATGGCGGGGTACAGCGGCGTTTTCAGCGAGCCCATGTTCGCCTGTAGATAGCGCTGCATGTCACGCGCACTGCTGAGCACGCCACCGGTCGGGGCCAGCACCTGGAAATGCCAGTGCGGCACTGGCCTGCCTTGGTTGTCATGCCCGTCGGCCAGCTTGCCGCCGTGCACTTTCTCAGGAGCGAGCACGGTATCGCGCATCCCCAGCGGATCGAGCACGCGAGCCTTGACCGCCGCGGCGTAGCCATGCCCCACCTTTTCGCCCAGCGCATAGCCGAGCAGGCCGAAACCCGTGTTCGAATACTCGTAATGCGCGCCAGGATCGTCCTGCAGCGCGTAGCCGGCGAGGAACTGCTTCAGCTGCGCCACGCCGTACTTGGCATAAGGATCGGTCAACTCGGGCGACAGCTTCAGATTCGCCGGCAACCTGGGCAGGCCGGAGCGCTGAGTGGCGAGGTCCTCCAGCGTGATCGCCTTGCCGGCGTGCGATGGGATGCGGAAGCCCGGCAGCAGCGAGGCCACCGGCGCATCGAGCTTCAGCTTTCCCCGCCGTACCTCGTCGGCCAGCAGCGTGGCCGTCATGGTCTTGGTGATGGAGCCGATCTCGAACACCGTATCCGCGGCCGGCACCTCGCCGTTGCCCAGCTTGCCGAAAGGATAAATGGCCGCCTGGCCGTCCTCGACCACCACGATGGCAAGGGCTGAGTACTGCCCAACCTCCAGACGAGCCTCGATGGCGCGTTCCACCTTGGCGGGCAGTACGGGCGCCTGCGCGGCGTAAGCCTGTATTGCAAGACAGCCCAGAGCGATGGCGATCCCCGTCCTGCGCATGGCGTGATCCGTTCCGCGGTGGTGGCAGCGTAGCGTAGCGGTCCGCCCACGATCAGGCATGCGCGGGCGATCACAGTCATCGGCCGGCGCTATGACTTCCGGCCACTTGCATCATTTCCATAATTCTGGAAATATCGAATCCATGGATACCGACACCGCGCTCGCCGCACTGGCCGCCCTCGGCCACGAAACCCGCCTCACGGCTTTCCGCGAACTCGTCCAGGCCGGCACCGATGGCCTGGCCGTCGGCGAGTTGCGCGATCGGCTGGGCGCGCCCGGGGCCACGCTGACGGCGCACCTCAACACCTTGCGTGCGGCATCACTGGTAACGGACGAGCGCGAAGGCCGCGTCATCCGCGTTCGCGCCAACTATGCGCAGATGAACGCGCTGATCGGCTACCTCACCGAAAACTGCTGCGCGGGCGACGGAAGCTGCACGCCCGCCGGCTCCTGCAAACCCTCCAAGGGAGGCAAGAAGGCATGAACCGTTTCCACGTGCACCTCAATGTCGCGGACCTCGCGTCGAGCATCCGCTTCTACACCACGCTGTTCGCCGCCGAACCCACCGTGCGCAAGGACGACTACGCCAAGTGGATGCTGGACGACCCCCGCGTGAACTTCGCCATCTCCCAGACCGGGCGCACCCCGGGCATCGACCACCTGGGTATCCAGGCGGAGAACGGCGACGAACTCGCCGCGCTGGGCCATCGGCTGGATGCCGCCGGCGGCACGGTAACCCCGGAAGCCGGCGCGGTCTGCTGCTACGCCCAATCGGACAAGCTGTGGACCGCAGACCCCCAGGGCACGCGCTGGGAAACCTTCCACACCGTCGGCGAGGCCACCTCGTACTACGCCACGCAGGCCATGTGCGGAGGGGAGAACGCGAACTGCGCTCCCGCGGCCAAGGCGGAAGAACCTGGCAAGACCGGCAGCCTGCGGTCGTGCTGTGCGCCGGGTTCGGGCTGCTGCTGATCGTCCACCTCCGCATCGGGCCTTCCATGAAACGCGTACTTTTCGTCTGTGTCGAAAACGCCAACCGCAGCCAAATGGCCGAAGCCTTCGCCCACCTATACGGCGGCGATGGCATCGAAGCGCAAAGCGCAGGTTCCCGCCCTTCCGGCCAGATCAACCCCAAGGCCGTGCGCTTCATGGCGGAACTGGGTTACGACCTGAACCGGCATGCGTCGAAGTCGCTCGACCAAGTCGAAGGTGCGTTCGACGCGGTGATCACGATGGGCTGCGGCGACAGTTGCCCTTGGGTGCCCGCCACGCGGCGGGAGGACTGGAACCTGCCCGACCCCAAGCACATGGACGACGAGGGCTACCGCGCCGTACGCGACGACATCGGCGCGCGCGTCAAGCAGCTCCTGGAAAGCCTGTGACGACACTAGCCCGCCGCCTTGCGGCCGAAGGTCTCGGTACCGCGCTGCTGCTCGCCACCGTGACCGGCTCCGGCGTCATGGGCACCACGCTCGCGCCGGGCAATCCCGGCCTGGCCTTGCTCGCCAACGCTCTGGCCACGGCAGGGATGCTCTATGTGTCGATCGTGACGCTGGGGCCGCTCTCCGGCGCGCACTTCAATCCGGTCGTCACGCTGGTTGCCCGCCTGCGCGGCGCCTTGCGTACGCACGAAGCCTTGGCGTACATCGCCGTGCAGATCCTCTCCGCCTGCGCCGGCGTGTGGCTCGCCCATGCCATGTTCGGCCTGCCGGCGATCCAGCCCGGCACCCATGCGCGCACCGGTGCGGCGCAATGGCTGAGCGAAAGCGTGGCGACCTTCGGCTTGCTGTTCACCATCCTGCTCGGCGGACGCCACCGTCCCGCCGCGCTGCCCGCGCTGGTGGCGGGCTACATCTTCGCGGCCTACTGGTTCACGGCGAGCACGTCGTTCGCTAATCCGGCCGCGACGATTGCCCGCTCGCTGACGCAGACGTTCGCGGGGATCCGGCCAGCCGACGTGGGGGGATTCGTGGTGGCACAGGTGGTCGGCGCCGTGGCCGCGGCCATGGCCGCAGGATGGCTGTCATCGAACGCCCCCGCGACCGATTCGCCCGCCGACGAGGCAGCGACGGCGTAGCATCGGCCCGCCCGCAAGCGGCAACATCGCCGGGCCAGCCAGCCTCAGGTACGGAGGCCAGACACCAACTCCACCGGCAGCCCCGCGTCTTTCAACGCCTCCAGCAGCACATGCCAGGCCGTGGGGCGCATGTGCATGCCAATCAGATGCAAGCCGTCAGTGACAATGGGTGTCGCGGCCACGGAGCGGCGCAGTTCGAGCAGCGATTCCGGCTGCACGAGCGCACCGTTGGGACCCAACGGCATGACCATCTCGCCCGTATGCAGCAGATGCGCGTCGGCGATCCAACTCATGGTCATAGGCTGTTCGCCCTCGCTGACGGGATACAGCACGATGGCGTTATGCCCGCTTCCCAGCCGGGTGGCCGTGGACACGGGACGGATGACGGGTGCGACCGGATGCATGGCCAGCGCGTCGGGCGCCAGGGTATGCGGTGCATCGAGCATGGCGCGTATCACGCTCACGTTGCGGTCGCGCACATAGATGGGGATGCCGCGCGCCGCATACTCGCGCACGCCGGCCACATGCCAGAAGAACGCGGTAGAGGTGACCAGCGCCTTCACAGGCATGCCGGGGAAGCGCCGTGAGGCTTCGTCCAGCACCTTGCGCGAGTAGCCCGTGGAAATAGGGGCGTCGATGATCACCAGGCCATCGTCCTGCCGCACGATGGTGCTGAACCACGAGCCGGGAATCTGCACCACGCCCGGCGCGATCTCGGCGATGGGCGCCTTGGGGTCCGGCGCCCGCCCCGCGGGCTGCCCGAGCGCCAGATCGTCCACGGTCGCGCGCGAGAGTGGCGCCTCCGTCGGCGGCATGGCGAAAGCCTCCGCGTCCAGCGCCGCCTCCACGCGAAGCTCGCTGCGTACGGTCGTCTTCAAGTGCACGCCATTGCGGGACAGGTCCGATTGCACGGGATAACGCACCCCATTGAACACGGCGTAATTCATCCATTCCACGCGATCGTGCGCATCACCCATGGCGTTGTAGGCAATGTCCGCTCCATTTGCGCGCTGAAACACTCGCGTGACCTCGACCGCACTGGGCAATCCCGTGGCGGCGTCCAGGAACAGGCGCACGGGAAAGCGCCCATCGTGGAAGGACACGACATGCTGCGCGATGCCATGCGCGGCGACGTCTTTTTCCTTGGTCAGATCCCTCGCTTCCTCGGCGAGAAGCAGGACGGTCAATGGCTCCTCCACGCGCCACGCGGGCGGCGCCTGCTCGCGCACCGTTCTGGGCGGATGGCCCTCGGCGACCCAGTCCGTACGCTCTTCGTCCTGCGTCAGCAGCGTTCGCGTGTGCAGCGACGCCGGCGCGGCGCCGGCGCCGAACTGGCTGGCGTCGACCAAACGGCGATGACCGCGCAGGTCGTCCCATACCGACGCCCGAGAAGCACCTTGGAACACATAAGGCGCGTCCGGATGATCGAATTCCACGATGTCCCATTCCGCGTTGATGGTCTGCGCCCGCAGCCCCGCGACTTGATGAAGATCATGCGCCTGGCCCATTGCCTTGAGGGCATCGGCGACCAGCGCGCGAGCCGTCGCGTCGGACGCCTGGACCGGCGCGGCGAGCGGCAGGCTTGCCGCTATCGCGAGAGAGAAACCCACCGATATCGAGAAACGCATGAGAACTCCGGCGATCGTCCCGCCCAGCGGCGAGGAGCAATGAATCCACCGGACAGTGCGCATCGCAGATGCGATTTGCATGAAGCGTGTGACGAGCGGCGCCGCACATGTGACGGGCGGCGCGTGCACGATGGCCAACGCAGCAAGCTATCGCCGGCGACGGCGATGGACACCACTCAGTCGACGGGCATGCCACGACCTTCACGATGAAGCTCGGGAACGCCAGTCAGTGCCTTACGCCGACAGCAGCCAGGCCGCGCAACGCTCCACGTCCTCGCCCGCATGCCAACCGTGGAAGGCGATGCGCAGATAACCTTCCCGCAGGCTGGTGCTGATCCCGCCCGCATCGGCGGCTTTCAGCAGGCGCTCGGCGTGTTCCCCCGACGGCGCGAACGAAAGCGTAGAACCAACCCGGCCGGCCCGAACCAAGTCGCCCAGGCGACGCGCTTCGGCAGCCCATATCGGCGATGCCGCAAGGCGGTCGAGCAATGCCCGCTGCAGAACGGTCACGTGCGACTGGATGGCCGCCGCCCCACCATGGTCGATCAGCATCTGAAGCGAACCGGCGAGTGCGGCACACGAAAGGATCGACGGGCTGCCCGGCTCCAGACGCCTCCCGTCGGAAGCCCACGGCGTGTCGGCATCGGCCTGCACGCCAGCCTGTGAGAACGCTTCCGGCGCCGACAACCAGGTACCCTGCGGCAGCAGCATTTGGCGGAGCGCGCCGTCGGTCCACAACAACCCCTGCCCCTGCAGGCCGAGCAGCCCCTTGTGCCCGCCGGTGGCGAACGCGCTCACGCCGTCGAACGACGGCACCATGGTACCCGCGCCCTGGATGCCATCCACTACCAGATGCACGCCGCGCGCGCGGCAGCCGCGGCCGAGCTTTGCCAGATCCAGACGGAAGCCGTCCTGGTAGCGCACCCAGGAGACGGACATCACCCGCGTATCGGGCGCAATGGCGTCCAGCAGGCGCTGTTCCGGATCCGCGCCTGCGTCGGGCGGAGCGGCGGCATCGCCCGTCTGCCCCGCCCACAGCGCTACCTCGCGGCAACGCACGCCTCGCTGCGCCAGCGCCAGCCAGGGCAACCGGTTGCTGGGGAACTCGCCCACGGGAATCAGCACCTCGTCGCCCTCCTTCCAAGGGAAGCCCAGCGATACCGTTTCCAGCCCCGTGGTGGTGCACGTCGTGAGGCTCATGTCCTCCTGGTCGACGCCGAAGAACGCCGCGCCGGCACGACGAAGCGAAGCCTGGATGTCCAGGAAATCCTCGCTCCAACGCAGAGACCAGGGCTGCAGCTCGGTGGCGAGCAGCGCGGTCAGCCGCTGCACAGAGGCGCGGGGGACGGGGCCGTCCTTGCAGTGGGCAAGCCAGAGGACATCGGCGGGCAGGTCGAAGAGATCGCGGGGAAACAGCGGGGGGATGGTCACAACGTGTGTTCCTTGATGGGTCGTTCCGCAACGTTTGAGGCTCACCGCGTTTGACCGCCGAAGCCAACAGGCCGCTTCGCATACCGGACAGCCGCATCGGATATCGGAGCGGCCGTGCCAAGCGGGACGTGACGACAGGCCCGATTCTAGCGGCGCGACGCCAAGCCATCGCCGGCCTTATGCTAGCGGCGCCACAGGGGAGACCTAGCGCATGGAGCCGACGCCGGAGCTGACATTCAAGGCCATGAGCGAGCGCATCGATGCTTTACCTGAACACCCCAGCATGACGGTAGGGCCGTCCAAGACGGAAAAATACGGCTACGCTGTCGCGCTGTCGGGAAGCGACGATAAGCCATCGTTCCGGAGAGGCGAGATCATGGGCATCGGGTTCGGGCGGCTGGGCCGCGTCCTGTTTGCGTTGCTTGCATGTGTCGATAGCGCGACGTTGCTGGCCGGCGGTCCGACGCCACCCGACCAGCACTGGACGCCCACCGTCGAGCTGGCGGCCGGCACCGAACCCTGGCTGCGCATGCCTGCCGGCACGAAACTCGATGATTACTCGCGCTACTACTACGGCAAGATCGAGCAGGGCCGCAGGCTGCTGATCGGCGTGTTCGTCAGCGACGGCAAGCATCGCGGCGTGCAGATCACTACCGAAGAGAAGGCGCCGAGAATACTTGACGGCGGCTGCTATCAGATCACCGTGGTCTACGACGTGGACGCCAAGCAGACCGTCCGGATCAGGTGCAACGGCTTCGGATAGATTCCACCACGTCACCCTCCTGCCCTGCTGGCCTCCGCGCCCGGCTGTTTCGCCATGCCCTGCGATCATGATTCCTGATCGCCGCTCAGCGCCCCTCCGCTCCCGCACGGCCCGCCGGTATCCATGCCAGCACCAGCGTTACCGCCAGCAAGGCCAGATCGAGCCACGCGAACCAGTCGCCCCATTGGGCGTACAGCGTCCGCGAGGCCCGCAGCGGAAGATCGCCGACCACCTCGGCGTCCTGCTGTTCGCTCGATGCCTCGGCCACCACGCGGCCGCGATCGTCGCTGAGCGTCAACCGGCCCGAGCGTGCCGCACGGGCGATGGCGAAGCCGCTTTCCACGCCGCGCATGATCGCCATGCGCCCGTGCAGCCAGCCATCGACGCCGAAGTCCCAGGCGGGCACCAGCAGCAACTGCGCGTTGCGTGCGGCGTAGGCGCGGCCGATATCGTGGAAGTCCATGTCCTTGCAGATGGCCAGACCGATGCGCGGCCAGCCGTCGAGCATGGTGTAGCCGCTGCCGGGCGTGTATTGGTCTTCGAAGCCCGGAATCAGATGGTGCTTGGCGTACGTCGCCGGCGAAGCGAGTTCGCGACTAAGGACCCATAACGCATTGCGCTCGCCGCCCGGTGCGTCTTTCGCATCGATGCCGGCCGCGAGAAGCAGGTCGTGGCGGCGCGCCGCATCGGCGAATGCCGGAACCGTCGTCTCCGCGGTGGCGAAGGCAGTCTCCGGCGTGACCACCACGCGCGCACCGGCCGCGGCGAGGCGATCAACAGCGCCGACGTAGCGATCCACCAGCGCCTGCCCCGCAGGCGACGCGAGAGCGGGCCGGATGGGTTTCTCGATGGAGGCCAGCCCGATGCGCAACGAATCCGTGACGGGCGTGTAGAGGCGTGCCAGGCCGAAGGCCAGCGTCGCGCCCATGGCAAGGACGAGGACGGCGCCCACGGCGAGACGCGTCCGCTCCGTCACGCCGCGGGTCAGCATCACGGCCAGCGCACCCGGCACGAGCAGCAGCAGGAAGCTGATGCCCCACAGCCCGGTGACGGAAGCGATCTGCAGAACCGGCAGCACGTCCATCTGCGTATACGCGAGGCTGCCGAAGGTGCCATGCGGCGATCCGAGCGCGCGTCCGTACTCGAGCGCCACCCACAGCGCGGGCATGGCCAGCGCCGCCGCAATGCCGCGGCCGCGCAAGACCAGTCGGCGATACAGCCACAGGCACAGCGCCAGCAGCACGCCCGGGAACACCGTGATCGGCACGATCACGGCCAGCGGCAAGGCAATGACGCCATGCAGGTAATGCCACTGGCTCAATGCTCCCAGCGTGCCCGCGGCCAGGGCCGCAAGCATCAGCCAGCGCGCCTGCATGCGCGGCGCGAGCCAGGCCAGCGGCAACGGCGCCAGCCAGGTCAGCCAGGGCAGCGGATGCAGGCTGGCGCCGAAGTAGTAAAGAGCCGCGGAAAGCACCGTCGCGGCGAAGGCTGGCCCGGCGCGGCGGGCGTCAACGTTTGAGGCCATCGAAGGCGATCTCCAGCGAATGAAGATAGAAGGCGCGGAATCGACCGGCGTCGTAGCTGAAGCGGCCGGCGCGGTAGAGCGAGATCAATCCATGCGCCAGCGCCCACAGCGTCATGGCGGCGTCCCAGGGATCGACCTCGCGCAGCAGCCCCCGCTGGATGCCTTCGCTGAGGCGATCGGCGATCACGTTCAACGTCGGCGACCGCCGGGCGCGGAAGTCTTCCGGAAACCGGCGCGCATCGTCGCGGCGCACGGAGAAGGCGTGGTCGAACATGTGCGGGTGTTCGAGCGCGTAGTCGAGGTAATGCTCCAGCGACTTCATCAGGCCCTGGAGAAAATCCCCGTCACGCGCGCGCGCGTCCCATTCCACCGCGACGTTGGCGAAGCTGTCGTCGGAGATGCGCTTGAGCAGCGCATCGCGGTTGGGGAAATGCCGGTAGATCGCCATCGGCGTGATGCCCACCGCTTCGGCCACGCGTCGCATGGTGACGGCGTCCGGGCCCTCGCGGTCCATGAGCTTGTGGGCGGCGCGGAGAATCTTGTCGGCGGTGGTCGGCCTCGGCATGTATACAGTGTATACATGGAGTTCCATGCACGGATAGCGTGACGAACGGCACGGGGCCGCTCACATGCAGAAAAAAGCGCCGGAGTGGGGAACGCGACGGAGCGCGCGCCCTACAACCCGATCACGTCACGCGTCGTCGTCTCCGCCATCCACCATCTTCCGCTGGATGCGGTCCAGGTATGCGTCCAGTTCTTCGACGCTGGAGAACACGTCGGTCACCGGCACCGCCTTGACGATCTCGAACACCTTGCGCACCTGCGGCTGCGGGTTGACCAGCAGGGTGTGGCCGTCGCGCGCGCGCATGGCCTTGCGGATCTTGGCGATGCTGCGCAAGCCCGCGCTGCTGATGTAGTCGAGCGCGGACAGGTCGAGTACCACGGTGCCGCCGCCCGCCATCTGCTCCAGCGCGGGCGCCGCGGCGGCGTCGAATTCGCCGAACGTCATGGCGTCCAGTCGTCCGTGCAAATGCAGCGTGGCGCGCTCCGGCGAAAGACCATCGGTATGCAGACGGAAGGTCATGGTCGTGCTCCGTTCAATGGGGATAGATGAAGCGCAGCTGCAGGTGGTTGCCCTGCTCGTCGTGCGCGTAGCTGAAGTCGCTCGCCATGGCGCGCACCAGGTGGATGCCCAGGCCACCATCGATGTCCCGGTCGGCGAGGTCGCCAGTCAGCTCGGGCGACGGCGACAGCAGCGGATTGAAGGCCTGGCCGTCGTGGTGGAGCTCCACCAGCACGGCATCGTCGGCCAGACTCATGCGCAGCTCGATGTGCGCCTCGCCTTCCGCGGGACGGCCGTGCTCGACCATGTTGACCATCAGCTCTTCGAGCACCAGCCGTACGTCGGCGCGCACGCCGGCGTCCACCGCGGCGTCGAGCAACCGCGCCTCGCATTGCTCCAGCACGTCGAACACCGCTTCCATGGAAGCGGGCAAGGTCAGCTCCAGCATGGACGCACTCCCTTCCGCCCCGGCATGGTGCCAGCGTAGTGCAAGCACGGTGATGTCGTCGGCCTGTCCGTGGCCGGCGGCGAAGGCTTCGACGTCCGCGAGCAGGTAACCGGCCGGGTCGCTTTCGTCCGATGCCGCGTAGCGGTCCAGGCAGGCGAGCATGCGGTCCTGGCCGTACATCGCCAGGGCGCCGTCCGTCGCCTCGGTGATGCCGTCGGTGTACATCAGCAGCGTCTCGCCGGGGCGCAGGCGGATGCGCCGCGAGGTGTACGTGGCCTCCTCGTCCAGGCCAAGCGCCGGGCCGGTCTCCAGGTCCAGCAGACGCGGCACCTCGTCGCCCCACAGCACGGGCGGCTCGTGGCCGGCGCTGGCCATCGTCAGATGGCCGGTCGCGGTATCCAGCAGGCCGCACAGCAGGCTGACGAACATGCAGCCGTCGTTGTTGCGGCACAGGTCCTGATTGAGCAGCTGGAGCAGCTGCTGCGGCGACTGCGCGCGCGGCGCCAGCGCCTTGGCCAGCGTAATGGCGCGGGCCATGAACAGCGCGGCGGGAATGCCCTTGTCCGAGACGTCGCCGACCATCACGTAGAAGCGCTGGTCGTGCAGCATGAAATAGCTGTACAGGTCGCCCCCGACCGTACGCGCGGGCTTGAGCACCGCATGCAGCTCGAAGTTGTTGCAGCGCGCATCGAGGAAGTGCGCGCCGGGCAGCAGCGCCGTCTGGATCTGCTGCGCGATCTCCAGCTCGCTGGCCAGGCGTTGCTGCTCGCGCGCCACCCGGCCCAGCTCGGCGATGTGGTCGGCCAGCTCGTGGCGCATGCGGTCGAAGGCGTGCGTGAGCCGCCCTACTTCGTCGCGCCGGCGCACCGCGGGCAAGGCGAAATCGAGCGCGCCCCTGGCCACCTGTTCCGCGCGATCGGTGAGCACGCCCAGCGGGCTCAAGGTGCGGCGGGTGACCACCAGCGTGAGCAGCGTCAGCGTCAGCAGCGCCAGCACGCCGACGCCGATGGCGATGGAGAACGTGCGCCGGACGCCGGCGTAGATGCGGTCCTCCGGCAGGACCAGCCCGACCTGCCAGCGCGTGCCGCCGATGGGCGCGCGATAGATCCAGGCCGGCGCGCGGCCCGTGGAAGTGCCGGCTTCGCGGATCGGCCCGTTGCCGCCCGCGCTGAGGCCTGCCAGCCGTTCGTCACGTATGGGTTGCCCGACCTGCACCGGATCGTCATGGGCAAGGTAGATGCCTTTCTGGTCGATCACGAAGGCTTCGGTGCCGTGCGGCCGGTTCAGCGACTGGAGCACGCCTTGCAGCCATTCCAGCGTGACGTCGGCGTTGAGCACGCCCACCGTCTTCCCGTCCGCGCGGATGGCGGCGGAATAATTGACCAGCCGGCGCTGCCGCGACTGCGAGAAGAACGGCTGTTGCCAGCAACCGGATACGCAGCCCAGCCCGGCGTGGAACCACGCCTGTTCCCAGTAAGGCACCGGATCCTTGCGCAGATCGCGGACGGTCAGCGCGCCGTCCGCCAGGCGGCTGACGAATGGCGAGCGCACCGGCGCATCCACGCCGGACGACGGTGCGACGTAGGCCGCGGCGAGGCCCGCCAGGTCGGCGTTGTGGTCGATGGCGTCGCGGATGAGCGGCTCGGCGTCGTCCGGGCGCGGGCCGATGAGGGCGGCCAGCATCTGCGCTGTGTCGGCGACCTTGTCGAGCCGGTGCTGGATGCTGTGACTGGCCTCGCTCGCCAGCGCGGCGGATTCGCGATGCGTCTGCTCGAGGATTTGCTGCCGGACGAAACGGAACAGCACCGCCCCGCCCACGACCACCACCAACAGGGTTCCTGCCAGGACCCCGAAGGCCAGACGCGACGCCATGCTGCGCAAGACCATGCGCGAATCCCCCATGAAGGCGGCTATCTAGCCACCCGGCATCACACCTCGCAAGTGACGGCGATCATATTCGTGAACGACAGCGGCTTTTTAGCCGTCTAAACGCAGCGCCCTCAGCCGGACCTCAGCTCTGGAGAGCGGATGAGCGGATCAACTGCCGCACGCGCTCGGCGTCCTCCGGCGTCGCCGGGTGGTAAACGACCATGGAGAGGTCGGAACGTCCGTCGATCGTGAACGCCGAATACTCCATAGCGAGGAGCCCGACCACCGGGTGCCGCAGCAGCTTGGTGCCCTCGCCGTGCTCGCGCACTTCCTGGTCGCGCCACAGCGCGGCGAACTCGGGGCTGCGCTCGCACATTTCCTCCACCAGCGCCTGCACGCTGTGCGCGGCACCGGCCCGGGCCGCATCCAGGCGGAACGCCGCGACCACGAAACGCGCGACGCTTTCCCAATCTGCCTGGTGCGCGCGCACGCGCGGGTCGCCGAACATCAGGCGCAACACATTGCGCTGCGCGGGTTCGAGCTTGCCGTAGTCGGTAAGCACGGCCGCCGCCGCGCGGTTCCAGGCCACCACGTCCCAGGTGGCGGTCTTCACCAGCGCGGGACTGAACTCCAGCGCATCGAGCACGCGCTGCAGCCGCGGGGTGATGCTGTCGTTCGCCTGGTAGCGGATCGCGGGCGGGCGCCCCAGCGCGAGCAGGAACAGATGCTCGCGCTCCAGCTCGGTGAGCATCAGCGCGCGGGCGATACGGTCCAGCACCTCGTTCGAGGGCGAACCGCCCCTGCCCTGTTCCAGCCAGGTGTACCAGGTGGCGCTGACGTTGGCCCGCTGGGCGACTTCTTCGCGCCGCAGGCCGGGAGTGCGCCGGCGGCCGGGTGGATAACCCAGCGCCGCGGGGTCGAGCCTTGCCCGGCGATCCTTGAGGTAATCGCCGAGCAAATGGGTGTCTGGTGCGCGCATCCTATGAGTCCGCATACCCGTATAACGCCACTACTTCATCGCCTCCGTAGGCGGCCCACGATACCGCGCATCCCTGACCTGGAGGTGCATAGTGCGTGTCTTTGTCACTGGAGCCACAGGCTTCGTCGGCTCCGCCGTCGTGAATGAATTGCTCGCCGCCGGGCATACTACGGTGCTCGGCCTGGCGCGTTCGGACAGCGCCGCGGCGGCGATGGCCGCGCTCGGCGTGGACGTCCATCGCGGTTCGCTGGAGGAACCGGAAAGCTTCGCCGCAGGCGCGGCGGCCAGCGGCGGCATCATCCACACCGCCTTCAATCACGACTTCTCGCGCTTCGTCGACAACGCCGCTGCCGAATTCAAGGCGTCGCAGCCATGGGCGAAGTGCTCGCGGGAACGAAAGCGCCCGCTGATCGCCGAAGTGATCGGCCGCAGGGTCGGCCTGCCCGTCGTGTCGATGTCGCGCGAAGAAGCGGCGGACCACTTCGGCTTCCTCGGGCATTTCTTCGGCCTGGACATTCCCGCATCGAGCGCGAAGACGCGCGAACGGCTCGGCTGGCAGCTCACCGGGCCGGGCCTGATCGAGGACATCGACCGCGAGGCCTATTTCCCGCGCACCGCGGCATGACAGGTCGAACACGGGTCGCGATGAGCTCACGGACGTCGCGACCGGCAAGGACCGCCGGCACGGGTTCCGTCGGCGGCCCCATGAGTGGAGCAATTTGACAGCCCGGGTACGCCGGATCGCGTTAGGATCGGTGTTCTGTCTCCAGCGGCCGTCTGCATGACCTGGACCGAAAAGCCCGGCGCGAGCGAAATCTCGCGCGCTTCCATGACGGTTGCCGCGCTGTCGACCATCGTGGAGTGGTACGACTTCACGCTGTACCTCTACTTCGCCACCGTGCTGTCGCGCGTGTTCTTCGGCGGCGGCCAGAGTTCGCTGCTGGCGACCCTGGCCGGCTTTGCCATCGCCTACGGGATGCGTCCGCTCGGCGCGATGGTGTTCGGCCACGTCGGCGATCGCATCGGACGGCGTCGCACGCTGCTGCTGTCGATGATGCTGATGACGCTGGCGATGCTGGCCACCGCGCTGCTGCCTTCGCGCGAGAGTATCGGCCCGGCGGCGGGCCTGCTGCTGATGCTGCTGCGCTGCTTCATGGCGTTCTCGGTCGGCGGCGAATACACCGGCGTGGTGGCCTATCTGCTGGAAGGTGCGCGCGAAGACCGGCGCGGTTTCGTCACCTCGCTGGCATCGGCGGCCAGCGAGGTCGGTGCCCTGCTCGCCGTCGGCGTGTCGGCCTTGACGGTGAGTGCCATGAGCACCGCGCAGCTCGACAGCTGGGGCTGGCGCATTCCGTTCTTCGTGGGCGCGGCGCTGGCCGGCTGCGTGTGGATCGCGCGCTCGACCATGGAGGAATCGCCGGACTTCGTGCGCCAGCTGGAGCAGCGGACCGTGCCGGCGTCGCCGCTCAGCCACACGCTCGCCCATCATCGCCCTGCCCTCTACCGCACCTTCGCGATCTCGGCGCTGGGTTCGATCACCTACTACGTCGGCATCACCTACGTGCCGGCGTTCCTGAGTTCGTCGGGCATTCTCGCGGAGGAGCGCTCGCTGTGGCTGTCCACGCTGGCGGCGGTGGCGGTGATCCTGGTGACGCCGCTGGTCGGCGCCTTGTCGGACCGCGTGGGCCGGCGGCCGGTGCTGGTCTGGCTGGCGGTGGCCGGCGCGCTGCTTCCGCTGGCGACGTTCGAGCTGATGGCGCGCGGCGCCGAAGCGCAGATCGCGCTGGGCGCGATCGTGCTCGCCTGCATCGCGGGCGGCGTCAGTGCCGTGGGCGCACCGGCGACCGCGGAGCAGTTTCCCGGCGAAGGCCGCCTGAGCGGGCTGGCGCTGGGCGTGACGATGGCGACGGCGATCTTCGGCGGGCTGACGCCGTTCCTCGCCGAGTTGCTGATCGCCCTCACCGGCTGGAAGGCCGTGCCGGGGGCGATGATCGCCATCGTCGCCGTGGCAGTGCTCCCGGTGCTGCTGCGCATGCCGGAG
The DNA here is from genome assembly GCF_031954525.1 of Dyella sp. BiH032. NCBI lineage: Bacteria > Pseudomonadati > Pseudomonadota > Gammaproteobacteria > Lysobacterales > Rhodanobacteraceae > Dyella > Dyella sp. BiH032. The sequence goes on from NZ_CP134867.1 coordinate 3,671,460, forward strand.
ACGCGGCCGGCGCTGCGCCGGGCGTGATCACGGCTGTTCCGGCGGACGGCGCATCGCGGCAGCGAAGGCCTTCTGCCACAAGGGTTCGCCAGGAAGCGGCAGACGGTACGAGGCCCTGATCTTGCGTCCTTCGCGGTGTCTCAGCGCGCGCGCTCCGCCGGCCGTCGCGCCCAGCGCGGTACGAACAACCTGACTTCAGTGCCTTTGCCTGGCCGCGAGTGCCATCGCAGGCGTGCGCCGATGCGCTGCGCGCGTTCGCGCATGCCGTCCATGCCCCAGTGGCCTTCGCGACCGCCCGCGCGCCGCAGCGCGGGGTCGATACCCTGGCCGTCGTCGCTCACCGAGAGGCGCAGGCCGAACCAGCAGCGGGCGAGCTCGACCCGCACGCGGGAGGCGCCGGCGTGCAGGTAGGCGTTGCGGATCGCTTCACGGCCGATTTCCAGCACTTCGCCGGCGACGGTGGCATCCAGCGCGAAGGAGCCGCGTTCGCTCAGCGCGAATGGCACGCCATAGGCAGCGGCGTGTTCCTCGCCCGTGTCGCGCCATGCGTCGGCAAGGTTCTCGCTGGCGATGCCGACCTGCCGCAGCACAATGATGCGATCGCGCCCTTCGCCGAGCAGATCGCGGGCCCGGCCGGCGGCGGTTTCCATGTCCCGGCGGTGCTCGGCGGAGAGCGAGGTATCGGCCGCCCAGGTCTGCACGCGCAGCAGCAGGCCATGGATGCCCTGCAGCAGCGTGTCGTGCAGTTCGCGCGCGATGCGTTCGCGCTCGGCGTGGCGGGCTTCGATCATCGCCCAGGCGCGGGCGTGGGCGTAACGGGCGCGCAGAACCAGCGCCAGCCATACCAGCAGCAGCGCCAGCGCGATACAAACCGCGCGGAACGGCGCGCTTTCGTACCAGGCGGGACGGACGACGAGCGCGATGCTGGCGTCGTCCTTCGCCGGCACGCCGTCTTCGTTAAAGGCCTGGACGCGAAAGCGGTACGTGCCCGGCGAGAGGTTGGTGTAGGACGCACGCCGGCTGTCGCCCGCGTCCTGCCAGTCCTCGTCGACGCCATCGAGCCGGTAGCGGAAATGCACGCGCTGCGACTGCGTCATCGACGCGGCCGTGTAGGCGATCTCGATGCGCCGGGTCAACGGCGGCAGCGCGAGCGAAGCCTGCGCCGGATAGTGCGTGTCGCCGGCGAGCACCTCGTCGATCGACACCGTCGGCGGGGTCCGGTTTTCCAGCACGCGCGCCGGGTCCAGCCAGGACACGGAGGTATGGGTCGCGAACCACAGGCGCCCGCTCCTGTCCTGCAGCAGCGTCGGCAGCGGCCGGATCGAGGAAGGCACGCCGGTGCGCCCGTCATCGGCGCCGAACCGGTGGAACGGCATGCGATAGGTGTCGTCGCGCAGGGCCCGGGCCACGTCGTCGCGCGCCAGCTGATAGGCACCGTCGAAGCCGTTGAGCCACACGTCGCCTTGCGCGGTTTCCAGCAGGCCGCTGATGCCGCGGAAGCTTTCGCCGCCCGTGCCGAGCATGGGCACGAAGCGGTCGCCGCGCAGCGCGAACAGGCCGTTGTCGCCGCCGATCCACACCCGGTCGCCATGCACCAGCACGGCGGTGATGCTGCCGGCCTGCAAACCGTGACTGGCGTCGTAGCGCTGCAGGCCGTCGCGCGATTGCACGAGCAACGTGTCGTGCGGATAGCCGAACCAGAGCCGCCCTTGTCCGTCGTTGAGCATGCGCAACGGCGCGCCCTCGGGGAATCCGCCGCTGCCGTCCCGCCGCGTCCATTGCCCCTGCGCGTAGCGATAGAGGCCGAAGCCGGACGCGCCGACCCAGAGCCCATCCTCGTCATCCAGTGCGAGCGCCTGAAAGCGGCTGCCGACGGTCTCCAGCGCCGGCGGAAGCGGGATGGCGCGGACGCGGCCATCGCGGTACGCGAACAGGCCGCGGAAACCGGCCAGCCAGAGCGTGCCGTGCCGGTCGCGCAGGCTCGCGATGACCGCGTCCGGCAGCGCCGGCTGCGGCACCGGCGCGTCGCCGCCCAGCGCGAACGGCGGCATCCAGGTGTTGCCGGCCCAGACTTGTCCGTCATCGCCCGGCATCAGCGCCGGACCGACGAAATGCCCGGGAAACGCCACCGGATGCAGCTTGCTCGCGCGGAACTGGTCGAGGCCCCGGCTGGTGAGTACCCAGACGTTGTGTTCGCGGTCTTCGAAGAAGCCGGTCACCTCGTCGCTGGACAGGCCGTCCGCCTGGGTGAAGCGCTCGACGACGCGCCGTACCTTGCCCTGCGCGTCGGCGATCCAGCGGTTGCGTTCGAGCCCCTTGTCGACCGACACCCAGAGCGCGCCCGAGGAATCGGCCATCGCCGCGCCGACGCTGGCGACGTCGTACAGGCGCGGCGGATCGCCGAGCCGCTTCCATAGGGTTTCGATGCCAGCCGCGCGATCCATGCGCTGGAATCGCGTGCTACCGGGCGCCAGCGTCCAGGCACCGGCGACGTCGATGATCCACAGCGTGCCCCCGACCATGCGCAGGCTCTCCGGCTGGCTGCCCGCGTATCCCATGGCCGCGCCGACCGTTTCCCAGCCATCGCCGGACTGCCGCGCCACGCCCTTGGTGGTAGCAATCCACAGCCGGCCGTCCGGGCCGCGCGTGACGGCGAACAACGTGCCGTCCGGGATGTCCTTGCCGGGCTGGTAATGAATCAGCTTGCCCGCGCGCGCATACGTGAGGCCGCCCGTGAGGTAGCCGATCCACAGGCCGCCGTCTTCGTCGCCGTACAGCGCCATGATGCGCGGGCTGGGCAGGCGGCCGAGCACGTCGTCGAACCGCACGCCGTCGAACCGGACCAGGCCCCGCGAACCACCGAACCACAGAAAGCCGTCGGCGGTCTGCGCAGCGCCGCGGAAGGTCGACGGCGTGCCTTCGCGCCCGGCATAGAGGGTGTGGTGCAGTTCGGCGAGCGGGCGGTCGAGCGGACTGTCGGCCACCCGCGGCATGACGGCCACGTCCTGCGCCTGCGCTGCCACGCAGGCAAGTGCGAACGCCAGGAACGCGCACAGGCTGCAGACGAGCCGGAAAGCCCGCCGACATAAAAGATTCATGGGATGACCGTACCTCTCGACAATGGTCCGGCGCCACGCTCGAGGCCGCCAGGACACCCGAACCATGCCAGCAAGTCCTTGTGCACTGCAATACGTTCCTTGATCTAATGCGGGCCTCATCGCGCTCTGCCGCGACAGCCGCCATGCCAGGAGACACTCGTGATCGAGCTGAGAGACGCCCTCGCCGCCGATGCCGACGCCATCGCGCAACTGCTCGACGTGCTGGGCTACCCGGGCACCGCGCCCTTCATCCGCACACGCATCGCGCAGCTGCTGGCGCATCCGGACGCGCGCCTGGTGGTGGCGGCCGATGGCGCCCGCGTCGTCGGCGTGATCTCGCTGCACTTCCTTCCGCAGCTGGCACTGGCCGGCGACTTCTGCCGCATCAGCTATCTGTGCGTGGACGAAAGCGCGCGCGGCGGCGGCATCGGCGCGATGCTGGAGGCACGCGCGGCGGCACTGGCGCGGGCGCGCGGTTGCGATCGCATCGAACTGCATTGCCATGCGCGGCGGACCGACGCGCATCGGTTCTACGAGCGGCAGGGCTACTCGGAGTCCCCGCGGTACTACGCAAAATCGATGACCGACGCCTGAGAGGGCGGCAGGTTCGAGCCTTCGCGGCATGGGAAGCGCGAGGCATCGTCAGGCAAAAAAAGAGGAGCCCTGCGGCTCCTCTTCCTTACCTTTCCGGCCTTGCTTCCCCGCTTACATGTTCCGGCGGTACTCGCCACCCACGTCGTACAGCGCGTGGCTGATCTGGCCCAGCGAGTTGTACTTCACCGCCTCCATCAGCTGCTCGAACACATTGCGGCGTTCGCGCGCGGTGTTCTGCAACGCCTTGAGGCTGTTCGGGGCCAGGCCGTTGCGGGCTTTGGCGAAGGCCTGCACGTTGTCGATCTGCTGACCCTTTTCCTCTTCGGTAGAACGGATCAGCTCGATCTCGGTGGCGATCTCGCCGCCGTGGTCCTTGGGCAGGAAGGTGTTCACGCCGATCAGCGGGAGACTGCCGTCGTGCTTCTTCTGCTCGTAGTACATCGACTCTTCCTGGATCTTGCCGCGCTGGTACATGGTGTCCATCGCGCCAAGCACGCCGCCGCGCTCGCTGATCGCCTCGAACTCGCGGTATACGGCTTCTTCCACCAGGTCGGTGAGCGCATCCACCACGAAGCTGCCCTGCCACGGGTTTTCGTTGAAGTTCAGGCCCAGCTCGCGGTTGATGATCAGCTGGATGGCCACCGCGCGGCGCACGCTCTCCTCGGTCGGCGTGGTGATCGCCTCGTCGTAGGCGTTGGTGTGCAGGCTGTTGCAGTTGTCGAACAGCGCATACAGCGCCTGCAGCGTGGTGCGGATGTCGTTGAACTGGATCTCCTGCGCGTGCAGCGAGCGGCCGGAGGTCTGGATGTGGTACTTCAGCATCTGGCTGCGCGCGCTGGCGCCGTAGCGCTCGCGCATGGCGCGTGCCCAGATGCGACGGGCCACGCGGCCGATCACGGTGTACTCCGGATCCATGCCGTTGGAGAAGAAGAACGACAGGTTCGGCGCGAAGTCGTCGATGTGCATGCCGCGCGCAAGGTAGTACTCGACGATGGTGAAGCCGTTGGACAGCGTGAAGGCCAGCTGGCTGATCGGGTTCGCGCCGGCTTCGGCGATGTGGTAGCCGGAGATCGACACCGAATAGAAGTTGCGCACCTTGTGGTCGACGAAGTACTGCTGGATGTCGCCCATCATGCGCAGCGCGAACTCGGTGCTGAAGATGCAGGTGTTCTGCGCCTGGTCTTCCTTGAGGATGTCCGCCTGCACGGTGCCGCGCACTGTCTGCAGGGTTTCTTCCTTGATGCGCGCATAGGTTTCCGCATCCACCAGCTGGTCGCCGGTGATGCCCAGCAACCCCAGGCCCAGGCCTTCGTTGCCCTTGGGCAAGTCGCCGGAATACTGCGGGCGGCCGCGCGGATACAGCGCGGCGATCTTCTTCTCGGCTTCGGCCCAGCGCGCGGGATCGGCCTTGAGGTGCTTCTCCACGTTCTGGTCGATCGCGGTGTTCATGAACATCGCGAGGATGATCGGCGCCGGGCCGTTGATGGTCATCGACACCGAGCTGGTCGGCGCGCTGAGATCGAAGCCGGAATACAGCTTCTTCATGTCGTCCAGCGTGGCGACGTTGACGCCGGAGTTGCCGATCTTGCCGTAGATGTCCGGACGCGGCGCCGGGTCCTCGCCGTACAGCGTGACCGAATCGAAGGCGGTGGACAGGCGCGTGGCCGCGCCGCCCTGGCTCAGGTAATGGAAGCGGCGGTTGGTGCGCTCGGGCGTACCCTCGCCCGCGAACATGCGGGTCGGGTCCTCGCCGGTGCGGCGGTACGGATACACGCCGCCGGTGTAGGGGTAATGGCCCGGCAGGTTCTCGCGCATCAGGAAGCGCAGCAGATCGCCCCAGTCCTTGGTCTTGGGCGGCGACACCTTCGGGATCTTCTGGTGACTGAGCGATTCGCGATAGTTCTCGACGCGGATCGTCTTGTCGCGCACCTTGTACTCGTTGTACTCGTCCGTGACCGACTTGTAGCGCGCCGGCCAGTCGTGCAGCAGGTGCACGGCTTCGTGGCTGAGCTCCTTCAGCGCCTGGTTGTAGCGCTGGCGCAGCGTGAGCAGGGTGCGGTCGGCTCCTTCCTCATGCAAGGACTCGCTGTCGTAGCGTGCCAGTTCGCGCGGCAGACGCGCGTCGCCCAGGTCCTTCAGCGATTCGTAGTAGTGCTGCGCCTTGCTGGCGAACTGCGCCTCGCGCTCGATCTCGCTGTTGATGCCGCGGCCCTGCTCGGCGATCTCGGCCAGGTAGCGCACGCGGCTGCCCGGAATCAGCACGGTGGCACGCGGCTCCTTCAGCGAGGTGTCCAGCTCCGGCGTCCACTTCGGCGCGGGCAACGCGAGCTTGTCGCGCAGCAGCCGGCACAGGTTGCTGAACATCCAGGTCACGCCCGGATCGTTGAACTGGCTGGCGATGGTCGGATAGACCGGCACCTCCTCGTCCTTGAGGGCGAAGGCGGTGCGGTTGCGCTTCCACTGCTTGCGCACGTCGCGCAGCGCGTCTTCGGCACCGCGCTTGTCGAACTTGTTGAGCACGACGAGTTCGGCGAAGTCCAGCATGTCGATCTTTTCGAGCTGACTGGCGGCGCCGTAGTCGCTGGTCATCACGTACATCGGGAAATCGACCAGGTCCACGATCTCCGAGTCGCTCTGGCCGATGCCGGCGGTTTCCACGATCACCAGGTCGTAGGGCTGCGCCTTGAGGAAATCGATGCAGTCATGCAGCACCACGCTGGTGGCTGCGTGCTGGCGGCGCGTGGCCATCGAGCGCATGTACACGCGATGGCTGCGCAGCGAGTTCATGCGGATGCGGTCGCCCAGCAGCGCACCGCCGCTGCGGCGGCGGGTCGGGTCGACCGCGAGCACCGCGATGCGCATGTCCGGAAAGGCATGCAGGAAACGCAGCAGCAGTTCGTCCACCACCGAGGACTTGCCCGCGCCGCCCGTGCCGGTGACGCCGAGCACGGGCGTCTGCTTGCCGGCCATCTTCCACTGCTTGCGCAGGTGGTCGAGCTCCGCCTCGGGCAGGTGGCCTTCCTCGATCGTCGAGAGCAGGTGGCCGATGGAGATTTCATCGTCGATGTCCACCCGCGGCGCGACCGTGGCCTTTTCCGCGTTGGCGCGCTTATCGGCGGCCTCGCGGGTGCGGCGCATGACGTCCTCGATCATCTCGGTGAGGCCGAGCTTCATGCCGTCGTTCGGGTGGTAGATGCGCTCCACGCCGTAGGCCTGCAGCTCGCGGATTTCCTCCGGGGTGATGGTGCCGCCGCCGCCGCCGAACACGCGGATGTGCGCGGCGCCATGCTCCTTCAGCATGTCCACCATGTACTTGAAGTACTCGACGTGGCCGCCCTGGTACGACGAAAGCGCGATGGCGTCGGCGTCTTCCTGCAGGGCGGCGCGGACCACGTCCTCCACCGAGCGGTTGTGGCCCAGATGGATCACTTCCGCGCCCTGCGACTGAATGATGCGGCGCATGATATTGATCGCCGCGTCATGGCCATCGAACAAGCTGGCGGCTGTGACGAAGCGCAGGGGACGGCTTTCGTGCACTGCAGCACTCGCGGAAACGTGCTGGGCGGGGGAACTCATGGCGACTCCGACTTCGATGTGCGTAAGACGCGCAATTCTAGTGGCAGTCGCCGTTAAGCGCTTGCTGCAACGCGTGTACCGCCGCGTACGGGACGCGCTAGCGCGACGCCAGTCGCGCGTGCTTGAGGTGGTATGTGCGCGTGCGCCAGAACAGGAATCCGGTGACCAGGAAGAACGCGGGCAGCACGCCGGTGACGGCAATCACCAGTTGCCACGGCAAGCCGCCCACGCCACCGGAATGCACCGGATAGATCTTGTCTACCAGCTTCGCGCCCGCTCCTTGCGTCTGCGCGTCGTACACCGACAGCACGGTGGCCGTGTAGGGATCGACCACCACGACGCTGCGCCCCGCGGCATTCCATTCCTCCGGCCCGCGCGCGCGGATGATGAGCGCGGCGTTCTTCGCGCCGGGCATGGCGATGCGGTGCAGCTCCGCCGCAGGCAAGGCGGCCTGCGCCGCTTCGAGCGACGCGCCCCATTGCATCGGTGCGTCGCGAGGTTCGACCGCCGGCGCTTTCGGTGGAGGGCTCGGGTCGCCGAACAGGGCGGCGAGCGCGGTGCGCGTCGTGTCCTTGTAGATCAGCGTCACACCCGTGAGCGTGCTGAGCAGCAGCAAAGGAAACGCCAGCGCGGCGACGCTCTGGTGCCAGCTGCGCCAACGGCGCGTCGGCGGCTGGGCATACATCCGCACCGCGTGCCGCCAATGCCCTCGCCGCGGCCACCACAGGACGAGGCCGATGAGAATCAGCAGGAGCTCCGCCACGCCGATGACACCCAGCGCGGCTTCGCCGTTCTTGCCGCTCAGCAGGTGCGTGTGCAGGTCGCGCAGCCAGAGCACGGCGTCATCCGCCTTGGAGCGCGTCATCAACTCGCGCCCGTCGGCCGGATCCAGATACACCCGCACCTCCCCCGCCAACGAGACCTGCCAGACCGGCAGCTCCGCACTCGGCAGTTCGACGCTGCGCAGCGGCGCCGGCCAATGCGCGTCGTGAATGCTCCGCAGCACTACCGCTTTCTGCTCCGCGGTGGGCAAGGCATGGCGGAACAGCTCCGGATGCTGCCAGCGCAACCACTCCGCCTGCCAAGCCAGCACCGTCCCCGAAAGCGCCAGCACGGCAAACACCAGCCCGACACTCAGCCCCAGCCACAGATGCAGCTTGCGCAACAGATCGCGGAAGCGCCTCGGATGGCGGGCGGGCGGATGTGAGGGGTTGGACATGAAGGGCGGGAGATGTGGAACCGGGGCGCGACCTTAGCACATGGATGAGAATGGCTCTCATCTTTGGGCAAGGAATTAACGCGGCCGCGAGCACCCACCCCTTATCCCGCCTTCTCTCCCACGGGGACTACCTTCGGGTCGCCCGGAGGGGAGAAGGAGAAGTGCGTACCGAGGCAAGCAAGAACAAAAACAAGAGCGAGCGAAGCGACGCTCCGTGTGGCTCTTGATCTCCCGGGTTCCCTTCGCGGCGGTGAGGGCTGGACGATCAGGCCGCCGCAGGCGGGCGGGGACAGGGACGTCCCCGCCTTTTCGATCAGGGCAGGATGCCCTGTCGAAAAGCCCGGCCAGCCCTCAACGCACCCGCAGCAGCGAAGGCTGCGGAGGGCGCCGCGCAGGGGGCCCTTCTTCTTGGTTACTTCTTCTTGGGCAAGCAAGAAGAAGTAACTCGCTCTCCGGCAGGAGAGCGAAACCCTCGCCCGAGAGGGCGAGACACGGCTGGCGACCACCTCGCGACAACCGAGCCGTGTCGCCTCTGGGTGACTCGCTACGCTCGCCCCTTCGGAGCCGCCCTCCGGGCGTTCTCCAAGCTACGCGCTCCGTCCGGGCTACGCCGGAATGACGAGAATGGGAGCGCGAGGCGACCCTAAGCGCCCATTGGGGTTCGCAGCCTCACCCCAACCTGCGCCACCTCGCTCCGCGAAGGCCAGCCTGCGCCCACATGACGCCATGAAGGCATGAGATAACCCCATCGCGGTTCGCGAGCGAACCCGACCTACCCCTCCAAACAAGCTGGAGCGAACCGCCGACGAAGGGGGACATGAACGCCGGAATCACGCCCCGGCGCTGGGGACTCGCCGGCGGCTCGCACCAACCTGCAACCTGATGAGGCATGAAACCTCAATGCACATAATTGAGCGCAATCGCCGGCGTCACCGAACGCTGCGTGTTGTGCCCGCCCGCAACCACCCTCACCCCGAACAACACCCCCACATTCGGCGACCAGTTGTACTCGATCGCCGGCGCATACCCCACCGCATCGCTGCGTCCCGACTTGCGGTTCACGCGCAGCGGCTCCGCCCCCGGCAGGAAGTCGAAACCCTTCACCACCGTGTCCCCGTTGTGGCTATACGTCAGGTCCAGCGCCAACACCCAGCGCGTCGTCAGGCTGTACTCGACTGCCGCGCCGACATACACGTTGCGCCCGGCACGCGCATGGCCCTGGAAATACTCGCCCGTGCCATAGGTGCTGACACCCGCCACGTCCGCGCGCCCGGGCACCGTACCGGTGACGTTGAGGCGCGCGCGCAGGATGCGTCCGTTCGGCATCCAGAAGTAGCTCTGCATGTTGACGCCTAATGTGGTGGCGTACGCGCCGCCGCCCATGCCATTGGCCGGGCGCCGTCCCAGGCGGTCGTAGCGACCGGTGGGCACGGTCTCCTGCAGCATCAGCGAGACGGTGGGCACCCAGCTCCCTTCGTGGAAGCGGATCAGACGGTACTGCGCCTGCAGGATCTGGTCGCCCAGGCCGATGCCAGAGCTGTTCGGCGCGCCGCTGACGCGGTTGTAGCCGATGATCGGAATCATGCCGACAGTAAGCCGGTCAGTCAGGCCGTACAGCACGTAGGCGCGGGAACCGAACGCATCCACGCCGGGCGTCGTCACGTCATAGATGTAGGGCTCGATCAGCACATGGCCGGCCGGCAGGGTTTCCGCGCCATTGGCCAGCATGGGTCCGGTCCACCAGGCATCGTCGCGCGCCTGCCGGATGGGCGCGACCGCGTCCTGTCCCATCGCCGCCGACGACGCCAGCCCGGCCAGCAGGCCTGCCGCCAGATGCCGCCGGAAACCCTTCTTCGTTGCCGCACGCCGCACGCCCACGTCGTCTCCGTCGTTTCGCCCCGGCCACGCGGCCGGCGGCGTGACACTACGGAGGGCAGTGGCCCGGGCGAATAGCCACTTGGCTATGATCTGGCATGACCACTTGGAGCCAGCCGCCATGCCGCGCGCGTCCACCTCATTCCTGCCGCCGATCGCCCTCGAACCCGGCAGCGGCGTGCCCATCTACCAGCAGCTGTCGGACTGGTTCCGCCGCGCCATCGCCGACGGCCAGCTGCGGCCCGGCCAGCGCGTACCCTCCACGCGCAGCCTCGCCAGCGAGCTGAGAGTGTCGCGGCTGCCGGTGCTCAGCGCCTACGAGCAGTTGCTGGCGGAGGGCTACCTGCAGAGCTTCGTCGGCGCCGGCACCTGCGTGGCCAGCTCCATTCCCCAGGAAACGCCGAAGCCGCCCCGCCCCCGCGCGAGCACGGCCGCCCGGCCGCTTCCCGCCGGCGCCGCCCGCCGCGTGGCGCAACGCGTGGCGACGATGCGCGGCTATGAGCAGACCTGGCTGGACAGCCAGGGGGCGTTCCGCGTGGGTCTTCCGGCGCTGGAGCATTTTCCGTCGGCGCTGTGGGCGAAGCTGCTCGCCCGGCATGCGCGCGCACCCAGCGCGGAGGCGCTGGTCTACGGCGATCCGCGCGGCTGCCCGCAGCTGCGCGAGGCCATCGCGGACTACCTCGGCGCGGTACGCGCCGTACGCGCCGATGCCTCCCAAGTGTTCATCACCACCGGCTCGCAGCACGGTGTGCAGATCTGTGCGCATGCGCTGCTCGACGCGGGCGACCGCGCCTGGCTGGAGGATCCCGGCTACCCCGGCGCGCGCCAGGCTTTCGGCACCGTGGGTGCGCAGGTGGTGCCGGTACCGGTCGACCAGGAAGGCCTGGACGTGGCCGCGGGCATCCGCCGCGCGCCGGACGCGCGGCTGGCCTACATCTCCCCCTCGCACCAGTTCCCGCTGGGCATGACGATGAGCGCCGCGCGGCGCATGCAACTGCTGCAATGGGCCGCGCGGGCCGGCGCCTGGATCGTCGAGGACGACTACGACAGCGAATACCGCTTCGGCGGCCGTCCGGTCGCCTCGCTGCAGGGGCTGGATACGGAGGCGCGCGTGATCTACGTCGGCACCTTCAGCAAGGTGATGTTCCCTTCCCTGCGCCTGGGCTACATGGTGGTGCCGAAGGACCTGGTGCCCGCCTTCGCCGCCTGCCGCGACGCGCTGGACACCTGCACCTCCACGCTGCCCCAGCTGGCGATGAACGACTTCATCCGCGAAGGCCATTTCGCACGCCACATCCGCCGCATGCGCATGCTGTACGCGGAGCGCCGCGCGGCTCTGGTGGCGTCCATCCGCACCCACCTGCCGGACCTGCTCGAAGTGATCGGCGCCGAAGCGGGCATGCAATTGGTGGCGCTGCTGCCGCCCGGCGTGGACGACGTGGCCTTGTCGCGCCGCGCCGCGCAGATGGGCGTTTCGGCGCGGCCGCTATCGCCGTGCTACGCCGCGCCGCCCGCGCGCGGTGGCGTGATCATGGGCTATGGCGGCGCCGACGCCCGCGCCCTCGACGAGGCGGTGCGCCGGCTCGCGCGCTGCCTGTGACTCAGCGCTCCGCCACCTTGCTGCCGGCCTCATCGACGATCGCCTCCACCTGGATGCGCAGCGCCACGTCCATCTTGAAGCCGTAATCCTTGCCGGCGCCCATGCCGAACGCATCGCGCTGGAACGTGGCGCTGGCGTCCGCACCGCACAGCTCGCGCTTGAGCAGCGGGTGCGGCATGCACTTGAACGAATGGACGGTCAGTTCCAGCGGCCGCGTCACGCCGTGCAGGGTCAGCTCACCCACGACCTTGGTCGGCTTGCCGTCGACGAAGCCGGTGAGCTTGCCCTTGTAGGTAGCCGTCGGGTACTTGGCGGTCTCGAACAGCTCGGGCCCGCGCGCTGCTTCGTCCATCTTGTCCAGGCCGAAGTTGGCGCTGTTCATGTCCACCGTGATGTCGACCGTACCGGTGCCGGCGGCCTTGTCCAGGGTGACCTTGCCGCTGGTGCGGTCGAACTTGCCGCGCCACACCGAGAGCCCGCCGAAGTGGTCGGCCTCGAAGCTTGGGTAGGTGTGGGCAGGGTCGATGGTGTAGGTCGCGGAGGCGGCATGGGCGGCGGTGCCGGCCAGGGCCAGGACGGCGAAGGCCAGGGTGCGCAGGGATTGGCTTTGCATGGTGGAGCTCCTTGGGAAATGACAGGTCGAAGGCGATATTCGCCGGCCCGCTCGGCCGGCTCCATGGAACGACGAACCATGGCGGGCAAATTCGACATGAACCATCTGGCGACCCGGGAAACGGCGCGCGATACTGCCGGCCCATCCCACGGACAAGGAACGTCGATGAAGCGGTTGGCCATGCTGTTGTCCTGCCTGATCCTGGGCGCGACGGCCCATGCGCAGAGCGCAAGCGCCGTGCGCAAGCACGCCGAAGCCAGCATGGTCGTTACCGGCAGCATCGTGGTGGGCCCGGACGGCACCGTGCATACCTGCACGCTGGACCAGCCGGACAAGCTCCCCGCTCCGGTCGCCGACCTCGTCCGCAACAACGCCGCGGCCTGGCGATTCGAACCGGTCGTTCGCGATGGCGCTCCCATCACCGCCCGGGCACCGATGAACGTGCGCGTGGTGGCAACATCGGAGGGCGACGGCAAGACCTTCGCCTTGCGCATCGCCGGGGCGACCTTTGGCGACGGTCCTTCCGAGGAACAGCCGCACTACAAGCGCCGGACGGCGCCTTCGTATCCCCAGGAGGCCGTGCAGGCGCGCGTGGCGGGCACGGTGTATCTGCTTGTGCGCGTCGGGCGCGACGGCACGGTGGAGGACGCGGCCGCCGAACAGGTCAACCTCACGGTAGTGGACAACGAGCGCGGCATGCGCCGGTGGCGCAAGGTGCTGGCCGACGCCAGCCTCAAGGCCGCGCGCGACTGGACCTTCGAGCCTCCGGTCGCCGGCTCGCATAAGGACGACGGCGAGTGGATCGTGCGCGTACCGGTCGCGTTCCACCTGCGCGAATGGGGCCGGCCGGACCGCTCCGGCGGCTACGGCGTGTGGGAGGGCTACATTCCCGGCCCGAAGGAGACCATCTCGTGGATGCAGGACTACCGCCTCCGCCACGCCGACAGCCGCGACGCCAGCTCCGATGCGCTCGCCGACGACAGCCTTCACCTCGTCGGCAGCGGGCTGCGGCTGACCACGCCGCTGGATCGCTCGTGAGATCCCGCAGCGGACGCTGCTACGGCGTCCGCTCCTGAAACCGCGCCAGCCCGCGGAACGTCTCGTGCTGGTAGCGGCTCATACGCAGTTCCTGCCCCGTGGTCAGCACCACCATGTGGTAGCCCTTGAACCAGGGATGGATCGCGCGGATGCGTTCGATATTGACGATGGCCGAGCGGTGCACGCGAGCGAAGTAGCGCGGGTTGAGCCGCTGTTCCAGCGAGGCCATCGTCTCGCGCAGCTCGTAGGTCTCCTTGCCGACGTGCAGGCGCACGCGATTGCGGCTGGCTTCGATCCAGTCGATACGCGCCACGTCGAGCAGGATCACGCTGCCGTCCAGCGGCACCGGCAGCCGCCGCGCATAACCCTGTTCGCGCCGCAGCTCGGCCAGCGCCTGCCACACCTGCGCCGAAGCCTGCCCGCCCTCGCCAGCCAGCCGGCGGCGGGCGCGGCGCAGCATGGCGTCGAAGCGTTCGCGGCTGAAGGGCTTGACCAGATAGTCCACGGCGTTGGCTTCGAACGCGCGCACTGCGTACTGCTCGTAAGCGGTGACGAACACCGTGGCCGGCAGGTCTTCCTCGCCCAGCGAAGCGGCCACGTCGATGCCGGACAGCTCCGGCATCTGGATGTCCAGGAACACCAGGTCGGGCTTCAGCCGGCGGATCGCTTCCAATGCGCTCGCGCCATCGCCGAATTCGGCGAGCACCGCGATGTCCGCTTCCTCGCGCAACAGCCGCGCGATGCTGTGCCGGGCGATCGGCTCGTCGTCCACGATGATGGCGCGGATGCTCATGCGGCCAGCCCCCGGTCCTGCGCCGCGGGCGCCATCGCGCGATACGGCAGCCGCAGCCGGCAGGCGACCCCGCGCGGCGCCAATGCGTCGATGTAGACGGTGGCCGCGGCGCCGTACAGCTCCTTCAGGCGCAACCGCGTATTGGAAAGGCCGATGCCGCGCGTGAATGCCTCGTCCGGCGACACATCCAGCGTGCCGTTACGGTTGCGCACTTCCAGGTAGAGGTTGTCGGCGTCGCGGTGCGCGAACACTTCTACGGTATCGCTGCCGGCATGTCGGCCGATGCCGTGGTGGATGGCGTTCTCCACCAGCGGTTGCAGGATCAGCCCGGGCACCGCGCCGTCGAGCGCAGACACGGCCGCGTCCACGCGCGTATCGAGCCGGTCCTTGAAGCGCACGCGCTGGATGCCGAGATACAGGTCGAGCAGCTCCAGTTCCGCGGCCAGGCTGATCTCCTGCCGCTCCTCGTCCAGGTAGGCGCGCAGCAGTTCGCTCAGGCGCAACAGCATGTCTTCGGCCACGCCGGGTTCGTCGCGGATGAGCGTCGATATCGCGTGCAGCGTATTGAACAGGAAGTGCGGTTGCAGCTGCATCCGCAGCACCTGCAGGCGCGACTGCGCGAGCTGCGCCTGCAACTGCGCCGATTGCAGCGTGCGCCGGTGCTTGTCGCGGTAGAAGCGCACCGCATGCCATCCCACCAGCAGGATCCAATAGACGAAGACATCCGTGATGGCGTACTTGCTGATGAACTGCGCGAGCTGGTTGGCCAGCGAAGGATCGCCCGGCTCGAACAGATGGCCGAGCAGCGCGCCGATCACCACCGCGAACACCGCAAACACCGCACTGCCGGCCGCATAGAGCGGCAGATAGCGCAAGCGCCGGCTGGATTCGAACGGAAAGCGCGAGGCCAGACCGAACACGCCCGGCGCCAAGGCCGCGAGCGTATACCACTGGATCATCGACCAGCGCAGATAGTCGGTGGTGTCCCAGGTGTGTCCCCCGACTGCGTCCGAGGCGTAGCCCTGCATGGCGAACAGCACGGCCGGGACAGTCCACGCGGCCATGTAACGCACGAATCGCATCGGCATCCCCGGCTCCATGAGGCGTCCGCATCCTACACAGAGTGAGCGCCATGGGAACAGGCTCGGACGTCACGGCTGCCGTCCGTCCCGCACTGGCTACGGTTCGTCCCGCATGGGCAACGCCATCACGCCCCTTTGCATCGGAATCCGCATGCCGCCGCCCTCGCGGCGAGCCCGAAGGAGAGCAAGCCATGTGGAGACGGGGACTTTTGTTCGCATGCGCGATGCTGCCGGCGGCGGCCGGCGCGCAGACGCGTTATCTGGAGATCTACAACGACGCGCCATCGAGCCTGGTATCGCTCGCCGCGGCGCCGGCAGGTACGGATGCCTACCGCGACCTCGCGCTGGGCGACCGGCCGTTGCAAGGCGGAGGGCATGCGGTGACGGTGGAGCTCGATGGCAAAGCCGGCTGCCGCCGCGACCTGCGCGCAACCTTCGCCGACGGGCGCCAGACGGTCAGCCGCGGCTTCGACGTGTGCCGATACCGCAGCTACCACACGGGACGGGTGTTGCCGCGCTGAAGTGCGACGGTGCGTCAGGCCACGCCGTACGGCAGGTTCGGCGTGGCCACCACGCGTTCGCCCACCGTCTCGCCGCGCAGGAACGCGAACGTCGCTTCCAGCACTTCTGGCGCATCGAGCACCTTGTGGTGTCCCAGGCCCTGCGTGGTGAGCAGGCGCGCGCCGGGCCAATAGCGCGCATAACGCTCGCCCTCTTCCCACGGCACGTCGCGATCGTCGAGGTCGTGCACCACCAGCCCGGTCTGCCCCAGCGCGGGCAGGTGCTTGTGCACCTGCAGCTCGCGCACGGTGACGCCGGTGCGGCGTTCGAGCCAGCCGTAGAACGCTTCGCGCAGATGGTCGCCCAGCCTCACGAAGCGGAAGAAGCGGCCGGTAGCGGCCTCCATGTCCGCGGCCGGCGCGATCAGCACCAGCCGCTGCGCATGCCAGTTCTCGCTCTGCGCCAGCGCCAGCGCGGCGCCACCGAGCGAATGGCCGACGGCGAGCGCCGCGGGGCCGTAATGCCCGCCGACCGCACGAATGGTCGCGATGAAATCGGGCAGCGTGCACAAGCGTCCGCTGCTGCGGCCGTGGCCGGGCTGGTCGAAGGCCACCACCGCGAGGCCCAGCTCGCGCAGGCGCGCCACCCAGGGCAGGAAGCGCAAGCCGAAGCTGGACCAGCCGTGCACCAGCAGCACATACGGCTGCGCGGACGGATCGCCCCACACGTAGGTGGCGATGGTCTCATCGCCCAGCTTCAGTTCGCCCTGCACCATCGCCTCGTCCGGCTGCGCCGCCTGCGCCCGCGCGCGGCTGCTGGCGAATGGCGTGGCGAACAGGCGCGCGGCGCGATCCACCGTGCGGCGCGGCGCCAGGCGCCCGCCGAGGGCGAAGCCCACGCGCACGGCACTGAGTTTCAGCAGGACGCCGGCCGATGGGCGGCCGTGGTGGCGATGGGAACGTTGCTTGCGCGGCATGGCGGGGCTCCTGGCGGGGATCAGGTGCGATAGCTGGCGAACAGGCGCTCGACCGCCGCGAGCGCGCGGCGACGCGCTTCCACGAAGCCGAACAGGCCGGCGTCGTGGTGCAGCACGAGCATGAAGGCGTAGATCTCGAAGGCGAGCTGGGTGGCGTCCGTATCGGCGGCCAGATGGCCCTCGGCGACCGCCAGGCCGATGGCCT
The DNA here is from genome assembly GCF_031954525.1 of Dyella sp. BiH032. Lineage (NCBI taxonomy): Bacteria > Pseudomonadati > Pseudomonadota > Gammaproteobacteria > Lysobacterales > Rhodanobacteraceae > Dyella > Dyella sp. BiH032. Next base: position 3,688,630 of record NZ_CP134867.1, read on the forward strand.
TCTCCAGCTCGCCGCGCCAGCCGGCCTGCTGCCGGACCACCGCATCGCGCAATACGCCGTCGCGGCCGTCGTACTCGCTGACGGCGGAAAGCAGCACGCAACCGCGTTCGAAGCGATGCGCCCAGTCGCACCAGCGCTCGACCACCGCGCGCAGGCGGGGCAGACCGCGCGGCGCCTTCAGGGCCGGCACCAGCACGTTCTCCATGAAGCGGCGCGCGCCGAGCTCGAGCACGGCCAGCTGCAGATCCTCGCGGGAACCGAAGTGGGCGAACACGCCGCTCTTGGACATGTCCGCGGCCTGCGCCAGGCTGCCGATGGAGAGCCCTTCCAGGCCGTCGTTGCAGGCCATGGCATAAGCCCGGTCCAGGATCATTTCGCGAGTGGCGGCGCGCTTGCCAGTGGGAGCGGTGGTGTTCATGGCGCGAAAATAGAACGACCGTTCGTTCTTTTCAAGTGCCCGTCAGTGCTCCCTTGCCCGCCGGTCGCAAGGTTATGCTCCCGCCATGTCTTCCAGGGAGGTGAAACGCATGAAATTCCGCCGGCCGCTCGCATTGGCCCTGCCCGCATTGACCCTGGGCGTCCTGCTCTCCGGCTGCGTGACCTCGCCCACCGGCCGCTCGCAGCTGATGATGGTTTCCGATGGCGAGATGTCCAAGATGGGCCTGGCCACCTTCGACAACATGCGCAAGCAGGGCAAATTCGTCGAAGCGCCCAAGGAGCGCGCCTACGCCACCTGCGTCTCCAGCGCGCTGGTCGCGGTGCTGCCCCCGCCGTGGAACACGCAGCAGTGGGAAGTGCAGATCATCGACGACGACACGCCCAACGCCTTCGCCCTGCCCGGCGGGCGCATCGGCGTGAACCGCGGCATGTTCAAGCTCGCCACCGACCAGGACCTGCTCGCGGTCGTGCTGGGCCACGAGCTGTCGCACGTCGTCGCGCGCCATGGCGCCGAACGCGTCTCCGACAACATGGCCGCCCAGGCGGTGGTACTGGCCGGCAGCGCCTACGCCGCCAGTCGCGGCACTAATGCCGGCTACGCCGCGGCCGCGCTGGGCGTGGGTGCGGAAGTGGGCATCCTGCTGCCGTTCTCGCGCACGCAGGAAAGCGAAGCCGACACGCTGGGCCAGCGCTACATGGCGCAGGCCGGCTTCGACCCGCGGGCCGCCGCCACGCTGTGGCAGAAGATGGGTGCCCAGGGTGGCAGCGGCTCCAAGCCGCCGGCCTTCCTCTCGACCCACCCGGCCTCGTACAACCGCCAGCAATCGCTGACCAAGCAGGCCGAGCAACTGATGCCGGTCTATGAACAGGCCCGCGCCAGCGGCCATAAGCCCAACTGCACGCTCTGAACCGCGCTGCGCGGGAGCGGCCGCTCCCGCGCAACCCCACCGGCTTCTGAACGGCGCGCGCCCCGAGAAGTCAACAGCCGCCGGCGCCCTTCGTTTCTCCCGCTCAGGCCACTCGTTGCGTGGCCGAGGAGAAACCGCATGACACCGCTTGCACGCACGTTCGCCGTGCTGACTGCCCTGGGCCTGGGGCTGGGCGCTTCCGCCTATGCGCCCGACGCTGCCGCCCGCACCCAGGTCTCCGTGCAGATCGGCGTGGCGCCCCCGCCGCCGCGCTACGAAGTCGTCCCGCCGCCGCGCGTCGGTTACGTCTGGGCACCCGGCTACTGGCGCTGGGACCCGTACGTACGCCGCCACGTCTGGGTGGTCGGGCGCTGGATGCCCGCGCGCCACGGCTACTACTACCGCGCACCGCGCTGGGAGCACTACCACGACGGCTGGCGCTTCCACGACGGCTACTGGGGCCGCTGAACACGCAACGCGCACAGCGCGAACGCCTTGACGTTCGCGCTGTTTTTCACGGGCATACGGAGGGGCATGTCCCGACTTCCCTTCGTGGCCGCTTCACTTCCATCACGAGGCCCGATCCATGCAAATCCGTCTAGTTGCTCTCGCCATGCTGACCGTGCTCGCCAGCGGCTGCGTCGAAGAGCGCGTTGTCCACGACCGCCCCGTGGTGGTCGAGCGCCCGGTGGTGCGGCGCGAAGTCGTGGAAGAAATCGTCGCGCCGCAACCCCCGCCGCCGCGCGTGGTGGAAGTCGAGCCCGCGCCGCGCCCGGGCTATCTCTGGGCACGCGGCTACTGGCGCTGGACCGGACGCGAATACGTCGCCGTGCCAGGCCACTGGGAAGTGGTCCGCCCCGGCTACCGCTACGTGCATCCGCATTACGAATACCGCAACGACGGCTGGCACCTCAACGTCGGCGTCTGGGTGAACGGCTGACACCCATCCCCCTCTCCCCGCCGGGGAGAGGGTTGGGGTGAGGGGGCCCTACGAAGGGTGAGGGGCCCTACGAAGCGCGAAACTCGATCACCCTCGAACACGCATCCTTGACCAAGGCAAAGCGCCGCCTCCGTAAACCGGTCATCACGCCGGCCGTGCCGCCGCTTCCCGCCGCTCCTTTCCTGGCACCGCCACCATCGCCCGATAGTCCCGCGGCGTCATGCCCACCGTGGCCTTGAACTGGCGCGCGAACGCGCTCTGGTCCGCGAAGCCGCAGGCCAGGCCGATCGCCGCCACGCTTTCGTCGCCATGCAGCAGCCGCATCGCCGCCTCGATGCGCAACTTGGTCTGCACCTGCTGCGGCGTCAGCTGGAACACGCGCCGGAAATGCCGCTCCAACTGCGCCACCGACACGCCAGCCAGCTCCGCCAGCTTCGCCACGCGCACGGCTTCGGCGTAATGCTCCTGCAGGTAGGCCAGCACGCGCCGCAGACGCACGTAGGTGGGATGGCGGCCATCCGGCTTGCCCAGGTCGCGCGAGATGCCGACGATGCCCTGCACCTCGCCGCGCTTCAGCAGCGGCCGCTTGCAGGTCAGGCACCAGCCCGGCACGCGATTGGGGAACATGTGCACTTCGAGCTGGTTCTCGATCACCTCGCCATCGAGCACGCGGCGGTCCTGCGACGCGTAGGAACCGCCGAGCGTGGCGGGAAACAGCTCGACCACGCTGCGGCCGATGACGTCCGCGCGCTGCTTCAGCCCCAGCCTTCGCACCAGGGTGAGGTTGGCATGCGTATAGCGGCCCTGGTGGTCTTTCACGAAGAACACCACGTCGGGCAAGGCGTCGAACAGCGCCTCCAGTTCGTCGGCCGAAATCTTCATGTCCATCGCACGTCCTGCCGGGTTGCGAAGCCTTGTTGCGACCGCAGCATGGCACAAAACCGGCCTGAGACATTGTGCCGATTTCCGCATGGAGCGACGCCAAGCGTTTCTAGACGCTCCGCGCCCCGGCGGCGAGCATGATCGCCATGCATACCATCGACGTGATCGACTCGCATACCGGCGGGGAACCCACCCGCACCGTCATTGCCGGCTTTCCCGACCTGGGCGGCGGCAGCCTCATGGAGCAGCGCGAACGCTTCCGCCGCGACTTCGACAAGTGGCGCGCGGCGATCGCGTGCGAGCCGCGCGGCTCGGCCACGGTGGTCGGCGCGCTGCTGCTGCCGCCGCAGAGTCCGGACGCCTGCGCCGGCGTCATCTACTTCAACAACGTCAGCTACCTGGGCATGTGCGGCCACGGCACCATCGGCCTGGTGCGCACGCTGCAGCACATGGGGCGCATCGGCCCCGGGCTGCATCGCATCGAGACGCCGGTGGGCACGGTCGGCGCCGAACTGCACGAGGACGGCCGCGTCTCCATCGACAACGTCGAGAGCTACCGCCACGCCAAGGACCTGCGCGTCGACGTGCCGGGCTACGGCACGGTCACCGGCGACGTCGCCTGGGGCGGCAACTGGTTCTTCATCACCAAGGACACGCCGCTGCCGCTGGAGATCCATCACCAGCGCGAGCTGACCGTGTATACCGAGGCGATCCGCCGCGAACTGGAAGCCCAGGGCATCACGGGCGCCGAAGGCGGCGAGATCGACCACATTGAGATCAACGCCGATCTGCCCGGCAAGGCCGGCCGCAACTTCGTGCTGTGCCCGGGCCTGGCCTACGACCGCTCGCCCTGCGGCACCGGGACCAGCGCCAAGCTGGCTTGCCTGGCCGCCGACGGCAAGCTGGCGCCGGGCGAGACCTGGCGGCAGGAAAGCATCCTCGGCAGCGAGTTCACCGCCACCTACACGCCCGGCGCGCGCGGCGTGAAGCCGCGCATCACCGGCACCGCCTTCGTGGTCGCGCGCTCCACCCTGCTGTTCGACGAAGCCGACGCCTTTACCTGGGGCAGCGGCGCCGAATGACCGGCGCCAGCTACGACCTGATCGTGGTCGGCGCGGGCATCGTCGGCGCGGCCTGCGCAGACGCGGCCAGCGGCGACGGCCTGCGCGTGGCGATCGTGGAACCGGGTCCGATCGGCGGCGGCGCCACCGCAGCGGCGATGGGCCATCTGGTGGCGATGGACGACGATCCGGCCGAGCTGGCCCTGGCGCGCTATTCGCTGCGGCAATGGGAACACTTCGCCGATCTGAAGGAAGCCGAATTCAGCCGCTGCGGCACCTTGTGGGTGGCACGCGAAGAACGCGAACTCGCCTCCGCCTCGGCTCGCGCCGCGCGGCTGGCGGCGGCCGGCATCGAGGCGCACCTGCTCGATGCGCGCGAACTCTACGCCCAGGAGCCGGCGCTCGCCCCCGGCATGAGCGGCGGCATGCTGGTGCCGCGCGAAGCGGTGGTGTATCCGCCGCGCGTCGCGCGTCATCTCGTGCAGCGCGCGCAGTCGCGCGGGGCGGTGCTTTATGCCGGCCGCCGCGTGCAGTCGCTGCGCCGCGGCGGCGCGGCACTGGATGACGGCACCTCGCTCAGCGGCACCGTGCTGGTCGCCACCGGCTGTGCCCTGCCCGCCCTGCTGCCGCGCTTGCCGATGCGCGCGCGCAAGGGACATCTGGTGATCACCGACCGGTATCCGGGCCTGGTGCGCCACCAATTGCTCGAACTCGGTTATGCCGACAGCGCGCACGGCGACGCCGACAGCAGCGTGGCTTTCAATGTGCAGCCGCGCCCGACCGGGCAGATCCTGCTCGGCTCCTCGCGCGAATTCAGCGCCACCGACGCGGCCGTCTCGCCGGCGATGCTGCGGCGCATGCTGGAGCGCTGCTTCGCCTTCGTGCCCGCGCTGCGGGGTCTGCAGGCACTGCGTGCATGGACCGGTTTTCGTCCGACCACACCGGATGGACGCCCCTATCTCGGCGCCGTGCCCGGCACCGACGATCAGTGGGTGGCCGCCGGCCATGAAGGCCTGGGCGTGACGACCGCGCTGGGCAGCGCACGGCTGCTGCTGGACCTGATCCAGGGCCGCCAGCCGGCGATCGATCCCGCGCCGTACGCGCCCTCGAGGATGGTGGCATGAGCGCGCTCGTGCGCCTGCAGATCAACGGCCAGCCGGTCGAGGTGCCGGAAGGCGCCAGCGTCGCCGCAGCGATAGCGCAGGTGACGTTGCACTTCCGCACCTCGGTGAACGGTGCGCCGCGCGCGCCACTGTGCGGCATGGGCGTGTGTTTCGAATGCCGCGTGCGCATCGACGGGGTCGCGCATCAGCGCGCCTGCATGACGCCGGTGCGCGAAGGCATGCGGGTGGATACCGATGACTGAGCGCTACGACGTCCTGGTGATCGGCGCCGGCCCCGCGGGGCTCGCGGCCGCGCGGGCGGCCGCGTCGCATGGCGCGCAGGTCGGCCTGGTCGATGCGCAGCCGCGCGCGGGTGGGCAGGTGTGGCGCCACGACGTGCGCCATGGCGCACCACGCGCCGCGCGCGAGGCTATCGCCGCGCTGCGCGGCGTGACTCTGCTCGCGCAGCACAGCATCGTCGCCAGCGACGACGGCGCGCTCCGCGCGGAAACGCCGGATGGCTCAACCTTGCTCGGCTACAGGGCACTCGTCCTCGCCACCGGCGCACGCGAACTGCTGCTCCCCTTCCCCGGCTGGACGCTGCCCGGTGTCAGCGGTGCGGGCGGCCTGCAGGCGTTGGCCAAGCAGGGCTGGCCGGTGAACGGCAAGCGCGTGGTGATCGCCGGCAGCGGCCCGCTGCTGCTTGCCGCGGCAGCGACCCTGCGCGCGCACGGCGCGAAGGTGCTGGGCATCCACGAACAGGCCTCCGCCGCCAGTGTGCGTGCCTTCGCGGGGCAGCTGATCCACTGGCCCGCGCGCGCGCTTCAAGCCGTCGCGCTGCGCGCCAAGCTGACGGGCGTGCCCTACTGCTTCGGCTCCATCGTCCGCCGTGCGCACGGCGACGGCGCGCTGCGCATGGTGGAGATCGAAGACGCGCACGGCACGACCTGCGTGGACTGCGACCTGCTCGGGGTCGGCTACGGCCTCGTGCCGAATGTCGAACTCGCCCAGATGCTTGGCTGCGCGCTCGACCACGCCTCGGTCCATCCTCGCGTGCAAGTCGATGAACTCTTGCGCACCAGCGTGCCCTCCGTGTTCGCCGCCGGTGAAGCCGGCGGCATCGGCGGCCTCGCGGTGGCGCGCATCGAAGGCGCGATCGCCGGCCACCTGGCCGCCGGGCACCAGGACGATGCGCACGCCCTGATGCCGGAACGCGAACGCGAGCGCCGCTTCGGCGCACTGCTGGCGAAACACTTCTCCCCTGGTGCACGCGTGCACGCGCTCGCCATGCCGGACACGCTCATCTGCCGTTGCGAGGACGTCCCGCTCGGCGCCCTGGACGGCTTCGCCGACGCGCGCGATGCCAAGCTCGCCACGCGCTGCGGCATGGGCGCGTGCCAGGGCCGCATCTGCGGCGCCGCGCTCGCCGAGCTGGGCCGCTTCCCGCGCGGCGCCGGCCGCCCGCCCCTGTTTCCGGCCCGCCTCGCCACCCTGGCGGGGCTCGCCGACCTTTCCCCTTCCGAGAACACTGAGGTAACGCCATGAGCAACGCTTCCATCTGGCGCGGGGTGATCCCCGCCATCACCACGCCCTTCGCCGCCGATGGCCAGGTCGACCATGCCTTCCTCGCCAAGCATGCCAACCAGCTGATCGATGCCGGCTGCACGGGCATCGTGCCGCTGGGCTCGCTCGGCGAGGCGGCCACGCTCACGTTCGACGAAAAGATCGAGATCATCCGCACGCTGGTGAAGGCACTGAACGGCCGCGCCCCGGTGATTCCCGGCATCGCCGCGCTCTCCACCGCCGAAGCCGTGCGCCTGGCGAAGGAAGCCAAGGCGCTGGGCTGCTCCGGCCTGATGGTGCTGCCGCCCTACGTGTACTCCACCGATTGGCGCGAGATGGGCGCGCACCTGCGCGCGGTGATCGCCGCCACCGACCTGCCCTGCATGCTCTACAACAACCCCATCGCCTACAAGACGGATTTCGCGCCGGAGCAGATCGCCGAACTGGCGCGCGAATTCCCGAACGTGCAGGCGGTGAAGGAATCCTCCGGCGACGTGCGCCGCTTCGCCGGCATCCGCGCGCTGCTGGGCGACCGCCTGGAACTGCTGGTGGGCATGGACGACGCCATCGTCGAAGGCGTCGCGATGGGCGCGCGCGGCTGGATCGCCGGCCTGGTGAACGCCTATCCGAAGGAATCGGTCAAGCTGTTCGAGCTGGCGCGCGATGGCCATGCCGACGCGGCGCTGGAACTGTACAGGTGGTTCCTCCCGCTGCTGCGCCTGGACACGGTCCCTAAGTTCGTGCAGCTCATCAAGCTGGTGCAGGCCAAGGTCGGCATGGGCAGCGAACAAGTGCGCGCGCCGCGCCTGGCGATGGCTGGCGAGGAACGCGAAGCGGCGCTGCGTGTGATCGACCACGCCATCGCCCACGCACCGAAGGTGTGACATGGCCGTGCAACCCGATCCTATCCAGCCCGTTTTGATCGAAGGCGACTGGCGCGCGGCACGCGCGCCAGTCGGTCAGTTCCGCGCCGAAAACCCGGCGACGGGCGAACCGATCGGCCCGACCTTCCCCATCTGCGGCGCGGCCGATGTGGAAGCCGCGCTGGCCGCCGCCACGGCCGTGGCCGGCGAGCTCGCCGCCGCATCGCCGGAGCGCATCGCCGCGTTCCTGGAGGCGTACGCGGATGGCATCGAAGCGGATGTGGAAGCGCTGGTCGAGATCGCCCACGCCGAGACCGCCCTGCCCAAGCAGCCCCGCTTGGGCGCCGTCGAGTTGCCGCGTACCACGGGCCAGCTGCGCCAGGCCGCCAAGGCCGTGCGCAGCTACGCGTGGACGCAGCCGGTGATCGACACCGCGGCGAACCTGCGCTCGCATCTCGCGCCCCTGGGCAAGCCGGTGCTGGTGTTCGGCCCCAACAACTTCCCGTTCGCCTTCAACGCGATCGCCGGCAGCGATTTCGCCTCGGCCATCGCCGCGCGCAATCCGGTCATCGCGAAGGCGCACCCCTCCCATCCGGCCACCAGCGCACGCTTGGCGCGCATCGCCCACGAAGCGCTGCGCAAGAGCGGCCTGCCCGCCGCCGCGGTGCAGATGCTCTACCACTTCGACCACGCCATCGGCGCGACGCTGGCCGGCGATCCGCGCCTGGGCGCGATCGGCTTCACCGGCAGCCGCGCCGGCGGCCTCGCGCTGAAAGCCGCGGCGGACGCGGCGGGCGTGCCTGTCTACGTGGAGATGTCCAGCGTCAACCCGGTGTTCCTGTTGCCCGGCGCGCTGGCCGAACGCGGCGCGGCGCTGGCCCAGGAGTTCTTCACGTCCTGCACCATGGGCAGCGGCCAGTTCTGCACCAATCCCGGCGTGGTCATCGTGCCACGCGGCGCGGACGGCGATGCGTTCGTGGCCGCGGCCACGGCGCACTTCGCCGGCGCGGCGCCCAGCGTGCTGTTTTCGCGCGGCGTGCTCGACCACCTGCAGCAAGGCGTGGCGACCTTGCGCAAGGCGGGCGCGCAACTCCTCGCCGGCGGCGAAGCCGGCGCGCCCGGCTACCGTCATGCGCCAACGCTGCTTGAAGTGGATGCAGCGCAGTTCCTGCGCGAGCCGAAAGCACTGCAGACCGAAGCCTTCGGTCCGGTCAGCCTGTTGGTGCGCGTGGACGATGTGGCGCAGATGGCCCAGGTGGCCTCCGCCTTCGAAGGCAACCTCACCGGTACGCTTTACACGGCCGGCAACGGCGCCGACGACGCGGCATCGGCCGAGGTCGCACGCGCGCTGCGTCCGCGCGTCGGACGCCTGATCGGCAACCGCATGCCCACCGGCGTGGCCGTCAGTCCCGCCATGAACCACGGCGGTCCGTATCCCAGCACCGGCCATCCCGGCTTCACCGCGGTGGGCATGCCCGCCGCGATCCGGCGCTTCGCCGCGCTGCATTGCTACGACAACCTGCCCGAGCACCTGCTGCCGCCCGAGCTGCGCGACCACAACCCCGGTGGCGTGGCGCGGCAGATCGACGGCTGCTGGTGCGTGGACGACCTCGACGGAGCCGAGCCGGCATGAGCGCTGCACAGATCGGCGGTCTCGATCTTGCCCAGGCGCGCGCGCGGTTGCGTCCCTGGGCGACGCCCGCGCCGGCGATCGACTCGCATGAATATCAACAACGCCTGGAGCACGCCCGTGCGCTGCTGCGCGCGCAGCGGCTGGATGCGCTGCTGATCACCGCCGGCACCTCGCTGCGCTACTTCACCGGCGTGGCCTGGGGGGCCAGCGAGCGGCTGGTGGGCATGCTGCTCACCGCGCAAGGCGACCCCATCCTGATCTGCCCCGGCTTCGAGGCCGGCTCGCTGGCGGCCGTGCTCCGGATTCCCGCCGACGTGCGCCTGTGGGAAGAACACGAGGACCCGCAGCAGCTGGTCGCCGACGCCATGGCCGAACGCGGCGCCGGCAGCCTCGCGCTCGACCCCGCGGCGCCCTACGTCGTGGCCGAGCGGCTGCGCGCGGTGCTCGGCGGCAAGCCGGTGGCCGACGCCAGCGCGATCGTGGACGGCTGCCGCATGTGCAAGTCGTCCGCGGAACTGGCGCTGATGAAACAAGCCACCGCAATGACGCTGGAAGTGCACCGCCTCGCCGCTGGCCTCATGCGCGAAGGCATCTCGCGCACCGAGCTGGCGCTTTTCGTCGACGAGGCGCACCGCGCCATGGGTGCCGACAACGGTTCAACTTTCTGCATCGTGCAGTTCGGCCATGCCACCGCGTATCCGCACGGCATCCCCGGCGAGCAGTACCTGGAGCGCGACCAGCTGGTGCTGATCGATACCGGCTGCACCGTGCAGGGCTACCACTCCGACATCACGCGCACCTATGTCTTCGGCACGCCCACCGCCGAGCAGGCGCGCATCTGGGAACTGGAGCAGGCCGCGCAGCGCGCAGCGTTCGAAGCCGTGCGCCCCGGCGTGCACTGCGAGACCGTGGACGAAGCCGCGCGCGCGGTGGTCGAGCGCGCCGGCCTGGGTCCGGACTACCGCCTGCCCGGCATCCCCCACCGCACCGGCCACGGCTGCGGCATGGCCATCCACGAGATGCCCTACCTGGTGCGCGGCTCGCGCACCGTGCTGCGGCCCGGCATGTGCTGCAGCGACGAACCGATGATCGTGGTCCCCGAGCGCTTCGGCGTGCGGCTGGAGGATCACTTCTACGTCACCGAAGACGGCGCGGCCTGGTTCACGCCACCGTCGCCGGCCATCGACCAGCCCTTTGCATGAAGCACCGAGAGAGGAGCCGATGAAAAGACCGATCGCCACCTTCACCTGCGCCATCTGCCTCGCCATCGCTCCTCTCCTCGGCCACGCCGCCGACGATGCGGACGCGCGCTTCCGCGCCGTCTACACGCAGGAATGGCAGTGGCGGCAGGCGCAATTCGCCGGTGGCGACGACGAGGACGGCGGCGGCAAGCCGGCCGCCCATCTTCCCAAGGTGGATCCGGCCACGCAGGCCGCGCGCGAGCGCTACTGGGCCGACGTGCTGAAGCGCCTCGACGCGATCTCGCCGAAGGACCTGCGCGGCGACGATCCGGTCAACTATGCCGTGTACCGCAACCAGATCGAGACGCTGCTGGCGGACCAGCGCTTCCGCACCTGGGAGATGCCGTTCAACAGCGACACCGCGTTCTGGACCAACCTCGGCTTCACCGCGCGCAAGCCGATGCGTACCGCCGAGGACTATCGCCGCTACCTCGGCCAGCTGCACGACGTGCCGCGCTACTTCGACGAACAGATCGCCAACATGCGTGCGGGGCTGGCACGCGGCTTCAGCGTGCCGCGCGTGACGCTGACTGGTCGCGATCAGTCCATTGCCGACGTGGCGAATGCCAAGGGCGACGGCAACCTCTTCTACACGCCGTTTCGCCAAATGCCGGACAGCATCCCGGCCGCCACGCAGGAACAGCTGCGCGCGGAGGCCCGTACGGCAATCCGCGAGCACGTCGTTCCTGCCTACGCCAAGCTGCTCGACTTCATGCGCAACACCTACATGAAGCAGGCGCGCACCACGCTCGCGGCCGAAGCGATGCCGGACGGCAAGGCGTTCTACCAGGCGCAGATCCGCGAGTTCACCACGCTGGACCTGAGCCCGGAAGAGATCCATGCGATCGGTCAGAAAGAAGTGGCGCGCATCCGCGCCGAGATGGACGAGGCCATCCGCGACAGCGGCTTCAAGGGCAGCTTCGCCGAATTCCTGCATTATCTGCGTACCGACCCGAAGTTCTATCCGAAGAGCGCCGACGAGCTGCTCAAAGACGCCGCCTGGATCGCCAAGCGCGTGGACGGCAAGATCGGCCAGTACATCGGCCGCCTGCCGCGCCAGCGCTTCGCCATCGAGCCGGTCCCGACCGACCTGGCGCCGTTCTACACCGGCGGCCGCGGCGGCCCGGGCATCTACCTGGTCAATACCTACAACTTGCCCTCGCGCCCGCTGTACTCGCTGACCGCGCTGACCTTGCACGAGTCCGCGCCAGGCCATGCGATGCAGATGCCGCTGGCCGCCGAGCACGAGGGCCTGCCCGACTTCCGCCGCTACACCTATATCTCCGCCTATGGCGAAGGCTGGGCGCTGTACTCCGAACGCCTGGGCGTGGAGATGGGCATGTACGACACGCCCTACGACCGCTTCGGTTACCTCAGCTATCAGATGTGGCGCGCCTGCCGCCTGGTGGTGGACACCGGCATTCACCACCTCGGTTGGACGCGCGAACAGGCCCAGGCCTTCATGCGCGACCACACCGCGCTGAGCGAACACGAGATCGAGACCGAGGTAGACCGCTACATCGCCTGGCCCGGCCAGGCGCTGTCGTACTACCTGGGCGAGATGGCCATCGTCGACGCGCGCGCCAAGGCCGAGAAAGCCTTGGGCGAGCGCTTCGACCTGCGCGCGTTCCACGACACGGTGCTGTCGCTCGGCTCGGTGCCGCTGCCGGTACTGCAACAACGGGTGGACGCGTTCATCGCCGGGGGCGGCAAGTCGCCCTATGCGGAGGCGAAGGCACCGTAACGCACAACACGACGAGGTTTCGGGGAGGAACCGATGGCGCTGATCGACGACATCATCCGGCGCAAGCCGGTGGAAAGCCTGCAAAGCGAGGCGGACAAAGGCACCGGCCTGCGGCGCGTGCTCGGCCTGTGGCAACTCACTGCCATCGGCCTGGGCGGCATCATCGGCGTGGGCATCTTCGTGCTCACCGGCACTGTGGCGGCCACGCAAGCGGGACCGGCAGTGCTGCTGTCGTTCCTGCTCGCCGGCATCGCCAGCGCGGCGGCGGCGCTGTGTTACGCGGAATTCGCGGGGCTCATTCCCGTCTCCGGCAGCGCGTATACGTACGGCTATGCCGTGCTGGGCGAATTCGCCGGCTGGATCATCGGCTGGGATCTCCTGCTGGAATACGCGCTGATCGCCGCGGTGGTGGCGGTGGGCTGGTCCGGTTATGCGCAGGTGTTGCTCGACAGCGCCGGCCTGCCGCTGCCGACCTGGGCGCAGGGCGCCTGGGGCACCGCGCCGGGAAGAGTGGTGAATCTCCCCGCGATCGTGGTGTCCGCGGCCATCACCGCTCTGCTCGCGGTGCGCATGGAATGGGGCGCGCGCTTCAACACGCTGATCGTGGCGATCAAGATCGCCGGCGCCGCCCTGATCGTGATCGCCGGCGCCGCGTACGTGAAGCCGGAACGCTGGCATCCCTTCATGCCCTTCGGCATGCACGGCGTGGTGACCGGCGCGGCCGTGGTGTTCTTCGCCGTGTTCGGCTACGACATGCTGACCACCGCCGCCGAGGAGTCGCGCAACCCGCAACGCGACCTCCCGCGCGCCGTATTGCTGTCGCTGGGCATTGCGATGCTGCTGTATTTCGCCATCTGCCTGGTACTCACCGGCATCGTGCCTTACACCACGCTGGACAACGACGCGCCGGTGGCGAACGCCTTCATCCGCATCGGCATGCCATGGACGATGGCGGTGATCTCGCTCGCTTCGGTATGCGGCATCACCAGCGTGATCTTCGCCAACCTGCTGGCCGGCGCTCGCATCGGCTTCAGCCTGGGCCGCGACGGCCTGCTGCCAAGCTGGTTCGCCGGCGTGCACCCGCGCTGGCGCACGCCGCACCGCTCGACGATTCTGCTGGGCACCGTGACGGCCGTGGCGGCAGGACTGTTTCCGCTGGACGAATTGGCAAAGCTGGTGAACATCGGCGTCCTCGGCGCCTTCATCGTGATCTGCACCGCGGTGGCGGTACTGCGAGTGCGACAGCCGAACCTGCACCGCCCGTTCCGCACGCCCTGGGTGCCCTTCGTGCCGCTGGTGGGCGTCGGTTTTTCCTGCTGGCTGATCTGGGGACTGCCCGTCGTGACGTATGTGCGGTTCGGGATCTGGCTGCTGGTCGGGTGCGTGGTTTATCTGGCCTATGGGCGCAGGCATAGCAAGTTGGTGGTGGTGAAGGAGCGGGTGGGCTGAGGTGCATCTATAGCCTCCCATCCGCACGTCCCGCACTAGCTACGTTGTCGCAAGCACCCGCCCCTCATCCCGCCTTCTCCCCGGAAGGGAGAAGGAGAAGTGACGTACCGAGGCAAGAAAAAAAACGAGAGCGAGCGAAGCGACGCTCCGCGTTGCTTTTGATCTCCCGGGTTCCCTTCGCGGCGGTGAGGGCTGGACGATCAGGCTGCCGCAGGCGGGCGGGGACAGGGATGTCCCCGCCTTTTCGATCAGGGCATGGATGCCCTGTCGAAAAGCCCGGCCAGCCCTCAACGCACCCGGAGCAGCGTAGGCTGCGGAGGGCGCCGCGCAGGGGGCCCTCTCTTTTGGTTACTTTTTCTCTGGGCAAGCAGAGAAAAAGTAACTCGCTCTCCGGCAGGAGAGCGAAACCCCTCGCCCCTTGGGCGAGACAAGCAGACCACAAGGCGACAACCGAGCCGTGCCGCCACTGGATTCCGGCCTACGCCGGAATGACGAGGATGAAGGCTGAGGTGAACCTCAGCACCCGTTGGGGTTCGCTCACCCCAACCTACGTCCGGCCTGCGCCGGAATAACGAACAGGCCAGTGCGAGGCGCCCCTCAAAGCGCCCACGAACAACCGCCAAAAAAAACGCCCCCTACCGACACACCAACACCGGCACCCCACAATCCAACAAAACCTTCCGCGTCTCACTCCCCAACACCAGCGCCTGCACCCCACGCCGCCCATGCGACCCCATCACCACCAGGTCGCAACGCAACTCCCTCGCCGCGCGCACGATCGACTGCGCCGGATCGTTGCCATGCACAAGCACCACCTCGCAGGCGACTCCATGCCCGTTCGCCACCTCCTTGATGAAACGCAGGCGGGCCCGCGCCAAGCGCGTCTCCTCCTCCCCCACGGGCAGGCTCGCCGCGCTTCCGCCATGCGGATGCACCATGGCGAAACCTGTGACGCGTGCACCCAGCGCCGCGGCCAGGCGGACGCCCAGGCGCACGGCGCACTCGGAGTGCGTCGAACCGTCAGTGGGGAGCAGCAGGTGGGTGAACATGGCGTCCCTCGCCGCGCGCCGGGCGGCGCGGCGGTCGGAATCCACGCTAGCAAGGCGCTGTGCGCCGGCATTGATCTGGATCAATTCGTGCCCGCGCCCCCCGGTTGTGCGGTTTTCCGCATGACAGCGGTCGCATCCGTGCAAGACCGCCCATCGGGGCGCGTGGGAGCCTGCAACTCCAGGCCCGCGCACGGAAGCCGCCTCCCCCTCTTCCGCCTGTGTCTACGGCGCGTGCGCGGGCCTGTTTTTTCGAATGCGTCGCGCGGGGAGCGGGGCCGGGGGAGAGGAATGGATCGGCGCCGTTTTCTGCAAGGGCTGGCCGCGTCGGGCGCGGTCGCAGGCATGGGTGGGTGGAGCGTCGGCGACGCCGCGCCCGCCGGAGAACCCGCGCCGGCGACGCCTTCCGCGCCGCCGCGCCGGCTGCCGGCGGCAGCGCTTCCCACTGAAGGGCACGCGCGCATCGCTGCGTTCGACCTGGAAGGCGCGGCCTGGGCCGTGTTCGAGGACCTGCGCACGCCGGACGGCACGCTCACCCTGCTCGGCCCTGATGGCGGATGCGCGCTGGGCAAGCGTACCGAACCGTGCGCCGTCGAAGGCACGATGCCCTACCTGGGGCTCGCGCTGAAAGACATCGCGCTGGCGGACGCGGACCTTCTGGCGGCGCGCCTGCTCGAACGCGGCGAGCCGGATCCGGAACAGGTACGCCTCGCCGCGCCGCCGCTGGCCTCGGACCTGGACCCGAAGGACTACGCCGGCCGCCTGCCGTGGACCACCTTCGTCGGCACCGTCGCCTGCGCCGACACCATGCCGGTCTTTCCCAACGGCCGCACGCGCACCTTCCATCCCGAACAGGCGGTGGCGGCGCTGCGCGACGACAAGCTCGCCGCGCGGCGGCGCGAAGGCCTGCTCGGCGGCTGGCTGCCGGCGGTGCACAAGGTGTTCCCGCTGGGCGAAGGCCGCTGGTACGACGTGCTCGTCTTCGCCGATGTGGACGCGGCCGATCGCTTCGTCGTGCAGACCTGGCACCGCACCGCGCTGGTCGAGCACGGTCGCGTGAGCGAGGTGCACTACGGCCACAGCTACCCGGCCTATCCGCCCACGCGGCAGCCGCCTTCCGCCGCGGCGTTCTATCGCGCGCTGCTGCGCTTCCACGACACCTGGCAGCGCGAGCTCGCCGATGCGAGCGAACTGCACACGCCGGACGTCAGCTGGGCCGACATGGCGCGCTTCGCCTTCGCACGCGAGCTGGTGGTGCGCCCCGGCGGCAGCTATCCGAAGTACGGCGCTGTGGATCGCGACTACTACGGCAACGAGTACGACGGTTTCCAGGACACCTTCACCAGCTCGCTCTACGCCAACCTGGAATGGGGCCGCTTTGCCCAGGCCGCCACGGTGCTGGACGGCTATTTCGCCGATTTCGTCCAGCCCGACGGCATGATCAACATGCGCGGCGCCGAGACCGGGCAGTTTGGCCTCACCCTGTCATTGCTGGCGCGCTACCTGCGCTACACGGGCGACAGCGCGCTTCTGAGCAAGCATCGCGGCAAGATCGAAGCCACCGCGCGCATCCTGCTCGACCTGCACGACGCCAGCCTGCAGCTGCCCGAGCACAGCCCGGGCTACGGCCTCATCCACGGCTGGAACGAGTCGGATGCCTGCCTGTTCCCCGAGCCGCAGCTGTGGTGGAAGCCCTATTACGCCAACAGCGCGCTGGCGGCGCGTGGCCTGCAGGATATCGCGGCGGTATGGACGGCCATCGACCCAGGCGGCGCGGCCACCGCCCAGCGCTGGCAGCAGCGCTCGCGCACGCTCGCCGGGCAGGTCACGCGCACGCTGCGCGCCAATGTGCGCCACGATCTTCGCCCACCCTACGTCGGCCCGCTGCCCGGCGCGAAACTCACCTTCCGCCAATCGCTGACGCAGGAAAAGCCCAGCGAGCAGCAATGGCCGCACCGCGCCTATGCCGAACTGCTGCAGGCCGACGTGTTGCCGGACGACCTGGCCCACTTGGTGATCGACTGCATGCGCGGCCACGGCGCCACGAGCGCAGGCGTGGTCGCCAACGTCGCCCCGCCCAACCCGGAAGGGCGCGACATCCTCGGTTTCATCTCTTACGGCTATGCGCAGCAGCTCCTGCGGCTGGATCGCATCGACGAATACCTGCTGTTCCTCTACGCCCACCGCTATCACGCGCACACGCCGGGCAGCTGGACCGCCGGCGAAGTCTCGGACCTGAGCGGCGGCATGCCGCTGTTCTGCATGCCCGCGCAGCTGACCATCCCCTTGCTCCTGCGCTGGATGATGGTGTTCGACGACGGCGCGGGCGAGGTGCTGCATCTGGCGCGCGCCCTTCCCCGGCGGTGGATGGCGGGCAGCGAGCCTGTGGCGATGCTCCGCGCGCCGACGCGCTGGGGCCGCGTCGACGTGCAGTTGCGGCCCGATGGCCGCGGCGGGGTGGAAGGCGAGGTGCGGCTGCCGGATCGCGAGCCTCCCCGCACGGTGTGGCTCAGCCTGCGGGCGCCGGAGGGCAAGCGGCTCGGCGAGGTGCGCATCGATGGTGTCGCGGCCAAGGAACGGCAGGGGGAAGCGGTGCGGTTGACGGGTTCCGTCGGGCAGGTCGTGCGGGTTTCGGCAGCGTTTGTTTGATGGGGGCGTGGTGCGGTTAGCAGATATCCGGCCTCAAGTTCGCTGCGTGATCGACCCTCAGCTGCCAGGGTATGGTGATGAAGTCGCGTTTCGCTCCTTAGGGCCCCTCGCCCCCGACCCTCTCCCCAGAGGGGAGAGGGAGACAGCGTGGCTATGGCTCGTCACGATGCATACACGCGCATCGCACATCGCACGGAACCACTATGCGGAATTCCGCATGCGGGTCTTGCAAATACGACAAGACGCTCCGCACATGTGACGGCACGATGAAACCGTGCGCATCGGGGGATGCGTCGCTGATTGCCGGCCATGTGGCCGATACGAACGGGGAGAGGGCATGCCGTCTGGCTGTAGCGATCACCGCAGGCGATTCCTGAAGAACGCGGCCGTCGCGGCCGCCTCGCTCGCGGTACCACCGCGCGGTTTCGCCGATGTCGCCGATGTCGCCGATCCCGCCAAGCCCGGCCAGCACGCCGTTCGCGAACAGCCCGTGCGCCGCATGCAGGCTTTCGGCCTGGGCCAGGTGAAGCTGCTCGACAGCGACTTCTCCCGCGCGGCGGCGATCAACCAGCGCTATCTGCACACCCTTCCCGTCGACCGGCTCGCGCACAGTTTCCGCGTTCAAGCCGGATTGCCCTCCTCCGCCCGGCCGTTCGGCGGCTGGGAGAAGCCCGACTGCGAGCTGCGCGGGCATTTCACCGGCGGCCACTATCTGTCCGCCGCCGCTCTCGCGCATGCCAGCCTCGGCGATGCGCTGATGAAGCAGCGCGGCGACGAACTCGTCGCGGCACTCGCCGCATGCCAGCGTCCGAACGGCTATGTCAGCGCGTTCCCGGAAAGCTTCTTCGATCGCCTCAGCAGCGGCCAGAAGGTGTGGGCGCCGTTCTACACCATCCACAAGATCCTGGCCGGCATGCTGGACATGTACACGCTGACCGGCAACCGGCAGGCGCTGGACGTGTCCATCGGCATCGGCAACTGGACGGTGCGCTGGCTCAATGGCTTTTCCGACGCCGAGGTGGCGCACATCCTGAAGACCGAGTACGGCGGCATGAACGAGGCGCTGTACGAGCTCTATGCCATTACCGGCAACGAGCGCTACCGCGACGCGGCGCACCGGTTCGACCAGGCTTCGCTGTTCGATCCGCTGTCCGCGCATCGCGACGAGTTGCAGGGCCTGCACAGCAACACGCAGATCCCGAAGGTGCTCGGCGCCGCACGCCGCTACGAACTGACCGGCGAGCCGCGCTACCGCCGCATCGCCGAGTTCTTCTGGGAGACGGTGACGCACAACCGCACCTATGCCACCGGCGGCTCCAGCAACGACGAGTTCTGGAAGACCGGGCCTGGCGATCTCAAGGACCAGCTCGGCCTGTACAGCGCCGAATGCTGCGTGGCCTACAACCTGCTCAAGCTCACGCGCTACGTCTACGCGTGGAGCGGCGATCCGCGCGCGTTCGACTATTACGAGCGCACGCTCTACAACGCGCGCCTGGGCACGCAGGACGCGGAAGGCATGAAGCTCTACTACTACCCGCTGCAGCCCGGCGCGGCGAAGTTCTACAACTCGCCTACCGATTCGTTCTGGTGCTGCACGGGTTCCGGCGCCGAAGAATTCGCGCGCTTCAACGACAGCATTTATTTCCGCGACGGCGACGACCTGTACGTCAACCTGTTCATCGCCTCGGAGCTCGACTGGCCCGAGCGAAAGCTTCGCCTGCGCCAGGAGACCGCCTTCCCGCGCGAGCCGCTGACGCGCCTGCGCGTATCGCTGCCGGCGCCGGCTTCGTTCGCCCTGCATCTGCGTGTTCCTTCCTGGATCGCTCCCGGCGCCGGCGTGCGCGTCAACGGGGAAGCCCTGGACGTCTTCGCTTCGCCCGGCAGTTACCTGACGCTGCATCGCGCATGGCGCGATGGCGATCGCGTGGAGCTGGACCTTCCCATGCGCCTGCACAGCGAAGCGCTGCCCGGCGATGACCGCCTGCAGGCCGCGCTCTACGGGCCGCTGGTGCTCGCCGCTCGCCTGGGCAGCCAAGGGCTCACCCATGACATGCAGTACTGCGGCTACGACGCCGCGCCCAAGCCCGAACCCAAGCCTCGCCCCGCGCCGCGCGTCGCCGCGAACGCATCGGGCGGGCTGGACTGGCTGCGCACCGTATCGGCGAAAGAACTCCGCTTCGAGGCGGGCACGCGCGACGGGACGGTCGCGGTCGCTCCACTGAACGAAGTGCACGGCGAACGCTACGCCGTGTACTGGCAAATCGACTCGGACGCGCCCGGCCCCGGCTGAGCGCGTCCCGCCCGCTCGCGCGGGCCGCCAAACGCAACGACACCGCCGAAGCCCCGGCTCCGGCACGGGTTTCCGTTGCCCAGGAAAAACCATTCGCCCAAGGGAGGGCACCGTTCGCACGCCACTGTCCTGACGTCACACGCCACCCGAGGTATCGCTCATGCTCCCGACATCCGCAACGCTCCACCGTGGTTACCGAACGCCAACGCCCCGCGTGCTCAGCCACGCCGTGAAACTCGCGATGGCGACCATCCTGCTGGCCGGCGCCGGCCAGGCTTTCGCGCAGGACGCCAATACCGCCGATACCGCCAACCCGGACAAGGCCAAGAATCTCGAAGGCGTCACCGTCACCGGTTCGCGCATCCGGCGCGTGGACGTGGAGACCGCCAACCCCGTCGTGACCATCGACCGCTCGCAGATCGCCGCCACCGGCAAGGCCACCTTGGGCGACCTGGTGCAGGAATTGCCCTCGATCGCGGGCAATGCCACCAATGCCAACACCAATAACGGCGGCGGCACCGGCGCGGCGACGATCTCGCTGCGCGGAATGGGCGACAAGCGCACGCTGATCCTGGTCAACGGCATGCGCCTGGCCTACAACGACGTCAACAGCATTCCCGCCAACATGATCGACCGGGTGGAGGTGCTGAGCGACGGCGCCTCGGCGATCTACGGCTCGGACGCGATCGGCGGCGTGGTGAACTTCATTCTGCGCGACCGCTTCGACGGCGTGCAGCTGACCGGTGACTTCGCCGAAAGCAGTCGAAGCGATGGCTTTCGCCGCAACTTCACGCTCACCGGCGGCCACAGCGGCCAGCGCGGCAGCATCGTCGCCGGCATCGGTCATCAGAGTCTGGACGCGGTGTCGGCGCGGGATCGCGCGTTCTCACGCGATGCGCTCAATCTGACGGGCGGCAAGGTGATCGTGAGCGGATCTTCCGCCAACCCGGCCGGCTCGATCACGCTGCCGCGCTCGGTGGCGGGGCCGCTGGGCTGCACCTCGCGCGTCTCGCTGAATCATGGCGTCACCGGCGCCACGTCGCAGGGCGACTATCACTGCTACACCGTGACCGACACCTATAACTACCAGGGCGACAACATCCTGCAGACGCCGCAGCAGCGCGACAACTTCTTCGTGCTGGGCAAGTACAAATTCACCGATGCGATCGAGGGTTTCGCCAACGTCTATTACACGAAAACCCAATCCGACTCACAGCTCGCGCCGGTGCCGGTGTTCGCCAACGGCGACAACTTCCTGGTGTCCAAGGACAGCTACTACAACCCGTTCGGAGTGAATTTCGGCACCGACCGCGTCACGGGCGACAACTATGGAGACTTCAATACACGCTTCTCCACGCTCGGCTATCGCCGTTATGTGTACAACACCTACAACCTGCAGGTGACGCCGGGCCTGCGCGGCAACTTCGGCAACAGCTCCTGGCAATGGGATGCCGCGTTCAATTACGGCAAGGTGCGGCAGAAGTCGGTCAACAACGGCTTCCTGGATTACGCGCTGCTCCAGCAGGGCATCGGCCCCTCCTACCTGGACAGCGGCACCGGCAACGTGGTCTGCGGCACCCCGGGCAACCCTATCGCCGGCTGTACGCCGATCAACATCTTCAACGTCAACGCCCCGTCGACCATCGCCGCGCTCAAGAACATCCAGCGCAATCCGGTGACGACCACCGAGTACACGGTGAAGCAGTTCGAGGCCAACGCCAACGGCGACCTGTTCGACCTGCCGGCGGGCACGGTCAACCTTGCCACCGGTTTTTCCTACCGCAAGGAGAGCACGTCGACGCGCACGGACCCGCTGGCAGTCGCCGATCTCAACGGCCTGTGCGGCGTGGTGGAGTTCTGTACCTCCGTGCTCGCCGGCAGCTTCAATGTAAAGGAGGCTTACGCCGAAACGCTGATTCCGCTGCTGTCCGGCAAGCCGTGGGCGCAGACGCTGAACCTCACGCTGGGCACGCGCTGGTCCGACTACAGCAGCGCCGGCAAGAGCACCAACAGCAAGCTGGCGGTGGAATGGCGGCCGGTGGAAGACCTGCTGCTGCGCGGCACGGTATCGGAGGTATTTCGCGCGCCGAACATCAATGAGCTGTACTCCGGCATCGCCGGCGATTCGCCGACCGTGAACGACCCTTGCAACTTCTATGCGGGCGGGCATCCGCAGGCCTGCGCCAACGTGCCTGCCGATGGCAGCTACCAGCAGGCCAATCCGCAGATTTCCGCCAAATCCTCCGGTTCGATCGTGGCCGGCTACCAGCTCAAGCCCGAACAGGGCAAGTCCTTCGACTACGGCGTGGTGTACGACCCGCACTGGCTGCCCGGCCTGTCGCTGAGTGCCGACGTATGGCGTATCAACCTCAACGACACCATCACCGCGATCTCGGCGCAGACCGTGCTCAACCAGTGCTATGCCAACCCATCGAGTGCGTTCTGCGGCTTCATCCATCGCTTCTCCAGCGGCGACATCAACTATGTGGCCGAGCCGACCGTGAACCTGGGTGCACTGTCCACCAAGGGCGTGGACGGCAGCGTGGCCTATCGCTTCGATACGGAACGCTACGGCCGCTTCGGGCTGCGCCTCGATACCACGTACGTGGCGCGCTACGACGTCAATCCCGATCCGTCGGACCCGACCACGGTGACCATCCACAATGCCGGCCGCTACACCTATGCCTACGGCAACTTCCCGCGCTGGCGCGGCCTGGCCACGCTGAACTGGTCGCGCGGCCCGTGGAGCGCGAGCTGGCGCATCCGCTACATCGGGCGTACCGAGGTGGGCAGCGAGGACGAACGCCAGCAGCTGTCGGCGGACCTCGCCATCCCGGCCGTGGTGCGCAAGGTGGGGGCCTATGCCTACCACAGCCTGCAAGCCGGCTACGAGGTGAAGCCGTGGCACACGCGCTTCGACGTGGGCGTGGACAACGTGACCGACAAGCAGCCGCCGCTGCTGTACCAGAACAACGTGACCAACTCCAACACCGACGTGGCCACGTACGACGTGATGGGGCGTTATTACTGGCTGCGCGCCACCCTCACTTTCTGACCGCACGCTCCGTGCGTCGGTACGGCCCCCACATGCATGATCGAAGGCCCCGCCCCGGCGGGGCCTTTCGTTTCGCCGCCCGGCAGGGCCGAACGCGCCGCTTGGCCCCACATTTCCGCAGGTGCTGCGTCGCAGCAGCGACGAATCCGGGTGCGTACTAGAATATCGGACTGTGCTCATCACCCCGACCTCTGGTCGGGGTTTTGACTTTAAGGCTCGCGCACGACGCGGCCGCCGAACCACCAACGCATCCCCAACCGCGCCACCCAAAGTGGAGTTCCAATGATTTTCGAAACCATCGCCAATACGGGTCACGAAGAAGTCGTCTTCTGCCACAACAAGGACGCCGGCCTGAAGGCCATCATCGCGATCCACAACACGGTGCTGGGCCCGGCGCTCGGCGGCCTGCGCATGTGGCCGTACAAGACCGAGCAGGATGCGGTCAATGACGTGCTGCGCCTGTCGCGCGGCATGACCTACAAGAACGCCGTGGCCGGCCTCAACCTGGGCGGCGGCAAGGCGGTGATCATCGGCGATCCGTCGAAGGACAAGTCGGAGGCGCTGTTCCGCGCGTTCGGCCGCTTCGTCAACTCGCTCAACGGCCGCTACATCACGGCCGAGGACGTCGGCATCGACGTCAACGACATGGAATATGTGTTCCGCGAGACCGAATACGTGACCGGCGTGCACCAGGTGCATGGCGGCTCGGGCGACCCCTCGCCGTTCACCGCATTCGGCACCCTGCAGGGTCTGATGGCCGCGCTGCAGGTCAAGCACGGCAACGAAGACGTGGGCAAGTACAGCTACGCCGTGCAGGGCTGCGGCCACGTGGGCAGCGAGTTCATCAAGCTGCTGCGCGAACAGGGCGCCAAGGTGTTCGTCACCGACATCAACAAGGACGCGGTGCAGCGCTGCGTGGACGAACTCGGCTGCGAAGCCGTGGGCCTGGACGAGATCTACGACGTCGACGCCGACGTGTACTCGCCCTGCGCGCTGGGCGGCACGCTCAACGAGCAGACCATCGACCGCATCAAGGCGAAGATCATCTGCGGCGCCGCCAACAACCAGCTGGCCACCGATTCGATCGGCGACGAACTGACCCGCCGCGGCGTGCTGTATGCGCCGGATTACGCGGTGAACGCGGGCGGCGTAATGAACGTGTCGCTGGAGATCGACGGCTACAACCGTGAGCGCGCGATGCGCATGATGCGCACGATCTACTACAACCTGGGCCGCATCTTCGAGATTTCGAAGACGGAGAATGTGCCGACGTACAAGGCGGCGGATCGCCTGGCGGAGGAGCGCATTTCCTCGATCGGCAAGATCAAGCTGCCGCACATGGGGAATGGGGCGCCGCGGTTTGCTGGTCGCATGCGCGGGCAGTAAGTTTTCGCTGGGTTTTGTGTTGTGGGGCGCCTCCCGGATGGGGGGCGCTTTTTTTTGTGGGGCTGGCGTGTTTTCTTGGCGATTGGGGCGGCTTCCGTGACCTGCAGCGGGCATTTCGAATACTTGTCGGGATGTGAGGTTGGTGGTTTGCACTAAGCCACGGCTCGGTGATCTGGCCGCTTATGCAGCGGGCATGTCGGGCGTCTGTCCGCGTGCAGGGCTGTTCTTCGTCGTTTGCACTAAGCCACGGCTCGGTGATCTGGCCGCTTATGCAGCGGGCATGTCGGGCGTCTGTCCGCGTGCAGGGCTGTTCTTCGTCGTTTGCACTAAGCCGTGGCTCGGCAACCTGGCCGCTTATGCAGCGGGCATGTCGGACGCCTGCCGGCGCCCGAGTTACTTTCTCTTTGCTGGCCCAACCCCCTCAAGGGGGGCCTCGAGAGAAAGTAACCAAAGAGAATGGCCTGAGGTCAAAAGCTCGCGGCGGGGGTTGGCAGAGCACGTGGTGTTTTCTCCGCTGCTGGACCGCGCGACTCGAAGTGGAACTGAGGTGCGTGGAGGGGACGTCGAGGCGCCGAAGCGGAGAGGACGGGGAGCGGTGCGTCGGCTCGTGGTGTTCTGGCGATAGCACCGCACTTCTCCCTCTCCCCGCCGGGGAGAGGGCGGGGTGAGGGGACCTACGGAGCGAGGGGGTGATCGTTCCTTGTGCCTACTGTTCGTTGCTCAGAGAACTCAGCTTCTGCTGCTCCTTCGCACTTCCTCTCGCTGCAAGCTGCGCGCGGCTGCTCTTTGCTTCGACTTTTAAAGCCACGTCCGCTCTAGCCGCGTTCCCGCGAGCACCCGCCCCTCATCCCAGCCTTCTCCCCGGAGGGGAGAAGGAGAAGTGCGGTACCGAGGCGAAAACTAAACAAGAGCGAGCGAAGCGATGCTCCGTAACGCTCTTGATCTCCCGGGTTCCCTTCGCGGCGGTGAGGGCTGGACGATCAGGCCGCCACAGGCGGGCGGGGACAGGACGTCCCCGCCTTTTCGATCAGGGCAAGGATGCCCTGTCGAAAAGCCCGGCCAGCCCTCAACGCACCCGGAGGTGGCGAAGGCCACCGGAGGGCGCCGCGCAGGGTGCCCTTTCTTCTTGGTTACTTCTTCTCGAGGTCCCTCTTGAGGGGATTGGGCAAGCAAAGAAGAAGTAACTCGCTCTCCGGCAGGAGAGCGAAACCCTCGCCCCGCGAGGGGCGAGACAAGGCTGGCCATAAGGCGACAACCGAGCGCTGTCGCCCCTGGGTTTCGGCCTGCGCCGGAATAACGAGTAGGTAAGGGCGAGGCGACCCTTAGCGCCCGTTGGGGTCCGCAGGCTCACCCAACCTACGCCGCTGCGTGCCCCCCGCTGCCCGCACCGAAATGCCAAACAAACGAGAGTCCATCAGCCCCGCAGGGATCCCGAAACGCTTCCCCGCACACAACAAGCGCCCCCACGTCATATCCTTCCCAACGTGACCCCAACACCCCCACCCGCATCCCTCCAACTCTGGCGCCGCCTCCGCGGCTCCGACCGCTACGCCGAATGCCTGCGCGTCCTGCTCGGACTGGGCGGTGTCGCCCTCTACTGCCTCGCCCAGAACCGCTTCGCCGACGCCATCCCTGCCCTGCTCGGCGTCATCGCCTGCGCCCTTGCGGAAACCGAAGACCATTGGCGCAGCCGCCTGGGCACTCTCCTGGTGACGCTCGCCTGCTTCGCCATCGCCGCTTCGTCCGTGCAGGTGCTGATGCCGCATCCCGTGCTGTTCGCGGTCGGCCTGCCACTGGCGACGTTCGCGCTGGTCATGCTCGGCGCGGTCAGTCATCGCTACGCCACCATCGCCGGCTCCACGCTGCTGCTGTCGGTCTACACGATGATCGGCTCGGAAGCGGTGACGCACAGCGGGACACTGCGCGAGCCCGCGCTGCTGCTGGCGGGCGCGGCCTGGTACGGCGTGCTGTCGCTGCTGTGGAGCGCGCTGTCGCCGCAGCAGGCGGTGCGCCATGCCTTGGCACGTACGTTTGAGGCACTGGCCGGCTATCTCGACGGCAAGGCCGCGTTGTTCGCGCCGCTGCCCGGCGTGGATCGGGAGGCCCTGCAGCTGGACCTGGCCAGGCGCAACGAGAAAGTGGTGCAGGCGCTCAACGAGACGCGGCTGATCCTGATCGATCGCATCGGACCGCGCCGTCCGCGCGGCCCCACGGCGGAACGGCTGAAGCTCTACTTTGCAGCCCAGGACATCCACGAGCGCATCAGTTCCTCGCACCACCCCTATGACGCGCTGGCCGAGGCGTTCTTCCACAGCGACGTGCTGTTCCGCTGCGAACACATGCTCAGGCGCCATGCCGCACTATGTCGGCAGCGCGCGGAAACGTTGCGCCTGCGCATGCCGCCGCAGGCCGCGGACGATGCACGCGCCGCGCTCGACGACGTGCGCGATGCGGTGGCGTTCCTGCACGCGCAGGCCGCACCGCCGCCGTCGCACCTGCTGCGCTCGCTCGATGCGCTCCTGCGCAACATGGAGGCGATCCAGTCGCTGCTGGAACGGGAGAAGCCGTCCGCGGGCCCGCGTCTCGGCGACGAAAGCGCCCTGCAGGACCCGGGGCCGGCCACCGTCGGCGAGGCCTGGGAGCGCATCCGCATCCAGTTCACGCCGGGCTCGTTCCGCTTTCGCCATGCGCTACGCCTGGCCCTGGCGCTGCTGGCCGGCTACGGCGTGCTGCGCGTGGTGCATCCGCAGAACGGGTACTGGATCCTGCTGACTACGCTGCTGGTCTGCCAACCGAGCTACGGCGCGACGCGGCGGCGGCTGCTCCAGCGCATGGCCGGCACGCTTGCGGGCCTGGTCGCGGGCTGGGCGGCGTTGCGCCTGCTGCCGTTCGGACCGGCGCAGGTGCCACTGCTGATCGTGGCCGGCGTGGTGTTCTTCGCCGCGCGCCAGCGCCGCTATACCTTGGCCACGGCGGCGATCACGCTGTTCGTGGTGCTGTGCTTCAACCAGGTGGGCAACGGCTACGAGGTGATGTGGCCGCGTCTGCTCGACACGTTCATCGGGGTGGGCATCGCCGCGCTGGCGATCCACTTCGTACTGCCGGATTGGCAGGGGCGGCGGCTCGGTCTGGTGCTCGCGGACACGGTGCGCTGCGAGGCGCGCTATCTGGCCGGGATCCTGGAGCAGTACGCGCACGGCCGGCGCGACGACCTTCCCTATCGCATCGCGCGGCGCGATGCGCACAACGCGGATGCCAATCTCAGCGGCGTGCTGTCCAACATGCTGCGCGAGCCGGGGCGGCACCGCCAGGGCAGCGAAACGCTGCTGCGGTTCCTGGGCGCGGCGCACGGCCTGCTCGGGCATCTCTCGGCGCTGGGCGCGAACCGGCAGACCCTGGCCGATGGCCCGGCCCGCGAGACGGCGCTGCGGACCGGCGCACAGGTGGTCAGCTCGCTGGAACGGCTGGCCGACGAGCTGGCGGCCGAAGGCGAACCGGCCGCATCCGACGCACCCGCCGGCGCGGAATCCGGAGAAGCTTGCGGCGACGAGGCAACGCGGCTGGTGCTGAGCCAGCTGTCGTTGATTCTGGCGCAGCGCGACCGGCTGGCTGCATTGGCGCGGGAGCTGCGGACCGCCTGAACGGCAGGCAGGACTTCCGGGGGTGATCCCCTGGAGGGCGATTCTGGTAGCATAAGTTCTTTTGGAACAAGCGGTAGGCCTCGCCTGACCGGCAGGCAGTTTCAAGGGGACCCGCCTCGCGGGTGGTCGATTCAACGAAAAGCAGATCACGGCTACGTCTGACCAGGACGCCGTCGCGAACCCGCGCTTGTCCGCGGCGGGGCCGGCGGGTCCTTGGGATCGCACGACGCGACAGGGAACGTACCGGGCGCGTACAGAAACAGGGACTCTTCTATGAGCACGATCATGGCCAGCGGCATCAGCGACGAGGACATCCTTGCCCGCCTGCGGCAGGTGCTGCTCGATACCTTCGAGATCGAGCCGGCCCGCGTCACGCCGGCCGCGCATCTGTTCACCGACCTGGAGCTGGACAGTATCGACGCCGTCGACCTGGCCATCCACGTCCAGGACATGACCGGCACCCGCATCAAGCCCGAGGACTTCAAGAGCGTGCGCACCGTGGGCGACGTGGTCGCCACGGTGAAGTCGCTGCTCGAGCGCTGAGCGCATTCCATGCACGCCCGTCCCGGCGCCGCCGAGGCGTTCTCGCCCTGCGCGGTGATTCCCATCTACAACCACAAGGACACCATCGCGGCCACCGTGAGGGCGTTGCGTGCGCACGGCCTGCCCGTGCTGGTGGTGGATGACGGCAGCGATGCGGCCACCCGGGCGGTGCTGGACGCGCTCGCCGCGGAGCAAGGCATCCGCCTCCTGCGCCTGCCGGAGAACCAGGGCAAGGGGCGCGCGCTTACTGCCGGCCTGGTCGCCGCGCACGAAGCCGGCCATACGCATGCGCTGCAGATCGACGCCGACGGCCAGCACGACGTGGCCGACGTGCCGCGCTTCCTGGCCGAGGCCCAGGCCGACCCGCGCGCGATGGTGTGCGGCAAACCGGTATACGACGACAGCGTGCCGCGCGCGCGGCTGTACGGCCGCTATGTCACCCACTTCTTCGTATGGGTGGAAACGCTGTCGCTGGACATCCAGGATTCGATGTGCGGCTACCGCCTCTACCCGCTGGCGCCCACCCGCGCGGAAATCGCGCGCAAGCCGCTGCCGGCGCGGATGGATTTCGACACCGAGATCGCCGTGCGCCTGTACTGGCGCGGCGTGCCCGTGCGCAACCTGCCCACGCGGGTGATCTATCCGGAGAACGGCCTGTCGCATTTCCGCATGTGGCGCGACAACCTGCGTATCTCGGCCATGCACACCCGCCTGCTGCTGGGCATGCTGCCGCGCATCCCGCTGCTGTTGTGGCGCCGGCTGCGCCGCGAGGAAGCACCATGCGCCGCCTGATCGCCGTCCTGCTGGGTTGGTGCGCGGCCCTGGTCGCGCACGCCCAGTCGCCCGACCTGCTGCGCCAGGTGCTCGACGAACTGAGCACCCACGCTGCCGTGCGCGCCGACTTCACGCAGACGCGCGAGAACCCCGCGCTGGCGCAGCCGCAGACCAGTACCGGCAAGCTCTTGTTCGTGCTCGGCCGCGGCATGCTGTGGCAGATCGAAGCCCCCTATCGCGAAACCCTGGCCCTGGCCGGCGAGCGGACCGCGCGCGTCGGCGACGATGGCCGGCCGCAAGCGGCGCGCGGCGACCGCGGCGTGGCCCAGGTCTCGCAGATGCTGCAGGGCATGCTCTCCGGCAAGCCGGACGAAGCGCTGCGCCAGTTCGACGTCCGCGCCGAAGGCAGCCGTGCGCAGTGGACGCTGCACTTCACGCCGCGGCAGGCGCGCATGGCGCGCGTGCTCCGCCGCATCGAACTGCGCGGCGGCGAGTACCTGGAAGGCATTGCGGTGGAGCTGGAGAGCGGCGAGAGCACGCGCATCCAGTTCGCCGACACGCGCGAGGCCGGCCCGCTCAGCCCGCTGGAGAAGCGTGCCCTGGGCATGCCGCCATGACTGCGTCTTCCCCGCCGCCTCGCCTGGCCGGCACGGCCGCTTTTGTCGTAGCCGTGCTGTCGGTGATCCTGCTGGGCGGCTGGCTGCTGTTCGGCCGCGGGGAATCCCCGATCCAGACCGATCTGCTGGCGCTGCTGCCGGCGACCGAGCGCCAGCCGCTGGCCGAGGACGCGGTGGAACGCCTGGCGCATGCCAGCGGCGACCGCATGGTGCTGTTGGTGGAACACGCGGACGACGCCGTCGCAAAGCAGGCGGCCCGCGACCTCGGCCGCCGCCTCGCCGCTGAGCGCGTCTTCGCGAACGTCACCGCCGAGCTGCCGCCGTTCGATCTGCGCGAATTAGTCGCGCCGTACCTGGCCCATCGCTTTCATCTGCTGAGCGATGCCGACCGCGAGTCACTCGCCCGGGCCGATACCGATCCCGCGCAGGCGTTGGCGCGCCGGCTCAACGAACCGTTCCTGGCGGGCGTCGGCACGGACTTGCGCGACGATCCGTTCGGCTGGCTGCAGCACTGGCTCGACCAGCAGCCATGGAACCGCTCGCCGCTGCTGCCGGAAGACGACCTGCTCACCGCGCATCAGGACGGACGCACCTACGTGATGGTGATCGCCACCCTGCGCGGCTCAGCCTACGACGATCGCGTGCAGCGCCAGGCGCTCGCTGCGCTGGCGAGGGCGGAATCGGCGACGGTGCAAACGCATCCCGGCACCGCACTGCTGCGCACCGGCGCCGTATTCCATGCGGCCGCAGCCCGCACGAGTGCGGAACGCGACGTACACGTGGTCGGCCTGGCTTCCACGCTGGGCATTGCGCTGCTGCTGGTGTGGACCTACCGTTCGCCGCGGCCGCTGCTGCTCGCCTTCCTGTCCACCGCGATCGGGGTGGCCTGTGCGCTCACCGTCACCCTGCTGGTGTTCGGGCGCATCCATCTGCTCACCCTGGTATTCGGCGCGGCGCTGCTGGGCGAAGCTGTCGACTACTCGATCCAGTACCTGTGCGCGCGCGCCAATGCCGGGCCGGCCTGGGAGCCGGCGCGCGGCTTGCGCCAGGTGCGGCCGGCGCTGCTGCTGGCGCTCGCGACCTCGCTGCTGGGCTATGCCCTGCTCGGCCTGGTGCCGTTCCCGGCACTGCGGCAGATGGCCTGCTTCGCCATGGCCGGCATGAGCGCCGCCTGCCTCAGCGTGTTCCTGCTCCTGCCGGCGCTGCTGCGGCGTCCCGCGCGGCGGCCGCTCGCGCTGTCGCTGGTGTGGATCGCACGCCGCCTGCAGCATGGCGCCGGACAGCTGGGACACGGCCGCACCGCCGTGGCGGCCTTCGCGCTGGCGCTCGCCTTCGCGCTGCCCGGCTGGTGGCGGTTGTCCCACGACGACGACATCCGCCTGCTGATCGCGCCGCCGACCGAACTCACGCGGCAAGAAGCGCGCATCGCGCAGATCGCCGGCGTCGGCGGCGGCGGCCAGTTCTTCCTGGTCGAGGGTGACAGCGCGGAACAGGTCCTGCAGCGCGGCGAGGCGCTGGAAGCGCGGCTGCGGTCGCTCGCCGCGGCGGGCAAGCTCGATGGCTGGCTCGGCATGGCCGCCATGCTGCCGTCGCTGCAGCGTCAGCAGACTGACCATGCCGCGTTGGCGCCATTGTTCGCCGACCGCGCGGCACTGCTCGCGCTGATGACGCAGGCGGGACTGCGCGCCGAGGCGGCCGAAGCCTATCTCGATGCGTGGCCCGGTCGCCCGCTCGATGTCGCCGAATGGCTGAAGCTGCCCGCCAGCAGGCCGTACCGCTATCTGTGGATGGACGAAGGCGCGCGCGGCCTGGCGTCCATCGTGCTGCCGCAAGGCGCGTTCGATGCTGTCGCACTGCGCGCCGCCGCGGAAGGACTGCCGGGCGTGTCCTTCGTGGACAAGCCAACCAGCATCTCCGCCCTGTTCGGCCGCTATCGCGAGTACGCCAGCCTGTGGCTCGCCGCCGCCACGGCGGCGGTGGCCGCGGCCTTCGCCTGGCGCTATCGCCGCGCGGCACCGCGCGTGCTGGTGCCGCCGCTGCTCGGCATCGGGCTGACCCTGGCCGCACTCGGCTGGCTGGACCAGCCGCTGACGCTGTTCCACTGGATGGCGCTGATGCTGGTGCTCGGCGTCGGCGCCAACTATGCCGTATTCCTGCATGAGGGCGAGCCGCACGCGGCGCACGTGCCGGGCGCGGCCTATGCGGGCGTGCTGCTGTCGGCAGTCACCGCCCTGCTTTCCTTCGGCCTGCTGGCGCTGAGCTCGATGCCGGCGCTGCGGCATTTCGGCATCACCCTGTTGCTGGGCATCGGCTTCACCGCGCTGGCGGTGCCGGTGGTCCGGCCTGTTCGCGAGTACGTACCGGCATGAACCGCTCTTTTTCTCAGCGAGGCGCCCGATGAAGCGCGTCGTGATCACCGGCATCGGCGGCGTCACGCCGCTGGGCCACGATTGGGCCGCGATTTCGTCGCGCCTGCGCGCCTACCGCAATGCAGTGCGCTACATGCCGGAGTGGGACTACTTCGATGCGCTCAACGGCCGGCTCGGTTGCCCCGTCGACGATTTCGAACTGCCCGGCTGGCCGCGCAAGCAGGTGCGCTCGATGGGCCGCGTAGCGCAACTGGCGGTGGCCGCCAGCGAGCGAGCGCTGCGCGACGCGGGGCTGGAGGGTAACGCGCTCATCCGCGACGGCCGCATGGGCGTGGCTTACGGCTCCTCCGGCGGCAGCGTCGAGCCGATCGGCGCCATGGGCCACATGCTCAACACCGGCTCCATGCAGGGCGTGACCGCCACCAGCTACATCCAGATGATGGCGCACACCACCGCGGTGAACGTCGGCGTGTTCTTCGGCCTGAAGGGCCGCATCGTGCCCACTTCCAGCGCCTGCACTTCCGGCAGCCAGGCGATCGGCTACGGCTACGAGGCGATCCAGCAGGGTAAGCAGACGCTGATGCTGTGCGGTGGCGCGGAGGAACTCTCCGGGCCCGGCGCGGCCGTGTTCGACACGCTGTTCGCCACCAGCACGCGCAACGATGCCGCGCAGCTGACGCCGCGCCCGTTCGATCGCAAGCGCGACGGTCTGGTGGTCGGCGAGGGCGCGGTGACGCTCGTGCTGGAGGAATACGAGCACGCCAAGGCACGCGGCGCGCGCATCTATGCGGAGATCGTCGGCTTCGGCTGCAATTCCGACGGCGCGCACATCACCCAGCCGACGCGCGAGACCATGGCCGTGGCCATGCGCATGGCCCTGGACGACGCCGGCCTGGCGCCGGAGGCGATCGGCTACGTCAGCGCGCACGGCACCGCTACCGACCGTGGCGACGTGGCCGAGAGCCACGCCACTGCCAGCGTGCTGGGCGAGCGTGTGCCGGTCAGTTCGATGAAGAGCTACGTGGGCCACACGCTCGGTGCCTGCGGCGCGCTGGAGTCGTGGTGGGCGATCGAGATGATGCGCGAGCGCTGGTTCGCGCCGACGATCAACCTCGACGAGGTCGATCCCGAATGCGCGGCGCTGGATTACGTCGTCGGCGAAGGCCGCACGATCGACACCGCGTATGTCATGAACAACAATTTCGCGTTCGGCGGCATCAATACCTCCCTCATCTTCAAGGCCGTGCACGCATGAGCGCCGTACCGGCCCGCGCCTCCCTGCCCCGCGTCGTGGTGACCGGCATGGGCGCGGTGTCCTGCGCGGGTGCCGGCGTTTCCTCGCTGCGCGCCGCGCTGCGCGAAGGCCGCGGCGGCATCCGCCACATGGAGCGCCTGGCCGCGCTGGGCATGCGCTGCCAGGTTGGCGGGCCGGTGGACGAAAGCGTGCTGGACGAGCCGTCGCGCAAGCTGCGCCGCTTCCTGCCGGCCAATGCGCTCTACGGTTGGCATGCCATGCGCGAAGCGATCGCGCAGGCGGGCCTCGACGAGACAAGACTGCGCTCGCCGCGCTGCGGCCTCGTGCTGGGCGGCGGTGCCGCACTGAGCGAACACGAGGCGGCGCTGGACAGTTTTCGCACGCGCGGCATCGCCAAGCTGTCACCGTTCATCGTGCCGCGCGGGATGAGCAGCGCGCTGGCCGCGAGCCTCGCGCATGCCTTCGACATCGGCGGGCGCAGCCATGTCGTCAGTTCGGCCTGCACCAGCGGCGCGCTCGCGATCGGCCAGGCGATGGAATTGATCCAGCTCGGCCGCCAGGATGTGGTGCTCTGCGGCGGCAGCGAAGAACTGCACGACACCACCGCGCTGTGGTTCGAGGCAATGGGCGCGCTATCGGTCAACAGCAACGAGGATCCGGCCGCCGCCTCGCGCCCTTATGACATCGACCGCGACGGCATCGTGCTCGCCGCTGGCGCGGGCGTGCTGGTACTGGAATCGCTGGAGCATGCCCAGGCGCGCGGTGCCGCGATCCTGGCCGAGCTCGGCGGTTATGGTGCGGCCACCGATCCGGCCAGCATGGTCGGCCCCGGCGCCGAGGGCATCGCGCGCGCCATGCGCGAGGCGATGGACGACGCGGGCACGCTGCCGGACTACATCAACACGCACGCCTGTTCCACCCCGCAGGGCGATCTCGCCGAGTGGGAGGCGATCGCCGCGGTGTTCGCCGAGCGCGGCGCAACGGTGCCGCCGCTGTCGTCGATCAAAGGCCTGATCGGCCACGCGCCCGGCGCCGCCGGCGCGCTGGACGCGATCGCCGGCCTGCTGATGCTGCGCGAAGGTTTTCTCGCGCCCGGCACGCGCATCGCCGCGCCGGACCCGGCCTTCGCCGGCGCCCCGCTGGTTCGTTCGATCGAGGAGCGCCGGATCGGCAGCGTGCTGTCCAACAGCTTCGGCTTCGGCGGAAGCTGTGCTTCGCTGCTGTTCCGTTCCTTCGAAGGAGCGCGCGCATGATCGCGCTGCGTATCGCCGCATGGCGCGCGTGGGCGCCTTCGCTGACCGACGAGGCGGCCTGGCAGGCCTGGGCGCGCGAGCCGTGGGCGCCGGCGGACCAGGGCGAGCAGCCCGACTGCGCCTTCCTGCCGCCGATGCAGCGGCGCCGGCTGAGCCGGATGGCGCGCATGGCGCTGGAAACGGCCTGGCCGCTCTGCGACGACGACGAACAGCTGCCGCTGGTGTTCGCCTCGCGCCACGGCGAAACCCAGCGCACCTATGCCTTGCTCGGCGACGTGGCGGACGGCCAGCCGTTGTCGCCGACGTCATTCGGCCTGTCGGTGCACAACGCCATCGCGGGACAATGGTCGATCCTGCGCGGCCAGCGTGGCGAGGCCAGCGCGATCGCCGGCGAGGCCGACACGTTCGAGCACGCCATGCTGGAAGCGGCGACGCTGCTCGACGGCGGCGCGTCCGCCGTCTTGGTGGTGCTGGCGGAGGAGCGCCCACCCGCCGCCTACGATGACTGGATCGATGATGTGCCGTTCTCTTACGCGGTGGCTTTGCGCATCGGCCCCGCCGATGTGCAGGACAGCACGCCGAACGGAACCGCCTGGACGCTGCAGCTTGACCGCAACACGGACGACGCGCCGGCGGCATGGCCGCACGCGCTCTCCTTCCTGCGCGCGCTGTATGCGCGCGCCCCGCTTACTCACGCCTGGAAACGACGCCGATGGATCTGGCAGCCGATGCCCTGACGACACGCGCCCGGCGACGGGACCGGTATGGGTGGCGCCTGGTCGCCACGGGTCTGAGCTTCCTGCTGTTCGGGCTGGGCGGACTGGCGCTGCGGCTGCTCTGGTTCCCGCTGCTGTCGCTGCTGCCGGGCGGCCGGCTGGCCCGGCGGCGCCGCGTGCGTGCCGCGATCCGCCGCGCCTTCCATTGGCACGTGTGGTTCATGCGCCGCAGCGGCGTGCTGACCTTCCAGGTCGAAGGCGGCGAGCGGCTGGGCCGGCCCGGGCAGATGGTGATCGCCAACCATCCTTCGCTGATCGACGTGGTGTTCCTCGGCTCGCTGATGCGCGACGCCAACTGCGTGGTGAAGCAGAGCCTGTGGCGCAACCCCTGCATGCGCGGGCCGATCCGCGCGGCGGAGTACATCAGTAACAGCGGCAGTCCCGAGATGCTGGAGGAGGCGGCCGCGGTGCTGCGCGAAGGCCAGACGCTGATCGTCTTTCCCGAGGGGACGCGCACCGCGCCGGGTGCGGCGCCGGTGTTTCACCGCGGCGCCGCGGCCATTGCGCTGCGCGGCGCGCGCACCATCACTCCGGTGTTCATCACCGTGCGCCCTACCACGCTGACCAAGGCCGAGCCCTGGTACCGCATTCCCGATCGCCGCGTGCACGTGCGCCTGCGCGTGGGCGAGGACATCGATCCGGCCGCATTCAATGCCGCCGCGCCCCTGCCGATAGCCTCGCGTCGGCTCAACGAGCAACTGCACTGCCTCTATCTCAAGGAACTTGCATCGCCATGAATGCACTGCAACAGGACATTGCCCAGCTGATCATCGATACCCTGAGCCTGGAGGACATGCAGGCCAGCGACATTCCGCCGGAGAAACCGCTGTTCGGCCAGGGCCTGGGCCTGGACTCGGTGGATGCGCTGGAACTGGCGCTGGCGCTGCAAAAGCGCTACGACATCCAGATCGCCTCCGACTCGCGCGATGCCCGCCGGCATTTCGAGACGGTGGCGAGCCTCGCCGCCTTCGTCGAATCCCAACGGGCCTCATGCGCAAACTGAGTTCCATCCTGCTGCCGGTCATCGGCCTGCTCTATCCCTTCTTCGTGTATTTCGGGATGGAGCACGTCTCCACGCCGGTGTTCGCGCTGATCCTGGGCGCCGTGTGGCTGATCCGCGCGCCGGCGCTGCTGCGCCAGCCCGGCGGGCACTGGATGCTGGGCGCGGCGCTGGCCTATTGCGTGCTGCTGGCCTTCAGCGGCGAAGCGCTGATGCTGCGCTGGTATCCGGCCCTGATCAGCGCGCTGCTGCTGTTCGTGTTCGGCATCAGCCTGAAGTACGGGCCGCCGATGGTGGAACGCATCGCGCGCGTGCGCGAGCCGGACCTGCCGCCCGAAGCCAT
Source organism: Dyella sp. BiH032 (assembly GCF_031954525.1). Lineage (NCBI taxonomy): Bacteria > Pseudomonadati > Pseudomonadota > Gammaproteobacteria > Lysobacterales > Rhodanobacteraceae > Dyella > Dyella sp. BiH032. The sequence continues at coordinate 3,725,452 of NZ_CP134867.1, forward strand.
CCCCTACACGCGCAAGGTGACCTGGGTGTGGGTGGGCTTCTTCGTGTTCAACGGCCTGATGTCCACCGCCCTCACCCTGTGGGCGCCGTTGAGTTGGTGGACGCTGTACAACGGTTTCATCGCCTATCTGCTGATGGGCGCGCTGTTCGGCGGCGAGTGGCTGCTGCGCCGCCGGCTGAGGAAGCCCGCGTGAATCGCTGGCGCGCCTGCGCCGACCAGCTCGCCGCGCACCCCTGGGTGGCGCGCGCGGCGGCGTGCGCTGATGGCGCGGTCGTGCTGCCCGCAGCCGCGGGTGTCGAGGCGCTGCGTCTGCGCGGAAGGCAGGCGCTGGTCGACGCATGGCAGGACTGGCTGGCGGAACGGGGTACACCAGCGCCGATCGCTTGGCGGTTGTGCGACGCATGGGACATCGATGCGGAATCCGCGCTGCGCCAGCCGCTTCCGTCGGAGGCCGTCGTCGAGAGCGAACATGCCGGCGCGGACGGCTCGCACGAACTGTCGCTGCGGCTGCCGCTGGACCTGGCTTGCTTCGCCGACCACTTTCCCGCGTTGCCGGTGTTGCCCGGCGTGCTGCAATTGCAGTGGGCCTTAGCCTTCGGCACGGCCCGGCTCGGCACGCCGCCTGCGTGCCGGCGCATGGAAATGCTGAAGTTCCAGAACGTGCTGCGCCCCGGCGACCGCCCCGTGCTGCGCCTACGGCACGACGCGGCTGCGCGGCGCCTGCATTTCGCCTATCGGCTCGGCGCGACGGATGCGTCGTCCGGCCGTTTCGCCTGGGAAGAGGACGTCGCATGACCGACGACGTCGCCATGAGCGCGGCCGAGAACGGCGCGCGCCATTGGGCCGAACAGAAGGAGCGCGGGAGCTTCCTGCTGATGAAATTCACCGCGCTGGCGGCGCGCCGGCTCGGACGCCGCGCGCTCGCGCCGCTGCTGCATGTGATCGTGGGGTACTTCTTCCTTTCCAGCGCCCGCGCGCGTCGGGCGGTGCGCGAATACCAGGAGCGCCTGGCGAGCTGGAGCGGACGGGCGGAACTGCGCCCGCGCACCCGCCGCGTGTTCGGCCAGTACATGGCCTTCGCCGAATGCCTGCTCGACCGCCTGGATGTCTGGAACGGCAAGCTGCGGTTGGAGCAAGTGGAGCTGCACGATCCGCACGGCGTGCGCGACAAGCTGCTGGCGGGACGCCAGGGCGTGCGCGGGCAGATTCTGGTGTGCACGCACCTGGGCAATCTGGACGTCTCGCGCGCGATGGCCGAGCTGGGCGACCAGGTGCCGCTCAACGTGCTGGTGCACAACCGCCATGTGGCGCGCTTCAACCGCTTGCTGGGCGAAGCCGGCGAACAGCGGCTGCGCCTGATCCAGGTGAGCGAACTGGATGCCGCGCTGATGATGGATCTCTCGCAGCGACTGGAGCGCGGCGAGTGGCTGGCCATCGCCGGCGACCGCGTGCCGCTGCACGGCGAGCGCTGCGTAGCGGTGGATTTCCTCGGCCACCCCGCGCCGTTCCCGCAAGGCCCCTGGTTGATGGCCGGGTTGCTGCGCTGTCCGGTCAACCTGATCTGCTGCATCAAGGTCGGGGGACGCTACCGCATCCACCTTGAGCCCTACGTGGAGCACACGGACTGGCCGCGCGGCCAGCGCGACGAGGCCATCCGCGCGTGGGTGCAGGGCTATGCCGACTGGCTGGGCCGGCGCTGCCTGGAGGCGCCGCAGCAATGGTTCAACTTCTATCCGTACTGGCGTATGCCGGACAGGGAGACCCGCGATGCGTGCTAAAGGCGTGTTGAGCGTCCACACTGACGTGCTGGTACCGTTCTTCGATGTCGATTCGATGGACGTGGTCTGGCATGGGCACTACGTGAAGTATCTCGAAGTCGCGCGCTGTGCGCTGCTCAGCGACATCGGTCACGACTACGTGCAGATGAAGGCCGCCGGCTACGTGTGGCCGGTGATCGACCTGCAATTGCGCTACGTGCGTCCGGCGCGCTTCGGCCAGCGCCTGGTGGTGACCGCCGAGCTGGTCGAATGGCACAACCGCCTGAAGGTGCATTACCTGATCCGCGACGCCGAAACCGGCGAGCGCATGACCCGCGGTGTCACGGTGCAAGTCGCCGTGACGCTCGCCGGCGAGATGCAGCTGCTGTCGCCGCGCGTGTTCACCGATGCGGTGGAGCGTCGCCTGGCGCGCACCGTCCCTGCCACTCTGCCGGCGGCGGAAGCCGTCGAGACCGTTGCCTGACATGGATGCACCGTCCTTGAAATACGCCAGCCCCACTTACGTCGAGGAAACCCGTCTCGGCTTCCAGTTCCTGCGCACGCACACTTGGCAGCATCATGTGTTGCGCGTGGCGATCAACGATCTCAAGCGCCTGATCGGCGAACCGCTGCCCACCGGCGGCGTGCTGCTGGACGCCGGTTGCGGCCAGGGCAAATCGTTCCGCCTGCTGCGCGATGCGTTCCAGCCGCAGCGGACGATCGGGCTCGATGCCGACCCGCACAGCCTGGAGCTGGCGCGTACCGAAGCGGAACGCGAAGGGATCGACGCGGAACTGATCGTGTCGGACTGCGCCCAGATGCGCGTGCCGGATGCCAGTGTCGACATCGTGTTCTGCCACCAGACCTTCCACCATCTGGTGGAGCAGGAGCGTGCGCTGGACGAGTTCTGGCGCGTGCTCAAGCCCGGCGGCCTGCTGTTGTTCGCCGAGTCGACCAAGGCCTACATCGATACCTGGGTGATCCGCTGGTTCTTCCGTCACCCGATGGAGGTGCAGAAGAGCGCGGACGAATACCTGGCCATGCTGCGCGGCCGCGGCTTCGTCTTCGAACCGCGGCATGTTTCCCTGCCCTATCTGTGGTGGAGCCGCTCCAAGGATTTCGGCCTGCTCGAACGCTGGGGCCTGCGCGCGCCGCCGCCGCCGGGACAGCGCGAAGAGACCCTGGTCAACGTGGCGGCGCGCAAGCCGGCCATGGCGGCATGAGCACCTGGCTCAACGAACTGGGCGTGGCCTGCGCGCTGGGCGTGGGCAAGGACGCCGTGGCCGAGGCGCTGTTCACCGGCGATCGCTCGCGCGTGCGTGCGACCAGCGGTTGGATTCCTTCGCGGGAGATACCGCTGGCCGCCGTGGATGGCGCCTTGCCGGCATTGCCGCCGACGCTCGCGGCCACGCGCGACAATCGCAACAATCGGTTGCTCTATGCGGCGGCGCTGGAGATCGAGGCGCCCATCCGCGCTGCCATCGCGCGCTATGGAAGCGCGCGCATCGGCGTCGTGATCGGCACGAGCACCACCGGTATCGACGAAGCCTGCCAGGGGATTGCGCGGTTCCGCAGCGATGGCGCGTGGCCGGACGACTACCGCTATGCGCACCAGGAACTGGGCGCATCCGCGGAGTTCCTGGCCGAATGGCTGGAACTAGGCGGCCCCTGCTTCGGCATCTCCACCGCCTGCACCTCCGGCGCGCGGGCCCTGCTGAGCGCGCGGCGCCTGCTGCGCATGGGCGTCTGCGATGCCGTGCTGTGCGGCGGCGCGGACACATTGGCAGGCCTGCCGATCAACGGTTTCTTCGCGCTGGAGGCGCTGGACGCGAACGGCTGCCGGCCGTTCGCGCGCACCCGCGGCGGCATCACCATCGGCGAGGCTGCCGCGCTGTTCCTGGTGACGCGCGAGCCAGGGTCCGTGGCCCTGCTGGGCGGCGGCGCCAGTTCCGATGCCTATCACATGTCGTCTCCGGACCCGCAGGGCCTGGGCGCGGTCGAGGCTATGCGGGCCGCGCTGGCGGATGCCGGCGTGGTGCCTGAGCAGATCGACTACGTCAACCTGCACGGCACCGGCACCGAGCACAACGACGCCATGGAAAGCCTGGCCATGACGACGCTGTTCCCGCATGGCGTACCCTGCTCGTCCACCAAGTCGCTCACCGGCCATACGCTGGGCGCGGCCGGCGCGCTGGAAGCCGCGTTCTGCTGGCTGGCCCTGCGCGACGGTCGCCTGCCGCCGCACGCCTGGGACGGGGATGCCGACCCGGCCTTGCCACCGTTGCGTTTCGCGGCCGTCGGCGATCGTCTGCCAACCGCAGGCCCGCGCCGATTGCTGAGCAGTTCCTTCGCCTTTGGCGGCAACAATGCGGCCTTGGTGCTGGGAGACGGTGCGTGACCGCGTGGCCGATCGCGGAGGTGCTGCCGCACGCCGGCGCGATGGTTCTGCTGGATCGAGTGGACGCATTGGAAGCCGAGCGCATCGTCTGCATGCGCCAGCTGCGCGAGGGCGATCCGTTCGTCGACGCCGAGGGCGGCCTGCCCGCCTGGGCGGGCATCGAACTGATGGCGCAGGCCATCGCGGCCTGGGCCGGCTGCCACGCGCGCGCTGCGGGCGAGCCGGTGCGGCTGGGCTTCCTGCTCGGCGCACGGCAGTATCGCTGCGATGCGGACGCGTTCCCGGCTGGTGCCGAACTGCGCATCGAAGCCTCGCGCGGCTTCCATGACGACGAGGGGATGGGCGTGTTCGCCTGCCGCATCGACGGTGGCGGCGTGTCGGCCGAGGCGCGGCTCACTGTCTTCAGCCCCCCCGACGCGGCTACCTTTGCCGCTTCGCTCGAACAAGGATTCTCCCCATGACCGACAGTGTCCTGGTCACCGGCTCCAGCCGCGGCATCGGCCGTGCCATCGCCCTGCGCCTGGCCGGCGCCGGCTATGACGTGGTGCTGCATTGCCGCTCGCGGCGCGAGGAAGCCGAAGCCGTGCAGGCGGACATCCAGGCCATCGGCCGGCAGGCGCGCGTGCTGCAGTTCGACATCGGCGACCGCACCGCCTGCGCCGCCGCGCTGGAGGCCGACGTCGCCGCGCATGGCGCGTACTACGGCGTGGTGTGCAACGCCGGCCTCACCCGCGACGGCGCCTTTCCCGCGCTGACCGGCGAGGATTGGGACCAGGTGCTGCGCACCAACCTGGACGGTTTCTACAACGTGCTGCATCCGTTGGTCATGCCGATGATCCGCCGCCGCGCACCGGGACGCATCGTGTGCATCACCTCGGTCTCGGGCCTGATCGGCAACCGCGGGCAGGTCAATTACAGCGCGTCCAAGGCCGGCGTGATCGGTGCGGCCAAGGCGCTTGCGGTGGAACTGGCCAAGCGCCGGATCACGGTGAATTGCGTGGCGCCCGGCCTGATCGATACGGACATGGTGGATGCCGACCTTCCGCTCGAAGAGATCCTGGCCATGATCCCGATGCAACGCATGGGCACGCCGGAGGAAGTCGCGGCAGCCGTGCAATACCTGATGAGCCCGGAAGCGGGCTACGTCACCCGGCAGGTGCTCGCCGTCAACGGCGGACTGTGCTGATCGCCGGGGCCGGTGTCCGGGAAGGGAATGCCACTCCTCGCTCCCGCAAATCGGCTGCTTTTCCACCGAACGTTTTCAACCCAAGGAGATCGACTCGCATGAAAGCTATTCGCCTTAGCCTCGCCCTGTTGCTGGCCGCGCTGCCCGTGGCGTCCTTCGCCGCCGACCGCGTGGTGCACCTGCCCTTCGCGTCCGTGGTCGCCGAAGCGGAGAAGAGCGGCAAGCTCGACGGCAGCGTGAAGTTCTACCTGGCCGGCAACACGCCTGCCGGGAAGGTGGAGGTGGTGAAGGAGAACGTGGACGTCAGCCGCAAGACCAACGGTTTCGGCAAGAAGGACCAGGAGTCCTGCGACTGGGTGCTGCAGTCGGTGCTGATCGGGCTGCAGGACGAAGCCAAGGCGGCCGGCGCGAATGCGGTGGTCGACATCATCAGCAATTACAACGGCGCCGAGTACAAGGATGGCGAGAAATACGAGTGCCGCGCCGGCTTCCTGATGTCGGGCGTGCAGCTGAAAGCCAAGCTGGCGAAGGTGCAGTAAGCACCCTCGCGCGATGGCCAACGTGCGCTCTACGGAGCGCACTTTTTTGCGCTCGCGTTTCGCTGTCGACGTAGCTCGGATGCATCGGCGACCTGCGACCGATAGCATGGGCATTCCGCTTCCGCCGGTATCGTCATGCACGCCTCCGCCACCTCACCGCAACCGCAGCTCTCCCCCATCGTCGCCGGCCTGTGGCGACTCGGCGACTGGAAACTGGACGTAGCCCAGCGCGTTCGCTGGATCGAACAGGCCCTGGAACTTGGCATCACCTCGTTCGACCATGCGGACATCTACGGCGATTACGGCGCGGAGCGGCTGTTCGGCGAAGCGCTGGCTTCCGCGCCCTCGCTGCGCGGCCGCATGCAGCTGGTCACCAAGTGCGGCATCCGCCTGTGTTCGCCGCGCCTGCCCTATCGCATCAACCACTACGACACCTCGACGGGTTACGTACGCGCGCAGGTGGAGCAGTCGCTGCGCAACCTGCATACGGATGGGCTGGATCTGGTGCTGATCCACCGGCCCGATTACCTGATGGACGCCGACGAGCTGGCCGAAACCTTCGCCGCGCTCACGCGCGAGGGCAAGGTGCGCCATTGGGGCGTGTCCAACCACAGCGTCAGCCAGTTCGAGCTGCTGCATGCGCGCCATCCGCTGTCGACCAACCAGCTGGAGCTTTCGCCGCTGCACATGACCGCGCTGGATGACGGCACGCTGGATCAGGCCCAGCGGCTCGGCCTGCGTCCCATGATCTGGTCGCCGCTGAGCGGCGGACGGCTGTTCACCGGCGAGGACGCACAGGCCGTGCGCGTGCGCGAGGTGATGAGCGCGATCGCCGCGCGCCTCGGCGTCACGCTGGCTACCCTCGCCTTCGCCTGGGTGCTGCGCCATCCGTCGCGGCCGTGTCCGATCACCGGCACCGGCCGCATCGAAGGCCTGCGCGAGGCCGTGGCCGCGCTGGACCTGCGGCTGGAAGCAGAGGACTGGTATGCGATCTGGACGGCCAGCAAGGGACATCCGGTCCCCTGACGGCAGGCACCGGCGCGGTGCGCCGTCAGGCCATGCCGCGCAGCGTATGGCCGTAGTGCACGGGAAACAGCCGCATGGCCTGTTCCAGTTGCGCGCGGAAACCTTCGAGCTGCCCGCGGCTCACCAGGAACAGCAAGCCGCGACCGGCATGCCAGGCCTCGTGCAAAGTCTGTGCGTCGCGCAGCGGATCGACCAGCACCACGGTGACGGCGGCCATGTCGTCGCACACCGGCTGTTGCAGGTGCAGGCCGACGCAATCGCTGACGCTGCACAGGTGCAATTCCGCATCTTCCCCGTCGAGGAACGCGGGCAGCTTGCCATGCCAGGCCTGCAGGTCCACGGCGGACAGCAAGGGGCCGCTCGCGCGCAACTCGCGCTGCTGCACCGTGCATTCGGCTTCGGTGACCAGCGCATTGCGGCGCCAGGCATCCCCGGTCGAGGGCGCGTGACGGCGCAGAATCGTCAGACGCATGGCGCCCAGTTCGATCGTCACCGGTAAAGCCCTGCCCGATCCCGCCCCGCGCCGGCGGGCCATCCACGCAACGAAACCTCCGAGCAGCGCCGGAAGCGCGTGCCACCCTCTTGCGTTCATAGTCCCTTAGGTGCCCCCACCCATTTTTGTGGCGCAACTGTGATCCACTTCACGGACATACGCAATCGGACGTTTTCTGACCCTGGCCGCCTTTGGTGCGCTGCGCCACGGGCCCGACGCGTACCTGCGCTAGGATTTTCTGCTCCCCGTCCCCCTTGCCGGAGCTCCTGATGCGCCCGTTTGCCCTCGGTGAAGAGATCGACCTGCTCCGCGAGAGCGTGCACGCCTTCGCCGAAAAGGAGATCGCTCCCCGCGCCACCCAGATCGACCATGACAACGTCTTCCCGAGCGATCTGTGGCGGAAGTTCGGCGACATGGGCCTGCTCGGCATGACAATCCCGGAAGCCTACGGCGGCACCGGCATGGGCTATCTGGCGCACATGGTGGCGATGGAAGAGATCTCCCGCGCCTCCGGCTCGATCGGTCTTTCCTATGGCGCGCATTCCAACCTGTGCGTGCAGAACCTGTTCCACAACGGCAACGAGGAACAGCGACGCAAGTACATACCCAAACTTTGTTCGGGTGAATTCGTCGGCGCGCTGGCGATGAGCGAGCCCGGCGCGGGCTCCGACGTGGTCGGCTCGATGAGCTGCAAGGCCGAGCAGCGTGGCGACGTATGGGTGGCCAACGGCTCGAAGATGTGGATCACCAATGGCCCCGACGCCGACGTGTTGCTGGTCTACATGCGCACCGCCCCGCGCGCGGCGGGCAGCCGCTGCATGACGGCTTTCATCGTCGAGAAAGGCATGAAAGGCTTCAGCACGGCTCAGAAGCTGGACAAGCTCGGCATGCGCGGCTCCAACACCTGCGAGCTGGTGTTCGAGGATTGCGAGATTCCCGCCGCCAACATCGTCGGCGAAGTCAACGAAGGCGTGCGCGTGCTGATGAGCGGCCTGGACACCGAGCGCCTGGTGCTTTCCGGCGGCCCGCTCGGCCTGATGCAGGCGGCGATGGACCTGGTGTTGCCGTATGTGCGCGAGCGCAAGCAGTTCAATGCGCCGATCGGTACCTTCGGCATGATGCAGGCCAAGGTGGCGGACATGTATACCGCCCTGCAATCGTCGCGCGGTTTCGCCTACATGGTGGCGCGCGAGTTCGACAACGGCAGCAAGTCGCGCATCGATCCGGCGGCGTGCCTGCTCAATGCTTCACAGAATGCAGTGAAGGTGGCGCTGGAGGCGATCCAGGCGCTGGGCGGCAACGGGTATATCAATGAGTTTCCGGCGGGACGGTTGCTGCGCGATGCGAAGCTCTATGAGATCGGGGCGGGGACGAACGAGATTCGGCGGATGTTGATTGGGCGGGAGTTGTTTCACGGGAAGTCGTGAAACCGCCCATCAGAACGAGAAAGAGCCCGGCATGGCGTCCGGGCTTTTTTTTTGAGCAGAGATCAGCGCGAATGCGCACGCCGGTGGCGAATGCCTCCCTATGAAGTTGAAGACTTTGCGCTCGGCGGAGGGGCATCGGCGGACTACGGCGCTCCAGATTCAGTTCGCTGATGCGATACCAGAAACCGACGCTTCCGCCCCTTGCAGGAAAAAAGCCCGGGACTGAGCCCGGGCTTTCTGTTGGTGCGTCGCCGCCAGGTGCCACGCTGCTGGCAGGACGCGGTTGAGGGAGAGGCTGCGCGACAAGGCCGCGCAGGTCAGGCATCCATCAGAGACCGAACGCGAAATTCAGCGTCATGGAGCCGTTCAACTCGGTGGTTTCGGTGATAGGACCGTTCATGGTGCTCGTGCCACCCAGGTAAGGGGATACCCGCAATACGGCGCTAAACTTCCTTCCGGCCTTCATGGTATTCGCGGCGCTGGACCAGCCATGCCGATAGCCGTTGCGGTAATGGACGATATCGACGAATGCTTCGTTGATGAATGTCGTCCCAGTCGTGCTAAACAGCCCGGAATCCGCGTCGTCTACTTTGCCGCCCAACATGCGCACGACGTAGTAGCCGAGCTTGCCCGTCTCGTTCACCTTATCCAGACCGAAGTTGGAGTTGTGCACCACGCTCGCGGTGCCATCGACATTGTCGACCGCGCCAAGAGTCATGAACGTGGTAGCGTCGCATTCGATCGTCCACTCCTTCTCCTGCGGCACGAGCGCCGTGTGCGTGGTACCCGGCTTGATCATAGTCGGCGAGATCTTGCCGAATTGGTAAACGCCGTCATCCGGGGCGTTCACCGTGCACGACGGGGCCACAAGGCGCCCCTTGACGGTCAGGGAGGTCACCGGTGCCTCGGCCCAGGCCGCACCGGCGGCGATTGCCAGCGCAAATGCCAGCAGCGCCTTCTTCTTGCTGTTGATATGCAGTTTCATAGCGAAGTCCTTAAAGACCGAATGCGAAATCGAGCGTCAGCGCGCCATCCAGCACGATGTTCTCGGTGATCGGGCCGCCCATGGTCTGGGTACCGTTGAGAGTCGGGGTGACTTTGAACTTGGCGCGGAACGTTTCCGCGGCGATCAGCTCATTGAGGTTGTCCTTCGACCACCCCATCGTCTTGCCGCGATCCAGCGACACGCTGAGCTGGCCGGAGAGGCCGGTGCCGGTAGTCGCGAACACGCGCGCCGGCGTATCGGTCCCGTTACCCGTGTCCACGGTGGCGCCGGACATCAGCACCTCGTAGTAGCCGATGTTCTTGTCACCGTTCACCTTGCCAAGGCCGAACTGCGTCGCCACCGCCGGACTGCTATTGCTAGCCTCATGGTCCGTCACCTTGTAGGTCAGGTAGGTCAGGCCATCGCACCGGATAGTCCAGGTCTTCTCGATCGCACGGTCAGTCAGCGTGTTGGTCGCCGTACCCGGCTTGATCAGGCTGCTTTCCAGGCTGCCGAACTGATACTCGCTGCTGCCATCATCCTGAGTCACTTCACAACCCGGCACTTCTAACGTACCCAGTACCTGGACGGTAGCCTGGGGGCCGGCCGCCAACGACGGGCCAGACGCAGCCAGCGCCATTACCGCTGCCGCAGCAGCGCCATAGATCTTATTCATCAAAAAACCTCAAAAAAATGGAAGGCCGTTCGTCACAGGCCGAAAGCGAATGTGAAGGTGGAAGAGCCACTCAGCGATACGTTCTCCGTAATGGCATCACCCATATCCGCCGAACCGGAGAGCTGCGGAGCAATATCCATCTTCATCGTGAAAACTCGCCCAGGTTTAGGGGCGCTGATGGTCGCGTCACTGGCACCCCAACCATGGATCTTTCCTTCCGTGTTATGCACGTAACGGTTGTATAGCGGGTAATAGCTAGTTCCGCCCCAATACCTCGTCCGCGTATCCAGCGTCGTATCGCTGTACTTGGTGCCGTGATAGGCAGCCTGCCCGTCTACCGTCTGCTCCGTGACCTCCATTGTGTAGAAGCCGAGCTTGCCCTCTCCTTCACGGACCCAGCCCAGACCGAAGACACGGTCGACCGCCTGACCTCGCGTATTGACCGAGTCCTTCGCGTTATCTGCCACGGTGTAGGTCAGATAGGTTTCGCTATCGCAGGTGATCGTCCAGTCCAGCGTGGACTTCTCCAACGGGTTGAAGGCGTAGCCCGGCTTAACCAGGGTGGTGGACAGCGGACCATAGTTCACTGCACCGCCACCTTGGCCGCCAGCAATATCGATCTGGCAGTTCGGGGCTTTGATAGTGCCTTTCACGACTATGTCCTGGACCGGGGCTTCGGCCCAGGCCGCCGTGCAGGCCATGCCCAGCAGCGTCACCGCCAGCTGGGCCATCGTTTGCCTACGCATCGTTGTGCTCCCGATCACAGGCCGAAGGCGAAGGTGAGGGTCATCGAACCATCGAGCCCCACGTCTTCGGTGATCGTGCCGTTCATGTGGTCCTTGCCGGTGCCGCCCAGCGTCGGCGTGACCTTGAAGTCCGCGATGAAGGTATCGGCTGCCGCCAGGTTGTTCGCAGCGGACTCGGACCAGCCCATCACGTTATTGCGATTGAGAAAGATCGAATCGGCGCGCGTGAAAGTCGTGTTGCCCTTGGGCACGGAGAACGTCCGTGCGCCTACCGGGTCACTGCCATCCGAAGAAATCTTCGCGTTCAGCATTTCGACTTCGTAGTAGCCGATCTTGCCTTCGCCATTGACTTTGCCCAGGCCGAAATAAGTGGCAGTGGAGGGGCTGAGCGACGACTCTTGCTGATGGTCTTCGATCTGATACGTCAGGTGGGTCCTGCCGGTGCAGTGGATGGTCCAGGTCTTCGTCAGCGGATTCAGCTTTGCGAGGGTGTGACCCGGCTGGATTTTGGACGGTTCAATGTCGCCGAAGTGATACTCGCTGGAGTTGGCACCATCCTCGCTCGCGATCGCGACGTCGCAGCCCGGCACCTCAATCGTGCCCGCGACTTTCAGTTCGGCCGACGGCGCCTCGGCGGCAACCTGTCCGGCCATCAACAGACCGAAAGCGGCAGCCAGGGCGGTGTATTGGATCTTCTTCATAAACGTTTTCCTCAGTTGCTCTAGTAATGGACAGCTGCCCCCGCGGACAGCCGAATGCGCGATGGATCGTGCGCAATCTCGAGACCTCGTTCGCGACACGTATGGTCGTAAACGAGGTTTGATGTAAGGGCGGTGCGGCGTTGCGAAGGCTCAAGAACAGGTCGCATCGGCTTCCTCATAAGGCGCGTCGGAATCGAAGCGCTCCGGCGCCTGGTAGCGCACTTCACAGCGAAAGCCACCCACCGACTCCAGGAACACCTTCTGACCGATCTGTTCGTTGGTCAGCACCACATTGCCGTCGCCGACGACCGTGCCCATAAACTGCCGTTCACCGTCGAACACGCCCGTACCGACGCGCGCGAAAGAGCCGCTGTCCAGCCGCACCCTGAGCATGAGCTGGCGGATCTGCGTGGCATTGATGACGTAGGAGGCGACGGTGCCGCGCGCCAGATTGAAGTCCACCGCCGTCGTGTCGAACCGGTAGTTGAGCGGCAGGCTCTTGCCATCGAGCTGGATGCGCGCGCGCTGATACGGATAGATGTTGGGCACCAGCGCCGTGCCCAGCGGCGACGTCTTCGCACTACCGCCATTGCCGCCCATACGGATGCCGCTGACGCCGGGAATCTTGATGACGGCGAAGGTGTCACCGATACGCCCGGAAGACATGGCCAGCATGCCCTCTTCCGTAAGCGCCAATCCGCCATTCATCGAACCATGGAAAGAACGGCTACCGCTGTTTGTCGTCGATGCGCCTACCGACCACTGCGCGAATGAAGTCCCGGACTGCGCCGACGCGCTCAAACGCCGGTCGCTGCGCGATCCGGAGGCATCCACCTGGACGCCGATATCGCGCCCCAGGCGACCCTGATAATTGGCGGCGCCCACCAGGTCGCCCGAGCCTTGGCGCTGCAATCGCGCACCAACGCTACCGGAGCCCAGCGGCATGCGAAGGTTGAGATACGCGGCGCCGCGGCCCTGGCCTGCCCATTGCAAGCTCAGGCTTGCACTCAGTCGGCCGAACCTGCGGGATGCGCTGATTGCATGGGTGGTGTGAATGCGCTGGCTGTCACGGTTGCGCGACAAGCTGTAATTGAATGCGCCCCAAGACAAGCTGCTCCAGGTGAGAGACGCGCTGAGGGATTGCTGAAACGGCGACTGGTACAGAGACTCCAGGTCCTCGTCGTAGACCGGGTGTACGAACGTATCTTCCAGCGTGGAGAAGCCTGAGGAGCGCGACTGCCAGGAAAGGCCCGCGGAGACGTGACCGCCGAGCGAGGCCGAGCCCTGCACCTGCCACTCATGGCCGACGCCTTTTTTCGTGGAGCGAGACAGCCGCGCGCTGCCGCCCAACCAAAGATTGTCGCTGCCGAATGACGCCTGGCCGTAGGTCGACTGATAGTTAGGGCTCAACAGCGCCGATGCAGACAGCCGGAGCTGTGATCCTGCGTTGAACGCATACCCGCCGTATGCCACCCAAGGCAGTTGACCGGCGATCTGCGAGCCCCATTCGCGCCGGTATTGGCCGATGCCTAAGCTATAAGTCGCCGGCAGGCCGACGACAGACTGACTCATGGGCGCCGGCAGGGATGAACGCGATACGCGGCCGTCCTCTTCCGTCACGATCACTTCGATGTCCGAGCCGTTGGACAGGCCACCGACGTCAGACAGGGAATAAGCCCCCGGCGCCACGACGGTCCGGTAGACCACCTGGCCACGCTGACGCACTTCGACGACGGCGTTTGTGTCGGCGATGCCCTGGATAGGGACCGTCAAAGTGCTGCCCTGCAGCTGAGCCGAATCGGAGAATACCTGCGCACCGAGCACGGGCATGCCACCGATGCCATCAGCGAAGGCATTGATCTGGCCTGTCTGCAACAGCGCGCGCATCGATTCGATGCTGCGCTGGGCATAAAGCGTGCCTGCGCGGAAACTGTCGCGCTGCTCGCTGTGCGCGTAAGTGCCGCTGCTGCGTACGATCCAGTTGGAAAAATTGAAGCCCGACTCGATGCGCCCCTGCAGATAGTTGCGCGTACCTGAAAGGCCCTGGAAACGCTGCGCGAAGACGTTGTAATTGAGAATGGCCGCGCTGCCGCCGCGCTGATGCGTGGCTTCGCGATGCTCCGGGTCGAATGCATTTTCCGGTACTGTCAGGTCTACCGTGGCGCGGCCCGGATGGAGCGCCACACGCATACCGGGATATAGCGCCCCCCTATCCAAGCAGCCGTCGTCAGCCTCGGGAGAGCGCAGACCGAGCTGCCCAAGCAGCGCCCGATCGAAGCAAAGCTCGCCATCGCTGTCGAAGCGCACTTGCATGGGCTTCGGCCGGCCGGCATTGACGCTCAACCTGACTTCCTGCAAGCCAGGGAGGAAACGCGCGCCGCGGGAGAAGAAGCGAGCCACATCCGCGGAGATTCCGCGCGACTCGAGCAATCGCGTGTCGAACAGCGCCTCAACCGGCTCGCCATCCGGGGCGGGCGTCTCCGCATGCAAGGCGCCACCGAACATGCACAACCCGGCCACGCCCAGGCTGCGGCGAATACAGGCGGCAAGTCGACGGCGAGGTGTCAGCATGTGCAACGGTCGTCCTGGGATAAAGAGGGCCCGTGGGCGACGTTCGAGCGCCGCCCATCTGAATGTGCGAAGAGAGGAAAAGGAGGCTTACTGAGAAACGGTCAACACGGCCGGCGCCTGCACGAAGCCGTAGCGGCTCATCGGCGTGATCTGCACCTCCGTGCCCACCGCCTGACCTTGCGGGTCAGCCATCACGCTATCGCCCGGCATGATGTAGGCGTTCGCCAGCGGAACCACCACGCCAGAGGGCTGCAAGGTGATCGCCGGGCCGAGGCGCACGACGTGCTTTCCGGTGTTGGCAATCTCGACCTTGCCGTCCTTCTTGCTGATGCGCAAATCTTCCCAGGGCTTGGGAACGACCGGCACGGACTTCGGCTGCACGATGAAACCGATCTGCTGGCGCAAAGGCATCTTCATGCCACTCTCGGCGCGCTGCGTGACACCTTCGAACGAAGCCTTGAGCATATGTTCGCGATTCGTGGTCACACCCTTCTTGAGAGAGAAATTGACGATCTGACTCTGGCCTGGGTCGATACGCGTCACTGCTGGCGTGATCAGGATGTTGCCGGCGAAATTGGCATCATCCAGGTCTTCCACTTTGGTCAGCAGCAGGATCGGCTCGTTGCCGGTATTGGTCACATTGAAGCTGCTGCGCCCTTCCTTCTCCTCGAGGATCACGGTGGTGCTCTGCAGCTTGAACGTCGACGCCATGGCCGGCGCAGCCACCATGGCCGTGCCCAACGCCAGGGCGAAAGTGGTTTTGCGGGCGCACGCGGCCAGCCGCGTCTTCATGCGAAGTGCGTTCATGGGTAGTCCTCGTTGGTAGCAAATTGGGCGCCTTGGCTGGCGCCTGGTCTGCTCGCGCCATGAAGGTCCGGCACGGGCTTCGACCGATGGGTACGCGTGGGTTTTTCGAATTCACTGACGGCTTGTAATGACCGGCACTTCAGGCCGTCATTGCCGGTCCATCAGTGGGTGACATTGTTGTCGTAGGAATACGATTTGTATCTGAGAGCATTCTTAAAGATAGGCTCGTGAAAACATCACCATCGCGGACTATCTATGGATGGGACATTCCCGCCCCACCCTCGCTCTACCTCGATACGAGGCAGAGCCGCGCGCGACGATAGTGTCTGCGCGCGTACCTACCCGGCGCGATCAGTATCCCTACGTGGAATCGCCGATGGCGCCGTAGGACAAGGTGGGAACGTCCGATATAGAAATGCTGGCGAATGATCAGAGGAGTGAAGCGTTCTGGCCGACCAGTCCGATCCACGAATGAAAGCGTACGCATGCGGATGGGAAGGAAGGAATGAGGATTTTCTGAGACAGGAACATATCCGCCTAACTATAGGAACATTCCCTGCGACTTGGCCGACCCTCGCTGAGTCTGCACGCGCGGCCAGCTTCGTAGTGCCGATGACGATAAGCACGCGGACGCGCAGGACGACACGTTTCCGACGCACGCTGCCGGCTATCCCTGACAGACAGCCATCGTTGCCGTGATTAGTGTGGCGGGGCCGCGCCGTTACGTTCTTGCGCCCCGCACATGCGTGTGCGCGCACGTCGCGCGCGGCCACGGCGTAGCCGCCATGCAAGCGCGGGCCGGCTGGGATCGCACCCCAACCGACCCGCTGACCACAACCAACTAGACATGGAGTTGATCATGGCTGACCAGGATCATAAGGCACCCGCTTACCTTTCCACCCCGTCGACGGAGCAGACACCGGCCCCACACCCTGCGCCTTCACACCCGACGAATCCACTGGGCCGACCTTTCTATCTGACCGATGACATCGAAGACGCCGAGCAACGCCTGCTCACTCGCCTGGCCGGCATCCAGCTCGCGCTGAACGTCCTGAACGACCTTCTCGCCAACAGCGAGGCTTTCCGCGATCAGCAGGCCTGCGGCCAGCATGCGCCACCGGGCGAATGGCCACTGCCGCCGACATGCGTGGAAGGCCTGTTCATGGCGGTGCATTTCCTTAGCGAGTACGGCCATTCGCTGAGCCTGCGTGCGATGGCCGACACGGAACAAGCCACCGCGTCGTAAGGCACGCGGCGCGCCGTCCCAGACGGCGCGCCGCCCTGCGAGGGCAGCACGCTTTCGAACACCTAGCCCCAGTGCCGGCATACCGGAATCGATTAGTCGACCGCACTAGACTCAAAAGCCTCGGTACGCACCGATCCGTCGCACCAGCGTCACGAAAGCGACACAGCGCAAGACGATTCTGAAAAACATGCGGACATTTCAACTAGAACCGTCTAGCGCCATCACAATGCGCGCCATGAAGAACGAAGGCATCCATCTCGATTCCCGCGTGCAGCAAGCACGGATGAGCATAGCCCGTCAGCTTTTCGCGCATCGGGTGGATCACCTGAAGGCGGCAAAAGCAGAGCCGACATCTGCTTGCGCCAATGCCAAGGCAGCGATGACCGACGCCGAGGCGAATGAAGGCGAGCGCACTCGCGCCGTCGATCACGTGGCCGAACTGCTGGCTGCCCGCCCCCGCTACGCGTCCCGCCGCGGCCACTACCTGCCTTACGGCTTACGCACGGACGGAGGCCGCTGATGCGGGATGAAAAAAGGCACCGGTGCGATGAGCGCCGGTGCCTTTTTCATTCAAATCCTGGCGATCACCATCGGTACTGATACGCAAGCGTCGCCATGTTCGATTGATCGTGCTGGCCGAAGTAATGGTCGTAGCCCAACTGCAACGCGCTGCGTGCATTGAAGCGCCAATCCATCTCCAGCCCCGCCAAGCCGGCATAGCGCGCCAGGCCAATGCCTCCCAGCGGCGCCCATTGATTGAGGCCGGTGAAACTTGCATCGAAAACATCGCCGCGCACGGCGAATGCTTGCTGCCACGAAAGGCGGGCCTTCAGATCCAGCGTACCGAGGGCCGGCACGAGCCAGCTGCGTGCCGCGCGCAGACCGGCGCCCGCCTGCCAGCGCTCGATGGCCTGTCCAGGTGCCTTCAGGCCGAAACCGTAACCGCCCAGTTCATTGAAGCCATCGCGCTGGATGCGCGTGTACTGCACATCTACATAGGGCGTGACGCGCACGCCGGCGGCATCGAGACGATAGCCACTCTCGCCGTAAGCCACGCCATAGCGGCCACGCGTGTCGCTGGCCACGGCGGTGGTCGCATCGCCGAGTTGCAGGCGACGGCGCATATTTTCTTGGTAATCGCCTACGCCCACGCGTCCCATCACGTACCAGGCGTCGCGCGCAACGCCCGCGTAGAAGCTTCCTTCCACCGCGTGGCTGCGCCCCTGATCAGCGCTTTCGGCAAGGCGCCCGAGCCCTTGCATGCGGGCCACCGAAAAGCCCGCGAAGCCGTTGGCACCGAGACGGCGGTCCTGGCCGACCATCCATCCGCTCAGATCCATGCTGACATCGCCGTACCCAGCTCGCGCCATCGAGCCCTGGTAACCGAGGTTCTGTGCCCAGCTGCCGGCGGACGGCGATTGGGCGAGCTGGTCGAAGCGATCCGACAGCGCACGCGTGCCCGCATCGATCGCCTGCAGGGTCATCGCCGCACTGGCCGCGTGCAACTGGCCGGACAGGCTTTCCAGCGAGCGCTGTGCCGCGGCCAGGTTCGGCGACTGCTGCAGTTGCGCCGCGCCGGCGATGAAACCGGAGCTGGCGATCTGTCCGCTCGCGCCCTGCTGCGCCAGCTGGGTGTTGATCTGCTGGAACGCGCCATCCACACGCTGTGCCGCCCCCATCGACGCGGCCGTGTAGCTCATCCCCTGCACCGCCGTGACCTGCACCTGCTGCACGTTGAGCCACGCACTGGTGGCGTCGTAGTTGAGCGATGCGATCAGGAAAACGTTGGACGCCGTGTTGACACCCGAGAAGGCGCCGCTGAGGCCGGCATTCGTCACCAGCACGTTGGTATGCGAGTTGGCCATGTAGCCCGAGCCTGCGCCGATCACGTAGAGATCGCCGCCCGCCAAGGTGGCGCTTCCGCTCACCCGCAGTACAGAGCCCAGCTCCAGTGCGAGCCGGCCCGCGCCGGTCTGCTGGTAATTGCCCGCGACGCTCACGTCGCCGCTGCGCACGGTCAGTACGCCAGCGTTGGCCACGTTGCCACCGACGGTGTGCGTATCGGTAAGCGTGCCTTGCGCGCCGATGGTCACGCCGGACGCCAGTGATTTCGCCGACAGCACGCCCCCCTGCACCTGGGTCAGGCCGGTGTAGGTCGAAGGCTGCGTCAGCGAAAGCGTGCCGCTGCCCTGCTTGATCAGTCCGCCGGCGCCGGAAATCGGGTTGTTCCAGCTCGACGTGCCCGTGAAGTTCACGGTGACATCGCCCCAGTCGAACTTCGCCGGGCCGTTCACGGCCTTGCCCACGTCCAACAGGCCATAGCCGAAGATCGTGTCCGGGCCGGGCGTGCCCAGGTCCGTGGCCGTGCCCAGCAGGGTCTGGCGGACCAGATCGTTGCTGAAATACGGATAAGCCTGCCACACCAGCGCAGCCGCGCCGGATACCTGCGGCGCCGCGAACGAGGTTCCTTCGACCTGCCAATACTTGTGCGTGGCGCTGCTCGCTGTGTCGTCCTTGTCGTCGACGATCAGATCCCCCGGCGCGGCCAGGCAATAACTCATGGCGACACCGCAGGCATTGGAATAGCTGTCCAGTTGGGTGGGATGGTTGCTGTCCACCGCCACCACGGTGAGCCAGCCGCGGGCAAGGTCCGGCGCGCGGGCCGGCAAGGCAGCCACGTCACTGGGGTTGGGCTTGGAATCATTGCCCGCCGCGAACACCACCAGGCCGCCCCAGCTGTTGACGAAGCGGTTGTAGGCGTCGTGGAAGCTCTGCGTAGTCGAGGTGGCCGCGGCGTCCCAATAGAGACCGCCCCAGGAGTTGTTCATCACCTTCACGCCGTTGCTGATCAGGTCGTCGCTGATCGCCCCCAGAGGGTCGGCGCTGGTGGCGCGGTTGCCCTGGCCAGAGCCATCATCCGTCGGCGCCTTGTCCGCGATGATGCGAGCCGAAACGATGTTCGCCCCGGGGGCGATGCCGCCGGGGTATTGCGCGAAGGACGTGCCCGCCGCGATTTCCGCCACCCACGTGCCATGGCCGACCACGTCGTCGATGCTGGTGTTGTTGACCGTGCGGTCCACATAGATGAGCTCGTTGGTCACTCGCCCGGCCAGCGTGGGGTGGTTGCGCATGACGCCCGTGTCGACCACCCCGATGGTCACGCCCTTGCCGGTGTAGCCCAGGCTGTGCGCGGCGTAGGTATCGGTCAGTGCCAGCTGCGCGTCTAGCGGCGGCTGGGTGGTCGGCTGGGACGGCGTGCTGGGCGTCGACGGCGTCGTCGGGCGCACGTTGCCGTTGCCCCCGCCCCCACCTCCGCAGGCGCTGAGGCCTAGCGCGACGAAGACGGCAAGACACGCCTCGCGGTGCCGCGGATAACCCTGGTACATGCGTTTTCCCCTCCAGCTGATCCATTGCCTGCCGGCGCGCGGATCGTCCGGCTGCCATCCCTCCCCGGGCGCCACCCGGAAGTGGTGCGCAGGAACGGCTCCCGGACGCATGGTGACATAAAGCTTGCATAACGAATTGCGAAGGAACGATGACGGAGGTCTCCGGCAAAGTCCTGTCGTGACGGACGTTTGCCGGCAGTGGTAGGCCGCTGCGATAATCCGCCGATCGCTTCCGGGCCCACCCAGCCCTTCCTGTCCTTTTGCGGAGATTCCCATGTCGGACGTCAGTGTTGTCATCGCGGGCGCCAAGCGCACCGCTATCGGCTCCTTCCTCGGCCAGTTCACCGGCGTGCCCACCCCCACCCTGGGCGCCACCGCCATCAAGGCCGCGCTGGAACAAGCCGGCGTCGCCCCGCAGGACGTCCAGGAAGTGCTGATGGGCTGCGTGCTGCCGGCGAACCTGGGCCAGGCCCCGGCTCGCCAGGCCGCGCTGCAGGCCGGACTGCCCACCGCGGTGGGCTGCACTACCGTCAATAAGGTGTGCGGCTCGGGCATGAAGACCATCATGCTGGGGCACGACCTGATCAAGGCCGGCTCGGCCGCCATCGTGGTGGCCGGCGGCATGGAGTCGATGACCAATGCGCCGCACATGGTCAACGCCCGCACCGGCATCCGCTACGGCGACGGCCAACTGGTCGACCACATGGCGTGGGACGGGCTGACCAACCCCTACGACGGCAAGGCCATGGGCGTGTTCGGCGAGCTGTGCGCGGACAAGTACCACTTCACCCGCGAGGAGCAGGACGCCTTCGCCATCGAGTCCGTCAAGCGCGCCCAGGCCGCCCAGCAGAACGGCGCCTTCGCCGGCGAGATCGTCCCGGTGACCGTGGCCGGCCGCAAGGGCGAGGTCAAGGTGGATACCGACGAACAGCCGAGTCGCTCGGACATTAATAAGGTGCCAACTCTGAAGCCCGCCTTCCGCAAGGAGAACGGCACCATCACCGCCGCCAGCTCGTCCAGCATCTCCGACGGCGCAGCCGCCGTGGTGCTGCTCTCGGCCGACGACGCCAAGGCCCGCGGCATCAAGCCGCTGGCCCGCATCGTGGCCCATGCCACCCAGTCGCAGGAACCGGAGTGGTTCACCACCGCCCCGATCGGCGCCCTCAAGAAGGTGCTGGAGAAGGCCGGCTGGAAGGTCGAGGACGTGGACCTGTTCGAGATCAACGAGGCCTTCGCCGTGGTGGCCATGGCCCCGATGCGCGAGCTGGGCATCCCGCACGAGAAGCTCAACGTCAATGGCGGCGCCTGCGCCCTGGGCCACCCCATCGGTGCCAGCGGCACCCGCCTGGTGGTGACCTTGCTCAATGCGCTGAAGACCCGCGGCCTCAAGCGCGGCATCGCCTCCCTGTGCATCGGCGGCGGCGAAGCCACCGCGATCGCGGTGGAATGCCTGGACTGATTCGGCCTCCCCGGCCGGTCGCCCCAGCCCCATGAAAGGGGGATAACCGGCGTTGGGCGTGTTAAATAAAGATGTGGCGCAAAATCCGCGAAAGCGCTATTAATACGCCCGCCAAACGGCATTCCACGGCAAAGGAGATTCAACAATGAAGTTCACGCGTACCCTACTCGCCTCCGCGCTCGTCGCGCTGCTGGCGGCTTGCAGCAACGGCGCGCAGGATTCCGCGCAGGACGCCCAGAAGTCGGCTGACCAGGCTCAGCAGTCGGCTGATCAGGCTCAGAAGGCTGCCGAGCAGGCTGCTCCGGCTGCCGCTCCGGCTTCCACCGCCGCCGCTCCGGCTGCTGCCCCGGCCTCGACCGCTGCTGCTCCGGCTGCCGCCGGCACCGCTCCGGCCGCCGCCATGGAGCAGGCTGCCGACGCCGCTTCCAAGGCCGCCGACGCCGCCAAGGACGCTGCCAGCTCCGCCAAGGACGCTGCGGACAAGGCGAAGGACGCCGCCAAGGGCCATTGATCCCTTCGCGATGCTTCAGGAAAACCGGCCGCGCAAGCGGCCGGTTTTTTTTCGCCCGAAGATAATGCGCCCGCGGAAATGCGGCGGTGCGTTTCGGCCCCGGCGCGGCGGCCGTTATCATCCGGCTTTTCCCTTCGAGCGCAGCCTTCCCCATGAGCGTCATCGCCTCGCAGATCGATCCCCGTTCGTCCGAGTTCCAGGCCGGCAGCGCCCACCTGCGCGGACTGGTGGACGATCTGCACCGGCAACTGGCGCGCACCGCCGAAGGCGGCGGCGACAAGGCCCGCGAAAAGCACACGGCGCGCGGCAAGCTGCTGCCGCGCGAACGCATTCGCGCCCTGCTCGATCCGGGTTCGCCGTTCCTCGAACTCTCCCCGCTCGCGGCGCACGGCATGTACGACGATGCCGCGCCGGCCGCCGGCATCATCACCGGCATCGGCCGCGTGCATGGCATCGAGGTGGTGGTGGTCGCCAACGATGCCACCGTCAAGGGCGGCACCTATTTCCCCATGACGGTGAAGAAGCATCTGCGCGCGCAGGAAGTGGCGCTGGAGAACCGCCTGCCCTGCGTCTACCTGGTCGATTCCGGCGGCGCGTTCCTGCCGCTGCAGGACGAGGTATTCCCCGACAA
Organism: Dyella sp. BiH032; assembly: GCF_031954525.1. NCBI lineage: Bacteria > Pseudomonadati > Pseudomonadota > Gammaproteobacteria > Lysobacterales > Rhodanobacteraceae > Dyella > Dyella sp. BiH032. Next base: position 3,747,997 of record NZ_CP134867.1, read on the forward strand.
GGAGCACTTCGGCCGCATCTTCTACAACCAGGCGCGCATGTCCGGCCTGGGCATTCCGCAGATCGCCGTGGTGATGGGCTCCTGCACCGCCGGCGGCGCCTACGTGCCGGCGATGAGCGACGAGACCATCATCGTCCGCGAACAGGGCACCATCTTCCTCGGCGGCCCGCCGCTCGTGAAGGCAGCCACGGGCGAAGTGGTGGACGCCGAGGCGCTGGGCGGCGCGGATGTCCATACGTCTATTTCGGGCGTGGCCGATCACTTTGCCGAGAACGACGCCCACGCGCTATCGATCGCACGCGACATCGTCGCCAGCCTCAACCGGAAGAAGGACATGCCGCTGGCCCTGCGCCAGCCCTCCGAGCCCCGCTATGCGGCCGAAGAACTTTACGGCGTCATCCCGCAAGACACCCGTCGTCCTTTCGACATCCGCGAGGTGATCGCGCGCATCGTCGACGGTTCCGAGTTCCACGAATTCAAGGCGCGTTACGGCAAGACCCTGGTGTGCGGCTTCGCGCACATCCACGGCTACCCGGTGGGCATCGTCGCCAACAACGGCATTCTGTTCTCGGAAAGCGCGCTCAAAGGCGCGCATTTCATCGAGCTGTGCAACCAGCGCAACGTACCGCTGGTGTTCCTGCAGAACATCACCGGCTTCATGGTCGGCAAGAAATATGAAAACGCCGGCATCGCCAAGGACGGCGCCAAGATGGTCACCGCGGTGGCCTGCTCGCACGTGCCGAAGTTCACCGTGGTGATCGGCGGCAGTTTCGGCGCCGGCAACTACGCTATGTGCGGCCGCGCCTACGGTGCGCGCTTCCTGTGGATGTGGCCGAACGCGCGCATCAGCGTGATGGGCGGCGAACAGGCGGCCTCGGTGCTGGCCACCGTGCGCAGTGACGGCCTCGAAGCCTCCGGCAAGAGCTGGAGCGCGGAAGACGAGGAAGCCTTCAAGGCTCCCATCCGCGACCAGTACGAGCGCCAGGGCCACCCCTACTACGCCAGCGCGCGCCTGTGGGACGATGGCATCATCGATCCGGCGGATACCCGCCGCGTGCTCGGCCTGGCTATCTCCGCCTCGCTCAACGCGCCGATCGAGCCGCAGCGGTACGGCGTTTTCCGCATGTAGCCGAATCCGAAGAAAACACAGCGATTCCGAAAGGGGGAATCAAGGATGATGGTAGGTATCGACCTGGGCACGACGCATTCGCTCGTCGGTCAATACGGTGCGGACGGCCCCAGGCTGTTTCCCAACGCGCTGGGCGAGCTGCTGACGCCGTCCGTGGTGAGCGTGGACGACCAGGGCCACGTGATTGTGGGCCAGGCCGCGCGCGACCGCATGGTCAGCCATCCGAGCGACAGTGTCGCCGCGTTCAAGCGCTGGATGGGCACCCCGCGGGAAACGAAGCTGGGGTCGCGCGCGTTTCGTCCGGAAGAGCTGTCCGCGCTGATCCTGCGCTCGCTCATCGCTGACGCGGAAGCCGCCACCGGCGAGAAGGTCACCGAGGCGGTGATCAGCGTACCGGCCTATTTCTCGGATGCGCAGCGCAAGGCCACCCGCGCCGCGGGCGAACTGGCCGGCATCCGCGTCGAGCGGCTGATCAACGAACCCACCGCGGCCGCCCTCGCCTACGGGCTGCAGGAGCAACGCGACGGCTCGCGCTTCGCCATCTTCGATCTTGGCGGCGGCACCTTCGACGTGTCGATCCTCGAACTGTTCGACGGCGTCGTCGAGGTGCATGCGAGCGCGGGCGACAACTTCCTGGGCGGCGAAGATTTCCTCGACGTGCTCGTGGCCGCGTTCTGCGGCGACCAGGGTCTGGCGCCGGAAAAACTGCCTGCCGGCGAACTCGGCCAGCTGCGGCGGCGCCTCGAACAGCTCAAGCGCTCGCTCTCCGGCCCGGCGCAAGCGGCAGTCGAGATCACGCTCGACGGCCAGGCACGTTCCTGGAGCATCGACGAGGACCGCTTCGCCCGCTTGTGCGAGCCACTGATCCAGCGCATGCGCGCGCCGGTCGAACGGGCCATGCGCGATGCGCGCCTGCAACCGGCGCAGCTGAGCGAGATCGTGCTGGTCGGCGGCGCCAGTCGCATGCCCCTGGTGGCGCGGCTGGTGTCGCGCATGTTCGGCCGCCTGCCGCTGCGCCACGTCAATCCCGACCAGGCCATCGCCCTGGGCGCATGCATCGCAGCGGGTCTCAAGGCGCGCGACGAGCGCCTGGAGGAAGTGATCCTTACCGATGTATGCCCGTACACGCTGGGTACCGCGGTATCGCGCCGCGATGCCAACGGCCAGATCCTCGGCGGGCTGTTCTCGCCCATCATCCACCGCAACAGCACCGTGCCGGTCAGCCGCGAAGAAACCTATTACCCGCTGTACGACAACCAGAGCGTGTTGAACCTCGACGTGTACCAGGGCGAAAGCCCGATGGTCGAGCGCAACATCAAGCTGGGCGAAATGATGGTGCCGCTGCCGCCCAACCGTGCCGCCAGCGAGAACGGCGTGCGCCTGCGCTTTACCTACGACATCAACGGCGTGTTGCAGGCCGAAGCCACGGTGCTGGCCACTGGCGAAAGGCACGAGCTGATCCTGGAACAGAACCCAGGCCTGCTCAGCCCCGAGGAGATCCGCACGCGCCTCGCCGCCCTGCAGGATATCAAGATCCATCCGCGCGACAAGCAGGAGAACATCGCACTGCTGGCCCGCGCCGAACGCCTCTACGAAGAACACCTGCAGGCCCGCGATACAGTGCAGCAGTGGATCGCGCAGTTCCGGCAATCGCTGGAGACCCAGGACGAGCATCTCATCCGCGAACACCGCGGCCACTTCAGCACCGCCCTGGACCAATTGGAGCGCCAGCTCTGATGTGGGCCTTCGAACTGCTCGGCCTGTCTCCGGACGCCGACGAGCGCAGCATCAAGCGCGCGTACGCACAGCGCCTGCGGAGCGTGCGTCCCGACGAAGACCCCGCCGGCTTCCAGCGCCTGCGCGAGGCGTACGAACTGGCGCTTCGTCTCTGTAGTCACCGCGCCGAAGCGGTGCCGGCCCCGTCCGGGGAACACGAGACGGAGGCGCTCGCCGAGGCGTCGGCGCAAACCGAGCCCGTCGAGAACATGCCGGCCGTCGCCCTTGTCCCGACCCGGCGGCCGCGATCCGCGCCGGCCATGGCCCGGGAGACGGACCAGCTTCCCGTTACCGCGGTGGACCTGGAACGGCTGCTGGACGAGATGCTTGCGATGGCCGGACATGCCAACACCGAGGCCTTGCTGCAATGGCTGGGCACCCGGCATGAATTATGGTCGCTGCAAGCCAAGTCCGAGCTGGGCCAGCGCATGATGGCCCGCCTCCGGCAGCGCCCCGCCCCCATGCCGGGCGAGAGCTTCGATGCCCTGCTGCGGTTCTTCGATCTGGACCACGTGCAGGCGGGTTACGACCCCTTCGCGCTGCAGCGGCTGCGCCGCCGCATGCGGCTGCAATGGGAACTGCAGCCGGAGCACATCGAGGCGCTGGCACGGCGCGCGCACGATCCCGGCTGGCCGGGCCAGGCACCGAACGTCAAGATGACGCGCCGCATGCTGCGCCAGCTGTCGCGCCCATTCCGATGGGGACAGGCGCTGCGCGTGGCGATGCTGCCTGAGCGCCCGGGCGAGCTGGCACGTTTCGCGACGCGCCTGAGTGAGGACCATCTGGAGGAACTCCTCCCCTACATGCCTCCGGCGCAGTTACGGTTCTGGACGTTGGCGGGCGAACGCAGGTTGTCGCTGCCCCGCTCCGCGGTCCATGCCGTGCGCGTCGTGACCGGAACCGTCGCCGCCATCGCGATCATCGCCGTGCTGTTCGGCCTGATCGCACTGAGCGGTGGCAACGCGGACAAGGCGTGGGAGGTCTTTCCCACTATTTCGGCATGGATCGGCGGTGTCGGCGGCCTGGCGCTCGCCTACCTGGGCTGGCAATGGCTCGATGACTGGCAGCGTATGCCCGACTCGTCCGGCCAGCGCTGGCCGTGGCTGCGCTGGGCCTGCATCCCGCTGATCGCCGCGCTCGGCGTGGCGCTCAAGTACCTGGGCGCCCACGTGCTCGTAGGCGATGTGGTCGTGGTCCTCGCCATCGTGCTGGGGGTCCGCCGTTACCGCGAACGCAGCGGCGCCGGGCCGCTGCCGGTGCGCATGCATCCGATCGGCTGGATTGTCCTCATCAATGTGCTGCGTGCCCTGTTCACCAGCGAAGGAATATCCAACCTGCCGCTGGTGGAACTCGGCGCCTGCATTGCATTGGGCTTCTGGCTGGCCGACGCGTGGAAGGAGCGTGGGCGCCGCCGCCCGAGCCGGACTGCCGCCTGAAACGCCCGCTCAGGGCGCGGGACGGTTGCGCGGCCGGAATTCCAGCGGCTGGACATCCGGCCGAGCGGACGACGGCGGCTTCGGTCCACAGCTGCCACAGGTGCCGCAACCATCGCCGCAGTTGCCGGTGGCCTGCGCCGGCTGCAGCCAGCGGCCCAGCGCACGCAGCCAGGAGGCACGCCAAGGCTTGTTGAGCGAGGCCGATGCGGCCGCCAGCCAGCGCGTGCTCATGCCCGGCAGCAGCTTGCGGAACGCGTACCCCGCGCTGAACAGCACCAGCGCGCCGATAACCAGGCCCTGCACCAGGTGGAACGTACTCATGTCAGCGCCCTCGCCACCTGGTAGGTGATCAGCGACGCAAGGTACGCGAGGCCGAACAGATAACCGGCCGTGATCGCCACATTGCGCCAGGAATTGGTCTCGCGGCGGATCACCGCCAGCGTCGACATGCACTGCGGCGCGAACACGTACCACGCCAGCAGCGACAGCGCCGTCGCCAGCGACCACTGCTGCGCGATCACCGGGCCGAGCTGGCTGGCCACGGCGTCGTCGCCACCGGACATCGCGTACACCGTGCCCAATGCCGACACCGCCACTTCGCGCGCGGCCAGGCCGGGGATCAGCGCGATGCAGATCTGCCAGTTGAAACCCACCGGCGCGAACACGTAATGCAGTGCACGGCCCAGGCGCCCGGCCAGGCTGTAGTCGATGGCCGGCTGCGTCGCGCCTTCCGGCGGCGCCGGGAAGCTGGACAGGAACCACAGCAACACAGTCAGCGCCAGGATGATTCCGCCGACGCGCTTCAGGAAGACCAGCGCGCGCTCCCACAGCCCGAGCGCGACGTCGCGCGGATTGGGCAGGCGATACGACGGCAGTTCCATCAGCAGCGCGTGCTCGCTCTTGTCCTTGCGGAAACGCTTGATCACAAAAGCCACGGTCAGCGCGCTGACGATGCCGGCGACGTACAGCGTGAACAGGACCACACCCTGCAGATTGAAAATGCCGCCCACCGTACGTTGCGGGATGAACGCGGCGATCAGCAGCGTATACACGGGCAGGCGCGCCGAGCAGGTCATCAGTGGCGCCACCAGGATAGTGGTCAGGCGGTCGCGCGGATCGGTGATGCTGCGCGTCGCCATGATGCCGGGAATGGCACAGGCGAAGCTCGACAGCAGCGGAATGAAGGCGCGCCCGGTCAGGCCCGCCTTGAACATCAGCTTATCCAGCAGGAAGGCCGCGCGCGGCAGGTAGCCGGATTCCTCCAGCACCAGGATGAAAAGGAACAGGATCAGGATCTGCGGCAGGAACACCAGCACCGCGCCCAGCCCCGCGAAGATGCCTTCGTTGAGCAGGCTGTGCAGCGCGCTGTCCGGCGGCAGGAAACCGGTCACCCACGCGCCGAGCGAGGCCACGCCCACTTCGATCGCGTCCATGATCGGCTGTGCCCAGGAAAACACCGCCTGGAAGATCAGGAACATCAGCACCGCCAGGATGGCGAGGCCGAACACCGGATGCAGCGCCCAGCGATCGATCGCGTCATCGATGGCGTCGGTGCTGCGCGGCATCACCACCGTGGCGGCGAGCAGCTCGCGCACCTGCGCGTGCAGGTCGGCGCGGCTGGCGGGGTCGTCCGGCAGCGCCGGCGGAGCGGACGGCACCTCGCCATCCACGCGCTCGATCAGCGCCTTCGCGCCGCCGCGCTTCACCGCGACCGTCTCGACCACCGGAATGCCCAGGCGGCGCTGCAGCTCGGCGATGTCGATCCGGATGCCGCGGCGGCGCGCGGTATCCATCATGTTAAGCGCCAGCACCACCGGACGGCCCAGGCGCTTCACTTCCAGCACGAAGCGCAGGTGCAGGCGCAGGTTGGTGGCGTCGGCCACGCATACGATCAGGTCGGGCGCCGGTTCGCCGGGATAGACGCCCTCGCACACATCGCGGGTGATCTGCTCGTCCGGGCTGGTGGCATCGAAGCTGTAGGTGCCGGGCAAGTCCAGCAGGTGCAGCACGCGCCCGCTCGGCGCAGTGAAGCGGCCTTCCTTGCGCTCGACAGTGACGCCGGCATAGTTGGCGACCTTCTGGCGGCCGCCGGTGAGCTGGTTGAACAGCGCCGTCTTGCCGCAGTTGGGGTTGCCGACCAGGGCGATGCGCAGGGTGCTGGCGCTCATGCCCGCTCTCCTTTGGCCTGCTCTCCGCTCCGCACGGTGATGCGCGCTGCCTCGGTGCGGCGCAGCGCGAAGCGTGTGGAACCGATCTGGATCAGCAAGGGATCCGCGCCCAGCGGTCCACGCGCCACGACGCGGACGGGCTCGCCTTCGACAAAGCCCAGGTCGCGCAGGCGCTGCGCGATCAGATCATCGGCATGAGCATCGTCCACTCGGTCCACCACGGCAGGCGCCCCATTGGGCAGGTCGGACAGTCGCACGGCCACCACTCAAATAAGAATGGTTCGCATTGTACAGTGATCCGCCGGTCACGGGGGAATGCCATCGTGGCGCGTTGCCGCGGCTTTCGCCGCCGCAAGCTCTTGCTCCCGGCCGCCTTCCCTTACCCTAGGCGCTTTGCCGCCCCGGAACCCGCATGTACACGAGCCTCCGAACCTCCGACCGCGCCGGCGTACGCACGCTGGCGCTGAACCGCCCGGCACTGCACAACGCTTTCGACGACGCCCTGATCGCCGAACTGACGAACGCCCTGGAAGCCGCCGGAAGCGATGCCGGCGTGCGCGCCGTTGTGCTCACTGGCGAGGGCGCCAGCTTTTCCGCCGGCGCCGACCTGAACTGGATGCGCGGCATGGCCAAGGCCAGCGAAGCGGAGAACCGCGAGGATTCCCTGCGCCTGGCCCATCTGATGCGCACCCTGCAATACCTGCCCAAGCCCACCGTGGCGCGCGTCAACGGCGCGGCCTACGGCGGCGGCGTGGGCCTGGTCGCCTGTTGCGACATCGCCATCGGCGTGGATGGCGCGAAATTCGGGCTGACCGAGGTCAAGCTCGGGCTGGTGCCGGCGGTGATCTCGCCCTACGTGATCGCCGCGATCGGCCTGCGGCAGGCGCGGCGCCTGTTCCTCACCGGCGAACTGTTCGACGCGCCCACGGCGCAGCGCATCGGCCTGCTGCACCAGTGCGTGCCGGCGGACGGCCTGGATGCCGCGGTAGACAGCGCGCTGGCCGCGCTCGCCAAGGCCGGTCCTGTCGCGCAGGCCGAAGCCAAGCGCCTGGCGCTCGGCGTGGCCGGCCTGGACGAGGCCTGGGCCGAGGCGGTCGACCGCGAGAACGCCGCCCTGATCGCCCGCCTGCGCGTCTCCGCCGAAGGCCAGGAAGGACTCGGCGCCTTCCTCGACAAGCGCACGCCGGCCTGGCTGGTCCAGGCATAAACTGCCGTCTGGCCATCGCATCCATCGAAGGAGTCGTCCATGCTCGACCATATCGGCGTGCCCGTTTCGAACTACGCGCGCAGCAAGGCCTTCTACGAACGCGTGCTCGCCCCGCTGGGCGGCGGCCTGGTGATGGAAGTGCCCCAGGAAGTCACCGGCACCCGCGCGCATGCCGGCTTCGGCATCGACGGCAAGCCTTGCTTCTGGATCAGCAGCAGCCCCAACGCGGCGCTCTCCACCATCCACGTCGCCTTCGTCGCCAAAACCCACGCCGCCGTGGATGCCTTCTATCGGGAAGCCATGGCCGCCGGCGGCACCAGCAACGGCGAGCCCGGCCTGCGCCCGCACTACCACAGCCATTACTACGCCGCCTTCGTGCTGGACCTGGACGGCCACAACGTGGAAGCCGTCTGCCACCTGCCCGCCTGACCTTCGCCGGCAACCGCCAGGACCGTCCATGCCCCGCCACATTCTCAACATCGCCGACGTCCAGCCGCAGCCCTACCAGGTAGGCTTCGCGCCCACGGGCGCGGCCGCCGAGCGTTTCGATGCGCGCGTCGCGCGCATTTCGCCCCTGCTAGGCGCGCAGAAGCTCGGCTACAACCTCACCGTGCTGCCGCCGGGCATGCGCGGCTATCCGTTCCACCACCATCGCGTGAACGAGGAAATGTTCTTCGTGCTCGAAGGCGAAGGCGAAGTGCGCATCGGCGAGGAGCGGCACGCGATCCGGCCCGGCGACATCATTGCCTGCCCGCCCGGCGGACCGGAGGCGGCACACCAGATCGTCAACACCGGCAGTTCGGACCTGCGCTATCTGAGCATCAGCACCATGCAGTATCCGGAAGTATGCGAATACCCCGACAGCGGGAAGTACGGCGTGATGGCCAACTTCGGCCCCTCCGCGGACGGCACGCCGCAGTTTTTCCGCGTGGTGGGAAGGCAAGGCGAGTCGGTGGATTACTGGGAAGGCGAGTAATTCCTGCGTGAAACCCTTCTCTCCACTGAGGAAGGGTTTCACGGGGATTCCCTTCGGTCATATGCGGATAAGGGACCAGCGATCGAGAAAGAGGCTGTACGAAGCCCGGCGTATTTGCAAAGGCTCCCGCTCCTCCGCTCCCCAGGTCCTCTCACCCCAGCCCTCTCCGGCGGAGAGAGGGCGCAAAGGCATGCTGCGCCGCGCATCGGCCTGAAACGCCCGTTCTGCTAGCGTTACGGACTTTGCACCCCACCTGACGGACCCGTGCATGTTCGAGCGCGTACTCATTGCCAACCGCGGCGAAATCGCCTGCCGCGTGATCCGCACCTGCCGCCGTCTCGGCATCCGTACCATCGCCGTCTACTCCGAGGCCGACGCCGACGCGCAACACGTGCGTCTGGCGGATGAAGCCTGGCCCATCGGCGGCCCGCGTCCAGCCGATTCCTACCTGCGCACCGACGCCATCCTCGACGTCGCCCGGCGCAGCGGCGCGCAGGCGATCCACCCCGGCTACGGATTCCTTTCCGAGAACACCGCCTTCGCGCGCGCCTGCGCCGATGCCGGCATCGCCTTCATCGGGCCGCGCCCGGAAAGCATCGATGCGATGGGTTCCAAGGCCGCGGCGAAAGCGCTGATGGAGAAGCACACGGTGCCGCTGGTGCCCGGCTACCACGGCGACAACCAGGACACGGATTTCCTCGCCGAGCAGGCGCGGCGCACCGGCTTCCCGCTGATGATCAAGGCCGCTGCGGGCGGCGGCGGCAAAGGCATGCGCATCGTGCGTGCCGAGAAGGAATTCGCCGACGCGCTCGCCTCCGCGCAACGCGAGGCGGCCAACGCCTTCGGCGATACGCGCGTGATCCTGGAGCGCTACGTCGAGCACCCGCGCCATATCGAGTTCCAGGTGTTCGGCGACACGCACGGCAACGTCATCCATCTCAACGAACGCGAGTGTTCGGCCCAGCGCCGCTACCAGAAGGTACTGGAGGAAACGCCCTCGCCTTTCCTCACGCCCGAGCGCCGCGCCGCCATGGGCGCCGCCGCGGTGGCCGCCGCGCTCGCCGTCGATTACGTGGGCGCCGGCACGGTGGAATTCATCGTGGGCCAGGACGGCGAATTCTTCTTCATGGAGATGAATACGCGCCTGCAGGTAGAGCACCCGGTCACCGAGGAAACCCTCGGCCTGGATCTGGTCGAATGGCAACTGCGCGTCGCCGCCGGCGAGCCGCTGCCGCTGCGCCAGGAGGACATCCGGGCGCATGGTCACGCCATTGAAGTGCGCCTTTACGCGGAAGACCCGGAACAGAACTTCCTCCCCGGCTCCGGCAAGCTGCTGCGGCTGCGCCTGCCCGAGCGCTCGCGCCACGTGCGCATCGATGGCGGCGTGATTGAAGGCGACACGGTCACGATCTTCTACGATCCGATGATCGCCAAGCTCATCGTGTACGGCGCCGATCGCCCGCAGGCCCTGCAGCGCCTGCGCGATGCGCTGATGACCTGCGAGATCGCCGGCCCCAAGTCGAACATCGCCTTCCTCGAGCGCCTGACCCGCCATCCGGCCGTGGTGGAAGGCCGCATCGACACCGGCTATCTCGATCGCCATCTGGATGAATTCCTCGCCGGCGATACCGCGCCCGCGCCGCGCATGCTGTTCGCCGCGGCCGTCGCGGCGCTGCTGCATGACGAAGGCGTCACGGCGACCGCGGCGCGTTACGGCGCCGACCCGTTCTCGCCCTGGGCGCGCGCCGATGCCTGGCGCGTCGGCCACGCCGGCAAGCGCATCGTGGCGCTGTCCTTGCGCGAGCAGCGCTATGAAATCGAGGCCCACGGCCATGATGGCGACTACCGCCTGCGTCACGGCGATGCCGAATGCCACGTGACCGGGGCGCGTCATGACGGCGAAACGCTCAGCGCGCGCTTCGACGGCGAAGCGCAACGCCTCCCGCTGCGTGCCGATGCGCAGCGCGTGCTGGTGCACGACGCCGACGGACACCGCCACGCGTTCACTCGCGCCGAGGCCTTCGCCTGGGCATCCAAGGAAGGCGCCGGCGGCAATCAGATCGTCGCGCCCATGCCCGGCCGCATCGTGCTGGTGAGAGCCAAACCCGGCGACCAGGTGGAGGAAGGCCAGGAACTGCTGGTGATGGAAGCGATGAAGATGGAACTGGCGCTCAAGGCGCCGCGCGCCGGTACCGTCGACAGCATCGGCGCGGCCCAGGGCGATTTCGTCGAGGCCGATGCGGTGCTGGTGCGCTTCGCCACTTGAGCGGCACGCGGACGGACGCATTTCCTTTTCTCTCCCATGGATCTCACGTCGCCATGAACAGCATCGATCACCACGTCCGCATCGTCGAAGTCGGCCCCCGGGACGGTCTGCAGAACGAAAAGACGCTGCTTCCGGCCGACGTGAAGATCGCCTTGATCGACCGCCTCTCTTCCACCGGCTTGCAGACGATCGAAGCCACCAGCTTCGTCAGCCCCAAATGGGTGCCGCAGCTGGCCGACGCCGCCGAGGTTTTCCAAGGCATCCGCAAGGTGCCCGGCGTGAGCTATCCCGTGCTGGTGCCGAACGAGCAGGGCTACCGGCGCGCGCGCGAGGTGGGTGCCGCCGAGGTCGCCGTGTTCGCGGCGGCGTCCGAGGCATTCAATCGCAAGAACATCAATGCCGGCATCGACGAATCGATCGAGCGCTTCCGTCCGGTCCTCGAGCTGGCCAAGGCGGACGGCCTGAAGGTGCGCGGTTACGTCTCGACTGTGCTCGGCTGCCCCTACCAGGGCGAAGTGCCCGTGGCGGACGTGGTGCGCGTCGCGGCGCGACTGCACGAACTCGGCTGCCATGAGATCTCGCTCGGCGACACCATCGGCGTCGGCACCCCGACCAAGGCCCGCGCCATGCTCAAAGCGGTGGCGGCGGAGGTGCCGATGGCGGCCCTCGCCGTGCATTTCCACGACACCTACGGCCAGGCGCTCGCCAACATCCTGGCCTGCCTGGAGGAAGGCGTGCGCGTGGTGGACAGCGCGGTCTCCGGCACCGGCGGCTGCCCGTACGCCAAGGGCGCCACCGGCAACGTGGCCAGCGAGGATGTGGTCTACATGCTGCACGGGATGGGCATGCACACCGGCGTCGACCTCGATCTTTTGGTCGCCGCGGGCGCCTGGCTTTCCGCCCAGTTGCACAAGGACACCGCCAGCCGGGTGACGAAGGCGCGCACTGCGTCCTGACCGGCCATCGAACCGCCACGACGCGTCAGCCGCGGCGTTACTCCCAGCGGTTTTTACGGGAGCATCGATACGCGCGAGCCGCGGCCGGGCGCTTTGCTATAGTCCGGCCGCTTCCGGCGCGGCGACCGCGCCCATCGCAGCATCATTTTGGAATCCAGGAGTTCAAGGATGAAACCGTCGCGCCGCCTTCTTTCCGCCGCTGTGCTTTCCGTGTGCGCCATGCTTGGCGCCTGTCATCGCGAGCAGGCGCCCAGCGCCGATGCCAACGCCGTGCGTCGCGCGCAGGAACAGCTTTCCCAGCCCGCCTGGCTCAACCGGCATCTGCCCGCGCGCACTGTGGGCTATGTGCGGATTCCTTCGCCGTGGGGCCTGCTGGGCGCCGTGCCGAATGGCCGTCCGCTGGATGCCGCCCTGGCCAGCGAGCAACACCTGAAGGCGGTCGCGGCGCTGCGCGATGCCATCGCCAAGGACAAACTGCTGGCCGACGCCGGGGCGACTCCTTTCATGCTCGCCTTGCTCTCGGACCTGCGTTCTCCGCTGGAAGTCGCCGCGGTCGATCCGCTGGGCATGCTCTCGCCGGGCAGCATGCTGCTGGCGACTACCCAGTTGGAACAGCGCGACGTGGCCACGCTCAATGCCCGCTTCGCGCAGCTCGGCGCGCTGCACCTGCAGGCGCCGCTCGACGCCAAGGGCGATGGCGCGCTGGCATCCGGCGAACTGCTGCATTTCGACGCCGCGAGCGGACGCCTGTTCGTCCTCATGGCACGCTCCGGCACCGCCGCCGGCACGCCTCCGGACCGCGGCACGCTCGCCGCGCTGATCGGCGAGACGAACAAGCCCGAGGCCAGCGACGTGGTCGCCCGGGTGGCCGCGCAGGAAGCGCGGATCGACGCTTCCGGCCAAGGCATGTTCGCCTGGTTTAGCACGCACGGCCTCGGCGGCCTCGCATCCGGCGCGATCCCCGCCGATCAGGTGGGCACGCTGCCGGGCGACTTCACCGCCAAGGCCGACAGCATCGCCTTCGGCTGGGGCGCGGTGGACGGCCACGGCCGGTTCCAGGTGCGCCTGCACGCGCCGCAGGCCCGCCTGCTGGGGTATCTGGCACCGAAGCAATTCGTGCCGGGCTTCAAGGTCGCGGGCAAGCCTTCCTGGGTGGTGACCATGGCCTTGCCCGGCACCGAGCAGGTCAAGGCGTTCGAGGACAGCCTCACGCTGAACTTCGGCGCCGAGCGCGCCGGTGCCTATCGCAAAGCCATGGGCGAGTTGAAGCAGAAGGCGGGCTTCGACCTTGCCGAGCTCAGCCAATGGATCGGCCCCGAGCTAGTCAACTACGAGGACGACGCCGGCACCTACACGGCCATGCGCGTGCGCGACCGTAAAGCCCTGTACGCCCGCCTGGAGGACCTGGCCCAGACGCGGCATTGGAGTTACCGGGTTCTCCCCGTGGAAGGTGCCCAGGTGCATTCGCTGTGGATCCCCGGCCACTTCGGCGATCGCCTGCATGGCGAGGGCGAAGATGGCCATGACAAGGACCAGGGCACCCTGCTCGCGCTGCTCGGCCGCCTCGGTTCCCATCTGTATTGGATCGAAGACGGCGATTACCTCGTCTTCGCCAAGCTGCCCCAGGCCCTCGCCGATCGCGCCGCCGCCAAGCTGGATACGCGCATGGACGAGTGGCTGAAGGTCCAGGCCCATCCCGGCACGGCGGGCCTGCTCGCCTATACCGCCACGTCGCGCGATGCGCAGCGCAAGGCCTATTACGGCTACCTGCAGCTGCTCCAGTACGTCGACGATGCCAGCGGCGGCACGGTCGACCTGTCCGCGCTGCCGGCCGCCCACACACTCGACCTGCCTCGTGACGGCGTGATCGGCGCAAGCCTCGATGCCAGCCAGAACGACCTCTCCCTCGGCCTGACCTACGAACAGAATCCGCTGGAGATGGTGACCAGCGGCTCCAACGGCATGGTCGCCGTCGCCACCGCCGCCATAGCCGCGGCCGTGGCGATTCCCGCGTACCAGGACTACAGCCTGCGCAGCAAGGTCGCCCAGACCCTGGCCACCGCCGAACCGGCCAAGATCTCCATGATCGAGTTCCGCCAGACCACGGGCCGCTGGCCGAAGAATGCCAAGGAAGCCGGCCTGGACGAGGACGCCCATGGCGCGCTGGCCATCGGCACCGGCAGGATCGAGCTGAGCCTCGCCGGGACGGGCCAGGCCAAGCTGTCCGGAGGCACCGTGGTGCTGACGCCGGAGCAGGCGGGCCAGGCCTGGACCTGGCACTGCCGGGCCGAGGGCGTCGAGGACAAGTACCTGCCGGCCGATTGCCGGCACGGCGATCCGGTGGCGGACGGCGAGCCGGCCGGCGCGGCCCGCTAGCCGTCCGGCGCGGCTCGAGACGGCGTCCGCTCCTCGACACGCCGAGGGAGCGGCGCTTGAAAACGGCGTTCAAGCAAGCTGTCACATAACTCCGTATAATTGGCCGATTCGCCCTTGAGAAACCTACGCGACGGCCCTCCGGCCGCCCGAGCCGATCCCATGTCCATCGAAAATCTGCGCAATATCGCCATCGTCGCCCACGTCGACCACGGCAAAACCACGCTCGTCGACCAGCTGCTGAAGCAGTCCGGCACGCTCTCGGAGCGCACCGTGCTGGCCGAACGCGTGATGGACAGCAACGACCAGGAAAAAGAGCGCGGCATCACCATCCTGGCCAAGAACACCGCCATCACCTGGCAGGGCAACCGCATCAACATCGTCGACACCCCCGGACACGCCGACTTCGGCGGCGAGGTGGAGCGCGTGCTGTCGATGGTGGACACCGTGCTGATCCTGGTCGATGCGATGGACGGCCCGATGCCGCAGACCCGCTTCGTCACCCAGAAGGCCTTCGCGATGGGCTTCAAGCCGATCGTGGTGGTCAACAAGATCGACCGCCCGGGCGCCCGTCCGGAGTGGGTCGTCGAGCAGGTGTGGGATCTGTTCGACCGCCTCGGCGCCACGCCGGAGCAGATGGACTTCCCGATCGTCTACGCCTCGGCGCTCAACGGCTACGCCTCGCTCGACCCGGAAGTCCGCGAGGGCGACATGACCCCGCTGTACGAAGCCATCATGAAGCACGCGCCCAAGCCGGACGTGGATCCGGAAGGCCCGTTCCAGATGCGCATCAGCCAGCTCGACTACAACAACTTCGTCGGCGTGATCGGCATCGGCCGCATCCAGCGCGGCACGTTGAAGAAGAACATGCCGGTGGCCGTGATCGACCGCCATGGCAAGAAGCGCCAGGGCAAGGTGCTGCAGGTGCTGGGCTTCATGGGCCTGGAGCGCATCGAGCAGGACACCGCCGAGGCCGGCGACATCGTGGCCATCTCCGGCATCCAGGAGCTGACCATTTCCGACACCGTGACCGCGCTCGACGCGCCCGAGGCGCTGCCGGCGCTGACGGTGGACGAGCCGACCATCAGCATGACCTTCCAGGTGAACAACTCGCCGTTCGCCGGTAACAAGGACCTCTCCGGCGGCAAGTTCCTCACCAGCCGCCAGATCAAGGAGCGCCTCGAGCGCGAGCAGGTCCACAACGTGGCGCTGCGCGTCGAGCAGGGCTCGGACGCCGACAAATTCCTGGTTTCCGGCCGCGGCGAGCTGCACCTGTCGGTGCTGATCGAGAACATGCGCCGCGAAGGCTACGAGCTGGCCGTGTCGCGTCCGGAAGTGATCATCAAGGAGATCGACGGCCAGAAGATGGAGCCGTACGAGCAGCTGGTGGTCGACGTGGAAGAGATCCACCAGGGCCCGGTGATGGAGCGCCTGGGCGTGCGCAAGGGCCAGCTCAAGAACATGGAGCCGGACGGCAAGGGCCGCGTGCGCCTCGAGTACATGATCCCGGCGCGCGGCCTGATCGGCTTCCAGAATCAGTTCAAGACCCTCACCCAGGGTTCGGGCCTGCTGTTCCATGTGTTCGACCACTACGGTCCGAAGGAAGAAGGGCAGATCGCCAAGCGTCTCAACGGCGTGATGATCGCCAACGCCGCCGGCACCACGCCCGCCTATTCGCTGGGGCCGCTGCAGGAACGCGGCAAGCTGTTCGCGGCGGAAGGCGACTCGGTCTACGAAGGCCAGCTGGTGGGCATCCACGCGAAGGACAACGACCTGACCGTGAACGCGATCAAGCCCAAGCCTCTGACCAACATGCGCGCCTCGGGCAAGGACGACGCGATCCAGCTGACGCCCGCGATCAAGTTCTCGCTGGAACAGGCGCTGGACTTCATCGACGACGACGAGCTGGTGGAGATCACGCCCAAGGAAATCCGCCTGCGCAAGAAGCACCTCACCGAGAACGATCGCAAGAAGGCTTCGCGCGGCGGCTGATCGCCCCACGCCATCGTTACGGAGAAGGCCGCCGCAAGGCGGCCTTTTTTCATGCGCGCCCGCAAGAACAAACGATTGACATGCTGCAACCGCACAGCGACGATGCGCCCGCCCTGCTCCAGGGCATTCACGAGACCACCCCGACCCCTCATGGACAGTGACCCTGCCACGGGCGTCACCTGCCGCGCGCGCGGCATGACGGCGCCACACAACCTGCGTATCCACGGCGCGGCCGTGAACGGGGTCGGGTCCGCCTGATCGCGTCATTCCGCGCCCCTGCACGGAATGAACGATGAAAGTCGCACGTCTCTTCGCGGCCGCCGCCTTGCTGGCCGCCCTGCCCCTTCACGCCGACGAAGCGCCCCTGTTCGTGCCCCAGTGGCTCGGCGCGCAGTACACCTTCGTCGACCAGCATCAGGACCGGGTGCGCTCGCCGTACGCCGGCCCGCTCAGTCTCAGCGCGCGCACCGACACCCAGCGTTCGCACACGTTCGGCGCATACCTCGGCGTCGCCCTGCCGGCGCACTTCCAGTTCTACGTCGACGTGGAAATGTTCAAGGGCGAAGGCGTCAGCGGCGCCACCGGCATGGGTGGCCTCACCAATGGCGATGTCATCCGTTCCGGCTCCGCCAGCCTGGGCAAGACGCCGTACGTCGCGCGCCGTTTCCTGCGCTGGACGCTGCCGCTGGGCGACGAGACCGACGACGTCGAGCGCGCCATGGATCAGCTGCCGGGCAAGGAAGCGTCGCGCCGGCTCGAAGTGAAGATCGGCAAGATGGCCATCAACGACGACTTCGACAAGAACCGCTACGCCAATGGCACGCGCACGCAGTTCATGAACTGGGCGCTGTTCAATGACGTCGCGTGGGACTTCGCCGCCGATACGCGCGGTTATACGGAAGGCCTGATGGTCGGCCTGGTCGAATCCGGCTGGAGCCTGCGCTACGGCATCTACCGCATGCCGCGCGAAGCGAATGGCTCGCAGCTCGTGCCGTCGCTGCAACGCGCGCGCGGACAGCAGATGGAGCTGACCCTCCAGCCGCAGAAGGACGGCTGGGCGCTGCGCGCCCTGGTCTTCCAGAACCAGGCCAGCATGGGCATCTACCGCAAGGTCATCGCCGAGGCGCTGGCGAACGGCACGGTGCCGGACATCCGCGCCGACGACCGTCCGGGCCGCCACAAGTACGGCTTCGGCCTCAACGGCGAGCTACCGTTGGCGGACGACGGCGATACCGGGCTGTTCATGCGCGCGGGCTGGAACGACGGGCGCAACGAGTCGTTCGCGTTCACCGAAGTGGATCGCACCGTCGGCGGCGGATTCCAGCTGTCCGGAGCCCACTGGGGGCGCACGCAGGACCATCTGAGCGTGGGCGTGGCGGTGAATGCGCTTTCGGCACCGCACCGGGAGTACCTCGCCCTGGGCGGCAGCGGATTCGTGCTGGGCGATGGCGCGCTGAACTACGGGCGCGAGCAGATCGTGGAGGCCTACTACAGCTTCATGCCCTTCGAACACCTGACGCTGAGCCCGGATCTGCAATGGGTGCGGCACCCCGGTTACAACCGCGACCGTGGGCCGGCGCGCTTCGTGGCCCTGCGAGCGCACGTGGAATTCTGACGCGCACCCACGCGCAAGAACTCGGCACACTGAATCAGCTGGCAGCCCAATGTCCGTGGCGGACGGGAGCGTTCCGCCATGGCGCCGCCAGTCGCCATGCCGCCCGGCCCGGCCTCTCCATGCAGGGAAGCCGGGCCACTCCCAACTAGCCGGTATGTGTTATTTGCCCCCGCCCAGCCGCCTGACAAGCTCCCGGACACCCCCTTCCGGGATGCCGTCATGCGCCAGTTCTATCGCCACTTCTATTTCTGGGTCCTGCTCGCGATCGTCGCGGGCGGACTGATCGGCCACTACTCGCCCGAGACCGGCGTGGCGCTCAAACCGCTGGGCGACGGTTTCATCGCGCTGGTGAAGATGCTGATCGGCCCGATCATCTTCCTCACCGTGGTGCTGGGCATCGCCGGCGTCTCCGACGTGAAGAAAGTCGGCCGCGTGGGCGCGAAGGCGATTCTCTACTTCGAAGTGGTCTCCAGCTTCGCGCTGGTGATCGGCTTGGTGGTGGTCAACACGCTCAAGCCGGGCGTCGGCTTCAATGCCACCCCGGCCTCCCTCGATGCCGCGGCGGTGGCCAAGTACGCCAATGCCGCGCACGAGCAGGGCACCGTGCAATTCCTGCTGCACCTGATCCCCAAGACCTTCAGCGATGCCTTCAGCGGCGACGGCGACCTGCTGCAGGTGCTGCTGCTCGCCCTGCTGTTCGGCTTTGCCATGATCCACGTCGGCGAGCGCGCCAAACCGGTGATGACGCTGCTGGAATCGCTGTCCAAGGTGTTCTTCCGCATCATGGGCATGATCATGCGCCTGGCGCCGCTCGGTGCGATGGGCGCGATGGCCTTCACCATCGGCAAGTACGGCGTGCACAGCCTGGGGCCGCTGCTGAAGCTGATGGGCAGTTTCTATCTGGCTTGCGTGCTGTTCGTGGTGGTGGTGCTCGGCGCGATCGCGCGCGCCACCGGCTTCAGCATCTTCAAATTCCTCCGCTACATCCGCGACGAACTGCTGCTGGTGCTGGGCACCTCGTCGTCCGAATCCGCGCTGGTTCCGCTGATGCAGAAACTGGAACGGCTGGGCTGTTCCAAGTCCGTGGTCGGCCTGGTGGTGCCCAGCGGCTATTCGTTCAACCTGGACGGCACCAACATCTACCTGACCATGGCCGCGATCTTCGTCGCGCAGGCGCTGGGCGTGGAACTGTCGCTCACCCAGGAACTGACCCTGCTCGCGGTGGCGATGCTGACGTCCAAAGGCGCGTCCGGCGTCACGGGCGCGGGTTTCATCACGTTGGCCGCCACACTCGCGGTCGTACCTTCGGTGCCAGTGGCCGGCCTTTCGCTGATCCTGGGCATCGACCGCTTCATGAGCGAAGCGCGCGCCATCACCAACATCATCGGCAACGGCGTGGCCACCGTGGTGGTCTCGCATTGGGAGAAGGAACTCGACCACGCCAGCCTGCAGGCCGCGCTGGACGGCCGCCCGCCCTCGCCCGCCGCGGACGAGGCCACCCTGCTCTCCGACGCCGGCTGAGCCGCCGGTTCCTTCCGAAGCCCACGAGGCCGCCATGACATCCTTTCGCGCGTTCGCCGTCTCCCTTCTTGCCTGCAGTGTGGGCGTGGGCCTCCCTGCCGGCGCCCGCGCCGCCGACATCAACAACTGGCCGATCAAGTACACCGCGCCGGGCGGCAGCGAGTGGATGCTCTACGGCAACTACCAGTACGACTGGATGGACGTCAGCGGCAGCAAGAAGCTGGAGGACGCCCACACCAACCGGCGCAAGGAGTTCGGCTTCATCGCGCGCAAGAAGGACCAGTGGGACGCCATGGTCTATTTCGACTTCCAGTCCAAGCAGTGGCTGGACGTCTATTGGCGCATGGAGACCAAATGGCTGTTCGGCCAGGACTACGGCAAGCTCCGCTTCGGTTACAGCAAGCTGCCCGTCGGCTTCGAAGGCGTCACCAGCGCGCGCAACGACAGCTTCATGGAACTGGCCCTGCCGCTGCAGGCGTTCTATGAAACGCGCCGCACGGGCATCGACTGGGCATTCGAGCGCCCGACGTACCTCATCAATGCCGGCTACTACTTCGGCGAAGACCTGCAAGGCGACAACGACGGCACCACCGTCGCCGCACGCGCCGCATGGACCCCGCTGAAGAAGGAAGGCGATGTGCTGCACCTCGGCGTCTCCGCGTCGGTGGAGCACCCGGACGCCACCACCGACGGCCGCGGCGTCGATCATTCGCCCGCGGCGCGCTGGCGCGCCAGGCCCGAGGCTGGCCTGACGACCGTGCGCCTGATCGACAGCGGCTCGCTCAGTCACGTCGACAGCAATCGCCGCCTGGGCCTGGAGGGGCTGTGGATCCATGGTCCGCTCTCGTTCCAGGGCGAGTACCTGCACGCCCACAGCGAGCGCGCGGACGGCCTGCCCGACTACACCGCCGACGGCTGGTATGCCTTCGGCAGCTATGTGCTGACCGGCGAATCGCGCCCATACACCGCCGGCAACGTCGGCAATATCAAGCCACGCGGCGCGTGGGGTGCCGTGGAGCTGCTCATGCGCTACAGCACGCTGGACCTGGACCACGGCAAGATCCTCGGCGGCCGCGAGCATGACCTCACCTTCGGCGCCAACTGGTATCTCACGCAGCACTTCAAGTTCCAGGCGAACTACGTGAAGGTCCACGCCACGCGTCAGGGCAAGCGCGAAGACCCGGACATCCTCGAGCTGCGCGCGCAGGTGTACTTCTGACCGGGAAAGAGGCGACAGACGCATGAGCACGACGATACAAGCACTCGCCGCGCGCGCCCCGGCCATGACGGCCGGCCAGCGCCTGCGCTCGATCTTCAGCGGCTCGATCGGCAACCTGGTCGAGTGGTACGACTGGTATGTGTATTCGGCGTTCTCGCTGTACTTCGCCCACGTGTTCTTTCCGGCGAGCGATCAGACCACGCAGCTGCTCAACACCTCCGGCATCTTCGCGGTGGGCTTCCTGATGCGCCCGCTGGGCGGCTGGCTGCTGGGCACCTTCGCCGACCGGCGCGGGCGCAAGGCCGCCCTGCTGCTGTCGGTGTTCATGATGAGCCTGGGTTCGCTGATCATCGGCCTGTCGCCCGGCTACGAGCACATCGGCGTGGCCGCGCCGATCCTGCTGGTACTGGCGCGCCTGCTTCAGGGCCTGTCGATCGGCGGCGAATACGGTACCTCCGCCACCTATCTCAGCGAGATGGCACCGCGCGAAAGCCGCGGCTTCTGGTCCAGCATCCAGTACGTGACCCTGGTGGCCGGTCAGCTCATCGCGCTCGCGCTGCTGGTGGTGCTGCAGCAATTCGTGCTCAGCGCCGAGCAGCTGCATGCCTGGGGCTGGCGCATTCCGTTCCTGATCGGCGCCCTGCTGGCGGTGATCGCGGTGATCATCCGCCGCAACATGGACGAGACGGCGTCGTTCAAGAAGGCCGCGCACCTGGAGAGCCCGCTACGCACCCTGCTGCGCCATCCGCGCGAGGTGCTGACCGTGATCGGCCTGACCATGGGCGGCACGCTGGCCTTCTATACGTACACCACGTACATGCAGAAATTCCTGGTGAACTCGGCCGGCATGAGCAAGGACGACGCCACCTCGATCTCCACCGCGGCGCTGTTCATCTACGCGCTGCTGCAACCGGCCTTCGGCGCGCTGTCGGACCGCATCGGCCGCCGGCCGCTGCTGATCGGCTTCGGCGTACTCGGCGCGTTAGGCACCTACCCCATCCTATCCACGCTCAAGGAAGCCCACGACTGGTGGCAGGCGTTCGGCCTGATCATGCTCGCGCTGGTCATCGTCAGCGGCTATACCTCGATCAACGCGGTGGTGAAGGCGGAGCTGTTCCCCACCGAGATCCGCGCGATCGGCGTCGGCCTGCCCTATGCGCTGGCGCTGTCGGTCTTCGGCGGCACCGCCGAGTACTTGGCGCTGTGGTTCAAGAAGATCGGCCACGAGGACTACTTCTACTGGTACGTCACCGCCTGCATCACCTGTTCCCTGCTGGTATACATAGGCATGCGCGATACCCGGCGGCATTCGCGCATCGTCGAGGACTGAACGCCGCGCGCGTCGCGCGGGGAATGGATGCCAGGCCGCCCGATCCGAACAGGCATTCCGTTCCCGAACAGGCATGGCCATCTCGTTCCGCCATGGCAAGACCGCCGCCGTCGCCGCCCTGCTCGCGGCCGGCATCGCGCTGTCTGCCCTGCTCGCCTACCGCATCGCCCTGCGCCACGCGCTGGGCAACCTGGCCGAGGACAGCGCACAGCAGCTGCAACTGCAATCGCTGGCTCTGCAGCGGCTGATCGATCGTTATCGCGTCCTACCGGGTACGCTGGCGCTCGACCCGGAGCTGCGCGCCGCCCTGGTCACACCGCCGGACGCCGCCACGCAGCACTACCTCAACGTCAAGCTGGAACACGCCAACGGGGTCACCCACGCTTCCACGCTCACCCTGCTGGACCGCGACGGACTCGCCTTGGCCGCCAACAACTGGCGCGAGCCGAGCAGCAACGTCGGCCACCGCTACGATTTCCGGCCGTACTTCCAGCAAGCGGTGGCCAAGGGGCTCGGTACGTTCTACGCCGTCGGCATCTCCACGCACGTGCCGGGCTACTTCATCGCCGAAGCGGTCAAGGGCGCCAAAGGCGAAGTGCTCGGCGTGATCTCGGTGAAAGTTCCGCTGGGCGAGCTCGAACGCGAGTGGCTGCACGGCGAAGACACGCTGCTGCTGAGCGACAAGATGGGCATCGTATTCCTCACCAACCGCAACGAATGGGAATTCCGCGAACTTGCCGCCCTGCGCCCCGACGAGGCGGCACGTCTCGAAGCCACCCGCCAGTACGAGGGACAGCAGCTGCGGCCGGCCCGATACCGCACCCTGGACGAACTGGACGACGGCAGCCTCCTGGTCCGCGCCACGGAGCCGGCCATGCGGGGCCCGCTGCTGTGGACCTCGCTGAGCCTGCCGCTGGAAGGCTGGACCCTGCACCTGCTGCGCAGTGCTTCCCGCAGCCTCGCCACAGCACGCGTCGCCGCCGCGGTCGCGGCGGCGGCCTGGGCGCCGCTGATCTTCTTCGGCCTGTTCCTGCAGCAACGCCGCCGGCTGATCCAGCATCGCCTGCAAAGCCGTGCCGAACTGGAGCGCCTGGTCGCCCACTACACCGGCGAGCTGCGCTCGGCGCAGGACAGCGTGGTGCAGGCCGCCGAAGCCGCCGCCAGCCGCAACGCCAGCCTGGAACATCTGCCCCAGGGCGTCAGCGTGGTCGACAAAGAGTTGCGCCTGGTCGCCTGGAATACGCGCTACCAGGAGATCTTCAAATTCCCGCCCGGCCTGCTGCGTGCCGGCATGCCGATCGAAGAGGTGCTGCGCTACAACGCGCGGCTCGGCCGGCTCGGCCCCGGCTCGGTGGAGGAAGCGATCCAGCGCCGCCTCGATCATATGCGCAGCGGTTCGGCGCACATGTTCGAGCGCGAACGGCCCGACGGCAGCGTGCTGGAAATCCGCGGCAACCCGCTGCCCGGCGGTGGCTTCGTCACCAGCTTCGCCGACATCACCGCGTACAAGGCCGCCGCGCGCGAGCTGCGCAACCTCGCCACCACGCTCGAACAGCGCATCGAAGAACGCACGCGCGACCTCGAAGCGGCCAAGGCCGAGGCCGAACGCGCCAACCGCAGCAAGACCCGCTTCGTCGCCGCGGCCGTGCACGACTTGCTGCAGCCGCTCAACGCGGCGCGAATGTACGTGGGCGTGCTGCGCGGCCACCTGCCCGGCGGCGACGACCGCGAACTGGCCGACCGGGTGGAAAGCGCGCTGGAAGCGCAGGACGAACTGCTCGCCAGCCTGCTCGACATCGCGCGGCTGGAAGCGGGCGCCCTGGCCGCCAAGCCCGTGGATCTGCCGCTGGAGCCGCTGCTCACGGGTCTGGCGCGGCAGTTCGGCATCCTTGCGCAATCGCGCGGCCTGGTGCTGCACTACGTACCCAGCCATGCAATGGTACATAGCGACCCGCTGCTGCTGCGGCGCATCCTGCAGAACTTCCTTTCCAACGCGATCCACTACACGCCACGCGGGCGCGTACTGCTCGGCTGCCGCCGCGGGCACGACAGCGTGCGCATCGAAGTGTGGGATACCGGCGTGGGCATTCCCGCGACCAAGCAGCAGGCGATCTTCGAGGAGTTCCGCCGCCTCGACACCGGCATCGACCGCGATGGCCGCAGTGCCGGCCTGGGCCTGTCGATCGTCGACCGCATCGCAAGGCTGCTCGGCCACCGCATCGGCCTGCGCTCCTGGCCGGAACGCGGCAGCGTGTTCTCTGTCACCGTGCCCTTGGGCGACCCCGTCGGTGTCGCGGAACCGGCCAAGCCGAACGGCACGGTGACAGACGAGGATTCCCCCCTGCGCGGCTGTAGCGTTTGGTGCGTCGACGACGCCCCGCAGGTCCGCGAAGCCACCGCCGCGCTGCTGCGGCACTGGGGTTGCGAGGTCACCCTCGCGGACGGCGCGGAGCAGGCCTTGGCGCTGGCCCACGCCAACGCCGCCCCCGACCTGCTGCTACTGGACTACCAGCTCGGCGACGAACACACCGGCCTGGACCTGCTGCCCCGCCTCGCCATGCAATGGGGCAAGCAACCACCGACCATCGTGCTCTCCGCACAGAAAGACCCGCAGACGCGAACACGCGTCCAGGAAGCCGGCCTCCGCTTCCTGGCCAAACCCGCCACCCCCGCCGCCCTGCGGGCGATGATGTCGCAGATGCTGCTGGCGAGCCTCGGCGAAGCGAGGGCGGCAAACGACGGAAGTTTCGCTCCGTAGCACCCCTCATCCCGCCTTCTCTCCCACGGGGACTACCTTCGGGTCGCCCGGAGGGGAGAAGGAGAAGTGCGGTACCGAGGCAAGCAAGAGCGAGCGAAGCGACGCTCCGTGTCGCTCTTGATCTCCCGGGTTCCCTTCGCGGCGGTGAGGGCTGGACGATCAGGCCGCCAAAGGCGGGCGGGGACAGGACGTCCCCGCCTTTTCGATCAGGGCATGGATGCCCTGTCGAAAAGCCCGGCCAGCCCTCAACGCACCCGGAGCAGCGTAGGCTGCGGAGGGCGCCGCGCAGGGGGCCTTTTCTTCTTGGTTACTTCTTCTTTGGGCAAGCAAAGAAGAAGTAACTCGCTCTCCGGCAGGAGAGCGAAACCCTCGCCCTCCGGGCGAGACCAGACTGGCGACCACGTCGCGACAACCGAGCGATACCGCCACTGGATGACTCGCTACGCCCGCCCCTTCGGGGCGGCCCTCCAGGCGTTCTCCGCGCGACGCACTCCGTCCGGCCCGCGACGGAATGACGAGTAGGTAGGGGCGAGGCTGACTCAGCGCCTCCCGTTGGGGTTCGCAGGCTCACCCCAACCTACGCCCACCCTGACCTCAAATCGCCGTCGACGGCGACTCATCCAAATCCAGCGACTTCGCCAACACCGCCGCCTGCGTCCGCGACCGGCAATCCAACTTCTTCAACACCGCCGTCACATGAATCTTCACCGTGTTCTCCGCCAATCCGAGCTGATCGGCGATCTGCTTGTTGAGCAACCCCTCCGCAAGCAACATCAACACACGCAGCTGCTGCGGCGTGAGCTGCGCCAGCCGTGCCGCCAGCGCGGCATCCTGCTCACTGCGCTCGGCCTTCTCGGCGGGGAACCAGCTGCCGCCTGCGAGCACCTCGCGCACGGCCTCGCCCAACGTGCCCACGGGCGCCGACTTGGACACGAAACCCGCGGCGCCGAACTGCTGCGCCCGGCGCACCGTGCGTGGATGATCGTTGGACGAGATCACGATGACCGGCACCTCCGGGCGCTCGCCGCGCAGCAGCACCAGCGAGGAAAAACCCATCGCGCCGGGCATCGCCAGGTCCAGCAGCACCAGATCGATGGCCGCTGCGCCGGCCAATGCGGTTTCCAGCGCGCTTTGGCTGGCCACCTCCAGCATGCGCGCGCCGGGCAGCGCCTCACGCAGCGCGTGCAGGATCGCAGCGCGGAACATCGGGTGATCGTCGGCGACAAGAATGGTTTGCACGGCTGCCCTCTTCTTCTGAGCGGACGGATCGGTCGCCGCCGGCGGCCGTTGCCCTTCGCGCCGGAGGCGCGACCGCTGGTGTTTTAACAGAGGCTCGCAGCGGCGGCTATCGCGATGCTTGACCCTTACGTAACGTAAGGCCTCAGTGTTCGGCCCCGCACCGAAGGAGAACCCCATGCTGTTGACTGTTGGCGAACTGGCGCGGCGTTGCGGGCTGACCGTCCGCACCTTGCATCACTACGACACCATCGGCCTGCTGAAGCCTTCAGTGCGCTCCGCTGCCGGCTATCGACTCTACGATCGGGCGAACATCGAACGCCTGCATCGCATCCGCGCCCTGCACCAGTTGGGCCTGTCGCTGGCCGCCATCGGAGACGCCCTGTCCGGGCCGCAGGCGCCGCTGCCGGAGGTGATCGATCGCCAGATCGCCAGCCTCGACCGCGAGCTGGCCAAGGCCGCGCTGCTGCGCGAGCGGCTGCTCCGGCTGCGCATACAGCTGGATACCGGACAGTCCCCCGACCTGGCCGACTGGCTGGACACGCTCGAGACCATGACCATGTACGAAAAGTACTTTTCCGCCGACGAACTGAAGACCCTGCCGCTGCACACCGACCCCGACGTACTGCCCGAATGGAGGGCGCTGGTCACCGCGGTGCAGGCGGCGATGGACCGCGGCGCGACCGCACAGGACCACGACGCACAGCTGCTGGCGCTGCGCTGGATGACCATGCTCGGGCGCGGCACCGGCAACAACCCCGCCTATCTGTTGCGCCTGCTGGACATCAACGAACAAGAGCCCTGCATGCGCGAGCGCAGCGGCATCACCCGCGAGCTGGAGCGCTTCGTGGAGCAGTCGCTGATCGCCGCGCGGCTGTCGATCTTCGCCCACTACCTGGATGCGCGGGAGATGGAGCGAATGCAGGCGCATTACGGCGCGCAGATGCATGCCTGGCCCGTGCTGATCGCGGAACTGCGCCATGCCATGAACGACCAGCTTCCGCCCGCGCACCCGCACGTGCAGGCCAAGGCGCGGCGCTGGATGGAGCTGTTCTTCGCTTATGCCGGCGACGACCCGGCCACGCATGCCCGCATTCGCGAGGCCTATGCGAAGGAGCCGGACCTGCGCAGCGGCAGCTCGGTGGACGAACCGCTGCTGGCCTATGTGCGCAGCGCGTGGGAAAGCGTGCAGGCGGCGACGCACTGAGTTCCTCAACGAAGAAGGGCGGCCCAAGGGCCGCCCTTCCTCAGCTTCGATACCGAAGCGGCTTACTTCTTGGCGAACAGGTGCTCGACGCCGGCGCGCTCTTCGCGCAGTTCCTTGTCGGTCGCTTCCATGCGGGCGCGCGAGAAGTCGTTGATCGCCAGGCCCTGCACGATCTCGTACTTGCCGTTCTTCACCGTCACCGGGTAGCCGTAGATCACGCCCGGAGCGATGCCGTACGAGCCGTCGGAAGGAATGCCCATCGAGACCCAGTCACCGTCCACGGTACCCAGCGCCCAGTCGCGCATGTGGTCGATCGCGGCCGACGCGGCCGACGCAGCGGACGACGCGCCGCGCGCCTTGATGATCGCCGCGCCGCGCTGCTGCACGGTCGGGATGAAGGTGCCTTCGTACCAGGCCTGGTCCACCTGCTCGAGCGCCGGCTTGCCCTTCACCGAAGCCTGGTGCAGGTCCGGATACTGGGTGGAGCTGTGGTTGCCCCAGATGGTGACCTTCTTGATGTCGGTGGTGTGCGCACCGGTCTTCTCGGCCAGCTGCGACAGAGCGCGGTTGTGGTCCAGGCGCACCATCGCGGTGAAGCACTTCGGATCGAGGTCCGGGGCGTTCTGCTGGGCGATCAGCGCATTGGTGTTGGCCGGGTTGCCCACCACCAGCACCTTCACGTCGCGCTTGGCGTGGTCGTTCAGCGCCTTGCCCTGCGGGCCGAAGATGGCGCCGTTGGCTTCGAGCAGGTCCTTGCGCTCCATGCCCGGGCCACGCGGACGCGCGCCGACCAGCAGGGCGTAGTCCACGTCCTTGAAGGCGACGTTGAGGTCGTCGGTGGCGACGACGCCGGCCAGGGTCGGGAACGCACAATCGTTCAGTTCCATCACCACGCCCTGCAGGGCGGGCAGCGCCGGGGTGATCTCCAGCAGATGCAGGATCACCGGCTGGTCCTTGCCGAGCATGTCGCCGGCGGCGATGCGGAACAGCAGGGCATAACCGATCTGGCCGGCAGCGCCGGTAACGGCAACGCGAACGGGGGCTTTCATCACTTGCACTCCTTCAGGGGACAGGTGGGCCGTGCCCACCGAGTTAATCGGGGTGGGCTCGCGGACCCACCGATGCGATGGATCAGGTCAGCTCGGCGAAGAAGGCCTGGATACGCTCCAGTCCCGGCTTCAGCTGCGCCGTGGGACAGGTGTACGAAATGCGCATCGCGCGCGGCTCGCCGAAGGCGGAGCCCGGCACGCAGGCCACACCGGTCGCTTCCAGCAGCGCGGCGCAGAACTCCACGTCGTTGGCGATCTTCGTGCCCTGGTGGCTCTTGCCGAAGGCTACGGAAATGTCGGGGAACGCGTAGAACGCGCCCTGTGGACGCGGGCACACCACGCCGGGGATCGCGCGCAGCGCATCTACGACCACGTCGCGCTTGCCGGCGAATTCCTCGCACTTGGCGCGCGGAATGTCCTGCGGGCCGGCGAACGCCGCGACGGCTGCCGCAGTGATCACTTCCGGCACGCTGGTGATGTGGTTGGAGTTGAGCGTGGTCACCGCCTTGGCCACCGATTCGGGACCGGCGATCAGGCCCACGCGCCAGCCCGGCATGCCGTAGGTCTTGGAGACCGAGTCGACGAACACCAGCCGCTCGCGCAGTTCGGGGCGCGCGAACACGAAGTTGTGGTAGCCCAGCCCGTCGAACACCATCGAGTTGTAGATGTCGTCGGTGATGATCCACGTGTCCGGATACTTCGCCAGCACGTCCGCCAGCGCGGCGATTTCCTCGCGCGTGTAGACCATGCCGGTGGGGTTGGACGGGTTGTTGAACAGGAACACCTTCGGCTTGCGCTTGAGCGCTTCTTCCAACTGCGCGGGCACCAGCTTGTAGTTCTGTTCCGGGCCGCAGTGCAGCACGTTGGCCTTGGCGCCGACGATGTCCGCGATGTCGTGGTAGGTGGTCCAGTACGGCGCGGCGAAGCAGATTTCGTCGCCCTCGTCGAGCATGGCCTCGGCCAGGTTGTACAGCACCTGCTTGGCACCGATGCCGATGGAGAGATTCAGGCGGCCGTAGCCGGTGAAGCCCAGCGCCTCGATGTGCTTGAGGAAGGCGTCCAGCAGCGCGTCGGCGCCGCGGTTGCTGCCGTACTGGCCGGAGTCGTGCTTGAGCGCCTCGCGCGCCGCTTCGTACACATGCTCGCCGGGAAGAAAGTTCGGCACGCCGATGGAGAAGCTGATGATGTCGCGGCCGGCGGCTTTCAGCTGCCTGGCCTTCTCGGCGATGACCATGATCGCGCTGGGCTTGGCACGGCCGACACGCTGGGCGAGCTGGGGCATGACTTCCTCGGGTTAGAGCCGGTGGAGGGGGGAGGAGGCAGCAAACCCGGCGATTTTAGCATGCGGCGCCGCGTCATCCCGTACCGGCGCGCCCAGCGGACCCGGGTGCATTCCACGACGGGCCCATGCATGATGCGCGGGCCACGCCCTCCACCGCACGGAGCCGGGGCAGCGGGCCACGGGACGGCGCCCGCCAGACGTACTCAGGGGACCTTTCCAACCATCTCGGAGGACACGGGTATGCATTGGCTTTGGGTTTTCATCGTCGGTCTGGTCGTCGGCCTGCTCGCCAAGGCCATCATGCCGGGCAAGGACCCGGGCGGTTTCATCATCACGGGGTTGCTGGGCATCGCCGGTTCGGTCATTTCGACCTATATCGGCGAGCAGCTCGGCTGGTGGCCCGCGACGGGCTTCGTGCATTTCCTGGGCTCGATTGCCGGCGCGATCGTGCTGTTGCTGCTCTACCACTTCCTGTTCAAGCGCAAAGCCGCGGCCTGAGGCCAGAAAAAAAGCCGCCGGCGGGTCGCCCCGCCGGCGGCTCTTCGTATCCGCGCGATGCCTGCGTCAGGCCGGCGCCTTGCTCCCGCCCAGCAGCTGGCCGGCCAGCGAGGCCAGCGAGCCGAGATCGAAACCATTGCCTTGCGGCACCTCGCCGTTCGGGGTGACGTGATCCACCGCCTGCGGCAGCACGTGCGAGAGCTGGCCCAGCAGCTGGCCAGGATCGACGCCGAGCTTGCCGGCCGCCTCCTGCACGAACGAGCCCAGGCCGCCGTTCTGCAGCGCCTGACCGAGCTGGTCGCCCGACACCGGCTGGTTGGCGCCCGTGCCGACCCACGACTGCACCTGCTCGCCCAGGCCATGCTGCTGCAGGATGTTCACCAGGCCCTGCACGCCGCCCGCCTTGTCGAGCAGCTGACCGGCAAGGGAAATCAACGAACCGCCACTCTGCCCCTCCTGGCCGCCCTGCCCGCCGAGCAGGCCGCCAAGGCCTCCAAGCAGATCATTGAGTGATGACATGTTTGCTCTCCTGAGAAAGAAGGACTACCCCCGGTAGCGCACGACCGGCGCATCCGCGGATTCTAGGCATGCATGGGCTAGCCACATGTGACGGGTCCGTTAACGACGAAGGCCGCCGTCGTTGCCGACGGCGGCCTTCGTTTACGCCCGGACCGACGCTCAGCCGCGCTGGTCGAGGATCGCGTTCCACTCTTTCACGCGATCAGCCTGCGCGGCCAGCAGCGCATCGGCATCGCCGCCGTCGATAGTGGCCTTCTCGATCTTGTCGCCCTGCTGGATGGCATCGACCACCTTCTGGTCGTCCGCGCCGACCACTTCGCCGAACACGCTGTGCTTGCCGTCGAGCCAGGGCGTGGCGCCGTGGGTGATGAAGAACTGGCTGCCGTTCGTGCGCGGGCCGGCGTTGGCCATCGACAGCACGCCGGGCTTGTCGTGGCGCAGCGACGGATTGAACTCGTCCTCGAACTTGTAGCCCGGGCCGCCGCGGCCGCTGCCCTCCGGGCAACCGCCCTGGATCATGAAATCGTTGATCACGCGGTGGAAGCTCAGACCATCGTAGTAACCGCGGCGCACCAGGTTGACGAAGCTGGCGACCGTCACCGGCGTCTTATCGTCATGCAGGCGCAGGTGGATGGGGCCGCGATTGGTGTGGAGGGTCACTTGGATGGTCATCGATGGATCCTTGGTCTGACGGAACGGCGCCGCGGGATGGCGCGGAACGCGAAAGGATACCCCAGCCGGCCCGTCGTCGCCCTCGACGCGGCCCCTCCGAACGGACCGGAACAGCCCTTCAGGGCAGGCCCAGCGCGGCGCGCTCCAGCGGCGCGGCCCCGCGAGGCTGCGCCTCGGGCACCGGCGGCGCGTCGGCCGGCCACGCGGCATCCTCGTAGAGATGGCTCCACAGGCGGTCCAGGGCCAGATACCCGTACGGCAGCAGGGGCACGTGGCGGTCGCCGAACCCCGGCACCGGCAGGAAGGCGTCGAAGTGCTGCGCGTACGGCACCTTCCAGTACAGCGGGCGGCGCCCCTGTCCGCGCAGCCAGCTCACGTAGGGCTCGGAGGTGAAGGCCGTGGGCAACAGGCCGTCCTGCGCGCCGTGCAGCACCCACATCGGCAGCTCCGGGCGCGGCAGCCGCACCGCCGTGGCCGCGACCGCGGCATGCAAGTCCGCGACGTCGGCACCGGTACCCTCCCATAGCCCGCGCAGGCAACGCGTACCTGGCAGCGTCGCGTCGGCAGAGCCGTCCGTGCCGCCGAGGAGCGCAATGCCGTTGCCCGGCGGAATACCCGCGCCATCCGCCCACCACGATGCCCGCGCCGCTGGCGTCGCTTCCGCCGTGGCGGCGTAGCGGAATCCGCACGGCATGTCCGTTGCGCCACGGCGCATGTAAGCGGAGGCATAGCCCGCGGCGATGGCACGCCACAGATCGAAGGCCTGCGTGCTGGCCGCGACCTCCAGCGCTGCATCGCTCCAGCCGCCGGCGCGCAGGTGCTCGTAAGCCTGCGCCGCCTGGGCCTGCGGTGTCTCGCCGGTGACCAGCCCCAGCGATCGCAGGCTGCCGCAGCGCGCGAGCCATGCGGCCGCCGGCTTGCCGTCCTTGCCGCGGGCCAGCGGCGTGCGGTCGAAACGCGCATCCGTCAGTGCGCACGGCAGCCAGAGCGCCGCGTCGGTAGCGTAGTCGTACAGCGCGCGACCATGCCCTTCCACGTGGACGTTAGGCTCCAGCGCCACCACACCCGCGAGCACGCCTTCGTCGTCCAGCCCCGCCGCCTGCAGTACCGCGCCACCGCCGTTGGAAAGGCCGGTGGCGATGATGCGCGTGTTCTGCGGCGTGAACGGCGCCTCGGCCGGATAGGCGCGGTCGAGCATCGCCAGGCCGAAGCGCGCCGCCTGCAGCACATGGCGGCCCCAATCGGCTTCCGGATGGTCGCCCGAATGCAGATGCTTGATCGCGACGCCTGCATGGCTGGATGCGGCAGCCGGTTCGAACTCAAGCGCGGCGTCGCCCCGCTTGGCGCGCGTGCCGTCCAGGGCGACGCCGCTGTCGTCGGCGAAGTCGAAGTAACCGGCGCCCGTGCCCTTGTCCGTATAAGCGACAGCGCAACCGCGCGGCAGTCCCCACGCCCCCGCCAGCGCGATCGCGCCGTAGATGCCGCGCGAACCCGACGACGCCGTCACCACCAGGCAGCGCCGCTGCCGGTCGAATGAGTCCGGCACCTGCAGCAGCACCCGGTGCGGCGCATGCGCGCCCGGAATCCGCGCGAACGCCTGATATTCCCGCCCCGGCGCCGCCGGCACCGCCCCGTACACGCGCCCGTAGCCGCCCAGCGGACCGAGATCGGCGATGCCCTTCCAACTGTTCTGAATGGCCCTCCGCCGCAACTCCGCCGGCGTCGGATGCAGGGGATCGGCATAAGGCGCCGGCACCCCCGCCAACCCCGCCAGCCCAAGCCCCGCACTCAACAGATCGTCCCCGCCCCGATGCTCGGTGACGCGCACATCGCCTTCGATGAAATCCAGGTCGCGCATGAAAGCCTGTCCCGCCGAATGGGAGGAATGCGTCTGCGCCGCGCACGCGGTCAGCAACGGCAGCAGCAACAGCCAAGAGCGATGAAAGATAGTCATCCGCGCACCATAGCAACCGCTGGTTGGCACGCCATCGTACGAAGGTACAGCGTGAGGTGGGGGAGCTCCAGGATCCGCAGGGGTAGTTCGATGGCCTGCGCTCCGTAGGTCCCCTCATCCCTCCTTCTCCCCGGAGGGGAGAAGGAGAAGTGCGGTACCGAGGCGAAAACTAAACAAGAGCGAGCGCAGCGACGCTCCGTAACGCTCTTGATCTTCCGGGTTCCCTTCGCGGCGGTGAGGGCTGGACGATCAGGCCGCCAAAGGCGGGCGGGGACAGGACGTCCCCGCCTTTTCGATCAGGGCAGGATGCCCTGTCGAAAAGCCCGGCCAGCCCTCAACGCACCCGCAGCAGCGAAGGCTGCGGAGGGCGCCGCGCAGGGGGCCCTTTCTTCTTGGTTACTTCTTCTTTGGGCAAGCAAAGAAGAAGTAACTCGCTCTCCGGCAGGAGAGCGAAACCCTCGCCCCGCCAGGGGCGAGACCAGACTGGCGACCACGTCGCGACAATCGAGCGACCGTCCGGCCTACGCCGAATGACGAAGATGGGAGCGCGAGGCACACCCTCGCCGCCCCCACCCTCGACGCCACACCCCCACCCCCGCTAACGTCCCCCACCATGCCCACCCTCCTCATCGCCGACGACCACCCCCTGTTCCGCACCGCCCTGCGCCAGGCCGTGAGCGAAAGCATCGACGACTGTGTCGTGCGCGAAGCCGCCGACCTCCCCGCCGTGCTCGCGGCACTCGCCGGCGAGCCGGACATCGACCTCGTGCTGCTGGACCTCAACATGCCCGGCAGCCACGGCCTCTCCGGCCTCGCCGCGCTGCGTGGCCAGCATCCCGGCGTGGCGGTATTGGTGGTGTCGGCGCATGACGAGGCGCGCACCGTGCGCCGCGTACTGGACCATGGCGCGGCCGGCTTCATCGCCAAGAGCGCGTCGCCCGCGGAGATCGGCGAAGCCGTGCGCACCGTGCTCGCTTGCGGCACCTGGCTGCCACCGGCATTGGCGCAGGCGGTCGCGGCGATGCCGGCCGATCCGGCCGACGCCGATCTCGCCGCGCGGCTGGCGCGGCTGACCGACCAGCAATACCGCGTACTCACCCTGGTGGGCGAAGGGCTGCTGAACAAGCAGATCGCCGATCGCCTGTCGATCCAGGAACGCACGGTGAAAGCACACGTCACCGCCATCTTCGAAAAGCTCGGCGTGCGCAATCGCACCCAGGCCAGCCTGCTGCTGCGCTCGCTCGCCTTGAGCGAACCCGCACTTTGATCAGGCAGGCGCGCCGCCGCGCGCGGCGGCCATCAGGCGCTGCATCACCTGTTGCATCGCCAGCGGCTTGAGCGGCTTGTAGAGCAACATCGCGCCGGCGTCGAGCACGCGCTGCCGCAATTCGCTGTCGCGATCCGCGGTGAGCACCAGCGCCGGCACGTCCGGATGCACGCGGCGCAGCTCGTGCAGCACGTCCAGGCCGGTGACGCCGTGATCGAGGTGATAGTCGAGCACGCACAGATCCGGCCGCCATGGCGTTTCCAGCGCCTGGCGCGGCTGCGCGGCGACGTGGACTTCCCAGCCCCAGCCCTGCAACAGCGCCGCGAGGGCGGTCCGCGCCGCCGGCTCGTTGTCGAGCACCAGCGCGCGGCCGATAGCCACGCCGTGAGTCGCCGCAGGCGCGGCAACCGGTGATGGAGAAGACACGGCCCGCGCGCGCGGCACCTCGAGGTGGAACACGCTGCCCTGCCCAGGCCATGAGCGCAGCCCAAGCGGATGTTCGAGCAACGCCGCCATGCGCTGCGCGATCGATAGCCCGAGGCCCAGCCCCTGGCCGCCGGCATGCTGCAACCGATGGAACTCCTGGAAGATGCGTTCGCGTTCCTCCGGCGCGATGCCCGGCCCGGTATCCCAGACCTCCAGCCGCACGAACTCGCCACGACGGCGCACGCCGAGCAGCACGCGACCGCGCTCGGAGTAGCGCAGCGCGTTCGACAGGAAATTCTGCAATACGCGCCGCAGCAGCAACGGATCGGAACGCACCCAGACAGCGCTGTCGACCACGCTCAGGCGCATGCCGCGGTCGCCGGCCATGGCCTGGAATTCCGCGGCCAGCGGACCGAGCACTTCGCTCAAGGCGAACTCGCGTGGCTGCGGATGCAGGCGCCCGCCTTCCAGGCGCGCGATATCGAGAAGTCCGGCGAGCAACCCTTCCGTCGCCGCCAGCGCGCCCTGCAGGTGACGCACGGTGACCGCCTCGCCGCCGCGTTCGGCCAGCGTGTGCGCGAACAGCTGCGCAGCATGCAGCGGCTGCATCAGGTCATGGCTCACTGCGGCGAGGAAACGGCTCTTGGCCGCGTTCGCGCGCTGTGCCTCGGCCGTGGCCTCGGCGAGTTCGCGCGTGCGTTCCTCCACGCGCAATTCCAGCGTTTCGTTGGCGCGCTTGAGCGCGTCCTCCGCCTGGCGAAAGGCGGTGACATCGGTGAAGGTGGCGACGAAGCCCCCGCCGGGCATGGGGTTGCCGCGGATCTCCACCACGGTGCCGTCCGGAAAGCGCCGCTCGGACAGATGCCGCGTGCCCGCGCGCATGTGCGCCAGGCGACGCTGCACGCGCGCCTCGACGTCGCCCTGTCCGATCATGCCGCGCGCAACGTTGTGGCGCGTGAGGTCTGCCACCGGGCGCCCCACCTGCAGCAGGCCTTCCGGATAGTCGAACAGGCTGGCGTAGCGGCGGTTCCACGCGACCAGGTGCAGTTCCGCGTCGACCACGCAGATGCCCTGGCTCATGTTCTCCAGCGCTGCTTCCAGCACGCGCTGGTTGAAGCGCAGGTCCTGCGCGGCTTCGCCGACGATGGCGGCGACGGTGTCCAGTTCGTCGCGCCCCTGCCGCCGCACCACTTCCAACAACAGTCGCGCGGACGCTGCGCCGATCACCGCCGCCAGATCGTGTTCCACCTCGGCCATGCGCGCGCCGCTGGCGAAGCCCTGCGTCGGCGCGTCACGGAAAAGATGGGCCACGCGCTCGGCCGGCAGAAAACGCAGGGCCAGCGCGTGCAGTTCGGCGATCCCGATCCCGCCCACCGCCGACCGCGGGCGCGCTCGCCCGAAACGCGACCCGGCCACCATGAACATCGAAAGGACATTCACCGCCAGCCCGGCCGCGACGGCACGACCCAGGCGACTCCAGTCGCCGAGCCCGAGAAAGCCGTCCGGTGTCAGCGCGTGCAGCCCGGTGGGCCACTCGTTCCACCACGCGGCTTCGGCGGGGAACATCGCCGGCATGAGCACGTACAGCCATGCCAACGTTCCTGCAGCGAGTCCCGACGCCACCGCTCGCGGCCCCAGCTGCGGACGGTACACCGCCGCCAGCAACGCGGGCGCCAGGCCGGCGAGCGCGGAGAAGGAAATCGCGCCGATGTCGGCCAGCACGTCGTTGCGGGCAAGCACGCGGCTGTATGCCCAGGCCAGCAGGATGACCGCGAGGATGGCCACGCGACGCTGATTGATCACCTCGCCGCGCAGGTCGCCGTGCTCGTCGCGACCCCAGCCCGCCTGCACGCGCAGCGGCGCGATGAGGTGGTTCACCACCATCAGGCTCAGTGCCAGCGTCGCCACCACCACCATGCTGGTCGCCGCGCTCAATCCGCCAAGAAAAGCCAGCAGCGCGAGCCCGTGCTGGTCGCGCGCCATCGGCAAGGCCAGCACGTAGAGATCCGAGGGCACGCCGCTAGGTGCCAGCCACGCATCGCCCAGCCGCGCGAGCGGCAGGATCGGCAGCGCGATCAGCAGCATGTACAGCGGAAAGAGCCAACGCGCCGTGTGCAGGTGCGCGCCGTCGCGGCACTCCACCACGCCGGCGTGGAACTGGTGCGGCAGCGTGAACATGGCCAGCGCGCCGAGCAGGATCATCGCCGGGAATCCGGCACTGTCGTGCGGCGGCGGTGCCGCATGCGCCACGCTCGCGGGCGGCACCGCGAACAGCAGCGACCCCAGCGCCAGCATCGCCGCCAGCTTGAACAGCGATTCGAACGCCATCGCCAGCACCAACCCGCGGTTGTGCGCCATGGTCGACGCGCGACGCGTGCCGAACAGCATCGCGAACAGCGCCATCAGCAATGCGACATACAAGGCACTGTCCTGCCACGGCGGCGACTCCGCTACCTGCCCGCGGCTGAGCATGGCGAAGCTCATTGCCACCGCCTTCAGCTGCAGCGCGATGTACGGCACGATGCCGATCAGCACCACCACCGTCACCAGCGCGGCGAGCCCCGAGTGCCGCCCCAGGCGCACCGCGATCAGGTCAGCCAGCGAGCCGGCGTTGTAGTCGCGCGCCAACTGCACGAGGCGTTTCAACACCGCGATGCCGAACAGATACATCAGGATCGCCCCGACGAAGGTCGGCGGCAGCCACCAGCCGGAGCGGCTAGCCTGCGTCACCGTGCCGTAGAACGTCCACGACGTGCAGTGGATCGCCAGCGACAGCGCGTAGACGATCGCCCAGCGTTTCTCGAACAGCGCGGGCCGGCGCTCGCCGAGCAGCGCGACGCCGAACAACAGGCCGAGCCAGATGAGCGCGGCGGTGGCGATGATGGCGGGGGTCAGCATGGCGGGCGGGCGGCGTCGGACCTTAGCGGGTTAGGGCTTGTGCGATAGAAGCGCATTCGCGAGCACCCGCCCCTCATCCCGCCTTCTCCCTGGAGGGGGGAAGGAGAAGTGCGGTACCGCGGCAAGAAAAAGACAAGAGCGAGCGAAGCGATGCTCCGTGTGGCTCTTGATCTCCCGGGTTCCCTTCGCGGCGGTGAGGGCTGGACGATCAGGCCGCCGCAGGCGGGCGGGGACAGGACGTCCCCGCCTTTTCGATTCGGGCAGGGATGCCCGATCGAAAAGCCCGGCCAGCCCTCAACGCACCCGGAGCAGCGAAGGCTGCGGAGGGCGCCGCGCAGGGTGCCCTTCTTCTTGGTTACTTCTTCTTGGGCAAGCAAGAAGAAGTAACTCGCTCTCCGGCAGGAGAGCGAAACCCCTCGCCCCGCGAGGGGCGAGACCAGACTGGCGACCACCTCGCGACAACTGAGCCGCATCGCCGCTAGATTCCGGCCTGCGCCGGAACAACGACCGAAGGCAGGAAAGTCCGGCGCCAGCCTCAGCCCTTCACCCCGATGGGGAGAGGGAGAAAAGCGGGACATCGTCACCGCGCGGGCGGCAATCCCAGCGCCTCCACCGCGCGCACCAGCCACCGCAGCTGCACACCCTGCCGCGTGTCGTAGTCCGTCCCCGAATAACCCCACCAATCCCAGCATGCCTGCGGATTCAAAGGCGCCATGCTGGCGCGCGTCTGAGGATACAGGACCGCCACCCCGTAAACGTCCGCCCAGCGATTGAACCCCGCGTCCTTCACGAACGCCTCGCCCACCGCCGTGGCGTTCTGCTTGCAGCCGTGAAACGCTACCAGCAAGCCGCAGGGCTTCCCGGCGAGGCAGGCCGGCGGAAGGTACACGTAGCCTTCGTCCGCCAGGTAGGCGTCGGCACCATCGGGCTTGTAGGCGTTCTGGTCGAAGCGGCGCAGTTCGCCCTTCGCCTCGCCCGCTGCGTGCGCCGGCTTGCCGAACAGCTGCGCGAAGACTTCGCCGGCCGCATCGAAACCGCAGTGTCCGAGATAGGGCGATACGGACTTGTCGCAGTCGTCGCCCTTGGCGGCGATCGGCAGGTTGTGCGCGAAGGCTCGATCGCCATCGTCGCGAACCTGCATGCTCTTCAGCGCGGGATCGCCGTCGCGCAACCGGCCGTAGAAGCCCACGGCGGCTTCAGCGACGGTGGGAGCGACCACGGCATCGTCCTTGCCGTGGAGCACGTAGACATGGGCCTTGGCCAGCGCATGCAGGTCGCCGATCTCGCCGGACTTGGCCCGCTCGCGCGCGCGCTCCGCCAAGGCGGCGACGTCCGGTGCCGGCGTGCCTTTCATGCACGAACTCAGCGCCGCATCCAGCTTGCCGCCGGCGCAGCCGTACGGCCCGCCGGCGATCAATGCCGCATGGGGAAAACGCTCCGGATAAGCCACCTGCACCTGGGTGGCCATGTAGGCGCCGGAAGACAAACCGGCGACGGCCACCCGCGACGCGTCCAGCTTCAGCCTGGGCAGCGGCTCCGCGTCCGCCGCCCAGGCCTGCGCGACGAGGGCCCATAGCGCAACGCCGACCCAACCGATCCAACGCATGTTCCCCTCCTGTCCGCTCAGAACTTGTAGCGCGCCGTCAGCGTGACCATGCGCGGCGCCCCGTAGAAGCCGGTGACGATGCCCAGTGCCGCGATGTTATAGCCAGTCGTGCGATAGGACTTGTTGGCCAGGTTGGTACCCTGCAGGCTCAAGGTCCAGGGTTCGTTCACTTCCCATACGATGCCGGCGTTCCACAGCCCGTAGCCGCGCTGCGCGATCAGCGGCGACAGCGTGGTTTCCGGATACACCGTGCTCTGGTAGGTGTAGTTGACGCGCGCGCCGATGCTGCCGCCGTTGGCCAGCGGGTAGTTGTTCTCCACGCTCAACCCGCCGGACCACTTCGGCGCATTGGTGAAGCGCTGCGTATCGGCAATGTTCTTGCCGCCGCTCATGAACTCCGTGTACTTGGTGTGCAGGTACGCGACGTTGCCGCTGACGGTCCAGTTGTCCGACGGCTTCCAGGCGAACTCCTGCTCCAGGCCGTCGATGTGGCCCTTGCCGGCGTTGGTGAAATCGCCGAAGAAGCCTTGGGTGCCATTGGGCAGCGTGTACGAGGTGAATACGGACAGCTGGATGTCCGAATAGATGTTGTGGAAGGCCGCGGTGTTCATCATCAGGCGGCCATCGAAGAAGCTCATCTTGCTGCCGAGCTCGAACGACTGCACCTTCTCGTCGCTGATCGGACGGCACGATTGCGGGATCGCTACGCAGTTGGCGCGAATGTTGTAGCCGCCCGAGTGGAAGCCCGCACTGTAGGTGGCATAAAGCTTCATCTGCTCGCTGGCGTTCCAGGCCAGCGATACCTTCGGCGAGGCGTTGCGCGAGGTATGCGCGCCGCTGAAGTCGGCCGCCGTGGCGATACGACGCGTAAAGGTCGCATCGGAGAAGGCGTAGTTCTGGATCACCGCGCTCTTCTTCTCCTGGGTGAGCCGCAGCCCCACGTCCAGGCTCCACTGTGGAGCGAAGTCCCAGGTGAGGTCGCCATAACCGGCGATGCTCTTGGTGCCCATGCTGCCACCCGTGCTGCCGTAGGTGGCGAAGCCCAGCGCGCTGTACGGCGGCGAGCCGAGGAAGATGTTGTGGATCTGCCCGTCGGCCGCGCCTTTGAAGTAGTACAGGCCGAATACGCCGTGGATCGAGCCGCCGGCGTCGTAGTTGGCCTGCAGCTCCTGCGAGAACTGGTGGTCCTTGTAGACCGCGTTCACGTCGGCGACCTTGGCCGGAATCGTGTCGAAGTCGATGTTGGTATCCGTGGACGACTCGCGATACGCGGTGATCGACTTCAACGTCCACGACGGGTTGACGATCCAGTTCAAGGTCAGCGCGGCGCCGGAAAGCTCGGTGTGATTGAGCTGCGCCATGCCGCCGCGCGTATCGAAGTCGCTGGAGAGCGGCTGATAGGTCGGATAGAACTTGTTCGTGGTGAGCAGCTTGGCGCCGCGCGGATTGGAGTTGTCGCGCAGGCCGTCCACGGTGAGCTGGGCGTTGAAGGCCTTGCTGGGGAAGAAGCCCAGCGAGGCGCGCGCGGCATTGGTGTTCTTGTTGCCGTTGCGGCTGTCGGTGAGCAGGTTCTTGCCGAAGCCGTCGTTGTGCGCACTGGATACCGCCACGCGCCCGCGCCACACGCCGTCGTCCGTGGCACCGCCCACACTGGCCTTGACGTCCTTCTCTCCGCGCGTGCCGATCGTGGCTTCCGCACTGCC
This sequence comes from Dyella sp. BiH032, assembly GCF_031954525.1. Classification (NCBI taxonomy): domain Bacteria; kingdom Pseudomonadati; phylum Pseudomonadota; class Gammaproteobacteria; order Lysobacterales; family Rhodanobacteraceae; genus Dyella; species Dyella sp. BiH032. The sequence continues at coordinate 3,789,036 of NZ_CP134867.1, forward strand.
GCCGAACTTGGTGGGCAATGGATTGGACACGTACTTGATCGCGCCGCCGATGGTGTTCTTGCCGTACAGCGTGCCCTGCGGGCCGCGCAGCACCTCGATGCGGTTGACGTCGAACACGTCCAGCAACGCGCCCTGCGGGCGGGCCATGTAGACGTCGTCGAGGTAGATGCCCACGCCGGGGTCAAAACCCCAGGTCGGGTCCGCCTGGCCGACGCCGCGGATATAGGCGGTCATGGTGGTATTGGAGCCGCGCGCGGCGTACACCTGCAGCGAGGGCACCTTGCCCTGCAGGTCGCCCAGGTTCTGCACGTTCTGCTTGAACAGCGCCGCGGACGTGAACGCGCTGACGGCAATCGGCACGTCCTGCAAGGTCTCTTCGCGCTTGCGCGCGGTCACCGTCACCGCCTCCAGCTTCTTCGCTTCCGCCGGCTTGGCCGGCGCTTCCGCCTGCTGCGCGCGGACCGGCAAGGCACAGGCCATGCCGAACGCCATGCCGATGGCCAGACTCATGTACGTGCGTTTCATATCGCCCCTCACGGTATGCGCACCCTCCCCACGGATGCCGATGCCGCGAAGCGTAGGGAGCGGGGCACGGGGCCACACTTGTACCTTCGTACAGTGCCGTGACGAATGGCCCATCCGGATACTGCCGGCCGTTCGTCTTGCATGCTGGGAGTGACGAGGAATGGCGTTTGCGATCGTGCTGGCCGCGCTGTGTTTCCTGATGCTGGCGGCGTACCGCGGCTACAGCGTGATCCTGTTCGCGCCGATCGCCGCGCTGGGCGCGGTGCTGCTCACCGACCCGGCGCTGGTCGCGCCGATGTTCACCGGCTTGTTCATGGACAAGATGGTGGGCTTCCTGAAGCTCTATTTCCCGGTGTTCATGCTGGGCGCGGTATTCGGCAAGCTGATCGAGATGTCCGGCTTTTCCAAGGCGATCGTCGCGGCGACGATCGGACTGGTCGGGCGCGGGCGCGCGATGCTGTCGATCGTGCTGGTATGCGCGCTGCTCACCTACGGCGGCGTGTCGCTGTTCGTGGTGGTGTTCGCGGTGTACCCGTTCGCGGCGGAACTGTTCCGCCAGGCGGACATCCCCAAGCGCCTGATCCCCGGCACCATCGCGCTGGGCGCCTTCACATTCACTATGGATGCGCTGCCGGGCACGCCGCAGATCCAGAACATCATTCCCACCTCGTTCTTCGGGACCACCGCATGGGCCGCGCCGTGGCTGGGCACGCTCGGCGCGGTGTTCATCCTGGCCGTGGGGCTTACCTACCTGGAATCGCGACGCCGGCGTGCCGCGGCCGCCGGCGAGGGCTACGGGCAGGCCTGGCTCGCCAACGAGCCGGCGCCGTTCGAGGGCGGCCGGCTGGCGCATCCGCTGGTTGCCCTGCTACCGCTCGTCGTGGTGGGTGTCGCCAATAAGCTGCTGGCCGACGCCGTGCCCAGGCTGTACGGCGCCACGTCCTCGTTCGTGCCCGCCGTGATCGGCGAGGCGAAGCCCGTGGTGCAGGAAGTATCCAAGCTCGCCGCGATCTGGGCGGTGGAAGGCGCGCTGCTGCTGGGCATCCTGTGCGTGCTGCTGTTCGCGTGGCGCCCGGTGAAGCAGTCCTTCGCGGAAGGGAGCAAGGCTGCGGTCGCGGGCGCCCTGCTGGCATCCATGAACACGGCGTCGGAATACGGCTTCGGCGCGGTGATCGCCGCCCTGCCGGGCTTCAAGCTGATCGCCGACGGGTTGCACGCCATTCCCAATCCGCTGGTCAACCAGGCCGTCTCGATCACGGCGCTGGCCGGCATCACCGGCTCGGCCTCTGGCGGCATGGGCATCGCCCTGGCGGCGATGGCCGACACCTTCATCCGCAACGCGCAGGCAGCGGGCATTCCGATGGAAGTCCTGCACCGCATCGCCGCGATGGCCTCCGGCGGCATGGACACGCTGCCGCACAACGGCGCCGTGATCACCCTGCTGGCAGTGACCGGGCTCACCCATCGACAGTCCTACCGGGACATCTTCGCCATCACGCTGATCAAGACCGCCGCGGTGTTCGTGGCGATCGCGGGCTACTACGTCCTCGGGCTGGTCTAGCCGTCCCTCACGTCGATGCCTTCCCCCGGTTCGTTTCTCCAGGACGCGACCGTGGCATCGCTTTCGATCCGGCGCCGCGCGGGCGATCGCGCGGCGCCTCACCGTCCCGGCCTGCCGGGACCCGTCAAAGCGAAGGGAGGAAGCAGCGATGTCGATCAGATCATGGGGGACCGTCAAATCCTGGGCCATGGGCCTGTTGGCCCTGGCCTTGCTGATCCCGGGCGCCGGGCTGCGTGCGGCCTGCGTGGACAGCGTGGTGCTGGTACACGGCAACACCGGCAGTCCGGGCGATTTCCAGAACACCTACAACCTGCTGCGCCAGAACGGCTACGCCGACGCGCAGATCTACGCGCCAAGCTGGGGCAATGCCCTGTGCGCCGCCTGCAACGACCATAGCGGCAGCGAGGAGACCCCGGTCGCCAACGCGATCAACGCCGCCATCGCCGGCTCCTGCACCGGCCGCATCGACGTCATAGGCCATTCGATGGGCGCCACGCTCGCCGCGCGCGAGATCGACAAGCTCGGCGTGTCGGGCAAGGTCGACGTGTTCGTCGGCATCGCCGGCGCATTCCATGGGCTGTGGTCGTGCGGCACCTATCCGTTCAACGTGGCCACCAGCACCTGCGGCTACTGGGGCTTGTCGGTGGGCAGCCCGTTCCTCGGCAGCATCGCGGGGCACCGCTTCGGGCAGCGCATGTATTCGATCAAGTCGTGGATCGACGAGATCAACTGCTACGGCGGGGTGTGCACGGTGGGCGGCGTGCATACGTCGAGCATCGACGGCGAGACCGGCAGCCTCACGTATGCATACGGGCATTACGGCCTGCTCTGGTACACGGCGGCGGACCAGTTGTTGCTGCTGCAGTAAAGCGCCCGCGCGCCGCCTCAGCGCGCCAGTTCGCGCGCGGGGCGGCGCTCGCGGCATCACACCGGCCGATCCCGCGGCTATCATCGGGGCTTCCATCGAGGAAGCCCCGCATGCCCCAGCGCTGGATGACCCGCCTGTTCGCCGCCGTGCTCGCCGTGGCCGCCCTGCCCGCCCCGGCGGCGGCCCCGTCCAGGGGCGACGTCCTGCTCCTGCCCGACCGCGTATGGACGGCCGAAGGCGATGCGGCGCACACCGGCTGGGCCGTGCTGGTCCATGACGGCGCCATCGCGGCGGCCGGCCCTGCCGCCGGTATCCAGGCGCCCGCCGACGCGCGACGGATCGAGCTGCCCGGCACCACGCTAGTACCGGGCTTGATCGACCTGCACTCGCACGTGTTCCTGCATCCCTACAACGAAACATTGTGGAACGACCAGGTGCTGAAGGAGCCGCAGGACTACCGCACGCTGGAGGCCGCGGTGCATGCGCGCGACACGCTCATGGCCGGCTTCACCGCACTGCGCGACCTGGGCACGGAAGGCGCGGGCTATGCCGACGTCTCGGTGAAACGCGCGATCGACGAAGGCATGATTCCCGGCCCGCGCCTGTTCATAGCCACGCGCGCGATCGTCGCCAGCGCCAGCTACGGACCGGCGCCGCGCGGCTTCCGTCCCGATCTCGACCTCCCCGGCGGCGCGCAGGAAGTGAGCGGCGCGGACGAGGCCATCCGCGCCGTGCGCGAGCAGGCCAACCGCGGCGCCGACTGGATCAAGCTCTACGCCGACTACCGCGTCGGACCGGGCGGATCCACCGTGCCGACGCTGAGTGCCGCGGAGATGAAGGCGATCGTCGATACGGCGCATCTCTCCGGCCGCCCGGTCGCCGCACATGCTGCCAGCGACGAAGGCGTGCGCATGGCGGTCGAGGCCGGCGTCGACAGCATCGAGCACGGCTACGGCGCCAGCGAGGCGACGTTCCGGCTGATGAAACAGCATGGCGTCGCCTACCAACCCACGCTGACCGCGGTGGCATCGACGGCCGAGTACTTCGAGCACTACGTGCCTGGCAAGAGCGAGCCGACCGAGCGCATGAAGGAAGCCGAGCGTGCGTTCCGCACCGCCATGAAGGTGGGCGTCACCATCGGCAACGGCAGCGACGTGGGCGTGTTTTCGCACGGCGCCAACTGGCGCGAGCCCGATGCCATGGTGCGCGCGGGCATGTCGCCTGCGCAGGCGCTGCATGCGGCCACCGACGTCGCCGCGCGCATTCTTCGCCAGCAGGACCGCTTCGGCCGCATCGCACCCGGCCTGCGCGCGGACCTGGCGGCATTCGCCGGCGATCCGAGCCGGCACATCGACGACCTGCAGCATCCCGTCTTCGTGATGAAGGACGGCGCCATCTACCGCAGCCCCGAAAGCAAACCATGAATCCACGCTTCCTGATCCGCCCCATCGAGCCCCGCGACGATGCCGCCATCGCCGCGATCATCCGCGCCGTGATGCCGGAGTTCGGCGCCGACGGCCCCGGTTTCGCCATCCACGATGCCGAGGTGGATGCCATGCATGCCTCGTATGCGCGTCCGCGCAGCGCCTATTTCGTGGTCGAGGTCGACGGGCAGGTGGCCGGCGGTGGCGGCATCGCGCCACTGGAAGGCGGCGAGCCGGACGTGTGCGAACTGCGCAAGATGTACTTCCTGCCCGCCGCGCGCGGCATCGGCGCCGGCGCCGCGATGATGGAACGCTGCCTGGATGCGGCGCGCGCGCACGGGTTCAAGCGCTGCTACCTGGAGACGCTCACCGGCATGGATGCGGCGCAGGCGCTGTACCGGCGCAGCGGCTTCCGCACGCTGTGCGGCCCGCTCGGCGGCACCGGGCATTTCAGCTGCGACCAGTTCTTCATCCGCGACCTGTGAGAGCCGCCATGGGCAGCCACGATCCGCGCGTCGACACCTATATCGCCAAGTCCGCCGAGTTCGCCCGGCCGATCCTGGAGCACATCCGCGCGACGGTGCATGCCGCCTGTCCGGAGGTGGAAGAGACGCTCAAGTGGAGCATGCCTTCCTTCGTCTACAAGGGCGCGATCCTTTGCGGCATGGCGGCGTTCAAGCAGCACGCGAGCTTGCATTTCTGGCACCACAAGGCCTTGTTCGGCGATGGGGCGCAGGACGAACCCGGGAAAGCGCCAGCGAAAGAAGGTCCAGAGAAAGAAGGAATGGGCCAGTTCGGCAAGCTCGCTTCCGTGCGGGATCTGCCGCCGAAGAAGACACTGGCCGCACTGCTGAAGAAAGCCGCGGCGCTGATCGACGACGGCGCCACGCGCGCGCGGCCCAAGGCGGCGCCGAAGCCGCCGCCGTCCGTGCCGGAGGACCTCGCCGCCCTGCTCGCGCAGAAGAAACACGCCGCCGCGCGCAAGCACTTCGAGGGCTTCAGCCCGAGTGCGCAGCGGGAGTACGTGGAGTGGATCATCGAGGCCAAGACCGACGCCACCCGCCAGAAACGCCTCGCCACCGCGCTGGAGTGGCTGGCCGAGGGCAAGCACCGCAACTGGAAATATCAGTGAACAAGCGCCCCGAACTCGTCTTCGCCGTCGAAGACCCCGGCACGCCCGACATCCTGCCACTGACGCAGGAATTGGACGGCTATCTGGCCGAACTGTATCCCTCGGCCAACATCCAGCCGGTCTCGCTGGACGAGTTGCGCCAACCCAACGTCACCTTCGTCACCGCCCGCGTGGACGGCACGCCGGTGGCTTGCGGTGCCTGCGTGGACGAAGGCGGCTACGTGGAGGTCAAGCGCATGTACGTGCTACCGGCCTGCCGCGGGCTGGGCCTGGGCAAGCAGCTGCTGGAAGCGCTGGAGCAATACGTGCGCGGCCGCGGCGGCCGCGTGATCCGCCTCGAGACCGGCACGGCCCAGGCCGAGGCGCTGGAGCTGTACGAGCGCTCCGGCTATGCGCGTTGCCCGCCGTTCGGCCGCCATCGCACCAACCCCCACAGCATCTGCATGGAAAAGGTTCTCGCATGATCCGCATCGCCCGCCCGGAGGACGCCGCCGCCATCCACGCCATCTACGCGCCCCACGTGCTCGAAGGCATGGCAACGTTCGAAACGGAACTGCCCGGCGAAGCAGCGATGCGCGACCGCATCGCCGGCAGATTGCCGCACTACCCCTGGCTGGTATGGGAGGACGACGGCCGCTTGCTGGCCTACGCCTACGCCAGCCGCTTCCGCGAACGCGCCGCCTACGACTGGATCGCCGAGACGTCCATCTACGTTCACCCCGACGCGCAACGCCGCGGCATAGCGCGCCGCCTCTACGGCATTCTGCTGGAGAGCATGCGCCTGCAGGGCATCAACCAGGCCGTCGGGGTAATCACCATGCCGGGCGAACCGAGCGTGGCCATGCACGAAGCCATGGGCTTCGAGCCGGCCGGCATCTGGCGCAAGGCGGGCTACAAGCTCGGTCGATGGTGGGATGTAGGCGTGTGGCAGAAGGAACTACAGGCACCGGCGCTACCGCCCTCCCCGGTCGTGCCCTTCGCGGAACTGCGGACGCAGGCGGCGTGGCGGGCGCTGCTGGATTGACGGCTGGCGGCAAGCGTTCGACGGCGTAGGTACGTTGCCGCAAGCACCCGCCCTTCATCCCACCTTCTCCCCGGAGGGGAGAAGGAGAAGTGAATACCGAGGCAAGCACAGCTAGTGCGGGCTTTTGCTCTTCGCTTTTGCTCTCCCGGGTTCCCTTCGCGGCGGTGAGGGCTGGACGATCAGGCCGCCGAAGGCGGGCGGGGACAGGACGTCCCCGCCTTTTCGATCAGGGCAGGGATGCCCTGTCGAAAAGCCCGGCCAGCCCTCAACGCACCCGCAGCAGCGTAGGCTGCGGAGGGCGCCGCGCAGGGGGCCCTTCTTCTTGGTTACTTCTTCTTGGGCAAGCAAGAAGAAGTAACTCGCTCTCCGGCAGGAGAGCGAAACCCTCGCCCCGGAGGGGCGAGACAAGGCTGGCCACAAGGCGCCCCCCAAAACCATCATCACCCCAAACCCCAACAACATCCCGCGCCGCCGCGAGCGCCTCCCCGACCTCCTCGGCTACCATTCCGCCTTTCGGCATTTCCCAGGACGTTCCCCATGCAACTCCAGCAGGTCAAGGCGATCATCACCGGCGGCGCCTCCGGTCTCGGCCACGCGGTGGCGCAGCACATCGTCGCCAAGGGCGGCCAAGTGGCGCTGTTCGACGTGAACGAGGAGAAGGGCCAGGAGGCGGCGAAGGCGCTCGGCGCACAGGCACGCTTCTTCCGTACCGACGTGACCTCCGAGGACGGCGTGACCGCCAACGTGGCTGCCGCCCGCGACGCCATGGGCGGCCTGAACGTGGTGGTCAACTGCGCGGGCATCCTGGGCGCCGGCCGCGTGCTCGGCAAGGAAGGCCCGATGCCGCTCAGCACCTTCGCCACGACCGTGATGGTGAACCTGGTGGGCAGCTTCAACGTGGCCAAGGCGGCCGCGGCGCTCATGCAGGGCAACGAGGCGGGCGAGGACGGCGAGCGCGGCGTGATCATCAACACCGCCAGCGTTGCCGCCTACGAAGGGCAGATCGGCCAGGCCGCCTATTCCGCCTCCAAGGGCGGCGTGGTGGGCATGACCCTGCCGATGGCGCGCGAGCTGTCGCGCTTCGGCATCCGCGTGGCGACGATCGCGCCGGGCATTTTCTGGACCCCGATGGTAGACGGCATGCCGCCGCAGGTGCAGGAATCGCTCTCCGCGTCGATCCCATTCCCGTCACGCCTGGGCAAGCCGGAAGAGTTCGCCGAGCTGGCCGCGTTCATCCTCGCCAACCGCTACATCAACGGCGAGACCATTCGCCTGGATGGCGCGGTGCGGCTGCAGCCGAAGTGAGGCATCTGGCGGCCGGAAACGGGGCGTAGCGAAAGCCACCCGCGCCGGCCTCCCCGCCCCGCATATTTCCCTCTCTATTTCCCACTTTCTTCAAAAACCCATGAAAGCTTCCGACGTCAAGAAAGGCAACGTGGTCGAACACGAAGGCACCGTCTACCAGGTGCGCGACATCGAGCGCAGCTCGCCCACCGCGCGCGGCGGCAACGTGACCTTCCGCTTCACGCTGTACTCCATCCCCGGCGGGCGCAAGTTCGACCTCAGCCTGCGCGCGGACGACGATCTGAAAGAGATGGACCTGGTGCGCCGCGCCGCCAATTACTCCTACAAGGACGGCGACGCATTCGTGTTCATGGATGCGGAGGACTACACGCAGTACCTGCTCGGCCCGGAGCTGGTCGGCGACAACGCCGGCTACATCGTGGAGGACACCGAGGGCTTCTACGTGCAGTTGATCGACGACGCTCCGGTGGGCCTGCAGGTGCCGACCAGCGTCGCGCTCGAAGTGGTGGACACCGCGCCGGAGCTGAAGGGCGCCAGCGCCACCAAGCGCACCAAACCGGCCAAGCTCAGCACTGGGGTGGAAATCCAGGTGCCGGAATACATCACCAACGGCGAGAAGGTGTGGGTGAACACCGTGACCGGCGAGTTCGGCGGCCGCGTCTCCTGATCCGCCGGCGGGCAGCACCGCCAAAAAAAGGCCCGTGGGGGTCACGGGCCGAAATGGGCATCACCCGATTCACCGTGCGGGCGTGCGCTGAACGATCGCGCCCCGCCCTGTCCTTCGCGTCGCGCGCTCCCGGTCGCGCGGATCGCCATGATGTCGAGGCCTCTCCCATGCCCCTGCAAAGGGAGGCTACGGGTCCGGCGCCTCGTGTGCCGGACCCGCCCCCCTGCTGATCCCGCCCGGCGCGCTGATCAGCGATGGCACCTCCTGTGCCCGGCGCCTCCGTTCGCCGCGGGAAAACCCGAGTCCTGGGCTTTCCTCTTTCCAACCCCCTTCAGACCGCCTCGGCCAGCCCCTGGGCATCCGCCAGGGATGCGGCCGGGCGAGTCATCGCCAGCTGGGCGGTCCAGAACTGGTCCCACAGATCGCAATAGCGCATGCACAGCTGCTGCACGCGCGGGTAATGCTCGGGCGTCAGCGCCTGGGTCAGCGCGAGCCACAGATCGTTCTCGTGATCGTCGTCCGCAGCTTCGGCCGTGGTGTCCTCGCTGACGCCGTGGACGAAGTAGTAGCCGTCGTCCACGCCGATGCCCAGTGCGCGCGTGGCCTCACGCAGCGGCGGGCTGAACAGGATCACCTCTTCTTCCGCGGCGGCGAGCAGCACGACCACGTCGAGGTAATCGCCGTAACTGTGTTCGAGGAACTGGCGCACCATGCGCGAGATGCGACTGGCCTGGTACGCCTGCCGCTGCTGCTGGCCGATGCCGTAGTCGTCGAGCACCCGCTCGAATAGCGGGTAATGCGCATAAGCCGGATTGCCGCGGTAATAGCCGGCGGCATCTCGCCCGGGGCGGAAGCCGAATTCGTCCAGGTCGTTGAGCGTGATCAGGAATCGCGGCGCCATCTTGGCGCCGGGACACAGGCGCGGTTCCAGCTGCCGCGTCTGCAACTGCGCGGCGAGCAGCGCGTCGGTGAAGATCTGCACGATCGCATGCCGGTATTCCAGATGGATCGTGCGCATCGACGCTAAGTCGAGCGTGCCGCTGTTGAGCACGCCGATGGCGCGATGCCTTGCCACCGGATGCGTGGCGATCAGCCGGCGGAGATTGTCGACAAAGGCGGCATTCCGTTGCCAGAGGTCCTGGGCAATGCTCGCCCGCATGGCGGCGATCGCCTTCTTGCGGGGTTGGTCCAGATCAGCCATCAACGAAGGCATGGTGCTCCCCCTGGGTTTGCCTGCAGAACAGCCAAAACCAAACGTTTGGTTTTCTACCAGACAGCATAGGGGCCTGTAAAGCGGTTTTTATGAAGCTACAACAGGTTACGTACCTGTTTACTGCATTCCCGCAGGGCCTCTTCTTCCCCCGCGATCTGCAGCCAGATCACGGCGCCCTCGATCCGGGCCAGGGCGTCCGTGGACAGCCGGTGCGCTTCGGCCTCGTCGTAGCGGGATCGCAGCAAGTCGGCCAGCAGGTCGCGCCAGTCGCGGAAGAACTGCTGGATCATCCCGCGCGCCTCGTCGCTCTCCTGCAGCGCGTCGGGCCACAGGTGAACCAGCGCGCAGACGCGGTGCTGGATGTAGTAGCTCTCCACCGCATCGATCATGCCGTCCAGCCGCGCCTTCTCGCTCAGGTCCGCGCGCCGGGCCTCCGCGAAGACACCGTCCTCGAACAGGCCGATGACGTGCTGGATCACCTCGATCAACAAACGCTCCTTGTTGGGGAAGTGGTGATAGATGCTGCCCTTCAGCAGGCCGCTTGCCCGGCCGATGTCGGCCATCGAGGTGCGCCGGTATCCCTTGCTTCGAAACAGCGAGAGCGACACCTCGATCAAGTTGGACGGATCTGTCTTCATGTTGATGTTGGCCTTCCAGGAATGCGATGCCGGCGTCCATCCCGGGACAGCGCGGCGGCCTACTGTACGAGATTTGACCACCTTGACGCCCCGGAACACGCTCACCGTTCGAGCTATGCATATCCGCCATGGCGCGCCAACGGGCGCGCGCAGCCGTCTTTCCGCCGTCTTCAGCCTGTGTCAGGCAGAATCCCGCGGATCGTTTAGGAGTGAACGAGAGCCATGCCTGCCGGCGGTTATTCGCTACGCGCCACTGTCATCGAGAGCCTGCTGACCGCCAAGCGTCCCGACGTGCCTCCGCGCGTCGTGCTGCGCAATACGGCGGCGGTGATCCTGCCGCTGGCAGTCGGCCTGGCCACGGGTTATCCGGCGGTCGGCCTGGGTGTCGCCGCGGGCGCGCTCGACACGATGTTCTCCGACCAACCCGGGCCTTATCGCCAGCGCATGTGGCAGCTGTTCCTCGCCTCGCTGGCCGCCGCCCTGGCCTCGGTGCTGGGCTTCCTGATCGGCGACCAGCTGCTGCCGATGCTCGTGGCAACCGCAGCGTTCGGTTTCTTCGGCGGCATGCTGGTGGTCTTCGGCACGGACATCGCGCGTGTCGGCATGACGAGCATGATCCTGCTCGTGGTGACCGCGGCCTCGCCCACATCGCTGGCCGGCGCGCTGAGCGGCGCCGGGCTGATCTTCGCCGGCGGCCTGCTGCTGGCCCTGTTTTCCGTCGCGGCGTGGCCGCTGCAACGCTACCGCCCGGAGCGCCATGCGCTGTCCGAGGTCTACCGCGGGCTCGCCAGCCTGGCCCGGCAGCAGGCGCACGACGACGCCGACGTGCCCGCGCTCACCGTCGCCATGACCACGCTCCAGCACACGCTGCTCGGCCGCCACCATGCGCGCGGCCGCGCGATGGAGGCATTCCGCGTGCTGCTGGAGATCGCCGAACGCATCCGCCTGGAGCTGATCGCCATGGCCGAACTGCGTGCCAGCCCCGGCGTACACGCAATGTTCCGCGGCGATGCGGCGCGCGTGCTCGCGGCGATCGCCGATGCGCTCGAAGCGGGCGAGTCGCCCCGGCAGGCCGAGCGCGCATTGCAGACGCTGCAGGCGAGCGAGAACGCGCTGCTCGGCCGCGGCGGCTCGGGCGAGGGATTGGCGGCGCACATCCACGCACTCTCCGGCCAGCTCGCCGCCGCCGTGCGCAACGCCAACTGGGCGGGCAGCCGCGGCGAACTGCGCGCCTCGGCCGCGGAAACGCCGCTGCCCGCGGCGCTGCGCGCGGATTCGGCGCTGTCCACGCTGCGCGCCAATCTCACGCCGCGCTCGGTGGCGTTCCGCCACGCGGTGCGCAGTGCGCTGTGCCTCAGCGCGGCGCTGCTCGTCGCGCGCAAGCTGGCCCTGCCGCACGGCTACTGGCTGCCGATGACCGCCGCGATCGTGCTGCGTCCCGACTTCGGCGCCACCTTCAATTTCGGCTTCCTGCGCGTGGTCGGCACGGTGCTCGGCCTGGTGCTGACCACGGCCCTGCTGCACGTCACGCCGCACGACCCTTGGGCGCACCTGGCGGTGATGGCCGTGCTGTGCATGGCGTTCCGCTATCTGGCCAACGCGCATTACGGCGTGGCGGTGGCCGCGCTGACGGGCACGGTGGTCATCCTGCTCTCATTCGAAGGCGTCAATTCCAGCGCCGCGGTCGCCGACCGCGTACTCAACACGGCACTGGGCAGCGGCATGGCGCTGCTCGCCTACGTGCTGTGGCCGACCTGGGAACGCGGCCGCGCACGCGCCGCGCTGGCGGACATGCTCGACGCGTACGCCGGCTATCTGCAATCGCTGTCGCGCCCTGACCGCCGCGATGCACACCGCGAAGCGCGCACCGCCGCACGCACCGCGCGCACCAACGCCCAGGCTTCGCTCGACCGCATGCGCGCCGAGCCCGCCACTCCGTCGCACCTGATGGACCTGGCCAGCACCCTCTTCGCCAACGGCAACCGCCTCGCACGCACCGCAATGACGCTGGAGGCGGTGATCGACGACCACGACAACCTGCCCGAGACCACCGAGATCGCCGCCTTCGTCGAACACGTCGCCTCCGCCCTGCACCTCGTCGCCAACGCCCTGCGGGACCACCAAGCCCCCACCACCCTGCCCGACCTCCGCGCCCTCCAGCGCAGCCTCGCCTCCTTGCTGTCCATGGCCGAGGACCGCCGCGCCGCCGAACTGCTCGATCGCCTCAGCGACCGGCTGGTAGACAACGTGAACACCCTTGCGCACATCGTTGAAAGGGGGGCAAGGGAGAAGGCGGCGACGGTGGCCTGAGTGGTTGGGGTGCTAGCGAGCGTGTTGGTGTGCATTGCCGCGCTGGGACTCTCCGACGGTTAGCCACGATCAACGCGGCGGTTTGGCTCGAACTATGTTGGCGCGAGCCCCGCCCCTCATCCCGCCTTCTCCCCGGAGGGGAGAAGGAGAAGTGAATACCGAGGCAAGAACAAACAAGAGCGAGCGAAGCGACGCTCCGTAACGCTCTTGATCTGCCGGGTTCCCCTCGCGGCGGTGAGGGCTGGACGATCAGGCCGCCGAAGGCGGGCGGGGACAGGACGTCCCCGCCTTTTCGATTCGGGCATGGATGCCCGATCGAAAAGCCCGGCCAGCCCTCAACGCACCCGGAGGTGGCGAAGGCCACCGGAGGGCGCCGCGCAGGGTGCCGTTTCTTCTTGGTTACTTCTTCTTTGGGCAAGCAAAGAAGAAGTAACTTGCTCTCCGGCAGGAGAGCGAAACCCTCGCCCCGCGAGGGGCGAGACACGACTGGCGACCACCTCCCGACTTGAGCGAACGACGCAGTCACAAGCGCTGACACGGCCATCAGCGCTCGTGCAGGCACACACCCCCAACCCACGCCAGCCCAAACACTCCCGCTCGCGACAAACAAACCGAAGCACACACCACGCGCGCCCCGCGCAAAAAACACCCCCGCCCCCCCCTTTGCCGCGCCGCGACAAGGCACCATCCCCCTCAACCCCCTACACTCCTGCGCATGCTCAAGATCGACACCCACGCGCACGTCCTCCCCCGCGACTGGCCGAATCTTGCGGCCAAGTACGGCGACAACCGCTTCCCCGTCATGACCCATCACGACGGCAAGCACCGGATCTACAAGGACGGGAAATTCTTCCGCGAAGTCTGGGAATCGGCCTTCGATCCCCAGCACCGCATCGACGACTACGCGCGCTTCGGCGTCGACGTCCAGGTCGTCTCCACCGTGCCGGTGCTGTTCTCCTACTGGGCTCCCGGCTACCAGGCCCTCGACCTGCACCGGCACCTCAACGATCACGTCGCGGGGCTTTGTCGCGACTACCCGCGCCATTACGCCGGCATCGCCACCGTGCCGTTGCAGTCGCCGGATTTGGCCATCCGCGAGCTGGAGCGCTGTATCGACGAGCTCGGCCTGCAGGGCGTGCAGGTGGGCTCGCACTGCAACGACTGGAATCTGGACGCGCCAGAGCTATTTCCGTTCTTCGAGGCTGCGGCGGACCTGGGCGCGGCGGTGATGGTCCATCCCTGGGACATGATGGGCACGGACAGCATGCCCAAGTACTGGCTGCCCTGGCTGGTCGGCATGCCGGCGGAACAGTCGCGCGCCGCGTGCTGCCTGGTCTTCGGCGGCGTGCTGGAGCGGTTGCCGCGGCTGCGCGTGATGCTGGCGCACGGCGGCGGCAGCTTCCCCTGGAGCATCGGGCGCATCGAACACGGCTTCCGCATGCGCCCGGACCTGGTCGCCACGGACAATCCGCGCAATCCCCGGGAATATCTCAAGCGGCTATATTTCGACTCCTGCGTGCACGATCCGCAGGCCCTGCGGTATCTGCTGGATGTGACCGGCGTCGAGCGCGTGATGCTCGGCACCGACTATCCTTTCCCGCTGGGGGAGCAGCATCCGGGCAGCGGCATCGAGGCCCTGGGGCTGGACGAGGCCGCACGGGCGCGCCTGTTCCACGGCACGGCGCTGGAATGGCTGGGGCTGCCCCGTTACCGTTTCGCTTCTGACTGATCGAGAACAGGATCCGGCATGAGTTTTTCCCGCACTATCCTCCTGGCCGGCGCCCTGCTGCTGGCCGGCACGGTCCACGCCACCGAGGTGGCCATGGCCAACGGCACCGTTCATTTCGCCACGCCCGACGGCTGGTTGGGCATCATGGAAACCCAGGGCGACCCCGAGTCGCGCGTCTTCCAGGTGCCGGACAGCTCGCCCACCGGCAGCACCGCCCTGGCGCGGGTCACCGTGACCGTGAAGCAGGTGGCGGACGTCGCCGCATTCCAGGACTACGTGAACACCGCGACGACCAAGGCCAAGGGCCTGACCGGCTACCAGTCCGGCGGCAGCCCGGCGCCGAACGCCAGCACCTATACCGCGCAGGAGAACGGCTCGCAGTTCAGCTACGTGGAGCGCTACTGGTTCCGCGAAGGCCACGCCATCCAGCTCCGCTGCGCGCGCCCGGCCCAGAGCCAGGCGGGTCCGGGCTGGAAGGCGGCCTTCGACAAGGGCTGCGACGCTATCGCCGACCGCCTGAAGTAAGCGCGCGGCGCGGCGAGGCCCGGGCTTGCGCCCGGGCCTTTTTCGTTTCGGCGGCCCGGTCGCGCCCAGGCTACGCGGTCCGCCACGCAGGCTCTAAGCTTTAGCGCCGTTCCGCGCGAGACGAGAGCCGATGTCGACTGCCTACCAAGCCACCGCCGAATGGGCCCGTGCCCAGGATGTCGCCGACCCGCTGCGCGCGTTCCGCGACGAGTTCCTGATTCCTCCGCACGAGGGCCGCGACAGCCAGTACTTCTGCGGCAACTCGCTGGGTCTGCAGCCGCGTGCAGTGCGCGACGCGGTCGCCGCCGAACTCGAAGACTGGGGTGCGCTCGCGGTGGAAGGCCACTTCAAGGGCCGCCTGCCATGGATGGACTATCACGAGTTCGTGCGCGACGGCCTCGCCGAGGTCGTGGGCGCGCTGCCTTCCGAAGTCGTCGCGATGAACACCCTGGGCGTGAACCTGCACCTGATGATGGTGAGCTTCTACCGCCCTACCCCAGACCGCCACGCCGTCCTGATCGAAGCCGGCGCCTTTCCCACCGATCGCTACGCGGTGGAATCGCAGATCCGCTACCACGGTTTCAGCCCCGCGCTTTCGCTGATCGAACTGCAGCCGGACGAACCGAATGGCACGCTCTCCCAGACGGCCATCGAGCGCGCCCTGGCCGAGCATGGCGACCGGATCGCGCTCGTGCTGCTGCCGGGCGTGCAGTACCGCACCGGCCAGGTGTTCGACCTGAAGGCCATCGTCGGACTCGCCCATGCGCAGGGCTGCATGGTCGGCTTCGACCTCGCGCACGCCGTGGGCAACCTGCCGCTGAGCCTGCACGACAGCGGCGCGGACTTCGCCGTGTGGTGCAGCTACAAGTACCTCAATGCCGGCCCGGGCGCCGTTGGCGGCGCCTTCGTGCACGAACGCCACGCGCATACTGAACACCTGCCCCGCTTCGCCGGCTGGTGGGGCCACGACAAGCATTCGCGTTTCCGCATGGGGCCGGAGTTCGTGCCCACGCCGGGCGCAGACGGCTGGCAGATTTCCAACCCGCCGATCCTGTCGCTGGCGCCGCTGCGCATTTCGCTGGACATCTTCCACCGCGCGGGCATGCCGCGGCTGCGCGAGAAGTCGCTGCACCTCACCGGCTATCTGGAATGGCTGGTGCAGACGCAGCTGGGCGACCTGCTGGAATCGGTGACGCCGCGCGATCCGTCGCGGCGCGGCTCGCAGCTGTCCATCCGCGTGCTCGGCGGGCGCGAACGCGGGCGCGCGCTGTTCCAGTACCTGCTGGACCGCGGCATCGTCGGCGACTGGCGCGAGCCCGACGTGATCCGCATTTCGCCGACGCCGCTGTACAACCGCTTCGAGGATTGCGTGGCGTTCGCGGAGGCGGTACGGGCGTGGGGGCAGGGGTGATCTCGCTGCGCGGGTGCGGACGCCGCGAGGCATCCGAAGCGGCGGGTTGAGACGATTCGCTCCGCAGGGCCCCTCACCCCGGCCCTCTCCCCGTAGAGGAGAGGGCATGAGGCATGCGCTTACTTGCCTTCGCAGCGCGGATGCTCGAAACGCTGCGGCTTCAGGCCGGGCAGATCGGCATCGTCGAAGGCGAACACGAAGAAGCGGTTCGGATTGTCGGCGCCCTGCGGGTGCAGGCTGTCGGTGATGTCCGGCAGGAAGTCGTTGTCGTTGGCGAGGAACAGCGTGTGACGGCGCCGGCCGTCCTGCACCACGTCCGGACCGAGGCTCAGGCCCTCGAGCTTGGCCGGCACTTCCGAAGGCGCCAGACCGTGGCGCCCCAGCTCAGCAAGCACGTCGAGGAACGGCGTCTTGTTGACGGCCGCCGCGGCGAGTGCGGTGGCGCCGCTGAGTTTGCTCACTTCCGTCGCGCCATCCAGGTCGATCAAAAAGACACGCTTGAACTTCGCTTCCGATCCGTCGACAAAACCCTTGCCGTCGCGTTCGTCGACCAGCAGCTGATGATCGTTCACCGCCAGGATCTCGCTGACGCCGTTGTACTTGGGTTTGCTCGCCGTGCCGGTGTTGCTCAGCGGATAGGCGTACTCGCGCACCTCGCGCGTGCGCAGGTCGATGCGCACGATGCGCAGCACCGGCGCGCCGTCGCCGCCGTCCTGGAGCAGCGGCGCCTGCATCGCACCGAACAGCGTGCGGCCGTCCGGCGAGATCGCCAGGCCTTCCATGCCTTTGTTGGCGACGCGGCCGGCGCTGTTTCCGGCGATCTCGTCGGCGCCGTGCGGCGAGGTCTTCGCCACATAGAAGTGCGCCGGCAGCGCATAGCTGTCGAGGCGCCGGCCGGTGTGGCGATCGAACTTGTAGACGTAGGGACCGTACTCGTCGGACACGTACACCGCATCGCCATCGGCCGAGGCGCGGATGCCTTCGGGGTCCAGGCGGGCATCCAGCATCCAGCCGGAACCGCGTGCAGGATCGGCATTGTCGGAACGGCCGGTGAAGTAATGGCGGAACCCGTGGTTCGCGCGCGGGGCGCCGTCCGGCAGGTTCGCCGCGCGGCCGTCACCGTAGTAGAGACCGTAGGCATCCCACAGCAGCGTGGTGCGCTCCAGCGTCGGCGTCAGGGCGAATGGCAGCGCGGCATCCGGGCCGGCGGGGCGCAGCGCCATGCGCAGCGTATGGAAGCGCGGGATGTAGGAGGTCGTGTCGTCCACCGCGGCGTCATAAGAGACCGCGTTCGGGCCGCGATCCGGCAGGGCCAGGAAGGTGTTGCAGCCGGCGTAGGCGAGGCCGGAGCCCAGGCCGCCGAGCAGGTTGCCCGGCACGCCGTTCTCCAGCGGGCCGGCCGTGCGGACCGCGCGATCGCCCTGGTGGGCGTCCAGGCTGCCGATGGCGATCAGCTCGACGCCGGCATGGGCCTGCGAGGCGGCGAGCGCGGCGATCAGGGCGAGAGCGAACTTCGAACGCATGCGGGGCACTCCTGGACGGGATCGGTCCGCCCAGCCTGCGGCCCATGCATTGCCGCGCTGTGACGCTTGCGTGACCCTGCCAGCCGGGCGTTGCGGCATGCGATCCGCTGCGCGCTTCGGCCTACCTGGGGAGCACCCCAGGTAGGGAACGCCCCAGCTAGGGTTCGCCCCAGGTGCATCTTTCATGACAGCGGGATTACGGTCAGACCGAAATCCCCGCTGGAGCGCGCCCATGAACATGAAACTCGACGGCGCGGTGGCGCCTCGCGTCCTGCCCGAACTCGACCCGCAGACGACCGTCAGGACCGACGCGCGGGCCACGCCCGCCGACCACAGCTCGACACCGCAGCTGCCCTATAACCCGCACGTCTCCCAGGCCTATTACCGGACCCCGGACGGCGGCGGCGATGCCGGAAAGCATGCGTCCGACGACGAGATCAAGCAGACCGCGCACGAGATCCTGAAAACGGGCGACCGTTTCATGCTGGTCGATGACTACGACAGCCGCATGGTCCGCTTCAGTCAGGAAATGGCCAAGCTGGATACCGAATCGCGCGCAAAACTGGTGCAGCAGCTGCTGAGCAAGGACCACGGTGCGCTGCAGTCGTGGATGAAGCTGGACATTCTCGACCGCATGCACAACGAAGGCCGCACCGACGGCGCCGGTTATGCGGCGGTCGCCGACGGCTTCGCCCAGGCCTATACCAGTGGGCGCATCGATCAAGGCAAGGCCGAGACCTTCCTGCAGATGCAGACGCTCACCGAACGCGCACCGGCCCTGGTCGACAAGCAGTGGCGGCAGCTGCGCGACTTCCTTGGCGCGGGCGACGCTTCGCCATCCATGCAGGCCTTCCGCGAGCAGTTCGCCGGCAAGCTGCTCGCCGACGGCCACGGCCCGCATGCGGCCGGCATCGCCATGCAGATAGCCGCCGATTCCGGCGACCCTGGCATGCCCGCACGTGTGTTCGCAGGTATACCGGAGGACAAGCGCGATGCCGCGTTGCAGGCTATCGGCCAGTCCAGCATCGGCTTCCAGAATTCGCTCGGCGCGGTGGATGGGCTGAAGAACCCGATGGCCGCCTTGATCGAATCCGTGGCGCAGCAGCCGGCGTCCAAGGACACCGACGCCCTGGCCGTGCAGATCGCCCGCTACGCCAGTTCCGCCGATCACCAGATCTTCTACGACATGTACACCGACAAGCCGATCGGCCCGGTGTCCACGGCGTTGACGCATCTGCTGGCGGGCGAACACGGCAAGGCGGTGCTGGATGAACTGTCCGTCTGGGATACGACCGGGGTACCCGGCAAGGACGGCCATGCAATGCAGTTCGGCGAGAACGCCATCGAACTGGGCAATCTGCTGCGGCTGACGGTATTCAATCCGGACAACAAGGAATCGTCGGCAGCGATGAAGACGATCACCGAGTGGACGCAGCTGCGCAAGGAGATCGCGACCTCGGGCCAGGAAAAGGACGGCATCAGCGTGACCGACGCACGCAGCCAGCTGGGCATGCTCGGCGGCGCGGCCATGGATGCGATGCAGCAGGCCAAGATCGACAGCGACCAGCGCGCCGCGGCCAACGAGAAGCTGGTCGGATTCGTGGTCGATGTGGCGCTTTCCGCCGTACCCGGCGGCGGCACCGTCAGCGGCGTCGTGGGCCCGCAGCTCAAGAACGTGTTCGGCAACAACCCCAAACTGGACGGCGTGATCGACGAAGCACTCAAAGGCGCCGACACCCTCAGCACGGCCCAGACCGACGCCCTGAAAAAGAAGCTCACCGACGCGCTCAACGGCGACCAGAAAGCGCTGGAAACCTTCCGCCTGGACGCGAGCAACTTCATCAACAAGTCGGTACTCAACGGGTTGCCGGAGAACGGGCCGATGGCATCGGTGGATATCGTGAAAGGGCATATCCAGAACGTGCTGGACAATATCGACGACAACCGGAAGTGAGGTGATGGAGTTGTTCGGTGGTCGTAGGAGAGGTTCCGGCGAGCCCCCGCCCCTCATCCCGCCTTCTCCCCGGAGGGGAGAAGGAGAAGTGCGGTACCGCGGCAAGCAGCAACAACAAACAAGAGCGAGCGAAGCGACGCTCCGAGTTGCTCTTGATCTGCCGGGTTCCCTTCGCGGCGGTGAGGGCTGGACGATCAGGCCGCCGCAGGCGGGCGGGGACAGGACGTCCCCGCCTTTTCGATCAGGGCATGGATGTCCTGTCGAAAAGCCCGGCCAGCCCTCAACGCACCCGCAGCAGCGAAGGCTGCGGAGGGCGCCGCGCAGGGTGCCTTTCTTCTTGGTTAGGCGGTGTCAATCTAGAAGTGCATCATCGATGGCCTGAGCGAGGTCATCGTGCCCCATGGCACGCATGAACATCTCCGCCGGACAGTGGTAGCCCAAGGTGGCTCGGGGCCGAAGGTTCATCTCCTGAGCGATGGCATCCAGCGCTCGCTGGCTATGCACGGACAGATCGGTGCCTTTAGGGAGGTACTGCCGCAGCAGGCCGTTGGTGTTTTCGCAGATGCCCCGCTGCCAGGGGCTGCGCGGATCGGCGAAATAAATGCTCAAGCCGGTACGTTCGGACAAGGTCTTGTACAGCGCCATTTCCTTGCCCTGGTCATAGGTCAGTGTCTGGCGAAGCTCCGGCGGCACGCCCTGGAAGGCGCGACTGAAGCCCTCCAGCGCCTCCTGGGCCGAACACCCCTTCATCTTGACCAGCTTCAGGAACAAAGTGCGTCGATCCACCAGCACCCCCACCGACGATCGGTTACGCGCCCCCTTGAGGAAGTCGCCTTCCCAATGGTCTGGTAACAGGCGCTCGTTGGCCTCCGGCGGGCGGTCATGAATACTCGGCAGATCCTGCATGCGGCCGCGCCGGTTCGCCCCTTGGCCACGCGGACGGCGTGCGCACTTGTGTTGGCGCAGCAAGGCCACCAGCTCACGCCGCAGTTCGCCACGCGGCATGGCATAAATCGCGGTGTAGATCGTCTCATGGGACACGTGTTTGGCCGGCTCGTCAGGATGCTGCCGGCGCAGTGTGCGGCTCACTTCTTGCGGTGACCAGCGGCGCGCTAACAGCTGGCGCACCAGGGGCCACAAGGCCCCATCACGATGTAGCTTGCGCCGTCGGCGTGCCTTGCGCGCGAGCCGTCGAGCCCGCGCACCGGCACGGCGGGCGTCATAGCCAAGTGTCGGACGACCCATGCGCGGACGCTCCGCCGGTTCGCGGTGCCCATTACGCGCCAATTCCCGGGAAATCGTGCTAGCCGAACGGCCTAGCAGCCGTGCCAGCTGCCGAGCGCTCTCGCCGCGTGCCTTGCCCACCATGATCGCGCCCCGTTCTTCGGCGCTCAGATGGCTGTAATGCTGTCCCATGCATCACCGTGTCGTGGGGGTGGTGCACTTGATGTTAGAGACCGCCTTACTTCTTCTTGGGCAAGCAAGAAGAAGTAACTCGCTCTCCGGCAGGAGAGCGAAACCCCTCGCCCCGCGAGGGGCGAGACCAGACTGGCGACCACGTCGCACCGGATCCCAGCCACGCCGGAATGACGAGTAGGTGAGGCCGAGGCGACCCTGAGCGCCGCGTTGGGGTCCGCAGGCTCACTCCAACCTACGGCCTACGGCCTCGATGACGGGTGCCTCACCTGCCCCACCCCGCGCACCACAAAACGCTCCACCGTAAGCGCCTCCGCCCCCATCGGCCCATACGCATGCAAACGCGTCGTAGAAATACCGATCTCGGCGCCGAGCCCCAACTCCCCGCCATCGCTGAAACGCGACGAAGCATTCACCATCACCACCGCCGAACGGATACCGCGCACGAAGCGGCGCGCTGCATCCACGTCGCCCGTCGCAATCACTTCGGTATGGTCCGAACCGTAGCGGCGGATATGCGCCAGCGCGTCCTCCAGATCGTCCACGATGCGCACGGCGAGAATCAGATCGAGATACTCGGCCGCATAATCGGCCTCGTCCGCCGCCTTCATCGCCGGCACCAGCGCGCGGCTGCGCTCGCAGCCGCGCAATTCCACCTGCCGGCGGCCCAGGGCGTCGGCGGCGCGCGGCAGGAATTCGGTGGCGATGTCCTTGTGCACCAGCAACGTCTCTAGCGCATTGCACACGCCGGGGCGCGAGGTCTTGCCGTCCACCAGCAGGTCCAGCGCCAGGGACGGGTCGGCCGCGCGGTCCACGTAAAGGTGGCACACGCCCTTGTAGTGCTTGATCACCGGCACGCGCGCATGCTCGGCCACGAAACGGATCAGGCCTTCGCCACCGCGCGGGATGGCGAGGTCGACGATGTCGGTCAGCTGAAGCAGCTCCACCATGGCTTCGCGGCTCAGGTCCGTGATCAGCGTGAGCGCCGCGTCGGGCACGCCGTGCGCGGCCAGCGCGCTGCATAGCAGGCGCGCGATCGCGGTGTTGGAATGCACGGCCTCCGAGCCCCCACGCAGGATCACGCCGTTGCCGGCCATGAGGCACAGCGCGGCGGCGTCCGCGGTGACATTGGGGCGCGCTTCGTAAATCATCGCGATCACGCCGAGCGGCACGCGCACCCGCTCGATCTGCAGGCCGTTCGGGCGCGTCTCGCGACGGGTGACCACGCCGACGGGATCGGGCAACTGTGCCACCTCGCGCAGCGCGGCAACGATGCCGGCGACGCGCGCCTCGTCCAGGCGCAGGCGATCGAGCATGGCGCCCTGCACGCCTTTATCCCTGGCTGCAGCCATGTCCCGCGCATTCGCTTGCAATACCTCGGCGGTGCCGGCATGCAGGGCCTCCGCCATTGCGCGCAGCAGCGCACGCTTGGCTTCGGTATCCAATTCGGCCATGACCAGGGCCGCGTCGCGGCAGGCCAGCGCCTGGGTTCGCATCTCGCTCATCGATTCGTCTCCGCCAGGACGACCAGGTCGTCCCGATGCACCACTTCCGCGCCGTAGCTGTAACCCAGCACGGCGTCGATCTCGCTGCTGTGCCGGCCCGCCAGGCGGCGCACCTCGGCCACGCCGTACTGGCACAGCCCGCGCGCCACCGGATGCCGCGCCGCATCCACGATCTCCACCATGTCGCCGCGATGGAATTCACCCTCGATGCCCACGATGCCGCCGGGCAGCAGCGAAGCGCGTCCGCCGGCGAGTGCGCGCGCGGCGCCGTCGTCCACCTGGATGCGCCCCGGCGCCGCCGGCGCGTGGCGAAGCCAGTACTTGCGCGCCTGCATGCGGCTGCGGGGCGCCTCGAACAGCGTGCCGTGCAGGCAGTCTTCGGCAAGCGCGGCCACGGTCTGTGCGTTGCGGCCATCGAACAGCACCGTGGGAATGCCGGCCGCGCCGGCTTTCACCGCCGCCTCCAGCTTGGTGCGCATGCCGCCGGTGCCGACGCTGCTGCCGCTGCCGCCGGCCATCGCCATCACCTCCGGCGTCAGTTCGGGCACGCGATCGATCGGCACCGCGTTCGGATTACGCCGGGGATCGGCGTCGTAAAGCGCGTCGATGTCCGAAGCGATCAGCAGCAGATCCGCGTCGACCAAGGCGGCGACGATGGCAGCGAGGTTGTCGTTGTCGCCGAGCTTGAGCTCGTCCACCGCCACGGTGTCATTCTCGTTGATCACCGGCAGCACGCTCAGGCGCAGCAGTTCGCGCAGCGTGGCGCGCGCATTGAGATAGCGGCGGCGGTGGCGCAGGTCGTCGTGGGTCAGCAGAACCTGGGCGACCGGGCGTTCCGACAGCGACTGCCACAGCGCGATCATCGGCGCCTGCCCCAGCGCGGCGAGCGCCTGCCGCGCGGCGAGGTCGTCGCCGGCACGCTGGCGCAGCAGTGCGCGGCCGGCGGCGACGGCGCCGGAGGACACCAGCACCAGCTGGCGCCCGTGGGCATGAGCCTGAGCGATGAACGCCGCGAGCGCTTCGGCGTGGCGCGGCGTCAGGCCGCCGCCGTCGGCGGCCAGCAGGTTGCTGCCGACCTTGAGCACGGCGCGCCGCCACGACGGCAGGCTTTGCGCGGGCAGGCGCTCAGCCATCGACCGCCTCCCGGTCGCCATGGCTCTTGGGCGAGGAGACGACCACGAAGCGGACGTCCGCGGCCGATTCGTTGCGCATCTGGTGCGCCGAACCCGGTGGCACGTGCAGCCCCTGGCGCGGACCGAGCGCATGCGCCACGCCATCGAGTTCCAGCACCGCTTCACCCTCCAGCACATAGAAGAACTGGCGGGCACGTACGTGGCGATGGCGCACTTCGGCGGTGCCGGGCGGCATGCGCTCCTCGATCACGCTGAGGTCGTCCCCTTGCAGGAGGTGCCAGCCGTCGCACTGCCGGCCCCAGGTGTAATGCGGTGCGTTGGCGGTGCTGACGGCGCTCATTGGCCTGGCCTCAGTGATCGAGCGCGGCGAGCCGCGCCGTCAGCTCGTCCAGCCGCAGGTCGTGGCCCGCGCCGGGCGACACACGCGCAGCGAGGCTGCCTTCGGGCGTGCGGCCTTCGCCGGCCGAAGCCGCAGTCTCCGCCGCCGCGCGGTAGGCATCGCGGAACGGCACGCCGGCGGCGGCCTGTTCGATCGCCACGTCGGTGGCGTACATCGCCGGCTCGATCGCCGCGCGCATGGCCGCCTCATTCCACTCCATCCGCGCCAGCAGGTCCGGCACCAGCTCCAGCGCGGCCAGACCGTGGCGGCAACCATGGAACAGCGAGCCCTTGGAGAACTGCAGGTCGCGCTGGTAGCCCGAGGGCAGCGACAGCAGCTGTTCGATCTCGGTGCGCGCGGCGGCGACGCTGGCGTAGCTCGCGCGCAGCAGCTCCACCACGTCGGGGTTGCGCTTGTTGGGCATGATCGAACTGCCGGTGGTGTACTCCGACGGCAGCTTCACGAAACCGAATTCGGCGGTGGTGAACAGCGACAGGTCCCAGGCGAGCCGACGCACGTCCAGCAGCGCGGCGGCGATCGCTTCCAATACGGCCATTTCGAACTTGCCGCGCGACAGCTGCGCATAGATCGGCGACACCTGCATGCGCGCGAAGCCCAGTGCGCGCGTGGTGTGCTCGCGGTCCAGCTTCAGGTTGACGCCATAGCCCGCGGCGGTGCCGAGCGGGTTGCAGTCGATCAGCGCCATGGTCTGGCGCGCGCGCAGCGCATTGTCGATGGAGCCTTCGGCGAAGCCGGCGAACCACATGGCGGTGGACGACACCACCGCGCGCTGGATGTGGGTGTAGCCGGGCATCGGCACGGCCGGCTGCGCGGCGCGCGCGAGGCAGACTTCCGCGATGGCGCGACAGTGGCGTTCCAGCGCGGCCAGCTGGTCCTTCAGCCACAGGCGCGTGGCGACCAGGATCTGGTCGTTGCGGCTGCGCCCCGTATGCACGCGGCGCCCGGCGTCGCCGAGGCGTTCGGTCAGGCGCGCCTCGATGGCGGAATGGCCGTCCTCGTAGCGTTCGTCCAGCACAAAACGGCCGGCCTGGAAATCCTCCGCCAGGACATCCAGTTCCCGCTTCAGCGCGGCGGCTTCGTCGGCGCTGACCACGCCGATGTTGGCAAGGCCTTCCACGTGCGCCTTGCTGGCGGTGATGTCGTGCAGGAAGAACTCGCGGTCCAGCACGACGTCGTCGCCGGCGAGGAAACGCATGATCTTGGCGTCGATCTGGATGCCGGACTTCTGCCAGAGAGGTTGGGTCATGGGGGTGTCCTGAAAACGTGTAGCAGACAACGTGACGCGCGCGCGTCAGGCGTCCAGCGGGATGGCGGTGCACTCGTCCACGCCGATCGCGCGGTTGATGTTCTGCATGGCCTGGGTGGCGGCGCCCTTGAGCAGGTTGTCGAGGGTGGCGACCACCACCACGCGCTTGCCGTCCACCGAGACGGCGAAGCCGCCTACCTCGGCGTGGTGCTTGTGCGCGATGTGGCTGACCCACGGCGCCTCGTCCACCACTTTCACGAGCTTCTCGCCTTCGTAGGCATGGCGAAAGCGCTGCAGGATGTCTTCGCGCTTCATCGGACGCACGAGATAGAGATTCGTGGTGACGGTGAGCCCGCGGAAGTGCGGCGCGACGTGGGGCATGAATTCCACCGGCACGCCAAGATGGCGGCTAGCCTCCTTCTCATGTGTGTGACCGGTGAGCGAATACGGCATCAGGTTGTCGCGCAGCTTTTCCGGGTCGTTCTTGTCCGACGGCGTGGTGCCGGCGCCGGAGTAGCCGGACACGCCGAAGCTCACCGGCGGTGCCGCCAGCATGTCCTTCAGCGGCGCGATGGAGAGCTGGATCGCGGTCGCATAGCAACCGGGATTGCTGATGCGTTTCTCTCCCCGCCATTTGCCGCGGGTCAGCTCGGGCAACCCGTAGTACCAGCGCTCGTCGAAACGGTAGTC
Organism: Dyella sp. BiH032; assembly: GCF_031954525.1. NCBI lineage: Bacteria > Pseudomonadati > Pseudomonadota > Gammaproteobacteria > Lysobacterales > Rhodanobacteraceae > Dyella > Dyella sp. BiH032. The sequence goes on from NZ_CP134867.1 coordinate 3,815,235, forward strand.
GGCGGAAAGGTCCAGGAGCAGCGTGTCGGGCTTCGCCGCGTCGATCGCTTCGACGTACGGCGCCGCCTTGCCGTTCGGTAAGGCCAGCACCACCACGTCCGCGCCTTGCGCGGCGACCGCGGCAGGATCGAGGCTGGCGTAGCGCAGCTCGCCGGGGAAGCCGTCCACGTGGTCGGCCACGCGCTGGCCGTCCAGTTCGCGGGACGAAACGAAGCTCAGCTCCAAGGCCGGGTGCGCGGCGATCAGGCGGATCAGCTCCGCGCCGGTATGGCCGCGTGCGCCGACGATGCCAATGGTCTTCTTGTCGTTACTCATGTCAGTCCACCAGGGTCGCGGGCCGGGTCGCGCAGTGCGCGACGCAGCGCTCGATCTCGCCGAAGTTCTTCAACCCGTACCAGAACACCTTCCAGCGTTCCTGCTTGAAGCAGCCGTCCGATTCGGCGTAGTAGAAGATGTTGACCTGGTTGCCGTGGCGCGAACGCCAGAACAGCTGCGGGTTCTCGTCGCGCATCACCTGCCACACGGCACGGCCCAGGCCCTCGCCCTGCGCGTCGTCCAGCACGGCGAACTTGTCGAGATACGGCAGGCCGTCTTCCCAGGTCAGGATCATCGCGGCGCGATAGTTTTCGCTCACGTAGATGCGATAGGGCTTGGTGCGTGCGAAGTAGTCCGGCACCACCTTGCGGCCGAAGCTCGACTCGATCAGCCCGCGCATGCGTTCCTGGTCGATGCCGTCCCACGATTCGAAGCGCTGCACCTTCTCGCCTCGGCGCACCAGCGTGCCGGAGCCCTTGTGGGTAAACAGCTCCTTAGCCAGCTCGGACGGACGCGTGATCGACACCGACGAGGTCAGCGGCAGGCTCGACAGCAGATCGGCGATCTGCTCGATCTTCACGCGCATGCCGCCGTTGATCCACGGCTGCTGCATGAGGTGGTCGTACTCGGTGCTGAGGTTGATCGAGTCGATGATCCGCCCCTGGTCATCCAGCAGGCCGCCGGTGCCGGTGAGGAACACGATCTTGTACGGCTGCAGCACACGCACCAGCTCGTTGGCGGCGAAGTCCGCATTGATGTTGAGGATCTGGCCTTCCTCGGTCTCGCCCAGGCTGGCGATCACCGGAATAGAGCCGGCGCGCAGGCTGGCCTCGATGGGCGCGAGGTTGATGCTGGTGACCTTGCCCACCAGACCGTAGGTGTCGCGGTCCAGGTATTCGGAGGTGAACACGCCGGAAGGCACCGACGTCGCGCGCGTATCCATCTCCTGCAGCGCCTCGACCAGGCGCAGGTTCTGCGCCTGGAAGACCTTGCGCACGATCGCCAGCGCCCTGGGCGAGGTCACGCGAAGGCCGTTGACGGTCTGCTTCTCGATGCCGGCGGCGGAGAGCTCCTCGTCCAGCTGCGGGCCGGCCCCGTGCAGGACGATCGGCGTCAAGCCGACCTGCTGCAGGAACGTCAGCGACGACGTAAGCGCCGGCAGGTCGTCGCGCAGCACCGCGCCACCGACCTTCACTACCGCGAAGCGCTTGGCATCGAGCTGCGAGAAGCGCTTGAGGTACTGCTGGATTTCCTTGGTGCTGCCCATGCTCGACAGCAGCCGAACGATGGTCTTGCGAGTGTGCTTATGCGCTTCCACGGTTGACGATCCGGTAAATGGTTTGTGCGTAATGGTCGAGCTGTTCGAGCGATACCCATTCGTCCGCGGCATGCGCCTGGGCGATGTCGCCGGGGCCGTAGACGAAGGAGATGTAGCCGGCGGCGGAGAACAGCGCCGCCTCGGTCCAGAAGTTCACGGCATTGCCGACGGGAATGCCAAGCTCGTCGGCCAGGTCGCGGGCGGCCAGGCGGCGGGTTTCCGCCGTGGCGGTGTCGCCGGCCGGCAGCGAATCGCCGCGGAAGGTTTCGCCGAACTCGACAGGGTGCGGTTCCACCAGCGTGCGGAACGTTTCCAGCATCTGGTCCGCATCCATCGAAGGCAGCGGGCGGAAGCCGAAGCGCACGTCCGCGGTCGGCGCGATGACATTGGCCTTGATGCCGCCCTCGACCTTGCCGATGTTGAAGCGCAGGCCGGTCAGGCCGCCGAAGCGCTCGTGCGCCTGCTTCTCTACGTAGTCCAGCGCGGCCGTGCCCCAGCGCACCGCCTGGTGCAGCGCACTGTCGGACGGCTTCTGCTCGCCGGACGCGTGGCCGGCCTTGCCGCTGAAACGCATCTGCACCGAATGGATGCCGCGGTGCGCCAGCACGGCCTCACCCTTGGTGGGCTCGGCGACGATCACGGCTTCGTAGTCGTGCACGCCCTGCTCCGCCTGTCCCTTCAAGAAGCCGGCGATGCAGCGCGCGTCGTTGGCTTCTTCGTCGGTGGAAAGCAGCAGCGCCATGTCGCCCTGGGTCGCATTGGCGACGGCGAGCAGCGCGGCGGCCGCGCCCTTGATGTCGCAGGCGCCCAGGCCGATGGCGCGGTCGCTTTCGACGCGCAGCACGTGCGGGTCGGCGCTCCAATGCGGCGAATCGGGCACCGTGTCCAGGTGCACATTGAACAGGTACTTCGGCTTGCCGCGCACGGCGTAGAGATTGACCGCGCCGGCGCCGAAGTCGGTGACGGTGACGTCGAAACCGGCGAGATGCTCGCGCAGGTAGTCGAAGATACCGCCGGTGCCGATCTCGCGCGGGGGATTGCGCGTGTCGTGGCTGACCAGTGCCCGGAGATGCCTGAGGGTGTCGTCGAGTAGTTGGCTCATGAGGTCCGTCTTTGTCTTTGTGTTTTCCGGGGATGTCATCGTCGGGCGGACTGGTAGATGCCCGGCTTGTAGATTTCCATCAGAGTGTCCGGGTTATGCGGCGGAGTGAATCCATAACGCGCGTAAAGCGCATGGGCGTCGAAGGTGGCGAGGGTGAAGCGGCGCAAGCCCTGCAACTGGGGATGCGCCATCACCGCCTCGACCACGGCCTTGCTGTAGCCCTGCCCGCGGTACGGGGGCAGGACGAACACGTCGACCAGGTTGGCGAACGTGGCGAAGTCGGAAATGACCCGCGCGAACGCCACCTGGGCCTGGCCGAGATAGCCGCCGAAGCACAGCGAATGCTCGATGGACTTGCGCACCGTATCGAACGAAATCCCCTTCGCCCAGCTGGAGCCGGTCGAGAGGAAGTCATGGATCAGGGCAAGGTCCAGCTCGCTCTTTTCCGTACTGATGCGCAAGGTCTCGCTCATGCCGCTCAGCCCTTGCGGTTCACTTCGGCCCACAGGGTGCTGCTCATGCCGAACAGCTTGATGAAGCCCTCGGCCTCGGCCACGCCCCAGTCGGCGGACTGCGCATAGGTGGCGCCCTTGGCGTTGAGGATGTGCGGCGAGCGCACTTCCACTGCAGTCACCTGGGCGCCCGAGGTTTCCAGCACCACTTCGCCGTTGACCTGCTGCTGGCTGGAGGCGAGGAAGGCTTCGAGGTCGGTCTTGATCGGATCGTGGAAGAAACCTTCGTAGACCACCTCTACCCACTTGCGCGCGATCTCGGGCTTGAAACGGTTCTGCTGCTTGGTCAGCACGGCCTCTTCCAGCGCGCGGTGCGCGGCCAGCAGGGAGATCAGGCCGGGGGCTTCGTACACGATGCGACCCTTCAGGCCGATGGTGGTGTCGCCGGTGTACATGCCGCGGCCCACGCCGTAGGGCGCGAACAGTTCGTTGAGCTTGGCCAGGATCTTGGCGCCCGGCAGCTTCTGGCCGTTGAGCGACACGGCCTCGCCCTGCTCGAACGCGAGGGCCACGCTGAGCTTTTCGGACGGCCATTCGGCGCGCGGCTTGCACCAGCCGCGCGCGCCTTCGCCCGGCGCCTTCCACTGGTCGATCTCGCCGCCGGACAGCGTCACGCCCAGCAGGTTCTCGTTGATGGTGTAGCTCTTCTGCTTGGCGCGCACGGGGAAGCCACGCTCTTCCAGATAGGCCTGCTCGTAAGCGCGGGTCTGCGTGTGTTCCTTCTGGATCTCGCGGATCGGCGCCACGATCTCGTAGTCGCCCAGCGCCTTCACGGCCAGGTCGAAACGCACCTGGTCGTTGCCCATGCCGGTGCAGCCGTGCGCGATCGCGCGGGTGCCCACTTCGGCGCAGCGCTTGATAGCGGCGTCGACGATCAGATAGCGGTCGGACACCAGCAGCGGGTACTGGCCCTGGTAGCCCTCGCCGGCCCACACGAACGGCTTGACGAAGCCTTCCCAGATGGCCGGGCCGCCGTCGACGGTGACGTGGCTGGCTACGCCCAGCTCCTTGGCGCGCGCTTCGATGTAGGCGCGCTCCTCGGCGTCCACGCCGCCGGTGTCGGCGAATACGGTGTGCACGTTCCAGCCGCGCTCCTTCAGGTAGGGCACGCAGAAGCTGGTGTCGAGGCCGCCGGAGAAGGCGAGGACGATGTCTTTGCTCATGGCTTTTCGGGGATCCTGGGTGGAAAGGAAACGGTCAGGCGGAAACGACGATGCGCGGTTCGCAGCGCACCGGGAAATTCATGGAATTGGCGATGAAACAGGCGTGGTGCGCGTCTGCGTGCAGCGATTCGGCTTTCGCCGCGTCACCGGCGGCGATGGTGACTTCGGGGCGCAATACCACTTCCGTGAAGCGGCCGCCCTTGGCATCGACGACCAGCAGGCCTTCGGCACGATCCACGTACTGGGTGACCACCACGCCCGCGTCTGCCGCCAGATGCAGGTACCACAGCATGTGGCAGGCCGAGAGCGAGGCGACCAGCATGTCTTCGGGATTGTGCTTGGCGGCATCGCCGCGGAACGCCGCGTCGGACGAGCCGGCGATCACCGGCCGGCCCGCCACGCGGATCTCGTGGTCGCGGCCGTAGCCTTGGTACGTACGCGTGCCGTCGCCGCGGTTGCCGGTCCACACGACGTCGACCGGATAACGATGTTCATGCGCCATCGGTCAGCTCCTTGGTTGCGGTCATCAGGTCAGCCAGGTCGCGGTCATGGCGATGCGCGCGCTCGCGCAGACCTTCGACCACGCCGGCGCGATTGCGGGCGGGATGGTTCTGGCTCAGCTTGAACTTGGCCTCGATGCGTTCGATGGCGATGTCCAGTCCGACGATCGCGCCGAGCATCTTGTCCACGTGGTCGGCCGGCGCGTCGTCGACGCGCCATGGCTGGGCCTGCGCGGCTTCGTGACGGTCGGTAAGCCGATCGAGCAGAGCGCGCAGCCAGGCCTTGTCCTCGACCACGCGCAGGGTGCCGCGCACGTGCACTACCGCGTAATTCCAGGTGGGGACTTCACGGCCGGTCTCGTGCTTGCTGGGATACCAATTGGGGCTGACGTAGGCGTCGGGCCCCTGGAAGATCGCCAGCACCTCGGTACCACCCGCTTCGGCCAGCTCGTTGACGCGTGCGACGTGACCGTGGAGCCGCCCATCGACCAGTTCCAGCGGAAGGTGATTGGCAGTGACGCCCGTCTCGCCCGTCGTGACGACAGTGGCGAACGGATAACTGCGTATCAGCGCCCGCAGGGCGTCTTCGCGCGTTTCCTGGAACGAACGAGGCAGGTACACGGGCGTGCGCTCAGCGCTGGCCGAGCAGCGAGGCCATTACCGCCTTCTGCACGTGCAGGCGGTTTTCCGCCTCGTCGATGGCGATGCAGTACGGCGCATCCATGACGCCGTCGGTAGCCTTCACGTTGCGGCGCAGCGGCAGGCAATGGCTGAACAGGCCGTTGTGGGTGAGCGCCATCTTCTGCTCGTCGACAATGAAGTGCTTGTGCGCGTCGCGGATCGGCTTCTCCTGTTCCCAGCGGCCGAAAAACGGCAGCGCGCCCCAGCTCTTGGCGTACACCACTTCGGCGCCGGTGTAGGCTTCCTCGATGTCATGGCTGACCCGCAGCGAGCCGCCGTTGGCCTTCGCATTCTCGTAGCCGGCCTGCATGTAGCGCTCGTCCAGCACGTAGTCCGGCGTGGGGCACAGCAAGGTCACGTCCATGCCCATCTTGGTGGCGATCAGCAGCGCCGAGTTGGCCACCGCGGTGTTGAGCGGCTTGGGGTGATAGGTCCAGGTGAGTACGTACTTCTTGTTCTGCAGATCGCCCAGGTGTTCCTTCATCGCCATCGCATGCGCCAGCTCCTGGCAGGGATGGGTGATCGTTTCCATGTTGATCACCGGCACGGTCGCGTACTGGGCGAAAGCCTTGATGACGCGGTCCTCGCGGTCCACCGACCAGTCCTGGAACTTGGGGAAGGCGCGCACGGCGATCAGGTCGACGTAGCGGCTGAGCACGCGCGCGACCTCGGCGATGTGCTCCTCGGTATCGCCATCCATGACGGTGCCGACGTCGAATTCGATCGGCCATGCGTCCTTGCCGGGCGCCAGCACGATCGCGTGGCCGCCGAGATGGAAGGCGCCCAGCTCGAAGCTGGTGCGGGTGCGCATGGAGGGATTGAAGAACAGCAGCGCCACCGACTTGCCGGCCAGTTGCTGTCCACGGGGGGAGCGCTTGAACGCGGCCGCCTGGTCGAGCAGCGCGTCGATCTCGGCGCGGGTGTAATCCTGAGTGGTGAGAAAGTGGCGAAGCGTCATGTCATGTCTCTTCTATCGATCCGAAACGTTGGCCCTGCCCGACAACCGCCGACAGCCGAACCACTGCTTACAACTCCCGGCCGAGCCGGTTTCCCCTTGCGTACCCCAAAACCGAAACACAAAAAAACCCGGCGCGATGGCCGGGTTCTTTGTCGTCGATGCGCATGAAATGCGTGCGACAGCCTACCCGGCCGTATGTCGGACCAGCGGTCGGCGCGCACGCGACGTCATGCCAGCGGCCATGCGGGCGCTGGTGAGTACGGTGGCGGTATAGACGGCTGCGGACATGCGGGTTCCGGGTAGGTGAACCGGCATGATGACGGGATTTCCGCTGCTGTGCAACAGGCGCGGCGACCCGGCCCGGGTTGAGGAAGAGGAGCGGCAGGCGCATTGCCGGGCGGCTACCGGCCGTGGCGAATGGCGGAGGCGGCCTCCCCGGCATACAAAGCCTCTCCGCGCTGCCAACTTCCTATGCCGCAACAAAAAAAACCGCCGCCCGAAGGCGGCGGCTGGTCTGGACTCCCCACGACAGGTCCGGCTTAATCCGCCGGGGCCACGCTGACCCGGACGCGCAGGCGCTCGCCCGGATCGTAATTCAGCCGCGACACATAGACCTCGCCGCGGTAGCGGTACTCGACATCGTAACCCATGATGCGGCGCTGCTCGCTCACCGCGGCGACCTGGCGGCAGCGGGTTTCGGTGGACTCGTACTCGCCCCCGCCGCTGCGGGACACGCCGTTGCCGACGGCGCCACCGACCACGGCACCGGCCACGGTCGCCGCGCGGCGGCCATCGCCCTTGCCCACGGTGTTGCCGAGCACGCCGCCGACCACGGCGCCCAGGATGGTGCCCGCGGCGCTGCCGCTGCCCGGCTCGCGGCGGACCACCTGCTGGTCGTAGCACTCCTGGCGGGGGACCTCGGTGCGCGACACACCATAGACCGGATCGACGCGCAGCACGTCCGCCCAGCCGTAATGGGTGTTGTCGTCACTGGGGTAACGGTCGTTGGGATAACGCGCGTCCTGCGCGGCGACGCTGGCGGCGGCGAGGCACATCATCAGCGCGGGGAAAAACAGCTTGGTCATCGCGGCCCTCCGGCGGGACTTCAGGCGCGCTTCGTTGCGCTTGTGTGAATTCCAGCAAAACATCTATGAATCGACGCTTAGAATGGCCGGCCACCACCCGGGCCGCTTACAGCTTGTTAAGATGCCCGGCTGGCCCGCGCGCCGCGCGGCCCTATCCGGAACCGACGTCGATGCCGATCACGCTCTACAACAGCCTCACCCGCCGCGCCGAACCGTTCGCCCCGCGCGATCCGCAGCGAGTGACCATGTACGTGTGCGGCCCCACGGTCTACAACTACGTGCATATCGGCAACGCGCGCGGCCCGGTGGTGTTCGACGTGCTGGCCGGACTGCTGCGCCGGCACTATCCCAAGCTGGTCTACGCCCGCAACATCACCGATGTGGACGACAAGATCAATGCCGCGGCGAAAGAAGCCGGCTGCGCGATCGGCGTCGTGACGGAGCGCTACACGGAAGCCTACCGGGAGGACATGGCCGCCCTCGGCATCGCCCCGCCCGACCTGGAGCCGAAGGCCACCGCCCACATCGGCCAGATCATCGCGATGATCGAAAGCCTGATCGCCAGCGGCAACGCCTACGCGGCCGAGGGCCACGTGCTGTTCGAGGTGGGCACCTACCCGGCCTATGGCGCCTTGTCGGGCCGCGATACCGAGGAGCTGATCGCCGGCGCCCGCGTCGAGGTGGCTCCCTACAAAAAGAACCCCGGCGATTTCGTGCTATGGAAGCCCTCCACGCCTGACCTGCCGGGTTGGGACAGCCCCTGGGGCGTGGGCCGCCCCGGCTGGCACATCGAGTGCTCCGCCATGTGCGAGGCGCACCTGGGCGAGACCATCGACATCCATGCCGGTGGCGTGGATCTCCAGTTCCCGCATCACGAGAACGAGATCGCCCAGTCCACTTGCGCGCACGGCGGCAAGACCTTCGCGCGCTGGTGGCTGCACAACGGCATGCTCACCTTCGACGGTCGGAAGATGTCCAAGTCGCTGGGCAACGTGCTGAAGGTGCACGAATTGCTGAAACAGCACCCGCCCGAGGCGCTGCGCCTGGTGTTGCTGCGCGGCCATTACCGCCAGCCGCTGGACTGGTCCGACGAGGCCGTGACGCAGGCAGTGAGCACCCTGGACGGCTGGTATCGCGTGCTGCGCGACCTGGCCGATGTCGCCCTGCCGGAAGGGCCGTTGCCGGTGCCGGAAAAGGTCGAGGCCGCGCTGTGCGACGACCTCAATACGCCGCAGGCGCTGGCCGAGCTGTCGCAGCTCGCCGATGCCGCGCGCCAGAGCGGCGAAGCGGACAGGCAGGCAGCGAAGGCGGCCCTGCTGGGCGGCGGCGCGCTGCTGGGCCTGCTGCAGCAGAACCCGGAAGCATGGTTCAAGCACGGCGGTGCGGCGGCGATCGACGCCGACCAGGTCGAGTCCCTGCTGGAAGAGCGCCGCGCTGCCCGTGCGGCCCGCGACTTCAAGCGCGCGGACGCGATCCGCGACGAGCTGAGCGCCATGGGCGTGGTTATCGAGGACGGCGCACAAGGTACGCGCTGGAGCGTTGCCAAGGGCTGATGCAGGGTCGGCGCGGGCACGCGCGCCGGCCTTCGCCATCGGATCGGGCGAAACGCGCGATAATGCGCGGCATGAACACTATGGCCGCACCCGGCGCCGAGCAGGCGCAGCAGGACATCATCGACGAGTTCGCCTTCTTCGGGGACTGGACCGAGCGCTACCAGTACCTGATCGATCTCGGCAAGCAGCTTCCGCCGCTTTCCGAGGAACTGAAGACCGAGGCTTACCGCGTGCATGGCTGCCAGTCGATGGTATGGCTGGTGCCCGATGGCGACGCCTCGCGCATGCAATTCCGCGCGACCAGCGACTCGGCCATCGTCGCCGGCCTGATCGCACTCGTGCTGCGCGTGTATTCCGACCGCCCGGCGCAGGAGATCGTGACCACGGAGCCGCGCTTCATCGAAGCGATCGGCTTGGCCAAGCATCTTTCGCCCACCCGGTCGAACGGCCTCGCGGCCATGCTGGCGAAGCTCAAGGCCTACGCGGCCGCCGCACTCCAGCCGGCCTGATACGGCAACGCGCCACAAAAAAGCCCCGTGCTCGACGGGGCTTCTTGAAGAACCGGATATCGGCTCCGATCAGTCGCCCATCTGCTTCTGCAGATGTTCGCGGCGTTCCTGCGCATCCAGCGACAGGGTAGCGATGGGACGCGCTTCCAGGCGCTCCACGCCGATCTCCTCGTCGGTCTCTTCGCAGTAGCCGTAACGGCCTTCTTCGATCCGGCGAAGCGCCTTGTCGATCTTGGAGATGAGCTTGCGGTAGCGGTCGCGGGTGCGCAGCTCCAGCGAGTTCTCCGTCTCGCGCGTAGCGCGCTCAGCTTCGTCGCCGACGTCGCGGACCTCGTCACGGAGGTTCTCCATGGTCTGGCGCGACTCTTCGACCAGCTGATCGCGCCAATCCCGCAACTTGTTGCGGAAGTAGGCGAGCTGACGGGGGTTCATGTACTCCTCGTCGTCCGTGGGCTTGTAGCCCTTCGGCAGATCGATGGAGGTGGTGGAAGGCAGGGCATAGCGCCCGTCTTCCTTGGTGATGCCATTGTCGAGTACGGCTGTCGAACTATTCATCGAGGACTGCGGGGTCTTCTGTTTTTTGGAAGAGGTATGGCGCGCGGTGGCGGTTGCCACCTTGGGGGGCGCCACGGCGACGGCGCTCGCGACCTTGCCCGGAGCGGGCGCAGGTGCAGGCTTCGGTGTTTCCTTGCCGGTGACCGGTGCCGGAGCGGCGGCCGGAGCGGCGGTTTTCTTTACGGCCGCCGGCGAGGCGGCGGGCTTCACGGCCGGCTTGGGCGCCGCCTTCTGCGGCGGCTTGGCAGGCGCCACGACGGCCTTCCTGGGTTCCGGCTTCGCCGGGGCGGCCTTGGCGGGAGCCTTCTTCGCGACCGGCTTCGGCGGAGCGGCCTTCCTGGGTGCCGCCTTCACCGCAACGTTCTTCACCGCGGCCTTCTTGGCCACTGGCTTGGGAGCCGCCTTCTTGGCGACCACCTGCTTCGCGGGAGCCTTCTTGGCCGCCGGCTTCTTGGCCGGCGCCGGTTTCTTGGCGGGCGCTACCTTGGGAGCGGCCTTCTTGGCCGCCTTGGCGGCGACTTTCGACTTGCTGGTCTTGACCTCTTTAGCCTTGGCCGCAGTCTTTCCCTTCTGCGACTTGGCAGCTGTCGAACTACGCGTCGTTTTCGCCATTTCCCTTCACCATTTTGGCCTTGGCGGCCGGGTGTTATAGCCCATGTGACCTACCCCGGCAACCATGCATCTGGAATACTGCACGCTTATTTGCCGCAGGCTGTTTCGGCAGCGTCAAACCGTCGTGACACGACTCTTACTTCTACTGCTCGGTCTGTACAAGCGCCTGTTGAGCCCCCTGCTCGGCCCGCGTTGCCGGTTCCATCCGACCTGCTCGGATTATGCACGGATTGCCATCGCGCGCTTCGGGCCTCTGCGCGGCAGCCTGCTGACCGGCTGGCGTCTGCTGCGCTGCCAACCCTTGTGCGATGGTGGCGAAGATCCGGTCCCCGAGCAGTTCACTTTTCGCCGATGCCGCACTCACGAGGAACCTCATGTCCACTGACTGGCTGATCAAGAACGCCGAACTGGTCAACGAAGGCCGCCGCTTCCACGCCGATCTGCGCGTCAAAGGCGGACGTATCGAGACGATCGCCGGCGATCTCGACGCCCGCCCCGGCGAACAGGTCGTCGATGCCGCCGGCCTCTGGCTGCTGCCGGGCATGATCGATGACCAGGTGCATTTCCGCGAACCAGGCCTGACCCACAAGGCGGACATCGCCCACGAATCCCGCGCCTGCGCGGCCGGCGGCATCACCAGCTTCATGGAGATGCCCAACACCAAGCCGCCGGCACTGGACCGCGATTCCCTGGAAGCCAAGTACGCCCGCGCCGCGGAGACCTCGGCGGTCAACTACGCATTCTACCTGGGCGCCAGCAACGACAACCTGGAAGCGATCCGCTCGCTGGACCCGAAGGCCGCCCCGGGCATCAAGGTGTTCATGGGCGCTTCCACCGGCAACATGCTGGTGGATAACCCCGACGTGCTCGACGGCATCTTCCGCTACGCGCCCACGCCGATCATCACGCACTGCGAAGACACGCCGATGATCGACGCGCTGCACGCCAAGGCGCGCGAGAAGTACGGCGATGCCATTCCCGCCCGCGAGCACCCGCTGATCCGCTCGCGCGAGGCCTGCATCAAGTCCACCCGGCTGGCGATCTCCCTGGCGCAGAAGCACGGCAGCCGCCTGCACGTGCTGCATATCTCCACCGCGGACGAACTGGCGCTGTTCCAGCCGGGCCCGCTGAAAGGCAAGAAGATCACCGCGGAAACCTGCGTGCACTTCCTGCATTTCGACGATCGCGACTATGAGCGGCTAGGCTTTCTCATCAAGTGCAACCCGGCGATCAAGACCGCCAACGACCGCGAAAAGATCACCCAGGCCCTGGCGGAGGGCCGCATCGATGTACTGGCTACCGACCATGCCCCGCACCTGCTGGAAGAGAAGGCCCAGCTGTACGACAAGGCACCATCGGGCCTGCCGCTGGTGCAGTTCGCCCTGCAGGCGGCCTTGCAGCGGGTCTTCGAGGGCAAGCTCACGCTGGAGCGCGTGGTCGAAGCGGTCTGCCACGCGCCGGCGCAGCTGTTCGACGTGGCCGAACGCGGCTACCTGCGCGAAGGCTACGCGGCCGACCTCGTCCTGGTGGATCCGCATAAACCACACACGGTGCGGCGCGAGGAGGTGCTCTCCAAGTGCGGCTGGTCGCCGTTCGAGGGCGAGACGTTCCACAGCTCTATCGCCGCCACCTTCGTGAACGGCCAGCGGGTGTGGGACGGCCGCGAGGTCGACGCCGCGGTGCGTGGCCAGCGCCTGGCGTTCACTCGATGATGTGTCGCCGGCTGTCCGGCGCGCTGCTGTTACTGGGCGCGCTGGTGGCGCATGCGGCGGAACCGGTACTCCCCCTGCCCGCCGCCTTGTCCCAGGGCGGGCTGGCGGTCGCCCGCCTCCCCGAGGTTTCTCGCGCCAGCGTCGGCGGCAAGCTGGTGCGCGTCGGGGCGGACGGCACGTTCGTCTTCGGCGCGGGCCGCGACGAAAAAGGCCCGCTGGCGGTGAACCTCACCTACCGCGATGGTCACCGCGAGACCCTGCGCATCCCAGTGACGCCGCGTGACTGGCCGGTCGAACGCGTCAACGGCGTTCCGCCGAAAACGGTCAATCCGCCTCCGGACATCGCCGCGCGCATCCGCCGCGAGCAAGCCGAAGTCGTCGCGGCGAGGGATCGCGACGACGATCGTGAGGACTTCACGCAAGGCTTCATCTGGCCCGTGCAGGGCCGCATCAGCGGGCGCTTCGGCAACCAGCGTGTCTACAACGGCGATCCCAAGTCGCCCCACTCGGGCATGGATATCGCCGTACCGCAAGGCACGCCGGTGAAAGCTCCGGCGGATGGCCTGGTGACCTTCGCGCGCCCGGACCTCTACCTGACCGGCGGAACCGTGCTGCTCGACCACGGCTTCGGACTGAGCTCCAACTTCCTGCATCTCTCCCGCCTCGACGTGAAAGTCGGGCAGCGCGTGCGCCAGGGCGAGGTGATCGGTGCGGCAGGGATGACCGGGCGCGCCACCGGCCCGCACGTGCACTGGGGCTTCAACTGGTTCGGCGTGCGGCTCGACCCGCTGCTGTTGCCCGGTATCGCCGCCCCCTGAGTCCAGGGGTACCGATGTCGCGCCGCCCTCCGGCCGGTACGGCGGCAGCTCAGGCCTGCGGCACGCTGCCGAATCCGCCAGCCACGCCCTTGCTGGCGTAGGCCACCGCGTCGTGGGGATGCAGGCTTTCCTGGTGCTCCACGCGAATGTGGAAATCGCCCAGGTTCGCATCGGCGTCCAGTGCCTTCTGAATACGGCGCGCGGCATCCTCGCAGAACATCAAGTTGCTGCCGTTGGCGAGCGCGAAGGCCTGTTCGTCTTCGCGCTTCACCGCGGTCTGCACCGGCGTGCCGAGGGCCTGCTCGACGCGGTCTACCAGGGCGATCAAGTTGAATTTCCCGCCTTCCGCGATCCGTACGCGCAGTCGCGCCACGCTGCGCTGTGCGTGCGGCGTGGCGAGGATGCCGCGCTCGGACCCCAGCCAGGCCAACACGGTGGCGTGGTCCAGGGGGCGGGATGCGTCGAAGTCCTGCGCGAACTGCTCCTGGATGAGCTGACGGGAAAGGGCCGCCGATGCCGGGCAGGTGGAGGAATAGACGACTTCCGTGCCGTATTCGAGCAGGAACGCCTCGCCCACCAGGCTGGCCTCGATGCATACCGGGTACGCCCGCCAGCCGCTGTTGCCGCTGCGCAGCGCGGGGCGGCGCACCAGTTGTTCGAAGCGGATGCTGAGGCAGGCGCGGTCGGAAAGGTCCTTGTGCGACTCCAGGAAGCTGCCGAGCAGGTCGCGCAGCGCATCGGCCGTGAGGGGCCGCGCGCTGAGCGCGCGCTCCACCAGCAGATAGAGACGCGACATGTGAATGCCGCGCTTGTCCGGCCTATGCAGATTGACGAACGCCCCAGCCCTGGCGCTGGCGCGATGGATGTCGCCATCGCCGGCATCGAAACTCACTGGCACTTCGATGCCGTCCATGCCGACCCAGTCCAGCGCACCGGCTAGATGCGGCTGAGCGTGGTGGGCGACATCGGGCAACAGGCGAACGGTGTTTTCCTGGGTATACATGGATGGACCCTTGAAGCCATGCGTGGAGCGCGCCTCGTCTTCCTCGATCCCGGAGCAGATACTCCTCTGACCACCGTGATGGGCGCGACAGCGACGCAAAAAGGAAACCCCGCGTTTCCGTGCCCTCAGCCGGTTACTTTCCGCCAACGCCGCGCGGCGCGCCATGCCTGCCATGCTGTGCTGGGGCCGCTGCGCCCCTGTCCAGCACGCAGCGTCGCCAGCGGATCCACGGCCTTGCCCGCCCGTCCGGCCAGGGACTGGCCGGCGTCCGATTCCAGGCTGCGGAATACGCTGAGCGGGCCGGGCAGGCGCTCGGCCTCGCGCCAGGCCGTCGCCAGGTCCTGCAGTTGCGCCCGGATCGCCTGCTCGCGCGCAGGATGGTCGCCACGCAGTTCAGCGCGACTGAGTCCGAAGCGCGCCAGCCGCGCCATCGGCAGCGGCAGGCGGTCGCGGTCGGCGTCCTCTTCGACGCGCAGCAGGGCGAACAGCAGGTGGGACAGCGTGGCGACGCGAGCCGCACGCACGCTCGACGCACTGCTGCCGTACCACCACGCCGTCTCCAATGCGGCGAGCGCGCCATGCAGCTGGCCGCCCGCGTTGACCTGCGCATCGAAATCGGCGGCCGTGCCCTCTTCCAGCTGCGCCATGGCAGCCAGCACGGGAGCCAGCCAGTGCTCGGCCGATACGGCGTGCGCGCGCTCGTCGTCGAACAGCACCTGGGTCAAGGGATGGCGCCCGCCGGAGGCAGGAGCGCCGGAGAGTTCCTCGGCCCACCAGTTGAGCTTGACGGCCGCTACCTGGGGTTCGCGGATGCCGTAGGCGGCGGAGAGCAGCTCCTGTTCCAGCGCGGCCAAAGCAACGTGCCCCGGGTAGCGCGCAGGATCCACGAACGCCAAGGCGATGCGCTGGCGCGGCTGCACGGCCAACCACTTGTCGACGTAGCTCTGCAGCGGCCCGCCGAGTTCCTCGGGATTCATGCCGCCACCGTGCCCCGCTGCAGCAGCGCGGTCAGGTCCGAGGGCTTGTCCAGAACGATATCGGCGCCCCACTCGTGGGGATTGCCGCCATCCAGGTATCCCCAGCTCGCAGCGACCGTATAGAGCCCGGCGCCGGCGCCCGCCAGGACGTCGCGGCGATCGTCGCCCACGAACAGGCAGCGAGCGGGCTCCAGCCCCGCCCGCTCGCACGCCAGCAGCACCGGCGCGGGATCGGGTTTCTTCACCGGCAAGGTGTCGCCCGACACCACGGCGCCGGCACGCTCGGCCCAGCCGATCTGGCGAACCAGTTCGTCAGTGAGGAAACCGGGCTTGTTGGTGACGATGCCCCAGCGCAGGCCCTGCGCCTCGATTAGCGCGAGCAGTTCGTCCACGCCGTCGAAGGCGCGGGTCTGGCGGGCCATCACGTCCTGGTAGATCTCCAGGTAACGCGGCACCAACGCGAGCCGGGCGGCGTCGTCGAGGTCGGGGAAGCCGCAGGCCAGGATCGCGCGCGACCCGCGCGACACCACCTCGCGCACGGGCGGGAAGGCGGGCTTCGGGGCGCCCTCCTCCAGGCACAGGATGACCAGTGCGTCGTAGAGGTCGGCGGCGCTGTCGAGCAGCGTGCCGTCCAGATCGAACAGGACGCCTTGGACATCGGAGGGGTATCGCTTCATGCAGGCTTGCGTGCGCAGAGCACGTAGTTGATGGAAGTAATGCGGCTGAGCCACGCTTTGCGGTTCACCGGGTTGTAGCCGAGGCCGGTGACGTCCTCCAGTTCCAGCCCGGTATGGCGCAGCAGGCGCCCCAATTCGGATGGCTTGAGGAATTTGCCATAGTGGTGCGTTCCGCGCGGCAGCATGCGCATCAGGTATTCCGCGCCGAGAATGGCTGCGCCGAACGCCGCAGGCGTGCGGTTGATGGTGGACATGAACACCAGCCCGCCCGGCTTGACCAGCGCGGCCAGATCGGCGACCAGTGCGGCCGGGTCCGGCACGTGTTCGATCAGCTCCATGCAGCACACGGCGTCGAACGAAGCCGGCTCGGCGGCGGCCAGCGCAGCGGAGGACTGCACGCGGTAGTCGACCTGGAGTTGGGACTCATGCAGGTGCAGCCGAGCCACATCGATGACCTTTTCGCCCAGATCGATACCGGTGACCTGGGCGCCGGCGCGGGCCAGTGCCTCGCTCAGCAGGCCCCCGCCACAGCCCACGTCGACAACGCGCGCGCCGCGCAGGTCCAAGCGCGCGGCCACGTAGCCCAGCCGCACCGGATTGAGATCGTGCAGCGGGCGCGATTCGCCGTCGGGATCCCACCAGCGGGCGGCGAGCTTGCCGAAGCGGGCGATCTCGTCGGGGCTGACATTGGGCGAGGCTTGCATGGGGGGTACCTCTTGGGGGCTTGCGCGGGGAGCCCGTAGCTTAACGCGCGTTCCACTCGTGCACGGTGAAATCCCAACCGCCACTCAGGTAGGCCGGGTCCGCGTGCACGGTCTGCATGGCCTGCTCGATATCTTCGGCGAACAGCAGATAGGCGCCGCCGGAGCCATCGGAGAAGCCGCCGGACAACTCCAGCCTGCCGCCCGCGCGCAATCCTTCGAGAAAATCGCGATGGGGCTGCACGGCGGCCGGGTCGAACCTGGCGTTGCGCATGACGAGCACGAGGTAACGGTTCATGGCGATCCTCAGGCCGACGCGTCGATCGCGGCGATGCGCTCGCGCCACGCACGGGTGCGGGCATGGATGCCATCCACGTCCATGCCCACCAGCGTGCGGCCCGCCAGCTTGCGATGGCCCGCGATCCAGACGTCAGTGACCTGGTGGCGGCCGGTGGCGTACACCAGCTGCGACGCGACGTGGTACAGCGGCTGGGTTTCCAGGTCCGACAGCCGCACTGCCGCCAGGTCGGCCTGTTTGCCTGGTTCGACCGAACCGATCTTCGCGTCCAGGCCCAGCGCCCTGGCGCCGTTCAGCGTAGCCGCGCGCAACGCGTAGGCCGCGTCGAAGGCAGCGGCATCGTTCGAGACCGCCTTGGCCAGCATGGCCGCCGTGCGCATCTCGCCGAACATGTCCAGGTCGTTGTTCGACGCGCAGCCATCCGTGCCGATCGCGACGTTGACGCCGGCGAGGCGCAGTTTTTCGGCCGGGCAGAAGCCCGAGGCCAGCTTGAGATTCGATTCGGGGCAATGCACCACCGACACGCCCGCCTCGGCGCAGGCGGCGATTTCGCCGTCGGTCATCTGCGTCATATGGACCGCGATCAGCCGGTCGTTGACCAGCCCCAGCTTCTGCAGGCGCTGGAATGGGCGGAGCCCGGTCTTTTTCTTTTCCTCTTCCACCTCGTGTGCCGTCTCGTGCGTATGCAGGTGCACCGGAATGTCGAGCTGGTCGGCGAGCAGGCGGATGCGCTCGAAGCTCTGGTCGGACACCGTGTAGGGCGCATGCGGCGCGAAGGCGGTGCTGATCAGCGCGTCGCCGCGGAAGCTATCGTGCACTTCGGTGGCGCGCTCGAAATATTCGTCCTGGGTTTTGGCCCACGCCGTGGGGAATTCGATCACCGGCAGACCGACCGCGGCGCGGAAGCCTAGGCGGCGATAGGTGGCGCCGATCACGTCGGGAAAGAAGTAGTTCTCGTTGGCGCAAGTCGTGCCGCCGCGCAGCATTTCGGCCACGGCCAGTTCCACGCCGTCACGCACGAATTCCGGACCGATCACCTGCCCTTCCACCGGCCAGATGTGCTTCTGCAGCCACACCATCAGGGGAAGATCGTCGGCCAGCCCGCGCAGCAGCGTCATGGGGTTGTGCGTATGCGCATTGACCAGGCCAGGCATCAGCACGTGCTCGCCCAGCTCGACGCGTTCGCGCGGGGCATAGGCCGCGCGTGCATCAGCGATCGGCAGCAGCGCGACGATGGCGCCCTTGTCGACGGCCACCGCATGATGATCGAGCACCACGCCATGCGGCTCGACGGGGATGACCCAGCGCGCCTCGATGAGAAGGTCAATGACGGTGCTGCCGGGGTTCATGCATTACCTCGCCGAAGTGGGGTACCAGAAGTTGCGGAACATATCGATGCCATAGGACTGGCCATCGTACTTGAGCACAGTGCGGGCGACGCGCTTGCCCGTGTCCGTGTAGTCGCCATCCTTGCGCTGGCTCTGCGTGATATGCGCGGTGACCGACAGGTCGGCGAAGCCGTGGCTGGCGGTTTTTTCCACCGCGATGGTCATGTGCGCGGACTCGCTGCGCGCATCACCGGCGGCGGCGCCGCAAGCCGTACCCTCCACGCTGACCCAGCCATCGAGATTGGTGCCGAACACTGCCCGCAGACGCTTGCCGTCGCGAACCCACAGGGTCAGCTCGTCCGAGGCCTCGGCATCGGGACAGCTCGGGCCGCGCGCGGCGCTGATGAACACGACGCCGAAGGCACGCACGTCCGGCGAGAGCCGATACGGCGCGGCGTCGATGCGGTAGCTGCCGACGGCCGTGAGGGCATCCTCCTCGATCTCCGACCGTTCCGCCGCGACCACCTTGCCCGCCTCGACCAGCGCGATGATCTGCAGCTTGCTGCCCGTGTCACCGCCGCGCCCTTCATGCTTGGTGTCGAACGCGATGGCGGCGATCGTGGTGCCTGGCGCGTTGGGCATGGCCTTGCAGGCCGAAGCGGCGATCAGTCCGTCTTCCTGGTCCCAGGACACCAGTTTGCCCTTGACCGCACCCCATCGGGCGACGGCTTCGACGATGCGGTCGTCGCAAGCCTGGGCATCATCGGCATGCACCCATGGCGCCAGCAACAGCGCGAGCAGCGGTAAGACGCGGACGTTCCTGTGCATGAGTGGCCTTTCCTTGCAGCCCATAAAGCAAACGGCACGGCGCCCGAGGACTGCCGTGCCGTTCCGATGCCGCGCGTCGCCTTACTTGCCGACGCGGCTGACGTATTCGCCCGTGCGGGTGTCGACCTTGATCACTTCGTCCGTGCTGACGAACAGCGGCACGCGCACCACGGCACCGGTTTCCAGCGTGGCCGGCTTGCCGCCGCCGCCGGAGGTGTCGCCGCGCAGGCCCGGATCGGTCTCGGTGATCTTGAGCTCGACGAAGTTCGGCGGCTGCACGGCGATGATCTCGCCATTGAACAGCGTCACCACGCACTCCTCCTCGCCCTTCAGCCATTTGGAGGCGTCGCCGACGCCGACCTTGGTGGCCTGGTGCTGCTCGAAGCTCTCCTGCTGCATGAAATGCCAGTATTCGCCGTCGGAATACAGGTACTGCATGTCGGTATCGACCACGTCGGCGACTTCGAAGCTGTCGCTGGACTTCATGGTCTGCTCGGTGGTGCGGCCGGTCTTCAGGTTGCGGATGAAGATGCGGGTGAAGGCCTGGCCCTTGCCCGGCTTGATGAAATCCGCGTCGGTGATGACCCACGGGTCGTTGTTGTGAAGGATCTTCATACCCTTCTTGACGTCGTTGAGACCGACGGTGGCCATGCGCTTCTGCTCCAGAGGTGACGCCGCTCCATGGCGGCTACAATAGGGGTTTCTCCGGGCCATGGGCCCGACGTAAGGCCCGCTATGATAACCGCAAGCTCCTCCGCCCGCCTATCGCCGCCCCTGACCGACTGGCGCGAACTCTGGCGCACCGCCGTCACCGACGCGGGCGAATTGCTGCAGATGGTCGGCCTGGAACACCTGAGCGGGCGGCTGCCCGCCGACGACGCGGGCTTCGCCCTGCGCGTGCCCCGCGGCTTCGTGGACCGCATGCGTCCGGGGGATGCCAACGATCCGCTGCTTCTGCAGGTCCTGCCCCAGCTGGCCGAGCTTGACGCGGCGCCTGGCTTCGTCACTGACCCGGTGGGCGACCTGGCCGCGCGGGAAGCCCAGGGCCTGCTCCACAAGTACGACGGCCGCGCCCTGCTGATCGCCAGCGGCAGCTGTGCGGTCAACTGCCGCTACTGCTTCCGCCGGCATTTTCCCTACGGCGAGGAGATGGCCGCGGCCGGCCAGTGGCGCAAGGCGCTGGAACACGTGCGGCAGGACAGCTCGATCTCGGAGCTGATCCTCTCCGGCGGCGATCCGCTGGCACTGTCCACCGCCAAGCTGGAGGAGCTGACCCGGGGCCTGGCAAGCATCCCGCACGTCACCCGCCTGCGCATCCATACCCGCCTTCCGGTGGTGCTGCCGGAGCGCATCGACGACGCTTTCCTGGCCTGGTTCCGGGACGTTCCACTGCAGAAGGTGGTCGTGCTGCATGCCAACCATGCCAACGAGTTCGACGCCTCCGTGGACACCGCCTGCAGGCGCCTGCGCGAAGCGGGAGCGACGCTGCTCAACCAGTCCGTGCTGTTGCGTGGAATCAATGACCGGGCCGATACGCTGGAATCGCTTTCCGAGCGGCTGTTTGCCGCAGGCGTTCTGCCCTACTACCTGCACCAGCTCGACCGGGTACAAGGCGCTGCCCATTTCGAGGTGGACGACGAGCGGGCCATCGCCCTGGTCGAAGCCATCCGCCGCCGCCTGCCCGGATACCTGGTGCCGAAGCTGGTCCGCGAGGTCGGTGGGGACGCTTCCAAGCGTCCTGTCTGAGCGACTGCGCGCCACGTCACCCTAAGGATATTTCCGCTGGCGGTTGACCGGGGAATCCGTTAAAACCGAACGTCGCCGGCTCGCGCCACGCCGGCCGGCCTGCCCAAGGCGCCCATGGACAGTACGACGTGCCAATGAAGACAGACCTGGTCATCAAGATTCTTTTCATCGAGAAATCGGTCGAAGACGCGGAACAGATCGTCAGCCTGCTGCGGAACAACGGCATTGCCGTACGCCCGGCGCGGGCCACCAGTACTGACCAGGTGCAGGCGGCGCTGGAAGAACTCGGCCCGGATATCGTGCTCTACGATCCTTCGGTCGGTTCCGTGGACCTTCCGGACCTGATCCGTCAGCTCGATGCGCATGGGCGGGATCTTTCGCTGATTGCGGTGGTGCCGCAGGTGGACAACACCATCGTGTCGGACTTCTTCGTCAACGGCGTGCGTGCCATCGCCCTGCGTCCGCAGCCCAAGCAGCTGCTGGCCGTCGTGCAGCGAGAGTTCGAGTCGCTCAACACCCGCCGCCAGCTGCGCCGCCTGGAAACCGCACTGCGCGAATCGGAGCGTCGCTGCGACGCCCTGCTGGATTCGTCCAACGATCCCATCGCTTACGTGCACGAAGGCATGCACGTGCGCGCGAATCAGGCTTACCTGGAAACCTTCGGCTACTCCGATTTCGACGAGCTGCTTGGTCTTCCCGTGCTGGACATGGTCGGCTCGACCGACGCCGACGAGTTCAAGACCACGCTCAAGAGCCTTTCGCGCGGCGAAAAGCCTACCAGCCCGGTGGAAGTGCAGGCGCGCCGCGCCGACGGCAGTACCTTCAAGGCAACGGTGGAGTTCGCCCACGCTACGTTCGAGGGCGAGCCCTGCCTGCAGATCGTGTTCCGCCGGCAGCTGGTGGACCCGTCGGTACTCGAGCAGTTGCAGCGGGACCCGGTCACCGGCCTGTTCAACCGCGCCCGCATGCTGGAATGCGTGGACCAGGCCGTGGCCGCCGCGACCGAAGGCACTAAGGGCCAATCCCTGCTGCTGATCGAACCGGACAACTGGCAGGGCATCGTGTCAGGCATCGGCCTGGGCAAGGCGGACGAGCTGCTGGCGGCCTTCGCTGCGCGCATCAACAACCTGCTCGGACTGGAAGACACCGCCGGCCTGCTTGCCGAACACACCATCGGCGTCATCCTGCACTCGCGCAACGACGATGGCATCAAAGAATGGATCGCCAACCTGCAGCGCGCGGTGGCCAACGAGATCTTCGACGTCGGCACGCGTTCGCTGACCGTCACCACCAGCATCGGTGGCAGCCTGCTCGGCGAGAGGAACGCCAATACGGAACTGCTGCTGGAACAGGCTGGACAGGCCCTGCGCAACGCACAGAGCCTCGGCGGCAACCGTTTCGACCTGCACGACCCGGCCGCGCGCGAGAAGGCGGATGCCGAACGCGAACGCTATTGGCTCGGCCAGCTGAAGCAGGCCCTGAGCCAGGACGAGTTCGTGCTGTATCACCAGCACATCATCAGTCTGCAGGATGCGGAGGGCGAGTTCTCGGAGATCCTGCTGCGCCTCAACGGTCCGCAGGGCGAGGTGTTGCCGGGCTTCTTCATGCCTATCGCCGAGAAGTACAACCTCACGCCGGCCGTCGATCGCTGGGTGCTCAACCAGGCCATCCAGGCACTGACGGCGCGCGAACGCTTCGCGTCGCCGACGACCTTCTTCGTCAAGCTCACCTCGGGCTCGCTGCAGGACGAACAGCTGCTTCCCTGGCTCAGCGCACGCCTCAAGCAGGCCAACCTCAAGCACGGCAAGATCGTGCTGGAGATGACCGAGAGCAAAGTGGTCACGTCACTGCGGCCCGCGCAGGAATTCGTACGGGCCTGGAAACAGCTTGGCGGCCAGTTCGCGCTGGAGCAGTTCGGCTCGGGCCTCAACTCGTTCCAGCTGTTGAATCACATCGACGCCGACTACCTGAAGATCGACCGCAGCTACATGTCCAACCTGCCTCAGCAGCCGGACAGCCAGAAGAAGGTGGCCGAACTGTGCCGCCAGGCGCGCGAGATCAAGCGAATGACGATCGCCGAATGGGTCGAGGACGCGGCCAGCACTTCGCTGCTGTTCGCCTGCGGCGTGGATTTCGTGCAGGGCAACTTCCTGCAGGAGCCCCAGAGGCTGGCCATTACGCCATGACGGCGCCTGCTGGCCGGGCCCCGGCCAGCAGAGCGATCATCGCTCCCCCGCGGAGGGCAATGCAGGGCACCCTACTTGCACCGCCTTCCATCCGCGCAATAGAAAAACCCGCGAATGCCGAGCATTCGCGGGTTTCCGGGTAAATCGAAGAAGCTGGATTACTCGCCCTTCGCCTTGGCTGCAGTAGCGGCGGCGATGTCTTCCTTGATGCGGGCAGCCTTGCCTTCCAGGCCACGCAGGTAGTACAGCTTCGCGCCACGGACCTTGCCCTTGCGCTTCACCTGCACCGATTCGATGGCGGCGCTGTGCGACTGGAACACGCGCTCCACGCCGGTGCCGTGGGAGATCTTGCGCACCGTGAAGGCGGAGTTCAGGCCGCGGCTGCGCTTGGCGATCACGACGCCTTCGAAGGCCTGCACGCGCTCGCGGTTGCCTTCCTTCACCTTCACATTGACCACCACAGTGTCACCAGGGCCGAATTCCGGCAGCTGGCGGGTGATCTGCTCGGCTTCGAACTGTTCGATGATCTTGTTCATGGCAACACCTATCTGATTTCAATGGCTGCGGTTACTGCTAGGCCGCATCGTTAGTTTGCCGCGTCGCGCTGAGCGTGTTCGCGGCGGAATTCATCCAACAACGCCCGGGATTCCGCATCCAGCGTGCGTTGCACCAAGAGATCCGGACGCCGCAGCCAGGTCCGCCCCAGGGCCTGCTTCAGGCGCCAGCGGCGGATCGCCGCATGGTCACCGGACAGCAGCACTTCCGGTACGTCACCCAGTGCATGACGCACCGGCTTCGCGTAGTGAGGGCAATCCAGCAATCCGTCCGAGAACGAATCCTGTTGCGCCGACTGCGCGTCGTTGAGCGCCCCTTCCTGCAAGCGGCCAACGGCATCGATGATCACCGCCGCACCCAGCTCGCCACCGGACAGCACATAGTCGCCGATCGACAGCTCTTCGTCGACCTCATGCGCCAGTAGACGCTCGTCCACACCCTCGTAACGCCCACAGAGCAAAGCGATTCGCGGCAACTTCGCCAGCGCCTCCACCCTGCCCTGCGTCAGCCTCGCACCTTGCGGGCTGAGGTAAATCACGTGCACCGGCTCCGGTGCCGCCTCGCGCACGGCCTGGAGCGCCGCGCGCAGAGGATCGATCAACATCACCATGCCGGGCCCGCCGCCGCAGGTGCGGCCATCCACGGTACGGTAATTGTCAGCGGCGTAGTCGCGCGGATTCCAGGTTTCCACCTGCAACAACTCGCGCTGCTGGGCGCGCCCGACGACACCGACGGCGGCGCACTGGCGCACGAAGTCGGGAAACAGCGTGACGACGTCGAAGCGCATGACCCTCAAACTCCAGCTGCGGCGGAACCGCCGTCAGAATTCAGGATCCCAGTCCACCACCATGCGTCCGCCGGACAGATCCACCGAACGCACGTAAGAACCCTGGACGAAGGGAATCAGCCGCTCACGCTCGCCGTCCCTCACTACCACGACATCGTTGGCCCCGGTGGCGAACAGGTGACTGACCCGCCCCAGCACCACGTTTTCCGTGGTGACGACCTCGAGACCTTCGAGATCGACCCAGTAATACTCGTCCTTTCCGGGAGGAGGCAGCTGCTCGCGGGCGACGTAGATGTCCTGCCCCACCAGCGCTGCCGCCGCATCACGACCGTCTATGCCGGGCAATTGGGCGATGAGCCCTTTGCCTTGCGGACGACCCTTGACCCCTTCCACTTCCGTTTCCTCGCCCGGCGCCGCACTGAGCAGCCAGGGCTGGTACCGGAAAATCTGGGTGCGGGGCTCGGTCCAGGATTCGACCTTGAGCCAGCCCTGCACTCCGAACAGCCCGACGATGCGTCCTACCAGGACGCGCCGACCGGCTGCACTCATACTCAGGCGGCAGCCTGCTGCTTGCCGGCTTCCTTCACCAGGGCGGCGACCTTGTCGCTCAGCTGGGCGCCCTTGGACACCCATTCCTGGATGCGCGTGACGTTCAGCTCGAGACGCTTGTCCTTGCCCGAGGCGACCGGGTTGTAGAAGCCCACGTTCTCGATGTTGCGGCCTTCACGCGCGCTGCGCGAGTCGGTGACGATGACGTGGTAGAACGGACGGCCCTTGGCGCCGCCGCGCGAAAGACGAATCTTGACCATAAGTAAAAAGCTCCGGAATCGCCGGCTGCGCCGGCAGCACGCCCGGGCACGGGCGCGGTAAACGCGGCATTTTAGAGAGAAAACCGCAAAAAGGGAATAGGCGGCGCGCTCGTCGACGGCACGCCCGCCACCCCGCTCAGCGCATGGGCGGCAGGCCGCCCATGCCACCCATGCCCTTCATGGCGCCGCGCATCTGGCGCAGCAGCCCCTTGCTGCCGCCCTTGGACAGCTTGGACATCATCTTTTCCATCTGCATGTACTGCTTCAGCAGGCGATTCACGTCGGCCGGCTGGGTGCCCGAGCCGCGGGCCACGCGGGCGCGGCGGGAGCCGTTCAGCAGGTCAGGGTGGCGACGCTCCTTCTTGGTCATCGAACTGATGATGGCCACCATCCGCTTGATCTCGCCGTCGTTGACCTTGGACTTGACGCTCTCGGGGAGGCCCGAGACGCCAGGGAGCTTGTCCATCAGGCCGGCCAGGCCGCCCATGTTGGACATCTGCTCGAGCTGGTCGCGCATATCGTTGAGATCGAAGCGCTTGCCCTTGATGACCTTCTCGGCCAGCTTCTGCGCCTTTTCCTGGTCGACCTTGCGCTCGACCTCCTCCACCAGCGACAGCACGTCGCCCATGCCCAGGATGCGCTGCGCGACGCGATCCGGGTGGAACGGCTCCAGGGCGTCGGTCTTTTCGCCGGCGCCGAGGAATTTGATCGGCCGGCCGGTAACGTAGCGCACCGACAGCGCGGCGCCACCGCGAGCGTCGCCATCGGTCTTGGTCAGCACCACACCGGTGAGCGGCAGCGCCTCGGCGAAGGCCTTCGCGGTGTTGGCCGCGTCCTGGCCGGTCATCGAATCGACCACGAACAGGGTCTCGACCGGAGTGATCGCGGCGTGCAGCGCCTTGATCTCGGCCATCATGGCCTCGTCGACATGCAGGCGGCCAGCGGTGTCCACCAGCAGCACGTCGACCACTTCACGGCGGGCGGCAGCGATTGCGCCCTTCGCAATGTCGACGGGATTCTGGCCCGCCTCGGACGGGAAGAACTTCACGCCCACCTGCTCGGCCAGCGTGCGCAGCTGCTCGATGGCGGCCGGACGATAGACGTCGCAGCTCACCACCATCACCTTCTTTTTCTTGCGCTCGGTGAGGAAGCGGGCCAGTTTCGCGACGGTGGTGGTCTTGCCCGCGCCCTGCAAGCCCGCCATCAGCACCACGGCCGGCGGCTGCTGCGCGAGGTTCAGCTCGCTGTTGGCGGTGCCCATCACTGCGGTCAGCTCGTCGCTGACCACCTTCACCAGGGCCTGGCCCGGGCTCAGGCTCTTGAGCACTTCCTGGCCGACGGCGCGCACCTTCACGCGCTCGATCAGTGCCTGCACCACCGGCAGGGCGACGTCGGCCTCCAGCAGGGCGATGCGCACCTCGCGCAACGACTCGCGGATGTTTTCCTCGGTCAGGCGGCCGCGGCCGCGCAGGCGGTTGACGGTGGCGGAGAGGCGTTGGCTGAGCGACTCGAACATGGCGGAGTACGGCGAGGGGAAAGTGGCCAAGTATAGCGGAGAGCGCTTTGACCGCATTCACCTGCCACGAGGGGCTGTGAGACACTCGCGCGCCATGGCTATCCACCTCCTCTCCCTGCTCGCGATCGCGCTCTACCTTGCCGCAGCGGGGGGATTGGCTCGACCGCTGCTGGGCGGCGGGCAGCCGCTGAACAAGTCCGCCCTGGGCCTGGCCGGCATGGCGGTGCTGATTCACGCAGGCATTCTGCTGGGCATCCATCGCGGCTCGGTGGATCTGCATTTCTTCGCCGCGCTATCGCTGGTTGCTTGCGTGGTCTCGGCGTTGACCTTGGTGGTCAACGTCACGCGCCCCGTCGCCGCCCTGGGCGTGATCGTGTTCCCCCTGACGGCACTGCTGCTGGGCGCGGATGCTTATCTGGCTCCCGCCACCGCTCCCTTGACCATGGGCTGGCAGATCAAGCTGCATGTGACGGTGGCCCTGCTCGCCTTCAGCGTGTTGTCGATCGCCGCGGTACTGGCGATCCTGCTTGCCATCCAGGACCGGACCCTCCGGCACAAGCAGTTCGGCACGTGGCTGCGCGCGCTGCCGCCGCTGACCCTGACCGAGACATTGATGTTCCGTCTCATCGGCACCGGCTTCGCCCTGCTCACACTCACCTTGCTGACCGGCGCACTGTTCGTGGGCGATCTGTTCGGCCAGCACCTGATCCACAAGACCGTGCTGTCGATCGTCGCCTGGCTGGTGTTCGGCGCGCTGCTGTTCGGGCGCTGGCGCTACGGCTGGCGCGGCCGCCGCGCGGTAAACCTCACCCTGACCGGCATGGCCGTGCTCCTGCTTGCCTTCTTCGGCACCAAGGCGGTGCTGGAGCTGATCCTGCACCGCACTGCCTGAGCCAAGGAGACCGCACGTGAAGCTGATCGGCATGCTGGATTCCCCCTTCGTACGCCGCGCGGCGATCACGCTGAAGCTCAAAGGCCTGCCGTTCGAGCACCTATCGCTGTCGGTGTTCCGCAACTTCGACGAGTTCCAGTCCATCAACCCGCTGGTGAAAGCTCCCACGCTGGTCGGCGACGATGGCTGGCAGCTGGTCGATTCCACGCTGATCATCGATTGGGCCGAAACCGCCGGCTCCGGGCCCAGCCTGATGCCATCCGACCCGGCGGCTCGGCTGCGGGCGCTGCGCCTGACCGGACTGGCTTTGATCGCCGCCGAGAAAAGCGTGCAGATCGTATACGAGGGCAAGCGCGCCGAGGATCGCCGCGACGCCGGCTGGCTCGCCCGCGTCCAGGGACAGCTGAAGGCTGCCTGCTCGGAGCTCGAGCGCGAGGCGGCCGGAAGCGATGACTGGCTCGTCGGTGATGCGCTCACGCAGGCCGACATCACGACCGCCGTGACCTGGCGCTTCACCCAGCTGATGCAGCCCGAGCTGATCCGGCCGCACGACTACCCGGCCCTGGCCGCGCATTCGGCCCGCGCCGAACAGCTGCCCGCTTTCGTCGAGCTGCCGCCCATCTGAGTGGCAGGCAGAGGCAGCGGCGCCATCCAAACGACACTCAGGCGCGCTCCGCGGCCACGCCCTCCGGAACGATCTCCAGCTTGCGCACGAAAGCGCGGCGCGCCAGGTGATACGCCTGATCCGCACCGAAGAAGTTACGGCGCATCTCGACGAGTTCCTCTTCCGCATACCGCTCGAGCGGTTTGCGGCGTTCGTCCTCCTCGCGCCGCGCCGCCTTGCGAGCCAGCTCTTCGCGCCAATGCCGCAGCTCGTTTCCGGGTGCAAGAATCGCCTCCATCGCCCCCGGCAGCTCGCTTCCCGCCATGACGCCGTCGACGAGGCCGATGCGCCTGGCTCGCGCCGTGCCAAGTGGCTGCAGGGACTCGGTCAACAACCGGGCCGCCGTTTCGCCTACGCGGCGCGGCAGCAGGTACGTCCAATACTCCGAGCCGTATAGGCCGCCCATGCCTTTGTAATGCGGATTGAGCACGATGCCCTCGCGGGCGTACACCAGGTCCGCGGCAAGCGCGAGGATCACGCCGCCGGCACCCGCATTGCCGCGCATCAACGCAACCGTGCGCTTGTCATGCGTGAGCACGATTTCGCGCACTAGTGCATTCATCGCCAGGATGTTGCCCCAGGACGCCTCGGCTGGGTCGCGCGATGCCTCGATCGCATTGAGGTCGATGCCGTTCGACCAGAAATCCTCGCCGCCGCACAGCACGAGAGTGCGGGTCGGACGCGCACGCGCATGACGGTAGGCAGCCAGCAGCCGCTCGAGCGCCTCGGTGCCCATCGCGCCGTTGAGGAAGTCGAAATGCAGATAGCCATTATGACCGCGCTCGCGGTACCGGATCGGCTGCCATGTAGACCCCGAGGGGCGAGCATCCGCGGCCAAGGGAAGCTCGGGCACACCCATCAGACGGTCGGCCAGCACCTGCGCGGCTGGCAGCTTGATGTCGTAACGCGGGTCGTCGGCCGATAGCCCCTGGCGTCGGCGGAGATGGCTGATCCATATCGCGCCATCGGCACAGGCCACGCACACCGCGCCGTCGCGCTGCGCGAGCAGCCGGCCAGGCTTGCCGCGCAACTTCGCTTCGGCATGTACGCCGTACAACCTCGCCTTGACGCCACCGAGCGACGCCAGCAGCCCCGGCGCGCTGTCGGCGGAACGGATGTGGCGCAGCACCTGTTCGACAGGCCCGTCCCAATCGATCTGCCGATCGGACTGCCGGCACGGCGGCCGTTCGCGTCCGCGATGTGGGGACGGCTCGTCGAAGGGTGGACGCTGTCCGCGTTGATATCGCTCCAGCGCCTCGCGGATCGCCACCATCGCTGCGTCGGTGGTTTCCCGCCGATAGATCGCGCTCTTGCTGGCCTCGCGCAGCGGGAATTCGCGATGCGCCAATACCGGCCCGCCGTCCAGCTCGTCGCGCGCTTCCAGCACGGTGACACCCCAGGCGGATGCTCCCTCCAGGACCGCCCAGTCCAAGGCAGAAGGCCCGCGGTCTCCGGGAATGCCCGGGTGCACGATCAGGCACGTATAGCGTTGCCAGACGCTGGCGGGTATCGCCGATTTCAGCATCGGCGCGAGGATCAAGTCGGGTCGGAAGCGCTGCGCTGCGGCTTCCATCTGTGTACCGTCGGCGACTTCCGCGATGTCCAGGTGATGCCCCAGTTCCTCCAGCTCGACCTGTGCGCGCTGGGACAATCCATTGTGACGCGTAGACAGAAACAGGATCCGCATGGCCCTCTCTCCTTGAGTGCGCTGCCTCGCACATGAGCGGCGATGCTGCCAGCGGCCGATGGCCACTTTCATTGATGCACCGCACAGCTTCGAGAGAAGGGCTACGGCAAGAGAACACGCCGCTTCGCTCTTCACCATCCATCGACACGCGCAGTGATTCCGCGATGGTGTCGTAACCAGAGCCGCTACCGGCAGGCGTCGATCGCCTGCGCGAGCCGTTCCACGCCGATCACTTCCAGTTCCCCTACCTTGCCCTTCTTCGGCGCATTCGCTTTCGGAACGATCGCGCGCTGGAAGCCATGGTGCGCCGCCTCCTTCAGGCGTTCCTCGCCGTTGGGCACGGGACGAATCTCGCCGGACAGGCCCACCTCGCCAAAGGCGATGGTCTTTTCCGGCAGGGGACGATCGCGCAGGCTCGACAGCACCGCCAGCAAGACCGGCAAGTCCGCGGCCGTCTCCTGGACGCGGATGCCGCCCACCACGTTGACGAAGACGTCCTGGTCGTAGGCCGCAACGCCGCCGTGCCGATGCAGCACGGCCAGCAGCATCGCCAGGCGGTTCTGCTCCAACCCCAGGGCCACGCGCCGGGGATTGCCAAGCGAGGATTGATCCACCAGTGCCTGCACTTCCACCAGCAAAGGCCGCGTGCCTTCGCGCGTGACCATCACCGCGCTGCCCGACGTGGGCTCGGCGTGCGCGGAGAGAAAGATGGCGGAGGGATTGGGCACTTCGCGCAGCCCCTTCTCCGACATAGCGAATACGCCCAGCTCGTTCACCGCGCCGAAGCGGTTCTTGAAGGCGCGCAGCACCCGGAAGCGGCTGCCTGACTCGCCTTCGAAGTACAGCACTGCGTCCACCATGTGCTCGAGCACGCGCGGGCCAGCGATGCCGCCCTCCTTCGTCACGTGGCCGACGAGGAATACCGAGGTACCGGTCTCCTTCGCGAAACGCGTGAGCTTGGCGGCGGATTCGCGCACCTGGCTCACCGACCCCGGTGCGGCGGCGAGCAGCTCGGTCCAGATGGTTTGGATCGAGTCGATCACCAGCACGCGCGGGCGGGCGGACACGGCCTGCTCGAGAATCCGCTCGATGCAGGTTTCGGCCAGCGCGTGCAACGGACCCAGCGGCAGATCGAGGCGCTGCGCGCGGGCTGCTACCTGGGCGAGCGATTCCTCACCGGTGACGTAGACGCTGGCGAGCTGCTCGCCCAGCTTGCCAAGCATCTGCAACAGCAACGTGGATTTGCCGATACCGGGATCGCCGCCGATCAGTACCACCGAACCGTCGACCAGGCCACCGCCCAGTACGCGGTCGAGTTCACCGATACCAGTGAGCGTGCGCGACTCCGCCGTCAGCGCCACCGACGTGAGCGGCGTGACTCTGGGCGCACCCGCGGCGGCGCCGGCATAGCCCGCGCTGCGGGCGGCACCGGCGGACTTCACCGCCGGCTGCACCACGAATTCGCTGAGCGTGTTCCACGCGCCGCATTCGATGCATTGCCCCTGCCACTTGGAGTGCTCCGCCCCGCAATCGGCGCATACGTAAGCGGTCTTGGCCTTGGCCATGAATATCGGTTCCCGGAAACGCGAAAAGGCGAGCTTAGCCCGCCTTCATCGCAAATCGCGAGACGGCCAGAGCGCGCTCAGCTGTCGTCTTCCACGAACAGGACGCGTCGGGTCATGCCACAGGTCAGGTCGTAAGAGATGGTGCCGGCCTGGGCAGCGATATGCTCGACCGGCAGGCCCGGCCCCCACAGCGTCACCTGATCGCCCACTTTGGCCTGCGGAGCTTCCCGCAAATCCAGGGTGATCAGGTCCATGGACACGCGTCCGATCAGCGGCACGCAACGCTCGCCGACCAGCACCGGCGTGCCGCAGGCCGCGCTGCGCGGATAACCGTCGCCGTAGCCTACGGCGGCCACGCCGACCGGCATGTCTTCGGGGCAGGCCCAGGTGCCGTTGTAGCCGATGCGTTCGCCACGACGAATCCGATTGATCGCGATCAATCGGGTAGTCAGGGTCATCGCTGGGCGAAAACCGAAGTCCGCGCCGGTCTTCCCCGCCACCACCGACAAGCCGTACAGCAACCCTCCGGTACGGACCCAATCGCCACGCGCCTCGGGCCAGCCCAGGACGCCGGCGGAATTGGACAGCGCCCGCGGGCCTTTCAGCCCCGCGACCGCCTCGTTGAAACGGCGAATCTGCGCGGACGTTTCCTCGCCCTCGAAGACCTCCGATTCGGAGAAATGGGTCAGCAGCCCGACTTCCGGATCGATCCCGGGCATGGACGCCAGCCGCGCATGAATGTCGGCGACTTGCTCGGGCGGAAAACCCAGCCGGTGCATGCCCGTGTCCACCTTCAGCCACACGCGCAGGGGACCGCGCGACGCAGAGGCTTCGCTCAGCCAGGCCAATTGCGATTCATGGTGGATCGCCGCGTCCAGCCGCAAGCGCTGCATTTCCGCAATATCGCTCGCCCGATCGGGGCCCGACAGCACGACGATGCGCTGCCGATGTCCCTGGGCTCGCAGGCGCAAGCCATCGCCCTGCGCAGCCACCGCGAACGCATCCGCAGCGCCATCCAGCGCACGCGCCACGCGCTCCAGCCCATGGCCGTAGGCATCGGCCTTGACCACGGCCATGACTTTGGCTGGAGCAGCCATGGCTTTGATGCGGGCCAGGTTATGGCGGAGTGCGCCGAGATGGATGGTGGCGACGGTGGTACGGCTCATGATTCCTTGGCGCGCCGCGGTTCGCGACGGCTTCAACGAGGAAAGGGAGGACGCCGCCGGGGGCGGGCCGGAAGGGCCGGAACGGCTGCGGCAAGCTTAGCATCCGTGCCGATCCCAGGCCGATGCATGCTAGTCCGGCGCGACGCCGGGCGTATGGAGCCATCCGGGCCCCCGCGGGGAAATTCCCGGGCATGGCCGGGTACGGCCGGCGGCTTGCCTGGCCGGTTTGGCTGCAGCATCCAGGACGCGCCGCAGTACCAGCGGCTTATCGGGCATCCAGGTTCGCGCGCGCCCGCAAAGAACGAAGGCGCGGGATCACCGCGCCCTCTTCATCCGTGCACCGGTTACTCGAACGCGCCGACAAACGAATCCGGCGCATAGTTCTCGAACTTGGTGTAGTGCCCAAGGAAAGTGAGCTTCACCGTATCGGTGGGGCCATTACGCTGCTTGCCGATGATGATCTCGGCCAGGCCTTTGTCCGGCGATTCCTTGTTGTAGTACTCGTCGCGGTAGATGAACATGATCACGTCCGCGTCCTGCTCGATAGCGCCGGACTCGCGGAGGTCGGACATCATCGGCCGCTTGTCGGCACGCTGTTCCAGCGAACGGTTGAGCTGTGACAGCGCGATCACCGGACAGTTGAGTTCCTTCGCCAGGCCCTTGAGCGAGCGCGAGATCTCGGAAATCTCCGTGGCGCGGTTTTCCTTCATGCCCGGCACCTGCATCAGCTGCAGGTAGTCGATCACGATCAACCCCAGGCCGCCATGCTCGCGGTGCAGGCGGCGCGAGCGCGAGCGCATTTCCACCGGCGAGAGGCCAGGCGTGTCGTCGATGAAGATCTTCGCGTCGGAGAGCAACGCGATGGCATTGGTGACGCGCGGCCAATCCTCCTCGGCGAGGTCGCCATTGCGCAGATGCTGCGCGTGGATGCGACCGACCGAGGAGATCATACGGAACGCCAGCTGCGACGCCGACATTTCCATCGAGAAGATCGCCACCGCCTTCTTGCCGCGCAACGCGGCAGCCTCGGCGATGTTCACCGAGAACGCGGTCTTGCCCATGGACGGACGCGCCGCCACGATGATCAGGTCGGAAGGCTGCAGGCCCGACGTGAGTTCGTCCAGGTCGGTAAAGCCGGTGGAGATGCCGGTCAGCTGACCGCGGTTTTCATAGCGCTCGGACAGGATGCGGAAGGCATCCTTCACTGCCTCGCGCATCGACACGGTGTCCTTCTTGCCGCGCGCGCCCGACTCGGCGATCTTGAACACGCGTTGCTCGGCGCTTTCCAGCACCTCGTGCACGCTCTTGCCTTCCGGGCGATAGCCGTCCTCGGTGATTTCCGTGCCCGCGTCGATCAGCTGCCGTAGGATCGACTTCTCGCGCACGATGTCCGCATAGGCACCGATGTTGGCCGCGCTGGGCGTCGCATTGGCCAGTTCCACCAGATAGGTCGCGCCGCCCACCAGCTCCGCCAGACCATTGGCTTCGAACCAGTCGCCCAGGGTGACCGCATCGCACGGCATGCCCTTGTTGGCCAGCTCCGTAATGGCACGCCAGATCAGGCGATGGTCTTTGCGATAGAAGTCCCGCTCGCCGAGCCGGTCGGCCACCTTGTCCAGCGAATCGGGCGAAAGCATCAGGCCGCCCAGCACGGCCTGCTCGGCCTCGATGGAGTGCGGGGGTACGCGCAGCGCCTCGATGGAGGTGTTGCCGTGCTTTCGATCTGGGACAAAGGACATCGAGTCTCCTCGCGAAGGCGAGTCCGACCAGCGCGGATCGTCAGCGTCAGAGGATACGCGGCGTTTTCTCATGCGGCGAGACCATAACTCTGTGGATAAGTTGTGGATACCGGTGGATAAAACCTCCGGCGAGGCACTGCCCGGCCGGCACCACCGGGCAAGGCGACGAGCCCCAAAACAAACGGGCGCCCGGAGGCGCCCGTTTGATGCGACACAGGCGGGAGATCGGCTTACTTCTCGCCGACCACCGTCACCTTGACCGTCGACTGCACGTCGGCGTGCAGCGCGATGACCACTTCGAACTCACCGGTGGCGCGGATCGGGCCTTCGCCCTGGATCACTTCGTTCTTATGGACGTCGTGGCCGGCAGCCTGCAGGGCTTCGGAGATCTCGCGCGGGCCGACCGAGCCGTACAGCTTGCCCTCGGGGCTGGCGTTGACGGTGATGGTCACGGCCACGTCGGCCAGCTTGGCCTGGCGAGCCTGCGCGTCGGCCAGCTGCTTGTTGGCCTTGGCTTCGTACTCGGCGCGGCGCTTCTCGAAGCCTTCGAGGTTGGCGGCGGTGGCCGGCACGGCCTTGCCCTGCGGCAGCAGGTAGTTACGGCCGTAGCCCGGCTTCACCTTGACCTTGTCGCCCAGGTTGCCGAGGCCGCGGACTTTCTCGAGGAGGATCAGATCCATGGTTTATTCCTTTTCGTTAGCGCCGGAGAGTGGCCCGGCGCAGCCGTGGACGGTTGTCCGAAGAGTTGAGGAAGCCGCCCGGCGCGAGGCCGGGCGGCGGTCCATCAGACGTCGTGGTTGTCGGTGTACGGCAGCAGCGCCAGGAAGCGCGCACGCTTCACCGCGGTGGCCAGCTGGCGCTGGTAGCGCGCCTTGGTGCCGGTGATGCGGCTCGGCACGATCTTGCCGTTCTCGGTGATGTACTGGCGCAGCGTGTTGAGATCCTTGTAGTCGATCTCCTTCACGTTTTCGGCCGTGAAGCGGCAGAACTTGCGGCGGCGGAAGAACTTGGACATGGCTTAGTGCTCCTGATCAGTCGTCGCTGTCGCGGTCGTTGTCGTTACGAGCGCCGCGGCGGTCGTCACCTTCGCTGTCGCTGTCGTCATCGCGGCGACGCGAGGACTTGGCGTCATCCTTCTCCTTGGACTTCAGGATGAAGGACGGCTCGGTGTCGGCGGCATCGCGCTTGATCACCAGGTGGCGCAGCACGGCGTCGTTGAAGCGGAAGCCCGACTCCAGCTCGTTCAGCGCGCTCTGGCCGACTTCGATGTTCAGCAGCACGTAGTGCGCCTTGGCCAGGTTGACGATCGGGTAGGCCAGCTGGCGGCGGCCCCAGTCCTCGAGACGGTGGATCTTGCCGCCGTCGGCTTCGATCAGCGCCTTGTAGCGCTCGATCATGGCCGGGACCTGCTCGCTCTGGTCAGGGTGGACCAGGAACACAACTTCGTAATGACGCAGGGTCATTGAGGGGTAACTCCTTGTGGATGCGGCCTTTTCGGGCCTGGCAGCCTCCCGCGGAAGGCGATGAGGCAAGGGTCCGCCCGGGCCTTTTTCGCCAGGACAGAAGCGGAATTCTAAACGGTTACAGGGATTTACCGCAAGCAGTCAGCTGCCGCGGATCGGCCGCTGGAGACAGGGCCGGCAGGCGCGCGCCCTCAGGAGACGGTGAAGCTCTCCCCACAACCGCACTCGCCGGTGGCGTTGGGGTTGTGGAACACGAAGCTGGCGTTGAGGCCCTGGCGCTGGAAGTCGATCACCGTGCCGTCGACCAGCGGCAGGCTCTTGGCGTCCACGATCAGCCGCACGCCGTCGAGGTCCAGCGTCTGGTCGTCCGCCGTCACCGTCTCGGCCAGGTCCACGACGTACGAGAAACCCGAACAGCCGGTACGCCTCACCCCGAAACGCACGCCGGCAGCGCCGGGCGTAGTGGTCAGGAAGTGGCGCATGCGTTCGCTGGCGGCAGGAGTGATGCTGATGCTCATGAGATGGCGGTCGGTGCGGCGAAATGACGATCGGAACGTCGCGGTTCGGACGAAGCCTACATTATGATGCAGGTTTGCCCCGAGCGCCGCGGCGCACAGGGGTTTCACCCGATCATACGTGCCAGATGCGGCACTTCAGCAGGAGTTTCAATCCATGGCGGTGGTCAGTGTCAAACAGGCCCTCTCCGGCAAGCTCGAAGCCGGCAGCAAGGTGACGGTCCAGGGCTGGGTGCGCACCCGGCGCGATTCCAAGGCCGGCCTGTCCTTCGTCAACGTCACGGACGGCTCCTGCTTCGACCCCATCCAGGCGGTGGTTCCGGCCACCCTGGCCAACTACGAGACCGAGGTGAAGCACCTGACCGCCGGTGCCGGCCTGGTCGTCGAAGGCACCCTGGTGCCTTCCCAGGGCAAGGGCCAAGCGTTCGAGCTGCAAGCGGAGCGGGTCGAGGTCACCGGCTTCGTCGACGACCCGGAAACCTATCCGATCCAGCCCAAGCAGCATTCGATGGAATTCCTGCGCGAGGTCGCCCACCTGCGACCGCGCACCAACCTGTTCGGCGCAGTCACCCGCGTGCGCCACACGATGATGACGGCGATCCATCGCCATCTCACCGAACAGGGCTTCTTCTGGATCAACACGCCGATCATCACCACCTCGGACGCCGAGGGCGCCGGCGACATGTTCCGCCTGTCCACGCTGGACCTGGCGAACCTCCCCCGCACCGACGACGGCAAGATCGATTTCCGCAAGGACTTCTTCGGGCGCGAGGCCTTCCTCACTGTCTCCGGCCAGCTCAACGTCGAGGCGTACGCGCTGGCGATGAGCAAGGTCTACACCTTCGGCCCGACGTTCCGCGCCGAGAACTCCAACACTCCGCGCCATCTCGCCGAGTTCTGGATGGTGGAACCGGAAATCGCCTTCGCCGACCTGTCCGCCGACGCCGACTGCGCCGAGGCCTTCCTCAAGGCAATCTTCAAGGCCGTGCTGGACGAACGCGCGGACGACATGGCCTTCTTCGCCGAGCGCGTGCTGCCTGAAGCGGTGTCGCGCCTGGAGACCTTCATCGCCCAGCCGTTCGAGCGCATCGATTACACCGACGCGATCGACATCCTCAAGAAGTCCGGCCAGAAGTTCGAGTTCCCCGTGGCCTGGGGCGTGGACCTGCAGACCGAGCACGAGCGCTACCTGGCCGAGAAGCACATCGGCCGGCCGGTGGTCGTGATGAACTACCCGGAACAAATCAAGGCGTTCTACATGCGCCTGAACGACGACGAGAAGACCGTCGCCGCCATGGACGTGCTCGCCCCGGGCATCGGCGAAATCATTGGCGGCAGCCAGCGCGAGGAACGCCTGGACTATCTCGACCGCCGCATGGCCAAGTTCGGTCTCGATACGAGCACCTACGGCTGGTACCGTGACCTGCGCCGCTATGGCAGCGTGCCGCATGCCGGTTTCGGCCTGGGCTTCGAGCGCCTGCTGGTTTACGTTTGCGGCCTCTCCAACATCCGCGACGCCATCCCGTACCCCCGCGCCGCGGGCACTGCCGAGTTCTGATATCGACGATGCGTCCACGCCACCGGTTCCTCACCGCACTGCTTGCTCTTTCCGTCCTGGCTCTTGGCGGCTGCCATGGGGTGAAGAAGCTGGTGCCGCCGAACCTGCGGCCGCCCGAGGAAAACACCACGGCGCTGGACCAGGCCAAGGCCGCCCTGCAGCAAGCCACGCCCTGCTGCAGCAGCTTCGCCGATTTCTCGTACCAGACCCTGCTGCCTTGGCGGCCGAAGCGCTTCGAGCTGGGGCCGGGCAGCATGGTCGCCAGCATCAACGGTGAGCGCAGCTACTTCCTCAGCTTCCGCCTGCCGCCCGATACCAAGCTGCCTTACCGCATCGCGATCAAGTCGGAATTGAACGGCCGCTGGCTGCGCGCCAGCTACCTGTTCGCGCCCACGGTCACCCTGCTCGACGAGGCCTTCCAGCCGGTCAGCAGCGAGGACATCTCGCTGTGCGAGCACATGGGCTGGACCAGCGAGACCACCGGTGCGTTCGGCAGCGTCAAGGTCACCAGCAAGCAGGCGCGCTACCTGGTGCTCTACAGCTCGGCCAAGCAGCAGGCGGACAGCACCTATTGGGAGCAGTCGCCGGCAGCGTTCTCCGCCGAAGCCCCCGTGAAGATGGCCGCCGCCGGCAGCTTCCGCATTCCGCACGGCCCGGATGGCACGGTGTGGGTAGGGTTGATGAACAAGAGCTTCGAAGATGCCGTCGACAGCGCCATCTGCGGCAAGGCGCCCAAGGGCGAAGGCGTGCTCAATACACTGCGCACCGCCCTCCCCGTGCCGCTATGGCTCGGTGCCGACCCGACGAACAAGACCAACTCGGTCGACACCCCGGCAGCGGATCATCCTTCCGGCGACGCCGGGCAGAACAAGACCAACTGAGCCGCTCCGCCGATCGGCACCCTTCAACCCGGAACCCAGCTGCATGGTCACGCTTTACCTTTCGCTTCTTCTCGCCGGCGTGGTGTTCTTCCTGCTGCATTTCATCGCGCAGGCGCGTATCGCCTCGCTGCTGCGCGAACGGCATCCGTCGCAATGGAAAATCATCGCCGAGACCGAAAGCGGCAACCCCAGCCCCTTCGGCATCTGGATGCGGCTGCAGCTGGCCCTGCGCTCGCCCATCCTGCCCGCGCTGGAAGATGCATCCATCACTCGCTGGCGACGCGTCTGGCGCTACTGTCCCTGGGGAGCCTGGCTCTGCTGGTTCGGCGCGCTGGGTCTTCAATGGATGGCGCGCTGAAGGAACCGGACCCGCCGTCCGGCGCTGCCCCGGCGAACGGCAGCGGCCACCCCGTCACCGCAGGAGTCATCTCATGCAGCTGGATCTGAGCGGGCGTCATGCCCTGGTCTGCGGCGCATCCCAAGGCATCGGCCGCGCCGCCGCCATCGAACTGGCGCGCCTGGGCGCCAACGTCACCGTGCTGGCCCGTTCCGCCGAGACGCTCAAGGCGCTCGCCGCCGAGCTGCCGCGAATCCATGCATCCCAGCAGCACCGCTGGCAAGCGGCCGACATGCTGGATACCGCGCGCCTGCTCACCGCCGCGACCGACGCCGCGGCGGCCGAACCGGTGCAGATCCTGGTCAACAACACCGGCGGCCCTCCTGGCGGCTCCGCGCACACCGCCGAAGCCGCCGCCTTCGAAGCCGCCTTCCGCCAGCACGTGCTCGCCGGACAGGCGCTGGTGCAGGCGGTGTTGCCTGGCATGCGCGCCAGCGGCTACGGCCGCATCGTGAATGTCATTTCGACATCGGTGCGAGAACCCATCCCCGGGCTTGGCGTATCCAACACGATCCGCGCCGCGGTGGCCGCCTGGGCCAAGACCCTGTCCGGCGAACTCGCCGCCGACGGCATCACCGTCAACAACGTGCTGCCCGGCTACACCCGCACCGCCCGGCTCGATGGCTTGGTCGAGACCCAATCGGCCGGAACCGGCCGCAGCCGCGAGGAGCTCGAGCGCGGCATGCTCGCCATGGTTCCCGCCGGCCGGTTCGGTGAACCGGAGGAAGTCGCCGCAGTGATCGCCTTCCTGTGTACGCCGGCGGCCGGCTACGTCAATGGCGTGAGCATCGCGGTGGACGGCGGCCGCACACGCGCGCTGGCGTGACGTCCGGCGTTCACTGCGAGCGCTCTCTGC
Organism: Dyella sp. BiH032; assembly: GCF_031954525.1. Classification (NCBI taxonomy): domain Bacteria; kingdom Pseudomonadati; phylum Pseudomonadota; class Gammaproteobacteria; order Lysobacterales; family Rhodanobacteraceae; genus Dyella; species Dyella sp. BiH032. The sequence goes on from NZ_CP134867.1 coordinate 3,855,422, forward strand.
CACCGCGCCATACCCCCGCGTCCGGTGCATTCGCCGACGCCGCGGATTAAGCTTTTACAGATGCCCAACCTGCGCCTCGCCAACCTGATCGACGGTCGCCTGCAGGCGCCGCGCCAGGAACGCTGGCTCGACGTGTTCGAGCCGGCCACCGGCGCGGTTTTCGCGCAATGTCCCGACTCCTCCGCGGAAGACGTCGACTTCGCCGTCGCAGCAGCGCAGCGCGCGGCACCGGCATGGGCCTCGACGCCTGCCGAGCAGCGGGCACGCCTGCTGAATCGACTGGCCGACCTGATCGAAGCGCGTCTTGATGCTTTCGCCGCACTGGAATCGCGCGACAGCGGCAAGCCGCTGAGCCTCGCCCGCAGCCTCGACATTCCCCGTGCGGTGAGCAACCTGCGCTACTTCGCCGCCGCCGTCGTGCCGTGGAGCAGCGAATCGCACGCCATGGAACTAGGTGCGATCAATTACACGCTGCGCCAGCCCCTCGGCGTGGTGGGCTGCATCAGCCCGTGGAACCTGCCGCTGTACCTGTTCACGTGGAAGATCGCGCCGGCGCTCGCCGCCGGCAACGCGGTGGTCGCCAAGCCATCGGAGATCACGCCCTGCACCGCGGCGCTGCTCGGCGAACTGAGCATCGAGACGGGCTTCCCCGCGGGCGTGCTGAATATCGTGCAGGGCCGCGGCCCCACGGTGGGCCAGGCGATCGTCGAGCACCGCGGCGTGAAGGCAGTGTCCTTCACCGGCAGCACGCGGACCGGCGCGCAGATCGCCGCGGCCGCCGCGCCCCAGTTCAAGAAGGTATCGCTCGAACTGGGTGGCAAGAACCCGGCCATCGTCTTTGCCGATGCGGACCTCGGCGACGCCAACCTCGACACCATCGTGCGTTCCGGCTTCGCCAACCAGGGCGAGATCTGTCTGTGCGGTTCGCGCCTGCTGGTGCAGCGATCGATCTACGACAGCTTCCGCGCGCGCTACCTGGAGCGCGTACGCGCCCTGCGCGTGGGCGATCCGGGCGACGCCGGCACCGACCTCGGCGCGCTCGTCTCGCGCGAACACTTCGACAAGGTGATGGCCTGCATCGCCCAGGCCCGCGCCGAAGGCGGCCAGGTGGCCTGCGGCGGAGAGGCGCTCGCCCTGCCGGGCGCGCTGTCGGGCGGCTGGTACGTCGCGCCCACGGTCATCGAAGGCCTCGGTCCCGATGCCGTCACCAACCAGCAGGAGATCTTCGGGCCGGTGGTCAGCCTGATACCGTTCGACGACGAAGAAGAGGCCATCGCCATCGCCAACGGCACGGGCTACGGCCTGGCCGCCTCGTTCTGGACCGGCGACCTGGCGCGCGCGCATCGCGTCGCTTCCCGCCTCGACTTCGGCATCGTCTGGATCAATTGCTGGCTGTTGCGCGACCTGCGCACGCCGTTCGGCGGCACCAAACAATCCGGCCTGGGCCGCGAGGGCGGCGTCGAAGCGCTGCGCTTCTTCACCGAACCCAAGAACGTCTGCATTCGCTACTGAATCCATGTCCGAGGCCACTCCCTTGAACCCTTCGTTGAAAGACCTGATCGACAGCAACCGCCGCTGGTCGGCGAAAGTGCGCGGCGAAGATCCGCACTTCTTCGAGCGCCTCGCGCAGCAGCAGGCGCCCAAGTACCTCTGGATCGGCTGCTCGGATTCGCGCGTGCCGGCCAACCAGATCGTCGGCCTGCCACCGGGCGAGATCTTCGTCCAGCGCAACGTTGCGAACGTGGTCTCGCATACCGACCTGAACTGCCTGAGTACCATCCAGTTCGCGGTAGACGTGCTGAAGGTGGAACACATCCTGGTGGTCGGCCACTACGGCTGCGGCGGCGTGCAGGCGGTGCTGGACGATCGCCGGCTGGGCCTCGTGGACAACTGGCTGCGCCATGTGGCCGACGTCGCCCAGCAGCATTCCGGCCTGCTCGCCTCGCTCGATCTCATGCAGCTGCGCAATACACGCCTGTGCGAACTCAACGCCATCGAGCAGGTGGTCAACGTCTGCCACACCACCATCGTGATGGACGCGTGGGAGCGCGGGCAGAAGCTGTCGGTGCACGCGTGGTGTTACAGCCTGTTCGATGGCCACGTGAACGACCTGGGCCTGCACGTCAGCTCGCGCGAGCAGCTGCGCCCGGCCTATGAGAATGCACTGCACCGCCTCACCACCGAACCGGTGGTGCCGCGATGAGCGGCGGCGTGGTGCGTACCAGCGCCGCGCCTGCGCCGGTCGGCGCCTATCCGCACGCGCGCCGGGTAGGCGACCTGTTGTTCCTTTCCGGCGTCGGCCCGCGCATGCCCGGCGGCAACGCCGTGCCGGGCAACGTGCACGACGCCGAGGGACGCCTCATCAGCTACGACTTCGAGGCGCAGTGTCGCCAGGTGTTCGCCAACGTGCGCGCCGTGCTGGAAGCGAGCGGCGCGCGCTGGGAGGACCTGGTCGACGTGACTGTCTACCTCACCGACATGGCGCGCGACTTCCCCGCCTACAACAGGCTTTACGCCGAGTACTTCGCTGGCGTCGACGCCTGCCGCACCACGCTGGGCGTCACCGCCCTGCCCACGCCGATCGCCATCGAACTGAAATGCATCGCCGCGCTGCCGTCGGGCAGGCCGGCCATGCAGGACTGATCCGCGCATAAGAAGAAGCCCCGGCAGGCGAACCTCCGGGGCTTCGATGCCTGTCGGGCGCTCAGGGCGACGTGGTGGTCGCTGGCATGGCGCTCTTCTTGGAGTTCTTGGAGCCCTTGTGGCTCTTGTGCGAACTCTTGGCGTGGTGATGCGTCGCCGACTTGGTCGCCGGCGCCGAACCCGTCTGCGGCGCGGCCGCGCCGTCCTGGGCGAACACCGATCCAGAAAGAGCCACACCCGCGACGAGCAGGGAAGCGATGGCCAGTTTGCGCATGGGGAAGAACCTCGAAAGCTTGATCGCCGCGGACCCGGCCGGAACCCGGCGCCACGGGCGGCGCGGCAGCTTCACCTTGGCACGATCGTCGTCGCGCGGAAACCGCAAAATCAGCACGAAAAATGCACGCGGATGCCACGACCCGCTTGACTTTGCACACAAGCCGGCGGACCCGAAATTCCTTGCGCTTAATCCAGGCAAAGGCGCAGCAACGCAAGCATCGTCGGCTGCAGGCGCGCGGCTTTTGCCTCGTCGTAGGCGAAGCTCTCCTCGTCCATGTAGTTGAGCTGCGCCAGTTCGAGCTGCACCGCCTGCACGCCCTGTTGGGGCGCCGCGTAATGCCGCGTGATGTAGCCGCCCTTGAAGCGCCCGTTCACGACGAAACTGTAGTCGGACTGCGCCTTCAGGCACGCCGCCAGCTTGTCCTGCAAGGCGGGCGCGCAACTGGCGCCGTCCGCAGTGCCCAGGTTGAGATCGGGCAATTGTCCGTCGAAGAGCATGGGCACGCGGCTGCGGATCGAATGCCCTTCCCACACCACGACACGCCCGTACATCTCGCGCAGCCTCGCAATTTCGTGCGCGAGCGCCTGGTGGTAAGGACGCCAATAGGCGTTTATCCGTTGTTGAATTTCCGCCGCGTCCGGCTCCTGCCCGTCCAGGTACAGCGGCTCGCCATCGAAACCGACGGTAGAGACCAGACCGGTTTCGCGCTGCCCCGGATACAGCGCATGGCCGTCGGACGGCCGGTTGAGATCCACCACGTAACGCGATGCGTGGGGACGAATCAAGCTCGCGCCCAGCACTTCCGCAAGCGGCTGGTACAAGCGTCCCACGTGCCAGTCGGTATCCGGCGCGCGGCGTGCGGCGGGCCGCAGGCGCGCGGCGAGGTCGTCGGGAATGAAGCTGCCGTCATGCGGCAGGCTGATCAGCAGCGGGGCGCTGCCCTGGTGCAGAGTGAAGGTTTCCATTCGCGCAGTGTAGCCGGAGCGGCGCGCGCTACCGCGCGTGCGCACGACCGTCAGGACATCAGCACGAGTTCTTCGGCCGAGCTGGGGTGGATCGCCACCGTGGCCTCCAGGTCGCGCTTGCAGGCGCCCATCTTCACCGCCACGGCGAAGCCCTGCAGCATCTCATCCGCGCCGGGGCCGAGCACGTGCACGCCGGCGATGCGTTCGTCCACGCCGACGCAGACCAGTTTCATCACGCTCTGCCCGTGCAGGCCGGCCAGGGCCCACTGCATGGGCGTGAAGCGGCTGCGATAGACCCGCACGGCCTCGTCGCCGAAGCGCTCGCGCGCCTGTGCTTCGGTCAATCCCACCGCGGCCAGCGGCGGTTCGGCAAAGACCACGCTGGGCACGTCATCGTAGTCGAGCTTCGCCTCGTTCATGCCGCCGAACCAGCGATCGGCCAGTCGCCGCGCCGCCGCTACCGCTACCGGCGTCAGCGCCAGGCGTCCGGTGACGTCGCCCAAGGCCGCGATACCCGGCACGTTGGTGTTCTGCCAGGCATCGGTGAGCACGTGCCCCTTGTCGTCGCGCTGCACGCCGGCCGCGTCCAGATCCAGGCGCCCGGTGTTGGGCACGCGCCCCAGCGCCCACAGCACCGCATCGTAGGGACCTTGCGCACCGCAGGCATCGTCTTCGAGCACGATGGCGTCGCCCTCGCGACGGGCACCCGCAATACGGGCGCCGGTGGCGAGGGTGATGCCCTGCGTGCGCATGTGCTCTTCGAGACAGGAGACCATCTCCGCATCGAACGTCCGCAGCAGGCGCTCGCGTACGTGCAGCGTCACTTCACTGCCCAGCGCACGCAGCAGGCCCGCAAACTCCACGGCGATGTAGCCGCCGCCCACGATCGCCATCCGCCGCGGCAGTTCGCGCAGCGTGAACATGTCGTCCGAAAGCAGGCCCAGTTCGAAACCCGGCAGCGGCGGAGATTGGGGCCTTGCGCCGGTGGCGATCACGATCCGTGGCGCACGCAGTTCGGCGCCGCTCTCCGTGGCAATCGTGTCGGGCGCGACGAAACGCCCTGCTTCGCGCAGCCACTGCACGCCGGCGGCGGCGAGACGCTCTTCGTAGCGCTGCTTGATGCCGTCGATGTAGGCGAGGCGCCGCTGCCGGAACCGTTCCCAGTCCAGCACGCCCGTGCCGCCATCGAAACCGTACGGGCCGGCGAGCTGCATGGCATGCGCGATCTGCGCGGCGAACCACAGCGATTTCTTCGGCACGCAACCGACGTTGACGCAGGTGCCGCCCAGCGCGCCAGGGTCCAGCATCGCCACGCGCGCCCCGTGCCTGGCCGCGCGGAACGACGCCGCCAGGCCGCCGGAACCCGCGCCCAGCACGATCAGGTCGTAGGTATCGGCCATGCGGCTGTTTCCCTCGCGATAAAGCGCCAAGCTAACGGGCGCGGCTTTAAGCGCATGTCAATGCACGCCGCGTCGATCAAAGGCCGAACCGGGCCGGTGCGTAAGGCGATGGATCGATCGCCGGATCGCCCCGCCCCGCCAGTGCGGCCACCAGCTCGCCAGTAGCCGCGGACATGCTCACGCCCAGCATGCCGTGCGCGGTCGCCAGCAGCAGGTTGGACCAGCGGGTGCTCTGGCCGATGAGCGGGATCTCGTCCATGCTCATAGGCCGCCAACCCCACCACTCTTCGACCACCTCCGGCCCTTCCGGCTCGCGCAGTGCGACGGCCGCGCCACGGCGCAGCGCGTCCAGGCGCGTGCGATTCAGCCCCTCCGCATAGCCGGAGAACTCCATCGTGCTGCCGAGCCGGTAGCCGCTGCCCCAGGTGGTGACGCAGACGGCCGCCTCGCGCAGCACCAGCGCGTGGCGCGGCGCCTGGGCCGGCCGCGTGTAGGTGATCGAATATCCCTTGCCCGGCTGCATCGGCAGGCGCAGATCCAGCAGGCGCCCAAGCAGCGGCGACCATGCCCCCAGAGCCATCACGATGCGATCGCCGCGGAACACGCCCCGCGTGGTGCGCACGTGCGAGATGCGGCCACCGTCCAGGCCGAACTGGTCGATGCGCGCTCCGCTTTCGATGGTGCCGCCAAGCTCGCGCACGCGCCGTGCCAGCTCCGCCACATAGCGATTCGGCCGCAGCTGTGCGTCGCCCGGATGAAACAGCCCGCCGGCGACGCCGGGAAGCAAGGCCGGTTCGGCGGCCTCCACCTCGGCGCCACGCATGCGCCGCACTTCGATGCCCAACCGGTCCAGCACCTGCGCATGATGGCGTTCGTCCGCCGCCATCTGCGCCTGGCCACGGTAGACATATAGCTCGCCACCGGGCACGAACTCGCAATCGAGCCGCTCGTCGCGCACCAGCGCCTCCAGCAGGCCACGCGACCGCTGCAGGATCGCCGAGCGCGCGAGCGTGGCGCGCTCGAAATCGCGCCAGTTGCAGTGCCGAGCGAAACCCAGCAGCCAGCGCAGGCGGGCCAGATCGGGGCGAGGATTGAGATAGAGCGGCGCGTCGGCGCGGAACATGGAGCGCAGCGCCACGCCCACCATGCCCGGCATGGCCAGCGGCGCCGCGTGGCTCGGCGTGATGGTGCCGCAATTGCCGTGGGAGCTGCCGGAACCCGGCGTCCCCTGCTCCAGCACGCGCACCGTAGCGCCGGCCTTCAGCAGGTAATAGGCACAGGCGAGGCCGATCACGCCGCCGCCAAGGATCAGTACATCGCTGCGGGAAGCATCCATGCGGGCTATTGTAGCGGTGCCCGGCTGCTCCCCCGCCGGCCGGGCTCACGGGGGTGACATCGTGTGCATCGATCGACACGGACTTCGAACGCGCCTCGTCCGCCTCGCCGGACTCGTGCTCTGTGCAGCGTTGCAGGTGTCGCCGGCGGTGGCGGCCCAGGCGAAACCGCCCGGCGACGCGGCACCCCGGCGCGACATGTACGCCGAACTTCAAGCGCTGAAGAACGATCTGCAGCGCTACCAGCATCTGGTCGACGCGATGCCGCGCCTGGCGCATGACGACCGCATCATGCCGTTGCAGATGCTCGCGGCGGTCGAGGACCAGCTGGGGCTCTACAACGAAGCGATCCGCGATTTCCCGTTCGACAACCGCGTGAGCTTCTCCGGCGAACTGCCGCAACCGGGCCTATGGCAGGCGAGCGACGCCGTCGATGTCATCGCGAAGCTGGCGGCAGGACGCCGTATCGTGATGATCAACGAGGCCCACCACGACGCACACACCCGCGCCCTCACCCTGGCCCTGCTGCCACGCCTGAAGGCGGCGGGCTTCACCCACTTTGCGGCCGAGGCACTGCATGACGCGGACCCCGATCTGGCGAAACGCGGCTATCCCGTCCCCGCCAGCGGCAGCCAGTACGTGCGCGAACCGCTGTACGGGGAGATCGTGCGGCAGGCGCTGAAGCTCGGCTTCGTCGTCGTGCCCTATGAATCCGACGCGCCCACCATGGCCGAACGCGAAGCCGGCCAGGCGCGCCAGCTCTACCGCAAGGTGTTCCAGGCTAATCCCAAGGCGCGGCTGTTCATCCATGCCGGCTATGCGCATATCGACAAGGCGCCGGGCAACCTCGGCCTCGGCGTGAAACCGATGGCAATGCATTTGCGCGACCTTACCGGCATCGATCCGCTGTCCATCGACCAGACCCGTTGGCGCGATATCGGCGTCGCGCTGGACAACGACCCGTACCGGCAACTCATCGCGCTGTATCAGCCGCAGAAGGCCGTGGTGCTGACCCGCCGCGACGACGGCAGCGCGTGGACGGCCGATCCCTCCCGCCATGACGTCGACGTGCTGCTGCCCGGCCCTGGCCGCCAGCGCCGGCCGCGCTGGCTGAGCCTGGACGGCCAGCGCGTGACGCGCCTGATCACCACCGACATGTGCGCCGGCCATATCCCTTGCGTCGTGGAAGCGCGCTATGCCGATGAGGGCGAGCATGCCGTCCCGGCCGACCTCTATACCTTCCTCGCGCCGGAGGGGATGAGTTCGCTTTACCTGTACCCGGGTCACTATCGCTTGCGGGCATGGGCCGCCGATGGCCGCACCCTGCTCGAACGGCGGCTGGACGTCTCGCCCTGAGTCGTTTGCTGCGGTGCTTTTGCAGTGCGTGCACGGTTGCAACTAATTTCCGTGGTTCAAAGGGGAGAACGCGTTCATGAGATCGGGCCACAGGGTTTCGCGTCTTGCCGCGGCCGTTGTCTGTTCCATCGGTTTGCTGTTCCACGGGAAGGCCGCAGCGGGCGAGATCGATCCGTCCACACTGGCGCTGCTAAAGGATCTGAAACCGTTGACGGAAGACCTGGCGCGGTATCGCTATCTGGCGAAGACCGTGCGCAAGTTTCCGGAGGGACAGCAGCGCCTCGTGGCCATGCAGTTTCTCGCCACCACGGAAAGCGAGCTCGGGCTCTATGCCCAGGCGTTGAGGGACTTTCCGATCGATTCGCGCAAGAACTACACCGACCCCCTTCCCGCCCCCGGGGAATGGCAAACCGTCGACGCTGCCGCGGCCATTGCTCATGCAGCCCAAGGGCGCCGGCTCGTACTGATCAATGAAGCCCATCACGATCCGCATACGCGGGAACTCACCCTGGCATTGCTGCCTCGCCTGAAAGCCGCGGGCTTCACGCATTTCGCCATGGAGGCCCTCGGCGACACGGACACGGAGCTGGCGACCCGCGGCTATCCCTTGCAGAGCAGCGGCAGCGAGTATCTGCACGAGCCATTGCTCGGCGAGATCGCGCGCAAAGCGCTGCAGCTTGGCTTCGTGGTGGTGCCCTACGAAGCCGACAGCGCGACCACCGCGGGACGCGAGAGCGGCCAGGCCAGGAACCTCTATCAACGCGTCTTCGCGGCGCATCCGGGGGCCCGCCTCTTCGTGCATGCGGGGTATGCCCACATCGACAAGGCCAAGGGCCGCCTGGGCAATGTGGCGCCCATGGCAGCCGAGCTCGCACGCCTGACGGGTATCGAACCGCTCTCGATCGAGCAAACGCAATTCAGGGAGGCGCATCCTCAGGTTCCCCACGCCGCCTACGACCAGCTCGTTGCCGGCTTCAAGGTCACCGCGCCCGTCGTGCTCGAACGCAAGGCTGCCGGCACACCGGGAGAGGTCGCCACGTCGCTCTATTGGAGCGCCGATCCCAAGCTGCACGATATTTCGGTGATCCTCCCGCCGGACAGCCACAGTTCCAAGGAGGCGGACGTCGTTCGCTACAGTCCGATGGGCGATCTCCTCTTTCCAATGCGGATACCCATGGACGAGGGCATCCGCCCCGACTGGCTCGACCTTGGCGAGCAGCGCTACCCCGTTCCGATCGAGGGGACGCTGTGCGACGACACTTTCCCTTGCCTGGTTGAAGCGCTGTATGCGCAGGAGTCCGATCAGGCGGTCGCCGCCGATCGCTTCGCTTTCCTGCGCTCCGGGGTGCATAGCTCTCTCTACCTGTTCCCCGGCAAGTACCGCCTGCGCGCCCGGGACGCGGATGGCAGAGTGCTTGGCGAACGCGCCATCGAGGTGAGCGGGGCGGAAAAATGAAGTGATTCGTCTCGGCTGGCATAGAGCTTCACCCTTGGCCTCAAGACTTCCCTCCAACCCCTTGATTTGCTAGCCTCGCGCCGTCGTTCGACAGGGGAACTCCCATGCGCCAGGCTCCCGCCGCCCCGAACTTCCGCACGCCAGCCCGGCCGTTCGCGCTGCGGCACGCGATGCTGGCGCTGATGCTCCTGCTGCTCGCCGCCTGCTCCAGCGCGCCGCGGCGTCCCCAACCCACGTACAAGGAATCCCGCTCTTCGCTCGCGAACCTTCCGGCGCGCGCACCCGAGGGCGCGGCGGGCACGGCCAACGACGTGCTGTTCCGGGCGATCGCCCTGGTCGGCACGCCCTACCGCTGGGGCGGCAATACGCCGGATGGCGGCTTCGACTGCAGCGGCCTGGTCGACTACATCTACCGCCAGGCCGCCGGCCTGCAGCTGCCGCGGACCTCGCGGGAGATGTCGGCCATGGACGGGCACCGGGTGGGCACCATGAGCGACTTGGTGAGCGGCGACCTGGTGTTCTTCGGCAATCGCGGGAACATCAGCCACGTCGGCGTCTACGTGGGCAAGGGGCGCTTCGTGCATGCGCCCAACAGCGGCGGCACCGTCCGCCTGGACGATATCGACGGTCCCTACTGGAAGGACCACTTCGCCTTCGGCAAACGGCTGCTGGACTGACGTTCTTCCCTCTTGGAAGCTTCGATGACCAGCGCCGAAAGGCACGGGCTATCGGATCGATTGGAAAATTTAATTGTACACAACTGAATTTTGCACCTAAGGTGTGCCCATGAAGAACGCAACGACCCCGTCACTGCTCCTGGACCAGCAATTCTGCTTCGCGCTGTACGCCGCCTCCCGCGCCGTCACCGCCGCGTACCGGCCATTGCTGGAGGAGATCGGCCTGACCTACCCGCAGTACGTGACCATGCTGGTGCTGTGGGAACAGGACGGGTTGACCGTTCGGGAGCTGGGGCGCCGCCTGCAACTGGACTCCGGCACCCTGACGCCGCTGCTCAAGCGCCTGCAGCAGTCCGGACTGGTCAGCCGCGAACGCCGCCGCAGCGACGAGCGCGAAGTGGAAATCCGCCTCACCCCGCAAGGCCGCGCGCTGCGCGCCCAGGCCGAACGGGTGCCCGCATGCCTTGCGACCCGGCTGAACGCCAGTCCCGAGGACATGCTCCGACTCCGCGACGAGCTCAAACAGCTCGCCGCCGGCATCCACCGCTCCACCAACGTTTGAACCCAATCACCCCGCACCCACCAAGGAAATCACCATGAGCAACGGCACGATCAGCAAGATCCTCTACACCGCTACCGCTACCGCCCACGGTGGCCGCGAAGGCCATATCAAGAGCAGCGACGGCGTGCTCGACTTCGACCTGAAGGTGCCGAAGGAACTCGGCGGCCCGGGCGGTGCGGGCAGCAATCCGGAACAGCTGTTCGCCGCCGGCTATGCGGCTTGCTTCGAGGGCGCGGTGCGTTACGTCGCCCGCGAGCAGAAGGTCGCGCTGAAGGACGCCTCCGTTACCGCGCAGGTGGGCATCGGCCCGCGCGAACCGACCGGCTTCGGCATCGCGGTGAAGCTGGAAGTAAGCCTGCCGGGCATCGACCGCGAAGTCGCGCAGAAGCTGGTCGATACCGCGCATAGCGACATCTGCCCCTACTCTCATGCCACCCGCGGCAACGTAGACGTGCAGATCACGCTGGCCTGAACTGGCCGCTCCGCAAAAGAAAACGGCGCCTTCCGGCGCCGTTTTCGTATCCGCTCGCGAAGAAACCGCTCAGTGCGCCTCGGCACCCGGCGGATGCGCGTGGCCGTGCTGGATCTCTTCCTCGGTGCCGTCGCGCACTTCGTTGATGGTCACGTCGAAGTTCAGCGTCTTGCCGGCCATCGGATGGTTGAGGTCCACGTCGACCGCGGACATGCCGACCTTGTGCACGGTGACCACGCGGTGGCCGCCCTGCTTCAGCGCCAGCACGGTGGTGTCGCCCACCTTCAGCTTGGCGCCGTTCTGGAAATACTTCTTCGGCACGCGCTGGATCTGGCCTTCCTGGCGCTCGCCGTAGCCTTCTTCCGGCGTCACTTCCACCTGCAGGCTCTCGCCGGCTTCGTGGCCTTCCAGCGCCTTCTCCAGACCGGGGATCAGCTGGCCGTGGCCCAGCAGCACCCACAGCGGCTCGTTGCGATCGAGCGAGCTCTCCACCTTCTCGCCGCCTACCGCCAGGGTGTAGTGGAGCGAGATGACCTTGTCCTTGCCAGCCTTCATTGCCTGTCTCGTGATGTGCGAAAAGCGGCCATTCTAGCAGCAAGGGCCCCGCTAGCCGGACCGCCGGCCACCGCCGAACCCCATGCCGCCGAACCCCACGCCGTGCGCCTCCGGCCCCAGCCATACCAGCAGGGCCAGCAGCAGGGCGATGCCGGCGATCCAGGCGCTCATGGCGAAGGCCAGGTCCCCGCCGCGCCATTCGCTGATCAGGTTCTGCGCGTTGGCCGTATAAGCCGCCAGCAGGTTTCCGAGCTGGTACGCCACGCCTGGCAACGTGCCGCGCACGGCGTCGGGCGACAGCTCGTTGAGGTGGGTGGGCACCACGCCCCAGGCGCCCTGCACCATCACCTGGATTAGGAACGCGCCCACGGCCAGCCAGAATATCGATCCGCCGTACATCCACAGGGGAATGACCGGTATGGCCAGCAGCGCGGCCGTGATCATCGCCCGGCGCCGCCCGATCCGCTCCGACAGCGCGCCGAAGCCGAGGCCGCCCACCATCGCTCCCAGGTTGAGCATGGCCACCAGCAGGAAGGCCACGCCGGAGCCCGTCGGCAGGTGCAGCGTCTCTTCTTCGAAGGTGTGATAGAGGTCCTGGGAGCCGTGGCTGAACATGTTGAACGCAGCCATCAGCAGGATCAGATAGAAGGCCAATTTCCAATGGCCGCGCATCTGCTCGAACAGCCCGCGCTTGGCGCGCTCGTCGCGCCCCGCCTCCCATACCGGCGATTCCGGCACGCTTGCGCGGATGTAGAGCACCAGCAGCGCCGGCGCCGCTCCCACCACGAACAGGCCGCGCCAGCCGATGTGGTCCACCAGCAGCCAGTTCACCAGCGCGCCGAGGAAGAAGCCGCAGGGATAGCCGCTCTGCAGCAGGCCCGACACCAGGCCTCGCGCCCGCGGCGGGATGCTTTCCATCGCCAGCGACGCCCCCAATCCCCATTCCCCGCCCATGGCCACGCCGAACAGGAAGCGCAGTACGAGGAACGCGGTCAGCGACGGCGCGAACGCGGTGGCGAGCTCGAACAACGAGAACAGCAGCACGTCCACCATCAGGATCGGCCGCCTCCCGTAGCGGTCGGCCAGGCGCCCGAACAACAGCGCGCCCACTGGCCGCGCCGCAAGCGTCAGGAACAGGCCATAGAGCACCTGCGCCTTGTCGGCGTGAAATTCCTTCGACACCGCGACGATCACAAACGTCAACAAAAAGTAGTCGAACGCATCCAGCGTCCAGCCGAGGAAACTCGCCAGCACCGTGTGGCGCTGGGTGGAATCCAGTTCACGCAAGGGCGCAAGCAGCCGCATGGAAACTCCGCAGTAGGCGACGAGTGGCGCAACAACACACCAATGCGGGCCGGCGCGCAAGGCCGCGCCCGCTGCGCTCGGTTGGCACGCACGGACATGGACGCTAGTCTGCGGGAACCGCCTCCTCGTCACGGATCGATGGAACGCCTCTCGCGCCACCGCATCGCCGGCTATTACGACGGCCATATCCAGCGCGGCTACGTCCGCGGCAAGCTCGCCTCCGATCCGGTCTACGCGGCTGCCGCGGAAGCCATCGACGGCGCCGACCTGCCGCTGCTCGATATCGGCTGCGGCATCGGCCTGCTCGGCCTGTACCTGCACGCGCGCGGGGCGCTGCCGCGCTACGTCGGACTCGATCATGACGAGCGCAAGATCGCCGAAGGCCGCGTGGCGGTACGCCGCGCCGGGCTGGAGCATGCGATGGAACTGTGCACGGCCGACGCTTCCGCATTACCGGACATGCTGGGCCATGTCGCCTTGCTCGACATGCTCCATTACCTGCCTCGCGACGCCCAAGCTGCCCTGCTCGAAGCCGCCGTCGGTCGCCTCGCGCCGGGCGGCGCGCTGGTGATCCGCAGCGTGCTGCGCGACGGCAGTTGGCGTTTCCAGGTCACGCGGGCCGAGGAGGTCTGGCTGCGCGTCAGCGGCCGCATCCGCGGCGGCGCACAGCACTACCCCACGGAAGCGGAGCTGCGCGCCCCGCTGGAACGGGCCGGCTTGACCGTGAACACGGGCCCGCTGTTCGGCCGCACGCCCTTCAACAGCTACCTCCTGGTGGCGCGCCGCCCGCGCTGAAAGCAGCCCTCCACCGTTTGCGCTATACTACTCGGACGGCATTCCGCCGCCCTCCCCTCATAGAACACTGCAACGCGGTTCGATATCGCTCCGGGTTGCGCCCTGGAGCATCCATGTCTTTCGAATCGCTGGGCCTCGCGCCCACGTTGCTGCGTGCGCTTGCCGAGCAAGGCTACGCCAATCCCACTCCCATCCAGGCCGGCGCCATCCCGCTGGTACTGGAAGGCCACGACCTGCTGGCCGCCGCGCAGACCGGCACCGGCAAGACCGCCGCCTTCGCGCTGCCCCTGCTGCACAAGCTGTCCACCGCCGGTGCCACGCAGACGCGCCGGCCGCGTGCCCTCGTGCTCACTCCCACCCGCGAACTGGCCGCGCAGGTCAACGACAACCTGCGCGACTATGGCCGCCACCTGCGCGTGAGCAGCGCCACCATCTTCGGCGGCGTGAGCATGGGCCCGCAAATGCAGGTCCTGCGCCGCGGCGTGGACGTGGTGATCGCCACGCCGGGCCGCCTGATCGACCATATGCAGCAGCGCACCGTCGACCTCTCCGGCGTGGAAACGCTGGTACTGGACGAAGCCGACCGCATGCTCGACATGGGGTTCCTTCCCGCCCTCAAGCGCATCCTCGGCGCGTTGCCGAAGCAGCGGCAGACGCTGCTGTTCTCCGCGACCTTCGCACCGCCGATCAAGGCGCTGGCGATGCAGTTCATGCATGAGCCGCGCGAAGTTTCGGTGACCCCGGCGAACACGGTGGCCACCACGGTGAGCCATCACGTGCACCCCGTCGACGCCGCGCGCAAGCGCGACCTGCTGCTGCACCTGCTGGCCCAGGACAGCCGCCGCCAGACCCTGGTGTTCAGCCGCACCAAGCACGGCGCGGACAAGCTGGTGCGCTATCTGGAAACCGCCGGCCTGCGCGCCGCGGCGATCCATGGCAACAAGAGCCAGAACGCCCGTACGCGCGCGCTCGGCGACTTCAAGAGCGGCCGCATCACCGTGCTGGTGGCGACCGATATCGCCGCGCGCGGCATCGATATCGACCAGCTGCCCATCGTCATCAACTTCGACCTGCCGATGGTGGCCGAGGACTACGTGCACCGCATCGGCCGCACCGGCCGCGCGGGCGCCGACGGCCTGGCCGTGTCGCTGGTGAGCCATGACGAGTCGGGCCTGCTGCGCGACATCCGCCGCCTGCTGAAGCAGGAAATCGCGATCACCGACGTCGCCGGCTTCGAACCCTCCCAGCCCTTGCGCCTGGATGCCGGCGCGCCGCGTCCCGTGCAGGGCCAGCGCCAGCCGCGCGCGCCGCGTCCCGCGCCGTCGCATCGCCCGCACGGGCATGCCCAGCAGCCGCTCGCGGCGGAACGCTCCAGCGAAGGGAACCGCCAGCGCCGCCGCCGGCGGCGTCCTGCCGCCAAGGCCTGAGGCCACCTGCGAATGGGGCGCTACGGCGCCCCATTCGTTAGCGGGCAGCTGCACGCGCCGTCGTCACCCGCAACGCAACCAAGCCCGGCCGCTTAACCTTTCGGGTGGATGCGCGCCGTCAGCACGTGGTCTTCCCACACACCGGCAATGCACAGATAGCGCTTCGCATAGCCCTCGCGCTCGAAGCCCAAGCGTTCCAGCAGCTTTCCGCTGCGCTCGTTGCGCGGCATGTAGTTGGCCATCACGCGGTGCAGCCCGAGCGGGCCGAAAGCCCACTCCAACCCCCTTTCCAGCGCTTCGTGCATGAGGCCTTGCCCCTGTCTGCGCTGCGCGATCGCGTAGCCGAGATGGCAGGCCTGGAACACGCCGCGCACGACATTCGCCAGGTTGAAGCTGCCGATCACCTCGCGCTCCTCCGGATCGAGCACGAGGAAGGGATAACCGCGATCGAGGCGGATGGCTTCGCGCCAGTCCGCGATGGTCTGCGCGCAATGTCCCAGCGTGTAGTAACGCTCCTCGCGCAACGGTTCCCACGGCGCGAGGTGCTCGCGGTTTTCCAGCCGGAATTGCCACAGCGCGGCCGCATCGGATTCGACAGCTTGCCGGACCAGCGTGCGCGGCGTGGCGAACCGCACCGTCATGCGTACAAGGCCTGCGCATGGTGGCGCAGGTGGTCCTCGATGAAGCTGGCGATGAAGTAGTAACTGTGGTCGTAGCCGGCATGGCGGCGCAGCCGCAACGCCTGGCCGGATTCGGCGCAGGCCTGGTCGAACAGTTCCGGCCGCAGCTGCTCCGCCAGGAATTTGTCGGACTCGCCCTGGTCGATCAGGATCTCGCCGTCGAACGCACGCTCGCGCACCAGCTCACAGGCATCGTAGGCGGCCCACGCGGTCGGATCCTCGCCCAGGTAGCGAGGCAGCGCCTTGCGTCCCCACGGCACCTGTGTCGGTGCTACGATCGGCGCGAAGGCGGACGCGGAGCGGTAACGCTCCGGATGCTTGAGCGCGATGGTCAGCGCGCCATGGCCGCCCATCGAATGGCCGGTGATCCCGCTGCGCGTGATGTCCACCGGAAAGTGGCGCGCCAGCAGGGCGGGCAGCTCATCCGCCACGTAGCTATGCATGCGGAAGCGCGCGGACCACGGCGCGGCGGTCGCGTCCACATAGAAGCCCGCGCCTTCGCCGAATTCCCAGTCGCCGGTGGCGCCATCGATGCCGGTGTCGCGCGGGCTGGTATCGGGCATCACCAGCACCAACCCCAGTTCGGCCGCGATGCGCTGCGCGCCGGCTTTGATCGTCGCGGTCTCTTCGGTGGAGGTAAGCCCGGCCAGGAAATACACCACAGGGCATGCCTGCGACGCGGCCTGCGGCGGCTGGTACACCGCCACGCGCATGGGCCCGCCGCAGGCGGACGAGGCATGGCGGTAGAACCCCTGCACGCCACCGAAGCAGCGCTGCTCGGCGACGATCTCGATATCGGACATGCCCTTCCTCTCCTCGGTACCTTCCGGCCATGGAAACCGGACCGCCATGATAGTGGCCGCCCGCGCTCAGCGTTCCTGGTCCGTGGGACGCATCAGCAGTTCGTTGACATTGACGTGCGCCGGCCGCGTCACGCAGAACACGATGGCCTCGGCCACGTCCTCCGCCTGCAGCTGACGCATGCTGTCGGCCCATGCGTTGATGGCCTGCCGCGTCGAGGCGTGGCCGATGTGGTCGCGCAGTTCGGTTTCCACCACGCCCGGCTCGATCACGCTCACGCGGATGTTGTGCTGGCAGACCTCGCGCCGCAACGCCTCGGAAAAAGCGCCGACGCCGAACTTGGTGGCCGCGTACGCCGCGGCGTTGGGGTTGGCGATGCGTCCCGCCGTGGACGAGATGTTCACCACATGCCCGTCGCGGCGCCCGCGCATGCCCGGCAGCGCGGCCTGGGTGGCGGCGATCAGGCTCATTAGATTGAGCTGGAGCATGCGCTCCCAGCGCCCCAGGTCGGCGTCCTCGACCGGCTCCAGGTACATCACGCCGGCGTTGTTCACCAGGACGTCGAGCCGGCCGTAATGCGCCTCGGTCTCCCGCACCACGCGCTGGGCCTCGGTAGTCGACTGCAGGTCGGCCTGGAGCACCAGCGGCTCCGCGCCCAGGCCGGCCAGGCGTGCGGCCAGCGCATCCAGCCGTTCCCGCCGCCGGGCGGCGATGGCCACCCGCGCTCCGGCCTCCGCCAGGGCCATCGCGGTGGCTTCGCCGATGCCCGAGGATGCGCCGGTGACCAGGGCGACGCGCCCCTGCAAACGCTTCTGCATACGAATTCCTTACGCGAAAGGGGGATGGGGACCATAACTCCCCGCGGCCAGGGGCGGCCAGGCTGCTACAATGGGTACATTCTCACGCATGCCGCTGCGCATGCCCTGTCGAGGTTCCCCATGTCCTCCCCGTCCTCCGAATCCCAGCCGGTGGCCGCCGGCTTCGTTGCGCTCGCGCTCAAGCCGGAAGTGCTGCAAGCGCTCTCCGACGTCGGCTACGAGTCGCCGTCGCCGATCCAGGCCGCCACCATCCCCCCGCTGCTCGAGGGCCGCGACGTCCTCGGCCAGGCGCAGACCGGCACCGGCAAGACCGCCGCGTTCGCCCTGCCGATCCTGTCGCGCATCGAACTGAAGCCCGGCAAGCCGCAGGCGCTGGTGCTGGCGCCCACGCGCGAACTGGCCATCCAGGTGGCCGAAGCCTTCCAGCGCTACGCGGCGCACATGCCCGGCCTGCAGGTACTGCCGATCTACGGCGGCCAGAGCTACGGCCCGCAGCTGCACGCGCTCAAGCGCGGCGTGCATATCGTGGTGGGCACGCCCGGCCGCGTGATCGACCATCTCGAGCGCGGCACGCTCGATCTGTCCGAACTGAAATTCCTGGTCCTGGACGAAGCCGACGAAATGCTGCGCATGGGCTTCATCGACGACGTCGAGAAGGTGTTGCAGGCCACTCCGCCGTCGCGCCAGGTGGCGCTGTTCTCGGCCACCATGCCGGCGCCGATCCGCAAGATCGCGCAGCATCACTTGAAGGATCCGGTCGAGGTGACGATCAAGTCGTCCACCACCACGGCCGCTAACATCCGCCAGCGTTACTGGTTCGTCAGCGGCCTGCACAAGCTGGACGCGATGACGCGCATCCTCGAAGCCGAGCCGTTCGACGCGATGATCATCTTCGCGCGCACCAAGCAGGCCACCGAGGAGCTGGCCGAGAAACTGCAGGCGCGCGGCCTGGCCGCCGCCGCGATCAACGGCGACATCGCCCAGGCCCAGCGCGAGCGCGTGATCCAGCAGTTGAAGGACGGCAAGCTGGATATCCTGGTCGCCACCGACGTGGCCGCGCGCGGCCTGGACGTGGAGCGCATCAGCCACGTGATGAACTACGACATCCCGTACGACACCGAGAGCTACGTGCACCGCATCGGCCGTACCGGCCGCGCGGGGCGCAGCGGCGAGGCGATCCTGTTCGTCACCCCGCGCGAAAAGGGCATGCTGCGCGCGATCGAGCGCGCCACGCGCCAGCCGATCGAAGAAATGAAGCTGCCCACCGTCGAGGCGGTGAACGACGTGCGCATCGCGCGCTTCAAGCAGCGCATCAGCGACACCCTGGCCGTCGGCGAGCTGGCGCTGTTCCAGCAACTGATCGAACAGTACGAGCAGGAGCACAACATCCCGGCGATCGAGATCGCCGCCGCGCTCGCGCGCATCGCCCAGGGCGACCAGCCGCTGCTGCTGACCCCTCCGCCCAAGCGCGAGTTCGTGCCCCGCGAGCGCGACGAGCGTCGCGGCGGCGAGCGCGATGGCCATCATGAACGCGGGGAACGCGCTCCGCGCGAACACAGGCCGCGCGACGGCGCGCCGCGCGAGTTCGGTACGCGCCCGGTGCGGCCGCACCAGACCGAGGAAGGCAAGCGCACCTACCGCATCGAAGTCGGCCATGAGCATGGCGTAAAGCCCGGCAACATCATCGGTGCGATCGCCAACGAAGCCGGACTGGACAGTCAGCACATCGGCCGCCTCAGCATCCGTGGCGAGTACAGCCTGGTCGATCTGCCCGACGGCATGCCCAAGGAAGTGTTCGAGCACCTGAAGAAGGTCTGGGTGGCCCAGCAGCAGCTGCGCATCCGCGAATGGGACGGCGACGACAGCGGTGCCGGCGAGGCGCCGCCGAAGCGCGGCGGCTATCGTCCTGGCGGCTTCAAAGGCCATGGCAAGAAACCGCACGGCGGCAAGCCGTTCAAGAAACGCTGAGCGGGCGCGTGCCCGCGGCTTAGCGCAGGCGGCAGGTTTATACGGCCCATCGCCTGCGCAACGCTCGGTTGGCCATCGTTCCGTCCGGGCAACGCTTAGTCCGATCCCCCGCGTCTACCGGCTGGCGCAGGCGGCCCTACTCTAGGGCGGTCCCCACGAGACCGACGCCATGACCGCCCTGCCCAGCCTGTACATTTCCCACGGTTCACCGATGACCGCCTTGCACCCGGGCCAGGTCGGCGAACGCCTGGCCGAGCTGGCGCGGGACCTGCCGCGCCCTCGCGCCATCGTGATCGCCTCCGCGCACTGGCTGGCGAAGCAGCCCGCGGTGGGTGGCGCGGCCCGCCCCGAGACCGTGCACGACTTCTACGGTTTTCCGCGCGAACTGTTCGAGATCCGCTACCCGGCCCCCGGTGAGCCGGCGCTCGCGGCCCGGATAGTCGAACTGCTCGACCGCGCTGGCCTTCCGACCATGCTCGATCCGCGCCAGGGCCTGGACCATGGCGCCTGGGTGCCGCTGCGCCTGTTGTATCCCGCGGCGGACATTCCCGTGGTGCCGCTCTCCATCCAGCCCATGCTCGGCCCGCGCCACCAGTACGACGTCGGGCGCGCACTCGCCCCGTTGCGCAACGAAGGCGTGCTGGTGATCGGTTCGGGCAGCATCACCCACAACCTGCACGACTTCCGCGCCGGCTTCAGCGAGGAACGCGAGGCGCCCTACGTACGGCCCTTCATCGGCTGGATCGAACAGAAGCTCGCCGCCAACGATGTGGATGCCCTGCTCGATTACCGCCGCCAGGCGCCTTTCGCCGAACGCGCGCATCCCACCGACGAACATCTGCTGCCGCTGTTCGTCGCGCTGGGCGCGGCCGGCGAACCGGCCCGCGCCGAACGCATCGACGCGGGTGTCGACCTGGGCTTCCTCGCCATGGACATTTACCGCTTCGACGGCACGCCTAGCGCACGATGACCGTGCCGACCATGTGCGGGTGAATCGAACAGAAGTACGCGTACGTTCCCGGCTTGTCGAACACCGCCGCATAGCTGTCGCCGGTGTCCAGCGCCTTCGACGAGGCGAACTGGTCGCCCGCGCTCACCACGATGTGCGGCTCGTCGTCGCGGTTGACCCACACCACGCGCGTGCCCGGCGACACCGTCAGCGTGCCCGGCCCGAACGTGAAATGGCTGATCTCGACGCGCACCTCGGGCGCCTTGCCGGCCGCGTTCGCCGCGGACATGCCGGCGACGAACAGTGCCCCCGCCAGCAGCGCGGCACCGCCGCGCAACCCGTTCATGCCAGCACCTCGTCAGTCACGGCGAGCGCCTGCGTCCCGCGCACGTGGCGCACCTCGCGCACGCCCAGGTAGCGCTGCAACAAACCGGGGGCGATCGTCTTCAGCGGCCCCGGCGTGTCCGCCGCGCCCGGGGCCGGCTGCGGATAAGCCGTGGAGCGCGCCGTGTGGAAGGTAACGTTGCCCTCCACCTTCTGCTGGATCTGGTGGATGTGCCCATTGAGCACGCTCACCGAGCCGAAGCGGCGCAGATAACCCATCGCTTCCGCACTGTCCTCGGTGCCCCAGCCCCATTGCGGATACAGCGGCCACAGCGGCATGTGCGCGAACACCACCAGCGGCGTCTCCGCCGACAGCGGCGCCAGGTCCTTCTTCAGCCACGCCAGCTGATCGGCGCCGAGCGAACCGAGCCCGCCCGCCTTGAGGTTCAGCACGTTGATCAGCCCGACGAAATGCACGCCGCGGTGATCGAAGCTGTACCAGCCGCCAGGCTGCTGACCCTGGCCGAAGCGGCGAAAGTACTCCGCGCCGTTGTCGCCGATCACGTCGTGCTCGCCCGGCACATAAAACGTGTGCGCCGCGCGCGCGTCCTGCATCACCCCGGATAGCGTGTCGAACTCCTCCGCTTTCGAGAGGTGGGTCAGGTCACCCGTATGCAGCAGGAAATCCGGACGGGTCGGCTGGGCCTGGATGCGTGCCAGCGATGCGCGCAGCGTGCCGACCACGTCGGGATTCGGCTCTTTGTGGAAACCGATGTGCGAGTCGCTGATCTGGGCGAAGCTGAAGCTCGCATCGGCAACCTCCTTGGCATCCAGCCCGTCGAGGGCGCGGGCCTGCAACACCCCGCCTTTCATCAGCCATAGCGTGCCGGCCCCGGCCCAGGCCATGCATTGGAGGAATTGACGGCGTCCCGGCGCCGTATCGTCGTGATCGTCTTGCATGGTGTGCTCCGGAAAAGGCGGCCGGCTGGCCGGAATGACCGGCATCGCCACGATGCCGGCCACCTCAATACCCGCCCGTGCCGCGGCCTATTCCCGCCTCCACGGCGCGGGAATAAAGTCGTGCGCAGCGAGGTATCTCCTCCCATGGCCATCGATGCGCACCTGCCGCCGCACCGCCCGGACGCCGCCTCCCGCGCGCGCTTCCAGGCGCTGGTCGTGCCTTATCTCGACGCGGCCTACAACCTCGCCCATTGGCTCACCCGCGACGACGCGGACGCGCAGGACGTCGTGCAGGAGGCAATGCTGCGGGCGCTGCGCTACTTCGACAGTTTCCATGGCGCCGATGCACGCGTGTGGCTGCTGGCCATCGTGCGCAACACCTTCTACACGCTGCGCGCCAGGCACGCGCCCGAGACGGCGCGCGATCCGCTGGACGACGAAAGTCATCCGCTGGTCGATCCGCAGCCGTCGCCGGAAACCGTCGCCCTGCTCGCGGTGGACGTGGGCTCGCTGCAGGAGGCCCTCGCGCGCCTGCCCGCCGCCTGGCGCGAAGTGCTGGTGCTGCGCGAGCTGGAGGAGTGTTCTTACAAGGAAATCGCCGCCATCACCGGGCAGAAGATCGGCACGGTGATGTCCCGCCTGGCGCGCGCCCGCGAGCGGCTGCGGGAGGAGTTGACCCACCGGCCCGCGCCCGACCACCGGCTGCGGTCGCACGAGGCGCCGCCCCACCAGACACGATCGGACAAGGGAGGGCCGCCATGACCTGCGACGACGCCCGGCGGCGGCTGCACGCCTACCTCGACGACGAGCTCGATCCCGCGCAGAGCATGGCGGTGGAGCAGCACCTGGTCGGCTGCGCCGCGTGTGCCGCGGGCCGCCGCGAATACGATCGCCTGCGCCAGGCACTGGCGCAGCCCGCGCTCTACCACCGCGCGCCAGACGCGCTGCGCCAGCGCTGGGACGTATCCGTCACGCCGCCGCTCACCTCGACTCGCCCGCGCCGCGCGCTGGCCCTCGCCGCGGCGGCCGGCTTCGCCGGCGCGCTCGCTCTTTCGGCCCCTGCCTGGCTATGGCTGAGCCGCGGCACGGAAACGCCCGCGGCGCTCGTCGGCGAGGCGATTTCCGGCCACCTTCGCTCGCTGCAGCCGCAGCACCTCATGGACGTGGTCTCGACCGACCAGCACACGGTCAAGCCGTGGTTCGAGGGCAAGCTGGATTTCGCGCCACGGGTGAAGGAGCTGTCCGCCGAAGGCTTTCCGCTCGCCGGCGGCCGCCTGGATGCGATCGGCGGACGCAGCGTGGCGGCCCTGGTCTATCGGCGCCGCATGCACGCGATCAATCTCTACCAATGGCCCTCCGACGGCCCGGATACGCAGCACACGCTTGCGCAGCGCCATGGTTATGCGGTGATCGACTGGCGGCAGGACGGCATGCGCTTCCTCGCCGTGTCCGACCTCAACGAGAACGAACTGAAGCAATTCGCGCTGGCCTTCGACAACGCCACGCCGGCGGCGGCGCGCTGAATCACGCGCTTTGCGGCAGCACCGGCTCGCCGGCGTCCGGACCGATCCAGTCCTCTGGGGTGAGCGGCGCCAGGCCGTAGGCCGCGCGGGCCTTGTCGCACTGGGCGCTGGGTGCGCCGAACTCCCAGGCGGGTATCACTTCGCGGCAGACCGAGGGGCGCTGGGCATAGATGCTGCAGCTCGCCGCCGTGCCGACTGCGCCCTGCAGCGCCACGCAGTGCGGCTGCCGTGCCTGGGTGCCGCGCATGGCCACGCGGTGCGGGTCGATCCGCTCGGTCAGCTCGGGCGGCACCGTGCCGCCCATGAAGGCTTCGGCTTCCGACCAGTGGAAAGCGACGCGGAAATGGGCGCAGCAGGCGCCGCAGCGCAGGCACGGATGGCTCATGACGGTTGGCGAAGCGCACCCCCTGGCGCGCGGCGGCGGGATTCTAGAACGAAGAAAGCCCGCCTGACAGCGGGCTTTTCGGCCTAGGCCGCGCGGCGGACGCGGTTGGCGCTCGCCCTGCCGTCCCTGTCAGGGCTCGCCAGCGAAGGTATTGCAGCTGTTGACGTTGCCGCTGTCGAAACCGGCGCGGAACCACTTCACGCGCTGCGCCGACGTGCCGTGGGTAAACGAATCGGGCACCACCCGGCCGCGCGCCTGCTGCTGCAAGGCGTCGTCGCCGATCTTGCTGGCGGCGTTGAGCGCCGCCTCGACGTCGCCGGCCTGCAGCCACTGCAAACGCTGCTGGCTGCGGTTGGCCCACACGCCGGCGAAACAGTCGGCCTGCAATTCCTGGCGCACCGACAGGCCATCGGCGCCTTCCATGCGTGCGCCCCGGCGGCGCGCCTGTTCGGCGCGATCGAACACGCCCAGCAGGTTCTGCACATGGTGGCCCACTTCATGCGCGATGACGTAGGCGCGCGCGAAGTCGCCTGCGGCGTGGAAGCGGTCCTGCAGCTCCTGGAAGAACGCCAGGTCCAGGTACACCTTCTGGTCGCCGGGGCAATAGAACGGTCCCACCGCGGTGGATGCCGCGCCGCAGGCGGTATTCACGCCGCCGCTGAACAAGGTGAGCTTCGGCTGCACGTACTGCTTGCCGTTGGCGGCGAAGAGATCGCCCCAGGTCTTCTCGGTGGAACCCAGCACGGCACTGACGAAATCCCTCTGCTGCGGATCGACCTGGGCCGGCTGGCCGGTCGGCGCGGCGACCTGGCCGCCGCCCTGGTCCACCTGGCTGAGCAGCGCAGTCGGGTCCTTGAAGAACACCAGCCCAAGGATGGCCAGGATCACGATGCCGCCGATGCCCAGCCCGCGTCCGCCGCCGAAACGCGGACCGCCGCCACCGCTGTCGACCTCGACGTTCTGACTGCGTTCGCCTTTTTGCCAGTCCATGCCTGCCTCGTCTGCCGATGGCGCCGCCGCCGGCACCGCCGGGGGACGATAACCCCGGCCGCAGCTTGCGCCAAGCCGCGCCGTACCGGCGCCACCGACGCCGGGCTATGGACCGACGGCAAGCCCCACGGGTTACGGAACCCGCAGGCGCCGCGCTGGGGTCCGCTATGCTCGCCCAAATCTGCCTCAACCATCAGCGAGCCCATCCGCATGCTTCAGCACCTCCCCGCCGTAGTGGTCCTGCTTACCGTGCTGTTGCAGTGCGGCACCGCATTCGCCGTGGCCCGCGCCCGCGGTCTCTACGGCATCAAGGCCCCGGCCACCACCGGCCACCCGGGCTTCGAGCGCGCCTTCCGCGTGCAGATGAACACGCTGGAAGCCACGTTGATGTTCCTGCCCTTGCTGTGGCTCGCGGCCACGTACGGCGCGCCCTTGTGGGCGGGGTTGGCCGGGCTGCTGTGGGTGGCCGGCCGTGTGTGGTACGCGCTGGCCTATCTGCGCGATCCGGCGAAGCGCGAAGGCGGTTTCGTAGTGGGCGCGGTCGGCCTGCTGGCCATGCTCGCGATCGGCAGCCTCGGCCTGGGCCGGGCCCTGCTGCTGAGCTGAGCCTCAGCCCGGGGCCACCGCGCTCAGCACCCAGACGCAATGGGGCACGGCCATCGGCTCCGCCGGATAGCGATCGGACAGCAGCGCGGCCAGTTCGGCGTCGAAGCGCTCGACCGCCGCCGGTGCCATCGACGCGCCGACGCCGGCACTGGCGCGGATGCGTCCGCGCCAGCCGAGATGGCTGTAGGGCACGTCGACGTCGAACGAAAACGTGCGCACGTCGCGAAAGCCCGCTTCGCGCACGTCCGTGAGCCATGCCGGATACAGGCCGTTGCCCTTGCCGAGCGTCCACGCCGGGTTGTGCGCTCGAATCAGTTCTTCCGTCGCATGGACCAGATTGCCTTCCAGCGGCAGCCAGTCGAAGTGTGCGATCACCAGCCGTCCGCCGGGCCGCAGCCAGCGCCGCGCCAGGGCGGCCGCGCGCGGCCGGTCGAACCAGTGCCAGCACTGGCCCGCAGTGACGAGATCGAAGCTCGCGTCCGGAAACTCCGCATCTTCTACCCGTGCGTGCACCTGCCGTACCTGCACGCCGACGGCGCGATCCAACTCGGCAGCTTGCGCCAGCAGAGCCTCCGAAGGATCGAGCCCCGTGACTGCGCAGCCCCGCAGCGCCAACCCGCGCGCCACGACGCCCGTGCCGGTACCGAGATCCAGTGCGAGCTCGCCGGTCCGCGCCAGCCCCTCGTCGAACAGGCGCTGGAAGAAGGCTTCGGGAAAACCTACGCGGTGCTGAGCGTAATCGCCGGCCGCCTTGCCGAAATCCACCTGCATGCCGTTCCCTCCGATCAATCCGCCGGGGTGACCTTGAGCCGCTCGATGCGGGCTCCGTCCATCGCCACTACTTCGAAGTGCAGGTCTTCGCTGTCCAGGCTGTCGCCTACGCGCGGCAGGCGGCCGAGCTGCTGCAGCACGTAGCCGGCGAGCGTGGAGAAACTGCCGTCGCTGGTGAGCGTGCAGTCGAGCAGATGTTCGACACGACGCAGATCCAGGCCGCCGTCCAGCAGCCAGGCACCGTCGGTGTCCTGCACGGCGGAGGGATCGCCGCTGTCGTCGTCGGGGAACTCGCCGGCGATCGTCTCCAGCACGTCCGTCGGCGTCACCAGGCCGAGCACGCTGCCGTATTCATCTACCACCAGGGCCACCTGCAGCGGCGAGCGACGGAATTCGTCGATCAGGCGCAGCACGCTGAGCGAATCGAGCACGGTCAGCGGCTTGCGCACCACCTGCTCCACCTCCACGCGACCGTGTTCCAACAAGCTGGCCAGCAGGTCGCGCGAGGACGCCACGCCGACCAGCTGGTCCAGATCGTCGCCGGCCACCGGCAACCATGCATGCGAAGACGAGGTGACTTCGCCGCGCAGCGTCTCGGCGTCCTCGCGCGGATCGACCCAGCTGATCTCGGTGCGCGGCGTCATGATCGAACGCACCGGGCGGTGCGCCAGGTCCAGCACGCCTTGCACCATGGCCAACTCGTCCTTGCCGAACACGGCCACGCCGGACTCGGCCGCGGCGGCGTCCGCCTTGGGCACGTCTTCTTCTTCCTCGCCACCGGCGCCGAGCAGGCGCAGCACCGCCTGCGCGGTACGGTCGCGCAGCTTGCGCGGGCTGCTGAACAGCACGCGGCGACGATTGCGCCGCATGGTCTGGTTGAACACCTCGATCATGATCGAGAAACCGATCGCGGCGTACAGATAACCCTTCGGAATATGGAACCCGAGCCCTTCCGCCACCAGGCTGAAACCAATCATCAGCAGGAAGGACAGGCAGAGGATCACCACCGTCGGCCGCGCGTTGACGAACGCGGTGAGCGGCTTGCTGGCACTGATCATCAGAACCATCGCGATGAGCACCGCAATCATCATCACCGAGAGCTGGTCCACCATGCCGACGGCGGTGATCACCGAGTCGAGCGAGAACACCGCGTCGAGCACGACGATCTGCGTGACCACCAGCCAGAACCTGGCGTGCGCGCGGTTGCCGGCTTCGTGGCCATCGCCGCCTTCCAGCCGCTCATGCAGTTCGAGCGTCGCCTTGAACAGCAGGAACACGCCGCCGAGCAGCAGGATGATGTCGCGCCAGGACAGCGAGAAGCCATGCCACTCGAACAGCGGCGTGGTGAGCTTCACCAGCCAGGACATCGCCCCCAGCAGGACCAGCCGCATCGCCAGGGCCAGGCCCAGGCCCATGAGACGTGCGCGATCGCGCTGATGCGGCGGCAGCTTGTCCGCCAGGATCGCGATGAAGACGAGGTTGTCGATGCCCAGCACGATCTCCAGCACCACCAGGGTGAGGAGACCGGCCCAGGCGGTAGGGTCGGCCAGCCAGTCGAATGCGAACATGGGTCGGCGCCTGGACGCCTGCTTCCTCCGTGTAGGACCTCGACACTATACAGGCAGGGTATCCCGCGACCATGACGAAGGGCAGGATTGCGCGCCCGCGGCAGCGGCGATTAGCGTGTGAAGTGTCGGAAGCAATCAGGGAGAACGGGCGCCAAGGCCTCGGCCTGGAATGCCTGCCGATGTACCCACCGCAGGATGATCCCGATGCAAGCCCCCCTTGACTCCGCCTTCACGCCCCATGCCCCGCAGCGCACGCTCACGCTGTGGGCGGCGCTCGGGCTGATCGCGCTCTACTTCGTGCTGCAGTACGTGGTCGGAGCGGTCGTGGGTCTGCTGGTCGGCCTGACGGTGGGTCTCGCGCACGGCTTGCGCGGCGGCGAGGCGATGGCGCGGCTCCAGACGCTGGTGGTGCAGCCGGACGTCAATGCGGCCATGGTGATTCTGACCCTGCTGATCACCGCGACGGTCACCCTGCTGTTGGCGAGGCGCCGCTGGCCGGCGCTGTGGGCGCTCGCCGCGCCGCCGGGATTCGGCTTCGCCCCGCCGCGGCAGGCGGGCTATTACGTGGCCGCCATCGCGCTGGGACTGGCCTTGCCATTTCTCGGCGGGTTGCTGACGCAGTGGTTCGCGCAGGGACACGAGGTGAGCCAGGACATCAAGCAACTGGGCGCGACCGCATCGCCCGCGCTGCGGATCCCGCTCGCCCTGCTGGTGGTGAGCCTGGGGCCGGTGGTGGAAGAACTGCTGTTCCGCGGCGTGCTGCTGTCCGCGGCAGTGCGTCATCTTCCGCCCGGCACCGCCACCTTCCTCACCGCCGCTTTGTTCGCCTGCGTCCATCTGCCCGATCTGGGTTTCCTCTGGTACGCCCTGCCCAATCTCCTGCTGCTCGGGCTGGTGCTGGCGTGGCTGCGGCTGGCGTCCGGTTCGCTGTGGCCGGCCATTCTCGCGCACGCCGTGAACAACGCGCTGGCGGTGGTCTCGTGGTTCGTGGTGATGCCGTAGCGCAGCGGCGCGCGGTCAGCGGATGCCGAAACGGCGCAGGAGACGCGCGGTCTCGAACACCGGCAAGCCCATCACCCCGGTGAAGCTGCCTTCCAGATACTCGATCAAGGTCGCGCCCAGGCCCTGGATGGCGTATGCGCCCGCGCGGCCGAACGGCTCGCCGCTGGCCACGTAGGCGGCGATGTCCTCGTCGGCGAGCCGCGCGAAACGCACGCGCGACACGCAGACCTCGCTCTCCGCACGCTCGCCCTGCACGGCCCACACCACCGAGATGGTCTCGTGCGTGCGGCCGGAGAGCCGGCGCAGCATCGCCGTGGCATCGGCCGCGTCTGCGGGCTTGCCGAACACTTCGTCGTCCAGCACCACTTCCGTATCCGCGCTCAGCACCAGGGCATCCGCCGGCAGGCCGGCCATGCCGGCGGATGCCTTGTCGCGCGCGACGCGGCTGACGTAGTGGAGCGGCGACTCTCCTGGCGCGCGCTGTTCGGGCACGTCCACGTCGACCGGCGTATAAGCCACGCCGATCTGTTCCAGCAGTTGGCGGCGGCGCGGCGATTGCGAGGCGAGATAGAGCATGGAGTCTTCCTTGGGCTGCGAAGGCGCTCAGGGTCGCATGTCGCCGGTATCGAGGAAACGCTGGTGCCAGGCCAGCGCCTCGCCCAGCAGGTGCGGCGTGTGCTTGCCCCGGCTGTCGCGGCTGGCGCGCTCGACGTAGTCCTCCAGCAGCGGGCGATAAGTGGGATGCGCGCAGTTGGCGATGATCGTGCGGGCGCGCTGCCGCGGCGACAGCCCGCGCAGGTCGGCGAGACCCTGCTCGGTCACCAGCACGGACACGTCGTGCTCGGTGTGGTCGACGTGGCTGGCCATGGGCACCAGGCAGGAGATCGCGCCGTTCTTGGCCGTGCTCGGCGTCAGGAAGCAGGACATGAAGCCATTGCGCGCGAAGTCGCCGGACCCGCCGATGCCGTTGATCACGCTGGTGCCCGCGACATGCGTGGAATTGACGTTGCCGTAGATGTCCGCCTCCACCATGCCGTTCATCGCGATGCAGCCCAGGCGGCGCACGAGTTCCGGATGGTTGGAGATTTCCTGCGTGCGCAGCACGATGCGTTCGCGGAAGAACGCGATGTCCGCGAGGAAACGTTCGATGCCTGCAGGACTGAGCGAGAACGAGGTCGCCGACGCGCTCTTCAGTACACCGTCGGCGAGCAGGTCTAGCATGCCGTCCTGGATCACTTCAGTGAACGCGGTCAGCCCGCGGAAGCCGCCCTCGCGCAGGCCGGCCAGCACCGCATTGGCGATGTTGCCCACGCCCGACTGCAATGGCAGCAGCTGCGGACCGAGCCGCCCGCGCGCGATCTCATGGCGGAAGAACTCGATGAGATGTCCGGCGATGCGCTTGGAGGTTTCGTCGATCGGCGCGAACGCGCTGTTGCGGTCGGGCGCATCGGTCTCCACCACCGCCACGATCTTGGACGGATCGCAGCGCAGATATGGCTCGCCGATACGGTCGTCCGGATTCACCAGCGGGATCGGCTTGCGATGCGGCGGCAGCGCGGTGCCGTAATAAACATCGTGCATGCCGTCCAGCGCCTCGGGTTGCCAGCGGTTGACCTCCACGATGACCTTGTCGGCCAAGTCGAGCCAGGTCTTGTTGTTGCCCACGGATGATGAAGGCACCAGGCGGCCGTCCTCGCGGATCGCGGTGGCCTCGATCACCGCCACATCGATCTTGCCGAAGAGCCCGAACCACGCGTACTGCGCGACGTGGCTCAGATGGATGTCGAGATAGTCGATCTCGCCGCGGTTCACGCGCGCGCGCAATTCCGGATCGGACTGGTAAGGCAGGCGCAGGTCCAGGCCGTCCGCGCGCGCCAGCGCGCCATCCAGTTCCGGCGCAGTCGAGGCGCCGGTGAGCACGCGCACGCGGAAAGTCTCGCCGCGCGCATGCGCTGCGGTCATGCGCGCCGCCAGCGCCTGCGGCACGGCCTTCGGATAGCCCGCGCCGGTGAAGCCGCTCATGCCGACGGTCATGCCGGGCTCGATGAGTGCGGCCGCCTGTTCGGCGGTCATGACCTTGGCGGCCAGTTCGGGATGGCGAATGCGCGACATGGGGAGGACCGGCTGGGGAGACGGCTATGGTAAAGCCCGCGCCGCGCTGTCCTGCCTTCGACTTTGGTCGGCGACATGCCGCACGCGGCAGCCCGCCGGCTACAGCGTCAGGCTGTACTCGCGGAACTCCGTGTCCGGTTTCCAGCCAAGCGATTCGTACAGCCGCTGCGCCGCGTGATTGTCATGCGCCGTGGACAGCGAGAGCCCCGCCACGCCCATCGCACGCCCGTGTCCCGCGGCCGCCTTCAGCAGCGCCGCCGCGATACCGCGGCGGCGCGCCGCGGGCGCCACGAACAAGTCGTTGAGCAGATAGCGGCGCGTACAGCGCACCGAGGAGAACAGCGGATAGAGCTGAGTGAAACCCAAGCCGGTGCCTTCGGCATCCAGGGCCAGCAGGATCACCGACTCGGCATGCTGGAAGCGCTCGGCGATGAACGCGCGCGCGCGGGCCAGGTCCGCGGGCTGGCCATAGAACTGGCGATAGCCGTCGAACAGCGGCACGACGGTGTCGAGATCGTGGATGGTGGCCTGGCGCACGACGAAGGACATGGCGGACCCGCTGGCGGAATGGTCGGCGGAGCATAGCAAGCGCGCCGCGCCGCGAAACGGCGGCTCAGGCGCGGTGGTACGGATGCCCGGAGAGCAGCGTGGTCGCGCGATAGAGCTGCTCGGCCAGCACCAGCCGCACCAGCATGTGCGGGAGCGTGAGCGGGCCGAGCGACCAACGCTGGTCCGCCCGCGCGAGCACCTCCGGCGCGTGGCCGTCGGGGCCGCCGATGAGGAAGGCGAGATCGCGCCCGGACATCCGCCAGCGTGCGAGCTGCTCCGCCAGTTCCTCGCTCGACCAGGTCTTGCCGCGCCCGTCCAAGGCGACGACGTGGATATCGCGCGGCAGGGCGGCGAGGATCGCCGCGCCTTCGTCCTGGATCGCGCGCGCATCGTCGCGCCCCTTGCCGCGAGCGCCGGGCTTGAGCTCGACCAGCTCCAGCGGCAGTTCGTGCGAAAGGCGCTTGCGGTATTCGGCGAAGCCCTCGGCCACCCAGGCGGGCATACGTTCACCGACGGCGATCAGGCGGGCGCGCATGGATCGGAACGATCGAAAAGAGGAAAAAAGCGAAAGTAACGGAACCCGGCGCGCGCCGTCGCCGGCGCAGCGCGGCAGGTCGCGGACGCGGGCGCTCAGCCCGCGCCGACGGCGGCCTGGTTGTCGGCCTCGCGGTCGCCCACGGTCCACAGCCGCTCGAGGCCGTAGAACTCGCGGATACGCGGCAGCATCACGTGGACGATCACATCGCCCAGATCCACCAGGACCCATTCGGCTTCCTGCTCGCCTTCCACGCCGATCGGCATCACGCCCGCCTTCTTGGCGAACTTGACCACTTCGTCGGCGATGGATTTGACGTGTCGCGCGGAGGTGCCGGAGGCGATGACCAGCAGGTCGGCGATGGAGGTTTTGCCGCGGACGTCGATTTCGCGGATGTCCTTGGCCTTCAGTTCTTCGAGCGCGTCGATGACGTGCTTGCGGAGGGAGGCGGTATCGGCCGCCTTGGTGCGCTGGGAAGTCTGACTCAAGTGGGCATGCCCTCGGTGCGGTTCGGTGCGCCGGATCGGCGCGGCCGCAGTATAGCGCCCGGCTCTCAAACCCGCGTCAAACCTCGGCTTCGGCCACTCGGCCTAGTCGAATGCGCGGCGCGCCTGGACGTACTCGTCCATGAGCACCGCGACCAGCTCGCCCGCCGGCATCGCGCGGGACAGGCCGGCCCCCTGCCCGCACCACTCCGAGAGCAGATCCCCGCGTCCCGCGGCAGCCGCGGCGCGGCGCAGCGGCGAGGTCAGCGCATTGGTCACCGGGTAGGCCGGCAGCTCGGCTTCGATGGCCGCCATGGCCTTGACGTAGGTATTGCGCAAGCCGCGCGCGGCGCGGCCGGAAAAGCTGCGGATGGTCGCCACGTCGTGCTCGGTCGAGCCCGCCAGGTCATGCTTCCAGGCCGCCGCCGCGCCGCACTCCGGACAGGCCAGAAAGGCCGTGCCGAGCTGGCTGGCCGCGGCGCCGAGCACCTCCGCGGCGAGCATGCCGCGGCCGTCCATGATGCCGCCGGCCGCGATCAGCGGGATCTTCACGGCGCGAGCGGTCAGGGGCAGCAGCGCGAACAGGCCGATCAATGCCTCTTCGGGCTCATGCAGGAAGGTGCCGCGGTGGCCGCCCGCTTCCGCGCTCTGCAGGCTCACGGCATCCGCGCCGAGTTCCTCCCAGGCGCGTGCCTCGGCCACCGTGGTGGCGGTCCCGACCACGACGATGCCCAGCTGCTTGAGCTGCCGCATCTGCCCAGGCGAGATCAGGTCGAAAGCGAAGCTCGCCACCGCCGGACGCGCCTCGCACAATGCCGCGAACTGTTCGGCGAACGAAGGCGCCCAGCGCGCAGGCATGACGGTGCGCACGTCCAGTCCCTCGCGCTCCATCAGCGCGTCGAGCGCACGGCGCGCGGCATCCACCGCGGCCATGTCCACCTCGAAGGTTTCGGGCAGCACGAACAGGTTGATCGCGAACGGATGGCCGCTGGCGGCACGGATTTCGCGCGCCTGGTCGAGGATGGCCTGGGGTTCGAGATAGCCCGCGCCGAGCGAGCCGAGCGCTCCCGCGTTGGACACGGCAGCCACGAGCGCCGGCGTGGTGGAGCCGGACATCGGCGCCTGGATCAGCGGATGCTCGATGCCCAGCCGAGCGACGAGGGAAGGAACCATGGCGTTTCTCCGCGGAGCGAAACCCGCGCATTACACCACGGAAAATGCAACGGCCCTCCCCGTCGCCGGGAAGGGCCGCGCGTGGAACTGCCGGAAAATCAGTGACCGCTGCTAGAGGACGAGGCCGGTGCGGCCGCAGCCTTCTTGTGATGCTTGTGCTTGGCCGGCTTCGTACCGGTGTCGGATTTCATGGAGTCCTCGGACTTCATGGAATCGCCGGACTTCATCGAATCGTCGGCCTTCATGTGGTCCTTGTGCATGTCGGACTTCATCATGTCCTTGTGCATGGCCGAGGATGCGGGCGCTGGCGTGGTTTCCTGCGCGCCGGCCTGGCCGATGCCGGCTCCCAGGGCGAGCGCGATGGAAAGACCGAGGACGGCGTTACGGGAAACTTTCATGAGTGCGTTCTCCTTCAGTCGGTAAGTTGCCGTGCGGCGCGAGCCGCGCTTCCAATCGGTGAAGTGCCGGGGCGGCCCCCTCCCGGACCGCCCCGGCGATACCGCTACCGGCG
Source organism: Dyella sp. BiH032 (assembly GCF_031954525.1). Lineage (NCBI taxonomy): Bacteria > Pseudomonadati > Pseudomonadota > Gammaproteobacteria > Lysobacterales > Rhodanobacteraceae > Dyella > Dyella sp. BiH032. The sequence goes on from NZ_CP134867.1 coordinate 3,889,356, forward strand.
AGTAGCCGGCCGCGGGCACGCTGCGTCAGGCGGTGGTCGCTGGTGCACAACGTTCCCGCAGAGACGCCGCGACGACACCCCCTCAGCGCCGTCGACGCGAAGAGCCTAGCTCGCCTCTGCCTACGTTCCCGAAGCGAAAGAACCGCGCCGTTCAGCGCAAATACCGCCTCGCGCGCCATACGGACGAACCGTGCTGCGATGCCCACAAGCGATGGGCGCGTGCGCCCTGCGGCGGCTGTCTCCGTGCCGAGCGCTTCGCCGCAGGGCTCACGCGCCGAGACTGTGCCGGCCCGGTCGACCCGACGGCATGCGCGCGCCGCGCGCAGCGCTGCGACGCACCAGGGAAACGAAAGTTCGTGCGGCTTGCGCGAAGCTGACGCTTCGCTGCCTCAGCGCGGCTGTAGCAGCCGGCCACCCATGGCCGCGTTCACGCCAATCACGATCGCGACGGCCAGCGCGTGCATCAGCAGGTCCGTCGCGGCGGCGTCGAACTCGTGGCAGATCTCCAGCAGGCTGGCCGACGCGGCGGCGCTGGCAAGGCCGATCAAGGCCGCTGTGAGCACGGGCCGCAGCGGACAGGCACGACGCAGCAGCCAGATCATCAGCATCGACAGCGGCACCGAGAAACTGACGATGAAGATCAGGCAGTGGCCCGCCTGGTGCGGACCGGCCACCAGCGTGTCAGGCGCCACCCATTCGCGCAGGCAACCCAGCCCGCTGGCGCCGATCCACAGCAACGCGGCCGGCAGCGGCAGCAGCGCCCAGCGCGGACTGCGTCCGGGCACACCCAGCGAGAACGCCGCCCATGCCGCCGTCACCGCCGTCAGCGCGGCGCCGAGGCCGGCCCAGGCCAGGTCCGGCGCGCCGGACCAGCGCCGCAGCATGCCGCCGGCGCCGTAATGCGCGAACAGCACCGCAGCGATCACGGCGACGACCAGCAGCCACCGGGCCGCGCGCCGCCACGGCGGCGGCAGGCGCCGCACCGGCACCAGCTCGGCGCCGAGCGTGTCGATCAACGCGTGGTGGTTGCGCGGGTCGGCCATGACGATCAGGGTCCTCCGTGAATACGGTTGCGCAACGCCTTGAGCGCTCGATGCAGATTGACCTTCAAGGCGCCGGCGTTGCGGCCGGTGTGCTCGGCGGCCTCCGCCAGCGAGCGCTCACGCAGCGCGAGCTGCTCCACGGCTTCGCGCTGGCCCGGGGGAAGCGTCTGGATCGCCTCGTGTAGCCGCTGCGCTTCCTGCTCGCGCTCGGTGGCGAGCGCGGCATCGGCATGGTCGGGCTGGTTGTCCAGCACGAAATCGTCGTGCAGCTCCCGCCGGTCGCGGCGGCCATGGCTGCGCAGCGCATCGATCGCGCGGCGCGAGGCGATGGCCGTGATCCAGGCGTCGTAGGACCGCGCCGGATCGTACGTGTGACGCACGCGATGCACGGTCAGCAAGGTTTCCTGCACCACGTCGTCGACGTTATCCACGGGCACGCCCTGCCGGCGCGCGGCGGCGCGGATCAGCGGCAGGGAATCGGCCAGCACGCGCTCATAGGCACGCCGGTCGCCGGCCTGCGCCGCAGCCATCCAGTCGGCGCGACGGCGGTCGGCTTCCTCGTGGGTGCTGGCAGGTTCGGCGGACAAGGCTAGGCGAAGACCGAGATGGCGACGGAATACGCCATCTAGGCCCAGGACGCCGGCCGCGGTCAAGCTGGCTTGCATGGATGACTCGAAAAGTGGGCTCTTGCCGTCTTCGCCGGAAGCCGCGGCCCGGTTACACCCACCCCGCAAACCCGCCATGGCGTGGCCCGCGCCGGTTTGGGAGAACGCCCCATGGCGGCGCGAGGTAACCGTTCGCCCCGTCCATCGAATAAGCCATCAACCTGCCCCTGGATTCGCGCCCATGCTCGTTCTGATTCTTGCCTACCTCGGCGGCGTGCTGACCATCCTCAGCCCCTGCATCCTGCCCGTACTGCCGTTCGTGTTCGCCCGCGGCGACCGGCCGTTCCTGCGCAACGGCCTGCCGATGCTGCTGGGCATGGCGGTCACCTTCGCCCTGGTCGCCACCCTGGCCGCGGTGGGCGGCGGCTGGGCGGTGCGCGCCAACCAGTACGGCCGCTGGGTCGCCCTGGCCGTGCTCGCGGTACTGGGCCTGACCCTGCTCTCGCCGCGCGTAGCGGAGTGGATCAGCCGCCCGTTCGTTTCCCTCGGCAACCGCCTCACGCAACGCGCGGACAGCGACGAGGGCTCCGCGCTCTCCGCCGCCGGCCTCGGTGTCGCCACCGGCCTGCTGTGGGCGCCCTGCGCCGGCCCGATCCTCGGCCTGCTGTTGACTGGCGCTGCACTCAACGGTGCCAGCGTACAGACCACCTTGCTGCTGCTCACCTACGCCGCCGGCGCGGCGACGTCGCTCGCGCTGGCGCTGCTGGTGGGTGGCAAGGTGTTCTCGCTGATGAAGCGCTCGCTCGGCGCGGGCGAATGGCTGCGGCGCGCGCTCGGCGTGCTGGTACTCGCCGGCGTCGCCGCGATCGCGCTGGGGCTGGATACCGGTGTGCTTACGCGCGTGTCGCTGGCGAGCACCGGCGGCCTCGAACAGCGCCTGGTCAACCAGGTCGTGCCCGCGCCCGCGCCGCAGCCGGAACGCAAGGCCGGCGAAGCCCTGCCGGTGGAAGGCGAGCTGCCGTCGCTGGCTGGTGCCACGGCCTGGATCAACACGGCACCGCTCAGCGCCGCGTCGCTGCGCGGCAAGGTGGTGCTGGTGGATTTCTGGACGTACTCCTGCATCAACTGCATCCGCGCCCTGCCCTACGTCCGCGCCTGGGCGGACAAGTACAAGGACCATGGCCTGGTCGTGCTCGGCGTGCACGCGCCGGAGTTCGCCTTCGAGAAGGACCTGGGCAACGTCCAGCAGGCGGTGAAGGACCTGCAGGTCAGCTACCCGGTCGCGCTCGATAACGACTACGCGATCTGGCAGGGCTTCAACAACCGCTACTGGCCAGCGCATTACTTCATCGATACGCAGGGCCGCGTGCGCCATCACCATTTCGGCGAGGGCGGCTACGAGGAAAGCGAGGACGTGATCCGCCAGCTGCTCGCCGACGCCGGCCAGAAGGACCTGCCCGGCGGCTATGTGCGGCCCGACGCGAAAGGCGCCGAAGCCGCGGATTCCAAGGCCGCCGACCGTTCGCCCGAAACCTACGTGGGCTATGCGCGCGCGCAGAATTTCATCGGCGGCCCGTTCATCCGCAACGACCGCGAGACCTATCGCGTACCCGCCACGCTGCGCGTCAACCAATGGTCGCTGGACGGCGACTGGACGGTGAATGCTGAGGACGCGCGGCTCGACGCCGCCGGCGGCCGCGTCGTCTACCGCTTCCGCGGCCGCGACCTGCACCTGGTGCTGGGCCCGGGCGCCGACGGCAAGCCGGTGCGCTTCCGCGTCCGCATCGACGGCAAGGCGCCGGGCGCCGACCACGGCATGGACATCGACGCCGGCGGCAACGGCACGGTGACCACGCAGCGTCTGTACCAGCTCGTACGCCAGGCGCAGGGCACGGGCGAACGGCAGTTCGAGATCGAATTCCTCGATCCGGGCGTGCACGCCTACGCCTTCACCTTCGGCTGATCCGTCTTCGACTGAGAGAGGCTCGCCATGAGCACACGCACCATCCGCACCATCGAGAACGAACAGCGGCGCGGCTTCCTGCGCGTCGCCGCGCTGGGTGTCGCCGGCGCCGCCGTCGGCGCCCTGCTGTGGCCGCGGCGCGACCCGGCGCTGGCCGCCGGCGCGGCCGCGTCGACTGCCGCACCGCAGGACCTCATGCTGGAGTGCTTCGCTGATGCCGACGGACGCCGCCTCGGCCCCTGCCACGTGCAGAAGCTGGTGCTGACCGACACGCAATGGCGCCAGCGGCTCTCCGCGGATGCGTTCTACGTGATGCGCCGCGAAGGCACCGAACGCCCCTTCAGCGGCGAATACTGGAACCTGCACGCCAAGGGCCTGTTCCGCTGCCCGGGCTGCGACACCGCGCTGTTCGACGCCTCGACCAAGTTCGACTCAGGCACCGGCTGGCCCAGCTTCTGGGAGCCGATCGCGAAGGCCAACATCGTCGAGAGCAACGACTACAGCCTGGGCATGGTGCGCACCAAAGTGAGCTGCGCCGGCTGCGACAGCCACCTGGGCCACGTATTCACCGACGGCCCCAGGCCGACCGGCCTGCGCTACTGCATGAATTCGGTGGCGCTGCGCTTCGTACCGCGCAGCGCGTGAAACGCATCGGCTCCGCTCAGCCCGACAACGGTTCGATGCGCAGGATGCGGCCGCCGCGCGGACGGCGATCCACATAGTCCATGCGCACCACGCTGCCGCAGGTGATCGTCTCCTCGTCCGGCACTTTCAAGCCGGTGGCATAGAGACGATCGCCGATGCGATACCAACGCTGGGTTCGCGCATAGCGGCCAATGGAGACGGTTTTGTCCAGCACTTCCGCGATCACACCCGTCACGGTCAAGGTTCGCGGCTCGATCGCCAGCCAGTGCTTCGTCCTGCGCCACATATGCACGCCGATCGCACCGATCGGCAGCGCGGCCACCAGGAGGCCGCCGGTGAGCCGCGAATACGCCCAGGCGTCGATGAAAGCGAACAAGGCGACGCCGCCCGCCAGAAACGCCAGCATGGCAAGCACGGCCATGAACCAGGCGTAGGCGACGTGATCCCACCAGGCCACGGCGCGACGTTCCTGCTCGGTCGATACGCGCTCCGTCACCACCGGGGGATCGTCCGGATAATCCACGCGAAGCAGCAGCCTCGGTGCACCGTCGAGTGCCAGCCACTCCAATGAGACGCGCCGATGCAGCAAGCCGCCCAGGCGTGGAACGGTTCTTTCGAAATCGATCTTGCCGGTATCGGCGAGCGGCACCGGCAACCACACCTCGAAGGATTCTCCGCCCAGGTCGTAGCGGATGCTGCCCTTGCCTCGCGCAATCGCGGTCAATTCGCCCTGGCTGACTTGTTTCGCGACCCGCGAGGGCTGCCGCAGCAACGCGTCGGCACTACGGAACAGACGAGCGCTACGCGCCCCGCCCAGGAACGCCACGCCCACGATCGCGGCGAGCAGCGGAACGGCGACAAGCTCGGCCGAAAACTCGTGCCCTATGCCGCGATCGATCAGGGTCCATAGCGCGCTCGCCAGGGCAGACACGAAGACCGTGCCCGCCAGCGTCGTCATGGCGATACCGCCCAGCAAGTTCGTCCGCAGCGCGCGCAGCAAGGCCAGGTCTCGTGGCTCAAGCGGACGCTCAGTGGTGTGCGTCGCGATCACGACTGGGTTCCTTGTCGAAAAACATCGGTGTCCTTCCGATGGGATGCCGCGCGATCAGCCGGCCTTGCCGCGCCGGTAGGGTTCCAGCAGCGCCGGGTCCTCGAACAACCCGCATGGCAGCAGATAGCGTGGATCTCGCCCCGCGGCAAGCAGTTCGCGGATGCGCGTGGCGGAGATTTCCAAGGGTGTGACCGCCAACTCGATGACGTATCCCGCCGGCGACGCACGCAACGAAGAGACGTCGTCGGTGCGGCGGGTATCGATCTCCGCCCACAACGTGTGCGGCAATTCCACTTCCACGCCGGGCCGGCTGAGCACGCCCAGGTGCGCCACGTCGAACAGTTCGCGCCAACGATGCCAGGTCGGCAGGCCGGCGAAGGCATCCGCGCCCAGCAGCAGCACCAGCGGGCGGGCGCCCTGCTCCGCGCGCAACTCGCGCAAAGTGTCGTAGGTGTAGGAAGGGCCTTCGCGGCGCAGCTCCCGCGTGTCCACGGTCAGGCGATCCTGCTTCTGCAACGCTGCGTGCAGCATGGCCACGCGCTGATCGGCCGTGGCCAATGGAGCCGGCTTGTGCGGCGGCACGTTGGCCGGCATCAGGCGCACTTCCGCGTCGAGCAGCTCCGCCGCTTCCCACGCCACGCTCAGGTGGCCCAGGTGCACCGGATCGAAGGTGCCGCCGAACAGAGCGAGCGGTTTCATGCGAAGGCGCTGGCGGCCCGCGGTTCGGCGATGGCGGCGATCAGGCGCTCGGCTTCCAGCCACGGATCGCCCGCCTCGCGGCCCTTGGCCATGCGATCGATGCGCGCCGCACGCGCCAGGCATTGCAGCCAATGCTCGCGCGGCGCGCGGCGCAGGGCCTTGCGGAACAGCTGTTCGCGCGCGGGCCACAGGCGCTCGGCGCGAGCCTGCGCGGCGAAGTCGCGCGCATTGGCCAGGCGCAGCGCCAGCTGCAGCTGGTTCACCAGCCAGCCCATCAGCGCGATCAACTCATCGCCCTCGGCACGCAGGCCGGCGAGAATGTGCAAGGCGCGCCCGCCGTCGCCGGCGAAGGCCGCGTCGGTGAGCTTGAAGGCGTCGTAGCGCGCGCTGTCGGCGACCAGATGCTCCATTTCGGTCGCGTCGATGCGCCCGCCGCCACCTTCGCCGCGCAGCACGGCCAGCTTGTCGATCTCCTGCGCGGCGGCGAGCAGGTTGCCCTCCACCCGCTCGGCCAGCAGCGCGGCAGCGTCGGGCGTGGCGCTCAGCCCGCGCGAAGCGAGCCGTGCGCCGACCCAGGCCGCCCATTCGTGCGGCTTGGGGGCGTTGAACACCACCACGGCCCCGGCGGCGTCGAGGTTCTTGGTCCACGCACCTTCATGCTTGCTGCTCCACTCGGTGGCGGTGATCAACAAGGTGACGTCCGGTGGCGGATTGGCGCAGAACTCGTTGATGGCCTTGGCGCCCTCGGTACCCGGGCGGCCGGTGGGCAGGCGCAAGTCCAGCAGGCGGCGCGTGGCGAACAGGGACATGCCCGCGGCCGCCCGGGCCAGGTCGTTCCAGTCGAAATGGTTGCCGACGTCCAGCACCTCGCGCTCGGCATAGCCCAGGCGGCGCGCCTGCGCGCGCAGCGCGTCGGCGGCTTCCAGCACCAGCAGCTCCTCGCCGGCCAGCAGGTACGCCGGCCGCAGGCTGTCGCCGGCCAGCGCCTTCTGCCATTGGGCGGGATTGAGCGGCATGCGGTCAGCGCGTGGAGGACGCGGACGCCGGCGCGACCACGCCGCCGTGCTTCTGCAGCGCCTGCAAGCGGAACAGGATGGACTGCACCATGTCGTCGTTGAGGCTGCGCTGAATCTCTTCCACCTGCGCCGTGGTGCCGATGGTGTTGGTGGCGTCGTAGCTGAATTCACGCGACATGCTGATGCTCTGCGACGGCAGCAGCACCTGGCCGGCGCCATCCTCGAGCTGGAACTGCACCTGATAGCGCACCGCGTACTCGGTGACGCGGGCGTAGCCGCTGACGGTCAGCGTCTCGGTGCTGAAGCTGGCGACGGGCACCTTCAGCTCGGCGACGCCGGGGCCGGAGCGCTCCTCTACGGTAGCGCCAGAGCTTTCCAGCGCGCGCGCCAGGTCGCGCTGCAGGTCGGCGCCGCCGTTCACCGCCAAGTGCACGCGCTGCATCGCGGCCGGCAACGCGGCGCTCTGGCGGAGATGGAAACCGCACGCCGTCAGCGCGAGGGCAGACACCAGCATCAGCGAAGCTTTGAACACGCGGCTCACGGTACTCATTGGGGCGCTCTCATCCTGCGACGATGTTGACGATCTTGCCGGGAACCACGATCACCTTGCGGACGCTCTGGCCTTCCAAGAAGGCCGCGACGTTCGGATGCGCCAGCGCGAGCTTCTCGGCCTCTTCCTTCGAAGCGCCCGCGGCGACCTCGATGGTACCGCGCAACTTGCCGTTGACCTGAACCGCCAGGGTCAGCGAGTCGCGCACCAGCGCGGCCTCGTCAGCCTTCGGCCAGGGCTGGTCTTCCAGCACCGACGCCGGATGCCCCAGCACCTGCCACAGGGCGTGGCTGACATGCGGCACGACCGGATTGAGCAGCAGCACCATCGCTTCCAGCGCCTCATGGCGCACCGCGCGGCCCTGCTCGCTCATGTCGTCGAACTTGCCCAGCGCGTTGAGCAGCTCCATCAACGCGGCGATGGCGGTGTTGAAGGAGTGGCGCCGGCCGAAGTCGTCGCCGACCTTCTGGATGGTCTCGTGCAGCTGGCGGCGCAGCGCCTTCTGCGCGGGGTCGAGCGCCGCCGGGTCCGTGACCGGATGGTCGGGAGCCGCGGCGTGCGTGGTCACCTCGCGCCAGAAGCGGCGCAGGAAGCGCGCCATGCCTTCCACGCCGGCCTCGCTCCATTCCAGCGACTGTTCCGGCGGCGCGGCGAACATCGAGAACAGGCGCACCGTATCGGCGCCGAACTTGTCCACCATCGCCTGCGGGTCGATGCCGTTGTTCTTGGACTTGGACATCTTCTCGGTGCCGCCGATCTTCACCGGCTCGCCGTCCTGCTTCGAGCGGGCGCCGATCACGCGCGCCTTGTCATCGCGCTCGATCTCCACGTCGGCCGGATTGATCCAGTCCTTCGAACCGTCGGCGTTCTCGCGATAGAACGTCTCGGCGATCACCATGCCCTGGCACAGCAGGTTGGTGGCCGGTTCGTCCGAATGCACCAGGCCCGCGTCGCGCATCAGCTTGTGATAGAAGCGGAAATACAGCAGGTGCAGGATCGCGTGCTCGATGCCGCCGATGTACTGGTCCACCGGCAACCAGTAGTTGGCGCGCCCGTCCACCTGGTCGCTCGCGCCCGGGCTGGTGTAGCGGGCGTAGTACCAGCTGGACTCCATGAAGGTGTCGAAGGTGTCGGTCTCGCGCTCGGCCGGGCCGCCGCACTGCGGGCAGATGGTCTTGCGCCATTCCGGGTCGGCCTTGATCGGTGACTGCACGCCGGAGAAGGCCACATCCTCGGGCAGTACCACCGGCAGCTGGTCTTCCGGCACCGGCACCGCATCGCAGTGGGGACAATAAATGACCGGGATCGGGCAGCCCCAGTAGCGCTGGCGGCTCACGCCCCAGTCGCGCAGGCGCCAGTTCACGCGGCGCACGCCCTTGCCCTCGCGCTCGAAGCGCGCGGCCATGGCCTCGAAGGACTGCCCATAGTCCATGCCGTCGAATTCGCCCGAGTTCACCAGGAAGCCGCGCTCGGTATACGCGCCGTCCTGCTGGATGCTGCGCTCGAACGCCTCGACCAGCTGCACGGCGGAAGACGCCGCGTACGCGTCGACCGTGCCGCCGCCCAGGGCGGCGCGCAGCGGATCGGCGCCGACGCCCTTGGAAAGGTCGTGGCCGATTTCCGCCACCGCGTCCAGCACGGCGCGGTCGACCACCACCATCTTGATCGGCAGGCTGTATTTCTGCGCGAACTCCCAGTCGCGCTGGTCATGGCCGGGCACAGCCATCACTGCGCCGGTGCCATAGCCCCACAGCACGAAGTTGGCGACGAAGACCGGGATCTTCTCGCCTGTCAGCGGGTGGATGGCCTCGATGCCCGTATCCATGCCGCGCTTTTCCTGCGTCTCCAGCTCGGCCTCGGACACACCGCCGTGCTTGAGCTCTTCCAGGAACGCGGCCAGCCGCGGGTTGTCCTGCGCGGCCTTCAGCGCCAGCGGATGCTCGCCCGCGATGGACACGAAGGTCACGCCCATCAGCGTGTCCGGACGCGTGGTGAACACGGTCAGCGGCTCGGCCTCGCCTTCGACCGCGAAATGGATCTCCAGCCCCTCGGAGCGGCCGATCCAGTTGCGCTGCATGGTCTTCACCGCGTCCGGCCAGCCCGGCAGGGTGTCCAGGCCGTCGAGCAGTTCCTGCGCGTAGTCGGTGATCTTGAGGAACCACTGCGGGATCTCGCGCTTCTCCACCAGCGCGCCGGACCGCCAACCGCGGCCGTCGACCACCTGCTCGTTGGCCAGTACGGTCTGGTCGACCGGGTCCCAGTTGACCACCGCGTTCTTGCGGTAGGCCAGGCCCTTCTTCATCAGCCGTGTGAACATCAACTGTTCCCAGCGGTAGTACTCCGGCCGGCAGGTGGCGAACTCGCGAGTCCAGTCGTAGGCAAAGCCCATGCGCTGCAGCTGGCCGCGCATGTGGTCGATGTTCTGGTAAGTCCACTTGGCCGGCGCGGTCTTGTTCTTGATCGCGGCGTTCTCGGCCGGCAGGCCGAACGCGTCCCAGCCCATCGGCTGCAGGACGTTCTTGCCGTTCATGCGCTGGAAGCGGCTGATCACGTCGCCGATCGTGTAGTTGCGCACATGGCCCATGTGCAGGGCGCCGGAGGGATACGGCAGCATCGAGAGGCAGTAGAACTTGGGCCGGGAAGGATCTTCCTTCACCTCGTAGGCGCGCTGCTCGCGCCAGTACTGCTGCGCGGCGGCTTCCACCGCCTGCGGCCGATAGCCCTGTTCGCCAGCCTGCTCGCTGGCCTGGTCGTTGCTGCCCTGTGCTTGGTTGTCCTGCATGTTTCCGGCGCCTGGATCTCGTTGCGGCAGCCCGTGCCGGCGTCCGCCGGCGGCTGCGGGTGAACGCGGCAGACTAGCAGATGACAGGGGTGGCGCGGGACCGGGGCGGGCTCGGCACGGCCGGTTTCCCGCCCCCGCTTCAGCCTGCCGGACAGGCGACGGGCTGGCCCGCGGCCAGCGTCTGCGCCGCCGCGGCGATCCGCGCGGCCAAACCGTCCAGCGCCCGCTGATGGCCCTGCACCAGGGCCGCATAGCCTTCGCCCACGCTTTCCTGCACACGGCTGGTGCACGCCACCGACGCGCCGCTCTTGAGCGCCCGCACGCTCCACGCCGCATCGACGAGCGCGTAGCTCCCCGGCACGGAATCGAAGCGCCGCAGGTCTACCTTGATGCGCAGCACCGGCGGCGTGCCCGCCGCAAGGCCGGAGACGTCCTGGGCATGCAGCTGCCGCGAGAGGTCCGCCGACAACGCTCCGCGCACCTCGTCGCCCAGCGGGGCGATCCAGCGCTCGCCATCCAGCACCGCCACGCCCTGCCCGCCCTGGCGCACCACCAGCTGCGGCTGGTCCACCTGTGCGGGCACGCCCACCGGCAGCAGCTCGAACTGGAAGGATGCCGCGGGCGCCACGATGGCGCTCTGGGTCGCGGTGGGCACATAGGCATCCGCCGGCGGCACCAGGGTGTAGTAGCGCACCGGTGCCGAGCCGCCGCAGGCGGCCAGCGCGAGCGCGCCACCCAGGACCAGGGCGCCGAGGACGGCGAAGCGGTTTCCCTTGCGGATCATGGCTTGCTCCCTTCTTGCGTGGCGGCCGGCGGCTCGGCGCGCGGCGGCGGGGCATCCGCCCGGCGTCCGCGCAGCAGCGCGTCCGGGTGGCTGCCGAGGTAATCGGTGAGCACGCGCAGCGAGCGCGCCGTGCGCTGCAGTTCCTGCATCGTGCCGCCGAGGTTCTGCTGCAGCGGGGAATCCGCCGACAGCGCATTGTTGGCGTTGCCCAGCGTCTGCTGCGCGCCCTGCAGGGTGTTCTTGAACTCCGGCAGCACGTCGCCGTTCACCTGCTTGAGCGTGCGATTGAGCTCAGCCAGCGTAGCGTCCACGTTCTTGCCGATGCTGTCGAACGGGATCTTCTGGATCTTGTCCACGATCTCCGCCAGCTGCTCCTGCAACCGGTCGAAGCTGCCCGGCACGGTCGGGATCTCCAGCGGCTTCTGGGCCGGGTCGTATGCCACCTTCGGCGCCTTCGGCACGAAATCCAGCGCGATGTAAAGCTGGCCGGTCAGCAGGTTGCCGCTGCGCGCCTGCGCGCGCAGGCCGTGCTCGATCAGCTTGCCCATCATCTGCGACAGCTGCGCGTCGTCGCCGCGCTCGCGCGCCAGCGCCACCAGCTTGTCGTGGGCGCGGCCGAGGCGCTGCGGATACACCACCGCGCCGACCACTACCGGGAAGGTCTGGGTCTTCTCGTCGAAGTCGAGGTTGATCGACACCACCCGGCCGAACGGAATGCCCAGGAATTCCACCGGCGCATCCACCTTCAAGCCGCGCAGCGACTGATCGAAGCGCATGCGGATGTACTTGGGCTCCCCATCCGGCGGCGCCATGGCAGTCGCCTGGTCGCCGAACAGGCGGTATTCCGCGCCCTGGTCCGCCGGCGTCTCGTCGTGCGGCCCCATCGGCGAGCCGAACGCCACGCCGCCGGCCAGCACGGTGGCCAGCGATTGCGTATCGAGCTTGACGCCGTCGGCGCCGATCGAGACGTCCACGCCGCTGGCGTTCCAGAAGCGCGTGGACTTGGTGACGAATTCGTCGTTCGGTCCATCGATGAAGATCTGCAGGCTCACGCCCTTGCCGTCCTTGTCCAGCTGGTAGGTCACCACGCGGCCGACCTGGATGCGGCGGTAATAGACCGGCGAGCCGATGTCGAGCGAACCGAGGTCGTCGGTGTGCAGCTTAAAGGTCTTGCCCGGCGCGCCGTGGGTCACCGCCGGCGGCTCCTCCAGGCCGGTGAACTCGTCGCGCGTTTCCTTGGACTCGCCCACGTCGGCGCCGATGAACGCGCCGGACAGCAGCGTGTCGATGCCCGACACCCCGCCCAGCCCGATGCGCGGACGCACCACCCAGAACCGGGTGTCGGCGGTGGCGAAGCCCTCGGCGCTCTTCTCCAGCGAGACCTTCGCCGTCACGTGGCTGCGGTCCTTGCTGAGCGTCACCGAGGTGACGCGGCCGATCACCACGTTCTTGTACTTCACCGGCGTCTTGCCCGGGTCCAACCCTTCGGCGCTCTGGAAGCTGATGGTGATGGTCGGCCCGGCCTTGATCCAGGCGTTGATCACCAGCGAAAGGCCGACCAGCGCGGCGAGCACGGGGATCAGCCATACGAATGAGGCGTTCACGCGCGGCTTGCGCACGATCGGCTCGGGCAGTGCTCCGCCGGAAGGCGTTTGTTGGTCAGTCATCGGATTCCCTGCCATCCCAGATCAGCCTGGGGTCGAAACTCATCGAGGCAAACATGGTGAGTACCACCGTCAGGCCGAAGAACACCACGCCCGGCAAGGGTTCCACCAGGCTCAGCACGCCGAACTGCACCAGCGCCGTCAGCAGCGCCACCACGAACACGTCCAGCATCGACCAGTAGCCGATCAGCTCCACCAGCCGGTACAGCTTGGACCGCTGCCGGCGCGCCCAGGGGCTGGCGCGATGCGAACTCCACAGCAGCGTCACCAGGGCCAGGAACTTGAGCACCGGCACCATGATGCTGGCGGTGAACACGATCACGGCCAGGTCCGGCGAGCCCTTTACCCACAGCTCGATGACACCGCTCAGAATGGTGTTGTCGTCGATGTCGCCCACGCTCGCGGTGCGCATGATCGGCAGCACGTTGGCGGGGATATAGAAGATGAAAGCGGCGATCAGCAGCGCCCACGTGCGGCTATAGCTGGCCGTCTTGCGCCGGTGCAGCGAGGAATGGCAGCGCGGGCAGTGCGCATGTTCCGCGCCCGTGTCGCGGCAGACCAGGCCGCACACGTGGCAGCCAATCAGGCCCAGCTCGTCCGCGCGCGGCAGGTCGGCGCTCATGCGGGCGTCTCCGGCACCAGCTCCCACAGGCGGCGCAGGTCGATGCTGGCGAAGACGGTGATCAGCAGGGTCAGCGCCGCATAGGCGAAGATCCCCGGATTGAGGATCACATCGAAGTACACGCGCGCCTTCACGATCGCCACCAGCGCGCCGAGCACGAACACTTCGCTCATGGTCCACGGCCCCACGCGGTGCAGCGCCACCATCGCCTGGCGAAAACCGGGGGCGCGCTGGCCGCGCTGGGCGAAGAACAGCACCCAGCCCAGCAGCGACATCTTGCACAAGGGAAAGAAGAACAGCGTGGCCGCGGCCAGCACCGAGACGATCTGCGAATGCTCCCGCCACATCATGATGATGGCGCCCCACAGCGTGGTGCTGATCAGCTGGCCGTTGAGGCCCAGCGTCACGATCGGCCAGACGTTGGCCTGCACGAACACCAGCATCGCGGTGACCACCAGCGCGAACATGCCGCCCACGCCGAGGCGATGGTGCCGCTCCAGGATGGCGTCGCAACGCAGGCAACGCGCGACCTCGCCGCAGCACAGCTCGCGCCGCCGGTAGACGGTGTCGCAATGCTCGCAGATCAGCAACGGCTGCTGTTCGGCCATGCGGGTACTGGCGGGGTCCGGGCTCGTCATCCGGCGGATTCTCGCAAATCCACGCCGCGTGCGCCCAGGCACCGGCAAGCCCGTTCAGCGCCGCCACGGGCGGGCGCGGCCCCCTTGATATGCACCATGCCGCCCTGATCTGATGCCGATTCCCTCTTTGTCCCCCGGAGCCCGGCCGTGACCAGCGACGCCCCAACCCATGTCTTCGACGTCGACCAGGAGAACTTCGAAGCAGAGGTGCTGCAGGCCTCGCTGAAGACGCCGATCCTGATCGATTTCTGGGCGACCTGGTGCGGCCCCTGCAAGACCCTGGGCCCGCTGCTGGAAAAACTGGCGACCGCCTTCAACGGTGCCTTCCGCCTCGCCAAGGTCGACGTCGACAAGAACCAGCAGCTCGCGGCCATGTTCGGCGTGCGCAGCATTCCGACCGTGATCCTGGTGAAGGACGGCCAGATCGTGGACGGCTTCGCCGGAGCACTACCCGAGGGCCAGCTGCGCGAATTCCTGTCGCGCCACGTGCAGCCGGCCGAGGATGCCGCCGAAGAAGCCACCCTCGCCCCGGCCGAGACGCCCGAGCAGACCGTCGAGCGCCTGCGCCATGCGATCGCGGCCGAACCGGAGCAGCCGGAACTGAAGCTCGACCTGGCCCTGGCCCTGATGCAGGCCGGCCAGGCCGACGCGGCCGAGGCCGAACTGGCCGCGCTGCCCGCCAACCTCGCCACCGATGGGCGCGCGGTGCGGCTGCGCAGCCAGCTCGACCTGGCGCGCGCGCTGCAGGGCGCCCCGGCGCTCGGCGAACTGCGCCAGCGCGTGCAGAACGACGCTACGGACTGGGCGGCGCGCGATCTGCTCGGCGTGCGCCTGCTGCTTGAGGGCGACGCCGCGGCCGGCCTCGATCAGTTCCTGGCGATCCTGGAAAAGGCCCGCGACTGGAACGACGGCCAGGCGAAGAAGCGCCTGCTTGCCGCCTTCGCCACGCTGGACGACGCCGAACTGGTGGGCAAGTACCGCCGCCGCATGGCTTCGCTGTTGTTCTAAACGGCAAGCCCCCCCGGGCGGCCGGCATGCGCCGGCCGCTTGTCAGCCCTCGTATCGAGCGCCGAGGAGCAGCGGCGCCCCATACGCGCACGTATGTTTATCGTAGACTGGCGCACCCAGCCGCCATCCGCGAGCCCCATGCGCGCCTCCACCTTCCGCCGCCTGCTCAACCTCTGGCCGCCGTTCCTGTTCAACAGCATCCGCGTGCAGCACGTCGCGGAGGACTGGTCTGAAGCCCGCGTGGTCCTGCGCCTGCGTCCCTGGAACCGCAACTACGTGCGCACCCAGTTCGGCGGCAACCTGTTCGCCATGACCGACCCGTTCTGGATGCTGCTGGTGATGCACCGGCTCGGCGGCGAGTATTTCGTGTGGGACAAAGCCGGCGCGATCGACTTCGTGGCGCCGGGCCGTAGCGATGTCTATGCGCACTTCAAGCTGGAGCCGAGCGTGATCGACGAACTGCGCGCCGCCGCCGCCACCGGCGAGAAGGTACTGCGCTGGTTCGAGACGGATGTGATGACCGCCGACGGCGAGGTGGTGGCGCGGGTGCGCAAGCAGCTTTACGTGCGCCTGAAGCCGCGGGCCCGCGAAGCCGCATGACCCTTTCGCGCGAGCCATGAAGCGATCCCGGGCAGGACGGCGAAGAAGAAGTCCGCATCGTCCGACCGCGCGCTCACGCCTGCTCGAACTGGCGTATCTCCTCCATCGCCGCTTCCGCGCGCAATAGGCTCTGGCCCACGAAGTTGCGTTCCAGCCAGGAGCGCTTGCCGGCAAAGCGCAGCACGCCATACGTGCCCCAGGTCAGCGCCAGCGCGACCAGGCCGCCAAGCATCAGGTTCCAGACGAGCCCTGGCGCTTGCCGCAACGCGTCGCCGCCCCCGGCATCGAACTCGAGCTGGAACAGCATCAGCATCAAGGGCACCCAGATCACGCTCCCGAGCGTGGCGAACACCGGCGCCTCCACCCGCACCCGCCAACGCCGCAGCAGGGCCAGGCGCCGCTGGATGTCGAGCACGGGTGTCGCGTAGTCGATACCGTGCAGCAGCGCGATGAGGCGCCCCGAAAAAGCCATCACCACGATGCCGAACAGTTGCGTGACGGCACCGCACAACACCCACGCCCACGACCACCGATGCGTGCTCCAGAACGACACGCCCATGCCGAGAAACACGGCCCCGAGCGCGAACTGCGCCCATTGCCCCCACCGCAGAGGGCGCAGGCCATGCCTCATCCGTTCCAGCATGTTCGCGCGATGCCACTGCACGCCCCATTGATGCTGCCGCTCGAGGCGAGCGTCCAACGCTTTCCAGGCGAGTTTCAGTTCGTCCAGTTCCATGCTCATGCTCCTGCGCTCAGGCGCTCGGTGGGTGACGCGGTCATCCGGCCGCGCAAGGTCTGCTTGATGCGACCGAGCTTGGTCGCAACGTTCGTTTCGGTGATGCCGAGCACCTCGGCGATCTCCGCATAGCTGCGTTCTTCCAGGTAAAGCAGGATCAGCGCGCGGTTGAGCGGGTCGAGCTGGCCGATGAACGCGTACAGCGCGGCCAGCCGCTCGTCGCGCTCCGGCGGCTCCTCGCCGCTCAGCGTGTCCAGGTGGTGCTGCTCCAGCGGCTCGAGCCGGCCGGCATCGCGGCCCTGCTCGCGGCGCAGGTGGGAAATCGCCACGTTCAGCGCGATCCGGTACAACCAGGTGGAGAAGCGCGCGCGCCGTTCGTCATAGCCGGGATAGGCGCGCCACAACTGCACGCAGATCTCCTGCTCCAGATCGCGCCGGTCCTCGGCGCCCGCGGCATACACGCTCGCCACCTTGGCGATCAAGCGCCGGTGCTCCGCCAACCTCTGCTCGAACTGCCCGTGGTCCGCCTTGCCGCTCATGTCCGTTCCCCCGCTCTCCCTCCATGATTCGCGCCGCGGCGAAAAAAATCACAAGCGGCAAAAATCGCAGGCGGCGCGAAAGGGTCGAACGTCACGCCCAGGCCATGTCCCCCTCCGCCTACAATGCCGGCTTCCCCGCCTCCCGAAGGGTGTTCCCCATGCGGCGACTGCGCGTCAAACGCTACCTGTTCACCGGCTTGCTCACCTTCCTTCCGCTATGGGTGACGTGGCTGGTGTTCAAATTCGTCTTCGGCCTGCTGGCCGGGATCGGCGCGCCGGCGGTGGGTGCGCTCGTCGTCGCCGCCGGACGCGTGTCGCCGGCCCTGGGCGAGGCGCTCAACCGCGGCTGGCTGCTGTCCGTGCTGGCGCTGGTGCTCACCCTGCTGGCGCTCTACCTGCTCGGCTGGCTGGCTACGCGGGTGATCGGCCAGCGCCTGCTGGAAGCCTTCGACGGCCTGCTCGCACGCATCCCGCTGGTGCAGACCATCTACGGCGGCACCAAGAAGCTGATGGCGGTGCTGCAGCAGAAACCTTCCGGCGTGCAGCGCGTGGTGCTGATCGACTTCCCGCGCCAGGGCATGAAGGTGGTCGGCTTCGTCACCCGCGTGATGACCGAGGAAGGCACCGGCCGCGAGATGGCCGCGGTGTACATCCCCACCACGCCCAACCCCACCGGCGGCTACCTCGAGGTGGTGCCGGTGGACGAACTCACGCCCACCGACTGGACCATGGACCAGGCGATGGCCTTCATCATCTCCGGCGGCGCAGTCGCGCCCGACACCCTGCCCGCTTCGCCGGCGCTGCCGCCGCATCAGGACCGCGCATGAACCGATTGCTCCTCGCCGCCGCGCTCGCGGCGTCCGCGCCTTTCGCGCACGCCGCCGACTGGACCACGCCCGCGGAGTCGGGCCATTTCCGCACCACGCCGGACTACGCGGACACCGTCGCCTACCTGAGAAAACTGGCCGAGGCCGCGCCCGGCAAGCTGAAGGTGGAAACCTTCGGCACCTCGCCGCAAGGCCGCCCGATGGCCGTGGTGATCGCCAGCGCCGACGGCACGTTCACGCCCGAAGAGGCGCACCGCAAGGGCAAGCCGGTCGTGCTGCTGCAGGCGGGCATCCATCCCGGCGAGATCGAGGGCAAGGACGCCGGCCTGATGCTGCTGCGCGACTACGCCGTGACCGGCAAGCTGCCGCACCTGCTGGACCATGCGGTGCTCGTCTTCATCCCGGTATTCAGCGTGGACGGCCACGAAAACAGCTCGCCCTACCACCGCATCAACCAGAACGGCCCGGAACGCATGGGCTTCCGCGGCCAGTCGCAGTACCTCAACCTCAACCGCGACTACATCAAGGCCGACGCGCCGGAGATGCGCGACTGGCTGAAGCTTTGGCAGCGCTGGCGGCCCGACCTGCTGATGGATATCCACACCACCGACGGCGCGGATTATCAGTACGACCTCACCTGGTACCTGGAAGACCCGCAAAAGCTCGATGCCGGCGTGAGCGCGTGGCAGCAGAAGCTGCTGCACGATCGCGTCATTCCCGCCTATGAGAAGCGCGGACACCTCGCCTCGATCTACCTCGAATTCAAGGACGGCCGCGATCCGCGCAAGGGCATCGTCAACTTCGGTTCCGGGCCGCGCTTCTCCACCGGCTACGCGGCACTGCAGAACCGCCCAGCCCTGCTGGTGGAGACGCACATGCTCAAGAGCTACGAAACCCGCGTGCGCGCCACCTATGACCTGGTCGCCCTGATGCTCGAACAGACCGGCGCCGACGCGGCCGGCCTGATCGCGGCCAACCGCAAGGCGGACGAGGCGGTGGTGGCCCGTGCGCGCGATGCACATGCCCAGGTCGCGCTGACCTTCAAGGACGACCCGGCCTCGACGCCCTTCACGCTCAAGGGCTACGCCTTCAGCCTCAGTCACAGCGATGTCTCCAACAGCGACTGGATCCAGTACGACCCGCGCACGCCGCGCAATTACGACATCCAGAACTGGAACGGACTGCTGCCCGACACCGCCGTCGCGCCGCCGGCCGCCTATGTCGTGCCGGCGCAATGGACGCAGGTGCTGGACCGGCTGGATGCCCACGGCATTACCTACCGTCGCCTGGCCCGGCCGGCGAAGCTCAAGGTGCAGGCTTACCAGCTCGACAAGCCGCAGTGGGCGAGCAAGCCGTTCGAAGGGCACTTGATGCTGCGCGATTTCGCACTGTCCCCGACGACGCGCGAGGTGGAACTGCCGGCCGGCTCGGCGATCGTGCCGATGGATCAGCGCGCGGCCAACTTGGCGATCGAACTGCTCGAGCCGCAGGCGCCGGACTCGCTGCTGCGCTGGGGTTTCCTCGACGCCGTCTTCGAGCCCAAGGAATACGGCGAGCCGCGCGTGCTGGAGAAACTCGCGCGCGACATGATGGCGAAAGATCCTGCGCTGAAGGCCGATTTCGAACACCGCCTCCGCGAGGACGCAGCGTTCGCCGCCAGCCCGTCGCAGCGCCTGTTCTATTTCTTCGAGCGTTCGCCCTGGTACACGGCCCAGGACGTGGGCCTCTATCCCGTGTACCGCCTCGACGCGGCCGCCCTGCAGGGCCTGCCCCCTGACCTTTGACACTGTGCCCGACCATGACCTTTGGCCTAGCGTCGAGGGCCATGACCGCGAAACGGGACACATACCCGGCGTGGCCATCGGTGACAGACAAGCCATTTCGCCCCCGCGGGGGCGCCATTTCATGAGAGGGAGATCCATGACCAAGCCGTACCTGAAGCCGCTCGCCCTTGCGGTGAGCCTGGCCCTGACGCTTTCCGCCTGCGGCAAGCACGAATCCGCCGAGCAAGCCCCCGCCGCCAGCGGCAGCGCGCCCGCCCCGGCCTCTACCACCGCCGCCGCGCCGGCCGCGAAGAAGAGCCCGTTCGACGTCAGCGAGCTGGATACCGGCATCAACGCGTGCCAGGACTTCAACGGCTTCGTCAACGCCAAGTGGGTCGCCGCCAATCCGATTCCCGACGACCGCACCCGCTGGGGCGCCTTCGACCAGCTGAGCGAGAACAGCCTCAACACGCAGCACGAGATCGTCGACGCGGCCGCCAAGGGCGCCGCGCAGGCGCAGGCCGGTTCCATCGAGCAGAAGATCGGCCTGCTGTACCAGTCGGGCATGAACGAAGACGCCATCGAGAAGGCCGGCTTCGAGCCGATCAAGCCCAAGCTCGACGCCATCGGCGCG
Organism: Dyella sp. BiH032; assembly: GCF_031954525.1. Classification (NCBI taxonomy): domain Bacteria; kingdom Pseudomonadati; phylum Pseudomonadota; class Gammaproteobacteria; order Lysobacterales; family Rhodanobacteraceae; genus Dyella; species Dyella sp. BiH032. Next base: position 3,909,525 of record NZ_CP134867.1, read on the forward strand.
CTGAAGAGCGGCGCCGACGTGGCCGACTACATCACCAAGAGCTATGCCGAAGGCGACGGCCAGGTGTTCCAGTTCGGCTCCGGCGCGGACTACAAGCACGCCGAGACGCAGATCGGCTATGCCAACCAGGGCGGCCTGGGCCTGCCGACCAAGGACTACTACCTGGATCCGAAGTACAAGGAGATCCGCGACGCCTACGTGGCGCACGTGGCCCAGGCGCTGCAGTTGACCGGCGTGGCCGAGGCCGACGCCAAGAAGCAGGCCGACGACGTGCTGAAGTTCGAAACCGAACTGGCCAAGGCTTCGCTGGCGCCGGTGGAAGAGCGCGATCCGAAGAACCAGTACCACTTCGTCAGCGTGAAGGAGGCCGACAAGGTTACCCCGCACTTCAGCTGGGAGAAGTTCTTCAGTGCCCAGGGCGTGACGATCGACAAGGGCTTCTCGCTGTCGCAGCCGAAGTTCTTCGCCGAGTTCGACAAGCTGCTGGCCGCCGCGCCCATCGAGCAGTGGCAGGCCTACCTGCGCTTCCACACCATCAGCGACGCCTCGCCGTACCTTAGCAAGGCGTTCCAGGACAACAAGTTCGACTTCTACGGCAAGACCCTCGCCGGCCAGCCGCAGCAGAAGCCGCGCTGGAAGCGCGTGCTCGGCGCGGTGAACGGTTCCATGGGCGAAGCGCTGGGCCAGCTGTACGTGGCCAAGGTGTTCAAGCCCGAGGCGAAGGAACGCGCGCAGGAACTGGTCGACAACGTGCGCAACGCCCTGAAGGCGCGCATCGAGAAGCTCGACTGGATGAGCGACGCCACCAAGCAGAAGGCCATCGCCAAGTGGGAGACCTTCCTGCCGAAGATCGGCTACCCCGACAAGTGGCGTGACTGGTCTGGTCTGAACGTCAGCGGCGACAACTTCTACGGCAACGTGATGGCCGCCTCGAAGTTCAACTACGACTACGACATCGCCAAGATCGGCAAGCCGACCGACCGCAAGGAATGGGGCATGACCCCGCAGACGGTCAACGCGTACTACAACCCCACCGACAACACCATCAACTTCCCGGCCGCGATCCTGCAGCCGCCGTTCTTCGACGCCAGCGCTGACGATGCGATCAACTACGGCGGCATCGGTGCGGTGATCGGCCACGAAGCCAGCCACGGCTTCGACGACGAAGGCAGCCAGTTCGATGGCCAGGGCAACCAGGAGAACTGGTGGACCGCGGCGGACCGCAAGCAGTTCGACGGCCGCGCTGAGAAGCTGGTGCAGCAGTTCAACGACTACACGCCGATCAAGGACAAGCCCGACGCGCACGTCAACGGCAAGCTGACCCTGGGCGAGAACATCGCCGACCTGGGCGGCCTGAACGTGGCCTACGACGCGCTGCAGAGCGTGCTGTCCAAGACCCCGGGCTCGACCGAGCAGAAGACGGACGGCTATACGCCCGACCAGCGCTTCTTCCTCAACTGGGCCCGCGTGTGGCGCGGCCACGCGCGCGAGAAGCAGGCCCTGCTCTCGCTCAACACCGACCCGCACGCCCCGGTCTCGCTGCGCGCGATCGGCGCGCCGTCGAACATGGAAGCCTTCGCCAAGGCCTTCCAGTGCAAGCCGGGCGACGCGATGGTGCGCGATGCCGACAAGCAGGTGAAGATCTGGTGATGCAGTACGCCGCGGCCTGGACCGCGGCGCCTCGCTGAAAAGAAAAAAGCGCCGCATGCGAATGCGGCGCTTTTTTTGTCATGCCGGCCTGCGCCAGTGCATCCTTTTTTGCCATTCCGGCCCGCGCCGGCGCATCTCTCTTGCCATTCCGGCCGACGTCGGCGCATCCCTTTTTGCCATTCCGGCTGACGCCGGAATGGCGGTTCAGAAGGCCGTGTCGCTCAAGCCTGGCGTGCGCGGCGGTTCTCGTAGGCCTTCAGATGCGCATACGCGGTCCGCAGCATGGACAGCGAAGCGCCGGGCGCAGCCCGCGCGATCAGATCGCCGACCACATGATCCGCTTCGACCGGCCCACCCTGCTCCAGGTCGCGCATCATCGAGGCGCTCAGGGTGGAGCCCTCCTCCGTCAAGACGCCGCGCGCTTTCGACAGCACGCTTTCCGATAGTGCATGGCCATGATCGGAAGCCACTTGGCAGCAGTCGTCGAGCATCGACAGCATCGCGTCCAATCCACCCGGCGCGGCCATGATGTCGCCCACCGGCGCGCGCATCAGGCAGGTCATGCCGGCAAGCGAAGCGAGGAACACCCATTTGTCCCACATGTCCTGCAATACGCCCGTGCTGAGACGCGACTCGAAGTTGGCGCCCTGCATCGCTTCGGCGATCCGCTCCGCCCGCGCCGAGCGCGAGCCGTCGCGCTCGCCGAACGTCAGGCTGTGGGAGCGGTTGAGGTGGCGCACCTCGCCTTCGGCACCGAGCGTCGCGGCGATCACGCACAGCCCGCCGAGCACGCGGGCAGCGCCGAAGCGCGCATCGAGCTCATCCAGATGCCGCATGCCATTGAGCAAAGGCAGGATCGCCGTGCCCTCGCCCACCGCCGGCGCCACGTCCGCGATGACCTGCGGCAGGTGGTAGGCCTTGCAGCTGAGCAGGATCAGGTCGTAGGACCCACGCAACGCGTCCGCGGTCACCGTCGGCGCACGCAGCGTGGCGTCGCCCAGCGCGCTGCGGATCGCGAGGCCATGCTTCGCCAAGGCCTCGGCGCGGGCGGGCCGCACCAGAAAGGTGACGTCCTGCCCGTTCTCCAGCAGACGGCCGCCGAAATAGCCACCGGTAGCGCCGGCACCGACGACGAGGATGCGCATCGAGTCTCTCCTGGGGATGGGGCGGCACACGCGCGGCATCGCGGCGCTTACCCGGGGGAGACGAAGTGTACGCCCGCCAGGCGCGGGAAACGAACTCGCTGACTTAGGTCAGGCGCGCTCACTGGACCTGCAAAGCATGCGCGCCTGACTACCCCTTTCGATCGACGGCAGCCCGGCAAGCAATCGATGCTCGTCGGCTACAGGTGGATTTAACGCCGTTAGGTCGGCACGCAGCCCGTCTGCACGCCAAGCGACTTGGAGGTCACGCTGCCCGACGCATTCACCGTCAACTGCGCGCCCGGCACCGCATTCGAGCTGCTTCCCGTGCCCGAGGCGCCCACGGCGCGGAAACAGGTGGCGAATTTCGGTTGTTTGGTATCCGGGCGCCGGCTCTGCCCTTGCGAACCGAAACTGAGGATGACGCTGTCCAGGGCCTGCACCGACACGCTGTCGCGCGCCGTGGCGGCACGCAGCAGAATGTTGTCCGTGCTCGTGCTGCTGTAGACCGCATTGGGCGTGCCCTTGCCGGGCGCGTACGTATAGATCAACCAACCGTTCTCGTACGCCGTGCCGTTCGCCGTGCAGGTCTTCTGATCCGAGCTCGGGCAGATTGAAACGATATTGCCGCGGTTGATCGCTTCGCTGCGCGCGTAGGCGATGTCCGCCAGCAGAGCGTTGCTGGTCGCGCTCACTTTGTTGCGACGAAGCGCGTCGCGGAAGCTCGGTGCCCCCACGACGAGCAGAATCGCCGCCACGGCGAGTGCGATCATCAGTTCGACGACGCTGAAACCCCTGTGCCCCTGTCGTTTCATGGCGGTCACCAGCACGTGCCGTTGGTGGTGGCTCCGCTGTAACCCTTCACACCCGCATTGTTGATCGTGAGCGCCTTGCAGTCGTCCTTTGCCTGGGGGCCACCGGTCACTGGTGTCGCCGTGGCAATGAAAGTCGTGACCGGCGACGCGGGAAGAACGCTTACCGAGTAGTAGCCCTTATCGGAGGACGTGTTGTTGAATCCGACCTCCACCAAGGTGCCGTAGCGGTTGTTCGTGGCGTAGAACCGCTCCTGCGCATTCGCCACGCGCATCAGGAGGTTCTGCCCATCCGCCCGGCGCGCCCGTATGCCATAGCGCAGATAGTTGGGCACCGCGAACGCAGCCAGGATGGCAATGATCGCCACTACCACCATCAGCTCGACCAGGGTGAATCCGCGCGCATCGCGTCGGAACTTGCTCATATCGATCATTGCGTAATCCCTCGCCAGGAACGGCGGCGCCAGATGGCGTCGTTGATGTTCAGACTTGTATTGCTGCCGCTGAGCTTCAGGCCCGGCACCATCACGGTGCCGCCGCCCACGGTCGTGACCAGTGGCACCGAGCCGGACGTGCGCGGATCGTTCACTCGGCCGCCCACCACATAGGTGCCCGTGTTGTTCCATGCGGTCACGCCAGGCGAGGAGATCCCGCCGTTGGCCCCGCCCGTCGCCGCGTTGACCACCATGATCGCGCCCTGGATGCTGGCATTGCACGGATCGTTCGTGCCGGGAATCAGGGTCTGGATCACCGCGCGGCCCGTGTCGAACAGCGCGCCCGGAGTCACCACCACGCGCTCGCCGGCCGACGAGGTGGACGGTCCGAGATCGAAGTACCAGCCCTTGTAGCTGGAAGGCACCGCGTTGTCGGTCAGGCCGCGGGCGACGCTCCTGCCGTCGTCGGCCGTCGTTTCGCTGAGCGTCTGCTTGACCAGCTGGGTGCGGTCCACGGTCACGCCGACGTCGCGGATGCCGTACACCGACTGCGTCGCCGCGCTGCCGCTGGTGTTGTCGCTCACGCCCAGGTACTTGCCGGTGCCGAACACCACGATGAAGCGGTTGGTGGCCGGATCCGCGAACAGGCGCGGCATGCTGGTGATCGGCTGCGTGCCGGCGGTGGCGGGCTTGAAGGCCAGCGTGATGGTCCAGCTGGCTGGATTGCTGGAGCTCAGGTCATAGCGCCAGAGATTGCCATCCAGATCGCCAGCGAAGGCCACGTCGTCGATCTGGTCGTCGTTGTAGTCGCCGAGCACCGGCGTCGCCAGGCCGTGGCTCTTGGCGCCACCGCTGTTCGCGTCCGGCGTCTTCAGCTCGCGGATCAGCTTGCCGGTCTGCGCGTCGAGCACGAACAGCGAGCTGAAGGTATTGGACGCGGCCGCGGGTGTGGAGCAATTGGCACCGGTGAAGGGCGACTTCGTGCAATCGGGGAAGTAGCCGCCCGGCACCAGCACGACCCACTTGCCGTTGTTCAGGCGGCCGATGTTGGGCTGGCCATAGGTGAAGCCGAGGTTCGACGGGTTGCCGCCCGGATTGTTGGCGGCGCCATCTGTCCACGCAGCCTGCGTCGGCGCGTCGGCATTGAATTCCCACAACACCTTGCCCGCCGCCATCGCGGTCGGGTCGGTGATATCGAGCACATACACGCCACGCCCGCCCAGCCGCAAGCCGCCGACCAGGATGGTGTGCCAACCCTGCGTCGTCGAAACCGGCGAGGAGGTGCTCTGGCTGAAGTACACGTCGCGCGTGACCGGCACGCCATCGACGGTGGGCATGAACTTGAAGTTGGACTTCAGCGTGAGATTGCCGAGATTGGTATAGGCCGAGCGCGGCACATAGGCGAACAGTTCCTTGCCGGCGTTCGCCGACGGCGTGGCATCGGCGTTCAGGGACGCGTCGAACGCGTGCAGCATGCCGTCGTTCGCTCCCACGTAGACCGTGGGCTTGCGGCTGAGGTTGTTCTTCACGAACGCTTCGTAGCTGTGGCAGGTCGACGGCGTCTGCGTGCCGCAATCCGATGCGTCGCCCGACATTGCGTTCTGCTCCGGCGAGTTCGTCGGCCAGATGTTGCGATAGCCGCTCGACGGGTAGCTCACGTAGACCGCCTGCGAACCGATGATCGCGCCGAGCAGATGGTTGCGGGGCCGGAACGTGGTGGTTTCCTTGCTACGCACGCCACGCAGGTAATCCAGGCGCGACTGGCCGGTGTCGTTGGTGGCATCGACGCTGCCAGGCTTGGTGCTGAGCAGCGTCTGGGCCGCACTATCCAGGCTCGTGAACGTCTTGAAATCCAGACCGCTCTTGAAAGAGCCGTCGGTGTTCTCGGCCGCGGTCAGGATGTTGCGCGCAGCCGGATCGGTCTTGTTGGCATCGTCCAGGATCGCGCCGGCATCCCAGGCCACCGTGGAGATCGTGCCGGTGGCACCGATGCTCACCGCCTGGAACGTGCCGCTCCAATCCGCGGAACTGTAGCCCGTGGCGAATCCCAGCGCGCCGGCCACCAGCACCGCCGAGTTCACCGCGCCAGTGTTCGCCGGAACGTTGCGGGCGCTGATGTTGGTCAGGATCGCACTGAGCTGATCCACCAGGTTCTGCGGGTTGCCGGCGCTGAAGTACGCGCCGCGGCTGTTGATCGCTGCGTGCCAGGTGTCGTCGATGCCCGGCGGCGAGTTGTTGGCAGGCGTGGTCCAACCCTTGGCGCCGGTCGAATTGACCGCGCCAGTGCGCAGCGCGCACAGATCGTTGGCCGCCTTGACCACGCAGTCGGGGTCATTGGAGAACGTCAGGTTGCCGGCGATGCCCAGGGTCACCATGTACTGGACCAGATGCGGCCAGTTGGCGGGATCGTTGTTGGGGTTGAAGTACTGCTCGAGCGCCGCCGAGGCGCCGGTCACCACGCCGGTGGTCTTGTCGGGCATGTATGGGGCCACGGACTTGCCGTTCGCCGGGTCGTAGAGATCCGGGCGCAGGTTGGTTGCCCAGTAATTGAACGCGATGTTGGCCAGCGACGAGGTGTACTTGTTTCCCTGTACGTCCCAGAACACACGGGACTCGGCCGCCGATGCCGAATATTTCGTGCCGTCCGGCAGCGTCTGCGAGGTTTGCGAGTCCGTGAACGGCGTAGGCAGGCCCGGGTCACTTTCGTTCCAGTAGCCGTCGGTGACCACCATGTGGAAGTTCTGGCGGCAGGTCAGCTCCAGGCCATCGGCGCCGGACTTGGCCGGCGGCTCCCAGTACGGATCGTGCAGGTCGCCCGAGGCGCCCGTATTGCCGTTGCCGCGCTGGAAGAACTGGCCGGCGCGAATGGTGGAAGCGCGCAGCGGCGTATTACCCGTCGCCGGCACCTGGAAGATCCAGTTGAAGAACGCGGAGCGATAGCAATTGGGTGGCGTTTTCACCGTGCCGGTCTGCCGGCCGGTCGCCGTCGGATCGACGCTGGAGGCCGTACATGCGGGCGAATTCGCGTCCAGCAGGCTGCTGATGATGGTGTCGTCCTGCAGATGGAAGGTATCGCTCGTATAGAGGTTCTGCCAGGCCACCCGGAAGGCGCTGCCGTAGCCGCCGCTCGAATTGGCCGCGCCGAGCTGGCCGAAGACGCGCGACAGCGCGGTACGGGTCATCAGGTTGCGGGTGCGGTAGTAGGCGTACCAGTTGGCAAAGTTCTGCCACTGGTTCACCTGCACGCCATTGATGGTCACCGTGGTGTTGGGGACCGCGACGGCTTCCCAGTTGCTGCTGTTGTAGAGATTGGTGAGGCCGGTGGCGGTCGGATCGCCATAGCTGTCGACGTCGATCTTCGGCGCCGTGCTCTTGTAGCGCCAGTAGAACGGACCGCCGTTGGGATACGTCTGGCCATCCGGGCCCTTCGTGCTGCCGTCCATCGGCGACGTATTGCCGTCGCCGCAACCCCAGCGGTTGTCGCTCCTCCTGCCCAGGACACCGGTCAGGTCCGTGGCTCCGGTCGGATCCGTGGAACCCTGGGGGTTGTTGTTATAAGCGCCCGTGGCATCCAGCGTGACCGGATTGCGCGGACGGTTGACCCCGATGCCGTCCAACGGAACACGAACCAGGCTCGCGTCGGCATTCGGAAAGGAGGTTCCGTCCGCCTTGACCGGCGGCAGATAAATCACGTTCGGGTTGTAGTACACGCCATTCATCGCACGCGAGCGGATGTCCGACGGATCGGTCACGCGCGGATCGATGACGCCGGCACAGCGCCAGCGGCCGCTGCCCCACCCCTTGAGGTCGAAGGGACGCGTATCGCCCATGTAGTTGCTGGCCATCGATCCCGAGTCGTCGAACGTCACCGTGATGTTCGGCGCCACGCCCTGCGTGAGGTTCGGCGGCGTGGGGCTGAGCTCGACCACGGAGTACGGCGCCGCAGTGCTGGTGGTGGCCAGGATGGTGCTGGACAGCACCGGCGCGAGCTGCGCATCGGCGGTCGGCACGAACGGCACCGACAGCCCGCCCGTCAAGGTCAGGCCGAGGCACAGCACGGCGATGCCGCGTGGACTGGAGAGAAGTTGGCGAATACGCATGGAGGTAGGACTCCGGCTCAAAAGGGTCGCGCTCAATTGCTCTTGGCGGCGAAGGTGCTTTCCATCACGCGCACCGTATTGCCGTCCGCGCCGGTGGCGCGCGCGGTGATGCGGTACACGTGGCGGCTGGTGCTGACGGTGCCACTGCCGCCGGTGCCGGTGGCGCCCGATTCGTGCAGGCCGCCGCTGGCGCCCGGAGGCAGTTCCACGCCCATGTCCTCGATGATGTAGACGGGGTTCTTGGCGAGCTTGGCGTTCTTGTAGCTGGGGTCCGTCGCGGTGAAGTCTGTCGCGCCGTCGGCACCCTGGTAGGTGGCCGCGCCGTCCGTCACCCAGGTCGTACCGGTGCGGAACTTGGTGACGATGCCGTTGGGCCCGTAGACGGCGGCATTGCTCGGGTCGTAGCGATAGCAGCTGCCAGCGAGCACGCCCGAGCCGCACAGCAGCGGCGTGCCGGTGAGCTTGGTGGTGCTGGTCCACAGCTTCCATTCCACGCCACGCAGGGTGGTCTCGGCGCTCATGTCTGCCAGGCTGGAGTTGCGCAGGCCACCGGCCATGCGCTCCTGCAACAGCGAGCGGCCCGACGCGCTGACCGCCAGGATGGTCAGCAGCACCAGGAAGATCAACGCGACGATCAGCACCACGCCGCGCTGGCTCTTCGCGCGCGGCAGGTGCGGACAAGAACGTGCGTACGTCATGCGATTCCCCTTCTTACGGCAACCCGGCGCCTGTGCGTCACGGGTTGAAATTGCGAACGGACACCAGCGCCGTGAACTCGCGGCGCAACATCGGATCCACGAAGCCCTGGTCGCTCGGCTTGATCGGATGGCCGGACGGCGCCGTCGCCGTGGTCTTGCCGTCGATGCCGTAGGTGTAGGCCAGCTCGGGGGGCGTGAGCGTGTACAGCGGAATCTGCCCGTCGATCACCAGATTCATCTCGATGCTGGCGACCGCGCGCCATAGGCAGCCGGCCGAGGTGATCTTGTTGACCTCGCCGGGCGGGCAGCTGATACCGGTGGCCGCATCGACGTCGCCGGCGGTGAGGTAGCGCACCTTGCCGTCCACATCCTGCACGCCATAGCGGAAATCCAGGCGCTCCACGCCGCGTACCAGCTCGTCTTCGCTGCCGCCGGGATTGGCGGTGCCGCCGTTCACGCGGCGCATCAGCGCGCCGGTGGTCTGGCCGTTGCCGTTGTCGACGACCTTCACGTAGTAGGTGACGGTCTGGAAGTCGCGATTGAAGTCGAACAGCTTCGGCGCGGAGAGCGGCTGCTGCGGCGCCGGCGCGGCCCAGTTCCTGGTGCTGTCGGGCGTCAGCGTGGCCGAGCCGCTCTTGGTCACGGCGAACACCTGCGCATTGGAGCAATCGGCCAGCATGGCCATGTCGCCGGAGGTGAAGTCAGTGGCCGGCGGCTCGCTGGATGACGCCGGCGCAATGCTGATGCTGGTGATCGCCGAACCGGTCGACGCCGCCGTGGCGATGGTGGTGCCGCCGCTGCCGATGGCCCAGCCGCGGTCGGCGTTGACGTAGCGCACGGTGATCACGTCGGTGCCCTTGACGCGATCACCTACCGCCGTGCCCATGGCAGGAATAGCGGCTACCAGGGAATGAGGATCCATCGGCTTGCAACTGGCCGAGGTGATCCCGCAGTCATAGCCCCGCATGAACATGTAGGAGGGCATCGAATACTGCGCGGACGGCGCCACCGGATAGGTATTGCTGCCGCTGGTCGCGCCCCACTTCGTCGTGAGGTCGGGAATGGCGGTAGTGACGTCCTTGGCGTACACAATCGGCGTGCGCAGGCCGTCCAGGTATACCTGCGAAGCCGCCGCCGGCTTGGCCACGCCGCCGGAGTTGGTGCAGTACTGGCCGTTGGCCATGCTCAGGTCCTGCTTGAGCCGCGTGACCGCGAAACGGCCTTCTTCCTGCAGGCGCGCGAGCTGCGTCTGCGCACGATTGCTGCTGGAAGTGGAATTGAAGATCGCCACCACGCCGCCGGCCACGATCAGGCCGAGCGTCATGGCGACCATCAGTTCGACGAGGGTGAGGCCGCCCTGGCGGGAGCGGGCGGATGCGATGGGATGCGCGAAGGTCGTCACGGCTGGAAGGTCCAGGAGAAAGACGTCTGTTTGGCCACGGAGTTGGCCTGATCACCGGTTTGCTGTTCGTCCCAGCTGATCTTCATCCTGCACAGGCCGCCGTACGGCGGACGCATGCCCACCTGGCCCGGATCGGCCGGCGTCGCGGCGGTGGCGCCTGACGCGGGCGTGCCCAGCGTCCAGCCCGCCGGCGTGTAGCCCGCCTTGCTGGCATCGCAGCTGATGCTGGCGGTGACATTCGGCAGGAAGGTCTGCAACTGGCGGCTCCAGGCGCGCTGGTCGGCCGCGGCCAGGGCCTGCGGGGTGCAGCCGGCACTGCAATCGTTGTTGGCGGCGCTGCTAGCGCCCACGGGATAAGCAGCCGAGTTGTAGAACCCGCTCCACACGCCCACCGGATTGGCGCCCATGCGGTCGGCCATGGTGCTGGCCAGGAAGGTGACCTGGGTGCGCTGGTAAGCGGCGTGGTTGGAACGGGTCGCCATGACCAGCAGGCCGGCCAGGCCGATCAGGCCGACGCTGAAGATCAGCACGGCCATCAGCACTTCGATCAGCGAGATGCCGCGCTGATGCGACAGACGAAGCATGTCGGATTCTCCCCTTGAGGCGGCACATACTCTCAGGATCGCCCTACCCGGCCGCCAGCGATGGCCGACGAACGGTGCGAATCGTCCGACGAGCGGCGCAACTGAAAGTGGGCATTTGCGCCGGCTCGCAGCACAAGCGAGAAGTCCATCGCATTCCCGCTGGCCTCTTCATGGCGGGGGCCGAACCGGCCATCGCGGCCTTTGCTAGGCATCCGCGCTCCACGAGCGGATAATTGCCGACCCGTTTCACAGAAAAAGCAGCGCCGATGTTCGTACCAGGTCAACGATGGATCTCCACCGCCGAACCCGAACTGGGCCTCGGCACTGTGCTGCGGGTGGAGGGACGCGGGGTGCAGGTGTTGTTCGCCAAGGCCGGGGTGCTGCGGCCCTATGCGGTGGACTCGGCGCCGCTGGTACGTGCGGAATTCCGCGCCGGGCAGCGCGTTTCCGGCAAAGGCATCGCCTTTCTGGTCGAGCGGGTCGAAGTGAAGGACGACCTGCTGGTCTACCGCGGCGAGGGCCGCGAACTGCACGAGGGCCAGCTGGACGACGAACAGAGCGTCAGCCAGGCCGACGACCGCCTGATCGGTGGCCGCACCGACCCGGTGGCGCGCTTCGACCTGCGCCTGGAAGGCCTGCAGCGCCGCGCCGAGGCCCGCCGCTCCGCCGCCTGGGGCCTGGGCGCCGCCCGCATCGGCCTGGTGCCGCACCAGCTGCGCGTGGCCGGCATCGCCGCCGCCCGCCGTCCGCCGCGCGTGCTGCTGGCGGACGAGGTGGGCCTGGGCAAGACCATCGAGGCCGGCATGATCCTGGCCCGCCAGCTGGCCACCGGCCGCGCCCAGCGCGTGCTGGTCCTGCTGCCGGACACCCTGGTCTACCAGTGGTTCGTGGAGCTGCGCCGACGCTTCAATCTCAGCTTCGCCATCTACGACGAGGAGCGCTGCGAAGCGCTGGAACTGAACGACGACGGCAACCCGTTCGAGGACGAACAGCTGGTCATCGCCGACTTCGCTTTCCTCGAACAGAACCCCAAGCGGGCCGAGCAGCTGCTGCAGGCGCCGTGGGATCTGCTAGTGGTGGACGAGGCGCACCATCTCGCCTGGACGCCCGAAGCCGCCAGCCCGCGCTATGCGCTGGTGGAGCGGCTGGCCGCGGTCACGCCTGGGGTGATCCTGCTCACCGCCACACCGGAACAGCTGGGCCGCAGCGGTCACTTCGCCCGCCTGCGCCTGCTCGATCCGCAGCGTTATCACGATCTGTCCGCCTATCTGGCGGAGGCCGACACTTTCCAGGAGCTCTCCCGCATCGCCGATCGCCTGCTCGACGGCGAGCCGCTGGACGCGCCGCAGCTCGCCCGACTGCGCGAGGCCTTCGCCGGCGACGACGCTCTGCTCGCCCGCCTGGCGGACACCACCAAGGCGGAAAACGCGCGCGAGCTGATCGCTGCGCTGATCGACCGCCACGGCACCGGCCGCGTGATGTTCCGCAACCGCCGCGCCGGCATCGGCGGCTTTCCGCAGCGCGTGCCGGTGTGGCACCTGCTGGAAGCCGGCACGCTCAGCGCGGACGGCCGCCAGGCGCTGCTGGCCGAATTCCATGCGGACATCCAGCAGCCGCCGCCGGCGCTGGAGCTCGACTACTCGGCCGATCCACGCGTCGATGCACTGGTCGCCCTGCTGGACGCGCATCCGCAGGACAAGTTCCTACTCATCTGCCGCAGCCAGGCCAAAGTGCTCGCGCTCGAAGAGGCGCTGCGCACCCGCAGCGGCGTGGGCGTGGCGCGCTTCCACGAAGGGCTGGGGATCGTCCAGCGCGACCGCAACGCGGCCTATTTCGCGCAGCCGGACGGCGCGCGCCTGCTGATCTGCTCCGAGATCGGCTCGGAAGGCCGCAACTTCCAGTTCGCCCACCGCCTGGTGCTGTGGGACCTGCCGCTGGATCCGGACCTGCTCGAACAGCGCATCGGCCGCCTGGACCGCATCGGCCAGAAACATGACATCAGCATCCACATCCTCACCGTGGCCGATAGCGCGCAGCATGTGCTCGCACGCTGGTACGACGAGGGCGTGGACGCGTTCCGCATCAGCCCCGCCGACGGTCGCGAGCTGCTGCGCCGCTACGGCGAGCCGCTCGCGCGCCTGGCCGACGAGCACGCCCGCGGCGACGACAACCGCGACCAGGAACTGGACGTGCTGCTGGCCGAGACGCGCGCCAGCCACGAGGAAATGGCCGCGCTCATCCGCGAAGGCCGCGATCATCTGCTCGAACTGGCGGCCAGCCGCGACCTGCATGCCGCCGAACTGCAGCAGGCCTTTTCGCGCGAAGACAACGACCCGGGCCGCGACGATTTCATCCAGCGCCTGCTGGAGCAGTTCGGCATCCACGCCGAAGAGCTCGGCGGCCGGGTGCTGCTGCTCGACCCGCAATACCTCTCCACCGACGCCCTCCCCGGCTTCGCCGAGGGTCCCCTGTCGGTGACCTTTGCGCGCGACGTCGCGCTGGCCCGCGAGGAACTGCCGCTGCTGCGGCTGGATCACCCGATGGTGGGCGGCGCCATGGACCTGGTGCTGTCGGGCGAGGAAGGCAACGCCGCCTTCATGGTGGACGACACACTGCCGCCGCGCACCGCGTTGCTGCAGGCGGTGTTCCTGCTCGAATGCGTGGCCGACCGCAAGCTCGACGCCGAGCGCTTCCTGCCCACCCAGCCGGTGCTCGTCACCGTGGATACGCGGCTGGCCGAGCGTGCCGATTTCCAGCCCAGCGAGGTGTCGCTGCGCAAGGCGGCCGATCGCAACATCGAGGTGCCGCGCTACCGCAAGTTCCTCGCCAAGCTGGTGCCGCCGATGCTGGAGCGGGCCGAGGCGATCGCCAGCGAGCGCGCGAAAGCGAGCATCGACGGCGCTGTGGCCACGGCTACCGACACGCTCGATGCGGAGTTGTCGCGCCTGCTCGCGCTGCGTGCGGTGAATCCCGCGATCAGCGAGTCCGAGATCGCCGCCATCGCCGGCGAACGGACGGCCCTGCTCGATGCGCTGCCTCAGTCGCGCCTGCGGCTGGATGCGGTGCGCTTCGTGGTGAGCGCAGACTTCCTCGCGTTGCGCTGAGAAGGCGAACGGCGAACATCCAGCGACGGATGTCCGCCGTATCGCGGGCCGGCTCTACGGCCCGCGCCTTTTTCACGCTATTTGACCAGCGCGAACTCCACCGCCGCCGCCGCGTGCAGCGCGGTGGTGTCGAACAGCGGCACCGGGCTGTCGTCGCGCCCCACCAGCAGGCCGATCTCGGTGCAGCCCAGGATGATCGCCTGCGCGCCGCGCGCGGCGCAGTCGACCATGATCTCCCGGTAACGCTGTCGTGACGACTCGCGCACGATGCCGGCGCACAGTTCCTCATAGATGATGCGGTGGACGTCGCGGCGCTGTCCCTCGTCCGGCACGATGCAGCGCACGCCGTAGCGATCGCGCAGGCGCGCGCGGTAGAAGTCCTGTTCCATCGTGAACGCCGTGCCCAGCAGGGCGACGCGATCGAAGCCGGCTTCGCGCAGTGCCGCGCCGGTCGGGTCCGCGATATGCAGGAAAGGTAGCGGTGTCGCCGCGACGATGGCGGGGGCCACTTTGTGCATGGTGTTGGTCGCCAGCACGATCACCTGGGCGCCGCCGGCCTGCAGGCGCCGCGCGGAAGCGGCCAGCAATTCGCCGGCCCGCGCCCAGTCGCCCTGGCGCTGCAGGGCCTCGATCTCGCCGAAGTCCAGGCTGTCCAGCAGCACGCGCGCCGAGCGCAGCGGCCCCAGGCGATCGCGCACGCCGCGGTTGATGAGCTGATAGTAGACGACGCTGGATTCCCAGCTCATGCCGCCGATCAGTCCTATCGTTCGCATCGGCGGCTCCGGGAAAGTCAGGCGGCCCTGGGCTCGAACGCCCGCATGCGGTCGCCGATGCCGAGGAAGCGATAAGCCAGCGACAGCAGCACGATCCACGCCGCGCCCACGTAGAGCGCGACGCGCGTATCCGGGCTGTAGCCGAGCATGAACAGCACGAAGCCCAGGAACAGCAGGCAGACCACGCTGCTGGCCGGCCACGCGCGTAGTGCGAAGGCGGTGGCGCCGTGGCGGCGCCGGAAGCTGAAGTGTGCGATCAGCACCATGGCCCAGGTCCACACGGTGTTGAAGGCCAGGATCGACATCATCATCGCGAAGATGCGCTCGGGGACCAGGTAATTCAGCAGCACGCCGAACACCAGGCAGGCCAGCGTCACCAGCACGCCGCGCACCGGCACGCCATGCTCGCTCACTTTGTCGAGGAAGGCCGGCGCCTGCCCCTTCGTCGACAGGCTGTACAGCATGCGGCTGCCGCTGAACGTGGTGCTGTTGAAGCCGGACAGCGCCGCGGTGATCACCACGAAATTGATCAGCCCCGCCGCCTGCGGGATGCCCAGCTTGGCGAAGGTGGTCACGAACGGGCTGCCCTGGGTGCCGAGCTGGTTCCACGGGTAGATCGCCATGATCACGAACAGCGCGCCCACGTAGAAGATCAGGATGCGCCACAGCACCGAGTTCACCGCGCGCGGAATCGTGCGCTCCGGTTGCGCGGCTTCGCCGGCCGCCATGCCGATGGTCTCGATGCCGCCGAAGGCGAACACCACCACCGGCAGCGCCAGCACCATGCCGGTCACCCGGTTGGGAAACCAGCCGCCGTGCGACCACAGGTTCGCCAGGCCCACCGGCTGGCCGCCGTTGCCCCAGCCCACCCAGATCATGCCGGCGCCGCCGAGGATCATCAGCACCACCGTAACCACCTTGATCAGGGTGAACCAGAATTCCATCTCGCCGTAGACCTTCACCGCCATCAGGTTCAGGCCGCCGATCATGGCCACGCTGCCGAACACCCAGATCCATTGCGGCAGGTCGGGGAACCACTGCTTCATGTAGATGCCCACGGCCGTGCTCTCGGCCATGCCGACGCCGACCATCAGAATCCAGTAATTCCAACCCGTGAGGTAACCGGCGAACGGCCCCAGGTAGCGGTGCGCGTAGGTGCTGAAGGAACCGGCGACCGGATCGTGCACGGCCATCTCGCCCAGCGCGCGCATGATCACGAAGATCATCGCGCCGCCGACCATGTACGCGAACAGCACCGACGGTCCGGCCAGGTTGATCGCATTGGCGGAACCGAGGAAAAGACCGGCGCCGATCGCCATCCCCAGGGCCATGAAGGTGATGTGGCGGGGGGTGAGCCGGCGCTGCAGGTGCTGAGTCATCGAAAATACCGAGGGAGAAAGGAACGTCAGCGCATCAGGCGCCGGCGCGGCTTGATGGGCAGCTTGCCGCGCCAGTACTGGATCAGCACGAAACCGCCCAGCATGCCGCCCAGGTGCGCAAAGTGGGCGATGCCGGGCATCCAGCCGGTGGTGCCCGAAATCAGCTCCAGCAATCCGTAGCCGGTGACGAACAGCCAGGCGGGAATGGCCGCGGGAATCGGGAACACGATCAGCCGCTCCTGCGGCCACATCATGCCGAAGGCCAGCAGCAGGCCGAAGATCGCGCCCGAGGCACCGACCGTGGGCGTCTGGAAATCCTGCGCGACATAGCGCAGCCACAGCAGTTGCAGCACGGAGGCGGTCAACAGGCAGACGAAGTAATACAGCGTGAAATTGCGCCCCCCGAACAGCCGCTCGATGCGTCCGCCGAACATGAAGAGCGCGTACATATTGAAGAACAGGTGCAGGAAACCGCCGTGCATGAACGCATTGGTCACTACCTGCCACGGCTGGAAGTAACCACTGCCCAGCGGCCACAGGGCGAACGGCGCCGCCAGCTCGGGCATCAGCCACTGCAGCAGGAAGACCGCCGCGTTGGCGATCAGCAGGTTACGGGTGGCCGGGGGAAGGTCGTAGAACATGGGGTAATCCGGGAGCAGCCGCCCAAGGGTAGCGGCTGCGGCCCCACGCCGCCATCGACGGCCGGAAAGCGCCCGCAACAACCTGCGACAATGCGCCACATGCATGCCGCGGAGCCTTGCGGGACGCGGTGCGGTGGCGCTGCAACAGGTTACTTCCGGCCGGATGGCGACGGCGCGGACGGCCACCGCTGGTTGACATCGCTCGACGGCAATGGAGAAATCGGCGTCCACACGGCGAGTCCCCACCGCCGTCGTCTCCATGCAGGAATACTTCTCGCCGTGACTATCCAGGGCCGCCGCCACACCGCCAGTGCCACGCATCGCATGCACGCGATGTGTTGTCGCTGTCGTCGCTGATCGCGCGCCGCCCTCCGTCCGGGCGCCACGTCCGGACGTCCCCAGCAAGCCAGCGCCGTTTCCACGCGCGCATGCCGGATACCACGATGCCTTCCGTCTTCGAATCTTCGCCCGCGAGCCGCTTTGCCGTTGCCGTCCTGGCCGGCATGCGCTGTTGTCGCCGCGGTTGACCGTTCTTCCGGTTGATCCGTCCGCCCGGACGGCGACCGCAGGCGTCCCCGCGCCTTAACCGCGCCGCACCCCGGCGTCCTCCCCCACGCAGCTCCCCCGCTGCATCCCCATCGTCCCTGATGCCTGGCCCCGCGCCGGGAGGGACGCGTCTACAGGAATGCTTCACCAAATGCACAAGCCCAGCCTGCTCACGCTCGCCATCGCCACGGCGCTCGCGCTCTCCGCGCCCGCCACGCGCGCAGAGGAATCGTCATCTCCGCAAGACGGCAAGACACTCGAACAGATCACCGTCACCGGCTCGCGCATTCCGCGCGTCGACGTCGAAGGCCCGTCGCCGGTGCTCACCATCAGTGCGTCCGACATCCAGGCGCGCGGTTTCCGCAGCGTCTATGACGCGCTCAACGCACTCAGCCAGAACACCGGCATGACCCAGGGCGAAGACTTCGGCAACACCTTCACGCCGGCCGCCAACACCATCAACCTGCGCGGACTGGGCCCCAACCACACGTTGGTACTGGTCAATGGGCGCCGAGTGGCGGATTACCCGGTGGCGTACGACGGCTCGGTCAACTTCGTGAACCTGGCCAACCTGCCGGCGGTCATGATCGACCGCATCGAAGTGCTGACCGGCGGCGCCTCGGCGGTCTACGGCTCGGATGCGATCGCCGGCGTCGTCAACGTGATCCTCAAGCAGAAGGCGAACGGCATCGACGTGGATCTGCGCGCCGGCGGCACGCAGGGCGGCGGTGGCGCGAACCAGCGCCTGCAGATCGGCGGCGGCCACCGCTGGGGCAGGCTCGATGCCGTCTTCGGCGTGGAGCTGACGCGTCGCGAGCCGATCTGGGGCACCGACCGCCGCTTCATGGACTCGCTTGCGCGCGATCCCAGCCTGGCCGGCCAGCCGACGCTGCCGACCGCCGTGTTCTATCGCCGCGATATGAGCACGGGCCGCTACATCGATCCCGGCGCGGGCACGTGCGAAGCGCTGGGCGGCCTCTACGGCGGCACCGTGCGCCGCGCCTACAACCCGCGCCTGGGCTACTACTGCGGCAGCGATCGCGCGCCGCCGACCTTCTGGACCGTGCAGACGCAGCAGCGCAACGTCAACGCCTATACGGGCCTGCACTATCGCCTGGACGACGACACCGAGCTGTTCGGCGACTTCATGCTCGGCGTCGACCGCATCCGCAACACCACACGTGCGCCGAGCTGGATCTCGCTCGCGGCCGAAGGCAGCTACTTCGTCAACGGCAATACGGGACAACCGGAACGCTGGTACCGCCGCTTCTCCCCCGAAGAGATCGGCGGCCGCACGCAGGCCGGCGGACGCTTCTTCGAACGCGCGTGGAACGCGACCGTGGGCGTGCGCGGCAAGCTCGGCAGCCACTGGCGCTACGAAGCGGCGTACAACCGCTCCGAGTACGACAACGTCACCACCCGCCGAGCCTTCCTCGCCGGACTGGACGAATACTTCCTGGGCGAACGCTCGGGCACGGCGGGCGGAACAGCCGTCTATACGCCCGATCCCGCACGGCTCTATCAGCCGCTGACGCCGGATGCATGGGACCGGCTCACCGATACCTACGCCAGCCACAACAACGCGTGGGTGCAGACCTTGAGCCTGAGCGCCAACCATGACGACCTGTTCGCCCTGCCCGGCGGCTCGGCCGGTTTCGCCGGCGTGATCGAAGCGGGCAGCCAGGGCTATCGCAACACGCCGGACGAACGCTTGCGCGAAGGCGTGTTCTGGAACAACAGCGGCAATCTTCCTTCCAGCGGCACGCGCGACCGCTACGCCGCAGGCGCGGAACTG
Organism: Dyella sp. BiH032; assembly: GCF_031954525.1. Classification (NCBI taxonomy): domain Bacteria; kingdom Pseudomonadati; phylum Pseudomonadota; class Gammaproteobacteria; order Lysobacterales; family Rhodanobacteraceae; genus Dyella; species Dyella sp. BiH032. The sequence goes on from NZ_CP134867.1 coordinate 3,928,585, forward strand.
AGCCTGCCGCTGCACCAGCGGCTCATCGCCACGCTGGCCGGCCGCTACGACAGCTACGCCTACGCCGGCCGCCACGACCGCAAGGCCACCTGGAGCGCAGGGCTTGAGTACCGTCCCGTGGATTCGCTACTGCTGCGCGGCAACGTCGCCACCAGTTTCCGTGCGCCGGACATGAACTACATCTTCGCCAGCGCGACCAACGGCTACATCCCTGGCCTCACCGACTACTACCGCTGCCGCGTCGCGGGCCAGCCCTTCGGCAGCTGCGACTTCGCCAACCAGAGCATCAACTACACCAGCTACGGCAGCGACAAGCTGAAGGCGGAGAACGGACGCTCCTACAGCTACGGCGTGGTGTGGTCGCCCGGCCGGCAGTTCGATCTGTCCGTCGACTACTACCACGTGCGCATCGACAACGAGGTCACCAACCTCAGCGCCGATGGCGTGCTGCGCGACGAGGCCGACTGCCGCCTGGGCGCCACGCAGGCGGGACAGCCTATAGACATCGCTTCGCCGCAGTGCCGGGCCACGCTCGCGCGCGTGCAGCGCAACGCCGCTAACGCCGTGGATCCGCTCACGGCCACGCGCATCTACGTCAATCCGATCAACGCGGCCAGCGAACGCACCAGCGGCATCGATGCCAGCGGCAACCTGCGCTGGGGCAACGCGCGCACCGGCGATTTCGCCCTGCGCCTGAACTACACGCTGGTGCTGAAGCACGAGTACCAGCAGTTCCCCGGCGGCACCGTACTGGACCTGCGCAACGGCGCCGGGCAGAGCGATTCGGGCAGCACGTACGAGTGGCGCAGCAAGCTCAACGGCAGCCTGAGCTGGAGCTACCGCAACGTCACCACCACCCTGTACGGCGTGCGCTACGGCAGCTTGCTCAATACGGATCAAAGCGGGCGGATCGCGCCCTACTTCCGCTACAACGCCAGCGTGGCATGGCGCATCAACGACCGCGCGAGCGTCTCGCTGATCGTCAACAACCTGCTGGACAAGGCGCCGCCGCGCGACCGCACCGGCAGCGGATGGCCGTTCTATCCGGTCGGCAACTACGATCCTTACGGTCGTCAATGGTGGATCGAGGCGAGTTACCACTTCGGTTCCCGCGGCTGATCGCACGAAGCTGCGCGCCCGCTGCAGAGCGCATGAACTTGCGCGTTTGCAGCGGGCCGCGACGCGGGTACATTCGCGCCTGTCGCCGTGCAGGGAATACGGGGAAATGCGCCGCTTCTGCTCCATCCTCGCCATGTGTGCCGCCGTAGCCGCGTGCCAGCATCCGTCGACGCCGACGCGCGACGGCGAAAGCGCGGCGAGCTTTTCGCCGGGCATCATGCCGGAGGATTTGGCCGTCCATTTCCACGCCCTGTCCGCGCCGCCCATGCGCGATCGCTCGCCCGGCGGCGAAGGCGAACGCCGTACCATCGATTACCTCATCGCCCAGTTCCAGCGCATGGGCCTGCAACCCGGTGCCGGCGACGGCTGGACGCAGGAGGTGCCGTACGTGCGCAGCTCCGTATTGCACCCGGAACGCATGACGCTGCGCATCGATGGCGGCACGGAACCGCTCTCGCTCGCCTGCGGCATCGACATGGTCGCCAGCTCGCCGGCCAATCTCGCGCACGCGGCGATCGAACATTCGCCTGTCGTCTTCGCCGGCTATGGCATCGACGACCCGGAGCAGGCCTGGGACGATTACGCAGGCCTGGACCTTCGCGGCAAGACCGTGGTGCTGCTCGCCAACGATCCGGGCTGGGCCACGCGGGACCCCGCTCTGTTCCGCGGGCGTACGCCAACGTTGTTCGGCTCCTGGCGCTACAAGCTGGAACAGGCCGCCCGGCATGGCGCGGCCGCGGTGTTCGTGGTGCACGACGAAGCAGCGTCCGGCTATGCGTGGAACGCATTGCGGCAGCGCTGGGGCAGCCCCTGGTACAACCTTCCCGGCGACGCGGCCGCCATGCCCGCGATCGCGGGCTGGCTCAGTGACGGCGCCGCGCGCCGCCTGTTCGCAAGCGCGGGCGCGGATTTCCAGGCCCTGCGCATGGCCGCGCAGCGACGCGGTTTCCGGCCCGTCGCCCTCACCGCGAACGCAAGCCTCGCCTTCGACAACAGCGTCAACCGCGGCGTGTCGTTCAACGTACTTGCGCGCCTGCCGGGCACCCAGCGCGCGGACGAAGTGATCGTGTATGCGACGCACTGGAATCATCCCGATCCGCGCGACAGTCAGTCCCTGCATGGCGTGGCCGAGAGCGCGGCGGGACTTTCCGGCCTGCTCGAATTGGCCGAAGCCTTCGCGCATCGCGCACCGAAACCGCACCGAACCCTGCTGTTCGCCGCGCTCGCCATGGAAGAGTCGGGGCAACTGGGATCGCGCTGGTACGTCGATCACCCGCCCGTTCCGCTGGAACGCACGGTGGCGGAGATCCAACTGGATGCGCTGCCATGGATGGGACCGAGCCGCGACCTGGACGTACTCGGCTACGGCGAGTCCCAGTTGGACGACTATCTTGCCGACGCCCTGCGTCAACAGCACCGCAGCCTGACGCCGGGCGACGACCAGCCCGACACGCTGTTCCGCTCCGACGCACTCAGCTTCGCCACGCGCGGCGTGCCGGTGCTCTATGCGCGCTCCGGCCTGGACCTCCGCGACGGAGGCGACGCGGCCGGGCGCAAGCGCTACGACGACTATCTCGCCGCCAGCGGCATCGCCCCGCCAGCGGACGGGTTGGCGACCTGGGATCTGCGTGGACTGGTGGAAGATCTGCGCGCGCTGTTCATGGTCGGCGGCCGGCTGTCGATGGAAACCACGTATCCGCAGTGGAAACCGACCGCGAGCTTCCATCGCCCCGTGATGGCCGTCGCGCGCTAGCGTTTTGCCGCACTTTCCGGCGCCCGCCGTTACGCGCGGCGAAAGCATGGCATGGCAAGCTGGCGGGGTAGTCGCCCCTCGCCACGCCCATGACCGAATCGCCCCGCCACGTCCTGCTCGCCGGAGCCACCGGGCTCACCGGCGGCTACGTGCTGCGCATGCTGCTCGCCGATCCCGCCGTCGCCCGCGTGGTCGCGCCCACGCGCCGCGCGCTGCCGCCGGCCCCGCGCGTGGAGAACCGGGTCGGCTTGCTGCACCGACTATTGCCGCAGTTGCAGACGCCGGTGGACGTGGCGATCTGCTGCCTCGGCACCACCCTCGCCCGGGCCGGGTCGCGCGAGGCCTTCCGCATGGCCGATTACGACCTGCCGCTAGCGGTGGCGCGACGGGCACGTCGCCTGGGCGCCCGGCATTTCCTGGTGATGAGCTCGCTGGGTGCGGACCCGGCATCGCGCGCGTTCTACACCCGCGTCAAGGGCGAACTGGAACAGGCGCTCATCGCGCAGGCTTGGCCCCAGCTGACCATCGTGCGGCCCTCCCTGCTGCTGGGGCCGCGGCAGGAATTCCGGCTCGGCGAAGCGCTTGCGGCACCGCTGTCGCGCCTGTTGCCGCGCCGCTGGCGCGGCATCCACGCTGAGACCGTGGCCCGCGCGCTGTGGCGGCTGGCCAGCTCCGAGGGCAGCGGCGTGCGCATCGTCGAGTCCGGCGAATTGCACCGTATCGGCCATGCGGAATCGGGACCGGGCCACGAGCGTTCCTCCGCGGATTGAACGCGCTGGGCGGCTCATGACGCACAAGAAAAAAGGCCGCCCTGGGGCGGCCTTGGACTGCGGAAAACCTTCTGGCGATCAGCCGTTCTGCGCCATGCCCTCGGGACGCTTGGCGCCGGCGAAGCGCTTGGCCCAGTAGGCCTCGTCGAGGCTGTCCACGCGCACGGTCTTGCCGCGCGAAGGCGAATGGATGAACTGGCCGTTGGCGATGTAGATGCCCACGTGCGAGACACGACCGCCGCCGCGGCGACCGCCGGCGGTGCGGAAGAACACCAGGTCGCCCGGCTGCATTTCCGCGCGATTGACCTTCAGGCCCGCGAGGAACTGGCCGGCTGAGTTGGTGGGCAGCTCCAGGCCGACGGCATGCGCGAAGACGTAGCGGACGAAGCCGCTGCAATCGAAACCGGTGGAAGGATCGTGGCCGCCACGCACATAGCGAATGTCGCGCAGCTTCATGGCCAGTTCGATCAGGGACTTGCGGAAATCGTCGACGTTGCCTGCATCGGCATCCGCGGTCTGGTCGGCGACCGGGGCGGAAGGCAGCGCGGACTGGGAAATCATCTGGGCCGGGGCGAAGACCGAAAACTGGGTCATCAGCGGCGGGGTGATCGTGGCGACGGCGGCGTTAGCCTGGGACGGTCCGCTGGGGCTGGCGAAAACGGGGCCGGAGACGAGGGCAACGGCGGCCAGCGCGGAGAGGACGGTCAATCGCTTGATTGGCATGCGGGAAAAATCCCTTTGCTGTTCACGGGATTGGCCGTCGGATGTGTCGACGACCGTGACGAAGGCGTGAACTTAGCAAAGCGATATAGAACGTATGTTCGATTGGGGTTAACTGAACCCTGCGGTTTCAAAAAGCTGAAAGCCTCAGAAACGCGTGGCATCTCCCTGAAAACAACGGCAAAACGCTGCAGCTCCGCAGCGGGCCTAAGAATTTTTCCTAGTTAACCAGTGTCGCGGGAGTGTGACGGAGGTCCGTAACAGGTCCGCTGCGAGGCCGCAGCCGGATGCGTCAGGCGCGGCGGCCGAAGATCGCGGTGCCGATCCGCACTTCGGTGGCGCCCTCGGCGATGGCCAGGGGGAAATCGCCGCTCATGCCCATGGAAAGCCGTGGAAGGTCGTGCCCCTGGGCCGTCATGCGATCGCGCAGCTCGCGCAGCAGGCGGAAGCAGGCGCGCACGGGCGCCGGGTCCTCCGCGTTCACGGCCATGGTCATCAGGCCGCGCACCCGCAGGGTGTCCAGGTTCCGCAGGGCGGCCAGGAAGGCCGGCAGTTCGTCCGGCGGCAGGCCGTGCTTGCTCTCTTCCGGCGACGTTTTCACCTGGATCAGCACTTCGAGGGCGCGGCCCTCGGCCTGAAGGCGGCGATCCAGTGCCTCGGCCAGGTCCAAGCGGTCCAGCGACTGCACTTCGCTGGCCAGCCGCGCCACGTCCTTGGCCTTATTGGTCTGCAGATGGCCGATCACCACCCACTCGATGCCGCAGTCGGCCAGCGGGCCGGCCTTCTCGCGGATTTCCTGCACCTTGTTCTCGCCGAAACGATGCAGCCCCAGCGCGACTGCCGCGCGGATGGCATCGGTGCCGAAGGTCTTGCTCACCGGCAGGATGGACACCTCCGCAGGCGCGCGGCCCGCGTCGCGGCAGGCCGCATCCACGCGCTCGCGCACGGCCGTCCAGTTGGCACGGAGATAACCGAAGTCGTCGTTCGTTTCGCTCATGGGACGCAAGCACGCGCCGCCCGTGGGCGGCGCGATCCGCTCAGGCCTTGCCGGCCTGTTCGAAGTGGCGCGCCACGACCTCGGCCACCACCATGCTGACCTTCTTGCCGGTGGGGATGTGCAGGAATTCATTCGGCCCGTGCGCGTTGGAGTGCGGGCCGAGCACGCCGGTGATGAGGAACTGTGCCTGGGGGAACTTCTCGCCCAGCATGCCCATGAAGGGGATGCTGCCGCCCTCGCCCATGTAGGCGGCCGGAGCGCCGAAATGATGCTGCGAGGCGTCGGCGACTGCCTGTTCCAGCCATGCCGACAGCTGCGGCGCGTTCCAGCCGCTGCCGTCCTTCTCCAGCTTGAAGCTGACCTTGGCGCCGTACGGCGGGTCCTTCTCCAGCAGCTGCTTGACGAAGCGGCCGGCCTCGGCGCCGTTGAGCGTCGGCGGCACGCGCAGGCTCAGCTTCACCGAGGTCTTCGGGCGCAGCACGTTGCCAGCGCTCTCCAGCGGCGGCAGGCCGTCCGCGCCGGTCACTGCCAGCTGCGGGCGCCAAGTGCGGTTGAGCACCAGTTCGGTGAGGTCCTCGGTGACCGGCTTCATGCCCGCCACGAAGGGGAACTTGTCGTAGATCGCGGTGCCGAGCACCTTCGCCGCCTGCTTCGCCTGCTCCACGCGCTGCGCGGGCACGTCGACGTAAAGTTCCTTCGGCTTGATCGCGCCGGTCTGCGGATCTTCCAGGCGCGACAGCAGCTCGCGCAGGATGCGGAAGCTCGACGGCACCACGCCGGAAGCGTCGCCCGAATGCACGCCTTCTTCCAGCACCTGCACGGTCAGCTCGCCGCCGGTCATGCCGCGCAGCGACGTGGTCAGCCACAGCTGGTCGTAATTGCCGCAGCCGGAATCCAGGCAGACCACCAGCGACGGGTTGCCGATGCGCGTGGCGAGGTGGTCCACGTAGTACGGCAGGTCGTAGCTGCCCGATTCCTCGCAGGCTTCGATCAGCACCACGCAGCGCGCATGCGGTACGCCCTGCTCGCGCAACGCCAGCAGCGCCGCCAGCGAGCCGAAGATGGCGTAGCCGTCGTCGGCGCCACCGCGGCCGTAGAGCTTGTCGCCCTTCAGCACGGGCGTCCACGGCCCCAGGCCCTCGGCCCAGCCGGTCATCTCCGGCTGCTTGTCGAGGTGGCCGTAGAGCACCACGGTGTCGTCGTTCTGCCCCGGCACCTCGATGTAGATGAGCGGCGTGCGGCCTTCCAGGCGCACCACTTCGAGCGTCGCGCCCGGCAGCGCCGACAGCTTGGAACGCGCCCAGGTCTCCATCAGCTTCACCGCGGCGTCCATGTAGCCGTGCTCCACCCACTTGGGGTCGAACATCGGCGACTTGTTGGGAATGCGGATGTACTCCACCAGCTGGGGCACGATCTCGTCATCCCACAGGCCGCTGACGAATTTGGACAGACGAGCGGTATCCATGAGGGACTCCTGGGGAAAAGGGGAAAGCGCGCATTGTATCAGCGCCCTCCGAGCGCCCGCCGACACGCGCGTAGGCGACGGCGCACGCACGGCACCGCCACAAGCCCACGACGCGAAACTGGCAACGCCGGCAGCGATGCACCACGTGCAGCGGGCATCGTGATGGGGCGGCGCGGAGGCGCCGCGCTTCCACCCATACGAGGAGATTTCCATGTTCCGCAAGCTTGCGATCGCCGCCTTCGGCCTGGCCCTGGTCCTGCCGCTGCACGCCGCCACGCCGGTCAACATCAACACCGCGGACGCCGTGGCCATTGCCAAGGCACTGGACGGCATCGGCCCCGCGAAGGCGGCCGCCATCGTGGCCTGGCGCGAAGAACACGGTCCGTTCAAGAGCGTGGACGAAGTGGGCCAGGTGAAGGGCGTCGGTGCCGAAACCCTGGAACGCAACCGTTCCGCCATCCAGCTCTCGGGCGACGTCGCCAAGGCGGATGCGCCGCCCAAGGCCAAGGCGAAGAAGAGCGAGGAATAACTTCCCGCCGATGGCCGGCGGCAACCCCGGCCCGCCAGACAACCGCACGCTATGGGAGTCGCACCCTGGAAAACATGAGCCGGGCGGCCGGGCGCGCGGGCGTCAACCCAGGCACCGGTCGGTGGGCGGCCCTGCCGTCGCCGCCCATGGACACTGGAAGAGCCCGCTTCGATCAACCGTTTACCTCCGGCGCGGCCCTGGCGGGCCGCGCCGGATGCGCCTACACTCCGCCTTCACGTCCGCCCGCCCGGGCGGAGCCGCTCAGGCCCCATGCAGCGCAACCATCCGCTTTCATCGCCATGATCCTGCCGCGTTACCGTATTGCCGCCTCGGGAATCGGCGGCGCCGGCAAGGGGCTGTTCCTGGAGGAAGACGTCGACGCCGGGCGCATCGTCACCGCGCCGGACGCGATCGACCGCACCTGGAGCCTGGCCGAGATGCTCGGCTCGCCCGAGCTGAAATCCCAGCTCCACGCCAGCGCCCGCTGGTTCGAGGACCGCTACACGCTGTCCCCCGACTGGCCGGACGAGTGCTACATCAACCACAGCTTCGATCCCACCGGGCTGTGGCACCTGGGATTCGTGTTCGCCCTGCGGGACCTGCCCGCGGGCACCGAGATCACCGTGGATTACCGCCACCTCCTCCCGCCCGGTCAGGAAGAGGACTTCATCGACGCGGCCACCGGTGGGAAAATCGTCGGCCTGCCATGGGCCGAGAGCCTCGCCTCGAGTACCCGAGCCCTCGCTAGCCTGCTGGCCAGCACGCACGCCCATTGATCCTGCGATGTTCGACATACCCACTCTCGAAACCGCGCGCCTGCGCCTTACCGCCCTCTCCGCCCGCCATTTCGACGACTACGCCGCGATGCTCGCCGACCCCACCAGCACCCGCTGGGTGGGCGATGGCGAACCGCTGGACCGCGGTCACGCCTGGCGTTCGCTCGCGATGCTGCTCGGCCACTGGCAGCTACGCGGCTACGGCATGTGGGCGCTGGAACTGAAGGACACCGGCGCCTTCGTGGGCCGTGCGGGCCTGATGAATCCGGAAGGCTGGCCGGACATCGAGCTGGGCTGGATGCTGCGGGCCGAGTACCGCCATCACGGCTACGCCACCGAAGCCAGCGCGGCCATCCTCGATCACGCCTGGAACCAACTGCGCGCGCCACGCGTCATCAGCCTGGTGCGGGTGGGCAACGAAGCGTCCGACCGCCTGGCCGAGCGCCTCGGCGGCGAACACATCGAAGACATGGATTTCTGCGGCGCCTACAACCACGTCTTCGCCTACTACCCGCCGTTCCGCGAATCGCGCCGCGCCGCCTACGCCTGAGCGCGCCGGCATCATGAGCGCTTTCCGCCCGGTGCCCGCCTCGGCGCAACGCACGGAAGCCTGGGCCAACGACGCGGGCACCACCACCGTGCTGGACAGCGGGCCCGATGCCGCGGAATGGCGTTGGCGCCTGAGCATCGCCAGGATCGACCGCGACGCCGACTTCTCTCCCCTGCCCGGCGTGCGCCGCCGCTTCGCGCCGCTCGACGCGCCGGTGACGCTCACGTTTCCGGGCGGACGCGAGAAACATGTGTTGCGCCTTGAGACGTTCCGCTTCGACGGCGCGGACGTGCCGCACGCGCAGCTCGGCGACGGCCCGACACGGGCCTTCAACCTCATGTTGCGCGACGGCGCCGAAGGCGAGCTGATCGCGCGGCCGCTGACCGGCGCGATGGTCCTCCCGCTGGCGCGCGGCACGCGCTGGTTCTTCCATCAGCTGGCCGGCCGCGCCCGGCTCGATATCGCCGGCGAGACCATCGAAGCCGAACAGGATGCATCGTTCTGGATCGAAGCCACCGGCACGCTGCGCATCGAAGGCGGCGGGGAGGTGGTGCTGGTCCGCATCGAGGATACGGCGTCTCCGGGCGCGTAACGGTCGCCGGCGTACGGCACCTCGGCACCACGAAACGAAGTTCTCCGCGAACGCGCCTTCGCACAGCACCGCATGACGGCCGGCGTAGAGATGCCATGCCCGCCAGATGGCCATCGCGAAGCAAGCCCAGGCAGCATGCCTACGGACTTGAGCCCATCCCTCACGCATGACACGATCCGGCGAATGACCCGCTCTCCCGCCGAGGACCTGCACCTGCGCGATCTCGCCCGGCTACGCCGCGTGCGCGACCGCATCGACCGGGAATACGCGCAGCCGCTGGACGTCGAAGCGCTCGCGCGCGGCGTGCACATGTCGGCAGGCCATCTCAGCCGCCAATTCCGGCTCGCCTACGGCGAATCGCCCTACGCCTACCTGATGACGCGGCGGATCGAGCGCGCGATGGCGCTGCTGCGCCGTGGCGACCTCAGCGTCACCGACGTCTGCTTCATGGTCGGCTGTGCCTCGCTGGGCACCTTCAGCACGCGCTTCACCGAACTGGTCGGCATGAGCCCGAGCGCCTACCGGCGCCAGGAAGGGCTCGCCACCGAGGGCATGCCGTCCTGCGTAGCCAAGCAGGTCACGCGACCGGTCAGGAATCGAGAAGCGCCGGTCGCCGAACCGAACGTAGAGTGACCGCCACGGCCACCGCCGTTCACTGGGAACCGATCGACATGAACCTTTCCATCCATTCCACCTTTCTGCCGCATACCGACGCGGAAGCATCGCTCGCCTTCTACCGGGACACGCTCGGCTTCGAAGTGCGCAACGACGTCGCCTATGGCGGCAAGCGCTGGATCACCGTGGGCCCTGCCGGCCAGCCGGGCACGTCCATCGTGCTGACCCCGGCCGGCATCACGCCGGGCCTGACGGACGACGAACGCCGTACCATCGCCGAGATGATGGCCAAGGGCACGTACGCCATGATCATCCTGGCCTCCAAGGATCTCGACGGTACGTTCGAGCGCATCCAGGCCACCGGCGCGGAAGTCATCCAGGAACCGACGATGCAGCCCTATGGCGTACGCGACTGCGCCTTCCGCGATCCGGCCGGGAACCACGTGCGCATCAACGAAGTTCGCTGAGCGGCGAACTGCACCGCGCCCGGCACCGCGACGGCACCGGGCGCGAAACGTCAGAAGGCCGGCCGACGACCGCCGCCGAGCGACCGTGCCACCTCGGCCAGCGAAAACAGCCGCGCCGTGCGGGTCCAGGCGATCGCCGCCACCGCCAGCTGCGTGAGCAGGAAGCCGAGCAGCAGGCCCGATCCCACTGCCGTGGTATTGGCCCTGACCACGCCGAGCGCGAAGGCGATGCCGAAGCCGACGACCGTGACGAGCAGATAGGCGAACAGACTGCTGAAGGGGCGGCGCAACAGCTGCCACAGTCCGCGCCAGATGCCCTTGGTCGCCGAGCGCAGGCCGACGTCGGCAATGAACGCCGCGCGGCCGGATTCCACGATCACCTGCGCCAGCACCACGCACAACACCGCCAGGGCGAGCATCCAGTGCGTCGACGCCTGGGCCTGCGATTCCAGCACCGCGAGTTCGGTCTTGTCCTGCAGCCCATCCATGACGGTCTTCGCCGCCCAGCCCGCGATGCCGTACGGCACCAGGGACCACAGCATCAGGCGGAACATCCGGCCGTACTCGACCACGCCGCTCTGCAGCAGATGGCCGAAGCCGAGCGGCCGTCCGGCGCGACCGCTGCCCACCACCATGCCGTCGAGCAGCGGCGAGAGCAGCACCGTCAGCACCAGCCCCGCGAACAGAGTGCCGTGCACCGCGCCGCTGCTGGCGGAGAGGCCGCGCACGACGTCGCCGAACATCATCGCGTCGAACTGGCGTGCCCACGCGTCGGCATGGACCGAATGGTTGAGCATCGCGCCGAGCGCACTCATCAACGGCAGCGCCGCGAGCAACGCGGGCAACAGCATCAGCAGCGTCCACAGCAGGATCAGGCGCCACTGCAAGGCGGCGAAGGGGGCGCCGAACAAAGCGCCGAGGGAAACCCGTCGGGAATTCTTGAAGGCCATCACAGGGTCACCAGGAAAGAGTAGAAAGCCTGCAGCAGCGCGCCCACGTCCGCGGTCCAGCGGCGCGCGGCGGCGCCGTTCGACTTGACGGTGCGGCTGTCGTTCAACTTGTCGGCATCGAGCAGGACCTTCCGATCCGGATCCAGCTCCGCCGACACCACCTTGGAAGGTTTGTCGAAGACGAAGCGCGCCCAGCGCCGCTCGTCGTTCCAGCGCACATCCTCGTGGCTGCCGTCGGCAAAGGTGACGCGCAGCAGCTGCGGCACCGGCGCGCCATCGCGCACCACCGTCACCGTGCCGCGCCAGGGGAACGGGCCCTCGCCGGGCTTGGCGTCCTTGTGCGCCTTCTCCCAATCTTTGCGCTGCTGGTCGAGCTGCTTATCCAGCTCCTCCGCGTCCACTTCGCTGCGCTTGCCGTCCTTGTCGAACACGCCCGCCTGCGGCACCACTTCGTCGTTGTCGATCGAGGCGACGCGGTCGTCGATAAAGGCGGTGCCGTAGACGTACTGGTCGAAGACCTCGTTGACGTTCTTCGCATCGCCCGAGACGTCGATCAAGGCCGCCTTCAAGTCGGCCACCGACGGGTGGCGGAAATGCCAACGGCGGTAGTACTCGCGGAACGCCTTCTCCATCACCGGCTTGCCGAGTCGCTCTTCCAGATCGTGCATGGCGGTGGCGGTGCGTGAATACACCGTGCCGTAGCTGCTGCTCGAAAAACGGTTCCACGCGTTCTCGGAGAGCGCGTCGTACGGCGACTTCAGCCCCGCGCTCATCCGCTCCATCGTGAACACGTCGATCGACGGACGAATGCCCAAGCGCGCCGCCCAGGAACTGGGCACCAGGATGCGCTGGCCGCGCTCGCGCAGCATGCGCTGGTCCCAGTACTCGTTGAGCCCTTCGTCCAGCATCGGCTCCTCGAACTCGTTCGAGGCGAGCAGGCCATAGAAATAGCCGTGGCCGAACTCGTGGATGGTGACGAAGTCGATCTCCCATTGGTCCGAGGTGCGCGGGTCGATCTTCGAATAGCCTTCCGCGGTGAAGAAGGTCGGGTATTCCATGCCGCCGGCTTCGGCCGCGTTGTACGGCGGCACTACCGCGGTCACCGTGCGGTAGGGATACGCCCCCAGCGTGCGGGAGAAATAGTCCAGCGAATCGGTCGTCGCCTTCAGCACCGGCTGCGCGCTGGCCTTGTATTCCGGCGGATAGATCACCCGCACCGCGACCTTCGGCACACCCGGGCCCGCATAGCTGCCGTCGAGCGTCTGGTAGCCCTTGGCGGCGACCCAGGCGAAGTCGTGCACGTCGGCCTGCACGAAACGATAGGTGGTCTTGCCGTTGGCCTGTTCCGGCGTGCCCTGCAGTTCGCCCACCGCACCGACGGTGTAATCGGAAGGCACGGTGAGGCGCACGTCGTAGCTGCCGAAGTCGGCGTAGAACTCGCTGTTGAAATGGAACTCGTGCGCGTTCCAGCGCAGTTCCCTGGCGCCGCGCTCGCCCGGCAGCTCCAGCACGGCGATCTTCGGGAACCATTGCGCGACCAGGTTGAAATCGCCCCACCAGCCGGTGCGCTCGACCACGCGCGGCAGCTGGCTGAGGAAGTCGATGTCCAGGGTCAGCGTCTCGCCCGCGCCCACCGGTTGCGCCAGGTCGACGCGCACCACGGTCTGGTCGGTCTTCGGGCCGCCATCCGGCTGCACGAAACTCCACTTGAGCGCCGTCTCGCCCTGCTGCACGCGCTGCAGGTCGATCCAGCCCCACTGCCCTTTCTTCAGCGTGGCGGCGCCGCGCGAATGGCCGTGCGCGGTGAGCACGCGTCGTTCGGAGAAGAAGGTGCTGCCCTCGTTCTTGAAAGCATTGAGATACAGATGCAGGTACACGCTGCGTACCGGACGGTCGCTGCGGTTGCGCCAGGTCATCTGTTCGCGCCCGGTGACGGCATGTTTGGCGGCGTCCAGGTCCGCGTCGATGCGATAGCTCACCACTCGATCGGACAGCGTCGTCTCGGTGCCGCTGCGCTCGCCGCCCCAGGCGCCTGGCGCGCTGGGTTCGCGCACGCCCGCGGCATCGCCGCGCGCCAGCGGAATCTCCGCCGCCTCGGCCGAGGTGCCGGGCGACCCTGCCGCCTCCGTCGTCACCTTCTGCCCTACCGGCACCGCTCGCGGCACGGCGCCGCCGCTGGCCGCCGGCGCCGGGGCGTCCTGTGCCCATGCCATCCACGATGCCGCGCCGAGCGCCAGCACCCAAGCCAGTCCAACGACCCGGACCGTTCTTCCCGCCATATCGTCTCTCCCCTCGCGATACGCCAGCGTGCGACATGTGCGCACGAGCCGGCATAGGCCAAAGGTCACGGAACGAAGACGGCCATGGCATGCCCGGCGGCGCCATCACCTTCCTCGACCGAATCGCTTCCGCGGCATCACCATTCCGGCGGCGCATCCGACCCGTCGGCCGGCACCGCCCGCGCGCTCGGCCAGGACTGCGTAAGCGGCCGTGCAACGACGCCGTGCGCAAGCTGTCCCAGCGGTCCGTCCGGGCGCTAAGCTGCCCGGCAACAACGCCGCCGGTGGGGCGGCCAGTACGGATAGGCCATTGATGAGCAGCACTCGCCACTTACTCGAAACACCCGCCACGACGCCGCGCGCCCGCCGGAGCCTCCCATGCGCATCCTGATCGCCGAGGACGATCCGGCCATCGCCGCCGGCGTGTGTGCATCGCTGCGCCAGAGCGGCCACGCCGTGGACCACGTGAACGATGGCGCCCGCGCCGATACCGCGCTGCGCGACACGCCTTACGACCTGCTGATCCTCGACCTGGGCCTGCCCAACCTGGACGGCAGCGAGGTGCTGCAGCGCCTGCGCAAGCGCGGCGCCGGCATGCCGGTGCTGGTGATCACCGCCCGCGAGGGCCTGCGCGAACGGGTCCGCGTGCTGGATCTCGGCGCCGACGATTACCTGGTGAAGCCCTTTGCCCTCGCCGAATTCGAAGCCCGCGTGCGCGCCCTGCTGCGGCGCTATACAGCCCAGGGCGCGCCCGAACTGACCATCGGACGGCTGCGCCTGGACCTGCCCGGTCACCGCGCCTGGGTAGGCGACACGCCGCTCGAACTGACGGCGCGCGAGTTCGGCCTGCTGGAGGCGCTTGCCGCCCGGCCGGACCGCGTCACCAGTCGCGCCCAGCTCGTCGAGGCGCTGTGCAACTGGGACGAGGAACTCACCGACAACGGGCTGGACATCGCGATCTACCGGCTGCGCCGCAAGCTCTCCGGTTCCGGCACGCAGGTGCGCACCATCCGCGGTCTCGGCTATCTGCTGGAGGAATCGAAGGACGGCGCCGAGTGAGCGAATCCCAGCCCTGGCTGTACCGCCTGCTGGAGCCCGACGGCCGGCAGAGCCTGCGCCGTCGGCTGCTCGCGTTCCTGCTGGTGCCGTTGATGGCCATGCTCTTCATCGAGAGCCTGATCACCTACACCGGCGCGCTGGTCTATTCCAACCACGTGCACGACCGCGACCTGGCCGGCGGCGCGGAGACCGTGGCGCGCATGCTGCAGATGGGCCTGGACGGCCCGCTGTCCGAACAGGCGCGGTTCCTGCTGCAGTACGACCCCGAAGGCCACAACAACATCAATTACTTCAGCATCGCCAGCGAGCACCACGGCCTGCTCGCCGGCGCCGGCTCGTTGGCTCCGCCATCGCGGCTGGCGCTCTCCGTCAACGGCGAGCCCAAGCTGTTCGACGCCATGATCGACCGCCGGCGCGTGCGCGCGGCCAGCATGGTGATCGACAGCGTGCACGAACCGGGCGACACGCTCACCGTGACCGTCGCCGAAACCCTGCGCGACCGCCGCCAGCGCGCGCGGGAAATCCTGCTGCTGAGCATTCCCGCGCAGGCCCTACTCATCGCCGCGGTATTCGTGCTGGTGTGGTTCGGCGTGCGCATCGGCCTGCGCCAGCTCGACCCTCTCACGGCACGGCTGGCCGCGCGCGAACACGACCTGGCGCCGATCGGCGACGCCGACGTGCCGGTGGAAATCCTGCCGCTCACCCGCACCATCGACGGCCTGTTCGCGCGCCTGCGGGGCATGCTTGCGCTGCAGGAACGCTTCATTGCCGATGCCGCGCACCAGTTGCGCACGCCGCTGGCGGGCCTGCGCGTGCACGTCGAGCGCGCGCAGAGCGATCCCTCGCCGGAGACAGTGAAGGACGCGCTGGGCCATATCCTGCGCCTGACCCTGCGCGCCACGCGCACATCCACGCAGCTGCTCGCGCTCACGCGCGCGCAGGCGCCGGAGATGGACGGCGGGGCGCATACCCTGCTCGATCTGGGCCGCTTCATACCGGACATGCTGGCCTTGCGCGTACACGACGCCCTGGCCGCCGGTGTGGACCTCGGCTACGACGGCCTGCCGCAACCGGCCTGGATCGACGGCGACCGCACCACCTTGCAGGAACTGCTGGACAACCTGCTGGACAACGCGCTGCGCTACGCCGGCCGCGGCAGCATGGTGACCGTGGCCGTCGCCGAGGACGAACGCGGCGTCACGCTCAGCGTCGAAGACAACGGCCCCGGCGTGCCGCCGGCCTTCCTCGCGCGACTGGGCGAACGCTTCTTCCGGGTACCGGGCAGCAATGAGGAAGGCACCGGCCTGGGCCTGGCCATCGTGCAGCGCATCGCCGAGCGCCATCGCGCGCACGTGCGCTATACCGCCGGCAACGAAGGCGGCCTGCGCGTGGAAGTGCGCTTCCCGCCGGCACGAACCTCCAAAAAAGACGGCGACGCATGAGGCGTCGCCGGGTCGGTATCCCCTGCATGGGATCGTACGACACAAGAAAAAACCTGCGCCGCGCGGTGCCTGGACACCGCGCGGCGTAAGACTTACAGCGCCTTCTTGGCCTTGGTCAGCAGCTGGTCGAGCAGCGCGACGGCCAGGTCGATCTCTTCGTGCGTGATGTCCAGCGACGGCGCGAAGGTGATCACGTTCTTGTACCAGCCGCCCACGTCGAGCACGAGGCCGATCTTCTTGCCCTTGTGCTCCAGGTCGCCGGCCAGGCCGATGTCGACCATCTTGTCCAGCAGCGCCTTGTTCGGGGTGAAGCCGTCCTCGGTGCAGATCTCCGCGCGCAGCGCGAGGCCCAGGCCGTCGACGTCGCCGATTTCCTTGTGGCGCTTCTGCAGGTCGCGCAGGCCGTCGAGGAAATGCGCGCCCTTCACCGGCACGGTCTTCTCGTAGTCCAGCTCATAGCCCATCCGGATGACTTCGAGGCCGAGCGAGGTGCCGAGCGGATTGGAGTTGAAGGTGGAATGCGTGGAACCCGGCGGGAAGATCTCCGGATTGATCATCTCCTCGCGCGCCCACAGGCCCGACAGCGGGTTCAGGCCGTTGGTCAGCGCCTTGCCGAACACCAGCACGTCCGGCGTCACGCCGAAGTGCTCGATCGACCACAGCTTGCCGGTGCGCCAGAAGCCCATCTGGATCTCATCGACCACCATCAGGATGCCGTACTTGTCCAGCACCTTCTTGAGGTCTTTGAAGAACTGGCGCGGCGGCACCACGTAGCCGCCCGTACCCTGGATCGGCTCCACGTAGAAGGCGGCGTATTCGGCCTGGTTGACCTTCGGGTCCCACACGCCGTTGTACTCGGTTTCGAACAGGCGCTCGAACTGGCGCACGCAGGCGTCGGAGTACTCGTCCGGCGTCATGCCCTTCGGGCGGCGGAACGGATACGGGAACGGGACGAACATCGCGCGCTCGCCGAAATGGCCGAAGCGGCGGCGATAGCGGTAGCTGGAGGTGATGGACGAGGCGCCCAGCGTACGGCCGTGATAGCCGCCTTCGAAGGCGAACATCAGGCTCTTGCCGTTCTTGTAGTTGCGCACCAGCTTGAGCGAATCCTCGACCGCCTGCGCGCCGCCCACATTGAAGTGCACGCGGCCCTTCAGACCGAACTTCTGCTGCGCGTCGACGGCGATCGTCTTGGCCAGCTCGATGCGGGTCTGGTGCAGGTACTGGCTGGCCACCTGCGGCAGCAGGTCGATCTGCGCCTTCAGCGTGTCGTTGAGGCGCTTGTTGCCGTAGCCGAAATTGACCGCCGAGTACCACATCTGCAGGTCCAGGAACGGCACGCCGGCGGTGTCGTACATCCAGCTGCCCTGGCCGTGGCGGAAGATTTTCGGCGGGTCGACGTAATGCACGGTGTCGCCGAAGGAGCTGTACTGCGCTTCGTCGGCGAGCAGCTGCGCATCAGGGATCACGCCGGTGGCGGCGTTGGGATCGTAAGCGTTCATCGAAAAGTCCGAATGGGGATGAGTCGGGGTACGAAAACGAAACTCGGCGACGCGTCAGCCCGCCGCGACAGCCGGTGCCGGGCGCGCGTGCTCGGCGAGCAGGCTGCCGTCCAGCAGGCGGGGCAGCAGCTCCAGCGCATCGTCGAAGCCGGTGATCGGTACATACGGGATGCCGGCCGCGCGGCAATGCTCGATCAGGCGGTGCTTGGCGAACACGAAGTCCACGCGGTCCGCCGCGCAGAAATCGGAGGCACCGTCGCCGATCAGCAACGTCTTGGCGCCGCCGCTGCGAGCCTGCGCCACGCACGCGCACTTGCAGGTACCGCTGCGGCAGCCTTCGGCCTGGAACGGCGAAGTCAGCTGCCACTGGCGCGGCGGCTCCGCCGGAGCCAGGTGGTTGGCGGCCAGCGGCAGGCCGTCCAGCCCGTAGCGGCCGAGGATCTGATGGATGGCGTAGTCCAGCCCGTCGCTGACGACGCGGATCGGCGTGCCGAACTCACGCGTCTTGGCCACGAAGGCCGGAAAGGCGTGGTCGATCCACAGGCCTTCCAGATGCTTGTCCAGTTGCTCGCGGCTCATGTCCAGCAGGGCGACCTGGCCGCTCATGCACTCGCGCGAGCCGATGCGGCCGGCGCGCCAGTCCTGCTCCAGCGCTTCCCAGCCGGGACGGCCGAAACGGTCCAGCAGCGAATCGATCACGTCCTCGACGGAGATGGTGCCGTCGAAGTCGCAGAGGATGTTCCATGCCGTCACGCGGGCACTCCGGGGATTTCAGGGTGGCGCCACCATAGGCGCCGACCCCTTTCGGCCTCCTTTCTGCCTTTTCTAGGCCGAAGGTCACGGCCCCGGCCGTCGCGAAAGACCCGGCCCGAGGCGACCGGCGTTATGCTGCGCGCCGACGGCATTGCCGATTGTCACCTTTGGCCGATACCCTGCGCGGCTTGGCTCGCCGATGCTGCTGTGCGTCACCGGAATGGCGCGGGCGTCGGCTCGCACTCCGGCGGCTCTTCGCGGTCCAAGCGGCCGCGACTGTGCAGCCATCTTCCGCCTATGACCGGGAAAGACGTGTCCTCATCCGCCATCCACCCGTCGAACGACCGCACCGGCACGGCGGCCAGGCGCGCAGCGGTCCTGCTGTGCGCGGCCATCGGCGTCGCGCTGGCGGGCTGCTCGGTGGAGCCGCTGCCCGCGCTCAAGCCCCCTCTGCCCGATGCCTGGCGCCATGCGCCGCAGGGTGTCGCGCCGCCGGCGGCCGACCTGCGCAGATGGTGGCAGGCGCTGGGCGATCCGGCGCTGGACGGGCTCATCGACCGCGCGCTGCGCGGCAATCTCGACGTGGCCCAGGCCGCGGAGCGCCTGAAGGCCGCGCGGCTGATCGGAGGCCACGCCAAAGATGCCTACCTGCCCAACGTGCATGGCCGCACCAACGACGTGGTGAACCCGGACACCAGCGCGTCCTATTTCATGGTGGGCTTCGACGCCAGCTGGGAGTTCCCCTTGTTCGGCGCCTGGCAGAGCACCCGGCGCATCGCCGACGGACAGGTCGGCGCGGCCCAGGCCGCGCTGCGCGGCGCGCAGGTGTCGCTGGTGGCCGAAGTCACGCGCCGCTGGGTGGAACTGCGTTCCGCGCAGCGACAGGAAGGCCTGCTGACGGCCATCCGCGATGCGCAACAGGAAAAGCTGCGCCTGCTGCGCACGCGGGTGGATCTGAAGCTCGCACCGCCCGCCGAGGCGGCCCGCGCCGAAGCCGACCTGGCCCGGGCCGAAGCCGCCCTGGCCGAGCCGCGCCAGGCGATCAACGCCAACGCGCAGCAGCTGGCCGTGCTGCTGGGTCAGAACGAACCCGATCCGGCCTGGCTGGAGCCCGGCGCGCAACCGCGGCTCGGCGACTGGCAGCTCACCGCGGCACCCGCCGATCTGCTGCGCACGCGCCCGGAAATCGCCGGCGCCGAGGCCGAGGTGATCCGCGCCGCCGGCGAACTGGGCATGAGCCGCGCGGACATCTATCCGCACATCGGCTTCGGTTCGTCCATGCAGTGGTCGATCAACATCGCGACCAACCACCGCGCGCGCAACCACGAAGGCATTTTCTCCGCCGGCCCGGTGATCGACATCCCGCTGTTCGACTGGGGCCAGCGCGTCGCCACCGCGCACGCCAAGGACCACGACTTGAACGCCGCGCTGTTCGCCTATCGCCAGGCGGTGCTGCAGGGCGTGGCCGAAGCGGAAGTGGCCATGGGCGACCTGGAGCAGCTGCGCGGACGCGAGCAGGCGCTCGCGCAGGCGGCGCAGGCCTCCGGCGGCGGCGTCGCGGCGACGCGCAAGCGCGCGGAACTCGGCCTGGGCAGCGGCCTGGACCTGCAGGACAGCCTCATCGACAGTCACCGGGCCGAACTCGAGCTCGCGGCCGCGATCGCGCAGCGCGACCTGGCCTACGTCTCGCTCTACAAGGCGCTGGGCGGCGCGCCCATGCCGGAGCCGCCGCCGTCGAGGAGCACCGACTGATGGTGGCGCTCGCCCGCAAGACGCTGATCTACGAATGGCGCCGCTTCCTGCCGGCCATCCTCGCGGTGGGTTTCGCCGGCCTGCTGCAGTTGCTCCAGGCCGCTCTGGTGCTGGGCATCTTCGGCAGCGCCAGCGTGTACATCACCGGCTCGTCCGCCGATCTCTGGGCGGGCTACCCGGGCACGCAAAGCGTGAACCTCGGGCGCCCGGTCGACGTCGGCGTGGAGATGCGCCTGCGCATGGACCCTGCCGTGACGCAGGTCGAACCCTTCCACTGGGTGGATGCCGACTGGCGCGGCCCGCACGACACCGGCGGCGTCTCGGTCTTCGTCTCCGGCATCGACGCACGGCCGGGCGGCATGATGTTCGCGCATGCGCTGCCGCCCGAGCTGCGAGCGCGGCTCAACGAACCCGACGCGGTGATCGTCGACCGCGCCGACCTCGGCAGCCTGGGCGTAAGCGTCGGCGAGAACGCCGTGATCAACGGACACCGCGTGCGCGTGGCCGGCGTCAGCAACGGCCTGCGCGCGCTGGGCGGCGTGAACGTGGTCGCCTCGCTCGCCACCGCGGCCGAGCTGGACACCGACCCGGCCAACGCCAACCGCATGACCTACTTCGTGGCGAAACTGCGCGATCCCGCGCAGGCGGACGCGGTGGCCGAGCGCCTGCGCGGCGCCACTTCGTTCGGCAGCTATGACGTGTGGACCGCGCGCGACTTCGCGCGCCGCTCGCAGCTGTACTGGATGTTCGATACCGGCGCCGGCGCCGGCGTGCTGTTCCTGGCCGGCATCGTGTTCCTGGTGGGCGCCGTGATCACCAGCCAGACCCTGGTCGCCGCGGTGATCGGCTCCGTGCGCGAGTACGCCACGCTCAACGCGCTCGGGGTAGGCGTCGGCGCGCTGCGCAAGGTGGTGATGGAGCAGGCGTTCTGGGTGGGTGCGATCGGCCTGGTCGGCAGCGCGGTGCTCGGCGGCATTTTCTTCGCCTTCGCGCGCAGCCGCAGCGTGCCGGTGGCGCTGGATCCGCTCACCACCCTCGCCTGCCTGCTGCTGGGCATGGGCCTGGCGATCGTGTCGGGACTGGCCGCGATGCGCAGCCTGCGCCGCGCGGACCCGGCGAGCCTGCTGAGGTAGTCGATGGCCGGCGCGATCCCCACCCACTCCTCCGTCTCGCTGCAGGCCCGCGGCGTGACCAAGTCGTTCGAGTCCGGCCGCGTGCGCAGCACGGTGCTGCACGACCTCACGCTGGACATCCGTTCCGGCGAACTGACCCTTATCTCCGGCCCCTCCGGTTGCGGCAAGAGCACGCTGCTGGCGATCCTCAGCGGACTGCAGCGTCCCGACGCCGGCCAGGTCGCCGCGCTCGGCCAGGACCTCGGTCAGCTGGACATCCGCGCGCTGGAGCGCTTCCGCCTGCTGCACACCGGCTTCGTGTTCCAGGGCTTCAACCTCTTCCCCGCGCTCAACGCGGTGGAACAGGTGGAACTGCCGCTGAGCTACCTGGGCCTCGCGTCCGCGGAGGCGCGCCGGCGCGCGGTGGCTTCCCTGGAAGAAGTCGGCCTGGGCCCGCGCATGCGGTTGCGGCCGTCCGAGCTTTCCGGCGGCGAGAAGCAGCGTGTGGCGATCGCGCGCGCACTGGCCAAGCAACCCGAACTGCTGTTCGCCGACGAGCCCACCAGTGCGCTCGACGCCGCCAACGGCCAGATCATCATCGACATCCTGCACAGGATCGCCCGCGCGCACGGCACCACGGTGCTGTGCGTCAGCCACGATCCTCGCCTGGTCGGCCACGCCGACCGCGTCCTCGCCATGGAGGACGGCCGCATCCTCAGCGACCGCGTACAGCCGTCGCTGCCGGACGCCGTCCCGGGCCTCAAGGAATCTTCCGCATGAGTTCGCGCCTGCCCGTTTCGCGCCTGTCTCTCCCGCTGTTCGCCCTGGCTGGCGCGCTCGCCCTGTCTGCCTGCTCGCGCGGCGACGATGCCGAGAAAACGACGACCCAGGCGCCGCCCGCGTCGAACTACGCGGCGGTCGCGCGCGGCAAGATCGACATCGAAGGCGGCCTGCTGAAGCTGAGCGTGCCGCGCGATGGCGTGGTCGCCGAGATCAAGGTCCACGAGGGCGATCAGGTGCGCAAAGGCCAGCTCCTGGCGATGCTGGATACCGAGCCGGCGAAGCTGGCGGTCACCTCCGCCGACGCCGAGCAAAAGCAGGCCGAGGCGCAGGCCCGCCTGCTGGAATCGCGCATGAAGGCCGCCGACCAGCGCGCCGAGCGCCTCGAAGCCGCCGCCAAGGCCGGCGCCGGCGACGCCCAGAGCGCCGATGACGCGCGCGAGGCCGCGCGCCAGCTGCAAGGCGAACTGGAGAATGCGCGCGCCGCCGCGGCGCTGGCCGCGCAGAAGCTGGCCGGCGCGCGCTACGAATTGGCGCAGCGCAGCCTGCTGGCGCCGGTGGACGGAGAAATCGTTCAGCGCCTGATCCAGCCCGGCACGCTCGCCTCGCCGCAGAGCGGCCCTGCGTTTGTGCTGTTGCCTGCACAGCCGCGCATCGTGCGCGCGGAACTCAACGAGTCCTTCGTGCGGGTGGTGACGCCCGGCATGCGTGCAGAGGTGGTGGACGACAGCGGCAGCGGCATGCCCGCGCTGACCGCCCACGTGCAGCGCGTCGGCACGGTGTTCGGCGCCAGCGCGCTGGAAGAGGATCCGCTGGTGCGAGCCAACACGCGCACGGTGGAATGCGTACTGGTCTTCGACCAGCCGCCGCCCGCGAGCGCGCGCATCGGCCAGCGCGTACTGGTGCGTTTCTCCGCCGACAACCAGGCCGGCAAGACCCGGTGATGCGCGGCTTCCTTCGCCTCCTTCGCCCGGCGGCGTGTGCGGCGCTCGTGCTGTGCGGCACCGCCCACGCGCAGGACAGCGCAGCGCCGTCGGCGCAGGACGCCGATATGCTCGGCGCCGGCTTCATTCACCTGCCGCGTTGGCAGGGTGCGCGCACGCATCGCGATCAGTTCGCGCCCTACGTGCAGGTGAAGCTGGGAGACCGCCTCACGCTGTCCACCGAGGACGGTGCCACGCTGGACTTGATCCATGCGGAGCACTTGCACGGCGGCCTTTACGGCAATTACCAGTGGGGACGCAGCCACGAAGACCTCGGCCGCCTCGCGGGCAAGATCACTTCGCTGTCGCCGCGGCTCAATGCGGGCGGCTATTTGGAGTACGACTTCAGCGAGGCGCAGAACATCGGCATGACGGCGGCGCACGACACGCTCGGCGCCGGTGCCTACGTCAACGCCTACGCTTTTACCGCGCTACCGCCGATCGGCTCCTACGAACACGGCGTGCAGCTGCAATGGCAGTGGATGAACGGACCGGCGATGCGCCGCTTCTTCGGCATCACGCCGGCCGAAGCCGACCGGCTGGGCACGCAGGCATGGCGGCCCGGCGCGGGCGGCCAGCAGATCGGGCTGGAGTACGACGGCATGATTCCGCTCGGCCGTCACCTCGCGACGGTGTTCTCGCTGTCGTATGCACGGCTATTGGCCAACGCAGCGGACAGCCCGCTGGTGCGCGAGTTCGGCACAGCCGACCAGTTCACCTATTCGATGGCGCTCGTCTATCGTTTCCAGCCGCCTCGCTAGGCGTTGGGAGCGGACCATAGGCGGTTGAGCGCGCCTTCGCGCCCGTCGACCGGGTCCGATGCGGGAAACGGCAATCCGGCGATGCGTTCGCGCATGGCCTCGGTCGGCGCTTCGCGACAGATGTCCCAGTCCTGGTCGGGCGGATAAGCGCCCACAACGAGAAAATCGTCGCTCGCCGAGAGCTTGCAGTGCCCCGTCCCCGCCGGCAGCACCACGACATCGCCGGCGCGCACGTCTACTTCGCGTGCACCGGGACCGCCGAGCACCAGCCGCGCCGTGCCGCCGGCGAACCCCAGCACCTCGTGCGCGGTGGAATGGTAGTGGTGATAGTCGTACACGCCGTTGCGCCAGCGCGGCGGCCAGCCGTGGCGGCTGAACATCGCTTCGAACGCGGCCGCGGCATCCTCGCCGCCCGGCCCTTCCAGTACCGCGCGGTAGAGCAGCACCGGCAGGCGCGGATGGTTCGGTACCCAGTCGTGCGGTTCCAGCATGAAGCGCTCGGGTTCGCGCATGGCGCGGTCTCCTTTCATCGCGTGTGTGGTTGCCTGTCGCCGGGCTTGCCGTCCGGCAGCGCATAGGCCATCACGTAGTCGCCGCTGCGTGTGCCCAGCCCGGCATGGCCGCCGGCGGCGATCACCACGTATTGCCGACCGTTCACCGCATACGACATCGGATTCGCCTGTCCGCCGGCCGGAAGCCGTGCCTTCCACAGGACCTTGCCCGTGCGCTCGTCGACGGCGCGCAGATAGTCGTCCGCCGTCGCGCCAATGAAGACCAGGCCGCCCGCGGTCACCATGCTGCCGCCGATGTTGAACACGCCCGTGGGCAGCGGCAGGTTGTAGTGCAGGCCGAACGGCCCCGCGTCGCGCGTGGTGCCGATCGGGTGCTGCCACACGATCCGCCGGGACACCAGGTCGATCGCCGTGAGCGTGCCCCACGGCGGCGGATTGCACGGGACCCCCATCGGATTGAGCCAGGGATGCACCCTGCCCACATACGGCGTGCCGTACTGCGGCGCGAGCTGGCCTTTCACGGCTGGTTCGTTGCCTGCACCGTTCCATGGCTGCACCAGCCCCGCGCGCTCCGCCGGTTCGCGCGGCGCGAGGCTGATGAGGAAGGGAATGTAGTTGGCGTTCGCGATGAGCAGCTTGTGCGCCGGATCCAGCGACGCGCCGTGCCAGTCGATCACGCCGTCGAAGGCAGGGTAGACGATGGTGTCGCGGTTCAACTGCGGCGGCGTGAACTGCCCTTCGTAGAACGCGCGGCGGAATTCGATGTGGCACATCATCTGGTCGATCGTCGTGGCACCCCACATCGAGGCTTCGCTCAGCCTCTTCGGCGCCAACGAGGGCATGCCGGTCGAATAGGGCTGGGTCGGCGCACTCCAGTCGCCCGGCACCGCGCCCTGCGGCACGGGCTTTTCCTCCACCTTGGCCACCGGTTCGCCGGTGACGCGGTTGAGCATGAACAGTTCGCCGCGCTTGGTGGTCTGCACCAGTGCGGGAATCGTCGCTCCGCCGGGCCCCGGCAGGTCGACTAGCGACGGGCCGGTCGGCACGTCGAAGTCCCAGCGATCGTGGTGTACGGTCTGGAACGACCAGCGGGGAGCGCCGGTATCGATGTCCAACGCCACGATGGAGCTTGCGTACTTCTCGTCCATCGGGCGGCGCTTGCCGCCGAAATAGTCGGGCGTGGCGTTGCCGAGGGGCAGATACACCAGGCCGCGCTCGGCATCGGCCGTATAGACGCCCCAGGCGTTCGGCGTGCCGCGCGTCAGCTGATCCTGTGGGCCCGGCGTCCAGTTCTGCGGATCGTGGCCGATGTCCCAGGCCCAGACGAGTTTGCCCGATACCGGATCGAAGGCCCGCACCGCGCCGGAGGGTTCGAAGGTGGCCTGGTTGTCATAGATCCAGCCGCCCAGCACCACGCGGTCGTGCAACACCAGCGGCGGGGAAGTGACGAAATGGAAACCCGCGGGCACGTGGCCGAGGTATTGGCGCAGCGAGACGAAGCCGTGTTCGCCGAAATCCTCGCATGGTCGCCCCGTGCGCGCATTCAATGCCATCAGCCGGGCATCCAGCACGGGCGCAATGATGCGCTCGGGACAGTCGGTGGCTGTGCCTGGAGGTGCCTTGTAATACGCGACGCCGCGGCAGGCCAGGTAGACATCCGCGCGGGTGTCGGCGTGCGGGTCGTAGGTCCATTTCTTGCGCCCGGTCGCGGCGTCGAGTGCGAGTACCCAGCTGTGGCCGGTACACACGTAGAGCGTGTCGCCCACCTTGATGGGCGTGTCCTCGAAGTTGAACTCGTGGCCCGCATCGGTGCCCGCCTGGCTCTCGCCTGGGCGCATGGTGTCGCCGGTGTGCGTGGACCAGGCGAGCTGCAGGTTCCGCACATTGTCCGCACGGATCTGGTCGAGCGGCGAGTAGCGATCGCCACGGGGCGTGCGCCCGTAGAAACGCCACTCGTCGTCCGGCACGCTGCTGTCGCGCGCCGGCGCCGCATCCGCAAGCTCCGCGCTGCCGTGCACGCCCACCGGGCGGAACGCGGCGATCATGCCGACGGCGATCGCGAGCACCGCGGCGAAGCCCAACGCCGCAGCGCCGACCTTCGCACTGCGCGATGCGCTCTCTTCGAGCGGCCGCAACTTGCGCCACACCCAGGGCAACAGCAGCCAGAGCCCTAGGACCAGCGGCATGACCAGCCTCGGCTCCAGCGACCAGAAATCCGAACCCACCTCGACGATCGCCCACAGCACGGTGCCGGCCAGGAGCAGCGCATGCAGCCAGAACGTCCATCGGCTGCGGCGCCAGGCGAGCACGGCCACGGCAAGCAGGCCCGCCCCGTAAATGAAGTCGTACCAGGAACCGCCGAGCGCGATCAGCCACGCGCCGCCCGCGGCAAGCACGAGCCCGATCGCGGCCAGGACCGCCACGGTGATCCATGCGCGCGGCTGTCGTTTCGTTTCCTGCATGGACGTGCCTGCTGCATCGGAAAGCATCGATGCACGCTAGGCAAGGCACGGACAAGAGCGAGTGAAAGAAACGCCATCGCGGCGTGGGCGTGCGACGTGACGGCGAGCGTCACGCAGTCAGCGGTCGTCGCGTGTCCAGATGCCGCCGTGGGCTTCGCGCACCGGGAAACTGGCGATCGGCTCGTAGGCCGGCGGGCACAGCACCGCGCCCGTGCGCAGGTCGAAGCGCGCGCCATGGCGCGGGCATTCCACTTCGAAGCCGTGCACGTCGCCGCCCGCCAGCTCGCCGCCGTCGTGCGTGCACAGGTCCTGCACCGCGTAGAGTTCGCCATCGATGTTGTAGATGGCGATGGGCTCCTGGGTCAGCTCGTCATAGACGACCTTGAATTCGCCCGGCAGCAGTTCGGCGCGCGTGCACACGTAGGTCCAGCCGGTCACGTCCTCGCTCATGCCACGCATCCCAGCGTCTTCACCATCCACTCGAAACGCAGGTCGTCGCGGCGCGGGATGCCGAAGCGCTCGTCGCCGTAGGGAAACGGCCGGTATTCGCCGGTGCGCTGGTAGCCGCGGCGCTCGTACCACTCGATGAGTTCGGCGCGCTGCTCGATCACCGTCATGCGCATGGCCAGGCATTGCCATTGCTCGCGCGCGTAACGCTCGGCCTCGGCCAGCAGGGCCTTGCCGATGCCGCCGTTCTGCAACAGGGGATTGACTGCGAACATGCCGAAATAGCCTGCTTCCTGCTGCCGCTCCACGTGGCAGCAGGCCAGCAGCTCGCCGTCGCGTTCGGCCAGCAGTATCACGCTGTCGGCCTGGTCGAGCAGGGCCGCCACGCCTTCGGCGTCGGTGCGCCGGCCATCGAGCAGGTCCGATTCGGTGGTCCAGCCGAGCCGGCCCGAATCGCCGCGATAGGCGGACTCGACGAGGGTGACGATGGCGGGTATGTCGGCGGCGGTGGCCGTCCGGAAAGCGGGGAGAGAGGTCGTGGGCATGGGCGGGATGATAATGCCTGCCCTGCCCCGCGAGCCACGGCGCGCGCGGGGCGGATAGACGTCCGCGGGCGGTCAAGCCAGGTGGTCGGCCGCGAACTCCCAGTGCGCGAGCTGCCAGAATGCCTGCAGGTAATTCGGGCGCGCGTTCCGGTAATCGATGTAATACGCGTGTTCCCACACATCGGCGACCAGCAGCGGGCGATCTTCGCCGGTGAGCGGTGTATCCGCATTGGCCGTGTTGACGATCGCCAGCTTTCCGTCCGGCCGCTGCACCAGCCAGGTCCAGCCCGAGCCGAACAGCGTCGTGCCGGATTTGGCAAATGCCTCCTTGAAAGCCTCGAAGGAACCGAAGTCGCGCGCGATCGCATCCGCCAGGCGGCCCTGCGGCGCGCCGCCGCCGCGCGGACTCATCGAGTTCCAGTAGAAACTGTGGTTCCAGGCCTGGGCAGCGTTGTTGAAGATGGGGCCCGACGCGCGGCGGACGATCTCCTCCAGTTGCATGCCTTCGAACTCGGTGCCCGCGATCAGCGCGTTGAGGTTGGTGACGTAGGCGCGGTGGTGCTTGCCGTAGTGATACTCCAGCGTTTCCGCGGAAAGGTGCGGCGCCAGGCCATGGAGCTCGTAGGGCAGCGGCAGCAATTCGATAGCCATGTCGTTGGTTCCTTCTTCTTCGTGGGGTCAGTGAGGGAGCGATGCGGCGCGCCGCGCGGTCGGCAGGCCCAGCGCGACCAGTGCCGCGAAACCGCCGAGCAGCCACGCCGCCGCGGTTCGCGCGCCGGGCACGCCGCCCGGATCGCCCAGGCCAGCGGCGTTGGCCACCCAGCCGGCGACCGCGGCGCCCAGCGACATCGCGTAGAGCTGCACCGTGGAGATGGACGAGGACGCAAGGGCGCCCTCTTCCGCCGGCGCGGCCTGGAGCAGGTTCGTGAGCAGGTGCGGCCAGGCCAGGCCGATGCCGAGACCGACGCCGGCCAGGCCCGCGCACAGCGCGCCGAAGGCCGGCCCGCGCATGAGTTCCGCCGGCTGCTGGAACAACCACGCGAGCGCCGCCAGCGCCACGGCCATCAGCGCCGGTCCGAGACGAATGCAGCGCGTACCGAAAGCGCCGCCGCGGCCGGCGCTCAGCATGGAGCCGAAACTCCAGCCGCCCGCCATCACGGCCGTGAGATAGCCCGCCACCAGTGGTTCGTGGCCCAGGATGGTCTGCAGGAAGTACGGCACGAAGATCTCCACCGTGCTGCCGATCACCAGCAGGGCGATCACCAGGTAAAGCGCGCGCAGGCGCGATCGTGCGTAGGCGCCGGTGGGCAGGAGTCGCGCTTCGGCGTGGCGGTCGGCGCGCACGATCAGCGCGGCCAGGACCAGACTGGTCGCGATGCCGGCGCATTGCAGCAGCCGCGAGTCGGCCAAGCTCGCCATCGATACCGCCAGCACCGACGCCGCCAGCAGCGCGAGCCGCCCGCCCGGTACCGCCGTACGCTCGCCGGCAGCCGGCACCGCGGGCAACCAGACGAGCACGATCCCGGCCAGCACCGCTACTACCGGCAACAGGCTCCAGAACGCCCAGCGCCATTCGCCAAGCTGCGCAAATACGCCGCCGATCGCCGGCCCCGACAGCGTGGCGATGCCCCACATCGCAGACACCAGCCCCATCGCGCGCGACCACAGCGCGGGCTCGAACACCTGTCGGATCAGCACATACGCCAGCGACACCAGCACGCCGCCGCCCAGCCCCTGCAAGCTGCGCCCGGACAGCAGCCACGGCATGGACGGCGCAGCCGCGCAGGCCAGCGTTCCGGCCGTGAACGCGGCCAGCCCCAGCAGATACGCGCCCTTGCCGCCCAGCCGTCCCGCCAGCGATGCCGCCAGCGTGGCGCCGATGATCGAAGCGACCACGAATAACGTCGTGTTCCAGGCGTAGTACGCCAGGCCGCCGATGTCGGCGACGATCGACGGCATGATGGTGGTCACGACGTAGACGTTGATCGCATGCAATGCCGTGCCGCCCGCTAGCGCCATCGAACGGATGCCGTTGCGCCCCGAGAGCAGATCCGCCCAGGAGGCAGAAGTCGTGGTAGTTGCCATGCGTTCCTCGACAATGCGCGCCGTGCGCGCCAATATCCAAGTTATGGCTTGGGATATTAGACCCGCCGCAGGGAATTAAACAAGTATGTCCTTTGAAAATATCGACCCCACCAGCGAACGCATCCTGCGTCTGCTCAAGACGAACGGCCCGCAAAGCACCGCCGCCTTGGCGGAATCGCTGGGCGTAAGTGCGGAAGCGATCCGGCAGCAGGTGCAGAAGCTGCTCGACGAGGCGCTGATCGCCGGCGAGCCGCAGCGCGGTACCGGCGCCGGCCGCCCTCGCCAGCTGTGGTCGCTCACCGCGGCCGGCCATGCCCGCTTCCCGGATGCCCACGCGCAGTTGGCGGTAGACCTGATCCAATCCGTGCGCGCCCTGTTCGGCGAGGCCGGCGTGGACAAGCTGGTCGACGCGCGCCGCGACGACAACCGCCGCCACTATCTCCAGGCGATCGGTACGGCCCGCACCCTCGCCGACCGCGTACGCCGCCTCGCCGCGATCCGCGAACAGGAGGGCTACATGGCGCGCGCCGAGAAAGACGGCCGCGACTGGCTCCTCATCGAAGACCACTGCCCCATCTGCTCCGCCGCCCGCGCCTGCCAGGGCTTTTGCCGCGCCGAGCTGGAACTGTTCCAGGAAGTACTGGGCGAAGAAGCGAGCGTGAAACGCGAACAACACCTGCTCGCCGGCGCCAGACGCTGCGTGTATCGCATCAGCTCGCGTAGACCGGTGGGGACGCCGGTGAAGCTGGGTTAGGGGTAATGGGGGTATGGGTTTGAGAGCCGAGAGGAGCTGCGTTGTCGCAAGCACCGGCCCCTCATCCCGCCTTCTCCCCTGAGGGGAGAAGGAGAAGTGCGGTACCGAGGCAAGCAGCAATGACCAAAGCAAGAGCGAGCGAAGCGACGCTCCGCATTGCTCTTGATCTGCCGGGCCCCTTCGCGGCGGTGAGGGCTGGACGATCAGGCCGCCGCAGGCGGGCGGGGACATGGATGTCCCCGCCTTTTCGATCAGGGCATGGATGCCCTGTCGAAAAGCCCGGCCAGCCCTCAACGCACCCGCAGCAGCGTAGGCTGCGGAGGGCGCCGCGCAGGGGGCCCTTCTTCTTGGTTACTTCTTCTTGGGCAAGCAAGAAGAAGTAACTCGCTCTCCGGCAGGAGAGCGAAACCCTCGCCCCGCAAGGGGCGAGACCAGACTGGCGACACACGCGCGACAACCAAGCCATGACGCCTGACTGCGAGCGACCCCCAACCACTTACAGCCCCCTCACCGCACCTGTGCAAAACCAAAGAAAAAAGACCTCCCCTCGCGTGACCTTCGACACTGTCGACCCCTCTCCACCCCCGCCTAGCCTGCCCGGTCAACCACCCGTCCACCGCGCGGCGGCGCGGCGATCCGCACCACAGGGAGACTCCATGAAAAACCTCGCGAAACCGCTGGCCCTGGCCATCGGCCTGGCCTTGTCCACCATCGCCGTCGCCGGCCCTTCCGGCCACTTCGACGTCAAGGAACTGGACAAGAAGACCGCCCCCTGCGCCGACTTCAACGGCTTCGTCAACGCCAAGTGGGTGGCCGCTCATCCGATCCCGCCGGATCGCACGCGCTGGGGTTCGTTCGACGCCCTGCGCGAAGACAGCCTCGACGCGCAGCGCACTATCGTCGAGCAGGCGGCGAAGAACCCGGCGGGCGCCAAGGCCGGCTCGATCGAACAGAAGATCGGTTACCTCTACGCCTCCGGCATGGACGAAGCGGCGATCGAGAAAGCGGGCTACGACCCGATCAAGCCGCAGCTCGCCAGCATCGACGCGCTGAAGAATCCCAACGACGTCGCCGCCTACCTCCGCGACACCTATGCTCGGGGCGACGCCGTGGTCTTCCGCTTCTACGGCAGCCCGGACTTCAAGGATTCCAGCCGGCAGATCGCCTACGCCGGCCAGGGCGGGCTGGGTCTGCCGACGGCCGACTATTACAGCAAGCCGGACTTCGCCAAGATCCGCGAAGCCTACGTCGCGCACATCGCGCGCACGCTGCAACTGGTGGGTGTGAGCGCGGCGGACGCGCAGGTGCAGGCCAAGGCGGTGATGGCGTTCGAGACGCGCCTCGCCGGCGCCTCGCTGGTGCCCACCGAGCTGCGCAAACCGGAGAATCGCTACCACTACGTGAGCATCGCCGATGCGGACAAGGTGACCCCGCATTTCGACTGGGCCGCGTTCTTCAAGGCGCAAGGCGCCGACGTGACGGATGGCTTCTCGCTGTCGCACCCCAAGTTCTTCACGGAATTCGACAAGATGCTGGCCGACGTGCCGGCATCGGACTGGCAGGCCTATCTGCGCTTCCATGCCGTGGACAGCGCGGCACCCTACCTGTCGAAGGCTTTCCAGCAGGAGGACTTCGACTTCAACGCGAAGACGCTCAATGACCAGAAGGAAATGAAGGCGCGCTGGAAGCGCACGCTCGACGCCGTCAATGACGGCATGGGTATGGCACTGGGCGAGCTCTACGTCGCGCGGTATTTCTCGCCCGAATCCAAGCAGCGCGCGCAGGCGCTGGTGGACAACCTGCGCACCGCCTACAAGGCGCGCATCGAGAACCTGGAATGGATGAGCGCGGCCACCAAGCAGAAGGCGCTGGAGAAGTGGGCCAGCTTCACGCCCAAGATCGGCTATCCGGACAAGTGGCGCGACTGGAGCGGGCTGCAGCTGAAGCCGGGCGATTACTTCGGCAACGTGCAGGCGGCGGGCAAGTTCAACTACGACTACATGGTGGCCAAGATCGGCAAACCGGTGGACCGCACTGAGTGGGGCATGACACCGCAGACGGTGAACGCCTACTACAACGCGCAGAAGAACGAGATCGTGTTCCCGGCGGCGATCCTGCAGCCGCCGTTCTTCGATGCCAAGGCCGACGACGCGCTGAACTACGGCGGCATCGGCGCGGTGATCGGCCACGAGATGGGGCACGGCTACGACGACCAGGGCAGCAAGTTCGACGCCCAGGGCAACAACGTCAACTGGTGGACCGACGCCGACCGCAAAGCCTTCGACGAGCGTACCGGCAAGCTCGCCGAGCAGTTCAATGGCTATGAGGCGCTGCCCGGCAAGTTCGTCAACGGCCAGCTCACCATGGGCGAGAACATCGGCGACCTGGGCGGCCTCAACGCGGCCTACGATGCGCTGCAGATGGCGCTGGCGAAGAACCCGGCGGAGGCCAAGAAGACCATCGACGGTTATACGCAGGACCAGCGCTTCTTCCTGAACTGGGCGCGCGTGTGGCGCGGTTCGATCCGTCCGGCGGCGCAGCTGACCTTGCTCAATACCGATCCGCACGCGCCGGCGCAGTTCCGCGCGATCGGCGCGCCGTCGAACATGGCTGCGTTCGCCGAAGCGTTCCAGTGCAAGGCAGGCGACAAGATGGTGCGTTCGGGCGAGCAGCAAGTGAAGATCTGGTAAGCACACTCGAGTCACGAGAACAAAAAAACCCGCGGGTGGCGAACCCGCGGGTTTTTCTTTGTCCCTTACCCGCTGCCGGACGAGCGGCCCGTCACATCAACAGCGAACGCACCTTCAGCAGCGCGGTGATGAAGGCATCGACTTCCTCGCGCGTGTTGTAGAACGCCAGCGAGGCGCGCAGGGTGGCCGGCACGCCGTAGAACTGCATCAGCGGATGCGCGCAATGGTGGCCCGAACGCACGGCGACACCTTGCAGGTCCAGCAGGGTGGCCAGGTCGGTGGCCTGCGCGCCCTCGATCAGGAAGGAGATTACCGGTTCCTTCTCGCGGGCCTCGCCGAAGATGCGCAAGCCGGGGACTTCGCGCAACCGTTCCGTGGCATAACTCAGCAGCTGCTGCTCCCAGGCATGGATGGCGTCGAAGCCGATGGAGCCGTAGTAATCGATCGCGGCCGAGAGGCCGGCGAAGCCGGCGATATTGGGTGTGCCCGCTTCGAAACGATGCGGTGGATCGGCGAAGGTGGTGCCGCCGAAACGCACCTCGCGGATCATCTCGCCGCCGCCGAAGAACGGAGGCATGGCCTGCAACAGTTCCTTGCGCGCCCACAACGCGCCGGTTCCGGTGGGGGCGAGCATCTTGTGGCCGGTGAGCGCGTAGAAATCGCAACCCAATGCCTGCACGTCCACCGGGCGATGGGGCACCGCCTGCGAACCGTCCACCAGCAGCGGAATGCCGCGCTTGTGGCACTCGCGCGCCAGCTCACGCACCGGATTGACCGTGCCGAGCACGTTGGATACCTGCCCCACGCAGGCAAGCTTCACTTCCGGCGTCAGCAGTTTGACGAATTCCTCGACGATCAGCTCGCCCCGTTGGTCGATCGGTGCCGGCTTCACCGTCGCTCCGGCACGCGCGGCCACGATCTGCCAGGGCACGATGTTGGCATGGTGCTCCATCACCGTCGTGACGATCGCATCGCCGGGCTTCAGCGCCGGCAGTGCGTAGCTGTAAGCCACCAGGTTGATCGCCTGCGTCGTACCGGAGGTGAGCACGATCTCGTTGCGCGAACCCGCGTTGATGAAGCGCGCCAGCTTGTCGCGCGCGCCCTCGTAGGCCGCGGTGGCTTCCTCGCCCAGCAGATGCACGGCGCGGGACACGTTGGCGTTGTGCAGGCGGTAGTGCTCGTCCACCGCATCGATCACGCTCTGCGGCTTCTGGCTGGTATTGGCGTTGTCGAAGTACACCAGCGGCTTGCCGTGCACGCTGCGCGAAAGCAGCGGGAAGTCCGCGCGGATGCGCTGTACGTCGAAGGCGGTGGGAAGCTGGGCTTGGGCGTTCATCGGCGGGGATTCCGGTGGCATGAGCGCTCGCGCGGAGCGCGTGGGCGTCATTCCGCGGGGAGATGCGAAAGCAGCAACTGCGACACGTGATCGCGCAACGCCTCGTTCGGCATGTCCTGCAGCACGGCCCGGCAGAACGCGGCCGTCAGCAGGGCGCGCGCCTCGGCGTGGGGAATGCCGCGCGAGCGCAGATAGAACAGTGCGCGCTCGTCAAGCTGGCCGACCGTGGCGCCGTGCGCGGCCTTCACCTCGTCGGCGTAGATCTCCAGTTCCGGCTTGGTGTCGATCTCGGCCTGCGCCGACAGCAGCAGGTTCTTGCTGCTCAGCGAGGCGTCGGCGCCGTCGGCACCCTCGGCGACCACGATCGCGCCGCGGAGCACGCCGCGCGACCGCTGGTCGGCCACGCCGCGCCAGATGGACTCCGATGCCGTATTCAACGCCTTGTGCTGGACCACCAGCTGCGTGTCGGCGTGCTGGCGGCCGTGCAGCGCGAACACGCCGCGCGAATCGAAACGCGCCTCGTCGCCGCACAGCTCGGTGCGAAGGTCGTGTCGCACCAGGGCCCCGCCCAGCTCCAGCGCATGCAGCGTGGCGTGGGCGCGGGCGTTCAGGCGCAACTGGGTGCGGCGGATCAGGCTGGCCTCTTCGGCTGCGTCCTGCAGCATCACGTGGTCCAGCCTTGCGCCATCGCGGAGGACGATGTCGCCGACGACGGTGGACAGGTGCTTCTGCGCACCGCTCGCGGCGTGATGCTCGACCAGCACAAGGCTGGCGCCCTCTTCCAGCTCCACCACGTTGCGCAGGTGCCAGCCGAGATCGTTCTCGGCAGCCGCTCCAACGAACAGCAGGTGCACCGGCGCCGTGACGGACACGCCGGCCGCGACGCGCAGCACGACGCCATCACCCGCCAACGACGCGTTGAGGCGGGCGAACGCATCGCCGGCCTCGCGGTAGCGGTGCGACAGCGCGAAGCGCAGGCCTTCGGCATCCTCGCGCAGCGCCCGCGAGAGCGGACGCAGGCTCAGGCCGGCCGGCAGGCTCGCCAGCGAAGAGAGGTCGGCACGAAAGACGCCATTGACGAAGACCAGCCGCGGCCCCTCCACGCCGGGCAGCGCCAGCGCGGGAATGTCGATCGCGCGCGTCGCGGCCTGCGCATCGCCATGCGCGAAGCGGCGCTGCGCCAGCGCGCGGAGCGCGGTGTACTTCCAGGCCTCGACGCGCGTGTCGGGCAGGCCGGCGTCGGCAAAGGCGTCGAGATTCTCGCGGCGCGCCGCGTCCAGCCAGGCCACGTCGCTGCCCGGCAAGCCCGCCAGCGTGTCCGCCACGGGCAGCGATTCGACGAACGGCGAGCGCACCGGCTGGTTCATGCCTGCGCTCCGGCCGGAGCCGGGCTACGCTCGTTGACCCAGGCGTAGCCGTGTTCTTCCAGCTTCAGCGCCAGCGTCTTGTCGCCGCTCTCGACGATGCGGCCATCGGCCAGCACATGCACGAAGTCCGGCTCGATGTAGTCGAGCAGGCGCTGATAGTGGGTGATCATCAGGAACGAGCGCGCCGGCGAGCGCAGTGCGTTGACGCCCTGCGCCACTTGCTTGAGCGCGTCGATGTCCAGGCCCGAGTCGGTCTCGTCCAGGATCGCTAGCTTCGGCTCCAGCACGGCCATCTGGAAGATCTCGTTGCGCTTCTTCTCGCCGCCGGAGAAACCTTCGTTCACCGCACGGTGCAGCAGCTCGTCGGAGATCTGCATGATCTTGAGCTTTTCGCGCACCAGCTTGAGGAACTGCATGGAATCCAGTTCCGGCTCGCCGCGCCGCTTGCGCTGGGCATTGAGCGCGGCGCGCAGGAAGTAGGTGTTGTTCACGCCCGGGATTTCCACCGGGTACTGCAGCGCGAGGAACACACCGGCGGCGGCGCGCTCTTCCGGCTCCAGCGCGAGCAGGTCGCGCCCCTCGAAGACCACCGAACCTTCGGTGACTTCGTAGCCGTCGCGGCCGGACAGCACGTTGCCCAGGGTGGACTTGCCGGCGCCGTTCGGGCCCATGATGGCATGCACCTCGCCGGGGTTCACGGTGAGCGTGAGGCCCTTGAGGATGGGCTTGCCCTCGACGCGGGCGTGCAGGTTCTCGATCTTCAGCATGTCAATCCAATCCGCAGAATACGTGTTCGTTGCGCGTCAGCCGACGGCGCCTTCCAGCGAAACTTCCAGCAGCTTCTTCGCTTCCACCGCGAACTCCATCGGCAGCTCGCGGAACACCTGCTTGCAGAAGCCGTCCACGATCATCGATACGGCGTCTTCCTCGCTGATGCCGCGGCTGCGGCAATAGAACAGCTGGTCGTCGGAGATCTTCGAGGTGGTGGCTTCGTGCTCCACGATCGCGCTGGGGTTCTTCACTTCCATGTACGGGAAGGTGTGCGCGCCGCAGCGCTTGCCGATCAGCAGCGAATCGCACTGGGTGTAGTTGCGCGCGCCCTCGGCGCCCTTCTCCACCTTCACCAGGCCGCGGTAGGCGTTCGAGCTGCGGCCGGCGCTGATGCCCTTGGAGACGATCTTCGACTTGGTGTGCTTGCCGATGTGGATCATCTTGGTGCCGGTGTCCGCCTGCTGGCGGTGATGCGTGAGCGCCACCGAATAGAACTCGCCCACCGAGCGGTCGCCGCGCAGCACGCAGCTGGGGTACTTCCAGGTGATGGCCGAACCGGTTTCCACCTGAGTCCAGGAAATCTTGGAATCCGCACCGCGGCAGTCGCCGCGCTTGGTCACGAAGTTGTAGATGCCGCCGACGCCGTTCTCGTCGCCGGGATACCAGTTCTGCACCGTCGAGTACTTGATCTGCGCGCGCTCCAGCGCCACCAGCTCCACCACGGCGGCATGCAGCTGGTTCTCGTCGCGCATCGGCGCGGTGCAGCCTTCGAGGTAGGACACGTAGGCATCGTCCTCGCACACGATCAGGGTGCGCTCGAACTGCCCGGTGTTCATGGCATTGATGCGGAAGTAGGTGGACAGCTCCATCGGGCAGCGCACGCCCTTGGGCACGAACACGAACGAGCCGTCGGAGAACACCGCGGAGTTCAGCGCGGCGAAGAAGTTGTCGCCGGTCGGCACCACGCTGCCGAGGTATTTCTGCACCAGGTCGCCATGCTCGCGGATCGCCTCGCTCATGGAGCAGAAGATCACGCCGGCGGCGGCCAGCTCCTTGCGGAAGGTGGTGCCGACGGACACGGAGTCGAACACCGCGTCCACCGCCACGCCGGCCAGCTTGGCGCGCTCGTGCAGCGGCACGCCGAGCTTGTCGTAGGTTTCCAGCAGCTTGGGATCGACTTCGTCCAGCGACTTGGGGCCGGCCTTGGGCGCGGCGTAGTAGCTGATCGCCTGGTAGTCGATCGGGGTGAGGTTGAGCTTGGCCCAGTCCGGCGTCGGCATGGTCAGCCAGTGGCGGTAGGCCTTCAGGCGCCACTCGGTCATCCACTCCGGCTCCTGCTTGATGGCGGAGAGCTGGCGGATGATGTCTTCGTTGAGGCCCGGCGGCAGGCTGGTGGTCTCGATGTCGGTGACGAAGCCGGCCTCGTAGCGCCGGCCGAGCGCCTCGGCTACCTGGGCGTTGTCGCGGAGCGCGGCGGCGGTGCTTTCTTCCACGGCCATCTCGGTGCGTTCGCTGGTCATGCGGTGGTCCTGCTCTTCAAGGTGCTGAGTGCGACGGTCGCCACCTGGGGGGCCGGCCGCGGCTTGAGCATGTCGGCGAGGCTCACCGCGCGCAGCGCGTTGTCCACCACGTGGCTCACCAGCCGCCAGCTGCCGCGCACGTTGCATTGCGATTCGCGCTCGCACTGCCCTTCGGCGACGCCGCACTCGGTCATGCCGATCGGTCCTTCCATCGCCTCGACGATCTGCGCCAGCGAAATCGCCTCGGCCGGGCGCGCCAGGCGATAACCGCCGTTGACGCCGCGGAAGGACTCGACGAGCCCCGCGTGGCTGAGCGACTTCAGCAGCTTGCTGACGGTAGGCAGCTCCAGGCGCGCCTCGTCGGCGATCTGCGCGGTGCTGAGCACGTCGTGCGGATGCGCGGCGATGCAGGTCATCACCACCGTGGCGTAATCGGTGAGGCGGCTGACGCGGAGCATGGGATTAGGAGAAGGACGAATCGGCTCGAATCGGGACCAAAATGGTACGGATTACGGGGCCGCCGGTCAATCGCGCCTGGTTGCACCAAACCCGCGCATTCCCCGGCGCGCGACGCGCCAAAGCGGCGCGGCCTGGTCGTGACCGCTGTGCCAAGCCATTGATCGGATTGGCTCCTACGCTGGCACGCAATGTGCTGCATCGCGACATATCAACCTACTTCCGGGGGAGCGCTGGATGAAGTGGATCACTGCGATCATCAAACCTTTCACGCTGGACGACGTCCGGCAGGCCCTGTCTGAAGCCGGCATCACCGGCATGACCGTGACCGAGGTGAAGGGCTTCGGCCGCCAGCACGGCCATACCGAGCTCTACCGGGGCGCCGAGTACGTCGTCGACTTCCTGCCCAAGCTGAAGGTCGAGGTCGCCGTGGCCGACGAGCAGCTCGAACACGCCATCGAAGCGATCAGTACCGCGGCCCGCACGGGCAAGATCGGCGACGGCAAGATCTTCGTGAGCGAGCTGGAACAGGCCATCCGGATCCGCACGATGGAGGTCGACGCCGATGCGCTCTGAGATTCGGGGGAACGGGAACCGGGAAACGGGCCGCCTCGGCCGTTGGCTGGCCGGCGGCGCGCTTGCGGCGATGGCCCTGCCGGCATGGGGACAGACGGCGGCGCCGACGCATATCGACAGCGGCGACACCGCCTGGATGCTGACCGCCACCGCGCTGGTGCTGCTGATGACCATCCCCGGGCTGGCGCTGTTCTATGGCGGCATGGTGCGCGCGAAGAACCTGCTTTCCGTGCTCATGCAGTGCTTCGCCATCACCGCGATGGTGACGGTGCTGTGGGTCGTGTACGGCTACTCGCTCGCCTTCAGCAGCGAAGGCATGCAGGCCGGCGTCACCGGGCTGCACTCGATCATCGGCGGGCTCGATCGGGCCATGCTCGCTGGGCTGAAGCCGGATTCGCGCTACCAGACGGTGCCGGAAGCGGTCTTCGTGATGTTCCAGCTGACCTTCGCCATCATCACGCCCGCGCTCATCGTCGGCGCTTACGCCGAGCGCATGAAGTTCAGCGCCATGCTGTGGTTCAGCGGCCTGTGGCTGACCTTCGTCTACCTGCCGGTGGCGCACATGGTGTGGAGCGGCCC
The DNA here is from genome assembly GCF_031954525.1 of Dyella sp. BiH032. Classification (NCBI taxonomy): domain Bacteria; kingdom Pseudomonadati; phylum Pseudomonadota; class Gammaproteobacteria; order Lysobacterales; family Rhodanobacteraceae; genus Dyella; species Dyella sp. BiH032. The sequence goes on from NZ_CP134867.1 coordinate 3,968,411, forward strand.
GGGCTCGCTGCTGGGAGACCTGGGCGTGCTGGACTTCGCCGGCGGCACGGTGGTGCACATCAACGCCGGTATCGCCGGCCTGGTCGCATGCCTGGTGATCGGCAAGCGCCGCGGCTACCCGCAGGTGCCGATGCCGCCGCACAACCTCGGCTATACGGTGGTCGGCGCCAGCCTGCTGTGGCTGGGCTGGTTCGGCTTCAACGCGGGCTCCGCGGTCGCCGCCAACGGCAGCGCCGGCATGGCCATGCTGGTGACGCAGATCGCCACCGCCGCCGCCGCGCTGGGCTGGCTGCTGGCCGAGTGGATCATGCATGGCCGCCCGAGCGTGCTGGGCATCGTCTCCGGCGCAGTGGCCGGGCTCGTCGCCGTCACGCCGGCAGCAGGCACCGCCGGGCCGGGGGGCTCGCTGGTGCTGGGCTTCGTCGCGGGCGTGGTGTGCTTCTTCAGCGCCACGCGGCTGAAGCACAAGCTGGGCTACGACGACTCGCTCGACGTTTTCGGCGTGCACGCGGTGGCCGGCATCCTCGGCGGCCTGCTCACCGGCCCGCTGGCCTCGTCGACGCTCGGCGGCTTCGGCACGGTGACCTCGCTGTGGGGCCAGCTGTGGATCCAGGCCAAGGGCGTGGGCTTCACCATCGTGTGGAGCGCGGTGCTCAGCTACGTGCTGCTGAAGCTGGTCGACAAGACGCTCGGCCTGCGCGTGGATGACGAGCAGGAAATGATGGGCCTGGATCTCGCGCTGCACGAAGAGAAGGCTTACAACCTTTCCTGAGCGAAGCGCCATCGCAAGCCCGCGGACATCCGTCCGCGGGCTTTTTCGTGCCTGCGCCCCCCGCTAAGCTGCCCCCAAGCCAAACGCCGCCACGCCATGACCGATCGCTCCGCCGCCCGCCTCGCCTGGGCCCGCTCCGCTCTCGCCGCTCCCGCACTCGTCCTGGAACCGGCATCTTCCGACGCCAGCTTCCGCAGCTATTGGCGCGCCCGCCACGAGGGCACCAGCTGGATCGTCATGGATTCCCCGCCAGCGCAGGAAGATCCGCGCCCCTGGCTGGCCATCGGCGAACGCCTGGCGGCCGCCGGCCTGCACGTGCCCGCGGTGCGCGCCAAGGACCTGGACCAGGGCTTCCTGCTGATCGAGGACCTCGGCAACCGGCTGTATCTGTCCGAGTTGAACGAATCCAACGCCGATGCGCTCTACGGCGATGCGATGGATGCCCTGCTGCGCATGCAGACGCGCATGGACTGGCGCGACCTGCCGCCGTTCGATCGCGACGTGCTGGTGCGCGGCCTGGAAGTGATGCCGGAGTGGTTTCTCACCCGCCATCTGGGCCACACGCCGAGCTGCGAGGAATGGGACGTACTGGAGACCTCGTTCAGCGCGATCGTCCGCAATGCCATGGAGCAGCCGCGCTGCTTCGTGCATCGCGATTACCACAGCCGCAACCTGCTCGTGGTCGAGCACAACAGCCCCGGCGTCATCGACTTCCAGGGTGCGCTCGGCGGGCCGGTCACCTACGACCTGGCGTCCCTGCTGCGCGACGCCTACGTGGTGTGGCCGCGCGAGCGGGTGGAAGGCTGGGTGGAGTCGTACCGGCAGCGCCTGCTCTCTGCCGGCGTCATCGACGAGACGGTGGATGCGGAGCGATTCCTGCGCTGGTTCGATCTCACCGGACTGCACCGCCACGTGCGCGTGCTCGGCCAGTTCTATCGGCTGTGGTATCGCGACGGCAAGTCCGGTTATCTCGCCGACGTGCCCACCGTGTACCGCTATGTGACCTCGGTGGCGCGCCGTTATCCCGAACTGGCCGACTTCGCCGCACTGCTGGAACGCCACGTCGCCGGCCGCGACCTCACCCAGGTGGCTGCCGCATGAGGCATGCGCTGATCTTCGCGGCGGGGCTGGGCGAACGCATGCGCCCGCTCACCGAGCACACGCCCAAGCCCCTGCTCGTGGCGGGCGGCAAGCCGCTGATCGTGTGGCACCTGGAAAAACTCGCCGCGGCCGGCGTGAACTACGTGGTGATCAACACCTCGCACCTGGCCGAACAATTCCCCGACACACTAGGAGACGGATCGCGCTGGGGCCTGCGCATCCGCTATGCCTACGAGGGCGCGACGCCGCTGGAAACCGGCGGCGGCATGCTCAACGCCATGGCGCTGCTGGGCCCCGAACCGTTCCTGGCCGTCAATGGCGACATCTGGACCGACGCCGACTTCGCGGCGCTGCCCGCCGAACCGCAGGGCCTCGCGCACCTGGTCATGGTGGACAACCCGGCCCACCACCCGCATGGCGACTTTGCGCTCGACGCGAATGGCCTGCTGCGTGACGAAGCACCACCGCCCCGGCTCACCTTCAGCGGTCTGGGCATCTACCGGCGCGAACTGTTCGGCGACTGGCGCGCGGTCGTGGGCGATGAACTCAGCGCGATGGAGAAGCCGCCTCGCTTCAAGCTTGCGCCGCTGCTGCGGCATGCGATGGCGCAAGGCGCGGTGCAAGGCAGCCATCATCGCGGCGCCTGGACCGACGTCGGCACGCCGCAGCGACTGGCCGAGCTGGACGCACGCCTGCGCGCAGCCTGACCCGGACGAAACGCAAGATTCTGCCGAAGTGGAGGCGCTCGCCGCGCGGCGCTATGCTCCTGGCGTTTTCCAGCGTGCCATACGGCCGCGCAGCGATCTCGCAAGGTATCCAAGATGTCGGCACTATGGTCAATGCTGGTCGAATGGTTCGCCGGCCATGGCGTTCTTCCTGTTCTGCACGCCCTCCATCTGGAAGGGCTAGCCGGCGATCCGAAGGACATCGCCGAATCGCTGCTGATCGCCACCTTGCAGTTGTGCATCATCGGCTTCATTTTCCGTCCGCTGGAAAGCCTGGTTCCGGCCGAGCGATGGGCCGACCGCAAGCTGACGCGCGTCGATTTCCAGTACACGCTGATGATGCTCGTGGGCATCTTTCCCATCTTCAGCTTCCTGGTGCTGACGCCACTAGCCAATTACTTCGGCGGGCCCGATACCGGCCCCGGCGACGCCAGTGCTTCACCGCTCGCGATCACGCACTGGGTACCCTGGCTGAAGCAACACCCGTGGCTGCTGTTCGGCTGCTATTACGTGGTGTACGACTTCGTCTACTACTGGATGCACCGCCTGCAGCACGCCCTGCCTTGGTGGTGGGCGCTGCACAGCATGCACCACAGCCAGCGCCAGATGAGCTGCTGGACCAACGACCGCGGCAGCCTGGTCGACGGCTTCCTGCAATCGATGGTGCTCGCCACGGTGGGCATCGTGATGGGCGTGGAGCCGGACCAGTTCGCATGGCTCGTGCTGCTGGGAGAGCTGGTGCAGAACTTCTCGCACGCCAACGTGCGCATCGGCTTCGGGCCGGTGTTCGGGCGCATCTTCGTGGATCCCAAGTTCCATCGGCTGCACCACATGCTGGTGGATCCCGAGCGGCCGGGGCTGCACAACTGCAATTTCGGGCAGGTGCTGTCGGTGTGGGATGTGGTGTTTGGGACGTCGCTGTATGGGATGGCGCCGAGGCCGACGGGGGTGGGCGATCCGACGGTGGATGCAGACAACGACCATGGGTTGATCGGGCTGCATTGGGTGGCGTTCAAGCGGTTCTGGGGGGCGGTGCGGAGGCCATCCGGCTGGAGGCTGGGAGAAGTGGCGTTCGGTCCCGGCTACGAGCCGATTCCAGTGGAACAAGTCGATCTCCATCGCGTGGTTGCGCCGAGCGCCGATTCGCCTATGGAGATCAACGAACACACAGTTGCTGTGCCTCGTGCGCCAGCCGCTTGAGCTCTCGCTGTAGGAATCGCCGGCTTTCGCCGGCGATTTTTTTAACCGCAAATGGCCTCGGGATAAGGCGTGTAGACAACCGTGCAATTTGGTGGCCCCGGAGGTTCATCACCACCCGTGTTAATCCCGCCGCTGGTATCCGGGCACTCTTGAGCCGTGAACGTCTGATACATGGTCTGGTAACCCCAAGACCATAAATTGCCCTGGCAGTTATAGTCCCGCTCTCCAACCCGCGTGGTTAACGACGCGTCGCTGTAATAGCTGTTCTTAATGTTGACCTTGCCGGGATTTACCGCCCATGCGTAACCGCTCACCAGCATGCATCCCATCGCTGCGAGAACGACACGCTTCATCCTAAAGCCTGAACGCATATTTCGCTCCTTTCCCTGCGTAGCCATGACAGCGCCATGGCGAAGAACCCCCTTTCAAAAAAAACCGCGCCAGGGAATCCCCTGGCGCGGCTTAAAAAAACAAAGTAGCCCCTGCGCTCCGGATGAAACAGCAGGGGCGAGTGCTGCATTAGAAGTCGTACGTCATACCGAAGCGGACGTACCGCGGCGTGGTGAAGCCGCGCGGACGGCGATAGCTCGCGCCCAGGTTGTACTCGTACACGTAGGTCTCGTTCTGCGAGTCGAAGATGTTGAACACGTCAGCCGTGAAGGCGAGCTTGTGATCGGCGAACGCCGGACGGTACTGAACGTTGAGCGACACCGTCTTCTGCCACGGCAGGCGACCGGCCGAGCCCGAGGGCGACGGCTTGCCATTGCACCAGTGGTAGTACGGACCATCGTACGCGGGCGACTCGGCATTGGGGCCGTAGAAGTCCAAGCAATCGTACGGCGCACCCGAAGCCAGCGAGACGACACCGCCGACCATCCACTCAGGCGTGACCTGGTAGCTGCCATAGGCCTTCAGCTGGTGCTTGCGGTCGTTATGCAGCAGGCCGCCGGAGTACACCATGAGCGACGGGTAATCCCAGTCGGTCGTAGCAGCGATGTCGCCCTGACCGATGTTGGACTTCACCTGACCTTCGGAGTTGCCGTAGGAGCGCGAGTAGACGTAGTCGATGCGACCCTGCCACTTGCCGTCGAACGGATGATCCAGGTACAGGTTCAACGCGTAGTAGTCGCGCTTGGGCTTCGGATATTCGAAGTCCTTGGAGCTGATCTGCAGCTGGCCGTAGCCGCCCTTGCCGTCCGGCAGCTGGAACACCGCACCGCGACCCGGGTTGAAGAAGTAGCAACCGCGCAGGTTGGTGGTATCGATGCCCTGCTCGGCCGCCTTCGCTTCGAAGAGGTCGGTGTTGCAGGTGTCATCGATGATGTTGCGCAGGACGCGATAGGTCGCCTTGGCACCGTAGTTCCACGAGTCGTTGAGCCTCTTGTCGAAGCCCAGGATGAACTCGTCCTGGTACTGCGCCTTCAGGTTCTTCGCCGTCACGGTGGCCGGATCGGGGGACTGACCGTACTCGTTGTTCTCCGAGTAAGGAGCGCCCGGGCCCTTGGCCGTATTGATCGGGGTCAGGCCGGTCGGATAGCCGGTGGCCGGATCGATGCCCGTGTAGGTGTAGAACACGCGGGTGTAATACGAGCCGGAAGCACCACGCAGCGCCACGCTGGTCGGCATGGCGAGGTAATAGCGACCCGCGTTGCCGTAGACCTTGAAGCTGGAATCGCCATTCACGTCCCAGCTGAAGCCGAGGCGAGGCGCCCACTGCGGCTTGGTCTGGCGAATGTAGGGCTCGCCATCGCTGTTGTAGTTGGTGAACTGGTCGTTGCGCAGACCCATCTTGACCATCCAGCGGTCGTTGATCTGCCAGGTGTCTTCGATGTACTGCGCGCGCTGTTCCACGCGGACCGAAGCTGCGGTACGGAAGAAGTACTGAGCAACGTAGTAGCCCGTCGCACCGCCGGGGTAGCTGCCGGGGGCATCGACCACGGGATTGCCGGCGGCGTCCTGAGCAATCGGCGAATTGGGGTTCGCGCGATGGTTGTATTCCCAGGCATAGCCGGCATTGGTCGGGATGTAATCGCCGTCGTTCAGGTCCTGCGTGCGCTGGTTGTCGATACCGGCGGTGATCGTGTGATCGCCGAGGACGTAGGTGACGTCGAAACGGTAGTTCGCACCCTTGGTCTGATGCGACGGGTCGGTGGTGGTCAACACGGTCTGCGTATTGCCGATACCGGTACTGCTGCCGCCGTTCAGTGCCGGGTTCTGCTGATCGGGACTGAGGACGTTGATGAGACCGGCATTGAAGTCACTGCCCAGGGCCGTATACAGGTCGGTCTTCTGCTTGCCGTACTGAGCACTGATGGTCAAGCTGTCAGTGATGTAGCCGGTGTACTTGGCGATCCACATGTTCGCCGAAGTCTTGCTGGGCGTGTCCTGATTCAGGTAGTCGCCGCGCTGGTTGGTGTCGTTGTCGTAAGCGTAGACGTTGCCGTTGTAATTGTGCTTCGTCGACGCGCTGGTCAGCTCGAGGATGTGGCTGTCGGTGATGTTCCAGTCCAGCTTGGCGTACCAGCTCGGGTCGCTGAAGTGGCGACGCAGTTCGGTGCCCGACGCGACCGAGTTGACAGCCTTATCGTCGGTCTTGTTGCCTTCCACCGACGCGAACATGAACAGCTTGTCCTTGATCAGCGGACCGCCGACATAGGCACTGGCGATGGTGTTCGTGCCCTTGTTGTCATTGCGGTACTGGTAGAGCTTACCGTTGCGCAGGCGGATGTTTTCCGGGTCGGCGCGCAGGGCCTCGGGCGTCCACAGAATCTGTCCGCCGAAGTGCCACTCGTTGGTGCCGCGCTTGCCCACCATGTTGATCACGCCGCCGTCAGAACGGCCGAACGCGGCGCTGTAACCGCCGGTCAGCGTTTCCTGCTGCTCGATCGAGCCGTACGGCAGATCGATGCCGCCCATGCCGCTCAACGGATCGGTCACGTTCATGCCGTTGATGTAGTAGGCGTTCTCGACGACCGACGCACCACCGAACGACACGAGCTGCTGGCCGCCCGGGCCAGTGAAGAAGCCGCTACCCTGCACAGCGCCCGGCGCCAGCAGCGCGATGGCTTCCGCCGAGCGCGCCAGCGGCAGCTTGGCCAGCTGCTGCGAGGTGATCACGGTGCGCGAGTCGACGCCAGTAACGTCGATCGCCGGCAGCGCGTTCGCCGTCACGGTCACGGCCGACAGCGAGGAAGCGTTCGTCTTGCTCGCAAACGAGACTTCGGTGTTGCCGCTCACCTTGATGGCCACGTCGGAGCGAGTGTCCACGGTGGCGCCCCCCTTCTGCAGGGCCACGGTGTACGTACCAATCGGGAGATTGTTCACCTGGTACTTGCCGGAAGCATCGACCGGCACGGTACGGGTCAGGCCCGAGTTGCTGGTGACGGTGACCGTATCGCCAGGCTCGGCCTGGCCGTAGATGCCGCCGACGGTCGACTGAGCGAAGGCCGTGCCGGCCATGCCCATCGCGAGGGCAGCCGCCAACGCGGTATGGCGCAGCAGATAACCGCGATTCAACGATCGAAAACTCATTTGGATCTCCCCGAAAACGCCCGCCTGGGTGGTGGGCAAAATTGAGCAAAACCGCCCGGTCCCCTGGGCGATAGGCCAAAAGGTCGCAAAGCTGCGTCTGTAGGAAACTCCCCCTGCAGACTGCCCCTCTGCATCCCCTGTTACGACGACGATTTCTTGCGGGCCTCCCGTGGCTGTAAGCAAGCTGTCGCCTGACTGTCGTATCAGGAACCTCCCGAAAATAACGTCGGGCGTTACACCAAGTCAACAATTACTTAATGAATGGCGCCGCTGCGCCATCCTGCGGTGCCCGCCTGCCGATTAGATCCTGCGTTTCCCCGATGTGCGCAGGCGTACGGTCGCGGGTAATGGCTTGGCCCGAATCGTAATTTATTGCGTCACGAGGGCACGGCTTTACCGCGGCTCAGCGCCGGGCCAGGTGCCATTAAAGCCTTCTGCATTATCCAGTTAATGCACAGGCTTTATTGAATTAAATCCGGCCATAAAAAAACCCGGCCGAAGCCGGGCTTTTCTTCCAATACCGCCAGATCTGCTCACGGACGCCGCGCCAGCTCCGGGTTCTCCTTGGTCTGCGGCATCAGGTCCTTCTTGGAGACGCCGAGCCACAGCAGGATCGGGCTGGCCACGAAGATGGACGAGAGCGTACCGACCAGGATGCCGATCAGCATGGTGATGGCGAAGCCCTGCACCACCGAGCCGCCGATGAAATACAGCGCCGCCATGGTGATGGCAGTGAACAGCGAAGTGATGATGGTTCGCGACAGCGTGCTGTTGATCGAACGGTTGAGGACTTCCACCGGCTCGGCCTTGCGGGCCAGGCGGAACAGCTCGCGGATACGGTCGAACACCACCACCTTGTCGTTGATCGAGTAGCCGATCACCGCTAGTACCGAGGCCAGTACGGTGAGGTCGAACTCGCGCCCGGTGATCGCCAGCACGCCCAGGGTGACCAGCACGTCGTGCACTTCGGTCGCCAGGGCGGCGACGGCGAAGCGGCGCTCGAAGCGGACCCACAGGTACAGGCCGATGCCGAGAATCACGAACACCGCGGCCACGGTACCGTCGCTGCGCAGCTCGTCGCCGACCTGCGAACTCACTGAAGAGCGGCTCTTGAGCAATGCGTCCGGACGCGCCGCCTGCAGGGCCTTGCTGACCACGGCGGAGACCTGGTCCAGGTTCACCCTGCCCTGCGCGTCCTTCATCGCCGCGGTCGGCTGCATGCGGATCGAGACCTCCTTGGTGCCGCCCAGGCTCTGCACGACGGCGTGTTCCATGCCCGCCTTGGCCAGCGCCTCGCGGACGTCGGACACGGCCACCGGCTGCTGGTAGCTCACCTCGGCGGAAATACCGCCGGTGAAGTCCAGGCCGTAGTTCAGCCCGCGCGTGGCGATCAAGGCGATCGAAACGAGCATGAGCAGCACGGCGATGCCGATGCTGACCTTGCGCATCCCCAGGAAGTTGACGTTGGCGTTGTGGTTGAAGATTTCCATGAGTTCCAGTTCCTCTTCAGACCGACAGCGTCTTGAGCTTGCGACCGCCGTGGATCAGCGCGGTGATCGCGTGGGTCACGGTGACCGAGGTGAACATCGAGGTCAGGATGCCGATCAGCAGCGTCACGCCGAAGCCGCGGATCGGGCCGGAGCCCATCGTGGTCAGCGCCAGCGCGGCGATCAGGTGGGTGACGTTGGCGTCCAGGATGGTCGCCCAGGCCTTCTCGTAGCCGGCGCGGATCGACGCCAGCGGCGTGGAGCCGTTGCGCAGTTCCTCGCGCACGCGTTCGCAGATCAGCACGTTCGCGTCGATCGCCATGCCGAGGGTCAGCACGATACCGGCGATGCCGGGCATGGTCAGCGTGACGCCGACCATCGACATGACCGCCAGCAGGATCACCAGGTTGAAGAACAGCGCGACGTCAGCCACCAGTCCGAACAGCTTGTAGTAGATGGCCGCGGCCAGCAGCACCAGGCCCAGGCCGATCAGCACGGCCTTCATGCCCTTCTCGATGTTGTCCTGGCCCAGGCTCGGACCGATCACGCGCTCCTCGACGATATCGATCGGCGCGGCCAGCGAACCGCCCTTCAGCAGCAGCGCCAGCTCGGAAGCCTCCTTCGCACTACGCAGACCGGTGGTCTGGAAGTTCTTGCCGAACACGCCGTTGATGGTGGCGTAGTTGATCACTTCCTCGGTGATCTTCGGCGTGCGCACTTCCTTTCCGTCCACCACCTTGGTCTCGACCACGCGCTCGACGTACACCACGCCCATCGGCTTGCCGACGTTGCTGGTGGTGAAGTCGAGCATCTTCTTGGCGCCCGCGGCGTTGAGCGTCACCGACACCATCGGCGAACCGCTCTGCTGGTCGGCGCCGGAAGCGGCATCGACCAGCTGGTCGCCGGTAACGATGATCTTCTTGCTCAGCAGGATCGGGCGTCCATCGCGGTCCTTATACAGGCGCGCATCCGGCGGCACGCTGCCGGTGCGCGCGGCATCCGCGGCCTGTTGCGGCGTGCCGTAGCCGGCGCGGTATTCCAGCGTGGCGGTGGCGCCGATCAGCTTCTTGGCTTCGGCGGTGTCCTGCACGCCGGCCAGCTCGACGATGATGCGGCTATCGCCCTGCTGCTGGATGATCGGCTCGGACACGCCCAGCGCGTTGATGCGGTTGCGCAGCGTGCCCAGGTTCTGGCGCACGGCGTTGAGGGAGATCTCGCGCAGCTTGTCGGGACGCAGCACCGCGTTGAGCACGAAACGGTCGCCGGTCACCTGGCCGTCCTGCGTGGACAGGTCCGGATACTCGGCGGCGATGGCATTGGCGGCCGCGGTGCGGTCTTCCGCCGAGCGCAGGATCACGGCCACGCCCTGGCCGCGCACGGCGTTGCGGCTGACCGAGTCGTAGCGGATGTTCTTCTCGCGCAGCAGGCTGCGGATGTCGTCCGCGTAGCGCGTCTCCTGCTTGTCGACCACGTCGTTCTGGTCCACTTCCATCAGGAAGTGCACACCGCCCTGCAGGTCCAGGCCCAGCGGCATCGAGCGCGCGCCGATCATGGACAGCCAGTGCGGCACCGTCGACCTGAGGTTGAACGCCACCGTGTAGTCGTCGCCCAGCGCGGCCTTGATGGCGTCGCCCGCGCTCTTCTGCACGTCGGCGTTGCCGAAGCTCACCAGCAGGTGGTCGTTCTTCAGCTCGACGCTCTGGTAGGCGATGTTCTGCTGCTTGAGCGCACCCAGCGCCTTCTGCTCGAGCGCCTGGTCGACCACCCCGTTGCGGTTGGCCGTGACCTGTACCGCCGGCTGCGGCAGGAACACGTTCGGCAACGCGTAAACGATGCCCAGCGCCAATACGATGGCAACCAGGAAATATCTCCAGCGTGGAAAATCACTCATGCCTTGCATCCGTCAAAAGCCGCGGCAGAGGCCGCGGCGGTAGCATCGTTTCGCATCGCGACGCGGGCGTCCGCCCGGCCGGCTCCCCCAGCGAAGGTCAGGACGACTTCAGCGAACCCTTGGGCAGCACCTGGGCCACGGCACCCTTCTGCACCTTGACCTTCACATTGGCTGCGATCTCGAGGGTGATGAAGGACTCGCCCACTTCCTCCACGCGGCCGGCCATGCCGCCGTTGGTCACCACCTCGTCGCCCTTGGACAGGGCCGAGACCATGGCGCGATGTTCCTTCTGCCGCTTCATCTGCGGGCGGATCATCAGGAAGTACATCACGCCGAACAGCAGGATCAGCGGCAGGAAGGTGACCAGCGGGTTCCCCTGGGGAGCACCGGCGGCCGGAGCGGCCTGAGCGATCACGAAAGTGGTCGGAAGATTCATCAGCTTGTCTCGTAAGTAGCGGCGCCGGCTGAAATTTCCGCCAGAAGCCTGAAAAAGATCGTGGATTATGCCACGCCCCCCGCTTCCCACGCAGCGGCCGGACGGCCCCCGGCGCGGGAGCGCATGGTTATGGAGGGTGCCGGGGGCGCTTGCAAGCACCCTGCCCCGCCTCCGTGCCCCAACTGCGATGCGCGCCACGCCGGCGCCGGCATCACAGACCCTGTTCCGCCGGCTTCGTTCGCCGCCGGCTCAACCTTCGGGGCGCGCGCGCCTGGCGTAGAAAGCGGCGACGAAGTCGTCCAGCCCCCCGGCTGCGATGGCCTCCCGCAGTCCCGCCATCAGCCGCTGGTAATGCCGCAGGTTGTGCATCGTGGCCAGCTGGCTGGCCAGGATCTCGTTGCAGCGGTCAAGGTGGCGCAGGTAGGCGCGACTGAAGCCGCTGGCGCAGGCGTAGCAGTCGCAGCCTTCCTCGATCACCCGCGTGTCCATCGCGTACTTGGCGTTGCGGATGCGCAGCGTGCCTTCGGCGGTGAACAGGAATCCGTTGCGCGCGTTGCGGGTCGGCATGACGCAGTCGAACATGTCGATGCCGCGGCGCACGGCCTCAACGATATCTTCCGGCCGCCCCACGCCCATCAGGTAGCGCGGCTTGTCCGCCGGCAGCAGCGGCACGGTGAAATCCAGGGTGTGGTTGCGCTCAACCTCCGGCTCGCCCACCGCCAACCCGCCCACCGCATAGCCGTCGAAGCCGATGCCGACCAGGCCTTCGGCCGAGCGGCGCCGCAGGTTCTCGTACACACTGCCCTGCACGATGCCGAATAGCGAGTTGGGGTTCCGCAGATCGTCGAAGGCCTGCCGCGAACGCTCGGCCCAGCGCAGGCTCAGCTCCATCGAGGTCGCCGCCACCTTTTCAGTGGCCGGGTACGGCGTGCATTCGTCGAAGATCATCACCACGTCGGAATCCAGCGTCTTCTGGATCCGCATTGACTCCTCGGGCGAAAGGAACACCTTGGAGCCGTCCACCGGCGAGGCGAAGGTCACGCCCTCTTCGGTGATCTTCCGTTTGTGCGCCAGCGAGAACACCTGGAAGCCGCCCGAGTCGGTGAGGATCGGCTTGTCCCAGCCGATGAAGCGGTGCAGGCCGCCGAACTGCTCGACGATCTCCAGGCCTGGGCGCAGGTAAAGGTGAAACGTATTGCCGAGGATCATTTCCGCGCCGATCTCGAGCAGATCGCGCGGCGTCATGGCCTTCACCGAGCCATAGGTGCCCACGGGCATGAACGCCGGGGTTTCCACGGTGCCGCGGGCAAAGGTGAGGCGGCCACGCCGGGCCGCGCCGTCGGTGGCGGAGATATCGAAACGAAGGGAAGTCATGGGCGGGATTATCGCCGGTTTGCCCGTTTGCCGCTCGCGGACGCCGCCACGGGTGGCCGCCGGCGGGCCCGGCACCCTGCCGCGGTCACGTCCGCGGCAGGATCATCATGGCGTCGCCGTAGGAGAAGAAGCGGTACCGCTGCGCCACCGCATGACGGTAGGCCTCGAGCACGAAATCGCGCCCCGCCAGGGCGGATACCAGCATCAGCAGGGTCGATTGCGGCAGGTGGAAGTTGGTGATCAGGCCGTCGATGCTGCTGAAGCGATAGCCGGGAAAGATGAAGATCTGCGTGTCGCCGGCGAACGGCTGCAGCTCGCCGTCGCGACAGGCGCTTTCCAGCGCGCGTACCACCGTGGTGCCTACCGCGATCACCCGCCCGCCGCGCGCACGCGTCCGGCGCACCTGCTGCACCAGCCCCGCGCCGACGTTGAGCCACTCGCGGTGCATCTGATGGTCCTTGATGTCGTCCGCGCGCACCGGCTGGAAGGTGCCGGCGCCGACATGCAAAGTGACGTAGCCGAACTCCACGCCCAGCTCGCGCAGCGCATCCAGCATGGCTTTGTCGAAATGCAGCCCGGCAGTGGGCGCTGCCACCGCGCCGGGCTCGCGCGCGAATACGGTCTGGTAGCGCTCCAGGTCGCTGTCGTCGGCATGGCGTTCGATGTACGGCGGCAGCGGCATCTCGCCGAGCCGGCGCAGCAGACGTTCCAGCGGCTCGGGCGATTCGAAGCGCAGGCGGAAGAACTGCCCGTCGCGCCCCAGCACCACGGCGTGACTGCCGTCGGCCAGCTCGATGCGCCCGCCCTCCTTCGGCTTCTTGCTCACGCCCAGCTGCGCGATGGCTTCGTGCGCGCCGGTCACGCGCTCCAGCAGGATTTCCACCGCACCGCCGCTTTCCTTGCGCCCGTACAGGCGCGCCGGCAGCACGCGCGTGTCGTTGAAGACCAGCAGATCGCCGGCGCGCAGCAGTCCCGGCAGGTCGCGGAACATGCGGTCCTGCAGGGTCTGCCGCTCCACGTCCAGCAGCAGCAGGCGGCTGGCCGAGCGCTCGGGCAGCGGCGCCTGGGCAATCAGTTCGGGCGGAAGCTGGAAATCGAAATCGGACTTCTTCAACGGCGGACTCGGCTGGCGGCCATGGGCGGCGGAAAACGGCGCATTATCCCGCAGCCCGACCGCGCGGGCACGTTCGCTGCCTGTCAGGAGGGCTTATTCGCCTTCCGGCGGCGGCGCAGGAGCCAGAAACCGAGCCCGGCTCCGAACACCACGATGCCGCCGGCGATCCACGGCAGATGGCGATGAACGACCCGCTTGGCTTTCACGACGTACAGATGGCGCTGCATGACACGGGCGCGCTCGAAGTCCGGCTCTTCGCAATTCCGGCCAAAGTCCGCTGCCCAATCGACGTACGGCCCATGCTTCACGTAGCGGTCGTACAGCGCCCGCGCGCGGCGCATCCGCTCCGGCAGGACGGCGGGCGGGGCCTCGCCGTAGCCCTGGTACTGGTCCTCGTAGTCCGGCGGGCCCTCCAGCATCCAGCCGGTGGCTTTGCAGAGCACCGCGGCGAAAGCCTGCGAGCGCGGCGGCAGCAGGTCGGCCGCGCTCGCCGCGCGATCGGCGGCCAGATACCGATAATGGAAGCGGCGCTCGGGCTTGGCGGCGCTTTCGGCGAAGCGCTGACGCTCGCCATCGGTCACGAAGGTCTGCTTAAGATCGTCTGCCGAATGACCGCTGCCGCCCTGGTAGCCACCGCCCTCGTCCTGGTAGTCCGGCCCCTGCTCGTAGCCGAACAGCTCCAGGCCGTGTTCGCGCTGGATCGCTGCCGCCGCGTAGCGCGCCTCGGCCCTGCCGATGTCGGTCCACGCCTTGTCGGCGTCGCGCACCGCCTGGGCGAACGCGCGGGCTTCCGCGCGCAAGTCTTCCTTGCCGAAACGCTGATCGCCGCTGACCGGGAAATACGCCTGCGCTTCGTCGTACCGGCCGACGCGCATCAGGCGGCGGGCCAGCAGCCAGCGCAGGTTGTCCGCCAGCGGCGTGCCGAACCCGTACGGCGCCGGTTCGGCCGATCCGCCCTTGGCCGGCGCAGGTGCCGGGGTGGCGGGCACGCGGGCGTCCACGAAGCTTTTCAATTCGTCCACCGTGAGCACACGCTCAGCGAGATAGGACACGTCGTTGCCGAAGCCGATGCCGCTGGTCTCGTCGTCGGGAAAGAACACGTTGCCGCTGCCGCCAACCGCATTGGCGGCGTCGTAGAGGCGCCCCATCGCCTCCACGTACTCGCCGCGCGCGAGCGCCAGCACGCCTTGCTCGCCCACCAGCAGATGGGTGTTCTCCGGCTCCATGCTGGCCTTGGGATCGTCCGCCTTGGGGAAGGCCTTGGCCGCTTCGGCATAACTGGCGGCAGCGGCGGCGAGGTCGCCCTTCTGCAGGGCCAGCTTGGCGCGCACCCAGCTCGACAGCGGGCCCGGCGCCTTGTCGATCAGCTTGGCAGCCAGGTCATAGCGACCGACGCGGTAGGCCAGCGCGGCGAGGCGATCGGCGCCCTCCACGTGGTCCAGCCCGCGCTGCTCGATCGCCGCCACCAGGGCCACCAGGCTCGGATGGGGTTTGCGGGTCGTGGCCTTGCCATCCGCCGCTTCGCTGACTACGTCGTCCATCCGCGCCAGCGCATAGGCCACCAGCAAGCGCTGCGATACCGGGTGATCGACCAGAGCGGCGGCGAGCTGGTCGTCGCGCAGCGCCGTTTCGGCCAGGATCGCCAGCGACTGCACCGCGCCGCCCGAGCCGTGCCCGGCCTGCGCGGCATACAGCGTGATGGCGCGCTTCAGATCGTCCGGCGCCAGATGCAGGCCACAGTCATTGTCGGGACCGGCGATCTCGTTCCAGCCACAGGGCTTGCCACTGACATACAGATGCAGGCGCGCCTCTTCGCCGAAGCTGGACAACGCCAGAGCCTGCGTATCGCTGCCCCCATCCAGGGCGCGCGTGCGCGCCAGCTGGAACGCCTTGGCCGCGGCGTCACGCTCCCGCTTGAACGCGGCGGCATCTCCGGCCTGGTCGCGAGCCCGCTCCGCGTGAATGCGGCCGAGCATGTACGCCGCCCACACCGAGCGCAGCTTCGCCTGTCCGGGCGGCAAGGCCAGGACCTTTTCGAAACTGGCGACCGCGCGGTCCATGTCCGGGCCAGTGGACACCGCGCAGTGCGCGTCGGCGGGCGCCGATGCGGCCTCGCCTTCGTCGCTGCCTTCGCAGGCCATCTGCGCGATCTCGTAGTCCGCCGCGCCGGCCGCGTACAGGCGCAGTTCCTCCGGCAGGCCTGTGCTCTTTTCGTAGACCTCGCTGCCGCTTTGCAGCTGGCGCAACGATTCGATCTGCTGCCATTGCTCCGGCGTCAGGCCAAGCGACCTGGCCACCGTCGCGGCATCGTCCGCCTTGGGCGCTTCGGCCTCGGCGGGCAGCTTGTCGGTGGCCGGTAGCAGGGCAGCCGCCTCGAAGGCAAAGCTGTTCTGCGGCGTGGCCTTCAGCGTGGCTTCGCGGTGGTCCAGCAGCTGGCTGGGAAAGTCCGGCCCGCAGGCCCAGACAGCGGCAGCCGCCACGCCGGCCAGCAGAGCGGCCGCGATCCATTGGCGCTTGTACATCGGAAATCCTTCCCCTTGGGAGATGCTTGGCGCGCGCATCATGCGGGCAAAGCCGCCCAAGCGGAATAGCCATCGCTTCAGGGCTCGGGCACGGGCTCGCCAGGTCTGTCGCCGCAACGTGCCCAACCGACCGCGCGCTGGTAGTGCGCACGCAACCAGCCGTCGCGGTCGCGCCGCAGGAACGGATGAGCTTTGGCATAGGCGAGCACGTAGCCGTTGACCCCGTCGGCGACGGTGCAGCCCGCCGGCAGGCGGATGCGGCCCGGCAGGCGCCCGTCCACTTCGCCGTCGTTGCGCAGCACGATGTCCACCGCGCCAGGCGCAGCGCCCGGCTGGAAAAACGCGACCAGGGATGTCTTCAACGGCGTGCCGCCGATCACCGCGCGCCAGGTCGGCAGGCTCCATGCGCGCTCGTCCTGGGCCGTCGGAAGACGGAACCACACGATGCCGGCCAGGCCACGCGGCGGATCGCCGCGCAGGCTGGCGAGCAGCGTCGCCACGTCCGCCGGTGCCGCGATCAGCTCGCTCGCCTCGCTGCCGCCCGCGAGCAACGGGGCCTCGCTTTCCACGGCGACGACGCGCCCATCGTCGTCCCAGGCCACACGCGAGCCGTAGGTCGGCAGCGCGACGCGGAACGGCTTGTGCACCCGCGCCGCGAAGCGGTCGATCCAGGTGCGCGCGAGCGCGGGATCGAACAGGCCCGCGCGAGGCGATTGCACGGCATGCACCTGCAGCACCACTTCGTCCGCCTGCGCCGCCACGCGCTCCAGCTCGGCGGACGCCAGCCACGCGGGCAGCGCCGTGATCGACAACGGCGTCGCCCGGAGGGCGCTCTTCAGCCGGGCAAGAAACCCGGCATAGGTCGGCAACCGCGCGGTGCCACAGTCGTGATCGATCTCGACGCCCGCCAGCGGCGCGCCTTTCCAGGTGTCGCGCAGGGCGATCACCTGCGTGAGCAGCGCATCGGCATCCCATGACGACAACTGCCCGTCGATGCGTATCACCAGCACGACCGGCCGCTGCGTGGCCGCGAGCGCGGTGCGATCGATGGCCACCGGCCGCAGGCGGCCGCTGGCATCGGTCTGCGCGGCCAGCACGCGCCATGCATGGATCAGGTCGGCCGACTGCGTCAACGCGGCCGTCACCGCGGGATTCCATTGGCGCTGCCACACGTAGACGTCGTGCTCCAGCGGAACGGGCGGACGATGGCAGGCGATCAGGCAGACGCAGGCCAGCCACGCGGCCAGCCATCGCCATCCTCTTGTCCAGGCACCGTTCGCCACCCCGCTCCCCATCCCCCGCTCAGAAGCGGCCCGCTCAGAAGCGCGCATTCTAGCCACGCCAAAGAAAACGCCGCCCGGAGGCGGCGTCAAAGAGGCGCAGCGCGCGGCAGGAACTCAGCCCTTCACGCACAACACCTGGCGCAACGTGTGCACCACCTCCACCAGGTCGGTCTGCGCGGCCATGACCGCGTCGATCGACTTGTAGGCGGCTGGCGATTCGTCGAGCACGCCCGCGTCCTTGCGGCATTCCACGTGCGCGGTGGCCTCGCGGTGCTGGGCCAGCGTGATCTGCTGCTTGGCCATGCCGCGGCTCATGACGCGGCCGGCGCCGTGGCTGCAGCTGTGGAAGCTGTCCGCATTCCCTTTGCCGCGCACGATGTAGCTCTTCGTGCCCATGCTGCCGGGGATGATGCCGAGCTCGCCCTCGCGGGCGCTCACGGCCCCTTTGCGGGTGACCAGCAGCGATTCGCCGAAGTGGGTCTCGCGCTGCACGTAGTTGTGGTGGCAGTTCACCGCCACCTTGTCGAGCTGGAACTTCGGCAGGCGGTGGCGCATCTCGTTGAGCACCCGCGCCATCATCGCCTCGCGGTTATGGCGTGCGTAGTCCTGCGCCCAGGACACGGCCTCCACGTAATCGTCGAACAGCGGCTCGCCTTCCATGAAAAACGCGAGGTCCTTGTCCGGCAAGTGGAAACCCAGCACGCGGTGGGCCAGCTGTTCGCGCGCCCGTTCGATGAAGTAGGTACCGATCAGGTTGCCGGTGCCGCGCGAGCCCGAGTGCAGCATCACCCATACGCGGTCCTCCTCGTCCAGGCAGATCTCGATGAAGTGGTTGCCGCCGCCGAGCGTGCCGAGCTGCTGTTCGAACTTGTCCGTGCGGATCTTGCGGTGCCTGGCCTTGATCCCCTCCAGCCGCTGCGCCAGCCCGGACTGCACCAGACGCGTGCCGATGCCGTCCGGCAGGCGGCGGTGTTCGCCGCCGGCGCCGTTGCCCACCGGCACGCCACGCTCGATGCTCGAACGCAGCAGCGCCAGGCTGTCCGGCAGGTCGGCCGCGCGCAGCGTGGTCCGCACCGCGGCCATGCCGCAGCCGATGTCCACGCCGACCGCAGCCGGGATGATCGCGCCGCGCGTGGGCACCACCGACCCGACCGTGGCGCCCTTGCCCAGGTGCACGTCCGGCATGACCGCGACCCACGGGCCGACGAACGGCAGCGCCGCGATATTCTGCAGCTGCGCGTGGGCTTGCGCCTCCAGCGGCACGCCGTCCACCCAACCCTTGATCGGCTTGGCGCCCTCGGCATGCAACAGTTGATATGACGTTTCGGTACTCATGATGTTCTTCTCCTTGGGGCCGGTCGCGGCAATTCCATCTGCCGCGACGACGGCTTTCATTCCTTGATGGTCACCAGCTGCTTCAGCACGCCATCCAGGCCGCCGAACACCGTCAGCTTGTCGATCTTCTCGGTGACCTTCTCCAACGCTTCCAGTTCCTTCAGGCGCATCAACACCGGGCTCTCCTCGATCAAGCGCGCGGTGTTGAGCAGGGAACGCGTGGCGTTCGCCTCCTCGCGGCGGCGGATCACATTGGCCTGAGCCGCCTTCTCCGCCTGCACCACGCTGTTGAGGATGTCCTTCATTTCGCCCGGCAGGATCACATCCTTGACACCCACGCCTAGCACTTCCACGCCCAATTCGGTCACACGGCCGCGCACGTAAGCAAAGATGTCCGCATCCAGCGAGGCCTTGTCGCCCAGCAGCTCGTCCAGCGTCTTGGCGGAGACCGCCTTGCGCAGGCCGTACTGCAGTTCGCGATAGACGTAATCGCCGTACTTGGCCACCTTCGTGCGCGCGGCGACCGGGTCGGTCACGCGCAGGCTGGCGGCAAGATTCACGCGCAGGCTCACCTTGTCGCGAGTCAGCAGTTCCTGGCCCGAGACTTCCAACGACTGCACGCGCAGGTCGATCACTTCGGCGGCGACGTTCTTGCGGAAGTTCCAGAACGCATACGCACCCGGCGCCAGCGTGCGCACCAGCTTGCCATCCACGAACAGCAGGCCCGCCGATTCGGACGGCACGTCCAGCGCCACCGCCACCTTGGTCAGTACGCCGAGTTGGCGTAGACGGTTGGCGACATCAGGCTGCACCTCCAGCGTGCCGGCAAGGGATGCCAGGCGCAGTTCGACCGGTACCAGCTCCTTCCAGTACAGCTTGCGGGTACCCGGCGCGAGCACGTCTTCCAGCTTGCCGTTCTTCAGCACCAGGCCGACCTGGTCCACGCCGACGTCCGCGAGCAGGAAGTGCTCGCCCAGCTTCGCGTCCATCCGCGCCATCAGCACGTCGGCGTCGGTGCCGGCGTACTCGGCGCGGGCAGCATTGTGCACGGCCACCGCGATGCGGCCGAACGGGTCGAACCAGCGGTAGACGCCCGCGGCGAGCACGCGCTGCAGTCGACGGTTGCGATACAGCAAACCGCGCTCGCCGTCGCCGATCACGATTTGCTTGATCCAGAACATGGGAATACTCCTTATCCCTGACATAAGCCGGCCTGAGTTAATCGCTTTGCGCGGGCCAGCCGGTAACGCGCAAATAATCGTTTTGATAATCCAAGGGCGCGGCACGCCCTCCCTTTCGGGATAATCGTCCGCAAATCGCTCCGCGGCCGAGCGGAAACTAAGGCGGAAGCGCCCCTGGCGTCGGCGACGCGGGACCGTCGCGCCTCCACGGGGGAGACGGACGCTGTCCGCGGCGCGGCGAACCGCCCGCTTGCCGGCGACCGTCCGCCCCATCTCGGGACGGCGATCCGGCGTGGCTCCCGCTGCGGCGAAGCCGGACCGCCTTCCCTGGCGATACCGGCAGCGCCGCGCGGGGCGCTTCCTGTGGAGGGAGCTTTCGCTCCCGGGGTTTTGGAGCGGGAGTCGAACCCGCGACAACCGACTTATGAGGTCAGTGCTCTACCTGTCTGAGCTATCCAAACAAGCGACGTGCCGGATTCGAACCGGCGCCCGATGGCATGCGAAGCCATTGCTCTACCCGACTGAGCTAACGTCATTCCCGAAACACCGCCGTGCAGGCCCGGGCATACGCTGTCGGCAACGCCGCGCGCACCGGCCGGGCGCTTGAACCCGAGCCGCTGGAGCCTGTCGTATCGATGCTTCGCATGGCCGGCTGTCGCCAGCCGGTCATCCGTGTGGGCGCAAGCGCCCGCATTCGTTGAAACCTCCCGGTCACTCGCCGCCCGTGCCGAAGCATCAAGGCACAGCGCATCCATGCGCCTCTCGCGGTCGCCCCTGCCTCGGCCCGGCGGCCGGATGCTTCAGGGCGGAAGTCGCCTTCCGTTGGTCGGTCGTTTCATCACCTTTCGGTGCATGGACCCGTTCCTTGCGAACGCCGGAAACAAAACGCCCCCGGGTGAAGAACCCGAGGGCGTTCGCGTTGCCTCGGGAGATCGGGGTGACCGATCTCCGCAGGCGAGGATCAGTCGATGGTGTGGAAGCGGCCGCCATTCGCCGGCCGCATGCCGTGCCCGCACGGCAGCACGTCGCGGCATTCGCGCGAGGGCAGCGTGGCGTGGACGACGAATAACGACATGGCTAATTCCAGACCTTTTCCAAAAATGAAGTTCGCCGGACTTGGCGAGGTCGCGAACATTACGCGAGCCCGATTATCCATGCAAGCACTTTTTTTAAGGCTACGAATAATTCTTACAGCCAGCCTTTTTGCCGGGCCAATCGATAAGCCTCGATGCGATTGGCGACGCCCAATTTGCCGATCGCTTCGGAAAGATAATTACGTACCGTGCCATGCGAGAGATTCAACTGCGAAGCGATTTCGGTAGCCGATTGTCCTTCGCCGGCGAGGCGCAGCACCTGGCGTTCGCGATCGTTGAGCGGATCGGCCTCCGACCACGCCTCCAGCGCGAGCTGCGGGTCGATCGCGCGGCCGCCGCGATGGACCATGCGCAACGCCTCGGCGAGATTCTCCGCTGGCGCGTCCTTCAGCAGATAGCCGGACACACCCGCATCCAGCGCGCGGCGCAGAAAGCCGGGGCGTGCGAACGTGGTCACGATGATCACCTTCATCGGCAGCTCGTGGCGCTGGATGCGCTGCGCCAGTTCCAGCCCGGTAAGCCCCGGCATTTCGATGTCGGTCACCAGCACGTCCGGTTTCAGCCGCTGGATCTCGCGCCATGCGGCCTCGCCGTCCGGCGCCGAACCCAGCACTTCGATGTCCGACTCCAGATTGAGCAGCGCGGACAGCGCGCCGCGCACCATCGCCTGGTCCTCGGCCAGCAGCACCCGGATCATGCGACGCTCCCGGGCAACGCCACGGCGCTTTCCCGCTCACGGGGAAGCTGCGCGAGCGGAACGCTAACGCGCAGGCGCGTGCCCCGCCCGGACGGCGAATCGATCTCCAGCTGGCCGCCCAGCGCGCGGACGCGCTCGCGCATGCCGCTGACGCCATTGCCATGTGCGGAAAGCCCTCCGCAGCCGTTGTCGCTGATCTGCATGTCGAACCGTTCCTTGCCGATGTCGAACCGCACGCAGGCCTCGCTGGCCCGCGCATGGCGATGAATATTGGTGATGGCTTCGCGCAGCACCAGCGCGAGGGGCGCCTCGACCGCGGGCGGCAGCAGCATGCCGTCCGGCAGGTCGCCGTGGAACGTCACGCCGGAAGCCTCCAGCATCAGCCGCGCCGAAATCAGTTCCGCCGCCAGGTCGCCGCGCCGCATGCCCGTGACGGCGGCGCGCACTTCCGCAAGCGCATGGCGCGCGACTTTCTCCACTTCCGCCATCTCGCACTGGGCCCGCGGCGGATCGTCCAGCGCAAGACGACGCGCCAGCTCCGACTTGATGGCGACCAGGGAAAGCGTGTGGCCCAGCAGATCGTGCAGGTCGCGGCCGATGCGCTCGCGCTCCGCCAGCGTGGCCAGGCGCCGCACTTCCTGCTGCGAAAGGCGCAGGTCGGCGTCCTTGCGCAGGTTATTGATGTAAAGAAAGTTGCCGGAACCGCCCAGCACGCTGCCGATAAACATCACGAGCAGGACCCACAGCGGCACGTCCACCCAGAGCAGCGCGGCGACCAGCGAGGCCAGCACCATCAAGGCCGTGCCGCGCAGCCACAGGCGAAACGAAGGGGTCACGGACAACGCCGTGCATGCACTGACGACGTAGCCGAGCGCGACGGGATTGGCAGGCCACAACCCGATCCCCATGACCGCCATGCCGGCGACATACCAGTACAGGCGCCGCGGCGACCCGAAGTACACCTGCATGTGCAGGTAAACGAACACGAACATGCTCAGGATCGTGGGCACGAACCACGATGGAGCGAACCCGCGCACGCTCAACGGCACCAGCAGGAGCGTGACGATCCATACCATCTGGCCCAGCCCCGCTCGCCAGATGAACGCTGGCGCCCGCAGTTGGAGGTAAAGCGAATCCGGCGCGGGCTTGAACGGCAGGCGCACGTCACACGCTCGATGGAACACCGCTGCCCGCGGGTTCCAGGTCCGCCACGGAAGGGCGCGAGGGCAGCAGCGGCACGGTGACGAGCAGGACCGTGCCGCGGCCGCGCGCCGACTCGATGCTCAGATGGCCACCCAGCGCGCGGACGCGCTCGCGCATGCCGCACATGCCATTGCCCTCGCCGGCGGTGAAGCCCCGGCCATCGTCGCTCACGCGCAGGCGCATCGTGTTGGCGTCGCGTTCGAGTTCGATGCGGGCGCGGCTGGCCTGGGCGTGGCGGGCGACGTTGGTGGCCGCCTCGCGCAGCACCAGCGACAGGGCGCGCTCGACTTCCACGGGCAAGCCGGTCGGCGGTGGCGCGTAATCCAGATGCACGCCGGAGGACTCCAGCAGCAGGCGCGCCGAGGCCAGCTCGGCCGCCAGATCGGTGGCGCGGATGCCGGTCACCGCCGAACGCACCTCGGCCAATGCGTGCCGCGCCACGCGCTCGGCTTCCGTCACTTCGCGCTTGGCCGCTTCGGCATCGCGGTCGAACAGCTTGCGCGAGAGTTCCAGCTTCAGCGTGATCAGCGACAAGGTGTGCCCGAGCAGATCGTGCAGGTCGCGCCCGATGCGCTCACGCTCGGCCGTGGCGGCCAGCCGGCGCACTTCTTCCTGCGACAGCTTCAGCGCTGCGTCTTTTTCCTGCTCCATCCGCTCGACGTGGCTTACCGTCGCGATGATGATGGTCATGCACGGCACGGCCACCAACACTTGCCATGGATATCCGGCGAGCGACGTCACGAGCGCATATGCAGCATTGAGCGCCAGCAACCGCAGCAGCAGCGTCAGGAAGCGGCGCGAGTTGGCCAGTGCGCACGACACGCAGCCATAGATGAAATACGCGATGCCGCTGGGATACCACGGCGCCAGGGCGATGCTCATGCCGGCCAGCAGCCATGCGTAGCGCGGCGCCGTGCGCCGCGGCGCGAGCATGACCTTGGCGAACAGCAAGACGAACACCGGATAGGACGCGAGGGTGATCAACGCCCAGCGCAAGGTGTAGTCGTGCCCGAACACCGGCGTGATGAACACCCACGCCGACCACAGCAGGTGCACCGATTCCGCCCAGGGCGACTTGCCCTGCCGCTGGATCGCGGCCACGCGCGAATCCGGCGCCGGCGTGAGCCAGGAGCGAAGCAGGCTGAGCATGGCGGTGACCCTCCCCACAGGTCGCGCGACGACGGGTGTCGTGACAAGCAGCATGCTACTTCAACCGTGCCGGCGCAGGCGGCGGATAGCGAACGCCAGGAACACGGCCGTCAATCCGGCCAGCGCCGCCACGTGCGGCCATGCCGCGCCCTGCCCCAGGCCGACTGCGTCCAGCGCAAGCTGGTTGAGGTGATAGGCCGGCCACACCGGCGCCAGCTGCTGCACCGCCTTGGGCATCATCGTTAGGGGAAACCACAGGCCGGAGAGGAAGGCCATCGGCAGGTAGATCAGGTTGACCAGACCCGGCGCACCGGTGCCCTTGATCAACATGCCCAGCATCAGCCCCATCGCGCAGAACGGCAGCGTGCCGAACAGGTCCGTGGCGAACAGGGCCAGTTTCTGCGTCGCCGTGAGCGGCACGTGGGCCAGAAACGTCGCCATCGCCAGCAACAGGCCCGACACGACCGCGGCCGCCAGCATGGCCATGGCCATCTTGCCGAGCAGGTAGGCGCCCGGCGGCATCGGAAGCGCGCGCTTGAGCGTGAGCAGGCCGTTGTCGCGCTCCATCGACAAGGCCACGCCGAAGCCGAACAGCCCGGGGGCCATCACGCCGAAGGTGCCGTAGGCGGCCAGCAGATAGCGTGGCGCGTCGGCGCTATTGGCGTGCGCGAGGAAGATGCCGAACATGAGGTAGAAAGCGAGCGGCAGGAACAAGGTGGGCACGAGGAAACCCGGATTGCGCAGGTAGCGGAGTACCTCGGCGCGGGTTTCCTGCAGATAGGCGCCCAGGACACGACCGCGGGGCATGGGTTGGATGGGCGTATTCGCGGAAAGGACAGCGTTCATCAGGCGGCCTCGCGGGTTTCGGTCGGCGCCTCGGCGGCGCGGGTCAGCTCGGTGAAGGCCTCGGCGAGGCCGGCACGCTGGACTTCCAGTTGTTCCAGCTGCGCGTCGGCGGCGAGCAGGCGGCGCACGACGGTTTCCGCGCTGCCCGTGGACAGCCAGAGCCGGTCGCCTTCGTCGCGAGCCTCGACCACTTCCGGCCAGGACGCGACGTCGGCCGCGCGCAGGCGCGTGACGCAGCGCACCCGCTTGAGCGCCACGCGCGCGCGCAGATCGTCCACGCTGCCTTCGCTGATCACCCGGCCGCGCGACATCACGCACACACGGTTCGCCAGCGCTTCGGCCTCTTCGAGATAGTGCGTGGTCAGCACCACGCCGCAGCCTTCGGCCACTAGGTGGCGGATGGCGACCCAGAGTTTCTCGCGGGCCTCCAGGTCCATGCCCACCGTGGGCTCATCGAGGAACAGCAGCTCCGGCCGGCCGCACAGCGCCAGCGCGAATTGCACGCGGCGCTGCTGCCCACCCGACAGCGCGCCGTAAGGACGGCGCAGCAGATCGGTCACGCCCGCCAGCTCCGCGCTCTCCTGTTGGCTGCGCGGCGCCGGGTAGTAGCTGGCGGTGAGCCGCAGCAGTTCGCCGACGCGCAGCGTGGCCGGCAGCGCCGCCGTCTGCAGCATCATGCCGATGCGGCGCCGCGCCACGATGTGCTGCGGATCCTCGCCGAACAGTTCGACACGTCCGGCATCTGGCCGCACCAGGCCGAGCAGCATGGCAATGGTGGTGCTCTTGCCGGCGCCGTTCGGCCCCAGCAGCGCGAAAATTTCGCCGCGATGCAGCATCAGATCGAGGCCGTCGACCGCAGTGTGAGCGCCGTAGTGTTTCACCACGGCAGACAGACGTGCGACTGGTAAAGCGTTCGTGATCATGGACTCCCTCCTTTGGTCACGATGCTAGGCAGGACAAGGCCTGGCGGGCATTTGCGGGCGTCAGCCGGTGCAGGTGACAGGCGTCACCCCCGGGGTTACGGCGCCGACGAAGGCGGGTTATCCTCGGTGAATCGTCGCGTCACCGATGCGTTACGCGGCGTGCACGATTGAGCAGAAGCCTATGGGTTGCCACGCGCGGGGTTGCCACACGCGATCGTCATCGGCTTCCGCCAGGCATTCATTGCGATGTTGGCAGGACGCGCCATTTCCCCATGGCGATCCTGCGTACCTTGAGGAGGAACCATCATGGGTGTGATCGATCAGCTGCGCGAACTGCGCGATTTCGGCGGCGCGCCGCAGACCACTGGCCTGGACGACGCGACCATCGAGCGATTCGCCGCCAGCCACCCGCAACTGGCCCAGGCGATCGGCGAAGCGGTGGAGCAGCACCGTGCTCTGCGCGCTGAGCTGGGCGATTTCCTCAAGCTCGACGAAGCCGAGCAGCTGCGCCTGGCGCAGGCTGGCTTCGTCAACTTCTATCCCGACGATGGGATCAACCGCTACCTGCCCGCGGCGGCGCGCGGCCCCTGGATCGTCACGTTCAAGGGCGCGGTGATCCATGACAACGGCGGCTACGGCATGCTCGGCTTCGGCCATAACAACGAAGCCATCCGCACGGCGATGAGCCGGCCGCAGGTGATGGCCAACGTGATGACGCCGAGCGTTTCGCAGATGCGTTTCGCGCAGGCGCTGGATCGCGAGCTCGGCCGCAACCGCGGCGGCAATCCCTACGCGCGCTATCTGTGCCTCAACTCCGGCTCCGAGTCGGTCTCGCTCGCCTGCCGCATCGCCGACGTCAACGCCAAGGCGATGACCGAGCCGGGCGCGCGCTACGCGGGTCGCAGCATCAAACGCATCGCCGTGAAAGGCGCATTCCACGGCCGCACCGAGAAGCCGGCGCTGTATTCCGATTCCACCCGCAAGACCTATCAGCAGCACCTAGCGAGCTATCGCCATGAGGACACGCTGATCACCGTGGCGCCGTACGACGTCGCGCAGCTGGAAGCCGCCTTCGCCGACGCCGACCGGCACGGCTGGTTCATCGAGGCGATGTTCCTGGAACCGGTGATGGGCGAAGGCGACCCGGGCCGCGCGGTGACGCCGGAGTTCTACAAGGCCGCGCGCGAGCTCACCGAAGCGCACGGCTCCATGCTGCTGATCGATTCGATCCAGGCGGGCCTGCGCGCGCACGGCGTGCTGTCGCTCACCGACTATCCGGGCTTCGAGCAGCTGCCCGCACCGGACATGGAAACCTTCTCCAAGGCGCTCAACGCGGGGCAGTATCCGCTGTCCGTGCTCGCCGTGAACGAGCGCGCCGCGAACCTGTATCGCAAAGGCATCTACGGCAACACGATGACCGCCAACCCGCGCGCGCTGGACGTGGCGCTGGCGACGCTGCACGAACTTACCGACGACGTGCGCGCCAACATCCGCGAGCGCGGCAAGGAGTTCGTCGACAAGCTCAACGCGCTGAAGAACGAGCTAGGCGGCCTCATCACCAAGGTGCAGGGCACCGGCCTGCTGTTCTCCTGCGAGCTGGCGGGGGACTTCAAATGCTACGGCGCCGGTTCCATCGAGGAGTACATGCGCGAGCGCGGCGTGGGCGTGATCCATGGCGGCGTCAATTCGCTGCGTTTCACGCCGCACTTCAAGGTGACCAGCGCCGAGGTCGATCTGGTGGTCGCCCACGTGCGCCAGGCCCTGCTGCAGGGCCCGCGCAAGATGAAGGCGGAAGCGGCCTGAAGGCGCCCGCCCGCCGCATGAACGCCGGGCCACGCGCCCGGCGTTCGCCCCACTAGCCAACGGCTGCGACAGGCATAGACTTGCGCCCACCGGCACACGCCGGTCACTCCAGGAGGGTACCCGCATGTTCTTGCGTTTCAGCCTGACCGCCGCCAGCGTCGCCCTGGCCCTCGCCGTTTCTACCGCCGCTTTCGCCGCACCGCAGGCCAAGAAGGAACTGACGCCGCAGCAGCAGCGCATGGCCGACTGCAACAAGCAGGCCACCGGCAAGAAGGGCGACGAGCGCAAAGCCTTCATGAGCAGCTGCCTCAAAGGCGAAGCCGCCGCGCCGGCGAAGATGACTCAGCAGGAAAAGATGAAAGCCTGCAATGCGGATCCGAAAGCCAAGACACTCAAGGGCGACGACCGCAAGAAGTTCATGAGCTCGTGTCTGAGCGGGGGCGCCGCGGCAAGTCCGTAAATCCCGTATCGGCCCGTTGCCGCAAGGCGCCGCTTCGCTGGAGCGGCGCCTTTGCTTTTTGGCGCCCCGGCGCTCATGGGCGACAATCCGGCGTCGCCCACCGCGCAGGATCGCCCATGAAGCTCGTCGAAGTCCGCCACCCGCTCATCCAGCACAAGCTCGGCCTGATGCGCCGCGCCGGCATCAGCACGAAGGAGTTCCGCGAGCTGGCCTCGGAAGTCGCCGCCCTGCTCACCTATGAGGCCACCAAGGATCTGGAAACGATCGACAAGCACATCGAAGGCTGGGCCGGCCCGCTGACCGTGCACCAGATCAAAGGCAAGAAGATCACTATCGTCCCCATCCTCCGCGCCGGCCTGGGCATGCTCCCCGGCGTGCTGGACCTGATCCCCGCCGCCAAGGTCAGCGTCGTAGGCCTGCAGCGCGACGAGGAAACCCTCAAGCCCATCGCCTACTACGAGAAACTGACCGGCCGCATGGACGAGCGCATCGCCCTGATCGTCGACCCCATGCTCGCCACCGCCGGCACCCTGGTCGCCACCGTGGACATGCTCAAGGCCGCCGGCTGCAAGCGCATCAAAGGCCTGTTCCTCGTCGCCGCCCCCGAAGGCTTGAAGCGCATCGAAGCGGCCCACCCGGACATCGAGATCTACACGGCCGCGATCGATGAGCGGCTCAACGAACATGGATACATCCTGCCTGGGCTGGGGGATGCGGGGGATAAGATTTTCGGGACGAAGCAGCTGCCGGGGGGCTGAGCGTTTTTCTTCGCTGCGGATGCGGCGCTGTCGCGAGCACCCACCCCTCATCCCGCCTTCTCCCCGGAGGGGAGAAGGAGAAGTGCCGTACCGCGGCAAGAAAAAAACGAGAGCGAGCGAAGCGACGCTCCGTGTCGCTCTTGATCTCCCGGGTTCCCTTCGCGGCGGTGAGGGCTGGACGATCAGGCCGCCAAAGGCGGGCGGGGACAGGACGTCCCCGCCTTTTCGATCAGGGCATGGATGCCCTGTCGAAAAGCCCGGCCAGCCCTCAACGCACCCGCAGCAGCGTAGGCTGCGGAGGGCGCCGCGCAGGGGGCCCTTCTTCTTGGTTAGGCGGTGTCAATCTAGAAGTGCATCATCGATGGCCTGAGCGAGGTCATCGTGCCCCATGGCACGCATGAACATCTCCGCCGGACAGTGGTAGCCCAAGGTGGCTCGGGGCCGAAGGTTCATCTCCTGAGCGATGGCATCCAGCGCTCGCTGGCTATGCACGGACAGATCGGTGCCTTTAGGGAGGTACTGCCGCAGCAGGCCGTTGGTGTTTTCGCAGATGCCCCGCTGCCAGGGGCTGCGCGGATCGGCGAAATAAATGCTCAAGCCGGTACGTTCGGACAAGGTCTTGTACAGCGCCATTTCCTTGCCCTGGTCATAGGTCAGTGTCTGGCGAAGCTCCGGCGGCACGCCCTGGAAGGCGCGACTGAAGCCCTCCAGCGCCTCCTGGGCCGAACACCCCTTCATCTTGACCAGCTTCAGGAACAAAGTGCGTCGATCCACCAGCACCCCCACCGACGATCGGTTACGCGCCCCCTTGAGGAAGTCGCCTTCCCAATGGTCTGGTAACAGGCGCTCGTTGGCCTCCGGCGGGCGGTCATGAATACTCGGCAGATCCTGCATGCGGCCGCGCCGGTTCGCCCCTTGGCCACGCGGACGGCGTGCGCACTTGTGTTGGCGCAGCAAGGCCACCAGCTCACGCCGCAGTTCGCCACGCGGCATGGCATAAATCGCGGTGTAGATCGTCTCATGGGACACGTGTTTGGCCGGCTCGTCAGGATGCTGCCGGCGCAGTGTGCGGCTCACTTCTTGCGGTGACCAGCGGCGCGCTAACAGCTGGCGCACCAGGGGCCACAAGGCCCCATCACGATGTAGCTTGCGCCGTCGGCGTGCCTTGCGCGCGAGCCGTCGAGCCCGCGCACCGGCACGGCGGGCGTCATAGCCAAGTGTCGGACGACCCATGCGCGGACGCTCCGCCGGTTCGCGGTGCCCATTACGCGCCAATTCCCGGGAAATCGTGCTAGCCGAACGGCCTAGCAGCCGTGCCAGCTGCCGAGCGCTCTCGCCGCGTGCCTTGCCCACCATGATCGCGCCCCGTTCTTCGGCGCTCAGATGGCTGTAATGCTGTCCCATGCATCACCGTGTCGTGGGGGTGGTGCACTTGATGTTAGAGACCGCCTTACTTCTTCTTGGGCAAGCAAGAAGAAGTAACTCGCTCTCCGGCAGGAGAGCGAAACCCTCGCCCCGGAGGGGCGAGACACGACTGGCGACCACCTCGCGACAGGTGGCGGCGAGGCGGCCATCAGCGCCCGTCGCGCACCGCGGGCAACCCCGCCCCACAACCACCCGCGAACGCGCCAACCTCCCCCAAACCCCAACAAACGGCCGCCCCTGCGCCCCCCCATTCCCCCTCCTCCAAGTGAGACCCCGCTTAGCAAATCTGTCGCAATAAATTGCTAGCCTCCGCCCCCGAAGGATCCGTTCGGGTCCCAGAAGAGGGAGTGGGTTAATGGAAGCAAAGCATGCCCGGCGCGCCCTATGGGCCGCGCTGCTAGGAATCGTGTCGGTCACCTCCGTGCAGGCGGCCGATCTGAGCATCAGCCAGTTCCGCGTGCGCGGCCCGTCCGGCGGCAACGACGAATTCGTGGAACTGTTCAACGGCGGCGCTACGGCGCTCGACCTCTCCGGCTACAAATTCAACGCATCGAACAGCAGCGGTACCACCGGTACGCGCCTGACCTTCCCAAGCGGTACCGCGATCGCGCCGGGCTGCCACTTGCTGCTGACCAACAGCGCGAGCAGCGGCTATTCCGGCAGCGTGGCCGGCGACCTCAAGTACAGCACCGGCGTCACCGACGATGGCGGCCTGGCCATTCTCGACGCCAGCGGCCAGATCGTGGATCAGGTGGGCCTCTCCTCCGGCTCCGCGTACAAGGCGGGCACGCCGCTCGCATCGCTGGGCAGCACCAATGCCGACAAGGGCTACGGCCGCAAGGCCAACGGCGCCGGCGTGCCGCAGAACACCGGCGACAATCAGGCCGATTTCGTGGTGGTTTCGCCCACCGCGCCGCATAACGCGGCCAGCGGCTGTGCGGTGATGAATTTGGCGCTGTCGATCGCCGACGCAACGGTGACCGTGCGCGGCGCCGCCGACGTCGCGATGCCCTTCGCCATCACGCTCAACCAGCCGGCCCCGGCCGGTGGCGTAAGCGTGCACGTCGCCACTCAGGACGACACCGCCACCGTCGCCGCGGGCGACTACGATGCGGTAGACACCACGCTGACCATCGCCGCAGGACAGACCCAGGCGAGCTTCAACGTCAACGTCCACGGCCGCACCACGGGCGCGCCGGACAAGGCGTTCCTGGTCAAACTGGACCAGCCGACCGGCGGCGCCACGCTCGCGCGCGGCAGCGCCATCGGCGCGATCCTCTACGACATCCCGGTCGCCGCGGAAATCTGGCAGATCCAGGGCCGCGAACAGACCTCGCCGCTGTTGGGCAAGTCGGTGAAGACCAGCGGCAACGTCGTCACCGCGGTGGGCCCGGCCGGCTTCACCATGCAGACGCCGGACAGCCGTGCCGATGCCGACCCGCTCACTTCCAATGGCGTCTATGTCTTCACCGCGTCCAAGCCCGCGGTGGTCATCGGCGACGTGGTGGACGTGGATGCGACCGTCGACAACTACTACCACCTGACGGAGTTGAAGAACGCCAAG
This sequence comes from Dyella sp. BiH032, assembly GCF_031954525.1. NCBI lineage: Bacteria > Pseudomonadati > Pseudomonadota > Gammaproteobacteria > Lysobacterales > Rhodanobacteraceae > Dyella > Dyella sp. BiH032. The sequence goes on from NZ_CP134867.1 coordinate 4,000,285, forward strand.
GTCACGGTGACGGCCCACGGCGCGACGCTGCCGAAGGCGGTGGTGTTCGGCGCGAACACGCCCTCGTCCGATCCGAACCATTTGTCCTGCGGCGCGACCAACTTCCAGTGCTTCGTGGGCATGCGTGTGGTGATCGAGAACGGCATGATCAACACGGGCAACAAGCGCTTCAGCACCGAGCCGTTCGCCGAGGTGAGCATCACCGCCAACGGCAAGCGCTCGCTGCGCCAGCCGGGCGTGCGTTTCGGCGTGCCGGTGCCGGATGGTGTCGATCTGCCCAACTGGAGCGGCAACCCGGAAGTGTTCAAGATGAACACGGACGACTTCGGTGCCGTGCCGATCAATACGCCATTCGTCGCGGGCACCACGTTCCGCGCCGAGGGCGTCATCTCGTACGACTTCGGCGCGTATACCTTCATCCCGACCACGTTCCAGGTGAAGTACGCCGCACCGATGCCCCGCGCGGTCTCGCCGACGCCGCCGCTGGCGGTGCGCATCGGCGCGTTCAACACCGAGCGCTTCTGCGACAGCGAATTCAACACCACCTATACCTGCAGCGGCGACAGCAAGGAGCCGACGCCGGAACAGGTGGCGCTGAAGACGCGGCGGCTGTCGGCTTATATCGGCAGCGTGCTGAAGCTGCCGGACGTGCTCTCGGTAGAGGAGGTGAAGTCGCTGGCCGTGCTGCAGGGCCTGGCCAAGCAGTTGGGCGACGACTATCCAGTGAAGTACGAAGCGTTCCTGCTGCCGGGTCATGATCCGAGCGGCATCAACGTGGGCTTCCTGGTGCGCACCGACCGCGTGCGCGTGCAGTCGGTGCGGCAGCTGGCCGCGGACGAAACCTGGGACGACAACGGCAGCACCGCGTTCGTCCACGATCATCCGCCGCTGCTGCTGACGGCCGAAGTGCGCGGCATGCGCTTCCACGTGATCTCGGTGCACCCGAAGGCGCGCACCAATGTCGATAAGGACACTGCCACGGCCGTGCGCGACCGCCAGAAGCGCTTCACCCAGGCCGTCTCGCTGGCCCGCCAGGTGCAGGACCTGCAGCTGCGCTACCCCTCGCGGCCGCTGCTGGTAGTGGGCGACTTCAACGCCTACCAGTTCAGTGATGGCTGGGTGGACGTGGTGGGCCTCGTCTCGGGTCGGTACAAGGACAGCGAGAACCTCCTGAAGCTCGGCCAGAACATCGTGCGCCCGGCGCTGTGGAACGCGGTGGAATCGGTGCCGGAGAACGATCGCTATTCGTTCCTGTTCACCGAAAACTTCGGCGAGATCCAGGGCTACACCAACGCCGGCAGCGGCAATTCAGGCCGCCAGGTGCCGACGGTGCAGGTGCTCGATCATGCCCTGCTGAACCGCGCCGCCGCCTTCCGTTTTCTGCGCATGCAATACGGCCGCGCCGACCTGGACGCGCCGGCGCAGACCGAGGCCGACGCCGCCAATGCGGCAGATTGGACCAAGGCGATCGGCGCGTCGGATCACGACGGTTTCGTGGTCGATCTGTTCGCCCCGGCCTTCTTCGATCCGCATGGTGAGCATGATCGCGGGCACGACGACGAGCATGGCCATCACGGCAAAGACCACTGATCGAAGCCGGTCATGACGAAAAGACCGCACCCGGCGACGGGTGCGGCTTTTTTTTGCCCTTCGGCGCATGCCGCAAGGCCATGACGACGAGCCGTCTGCGCCGGCCTGGTGGACTAGCCGCGGAAGCGGTCGGTCGCTTCCAGCAGCTCGTGCGCGATGCCGGGTTCCAGCGCGGAATGCCCGGCATCCGCCACCACTCGCAACTCCGCTTCCGGCCACGCGCGATGCAGGTCCCACGCGCTGCGCATCGGGCACACGACGTCGTAACGTCCTTGCACGATCACGGCGGGAATCTTGCGGATGCGCTCCACGTTGCGCAGCAACTGGTCGTCGTGCTCGAAGAAACCGCCGTGCACGAAGTAGTGGCATTCGATGCGGGCGAAGGCGAGCGCGAACTCGTCCTCGCCGCTGGAGGCGATGTGGCCGGGATCCTGGTACAGGTGGCTGGTGGCGGCCTCCCACACCGACCAGGCGCGCGCAGCTTCCACGCGCACCTTCGAGTCGCTGCTGGTAAGGCGGCGGTAATAGGCGCTCATCATGTCGCCACGCTCGGCTTCCGGGATCGCGGCCAAGTAGCTCTCCCACGCGTCGGGGAACAGCGCGTCACAACCCTTCTGGTAGAACCACTCCAGTTCCCAGCGACGCAGCATGAAGATGCCGCGCAGCACGAGTTCCGTGACCTTGTCCGGATGGGTCTGCGCGTAGGCCAGCGCCAGCGTCGAGCCCCAGGAACCGCCGAATACCTGCCAGCGCGCGATGCCCAGGTGCTCGCGGATGCGCTCGATGTCGGCCACCAGGTGCCAGGTGGTGTTGTCGGTCAGCTCCGCATGAGGCGTCGACTTGCCGCAGCCGCGCTGGTCGAACAGCACGATGCGATAGGCCTTGGGGTCGAAGAAGCGGCGGTAGCTCGGATTGATGCCGCCGCCGGGGCCGCCGTGCAGGAACACGACCGGCTTGCCGTCCGGGTTGCCGCACTGCTCGTAATGGAGCGTGTGCAGGTCGGACACCTTGAGCATGCCGGTGTCGTACGGCTCGATCTCGGGATACAGCGTGCGGCGTTCCTGGGCCATGCGTGGCTCCTCCGGCGATTCAAAGCGCGAAGGCTAGCATGCGGCCGGAACCGGAGCGTTCGGCCGCCTTAGAAGAGCTTGCCCGGATTGAGGACGCCGCGGGGATCGAAGACTTGCTTCAGTCCACGCATCAGCGCGATTTCCGCCGCGCTGCGCGTACCTTCCAGGTACGGCTTCTTCACCAGCCCGATGCCGTGCTCGGCCGAGATGCTGCCGCCGTGCCGCTGCAACACGCCAGCCAGCAGCCTGGTCACGTGCTCGCATTGGGCGATGAAATCCGCGTCGGCCAGCTCGGCCGGCTTGAGCACGTTGATGTGCAGGTTGCCGTCACCGATGTGACCGAACCACACCACTTCGAAGTGCGGGTATTCGCGACCCAGCAGCGCCTGGATCTCTTCGAGAAACGCCGGCAGCGCGCCAATGCGCAGGGAGATGTCGTTCTTGTAGGGCTTGTGCGGCGCCAGGCTTTCGGTGATGCCTTCGCGCAGCCGCCACAGCGCGGCGGCCTGGGCCTCGCTCTGGGCGATGGCGCCATCGGCGATCCAGCCTTCGTTGACACCCTGCTCGAACGCCGCCAGCGCGGCATCCTGTGCCGATTCGTCGGCCGCGTCGAACTCCGTCACCACGTAGAACGAATGGTCGCCGTCGATCGCGCGCTGCGCACCGTGCGCCAGCACGTGGCGCAAAGCCACGTCGGTGAAGAACTCGAATGCCTGCAGTTTCAGCCGCGCGCGGAACAGTGCGAACACCTGCATCAGCGCCGCCATGTCCGGCAACGCCAGCAACATCACCTGCGACGGCGGCGGCGGATCGGTGAGGCGCAGCGTCGCCTCCACCACCACGCCGAGCGTGCCTTCGGAGCCGATCGTCAGGTGGCGCAGGTCGTAGCCGCTGGAGTTCTTGATCAGCCCGCGGTTGAGCTCGAGCAACTCGCCGTTGCCGGCCACCACCTTGACCCCGGCGATCCATTCGCGGGTATTGCCATAGCGGATCACCCGGATGCCGCCGGCGTTGGTGGCAATGTTGCCGCCGATCGAGCACGAGCCGCGCGCTGCGAAATCCACGGGATAGATCAGCCCATGGTTGCGCGCCGCTTCCTGCGCCGCCTGCAGGGTGATGCCCGCCTGCACGGTGAGGCTGCGATCGATGGCATCGAAGCCGAGCACCCGGTTCATCCGCTCCAGGCTGAGCACCAGTTCGCCATGCGCCGCCACGGCTCCGCCCGACAGGCCGGTGCGCCCGCCGGAAGGCACCAGCGCGATGCCGTGCTCGTTCGCCCAGCGAATGATGGCCTGCACCTCTTCCACCGCCGCGGGAAACGCGATGGCGAGCGGCGCCGGGGTCCAGCGACGGGTCCAGTCGCGGCCGTAGTGCTCCAGGTCCGATGGCTCGGTCAAGAGGCGCAGAGACGGCAGACGGGCGGCCAGTTCGGCCAGGGCGGCGGCATTCGGGGCCGGGTCGGGCGAGGTCATGGCAACTCCGGTGGCGGGTCGCCCAGCCTGCCAGCCCCAGCCGTTGCGGTCCAGTGCTGCGCTGCCGCATAGTGCGGGTTTGCGAAACCCGTCCGGCGGCCCATGAAAACCTCGTTTCCGAAAGAAGACATCAAGGTCCTCCTCCTGGAGGGCGTCAGCCCGAGCGCCGTGGAAACCTTCCGCCGCGCCGGCTACAGCCAGATCGAGTACCACGAGAAATCGCTGCCGGAAACCGAGCTGAAAGCGCGCATCGCCGAAGCGCACATCGTGGGCATCCGCTCGCGCAGCCACCTCACCGCCGAAGTGCTGGAACAGGCGCGCCGGCTGATCGCCGTCGGATGCTTCTGCATCGGCACGAACCAGGTGGACCTGGAGGCGGCGAAGATTCACGGCGTGCCGGTGTTCAATGCCCCCTACTCCAACACCCGCAGCGTGGCCGAGCTGGTGATCGCCGAGGCGATCATGCTGTTGCGCGGCATCCCGCAGAAGAACGCGCTGTGCCACCGCGGCGGCTGGACCAAGTCCGCGGCCGGCAGCTACGAAGTGCGCGACAAGGTGCTGGGCATCGTCGGCTACGGCCACATCGGCACCCAGGTGGGCGTGCTGGCCGAAGCCCTGGGCATGCGGGTGATCTTCCACGACATCGAGACCAAGCTCTCGCTGGGCAACGCCCGCGCCGCCGGCAGCCTGGACGACCTGCTGGAACGCGCCGACGTGGTGACCTTGCATGTGCCGGAGACGCCCGCCACCAAGCTGATGATCGGCGCCACCGAGCTGGCGAAGATGCGCAAAGGCTCGCTACTGATCAATGCCTCGCGCGGCACCGTGGTGGACATCGACGCGCTGGCCGCCGCGCTGCATGCCGGCCATCTGGCCGGCGCGGCGGTGGACGTCTTCCCGATGGAACCCAAGGGCAACGACGATCCGTTCGTCTCGCCGCTGGTCGGCATGGACAACGTGATCCTCACCCCGCACATCGGCGGCAGCACGCTGGAAGCGCAGGACAACATCGGCATCGAAGTGGCGAGCAAGCTGGTGCGGTACAGCGACAACGGTTCGACGCTGTCGGCGGTGAACTTCCCCGAAGTGACCCTGCCCGAGCATCCGAACAGCCGGCGCCTGCTGCACATCCATCGCAACGTTCCGGGTGTGCTGTCGCGCATCAACGAGCTGTTCTCGGCGGGCAACATCAACATCGACGCGCAGTTCCTGCAGACCGATCCGCAAGTGGGCTACGTGGTGATCGACGTCTCGGCCGACAAACAGCAGGCTGGCGTATTGAAGGACAAGCTCGCCGCCATCCCCGGCACGCTGCGCAGCCGCGTACTTTATTGAGCGATCGCCACTGAGCGATCGCCGAGGCGGGGAGATGCGGTCCCCGCCGATACATGCCCTTCACCGGACCACGCGTAAAGGTGGCGGGGACGCGATCCACCGATCAGACGCCCACCGTGCGCGCCATGAGCAAAATCGTCCTGCCGGACCGCATGATCGAGATCGGGATCACCACGCCCGGTCCGCCCGAGGTATTGCAGCCGCGCACGGTGCCGTTGCCCGTGCCGGCGCGGGACGAACTGCTGGTGAAGGTGGAAGCCGCCGGCGTTAACCGACCCGACGTCATCCAGCGGATGGGGCACTACCCGATGCCGCCTGGCGCGCATCCCACGCCGGGCCTGGAAATCGCGGGCGAGGTAGTGGCGCTGGGAAGCGACGCGCAGGGGTTCGCGCTCGGTGACCGCGTCTGCGGGCTGACCAACGGCGGCGGCTATGCGGAGTACTGCGCCCTGCCAGCGGGGCAGGCCCTGCCCATTCCCGATGGCGTCGATGCCATCCGTGCCGCGGCCATTCCCGAAACCTTCTTCACCGTGTGGGCCAATCTGTTCCGGATCGGCCGCGCGACGCCGGGGGAGCGGGTGCTCATCCATGGTGGCACGAGCGGTATCGGTACCACGGCGCTCATGCTGTGCCGCGAGTTCGGCATCACCGCTTTCGCCACCGCCGGCAGCGAACACAAGTGCGCGGTGGTGCGCCACCTGGGCGCCGAGGCGATCAACTACCACAAGGAGAACTTCGCGCTCGCCATTCTCGGCAAGACCGAGGGGCACGGCGTCGACGTGATCCTGGACATCATGGGCGGCTCATACTTCGAACGGAACCTGGCCTCCCTGGCGCGCGATGGCCGGCTGGTCGTCATCGGCTTTCTGGGGGGCACGCGTGCGGAGGTGGTCGACCTGCAGACCCTGGCGCTCAAGCGCGCCACGGTCACCGGCTCCACCATGCGGGCCCGCAGCCCGGCGGAGAAGGCCGAGATCGCCAACGACCTGCGCGCGCACGTGTGGCCCGTGCTGACCGCCGGCCGCTGCCTGCCGATCGTCCACGAGGTGTTTCCGCTCACCCGCGCGGTCGAGGCGCATCGCCTGATGGAAAGCGGGGAGCACGTCGGGAAGATCGTGCTGAAGGTCGCCTAGCCCAGCGCGGCATGCAGCAGCGCCAGCCAGCCCGCGGGCGCCGCGAACGCCAGGTAGAGCGCGAGCGCCTGCCCGGCCATCACGCATGGCAGGCCGATCCGATAGACCTGATGCACGCGGCCTTCCACCACCAGGTCGCGCAACAAGCCCAGGCCGATCAGCCCGTCGACGTACAGGTACCAGGTATTGACCGGCACCAAGGCCCGCGGGAAACGGGCGAACGCGGCAACGGTCAATGCGCAGGTGGCGATCAACATAAGCCGCCGGTGGAACGCCGGCTGCCTGCGCCAGTGCAGCGCGAAGCCGAAGCTCACGGCGAAGGTCAGCATGTCGTTGAAGGAGATGGCCAGGAAGGCGTCATGCACTGGTCCCTGCCGCACATGCCATTGCCGCATCATCAGCGCGGTGGCCACGCCCAGCACAGGCAAGGCAATGCCCAGGCCCGCGCCGAACCGGCCGAGCCACCGATGCAGACGCACACCATGCAGCCGCACCAGCCCCGATTGCATGAGGAACAGGACGACCCAGCCGGTACATACCAGGGCGTGGGCATGCAGGACCCACGGCAATGGCTGCGCCTCCGGCCGATGCAGCAGCCGTTCGTCCAAGCCCCGACCGAAGCCGTAGACAACCACCACCAGTACGAGCCAGGCCATGCCGAAGTAGAACCAGCGTTCGAGCGCATTGCGGCAGCGGTCGACGAAACCCGCGGACGCGGCCACGGCGATCGGGGGGAAGGTCTTCATGTAGCCTCTCGGCGAACAGGGGGCCCTACCCTCGCCAGGCCGGATGTTCGAGTCCTGAAATGGGTCTGAAATGCCGTTGAAGAACTCTGAAGGCGCACGATACGGCCGACGCGCTCGACCAAGGAGAACGCAATGAAAGCCAGCTGCAGCCATCTCGATGGCATCCGCGACGTCACCCCCAGCGCCGCCGGGTGCGAGGAATGCCTGAAGATCGGCAGCCCATGGGTCCACTTGCGTATCTGCCGGACCTGCGGCCATGTCGGCTGCTGCGACGATTCACCCAACCGGCACGCCACCAAGCATTACCGCCACACCGGCCACCCCATCATCGAGGGCTACGACCCGCCGGAAGGCTGGGGCTGGTGCTATGTGGATGAGGTTTCATTCGACCTTTCGGACCGCAAGACGCCCCACCCTGGTCCGATCCCGCGCTACGTCTAGGGCCGCCTAAAAGAAAGGCGCCACGAGGGCGCCTTTCGAAAACATCACCGTAATTGGTCGGGGCGGCCGGATTCGAACCGACGACCCTTTGCCCCCCAGGCAAATGCGCTACCAGGCTGCGCTACGCCCCGACGCTACGGCAAGTGGGAAAGTCTAGCAGCTAGGCCATGCTTTTCAAAAGAGCACGGCCCGCGAAAGCGGCGAACCGCGCTCAGCGGCGCAGCAGGCTCAGGACTTCTTCCAGCTCCATGCGCACCTGGCGCACGATCTGGTGGGAAATGCTCGATTCCATGCGCGCCTGCGGGCCTTCCAGCCGGGCGCGCGCGCCGGTGATGGTGAAGCCTTCGTCGTACAGCAGGGCGCGGATCTGCCGGATCATCAGCACGTCGTGGCGCTGGTAGTAACGGCGGTTGCCGCGACGCTTGACCGGATTGAGCGCGGGAAACTCCTGCTCCCAGTAGCGCAGCACGTGCGGCTTCACGCCACACAGCTCGCTGACCTCACCGATGGTGAAGTAGCGCTTGGCCGGAATGGCCGGGAGTTCGGTGTTATTCCCTTGGTCCAGCATAGCTCTCCACTCTCACCTTGAGTTTCTGCCCCGGACGGAACGTCACCACGCGGCGGGCGGAGATCGGAATCTCCTCGCCGGTCTTCGGGTTGCGTCCCGGACGCTGGTTCTTCTGACGCAGGTCGAAATTGCCGAAGCCGGACAGCTTCACCTGCTCGCCTTTTTCCAACGCTTCGCGGACGACCTCGAAATAGGCGTCCACGAATTCCTTTGCCTCGCGCTTGTTGAGGCCCACCTCGAGAAAGAGGCGCTCGGCCATCTCCGCCTTGGTCAGCGCCATGTCATCCTCGCAATCTTGCCTTGCATGAAGTCTCCAACGCAGTGACTGCCAGTCGCACGCAGCGATCTGCGTCGTCGTCGGTAAGCGTGCGTGAAGCGTCCTGCAAAATCAAGCCCATAGCGAGACTCTTTCGGCCTGTCTCGACGCCTTTTCCGCTGTATCGGTCGAACAGCCGGAGCTCCGTCAGCAGGCCTCCGAGGGCCTCCCGGACACAGTGTTCGACCTGTGCCCAGGCGACCTCCTCCGGAAGGTCCACGGCGATGTCGCGGCGCACCGACGGGAAACGCGGCACCGGCGCGGCTTTGGGCAGGCGGCGTGCCAGGAGCGGCTCCAGGGCCAGCTCGAGGACGTGCACGTCGGGCCCCAGGTCCAGTTCCTTGGCCAGCTGGGGATGCAGCGCGCCGAGATAGCCGGCGGTCTTGCCGTCCTTCGCAATACGAGCGCCCCGCCCCGGATGCAGCCAGGCCGGCAGGCCATCGGCATGCACCGACCAGCGGTGGGGCTCGCCGCCCCAGGCGACGATCGCGTCCAGGTCGCCCTTCAGGTCGTAGAAGTCCAGCGGGCGCGCGGCCTCGCCCCATTGCTCGCCACGGGCTGCGCCGCAGGCGGCGATGGCGAGGCTCGGGGTTTCCACAGGAGGATCACCGGCAGCGAACACGCGGGCCACCTCGAACAGGCGGACGCGCTCCTGCTGACGCGCGCGGTTGTGGCGCAACGCCTCGACCAGGCCGGGCAGCAGCGACGGCCGCATGACGGCCAGATCGGCCGACAGCGGGTTCGCCAGCGGCACGAGATGTTCGGTGAAACCCCAGCGGGCGAGCAGATCTTCCGCCAGGAAGGAGAGGTTCACCGCCTCGTAGTAACCGCGCGCGGCGAGCTGCTCGCGCAATGCGAGCTCGGGGATGCGTGCCTCGGGCTCGGTCGCCAGGCGCAACGCACCGGCCGGGCTATGCGTCGGCACGCGGTCGTAGCCGTAGATGCGGGCGACTTCCTCGACGAGGTCCTCCTCGCGCTCGATGTCGAAGCGGCTGGTTGGCGCGGTGATGCGCCAGCCATCGGCGATCGATTCGACCTGCATGCCGAGCGCGCTGAAGATGCGCGCGACTTCCGCATCGGCCACTTCGAGGCCGAGCACGCGCTTCAGGCGCGTGCGGCGCAGCACCACCGGCGTGGGACGAGGCAGATCGGCCAGGTTCTCGGCCACGAGCACCGGGCCCGCCTTCCCGCCGGCGATCGCGAGCAGCAGCTCGGTGGCGCGCTCCAGCGCGCGGCGCGGCAGTGCCGGGTCGACGCCGCGCTCGAAACGGTGCGACGCATCGGTATGCATGCCCAGCTTGCGCGCGCGCCCCATGATGGCGGCCGGCGCGAAATGCGCCGATTCGAGGAAGATGTCGCGGGTATCGTCGGTGACGCGCGAATCGAAGCCGCCCATGACGCCCGCGACGGCCAGGGCCTTGTGTTCGTCGGCGATCAGCAGGAAGCCCGGATCGAGCTTGGCTTCAGAGCCGTCCAGCAGCTTCAGCGCCTCGCCTTTGCGCGCATGGCGCACGACGATGTCGCCTTCCAGCTTGCCGTTGTCGAACGCGTGCAGCGGCTGGCCCAGCTCGAGCATCACGTAGTTGGTGACGTCGACGATCGCACTGATCGGGCGCAACCCGGAACGGCGCAGGCGCTCGGCCATCCACAGCGGCGTGCGGGCCCGTGCGTCGATGCCTTCGACGATGCGGCCGAGATAGCGCGGCGCGTCGGCGCCGGCTTCCAGCCGGATACCGCGGCGGAAATCGCCGGTGACCGGCGCATCGACCTGCGCCGGCACGCGCACGTGGCTACCGAACAGCGCGGCGACGTCATGGGCGAGACCGACCAGGCCGAGGCAATCCGGGCGGTTCGGCGTGAGCTTCAGTTCGATGCTGGCGTCGGGCAAGCCGAGGTAATCGGCGAGCGGGCGACCGACCGGCGCGTCCGCCGGCAGTTCGAGCAGGCCGGAAGCATCCGCATCGATCCCCAGCTCCTTGGCGGAGCACAACATGCCGAAGGATTCGACGCCACGCAGCTTGGCGGCCTTAATCTTGATGCCGCCCGGCAATTCGGCGCCCACCGTGGCCAGCGGCACCTTGATGCCCGCCCGCGCGTTCGGCGCGCCGCAGACGATCTGCAGCGGTTCGCCCTGCCCCGCGTTCACGCGGCAGACCTGGAGGCGGTCGGCTTCCGGATGCTTTTCGGCACCGACGATTTCGGCCACTACGACGCCGGCGAGCTGCTCGCCCAGCGGGGTCAGCTCTTCCACTTCCAGGCCCGCCATGGTCAGCGCATGGGCCAGTGCGGCGCGGTCAGCGTGGATGTCGACCAGTTCGCGCAGCCAGTTCTCGGAGAATTTCATGGTTGGATCCGGGAATGAGATATCGAGAGTCGTCGTGCGACGAGGGATACGGTGGCGATGGCCGGGCAGGAACGACGTATCGACGCCCTCCTGCCCTGGACGCCCCTCAGGCGAACTGCTTGAGGAACCGCAGATCGTTCTCGAAGAACGCGCGCAGATCGGACACCCCATAGCGCAGCATGGCGAAACGCTCCACGCCCAGGCCGAAGGCGAAACCGGTATAGCGCTCCGGATCGATGCCGCAGTTCTTCAACACGTTCGGATGCACCATGCCGCAGCCCAGCACTTCGAGCCAGCGCGTGGATCCGTCCTCCGCGTCCCAACGAATGTCCACTTCGGCCGAAGGCTCGGTGAAGGGGAAATAGCTGGGGCGGAAGCGCATCTCGAAATCGCGCTCGAAGAACGCGCGAATGAACTCCGCCAGCGTGCCTTTCAGGTCGGCGAAGCTCGAGGTCTCGTCGACCAGCAGGCCTTCGATCTGATGGAACATCGGCGAATGCGTCTGATCGGAATCGCTGCGGTAGACCTTGCCCGGCGCGATGATCCGGATCGGCGGTTGGCGCCCCTGCATCGAGCGAATCTGCACCGGCGAGGTATGCGTGCGCAGCAGGCGCCCGTCGCCGAAATAGAAGGTGTCGTGCATGGCGCGCGCCGGATGGTGCGGCGGGAAGTTCAGCGCCTCGAAGTTATGCCAGTCGTCCTCGATTTCCGGACCGTCGGCGCGCTGGTAACCCAGGCGGCCGAAGATGGCGGCGATGCGCTCCAGCGCACGCGTTATCGGGTGGATGCCGCCACGCTCGCCGTCACGGCCTGGCAGGGTGATGTCGAGTTTCTCGGAGGCGAGGCGCCGGTCCAGCTCGGCCTGCTCGAGGGTCTGCTTGCGGGCGGCCAGCGCTTCGGCGAGGCGCTCCTTGATGCGGTTGACTTCCGCACCGCGCGCCTTCTTTTCCTCCGGCGGAAGCGCGCCGAGCGTCTTCAGCGCCGCGGTAACGATGCCGCTCTTGCCCAGCAGGCCGACGCGCAGCGCTTCGAGCGCTTCGAGCGTACCGGCTCCTTCGATTTCGGCCTGGGCCTGCGCAGCCCGGGTCTCCAGATCGTCCATCGATGCGATTCCTTCGGGTTCAGGGAATCGGGAATGGGGAACCGTAGACGGGAATGCAGCCGGCCGAAGCCTCTGCGATCCTCCATCCATCGTTCCTATTCCCCGGGCCGGAAGGCCCAAAACAAAACGGGGAGGAGGCGTTAAGGCCTCCTCCCCGCTTGATTCACATCATATCGTCAGTGCGCGAGGCGCCGGACGATCAAGCGGCCAGACTGGCCTTCGCCTTTTCCGCGATGGCGCCAAAAGCCTTGATGTCGTGCACGGCGATGTCGGCCAGCACCTTGCGGTCCACCGTGATGCCGGCCTTGGTCAGGCCATTGATCAGGCGGCTGTAGGACAGGCCGAACTGACGGGCGGCGGCATTGATACGCACGATCCACAGGGCGCGGAACTGGCGCTTCTTCTGCTTGCGGCCGATGTAGGCGTACTGACCGGCCTTGATGACGGCCTGGTTAGCTACGCGGAAAACCTTGCGACGGGCGTTGTAGTAGCCCTTCGCGCGGCCGATGATCTTCTTGTGACGACGACGGGCGGTAACGCCACGCTTTACACGAGCCATGGTTCAGTCCTCCGCCTTAGACGTACGGCAACATGCGAGCGACGCCCTTGGTGTCGCAGGCCTTGACGTGGTTGGTAGCGCGCAGATTGCGCTTACGCTTGGTCGACTTCTTGGTCAGGATGTGCGACTTGAAGGCGTGACCGGCCTTGAACTTGCCGGAAGCGGTCTTGCGAAAACGCTTCGCCGCCGCCCGGTTGGTCTTGATCTTGGGCATGGAAATGCTCCGTATCTCGGTTTCTGACTGATCTGGCGGCGGCCTGGGCCGCGCTTTCCGTCCTGCCATGATCGGTTCACGACCCTTCCTGGCGGGTCGAACCGGCGATTGTACGGGGATTGAGGCGCCTTTGCCAGTGGTGTGGCGCGGTAGGCGGCGGCAGGGCGCCCTGGGCAAGCCCCTCCCTTGAAGCGAAACGGCGGCCTCGAGGGCCGCCGCTTGCCAGCCATACCGGCTTACTTCTTCTTGGGGCCGATCATCATGACCATCTGACGGCCTTCCAGGCGGGGAAAGGACTCCACCACGCCGTTCTCGCCGACGTCTTCCTGGATCTTCTTGGCCAAGTTCTGGCCCAGATCCTGGTGAGACATTTCGCGGCCGCGGAAGCGAATGGTCACTTTGACCTTGTCCCCTTCCTCGAGGAAGCGAAGCATGTTGCGCAGTTTGATCTGGTAGTCGCCCACGTCCGTGACCGGGCGGAACTTGACTTCCTTGATCTCGACCTGCTTCTGCTTCTTCTTGGCCGCCTGGGCCTTCTTCTGAGCTTCGAACTTGAACTTGCCGTAATCCATGATGCGGCAGACCGGCGGGTCGCCGTTGGGCTGAATCTCGACCAGGTCGAGCCCCTGCTCCTCTGCCATGCGCAAGGCTTCGTCGCGGGTAAGAATGCCCAGCTGCTCGGAATCCGCTCCGATTACGCGCACGCGCGGAACGCGGATCTCATGGTTGCGGCGATTGCCCTTGTTGTCGGTGGTGGCGATACCACTATCCTCCAGAAGAATTAAAGAGACGGCCGGGCGGCATCAACGCCGCGCCTCGGCCTCCAGGCGCTCGATGAAGGCGGCCAGCGGCATGCTGCCCAGGTCTTCACCGGAACGCGTACGAACGGAAACGGCCCCTGCTTCCTTCTCACGGTCACCGACCACGAGGAGGTACGGGACCTTCTGCAACGTATGTTCGCGGATTTTATAGCCGACCTTTTCGTTGCGCAAATCGGCCTTCACCCGGAAACCTTTATCGACAAGGGCTTGCGTGACTTCACGGACATAACCGGCCTGGGCGTCCGTGATACTGAACACCTGGGCCTGGACCGGCGCCAGCCAGGCCGGCAGGTTGCCGGCATGGTGCTCGATCAGGATGCCGATGAAGCGCTCCATCGAGCCAACGATGGCCCGGTGCAGCATCACCGGGTGACGGCGCTGGCTGTGCTCGTCCACATACTCGGCGCCCAGGCGCTCGGGCATCATGAAATCGACCTGCATGGTACCGACCTGCCAGCCGCGGCCGATCGAATCCCGCATGTGGTACTCGATCTTGGGGCCGTAGAAGGCACCCTCGCCAGGAAGCTCCTCCCACTGTACTCCAGCCGACCGCAGGGCGGCGCGAAGGGCGTCCTCGGCCCGGTCCCAGACGGCGTCGCTGCCGATGCGCTTGTCCGGGCGCAGGGCGATCTTGAGCGCGATGTCCTCGAAGCCAAAGTCCGAATACACCTTCATCGCCTGCTGATGGAAGGCCGTAACCTCTGATTCAATCTGCTCTTCCGTGCAGAAGATGTGACCGTCGTCCTGCGTGAAGGCGCGCACGCGCATGATGCCGTGCAAGGCGCCCGAGGGCTCGTTGCGATGGCAGCCCCCGAACTCGCCGTAGCGGACCGGCAGGTCGCGGTAGCTATGCAGGCTGGTATTGAAGATCTGTACGTGCCCTGGGCAGTTCATCGGCTTGAGCGCATAGGTGCGCTTCTCCGACTCGGTGAAGAACATGTTTTCCTGGTAGTTGTCCCAGTGCCCGGACTTCTTCCACAGGCTGACATCCATGATCTGCGGGCCGCGCACTTCCTGGTAGCCGCTCTTGCGGTACACGCCGCGCACGTACTGCTCCACCGCCTGCCAGATGGCCCAGCCGTTCGGATGCCAGAACACCATGCCAGGCGCTTCTTCCTGCTGGTGGAACAGATCCAGCGCCTTGCCGATCTTGCGGTGATCGCGCTTCTCGGCCTCTTCCAGCTGGTGAAGGTAGGCCTTGAGGTCCTTGTCGTTGAGCCACGCCGTGCCGTAAACGCGCGTCAGCATCGCGTTGTTGGAATCGCCGCGCCAATAGGCGCCCGCCACCTTCATCAGCTTGAACGCGCGCAGCTTGCCCGTGTTGGGCACGTGCGGGCCGCGGCACAGGTCGGTGAATTCGCCTTGCGTGTAGAGCGACAACTCCTCGTTCGAAGGAATGCTCTCGATGATCTCTGCCTTGTACTCTTCGCCGAGGCCGCGGAAGAACGAGATCGCCTCGTCGCGCGTCTTCACGCTGCGCGTCACGGGCAGGGCCTCCTGGACGATCTTGTGCATCTCTTCTTCGATCTTCGCGAGATCCTCCGGCGTGAAGGGGCGTTCGTAGGCGAAGTCGTAATAGAAGCCGTTGTCGATCACCGGCCCGATGGTCACCTGCGCACCGGGATACAGGCGCTGCACGGCCTGTGCCAGCAGGTGGGCCGTCGAGTGCCGCAGGATGTCCAGCGCCTCAGGGCTCTTCTCGGTGACGATTTCGAGGCCGGCATCGTGGTCGATCGTGAAGCTGGCATCGACCAGTTTGCCGTCCACTTTGCCGGCCAGGGTGGCCTTGGCCAGGCCGGCGCCGATGGAGGCAGCCACGTCCTGCACCGTGACGGGATGGTCGAACGGGCGCTTGCTGCCGTCGGGTAGGGTGATCTCAATCATAGGAATACCTGTTGCAGCACCGGGCATCTGCCCGGCTTCAAGAAAGGTGGCCGTGGATGGCGGGTCCCGCGGAGGCCATCCGGATGGCGGACAAAAAGAAAGAGCGCCAGGCGCCCTTTTGCGGAGTAAGCAAGGCGTGGCGGGATCAGCGTTGGCGCTTGGTAGTTGTCATGTCGCACACTAGGCCGGCACTTACGCGCGAGCCACCTGTTCTCCGGCTTCCGAGGGTCGGGAACGCTAATTTAGCGCCGGCCCGCTGTCAATTCGGCGCCGCCCACGCCGTGCGCAACCGATAGAATTCCGACTCGCTTTCCAACGACGTCCAACTCCATGCGCATTCTGGTCACCGGAACCGCCGGCTTCGTGGGCTCCGCCCTGGCGGAGCGCCTTCTCGCCCGAGGCGACGAGGTATACGGCCTCGACAACCATAACGACTACTACGATCCATCCCTCAAGGAAGCCAGGCTCGCCCGCTTTGCTTCCCACCCGCGTTACACCCATCTTCGGGCCGACCTGGCCGACGACGCCGCGGTCAAGCGGGCCTTCGAGACGTTCCAGCCCCAACGCGTGGTCAATCTGGCCGCCCAGGCGGGCGTGCGTTACTCACTGAAGAACCCGGAGGCCTACGTCCAGAGCAACCTGGTCGGCTTCACCCACATCCTGGAGGCCTGCCGCCACCATCGCGTGGAGCATCTGGTCTACGCCTCGTCCAGCTCGGTCTACGGCGCCAACCGCAAATTGCCGTTCGCCGTGGAGGACCCCGTCGACCACCCGGTGAGCCTTTATGCCGCCAGCAAAAAGGCCAACGAGCTGATGGCGCATACCTATAGCCACCTGTTCGGCTTGCCCACCACTGGCCTCCGCTTCTTCACCGTCTACGGCCCGTGGGGACGGCCGGACATGTCGCCGATGCTGTTCGCCGACCGCATCAGCCGCGGCGAGCCGATCGACGTGTTCAATTTCGGCCATCACAGCCGCGACTTCACGTATATCGACGACATCGTGGAAGGGGTGATCCGCACGCTGGACCACATCGCGCAACCCGACCCCGCCTATGACGCGCAGCATCCGACGCCAGGCACGTCACAGGCGCCTTACCGCGTCTACAACATCGGCAACGACCAGCCCGTGCAGCTGCTGCGCTTCATCGAACTGATGGAGCAGAACCTGGGCCGCACGGCGGAAAAACGTCTGCTACCCATGCAGCCGGGAGACGTGCCTGACACCTGGGCCGACGTATCCGCCTTGCGGAAAGACGTGGGTTACGCGCCCAACACCTCCATCGAGGAGGGCGTCAAACGCTTCGTGGCCTGGTATCGCGAGTACCACGGAGTCGCATGATCTCTTGCCGGACGCCGTTCTTTTCGAGCAGCGTCCGAGCAGAGCTCAGAACGGTTTGGCGATCACCAAGAAGATAATGCCAAGCAGGACGAAGACCGGCAGCTCGTTCATGATGCGGAGCGTGCGCGCACTCGGCAGCGAGCCGCCTTTCGCACTGCGCTTCACCAACCGCCCGCTCCAGATGTAATAGGCGAGCAACAGCACGACCAGCCCCAGCTTGGCATGCAACCAGCCGGCCTCGCCGAAATTCGGCAACCGTCCGGGGAATACCCGCCATCCCTGCCACAGGGTCAGGCCGAACAGGAACGCCAGGCCGAACATGCTGTGTCCGAAGCGGTACAGCCGGATTCCCATCAGCTCCAGGCGTGCTCGCGTCGCCGGCTCGCTGCCTGCCTCGGCGATGTTCACTAGTACCCGGGGCAGGTAGAAGACTGACGCCACCCAGGCCATCACGAACAGCAGGTGCAGACTCTTGATCCACAAATAGGCCATCACGATGCTCCGGGCTCAAACGCAAAAACGGCGCGACCTTCCGATCGCGCCGTTTTTTAACGGTAAATGGTGGGCGGTACAAGGATCGAACTTGTGACCCCTTCCATGTCAAGGAAGTGCTCTACCGCTGAGCTAACCGCCCGAATCGCGCCATCGAGCGGCGCGAGCCGCGTAGCATACACGAGCCCCTATCCAGCCACAACCACCCGAGGCCGGGTCATCTCAGCGCTTGTTCCCGCAGCTGATGGATCTGGTCTCGCAGCCGCGCCGCATCCTCGAACTCCAGGTTTTCGGCGTGCTTGTACATTTGGGCCTCCAGCCGCTTGATCATCGCGCTCGCCTGGTCGGCGCTGAGCGCCTGGTAATCCGCGCCCTGCTCGGCCACCGCCCGGCCCCTGGCCTTGCCGGCCTTCGCCCCCCGGCCACGCGGCACCTCGCTGCGGGCGCCTTCCATGATGTCAGCGATGCGTCGCACCACGCTTTTCGGCGTGATCCCGTGCTCCTCGTTATAGGCCACCTGCTTTTCGCGGCGGCGGGCGGTCTCGTCCATGGCCGCCTGCATCGAGCGGGTAATGTTGTCCCCATAAAGAATCGCCTTGCCCCGCACGTTGCGCGCCGCGCGGCCGATGGTCTGGATCAGCGAGCCGCTCGAACGCAGGAAACCTTCCTTGTCCGCATCGAGAATCGCGACCAGCGACACCTCCGGCATGTCCAGCCCTTCGCGCAACAGATTGATGCCCACCAGCACATCGAACTCGCCCAGGCGCAGGTCGCGGATGATCTCCACGCGCTCCACCGTTTCGATATCCGAATGCAGATAGCGTACTTTCACGTTGTGCTCGCCGAGGTACTCCGTAAGGTTCTCCGCCATGCGCTTGGTGAGCGTGGTGACTAGCACGCGGTCGCCCATCGCCACGCGCTCGCGGATCTCGCCGAGCAGATCGTCCACCTGGGTGCGTACCGGCCGAACCTCGACTTCCGGATCGATCAGGCCGGTGGGACGGACCACCAGCTCCACCACCGAATCGCCGGACTTCTCCATCTCGTACTTGCCGGGCGTCGCCGAGACGAAAATGGTGCGCGGCGCCCGCCGCTCCCATTCCTCGAAGCGCAATGGACGGTTGTCCATCGCCGATGGCAGGCGGAAACCGAACTCCACCAGCGTTTCCTTGCGCGAGCGATCGCCCTTGTACATGGCCCCGAGCTGCGGGATGGTCACGTGCGACTCATCGACCACGAGCAGCGCATCCGGCGGCAGGTAGTCAAACAGCGTCGGCGGAGGTTCGCCAGGACCACGGCGGGTGAGGTGCCGGGAGTAGTTCTCGATACCCTGGCAATAGCCCACCTCGGCCATCATCTCCAGATCGAAACGCGTGCGCTGGTCCAAGCGCTGCGCCTCCACCAGCTTGTTTTCCTTGTACAGGTATTCGAGGCGATCCTTCAGCTCGACCTTGATGGTCTCGATCGCGTTCAGCACGCTCTCGCGGGTACTGGCGTAATGCGTGCGCGGATACACCGTATAACGCGGCACCTTGCGGATGGTCTCGCCGGTGAGCGGATCGAACAGCGAAAGGTTCTCCACCTCCCCGTCGAACAGCTCGATACGCAGCGCCTCGGTTTCCGATTCAGCAGGAAACACGTCAATGATCTCGCCGCGCACCCGATACGTGCCGCGCCGCAGTTCCAGCTCATTGCGGGTGTACTGCAATTCGGTGAGCTGGCGGATCAATGCCCGCTGCTCGATCCGCTCGCCTCGCGCCAGGATCAGTCGCAGCGACAGGTAATCTTCGGGATCGCCCAGGCCGTAGATCGCCGACACAGTCGCTACGATGAGCGAATCCTTGCGCGAAAGCAGAGCCTTGGTCGCCGCAAGGCGCATCTGCTCGATGTGTTCGTTGATGGACGCGTCTTTCTCGATGAACGTGTCCGATGCGACGACATACGCCTCGGGCTGGTAGTAGTCGTAATAGCTGACGAAGTACTCCACCGCGTTATGCGGGAAGAACTCCTTGAACTCGCCATACAGCTGCGCCGCCAGGGTCTTGTTGTGCGCCATGACGATGGTGGGGCGCTGGATCTTCTCGATCACGTTGGCGATGGTGAAGGTCTTGCCCGAGCCCGTCACGCCAAGCAGGGTCTGGGAGGCCAGGCCAGCGTCGAAACCCTTCACCAGGCGCTCGATGGCCTGGGGCTGGTCGCCGGCGGGTTTGTAGGGGGATACGAGCTCGAAACGGTCGGTCATGACAGTCACATGCGGTCGCTTCGGACCATTTTAAATTGCCCCTGCTGACAAGCTCTGTCAGCAGGATAGGACACGGAATGTCGACGCAAGCCGGCAGACCGGGCCAGGCCTCCTGCCTAGCATGGGATGCAGCCCTCATAGAGTTACGCGCATGCCCCCACCCCTTCCCTTGCTGACCGCCCAGCGAGGCCTGACCCTGATCGAGCAATTGCTGGTCGTCGCCATCGCGGCGACCCTCGCCTGCGTCGGCCTGCCATCGTTCTGGCGCCTGGTGGCCACCAGCGAGGTCCGCGTGGCGCAGTCCGCGCTGATCAACGTACTCAACCATGCCCGCGCTCTTGCCGTGCAGACAGGCAGAGCCACCCTCGCCTGCCCCACGCGGGACGGCGAGCATTGCAGCGACGCGCCCGCATGGGAGAACGGCTGGCTGGTCGGCTTCCGCGGTGACCGGCAGGGGGACATCGAGGGTGCCCCGAAACTCCACCGGTATCCTCCGTCCGGAAGCTTGATCATTCGCAGCACCCAGGGGCGCCGCGCCATCCAGTTCCAACCCGATGGCTCCGCCGGAGGCAGCAACCTCACCCTTCTTATCTGCCACCGGGCCGGGAACGATCACTCGCTGAACGTGAAAGTGTCTAATGCCGGGCGTGTACGCGGCGGCAAAAATACAGAGACTGAGGCGCTCCAATGCGCGGATCGCCAAACCTGACGGAGCGAAACGCCGTGAAGGACGGACAAAAAACAAGGCCCTGCATCGCTGCAGGGCCTTGTTGGAAATTGGCGCCCGATGTTGGACTCGAACCAACGACCCCCTGATTAACAGTCAAGTGCTCTAACCGGCTGAGCTAATCGGGCGGGGTGAGTCGCGTAGTTTGAAGTCCGTCACCCGGGCTGTCAAGCCTGAACCCACGGGCTCGGAACCGGAAAATCAGCCCGTACGGACGCGATAGCACGGCACATAGGCGGCACCACCCGGCAGCTTCATCCGGTGCTGGACGACGAAGGCCTGCAGCAGCTCATCCAGCGCCCGCATGATGTCGTGCTCGCCATCGATGTCGAACGGACCATACTGTTCGATAGCACGCACGCCCTCTTCTTTCACGTTGCCGGCCACGATGCCCGAGAACGCACGGCGCAGGTCGGCGGCCAATTCGTGACGCGGACGATCGCGGTGAATCGCCAGGCTGCGCATGGCCTCATGGGTTGGGCGGAACGGTATCTGGAACGGGAACGGGATGCTCAGCGCCCAGTTGAAGAAGAACGCGTCCTTGTTGTCCAGGCGATGGTTGCGCACCTTGTCGATCCCCTTGGCCATGGCGTGCGCCACCGCCGTCGGATCGTCGACGATGATCTGATAATGCTGCGCCACGCTGTCGCCCAGGGCCAGGCGAAGGAAGCGATCGATCTGCTCGAAGTACGCCGCGGACTGCCGCGGGCCGGTGAACACCAGCGGGAACGGAATGCCCGCGTTGTCGGGATGCAGCAGAATGCCCAGCAAATAGAGGATTTCTTCCGCCGTGCCCACGCCGCCCGGAAACACGATGATGCCGTGGCCGATGCGCACGAAGCCTTCGAGACGCTTCTCAATGTCCGGCATGATCACCAGGTGATTCACGATCGGATTGGGCGACTCGGCGGCGATGATGCCCGGCTCAGTCACGCCGATGTAGCGATTGTTGCGGCGGCGCTGCTTGGCGTGAGCGATGGTTGCGCCCTTCATCGGACCCTTCATCGCGCCCGGACCGCAGCCCGTGCAGATGTCCATGCCACGCAGGCCCAGCTGATAGCCCACCTGCTTGGTGTACTCGTACTCGTCCCGCGAGATCGAATGGCCGCCCCAGCACACCACCAGATTGGGATCGATCTGCGGCTTGAGGATGCGCGCATTGCGCAGGATCTCGAACACGGCATGGGTGATGCCCACCGAGTCGTCGAGATCGAAACCGCCCTGCTCCAGCTGCGTCGACACGTAGACGATGTCCCGCACCACGGCCACCAGCAGCTCGTTGATGCCGCGGATGATCTGCCCGTCCACGAATGCCTGCGGTGGCGCGTTCTGCAGCTCGATCTTGATGCCGCGGTCCTGCTGCAGCACCTGAATGTCGAAATCGGGGAACTGCTCGAACATCGACCGCGGGTCGTCCGTGATGTTGCCCGAGGTCAGCACCGCCAGCGCGCAACGGCGCAGCAGCGCATGCATGCCCGACCCGCTGGCGTCGCGCAGGCGCGCCACCTCATTGCGGGACAGGATATCCAGGCCACCGGCGGGCGAAATGCGCGCGCTGACGGTGGCCTGCTTGCCGGCCTTGCCGGCCCGAACATCGTTCATCGAATCTCCTTCGGCCGCGAAGTCCGCGGCGACACTCCGCCCGAAAGCGGGCCGCCCCAAGCGAGAGGCGGCCGACTAGCTTCACCCCGGCGAACCGGGCCGGTCAACCTCTCCCATAAAAAAACCGGCGCCCCGAGGGGCGCCGGTTTCCATCTGGCAAGGCCAGCCTGGCTTAGAACGTGTAGCGCAGGCTGAGCATGGCGGACCAGCGCGAGGCCGGGTTGACCTTGGTCGCGCTGTTGTCGGTCGAGCTGTCGTACACCGTCTTCTGGCCCGGCTGGTAGTTGCCGTTCGCGTCCGTCGGCAGGCTGTAGATGTACTTGCCCGTCTTCGGATCGACGCCGGCATAGTTGGCCAGCGTACGGATGTAGGGGAAGCCGACGTAGTTCTGCTGGCCCCACTTGTCGTTGACCAGGTTCAGGACATTGTAGATGTCCAGGCGGATCTCACCCTTGTTGCCCTTGAAGATGCCGGGCACTTCCTGGCTGAAGCTCAGGTCGAGCTGGTTGACCCAAGCCGACTTGGCACCATTGCGGCGAGCCACCTTGCCCTGGTGATCACTCAGGTAGTCGTCGCTCTTGATGAACGCATAGAACTGCTGCTCCAGCTTGGCCGCCTGGGCCGGGGTCGGAGCGGTAATGATCACCTCGCCCGGACGCGGGATATAGATCAGGTCGCGCGAGTAGGAGTCGCCATTGGCGTCATTACCGAACACCCAGCTATACGGCACGCCCTTGTGACCGTCGTAGAACGCACTGACGGTCGTGGCGTAGTTACCGAAGAAGTTGTGCGACCACGAAACCGAGGCGTTCACGCGCAGCGGCACATTGGTGTTCGAGGTCGAAGCCACGTCTTCGTTCGGGTTGTACCAGGCGTTGTTGCTGTAGTTCGACGTCGCCTGGCTGGAGGTGCCCGGGTTCACTTCGGTGGCGTGCGAACCGGTGACGCTCAGGCTGGCCGCCCAGCTGTCGGAGAACGGCTTGCTCAGCGACAGGGTCAGCGACTCGGCCTTGCCCTTGCCGGTGTTGGTCAGGTAGGTCACGCCCTGAGCAAACCGGCCATCGGCGCGGATACGCGAATTATTGTTGTTGTTGCCGACGCTGGCAGCGCCGTTGGGATTGGTGCCGCAGTTAGTGGCGCCGGTGGCACCACCCAGGGATTGCGCGCCACCGATGCAACCGTAGTAGGTGAAGCGGCCATCCGGCAGCACGCCGGAAGGCGCACCGATGTTGAGGTTCTTGTAGAGGATGCCGTCACGCGTCTCCAGGCGCTGGTACTCCGCCGTGGCGATGACACCCCAGAACGGCAGCTCACGGTCGATGGCAAGCGAGGCCTTCCACACGCTCGGCAACTGGAAGTTCGGGTCGATGGTATCCACCGCCATCTGCGGGATGGTGCCGGCGCCCGAGGTGTTCTGCTTATGCGGATCCGCGCTGAAGGTCGGGCAGGTCACGAAAACGCTGCCGAACTTGCAGGTGCCATTGGCCTGACGATCGTACTGATAGGTAACAATGTTGATACCGTTGTTCTGGTACGGATTCGTCATCCACACGGTCGGCGGGCTGGACTGGAACAGGCCCACGCCGCCGCGCAGCTGGGTCTTCAGCTCGGTATCGAAGGTGTAGTTGAACGACAGGCGCGGCTGCACCAGCGTGCTGCCATTGATGGTGCCGGTGTTGCTGAAACCGAAGCGCTGCTCGAACTTGGCGTTGTACAGCGGCTTATCGTCGGTCAGGTACTTGTTGACGCGGAAGCCGTACTGCACGGACAGGTTGTTGTTGACCTGCCACGTATCCTGCAGGAAGAAGTTGCGCTCGCGCAGCTCCCACTTCGCGGCGATGCCGTTGATGTCGTAGCCCGGCGCCGGCTGGTACAGGCTGTAGCTGGAGTACAGGCCCTGCTCGAATCCGGGGATGCTGTTGAAGGTATAGGCGCCAAACTCGGTGCGGCCGAACAGGTTATAGATGCGGTTGCGGCCTAGCTCGAAGCCACCCTTCACGGTGTGGTCGCCCAGGTAAAGCGTTCCGGCCCAGAACGCACTGAGGTTCTTGACCTTCGCCGAGTTGTAGTGGCTGAACTGATCTTCGCCCAGGTTCACCGTCGGCGCGGTGGTGCTATTGGTGTTGCTCGAGCGCACGGTGATCTGCGGCTGCTGGTTGGCAACCGTGCGGTGCAGGTTGAAATCGCTGTAGGCGATCTTCGTCTCGGACGAGAAGATGTCCGACCAGTCATCGAAGAACTGCAGCGTGTAGTTCTTGTTGTCGGTCGCGACGTTGTACCAATAGCTGCTCAGGCCGATCGAGTTGGTGCTGTTGCCCTGCGGGTTCGGCTTGAATTCCTTGGTGCGCTGATAAGCGAAGCTGGCGCGGTGGCGATCGGAGATGTTCCAGTCGATCTTGGCCTGGTAACGCTTGTCTTCCAGGTCGCCTGCATTGGCGCCGAGGCTGCCCGGCACCAGCCCGAGGTTGTTGGCCGCATTGGTGATGCGAGCCAGATCGCTGGGCGAGATCTTGTTGCCGGTGGAGCCGCCGGTCAGGCTGCTGTCGAGGCCATTGGCCGCGCCGGAGCTCAGACCGGTGACCTTTTCCTTCTCATAGCTGGCGAAGAAGAACAGCTTGTCCTTGATGATCGGACCGCCGATGGTCGCACCCGCCTTCCAGTTGGTGTCGAACTCGGTGTAGTCGCGGTTGGTCTTCAGCCAGCCGGCCTTGCCCACCATGTCGTCGGTGTTCTTGTAGGTGTAATACACCGAACCATGAAAGTCGTTGGTACCGCTCTTGGTGACGGCGTTGATCTCGGCGCCCACCGAGTCCGACGTCACGTCGTAGTTGGCGGTGGAGATCGAGTATTCCTCGATGGTGTCCATCGCGATCGGCGAGCCGACGGTCGGCAGGCCGCTGCCGTTCAGGCCGAAGGGATCGCCCACGCCCAGGCCGTCGACCTTGATGCTGTTGAGGCGCGCGTTCTGGCCGTTGGCGGAGATTGCACCGGTGACGTGATCCACGTTCACGCGCGGATCGAGGCGGGCGATGTCGGCGATGTTGCCGCTCGGCGCCGGCGTCATCTTCAGCTGGCGCTGCGACACGTTGGTCGACAGGCCCTTGTTCTCGGAAGTGAAGAGCTGCGAACCGGCGGCGGCGGAAACCGTCACGCCCTCGAGGTTCTTGGCGGCAGCGGCGGCGCCGACGGTCAGGTTCACGGCCGTGTCCTGCGACAGCTGCAGGTAGACGTTGTCCTGCTCGGTGGTCTGGCCGTCCTTGTTCACCTTCACATCGAACGGACCACCCACGCGCAGACCGGAGGCGGCATAGCGGCCGTTCGCATCGGTCGTGGTGCTCTTGGTGGTACCGGACGGCTCATGCACGATCTGCACGGTGGCGCCGGCGACCGGCTGGCCGTTGGCGTCCAACACGCGGCCGCTGATGGAAGACGAAGTGTCCTGGGCGATCGCCGGCACCGACATGGCGAGCAACGACGCGATCGCAAACGGCAGGACTTTGGCACGAATTCGGCTGTTCACTGTGATTAACCCCTTGGGCGCGCAACGTAAAAATGAGCGATGCGGAAACCAAAAACGCCGGTGCCCGGCGCTAGCCAGGCAGCTCTCTCAAAGCAGATTGGTTTCCCCGGAATATTCTTGCTGTCCGAGCTTTCTTGCGGCGAGACCGCCCCGCCTGCCAACAAAGTGTTAAGCGGACTTTAACGGCATTCTATGACACTTATGTAACGGTTTCACGTACTTTTTATCTCGTGCCGGCCCCATACCACTGAATTGGAGCGACGCACAAGTGACGTGAAAACAGCCACTTGAGTGGAGAGGTAGCAGAAGCCACCGCACCACTCCGGCCTTCGCCGCCAGCCCGTCGTACAAGGCCCGCCAAACGAAAGCTTAAGACAGGCTAACAGCCCGCTTTGTGACAGGGGATAAGAAATTTCCCTAGGATTTTCCGAGGTAGCGCGCGCGCTTTGCCGGCTTGAGTGTGGCCAGGTCCAGCATCACCAACCCATCGACGCAGCCGGAGAAACCGGGATCCTCGCCGAAATCGAGGAACTGCACGCCCTCGGGCTCCACCAGGTCCACGTATTGGCGGTAGAGCACGGGCAGACTGACGCCCAGGGCGTCCAGGTGATGTTTCAGCTTGCCCAGGCCCGCGGCGGGGTCCAGGCCTTCCAGCGCGGCGCGGACCATATCGATCACTGCGGGCGAGATCACGAACGGCTGGCGAGCCGCGGCGAGGCCCGGTGCGCCGAAGTAATGCTGGTGCGCCGCCGCGATCCATTCGCGCGCCTCGCGCGGCAGGCTGACGGACATGCTCACGGGACCGAACAGGTAGCGCAGCTCCGGATGACGCTGCAGGTACAGGCCAATGCCCTGCCACAGCTGGTCCAATGCACGGGAGCGCCAGTACGCCGGCGCGATGAAGCTGCGGCCGAGCTCGAGGCCCTGCGCCAGACGCGATTCGAGCGCCGGCGAATAATTGAACAGGCTCGAGGTATAGAGGCCCTTCATGCCGCGCTCGGCGATGATCCGGCCACCGTGGCCGAACCGGTACGAACCGACGATACGCAACGCCTTCGGGTCCCACAGCA
The DNA here is from genome assembly GCF_031954525.1 of Dyella sp. BiH032. Lineage (NCBI taxonomy): Bacteria > Pseudomonadati > Pseudomonadota > Gammaproteobacteria > Lysobacterales > Rhodanobacteraceae > Dyella > Dyella sp. BiH032. Next base: position 4,026,874 of record NZ_CP134867.1, read on the forward strand.
CGAGGTGCTCGTAGTGCGGATCGTAGACGTCGAGGTCGCGCCGCAGCCCCGTACCCTCGCCTACCTTGCGGAACGTCAGCTCGCGCAGGCGACCGATCTCGCGCAATGCTGCGCTATCGGCCGCGCCCTGCAGCAGCAGTACCTGCTTGCCGTCGTTGAGGTCAGCCAGCTTCTCCGCGCGCGCGGCCAGGTCAGCCACCACGCGATCGGTGGATTCCGGATGCGCGATCGGTGCCTGGCCGCCGAAGATCAAACCGCGGTGGCGACCAATGCGATAAACATGCCGCCGCATGAGCTTCGCCGCGCGCTGGGCCGATCCGCCACTGCGCTGCTCCAGCTCGTCCGCACCAACCAGCGCACCGACGCTGAAGCCGATGCGGCGCTTGATCGGCGCCACGGCCTCGCGCGGCAGCATGGCCGTACTGAGCGGCTTGGCCAGCATGGAGAGGCCATAGAAGATGGCCGAATTGCGCGCCGCTACGTGGATCGGCAGCACCGGCGTCTTGCTGCGCAGTGCCAACCGCGCGAAGCCATCGGCCCAGCGGCCGTCCCGTACGCCGCCAGGTCCCATCCGCGAAACTTCGCCAGCCGGGAACACGATCAGCGCCTCGCCACGATCCAGCGCGCGATAGATTTCGCGCATGCGGGAGCCCGCGCCCTTGCCGAACACGTCCACGTGCAGGAGAAGGCGATTGAGCTGCGGAATCGATGCCAGCCAATCGTTGCCGAGAATCTTGACGTCGCTGCGCACCGAGCCGACCAGATGCAGCAGCGTCAGCGCATCCACCATGCCCAGGGGATGGTTGGCCACCACCAGCACGCCGCCCTCGACCGGGATGTTCTCGCGCTCGCGCGGATTGACGTAGTAGTTCGCACCCAGCACATCTAGGGAGCGCTCGACGAAATCGAAGCCCTCGGAATCGCGGAGCTGCTCCAGCACGCGATTGAAGCCGTCCTCGTCGGCGAGGCGCCCCAGCAGCCCGACGATCGAGCGCTTCAGGTGCGGATGCTGTGCCAACCATGGCAGACGTTCGATGACGGTCTGTTCGACACTTAGCATGATCGTCTCCTTAACGACTTCGCCCATGCTGGCCGCGGATTATGACAGCAAGGTGATCCTGCCAGGGCAAGCCCCATTCGGCCGATGGCGTTTCAAACGGCCAGATGCAAATACGCTGCCACGCCGCCCAGGAACATCTGCACGGACAACGCGATGAGCAGCATGCCCATCACCCGCTCAAGGGCGGTCAGCACGCTCTCGCCCAGCCAGCGGAACAAGTAGGTGGAACACAGCAGAATCACCGACGTCGCCAGCCACGCGCCCAGCAAGGCGATCGCCCAGTCGGCGGTGCGGCCGGGCTGGGTATTGGTGAGCAGCAGCAGCGCGGCCATCGCGGACGGGCCGGCCACCCCAGGAATGGCCATGGGCACGATGAAAGGCTCGCCCTCGCCTGACTTGCCGAAGATGCCACCGCCATCCGCGGGCGGGAACACCATGCGGATGCCGATCAAGAACAGCACGATGCCGCCGGCGATGCTGATGGATTCCTGGCGCAGCTGCAGAAGCCTGAGGATGTGCTGGCCGCCGACCAGGAATACCAGCAGCACACCAAGCGCGATCAACAGCTCGCGCACCATGACGTAGCGCCGGCGCTTGGGTGCCACATCCTTGAGCAGGCTGAGGAAGATCGGGATGTTGCCCAGCGGATCCATGATCAGGAACAGCAGGATCGCCGCCGACAAGGTGGTCATCTGCGTTTCCATTTATTTCCCCTCGCCGGATGCGGCTGACCTGACGCGCACCGCTCAGACCTCGCGTAGGTCGAGTGTGGTGCCGCGCGAAGCCGCGCCTTGCGGTCCCAGGAGATAGACGGCCGCCTGCGCCGCGGCATCCGGCAGGGGAAGCTTGCTGGTGTCCTCGCCGAAATAGGCCTGGCGACGCAATGCCGTGCGCATCGGCGCGGGCAGCAACGCATGCGCACGCAGCGGCGTGGTTTCGGTCTCTTGGTGCAGTATCTCCACGAAGCGCTCCAGCGCCGCTTTCGCGACGCCGTAGGCGCCCCAGTGCGCCTTGCGCACGAGCTCCGGGTTGTCCAGCACGAACACGACGGCACTGTCGGGCGCGGCGGTGAGCAGCGGCATGCAGGCCTGGGTGAGCGCGAAAGGCGCGGACACGTTCACGTGCAAGGCGCGCAGCCACTCGTCCGGCTTGTGCATGGCGATGGGCGTGAGGCCATCGAAGCTCGCGGCCGCGTGGACGATGCCATCCAGCCGGCCGAAGTCGCGTTCGAGGCCATCGGCCACCGCCTGATAGTCGTTCGGTGTGGCGGCTTCCAGATCGAGCGGGTGGATCACCGGCTCAGGCAGCTGCTCGGCCACCATCGCGTCGTAAAGCTGCTCCAGCTGACGCCGGCGCCGCCCGGTGATGACCACCGTGGCACCTGCACCGGCCAGCGCGCGGGCGACGGCGGCGCCCAATCCGCCATAAGCGCCGGTGACCAGTACCACGCGCCCGGCAAGGGAGCCGGGCTGCGGCGCCCAGTCTTGAGGAAGACGGCTGCTCGCCAAAGTCATGCCTGCGATGCCCCGCTCACGTCGACCACCATCCGTGCCAACTCGCCGGAGGCCTTGAGGTCCTCGACGATGTCGCAGCCGCCGATCAGTTCGCCCTGGATGAACAGCTGAGGGAAGGTCGGCCAGTTCGCGTAGTGCGGCAGCGCCGCGCGTACCTCGGGGTCGGCCAGCACGTTCACCGCATGGACGTCCGCCCCCGCCTCTTTCAGCGCCTGCGCGGCGCGGCTGGAGAAGCCGCACATCGGGAACTGTGGCGTGCCCTTCATAAAGAGCACGATGGGGTGCCCGGCCAGCACGGCCTTGATTCGCTCGTTAACGTCCATAGCTCGGCAATTCATCATTACAATGCGATGAGATCGGTAGTGTATCAGTCGCGCACCGGCTCGCCGTCCCGCGGCGCCCGCCACGACTTTCCTCAGCCAAACGCCCAGGAGCCTCAACCATGGCGATCGAACTCCCCCCCCTGCCCTACGAAAAGAACGCGCTGGAACCGAACATTTCGGCCGAAACGCTGGAATTCCACTACGGCAAGCACCACCAGGCCTACGTGACCAATCTCAATAACCTGATCAAGGGCACGGAGTTCGAGAACGCAGAGCTGGTGGACATCATCAAGAAGTCGTCCGGCGGGGTGTTCAACAATGCCGCCCAGGTGTGGAACCACACCTTCTATTGGAACTCGATGCGCAAGCCGAACAAGGAGAATGCCCCCAGCGGCAAGCTCGCCGATGCCATCAACAAGGCGTTCGGCTCGTTCGACAAGTTCAAGGAAGAATTCAGTAAATCGGCTGTGGGCAACTTCGGCTCCGGCTGGACCTGGCTGGTGCAGCGCCCCGACGGATCGCTGGGCATCGTCAACACGTCTAATGCCGCCACGCCGATCACGGGGAGCGACAAGCCGCTCTTTACGGTCGACGTGTGGGAGCACGCCTACTACATTGATTACCGCAACGCTCGCCCGAAGTACGTCGAGTCGTTCTGGGAACTGGTGAACTGGGAATTTGCGGCCAAGAATCTGGCCTGATCCCTTCACTGGGAAAGAAAAAGCGGAGCCGGCGACGGCTCCGCTTTTTTTGCGCAACCTGCCGGGCTCAGCCCAGCAATCGAACCGCCGGATCCGCCTGCTGATCGCGCGCAAGCGCCTGAGCGATGCCGCGCAGGCGTTCCGCCATCTGCGCAGCGTCCGGCGCGCAGACCGTGGCGTGCCCCACCTTGCGGCCGGGGCGCGGCTGCTTGCCGTAGTCGTGCCAATGCGCGTCGACCGTGCGGAGCACGGGGGCGGCGTCGGGCAGTTCGCCGATCCAGTTGAACATCGCCGAGAGGCCGCGCGCCGCGGTATCGCCCAGCGGCATGCCGAGCACGGCGCGCACATGATTCTCGAACTGGCTGGTGAACGCGCCCTCGATCGTCCAATGCCCCGAGTTGTGCACGCGCGGAGCCATCTCGTTGCCTAGCAGCTCTCCGTCCTTGACGAATAGCTCCAAGGCGAACACGCCCACGTACGACAACCGCTCCGCCAGCGTGCGGGCCAGCGCCGTCGCGCGCGCCTGCAGTTCGCCCACCTCCGGCGCCGGGGCCAGGCTCAAAGAGAGCACGCCGTCGGTGTGCCAGTTCTGGGTGAGCGGCCAGGTGCGGAAATCGCCGTCGCGGCCACGCACGGCGACCACCGACAGCTCACGGTCGAACGGCACGAAGGCCTCGAGGATCAAGCCGTGCGCCGCGGCCTGCGCGCCCAGGGCCGCCCAGGCGGCATCGGCGTCGACAAGACTGCGTATGCGGAACTGCCCCTTGCCGTCGTAGCCGAGGCGGCGCGTCTTCAGGATGGCCGGCGCGCCGATGGTGGCCAGGGCGCGGTCCAGATCGGAACGCGTATCGACGGCCATGAAGGCCGGCGTGTCGAGTCCGCATTCGCGGAACAGGGTCTTCTCGGCCAGCCGGTCCTGCGCCACCGCCAGGGCGCGCGGCGCCGGAAAGACAGCGGCGCGCTCGGCCAGCCAATGCGCGGTTTCGGCAGGCACGTTTTCGAAGTCGAAGGTGACTACGTCCACCTGCTGGGCGAAACCTTCGAGTGCGGCGTAGTCCGTCCAATCCGCCGCCAGCAGCGGCGCAACCTGCGCGGCACAGGCATCGGGCGCGCTATCCACGACCAGAGTCTTCACCCCGAGCGGTGCTGCCGCCAGCGCCAGCATGCGGGCCAGCTGGCCGCCACCGAGGATGCCCAGCACGGGTTGGCGTCGTGCGGTCACTGTCGCGGGTCCGGGTGGTCGAGCACGGACTGCGTCTGGCGTGCGCGGTAGGCATCGAGCGCCGCGGCCAGCGCAGGATCGTGCAGGGCAAGCACGGCGGCCGCCAGCAGGCCCGCATTGACCGCGCCGGCACGACCGATCGCCAGGGTGCCGACCGGGATGCCTGCCGGCATCTGCGCGATCGAGAGCAGGGAATCCATGCCGTTCAATGCCTTGGACTGCACCGGCACGCCGAGCACCGGAAGCCGCGTCTTGGCCGCCAGCATGCCCGGCAGATGCGCCGCGCCGCCGGCGCCGGCGACGATGACCTGAATACCCCTTGCCGAAGCTTCCTCGGCGTAACGGAACAGCAGGTCAGGGGTGCGGTGCGCGGAGACGACCCGCACCTCGTGGGGCACGCCCAGCTCGGTCAGCACGCCGGCCGCATGCTCCATGGTCTCCCAATCGGAACGGGAGCCCATCACTACGCCGACCAGCGGCGCCTTGGCTGTCGAAGTCATGGTTCGGCCATCCAAAAGGGGCTATTGTACGGACCTTTCCGCGTCATCACACGACCACACACGCTCCTCATGGACAAGCGCCTGCTCGACATCCTCTGCTGTCCGGTCAGCAAGACCCCGGTCCGTCCGCTCGCCAAGAACGAGCTGGAGGCCCTGAATGCCGCCATTGCCCAGGGGCAGGTCGACACGGTGGCCGATGCCCGGGTGGAAACCCCACTGCAGGACGGCTTGATCACGGTCGACCGCAAGGTGGTCTACCGCATCGACGACGGCATTCCCGTGATGCTCCCCGAAGAGGGCGTGGGCACCACCCAGCTGCGGGATTTTCCCTCCGCCGCCTGAGTTTTCGCCGGGCCGCTTGAGCCCGGCCGGGGATGCCCCCAGATGCCAACCCGAGCATGACATTGCGACGATTTTTCGCGTATCGTTGCCAGTTATGCGGTCGGCGTAGCCGCCACGGCGCGACGGCAGCACATCACACAGGGGTGTGGCGATGAAAGACGCCAGTGAGCCATCCAATATCGTCAGCCTTAGCCAGCGCCTGGACCCGTCCAGCGAGCGCGGGGGCGCGCTGTTGAACACCGTGCGTGACATCGCTTCACGGCGCCTGCAGCTGCTGGTCAACGGCATGTTCGAACATGTGGACGACGCACTGTTCGATCTGGCCGAGAAGGCCGAGAACAACGCTGCGCAGATGCACTATTTCGACGGCATGCGCGAAGTGCGCAAGCGTCGGCCGGCCGTCGAGCGCGCCTTCCTGAGCACGGTCTCCCGCGGCATCGCCGACTTCGTCTCCCAGCAGCGCACCCAGGCTGGCTCGGGACCCGTGCAACTGCCCATCGGCACGGTCGAACTCACCCTGGTGGCCGACAACGAGCTGGAAGAGTCGCTTGCGATCACCAGCATGATCGGCAAGAACGAGACGCGGCTCACCCGCGATCTGTTCGCGGTCAACCAACGCTTGTCGGTCATCTATGGCGGCGTCAAGGTCGAGGACTCGAACAATCCCATCGCGCCCGCATCGCTGACCCAGGCGTTCCGCCAGGCGATGCGCGAGCTGTCGGCGGAGATGCGCGTCAAGCTGATCATCTACAAGTTGTTCGATCGCTACGTGCTGGCCTCGCTCGACGAGCTTTACCAGGAAGTCAATGCCGAGCTGGTCCGCGCCGGGGTGCTGCCGCAGCTGCGCCACGAGGTACAGCGCAGTGGCGCGGCGCCCGCCGCTGCCGGCCAGGCGGCCGGAGCCACGCAGGGCGACGAGCTCCCGGCCGGAGACGACGCCGCCTCCAACGAACTGCTGCAAACCCTGCGCACGCTGTTCAGCGCCCGCCGCGGCGGCATGCCGGAAAACCTGCCGGTCGGCGGCCCGCTGCAGGTGCCGACGGTCAACGAACTCATCGGCGCCCTCAGCGTCCTGCAGAGCCAGGCCGCTTCGGTGGGCAGTCCCCTGCCCTTGCGCGGCGGTCCATCGACCGCGTCCGTGATGCAGGAAGTTGCCCACCTCAAGGAGCAGCTGCTGGCGCAGATCGGCTCGCTGCGCGGCGAGCGCCCGGGGCAGGTCGCGACGATGGACGAAGACACCATCGACCTCGTCGGCATGCTGTTCGAGTTCATTCTCGAAGACCGCAACCTGCCCACCGAAATGCAGGTGCTGCTCGCGCGACTGCAGATCCCGTACCTCAAGGCGGCCATTCTCGACCGCCGGCTGTTCGCCCATCGGCAACACCCGGCCCGCCGCCTGCTCGACAGCCTGGCGGACGCCGCCAAGGGCTGGTCGCCGGAGTCCGACCGCGACCACCGGCTGCACGACAAGGTGAAGTCCATCGTCGACTCCCTGCTGCAGGAGTTCGATGACGACCTGACCATCTTCGATCGGCTCAATGCGGAGCTGCAGGACTTCCAGGACCAGAGCCGCCGTCGCGCGGAGCTCGCGGAACAGCGCGTGGCCGAGTCCACCCGCGGCCGCGAGAAACTGGAACAGGCGCGTCGCCGCGCCGCGAAGGAGATCCTGACGCGCATCGGCGACCATGCGTTGCCGCCGCTGATCCACGGCATCCTGTCGCGCGCCTGGGCCAATTACATGGTGCTGACCATCCTGCGCCAGGGCGAGGAATCGTCCGAGTTCCGCGATTCGCTGCGCTTCGTCAACGACTTCATTGCCAGCACGCGCCCCGCGCGCTCGCTGGACGAGCGCCGCACGCTGCGCCAGATGCTTCCGGGCATCGAGCGCTCGCTGCGCCGCGGCTTGGCTAACGTGGCGTTCCAGGAAAGCGACATCGAGCGCCTGCTTGCCCAGCTGCATACCTACTATCGGCATCAGCTCGGGGAACAGGTGGCGGCCGCGGACGTGCAGGCCGTCGAGGAACCCACCGCCCTGCCCATCCCGGAAAGCATCCAGCCCATCGCCGAAAGCGAGGCCATGCTGGCATCGGATGAGCCGGAAGCCGCGCAGGAAACAGACATTCCCGAGCTGCATGTCGTGCAGGAGCTGAAGCCGGGCATCTGGCTGGAATTCACCACGGAAGGCGACACCATCGAGCGCGCCAAGCTCTCTTGGATCAGCCCCATGAGCGGCCGCTATCTGTTCGTGAACCGCCGTGGCCTCAAGGTCGCCGATTACTCGCCGCATGAACTCGCGCGGGAAATCGCGGGCGGTCGGGCCCGCATCCTCGAGTCGACCGCCTTGTTCGATCGCGCATTGGATGCCATCGTAGGCCGACTGAGCCAACCCGCCGCCTCCGCATGACCTCCAACCCGCCGATCACCCCGCCGCCGGCCGACCTGGTGCTGGCGGATGTCGAACGCGCTTTCGCCGAGGACATCGGCGCAGGCGATGCCACCGCCGACCTTCTGCCCGCCGGCGCCTCCGCGAAAGCCACGCTGACTTGCCGCGAGGAAGCCGTCATTGCCGGCACCGCGTGGTTCGACGCCTGCTTCCGGAAGCTCGATCCCAGCGTCCGCATTCATTGGCAGGCCAAAGACGGCGCACGCGTCGCGCCCGGGTCCGTCATCTGCCAGCTCGAGGGTCAAGCTCGCGCCTTGGTCAGCGCGGAGCGTTCGGCGCTCAATTTCCTGCAGTTGCTTTCCGGCACGGCCACCATGACCGCGGCCTATGTAGCGGCGGTCACCGGCACGACTGTTCGCGTGCTCGATACCCGCAAGACCGTGCCTGGGCTGCGCCTGGCGCAAAAGTATGCGGTGCGCTGCGGCGGTGGCCACAACCACCGTATCGGGCTTTACGACGCCATCCTGGTCAAGGAAAACCACATCATCGCGGCAGGCAGTATCGCCAACGCGGTCGATGCCGCACGCCGGCTCCATCCGAAACTGCTGCTGGAAGTGGAAGTGGAGAATCTGGACGAGCTGCAGCAAGCGCTCAATGCCGGCGTGGACCGCATCATGCTGGACAACTTCACCATTCCGCTCATGCGCGAAGCCGTGGCGATCACGGCGGGGCGCGTGTCGCTGGAGATTTCCGGCAATGTGGATCTCTCCACCATTCGCGCATATGCCGAGACCGGCGTGGACTTCATCTCCGTCGGCGCACTGACCAAGCACGTGCACGCTGTGGATCTCTCCCTGCGCCTCCAGTTCGCCTGACCGGGCGCCCGCGCGGCGCACCACTTCTCTTCGCAACCCGATGACTCCTTCGCCCGTACACCTTGCGGGCGGAGGATGGCGGCCACACACTGGCCTGCATGGACCGATTCACCGACCCGCTCCTGCTACTCGGCCTGCTGGCCGTCGTCGCTATATGGTTGAAGCTCAGCCGCTCACGCGAACTGGCCATCGCCGAGGCTCGCCGGCAATGCGAACGGCATGGCCTGCAGCTGCTGGATGAAACGGTCGGCCTGCGCAGTATCGGGCTGCGCCGACTGGACGGCGAGCGGGTTCTCGAGCGCAGCTATAGCTTCGAAGTCAGCATCGATGGCGACGACCGTGAGCCGGGTCGCCTATGGTTCGCCCACGGCCGGCTCACCGGCCTGAGCCTGCCGACCATCGAGACCCGCATACCCGACAACCCCGACGACGCCACGGATGCGGGCAACGTCGTTCCTCTGCGCCCTCGCCTGGGCGGCAGGAAATCGGGCGATACGCATCTGCACTGAGACTACGCACCTGCACTGAGACCCGACGGCATGCCCCGCCGGTTGCCTACTTCACCACGCGCAGGAACGGTGCACCCTTGCGCGGCTTCTCGCCCGCGTCGGCTCCATCGGCGGAAGGCGTGTCATCCGACGGCGGTTCCGGCGGAGAGGGGGGATCGCCGCCTTCGTCGGCCGGAAACATCATGCCCTGCCCATTCTCCTGGGCATAAAGCGCCAGCACGGCATTGACGGGGATCAGGATCGAATGGCTGACGCCCGAAAACCGCGCCTGGAAACTGATCCACTCGTTGCCGAGGTCCAGGTTCGCCACCGCGCGCATGGCCAGGTTCAGCACCACCTGCCCGTTCTTCACCACCTGCGGCGGCACGCGCACGCCTTCGCGCGCGGCGTCCACCAGGATGTAGGGCGTGAGGTTGTTGTCGGTGATCCAGTCGTAGATCGCCCGCAGCAAGTACGGGCGATTGGAGGTCATCGGTAAGTGTTGGTCGTTACTGCTCATTTTCAGGGGCGCATGGCCTTTTCTTCCGGGGTCATACTGCGCGCAAATCCCTGGCTATGGAATAGGCGCTCGCCATAATCCAGCACCGGCTTGCCCTCGCGTCCCAGGTCCACGCCAAGCCACGGCAGGCGCCAGACCACGGGAGCCACCAGGCAATCGGCGAGGCTCATTTCCGGGTTCAGAAAGAACTTTGACGCCTTGAACAGCGGCAGCGATGTCAGCAGGTGTTCCCGCAAACGCTTGCGCGCGGCATCCGCGGGCCGACCGCCGGCACGGATGGTATTCACCTCGGGTAGCCAGTCCAGCTCGATGCGCAGCGACGCCAGACGCAGGCGGGCACGCGAAAGCGGATCGATCGGCATCAGCGGCGGATGAGGATAACGCTCGTCCAGGTACTCGCAGACCACCGAAGTACCGTAGAGCGTGAGGTCGCGATCGACCAGCGTGGGCGTGGAGCCGTACGGGTTCAGATCCAGCAGATCCTCCGGCGGCTTGCTCGGATCGACGATTACCCTGTCGTAGCTGACACCCTTCGCCGCCAGCACCAGACGGGTGCGGTGACACTGGATGTCATCCGCGGTCGAGTACAGGGTCAGTACGGATCGCGAACGTGCGCTTTGAACCATGCGCGGTCTCCCCATCGACTAGACGCATGCGGCGGCCGGAGCCGCCGCATGCCGGGCCACGGAGCGACGTCTCAGTGGACGTCCTTCCAATATTCCTTCTTGAGCGCGTACGCCAGCAGCGTGAAACCGGCCAGGAACAGCAGCACCCAGATGCCATAGCGCTGCCGCTGCAGGGCCGCCGGCTCCGCAACGTACTCCAGGAAAGTGGTCAGGTCACGGGTGGCCTGCTGGAACTCGGCCGGCGTGAGCTTGCCCGGATGCGCAAGCTCGAGCTTCTCGACCGTCTCCTCGCCGTCGGCCTTCTTCATCACCGCGGTCTGCAATCCCTGCAGTTCCCAGAGCGGGTTGGGCATGGAGGCGTTCGGGAACACCGTGTTGTTCCAGCCCACCGGACGGGTCGGGTCCAGGTAGAACGAGTTCAGATAGCCATAGACCCAGTCCGCGCCTTTGGCGCGCACTTCCAGCGAGAGATCCGGCGGGGCCTTGCCGAAGAACGACGCCGCAGCGTCTTCCGGCATGTGCGACACCACGGAATCACCGAACTTCGCGCCCGTGAAGTTCAGGTTGTCCATCACGTCCTTCTCGCTGAGGCCGAGGTCTTCGGCCACGCGGGAATAACGCACGAACTTCAGCGAGTGGCAGCCCACGCAGTAGTTGAAGAACAGCTTGGCGCCACGCTGCAGGGCAGCCTGATCGTGCACGTTGGTGCCGGCCGACGGCAGCGAGCCCTCTTCCGACGCCAGGACCGTGGTGGTGGTGGTGCCGGCCAGCAGGCCGACCGCAAGGGCAATCGAGGAGATATAGCGCTTCATCAGGGACTGCCGCTTAGTCATGGTCATACACCACCCGCTCCGGTACCGGCTTGGTCTTCTCGCGGCCACCGCGCGTGTAGATCCACAAGAACACGAAGTAGCCGAAGTAGATCAGCGTCATCACACGGCCGAACGAGTTCTCCCAGAAGGTCACGTCGGTATGGCTGCCGAACCAGGCCGGGATGACCTCCGCGACGACGCCCGCACCGACGGCACCGAGCGCGATGAAGGAGACCACGAACAGGCCCAGCGCCACCTTGAAGCCCGTGCCGCGATAGCGGATCGAGCGCACCTTGCCGGCATCGATCCAAGGCAGCAGGAAGAGCAAGACGATCGCCCCGAACATGCCCAGCACGCCCCAGATCGCCGTGCTGAAGAACGACGGGATCATGCGCAGAATCGCGTAGAAGGGAGTGAAGTACCACACCGGCTTGATGTGGGTGGGCGTCACCAGGTTGTTCGCCGGCACGAAGTTGTCGTGCTCGAGGAACCAGCCGCCGAAGGTCGGCGCGAAGAAGATGATGAAGGCCGCAATGAGCAGGAAGAAGCCGACGCCGACCAGGTCCTTCACCGTGTAGTACGGATGGAAGGGAATGCCGTCGGCCGGCTTCTCGGGATTCCAGCGGTTGCCCTTGGGACCCTTCTTGATCTCCACGCCATCCGGGTTGTTCGAACCCACTTCATGCAGCGCGGCCAGATGCAGCACCACCAGCAGCAGCAGCACCAGCGGCAGCGCGATCACGTGCAGCGCGAAGAAACGGTTGAGCGTGGCATCGGCCGGCAGGTAATCGCCCATGATCCACTCCACCAGGGAGTTGCCGATCACGGGAATGGTGCCGAACAGCGAGATGATCACCTTGGCGCCCCAGAACGACATGTTGCCCCACGGCAGCACGTAGCCCATGAAGGCCTCGGCCATCAGCACCAGGAAGATCAGCATGCCCAGCAGCCACACCAGTTCGCGCGGCTTCTGGTATGAGCCGTACATCAGGCCGCGGAACATGTGCAGGAACACCACCACGAAGAACAGCGAGGCACCCGTGGAGTGCATGTAGCGGATCAGCCAGCCCCACTCCACGTCGCGCATGATGTACTCGACCGAGGCGAACGCTTCCGCGGCGCTGGTCTTGTAGTTCATGGTGAGGAAGATGCCGGTGACGATCTGGTTGACCAGCACCAGCAGGGCGAGCGAACCGAAGTAGTACCAAAGATTGAAATTCTTCGGCGCGTAGTACTCGGTCATGTGCTTGCGATAGGTCGGCGCCAAGTTCGGCGCGCGCTCATTGACCCAATCGCCGATGCGCGAGAACAGGGTAGCCATCAGCCGGCCTCCTTCGGATCCACGCCAATCTGGATGTGCGTGTCATCCACGAAGTGGTACGGGGGGATGAGCATGTTCTTAGGCGCGGGAACGCCGGCGTAGACACGGCCGGCCATGTCGTAGCGCGACTTGTGGCAGGGGCAGTAGAAACCGCCCTTCCACTCCGGATCGAACGGCTCGGGCTTCATCACCGGCACGAAGTCCGGCACGCAGCCGAGATGGGTGCACAGGGCCACCATGACCAGCCACTCCGGCTTGATCGAGCGCGTTTCGTTCTGCGCGTACTTGGGCTGCTGCTCCGCCGAGCTGCCGCTGGACTTGGCGTCGACCAGACGCCCGTCCTGACCCGGCAGGGCATCGAGCTGTTCCTTGGTGCGGTTCACCACGAAGACCGGGAGGCCACGCCAGGGGTAGGTCACCTTCTGACCCGCCTCGATTTTGCTGATGTCGACCGTGACAGGAGCACCGGCGGATTTGGCTCTTGCGCTGGGCTCCCACGACTTGATGAAGGGCACGGCTGCCGCGATGACTCCTGCTCCACCAACCACCGCCGTGGTCGCTGTAAGGAACCGTCGGCGGCCATGATCGACGACTTCGTTCGCCATCAGGCTCTCCGGTACATATGCCATTGAGGTGCGACTCTTTGGGGGCCGCAAAAATCGCGTTAGTGTAGCGTCAGCCCCTGGCCCGTACAATAAAACCGGTCAGGCGCCTGCGTCGATCCACACCCTCCGTCCAGGGCGTTGCCACAGCTCACTTTTCCTCATGAAACAAGCCGTCGGCACGCTCGCCTTCATCGCCCGCTTCGTTGTCCTGGGCCTCGCCCTGGCCTTCATCGTCAGCCTTCTGTGGCCCGGTGTCGCCGACCGCCTCCGCGCCGGCATCGGCCTGCACACCGCCCCGCTCTCCTCCGGCCAGCCGGCGCCCGCCATCCGGGGTCGGGCGAGCGGACCGGTCTCCTATGCGGATGCGGTCGCCAAGGCGGCGCCCTCGGTGGTCAACATTTACGCAAACAAGATGGTCACCGAGCAGGGCGTGCAGATGTACACCGACCCCGTGCTGCAGCGCCTGTTCGGCGGCCGCCCTGCCATCTACAAGCGCCGCGAGCAGAGCCTGGGCTCGGGCGTGATCGTCAGCAGCCAAGGCTATGTGCTGACCAACAATCACGTGATCGCCAAGGCCGATGACATCCAGGTCCTGCTCTACGACGGGCGCGTGGCGAAGGCGCAGCTGGTGGGCGCGGACGCGGAGACTGACCTGGCCGTGCTCAAGATCGACGTCTCCAGCCCGCCCGTGATCCCCTTCGCCGACGAACAGCCCGCCCGCACCGGCGACGTCGTGCTCGCGATCGGCAATCCGCTCGGCCTCAACCAGACCGTGACCATGGGCATCATCAGCGCTATCGGCCGGCAGCTGAGCAGTTCCAGCCCGGAAGACTTCATCCAGACGGACGCCGCCATCAATCTCGGCAATTCCGGCGGCGCGCTGGTCAACACGGACGGTGAGCTGGTGGGCATCAATACCTTGCTGATCGGCAAGGCCGCCAACGCCGAAGGCATCAGCTTCGCCATTCCAGTGAGCAGCGCGAAGAAGGTCCTGGAACAGATCATCGATACCGGCCATGTCGTCCGCGGCTGGCTGGGCGCCGACTACACCTTCGTGCCCGTGGCCGCCGACAGCGGCCTGCCCGCCGCCGCGCGCGGCGCGCAGGTGACGGACGTCTATCCGGGCGGCCCGGCTGCCCAGGCCGGCATCCAGCCGCACGACATCCTGCTGCGCATCGGCAAGGACGACATCGTGGATCCCGCGGACCTTCGCCGGCGCGAAGCCGCGCTCCAGCCCGGCAGCAAGACCGAGGTGTCTGGGCTGCGCAACGGCACGCCGTTCCATACCGACGTCACGCTCGCCCAGCGCCCGCCCCTGACGCCCACCGCTTCGTTGGACGATTAGCCGCGGCCGGGTCCGCTCCCCTGGGCCGAAGCCACCGGCGGGCGGGTCACCGCTCCGTAGCGCTTGCGCAACGTCCCCACCCGCTCCACGTAGACCTGGGTCTCCGCATAGGGCGGCACGCCGCTGTAGCGCTGCACGGCACCCGGCCCGGCGTTATATGCGGCCGCGGCCAGGCGCTCGTCACCGTTGAAGTTCTTCAGCAGCAGGGCGAGATAACGCGCGCCGCCGCGGATGTTCTGGTCGACGTCGAAGGCATCGCGCACGCCCATGTCGTTGGCGGTGGACGGCATCAATTGCATCAGGCCCTGCGCGCCCGCGATGGACAGCGCCCGCGGGTTATAGGCGCTTTCGGCGTGGATGATCGCGCGCAGGAACGCTTCGTCCAGACCGAACTCGGCGCTGGCCAGCCGGATGGTGTCGGCATAGGCGGTCAGGTTGAGCTGCACGCTGTCCCACCGGATCGGCGAATGCAGATTGCACGCCACGCAGGTGGAGATGTAGGTGAACAGCATGGTCACCGCATGCGTGCCCTGTCCCGCGGGTTTCATATTGGTGTATTCGACGCTGCCGTCGGGCCGCGTCACGCGATACACCGCGCCGCGCAGCACCCGGTCGCCCGCCGGAGGCGGCGGAGGCGCGGCGGCGACCGAATCCGTAGCGGCCTTGGATTCGCTGTAAGTCCATTGGCCGGCCTTCCCTGCGGCCACCGGCGCGACGACCGGCGGCAAAGGCTTGCCCGACGTCGCCACGTCGCCGTGCACACCGATCAGCGACGGCTCCGGCAACACCTGCGCTGTGGTCTGCGCCCCACCCTTCACCCAGGCCAGCGAGGCGGCCGGGGGCACCGGGACCCTGGCCTTGGCGCGCGGAGCCACGTCCGCCACGTTCGCGATCTTCTGGCAGCCCTGGTAGCCCTGCATGCTATTGCTGTAGACCGTTTCGCCAGCCGAACCCATGCAGCGATAGAGACCGCCGGCATGGACCGGCGCCAGCCACAGCGAACCACCAAGAAACAGGCATGCGAATGCTGCCCGGCCCAGGGCCAGGCCGGGACGGAAAGCCCGCGAGGACGAGCCGATGCTTTCCCCTTGTCGCTCGGCGTCTGACATGGCGCGCAGTGTGCCCCCGCCGAGGGGGCAAGCCAAGCGCCGCCTCCCCGTTTCGTGCGCGCCGACAAACTCGCCGCCACCCCGGCCACCGGAACGGACGCAAGTCCCTGATCGCACAAGCCCTTCGCTGGCATGCCGGGCGGCGGGCGCGTAAACTGCGCGGTTCGGCGTCCCACGCCCCTTCTCTACCGGTACCTGCGCCATGAGCGGCAAGCTTTTCATCAAGACCCACGGCTGCCAGATGAACGAGTACGACTCGGCCAAGATGGCCGACGTGCTCAAGGCTTCCCATGGCCTGGAACTGACCACCGACGAGTCGGAGGCGGACGTCATCCTGGTCAACACCTGCTCGATCCGCGAGAAGGCGCAGGAGAAGGTCTTCAGCCAGCTCGGCCGCTGGAAGGAATACAAGCAGGGCGGCAGACCCGTGCTGATCGGCGTGGGCGGCTGCGTCGCCTCGCAGGAAGGCGAGGCCATCATCAAGCGCGCCCCGTTCGTGGACCTGGTGTTCGGCCCGCAGACCCTGCACCGCCTGCCGGAGCTGATCGAGGCCAAGCGCGCCACCGGCAAGCCGCAGGTGGACATCAGCTTCCCCGAGATCGAAAAGTTCGACCGCCTGCCCGAACCCCGCGCCGAAGGCCCCACGGCCTTCGTCTCGATCATGGAGGGCTGCTCGAAGTACTGCTCGTACTGCGTGGTGCCCTACACCCGCGGCGAAGAAATCAGCCGCCCCTTCGACGACGTGCTGGTCGAGGTCGCCCAGCTCGCGGCGCAGGGCGTGCGCGAGGTGAACCTGCTGGGCCAGAACGTCAACGCCTATCGCGGCGCCACGCATGACGGCGGCACCGCCGATCTGGCCGTGCTGATCCACGCCATCGCGCAGATCGAAGGCATCGGCCGCATCCGCTTCACCACCTCGCATCCACTGGAGTTCTCGGACTCGCTGGTCGAGGCCTACGCCAACGTGCCCCAGCTCGCCAACTTCCTGCACCTGCCGGTGCAGGCCGGTTCCGACCGCATCCTGGCCGCGATGAAGCGC
Organism: Dyella sp. BiH032; assembly: GCF_031954525.1. Lineage (NCBI taxonomy): Bacteria > Pseudomonadati > Pseudomonadota > Gammaproteobacteria > Lysobacterales > Rhodanobacteraceae > Dyella > Dyella sp. BiH032. The sequence goes on from NZ_CP134867.1 coordinate 4,043,659, forward strand.
GGCTACACGGCACTGGAGTTCAAGCAGAAGCTCCGCAAGCTGCGCGCCGTACGCCCGGACATCTGCATCTCGTCCGACTTCATCGTCGGCTTCCCCGGCGAGACCGACGAGGATTTCGAGAAGACCATGAAGCTGATCGAGGACATCGGCTTCGACCAGAGCTTCTCCTTCATCTTCTCCTCGCGCCCCGGCACGCCGGCCGCCAATCTCGCCGACGACACGCCCATGGCGGTCAAGCACCAGCGCCTGGAACGCCTGCAGGCGGCGATCAACGCCAACGCGAAGAAGATCAACGAGGCGATGGTCGGCACCGTCCAGCGCGTGCTGGTCGAAAAACCCAGCAAGAAGAACCCCAACGAACTCACGGGCCGCACCGAGAACATGCGCTACGTGAACTTCCCCGGCCCCGCCCGCCTGATCGGCCAGTTCGTGGATGTGGTCATCACCGAAGCCATGACCAACTCGCTGCGCGGCCGCGTGCACACCGCCGACGATCAGCAGGCCGCCTGAAGAAACCCGCTGGGGTGAGCGAAGCGACCCTCAGCGCATGAGCGCCTCACCGCTGCGGTGCTCTCCGCCTGCGTTCCACGCCTTCTTCAATCCAGGCGCTTGCGGAAACGCAGGATCGCCGCCGCCATCATCACCGTGGTGAACGCCGCCAGCGCCGCCACCTCGCGCCACATCTCCCCCAGCCCTGCGCCGCGCAGCATCACGCCGCGAATCAGCCGCAGGAAGTGAGTGAGCGGCAGCACTTCCGCCAGCCATTGCGCGACCCGCGGCATGCCCGCGAAGGGGAACATGAAGCCGGACAGCAGGATGGACGGCAGGAACACGAAAAAGGTCATCTGCATCGCCTGGAACTGCGATTGCGCGCGCGTGGAAATCAGCAGCCCCATGGTCAGGTTGGCCAGGATCAGCAGCGCGGCGGCGAGGTAGACATCGAGCAGGCTGCCGTGGATCGGCACGTCGAACAGCCAGCGCCCCAGCGCCAGGATGACCGTTGTCTGGATCAGGCCGATGCCGATGTAGGGGAGCACCTTGCCGATCATCAGTTCCGCGCTGCTCAGCGGCGTCGCGATCAGCAGTTCCATATTCCCGCGCTCGCGCTCGCGCACGATGGCGATGCCCGTGAACAGCACCATGGTCATGGTGAGGATCACGCCGATCAATCCCGGCACGATGTTCACCGCCGAGCGCCGCTGCGGGTTGTAGAAGCTCACGATGCTGATCGGGCCGGCCGCCGGCGTGCTGACCAGCGGCGCGCGCGTATCCGGCGCGGCGCCATCCACGGGGACCTGCGCCAGTTGCATCGCGGCGCTCTGCACCACGTTGTCGCTACCGTCCACCATGATCTGCGCGACCTGCCGGCCGTCGTAGCGGCGCCGCTCGAAGTCCGGCGGCACCGCCACGCCGAGGCTGATCTCGCCCCGGCGCAGCATGGTCACCAGTTCTTCGGGCGTATCGGCGCGCGCCACCGGCGAGATCACCCCGGTCGCCAGCATGTCCATCACCAGCGCGCGCGATCCCGCGGTGTTGGCCTGGTCGACGATGCCCGCATCGAGACCGCGAAGATTGGTGTTGATCGCATAGCCGAACAGCACCAGCTGGATGACCGGAATGCCCACGATCATCGCCAGCGTGATCCGGTCGCGGCTCAGCTGCCGCAGCTCCTTGATCACGATGGCCCATAGCCGGCGCCAGCTCACGAGGCCCGCTCCTCTTTCCGCTGCTGGCGCGTGACCGCGACGAAAACGTCTTCGAGGTTCGGCATGACCGGCTCCACTTTGGCGCCGTCGACTTTCCCGGAAAGGCTCTCCTGCAGCCGCGCACGCGCCTCCTCGCCAGCGACGCTGCCTTCCCGCACCAGCACGCGCAACTCGTTGCCCACCTGCGCGGCGCCGAGCACGTCGGGGGCATCGGCCAGCGCGTGCTGCGCACGCCGGGCATCGCCGCCGGAGACGATGAAGGTTCGCCCCTTCAGCTTGCCGGTGAGTTCGGCGGGCGTTCCGTCCGCCACCAGAACGCCCCGATCGAGCACCGCCAGGCGATGGCAGCGCTCGGCCTCGTCCATCAGATGCGTCGAGACCAGCAAGGTGGTGCCTTCGTCGGCCAGCTCGAAGAGCTTCTCCCAGAAGTCGCGCCGCGATTCCGGGTCCACCGCGCTGGTGGGCTCGTCCAGGAACAGCAGCTCCGGCTCATGGATCACGGCGCAGGCCAGCGCCAGCCGCTGCTTCTGCCCGCCGCTCATGGTCCCGGCCAGTTGCTGCTCGCGATCGCCGAAGCGGTATTGCTCCACCAGCTCGGCGACCCGCCTGGCCGAACGCTCCTTCGGAACGCCCTGCACCGCGGCCATGAACTCGAGGTTCTCGCGCACGCTCAGGTCCTCGAACAGCGAGAACTTCTGCGTCATGTAACCAATGCGTTTGCGTAGCGCCTCCGCCTCCTTCGGAATGCGCAGCCCCAGCACGTCGATGTCTCCCTCGCTGGGCGTGAGCAGACCGCACAGCATGCGGATAGTGGTCGACTTGCCCGAGCCGTTCGGCCCGAGAAAACCATAGACGTGGCGCGCAGGCACTTCGAGATGCACGTGGTCCACCGCGGTCAGCTGGCCGAAGCGCTTGGTCAGGCCGCTCGCGCGAATGGCCATGCCCTCGCCCTGCTCGCTCACGGCTTGCCCTCCGGATAGTCCACGCGCACCGGCAAGCCGACCGGGAGGTCGGCGGCATCCGCTCCCAGCGTGACTTCCGCCAGGTAGCTGAGCCGTGCCGCGTCCTCGCCGATCAGCGCGTAGTACGGCGTGAACTCAGGCTCGCTGCGGATCAGGCGCACCTTGCCCGCGTAGGTCTTGTCGCGGCCATCCACGTGCACCTGCACCGTATCGCCCACGCGCAACCGCGCGCGCAGCGGTTCCTGCAGATAGATGCGCGCGTACGGCGCGTCACCGGCCAGCAGGATCGCCAACGGCGCCCCCACCGGCGCCTGGTCGCCCAGCTTGTAGGGAAGACTGTCCACGCGCCCCGCGCGCGGCGCGACCAGGGCGAGCTTGCCCAGCAGCACCTTCTGCGCCTCGGCCTGCGCCAGGGCGGCGGCCAGCGCGGCCTCGCCCTGCGCGATTTGCTCGGGACGCGTGCCGTGCACCAGCGCGTCCAGCGTTGCGCGGGCCGCAGCGACCTGCCCGTCGGCGCCGCCGGCGGCTGCGCGGGCGCGATCGATGTCGGCAGCCGCGGCGTAGTTATCTTTCTGCAGCGGCAGCAGGCGCTGGTAGTAGGCCCGTGCATCGCGTGCCTGCGCTTCGGCGGCAGCCAAGTCGGCGCGCGCCTTGGCGATGTCTTCCTGCCGCGGCCCCACGCGCAGCTCTAGCAGCGTCGCCTGCTGCTGCTTCGCCTGTGCTTCCGCGGCGGCGAGCTGGGCCAGGGTGTGGGTGGGATCCAACCGCAGCAACGGCTGGCCGGCCGTGACCACCTGGCCTTCGCGCACGTCGACCGCCACCACACGCTCCGCGGCCGGCGCGGGCAGGCCGATCCGGTCGTACTCCAGCGTGCCCAAGGCCTGGGGCGGTGCCTTGTGGCAACCGGACAGGCACGCCAGAGCCGCGACGAAGAAGATGCGCCAGTTCATGAGGAAACTCCGGAAGGACGTCCAGCCAGGCCGTTTTCGAGCAAGGCGAGCGTGTGCCTGGCCAAGGCGTCCGGCCCTAGATCGTCGGCCTCGAACACGCGGCGCCAGATCGGAGCGCCCGCGGCAGGAAACAGCGTCAATCCGACCAGCGACACCACCAGCAGGCGCGGGTCCAGCCCCGGATTCAGCGCGCCGGCCGCCTGCGCGGCGGCAAACCGCTGCGCCAGCAGCTTCGGCACGTTCGGCAGCAGCTGATGGAACAGCACCTCGCGCAATTCGCCGCCCTCGCACAACACCTCGCGCACCCACAGCGGAGGCAGCCAGGCGTGACGGGCCACCACCTCGCCCACGCCGCGCACGAAGATGTCGGCCAGCACCCTGGGATCGTCCCCCGCCTGGGCCAACCGCTCGCGGACGGGCATCAAGGCGGGGAGCAGGCGCTCGTCGATCACCGCCTGCTTCAGCTGCGCCTTGTCGCCGAAGTAGTAATGCAGCATCGCCGGCGTGACCTCGGCATCCAGCGCGATGGCGCGCAGCGGGGTGGCGCCGATGCCGTCACGCGCGAAGCGAGCGAGCGCCACGTCGAGCAGATGAGCGCGCAGGTCGCGGTCGTCGCGGGCACCGCGGGTAGGGCGTCCCGCGGCACGGCTCGGCTTGGCTGAGGTCTTGGTCCTGGGCATGGCGGAAAAATTAATTAAACGATTAATTATTTGCAAGCCTCGACTTGTGTCAGGAGCCGATCCATGGCGCCCTACACCCATCGGCCCCATGCATGGCGCGGTAGCCCTGGCCGGCGCCGCGCGTTACTCTCGCGCGCCTATGACAGAGCTCAATCAGCGCGACTTCGCGCTCGACCCCGAAGACAACGCCCGCCTCGCCAACCTCTGCGGCCCGTTCGACGAACACCTGCGCCAGATCGAGTTGCGCCTGGGCGTGGAAATCGACCACCGCGGCAACCTGTTCCAGGTCATCGGCGAGGACGCGCCCGCGCGCGTCGCCGAAAAAGTGCTGCGCGCCCTGTACGACAGCACCGAACACGAGACGCTCACCGGCCCGCGGATCAATCTCCACTTGGCCGAATCCGGTATCGACGCACTCAGTGCCGAGGCGGCCGAGAGCGCGCAGGAAGTCGTCATCAAGGTCAAGCGCGGCGTCATCAAGGGACGCGGCCCCAACCAGGCGCGCTACCTGCACGCCATCACTACGCATGACATCAATTTCGGCGTCGGCCCCGCCGGCACCGGCAAGACCTACCTGGCCGTCGCCAGCGCGGTGGAAGCGCTCGAAGCCAACCGCGTGCAGCGTCTGCTGCTGGTGCGCCCCGCGGTGGAAGCCGGCGAGAAACTGGGCTTCCTGCCGGGCGACCTCTCGCAGAAAGTCGACCCGTACTTGCGCCCGCTGTATGACGCGCTCTACGAAATGCTCGGCTTCGAAAAAGTAGCCAAGCTGATCGAGCGCAACGTTATCGAGATCGCGCCGCTCGCGTACATGCGCGGTCGCACGCTCAATGACTCGTATGTGATCCTCGACGAAGCCCAGAACACCACCGTCGAGCAGATGAAGATGTTCCTCACCCGCATCGGCTTCGGCTCGGTGGCGGTGATCACCGGCGACGTCAGCCAGGTCGACCTGCCGCGCAACGTGCGCTCGGGCCTGCGCCACGCGATCGAAGTGCTGCGCGGCGTGGACGGCATCAGCTTCACCTTCTTCACCTCGCGCGATGTCGTACGCCATCCGCTGGTGGCCAAGATCGTGCGCGCGTACGAGGCCTTCGAACAGAAGCCAGAGGAATCCAGGTGAGTCCGGCCAAGGTGAGGACGGCGCGCCAGCCGGCCGCCGCGTCGCCGCTAACCCTGTCGGTCGGTTATGCCGCGCCACGCGCCGGCGTGCCCTCCCCGGCCAGCTTCCGGCGCTGGGCCGAGGCGGCCCTGCGCGGGGCCCGCCGGCGCAAGGCCGCGGAGCTGTCGATCCGCATCGTCGATACGGCCGAGGGCCGCTCCCTCAACCGCGACTACCGCGGCAAGGACTACGCCACCAACGTGCTCTCCTTTCCCGCCGAGCTGCCGCCCGGCGTCGCCCTCCCGCTCATCGGGGACCTGGCGATCTGCGCGCCCGTGGTCGCGCGCGAGGCGGCGGAACAGGGCAAGGATCCGCGCGACCACTGGGCCCACATGACCGTGCATGGAGTGCTGCACCTGCTGGGCTACGACCACATCGAGGACACCGAGGCCGAAGCCATGGAAGCCCTCGAAACCCGCATCCTCGCTGGCTTGGGCATCGCCGATCCCTACGCCTGAGCCGCCCGTGCGGACGCCATGCCGGTGGGGCTTGGGCCCTGAATTGTCACGAGTTTTGGGCTAGACTCGGCTTTCCGCCCGTCTTCCGGGCACACCCGCAAGCGTAATGAACGAGGACCCTGGCAGTACCAACGGCCCGGCCCACCGCACGTGGTGGGATCGACTGGGCCATCTCTTTTCCGGTGAACCGCGCAATCGCGAAGAGCTCATCGAGGAGCTGCGCTCCGCCCAGGCCAACGGCCTGCTCTCCAACGATACCCTCGCCATGGTCGAGGGCGCGATCAAGGTCACCGAGCTCAGCGTCGACGACGTAATGGTGCCGCGCGCGCAGATCGTGATGATCTCCGCCGACGCGCCACTGCGCGAGATCTTCGACATCGTCGTGAAATCCGGCCACTCCCGCTTCCCCGTCCACGGGGAGGACAAGGACGAGATCCTGGGCATCCTGCTGGCCAAGGACCTGCTCCGCTTCGTGGGCCGGGACCAGGACTTCAGCATCATCACGATCCTCCGCCCCGCAGTGCTCATTCCCGAGGCCATGCGCCTCAACGTGCTGCTGGCGGAATTCCGCCATACCCGCAACCACATGGCGCTGGTGGTGGACGAGTACGGCGGCGTCGCCGGGCTCATCACCATCGAGGACGTGCTGGAACAGATCGTCGGCGAGATCGACGACGAGCATGACGACGAGGAAGAGCCGCAGCTGATGCACGAGCAGGCCGGCGGCGGCTGGATGGTCAGCGCGCTCACGCCGATCGCCGACTTCAACGAGCAGGCCGGCGCCGCGTTCTCGGACGAGGAGTTCGACACCGTCGGCGGCATGGCCACGTCCGAGTTCGGCCACCTGCCCGAAGTGGGCGAAGAGGTCGTCATCGGCGACTACCTGTTCCACGTCACCGAGGCAGACGACCGCCGCGTGCAGCAGTTCCGCGTCACCCGCCTGGCGGCAGGCTGAGCCGCCGCCCTCCCACCGCTCGAAGGAAACGCCCACGATGAGCCTGGTCGCTCGCACCCTCCTGCTGCTTGCTTTGCTGGGAGGCGTGTTCGCGCAGGCCCACGCGGGCGTCGCCAACGCCCCGGGCGCCAACCTGGAAGTCGCCCTGGTCACCTACGGGCCGGGCGAAACCTATTGGGAACGCTTCGGCCACGACGCGATCCAGCTGCGCGACACGGTCAGCGGCGAATCGGTCAATTTCAATTACGGCGTTTTCGACTTCGACGAGAGCGGCTTCCTGCTTAATTTCGCGCGCGGCCGCATGCATTACCTGATGGATGCGGCACCCAGCGAACTGGACGAGCGCTTCTACGTCCAGTCCGGGCGCTCCGTCACGCGCCAGCCGCTGGCACTCACGCCTGACCAGGCCGCCGCGCTGCGCGACTTCCTCCTGTGGAACCTGCGGCCCGAGAACGCCCGCTACGACTACGACTACTACGCCGACAACTGCACCACCCGCGTGCGCGACGCACTCGACCGTGCCCTCGGCGGCGTGATCCGGAAGCAGCTGGAAACGCGCGCCGGCGGCATGACCTATCGCCAGCAGACCGCACGCCTCATGAGTGCGCAGCCATGGCTGATGCTGATCCTCGACCTCGGCCTCGGCCCGTACGCCGACCAGCCGCTCAGCGCCTGGCAGGAAAGCTTCTTGCCGATGGTTCTGCAGCGCGAACTCGCGCACGTGAACATCGACGATGGCGCGGGCGGCACCCGCTCGCTGACCGGCGAAGGCACCCTGCTCTCGCCGAACCGCCTCGACGTTCCTCCGGACCAGGCACCCGACCTGCGCATGCCCCTGGCCGTGGCCGGACTCGTCTTCGCCGCGCTGCTGATCGTCAGTGCCAGACACTGGCCCACCGGACTCGCCCTGTTCGGCACGCTCTATCTGGTGGCCGCCGGCATCGTGGGCGTCCTGCTGCTGGTGCTGTGGACTCTCACCACGCATCACTCCGCCTGGGCAAACGCGAACCTGCTGCTGTTCAATCCCCTCGCCTTCCTGCTGCTGCCCTCGCTATGGCGCGCCCGCCGCGGCCTCGCCGCCTCCCGCCTCGCCGACCGTATCCTCCTGCTGCAGCTCATCGCCCTGGCCGCCGCCATGGCCCTGCACCTGCTCCCCGGCATCGTGCAACAGAACCAGCCCTGGCTGCTGTTCGCGATCCCGTGCTGGCTGGCGTTGTCGTGGAGTATGCGGCGGGGGTTGCGGCGCCTCGGCTGACCGGTCCCGCAAACGCCGCTCGACGTCGCGCTATTGAACGCGTAACAAAGCCCTGGGCATCATGCGCCCATGCAAACGAGCGCCCCAGTCCTTTCCACAACCGACGCCGCCATGCCGGGCATGGTCGTCAATTGCGTTGCCTATCACACCCGCGACGGCCGACGAATCGGCGACATCACGCTCGATGCGATCAGCGATGTACTGAAGGAACCCGACACCTTCGTATGGGTCGGCCTGCACGAACCGGACGAGTCGCTGCTGCTGAAGCTGCAGGAGGAGTTCGACCTGCATGATCTTGCGATCGAGGATGCGCAGCACGCACACCAGCGCACCAAGATCGAGGCTTATGGCGATTCGCTGTTCATCGTGGTGCAGACCGCTCAGCTGGTGAACGGCAACATCGCATTCGGCGAGACGCATATCTTCCTGGGACCGCGCTACCTGGTGACCGTGCGCCACGGCGCATCGCTCTCCTACGCGCCGGCCCGCCGCGCCTGCGAGCACACCCCGGATCTGCTGGCGCTCGGCCCCAGCTACGGCCTCTATGGCGTGCTCGACTTCATCGTCGACAACCTGCTGCCGATCGTGCGTGAGTTCAAGGAAGAGCTGCAGGAGCTCGAGAAGGACATTTTCGGCGACACCTTCAAGCGCGGCACGGTGCGGCGCCTGTACGACATGCAGCGCGACCTGATGACTCTGCGCCTGGCGGTGGCACCGCTGCAGGACATCATCAGCCAGCTCGTACGCATGCATCCGCACCTGATCCAGGACGAACTGCGTGCGTACTTCCGCGACGTCTACGACCACGTCTTCCGCGTCAACGAGTCGATCAGCGCGATGCGCGAAATGCTCGCGGCCGCGATCAACATCAACCTTTCGCTGGTGACGTTCAACCAGAACGAGGTCATGAAGAAACTGGCCGGCTGGGCCGCGATGCTAGCGGCACCCACCCTGATCACCAGCTGGTACGGCATGAACTTCCACCACATGCCCGAGCTCGACAAGAGCTGGGCCTATCCCGCGATGATCTGCCTGGTGATCGGCGTAGTGGGCGGCATCTTCGTCTGGCTCAAACGCTCACGCTGGCTTTGAGGCCGCCGAATGGCGCGCATGAAAAAGGCGACCCGAGGGTCGCCTTTTTCATTCAACGGGACCGATCATTTCCCGCTTTTCTTGCCGCCATCGTCCGCGGTCCACTGCTTCAGCCATGCGTTGACCGTCTCGTGCCACTGCACGCTGTTCTGCGGCTTGAGCACCCAATGGTTCTCATCGGGGAAGTGCAGGAACTGGCTGGGAATGCCGCGGCGCTGCATGGCGGTGAACGCTCCTAGGCCCTGTACGTCCGGGATGCGGAAGTCCTTGCCGCCGTGAACGACCAGCATCGGCACGCGCCAATCCTTCACGTGATTGAGCGGGTTGAACTTCTCGTAGTTCTCCGGATGCTCATACTGCGTTCCGCTGTTTTCCTTTTCCTCGAACCAGAGTTCTTCGGTGGAGTAGTACATCGAACGGGTGTCGAACACGCCGTCGTGATCGACCAGGCACTTCCAAGGCTCGTTCCACACACCGGCGATCCAATACACCATGAAGCCGCCATAGCTGGCGCCCAGCGCGCAGGCACGGTTGGCATCGAGGAAGCTGTACTTGGAGAGCGCGGCCTTCCAGCCGGCCTTGAGATCGTCCAGCGGCTTGCCACCCCAGTCGCCCGAGATCGACTCCGTGAACGCCTGGCCGTAACCGGTGGAACCATGGAAGTTAATCGTGACGACAGCGAAGCCCTGGCCCGCGTAGGTCTGCGGGTTCCAGCGATAGCTCCACGCATTGCTCATCGCGCCCTGCGGGCCGCCATGGATGATGAAGGCCACCGGATACTTGCGGCCGGACTTGTAGTTGGCAGGCTTGACGACGTAACCCTGCACCGTCTCGTTGTTCCAACCCTTGAAGGTGAAGAACTCCGCATCGCCCATCTGCGTGTTCTTCAGGCGCTGTGCGTTGTAGTGCGTCACCTGCTTCAAGCCCTTGCCCTGCAGGTCGGACACATACAGGTCGGCCGGGTGCTTCAGGTCATCGCGCTGCAGCAGCAAGCGGGACTTGCCCAGGTCATAGCCGCCCACCGATCCCTCGCCGACAACCGTACGCACCTTGCCGGTAGCCACATCGATGGCGAACAGTGGATGCTGCCCGTGGTCATCGGAGGTCGCATAAAGCGTCTTGCCGTCGGCCGATATCTTGAGGCTGCCGGCCGAGCGGTCCCAATCCGGCGCGACTTCGCGCTTCTGCCCACTGTCCAGATCCAGGGCGGTGATGGCGAAGCGGTCCGCCTCGGAACCCGGATCCTTCATGGCCAGGTAGTACAGCGTCTTGCCGTCCGGCGAAGCCACCGGGAACGCATCCCAGGCGAGGTTGGCGGCGGTCAGGTTCTTCGGCGCCATGGAACCGTCGGCCGGCACGCTGAAGACGTCGAAGTTGGTCGACCACGGCTCGGTCTTGCCCGCGATGCGCGCGCCGAAATAAACCGTGCGGCCGTCCGGCGAGAAGCCGAACTCGTCGTCGCCGCCGAACGGTTTGCTCGGCACGTCGCCGTCGATGCCACGACTCAGCAGGCTAGGCGCTTCGTCGGCGTTGTCCAGGTCGGCGATGAACAATTGCGCGCGACGACCGTCAGCCCAGGTATCCCAGTGGCGCACGAAAACCTTGTCGTAGACCGTACCGGTCGACTTGTCGGCCTCACGTCCGTCCAGGCGCTCCTTGGTGCAGGCCAGGTCGGCGCAATCGGTGAAGACGTCGAAGCTCAGCAGCGCGCGCTTGCCGTCCGGCGAAAGCACGAATGCGTTGACATCCAGCGGCGCATGCGTCACCTGGCTCGGCGCCGCGGCGGTCTTGCCGAGCAGCCCGGCTTGCGGCGGGTTCGATCCCCAGCGCCACAGCTGGGACACCCCGTCCTTGGCCGCGAGGTAGTAAAACGAGTTGCCATCCGGCGCCCACCGCGGGGACGAACCCTTGTCCACCACCTTCCGCGGTTGCCCGCCCTGCTGCAGATCCAGCAGATAGATGGCGGTCACGCCCTTGTTCGCCGCGTAATCGGTGCTGCGCACCGTGTACAGCGCAAAGCGTCCATCCGGCGATAGCTGCGGATCGCCCACGCGATCCATCATCACCAGGTCGCGGATATTGAAGGGATGCGGCGAACGGCTCTCGACCTCGGCGGCCATGGCCGGCAGGGTCGCCAGTGCGAGCCCCAGTGCGGCGAACAGGGGTTTCATGGGTGGGATTCCCTCGGCGGAACGAAGACGCAAACGGTAAGAGCCCGCGCCAACCGACGCAAGGAATAACGCAGCACCGCAGGCTCCCGCGCGGCCTGACTCATCGCTGCCCTCGCTATACTCGCCGCTTTGGCCACGGCACGCCCATGGATCCTGCCAACCCCGCCGCCAGCCTCGCGGCCACCCGCCCATCGGCGCAGCCGCTTCGGGAAGAGCTGTTCGGCCATCCGAAAGGGCTCTACGTCTGTTTCTTCACCGAGATGTGGGAGCGTTTTTCGTTCTATGGAATGAAGGCGCTGCTGGCGCTTTATCTCATCAAGCACCACGGCTTCAGCGACGCCGAAAGCCTGTCCGTGCTCGGCGCCTACGGCGGGTTGGTCTATGCCACGCCGGTACTGGGCGGCCTGCTGGCCGACCGTTACCTGGGCATGCGCAAAGCGGTGGTGCTCGGCGGCGTGCTGCTGTGCCTGGGCCACCTGGGCATGGCGGTGGAAGGGCACGCGGCCACGATCGGGCCGGACGGCGTCGTGCACCGCGATCTGTTCGCGCTCAGCGTGTTCTATCTTTCGCTCGCGCTGATCATCAGCGGTGTGGGCTTCCTCAAGCCGAACATCTCCACCGTGGTCGGCAAGCTTTACGCGGAAGACGATCCGCGCCTCGATTCTGGCTTCACTCTGTTCTATGCGGGCATCAACGTGGGCGCGCTGTTTTCGGCCTTGATCTGCGGGTATCTCGGCGAGCGCTTCGGCTGGGGGTACGGCTTTGGTGCGGCGGGCATCGGGATGCTCGCAGGGCTGGCCGTGTTCCTCACCGGGCAGAAGTACCTGCAAGGTCATGCGGAGCCGCCCAATCCGGCCGCGTTGCGCCGACGGCTGCTTGGGCCGTTGAACGTGGAGTGGACGATCTACCTCTGCGCCGCGCTTGCGCTGCCCGCGCTGTGGGCTTTGATGCAACTGGGCAGCGCGGTCTTGTGGCTGCAGGTGGCGACCATGGCCGCATGGCTCGGCTGGCTGGCCTGGTATGTGACCGCGCGCTGCACGCGCGTGCAAAGGCAGCAGATGCTCGCCTGCGTATTCTTCGTCGCGGTGTGCCTGCTGTTCTTCACTCTGTACGAGCAGACCTACGGCTCCTGGGTGCTGTTCAACGACCGCATGCTGACCAAGGACCTGTTCCCTTCGCTGGTGATCCGCGAAAGACATCCCGTGCCATGGTCCACGCTGCCGCTGGTACTCAGCCCGTTCCTGGTCGCCATCGCACTGCGGCTTCGCCAGGGCCGCCTGCCCGGCCTGCTGCTGGGCGGACTGACATTGATGGGCATCGCCTTCATCGTGCGCGACTGCATCGTGCTGCCGCAGAGCGCCAGCTCGCTTACGTATCTGGGCGCACTGTTCATCGTGCTGCTCTCCCCCATCGCCGCCTGGCTGTGGCCTTTCCTCGACCGCTTCGGCCTCAACCCGTCCAAGCCCGCCAAGAGCGCCATCGGCCTGGCCTTCGCCGGCCTGTCGTTCCTGCCACTGATGGCCGGTAACCCGGACCCGGCGAGCGGCGCTCTGGGCAGCGTGTGGTGGATCGTCCTGGCCTACCTGCTGATCGAAGTCGGCGAAGTCGCCCTTGCTCCAATCGGTCTATCGGCCGTCACCGAACTCTCGGTGCCGCAGGTGGCGGGGTTGATGATGGGCGCGTGGTGGCTGGGAACCTCGTTCTCCGAGCAGCTGGCATCGATCCTGGGCAAGCTGGCCGCGCTGGATGTGCCGGCTGATGGGCAGATCGACATGGCGATGGCTACGGCGAAGTATGGAACGCTGTTTCAGCAGATGGTGTGGCTGGGGTTGGGGGCTGCCGTGGTTGCGCTGGTTGTGACGCCGGTGGTGAAGAAGTGGATGCATGGGGTGAGGTGAGCTTGCCTTTCATGCTGGCAACCAACACGATGCCGGCCGGGGTATGACCGCAGGGAACGACAGGGGATGATGGATACGACGATGCCGCGCTGCGGCGAAGCGAAACCGTTGGCACAGCGGTGGTGGTGGACGGCGCTGGTATTGATCGGGGTCGTGGCCTTTGCCATTCGCTGGTACTACGTCAGCCACGCCATCATCGATCGGCCGGTCCGCGGGGACGCAATCGAGTACCACGCCTATGCGTGGAACATGGCTCATCACGGCGTGTTCTCCCGATCAAGGCCAGGCAGCGCGGCGGTCGTCGCCGACAACTTCCGCGATCCTGGCTACCCGGCTTTTCTGGCCTTCTGGATGGCCGTCTGCGGCGATTTCCCGAATTGGTACTGGCCGGTACTGCTGAGCCAGGTCCTGCTGGGCGCCCTGACTGTCGTCTTCCTTATGGCCGCAGCGAGACGCTGGATACCCGATCGCTGGCTGATAGCGGCTGGCCTGCTGATAGCGGTATGGCCGCACAGCGTCACGATCACTAGCTACGTGCTCAGTGAAACACTGCTCGGCTTTTGCTGCGCGCTCGGCTTCCTTTTGCTCGCCCAGGCGTTTCGCAACCACAACCGCTGGCTGGCCCTGGCGGCGGGCCTGGCGTTTGGCCTGGCGGCGATGACCAATGCCGTGCTGCTGCCCTTCGTTCCGCTGCTATGCCTGCTGCTGTGGTGGCGAAAGCTAGTGCCAGGTCGGCAGCTCGTTGCGCTTCTGCTAGGGATGGCGCTGCTACCCGCCGCATGGGCTATCCGCAATACACACGTCACCGCCGAAGAATCGTCCAGCAGCCGGGCGGTGATGAATCTCGTGCAGGGGTCGTGGCCGGAGTACCACGAAAGCTACTTCCGGAAAGTGATCTTCAAAGATCCCGAAGCAGAACAAATTCTGCGACAGATCGACCGCGAGTACCGAGTGTTCAAGGCCAGCCCGTCACAGGGACTGGCGACTATGTTCGCGCGCATGCAAACCGAACCGTGGCGCTATACCCGCTGGTATCTGTGGAAACCCATGCTGCTATGGGACTGGGATATACGCGTGGGCGACGGAGATATCTACGTCTTTCCCACGCCTTACTCACCATTTAGGGACAAACCAGCACTGCGAGCCTTGGCCGCGATATGCCATACCCTCGATCCAGCGCTCACCTTGCTGATGTTTCTCGGCAGCTTGCTGGCCTTGCTGAACATCCGAACCGGCCCACCGGCGAATACCGCCATGGTTTTATTGCTCGGCTTCGTGACCCTGGTGTACTCCGTCCTTCAATCCGAGCCGCGTTATTCCATTCCGTTTCGGGGGCTGGAGATTCTCCTGGTGGCGCATGCAGGGTGGCGAGTTGCCGAATGGATAGGCAGCAAGCGCCTGGCAGTGCCCCGGGTATCCGGTGAAACATCGTGATAACAATCACATTTCGGGACGGCTGAGGCGGCAGGCCAGAGGCTTGGTACAGGACGTGCTAACCCAAAGGCATCAACCAGGGGGTTACATCATGTTCCGGGCACGCAAAGCTCATGGCTTTACCTTGATCGAACTGATGATTGTCGTCGCGATCATCGCCATCCTCGCGGCCATCGCCATTCCGGCTTACCAGGACTACGCCATTCGGGCACAAGTTGCCGAAGGCATGAGCTTGGCGGGCGGCGCTAAAACGGCAGTTTGGGACTACGTTTCAAATACGGGCAGGTTTCCCGCAAACAATCAATCCGCTGGGCTGGCCACGAATACATCGATAGTCGGAAACTATGTTTCCAATGTGGACGTCGCGGCAGGGCTCGTCACGGTGAAATTCCAGACGGCCAAAGCAAATACACATATCAACGCCGCGAGCTTGTATCTGGCACTTTCACCAGTGAGCCATGCAGGCAGCATCACGTGGACGTGCACCAAGAGCACCATTGACCCCAAGTACCTGCCGACCTCGTGCAGGCAGTAGGAACACACATGGTGACAAGAAGCGTCACCTACTGCCCAATTTTGGCCACCCACTCCTTTGCCAGCTCGATCACAATTCGGCCGGATGCGACGGTGACTCGCAATCGATTGTGAGCTTTCGTGAAGCTAGGCACAATTCCTAAGCCCACCACTATGCGGGAATATGCCGGCGGCAAAAATGGCATACATGCTGCTTGTTTTGCCGCGAGCTTCCTGGTCGTTCCTGACCGTACGTATGGGGTCCGATCCCGCCTAGGGGGATTCGGGACTGGGGCTCAGGGGGCATCAAACGGTTAGCTAACCAAAAACAGAGGAACCATCATGAAGAACGTGCAAAAGGGCTTCACCCTGATCGAACTGATGATCGTCGTGGCGATCATCGCCATCCTCGCCGCCATCGCCATCCCGGCTTATCAGGATTACCTGATCCGCTCGCAGGTGTCCGAAGGCGCGGTGCTGTCGGATGGCGCCAAGACTGCGATGGGCGAGTACTACAGCAACAAGGGCGACTTCCCGTCGAACAACACGTCGGCCGGCCTCGCCAAAGCCGTCAGCATCGTGGGCAAGTATGTCTCGCAGGTCGACGTCTCGACGACGAAGGGCCAGATCCAGGCCACGTTTGGCCCGAATGCCAACAGCAAGCTCAATGGCAAGGTCCTCGCCTTCTCCGCCATCACCAACGCCGGCAGTGTCTCCTGGTCCTGCACCAACGCCGCGACCACGGTCGACGCCAAGTACCTGCCGACCGCTTGCCGCAAGTAATACTCGCGTTTCCGTGAGTCCTGGAGGGGCCGCCATCGCGGCCCCTCTTTCATTTGGGATAGGGCATGTACCGTTTCAGCATTCGTGGACGTGATCGACTGCTTCTATCCGTCTTTGGGCTGCTGCTGCTCGGGCTCGCGGTCTACGCCTATTTTCCCGGCCTTAACGGCGGCTTTCTCTTCGACGATTACATCAATCTGCCGGCCTTGGGCGCGCAAGGCCCTATCGACAACTGGCCGACCTTCTGGCGCTACATAACCTCGGGAACGGCTGATCCCACTGGGCGCCCACTGACCCTTCTGACGTTCCTGCTGGACGCACAGGACTGGCCCGCCCCAGCCTTTGCATTCAAACGTACCGCACTAGCCCTTCATCTGCTGAACGGCTTACTGCTGTACCTGTTGCTTGTCCGCATCGATACGCTGTTGCGGGATAAGCCGGCATGGGTCCACCGGCTCACGGCCATGTGCAGTGCAGGCCTGTGGCTGCTCCATCCGCTACTCGTTTCCACGACGCTCTACGTCATCCAGCGGGAGGCCATGCTGCCGGCGACATGCGTGCTGGCGGGACTGCTCACATGGCTCCATGGCCGCTCGAAACTCAGCCGCGGCGAAATAGTTCAGGGCACGATCTGGAGCGCCGCGGGCCTCGCCGTGTTCACGGTGCTGGGTACGCTGGCCAAAGCCAACGGTGCACTGTTGCCGGCATTCGCGCTGCTGCTGGACGTCGTCATCCGCCGCAGACAGCCGATATCCTCCGCCCCAGCCCACGCGGCGCACCGATGGGCCATGCTGCTGCTCGCAAAGATTCCCACTGCCGTACTCTGCATTTATCTGGCGTGGGTGGGTGTGCATGGCATCGCCCAGAACGCCTATCTTTCCCGCCCATGGACATATGGACAGCGACTGTTGACCGAGCCGCGCGTCTTGCTCGATTACCTGGGTTTGCTTTGGATTCCCCGCGCTATTTCCTCAGGCTTGTTCAACGATCACTATGAGGTGTCCACGTCGCTGCTTCATCCAGCGACGACGGGGCTGGCGCTCGCAATGCTATGCCTGCTTGGCGTCACTGCCTGGAAGACACGCCGCCGGTATCCAGCCATCACCTTGGCAATAGGTTTTTTCTTCGTCGGGCAGCTCATCGAGTCCACGACGCTTCCGCTCGAACTTTATTTCGAGCATCGCAATTATCTGCCGGCAATGCTCATGTTCTATCCGCTTGGCTGGTGGCTTTGCAGCCGAGATACGCAGGCCGCGCTCAAGACGCTCCTCATGTTCGCGCTGCCTGTGGGCTTGGCTATGCTGACCCATGCGCGAGCCTCTCTGTGGGGCAACGACCTACAGCAGGCACTCATATGGGCGCAGATCAATCCTAACTCCCCGCGCGCGCAAGCCAATGCGGCACAGGCCGAGATGCACGCAGGCCAGCCGGAGCATGCCGTTGAACGCCTGCAGCGCGCGCTCAAAGACAAACCGGACGAATTGCAGCTCACGTTCAATCTGATCGGCGCGCGCTGCATGAGCGGCTACGTGCCGATATCCGACCTCGAAGCAGCGCGCCAGTCGATGGCCCATGCCGCCAACACCGGCGCCTTATTCTCGAGCTGGCTCGATCGCATGCTGCCCGTCGCGACCTCGGCGGCTTGCACAAACCTCACGACCGATCGCCTCGTCCGCATCATCGATGCCGGCTTCGAAAATCCGCGGCTGTCGACTCCGGCATCGCGCCAGGACCTGTTCTTCCTGAAGGCCAAGATCTTCATGGCCGACCATCGGATCAGCGATGCCGATGAGGCTTTCCGGCAAGCCATCGATCTACAGCCACTTCCGGGCATCGCTCTGGAAGCTGCTGCAGCCATGGGCTCGGCCGGCCAGCCTGAGAAGGGCTTGCAAATTCTCGCGCACTACCAGAGCGTAAAGGCGCGGTCCCCCAGGCCCGGCCTGGGCATGCCCCAGGTCCACCAATGGGTACTCGACAAGCAGAACTATTGGCCGAATGAAATTGCTCGTCTGCAACAAACGCTCCAGGCCGATGCGAGCACCGATCGCACGCGACGAAGCCATCAACCCGCCGAGCTGCAAGATCCATGACGAAGTCGCATCGCCACCATATTGTGCTTGCCGCCGCACTGATTGCCACCCTCATCGCGTACTGGCCGGGATTGTACGGATCCTTCCTGTTCGACGATTACCCGAACATTGTTGACAACCATGGCTTGCAGCCGAAAGAGGCCAGCATCGCGTCGCTTGTTTCCGCGGCACTTTCCTCGCCGTCCAGTGAGTTCAAGCGCCCGCTCGCATCGCTGAGCTTTGCGGTCAACTATCTCTGGACAGGGCTCGATCCTTTCTGGATGAAGCTGACAAACCTTCTGGTCCATCTGCTCAATGGCCTGCTGGTCTATGTCGTTTCACGGTCTCTGATCAGGGCGCTGCCACCCAAGGCGCCCGGCTCGGCAACGGAAACATCGACCGGTCTGCTGGCCGCGCTGATCGCTGCCGGCTGGATGCTTTTGCCGATCAATCTGACGGCCGTGCTCTACGTCGTCCAGCGGATGGAGAGCCTTGCAAACCTGTTTGTGCTACTTGGCCTGGCGCTCTACATAAGATCGCGGCAGCACATTCGCTCACGCAAGGATAACCATCTCCCTGTTGGCCCGCTCGCTTATCTGTCAGCAGGTTCGGCCATCGCATTGCCAACCGCAGTCGGGCTGCTCGCCAAGGAGACGGCCATCATGCTGCCTCTTTATGCCTGCCTGACCGAATGGGTGGTGTTCGGCTTCAGGCGCTCCGGCGATACCAGAACCACGGACTGGGGAGTTGTCGCTCTGTTCCTGATCCTGCTCGTCATCCCCGGCGTGGCAGGTTTGAGCATTCTGCTGCCTGGATTGCTCAGGCCAGAAACCTGGGCCATCCGTGACTTCACACTGGCCACTCGCTTGCTGAGCGAAGCCCGCATCGTGCTGGGCTATATACGTTGGTCGCTACTGCCGACGCCTTCCGCACTCTCGTTCTACCATGACGATTTCGTTGTCTCCTCGGGCCTTTTCTCACCCCAGAGCACGATCTTCAGCATTACCGTTCTCGCTGCGATCCTGACCTTGGCCGTCATCGGCCGACGGCGGTATCCCCTGGCCGCACTTGGCATGCTGTTCTTTTTGGGCAGCCATTTGCTGACCGGCACTATTATTCCTTTGGAACTCATCTACGAACACAGGAATTACTACGGTAGCTTCGGTCTCCTGCTAGCTGTCGTCCCCGCGCTTTTCACCACGGAGATCCAGCTTGGCGGGCATTTTCTCCTGCTGGCTAAACGGGTACTTTTCATTGGCTTGCTCGGCCTTTGGGCGCTGTTTACGGCGCTCACGGCTCGCGCCTGGGGAAGCCCTTTGAGCCTGGCGGAGGAACTGGCTGCGCGAGCGCCAGACTCCCCCCGTGCCCAATACGAACTCGGCAGGACCTATATCGTCCTTTCCGGCTATGACCCAACTTCGCCCTTCATCGACGAGGCCTATGGGCCGCTGGAAAAAGCAGCGGCCATGCCAAGGTCTTCGATCCTCCCTCAGCAGGCCCTTATTTTCCTTCATGCCCGCATTCACCGCCCGATCAAAGACGCTTGGTGGGACAGCCTCACGCATAAGCTGAAAGATCGTGTGCCCGGCATTCAGGACGAAAGCTCGATGGGAGCCCTGGTGAAATGCGCCCGAGACAAGCTCTGCGATCTCTCCAAGCAACGCATGATGGATGCCTTCATGGCTGCCCTATCGCATCCCAATCCGAGCCCCCGCCTGCTCAGCATGTACAGCGACTATGCGTGGAACGTGCTTGAAGACCGCGAGCTGGGACTAAGGCTCATGAACGAAACCACTCGTTTGGATCCCCGCGAACCGGCGTACTGGATCACTTTGACGCGCATGCAGATCGCCTTGGGCGACAAGCCTGCTGCGCTAAAAGGCATCGCACACTTGGAGCAACTGAACATTGCTGGCTCGCTCTCGTCGAGCATAGAAGAACTGGTGCGGGCCTCGGAGCATATCGAGGACAGCCCGTGAGCCCGGCGCCACACACAAGCCAGAGCCTTCGCCCCATGCCAGCTGCATCGCAAGCATTGACGCGAGTGCTGATGATAAGCACCTCCTATCCCCGCGATGCAGGAGATTGGCGCGGAATATTCATCAGAAATATGGCCGACGCGATCAGCCGCCTTCCCGAGACGGAGTTAAAGCTGTGGGCGCCGCCAGGAGAGCTCCCATCGCAAGTCATCCCTGCCACGCTATCCAGTGAAAGCGCCTGGCTGGGCGAGCTCATGGATCATGGCGGCATTTCCCATTTGATGAGAAATGGAGGACCGAGCGCCGTCACTGCTCCGATCAAACTCTTGCGCTTGCTACGCCAGTGCTACAAGCGGAACAGCATGGCGGATATCTATCATATCAATTGGCTGCAAAGCGCCCTGCCATTACCGAACGATGGCAAGCCGGCGCTGATCACCGTACTCGGCAACGACCTCAAACTACTTGGCTTGCCATTGGTGCGCCCCCTACTCCGCCATGTGATGCGCCACCGCAAGGTTGCGATATGCCCCAACGCCGAGTGGATGAAGGAGCCTCTGCTGGAAGCATTCGGTGACCTTGCGAGCGTCGAGCCGGTCTCGTTTGGCATTGACAAGGAATGGTACGCGGTCAGACGCAACATCCCTACGCCGCCGCGCTGGCTGGCGGTCACCCGCCTGACACGGGACAAACTCGGCCCTCTGTTTGAGTGGTCAGAGCCACTGTTTCGCGAAGGGGAACGGGAACTCCACCTTTTCGGACCGATGCAGGAGGAAATCAATGTTCCCGAATGGGTTCGCTACCATGGCCCGACATCGCCCAAAGCATTGAATACGGAATGGTTCCCGCACGCCAGCGGCCTGATCACGCTGAGCCGCCACGCAGAAGGCAGGCCCCAGGTCATGCTTGAAGCCATGGCGGCCGGACTGCCCATCATCGCTTCGGACATGCAGGCCCATTCCTCTATCGTCAAGCACCGGCAAAGCGGCATGCTATGCGCCTCCGACGCCGATTACGGGCGAGCGCTGACCCACCTCGAAGACCCGGTCCTCAACCAGAAGTACGGCGAGTTCGCCCGATCTCTCGCCCAGGAACTCATGGGCACGTGGGATGACGGGGCAACGCGGTACGCCGCCATCTATCGAAGCCTCAGAGAGAGGGCCTTATCATGAATGATTCGGTTCTTGTTCTCGGCGCCAACGGGTTTATTGGACGGCGCTTGGTTCATGCCCTTTCAGCAGAAGGGTACAGGGTCGTTGCCGTCACGCGGACGCCTCTTCCGCCGCAAAAGGGGGTAGACCTCTATTTTGGCCAGCTGAGAGAGGCGGATGAGTTTCTGCGAGCTCTCGAAGGCTGCGGCACCCTTGTGCACGCGGCATCCGCCTCGACGCCTGGCAGCACGGGTGGCCGGCCGCTATCCGAGTTGCATGGAAACCTTACGCCCTCGCTGGCCATGCTGGAGGCACTACAGCAACGTCCAGACGTCAAACTGCTGTATCTCTCGTCGGCGGGCACGCTTTACGAAGACCATATGGGTCCGCCGGCCACCGAGCGCACGCCCATTGCTCCTCGCTCTTATCACGGCGCGGGAAAAGCGGCGGCCGAGCATTTCATTCATGCATGGCACGCACAAGGCTATGGAACCGCAACCATTGTCCGGCCCACCAATGTCTACGGCCCGGAGCAGCAACTGCGCGCCAATTTCGGGATCATCCCCACCTGCTTCGCCAAGATGATGCACGGCGAGCCGCTCACCGTGTGGGGAGATGGCTCCGTCACCCGCGATTATCTCTATGTGGATGACTTGGTCGATCTCTGTTTGAAGATCGTCCAGAAACCGAGCGAGCGAAGCCTGACGACAGTCAACGCATCGAGCGGCGAGAGCATCAGCCTCAATGACCTCTTCGAAGAACTCGAAGCCGTGGCGGGCATGCCATTGCTGAGAAGCTACGATTCCCAACGCTCGCTCGATGCACGGCACATTTCTGTGAGTTCTGAACTGGCTCTATCCTTGTATGGCTGGCGAGCATCCACGCCCTTGCGCGAAGGCCTGCGGAACACATGGACATGGTTGAATTCATTGCCGGCGTAAACCCCTGTCCTGCGCCGGTCTGTACCGTCTGTATCGCCAATTACAACGGCGAGTCGCTACTGGAAGCCTGCCTCGACTCTATTCTCTCCCAGAGCCTTTACGGGCGCCTGCAGATCATTGTCCATGATGATGCGTCCTTGGACGGCTCAGTAGCCCTGATCAAGCGCAAGTACCCGCAAGTCGACCTGCTGATCAGCACTCAGAACGTGGGCTTCTGCGTTGCCAACAACCGCATGGTGGATCTTGCCCGCGCGCCTTACGTCCTGCTGCTCAACAATGACGCGGCGCTGTTTCCCGATGGGGTGGAAACGCTGCTGACCATGGCGGAAGCCTCAGCCCAGCCGGCGGTCCTGACCTTGCCGCAATACGACTGGCAGACGGGCGACTTGGTGGACCGGGGATGTCGCCTTGATTACTTCTACAATCCCGTGCCCAACGTGGAGCCGCGCCATCCAGAGCTTGCCATGACCATCGGCGCCTGCCTTTGGGCGCCAGTGACTCTTTGGAGGCAACTCGGCGGCTTACCCGACTGGATGGAATCCCTCGGTGAAGACCTGTTCTTTTGCTGTCTCGCCAGACTCCGGGGGGCTCGGGTGCTTGTCGCGGACCAAAGCGGCTACCGCCATTGGCAAGGCAAGACCTTTGGAGGAAACAAAGCCAGCGAAGGTGCATTGAGCACAACGATGAGGCGGCGGCGGCTCAGCGAGCGCAACAAGACTTATGCCTTGTTCGTATGCACGCCGTCCATTGCCATGTGGGCATGGCTCACGCTGCATTTGTGCCTTCTGCTCAGTGAAGGATGCATCCTGGCTTTACTCAAGCGCGATTTAGCCATTCTGACGGGCATCTATCTCCCGGTCCCCGTGGCCCTCCTGAAGAACCGCGCCATGCTTATGGACTACCGTTCGCAAGTTTCCCAGCAACGGAGCCTCTCTCTGCACGCCTACTTTTCGGCATTCACTTGGATACCAAGGAAGCTATCCATGCTCTTCAGATACGGCATACCACACATCGGCAAATAGTGATCCCGGCGGCAGCGTAACGACGGATGGCCTATTTGCGTAGCCGGTCGATGGGGCCGGTACGCCCCAACATTCCATCGCGAATACCCTTCGCGATCATGGACAAATTCTTCCATCGATCCGGTGAGAAGAACACGTAGGCATAGAACTGCCCGATCCAGTACCAGCACGCGCGTAGTTTCCAGCGCAAGGGCACGTAAGAGAGCCGCCACATCAACAGGAAGTTCCGGTACTTGTAATAGAACCTCACCGGACTATACGTGCCGTACAACCGCCATCTAAGCACCCATACCCGGAACGGGTTCTGGCCCAGTTGATGATGAAGCCGGACCTTTGATGTCCCCAGGATCACATATCCCATGTGCCGGGCCCTGAGACACCATTCGATATCGACGTTGTCGATGAAGTACTCCGCCCGCATGCCTCCAACATCTTTCAGCACACGCACCGGAATGAGCGAGCCGGACGTAATGGTGGTGAAGGCTTCAAGCCATGGGTCCGCCGCCTCGGTACCCGCATTGGAATAGAAGAGGCGATCGGGCTTCTGAACCTGAAATGGGAACGCCTGATTGGTAGTGCGATCAAAGTACTGCGGGCTGACACAAGCGACATTCAACCCGGTGGCCGAAGCGTTTTCAAAGACCTCGTAGAGACCACGCACCATATTGGCGGGCGGCAAGCTGTCCTGGTCGCTGAGCAGAACGAATTCAAAGGATTCGCTCTGAGCCAACCGAATGCCCTCGTTGAGCGCTTCCGCAATGCCTCGATTTTCACCCCACTGGATGAGACGGACAGGCACGCCTTCGCACCTCCGTACCTCCTCGGCTGCAATCAGGCTTCCCGCAGGGGTGTTATCCACCACGACAACGGCATGCACCTGTTCTACCAAGGCACCAAGCAGCCGCCGCAATGATTCGGCGTCCGGGTGATAAGCGACCACGACTGCCAACGTCCCGCCTGCACTACCGATACGCTCGCTCACTTCTGCCTCGCCTTCACGCCGGCAATGAGCTCCCTTCCAAGCGGCCCCGCACAGCTTGGGGGACACCCCTGCTCAAGTGCAAACGTGATACGCCTCATTTATCAGCGTCCTTTCCAAACAGGGCGAGACAGCGCAAGCATTCGCGCAAACGTGAGAAGGCCCAGAAGCGCAATGGCGACGGATATTGCGAGGCGAGCCATCCAGTTGTCCGCACCACCTACGACCAGCACGGTGGCAACGATGGCCATACTCGGCATGACCAGCTTGACTAGATCGTCCCAACCAACAATGCGACGAAATCCGACCGCGAGGCATAACAACAGGAAGTCCGCCATCACCCGGAGCGACCACGCCATGGCTGCGCCCAGAACGCCGTACCGCCCAACCAGCAGCACGACCAGGACGCCATAGGGGAGCAGTTCGCCCACGTGGAATTTGGCGGTCAAATCGCTCCTGCCGTCCGCGTGCAACATAGCCACCGCCAAATGTGCAAGCCCATTCAAGCAGACTCCGCCAATCACCACCTGAAACAGGCGCCACCCTTGATCGGCAAAAGAGACCCCGAGCCACAGCGTCAGTATCTCCTTCCCGAGGAGACAGCCAATCGCTAATGGATATAGCCAGAACAGGAACAGCGCTTCCCGCGCGCGAGCAAAGAGCCGAGCACGGTTTGCACCCAGCGCGCCTGCCTGGGTCAGTGCAGGAAAGACGGCATTCAGTCCCGCCAAAGGCAACGCTGTACCGCGATAAGCGGCATCGAAAGGAACCGTATAAAGCGCCATCGTGCCCGCCGGAACTACCGAGGCCAGGTAGAACCGGTCTCCATAAACCAGGAAGGGCGAAATCACGTTACTGACGGATAGCCAACCGCTGAAGGCCAATAACCGTCGCAACTCCCCTTCTTTTCCTGCCAGCAGGAAGTCTCTGAACGCGAAAGGAGCCATCGTCATGCACAGCAGGAATCCAAGGATCCTCACCCCCGCCAGCGCAGATAACGTCCAAGAAAGGCTGTGCGTATAGCCTGCAACCAAGGCAGGAACGATAAACACCAGGAATCCTACCGGCACCTTTACCAGGTTTACTTTGACGAACTCCTGGCGGCCTTCAAGCATGCTAAGGATGCCGCTCGACATGAGCGCAAATGGAATGCTCAATCCTATCCAGCGAAACCCGCCC
Source organism: Dyella sp. BiH032 (assembly GCF_031954525.1). NCBI lineage: Bacteria > Pseudomonadati > Pseudomonadota > Gammaproteobacteria > Lysobacterales > Rhodanobacteraceae > Dyella > Dyella sp. BiH032. The sequence continues at coordinate 4,068,995 of NZ_CP134867.1, forward strand.
ACGGTTTCGCCGCACAACGATGCGTCTTCGCAACGAAGCCACTGTGTCAAATGAGGCACTGCCAACCAGATAAGGCCGCCAACGACGACCCCTATCGCACAAAGCAGCGCGATGCATCTCGCCAGTACTGCGGATACATGTCGCCATTCGATGGCCGCCGCACAGGCATGCGCCACATAGCGCGTGATTCCGCGACTCAGACCGAAGTCCAATATTCCCGAGATACCGACCAGTCCCAAAGCTAGCGTAAAAACGCCCATCGCCGATTGGCCGAGCGAATCGAGCAGGAAGCGGAGCGCAACGATACCGACGAGAGACGGCAATACAACGCCGACAATATTCACCAGGGCATTTTTGCCGACTTTAAGGCTCATTTTGGCCCGTGGGTCCCGCCCTGCTCCGAAGACACGTACATAAGCGCCGTGATCTGCTCGGACACCAATCCAATCAGGAAAACGATCACCGCGGCGCTCCACATCAGCGTGCTCATGTTGGTCAGACGGCCTTCCTGCGAGAACGTCCAGGCGTAATTGGCGCACCCCAGCAGGAAGAACACCACCGCCGTCGGCGCAAACAACTTCAACGGCGAATACAGCGTCGCGATCTTGAAGATGATCAGCAGAAACCGAACACCGTCCTTCAACGGCTTGATATGACTCTTCCCCACCCGCTGCGCCGCCTTGATCGGCAGATATGCCACCGGATACGCGCTGCGGAAGAACGCCATCGTGCTGGTCGTCGGATAGGAGAAGCCGTTCGGCAACAAGTGCAGAAATTCGCGGAAGCGCCCGGCGCGAACGGCGCGGAAGCCTGAGGTCAGATCCGCCACTTCATGCCCCGTCATCCGCGTGGCCAGCCAGTTGTAGATCGTATTGGCCACGCCGCGTCCCACGCCCGCCTGGCTGCCCCAGTCCCGTGCGCCGACCACCATGTCGTAGCCCTGCCCCAGCCGCTCCAGCAGTCGCGCGATGTCCGCCGGATCATGCTGGCCGTCGCCGTCCATGAACACGAGAATGTCGCCGCTGGCTGCCCGGGCACCTCGCTTGATCGCCGCGCCATTGCCCATCGAGTACGGGGAGGACAGGCACTGGACCCCGGCGGAGGCGCAGATATCACGGGTATCGTCCGTCGACCCGTCATCCACCACGATGATTTCGGCATCAGGCTGGGCTGCGCGCAGGCGGGGCAGCAGGGTCTTCAGGGCCGCGGCCTCGTTCTTGGCCGGCAAAACGATACTGATACGGTCCAAAATGACTCCCCCGAGCGTAAACGCGAATAATAGCCTGCCCCTGGGGTGCGCGGCTGTGGCCGACTTGACGAAACGACCACCTCCAGGTGGCAGCGTAGCCACGCGCCGGTCGCCCGCCCCGGCCGGGAATGTGTGCTTAGGGTCACCTTACCGCCATCCCGAACCGCCGGCGGGTGACCCGTCACGGTATCTGCGGTAAATTCCCGACCAATCAGGGGGATTGGTGACATTCAGGTTATGGCGACGCAAATGCAACCGTCTTTGTCGGGCCTGTCAGGCATGGCCCGGCGACTGGTGTCCGAGGGGGTGCTCCCCGAGCCGGACGTGCGCAAGGCGGTGGCCGACTCGGCCCAGCACAAGACCTCGCTCACCTCCTGGCTGCTCGACAACAACCTGGTCGAAAGCGCCCGCCTGACCCAGATCGCCTCCGCCGAGTTCGGCATGCCGGCCATGGATGTCTCGTCGCTGCAGCCGACCAGCATGCCGCTCAACCTGATCAGCGAGGCGCTGGTCAACAAGCACCATGCCCTGCCCCTGTTCCGGCGCGGCAAGCGCCTGTTCGTCGGCATCGCCGACCCCATGCAGTCCCACGCGCTGGACGAGATCAAGTTCCACTCCAACTGCATGGTGGAACCGATCCTGGTCGAGCGCGGGCAGCTGCACCGGGTGATCGAGAGCGCGCTCAACACGATGAATGCCACCGTCCCGGATCTCGGCGGGGACGATCTGGAAGAACTGGCGCTGGAAGCCGGCGACGACGACGGCGACACCACGGGCATCGACGCCACCGCGAACGAAGACGCGCCGGTCGTCAAGTTCGTCAACAAGATCCTGGTCGATGCGATCAAGCGCGGCGCGTCGGACATTCATTTCGAGCCATTCGAAACCCAGTACCGGGTGCGCCTGCGCATGGACGGCATGCTGCGCGCGGTGGCCAGCCCGCCGATGAAACTGGCGACGCGTATTTCCTCGCGCCTGAAGGTGATGGCTGGCCTGGACATCGCCGAGCGCCGCGTCCCGCAGGACGGCCGTATCAAGCTCAACCTCTCCAAGAGCCGCTCGGTCGACTTCCGCGTCAGCACGCTGCCGACCCTGTTCGGCGAGAAGATCGTGCTGCGTATCCTGGACGCCTCCACGGCGAAGCTGGGCATCGACAAGCTGGGTTACGAGGAGGTGCAGAAGCAGCTCTACCTCGACGCCATCCACAAGCCCTACGGCATGGTGCTCGTCACCGGCCCCACGGGTTCGGGTAAGACGGTGTCGCTGTACACCGCGCTCAATATCCTCAATACCAACGAGCGCAATATCTCCACGGTCGAGGACCCGGTCGAAATCCGCGTGGAAGGCATCAACCAGGTCCAGCAGAACACCAAGCGCGGCATGACCTTCGCGGCGGCCCTGCGCTCCTTCCTGCGCCAGGACCCGGACGTGATCATGGTCGGCGAAATCCGCGACCTGGAAACGGCTGAGATCGCCATCAAGGCCGCGCAGACCGGTCACATGGTGTTGTCCACCCTGCATACCAACGACGCGCCGCAGACCATCGCCCGCCTGATGAACATGGGCATCGCGCCGTACAACATCACCTCTTCGGTCACCCTGGTGATCGCCCAGCGCCTGGCCCGCCGCCTGCACGACTGCAAGAAGCCGATGGACCTGCCGCCGCAGACGCTGCTGGCCGCAGGCTTTACACAGGAAGAGATCGACGCCGGCCTGACCCTTTTCGAAGCCGTGGGCTGCGACCACTGCAACGAGGGCTACAAGGGCCGCGTGGGCATCTATCAGGTGATGCCGATGCTGGAGGACATCCAGAAGATCGTGCTGCAGGGCGGCAACGCGATGCAGATCGCCGAGGTGGCCCGCAAGGCCGGCATCAACGACCTGCGCGCATCGGCCCTCATGAAGGTCAAGCAGGGCGTGACCAGCCTCGCCGAAATCGATCGCGTCACCAAGGACTGACGCCGCTCCATCGCCGGTCCGCGACGCCGGTAGCATTGGAGTTGCGTGCCAAGGCACGGATTGCCTGGGGAATTTGGACTAAGCTGCAGCAAATTTAGCCGCCGGCTCCAGGCCGGCAAGCTCGAAGGGGGAGTTTCCGTATGGCCACAGTCACGGCAGCCAAAGACGCTCGCGCCCGCGGCGCAGAGCGTGCCGCCGTCAGCCAGCTGACCATGTACGACTGGATCGCGCTGGACAAGCGCGGCAAGCGCATGAAGGGCGAAATGCCGGCGAAGAACGCGTCGCTGGTCAAGGCCGAGCTGCGCCGCCAGGGCATGAACCCCCAGACGGTCCGCGAGCGGTCCAAGCCGCTCTTCGGCGCCAGCGGCAGCAAGGTCAAGCCGCGCGACGTCGCTATCTTCAGTCGCCAGATCGCCACGATGATGGCCTCAGGCGTGCCGATGGTGCAGGCCTTCGAGATCATCGCCGACGGCCAGAAGAACATCCGTTTCAAGAACATGCTCGTCGATGTGAAGCAGAACATCGAGGGCGGCGCGGCGCTGCATGAGGCGCTGGGCAAGTATCCGATCCAGTTCGACGAGCTCTACCGCAACCTGGTGCATGCGGGCGAATCCGCGGGCGTGCTGGACACGGTGCTGGACACCGTGGCCACGTACAAGGAGCGGATGGAGGGCATCAAGAGCAAGATCAAGAAGGCGCTGTTCTATCCCGTCATGGTGCTGGTCGTGGCCATGCTGGTGAGCATGATCCTGCTGCTGTTCGTCGTGCCCGTGTTCCAGCAGACCTTTAAGGATGCGGGCGCGGAACTGCCAGCGCCTACCCAGATCGTGATCAGCGCATCGCAGTTCATGCAGAGCTACTGGTACGTGGTGATCGGCGTCATCGTGGGCAGCATCGTGGCGCTCGTGATGGCCAAGAACCGGTCGCCGGCGGTGGCCCACTTCCTGGATCGCCTGATGCTGAGGATTCCGGTGATCGGCAACATCCTCCGCCAATCGGCCATCGCCCGCTTCGCCCGCACCCTCGGCGTGACTTTCCGTGCCGGCGTGCCGCTGGTCGAGGCGATGGACGCGGTCGCCGGCGCCACCGGCAGCATCGTCTACGCCAATGCCGTGCGGCAAATGCGCGACGACGTCGCCGTCGGCCATCAGCTGCAGCTGGCCATGCGCCAGACCGGCCTGTTCCCCAACATGGTGGTGCAGATGACCGCCATCGGCGAGGAATCCGGTGCCCTGGACAACATGCTGTTCAAGGTGGCCGAGTTCTACGAGGAAGAGGTCAACAATGCCGTGGACACGCTGTCCACCCTGCTCGAACCGCTGATCATGGTGATCCTCGGCGTGCTCGTCGGCGGCATGGTGGTATCGCTGTACCTGCCGATCTTCAAGCTCGCCGGCACGGTGTAAGCTTCCCGATCCGAGCCCCTCTCCCATCGGGAGGGGGGCTTTTTTTATAGCCATCGACAGCCTTAGGACGACGCATGCCTGAGCTTCCCCTCTGGGCCTGGATCGCCACGGCAGCCGTGCTCGGCCTGCTCGTCGGCAGCTTCCTGAACGTAGTGATCCTGCGCCTGCCCGAACGCATGACGGCGATGTGGCGCCAGGAGGCGCGCGACGTCCTGGAACTTGAAGCCGAAGATGCGACGCCCCTGCCCCCGGGCATCGTGCGTGAGCCTTCGCATTGTCCCCATTGCAAGCACCGGCTTTCGGCGCTGGACAATATCCCGCTGTTCGGCTGGCTGTTCCTGGGCGGGCGCTGCCGTTACTGCCGTGCGGCGATCTCCATCCAGTATCCCCTGGTGGAGTTGCTCAGCGGCGTGCTGAGCGCGCTGGTGGTATGGAAGTTCGGCCCGACCTGGCCGGCACTCGCGGGCCTGGCCTTCACCTGGATGCTGATCGCGCTGGCCGGCATCGACTTCCGCACGCAATACCTGCCGGACCAGATCAACTACCCGCTGCTGTGGCTAGGACTGCTGCTCAGCGTGCTGCCGATGTTCGTGAACCCCGTGGCAGCCATCGTCGGCGCCGCGGTGGGCTATCTGAGCCTCTGGAGCGTGTACTGGCTGTTCAAGCTGGCCACCGGCAAGGAAGGCATGGGTTATGGCGACTTCAAGCTGCTCGCCGCCCTGGGAGCCTGGATGGGGCCGGGCAAGCTGTTGCCGATCGTGCTGCTGTCATCGCTGGTCGGTGCGCTGATCGGCGGCGCGCTGATCGCCTTGCGCAAGCATCAGCGCGAACTGCCGATGCCGTTCGGTCCCTTCATCGCGATGGCCGGCTGGATCTGCTTCATGGCCGGTGACTGGCTGCTGGATACCTACGCGCGGCTCACGGGCCTGCGATGACCGCGCCGCGCGCCTTCGTCGTCGCCCTGACTGGCGGCATCGCCTCGGGCAAGAGCGCGGTGGCCCGCCGCTTCGAAGCCCTGGGCATCGCCGTCCACGATGCCGACGTCGCCGCGCGGGAAGTGGTGAAACCGGGCAGCGAGGGCTTGGCGGCAATCGTGCAGACCTTCGGCCCCGGCGTACTCGACGAGCACGGTCAGCTGGACCGGGCGGCGATGCGCCGCCGCGTGTTCGCCGACGACATGGCCAGGCGCCAGTTGGAAGCCATCACCCATCCGCGCGTTCGGACCTGGCTGCGCGAGCGGGCGGCAGCCGACCCGGGGCCTTATTGCATCCTCGCCATTCCCTTGCTCGCCGAGAACCTCGCGCATTACCGCTGGGTGGACCGCATCCTCGTGGTGGATGCGCCGGAAAGCGTCCAGTTGGAACGGCTGGTCCGACGCGACGGCATCGACGAAACGCTCGCCCGCCGCATGATCGAGCGCCAGGCCAGCCGCGAGCAGCGGGTTACCCTGGCCGACGACCTGATCGAGAACGGCGGCGAGGAAGCGGCTCTCGATGCTGCTGTGGCCGCCCTGCACCAGCGCTACCTGGCCTTCGCCAGGCATCAGGCCTGACCGCGGCCTCAGCCGTTCCAGAAGCCGCGAATGCCGGAGACCCCGTGGCCCCCCATGGTCCTGGCCTGGGCCTCGTCCGCTGCCCCCATGCCGCCCAGGGCGTAGACCGGGAACGAAGCGGCCTCGGCCAGTGCGCCGAAGGCGGCCCAGCCGAGCGGAGGAGTGCCGGGATGGGAGGCGGTCGCGGCGACCGGGGAGACCGTAGCGAAATCCGCGCCCAGCGCCAGCGCCCGGGCCAGCTCCGCGGCGTCATGGCAGCTCGCTCCTACCGGCTGCTCCCAGGGCAAGGGCCGGCCCATGCCGGGTTCCAGCTGTGCGGCTTTCAGCTGCACGCCGGTTCCCGGCCCCAGCAGCCGGGCCCCTTCGACGTCCCCATTCAGCATCAGGTGCGCGCCCTTCTCGCGGGCCAGCGGCAACAGTTCGGCGGCGAGGTCGCGCACCTGCGCGATGGGCCACAGCGGCAGGCGCAGCTGCAACAATCGCTCGCCGCGCGTCAGCGCGCCGCGCAGCATGCCCGCGCAGGCGGCGTGCGCACCGGGCGGAACGTCCGCCGGCGTGATCGGGTAACGATGGGGCAGACGCAGTGCCTGCAGGATGGCGCGATCCGCCGGCGCCAGGCCGCCCAGATCGGTCGCGTGCGGATCGACCCAGCGGATCGCCGTATGTTCCAGCGCTGCCGCGTCGCCCCGCCAGCGGCGTACGAGCCTGGCGTCCAGCAGCAGGTACCGCTCGCCATAGGCCCAAGGGATCCGCACGAGCGGCTCGCCTGGTTCGACCTCGATACCCAACTCTTCGACGAGCTCGCGCACGAGTCCGTCATGAGCCGATTCACCGGGCTCGAGCTTGCCGCCCGGGAATTCCCAGCAACCGGCCAGATGCTTTCCCGGCGGACGCTGCGCCAGCAACACGCGCCCCTCGGCGTCCATCAGGACGCCGGCCATGACGTGGAGCACGGCGATGTTGCCGGGGGCGCTCAAGCGCTGCGGATGTACTCGACCATGTCGAAGTCATAGGCGTGATCGGCGTCTTTCTTGTGGTGGACGCGCTTGACCTCGGTCCATTCACTGAAGTGCACGCCCGGGAAGAACGTGTCGGCGCCATCCACGGCCGCGTTGACCCAAGTGAGGTAGAGGCGCTGAGCCTTGGGAAGGGCTTCCCGGTAGACCTCGCCGCCACCGATCACCATCAGCCCCGTGCCATCCGCGCGGGCCGCGCCATCTTCCAGCGAACGCACGGTCACCTGGCCCGGGAACGGCGCCTCGTGCTTGCGCGTCAGCACCAGGTTGGTCCGGCCCGGCAAGGCTTTGCCGATCGACACCGCGGTGTTGTAGCCCATCAGCACGTATTTGCCGAACGTCAGATCTTTGAACCAGCGCAGGTCGTCCGGCAGGTGCCAGGGCAGCTGGCCTTTGCGGCCGATGGCAGAGTTCTCGTCGAGCGCGGCGATGAGCGAAATGGCCATGAAGACTCCAGATGGGCGAACCGGATGGGGACGCACGAGCGGCCATGTGGGGGTCGGCGCGCGCTAGCCGCGCATTCTACTCACGATCGCGGTCCAGGCGGCGTACACGACGCCTGTACTGGTTCAGACCGCCACTGGCGCCTTGATGGCCGGGTGGGGAGCATACCCCTCGATCGCCACGTCCTCGAAACGGAAGTCCTTGAGCTTGCGGACCTCCGGATTCAGGCGCAGCGCCGGCAGCGGCCGCGGCTCGCGGGTCAACTGCAGCCGGGCCTGCTCGATGTGGTTGCTATACAGGTGAGCATCGCCCAGTGTGTGTACGAAGTCGCCCACACCCAGACCGCAGACCTGCGCCACCATATGGGTCAGCAGCGCATAGCTGGCGATGTTGAACGGCACGCCGAGGAAGATATCGCCCGAGCGCTGGTACAGCTGACAGCTCAGGCGGCCTTCGGCGACATAGAACTGGAACATCGTGTGGCAGGGCATCAGCGCCATCTTCGGCAGCTCGCCCACGTTCCACGCGCTCACGATCAGGCGCCGCGAATCGGGATTGCGGCGGATCTCTTCAACCACCCAGCGGATCTGGTCCACGGTATGCCCGTCGGCCGTGCGCCAGGCGCGCCACTGCTCGCCGTAGACCGGTCCGAGGTCGCCGTTGGCGTCAGCCCATTCGTCCCAGATGCTGACGCCGTGTTCCTTGAGGTAACCGATGTTGGTGTCGCCGCGGAGAAACCAGATGAGCTCGTGGACGATCGATTTCAGATGCAGCTTCTTGGTCGTAACCAGCGGAAACCCTTCGCGCAAGTCGAAGCGCATCTGCCAGCCGAATACGCTGCGCGTGCCCGTGCCGGTGCGGTCGGCCTTGACGGTGCCGTGCTCCAGCACGTGGCGCAGCAGATCGAGATAGGGACGCATCGCTTCACTCCTTCGCCGGCATGGCCACCGTATAGGGACGCAACGTGGGCGCCTTGCGCGACATGAACAGCAGCACCAGACCCACGATGATCAGCGGCAGGGAGAGGATCTGCCCCATGGTCAGCCAGCCGAACGCCAGGTAGCCCAGCTGCGGATCAGGCAGGCGGACGAACTCCACCGCGAAACGGAAGCAGCCGTACATCAGCGCGAACAGCCCCGAGACCAGGTAGCGCGGACGCGGCTTCAACGACACCAGCCACAGCACCGTGAACATCACCACGCCTTCCAGCAACATCTCGTAGAGCTGGGAGGGGTGGCGCGGCAGGCGGTCCGGCGCATTGGGAAAGATCATCGCCCACGGCACGTCGCCGGGCTTGCCCCACAGCTCGCCGTTGATGAAATTGCCCAGCCGCCCCAGTCCCAGGCCGATCGGCACCAGCGGCGCGACGAAGTCGACCGTATCGAAGAAAGGCAGCTGGTGCCGCCGTGACCACCACAGCCCCGCCGCCAGCACACCCAGAAGACCGCCGTGGAAACTCATGCCGCCATCCCACACGCGGAACAGCGCCAGCGGGTCGGTCCAGATCCAGTGGATGTCCGTATAGAACAGCATGTAGCCGACGCGGCCGCCCACGATCACGCCCATCATCGCGTAGAACGCCAGATCGCCCACCGCATCGCGCGATACCGGCAGGCGCCCGCGCCGTCGGCGGTACTCGGCCAGCAGCCAGGCCCCGAGGAAGCCCCCCAGGTACATCAGGCCGTACCAATGGATCGCGACGGGGCCGAGGCGGAAGGCGACGGGGTCAATGGCGACGGTGTAGGGCAGCGTCATGGGCACGATGGGGGGCTGGCAAAGCGCAAGTGTACAGAGACCGGGACCGCCCCCGACAGGCACCGTCGACGGCCGGCCCTGCTTGGCTATACTCGCGGCCGAATGCGTCTGCGGACCTGGGGAGGCCTCCGCGACCGCGCCGGCGGGAAAGCGGCGTGCGCTCACGCATTCGGCGCGGTGGGGGCAAGCTCCCGGCCACCGGGCAGCGAGGCAAGGGAGCCATCCACAGGGGAGAAAACGCATGTCGCTTCGTTTTGCGCGGACCGCGCTGTCCGTGCTGTGCACGCTTATGCCCGTGGCCGCGACCGCGGCGGACCTGATTCCGGTGGAGGATTTCGCGCGCCATGCGCAGATTTCCACGCCGCGGCTGTCGCCCGACGGCAAGTACGTGGCCGTCCGCATGGATACCGACGACGGCGACAACCATGCGCTGGTGGTCTATCAGATCAGCGACATGAGCAAGCCGGTCAGCATGCTGCGCATGCCCAAGTACGAGTTGCCGGCGCAGATCGTATGGGTCAGCCCCACGCGCCTGATCATCGAGAAGGGCAAGCAGCTGGGCTCCATCGACAAGCCGGTTTCCACCGGCGAGATCATCGCCACCGACCTCGACGGCAAGCACCAGGATTACCTTTTCGGCTTCGAGAACCAGAGCGGAAGCCGCTCCGCGACGCGCGGCTCGGATCGCGGCTGGGGCTCCATCGATGGCCTGCCCGAGCGCGCCAACGGCCATTTCTACATGGGCGCGCAGACCTGGGGCGTCGAGAACCACAGCGCGCTCTACGACGTCAATGCGCAAAAGAACACGCGCCAGCTGATCGGCGACATCGACCTGGGCGGCATGACGTTCATGACCGGCGCCGACGGCCTGGCGCATTTCGCTTATGGCCGCGACGAGAACTACAACTTCGTGGTGTTCCATCGCGAGAACAACGGCTGGGCCAAGCTTGGCACGCAAAATACCGGCGCCAGCTTTGGCCCCATTAGCTTCACGCCCGACCACCAGCGCATCTACGCCAGCTTCAGTTCGGACGGCGGCCCTTCCCGGTTGATCGAGCAGGACGAAACCGGCGGCAACCGCCGTGAGCTAGCCAAGGACGCTTTCGGCAGTATCGGCATGCTGCAGTGGACGGCCCTGCCCAACCAGCCCTTCGCGGCCAGCACGCTGACCGGTGTGCCCAAACCGCTTTACATCGACCCGAACCTGCCCGCCGCCAAATTGCACATGGCGCTCAGCATGAAGTTTCCCGGCTCGTTCGTGGACTTCATCAACTACAGCGAAGACGGCAGCCAGCTACTGTTCTCCGTCAACAGCGACCGCGATCCGGGCGCGTACTTTCTGATCGACACCCAGACGTTCAAGGTGCGCAAGCTGTTCGAAGCCGCGCCCTGGATCGACCCCGCCAAGATGTCGGAACGGCGCCCGCTGCGCTTCAAGGCCAGCGACGGCATGGAACTGGAAGCCATCCTGACCTTCCCCAAAGGGGCCAGCGAGGCCAACCTGCCGATGGTGTTGCTGCCTCACGGCGGTCCGCACGACGTGCAGGACACCTGGTTCTACGAGGATGACGCGCAATTTCTCGCCAACCGCGGCTACCTGGTGTTGCAGGTGAACTACCGGGGTTCCGGCGGGCGCGGCGCAAACTTCAAGGAAGCCGGCTATCTGAAGTGGGGCACGCGCATCCAGCAGGACCTGATCGATGGCGTGAAATGGGCGATCGCCGAGCGGTACGCCGATCCGTCGCGCATCTGCGTCTACGGCGGCAGCTTCGGCGGCTACTCGGCGATGATGACCGTGATCCGGGCACCGGGCATGTTCAAGTGCGCGGTCGGCTACGCCGGCATCTATGACCTGGACATGATGTACAACAAGGGCGACATCGCCTACAGCAAGCGGGGACGCGGCTATCTGCGCACGGTGATCGGCAAGGACGACGCCGACCTCGCCGCCAACTCTCCCGCCAAGCAGGCGGACAAGATCGACGTCCCGGTCTTGCTGGTCCACGGCGAAGACGACCAGCGCGCGCCGTTCGCCCAGGCCAAGGCCATGCGCGCCGCCCTGGAAGCCGCGCACAAGCCCTACCAATGGCTGTCCAAGCCGGGCGAAGGGCACGGTTTCTACACCGAGAAGAACAACATCGAGTTCTACAACACCCTGCAGGCTTTTCTCGACAAATACATCGGTCCGAAGGCCAGCGTGGCCGCCAATTGAGCTGTCGCAAAACTTACGAGAATGGCTTGGGAAAGGGCGCTGCGGCGCCCTTTCCTCTTTCCGGTTGGCAGTCAAAGCGAACCCCGGCAAGTACTTACGACGACAAACCTTACATGGCAGCAAGGTTGCACGAAGCTGTCACCATGTTTTAACTTCGGGCTTACATCGCCCGCTCCCCGGCTTCGGCGATGCCGAGGCACGTCCACTCCCCCAGTGGGACGCGCCATTCCAGATATCCAGTGACCAGCGGAAAACCAGCTGGCAGCTGGCTATTTTTGTTCGGAGTTTCCATAACAATGAAGCAAAAGACACTGCTGGCCACCGCCATCACCGCAGCGCTGCTGCTGCACTCGTGGTCGGTCGCGGCTCAGGACGCCGCGCCCGCCGCCGACCAGTCCAAGGCCAAGAGCCTGGATACCATCACGGTCACCGGTTCCCGCATCCGCAGCGTGGACGTGGAGACCTCCCAGCCGGTCTTCACCATGGACCGCCAGGCGATCCAGGCGACCGGCCTGACCAACGTCAACGACATCCTGGCCCGCATGCCGTCCGCCGGCACGCCGGACATCACCCCGCAGGACACGCTGTCGTCGGGCGCCGACGTCGGCGGCCGCTACGTCAACATCCGCAATCTCGGTTCGCAGCGCACCCTGGTGCTGGTGAACGGCCGTCGCTGGAGCACCAGCCTGAGCGGCCTGACCGACCTGTCGACCATCCCGGTCGCTATGATCGACCGCATCGAAGTGCTGAAGGACGGCGCCTCCTCGGTCTACGGCGCCGACGCCATCGGCGGCGTGGTGAACATCATCACCCGCGACCGCTTCGAAGGTTCTGAGGTCAATGCCTACTACGGCCAGAACGAGAAGGGCGACGGCCAGCAGAAGAACGTCGACTTCACCTGGGGCCACAACACCGAGAAGAACTCGCTGATCCTCGGCGCGTCCTACCAGGACAGCAAGCCGATGTGGAACAAGGATCGCGAGGAAACCCGCTACGCCAACGGCCCGCGCCATCCGCAGGACGGCTACGGCCTGGGCCCGTACGGCCGCGTGGTCGACCCGAACACCGGTGACTCGTATGTCATCAACCACGGTTCGCTCGACACCGGCAACCTGGCCAACTACCACCTGTACGATCCGACCAGCACGGCGGACAAGTACAACACCCAGCAGGACATGACCTTCCGCGCGGGCAGCAAGCTGAAGACGCTGTTCGTGCAGGACCGCTACAAGGTCACCGACAACATCACGCTGCGCGGCGCCGCCAGCTACAGCGAGCGCGACTCGTCCAGCCAGCTGTCGGGCTACCCGTTCCAGACCGCGGCCGGCCGCGGCGACGGCATCTTCATCGATCCGAACAGCGCGTATAACCCGTTCCCGGGCAGCCAGACCGAGTTCTACCGCCGCACGGTGGAAATGCCGCGCGTGACCTGGTCCAACTCCAAGCTGGCCCACGTCGATCTCGGCGCCGAAGGCTTCTTCAATTTCCTCGGCCACGAGTGGAACTGGGACGCCACCTACACCTACGCCAAGACCAAGATCCGCCAGCGCAGCACCGGCAACATCTACCTGCCGAACGCCGAGAAGGCCCTGGGCCCGACCTCGGTCGTCGACGGCCAGGTGGTCTGCGCCGATGCGGCCGATCGCGCCGCCGGCTGCGTGCCGTGGAACGTCCTGGCCGGCCCGGGCGGCACCCCGGCCTCCGTGTGGAACTACGTGAACCACATCGGCACCGACCGCCAGACCAGCCAGACCGACGACTTCACCGCCAACCTCACCGGCGGCCTGTTCGACCTGCCGGCCGGCACGGTCAGCATCGCCGGCGGCATCGAGCATCGCCGCGAGAAGGGCAGCTTCCGTCCGGACTGGGCCGACTCGGCCGGCCTGACCACCAACCTCGCTTCCGCTCCCACCAACGGCAGCTACATCGTGAACGAGGCCTACCTCGAGCTCGACGTGCCGCTGCTGCGTGACCTGCCGGGCGCGCAGGAGCTGGGCGTGAACGTGGCCAGCCGCTACTCGCACTACAGCAACTTCGGCAGCACCACCAACAACAAGTACAGCTTCCGCTGGCGTCCGTTCGAGGACCTGCTGGTCCGCGGCACCTACGCCGAAGGCTTCCGCGCCCCGACCATCAGCGATCTGTACGGTGGCACCGGCCAGAGCTTCGAGAGCTTCCTGGATCCGTGCGATTCGATGTACGGCGCCGCTGCCAGCAACGCCGCCGTGGCCAGCCGCTGCGCGGCCGCCGGCGTGCCGGCGAACTATCGCCAGAAGGACCAGGCTGGCGCCCCGATCAACAGCAACAACGGCGGCCAGACGCCGACGCCGTTCCTGTCGGGCTCCAACCCGAACCTGAAGCCGGAGCAGTCGATCACCCGCACGGTCGGCCTGGTGTACAGCCCGCACTATGTGTCGGGCCTGGACTTCACCGTGGATTACTACAACATCTACGTGAAGAACATCATCACTTCGGTGATCGCGACCGACATCCTCAATCTATGCTACCTGCAGAACAATGCGTCGTTCTGTGACCGCTTCAGCCGCGGCGCCGATGGTTCCATCGCCAACCTCAACGAGAGCCTGTCCAACCTGGGCACGCTGAAGACCGAGGGCTACGACGTCGGTATCCATTACCGCCTGCCGCAGACCAGCTTCGGCACCTTCCGCATCGCCTCCGACAGCACCTACCTGACCAAGTACGAGACGGTCAGCGGTCCGGGCGCACCGGCGGTGAACGCGGTCGGCTTCATGACCAGCGGCAACGGCAATCTCAACGCCGGCACCATGGGTCTTTACCGCCTGCGCTCGAACCTGCAGCTGGATTGGGACTACAAGGACTTCGGCGCGAGCTGGACCGTGCGCTACTACTCCGGCCTGAAGGACAGCTGCTGGGACAGCACCACCGAGTGCAACATGCCCGACTACGTCGCCCCCGGCCTTACCGGCATCGGCGTCAGCCGCAAGGGTTCGGTGGCGTTCAACGACGCGCAGTTCCGCTACACGGCTCCGTGGAAGGGCGTGTTCACCGTCGGCGTGAACAACATCTTCAACAAGAAGGGCCCGTACTACTACAACGTCACCGCCTCGGGTAACGGCAGCCCGCCGTACAACCCGGCGTTCGACATCGACCGTTACTTCTACGTGTCGTACAACCAGAAGTTCTAAGCTCGCGAGAGCCGGAGTTTCTGATGGGGCGGGCCTTCGGGCCCGCCCTTTTTTGAGTGCACACCCGGCGTGATGCATCTGCCGCAACACCGCAGGAGTGGCCGCGTCTCGACTCAATTCAACTCGACCCGGTCCAGCCCGGCGCGAGAATCAGCGTCCCGCTCGGGGATCAGAGCAGCACTGGCCGATCCGGCAATTCGTCAGGGTTGGCCTTGTCGTTGCCGGGGAAATGTCGCTGCAACAATGCGTGCGCCGCGGCGATACCACTCAGGCTGCCTTCGCGCCAGTCTCCACGCGCGAAGCACTCGCGCATGCGCGCGCAGATCGCATCCCATTCGGCCTGTGGCACGGCGGCCGCGATGCCGCGGTCCGCGACGATCTCGATGCGATGCTCCGCCAGCAGCACGTAGAACAGCACGCCGCTGTTGTGCTCGGTATCCCACACGCGCAACTGCGCGAACACCTGTTCCGCGCGCCGGTGCGCGTCGAAGCCTTCCAGCACGTCCCAGGGCGACAGCCGCGATTCGACGGCGAAGCAGACCTCGCCTCTGTGCAGACGCTCCCCATCGGCGATGGCCCGCGTCATGTCGTCCAGCAAAGCCGTCGGAAAGGCACGGCGCATGAGGAACCAGCCGCCGCACAGATTCGCGAAGAAACGTTGGCTGCGTCCCATCTCACCAGCTCCCCGAGGATCCGCCGCCACCGAAACTGCCGCCGCCACCGCTGAAGCCGCCGCCGCCCCCGAAACCGCCGCCACCGCCGCGTCCCCAGCCGCCGCCGCCCCAGCCGCCGAAGCCTCCCCAGCCGCCTCCGCCGATCGAGCGCCCGGCGCCCGCCGGCAACAACATCATCACGCCGCCCACGATGGCGCCCAGCACGGCCGCGCCGGCCGTCGCCGCCAGCAGCCACAGCAGGCCGCCGGTCAATGCCGCGCCGATCGGCGTGCGCAGCCAGATACGTGCACGGCCGAGTACGCCGCGCAGCATCAGGCCGGCGAAGACCCCGATGAACAGCATTTCCTGCAAGCCCAGCCCGCTGCGCTCGCGGTGCGCCGCTTCCACCGGCGGCGGCAGGGCCTCGTCGTTGATCAATGAAGTCAGGGCGCCGACGGCGTCGCTGATGCCGCCGTAGTAGTCATTGGTGCGGAACTTCGGCGCGAGATATTCGCGGATGATCCGGTTCGCCGCCGCATCGGGAATGGCGCCTTCCAGGCCGTAACCCACCTCGATGCGCACGCGGCGGTCGTTCTTGGCGATCAGCAACAGCACGCCATCGTCCGGCCCCTTGCGGCCCACCTTGTTGGCTTCGGCCACAGCGAGCGAATAGCTTTCGATGTCCTGCGGCTGCGTGCTAGGTACCATCAGCACCACCAGCTGCGCGCCCTTGCTCTTTTCCAGCGCGACCAGCTGGTTGTCGAGTTGGTCTACCTGCTGCGGGCTGAGCGTGCCGGTGAGATCGGTCACGTGCCGCGCCAGCTTGGGCGGTGCCTCGTCGGCACGCGCAGACGAAAGCCCTGCCGCGACAAACAGCAGGGCCAGCAGGAGGAACGGCAGCCGTGACAGGCGCCGCATCATCATCTCAATGCGTCGCAGCGGGCGCGGGCTGCGGGCTGGTGCCGAAATCGACCGTCGGCGCGGTGGAGATGGCCTTCTCGTTCTCTACCGTGAAGTTCGGCTTCACCTGATAGCCGAAGATCTTCGCTGTGAGGTTGTTCGGGAAGGTGCGAATCATCGAGTTGTATTCCTGCACCGACTGCACGTAGCGGTTGCGCGCCACGGTGATGCGGTTCTCGGTGCCTTCCAGCTGCGCCTGCAGGTTCTGGAACAGGCCGTCGGCCTTCAGCTGCGGGTAGTTCTCGCTGACCACCATCAGGCGCGACAGCGCGCTGGACAGCTCGCCCTGCGCCTGCTGGAACTGCTGCAGCTTCTGCGGATCGTTCAACGCGTCGGGCGAGAGCTGCATGGTGCCGACTTTGGCGCGCGCATTGGTCACTTCGGTCAGCACCTTTTCCTCGTGCTGGGCGTAGCCCTTCACGGTATTGACCAGGTTGGGCACCAGGTCCGCACGGCGCTGATATTGGTTGATGACTTCGGACCAGGCGGCCTTGACCGCTTCGTCCTGGCGCTGGATGGCGTTGTAGCCGCAGCCGGAAAGGACGGCGACGAGCAGCAGCAGAGCGATCGCGCGAAGGAATTTCATGAGGGGACTCCGATCCGATGGACGTCCCATTGCAGCATCCCGCAAGGACCTGCGCAATCCGGCGGAAGTCAGCCCAGCCAGCGCGCCCCGACGATCAGCGCCCAGCTCAGCCCCGTCATCACCAGCAGCAGGAACACCGCCGCCGAGCCCATGTCCTTGGCGCGGCCGGCCAGCTCGTGGAATTCGGGGCTGACCTTGTCCACCACCGCTTCCACCGCCGAATTGAGCAGCTCCGCCGACAGCACCAGCACTGCCGGCAGGACCAGCGCGATCTTTTCCAGCGGGCCATGGCCCAGCCACAGTCCCAGCGGGATCAGCACCACCGCCAGGCAGGCCTCCAGGCGGAACGAGGCCTCGTGCCGCCATCCGGCGCGCAGCCCCTTCATCGACCACTTGAAGGCGTTCCAGATTTGCTTGGGTCCGCGGAAGCCGCTGGCAGCCATGTTGAAGTCCTGCTTGGGTGCTGGCCCGGTCCGGCGGAGGCGCCGTGAAGCCCGAGCCACAAACCGGTGATGATGCCATAGCGCACCGGGCGCCTGTTTCGCGCCGCACCAGATGCCGGCCCACCCTGACGCGGCTTCGTGCCCGGTGCATGGCGATCCACGGCGGGGAACCACGCTCCGCGCCGGGCCATTTGCCGCGGGGACAAAGACGCACCTGGCCCTAGAATGCGCGCATGAGACGCTCCCTCGCCCACCAGCGCATCGGTCCCACCGCCCTCACCCGCACCCTGGCCTGGCTGCGCATCTGCGCCATCGCCGGGCAGAGCGTGGCCGTCCTGGTCGGCGCGCTGTGGATGAAGCTGGACATCCCGCTGCTGCCGCTGCTGGTGGGCATCGGCACGCTCGCCGTGTTCGCCGTGTTCGCCGCCTGGCGCCTGTCCCAGCCGTGGCCGATGCGCGAATGGGAGACCATCCTGCATGTCGCGGCCGACACGCTGGTGCTGGGCTACCTGCTGTATTTCACCGGCGGCGCCAGCAACCCGTTCATTACCTTGCTGCTGGTGCCCATCGCACTGAGCGCCGCGGCGCTGTCGGTACGCGCAATTCTCGCCGTGGCGGCGCTCGCGTGCGTGGCGTACGTGATGCTGCTGATCTGGTACGTGCCGCTGCCGGTGCCGGAACACGCGTTCGGTCCTTCAGGCTTCACTTTGCACGTAGCCGGCATGGGCGTGAACTTCGTGATTTCCGCCCTGCTCCTGGGCTTCTTCACCAACCGCCTCGCGCGCGCCGTGCGCCTGCAGCAGGTGGAAGTACAGCGCGTGCGCGAGCGCGCCCTGCGCGACGAGGGCATCCTGGCCATCGCCACCCAGGCGGCCGGCGCCGCGCACGAACTCAACACGCCGCTTTCGACCATGCGCACCCTGCTGCCGGAACTGCGCCGGGAACACGCCGGCGATGCCGCGCTCGGCGAGGACCTCATGCTGCTGGAGGGCCAGGTCGAGCGCTGCCGCACGATCCTGCGCGAGATGGTCGCCTTCGGCAAAGCCCAGCTTTCGCAGGTGCACGAGTGCACCACGCTGGATGGTTTCATCCATGGCTGCCTGGAGCGCTTCCAGCTTCTGCGCCCCGAGGCGGACCTGGACGTCCAACTGGACGAGGAAGCCGGCGCCATCGTCTTGCGCACGCCGCCGGGCCTGCGCCACGCCCTGCTCAATCTGCTCAACAACGCGTTCGAGGCGTCGTCCCTCAACCAGTCGCAGGCCGTCGGCCTGAGCGCGCGGCGCGAAGGCGGCTGGCTGGAATTCGCGGTAACGGACCATGGGCCCGGCTTCGTCCCCACCGGCGCGCCGGCTTCGTTGGGCCAGTCGCACAAACAGACCGGCCTGGGCATCGGGCTGGCGCTCGCGGAAGCCACGGCCGAGCGCTTGCAGGGCGAGCTCACCGCCACCAACACCGCCGATGGCGGCGCGGAAATGCGCCTGCGCCTGCCGCTGGCCGTGGTGGGCGCGCAGCCGGAAGGCTGAGCGTCCGGGACACTTCGCCGCGCCCCCGGGCCCGGCGGTCAGGCTTGCGCGACAATACGCGCAGCATCCCGCTCCGGAGGCACCATGACCGACCAGCCCGCCCAGCCCCTGCTCATCATCGACGACGACGTGACCTTCGCGCGCGTCCTGGCCCGTGCCCTGAGCTCGCGCGGCTTCGAGGTCATCACCGCCGGCAACGCCGACGATGCGCGCGCGCTCACGCGGCGCCACCATCCGCGCTATTGCGTGCTGGACCTGAAGCTGGGCGAGGAAAACGGCCTGCGCCTGATCCCCGAACTGCGCTCCCTGGTACCGGACATGCGCGTGCTGCTGCTCACCGGCTATGCCTCGATCGCCACCGCGGTCGAGGCGATCAAGCGCGGCGCGCACGACTACCTCGCCAAGCCCGTGGATGCCGATGCCGTGGTGCGCGCCCTGCTCGACGGCGACACCGCCCCCAGCGTGGACGACGACGTGCTCGATGCGCCGGAGGCCCCGCTCGCTTTGCGTCGCCTGGAGTGGGAACACATCCAGCGCGTGCTCACCGAGTGCGACGGCAACATCTCCGAGACCGCCCGCCGCCTCGGCATGCATCGGCGCACCCTGCAGCGCAAGCTGAGCAAGCACCCCGTGCGGGAACGCCCCGACCAGGACTGACGCGTCGCGGGGTGTCCTGCGACAACGCGCCGCCTTCCTCGTCACGGGACCGCGGCTATCCTGCCAACCCTTGACCAGGGTCCAGGGTGTGCCTTTGAACCGTTCGTTCCGCCTCCGCGCGCTACCGCTCGCCCTGCCCGGCCTGTTCGCCGCGCCCGCCTTTGCCGGTCCGCAGCAGTCCACCACGCTGGAGACAGTCCACGTCCACGCCAGCGACACCCAGGTGACGGAGACGCCCGCGGTGCAGGTGCGCGTCACGCGCGACCAGCTCGACAAGCACCACGTCACCGACAGCTCCGACGCGCTCAAGTACGCGCCCAACCTGCAGGTGCGCAAGCGCTACGTCGGCGATCCCAACGCCGTCATCAGCGGCCGCAACGCCGGCACGCTGCAGAGCGCGCGCAGCCTCGTCTATGCCGACGGCCTGCTGCTGTCCAACCTGATGACCAACGGCTGGGACGGTGCGCCGCGCTGGGGCATGGTCGCGCCCGAGGAGATCGGCGCCGTCGACGTGCTGTATGGCCCCTATTCCGCGCTCTATCCCGGCAACTCGCTGGGCACTACCGTGCTGATCCACACGCGCCTGCCGGACAAGCTCGTGGCCAGCGCCTCGGCGCAGTTCATGAGCCAGGACTACAGCGATGCTTATGGCGCAGGCGGTCACTACAACGGCCGGAACCTCGCGGCCACTCTCGGCAACAAGCAAGGCCGGTGGAGCTGGCTGCTCGCGGTCAACAAACTCGACAACGACGGCCAGCCGATGCAGTACGCCGCTGCCACCACGGGCGGCAACGCGGCCCGCGCGGTGCCCGTGCAGGGCGCCACGCTGGACCGCAATCCGAACGGCACGCCGCGCCTGGTCTATGGCGCCAACACCATCGAACACACCGAGCAGACCCAGGCCAAGCTGAAACTGGGCGTGGACCTGGGCGACCACGTCTCCGCGCTGTTCACGCTCGGCTACTGGCACAACCATGCGGAAGACCGCACACGCAGCCTCGTCCGGGACCTGTCGGGTCAGCCCGTCTACACCGGTGTCGTGAGCGCCTACGGCCGCACCTGGACCCTGCCGGCCAGCGGCCTCGCACCCGCTTCCATTCGCGAGACGCACGCGCTTTACGGCCTGGAATTGAACGGCCGCTTCGACAACGGCTGGCGCTGGACCGCCGTGGGTAGCAAGTACGACTTCGTGCGTTCGCAGACACACACCGCAAGCCTTGCTCCGCCCATCGGCCCGCTCGGCGGCCCCGGCACGGTCGCGGACCTCGGCGGCTCCGGCTGGGAAACCGCCGACCTGCGCAGCTCCGGCCCGCTGGGCGAACATCACACGCTGTACGCCGGCCTGCACGGCGACCGCTACGTGCTGGACTCGCGCGTCCGCCAGGCCAGCGACTGGCGCGGCAGCGCCGACGGCCCGCAGCAAAGCGCCTTCGGCGGCCGCACTCGCACGTATGCCGCCTATGTCCAGGACGTCTGGGGCTTCGCGCCTGCCTGGACGCTCACGCTGGGCGGCCGCTGGGAACAATGGCGCGCCTACGATGGCCAGCGCGCCAACGCCACCACCACGCTGCGCTACGCCGACCGGCAACGCAGCGACTTCTCGCCCAAGGCCGCGCTGGCCTGGGACTTCGCCGAGGACTGGCAGCTGCGGCTGGCCGGCGGCAAGGCCGTGCGCTATCCCACCGTGAACGAGCTGTTCCAGGGCAGCCTGTCGGCCAACGCCATCGTCAACAGCAACCCCAACCTCAAGCCCGAGCGCGACTGGTCCACCGACCTGACGCTGTTCCGCCAGCTGGCGAACGGACACTGGCGCGTATCGGTGTTCCAGGACCGCATCGCCGACTCGCTGTATTCGCAGACCGACATTACCGTCACCCCCACCGTCACCAACATCCAGAACGTGGGCAAGGTGCGCATGCGCGGCATCGAAGGCGAGCTGGCGCTGAAAGACGTCTGGATCCCCGGGCTGGACCTGCAGGCCAGCGCCGCGTTCAACCGCGCGAAGACGCTCGAGGACCGGCAGTACCCGCTCGCGGACGGCAAGTGGTTCCCGCGCATCCCGAAGCTGCGCGCCACCCTCGTCGCCGATTACCGCTTCGCGCCGGACTGGGATGCCTCGCTGGCGATCCGCCATTCCGGCCGCCAATACGGTTCGCTCGACAACAGCGACTTCGTGAACACCTACGGCGCCGTCAGCCGCTTCACCGTCGCCGACGCCAAGCTCCGCTGGAAGTTCGCCCCGCAATGGACCGCCTCCGCCGGCGTCGACAACCTGACCAACGAGCACTACTGGGTCTACCATCCCTATCCCGGCCGCACCTGGTTCGGCGAAGTGCGCTGGGATTACTGACCTCGCGAGCCCTCCATGCGCATCCTCACCCCACTCCTGCTGTGCCTTGCCACCACCACCCTCTTTGCCCACGAGGGACATGACGAGCATGCCGGCATGACGATGACCAAAGGCCCCGAACTGGGCGCGACCGCCGCCATCGACGCCAAGGGCCGCCTGTGGGTGGCGGACGCGGCCGACGGCCACGTGCGCCTGCGCCATTCCGACGACTTCGGCCGCACGCTGAGCGCGCCGGCGAACGTCAACGCCGTCGCCGAGCCGATCTACGCCGAGGGCGAGAACCGGCCCAAGATCGCGTTCGGCCCGAAGGGCGAGATCTACGTCAGCTGGTCGCAACCACGCGCCAAGCCGTGGACGGGTTTCGTGCGCTTCGTGCGCTCGACGGATGGCGGCGTGCACTTCTCCACGCCGATCACCGTGCACCACGATCGCGCCGAGATCACCCACCGCTTCGACGCCATGGCGGTCGATGGCCAGGGACGCATCGTGATGGCCTGGATCGACAAGCGCGACCTGGAAGCGGCCACCGCCAAGGGCAAGCCGTACCTGGGCGCAGCCATCTACACCAGCGTGTCCAGCGATGGCGGCGCCAGCTTCTCCGAGGAGCGCAAGCTCGCCGACGAAACCTGCGAATGCTGCCGCATCGCTCTGGCGCTCACGCCGCAGGGCGAAGTGGCTGCGTTCTACCGCAGCATCTTCGGTGACAACATCCGCGATCACGCCTATGCCGTGCTGCACGCGGACGGCCGCCCGCTCGAACCGCAGCGCGCGACGTTCGACGACTGGCACATCGCCGGCTGCCCGCATCACGGCCCAGGCCTGGCCATCGGCGACGACGGCGTGCGCCACGCGGTCTGGTACGAGTCCCGCACCCGCCCGACCATCCATTACGGCCAGCTCGAACCGGGCAAGCCGCCGGCGCATGCGCAGGTCATGGCCGTCGCCGGCGCCAATCACGCGGACGTCGCGGTCAGCGGCAAGCAGGTCTGGGTGGTCTGGAATCAGATCGGCATCCAGGGCAGTTCGCTCATGCTGCGCGAGTCCCGCGACGGGGGCCTAAGCTTCGACGACGTGCGCCCCATCGCCAACAGCGGCGGCGCGGTCGGCTCGCCGCAATTGCTGCTATGGCAAGGCCGTGCCTTCGTAGCCTGGAACACCGCCGCCGGCTTCCGCCTGGTGCCGACGGAGGCGCTCTGATGCGTCGCACGCTGCTCGCCCTGCTCCTGGCCTTGCCGCTCGCGGCACAGGCGGCAGCACCTTCCGCACTGAAGGCGGAGGACGTCCCCTCGCTGCTCAAGCCGCCCGCCCACGGCGTGCGGGTGCTGGCCTTGTGGTCGCTCGATTGCGCTTACTGCGAATCGAACCTGCAGGCGCTGCTCAAGCTGCAGCGGGCGCACCCGCGCGAGATCGAACTGATCGCCGTCGCCACCGACAGCGTGGCCCAGCAAGATGCGCTCGCACAGCGTCTGCATGCCGCCGGCGTCGATGCCCTGCCCGCACGCGCCTATGCCGAGGACACGCCCGACCGCATCAACTATCTGCTCGATCCCGACTGGGGCGGCGAACTGCCGCGCACCCTGATCATCCGCGCGGATGGCAAGCGCAGCGGCATCAGCGGGCAGTTGACGCCGGACAAGCTCGCAACCATCGCTCCCTGACGAGCACTCTCCCTCTCCCCGCTGGAGAGGGGCTGGGGTGAGGAGCCGGGCGAAGCGTCAAGGGAAAACGAGCCTCTCCCTCCACATCCCGCCGTCCGACGTGGGCGTCCCTACCTCACCGGTCCTGCCTCACCAACCTTGCCGGCCACCAGCCTCGCAATAGCGAAGCTCCTGCTTACTCGGCACTGCTCTCCGAAGCCGGCAACGGGTCGTGCGTGCCGTCGTCCTCGTCGCCGTAGATCGCCACGTGCGGCGCGCCGTCGGCACCAATCCAGCCACGGAACATGCCATCCGTATTGAAAGGCATCGCCACATTGCCGCTGGTATCCAGCGCGATCGCGCCGCCGTTGCCGCCCATCGACGGAATCTCCTGGTTGATCACTTCCGCGGCCGCGCGCTTCAGCGGCACGCGCATCTGCGTCACGCGCATGCAGATCTCGTGCGCCGCGACGGTGCGGATGTAGAACTCGCCCCAGCCGGTGCCCGACACCGCACAACCGTTGTTCGCATAGGTGCCGGCACCAATCAGCGGCGAATCGCCGACGCGGCCCCAGCGCTTGTTGGTCATGCCACCGGTCGACGTGCCCGCCGCGAGGCGGCCCTGCGCATCGAGCGCCACCGCGCCGACCGTACCGAAGTGCTTGGCCGTCTCCACATCTTCGTGAGCGCGGTGCTCGGCGTCTTCCTTCAGCGCCTTCTGCAATTGCTGCCAGCGCTCCTCCGTACGGAAATACGACGGATCGACCAATTCGATGCCCGCCTCCTTCGCGAACGCCTCGGCGCCATCGCCCACCAGCATCACGTGCGGGCTCTTCTCCATCACCGCGCGCGCCAGCAGAATCGGGTTCTTCACGCGATGCACGCCGGCGATCGCGCCGGCCTTCAGCGTGGAGCCGTCCATGATGGCCGCATCCAGTTCGTTCTTGCCGTCATGGGTAAAGACGGCGCCCCGGCCGGCGTTGAAGTTGGGATCGTTCTCCAGCACGGTGATCGCCGCGGTCACGGCGTCCATCGCTGCCTTGCCGGCTTTCAGCTGGGCGTAGCCGTTCTGCAGCGCCTGCGTCAACGCGGCGCGCACCGCCTTCTCGCGGGCCGGGTTCATGTCGCGCTTGATCACGCCGGCCCCACCGTGGATCACCAGCACCGGTGTCGCAGCTTGGCTCATGGCGGAGGCTCCCAGGATGGCAAGGGCGGCAAGCAGGCGATGCAACTTCACGGTCGTTCTCCCCGATGGACGGGGCGAGTATAGCCAGCGAAATGGCCGTACTCAGCCGAATGGCAACGGCTGCGTGACGGACTCCGCCATGCCTCGCCCGGACCCCGCCTCCGCGTGCATGGACCTTGGTACAGCATGAGTCCTCCCGGTTCCGTCGTATCCTAGGCAGCTGGCTCTCCCCTGCTAGAAGGCATTGCAATGGACAAGGTTTATGCAAGCGCGGCGAAGGCTCTCGACGGCCTGCTGTTCGACGACATGACCATCGCCGCCGGCGGCTTCGGCCTGTGCGGCATTCCCGAGAACCTGATCGCGGCGCTGCTGGCGGCGGGCACCAAGGGATTGACCATCGTCGGCAACAACGCCGGGGTGGACGACTTCGGCATGGGCCCGCTGCTCAAGACCCGCCAGGTCCGGCGCGTGTACGCCTCTTACGTGGGCGAGAACAAGGAGTTCGAGCGCCAGGTGCTGGCCGGCGAGCTGGAACTGCACCTGGTACCGCAGGGCACCCTGGCCGAGAAGCTGCGCGCCGGCGGCGCGGGCATCCCCGGCTTCTACACGCGCACCGCGTTCGGCACCAAGCTCGCCGAGGGCAAGGAAACCAAGGTCTTCGATGGCAAGGAATACGTGCTGGAAGAAGCGATCCATGCCGACGTGTCCATCGTGAAGGCATGGAAGGGCGACCGGCTCGGCAACCTCGTCTTCCGCAAGACCGCGCGCAACTTCAATCCGATGATCGCCACCTGCGGCAAGATCTGCGTGGCCGAAGTGGAAGAACTGGTTGAGGTGGGCGAGCTCGATCCGGACCAGATTCACGTGCCGGGCATCTATGTCGACCGCATCGTCAAGGGTCCGTCGTACGAGAAGCGCATCGAGTTCCGCACCGTTGCCGGCGCCAATACCGGCAAGGAGAGCCCGATCCGCATCGCCATGGCGCAGCGCGCGGCGAAAGAGCTGCGGGACGGCTTCTACGTCAATCTCGGCATCGGCATCCCCACGCTCGTCGCCAACTACATCCCGCAGGGTATCGACGTCACGCTGCAATCGGAAAACGGCCTGCTCGGCATCGGCCCGTTCCCGGACGACGCACACGTCGACCCCGACCTGATCAATGCCGGCAAGCAGACCATCACCAGCCTGCCCGGCTCCAGCTTCTTCTCCAGCGCCGAATCGTTCGCGATGATCCGCGGCGGCCACATCGACCTGTCCATCCTGGGCGGCTTGGAGGTCTCCTGCACCGGCGATCTCGCCAACTGGATGGTGCCGGGCAAGATGGTCAAGGGCCCCGGCGGCGCCATGGACCTGGTCAGCGGCGTGAAGCGCGTGGTCGTGCTGATGGAGCACACCGCGAAGGACGGCTCGCCCAAGATCAAGGACCAGTGCGATCTGCCGCTCACCGGCAAGCAGGTGGTCGACCTGATCATCACCGACCTATGCGTGTTCGAGGTCGAGAAGGGCAAGGGCCTTACCCTGATCGAGCTGCAGGAAGGCGTGACGGTGGAAGAGGTGAAGGCGAAGACCGGCTGCGATTTCACCGTGGCGTCGACGCTGGGGTGAGTCATATCTCCATGGTGAAGGCATTCCTTCTCCCCAAGCGGAGAAGTGGCCGGTCTCACGGCGATTCTCTTCGGTCACCGTGGATGACGAGCGTGAGCACGTGCAAGGAGTTTGATCGGGCGTAGGCTTGCTGCGGGCTCGCCGCTTCTGCGCTCCGCAGGTTCCCCTCACCCCAGCCCTCCCCCCGCCGGGGAGAGGGAGCCGAAAGCTTGTTACGCCACGCTTGCCGGCAACGGTTGCGGAAAACGGATGCGCGCGATGTGCTGATGGTCGTCGCGCGTCTGCAATTCCAGCGGCCAGGCGAAGCGCTCGCTGATGCGCTGCGCGATCGCCAGCTCGAAGCCGTGGCGATCCACTTTGTCCGGACCTGGCGTCACCTTGTTGGCCACCGTCACGGCGCCGGGGAGTACGGTGATCACGATGGTGCCCTCTTCCGCCTGCTGGCAGGCGTTGCGGATCAGCTGCCAGCACAGCACCGCGAACACGCGCGGCGAACCGTGCAGCGCGAAGCGCGCCGGCTCGTCCAGGCGCAGCGTCACGGGGCGCCCTTCCAGCAGCTCACGCACGTCGCGCAGTTCGCGCTCCAGTACGTCGTTGACCACGAAGTCCTCTTCCGTGAGCCCCTTGTCCGATTCGCGCGCAAGGATCAACAACGCTTCGACCAGCGCCTCCATCTCGCGCGTCGCGCGCTTGATGCGCTGCACCGAGCGCTGGCCGAACTCGCCCAGCGTGGGCTCGTCCGCCAGCATGTCGGCCGACATCTTGATCACCGTGAGCGGGCTGCGCAGCTCGTGGCTGGCATCGCGGGTGAAGTTGCGCTCGCGCTGGTTGTAGCCGGCGATGCGGCTGGCGAAGCTGTAGAGGCCTTCGGCCAGCACCGCCACGTCCGCGTCCGCGCGGCGCGGCAGATGGCCGGGCGTCCATTCGCCCAGGTCGGCCTTGCGCTCGTCCCAGGTGCGCACGGCGCTGGCCAGGCGCCGCACCTGCCGCCATTGCCTGCGTGCGATCAACCACGCGGTCGCGCCCACCACCACGATCAGGCCCAGCACCGCCGAGGCAGGCAGCACGTGCGTCACGCCCAGCGCGCAAAGGCCGGCCACCGCCACCGTCTGCATGCCGAACAACCAGGCCATGCGGCGGTGGAAGGCGCCGCGATGGGCGCCGTCCGTCGCGGGGGGAGGAAACGGTGTTGCCATCCTCGTTACTTGGAGAAGGCCACCTGGCTCTTGGATGAGGAACGATCACCCGCATCCAGCGGCGCACGCGACAGATCCAGGCCGGACTTCGTCCCCGGGGTTTCCGCTTCCAGATCGGCCAGGCGATAGCCCGCCGAGTGGATGGTATGCAGCAGCGGCCGGTCGAAGGGTTTGTCGATCACGCGGCGCAGGTTGTACAGGTGCGAGCGCAGCGTGTCCGAGTCGGGCAGCGTGTCGCCCCAGATCTCCCGCTCGATGTCGCGCCGGCTCACCACGCGCGGCGATTCGCGCATCAAGATCGCCAGCAGCTTCAGGCCGATCGGCGACACGGTCAGTTCCTTGCCCGCGCGGGTCAGCCGCAGCGTCGCGGTATCCAGGGTCATGTCGCCCACGGTGAGCACTTCGGTGGACACCTGGCGGCGGTCGCGGCGGATCAGCGCGCGCAGGCGCGCTTCCAGCTCGCGCACCTCGAACGGCTTGACCAGGTAGTCGTCGGCACCGGACTCCAGGCCGACCAGCTTGTCCTCCAGCGTGTCGCGCGCGGTCAGCATCAGCACGGGCGTCGACTTCTTCGCTTCCTTGCGCAGCTTGCGGCATACCTCCAGGCCATCCATGCCCGGCAGCATCAGATCCAGGACCACCACGTCGTAGCTGTTGGTCACCGCCAGGTGCAGCGCACTGACGCCGTCGGACGCGTAGTCCACCGAGTAGCCACGCCGCTCCAGGAATTCGCCGACCATTTCGGCGATCTGGCGGTTGTCCTCCACCAACAGGATCAGGCCAGATTGTTCGTCGCGTGAACTCATCCTTACCTCCTAGCGCTTCACATTGGTGAAAGCTAACTTTGCGCGGGGTGAGCAGCGTGTGAAACGTTTTCGCGAGCGTTCAGCCTATACCCAAAAAGGGCTACCCGGTCACTTTTTCGGGTGTTCTTTCAGCAGCGGATTCAGCGCCGACCAGACGTTCTCGAGCACCTTCGGCTCGCCCACCGCCTTGGGGTGCAGGCCGTCGTCCTGCATCAGCGCGGGGTCCAGGGCCACGCCCTCCAGCAGGAACGGCACCAGCGCGGTGCGTTTCTGGGTCGAAAGCTCGCGGTATACCGCGCGCAGGCCGTCGCGGTACTGTGGCCCATAGTTCACCGGCAGCTCGATGCCCAGCAGCAGCACCCGGGCGCCGGCCTTCTGCGCGGCATCGATCATGCTTGCCAGGTTCTCGCGCAGGGCCGCCAGCGGCAGGCCGCGCAGGCCATCGTTGGCGCCCAGTTCCAGCACCACCACACCCGGACGATATTTTTCCAGCAGCGCCGGCAGCCGGTTCCGCCCGCTCAGCGAGGTTTCGCCGCTGATGCTGGCATTGATCGCTGTCCAGCCCGGCTCCATCTGCCCTAGACGTACTTCCAGCAGATGCACCCAGCCCTGGTCGGCCGCAATGTTGTGTGCCGCCGAGAGCGAGTCGCCCAGCACCAGCACCGTCTTTGTCGGCGCCGCCGTCGCAGCGCCCCCGCAGCCCAGCCACAGCAGCAGTACCAGCCAGAGGATTCGACGCATGAGCGAAATTTCCCGTCCGCTTCTCGAAGCCCGCGATGTTAGCAAGTCGGTGCGCGGGCCCGAGGGACAGCTCGACATCCTCCGCGGGGTCAGCCTGGCGGTGCATCCGGGCGAAAGCTTCGCCATCGTCGGCGCGTCCGGCTCGGGCAAGACCACCCTGCTGGGCCTGCTGGCCGGGCTGGACGTGCCCAGCGGCGGCCACGTCGCGCTGGACGGCCACGCGCTGGAAAGCCTGGACGAGGAGGCCCGCGCGGATCTGCGGCGGCGCCTGGTCGGTTTTGTCTTCCAATCGTTTCATTTGCTGCCGGCACTCACCGCCGAGGAAAACGTCATGCTGCCGCTGGAACTGGAAGGCCGCGATGACGCGCGTCCCCGCGCCCGCGAAGCCCTCGAAGCCGTCGGCCTGGGCGCCCGCCGCCGCCATTACCCCGCGCAACTTTCGGGTGGCGAGCAGCAGCGCGTGGCGATCGCCCGCGCTTTCGTGCACGGCCCTCGCCTGCTGTTCGCGGACGAACCCACCGGCAATCTGGACCAGCGCACCGGCCACCACGTCAGCGACCTGCTGTTCGCGCTGAACCGCGATCACCGCACCACCCTCGTGCTGGTCACCCACGACCCGCTGCTGGCCGAGCGCTGCGAACGCCGGGTAGAGCTGCACGAAGGCCGCGTGATCGCGCGCGGCCCGGCGGAGCTCACCGCATGAGGCTGCTGCGCCTGGCCCTGCGCAGCCTGCGGCGCGAATGGCACCTGCCGGAACTGCGCACACTGGCCGCCTCGCTCACTCTGGCGGTGGTCGCGCTCGGCGTCGTCGCCACGCTGGCGACCCGCATCGAACGCGGCATGCTGGCCAATGCCGCGGAACTGATCGGCGGCGACCTGGGCATCGGCTCGCCGCAGAAGCTGTCCGACGACTACGCCGCGCGAGCCCGCGCGGACGATCTCGTCGTCACCCGCGGCGCCGGCTTTCCCAGCGTCGCCTTCGCGCACGAACAAAGCCAGCTGCTCGACGTCCAGGCCACCGACGCCGCCTATCCGCTGCGCGGCAAGCTGGAGCTGCGCGATGCGCGCGGCGACGCCATCGGCCATGGCCCCAAGCCCGGCGAGGTCTACCTCGACCATCGCGCCCTGGTGGCCCTTGGCCTCAAGGCCGGCGACGTCGTGCAGCTGGGCGGACGCGACCTGCACATCGCCGCGGAACTGGTGCGCCAGCCGGACGGCGGTGAGCTGTTCGCCCTCGCTCCGCGCGCCCTCATGAACCTCGCGGACGCCGAGCAGGCGGGCCTGCTGGCCACCGGCAGCCGCGCCCGCCATCGCCTGCTGGTGGCCGGCGAGCCCGCTGACGTGGCCCGTTGGCGCACCTGGGTGCAGGCGCAGAAGCTGCCGCAGGGCGCCGAGCTGATCACGCCCGAACAGACTCAAGAGCGCATGCGCTCCGCTTTCGATCGCGCCAGCGCTTTCCTGCGGCTGACAGCCTTGCTTTCGGCCCTGCTCGCCGGCGTCGCCATCGCGCTGGCGGCGCAGCGCTATGCGCGGCGCAAGACTAACGAAGTCGCCCTGCTGCGCGCCCTGGGCACACCCAGGCGCCGCGTCCTCGGCCTGCTGCTCGGCACGCTGGGTGCGCTGGCCGTGCCCGCCTCGCTGATCGGCATGGCGCTGGCCCTGGCCATCGCCCAGGGCGCCTGGGCCTTCGCCAGTACGCTGTTCACCAGCGTGCCGGTGGACCTGCCGCTGGCACCGGCGTTCGCCGCCGCGGCGATGGGCGTGGCGGTGCTGGCCGGCTTCGCCCTGCCCCCGCTGGCGCGCCTGGCCGAAGTGCCGCCGGTGGCGGTGTTCCGCGAGAGCATGGCGCGCCGCGTGCGCCGTTTCGATGCGCTCTACCTGGTGCCGGTCGCCGTCGCGCTGGTATTGATCTGGAGCCAGAGCGGCTCGGCGCGCATGGCCGGCATCCTCGCCGCCAGCCTGGTCGGCGTGGCGGCGGTGGCGGCGCTGCTGGCCGCGGCGCTGCTGTGGTTCGCCCGGCGCGTGGCGCCCGGTGCCCACCCCGCCCTGCGGCTTGGCCTGGCCGCCCTGGCGCGCCGCCGCGGCATGAGCCTGCTGCAGGCCACTTCGCTCAGCCTCGGCCTGGTCGCGCTGCTGCTGCTGGCCATCGTGGCCCCCGCGCTGCTGGAAGGCTGGCGGCGCGAGCTTCCCGCCGACACGCCCAACTGGTTCGTGCTGAACCTGCAGGACGATCAGCGCGCGGGCTTCGAACAAGCGCTCGGCGGCCTGGGCGCGCAACAGCTCAACATGCTGCCGCTGGCGGTAGGCAAGCTCACCGCCATCAACGGCCGCCCGATCGACCAGCTGCAATTCGCGGACGAGCGGGCCAAGGACTGGGCCGACCGCCAGCTGCGCCTGTCCTGGACCGACGAACTGCCGCCCTCCAACCGCGTCGTCGCCGGCACCTGGAACGGTCCCGCGCCGCCCGTTGCGGAAGTCTCGGTGGACACGATGTGGCGCGACATGTTCGCGCTGAAGATCGGCGACACCATGCGCTTCAACATCGGCGAGGGCACCATCGACGCACGCGTGGCCAGCGTGCGGCAGGTGGATTGGAGTTCTTTCCGCGTGAACTTCTTCCTGCTGCTCGACCCCGCCCATGCGAGCGAACTGCCGCACACATGGATCGCCAGTTTCTACGTGCCGCGCGGGCATGCCGAGGCGATGGCGAAGCTCTCGCGCGACTTCGGCAACCTCAGCCTGATCGACGTGGACGCCCTGCTCGACCGCGTGCGCGAGATCGTCGACCGCGTGAGCCACGCCGTGCGCTGGGTGCTCGCCTTCAGCCTGCTCGCCGGCGCCCTGGTCCTCGCCGCCGCCCTCGCTGCCAGCGCCGCCGAACGCCGGCACGAAGCCGCCCTCCTGCGCACGCTTGGCGCCCGCCGCGGCCAGCTACGCCTCGCCGCCGCCTGCGAATTCGCCCTGCTCGGCCTCGTCGCCGGCCTCACCGCCGCCTTCGGCGCCGCCGGCACTGGCTGGTGGATGGGCCGCGCCGTCTTCCACATCGAAGGCTTCGTGCCCCCGCTGGGGCCACTGCTACTTGCCGCCTTCGGCGCCGCCGTAGTGGTGATGCTGCTGGGGTTGGCCGGGACACGGAAAGTCACCCGGACGTCGCCGATGAGGTTGTTGAGGGAGTCGTGAGTCGATGCTGAGCCTCGCGGGTGGGATGTGCTCGGCAACAACACGCCGGCGCTCTGGCTCTAGAAACGTTCCTGCGAGCACCCGCCCCTCATCCCGCCTTCTCCCCGGAGGGGAGAAGGAGAAGTATGGACCGAGGCGAAAACCAAACAAGAGCGAGCGAAGCGACGCTCCGTGCCGCTCTTGATCTTCCGGGTTCCCTTCGCGGCGGTGAGGGCTGGACGATCAGGCCGCCGCAGGCGGGCGGGGACAGGACGTCCCCGCCTTTTCGATTCGGGCAGGGATGCCCGATCGAAAAGCCCGGCCAGCCCTCAACGCACCCGGAGGTGGCGAAGGCCACCGGAGGGCGCCGCGCAGGGGGCCCTTCTTCTTGGTTACTTCTTCTTGGGCAAGCAAGATGAAGTAACTCGCTCTCCGGCAGGAGAGCGAAACCCTCGCCCCGCGAGGGGCGAGACCAGACTGGCGACCACCTGGCGACCAACGAGCGATACCGCCGCTGATTCCGGCCTACGCCGGAATGACGAGGATGGGAGTGCGAGGCAACCCTCGGCGCCTCGCGTTGGGGTTCGCGCGCTCACCCCAACCTTCGCCCGCCGCATCACACGACACAAAAAACAGCGAACACAACAACACCAAGCGCGCGCCCCCGCAACACCAACACCCACCCCGCGGATTAAGATCGCCCGATCCACCACCACGGCCCACCGCGCATGTACACCCTCTACTACTCCCCCGGCACCGCCAGCATGGTCATCCACCTGGCCCTGCTGGAAATCGGTGCGCCCTACCACCTCGAACTGGTCGACTTCGACATCGACGAGCAGCACTCCCCGGATTACCTCAAGCTCAACCCGGGCGGCACCGTGCCCACCCTCATCATCGACGGGCACCCGCGCGTCGAATCCGGCGCCTTGCTGATGATGCTCGCCGAGCGCCATCCCGAAGCGAAGCTGATTCCGCCGCCGGGCACGCCCGAGCGCGAGCTGTGGCAACAGTGGGTGGTGTACCTTAGCAACACGTTGATGTCGGCCTACCGCCTCTGGTTCTATCCGAGCGAACTGGGCAATCAGGAACACCCGCCCGCCATTCGCGCCGTGCTCCAGCGCAAGATCGAGGGCGTGTGGGACCGCCTCGACGCCCACCTGTCCGCCAACGGCCCGTACCTGCTGGGCGGTGAATTCAGCGGTGCCGACCTGATGCTCACCATGCTGATGCGCTGGTCGCGCAACATGCCGCGCCCCGTCACCGAATGGCCCGCGCTCAAACGCCTGGCGGACCTCGTGCGTGCGCGCCCTAGCTGGAAAAAGCTCTACGAACTGGAAGGCCTCACCGAGTGGCAGTGAACACGCGCAAGACCTGGCGCCAGCATCTCAGGGACGAATGGCTGCTCGCCGCCTTCGCGCTGCTCGCGCTGGCACTGGCGTTGTTCGATCCGCACCCCTGGAACGATTACCAGCGCTGGCTCCAGCTCCCCACCCTCGCCGGCCTGCTGGGCCTGATGATTGCGATCCAGGGCATCCGCGACAGCGGACTGGTGCAGCATCTGGCCGGCGCGCTGGTCGCGCGCGCGCATTCGCAGCGCATGCTGGGCCTGCTGCTGGTGAGCATCACCGCCGTGCTGTCGATGGTGCTCACCAATGACGTGAGCCTGTTCCTGATCGTGCCGCTCACCGTCGCCGCCGGCGGCATCTCCAACCTGCCCGTGCTACGGCTGGTGGTACTGGAAGCCCTCGCGGTGAACGCGGGTTCCACGCTCAGCCCCATCGGCAATCCGCAGAACCTGCTGATCTGGCAGTACCTGCGCCTGCCCTTCCTGGAATTCGTCGCCACCATGCTGCCGGCGGCCGCCACCATGTTCGCCCTGGTCGCGTTGCTCACCTGGTGCTGGCTGCCGCGCAAGCGCGTGGAGCTGCGTGCCGAGCAGGTGGACGGGCACCGCGTCTCCGCCACGCAGGCCGCGCTGTCCACCGTGGCCCTGGCGATGATGGTGCTGATGATGGAGCACGGCCATGCCGCGATCGGCGCGCTGTTGCTGCTCGTGCCATTCGCGCTGTTCGACTGGCGCCTGCTGGCGCGGCTGGACTGGCTGCTGCTGGCGACCTTCGCCGCGATCTTCCTCGGCCTCGGGCATTTCGCCGAGCTGGCGTGGGTGCGCCAGGCGATGGATGCGGTGAACCTCGACCGCCCGCTCAATCTCTACATCACCGGCATCCTCGCCTCGCAGGCAATCAGCAACGTGCCGGCCACCGTGCTTCTCATGGGCCGCGCGCCGGACGACATGGCATTGGCCGTGGCCGTCAACGTCGGCGGTTTCGGCGTGGCGATCGGCTCGCTGGCGAACCTGATCGCCCTGCGCCTGGCGAAGCAGCCGCACGGATTGCGGCTGCTGCACCGGGTATCGATCCCTTTTCTGCTGGTGTGCGCGCCACTGGTGTACCTGGTGACACGCTGGCTGGGCTGAAGCTCAGTCGTTCTCGCGCGGCACGCTGATCTTGCCGCGCACGCCGGAGTGGTTCACGTCGCCGCTGCCCTTGGCGCCGAGCGACAGGTCGCCGCCCACGTCGCGCGCGGTGAGGTCGCCGGAGCCCAGCGTCTGGACGCGGACGCTGCCACCGACGTGCTGCACCGAGACGTCGCCCGAGCCGATGCTGCCCACGCGCACGTCGCCCTTGATGTCCTCGCCCTTGAAGTCGCCCGAGCCCACCGCGCCCAGCTCCACGCTGCCCACGCTGTTCACGTCGATATCGCCCGAGCCGATGCTGGCCGTCACCGGGCCTTCGATGTTCTTCACATGCAGGTCGCCGGAGCCGACGTGCGCGTCCAGCCGCTTGAGGCCTTCCGCCCAGGCATCGCCCGAGCCCACGTTCAAGGTGACCGGCATGGAGGGCGGCAGTTTCAGGTCGATCTTGAGATCCGTATAGGCGTGGCCGAAGCTCCAATGGTCGCGGTCGCGGCCCGCCTGGACGATCAGCACGTCGCCCTCGCGCCGCTGTGTGACGATCAAGTCGTCCAGCAGCTCCTTGCTGGAGGCGCAGGCGCGGCCGGTCAGCTCGCCGCCGTGCGCGCTGCTGTCGCCGCGCAGGTGCAGGTCGAAGCTGCGCAGGTCGACCTGCACGGAGCGCACGCCCGCCAGGTCCAGCTGCAGATTGCGGTCCGCCTGGTACTTGCAGTCGTCGGCGGCGAAGGCGGCGAGCGGGGCCAGCAGCAGGCTGGCGGCGATCAGGTAACGCATGGGGTGGCTCCTTGGTGTCATTCGCCCATCAGATGCGGCGGCGCGCAGAAAGGTTGCAAGGCGCCGCCGAACGGTCAACCGCCAATTGGCAGGGGCGTTCTGAAGTCGCGGTACACGTCAAGGAGACCGCTCCCATGAAACGTCCCGCTCTGCTCGCCGCTCTGGCCTTGTCGATCGCCGGTGGCGCCTGCGCCGTCGCCCAGGACGCGCCGCCCGCCCCCGCCGCAGGCCAACCCGCCCCGAAAGCGCCGCCGCAGGCGGATGGCAAGGGCGGGCCGCACCGCGTGCACGCCGCCATGGAACGTGGGCGGCCGGACGGGGACGGCCCCATGCGCCGCATGGCCATGTTGGGGTTCGAGTCGCCGGTGATCGGCGACCTGCGCGAGCTGGAGGACCTGTACGTCCAGGCCGGCCGCGCCAAGGAGCTGCCGGCGCTCTACAACAGCGTGCTGGCCAAGTCGCAGGACCCGCGCGTGCGCACCTATGTCTATCACCAGCTCGCGCGCGCGCAGGCGGCGCCGGCCAATGTGGACCAGGCGATTGCCACGCTGCGCAAGAGCCTGGACGAGAACCTCGCCAACGAGGCCAAGCGCCGTGAGGACATGGAAAAGATGCGCGCCCGCTTCGACGCCCGCGGCGGCGACATGCCGCCGCCCCCGCCGACCCCGGACGGCAAATGACCGCATAACCACAACGACAACGCAGACAGCCGCTGTTTGCCCGGCAGCGCGATGGAACTTGAGGCGCGAGGACCCCAGAACCCGCGCCTCTTTTTTTCCTGGCGGCTTGCTTCGGCTTGGTTTTCGTATGCTATTGGCTTGCCGTGATTCGCACTAAGTCACGTTTCCGCAATCTGGCCGCTTATGCAGCGGGCATGTCGGACGCCTGCCGGCGCCCGAGTTACTTTCTCTTTGCTGGCCCAACCCCCTCAAGGGGGGCCTCGAGAGAAAGTAACCAAAGAGAAATGGCCTGAAGTCAAAGGCTCGCGGCGGGGGTTAGGAGAGCACGGTGTGTTTTCTTACTTTGCTGGCCCGCGCGACTCGAAGGGGCACTGAGGTACGTGGAGGGGACTTCGAGGCGCCGAGGCGAAGAGGACGAGGAGCGGTGTGTCGGCTTTCGTGTTTCTGCGATAGCACCGCACTTCTCCCTCTCCCCTCCGGGGAGAGGGCGGGGTGAGGGGACCTACGGAGCGAGCCACATCATCATTCTCCACCGGCACAACGAGCCGACAAAGAACGCCGCGCAACTCCAACTACGACTTCACCACCTCATCCCCTTTCACCCTGCGCCACAGCGCCTCCTGCGCCTCCAAATCACGCTCCGCCAAGGGCTTTCCCTCGTCGTGCGCGATCCGTTCCATCGC
Source organism: Dyella sp. BiH032 (assembly GCF_031954525.1). Taxonomy (NCBI): domain Bacteria; kingdom Pseudomonadati; phylum Pseudomonadota; class Gammaproteobacteria; order Lysobacterales; family Rhodanobacteraceae; genus Dyella; species Dyella sp. BiH032. The sequence continues at coordinate 4,105,870 of NZ_CP134867.1, forward strand.
CCGGAACCGCCGCTCGAATTTCGCATTCGCATGCCGCAGCGCCTGCGAGAAATCGACGTCGGCATGGCGCGCCAGATTCACCAGGACGAACAGTGCATCGCCGATCTCGTCCTGCAGTCGCATCTTGTCGGCGCCGGCGGCGAATTCCTCGCGCACTTCCTCGATTTCCTCGGCCAGCTTGTCCAGCACCGGTTGCGCATTCGGCCAATCGAAACCCACCTTGGCTGCACGCTGCTGCAACTTCAGCGCGCGCTTCCATTCCGGCAGGCCGCGCGACACACCGGCCAGCGCGCTGTCATCGTGGGACTCGCCCTTCGCGGCACGCTCTTCGGCCTTGATCGCTTCCCACGCCTCTTTCTGCGCCTCGACGTCGTCATAGCTGACGTCACCGAACACGTGCGGGTGGCGGCGGATCATCTTGTCGCTGATGGCGTGAGCCACGTCGGCGAAGTCGAACAGGCCCGCCTCTTTGGCCATCTGCGCATGGAACACCACCTGCAACAGCAGGTCGCCGAGTTCGTCACGCAGGTCGTGCCAATCCTGGCGGTCGATCGCGTCGGCCACTTCGTAAGCCTCCTCGATCGTGTACGGCGCGATCGTGGCGAAGTCCTGCTGCAAGTCCCATGGGCAGCCCCCCTGCGGATCGCGCAGACGCGCCATGATGGCGAGGAGGTCGTCGAGGCTGTGGCGCTTGGGATCGTTCATCGGCTCACACGTCCGCCGCGCGCAGGCGCGCGGCCCAGTCGATCGCCAGGTCGCCCACGGCGATGAATTCGGGATTGATCAGGGAATCCTTGCGGTTGTAGCGCAGCGGCGCGCCGGCAAGGTCCAGCACGGCGCCGCCCGCCGCCTCCAGCACGCACTGCGCGGCGGCCGTGTCCCACTCGCTGGTGGCGCCGCGGCGCAGATAGACGTCCGCGTCGCCGCGCGCCAGCATGCAGAACTTCAGCGAAGAACCCATCGGCTTTTCGGCGAAATCGTCGCCCAGCAAGGCGCGCAGCAGCGAAATGCCATGGCCGCCATGCGATCGGCTGCCGGCCACCACGGGCGGCTGGGTCATGCCGCGCGTGGCGATCGGCTGCCAGTCGGCGCCAACCGCCGGTTGGCGCCATGCCGCGCCGCCGCGTTCCGCCGCGTACAGGTCGCCGGTCACCGGCGCCAGCACCACGCCCAGCACCGGCTCGTGGCCATCGATCAGCGCGATATTCACGGTGAACTCGCCGTTGCGCTTGACGAACTCGCGCGTGCCATCGAGCGGGTCCACCAGCCAGTAACGCGACCAGGCCCGACGTTCCGGCCAGGGCGCGATGCGCGATTCCTCGGACAGCACGGGCAAGCGCTCGTCCAGTGCGTCGAGGCCAGCCACGATCACGCGCTGCGCGGCCAGATCGGCGTCGGTGACGGGGGAATGGTCGGCCTTGCGCAGCACTTCGAAATCCTGCGCGTAGACCTCCAGGATGGCCTGCGCCGCATCGCGCGCGATCGCGGCCACCTGCTTCAGCAAGGGGGACACCGGTGCCATCGTCATGCCGGTTTGAAGCGGCCGGCGAGGTACTCGCGGGCCATGAACAGCGCGGCGATGGAACGGCCTTCGGTGACGTCGTCGCGCGCGATCAGTTCGTGCAGCTCGGAGAGCTTCCACGGCACCACTTCGAGCTCCTCCGGCTCGTCCCCTTTCAGGCGTTCCTCGTACAGGTCCTGCGCCAGCACGATGTGCGCCATGTGCGTCATGTACGACGGCGACAACGAAAGGTTGTGCAGGATCTTCAGCTTGCGCGCGCCGTAGCCGATCTCTTCCTTCAGCTCGCGATCCGCGCCCTGCTCGGCGGTTTCGTCCTGGTCCAGGCGGCCCTTCGGCAGGCTCAGTTCGTAGCGGCCGACACCGGCGCCGTACTCGCGCACCAGCAGCACGGTGTCGTCGTCCCGCATCGGCACGATGATGACCGCGCCCAGGCCGCTGCCCTTCAGACGTTCGTAGGTGCGCCGCTCGCCGTTGGAGAACTCCAGGTCGAGTTGCTCCACATGCAGGAAGTGGCTGTCGTGCACGTCGCGGGTGGCATGGATGATCGGTGGCTTGCGCATCTTCAGCTCCGTAAGGCGGCGCGGAAGCGCGCCAGCGCCTCTGCGTGCAAGGCCGGCGTACCCGCCAGCACACTGCGCGTGTCCAAGTTCAGCGGCTCGCCGTCCAGGTCGGTGAATACGCCGCCGGCTTCGCGCACGATCACCGCCAGCGCCGCCACGTCCAGGATGTTCACATCCGACTCGATCACCAGGTCCAGGCCGCCACGCGCCAGCAAGTGGTAGTGACAGAAATCGCCGTAGCCGCGGATACGGTTGCTGTCGCGGATCAGCGCGCCCAATGCGTCCCAGCGCGCGTCGCGGGTCAGCGTCTTGACGTTGCCGGTGGAGATCGAGGCCTGCGCCATCGCCTCCGTGGCCGCCACGCGCACGCGCTCGCCTTCGAACCAGGTGCCGCCACCCGCGCTGGCCCACAACGTCTCGCCGTAGACCGGCGCGCTCGATACGCCCAGCACCAGCTCGCCCCGGTGCATCAGCGCGATCTGCGTGGAGAAGAACGGCGTGCGCCGCACGAAGCTCTTGGTGCCATCCAGCGGATCGACCAGCCACATCAGCTCGCGCGCGCGGTCATCCAGGCCGAATTCCTCGCCGTAGATAGCCGCCTCGGGCAGCGCTTTCTCCAGCACTTCGCGGATCGCCAGCTCGGCTTCGCGATCAGCCACCGTCACCGGCGTGTCGTCGCTCTTGATCTCCACGTCCACGCCGCGCCGCCAGTAGTGGCGGATCACCTCGGCCGCCGCGTCCGCGGCTTCGCGCGCCGCGGACAGCGCCCGCGCCAGATCGGGTGCGCTCATCGATTCCCCTTGCCCATAATCGCGGCCAGTCCGCCGCTGCGTTCCACATGCATGCTGCCATCCGCCGCCAGCCGGCCGAAACCCGCCAGCCAGTCGCGCAGCGCCGGATCGGGCTCGCGCGGCCTGGCCTTGATGTCGTACTTCCAGCCCAACGGGCTCAGCGCCAGGCGGCCGGCCAACTGCAGCGGGCCGTCGCCGTCGTCCTTCACCGTGGCGTTGACCACGCCGCCCGCACCGTTGGCACGCAACTGGAGGTTGCCGAGAGACAGCTCGCGCTGGTCGCCCGGCAGGCGCGCGTCGCTCCACTGCGCCACTGCGTCCAGCTCCAACGGCCAGCGGCCCTGCAGCACCACCCGGGCGTTATCGATGGTGAGTTGCCCTTGCAGGCCCGCGGCGTTCGGCGCCAGGCGCGCGGACAGCTGGGCCAGGTCGCCATCCACGTGCACCTGGCTCCATTCTTCCCGCTTGCCCTCCAGCTTGCGCATCTGCGCCGTCAGGCGGCCCCAGGCGCCGTGCAGGTCCACGCTCAGTTGCGTATCGCCCAGCAGAGCGCGGCGCGAGAGTTGCCAATCCAGCTGGCCCAAGTCGCCGCCGTTGCTGGCCAGGAGCCGGTCGGCATGGCCTTCCCACACCGTGCCGCTCAACCCCTCCAGGCGCCCGCCGCGCAGGCGCGCTTCCAGCTGCGGACGCACCCAGGCCGCCGGCAGGTATGCCACCAGCCAGGCCAGGGCGGACGCCAGCAACAGGAACCACAGGATCGTGCGCAACCGGATCAAAACGGGACTCCAGGGGACAGGCGGGCTTGAGACAGCCGGCGCCGAGGTCCGATCATACCCGGATGAGTCCGAACGAAAGCCGCAACCGCGCCCTCGCCGCGCGCGACCTCCGCCATCTCTGGCACCCCTGCACCCAGATGCACGACCACGCCGGCGCCGTGCCGCTGCTGCCCATCGTCCGCGGCGAAGGCCCCTGGCTGGTGGACGCCGACGGCCGGCGCTACCTCGATGGCATCAGCTCCTGGTGGACCAACTTGTTCGGCCACGCCAACCCGCGCATCGGCGCGGCACTCAAGGACCAGCTCGATACGCTGGAGCACGTGATCTTCGCCGGCTTCACCCATGAGCCAGCCATCGAGCTGGCCGAGCGCCTGGCCGCCATCACCCCGGCCGGGCTGGACCGCGTGTTCCTGGCCGACAACGGCTCGGCTGCGATCGAAGTGGCGCTGAAGATGAGCTTCCACTACTGGCTCAATCAGGGTGCCGGCCAGAAGACGCGTTTCATCGCGCTCACCGGCAGCTATCACGGCGAAACGCTCGGCGCGCTTTCCGTCAGCGACGTGGCGCTCTATCGCAAGACCTACGCCCCGCTGCTGCTCACCCCGATCCTGGCGCCCTCGGCCGATACCTACGAAGCCGAGCCCGGCGAATCCCCCGAAGCCGTCGCCGCGCGCCGCCTCGGCGAACTGCGCGCGCTGCTGGAACGCCACGCGCACGAAACCTGCGCCGTAATCGTCGAACCGCTGGTGCAATGCGCCGGCGGCATGCGCATGTACCACCCAAGCTACCTCACCGGCCTGCGCGCGCTGTGCAACGAGTTCGATGTGCATTTCATCGCGGACGAAATCGCCGTGGGCTTCGGCCGCACCGGCACGCTGTTCGCCTGCGAACAGGCGAAGGTGGCGCCGGATTTCATGTGCCTGTCCAAGGGCCTCACCGGCGGCTTCCTGCCGCTTTCCGCCGTGCTCACCACCACGCCGGTGTACGAGGCCTTCTACGCCGAGTACAACGCCGGCAAAGCCTTCCTGCATTCGCACAGCTACACCGGCAACCCGCTGGCCTGCCGCGCCGCGCTCGCCACGCTGGACATCTTCCGCGACGAGCCGGTGCTGGAACGCAACCGCGGGTTGGCGGCGCACCTGGCGAAACGCCTGGAGCCGCTACGCGATCACCCGCACGTCGCCGACGTGCGGCAGACGGGGATGATCGCGGCGGTGGAGCTGGTGCGCGACAAAGCCACCCGTGCGGCGTATCCATCGGAAGAGCGCCGCGGGCTGCGCGTGTACCTGCATGGACTGGAGCACGGCGCGCTGCTGCGGCCACTGGGTAACGTCGTCTATTTCATGCCGCCGTATGTGGTGAGCACGGACGAGCTGGATCACCTCGTGGACGTGGCCATCGCCGGCATGGAGCGTGCCGTGGCCGGCTGACGGCGAGCCATCCGCGACGCCGATGTGGACGCCGGGGTCACTCCGGCGCCGCCTGAACTCGTCATGCCGGCGCAGGCCGGCATCCAGTCAGCGCCAAGCCCGCCCATGCCGCAAGCGACAAGGGCCAAGCCGACAACCTCAGTGCCCGCCGACACTCGGATCCAATTTCCGCAACGCCGGCCCCAGCTCGGTCTCACCCGTCCGCTCGATGTCCTTCTTGTCATAAGCCCGCCCCGGCATGGGAATGCACTTCCCCTCCTTCGGCGGGATATGGCTCCCGGTCTGGCGCAGGCAATGCCGCTCGTCTACCGGGCGCTGCGCCGCCTTGCCGCCCGTGCTGGACGCCGGCGCCGGATACGGCATGGTGCGCACGCCTTCGATACGGCGCATGCGCGCCCCCTGGACGGCATCCTGGCCCTGCGGGACTGCCGTGGGATTCGGCGCACCCTGGACACTGGGCGCTCCCGCACTGCTCTGGCTGGAACTCTGCGCCGCCGCCTGCCCTGCGAGCGAGGCGAGCAACGCGGCGGCGAGCAACATCGGCAATGTCGACATGACGTCGGCCCTCATGCAGCCGTAGAGAACGACATGCTGCGCCCGGCGACGACCTCGCAGCAACCGGCGGTTGCCATCCGCCGCACCTCGGTTCAGCTCAGCCAGCACGTGCAGCCCCAGGCTTTCGGCAATCCGGCGTCCACCGGGCGGACCCATGCAACCCCGGAAGCCAAGCAGCATCCGTCTCGCTTCGCTATCCTCCTCGCTCGTTTCCAGCCGCCGTTTCGCCCCATGCGCACCATCCGTATTTATGTTCCCGAGCCCATCGCCATCGGCGCCGATTTCACCCTGCCCGCACAGGCTGGCGAACACGTCGCCCGCGTGCTGCGCAAGGTTGCCGGCGATCCGCTGGTGCTGTTCAACGGCGACGGCCACGACTACGCCGCGACCATCCTCTCGGTCGGCAAGCGCGAAGTGATCGTGCGCATCGACAGCAGTGCGCGCATCGACAACGAATCCCCCCTGCGCCTCACCCTCGCCCAAGGCATCGCCCGCGGCGAGAAGATGGACCTGATCGTGCAAAAGGCCACCGAACTGGGCGTCGCCCGCATCGTGCCGCTGCACACCGAACGCTCCGAAGTGAAGCTGGATGCCGCACGAGCAGAGAAGCGCCTCGCGCATTGGCGCGCGGTGGCGGAAAGCGCATGCGAGCAAAGCGGGCGCGCCGTAGTGCCGGAAATCGTTCCGGCTTTGCCGCTGGAAGCATGGCTGCGGGACCTGCCAGCCGACGATGGCGCGCTGCGGTTGGCGTTGTTGCCGGAAGGCGACGTGCAGGCGCGCGCGCTGCGTTTTCCGTCGAGTGGCGGCGTGCTGGTGGTCGGGCCGGAAGGCGGATTGGGGGAGCGCGACATCGGTGCGTTGCATGCGGCAGCGTTTCATGGATTGCGCCTGGGTCCGCGGATTCTGCGTACCGAAACCGCGGGCCTGGCCGCGCTGGCCGCGTTGCAGGCGCTGCACGGGGATGTCTGATCGGGACTCATGAGCTGTGGCAAGCGCGATTTGCCGCGCGCTTGAGTACACCAGATGCGCTGCCGCCGCTTGCAACGCATCGATATCCCTAGGCAGTTATCGACACCGCGGACGCACTTGCCGACCGCCGTCACCTGACGACACTAAAAAGTCCTTGCATTCGCGGAGAGCCTGGCCATGAGAAGGCATCCTGTCGCTAATCAAAGCATTCGCCTCTCCGTTCGACGCTCCGCGCTCTGTTGACGCAAATCAACATGCGCGCCTTGGCGAATCCTAAGTTGATGAACAAGCACCCTCTTCGGTTGCTGGAGGCTCGCCATGAACGTCACTCATTACCGCGCGCATGCCGAAGGCCATGTCGCAGCGCATCGAAAACCGATCGCGATCTCCACCCTAGGAACGGCTCTGAGCATTTTCCTGGCGGTGTCGTTCGTATTCTGCATCGCCGGCTATCTGCTGTTTCCTTCCCTTCCGATCGCACACGCGGCTTTGTCGATCTTTCTGCCCGGCTTCACCCTGCTGAGCTGGTCCAGCTTCCTGCTCGGCCTGGTCGAGAGCGTGATCTGGGGCTGGTACATCGCAGTGGTGTTCGGCGCGATCTACAACGCCGTCGCTCGCCGCTGGTAGGCATCGCCCTTTAAGGGAGACCGATTTATGCCTGCGCATGACGTGCCTTCGTCAGGCTCGCGCTGCACTGGACAAACGGGCCGCCCACCACTGAGGCTTTCCTGGGCCTGTCGGCACTCGCAGCGTTGCGGTTGTTGCACGGCGACATCTGCTGCGTATCGCAAACCTGCAACGTGCGGCTAGTGGCACTAATCGCCATATCGAAAAGCACGCCATAGCCAAGCCCTCACAGGCGGCTTCGATAAGAGACCGGCGCCACCCGGAAGGCCTGCATCCTTGTCGTCGACTTACCTATTCAGATATCCGCCAAACCAGCTTGTGATTATTCCCTGCCCTCGCCGGTGGCCAAAAGCCGCATGCCAGAATGCGCCCGCTGGCAGCGAGTAGCCCTGCCATAAGGGCGAGCGTGAGAGAGGGGAACCGGCAACGGAACGCTCGCGTCGTGAACGTTCGAAAGGGCATCGGACCGATGACTATGGCGTTGCGCCCCATGATGCGAAAGCTGCTTTCTTGTGTGCCGGCGGCACTCCTCCTGGCGATATCACTGGAAGGCACCGCTGCCGCCCAGGGCGAGCCTTTCGTGTTGCAGCGCGATGGCCGGTCGATCGCCATCGAACCCTACGCCCCGAACATCGTGCGGGTAACGCTGAGCACCGAGCGCTCAGCCGTGACAGCGGCGCCCGGCTACGGATTCGACGCCAAGCCATCCGCCCAAGGATGGACGCATACGAAGGATGCCGCGGGTGGCGATGTCTTTCGCTCGGCCAGCATGGTGGTTCGCGTGGCCTCGGAGCATCCCGCCTCCAGCGAACTCCCCCAGAGCCTGCCCTTGGACACGTTGAACCGTGACCTGCGCGAAAAGTACTTCGGCGGTTGGCATGACCCGAACACGTTCAACGATGCGCTGAAGATCACCGACGCCGGAGGCAAGACGCTGCTGCGCATGCGCACCTGGACCATGGCACCCAAGCAGCCGCAGGTAGCGCAGGTCGATGTCGACCCCAAAGGCTTTCGCGCCGCAGCCACCTTCGATTCGCCCGGCAACGAGCACTATTACGGCCTGGGGCAACAACAGCAGGGTTGGATGGACCTGCGCGACCATGAGATCCGCTGCTGGCACGACTACGGTGCGCTGGGCGGCGAGAACGTCTGCGTTCCCTTCATGGTGTCGAACCTCGGCTATGGCCTGGTCTGGGACAACCCTTCAAAAACGACGGTGCAACTGGGCTTCAACGGACTGAACACCTGGTCGTCGGAAGTGGGCGATCGCGTTTCCTATTTCGTCATCGCAGGAAGCAACGCGGACGAGATTTACGCCGGCTACCGCCAGTTGACCGGCGTGACGCACATGCTGCCCCGAACGGTGTACGGCTATATCCAGAGCAAGGCGATCTACTCGTCACAGGAACAGATCCTCGCGGTCGCCGACGAGTACCGCCGGAAGAACCTGCCGCTGGGCGTGATGGTGGTCGATTTCCTCAACATGACCAAGCAGGGCAACCTCGACCTCGATCCCGCGCGCTGGCCGGACCCCGCCGCCATGAACCGCCACCTGCACGCCCAAGGCGTGGATTCGCTGCTGAGCGTGTGGCCGCACTTCTCGAAAGGCTCGCTGTTCTACGACGAACTCGCGAGCAAAGGCTGGCTGATTCACGGCAAGGACGGCTCGCCGGATCAGGGCTGGTACAAGACGATCATCGGCCCGAACATCGACACGACCAACCCCGAGGCGGCGAAGTGGTTCTGGGAGCAGATCCGCGATCGCTACCTCAAGCCGTACGGCTTCGATCATCTGTGGCTGGACGAGACGGAGCCGGACGTCGACCCCGCCAAGGACGTGTTCTGGATCGGCTCGGGCACGCGGTTCTACAACGTCTACCCGCTGTTCCATACCGCGGCGGCGTATGAAGGGTTCCGGCGCGATTTCGGCGATGCGCGAAGAGTCATGATCCTGGCGCGCGCCGCCTACCTGGGCGCCCAGCGCAACGGTACCGTGTTCTGGTCGAGCGATATCTTCGCCACCTGGGACATGCTCAAGCGGTCCATCCCGGCAGGGCTCAATTTCACCGCGACGGGAATGCCCTATTGGGACACCGATATTGCGGGTTTCATGTCACCCTCCCTGCCCGCCGACTACAAGGCGACGCATCGGCCGTTGATCGATGGCTCCGACGTGCGCGGCACGATCGGCAACTACGAGGATTACCCCGAGCTGTTCGTACGCTGGTTCCAATGGGGCACCTTCCAACCGATCATGCGCGCGCACGGCGAAAGGGATCACAACGAAGTGTGGTCGTACGGCAAGCAGGCCGAGCCGATCCTGGCGAAGTACCTGAAGCTCCGCTACCGACTCCTGCCGTACACGTACTCAGCTGCCTTCCGCAGCTACCAGACCGGCGCACCCTACATGCGCGCGCTGTTCATGGACTTCCCCAACGACCCGAAAGTCGCGGACATCCCCGACGAATACATGTACGGACCCGCCTTCCTGGTCGCCCCGGTCACCGAACAAGGCGCCACCAAACGGGCCGTGTATTTGCCCGCCGGCTGCGACTGGTACAACTACTGGACGAACCAGCGCCTGCATGGTGGCCAGACGATCGAGGTGGAAGCACCTATCGACGTGTTACCGCTGTTCGTCAAAGCGGGAAGTATCGTGCCGATGGGGCCGGACGATGCTGATGCGCAGAAAACGCAGAAGATCGTTGCGGTGAACGTTTATCCGGGAGCGGACGGCCGTTTCGCGCTCTATCAGGATGACGGGAAGACTTATGGCTACGAGCGGGGCAAGTACTCGGTGACCACGTTGACGTGGGATGAGGCGTCTCGTCGGTTTGGGCATGACGGAGGAAAGGCTTGGAGCGGCAAGGATGCTCCTGCCGTTTCCGTCATAGGGGATTGAGTTTCGAGGTCTCGGCCTTCGGCACAGATGGCCGGTGCTCCGCATGACTTCTCGTCTGTCGGTCCAGCGGCCGTTCCTACATCCTCTCCGCCATATCGCCACACGACCTATCGGCGATCCCTGACAGACTGACTTGTGCCCGCTCGTTAGTCTTGCTCTGTCGTCCCGCGCCTTTGCGCCACGACCGCGGCATGACCTGCCGTGCAGCGCGGGCCGGATGGGCTGGCACCCATCCGACCCGCTGACCACAACCAACTTAGCTGGAGTTGATCATGGCTGACATCGATCATAAAGCAGACCCGCACCCGCTTCCCAACGAGACGTTTTCTCATGAGGCCTTCCCCACCAACCCACTGGCCCGCCCCTACGACGTCCCCGACGCGATAGAAGACCCGCAGCAACGCCTGCTCGCTCGTCTCGCTGGCATCCACATGGCGGTGAACGTACTCACCGGCCTGCTCGGCAATAGCGAAACCTTCCGCGATCGGCAGAGCTGCGCGCAGCCCACCGAACCCGGCGAATGGCCGTTGCCGCCCACGTGTGTGGAAGGACTCTTCCTGGCGGTCCATTACCTGAGCCAGTACGCCGAGTCCTTGAGCCTGGGACCTGTCATGGCGCCTGAGCCGGTGTAATCGATGCAAGCCCACGGCGCGCCTGATGGCGCGCCGTGACCGGCTCGCTTATCGAAGACTCCGCCCTTACTGCACACGGTAAAGCACTGCGGCGCCGGGCCTCGCCTCGAACGCTGGCACAGTACGCTGCTTCAACACATTGCCCTTCGCATCCCACACCAGCGTTTCGGGCGGGTACTCGTCCTTGCGCGTCATGGCATCGATCTGCTTCACGATGACGCCCGAGCCTTCCTTCACCTCGGGATTCCACGCAAACACACCTAGGCGGCCATAGAACACCGCAGGCGCATCGGCGTCCAGGCGACGATCGGGACACATCACGAGACCGCGCTCCAGCATCACACGCAACGCGCCGACGGGCGTCGCCTTGACGGTGGGCGTCGTGCGATCAGCGCTATGGCCTGGGCAGACATTGGCGGCACGGGTGACCATGCTCTCGACGACTTCGCGATCGGATTGCGCGAAGGCCGACGTGGACGTGGCAGCGAGAACGAACAGGATGGCGGAAGCGATCCTTGGCATGAGTGCAACTCCTTGGCGTTTGGTGTGGCCGAGGGTAGCAAGCGGGCGTTAATGCGGCGTGACGTTCTTACGATGTGCGGCAGCCATGTGTACCCGCCTCAAGCTCCGCCAACAGCGCACTAGCTTCCTCGCGACCCGCCTCGGTGATCAGCTCGGCAGTCATCGCCATCGTCAAATACTTCTTCGCTCGCGCCGCAGAACCGCGAGTCTGGCTAAGTAAGAGCAACTTTCCGAGCTCCAGCGCAGCGTCCATATCGCCCAGAAGCAACGCCTTTCTAAACCACGCCCGGGCCTTCCTCATATCGCCCTGGTCCCGATAGCAAACCGCAATGTTCGAGGTAGCACAGACGTCCTTCTGCCTGGCAGCTCGTCTGTACCAGAGCATTGCCAGATCCGGGTCCCTCGCTGTTCCAACGCCAGTGTCGTAGAAGTAGCCAAGCGTGCTCTGTGACGGTGCGTCGCCTTCGGAAGCAGCGGCGGACAGCAGTTTGAACGCACCATGCAAGTCCCCGGCGTCCCACTTGTCATTGGCTTCGACGAACGTGGCGTGGAGTTTCATATGTATTCTCCATTGAAGCCGCCCCCTATTAATGATTACGAGCCGCCTTGGCGATCCAGACTTTCTGAGCGAGAAAATCGACATCCTCCAAAATGACCTCACGAACAACCGCTAAGTCGTGCGCCGACAGGTTCGCTTTTAGAACATCAACCAGCGGAGCAACTTCGCTCCGGGAGAAGAGGCGTAGATATACCTCTCTGTGAGAGTCAAGGAATGGCGGTGTCAATCTACGAGCGATGGATGAAATCGCAGCTTATAGCAGATAGTAAGCATCCTTGAAAAAATAACATCGACCAAAAATAGGAAAGCTAACGCACCATCAAACCCAACCGCAGTAGAAAATCCCTCTAGAGCGGAAACCAGGTCATTGCCAGCCTTCTCGAACCACATTTTATATTCGTCAAACGCCGCATCGCCCGACGGCTCACCCTGATCTAACGACACCAGGGCTGATTTTGGGATTGATTTTCTTAATTTGGCGGGACAACTATTGAACACCCACGAGTAATGCGTGAGCCAACGAGTAAGACCACCCGCAGGTCCCATGTCATACTCCTGTCTCAGCGATATATCCAGCTCCAGATTCTCGATGAAGCTTTCAAAGTTTTCCGACTCGCGCCAGCGCTTTTTACTCCGCAACTCCATCCCAAGCATGTTTAGCTCATCTAATCGCCTGAGAAACGAAGTCCTTTGCTCACCATTTAAAGCCATCCATTCCTCTGAATCTGCAATGGCGACCGGAATACCTATCACTGCACACCTCCAATTACATAAATGACAATGGATCAATGCTGGCGACCCTTTCCCACTCGCTCAAAATAATCGGCAAAGGGTTACAATAAAGACGAACGCGCCTAATTGCATCCCGCAACCTATTTTGCTTCTCCAAAATAGCCTGTGCATGCCAAAGATGTCTTCCGGCATAAAATTGCGGTAATCGCTTGGTCATTAAGTCATGATAGGCGGCCTGCGCCTCCTTAATTGCCTTCTTACAGCGATCATCGCCACCGGAGCAATTTCGGTTCTCTGGAGGCAATGGCTGATCGCATTCGGCCGTTGGCTCTGAGTGAAAGTACAGCGCGACGCCTGTGAGAATGCGCGCGCACATACTAAGCCCCGTACTCGCCGCCCCCTCCAAAGACATGCCTTCGTTGGCAGCAGGCCCAAGGTCTGGCACCGTTGTAACCCTAGGCATAGGCGCAGTTTGTATTGGGGAGGGACTTCCGACAGGTACCGTTTCCGCAGCCAACCCCGCCTCGTCCGAGAGAGATAACGGTCGCGCCATTACATAGGTATAGGTACCCATTCCTCCCGACAATCCAATTGGATCGCTTTGGATGTAGCTTCCAGTGGAAGGCACGTAGTCACGGTTGCCATTGTGATGGAGCCCCGACTCTTGATCAAAATACTGCCCAGGGAATCGAAGCTTAAATTCAAATCCCGCAGTTAGTGCAGCAGCCTCCCCAAAGGGATTGCTTTGATATGGCCATTGCCAGATTGTTGCACCAGCGCTATTAGCGATTGCTCTCGGGCTGCCTAAGCTATCCACATGCACGTAGCTGATCTGACTACCTGATGCATACATATCGACGACGGCAACAGGCAGGCTGCCCAATCGCACGTAAGTCCGGCCTATAGCCCCATATTCGCCGACCAGCTGGTCATATTCATCATAGACAAACCGCTGATTCACTGCAGCCTTCGAAACGCGCTGACCCATGGCGTTATAGGCGTAATTGGCGATAGTTTGGCCATTCCGCTGCACCACCGTCATGCGATTGCGATCGTTGTAACCATACCCGAAGGTGTCGCCTCCGCTCGCACTACCCGTGGTGTTGCCGTTGGCATCATAGGTCCGCGCACTGTTGCCAATGCTCGTCAGCCAATGCGTGCCCGTCTGATAGCCATAGGTGCCCGTCGCGAGCCCATTGCCCGTCTTGCTCAGGCGATCACCCGTCTTGTTGTAGGTGTACGCCTCGATGGCCTGGCCTTGTGCATCCTTGAGTCCCGTCAGCCGATACAGCGGGTCGTAGCTATAGGTCTCGATTGCCGGATTGGCACCCGCTGCATTGCCCAACGCCGTGACATTCCCCATCGCATCCCGCGCAAAATGCAGATTCAGCGCCGGACTGACCACGTCCGTCACTGCGTAGTTGGCATCGTAGGTGCGCGTAATCGTCTGCCCGTTGCCCAACGTATAGCTGGCGATCGGCCCGAACGGCAGGTAGCTGACGTTGGAGACGACGCTGGCGGCGCCAGCGCCGCTGGTGCCAGGCGGCAGGACGGTGACGGCGTTGATACGCCCAGCACCATCGCGTCCGTACTGAATCGACGTCCCATCCGGCGTCCGTGTGCTCGCAAGACGGTCTGCCAAGGTGTAGGTGTAACTCACCGTATCGACGTTTGTGCCCTGCGTCTGGCTCTTCTTCACCACGTTGCCGCGGGCGTCGTAGCAGTAGACCGTGGTGACGGCGGTTTCGACGATGCTGGTCAGGCGTCCGATCGGGTAGGAGCCGACGCAGCCGGTGACGCTGTCGGGTTCGTCGTAGCGGTAGCTGACGTTGGCGTCGCTGTGCGGGTAGGTAGTGGCTGTGATGCGGTTGAGGGCGTCGTAGGTGCTGTGGCTGACCACGCCACGCGCGTCGGTGGCCTGGGTGCGATTGCCGGCCGCGTCGTAGACGTAAGTGGACGTGCCCGTGTCCGGGCTGTGCACGGCGGTGGTGTTGCCCAGGCCGTCATAGTCGTAGGTGGTGTTGAGGCCATCCGGGTCGCTCACGCCCTGCAGCTGGTCGCGCGCGTCGTAGGCGAACACGCTCTGGGTGTTCTGCGTGGCCGTGTCGGTGCCGTTGTAGTTGTCGATGGTGGTAATCAGGCGGTTGAGCGCGTCATAGCCCTGCTTGCGCTGGATGCCCAGCGCGTCGGCGCTGCGCACCAGGTTGCCATTGCCGTCGTAGCTGTCGCTGAAGCTGGCATCGAACACCGTGCGATTCAGGCCGTCCTTGATGCCGGTGAGCTGGCCCAGCGTGTTGTAGGTACGGCCCAGCGAGCGGCGCAGGGTGCCGCTGGTGTCGAAGGTCTCTTCCTTGGTCTTGCTGCCGGCCGCGTCCAGCGTGTAGTGGATGCGGTTGCCCAGCGCGTCGGTGATGTCGGTGAGGCGGTGGGCGGCGTCGTAGGTGTAGGTCACCTGCACGCCATCCGGGTCGGTGATCGATTCCACCGCGCCGTAGGGTTTGTAGCCGATCTGCGTCACGGCGTCGTTGGCCGAGGGCGTGCCGTCGGCGTTGGCGCGGACCGTGCGCGTCAGGAGCCAGCCGCGCGGGTGGTAAGTGAAGTCGGTGAGGACGCCGTTGGCGTCGCGTTGGCGGACGAGGCGGCCGTTCTTGTCGTAGGCGACATAGGTGGTGACGTGGCCGGCGGCGTCGGTGATTTGGTAGAGATCGCCGGCGCGGTGGCAGGCGCCACCGGCAGTGCCGCAGCCCGACTCGTCCGTGCTCAAGTAGTAGCTATAGCGCGTAGTGCTGATGAGATCCGTACGGGGGCCAGTCACGCTCAGCAACAAACCCACCAAGGGACACTGCGTGCCATCGACGGATCCGCAATATGTATACGTCCGGCGGCGGACGCCTGCAGGTGCGGCTCCCGCTACCGCACAGACATAGGCGACAGCCCCAGCGACAGTGGAGTCCGCCTCGCAATTAGCCACCACTTGGCCGGTGGCGTTATAAACCCAGCTAGTTCTGGCAACCAAGTTACCGCCACCGTCCAACACCGAACGGCTCAGGGGCAGCCGTAGTGAGGTGTCCCAAATCGTGTTGGTTGTCCGCTGGCTGGGCAGACCTTCGGCCTCGATAGTCTGCGCGAGCAAGCCATTCGACTCGTATGAGCTCGCCACGACTGCTCCGGTACCATCGGTACTTGTTGAAACCCTGCCATTTGTTCCGAAGGTGTAGCTCTTGGATTCCGATATACATCCAGTACAGCCGGCCACGGATTGCGTCGGGCGGTTGATGCCCAGGCTGGCCTGGAAACTCACGCTATTTGTCGCACCAAGGGGATCAGTCACCACCGCACTGGCGACGTCGGTCTTCGACCGACTGACCTGCACTGTCGTGTACGCAATAGCATAAGAAGACACGCCACCAGCCATGTAATTGCGTATAGCAAGGCCTTGTGCGTCGTAAATAGTATTGGAATATGTGGCGCCACCTTGATCTATGACGCTGGTCAGCGCGTTTGGAAGGGTTGCACCCGACGTATTAGCAGCCTCACCATAGTTGTACTGGATGGCCTTCCCGTCCGGATAGGTAACAACCTGAAGATTATTACTTGCGTCGTAAGCAAAACCGATGACACCGCCATCGGGCTGAGTCAGGATCTTAATTCTCCCCTGGCTATCGTACGTAAAAGAGAGGGAGCGACCGAAGTCATCCTGCACACTCAACAGCTGACCGGCATCATTCCAGTTCAGTGTTTGCTTGCGACCGCTACGATCGGTGACAGACTGAAGATGCCCGATGGCGTCATAGACCTCAGTTTCGCCCTTGGCGTTGAGATAGGTCAGGGAGATGTAGTTCCCACTCAAATCCTGTGACGAGGTCAGGACGCCATCCACATCAGCATCGAAGACCCATACGCCATTGATAAGGTCTGCGATGTACGTCCTGCCATCCTCCCGCAAGAGATAGGCCGAGGTCGCGCTGCCATCAGGTACTCGATAAACACGAGCCAACTTCAAATAGTTGGCTGTTCGATTGGCTCCAAGCACATTTTCCGCTGGCGAGGCGATACCGCTATAGCCCAAGCTGTTGTAGACCCAGCTGAATTGCAGCGGGAAAGAACCACTACCCGCATATTCGGTTTTTACTTCGAAAACATTGCCAGTAGCGACATTGATTGGATCGCCGCAAACAACACATGGCCCACCTGGAGCGCCGCGGCTTTTATCTGGATTGACTCCGGGAGGAGTGGGGCACGGGCCACCTGCATAGCGACCGGCAGGCCCCGGTGCCGAAGAGCATGATGACCACTGCTCCATGGGACCGTAAAGATTGTAAGCAGGACCTTCGAACAGCTCATTGCTGCCACACCAGATCTCTTTGGCGTATGGAGTCCATATAGCGCCGTCTACGTATCCGTCTACATGCTCGATCTTGGCGCCGAGCAAAACTCCATACAGGGTCAGATTGGAACCAGGAAAGCAGCCGTTCGTGGCGCCCCAGCCGGCCTGCAATGCTGACATCGCAGTTGGATAGCGAACCTTCGTGCCGTCCTGATTGTAGTTGTAGCTGGCGAAATAATTGATCGGCGCATGATCTGCTGAGGCGTTCAGTGCAACCCCCGCCATTACCAGGAGTAGCCAGCACAACAACGATCTATTCATGAATCAGCTCCGTCCCGGCGAGCTACAACAGCGCCCAGGGCAACCAGACTCGCTCTACCCGTCTTTCTTGCCCAAAAGAAAGCCGAAGCTGCATCGCAACTTCGGCCCATCTTGAAATCTTTTACGACAGGCACCGCACATCGATTGTGCTGAACCATTCGTCCATGATCCCGTTCCTTGGGGCTACTTCCAAACTCAAACTGAGGCGCCTCTCGCATAGGTTCGACGCAAAAGCTTTTCAGCTTGGGGAATATTGTCGACTCGCTTCGCCCAGCCCTCATGCCGTAAGGGAGAGGGAGATAAAGTGCTAGCCCGCCAACTCCAACATCTCCGCCAACTGCTCTTCGATCCCCTCCAAATCCGGAATCACCGCCACATCATCCCGCACCAACACCTGCGCCTTTACCCCCGGAGGCAACGGCGAGCCATCGTGCGTGGGAATGATCAGCTCCGCATTGAGCGTAGTCAGTCGCGGAAAACCCTGCGTAACCACAGCGACGAACGGCAACTTCGGATTGCCGCCGAGCGCCTTCAACACAGCAACGCGCATCGCCAGCGTCGGATCACCCTCCTCCGCACCAGCAAGCTTGGTGAACGACACCAACGGCACACGCCAACCACGCCAGGAAATGCGGCCGAGCAGCCACTCCGGTGCATCGTCCACCGGTTCGGGCGTGGGCAGGGTGATGACTTCGGCGACGGTGGCGTTGGGGAGCAGCAGGCGGAGGTGGCCTACGGGTACCAGGACGCAACGGATTTCGCGCGGCAAGGGTTGCTCGCTCATCGCTGGATTTCCTCTTCGATCAAACGCGCCGCCAGTTCGAACGGCGTTCCCGTGAAACTTGCCAGGCGCTCGGCTTCCACGCCGTGCACCATGTCGGCGTAGTGGTCGCCGGAGGCGAGTTCGACCCAGACCTTGCCGCCGCGGTCGTGCACGGCTTGCGCACCGGCGACCGCGTCGGTGCCGGGGCCGGCGAAGACGATGGCGACGGCGTCGCGGCCGAATACATTGGCGGCGGTGGTGAAGGTGGAATCGATGGACGGATTCTGGAACGAGGACACGTCCACGGCGTCGCATTCCACGCGCCCGTCGCGCAACAGGCGCACTTGGCGGTTGGCAGGCACCACCACCACTTCGCCGGCGCGGGCGCGGTGGCCATGGCTGGCGATGCGCACGGGCAGCGCGGACTGCTTCGACAGGCGCTCCGCCAGCGCTTCCACCGACGTAGCGCCCTGGTGGTGCGTAAGCAGCACCGCCATGCGCAGGCTGGACGGCAAGGCGGCAAGGAAGGCGCAGACCGAATCGGTGCTGTCCACCGTGGCGCCGAGCAGGAGTACGCGGCCGAGCGCGCTCTCCAGTTCGCCCAGCTGCATTTCGCGGCCGCTGGCCTCGAAGTCGGTCGGCGCGATGGCTTCTTCGATGGACACCAGTTCGAGCGTCATGCGGGGCTGCACGGCTTCATCGACGTCGTCGACGTCGAGTGCGAGGTAATCCTCGGCGCTCATCTTCTCGATGCCGAAGTCCTGCGCGGCGGGCACCTCGACTACAGAGGCGTCGTCGTCGACGAGCGACCAGCTCGCATGCAGTGCTTCGGCGGTGGAGATCTTTTCCACCTTGATGGGCGCGTCGACGGGCATGAAGCTTTCGTCCAGCGGCGCCAGCGCGAGGTGGTCAAGCTGGAAGGACGGCCGCGGCGCGCTCGGTGGCGCACCCAGCGGGTCGGTGGGAATGCTGGCGGTGAGTTCTTCGCGAAGGGGCGGCGGCACCGGTGCGGCGGGCGCTTCGTCCACCGGCGGGAGCGGAGCCGGACCTTGCGCGGAGGTATCGAGGAAAGCGGCGCCGAACGTGCCGTCATGCAAGACCGGCGCGTCTTCGCCGAAGTCCTTCAGGCCGCTGCCGAAGTCGTCCTCGGCGGGTTCGCCGGTGTCGGCGGCGAGCAGCGCCTCGAGTTCGGCGGCGAGGGATTCGGAGACTTCGGCCGCTTCGCCGACAGCCGGCGACAGCAGGATTTCGGCGGATGCATCATCGAGCGGCGCCTCCGCGAGAGCGGCGGGTTCGTCATCGGCGTGAGAGATCGCGACCGGCTCTTCCACGAAGGACACGGCTGGCTCGGCCAGCGCCATGGCGACGGGTGCGGGCGCGGCGGTCTCGCGCTCGGCTGGCGTTTCCACCGCCAGCGCGTCGGCCGGGCGCGGCGGGTCAATGTCGCCGTCGGCGAGCACCTTCACTGCCAGATGGCGCGCCCAGCGCGCGCGGTCCCAGCCGTCCAGGCCGCGGCTGGCCTGGGCGTCGTTGAACACCACGCGCGGATGGTCGCCATCGATCACGTCATAGAGGCGGTCGAGGTCGTCGGCCGCTTCTTCGTCGAGATTCACCACCACGACCTGGGCGCCGCTGCCGTGGATCACGTCGCGGCTGAGCGTGCCCAGCGCACCTTCGTGCACGATGCGCGCGCCGCGTTCCCGCAGCGCTTCGCGCAGGTGAGCCCCGAGTTCCGCGTCGTCGAACAGCAGTGCGACTGCCGGGGCTTCAGCCATGGGCGGACTCCGTCGCCTGATCCTGCAGCGCACGCTGTTCCAGCACTTCGCTGATCTGCGTCAGCAGCTCGGCTTCCTGGTAGGGCTTGCCGAGGTAGCGGTCGACGCCGATGTCGAATGCGCGCTGGCGATGCTTATCGCCGGTACGCGAGGTGATCATGATGATCGGCACGTGACGCAGGCGCGGATCGGCCTTCATCTGCTCGGCGAGTTCGAAGCCGTCCATGCGCGGCATCTCGATGTCGAGCAACATCAGGTCGGGCACGCGCTCATGCAGCTTTTCCAGCGCGTCCAGGCCGTCCTTCGCGGTGTGCACTTCGTATTCGTGGCGCTCCAGCACGCGGCCAGTGACCTTGCGCATGGTGATGGAGTCGTCGACCACCATCACCAGCGGGCGCACGCGCTCTTCCTCGATCACCGGCAGCTCGACGGCGGTGAGGCCCTCGGCCAGGCGTTCCTGGCGGCGGATGATGCCGTGACGCACCAGCGGCGGCAGGTCGAGAATGATCAGCACCGAGCCGTCGCCCATGATGGTGGCGCCGAGGATGCCCGGCACCGAACTCACCTGCGGGCCGACCGACTTCACCACGATCTCGCGCGAGCCGATCACGGCGTCGATGCGGATGGCGGCGCGCAGGTCGCCCGCGCGGGTGAGCAGCAGCGGCAGCTGTTCCTCGCCCGCATGGCCGGCGGGAATGCCCAGCAATTCGGCCAGGTCGTGGATGCCGTACTGCTCGCCGCCGTAGGGGAACGTGGGCTCGTACTCGGCCAGGCGCGACGCGAGGTCGGCCGGGCTGATGCGGGCCACGCCCTGCACCGAGGTCATGGGGATAGCGAAGTTGGACTCGCCGATGCGCACCAGGATGGCCTGGGTCACCGCGAGGGTGAACGGCAGGCGCAGCACGAAGGTGGTGCCCTGGCCAGGCTGCGATTCCACCGCGATGGAGCCGCCGAGCTGCTTGATCTCGTTGGCCACCACGTCCATGCCCACGCCGCGGCCGGCCAGCTGCGTGATGCTGCTGGCGGTGGAGAAGCCCGGCTGGGTGATCAGGGCCAGCAGCTGGTCGTCGCTGGGCTTGGCGTCGGCGCGCAGCAGGCCGCGCTCGATGCCGCGCTTGCGCACGGCCTCGCGGTCCAGGCCGCGGCCGTCGTCGGTCACGCGCACCACCACCTCGGTGGCTTCGCGCGCCACGCGGATGCGCACCGCACCTTCGGCCGGCTTGCCCGCCTTGCGGCGCTCTTCCGGCGATTCGATGCCGTGCGCCACAGCGTTGCGCAGCATGTGCTCGAACGGTGCCTTGAGGCGGTCGAGCAGCGTGCGATCCATTTCGCCGTGTGCGCCTTCCACGAACAGCTGCGCGCTCTTGCCCTGCTCCTGTGCGGCCTGGCGCAGCGTGCGGCGCAGGTTGGGCACCATGGTGTCGAACGGCAGCATGCGCGTGCGCAGCAGGCCGTCCTGCAGTTCCGAACTCACGCGCGACTGCTGGATCAGCAGTGTTTCGGCCTGGCGAGTCAGTTCGTCCAGCATGCTCTGGATCGACACAAGGTCGGAGACCGACTCGGCCAGCGCACGGGAGTACTGCTGCAGCTGCGAGTAGCGGTCGAGCTCCAGCGGGTCGAACACGCTGATGCCGGCCTCGCGGTGCTCGCGCTGGAAGCGCGCGATGATCTGCGCTTCGGTTTCGATTTCCAGCATGCGCAGCTGGCTGCGCAGACGCTGCACGGTCGAGTCGAGCTCGACCAGGTTAAAGCGGTAGCCGGCCACCTGCTGTTCGAGGCGCGAACGGTAGATGGCCACCTCGCCGGCGTGGTTGACGAGGGTGTCGAGCAGTTCGGAACGGACGCGGATCTGTTCCTGCGGACCGCGCGACTCCTCGAACTGGCCTTCTTCGGGCAGCAGTTCGGGCAGGGCGACGCGTTCGGCCGGAGCGGCCACGGCGGCGCCACTCTCTTCCTTCGCAGCCGGCGTGGTTTCGCCAGCCATGCCGAGGAAGCGATCGATCATCGCCTGCGGATATTCGACCCCGCGGCCCTGCGACACGCGCTGCACGAGGCCGTGCAGGGTATCGAAGCCCGCTTCCAGCGCGCGGATCAGATCGCCGACGCGCGACGGATCGTGACCCACCGGGCTTTCGAGCAAGGTTTCGATGGCGTGCGTGAGGTCGCCCACCGGCACCATGCCGGCGATGCGCGCGCCGCCCTTCAGCGTATGCAGGTCGCGCTGCAGGCTGGCCATGTGTTCCGGCTCGGCCGGTTCGGCACGCCATTGCGCGAGGACGCTGTCGGAGTGGTCGAGGATTTCGCGCGCTTCCTCGGTGAAGATCTCCAGCAGGTCCGGATCGATCTGGTCGTTGGTCCAGCTGCCGGCGTATTCGGCGCCGGCGTCGGCCAGGGCCGGTTCCTCGGCATGGACGACGGGCTGGGCCGAGGGTTCCGGCTCCGCATGGACAGGTTCTGCCTGAGCCGGCTCGGCGTGGGCGAACTCGACGGGGTCGGCCGCGGCTTCTTCGGCCGGCTCGGCTTCGACGGCCGGCGCTTCGACCGCATGCACCGGCGTCTCGGGCGCTGCCTCGGCTTCGGATTCATCGACCAGGCCGGACACCGGTTCAGTGATGTCGGCCGGCGTGTCGAACTCCGCGGCGAGGTCGATGGATTCGGCTTCGACGACCGGGCCGACTTCGGCTTCTTCGATGTCCTCGTCGGCGAATACCGGGGCGAGCGACGCGTGCGTCGCCGTGGCGTCGGCCACCAGCGCCGGCTCGTCGGCTTGGACCAAGGCGTGCGCATCGACCAGATGCGCTTCCGCCGGTTCGACGGCGTCGAGCGACAGCTCGATGTGCTCGGGTTCGTCCAGGCCAAGGTCCGCGCCGGACAGTTCCACGGACTCGATGCCGTCGTCGCCGAGCGACAGCGTGTACTCGCTGTGCGGTTCGGGCGCGGAAACGGTGAGGGCTTGTTCCGGTTCCTCGACGGTCAGGTCGCCATACAGCGCGGCGAAGTCGTCCTCGGTGCCCGCGGTGATCGGGGTGGAAGCCGAGGGCGTGACCGAGACCGAATCGAGCAGCGTGTCGGCTTCCGCGTCCACGGGCTGCGCGGATTCGAAATCGCCCAGCGCGGCCATGAGCTCGGCGGTGAAATCGTCCACCGGCGCTTCGGCCTTCGGCTCCTCCGCCTGCGCGGACGGCTCGCCGGGCTGCACCGGCATGGCGGCGTCCAGCGCGGCGCCGAGCGCGCCTTCGTCGACCTCGCCTTCGGCGGCGAGGTCGTCGGCCAGCGGCTCGAACAGGACGTGGGCGACCTGCGGTTCCGGCTGCGCGTCGCGCAATTCGGTGATGCGATGGATCAGCGCGTCAAGATCCGGCAGCTGCGGATGCTCGGCGTCGAACTGGCCCATGATGAAATCGACGGCATCGGCGCTCTTGCCCAGCAGGTTCACGCCCTCGGCCGAGAGCGGATGGCCGGCGGCGCGCAGGCGCTTGAGCAGGCTTTCCAGCGGCGACAGCAACTGGGTCAGCAGCGGGATGTCGACCATCGCGATGGCGCCGTGCAGGGTGTGCACGGCGCGCAGCAGGCTGTCGTCCACGCGCAGTTCGTCGCTGACGCGATTGATCGCGTGGCGGATCGTCTGCAGGTACTGGGCGACTTCGCTGCGCAGGATTTCCAGCAGCACCGGATCGACCGGCGGCAACACCGGCGGAGCGATGGTTTCGTGCGCCTGCATCGGCGCGGGCTCGGGCGCCGGTTCGAGGTTGGCCAGCGTGGCGGCCGGGATGGCGTCCGCGGCGGCCTGCGCACGCGGCACGCGACGGCGCACGATGCGGCGCACCGTTTCGGTGGCGGCCGGCTTGAGGTCTTCGACGCTCGCGCTTTCCTGGCCGTTGGCCAGGCGGTCGGCGGTCTCCATGATCGCCGCCAGCGGCGCGGTGGGTGCGCCCTCGCCCATCAGCGCACCGCGCAACTGCGGCAGCGCCTCGATGGCGTGGCCTACCAGCGCCTGCACGTTCGCGTTGGCGGGAATGGAGTGGTCGAGCACGCGGTTGAGCATGTTCTCGACCTTCCACGCGTACTCGCCCAGCGCCGAAGCGCCGACCAGGCGGCCGGAGCCCTTGAGCGTGTGGAAGGAGCGGCGGATCGGCGTGAGCGCTTCGAGGCGCTCCGGATCGGCCAGCCACTTGGCCTGCGCGTCGCGCAGGTTGTCAATCTCTTCCTGCATTTCTTCCAGGAAGATCTCGCGGATGTCGTCGTCGATGCCTTCGACGCTGACCTGGAAACCGGCATGGGCGTTGATGGCGTCGGCCACCGGCACCTGCTCTTCGATTTCCTCTTCGATCTCGACCCAGTCGTCGTCGTCGTTGGCGCCGGAAGCGACCGGCGCGGGCACGTGCTCGGTGTCGACCAGGCGCAGGCCGGCCAGTTCGTGGGCGGACGGCATGGGCGTGACGGCTTCGCCGATCACGAGGCTGCCCAGATCATGGCCCGTGGCGAGGCTGACGCTCTCGGTGAGTTCCGGCTCGGTGGACGGCTCGGGCGCGAACACCGGTGCCGGCGCGGGTGCGGCGGCTTCGGGTTCGGCGTCGCTCAACAGCACGGTGCGGGCCGGCGGCGGCGGCCAGTAGCCGAGCGTGCTGAGGCTGTGCTCGGCCACATCCAGGATGTGTTCCAGGCCGCCGCGGTGTTCGCGCGCGGCTTCGAGGTAGTACTCCAGCGCGGCCAGGGCGTCGGCCAGGTGATCCATCTGCGCGCTGCTGGGCACGCGGCGATCGCTGAGGAGTTCGTTGCCGACGAAGCGGCCGATGCCTTCGGCCAGTTCGGCCGGGCGCGGCGCGGTGAGCATGCGCATGGCGCCGGCCACTTCGTCCATCAGGCCCGGGACGTCCGTCAGTTCCTGGTGGCGCCAGCCGGATTCGATGAAGGCGACGATCGATTCCTTCACCTTGCCGGTGTTGGCGGTCGCCTCCTGCATCAGGGTGGAGAGGATGTGGCGCGCCTCGCTGCGGGGCAGCAGGTTGGCGGGCGCCTCGTGGGCGATCTCTTCGTCGGCGCCGAGGCTTTCGATGTGGTCGTCCAGCGAGGCTTCGACGTACAGCAGCGCACCGGCGACGTCGAGCAGGAGCTCTTCGTCCGGGGCACGCAGGCGGCCGGCGATTTCCTCCAGCACGCGACGCTGCTCGTTGACCACGCGGCGCGGCACGCCCAGGGCGAGCATGCCGAGGGTGTCGCCGACACGTTCGAGCACGCCGGTCTGTTCGCTGAGCTGCGCCGGATCGGCATTGGCCTGGCGCAGGAACAGGTCCAGCGCTTCCTTCACGCGCAGCAGGTCTTCCTTGATCGCCTTGGCGACGGAATCCAGCAGGGCGCGGTTGTGGCCGGACATGGAGCCGCGGGCGTGTTCCAGCTCGCCCTCGTCGGGCAGCAGCTTGTCTAGGCCGTAGGTCTTGACCAGCTGGTCCATGCGCGGGCTGCGCTGCTTGGACTGCGCGACCACGTAGAGCAGCTTGCGCGACAGTTCGTCCGCATCGCCGCCGCGCATCGAGGCTTCGCCCTGCTCGATGAGCTGGCGGATGCTGCGGTCGACCTTGCCGATCAGCTGGCGCACTTCGCCGGCCTGGCTCTTGAGCATGCCCTGCTGCAGGCCTTCCAGCACGCCGGCGGCGATCCACCACAGGCGGCGGCCCGGCACGCTGTAGCAGCGCGCGGCGATGGCGTCGAGGGTCTGCACCATGCCGGCGAGCTGCTGCTCGGCCGACTGGCCGCGGAACCACGCCAGCAGCTGCTGCTGGAAGCGCAGGCGCAGCTCGGCGATGCGGCCGTGCATGCGCTCGGCCTCTTCCTGGTTGAGCGCGGCCGGCGCGCTGTCGGGCAGCGCGGCTTCGAGATTGGGCGAGAACAGCGCGGACTCGTGCAGCGCCTGCTGCCCGCGGCTGGCGCGCAATTCGTTAAGCAGCGGCAGCAGCACGACGGGTACGTCGCGGTGGCCGCCGGAAAGGCGTTCCAGGTAGTCCGGCAGCTGCATCAGGCCGCGCATCATCGCGGCGTAGGCGTCCTCGCGCTGCGTGACGTGGCCTTCCAGCAGGGCGATGGCGAGGTTTTCCATTTCCTCGGCCACCAGCGCGGCGCCGTAGAGCTCCACCATGCGCAGGGTGCCCTGCACCTGGTGCAGGCTGTCCGCGCACGAGCGCATGACGTCGCGGTCGCCCGGGTTCTCGACGTAGGACTCCAGCGCTTCGCGTGCGATCGCCAGGGTCTCGTCAAGCTCGGGCTTGACCCACTGCAGGGTGGTGAAATCGATGTGGTCTTGAAGTCTCATGCGCCCCTCTCAGCGGCCGCGCAACGCGTGTCACGCAACCGTCGAGGTTGCCCCCCTGTCATCGGGCGCGTCCGGCGTTCGTCGCCGGGCGCGTCCGTACCGTTGTGTCAGCCCGGCAGCTTGAAGTGCGCCACCGAACGCCGCAGGTCGCTGGCCAGCTGGGCCAGGTAGCCGATCGAGTCGGCCGTCTGGCTCGCGCCTTGCGAGGTCTGCGAGGTGATTTCCTGGATCGCGTTCATCGACTGCGAGATGTCCGTCGCCGCCACCGATTGTTCGCGCGCCGCCGCCGAGATGTTCTGAATCAGCGCGGACAGGTCGTGCGACACGCGCTCGATATCGCCCAGCGCGCTGCCCGCGTCCTCGGCCTTGCGGGCACCGGCCACCACTTCCGCGGTGGTCTGCTCCATGGAGTTGACCGCCTCGTTGGTGTCGGACTGAATCGCCTGCACCAGCGTTTCGATTCGCTTGGTCGCACTCGCCGAGCGTTCGGCGAGGCGCTGCACTTCGTCCGCCACCACCGCGAAGCCGCGGCCCGCCTCGCCCGCCGAGGCCGCCTGGATGGCGGCATTCAGCGCGAGGATGTTGGTCTGCTCGGCGATGTCGTTGATCAGTTCCACGATCGAGCCGATTTCCTGGGACGACTCGCCCAGGCGCTTGATGCGCTTGGAGGTCTCCTGGATCTGGTCGCGGATGGAGTCCATGCCCGAGATCGTCTCGCGCACCACTTCGGCGCCGCGCGAGGCGATGCGCACCGAACGTTCGGCCACGTCGGCCGATTCGGCGGAGTCCTTGGACACGTTGTCCATCAGGCTGGCGATCTGGTTGATCGCCGAGGTCGCGGTGCTGATCCGCGCCGCCTGGTGCTGCGCGGACTCGGCCAGGTGGCGCGCGGTGGTCTGCGTTTCCTGGGCCGAGGACGATACCTGCTCGGAGGTCTCGTTGATGGTGGTCACCAGGGTGCGCAGCTCGTCGATGGCGTAGTTCACCGAGTCGGCGATGGCGCCGGTGATGTCCTCGGTCACGGTGGTCTTCACCGTCAGGTCGCCTTCCGCGAGCGAGCCCATTTCGTCCAGCAGGCGCATGATCGCCTCCTGGTTACGCTGGTTGAGCTCGGCCGATTCCTGGAAGCGGCGGCGCTGGTCGCGCACCAGGGTGAACACCAGCAGGATGGCGAAGGCCACCGCACCGCCGGCGCCGAGCACGCCCCACCACACGTTCGGGAACAGGCGGCGCAGCGGCAGCTTGCCGATCTGTTCGGAAAGTTCGTTCGCGCGCAGCAGCACGTTCTGCGAATCCAGCGAAGCCTGGTTGCCCGCGCGCTTCACCTCGGAGAGGTTGCCGGCGGCACCGACCAGCTTGGAAACCGGGTCCTGCAGGCTGTCCCACTTGGCCTGCATGTCGCCCAGGATCTTGCGGGCGTTGGAGTCGTTCATCGACCGCACACCGACCTCGGCATTGCCTTCCTGCAGACCCTTGAGCACCGAGCCGTACAGCTGGCCGTCGCGGGCCAGGCCGTCGGCCGCCGGCTGCGAGGCGTCGCCGCCCTGCAGGATTTCCTGCACGCGGCGGATCATGCGGTCGGCCAGCAGCATCTGGCGCGCGGAGGTGTAGGTCTGGTCCGCGCTACCGCCGCGCTGCTGCAGGATGTTCACCACCTGCTCCATGCTGGAGTTCAGCACGGGCAGTTCGCGCGACAGCGTGCCGGCGCGCTGCGCCGAATCGAGCACCAGCGCCTTGTTGGAGAGGATCTTGCCGATATCCGCGTCCAGCTGCTTCCACGCGTTGCTCAGCGCGGCCGTGGCACGGCCGGCGGGCGTGGCGCTGTTGTCCGCATAGGCCTGCATGCCGCTCTTGGTGTCGCCGGCATTCAGGCGCTGCACCGCGGAGTCGATCGCGTTGCGGTTGGTCTCCAACTCCTTGAAGGAGTCGACGTTACCGTCCGACGCTTCCAGTGCGTACTTCGCCGTCTGCTGCGACAACACCTGGATCTGCGTGGTCAGGCCGATGGCCTGGCGGTCCTCGCCGTTCTTCGAGTTCAGCATGAAGAAGTCCAGCGCCGCGAAACCGATCGCGACCACCAGCAAGACGATGAGGCCGGTATAGCCCCGCTCCTTGCCGACGCCCCCTGTAGTGCTCATGTTCGTTACCTCACCGTCTACGCCACGCCGGGTCTGCCCGGCGTCGGTTTTGGATCAAGCCCCTGAATCCGGCCGCGACCCGGCACCGGTCCTACCCAAGTTCCGGTTTTCGCGTCAGGCGGCGGCCTGGCGGAAGTCCGGCGCACGCACCAGGCGGCCCATGCTGAATACCGCCAGCCGGGGTTCCCCCACTCGCTCTTCGACGAACCGCGACAGGCGCGGATCGTCTTCCTGCTCGGCGCTCCGGCGCGCTTCGGTGTCCACCGTGCGCTGGCCGAACACCTCGTCCACCAGCAGGGCGACGTTGCCGGCGCCCTGGCGTACCACCAGCAGGCGGCTGCGCTCGGTCTGCAGGGTGCGCTCGCCGAACAGGAAGCGCCCCAGGTCCACCACCGGCACCAGGTTGCCGCGCACGTTGGCCACGCCCAGCAGCCAGGCCTGCGTGCCGGGCACGGGGGTCAGCGCGGGCACGGCCAGCAGTTCACTGATTTCATCGATGCCGCTGACGAACAGGCGGCTGCCGACGCGGTAGCCGATGCCGCGCCAGAGGCCGGGGGCCTCCAGCTTCTCCGGGGTGTCGGAGGCATGCGCCAGCGACAGCCGCTCGTAGCGCGCGAGGATCTCGAACGGGGAAAGGGTCTGGCTCATCGGACGCCTCAGGCCGCGCTGGGCAGAAGGTCGTTGATGCAGGCCAGCAGTTCCTTCTCATTCACCGGCTTGGTGATGAAGGCGCGGGCACCCTGGCGCAGACCCCAGACGCGGTCCGTCTCCATCGACTTGGTGGTGATCATCACGATGGGCACGTCCTTGGTCACCGGGTCGCGCGTGAGCGTGCGCGTGGCCTGGAACCCGTTCATGCCGGGCATGATCACGTCCATGATCACGAGGGCGGGCAGCTCGGAGCGCACGCGCTCGATGCCTTCCTCGGCGTTGTTGACGGAATCGACCTTGTGGCCGGCGCGCTCCAGCAGCGTGGTGAACACGCGCACGTCGGTCGGCGAGTCGTCGATGATGAGAATGTTGGCCACAGGTCCCCCTCAGCCCCTGTAGTCGGTGGTCTTACACCGTGACATGACGATGGATGGCTCCAAGCAGTTCGTCGCGCGTGAACGGCTTGGTCAGATATTGCTCGGCGCCCACGATGCGGCCGCGGGCCTTGTCGAAGAGGCCGTCCTTCGAACTGAGCATGATCACCGGGGTGGACCGGAACTGCGGATTGTTCTTGATGAGCGCGCAGGTCTGATAGCCATCCAGGCGCGGCATCATGATGTCGACGAAGATGATCGCGGGCTTCTGGTCGGAGATCTTGGCGAGCGCCTCGAATCCGTCGACCGCCGTGAGCACGTCGCAACCTTCCTTCTTGAGCAAGGTTTCCGCCGTGCGGCGGATCGTCTTGGAGTCGTCGATCACCATGACCTTCAGACCGGCCAGGCCATTTCCACTTATGTTCAAGTTCACACACCCCCCTGTGACCCGCCCCAGGCTCAGGTAAGACACAAAGCCGACAGCGCAGGGCCGCCGGCTCCATGTGGACGAAAAGAATCCCGCAAAGATAGCCCACTGACTTGCCCGCTCTTCGGCGGACAGTTGTGCGTGCTGTTTACCGCCTGCCCGCCGTGGCGTCAAGCCAAAATCCTCGTGGTTGAGCCGTGCGGCACGCCTTCACGAAGTGCCGGAGCAGCCTTGCCGCCCATCCTCCGCGTCGGCGAACATGCGCGCCATTCCCACCCCGTCGACCATGCCAAGGCTGCCCAGCCTACGGGGACCCCACTACCGGAGAATGACGATGGCCCTCACGGTCGCCGTGCTGATGGACCCCATCGGCGCCATCAAGATCGCCAAGGACACCACCTTTGCCATGCTGCTTGAAGCCCAGCGGCGCGGCTATGCCCTGCTCTACATGGAGCAGGGCGACCTGGCCGTGCGCAACGGCCGCGCATGGGCCCGCCTGGCCCCGCTGACTGTGAAGGACGACCCGGCCGGCTGGTTCAGCCTGGGCGAAGCGCGCTGGCGGGAGCTGGCCGAGGTCGACGTGGTGCTGATGCGCAAGGACCCGCCGGTCGATTCCCAGTTCATCTACGACACCATGGTGCTGTCGCTGGCCCAGCGGGCCGGCGTGGCGGTGGTGAACGACCCGCAGGCGCTGCGCGACTGCAACGAGAAGATGTACGCGCTGGACTTCGGCCAGTGCATGGCCCCCACCCTGCTCTCCCGCGACAAGGTGGACCTGCGCGCCTTCGTGGCCGAGCACGGCGAGGTGGTGCTCAAGCCGCTGGACGGCATGGGCGGGCGCGGCATCTTCCGCGTGCGTGCGGGCGACAGCAACCTCAACTCGATGCTGGAAACCCTGCTCAGCGGCGGGCTGCACAACGGCGGCGGCCACGCGCAGTTCGTGATGGCGCAGAAGTTCATCCCGCAGATCAGCGCCGGCGACAAGCGCATCCTGGTGGTGGACGGCGAGGCCGTGCCCTACGCGCTGGCGCGCATCCCGCAGGGCGACGAGTTCCGCGGCAACCTGGCGGCCGGCGGCCGCGGCGAGGGCGTGCCGCTGACCGAGCGCGATCGCTGGATCGTCTCCCAGGTGGCGCCGGAGCTGAAGCGGCGCGGCCTGCTGTTCGTGGGCCTGGACGTGATCGGCGACTACCTCACTGAGATCAACGTCACATCGCCGACCTGCGCGCGCGAGCTGGACAAGCAGTTCGGCCTTAATATCACCGGCCAGATGTTCGACGTCATCGAGCGCCAACTTCACGGAAAGCGGCCTGCGTGAGCCACCCTGCACCTGCCCCCCGGGGCGCCGACCTGATCGGCGCCACCCTGCTGTTTTCGCTGTTGCTGCATGGCGTGCTCTTGCTCGGCATCACTTTCGGCTACGTGAAGCCCAGGCCCAGCCTGCCCACGCTGGACGTGACCCTGGTGGACGTGGCCAATGGGGAGAAGCCCGAGCAGGCCGACTTCCTGGCCCAGGCCAATAACCGCGGCGGCGGCGAGCAGGACAAGGTGGCCCGCCCGTCGCAGCCGTTCTCCGGCCCGCTGCCCAAGCCCGATCCGGGCGTGGCCGAGCAATCGCAGGAAGCGACCGCGGCGCGTCCGCAGGCGGCCACCGAAGACAAGTTGCTGACCACCACCGGCAACAGCCGCTTCAAGGTGAACTCCGACAGCGCGCAGCCCGAACGCACGGACAGCCCCCTGCCCGCGTCCGACGCCGACCGCATCCGCATGGAGGCCGCCCAGCTGGCGGCGGAGAAGCGGCGGATCCAGGAGGCCTATGCCAAGCGCCCCAAGAAGAAGTTCATCTCGTCCAACACCAGCGAGTACGCCTATGCCGGCTACATGCGCAACTGGGTGGACCGCATCGAGCGGGTGGGCAACCTCAATTACCCGGACGCGGCCCGGCGCCAGCAGCTGCATGGCGACGTGCTGCTGACCGTCACGCTGGACCGCGACGGCAAGGTGATGGGCATCGAGGTGATCGGCAGTTCCGGCGAGAAGATCCTGGACCAGGCCGCGGAACGCATCGTGCGCCTGGCCGCGCCGTTCCCGCCGTTGCCGCAGACGGGCGAACGAGTGGACGAGCTGCACATCACGCGGACGTGGCAGTTCCAGCGCGACAACGTGCTGCATACCCGGTGACGGGGAACGGCAGGCGGCGGGTCCGCGACCTGCGCGCCCGTCCGTTCCTGGTTTTCCTTCTGCGCTCAGCGCTTCACCCCCACCTAGCATTCCCAGCGCTTACAATGCCTGCCATGAGCGCTCCCCGCCCCACTTCCCTCGCCGGCCAATTCCTGATCGCCATGCCCAGCCTGGCCGATCCGCCCTTCTCCCGCGGCGTTGCCTTCCTCTGCCAGCATGACGAGGACGGCGCGGTGGGCCTGCTGGTCAACCAGCTCTCGGAGTACCGCCTCGGCGACGTGCTCAAGCAGATGAAGCTGGAGTGCGAGGACCCCGAGGTCGCCGACCTGCCGGTGCTGATCGGCGGTCCCGTGCAGCAGGAGCGCGGATTCGTGCTGCATCGCGAGCCGGGGCATTGGGAGTCCAGCTACCGCATCAACGACCATTGGTCGGTCACGACCTCGCGCGACATCCTGGTCGCCATGGCCGCGGGCGAAGGCCCGCGCCAGGCGCTGATGGCGCTGGGCTATGCCGGCTGGAGCGCCGGCCAGCTCGAGCAGGAACTGAAGGACAACACCTGGCTCACCGTCGAGGCCAGCGAGCGCATCGTGTTCCAGACGCCGCTCGAGGAACGCTGGAGCGCCGCCGCCGGCCTGGTCGGAGTCGACCCGCTCCAGTTGCCGGGCTACGCGGGTCACGCATGAGCTGTGTGTTCGGTTTCGACTACGGCAGCCGCCTGCTCGGCGTCGCGGTCGGCAACCGGTTCACCGGCCTGGCGCGCGCACTCGCCGTGGTGCCCGTGCGCGACGGCGAGCCGGACTGGCCCCGCCTGGACGCCCTGCGCCAGGAATGGCAGCCGGACACCCTGGTGATCGGCCTGCCGCTCACGCTCGAAGGCCAGGAACAGGCGGCCAGCCGCGGCGCCCGCCGCCTCGCCGAACGCCTGCACACCCGCTACGCCCTGCCCGTCGCCCTGGTCGACGAGCGCCACAGCTCCCAGGAAGCCGCCCGCCGCTTCGCCCAGGCCCGCGCCACGGGCTTGAAGAAGCGCAGCGACGCCGCCGCCATCGATGCGGAAGCCGCCGCGGTGATCCTGGAGCGCTGGCTCGCCCAGCCGGTCGACGCCACCCTTTCCCTTGCCGATCCGCCGCCCCCGACATGACTCCACGCCTGCGCCACCTCACCACGCTCGAAAACATGCCGCGCGAAACCATCGAGCGCCTGCTCGACCGCGCCGTGTCCATGCGCGACGCCTGCGCGCACGGCACGCGCAAGCTCGACCTGCTGGCCGGACGCACCATCCTCAACCTGTTCTTCGAGCCTTCCACCCGCACGCGCACCTCGTTCGAACTCGCGGCGCGGCGCCTGGGCGCGGACGTGATCAACTTCGACATCGGCTTCTCTTCCACCAGCAAGGGCGAGGAGCTGTACGACACGCTGCACACGCTCGAAGCAATGCACCTGGACGCGATCGTGGTGCGCCACAAGGTCTCCGGCACGCCGGACGAGCTGGTGCGCCATGCGATGAGCGGCGTGTCGGTGATCAATGCCGGCGACGGCAATCGCGCGCATCCGACGCAGGGCCTGCTGGACATGCTGACCATCCGCCAGCACCGCCCGGATTTCGAGAGCCTGGGCGTGGTGATCTGCGGCGACGTAAAGCATTCGCGCGTGGCCCGCTCGGACGTGCACGCGCTGGCCGCGCTCGGCACCCGCGACATCCGCCTGTGCGCGCCGGCGGCGCTGATGCCCAACGAGCACGAACTGCCGCATTGCCAGCGCTTCACCGACTTCGACGAGGCTGTGCAAGGCGCCGACGTGGTGATCATGCTGCGCCTGCAGAAGGAGCGCATGGCCGCCACCGATCTGCAAAACGAGGCGGACTATTTCCGCCATTACGGCCTGGACACCCGCCGCCTCGCCCGCGCCGCGCGCAGCGCGCTGGTGATGCACCCAGGCCCGATCAACCGCGGCATCGAGATCAGCTCGGACGTGGCCGATGGCGCGCAGTCGCGCATCCTGGAGCAGGTCGGCAACGGCGTCTTCGTGCGGATGGCCGTGCTCAGCGAGATGCTGGCGCGGCCTTGAGCCTCCCGCGCCGCCCTACGGGCGGCGCGACCGGCGCATTTGGCGCTCACGCAAGAACCTTCCCCTCGGTTGCACCGACGAAGGCCCGGTTGGGCCGCAGACGTAGCTCGTGCCCCGCATCACCCTCCCCGCGGGGACTGGGTCACGGCGTCGCCCAGCCGCCCGCCTCGGCCATCGGCAGGCCTTTCCGCCGCCCGCACCGCCCGGGCGAAACGGGCATAATGCGCGGCGCAACAACCACCTCTTCATATTTCAGGGAATCGACATGCGAGTGAGTAAGCGCTATCTGGCGCTGGCTGTCGCCGGCGTGCTGCTGGCGGCCTGCGGCCACAAGGACAAGGACGCCCCGCTGGCTTTCGTACCGGCGGATACGCCGTACGTGCTGGCCAACCTCGACGTCCTGGACGACGACACCCGCAAGGCGCTGCTCGCCCAGGCCGATGCGCAGCTGCCGGGCCAGCTCGCCCAGCTGAAGGCGGCCGCCGAGGACATGAAGGAGAAGGACGCCGACACGGCGAACCTGCTCAAGGCCTTCATCGCCGAACTCGACGGCAAGAACATCGAGACCTTCGCGCAGAACGCCGGCCTGAACGTGAAGGGCCGCTCGGCCTTCTACGGCCTGGGCCTGGCGCCGGTGGTGCGCTTCGACCTGAGCGACCCGAAGGCCTTCGACGCCTTCGTGGGCCGCCTGGAAACCGCCTACGGCAAGAAGCTCGACACCGCCACCGAAGGCGACGTCACCTATCGCAAGCACATCGCCACCGAAGCCGGCACCCAGGTGATCCTGGCCGTGGTCGGCAAGCAGGCGGTGGGCGCGGTGCTTCCGGCCGACGCGCCGCAGGCGCTGCTGCGCCAGGCGCTGGGCCTGGACCGCCCGGCCAAGAGCCTCCAGGACGATGGCCGCCTCGACAAGCTGGCCAAGGACAAGGGCTACAAGCCGTGGGCCGTCGGCCAAGTGGACCTGGTCCGCCTGCTGCCGCTGATCGCCAGTGGCAAGGACCCGCTGTTCAATGCCATGTACAAGGCGCACCAGCAGGCCGAGGCGGCCAAGACCGGCGAACCGGCGGCCACCCAGCCGGGCATCTCGCCGGCCTGCGAAGCCGACGCCACCCGCATCGCCAGCCGCGTGCCGGCCATGAGCTTCGGCTACACCAAGCTCGACCCCAAGCACCAGGACCTGCGCTGGGACATGGCCCTCGCCGATGACGTCACCAAGGCGTTCTCGGGCCTGAAGGTCGAGCTGCCGGGCCTGGGCGTCGACGGCGACGCGCCGATGGACCTGAGCCTCGCCCTGCCGGTGGCGCAGCTGCGCACCTTCTGGTCGGCGCAGGCCGAGGCCGTGGCCGCCAAGCCGTTCGGCTGCCCCTCGCTCAACAACCTCAACGAAGGCTTCGCCAAGCTGGGCCAGGTGGCGCAGCAGGCCGCGATGCCGCCGTTCGGCGACCTGCTGGGCCTGCGCGTGTCGCTGGACAGCTTCGACATGGGCGGCGAAGGCGCCACGCCGAAGTTCACCGGTCGCGTGCTGGTCGGCACCACCAACCCGGCCGGTCTCGTGGCCATGGGCAGCATGGCGTCGCCCGCGCTGGCGCAGCTGAAGCTCACGCCGGACAACAAGCCGGTGGCGCTGCCGCAGGACATGACCGCCGCCCTCGGCCAGCCCGTGTGGGTCGCGATGGGCGAAAAGGCGCTGGCACTCGCCATCGGCCAGGGCCAGGACGCCAAGGTCGAAGGCATGCTGAAGGCCCCGGCGGGCGATGCCGGCCGCATGAGCCGCGTGCACATCAGCGGCGACATGTACGTCTCCTGGATCAAGGCGATGGAAGAGAAGTCCGATCGCCTCAAGCAGCTGACCGACTCCGTCAGCCACGACGAGAACAGCGCGGAAGACGGCGACAAGGAAGAAGCCGCCAAGGCGCAGGCCGCCGCCGAGCGTTCCAAGGCGCAGTTCGAGACCATGCGCCAGCAGGCCGAACGCATCAAGGCGATCAGCGGCGAAGTGCATGTGGACAACGCCGGCCTGGTGATGACCACGCAGACTGAACTGAAGTAACGGTTCTGCGCAGCGGAACGTCGAACGGGGCGCCTTGGGGCGCCCCGTTTTTTTTGCGACGAGGTGCCAAATTTCACTCCGCTTTTACCCGCGCTCCACCTAGACTGCGCGCGGCGTCACATTCGGGTGGACGACGCCATTGCCCGGTGGCCCTCGTGCCGCCGGCCGCAGGTAATCGACAGCGCTGTCCGCACGGGGGGTGTGATGACTGCCGGAGTCCATTGCCGTTCGCGTTTCGAAATCTCGCCGGGCGGCCTCGCCGCTATCGCCGGCGAACCCGCGGCTTCGCCTTGCTTTCCGCTGCCCACGACCCGGCTCGCCGCCGTCCGGTCGTCGCGAAGCCCTGCCCGATCCATTGCACAGGAGGTGTCACATGGTCGCCGCTCTACGGAACGATGTCGGACAGGCTCAGCGCTCGCTGCCACGGCAGGCTGCACCGCCTGAAAGCTGACCCGGCCGGGAGAGGCCCGGCCGGACGCTGTCCGCCGCCCGCTTTTCCCTGGCTCCACGCCGGCTGACACCGGCCCCCTAGCGCACGCCCTCGCTCGACCGCCGGTTCCGGCGGACCGAGCGCAGACACGTGACCTGCACGACCGGGGCTCATAGGAGAGCCCCGCGCTTCAAGCAGCAAGCCGCCCGGCATCGGCTCACTCGACTCAGGGGTTTAAAACGCATGAATCGCATCTACCGGCTTGTCTGGAACCGCACGCTGCGCGTGCTTCAGGTCGCCTCCGAACTGGCCCATGGAGGCCGTGCCGCCGTTCCGGCGGCCGGGACGCCGCGTCGACCGCTCGCGCGGCGCGCACTCGCGCTGGCCTGCCTCGCCGCGTGCGGTATCCCCGTGGAATCGGCCATCGCCGCCTGCTCGCCGATCAACCCCACCAACGGAGCGACCGTGACCTGTTCGGGGGTGGCGAACCCGCTCGCGCCCTCCTACGCGTCGAGCGCCGACAACCTCACGGTCAACCTGTCGCCCGGCTCGTCGGTCGGCGTGCTGCTTGGGCTCGGCGGCACGGCGATGTCGCTCACCGGCAACGGCACCACGCTCAATAACAGCGGCACCATCGATCCTTCCCTGCTCGGGCTGCTGAGCCTGCTTTCCTCCGGCACGGTCATCGGCAATCCGAATCTCGGCAGCGCGATTCCCGGCAGCACGGTCACCGTCAACAATCTGAACACGATGAAAGGCACGACCGGCCTGCTCGGGCTGAATCTGGCCGATCTCACCGGCATGGCATTGGCCGTACGCAACGGCGCCGGCGGCACCACCACCATCAACAACAGCGGCAGCATCGGCTCGAGCGCACTGCTGGGCGTGTCGCTGCTGGGATCCGATGCGCCAGTAGTCGCCGCCTATGGCGGCGCCCAGGTCAACTTCACCAACACCGGCACCATCATCGGCCGCACCGCGTTCGAGGCATCCGCCGCGGGCAATACCTTCATCAATGCCGGCACGATCAGCGGCAGCGTGTCGATGGGCACCAACAGCACGAACACCTTCACCGCGGTGAACGGGTCGGACATCAACAACGGCGGCAGCCTCGGGCTCAACCTGCTCGGCGTGCTGGGCATCAACCTCGGATTCGCGCCGACCGGGCAAATCGACGGCGGCGCCGGCGGCAGCAACACGCTGGTGCTGCAGAACGCGGTCACCGGCACAGGCTCGGGCGTTGGCGGAACCGAGACCGTCGCCTCGTCCGGCACCTACATCAACTTCCAGCACCTGACGGTCAACAGCGGCACGTGGGATCTGCAGGGCGCGCTGGTCAGCGGCGATGCCACGCTCAACGGCGGCCTGGCCAAATTCGACAGCGACGCCAATTTCGGCAGCGCTTCGACCATCGTGGCCAATGGCGGCGGGATCGGCTCGAGCGTGAGCGGCGCGACACTGAGCAAAGCCGTGTTGCTCAATGCGGGCGGCCTCACGCTCGCCGGCACCAACGACTTCACGATGTCGGGCGTGCTGTCCGGCAGCGGCGCCCTGACCGCGAGCAACTCCGGCACGGGCGCGCCGCCTCCCGTGATTACCGTGACCCTGGATGCGGCCAATACCTATACCGGTGGCACCACCGTCACCAGCTACACCACCCTCGCGCTCGGCACGAACGGTTCGCTGGCGGGCACCGGCATGGTCAACCTGCAAGGGCCCCAGGCGACCTTCGATATCTCAGGCGCCGGCAGCAACCAGACCATCGACGCGCTGACGGGCAATGCCGGCACGGCAGTCGCCCTCGGCGCGCGCACGCTCACCCTCGGCGACAGCGCCAACACCACCTTCTCCGGCGCGATCACGGGCACCGGCGGCATCGTCAAACAAGGCAGCGGCACGTTCACTCTGGGCGGCGCCAATACCTTTACCGGCGCCACCACGATCAATGCAGGCACGGTGGCGATCGGCACGGGCGGCAGCCTCTCTTCCGCCGGAACCGTGGCGCTGAACGGCGCCACCGCGGTTCTGGATGTTTCCGGCACCAGCAGCGCCCCGACCATCGGCGCCCTATCCGGCGTCGCCGGCAGCCAGGTCGTGCTGGGCACGCAGACGCTTACCCTGGGCAACGCCACCAGCACGACATTCGCCGGCACCATCGGCGGCACGGGCGGCATCGCGAAGCAAGGCAGTGGTGCGCTCACGCTGACCGGAACGAACACCTACACCGGCGGCACCGCCATCAACGCCGGCACACTGGCGCTCGGCGCCGGCGGTTCGCTCGCCGCGAGCGGTGCGGTGACGCTCGCCACCGGTGCGACCTTCGATCTGTCGGCCGCCGGCGCACAGAGCATCGGCAATCTCGGCGGCACGGGCGGCACGGTGAACATCGGCGCGAATGCCCTGACGCTCGCGCCGTCCGGCAGCAGCTCGTTCGGCGGCGCGATCGCCGGCAGCGGCGGCGTGGTGATCAATGGCACCGGCACACAGACACTGACCGGCGCCAACACTTACACCGGCGGCACCAGCATCCAGGCCGGCACGCTTGCGCTCGGCGCCGGCGGCAGCCTCGGCGCGGGCGGATCGCTCACGCTCGCGCCGGCCGGCACGTTCGACATCGCCGCCGCGGGCAACCAGACCATCGGCGCGCTGGTGGGCAGCGGCGGCACCATCAATCTCGGCGCCAACACGCTGAGCGTCGCCGGCAGCGGCGGCGGCAGCTTCGATGGCGTGATCCAAGGCACCGGCGGCCTGACCAACACCGCCAATGCCCTGGTGCTCAACGGCATCAACACCTACACCGGCGCGACGCAGGTACAGGCCGGCAGCCTGATGGTGGGCGGCGATGCGGCGCATGCGAGCGCGGCCGTCGGCGGCGACGTCACCGTGGCCAGCGGTGCCTCGCTGGGCGGTTTCGGCACCATCGGCGGCAGCGCGTCGGTGCTGGCCGGCGGCCATCTCGCGCCGGGCAATCCCACGGGCACGCTGACCGTGAACGGCGATCTCACGCTCGCGCAGGGCAGCCTGCTCGACTTCTCGTTCGGCGCACCCGGCCCGAATTTCACCACGTTCGGCACCGGGCACAACGTCGCCGTCGGCGGCAATCTCGCGATCAACGGCGCCACCATCAACGCGATCGATGCGGGCGGCTTCGGGCCCGGGCTGTACAACCTGTTCACTTACGGCGGCACGCTGACCGAAACCAATGGAGGCATCGCGCCGCCGTCGGGCTTCACGATCCAGAACCTCACCGGCAGCAAGCAGATCAACCTGATCAACACCAACGGCTTGACGCTGAACTTCTGGAACGCCAACGGACTGGCCAGCAACTCCACCATGGGCGGCGGCAGCGGCACGTGGTCCCTGCCGCAGGCGAACTGGACGGACGCGACCGGATCGGTGACGGCCACCCGGCAGCCCGCGGACGCGTTCGCGATCTTCGGCGGCGCACCGGGCACGGTGACGGTCGATGACGGTCCGGGCGGCTCGCAACCGGTCACCGCACTGGGCATGCAGTTCGCCAGCGACGGCTACGTGATCACCGGCGGTGCGCTTGCGCTCGTCGCACCCTCGCCGGGCGCGCTCAGCGAGATTCGCGTGGGCGACGGCAGCGCGGCCAGCGCCGGCTGGACCGCCACCATCGACAGCACGCTCACGGGCCTGGGACTCAATAAGACGGGTGCCGGCACGCTGATCTTGAACGGCAGCAACGCATACACGCAGGGCACCCAGTTGAGCGCCGGCACGCTGTCGGTCAGCGCCGATGCCAATCTCGGTGCAGCGAGCGCCGGCCTGGATTTCGAAGGCGGCGTTCTGCAAGTGACCGGCACGTCCT
The DNA here is from genome assembly GCF_031954525.1 of Dyella sp. BiH032. Taxonomy (NCBI): domain Bacteria; kingdom Pseudomonadati; phylum Pseudomonadota; class Gammaproteobacteria; order Lysobacterales; family Rhodanobacteraceae; genus Dyella; species Dyella sp. BiH032. The sequence goes on from NZ_CP134867.1 coordinate 4,146,090, forward strand.
TCCAGTCCACCGCGCGCACGATCACGCTTGGCGCTCCGGGCGGCGGCTTCGATATCGCCGATGCCGCCAATGTCTTCACCGTCAGCCAGGCACTGGGCGGCACCGGTAGCCTGACCAAGCTCGGCGCCGGCACGCTGGTGCTGGCGGGGGCGAACACCTACAGCGGCGGCACGACGATCAGCGCAGGCACGTTGCAGGGAGATAGCACCAGCCTGCAAGGCAACATTGCCGACAACGCCGCGCTGGTCTTCAACCAAGGCACAGACGGCACGTTCAACGGCGCGATCTCCGGCACCGGCTCGCTGACCAAGCTCGGCAACGGCACGCTCACGCTCGATGGCGCCAACAGCTACAGCGGCGGCACCACGATCAGCGCCGGCGCCTTGCAAGGCGATGCGAGCAGTCTCCAGGGCAGCATCGCCGACAACGCCTCGCTGATCTTCAACCAGGGCGCGAACGGCACCTTCAACGGCACAATCTCCGGGACCGGCTCGGTGACCAAGCTCGGCGCGGGCACGCTCACGCTCAACGGCGCCAACAGCTACAGCGGCGGCACCACGATCAGCGCCGGCGCCTTGCAGGGCGATACCACGAGCTTGCAAGGCAACATCGCCGACAACGCGTCGCTGATCTTCGACCAGGGGACGAACGGCAGCTTCGGCGGCGTGATCTCGGGCACCGGCTCGGTCACCAAGCTCGGTGGCGGCACCCTGACGCTCAGCGGTGCCAACACCTACAGCGGCGGCACCACGGTCAGTGCCGGCGCGCTGCAAGGCGACACCGCCAGCCTGCAGGGCAATATCGTCGACAACGCGTCGCTGATCTTCGACCAAGGGACGAACGGCAGCTTCGGCGGCGTGATCTCGGGCACCGGCTCGGTCACCAAGCTCGGTGGCGGCACGCTCACGCTCAGCGGTGCCAACACCTATAGCGGCGGCACGACGATCAGTGCCGGTGCGCTGCAGGGCGACACCGCCAGCTTGCAGGGCAATATCGCCGACAACGCGTCGCTGATCTTCAACCAAGGCGCGAACGGCAGCTTCGGCGGCGTGATCTCGGGCACCGGCTCAGTCACCAAGCTCGGTGGCGGCACGCTCACGCTCAGCGGTGCAAACAGCTATAGCGGGGGCACCACGGTCAGTGCCGGCGCCCTGCAGGGCGACACGACCAGCCTGCAAGGCAACATCATCGACAACGCCTCGGTGATCTTCGAGCAGAACGCCAATGGCGTCTTCAATGGCACGTTGTCGGGGAGCGGCTCGCTGCTCAAGTCCGGCTCGGGCAGTCTCACGCTCAATGGCAGCAATCCGCTCACGGGCGCGACGACGGTCTCGGCGGGCACGCTGGTGGTCGGCGACAACAGCCACCCGGGCGCCACGCTCGCCGGCGCGGTGACGGTGAACAGCGGTGCCACGCTGGCGGGCATCGGCACGATCGGCGCACTGGATCTGTCCGGCACGGTCGCGCCGGGCAACGTTACCGGCACGTTGTCGGTAACGGGCAATGCCGTGTTCCACAACGGCTCCAGCTACCAGGTGGGCGCCACGCCCACCGGCCAGAGCAGCCACATCGTCGTCGGCGGCAGCGCGTCCATCCTCGGCGGCAGCGTGCTGGTGCTGGCGCAGCCGGGCAACTATGCGCCCCGTACGAACTACACCATTCTCACCGCCGCGCAGGGTGTTACCGGCCAGTTCGGCGCAGTGAGTGCGAACCTGCTGTTCCTGACGCCGACGCTCAGCTACACGGCCAACGCGGTCAGCCTTTCGCTCCAGCGCAACGACGTCAGCTTCGAGAGCGTCGCGAACACCAACAACCAGAAGAACACGGCCGGCGCCCTGGATCATCTCGATCCCAACTCGCCCGTATACGACGGACTGCTGGGCCTCGACGCTCCGACCGCGCGGCACGCCTTCGATCAGCTCTCCGGCGAGATGCACGGAAGCATCACTACCGCGCTGTTTGACGACAGCCATTACGTGCGCGACGCGATCAACAACCATCTGCTCGGTGCCGGCTATGGCGGCCAGCGTGCCGAAGGAGCCACGCACCACGGCACCATGGTGTGGAGTTCGGTGTGGGGACACTGGGGCGACCACGACAGCGACGGCAACGCGCACGATATGAGTGCCAACGGCAGCGGCCTGCTGGTAGGTGCAGACCTGCCGGTCGATGCCTTCCGCCTCGGCGGCGTCGTCGGCCACGGGCAGAACAGCCTGCATGTGGACGACGTCGGCTCGTCGGCGCACGCCAAGGCCACCTACGCGGGCGTATACGCGAGTTGGGACCTCGGTGCGGTACGCCTGCGCGGCGGCCTGGCGTACGCATGGCAGAAGATCGACACGGCGCGCAACATGGCGTTCGGTCCGTTCTCCGGCCGGGCTCAGGCCAGCTATGACGCCAACACCGCGCAGGCCTATGTCGATGGCGGCTACACCTTCCAGCTCGGCTCCGGCACGGTCGAGCCGTACGTCAACCTGAGCCAGGTGCACGTGCGCACGGATGCCTTCACGGAGCACGGCACATCCGCGGCGCTGGCCATCGACAAGAGTTCGTCCAACCTGACCGCCGGTACCGCCGGTGTCCGCGGCACGCTCGACCTGGGCCCGGGCGGCCTGCACGGCTATGCCGGCCTCGGCTGGCAGCACGCCTGGGGCGATCGCGTGCCGGACCGCCGCCAGCGCTTCGTCGCGGGTGCGGACAACTTCACTGTCTCCGGCCTGCCGGTGGCCGACGACGCGGGCGTCGTGGACCTGGGCCTGCGTTTCCCCGTGGGGCGCATGGTGACGATGGACTTCGGCTACCACGGGCAGTTCGCCAGTGATGCGCGCGACCAGTCCGCACGGTTGACGGTGAACGTGGCGTTCTGAGCGCAGCGGCGGGCCATCGGCACCACCGGTGGCCCGCCGTCGCTACGGCAGCGGCATGCCCTCCGGCAGCTGCTGGCGCACGCAGTTGCGGCCGTCGGATTTCGCGCGATAAAGCGCACGGTCCGCCGACGACACCAGTTGTTCGAAGGTCGACGCTCCGCCCTCGCCCACCGCGACGCCGATGCTGGTCGTCACCCGCAGGCGATGACCGTTCAACAGCACCGATGAACCGGCCAACGCCGCGCGCAGTCGTTCGGCCAGCTCGCTCGCTTCGCGCAGGCCGGCGCCGGGCAAGGTCAGCAGGAATTCCTCGCCGCCGTAGCGGCCAACCGCATGGCCGGGCCAGGCCACGACCTCGCGCAGCACCGCCGAGGCATGCACCAGCACCGCATCGCCGCCTTCATGGCCCCAGCGGTCGTTGATCTGCTTGAAGCGGTCCAGGTCCAGCGCGAGGATCGCGCAGGGCCGGCCCTGCACCGCGCTGGCTGCCAGGGCTCGGCGCCCCTCCGCCAGCATGGCGCCGCGATTGAGCAGCCCGGTCAGTGCATCGACCGATGCCGCGCGCCGCAGATCCACCATCAGGCGTTCGGTGATCATCAGCAGCAGGGCGAAGTACGCGGCGAGACTGATCACGATGCCCGCGACGTACGTCAGCGTGACCGGCGCGCCGGCGCGAAAGATGCTTCCCGCCGCCCCCGGACTCAGCGGCACGAATGGACGAACCGTGAACAACAGTGCATCCGCCGCCATCACCAGGGCGAGGATGCGGGCGCTCAGGCGTATCTCGCGCGGCGCAAAACCCAGCAGCAGCACGACGCACCACACGTCCCAGACCACCGCCTGCACGCTGGCCAGCACGATGCGCGTGCGCAGGTCGGGCACGACATAGGCGAACCAGGCGATGCCCGATGCGTACAGCAGCACGATGGCGAGCGGCACGCGCCAGCGGAACGGCCGCGCCAGGTGCAGCGCGAGGCCGCGGACCATCAGCGCGCCCGCCAACGCGATCAAGCTATTGGCGAGCACGATGGAAAGGACGTCGGGGATCTGCCCGCGCAGCGAGATCAGCGTGATGCCGATGGTCGACACCCACAGGCTGGCCACCCAGATGCGCAGTGCCGCCTGCCCGCGCAGCACCAGCATCAGCGAGGTGAAGCCGATGGCCGCGCTGATCGCGGCCAGGAAGCTGACGAACAGCAGGGTGGGAAGGTCAAGTTGCATAGGTGCCCCGCTCCTGCGGGCGTCCGGCCGCGCCGGCTGGCGTTGCAGTTCCGCCCCTGTAGCGGCGGCGGCCCCCTGGAACTTGAGCTCAGTCTTTTACGGCCGGCGAAAAAAACCACCGGCGGGTGCCGGTGGCTGAAAAAGACACTGCTGAAACACCGGCCCGGCGCCTGGCGGCACCGGACCGGCAGGCCCGATCAGAAGTCGTAGCGGGCGGTGACACGGAAGTAGCGCGGATCCGTGTAGTTCAGCTCGCGACCGTACAGCGGGTTCACCGTCGTGCGGTTCAGCGCGTAGCGGTAGTTGTACATCGTCGCCGTCTGGCGGTTCAGCACGTTGATCACGTCCAACTGCAGCGTCAGCTTGTTGTCCATCCAACCCGGCGTGTAGGCCGCGTTGAGGTTCAGCTGATAGGTCCACGGCGTGGTGCCGTGCGAGCCGCGCGGCGAGATCGTGTAGCCCGGCTGGCCCGGCAGGCCGCAGAACCAGTACGTGGAGCTGTTGTACAGGCCCTTGTCCGCGGTCGGGTAGAAGCTGGTGCAGTTCTTCGGACGACCCGAGGCCGCCACCAGCGTGCCGCCGAAGCGCCACTCGGTGTTCAGCTGGTAATAGCCGAACGCCTTGACCTGGTGCGCGCGGTGGTTCGGGAGCACGCCGTTGGAACCGACCATCAGCTGCGGCAGGTCCCAGTCCTGGGTGCGCGACACGTCGGTCTGGCCGCCCGCGCCGGTATCCAGGTCGGAGGCCAGCTGGCCTTCGGTGTTGCCGTAGTTGCGCGAGAAGGTGTACTCGACCTTGCCGTACCAGCTGTCGGCGAACGGATGCTCGACGAACAGATCGACGGCGTAGTACTTGCGCTTCAGATCAGGCAGACCGAGGTCCTTCTGGCTGAGGTGCACTTCCTTCAGGCTGCCGTCCGCCTGCGGCACCAGGAAGGTGTTGCCGCGACCCGGGTTGAAGGTCAGGCACTTGTTGCCGAGCGCCTGGATACAGGTGTCGTCGATCGCGCTCATCAGCTTGCGGTAGGTCAGCTTGGCGCCCCAGTTGAACGTCGGGGTGAGCTGCTGCTCCATGCCCAGGATGTACTCATCCTGGAAGTGCGAGCGAAGGCCCTTGGCCGCCACGGTGCGCGGGTCCGGCGCCTGGCCGCATTCCTTGTTGGAGGACACGCCGCCGGTGTTGGCGCAGATGAACGGGCTGGTGGGATCGACCGCGATCGGGTTCAGGCCGAGCGGGGCGCCGCTGTTGGGGTCGACGCCCGTGTAGGTGAAGTACTGGTTGCTGATCAGCGAACCGGACACGCTGCGTACGGCGGCATTGTTCGGCACGGCCAGGTGGTAGCGGCCCGCGTTGGCGAACACCTTCAGGCTGGAGTCGCCGAACACGTCCCACGACGCGCCCAGGCGCGGCGCCAGCTGATGACGCTGCTTGATGTAGGCGTCGCCGTTCTTGTTGTAATTGGTGAACTGCTCGTTGCGCAGGCCCAGCGACAGCAGCCAGCGATCGGAGACCTGCCAGCGGTCTTCGATGAACTGCGCCGCCTGGTCGGTTTCAACGCCGGCACGCTGGGTGTTGTACGCCTTGTAGACGTAGTAGCCCTGCGCGCCCAGGCCGCCCGCCGAAGCCGGCGAGCCGATCACGCCCAGGCCCGGATCGATCGCGGTCGCCGGGTTGGTCTGCTTGGCGTAGATCCACGCGTAGCCGCCCGCGTACTCCTTGCCGGTGAACGACTTGGCGTTCTGCGCGTCGTAGCCGAAGCGGATGTCGTGGTCACCGAGGCGATACTCGATGTCCAGGCGCCAGCCCTTGGTCTTGTCGTTCGCGCCTTCCAGCGGCAGGGTCGAGGTGACCGCGGTCTGGCAGCTGTTGTAGGTCAGGCCCGGGGCCTGCGCGTTCGAGCCGACCGAGATGTACGGGCAGGCCGGGTCGAAGCCGTAGTTGGTCTGCACGTGCTTGACGGTCTGCGTGCCGTACAGCGCCGACACGGTCAGGTCGTCAGTGATGTAGCCGGTGTACTTGGCGATATAGAGGTCGCCGCCGTCCTTGTTGTACACGCCGCCCGTCTGCTTGCTGCCATGGCTCAGCGACTTGTAGTCGTAGGCATAGCGCTGGGAGGTGGTCTCGGTCTTGTCCGACACACCCGTGAATTCGAGGATGTGGTTGTCGGTGATGTTCCAGTCGATCTTCGCCGTCCAGCGCGGGATCTTGGAGGTGAAGTCGCTGTAGCCGATCTTCGAGGCGGACGCCGCGGAGTTCGAGAAGGAACGCACTTCGGCGCCTTCCTGGCGGTTCACTTCGGCGTCGATGTAGTAGAACAGACGATCCTTGATCAGCGCGCCGCTCAGGTAGGCGCCGACCGTGGACTTCCAGTACTGGTTGCGGTTGCGGTACTGGTACAGCGTGCCGTCGGTGGCCGCGTTGGTGGCTGCGCCAGTGTGCGGGAAGTAGTTGTTGCGCGGGCTGGCGCGCAGCGCCTCCGGTTCCCAGATGGTGTAGACGCCACCCTTGGTCTGGTTGCTGCCGCGCTTGGTGACGATGTTGATCACGCCGCCGGTGGAGCGGCCGAACTCGGCGCCGTAGCCGCCGGTCAGCACCTGCTGCTGGTCGATCGCGTCGAACGGCAGCTGGGTGAAGCCGATCGAGGTCAGCGGATTGGTCACGGCGTAGCCGTTGATGAAATACGCATTCTCCGACGACGCGGCGCCGCCGAAGCTGGGCACGCCGTAGCTGGAGTTGGCGACCACGCTCGGCGCCAGCAGCGCGGCGGCGGCGATGTCGCGGCCGATCGGCAGCTTGGCCAGCTGTTCGGAGGTCAGCACGGTGCGGGTGTCGACCGAGGACACGTCGATCGCCGGAAGAGCCGAAGCCACCACCGACACGCCGTCGAGGTTCTTCGCGTCAGCCGCGGTCGCCGTCGCGGCCGAGGCACCGAAGGACACTTCCGTGCCGCCGGCGATGCTCAGCTCGACGTTGTCGCGCGTGCTGACGGCAGCGCCGTCGTTCTTCAGGGTGACGGTGTAGCGGCCGGTCGGCAGCGAGCTGAAACGGTAGCGACCCTGCTCGTCGACCGTGGCCGAACGGGTCAGGCCGGTGTCGACGTTCTTGATCTCGACGGTGTTGCCCGACTGCGGGGCCACCTGGCCGAAGATCGAACCGGTGATGTTGGACTGAGCGAGGGCGCCGGTGCTCGCCAGGGCGAGGGCAACGGCCAGGGCCAGGGACGAACGCCCCTTAGGCCGCTTCGTAAAAGCAGCGAAGTAACTCACGAGTTGTACTCCCATCAACTTGTAGCAACGCAAAGATCCGCAGTAGGTGCGGACCGGGGATGTGGGTCGTGCGGGCCCGGGGTGGGACCCTGCTCAGAGGAAGAACGGAACGCTCCCGGACGGCTCAACCAGATGGCCCTCGACGAGCCCCCCTCTCGCAACCGTCCGGCCCCAAGAGCAGCCGGCTGTATAACGCAACATCGTGCGAAGCTCAACGAATTCGTAACGCAATTTTCTGAGCTGTGTCACTAGTCATGACCCTGCTTTCGCACATGAAATGCCGTAATCCACTGTCTTGAAAGAGAACATGTGCTGCCGCACCGCAGCAGCGCAAGTTTCGCGAAAGCTTACGAATTCTCTGCATCTCGAGCACGAATCCTTCGCAATGAGCAGCCCGCACTGAACGGGCCGGCCCGCTATCGAAGCGATGTTCACACCGGTGCTGTTGGTATGGACGACGGACGCTCAAAGCGACCCGTCCTACTGTCCGCGTCCCCCGGACAGCGTCCCCTACACAGGAGAGTTGCCATGCAGACTTCGACTTTGTTCCGCAAGACCCTGTTCACCGCTGGCCTGGCCGCGGTCTTCGCCGCCTCGCCGCTGGCGCAGGTCGCCGCGCAGGATGCCGGCGCAATGCAGAAGTCCTCTACCAACCAGACCGTGCCCGACAAGGCCGCCGACGGCTGGATCACCACCAAGGTGAAATCCGAGCTGGCGACCACCAAGGGCGTCAAGAGCGGCGATCTGTCGGTCAATACGACGGACGGCGTCGTCACCATCACGGGCACCGCCGCCAGCTCCGCGCAGAAGGCCAAGATCGAAAGCGTCGCCAAGGCGGTCAAGGGCGTGAAGACGGTCGACACCAGCGGCGTGACCATCAGCGATACCGCCAAGTGACCGTCGCGCTGGCAAGCGCGCAAGACTGGAAAGGGGCCGCAAGGCCCCTTTCTTTTTTGACGTAACGAAGAACGCAGCCGCTATCGCGGCGCTAAAACAGGAACGGCGGCCCGAAGCCGCCGTTCTCCATCGTGAAAGAAATCCGGTTCGCCGGCTCCCCCGCTCAGCGATACAGCATCCCGCCGCCGAACTGGTTGGAATCGCGGGTCTCTTCCAGCTCCACCCCGTCCAGACCCTGCGAAAGCGTGTGGGCGTCGCCGCCCTGGGCCAGCTTGATGCGCAGGCGCACTTCGTTGGAGCTGTCGGCGTGGCGCAGGGCGTCCTCGTAGGAGATCTCGCCGGCGTGGTAGAGCTCGACCAGGCTCTGGTCGAAGGTCTTCATGCCGAGGTTGGTGGATTCCTTCATCACTTCCTTGAGCTTGTGGATCTCGCCCTGGCGGATGTAGTCCTGCACCAGCGGCGTGCCCAGCAGGATCTCCACCGCCACGCGGCGGGCCTTGCCGTCCGGCGTGGGAATGAGCTGCTGCGCCACCACGCCCTTGAGGTTGAGCGACAGGTCCATGAACAGCTGCTGCCGGCGGTCTTCCGGGAAGAAATGCAGGATGCGGTCCATCGCCTGGTTGGCGTTGTTCGCGTGCAGGGTGCATAGGCACAGGTGGCCCGTCTCGGAGAAGTTGATGGCGTGCTCCATCGTCTCGCGCGTACGCACCTCGCCGATCATGATCACGTCCGGCGCCTGGCGCAGCGTGTTCTTCAGCGCGTTCTCCCAGCTGTCGGTATCGATGCCCAGCTCGCGCTGCGTGATGATGCAGCCTTCGTGCTTGTGCACGTATTCGATCGGGTCTTCGATGGTGATGATGTGCCCGGTCGAGTTGGCGTTGCGGTAGCCGATCATCGCCGCGAGCGAGGTCGACTTACCGGTGCCGGTGCCGCCGACGAAGATGATGATGCCGCGCTTGGTCATCGCCAGCTGCTTGATCACCGGCGGCAGGCTCAGTTCCTCCACCGTCGGGATCTTGGCCTCGATCCGGCGCAGCACCATGCCCACGCAGTTGCGCTGGTAGAAGCACGAGACACGGAAGCGGCCCACGCCCTGCGCCGAGATGGCGAACTGGCATTCGTGGGTCTTCTCGAACTCCTCGCGCTGGGCGGGCGTCATGACGTTGAGCACCATGTCGCGCGACTGCTGCGCGGACAGCGGGCTCTGCGTGATGGGCACGATGCGGCCCTGCACCTTCATCGACGGCGCGACGCCGGCCGTGATGAACAGGTCCGAGGCCTTCTTGTGGACCATCAGCTTGAGGAAGGAGGTGAAATCGAAGTCGCTCATATGCCCTCCGGGAGGGAGTCGGGAATAGAGAACAGGGAATCGGAAGAGCAAGTCCGGGCAAGCTTGCGGTTACGCGCTTTACCCATTCTCTATTTCCCAATCCCCATTCCCTGGATTACTTGAACACTTCCTTGTTCCTGGCATAGGCCGCCGCCTGCTGGCGCGTCACCAGGCCGCGCTTGACCAGGTCTTGCAAGTTCTGGTCCAAGGTCTGCATGCCGTATTGCTGGCCGGTCTGGATGGCAGAGTACATCTGCGCCACCTTGTCCTCGCGGATCAGGTTACGGATCGCGGGGATGCCCACCATGATCTCGTGCGCCGCCAGGCGTCCGCCGCCGACCTTCTTGAGCAGCGACTGCGAAATCACCGCGCGCAGCGATTCGGACAGCATCGAGCGCACCATCGGCTTTTCGCCGGCGGGGAACACGTCGATGATGCGGTCGATGGTCTTGGCCGCCGAGCTGGTGTGCAGGGTGCCGAACACCAGGTGGCCGGTTTCCGCGGCGGTCAGCGCCAGGCGGATGGTTTCCAGGTCGCGCAGCTCGCCCACCAGGATGTAGTCGGGGTCTTCGCGCAGCGCCGAGCGCAGCGCCTCGTTGAAGCCGTGGGTGTCGCGGTGCACCTCGCGCTGGTTGACCAGGCACTTCTGCGAGGTGTGCACGAATTCGATCGGGTCCTCGATGGTGAGGATGTGGCCGTATTCGTTCTTGTTGATGTGATCGACCATCGCCGCCAGCGTGGTGGACTTGCCCGAGCCGGTCGGGCCGGTCACCAGGATCAGGCCCTGCGGTTGCTCGATCAGCTCGCGGAAGATGCGTGGGGCGCCCAGGTCCTCCAGGGTGAGCACTTCGGAGGGAATGGTACGGAACACGCTGCCGGCGCCGCGGTTCTGGTTGAACGCGTTCACGCGGAAACGGGCCAGGCCGGGGATCTCGAACGAGAAGTCGACTTCGAGGAATTCTTCGTAATCGCGACGCTGCTTGTCCGACATGATGTCGTAGATCAGCGAGTGCACCTGCTTGTGCTCGAGCGCCGGAATATTGATGCGCCTGACGTCGCCGTCCACGCGGATCATCGGCGGCAAGCCGGCGGACAGGTGCAAGTCCGACGCCTTGTTCTTCACCGAGAAGGCCAGTAGTTCGGCGATATCCATGGATTCCCCTTCGAACGTCAGCTTTGGGCGGTACGCGCGGGGAACGGTCGCGGGCAGCCTGACACGGCCTGTGCGCTGCCACCCTCGCAGGTCCCCCTCGCAGCGGCCCGATACTACTCGCGGCGCGGCGACAGGGGCCAGTCTTTCGACCGGCCGATGTTTGAAAGTGATAACCGCGTAGGCCGGGGCACGCCGGGGGGCTGGCCCCGGCCGCGCCGCGGGGATGCCCTACGCCCAGCGCGGCCAGCCGCCCCTGCCGGAACGGCGGCCGGCGATGCCGCGGCGCTCGTTGGGTTCGCTGCGCTCACCCCCACCTGCGGGTAAGGTATGGCCCCCGGTTTACCCCAAGGAGTCCGCATGACCCGCATCGCTTTCATCGGCGGAGGCAACATGGCGCGCAGCCTGATCGGCGGCCTGCTGAAGACCGGCATCGCGGCCTCCACGGTCAGCGTCGCCGAACCGCGCGCCGACGCGCGGCAGGAGCTGGGCCGGGAGTTCGGCGTCGCCTGCTATGCGGACAGCCGCAGCGCGGTTGCCGACGCGGATGTGGTGGTGCTGGCGGTGAAACCGCAAGTCATGCCGGCGCTGCGCAACGAGCTGCAGGACGTGTTCAAGCAGCGCCGCCCGATGCTGATCTCCATCGCCGCGGGCGTGCGCATCGACCAGTTGGAACGCTGGTTCGGCAGCCTGCTGCCGATCGTCCGCTGCATGCCGAATACGCCGGCCCTGATCGGCGCCGGCGCCACCGGCCTGTGCGCCAACGGGCGCGTCAGCCAGCCGCAGCGGGCGCAGGCGCAGCACATCCTGGACGCGGTAGGGCTTACTCGCTGGATCGACGACGAGGCGCAGATGGACACCGTCACGGCCCTGTCCGGTTCCGGCCCGGCCTATTTCTTTGCCTTGGTCGAGGCCTTGGAGGATGCGGCGGTCGCCCAGGGCATGCCGCGCGAGACTGCACGCGCCCTCGCCGCCCAGACCTGCCTCGGCGCCGGCCGCATGCTGGCCGAAAGCGGCGAAGCGCCGGCCGAACTGCGCCGCCGCGTCACTTCCCCCAACGGCACCACGCAGGCTGCGCTGGAAAGCTTTGCCGCCGATGGCCTGCCGCGTATCGTCTCCCGCGCCGTCGCCGCCGCCACGCGCCGCGGCGAAGCACTGGCCGCTGCCCTGGATGACGCCTCGTGAGCTATCTGCTGACTGCCTTTTCCTTCCTGGTCGACATCGCCTTCGGCCTGATCGCCACCGTGTTCCTGCTGCGCCTGCTGGCGGAAGCCAGCCGCGCGGATTTCAACAATCCGCTGAGCCAGTTCCTCTACCGTTACACCAACCCGGTGCTGGCGCCGCTGCGGCGTGTGCTGCCCAACTGGCGGCGGATCAATCTGGCGGCCGTGCTGGTGCTGTGGCTGCTGATGCTGCTGCGGCGGGCGATCTCCTACGCCTTGCTGGGTGCGGCGCCGAATATCCTGGGACTGCTGGTGCTTGGCCTGGCGGATCTGCTGGATCTGGTGCTGTTGACCTACGTGATCCTGATCTTCGTATGGTCGCTTTTCAGTCTGTTCTCGATGAATCAGCGTCATCCGGTGCTGCGCCTGGTGGGCAGCCTGGTGGGGCCGGTGATGCGGCCGTTACGCGGCAGGCTGGTGGCGGGGGGGCTCGATTTTTCGCCGTGGGTGGCGATGATCGTGCTGATGTTGTTGCGGATTTTGGTGGCGGCGCCGTTGGCGGCGCTTGGGACGCAGTTGGCTGGGCATTGATGGGGCTCGCCGAGGGGCGTGCGCTGACAAGTGGCGGCATCGCTCGGTTGTCGCCTTATGACTAGCCCTGTCTCGCCCGGAGGGCGAGGGTTTCGCTCTCCTGCCGGAGAGCGAGTTACTTCTTCTTTGCTTGCCCAAAGAAGAAGTAACCAAGAAGAAAGGGCCCCCTGCGCGGCGCCCTCCGCAGCCTACGCTGCTCCGGGTGCGTTGAGGTCTGGCCGGGCTTTTCGACAGGGCATCCTTGCCCTGATCGAAAAGGCGGGGGCGTCCTGCCCCCGCCCCGCTTCGCGGGCCTGATCGTCCAGCCCTCACCGCCGCGAAGGGAACCCGGCAGATCAAGAGCCGTACGGAGCGTCGCTTCGCTCGCTCTTGTTTGGTTGGTTGCTTGCCTCGGTACATCACTTCTCCTTCTCCCCTCCGGGGAGAAGGCGGGATGAGGGGCGGGTGCTCGCCACAAGCCATCTAGGGCTAAATCTCAATATGCCGCATGAGCATCGGTGAAACCCAACAGCCCGAAAGCGACGCCCATCAGGCACGCTACGCCCCTCTTTCACCCCTCGCAGCCCATGCCGCGATGTGCCGATGCAATTCCGCCAGCCCATCGAACAACGCTGCCGGCCCCGGCTGCAGGATGATTGGCGATTTGATCTCGTACACGTCGCCATGGCGCACCGCGGGAATCGCATCCCAACCAGGCCGTGCTGCGACGTGTTCCGGGCGGAAGCGCTTGCCGCACCAGGAGCCGAAGATGATGTCGGGTGTGGCGCGGACGACCTCGGTGGGGTCTTCCAGGATGCGGTGCTTCGCCAGCGACTCGCCCGATTGCCGCGGGAACACGTCTTCGCCGCCGGCGATGCGCACCAATTCCGCCACCCAGCGGATGCCGGTGATCAGCGGCTCGTCCCATTCTTCGAAATACACGCGCGGACGCTTGGGCAACGCTTCGGCTGCCGCGAGTACTGCGGCGATATGCCGCTCCGCTTCGCGGGCATAGGCTTCGGCTTTCGCCGTGGCGCCGACCATCGCGCCGAGCCGGCGGATGTAGGCGAGGATGCCGTCCACGCTGCGATGGTTGCTGATCCACACTTCCACGCCCGCCTTGATGAGGTCGCGCGCGATGTCCGCCTGCATGTCGGAGAAGCCAATCACCAGGTCCGGCTCCAACTTCAGTATTTCGCCGATCTTCGCGCTGGTGAACGCCGACACCTTCGGCTTCTCCTTGCGCGCCCGCGCCGGCCGCACGGTGAAACCGGAGATGCCGACGATGCGGTGTTCTTCGCCGAGTGCATACAGCACTTCGGTCGGTTCTTCGGTGAGGCAGACGATGCGGTGGGGGAAGGTGTCGTCGGACATGCGTCGGGGCTGAGGTGGGAAAGCGGCGTCCGACACTGCCATAGCCGGCCGGCGTCGCCAAAAGAAATGAAGGAATCGGCGAACGGTCGCGGCGTGACGCTCAGTGACCGACCACCGTCACCGTGATCTTGCGCTGATGCGGATCGCGCCGGTGCTCCCACAGGTACACGCCCTGCCACGTCCCCAGCACCAGCTTGCCGCCGTGCACCGGCAGCGTGAGGCTGACGCCTGTGAGGATGGAGCGGACATGGGCGGGCATATCGTCCGGGCCTTCGGCGTCGTGCTCGAAGATGGCGTCGCCGTCGGGCACGGCGCGGGCGAACCAGCGTTCCAGATCCTCACGCACTGCCGGATCGGCGTTCTCGCTGATCAGCAGCGAACAGCTCGTATGGGTGGTGAAGACATGGGCGATGCCCGTCTGCACGCCGCTGGCCATGACCGCCTCGGTCACCTTGTCGGTGATCTCGCTGAATCCGCGGCCGCGCGTATGCACGGTGAAACCCTGTTGGGCGACGTGTCCGGCGGGCGCGGCTCGGGTCATGGCGGGTTCCTCAGGGATACAGCATGCGGTGCGTCCAGGTCTGGCCGTGGCGGCTCCAGCGCACGCGCTCGTGCAGGCGGAACTGGGCCCCGTACCAGAACTCGATCATGTCCGGCTCGACCACATACCCGCCCCAATGTGGCGGACGCGTGACGTCGCGCCCTTCGAACTCCTGCTCGTAGCGCGCCACGCGCTGCTCGAAAGTCTCGCGGTCCGGCAGGGTCTGGGACTGCAGCGAGGCCCACGCACCGATCTGGCTCATGCGCGGGCGGCTGGCGAAGTATGCATCGGACTCCTCGTCCAGCAGCTTGCGCGCGGCGCCTTCGATGCGCACCTGCACACCTTCGCGCAAGGTCTTCCAATGGAAGCAGAGCGCCACCTGCGGATGCGCTTCGAGCTGGTTGCCCTTGTCGCTCTGGTAATTGGTGAAGAAGCGAAAGCCCCGCTCGTCGGCGCCTTTCAGCAGCACGATGCGGGAGCTGACCCGGCCGCCGGCGTCGGCGCTGGACAAGGTCATGGCGGTCGGCTCGGGATCGCCGCTCGCCCGGGCACCCTCCAGCAGCTGTTGGAAGGTCTCGAGGATTTCAGGTTTCAGCATGGGTCTTGAATCGTGGCCGGCGCGCGTCATCATGCGCGGATGGTTAACGATGCTAGCACGCAGAATTCCACCCTGGCGGGCCTCCTGCTGGACCAGTACGCCGGGCGCATCGCCCGCTCCAAGCGACCGTACCTGCTCGGCATCTCCGGCCTCCAGGGCAGCGGCAAGAGCACCTTGGCGCGGGAAGTGAAGACCCAAGCCGAGGCGCGCGGCTGGGCGACCGAGATACTGTCACTCGACGATTTCTATTACAGCCGCAGCGACCGCGAGGCCCTTGCCCACCAGGTGCATCCGCTGCTGCGCACCCGCGGCGTGCCCGGCACGCACGAGATCGAACTGCTGATGTCCGTGCTGGCGGCGCTGCCGCACGCCTCGGACAAGCTGCCAGTGACCTACCCCCGCTTCGACAAGGGCCGCGACACGCGCGTCCCGCCGTCGCGCTGGCCCCGGGTGACGCGCCCGCCGAAGCTGATCATTCTGGAAGGCTGGGCACTGGGCATCCGCCCGCAGCTGCAGTCCGCTCTGGAAGTTCCGGTCAACGAACTGGAGCGCACCGAAGACCCCGACGGCACCTGGCGCCACTGGGTCAACAAGCAGTTGCGCGGCTACCAGCCGTTATGGCGTAAGCTGGATGCGCTCGTGGTGCTGCAGGCGCCGAACTGGGAAGTGGTGCGCCAGTGGCGCAGCGAACAGGAGGAGCAATTGCTGGCCCGCCACGCGCCGCTGGCGATGGAAGCGTCCGCCATGGAACGCTTCCTCGCCCACTTCGAACGTCTCAGCCGCCACGCCCTGGCCACCCTGCCCGCGCTGGCCGACACCTGCGTGGAATACGACACGCAACGCCACGTCACCGGCCTCAGCCATTTCTAAGCCGGCGACGCACGCAGGCGTCGCCGCTCCACTTCCCCGACTTATGCGACCGGCTCGACCTGCACCGCCGTGCCGTAGGCCAGCACTTCGGTCACTCCTTCTGCCACGTCGTTAGCGTCGTAGCGCATCGCCACGACCGCGTTGGCGCCATGCTCGCCGGCGTGCTGAAGCATGAGCTCGAAAGCTTCCTCGCGCGCCTTCTCGCAAAGCTCGGTGTAGATCGAAATATTCCCACCCACCAACGTCTGCAACGCCGCCCCCAGATTGCCGATGACACTGCGCGAGCGAACCGTGATGCCGCGCACGATGCCCATGGGACGGACAACGCGATAGCCGGGAAGGTCGTTGGCGGTGGTGACCATGTGGGGGGAGATGCGGGCCATGGGGAGTCCTTGCGTTGGAGTGTGGCGGGATCGTCCCACACAGTTGGGGAAGAGTGATGGATGGAGGATTTTTGTGCGGAAGTTTTGTGGAGCGTTGTCGCGAGCACCCGCCCCTCATCCCGCCTTCTCCCCGGAGGGGAGAAGGAGAAGTGATGGACCGAGGCGAAAACCAAACAAGAGCGAGCGAAGCGACGCTCCGTCGCGCTCTTGATCTCCCGGGTTCCCTTCGCGGCGGTGAGGGCTGGACGATCAGGCCGCCGCAGGCGGGCGGGGACAGGACGTCCCCGCCTTTTCGATCAGGGCAGGATGCCCTGTCGAAAAGCCCGGCCAGCCCTCAACGCACCCGCAGCAGCGAAGGCTGCGGAGGGCGCCGCGCAGGGGGCCCTTCTTCTTGGTTACTTCTTCTTGGGCAAGCAAGAAGAAGTAACTCGCTCTCCGGCAGGAGAGCGAAACCCTCGCCCCGGAGGGGCGAGACACGGCTGGCCATGAGGCGACAACCGAGCCGTGTCGCTACTGGGTGACTCGCTGCGCCCGCCCCTTCGGGGCCGCCCTACGCGCGTTCTCCGCGCCACGCGCTACGTCTGGTCTGCGCCGGAATGACGAGTAGGTGGAGGCGAGGCAACCCTCCGCGCCCGTTGGGGTTCGCAAACTCACCCCAACCTACGTTCCCTCGAGCAAAACCCGATACCCCTCCCGCGCATCCCCCCAAACCACCCCAAACCCACTCCCCCGCAACCGCGCATTACTCAACCGCTTGCTCCCGACACCCGGCGGCGCCGCCCCCTCCTCCGGCCGGGACGCCCCAACCAACCCCGCCAGATGCTCGTAAAGCACGTGCAGCGGCAACGGCGTGTCGTCCACACCGACATACACGCGTTCCGGCGCAGTCAGGCCCAGCAGGTGCACCGCCGCCGCTGCCGCATCGTCGACGTGGATGCGGTTCGACCAATGCGGCGGATCGCGCCGCACCGGCGCCTGCCCGGCGCGGATGCGCTCGACCAGCTGCATGCGTCCCGGCCCGTAAATACCCGCCAGCCGCAGGCTCACCGAAGACACCGGCTGCGCTGCCAGCCATCGCTCCGCCTCCAGCAGAACGCGGCCGTTGAAGCCCGGCGGAGCGGGAGGCGTGTCCTCGTCCACCCAGGCATCGCCATGCTCGCCGTACACCGCGCTGGAAGACACGAACAACACGCGCTGCAACGGCGCGTCCGCGAGCGCTGCCATCAGGTACTGCAGGCCGTCGACGAACACCGCGCGATAAGCCGCTTCGTCGCGCGCGCCCGGCGTCGGCGAAAACACCACCTGGCTGAGGCCGGACGGCAGGTCGCGCAGCGTGTCCGGCCGGGTCAGGTCGCCGCGCAGCCAGCGCAGGCCATCCCCGGCGTCCGCGGGCGGCGAGCGGCGCAGCGCGAACACTTCGGCGCCCTGCGCCAGCAACCGCTGCGCGACGCGCAGTCCCAGATCGCCGCATCCGGCCAGCAATACCCGTTCGGTCATGTCGAGCCTGCTGCTAAAGTCGGCATATATGAATCCCTCGTGCAACCTGTTCATCGTCGGTCCGACCGGCGCCGGCAAGACGTCGATCGGACGACGGCTCGCCGCGCATTATGGGCTGGAGTTCCTCGATCTCGATCAGGAAATCGAGCGCCATTGCGGCGCCGCGGTGAGCACGGTGTTCGAGCTGGAGGGCGAGGCCGGTTTTCGCCGGCGCGAGAGCACCCTGCTCGACGACTGCAGCGCCCGCCGCGGCGTGGTGCTGGCCACCGGCGCCGGGGCCGTATTGGATCCCGCCAACCGCCGCCTGCTCGCCGAGCGCGGCTACGTGCTGTGGCTGCAGGCCACGCTGGAACAGCAGTTGGAACGTCTCGCCCGCGACCGCAGCCGCCCGTTGCTGGCCGGCGAGGACCGCCGCGCGAAACTCGAAGCCATGGCCCTCGTACGCACGCCGCTCTATCAGGACATCGCCGACCTGGCGATTCCCGGCGAGCACGAACTCGTCCAGGCCGCCAGCGAACGCAGCATCGCCCTGATCGACCAGCACTGGCAGCGCCAGCAAGCCGCATGAGCATGAACGACACGACCCAACCCCGCACCATCGACGTTGCCCTCGGCGCGCGCAGCTATCCCGTATGGATCGGCGCCGGACTGCTGGAGGACCGCGACCGCTGGTGCGCCATGCTGCGCGGCCGCCATGCGCTGGTGATCAGCAACACCACGGTAGCGCCGCTGTATCTCGACCGCGTGGCCAAGGGTCTCGAAGGCCTGCAGTGGTCGGCCTTCCTGCTCGATGACGGCGAAGCGCACAAGACTTTCGACAACGTCGGCCGCGCGCTGGATGCGCTGGCACAGCTGGGCGCCACGCGCGATGCCTGCGTGGTCGCGCTGGGCGGTGGCGTGGTGGGCGATCTGGCCGGCTTCACCGCCGCGTGCTGGATGCGCGGCATCGACTTCATCCAGATGCCGACCACGCTGCTGGCAATGGTCGATTCGTCCGTCGGCGGCAAGACCGGCGTGAACCTGCCGGCGGGCAAGAACCTCGTCGGCGCCTTCCACCAGCCGCGCGCAGTGATCGCGGATATCGACACGCTCGCCACGCTGCCGCAGCGCGAATACCGCGCGGGCCTGGCCGAGGTGGTGAAGGGTGCGGCGATCGGCGACCTGCCGTTCTTCGAATGGCTGGAAACGCAGGCCGACGCTCTCGCCGCCCGCCAATCCGTTCCGCTGACCGAAGCGATCGCGCGGAAGGTCGGCTACAAGGCGGGCGTGGTCGCCCGCGACGAAACCGAGCAGGGCGAGCGCGCATTGCTCAACCTCGGCCATACCTTCGGCCATGCGCTGGAAACCGCGGGCAAGTACACCGTGCTGCTGCACGGCGAAGGCGTGGCGGTCGGCATGCTGCTCGCCGCGCGGCTGTCCGAGCGCCTGGGCATGAGCGGCGCCGCGGATACCGCGCGCCTGCGCCGCCTGCTGGAGCGGCTGGGCCTGCCCACGGCGATCCCGCCCGGCATGGATCCGGAAGCGCTGCTGGCCCTGATGCGCCTGGACAAGAAGAACACCGCCGGCACGTTGCGCCTGATTCTGTGGCGCGGCATCGGCCGCGCCGAGATCGTCGGCGGCGTGGACGAGCGCGCGGTACTGGCCACGCTGCGCGAAGCCGTCGGCTGAAGGCGCGCGCAACCGTGGCGCACGAGCTTCTGGACGGACCCGGTGGCCTGGCTCGACTGCTGCGCCTGATCATTGGAGACCTGGCCTGGACGGGCGGCTTGCGCCAGCTCGGTCGCGGCGTGCTGCTGGTCCTGACCCTGGGGCGGTTTCCGCGCGGTCGCCAGCTCGAGCGCCATGGCCGTCTGATTGCCTGCGCCGGCGTACTGACGCTAGCTGCGGCATGGGGCGCCATCGCTCTCTGGAACCAGCGACACAGCCAGCCACCCGCCGGTGCACGGCCCGCTGCGGCTTCGCCGCACTCGCCCCCGGCCGGCTCCGCCCCCTAGAATGAGCGACTTGCGGCTCACCGCACCTATCCACATGCAACCCTCCATGCGCCTCTACCTGCAAACCGCGCCCGGCTCCGGCGAAGCGCCCCGCTATGTCCAGATCGTGCTGGAGCAGGACCTGCTCGGCGGCTGGACGCTGTATCGCGAGACCGGCGTGCAGGGCGGCAAGGCCACGCTCAAGCGCGAGCAGTTCCTGGAGCGCGACGACGCGATAGCGGCGTTCGAGAAGGCGCGCGACGCGCAGCTCAAGCGCGGTTATCGCCTGATGTTCAGCCAGGGCATGGACGGCCCATACGGACGTTGAAATGACCGAAGTCCTCAAGAACGACCGCTTCCTGCGCGCGCTGCGCCGGGAGCCCACCGACACCACGCCCATCTGGGTGATGCGCCAGGCCGGCCGCTACCTGCCGGAATACCGCGCCACCCGCGCGCGCGCCGGCAGCTTCATGGCGCTGGCGCAATCGCCGGAGCTGGCCTGCGAAGTGACGCTGCAACCGCTGGAGCGCTTCGAGCTGGACGCGGCGATCCTGTTTTCCGACATCCTGACCGTTCCCGACGCGATGGGGCTGGGCCTCAGCTTCGCGCAGGGCGAAGGCCCGCAGTTCGCGCATCCGGTGCGCACGCGCGCCGACGTCGAGAAGCTGGACGTGCCGGACATGGACGGCGAGCTGCGCTACGTGATGGATGCCGTGCGCCTGATCCGCCGCGAGCTGCACGGCCGCGTGCCGCTGATCGGTTTTTCCGGCAGCCCGTGGACGCTGGCCTGCTACATGGTCGAGGGCGAAGGCTCGCGCGATTTCGCCACGCTCAAGGCAATGTGCTGGAACGAGCCGAAGCTCGCACACCAGCTGCTCGACACGCTGGCGCGCTCGGTCGCCGCCTACCTGGCCGCGCAGGCCGCCGCCGGCGCGCAGGTGCTGATGGTGTTCGACACCTGGGGCGGCATGCTCGGCCCGGCACCGTTCCGCGAGTTCTCGCTGCGCTACATGGCGCAGGTGGTCGACGCGCTGAAGGCCGATGCGCATGCGCGCGAGCTGCCGGTGATCCTGTTCTCCAAGGGTGCCAACCGTCATCTGTCCGCCATGGCCGACACCGGCTGCGCCGCGCTGGGCGTGGACTGGACGATCGACCTGGCCGATGCGCGCGCCGCGGTCGGCGGGCGCGTGGCGCTGCAGGGCAATCTCGACCCGGCGGTGCTGCGCTCCAATCCGGAGACCATCCGCCGCGAAGCACGCGCCGTGCTGGACAGCTACGGCCCTCACCCGGGCCACGTCTTCAATCTCGGCCACGGCATCACGCCGGAAGTCGAGCCGGAGCACGTGAAGGTGCTGGTGGACGAAGTGCACGCGTACGGACGGACGCTGCGCGCGCCAGCGTGAACGTCCCGGCGCCGTTTCGCCGCGGCGAATCGCAAGAACGCACTCGCCGGGCCGGCTCCCGGCGCCAGCTCCGCCACGGCTTCAAACGATGGCGGCCCGCCTTCGAGCGGGGCGGCCTGAGCGCGCCACGCGCGGGCGCCGAGACGAACGGCTAGAGTCTGCCGTCCACCGCCGCGCCGTGGGGCGCGCGAGGAGACTGTCATGCGCGACAACCGCTCCATGCCTGCCTGCACGGTGATTCCCGAGCTCGCTTACACCGACGTCCGCGAAGCCGCGGAATGGCTCGCCCGCGCCTTCGGCTTCCGTACGCGCCTGCGCATCGGCGACCACCGCATCCAGATGCATGCCGGCGATGGCGCCATCGTCGTCGTCGAAGGTGGCGGCGGACCGGTCGCCCCCCAGGCCGTGCTGATGCGCGTCGCCGATGTGGACGCCCATACCGCCCGCGCCCGCGACGCCGGTGCCACCGTGCTCCGGCCACCAGTTACCTATCCGTACGGCGAACGGCAGTGCAGCCTCGTCGATCCCGGCGGTCATGTGTGGACGTTCTCCGAGTCCGTGGCGGACGTGGATCCGGCCGATTGGGGTGGCGAGCTGGTCGAGCCATAGCGCGCCGGGCCCGGCTCGACAACGGCGCCCGCGCTGGCCGATGATCTCCGCGCCCGGACCGGGCAGGGGGAAAACCGACCATGGAATACACGTACCGCGACCTGAAGGCGCGGACGACGTGGCTGAGCGGCCTGCTCTATGCGCAGGCCACGCTGGACGTCGCTTCGCTGTTCACCAACCACGCCGAACGCGACGTCCTGCACCGGATCACCGACATGACCGCCGAGAACGCCGAGGCGATCCGTGCGGCGGCCGAGCGCAGCGACTTCTGGCAGAAGCTGGTCGCCTACCCCCAGCTCGCGCTCCTGCTACTGACCTTCGTGCTGGCGGGGATGTGGATCTACCGCGCCGCCGCCAACGTCCGCGCGCTGGGCGCCACGAGGCTCGAGTACACCCCGGGCTGGTCGGTGGGTTGGTATGCCGTGCCGTTCGCCAACCTGATCAAGCCCTTCCACGCCATGAACGAGATATGGCGAGCCAGCCGCGATCCGCGCGGCTGGGAGGCTCTACCGACGCCGCCGGATCTGCGCGTCTGGTGGGGCCTGTGGCTGGCCTCGTGCATCCTGGGCCGCGCTGCCATGCAGATGAGCCTCCACGCGGAGCAGGTCGGAGAACTGCTGGACGTCAACATGGTCCAGACCGCGAGCAACCTGGTCAGCCTGCCGCTGGACCTGCTGTTCGTCCACATCCTGATCCGCATCACCGGCATGCAATCGGGGCATCCCGTCCCGGCCGACCAGCCTCCGGCGCTGCCCGAGCCCGCCTGAGCCCACGGCGGCCGGGCGGCCGACCGCCAGACGCACCCTCCGCCGACCGGTGCCCGCTGCATTCCGGGCAGCGCGCCCCCATCTCATCCTGGCGGCGCCGCCGGGCTTTTTTGGCAGCCCAGGCCCCGCCCCGTACAATCGTCCTCCTTTGACTGCCCACCGCGCCCGTTCCCGGGCGCGCCATGACGAGCCCCCGATGGACAAGAGTTTCGAGCCCCGCCAGATCGAGTCGAAGTGGTATGCCCGCTGGGAAGCCAGCGGAGACTTCAAGCCCTCCGGCCACGGCGAGCCGTACTGCATCCTGCTGCCGCCGCCGAACGTCACCGGCACCCTGCACATGGGCCATGCGTTCCAGCAGACCGTGATGGACATGCTGATCCGCTACCAGCACATGCGTGGGCTCAACACGCTGTGGCAGGTGGGCACCGACCACGCCGGCATCGCCACGCAGAAGATCGTGGAGAACCAGCTCGCTGCCGCGGGCCAGACCCGCCACGACCTGGGCCGCGAGGCTTTCGTCGAGCGCGTGTGGCAGTGGAAGGAGGAGTCCGGCTCCACCATCACCAACCAGATGCGTCGCCTGGGCGTCGCCGCTGACTGGTCGCGCGAGCGCTTCACCATGGACGAAGGGCTCTCGTCCGCGGTGCGCAAGGTGTTCGTGGAGTGGTACCGCGCCGGCCTGATCTACCGCGGCAACCGCCTGGTGAACTGGGACCCGGCGCTGGGCACGGCGGTGTCGGACCTGGAAGTGAACAACGTCGAGCGCGATGGCCATCTGTGGTCGATCCGCTATCCCACCGTGGACGGCAAGGATAGCGTGGTGGTCGCCACCACCCGTCCGGAAACCATGCTGGGCGACGTCGCCGTCGCAGTGCATCCGGAAGACGAGCGCTATGCGCACCTGGTCGGCAAGTTGCTGCGCCTGCCCCTGTCCGGCCGCGAGATCCCGGTGATCGCCGACGACTATGTGGACCGCGAGTTCGGCACCGGCTTCGTGAAGATCACGCCCGCGCACGACTTCAACGACTACGCCATCGGCCAGCGCCACAAGCTGGCGCCGATCAACATCTTCACGCTCGACGCGAAGGTCAACGACAACGCGCCGGAAAAGTATCGCGGCCTGGACCGCTTCGAAGCGCGCAAGCGCGTGCTCGCCGACCTGGAGGCCGAAGGCCTGCTAGTGGAGACCAAACCGCACAAGCTGCAGGTGCCGGTGAGCGAGCGCTCGGACGCGGTGATCGAGCCGATGCTCACCGACCAATGGTTCGTCGACCTCACCTCCGACGCGCAGGCGGATGGACGTCCGGGCGGCCGCAAGGCGATCACCGAGCCGGCGCTGGACGCCGTGCGCTCGGGCGAGATCAAGTTCGTGCCGGAGAACTGGAGCACCACCTATACGCAGTGGCTGGAGAACATCCAGGACTGGTGCATCAGCCGCCAGCTCTGGTGGGGCCATCGCATTCCCGCGTGGTACGACGAGGCAGGCAACATCTTCGTCGGCGAGGACGAAGCGGACGCCCGCGCGCATGCCGCCGCCGCTCCCGTCGGCGCGCTGCGCCAGGACGAAGACGTGCTCGATACCTGGTTCAGCTCCGCGCTGTGGCCGTTCTCCACGCTCGGCTGGCCGGCCAACGGCCCAGTGAAGAACGAGCGCGGCGAAGTCGTCGCCAACTGGCAGCAGGACAAGATCTTCCTGCCCAGCGCCGTGCTGGTCACCGGCTTCGACATCATCTTCTTCTGGGTCGCCCGCATGGTGATGGCGACCAAGTACTTCACCGGCCAGGTGCCGTTCCGCGAGGTGTACATCAACGCCATCGTGCGCGACGCCGAAGGCCAGAAGATGTCCAAGTCCAAGGGCAACACCCTGGATCCGCTGGACCTGATCGACGGCATCGAGCTGGAGCCGCTGGTCGCGAAATCGACCAAGTCGCTGCTGATGCCGCGTGACCGCGAACGCGTGGAAAAGCGCATCCGCAAGGATTACCCCACCGGCATCTCCGCCATCGGCACCGATGCGTTGCGCTTTACCTTCACCGCGCTGGCCAGCTACAGCCGCACCATCAATTTCGACATCAAGCGCGCCGAGGGCTACAAGGCGTTCTGCAACAAGCTGTGGAACGCCGCGCGCTTCGTGCTGATGAATGTGGAGAATGGCTCGCTGTCGGAGGCCGGCAGTGCACCGGCGACGGAGGCCGAGCGCTGGATCCTTACGCGCCTCAAGCAGGCGCTCGCCGACGTCGAGCAGCACTTCGCCACGTATCGCTTCGACCTGCTGGCGCAGGAACTGTACGAGTTCGTGTGGAACGAGTACTGCGACTGGTTCCTGGAGCTGTCCAAGCCCGCGCTCAACGGCGACGACGCTGTCGCTGCGGCGTCCACGCGCCGTACGTTACTGGTGGTGCTGGAGACGGTGCTGCGCGCGCTGCATCCGATCATTCCTTTCATCACCGAGGAAATCTGGCAGTCGGTGGCGCCGCTGCTGGGCCTGACGGACGAAGGCATCCTGCGCCGCCCATGGCCGAAGGCCGACGAGATCGCCGCGGACGATGCTGCGACGGCCGAGATCGAATGGTTCAAGAACGTGCTTAGCGGCATCCGCCGCATCCGTTCGGAAATGAACATCGCCCCCGGCAAAACCATCCCTCTGCTGCTGGCCGACGGCGACGACGCCGATCGCGCGCGCGCGGCGAAGTTCTCCGCACAGATCGCCTTCCTCGCGCGCGTGGATGCGCCGCAGTGGATCGCCGGTACTGACGAACCGGCGGCCGCCGCGGCCGTGGTGGGTGCGATGCGCGTGTTGATTCCGCTGGCCGGATTGATCGACGTAGATGCCGAGAAGGCGCGTCTCGCCAAGGAGATTTCGCGCATCGAGAGCGAGATCAAGAAGTGTGAAGGCAAGCTGGGCAACGCCAACTTCGTCGCCAACGCACCGGCCGAAGTGGTCGCGCAGGAACGCCAGCGCATCGCCGACTGGGGCACGCAGCTCACCGCCTTGCGCGAGCAGGTGCGGAAGTTGGGGTAAGGCGTTGCCGGGACGGTGCGGTTAGCCGCGCTTGAGTCTGGAACGGATCGCTCCGTAGGACCCCTCATCCCGCCTTCTCCCCGGAGGGGAGAAGGAGAAGTGAATACCGAGGCAAGAACAAACAAGAGCGAGCGAAGCGACGCTCCGTAACGCTCTTGATCTCCCGGGTTCCCTTCGCGGCGGTGAGGGCTGGACGATCAGGCCGCCGCAGGCGGGCGGGGACAGGACGTCCCCGCCTTTTCGATCAGGGCAAGGATGCCCGATCGAAAAGCCCGGCCAGCCCTCAACGCACTCGCAGCAGCGTAGGCTGCGGAGGGCGCCGCGCAGGGGGCCCTTCTTCTTGGTTACTTCTTCTCGTGGTCCCCCTTGAGGGGATGGGCAAGCAAGAAGAAGTAACTCGCTCTCCGGCAGGAGAGCGAAACCCTCGCCCCGGAGGGCGAGACAAGACTGGCCATAAGGCGACA
This sequence comes from Dyella sp. BiH032, assembly GCF_031954525.1. NCBI lineage: Bacteria > Pseudomonadati > Pseudomonadota > Gammaproteobacteria > Lysobacterales > Rhodanobacteraceae > Dyella > Dyella sp. BiH032. Next base: position 4,172,055 of record NZ_CP134867.1, read on the forward strand.
ACCGAGCGCTATCGCCACCGGGTCCCGGCCTGCGCCGGAATGACGAGGATGGGAGCGCGAGGCGACCCTTAGCTCACGTTGGGGTTCGCAAGCTCACCCCAACCTACGGCGCCGCGAAATCCAATGCCATCACAATGGCATCCTCCCTACCCTGCTTCGCCGGATAGTAATTCGGCCGCCGCCCGATCTCCTCGAAACCGATCGACCGATACAACGCCTGCGCCACCGGATTCGACGGACGCACCTCCAGGAACACGCGCTCCGCGCCATTCCACCGCGCCACATCCAGCAGGCGGCGCAGCAGATGCCGCCCCAGCCCGAGGCCACGGTGATTCTGGCCGATGCACAGATTGAGCACGTGCGCCTCGCCCGCGGCGACGGAAAGCACGCCGTAGCCGGCCATCTCGCCTTCCACCCACAGCACCCAGCTCGGGTGCCCCGCCTTCAGACAATCGCCGAAGATGCCTTCGCTCCAGGGGAAGTCATAGGAGGCGCGCTCGAGGGCCGCGACGCCGGCGAGATCCTCCCGCCGCATCGCGCGGACTTCCGCGTGGGGACGGGCGACCGCCACCACGGCTCAGCCCTCCGCACCGGCCAATGCCCGGCGCAGGCTGCGCAGGGCGTTCCAGAGACGCCGCTTGCCGGCGCCCGATGCATGGATCGCCGCGGGCTCGTCCGCCAGCACGATATGCGCCTGCTGCAGCAGGGTCGCCGGCAACTCCCGGCCCAGCGCATGCGCCTGGGCCTCGCCGAACACGAGGTAAGCCCGCGCCAGCGGCGGTGCCGCCAGCTTGCCGTCGCGTACTTCGATCCGCGCGGCGCGCGCCACCGACGGGCCGAAGGCGGTGAGCGCGCGACCGAGCAGGTCCAGCGAGCGCGGGTCGCAGCCGGCCGGCAAGAGGATCGCGCAGTGACCGGGAGCCGCCTCCTCGGCCTTCTCCAACGGCTCCGGGGAAAGGCCGGCAGGCGACGCGTCGAGCGGCATCGCGCGCCGCACCCACGGCGTGACGCCCAGCGCGCGCAGCAGGCGTGCGCGATGCCCGGGGCTGGCCAAAGCGTGACCCATCGCGCTCATGCCACGCCGCGGCGGCGGCGGGTGGCGCGACCCCACAGGGTCATTGCCGGGCCGGACAGCAGATAGAGGGTGAACACGACGAACAGCATGCGCGGCGGGTCCACGAAGAAGGGAATCAGGATCAGCAGGGCCGCGATCACCCACAGGAACGGCACGCGGTCGCGCTCGCCCATCGGCAGCGACTTGAAGCTGTAGTAACGGAAACGGCTGACCATCAGCAGACCGACGGTCGCCGCCATGAACGGCGTGAAGAAGCACACCTCGTCGCCGCCCACGCCGAACTTGTCCATGCTCCACACGAAGGACATGCACACGGCGGCGGCGGCGGGGCTGGCCAGCCCCTGGAAATAGCGCTTGTCGGCCACGCCGACCTGGGTATTGAAGCGCGCCAGGCGCAGCGCCGCGCAGGCGGCGTAGATGAAGGCGGCTGCCCAGCCGATCTTGCCCCACAGCGGGCCGTACTCCTTCAGCATCGAGAGCGACCAGGTGTACATCACCAGCGACGGCGCCAGGCCGAAGCTGACCAGATCGGAGAGCGAGTCGTACTGCACGCCGAATTCGCTCTGCGTGCCGGTCAGGCGGGCGACGCGGCCGTCCATGCCGTCCAGCAGCGCGGCCACGAACACGGCGATGGCCGCGTCGCTGTAGCTGCCGCCGATGCTCGCCACGATGGCGTAGAAGCCGGAAAACATGGCCCCCGTGGTGAACAGGTTGGGCAACAGGTAAATGCCCCGGTGCCGCGGCGTGCGGACTGGCGTGCTCTCAGTCATGAATCAATCCGTGACGGAATGCGCGCAGTGTAAACCATCGCTTGAGTCCAATCCTTGCGGGTGCTAACAAGGGCGCCTGCCCTCCAAGACCTATCTTTTCCCGGAGAAGACCATGCGTCGCCCGCTGCTCGCCGTCGCCCTGCTGCTGCTCGCCCCCCTGGCCATGGGCCAGGCCTACAAGTGGACCGACGCCAGCGGCACCGTGCACTACTCCGACAATCCGCCGCCGAAGGGCACCCAGTTCAAGCGGGTCACCACCACCGGCAGCGTCCAGCCGCTGGCGGAGCCGGCCAAGTCCACCGCCGGGGATGGCCGCGGCGAGGCCAATGCCTCCAATGAGCCGGCGCCAGCCAGGGCGCAGTCGGTCGCCGATACTCCCGAGAACCGCAAGAAGCTGTGCACCACGCTGAAGGGCAACCTGGAGATCCTGCGCGACAAGAAACCCGTCGTGGTGCAGGAAGGCAACCAGTCCCGCGTGCTGGACGACGCGCAGCGCAAGCAGCAGCAGACCACCGCCGAATCCCAGTACAAGCAGTACTGCCCGAACGACTGACACCCCGCCGCCTCATTGCGGCGGCACCCTGCGCAGCCCCGGACGCGGCCCGCCGCGCCCGGGCGCTCGTGCCGATCGCCTATAATCGGCTTCTTTGCCCCGCCGGAAAGCCAACCGCATGCGCCTCAGTCAATACCACCTGGCCACCGTCAAGGAAGTGCCCGCCGACGCCGAGATCGCCAGTCATCAGCTGATGCTGCGCACCGGCATGATCCGCAAGCTCGCCGCCGGCCTGTACACCTGGGCGCCGCTGGGCCTGCGCGTGATGCGCAAGGTGGAGAACGTGGTGCGCGAAGAAATGGACCGCGCCGGCGCGATCGAAATGCTCATGCCGACCATCCAGCCGCGCGAGCTGTGGGAGGAAACCGGCCGCTGGGAGAAGTTCGGCGGACAGCTGCTGAAGATCCAGGACCGCAAGGAACAGGGCTTCTGCTATGCGCCCACGGCGGAGGAAGTGGTCACCGACTTCGCGCGCAACGAGCTGAAGAGCTACAAGCAGCTGCCGGTCAACTTCTACCAGATCCAGACCAAGTTCCGCGACGAGATCCGTCCGCGCTTCGGCGTGATGCGCGCGCGCGAGTTCGTGATGAAGGACGCCTATTCCTTCCACCTCACGCAGGAATCGCTGGGCGCGACCTACCAGGCGATGTACGACGCCTATGCGCGCATCTTCACCCGCCTGGGCCTGAAGTTCCGCGCGGTGCAGGCCGATACCGGCGCCATCGGCGGCAACGCCAGCCACGAGTTCCAGGTGTTGGCCGACTCGGGCGAGGACGCGCTGGTGTTCTCCGACGGCTCCGATTACGCGGCCAATATCGAGAAAGCCGAAGCCCTGGCCCCCGCCACGGCGCGCCCCGCAGCGGCCGCCGAGCTCAAGCGCGTGGATACCCCCACGCAGAAGACCATCGAGGACGTCGCCGCATTCCTCAAGGTGGATCCGACGCAGTGTGTGAAGACCATCCTGGTCCAAGGTACCGACGGCCTGGTCGCGCTGTGCGTGCGCGGCGACCATGAAGTCAACGAGGTGAAGGCCGGCAAGCTGGCCGAAATGCCCGGCGAATCGGTGCTGGCCTCCGAGGCCGAGATCCTTGCCGTCACCGGCACGCGTCCGGGCTTCATCGGTCCCGTCGGCCTGCCGGCGGAGATCCCGGTCATCGTCGACCGCAGTGCCGCGGTGCTTGCCGATTTCGTCTGCGGCGGCAACCAGGACGGCACCCACTACACCGGCGCCAACTGGGAGCGCGACGCACGGATGACCCGCGTGGAAGACATCCGCAAGGTCGTGGAGGGCGATCCGTCGCCGGACGGCAAGGGAGCGCTGCGCATGGGCCGCGGCATCGAGGTCGGCCACGTGTTCCAGCTCGGCAGCAAGTATGCCGAGGCGCTGAAGGCCACCGTGCTGGATGAGAACGGCAAGGCGCAGGTCATGCTGATGGGCTGCTACGGCATCGGCGTCAGCCGCATCGTCGCGGCTGCCATCGAGCAATGCCACGACGACGCCGGCATCATCTGGCCGGAGGCGATGGCACCCTGGCGCGTCGCTGTGTGCGTGATCAATCCCAAGGGCCTGCCCGAGGTAACTGCGGCGGCCGAGGGTCTGTATCGCGAGCTCCAGGATCGCGGTGTGGAAGTGGTGCTCGACGATCGCGGCCTGCGCCCCGGCGCGATGTTCGCGGACATGGAACTAATCGGCATCCCGCATCGCGTGGTGGTCAGCGAACGCGGCGTCGCCGCGGGAACGCTGGAGTACCGCGCCCGTAACGCGGCAGAAAGCCGGGCGATCGACAGCGCGGAGCTGTTCGCCCTGTTGGGCTGATCGACCCTCAATCGGGCTCCGAACGGCCGCCTTGCGCGGCCGTTTTGCTTTGGCGTTGCCATAGATCGGCGCCCATTTCGCCTCCGGATAAACGGCCCTGCCCAACCGGCCACACCGGACATGCCGGCCGAAGCGCGTTTTCTGCGAATTAATAACCTTGTTTAGTATTAATCAGCCCCAATGCGACGCAATAAATGTATCCACTGGGCGGCCCCAATACCCGGCATTAAGGCAGATTTTGACAATTTCGGCGCACATCATAGAGAATCACCGGCGCAATACGCCTTCGATGGCACCCACTAAAACAACATAATGCTCGTTTAATGGCTCATCGCTCCGGGAGTAGTCATGGCTGTCGATATCAAGAATCTCAACCATAATCAGCTCAACGACCTCATCGCCAAGGCGCAGCAGCGCCAGACCGAGCTGCGCAAGGACAAGGTCGCCAAGCTCCGCGAAAAGATCCACGCCCTGATCAAGGCCGAAGGCTTCGCCTTCGAAGACGTGTTCGGCCAGGGCCGCGCCGGCAAGGTGCGCAAGACCGGCGGCATCGTCCCGCCGAAGTACCGCAACCCCGCCGACCCGGAACAGACCTGGTCCGGCCGCGGCAAGCGCCCGCGCTGGTTCAACGACGCGCTGAAGGCAGGCAAGAAGGAAAAGGATCTGGCGATCTGATTTCGCCCGACACTCCGACATGGGAAACGCCGGCTTCGTGCCGGCGTTTTCTTTTTTGCGGTAAGAGGTGGGGCGGGTGTGAGAGGTATGCGGCCAGGTGTTCGGAGTCTTCCCTGATTGCAATATCATGCATTCGCCCGGCGATTTCGCTGCCTCACTGGGTTCGACCTGCCGTTCGCTGTTAAAGGCAAAGATAGGCGCGTGCTTTTGCCCTCATCGCATTTGGCATCCGCCGTGAGTGGGCAATAGCAAAGGGCTTGAGTTATCTCAGCGTCGTTGGTGGGAATTTTTGGTTGGTGTGTGGGTAATGGCGCGGGGGATTCCTGCGCGGAAGGCGGAGCTGATTGGCGCAACGGTGGCAACCTTCGTGGGTCTAGCACGCGCGGATTGGTACGCTCGTCGGCTAACTAAGATGGCGGTTTCGCTCTTGATACGTTTTCGCGAGCACCCGCCCCTCATCCCGCCTTCTCCCCGGAGGGGAGAAGGCGAAGTGAGGTACTGAGGCGAGAAAAAAAAGCCGCAACGCTCAACGAGCGAGCTTTTGCTTTTCCCGGGTTCCCTTCGCGGCGGTGAGGGCTGGACGATCAGGCCGCCGCAGGCGGGCGGGGACAGGACGTCCCCGCCTTTTTGATCAGGGCATGGATGCCCTGTCAAAAAGCCCGGCCAGCCCTCAACGCACCCGTAGCAGCGAAGGCTGCGGAGGGCGCCGCGCAGGGTGCCTTTTCTTCTTGGTTACTTCTTCTTTGGGCAAGCAAAGAAGAAGTAACTCGCTCTCCGGCAGGAGAGCGAAACCCTCGCCCTTCGGGCGAGACCAGACCGGCGACCACTTCGCGACAACCGAGCGAAACCGCCTCTGGATGCCTCGCTACGCTCGCCCCTTCGGGGCCGCCCTGCGAACGCTCTCCGCGCTACGCGCTCCATCCGGCCTACGCCGAAATGACGAGGATGGAAGGCCGAAGCGATCATCAGCGCCCGACGTTGGGGTTCGTGGACTCACCCAAACCTACGCCGCTCGCCCCTTCGCGGCCCCTGCGAGCCTTCTCCGCGCATCGCGCCCTGCCCGATCTGCGCCAGAACAACGAGGAATGAGAGAGCAAGGTCAGAAACACGCGCCAACCAGGACCGCGAATGCTCCCCCTAACCTAAGCCAACCCCACACCAGTCGCCGCAACCCACCACACGGCCTCCCGCCAAAACCCAACCCACACTCAAAGCGACCGCCGCGGCGCCACCAACAAATCCCCAAACAACAACCCCGCCACCAGCGAAATCAACAACGTCACCAACAACACCCCCGTATCGAACCCCAGCACCGTATCCCTCTCCAGCAGATACGACACACTGCGGAAACCGACACTCCCGGGCACCAGCAAAATGATCCCCGGCTCCCTCACCACCGCCCCCGGGCGATGCGCGAACCGCGCGTACACATTCGCCAGCGCCCCAAGCAGGAAGCCGCCGAGGAACACACCGAACGGCGCGGCCGGGAGCGCCCCGGAGATCAAGCCGCCCCAGCGCGTGGACACGTAACCCACCACCACCGCGGCCATCACCACCGGCCAATCGCGCCGCGCGGCGCGGAACGCCATGGCGAAGGCGATCGCCGCCACCATCAGCGCGGGAACCTCCGTCCAGGAAGGCAGCGGAGGCAGCGCGAAATCCCGCGGATAAATGCCGAACGCGGCGCAGAGCTGCGCCCCGGCCACGGTGCCGAAGGTGAGCTTGAGCAGGGTAGCCAGCGCCCCGCCCATTCGCGCCACACCCGCGACCAAGTGCTGGCTGGAGATCTCGCGCACACTGGTGGTGAGGGCCATGCCGGGCATCAGCATGATCAGCCCTGCCAGGATCACCGACTTGATCGCCAACGGCACCACCAGCGCGCTCACCAGGATCGCGAAGATGGTGCCCACCAGCGCGCAGATCGCTTCGCTCGCCACGGCCAGGCGCGGGCGCGTGGCCGAGAGCACGGTGATGGTGCCGATCATCAGGCCGATCACCGCCGTCGTCAGCAGGTCCGCCCAAGAGCTGTGCAACAGCAGCGACACCACGCTCGCCGCCGCCAGGCCGTAGCTGGCGATCACGCCGGCCTGTGCGCGCCGCGTGTCCGGCTTGCCCAGGTCGCGCAGCAGGCGGAAACCGTCGCGCAATTCCATCTGCCCGGCGATCACCTGGTCGGCGATCAGGTCGGCCTGGCACAAGCGCGCCAGGTTCACGTCACCCGGGGGCAGACGCATCACCTGGGTGACCTGGGCGACGCCATCCTCGCCCTGCGTCAGGTCGGAGAAGGAAATGATGATCGCGGTCGGGCTGGACCACACTTCCGCCGCCAGCCCCAGCCGCAGCGCCGAGCCGGCGATCGCCATCTCCAGGCGCGGCGCGGACGTGCCGTACTGGTGCAGGCGCCGGGCCAGTTCCACCAGGAAGGCGATACGTGTATTCAGCGCCGCGGTGGCGAACTGATGGGGGGCCGGCTGAGTCGGCGAAGCGAAGCCGGTCGGCGATGGGGTCGGGAAGCTCATGGCGCATTCTTACCCGGAAGCTGCGGGCTTGAATACGTTTGGCCGTCCGAACGACGGAACTCACCACGCAAGATGGCAGACGCTGCCGACGCCTCCTACCGCCCAGCCCACGGCGAGGGCAGCCACCGACGCCCCGGCCAGCCAGGCCATGCGTCTGGCCCAGCTTCCCCGCGCGGCCTCGGGCAGAACGGTGGCGGCGGCGATGCAGCCGGCCAACACGACCAGCACGGCCGGCCAGGCGTACATGGCGGATACCACCCACAGAAAGAACGGCCAACCGAACAGGCTGCCGTTCTCGCGCAGGCAGGCGCCCAAGCTGCCGCCGAACAAGAAAGCGTAGAACAGCAGCGCCGGCCAGGCGAACGCGTACAGGAAGCGCCCGCACCAGCGAAGCGCCCTTGCTGCCCTGGAGTCATTCATGCCGCGGGCTTGACCCGCAGGGTGTTGCCGTCCACGGCCACGACTTCGACCGTCGTCCCCACCGGCAGGTCCGGCCCGCTGACCAGCCACAGGCCGTCGCCTACGCGTGCCTTGCCGCGACCGTTGACGATGGCCTCGGCCAGCACGTAGCGCTGGCCGATGTTCTGCTCGCCGCGACGGTTGAGTCGCGGTTCGTCCCCGTCCTCGCGCTGCAGGCGCGGCCGCAGCAGGTACCAGTAGGCCGCGCAGGAGAGAAACGCCAGCACCACGAAGGCGACCGCCTGGGCGATCACCGACAACCCTGGCACCAGCAGCGTGAGCAGTCCGGTGGCCGCTGCACCCAGGCCGATCCACAGCATGAAATAACCCGGCAGCAGCACCTCCGCGCCGATCAGCAGCAGGGCGAGGATCCACCACAGGTAATGCGTTGCGACGTCAGCGAACATGCGTCCCCCTTGCGCCGCGTCAGACCGGCGGCGTGCGGCGCGCGACCGCGTTCTTGTCCTGTTGCTGGCCCAGCGATTCCTTGGCCAGCTCCGCGATGCCCGCCAGCGAGCCGATGATGCCGGTGGCCTCCACCGGCAGCAGCAGCATTTTCTGGTTGGGCGAATGCGCCATTTCCTTCAGCGCTTCGACGTACTTGTTGGCGACGAAGTAATTGAGCGCATTGACGTCGCCGCTGGCGATCGCGTCCGACACCAGCTTGGTGGCCTGCGCCTCGGCCTCGGCCAGGCGGATGCGCGCCTCGGCTTCGCGGAACGCGGCTTCCTTCTTGCCGTCCGCGGCGAGAATCGCCGACTGCTTTTCGCCGTCGGCCTTCAGGATCGCCGCCTGGCGCAGGCCTTCGGCCTCGAGGATCTGTGCGCGCTTCTCGCGCTCGGCCTTCATCTGGCGTGCCATCGAATCGACCAGATCGCGCGGCGGCGCGATGTCCTTGATCTCGATGCGGTTGACCTTGACGCCCCACGGATGCGTCGCCTCGTCCACCACGCGCAGCAGCTGCGCATTGATCGCATCGCGTTGGCTCAACGACTCGTCGAGATCCATCGAGCCGAGTACGGTGCGGATATTGGTCATCACCAGCGCCAGCGCCGCCTGCTCCAGGTTGGCCACCTCGTAGGCCGCCTTGGCCGCGTCCAGCACCTGGTAGAACACCACGCCGTCCACGCGCACCACGGCGTTGTCCTTGGTAATCACGTCCTGCGAGGGTACGTCCAGCACCTGCTCCATCATGTTCATCTTGCGGCCGATGCCGTAGATGAAGGGGATCAGGAAATGCAGCCCGGGAGTGAGGGTGCGCGTGTACTTGCCGAAGCGCTCCACCGTCCATTCGTAGCCCTGCGGCACGATGCGCACCAGCTTGGCGATCACGATGATCGCGACGATCACCACCACTAGAGCTAAAAGCGATCCCATGGCCTGACTCCTTTCCTTGATGATGGCGCGGAGTATAGGCGAGGCCGGCGAAGGGGGCGGTTACGTTATGACGTCACACGCGCAAGGGTGCATCCCGCGCCGGCTTCAGGCCAGCTTGAGCGGCAACAGCAGGCTCACGCGCAAGCCGCCCTGCTCCCGGTTGGCCAGCGTGATGCGGCCGCCGTGCGCCTCGACGATCTCGCGCGCCAGCGCCAGGCCCAGGCCGGTGCCGGAACGCTTGGTGGAATAGAACGGCAGCAGCGCCTGCGCCAGCACGGTCTCGCTCATGCCGGGGCCGCGGTCAGCCACCTCGATGCGCAAGTCGCGCCCGATCACTGCCAGCGAGAGCGTGACCTCGTCGTCCGGCCCGCCGGACTCGTGGGCGTTCTTCACCAGGTTGATCAGCACCTGCTCGATCTGCGCGGCATCGAACCAGCCCGGCTGCTCCGGCACGCCGCCCACGAGGCGGAAGACGCAGTGCAGCGCGAGACTGTCCAGGAACGGTTGCCATTGGATAGGCACCGGCTGCGGCGCCGGCAACTTGGCGAAATTGGCATAGCCGGCGATGAAGCCATGCAGATGCCGAGCGCGTTCCCCGATGGTGGCGAACACGCCGGGCAGGCGTTCGGTCTGTCCGCGCCGCGCCAGCTCCGCGCCCGAATGCGCAAGCGAGGAAATCGGCGCGAGGGAGTTGTTGAGCTCGTGGCTGATCACGCGGATCACGCGTTTCCAGGTCGCCACTTCCTGCCGCGACAGCTCGCGCGTCATGCGGCGGAACAGCTGCAGCCGATGCGGCCGGCCCTGCAGGCGGAAGCTGCGCTGCGAGAGATGGAAGGTTTCCTCGCTACCCTCCATCTCCACCGTGAGCAGAGCGTCCTCGCCGCCCTGCACCGCGCGGCGCAGCGGCTCGGGCGCATCCTGCAGCAGCTCCAGGAAATCCAGGCCGTGCAGCGAGCGCCCTTCGTTGAACAGATGGCGCGCAGCGATGTTGGCGTAAGTGACGCGTCCACTCGTGTCGGTGAGCACCAACGCCACCGGTGTGTTCTGCACGACCGTGTCCAGCAGCAGCTCGCGCTGCGCCAGGTTCTGGCGTTGCTCGCGCAGCGTCTGGCCCAGGGCGTTGTGCATGCGGATCAGCTCGCCGAGCTCGTCGTTGCGCGTGGCGGCGATGGAGAAGCTGAAATCGCCATCGCGATAGCTGGCGACCGCGCCTTCCAGGGCGCGCAGCAGCCGGCTCAGCGGGTCCATCACGATGCCCGCCAGCCAGATGGACAGCGGAATCGCGATCGCCGCGCTGAAGGCCAGCCCACCCCACACGCCCATGTGCGCCGGCGGCTGCACGGACACGCCCAGATCGTGCTTCATCCATTGCAGCAGCTGCGGCAACGGCCATTGCGTGATGCCGATGTAGATCGCCGCGCCAGACACGTAGGCCAGGCACAGCAGCAGCGAAAGCCGCGTCTGCAGGCTGTTGAGGCGACGCGGCACTCAGAAACCCTGACCAGGACGCGGCGGCGGCGCCTGACGGCAGGTGGAGGCCGTGGGATTGGCTTCGCAGATGTTGTCGGGACGGCCGTAGCGGCGCTTAGGCGAAGTGACCTGGAAGCGCGGATCGGCCTTCTCGTCATCCTTGAAGCGGAAGGCGCTGTGGCTCTCGTGCGCCGTCGTCGCCGGACGGCTGCCATAGGCCGCGCCCGCGCTGGACGACGCCGCCGGCCGCTGCCAGCTGTCGCTCGCCGTCGGCGCGGATTGCGCGTGAACGGTGCCGGCCAGCAGAACCGCCGCCGTGACCGTGGACCTCATCCATCGACGCATGATCGTTCCCCAGGCTCGTCCGGATCGCGGCATCTTGATATGCGCACGCTGCGCCGGGCAACCATCTTTAGGCATGGCACAGCGCACCTTGCCCCTTTTTGCCCATCCCCGCGCCGGGGCTGGCGCCGCTCACGTCCCCTGCGTCGCCAGCCCGTAGCGTTCCATCCGGCGGTACAGCGCCTGCCGCGACAGGCCCAGCGCCTGCGCCGCGCGGCTGACCACGCCGTCGGCCTTGTCCAGCGCCGCTTCCACCGCCTCGCGGCTGGGCTCGTCGAGGTTGCGATTGGTGGGCACCGCCGACTGCGGCAGGTTCAGCTGCTCGGGGCCGATGCGGCCGTCCGATGTCAGCAAAGCCGCGCGCTCGATCGCATTCTTCAGCTCGCGCACGTTGCCGGGCCAGCTGTAGGTGAGCATGGCTTCGCGTGCGGCATCGCTCAGCTCGGCGCGGCCGTCCAGGAAGTACTCGGCCAGCGGCAGGATGTCGTCGACGCGCTCCGACAACGGCGGCAGGTTCACCTCGATCACATTGAGGCGGTAGTACAGGTCTTCGCGGAACGTGCCCGCGCGAATCATCGCCTTGAGGTCGGCATTGGTCGCGCTCAGCACGCGCACCTTCACCTGGCGCGTGCGCCCGGAACCCAGGCGCTCGAACTGCCCGGTTTCCAGTACGCGGAGCAGCTTCACCTGGCCCGACAGGGGCAAGTTGCCGATCTCGTCGAGGAACAGCGTGCCGCCGTCGGCCAGCTCGAAGCGGCCCTCGCGCGCCTTGTTGGCGCCCGTGTAGGCGCCGGCTTCCGCGCCGAACAGCTCGGCCTCGATCAGCTCGCCCGGCAGCGCGCCGCAGTTGACCGCGATGAACGGGCCGCGCTTGGCCATCGAATTCGCGTGCACGATCGCCGCGATGCGTTCCTTGCCCGCGCCGTTCGGGCCCGTGATCAGCACCGGCACTTCCGAGCGTGCGACCTGGCAGGCCAGCTCCAGCGTGCGCGCCATGGCCTCGGAGGAGAACACCAGGCCCGTGAGGTCGTAGCGCCGCTGCAGATCCTCGCGGCGCCGCCGCCGCTCGTTGCGGGCGCGGTTCACCTCGCGCGTGGATTCCGACAGCTCCAGCAGGTTTTCCACGGTCGCCAGCAGCTTGGCGTCGTCCCACGGCTTGGCGAGATAGTCGGCCGCGCCGGCCTTCACCAGCTCCACCGCAGTCTCCAGGTGCGTCCAGGCCGTGAGCAGAATCACCGGCAGGTCGGTATGGCGCTGCCGGATGGCGCGGAACAGGGCGATGCCTTCCTCGCCGGAGGTGGTGTCCGCCGTGAAGTTCATGTCCTGGATGACCACATCGATGCGCTCGCGCTCGAGCAGCTCCAGGCCCTGCTCCGGGGTCAGCGCGGTCAGGGGGCGGATCTCGTGCAGGGAAAGCGCGAGCGAGAGCGCCTCCCCCACGGCCGGGTTGTCGTCGATGATCAGGACAGTACGCATGTGGCTCTTGGGCATGCCGGAATGGATGCATCCTGCCGGCAAAACGTTGCAATGACCATTGGCCTACCCGGGCTCACGGCGCGGCCACGGGCGGCGGCGTCGGCTTGCCGGCCTTCACCGCCGCGATCCAGGCGTCGGTGCGCGCTTCCAGCACGTCCAGCGGCAATGCACCGCCGCCGAGGATCTGGTCGTGGAAGGCGCGGATGTCGAAACGCCCGCCCAGCTGGGTCTTCGCGCGCTCGCGCAATTCCAGGATCTTCAGCTGGCCCATCTTGTAGCCCAGCGCCTGGCCCGGCCAGGTGATGTAGCGGTCGGTCTCGGCCTGGATATCGGGCTCATCCTGGCTGGAATGAGCGTGGAAGAAATCGACCATCTGCTGCCGGGTCCAGTGCTTGTAGTGCACGCCGGTGTCCAGCACCAGGCGGTCGGCGCGCAGCAGTTCGTCCGACAGGCGGCCGTAGTCGGACAGCGGGTCCTTGTAGAAGCCGATGTCCTTGCCCAGCCGCTCGGCGTACAGCGCCCAGCCCTCGACGTAGGCGTTGTAGCCGGCCTGCTGGCGGAACGGCGGCAGGCCCGGCAGGGCCTGCGCGATGGAGATCTGCATGTGATGGCCGGGGATGGCCTCGTGGTACGCGGTGGACTCGATCGTCAGCGTGGTACGGCTGGCGAAATCGCCGGTATTCACGTACACCTGCCCGGGCCGCGAACCGTCCGGCGTGCCCTGGTGATATTCGGCGCCGGGCGCTTCTTTCTCGCGGTACTCCTCCACCGGCATCACCTCGACCTTGGTCTTCGGCAGCAGGCCGAACAGCTTCGGCAACTCCGGCTGCATCTGCGCGATGAAGCCGCGATAGCGATCCAGGATGTCCTTGCGCGAGGTCGGCTGCAGCTTCGGATCGTGCTTCAGCGCTTCGCGGAAGCTGGCCAGGTCCTGGTAGCCCTGCCCCTTGGCAATGACGGTCATCTCCGCCTCGATGCGCTTGACCTCGGCCAGGCCGATCTCATGGATGCGCTCGGGGGTTTCCTTGGTGGTCGTCATCTGCTCGACCTGGAAACGGTAGATCGCGTCGCCGTTGGCGAGCTGCCAGACACCCGGCTGGCTGCGGCCGTGCGGCGCGTAATCCTTGGCCACGAACTGGCCAAGTTTGCGGTAGGCCGGGCGCACGTCGTTGTCGATGGCGGCGACGATGGCATCGTGCAGACGCTTGCGGTCGGCCTCGGACATCGATTTGGGGAAACGCTTGAGCGGTTCCGCGAACGAACTCGCCTCGCCGGCCGGCGCCGCGATGCTGTCGATCTGCGCGGCGACTTTCTCCAGCAGGTAGCGCGGCGGCATCATGCCGTCCTTCAGGCCCTGGCGCGCCACTTCGGTCACCTGGTCCAGCACGCGCGGCACGGCGCGCAGGCGCGCGAGGTAGTCCTCGTATTGCTTGGCATTGTCGAACGGAATGGAGCTGACGAAACCCGCCAGCTGCAGGTGCATGCCGTTCATCTGGTCTAGCGGCATCTCATTGAGCTTCAGGTCGTAGCCCTTCAAGCTCTCCCGAAGCTGGCGGACCATGAGCTGCTGGTTGAGTTTGTCCTCGTCGGCGAAACCCGCGGTATCGATGGCTTCGAAGCGCTTGAGGAAGTCCGCGTTGGTCTTGCGCTCCGCCGCCTGGTGCGCGAGCGAGAGGTCGCTCCAGCGGTCGTTGTAGCGCAGGTCGCCCAGGATGGTGGCGAACTCTGGCGAGTTCTCCAGCGTGTGCTGCCACTGTTCGGCGAGCAGGCCGTTCAGCGCCTTGACCCGCGCGGACACGTCGGCGGACGGTGCGGCTGCCGTCGCAGCCATGGCCGGCGCGGCCAGCGTCACCGAACCGAGCAGGCTCGCGCAGATCATCCAGGACACCAGTTTCATTTCCAACCTCCGGGTGGCAAGCGATCCGCGCACTGTAGCCGGCCCGCGCCCTCTCGTGCACCCGTCGCGCTCAACCCGAGCGCGTCGCCACCACCGGCGGCACCGCCGCGGCGCGCAAGGCCGGGCCCAGTACCGCCAGCTGACCCAGGCCCCACAGCACCACCGCGCCCACCGGCAGATAGAAGAGCGGCAACCGCGGCAGTTCATAGAACTTCATGAGCACCAGGTTCAGCGCGAACGCCATCGCCATGCCCAGGCCGATGCCGCCGCTGACGATCAGGAAGTTCTCCGTCTGGAAGTAATGCAGGATGTCGCCGCGCGTCGCGCCGATCGCGCGCCGGATGCCGATCTGCTTACGTCGCTGCTGCACCCAGAAACTGGCCAGGCCGACGATGCCCAGCGCGGTCACTAGCAGCAGCGCGATGATGACGCCGACCAGCATGAAGGCCATGGTGCGGTCTTCCTGGAAGAAGCTGTCGCGCAAGTCGCTGATGGTCTGCGAGCCCTCCTGGTCCAATACGGCATCGGGGGCGATCTTGGGGATCAGTGTGCGGGCGTCGCGCAACACGCGCCCCAGGTCCGCCGGTGCCGCCCTGAGTAGATAACTGCCGGCAAGGTTTGGCCCCGGTTGTGCGGGCACGAAGGCCGCCCATCCCGGCGCGCTTCGCCCGGCCCACCCCGGCGCGGGCGTCGCCAGGTGATCGACGATGCCCACGACGCGATACGACCAGCGGTCGACCCAGAACGTCTTACCAAGTGGGTCCGCCCCCGGCCACAAATGCTCGGCCAGTTCACGCGCCATCAATACCGGAGCCGTACTGGGAAACACGCCGGTGAATGGCTGGTAGTCGTCCGCCTGAAGTTTCCGCCCCGCGATCAGCTTCAGCCCCATGGCTTCCACGCTACCGGGGCCGCCCAGGTAGAGCTCGACCACGCCGGCGAAATGCTTGCCCTCCGGATCGGTGGTGATGCCTACCCTGCCGCGATGCTCGCCAAAGGGGATGGAGTTGAGCACACTCGCCGCCTGCACGCCGGGAATCGCCCGCAGGCCGGCGAGGATGCGGGCATTGACGTCGTTGGCCTGCGCCTCATCGAAGCCACTGATCTGCAGGGTTGCCAACGAAGCCTCGTCCACACCGCTGTTCACCTGCATCGCCTGCAAGCGATTGGCGATCAGGAAGCAAGCGTTACACAGCACCGCGCAGGCCAGCGCGATCTCCAGCGCGATCAGCAACGTGGCAAGGCGGTGCTTGCGCAGCGCGGCCAGGATGGGTTGGATCTGCATGCGGACCTCAAAGCGTCTTGAGTTGGAGGCCGGGCGTCACCCGGCTCGCGCGCCATGCCGGCAAGAAGCCGGCGAGCAAGCTGGTGGCGATCGCCAGCACGAACGTCAGCAGGAACATGCGCGTATCGAGATGCACCATGTCGGCGAACGCTACGGGTTGCCGCCGCACCAGACTCAGGCCAAGCAAGGTCAGCAGCAGGCCGCCGATGCCGCCGATCAGGCCGATCATCCCCGCCTCGACCAGGCATTGAGAGAAAATGGCGCCGCGGCTCGCACCCAATGCCCTGCGTACGCCGATCTCGGCACCGCGGCGCAGAAACTTAGCCAGCAGCAGGCCAATCGTGTTGAACAGGCAGATCGCCAGGAAGCCGAAGGACAGCCAGGTCTGCAGGCGCACGTCGCTGGGCACCACGCCTTGATAGTCGAGCCATTCGACCAGGCTGCGCAGCCGGGTATTTTCCGGGCGGACGATGCGTCCCGACTTCACCTGCTCCCCCACGTAGCCGTCGAGGAAGCGCTTGAATGCCGTGGCCTTGGCGGCGCTGCCCAACTGCACCCACAGAGCCAGCCAGACGCAAGGCGCATTCTGGAGGTGTCCTGGCGCGGGCGGCAGCTGCCAGCAGCTGTACTGATAGAAGTTGCCATCGTTGAGTTCGAGCGCACTGCTGAACGGCGTGATGACGTCTTGGGGCTTGCTGTAGTAATCGGCGGTCTTTCCGCCCGAAAAGCGCCCACCGGCGATGTTGTAATAGCGAGGCGAAGGGCGCCATGGTGCCAGCACGCCAACGATGCGCACATCCGTATCGCGCAGACGCAAGGTACGGCCGACGCTGTTCGCGCCCCCGAACAGTTTGTCGTTCAGATCGGCGGAGATGATGGCCACCCGCGCGCGCGCCGCATCATCTTCCGCCCGCCAGGGGCCGCCATAACGGAATGGCACGTCGAACATGGCGAAGAAATCCGCAGTGGTCGACAACATCGGCATCATCAGCGGCGGCAGCGTGGTATCCGGCGCGCGCAGTTTTACCGGGCTGTCCACGATGATCGCCTGCCGATCGCCCTTGTGAGCTGTCCATAAATCCATCGCCGACTGGTAGGTCATGACATCCATCGGCTCCTTTTGCTTGCCGGGCAGCGGGTTGTCATCCACCTGCACGTAAAACAGCTTGTCGCTGCGCCCCGGCAACGGATCGCCCGACAGCAGGTGCATGACTGTCAACGTGGTCATGCTGGCCCCGATGCCGACGGCGATCGCCAGCACCATCAGTGCCGTCAGCACCTTGTTGCGCTTGAGGCTGCGCAAGGCGAGGTCGAGGTAATAGCCGAACATCCGTGACTCCTTGCAGGATTTCACACCGACCGCGTCGCTACGACCGGCGGTACCGCGGCGGCACGCAGTGCGGGACCGAGCACCGCGGCCTGGCCGATCAGCCACAGCGCCAGCGCGCCGATCGGGAAATAGATCGCGGGCAGCCGTGGCAGCTCGTAATGCACCATCAGGAACAGATTGACGCCGTAGGCCAGCACCATGCCAAGCACGATGCCAATGGTCGCCAGCAGGAAATTCTCGGTCTGGAAATAGCGCAGGATGTGTCCGCGCGTGGCGCCGAGCGCGCGGCGTACACCTATCTGCCGCCGGCGCTGCGCCACCCAGAAGCTGCCCAGGCCGACGATGCCCAGCGCGGTGACGACCAGCAACGCCACGCATACGCCGATCAGCAGGCCGGTCATGGCGCGGTCGCCCTCGAAGAACCCCTCCCGCACTTCGTCCCAGGTGCGCTTCTGCCACACGATCCGGTGCGGGTTGTTCTTCTTGAGCGCGTCCAAGGCGGCGGCGAGCACGCGTTCGCGTTGATCCGGCGAGGTGCGGATCAAATACTGGTTACTGTCCACGCGCATCGGCAGCATCATGCTGTACTGCGCTTCCGCGTCGTTCCAGATCGATGGCCGCACGAGGTTCTTCACCACGCCCACCACGGTGAGCGGCAGTTCGGCGCCGACCCAGATCGTCTTGCCCAGCGCCGACTGGCCGGGAAACAGGCGTTCGGCCATCGGCTGGGTGATGACCACCAGGCGCGGCAGCCCTTCGGCCTTGCCTTCGGTGTAAGCCTTGGCCGCGTCCTTCAGCTCCACGTAGTCCCCCGGCTGCAGCAGGCGGCCGGCCACCAGCTGCAGGCCCAGGGTCTGCGCGATGTTCTCGCCCTGGTAATGCGCGGCATTGAGCGTGGACTTGTTTTGCTTGGGGTCGAGCTTGATGCCGCTGTTGTTCGACGAATGGCCGAAGGGAATCTGGTTGACCGCCGCCACCTGCGTCACGCCCGGAATGGCGCGCAGCGCGGCGAGGTCCGTGAGGGTACGGGCGTGCTCATCGTCGGTCTTGCCGATGTCGGCCAGATCCACCTGGATCAGCTCGTGCTCGGCCACGCCGCTAGGCATGTGGATGCGATCGACGCGCTGGATCACCAGGAACACCGCGTTGCACACGATGGCGCAAGTCAGCGCGATCTCCAGCACGACCAGCAGAGCGGTGGTCTTGTGGCGCCGCAGGGTGGAAAGAATGGGTCGGATGGCCATGGTGTCTCCTCACTGGCTCTTGAGCTGCAGCGCGGGGGTGATCTGGCAGGCACGCCAGGCCGGCAACAGCCCGGCGGCGATGGTGGAGCCGACCGCGAGCGCGAAGGTGACGCCGAGCATGAACAGGTCCAGATGGGCCAGCGAGGCGTAATCGGCCGGTTGATGGCGCACCAGCCACAGGCCAAGGAAGGCCAGCCCCAGGCCCAGCACACCGCCCGCCACGCCGATCACGGCGGCTTCGACCAGCAGTTGCTTGAACACCTCCAGCTTGGAAGCACCAAGGGCGCGCCGCACGCCCAGTTCGCCCGCACGACGCAGGAATTTCGCCAGCATCAAGCCCACGGTATTGACCAGGCACACCACCAGGAAACCGATCGCCAGCCAGCTCTGCAGGCGGACGTCGCTAGGCACGACCTTCTGCTGGTCCAGCCATTCCATGACGTTGCGCAATCGCACGTTCACCGGCCGCTGGAACCGCCCCAGCGCTTTCTGCTCGCGCGAGTAGTTCTCCAGGAAGGCCTTGTAGGCGGCAACCTGCGAGGAGCTCTCCAGCTCCACCCAGAACTGCATCCACACGCAGGTGGCGTTCTCCAGATGTTCGCCGTCCGCGGCGCCCTTGCCCCAGCAGTCCATGCTGCCATTGCGCGGCAGCACGAGGTCGCGCGAGGTGGACAGCGGAATGAACACTTCTTCCGAGTCCGAATAGTTGCCCATGTTGAGGTCATAGAAATGCGGATTCGGCCGCCAATCGTCCAGCACGCCGACCACGCGGAAGGCGGTGTCCTTCATGCGCACGATCTGGCCACGGCTGTCCTTGCCGCCGAACAGCTTCTGGTTGAGCTTGCGGGTGAGCACCACCACACGCGCCTTGGCGTCGTCGTCCGCCGCGCCCCAGCCCTGGCCATACAGGAACGGCGCATCGAACATGGCGAAGAAATCGGCGCTGGTGTAGCGCGCGTTGCTGAAGAACGGTTCCAAATCCGACTGCGTCGGCTGCACCGGCACGGCGCCCCCGGTCATCAGGGCCTGGCGCTGGGCGCGCTTGGCTTTCAGCAGGTTCATGCCGTCCGTCCAGGTCAGCTGCGCGGGCGGCTCCTCGCCTTCGCGGTAGCCCTCCATGTCCTGGGGGTCGAGCTGCGGATAGAACAGCCGCGCGCTCTTGGCCGGGATCGGGTCGCCCGACAGCACGTGCAGCACGGTCAGCGTCGTCATGCAAGCGCCGATGCCCAGGGCCACGGCCACCACCATCAGGGCCGTGAGCACCTTGTTGCGCCGGAGGCTGCGCAACGCCAGTTCCAGGTAATAAGTGAACATCCCCTCGTCCTTCGTGTCGTCCTACTCGACCGAGCACCCGCTCACACTGAGCGCGTGGCCTCCACCGGCGATACCTTCGACGCGCGGATTGCCGGCGCCAGCACCGCCCCTTGTCCCAGCAGCAGCAACAGCAGCACCCCCGCCATCACGTAGAGCAGCGAGAGCCGATGCATCTCGAAGCGGGTGACCAGCCAGAGGTTCATGGCGACAGCCAGCACCACGCCGGCCACGACGCCACCCACGCTGATCAGCAGGTTTTCGGTCATGAAATAGCCCAGGATGTCGCCGCGCGTCGCGCCCAGCGCGCGGCGCACGCCGATCTGCCGCCGCCGCTGGCCGACCCAGAAGCTGGTCAGGCCGACGATGCCTGCAGCAGTGATCGCCAGCAAAACCAGACTGATGATGCCCATCAGTACCGCCATGCCGCGGTCGCTTTCGTAGGCGCGGGAACGCACCTCGGCGAAGCTCATGATGCCGTCCTTGTCATCCCATACGCGCCGCGGGTTCTCCGCGAAAAGCGCCTTGCGTGCGGCCTGCATGGCCGTGGCCAGCTGCCCGGGCTGGGTACGCACGATGTAGTAGGCGCCTTCGGGGACCGCCATGCGACGGGGCGCCAGCACCGAACGGTAAGCGAAGCTCGACGCCCAGCGGGCCACGCTCTGCGCCTGCAGAAGGTCGACGATGCCCACGATGGTGGCCGGGCCGCCGACCAGATAAATCGTCTTGCCCAGCGCGTGGCCGTCGGGGAACAGCTTGTCGGCCAGCGCGCGCGTCACCAGCACCACCGGAGGCGCCAGGCGGTCGCGCATGTTCATGGGCTCGACTTCATCGGCGCGAAAGTTGCGTCCGGCGACCAGCTTCAGGCCGAGGGTGTCGATGAAGTGCTCGTCGGCCAGGTAGATCGTCGCGCCCGACGTGTCCTTGATCTGCTCGGCGCTCAACCGGACGCCGTCGTCCCAGCCGCCACCGCGCAGCGGATACGAATTGCTGGACGTGGCGTTCTGCACGCCGGGCGTCCGGCGCAACACGTCCAGGTCGGCGCGCAGCATCGCGTCGGCCTGGGCACTGCTGACTTTGCCGACCCACTCGTTCTGGATCACGAAGATGTTCGGCTCGTCGATGCCGGTGGGCTCCGACAGGTGGGCGACGCGCTGCTGGATGATGAACAATGCGTTGCACACGATCGCCAGGGTCAGCGCAATCTGCATCGCGATCAGCATCGTGCCGGCCTTGTGCTGGCGCAGCGCGGCGAGGATGGGCTTGATTTCCATGGCCATGATCTCCTCGCCTCAGTTGGATTTCAGTTGCCAGGCCGGCTGCACCTGCGCCGCCCGCCAAGTCGGATAGAACGCCGCCAGCACGGTGGCCGCGATGGCCACCAGCAGGGAGAGCGTCACCAGTGATACGTCCAGCTGCGCCAAGTGCGCGATCTCTGGCTCGAACACCAGCCCCACTCCAAGCATGCCGACGCCGGTAAGCGCCACGCCCAACAGGCCGCCAGCCAGCCCGACCATGCCAGCCTCGGCCAGGAACTGGCGGTAGATGTCTCCGCGCGAAGCGCCCAAGGCCCGGCGCACACCGATCTCAGAAGCGCGGCGCATGAATTTCGCGAGCAGCAGGCCGATGGTATTGACCAGGCAGATCACGAAGAAGCCGATAGCGACCACCAGCGAGATGCGGCTTTCCGGCGGCACCGCATGCCGGTAGTCGAGCCAGCCGATGACGTCGCGCAGGCGGACGTTCGGTGCCCAGTCGAAGCGCCCCGCCCTGCGCTGATCTTCTGCGTAGGACGTCAGGAATTGACGGTAGCGCTCCACCTCGGCCGCGCTGTCCAGCTCGACCCAAGGGCTGATCCACACGCACTGGCCGTGCAGCCAACCTTCGCGGTCATCCCCGCGTTTGCCGCCACCGCCGCAATTGTTGTTGCCCGCCGTCTCGATCTGAAGATCCATCGCCCGGTTGAACGGAATGTAGATCTGCGAAGGCTCGGAATACGCATTGCCGCTGAACATGTCGAAGAAACGCGGCTTCGGGTCCCAATCCTCGGTCACGCCTACGATGCGGTACTGCTGATCGTCCAGAACGATCTCTCGCCCTACGCTATTGGCACCGCCGAACAGCTTCTGGTTGAGACGGCGGGTGATCACGATGACGGGAGCACGAGCATCGTCGTCGGCGGTGCTCCAGCCGGAGCCATACTGGAACGGCACGTCGAACATCGGGAAGAAGTCGCCGGTGGCCGCGTAGCCCGGCACCTTGAAGGCCGACTTCTGCGATTCCTCGGGCATCAGCGACAGACGGATGGCGAACAGTACCGTCTGGCGCTTGGCCTGGCGTGCCTTCATCAAGGCGACTGCGTCGGTATAGCTCAACGCGTCCGGCGGCTCGCCGGCGTTGTTGTATTGCGGGCCACGGTTGTCGATCTGCGGGGCGAACAGTTGCCCGGACTTCTGCGGAATCGGATCGCCCGAAACCGCGCGGAACACCGCGTAAGTGATCATCGAGGCCGCCACGCCGAAGCCGATCGCCATCACCATCAGTGCCGTGAGCACCGGGTTCTTGCGCAGGCTGCGGGCACCGAGCCGCAGGTTATGGACAAACATTCCGCTCATGTCGCTCTCTGCAGGGGAAGCTCAGGGACTACGCGCTCACACCGAGCGCGTGGCCTCCACCGGGGGCACCTTCGCCGCGCGCATGGCCGGCGCCAGCACGGCCGCCTGGCCGAGCAGCAGCAGCACCACCACGCCGACCGCCACGTACATGACGGACAGGCGGGCCATCTCGAACTGCGAGACCATCCACAGGTTCATGCCGATGGCGAGGCCGACGCCGATCACCACGCCGGCGATGCCGATCATCAGGTTCTCGGTGAGGAAGTAGCTGAGGATGTCCCGCTTGGTGGCCCCCAGCGCGCGGCGTACGCCGATCTGCTTGCGGCGCTGGCCGACCCAGAAGCTGGTGAGGCCGACGATGCCTGCGGCGGTGATGGCCAGCAGGATCACGCAAATCACGCCCATCAGGATCGCCATGCCGCGGTCGCTCTTGTAGGCGTCGGTACGCACCTGTTCGTAGGTCCGCACGGCGCGTTCGCCGGAGATCACGCGCATGCGGCTGGTCTTCAGCAAGGTTGCCGGCGCGTTCTTCACTACATCCGCCAGCTGCCCCGCCTTGGCGCGGATCAGGTAGATCGTGTAGGTACCGGTGAGCTGCACTGGCAACAGCATGGCGTTGTCGTTGAAGTTGTCGGACCAGGTACCGGTCCACGGCACCTGCAGCCGCGCGACGATGCCGATGATGGTGCTGGGCGGGATGTCCTTGCCGCCGAGGTAGATCTGCTTGCCCAGCGCGTCACCCTTGGGGAAGAGCTTGTCGGCCAGCGCCTTGGTCACGATGACCTGAGCGGTCGACTTGATGTCCTTGGGATCGGCGGTGATCACTTCGTCCGGAGTGAAGTTTCGGCCCGCGATCAGCTGCGCACCGTAGACGGCCAGCGCGTGATCGTCGACGAAATACAAGGTGGTCTGCGCGGCCGACTTGCCTTCGTTCTTCGGCTGCAGGTTCACGCCAGTCGACCAGCCGCCCCCGCGCAGCGGGAAGGAGTTGGTCGCAATGGCGTCCTGGACGCCCGGCGTCTGGCGCAGCGCCTGCACGTCGGCCTTGATCAGCGGGCCGGTGTCCTTGCCGTCCACCGATACCCAGCGGTTCTGGATCGCCAGCACGTTGTTCTCGTCCATGCCGGTGGGGCGCGAGATGCGTTCCACGCGCTGCTGGATGATGAAGAGCGCGTTGCACACGATCGCCAAGGTCAGCGCGATCTGCATCGCAATGAGCAAGGTACCGGCCTTGTGGCGCTTGAGCGCGGCGAGAATGGGCTTGATCTGCAGCATGTTCGTCGCCTCGTCAGTTGGACTTGAGCTGCCAGGCGGGCTGCACTTGGGCCGCGCGCCAGGTCGGGTAGAAAGCCGCGATCACCGTGGCCAGGATCGCCACTACCAGCGTGAGCAGCACCAGCGGGATGTCCAGCTTGGCCAGGCGCGCCACCTGCGGATCGAAGATCAGCGAGATGCCGTACACCCCCACGCCGGTCAGCAGCAGGCCGAGCACGCCGCCGGCCAGGCCGACCGCGCCCGCCTCGATCAGGAACTGCGTGTAGATTTCCCTGCGCGAGGCGCCGAGCGCCCGGCGCACGCCGATTTCCGAGGAGCGGCGCAGGAACTTGGCCAGCAGCAAGCCGATGGTGTTGACCAGGCAGATCACCAGGAAGCCCAGCGCGACCAGCAGCGAGATCTTCGCTTCCGGCGGCACCACCTTCTCGTAATCCAGCCACTCCACCACGTTGCGCAGGCGGGTGTTCGGCGCCCACTTGAAGCGGCCGGCGCGCTGCTGCTCAGCGGCATAACCATTCAGATAGTTGCGATAGGCGTCGGCCTCGGCCTTGGTCGGCAGTTCGGCCCAGAAACCCAGCCAGATGCATTCGGAATGCAACCAGTTATCCCAGCCGGTGCCGGGATCCTTGTTGCAGTTGTTGTTGCCGTTGGTGGTTACCTTCAGCTCGATCATGCGGGTAAACGGCACGAACAGCTGGGTCGGGTTGTCGAAGCCGCCGGTGTTCACCGCGTCGAAGAACAGCGGCTGCGGGTCCCAGTGATCCATGACGCCGACGATGCGGTAACTGCGGCCGTCGAGATTAATCTCGCGGCCCACGCTGTTCTCGCCGCGGAACAGCTTCTCGTTGAGGTCTTCACCGATCACCGCCACCTGCGCGTGGGCATCGTCGTCCGCCTGGCTCCAGCCGCGGCCGTACTTGAATGGGATGTCGAACATCGGGAAGGCGTCCGCATACACGCCGTAGGTGTTTTCGCGGAACGGCAGCTGGCTGGCGTCCGGCGGCACGATGGACAGGCCGGCCGGGTACAGCGCGGTCTGGCGCGCGGCCTTGTGGTCGCGCATCAGCCCGATCGCATCCGTATAGCTCATCGCGCGGGGCGGCTCACCCTGGTTCTGCTGCGCGTCCTCCGGGCCCCAGTTGTCGATCTGCGGCACGTAGAGCTGCGAGGACTTCTGCGGGATGGGGTTGTTGGAGGTGGCGCGGAAGACCGAATAGGTGGTCATCGAGGCCGCCACGCCGAAGCCGATGGCCATCACCATGAGGGCGGTGAGCAACGGATTCTTGCGGAGACTGCGCAGGCCGAGCTGGAAGTAGTAGGCGAACATCGTGGCGTCCGTCGATGAAGGAAGGGACCTCCCGCGGCGGCAGGAGGCGTCCTTGGGCTTGGCTGCGTCAGGCCGGCGCGCCGGCGCGCGCGGTGTTCTGGTGGAAGCGCGGATCTTCCGCGAGGTCCACCACCTGGCCGTCGATGATGTGCACGTTGCGCTGCGCGCGGGCCGCCAGCTCCGGATCGTGCGTCACCATCACGATGGTCGCGCCTTCGCGGTGGATCTCTTCCAGCAGCTCCATGACGCCGCGGGCCATCTGCGTGTCCAGGTTGCCGGTGGGTTCGTCCGCGAGCAGGAGCCGCGGCGAGCCGGCCAGTGCACGGGCGATGGCCACACGCTGCTGCTGGCCGCCGGAGAGTTCGGCCGGGTAGTGCTTCGCGCGCGAGGCCAGGCCCACGCGCTCGAGCGCGTCCATGATGCGCTGCTTGCGTTCCGGCGCCTTCATGCCGCGGTAGCGCAACGGCACTTCGACGTTGTCGTACACGTTGAGGTCGGGGATCAGGTTGAACGCCTGGAAGATGAAGCCGATCTTCTCGTTGCGGATCTTCGAGCGCGCGTTGTCGTTGAGGTTGCTCACCTCCACGCCGTCCAGGTGGTAGTGGCCGCCGGTGAAGGTTTCCAGCAGGCCGGCGATGGTGAGGAAGGTGGTCTTGCCGGAACCGGACGGGCCGGTAACGGCGACGAACTCGCCTTCCTTCACGTCGATGTTGAAATCGCGCAGCGCGTAGGTCTCCACCACTTCGGTGCGGTAGACCTTGGACAGGTGGGTCATCTTGAGCATGGTTGTTCGTCCTTCGGTGATGGAGCTGGTGTGATGGGAATGCCGTCAGCGGCTGATGGCGACGCGCGCCGCGTTCTTGAAACTGTCGGTACCGGAGATCACGATGCGGTCGCCTTCCTTCAGGCCGTCGAGGATCTCCACCTTGTCGATGCTGCTGGCGCCGACGCGGATCGGGTGCTTCTCGGCGATGCCGTCGCGCACCACGTAGGCGTAGGCGCCGCCCGATTCGTCGACGAAGGAGCCGCGCTGCACGGCCAGCACGTTGTCGCGGCGGTCGAGCAGGATGCGCACGGACAGGCGCTGGTTCTGGCGCAGCTGCTTGGGCGTGTCGCCATCGAAGCGCAGGCGGGCGGCGACCTCGCCATTCACCACCTCGGGCGAAATGGCGCTGACCAGGCCCTTCCAGGTATTGCCGTTGCCGCTGATCTCGCCACCCATGCCGATGCCCAGGTCACGGGCGAAACTCTCCGGCACCTTCATTTCCACTTCGAGCTTGCTCAGGTCGATGACGCTCAGCAGTTGCGCGTCCTTGGCGACGGTGGCGCGCTCGGCGATGAAGAGCTGGCCGACCTGGCCATCGACGGGCGACTTCACGTTGAGTTCGTCCACCTGGCGCTGCAGGTCCTTCACCAGCAGCACCTGGCGGTCGTGCGCGAGCTTCTTGGACTTGATGTCGAAGTCCAGGCTGGCGCCGTCGTTGGCGAGATCGGCCTTGGCGTGCTCGACGGTGATGCGCGCCTTCTCGACCTCGTCCTTGGCCTTGTCCACATTCATGCTGGGCACGGCGCCCTGCGAGAAGGCCTTCTGGTAGCGCTGCAGGTCGCGCTGGGCGCTGGTCTGGTCGATGGTGGCGTTGTCGAACGCCTTCTGCAGTTCGCCGCGCTTCTTCTTGGCGTCGATCTGCGAGCGGAGGTAGTCGACTTCCATCGCGTCGGCGGCGCTCTGTTCCTGCGCCAGCTTGTTGGTCAGCTCGGGGCTGTCGATGGTGGCGAGCACCTGGCCCTTCTTCACCACGTCGCCGGCGTGCACCTTCAGGGTGACCGCGCCGCCGGAGGTGGCGTACATGGTCGGACTGACGGCGGCGACCACCTTGCCTTCGGCTGCGATGTCGCGAACGAACAGCCCGCGCTCCACCGTGCCGAAGGCCAGGCGGGAACCGCTGACCGAGGCGTCGGCGGAGAACAGGCGGCTGGCCTGAGGCAGCACGAAGGCCAGCACGGCCACCACGGCCACGCCGGCGCCGATGAAGATAGCCCGGCGCTTGCGGCTGGGCTTGACCTCGACCAGGCGGTCTTGAGCGGAGGTATCGCGAATCATGGATCGGTCCCTGGCCACGTACGTGTGTGGCCCCTGGACCGGTATCAGCAAGCGCTGTGCCAAGCGAAGACTCGGCCAATTGCACTTGTCTTTCAGTAAGTTGGCAAACGCCGCCGATCAGGCTCGGTTGTCCGCGGACAGGTGGACGGACAGGCGGACAAGTGTCCGGACGCGGACATCGCGCGCTGGCGGCGGTGTTCGGAACCGCTCGCTCAGTCCGCTCTGCCGAACTCCAGGGCTTCTGCCCGCATCACTTCGCGGGCGATGTCCTGGCCCAGGATCGAAAGACGGGCGGCGTCCTTGCCGCCGAGCACATCCAGGTTGCCGAGGCGTCGCTGAGTGAAGTGCAGCAGACGCGCACCGGCGGCGCGGAACGGCCGCTGCACGCGGCGAAGCGGGGGGTGTGCCATGGGGTGCGCGGAGAGCAGGACGTCCCAGGCGAGATAGTCGGTATCCGGCAGCAGATGCAGGCGAGCGCGTACGCAGCCGGCGGCATCCACGCACTCGATCCATTCGCGTGGACCGTCGGCGCCGATCGCGCAGGAGGCTAGCAGCCACTCGACATGCAGCAGCGGGGCGAGGTCTTCGCTCTCGGCCAGCCAGCCACGGGCGGGGTGGTCCGGTGATCCGTCGGCTCGCATAGGCAGATAGAGCACGGTGCCCAGCAGGGGCAGCCGCGCGGCCAGGGCCGACGATTCGACGTGCAGCCAGCGCGGCTGGCACGCGGACGCATGGAAGTGCGGACAGACCGCGGCAAGGGTATGGGTCAGCCAGCCGAACATGGATGAGCTCCTGGGCGAGGAGACCCGGCTGGCGCGAGGCGCGGGGCGACGCGTGCTGGCGATAGGCCTTCGTGCAATGAGTTGCCGGCGTACGCCGGGCGGCTTACTTGGTGAGGATCAGCTTGTCGTTGCGAGTGAGCCGAAGATGGTATTCGCTGCCTTCGTGGGTGATCACCAGTTCGCGTTCCCCCGCCAGCAAGGCCTGGCTGGAGATGCGGCGGACAGCAGGCGCGGCGGCGGCTTGCGGTTTCAGGCGAAGCAGGCCGTGCGACCGGGGCAGCAGGTCGGTCGGCTGGGGCAAGACAGCAGGATGGGACATGGGTGGACTCCGCGTCGGTCAGAGGCGGAGTTGATGATAATCGTTCTCATTTGCGTGTCAACGGTCTTCGGCCGGCCGCGGCGGGGCGAGAGCTCGCGGCCAGGGCCGGCACTGCGCCGCGCTCAGGCCACCGCCTGCTCGATCCTCGCTTGCACTTCTTTAGTCAACCGGGGCAGCACGTCGAGGGCGGCCAGGTTCTGCTCAAGCTGCTCCAACCGGCTTGCCCCCAGCATCACCGTGGAAACATGGGGGTTGAGCAGGCACCACGCGATCGCCAGTTGCGCCTGGCTCACGCCGAGATCCGCAGCGATCGGCGCGAGCCGGCGCACCTTGGCGATGCGCTCGCCGCCCTGCTCCAGCACCGCCTCGCGCAGCCATTCATAGCCGGGCTGCGCCAGCCGGGCGTCGTCCGGCACGCCGTCGTTGTACTTGCCCGTGAGAAGACCCGAGGCCAGCGGCGACCAAATCGTGGTACCCATACCGAAGTCGCGGTAGAGCGGCGCGTAGTCCTTCTCCACACGCTCGCGATGCAGCAGGTTGTACTCCGGTTGCTCCATGCTTGGCGCGTACAAATGGTTCTCGCGCGCCACCCGATGCGCTTCGGCAATCCGCTCCGCCGGCCATTCGCTGGTGCCCCAGTACAGCACCTTGCCTTGCCGGACCAGCGTATCCATCGCGGCCACGGTTTCCTCCACCGGCGTATCCGGGTCCGGGCGGTGGCAGAAGTACAGGTCCAGATGCTCCACGCGCAGGCGCTGCAAGGCCTGATGGCAAGCCTCGATCACGTGCTTGCGCGACAGGCCGCGCTGGGTCGGCAGCGGACGGGCGCGCGCACCGAAGAACACCTTGCTGGACACGCAATAGCTGTCGCGCGGGAACCGCAGGTCGGCCAGCACGTCACCCATCAGCGTCTCGGCCACGCCGTGGTTGTAGACCTCGGCGTTATCGAAGAAATTGACGCCGCGATCGTGGGCCAGCGCGAGCATGTCGCGCGCCAGCGAGCGCCCCACCTGCTGCCCGAACGTAACCCAGGCGCCGAAGGACAGCGCCGAGAGCTGCAGGCCGCTCTTGCCCAGACGACGGTATTGCATGGGGAATCTCCTTGGGAATGCCGAATCGGCCGAGCATGCCAAGAGCCCTCCCTAGCGTCTATGGCTGCGGCATGAAGAAGTTGTCATGCGCGCCGACGCCGCCGTCTTGATCCGGCACCTAAGCATCGGACACACGCGATCCGCCGCCCAACCTTTCGCGTGACGTACCGCACCGAGATGGACGGCCTCGAAGCGGAGAAGTTCGGGGCAGTGGTCACCACGGACTTTGCCGACGTACTTGCCATACCGAAGCAGCTGGCCGGACGGAACGGCTAGGATCCGCCGTGGGCGCCAAGGATAGATAGGCCTTCGCCCGCCGCGGATCGCGCAGGCTTTCCTGCCTCCGGCGCTCCGGTTCCACTTCCCGTTCCCACGGCAGAGGTCTACATGAGCACGTCCAGCAGTGCCCTCGCGATGTGGCAGAAGCTTTCCCGGTGGCCTGGCGGCGCCTGGCTGTTCTCGCGGCTGATCTGCTTGAAGGCACCCTACTTCGGCAGCATCCGGCCGCGCTTCATGGAGCTGCGCCCCGGATACTGCCGCATCCGCTTCGCCAAACGACGGGCCGTGCTCAACCACATCGGCACCGTGCACGCGATCGCCATGTGCAACCTGGCGGAACTGGCCGGCGGCACCATGACCGAGGTGACCATCCCGTCCAGCCATCGCTGGATTCCCAAAGGCATGACGGTGGAATACTTGAAGAAGGCGTCCACCGATGTCGTCGGCGTGGCCATGCCGCAGAGAGGAGACCTAGGCGCGGAGGGTGCGGATTATCCTGTGCTCGTCGAGGTCCATGACCTACACGGTGAACTCGTCTTTCGCGCAACCATCACCATGTGGGTCAGCCCTCGCAAGTAAAGCCGCCCTGTGCCTTGCTCACTCAGCGCAGATGGGCGAAGCCGGGCAGGCCCCTCTGCGCATCGCCGCGCGCGATCACGCCGGACCCGGCACCCATCCCGGCCAGCCATTGCGTGAGCTGGCCGGCGCCGGCGTAGGCGGAGATAAGCGCGCCATAAGCATCGAACCGGCTGCCGATCTCGCCGATGCGATCGGAATACAGGCTCGTCTCCGACGACAGCACGTCCAGCAAGCTGCGCCTGCCCAGGTGATACCACTGCTGGAAGAATGCGTCTCTGACCGCCTCGGCCTCCTTGATGAGGGTGCGATAACCATCCGCGCGCGTCAGCGCGTCTTTGGCGGTCTGCACGGCGCTGCGAATCTGGTACTCGTAATCACGCTCAAGCACTTCGACGGCATGCCGGCTGGCTTCCGCACGAGCCAGGGCCGCACGATGCTGCGATGCATTCGCTCCGCCGTTGAAGAGCGTCCAGCTCAGCACCAGGGACGTGGCCCAGGGCTGATGATTGCCGCGCGCATCGTTGAAGGCACTCTTGTTGATCACCCAATCGACGCGCGGCTTGGCCGAGGCCTTGACCGCGCCCGCATAAGTCTCGGCAGCTTCAGCCGTCGCCTTCGCCTGCTGGATCGCCGGGTTGTCGCGATAACCGGCCAGCAGGCTGTCCAGGTCCGCTTGGCTCAGCGACCACTGGTCGCCCGGCGGCAGGTCCTTTCCGTCGTCGCCGGTCAGGATGCGCAGGCGAATCTCCAGCTCCCTGACCTGCGCTGCATAGCCATCGCGGTCGGCGGTGGCTTCCAGCAGGCGCGCCTTGGCCTCGCTCCATTCGCTCCGGCGACCGCGGTCCACCTCCACGATCTGCCCGAGCATATCGACCAAGGTCTGCATGCGGCGCACGTAATCGTCGCCGGCGACGGTCATTGCGCGGTACCGCACCAGCTCAAGCATCGTCGTGACCACGTTCTGCGCTAGTGCCTCACGGGCCGAGCGGTACCCCTGCTCCACGGCCTGGGCTTGCTGCCGATAGCTCTGCTGATTCTTGCGCCCAGCGCCCCAGTCGAAGACCGGTGTGGTGACGTTCAACGACAAGGAGCCCACGTTGCTGGCTGGATTGAATGCTGGATCACCGCCGAATGTGCGCGCATTGGTTTGGCCGGAGAGTCGCACCTGCGGCAGGCGCTGACCGCGTGCCGCGTCGGCATCCGAATCCGCCGCGCGTCGCTGCGCGTCGGCCTGCAGTAGATCCGGGCTGCGCGCGATGGCCGTCAGAACGGCGTCGTTGAGCCGCCGTCTCAGCGGAACGTCGGAGAGCGCCTCGCGCTCACGCCCGGTTTCAGCGACGGACACCATTTCCCATCGACGATCGCGGCGGACGGGAACGTCCACACGGCGGTTCCAGGAAGATGATGGTTCGACAGCAACGCGCCGCTCCGGCGACGCCTGTGCAGCAGTCACGCCGATCCGATGTTGGCGAAGCGCGGCGATCCTTTGTTCGCCAGGAGGCGCCGTGGACGACGATTCGTTCGAACGCGCCTCCTCCGGCTCCCTGACTGCCTCGCTCCGCGCGTCGTGCTTGATGTTATGTGCATCAGCCGACGCCTCTTTCCTCGGCGGCGGTACTGCACGCTCGGTCTTAGGTTCTTGCCGCCGAAACGACGTCACGCCTTCGTCCCACGATGGAAGCTCGGTAGGCTTCCTCGACACTGTGTCGTTGCGCTTTGCATCGTCCGCCTTTTCGCCTAGAGCCATTACCGGCGGAGAGGCGGGCATCACTTCGCTTCGATACACCGGCGCTGGCGCTGGCGAAGATTTCCGCTGGTCGTGCTTTGTCGCTATCGGCTCGGCGGGGGCGGACTGTGCGGACGCGCTACCAGTCGAACCCACGCGCGTAGCAGACGTGCCATTTTGCGACGGTGCCGAGCGAGCAGAGAAATCGACGAACTCCTGCCGCCACGAATAGCCCTTTGCCGAGGGAAACCCGCCCGGCGCCGCAAGCGCTGGCGCCGCGAATGCCGACAAAGCCAAGGCCATGGATGCGGCCACAGGACGCCTGCTCAGCACGTCATATAGCGGGCGCCCACCGGAATGGGACCCTGCAACGCACGCAGGCTCTGCCACACGCCGCTGGTCATGCAGAACCGATGGATTCCTTCGGTGGGTCATCTTGCTCGCCATTCACTGGTGGCGTCGCCCCGAGTTCAGTCAGCACCCTGTAGCAGCCGCGTCGGCAGCTGGCGGCCCTCCATTCGAGACATGCCGTCGTCTCGGCGAAAGCGCTCATCAATGGTGGAAGGGTGCGCGGGCGACCGGATGCATGCGTGGGACTACGCACGCGGTCTGGTGATCGCTTCGCCTCCGCTTGGGCGAATGATCACTTTGACTATGACAATTCTTGTTCGAAAGAGCCATCGGCGAACTCCGAAGCTCCGCCACTCATAGGTGCTGATGCATTGAATTAAAACTCCTTCTATAAGCACAGCGATTTCCTAGTCGGCTATCACGAATAAGAAGGCCAACAGGCGCGACGTCACCGAAGCGCAAAGCGGCGATTCGCCGCGCGACGCGACCGAATCTTTCGAAGTTCTCGACTAGCGCAAGGCAAATGCGGCTCACAGAATGCGCTTCCAGCGCTTCGCCCATAGCCCTGCGGGGCTTCGAACATTCGCTACGAGATCCATGCTTCGAGCAACAGCCTGCGATTTATCGCAATGCATGCTCGCCGTGCTTGACGCCGAATCCGTAAGCGAGCACTCGCCTTTCGCACGTCACCGATGGTGCACACACGGCATCCGTCGGTGAAACAAACTCGATCTTTCGTTTCGTGAAAATACGAAGCCAAACATGCGTAACCGCCCAGGTTCGCGAAGCGAAAACCGAGCCGCGACGTATACGTGAGACACGTAAACGGCGCATGCACGCTCGTTCGCGTGGCCGCCTTGCGTCCACGACGACAGGGCATCGATGCAGGACGGAGCTCCCCGCTTCTCTTCTGTTTGACCACCGCGGCATCGCTCACCCCATTGCCGCAACCCAGCCAGGCCATGCGCAGGCATGCCACGCAACAAGGATCCAATTGCATGCGAGACCAAAGCGACTCGTTCCGAACCGAAGTCCGTGACTTCAGTCAGAACCTCACCCTGTCCGACCAAGGCAGCCGCAACGGCGCCTTCCCTTTTATCACTGAAGTCTTCGACAACGCCGGACAGCAGCAGGGCGCCCTTGATAGTGGCGACATCACCGATGCGCGCCAGCCCGTCATCTCCGGCAGAGGCATTGCAGGTACCGTCATTGTGATTGACATCAGGCCCGGCAGTGGCCTCCAGTTCGTTACCGTCGATCGGGACGGCAACTGGACGTATACGCCGAACACGCCGCTTGCGGATGGCACGCACCTGATCTCCGTTTATCAGCAGGGCGCGCCTGGCATCCGCGACACCTTCATCCTCAATGTCAATCAGGAGGGGTTTTCCCGGCCGGTGGTGAACGGAGCCTTCGATGATGCAGGCGATGTCACGGGGCTGCTGCCCAGCGGATCGAGCACGGACGATCGCCGTCCGACCTTCACAGGTTCGGGCGCTACACCGAATGGCGTGTTGCGCGCAGGCTTCGGCCCCCATGTGTTCGAGATCCGGGCGGATGCAGATGGCCATTGGAGCTGGACACCGCCGATCGACATGACGGACGGCGTGCATTTCGTGACCTTCCGGGATCTCAGCAGCGGCACGTTCAGCGATGTCTTCACACTCACTGTTGGGGCTGTAACGCCGGCACCCGTGACGCCGACCATCGATCTTGCGTTCGACAATGCCGGCGCATCGCAGGGTGGCATTGCCAATGGATCTTCCACCGACGACACGCGCCCGACGCTGCGCGGCAGCGCCGCACCGAACGAGCAGGTGTCCATCTATGACAATGGCTTTCTCGTCGCCACCGTCATGACGGACCGCTTCGGTCAGTGGAGCTGGGAAAGCGCCATCGACCTCGCCGCAGGCCCCCACAACTTCCAGGTGCGTTCGGGCGATCAGGCCAGCAATACCTTCACTCTGAATCTGGAACCGGCCGCGCCGGAAGCTCCAGCGATCCAGTCGGCGTTCGACAATGTCGGCCCCGAGCAAGGCGGCCTTTTCAGCGGCGCCGTTACCGACGACATGCGCCCGACCCTGCGCGGCAGCGCTGCACCGAATACGCAGGTGTCGATCTATGACAATGGCGTCCTCATCGCGACCGTCACCGCGGATCAAAACGGGCGGTGGAACTGGGAAAGCCCCACTGACCTCGCCGAAGGCTCCCACAGCTTCCAGGTGCGTGCCGGCGATCAGACCAGCGATAGCTTTGTCCTGATTCTTGAGCCGGCGCAGGCTCAGCCCGTGACGCCAGTCATCCATTCAGTGCTCGACAACGTCGGCGATTCGATCGGCGCCCTTGCCTACGGCTCGACCACCGACGACATGCGTCCGACGCTGCGCGGTACCGCTGCGCCCTACGCAGTAGTGTCCATTTATGACAACGGTGTTCTTGTCGCGACGGTCAAGGCGGACTACTACGGGCAATGGCAGTGGGAAAGCCCCACCGACCTGGCCGCCGGCCCCCATAGCTTCCAGGTAAGCGCGGGCGACCAGACCAGCCAGGCGTTC
The DNA here is from genome assembly GCF_031954525.1 of Dyella sp. BiH032. Classification (NCBI taxonomy): domain Bacteria; kingdom Pseudomonadati; phylum Pseudomonadota; class Gammaproteobacteria; order Lysobacterales; family Rhodanobacteraceae; genus Dyella; species Dyella sp. BiH032. The sequence continues at coordinate 4,206,654 of NZ_CP134867.1, forward strand.
GCGCTGACGCTGCAGCCCGCCTCGCAGCCCCAACTGCCGAGCATTCTTTCGGCGCTCGACGACGTCGGCTCCGAACAGGGCGAGCTGTCCAACGGTGGCGTCACCGACGATGCCCGTCCGCGCCTCTCCGGTACCGGCGAGCCGGGCAGCTATGTGCACATCTACGACAATGGCCGCCTGCTCGGCTACACCATGGTCGATGCGCAGGGTCGCTGGACGTACACGCCGGATGGATTGGCGGATGGCGACCACACCTTCACGGCCATCACGGCGAAGGGTTCCAGCGATGCGTTCACGTTGACCATCCAGGGTGGCGGCTACAGCGACAAGCCGATCTTCCAGTCGGTGATGGACAACGCCGGCAGCGCCCAGGGCGAACTGGCCAACAGCGACCGCACCGACGACACCACGCCGACGTTCTCCGGCTTGGCCAAGCCCGGTTCATGGGTCACCATTCGCGACGGCGGCATCATCATCGGCCAGGTGCAGGCTGGCGAGAACGGGCACTGGAGCTTCACCCCGCGTGCGGAACTGACGGCGGGCGAGCACACGTTCCAGATTTCCAACGAGTACGGCCAGAGCTGGTTCCAGCTCACCATCGCTCCGCCAGTGGCGAGCATCGTGTCGGTTCTCGACGACGTCGGTAATGAACAAGGCCAGCTGGCTAGCGGCGCCACCACGGATGACAACCGTCCGACGCTCACTGGCATGGGCGCCCCGAATGGCTACGTCTTCCTCTACGACCACGGCCAATTGATGGCCCAGGTGTTCACGGACGCTCAGGGTCGCTGGACCTACACCCCCGACGCCCTCAGCGACGGCCAGCACGCGTTCACCGTGAAGAACCAGCACGGTTCCAGCGAGACGTTCTCCCTGAATGTCCAGGGCGGCGACAACGGCGGCGGCGTCGAAGATGCCCCGAAGATCGTTTCCGTGATCGACAACGTGGGACCAGAACAGGGGGAACTCGCCAACGGCGCTACCACTGACGACTACACGCCCACGCTGATCGGCACCACTCGGCCGGGAGCGCTCGTAGCCATCCATGCCTATGGTTATCAAATTGCCGTCGTACGCGCTGACGAGCATGGCAACTGGACCTATACGCTGGAGAACGACTTCCCCGGCCAAGTGACCATTACCGCGTCCAACAGCTTTGGCGAAAGTTCGTTCGACATCGTCTTCGCAAACAAGGAAGGACACGCCGCCATTACGTCTGTCTTCGACAACACGGGCGCACAGCAAGGCGCGCTTGCCAATGGCACCACGACAGATGACAGCACGCCCACCTTGGTCGGCATGGCCAAACCCGGCGCGCCGGTGATCATCCGTGCTAATGGCCAGGTCATCGGCCAGGCGTTCGTGGAAGCGGATGGCAGCTGGACCTTCACGCCTTCTGCCCTGCCCCCGGGCCATTACACCTTTACCGCCTCCAATCCCTTGGGAGAGACCTCGTTCCAGCTCACCATTGAAGCGGGCGAAACTCCGAAGCCGGCTGCGATCGATCAGATTTTCGACGACGCAGGCGCGGAACAAGGTGCGCTTGGCTTCGGTGCCACCACGGACGACGCACGCCCCACGCTTTCCGGCTCCGGAACGCCCTTCACCACTGTCACCATCTACGACAACGGCGCGGCCATCGGCCAGGCCTTCGTCGGCCAGGACGGTCGCTGGAGCTGGGAACCTGCTGCCGATCTGATCAACGGTCAGCACAACTTCCGGGTGGCTGCGCCCGGCGAGCTGCCCAGCGAGGCGTTCACGGTGAACGTGTTGGCCCAGGCGGCCGGTGATCGGCCGCAGATTGCCTTTGGCATCGACAATGCGGGCAATGAGGAGGGCCTGTTGTTCAATGGCGGCGTGACGGATGACCGGACTCCCGACTTGAGCGGCCAGGCGACGCCCGGTATCACGCTGACGATCTACCTCAACGGTGTTGCCATCGATACCGTGGGCGTCGACGGCGGCGGCAACTGGCGGTGGATCGTGACCTCGGACCTGCCGCCGGGCGACCACGTATTCACCGTGGCCGGTCCCAAAGGGGTGCACAGCGAGCCGTTCGAGCTGAAGATCCTGCCGCCGGCGCCGGAAGTGCTGAGCATGTACGACGACGTCGGTGCCCAGCAGGGCGAGTTCACCGACGGTTCGGCGGGCACGGTCACTGACGATGCCCGTCCGCGCTTCTCGGGTACCGGCGAGCCGGGCTCCACCATCTACATCTACGATGTCCACAACACGTCGGGCACCGGCGGCACGCTGCTGGGCAGCGTGGAAGTGGGGGCCGACGGCCGCTGGACGTTCACGCCGGACCAGGGCCTGCTGGATGGCATCCATCTGATCTCGTCGTCCTACACGGCCGACGGCCAGAATCAGGGCACTCCGATCGCCATCCAGGTCGATACGACCGGCACGATTGCTCCACAGGCCCATGCCGACGCCGGCAACGAGTCGGCGCAAGGCGACATCGACGCGCTCTCGCTGGGCGACGTGCTGGCCGATGAAGGCCCGGCGTTGTTCAGTGCTCATGATGCGGCGGGAGAGGTCGTGACGGACATCGCCGCCCAGCTGGCGAACGTGGATATCGGTCTCGGCGACGTCACGTCCGCAGGTATCGACGGTCTGGCCGCGGCACACGCCACGGCGGCATCCGACCTGCTGAGCCAGTGGGAGGTGGTCCACCCGACGGTGCATTGACATCCGTGCGGCAAGGCGCCGGCTCTGCCGGCGCTTTCACGGCCGACCCTCCGGGATCGGCCGTTTTTTTATGGGCAGGAACCCATGGGGATCAGCCGAACAGGGCGAGACCGCCCCACAACACCAGGGCCGCGAACAGACCGGCCACCGCGTCGTCCGCCATCACACCCAGCCCTCCTTTCCATCGCCGATCCAGCCATCCGATCGGCCAGGGCTTGGCCACGTCGAACAACCGGAACAGCGCGAAGCCCGCAAGAACCGCCCACCACGGCGCGAACAACGCCGGCACCAGGGCGATCCACTGACCGACGAACTCGTCCCAGACCAGACTGCGATGGTCGTCCACGCCCAGCGCGCGCCCGGCGATGCCGCAGGCCCATACGCCGAGCGCAAAGGCGAGGACAACGATGCCGATATACAGAGGCAGCGGCAGGTGGCGCAGCAGCAGCCAGGGCAGCAGCGCGGCCAGCGAACCGAAAGTGCCCTGCGCCTTCGGCGCGAGTCCGGAACCGAAGCCACAGGCGATCCAACCCGCGAGGGACGAAGTAAGCCGGCGGCGCTGCTCGGCGGTCAGGGTTTTCTTCTGAGTCATGCGGCGAAATGATCCCAGCCTTGGCGCATCGGTTCCAACCAGCGGCCGTCCTCGCCGCGCACGCGCACACCCTCGCCTTCGACGATGCGACCGATCCGCGTCGCTCCGCAACCCAGCCGTGCCAGATCGGCCTGCACCTCGGCGGCTCGCGAAGCAGGCACGGTGAAGCAGAGCTCGTAGTCGTCGCCTCCGCTCAATGCGAAGTCGCGTGCAGATGCTTCGTCGAACAACGCCAGCAGTGCCGGCGAACGCGGCAGCAGTGCGCTTTCGATTTCCGCGCCGACACCGCTGGCTTCGCACAAGTGGTTCAGGTCGGCGAGCAATCCGTCCGATACATCCAGGCATGCGCTGGCGCGGTCACGCAAAGCCAAGCCCGCCGCGATGCGCGGCGCGGGCCGATGCAGACGCTCCACCAGGTAGGCGCCCTGGGCGCCATGGCGATCCTCCTGCCCGCCGCGCTGCAGAAGATGCAGGCCCGCGGCCGCATCGCCCAGGGTGCCGGTGACCATGACCACGTCGCCCAGCTTGGCGCCAGCACGGCGCAAAGCCTTGCCCGGCGGCACGAATCCATGCACCGCCACGCTGATCACCAGCGGACCGCTCGTCGTATCCCCGCCCACCAGCGCCAGCCGGTGCGGTTGCGCGAGCTGTGCAAAGCCGTCTGCGAAATCGTCGATGAAGTGGCTCCGCTCTGCGGCCGATCCGTCGCGCGGCAAGGTCAAGGCCAGCAGCGCCCAGGCGGGCGTGGCACCCATCGCGGCGAGGTCGGAGAGATTCACGGCCAGCGATTTCCAGCCGAGATCCGCTGGCGCCGTGCCGCGCAGGAAGTGCACGCCTTCCACCATGGTGTCGATCGCCACCGCCAGCTCCTGCCCTTCGGGCACCGCCAGCAGCGCCGCGTCGTCGCCGATACCCAGGCGCACGTCGTCACGCCCCTGTGCGGTGCGCTCGCGAATGCGGTCGATGAGGCGAAATTCCATAAGCGGCTCGAGAAGGTCGATAACGCCGGCAAGCAGACCACCCGCGTCCGCGCCGCGCAAGCGCTGCCCCTGCCGGTGGTCATGCAGGCGGGCCTGCGGTGCGTCGCTAGAATCCGGTAGACCTAGCTGCGGAGGCCCGCCCATGCACGTCCGTCGATTCTCGCCGTTCCGTTCATTGCTTCCCGCCTGCGCCGCTCTGGCCGCGCTGGCGACCGCCCCGCTCCATGCCGCCACGCCGGAAGAAAAAGCCGTGCTCGCGCCCTTCCAGGCGCTGCTCGACGGCATCGGCAAGCGCGACCACGAGATGATGCGCGCCGCCCTGCTTCCCGGCGGCATGATCACGCTCACTCGCCCCGAGAAGACGACCCAGCTGCATTTCGATGCCTTCATCGACCACGTGCCGACCAGCGGCACGCAGAAACTGGAAGAGCGCATCCACGACCCGCTGGTGAAGATCGACGACAACATCGCGATGATCTGGGCGCCGTACGAGTTCCTCATCGACGGCAAGGTGGATCATTGCGGCACCGACATCGCGCACCTGGTGAAGCGCGACGGGAAATGGCTGATCGCGGGCATCGCGGACAATGGCCGGAAAGAGTGCGGAACAAGTAAATAGCACTGCGTTCCCGGCGCGCCATCATCGGCCCGCCGGCCTTTTCCCGCTGGAAGAGTGTTCCACGATAACTTCACTAGCCCTCCCCTTTCGGGGAGAGGGCTAGAACAGCGGCCGGGCGGGACGCAGGCCCCGCACCCATGCTAACGGCGGAAAACGATCGTCGGCTCGCCGTGGTACACGCTGCGCTGCCACTCGCTGAACCCGGCTCTTTCGGCCACGCGGATCGAAGCCAGGTTGTCCGGTGCGATGATGCACACGGCGCGCATCTGCGGCAGCGTGGCGGACGCCCATGCGGTCGCCGCCGCGACGGCTTCGCTGGCGTAGCCCTTGCCGTGTACGGCCGGCGACAGAACCCAGCCGAATTCGAGCATTCCAACCAGCGACGGATCGAATTCGCGCCGGAAATCGGCGAAGCCGACATCGCCGACGTAATGTCCGCCGTCCTTCTCTTCCACGGCCCAGTAGCCGTATCCCAGCATGCCCCACAGGCCGCGCGAGGCCAGCATGCGCCGCCAGGTTTCCTCGCTGGAGAACGGGCGTCCGCCGATGAATCGCGTCACCAGCGGATCGCTCCACAGAGCCGTGCAGGCCGGGTGATCGTCCGGGTGATGCGCGCGCAGCCGGAGCCGCGCGGTCTCCAGCACCGGCACCTCGCTGACCGGCGCGGCGGCCATCAGCCCTTCTTTTCCACCGCGCGCAGCTGCGCGGCCAGCTTGTCCAGCACGCCGTTGACGTAGCTGTGGCCGTGGTCGGCGCCGAAGCGCTTGGTGACTTCGATGGCTTCGTTGATCACCACGCGGTACGGCACGTCCGGGCGGTACTTCAGCTCGTAGGCCGCCATGCGCAGCGCAGCGCGCTCGATCGGGTCGATCTGGTCGATCTCGCGATCGACGTACGGCTTGAGGCTCTCGTCGATGGCGGCGAGGTTGTGCTCCACGCCGTGCAGCAGGTCCTCGAAATAATCGAGGTCGGCCACTTCCATGTCCTGCTCGTGCTGGAACTGCTGGATCACCGAATCGATGCCGCTCCCGCTGAGCTGCCACGCATACAGCGCCTGCAGCGCGCGGCGGCGGGCGCGCGAGCGCGCGGCCAGGTCGATGCCGTCGGTACGAGGGTTCATCACAGCTTTCCGTAAAGGTTGACCATCTCCAGCACGGCCATGGCGGCGTCGGCGCCCTTGTTGCCGGCCTTGGTGCCGGAACGCTCGATGGCCTGCTCGATGGTGTCGGTGGTCAGCACGCCGAAGGCGACCGGCACGCCGGAGCTGTAGGCGGACTGGGCCAGGCCCTTGGCGCACTCGCCGGCGACGAAGTCGAAATGCGGCGTGGAACCGCGGATGACTGCGCCCAGCGCAATGACCGCGGCGTACTTGCCGGAGTTGGCCAGCTTGTGGGCGGCCAGCGCGATTTCCCAGGCACCCGGCACACGGACCAGGTCGATGGCCTCGTCCTGCACGCCGTGGCGCACCAGCGCGTCGCGCGCGCCGGCCACCAACGCCTCGACCACGAAGCCGTTGAAACGGCCGGCGACGATGGCAAAGCGGCCCTTGGGCGTGGAGAAATCGCCTTCGATGATATTCATGGGTATGCGTTTCCTGGGCAGGTCGGCCCGTGAGGGCCAGCTATTTTACGGGATTTGGGGCAGCGTGCCCGGGTCCGGCCGGGACTCGGCCGCGGCCAGGTGCGGGTAGCCGCCGAAGGACAGCCTGGCCTCCCCGTCGGCCACGCGCAGGCGCGCGGCCGCGCCAAACGGCAGGGTGAACTTGTCCGGCTCGTGGCCGAACGGCAGCTCCCGGACCACCGGCACCCGCGCCGCGCGGCCGATCTGGTCGAACGCGGCATCGAGGTCGTAGCCATTGTCGTAGGCGGCCGGCCGGCACTGGCTGAAATGGCCCAGCACCAGGGCCTGCTGCCGGTCGAGCACGCCGGACAGATGCAGTTGGTACAGCAGCCGCTCGATGCGGTAAGGCGGTTCGCCTACATCCTCGACGAACAGGATGCCGCCCTCGATGCGCGGAAAGTACGGCGTACCGATCAGGCTGCACAGCACGGCGAGGTTGCCGCCCCAGAGGGGACCCTCGACGTCCAGTTCCTCTTCGCGGGGCGTCGCCCAGATCGCGGTCGACTGCGGCCCGGCCACGGTGCGCCAGAAATGCTCCCACATCAGCGGATGAAGCTCGGGGGCGCCGAAATCCGCGCCCAGCATGGGGCCGCCGAAAGTGACCAGGCCGCTTTGCGCGTACAGCGCCAGCTGGATCGCCGTGAAGTCGCTATGCCCGACCAGCACCGTGGCGGTATCGGCCAGCCGCTCGCGCAGCGCGCCATAGTCGAGCTGTTCGAGCAGGCGGGTGGCTCCATAGCCGCCGCGGATCGCCAGGACGATGTCCGGCAGTTCGTCCAGGCTGGCCAGCGCATTGAGGTCGGCCACGCGCTGGTCGTCCGAACCGGCGTAGCGCAGTTCGGCACGATCAAGCACGTCCAGACCCTCCAGCGTGCAGCCGGCTGCGCGCAGCCGCGCAATGCCGCGCTTCACCGCCGCGTGGTCGTGGGGGTAGCCGGAGGGAGCGATCAATCGGATGACGGTCATGGGATGGGCGGGCGGTGAGGAAGGCGCCAGTATGCCGCGCGCGCCGTGGCCGCCACGTGGCGGCGCACGGCGCAGGACGGGTCAGACGTGCTCGACGACTTCCAGGCCGAAGCCGCCCAGGCCGACCAGCTTGCGCGGCGTGCCCAGCACGCGCAGCCGATGCACGCCCAGGTCCGCCAGCATCTGCGCGCCCAGGCCGAGCTGACGCCATTCCTGCTGCTGGGCCTCCTCAGGCGCTTGTGCCGACGGTTGGCGACTCAGGCGCCGCAGCAGCGCGTCGGGGGTGTCTTCGCCGGAGAGCACCAGCAGTACGCCCCGTCCTTCGTCAGCGATGCGGCGCAGCGCGGAAGTGACGGTCAGGCCCAGGTCCTCGCGCTGCAGGTGGAGCACGTCCGACAAGGTATTGCGCACGTGCACGCGGGTGAGCACCGGCGCGCCATCGTTGACCTTGCCGCGGACCAGCGCGAAGTGCAGGCCGTGGCGGATCGCGTCGCGGTACGCCACCAGGCGGAACGGCCCGAATTCGGTCGCGACTTCTTCCTCGTGCACGCGCTGCACGGTCTTCTCGGTTTCCAGGCGGTAGCGGATCAGGTCGGCGATAGTGCCGATCTTCAGGCCGTGCCTCTTCGCGAAGACCTCCAGTTCCGGCCGGCGCGCCATCGAGCCGTCCTCGTGCAGGATCTCGATCAGCACTGCGGACGGCTCCAGCCCGGCCAAGGCGGCCAGATCGCAGCCCGCTTCTGTATGGCCGGCGCGGGTGAGCACGCCGCCGGGCTGCGCCGTGAGCGGGAAGATGTGGCCGGGCTGCGAGAGGTCTTGCGGCTTGGCATCCGACTTCACCGCCACCTGGATGGTGCGCGCGCGATCGTGCGCCGAAATGCCGGTGGTGACGCCTTCGGCGGCTTCGATCGAGACGGTGAAGTTGGTGTGGTACGGCGAGGTGTTGTCGCTGACCATCGGGCGCAGGCCGAGCTGCCGCGTGCGCTGCTCGGTAAGCGTGAGGCACACCAGGCCGCGCGCCTCGCGCACCATGAAATTGATGTCCTCGGGCCGCACCATCTGCGCGGCCATGATCAGGTCGCCTTCGTTCTCGCGGTCCTCGTCGTCGAGAATCACGACCATGCGGCCGGCGCGGATGTCTTCCAGGATCTCTGGGATGGTGTTGAAAGCCATGGGTGTTCCTTGGGGGATGCGCCGCCGCGCGGCAGCGGCGCGGGGAAGTCAGGCGAAGCCGTGCTGCTTGAGGAAGTTTTCGTCCAGCCGCGGCGGCTCGCCGCTGCCGATCAGGCGCTCGATGTAGCGCGCCACCACGTCCACTTCCAGGTTGACGGCGTCGCCGGGGCGGCGCGTCTTGAACGCGGTGTGCTCGACCGTGTGCGGGATCAGGTTCACGCCGAAACGATGCCCGTTCACCTCATTGACCGTGAGGCTGGTGCCGTCGATGCAGATCGAGCCCTTGGCGGCGATGTAGCGCGCGAGGTTCGCGGGCGCCTCGAACACCCAGCGCAGCGAGCGTCCGTCCGGCGTCACCGAGACCACCTTGCCCACGCCGTCGACGTGGCCGGACACAAGATGTCCGCCGAGCCGGTCGGCCAGGCGCAGCGCCTTTTCGAGGTTCACCGGATCGCCGGCCTTGTGCTTGCCGAGCGTGGTGAGCGAAAGGGTCTCGTTGGAGACGTCCGCGCTGAAGCCGCGCGGCTCCAGCGTCACGGCGGTCAGGCAGACGCCGGAGACGGCGATGCTGTCGCCCAGTTGCACGTCGGCAAGGTCGAGGTCGGCGGTGTCGACGTACAAGCGCACGTCGCCGCCGCGCGGTTCGAGCCGCGCGATGCGGCCCACGCTCTGGATGATGCCGGTGAACATCAGCGCACCTCCTGCACGGAGGCGATGGCAAAACGAGTTGTGTCAGTCATGAAACGTTTCCCGCCTGGTGTCTGCGAAAAACGCCCCAAGGCGCATGGCAGGCGCACGCCCGCGAAGGCGTCCGCCGTACCGTCTTCTCTCATCCGGACTTTCCGGAAGTCCCTTCGCCGAGCAGCGCGAAGGCTTCCGACCGTCGGCTCCGGCATCGGACCGGATCTGCTGACCTTTTGCTCTTGGAGCAAAAGCGCTCGCGGGCTCGTGTCGTCCGCCCTTGCGGGCCTTCTTCACCTACCGCCGGTGGGGAATTTCACCCCGCCCTGAAGACGTCGTTGTGGTTTGGATGCCGGCGAACCGGCGGCCGGGAGTCTAGCACCGGCGGGCGTTCGCCGGGATGGACGGTCTGTCGCCTACCGCAGCTCGGCGGCCAGGTAGTCGATCAGCGCACGCAGGGCCGGCGCGCGATCCGCACCCGGCAGCCAGACCAGCTGGATCGGCGACACACTCAGATCCCAGGCCGGCAGCACCCGCGCCAATCGCCCTGCGGCGATCAGCTCATCGGCCATGTAGTCACCCTGGATGCCGATGCCCACGCCCGCCAGCAAGGCCTCGCGGGTAGCGGTGGAGTCGTTGCAGGTCAGCACCGGGTCTACGCGCACGGAGCGCCGGCGGCGCCCCTGGCTGAACTGCCAGAGCGTGCCCGTGCGCAGGCCGCTGAACGCGACGCAACGGTGTGCCTTGAGTTCGGCTGGGTCCATCAGCGCAGGAGCCGAGGCGAGGTAGGACGGCGCGGCACACAGATAGCGGCGCATGTCGCCCACGCGCCGGGCCACCAGTTGCGCATCCGCCAGGCGACCCACGCGGATGGCGAGATCGATGCGGCCGGCGACGAGATCGGCATAGGCGTCGTCGTACACCGCTTCGATGCGGATCTGCGGATGACCCGCCATGAACCGGGCCAGCACCGGCGCCACGCACAGGCGCCCGTACGCCGCGGGCAGATGCACGCACAACCGGCCGGACGGCTCGCCGCCGCGCGGGCGCAGATCCGCGGCGAGGTCGAGCATCACCATTTCCAGGCGCTCGCAGTGCGCCAGCAACTGCTCCCCGCGCGGCGTGAGCGTCATGCGTCGCGTGGTGCGCAGGAACAGCTTGCCGCCCACGGCTTCCTCCAGCGACGCGATACGCCGGCTCAGCACCGACGGCGTGCACCCCGCCTCCCGCGCGGCGCGGGAAAAATTGAGCAGGCGTGCGGCGATGGCGAAACCACGCAGTTCACGCAGGCGGCCGGGAGTGAGCTCGAACGATTGATTCATGGGATGAATAAAAGATGTGCTTTGCCGAAGGATTATCACCCTTCGCAAGCAGGCGGACCATGGCGCCATTCCCAACCCGCGGAGCCCTCCATGCGCGCCTATCAGCTCAACGCCTTCGGCATCGACCATCTCCAGCTCACCGAACAGCCGGCACCCCGTCCCGGCCCGGGCCAGGTGCTGGTGAAGATGGAAGCCGCCTCCCTCAATTTCCGCGACCACCTGCTGGTGAACGGCACGCTCTACCGCGACGTCGCGCTTCCGCTGACCCCCGTCTCCGACGGCGCCGGCACCGTACTGGAAGTCGGCGAAGGCGTGACCCGCTTCCGCCCAGGCGACCGCGTCACCACCTTCTACAAGGCCCGCTGGCTCGCCGGCGCCATGCGTCCGGAATGGGAAGGCGCCGACCTCGGCGGCCCCGGCCCCGGTGCCATGCGCGAACTGGCGTGCTACGACGCCTACACGCTGGCCCGCACGCCATCGCACATGAGCGCACTGCAGGCCGCCACCCTCCCCATCGCCGCGCTCACCGCCTGGACCGCACTGGAACAGGCACACGTCACCGCGGGCCAGACCGTCCTGCTGCTTGGCACCGGCGGCGTTTCCCTGTTCGCGATGCAGTTGGCGAAAGCCCGCGGCGCGAAGGTGATCCTGCTTTCCTCCAGCGACGAGAAGCTGGAACGCGCCAAGACGCTCGGCACGGACATCGGCATCAACTACGCCCGCCATCCAGCCTGGGCGCCCCTGGTCCGGGAAGCCACGGACGGACGCGGCGCGGATACCGTCATCGAAACCGTAGGCGCCTCCACGTTCCGCCAATCGGTACAAGCCACGGCGATGCACGGCTTCATCGGCATCGTCGGCTTCATGGGCGGACGCGAGGCCGAGGTGCCGCTGGTCGACGCCATCCTCAAGCGCATCCACCTCCAGGGCATCTCCGTCGCGTCGCTCGAAGATCACGAAAAGATGGTGCGCGCCCTGGAGGCCATCCAACTGCAGCCGGTACTCGATGCGGTCTACGGCTTTGGCGAACTACGGGCGGCGTTCGAGCATCTGGCGGGCGGGAAGCATTTTGGGAAGATCGGTATTGATTTCACTAAGTGAGGGGGCGGCCGCTGATCTCTGCGGCGTCAGGTGCTGGTTTGCCATCGATACGTTCGGACGAGCCCCGGCCCCTCATCCCGCCTTCTCCCCGGAGGGGAGAAGGAGAAGTGATGGACCGAGGCGAAAACCAAACAAGAGCGAGCGAAGCGACGCCCCGTGCCGCTCTTGATCTCCCGGGTTCCCTTCGCGGCGGTGAGGGCTGGACGATCAGGCCGCCGCAGGCGGGCGGGGACAGGATGTCCCCGCCTTTTCGATCAGGGCAGGATGCCCTGTCGAAAAGCCCGGCCAGCCCTCAACGCACCCGGAGGTGGCGAAGGCCACCGGAGGGCGCCGCGCAGGGTGCCCTTCTTCTTGGTTACTTCTTCTCGTGGTCCCCCTTGAGGGGATGGGCAAGCAAGAAGAAGTAACTCGCTCTCCGGCAGGAGAGCGAAATCCTCGCCCCGGAGGGGCGAGACACGACTGGCGACCACGTCGCGACAACCGAGCCGAGTCGCCACTGGCTTCCGACTACGCCGGAATGACGAGAGTGAGAGTGCAAGGCGACCCTTAGCTCCCGTTGGGCTTCGCAAGCTCCCCCCAACCTACCGCAACCCGCGATAACAACTGCCCCCCCCTAAACCCCAATAACCTGCCCCGTCCCCCGCCGATACGCCCGCAACACCTGATCCATCACCCAACTCGTCCGCGCCCCGCTCTCCGCCGTCGACGGACACACACCCCGTTCCCCCAGCAACTCCCGCACGATCGTCTCGATCAGCGGCTGCTGGATGTGCGCCGGGTTCGCCACGCGATATTCGCGCGCCCCCTCCTTCGTCTCGACGACGATCGGCCCGTCGCCGAACGTCGCGAATCGCATGCTTCCGCGGTCGCCGATCACCTCGATGCAGTCGTGATGCCGGTAGCTGTCGAAATTCCACAGCCCCGTGCCCAACACGCCGCTGTCGAAAGCGAAGGACATCGCCACCGTGTCTTCCGGCGGATAGGCCCCAAGCTGATTGGAAGCGCGCCCTTCCGCCGACACGATCGGCCCGAACAGCCAGTCGAGGATGTCCAGCGTGTGGCAGCCGATGTCCATGAACACGCCGCCGCCCGAGATCGCCGGTACCACGTGCCACGGCAGGTTGCCGCGGTCGTGGTAGCGCGGATGATGCGGCTCGTACAGCACGGTGTTGACGATGCGTGGCGCGCCGATCGCCTGCGCGTCGAACAGCAGCTCGCGCACCTTGTGGAAGCGCGGCAGCATGCGGCGGTAATAGGCGACGAACACCGGTACGTTCGCTTCGCGCCCCGCACGCAAAATGGCCTCGCACTCGGCATGATCCAGCGCCATCGGCTTCTCCACGTAAACCGGCTTACCCGCGGCGATGCTCATCAACGCGTAGGTTTTGTGCGTGGAAGGCGGTGTGGCGACGTAAACGGCATTCACTTCGGCGTCGGCGATCAGGGCGGCCGCATCGTCGTACCAGCGGGGCACACCGTGGCGTTGCGCATAGTCCTTCGCCTTCGCGCCATCGCGGCGCATCACCGCCACCAGCGACGAATGCGGCGCCTTCTGGAAGCCGGGGCCGCTTTTCACTTCGGTCACGTTGCCGCAGCCGATGATGCCCCAACGGATCTGGTGCGCTTCGCCGCTCATCGGATCTCGAACTCCTTGTTGATGAATTGCTGGTGCCAGGCGTGGTACTGGTCGACTTCCGGATGGCGCGCGCGCTCGGCGATATGGATTTCCAGCGCGGCGCGCACGTCCGGGGCAAGCGTGGCGAGATAACCCGGCGTGTACTCACGGTGGTCGAGCACGCCGAAGTGACAGGTCGGCGCATGCCGCGCCGAATGAAAACCGAGGTGGATGGTGATGCGTCGCTCCGCCAGCACGCCGGCATAGCCTCGGTGCACCGCGTAGTTGTTGTAGAACACCGCCTGGCCCGGCCGCAGCACCAGCTGCACGCCGTTGGCCAGTTCCGGTTGCGCGTCGACCGGCGCGATGCGCGGATCGGCGCCGAAGATCCGGCGCTCGGCCTCATCGTAGGGGCGCCGATGGCTGCCGGGCACGATCCACAGGCAGGGATCCGGCGTCAGCGGGATGTTCACCTGCACGTAGTTGTAGCGATAGTCGTCGCTGAACCAGCGCGGATCGATCTGTTCGTCGGGCACCTGCATCAGGTCGCGATGCCAGCCCTGGCGGTAGTCCACGCCCGCGTCCGCGTAGAACAGCGAGGCGCCGTCGATCACGATGTCCTCGCCCAGCAGATCCGCAGCAATCGCGCGCAGCGAGGGCTGGCAGATCACATCCTGGATGGCGCGCACATCCTTGCCCGGTTGCAGGAACTGCAGGTTCATCATGCGGCCTCGCTCGCCGCGCTCGGCACGCGCCCGCTCGACACCGGTCACATAGCGCGCCACGTCGTCCGCGCCGAGCGCGTCGCAGATCACGTAACCCTGGGTACGGAACTGTTCGCGCTCCGCCGCGGTAAGCATGCCGCGCACTCCTCGATGCTCGCCGGCGCCCGCGGCGCCTTCAGGCGGGCGATTCTGGGCGCCGCTTTCCGGGTGGTCAAATCCGGCGCGGTCAGCCGCGGTCGGGACGAAGCAGCAGGCGCAGGTCGCTGCCCAGCATGCGCTGGTCGACCGTGCGCAGGTTCCAGCGCGCACCCATGTCCTGCAGCAGCGGCAGGTGCAGCAGTGGCCGCGCGGCATCGCCGAGCAGCAGCGGCGCCACGTAGAGCAGCAGTTCGTCCGCCAGCCCGGCCGCCAGCAGCGCGCCGCACAAGGTGGGGCCGGCTTCCACGTGCAATTCGTTGCAGCCGCGCTCGGCCAGCAAGGCCAGTGCCTGGCGCAGGTCGAGCCTGCCATCCGACACGTCCAGTGCCGCGCGCTGCACGCGCTCGAGATGGGTGGGAACGACGGCACCGGCCGCATGCAGCAGCAACGTGGGCACGCTGCCGTCCAGCACGTGGCTCCCCGCCGGCGTCCGCAGGGCGCGGTCAAGCACGACGCGCAGCGGCGGCGCGAACGCTTCGTTGGCGGGCAGGCGCACGGTCAACCGCGGATCGTCCGCCAGCACCGTGCCGCTACCGGTGAGGATGGCCGAGCTGCGCGCGCGCCAGCGCTGCACGTCGGCGCGCGCGGCTTCGCCCGTGATCCACTTCGACTCCCCGTTCGCCAGCGCGGTGCGTCCGTCCAGGCTCATCGCCAGCTTCACGCGCACCCAGGGGCGACCGCGTTCGATGCGACTGAAGAAGCCCACGTTGAGCGTACGCGCGGCCTCGCGCATCAGCCCTGTGTCGACGGCGATGCCAGCGGCGCGCAGCTTGCCGATACCGCGACCGTCCACCTGGGGAAAGGGATCTTCCGCGGCGATCACCACACGTGCAATGCCGGCGGCGATCAGCGCATCGGCGCATGGCGGCGTACGCCCATGGTGCGCGCACGGTTCCAGGGTGACGTAGGCGGTGGCGCCGCGGGCCCGCTCCCCGGCCGCGCGCAGGGCGAACACTTCGGCATGCGGCTCGCCCGCGCGTGGATGGAAGCCCTCGCCGACGACTTCTTCGCCATGCGCGATCACGCACCCGACGCGCGGGTTCGGCTGGGTGGTGAACAGCCCACGCTCGGCCAGGCGCAACGCGCGCGCCATCAGAAGGTGATCGAGAGCTGCGAAAGCGGGGCTGGACATCGACGTCCCCTTGGGAGTGGGACGGCAGAGTTTAGGGGAACGGCGCTCAGCGCCGCTCGTAGCGGCCGATCACGCCCTGCCCCAGGTTGGCGCTCAGCCGCCCCGGCCCCATCACCTCCAGCTCCATGCGCCGAAAGGCCGCCGATGCGGCGCGGCGATCCACGGCGGTATCCGTGTCGATCAGGAACAGGCGGCGCCCGGCCTCTTCGTTCGCGAACCATTGCACGGGGGCGTCCGGGCGGGAGCTACCCACGCCGACGCGGCGGACGGCCGGCATGCCGGTTCGTACAAAACGCGCGCGGCCGCCTTGGTCCACGGGAAGCGAGGTGCGCTGGCCGTCCGCGTACTCGACCCAGATCGACGCGCCTTCCGGCGCATGGCCCAGCGCCACGACGACGGTGTCGCCCTGCGCGCCCTCGTCGGGATCCGTGGGGGGAACCGGCTGGAGGCTCTCCGGGCTGCTGCTGCCGTCGACCGACACGCGCTTGAGCAACCGCAGGCCCGATTCGCCGGCCCGGGCCGTTTCCAGCACCACTTGCCGGTCGCTACGGCGCCAGCAGCCCTGGGCGCGGGCATCCGAGGCGCCATACGCCAGCAGGTATTCGAAACGGCCATCGGCGCGCAGCAGCAGTTCGGAGCCGACGTCATCGCCGTCGAGGTAATAGTGGCCGGCCAGTGCGGGATCGGCGGGGCCGCATCGCACGACGCCGGCGGCGGGTGCGTTGGCTGCCATGACGGTACCCAGCAGGAGCGCGCCGAACGAGAGTTTCGCCGCGGCCGCGGTCTTGGACCCGAATGCCTGGTGTCGCATGTGTTCCTCCTTGAATCGCGCCGCGGGCGACCCTGCCCGCGCTCATCCGTTATTTCTTGCGCCTGGCGCCGCCCTCGCCGAGCAGCGACAGCTGCAGGTTTTCCAGGCCGGGAAGATCGCGCTCGAGCTTCTCGATTTCCTCGCGGAACGCCTGCACGTCTTCGAACTTACGGTACACGGAGGCAAACCGCACATACGCGACCTGGTCGAGCTTCTTGAGCTCGCGCATCACCAGCTCGCCCACCTGCCGGGAGGGTATTTCGCGCTCCCCGCTCTTGCGCAAGTCGTTGACGATGGTGCGCACCGCCACGTCCACCGCGTCGCTCGCCACCGGACGCTTCTGCAGCGCGCGCTCGAAGCTCACGCGCAGCTTGCGCTCGTCGAAGCTCTCGCGCCGCTCGCCGCTCTTGACGATGGCCGGCAGTTTCAGCTCCGCGGTTTCGAAGGTATTGAAGCGCTCGCCGCATTGTGGGCATTCGCGCCGCCGACGCACCGTGGTGCCGTCGTCGGCCAGACGCGAATCGATCACGCGGGTGTCTTCATGCTGACAAAAAGGGCAATGCATGGGGCGCCATTAGACGTTCAGTCGGGCCGCACTACAACCCGGCGCCAATCGGGGGCTTGCCGCGGAGACTGCTTCCGAGGGCGAAAAAGGCCGCGAAGTGCAAAGGGGAATGGCCGCGCGGGGGGCGATCCATGTGAAGGCAGCGCCAAGCCTGGTGTGCTGCCGGCCCACCTGGGGCCGGCGTGCATGGCGCGGGCGTCCGCCGAAGAAACGCCCGCGCGATAGGGGCGATCAGCCGTAAACCGGGAACTTCCGGCACTGCGCCGTGACCTGGTCCCGCACGCGGGCGATCACCGCCTCGTCGTTCGGCGCGTCCAGCACGTCGCAGATCCAGCCGGCCAGCTCCACCACGTCCGCTTCCTGATAGCCGCGGGTGGTGACAGCCGGGGTGCCGATGCGCAGGCCGGAGGTGACGAAGGGCTTGCGCGGGTCGTTCGGCACGGCATTCTTGTTGACCGTGATGTGGGCCTTGCCCAGCGCCTCTTCGGCGTCCTTGCCGGTGACCTCGCGACCGATCAGGTCCACCAGCATCAGGTGATTCTCGGTGCCGCCGGAAACGATCTTGTAGCCGCGCTCGATGAAGGTCTTGGCCATGGCCTGAGCGTTCTTCACCACCTGCTGCTGGTAGGTCTTGAAGGACGGATCCAGCGCCTCCTTGAAGGCCACCGCCTTGGCGGCGATCACGTGCATCAGCGGGCCGCCCTGGATGCCGGGGAACACGATCGACTGCAGCTTCTTCTCGATCTCCTCACCGGCATCCTTGGCGAGGATGATGCCGCCGCGCGGGCCACGCAGGGTCTTGTGGGTGGTCGAGGTGACCACGTGCGCGTGCGGCAGCGGGCTGGGATACACGCCCGCGGCGATCAGGCCGGCGACGTGGGCCATGTCCACGAACAGGTAGGCGCCGACCTTGTCGGCGATGGCGCGGAAACGCGCCCAGTCCATCACCTGCGAGTAGGCGCTGAAGCCGGCCACGATCATCTTCGGCTTGTGCTCCAGGGCCAGGCGCTCGACTTCGTCGTAGTCGATCAGGCCCTGGTCGTTCACGCCGTACTGCACCGCGTTGAGGATCTTGCCGGAAAGGTTGACCTTGGCGCCGTGGGTCAGGTGGCCGCCGTGGGCCAGGCTCATGCCCAGGATGGTGTCGCCCGGATTGAGCAGCGCGAAGTACACCGCCTGGTTGGCCTGCGAGCCGGAATGCGGCTGCACGTTGGCGTAGGTGGCGCCGAACAGTTCCTTCAGGCGGTCGATGGCGAGGCGCTCGGCCACATCCACATATTCGCAGCCGCCGTAGTAGCGCTTGCCCGGATAACCCTCGGCGTACTTGTTGGTCAGGACGCTGCCCTGCGCTTCGAGCACGCGCGGGCTGGCGTAGTTCTCGGAGGCGATCAGCTCGACGTGGTCTTCCTGCCGGCGCGCCTCGTCGGCCATGGCCTTGGCCAGCTCATCGTCGAAGCCGGCGATCGTCTCGTTCTTGGCAAACATCCTGACCTCTGCGGGTGGCGGCGGGGGGAAGAAGCCCGAAATTGTAGCGCCCAGGGGGCATGGGGAGCCACCGCCGGACGGCCCGGAAAACCGCATACCGGCGCGTATCGGCCGCCCCTTCGCCCGCCGGACGGACGGCCGGAAAGGCCCGGAACGGCCGCCTCAGCGAGCACCGGGGCGACCGGCCCGCTTGGTCGCCGAGACGAGCACGTAGCTGATGATCATCAGCAGAAGCCAGGAGCCCAGCTTGCTCAACGGCACCACGCTCCAGCCGGCGCGCTGCGCCGGATAGCGCCACGCGGCGGCGAAGGTCCCCACGTTCTCGGCCAGCCAGATGAACAGAGCGACCAGCACGAAACCCAGCAGCAGCGGCATGCGCCGGTGTTCGTGGCGGATGCGGAAGAAAATCCAGGTGCAGCCGAATAACGCGGCGACCGCGGCAAACAGCAGCCAGCGCATGTCCGGCAGGAAGTGATGGGCGAAGAAGTTCACGTAGATCGCCAGCGCCAGCCATGCCGTGGCAACGAACGACGGGTGCCGCGTGAAGCGGAAATCGAACAACCGCCAGGCCCGAGCGATATAGCTGCCCACCGAGGCGTACATGAAACCGGTGAACAGCGGCACGCCGCCGATGCGCAGCACCGAGGCCTCCGGGTACTCCCACGAGCCCATCGCGGTCTTGAAGACCTCCATCGCCGTGCCGGTCAGGTGGAAGACCAGGATGACCACCGCTTCCTCGCGCGTCTCCAGGCGCAGGCCCACCAGCAGGCATTGCAGTGCGAGCGCTGCGAGTGTGAGGAAGTCGTAGCGCGCCAGCCACGCATCGCCCGGGTAGAACGCCCAGGTCAGCAGCAACAGCGCCAGCATGCAGGCCCCGAACAGGCAGGCCCAGGCCTGCTTGAGGCCGAAGCAGACGAACTCGTGCAGTGCGCGGGCCCAGGCGCCATGCCCTGCCGCCCAGCCGCCGGCCCATGCATCCAGGCGCCACAGCCCGCGCGGCGGCGGAACCGGCGCTGTCGATATCAGCAGATCCATCTCGGCGTTCCCCTCGAGGGCAGGAACGCGCAAGCCTGAAAGCACGGGATGGCCTCTCCGGAGATCCGGCATGGCGAACCCGGGGCACGGCGCGGGCCGTCACCGGGAAGACGCGCCGACCCGCTATAATCCCGGGTTTTCACCCAACACCCTGTGCCCCCGCCAGCCCCTCGGGCCGGCGGCGCGCACGTCTCCGGAGGCTCCATGAGCTCGCAGTACATCTACACCATGAACGGGGTCAGCAAGATCGTTCCCCCGAAGCGCCAGATCATCAAGGACATCTCGCTCAGCTTCTTCCCCGGCGCGAAGATCGGCCTGCTGGGCCTGAACGGCGCGGGCAAGTCCACGGTGCTGCGCATCATGGCCGGCGTGGATACCGATTTTCAGGGCGAGGCGCGCCCGCAGCCTGGCATCAAGGTCGGCTACCTGGCGCAGGAGCCGGAGCTCGATCCGGAGAAGACCGTGCGCGAAGCGGTGGAGGAAGGCGTCTCCGTCGTCCTCGACGCGCAGAAGCGCCTTGAAGAGGTTTACGCTGCCTATGCCGAGGAAGGCGCCGACTTCGACAAGCTGGCGAAAGAGCAGGAGCAACTGGAAAGCATCCTCGCCGTGAACGATGCCCATGCGCTGGAGCGCCAGCTCGAAGTGGCCGCCGACGCGCTGCGCCTGCCGCCGTGGGACGCCAAGATCGGCCCGCTGTCCGGCGGCGAGAAGCGCCGCGTCGCGCTGTGCCGCCTGCTGCTCTCCAAGCCCGACATGCTGCTGCTCGACGAGCCGACCAACCACTTGGACGCCGAGTCGGTGGACTGGCTGGAGCAGTTCCTGCAGAGCTACCCCGGCACCGTCGTGGCGGTCACCCATGACCGCTACTTCCTGGACAACGCCGCCGAGTGGATCCTCGAGCTGGATCGCGGCCGCGGCATCCCGTGGAAGGGCAACTACACCGAGTGGCTGGAGCAGAAGGATGCCCGCCTCAAGCAGGAAGCCCAGCAGGAGAAGTCGCGCCAGAAGGCGATCGAGAAGGAACTGGAGTGGGTGCGTTCGGCCGCCAAGGGCCGCCAGTCCAAGGGCAAGGCGCGCCTCAACCGCTTCGAGGAATTGAATTCGGTCGAGTACCAGCGCCGCAACGAGACGAACGAGATCTTCATTCCGCCGGGCGAGCGCCTGGGCCAGGAAGTGATCGAGTTCAAGAACGTCACCAAGTCGTTCGGCGACCGCGTGCTGATCGAGGACCTGTCGTTCAAGATCCCCCCGGGCGCCATCGTCGGCGTGATCGGCCCGAACGGCGCCGGCAAGTCCACCTTCATGAAGATGATCATGGGCAAGGAGCAGCCTGACTCCGGCGAAGTGAAGCTGGGCCATACGGTGAAGCTGGCCTACGTGGACCAGTCGCGCGACGCGCTCGATGCGAAGAACAACGTGTGGCAGGAAGTGTCCGGCGGTTCGGACATCCTCACCATCGGCAACTTCGAGATCCAGTCGCGCGCCTATATCGGCCGCTTCAACTTCAAGGGCACCGACCAGCAGAAGATCGTCGGCAACCTCTCCGGCGGCGAGCGCGGCCGACTGCACATGGCCAAGACCTTGCTGCAGGGTGGCAACGTGCTGCTGCTCGACGAGCCGTCGAACGACCTGGACGTCGAGACCCTGCGCGCTCTGGAAGATGCGCTGCTCGAATTCCCCGGCTGCGCCGTGGTCATCTCGCATGACCGCTGGTTCCTGGACCGCATCGCCACGCATATCATTGCGTTCGAGGGCAACTCGCACGTCGAGTTCTTCCCCGGCAACTACAACGAGTACGAGGCGGACAAGAAGCGCCGCCTGGGCGACGAAGCCGCCAAGCCGCACCGCGTGAAGTACAAGAAGCTGGCGTAACCGCTCCATGCTCCCTCTCCCTCCGGGGAGAGGGTTGGGATGAAGGACCGGGCGGAGCGATGAAGCAGCAGCAAGCAAGCCACGCCTTACTTTGCAGCGAACCCCCACCTTCAAAAGAAGCACGCTCCAAACAACCAGTCATCGCAAGACCCGCCCCTAACCCTGCCCTCTCCCCGAAGGGGGATGGGTGAAGGGGTGAGGCTAGGGAGTAAAGACATGCACTTCATGCAATCCCTGCAAGCCGCATGGCAGCGCAACCACTCCCTGGTCTGCGTCGGCCTCGACCCCGAGCCGGCGAAATTTCCCGCTCACCTGCGCGGCGATGCCGACGCCGTCTACCGATTCTGTGCCGCCATCGTGGACGCCACTTCGGACCTGGTGTGCGCGTACAAGCCGCAGATCGCCCACTTCGCCGCCCTGCGTGCGGAAGAGGCCCTGGAACGCCTGATCGCGCACGTCCACGAGCGCCATCCCCGCGTCCCGGTGATCCTCGACGCCAAGCGGGGCGACATCGGCAGCACGGCGCAGCACTACGTCACTGAAGCCTTCGAGCGCTACGGCGCGGATGCGGTGACGCTCAACCCCTATCTCGGCCGCGACTCGATCCAGCCGTTCCTGGATCGCGCCGACAAGGGCGTGATCTTGCTGTGCCACACCTCGAACCCCGGCGCTTCCGATCTGCAGGATCTCGACGTCGGCGGCCGCCCGCTGTACCAGCGCGTGGCCGAGATGGTCGCGCGCGACTGGAACGTGCACGGCAACTGCGCTCTGGTCACTGGCGCCACCTGGCCGGAGCAGCTGGCCGAAGTGCGCTCGCTGGTCGGCGACATGCCATTGCTGGTGCCGGGGATCGGCGCACAGGGCGGCGACGTGGCGGCCGTGGTGCAGCATGGCCGCACGCTGGCGGGTACCGGCCTGATGATCAGCTCGTCGCGCGCCATCCTTTATGCCGGTGACGGCGAGGATTTCGCCGAGAAGGCTCGCGAGGCCACGCAGGCGTTGCGCGACTCCATCAATCTGTATCGCTGAGCGCTTTCCCGGCGCCCGTTCGCGCGGCATAGTCGGGCGACTCCGCCTGCCCAGGAGCCGTGCATGCCGCGTTCCCATCTTGCCGATCCGAGCCGCCGCCGCTGGCTGCGCACTGCCAGCGTCGCGCTGGGCGCGGTCGCGACGGCACCACTCTCTTTCGCCGCGCCGAAGGCATCGCCATCGCGCACGCGGCTGATCCTGCTCGGCACCGCCGGCGGCCCGACGCCAAAGCCCGATCGCGCGGCGCCGGCAAACGCAGTGGTCGTGGACGGCGTGGTGTACGTCGTCGACTGCGGCAACGGGGTGGCCCGGCAGATGGTCAAGGCGGGGCTCGATCTGGGCGCCATCCGGCACGTCTTCCTCACCCACCAGCATTCCGATCACAACGCTGACTACGGCAACCTGCTGTGGCTGGCCTGGGCGGCGCGCCTGCATACCCGCGTAGATACCTGGGGCCCGCCGCCATTGGTCGCGATGACACGCGATTTCCTGCACATGAACGAGGCCGACATCCGCACCCGCATCGTCGATGAAGGCCGGCCGCCGCTCGCCCCGCTGATCGTGCCGCACGAATTGACCAAGCCTGGCGTGGTCATGCGCGACGAACGCGTCAAAGTCACTGCCGCGCTGGTCGCCCATCCGCCGGTCGCGCCGGCCTTTGCCTACCGCTTCGACACATCCGACCGTTCGATCGTGTTCTCCGGCGATACGCGTCCCACCTCCGCGCTGGTGGACCTGGCTCGCGGCGCCGACGTACTGGTGCATGAGGTGATGTACGAACCGGCGCTGGCGAAACTCATCGCCACCGAGCCGAACGCCGGGCGCCTGCGCGAACACCTGCTGGCCAGCCACACCACCACCGAGCAGGTCGGCCGGATCGCCACCGAAGCAGGCGTAAAGACATTGGTGCTGACGCACTTCGTGCCGGGCGGCGACGCGTCGCTGACGGACGAGGTCTGGCGCGGCGCGGTGGCGCCGCACTTCAACGGGCAGCTGGTGATCGGACGGGACCTGCTGGAGCTGTAGGCCGCATCAATCGGCGGCAATCGCCATGGACCCCAGCGCCGGCGCCGGACGCTGCAGCCGCGCGCGGAGCCAGCGCTCGCTGGGCGACGAAACGTAGCGCTCCACCATGGCCCCCAGCGCCCAGCACAGCGCGAGCACCGGCAGGTACCACAGCCAGCCGCGCGCCATGTCGCCACCGGCGGCGCGGAACAGCCGCACGGCGCCGTATACGACGAACATGTGCGTCAGGTAGATCTCGTAGCTGAGCTGTCCCCAGCGGCGCAGCCAACCGAAGCCCGGCAGCGGGTGGCGCAGGCCGGCCCGCTCGGCCTGGTCACAGGCCACCAGCGCGCACAGCGCCGCGAAGGTGAGCAGCAGCATCACGCCGTCCTGCAACCATCGCCACCACCACGGCATGGCGATGAACACGGCGAAAAGGCCGACGACACCCAGGCAGGCCAGCGCTCGCCGCGCCCAGCGCGGCGCCAGCCAGTGCGCCGATGCCAGCGCACCGAGCACGCCCATGGCGATCGCCGCCATGCCAGGCAGGTACGCCTTCTCCTTCCAGATCTCGCTGCCGCCATCCAGCGAGGACAACCACCATGGCAAGGCCATGGCGAACAGCAACAGCAGCGGCGCGAGCACGGCCTCGCGGCGCAACAGCAGGCAAGCCAGCGGAAAGCCCAGGTAGAACACTTCCTCGATGGACAGCGACCACAGCACGTCCCAGTTGCCCGGCAGGTAGCCGGTCTGCCCTTCGTACCAATTGAGGTGCAGGCCGAGCGCCGCGACGATCGCGCGCGGCAGCGACTGCCCTTCCCGGCCGATGACGTAGTCCGCCGCGCCGAGCAGGTGCAACACGCTCAGCACGCCCACCAGCGCCAGCAGGCAAGGCACGATGCGCGCGAAGCGCCGCGCGTAGAAATCGCGCACATCGATGCGCCCGAGCCCGCCCCAGCGCCGGATGGCATGGCTCGCGATCAGGAAGCCGGAGATCACGAAGAACACGAACACCGCTTCGTAACCATTGAAATTGAGCGCGCTCAGCAGGCGCGCCGGCAGCACCTCGGCCAGCGCGGTTTTCTTCAGCGGAATGCGCAGCCCGATGTGGTGCAGCACCACCAGCAGAATGGCGATGCCGCGCAGCAGATCGATGCCGGGATTGCGCTCAGGCGGCGAAGGCTTTGACGATGGCATCGGCGGGTTTGCGCAGCAGGGTTTCGTTGAAGGTGAGCGCGAGGCGTCCATCGCGCGGCTCGGCGATCATGACGCCGGCCTTCTCCAGGCGCTCGCGCAATCCTTGCCGCCGTTCTTCGGCGATCTGAAGAAAATGGATGTTGGTGCCATGCTCCACGCGCCGCACGGCATAGCCATCGACCTTGGCCAGCCCCTCCAGCAGACGATCGCCCGCTTCGCGCACCTTGGCGAAGCGCGCGGCGAAACCGTCGAGCCCATCCAGCGCGAGCAAGGCGGCCTGCCAGCCATGGAAGATCGTGCCGCCGAAGATGTGGCGCGTATCGCGCGCCTTGGCGACCGTGGCCTTGGTGCCTGCGAGGATCGCCCCGAACGGTGCGCCGAGGTACTTGTATAGCGAGACGTAAACCGTGTCGAACGGCGCCGCATACGCCTCTGCGGCAAAGCCTTCCGCCCCGCTGTTGAGCAGCAGGCGGGCGCCGTCCAGATGCATGCCGATGCCCTTGGCGCGAGCCCGCTCGGCGATCGCTTTCACGGTCTCCAGCGGCACCATGGCGCCATCGGCGCGGCGCACGGGGCTTTCGAGCGAGATCGCGCCGATCGGCAGCGGATACGCCGCCTTCTCGGATACGGCGATCGCCGCATCCACTTCATCCAGCGTCGGTGCTGCGCGGCCCGGCGCCAATGGCACTAGGTTGATCTCGCTCAGCGTGGTGACCGCGTCGCTTTCGTCGCAATAGACATGGCTCTCCTGCTGCACCAGCGCGCGCCGCTTCTCGCCGCAAAGCAGACGCAGCGCGACCTGGTTGGCCAGCGTGCCGGTGGGCATGAAGGCCGCATCCTCCTTGCCGAGCAGCTGGGCGAAGCGTTGTTCGAGCTCCTCCACCGCGCCGCGCTTGAGATAGACGTCCCCGGCTTTGTCCCGCGTCTGCAGGATCGCATCCATCCGGGCCAGGGCGTCGCGCCCGTAGCGGGGCACGTCGTCGCCCATCAGGATCACGGTGTGGCGGATATGCTGCGGGTCTTCCGGACTTTTGGGCGAAGACGCCGCCGATGCGGCCGGCGCGACAGCAGTGCCCAGCGCGGCAAGCGAACCCGCGTACAACGACGAACGAAGAAAGTCCCGACGGTCCATCACGCGTCCCCCGCTTGGCTGATTGTCCCGGCACCGTAGCACCGGCGCGCAAGCGGCTTATCGGCCGAAGGTCATGTCCGCCCGACGGCGCATCGGGTGCCCCGCCCAGGCGGCCGGCTAAGGCGTGGCTGCGGCCGCCGGGAGGTCGGCGATCATCTGGCGTGCCAGCCCTTCGTAGTTGTAGTCGAAGTGGTGGTCGCCGGGCTTCTGGTAGACCTTGATCCATGCCGGCAGACCCTGCGTGGCGCAGATCGTGTCGTCCTCGTCGTCCTTGCCGTAGTAGCACATTACCGGCGGGTGGCCATCGAGCGCCAGCAGCGGCGGGCGCGCATCGTAGTGCTTCACCGGATTGACCAACTGGAACAGGTTCTGCGTCTGCGTCTTGAACCAGCCCTCGACCATGTAGCCCTGCATCTCGATTTCGAAGCTGACGTCCTTGCTGGGCGACAGCAGCACGAGCTGCGCGACGCGGGCTCGGTTTTCCGGCTTCAAGTGCTCGATGACCGACGGCAGCACGTCCGCGCCGAACGAAAAACCGATCAGCCACACGCGCCGCTTGCCGAGCTTGGCCGTGTACTGGTCGATCAAGGCGTCGAGATCGGCAGCCGAGGCTTCAGCGGTGCTTTCCCGCCAGTAATACTTGAGCAGACTCACGCCGAGCACCGGCACGCCGTGGTCGGCGAGGATGCCGCCCAACTGCCGGTCGAGGTCGCGCCAGCCGCCATCGCCCGAATAGAAGATGGCGACCACGTCGTCGCGCCCCGCCATCGGCTTGACGCCCGGCTTGGCCGGTACGACGACGAGGGATTCGTCCATGCTGGCGTGATGCCAGGGACGCCAGGCCAGCACGCCGACGGCAGCAGCGGCGAGCGCCAGGCCGCCGATGATCTTGGTGATTCGCTTCATCGGCGCACCATACCGGATAGGCCGCCCGAAATGAGGCTGGCGATATTGGCCAGCACCAGCGGCAGCGCGATGCCCGCCGGCACGGCGAGATAGCGCGGTTCCCACTCGGGATCGAATTTGTCCTTGTACTTGTGCAGGCCACGGAAGTTGTAGAAGCGCTCGCCACGCCCGAACACAAGGGCGCCGAGCCGGCTCCACAACGGCGCGGTGCGCCGGTTCTGCAGGCCGGAGAACGGTGCCATGCCGAGATTGAACCAGCGATAGCCTTCCTGCCGCGCCCACTGCATCAGTCCGATGAACATGAAGTCCATGACACCCGAGGTTCCGTCAGGCAGATGCCGCATCAGGTCGACCGAGGCTTCTTCCTTGCTCTCGGTGAGGAACAGGTTGGCGAAGGCCACCAGCTCGTCGTCCTTCCACACCAGGGCCATGGGCGTGCGCGCCAGGTAGGCCGGGTCGAACGTGCCCAGCGAGAAGCCCTTTTCGCGCACGCCCTTGTCGCGCATCCAGGCATCGGAGATCGGCTTCAGGCGGGGAATCAGCGCGGGAACGCGCTCGGCGGGCACGATCTCCAGGCGCATGCCCTCGCGGGTGAGCTTGTTCATCGTGTTGCGAAGCACTTTCTTGGATTTGCCGTCGAGGTTGAAGCTTTCCAGCTTCACGCGAGCCTCCTCGCCGATCTTCAGCAGGTTCATGCCTACTTCCAGGTACAGATCCAGATCGTCCGGCCGTACCTGGTAGAACAACGGCCAGCCTCCGGCGCGTTCGCATTGCTCGCGGAAGGTCCACACCAGTTCGCGCCGGGCATCCTCGTCCTCGCCGACCGGATCGCCCATCGCGACCCAGCTGCGACCCTCCACGTCGTACATGATGAAGGCCCTGCTCTGCGGATCGAACAGCAGGGTCTTGTCGCCCATCAGCGCGAGGTGGGCCTGGGCAGAGGAATAGTGCTTGATCAGCGGCAACGCGCGCGCGAGCTCGGCTTCGTCCGGTAGCGTGAGATGCGGCCGGGCCGGACGGATCAGATTGGCGAGCGCGAACAGCATGCCCACCGCGGCAGCGCCGACCAGGGCGCGCAGCGCGCGCGGAGCGCCGCCGTGATAGAAACTGAATTCCCACCACAGGTTGGTGCTGTATTCCACGTGCTTGTAGCTGAAGGACACCAGCCATCCGGCGCAGCCGAGCACGGCGAGGATGGCAATGATCCAGCCCACCGAGAATGAGGCGCTGAACAGCGACGCGCGCCGGTAGAACAAGCGGTGCGCCGGCGCCAGGCACAGCGCCAGCAGCGAGAGCAGCGTCGCTTCCTCGTAATCGATGCCTTTGAGCAGCGACAGCACCGCGCCCAGCAACAACAGCACCAGGGTCAGCACGTAGGCCGCATCCAGCCGGCGCTGCAAGCCGCGCGCGAGGATCAGCAGCAGCATGCCGACCATGCTGGCGAAGAAATGGGATATCTCCAGCACCGGCAGCGGCAGCACGTGGCGCAGGATCTCCATACGCCCCGGCAGCGCGGAAGTGGCGCCGGAGAACAGCAGCACCGCCCCCGACACCAGCGTGAGCCCGGCGAAGAACGGCGGCAGCAGGCCGGTGAACCACGGCGCCAGCGGCACCTTGCCGGCCGCGCCGCGGGCCTCGCGCAGCAACACCACCACGGTGGCCGCACACAGCGGCAGGAAGTAGTAGATCAGGCGGTAAGCCGCCAGGGCGCCGAGGATCGGCGCTTCCAGCCCTTCGTTGCCGGTGGCGCCGAAGCCGGCCAGCATCACCGCTTCGAATACGCCCAGGCCGCCGGGCACGTGGCTGACCAGGCCGGCGATCTGCGCCAGCACGAAAATCGCCATGAAGTGACCGAAGCCGGTGTCCACCTCGTTCGGCATCAGCAGGTAGAGCACCCACGCCGCCAGGCCCCAGTCCACCGCGCCGGTGAGGATCTGCCGCGCCGCCGTCGCCGGCGACGGCCAGCTCAGCCGCCAGCGCCACAACTTCAGCGGTTGCCGCAAGACCCGGCTGCCCGCCACCCATAGCAGCGGGATCGCCGTGAGCACGATCGCAACCGGAAGGCGCAGCGCGGCCAGCGGAACCGTGGGCGGCACCGGCACCAGCAGCAAGGTGATGCCGGTGAGCGCGAACAGGCCCAGCCAGAAGCTGGCCGTGCAGTACAGCACGACTCTCGCCACCTCCGCGGTGGATAGGCCGGCCTGGATGTAGAAGCGGTAGCGGATCGAGCCGGAAATCAGCAGGGCCATGCCCAGCGCATTGCTGAAGGCGTAGCTGATGAAGGAGATCAGGGTGACCTGCGCGCGCGGCAGCCGGCGGCCGATCGAGGCGAGACCGAACCAGTCGTAGAGGGTCATCACGCCGTAGCTGGCCGCGGTAAGCAGCACGGCGAGCACGATGCGGTGGTTCTCCAGACCGTGTACGTAGCGCGCGACCTCGCGGTAGCTCACCTGGCTGGCCAGCGAGTGCAGCGCCCACAAGGCCAGGCAGAGCATGCCCACGGACAGCAGGGGGCCGGCGAGCCGGCGCAGCCACGCCCAGCGAGGGCGCGTCAGGGCTTCTCCCGGATCCGGAGCCTCCGCCCCTCTCTGCTCCACCACTCGACCACGGCCTCCACGACACGATTCAGGACATGCGGCGCACGCCGGGCGTTTCCCGCCCCCGCCTTGCAGACCCCACACGCACCGGGCGGACACGAGCGCACGCTCGGCCGCGCCACGGCAGCGGTAAAGCATAGCGTGTCGACCGGCCTCGGTCCGCCGTCAGTTCGCATTCCCCTGCCCGGCAACCGGAGCAGCCTGCGCGATCGAAAAAAACGCGGGCCCGATCGACGGGCCCGCGCAGTGTAGGACGGATGGCGGCGCCGCAGGTGACACCGCCATGGCAGCCGCCGGCCCCGTCGACGTTCGTGCTCGCTCAGGCGTTGCGGCGCGCCAGGCGGGCGACCCAGCGGTACAGCACCGCGATGACCGCGATGAAAGCGACGCCACCCAGCACTTCCGCGGCATTGGCGAACGACGGCGGCACCAGCGCCAGGGGTGTGCCCTTGCCCGAGAACGCCACGATCGCAGCGATCACCACGCCGATGATGCTCTCGCCGACGATCAGGCCCGAGGCGAGCAACACGCCGAGCTGCTTGGTGGCCTCCGGCTTCGGACCGCGATCGGCACGGCGATCGAAGAACCAGCCCACCACCGAGCCGACCACCACCATCAGCGTGCTCGCCGTGGGCAGGTAGATGCCCAGGCCCACCGCCAGCGGCGGGATGCGCATCTTGGTGGTACGCGCCAGAACCTCGTCGATGACGATCAGGCAGACGCCAATCCCGATGCCGACCTCGATGAGGCTCCAGTCGATGTTGTTGGTGATCACGCCCTGCGCCAGGGCCGAGATCAGCCCCGCCTGGGGCGCCGGCAGCGCGGCGGGCCCCACGCCGGGAACGCCGGCGAATCCGTAAGCCTTGTTGAGCAGGTCCAGCACCGGCGGGATCACCGCTGCGCCCGCGACCACGCCGATCACCAGCGCCACCTGCTGGCGCCACGGCGTGGCGTCGACCAGCTGGCCGGTCTTGAGGTCCTGCAGATTGTTGTTGGCGATGGCCGCCACGGTGAAGATCACCGCGGTAGTGAACAGGGCAAAAGCGACCAGCGCCTTGCCGGCCTCGGCCGGCACGTAGGGCTTCACGCCGGCCACCAACAGCAGCGCGGCGCCGATCACCACCAGGATGCCCACGCCCGACAGCGGACTGTTGGACGAGCCGATCAGGCCGGCCATGTAGCCGCACACCGTGGACACGAAGAAGCCCATCAGCACCACGTAGGCCACACCGCCCACAGCCAGCACGGCCAGGTGATCGCCCAGGCCGCTGGTATTGGCGAAATACCCGAGCAGCCACGCGATCGGCACGAAGCAAGCCAGGGTGATCAGGCCGACGATGCCGATCGGGATGTCCTGTTCGGTACGCGGCAGCGTGTCCGCCTTGCCCGCCTTGCGCACGCGCGAGGCGGCCATCGCCGAGGTCAGGCCGCTGATCACGGGCTTGACCAGCTTGGCCAGCGTCCAGATCGCGGAGACGCCGATCGCGCCGGCGCCGACGAAGCGCACCTTGTGGCTCCAGGTGGCCTGGGCCAGCTCCGCCACACCGCCGGCGACCTGCTCGAACGGCGAATAGAACGGCACGCCCCAGCCCCAGCCGATCAGCGCACCGATCAGCATGGCGATGCCTACCGAGAGGCCGACCAGGTGGCCAATGGCAAACAGCGCGAAGGAAAGATTGAAGTCGAAGCCACTGACCGAGCCCTTGCTGCCGACACGGAAGTAGCTGATCACGTCGGCCGCGAACACCTGGGTCGCCACCACCACCGCAAACACCGCCGAAGTGATCGACCCCCACAGCACCGCCATCAGGCCGGCCCTGCCCTCTTCCACGCTGCCGGCGGCCTCGTGTTCGTCGGCGCTGCCCACCTTGAGCACTTCGGCGCAGGCGATGCCTTCGGGGTAAGGCAGGTCGGAATTGGTGACCAGCGCGCGCCGCAGTGGAATGGAATACATCACGCCGAGCACGCCGCCGAGCGCACACACGGCGAACGAGGTCCAGAACGGGAAGCCGGTCCACCAGCCGATCATGATCATGCCGGGCAGCACGAAGATGATCGAGGACAACGTGCCCGCCGCCGAGGCGATGGTCTGGACGACGTTGTTCTCCTGGATGGTCGAACCCTTGAAGTTGCGCAGGATCGCCATCGAGATCACCGCCGCCGGAATCGACGTGGCGAAGGTGAGGCCGGCCTTCAGGCCGAAGAAGACGTTGGCCGCGGTGAACAGCAGCGTGATGACCACGCCGATGACCACGCCGCGGACCGTCAGCTCCTTGCGCGCATCGGCACCGGTCGCGAGATGGGCGCTCACGAGTGCGTTCCTTTCATGATGAAGTCTCCCCGTAGGTTGTGCTGTGGGCGGCATTGGAATGAGACAGCGGCCGCTCGCCAATCGATGACCTGAATCGCCCTAGATTTGCCACACTTTCGTCCCGGAGCAAAGGGCCAGTGCGGCAAGAGCCATGGGACTCGGCTCGGCGCCGTCAGCGGGCGATGGGCCCGCCCCTCGCGCGACGGCTGGCACGGCGCCGTTTTTTCGGGGCCGCGTTATTGTCACCGGCCTTCGATGCCAGGCTCTCGGCGTGATCGCCTTTGCGGGCCCTCGCCAACCAGCTGCGCGCATGCAGCCTGGCCAGCCGCGGATACGCAAGGTACCGAGCCGCGTATTCGGCCAGCTGCCGCCATCGGCGCGCCTCCCGCCGCAGCTGCACGAGGTGCTCGCGCAGCACGCTGCCGGCCGGAACGTTCCGCCAGCCGTCGGCCGCCCAGGCGCGCATGGCCTGCCGCACCGCCGCTGCGGCGATGAGGGCAGCGGCGGCCTGCGCCAGGGCGTCCGCGCGGATCCGGCGCAACCGGGGCCGGTCGAACCGGGCGAGTCCCTCGTCCTCGAACATGAGGGAGCTGTTGCCCTGAAGGTCGTTCAACAACCGATCGAGATGCGTGGACGGATAAATCCACAGCGGTGTTTCCGCGCCCTTGCGCATCTCTCTGAAATCCGTCCTTTTTGCCTTGTCTTCCATGTTTCTATGCACTACCCGAAAAGCCAGTCCACACAACGAAATGCAACCATAAGTGGACTGCTTAAACAATTCGAAATTGCCTACCTTCCCGATCAGATCAACAACAATGAAGACTCCAGTTTTCGATCCACGCGGACCGCGCCGCACCGGCCGTCCGCCGCACAGCGAGAAGGAGTCTCCCTTGGCAATGAATGGGTTTTCGCAGCGCCTGCATCTGGCTATGGATCTGATCGGCATGAGCAAGGGGCGCGGACGCGCGACCAAGCTTGCCGACATGTTCGGCGTATCGCGCGAGACCGCGCGCAAATGGCTCAACGAGATGGCCAGGCCGGAAACCAAACGCTTGACCGAGATCGCGGGGCGCTTCGGCGTGAGTTTCGAGTGGCTCGCCACTGGCCGTGGCGAGCCGAAGGGCTTCATGAAGGTCCAGGACGCCACCGCGCCCTATCGGGTCGACAACCGCGAGCAGGCCCGGCTTTTCGGCATGATCAGCCGACTCACGCGCGAACAGCGGCGCGCCCTGCTGGTGATCCTCGAGCAGATGGTTCGCAAGGACTGAGGCTCAGTCCCATGCAGAGCAAGAAAAAGCCCGCTCGAGAGCGGGCTTTTTTTCTACGCAACGGCGCGAGTCGCTCAGTTGCCGAGCATGATGTCGACGATCAGGCCCGTAGCCACGGCCGTCAGGAAGATCTGGCCATCGTCGCTGCGGATGTAGCGATAGCCCGGTTCCGGCCGGCGCAGGTGATAACGCTCGTAGTCGGTGACGTAGTAGTCGCGCGTGTAGAAGCGATCCGGCAGACGCTCGCCGCGTCGATAAGCCTGCTTCTCCCAGCCGCGGTGCTTGCCGTTGTCGTGGCGCCCCTGGGCCTTGGGGTTGTTGCCCGGACCGTTGTCCCAGTCGTGATCCTTGGGCGCCGCCCATGCGGTTGCGCTTGCTGCCGTCAGCGCCGCGGTCACGGCCAAAGCCAGTAGACGTTTCATGGAGACCTCCAAACCCCGGCGGGGGTAGTCGATGAATCAGGTGACGGGCAGCCCGGCATGCATGCCCTGCAGCGATGCTAGCGGCCGTAAGCGCACTTTCCGCTTAGGTGGATGGCGTAGGAATCGGACTATTCCTACGCTCTGTGCCGCGGTTGGCAAAAAATAAGGACCCGCGTCGCCGCGGATCCTTCGTTTGGTGGGCCGTGACAGATTCGAACTGTCGACCAACGGATTAAAAGTCCGCTGCTCTACCGGCTGAGCTAACGGCCCTGGCATTCAAGCCAAGCGGGCGATTTTAAGGTGAGCGCGCCCGTGGCACAAGCAAAGCATCTTTTCGGCCGATCTTCCCGCTCCTGCGGAACGACGTTCAAACGTAACGCGTGGGATCGGGCAGCCCCGCCTCGCGGAACCCCTGCGCGCGCAGGCGGCACGCATCGCAATGCCCGCAGGCGCGGCCCTGCGCATCGGCCTGATAGCAGCTCACGGTCTCGCCGAAGTCCACGCCCAGGCGATCGCCCTCGCGCGCGATATCGGCCTTGCCCATGCGCATGAGCGGCGCGTGGATGCGAATGCCCGCGCCCTCCACGCCCGCCTTGGTCGCTACGTTGGCAAGGCGCTCGAAGGCCTCGATGAACGCCGGCCGGCAATCGGGATAGCCGGAGTAATCGACCGCGTTGACGCCGCACCAGATGTCACTCGACCCGAGCACTTCGGCCCAGCCCAGCGCGATCGACAGCATGATGGTGTTGCGGGCGGGCACGTAGGTCACTGGAATGCCGCCGGACTCGCCATGCAGGTCCGCATCGAGCGGTACGTCGATGTCGGCCGTGAGCGCCGAGCCGCCGATGGAGCGAAGGTCGACGTGCACCGTCTTGTGCTCGACCGCGCCGAGCATCCGCGCGACGCGCGCGGATGCCTCAAGTTCGGAACTGTGGCGCTGGCCGTAGGCCACGCTCAAGGCGTGCACCTGATAGCCCTGTTCACGCGCGATGGCGATGGTGACGGCGGAATCCATGCCGCCGGAAACGAGCACGACGGCCTTGCGGGGAGAGGTTTCGGACATGATGTCATCCACTCAGGGTCTGGCCGGTCACCGGCCGGAAAACGCCACCGGCGACACAAGCCGGCGCGCGGAAAACCGTCTGCGTCAGCGCGCCAGCCGGCGCGGTGCGCGACTCAATGCCCCGGCTCGTCGTTCCACAGCAGCTTGTGCAGCTGGAGCTGGAACCGCACCGGGAGCTTATCCTCGATGATCCATTCGGCGAGCTCGCGCGGATTGACCTTGCCGTGCACGGGCGAGAACAGCACCATGCAGCGCCGATCGATCGCATGCGAAGCCACCGCCTCGCGCGCCCACTCGTAGTCGGCGCGGCTGGCAATGACGATCTTCACCTGGTCGTGCGGCAGCAGGTGTTCCAGGTTCGACCAGAGATTGCGCTTGCTTTCGCCGGAGTCCGGCGCCTTCAGGTCCATTACCTTGCGCACGCGCGGATCGACCGGTGCCACGTCCAGGGCGCCGGAGGTCTCCAACGACACTTCGTAGCCCGCATCGCAAAGGCGCTCGAGCAGGATCAGGCAGCGCTTCTGCGCCAACGGCTCGCCGCCGGTTACGCACACATGGTGGACACCATGCGAAGCCACCTCGGCCAGGATGTCGTCGATTGCGCGCCAGTCGCCGCCGTAGAACGAATACTCGGTATCACACCACACGCAGCGCAGCGGACAGCCGGTGAGCCGCACGAACACCGTGCGCCAGCCGAGCGCATCGGCCTCGCCCTGGATCGAATGGAAGATCTCGGTGACGCGCAGGCGCTCGGCCACGGCCGGCGTCGACGTGGTGGGCACCACGTTTGCGTTGCCCTCGTTCACCGCCGGAACCTCAGTTGGCCGGCTGCGATTGCAGGCGGCGCAGGCGTTCCTGGGCGAGGCCGGCAGCCTTCGAGCCCGGATACTTGGCGGTGACCGACTTCAGCGTCGCCTTGCCGGCGTCGCCCTGCTTGAGCTCCAGCTGGCTGTAGCCGAGCTTGAGCATCGCGTCCGGCGCCTTGTCGCTCTGCGGGAACTGGGAAAGCAGGCGCTGGAAGGCCTCGAGCGCGACCGGATAGTTCATGGTCACGTAGTAGGACTCGCCCAGCCAGTAATACGCATTTGGCGTCAGCGGGCTGTCCGGATACTGCTGGATGAAGGTGCGGAAGCCGCGCGAAGCCTGCACGTAGTCGCCGCCGCGCAGCGCCTTGAAGGCCGTGTCGTAGGCAGCCTGGGCCGCTGCCTGGTCGCCCGGCGAAGCGGCGGGTGCGGCAGTGGCCTCCTTTCCTTTGCCCTTTGCATCGGCAGCCGCATTGGCTGCCACGGGAGCGGGCGTGCCGGCGCTGCTGCCTGCAGCTGCGGGAGCGCTCGCGCCGCCGGCTGCCGCGGCCTGGCCGCCCGCACCGTGCTGCTCAAGGCGCCCGATACGCGAATCGAGATCGGTGTACTGCGCCTTGTTGGAATCCTTGAGTTCCTGCAGCTGGTGCTGCAGCTCCTCGATCTGGCCTTGCATCTGCCGCATCTGCGATTGCAGCGCCTGCATCTGATTGACCATGCCGACGCCACCCTGGTCCTGGTTCTGCGCCTGCTGCTCGAGCCGCGCGACGCGGTCGGCAAGACTGAGGCGGGAATCCTGCGCCAGTGCCGGGACGGCAAAAAGCATGGCGGACGCAAATGCGCCCGCCATGCTGAGCCTGGCCGTGAAACGATTAGCCAGTGGCTGCTTCATGCTTACTTGGCCGTGTAGACGATCTCGACGCGGCGGTTCTTGCCCCAGCAGTCCTCGTTGTGCTCACGGCACACCGGCTTCTCCTTGCCGTAGCTGACCACGTTCAGCTGGCTGGCCGAGCCGCCGGCGGCGGTCAGGGCGCTGGAAACGGCATTGCCGCGGCGCTCGCCGAGGCCCAGGTTGTACTCGCGCGTGCCGCGCTCGTCGGTGTTGCCTTCCAGGCGGATCTGGGCGGTCGGGCGATCCTGCAGGTACTTGGCGTGGCACGCCATGATCTGCTGGAACTCCGGCTTGATCTCATCCTTGTCGAAATCGAAGTACACGACGCGCTGACGCAGGCACGCGTCACGATCGAGGTCTTCCGGGGTGTACTTGCCCGAGGTCGACGGCTGGGTGGTAGCCACCGGGGTCTGGTCAACCGGCTGCTGCGGCTTGACTTCCTGCTTCTTCGAGCATGCGGCCGCGCCAACGCAGAGCAGGGCGACCAGGGCGACGCGAACGGTCTTCTTCATGGTGAACGTTCCTTCAAACGGGTTTGAGTTCCGACAGTCAATAGCGATTGCGGTTACAGGACAGTGATCGCCGGTGGACCGGCTGTTATTGTGACACCTTGATACCGGCGCCGACGGTTAGCCGCCTCGCCGGCCACCCGCCAGGCCTGTAGCCCGATGGGCGACCGGGCCGGCGAAAGGACTCAAGCCCTTGCGCCGACCCTGATCCTAAAGGCCGCCGCGCCCAAGAGCGCGACGGCCGGGAATTCAACGCTGCCGGTACGGTCCCCAGGAGGGTTCGCGCACGTCGCCGTCGGCAAGCACGAGGCGCTGGCGAACCTGTCCATCGGCCGAAACGGCATACAGCACGCCGCGCCGTCCCTCGGTAGCGGCATACAGCAGCATGCTGGCGTTGGGCGCGAAGCTCGGGGACTCATCGATCGGGCCCGGCGAGAGGAAACGCACCTGCCCACCCAGACTGCGGTCCATGACCGCAATACGATACACGTTCCCGTTGCCCTGCACCATGGCGACCTGCTTGCCGTCGTAGCTGACGTCGGCGCTCAGGTTGTTCTGGCCCTGGAAGCTGATGCGGTTGGCGCCGCCGCCCGAGGCCGGCATCTGGTAGATCTGCGGCCGGCCGGAGCGGTCGGAGGTGAAGTAGATGCTCTGGCCGTCCGGGGACCACACCGGCTCGGTATTGATCGACAGGGTCTTGGTCAGGCGGGTCTCCTGGCGGCTGGCCACGTCCATGACGTAGATCTCGGGGTTGCCCGAGTAGGACAGGGAGATCGCCAGCTTGCTGCCGTCCGGGGACCAGGCCGGCGCGCTGTTGATGCCGCGGGGACGGGCCGATACCAGCTGGCGCTGGCCGGTGGTGATGTCCTGCACGTAGATGGCCGAGTTGCCGCTCTCGAACGACACGTAGGCGATCTTCTTGCCGTCCGGCGACCAGTGCGGCGACAGCAGGGACTCGCGGGAGCGAGCCACCACCTGCGGATTGAAGCCATCCGAATCGGCCACGATCAGCGAATAGGTTGTGTTATTGCCCAGCCCCACGGCCGTGATGTAGGCGATGCGCGTCCAGAAGGCGCCACGGACGCCGGTGATCTTCTCGTAGATCTGGTCGGCGATCTGGTGGGCCACGCCGCGCAGGTCGCCGGCCGGGGCGGTGAAGGCCTGGGCCAGCAGGCTCTGCTGCTTGTTGACGTCCCACAGTTCGTACTCGACGCGGAGCATGCCGCCGCCGGCGTCGCTGATGCGGCCGATGGTGAGGAAGTCCTGCTTGAGCAGGCGCCAGGTCGGGAACTTGATGTCCGCGCCCTTGGACGGCGTTTCCACGATTTCGCTCTTGGCCAGCGAACGGAACTTGCCCGACCGGTTGAAATCGTTGCGGATCACGTCGGCGACGTCGGTCGGCAGCGGTGCCCCGCCCTGCTGGGCGAACGGGACCACGGCGATCGGGGTGGCGGTCTTCAAGCCACCGACGATGTCGACGTTGAGCGACTGGGCTGCGGCCTGGCCGGCGAATAGGCCGGTCACTGCCAGCAGGACGAAGGCGAAAGCTGAGCTCAATTTGCGCATGGGCTTGATCACTGCGGCCTGAAGGTGAAATCAATGTTCCGTTTGAACACGCTCTCGAACCCCTTGTACGGCAAGGGCTGGGCGCGGAGGACGGCGTTCTCGATGGAGCGCTTGCCCGCCTCGTCATAAGGACAGGAGGAGTCGACTTTGGCACTCATCACATCGCCGCCCGGCAGCTGCACGATGTGCACGACGCACGGAATGCTCGGCATGTTATCCGGGCGGAGCCAATTCTGAGTGACGGCGTTCTGAATCGCCGCCTGGTACTGGGCCAGCAGGCTGTTGTCGGGGCCACTCTGGCCGGTCTGGCGTTGGTCGGCCTTGGGTAGATTGGCCTCGCCGTCGTCCTTGGCGTCCTTCAGGTCGTCCAGCTGCTGCTTGGCCTGCTTGGCCTTGTTTTCCAGCTTCTGGCGCGCCTGCTCGGCCTTGTCCATCTGGGCGAACAAGTCGTCCAGCTTCTTCTTTTCTTCCTTCTGCTTGGCCGCCTGGGCGTCCAATTCCGCCTGCCGCTGCCGCTCGCGCTGTTCCTGCTCGCGCTTGGCGTCCTCGGCCTTCTGCAGCGCATCGGCCACCACTTTCTCCTGATCCTTGATGTCAGGATGCTCAGGCGGCGGCGGCAAGGTCTTCACCACCGGCGCCTGCTCCTGCGGGGTCGGCGGCGGCACCGTCGGGGGCGGCGGCGTGGTGTCGGGTATCGGCTTGGCCTTCTGGGCCTTCGGCGGCGGAGCCCCCGTGGGGCCGATCAGAGTCGCTTCGATGATCTGCCCCGGCAGCTGCAGCGGCTTGGCGCAGGCGATCGGGTTCCAGTCCGCCGGCAGGTGCAGGGTCTCGAACAGGCTTTCGTAGAACGAGCAGGGCACGATCGCGAGGGCCAGGAAGCCCACGATGCCCAGGTGCAGGATGGCGGAGAGAACGACCGCCTTGGGCGTGCCCTTACGGTCGTCCATGCTTCCCGCTCGACTCGGGCTGGCTCATCAGGCCGATCTTGGACACGCCCGCTTCCTGCAGGATCGGCAGGATCAGGTACACCTTGCCATAGTTGGCGCGCTGGTCACCCGCCACCAGTACCTGCAGGTCCGGGTTCTCTTTCTGGAAGGCCGTGATCTTCGCCTTGAACTCGTCAGCGCTCACTGCCTCGCGCTTGGACCCCTGGGTACTCAGGTAGATCTGGCCGTTCTCGTCGACCGAGACCACGATCGGGTCCTTCTTGTCCTGCAGCGACTTGGCCTGGGTCTGCGGCAGCTGGATGTCCACGCCGAGATTCATCATCGGCGCGGTCACCATGAAGATGATCAGCAGCACGAGCATCACGTCGATGTAAGGCACGACGTTGATCTCGGACTTGAGCTTGAAGCGCTTGTGGCGCGCGGAACTACGCATGGCTTCGGACCCCCGCCTCAGGCGGCTTCGTCGGTCTGGATCTGACGCTGCAGGACGGAGGAGAACTCCTCCTGGAATACCTCGTAGCGCGACGCCACGCGATCGACCTTGTTGGCGAAGCGGTTGTAGGCCCACACCGCCGGGATCGCCGCGAACAGGCCCATGGCGGTGGCGATCAGCGCCTCGGAGATGTGCGGCGCCACCACGGCGATGGTCACGTCCTTCACTTCGCCCAGGCCCTGGAAGGCGCCCATGATGCCGATGACGGTGCCGAACAGGCCCACGTAGGGACTGATCGAACCGACGTTGGCGAGGAACTCCAGATTGCGTTCCAGGCGGCCGATCTCGCGGGTACCCGCCACGCGCATCGCGCGCTCGGTGCCCTCGATCACTACGCGCATCTCGTGCGTGCGGCGCTGGCGCTGGCGGGCGAACTCGCGGAAGCCCGACTCGAAGACGGTCTCCATGCCGCCGTTCTTGGTGCCGCGTCCGCTCACCTCGCGGAACAGCTGGGCCAGGTCGGCACCGGACCAGAAGCGCTCCTCGAAGCTCTCCGCTTCGTCCATCGCGGACTTCAGCTGCTGGTGCTTGCGGATGATGATCACCCACGACAGGAAGGAGAACACCAGCAGCACGAGCATCACGAGCTGCACCAGGAGGCTCGCTTCCGCGACGAGCTTGAAAATGTTCAGTCCACCGTTCATTGCTTGAGCGTTCTCCGCCGCGGGTTACTTGATTGGGGGTAGGCCGGGAATCAGGTCGGCCGGGATCTTGGCCGGGCGCATGTGGTGGAGGTCCACGCATGCCACGCGCACCTGCGCCTGGATCAGCGGGATACCGTCCGCCCGGCTTATCGTCTGGCCGAACAGGATACTGGCTGCACGGCGCTCTTTGACCTCGACCGTCACGCTCAGTTCATCGTCCAGCACGGCGGCGCGCAGGAAGTCGATGTGCATGTCGCGCACCAGGAAGGCCAGCCCGGTAGCCTCCTTGACCGCCGACTGGTCGATGCCCTGGCCGCGCAGCCATTCGGTGCGGGCCCTTTCCATGAAGCGCAGATAGCTGGCGTGGTAGACCACGCCGCCGGCGTCCGTGTCCTCCCAATAGACGCGGACCGGCCAGCGGAAGCTGCCCGGGGAGGGTTCGAGCTCGGCATCAGACATCGGTATCGCCCGTGGAGAACAGATCGGCCGGCAGCGGCTGGCGCGGCGGCGGGGTAAGGCCCAGGTGGCGCCATGCCTTGGCGCTTGCCATGCGGCCGCGGGCGGTGCGCACCAAGAAGCCTTGCTGGATGAGGTAGGGCTCGACCACGTCCTCGAGGGTGCCGCGGTCCTCGCTGAGCGCTGCCGCCAGGGACTCCACCCCAACCGGGCCGCCATCGAAGTTCTCGATGATGGTGGCCAGCAGGCGCCGATCCAGCTCGTCGAAGCCCTCGGCATCGACCTTCAGCATGTCCATCGCAGCCTGGGCGGCCGCATAGGTGATCTGGCCGCCCGCGCGCACTTCGGCGTAGTCGCGCACGCGGCGCAGCAGGCGGTTGGCGATGCGCGGGGTGCCGCGCGACCGACGGGCGATCTCCTGGGCGCCTTCCACGTCGCAGGGGATGCCCAGGATGCGCGCCGAGCGACGCACGATCGCGGTCAGCTCGTCGGGCGTATAGAACTCCAGGCGGTGCACGATGCCGAAGCGGTCGCGCAGCGGCGCCGTCAGCAGGCCGGCGCGGGTGGTCGCGCCGATCAGGGTGAAAGGCGGCAGGTCCAGCTTGATCGAGCGGGCGGCGGGCCCCTCGCCGATCATGATGTCGATCTGGAAGTCCTCCATCGCCGGGTAGAGCACTTCCTCCACCACGGGGGAAAGGCGATGGATCTCGTCCACGAACAGCACGTCGTGCGGCTCGAGGTTGGTCAGCAGCGCAGCCAGGTCGCCCGCACGCTCCAGCACCGGCCCGGAAGTGGACCGCACGTTGACCCCCAGCTCATTGGCGATCACGTGCGACAGCGTCGTCTTGCCCAGGCCCGGCGGCCCGAAGATCAGCACATGGTCCAGCGCTGCGCCCCGCTTGCGGGCGGCTTCGATGTAGATCGACAGCTGCTCGCGCACCGCCTGCTGGCCGAGGTATTCCGCCAGCCGCTTGGGGCGGATCGAGGCTTCCAGGGCCTCGTCGTCCAGCTGGGCGGCGGACGTGATGATGCGGTGGTCGGCCATGCGGGCGGATGGACTCGGAGGGCGGAATCGGGGGCGCTCGGCGCCGTCGCGGCATTCTACCCGTTCCCACCCCTATTCCCTACCTGACCGGCTCCGGCCCATGGCGGCCGGAGCGCGCCGATCGGTCGCGCGGCTTAAATCTCGACCTGCGCGCCCAGCTCGATCAGCCGGTTGCCGGGAATCTGGAAGAACGCCGTCGCCGGCAGCGCGTTGCGCGCCATGAAGGCGAACAGCTTGTCCCGCCACAGGGCCATGCCCGGGCGGCGCTCGTCGGCGATGATCGTTTCGCGCGAGAGGAAGAACGTCGTGTCCATCATGTCGAAGGCCAGCCCAGCCTTCGAGCAGCGCGACAGCGCCTGCGGGATGTTCGGGTCCTCGGCGAAGCCGAAGCGCAACTCGAGCCCGTAGAAGTCGCCGCCCAGCGAAGTGATGTGGATGCGCTCGTCGGCATCCGCCACCGGCGTCTCCAGCATCTCCACCGTCAACAGCACGTTGCGTTCGTGCAGCACCTTGTTGTGCTTGAGGTTGTGCAGCAGCGCGTGCGGCACCGCGTTCTGGTTGGCGGTGAGGAATACCGCCGTCCCCGGCACGCGCAGCGGCGGATGCTCGCCCACGTTCTCGATGAAGGGTTCCAACGCCAGGCCGGACTGCTTGATCTCGCGCACCACCAGCTCGCGACCGCGCCGCCAGGTGGTCATCACGATGAACACGCCCACGCCAAGTACCAGCGGGAACCAGCCGCCGTACTCGATCTTGATCACGTTGGCGCTCAGGAACGAAAGGTCGATGGCCAGCAGCAGCAAGCCGGCGAACGCCACGGTGAGCCGGCTCCAGTGCCACTGGTAGCGCGCCACCACCAGCGCGAGGATGGTGGTGACCGTCATGGTGCCGGTCACCGCGATGCCGTAGGCCGCGCTCAGGTTCTCCGAACTGCGGAAGCCCAGCACCGCGATCAGCACCATCACCAGCAGGAAGGTGTTCACCCACGGCACGAAGATCTGGCCGGACATCTCGCGCGAGGTATGCACGATCGGCATGCGCAGCGAGTAGCCCAGCGACATCGCCTCGCGGGTCATGGAGAAGGCACCCGAGATGACCGCCTGCGACGCGATCACCGTCGCGATCGTCGCCAGGCCGATCATCGGGTACAGCATCACCTTGGGCACCAGCTTGAAGAACGGATTATCGATGGCGTCCGGATGGTCCAGCAGCAGTGCACCCTGGCCGAAGTAATTGAGCATCAGCGCCGGCAGCACGAAACCGAACCAGGCCAGTCGGATGGGTTTCTTGCCGAAGTGCCCCATGTCCGCATACAGCGCCTCGGCGCCGGTCAACGCCAGCACGACGCCGCCCAACGCAATGAAAGCCTGCATGCCATGGCTCATGAAGAACTTCACGCCATACATCGGGTTCAGCGCCAGCAGCACGTGCGGGTTCTGGGCGATCATCTGCACGCCCAGCCCGGCGATCACCACGAACCAGATCACCATCACCGGCCCGAACAGCTTGCCCACCCGTTCGGTACCGTGGCGCTGCAAGGCGAACAGCAGGAACAGGATCACCACCGACGTCACCGGAATCACCCAGTGCGGCAGGTCCGGCACGGCCACTTTCATACCTTCGACCGCGGACAGCACCGAAATGGCTGGGGTAATCACGCCATCGCCGTAGAACAACGCCGCGCCGAAAATACCGAGGATGGCCAGGATCCAGCGCATCCGCGCATCGCCCCTGGCGCTGCGCAGCGCCAGCGCGAGCAGCGCCATGATGCCGCCCTCGCCCTTGTTGTCGGCGCGCATGATGAAGACCACGTACTTGAGCGAGACCACGATGATCTCCGCCCAGAAGATCAGCGACAGCACGCCGAAGATGCTTTCCGGCGTCGGCTTCATGCCGTCGTGGCTCAGTGTCGTCTGCAGGGTGTACAGCGGGCTGGTGCCGATGTCGCCGTACACCACACCGATCGCACCCAGCGCGAGGGCGGCGAGGCGGCGCTTGATGTCGGCGTCGGTGCCGTGCAGGTTGTCCTGGCTCACGAGCTCAGCTCCCTAATGCGGCGCGCAGCGCCTTGCGGATGATCGCTTCGGCGTTGTCCCCATCCGCCGCCACTTTCTGGACCAGCCGCGTGACTTCGGCCGGCTTGTAGCCCAACTGCTGCAGAGCCACCGTCGCCTCACCGGCCGGATCCAGCGGTGCGCCAGCCCCCTTGCCCATGGCGCCCGGCAGGCTCACCGCGAGGCCGTCGACACGGTCGCGCAGCTCCACCACCATGCGTTCGGCGGTCTTCTTGCCGATACCGGGGATCTTGGTGAGCGCGACCACGTCGC
Source organism: Dyella sp. BiH032 (assembly GCF_031954525.1). Taxonomy (NCBI): domain Bacteria; kingdom Pseudomonadati; phylum Pseudomonadota; class Gammaproteobacteria; order Lysobacterales; family Rhodanobacteraceae; genus Dyella; species Dyella sp. BiH032. Next base: position 4,250,446 of record NZ_CP134867.1, read on the forward strand.
CCGCCTGCACCAGGCGCGCGAAATCGTTGGTGGAGACACCGGAAAGCACGGACAGCGCGATCTTCGCGCCGATCCCGCTGACTTTCTGCAGATTGCGGAACAGCGCGCGCTCGGCCTCGTGCATGAAACCGTAGAGCGCCACGCTGTCTTCTTTCACCGCATAGTGGGTGAGCAGCGTGACTTCCTTGCCGGTGGAGGGAAGGTCGTAGATGGTGGACATCGGCGCCTCGAGCTCGTAGCCCACACCGCCCACTTCGATCATCAGCCAAGGCGGCTGCTTGGACACCAGGATGCCGCGAAGCCGGCCGATCATCGACGGCGCCTCCATGCGGTGCGGGGAATGCCTACGCGGGCGAGGCTTGCGCGCGTATGCGCGTGGGCCACGGCGATCGCCAGCGCGTCCGCGGCATCCGCCTGCAAGGGGCCCTTCAGGCCCAGCAATACGCCGATCATGTGTTGCACCTGGGTCTTGTCGCCACGGCCGCTGCCGACCACCGACTGCTTCACTTCCGTCGCCGCATATTCGTGCACCGCGATCCCCCGGCTGACCACCGCGCAGATCGCGGCCCCCCTCGCCTGCCCAAGCTTCAGCGCCGAATCGGCGTTGCGCGCCATGAACACCCGCTCGATGCCGCACTCGTCCGGCCGATGCTTGGCGATGATGTCACACAGCTCGTCAAATATGCGTTTCAGGCGCAGCGGGAACGCGGCCTCGCCGGCCACCATCAGGGCGCCGTGGAACACGTGCGACAACTTGCCCGCGGCGTCCACGTCGATGATGCCCACGCCAGTGCGCTGGCTGCCCGGATCGATGCCGATGATGCGCGTCATGACTGCGAAGGGCCGCCAGCGATGAAGGAGCGGAAGGCCCGGCGGGCCTTACGCGTCCTGGGCCGGCAGCACGGCGTTGTGGTAGACCTCGTCGACGTCGTCGAGGCTGTTGAGGCGTTCGAGCAGCTTCTCGAACTGCTCCAGCGCGTCGCCGGTCGGCGTCACCAGCGGACCGTTCGGGCGCATCACCACGTCCGAGCCGTCCACTTCGAAGCCCGCGGCCACCAGCGCCTTGCGCATGGCTTCCACGGCGATGGGGTCGGCGGCGAGCAGCACGGTGCCGACGCCGTTCTCGATCACGATGTCCTCGGCGTTGTTCTCGATCGCCGATTCTTCCAGCTTCGCCTCGACGTCCCCGTCACCGCCGGTGTGCACCACCACCTGGCCCACGCGGGTGAACTGGAACGCCACCGAATTGGTGGTGCCCATGTTGCCGCCATTCTTGTTGAGCGCGGCGCGCACGTCGGCCACGGTGCGGGTCTGGTTGTCGGTGACGCAGTCGATGATCAGCGCGGTGCCGGCGGGACCGTAGCCCTCGTAGCGCACCTCGTGCATGTCCGCGCCGCCCTCGGCACCGGAGCCGCGCTTGATCGCGCGCTCGATGGTGTCCTTGGTCATGTTGGCCGCCAGCGCCTTGTCGACCGCCGCGCGCAGGCGCGGATTGGCCGCCGGGTCGGGCGCGCCGCCGCGGGTGGCGATGGTGATTTCGCGGATCAGCTTGGTGAACACCTTGGCGCGCTTGGCGTCTTCGGCGTTCTTGCGACCTTCGATGGACGGGCCTCTACCCATGGCGTATTCCTGGCGTGCTGCGTGCGGAAAGGGGCGAATTTTATCCCCTCCGCACGCCAGCCTGGCAAGGCGGCACCCCGAAACTGCCCTGCCGCGACGAAAAAGCGCATGGGAATGCGCCTTTCAGGGCAGCGCGCGATCGAAACGCCCCTGGCGCAGGAAGCCGGCCACCTGCCGTCCGGTCTCCACGGAGAACAGCAGGCCCGTGTGATTGGCCTCCACCACGCAATGGTCGGCGATGCCGGGCAGCTCGGTCTCCGCGACGGCCACGGTACCGTCATGCTCGCCATCGAACTGGCCGAGCACGCGCCCCAGCCCGATCGGCATGCGGCCGGCGATCACACCTACCTCGCGGGTGCCCGTCCACTGGTCGAAGCCATATTCGAGAAGCGCCCGGTTGTGCCCGAGCAGCGCGCCGCCGCCCCGGCCGCCGAGATTGGCGAAAGCGCGCGCCGCGGCGCTGCCCTTGAGCGGAGAACCCAGGCAGACGATCCGCCCCCTGGGCAGTTCGCGATCGTCAAGGCAGGCGCGCAGGGCCAGCAACCCGCCCAGGCTGTGGCCTACCAGGTGCACCGAGCCGTTCTCCGAGGCCAGGGCGCGCATGCGCGCGTGCAGGCGGCCGATGGTCTGCTCCTGCGTCGCCGCCACACTCATGTAGTCGAAGCGATGCACGCGGAATCCCGCTTCCATCAGGCGGCGGTGCAGCATGAGCAGCGCGAAGCCGCGCATCCACAGGCCGTGCAGCAGGATCACATGGTCGGTCATCGGCGACAGCGGGCATCCGGAGCAAAGAAAGCAACGATAGAACGGGCCAGCCCCAGCGGGCTGACCCGTCCGTCACACATCCCGCCGTTGGACCGCGGAAACGCTCAGCCGTTCGACGGCTCCGCCGCCACGCGCACGTGGAGCTCCTTGAGCTGGACTTCCGGCACGGCCGACGGCGCGTCGGTCATCAAGTCCTGCGCGCTGGTGGTCTTGGGGAAGGCGATCACGTCGCGGATCGACTCCGTACCGGCCATCAGCGCGGCGATGCGGTCGATGCCGAAGGCCAGGCCGCCGTGGGGCGGCGCGCCGAACTTCAGCGCCTTCAGCAGGAAGCCGAACTTCGCCTCCGCCTCCTCCGGGCCGATGCCGAGCAAGTCGAATACCGCGCTCTGCATGTCGGGGCGATGGATACGGATGGAGCCGCCGCCAATCTCGTTGCCGTTGAGCACCATGTCGTAGCCGCGGCTTACCGCGATGGCGGCATTGGCGCGCAGGTCGGCGATATCGTCCACCTTCGGCGCGGTGAACGGATGGTGCAGGGCCACGAAGCGCTGCTCCTCGTCGTCGTACTCGAACATCGGGAAGTCGGTGACCCACAGCGGTTTCCAGGCGTTCTCCACCAGGCCCCGGTCCTTGCCCACCTTCAGGCGCAGCGCGCCCATGAAGTCGGTCACCGTCTTCCACCTGCCCGCACCGACGAACACCATGTCGCCGGACTGCGCGCCCGTCGCCTTGAGCAAGGCGCTCAGCGTGGCGTCGTCGAGGAACTTGGCTACCGGCGAGTTGATGCCATCGCGGCCCTTGTCCAGGTCGTCCACGCGCAGCCAGGCCAAGCCCTTGGCGCCGTACTTGGCGACGTATTCGCTGAGCTGGTCGATCTCCTTGCGCGTCATGCTGCCGCCCGACGGTACGCGCAGCGCGGCGACGCGGCCGGCGGGATCGTTGGCCGGCTCGGCGAATACCTTGAATTCCACTTGCTTGAGCAGCTCGGCTACGTCGACCAGCTCCAGCGCGATGCGCAGGTCCGGCTTGTCCGAACCGAAGCGGCGCATCGCCTCGGCCCAGGTCATGCGCGGGAAGGTGGCATCCAGCTCGACGCCCTGCACTTCCTTGAACACGTGGCGGATCAACTCCTCCACGAAGTCCTGCACGTCCTTCTCCTCGACGAAGGCGAACTCCAGGTCGAGCTGAGTGAACTCCGGCTGGCGGTCGGCGCGCAGGTCCTCGTCGCGGAAGCAGCGGGCGATCTGATAGTAGCGGTCGAAACCGGCCATCATCAGGATCTGCTTGAACAGCTGCGGCGACTGCGGCAGCGCATAGAACTGGCCCGGGTGCACGCGGCTGGGCACTAGGTAATCGCGCGCACCTTCCGGCGTGGCCTTGGTCAGGATCGGCGTCTCGATGTCCTGGAAGCCGCGCGCATCGAGATAACGGCGCAGCGCCTGCACCAGCTTGATGCGGGTGCGCAGCATGCGCTGCATGTCCGGGCGGCGCAGGTCGAGGTAGCGGTAGGTCATCCGCATGTCCTCGTTGGGATTCTCGTGCAGCGCGAACGGCAGGTCCTTCGCGGCGTTGAGGATCTCCACCTTGTCCGCCAGCAGCTCCACCGTGCCGGTCTTGAGCTTGTCGTTGGCGGACAGGCGCTTGCGGATGGTGCCGGTCACGCGCAGGCAGTACTCGTAGCCGATCTCGCCGGCCACCGCGAACGCTTCGGCGTTGTCGCGCTCCACCACCACCTGGGCGATGCCCTCATGGTCGCGCAGGTCCACGAAGGCGACGTGGCTCTGCAGGCGGAGGGTGTTGACCCAGCCGCACAGGGTGACGGTCTGGCCGACCAGCGCCTCGTCGATGAGGCCGCAGTAATGCGTGCGCATGCGCTTGAAACTCCGGGCCGCCGCGGCGGCGTGAGACGTGGAAAAGACTTGGGATGTTAACAGGGCAGGCCTGCCGGAGGGGCTGCGGAGGCGCCGGGGCGCCTGACGCCACCCCGAAAAACGACGGGGCCGGGACCCGCCAAGCGGACCCCGGCCCCGTCGCCGATGGCTCACCAGCGGCGATCGACCTGGAAGATCGCGCGGCAGCCGTTGTTCACCCAGATGCCGCGGCGGTCCCAGCCCCAGCTCTCGCCTTCATTGCAGCGCGAGTCCGAGAGGCGGCGGATCAGCCTGACGCGGCCGCCCCGGCCCAGATCCACCGGACAGTACTGCAGGCGGTTTCCGTTGCTGTCGCAGCGGACCTGCACGGGACGGTCGTCGCCCCAGCCGGGACGATCGTCATCCCAGCCGGGCCGGTCACCGCCCCAACCCGGCCGGTCGCCGCCCCAGCCGCCACCCCAGCCACCGCCGCGCGCCGGTTCGAAGTTGGCGCGGCAGCCCTTGTCGACCCACACGCTGCCGCGGTCGTTGCCCCAGGTCTGGCCGTAGATGCATCGCGTGTCGGAGACCTGCTTGGACAGCTGCGACTGCGGCCACGGCGTGCGGCAGCGGACGAAACGCCCGTTGTCGCTCGCGCAATAGACGGTTCCCTCGCGGTCCCACTGGGCATGCGCGGTCGGCGCCGCCAGCGAAGCCATTCCTGCAGCGAAGGCGACCGCCGCCCACATCCCCCTGCCGATAGCGCTCATCGAATTTCACCCGGTGTTGAAGGTGAGGCCAAGCTACCTCAGCCAGGGCAACCGCGATTGAATATCTTGCGAACCGGCCGCCGTAACTTGCGGCCGGTCGCCGACGGTTCAGTCGCCCGAAGCCGGGGCCGGCGCGGGTGCAGGCGCAGGGGCCGGCGCGGCCGCGCTATCGCCGGCCAGGTTGCGCTTCTTGTCGCCGTCCTTCTTGAAGTCGGTCTCGTACCAGCCGCCGCCGGCCAGGCGGAACTGGGGCGCGCTTAGGCGGCGATGCACCTGCCCGTCCGCCGCGCATTGCGGGCAGGCCGAGGGGTCGGGGTCGGAAAGCTTCTGCAGGCGGTCGAAACGATGGCCGCAGCCGCCGCATTCGAATTCATAGATAGGCATGGTCGCTCCGTCTTTCGGACCGGCGCAGGCGCCGGCAGCCGGTCATTATCGAGTCGGTTCGCGGGATTTCAATGTCCCGCCCGGCCATGCAGGCTACGACCCCAGGGAGGGACGGCGCCCGCGCCGCGAGCCGCGCTAAGGCGGCGCAAACGGGCATATGGACGTCTAGACGGCTATTGACGCCGCGCCGATGCGGGGTCTAGCCTGCGATTGCTGCGTCACAGCAAAACATTCGAAGAGGGAAATCCAGATGCACCAGCGATACCACAAGCTCGCGTCCGCACTGCTGCTGGCCCTGTCCGCCGGCGGCGCCGTGGCTCAGGACGCCACGCCCGCGCCAGCCCCCGACAAGGCCAAGAACCTCGGCACGGTGATCGTCACCGGCACGCGCGCCGACAATCGCACCGAAAGCAGTTCGCTGACACCGATCGACGTGGTCTCGGCCAAGGTGTTGCAGCAGACCGGCACCGCCGAGCTGTCCACCGCGCTGGCGCGCATCATTCCGTCGCTCACCTTCCCGCGCCCCGCCGCCGCCGATACGGCGGACTCACAGCGCCCCGCCCAGCTGCGAGGCCTATCGCCGGACCAGGTGCTGGTGCTGGTCAACGGCAAGCGCTGGCACCCCGGCGCGATCCTGCTCACCAACGGCGTACTCGGCCGCGGATCGCAGGCGGTGGACCTCAACACCATCCCGATGGCCGCGATCGACCACATCGAAGTGCTGCGCGACGGCGCCTCGGCGCAATACGGCTCCGACGCCATCGCCGGCGTGATCAATATCGTGCTCAAGGGCGGCGCCGACGGCGGCGCGGTCGAACTCTCCGGCGGCCAGTACTCGGCCGGCGACGGCCGCCAGTGGCAGGGTTCGGCCAACTTCGGCCTGCCGCTGAACAACGACCAGGGCTGGCTGCGCTTCACCCTGCAGAATGGTCACCAGGACTACAGCAACCGCGCCGGCCCCAATCGCACCCGTGCGTGGGAGGGCACCACGCAGCGCTTCGGCGATCCGGAGGTGGGCGACCACAATCTGTTCCTCAACGGCCAGTACAAACTGGGCGTCTCCGCCGAGCTGTACGCGTTCGGCCACGTCGGCAAGCGCGACAGCACCTCTCCGGCGTTCTTCCGCAACCTCGCCAACAGCAACTCGGTGCCGTCGCTCTACCCCAACGGCTACCTGCCGCTGGAGAACTCGGATTCGCTGGACCAGTCGCTGGTGTTCGGCGTGCGCGGCAAGACCGCCGGCGGCTGGCGCTGGGACGTGAGCGCCAACTACGGCGGCAACCGCGTGTCGTACGGCACGCAGAACAGCGTCAACCGCGCCTTCCTGCATGATTTCGGCTACAGCCCGACGAGCTTCCATGATGGCATCCTGTCCGCCTCGCAGCAGGCCTTCGACGTGGACATCGCCAAGGAGTTCTCGACCGGCTGGCTGCCGAATCCGGTGACGCTCGCCTTCGGCGCGGAATACCTGCGCCAGGCGTACAAGATCGACGCCGGCGACCTCGCTTCGTACTACACCGGCACCTCCGGCGTCTCCGGCGGCGCGCAAGGCTTCGGCGGCTTCCAGCCGGCCAACGCCGGCTCGCATTCGCGCCACGACGTGGCGGAATACATCAGCCTGGAGACCAACCTCACCGACAAGCTCGGCAGCTCGCTCGCCGTGCGCCACGAGGACTACAGCGACTTCGGCACCACCACCTCCGGCGCGCTGGCCCTGCGCTACGACTTCACCGACCGCTTCGCCCTGCGCGGCAGTGCCTCCACCGGCTTCCGCGCGCCTTCGCTGGCCCAGCAGTACTACTCGTATGTGTCGTCGCTGTACTACGGCGCCGGCAATTCGCTGGGGCTGCCGGCCGGCATCTACAACACCGGCATCGTGCCCTCCACCAGCCCGGTGGCGCGCCTGCTCGGCGGCGAACCGCTGAAGCCGGAGAAGTCGCGCAACTTCACCGTCGGCGCGGTGTGGAACCCGATCGACGCGCTCAACCTGAGCGTGGATCTCTACCAGATCACCATCGACAACCGCATCGTGCTGTCCAGCAACCTGTCCACCAGCAAGCCCGCGGTGCAGAGCTACCTGGCCGCCAACGGCATCACCGGCCTCAACTACAGCGGCATCGCCTACTTCACCAATGCGGTGAACACGCGCACGCGCGGCGTGGACCTGGTCACCAGCTATCTGTTCGACCTCGGCAACGCCGGCACGCTGCAGACCACGCTCAGCTATAACTACAACAAGAACAAGGTCACCGACGTCAAGGCAAACCCCGCGGCACTCGACGCGCTAGGACTCAACCTGAAGCGCATCGACCGCCGCGACCAGTACGGCCTGCTCGCCGATACCACGCCGCGCAGCAAGCTCATCCTCAGCGGCCTCTACAACATCGATCGCTGGAGCGTCAGCGGCACGGTGACGCGCTACGGCAAGTTCACCTCGTACAACTCGACCAATCCCGCGCTGGACCAGACCTTCGCCAGCAAGTGGCTGCTCGACTTGGCGCTGAACTACAACCTGGACCGCTGGACGTTCACGCTCGGTGCGGACAACGTGTTCGACACCTATCCGGACCGGGTGATCCCGGCCAACGACAACAACGGCACGCTTCCCTACTCCGTGTTCTCGCCGTTCGGCTTCAACGGCGCGTACGTCTACGGCAAGGTGGCCTACCGCTGGTGATCGATCCCGGTCGCGTAGGCCGGAAACGCTCCCGGCCTACGCGACCGCCACCGCGACGAGCACTGCGGCCTCGGTCAGTTCCGCCAGCGCACCGCAGGTATCGCCGGTCATGCCGCCCAGGCGGCGCAGACAGGCGCGGCGCCAGATCGCGAATACCACGAGCGTAGCCGTCAACGACGCGACGCCTGGTCCGCCCAGGCACAGACATCCCACCGCGGCGAGGACGACCATCGACAGGCATGACGCGCGCGGCGCGCCACGCAATCCCTCGCCGATGCCGCCGGCTCGCACATAAGGCACGACGAGGAAGGCAACAGTCAGCGCCGTCCGCCCCAGCAGCGGTGCCAGCAAGAGGCCAGGCCACGACGGCGCGCTCGCCAGCGCGGCGAACTTCAGCAGCAGCACGAGCACCACCGCCACCACGCCGCCGGGGCCGGAGCGCGGGTCTTTCATGATCGCCAGCGTGCGCTCGCGATCGCCCAGGCCGCCGATCCACGCATCCGCGCTGTCGGCCAGGCCGTCCAGGTGCAAAGCGCCGGTCAGCGCCACCCACGCCGCGAGCGTGGCCGCGGCGGCGAGCATCGGCGGCCACGCGCGGATCGCCCATGCGAAGACGCACAGCAACGTGCCGAGCAGCAGTCCGACGGCTGGATACCAGCACAGCGAACGTGTCCGCGCGCTGGCATCGGCGAAGGCTTGCCGCGGCACGGGGATACGCGTAAGAAAACCGATCGCGACCAGCAGGCCAGCGATCACGCTCCGGTCTCCGCCGTGCGCCATACCAGCCGATGTAGCGACGCATGCGGTACCTCGATACCCGCCATGTCGCCATAGCCGCGGCCTTCGGCCCAGCACCGCAGCAACCGGATCGCGCCGCCGTGCGTGACCACCAGAACGTCGCGGCCACGCGCTTCGTCCGCGACGTCGTCGAGCGCGGCGCCCAGCCTCTGCCGGAACTGCGTGAATGTCTCGGCGCCCGGCGGCGGATGGGCGACGGGGTCGGCCCAGAACCGCGCCAGCGCCTCTCCCTGTGTTTCCGCCAGCGCCTCGACCGGCACGCCCTGCCACGCCCCGAAATGGTATTCGGCCAGGCGCGGATCGATCCTGCACGGCAACCGGCGCGATGCCGCCAGTTCCTGCGCGAACTCGGCGCACCGCCGCAGCGACGACGACACCACCAGCTCCCAATGCCGTCCTTCCACGGCTGCACGCAACTGCGCCCAACCCAGATCGCTCAATGGATCGTCGAGCTGACCGCGATAGCTGCGCTGCCCCGTATCGCCGTGGCGAAGCAGATCGATCATCGCGCTCATGCCTCGGACACTCCTGCTTCCGCGAATGTCGCCATGCCGCCGTGCAGGGCACAGGCCAGGCGCAGCAGCGGCACCGCCAGCGCGGCACCGCTGGCTTCGCCCAGGCGCAGCCCCAGGTCGAGCAGCGGTTCTGCCTCCAGCGCCGCCAGCAGGCGTGCGTGTCCACGCTCGTGCGAACAGTGCGAGAACATCATCCATGCGCGGCATCCCGGCTGCACGCGCACCGCCGCCAGCGCCGCCGCGGTAGCGATGAAGCCATCCACCAGTACGGGCAGGCCGCATTGCGCCGCCGCCACGTAGGCACCGGCCAGGGCGGCGATCTCGAAACCGCCGACGCGGCGCAGCCATTCCAAGGGCGTGGCCGCCTCCCGATGCAGGGCAAGCGCGCGCTGCACCACCGCGGCCTTCCGGACGATGCCGGGGCCGTCCAAGCCGGTGCCGGCACCGGCAAGCAGGTCCGGAGCCACGTCGAGCAGGCCGCAGGCCAGCGCCGCTGCCGCGGTGGTATTGCCGATGCCCATCTCGCCGCCGACGAACAGATTCGCTCCCGCGGCGCGCGCCGCATGCACGCTGTCGTGGCCCGCCTGCAGCGCGGCTTCGAACTGTGCCGGCGTCATGGCCGGTGCCAGCGTCGCATTCGCCGTCTGCGCGGCGATGTATGCGCGCCGCACGCCGTCCAGCGGACCGGGGTCGTTCACCGTGCCCAGGTTCACCACTTCCAGCGTGGCGTCCAACTCCCGCGCCAACACACTGATCGCGGCGCCGCCCCGCGCGAAGTTGCGCAGCATCTCGCCGGTCACCGCCTGCGGGAACGCCGAGACGCCCTCCTCCGCCACACCGTGGTCGCCGGCGAACACGCTGATCCATACGCGCCCCAGCGAAGGACGTTCTGCACCCTGCAATCCCGCCAGCGTCACCGCCGCTGTCTCCAGCGCGCCGAGCGAACCGGGCGGCTTGGTCAGGCATGCCTGGCGCGCCCGCGCCGCAGCTGCGCTGCCGGCGTCCGGCAAGCGACAGGGATCATGCAGCCAGTCGATATTCAAGGTCGTTCCCCTTTCAGCGCCAGCGGCAGGCCGGCGGTCACCCACAACACTTGTTCGCACTGCGCGGCCAGCGCCTGGTGCAAACGTCCGGCCTCGTCGACGAAACGCCGGCTCAGCTCCCCCATCGGCACCACGCCCGAGCCGACCTCGTTGCTCACCAGCAGAAGGATCCCGGGCAGGGTCGGCACCGCATCGAGCAGCGCCGCGCGTTCATGCGCGAAGCGTTTCGTGTCCTCGTCACCCAGCAGATTGCTCAGCCACAACGTTAGGCAATCCACCAGCACGCACCGGTCGGGGCGCGCCTGAGCGCGGAGGGTGGCGGCGAGCGCCAGCGGCTCCTCCACGCTCAACCAGCCGATAGGACGGCGCGCGCGATGATGGGCAATCCGCGCCGCCATCTCGTCGTCCCGCGGCTGCGCGGTGGCGACGTAGACCACCTCCACCCCGATGGCGATGGCCATACGTTCGGCCAGCGCGCTCTTGCCCGAACGGGCACCACCCAGGATCAGGCTGCGCATGCCGCCTCCACGCCGAGCAGCGCCGCCAGGCGGGCGACGTCCAGGTGCGCGTCGATCGCGTCGGCAAGGCGCTCCAAGCTGGCCTCGCGCAGCGCATGCACATCGAGCGGCGCGGGCGCGTCCAGCCCGGCCCAGCACAGCCAGGCCTGCAATGCGGCGGGCTGGTCGAACAGGCCATGCAGATACGAACCGATCACCTGCCCGTCGGCCGACATCGCGCCATCGCGCCGGCCATCGTCGAACACGCACGCCGGCGTGGCCAGGGCCGGGCCCTCGCTGCGTCCGCAGTGGATTTCATAGCCAGCGACGGCCGCATCGTCCAGCACCAGCCGGCCGGTCGCATGCCGCAGCTGCTTGCCGGGCTCCAGCACGGTTTCCATGTCCAGCCAACCCAGGCCTTCGCTGGAACCGGGCGGGCCTTCGATGCCGAGTGGGTCATGCACGGCGCGTCCCAGCATCTGGAAGCCGCCGCAGATGCCGATCACCTTGCCGCCATAGCGCAGATGCCGCGCGATCGCCTCCGGCCATCCGTTCGCGCGCAGCCAGGCCAGATCGGCGCGCGTCGACTTGGATCCTGGCAGCACGATCAGATCGCAGGGCGGCGGCGCATCGCCCGGCCCGGCCAGCATCAGTTCCACCTGCGGATGCGCGCGCAGCGCATCGAGATCGGTGTGGTTGCTGATGCGCGGCAGCGCCGGCACGGCAACGCGCAGCGCGCCGGCGCCGCGCGGAAGAACATCGCGCGGCAAGGCGTCCTCGGCCTCCAGGTGCAGGCCGTGCATATAGGGCAGCACGCCCAGCACCGGCTTGCCGGTTTCCCGTTCCAGCCACGCCAGGCCCGGCTGCAGCAATGCGATGTCGCCGCGGAAGCGATTGATGACGAACCCGGCGATCCGCGCGCGCTCGCTATCCGACAGTAGCGCCAGCGTGCCGACCAGGTGCGCGAACACGCCGCCGCGATCGATGTCGGCCACCAGCACGACCGGGCAATCCACCGCCTCGGCGTAGCCCATGTTGGCGATGTCGCGGTCGCGCAGGTTGATCTCGGCAGGGCTTCCCGCGCCTTCCACCACGACGGCCGCGTAGCGCTCGGTCAATCGCGCGTGGGAGGCCAGCACCGCATCCATCGCGACTCGTTTGTAGGCGTGATAGTCCAGTGCATCCATATTGCCCACCGCGCGCCCGTGCACGATCACCTGCGCACCGACATCCGAGTTGGGCTTGAGCAGCACTGGATTGAAGTCGGTATGCGGCGGCACGCCGGCCGCCTGCGCCTGCACGGCCTGGGCGCGGCCGATCTCGCCGCCGTCCTCGGTCACCGCCGAATTCAGCGCCATGTTCTGCGGCTTGAACGGCGCCACCGCCACGCCGCGGCGACGCAGCCAGCGGCACAGCGCGGCAACCAGCGTGCTCTTGCCCGCATCGGACGTGCAGCCCTGCACCATCAGTACCCGAGCGCTCATGGCGCGACCTCTTGGATGTCATCAAGCATGGCGCGGCAACTCGCCAGCGCCTCCTCCAGCCGCGCGAACGCGGCCTCGTCGCCCGGCAGCCCGAAGCGCAGGCTGGCCGGATGTTCGAACAGGCGGACCCATACGCCGCGCCGCGCGAGCGCGCCCTGCAGCGCTGCGGCCCGCGCTATGCGGCACCACTGGAAGAACGCGCACCCGGCGTCGGGCATCAATCCATGGCGCGCGAGCAAGGCCGCCAGGCGCTCGCTCGCCGATTGCAGGCGCTGACGCTGCGCCGCCTGCCACGCGCTATCGCGCAGCGCCAGCTTCACCGCATGGCGCGCCGGGCCGCCCAGGCTCCATGGCCCCAGCCGCTCATGCAGCTGCGCCAGCAGCGAAGGTTCGGCCATGACGAAACCGGCGCGCGCGCCCGCGAGCCCGAAGAACTTGCCGACCGAGCGCAGCACGATCAGGCCGGGCCGCGCAGTCCCCATGCAGAGGCTTTGCTCGGGCGTGGCGTCGATGAAGGCTTCGTCCACCAGCAGCCAGCCGCCGCGGCGCGACAACTGCGCGTGCAATGCCAGCAGCGCCTCGCGTTCGAAGCGCTCGCCGCCGGGATTGTTGGGGTGGATGAGCACGACCACGTCGTAGCGGTGCGCCTGCGCGAACAGCGCCGCGGCGTCGAGGCGGTCCACCGCGTGCCCTGCGCGCTCCCATGCCTGCGCATGTTCCGCATAGCCCGGCGCCAGCACGCCAACACGCGAATGCCCGCGCAAGGCCGGCAAGGCCTGGATCGCCGCCTGCGAACCGTGGACCGGCAGCAGCGACGCTTGCCCGTAGTACGCGCGCGCCGCGTCGAGCAGACCGTCGTCTTCTTCGGGTAGGCGATGCCAGACCGCTGCAGGCATTAAGGGCACCGGCCAAGCGAACGGGCTGATGCCAGTGGAAAGGTCGAGCCACGCTTCCGGCGCGATGCCGTACTCGCGCGACGCGCGGAGAAGCTGTCCGCCGTGTTCAAGCATGGCAAGGCTCCCACACCAGCGTCGCCGCCCACGCAACGGCCAGCCAGAGCAGCACGCCGCGGCGCACCAGCGCCAGCGCGGCCCGCACGCTTGCCGCGCCGGGATCGCCACCTTCGCCGAGGACGGGCCGGTGCTCCCACACGCCTTCATAGGGCGCCGGGCCGCCCAGGCGCACCCCCAGCGCGCCCGCGCCGGCCGCCATCACCGGGCCGGCATTCGGACTGTCCCACTGCGCCGCCTGTCGGCGCCAGCAACGCCATGCGGGCGCACCGCCGAACAGCGCGTAGGTCGATGCCGTGAGGCGTGCAGGCAGCCAGTTGAGCACGTCGTCGGCGCGGGCCGCGGCCCAGCCGAAGTGGCCGTACCGCGCGTTGCGATAACCCCACATGGCATCCAGCGTGTTCGCCAGCCGATACAGCACCGCGCCAGGCGCGCCCAGCAGCGCGAACCAGAACAAGGCGGCGAACACCGCATCGCTGCCGTTCTCCAGCACCGACTCGGTCGCCGCTGCCGCGACCTCGCATGCGTCCAGCGCCGCGGTGTCGCGGCTTACCATGCGTCCGACGCGCGTGCGCGCGGCATCGAGGTCGCCGCGCTCCAGCGCGTCGGCGACGGGACGCGCGTGCTCGACCAGGCTGCGATGGCCCACCGCCAGGTAAAGCACCGCCACGCCGAAGGCGATTCCCGCGAACCCGCGCAGCTGTGACTGCGCGACACCCGCGAGGCCGACCAGCGGCAGCACCGCCAGCGCCCAGGCCAGCACGCCGGCACGGCGCGCGTCGCGGTAGAGCTTCTGCTCGATCCATCGCGCGGCACGCCCGAATCCCACCAGCGGATGCGCCCGGCGCGGTTCGCCCAACAGCCAGTCGCAGGCCATCGCCAGCGTGAGCGCAAGCGCCACGCTCACGGCAGGAACAACCGCAATGCCGCTTCCGGTGCGGACGGAAAGTAGAAGTGGACGAAGCTCGCGGTCAGTCTTTCGCGCCGGTAGATCGCTTCGCGCGCGGGGCCGCCGTCGGGATTCGTCGCGTGCGCCAGCGGCGGCTCGGCGATGTCCGCATGGGCGTAATGGAAGGTATGCCCGCGCAGCATGCCTTCGGGCAACGCGGCCGATTGCATGCCCAGTCCCCCCAGCCGCTCGCGCACCACTGCCCAGCCGCGCAGCAATCCGGCCATGGCGTAGGCATCGCCCTCGCTGGCAGCCAGTGCATCGAGCAGGCTCAGCATGCCGCCGCATTCGGCCAACAGCGGCTTGCCGGCATCCACGTGCGCGCGCAGCGCCGCGTGCAGGTCCGCGCGGCCAGACAGCCGCGGCAGATGCAGCTCGGGATAACCGCCTGGGAGCCACGCCGCATCGCAGTCGGGCAGCGCATCGCCCGCCAGCGGCGAGAACCACTGCAATGTGGCGCCCGCGCGTTCGAGCAGGTCGACGTTCGCCGGATAGAGAAAACAGAACGCATCGTCGCGCGCGACCGCAATGCGCCGCCCGGCGAGCAGTCGCGGCACCTCAAGCCCGGTGGCCTCGGCGAAGGCCACCGCTGGAGGCAGCGCGAGCTCCGCGTGCGCCTCGAGCGCGTCGGCCAAGGCGTCCAGGCGCCCGTCCAGCTCGGCCAGCTCGCCCGCGGCCACCAGCCCCAGATGCCGCTCCGGCAAGGCCAGCGCCGGATCGCGGGGCAAGGCACCAAACCAATGCAGATCGGCCGGCAGGCTGCCTGCAAGCAACTGCGCGTGATAGCTGCCGCCGATGCGGTTGGCGGCCACGCCGTGCACGCGCAGTCCATCGCGGTAGCGGGCCAATCCGGTCGCGACGGCACCGAAGGTCTGTGCCATCGCCGAACCATCGATCACCGCCAGCACCGGCAGGCCGAAACGCTGCGCGAGGTCCGCACTGGACGTGCCGCCGTCGAACAGGCCCATCACGCCCTCGACCAGAATCAGATCGGCTTCGCCCGCGGCGTCGTACAAGCGGGCGCGCGCATCGTCCTCGCCGGTCATCCAGAGATCGAGCTGATACACCGCTGCGCCGCTGGCGCGGGCCAGCACCATCGGGTCGAGAAAATCCGGGCCGGTCTTGAACACCCGCACGCGCCGGCCGCGCCGCGCATGCGCGCGCGCCAGCGCGGCAGTGAACGAGGTCTTGCCCTGACCGGAGGCCGGCGCGGACACCAGCAGCGCGGGCACGTGGCGCACGCCGCTCACAGTTCGATCCCCTTCTGTGCGCGGATGCCCGCCTCGAACGCGTGCTTGACCACGCGCATCTCGGTCACCGTGTCGGCCATCGCCACCAGTGCATCGGGCGCGCCGCGGCCGGTCACCACCACGTGCTGGTCCGCCGGTCGCGCGGCCAGCGCCGGCAGGACCTGTTCCAAAGTCACGTATTGCTTGACCAGGGCGATGTTGAGTTCGTCCAGCAGCACGAAACGATAGCGCTCGTCGGCGAGCATGCGCGCCGCCACGTTCCACGCCGCCTGCGCCGCCGAGATGTCGCGCGCCTTGTCCTGCGTTTCCCAGGTGAAGCCTTCGCCCATCACGTGATAGTCCAGCATGTCGGGAAAGCGGCGGAAGAAGGCCTCCTCGCCGGTCGAGAAACTGCCTTTGATGAATTGCACCACGCCGCAGCGATAGCCATGCCCCAGCGAGCGCGCCAGCATGCCGAAGCCGGAGGAGCTCTTGCCCTTGCCGTTGCCGGTGTTCACCACCAGCACGCCGCGGTCGATCGTGGCGCGGGCGACCTTGCGGTCGACCAGCGCCTTCTTCCGCTGCATGCGTTCGCGGTGGCGTGCATCCTCGGGTGTTTGTTCCGGTCCGCTCATGCCCGCGCCCCTTCGTCCTGCGTGCGCGTCAGCCTCGCCAGCACGGCGTAGCCGGCCAGCGCGACTGCGACGTAGGCGAACGTCGTGCGCACGAACAGCGGACCCCATTGCCACAGGCGCGCCAGATACTCGCTGAGGTTCGGATGCGCATAACGACCGCCCAGCCAATAGAACGAACCGTTGGAAATGGCGAACGACACCGACGCGGCCGCCAGCGCGACCGCGAAGGCGCCGGCAAGCGCAGCGGGCGTGGCCGACATCCGCGCGGACCACGCCCGCCCGGCGTACCACAGCACGGCATAGGCCGGCAGCAAGAAGGCATAGGCGGGCGTCACGCAGAAGTTGCTCACGCCCGCATACGAGACCGAGATCCAGTCCAGCCCCACCGCCAGCGCCATGAACACGACGAAGGCGAGGTGCCGGCGCAGCCACAGACCACCCAGGAAGAACAGCGCCATCGACGCATCCGGGAGATGCAACGCCGTGCCGAAATGGTGGAAGCGCGTGGCGATCATCAAGGCGGCCATGGCGGCGGCGAACGGAAAGTGGAAGCGTGATGGCATGGCGTTCATGCGGCGATCCTCCTGGCGAATGGGTGTCACGGCGCGGGCCGGTAGCTCACACTGAGCATGGCCGTGCGACCTGGCTGGTTGTAGAAGGCGACGGTCTCGTAGTGCTTGTCGAGCGCATTGCGCACGCTCAGCTGCACCTGCCATACACGGTCGAGCGCGTAGGCCAGGCGCAGATCGGCCAAGGCGTAACCGCCCAGCCGCCGCGTGTTGGCAAGGTCGTCATAGCGTCTTGCGGCAGCATAGAGACTGGCACCCACGCTGAAGGCACCGAAGCTGCGGTCGGCATCGACGCGCGCACTGCGTCCGGCGCGCCGGGGCAGCAGCTTGTCGCGGTTGGCCGCGCTCTCGTTGCGCGGATCCAGCCAAGTGGCAGTGCCGCGCAGCGCCCATCCGGCCAACGTGGTCGATGCCACCGCTTCCGCGCCGCGGATGCGCGCGCGCTCCACATTGCCGGGCAAGCCGACAGAGGCGTCGTAGGCGATCAGGTCGCGGATGCGGTTCTCGAAGGCGTTCAACGACCACAGGCCCCACGCCGGAGTCCCGCGCAGGCCGAGCTCGTAGTTGCGCGAACTCTCCGGGCGCAGCGTCGGACTGCCATAGCCCGGGTAGTAGAGCTCGTTGAAGGTGGGCGCCTTGTAGGCCGAGCCCGCGCTGGCGGTGAGGCGCAGCGTGCTGGCGAAGTCCCAGCCCCACAGCAGGCTGCCGGTGGCCTTGCCGCCGAACTGCTGGTTGTCGTCGCGACGCGCGGAGGCCTGCAGCGACTGCGTGCCGAAGGTCTGCTGCCATTGCGCGAACACGCCGCGGTTGAGGCGGCGGTCGTGCGCGTAGTCCGTGCTTCCGTCTACTCGATCGCGCTGCCAATCGTAGCCCAGGCTCCACAAGCCGCCGCCGAGGGCGAGGTCGCCTTGCAGCGAACCGAGATCGCGGTGCGTGTCGAAGGTGCCGGCATAGGCGCCGTTCCAATAGTCGTCGCTAAGGTCCGCGCTCTGCCCGGCGCTCAGGGCCAGCGTGACCGTGCGATTCGGCCGCCAGCGCACGCGCGCACCGGCCACCTGCTGCACCACGTCGGACTGGTTGCTGCTGGAGCCGTCGTACTCGTTGTAGCCCCAGCTGCGCAGCCAGTGCGCATCGGCGTCCCACTCCTCGTTGAAGCGATAACCGCCCTTGAGCGATACGGAGCTGTCGCGAAAACCGTCGCGGTCCGGTTCGTCGACGAAGCACCCCGCCCCGCGCGGCGAAGGCTTGCCGCGGCAGGCGTTGATGCCGTCGGTGTTCTCGTGAGTGGCCTCGACCGCATACCAGCCATCGCCCACCTTGCCGCCTAGTCCGGCCGCGCCACGGAAACTCGCGTTGCTGCCGTAGCCCAGGCTGAGGCTGGGCTCGAAGGCTCCACGCGGACGCCGGGTGAAGATCTGGATCACACCGCCGAGTGCTTCGGAACCGTAGAGGCTGGAGAAAGGCCCGCGCACGATCTCGATGCGCTCGACCTGATCCACCGGGATGTTCTGGATGGACGGCTGGCCGAGCGTGGCCGAGCCGATCTTCACGCCGTCGACCAGCACGAGCACGTGGTCGGCCTCGGTGCCGCGCAGGAACAGCGACGTCGCCTTGCCGGGGCCGCCGTTGTTGGCCAGCGACAGGCCAGGCGTGCCCTGTAGCAGATCCGCGACGGACTGCGGCTGCAGACGCTCGATCTCGCTGCGGTCGATCACGGTGACGGCCGCCAGCGTGCCGGCCTGCGACTGCTCGGTGCGGGTGGCGGTGACCACGACGCCGCCGAGATCGCTCGCCGGCTCGTCGGCCAAGGCAAGGGAAGGACCAGCAAGGGAAGAGAAGGCAAACAGGGACGCAACCGCAAACGCGGGCCTGCGCGACAAGGGGAAACGCAATGACACTGGTGGCTCCTAGACCGCGCCTGCCCGCGCGGATCGCTGGGGATCGGGACAGGCGGAAGGAGCGCTGACGGACGCACGGATGCGGCTCGCCAGGAGCACGCCCACCGCATGTCCGGTTCGCCTCGAGGCCGGTCTCCGGGCTCGCGAGCGAAGGTCGGGGACCTTCCGGCGCGGCGCCTTCCCGTGCATGTCTGCACAGTGGCATTGGCCGCGCTTGTGCTCGCCTACCGTTGCGGGGGCAGCTCCGGCATAGCCGTAAAGACGGCGCACCGGATTCCCGTTTCAACCACCGGCCAAGCCGGCGGTCACCTCAGGCGAGGGCGATAGTAGGGCTTGTTCACGCCGTTCGCCTAGTCCGGACTGCCGTGGCGGACCGTCGCGAGCCATGCGCCTGTTCGCCGATCCGGCCGTTGTCGTCTTGCTGACGCATGCCTGGCAAGCGCTTGCAACATCGCCCCGCTTAGCTACGGCCGCCTGCGACAGGCGGACCGAGCGAACTCACCATGAGCGACATCGATACCCGGCGGCGCCGTTTCCTGCAGATGGCCACCGCGTCGGCGGGCGGCCTGGCCGCCCTCTCCCTGCTGCCGGAGCCCTTGCGCCAAGCCCTGGCGGCGCCCGCGCCGGGCGGATCCGGCGACCTCACCGACGTGAAGCACGTGGTGATCTTCATGCAGGAGAACCGCTCGTTCGATCACTACTACGGCAGCCTGCGCGGCGTGCGCGGCTTCGGCGACCGCGTACCGGCACCGCTACCCGGCGGCGCGCGCGACGTGTGGCACCAGCCCTATGCGGGCAACGCCGACGGTTACCTGCTGCCGTTCCGCATGGACACGGCCACCACCAGCGCCATCTGCGCCAATGCGCCTGCGATGAACTACCCGGTGGACACGGCGATCTTCAACAAGGGCAAGTTCGATGCCTGGAACACGGCCCGCGCGGCGGGGTTGGGCATGGGGCACTTCGAGCGCGCCGACCTGCCGTTCTATTACCAGCTCGCCGATGCGTTCACCATCTGCGACCACTACTTCGCCTCCACGCTGACCCAGACCAACCCCAATCGCCTGCACGCGATGACCGGCAGCAATGGCCTGTCCGCAGGGCAATCCGCGGTACTCGACAACACCGAGCCGGCCGCCGGCTTCGCCTGGACCACCTATGCCGAGCGCCTGGAACAGGCCGGCGTGAGCTGGAAGGTCTACCAGGAGAGCAACAACTTCGACGACAACGCGCTGGCCTGGTTCAAGACCTTCAAGCAGGCCAAGCAGGGCACGCCACTGCACGACAAGGGCATGGCCACCGTGCCGGACCTGGTCGCCGCCTTCGCGCAGGACGTGGCCGCGGATGCCTTGCCGCAGGTGTCGTGGATTGTCGCGGCCGACTATCTTTCCGAGCACGCCAGCTACAAGCCGGCCTACGGCGAAGATCTCAGCGCGCGCCTGCTGGCGGCGCTGGCGGCGAACCCCGCCGTATGGGCGAAGACGGTATTCATCCTCAACTACGACGAGAACGGCGGCTTCTTCGATCACGTGCCACCACCCACGCCTCCGGCATCCGCCGCCGACGGCCTGTCCACGGTGAGCGTCGCGGGCGAGATCGCGAACGGGCTGCCGATCGGCCTGGGCTTCCGCGTGCCGCTGCTGATCGTGTCGCCGTGGACGCGCGGCGGCTGGGTGTGCTCGGAAGTGTTCGACCACACCTCGGTGCTGCGCTTCCTGGAACGCCGCTTCGGCGTGCGCGAGCCCAACATCAGCGCGTGGCGCCGCGCCGTCTGCGGCGACCTGCTCAGCGCCTTCGACTTTGCCAGCGCAAACACCGCCTGGCCAACCCTGCCTTCCACCAGCGGCTACACCGCCGAAGCAGACCTGCAGTGCAAGAGCCTGCCGGCCCCGTCGATTCCCGCCATGCAGGCCATGCCCGCGCAGGAATCAGGCACACGCCCCGCACGCGCCCTGCCCTACGTACTGCGCGCGGAAGGTCGCATCGATGCCACCGCAGGCCGGTTCTGGATCGATTTCCGCAACGATGGCGCCACTGGCGCGGTGTTCCAGGTCTACGCGGCCAATCGCGACGATGGCCCTTGGCGCTACACCGTAGAAGCAGGCAAACAGCTGTCCGATTACTGGAGCGCTGCACGCTACACGCAAGGCGTCTACGACCTGGAAGCGCACGGCCCGAACGGTTTCCTGCGGCAGTGGCGCGGCAGCGTAGCCACCGGCATGGGCCCGGCACCGGAGATCGCCGCCACCTACGAGCCATCCGGCGGAAGGCTGCGACTCACCCTGAGCAACCATGGCGGTGCGAGCTGCACCGTCACCGTGAAGAACGGCTATCTCGACGGCGACGTGCGGATCTATGCCTTGGCGGCAGGCGCGAGCGTCGCCGATACGTGGGCGCTGGATGGACACGCCCATTGGTATGACCTCAGCGCGACCGTGGCGGAATTGCCAGGCTTCTGGCGCAGGCTCGCCGGGCATGTGGAAGATGGGCAGGCGAGTTGGAGTGAGCCTAGGTAGGGTGGCTTCGGCGACCTTCACGCATGCCGTTTCGAGCTCGCTGTACTCGAGGGAGTCTGGATTCGGCAATAGTTGCGTTTTGGCAAGCACCCGCCCCTCATCCCGCCTTCTCCCCGGAGGGGAGAAAGAGAAGTGCAGTACCGCGGCAAGCAAGAACAAAAACAAGAGCGAGCGAAGCGACGCTCCGTACCGCTCTTGATCTCCCGGGTTCCCTTCGCGGCGGTGAGGGCTGGACGATCAGGCCGCCGAAGGCGGGCGGGGACAGGACGTCCCCGCCTTTTTGATCAGGGCAGGGATGCCCTGTCGAAAAGCCCGGCCAGCCCTCAACGCACCCGCAGCAGCGAAGGCTGCGGAGGGCGCCGCGCAGGGTGCCCTTCTTCTTGGTTACTTCTTCTTGGGCAAGCAAGAAGAAGTAACTCGCTCTCCGGCAGGAGAGCGAAACCCTCGCCCCGGAGGGGCGAGACCAGACTGGCGATCACCTCTCACCGGTTCCCGGCTTGCGCCGGAATGACGAGAATGGGAGGGCGAGGTGATCGTCAGCGCCCGACGTTGAGGGTTCGCAAGCTCACCCCAACCTACGCAGCATCGCGCCTATTGCCACACGCCACGCCACGCACCCAAACGCCCCACCCCCACGCAAAAAAAGAGGCGCCCCCAAAGGCGCCTCCTCCATCCACAAACGACAAGCTCAGTGTTTCTTGCGAAACACCAGATGCCCACCCTGGGCATCCACCTCGATCACATCCCCTGGCGCGAAGCGCCCCTCCAAAATCTCCTTCGCCAGCGGATTCTCCAGCTGCTGCTGCACCGCGCGCTTCAAAGGGCGCGCGCCATACACCGGATCGAAGCCCACATTGCCCAGCAGGTCGAGCGCCTGCTCGCCGATGTTCAGCGAAAGCTGGCGTTCCGCCAGGCGCTTCTCCAGATAGGCGAGCTGGATACGCGCGATTGCGCGGATCTGCTTCTTCTCCAGCGGCCGGAACACCACCAGCTCGTCGAGGCGGTTGATGAACTCGGGACGGAAGTGCGCCTGCACCACGCCCAGCACCGCCGCCTTCATCTTGGTATAGCCCTCGTCGCCGCCATCGCCGTCCAGCTCCTGGATCAGCTGCGAGCCGAGGTTGGAGGTCATCACGATCACGGTGTTGCGGAAATCCACCGTGCGGCCCTGGCCATCGGTCAGGCGCCCGTCGTCCAGCACCTGCAGCAGGATGTTGAACACGTCCGGATGGGCCTTCTCTACCTCGTCCAGCAGGATCACGCTGTACGGACGGCGGCGCACCGCCTCGGTGAGGTAACCGCCTTCCTCATAGCCGACGTAGCCCGGAGGTGCGCCGATCAGACGGCTCACGGAGTGCTTCTCCATGAACTCGCTCATGTCGATGCGCACCATGGCGTCCTGCGTGTCGAACAGGAATTCGGCCAGTGCCTTGCAAAGCTCCGTCTTGCCCACGCCGGTGGGACCCAGGAACAGGAACGAACCGTATGGGCGGTTCGGGTCGGACAGGCCGGCACGCGCGCGGCGGATCGCATCGGACACGGCGCGCACCGCCTCGTCCTGGCCCACCACGCGCTTGTGCAGCGCATCTTCCATGTGCAGCAGCTTCTCGCGCTCGCCTTCGAGCATCTTGCTCACCGGAATACCGGTCCAGCGCGACACGACTTCGGCGATCTCCTCGTCGGTCACGCGATCCTGCACCAGCTTGAACTCGTGCTTCTCGGCGGCCTGCGCGGCTTCGAGCTGCTTCTCCAGTTCCGGCAAGCGGCCGTACTGGATCTCGCTCATGCGGGCGTAGTCCTGACGGCGCTGCGCGGCTTCCAGGTCCACGCGGGCCTGCTCGATCTGCTCCTTGATCTTGGTCGCGCCCTGCAACAGCGCCTTCTCCGACTTCCACACTTCGTTGAGGTCGGAGAACTCGCGCTCCAGTTTCTCGATGTCGCTCTCCAGGTCGGCGAGGCGCTTCTTAGACGCCTCGTCCGTTTCCTTGCGCAGCATTTCGCGCTGGATCTTCAGCTGGATCAGGCGGCGCTCCAGGCGGTCCAGTTCTTCCGGCTTGGAATCGATCTCCATGCGGATGCGGCTGGCGGCCTCGTCCATCAGGTCGATGGCCTTGTCCGGGAGCTGGCGGTCGGTGATGTAGCGGTTGGACAGCGTGGCCGCGGCGACGATGGCCGGGTCGGTGATCTCCACGCCGTGGTGCACCGAGTAGCGCTCCTTCAGGCCGCGCAGGATGGCGATGGTGTCTTCCACGCTCGGCTCGCCCACGAACACCTTCTGGAAGCGGCGCTCCAGCGCGGCGTCCTTCTCGATGTATTTGCGGTACTCGTCCAGCGTGGTGGCGCCGATGCAATGCAGCTCGCCGCGCGCCAGCGCGGGCTTGAGCATGTTGCCCGCGTCCATGGCGCCCTCGGCCTTGCCGGCTCCGACCATGGTGTGCAGTTCGTCGATGAACAGGATGACGCGGCCTTCCTGCTTGGCGAGGTCGTTGAGCACGCCCTTGAGGCGCTCCTCGAACTCGCCGCGGAACTTCGCGCCGGCGATCAGCGCGCCCATGTCCAGCGCGAGCACGCGGCGGTCGCGCAGGCCCTCGGGCACTTCGCCCTTGACGATGCGCTGGGCCAGGCCTTCGACGATCGCGGTCTTGCCCACGCCGGGCTCGCCGATCAGCACGGGGTTGTTCTTGGTGCGCCGCTGCAGCACCTGGATGGTGCGGCGGATTTCTTCGTCGCGCCCGATCACCGGATCGAGCTTGCCGCTTTCGGCGCGCGCGGTGAGGTCGATGCAGTACTTCTCCAGCGCCTGGCGCTGGTCTTCCGCGTTCTCGCTCTGCACCTTCTCGCCGCCGCGGATCTTTTCGATCGCCTGCTCGAGATTCGCCTTGGTGGCACCGGCGGCCTTCAGCGCGGCGCCGAGGTCGCCCTTGTCGTCCAGCGCGGCCAGCACGAAAAGCTCGCTGGCGATGAACTGGTCGCCGCGCTGCTGCGCGAGCTTGTCGGTGAGGTTGAGCAGGCGCGTGAGGTCGTTGCCCACGTGCACGTTGCCTTCCTGCCCGCTCACGCGCGGCAGGCGGTCGACGGCTTCGGCCACGCGCTGGCGCAGCGTGGGCACATTGACCTGGGCCTGGGTCAGCAGCGGCGCGGTCGTGCCGCCCTGCTGGTCGAGCAGCGCCATCATCACGTGCACTGGCTCGAGCATGTTGTTGTCGCGACCGACCGCGAGCGATTGCGCATCGGCCAGCGCCTGTTGGAAACGGGACGTCAGTTTGTCCATCCGCATTGGTGGGGTTCCCCGCAAGAAAAAGGATCGGCGGCCGGGGCCGCTCACTGCACGGCGAGATGCGGTCCAGCATGAACCGATTCAAGCGCCGCTCAGTTGTTTCACATCAAGGAATCCCCATCCCATGGGGATCGTTCACTCAGACTCATCCAAAGCTGATCTTCACATTCGCCCTGATAGGCTCCCCTCGATGTCTCTGTCTCTAGCCTCTTCCCGCATGCCTGCCATGCCGACGCTGCCGGCCCCACCCCTGCCGGGTACCGACGACCGCTGGGCGCTGTTCCTCGACGTGGACGGCACCCTGCTGGATTTCGCCGATCGCCCGGACGATGTGCGCGTCGAACCCTCCCTGTACGGCCTGCTGGCCGAACTCTACGCCTATCTGGACGGCGCGCTGGCCCTGGTCAGCGGCCGCAGCCTGGCCAATCTCGACACGCTGTTCGGCGCACCGCCGTGGGCCATGGCCGGCCTGCACGGGCTGCAGCTGCGGCATGCCGACGGCGAGCGGCGCGAAACCCGCGTCAGCGGCAGCCGGCGCACCCTGGTGCTGCACGCGGCGGAATCGCTCGCGCGTGAATTTCCGGGCGTGCTGGTCGAGAACAAGGACCTGGCCGTGGCCCTGCACTGCCGCACCGCGCCGGCACATTTCGATGTGCTCCAGGAGGCCCTGCACGGACTGATGCCCGGCCTGCCCGGCTATGAGCTGCAGGCCGGAAACCTGGTGCTGGAACTGAAGCCGACCGGAATGGACAAGGGCAAGGCGGTGACCGAGCTGCTCGAACGCGCGCCGTTCGCCGGACGCCTGCCCGTGTATCTCGGCGACGACCTCACCGACGAGCATGGCTTCGCCGCCGCCAACCTGGAGAACGGGATCAGCGTGCGCGTCGGCGACCGCGAACCCAGCCTCGCCCAATACACCCTTCCGGGTCCGTCGTCGGCGCAGGCCTGGCTGCAACGTGTCTTGAATGTGCTGAAGCAAGGAGTCGAACCTCATGCCCATGCCTTTGGAGGGAATGCCTGAACGGACCAGGCCCGACGACACCGGGCCTGGCGAGACCAGAGCGGCGACGCGGGACCTCGCCCTGGGAGTGATCGGCAACGGCAGCATCGCCGCGCTGATCGACGGCACCGGCCGCATCGTCTGGGGCTGCCTGCCGCGCTTCGACAGCGACGCCAGCTTCTGCGCGTTGCTCTCGCCGGCCTGCGAAGGCGGCGACTGGGCCATCGAGCTCGAGCACATGGCCCGGGCCGAGCAGGAGTACCTGCCCAATACGGCCGTGCTGGTCACGCGCCTCTACGACCGCCACGACAACGCCATCGAAATCGTGGACTTCGCCCCGCGCCACCGCACGCGCGGCCGCTTCTACCACCCCGTGATGCTGGCCCGCCGCGTGCGCCCCCTGCATGGCAATCCGCGCATCCGCGTGCTGATCCGCCCGCTGTGCGACTACGGCGCGCGTCAGCCGGTCACCAGTTCCGGCAGCAATCACATCCGCTTCCTGCTCAGCGACGTGGTGCAGCGCCTGACCACCGACGTGGCCGTGCCGCTGGTCGAGCGGCAACTGTTCTTCCATCTGGACCGGCCGGCGCATTTCGTGTTCGGGCCGGACGAAACGCTCAACACCAGCCCGGCCGATTTCATCCATGGCACGCTGGAATACACCATCGCCTATTGGCGCGACTGGGTGCGCTACCTGTCCATCCCCTACGAATGGCAGGAGGCGGTGATCCGCGCCGCGATCACCTTGAAGCTGTGCCAGTACGAAGCCACGGGCGCCATCGTCGCCGCCCTGACCACGTCCATACCCGAGGCACCCCGCACCAGCCGCAACTGGGACTACCGCTACTGCTGGCTGCGCGACGCCGCCTTCGTAGTGCGCGCGCTCAATCGATTGGGCGCGACGCGCACCATGGAGGAATACATCCGCTACGTGTTCAACATCGTCTCCTCGGAGGGCGACCAGGAGATCGGCCCAGTGTTCGGCATCACCTTCGAGCACGAACTGCTGGAACGCGAAGCGCCCGGCCTGGCGGGCTACCGCGGCATGGGGCCGGTGCGCATCGGCAACGACGCGTGGCGACAGCGGCAGAACGATGTGTACGGCTCGGTGGTGGTCGCTTCCGCGCAGCTGTTCTTCGACCGCCGCCTGGAGAATCCGGGCGATGCACGCGCCTTCCAGCGGCTGGAAAGCATGGGCCGCATGGCCTTGCGCATGGCCGAGGAACCGGATGCCGGCCTGTGGGAATTCCGCGGACGCGCCGCGGTGCATACCTACTCGGCCGCCATGTGCTGGGCGGCTTGCGACCGTCTCGCGCATATCGCCACCGAGCTGGGCCTGCGCGACCGCGCGCGCTATTGGCACGACGAAGCCGTGGCGTTGCACGAGCGCATCTCCGCGCGTA
Organism: Dyella sp. BiH032; assembly: GCF_031954525.1. NCBI lineage: Bacteria > Pseudomonadati > Pseudomonadota > Gammaproteobacteria > Lysobacterales > Rhodanobacteraceae > Dyella > Dyella sp. BiH032. Next base: position 4,277,338 of record NZ_CP134867.1, read on the forward strand.
TCTGGAACGAACGCCTGGGCCATTTCGTCGATGCGTTCGATGGCGAGCACCTGGATGCCAGCCTGTTGTTGCTGGCCGACATCGGCTTCGTCCGCGCCAGGGACCCGCGCTTCATCGCCACGGTCGATGCGATCGGCCGGGCGCTGGGGCGCGGCGACTACCTGTTCCGCTACATCGCACCCGACGATTTCGGCACGCCGGAGACCAGCTTCAACATCTGCACGTTCTGGTACATCGAGGCGCTGGCCGCCACCGGGCGCAAGCGGCGCGCGCGGCTTATGTTTGAGCACATGCTGGCCAAGCGCAATCCGCTGGGCCTGCTCTCGGAAGACATCGCGCCCAGTTCCGGCGAGCACTGGGGTAACTACCCGCAGACCTATTCGCTGGTGGGCCTCATCCAGACCGCGATGCGACTGTCGCGCCGCTGGGAGGACGAACTATGAGTGTGGTCCCGGCACGTACCGGGCGCCTCATCGTGGTTTCCAATCGAGTCGCCATGCCCAAGCAGACCGCCACCGGCGGCCTGGCCTCGGCGATGCGCGCCGCGTTGCAGGAAGCCGGCGGGCTATGGTTCGGCTGGAGCGGCAAGATCGCCGGCGAGACGGCGGCCACGGTGCACCACCTCTACGACGGACCGGTGCATTACGCCACGATCGACCTGTCGCGCGGCGACCATGACCACTTCTACGACGGCTTCGCCAACCGCACGCTGTGGCCGCTGCTGCACTACCGTCCCGACTTGGTGGACTACAGCCGCGGTCATCTGGACGGCTATCTGCGGGTAAACGACGTGTTCGCCGAACGGCTGGCCGCACTGATCGAGCCCGACGATACGATCTGGGTGAACGACTATCACCTGATCCCGCTGGCGTCGATGCTGCGCCAGCGCGGCGTGCGCAACCGCATCGGCTTCTTCCTGCACACGCCGCTGCCCGCGGCGGGACTGCTGATTGCGCTGCCGCGACACCGCGAGCTGCTGGAGACGCTTTCCGCCTACGACCTGATCGGCGTTCACACCACGCGCGACCTGCGTTCCCTCGAGGACTATTTCGTGCACGAGACCGGTGCCCGCCTGCGCCGCGGCCATAGGCTGCGTGCAAGCAACCGGCGCCGCTTCCGCGCCGGCGTGTTTCCCATCGGCATCGATACACGGCACGTCGCTGAGGCGGCCGAGCGCTCCGCGTCGCTGGAAGAGATCGAGCACCTGCGCGCCAGCCTGGAAGGACGCGCGCTGATCATCGGTGTGGACCGGCTCGACTATTCCAAGGGGCTGCCGCAGCGTTTCGATGCCTATGCGCGCCTGCTCGAACGCGTGCCGGATCTGCACCGCAAGGTCAGCTTCCTGCAGATCGCGCCGCCGTCGCGCAGCACCGTACCGGAGTACCGGCAGATCCGCCGCGAGCTGGAGCGCAAGGCGGGGCACATCAATGGCCTTTATGCGGCGCCGGACTGGGTGCCGATCCGCTACGTCAACAACTCGTTCCCGCACAGCGTGCTGAGCGGCTATTACCGCTATGCCAAGGTGGGGCTCGTCACGCCGATGCGCGACGGCATGAACCTGGTCGCCAAGGAATACGTGGCCAGCCAGGACCCGGACGATCCGGGCGTGCTGGTGCTGTCGCGCTTCGCCGGCGCCGCGCAGGAACTGCACGAGGCACTGCTGGTGAACCCGGCCGACACCGAGGAAGTAGCCGACGCGCTGGAGACGGCGCTGGCGATGCCGCTGGAAGAACGCCGCGCCCGCTGGCGCGCGATGATGGATGTGCTGGAACGCCAGGACATCACGGCGTGGCGGCGGAGTTTCATCGCTGCGTTGAAGGAGTGACGCGGCGGAAGGGGTGTGAACGGGGGCGCGGGAAGGCGAAGATGTGCCGTTTGTGAGCGCGGCAAGGGTTCGCTTCGTAGGGCTCCTCACCCCGACCCTTTCCCCGGAGGGGAGAGGGCGAGGGAAAGGGAGAGGGAGAGGAGTGGAAGCGGGTTACGCCAGCCAGATCAACGTGGCGAAACGTCCGCTCCGCGCGGCATCGCGGCGATACGAATAGAAGCGCGCGTCGACCAGCGTGTCGAAGCCGCCGCCATGGATGGCGCACACGCCGGCCCGTTCGAGCCGGCGCCGCGCGAGCCCCGCGAGATCGCACAGCCAATGGCCGGGGCGCGTCGGCTCGAAACAGGCAGCCGCGGCCGCGTCGTCCGCCACGAACGCTTCGCGGACTTCGGCCCCCACTTCATACGAGGCTGCGCCGATGCACGGACCCAGCCAGGCCATCACCTGCGCGGATGGCGCGCGCATGCGGCGCAGCGTGGCTTCCAGCACGCCGTTCGCCAGGCCGCGCCAGCCCGCGTGGGCGGCGGCTACTTCCCCGCCGTCCGCGGCGCAGAACAGCACCGGCAGGCAATCGGCGGTGAGGATCGCCAGCGGCTCGCCGCGGGCGTGCGTGACGGATGCATCGGCTTCGGGCTCGTCTTCGCCCTCGCTGCCGTCGAACGGCGCGACGTCGATGCCGTGTACCTGCCGCAGCCAGCGCGGCGCCCTGGGCAGACCCAGCATCGCCGTGACGGCGGCACGGTTGACCGCGACGGCCTCCGGGACGTCGCCGCAGCGGCTGCCGAGGTTGAAGCGCTCAAACGGGGCCATGGAGACGCCCGCCACCTCGCGCGTGCTCACCGCCGCGCGCACGCCCGCCGGCGCCGGCCAATCCGGCTGCAGCCAGCCCCCGGGCACGAGCCGCGGATCAGGACCAGTCATCGGGCTCCGCCTGGGCGGCATCGGTACGCAGCACGCGGACCAGCTGGTCCAGGTCCGCCGGCCGCGGCGCGGTGAAAGACATCGGCTCGCCGCTGACGGGGTGCGCGAAGGCCAGGCGTTCCGCATGCAGCGCTTGCCGGCGGAAGCCGCGCAACGCGGCCACCAGCTCCGGCGAGGCCCCCTTCGGGAGGCGCAGGCCGCCGCCGTACAACGGGTCGCCGACCAGCGGATGACCGATGTGCGCCATGTGCACGCGGATCTGGTGGGTGCGCCCCGTCTCCAGGTTGCACTGGATCAGCATGTGCGCGCGGAAGCGCTCGCGCAGGCGGTAGTGGGTGACGGCGTGCTTGCCGTCTTCCTCGTCGCGGACGGCCTGCCGCAGGCGGTCGCCCATATGGCGGCCGATCGGCGCATCCACCGTTCCGCCGGCGACCAGCAGGCCCATCACCACGGCCTCGTACTGCCGTTCCACGTCGTGGCGGGACAGCATGTCCACCAGGGCGGTGTGCGCGGCCAGGGAACGGGCCACCACCATCAGGCCGGAGGTGTCCTTGTCCAGGCGATGCACGATGCCGCCGCGCGGCAGCTCGGCCAGCTTCGGATCGTGGTGCAGCAGGGCGTTGAGCAGGGTGCCCGCGGCATTGCCGGCGCCGGGGTGCACGACCAGGCCGGCCGGCTTGTTCAGGACCAGGATGTGGGCGTCCTCGTGGACCACGTCCAGCGCGATGTCCTCCGGCGCCAGTTCGACCTCGGCCTCCAGCTCGGCCTCCAGGCGCACCTGCTCGCCTCCCCGCAGGAGGTGACGGGGCGGCACGGGGGCGCCGTCCAGCGTGACCGCCCCGGCCTTGATCCAGGCCGCCAGGCGGGACCGGGAGTATTCCGGGAACATCTCGGCCAAGGCCCGGTCGAAACGCCATCCCGCGGCCGACAGGGGCACGGCGGCCTCGTGGCGGATGGTCGTCATGGCCGGCCGCCCGGGCGTCCGGCGGTTTCGGCTATCATCCCTTTTCGATCAAACATCTGAACCCTTTCCCATGCGCGTAACCAAGCTGCCGGTCTTCAAAGTACTGATTGTGCTCGCCATCGTCGCCTCGATGAGCGCGTGCTCGATGTTCAGGCACAAGAAGGAGACCATCGACACGATGCCGGTGGACAGGCTGTACGCCAACGCGCACGACTCCCTGGTCCATGCCGACTATGCGGCCGCCACCAAGGCCTACCAGCGGCTGATCGCACGTTTCCCGTCCGGCGACTTCAACGAACAGGCCCAGCTTGACCTGGCCTATTCGCAGTACAAGGACAACCAGCCGGACGACGCCTACTCCACGATCAACCGCTTCATCAAGACGTATCCGACCCACAAACACGTGGATTATGCCTATTACCTGCGCGGCCTGATCAATTTCGATCGCACGGGCGGCTTCATCGAGCGCGTATTCGCGCGCACCGAATCGCAGGCCCGCCGCGACCAGGGCTACAACCTGCAGGCCTTCGACGACTTCTCGGAGCTGACTCGCCGCTTCCCGGACAGCGCCTACTCCGCCGACGCCCGCCAGCGCATGATCTATCTGCGCAACGTGCTGGCCCAGTTCGAGATCAACGTCGCCGAGTTCTACCTGCGCAACAAGGCCTACATCGCCTCGGCCGACCGCGCCCAGTACGTGATCGAGCATTACCAGCAGGCGCCGCAGACCGGCGACGCGCTGGCCATCCTCACCCGCAGCTACCTGGGCCTGGAGCAGAAGAAGCTCGCCGACCAGACCCGCCAGGTGCTGGCCCTGAACTACCCCGACCATCCGTACCTGACCGACGAGAAGTGGCCGCACGCGCCGTCCACGCTGCGCAAGCTGGTGCCGTTCTCCGGCCATCACTGAGCCAGCGCAACCCGGCTCCCGAAAACGCCACGGCCCGCGCCGTGGCGTTTTCGTTTGCGCGGGTGCCGCCGCTCATCGCGTCACGCCGACCAGCTCGCCGAAGCGGCGGAAACCCGCCCGCGCATAGATGCGGTGCTCATTGCCCGCCGCGGTCATCAGGAACGGAAAAGTCACGCCCTGCACGAAGGCGTGGTCGGCGAGCAGCGCGCTCACCGCGCCGCCGATGCCGCGGCCACGTGCGTCCTCGCGGACACCGATCGCCGCGATCTCGGTGACGCCTTCGAGTGGCGGCGAATACAGGCCCGCGCCCAACGCCTCGCCCCCGCCGCGGCGACGGGCCAGCGCGACCGCGCCACCCTTCTCGACCACAGTGGCAAGGCGTTCCACGTCGGCATCGCAGGTGGCGGGCACGCCGTAGGCGGCGTTCTGCACCTGTGCAGCGGCGTGCAGTTCGTGCTCGCGCTCGGCGAGCAGCCACTCGATGCCGTCCAGATCGCCGTCGCCCGCGAGGCTCTCGGGCGTGCAGGTCATCAGCGTGAGCGGTTCCTCGCGGAAGAAGCCGGCCTCCAGCAGGCGCGGCAGCACGGCCGGCGCGAGTTCGTGGATGTACTCCAGGCGCGGCGTGCGGCCCTGGTGCTCGAAGGCGTCGACCAGCGCGGCAACCTCCGTGGCCGTCGGGGTGGCGCCGTCCGTGGGCGTGGCGTAGTTCCAGCCCGGCTCGGCGCTGGCGCGGTCGAACGTGACGTGGAAAGAAGCGAGGCGGCGATGGTCCTTCTGCAGCGCGATGCGGGCGCGCAGATAGGCGGAGACACGGCTCAGCGCCGTGCGGTCATGCATGGTCATGTGTCGGGTACTCAGTCTCGCCCCGACGCGGTCGGCGTCAGGACATGCCGGATCGCCCGAACCGAAGGCTCGGGAACGGATGCGGGGGCCGCGGACGCGGCCGTCAGATCGGACTAGGGAGACAGTCCAGGGCGGGAAAACCGGTGGACAGGATCAGCAGGCGGCGATCTGCGGGGCAGCGGCAGCGGCGAACTTGCGTGAGGCGATGACAATCATGGCGCACCTCCATTACCGGAAGGGCGCGGATCGTTCCAAAGAGTGCAGGCCGCTGTCAAGCGCGATGCGCCAAACCGTGACATCGGTTGGGTGCGAGACGTCAGCGCCACCCGGATGTAATGGGATAGCGACGCTCGCGTCCGAACGCGCGCGTGGTCACGCGCGGGCCCGGCGCCGACTGCCGGCGCTTGAACTCATTGGCCAGCACCAGCCGCACTACCCGTCGCACAGTGTCGATGTGGAAGCCTTGCGCGGCGATCTCCGCCTGCGACTGCTCGCCCTCGATGAAGCGCTCCAGGATGGCGTCCAGCTCGTCGTACGGCGGCAATGAATCCTGGTCGGTCTGGTTGTCGCGCAGCTCGGCCGACGGCGGCCGCTCGATCACCGCAGCCGGAATCACCTCGCCGCCGCCGAAGCGCTCCGCGTGCGCGTTGCGCCAGCGCGAGAGGCGATACACCACGGTCTTGTACACGTCCTTCAGCGGCGCGTAGGCGCCGCACATGTCGCCGTACAGCGTGGCGTAGCCCACGGCCATCTCGCTCTTGTTGCCGGTGGCCAGCAGCAGGCGGCCGTGCTTGTTGCTCAGTGCCATCAGCATCGCGCCGCGCGTGCGCGACTGCAGGTTTTCCTCGGTGATGTCCGCCGGCTTGCCGGCGAACGCCGGGGTCAGCGCCTCGATGAAGCTCTGGAAAGTCTGCTCGATCGGGATGATGTGGTACTCCACGCCCAGCCGCTCGGCCTGCGCGCGGGCGCCGTCCAGCGAAAGCTGCGAGGTGTAGCGCGACGGCATCATCACCGCGGTGACGCGCTCGGGGCCCAGCGCGTCGACCGCGAGCGCCACGGTGAGCGCCGAATCGATGCCGCCGGACAGCCCCAGCAGCACGCCGCCGAAGCCGTTCTTCTCGATGTAGTCGCGGATGCCGCGCACCAGCGCCGCGTACAGCGTCGCTTCCGGCGCCTCGTCCACCGGAGCCGGCCAATTGTCCGCCCGCAGCGTGCGCGAGGCAGCGTCGAAATCGGCCCATAGCAGCACGTCGACGAAGGCCGGCGCGCGTGCGGCGATGCTGCCGTCGCCATTCACCATCAGCGCGCTACCGTCGTAGACCACTTCGTCCTGGCCGCCGATCAGGTTGAGATAGATGATCGCGCAGCCGGTTTCCAATGCGCGGGCGCGCAGCACGGCCTCGCGATCGGCCTGCTTGGCGCGGTCCCAGGGCGAGGCGTTGATCACGACGATGAGCTCGGCGCCGGCCTCGGCGGCATCCGCCGCCGGCTCGGGCTGCCAAATGTCCTCGCAGATGAGCATGCCCACGCGTACGCCATCGATGGTCGCCACGGCGGACTCGTGACCCGGGCGGAAATAGCGCTTGTCATCGAACACGCCGTAGTTGGGCAGCGCCTGCTTGTGCGCGGTCAGTTCGATGCGGCCGCCGCGCAGGAGGCTGGCGGCGTTGTAGACCTCGCCCTCGCTGTGCGGGTGGCCGACCAGCGCGGCTACGCCGTTGGTCGCCGCGGCCAGTGCATGCAGCTCGCTGTCGCAGGCGGCAAGAAAGCTCGGGCGCAGCAGCAGGTCTTCCGGCGGATAGCCGCTGAGCGTCAGTTCGGGAAACACCACCAGGTCGGCGCCGCCTTCGCGCGCCTGGGCCATCACGTCGCCCACGCGGGCCGCGTTGGCGGCGACCGCTCCCACCGGAAAGTCGAACTGGGCCAGGGCGAGTCGCAGCGTGGTCATGCGTGGAGTCCGCGAGGGAAGTGGCCGCCTATGATACCCGCTGGACCGGTGGCATCACGCGCCCGGCGCTACCCCAGCGGCTGCGTCAACAACAGCGCCGCCAGCACGAACATGAAGGCTGCCACCAGCACGTCGAACACCCGCCACGCGACCGGGCTGCGGAATACCGGCAGCAGTACGCGCGCACCGTAGCCCAGCAAGGTGAACCAGAGCACGCTGGCCGTGCACGCGCCGCCGGCGAAGAACCAGCGCCCGCCGCCGTGGTAATGCGTCGACAGGCTGCCCAGCAGCACCACGGTGTCCAGGTACACGTGCGGATTGAGCAGGGTGAACCCCAGGCAGGCCAGCAGCGCGCGCCGGCGGCCGGCGGCGCCGTCTTCGGCCGGCTGCAGGCCGCTTTCGCCACGCCATGCGCGCCGCAGCGCCAGTGCGCCATAGGCAGCGAGAAATGCCGCGCCGGCGTAGCGCAATACCTGCAGCAGGCCCGGCATCTCCTTCACCAGCAGGCCCATGCCCGCCACGCCGAACAGGATCAGGCTCATGTCGGCCAGGATGCACACCAGCACCACCGGCCCGACGTGGCGGCGCTGCAGGCCCTGCCTGAGCACGAAGGCGTTCTGCGCGCCGATGGCGATGATCAGGCCCGCGCCGGCGGCGAGGCCCGCGAGATAAGCGGAGGTCTGCATGGAAGTACCGAAGGTGAGTGATGGAAGCGCGCGAGCACTCGCAAGGCTGAGTCCCGTTCCCCTCCCGGAGAGAAGCGAAGCCCGGCGGAAGCCGATGCACCCACTTCGCCAGGCCCGTGTCCGCCGGGGCCAGGGCATGCCCGGCGCCATCGGCGTCGAGACCGGAGACAGCGGTCAGGATGCGTCACGCCGAGGATTCAGTAAAACTAAATCGACTAACGCAGAATTAGCTAATCTTAAGCGCAGGAGCCTACCCATGACCCTGCTCAATCCGCAGCTCTCCGCCTTCGCCGCGGTACTGGGCGAAGGCAGCTTCGAAGGCGCGGCCCGGCGCCTGTCGGTCACGCCCTCGGCCGTGTCCCAGCGCGTCAAGGCGCTGGAAGACCGCCTGGGCCAGGTGCTGATCCTCCGGCAATCGCCCTGCCGCCCCACGGCCGCCGGCGAGCGCCTGTTGCGCAGCGTGCAGCAGATGCAGTTGCTGGAAGCCGAAACGCTGCAGGCCTTCGCGGTGGAGCGTGCTGCCGATGAAGCTCCCGCCACACTGGCGATCGCGGTGAATGCCGATTCGCTGGCGACCTGGTTCCTCGGTGCGCTCGCGGTGATGCACGAACGCCACGGGTTGCTGTTCGACGTGCGGGTGGAAGACCAGGACCACTCGCTGGACCTGCTACGCGACGGCAGCGTGCTGGGCGCGATCACCGCGGATGCGCGGCCGGTGCAGGGCTGCACGGTGCGCCCCCTGGGCAGCATGCGCTATCTGCCGATCGCTTCGCCGGCGTTCGTCGCCCGCCATTTCGCTGGAGGCGTGGATGCGGCCGCGCTGGGCGCCGCGCCGATGCTGGTGTTCAACCGCAAGGACGCGCTGCAATGGCGCTTCGTGCGCAAGATCACCCGTGCCCGCCTCGCGCCGCCCACCCATTACCTGCCCTCTTCCACCGGCTTCGTGGAAGCGGCGGCCTTGGGGCTGGGCTGGTGCATGGCGCCAGAGTCCATGCTGCACAAGCCGCTGCGCGAGCGTGCGGTGCAGGCCATCGCGCCGGAGCGCTGGCTGGACGTGCCCCTGTACTGGCAACACTGGTCGGTGCGCTCGGCGACACTGGACCGGTTGACCGGCGCCCTGCTCGCGGCGGCAGCCAAGGCGCTGCGGCAGCGCGACTGAGCCCCGCAGACTCAAGAAGGCGCCGGCACCGCCGATGCAGGAAAGGACACCCCGCCCCGCTTCCGCCGCATGTTTCGTCTGCTATCGCTCGCTGCCGCCCTGCTCCTGCCGCTCCATGCCTTCGCCGCCACCGAAACCGTGCCGCTGGATGTCAGCCTCACGGTACGGGAGAGCTGCCGCGTCGAACACGACGAAGGCGTTTCCGCACCACCGGCAGTGAGCTGTGCGCTCGATTCGCCTTATCGCGTGCAGGCCAACGCGGCGGAACGTCCGCGCGTGTCCCGTGCCGCCAACGCGATCCGGCACCCCGCGCCCGCGCAGTGGGAAGTCGAGTTCTGAGCGCTCAGAATTCGATCGTCGCGGTGATCGTGTCGCTGTAGTTGCCCGGCATCGGCGTGCTTTGCGCCGGCACCCGCCCGTACACGTTGACGGCCTGCGCCAGGCCGGTGCCGGTGCCGGTCACGCGGGTGGTGCCGCCGCTGCCATCGCCCCACGGCAAGGTCCGCGCGCTGTCGGTATAGAGCTGGTAGCCGACCGATCCCCCGCCGCCTTGTCGCTGCATCGTCCGCGCGGCGACGTTGCCGCTGCCGCCGCCGTTGAGCGAGACGCGCCACGAATCGCCGTTGGTGCAAGTGATGCTGAGGCTGCCGGCTGCGTTGATGCCCGTGCCGATCACGCCCGCCGTGCCGAAGCTGAGATTGGTCGCGCCGATGGTGCAGTTGTTCGTGACCGTGGCGCTGACGGTGAAGGGAAAAGTGCCGGCGGCGGTGAGCGACGCGCAGCTGGGCGCGACCAGCAGGTAGTACCCGTAGGCGATCGCCGTCGCCGTGGTGAAACTCTGGCTGTACACCGTGCTCGCATCGCCGGTCGTCGGCACCGTCGTCTGGCCGGCGGCGATCTGCCCGTAGAAGTTCACTGTCGCGCCAGCCGTCGTGCCGATCAGCGGTTTGGCGATGGACACCGAGAGCGGCGTGCTGCCGGTGAAACTGGAGCCCCAGGTCTGGGTGTGGCCCGCGTCCTGGTACAGGTCGTACTGCATGGTGTTGGCACCGCTAGTCATCGCGCGCGTTACCGCCGTGCTGAGATTCAGGCAGACCAGCGCGTTGGGCTGCAGCGAGATCAGCGTCCAGTCGCAGGACACGTTGATCGTGCCGCTGCGCGCCACCGCCGTGCCGCTGATCGGGTTGACGTTGCCGAAGTCGAGGTTGCTCGCGGTGGCCGTGCAGGTCTGCGCGTGCACCGCGCCGCCTCCGCACAGCGCGGCGGCGAACAACAGCAAGATGAGCGCGCGCATCATCGGCCCGGCTCCGTCTGCCGCGGACACGCCAGCGGCCCGATGCGCGGCAGCGAACCGTCCGTCGGAGAGCGATAGGCGAATCCGACGCTGCAGTGCCACCCGTCGCCTTCCAGGTCCAGCCGGTTGCGCTCGCGCAGGCCGCTGACGAAGGTGAGCCCGTCGTAGCCCACCACGGTATCGGTGCCGCTTTCCGCATGGCGCACGCGCGTGCCGGGCGGCAACGGCCGGCCGGCTTCATCGACCAGCGCGATCGAGGCCGCCGCATAGCGCGACAGCGGGAACCGCGCGAGCACGCCCGAACGTGCCTGCGGCACGACGTCCCGCGCCACCGTCTCCACGCGCGCATCCGCCGGCAGCGCCAGGCTGTCGATCGACAACCGGTTGGCTTGGTATGCGTTGAGGTCCGGCACCAGCAGGTGGCCGCTCCGGTCGGTGCGGCCGATCGGACGGTTCTCGTGCAGCACGGGCACGTCCGCCACGCCATCGGTGGAGACCAGCGCGAAACCGTCGTAGATGCGGCGCGACGGCTGCAGGCTGCCGTCCATCCAGACCAGCGCGCCGAGCGCGTCCAGCGAGGCGACCTGCCGCCCGGCGGTGTCCTGCGCGAGCCCGGTGAGCTGGCCGGCGCTGCCCAGATACTGCAGCTGCGCCTGGCGGAACCGCAGCCCGCCGCTGCGCCCGTCCTGCACGCCCCAGCCCCAGCCGCCGGCGTAGTCAGCGGGACGCAGCGCCTGCAGGTTGCGGTACGGCTGGCCGCCCTGGCTGCCGGCCAGCGCGCTCGCGGTGGTGCGTCCGTCCAGCGCGAGGTTGAGGCTGAGGAAGGCGCCGTGCGCGGAGGGCCGGGCGAAGTCGCGATAGGCGCTGAGGTTGAGCGATGCGATCCGCCCCATCGACCAGAGCCAGGTCAACGCGCCGATGCGCGAGTCGGAAGCGCCCGCCGCGCGCAGTCCGATATAGCTCAGGGCAAGGTTCTGTCCCGGCGCGAACGGCAGCGACAGGGTCAGCCGCGCCAGCCGGCGCGGCGCCGGCGAACCTTCGCGCGCGGCCAGATCCGCATAACCGGAGCTGCGCTGCGTGAGTTCGGCGTCGATCGCCAGGTCCGGCCGCACCCACTGGTAGCCGAGACTCACTTGCCTGCCCGCATCGCGACCGCCGCTCATTGCCAGCGAACCGCTCAGCACGCCGGCCTGTCCGAGCCTGACCAGCGCACCGCCACCCGCATTGGCCAGGCCGGCAGTGGCTTCGCCGTGCAGCTCCAAGGTCAGCGCATCGTCGACACCATGCCGCCACGACGCGCTGCCGGCCGGATGCGAGGCGTAGTCGAACGACGCCAGGCCATAGCGTCGGCGCACGAAACCCGCTTCCAGCCCATAGCTGTCGAGACCCTGCGCCAGCATGCGCGCATCGATGTACAGCGGCAGCGCGGTGGTCACGGTGCGGCCGAGCGCGTCACGCGTCACCAGCGTCGCCTGGCCGGCGCCGGTGATGCCGGGTGCCTGATTGAGCACGAACGGGCCACTGGGCACGTCCACGCTGGCGCGGCGCACGTTGTTGACGTAGAGGTCCACCGCCGACGGCACCGCCGCGGAACCGCCGAGCGCCGGCAGCGGAAAAGTGATCAGGTCAGGCCGCAGGGCGAAGTCGCTGCGCCATTGCAAGCCGGCGAAACGCACGGGGCGCGACCAGTTCAACGCAGAGGTCACGCCATCGCCGACCTGGAACACGGCGGTCGTGGCCGGATCGGATCGCGTCCAGGCGGTGTCGTAGCGCACGTAGCGGCCGGTGCCGCCGCCGGCGTAGTAGGTGCCGGTGTGGTCGAAGACGCCGGAAGGCGCGAAGTAGCGAAGCTCGGACCACAACGCGAGATGCGCGCCACCGCCGCTCTGCAGGTAGGCGTCGTAGTTCAGCAGCACGCCCCTGTCGCCTTGTGCCGGCGGTACGCCAGACAGCTGCCGCGTGTCCGCGACGAACGGCAGGCGCAGGCTGTCGGGCACGGTCAATTCCACGCGCTGCGCCGCGGCGTCGTAGCGATAGGACAGGCCCGGCACCTCGTCGAGCGGAATCTCGCCGGCGCGCCCGAGTCGCGCGGGGTCCAGCCCCGCCGCCGCCAGCTCGGAGACGTCGCAGGCCAGGCGATCGCCGGTGACGCGGAAGCGCAGGATCCGTCCGCTGGCGTGGCCGTTGAGGATCACTTCGAGAAAGACCTCCTGCGGTTGCGCCATATCGAGCAAGGCCGGCACAGGCAGATCGCTGCCGCGCGCCGGCGCGACCGTGGCCATCGCGCACAGCAGAAAGCAGGCCCCTGGCCGCGGCCGGGCGCGCCGCTCAACCGCTCGCGCCGGTTCGCGGGGGATGCGCGGCGGCCGCATGCGTCATCGCCGGGGCACGACGTCCAGCGCCGCCTCGGCGGGCTGGGCGTTGACGTTGGCTTTCACCTTCAGCGGGCCCTCGGTCGCGAAGCCTTCGCCCAGCGGGACAGTCCATTGCCGCGTCCTCCCTGCCAGCACGTAGCCGAGCAATCCCTGGTTGACCTCGTGCGTCACGCCATCCGCACCCACGATCCGCACGGCCGCGAGCTGCGCGCGGCGTCCACCCGCATTGCTCACCCGCAGACGCCACTGCGTACCGTCGCGCCGCAGTTCCCACGCAAGACGCGGCGAGTCGGGTCGCCCCGCCGGCTCGACGAACACCGGCACGGAGTACCGCAGGCGGATGTTGATGCCGTTGCCCGCGGCAGCCTCGGTGGCAGGAATCTCATCCACCAGTACGCGGTAGCTGCGCTCCTCTCCGACGACGGCAGCATCGCGGCGGACCAGCCGCACCAATTGCTCGCCCTGCGGCTCGACGCGGATCAGCGGCGGGCTGGCCATCAGGTCGTCGCTGGCTTCCAGCGTGTCCTCGTCCGCCGACTGGTCCCAGCGGAACACGCGCACCTGGCCGTAGATCGGCACGCTGCCGGGATTGCGCAAGGTGATGCCGCTGGCAGCCTGGCCGGGCGGCAGCTCCACCGTGATTGGCGAGATCTGCAGCGACGAGGCGTGCGCCCCCACGCCCAGGCCCAAGGCCAGGGCGAGCGCGACCCGCCGCGGCAGCCGCGTCACGAGGCGCTCAGAAGTAGACGGTGGCGGTGACGGTGGCCTGGTAGGTGTCCGGGCGCGGCGTGGCCTGGCTCGGCACCTGGCCGTAGACGGTGATCGACTGCGCCGCGCCGTTGCCGGTGCCCGCCACGGTGTCCGTGCCCTGAGTGTTGCCCCAGACCGTGCCGTGGCCCGCATCCTGATACAGCTGGTAGCCCACCGTGGTGCCGGTGTTGCCGGTCGTGGTGCCGGCCATCAGCCGGCTGGCGACGGTCGAGCCGGTCACGCCGCCGGCATCCAGGCCGACGTTATACGGCGTGGTGTTGGTGCAGGTCACCGCTACCGTGGTCTGCTGGTTGATCGCCGACGAAAGCACGCCGGTGGTGCCGAAGCTGAGCGGATTGGCGGTGATGCTGCAATTGGCCTGCAGCGTCAGCGAGACGGTGAACGTCGCCGTCGCGGTGCCGTTGTTGTAGGTGGCTGCCGGGGCCGCGGACGCGGCTGCGGCGAGGAGGAATGCGGAACACAGCTGCTGCCAACGCTTCATGACGACCCCCTGCGGTCTGCGAGCGATGCGAGTGCTGTCCGGGCCGGATCCGACCGATCGAAGCCGCCGTCCCGGGCGGTGCGCGGGCCTATGTGTAGTCCCGAACCAAACGTTTAGTCAAATGGCCATGCTTGGGGAAAGAGGGGACGGACCGCGCTGTTCGCACCTGGATCGATCCAGGCAGCCGTTTCCCGCCTCCGTCCCCATCCGCCAAAGAAAAAGGCCGCGGAAACCGCGGCCTTTTTCGTGACACCCGTCGAACCCTTACTTCTTGAGCAGGCCCGCCAGGGTCTTGCCCAGGTCGGCCGGGGACTTCACCGTGGTGACGCCCGCCTTTTCCAGCGCGGCGAACTTGGCCGCCGCGGTGCCCTTGCCGCCGGAGATGATGGCGCCGGCGTGGCCCATGCGCTTGCCGGCCGGAGCCGAGGCACCGGCGATGAACGACACCACCGGCTTGGTCACGTACTCGCCGATGAACTCGGCCGCGTCTTCCTCGGCGCTGCCGCCGATCTCGCCGACCATGATGATGCCTTCTGTCTGCGGGTCGTCCTGGAACAGCTTCAGGCAGTCGATGAAGTTCAGGCCGTTGATCGGGTCGCCGCCGATGCCGATGCAGGTGGACTGGCCCAGGCCTTCGTTGGTGGTCTGGAACACGGCTTCATAGGTCAGCGTGCCGGAGCGCGACACGATGCCGACCTTGCCCGGCTTGTGGATGTGGCCCGGCATGATGCCGATCTTGCACTCGCCCGGGGTGATGATGCCGGGGCAGTTCGGGCCGATCAGCACGGTTTCCGGATGCTGCGCCAGCACGTTCTTCACGCGCAGCATGTCCAGCACCGGGATGCCCTCGGTGATCGCCACGATCACCTTGATGCCGGCGTCGATGGCTTCGAGGATCGAGTCGGCCGCGAACGGCGGCGGCACGAAGATGACGGACGCGTCGGCGCCGGTCTCATCGACGGCTTCGGACACGCTATTGAAGACCGGCAGGCCGATGTGCTCGCTGCCGCCCTTGCCCGGGGTGACGCCGCCGACGACCTTGGTGCCGTAATCCAGCGCCTGCTGCGCGTGGAAGGTGCCCTGCTGGCCGGTGAAGCCCTGCACGATCACCTTGGTGTTCTTGTTGACGAGAACGCTCATGCTCGATTGCTCCTCACTTCGCGGCGGCCACGGCTTTCTGCGCCGCGTCGTTGAGATCGTCGGCCGGCGTGATCGCCAGGCCGGAGTTGGCCAGCAGCTCGCGGCCCAGCTCCACGTTGGTGCCCTGCAGGCGCACCACCACCGGAATCTTCAGGCCCACTTCCTTCACCGCGGCGATGATGCCTTCGGCGATGAGGTCGCAGCGCACGATGCCGCCGAAGATGTTGACCAGGATGGCCTTCACCTTGTCGGAGGAAAGGATCAGCTTGAACGCCTCGGTCACGCGCTCCTTGGTGGCGCCGCCGCCGACGTCGAGGAAGTTGGCCGGCTCGCCGCCCGCCAGCTTGATCACGTCCATGGTGGCCATGGCCAGGCCTGCGCCGTTGACCATGCAGCCGATGGTGCCGTCCATCGTCACGTAGTTGAGGTTGTGCTGCACGGCAGCCGCCTCGGCCGCGTCTTCCTGGCTCAGGTCGCGCATGGCGGCCAGGTCGGCGTGGCGGAACTCGGCGTTGTCGTCGGAATTGACCTTGCCGTCGAGCGCGGCGAGGTTGCCGTCCTCGAGGATGGCGAGCGGATTCAGCTCGACCAGCGACAGGTCCTTCTCGTTGAACAGCTTGTACAGGCCCAGCATGATCTTGGTCAGCTGGCCGACCTGCTTGGCGTTGAGGTCCATCGCGAAGCCGAGCTGGCGGCACTGGTACGGCTGCAGACCCTCGACGAAGTCCACCACGATGGTGTGGATGTCTTCCGGGGTGTCCTTGGCGACCTGCTCGATGTCCACGCCGCCGTGCTTGGAGGCAATGAACGAGATGGCCTTGGTGTCGCGGTCCACCAGGATCGACAGGTACAGCTCCTTGGCGATGTTGGTGGCGTCGGTGACCAGCACCAGGTTCACCGGCAGCGCGCGGCCGGCGGACTGGTAGGTCTCCATGTTGGTGCCGAGCATGCCCTTGGCGGCGGCGCGGACGTCATCGAGGCTCTTGCAGAACTTCACGCCGCCGGCCTTGCCGCGGCCACCTGCGTGGATCTGCGCCTTGACCATCCATTGGGAACCGCCAAGCGCCTTGGCGGCGTCGACGGCGGCGTCGGGAGAGTTGGCAACCTTGCCCGGCGGCACGGCGATGCCGTACTTGGCGAACAATTCTTTGGCCTGGTACTCGTGGAAATTCATTCGATACCTCGAGCGAACGGGGAAAAACATGGCGCCCGTGCCGGGAGCGTGCCGGACGGGCGTGAGGGGGACGGACGGCGACGGACACTCGAGTGCAGGCGCTGCCGATGCAATGCGCCGCCATGCCTCGACATGACGAAAACCGCGCAATACGGCCCGGTATTTTCGCGGAAGGCGGGCGGGATGGAAAGGGGCGGCCGCGCGCACCCCCGCCAACCGGCGAGTGACAAACCCGTGACGGGCGGGCTCCGGCGGCACCTTCGACCCCGCGAAAAGCCCGCGCCCCGGCGCTCCCGGCCGGCTCTATACTGCGCCCCACCGCGACCCGCCGAGAGTGCCAGGCCCCGTGCCCCATACCGCGCCGCCCGCCTTCGCTCCCGTCCGCACGGCCACCGAGTCGGTGCGCCACGAACTGTTCTTCCTCAACTACTTCCGGCTGGCCCAGGCCCTGGTTTACGCAGGCCTGGCCTTCAGCCCGCCCGCACTGGGCTGGCCGCATCTGAATGACACGGACACCGCCCGCCTGGTCGCGCTGTGCTTCCTGGCTTTCGCGGTGGTGGTGGCGGGGTTGACCCGCCGCGCCATGCCCTGGACGCGCCTGGTCACCCCGGCCTCGCTGGTGGTGGACATCGTGGCGGCGGTGCTGGCGATCGGCGCGATGCAGGACGCCCGCATCGGCATCTCGATGATGCTGGCGGTGAACCTCGCCGCGGGCGCGCTGCTGCTGCCGCTGCGGCTGGCCCTGTTCTTCGCCGCGCTGGCCACGCTGGGCATCCTCGGCCATTCGCTGCTCAACCCCGGCGGCGAAGTCGCCATCGCCGACCGCCAGCTGCTGGAGGCCGGCCTGTTCGGCCTGGCCTACTTCGCCATCACCATGCTGTGCTACGTGCTCAGCCGGCAATTGCGCGCCACCGAGGCACTGGCCGAGCAACGCAGCATCGACCTGGCCAATCTCGCCCAGGTCAATGAGCTGATCATCCGCCGCATGAAGACCGGCGTGCTGCTGGTCGACGACGCCAACCGCATCCACCAGATCAACGAGTCGGCCTGGATGCTGCTGGGCAATCCCAGCGCCGACCAGCGCGACCTGGGCCGCGTGGCGCCGGAGCTGTCGCGGCGCCTCTATCACTGGATGACCTCCGGCAAGCTCGACGAAACCGCCACGCAACTCGCCGACGGCACGCCGGAAGTGATCCCGCGCTTCAGCCGGCTCGCGCCGAACGACGACGCGCTGGTGCTGATCTTCCTGGACGACACCTCGCTGGTCTCGCGCCGCGCCGAGGAACTCACGCTCAGCTCGCTGGGCCGTCTCTCCGCGTCGATCGCGCACGAGATCCGCAACCCGCTCGCGGCGATCCGCTACTCCGCGCAGTTGCTCGCCGAATCGCACGACCTCGGCGCGACCGATCAGCGCATGGTGGAGATCATCAATAACCACTGCGTGCGCCTGAACGACATCATCGAGAACATCCTGCAGCTCTCGCGGCGCGAGCGCTCGCGCCCGGAGACGCTGGACCTCGGCCGCTGGGCGCAGAACTTCGTGGACGAATATCGCCAGGGCAACGACCTGGGCGGCGACACCCTGCGCGTGATCAGCAACGGCAGCGAGCCGGTGGCCGCGGTGGCCGACCCGCAGCAGTTGCAGCAGGTAGTGTGGAACCTCGTGCAGAACGCGCTGCGCTACGGCCGCATGCCTGGCGAGCCGGCGCGCGTGATGGTGGTGGCAAGGCACGGCGAACACGGCGTGCCCATTCTGGAAGTGATCGACCGCGGCCCCGGCATTGCGCCGAAGGTGGCCGCGCAGATCTTCGAGCCGTTCTACACCACGCACGAATACGGCACCGGCCTAGGTCTTTACCTGGCGCGCCAGATGGCCGAGGCCAACCAGGCTTCGCTGGAATACGTGCGCGTCGCCGGCGGCGGCAGCTGCTTCCGCCTGGTGCTCACGCCGCCGGCGCGGGTGCCGGGGAGCGATGCCGCCGGCACCGCGGTGGCGTAAGCGCGCTGCCGTCAGGTGGCGCGGACGATCAGGTCCACCGGCAGCACTTCGGATGCGGCCGGCTCGTCGTGGATCATCGCCAGCATCTTGCGCGCAAGCAGGCTGCCGCCTTCCTGCCAGTCCTGGCGCACGGAGCTGAGCGGCGGATGGAAGCTGGCCGCCAGCGGCATGTCGTCGTAACCGACGACGGAGACGTCCTGCGGCACGCGGCGCCCGAGCGCCTCTACCGCGCGCACCGCGCCCATCGCGAGCAGGTCGCTGCAGGCGAACAGCGCATCGAACGGCACGTCGCGCGCCGCCAGTGACTGCACGGCATCCATGCCCGAAGCGAGCGTGAACTCGTCGCGCCGGATCAGCAGCGGCTTCACGCCATGCTCGGCCAGCGCATCCACGAAGCCGCTCAGGCGCTCGAAGATCTCCGGATGGCCCGGATTGCCCACGAACACCGGATTACGCCGGCCCTGGGCGACGAAATGCTCGGCCACGACCTTGCCGCCCTGGCGGTTGTCGCTGCCCACCACTACATGACTGTCGTGTTCGCCGCGCGCACCCCACACCACCATCGGCAGGCCCAGCTTGTCGAAGCGGCGCACCGCGTCCTGCCGCACGCCCTGGCCGAGCAGGATCATGCCGTCGGCCGCCTGCACCGCCGCGGCGCTGGCCCCCTGGCGCGTGGTCAGCAGCACGCTGTAGCCGGCGGCCGTCAGCTCCTGCGAGATACCGCCCAGCAGCATCAGCGGGTAGGGATCGAACATGGTGCGGTCGCTGCTCGGCTTCATCTCCACGATCACCGCCACCGTGTGGCTGCGGCGCAGGCGCAGATTGCGCGCGCTGACGTTGAGCTTGTAGCCCTGCTCGCGCGCCAGGTCCTGGATGCGCTCGCGGGTTTCGCGGTTGACCAGCGGGCTGTCGCTGAGCGCCCGCGACACGGTGATCTTGGAGACCCCGGCCAGCTGCGCGAGGTCCGCCATGGTGAGGTTGGCCGGCGCGCCCGGTACGGGCTTTCGTTTGCTTCGACTCAAGACCGGGCCTCGGCCAGTTCCATCGCTTCGCTCCTGGAGTGCGGTGTCCGCGGCGGATGGTTCGCCGCAGCGCGCAGTGTGTCGATTTGCGCCCGAGGCGTCCAACGGACGGCCGAGACGCCCCTCGCGCCTGCTCGTCCGCCGTGCTCCCGGCGAGCCTGCGGCAGCACTCCTCAAAGCCGCGTGATGCCGCGCCGCAGCAAATGATATCGATATCTTGATATCGATATCATTTGCTGCGAAGCTCGCCGCCCAATGGACCGGCCAGCGCACCCCGCGCCCCGCCTAGAACAACCAAAAGATCGACTGGGGATTACATGCTCGACCGTCTCGCCACCGCGCCCGCCGCGGCCGCCGCCGCCGTGCCTTCCGCCGGGAAGGACGCCGAGTCCGTGCCCGCCGGGTCCACGCACGTCGATCCGTGGTCGCTGCTCCGCCACGGCACCGACCCGGCCGGCTTCGCGCAGGACGAGAGCCTGTTCGCCCTCGCCAATGGGGCACTGGGCGTGCGCGGCGGACTGGAAGAAGGCGACAGCCCCAGCCAGGCCAGCTTTCTGTCGGCGGCCTGGGAGCGAGCGCCGATCGAATACCACGAGCGCTTCCCCGGGTTCGCCGCCCACACCGACACGCGCATCCCTGTCGCCGACGCCACCCGCATCCAGCTGCGCCTGGGCGATACCCCCGTGCGGCTGGCCGACGGCGAATGGCTGGCCTTCGAGCGCCGCCTGGACCTGCGCGACGGCTGCTACCGGCGTTTCCTGCGCTGGCGTTCGCCGACGGGCGAAACCCTGGAGATCGAGGCCGAACGCCTCGTAAGCCTGGGTGAGCCGGGCCTGCTCGCGCTGCGTTACCGCGTGCGCTCGGTGGACTACAGCGGCCCGATCACGCTGGAGTCCTCGATCAATACCGCGCGCGACGCCGTCGAACAGGGCGACGACCCGCGCATCGGCACGCGCCTGGACGGCGGCCTGCACACGATCGACGCCGCGGCGGAACCGGACCTCGCCTGGGTCCACCAGCGCACCACCCACAGCGGCATCCGCCTGGTCTGCGCGCAGACGCACGCACCGCGCGACGGCAGCCTGGACGCGCACATGGCCAACCTCGCGCCCCACGGCGTGGTGCAGACCTATACCGGCCAGCTCCTGCCCGGCCAGGCCGTGACGCTGGAGAAATACGCCGCCTACGCCTGGACCGAACCGCACGGCGACGACGCGCAGGAGGCCTTGCTCGACCGCGCCCGCGCCATCCTCGAACAAGCCGCGGAACTGGGTTATGCCGCGCTGCTGGAACGCCAGCGCCAGCATCTGGCGCCGCTGTGGGAAGCCGCCGACCTCGCCATCGACGGCGATCCGGCCACCGAGCAGGCGCTGCGCTTCAACCTGTTCCACCTGTTCCAGTCCAGTTGCCGCGACGGCCACGGCAGCGCCGCGGCCAAGGGCCTCACCGGCGAAGGCTACGAAGGCCACTACTTCTGGGATGCCGAGGCGTTCATCCTGCCGGTGCTCGCCACGACCGCGCCGGAGCTCGCCCGCGGCATGCTGCTGTACCGCCACCGCACGCTGGACCGTTCGCGCCTGCATGCGCGCGAACTGAACCACGCGCGCGGCGCGCTGTTCGCCTGGCGCACCATCAGCGGCGACGAATGCTCGGCCTACTATCCGGGCGGCTCGGCGCAGTACCACATCAACGCCGCGGTGGCCTGGGCGATCCGCCTGTACGTGGACGCCACCGGGGACACCGATTTCCTGCGCGACCACGGCGCGGAAATCCTGTTCGAGACCGCACGCGTGTGGATCGACATCGGCCACTTCAACGCGCGGCGCGGCGACGCCTTCTGCATCCACGAAGTCACCGGCCCCGACGAGTATTCGGCGCTGGTCGACAACAACCACTACACCAACCGCATGGCGCAGCGTCACCTGCGCGATGCCGCTGCCACCGCGGTGTGGATGGCCGGTGCCGCGCCGGTGGAATACGCCGCGCTGTGCTCGCGCATCGGCCTGGGCGAGGACGAAGTCGCGCAATGGCGCCGCGCCGCCGAAGCGATGTATCTGCCGGAGGACCCGCGCCTGGGCATCTTCCCGCAGGACGACGGCTTCCTCGACAAGCCGCGCCTGCCCGACCACCTCGCGGCCAGACCCGGCGAGGGCAAGCATCCGCTGCTGCTGCGCCTGCATCCGCTGACCATCTATCGCCACCAGGTCTGCAAGCAGGCCGATACGCTGCTCGCGCTGATGCTGGCCGGCGAGCGCGTCGACCGCGCGGCGAAGCGGCGCAACTTCGACTACTACGAAAGCGTCACCGTGCACGACTCGACGCTGTCGGCCTCCACCTTCGGCGTGATCGCCGCGGAAGTGGGACTGGCCGGCAAGGCCTACCGCTATTTCCAGGATTCGCTGCGCGTGGACCTGGACGACTCGCACGGCAACGCCGCCCACGGCGTGCACATGGCCGCCATGGCCGGCAGCTGGCTGGGCCTGACCTGGGGCTTCGGCGGCTTCCGCGTGGTGGATGGCCTGCCTGCGCTGGCGCCGCGCCTGCCCGCCGCATGGAACAGCTACCGCTTCGGCCTGCGCTGGGGCAAGGCGCGGCTGCGGGTGGAAGTGGAAAGTGCCGGCGTGCGCTACACGCTCACGGCCGGCGACGGCCTGGCCTTCCGCCACGATGGCCGCGAGCAGTTCATCCGTGCCGGCGAAACGCTGCGACTGCCGCGCGCCGACGCCATCCCAAACCGCCGCGCGCCGCTGCCGCCGCTGCAGGCGGTGATCTTCGACCTGGACGGCGTAATCGCCGACACCGCCGTGGTGCACGACGCGGCATGGCGGCGCCTGGCCGAGGAAGCCGGCCTGCCGTTCGACGCCGCCGTCGGCGAGCGCCTGAAAGGCGTGGACCGCATGGGCTCGCTGGAGATCCTGCTGGAGCGCGCCGGGCGCGCCTACAGCGAGGAAGAGAAGCTCGCGCTCAGCGAGCGCAAGAACGACTACTACCGCGAACAGATCGAGCGTTTCGGGCCCGAACAGCTGCTGCCCGGCGCGCGCGATGCGATCGCCTCCGTGCGCGCCGCCGGCCTGAAGGTCGGGCTGGCCTCGGCCAGCCGCAATGCGCCGCTGCTGCTGGAGCGCATGGGCATCGCCGGTCTGTTCGACTACATCGTGGACGCCGCCCATATCCAGCGCTCCAAGCCGGACCCGGAGATTTTCCTGGCCGCGGCCGCCGGCCTGGGCGTGCCGCCGGCTGCCTGCCTCGGCGTGGAGGACGCCGCGGCAGGCATCGCCAGCATCCATGCCGCCGGCATGGCCGCCGTCGGCATCGGGCAGCCGTCCGCGCTGGCCCAGGCCGAGACCGTGCTGTCCGGACTGGGGGCATTCCGCATCGAGGATTTCGTCAGCAGTGAAGAACCATCGCTTGCCGCGGCAGGGGAAGCGGCCAGCGATATCACCACATAAAAGCCCGATACCACGGGTGGGGAGGTTTTGACCATGCAACGCCAACGCATCGCTCGACAATTGCTCGCCGCGGCCATCGCCGCATCGCTCGCGCTGGGCACGGCCCACGCGCAGGACAGCACGCAGGCCGCCGGCACCCAGACGCCGGCGCCGCCCGCGCCGGCTCCGGCCCAGGACAACGCGCCGAAGGGCAAGCCCCAGACGCTCGAACAGGTGGTGGTCACCGGTACACCCACTGTCGGCGGCATCCGCAAGATCGACGCCTCGTACAGCATCACCGCGGCCGACGCCGAGGCGATCAAGCAGGCCAACCCGAAGAGCACGGCGGACCTGCTGAAGATCTCGCCCGGCCTGTGGCCGGAATCCACCGGCGGCCAGACCGGCGCCAATATCGAAATCGCCGGCTTCCCGGGTGGCGGCGACGCGCCCTACTTCACCACGCAGATCATGGGCTCGCCGCTGTACGGCATGCCCACGCTGTCGTTCATGGAGACCACCTCGATGTTCCGCCTCGACGACACGGTCGAGCGCGTGGAGATCCTGCAGGGCGGCCCGTCCGTGGTGTTCGGCGACGGCCAGATCGGCGCCACCGCCAACTTCATGCTCAAGCAGGGCACGGCCAAGCCATCCGGCAGCATCGGCGTCACCTACGGCAACGAAGGCCTGTGGCGTACCGACGGCTTCCTCGGCTTCAAGGTGGCGGACGACTGGTTCGGCAGCGTCGGCGGCTTCTGGCGCAAGTCCGATGGCGTGCGCGACCCGCAGTTCACTGCCGATAAGGGCGGCCAGTTCACCGCCACCCTGTCGCACACCATGGACAAGGGTTCGCTGGTGCTGTGGACGCGCGTGCTCAACGACCGCAACCAGTTCATCACTCCGATCCCGCTGATCCAGCACGGCAGCGACAGCTTCTCTTCGTATCCCGGCTTCGACCCGCTCACCGACACGTACTACAGCAAGTACATCCAGCACGTGAACCTGCCGGGCTACCCGGGCGGCGGCACCAGCGCCAACCTGGCCAACGGCCGCGGCGCGAAGATGCGCTTCTTCGGCGGCAACTTCGACTACGACCTGAGCGACGGCTGGACCATCTCCGACAAGTTCCTGATCGACCAGGGCGACATGGATACCAATGCCCTGTTCTCGGGCTCCAACCCGTCGTCGCTCAACGACATGCTCTACAACACCTCGACCGACCTCGGTGGCCTCGGACTTGCGCCCGGCGCGACCGCCACCTACGTCAACGGCGGCGGCGTGGTGGATCCGAACCAAAGCGTGATCCACCAGGGCTGGTGGTTCATCCACAAGAAGCTGAAGAACATCAACAACGATTTCCGCATCAGCAAGGAACTGTTCGACGGCAACACGCTCACCGCCGGCCTGTACCTGGCGCACTACACCATGAACGACAAGTGGGCGCTGGGTAACCAGATGCTCATGACCAATACGCCGAACGCGCGCCCGATCCAGGTGGTCAACGCGGCCGGCCAGGCCGTCACCGACTACCAGGGTTTCCTGGATTACGGCGCGTACAACATCGCGCAGAACGGCAAGTCGACGAACAAGGCGTTCTACCTCTCCGATTCGTGGAAGATCGACCGCTGGCTGTTCGACATCTCCGCCCGCGTGGAGAACCAGGACTCGACGCTGCACGTGTGCAACCTGCACAACGTCAACCTGGACGGCAACGACAACACGCTGTACGACAACGCCGTGCCGGTGTGCGACGGCACCTTCGCCACCACCAAGTACGACAAGACCCACACCTCCTGGACCGTCGGCGCGAACTACGAGCTGGCCGACAACATGAGCGTGTACCTGCGCGCGAACAAGGGCGCGCACTTCGGCGACTTCGATAATGCGCTGCGCGGCAACACCACGGGCAACACGCCGCCGCTGCAGAAGGTCCAGAACTTCGAAGGCGGCTTCAAGTACCAGTCCAAGCTGCTGTACGCGGACATCAGCATCTACCACCGCCAGTTCAGCGGCCTGCCGTACCAGCCGACCAACGCGGCCGGCGCGCCGGTGGGCAGCCCGCTGCTCTACGGCTCGGACTCGAAGGGCATCAACCTCAGCGGTGCGCTGATGCCGATCGACAACCTGAAGCTGCAGCTGGTGGCGAACTACCTCGACGGCCACTACTCGCACTACTCCGCCTGTGTGCCCTACACCAACCAGGTGGTGGGCGACGGCTGCGCCTTCATCAACGGCAAGCAGCTGCAGCGCCAGCCGAAGGTGCGCTACATGTTCACCCCGAGCTACCGCTTCCTGTTCCCGTGGGGCGACATCACGGCCTTCGTGACCTACACCCACGTCGGCGCGCACACGCAGGACCAGTCGGCGCTGCAGCAGCTCGGCTCGTACGACACCATCGACTTCGGCGTGGTGGCGAACGTGGAGGAGAACTGGGAGCTGCGCCTGCAGGGCACCAACATGACCAACGAGCTGGGCCTGACCGAAAGCAACTCGCGTATCTTCGGCTCGGCGGCCGGCGCGGGCGGCGTGATCCTGGCCCGTCCGCTGGAAGGCCGCGAGGTCAATTTCCAGGTCAAGTACAAGTTCTAAGCTGCACCGGCTTTTCCCCAAAGGCGGTCCGGGCCCGCGACAGCCCGGACCGCCGCTTTTTGGCGCGTGACCCCGAACCGTCGGACGACGCAGACCGTCCGAAGACCCGATCCGTTAGCGAGGTGGCCGTGAACCGTTTCCGCATGATCGCCGCCCTGGCGCTGATCTACATGGTGTTCGCCATCCTGCTCAACAGCGTCGGCACGGTGATCCTGCAGACGATCCACACCTTCGGCATCGACAAGCCGCAGGCCAGCCTGCTGGAGCTGTTCAAGGACCTGCCGATCGCCGTCACGTCGTTCCTGGTCGCCTCCTTCCTGCCCCTGCTCGGCTACCGCCGGGCGATGATGATCGCGCTGGCGATCGTCGGCAGTGCCTGCGCGCTGATGCCGCTCTACCCCTCTTTCCACACCACCGAGCTGTTGTTCACCTGCGTGGGCATCGCCTTCGCCTTGACCAAGGTCTCGGTGTATTCCTCGATCGGCCTGCTGACCCGCGGACGGGCCGAGCACGGCCGGCTCACCAACACCATCGAAGGCCTGTTCATGCTGGGCGTGCTGCTCAGCGGCTGGATCTTCAGCGCCTTCATCGACCACGCGAATCCCTCCAATCCGGTGTGGTTCCGCGTGTACTGGCTGCTCTCGGCGCTGTGCGTGCTGGTCTTCATCCTGCTGGCCGGCGCGAAACTGGACGAGTCAGCGGCCCACAGTGCGGGTACGGAATCGCTCGGCGGCTCGGTCGCGGCAATGTTCCGCCTGCTGCTGCGCCCGCTGGTCTACGTGTTCCTGCTCTCGGCCTTCCTGTACGTGCTGATCGAGCAGAGCTTCGGCACCTGGCTGCCGACCTTCAACAACGAGATCCTGCATCTGCCCAACGCGATGAGCATCCAGCTCGCCAGCATCCTCGCCGGCGCCACCGCGCTGGGGCGCATCGCGGCGGGCCAGGTGCTGCGGAGGATGTCGTGGCACACTCTCCTGAACCTGTGCGTGGTGGGCATGGGCGTGCTGGTGCTGCTGGTGCTGCCGCTGGCCCAGCATGCCGCGCCCAAGCCGGATGCCGGCTGGTTCAATGCGCCGCTGGCCGCTTATCTGCTCCCGCTGATCGGCCTGTTGATGGCGCCGATCTATCCGGTGATCAATTCGGTGGCGCTCAGCTCGCTGCCCAAGCCGCTGCATGCATCGATGACCGGCCTGATCGTGATCTTTTCCGCGCTGGGCGGCACGCTGGGCTCGCGCATCACCGCGGTGGTGTTCGCCAGCTTCGGCGGCATCCACGCCTTCTATTTCTCGCTGGTGCCGATGACCCTGGTGCTGGTGACCCTGTTCTTCTTCAAGCGCGAAGCCGACCGCGCGGGCGCTCTGCCCGGGCCGTCCGATTTCGCGCCGGAATGACGCATGCGGCGGCATGACGCCGCCGGTAGCCACACAAGGAACCGCTGATGGGAGCAGTCATGAAACACCGCTGTCGCCGCCTGGGCCTCGCCGGCCTTTTCATTCTCGCCGCAGGCTTGGCCGGACCGGCCGCCGCGCAGGGCCCGACGAGCGACCCGAGCTTCGTGCTCACCGGCACCTCGGCGGATTTCGACAGCTACTTCCCCGGCTACCTCGCCAACGGCTACTTCTCCACCATGACCTCGCCGCGCGGCACCGAGCCGGCGATGGGCTACATGGTCGCCTTCATGGATTACGCCAAGGACGACATCGCCCGCCCCGCCGCCGTGCCGGGATGGAGCGAGATCGACTACAACCCCGGCGGCGGCTGGCTCAATTCCACGCGCCTGGGCAAGGAGATCTTCACCGACTACGCGCAGACGCTGGACATGCACGACGCCACGCTCAGCACGCGCTACCGCTTCGTCTACGCCAACAAGTCCACCGACGTGAAGGTCGACACCTTCGTCAGCCAGGACGCCGGCCATGTCGCCGCGACGCGGCTGTCGATCACCCCACAGTTCGACGGCAGCGTGCTGCTCACCTTCCCGATCCGCCTGTGGTCCGAGCACCAGCCGCGCTTTCCGATCGCCAAGCTCACCGGCGACCAGATGATCGAGGCGGTGATCGCCAGCGGCCAGAACCTCAACAACAAGCCGATTCCCACGCCCGACCGCGCCGCCGTGTGGTACCACGGCGTGACGCGCATCCTCGCCAATGACGGTGACACGAAGGACCTCACGCTCTGGCTGGACGGCCGCGCCGAACAAGGCCTGGACATGGCCGAAGCCGTGGCCGTGAGCCTGCCGGACGGCTTGAAGATCGAGGACGTGCAGCTGGAGAAGACGCCTTATCGCCTCTCGCTCAACGTCAAGGCGCGCGTGCAGAAGGGCCGCACCTACGCGTTCACCAAGTACGCCGCGCTGTCGCGCCAGGGCTGGGGCGGCGATGCGAAGGCCACGCTGGCGCTGGCGAAGGAAGCGCGCAAGAGCGGCTTCGACACGCTGCTGGCCGCGCACAAGGCCGCGTGGCATGAACTGTGGAAGTCCGACATCGTGGTCGACGGCGACCCGGCCGTGCAGAAGGCCGTGCATTCGGACCTCTATTACCTGCTGGCCAATTCCACCGTCGGCACCGCCTGGCCGATGGGCGCCTGCGCCTTGACGCCCGGCTACGCCGGCCATGCGTTCTGGGACAGCGATTCGTGGGTGTTCCCCGCGCTGCTGCTGCTGCACCCGGAACGCGCCAAGCCGATCGTGATGTTCCGTCACCGCACCATGCAGCCGGCGCGCGATCGCGCGAAGCAGTACGGCGTGAGCGGCACCATGTACCCATGGGAGGCCGATCCCGAGACCGGCGTGGACCACACGCCGCACTTCGCCTACGACGTGTACCGCGAGATTCACGTCAATGCGGACGTGGCGATCGCGCAGTGGCAGTACTACCAGGTCACCGGTGACGACGCGTGGCTCAAGCAATACGGCTGGCCGGTGATTCGCGAGGTCGCCGAGTTCTGGACCAGCCGCGTCACCTATGACAAGGCGCACGACCGCTACGAAATCCACCACGTGACCTCGCCCGACGAGGCCTACAACGACGTGCCCAACGACTCGTTTACCAACGCCGCGGCGCGCAAGGCGCTGCGCATCGCGGAGGAAGCGGCCAGGAAGGTGGGCGAAACGCCGGACCCGAAGTGGGCCGACATCATTGCCAAGATGTACATCCCCTTCGACGAGAAGAACCAGCGCCACCTGGACTTCGACGAGACGGTGCCGCACGACAAGATCACCTGGATGGGCTCCTCGCTGATCTGGCTGATGTACCCCAACCTCGACCTGCCGATGACGCCGCAGGTGCGCCGCAACAACTTCGACTTCCAGCTGCACGAGCTGAAGGTCCATGGCGACGATCCCAACGAAATGATGATGGTGATGCTCGCCGTCGGCGCCGCGGAGCTGGGCGACGGCAAGACGGCAGGCGAGTGGATCCACCGCAACCTAGCCGGCTTCCTGAAGCCGCCGTTCAACGTGCGCACGGAAACGGTGGCGAACAACGCCGGCTACATCCTGTCCACCTCCGCCGGTTTCGTGCAGAGCTTCGTCTACGGCCTGAGCGGCCTGCGCATCGACGACCAGGGCCTGAGCGAGGCCTATGCGCCGGTGCTGCCGCCGGCATGGAAGTCCCTCAAGCTGCAGGGCGTGCACTACCGCGGCAAGCAGTACGACATCACCATCGACCACGGCGCCGACGGCAAGGCGAAACTCACCCGCACGGCGCGCTAGCGCGCCGCGCCACCGGCGCGGGACACGACATGAGGCAAGCACATCGCACACGCGGCCTGGCCTTCCTCGTTGTGACGGGGATGCTGGCCGCGGGCGCTGCGCAGGCCAGCGACGATGGTTTCGTGCTCGAAGCCGGCTGGAAGGACCTGGAGGCCTATTTCCCCGGCCAGCTCGGCAACGGCTACGTCTCCACGCTCACTTCGCCGCGCGGTACCGAAGGCAGCGTGGCCTATATGACGGCGTTCGTGGACCGCGCGCCCGGCGACGTCTCGCGTCCGGCCGCCATTCCCGGTTGGACCGGCATCGACTACAGCGCCGGCCCGTCGCGCGACGGCACGCACTGGCTGAACCGGGTCGGCATGAGCACCGCGCGTTTCGCCGACTACTCGCAACGCCTGGACATGCGCGAAGGCACATTGACCACCCGGTACCGCTACCGGGACGGCGAACGCACCACCGGCGTGGAAGTGACGACGCTGGTCAGCATGGCCGCGCCGCACCTGGCCGCCAGCCGGCTGGTGATCGCGCCGGCGTTCGATGGCGAGGTGCGTCTCTCCTTCGCGCTCGACCTGTGGGCGCCCAGCGCGCCACGCTTCGCACTGGGCGAGCTGGATGGGCCGCAGTTCGAGGACGCGCTGTTCGCGCACAACCTCAAGCTCGCCGCGGCGCCGCCGGACGTGCCCGACCGCGCCGCCATCTGGTACCACGGCGACACGCGGGTGCAGCACGCCGACGGCGACGTCCAGACCATGACGCTCTGGCTCGACGGCCGCGCCGAGCATGGCGCGCGCATGGCGCAGGCCGTCGCCGTCGCGTTGCCGCCGGGACTGCACCCGAACCGCGCCTGGCTTCGCCACGACGACTACAAGCTGTCGCTCGAACTGGCCGTGCCCGTGCAGCGCGGACAGCGCTACGCCTTTACCAAGTTCGTCGCCGTCTCGCGCGACGGCTGGGGCGGCGACGCAAAGGCGGACCGCGCGCTCGCCACGGCGGCACGCGACGCCGGCTTCGATGCCTTGCTGGCGGCGCAGCGCGACGCGTGGCGCGGGCTGTGGCGGTCGGACATCGTGATCGATGGCGATCCGCAGGCCCAGCGCCTGGTGCGCTCCGACCTGTACTACCTGCTGATCAACGCCGCGCCGGGCACATCCTGGCCGATCGGCGCCTGCGGCATGACGCCGGGCTATACCGGCCACGTCTTCTGGGACAGCGATGCCTGGGTGTTCCCCGCGCTGCTCCTGCTGCATCCCGCGCACGCGCGTCCACTCGTGCAGTTCCGCAGCCGCACGCTGCCTCAGGCGCTCAGGCGCGCGGGCGAACGCGGCCTCGCCGGCGCGATGTACCCGTGGGAGGCGGACCCCGACGACGGCAGCTCGCAGACGCCGCATTTCGCCCAGGTGCTGGATGAGCGCGAGATCCACGTCAACGCGGACGTCGCCATCGCGCAATGGCAGTACTACCTGGCGACGGGCGACGCCGATTGGCTGAAGCGCGACGGCTGGCCGGTGATCCGCGCCGTCGCGGCGTTCTGGGCCAGCCGCGCGACGGCCGTGCCGAGCACCTCGGCGTATGCGATCGAGCACGTCACCTCCGTCGATGAGGATTACAACGACGTGCCGAACGACACGTTCACCAATGCCGCCGCGGCCAAGGCGCTGCGCATCGCCACGCGCGCGGCGGCGCTCGTCGGCGAACCGGCCGATCCGCGCTGGAACGCGATCGCCGATGGCCTCGTGCTGCCGTTCGACCAGCGCGCAGGGCATCACCTCGACTTCGACGCTTCGGTCCCGCATGACCGCGATACCTGGGGCGGCAGCTCGCTGCCGATGCTGAGCCTGCCCTTGCTGGACCTGCCGATGGACGCCACCGTGCGCCAGCGCAACTACGACTACGCCATGCGTTCGATCGAACGCTCCAGCCACGATGCCAACAGCATGGGCTTCGCTCCGCTCTCCATCGCGGCGGCCACGGCGGGCGACGGCCGCACCGCATCCGAGTGGTTCCTGCGCAATCTGCACACCGGCGTGGCGAAGCCGCCGTTCAACGTGCGCAGCGAGACGGCCAGCAACAACACCGGTTATTTCGCCGCCGCCAGCGGCGGCATGCTGCAGAACATCGTGTTCGGCTTCACCGGCCTGCGCATCCGGGACGACGGGCTGGTGGCCGCGTACCCGCCGATGCTCCCTTCCGGATGGCGCCGCTTCACCCTGAAGAACGTTTCCTTCCGCGGCGAACACATGGACGTCACCGTGGAGCCGGATGCTCAGGGCAAGCCGCGCCTGCTGCGCCGCCCTAGCGCCACCGGCGCCAACGACTCCCCCGAAGCGAGGACCCTGCCATGACCCATCCCTCCCGTCTCCGCCTTCCGCTGCGCCTCACCGCGCTCTTCACCGCCCTCGCCGTGGCCGCTTCCGCCCATGCGGCCACGCCGGACCCCGCGAAGACGCGCGCGTACATCGACAAGGCCTGGACCACGCTCACCCGCACGCAGGACCAATGCAGCGCGCTGGGCGATCCGAAGATTGCAACGCATCCGGTGCTCTACGTGCCGGCGCGCATGGCCGTGCCGGCGGCACTAGTGGAGACCGGCAAGCGCTGTGGCGTGGAGATCCGCCCGCTGCCGCGCGCGATCGAGCGGCTGGGCGACATCGACGCGACGAAGCTGCCCGCGCAGGGCCTGCTCTACCTGCCGCATCCCTACGTGGTGCCCGGCGGTTTCTTCAACGAGATGTACGGCTGGGACAGCTACTTCATCGTGCTGGGCCTGGCCGCCGATCAGCGCGGCAAGCTGGCGCGCGACATGGTGGACAACGCGCTGTTCGAGGTCGAGTACTACGGCGCGGTGCTCAACGCCAACCGCACGTACTACCTCAGCCGCTCGCAGCCGCCCTTCCTCACGGCGATGATGAAGACGGTGCTCGACGATCCCGACGCCTTCGCGGGCGATGCGCAGCGCAACGAGTGGCTGACGCACGCCTATCCGCTGGCCGTGCGCAACCACGACATCTGGACGCGCGAGGAGCACCAAGCCGGCGACACCGGCCTGGCACGCTACTACGACCTGGGCGACGGACCGGTGCTGGAGGCGCAGAACAGCGAGGACTTCTACCTCAAGGTGATCAAGTGGCTGCGCGCCCACCCCAAGGACGACCCCGGCTATCTGCTGAAGGGCGCGAAGGAACCCGACGACGCGGAAGCCGCACGCCTGAAGAAGGCAAGCTGCGACGTGCGCGCCTCCAAGGTGTGCCTGGGCAACTGGTACGACGGCTATCGCCTGACCGCCGACTACTACCATGGCGACCGCGCCATGCGCGAATCCGGCTACGACACCAACTTCCACTTCGGCCCCTTCGGCGGCTCGACCCATCACTACGCCTCGGTGGACCTCAACAGCCTGCTCTACCGCTACGAGCTGGACCTGGCGGAGTTCGCCAAGCGCCTGGGCAAGAACGACGAGGCGCAGCGCTGGACGCAAGCCGCCGCTGCGCGCAAGGCGGCGATGGACAAATACCTGTGGCAGCCCGAGGAAGGGATGTACCGCGACTACGATTTCGTCGCGAAGAAGCCTTCGCCTTATCCGTACATCAACACGTTCTATCCGCTATGGGCCGGCGCCGCCTCGCCGCAGCAGGCCGCGGCGGTGCGCGGCAAGCTCGCCATCTTCGAGCGCCGCGGCGGCCTGTCCATGGACAACCAGCCCAGCGGCGTGCAGTGGAACGATCCATTCGGCTGGGCGCCGACCAACTGGCTGGCGGTGAAGGGCCTGGACGACTACGGCTTCCACGACGACGCGCGCCGCCTTGCCGGCAAGTTCGCCGCGACGGTCGACCGCGGTCTCGCCGACGACGGCACCATCCGCGAGAAATACAACATGGCTACCGGCAACGCCGACGTGAAAGTCACCGCCGGCTATACCGAGAACGTGATCGGCTTCGGCTGGACCAACGGCGTGTACCTGAAACTGCAGGAGATCCTGCAGAAGCAAGGCACGACGCCGGCGAAGAAGCCGCGCGCCACCGAAACCGCGAAGTGACCCGCCGCCGCCGGCCTCGCGCCGCCGGCCTCTTGCCGAGGATTCCCGCCATGCGCATCGCCCGCTTCGTCCGCACTGTCGCGCCGCTGCTGTTTCTCGTGGGGCTTGCCGCCGCCCAGTCCGCCCCGCCCGATCCCGGTGCCGGGCCAGACGGCAGCGTGCCCATCGGCAGCGCAAGCGTGCCGTACTCGCGCTTCGCCTCGCCGGAGGCGCGCGCGTTCTTTCCGAAGATGCTCGCCGAAGGCGCCAAAGCGCCGCCGATCACCGCACCGATCGAGCAGAGCCGCGTCTTCTACGACCGCATGAACAGCGATCGTGCGGCGCGCATGGAGAAGCTCTATCCCGTGAAGATCGCCAGCACCCGGATCGCCGGGGTGCCCGTGGACGTGGTCGAACCCGCGCAGGGCATCGTCGCCGCCAACCGGCAGCGCGTGCTGATCAATCTTCACGGCGGCGCCTTCCTATGGGGCGCGCACAGCGGCGGACTGGTCGAAGCGATCCCGATCGCCGGCGTGGGCCGCGTAAAGGTCATCACGGTGGATTACCGGCAGGGCCCGGAACACGTGTTCCCCGCCGCCAGCGACGACGTGGTGGCGGTATATCGCGAACTGCTCAAGCAGTACAAACCCGCGAATGTCGGCATCTACGGCTGTTCGGCCGGCGGCGTGCTCACCGGCGAGACGGTGGCCAGGCTGATCCGCGACAAGCTGCCGGTGCCCGGCGCGATCGGCATGTTCTGCGCCGGGCTGACCCCGTTGGAGGGCGATTCGGCGTACATCGCGCCACCGCTCAACGGCAAAGCGATTCCTCAGGCGCCGCTGAAGCTGGAAGACCTGCCCTACTTCAAGGGCGCGAGCGTCGCCGATCCCATGGTATTTCCGGCCAACTCGCCGCAAATCCTGGCGAAGTTCCCGCCCACGCTGCTGGTCTCCGGCACCCGGGACATGCTCATGAGCGCGGCGATTCAGAGCCAGACGCTGCTGGACCAGGCCGGCGTGGCCGTGGAACTGCGCCTGTGGGATGGCATGTGGCATTCCTTCTTTTCGGACCCGGAATTGCCCGAGTCGAAGGACGCCTACCGGGTGATTTGGCGCTTCTTCGACCGTCACCTGGGACACTGACGCCAGCGGCGCCGATGCCAACCATGCTGCGGCGCCTTTGCCCCCTGGAGAAGCGACGGGTATCCTAGCTCGAACCTGAAGCCTCGCTTGACGACATGACCCAACAGACCGTCCTCGTCATCGACGACGAGCGCGACATCCGCGAACTGCTGACCATCACCCTGGGCCGCATGGACCTGCAGGTGGATGCGGTCGGCACGGTGTCGGACGCGCGCCGCGCCCTGGAAGAGCGCACCTACGACCTCTGCTTCACCGACATGCGCCTGCCGGACGGCAACGGCCACGAGGTGATCGAGCTCATCGCATCCAAATACCCGGACATGCCGGTGGCGATGATCACCGCCTACGGCAACGTCGACGCGGCGGTGAGCGCGCTGAAGGCCGGCGCGTTCGACTTCGTGTCCAAGCCGGTGGACATCCAGATGCTGCGCCAGCTGGTGCGCACCGCGCTGCGCCTGGCCGAGGAGAAGCGCGCCGGCGGCGCAACGAAGACGGCCAGCTCCAGCGACCGCCTGATCGGCGACTCGCCGGCCATGCAGCAGGTCCGCGCCACTATCGGCAAACTGGCGCGCAACCAGGCGCCGGTCTACATCGCGGGCGAATCCGGCGTCGGCAAGGAACTGGTCGCCCGCCTCATCCATGAGCAGGGGCCGCGCGCAGCCGGTCCGTTCGTGCCGGTGAACTGCGGTGCGATCCCGTCGGAACTGATGGAGAGCGAGTTCTTCGGCCACCGCAAGGGCAGCTTCACCGGCGCCGTGAGCGACAAGGAAGGCCTGTTCCAGGCCGCCAACGGCGGCACGCTGTTCCTCGACGAAGTGGCCGAGCTGCCCCTGCACATGCAGGTGAAGCTGTTGCGCGCGATCCAGGAAAAGGCCGTGCGCCCGATCGGTGCGCGCGAGGAGATCCCGGTCGACGTGCGCATCCTGTCGGCCACGCACAAGAATCTTGCCGCGCTGGTCGAACAGGGCCAGTTCCGCCAGGACCTGTTCTACCGCATCAACGTGATCGAACTGCGCGTGCCGCCGCTGCGCGAACGCCGCGGCGACGTACCGCTGCTGGCCGGCTACATCCTGCGCCAGCTCGCCACCAAGAGCGGCGGCAGCCCCGGCCGCCTGCTACCCGGCGCGCAGCAGGCGCTGGAGAGCTACGACTTCCCCGGCAACGTGCGCGAGCTGGAGAACATCCTCGAGCGCTCGATGGCGATGTGCGAAGGCGACCAGATCGACGTCGCCGACCTGATGCTGCCCCAGCGCACCCCACGCACCGAACCCGCCACCCCCGGCACACCCCCACCTCCCACCGCCGCCCCTCAGACCGCCGCCGCGCCGACCGCAGACGGAGGCCTGGACGACTACATCAGCAATATCGAACGCACTGCCATCATCAAGGCGCTGGAAGAGTCCCGCTACAACAAGACCGCCGCCGCCAAGAAACTCGGCATCACCTTCCGGGCGCTGCGATACAAGCTGAAAAAGCTGGGGATCGACTGAGCTACATGGGGCCGGCTTTCGCCGGCCCTTTTGTTTTGGCGGCGCCTTAGCAAGCAGTTGGCCGATTTTTAGCAGCGTCTCCGCAAGCCCCGTCCCCTCATCCCGCCTTCTCCCCGGAGGGGAGAAGGAGAAGTGCTGTACCGAGGCAAGGACAAACAAGAGCGAGGCGAAGCCGATGCTCCGTCGTGCTCTTGATCTTCCGGGTTCCCTTCGCGGCGGTGAGGGCTGGACGATCAGGCCCGCGAAGCGGGGCGGGGGCAGGACGCCCCCGCCTTTTCGATCAGGGCAGGGATGCCCTGTCGAAAAGCCCGGCCAGCCCTCAACGCACCCGGAGCAGCGAAGGCTGCGGAGGGCGCCGCGCAGGGGGCCTTTTCTTCTTGGTTACTTCTTCTTTGGGCAAGCAAAGAAGAAGTAACTCGCTCTCCGGCAGGAGAGCGAAACCCTCGCCCCGCAGGGGCGAGACAAGGCTGGCGACCACGTCGCACCGGTTCCCGGCCTGCGCCGGAATGACGAGGATGGGAGCGCGAGGCGATCGTCAGCGCCCGACGTTGGGGTTCGCGAGCTCACCCCAACCTACGTAGGTAACCGCGGCGCCAGCGCCGCCAACCTAGCCGTGGCGCCGGAAATACAACCATGCCGCCACAGCAAGCAACACCGCCGGCAGCAAATTCGCCATCAAGGGCGGCACCCCATACACCGTGCCGAAATTCACCATCGCCTTCTGCAAGAAATACCAACCGATCGCCAGCAGAATACCGATGAACATCCGCTTCCCGAGGCCACCCGAGCGCAACGCGCCGAACGCAAACGGCATCGCGCACAACACCAGCACCAGCACGTTCAACGGATACAGCGCACGCGTCCAGAACGCCACCGCGTACACGCCCGGGTTCTGATTGTTGGCTTCGAGATAGCGGATATTGCGCCGCAGATCGCGCATCGGCAGGTACTGCGGCTGGATCACCGACTGCTCCAGCACCTGCGGATTGAGGCTGGAATCCCATTGCTCCGTCGGGCTGACCTTGCTGTGCGTGCCGGCGTCGTCCAGCGTGGTGCTGCGCACCTCGCTCATGATCCAGTGGCGCCCGTCGTGCTCGGCGGTCTTGGCCCAGTCGAAGCGCGTGAGCTGGCCGTCCTTGCTCAGGGTGAACACGCGCACGTCCGCCAGCTGCACCGTACTGCGCTCGCCGCGCTGCTTGGCCATGGCGGCCTTGGCATTGATCACGCGATCGCCGTCGCGCGCCCACAGGCCGGTGTTGCCGGCCATGCCGATGTTGCTGGACTTCATGCGCAGCTGCATGGCCTGCGCCTGGCGGTCGCCCCAGGGCGCGGCCGTCTCGCCAAGAATCACCACGCCCACGATCAATACCGCGACCACGCCGGCCGCGGAGGCGCCGATGCGCAATTTGGACATGCCGGCCGCGCGCAACGCAGTGAGTTCGCCGCTGGCGGCCAGGCCGCCGAGGCCGAGCAGGCCGCCGATCAGCGCCGAATGGCCGAACATCTCGTACATGCGGCGCGGGAAGGTGACCAGGATGTAGACCACCGCGTTGTTGAGCGTGTAGCCGTTCTTGCCCACCGCACCGAGCTGGCGCAGGAACTGCAGCACGGCGTCGAGGCCGGTCAGCAGCAGCCACACGGTGAGCAGCGAGCCGAGGACCGTGGTGCCGATCAGCCAGTCGACGCGCTTGGGCCGAAGCGACAAGGCCATCAGGCTTTACCCTTGCGCGGGGCGCGCGCCGTGTACTGGTTGCGGAACATCCAGGCCGCACCGGCGAACACCAGCAGGCTCACCAGCCACATCGGCCCGGCGTTGTGCCAGTGACCCTTGACGATCTGGCTGCGGCACAGCGCGAGCAGGTTGAAATAGAGGAAGAACGCGGCCACGGCCAGCAGCATGCGCCCGTAGCGCGGCTCGCGCGGACTCTGCCGCGACATCGGCAGCGACAGCATCATCAGCACCACGGCCATCAGCGGCACGGTGACGCGCCAGGCGAATTCCGCGCGCGCGTCGGCGCTGGTGGCCTGCGCGAGCGAAAGCGTATCCAGCGTGTGGGCGGGATCTTCGTCGCTGTCGTCGGACTGCACGTTCGACAGCGACGCGTCGTTGCGCGCGTACTGCATCTTGCGCCAGTTGTCGGCGCCCAGCGGCACCTCGTACTGCCAGCCGTCGTGCAGCGACAGATAACGGCCGTCGCCGCTGGTGTCCTGGTACAGCTGGCCGCCCTTGCCGGTCACCAGCTTGATCACCGGCGGGCCGTTTTCCTTGCCGGGACGCTCGGTGACCATCAGGGTGTTGCCCAGCACGCTGCCGTCGCGGCTGAGGCTTTCGACGAAGATGATGCCGCCCTTGCCCGGCAACGGGGTGAAGCGGCCCGCATCGAGGCCGGCGGCGATCACCGAGCGGTTGGCGTCGGCCACCAGCGCATCGGACGTGCGCGCGGCCCACGGCCCCAGCCACATCGAGACCATGCCCACCAGCAGCGCGAGCACCGCCGCCAGGATGCCCACCGGGCGCAGCAGGCCGGTCGGGCCCATGCCGGAGGAAGCGAGCACGTGCATCTCGCTCTCGCGGTACATCCGGCCCAGCGCCCAGAACACGCCCAGGAAGCCTGCCAGCGGCAGCAGGTTGGACAGGCCGTCGAGCATGTTCAGGCCCAGCACCTGGAACATCACGCTGGCCGGGAAGCTGCCGTTCGCCACCTGCTGAAGCACGCGCGCGAACGCCGAGCCGGCCATGATCACCAGCAGCACCACGGCCACGGCGGCGACGGTCTGGGCCAGCTCGCGCAGGAAGTATCGGTCGAGGATGCTCAGCATGAGGTAAAGTGAAAGGCTCCGTGCCTCGCCCCGCTCGGGCCCGGCAAACCCCAAGTCTAGCCTGTCCGCCCCCTGGGCAGGACCTCCGCAGGATCTTATCGATGACGCTCCAGTTCAGCCTTGGCCCCGTCGCCCCCGAAACCGTCGACACCCCTTGCATCGTGGTGGGCGTGTACGAGAACGGCGTGTTCAGCAGCGCGGCCGCCCGCGTGGACACCGCCGCCAAGGGTGCGATCAAGCGGCAGGTGGAAAGCGGCGACATCAGCGGCAAGGCCGGCAGCACCACCGTGCTGTTCGCGCCGGAAGGGGTGACGGCGCGGCGCGTCCTGGTGGTGGGCCTGGGCAGCCAGAAGTCGTTCGACGGCGCGCGTTACCAGAAGGTGTGCCTGGAGGCCGTCCGCGCCCTGGGCCGGCTGCCGATCGACGCGGCCGTGTCCTGCCTCACCGAGATCGACGTGCCCGGCCGCGACGCCGCCTGGCGCGTGCGCACCGCCGCGCTCGCCGCGGACCACGCGGCCTACCGCTACACCGCTACCTTCAAACCGCGCGAAAAGAGCGCGCAGCCCGAACTGGGCGCCATCGCCTTCGCCGGCGGCGACGACGGCCAGGCTGGGCTGATGCAGGCCGCGGCCATCGCCGAAGGCGTGCGCTTCGCCCGCGAGCTGGCCAATCTGCCGCCGAACATCTGCAACCCCGCCTACATTGCCAACCAGGCGCAGTCGTTCGCCGAGGCGCACGACAAGGTGACGTGCCGCGTGCTCGACCACGTCGAGATGGAAAAGCTCGGCTTCGGTTCGCTGCTGGCCGTGGGCCGCGGCTCGGCCAACAAGCCCAAGCTGGTGGTGCTCGAATACCAGGGCGGCGCCGAGGGCGACAAGCCGTACGCCTTCGTCGGCAAGGGCATCACCTTCGACACCGGTGGCATCAGCCTCAAGCCCGGCGCGGGCATGGAGGAGATGAAATACGACATGGGCGGCGCGGCGGGCGTGCTCGGTACCTTCGTCGCCGCGGTGAAGATGGGCCTGGCGCTCAACCTGGTTTGCGTGGTGCCGGCGGTGGAGAACATGCCCGACGGCGACGCGTACCGCCCCAGCGACGTGCTGACCAGCCTGTCCGGCCTAACTATCGAAGTGCTCAACACCGACGCGGAAGGCCGCCTGATCCTGTGCGACGCGCTGACCTACACGGCGCAGACCTTCCAGCCGAAGACGCTGATCGACGCGGCCACGCTCACCGGTGCCTGCCTGATCGCACTGGGCAAGCACGCCAGCGGCCTGATGAGCAAGCACGACGACCTGGCCGCCGAACTGCTCGCCGCCGGCGAGGCTGCGCTCGACCGCGCATGGCGCCTGCCGCTGTGGGACGACTACCAGGTGCAGCTCGATTCGGGCTTCGCCGACGTCGCCAACATCGGCGGCAAGAACGCCGGCGCCATCACCGCCGGCTGCTTCCTGGCCCGCTTCACCGAAGGCCAGCGCTGGGCGCACCTGGACATCGCCGGCACTGCCTGGGACGAAGGCCGCAAGGGCATGGCTACCGGCCGTCCTGTGCCGCTGCTCGCCCAGTGGCTGATCGACCGCGCCGCGGAGTAAGCACGAGACCGCAAGGGGCGGCGGCCCGCCGCTCCTTCCGTTCCCCCTTCCCTGTTCCCGTCCTCGATTCCATGCCACGCGCCGACTTCTACCTGATCGACAAGCCGCGCTTCCGCGAACAGCCGCTGCTGCTGGTGTGCGAACTGGCCAAGCGGGCGTATGCGGCACAGCAGCCGACGCTGATCCTGACGCGCGACTTCGCGCAGGCCGAAGCCATTGACGAGCTGCTGTGGGATTTCGACGCAGACGCCTATATCCCGCACCAGATCGCCGGCGACGACGACGACCAGCACACTGCCGTGCTGGTCGTGCCGCCCGGCGTCGATACGCCGGACCGCCCGCTGCTGATCAACCTGCGCGAGACCTGCCCCAACGGCCGCTTCGAACGCGTACTGGAAGTGGTGGCGGCCGAGCCGTCCGAGCGCGAGGGTTCGCGCACGCGCTGGGCGGAATACAAGCGGCTGGGCATGGACGTCGCGAAGTTCGACATGTAAGCAGCGAGCGACGGCGGCCGGGACGCAAAGCAGCCCGGTTGCGATCATCCGCCAGCCTCAGGTCCCCGCCAGGGTCGGCGCGTCGTGCGTCGCCTCGGCCTGCACTCCGTCCTGGACGTCTTGCGTCGACGCCGCGCGCCGCACACCGAGCAACGCCTCGGCCAACTGCTCGCCGGTCAGCGGCTTGCGCAGGAAGCCGTCCATGCCGGCGGCCTTCGCACGCTCTTCCTCGTCGCCGCCGGAGCGCGCGGTGATGGCGATGATCGGCAGGTGCGCCGCCGCATCCTCGCGCTGGCGGATCAGTCGCGCGATCTGGAAGCCATCGACGCCGGGCAGATCGAGGTCCAGCAGCATCGCGTGGTATTCGCCCTGCGCCAGCTCGGTCATCGCCGCCAGGCCGTTGCCGACGTAGCTGACGTGATGGCCCTGCTGCTCGAGCAGGCCGCGCACCACGGCGGCGACGATGGTGTCGTCCTCCACCAGCAGCACGTGCAGTCCGCCGCCGTCGGGCGCGCGTACCGCCGGCGGTGCATCGTCGCCTTCCTCGCGCACCACTTCGAGCGGCAAGTGCAGGTGGAAGCTGCTGCCGTGCGCCACCTTCGACTCCAGCTCGATGTGTCCGCCCATGAGCGCGACGAGTTCGCGGCAGATCGCCAGGCCCAGCCCGCTGCCCGCGCGGCGCTGCGGGCTGCTGGCCTGTTCGAACCGCTGGAACAGGCGCGCCTGGCTGGCCTCCGGAATGCCCGGGCCGGTGTCGATCACGCTGAAGCGCAGCTCCCCGGCTTCGCGCGTGGCGCGCAGGGTGACGCTGCCGCGCTCGGTGAACTTCAGCGCGTTGTTGGCCAGATTGAGCAGGATCTGCTGCACGCGCAGCGCGTCGCCCATCACGCGCGCCGGCAAGTCGTCGGCGATCTCCAGGTGGAAGGCGAGGCCCTTGGCCTTCGCCTGCCCCTGCTCCAACGCGGCCACGTCGCGTACCAGCGCGCGCGGATCGAACGGCGCCGGTTCGAGCGAGAACTTGCCGGCCTCGATGCGCGCCAGGTCCAGCGCATCGTTGAGCAGCTTCAGCAGCATCTTGCCGGAGCGCTGGATCGCTTCGGCGTACTCGTGCTGCTGCAGACCCAGACCGCTGTTGAGCAGCAGTTCGGCCATGCCGAGCACGCCCGTCATCGGCGTGCGGATCTCATGGCTGAGCGTGGCGAGGAACTGCGTCTTGGCCGCGCTGGCCTGCTCGGCCAGGCGGCTGCGCTGTTCGGCCAGCTGCATCTGGTGACGCTGCGCCAGGCGGCGGCGCCATACCTGCAACGCCATCAAGACCATCGCCACCACCGCCA
This sequence comes from Dyella sp. BiH032, assembly GCF_031954525.1. NCBI lineage: Bacteria > Pseudomonadati > Pseudomonadota > Gammaproteobacteria > Lysobacterales > Rhodanobacteraceae > Dyella > Dyella sp. BiH032. The sequence goes on from NZ_CP134867.1 coordinate 4,319,460, forward strand.
GCACGTACAAGCCCCAGGCCCACCAGCGCTCCCACGGTGGCGCCAGCACGTGGATGTGCAGCGGCTCCGCCACGCGGCCCCACACGCCATCGGCACCCGCGCCCATCACGGTGAGCGTGTAATCGCCCGAGGGCAGGCTGGCGAACTCGCGCTCGCCGCGCGTCTCGGTGTCCACCCATTCGGTGTCCAGGCCGTCGAGATGGAAGCGGTAGCGGTTCGCCGCCGGGTCGATGTATGAGAACACGCGCGCCTCGATGTTGAGGCCGCGGGCGCGCCAGTCCAGTTCGAGCGGCCCCTTTCCCAGGGGCACGGACTGCAGGCCGTTGCGTCCGCGCACGCCGATGCCGGTGAACGCCACCGGCGGGGCCGGCGGTTCGAACTCGTCCTGGTCGGGGTTGAACGCCACCACGCCGCCCATGGTGGCGGCGTAGATGTAGCCGCTCGGCATCACCGCATAGCCGCGCATGAACTCGCCGTTGGTCAGGCCGTCCTGCAGCCCGAACTTGCGGAACGCGCCGCGCTCCGGGTCGTAGCGCCACATGCCGTCGCGTCCGAGCACCCAGACGCGGCCACGCTTGTCCAGCGCCATGTCCGTTACGTTCACCGCGGGCCAGCCGGCGCGCGCGTCCACCTTGCGTTCCAGCACCAGTCCGTTGGCGTCGCGGCGATAGCGTTCCAGACCGTCCGGGCGGGCCAGCCAGGCCGTCTTGCCGTCCGCGGTGAATACGAAGGCATCTACTTTGCGATCGCCGCGCACGCCCGGCACAGGCTCGAAGTGGTCGTGCGTGGCATCCAGCCGCCACAGGCCACCGTCGCTGGCATACCAGAACGCGCCCGCGGTCAAGGTCAGCTGCGCGCCCCAGCGCGTCTTCTCCTCCGCGGGAAGGAAAGTCACCGGCGTCACTTTCAGCGTGTCCTGGTCCACGCGATACAAGCCTTCGGCGAAGGTGCGTGCATAGAGCTTGCCGTCGGGACCGAGCTCCACCTCCAGCGGGTGCACCATCGTGTTGCCGGTGGTGGGCACGCGATCGAACTTGCCGTCCGCATAGCGGTAGAGACTGCCCTGCGTGGCCACCCACAGGCGGCCCTGAGCGTCCTCGGTCATGCCGATCACATCGCCACGCATGCCGGTGATCACGGGCTCGGCCTTGCCGGTGGCCGGGTCGAGCTTGTCCACGCGGCCGCCGCGCTGGCCTACCCATACGCGACCGTCGCTGAGCCCGCGTGCCATGGTCGTGGCCACCGAGTCGCGCAGGCTGTTCTTGTCTTCGGGGATGTGGGTGAAGCGGCTGATGCTGTTCCAGCCGGGCGCCAGGTAGCCGACGCCGCCATCGAACAGCGTCACCCACAGGCCGCCTTCGCGGTCCTGCAGGATCTTCCACACCCACGTGCCCGGCAGGCTGCCGTAGAGCAGCGGCTGGTTGAGCACCGGCTCGACCGGCCCGCCGCGGTGCATCTGCAGATACAGGCCGCGCTGGGTGCCGATCCACAGGCGGCCGGCGCTATCGCGCGCGCTGCTGAGCACGTTGAAGTCGGCAATGTCCTTGCAGAATTGCCGGGCCACACCGTCGGCGCCGACGACCAGCAGGCCATGCGCGTCGGCGATGCGCACTTCATCGCCTTCGCCCTCGATGTTCCAGGGCGAGAAAATCTGCTCGGGATTCTCGCGCGGCACCTTGCGGAACGTGCCGTCCGTCTCGCGCACGTAGACCGAGTCGTCGGTGCCGATCCACAACCGGCCCTTGGGATCGAAGTACAGCGCGCCGACGGCGCCGAAGCCGCTCGGGTCGTTGCTCGGCGGCGGCGCGGCGATATGGTCGAAACCGCTGCCGTCCGGGCGCATGCGGTCCAGGCCGTGCTGGGTGCCGATCCACAGCGCGCCGTCCGGGGCCTCGGCGAAGCTCCAGACCTTGTCGCTGCTGATGCTGTCGGGGTTGGCCGGATCGTGCGGCCAGTGTTCGAAGCTTTGCGTGACCGGATCGAAGCGGTTGAGGCCCGCTTCCAGCCCCGCCACCCACAGGCGGCCATGGCGGTCGAACAACAGGGAAGCGACGCCGTTGTCGCCGACCGAGCGCGGATCCTCCGCCACGTGCCGGTAGACCTTGAACGACACGCCGTCGTAGCGGGCCAGGCCGCCCTTGGTGCCGAACCACATGGCGCCGTCGGGTGCCTGGGCCACGGCATACACCGTGCTGCTGGGCAGGCCATTGGCCGTGCCGTACCGGCGGAACTGGGGCGTGGGCAACACGTCGGTTGCCGGCGCCGCGGCGCGGGCCTCCGTCGGCGCCGCGGCCGCATGGGCAGCAGGCGCCTGGGGCGCGAGCAGGGCCAGGCCCAACAGCAGTGAAGACAACATGAATATCCCCCCGATCCGGGCGATCATGCCAAATCGGGAAGGCGGGTTCGAGAACGAAAGTGTGAAAATCGTCTTCACGAGGACGGCTCCATAAGAAGCCTACGCACGAAGCCTCCCCCGGAACCCTCCAACTAGAATGTCCGCCATGCCCCGTCGCTTCCGCCTGCTGTTGGCCGCGCTCGCCCTGGCCGCCCTCGCCTGGCTGCTGTTCGCCGCAGCCGAACGCGCCCTGGCCCTGGCCCAGCGCTTCCTGCAGCTGCCGGCGTGGCTGCAATGGACGCTGGGCACGGCGCTCGGCCTGTTTGCCTTGGCGGGGCTCTCGGTGCTGTGGTGGCTGCTGCGGCCGCGCCGCGCACGCCGACCGGTGCCGGCCCCGGATCGCTCGACGCTGGAACGCCGCATCGATCAACTGCAGGAACGCGGCGCCGACACCGGCGCGCTTTCGGCCGAACTGAGCGAGCTGGATCGTCGGCGCACGACGGCGCGGGTCTACATGTCCCTGTTCGGCGAGATCTCCACCGGCAAGTCCACCCTGGTCCGCGCGCTCGCGCCGCATGCCGCCGCGCCGAGCGACGTGCGCGGCGGCACCACGCGTCAGGTCGTGCACGTCGACGCCGCCTTGCCTGACGGCCGCGCGCTCACCGTCGCCGACGTGCCCGGCAGCCGCGAAGCCGGCGGCGAGAAGCGCGAGGCGATGGCGCGCGAGGAGGCCTTGCGCTCGCACGTCGTCGTCTACGTGTGCGCCGGCGATCTCACCCGCACCCAGGCCGAGGAGGTGCGCTGGCTGGCGGCCTTCGGCAAGCCGTTGCTGGTGGTCCTCAACAAGGCCGACCAGTGGAGCGAAGCCGAGCGAACGCTGCTGCTCGAGCGCCTCCGCCACCAGGCCGGCGAGGAAGCCGCGGACGTCGTCGCGGTGAGCGCCGGTGGCGGCGAGCGCTTCCTGCGCCAGTTGCCGGACGGTTCCACCGAACAGGTCGAACGCCAGCGCAAGCCCGCCATCGAACCGCTGCTCAAGGCCATCGCGCGCCTCGCCGCACCCGGCGCCGCCGGCCTGGAGCCGCAGCGCGAACGCGCTGTGCTCGCCGGCCTGCACGAGCGGGTCGGCTCGCTGGAAACGCAGACCCGCGCCGCCGAGGCCGAGCGCATCGTGCGCCGCTACGCGCGGCGGGCGGTGGTCGGCGCGCTGGCGGCGATCGCGCCAGGCAGCGATCTGGTGATCCAGGGCGCCCTGGCCGCCGCGCTGACCCGCGAACTGGCGCAGTTGTACGGCGTGCCCGCCAGCGACGTGCAGGTCGACGATTTCGTGCGCCAGGCCAGGCTCACGCTGCGCACCGGCAGTTCCCTCGTACTCGCCATCGCCGGCAATGCGTTGAAGGCATTCCCTGGCCTGGGCACCCTGGGCGGCGGCGTGCTGCACGCGTTTGCGTACGCGCTGATCTTCGACAGCCTCGGCCGCGCGCTGGCGGCCTCGCTAGCCGAACGCAAGACGCTGGACCAGGCCGACGCGGCGGCGAAGCTCAAAGGTTTGCTGGCCGACGGCAACGGCGCTCGGGTCAAAGAGCTGGCCGTGCTGACGATGGAGGCTTGGAAGGAGCGCGAGACGTAAGGAAGGGCAGCGCGGACAAGGCGAAACTGAAAAAGCGAGCGCCGAGGTAAGGCATGAAAACGAAACAATCCGTTCCCGACGAAGCCGCTGGCGCCACTCCGATCGATCGTCCAGACTTCCCCGCCATGTCCACCGTACGCGCCACCGTCCGAGCTTTCGCCCTAGCGTTCGCGCTGGCTGCCGGTGCCGTGCAAGCCGCGCCGGCCACATACCGCTACGACACCACGCATAGCCAGATCGTCTTCAGCATCGATCACAACGGCTTCTCCCGGCCGTTCGGGCGGCTGCACATCGCCAAGGGTTGGCTGCGCTTCGATCCCGACGACTGGAGCCGCTCGGCTACCGAGCTGGATATCGACCTCGCTTCGCTCGACATGGGCGACGAGGAATGGAACAAGGCCGTGCTCGGCCGCGCCTACCTCGACGGTGCGGGGTCGCGCTATGCGCATTTCGTCTCCACCGCAGTCGAACGCAAGGACGCCGGCAGCGGCGTGCTGCGCGGGCAGCTGACCCTGCGCGGCGTGACGCGCGAGGTGGAGCTGCCATTCACTGTCAACCGCAACGGCAACACCATCTACGGATTGCATACGGTGGCGGGTTTTTCGGCCCGTACCACACTGGACCGCAACGACTTCGGCATCACCGCCACCCCTAATTCCATCGGCCGCACCGTCACGGTGTGGCTGGAACTGGAAGCCATCCTGGACAGCGACAAGCCGGGCAACGGCAAGTCGGACGACACCGGCAAGACCGACAAGGAGATGCCATGACCCTGCGTAGCAACGACCGCCAGTGGGGCTCGGTCGCCAAGTTTTTCCATTGGACGATGGCTCTGCTGATCGTCGGCAACGGCATCTTCGGCCTGTCGATGGACCTGGCCGGCAGCAAGATGCAGCAGATCACCTGGCTGGCGCTGCACAAGTCGATCGGTTTGACCGTGCTGGCGCTGTTCCTGCTGCGCCTCCTGTGGCGCTGGCGCGACGGCCGGCCGGCGGAGGATCCGGCACCGCCCTGGCAGCACCGCGCCGCCCATGTCACGCACGGCCTGCTTTACCTGCTGATCGCAGCCATGCCGCTCAGCGGCTGGTGGTTCAACTCCGTGGTGGGCAAGCCGCTGCAGTTCTTCAAGCTGTTCAACCTGCCGGCGATCGGCACGGCAGACCAGGAAGGGGTCGGCTTTGCGCACGCCGTGCACGAATACCTGTTCTGGTTCCTGGTGCTGGTGCTGGTCGCCCACGTCGGCGGCGCGCTGAAGCACCATGTGTTCGATCGAGACAACACCCTGCTGCGCATGCTGCCTTTCCGCCGCCCGCGCGCCACTGACGGCCAAGGAGACCGCTCATGAAACGTTCCGCCATCCTCCGCTTCGCTCCGCTGCTGCTTGCCCTCGCGCTGCCCGGCATCGCCGGCGCCGCGGACTACACCGTGCAGCCCGGGGGCAGCACGCTCGGCTTCACCGGGAAATTCCAGGGCGAGGCGTTCCAAGGCACGTTCGGCAAGTGGACCGCCGCCATCAGCTACGACGCGGCCAAGCTGGCCACTTCCAAGTTCGACGTCGAGGTGGACCTTGCCAGCGTGAAGACCGGTGACAAGGATCGCGACGGCGCGCTGCCGGGCGCTGACTTCTTCAACGTCGCCAAATTTCCGAAGGCGCATTTCGTCACCACCGGCTTCCGCCAGAACGGCGCGCAGGTGATCGCGGACGGTAATCTCACCTTGCGCGGCGTGACCAAGCCGGTGAGCCTCAACGTCACCTTCAAGCCCGCGGGCGCCGGTGCCACCCTCGATGTGTCCGGCACGCTCAAGCGCCTGGACTTCGGCGTGGGCGGCGGCGAATACGCCGACACCTCGGTGATCGATGGCGACGTGAAGGTGAACGCGCACCTCGTGCTCGCCGCGAAGTAAGCGCGCATGGCCGATCTTCCGCTGTGGCGGCGCCTGCGCGGCTGGCTGGGCCGGCCGGAGGCGAACGCCGCGCCGGCGCCGGCTTCGCAGCACGCGCGGGAGCGGATGGTCGACAGCCTCAGACGCCTGCTGGACGATCCGGGTATTCCGCCGGCCATCCGCGAGGAACTGGCCGGCGATTTCAGTCGCGTCGAAGGCATGCTCGACCGGCTGGAACGCGGCGAACTGCACGTGGCCGTGTTCGGCCGCGTGTCGGCCGGCAAGTCCGCGCTGGGCAATGCGCTGCTCGGACGCGAGGCATTCACCGTCGGCGTGCTGCACGGCACGACCACGCAGGCCGAACAGGCGGCGCTCGACGAAGCGCGCGAAGAAGGCCTGGTGCTGATCGACACGCCCGGCATCAATGAACTGGACGGCGAGGCGCGCGAGCGCCTTGCCTTCGACGTCGCCGAGGTCAGCGACCTGGTGGTGTTCGTCGCCGACGGCGACCTCACCCGCGACGAGCTGGATGCGCTGAAGACGCTCGCCGCCACGCAGCGCCCTGTGCTGCTGGCGCTCAACAAGGCCGACCGCTACGCACACGCCGAACGCGACGCCCTGCTCGCGCAGCTGCGCGAACGCGCACGCGGGCTCGTGCGCGAGGAAGACGTGGTCGCCGTGGCCGCCCGCCCCACGCCGGCACGGCGGGTGGACGTGGATGAACGCGGCCACGAACGAACGCACGAACAGACCGCACCGCCCGACGTCGCCGCGCTGCGCGAACGCCTGCTCGCCATCGCGCGGCGCGAGGGCAAGACGCTCTCCGCGCTCAACGCCGGCCTTTACGCGAGCCGGCTCACTGACCAGGTCAGCGCGCGCATCGCGGAAAGCCGGCGGCGCCTGGCCGACCGTCTGATCCGCAACTACTGCCTCGCCAAGGGCGTGGCCGTCGCGCTCAATCCCATTCCCGTGGCCGATCTGTTGGCCGCGGCCGGCATGGACGCGGCGATGGTGCTGCAGCTCTCCCGCGTGTACGGCCTGCCGCTGACGCGCGCCGAATCCGGGCGACTGGTTGCGGTGATCTCCGCGCAGCTCGCCGCCCTGGTGGGCGCGGTGTGGGGCATGCAGTTGGCGGCGTCCGCGCTGAAAGGCGTGAGCGCTGGCCTGTCAGTACTGGTCACCGCGGCGGCGCAGGGCGCGCTGGCCTGGTACGCCACGGTGCTGATCGGGCGCGCGGCCGAGCATTATCTGGTGGCAGGCAAGTCCTGGGGCGAGCTGGGCGCCAAGCGCGCGGTGGCGGACATCGTGGCGGGGCTGGACCGCGATTCGATCCTGCGCGAGGCGCGCGAGGAAATCCTGCGCCGGCTCAGGTCCCGCTGACCGCCGGCGCGGACGCCAGGAAGGCGCGCACCGCCGCAGCATCGAACGGCCAGTCCAGCTCGCGTCCGTCGCACAGGTGCCGCAGCACGGGCACGCGGGTGCCGTAGCGTTCCTCCAGCGCCGGATCGTCGTCTACCCACAGGCTGTCGAAGTCCGGTGCACGCGCCTCGGCCATGACTGCCAGGGCCTGGTCGCACAGGTGGCAGTAATCGCGCTGGTAGAGGATCAGGTCGGCCATGGGAACAGACGGCGGCGTACGGACTGCCAGGGGACGGGGGCGTGCGTAGAATAGCGGGTTCCCCCTTCCAGCCCCGCATCCCGCCATGGCCGTCAGCGTATTCGACCTCTTCAAGATCGGCATCGGGCCGTCCTCTTCCCATACGGTGGGTCCGATGCGCGCCGCCGCCCGCTTCGCCGAGCGCTGGCTGGAGGAAAAGGGCGTGCTGGACCGCGTCGCGCGGTTGCGCGCGGAGCTCTACGGCTCGCTGGCGATGACCGGGCGTGGCCACGGCACCGACAAGGCGGTGTTGCTGGGCTTCGAAGGCGAACATCCCGACACCGTCGATCCGGACCGCATCCCCGAAGTGCTCGCGCGCATCCGAAGCACCAAGCGCCTGCGCGTGCTCGGCCGGCACGAGATCGAATTCGACGAGAAGCGCGACCTGGTGTTCAACAAGCGCCAGAAGCTGCCGTTCCACACCAACGGCATGCGTTTCACTGCCTATGACGCCGAGGGGCATGAGCTGGGCACGCGCGACTATTACTCGGTAGGCGGCGGCTTCGTCGTCAATCAGGACGAGGCTGCCGAAGACCGCATCGTCGCCGACACCACCGCCCTGCCCTACCCCTTCTCCACCGGCGACGAGATGCTCGCGCTGTGCGCGCAGCACGGCATGACCATCGCGCAGCTGATGATGGAGAACGAAAAGGTGTGGCGCAGCGAGGCGGAAACGCGCGCCGGCCTGCTCAACATCTGGAAGGCCATGCAGGACTGCGTCACGCGCGGCCTGCGCTCGCCCGGCGTGCTGCCCGGCGGCCTGAAAGTGGCCCGCCGCGCACCCGCCATGGCGCAGGACCTGCGCGGCCAGCCGGAGGCGGCGCTCAAGGATCCCCTGACCATCCTCGACTGGGTGAACCTCTACGCGCTGGCGGTGAACGAGGAGAACGCCGCCGGCGGCCGCGTGGTGACCGCACCTACCAACGGCGCGGCCGGCATCGTGCCGGCGGTGCTGCACTACTACTTCCGTTTCTGTCCGAAGTCGAACGACGACGGCGTGATCGAATTCCTGCTCACCGCGGCGGCGATCGGCATTCTCTACAAGGAGAACGCCTCGATCTCCGGCGCCGAGGTCGGCTGCCAGGGCGAAGTCGGCGTGGCCTGCTCGATGGCCGCCGGCGGCCTCACCGCCGCGCTGGGCGGCAACGTACTGCAGGTGGAGAACGCCGCCGAGATCGGTATGGAACACAACCTCGGCCTGACCTGCGACCCGATCGGCGGCCTGGTGCAGATTCCCTGCATCGAGCGCAACGCGATGGGTTCGGTCAAGGCGATCAACGCCAGCCGCATGGCGCTCAAGAGCGACGGCAAGCATCGCGTGTCGCTCGACAAGGTAATCGCCACCATGCGCGACACCGGCCGCGACATGAAGGACAAGTACAAGGAAACCTCGCGCGGCGGCCTGGCGGTGAACGTCATCGAGTGCTGATGCGCTCGGCGCGCGGCGGAAGTCACGCCGCCGTCACCTAGGGAAACCCCTTATTGCAGCTCCATGACGGCGAGCGCTGAATGCGCCGGTCTTTTTCGCCCTTGGAGCTCGCGCCATGTTTCCCGTCGACGCAGGAACTTCCGTCCGCTACACACCGCCCGCCGCGCCGCCTGCGCCGCCTCCGCACGTGGTGAAGCCGCAAGACACGGTCGCGAGTGTCGCAAAAACTTATCAGGTCACGCCGGAAGAACTTGCGCGCACCAACCACATCACAGTGGATGCGACGCTCACGCCCGGGCAGCAGCTGCAGCTGCCGCCGAACGCAGTGCAGCCGGTCAAGGACGATACGCAGACCGCCAAGGCGCCGGCCACGCCTGCGGAGAAGACCGACGCGGCGATCGCCGCGTACGAGAAGGCGGTGAAGGATCGCGATGATGCGATCCGCAATGCGCCTCGCAACGGCGCGCTGCGCTCTGAGATCCGCCAGGACGCCGACGACACGGTGGACAAAGCGAAGACGGCGATGAACCAGGCGATCCACGACGAGATCGCCGGCGAGGTCGCGTCGCGCAACCAGGGCGTGCCCGGCCCGTTCCGCACGCCCACCGACCAGATCGCCAAGAGCGCCGGCGACGCGATCCTCGCGCGCCACCAGGGGGACGCCACCGCCACGGGCCTGATCAAGGACGGCGTGCACGACTATCAGGTCAAGGCCAAGGCCGATTCGCTGATCCCCGGTTACTACGGCGACTGGAGCGCAGCGGACAAGCTCAAAGGCATCAACCTGCAGGGCCAGCCCAAGGAAGTCGTCGACGCGGTGCTCGCCGATCCGCGCGTCAAGCAATGGGTGGCCGACGCGGCGCACGATGCCGCGGGCAAGTCCGCGGCCGACTGCGCGAAGTACCTCGCCGATCTCTCGCGCCAGTCGCCCGATCTGGGCCGCGCGGTCACCACGCAGTGGTGGAACGCGCAGGACGACCGCTCCTGGCTGTCGAGCAACAGCGAAGTGCTGAGCGCCATGTCCGATCCGGCGATCTACCGCGACCTGGGCGTGGTCTATCGCAATCTCGGCGGCAGCGATGCGGGCCAGGCGATGCAGCGCGACTTCGCCAGCGACGTGGCGAAGTACCTGGAGAAGAACTCCATGCTCGCCAACCGCACGGACGTGGCGCAGGCGATCTCCGACGGCGGCGATCCCGCGCTGGCGATCGCGGTGGCGAGCGACCTGCAGGCCGACGGCAAGCAGGACCTCGCCTTGCAGATGGTCGGTTCAGTGAAGGCCGGCATGGCCACTCTGCAAAAAGTGACGCTGAAGCAGGACATGGAGGCCTACGCCAAGCAGACCGAGGAGCTCAACAACCTGATCAAGGATCTGGGTCCGGGTCTCACCGACGAGCAGAAGCAGAAGGCCATCAAGAGTTACATCGACGGCAAAGGCAAGGACTGGCAGGACCAGCTGAAGGCACACAAGGACAAGCTGGTCGCCGACGTGCGCGCGCTGGACCTCGACGTCACCTCGCTCACGGACGTGCCGGACAACCTCAAGGCCTACGGTCTCTCGAAGGAAGGCGCCGCCAAGCTCCTCGACGATGAGACCACCAAGCAGTCGATCGAATTCGCGGCCACCCAGGACCCCAGCGTGTTCGAAGGCAAGGAAGGCGGCGAGGCGGCCAAGCTCTATATCGAACTGGGTCACAAGGACAAGGATTTCACCGCTGCCATCGGCAAAGCCTACGTGGTGAGCAACCTGATGCCCGCGCTCGGCGAGATGAATCCCTCCGACGACGCCAGCATCGCCAAGGTGAAGCAGACGCTGGAATCGTTCCGCGGTATCGGCGCCAAGATGCTGGGCATTCCCCAGGGCGAGGTCGACAAGGGCATCGACAAGCTGGAAGACGTCGTCAACTCGCTGCGCACGGAAACGCTCGAAGACGCCAAGCAAGGCAAGGCGGTCAACGAGTTCGCGGCAACGCAGAAGGAGTTGAATGAGCTGAAGGAACTCCCCTTCAGCGACGCGAAGGCCGGCATGCTGTTCCGCACGATGGCGCTGGGCATCACCGGCGCGGCCTTCATCAGCCAGACCGGCAAGACCATCGACGACCCCAGCGTGCAGAACGTCATCGGCTCGCTGGCCTTCGGCCTCGACCTGGCGCCGGCCAAGAACGCGATGATCGGCACCATCCAGGCGCTGGACAAGAACAACGTGCTCCAGCAATGGGGGCACGAGGCGCCGGAACTCACCGAAAAGTTCATCGGCGCGCTCAACGTCGCGTACTTCGCGGCGGGCGCGATCAAAGGCGTCGCGGACCACGACTATCCCACCGCGATCTTCTCCGGCGTGGGCGCGGGCGGCGCGGCGCTGGCGGCCTTCGGCGGCGAGGAAATGCTGGGCGGCTTCGCGGGCCCCATCGGGATTGCGGTCGCCACCGTCGCGGTGGTCGCGCTGCACTTCGTCGAGCAGCACCACAAAGAGCAGGAATACAAGGAAGCCCAGAACAAGTTCCTGGAGGGCGCGGGCATCGAGAACAAGGACGAGCGCGAAGCGCTGATCGGTGCCGGGCCCGACCAGCTCAACGCCATGCGCGCACGCGGCATCGAGCCGGAGCGCATCCAGGAGATCGCCGACACCGACCCGCAACTGCTGCATATCGCATACGGCACAGACCCGCAGGGCCGGCCTTACTGAGCCGGGCGCGCTGCCGCGGCATGGAAGGGGCGCCTGTGGCGCCCCTTTTTCTGCGGCCCGGGCTCGCAGGCGCCACCGTACCCTGCCGAAGGTAGCCGCGCCTCGTGGTGTCGGGGGGAAATGTTGCGGCGCGCCATGCATTTGGCGCGCCCTTTCCGAGGGCGAGTCACCGCGCCGGTCATGTCTTCCGCAGGCTGACAGCCGGGCTGGGGGCTGTCATCATCCCGCCCTTGTGCCGTCCGAGGGGGCGGCCGTTCGAGATCCATACCTGCGGGAGTCTGCATGTCCTCTTCCAGCTCGATCCGGCGCGAAGTCGGTCCCTTCGCGCTCATGCTCACCGGCCTGGGCTCCATCATCGGCTCGGGCTGGCTGTTCGGCGCATGGCGCGCGGCAGGCCTGGCCGGTCCCGGCGCCATCTGGGCCTGGGTGCTCGGCGCGGCGATCATCATGACCATCGCCCTGACCTACGCGGAACTGGGCTCGATGTTCCCCGAGTCCGGCGGCATGGTGCGCTACAGCCACTATTCGCACGGTTCTCTGGTGGGCTTCATCGGCGCATGGGCCAACTGGATCGCGATCGTGTCGGTGATCCCGGTCGAGGCGGAGGCTTCGGTGCAGTACATGGCCTCCTGGCCGTGGCAGTGGGCGCAGGACCTGTACGTGCACATGCCGGACGGCCACGGCGAGCTGACCCCGCCGGGCCTGGGAATCGCTGCCGTGCTGGTGATCGTGTACTTCCTGCTGAACTTCTGGAGCGTGAAGCTGTTCGCCCGCTCCAACACGGCCATCACCGTGTTCAAGCTGATCGTGCCGGCCGCGACCGGCCTGGCGCTGATCGCCAGCGGCTTCCACAGCGAGAACCTCTCGGTGGGCGTGCATGGCGATTCGCACGCCATCGACTTCGCCGCCGTGCTCACCGCCGTGGCCACTGCGGGCATCGTCTTCAGCTTCAACGGTTTCCAGAGCCCGGTGAACCTCGCCGGCGAGGCGCACAACCCAGGCAAGAGCATCCCGTTCGCGGTGATCGGCTCGATCGTGCTGGCCACCATCGTCTACGTGATCCTGCAGGTGGCCTACCTGGGCGCGGTGCCGCCGGAGATGCTGGCCAAGGCCGGCTGGCACGGCATCGACTTCCGCTCGCCGTTCGCCGAGCTGGCGATCATCGTCAACCTGCATTGGCTGGCGATGCTGCTGTACGTCGATGCCTTCATCAGCCCCAGCGGCACCGGCATCACCTACACGGCCACCACGGCACGCATGATCTATGGCATGGAGCGCAACGGCACGATGCCGAAGATGCTCGGCCGCATCCATCCGAAGTGGGGTATCCCGCGGCCGGCGATGTGGTTCAACCTGGCGGTGTCGTTCCTGTTCCTGTTCTTCTTCCGCGGCTGGGGCACGCTGGCGGCGGTGATCTCGGTGGCGACGATCATCTCCTACCTCACCGGCCCGGTCAGCGCGATGACCCTGCGCCGCACCGCGCCGAATCTGCACCGGCCGCTGCGCATCGTTGGTCTCCCGGTGCTCGCTGGCGTGGCCTTCATCATGGCGACGGAACTGCTGTACTGGGCCAAGTGGCCGCTGACGGGCGAGATCATCCTGCTGATGGTCGTGGCGCTGCCGGTGTACTTCTATTACCAGGCCAAGAATGGCTGGGAGGACTTCGGCCGCCAGCTCAAGGGCGCGTGGTGGATGATCTTCTACCTTCCCACCTTGGCCCTGGTGTCCTGGGCAGGCAGCACGATGTTCGGCGGCAAGGGCTATCTCAGCTACGGCACCGACCTTGCCGTTGTCGCGGTGGTCGGCCTGGTGTTCTACGTATGGGGCGTGAAGTCCGGCTGGCGCACGCCGTCGGTCGATGCAGCCGAGCGCGAGGCGAGCGCGCATCCGGGCGAACCCCTGGTGCCGCCGGATGAGTACGAAGCGGAACGAATCACGCGGCGCTGATGGGTACCCTGCTCCAAAAAAAAGCGCGGCATGTCCGCGCTTTTTTTCATCCCGTTATCGGGCTCACCAGTAACCCGTGATGCGATAGCATGCAGGCTAGGCCAGCCGGCCCGGCCAATATCAAGGAGGATGGCATGACACCTTATCTGTGGTTCGGCGTCGCGCTGCGCGCGATTGGGGCATGGGCCATCGTCTCGGGTCTTGAGCTGGGCGTGTCGGGATTCAACATCGTGCGCGGTCTCAGCGGCGCCACGGAATACATGGCCTGGGCCTACTTCAATCAGCTGATCGCGCACGTAGCCATCGGCCTGGTGCTCATCCGGTTTGCGCCCATGCTGGCGCAATGGGCGTATCCGCGTTCTCGCACGTCCGCCATTGAAGAAGAGAACGCCGAAGCCTGACCCGTCGGCGTTCCTCTCCCTCAGGCGAGGGCCAGCACGTCACCCAGCAAAGCCTGCGCCGTCACTTCCGGCCCCGCGCCCGGCCCTTGGATCACCAGCGGCTGGGCGTGGTAGCGCGTGGTGGTGAGCGCGAACTGGTTGTCGGTGCCGTACAGGCGGGCCGCCGGATGCGTGGCGGGGACTTCGACCAGGCCGACGCGCGCCTTGCCGCGCTGGTTGAGGCGCGCCAGGAAACGCAGCGCGCCGCCGCGCGCCTTGGCCTCGGCATGGCGCTGCGCCAGGGGTTCGTCGAGTTCCTCCAGGCGTGCGAGGAAGGTTTCCGTGTCCACCGCGCGAAGCGATTCGGGCACCAGGCTTTCCACTTCCACTTCGTCCGTTCCCAAGGCGAAGCCCGCATTACGGGCGATGATCAGCAGCTTGCGCGCCACGTCTTCGCCGGAGAGGTCCGAGCGCGGGTCGGGTTCGGTGTAGCCGAGCTTGCGCGCTTCGCGCAGCAGCGCAGAGAACGGCTGGCTGCCGTCGTACTGGTTGAACAGGTAGGACAGCGAGCCGGAGAACACGCCCTCCAGGGTGAGCAATGCATCGCCACAGGCGCGCAGGCGGCGCAGGGTGGAAAGCACCGGAAGGCCCGCGCCGACCGTGGCCGAGTCGCCATAGCGGCCGCCTTCGGCCACGGCCGCCTGCAGTGCGCGCCAGCCCGGAAGCTCGCCGCCGGCCAGAGCCTTGTTGGCCGTGACGACGTGATAACCGCGCGCCAGCCAGTCGGCGTGGCGCGCCGCGAGCCCGGCATTGGCGGTGGCGTCGATGATGACCTTCGCAGCCGCACCGCTGGCGTCGAGCGCCTGCAGCAATGCCGCATCGTCGCGAGGTTCGCCGTGGCTGCGAAGCTTCTCCCGCAACGCGCGATCGGCCAGCTTTTCCGGCTCGGTCTGCTGCCGGCGCGAGTTGGCCGCGCCGACCAGGCGCAGCGAAGCCGCCGCCGGCGTGTTGAGCAACTTGAGCAACGCACCGCCGACCACGCCGGTGCCCAGCAGCACGATGGCCGTGCCCGACGCGGCGAATGCGGGACGTTCGGCCGTCTCGACGGCTTCGGCCAGCACCGCGCTCATGCGATCACCCGGCGTTTGGCGGCCAGCGAAGCGAAGGCACGCGCAAGTGCGGCGTCGATGTCGCGCACGAGATCGTCGCCATCTTCGATACCGACCGAAAGGCGCAGCAGCGTATCGGCGATACCGGCGTTGCGGCGCGCCTCGGGCGCCATCGAAGCGTGCGTCATCGAAGCCGGGTGCGCGACCAGGCTCTCCACGCCGCCCAGCGACTCGGCCAGCGAGAAGAACTGCAGGCCATCGACGAAAGCCTCGATCTGCGGCACGTCGCCTTCCAGCTCGAAGCTGAGCATGGCGCCGAAACCGGACTGCTGGCGCGCAGCCAGCGCGTGGCCCGGGTGCGCTTCCAGGCCCGGGTAGTAGACCTTGCGCACGGCCGCATGACCGTCCAGCACCTCGGCGATGCGCTGCGCGTTCTCCTGGTGCTGACGCAGGCGCACGCTGAGCGTGCGCAGCCCGCGCAGGGTCAGGAAGCTGTCGAACGGCGCACCGGTCAGGCCGTTGCAATTGCCCCACCACTTGAGCTGCTCGGCGACCGCGGCATCGCGCGCGATCACGGCGCCGCCTACGACGTCGCTATGGCCGTTGATGTACTTGGTGGTCGAATGCACGACCACGTCGGCGCCCAGCAACAGCGGCTGCTGCAGCGCAGGCGACAGGAAGGTGTTGTCCACCACCACGAGCGCTCCGACCGCGTGGGCGGCCTGCGCCACGTGGCGCACGTCGGTGATGCGCAACAGCGGATTGGACGGGGTCTCCACCCACACCAGCGTAGGCTTGGCGGCAAGCCCGGCCGCCAACGCGACGCTGTCGGTGAGGTCCACGAACTCGACGCTGAAGCGTCCCTTCTTCGCCCATGCATCGAGCAGGCGCCAGGTACCGCCGTAGCAATCGTGGGCGGCCAGCACGCGGCCGCCCGCCGGCACCAGCTCCAGCGCCAGCGCCACCGCGGCCATGCCGCTGGCCGTCACCACGGCACCGGCGCCCTGCTCCAGCTCCGCCAGCGCGTTGCCGAGCTGGTCGCGCGTCGGGTTGCCGCTGCGCGAGTAGTCGTAGGCGCGCTTGCCGCCGAGGCCGTTGAAGGCGTAGTTCGTCGACAGATGCAGCGGCGGCACCACCGCGCCGTGCTGAGTATCGGTCTCGATGCCGGCGCGCACCGCGCGGGTGAGGGTGCTACAGGGGGCGGTAGTGTCGCTCATGGCAGTGTTCCTTAGCTTCTTGTCCGGTGCGGCGATGGTGTGACGGAAAAAGTTCAGGCCAGCGCTTCGCGCAGCAGCGGCGCGAGGCGATGGGTTTCCTTGAGGAAGGCGTCGTGGCCGTACGGCGACTCGAGCACTTCGAGCGTGGCCGGGCCATGCAGGCGACGCTGCAGTTCGCATAGGTCGGACAGCGGCACCAGGCGGTCGGACGGAAAACCGATCAGCGTGGCGGGCGCGGCGATGCGCTCCGGCGTCACGTCGTGCAGGTCGATCGACTCGGACAGCGCCAGGAAGCGCTCGACGTCGAAGCGCTCGACGAAGCGGCGGCCGGCATGTTCGAGGTAATCCTCGACGGGGAAATGGAAACGTCCCTCGCGGAATTCCGGCGCGGCGGTGAAGCGACGCGCGAACTCCTCGCTGCCGCGATAGGTGGTCATGGCCAGCTGGCGCGCCAACGAAAGGGCCTGCTCCGGCTGCCCGGCTTCCAGGCCCAGGCGCACGATGCCGCGCTGCACGGCGCGCTGCGCGGTGGACAGCGGGTGCGGGCGGTGCGCACCGGCAAGCAGCACCAGGCGGTCCAGCGCGTAGGGATGGCGGGCGGCGAAGGCCAGGCCGGTCATGGCGCCATAGGAGGAGCCGACGAAGGCGTGCACGCGGCCGATGCCCAGCGCCTCGACCAGGGCGGCCAGGGCGTCGGCCTGGTCCTCGCTGGAGACGGCGGAGGCGCCGTCGAAGTCCGCTGGGGTAAGCCAGTCGATCGACAGGACGCGGTAGCGGTCCAGATCGATCGGCCGCCCGGCACCGACGGCCTCCTGCCACCAGCCGGGCGCGGTCTCGTCGTCCAGTGCCACCACGTCGCGGTGGGCGGAGATGCCGCCCTGCACGATGACGGTGGGCGCGTCGGGCGCACCGCACCACAGGTAGCGCACATCGACTTCGCAGGGGAGGCTGCCGTACTTGGGGGTGAAGCGGATGCGGCGGGAGCTGCGCTGCGTGGTGAGGTCCGCGCGGACGGCACCCGCCGGGGTACAGGGCGTGGCGGCGGTGGTGGCGGACAAGGGCTGGCTGGACATCTCGCTCTCCGGTTCGGGCATCGCCCTGCGGATCCGGAGAGGTCGCCACGCGAACCGGCACGATTGCCGGCACGAAGCTCGCCCATCTCTCGGCGGCGCTTCAGCGCCTCCGCAGGAGTTGGCACCGTCGCGGGCGGATCCCGCAGGTTGCCCCGGCTTCAAAGGGCCTGTCCCTCAGCCGGTCTCGATGAGTGACGGGCACTCTATCGGCGCATGGAAGGCGATGTCAATAGTTTGGACGTCTAAACGTCTACACATCCACACGTCCGATCGTCGATCGGCTTTGGACGTCCGAACGGTCCCAGCCCTTGCAGGGCAAGGGATCCGCGCGCCACCGGGCGCTCCCGCCCGCCATGCCGCGCCCCCTCGGCGGCGCTATGCTTGGCCGCTTTCCCACTCCCCCCGGGACACTCATGACCGACCCCGACCACCAGGCCGCCTCCCCCCAGGCCCTGCGCGGGCTGCTCCGCGCCGACGGCTTCGCCTTCGTCGCCCACCGCGCCATGCAGGACCTGCTCGGGGGCATGGCGGACTGGGCCGCCTTCGCGGCCAGCTGGAATGACCTGGGACCCGACGACTACCTGGCCGCGAAAGGCCGCCAGCGGCGGCGGCGGCACGCCGTCTTCGCTGCCGGGCCGGAGGGGCCGTTCGAGCGGCGCGAGCACCAGCCGCACTACCAGAGCCTGGACTACAACCGCTTGCAAGGGGGTATCGAGCGCTGGTTCGAGCCGATCCTGCCGGAGGTCGCCGAAGGGGCCAGCCTGCAGGGCATCCTGCGTTTCGCCCGCGATTTCTTCACCCCCCTGGCGCCCCAGGTCGCCCGCTGGCATGTGGAGGTGCACCAGTTCCGCATCGAGGCCCGGGCCGGCCTGGCAGGCGAGCCCACGCCGGAAGGCGTGCATCGGGACGGCGTGGACTATGTACTGGTGCTGCTGGTGGACCGGGAGAACATCGAAAGCGGCACCACCACCATCCACGGCCCGGACGGCCGCCTGCTGGGCAGCTTCACCCTCACCCACCCGCTGGACGCCGCGCTCGTCGACGACGCCCGGGTCTTCCACGGCGTCACGCCGGTGACGCCGCGCGACCCGTCGCGGGCGGCGCACCGGGACGTGCTGGTGGTGACGCTCCGGAGGCATGAATGAGGCGGAGCATTCTCTGGTGAAAGGTGCTGTCGACACGATGCCCGTCCTTGCGCCAAGCTGTTGTATTCCGTCATCGCCAAGCTGCCATGTCCGTCGCCGCCGTCATCGTCATCGCCCTGGTCGCCCTGCTCCACGCGTGGTTCCTGGTCCTTGAGATGTTCCTGTGGGAGAAGCCCTCCGGCCGCCGGGCGTTCGGGACCACGGCGGAGTTCGCCGCCCAATCGAAGGTGCTGGCCGCCAACCAGGGCCTGTACAACGGCTTTCTGGCCGCGGGGCTGCTGTGGGCGCTATGGCTGGGCGCGGACGGCGTGGCCGTCGCCCGCTTCTTCCTCGGCTGCGTGCTGGTGGCCGGCGTGTACGGCGGCTTCACGGCGGCCCGCCGCATCCTGCTCTTCCAGGCCGCGCCCGCCGCGCTGGGCCTGATCCTGCTCGGGTTTTGACCGCATGAACGCTGCCACCGACCACACGCGCCTCGCCTCCTCGTCTCGCGAGGCGGTCGGGCCGGCCTTCGATCCCGCGCTGATGCTGCGCGCCCGCGAGCGCAGCTGGGCCGCCCTGCGCGGCATCCGCGAACGGATGCGGCCGGGCATCAGCGAGGACGAAGCCCGGGCCGAGGCGGCCGAGGTGTTCCGCTCCCTGGGCATGGAACGCCTGTGGCATCCGGTGGTGATCCGCATCGGCGAGAACACCACCAGGACCTTCCGCGAGCGCTCCAACCCAGACGTGAGGCTGGGCGAGGACGACATCTACTTCATCGACCTGGGCCTGGTGTTCGATGGCCACGAGGGCGACGTAGGCGACACCTTCAGCACCGGCACCGATCCGGCGAAGCAGGCCTGTGCCGCGGCCGCGCGCACGCTGTTCGACGAGGTGGCCGGTGCCTGGCGCACACAGGGGCTGAGCGGCGAGGCGCTGTACGCTTTCGCCGCCGAACGGGCGGAAGCCATGGGCTGGCGCCTCAACCACGCCATCAAGGGGCACCGGGTGAGCGACTTTCCGCACGCCATCCACAAGGCCGGCGACCTCGGTACGCTCGACTGCGCGCCTTCCGGCGGCCTGTGGATCCTGGAGATCCAGATCGCCCACCCGACCGAGCCCTACGGCGCCTTCTACGAGGACCTGCTGGTCCAGGAGTAGGCTGCCCCAAATCAACGTCGCCGGAGCCTGTCGATGCCCGTCGAGTTCCTGCCCATGGACGGCGGCTGCACCTGCGGCAAAGTCCGCTACCGCCTGCTGAGCAAGCCGCTGATCGTGCAGTGCTGCCATTGCCGCTGGTGCCAGCGCGAGAGCGGCGCCGCGTTCGCGCTGAACGCGATGATAGAAACCGACCGGGTCCAGCCGTTGCGCGGCCGACCGCTGCTGGAAACCATCCCCAGCTTCAGCGGCAAGGGCCAGGAGGTCGCGCGCTGTCCGGACTGCATGGTGGCACTCTGGAGCCACTACGCCGGCGGCGGCGCCACCTTCGCCTACGTTCGCGTGGGCACACTGGACGACCCCGACCGCCTGCCGCCGGACATCCACGTCTTCACCGCCAGCAAGCA
The DNA here is from genome assembly GCF_031954525.1 of Dyella sp. BiH032. Taxonomy (NCBI): domain Bacteria; kingdom Pseudomonadati; phylum Pseudomonadota; class Gammaproteobacteria; order Lysobacterales; family Rhodanobacteraceae; genus Dyella; species Dyella sp. BiH032. The sequence continues at coordinate 4,339,490 of NZ_CP134867.1, forward strand.
GCCCTGGGTGGTGATTCCCGAGGGCTCCCGGGCGGTGCCGGCGTTCTATCGCCGCAGCGAGGTCTGGACCGCGGAGAGCCTGGAGCGGCGCCGGATCGCGCTCGAAGGGGCCGGAGGGGCCTAGGCGCAGTACAATCGCGGGTTTGCAATCGACGTCCCGGCCCGCCAGCATGTCCACCCATCTCGACGAAACCCGCCGCCGCCGCACCTTCGCCATTGTCAGCCATCCTGACGCGGGCAAGACCACGCTGACCGAAAAGTTGCTGCTGTTCGGCGGCGCGATCCAGATGGCCGGCTCGGTGAAGGGCCGCAAGGCCGCGCGCCACGCCACCTCGGACTGGATGGCGCTGGAAAAGGAGCGCGGCATCTCGGTGACCTCGTCGGTGATGCAGTTCCCCTACGAGGGGAAGATCGTCAACCTGCTCGACACCCCCGGCCACGCTGACTTCTCGGAAGACACCTATCGCGTGCTCACCGCGGTGGACTCGGCGCTGATGGTGATCGACTGCGCCAAGGGCGTGGAGGAGCGCACTATCAAGCTGATGGAGGTGTGTCGCCTGCGCGACACGCCGATCATGACCTTCATCAACAAGCTCGACCGCGAGGGCCGCTCGCCGATCGAGCTGCTGGACGAAGTGGAGTCGGTGCTAGGCATCGCCTGCGCGCCGCTCACCTGGCCGATCGGCATGGGCAAGCGCCTCAAGGGCGTGTACCACCTGGTGCTGGACGAAGTGCACGTGTTCGAGCCAGGCAAGAACTTCACGCGGCAGGACTCGACCATCTTCAAGGGCCTGGACGCGCCGGGTCTGGAAGCGGCGATCGGCGCCGAGGCGCTGGCCGAGCTGCGCGACGAGCTGGAGCTGGTGCTGGGCGCGTCCAATCCGTTCGACCCGGAGCAGTACCTGGCCGGCAAGCTCACGCCGGTGTTCTTCGGCTCGGCGGTGAACAACTTCGGCGTGCAGCTGCTGCTGGACTTCTTCGTCGAGCACGCGCCCTCGCCCAAGCCGCGCGCCACGCTCACGCGCGAGATCGATCCGGATGAGGAAAAGCTCACCGGCTTCGTGTTCAAGATCCAGGCGAACATGGACCCGGCGCACCGCGACCGCGTCGCCTTCATGCGCGTGTGCTCAGGCACCTATACGGCCGGCATGAAGATGATCCAGACGCGCACCGGCAAGGAAGTGCGCATCGCCAACGCGCTGACCTTCATGGCCAGCGACCGCGAGATCGTGGAGAGCGCCTACCCCGGCGACGTGATCGGCCTGCACAACCACGGCACGATCAGCATCGGCGACACCTTCACCGAGGGCGAGCCGGTCTCGTTCACCGGCATCCCGAACTTCGCGCCGGAACTGTTCCGCCGTGCGCGCCTGCGCGACCCGCTGAAGATGAAGGCGCTGCAGAAGGGCCTGGCGCAGCTGTCCGAGGAAGGCGCCACGCAGTTCTTCCGCCCGTTGATGAGCAACGATCTGGTGCTGGGCGCAGTCGGCGTGCTGCAGTTCGACGTGGTGGCGTATCGCCTCAAGGACGAATACGGCGTGGACGCGGCCTTCGAGCCCGTCGGCGTGGCGACCGCGCGCTGGGTGCATTGCGACGACGCGAAGAAGCTGGAAGAGTTCCGCGAGAAGAACGCGATGAATCTGGCCGTGGACGCCGCCGGCGAACTGGTCTATCTCGCGCCGTCGCGCGTGAACCTGCAGCTGGCACAGGAGCGCTGGCCGCAGGTGCGCTTCTCGGCCACGCGCGAGCACGCGGCTTCGGTCGAGGTGTGATCCCGGGCGGCGCGGACCCGCGCCGCCTTCACGACAGCTGGAGGTCTTCATGCGGAACGCCCCCTCGCCCGCCTTCGTCGCGCCGGCCTTTGCCACCCCCGCCGACGCGACGGCCCGGCAGCGCTGGCTGGTGTTCTCACCAGTGGCGCGCATCGTCAACTTTGCCGTGACGATGATCGCCGCCAACCTGCTGCTCGGCTCGCTCATGCACATGCTCGGTTGGTCCCGCGCCGAAGCCGATCCGCTGCTGCGTGCGTTCGCCATGCTGCTCGGCCAGGTCATCGCGCCGCTGCTTGCCTACGTCGTGCTGGTCCGCGCCGTCGAGCGCCGCCCGCTCGCGGAGCTGTCGCTGCGCCGGCTGCCCGCACAGGGCGGTCTCGGCCTGCTGGTCGGCACCGCGCTGATGGGCGCGACGGTGACCTTGCTCTGGCTGCTGGGCAGCTATCACGTCATCGGCACGAACCCTTCCGCCGACTGGGTGCCCGCCGTGCTGGTCGTGGGGCTGGGTGCCGGCCTGGGCGAGGAGATCATTTCCCGCGGCGTGCTGTTTCGCATCATCGAGGAAGGCCTCGGCACCTGGTGGGCACTCGGCATCTCGGCGGTGTTCTTTGGCGCCGCGCATATTGGCAACCCGGGCGCGACGCCGTGGAGTTCCGCGGCGATCGCCATCGAGGCAGGCATCCTGCTGGGGCTGCTGTATCACGTGACCCGTTCGCTGTGGGTGTGCGCCGGCATGCACCTGGCGTGGAACGTCATGCAGGGCACGGTGTTCGGCATCGCGGTATCCGGCCATCCGGCGGACGGCTTCCTGGTCGCTTCGCTGAGCGGGCCGGACTGGCTCAGCGGCGGCGCCTTCGGGGCCGAAGCCTCGGTGGTCGCCCTGCTGGCCTGCAGTTCGGTCAGCGTCGGCCTGCTGGGCATCGCCCTGCGCCGGCGCTCCATCGTGCCGCCGGCCTGGAAACGGCAGGCGCCGCCCCTGCCCGCCACGCCCGGCTGACGTCCGCTGGGTTACCCTGCGCGCACCGCAGGCCGGACCGCCCCGGCCGTCGACAGGGAAAACCGCATGGCCACCGCCGCACCCCGCCGCTACTCCTGGCTTGCGCATCAGCCGATCCAGCACAAGATCTTGCTGGCCATCGGCAGCATGGCGCTGCTGTTCGTGGTCGGCGGGGCGGTGACGCTGACCGCGCTGGCCCGCCAGGAGGACAGCGCGCGCTGGACGCGGCATACGCTCGCGGTTCTCAGCTCGCTGGACGACGTGGCGCAGGAGCTCCTGCATGGCCGTGCGTCTCTGCGCGGCTACCTGCTCGCGCCGAACCCGCAGGAGCTGGCGAACTTCGAACGCGCCAACCTCGTGCTGGTCAGGGATATCGACACCCTGCGCAAGCTCACGGCCGACAACCCCATCCAGCAGGCCCGCCTGGACCGCCTGCATACGATGGCCACCCAATGGCACAAGGAAGTGCGGCGCGACGGCATCGATGCCATGGACGGCATCCATGAAACCGAGCCGGCGGCAGCCGCGCTGGAGCGTGCCCGCATCCAGCAGGACTACCTCAATCACAGCGCGCTGCGGATCGACGACCTGCTGGTCGTCGTCAAGCAAATGCAGGACGCCGAAGAAGCATTGCTCGAAGCCCGGGAAACGGCGCAGCGCCACGACGTAGCGCTCGTTCGGGCCGTGACCTGGGCTGCCATCGTGCTGAGCCTGCTATTCGGCTACTGGGTCATCGTGCTCACCTCCCGGTTGATCACCCGGCCTATCCAGCGCATGGCCAGCCAGATGACCCAGCTGGCCGCGCACGACCACACCGTGGAGATTCGCCAGACCGAGCGCCGCGACGAGATCGGCGAGATCGCCCGCGCCTTGCAGGTGTTCAAGCAGATGGCGATCGAGACCAGCGAACAGGCCTGGGTCAAGGGCAACGCCACCACGATCGCCGGCGAACTGCAGAAAGCGGCCGACCAGCGCGAGTTCGGCGACCGCCTCACGGGCTCCCTGACCCCGCTGCTGGAAGCGGGCGTGGGCGTGTTCTACGCCTACGACGAGGAACAGTGCAGCCTCGAACTGCAAGGCAGCTACGGCTACCGCGAACGCCGCCACCTGAGCACGCGCTACGCGCTGGGCGAGGGTCTGGCCGGTCAGTGCGCGCTGGAACGCAAGCCGATCACCCTGCAGAACGTGCCGCCCGATTACGTGCGCATCCACTCGGCCACGGGCGAGGCGTCGCCGAGCAGTATCACCGTGCTGCCGCTGCTGTCCCGGGACAAGCTGGTGGGCGTGCTGGAGCTGGCCAGCTTCGGCCACCTCACCTATGCCCAGGAGAACCTGCTCGACGAGCTGTTGCCGATCGCCGCGCTGTCGCTGGAGAACCTGGGCCGCGCAATGCGTACACAGGAACTGCTGCGCCAGACCCGCGAGCAGGCCGACGAACTGCGCGCGTCCGAGGAGGCGCTGCGCGCCCAGCAGCACGAGCTGCGCGCCAGCAACGAGGAACTGAACCAGAAGACGCACGAACTGCAGGAGCAATCGCAGCGGCTGCTCGCCTCCGAAGAGGAGCTGCGCGTGCAGACTGAGGAATTGCAGGCCAGCAACGAAGAGTTGCGCCAGAAGACCGACACGCTCAACGAGCAGAAGCGGATGCTGGAAGCACTGCAGCACGAGACTGCGCAGAAGGCCGAGGAGCTGGCGCGGGCCAGCCAGTACAAGTCGGAATTCCTTGCCAACATGTCGCACGAGCTGCGCACGCCGCTCAACAGCCTGCTGATCCTGTCGCGCAGCCTGGCGGAGAACCGCGAAGCCAACCTCAACGAGGAACAGGTCGAGTCGGCACGCATCATCCACGACTCCGGCAGCAACCTGCTGCGCCTGATCAACGACATCCTCGACCTGTCCAAGGTGGAGGCGGGCCGGATGGAACTGGTCCTGGGCGAGCTGCCGCTGACCGATCTGGAGCGCGCGCTGAAGCGGACCTTCAGCCACGTCGCGCAGGAGAAGAAGCTGGAGTTCCGGGTGGAGGTCGAGCCGGGCCTGCCCGCCAGCATCGTCACCGACGCGGCCAAGCTGGAGCAGGTGGCGAACAACCTGGTCGGCAATGCGTTCAAGTTCACCCACCAGGGCGGGGTCACGGTGCGCGTCGCGCGTCCGCCGCAAGGCCTGGCGCTGCCGGAACGGCTGCGGGGACTGGCGGCCATCGCCATCACGGTGAGAGATACCGGCATCGGCGTTCCACGCGCCAAGCTGGAAAAGGTGTTCCACGCCTTCGAGCAGGTCGACGCCAGCACCAGCCGCCAGTACGGCGGCACGGGACTGGGCCTGGCGATCTCCCGCCGGCTGGCGGAACTGCTTGGCGGCGACATCGTGCTGGAAAGCGAGGAAGGCAAGGGCAGCGCATTCACCGTGCTGCTGCCCGAGCGCCTGGAAGCCGCGGAAGGTACGGCTCCGGCGCCTGCGTACGTCGCCACTGAAGCGCGCCCTGCCGCGGCCAGCGCCCTCCTGCCGGACACCATCGAGGACGACCGCGATGCGCTTGCCGCCGGCGACACGGCGATCCTCATCATCGAGGACGATCCGGTGTTCGCGCGTATCCTGGCCGACATGGTGCGCCGCAAGGGCTATCGCGTGCTGGCCGCGGGAGACGGCGAATCCGGCCTGCTGCTCGCCCAGCGCTTCCGCCCCACCGGCATCCTGCTCGACGTGATGCTGCCGGGCATGGACGGCTGGACGGTGATCGCGCGGCTGAAGGAGAACGCCGCGACGCGGCACATCCCCGTGCATTTCATCTCCGCGGTGGACGAAGCCGGTCGTGGCCGCGACCTGGGCGCCGTGGGCTTCCTCACCAAGCCGGTGAGCCGGGAGGCCATCAACGGCGCGTTCGACCGGCTGCTCCACTTCGCCGAGGGGCAGGCCCGCCATTTGCTGATCGTCGACGACGACGTCGATTCCCGGGCGGCCATGCGCACGCTGCTGCGCGGCGACGACGTCGCCATCGACGAGGCCGGCAGCGCCGAAGAAGCGCTGCAGCGCGTGGACGAAGTGACCTACGACTGCGTGGTGCTCGACCTCGGCCTGCCGGGCATGGACGGCATGGAGTTCCTCGAACGCCTGTCCGCCACCGGGCGCGTCCCGCCGGTGGTGATCTATTCCGGCCGCGACCTCAGCCGGGAAGAGAGCCTGAAGCTCCGCCAGTACACCGACAGTATCGTGATCAAGGGCGCGCGCTCGCCCGAGCGCCTGATGGACGAGGTCAGCCTGTTCTTGCACAGCATCCGCGAAGGCGGCCGGCGTGCCGGACCAGCCGTGGCGCCCGCCGCCGGCGACATGGAAGAACTGGTCGGCCGCAAAGTGCTGCTGGTCGACGACGACATGCGCAACCTGTTCGCGCTGTCCAAGGTGCTGCGCGGCTGGGGCATGCAGGTGAGCATGGCGCAAGACGGCCAGAAGGCACTGAAGGCGCTGGCCGAGCAGGAGGGCATCGAACTGGTACTGATGGACATCATGATGCCGGTGATGGACGGCTACGACACCATCCGCGAGGTACGTGCGCAGCCGCGCTTCGGCAAGCTGCCGATCATCGCGCTCACCGCCAAGGCCATGCGCGGCGACCGCGAGAAATGTCTCGAAGCCGGCGCCAACGACTATCTTTCCAAGCCGATCGACATCGACAAGCTGTCGTCGATGCTGCGGGTGTGGCTGCACCGATGAAGGAACGCGGCGGCAAGGCACGCGACACCGAGCTCGAAGACATCGAGGTCGAGCTGTTCGTGCGCGCACTACAGCTGCGCCACGGCTACGACTTCAGCCAGTACGCACCGGCCTCGCTCAAGCGGCGCATACGGCAGCTGGCCCAGGCGCACCAGAGCGGCACCATCAGCGCGCTGACCGCGCGCGTGCTGCACGAGCCGGGATTCCTGTCGGCGGTACTGGAGGGTCTGTCGGTACCGGTCTCCGAAATGTTCCGCGACCCCGAGGTATTCCGCGCGTTGCGCGAGAAGGTCTTCCCCGTGCTGGCCTCGTATCCGCAGATCAACATCTGGCAGGCGGGCTGCGCACATGGGCAGGAGGTGTATTCGCTGGCCATCCTGCTGGAGGAGGCCGGGCTGTACGAGCGCACGCAGATCTACGCCACCGATTTCAACGAAGCTGCGTTGCGGCACGCCCAGGAAGGCATCTATCCGGCCAAGGAGGCCCAGCTCTGGTCGCGCAACTACCAGGCCGCCGGCGGCAGCCATTCGCTGGCCGACTATTACAGCGCACGCTATGAGCTGCTGAAACTGGACGGGCGGCTGCGCCGTCATGTGATCTTCGCCAATCACAACCTGGTAGCCGACGAAGTGTTCTGCGAGGCGCACCTGATCCTGTGCCGCAACGTGCTGATCTATTTCTCCGACCCGCTGCAGGACCGCACGCTGGCCCTGTTCCGCGACAGTCTGGTGCGCGGCGGCTTCCTTTGCCTGGGCACCCGCGAGAGCCTGGACTTCGCGCCGTCCGCGGCCGATTTCGTGCCGGTGGATGCGGGCCTGCGTATCTACCGCCTCGCGCAGAAGGCGGTGGAGTGAGATGGGCGCACCGAAGGCCGTCGTCATCGGTTGTTCCGCCGGCGGGCTGGCCGCGCTGGAGAAACTCTTCGGCGGCATCCTGCCCGGCCTGCCGCAACCGTTCCTGGTGTGTTGCCATACCGGTTCGTCCACCGTGGACATGCTGTGCGAACTGCTGGCGCGCCATGCCGCGATGCCAGTCGAGGAAGCGCGCGAACGCGAGGCCCCGCGCGGCGGCCACGTGTACGTGGCACCCAGCGGCTATCACCTGCTGGTGGAAGCCGACGGCCGTTTCGCGCTCAGCGTGGACCCGCGCGTGAGCTTCGCGCGCCCCTCCATCGACGTGCTGTTCGCGTCTGCCGCCGAAGCCTACGGCCCGGGATTGGCCGGCATGATACTGACCGGTGCCAACAGCGACGGCGCGGCCGGATTGGCCGCGCTGCGCGCGCGCGGCGGATTGGCCATCGTGCAGCAGCCGGACGACGCGGAATCCCCTGCCATGCCGCAGGCCGCGCTCGAGCGCGCCGGTGCGGACCATTGCCTGCCCCTGGCGGCCATCGCGCCGCTGCTCAACCGAATCTGTCTGTCATGACTGCCGAACGCCCCAAGATCCTCGTCGTCGACGATACCCACGCCAACCTCGTGGCCATGCGCCGGCTGCTCGCCGACTGCGGCGCCGAGCTGCACGAAGCCGGCAGCGGCAACGAGGCGCTCGCGATGTGCCTGGACCACGATTTCGCGCTGATCCTGCTCGATGTGAACATGCCGGACATGGACGGCTTCGAGGTCGCGTCGCTGCTGGGCGAATCCGGCCAGCTGCTTGAGACGCCGATCATCTTCGTCACCGCGGCGTATGCGGACGACATCAACCGGCTCAAGGGTTACCGCTTCGGCGCGGTGGACTACATCGCCAAACCAGTGAACGACGTGATCCTGCAATCGAAGGTACGCGTGTTCCTGGAGCTCTACGCGGCACGTGCCCAGTTGCGCTCCACCCTGCACGAACTGTCGGAACGCAATCGCCAGCTCGACCTGGAAATCGCCGAGCGCAAGCGCATCGAGGCACAGATCCGCCATCAGGCCACGCACGACCTGCTGACCGGGCTGCCCAACCGCATGCTGTTCCGCGATCGCCTGACCACCGCCATGCAGCGAATGCCCCGGCATGGCCAGCCGTTCGCGCTGGTCATGCTGGACATCGATGGCTTCAAGGGCGTCAACGACAATCACGGGCATCCCGCCGGCGACGCCCTGCTGCGCGCCATCGCCACGCGCCTCAACGAGCTGCTGCGCGCCAGCGATACGGTGGCGCGGCTGGGCGGCGACGAGTTCGCATTGATCCTGGAGGAAGTGACGGATCAACCCGCACTGATCGAGCGTTGCCGCAGCATCGGCGCCGCGCTGGCGGCACCTTATCCGCTGGAGGGCCGGCACGGGCCGTTCGTTGCCCAGGTGAGCGCCAGCCAGGGCATCGCGGTGTGGGACGGCGATGCGCGCAACGACGAGGACCTGATCCAGGCTGCCGACCGCGCTCTGTACAAGGCAAAAGAGGAAGGCAAGAACCGGTGCGTGGTCGCGCCCTGAGGACGGGCCGGCTCGTCGGGGGCATCAACGCAGGGAGAGCGGCTCGGCCCATAGCGCCGCACCGAGCACGAACGCCGCCGTAAGGCCGTGGACGAGCAAGGGGTCGTAGCGGAGGAGAACACGGCGAAACCCAGGCTGTGCGCTCCGCGGAGGCACAGCGGGGTTCGCCGCGCAGTCCGCCGTCAGGCGGCGTCGGCCAGTTTCTTGGCGTCTTCCCGGGTCTTGGCCGCGCCCAGCTCCGCGGGGTCGAAGTCGTCCACGGAGATGAACTCGAACACGCCTTCGCGCACGCGCTTGAGCAGCGCGGCTTCGGCGCTGTCGATCACGCCGGCCTTCTCCGCCTCGGCCAGCTGGCCGACGTAGTCGTGCGACTTGAACTGGCCGGCCTTCTGCGCCTTGAGGAACTTGCGCTCCACCGGCTCGGCGGCGATCACGTCCGGCAGCAGCGCGTTCATGCGGCCGACCGTGTTGTTCGCCGTCGGGGTGAGGTACACCCATTCGAGCAGGCGGTCGCGTGCCTCGCCCGGCGCGGTGATGATCGCGGCGACGCGGCGGCCCAAGCGGTCGGACGGCGGGACTTCGCGGCGGCCGAACGGGAACACGAGCGCGCGCAGCAGCCAGGACACGGGCTTCACCGGGAAATTGCGGATCGCGCCGTCCAGCGCCATCTGCGTGCGCCACATGCACTCGTGGAACGCCCAGGCCAGCAGCGGACGATCCGCTTCCGGACGGCCCGTGTCCTCGTAGCGCTTGAGCATAGCGCTGGCGATGTACAGGTAGCTCAGCACGTCGCCCAGGCGGGCCGACAGCTTTTCCTTGAACTTCAGCTTGCCGCCGAGCACGCCCATGAATGTGTCGGCGCACAGCGCCAGCGCAGCCGAATAGCGGTCGAGCTTGCGGTAGTAGCGGCGGGTGTACGCATCGCCCGCGGCCTCGCCGATGCGCGAACCGGTAAGTCCGAGGGTGAAGGCGCGTACCGCGTTGGAAATGCCGAAGCCGATGTGGCTGAACAGCAGGCGGTCGAAGGTCCGCAGGCGGTCGCCGTAGTCGGCGATGGACAACGCCTGCATTTCCTTCAGCACGTAGGGATGGCAGCGGATGGCGCCCTGGCCGAAGATCATCAGGCTGCGCGTCATGATGTTCGCGCCTTCCACCGTGATGGCGATCGGCACGCCCTGCCAGGCGCGGCCGGCATAGTTCTTCGGGCCCAGCTGCACCGCCTTGCCGCCGTGCACGTCCATGGCGTCGCCGGCAATCACGCGGCCCCATTCCGTGGCGTGATACTTGGCGATGGCCGACGGCACCGCCGGCTTTTCGCCGCGGTCCACCGCGGCCGCCGTGGCGCGCGACAGCGCGGCCGTGGCGTAGGTCAGTCCGCCGATGCGGGCCAGCGCCTCTTCCACACCTTCGAACCGGGCGATCGAAAGACCGAACTGCTTGCGCATGCGCGCATAGGCGCCGGTCGCCGCGACCGCGGCGCGCACGCCGCCGGTGGCGTTGGACGGCAGCGAGATGGCGCGGCCGACCGACAGGCATTCCACCAGCATGCGCCAGCCGTGGCCGGCCATGTGCGGGCCGCCGATCAGCACCGACAGCGGCACGAACATGTCCTTGCCGTGCACGGGGCCGTTCTGGAACGGAACGTTCAGCGGGAAATGACGGCGGCCGATCTGCAGGCCGGGCGTCGAGCGCGGAATCAGGGCCAGGGTGATGCCGAGGTCTTCCTTGTCGCCCAGCAGTTTTTCCGGGTCATACATGCGGAAGGCCAGGCCGACGACCGTGGCGATCGGCGCCAGCGTGATGTAGCGCTTGTCGAAGGTGAGGCGGATGCCCACGGTCTCGACACCGTCCACCGTCTGCTTGCAGACGATGCCGTAGTCGGTGATCGAGGTGGCATCGGAGCCGGCATACGGGCCGGTGAGGGCGAAGCACGGGATTTCTTCGCCCACCGCGAGGCGCGGCAGGTAATAGTTCTTCTGCTCGTCGCTGCCGTAGTGCAGCAGCAGTTCCGCCGGGCCGAGCGAATTGGGCACGGCGACGGTGGAAGCGACGGTGGCCGACATGGTGGCCAGCTTCTGCAGCACCGCCGAGTGCGCCAGCGCGGAAAAGCCCAGGCCGCCGTACTGCTTCGGGATGATCATGCCGAAGAACTTGTTCTTCTTGACGAAGGTCCAGACCTCCGGCGGCAGGTCGGCCAGCTCGTGGGTGATCTGCCAGTCGTCGAGCATGCCGCAAAGCTGCTCTACCGGGCCGTCCATGAAGGCCTGCTCTTCGGTGCTCAGCTCCGGCTTCGGCTGCCTGATCAGCTCGTGCCAGTCCGGCTTGCCGGAGAACAGCTGGCCTTCGAAACCGACGGTGCCGGCTTCCAGCGCGGTCTGTTCGGTCTCTGACAGCTTGGGCGTGACCTTGGCGAATAGCTTGAGCAGCGGCGCGCTGATCTTCTTGCGGCGGAAATCCACCATCAGCAGCGGCAGTGCGACGAGCAGCTCGAGGATGACCAGCACGGCCGTGGTGACCGGCGCGCCGACGATCAGCCCGACCACCAGCGTCGCCGCGACGGTCACGATCGACCAGGTCCGGAGGCTGCTGCGGTGGTAGGCACAGGCGCCGGTGGCAATGAGTGCCGCCAGCAGGGTGAGGATCACGGACATGGAAGCACCTCGTCGCAAATGGCGTTGTTGCAGAAGACAGGCATAAGCACTACTCGATCGGTCCGCGTCCGTGCGGTCTATGTCAGGTTCCGCTGCCCAGCGCCCGCACGAATCGTGCGATCTGCCGGGTGAAAGCGTCGTTGGCGTCGCCGGCGACCATGTGCGTGGCGCGCGGCAGTTCCACATGCTCGGCCTGGGGCACGAGCCGGAGAAATTCGTCGACGGTGTCGCGCGAGACCACGTCGCTGCGCCCGCCCGAGAGCAGCAGCACCGGCACGCGCACCTGGGCGGCGGCGCTCATCAGGCGCGGCTGGTAGCGCTCGCTCTCGCGCACCAGATCGCCGCCCAGCAGGACCGGATCCCAATGCCAGCGCAGGCGGCCGTCGGTGCCTTCGCGCAGCAAGGGGCGAAGCTGGTCCTCGCTCTTGCGGCCCGCGCGGTGCGGCAGGTAGGCGGCGATCTGCTCGGCGGCCTCGGCGTAATCGGCGAAACCGTCCGGATGGGCCTGCATGAAGGCCAGGATGCGCTCGACCCCGGCGGTCTCCCAGCGCGGCGTGATGTCGACCAGCACCAGCGCGCGGAACAGCGCGGGGTCCAGCTCCCCAGCCACGACCAGGCCGAGCAGACCGCCCATGGACGCGCCTACGAGGACGGGTGGCGTGGGCTGCGACCGCGCCAGCCCGACCAGATCGGAAGCGAACTGCTCCATGTGGTAGTCACCGCCGGCCACGCGCCCGCTCTCGCCGTGGCCGCGGCTGTCGAACGTGACGCAGCGATAGCCTTCGTCGGCCAGCGCGCTCGCAGTCGCCGTCCAGGCATGGCGCGTCTGGCCGAAGCCATGGGCGAACAGCAGGGTGGGAGCGCCGTTCTCTCCGCGTACGTCGACGGCCAACCGCACGCCATCGGCGGCGGCAAAGGAGGTTTGAAGGGGCGCCGAGGGCGGGACGATAACCATACGGACGAGTATGGATTGCCGTCCGAGCCGCCGTCAACAACCGGTTGGCATCGCCGTGTCGCGCCCGGCGGCCGTACCGCTCGGATTACAAAGCACCGCGCTGGGGCTACCATGCGCGGATGAATGTCAGCGCAAAAACCGAACGGACCCGCCTCTCCGCCGAGGACTGGGAAGACGCCGCCCTCAAGCTGATCGCCGACCAGGGCGTCGGCGCCCTCGCCGTCGAGGCCCTCGCCCGCCAGCTCGGCGTGACCAAGGGCAGCTTCTACTGGCACTTCCGCACCCGCGAAGCCTTGCTGCAGGCCGCGCTGGAGCGCTGGGAGCAGTACGGCGAGCGCGAGGTGATCAGCCAGATCGAGGCCATGCCCGATCCGCGCGCTCGCCTGCCGGAACTGTTCCGGCGCGTGGCCCACGAAATCGCCCCGCACCGCGTCTATGCGGCCCTGCTCAAGGCGTTGGACCACCCGCAGGTGGTGCCGGTGATGGCCCGCGTCTCGCAGCGGCGCATGGACTTCCTCACCACGATCTACCGCGAAGCGGGGCTGGAACCGACCGAGGCCCTCAATCGCGCGCGGCTCACCTACGCGGCCTACGTCGGCTTCCTGCAGCTGAACTTCACGCTGGGTCTACCGCGCATCAGCCATGAAGAGTTCGATGCCTACGTCGAGCACATGATCCGGACACTTACGCCGGCCTGAAAGCCAAGCCGCATCAGCGGCTTGGGGGCCTTGCGGGGTGGCTTTGCTGCACCCCGCCTTGCAAAGGCCAGTTCACGCAAACTACCGTTTCTACTCTTTTTTGTCCTAAGACCAGAGTGAGGAACGCATGGCGAGCAAGCTGGAGGCGCTGCAGCGCTGGGTCGACGAGGTGGCGGCGCTGACCCGCCCCGCCCGCATCCATTGGTGCGACGGCTCTGATGCCGAATACCAGGAACTGGTGCAGCAGATGGTGCGCAGCGGCGACCTGGTGGAACTGAACCAGCAGACCCACCCGGGCTGCTATCTGCACCGCTCCCACCCTTCCGACGTGGCCCGCGTGGAACACCTCACCTTCGTCTGCACGAAGGACCGCGAGGACGCCGGCCCGAACAACCACTGGATGGCGCCGGCCGAAGCGCACGAGAAGATGGACGAGCTGTTCGCCGGCTGCATGGAAGGCCGGACCATGTACGTCATCCCGTACTGCATGGGCCCGATCGATTCGCCGCTGGCGCGCTGCGGCGTGGAGATCACCGACAGCCCCTACGTGGTGGCCAATATGCGCACCATGACGCGCATGGGCGCCGCGGCACTGGCGCGCATCGAGAGCGAGGGCAGCTTCGTGCGTGGCCTTCATTCCGTTGGCGAGCTGGATCCGGAACGCCGTTTCATCATGCATTTCCCCGAAGAGCTGACCATCAAGTCGTACGGCTCCGGCTACGGCGGCAATGCGCTGCTCGGCAAGAAATGCCATGCGCTGCGCATCGCCAGCTGGCAGGCGCGCGACGAGGGCTGGCTGGCCGAGCACATGCTGATCGTGGGCATCGAGAATCCGCAGGGCCAGACGCACTACATCGCTGCGGCGTTTCCCTCGGCCTGTGGCAAGACCAATCTCGCCATGCTCATCCCGCCCGAAGGCTATCGCCAGGATGGCTGGAAGGTATGGACGGTGGGTGACGACATCTGTTGGATGCGCCCCGGCGCGGACGGCCGACTGTATGCGATCAATCCGGAAGCCGGCTTCTTCGGCGTCGCGCCGGGCACCAGCGCGAACAGCAACCCGAACGCGCTGGCCAGCATCGCGCGCGACACCATCTTCACCAACGTCGCCGTCACCGCCGACAACCAGCCCTGGTGGGAAGGCCTGCCGGGCGAGCCCGCGCTGGACTGGCAGGGCCGGCCGTACGACCCTGCCAATGGCCCGGCCGCGCACCCGAATGCCCGCTTCACGGTGAGCGCGAAGCAGTGCCCGACCTGGTCGCCCAAGGCCGAGGACGCCCAGGGCGTGCCGATCAGCGCGATCGTGTTCGGTGGCCGCCGGCCGTCGCTGGTGCCGCTGGTGTTCGAGGCCCGTGACTGGGCGCACGGCGTGCTGGTGGGCGGCGCGATGGGCTCGGAGACCACCGCCGCCGCGACCGGCGCCGTGGGCGTGCTGCGGCGCGACTCGATGGCGATGAAGCCGTTCTGCGGCTATCACTACGGCGATTACTTCGGCCATTGGCTGTCGTTCGACAAGCCGGGCGCGCAGCTGCCGAAGATCTTCCACGTGAACTGGTTCCGCAAAGGCAAGGACGGCAAGTTCCTCTGGCCCGGCTTCGGCGACAACCTGCGCGTGCTCGAATGGATGATCGCGCGCGTGGAAGGCAAGGCCGAGGGCATCGATTCCCCCATCGGCACGCTGCCGGCGCGGCACGAACTCCGCACCGCGGGCTTGAACGTCGACGACGCGGCACTGGACGAGTTGCTGGACGTCGACCATGCCGGTTGGCAGGCCGAAGCCGCCGCGATCGGCGAGTACCTGCGCGAGTTCGGACAGCGCATGCCGCAGCGCCTGCACGACGAACTGCAGCGCGTGGCGGACGCGCTCGCCGGTGAGCCCCGCGCCCAGGCCGTCGCTTCCTGAGCGGCCATGCGGCCGCGGCGCACGCGCCCGGCCGCCCTTTCTCTAAACCCTGCCGCACCGGGCCGCATCCAAGCTGGCAAGATGATCAGCGCCTGCCCCGCCACCGGAAGTCCCATGCCACCTGCCGCCGTCGCAGCGCCCGACGATGACGCCGCCGACGTGCGCGCGGCAGCGGACGGCGACCGCGCGGCGTTCCAGCGCTTGTACCGGCGGCACGCCGATCGCGTGTACGGGGCCGTGTACCGCCTGGCCGGCTACGACCACGCCCGCGCCGAAGACCTGACCCAGGACGCCTTCATACGCGCCTGGCAGAAACTTGCCGGCTTCCGGCACGAAAGCGCGTTCGGCACCTGGCTGTACCGCCTGGCGGTGAACGTAGCGCTGATGGATATCCGCTCGCGCGGCTCGGACCCCGTGAGCACGATGGACGACGACGACCTGCCCGATCACGGCGAAACGCCGTTCTGTGCCGCCGAACGCGACGAATTGGAACGCGCCATCGGCAAACTGCCGCCCCGGGCGCGCGCCGTGCTGGTACTGCACGACGTCGAAGGCTGGCGGCACGAAGAAATCGGTGCCGAGCTGGGCATGGCCGTCGGCTCGTCGAAAGCGCAGCTGCACCGCGCACGCGGGTTGCTGCGAAAGGTTCTTGGAGAAGCGTCATGAACGAACTCGAATGGCATCGCCAGATGCGTGCCCTGCGCCAGCCGGTCAATCCGCGGCGCGATCTCTGGGCCGACATCGAAACCAGGCTGGATGCCGACAGCCCCGTGGCGCGAAGCACGCAGCCGCGCGCGCCGCGCCGCCAGGCCTGGCTGCTCGCCGCGAGCTTCGCCGGTCTCTCGCTGCTCGCCGTGGCGCTCAATCACCAGCTACGCGTGGCCGAGGCTCCCATGGCGATCGAAGCCCGTACGGCCGATACCTGGAAGCCCACCGACCCGCGCCTCGCCGGCGCGGCGGTGGAACTGGATGCGGCACGCATCGAACTGCAGCAGGCCATCCAGCAGGCGCCTCATTCGCCCTCGCTGCAGCGTTTGCTGGACCGTACCGAGAAACGACAATCGCAGTTGCGCCAGCTGGAACGGCAGGCAGGCTGAGTCAACCGGAGCAAGCTCATGAAAACCTTCCGCTATCTTCCCGTTCTGCTGGCGCTGTCGATCGGCCAGGCACTCGCCGATACGCCCATCAATCTCAGCCATGACGCCAACCCGAACGTGCGGTTGGAGATCAGCAACATCAAAGGCGCGGTCACCGTGACGGCCTGGGATCGCAACCAGGTGCAGGTGAGCGGACGCCTCGGCGAGGGCGCGAAGCCCCTGGCCATCGAGGGCAATAACAGCCATCTCGAAATCAAGGTGGAGCCGCAGAGCCGGTCGGGCTGGTTCAACTGGAACAGCGACACTTCCATGGGCAATACCTCGCTCGACGTGCGCGTGCCCAAGGGGGCTTCGCTGGACGTCGAAGTGGTCAGCGCGCCCATGGGCATCGACGGTATCGACGGCGGCCAGATCAAGGTCAATTCGGTGAGCGGCAAGGTGCGCATCAACGCGCGCTCGCCTTCGGTGGATGCCGAGAGCGTCAGCGGCAGCCTGGAGTTGGCCGGCCATGCAGAGAAGGTGAATCTGCAGACCGTCAGCGGCGACATCCTTGCCCCGTCGGTAGGACACGAAGCGGAACTGCAGACCGTCTCCGGCCGCATTCACGTGAACGGCGGGCCATGGAAGCGACTCAACCTGAGCACCGTCTCCGGCGACGTGCAGATCGGCGGCGGCATGGCGCCCGGCGGCGACATGAGCGTGGACAGCATGAGCGGCGACGTGCAGGTGCAGACGCCGTCCAATCTCGCCGCCCAGATCCACGCCAATACGTTCAGCGGCGACCTGCGCAGCGACTTCGGCACGCCGCGCAAGGTGGAACACGGCCCCGGCACCGAGCTGGACGCCACCGCCGGCGGCGGCGGCTCGCGGATCAAGATCGAGACATTCAGCGGCGACCTGCGTATCCGCCGGCAGGACTGAAGCGCGCTCGCGCGGGCCGCGCAAACGAAGACGCCGTCGCTGGCTGGCGACGGCGTCTTTTTTTATGCGGAGACTTCGTGGATCGGAACCGAAGCGCTTCAGAGATCCTGGTGGTACTGCACATACGGCGTACGCGACTGGTCCGGTTCGGGACCGGCCGGCGTATTCACGGCGTTGCCCGACGACCACACGTTCTGCGCGCCGATGCTCAGTTCGCCCTGCCAGGGCAGGCGCAGGGTCACGCCCAGGTCGATGCTGCTCCAGCGGCGGTCGCTGTTGTAGCCAGCGCCAGGCAGTGCAGGCTGCATCACGCGCCCCACCACGCCGCCGCTCAGCGGGCCGCGATCGACGCCGAAGCTCAGCGCCTTCTGGTCCAGCAGGTTGACGCCCAGCACGTTGCCCGGCAGCAGCCGGACGCGTCCCACGCTGGCGCCGAGATCGATGCCGCTCTTGCTGTCCAGCGCCACGCGCCCGCGGGCATTGAGCTGGGCGCTGCTGTCGAAGGCACTCAGCCCGTTCACGCCCGCCGGAGCGCCAGGCAGCAGGCGCGGCAGCACGGACGTGTTGTTCGGCGTGCTGTTGGCGCCGAGGCTGAGGCCGACGCTGTAGCGGCCGCTGGTGTAGGTCGCCCCCACCTCGCTGCCGATCACGCGCGGCGCGCGGTTGTTGGCCCAGCTGTGTTCACTGACGCCGACGTGGGCCTGCAGATTGGAACCCAGGCCATAGGTCAGGTCGGTGGAGACGGCGCGCGAAGCGTCCACCACGCTGAACTGCAGCGGGGCATCATTGCGCTGTGCGGCGCCGAAGGTGCCGCTGTCGGCCTTGAGCGCAAGCCACCGGCCATCGCTTCCCCGCCACAACGGCACGGCCGTGCCGGGTCCGACCTGGACCACCTGGTCGGGTTGCTGGGTCAGGAGACGATTGGCCAGATCATGCGTATCGCCGGCCAGCGACTGCCCTGCCGCGGCGAGCGGCATCAGCAGAACGGGCACGGACAGCAACAGACGACGCATGGAAATCGACCGACAAGGCTCTTGTGAATGGAACCCACACCCTCCCCAGGGATCGGGTGAGCGGAGCTTACCACAATTTAACTTTTACATGCACCCTTTTTCCCCGGCTAATTGGGTGACGGGGACCGCAAAATCCCGCCGGGGCGAGTCCCGGCAGAGAGCGGCCGACCCCGCCCGCTCCGCTCAGCGACAACGCTGAACAGAGACGATATAAAGGCGCATGTGACCTAAGCATGGACCGGTCCACGCCGGATGAGTTCAGTACCCAACAATCCCGCCCCGATGCCCCCGCGAGCGGAGCCCGGCTCCGCGGCGGCGCATGCAGCCGTGGAAGGGCTGTTCCGGGTGACCGACGTCGCCGGCGTGCTGGACGTCTGCGCGGAGATGGTCCGCGCCCTGGGCGTGCGGGCCGCCGTGGCCTGGCGGCCGCTGGACGTCGCCGCGGCGCCCTCCGCGCATGGCTTGGTGGACCTGGCCGAGGACCCCCAGACCCAGCGCATGCTGAGCCTGACCCCTGAGGCCCCGTTGCCGCCCGGGGCCGCCGAGCAGATTGCCTGGCTGGGCCGCATGGCTGCCTCGCGACTCCGCCAGCTCGCCGAGACTTCGCGGCTGTACGAGGCGATCTCCAGGCTCGCCATGGCCGAGCGCCTGCAGCGGGCGCTGTACGCCATCGCCGACCAGGCCAGCACCGAGCACAACATGACCGAGATGATGCATGCCCTGCACGGCATCCTCGGCAGCCTGATGTACGCGGAAAACTTCTACGTCGCTCTCTACGATCCGGCTACGGACAGTGTGCGCTTTCCGTACTACGTGGACACGATGGACAAGGACCCGCCCTCGCCCGACCAGAGCGTGCCGCTGCAGGACATGCGCCACAGCCTGACCTGGAACCTGCTGCAGAGCGGCCAGCCGATCATGGGCTCGATGGACGAACTCTCGCGCCAGCTCGACGGCCGCTTCGTCCTGCTCGGCCCGGTGTGCGAACACTGGCTCGGCGTTCCCCTGCAGCGCGACGGACGCGTGGTCGGCGGCATCGTGGTGCAAAGCTATCGCGAGGATACGCACTACTCCGAGCACGACCGCGAACTGCTCAGCTACGTCGCCAAGCACGTGCAGACCGCGCTGGAACGGCGCGAGGCGCATGCCGAGCTGGAACGACGGGTGGCTAGCCGCACGGCAGCGTTGCGCGAGGCCAATCGCGTGCTGCGCCAGCAGGTGCTGCAGCGCCAGCGCGGCGAACGCCTGCAGGCGGCGCTGTTCCGCATCGCGGAGCTGGCCAACGCCTCGGAGAGCCTGGAGAACTTCTACGCGGCAGTGCACCGGGTGATCGGTGGTCTGCTGTACGCGCGCAACTTCTACATCGCGCTGCTGGACGAGGAACCCAACCAGCTCACGTTCCCCTATTCCGTCGACGAGTTCGACACCGTGCGCCTGCCGCGCTCGCACGGCCGTGGCCTCACCGAGTACGTCCTGCGCCACGGCAAACCGCTGCTTGCCTCGCCCGAGGACATCGACCGGTTGTCCCGCCAGGGCGAGATCGGGCAGCACGGCTCGCGGTCCGTCTGCTGGCTGGGCGTGCCGCTGATCTGGGGCGAGCGTGCCATGGGCGTGCTGGCGGTGCAGAGCTATTCGCCGGAACACACCTACGACGTGCGCGACCAGGAGTTGCTGACCTTCGTCAGCTACCACGTCGCCAACGCGCTGCAGCGCAAGCACACCACCGAATCGCTGAAGCAGGCCTACGCCAGCCTGGAACGCCGCGTCACCGAGCGCACGCGCGCCCTGGCCCTGGCCAACCGCGACCTGCGCGAACAGATCGCTGAGCGCGAACGCGTCGAGCGCCGACTCAAGTACGAGACCCTGCACGATTCGCTTACCGGCCTGCCCAACCGCACGCTTCTGCTGCAGCGCCTGGAACAGGCCCTGCAGCGCTACCACGGCAACCCGCAAGACATGTTCGCCGTGCTGTTCATCGACCTGGACCGCTTCAAGGTGATCAACGACTCGGTGGGCCACCTGGTTGGCGACGACTTGCTGTTCCAGGTGGGCGGCCGCATCCGCGCCTGCCTGAAGACGCGCGACGTGGTCGCGCGACTCGGCGGCGACGAGTTCGCCGTGCTCGCCGAAGGCATTACCGACTACCGGATGGCGCTGGTCATCGCCGAGCGCATCATCGCCGAGCTGCAGACGCCGTTCCGGCTCGGCGCCAAGGAGATCTTCACTTCCGCGTCCATCGGCATCGCCCTGCCCGGCCCGCACTACCAGCGTCCGGAAGAACTGCTCCGCGACGCCGATGCCGCGATGTACCGCGCCAAGGACGAAGGTCGGCATCGCGCCGCCGTGTTCGACGACCGACTGCGCCGCGAGGCGCTCTCCCTGCTGGAAATGGAAGGCGACCTGCGCCGCGCGCTGGGCCGCAACGAGTTCGTGCCGTTCTACCAGCCGATCGTGTCGCTCGAAGACGGGCGTACGGTGGGCTACGAAGCGCTGCTGCGCTGGCGTCACCCGGACCGGGGCCTGCTCACGCCCAGTGATTTCCTGGCGGTAGCCGAGGAAAGCGGTTGCTCGGAAAGCATCGACTGGCAGATCTTCGAACAGGTCTGCGCGCAGGCCGAAGCGCTGACCGGCAGCGACGGCTTCATCAGCATCAACGTGTCGGGCCGCCATTTCCGCTCGCCGGACCTGGACCGCCGCCTGCTCGACCTGCTCGCCGCGCACAAGTTGCCGCCGCGCTGCCTGCGCATCGAGGTCACCGAGCGTGCGCTGCTGGAAAACGCTTCGCAGGTGAAGCGCATCCTGGACAACCTGCGCCAACACGACGTCGGCATCGCGCTGGACGATTTCGGCACCGGCTATTCCTCGCTCAGCTACCTGCACCAGTATCCGATCAGCACGCTGAAGGTGGACCGCTCCTTCATCACCGAACTGCCCCGCGAAGGCGGGCACAGTCTCGCGGTGGTGCGCGCCATCCAGGTGCTGGCCGATTCCCTGCAGATGCAGGTCATCGCCGAAGGCATCGAAGAAGAGGCGCAGCGCGATGCCTTGCTGCGCGTGGGCTGCCGCTATGGCCAGGGCTTCCTGTTCGCCATGCCCCGCGCGGCCGACGTGTGGCTGCAGCGCGAATACCATTTCGCGCTGCCTTGAACCGCCAGGGGATGCTTTTTCCCCCGCGCGCTTATTGCGCAGTGTCGGGTGCGCTGACGCTCGCGTGATTGAGCAGGTGCTCGACGTCGATGCGGTCGAAGGTATAGCGCCTGGCGCAGAACTCGCAGGTCACCTCGATCTCGCCCTCGCGCGCTTCGAGCGCCGCTTCCGCTTCTTCGCGCCCCAGCGAGCGCAGCATCGATTCCACGCGTTCGCGCGAGCAGCTGCAGCCGAAGGCCAGGGGACGCGGCGCGAACAGACGCACCGATTCCTCATGGAACAGCCGGTACAGCAGCTCCTCCGGCGCAGTGGCAAGCATCTCCGCGCCACCCAGCGTCTCGGCCAGATGCACGACACGGGGCCAGGCGTCCGCGTCGTGCGCGGCATCGTGCCCACCTTCGCCCGGAAGGCGCTGCAGCATCAGGCCGACCGCGTGCTCGCCGTCCGCAGCCAGTAGCACCTTCGCCGGCAGCTGCTCGGACTGGCTGAAGTAGTTCTCCAGCGCCTGGCCCAGCTCCGCGTGCTGCAGATCGACCAGGCCCTGGTAGCGTTGGCCGCGATCGGCATGGCCGATGGTGATCGCCATGATGGCGTCGGGCAGATCGGCCAGCGACAGCGGGGCGGGCACCTCGCCATCCCACCGGGCGAGGCCGCGCAGCTTGCCCTGGTCGCTGCATTCGGCGAACAGCAGGCGCAACGGCCCCTGGCTCTTGAGTTCGATGGAAAGCGAGCCTTCCAGTTTGATGTTCCCCGTCAGCAGGGCGCTGGCGGCCAGCGATTCGCCCAGCAGCGAGCGCAGCACGGGCGGGTAGTCGGCCCGGCCGGCCACCTCGCGCCAGGCGGCGCCCAGCCGCACCAGCACGCCGCGCACACCGGCACGCTCCAGCAGGAAGCGGTGCAGCACATCTTCGACAAGAACGGTTTCCACGGATTCGGACCTCTCAGGACAGCCCCGCTAGATGGGGTCGGGCACCGGCCATGCAAGCGGGCTGAGGCACCTCGCGCCGTGCGGGCTGGACGCCCCGAGTGTATGCCACCCGCCATGCCGTGCCGGCCTCCCGCCTGGGGCAGCCTCTTATACTGCCGCGTCCTTCCTGACCCGCCGCCATGACGCCACGCCGCCCCCTGACTGCCCGCCTGCTCCGTTCGATGGCCATTCTCGCGGTCGCCTGGCTGACGCTGAGCTGGTTCATGGTGCTGGTCCTGCGCTTTGTGCCGCCGTGGACATCGGCCGTGATGATGGAGCGCCGCCTCGGCGCGCTCGTCCGCGGCGAACGGGATTTCCACCTGCGCCATCGCTGGGTGCCCTGGTCCGAGGTATCGCCCTACGTGCCCATGGCGATGGTCGCCGGCGAGGACCAGAAATTTCCCTACCACCATGGCTTCGACTTCGATTCGATCCAGGACGCCATGGACGCCGCCGAGGATGGCAAACGCCTGCGCGGCGCCAGCACCATCAGCCAGCAGACCGCGAAGAACCTGTTCCTGTGGAACGGCCGCAGCTTCGTCCGCAAGGGACTGGAGGCGTATTTCACGGTGCTGATCGAGCTGACCTGGCCGAAACAGCGCATCCTCGAGGTGTACATGAACATCGCCGAGCTCGGCGACGGCGTCTACGGCGTAGGCGCGGCGAGCGATCAGTTCTTCAGGACGACGCCCTCGCGCCTGGGGCCCGCGCAGGCGGCACGACTCGCGGCGGTGCTGCCCAACCCCCGCCGCTTCAAGGCGGATCAGCCCAGCGCCTATGTCCTCAGCCGGGCTGGCTGGATCCAGCAGCAGATGGCGCAGCTGGGCGGCCCTGGCTACCTCCGCGGCGAGACACCGCCGGCGCGGCGCGGCCGTTGAGCATTCGGCGCTCGCCGGAAAGGTCAGCTAGCATGCGCGCACTTCCCGAACGGATCCGTTCATGCTGCGCCTGACCGTCGTCGTCCCCGCCTATAACGAGGCTGCCGTGCTGGAAACCTTCCACGCGCGCCTGTCGGACGTACTGGACGTACTCCCGCTCGAAGGGCGCGCGCTCTACGTAGACGACGGCAGCGCCGACAGTACCTGGGACATCATCGCGTCGCTGGCTGCACGCGACGCCCGGGTGGAGGCGCTCAAGCTCTCGCGCAATTTCGGCAAGGAGGCGGCGATGACCGCGGGCCTGGACGAGGCCGATGGCGACGCCGTGGTGGTGATCGATGCGGATCTGCAGGACCCGCCGGAGCTGATCCCGGCCCTGGTCGAGCAATGGCGAGCCGGCTATGACGTGGTGTACGCCACCCGCAGCGCGCGGGCCGGAGAGACCGGTTTCAAACGTTTCACCTCAGCTGCGTTCTACCGCACGATGGAGAAGCTCTCCGACACGCCGGTACCGCGCGACACCGGCGATTTCCGCCTGCTGTCCCGCCGCGCCCTGGACGCGCTGCGCCAGCTGCGAGAGCGCCAGCGGTTCATGAAGGGGCTGTTCGCCTGGATCGGCTACCGCCAGACCGCCGTCCGCTACGAGCGCGATCCGCGCCACGCCGGACGGACCAAGTGGAACTACTGGCGCCTGACCCAGCTGGCCATGGAGGGCATCACCTCGTTCTCCACCGCGCCCCTGCGCCTGGCTACCTGGACCGGCCTGAGCGCCTCGCTCCTGGCCTTCGTCTACGGTCTGTGGGTACTGACCAAGGCGCTGCTGTACGGCGATCCGGTGCGGGGCTATCCCACCCTGATGCTGGTGATCCTGTTCCTGGGCGGCGTGCAGTTGCTGGCGCTGGGGGTGATCGGCGAGTACCTGGGCCGCAACTATGCCGAGAGCAAGCAGCGGCCGCTGTACTTCGTGGAGGAACGGCGCTCTGCGGGCGGTCGCTGAGGCCTGAGGCGCGGCTTCACGCTCTTGCTACACCTCCGTGGTGCCGCGGCGTTAGACTGGCCCTGCGATCGTCCACCTACCCTCGGAGGCTCGGCATGCGCCAGGTCAGGTATCTGCTGGACAGCAAGGGACACGATGTTTTCAGCATCGGCGAGGACGCCACCGTACTGGATGCGATCAAGCACATGGCCGAACGACGGGTCGGCGCCTTGCTGGTCATGCGCGGCGACAATCTCGTGGGGATCATTTCCGAGCGCGACTACGCGCGCAAAGTGATCCTCGCGGGCCGCTCCTCCGCCGAGACTCCGGTGACCACGATCATGAGCAGCCCGGTGCTCACCGTCGCTCCCGACACCGACGTCGAATACTGCATGCGCCTGTGCACCGACAGCCGCATCCGCCACCTGCCGGTGGTGCACGACAGCCGCGTGGTTGGCGTGATCTCGATCGGCGACCTGGTGAAGGCGGTGATCGAGGAACAGGCCGAACAGATCGATCATCTCGAGCAGTACATCGCCGGACGCTGACGCGGCGGATCGTCAGGCTTTGGCCGGGCCTTGCGCCGCCGTGCCCGTCGCTGGCGACTCCGGCGCGAGATCCGGGGCATGCCCAGCGCGGCGCGCGATCAAGGCGGCGAGCGCGGAAATGGCGACGCCGATGGACGCCATGCCGGCCATCGTCGCGCCGAGCATTCCCAATAGGTTGACGCCGCCGGTAACCACGAAGTCCCCGAAGCGCCACACCGCCGTCTCCACGAAGTTCTTGCCCTTGTAGCGCGTCTCCCGCGGCACGCGCGTGTAGAGCGCGTCCTGCGCCGGCTTCGTCATGCCGTAAGCGAAGGCGCGCGATCCCACCATCGTCACGGCCAGCATCGGTACCGCATAGCCGAACAGCTCGACCTGCCCCGACCCTACCAGCGCGAGCCCCAGCAGCAGGACCAGATTTACCAGTGCGGGCACGACCAGGCCCCAGCCAGCGCCGTGGCGCGTCATCAGCCAGCGGGTCACCGTGAGCTGCAAGACCGCGCCGATGAGATTGGTATAGAGATCGATGTCGTTGTAGAACGCTGTGCGTGCGATCTTGTCCGCGATATGGGCCTTCGTGTAGTCGGCCATCAACGCGTAGGCCAGCGTGCCGATGCCGTCGCCCAGCAGCATCAATACCGCCATGTAGCGCAGGAATGGCCGTGACCACAGCTCCCTGACGCCGGCCCACAGCGAACCGCCCACCGGTTCGCCGTCCTCCTGCCGCCAGCCTTGCTGGCCGGAGAGGAACAGCAACAGCGCCAGCGCCAGCAACAAGGCGACCGCCGACACCACCAGCAGCGGAGCGACCCCCAGCCACTGGACCAGGTACTTGGTGAGGATAGGCCCCACTACCGCGCCGGCCATGCCGCCCAGCGCGATCAGCGAGAACACCTGCCGCGCCTGGCTGCTGTCGAAGATGTCCGCCATGAAGCTCCAGAACAGCGACACCACGAACAGGTTGAACACGCTGACCCACACGTAGAACACCACGCCCAGCTCGCGTGCACCGATCTGGTCCTGCGCGACGAACGCCGGCACGAAAGCGAACAGGCAAAGCGCAAAGAAGCAATAGCTCCAGCCCAGCAGTCGCTTGCGCGGAAACCGCGCCACCAGCATGCCGAACACGGGGGTGAGCAGGAGCATTACCAGGAACACGGCGCCGTAGAACAGCGGCAGCGACTGCGATCCGACCGCCCCGCTGAGCTGGTCCCGGACCGGCCGGATGATGTAGTAAGCCGCCATCACGAAGAAGAACGCCAGCGCCGACAACGCGGGGGCATGGGCCTGACCGGTCTGGGCATCTCGGGATGGATTCACGGGGAGCGATCCTGCTGAGGTCGCGCGAAGACTAACATGTGCCCATGACCCGTCTTGGCGCGAGGGGGAGCGCATGGGCTATGACTACGTCATCGTCGGCGGCGGCTCGGCCGGCTGCGTACTGGCCAACCGGCTCAGCGCCCGTCCCGGCAAGCGCGTCCTGCTGCTGGAAGCCGGGCCGCGCGACTGGAATCCGCTGATCCATATGCCGGCGGGCATTGCCAAGCTGGTCGGCGACCATCGCGGCCTCGCGCGGCTTTATGGCAGCCATCGCATCAACTGGGGTTACCGCACCGAGCCGGAACCACAATTAATGCATCGCCGCCTCTGGTGGCCGCGCGGCAAGACCCTGGGCGGCTCCAGCGCGATCAACGCGATGTGCTACATCCGGGGCGTCCCCGCGGACTACGACAGTTGGGCGACCGCCACCGGCGACGACCGCTGGCGCTGGGACGCGGTACTGCCGTGGTTCCTGCGCAGCGAAGACAACCATCGAGGCGCCGGCCCATGGCATGGCGTCGGCGGACCGCTGGGCGTCGACGACCTGCGCTTCCACAGCGAACTCTCGGACGCGTTCGTCGCTGCCGGTGTCGAGGCGGGCTACCCCCGCAACACGGATTTCAACGGCGAGCGCCAGGACGGCTTCGGGCTCTATCAAGTCACTCAGCGCGACGGCGCACGCTGCTCCGCCGCCGCCGCTTATCTCCGGCCCGTGATGACACGCCCCAACCTGCGGGTGCGCACGGGCGCCCTGGTTCAGCGCATCCTGATCGAAGGCGGCCGGGCGACGGGCGTACAGGTGGGTCGCGAACGCATCGAGGCGGGCGAAATCATCGTCGCCGCGGGCGCCGTCAACACGCCGCAGCTGCTGATGCTCTCGGGCATCGGCCCGGCGGACCACTTGCGCGACCACGGCATCGCGGTCGTCCTCGATCAGCCTCACGTCGGCGCGCATCTGCAGGACCATCTGGACATCTGCACAGTAGTCGGCACGAGCAGCCGCGCCACCTTCGACCATCTCAACGACCTCGCCGTGGCCTGGCGCTACGCGCGCCGCCGCGACGGCATCGGCACCTCGAACGCGGCCGAGGCGGGCGGCTTCGTACGCAGCCGCTTCGCGCCCGATGCGCGCTGCGACATCCAGTTCCATTTCATCCCGGCGCAGCTGGACGATCACGGCGCCCGCGCCCTGCCCGGCCGCGGCTACACGGTCCACGCTTGCTACCTGCATCCGCACAGCCGCGGCAGGCTGCGGCTGCGCTCCGCGAACCCGGCCGCACCGGTCGCCATCCATGCCAACTATCTTGGGGACCCCGCCGGTCACGATCTGCGGATGATGATCGAGGCCGCGCGGCTGTCCCGGGAGATTCTCGCCCAGCCATCCTTCGACGCATTCCGCGGCGAGCCGGTGCAGCCGGCCCGTGTGCTGCAAAGCGACGACGAATACGCGGACTTCGTCCGCCGCCGCGCCGAAACCATTTACCACCCCGTGGGTACCTGCCGCATGGGGCGCGCAGGCGAAGGCGTGGTGGACAGCGAGCTACGGGTGCAGGGCGTGGCAGGTCTGCGCGTGGTGGATGCCTCGGTGATGCCTGCGCTCGTCACGGGCAACACCAATGCGCCGACCATCATGATCGCCGAGCGCGCCGCCGCGCTGATGCTCGGTGACGGCTGATCACGCCACCGCCGGCTCCGTCGGCAACGTGCAATGCAGGCTGGCGCTGATCAGCCGCAGCAGCTGGGCTTCGTCACTGGTCACCGTGCCGTCGGCCCGGGCTGCACGCAACAGCCCCTGTACGACGAGCTCCTTGCCCGTCGGGTCGAGGCGATCCAGTTCGTCCAGGGCGCGATCGAACATGTCCTGCCACAGCGCCGGAACGGCGGGCCAGACCAGCGTTTCGCCAGGCAGGGCTTCCTGCATGGCCAGCCACCACGCCTGCCGCGCCTGCGCTTCGCTGGTGCTGCCGTGGCAGGCCAGCACGGCGCAGACCAGCGCATAACTCTCGCGGCAGGCATGGAGCTTGAGCGCTTCCATCGGTGCCGCTGGCGTCCCGACTGCCGGCTCGCGCAACTGCGCGCGCAGCAGGCGCATGAGGGCGTACTCCTGGAGTTCCATGCGCCCGTCCGCCCGCACCAGTTGATCAGCGGCATGCACGAGCGCTCCGCGGCGCGCCGGCGGCAGCTTCCGCAGCGAGGGCATGGCGAGCGCGAGCAGCAGCTGGCGAAGCTTCAACGGCAGCCCGCCGACGGTGTCGGCCGTCGTCTTTGCCTGCGCGGCCACGGCGTCGCCCAGGATCGCCGCGACGAGCGCTCCCTGCCTGTCGCGCAGCGCCCATTCCGGCGAGAGCGCATAGGCCAGTACCAAGCCCTGCGCGGCCTCGGGGTCGCGGGCCGCGTCCACGAGTTCGGGCGGGAGCGTCTCCTTGGAGAGGGCGCGGAGAGACGGGGCGGTCCCTGCCGAGGGCGCGGCGCCGAAGCGCGTGTAGAGGCCGAGGCTTTCCGGCGGCGCCATGCTTCTGGGCGACGCCGAGCGGAGGTTGTCGTCGCCCGACTCGTCGTGCGCGGAAAGGCTGGCGGCATAGCGGGCGGCGAACCGTTTCAGTGCGGTCGCACTGAAGCCGGGCTCGAGCGCACGGACGCGCTCCAGCAGCGGCGGATGGGTGGCGAACCATCGGCGAGGCTCGTCACCCTCGGCGAACAGCATGTGCGCGAGCTCGCCCCGGCGGCCCGAACACAGGTAGGAGCCCTCCTGGATCGACGCCACTTTCTTCAGCGCCCCGGCAAGGCCATCGCTTTGCCGCGTGAATTGCAACGCCGAGGCGTCGGCGAGCGACTCGCGCGAACGGCTCAGCGCCGCCTGGATCATCCGACCGGCGAGGAGGCCCACGTAGCCGATCGCCATCAGCGCGGCCCCCAAGGCCAGGAAGTGGACGCCCGGGCGGACATCGCGGCGACGACCCAGGTCGTCCGTATCCTCATACGCGTCGAGCATGCGCCGCCCCAGGATGCCCAGCGCCTGGATGCCGAAGAGCAGGCCCATGATGCGGATGTTCATCCGCATGTCGCCGTTGAGCACGTGGCTCAACTCGTGCCCGATCACACCTTGCAGTTCGTCGCGGTTGAGGTGGTCCAGGCAGCCCTGGGTCACGCAGATCGCGGCGTCCCGTGGTTCCAGACCGGCCGCGAACGCATTGATGCCGGCCTCGTCGGGCATGAGATAGATGGCCGGTGCCGGCACGCCCGCGGCAATGGCCATTTCCTCGACGACGTTGCGGAGGCGGCGCAGCCGCGGATCGTCGGGTTCGGCCGGCACACGCTCAGCGTCCACTGAGGCGGCGACGGCCCGGCCGCCGGCGGAGAGGCTGCGCATGCGATGGAACGAGCAGGCCAGGATGCCGCCGGCCACGACCGCGGTCACGACGACCAGCAGCTTTCCCCCGAGGTGAGGCGTTCCGATGAGGAACGCCGAGTGGACGCACCACAGCATCCAGACCACCGCATCGACCAGCGCGACGATCACCAGCAAGGCGAGCGCGAACAGCAGCGCCAGCTTGCGGCTGGCCTCGCGCTGCCGTGCCTGCTCTGCGAAGAAGTCCACGCTTCAGTCCTGGCGAGCGGCGCCGATAGAACGACTCAGGCGAACGAAACCTTGGGCGCTTCGCGCGCAGCCGCTTTTTCGAGCTGCAGCGGTTCGGCGGCCACGAAGCCGTAACGGCCGGCGATCAGCGAACCGGGGAACATTTCGCGCTTGTTGTTGTAAAGCATGACGGCATCGTTGAACGCCTGCCGTGCGAAGGCCACGCGGTTCTCGGTGGAACTCAGTTCCTCCGAAAGCTGCGCCATCGTCTGGTTGGCCTTGAGGTCGGGATAGGACTCGCTCACCGCGAACAGCCGCCCGAGGCTCTGGGTCAGCGCGTTCTCCGCGCCGGACAGTTGTTGCATGGCGGCACCGTCGCCGGGGCTCGCCTTGGCGCCGGCCAGACCGTCGACGGCGGCCTGGCGGGCTCGGATCACGGCCTCGAGCGTCTCGCGTTCGTGAGCGAGGTACGCCTTGGCGGTCTCGACCAGGTTCGGGATGAGGTCGTGCCGCCGGGTGAGCTGTACGTCGATCTGCGCGAAGGCATTCTTGAAGCCGTTCCGCCCGGCTACCAGTCCGTTGTAGACCGACACGAAGTACACGACAATCAGAACGGCTACGGCCAGAAGCACCAGCAAGCCCATCGTCATTCCCCTGTTCCCGGCGCCGCCGGCGCCGATACCACGCCAGAGTAACATGCAGTTTCGCAAGATCTCCCTGTCGGTCGTCGGTGCACTGGGATTCGCCGCCGGGCCGCTTTTCGCGCAGACGGCGCCCACGCCGACACCTGCGACGCCGGTGCCGACGCAATCCCAGGTATCCATGCAAAGCGCCAGTTCCGCGGCGCAGCACCTGCCCGACGACCGCGTGAAAGCCACGCTCGCCGCCTACAAGGACTGGCTCGAGAAACTGGACCAGCGGCATGCCGTGGCCGGTCTGGCGACGGCCGTCGTGGTGGACAACAAGGTGGTGTTCGAACACACCCTCGGCTATGCCAATGCCACCACGCAGGAGCCGGTGACGCCGGAGACGGTATTCCGTCTGGCCTCGCTATCGAAGGCGTTCGCCACCGCGGTCGCCGGCGTGCTCGTCAACGACGGCCGCTTCAGCTGGGACACCAAGCTCGCCGACGTGCTGCCGTTCTTCAAGCTCAAGGACGCCGCGGCTGCCGAGAAGGCCACCGTGCGCGACATCCTCGGGCAGCGGCTCGGCCTTCCGCGCAATACCTACGACAACATGCTCGAAGGCGACGTCTCCTACGAGGAGCTCGTCCGCAAGCTCGACGAAGTGAACATGACCTGCGGCGTCGGTCAGTGCTATGGCTATCAGAACGTGGCCTTCAGCATGATCGGCGACGTCATTTATTCGATGACCGGCGATTTCTTCTACCGGCAGGTGGACAAGCGCATCTTCTTCCCGCTGGGCATGAAGACCGCGAGCTACGGCCGCGAAGGACTGGAATCCAGCGCAAGCTGGGCACGCCCGCACCGTCCCGCCGGTGCCGGCAACTGGCGCCCGTTCGAGCCGAAGGAAGCGTATTACCGCGTCGCGCCCGCCGCCGGCGTCAACGCCAGCCTGCGCGACATGGAGCAGTGGCTGATCGCGCAGATGGGCGGACGCCCGGACGTGCTCCCGCCCGCACTGTTGGAGACGCTGCACACCCCCGAAGTGACGACGCCGGTCGAGCTGCGCTCCACCCCGTGGCGCCGCGAACGGCTTACCTCGGCGTCCTACGCGCTGGGCTGGCGCGTCTTCCAGTACGGCGGCGAGACGCTGATCTTCCACGCCGGCGCAGTCGAGGGCTATCGCACCATGATCGGCTTCTTCCCCAAGTACCGCACCGGTGTGGTGACCATGTGGAATTCGGCCAGCCCCATGCCCTCGGGCCTGATGCCGATGGTGTTCGACAGCATGCTCGGCCTGGAACACGTGGACTGGGCCGGCGTGGAAAGCGAAGCGCCCGCCGTCGCGAGCACCAAGCCCGCGGCCAAGGGCAAGGCCCGGCGCAGCGGGGGCTCGAAGGCCGCCTCGAGCAAACGCGGGCACCGGCGCTGAGCCGGGAACGCCTGGCCCATCGAGGGCGCCGCCTGGCGCCCTTTTCTTCAGCCCTCGAACAGCGTTTTCGCGCCAGCGCCCGCAAATGAAAAGGCGCCGCAAATGCGGCGCCTTTTCTAAGCGGTTCGGCAATACGCCCGGCTTAGAGCTTGAACTCGATGCGCTGGCGCTTGATCGACGCCACCGGCGCACCGTCCTGGGTGGCCGGCTGATACTTCCAGCGGCTCACGGCATCGATCGCGGCGCGGTCGAATACGTGACGGGGCTGTGCATCGAGCACCTTCACGTCGCTCACGTCGCCGCCGGGGGTGATGGTGAAGGACAACTCCACCCAACCCTCCTGGTTCGCACGCATCGCCGCCGTCGGATAGCGCGGCGCCGTGTTCTTGACCAGCACCGCGGCATGGGTGCCGCCCGTCTCGGCCGCCGGCGTGGCCGCCGCGGTCGTCGCCTGCTGTTGCTGACGCGCGGATTCGGCCGCCTGCTGTTGCTGCGCCTGACGCTGCTGAGCCAGGCGTTGCTGCTCGGCCGCCGCCTGCTGCGCTTTCAGTTCCGCCTGGCGATCGGCTTCGACCTTGTCGGCCGCCGCCTTCTGCGCCGCGAGCTGCGCCTGCTTTTCCTTGTCCGCCGCCAGCTGCTGCTCGCGGTCGGCGAGCTTGCGCCCGGCATCCAGCTTGGAACGCAGGATGGTCAAGGTGTAGTTCGCAGGGTCGGCCTTGGCGAGCAGGTCGATCTGCCGTTGCGCATCGTTGAAGTCACGCTGGTTGATGGCCTGCTCGGCCGCGGTCGCGGCGAACGGGAAGGTCTCGCGCAGGGCATCGGTCGCGACCTGGTTGCCCGGCTGCTTCTGCAGCACCTTCAGATAGAACTCGAAGGCGTTGTTGCCGGACGGCGCCAGCAGGCGCTGTTCGTTCATCGCGCGGCGGGCCTCGGACAGCAGCTGGTTGAGGCTCATCGCCTCCACGTTCGCGGGCGGGGCCGCTGCCTCGTGTCCGGCCGCCACCGGCGTGGACGGATGTCCGCCGTTGTCGGCCTGCATCAGGTCCTGATGCGGTTTGATGATGAGGAACCAGGCCGCCGCCGCCAACACGGCGATGACTACCAGGACGGCTATGGCAACGGGCTGGATAGCCCCGCGCGCGTGCGTGCGCGCATGACGGATATATCGGGTATCCATGGTCTCTCGCTGAGTGTCATCAGATACCCGCGCTTTTTCCCCCTGTACACCCAGGAGCGGCGGACCCCCCGGCCTGCCGCGGCGCGGATGCGGGAAAGGTAACCGCAATGCAGCACTACGGCAAATCGCGCGTAGCTTCACGGTGCCGGCCCGGGGAGTGCGCTAGCCACGCCGGCGCCGGAAGGGACCTGGATACCGTTTTCCGGACCCCGGAAACGAAGC
Organism: Dyella sp. BiH032; assembly: GCF_031954525.1. Taxonomy (NCBI): domain Bacteria; kingdom Pseudomonadati; phylum Pseudomonadota; class Gammaproteobacteria; order Lysobacterales; family Rhodanobacteraceae; genus Dyella; species Dyella sp. BiH032. The sequence goes on from NZ_CP134867.1 coordinate 4,372,486, forward strand.
GTCCCGGCATGGGCCGGGACGAAACTTTCGAAGTGCCCCTCCCTGCGCTGGGCACCGCAGGGAGAGAAAATCGATGTACGGCTTAGTTGTAGTAGTGCTTACTTCTTGGCGGTCTTGGCCTTGGCCGTCTTGGTGGCCTTGACCACCTTGGCAGCTGCAGCCTTCTTCACGGTCTTCTTGGCGGCCTTCTTGGCCACCTTCTTCACGGCGACCTTCTTGACGGACGCCTTCTTGGCGGCGGCCGGACGCTTGCGGGCGGCGGCCTTCTTCGCGGTCTTCTTCACGGCCTTCTTGGCGGCCGGCTTCTTGGCGACCGGACGCTTGGTAGCGGCCTTCTTCGCGGTGGTCTTCTTGGCAGCCTTCTTGGCGGCGGGTTTCTTAGCAGCTTTCTTGGCAGTGGCCATAGTTCGTCTCAGCTCCTCATCAGTTGGCAGTGGTTGCCCAGTAAAAGCGTGGAGGAACGCCTCGACCAGCAGGTCGCTGTTCGTGGCGTGCCTCAAATTGTTCACTTGACGACGGGTGCGCTCGTCCGACAGAAGCCGCAGTACGTGCACTGGAATGGAGACCGTGATCTTGCGTACTGCTCCGGCCTTCTCGCCGTGCTCGACATACGGCTTGATGTACTTCTGTGATGCCATAACGCCTGTTCCCCGTTATCTGGTGCGAAAACTATTCCCGATTATTTCGGCTGTCAATTGATTTCAACCAGGAAATCAATCCGCCCGCCCCGCCCCATCCACCCCGGAAGCCCTGTCCCACAAGGCTCCACGGGGAGGAAGGCGGTTATCCGTTTGGACGTCCATACGTCCGTACGAGAAAATCGGCGGAAATCAAAAAACCGCCTAAATCCCGCATAAAAACCGCTATTCCCGTCTCACTCGCACATAATCGCGCAAACAAATGGGAATGCCACGTAACCCCTTGCCGACCAAGGGCTTACCCCCTTCGGCAGCACCCTTTCGGGCGGATGAACGAAATTCGACCGGAGACACCCTCGACCGGCCTCAGCGCCCCCGCCGATGGCTCGTGGCGGGGGCGGCGGCGCGACGGACCATCGGCCAACCACCATCGCTGCGGGTGGCGCTCGCCCAACTCCTTCGTGGAAAAAACATCACGCCGAGGCGGCCGCTTCCTCACAAACCGACGGCCGCTTGCGCGGCCGTCGTTCGATCCTGCTCCGCAACGAAGCGCGATCAGTGGTCTTCGTTTTCGAGCTGTTCGGCGTAGGCGTCTGCGTCGAGAAGTTCGTCGAGTTCGGCGCGATCGCTCGGCTTGACCACGAAGAGCCAACCCTCGCCATAGGCATCGCCATTGATGGTCTCGGGCTTGTCGGCCAGGATTTCGTTGACCTCGACGATCTCGCCGGTCACCGGCGAGTAGATGTCGGAAGCGGCCTTGACCGACTCGACGGTCGCCACGCCATTGCCGGCCACCACACTGGCGCCGATTTCCGGCAGCTCGACGTACACCACGTCACCCAACTGTTCCTGGGCATGATTGGAGATGCCCACACGGACCAGGCCATTGTCTTCGACTCGGGCCCATTCATGGGACTTGAGGAACTTCAGATCGCCGGGAATCTCGCTCATGTTGGGGTCCAGTCTTCGGGTTGGAGAATGCGCGGCATTCTAGCCGCTTCGCCGCGGAGGCAACACTCGTCCGCGGTTCAAATACCTTCGCAGGGCTTGCCGTCGCGCACGAACGGGTACTTCACCACGCGCACCGGCACCTCGCGACCGCGGATGTCCACCCGCACTTCTCCCGGCTCGCCCACCGGAATGCGCGCGAACGCCACCGCCTTGTTGAGGGTGGGCGCGAAGCTGCCGGAAAGAATCTCGCCTTCGCCGTGGGCGGTCAGCACCTTCTGGCCATGGCGCAGTACGCCCTTCTCGTCCAGCACCAGGCCGACCATCACCCGCTTCACGCCGGCCGCTTTCTGCGCCTCGAGCGCCTTGCGGCCGATGAAGTCGCGGCCCTCGTCCAGCGCGATGGTCCAACCGAGGTTGGCCTCCCACGGGCTGACGGTCTCGTCCATATCCTGGCCGTAGAGGTTCATGCCCGCCTCCAGGCGCAGCGTGTCGCGCGCGCCGAGGCCAGCTGGCTTTACGCCCGCCGCTGCCAGGGCCTCCCACAGAGCCACGGCGTGCTCTTCCGGCACGATGATTTCGAAGCCGTCCTCACCGGTGTAGCCGGTGCGGGCGATGAAGAGCGGCATGCCGTGCGGCCCCTGAGCGGCGGCCGCGACGAACTTGCCCAGCTTGCGGATGCGGTCGCGGTCCACCTCGTGCAGCAGGCCGATCACCTTGTCGCGGGCGTTCGGCCCCTGCACGGCGATCATCGCGAAATCCGGGCGCTCCTTGATCTCGACGCCGAAGTGCGCGGCCTGCTTTTCGATCCACGCGAGGTCCTTGGCGCGGGTGGCGGCGTTGACCACCAGGCGGAAATGGCGGTCATCGAAGAAATAGACGATGAGATCGTCGATTACCCCCGCCTGCTCGTCGAGCATGCAGGAATACAGCGCCTTGCCCTGCACCTTGAGCTTGTCGACGCTGTTGGCCAGCAGGTGCCGCAGGAAGTCCCGGGTGCGCTCGCCGTGCAGGTCGATCACGGTCATGTGCGAGACGTCGAACATGCCGGCGTCCTGCCGCACGGCGTGATGCTCTTCGATCTGAGAGCCGTAGTTGATGGGCATGTCCCAGCCGCCGAAGTCGACCATGCGCGCGCCGAGCGCGCGGTGGGTGGCGTTGAGTACGGTCTTCTCGGTCATCGCGGTTGGCGCCTGGGGAAAACCCGCATTATCGCCGCGCGCCCGGCCTCATTCCAAGCCACGCCCATGTTGCGATGCGGCGGCGAACGCGTACGCCGCCGCCCGGCCGGCAACAGAAATCACCTACTTGCTGCTTCCCGCTGCAGGAGATAAGCGACCACCTGCTCGGCAAGCTGCTCGGCGCGTGCCTCGCCGGAACGCAGATGCAGCTCCGGTTTCTCGGGCGCCTCGTAAGGCGAATCGATGCCGGTAAAGTTCCGGATCATCCCCGCCCTCGCTTTCCGGTACAGCCCTTTCACGTCGCGCCGCTCGCATTCTTCCAGCGGCGTATCCACGAAGACCTCGATGAACTCGCCTTCCGCGAACCGCTCGCGGGCGAACTGCCGCTCGCCACGGAAGGGCGAAATGACGCAGGCCAGGACAACCAGGCCCGCATCTACCATCAGGTGCGCGACCTCGGCGACGCGCCGCACGTTCTCCACCCGCGCTTCGGCCGTGAACCCCAGGTCCTTGTTGAGCCCGAGCCGGAGATTGTCGCCGTCGAGCAGATAGGTATGGCGCCCCATCGCATGGAGCCGCCGCTCGACCAGGTTGGCAATGGTCGACTTGCCTGCGCCGGAAAGCCCGGTGAACCACAGGCACAGCGGCGCCTGGCCCTTGCTGAGGCTGCGCGCCTGCTTGTCGATGTCCACGTGCTGCCAGTGGACATTCGTGGCGCGTCGCAGTCCGAAGTCGAGCATGCCGCAGGCGACCGTGGCATGGGTCTGCCGGTCGATGAGGATGAAGCCGCCCAGGGTGCGGTTGTCGGCATAAGCCTCGAAGGCGACCGGATGATCCAGGTCGAGATTGCAGTAACCGACCTCGTTGAGCTCCAGCCGGCGCGCCGCGAGTTCCGCCTGCGTGTTCACGTCCACCTTGTGCTTGATGGAGGTCACCCGCGCGTTGACGGTACGGGCGCCGAGCTTGAGCCAGTAGGTGCGGTTGGGCAGCAGGGCTTCGTCGCCCATCCACAAGAGATGGGCGGCGAACTGGTCGGAGACCGGCGCCGGACGTGCCGCAGCGGCGAGCACGTCGCCGCGGCTGACGTCGATCTCGCGGTCCAGCGTCAGGATGACGGCCTGGCCCTGGACGGCACGATCCAGGTCGCCATTGGCGGTGACGATGCGTGCCACGCGCGCCCGCTGCATCGCCGGCTCGATCACAATCTCGTCGCCCGGGGCGACGCTTCCGCCACAGATGGTGCCCGCATAGCCCCGGAAGAAAGCGTCCGGCCGGTTGACGTACTGCACGGGCATCCGGAAATCCGGCGCTGCGGCGGTGCCGGCATCCGCTGCCTCCAGCAGCTCCAGCAGGCAGGGACCGTCGTACCACGACATCCGCGAGGAGCGTCTACCCACGTTGTCGCCATCCGGCGCGACGACCGGCAGGCCGTGCACGGAAGCCATACCTAGACTGGAGGCCAGTTCGCGGTACTGGCCCAGGATGGACTCATAGACGTCCTGCCGGCCATCCACCAGATCCATCTTGTTCACGGCCAGCACGACCTGTCGCACGCCAAGCAAGGCGCAGATGTAGGTATGCCGGCGGGTCTGGGGCAGCAGCCCCTTGCTGGCATCGACCAGCACGACAGCCAGGTTCGCGGTGGATGCGCCGGTCGCCATGTTGCGCGTGTACTGCTCGTGCCCGGGGCAGTCCGCCACGATGAACGCCCGCCTGGCCGTGTGGAAGTAGCGGTAGGCGACGTCGATCGTGATGCCTTGCTGGCGCTCGGCATCGAGGCCGTCGGTGAGCAGGGAGAAATCGAGGTGTCCGGGCGAGCCTGCATGCCGCCGGTGGCTATCCCGTACCAAGGCCTCCAGCTGGTCGTCCGGCACCATGCCCGCGTCGTAGAGCAGCCGCCCCAGCAGCGTGCTCTTGCCATCGTCCACGCTGCCGCAGGTGATGAAACGCAGCAGGCCGGCACGGCCCGCTTGATTCGAAGAGGCGACGGCCATCAGAAGTAGCCCTCCTGCTTCTTCTTCTCCATGGAGGCGGCGGCATCGCGATCGATGACGCGCCCTTGGCGCTCGGAGCTGCGGGAACCGGCCATTTCGTCGATGATCTGATCCAGTGTGGCGGCCGACGATTCGATCGCGCCGGTCAGCGGATAGCATCCAAGCGTGCGGAACCTCACCCTGAGCATCTGGACCGCTTCACCAGGCCGCGGTACCAGCCGATCGTCGTCCACCATGATCAGCGCGCCCTCCCGCCGGATCACCGGCCGGGGCTTGGCGAAATAGAGCGGCACTACCTCGATGCCCTCGCGCCGGATGTAGCGCCACACGTCCAGCTCCGTCCAGTTGGAGAGCGGAAAGACGCGGACGCTTTCGCCTTCGCGGATGCAAGTGTTGTAGTTGTCCCACAGCTCCGCCCGCTGCGCGCGGGCGTCCCAGCGGTGGCGATCGCCGCGGAACGAGAACACGCGCTCCTTGGCACGGGATTTCTCCTCATCGCGCCGCGCGCCGCCGATGGCCGCGTCGAAGCCATGACGATCCAGCGCCTGCCGCAGCGCGGCGGTCTTCATCACATCGGTATGCACGGTCGGACCGTGCACCAGTGGAGAGATGCCTTGCCGCAAGCCTTCCTCGTTGATGTGGACCAGCATCCGGATACCAGGCTGTGCAGCGAGCCGGTCACGGCAGGCGATCATCTCCCGGAACTTCCAGGTGGTGTCCACGTGCAACAGCGCCATGGGCAGCGGCGCCGGGTGGAAGGCCTTGCGCAGCAGATGCAGAAGCACCGCCGAATCCTTCCCGATGGAATACAGCAGCACCGGATGGCGAAAGCTCGCTACGGTCTCGCGCAGGATATGGATGCTCTCCGCCTCCAGGGCGTCCAACCACGATGACGGCCAAGGGGAATGTTCGCTCATGACGTTTCCGTTTCAGGGCGCCGGGCCGCCCGATTGGCATCGCAAACGCGGTAACCGCCGTTTGGAGGACAGGCCCGGAACAGGAATACGCCCGCCGATGCACATCCCGTCGCCTACCTTCTTCTCGCATCCGACACGATGTCTCGCATACAAAAGCGGGACGTGCCTATAAGATCGCCCTCATGAGCCCATCGACCGCGACAGGAAGCGCCGAACTCGATGCCGGTGCGCGGCCGCCGACGCTGCGCATCGCGGGCGATTGGACCCTGGCGCACTACGCCGATCTCGAACGCCGCGTGGATGCCCTGGGCAGCCCCCTGCCGGAAAACACCGAGGTGGACCTCACCGGCCTGTCCGAACTGGACACGGCGGGCGCGTCCCTCCTCGTGCGCATGCTGGGCACGGACCGGCTTGCCGACCTCGCCCGCGCGGGCGACGGATTGCCGCCCGCACGGCGCGCCTTGCTCGAGACCGTGGGCAAGGCGCTCGACGCCTATCAGCGCCCCAAAGTCGCCCGGCGTCCGCCGGCGATCATGGAGGTGCTCGCCCGCATCGGCAAGGCGATGGAAGGAGTCTGGCGCCAGCAGCTGCAGCTGCTGGGCTTCATCGGGCTGACGCTGGAAACGCTTACCCGCGGCCTGCTCCGCCCGCGGCGATGGCGCATCACCTCACTGGTTTCGCACGTGGAGCAGACCGGCCTCGACGCCGTGCCCATCGTCGCCCTGCTGACCTTCATGGTCGGCGCGGTGGTCGCCTTCCTTGGTTCCACGGTGCTGGCCGACTTCGGCGCCACCATCTATACGGTGGACCTGATCGCCTTCTCCTTCCTGCGCGAGTTCGGCGTGCTGCTCACGGCCATTCTCATGGCCGGCCGCACGGCGAGCGCCTTCACGGCGCAGATCGGCTCCATGAAAGCGAACGAGGAAATCGACGCGATCCGCGCGCTAGGGCTGGACCCGGTGGAACTGCTAGTGTTGCCGCGCGTGGTGGCCTTGCTCGTCTCGCTGCCATTGCTCACCTTCCTGGCCATGATTGCCGGCCTGGCCGGCGGCGCGGTGGTCTGCGCCCTTACGCTGGACATCTCGCCGACCATGTTCATGACGCTGTTCAAGGCCGACATCGGCGTGCGGCACTTCCTGGTCGGCCTCTCCAAGGCGCCGGTCTTCGCCTTCCTGATCGCGGTGATCGGCTGCCTGGAAGGCTTCAAGGTCAGCGGCAGCGCCCAGTCGGTCGGCGAACACACTACCTCCAGCGTGGTGCAGTCGATCTTCGTGGTCATCCTGATCGATGCCCTGGCGGCGCTGTTCTTCATGGAGATGGGCTGGTGAGCGCGGTGCCCGTGGAACACCCTGACGAGGCCATCATCCAGGTGCGCGGCCTGGTCAACCGTTTCGGCACGCAGGCGGTGCATGAGCACCTCGACCTGGATGTCCGCCGCGGCGAGATCCTGGGCGTGGTCGGCGGCTCCGGCACGGGCAAGTCGGTCCTGCTGCGCACGATCGTCGGCCTGCGGCGCCCCACGTCCGGGCGCGTGCAGGTGTTCGGCCAGGACCTGCTCGACCTTCCGCCGGAACGCCGCTCGCGGATCGAACGCCGCTTCGGCGTGCTGTTCCAGAACGGCGCGCTGTTTTCCTCGCAGAATGTCGTGGAGAACGTCGCCATGCCGCTGATCGAGCATGCCGGTCTGAAGCGTCCGGATGCCGAAGCACTGGCCGAGGTGAAGCTTGCGCTGGCCGGATTGCCGCAGGGTACTGGCGCGAAGTACCCGTCCGAACTCTCCGGCGGCATGGTGAAGCGCGCCGCGCTCGCGCGTGCCCTCGCGCTGGATCCGGAGATCCTGTTCCTCGACGAGCCGACCGCCGGCCTGGATCCGATCGGCGCGGCGGCATTCGACCAGTTGATTCTGACCCTGCGCGACGCGCTCGGCCTGACGGTCTTCCTGGTCACGCACGACCTCGACACGCTCTACACGATCTGCGACCGCGTCGCCGTGCTGTCGCAAAAGAAAGTGCTGGTCTGCGACCGCCTGGACGTCGTCGCGGAAACCGACGACCCCTGGGTCCGATCCTACTTCCACGGCCCCCGCGGCCGCGCGGCCCTGCAGGCCTCGGAAGCAACGCGAGAGGTGAAGTGAGATGGAAACGCGCGCCCATCATGTGCTGATCGGCCTGTTCACGGTGGTGGTCGTGACGGCTGCCCTGCTGTTCGGGCTGTGGCTGGCCAAATCCAGCACGGACCGCCAGTTCGCCGAGTACCAGGTGGTCTTCAACGAGGCGGTCACCGGACTCTCCCAGGGCGGAGCCGTGCAGTACAACGGCATCAAGGTGGGTGACGTCGCCCAGCTCAAGCTCGATCCGCAGGATCCGCGCCGCGTACTGGCCCGCATCCGGGTCGGCGCGGACACGCCCATCAAGCAGGACACCCACGCCAAGCTTGCGCTGACCGGCGTCACCGGCATGGCGGTGATCCAGCTCAGCGGCGGTTCGCCGAACAGCCCGCCGCTGACCTCGCCGACCGGCGGACTGCCGGTGATCGTCGCCGACCCATCGCCGCTCAGCAAACTGCTCGCCAACGGCGAGGACGTGATTACCAACATCAATGAGGTCGTCTCGCGCGCCAGCCAGCTGATGTCCGAGGAGAACGTCGCGCGCATCAGCCGCACGCTGGATCATCTGGACAAGGCCACGGGCGCAGTCGCCGACCAGCGCGAGGACATCCGCGCCCTGATCAGCCAGCTGGCGGTGGCCAGCAAGCAGGCCAGCGCCACGCTCGCGCAGACCGAACAGCTCGCGCGCAGCGCCAATGGCCTGGTCGACCAGCAGGGCCGGGCGACTCTGGAAAGCGCGCGCAACGCGATGGCCTCGCTGGAGCGCTCCACCGCCGCCATCGATCGCCTGCTCAACGACAACCGCGCTGCCCTCAACGGCGGCATGCAGGGCCTGGGCGAGCTGGGCCCGGCCGTGCGCGAACTGCGCGATGCCGCAGGCTCGCTGCGCGGCATCACCCGCAAGCTCGACGACAACCCGGCCGGCTTCCTGCTCGGCCGCGACCGCAGCAAGGAGTTCGTGCCATGACGACCACCGCCCGCCGCGCGCTGCTTCTGGCGGCCATGCTCGCCACCGCCGCCTGCTCGGTGTTGCCCAAAGCCGAGTCGCCGGACATCTACCGCCTGCCGTCCGCGCCGCTGCCCCAGGCACCGGCTGGCGCGGTGAACTGGTCCCTGCGCGTGGATACGCCGCAGGCCGAACGCATGCTCGACAGCGCCCGCATCGCCGTCTTCCCGCAGGGGGATGTGGTGAGCGTGTACAAGGGCGCGCGCTGGAGCGACCGCGTGCCGGTACTGCTGCGCAACCGCCTCCTGGAAGCATTCCGGAACGATGGCCGCGTCACCGCGCTCAGCAGCGACGACACGAACCTGCAGGCCGATTACGTGCTGAGCGCGGACCTCACCTCCTTCCAATCGGAGTACCGCGGCAAAGAACCTGTGGTCGTAGTGCGGTATGACGCGCGACTGGTGCGCAACACCGGCCTGAAGATCGTCGCGGCCAAGCGCTTCGAGGTCGTGCAACCGGTGAGCGGCACCGCCGTACCGCAGGTGGTGGCGGCCTTCGGCCAGGCCGGCGACGCGCTTGCGGCCCAGGTCGTGAGCTGGACGCTGGAGCAACGCGCGGAACTGCAAGGCTCGCGCTAATGAAGACGCCGCGGCCCGCTCAGCGGCGCGGTGCGATCCAGCGGAATGTCAGGTTGATCCGCGGCCCCGCGGGCGCCTTGGTGCGGGGCAGCGCGTGCTGATAGTGGCGCTGTGTTTCACCCGCCATGCGCAGCAGGCTTCCATGAGGCAGCTCGATGCCTTGCACTGAGCGCCGGACCGCGTCCTTCGCGCGGGGGCGCAGGCAGAAGCGGCGTTCCGCGCCAAGGCTCACCGAGGCGATCACGGGCCGGGGGCCGAGCTCGGGTTCGTCGTCGCTGTGCCAGCCCATCGCGTCCTGGCCATCGCGATAGAGATTGGCCAGCACACTATTGAACCGTGCGTCGCAAGCCTGCTCGGCGCGCTGGCGCAGATCAGCCAGGGCATCGGTCCACGGGCGAGGCTCGAAGCGGGTGCGCGAGTAAACATAGGTGGCGTCGGGATCGCCGACCCAGCAGCTCAGGCGCGGCGAATCCACCTCGTGCCCGAAGATACGGATGCGGTGTACTTCCCAAGGTATCGAGCGCCGCAGTTCCTCCAGGAGCGCGTCCGCCTCGGCGGCGGCCAGCCATTGCGGCAGCAGGCGCAGATCCGCGCCCGGCAAAGAAAAGCTCTGCCACTCCGCCGGCGATCCACCGAAGAGGCTCATGCCGGCGCCGACGGCTCCACGGGATAGGCCGGGTCCGCATCCAGAGTCGCCGCGCAGACTTCCGCCAGTTCCAGCAGGCGCAGATCGGAACCGCGCGCGCCGACGAACTGCATGCCGATCGGCATGCCGTCCGGCAAGGTGCCCATCGGAATGCTGACGGCTGGGCAGCCTGCCAGGCTGGCGAAGCTGGTGAGGTCCGCCTGCGAATCCGGTACCGCGCCGCCCAGCGGGAAAGTGCCCTGGGGCGTGGTGGGCATGACCAGGACGTCCACCTGGGCGAACAGGCGCCGCATCTTGAGCGTGGCCGCATCGAGCACACGGTCGGCCACGGCGTAGTCAGCGGCGCTCTTGGTCGAGGCGTACGAGAGCATGCGGCGGAAACGGTCAGAGACCGGGTGTGCGGTATCCGCCAGGTCGGCGGCAAAGGTGCTCAGCATCTCCGCCTCCATCAGGAGCAGGCCGGCGCGGCGCGTGCGCGCGAAGTCCCAATCCGTGAAGTCCACGGCGCGGCGTTCGCCGAGCTCGCGGGGCAATCTGGCCAGTGCGGTTTCGAAGGCTTCGATCACCGCGGGCTCCACGCCTACCGCCGCCAGGTCCGGCAGCAATCCGCAACGGAGGTTGCCCGGCTCCCAGTCCGGCGGCGCGAAAGCCACACGGCGACGGCGCGAGCGCGCGTCGTCGGCGTCATAGCCGGCCAACACCTGCAGCAGCACCGTCAGGTCGTTCGCGCTGCGCGCCAGCAGGCCCACCGCGTCAAGCCGGCGCGCGGCGGGCACCAGCCCGCGGGCGGAAATTTCCCCGTGCGTGGGCTTGAGCGCGTACACGCCGCAGTAGCTGGCGGGAATGCGGATCGAGCCCAGACTGTCGGAACCGACCGCCGCCACGGCCAGCCCGGCCGCCACCGCGGCCGCGGCACCGCCCGACGATCCGCCAGCGGTGTAGCCATGGCGGTGCGGATTGTGCGTCGGCCCGAAGTGAGGATTGTCGGTGGCCGCGCCCAGCGCGCCTTCGTCCATATTCGTCTTGCCCACCAGGACGGCGCCGGACGCGCGCAGGCGGGCCACCACGTGGGCATCCTCGACCGCCGCCTGGCTGCGACCCGGCAGGCCGGCCCGCGTCGCCCAGCCGGCCACGTCGAAGTTGTCCTTGATCGCGATCGGCAGCCCGTCCAGGCGCCCGAGCACGCCGTCGCGGCGGCGATGCTGCGCTGCCCGCGCCTGCTCCTGCAGCAACCCCGGACTCAGGCCCACGAAGGCATTGAGCTGGGGATTCAGCCGCTCGATCGCCTCCTGGTACACATCGGCCAGCCCCTGCGGCTGGGCCCGCCCGGCGGCCAGCCAGTGCAGCAATTGACAGAGCGTGGCGCGACGCAGGTCACGGTCGGAGATCGGCGGTAGCTGGTTCATGAACTCTCCCTTTCTACGGCCCGATTATCGATGCGAGCCGTGAAGCGTTTGCAAGCGGTGTTGCACCATGCGTTGCCGCACGGTGCGCGAAAACGGACAATGGCGCGCTGGGATGGCCACGACCATTCTTGCCGCCGCGTCGCTGGCGCGGCGCACAAGCCAGCGAAAACAGCCAGCCGGGCATCACTTGGAGCAGCCGATGAGCGAACGCGAAATCATGGAATACGACGTCGTCGTCGTGGGCGCGGGCCCCGCCGGCCTGTCGTTCGCGATCCGGCTCAAGCAGCTCAAGCCCGATGTCACGGTGTGCGTGATCGAAAAAGCCTCCACCATCGGCGCCCAGATCCTGTCCGGCGCGGTGATCGAGCCGCAGCCGCTGGACACGCTGCTGCCCGGCTGGCGCGACAACCCGCCGCCGGTCTGCGTGCCGGCCACCGAGGACGAGTTCTGGCTGCTGACCAAGACCGGCGGCCGCAAGCTGCCGGTGCCGCCGGGCATGAACAACCACGGCAACTTCATCGTCTCGCTCGGCGCCATGTGCGCCTGGCTGGCCCCGCAGGCCGAGGCGCTGGGCGTGGATGTGTTCCCCGGTTTCGCCGCCGCTGACAACATCTTCGACGAGCACGGCGCCGTCGCCGGCGTGCGCATCGGCGACATGGGCGTGGCGAAGGATGGCTCGCACAAGGCCGGCTACACGCAGGGCATCGACATCAAGGCCAAGGTCACGGTGCTCGCCGAAGGCGCGCGCGGCAGCCTGACCAAGCAGCTGATCAAGCGCTTCGCGCTGGACAAAGACAGTGATCCGCAGGGCTATTCCATCGGCATCAAGGAGCTGTGGCAGGTGCCCGCGGGCCGCGTGCAGCCGGGCAAGATCGTGCACAGCTTCGGCTGGCCGGCCGACAGCCACACCTACGGCGGCAGCTTCCTGTACCACCTGGACAAGGACCGCATCGCCCTGGGCTACGTCAGCGGCCTGGATTACAGCGATCCGAACTACCAGCCGTGGGAGGCCTTCCAGCAGTGGAAGAACCATCCGTCGGTGAAATCGCTGCTGGAGGGCGGCAGCATTCTGTCCGCGGGCGCGCGCGCGATCGTTACGGGCGGCTATCAGTCGCTGCCGAAGACGGAGATGCCTGGCGCGCTGCTCATCGGCGACACGGCCGGCCTGCTCAACGTGCCGAAGATCAAGGGCACCCACCAGGCCATCCGCAGCGGCATGCTGGCGGCGGAGCACCTGGCCGAATCCGGCCTGAACCCAGCCGGCTTCGACGCCAAGCTGCGCGGTTCGGAGGTGATGGCGGAGCTCAAGAAGGTCCGCAACATCAAGCCCGCCTTCAAGAAGGGCCTGTGGTTCGGCATGCTCAACGCCGCCTGGGAAACCGCCGTCGGCGGCGCCTCGCCCTGGACGCTGAAGAACAAGGCCGACTGGTCGTCCCTGCACAAGCTGGGACAGCAGGAGGAACCCAAACGCGACTACGTGCAGCGCGAACTGGCCCCGCGCGACCGCCTCGCCGGCGTCTACTTCGCCGCCACCGAACACGACGAGGACCAGCCCGTGCACCTGCACGTGCTCGACACCTCCGTCTGCGTCACCAAGTGCGCCGAGGAATACGGCAACCCCTGCCAGCGCTTCTGCCCGGCCAACGTCTACGAGGTCGTGCAGGACGAAGCCGGCAAGCGGCTGCAGATCAATGCCGCCAACTGCGTGCATTGCAAGACGTGTGACATCAAGGACCCGTACCAGATCATCAACTGGGTCACCCCGGAAGGTGGGTCGGGCCCGAACTACCAGAACCTGTGATGCATCTCGGCTGGAAGCTGCTGCGTCTCTCGCACCTGGCGCATCGCGTGGCCGGGAGCATCGCGATGCGCGGATGGCGTGGTACGGTGCGCCGGGCGCTGCATGAACGACCCCGCGTCACCGACGTCACCACACTGATCGAGGTGCGCGCGCCGGCGGGAACCGCGCCGTACCGGCGCATCCTGATCGTCGATAGCATGACGCCCGATCCCTCGCGCGACTCCGGCTCGATGCGGCTATGCCAGATCTTCGCGCTGCTGCATGCCGACGGCTGGGCGATCGACTTTCTGGCCGACGACGGCGACACCTCGCCCGCCGATGCCGCGCGCTTGGCCGAACTCGGCGTGCGCATCGTGACCGAACCACCGCTGCCCTGGCTGGCGCGCGAAGGCCGGCAGCTGGAAGCGGTGATGCTGTGCCGCCTGCCGGTGGCCGACCAGTACCACGGCGTGGTCAGGCGCTATGCGCCACATGCCAAGCTGCTGTTCGATACGGTCGACCTGCACTTCATCCGCGAGCAGCGCGCGGCCGAGCTGGCCGGCACCGCAGCGCTGGTGCGGCGGGCGCGCCGCTCGGAGCGTCGCGAGCTGGACATGGTGCATCGCTCGGACATCGTATTCGTGGTCAGCGGCGAAGAACGCGCTGTGCTCAGCACCAAGGCGCCGTCCTCGCAGGTGGAAGTGGTGAGCAATATCCACGCCGCGCGTGGCCGTACCGGCGGCTTCCAGGGCCGCAGCGGCCTGCTGTTCGTCGGCGGTTTCGGCCATCCGCCGAATGAGGACGCGGTGCGCTGGTTTGTCGACGAAGTGCTGCCGCTGCTGCTCGCCCGGGATCCGTCGATCGTGCTGCATGTGGTCGGCGATATCGATCTGGCCGCGCGGCGGCGCATCGAGCGCGAAGGCGTGGTCGTCCACGGCCGCGTGCCCGATCTCACCCCACTGCTCGACCGTAGCCTGGTCTCGGTGGCGCCGCTGCGCTTCGGCGCGGGTGTCAAAGGCAAGGTCAACCAGGCCATGAGCCACGGCCTGCCGGTGGTGCTCACGCGCATCGCGGCCGAAGGCATGCATCTGCAGGACGGCGTCAACGCGATGATCGCCGATCACGCGGCGGAGATGGCCGCGGCCATCCTGCGCCTGCATCACGACGAAGCGCTGTGGCTGCAGCTGTCCGATGCCGGCCTGAACAATATCCGCCAGTACTTTTCCGCGGAGCAGGCGCTGGCCGCGCTGCGCCGCGCGCTCGGCACGCGTCCATCATGAAGGGCCTGCTGCGACATGCGACGGTAACGCTGCTCGAAGCGGTGTCGCGCTACCCGCGCCTCAAGCGCTGGCTCACCGGCGTGGTCTATCGCATTCCCGCGCTGGATGCCGGCCTGCGTACCGCGGCACGGCGCGCAGCCTATCCCGAAGCGCGGCTGGACGTTGACCCCACACAGCTGCCCGAGGGAAGCCGGCGCAGTTTCGAGCGCATGCGCACGAGAAGCTTCCGTTGAAGATCCGCATCGATATGCAGGGCGTGCAAACGCCGAGCCGCCATCGCGGCATCGGGCGCTATACGCAGCATCTGACCGAAGCTTTTCTGCGCATCGCCGCGGAACGCCATGAGGTCGGCCTGCTGTTCAACGCCGCGCTAGGTGGCATCGACGACTGCATCGCCTCGCTGCGCCGGGCCGGGCTGGCCGCGCCGCGCTCCAGCTATGGCCCAATCCGGCGCACCTCGTCGGACAACCCAGGACACCAGCCGCTGCGCGAAGCGGCCGAGCGAGTCATGACGCATGTGCTCGACGCCAGCGGCGCCGATGCCGTGTGGCTCAGCAGCGTGATGGAGGGTTTCCATGAGGACGCACTCGCTCCGCACGGTTCGCCATCGGCCTGCATGGTCGCCACCCTGTATGACCTGATTCCGTTGCACGATGCCGAGCAGCTCGGGCGCTCCCGCGCACGCGACTGGTATCTGTCGCGGCTGGAACAGCTCAAGCGCTGCGATCTGCTGCTGGCGATTTCCAGCTGGGTGCGCGATGACGCGGTGGCGCGCCTGGGCATCGCGGCCGAACGCATCGCGGTGATCGGCGCGGGCGTCGATCCGCGCTTTACGCCGGCGGCGGCCGGCGTCGATGCGTTGAGCTGGGCGCGCCAGCGTTTCGGCATCGATCGCCCGTTCGTGTTCTACAGCGGCGGTTTCGACGAGCGCAAGAATGTTCCCGCGCTGCTCAGCGCGTTCGCTGCCTTGCCGGCGCCGCTGCGCGAAGCGCATCGCCTGGTGATCGCGGGCCGGCTTGATGGCGCCGATCGCGCGCGGCTAGGGCAGGTGGCCAGGCAGGCAGGGCTAGCGCGCCAGGAAGTCGTGTTCACTGGCTTCGTATCGGATGAAGAGCTGATCGGCCTGTATCAGGCCTGCGCGCTGTTCGTGTTTCCTTCCGCGCAGGAAGGCTTCGGTCTGCCGCCACTGGAAGCAATGGCCTGCGGCGCCTGCGTGCTCGCGAACGATAGCAGCAGCCTGCCGGAAGTCGTCGGCGCCCCCGAGCATCTATTCGACAGCGCCGTGTCAGGTGCGATGACGCAAGCGATGCAGGCCGCATTGCAGGACGAAGATCTGCGGCAGCGCTTGCGTGAGAACGGTCTGCGCCGCGCCGCGCACTTCAGCTGGAACCAGGTCGCCGAGCGCGCCCTCGCTGCGATCGAAACGCGTACGGCGCAGGTGCCGCGGCGGAGGCCTGCATCGGTGATGCCGGCGCCCGCCATTCGCCGTGCGGCGGAAGCGGCCGAACTCGCCGGCACCGCTGTGCTGCCGCTCTATCGTGTCGACACCGACAGCGTTTGTGAACTGCTTCCGCTGATCCGGCAGTGGCCGGGTTGTGTGGAATGGAGCGGACCCTGGCCCGCGCCGGGTCGCATGCAAGCCGCGGACAAGTATCGTCTGCGCGGCTATGCCGGATTGACCGCTACCGAACAGCCCGGCGACTGGCGCAAGCTGCTCGAACAGGACGCGGTGGCCGTGCGCGAAGCGCAAGACCCGTCATGGGACAGCGCCATCATGGATCACGCCTGGACCCGGCAACGGTTGATGGAAGACGACATTGCCCAGGCCTGCGCGGCACGCCTGAAGGATGGCGAGCTGGCCCAGGTCGCCGATGCGCTCGACCGCGCCCGCCCGCGCGCGAACCGGCGCTGGCTGATCGACGTCACCCATATCGCGCACGGCGATCTGCGCACCGGCGTGCAGCGCGTGGTGCGCTCCATCCTCGGCGCCTGGCTGCGCGATCCGCCGGATGGAGTGCGGATCGAGCCGGTGATGTTCCGCGACGGGCGGTATCGCCACGCGCATGCCTATGCCTGCGAGCTGCTGGGGATCGCAGTGCCCGCCGATCTTCCCGGCGACATAGTGGGTGTGAGCGCCGACGAAGTATTCGTCGGCCTGGACTGGAGCATGGAGAGCCTGCCGTCCAGCGCACCGCTGCTGCGCCGCTGGCGCGAGGCGGGGGTGGCGATGCATTTCATCGTCCACGACATCCTGCCGGTAACGCTGCCAGAGGCCTTCCATGCGCAGACGCGCGCCAGCTTCCGGCAATGGCTGGAACTGATCACCACATTGAGCGATGTAGTGCACTGCGTGTCGCGAAGTACAGCCGAGGAACTATCCCGCTGGCTCGCCACGCATGATGCGCGCGAGTGGCCCCAGATCGCTCACTTTCTTCTTGGGGCCGATCCGCAGGCACCGCGTGGCACCGGTGAACTCGATGCCGGTCTATCCGCGGCTATGAAGACGCGACCATCGCTGCTGATGGTCGGCACGCTGGAGCCACGCAAAGGCCACGGGCTGGCGCTGGAGGCATTCGAGCTACTGTGGAGTGCAGGCGTGGACGCCAACCTGGTAATTGTGGGCAGGCAAGGTTGGCTGGTCGGCGAGCTGGTCTCCAGACTTGATCGGCACGAAGAGCGCGGGAAGCGCCTGTTCTGGCTGGACAACGTAGACGATGATGTGCTGCATGCCATCTATACCCAGGCCACCGCTCTACTGGCGCCATCGCTAGGCGAAGGCTTTGGTCTGCCACTTATCGAGGCGGCCCAGCGAGGCAAACCCATCATTGCGCGCGCATTGCCCGTTTTTCGCGAAGTTGCTGGTGACTACCCTTCATACTTCGAAGGCAGATCGGCGGCCCAGCTGGCTACACATATAACCCGGTGGCTGATCGACCGCCCCCGCCCCGGCGCGCATCCCACATGGTTCAACTGGAAGGAAAGTGCGGACATGCTGGCACGGTCCATCATGCAAGCCTAGCGGCGCTCCGAAGGGGGCGACCAGGTGTAGCTCGCAGTCACCGTTCGATGGCGGCGTTTCCTACTCGTTCCCCTTGGACATCTAGCAAAGCAATTCCAAGTATGCGCTGGTCAGCGCTTCCCATCAGTCTCGCTGGTGATGTGGCTTCGGGCACACTTACGCGGAAACGGCGAAGCGCCGCACCGCTTTCAAGCGGCAAAGCGATCGATACGGCTTCGCCGGACGTCACTATGATTTCTTCGTGCCATGCCGAAGCGCTCCCCGATGAGGACCACACTACCTTGACTGGCCGCGCCGCACTCGCGCCAAAAGCGATGAAATGGACTACGGCCTTGCAAGTCTCTGCCACGCAGTTCTCCGGCACGGGCAGGTCAATCTGCGCGACGGCTCCCGACCATACCAAATTTGCCTCTGGCTCGTGCCAACCGTCACGAAGTGCGAGACGCTGCAACCCGGACATCGGCAGTATCGGATATCCAGCGGAATAGCCGCCCCCGTCCATAGACGAGGGAACATCAGGTTGCCGCAACGACACGAAGACGAAATACGGATGATCTCTCACCTCCAAGAAAGGAGATCGAGCGAGTACCCGCAACCTAAAGGCTAGCGCCTCGCGGGCCACTTGCACGCAATCGCTCGAAGGCAGACCTTGGCGGTGCGTCGTGCTCGCATCCAATGGCGCTATCGATGGGCAAGGCCAGAAATGCGCGGCATCAAGGAGATTCACATAAGGGACTACTACACCGGCACCAACACCATCGGCAAGGAAAGCCACAATGCGATCCCCCCCCCGGAACCGGGGGAACATCGAGTGCCTTCATGCTCGCCGGCCAGGTCCGCTCGGCCATCGCCAGACCTTTGTCACCACCGATATTGAACGTAGGTATGCGCCCGCGTGCTGCGGCATAAGCTGCAAGGAAATCGTTGCCATAAGGCACGAACGCCACGGGCTTGCCGTGAGTGGGGGGCAATTGCGCGACGAAATCCCGATCGATTGCTTGCAGCATGCGTCGATACTGGACGCCATCACGCAGACGGTCCAAGGGATGCGGGAGGTCGCACACCACTATGACAGCAAGCAACGGCCATAGCCATGCTGGACGCGTACCTGATGCCCAAGCCAGCAACAACCAGCCGGCGAGCAGTCCCAACGCGGCCCATCGATATGCGGCCCGCATGAGCGACAACGCAGGTACATGCCGGTACAACAAGGCCGCGCCCGTCGGCACAAGATCCGGGCTCGCCGGCATCGTAAGGTCAGCCGCATTCGTTAGTGGGACGCTCCGGCGCGCGTCGACCTTCAGCGAGGGACCAAGAGAAAGATAGAACCCGGCCAGCATGACCAGAAGCAGTATCGTTCGTTGCCGATCGCGGAGCCGAAATGCTGCTAGCAGCACCGATATCAAGAATGGCAGGCAGAACGTGGTGGTCCAGGTGGAGGCATCGCCGAAGAAGGTACGACCGCTTCGCGCGACGCCCATGCCCAGCAGATCCCATAGCCAGTATTCGCCGCGGGTGGGCACCATCACATAGGAGATATCCAAGCCCCAAGCTCGGAAGAAATCCATCGAGGCAACATCATATTGGTCGGGATGGGCATATTGGCGGTACAGCGCGTAGGCGGTGCCCAATGCGAACACATGGCAACCCCACCCATATGCCAACCTGTTTATACGCCTGCCCGACGTCATCCAAGCGTCGGCGACCACCAGCGCCAGCGCCATCACGGCATACATGATGAAGGTATAGCCGTCCATGAAAACGGCAACAAGCGATGCCACAAAGGGCAGGACCAACCAAACCCCACCTCTGCGCAAGGCCAGGAGCGAACACTGTATATAAGCCGGTAATAACGCGATACCGAGCGACAGCATGCTGTAGTCGGCATGCTCCCAGACCATGGGCAAGGTCAACCAAACCGTTGCCAGAAGGGTGGCGACGCAGGATCCACCACCGACGCCCCTCACCAACGAATATGCCCCTGCAAAGGCCATGGCTAACCAGAAGGCGACCATGGCCGCATAGGCATCAGCCGGATGCAGTCCGATAAGTATGAACCAGCCGCATGGAAGCGCGCCTGCTAATCCAAAAGGTATCGGTGCCGGCGCTGGCAAGCCGAAATCCCTCGCGTATATCGCCAGACCATGCTGGTTGGCGATCGACTGGCCAAAGCTAGCGGTCCATATGCCCTGCCCCAACGTAGGCATAGCTACGCCAGGAACCGCTCCATGAACCAGCAATACCAGCGCGAAGGCCATCAAAGCGAGACCCCAGCTCGCCCATCGCTGCGCAACGGCTGCATCCTTCATGCTCTGCCCCCCCGTTCGGCATTAGGCCGCATCACTGCAGCCAGGACGAAACAGAACACGTCCGCAAGCACGGCGAGTACCCTCGTCATCAGCACCGAAAACAACAAGAGATCACCATCCACCTGGCCACGCAGCAGAACCAGAAGCACCATTTCGCGTACCCCGAGCCCGGCAGGCGCACCAGGCGTCACCACACCGACCAGCCATCCGACCACATATGCTCCGCCAAGGGCTATCCATTCCCCGTGTATCGAGCCCGGGGGCGCGTGCAAGAACAAGATACCCAAGAACACCAACGCCGAAAGCGCCATATAGGCCAGGTACGCAAGGAAGGCCTGCATGACGACCTTCCCAGACATGCGCCACAGCACCGAAGCTACGATGGGGATCGTGAGAAAGGCGGCCATCGTGACCAAGGAAGGCGCCCACGTCGCATACAGGGGGGCCGCCAGCCCACCCAGCAAACACCCGGAGGTGACCAGCAATGCCAGCTCGGTCGCGGAAGCCTTGATCAATGCGCCCGCCGGAATACCACATGACATGCCGATCAACTGCCGCCCGGCGAAATGGAATATGTTGCCCGGCACATAGCGCGCAAGCTGGGTTCTACCATAGGTCGCCAAAGCCCAACGCGGCGAGACTTCCGCCCCCCAACCGAGCAGCGCCTGCCGCCACCCGATGGCGAGCAGAGCCAACATCGCCACGTTAACGATCAACAGTGTAGCTAGCCCCCACCATTGCGACGTGCTGATGCGCGAAAGATCAAGAGCTCCCGCCTGCTCGTGCAGGCGCATCAACATGAACGCGCCGCCACCGGCGGCCAGCAAACCACCCGCAATATGTGCCGCCCGCTTCCAGTCCCTCACATCGCCGCCCTCAGTGGCGGCGACGGGCTAACACCATGGTCCAAGGCAACGGTGTGCGGATTTCCACCACATCGAATACCTCGGACACCATGGAAATGAATGCACTGGCGGACCAGTGCTGTACATGCCCAGGCGTGTTGCCGAACTGCCCCAGATACTTTCCGCGCGCCATGTTGAGCAATCGCCAGATTGGCTCACGCGGCACACTCAACAATACATAGCCACCGGCAATCGAGGCCAACCTGGCAAGTGCGCGGCGCGGATTGTCCACGTGCTCCAACACTTCGCAGCACACGATCAATTCAGCGGGGTCAGGCTTACGATCGAGGTCATATATGCTCCGCACCTCGAATACTCTGGCCGTCACTTCTGCTGCGGCCGCATTTTGCCTGGCAATATCGATGACATAAGCCGACACGTCGCAACCGCTCGCCGGGATGCCTTGCGCGAGCCAATGCAGGACCCAGTAACCCTCGCCACAACCTACTTCGTGGATCCTCTCTGGCGCAGCACGCCGCACCAGAGCAGACAGCGCTTCTTCGAAGCCGCGCATCAGGTAGCGAACGACCGGATTTTTCGAGCCGTACTTGTCGTAGGCATTGCCCACAACCAATCCAGTGTCATCATTGGTCCCGCCGGCGATCTTCACGCCCATCGTGGTGCCTTGGAGGGCCCGGCGTCCCTCATAGATTCCACTACCTTCGCGCAGTCTCCTGGAGGGTTCTCAGCACGCTGGGCGGTATGGACGTCAGATGCGCTCAATATGCGGAACCGTACCTCTTCCAGCAGCTTTCGATTGGCCGCGAGCAGATCCGCGACGAAAGCGATAAGCATGGTCTGGAAGCCCATGCCCAGCAGAATGGCAGCCAGGATCAATGACTGCACATGCCCATCGCCGTCTCCCGACATGTACTTCAGGAGAAAGCGCCCTCCAGGGATCAAACCGGCAAGAAACAGAAACGCCCCGATGCCAGCGAAAAACCGGAATGGTCGGTACACGACGAAAATCCGCACGATGGTGGCGATGCTTCGAGTCACATATGACACGGTGCTGCGCACGAGTCGGGATGGCCTCAGATCGCCATTGACACGAATCGGGACGGCGACTACCGCCATATCCTTCTGGCCTGCCTGGATAATGGTCTCCAGTGTGTAGGTGTAATTGCTGAATACCACCAGGCGCTGCGCGGCCGAACGCGCGATCGCGCGGAACCCGCTCGGGGCATCGGGCACGTTCGAACCGCTGGCCAAGCGCACCACTGCACTGCCAAGTCGTTGCAGCCATTTCTTCAGGGGCGAGAAATGCTCGATGCCATGGATCGGGCGGGCGCCGATCACCAACTCTGCCTGGCCCTCCAGGATAGGCTGGATCAACACCGGGATATCCGCGGCAACGTATTGATTGTCTGCGTCGGTGTTGACGATGACATCGGCTCCCAGGCGAAGGCAGGCGTCGATGCCCGTCATAAAAGCCCTCGCCAACCCCCGGTTCTTCTGATGCCGTATGACGTGGTCAACACCACAGACCCGTGCCACCTCCGCAGTGGCATCGGCGCTGCCATCATCGATAACCAACCATTCCACGCGGTCGAAACCGGCTACCTCGCGGGGAAGGTCGGCCAGGGCGACGGCAAGGGTGCTCGCCTCGTTATAGCAAGGTATCTGAATAATGAGCTTCACGGGCACCCCCAGAACACCGCGGCACTCCCCGAGCGCGGCCCCGAGTTTCATGACTGAACGGCGACAATCGTAACCTGTAAGGTTTGCGCAAGCAAAGCGCCGGGCCGGCGCCATGCCCCACAGGTCCCATCCACCCCACGCTATACTGGTCAATCAACTCCCTATCCTTATTTTTGGGCTCACGGCCCGAACGTCTGCCAAAAGGTCCGTAAATGAAGATTCTTGTGGGCTATAAGCGCGTCGTGGACTACAACGTTCGCATTCAGGTCAAGCCCGATGGCACCGGCGTGGTGACCGATGGAGTCAAGCTCTCAGCCAACCCCTTCGATGACATTGCCCTGGAAGAGGCCCTGCGCCTGCGCGAGAAAGGCCTTGCCAAAGAAGTTGTCATAGTCGGTATCGGCCCCGCTGACTTGACCGCCCATCTGCGCAACGGCTTGGCCATGGGCGCCAATCGCGCCATCCACGTCCAAACGAGCGATGCCGTCGCACCGTTGACCGCCGCACGCGTATTTCTGAAGCTCGCCGAGAAGGAGCAGCCTGGACTGGTGATCCTGGGCAAGCAGGCCATCGACGATGATGCCAACCAGACCGGCCAGATGCTGGCTGCTCTATGGGACCGTCCCCAGGCCACCTTCGCCAGCAAGGTGGAGATCGCCGACGGCAAGGTCACGGTGACGCGCGAAGTGGACGCCGGCCTGGAGATCATCGAAGCTGAGCTGCCGGCGGTGATCACCACCGACCTTCGCCTCAATGAACCGCGCTTCATCAAGCTGCCGGACATTATGAAGGCCAAATCGAAGCCGATCGAAGTGGTCGAGTTCAGCTCCCTAGGCGTCCCGGCCGCCGACCACATCAAGACCACCCATTTCGCCGCCCCCGCCAAGCGCAACAAGGGCGTAATGGTGAAAGACGCCGCCGAACTTGTCTCGGCCCTCAAGCAGAAGGGCCTGCTGTAAGGCAGCCGCACAGGAGAGTCTGAAGATGAGCAAGATCCTCGTTATCGCCGAGCATCTGGACGGCAAGCTAAACGCCTCCACTGCCCGTGCCGTCAGCGCCGCCGCCGCGGTGACCGGCGCGAGCATTGATGTCATTGTGCTTTCCGATGCACCCGATGCCGTAGCCCGCGAAGCAGCCAAGATCGGTGGCGTCAACCGCGTTCTCACCGTCACCCGTGCGGAAAACGCCCACGCGCTGGCTGCCGTCTATGCGCCGCAGATCGCGCAAGCCGCAGCGGACTACAGCCACGTATTCGCCCCCTCCACCACCTTCGGCAAGGACATCGCTCCATGCGTTGCTGCACTGCTCGGCGTCTCACAAGTCAGCGACGTGATGACGGTGGAAGGACCACACAGCTTCAAGCGACCGATCTATGCCGGCAACGCGATCGTCACGGTGGAAGTGGACGCGGCCTCGAAGGTCGTCGCCACCATTCGCACCGCCTCCTGGCCAGCGGCTCCGGCCAACGGCAACGCCGGCATCGAAGCGCTGAGCATCGATGCGGCACTGCCGAGCCACACACGCTTCATTGGCCTACAGCAAGGCAAGAGTGACCGCCCGGACTTGCAGAGCGCTTCCAAGGTCGTCTCCGGCGGCCGCGGCGTGGGCTCGAAGGAGAACTTCGAAATTATCTACAAGCTGGCCGACAAGATCGGCGCGGCGGTCGGCGCCTCGCGTGCGGCGGTCGACGCCGGCTACGTGCCAAATGAAATGCAAGTCGGCCAGACCGGCAAAATCATCGCACCAGAACTCTATGTAGCCGTCGGCATTTCCGGCGCGATCCAGCACCTGACCGGCATCAAGGACGCAGGTACCATCGTCGCTATCAATAAGGACGCCGAAGCACCGATCTTCGACATCGCAGATCTTGGCTTGGTGGGGGATCTGTTCAAGATTCTGCCGGAATTGGAAGCGGCGATCGGCTAAATTTGCCCACGCTCTCGACATGGCGGAATGCAGCCATGTCGAGGCAAGCCGGCGACTCTCAGTTGTCGCCGAACAGATCGCGCGTATAGACCTTTTCCATTACGTCCGCCAGCGCGTCGGACATGCGGTTACTGATGATGACGTCAGCCTGGGCCTTGAACTGCGCCAGATCGTTGACCACTTTAGAATGGAAGAACTCTTCTTCGGCCAAGCATGGCTCGTATACGATCACTTCTACGCCCTTCGCCTTAATACGCTTCATGACGCCCTGGATGCTTGAGGAGCGGAAATTGTCCGAGTCACTTTTCATGATGAGGCGGTAGATGCCAACCACCCGCGGCTTGCGGCTGAGTACGTCCTGGGCGATGAAATCCTTGCGGGTAGTGTTGGAATCCACGATCGCCCGGATCAGATTCTGCGGAACGCTCTGGTAGTTCGCCAGCAACTGCTTGGTGTCCTTCGGCAGGCAGTAGCCGCCATAGCCGAACGAGGGATTGTTGTAGCCCACGCCGATGCGCGGATCCAGGCATATCCCCTCGATGATGTGGCGGCTGTCCAGTCCATGCGAGAGCGCATAGGTGTCTAACTCGTTGAAATAAGAAACGCGCATGGCCAGGTAAGTGTTGGCGAACAGCTTGATCGCCTCCGCTTCGGTCGGGTCGGTGAACAGGACCGGCACATCCTGCTTGATCGCGCCTTCCCGCAGCAACTGAGCGAACTGCCGGGCCTGAGGCGTGCTATCGCCAACTACGATGCGCGACGGATGTAGATTGTCGTAGAGCGCCCGCCCTTCACGCAGGAACTCCGGTGAGAACACGATGTTCGATACACCGAACTGCTTGCGCACCTTTTGGGTGTAGCCCACCGGAATGGTCGATTTGATGACCATGGTCGCCGCTGGATTGATCTCCAGTACCTGGCGGATCACCGCTTCAATGGAAGCAGTATTGAAGTAATTCGTTTCCGGATCGTAGTCGGTCGGCGTAGCGATGATGACGTAATCAGCACCCTCATAAGCCTCTCGCGGATCCAATGTCGCGCGGAACGACAGACCATCACCGGCTAGCGCCTGCTGGATGTCCTTGTCGTGAATTGGCGATTCGCCGCGATTGAGCATGGCCACTTTGGCGGGCACGATGTCCAGCGCCACCACCTCGTGGTGGCGCGCAAGGAGCAAGCCGTTGGAAAGTCCAACGTAGCCTGTGCCGGCAATTGCGATCTTCATGAATGATGCCTCGATTCAAGCGGATGTCTAGATGCGGGGAATGTGGAGCATTCGCTCACGCGCGCACTGGTAATAACGATCGGTTTTCCAGAAGGCCAGGCCAACGGCCACCGCCTCGGTGCTCATGGCCCGCTGCATTCGCTGGCAGGAGGGCCCCTGCCACAATGACGCTGACAAGGCCTGGCCGGTTGGCGCTATATACGACACGGCGATGTAGTAAGCCGAGCAGGCCACCACCGGCACGCAGACCCACCTGGCAAATGCGGTCGCGCCGCGGCGTGCGACCGTCTCGCCGGCCGTACGCTGGCAGATCAACATGGCCACCAGCAGCGAAAGCATAGGCTGTAACATCAGCCTGTCGCCCCAAGAGTCCCAGCCGAACGGTGCCCACCAGCGAGCGAAGGCGAGGCAGGAGAGCGCCGCTGCCGAGCCCGCCACCACTAGTGCCGGCGCCCTCGGCATAACGCCGGAAAGCCGCCAGCACAGCAACGCCACGAATAGCGGGAAGCTCCAGAATATCAGGACGCCGCCATTGGGCGACAGTAATGAGCCAAGCAGGAATTCGGCACTGATGGTGAGTGACGGCGTGGTCTCTCGGGATTCCTGTATGTAGGCTAGTGGCAACGGCACTCCATACTTCAATTGGCTGTAGAGCGCGGAAATAGCCATGGCTACTAGTACCGGAATAGCGGCATGGAAGGTCAATCGAATCAGGCCGGAGCGGCCTGAAGCATTCCCCCAAAGCTCACGCAACCGTCTGCGATAGATCGTCGCCAACATCAATATGCCCACGCAGACGAAGACAGCTATGGTGTCCTTGTATAGTGGGAACAGCAGACCCGAGATCCACAGGATCGCCAACCAGACTAGACTGCCGTCCAACGCGGGATCGGACCAAAAGCGAGCGAGAGTGCCAATGTATATGCCGCAGAACACGGCCGCCTGAACTTCCAGCGCTCCGGAATAAAGATAGAACATTGGTAATGGGCTCAGCGCCAACGCGGCTAGATAGCCCGCTCCACCCCGCAACAAGATGGCCTTTCCGGCGCCAGCGAGAACGCATAGAAGAGGCAGCAGCAGCACCCCAGTAGTGAGTAAGGCCAAACGAAGCCCCCGCATCGCCTCGGGAGCCAGCAACGCGGAATTGAGCAGATAGGCAACAGGAAACTTGCTCACGCCCTCACAGCGCCCATTCGCCACGCTGTGAAAACAACCGATCAACGTGGACCAGTCGTTCTGCCAAGCCGCCAGATCCACCCCGTTGAAGACCGCGCGTGAGCATGCCGACCACAGAGCGATCGCTGACGCGACCAGCGCGAACGACCAGCAGGCGATGTGCCACCGGCCACGGTCGGTCGAGGCGGACATCACCGCCCCCCCTCCGGCAAGCAGGACCAAGCGGCATCCATCCCTGCCAAACGCTGGCACTGCATCGCCGCGAATCGATCGCGATACTGCGTGAAAAGCTCCTCAGATAGCAGGTATGCCGCCCGCGAATCGACCTGCTTCAGTCGTGCGTCGTAATTGCAATGGAAACGCTGCTGAGAGTCGGGCGTGCGAGCGGCATAGAAGTTGTTGGTCGGTATGTGATGCCCAAGTGCGAAATAGCCGATGGACTCATAATTGCGTACGCCGCCCGGCGTCTTGACTGTATCGCATTGCCAGGCCGGAAAAACCAGGATCGCGCTGTAGTTTCCGTCGGGCACTCCACTCAAGCGCTGGGTACTGTACGAGGCGATGTTAGTACGCACATCTGCAGCGAGTGGACGCAGGTCGACGAACTGCGCCAGTACCGTCATGGCCAAGACAAATACCGTTCGCCGGCTCCCGAAATGCGTGACGCATGCCGCTACTGCAACCAGCAGTAACCAGAAGCCGGCCATCCAGAACAGCCGGCCGCTGCCACGGAAGCGAGAAAGCAGGAAGATCGCCGCGCGCGGCACTGGGATATCCACAGCGTAGCTGCCGACCGTTAGATGGGTCGACATCGCCAGGATGGCACAACACGTCGAGATCAGCAGCGCGGCCAAAAACGGGAAACGCGAAGTCGATCGCCGACGCGATAACCCGCTTGCCAGCGCAACCGTACCCAGTGCCAACAAACCGGCCCCGACGTAATCGAACCCCTCGAATGTCTGTCCTCCGGTGGCATCGGCGACGTCCAGAGGTAGCAATCCACCGCGCCCATTGGAATCCAAGGGTCCAAGCAGATTCATCGAGTACACGCCATAGCCGCCAGTATCAGCAGTCGATCCTGCGATGAAGCCGAATATCATTAATCCTGCCGCGGCCACGGCGACCAGCACACTCAACCTGATCAGCACCTCGCGGTACCGGCGTTGCCTGAGCAGCAGAGCAACCAGCACACCGTCGCTGATCAATATCATCAGCACGAAATATGGGTTGATGCCGGTCGCGACTAACAGAACGGCACCATTCGCCAAGCACCATTTCTGCCACGGCCAGTCCAGCGTACTCAGCACTACCCAAATGGCAAATACCAGCACCCATTGTGAAGAAAGTGCCGTATGTCCCTGAAATCGGACAAACGTGTAAGGCACTGAAGCAAATAGCAACCCGGCCAGGACCGCGCAGCCACGGGAGGCCCAGGACTGTCCGCCGCCAGCCAGAACCATCGCCCTGCTGGTGGCGAGGTAGCCGAACACGCCCTGCAGCAGCAGGCATAGGCCGAAGTAGTAGCCGAAGTATTGGTGCCCCTCGCCGACCCAGCCGGCGAACGGCCGGGCCAGTAGCAGCAGCAGCGGCATAGGGTCAAACAGAGCAATGCTCATCGGCTTTGGATAGCTCAGCCGATTGGTGGTAAGCCAATGTGCATCCGGATCCGACAGGTACTGTCCCCAGGCTATCCGCACCTGCGCCAGATCACCCCACAACCATCCACCTGCAGACGTGTCGAACGGAATCGGGCCCAGCACGTAGCGAGCCCATAGCGCGGATAACATGGCAACCAGCAGCCCGCCCAGCACGAAGGGCAACCATCTGCACATGGTGGAATGCCGATTCACTACTCGCATCGGTAATCCACGTTCTGCGTACTGTGCCGAAACGGATCCGTGAGGTCATCCGTGTACTGGCCCATGAGCAAGCGATGGCGCGGCAGGAAATGAGTACGATAGAAGCGCCCCATGCTCGCCACGAATTCGCCCTTGGGAGTCAAATGGACACAGCCGTCATGGATCTCGATCGTGCCGGACTGCAGCTGCTCGGTGAGCCGAATATCGACCAAATGATGCTCCACCATATATTCGTTCACGAATACGTCCTTCATGCGCCCCTGCCGGATTCCGCCACCGCGCTGCTGAAGTTTTTCCAGGATGTAGAACGACAGCGAGCGGTCGATGATCGTCGGCACGCTTACGGCGAAGGCATACCCCGTAGCCACCCACAGCGCGAACAGCAATAGTCGCTCCAGCCCGCTCATTGCAGACAGAAAGCCGCGCAGGCTTAGTACCGCGCCGACTAGCACGACGGCCACAAAAACATCTAGGACCGATGCATAGAGGACTACATTGACGCGGAAATAGCGCATGTGAATGTAGTAGACCAGCAGCATAACCGGCGCGAAGATCGCGCTTGCGATCAGTGCCCTTCGATAATTACTCATCGAAACACCATGAACTTGTTCGCGACGAAGCTGCAGCTCACTTGCATTCCAGTCGCCAGCAGGAAACCGACGGAATAATTCAAACCATAACGGTCGGTCCAGATATATAAAATGAGCCCATGCAAGGCCGCAATGCAGGCATAGGTGAGCAAGAACAGCGCTCCCTGCCGCATCAAGCCTCCCTGCGCGGCCTTGAAGACGAAGTAGCGGCTACCGATGAACGACACCGTGATGCCGAAGATGGCGGCAAGAGCATTGGCCGCTCCCGCCGACGGCACCTTCATCACCTCGATATTGAACCGTAGTACGCTGTAGTGAACCAACGTCGCCACCATTCCGTTGATCGCATAGCGAACGATCTGCCCACCAAATGACAAACTATCGCTCCGAGGCATTGATGATCGCTTCGACGAAGTCACGATAGCTGCCGGCGACCAGCACCCCACCGCCGCGGATCATGCCCGATAGCAATAGCACGATCAGCGTCAGCGCGGCTGTCTGCAGGAACACCAGTAGTAGAATCCCCGAGGCGAGCGAGAACCAGCCCGGCGTAGCGAACCCAACCGCCTTTAATATCGTCGCAATAAGTGCACCTACCACCGACAGGCCTGCCACCAGCGTGCAGGCGACGCCTACCCGGACCAGTACGTCCTCTGCAAACACCATAAGCGCGCGGAAGCCGTGGAGCGCCAAGCCGACGAAATTCATCTTGCTGCGTCCCGCGTAACGCGGACCACGATCCAGCGCGCAGCTCCCGACCCTCAGCTTCGAGCTCAGCACACAAGCGGCCACGTGCGTCCATAGCTCCTGCATCGCAGCCAGTCGGCGCACGGCTGGCATCTTCGCCGCCATGAAATTGCCGAAGCTAATGCGGCGCCCGCTCAACAGCGAGAAGAGCAGCTTGTAGACAACGTAAAAGGCCCTGAACTTTAAGGTCTCCACCCGGCTGCGACGAGTAGCGACTACGATGTCGATGTCGCTGGAATCCAGGCCCTTGATCAGCTCGCTGATGCTTTCGGGAGTGTCTTCGCCATCGGAGTCCATCACGATGACGCGGACGTCTTCCCCAAAATGCTCAGCCACATAACATAGACCGATGGCGATAGCCCGTTGATGGCCGACGTTGCGACGCAACTTGACCACCACACCTTCCAGACCGGCTGCCGAAATCGAACGGGCGTCCAAAGGCTGACGCACGGAACCATCGTCCACGGCAACGATGTACGTACCGAGGCCCTGGCTTTTGGCCAACTCCTGAAACAGCCGGCTGGACGCTTCCAGATCCTCGTACACCGGCATGACTACGACCATCGATGCTGTCACGTCGATCACTCCTTCAGACGCCGGCGAAAGTAGGCGATGGTTTCCTTCAAACCATCCTCCAAGCAGACTTTGGGCTCCCAATCGAAAGTAGCCTTGGCCAGGCTGATGTCCGGCTGGCGCTGCTTGGGATCATCTGACGGCAGTGGCTGGTAGACGATGCGCGAGGTGCCTCCCACCAGCTTCAGGACCGTCTCCGCCAGCTGCAACATGGTGAACTCGCCGGGATTGCCAATATTGACGGGGCCGGTGAAATCGGCCGGGCTGTCCATCAACCGCAGCATGCCCTCGATCAGATCATCCACGTAGCAAAAGCTGCGCGTCTGAGTGCCGTCGCCATAAATGGTGATCGGCTCGCCGTTCAATGCCTGGACGATGAAGTTGCTCACAACGCGGCCATCGTTCGGATGCATGCGCGGCCCATAGGTATTGAAAATCCGCATAACCTTGATTTCCAACTGGTGCTGGCGCCAGTAATCGAAGAACAAGGTCTCGGCACAGCGCTTGCCTTCGTCGTAGCAGCTGCGGACGCCCACCGGATTGACGCGCCCCCAATAACCCTCGACCTGCGGATGGATTTCAGGATCTCCATAGACTTCGCTAGTGCTGGCCTGGAGAATCCTGGCGCGCACGCGCTTGGCCAGGCCCAACATGTTGATAGCACCGTGCACGCTGGTCTTCGTGGTCTGCACCGGATCGTGCTGGTAATGGACCGGTGACGCAGGACAGGCGAGATTGAAGATGCGATCCACCTCCACATATAGCGGGAAGGTGACATCGTGCCGCATCAGCTCGAAGCGGGGATTACTCAACAACCCGGCGACGTTGTCCTTGCTGCCCGTGTAGAAGTTATCCACGCACAACACGTCGTGCCCTGCACTAATCAAACGGTCACAAAGGTGCGAGCCAAGGAAGCCTGCGCCGCCAGTCACCAGCACACGCTTAGATTTGTAGGACATGATTGGCCTCAAAATGAGCAAAAGATTTACAAGCGGCGATAAGGGCACCTGGCCCTTGCGCGGCTTCTGTAGAATTTCATTTTAACATCTGATCAGCACTTTCTTGGTGCCCCCTGCGTTGAGGCGTCGCCGGTACCGCAGGAGCCGGGCCCTTAAGCACTCCGGCCCGCCCCCCCTGGAACAGCGACCTCCTCAGGCCACCCGTGTCACCTTACCTGACGCCCGACCATCAACATACGAATATGTGCCGAGAATGCTGGCAACGCGAGTCGTCAATCGGTATACATGCGGGATATTGCCTAAGGGACTCGCACGTCGGCAAGGCGCAGCCAAAGGCAGATCTTCAGCCCTGGAGGGCAATAGACCCATGCACGACGAATTGCTCGAGCATTTCCCCCTTCTAATACTTCCCGCCTCATTTCCCGCCAAATACGATCAGGACTCCCTGAAGTCCTACCTCGCTGGTTTCGCGCTCGATGGCGCGCCAGCAGCCGAACTCGCCAACTACCTCAATGAGGACTTCCTGCGCTTTGTCCACACTTTGGCACTCGTTCCTGAGGGCCGCAAGCGGCTACTCGAAATTGGCGCAAATCCCTACTTCACGACACTGCTGCTTAAGAAATTCCGCCAACACGAGATCCATTGCACCAACTACTTCGGCATTCAAGGTGGTGGTGGCCGTCAAACCATGAACAACGCCGATAGTGGTGAATATTTTACGTTCGACTTTCTCAACAATAATGTCGACCTGGAAGACCTACCCTTCGAAGGGCACTTCGATATTATTTTGTTCTGCGAAGTAATCGAGCATCTCGTAGGCGATCCATTGGGTGCGCTTCTACGGATCAAGAAAAAACTGACGCCCGGCGGGTTGCTCATTCTCTCGACCCCGAATGTAAACCGACTCGAAAATATCGCAAAAATGATGGCCGGCCAGAACATCTATGACCCGATCTCTGGCTATGGAGTCTACGGGCGACACAACCGGGAATATAATAAGCATGAACTCTTTCTTATGCTCGACCATGCTGGTTTCGACCTGGAAGTTATATTTTCGTCCGACGTCCATGAAAACCATTCGAACATCTACTTCCCAATTACCACCATTGCGAAAAGTATATTTTCCATTCCAAATCGTTGCTACGATCTTGGACAGTATATTTTCCTGCGCGCCCGCAATACTCGCCCGGCCAAACTTGGAAAACCCGGCTGGCTCTATCGCAGCTTTCCTGAATCAGAATTCAGCAACTGAGCTTCGCGCGAACACGTATAATTGCGAAGTTTAAGTCTGATTGGAGCGAAATACATGATCCTTCCGGTCATCCTCAGCGGTGGCAGCGGGACACGGCTGTGGCCACTGTCCCGCAAGAATCGGCCCAAGCAGTTTCTAGCCCTGGTCGGTGAGCAGACGCTGTTCCAGCGGACTGTCGATCGTACGCGCAAGCTCGGCCAGGCTGGCGCGCCCATCGTGGTCTGCAGCGAGGAGCATCGCTTCACCGTTGCCGAGCAATTGCAAGAGCTGGGCGTCACCGACGCATCGATTCTGCTGGAGCCGGCGGCGCGCAATACCGCTCCGGCCATCGCCCTGGCTGCCATGCAGGCGCTCAAAGCAGACCCGGACGCCGTACTGCTAGTGCTCCCCGCCGATCATTTGATCGGCGAGGAAGGGGGCTTCATCGAGGCGGTCGAGCACGCTCAGCCGCTGGCCGTCGAGGGTTGGCTGGTTACCTTTGGCATTCGCCCCGAGGCGCCCGAGACCGGCTTTGGCTATATCAAGCGGGCGGAGGCGGTCGGCGAGTTCGGCTTCAAGGTCGCACAGTTCGTCGAGAAGCCCAATGCCGAGCTCGCGGCCAAGTACGTCGCCAGCGGCGATTTCGACTGGAACTCAGGCATGTTCCTGTTCAAGGCCGCCCGTTTCCTGGACGAACTGAAGGCGCATTCGCCGGCTATCTACCAGGCCATCGGCGAAGTCTTCGCGACCGCCAAGCCGGACCTGGACTTCGTGCGCTTCGACCAGGAAACCATGCGCAATGTGCCGGAGGACTCCATCGACTATGCCGTGATGGAGAAGACCTCGCGCGCCGCTGTCGTACCGGTGGCCTGCCGCTGGAGCGATATCGGCTCCTGGTCGGCCCTGTGGGAGGCATCAGAGAAGGACGACGACGGCAACGCTACCCAGGGCGACGTATTCACCTTCGACACGCGCAATACCCTAGTGCGCTCGCACGACCGCCACATGGTGGCGACGGTCGGCCTTGACGATATCGTCATCGTATCCACCCCGGATGCCACCCTGGTCGCCGCGCGCGACAAAGTGCAGCACGTCAAGCAGGTGGTGGACACGCTCAATCGCACCGGCCGCACCGAGCATCTGTCGCACCGCCAAGTGCACCGTCCTTGGGGCAGCTATGACTCCATCGATATGGGCGACCGCTTCCAGGTGAAGCGCATCGTGGTCAAGCCCAATTCGGTGCTGAGCCTGCAGATGCATCACCATCGCGCCGAACACTGGATCGTAGTATCCGGCACAGCCGAGGTGACCTGCGGCGACAAGGTGTTCTTGCTGACCGAAAACCAAAGTACTTATATCCCGCTCGGCGTCACGCACCGCCTGCGCAACGTCGGCAAGGTGCCGCTGGAGCTGATCGAAGTGCAATCTGGCAGCTATCTGGGGGAGGACGATATCGTCCGCTTCGACGACGTCTACGGCCGCGCCTGAAGTCGGCGCGGCAGTAAAGAAAGAGGCGGGCCTAGGCCCGCTTTTTTTCATGCCATCGTGCCGCCGATCAGCTGCCGCAGTTCCGCGGTGCGTGCCTCCATCAGCGCGACGTCCCCGCGTGACTCGACATTCAGGCGCAGCAAGGGCTCGGTGTTGGACGAGCGCAGGTTGAAGCGCCAGCTGCCGAACGACATGCTTACGCCATCGACTTGCTCGACCAACTCGGCGTCCTTGACGTAGTGCGCCATGATGCGCTCGACCGTCGCCTTCGCGTCGCCGACGCGGAAGTTCATCTCTCCGCTGCATGGATACGCCGCCATGCACTCGGCCAGCATTGCGTCCAGCGCAACGCCGGTCTTGCAGATGCGCTCAGCTACCAACAGCCAGGGAATCATGCCCGAATCGCAATAGGCGAAATCGCGGAAGTAGTGGTGCGCACTCATCTCGCCGCCGTACACGGCATCTTCGGCGCGCATGCGCTCTTTGATGAAGGCATGACCAGTCTTGCTCTGCACTGCCACGCCACCTGCTTTTGAGACCATGTCGATGGTGTTCCAGGTCAGCCGCGGGTCGTGGATGATGCGCGCGCTGGGATGCTTCTCCAGCAGCTGCGCCGCCAGCGGGCCGACAATGTAGTAGCCCTCGATAAAGGCACCGTACTTATCGAACAGGAAGCAGCGATCGAAGTCCCCGTCCCAGGCGATACCCAGGTCGGCGCCCGATGCCTTCACCGCATCCGAGGTGGTTGCGCGGTTTTCCGGCAGCAGCGGATTGGGGATACCGTTAGGGAAACGGCCATCGGGCTCATGGTTGACCCGCACGAAGCTGAAAGGCAGATGCGCTTCCAGTAGATCGATGATCGCGCCCGCACCACCATTGCCGGCGTTCACCACTATCTTCAGTGGCCGCAGTTTGGCCACGTCGACATAGCTCAGCAGATGCGCGATATAGGCTGACTTGTCATGGTCCTGGCGCAGGGTACCCAGCGTGACCGCAGCCTCGCCGAACTCATTATCTTCCACCATGCGTTCGATATCACGCAGGCCTGTGTCGCCGCTGATCGGCTTGCTGTCCTCGCGGACTAGCTTCATGCCGTTGTAGTCGATCGGATTATGACTGGCGGTCACCATAATGCCGCCGGCGACCCGGCGGTGCGCGGTCTGGAAATACACTTCTTCGGTGCCGCACAGGCCGATGTCGATGACGTTACGCCCTTCATCCATCAGGCCGCGCGCCAGCTCCTTGGTCAGCACGGGGCTGTCCAGGCGGATGTCGTAACCCACCACGACGTCGCCCGCACTGACGGTGCGCGCGAACGCACGGCCGATGCGGTAGGCCACATCGACATTGAGTTCATCGGGCACGCGGCCGCGAATGTCGTAAGCCTTGAAACATTTCATGCCGGTTTCCTGCCCTTCAGTGCTGCGCGGAAGGATGGGAGTACATCCATTCCAATGTCTGCCGAAGGTCGATGATATTGAGCGGGCCGATCAGTTCGCGCAGACGAGTGTTGTCACCGGTAAGCCGGGCGACCTCGTTGGCGCGGACGAAGGCCGGATTGACGCGCACCTCGATGGCATAGCCGGCGATCTCCTGCATCATGCCGATCACTTCTAGCAGTGACACCGATGTGCCCGAGCACAGGTTCACCGTCTGGCCAGCAGCATCCACGCTCAGTAGACGCACATACGCGTCGGCGACGAAGCGGACATCCTGAAAATCACGCGCCACGTCGATATTGCCGAGCTCGATGGCCCGCTCGCCGCGCCGGAAATGCGACACGATCTTCGGCAATAGGAAGTTCTCAGCCTGACCAACGCCGGTGTAGTTGAACGGACGCGCCAACACGATCGGCAGACGGTCCATCCACAGCTTGGCCATGTACTCCATGGCCAGCTTGCTCACCGCATAGTCGTTGGCCGGCGATGGCGGCACCGTTTCATCCAGCAGGTCCACGTCGCTATTGCCATACACATTCGCGCTGCTGGCAAGCAACACCTTGCGCGGCGCCTGCGGCAGCGCCGCCAAGGCCTCGAGCAGGTTGCGCGTGCCGACCACATTGGTGCGGTACATCTCCTCGGCATCGCCGTGCGCGACGAACGCGATGGCTGCCAGATGGATCACTGCTTCCGGACGCACCTCAGCCACCACCGCGCCGACCCGCTTGCGATCAAGCAGATCGATGCCGTGCTGGTCGAGCTGCGCCGGAGCCTCCGACAAGCCGAATACTTGGCAGCCGGCCGCGCGCAATGCCTCGACGACGTACTGGCCAGTGAAACCGCGGTGGCCGGTAACCAGTACGCGACTGGGGCGGGACTCAGAAGGAAGCGTCACGTGCATTCCGGCGCAGATCAGCTTCGACCATCATGGCGCACAGCTGTTCGAGCGAGGTCTGGGGCTTCCAGCCCAGCTTGGCTTCGGCCTTGCTCGCATCGCCGATCAGTAGATCCACTTCCGCCGGGCGATAGAACTTGGGATTGATGCGAACCAGCGTCTTGCCGCTCTTCTCGCACACACCGATCTCGTCCTGCTCGCTGCCTTGCCAGTCGATCTGGATCCCGGCCGCCTTGAAGGCGAGCGTGACGAAGTCGCGCACGGTCTCGGTGCGGTTGGTGGCCAGCACGTAGGTGTCCGGCTCCTCGGCCTGCAGCATGCGCCACATGCCTTCGACGTATTCCTTGGCGAAACCCCAGTCGCGCTTGGCATCCAAGTTGCCCAGTTCCAGGGTATCGAGCTTGCCGAGCTTGATCTTGGCCACGGCGTCGGTGATCTTGCGCGTCACGAACTCGCGGCCGCGAAGCGGCGACTCGTGATTAAACAGGATGCCGCTAGTGCCGAAAATGCCGTAGGACTCGCGATAGTTTACGGTAATCCAATGCGCATACAACTTCGCCACGCCGTATGGGCTGCGCGGATAGAAGGGGGTGTCTTCCTTCTGCGGCACCGCCTGAACTTTGCCGAACATCTCCGATGTGGAGGCCTGATAGAAGCGGATCTTCGGATTCACGATTCGAATCGCTTCGAGCAGATGCAGAGCCCCGACGCCGCTGATCTGGGCCGTGGTGGCGGGCTGATCGAACGACACGCCGACGAAGCTCTGCGCGGCCAGGTTATATACCTCCGTGGCGCCGGTCTGTTGCAGCAATCGAATGGCAGAGCCGCCATCGGTCAGATCGAATTCAACGAGTTCGAGATTGGGGTGGTTCTGAATGCCCAGTTCTTCGATACGCCAGAAATTGACCGAGCTGGTGCGCCGATAAGTGCCATAGACGCGATATCCCTTCTCTAGCAGGAGTTCCGCGAGGTAGGCGCCATCTTGGCCCGAGATACCGGTGATCAGTGCTGTATTCATCAGAGTGGCTTCATGATAATTAGTTGATTTTCTTGCCAATCGGCCATTGTCCATGACTGATTGTCTCGACTCAAGCGTGGCAGCTGACAGCTAATGCACTGCTGCGACGGCCATGGTGCTGAATGAGAGGCTGGCATCCGCGTCGACCATGATGCGAATCCGCAGATCGCGGACGTCCTCCTTGACACGCACCTGCACCTCAGCGATTACCCCTTCGCCGGGCGCGAGTGAAGCCGAAGCCAGACGCCAGGCGCCGTCATGGGCCTCCACGTCCACCCAGGCCATACCCTCGGCACCAAGTCGCGCTCCCTCGACCCGTACCACATAGTCGCCAGCGGTTATCTTAAACGGCGGCGTCGCAAACAACACGCCTGGCGCATTGAGCGAAACTCGCTGCCCTCGCACGAGCTGACCGGTCGTGGTCTGCGCGCGGTAATCCGACGCGGCGAAATAACGGTCGCTGCCTGGCTCCCAGCTGGTATACCAATTGCCGCCCACAGCCACCTCTTCGAGCTGTTTGGCGCTCTGCTTCCAGGTCAGCCACGGCAAGCCCTTCGATACGGGTGCCTGCCCTTGCCGGTCCAGCTCGAGCCAGCGTTCGATCGCATCGGCCATCGGCTCCGGCTGCATACCCGAGAAATAGAAGGCATGCTCACCCGCGACTTCCTGGAATACCGGCAGATCCCTAGCGATGATCGGGCGTCCGTACTGCGCCGCCTCGATCAACGGCAGGCCGAAACCTTCGCCCTCAGACGGCGCCAGCAGAGCCGAGGCCTGCTGGTACATCGCGATCAGCTGGCTATCGTTGGCGCGCTCCAGCCAGAATAGGCGCTTGCCCGCCTCCGGATGCTGGCGCAGCCGGCTGATCAAGGTCTCGACGCGCCAGCCAGGCTTGCCGATCAGCACCAAGTTGACTTGGTGCCCGCGTTCCCACAGCCGTTCGAATGCCGACAACGTCTGCGCATGCCCCTTGCGAGGCTCAATCGTGCCGACGATCAGGAAGCTCGGTCGGCTGCCCAGATCGACCGGCAGATCGCCGCTGTCATCCTGAATGTCGGCGCGCTGCACGATGTCCGCGCCCAAATGGAACCAGCCGATCTTCAGCGCGCGTCCGCGCGCCGGCATCGACTGTGGCAGCCAGCGCTTGAACTCATCGGCCACCGTGCGGGAAATGCAGATGATGCCGTCGGCCAGTTCCGCGATGGCTTCGTACCAGAGCCGGAACGTGGGCAAGCCGTTCTCGTCGAAACAATCGGGTCGGAGCAGCGGCAGCAAGTCGTATACGACGAAATGGATCGCCACGCCACTACTGCGCATACGGATGTAGGTGTGACGCAGATACGGCACCAGATGCGCCGCCAGATCCAGCCCGACGAAGACATCGCTCTGGCGGAACTCGACCGGAAGATCCTCTGGCAAGGTCAGCCCGGCGTGGAAGCGGGCGGCACAGTAGCTGCGTGCGTAGCGGAACACGCCGTCAGGCTTGATATAGATGGGCTCGACTCGGTATCCGGACGGCGGGCTTGCGAGCAGCTCGGCAACGATATGCCGCACAACACGTTGGATGCCGGTCTTGGCGTCTTCGATCACCAGATGGGAAATGTCGACGTATAGCGTGCGCAACGTATCGCTTGCCGGCGCGTTGGCCGCAATCGCCATGGATAGCCGCCCGATCTCTTCGTGATTCCAGCGCGCGACACCCGGCGAGGTCACCGCTCTAGCGATCACCGCCGGCGTGCTGTAGCCAGTGGCGGATGCTTCGCGGGCCAAAGCCCAGGCCGGATCAAGGCAAGCCAGCGCACGTGCGGGAATGCTCTCGAAACTCTCCGCGCCGGAGCCGCTGGCTAGACCGAGTACGTGATAGCCGCCCCACCGATATAGCATCGCAACGAACACACTCAGATCTACCTTCGCCCAGGCAGCGAACAGCCTGGGCAGGGTCTTCTGGCCGAGCAGCAGCGTGACCGGGAATCCGCGCAGCGTGTCCAGCACGGCGCGCATGCCCTCGCTGTCGGTAACATGCACTAGGATCTCGTCGAATGCGGACGGCTCCAGCTCGCCCAGACCACGCTGGCGCCATGAAGACGGCACGGCCGCGTCACCCACAAGGCCGAAAACGTCCAGGCGCTCCGGCACGAAGCCGAGCGCGCTTGCCACATCGCCCGCCTGCACCGGGTCCAGCGTCACCAGCGCGACAAGACGCGGCACGGCTTCCAAAGCCGCCAGCTCGACCGGAACGCGCGCGGCAAGCGCTTCCTCCAGCGCAAGCCATGCGCGCCTGGCCGACTCTTCCCAGGTAAAGCCCTTCGCGTGTCGCAGCGCATGTTCGCGCATGCGCTGGCGGAACGGCTCATCGATTAGAGCCTGCTGCAGCTTGGTCGTGATGTCGCGCGCATCGTGCGGATTGAACAGCGCCTCCTCGACGCCGATCACCTCGGGCAGGCTGGTGGCCGCTGCGCCAATGACCACCGCGCCGCACGACATTGCTTCCAGCGCGGGCAGGCCGAAGCCCTCGTGGATCGAGGGGAAGACATAAGTGGCGCAGGAGTTGTACAGCCGCACCAGATCCTCATCGGACACGAAGCCGGTGAACACCAGCTCGTCAACCGCCAGCCCGGCGCGCTCGCGCACGGCATTGAGCTCGTTGCGCTCCTTGATGTCGATATTGCCCACCATCACCAGCTGGTGGGTTTCGCGCAGGCTGGCCGGCAGCGCGGCATAGGCGACGATCAGGGTTTCCAAATTCTTGCGCGGGTCGAAGCCGCCCGCATACATCACGAACGGCTTGTGGATGCCGTACTTGCGCCCCACCGAGGCGGCGCTCTCCACCTTGTCCAGCTGACGGAAGTTCGCGCCGACCGCGGCGGAAATATTCACCACCTTGTCGGGCGCCAGATCCAGCATCTGAATGGCTTCCGTGCGCGTCGACTCGGAAATGCCCAGCAGCAGATCGCAGCGGCGCAGGTGATCGACCTTGCGCATGTACCAGGCGGACTGCCCGTCGCGGGTCAGATACACCTCCGGCATGGCCAGCGGAATCAGATCGAACAGGATCGCCACCTGCAGGGCGGCCGAGTGCGCGGGCACCGAGGTCACCACCGAATCGACGAAGCCGTCGACCATGCTCGCCGTCAGCACGACATCGGCGCCGAGCGATGCCAGGAACGCCTCGCGCAGCCATTCGGCGACGAGCGAGCGCTCACTGTTTTCCGGATACATCGACGCGGTCGGGGCCAAGCTTTCCCAAGCGATCACCCGGTCTTCCGGCAGTATGCCGGCAAACAGATCGCGCACGGTGCCCACCGATTCGGGCATGGCACCATTCACCGCGATCCAGACTTCATGCTCGCCACGGGACCGCGCCAGCGCCAAGGCCAGCGAGGAGCAATAACGGCCAACGCCACGGATGCTCCCATCCGGCGATTGGCAAGCCTGCAGATCGATCACTACTTTCATGCGGAACAGCTCATCCCAGTTGTTTCCGTCGCGCGATCACGCGCTTCAGCATCGCGTTCACCGCCGCGGCCTGCTCCGACAGTTCCAGCGGCGCCACCAATGGGTTGACCGGTTGCGGAAACAGGAAGGTGCGGATACGCCGGCCCAGCATGGACTCCGGCCCCACGATCGTCCTGGCGCAGCGCCGGAACAGCGGTACGCGCAAGGCCGAGCGAACCAGCGGGCGCGCCGCGCGGGCGCCGCGCGCCACCAGCGGACGGCCCGTCCGCCATACCCAGCGCACGCCCTTCGCGGCAGTGAGTTTCACCGAGCGCACCGGTGCGGTCAGGCGCCACGAGGTGCTGTGCAGCGTCTCGTGCAGGCGTTGCTCCAGGGCCGCATGGGAGGAGCGCAAGGTCTCGATCTGCCGAAGCAAATCATGCTGGCGGTGCAGCAGGCTTTCGAGCTCGTCGCTGTTGCGCCGCTTGAAGCTGCTCAAGCGGCGCGCCACGTCCATGCGCATATCGTCGATTTCGCGCAGCAACCGGTCCCGCTCGGCACGATGCCCCGCCGCTTCGTCCACCAGCTTCGCCAGTTCCTGCGTATGCGCCGCCTGTGCGGACTGCAGCGCCTCGTGCAGGCTTTGATTGTCTTGTTCCATCGCCGCCAACCTGGAAACGCCATCGGCCTGCCACTGCTTGTAATGCTCATCCAGCACGGTCAAATGATTGGCAAGGCCAGCCACGGCATGCTGCGCCTCTGCCGCCTCGACTACGGCCTTGCGCAGGCGCACATGCGCCTCGTTGAGACCTTCATGCGCATCCTGCTCGCTCTTGCGCACGAAATCGTCGAAGACATTGGGCGGCAGGTCGAAGGCGCCAAGCAGCTCCGCGTGCTCTTGCGCCACGTAGTAGCGATTGAGCCCGTCGCGATAGGCCAGCCGGTAGGCGCGATCCGTCAGCAGGTGCTCCCATTCCTCGTGCACGCTGACTTGGCTGTTGGGCAAGGTGGCCTCGACCACCACGACCCAGGGCCGCACCCGCTCGAACGAACAGGAGGCCAGCACGCTGCGCTCGGCGCCTTCGCAATCGACCTTGAGGAAATGCACCTCGCCTGGCGCATGCTCGGCGAGCACCTCGTCGAGCGTGCGCGCAGGCACGCGATGGGCGATGACCTGATGGCCTTCGGCCCGGTGCCGCTCGGCGAACTCGCGGTCCCCCGTGGACAGACCGGTATCGGCGACCTCGAAGAGTTCGAGGAAACCGGCCTGCTCGGAGACCGCGATATTCAGATTCGTGTCGTGCGGGCGATCCTGCTCCAGCAGTTCGAACCAGTGGCGCACCGGCTCGACATTGATGCCGCGCCAGCCAAGCAGCGAGAATGCCTTGGTGACCGAGTCCTTGACCGGATGCTGGGCACCGACGTCCACATAGAAGCCATGGCGCACGTTCTTGAGCGCGCGATACAGCATGACGTCTTCGAAATTCTGCGCGTAGCTGATGAAGGTCATGGCTTCGGATCAACGGCAATCTGCGGGGGAAGCCAGGCACTGCCCACGAAATGCGGATGGGAGTGATTGGCCACGGTGAAGATCAGCGCCAGGTCGCGCCACTCGTAGTTGTCGACCAGGTGCGTATCGGTGCTGACCAGCGCGGTCGAGATCGAATAGCTGCCTGGCCCCAGATTCACGGCGAAGCGCGCGGCATAGCTGATCCGCTGTCCCTTGCGCGCGCCTTCCAGTACCTGCTTGGTGTGGTGCGTATTGGTGCCGAACATCG
Organism: Dyella sp. BiH032; assembly: GCF_031954525.1. Classification (NCBI taxonomy): domain Bacteria; kingdom Pseudomonadati; phylum Pseudomonadota; class Gammaproteobacteria; order Lysobacterales; family Rhodanobacteraceae; genus Dyella; species Dyella sp. BiH032. The sequence continues at coordinate 4,415,180 of NZ_CP134867.1, forward strand.
GCTGGCCCAGCCGGTCCTTGATCATGTAGCCGAGCACCAGGCGCGGAATATCGGCGTTGAGGCGCACCTCGACCCGCAGCTCCACCTCCTGCCCGACATCGAGAAACTCGACCCGGTCGCCGTTGGCGGCATGCAGCTGGATCGACTCCACCACGGCTTCGAGCGTGCCGCTGACCGTCTGCATCTGCCCGCTTTCGAGCCGCTCGACCTTCATAGTGCTATTTTCGCGCTCGGCGATCAGCGCGTTATAGGCATCCATGACTTCGACCGGATCGCCATCCTTCAGTACCTTGCCGGCCTGCAGCAGGATCGCGCGGTCGCACATCGACTGGATGGCTGAGCTGTCGTGCGAGACGATCATCAGGCTGGTGCCCAGCTCGCGGTATTCCTTGATGCGCTTGAAGCATTTGTGCTGGAAGTAGGCATCGCCCACCGACAGCGCCTCGTCGACGATCAGGATGTCCGGCCGGAACGCGGTGGCCACGCTGAAAGCCACGCGCATCTGCATACCGCTGGAATAGGTGCGCACGTGCTCGTCGAAGTAATCGCCGATTTCCGCGAACGCCTCGATCTCGGGCATGGCCCGGTCGATCTGCTCCCTGGTGAAGCCCATCAGGCCAGCGGCGTGATAGACGTTCTGGCGGCCGGTCAGGTCCGGACTGAAGCCCATGCCCAGTTCGAGAATCGCCGCCACCCGTCCGTTCACCGACACGCTGCCCTCGGTCGGCATCAGCGTGCGCGTGATCAGCTTGAGCAAGGTGCTCTTGCCCGCGCCGTTCTGGCCGACGATGCCGATCGCCTCGCCGCGCAGGACCGCGAAGGAAATGCCCTTGACCACCCAATGCTCGCCGCGCGGGGTGACTTTCGCGCCGAACCAGGAGGCGAAGCGCTTCAATTCGCTGCCGTAGTCGCGGAAGGCCTTGCCCAGCCCTTCTACCTTCAGTACGTGGTCACTCATAGCACGTCGACCATCTCGGGGGCCGCCTTGCGGAACAGCACGAACGCCAGGCCGAGCAGGACCAGCGAACCGAGCGCGGTCCAGCCCAGCGCCACCAGATCCGGCGGGCGCCCGAACAGCATGACGTCCTGGAAACCGCCGACGATGTAGTACAGCGGGTTCAGCGCAATGATCTGGCCGAAACCGTGCGGCAGGATGCTGGGCATGTAGACGATCGGTGTCACCCAGAACCACAGTTGCAGCACCACCGCCATCACTTGGCCGACATCGCGCACAAACACGTTCAGCACGCCGAGCAGCAGCCCCAGGCCCAGCGAGAACGCCACGTTCACCGCCAGCAGCATCGGCAGCCACAGCAGCGCCAGTGTCGGCGGATGGCCGATGATGCCGAAAATCGCCACGGTGGCCACGAACAGCAAGAAGTTGCCGACCAGCGCGGTGCCCACGGCGACGAACGGCAAACATGCCTTGGGGAAGAAAATCTTCTTCATTAGGTTGCCGTTCTCAACGAACAGGTTGAGCGAGCGCTGCACGATTTCTACAAACAGCGACCAAGCCAGCATGCCGGACATCAGATAAATAGGGTAGGCGTACTGATTGGTGACGCCTGGCAGCTTCGCGCCCATCACGCGGGACAGCACCAGCGAATAGATTGCCACCTGGGCTAGCGGCTGCAGGATCATCCACATCGCGCCCAGGCGACTGCGCGCGAAGCGCGCTTTCAGGTCGTTCTTGATTGAGGAGAGGATGAAGTGGCGGTAGCGCCAGACCGAGCGAAGCAGTTCGCTCATATCATCCGCTCCTGGATGCTGTATTGGCGCACGGTATCGCTCCAGTCAGCGAGCGAGTGCATGCGCCAGTTCCGCCTTCAGATCCTCGACGTTTTCGACGCCGACGGACAGACGGATCAAGCCATCGGAAATACCGAGCCGCTTGCGCGTGGCCAGCGGGATGGAGGCGTGGGTCATGATACCGGGATGCTCGATTAGGCTTTCGACGCCGCCAAGGGATTCAGCCAGAGCAAAGATCTCGCAACGCTCCAGCATCCTGCGCGCCGCACGCACGCCGCCCTTCACTTCCGCCGAAATGATACCGCCGAACCCGTCCATCTGGCGGCGCGCCAGCGCATGCTGCGGGTGGGACTTCAGGCCGGGATAGATCACCTTGTCGATGGCCGGATGCTGTTCCAGCCACTTGGCGATATCCAACGCGGATTCGCAATGCGCTTTCATGCGCAGATGCAGGGTCTTAAGGCCGCGCATGGCTAGGAACGAATCGAACGGACCGGCCACCGCGCCCACCGAGTTCTGTAGGAAGGCCATGCGCTGGGCCATTTCGTCATTAGCGGCGACCACGAGGCCGCCGACCATGTCCGAGTGGCCGTTGAGGTACTTCGTTGCCGAATGCAACACCAAATCCGCACCGAATTCGATCGGACGCTGTAGCATCGGAGAGCAAAAGGTATTGTCGACGACGAGGATCAGGCCATGCTTCTTGGCGAAGCTGGCCAGCTTCGCCAGGTCAACCAGCTTGAGCATTGGATTGGTCGGCGTCTCTGCCCAGATCATCCGCGTGTTCGGCTTCAATGCAGCTTTGAGCGCGGCGGTGTCGTTGAGATCAACAAAGCTAAAATCCAGGCCCGCCGATTGGCGGCGCACTCGCTCGAACAGGCGATAGGTGCCGCCGTACAGATCGTCCATCGCGACGATGTGGCTGCCCGTCTCCAGCATGTCCAGCACCGTAGCCGCGCCAGCCAGACCGGAACCGAACGCGAAACCGGCGATACCGCCTTCGAGATCCGCGACACAACGCTCATATGCCATGCGCGTAGGATTCTGCGTGCGCGAGTACTCATAACCCTTATGCACGCCGGGACTGGCTTGCACATATGTCGACGTCGCGTAAATGGGCATCATAATCGCGCCGGTCGAAGGATCGGGCGCCTGGCCGGCGTGAATGGCTCGGGTACCAAGACCCATCCTGCTGGATTTCTTATTTGATTTCATATGGTTATATAAAAATCTGCGAGTCGACGGGCAGTCAGGGCAAAACCTGGGCAATCGTCCATAATAGCCTAGCTTTCCTCCTTTCCGCCTTGATTCGTCAAGCCTGAAGCAAGACCCAACGCCCTCCCCCTGTGTAACGCGCAATCCAAATTGGATTGTCCATAATGCTGAGTTCCATCTACAAGCCGACTGCCGGCGCCACCTCACCAGAGCGTACATGGCAACCATTCTTGTTACCGGCGGAGCCGGGTTCATTGGCGGCAACTTCGTCCTGCAAGCCGTCCATGCTGGCCACAAGGTCATCAATCTCGATAAGCTGACCTATGCAGGCAATCTCGCCACACTGTCCTCAGTGGCTAATCATCCAGGGCATCGCCTGGTCGAAGGCGACATTGGTGACCGCATATTGGTCGCCAGGCTACTGAAGGAGCATCAGCCGCAGGCGATCATCAACTTCGCTGCTGAATCCCATGTGGATCGTTCGATCGACGGTCCCGCCGCCTTCATCGAAACCAATGTTGTCGGCACGCTGGGCCTGCTCGAATGCGCACGCGACTATTGGCGTGCTATGGGCGACACACCGCACGCCGCATCATTCCGGTTTCTTCACGTTTCTACTGACGAGGTATACGGCTCGCTCGGCGCCGAAGGACGCTTTCACGAAACGACGCCGTATGCGCCGAATTCGCCGTACTCCGCCTCGAAGGCGGCCTCGGACCATCTGGTGCGAGCTTTCCATCACACCTACGGATTGCCCACGCTTACCACGAACTGCTCGAATAACTACGGGCCATATCAGTTCCCTGAAAAGTTGATCCCGCTGGTGATCCAGAAAGCGCTGAAGGGCGAGCTGCTACCGGTATACGGCGATGGCCTAAACGTGCGCGACTGGTTGTTCGTGGAAGACCACTGCGAAGCGATCGCAAGGGTACTCGCGGGCGGTCGTCCTGGCGAAACCTACAATGTCGGCGGCGACTCGGAACGCACCAATATCGATGTCGTGCGCACGATCTGCGAACTACTTGATGCACGCGTGCCGAAGGCAAAAGGAACCTACGCGGATCAGATCACATTCGTTCGCGACCGCCCCGGGCATGATCGTCGGTATGCCATCGACGCATCCAAGCTTCGCGGCGAACTTGGATGGCAACCCAGACACGATTTCGTCACAGGCATGCGCCGCACCGTCGACTGGTACCTCGCCAACGAGGCATGGGTCGCCGGTATCCTCAACGGCAGTTATCGACTGGAGCGCCTCGGCCAATGACCCAAAGGAAAGGCATCATCCTTGCCGGTGGTTCAGGCACACGCCTTTATCCAATCACCCGTTCGGTGAGCAAGCAGCTCCTTCCGGTCTACGACAAGCCGATGATCTATTACCCCCTGACCACGCTGATGCTGGCCGGGATTAGGGACATTCTGATCATCAACACGCCGCACGAGCAGAGCATGTTTCAGCGCCTGCTCGGTGATGGCTCGCAATGGGGTCTGCGGCTGGAGTACGTGGCACAGCCTTCGCCTGATGGTCTCGCCCAGGCCTTCATTCTTGGACGCAATTTCCTCGATGGCGCGCCGAGCTGCCTGATCCTCGGCGATAACATCTTTCACGGCGAAGGTCTCACCGGACGCATGCTGCGCGCCAATGCGCGCAGGGAAGGCGCCACGGTATTCGGTTACTGGGTGCGTGATCCGGAACGCTATGGCGTAGCGGAGGTCGATGCCAGCGGCAAGGTCGTCGACATCGAGGAAAAACCCGCCAGGCCACGCTCCCACTACGCCATCACCGGCCTGTATTTCTACGACGGCACCGCTAGCGAGCGCGCTGCCGCACTGCGCCCTTCCGCCCGCGGTGAACTGGAAATCACCGATCTCAATCGGACCTATCTGCGTGATGGCGCGTTGCATCTCGAACAACTCGGACGCGGTTATGCCTGGCTCGATACCGGCACGCATGAGTCCATGGTCGAAGCCGGCAACTACATTCAGACGATCGAGAACCGCCAAGGCCTGAAAGTGGCCTGCCCAGAGGAGATCGCATTAATGCAGGGCTGGATCGATGTGTCGCGCCTGCGCGAACTTGCCCAGCCGCTGGCCAAGACACAGTACGGCCAGTACCTTCTCCGACTCGCCGAACAGCATAGCAGCCGATGAGACATATCGACACACCACTGCCCGGAGTGGCCATCCTCGAACCAATAGTCCATGGCGACGACAGGGGTTTCTTCTTCGAGAGCTACAACCGCCAGACCTTCGTACAGCTCGGCATCGACGTTAATTTCGTGCAGAGCAACGTCTCGCGTTCCAAACGCGGCGTGCTGCGCGGCCTGCATTACCAGTGGCCGCGCCCGCAAGGCAAACTGGTAAGCGTACTGGAAGGCGAGGTCTATGACGTGGCGGTCGATATCCGCCCGGATTCGCCCACCTTCCGCCAGCACACCGGCGCCATGCTTACCTCAGCCAACAAGCGGATGATGTGGATTCCGCCGGGTTATGCGCACGGCTTCTGCGTGCTCTCCGAGCATGCGCTGTTCGCCTACCAGTGTACTGAGCTGTACGATCGCGCGGCGGATGCTTCGATCCGTTGGAACGATCCAGCCCTCATGATCGATTGGCCAGTGGCCTCGCCCGAGCTATCGAATAAGGATCTCGCAGCACCGCTCCTCGACGAAGTACCCCTCGAACGTCTGCCGGGCTATGCGCCGTGAAGGTATTGCTGCTCGGGGGCAACGGGCAGTTGGGAACCCATCTTCGATACACCCTGTCTCCGCTGCAGGGCGAGGTGGTGGTAGCTACGCGTACTGGCGATCAAGACACGCTGGCCTGCGATATCAATGACAGCAGCGCACTGCGTGCGCTATTGCGTGCGCAGCGACCTCATCTGGTGATCAATGCCGCCGCGTATACCTCCGTCGACAAAGCCGAAACGGAAGCCGAGCACGCATTCGCTATCAATGGCGAAGTACCGGGCATCATCGGCGGCACAGTCGCTGCCTGGAATGGCGCGGTCGTGCATTACTCCACTGATTACGTCTTTGACGGCCATGCGCGCACTCCTTACGCGGAGTTCGATGTCACCGCGCCGCTTGGTGTCTATGGCGCCAGCAAGCTCGCTGGTGAGCAGGCGCTGGCATCCAGCGGCGCAGACTATCTGATAATACGCACCGCATGGGTATACAGCCTGCACGGCAGAAACTTCCTCACTACCATGCTGCGTCTGGCTAGCGAACGATCTCTACTGCGTGTCGTCGACGACCAACAAGGTACACCGACCAGCGCGCGCTTTCTTGCACATGCTACGGCCCACATCGCGAATGTGTGGATGGCAAAGTCCAACCGGCGCAAGCTGAGTGGCGTCTATCACCTGACCAACGATGGCAATACTACTTGGTGTCGTTTTACCCGCGCAATCATGGAAGAAGCCATCGCGCTCGGACGACTTGAGCGCACTCCTGCGATTGAAGCCATTAGCACATCAGACTATCCGACGCCGGCCCAGCGTCCGCTTTATTCTGTGCTGTCATGCGCTCGGATTAAGCAGGCATTTTGCCTTGACATCCCGTCGTGGCAAGACGAATTGCACACGGTGCTTGCTGAAACAAGTTAGCCTCACCTCCGAACATCCCGGCATTTCCGCATCACTGGAAGCAAATGTGGCGACGCACTCACTCCGTGGGCACACCATCACATCCAGTTATGAAGTCTCGGCCAGATAGTTACCGCATTCGCATCCATTCACTCGCCAAGGGCTTGGCCCGTACCATGGGTGGAAGAGTTGAAGTCAGCCGCAACATGAGCCTGCAGACATTCGAACTGCGGAGAAGTGTCATGACCAACACCGATGAGCTGTAGCACTTATCCGCGCTATTTAGCGGGTGTCGCCATGGGGCATGTGTCTAGGCCGACGACGCGTTATTCCACCGTAACCGACTTTGCCAGATTGCGCGGCTGATCCACATCCGTGCCACGCAGCACCGCCACGTGGTAAGCCAGCAGCTGCAAGGGAACAGTAAACACCGCCGGCGCGATAAAGTCCCCACCGCCATCGATACGCAGTATCGCACCACGCGACGCATTGCCATCCATGCTCGCCGCCCCATCTGCAAACACCAGCAGCTCACCACCGCGCGCGCGCACTTCCTGCAAGTTCGACTTGAGCTTGTCCAACAGCGGGCCGTTAGGCGCCACCGCGATCACCGGCATGTCCTCGTCCACCAGCGCCAGCGGTCCGTGCTTCAGCTCACCGGCGGCATAGGCTTCGGCGTGGATGTAGGAGATCTCCTTCAGCTTCAAAGCTCCTTCCATTGCCACCGGATACTGTGCGCCTCGGCCAAGGAAAAGAGCATGCTGGCGATTGATGAGGTGCTCGGCCAGATCGATGATCTGCGGCTCCAACTCAAGCGCCTTCTCGATCTTCCCGGGCAGGGCTTGCAGCTGCGCCACCAGATCGGCATAACGCGCATCGTCCAGACCGCGATGGCGCGCAAGCTGGAGCGTCAGCAAGCCAAGTGCCGCCAACTGGGTTGTAAACGCCTTGGTCGACGCCACGCCGATCTCCGGGCCCGCGCGCGTCATCAGCTTGAGATCCGCCTCGCGCACGACCGACGACTCGGGCACGTTGCAGATCGCCAGCGTGCCCAGGTAACCGCGGCGGCGCGATTCGCGCATCGCCGCCAGCGTATCGGCGGTTTCGCCCGACTGGGAGATCGCCACGAACATCGTGCCGTCCGGCACCACGGCCTCGCGGTAGCGGTATTCGCTGGCGACTTCCACGTTCACGGGCAAGCGCGCGTATTCCTCGATCCAGTACTTGGCCACCAGGCCGGCGTGGTAACTGGTGCCGCAGGCGATGATGTGCAGACCCTTGGCCTTGGCCAGCAGTTCGTCGCCACCGACGCCGAAAATGTTGGGCAGCACGCCGTGCGGGCCGATGCGGGCCTCGAGCGTATCGGCCACGGCGCGAGGCTGCTCGAAGATTTCCTTCTGCATGTAATGGCGGTATTCGCCGCGCTCGACCGCGTCAGTCGACAATTCGCTCTCATGGACCGAACGTTCGACGATCTTTCCGTCCTGCCCGAAGATGCGCACCCGCCCGCGGGTGATCTCCACGACGTCGTGTTCTTCGAGATAGATGATCTTGTTGGTGACCTGGATCAGGGCCTGGGCGTCCGAACCAAGGAAGTTCTCGCCGATGCCCACGCCCACCAGCAACGGCGCGCCACGGCGTGCACCGATGACGCGGCCGGGCTCCTTGTCGCTGATCACGGCGATGGCGTACGCGCCCTCGAGCTCATGCACCACCGACGACACGGCATCCAACAGCGATTTGCCGGATGCCATGCGCTCGCTGATGAGGGCGGCCATCACTTCGGTGTCCGTCTCCGACGTGAAGACGTGGCCGCGAGAGGCCAGTTCTTCACGCAGCGTCGCGTAGTTCTCGATGATGCCGTTATGCACGATGGCCACGTGGCCGGCTACGTGCGGGTGGGCATTCACCTGATTCGGCACGCCATGCGTGGCCCAGCGCGTATGGGCGATGCCGGTACCGCCGGGGAACGGATCGGCAAGGTAGAGCGATTCCATTTCGCGGACCTTGCCCTTCTCGCGCACGCGCCGAATGGCACCTTCCTGCAGCACGGCCAGGCCGGCCGAATCGTAACCGCGATATTCCAACGCCTTCAGGCCGGCGATCAGCAAGGGGGCGACGTCGCGCTGGGCGGTGGCGGCAACGATTCCACACATGAGCAGAGTCCTCTTGGGATGGATGGGACCGGAAGCGGACTTCCGCAGGCCGGGACTTTGTCGGCCACCCATTTCAGCAAACTTTCGTGACGCAACGGACACCGTGCGCACGGTTTCGTGCGCTCGGTCGTCCGGCTGTTCATCCACCAGCCGGATTAGTCGTGCCGAGCATCCGCCAACCTTTCGTTGGCGCCTAGTGCACCTTACGGCGTAGATAGTTCAGCAGGTCGATGCGCGTGATCAGACCCATGAACTGTTCACCGTCCATCACGATCGCGACGTGGCCGCGCTCGAACACCGGCAGCAGCGAGGTGATCGGCTGGTGCACGTCGAGGATCTGTAGATTGCTGATCATGGCCGTGGAAACCGGGTCGCGGAAACGGCGCTCGTCGGCGTGCACGTGCATCAGGACATCCGACTCGTCGAGGATGCCGACCAGCTTGCTGCCGTCCATCACCGGCAGCTGCGAGACGTCGTAGAGCTTCATGCGCGTGTAGGCGGTCATCAGCAGCTCGCCCGGGCCGACCACGACCGTATCGCGTTGCGCGAACGGACGCAGCAGCAAGTCACGCAAATCGCCATGCTGCTCGCGCTCGATGAAGCCGTTGTCGAGCATCCAGTAGTCGTTGTACATCTTCGACAGATACTTGTTGCCCGTATCGCATACCAGCGTCACCACACGCTTGGGCGACGTCTGCTCGCGGCAGTACTTCAGCGCGGCGGCCAGCAGCGTGCCGGTGGACGATCCGCCCAGTACGCCTTCCTTCGCAAGCAGCTCTCGCGCGGCGAGGAAACTTTCCTTGTCGCTGATCGCGTACGCCTTCTTCACCCGGCTGAAATCGCTGATGGTGGGCAGGAAGTCTTCGCCGATGCCTTCCACCATCCAGCTGCCCGACTTGGTCGAAAGCACGCCTTCGTTGATGTACTGCGCCAGGATGGAACCGACGGGGTCCGCGAGGACGATTTCGGTATTCGGCGAATGTTCGGCGAAATAGCTAGACAACCCTGTCATGGTGCCGGACGAGCCGCACCCCACCACGATGGCGTCGACGCGCCCGTCCATCTGCTCGTAGATCTCCGGGCCGGTGGTGGCGACGTGGGCCGCGGGGTTGTCCGGATTGCCGAACTGATTGATGAAATAAGCCCCCGGCGTTTCGCGTGCGATCCGCTCGGCCATGTCCTGGTAGTACTCGGGATGGCCCTTGGCGACGTCGGAGCGGGTCAGCACCACTTCGGCGCCCATCGCCTTGAGGTTGAAGATCTTCTCCCGGCTCATCTTGTCGGGCACCACCAGGATCAGCCGGTAGCCCTTCTGCTGCGCCACCAGGGCCAGCCCGAGGCCGGTGTTGCCGGCCGTACCTTCGACGAGTGTCGCGCCCGGCTTGATCTTTCCGGCGCGCTCGGCGCCTTCGATCATCGAGAGGCCGATGCGGTCCTTGATCGATCCACCCGGGTTGGCGCTCTCCAGCTTGAGGAAGAGTTCACAGGGGCCGGCATCCAGGCGCTGCGCGCGCACCATCGGGGTGCGGCCGATCAGTTCGAGGACACTCTGGTGGACCGTCATGGAAGCTCCTGTAGGCGGGCATGGGAGCGTCCAAGCCGACGCCCCGGGAGGGCGATCATAACCGAGCGGAAACCGCCCTCCGGAACCCCCTACCCCTCACGAAACGGCCCCGGCAGCCGATCCCTCGTCGGGGTGGCTCCGGGGCCGCGGGCGTGTGCGAAACCGAGCTAGCTAGTTGACGACACGAAGCCTGTGCTCATCCCACATTCGCTGCAACCGCTCCTTGGCGTGGAGTTTTTCCTTCTTCATGCCCGTCAGGGTCATGTCATCGATAGGAAGGACGCCGATCTCGGCGTCATGCACTTTGCTGTCGAGCTCCTTGTGGTGCTGGTAGAGCCGACGGAACTCCGCGTCGGCTTTCATCAAGGCTTCGACATCGTCACGCTGCTGGTTTTCGAACATGATCCGACCTCCTCGCGAAAGACCGCGGGCGCGGGATCGGTGCGCCCGCTAACGGTGGGAAAGCACACGCACGCCAAAGACCCGCGCCGGCTCGCCGGTACGCAGGTGATCTTGGGAAGGGTGGCTATGCGCATGATTCAGGTCAGTGACCCATGGTGCCTGAGCGCCCCATGGGTATCCGACCCTACTCTCGCCTGCGGGGCCGCGCAAGCTTCCGCAGAGGAGCGCAAAACGGCGAATAAAGCCGCCTAGGCAACCATGAATCCGTCCAAGAAATGGATAAGAAAAAACCCGGCGGGACAAAGCCGCGCCGGGCTTGATGGACATGTGCCGCCGGGCTTACTTGCCCTTCTTGGGGGGCGGGCTGCTGTCGGAGGAATCGCCCTGAATCTGCGAGCGCATCGCCTTGGCGGCCTGGGTCGCCAGCTCGGCCTGGCGCTTGGCTGCATTCGCCACCTTGGCCTGGGCGGCCGCCAGCTTGCGGGCCTGTTCGGCCTGGGCCTGGGCCTGCTGGGCCTGGGCCTGGGCGGCGGCACCCTCTTCCTGCAGCCTGGCAGCCTCTTCCTGGGCCAGCTGGTACTGCAGCCGCTGCCGTTCCAGCTCGCGACGGGCCGCCTCGGCTTCACGGCGGGTGCCGTCCAGCTGGATCTGGTCGTGCTCGCGGTCCAGCTGGTTGATCTTCAGCTGGGCGTCCTGCAGCTGCGCGGTGGCCTTGGCCAGGTCCACCCGCCGCTCGGCGACGTAGAGCGCATGGGCTCGGTCGCGCGAACGGGCCTGCGCCAGGCGGGCGATGGCATCGCGGGCACGGGCCTGCTCGCTCTGCGCATAACCGCTGAGGGCGGGGTCCCGCGCCAGCTGGTCCAGGCTGCTGTTGAGACGGGCCACGTCCATGTCGTCCTTGGCGGCGTGGGCGGTGCTCATGGCGGCCGCGGCCAGGACGAGCGCCGACAGGGTGGTGCGCACGGATTTCATGGACGGCCTCCCTGGTCGTTGGTCTGGGGCAGGGTCTGGAAGCCTTCGCCCTGGGGAACGGGCTGGAGCACGGACGACGGCGGGGCCGGCATGTCCTGGGTCTGTTCCTGCGTCGGCAGGCCCTGTTGCTGCTCCTGCAGCTGCTGCTGTTGCCGCTGGGCGGCTTCTTCCTGGGCGTTCAGGTCCTGCTCGATCTGCTCGCGCAGGTCGCGGTTGGCCTGGGTCTTGCGCTGGATCTGGGCACGGGCCGCGCCCAGCCGGGCCTTGGCCCGGGCAAGCTCGGCATCGGCCTGGGCTTCCTCGGCCAGCACGGCGGCATCCTCGTACTTGCGGCTGGCCATGGCGGCCTGGGCCTGCTGGAACTTGTTCTGCGCGAAGTCCAGGTCGACCGGCGCGTAATCGGCCGCCCCGGCGTCACGGGCGTACTGCAACTGCATCTGGGCCTGGGTCATGGCGCTGTCCGGCGGGGGCACGCTGGCGCAGCCGCCAAGAGTACCGAGCGCAAGGGCGAGCGCCAGCATGGAAAACACCGTGCGGAGGCCGTTCGGACGGCCTTCCTGCGCGGAAAAGATGTGCACCATCACTCATTCCTCTAAGAGTGTCGCAGCGTATTGTGGGCGGGCATAATCGTTGTTTGCAACGCACAAGCGTCATTTCAGGGGACACGAGTGGATATTGGTTACTTCCTCAAGCTGATGGTGGACAAGGGCGCGTCGGACATGTTCCTGACGACCGGCGCCCCCGTGAACATCAAGGTGGAGGGCAAGCTGTACCCGCTGGGCAACACCGGCCTGCCCGGCGGCATGGTGAAGAAGATCGCCTATTCGCTCATGGACGAGGGCCAGGTGCCTCAGTTCGAACGCGACCTGGAGCTCAACATGGCGCTGGCGGTCAAGGAGGCCGGCCGCTTCCGCATCAACGTGTTCAAGCAGCGCGGCGAAGTGGGCATGGTGATCCGCGCGATCAAGAGCGACATCCCCAGCATCGACCAGTTGCAGCTGCCGGGCATTTTCCGCGAGCTGATCATGGAGCCGCGCGGCCTCATCCTGGTGGTCGGCGCCACCGGCTCGGGCAAGTCCACCACGCTGGCGGCGATGCTCGACCATCGCAACCAGAACTCGTCGGGCCACATCCTCACCATCGAGGATCCCATCGAGTATCTGCATCGCCACAAGAAGTCGATCATCAACCAGCGCGAAGTCGGCCTCGACACGCACAGCTATCACGAGGCGCTGAAGAACGCGATGCGCGAGGCGCCGGACGTGATCATGATCGGCGAGATCCGCGACACGGACACCATGGAAGCGGCCATCGCCTTCTCCGAGACGGGCCATCTCTGTCTCGCCACGCTGCACTCCAACAATGCGGACCAGACGCTGGAGCGCATCCTCAACTTCTTCCCGGAATCGGCGCACAAGAACGTGCTGATGAATCTCGCGCTGAATCTGCGCGCGGTGATCAGCCAGCGCCTGGTGATCGGCAAGGACGGCCGCCGCCTGCCGGCCACCGAGGTGCTGCTCAACACGCCGTTCATCCGCGACATGATCCGCCGCGGCCAGATCCACGAGGTGAAGGAAGCCATGGATCGCAGCCTGCAGGAAGGCATGCAGACCTTCGACCAGTCGCTGTACCGGCTTTTCAAGGAAGGCCGCATTGAGCTGGAGGAGGCGCTGGCCAAGGCCGATTCGCGCGATGGCCTGGCGCTCAAGATTCGCCTTTCCGAAGGCGGCGGCTCGGACAGCGCGGAGCTGGTCGGCAACGACCCCTACGGCCTGGGTTTCTGAGGCCACCCGGGCGACGGGGCGCGTGCCGCCCCGTGCGCCTCGCATCCAACCGATGCTCTGTACCCCGACGTTCCGCCTTCGATGCGAGGCATGTTGTGCACGTCCGTATGCGGTTGAAGCGCCTTGATGCGCCGGCTGGCATGGATCGGCCGCCCGTATACGAACTCACCGCCCTGGCGCGAAGGAGGCGGCACGCCTGCCGACTCGCGCTGCCACCGCCAGAGAGCGCTTCCAGACCTCCGCGGCGTCAGCCTGGCGGAGGCGCATCTGCCTGAGCTTCGGGCGCGGCCTGCCTGAAGGCATCCAGTGCCTGGCAGGCGTCGACGATGCGCCCGATGGTTGGAAAATCGCCCATCGGCAGCTTCCAGCGGACCGCGTTGTAATGCTGCGGCACCAGGCAGGCATCGGCGAGCGTGGGCTCGTCGCCATGGCAGAACCGCCCCGTCGCCACGTTGCCGGCCAGCATGGTTTCCAGCGCGCGGAACCCCTCACTGATCCAATGCCGCGACCATTCGCCGCGCATCGCGTCGTCCGCCTGGAAGGTACTGCCCAGGTATTGCAGCACCCGCAGGTTGCCCAGAGGGTGCACGTCGCAGGCCAGCAGCTGGGTCAGCGCTCGGACGCGTGCGCGGCCGGCCGCATCGGCAGGCAGCAGTGGCGGTAACGGGTGGGTTTCCTCCAGGTACTCCATGATCGCCATGGACTGCGTGAAGACCTGGCCCCGATCGACCAGACAGGGCACCAGCTCCTGCGGATTGAGCGCCTGATAGTCCGGCTGATGCTGCTCGCCGCCATTGCGGACCAGATGTACGGGCCGGCTTTCGTAGGCCAGGCCCTTGAGGTTCAGCGCGATGCGCACGCGATAGGCGGCGCTGGAGCGCCAGTAGCCGTACAACGCCAGTGCCTGGCTCATGGGGAGTCCCGTTGGCTCGTCTCAAGGCGCCTAGGATACCCGCGGCGCGGTTTACATCGCCGTGGAACGGGCGGGACAATACGGAGTTCGCGCTCCGCCGGGGCGCCGCTGCATCCCATTTCCAACCAGGAGTTGCGTCGTGTCCTTTCTCCGCATGAGCGATCTTGATCTGCGCGGCAAGCGCGTGCTGATCCGCGAAGACCTGAACGTGCCGATCGAGGACGGCCGGATCACTTCCACCCAGCGCCTGGATGCTTCGCTGCCGACCATCAAGGCCGCGCGCGATGCCGGCGCCCGCGTCATGGTGATGTCGCACCTGGGACGCCCGAAGGAAGGTCAGTTCGATGCCGAATCGTCGCTGGCGCCGGTGGCCAAGTGGCTGGGCGACAAACTCGGCGCACCGGTGCGCCTGGTCGCCGATTACCTCGGTGGCGTGGACGTGGCCGAGGGCGAGGTGGTGGTGCTGGAGAACTGCCGCATGAACGTCGGCGAGGGCAAGGACGACGAGTCCCTGTCGAAGAAGTATGCGGCGCTGTGCGATATCTTCGTGATGGACGCCTTCGGTACCGCGCATCGCGCGCAGGCTTCCACGCACGGCGTGATCAAGTACGCCCCCGTGGCCGCCGCCGGCCCGCTGCTGTCGGCCGAACTGGACGCGCTGGGCAAGGCGCTGGAGCATCCGGCGCATCCGCTCCTGGCGATCGTCGCCGGCTCCAAGGTGTCCACCAAGCTCACCCTGCTGGAGAACCTGATCGGCAAGGTCGATCAGCTGATCGTCGGGGGCGGCATCGCCAATACGTTCATCGCCGCTGCCGGGTACGGCGTCGGCAATTCGCTGTACGAACCGGATCTGCTCGATGCGGCCAAGAAGGTCATCGCCGACGCCAAGCGCCGGGGCGCCGAGGTGCCGATGCCGGTGGACGTGGTGGTGGCGCCGGAGTTCTCCGCGCATGCCCCGGCCACGGTCAAGCCGGTGGACCAGGTGAAGGACGGCGAGATGATCCTGGATATCGGCCCGCAGACGGCGAAGAACTATGCCGAGCTGATCGCCAAGGCCGGCACCGTAGTATGGAACGGCCCTGTGGGCGTGTTCGAATTCGATGCCTTCGGCAAGGGCACCGAGACCCTGGCGCGCGCGGTGGCCTCCTCCAGTGCGTTCTCCATCGCCGGCGGTGGCGACACGCTGGCCGCGGTCGACAAGTACGGTATCGAGAAGGACGTCTCGTACATTTCGACCGGCGGCGGCGCCTTCCTCGAATTCCTGGAAGGCAAGGAGTTGCCGGCCGTGGCCGCGCTCAAGGCACGCACGGCGAAGTGAGCCGCGCACGCATGCTCTGCCTGTTCGACCTCGACGGCACCCTGATCGATTCGGAACTGGGCATCGTCGCCTGCATCCGGCACGCCTTCGAGCGACTCGGCATGCCGGCGCCGGCCGATCTGCGCCACTGGATCGGCCCGCCGTTGCGGCACAGCTTCGCGCCACTGCTCGATCACGATGCGGTCCGGGTGGAAGCCGCGGTGGAGCATTACCACGAGCGTTTCCACACGCTCGGCTGGCGCGAGCATTCGGTCTATGCGGGCATCGACGCCATGATCGAACGACTGGTGGAACAGGGCCACGAGCTGGCCATCGTGACCAGCAAGCCGCACCGCCATGCCGCACCGATCGTGGAGTCGTTCCCGTTTGCCAAGGCCTTCAGCCGGCTCTACGGACCCGACCCGAGCAGCCCTCAGAGCGAGAAGGCGTCGATGATCGCCGCGGCGCTGGCCGACTTCGGCGCACAGCCGGAGCGCACAGTGATGATCGGTGACCGCCACTTCGACATCGACGGAGCGGTGGCCAACCAGGTGCGCGGCATCGGCGTGCTGTGGGGCTTCGGCAGCCGGGCGGAGCTGGAAAACGCCGGCGCCCACGCGCTGGCCGCCACGCCCGCCGAGCTGACTGCGCTGCTGACGGACTGAGCGCCCCGCCGCGGCAGGCCGTTACAATCGGCCGTCCTGCCGGGGTACGCCGATGGAAGCTCACGAAATCCGCTATGCCCTCGCGGTGTATCGCCATCTCAACTTCACGCGTGCCGCGGCGCAGTGCTTCGTCACCACGCCGGCGCTTTCCCGCGGGCTGCGCAAGCTCGAGGACGAACTCGACGCCCCGTTGTTCACCCGCGACACGCACGGCGTGCGGGTGACGTCGTTCGGTGCGCTGATGCGGCCCCATCTGGAGCAGATCGCCAATGGCATGGCTGCGGCGCGCGTGGCGAGCAAGCAGTTCCTCGACACCGACGAAGCTCCCGTACGCATCGGCGTGATGTGCACCGTCGGCCCCGCGCGCTTCCTCGGCTTTCTGGGGGAATTCCGCCTGGCCCATCCGCGCTGCCAGATGCAGCTGGCCGACCATGGCGTGGACGACCTCACCGAACAGTTGCTCAGCGGTGCGCTGGACCTGGCGGTCATGGCCTTTCCGGAGCGCGCCGACCCGCGGTTCACGGCGCAACTGCTGTATCGCGAGCCGTTCCGTATCGCGGTGCCGGCGGGCCATCCCTTCGCCGAACGCGACAGCATTCCGCTGGCGGAAGCCGCTCAGGAGCCGCATCTGTTGCGCGAAAGCTGCGAATACCAGGGCTACTGGCTCGACCAGGTTCGCCAGCTCGGCATGGAGCTTCCCGTCGCCTTCCGCAGCGAGCGTGAGGACTGGATCCAGACCATGGTCGCCGGCGGCTTCGGCATCTCGTTCGTACCCGAGTTCTCGCCGCTGATGCCCGGCATCCAGCTGCGCCCCTTCAGCGACCGCACGATCGAGCGCGAAGTGAGCCTCGTGCACATCGCGGATCGCCCCCTGAATGCAGCAGCCGCGGAATTCGCCCAGTTCGCCGCGGCATGGACATGGCGGTGACGCCCCGGTCGGAGCGCCACCGTCGCCTGACGCGCTCTTGCCTTACTTCTTCGCCGGATAGAGTGCTGCGCGCAACTTGCCGTTCGCCTGCTCTACGGCGGCCTTGGCCGCCGGTGTGTCACCGAGGGCGTCGAGCATCACGAAATCGTGGATGGTGCCCAGATACCGGGTCGCGGTGACCTCCACGCCGGCATCCATCAGCTTGTGCGCATACGCTTCGCCTTCGTCGCGCAGCACGTCGTTCTCATCGGTGATCACCAGCGCGGGCGGCAGGCCGGCGAGTTGCTCCAGCGAGGCATTGAGCGGGGTCACCAAGGGATTCTTGCGGTCGGCTTCGTTGGGCACGTAAGCATTCCAGAACCACTGCATGGCCGGCAGGGTCAGCCACGGGCCGTTAGCGAACTCGCGATACGAGCCGTTGGCGAAGTTGGCGTCGGTCACCGGATAGAACAGCACCTGATAGACGAACTTCGGGCCGCCACGCTCCTTGGCCATCAAGGTGACTGCCGCCGTCATATTGCCGCCGACGCTGTCGCCTGCGATCGCCATGTTGCCGCCGTCGATGCCGTGCTCCTTGCCGTGCTGCGCCACCCAGCGGGCCGCCGCATAGGCTTGCTCGTCCTGCACGGGGAACTTGGCTTCGGGGGCACGCGAATAGTTGACGAACACCACCGCGGCGCGCGCGCCATGCGCCAGCTGGCGGACCAGGCGATCGTGGGTGTTCTCGCTGCCAAGCACCCAGCCCGCACCGTGGATGTACAGCACCGCCGGCAGCGTGCCGGAGACGCCGCGCGGGCGGATGACGGTCAGCGAAATCTCGCCAGCCTTCGCGTCGCCGAAGCGGATCTCCTGCCTGTCGACCGGCAGCTTGGCGACGTTGCCCGACTGCGCGTCTTCGAGCACCTGACGAGCCTGCGGGACCGGCAGCTTGTAGATGGGCTGGCCGCCCTTGGCAGCGAGCGCATCGACGAAGGCCTGGGTGGCGGGTTCCAGCTGCCCGGCACTGGCTTGCGTGGCGGCGGCCAGGGCGATGGCTGCGAATAGCGACTTGAAGGTATTCATGGCGTTTCCTTGAGGTAGGTAGGCGCCTCGGCGCATCGCGCCGGGCTTGCCACGCACTCTAGGAAGGGCCGCCGCCCCATGGAATTTCCATTTCCGCAACAGCCGTTAGCCGGCGTGCAACAGGTACGCACATGCCCCGCCCTGGCGGTTCGCCAAAGAAAAAGCCGCGGCAAACCGCGGCTTTCTCGAACCAGCAACAGCTATGAGGATCAACGGATCGTGCGCTTCACCGCGTCGACCACGTGGGCCACCGTGAAACCGAAGTGCTCGAACAGCTGGTTCGCCGGCGCCGACGCGCCGAAGGTGGTCATGCCGACCACCTCGCCATCCAGACCGACGTACTTACGCCAGAAATCGGCGGTCGCCGCTTCCACCGCGACGCGGGCACGGCACCAGCCGGGCAGCACGCCTTCGCGGTATTCCAGCGGTTGTTCGTCGAACAGCTCGGTGCAGGGCATCGACACCACGCGCACCGGGATGTCCTGCTGCGCCAGCGTGCGCGCCGCTTCCATGGCCAGCTCCACTTCCGAGCCGGTGGCGATCAAGATCGCCTTGAACTTGGTGTCCTGCGGGTCGGACAACACATAGCCGCCGCGCGCGATCTGCGCCACCTGCTGCTCGCTGCGCTGCTGGTGCTTCAGATTCTGGCGCGAGAACACCAGACACGCGGGGGCGCCCTTACGCTCGATGGCAACCTTCCACGACATCGCCGACTCCACCGCGTCGCACGGTCGCCACACCTGGTTGTTCGGGATGTAGCGCAGGCTGGCCAAGTGTTCCACCGGCTGATGGGTCGGGCCGTCCTCGCCCAGGCCGATCGAGTCGTGGGTGTACACGTGGATCGCATGCGCCGGAATCAGCGCGCTCATGCGCACGGCATTGCGCGCGTAGTCGGAGAACACCAGGAAGGTCGCGTCGTACGGAATGAAGCCGCCATGCAGGGCCAGGCCGTTCGCGATCGCAGTCATGCCGAACTCGCGCACGCCGTAATAGACGTAATTGCCCTTGCCGTCGGCACTGTTGCCGTTACCCGCGTCCAGGCTGCCCTTCCACTTGGTGAGGTTGGAACCGGCCAGGTCGGCGGAGCCACCGATCAGCTCCGGCAGCAGCGGGCCGAAAGCATCCAGCGCCATCTGCGAAGCCTTGCGCGTCGCTACCTCCGGGCCTTCGGCCTGGAGCTTGGCGATGTAGGCGTTCGACTTCTCCGCCCAGTCGGCGGGGAGCTGGCCGGCGAGGCGGCGCTTCAGCTCAGCGGCCAGTTCCGGATGCGCAGCGGCGTAAGCGTCGAAGGCGGCGTTCCAATCCTGTTCGCGCTTGGCGCCCGCCGTCTTGTGATCCCAGCCAGCGTAGATCTCGGCGGGAATCTCGAACGGCGCGTAGTGCCAGCCGAGCTGCTCGCGGGCCGCGGCGATTTCGTCCTTGCCCAGCGGAGCGCCGTGGCTTTCTTCCTTGCCCTGCTTGTGCGGCGCACCGAAGCCGATGATGGTCTTGGCACAGATCAGCGTGGGCTTGTCGGAATGCGCGACGGCCTGCTCGATGGCGCGCTTGATGTCGTCCGCATTGTGACCGTCGACATGGCGAATCACGTTCCAACCGTAGGCTTCGAAGCGCTTGGCGGTGTCGTCGGTGAACCAGCCGTGCACTTCGCCGTCGATGGAAATGCCGTTGTCGTCGTAGACCGCGACCAGCTTGCCCAGGCCCCAGGTGCCGGCGAGCGAGGCCACTTCATGGGAAATGCCTTCCATCAGGCAGCCGTCGCCGAGGAACACGAAGGTGCGGTGGTCGACGATGTCGTGCCCCGGGCGGTTGAAATGCGCCGCCAGCACCTTCTCGGCCAGCGCGAAGCCGACCGCATTGGCCAGGCCCTGGCCCAGCGGGCCGGTGGTGGTTTCCACGCCGGGAGTTTCGCTGGCTTCCGGATGTCCGGCGGTCTTCGAATGCAACTGGCGGAAGCGCTTGAGCTCATCCATCGGCAGGTCGTAGCCGGTCAGGTGCAGCAGCGCGTACTGCAGCATCGAGCCGTGGCCGTTGGACAACACGAACCGGTCGCGATTGAACCACTTGGGGTTCGCCGGGTTGTGGCGCAGGAAGTCGTTCCACAACACCTCGGCAATGTCGGCCATGCCCATGGGCATGCCGGGGTGGCCGGATTTGGCGGCCTCGACGGCGTCCATGGCAAGGGCGCGGACGGCGTTGGCGAGTTCGCGACGGGTGGTCATCAGGGGGTCTCCGGGGACAGGCGGCGGCGAAAAGCGTGCATTGTCGCCGATCCACGTCAGGCTGTCGCCCGCGCCCAACGCCTTAACTCGTCCTTAATTTTTGCGGTCGCAATACGGAAACCCTTCAGGCCTGGATCGCTCTAATCCCGGACATGGCTGGCAAGGCCATGAGCGATCGCACACGCCCTCCCCTCCCCATCGGGCTGGCGGTCGTCCCCACAAGGAGAAGAGGAGTATTCCCATGAAGCAGTACCTACTTGCCCTCACTTTCGCTGGCGCCTCCTTCATCGGCGCCCCCGTCCTGGCTCAGGACGCTTCCACCGCCCAGGCGGGCGGCAATTACCTGCCGAGCCAGCCGGTCGGCAGCGGCAACTGGTTCATCGGTGCCAACGTCGGCCGCACTAACGGCAGCGATACCGGCGGCTTCGGCAGCGGCAACGGCAGCGGTTTCAATTTCCTCAAGGGCGAGAAGGGCCGTCGCACTGGCTACGGCGTGCTCGGCGGCTACCGCTGGAAGGTCGGCCAGGACCTGGGCCTCGGCCTTGAAGCCGGGTACAGCGACCTCGGCAACTATCGCGTGAAGAACGTCTTCAATTCGCAGGACGTCAACCAGCGCAGCACCACCAACGCCCTGCGTGGCTGGATGGTGGGCGTGAATGGCCGTATCAACCTGGTGCCGCAGTGGTACATCGGCGCGCATGGCGGTTACTTCCACGCCAATGACAACAACAACAACTACAACAACAGCCTCGGCCAGGATCTCGGCCTGACCAGCGGCGGCCGTTCGGGTCGCGGCAGCTGGTACGCCGGCGTCGGCACGGGCTGGGATATCAACGAGAACGTCAGCCTGGGCGTGAACTACGACTACTTCCACGCCAACGCCGGCAAGATCAAGAACACGACCACCGGCGAAGTCAGCCAGGGCCTGAAGCGCTCCACCGGCATCGTGTCGCTGAGCGGCGAATACCGCTTCTGATATCTGGAACCACAAGCCGGGTCGAAAAACGGGTGCCGTGCGCACCCGTTTTTCTTGGCTGATCATAAGGTTATGGCAGCAGACCCAACCAGGATGCTTAACTTTGGCTTAATACTGAACTGATCGGTATTGAATCTTCTAGGCCTGCTCCTATCTAAGCCACGTGAAGCCGATACCCCATCGGCCACGCGGTGCCCGGCCCTTCCCCCAACGGCCGCCACCGATCGTCCATAACAGGAGACTCTCCATGAAGAAGACGCTGCTCGCCCTCGCTTTCGCCACCGCCGGCCTGATGGCTGTTCCCGCTTTCGCGCAGAGTGCGCCGTCCGACAACGGCGGCTGGTTCATCAACGGCAATGTGGGCCGCACTTCGATCAACAAGGGCCCGTACGACGACCACGACACCGGCTACGCGCTCAATGGTGGCTACCGCTGGTCGCTGGCCCCGAACTTCGCGCTGGGTGCCGAGGTGGGCTACAACGACCTGGGCAACATCCATCCGAAGAACATCTTCAACAGCGACCCGGTCGTGGATAAGGGCAAGACCCAGCTGCACGGCTGGACCGCCGGCGTCAACGGCCGCTTCAACATCGACCAGAACTGGTACGTAGGCGCTCGCGCCGGCGTGTACAGCTGGAAGGGCCACGGCCTGAGCAACGACGTGAACCCGGTCCGCAAGAGCCTGGACGACACCAGCTGGTATGCCGGTGCAGGCTTTGGCTACAACTTCAGCAACAACGTCAGCGTCGGTCTGAACTACGACTACTTCGACGCGAAGAAGAACAAGGTGGACCTGAGCACGGACATGGTGTCCGTCAGCGCGGAATACCGCTTCTGAGGCAAGGCAAGTCGCCGCCGCTCGCACGGCGGTGGGAAAAACGAGAGGGTGCCGCAAGGCGCCCTCTTCGTTTCCGGCTCCATGAAAAAAGGCGCCTGTGCGGCGCCTTTTTTCTTCTACGGCAGGAGAAGACCGCTCAGCCGTTCCACTGACCCAGCGCGGCGAGGCCATTCTCCTTGGCGCGCTCGGCGACGGTCTTCTGCGCGCCGGCGTAATTGGCCTTCATGTCCTTCGACCACAGTTTCAGCGCGGCCTGCTGCATGGCGCGGCCGTACGAGAACGACAGCGGCCACGGATGCGGGCCCATGCGGTTCATCGCGTTGAGGTGCGCGGTCGACTGCTCGTCAGTCTGGCCGCCGGACAGGAAGACGATGCCCGGAAGGGTCGCCGGCACGGTGGTCTTCAGCACGCGCACGGTCGCCTCGGCCACTTCCTCGACGCTGGCCTGCTCTTCCGCATCCTTGCCCGGGATCACCATGCTGACTTTCAGGATGGTGCCTTCCAGCAGCACGTTCTGTTCGTACAGCGCGTTGAACAGGCTGCGCAGTACGGCTTCGTGCACTTCGTAGCTGACTTCGATGCTGTGGTCGCCGTCCATGATCACTTCCGGCTCGACCATCGGCACCAGGCCTGCCTCCTGGCACAGCGCGGCGTAGCGCGCCAGCGCGTGGCAGTTCGCCTCGATCGCGGTGGAGCTGGGGTTGTCTTCGCTGATGTTGATCACCGCGCGCCACTTGGCGAACTGCGCGCCCAGGCGCGCGTACTCCTGCAGCCGCTCGCGCAGGCCATCCAGGCCCTCGGTGACCACGTCACCCGGGAAGCCGGCCAGCGGCACCGGGCCCTTGTCCACCTTGATGCCCGGGATGATGCCGTTCTTCTTCATCACTTCGGTGAAGGGCACGCCGTCCTTGGTGGACTGGCGGATGGTTTCGTCATAGAGGATCGCGCCGGAGATGTGCTCGTTCAGGCCCGGCGTGGTGAGCAGCAACTCGCGGTAGGCGCGGCGGTTTTCCTCGGAGTTCTCGATGCCGACGGCCTCGAAACGCTTCTTGATGGTGTTGGTCGACTCGTCGATGGCGATGATGCCCTTGCCGGGCGCGACCATCGCCAAGGCGATGCTTTCAAGATCTTCGATGCTCATGACGACTCCGTAGAACGCGGGACGGCCGTTGGCCGCGTTGAAATGGAGACCGTCCCGTCGCCGGGCGGCCAAGTCTAAAAGCGCGATTATAGCCGGATCGGCACGGAGGGTCGTCCCGCCTCCGGCGGAGGCGGGTTCAGGCGTCCCGCGAAAACGGCGGGCGCAGGGTCAGGCCTGGTCGTAGCCGGGCAGCCGGCAGGCGTCGGTGATCTTCTTGGCCTCGGCCTTGTCCTCGGGCAGGTTGAAGCCCACCACGTAGTAGGTCGAGACGGGTTCCTTCTTACTGCCGTTGTTGAGCGACGGGCCGTATTCGAAACGCTTGACCACGCTCGAGGCGGCGGAACCCAAATCGCTCTGCGGCACGACCTTTTTCGCGGTCACGTCCTGCGGCTTGCCGTCGGTGCCGATCTCGTACGTCACTGCCACGCAGCCGGGCTTGGTGAGGTTCTGCCCGCTGTTGGGGACATCCGCCTGCACCGAGCCGTAATTGAGCAGAATCCAGTACGAGGAGAGCCGCTCGGGTTCGACCCGCCGCGCCTGCGACTGGGCGAACGCCGGTGCGGCGCACGCCACCGACAGCGCCGCGACGGCGGCAAGCGGCATCGAACGAAGCTTCGTCTTCATGGACCGACTCCTTGGGACATGGGGGATGTGGAGCGCAGTGTATCCCCGGCACCGGATACCGGCGCATCCGGGCCGGCCGGCGCGTCAGAGATCGCGCAGGCTTTCCACCATGCCCTCGGGCCCCACCGACAACAGCTTCAGCGTATTGGTACCGCCGCCGCGGCCGATATGGTCGCCATGGGTCATCACCACGCGGTCGCCCTCGGCCAGCTTGCCCTGGGAGAACAGCAGCCGCACCGCCTCGCGCGCCGAGGCCGCAGTGGTCTGCGAACTAGCGTGGGTGAACTCCACCGGCTGCACGTCGCGCAGCATCAGCATGCGGCGGCGGGCGTCCGCGAACGGCGACAGCGCATAGATCGGCACCGCGCTGCGATAGCGCGACAGCCACTGCGCGGTCGCGCCCGACTCGGTCAATGCCACCAGGGCGCGCACGCCGAGCTGGCTGGCCAGCAGCATCGCGGCCAGCGCGATGGCCTGGTCGGTACGGTCGAGGCGGTGGCCCGCATTGGCCAGATCTTCCTTCGGCTCGAACTGGCGCTCGGCGCCCAGGCAGATGCGGCGCAGCGCCGCCACTGCCTTGTCCGGATGCGCGCCGGCCGCCGATTCCTCGGACAGCATTACCGCATCGGTGCCGTCGATCACGGCGTTGGCCACGTCCAGCACTTCCGCGCGGGTCGGGATCGGCGAACGCACCATCGACTGCAGCATCTGCGTGGCCGTAATGACGGCGCGATTGCGCTGCACGGATTCGCGGATGATCTTCTTTTGTAGGCCCGGCAGCTCGGCATCGCCGATCTCCACGCCCAGGTCGCCGCGCGCGACCATCACCACATCGGAGGCGTCGATGATCTCGCCCAGCAGGGGGATCGCGTCGGCGCGTTCGATCTTGGCGACCAGGCCCGCTTTGCCGCCAGCTTCTTCCAGCAGGCGGCGCGCCTGCTCCATGTCGGCCGCCGAGCGCACGAACGACACGGCCAGGAAGTCCGCGCCGATTTCGGCAGCCAGCTTGATGTCCGACTTGTCCTTCTCCGACAGCGCCGACACCGACAGGCCGCCGCCCTGGCGATTCAGGCCCTTGCGATCGGACAGGCGTCCGGCCACCAGCACGCGGCAACGCACTTCGGCGCCAGCGACTTCTTCCACCGTCAGCGCGACCAGGCCATCGTCGAGCAGCAGCACGTCGCCGGCGCTCACATCCCGCGGAAGGTCGTAATAGCTCACGCCGACGCGGCTGGCGTCGCCCAGCGGCGCGTCCGGCCGGCAATCCAGCACGAAGCTGTCGCCCAGGCGCAGTTCCACCGGCCCGTTGGCGAATTTTTCGATGCGGATCTTCGGCCCCTGGAGATCAGCCAGCACGCCGACTTCGCGTCCGAGCTTCTCGGCCGCGGCACGGACCGCGTTGGCGCGCGCCCGGTGGTCGTCGGGCTGTCCATGGGACAAGTTGAGGCGGACGACGTCCACGCCCTCGGCAATGATTTTCTCGAGCATGCCCGGCACGTCCGTGGCGGGTCCGAGGGTGGCGACAATCTTTGTGCGGCGCAGCGGGGTTTCGTTATTCATCATTCGAGGCTAGCAGAACCGCTTCGTTCCGCCAGAGGGTCCGCAACGGCATTTTCCAACCGCTTCCACCCTACCCCTGCGCACGGCCTCGCATCGGTCTACCACTGCATGAAGTGGTATGGCTTTTCGAGAACGTCATTGGCCTCGACCGGCATCACTGGTATGCATGTCATACAAGCAGACGGCGATGGCGCAGCGTCGGCAGCGCGCCACCGCGAAGGCTCGTTCGCTGGCTCCGTTCGATGAGGCCACCGAGTGCTTTCCTGCCCTTCAAAACCCAAAGATCGATCCGGCATTTTTGTTCTGCAATGCAACAAAACAGCGTCGCATCACTTAGCCAGCGCCCGGTTGAGCACCTCCGCCAGACGCGTACCGGCGATCCGCAACTGGCTCTCGGCGACAGGCAGTTCGGCGGCCACGTAGGCGTCGTCGATCTTGTGGCCGTCCGGATAGATGTCACGGGTGGCGGCGCACGACTGCTCGGCCCACTGCGCGTAAGGGTTGTCCAGCGGCGGGATCGGCTGGGGCAGCGATACCGGAGCGCGGGACTCCAATTCGGCCGCATACGCGCGCCAATCCTTGCCGTGGGTGCCGAGCAGGCCGGAATCCCACACGCTGTGCAGGTTGGTGCCCTTGCCCTGGAACTGCACCTGGTAGGCGTTGCCGCCCTTGTCGTCGCGATAGCCGGCGTGCAGCGGCTGATGCACGTCGCCCACGAAGTGCACCACGAATTTCAGCGCCTCCAGGCGCAGCGCATCCGGCTGGCTCCGATCAGCCAGCACGGCGACGTAGCGATCGAGTCCGCCGACCACGCATTGGTCGCCCGGGCAATCGCGGGGCGGCACATAAGCGCAATCATCCGAGCGGAAATTGATGTAGTGCAGCTTGGACGTGGCCTTGGCCAGCGCCTCGCGCGAAGCATCGTCCCGCAGTTCGTCGGCCCAGCTGGCGATATCGGCCAGCGACCGCGTGTGTTCGGGAGCGAGCAGACGCTCGACCTCCGCCTCGGCGGCGGGGCTCAGTCGCCGCTGCGCCAGTTCGGCCACGATGGCGTGGCCCTGCCTTCCCCAGGCATGGACGGCGGGCGTGACGGCGAGCGCGGCAAGCAGGCCGGCGAGAAGGCGACGGGAAGCGAGCATGGGGTTTCCAGCGATGAGAGGGAAATGGAAAAAGCGAGCCACGCCGCGTCAACGTCGGCGTGGCGCAACGTGCGAAGTAAATCAGCCGGCCGCCGCCTTGTGCAGCAGGGTGCCGGTGGCGTCGCGCACGCTCACGTCCACGGCGATGCCCTGCCGCACGCTCTGCGTGACCGTGCAGAAGTCTTCGAACTGCGCCAGCGCGCGGTCCAGGTGCGAAAGGTCCGCCTCGGCCTGGCCCAGGTCGAGATCGACCGCGATGCGCGCCACGCGCCAGCGCCCCTGTTCGTTGCGCGCCAGCGTGGCCCGCGCCTTGGCGGCCAGCCGCTCGGGTTCGTTCTTGTACTTGCGCAGCGCGAACAGCAGGCTGGCCGACAGGCAGTTCGCCACGGCCGTCGCCAGCATGCGCGAAGGGTTGGGGCCGACGCCCTTGCCCAGCGGCGGGTTTTCGTCCGTCAGCAGGTCGGGAATGGCAGTCTCGTCGAAGCGAACGCGGAATTCGTAGCCGGACACCTGTTCCAGGCTGATCTCGATGGTCTGCTGCTCGTCGCTCATGGCGTGGCCCCTGCGGTACGGACTGGCGGTGAAGCCGGCGAGCCTACCCCACATGCACGCGGAATGAACCGTGCCGGATGAGATGGCCTCCCATTCCAGCTACCATAAGCGCTCTTTGGCGGCCTCCCGGCCGCCGCCGCCCGTCATCACTTCCGGAGGACGCTGTCTCATGGCCATCAAGGTCGCCATCAACGGTTACGGTCGCATCGGCCGCAATGTTCTGCGCGCGCTGTACGAGTCCGGTCGCACCAACGAGTTCCAGATCGTTGCGATCAATGACCTCGGCGACGCCGAGACCAATGCCCACCTGACCCAGTACGACACCGCCCACGGCAAATTTCCGGGCACCGTGTCGGTGGACGGCGGCGACCTGATCGTCAATGGCGACCGCATCAAGGTCTGCGCCGAGCGCGACCCGTCCAAGCTGCCCTGGGGCGACCTGGGCATCGACGTGGTGCTGGAGTGCACCGGCCTGTTCACCTCCAAGGCCAAGGCCGGCGCGCACATCACGGCGGGCGCGAAGAAGGTGATCATTTCCGCCCCGGGCGAAAAGGACGTGGACGGCACCTTCGTGTTCGGCGTGAACGAGGACAAGCTCACCGCCGCGCACCAGGTCATCTCCAACGCTTCCTGCACCACCAACTGCCTGGCGCCGCTGGCCAAGGTGCTGCACGAGAAGATCGGCATCGTGCACGGCCTGATGACCACCATCCATGCCTACACCAACGACCAGGTGCTGACCGACGTCTATCACAAGGACCTGCGCCGCGCCCGCTCGGCCACCATGAGCCAGATCCCGACCAAGACCGGCGCCGCCGCCGCGGTGGGCCTGGTGCTGCCGGAGCTGAACGGCAAGCTGGACGGCTTCGCCATGCGCGTGCCGACCATCAACGTGTCGGTGGTCGACCTCACCTTCGTCGCCAAGCGCGAGACCAGCCACGAAGAGATCGACGCGATCATCAACGAAGCCGCCAACGGCAAGCTCAAGGGCATCCTCGCGGTGAACACCAAGCCGCTGGTGTCGGTGGACTTCAACCACAACCCGGCTTCCTCCACTTACGACGCCACCCAGACCCGCGTGATGGGCGGTACCCTGGTGAAGGTGCTGAGCTGGTACGACAACGAGTGGGGTTTCTCCAATCGCATGCTCGACATCACCAAGGCACTGATGGCCGCCAAGTAAGCGGCAGCCAGCTGCTGGACCGAAAGAGCCGGGCCTTGCCCGGCTTTTTCTTTGCGTCGACTTGCCGCACGGCCAGACCGGATGCGGCGCCTATCATGGCGGCCATGGAACGCTCCGCCTCTATCGACGAACGCAGCCTGGCCATCCTGGTCGATCGCTTCTACGACAAGGTCCGCGCCGATCCCGCGCTGGGCCCGGTCTTCGACGTCGCCGTGCATGACTGGGACGGGCACAAGCGCACGCTGGTGTCGTTCTGGTCTTCGGTGGCGCTGGGCACGCAGCGCTATCGCGGCTCGCCGATGTCCGCGCACCGCGCACACCCGATCCGCGGCGAGCATTTCGACCGTTGGCTGGTGCTGTGGCGAGAGACCGTGGAGGAGCTGTTCGAGGAAGTGCCCGCCGCTCGCATGATCGAATACGCCGAACGCATCGGCCGCAGCCTGCGCATGGGCTTGGGTTTATCGGCGCGGCCCGGCTCCCATCCGCTGGGCATTCCGGTCGTAGGGCGCTGAGATCTCGCGCGGGAAGAAGCGAACGTTGACGGAGATGTTGCGCCTCGTAGGACCCCTCACCCCAACCCCTCTCCCACGGGAACTACCTTCGGATCACCCGGAGGAGAGAGGGAGCTGGAATGGTTTCAGCCGAGCGCTTTCAGCGCGGCGTCGTAATCCGGCTCGTTGGCGATCTCGCCGACCATTTCGGCATGGACTACCTTGTCGTCCTGGTCCAGCACCACCACCGCACGGGCCGCCAGCCCGGCCAGCGGGCCGGAGGTGATGGCCACGCCGTAGTCACGCAGAAACTCATGGCCGCGCAGCGTCGACAGCGTCACGACGTTGTCGAGACCTTCGGCGCCGCAGAAGCGCGCCTGCGCGAACGGAAGGTCCGCAGAGATGCACAGCACTACGGCGTCCTGCAGCGAAGCGGCCTTCTCGTTGAAGCGCCGCACTGAGGTCGCGCAGGTCGGCGTATCGATGCTGGGGAAGATGTTGAGCACCTTGCGCTTGCCGCCGAAGGACGCCAGCGTCTTGTCGGACAGGTCCTTGCCGACCAGCGAGAAGGCCGGTGCCTTGTCGCCCGGCTTCGGGAAGTGGCCGTCGACCTGGACGGGATTGCCTTTGAGCGTGACCGTGGACATGCGTTTCTCCTTGGATGGAATGAAGGCCGCCAAGTAAACCACGCCGCGGCCTTCGCCGCTCAGTCCAGCGACTTCTCCAGGTTCTTCTCGAACAGGTCGCTGTCGCGATCGCTGGTCATGTCGTAGAGGCTGTAGCGCCGGTTGAGCCGTGCGCCGCCGTCGCGCAGCAGCGGCTGCCACATGAAGTTGGCCCGGGCGCGGCTGGAGCGCGGCAGCAGCAGGTCGAAAGGAATGGAGAAATAGATGCCCTTGTCGAAACTGCCTTCACCCGTCTGCGAGCCGGACTTGTTGGTCAGCGTGGCATAGGCGCCCATGCGCACGCCGTTGGCGAACTCGCGCGACAGGTCCAGCGTGACACCGTAGTCCTTCGCCAGATAACGGCCCACGCTGGCCGCCAGCGTCACGTCATGGAAGCCGGTATTGAGGTACAGCGTGGCGTTGCCCACCACCGTCTTGTAGCCGCGCAGCGCGAAGTCCTGGCGGAATCCACGCTGGCGCACCCAGTTCACGTCCACACCGAACGCCCAGCGCTCGCCGTAGGGGCGATACAGCACCTCGCCGCCGACGCCGGCGTACATCGATTCCAGCATGCCGCCATAAGCCATGCCGAACACGTCCGGCGCCAGCACCTTGGTGCCGGTGAGCTGGAAGTTGGGCATGGTCACGTCGGAAGTGGTCAGGTACTGGCGGATGTTGGTGCGCACGCGCGGCAGCAGGCTGGGCGCGGTATAGGTGAACTTGTCGTAGTTGTTGAGCAGGTTGACGCTCAGCGTGCCGTCCCACCACAGGTTGCGGTTGAAGCGGTAGGTCGCGTTGCCGTTGAGCGAGAACTGGTAGAGCACGAACGCGTTCGGTCCGCCCAGGCTCTGCTGGTAGCCGAGCGATACGCCGCCGTCGAAGCGCTTGGGCGGCTTGGTGAAGAGCACCTCTTCCTGCTGCTGCCCCGGCGGATTCTGCTCGGCGCTGCGGCGCAGTTCCTGCATGTCGATGCGATGGTCCAGCGCGTCGATGAAGCGCGGGCGGTGGATGCTCTGCTCGGCCACCGGCATGCCGTAGCTTTCGTCGCCCACCGTAAACCAGTCGATGCTCTCGTCGACGCGGTTATCCAGGATGCGCGCGGTGCGCCCCAGCGTGCGGCTCGGATAGAAGTAGGTACGCGGCTCGCCGTGCACCACCAGCTCGGAACCGCGGCGCCCGATGCTGCTGACGTCGATGCCCGCATTGGCTTCCAGCGCCTTGCTCAGCGCCTCCCAATCCACCTGCTCCGGCGGCTTGCGCACGAGCGCCGCCGCGCCTTCCGGCGGATCCGGCGTGATGGCCAGGCCGCGTACCGGCTCCGGCGGCGGGTCCGCCGTCTTGCGCGGTTCCGCATGGCGCGAAAGATTGGAATGCAGCGTCAAGGTCGCCATGATCTTGTCGCCGCGCTCGAAGCCAAGCGAGAAGTCGACGTTGTCGTTCACGCGGTACAGGGCCGCGACGTTGATCGGCGAGCGCTGCTTGAAGCGATTGCCCAAGCCTTCGTGCTTGTAGTTGTTGCCGTCCAGCTCTACCTTCAGCCGCAGCTTGTCCAGCGGCGTCTGGTACTCGATGCCGCCGATGAAGGCCGCCGGCCCGCGGAAGTAGCGCAGCGTATTGAACTCGCCGCCCTGCTGGTTAGTGTTGCCGGCGCGGTGGTCGAAGCCGCTCCACGCCCAGCCGAGCGGGCTCTTGATGTCGCCGCGCGCGCCCATGTTGCCCCAGGCCAACCCGGCGGTGAGGTCCACCGGGCCGAAGCGCTTGCTCGCCACCACGTACTCGCTGCCGAACAAGCCGGTACCGCCGATGTCGCGCCCACCCACCGCCACGGCAGGCCGCCAGCGGGTCTCGTCCCACAAGCGCACCTTCAGGTCGATCGACTTGTCCTTGTAGCTCTGGTGCCCACTGAGTCCGACCGGTCCGTACAGGCGGTTGCTCACCGCGCTATAGCGGAACGTGCCCTCGATCCAGGGCAACGGCTGCAACGAAAGGTTGTAATGCGTGTACGGATAGGTGCGCGAGGCCGTGAACGCCAGCTCGCCTTCGTCCGCCATGCGTGCGGTCGGCGTCTGCATCAGGCCGACTTCGCCGAAGTCGTTGCGCGAGTAGCCGGGCGCCTCCTGTGCGTGCAGCGCGCACACGATGCACTGGGTCAGCAGCAAGCCCGCCGGCAGGGCGATGCGACCGTAGGAGCGGGCGCGATGCGGGCTCATGGCGGCACTCCACCCATGGGCTGGGTGGCGATGAAGTCCGCCATCTCGCGATTGAACACGGCATCGGCCGCGCCGGCGGTGCGGCGCTTGTCGAGCGGCACGTAGACGATCGCACCCGGCGCCAGCGCCATCGGCGGACTGGCATTCCATAGAGCGATACCCAGCTCGAACACCTGGCCGTCCGGCTGGATCACGAACAGCGAATCGCGATCGGCGAAGCGCGTGGGACAAGCCTCGACATAACGCCGTGCGTCCTGCAGCGCGACATGAGGCAGCTCGCACGGCGCATTCACCGCGCCCACCACGCGCACGGTCGACGGACGCCGCGGATAGCTCAGCGTATCGCCGTCGTCGACCGGGAGATTGTCCGCGCTGCTGGCGGCCATCGCGCCCGGGTCGAGCGTTCGAGCCACGCGGCGGCCGGTCACCGGCATGGCCTGCAACCAATCGCGCAGCGAAGCGCTCAGTGCGCTGAACGAAGCGTCGCCACCACGGTGCGCCTGGTCCGCGACCGCGCCCAGCTCATAAAGAAGCCCGGCCTGCAATCGCCGCTGCTCCATCACGCGCGAGCGCTGCGTCCAGCTCGCGCCGAGCATGTAGGCGTCCGGCCTCACCTGTGCAGCCGCCGCGACGTCGGCGAGCCGTACGTTACCGCCCAAGGTCTGCATGCCCGGCCGCTCGACGTCTCCGGAAACCGTGACGGAAACCGCCGCCATCACGTGGACCGGCCAGCAGAGGCAGACCAGCCATCCAAGCAGGCAGGCGGATTTCACGTTCGCGTCTCCCGGTACGGACGCAACTGAATCAGTTCCAGCGTCTGTCCCGGCGCCGCGTGCTGGCGGCTCTTCCAGATGAAGCCGTCGGCGGGATCGACCCAATAGCGGTTCACCACATCGAAGCCTGCACCTTCTGCGCTCACGCGCTCGTCGTAGCGCAGCAGCCGATGTGCCTGCCCGAGAATCTCGACGTCCTCCGCGCCCTTCGGTTCGAGGCGCGCTTTCGCGGCGACGCCATAGCGGTAGCCGGGCGACCAGTCCAGCACGCGGCGGTATTCCACCGGTCCTTGCACGTGCTGCAGGCCAGAAATGAACGGATCGCTCGCGTCGAGCGTCGCATGGTCGAGATTGGCGTCGAGCCCGACGGTGCGGACGATCACGCCATGCCGCAGAAACAGCGCCTGGCCGTCGGGGCCATACCAACCCTGCACGTCGCCCTGCGTGGCGGCGAGCAGCAGGATCGCCTGGCCGCCGGGCGCATTGACCTGCATCTGGTAGTAGGGCTCCGCGGCGACGGAGGCCGCGGTGGGGTGTACCTCGGTGCCGCCGCGAATGGCTTGCCGGATAGTGTCCGCGCTACCGAACGAGACGTCGGTGCACGCGGTCACCGCGCAACTCGCAGCCGCCAGGGCCGCGAGGCGGAGCGAAGCTCGCCACGGAAACGTCGTCATGCGCGTAGGCATCAATTGGTCAGGTCGTTCTTAGCCGAAGCCGCGTTGCTGACAATCCCCGACAAGGGGAGCAACTGCGAGAGGAAGCGGTTCCAGCGAGTCACGCCAGCAGGCCCGACGAACACCACGTCGCCGGGGCGCACCGAAAACTGCGACGCCATGGCGAACGCCGCGGGTGACTTGGCGTCCAGCTGATAGATCGTGGCCGGCGACTTCTCCATGTCCTCCACACCACGGATCACGTACACCGCATTGCCCTTCGAGGTCGTCTCGTTGAGGCCACCGACTTTCCCCAGCGCCTGCGACAAGCTCATGTCGCTGGTCTTGAAGGGAATGGCCGCGGGACGCAGTACCTCGCCCACCACGTAGACCTCCTTGCGATCCGCATAGGGAAGGAAGATCTGGTCGCCCGGCTTGAGCCAGACGTCGCCCAACTGGTGATTGCGTGTAAGCGCATCGAGATCGAGGTGGTAGTCGCGCCCGTCGCGCGAGAGCACCATGCCAGAGAGATCGGCCTGGTCTGTGTTGATCTGCGCCGAGCCTATCGCCTGTGCGAGGCTGAGCGGCGTGACGGTAACCGGCAGGGGATCCGTCTTCACGAAGGCACCGCGCATGGTGATGCGCTGCGCGCCGTAGCTGATGACGCTCATGTCGACCTGCGGGTCTTTCACGTAGGCGGCAAGGCGCCGGGAGATCTCCTGGCGCAGATCCTCCACCGTCTTGCCCGCGGCCTTCACCACGCCGACATACGGATAGAACAGCGTGCCGTCGGCGCGCACCACGCGACCGTTCGCGCTCGGCTGTTGTTGCGAGCCGGCCGGCGAAGTCAGTTCGGGATGGTCCCAGACGGTGATGTAGAGCGAATCGCCGATGCCGACGCGGTACGGCTCGGGCTTGTAATCGCGCAATTCGTCCGGAAGGCTGGGCAAGGGATTGGACACCTTGTCCATCGCCAGCAGTTTGGGAGTGATCGGCACCAGCTCGTAGCGAGCGGCATCGATCGAACCTTGTCGCGAAAAATCCATCGCGCTCATGTGCTGTCCCGGCGCCCAGAAACAGCCGTGCAGGGTCAGGGCGGCACATGCCAACAACAACGCCCGTCGCTTGTTCATCCGTCGAGCCCTTCGATTATCGCGAACGCCGCCATGTGGCGACTGGATCCTCGGCCCCCTACCGATGACGTGTGACGTGCCCGGCCCGCGTGTTCATCACGAACGGCGGACCGACGACGCGCTCGTTGTGCGAACGCGTCGTTAAAACCGGATCAATGCGTACCGGTGGTACCTGTCGTGCCCGTGCCGCCGGTGCCGGTACCGCCCGTACCGGTGCCGCCGGTGCCGGCAACGGCCGCTGCCGCAGCAGCGCCAGGACCCGCATGTGCAGCCTTCATGCTGCCGTGGGCAGCTGCCTTGGCACGCGACGGCGAGATCATCTGTGCCGGTGTCGCAGGCTTGGCCTGCTGCTGTTCTATGAGCTGGTTCACAGTCGTGGGCTGTTGCGATGCGTTTGGCGTGTTCTGCGCAAACGCCGCGCCGGCGATCAGCCACGTCGTAGCGATGGAAACGGCGAAAAGTTTCATGTGCATCCTCTTCGGTTCGTCGCGTGAGGGAGGAGGGAGGGACAGTTGGAGCTAGTCGAATGTAGCGTCGATCGAGTGCGCATGACTGAACCAACACCAACCCGACTTAGGAGAATTCCACAAGACGTTCACCGACATCGCTTAGAGTTGCCGTTCTCCGCGAGAGTGTTCAACACACATGTCTCATCTTTGTCGCGGGAGCGTGATGCCGTGCAACGTTTCACGTTGTGCATCACAGGATCAGGTTGTTGTCATCACCGCTTCTCAGAAGCGAGCGACAATGGACGACGCACGCTGGTCATTCGATGCGAACCGTCCCCCAGGATTGCCCCGAGGAAGCCACGAAATGCATGACATAAGAACGATGCTTGCCTGCGCCGCGGCTTTATTCACATCGGCCGTGGCGATTGTCGTTCTACGCCGCCTGGCGGAGCCGCTGGGGCTGCTCGACCGGCCCAACGACCGCAAGCAGCACCTGGGCAGCGTGCCGCTGGTGGGCGGTCTGGCGATGTTCTGCGGCGTCTTCGTCGGCGCATGGTGGTACGGCGACGCCACCCAGTTCAGCCGCATGCTGCTGACCACTGCAGCCGGCCTGACCATCATGGGCTCGCTGGATGACCGCCATGAGCTGAGCGTACGCGCGCGTCTGCTCGTACAGACCGGCGCCGTGCTCCTGATGATTGGCAGTACAGACGTCTATATCCGTTCGCTGGGTACGCTCAACGGCGTTCAGCTTCAGCTGGGGCCGCTCGGCATTCCGCTGACCCTGATCGCGGTGATCGGACTGCTGAACGCGTTCAACATGATGGACGGCATCGATGGCTTGGCCGGCAGCATGGGCATGGTCGGCGTGGGATCGATCTTCGTTTTCCATCACGGTGGCGTCACGCCAGGCGTCACAGTTCTGATCGCTTTGCTTGGCGCATCGATGATCCCGTACCTGGCCGCCAACCTCGGCTTCTTCGGCAAGAAGATCTTCATGGGCGACGCCGGCAGCACGGCACTCGGCTATCTGCTGGGCTGGGCGCTGATCGATCTGAGCCAGAGCCCCAACTCCGACCTGCAACCGACGGACGTGCTCTGGTGCGTGGCCGTGCCGGCGCTCGACACGCTGGCGGTGATGTGCCGACGCATGCGCAACCATCAGTCCCCCTTCAAGCCTGATCGCGGCCACATCCATCACATCCTGCTGCGTATGGGGCTGAGCCCGCGCATGACGCTGGCGGTGCTGGTGACCGCATCCGTGCTGCTGGCTTTCATCGGCCACCTGGTCCACGCCTACGGCCAGCTGGCAAGCCTTGCACTGTTCGGCTTCCTGTTGGTGGCGTACATCGCAGCCACGACGCGCCGCTCGACCATCGCGGCCAGCCAGGCGGTTCAGCAGCGCGGGCAATGAACGGGAGCGCCCGACGGGCGCTCCGAGGCCATGTGGAACTACCTCGTCAACCTCAGCATCAGCCATCCCATCACGCAGGCATGGCTGCTCGCCGGCATCGCCATTCCCTTGCTCCTGCTGCGCCGCTATCGCCTCGGCTTCGCCATCGCGGCGATCGCGCCGCTGTGGCTGTTGCTGTGCGCGACGCCGGCCTTTACGCAGGGGTTGCAGCGCTGGCTCGAAGGTCAGTACGACGCGCGGCCGCCCGCCACGTATCCGGTCGCCGATGCGATCGTCGTGCTCGGCGGCGAAAAGCTGTCGGTGGAGACGCCGGCCGATCCCGACAGCGAAACCGATGCCCGGACACGCGTCGGCTTCGGCTACCTGCTCTTCCAAGCCGGCCGCGCGCCCAAGGTCTTTCTTTCAGGCCAAGGCGACGCCCAGCCCATGGCGGCGATCCTGGAGCGCCAGGGCGTGCCGGCTACGGCGCTGCGCCTGGAGACCGCCAGCCGCACGACTTACGAGAATGCACGGAACACCGCGGCGCTGCTCCGCGGCGAAGGCCGCCGCACGATCTTGCTGGTGACCTCGCCCGCGCACATGCCGCGCGCGGCGGCCAGCTTCGAGAAGCAAGGGCTGCGCGTGATTCCGGCCCCCGCCCTGCCGCCAGCTTCCACACGGATCGACCCATGGCAACCGCGCCGCGCCATGCTCTGGGACGCCTCGCACGCTCTGCACGAGTACATCGGCCTGTGGGTCTACCGCTGGCGCGGCTGGGCCTGACCCAAGCGATGCCGACTCATCCGCCGGGGCGTCCCGCGAATTCCACCGCGGCACCGTTCGCCACGCGCGGTACGCCCTGATCGACCCGGTTGTCGTACTCGAAAGAGCGCGCGTCCAGCCGCACGTCGCCCTTGCTGAGGCGGAACTGCTTGCCCGTGCTGAGGAATGCCATCGGCACGGGCCGCCCGCCCGCGACGGCCCGCGAGCGCCGCACCGTGTTGCCTGAAATCACCACCGAATCGATGTGGCGCGCGCTGTCCGCGGATTCGTCCTCGGAGAAATTGATGCAGGTTCCATAGATATCGCTGAACGTATTGCCGGCGACGACCAGTCCGCTCACGCCCAACACGCCGATCACCCCCATCTGGGGGCGGATGCCGATGAAAGTGTTCCCGGTGATCACGGCGTTGACGGCGTTGCGGCTGCGCGCCCCAGCCATGTCGCCGAGCCGGATCGCATCGCCGCCCGCGCCCATGCCCGGCGGCGAACGCTCGAAGATGCAGCCGATCACACGCGCGCCGCTGAGCCCCTTGATCGCCAGGTCCGTCCGTACCGAGTTGAGGAAGTGGCAACGGCGCACGGTGAGATTGTCTGGCATATCCGCCGACGTCTTGGGACGCGTGGAGCTGTCGATGCCCCAGTAGCAGTTGCGAAACTGGCAATCGAGCACCTGCCAGTCGCGGATATTGTCGCCCTTCTGGTGACCGTTGAAGAACGTGATGCCTGCCGTGTTCACCGTGTCGATGTCGATGAAACTGCAACCTCGGATCGTCACGTTGCGGTACACGCTGAAGTCGTGGTCCGGCTCGAAATCGATACCGCCCACCGAGCGCGACAGCTTGGCGTTGCCGATGTTGCGGAAGATGCAGTTCTCTACCAGCAGCCCATCGCAATCGATGATGGAAAGCCCGTTGCGATTGTCCTTCACCGCCCCGTCGAACACGCAATCGCGCACGGTGACACGCTCGTTGTGCCGTTCGACGTTGCGCAGCGTGCCTGAGCCGACGTACATGCCATCGCCGCGAAAGCCATGGAAGGTCACCCGCTCTACGGTGAGATCGGACGTGGCGTCCACCGCCAGCAGGTAGTAGTACTGCGCGTAACCGAATTCCTCCACCCGCCCGTTGAGCTTCAGATCGTGCAGGTGGATGTCGCGCATGTTGTCGGCCACCCGCGGCGTACCGCCATCCTTGAGGTAGGTGGCCAGCATGAATTCCGAGGCCAGCGAGTCGTCGAACGCGCGCAGCTCACTGGCTGCCCCTTCGCCGTACATCTCCACGCCTGAGCGCAGGTTGATCTGCTTGACTGGGTAGAGGCCGGCAGGCACGTACACGCGGCGCGAACCATCGATGGCCTTCTGGAAGGCGGCAGTGCAATCGAAGTGGCTGCGCCCGGCTTTGATGGCGGCGTGTTCTTCCTTGGGGAGGAAATCCAGTACGTTCGCCTGCGTGTCGGCCATGGCCGTTCCTCGGTGCGCGCGGCGGGTGGCGCGCTTGTGGTGTGCTGGTCCCCTGGTGTGCCCAGTCTAGGGGTATGTGTGCGTGGTGGTTTACTCGCGCATGAACCTATTCCTTGCGGTGGCTCGCTCGTGGATGCGCAGGAACTTTGGGGGTTGTGGTTGCTTTGGTTTGGCGTGCACCGAAGGGGCGAGCGTAGCGGGTCATCCAATGGCGACATCGCTCGGTCGTCGCCTCATCGCCAGTCGTGTCTCGCCCCGTGCGGGGCGAGGGTTTCGCTCTCCTGCCGGAGAGCGAGTTACTTCTTCTTGCTTGCCCAAGAAGAAGTAACCAAGAAGAAGGGCCCCCTGCGCGGCGCCCTCCGCAGCCTACGCTGCTGCGGGTGCGTTGAGGGCTGGCCGGGCTTTTCGATCGGGCATCCCTGCCCTGATCGAAAAGGCGGGGACGTCCTGTCCCCGCCCGCCTGCGGCGGCCTGATCGTCCAGCCCTCACCGCCGCGAAGGGAACCCGGCAGATCAAGAGCGCTACGGAGCGTCGCTTCGCTCGCTCTTGTTGGGTCGTTGGTTGCTTGCCTCGGTACTGCACTTCTCCTTCTCCCCGCCGGGCGACCCGAAGGTAGTCCCCGTGGGAGAGAAGGCGGGATGAGGGGCGGGGGCTCGCGACAGCCTCTCCTTCACCACAAGTAACCCAACCTAAGCAACCTGCTTCACCGGCACCGCTACCGGCCCACATAGTTCGCGATACACGTCGATCGTCCGGCGAATGACGATGCGCTCGTCGAACTCCGCATGCGCCTTCGCCCAGGCGGCTTCGCCAAGCCATTGCGCGAGTGCCGGATCGTCGTCCAGCCGGCGGATCGCCTGGGCCAATGCCTTCGCATCGCGCACCGGTACCAGCAGGCCATCCACGCCGTCCGTCACCACTTCGCGGCATCCGGGTACGTCGGTGGTGATGAGTGGTTGCGCGCAGGCCGCTGCCTCGATCAGCGTCTTGGGCAGGCCCTCGCGGTAGCTCGGTAGCGCGACGACATCCACCGCGCCGAGCAATGCCGCCATGTCCTCGACGTGGCCTAGCCAATTCACCACGCCCTCGTTGACCCAGCCGCGCACGGTCTCTTCCGGCACTGCTGCGGGATTCCCCGGATCCGGCGTGCCCGCCAGCAGGAACTCGATGCGGCGTCCTTCCGCGAGCAATTCGCGCGCGGCGGCGACGTATTCTTCAAGACCCTTGTCCCACAGCAGGCGCGCCGCTACCAGTACGCGCAAGGGGCCACCGGAACGCTCCCCGTTGCGCTTGACGAAGCGCGAGCAATCCACACCCGATCCACGCACCAGCCGGATACGGGCCGGATCCACTAGGCCCGCGCGCTCGAACAGCGCGACGTCGTCGCTGTTCTGCAGGATCAAGCGCGCGCCCTCGCCGTCCAGCGCCAGCCGCAACAATCCGCGCACGACCGGGCGCAACGCCCGGGCCTTCGCATCGGTGCTGGTGAATACGTAGCCCATGCCCGCCACCGCATTGACCCGCGCCGGCACACCGGCCAGGCGCGCGGCGAGCGAACCGTAGACGGCGCACTTGATAGTGAAGCCGTGCACCAGCGCCGGCCGCTCACGCCGCAGCACGCTCACCAGATGGCGCAGCAGCGACAGTTCGCGCAGCGGATTGAGGCTGCGACGCTCCATCGGCAACGCCTCCCAGCGCAGGCCGAGCGCCTGCAGCTTCTCGCCGTAAGGTCCCGGCGGCGAGAGCAGCAGCAGCTCGTGGCCTGCCCTATGCAGTGCCAGTGCCAGCGAGCGCCGGAAGTTGTAGAGATACCAGTCGGTGTTGGCGAACAGGACGATCTTCATGGGAGGTGGCGTCGCAGGGGGAGTGGGGATCGCTCGCGCGACTCCGCCACAGGCGGCGCAAGCGCCGGCCCGCGCGGAGCGCATTCATGCCGTTTCCCCCTGTTCGGCGCCCAGCCAGGCCTGGAACATCAGGACGTTCCACAGCTGGTGCTGCCAGTTGCGCTTGCCGCTCAGATGCTCGGCCCACACGCGCCGGATCGGCGCATGGCGCAGATAACCCTCGCGACGCAGGCGGCTTTCGTCCAGCAGGCTCTCCGCCCAATCGCGCAGCGGGCCCCGCAGCCAGCTGTCCAGCGGCACGCCGAAGCCCTGCTTCGGCCGCTCGATCAGTGATTGCGGCACATGGCGATAGAGCACTTGGCGCAACAGCCATTTGCCCTGGCCGTCGCGGATCTTCAGGTGCAGTGGCATGCGCCACGCCAGCGCCACCACGCGCGGATCGAGCAGCGGCACGCGCGTTTCCAGGCTATTGGCCATCGCCGCTCGATCGACCTTCAC
Organism: Dyella sp. BiH032; assembly: GCF_031954525.1. Lineage (NCBI taxonomy): Bacteria > Pseudomonadati > Pseudomonadota > Gammaproteobacteria > Lysobacterales > Rhodanobacteraceae > Dyella > Dyella sp. BiH032. Next base: position 4,456,054 of record NZ_CP134867.1, read on the forward strand.
CAGGATGTCATCGGCCATATAGGCCTGCGCATCCATGGCCATCATCCAGTGCTCGAAGCTGTCGGTGTGCGGCCAGGCCTGCGGATCGGTCAGCAGGGTCGGCGGCTCCACCGCGCTCTGCACCAAGGCTTCCGGATCGCTCCACTGGCTGGTCAGCCGGTGGAAGAACTGCTGTCCGCTGGTGAGCGTCAGCACGTCCGCGAGCTTCTGTGCCTTGTCGCCGGGCGTGGAGACCTGCAGGCGCTTGGGCAGCAACACGCGCGCGCGCTCGTACCAGCGGTCCCAGGTCGCCGGCGGCACGGAACGGAGAGCGCCGGCGGCGGCGTGGCGCACGAACGACGGCAAGCGTTGCATGCGTTCCCACACCCGCCGCGCGGCGAGGTAACGGTTGTAGCCGCCGAACAGTTCGTCACCCGCGTCACCGCTGAGCGCCACCGTGACGTGGCGCCGCGCCAGCTGGCTGACCAGATACGTCGGGATCTGCGAGCTGTCGGCGAAGGGCTCGCAGTACATCGCCGGCAGCTTCGGGATCACGGCCAGCGCGTCCTCGGGCCGTACGTAGAGTTCGGTGTGCTCGGTGCCCAGGTGTGCGGCGACAGCCTTGGCGTGGGCCGCTTCGTCGTAGCCGTCCTCGCCGAAACCGATGGTGAAAGTCTTCACGGGCCGCCCGCTCTGCTTCTGCATCAGCGCGACGATGGTGCTGCTGTCGACGCCGCCGCTGAGGAACGCACCGAGCGGCACATCGGAGATCATCTGCGCGCCGACGCTCTCGGCCAGCTGAGCCTCGAGCGCATCGATGGCTTCTTTCTCGCTGCCGAAGAACGGCTCGGCCATGCCCGCGGCAACGACGTCGTTGTACTGCCAGTAAGGCTGCGATTCGACATCGCGCGGACCCTCCGCATGAAGCCGCAACACATGCCCGGGCCGCAGCTTGGCGATGCCGCGGTAGATGCTGTAGGGCGCCGGCACGCAGTTGTGTCGCAGCAGCAGCGTCAACGCGTCGCGATCCACCTGGGCCTCGAAGCCGTCGTACGCCTTGAGCGCCTTCAGTTCCGAACCGAACAGCAGCACGCCGTTCTGCCAGCCGTAGTACAGCGGCTTCTCGCCCAGTCGGTCGCGCGCGAGAGCGAGGCTGCGCTCCGCGCGGTCCCACAGCGCGATGGCGAACATGCCGATGCAAGCCTGCAGGCTGCGCTCCAAGCCCCACGCGCCGATGCAAGCCATCATGGTCTCGGTGTCCGAATGGCCGCGCCAGGCCGGTGCCCTGCCCTCGGCGGCCAGGCGGGCGCGCAAGTCGAGATGGTTGTAGATCTCGCCGTTGAAGACGGCAACGTAACGCCCGCAGACCGAGTGCATGGGCTGATGGCCGGCGGGCGACAGGTCGAGGATCGCCAGGCGCCGCTGCGCCAGCGCCATGCCGGCGGCCTCGTCGCTCCACACCCCGCCGTCATCGGGGCCGCGGTGCAGCAGCCGCGCCGTCATCGCCAGCGCCTGGCGCTCAAGGCGCTCGCGCGATGCGCCGCCGGGAATCCAAAGTCCAGCAATGCCGCACATCAGCCGGCCTCCGCGGTGCGCAGCACATCCGCCAGGCGTGGAGCCTGCGACGCGAGACTGTAGTGATCTTCCACCCGGCGGCGGCCGGCCTGGCCCTGCCGGGCGCGCAGCTCCGGGCTGTCGATCAGCTGCCGCAGCGCGCGGCGCCAGTCGTCGTCGTCCGCCGCGAGGAAACCGTTCTCGCCATGGCGCACGATGTCCGCGTTCACGCCCACCGGCGAGGCCACTACCGGGAGGCCGCAGGCCATGTACTGGATGATCTTGTAGCCGCACTTGCCGCGTTCCCACGGACCGTCGCGCAACGGCATGATGCCGATGTCCATGTCGGCGATGAGCGCGGCCTCGGTCGCCTCGGACCATGGCAGCACGTCCACCGCCACGCCTTCGAAGCGTGCTGCCACCTCGGGGCGCGCACCCACCAGCACCAGGCGCGCCGCGCCGCCGGCGCAGGCTTCCAGCAGTACATCGCGGATGTCGAGCGCGTAGTGTTCGGTGGCCGGCGAACCGATCCAGCCGATCACGGGCTGTGCGCGGTTCTCGTGCGACACCGGGGGATAGCGCTGTTCATCGACGACCGTGGGGATGATTTCCACGCGGCCGGCCTTTGCCCGCTCCGCACGCGCGGCCAGGTAGGGGTTGCCGGCGATCACACAGGCCGAGCGCGCCATCACGCGGTCGATCTTCCGCCCGAGCACGCGGCGGATGACCGGGCTTGGCGAGAGGTCGTACTTGTGGAACAGCGCATCGTCGTAGTCCACCACGTACGGACGCGCGTGGCGCGAGAGCATCGCCTCCAGGCCGTACGGCAGATAGGGAAACAGCTCGCCCTCGACCCAGGCCAGGTCGTGCTCGCGGCGGCGCATCAATTCGGCGATGCGTTGGCCGTAGTAGCGCCAGGCGGTGTACTTGGCCGCCTGCGGGCGACCGCCGTAGAGGTCTTCCAGATACGAATCGGGAAACAGCTCCTGCACTTCCACGTCGATGCCACGACGCTCCAGCTCGCCCAGATACTGCAGGCTGCGCAGCCGCGTGCTGGGCCCGAGCCTGGAGTAGCGGGAGAACAGGGTCACCTTCAGACGCTTCATGCGGGTGTTCGCTCCAGCGCGGACGGGTACTCCACGAACAGCGCCACCAGCGGGATGGTGTACATCCATTGGAACGCGAACGCTTCGATGTAGGGATTGGTATTGGAGGCGATGAACGCGGCCATGAAGGCGCTGAACAGGAACTTGTGGTGCGGCGGCAACTTCCGCGCGCCGGCCAGGCGAAGAATGCGCATGATGTAGACCAGGAACGGCAGCGCATAAACCAGCGCGCCGAGCAAGCCCACGCGATAGATGGTCGCCAGCCATACCAGCTCGTAGCGCCAGGGATATTCCGCACTGCTGACGAAGCTCACGCCCTTGCCGTGCCCTGCGCCGATACCGCCGTTGTCGAGGATGCCCTGGTAAAGCGACCCTGCCATGCCCACGCGAGAACTGCCGCCGCCGGAGCTGATCTTGTCGACGAAGTTGTCGTAGATCACCGAGAGACGAATGCTGGTGTAGGTCTCCAACAGGAACGCCACCGCGACGATGCCAACCACCATCGGCAGGCCCACCTTGACCAGGCGCGTCAGCGGCGTGCGCAGGCTGCGCTGGAACCCCAACGTGCGCGGCGCCAGCAGGCGGCCCAGCACCCAGCCCACCGGAATCGACAGGATCAGTGCGGAACGGCCGGAAGTCACCGCACACACGAACAGCGCCGCCAGCACGAACAGACGCAGCAGGCGGCTGCGGATCAGCTCCGGCGAGCTGAAGAACCCGCCTGCCAGGAAGATCAGCGAGCCATACACGTGCATGATGGCGCCGGCATAGCCGCCCTGCAGGTTGATGTTGGCCTCGCCCTTGAAGAAGAACGACACGGCCGCCGCGCCGTAGTGAAAGTACAAATAGAAGTACAGGCCGACGCTGGCACAGGCCAGCACGGCCAGCAGGCTGAACCAGTCCACCAGGCGCTCCGGTCCCGGCGCGCGCATCAGGCCCGCGGCGACGATCATCCACAGCAGCGGCGAAAGGATGTAGATCACCATCATCTGCGCCGCGGCCACCGGTGGCGCATCGCTCAGGTAGCCCACGGCGGTGTAGATCACCGTGACCATCGCCGTGCACACGTAGAGCGCCAGCAGCTTCTTGAAGCCCAGGCCCATGCGGAAACCGGGCAGCGCCAGCAGCGCGGTCAGGCCGAGCATCGCCGCGGTCGGCACCGGTAGCGAATTGGGTACGACCACCGCCAGCAGCAGCAGCCCGATCGCCGACAGCAGGAAGAAATGCCGAAGCGTGATGCGCCGCTCGCTGAACGGTAGCGGGCCGGGCATCGCCGGCAAGGGAGACGGAGTCGAAGCGGACGGGTTCATATGGCCACCATGTCGGCGATCCAGCGATCCAATACGCCCGCCTGCGCCACCTTGCTATAGGCACCGATGTTGCGCCTGTCCACCGGCGGCGCGGCGAGCATCCGCCGCAGGGCTTCAGCGCTTTCGCCACCGCCCTGCGTTACCAGAGTTTGTCCGGCGCCGGTCTCCGCCAGGATCGACGAGGCAGCATTCTCGACGCCGGAGACGCACACCACCGGCACGCCCGAGGCGAGGTACTCGAACACCTTGCCGGTGGCGCAGCACACGCGGTTGCCGGTGAGCAGGAGCAGCCGGTCGCAGCGCTTCATCAGCTGCAGCGCCAATCCTCGCCGTACCGGCTTGACGCAGGCGACGCCGAAGCGGGCGCGTTCCAGCGAATGCCGCTCACGTTCGGTCAACTCGCCGACGAACAGCACGTGACGCTTTGTGCGGCTGTCTTCGATCGCATTCATCAGCGATACGAAGCGTTCGAGGCTCTGCGAAGCCGACGCATCGCTGGCGCCCACGCGTCCGAAGTGGCCGATCAGCTGCACGCCCGGCGGGATCTCCCTGGCCAGGAGTTCTTCCGCTTCGCGCGCGTCCGTTTCCGACGGCGCGGCGAAGTCGTCCGGATCGAAACCGTTCGGCAACAGGCCGACGCGCCGGCCGGGATAGCGCCGCGCGAAATCCTCGACCAGCGCCGGGCTGACCGATGTGACCATGGTGGCCGCGCCGATCACGCGCGACTCGATGAGCCGGCGCGCCGCATCGGCCGCGACGCCGGGCCGGCCCAATGGTTCGAACACCAGGCCATCTCGGAAATCCTGGATGCACGGCAGGCCGTGTCGCGAGGCGAGGCTGGCCGCGGCGATCAGCGCGTCGATCGGCGAGTAGGTGCCGATCGCCACACAGCGTTCGCCCGCGGCCAAGCGATCGCGGCAACGGCGGTCGGCCTCGGCCAGCGCATTGACCAGCCACGGGCCGCCGGCGGCTGCGCCGCTTCCCGCCACGGTGAACGGCAGCGAGCGGACGAACGCCGACGCCATGCTCAACAGGGACGAGGCAAGCGACGATTCGCTCCCCACGCAATGGCCCGGCAACGGAATGACCTCTACGGCGGGCGAGCTCGGCACGATGGTGCCCGCGCCCTGTTCGCGCGCGAACACATGTACCCGGTAGCGGTCCGCATCCAGGTATTTCACGAGGCCCTTGAAGCGTTGCGCCGCGACATTGCCGGTCGCATGGTGGGCCGCGAACAGGAAGAGGTTGACCTTGCTCATTGCACTCCATTCCGGCGCAGCCCCGGCGGCCATCCCGCCATCCGCAGCCGCATGCCTTGCATCGCCTTCGCGCCAGCCTGTGCCGCCAGCGCGATCGAGGAACGGAACCAGACCAGCGCCATGAGACCCAGCCCGCCCCAGATCATAAGAAAGAGCGCCCGATGGCCCTCGCCGAACAGCACGAACGCCACTGACGTCGCGGTAACGGCCGTGGTCGCCACATAGAGCCGCAAGCGGGGCACCGGCCGCCAGACGCGGCAGGAGAACTCGGTGCGCACCACCAGGAACAGCAGGAAGGACACCGCCGTGGAGATGGCCGCGCCGCCGGCGCCGAAGCGCGGCACCAACAGGTAATTGCCGGCGATGTTGAGCGCAGCGGCGAGGAAGGAAGCGAGCATGGAATACATGCTGCGGCGCGCGAGACTGATACCCACCGCCGCGCACTCCGACAGCGCATACAGCAGCGGGGGCGTGAGCCCCGCGGCGACCAGGTATTGCACGCGGTCATAGGTCGAAGGCAGCAACCACGCCAGCACCCAGGACAGCAGGCCCGTGGCGACGAAGATCAGCACCACCGCGGCGAGCAGATGATCGGTGACCGCGTCGATCTTCGCCTGCGCGTCGCCTTCGGCCGCCCAGCGATAGACCGTGGGCGCCCACACGGTGGAGAAGATGCTGGACACGATGCCGGCCGCTGCCGCGATGCTCGCCGCCACCGAGAACACGCCCAGCTCGGTCAGCGTCGACATCTGGCGCAGGAAGACCCGGTCCATTGCCATCAGCGCCCAGGAGGCGACGCCGCCGAAGATCAGGGGGAAACCGAACGCCACCAGCTGGCGCAGACGCGCGCGCTCCAGCCGTGCCGACAGCGCCGGCACCCAGGCGTGGCGCGTGTTCCAGGCATACGCGAACATCACCGCGACGATGGACACCGTATAGGCGGCCAGCAGCATGAGGAACGTGCGGCGCGGCACGGCCAGCGCATACGCCGCCACCAGCACGAGGAACAGCAGCTTCGGCAGTACCTGACTCATCGAGAAGGCGAAACCCTTCTCCTCCATGCGCAGGATCACCGACAGGAAGCGCGACACGAACGTGGCCAGGATGGATGCCGCCGCCACTACGCTCAGCACGCCGTCGTCGGCTGCGAACAACGCCTCCGACAGCAGGCCCGGCTTGGCGACCAGCATCCCGGCGACCATCGCTCCAAGCGCCACCAGTCCGGGCAGGACGGCAGCCTTGAGCAGGGCCGGCTTGTCGGCGCTCTCGTGATATTCGCGCGCATAGCTCTGGTCCAGCCCGAAGGTGAACAGGATCACCGCAAAGTTGGTCGCCACCTGCAGCATGGCGATGCGGCCGATGTCCTCGGCACTGAAGAACCACGCCAGCATCGGCAAGGTGACGAACCCCACCGCGGCCGAGCCCAGCGGCCCCAGCGCAAAACCGAGGAGCTTGCTCCGATTCATGACCCCGCCACCCGTCGAAGCGGCATGGCGCCGCCCTCTTCCACGGGCGCGCGCCCGGCGGCCGCGTCATAGGCATCGCGCAGACGGGCGATCACCGCGGCTTCGCCGAAGCGGGCCAGGCTGGCGCGGCGGATTTCCGCGGCGTCGTAGCCGACGATGTTCCGCCGCAATTCGCGCAGCGCTTCTGCCAGCGCGGCTTCGTCATCCACCGGCACCAGCAACCCGTCGCGCGCGGTGACGATGTCGTCCGGCCCGCCGCAGCGCGTCGCCACTACCGGCCGCCCCATGGCCAGGGCCTCGACGATCGCGACGCCGAACGTCTCGTACCTGCTCGGATGCACCAGCGCTTGCGCTCGCGCCAGTTCCTCCGCTACCTGCTGGCGGGTCAGTGCACCCAGGAAGCTCACCCGGTCGGCGATGCCGAGCTGCACGGCCAGGCGCTCCAGCCGCGCACGCTCGGGCCCGTGCCCCCCGACGCGCAGACGCACGTCGCGATCGTCGGCGAACCCGCGCGCGAAGGCAGCCAGCAGCAGATCGATGCCCTTGTTCTCGTTCAGGCCACCGACCGTAAGGAAGGTGAAGCCGTCCGCGGAGCCTTCCTCCAGCGACCGTTCGCCAAAGGAGGCATCGACGATATTGGGCATGACCTCCCACGCGCCATCGGCCGCGTCGAAATAGCCCTGCAGGAAGCGCGCGAACGCCGCGCTCACCGCGAACCGGCGGCGCGCGTCGCGTGCCGCGTCGCGGGCGATGCGCGCCTGCGCCGGACTGACCCGGCCGCGCGGGTACATCGAGCTGTGCTCGGTCAGCACGTACGGCAGGCCTTCGCGCAGCCATAGCTGCCGCGCCAGCGCACCGCCATAGAGCGCAGCATGGGCGTGCACCACGTCGGGCCGGCCGAACTCCGCCTCGTAGCGCCGGTACAGCTTCAGGCCGTGACGCACCCACCAGCGACTGGCGGCGCTATGCAGGAGCGGGAACGGATTCACGCCATACGAGCGCAGCACCGGCATGCCCTGGTCGAACTCCCGGCTCACGCCGCGCGCACCGATGGGACCGCGCCATTGGCGCAGCGACCGCAGCTGCGGGTAGATCACGCCGACCTTGCAGCCGTGCCAGTGCAGGGCCAGGGCCTGCTCGCGGAAGAAACTGCCATTGATGTCGCCCGGCCTGGCCGGATACCACGACGGTATGACCAGGACGTGCACGTCGCCGCGGGCGGAAGGGGTGCGCATGCCTCAGCGCTCCCTGATGACGCGCGCCGGGATGCCGGCGATGATCTGGTTGCCCGCGAAAGACCTGGTCACCACCGAGTTGGCGCCGACGATGATGCGATCGCCCAACACCACGCCCTCGCGGATGAACACGTTGTCGCCGATCCAGCAGTCGTCCCCGATCACGATGTCCCGTTCGACGTGCCGCAGCGGCCCGTCCGCATTGGTCGTCGGTTTTTCCGGGTCATGCGTGAGCGCCTTGATCGACACGTTGTAGCCGATCGCGCAGCCGCGCCCGATCACCACGCGCGAGTCGGGCCCGCACGACAGATGCGCCTGGTTGAGATAGGTGTGCTCGCCGATACGGAAGTTTTCCTTGGGCCCGATCAGCTTGCTGCCCAGGCCCACGGTGGCGGACCGCGCCACGCCCGGATAGCCGCGCAGCCGGCGCACGTGGCTGCGGCGCTGGGCCCAGTCCACGGAACCGCTGATGCATCGGGCGAGCAGATCGAGCACGACGGGTCTACCTCGCCGGTACGGCGGCCAGGCTGTCCACGATCTGCGCGATCTGCGCGTCGGACAGATAGGGATGCATCGGCAGGCTGAGCACTTCGCGCGCCGCGCGATCGCCGACGGGCAGCTTGGCCTGCGCGTCCTCCACCGCAGGCTGGCGGTTGAGCGGCAGCGGATAGTGCACGGCCGTGGGCACGCCGGCATCGTTCAGCCGCTCGCGCACGGCCTCGCGGTCTTCGACGCGAATGGTGTATTGGGCGTAGACGCTCAGGTTGTGCGCTTCGACGAACGGCGGCTCGATGCCGGCCTCCGCAAGGCGGCGCCCGTAGTCGGCAGCCACCTGCTGGCGCTGGCGGATCTCCTCGTCCAGGATCGCCAGCTTGGGCAGCAGGATCGCCGCCTGCAGCGTGTCGAGCCGGCTGTTCATGCCCACCCGCACGTGGTGGTAGCGGCGGTCCTGCCCATGTCGCGCGATCTGGCGCATGGCCACGGCCAGCGCATCGTCGTCGGTGAACATCGCCCCGCCGTCCCCGTAGCAGCCCAGCGGCTTGCTCGGGAAGAAGCTGGTGCACGCGATGGTGCTGAGGTGGCAGGAGCGCCGCCCCTTGTAGGTGGCGCCGAAGCTTTGCGCGGCGTCCTCGATCACCGGAATGCCAAGGCGCGCGGCGACCGCGTTGATCGCGTCGAAATCCGCGCACTGGCCGTAGATCGACACGGGCACGATGGCTTTCGTGCGCGGCGTGATCGCCGCTTCCAGGCCAGCGGGATCGATCAGATAAGTGTGCGGATCGACGTCCACATAGACCGGCTTCGCATGCAGGATGGCCGCGGTCTCCGCCGTGGCGATGAAGGTGAAGCCGGGCATGATCACTTCGTCGCCCGGCCCCACGCCCAGCGCCATCAGCGCGATCTGCAGCGCGTCGGTGCCGTTCGCGCAGCTGATGCAGTGCTTGGCGCCGACGTAGGCGGCCAGCCGCTGCTCCAGTTCCGCCACCTCGGGGCCCAGGATGAACTGCCCATGCGCGAGCACGCGCTGGATGCCGGCGTCGATCTCGGCCTTGATACGTGCCTGCTGCGCCTTGAGGTCGATAAAGTCGATCATGCCGTGACCTCCTCCCGCGCGACCCTTCCTTCGCGCAGCACGTAGCGCGCGCCGGTATGCGGGCAGATCGCCTCGCCGGAGCCGCTGAGCGGCAGATCCAGCTGTTCGCCGTACTCGCTCATCCAGCCGATCTGGCGGGCCGGCACGCCGACCATCAGGGCATAGGCCGGCACATCCTGCGTGACCACCGCGCCGGCGCCGACGAAGGCGTACTCGCCCACGGTGATGCCGCAGACGATGGTGCAGTTGGCGCCCAGGGTGGCGCCGCGCTTGACCAGGGTGTCGCGGTATTCCTCTTTGCGTTCGATCAGCGAGCGCGGGTTGTAGACGTTGGTGAACACCATGCTCGGACCGCAGAACACGCCCTCTTCGAGGGTGACGTTGTCGTAGACCGACACGTTGTTTTGGACCTTGCAGCGGTCGCCGATGCTGACCCGGTTGCCGACGAAGACGTTCTGCCCGAGCGAGACGCCCTTGCCGATGCGCGCGCCGCCGCAGACGTGAACGAAGTGCCATACGCGCGAGTCGTCGCCGATCTGCGCGCCCTCGTCCACGATCGCGCTGGGATGCTGATAGAAAGCCATGATTGCCTCAACCGGCGCTGCGCGCCAGGAACGGGTGGTATTCGCCGCGCAGGCCGACCGGCGAGGCGTGGCGGATGTCGGAGACGGTGGTGATCGCACAGCGGTTCTCTTCCAGGCCGAAGCCGCGCCCGGCGAGGATCTCCTCGTAGCTGCGCGTGTGCAGGTCGGTGAAGCCGCCGGAGAACTCGATCTCCTCGCCGTCCACGGTAATGGAGCGGTAGGTGCGCTGGCCGGCGAGGCGCTGCGCTGCCGGCACGTCTTCCACGTCCACCGATAGGAACCAGCGCACGCGGGCATGCTCGTATTCGAGATAACCGCCGGCCTTGGTGTCCGACATGTGGTGCACCAGGTTCTGCTGGAGCTCGCCGAAGATGAAATGCAGCATGTCGAAGAAGTGCACGCCGATGTTGGTGGCGATCCCGCCGGACTTCTTGGCATCGCCCTTCCACGACTGCAGGTACCAGTGGCCGCGCGAGGTCACGTAGGCCAGGTCCACCTCGTGCTTGGCGGCGCGGCTGGCCGACCGCACCTTCTCGCGCAGCGAGACGATGGCCGGGTGCAAACGCAACTGCAGGATGGTGTTCACCTTGCGGCCGGTGTCCTGCTCGATCTCGCGCAGGCCATCGATGTTCCATGGGTTGAGCACCAGCGGCTTTTCGCAGATGGCATCGGCGCCCGAGCGCATGGCGAAGCGCATGTGCGAGTCGTGCAGATAGTTGGGCGAGCAGATCGACATGTAGTCCACGCGGTGCGAATGGTTGGCGCGCCGCTGCTTGTCGATATGGCGATCGAAGCGTTCGAACTCGGTGAAGAAATCGGATTCGGGAAAGTAGCTGTCGATCACACCGACCGAATCGTTCGGGTCGTAGGCGGCGACCAGCTTGTTGCCGGTGTCGCGGATGGCCTGCATGTGGCGCGGCGCGATGTAGCCGGCGGCACCGATCAAAGCGAAGTTCTTCATGATGCGACTCCAGCGACGGCCGCGGCGGGCGCCACGGCGTAGAAATTGCGATACCACTCGACGAAGTGGGCCACGCCCTCCTCCACCGACACCTTGGGCCGATACCCCACCGCTGCCGCCAGACTCGACACATCCGCCTCCGTCGCCGGTACGTCGCCGGCCTGCAGCGGCAGCAGCTGCAACGTCGCCTTGCGGCCCAGGCAGCGCTCCAGCACTTCGATGTAGCGCAGCAGCTCTACCGGCCGCTCGTTGCCGATGTTGTAGAGGCGGTACGGCGCCACCCCGCTCGTGGCCGGGTCCGGGTGGTCGCCGCGCCACGCCGGGTCCTTGTCCGGCACCGTATCCAGCGCCCGTACCACCCCTTCGACGATGTCGTCGATGTAGGTGAAGCTGCGCTTGTGCCGGCCTTCGTTGAACACCGGGATCGGCTCCCCGGCCAGGATCGCCTTGGTGAACAGGAACAGCGCCATGTCCGGCCGGCCCCACGGGCCGTACACCGTGAAGAAGCGCAGCCCCGTCGCCGGCAGCCCGTACAGGTGCGCGTAGCTGTGCGCCATCTGCTCGTTGGCCTTCTTGGTCGCCGCGTACAAGGTCAGCGGATGCTCCGCCGAGCGGTGCTCGGAGAACGGCAGGTCCGTGTTGGCCCCGTACACCGAGCTGGTCGAGGCGTACACCAGGTGCTGCACGCCGTGGTGGCGGCAGCCTTCCAGCACGTGCAGGAAGCCGGTGACGTTGCTGCTCACGTACACGTGCGGGTTCTTCGCCGCGTAGCGCACGCCCGCCTGCGCGGCCAGGTGCACCACGCGGTCGGGGCGGTGCTGCTCGAACACCCGCGCCATCGCCTCGCGGTCGGCCAGGTCCGCGTGCACGTGCGTGTAGCCGGCCTGCGCCTGCACCCGCGCCAACCGTGCCTGCTTCAGCGACACGTCGTAGTAGTCGTTGAGGTTGTCCACGCCCACCACCGTGTCGCCGCGCGCCAGCAGCTTCAGCGCCACGTGCGACCCGATGAACCCGGCCGTGCCGGTCACCAGCACCTTCATCACAGCCTCCCGTCCACCGCCTCGCGCGGCAGCACGTACTTCACGTCATAGACCACCGACGCCGGCTTGCCCAGCGCGCGGATGCCCTCCGCGCCCAGCGCCGCGAACTCCCGGTGGCCCACCGCCACGATCACCGCGTCGTAGCTGCCCGCATCCGGCGCGCCGATCGGTTCCAGCCCGTACTCGTGCGCCGCCTCGGCCGCATCCACCCACGGGTCGTGCACGTCCACCTCGGCGTTGTAGCCGCGCAGCGCCTGCACGATGTCGATCACCCGCGTGTTGCGCAGGTCCGGGCAGTTCTCCTTGAACGCCAGGCCCAGCACCAGCACCTTCGCCCGCACCGGGTTGATGCCCTTGCGCACCATCAGCCGCACCACCTCGCCGGCCACGTACGGGCCCATGCCGTCGTTGGTGCGCCGGCCGGCCAGGATCACGTCCGGGTGGTGGCCCACCTCCTGCGCCTTGTGGGTCAGGTAGTACGGGTCCACGCTGATGCAGTGCCCGCCCACCAGGCCGGGCCGGAACGGCAGGAAGTTCCACTTCGTCCCCGCCGCCTGCAGCACTTCCAGCGTGTCGATGCCCAGCTTGTTGAACAGCATCGCCAGGTCGTTCACCAGGGCGATATTGAGATCCCGCTGCGTGTTCTCGATCACCTTCGCCGCCTCGGCCACCTTGATGCTGCTGGCCCGGTGCGTGCCGGCGGTGATGATGCTGGAGTACAGCGCGTCCACGTAGCTGGCCGCTTCCGGCGTCGAGCCGGAGGTCACCTTCAGGATCGTCGTCACCCGGTGCTGCTTGTCGCCCGGGTTGATCCGCTCCGGGCTGTAGCCGGCGAAGAAGTCCTGGTTGAACGTGAGGCCCGAGCCCTTCTCCAGCAGCGGCACGCACACCTCTTCCGTGCAGCCCGGGTATACCGTCGACTCGTACACCACGATGTCGCCGCGCTTGAGCACCTGGGCCAGCATCTCGCTGGCGCGCACCAGCGGCGTCAGGTCCGGCCGCTTGGCCGCGTCGATCGGCGTGGGCACCGTCACGATGTACACGTTGCGGTCGCGCAGATCCTCCAGCCGGTCGCTGTAGCGCAGCCGCGTCGCCGCCGCCAGCTCCTCCGGCTCCACCTCCAGCGTCGCGTCCTTCCCCGCGCGCAGTTCCTCCACCCGCGCACTGCGGATGTCGAAGCCCACGGTGTCGTACTTCTTGCCGAACTCCACGGCCAGCGGGAGGCCGACGTAGCCCAGGCCGATGACGGCAATCTTGGCATTGATCACTTGCTGCATCCGATCTTCCAGATAGTGGGGGTCAGGCATCGCGCCTTGTCAAAGGACCGTGAATGGGGAAGTCCTTCGACCCGTCTGCACGCGACGAGTCGGGTACTGTGGCAATCGCTTCTTTACTGATACCTGAAGCGAACCGAACAGGACATCACGATTCGTTGATACAGCGAAGCGCATCAACGTTTAGACGTCCAAACGTCCAAATGTTCGCCAATCCTCTTGACAGCCATATGAAGCGGAAACGCGATTTCAAGCGAAATTCACGACGCGCATCGCACTTCCCGCCCGCGCACGGCTCCGACGGCGATACCGCTCAGGTGCCGTTCTTGTATTCGTAGTAGCCGTACGAGTAATAGCCGCTGCTCCGGCGCTCCACCGCGTTGAAGATGGCGCCCCTGATCTCGATACCGTTCTGGGCGAACCGCTGGCGGGCGAGAGCGATTTCGCGCGCCTGATTGAGGCCGAAGCGCACCACGAGCAGAGAGGTGCCGGCCATATGGCCGATGATGGCCGCATCCGTGACCGCAAGAATCGGCGGCGTGTCGATCAGGACCAGGTCGTACTTCGGCAGCACCTGCTCGATCACTTCGGCGAAGCGCGGGCTCATCAGCAGTTCCGAAGGATTGGGCGGGATCTTGCCGCGCGCGATGTAGTGCAGGTTCTCCAGCGACAGTAGCGGGCGGATCGCCGCCTGCAGATCGATCTGCCCCGAGATGAGTTCGGACAGGCCGTTGTTCGGCCGGCCACCCATGACCTTGTGCAGGGAGCCCTTGCGCATGTCGCCGTCGATCACCAGCACGCGCTGCCCGGCCTGGGCTATCACTGCCGCGAGGTTGGCCGACACGAAGGTCTTGCCCGCCTCCGGGCTGGAACCGGAGATCATCAACAGGTTGTTCTTCGCCTCCATCCGGGCGAAATGCAGGCTGGTGCGCAGGCTGCGCAACGCCTCGGTGGCCAGGTCGGTGGGCGAGCTGATGGCGAGCAGATGATGCCTGCCGTCGCTGCGGGAATGGCCGGACAGGGCGATCTCGCGCTCGGTCGGGCTGACCGGCACCGAGGCATAGACCGGCAGGCCGAGCTGCTCGATGACCGAGGGTTCTTCCACGCCGCGGTTGAGCATTTGCCGCACGAACACGAGGCCGAAGGCGAGGAAGGCGCCGACGAAGGTGCCGCCGAACACCACCATCGCCTTCTTCGGCTTGACCGGATTGGTGACGTCGACCTGCGCATTGTCGACGATGTGCACGTTGCCGACCTTGCCCGCGCGCGCGATGTCGAGCTGCTGCGCCTGATTGAGCAGGCCGGTGTAGGTCTGGTTGCTCACTTCCACGTCGCGGGTGAGCTTGAGCAATTCCTGCTGCGTATCCGGCAGATCGCCGACCTGCTTGTCCATCTCGCCCTTCTTCTGCTCCAGCTGTCCGAGCTGGTCCATCAGCGCGCGATAGGCCGGATGCTTCGGCGTGAAGCGGCGCTCGATGTCCGCCTGCTGCATGCGCAGCTGCTGGATGTTGGCCTCGACCGCAACGCTCTGGTCCAGCAGGGCCTTGGTCTGCATGGTGATGTCCACCGACCTGGCCTGGATCTGGAATGCATTCAGCGCCGCCTGCGCGCGGTCCAGGTCCTGCCGCACCTTGGGCAGCTGTTCCTGCACGAACTTCAGGCTGTTGGCGGCCTCCGCGGCGTTCCACTCGACGTTCTGCCGCACGTACCACTCGCTCACGCGGTCCAGCAGCGCCACGGCCATCTTCGGGCTGGCGTGCTGGTAGGACAGGCCGATGATGCCGGAGTCCTTGCCCTTCTCCGTGGCCTGGATGGCCTGCTGCAGCTGGTTGATGGTGGTCAGGGCGCGTTCGCGGCGCACATCGAAGCGCGTACCGGGGTTGGCCTTGAGCGAGCCCACCTGGAATGTCACTCCATGGCCGGTGGCGACTTGGCCGACCGCGCCCTGCAGCACTTCGTCGCCTTCAGGATCGAACAGCGTATAGCTGCCGTTCTCGCCGGCGACGAGGGACAAGGTCTTGCCCAGCAGATGATCGGGCACCTCGATGCGCTGCAGGTCGAGCTTGGCGCCGCCCCAGTCATAACGGCTCATGCCCAGCCAGGGGCTGGCGACCTCGCCCGGATTCGCCTGGGTGAAACGCCTGGCGATGCCGGTGCCGATCACTGGGAAGCGGCGCGGAGATACGTTGATATCGAGCTTGAGATCATCGACTGCACGCCCGATCACGGCGCGCGAGGTGATCAGCGCGATCTCCGTGTTCGCCTGCGAGTTCGAGGCGCCCAGGGTCTGACTCAACGCGCTGATGCCGGGCAGTTCCGGCACCTTCTGCTCCACCTGCACCATCGCGTCGGCCTGGTAGATCGGCGTGGCGAGCAGCGCATAAGCGAGGCTGCAGATCAGGAACAGGCCGGTGATCGAGAGGATGGTCCACTTGTTGTCGACAACCGTACCGAGGATCGCACCCAGGTCGAGTTCGTCGTCGTTGCGTTGAGTGACTGGACGGGGATCGGTCATGACGAGGCCGCTTTGGAAAGGGAGGGAGTGAGGTACGCGAGCCAGCGCGCGACTGCCTGGTCGATCAGTCCGTAGACGTGCTCGAAGGCCGGCCGCGACTGCCGGTACGGATCAGGAATCTCCTTTTCCCCCAGCCATTTGCCGAGCAGCAGTACTTTGCCGCTTGCTTCCGGCGCGAGGCGGGCGATGCGCGAGGCATGCGCCTTTTCCATGACCAGCACGAGGTCCGCGTCGTGCAGCATGGCGGTGGACAACTGACGTCCGCGGTGCGCGCTCGCGTCGATGCCATGCTCGAGCAGGAGCGACGCCGCGGTGGCGTCCATGGGATGGTCTTCGAGTGCGCCGAGGCCGGCGCTCGATATGTGGAGCGAGGCGTCGCCCAGGCGATGCCTCAGCAAATACTCGGCGGTGGGACTGCGGCAAATATTGCCCACGCACACCAGCAGGATACGTTGGAACACAGCGCTGCCTGACTCTGCAAAAGAATGTGGAGGCCGCGTGCAGCGAGCCTGAAACCGACATCCCCCTGTTTCGTCAAACCAACTCTGCCGGACGAAAACCAGACCGATGGTAGAGAAAATTCCGACGCGATGGCGAGATTCGCGTCGCGATTGGCCATGCTCGTACAGCCCACGTTAGGGGACGAGCGATAACTCTCGACTTTTCCTAAACATACGCACAGACGAAAAGAGCCTGCGATGCAGGCTCTTGCGTGAAGGTTTTGTGTCGATGGTGTGTCGCGTCAGCGCGAGAGTGGCGCGATGCGCTGTTCGATCGCGCCGAAGATCGACGCGCCACTGGCATCGGTGACGTCGATGCGGATGGTGTCGCCGTACTTGAGGAACGGCGTGCTCGGCTTGCCGTCGCGCAGCGTCTCGACGGTGCGCTGCTCCGCCAGGCACGAGGCGCCTTTGCTGGTGTCCTCGTTGGCGATGGTGCCGGAGCCGACGATGGTGCCGGCGGTGAGCGGACGCGTCTTCGCCGCATGCGCGACGAGCTGCGCGAAGTTGAATTGCATGTCGACGCCGCATTCGGCTTCGCCGAACCACACGCCGTTGATCCATGTCCGCATCGGCAGATGCAGCTTGTCGTCCCGCCACACGTCACCGAGTTCGTCGGGCGTAACGAAGACCGGCGACAGCGCCGAGCGCGGCTTGGACTGCAGGAAGCCGAAGCCCTTCGCCAGCTCGGCGGGGATCAGCCCGCGCAGGGAGACGTCGTTGATCAGCCCGATGAGCTGAATGTGGGCCGCGGCCTGCTCCGAGGTGACGGCCATCGGCACATCGTCCGTGATCACGATCACTTCGGCTTCGAGATCGATGCCGTAATCCTCGCTCGGCACCACCACCGGATCGCGCGGCGCGAGGAAACCGGCGCTGGTGGCCTGATACATCAGCGGATCGACATAGAACGACTCCGGCACCTCGGCGCCGCGCGCCCGGCGCACGCGCTCGACGTGCGGCAGGTAGGCACTGCCATCGACAAACTCGTACGCGCGCGGCAGCGGTGCGGCCAGTGCATCCATGTCCAGCGGGAAAGCGCCTGCGGCCTGGCCGGCGTTGAGCTGGTCATAAAGAGCATTGAGACGCGGCGCGGCATTGGACCAGTCGTCCAGCGCGGCCTGCAGGGTCGGCGCGATGCCGGTGGCCTTCGCGGCCCAGCTCAATTCGCGGTTGACCACCACCAGCGTGCCGTCGCGGCCGCCTTCCTTAAGACTGCCAAGCTTCATTCTGCGCTCCGTGTGCTGCGATTCATTGGCAGCCTTCGACGTAATCGACCTGCGGGGGCACGCCCACGCGCCATTTGCTTACCTTGCCGTCGGTGCCGATCGCGAAGACGGCGGCCGCTCCTTCCTCACCGCGCACGCGGAAGGTGCTCGCAGCGGGATCGTACTTGTCCGGGAATGTCTCGCCCTTGTCGCCATAGAGGCGAACGAGCTCGCTCTTGTCCATGCCCACCTTGCCGCCGCCCGGCGCCGCCTGCTTTGCGGTGGCGACGTCGTAGCGGACGAACTTGCCCTGCTCGAACATGAAGCCGAGGTCCGGCGGCGTCTTCGACCATGTCGGATAGAAATATGCGCAGGTAGAACCCTTCGCCGGCGGCTGCGTCTTCAGTTCGCCGCCCCAGGCCTGCCGGAACGCCGCCTCGTCCATGCCGAAACGCATGTCGCCGAATCCCGCGAACGTCGCCTGCTCCGTCGGGGCCGCGGGCGCCGGCGCAGCGGGAATGGCGGGAGCCGCAGCCGTGGATGCGGCGGGAGCCTGGGCGACCGGAGCGGCGGGCTCGTTGCCGCCGCAGGCCGCCAGTCCGGCGGCCAGGAAAACACTGAGCAGGGGGCGATGCAGCGTCATGGCGTCAGTCCTTGTGGAAGTGTTTCCGTATACCTTGCCAGCACTCGTAGTAACCGCGCTGCAACTGCGGCGCCTCCAGCGCCTGGCGGGTCGGACGGATCACCTTACGCGTTTCGAACATGAAGGCCATGGTGCCGGTCAGGTGATCGGGCTTATCCAATACCGCGTTCGTCGCTTTCTCAAAGCTCGCTGCATCGGGGCCATGCCCGCTCATGCAGTTGTGCAGGCTGGCGCCGCCGGGCACGAAGCCGCCTTCCTTCGCATCGTAGGCGCCTTCGATCAGCCCCATGAACTCGCTGGCCACGTTGCGGTGGAAGTACGGCGGGCGGAAGGTGTGCTCGGCCACCAGCCAGCGCGGCGGGAAGATCACGAAGTCGATGTTGGCCGTGCCCGGCGTATCGCTGGGCGAGGTGAGCACGGTGAAGATCGACGGGTCCGGATGGTCGACGCTGATCGAACCGACGGTGTTGTACTTGGCGAGGTCGTACTTGTACGGCGCATAGTTGCCATGCCAGGCCACCACGTCGAGCGGCGAGTGGCCGATCTTCGCCGTCCACAGAGAGCCCTGGAACTTGGCGATCAGTTCGAAGTCGCCCTCGATCTCCTCATAGGAGGCATGCGGCGTGAGGAAATCCCGCGGCAGCGCCATCGAGTTGGCACCGATCGGGCCCAGGTCCGGCAGGCGCAAAAGCGCGCCGAAGTTTTCGCACACGTAGCCGCGGGCCTCGCCATCGGGCAGTTCCACGCGGAAGCGCACGCCCCGGGGAATCACCGCGATCTCCAGCGGACTCACCTCGAGCACGCCCAGCTCGGTGCACAGGCGCAGGCGCCCCTGCTGGGGGACGATCAGCAGCTCGCCATCGGCGTCGTAGAAGAAGCGGCCCTGCATGGAGCGGTTCGCCGCATATATATGTATGCCGCACCCGCCCTGCTCGGCCGGGCCGCCATTGCCCGCGAGAGTGACCAGCCCCTCGACGAAGTCCGCCGGCGCCGCCGGCATCGGCCAGGGGTCCCAGCGCAGCTGGTTCGGCGTGGCGGGCGCCTCGTCGAAGCGGTTGTGGAAATGCGCATGTGCGCGCGGCTCGAACGGCTGGTGCACTGCCGCCGGCCGGATGCGGTACAGCCAGCTGCGCCGGTTGCTGTGCCGCGGCGCGGTGAAGGCCGTGCCGGAGAGCTGCTCGGCATACAGCCCGTGCGCCACCCGCTGCGGCGAGTTCTGCCCTGAGGGAAGCACGCCGGGGACGGCTTCGCTGGCGAACTCATTGCCGAAGCCGGATTGATAGCCTTGGGTTTCCATCGCGCTTCACTCTTGGCGGTTCCTCCCCCTCCCATCGGGAGAGGGCCAGGATGAGTAGGGGTCGCCCAAGGCGCCGGCGCCTTGGGCCCATGGCACGCCGCTCCGGCTTACAGCACGCCGCGACGCATCTGGTCGCGTTCGATCGACTCGAACAGCGCCTGGAAGTTGCCTTCGCCGAAGCCCTCGTTGCCCTTGCGCTGGATGATCTCGAAAAAGATCGGTCCGATATTGTTCTCGGTGAAGATCTGCAGCAGCTTGCGCTGCTTGGTCTCTGGGTCGGCGTCGATCAGGATCTTGTTCTTCGCCAGGCGCGGGACGTCCTCGCCGTGGTTGGGGATGCGCAGGTCGATCACATCGAAGTAGGTGTCCGGCGTGTCGAGGAACTGCACACCTTTGGCGCGCATCGCCTCCACCGTGTCGTAGATGTTGTCGGTGAAGCAGGCGATGTGCTGGATGCCTTCGCCGTGATAGGCGTCGAGGTACTCGTTGATCTGCGACTTCGGATCGCTCGATTCGTTGAGCGGGATGCGCACGATGCCGTCCGGCGCGGTCATGGCCTTGGATACCAGGCCGGTCTTGGCGCCCTTGATGTCGAAGTAGCGGATCTCGCGGAAGTTGAACAGGCGCTCGTAGTAGTCGGACCACTTCTGCATGTTGCCGAAGTAGAGGTTGTGCGTGAGGTGGTCGATGAAGGTGAGGCCGAAACCCTTGGGGTTGAGGTCGGCGCCGGGAACCGGCACGAAGTCGCCATCGTAGATGCTGCCCTTGTCGCCATAGCGGTCGACCAGATACAGCATGCAATCGCCGATGCCCTTCACCACCGGCGCGTTCACCGCCTTGGTCGCTTCCTTCACGCCCACGGCCTCACCGCCGTTGGCGAGCACCTTGCCGTAGACCTCGGCTGCCGGCTGCTTGAAACGGATGGCGAAGCCGGCGGCGCAGGGACCATGCTGGGCCGCGAAGTCGGCAGCGAAGGAATCCGGGTCCTCGTTGACCAGGAAGTTCACCCCACCCTGGCGGTACACCGTGATCGGGCGGGTCTTGTGCCTGAGCACCGCGGTGAAGCCCATGCGGCCGAACAGGTCGTGCAGCTCGGCGCCGCGACCGGCCGGGGCCGCGAACTCGACGAATTCGAAACCGTCGATACCCATCGGGTTCTCGAAAGTGGTCACCTGCATGCCAAGATTGGGCTGCGCGCTCATGGGGATCTCCTGGGTCAACGCCTGGGGGTGTGAAGCCTGGTGATAAAGCGTGTCCCGCCGTCGCCTAGCCTGCGACCGGCGGCATCATCCCAGCGTTATAGTTACACATGAAACCATTTGCAAGGAGTGGTGCAGCAGTGCCCGCCAACCCCCGACACCCCCCCCGGCCCGACCACGCCCCGCTGGAGCTGGAAAGCTTCCTGCCCTACCGCCTTTCGATCCTGTCCAATACGGTCAGCCAGGCGATCGCCAACGACTACCAGGCACGCTTTGACCTGAGCGTGACCGAATGGCGCGTGATGGCGGTGCTGGCGCGGTTCGAGGGCCTGTCCGCCAGGGAAGTGGCCGAACGCACCGCGATGGACAAGGTGGCGGTGAGCCGCGCCTTGGCCCGGCTGGTGGAGGCCGGCCGGGTGAACCGCGGCACCCACGAGGGCGACAAGCGCCGGTCGGTGCTCAGCCTGAGCGAGACCGGCTGGCAGGTCCACGACGTGGTGGCGCCCATGGCACGCGCTCGCGAACGCGAAGTGCTGGACAAGCTGGACGCCGAGGAACGCGTCTGGCTCGTGCGCATCCTGGACAAGCTGATGGGCCCGCCCGTGCCCCCGCGCAGCACGGCGTCCGAGGAACAGGCCACCGCGGCCTGAAAACGAAAGAGGCGGCTCGCGCCGCCTCTTCGGTTCTACCTGGCCTGGCGCTTATTTCACGCCGTGCATCAGGCGGTTGATTAGCGGAGCCACCAGCAGCAGCAGCACCGCCGCGCCGGCCAGCAGCCAGAAGCTGAAGGTGAAGCCGCTCAGCGCAGAGGCGACCGTCATGCCGGTTTCGCCGCTGACGTGGCTGGCGAAGATGCCGGACAGGTTGTTGCCGATGCCGGTCGACAGGAACCAGCCACCCATGGCCAGGCCCACCAGGCGGCTGGGCGCCAGCTTGGTCACCATCGACAGGCCGATCGGCGACAGGCACAGCTCGCCCACGGTCTGCAGCACGTACACCAGCACCAGCGGCCAGAACGGAATCAGGCCGGCGCTGTCGACCAGGCTCGACAGGGCGTACATCAGCACCACGAAGGCCAGCGCATTGCCCAGCAGGCCGAAACCGAACTTGCGCGGAATCGATGGCTCCAGCTGCCGCTTGTCCAGCCAGCCCCACACCATCGACATCACGGGCGCCAGCAGAACGAGGGCGAGCGGCGCGACGGACTGGAACCAGCCGACCGGGAACTCCCAGCCGCCGAACATCTTGCGGTCCACGATGTTCTCGGCCAGGAAGTTGAACGAGCTGCCGGCCTGTTCGTAGAACATCCAGAACAGCACGTTGAACACGAAGATCACCAGCATCGCGATCACGCGATCGCGCTGCACCTTGCCCTCGCGGATACCGTCGACCATCAGCAGCACGCACAGGCCCACGAACAGGATGCTCAGCAGCCACTGCAGCACCACCGCGCCGGCCTTGGCCATCACCAGGTACACCAGCGGAATCGCCACCAGGCAGCCGATCAGCACGTAGACCACGCGCATGCGATTGGCCTGGTCCGGCAGCGGGCGACCCACGCCCTTGAGCTGGCGCCGGCCGAACCAGAACCACAGCAGGCTCAGCAGCATGCCGATGCCCGAGGCCAGGAACACCAGCTTGTAGTTCTGCTGCATCGGGGTGTCGGTGAAATAGCTGGCCAGCCAGCCGGTGAGCAGCGGCGAGGCCAGCGCGCCGGCATTGATGCCCATGTAGAACAAGGTGAAGCCGCGGTCGCGGCGCGGGTCGCCCACGCCGTAGAGCTGGCCCACCATCGAAGAAATGTTCGGCTTGAACAGGCCATTGCCCACGATCACCGTGGACAGGCCCAGCAGGAAGATCTGCTCGTTCGGCAGCATGATCATGAACAGGCCGGCCGACATCACCACCGCGCCGACTAGGATCGAGCGCTGGTAGCCGATGACCTTGTCCGCCACGTAGCCGCCGAAGACTGCCGCGGCATAGACCAGCGCCAGATAGGCGCCGTAGGTGCGGCTGGCGAAGGCCTGGCCAGTGGGACTGCCGCCGAAGAACTCTGCCACGATGTACAGCGTGAGCGCCCAGCGCATGCCGTAGAAGGCAAAGCGCTCCCAGAACTCCGTCATGAACAGCATCCACAAGGGACGCGGATGGCCCAGCGTCTGCGGGTAATCCGGTACCGCGGGCGCCGAGGGCCCAGGAGTAGCGGTCGTGGTGGTGTCGGTCATGCGTTCCCCTTGTCGTGCTGGGTGGGTGCTGATCGGCACGTCGCGTGCGGATCGCGGCTCAAAACGGTCGACATGTAACCGGGCAATACGGCGCGCGTCAAATGCGGCGCAATATCCTACGAATCGGCGCTGCCGCGGCGGCCGAAGGCCCCGGGCGCGAAAAAAGCGGCATGTCCGCTTATTTGCGCCGCCCAGCCTTCGTTAAACCAGGGCGTTGGGCGGGTCAGGTGCCCAGCACCGTGCGCACATCCAACAATTCCGGAAAGAACTCCAGCTCCAGCGCCTTTTTCAGGAAGGCCACGCCCGACGAGCCGCCGGTGCCGCGCCGATGGCCGATGATCCGCTCGACTGTCTTCATGTGGCGGAAGCGCCACAGCTGGAACTGGCCTTCGACGTCCACCAGCTGCTCGCACAGGTGGTACTCGGTCCAGAATTCGCCGCGGTTCTCATAGATGCGCTTGAACACCGGCAGCAGCCCCTCGTGGCGGTGATGCGGCTGGGTCCAGTCGCGCGCCAGCAGCTCGGGCGGCACGGCGTGCCCGCGGCGGGCCAGATAGGCGAGGAATTCGTCGTACAGACCCGGCGCTTCCAGTACCTCGCGCAGCGCCGCCTGGGCCGCGGGATCGTGAGCGAACACGCTGAGCATCTGCTCGTTCTTGTTGCCCAGCAGGAACTCGATCTGCCGGTACTGCAGCGACTGAAAGCCCGAGGAAGGCCCCAGAATGTCGCGGAATCCCAGGTATTCGGAGGGCGTGAGGGTTTCCAGCACGCCCCACTGCTCGAACAGCTGGCGCTGCACCTGTTTGACCCGGGCGAGAATTTTCAGGCACGGATCGATGTCATCCCTTCTCAGATGATCGATCGCCGCCTTCAACTCGTGAATGATCAGCTTCATCCACAGCTCCGCGACCTGGTGCTGCACGATGAACAGCATTTCGTCGTGGTGCGGCGGCTGGCTCAACGGCTGCTGGGCAGAGAGTAAGACATCCAGCCGCAGGTAGCCCCCGTAGGTGAGGCGGCCGTGCAGGTCGACCTCGATGCCGGCTTCCAGGTCGCGCCGATTGTCGGTCATGGCATTCCGAAGGCGGGAAAAGCAGCCATATTACCTGCCTTTAACGCAAGCCCCCTAACCCTTGCGCATGCTGCACCGTGCCTTGCGGCGCAACATGCCGCCCTGCTTCAATTGCCGTCTTGTCAGGGCCCTACGCGCGTGCTTGACCCCACTGGATGGGTCGCCGCCGGCTCCACTCCCTCATCCGCTTTCGCCTTAACTCACTCCCGGAGCGAGTCGTGTCCATCGCCGCCAAGTTCGAAATCGAATACCTGCAGTATCTCGATGCCGAAGGCAAACAGGTCCGTGACGACCTGCCCGCCTTCGCCAAAGACCTCGACCACATGGTCGAGCTGTACAAGCTGATGATGTCCACCCGCGTGTTCGACGCGAAGTCGGTGGCCCTGCAGCGCACCGGCAAACTGGGCACCTATGCCAGCTGCCTGGGCCACGAGGCCGCGCACGTGGGCATCGGCAGCGCGATGAAACCGGAAGACGTGTTCGCACCCAGCTATCGCGAGTACGGCGCGCAGCTGTACCGCGGCGTGCAGCCGCGCGAGGTGTACATGTACTGGGGCGGCGACGAGCGCGGCAACGACTACCAGAAGGAACCGGCGCGCCACGATTTCGCGTGGTCGGTGCCGATCGCCACGCAGTGCCTGCATGCCGCCGGCTCCGCGCTGGCGTTCAAGATCCGCAACGAGAAGCGCGTGGCCGTGTGCACGATCGGCGACGGCGGTTCGTCCAAGGGCGACTTCTACGGCGCCATCAACATCGCCGGCGCGCAGAACCTGCCGCTGGTGGCGGTGATCGTCAACAACCAGTGGGCGATCTCGGTACCGCGCAAGATCCAGTCCGGCGCGCCGACGCTGGCGCAAAAGGGCATCGCCGCCGGCCTGTTCTCCATCCAGGTGGACGGCAACGACATCATCGCCGTGCGCAAGGCGATGGAGGACGCGCTCGAGCGCGCCCGCAACGGCCAGGGCGGCAGCGTGCTGGAACTGGTCACCTATCGCCTGTCCGACCACACCACCGCCGACGACGCCCGCCGCTACCGCGGCGAGCAGGAAGTGAAGGACGCCTGGGCGAAGGAGCCGATGAAGCGCCTGCGCGCCTGGCTGGTTGGCAAGGGCGTATGGGACGACGCGAAGGAAGAAGCCTGGAAGGCAGAGTGCGACGAGTGGATGGACAACGAGGTGAATGCCTACCTCGAGACCAAGACCCAGCCCGTCACCGCGATGTTCGACTACACGTTCGCGGAAGTCCCCGCGGACCTCGCCAAGCAGCGCGACCTCGCCCTTTCGCTCGACAAGAAGGCCCACTAAGCCATGGCACAGATCACCCTTATCGAAGCCGTCACCCAGGCGCTTGCGTATGAGATGGCCCACGACCCGAGCGTCGTGGTGCTGGGCGAGGACGTCGGCGTCAACGGCGGCGTGTTCCGCGCCACCCAGGGCCTGCAGGAGAAGTTCGGCGAGCTGCGCGTGCTGGACACCCCGCTGGACGAAACCACCATCGCCGGCGTCACCGTCGGCATGGCCGCGCAGGGCATGAAGCCGGTGGCCGAGGCGCAGTTCGAAGGCTTCATCTATCCGATGATGGAGCAGATCGCCTGCCACGCCGCGCGCCTGCGCAACCGTACCCGTGGCCGCATCACCGTGCCGGCCGTGTGGCGCGCTCCGTGGGGCGGCGGCATCCGCGCGCCGGAGCACCACTCGGAAGCCAACGAACATCTGTTCACCAACATCCCGGGCCTGCGCGTGGTGATGCCCTCCTCGCCGGCGCGTGCGTACGGCCTGCTGCTGGCGGCGATCCGCGATCCGGATCCGGTGATGTTCTTCGAACCCAAGCGCATCTACCGCCAGTACAAGGAAGAGGTGCCGGACGACGGCGAGGCGCTGCCGCTGGACGTGTGCTTCGTGCTGCGCGACGGCACCGACGTCACCATCGTCACCTGGGGCGCCCAGGTGAAGGAGGCGCTGGAAGCCGCCGACGCGCTGGCCGCCGAAGGCATCAGCGCGGAAGTGATCGACGTGGCCACGCTGACCCCGCTGGATTTCGACACCATCGCCGAATCGGTGCAGAAGACCGGCCGCTGCGTGATCGTGCACGAGGCCCCCAAGACCGCGGGCTTCGGTGCCGAGATCGCCGCGCGCCTGGCCGAGGAATGCATGTACGACCTGCTGGCGCCCGTCGAGCGCGTTACCGGCTTCGACACGCACATTCCGCTGTTCCGTCTCGAGATGAAGTACCTGCCGAGCACCGAGCGCGTGGTCGAGGCGGCCAAGCGCACGCTGGCGGCGAGCTGACGCTCGCCTGCCGGGGAATATAGGGAATGGAGAATAGGGAATAGAAAAAGCAGGCCGCTGCATGCTTGCGGGCCGCCGCTTTCACTATTCTCGATTCCCCAGTCCCAATTCCCATACACCACACCCTTTCAAGCATTCCGGACCTCACACCCATGGCCGACATCAAGACATTCCACCTGCCCGACCTCGGCGAAGGCCTGCCCGACGCGACCATCGTCGAGTGGCACGTGAAGGAAGGCGACTACATCAAGCTCGACGCACCGCTGTGCTCGATGGAAACCGCCAAGGCGGTGGTCGACGTGCCGTCGCCCTACACCGGCACCGTGAAGAAGCTCTACGGCGCACCCGGCGACATCATCGAGACTGGCGCTGCGCTCGCGGACTTCGAGCCCGATCCGAACGCCAAGCAGCGCGCCGAGGCCGAAGCCACCGGCCACCACCATGGTCCGAAGAAGAGCGTGGGCAGCCCCGCGCCCGACGACAGCAACAAGGTCGTCGCGTCCGACGAAGGCGGCGAAGTGGCCCAGGCCGGCAAGTCGGCCGACCGCGAAGACGAAGGCACCGTGGTTGGCGCGATGATCAGCGGCAACCAGGTGCACGTCGAGCAGGTCAGCAGCGCCGGCGGCGTGAAAGCCGTGCCGGCCGTGCGTGCGCTCGCCAAGAAGCTGAAGGTGGACCTGGCCCGCGTGCGCCCGACCGGCGCCGACGGCGTGGTCACCATGCAGGACGTGAAAAACGCCGCCGCCAACGGTTCCGCCCCGCTCGGCGCCGCAGCGGCGCGCGCAGTGCCGGCCTCCGCCGGCCGCCACCTGGCGCCGGAACTGCCGGAGCCGGGCCCCGCCCCGTCGCGCACGGCCGTGTCGCTGTCGGGCAAGGCCGTTCGTACCGCGCCGCCGAGCGTGCAGGCCAGCGGCCAGCCGGAGCAGCTCAAGGGCGTGCGCCGGAACATGGCGCGCGTGATGGCCGAAGCCCACGCCAACGTGGTACCGACCACGCTCGTGGACGACGCCGACCTGCACGCCTGGATCGGCAAGCAGGACATCACCGCCCGCCTGATCCGCGCCCTCGTTGCCGCCTGCAAAGCGGTGCCGGCGCTCAACGCCTGGTTCGACGGCAAGAACCTGACCCGCACGCTGCACCCGCACGTGGACATCGGCATCGCCGTGGACACCGAGGATGGCCTGTTCGTGCCCGCGCTGCGCAATGCCGACGTGCTCGATGGCGCCGGCGTGCGCGCAGCCATCAAGCGCCTGCGCTCGCAGGTGGAGGATCGCTCCATCCCGGCGTCGGAACTGAGCGGCTACACCATCAGCCTGTCCAACTTCGGCATGTTCGCCGGCCGCTACGCCACGCCGGTGGTGGTGCCTCCGACCGTCGCCATCATCGGCGCCGGCAAGCTGTGCCACGACGTGGTGGCAGTGATGGGCGGCATCGAAGTGCATCGCCGCATGCCGATCAGCCTCACCTTCGACCACCGCGCCGCCACCGGCGGCGAAGCTGCACGCTTCCTCAAGGCGCTGCTCGACGATCTGGCGCAGCCGAACTGATCGGCAATCCAGGTTGCAAAGAAAGGCGCCGCGAGGCGCCTTTCTTTTTGGGCACCTGCGTTGCGCTCAACGCAACAACGCCGACCACTGCGACAAGCTCACCACCGCAGTGGCCGCGATGACCAACCCCAGGATCGTCCAGGCTTCGCTCAGGCCATTGGCCGGCGAACAGAACGCACCGGGCGAGAACATGGCTGCAGCCATGCCGGTGTAATGCATGCCGGTTACCGCCAGGCCCATCACCAGCGCCGCTCCCAGCCTGGCCAGGATGCCCGTCCAGCGCTCGCTGTCGCGCAACCAGGTCATGATCAGCAAGGCGGCCGCGCTCGCGCCGAACGCGATGCCGACGGAGATCCAGAACAGCAACGGCCGATAGGTGAGGCCGTCGCCCATGCGCATGGCATACATGCCGCCGTAGTGCATCAGGCATACGCCCGCTGCCATCAGAGCCGACGCCAACAGCCAGGAGCCGATGCGCACGCCATCGCGGATGACGTAGAAACCGATGCCGCTGACCAGCACGGCGACCAGCCACGAGCCGAGCGTGACCCAGCCGTCGAACGTGATCGGCACCGGCAGCATCAACGCGACCATGCCCATGAAGTGCATACCCCATACGCCCGTGCCGAAGGCCAGCGCCGCCGCGATGATCCACACGCCCTTGTGTTCCACCGCGCGGCGCACGCGCGAGGTCATCTCGATGCCGCAGTAGCCGGTAAGCGAGGCGATCACGAAGGAATAGGCGACCAGCAGCAGGTCGTAGTGCTTGTCCATGCGCGGGGATCCTTGCTTGGTGGAAGTGGAAGGCTCAGGCCTCGGCCCGCGGGGTGCCGTCCGCGAAGCGGAAGTACTCCACTTCGCCGGCCAGCATGCGTGCCTGATCGAGCAGTGCCTGACTGGCTCGTCGCACGCCTTGAACCTGATCGTGATGACGACGGGTGTGGTCGTCCATCCGCGTCACGGTGGTGCTCACCTGGCCGATGTCCGCGGCCTGGTGTTCGCTGGCCGCGGCGATCTCGGCCATCACATCGCTGAGCTTGCGCACGCTTCGCGCGATGCGCTGGAAATCGTCGCTGGACTGTTGCACCAGCCCCGCACCTTCGGCCACGGTGGACTGGCTTTCGCCGATCAGCCGCTTGACCTCGCGCGCAGCGGCGGCGCTGCGTTGGGCCAGCGCCCGCACCTCGCCGGCCACTACCGCGAAACCTCGGCCCTGCTCGCCGGCGCGCGCGGCTTCCACGGCGGCGTTGAGCGCGAGCAGATTGGTCTGGAAAGCGATGCCGTCGATTTCGCCGCTGATGTCGGCGATGCGGTGGCTTGACGCGTCGATCGCGGCGATCGCATGCATCATGCGTTCGATCGATTCGCCGCCGCGCTCGGCCTGTTCGCGCGCGGACGCGGCGAGCCGGTCGGCCTCGCCGGCGCTGTCGGCGGTGCGGCGCACGTGCTGGGCCATCTGCTCCATGCTCGCCGCGGTCTGGCCTAGCGAAGCGACCTGGTCCTGCATGGCCGATGCGAGTACGCCATTGCCTGAGGCCAGCTCACGGGACGCGGCATTGACTGCTTCGGCGCTGCCGCGCACGCGGCGGATGACGTTGGACAAATGCTCGTCCATCTCACGGAAGGCCGTGCGCAACTCGCCGATCTCGTCGCTGTAGAGCGTGGGGATGCGATTGTCGAGGCGGCCGCTCGCCACGGTACGCGCCAGCTCCAGGGCCGCGCGGATGCGCGCCGTCATCGTGCGCACGAATACGCCGTCGCTGATCACTGCCAACAGCAAACCGAACAGCACCACGCCGAGCGCCGCATTGCGTATCTCGCGCCCTTGCGCGAGGACTTGCGCATGGTGCGCGTCGGCCAGCTCGAGGCGTTGAGTCCAGGCGTCGCGCACGGCTTCGCCATAGGTGTGCAGCAAAGGCAGCGCCTGAGCCGCAAGATCGGCCTTCGCGGCACGGTCCCCCTTGGCCTGGACCGCAGTCAGTCGCTCTTCGAGCGCTTCGAGCGGGGCCGCGAGTGGAACGAAGGATGAGGCCGCCGGCGCTTCCTCTGCCCTGCGATCCTGGATCGGCGCGCCTGTAGCGACCGCAAGCCATCGTTCCTCGCTCGACTCCAGCCCGGCCCGCAGGCGGCCTAGCGTCGCCAGCTCCCGCACGTCCTCCCGGTACAGGCGCTCCGCGCCTTGGTTGGCCTGCTCGATGCCGTAGATGCCGACCAACCCTATCGCGATGAGAAACAGCAGCAGCAACCCCAGCCTGGCGC
Source organism: Dyella sp. BiH032 (assembly GCF_031954525.1). Classification (NCBI taxonomy): domain Bacteria; kingdom Pseudomonadati; phylum Pseudomonadota; class Gammaproteobacteria; order Lysobacterales; family Rhodanobacteraceae; genus Dyella; species Dyella sp. BiH032. The sequence goes on from NZ_CP134867.1 coordinate 4,486,169, forward strand.
CCATGCGCAGCTTGATGGTGTAGCGAATCATGAGCTCCCCTACTCGTGAGTCGACGAGGAGCTATCGACCACGGCCCTGCAAGCTTGAGGAAAGCTCCACATGGCGTCGCTTAGAGTGTGATAGGCATCACGCGAATGTGCCTTTTCCCAGCGGAGAACACGCCATGCACCACAGCCGCCTCAGCACCCTGGTCATTGACTGCCAATCCGTCGATCTCAAGCAGGCCACCGATTTCTGGAGCAAAGCCCTGGGCAAGCCCGTGGTCACCTACGACTCGGAAGGCGACGGCAAGTACGCCGAACTGGCCACGCTGGCCGACGAGCCGATCATCCTGTTGCAGCGGGTGGAGCATGAAAGCCGCGTGCACCTGGACATCGAGACCGACGACATCGAAGCCGAAGCTTCACGCCTGGAACAACTCGGCGCCAAACGCCTCGAATGCGTGCGCGGACGGTGGTGGGTGATGCTGGCACCGAGCGGACATCGCTTCTGCGTAGTGAAGAAGCAGCGTGAGCAGTTCGGGCCGCATTTGAACAAGTGGGAGTGAAGTGATGGGTGGCGCTTTAGAAGCGTTCCCGCAAGCACCCGCCCCTCATCCCGCCTTCTCCCCGGAGGGGAGAAGGAGAAGTGCGGTACCGCGGCAAGCAAAAGCAAAAACAAGAGCGAGCGAAGCGACGCATCCGTGATGCTCTTGATCTGCCGGGTTCCCTTCGCGGCGGTGAGGGCTGGACGATCAGGCCGCCGAAGGCGGGCGGGGACAGGACGTCCCCGCCTTTTCGATCAGGGCATGGATGCCCTGTCGAAAAGCCCGGCCAGCCCTCAACGCACCCGGAGCAGCATAGGCTGCGGAGGGCGCCGCGCAGGGGGCCCTCTCTTTTTGGTTAGGCGGTGTCAATCTAGAAGTGCATCATCGATGGCCTGAGCGAGGTCATCGTGCCCCATGGCACGCATGAACATCTCCGCCGGACAGTGGTAGCCCAAGGTGGCTCGGGGCCGAAGGTTCATCTCCTGAGCGATGGCATCCAGCGCTCGCTGGCTATGCACGGACAGATCGGTGCCTTTAGGGAGGTACTGCCGCAGCAGGCCGTTGGTGTTTTCGCAGATGCCCCGCTGCCAGGGGCTGCGCGGATCGGCGAAATAAATGCTCAAGCCGGTACGTTCGGACAAGGTCTTGTACAGCGCCATTTCCTTGCCCTGGTCATAGGTCAGTGTCTGGCGAAGCTCCGGCGGCACGCCCTGGAAGGCGCGACTGAAGCCCTCCAGCGCCTCCTGGGCCGAACACCCCTTCATCTTGACCAGCTTCAGGAACAAAGTGCGTCGATCCACCAGCACCCCCACCGACGATCGGTTACGCGCCCCCTTGAGGAAGTCGCCTTCCCAATGGCCTGGTAACAGGCGCTCGTTGGCCTCCGGCGGGCGGTCATGAATACTCGGCAGATCCTGCATGCGGCCGCGCCGGTTCGCCCCTTGGCCACGCGGACGGCGTGCGCACTTGTGTTGGCGCAGCAAGGCCACCAGCTCACGCCGCAGTTCGCCACGCGGCATGGCATAAATCGCGGTGTAGATCGTCTCATGGGACACGTGTTTGGCCGGCTCGTCAGGATGCTGCCGGCGCAGTGTGCGGCTCACTTCTTGCGGTGACCAGCGGCGCGCTAACAGCTGGCGCACCAGGGGCCACAAGACCCCATCACGATGTAGCTTGCGCCGTCGGCGTGCCTTGCGCGCGAGCCGTCGAGCCCGCGCACCGGCACGGCGGGCGTCATAGCCAAGTGTCGGACGACCCATGCGCGGACGCTCCGCCGGTTCGCGGTGCCCATTACGCGCCAATTCCCGGGAAATCGTGCTAGCCGAACGGCCTAGCAGCCGTGCCAGCTGCCGAGCGCTCTCGCCGCGTGCCTTGCCCACCATGATCGCGCCCCGTTCTTCGGCGCTCAGATGGCTGTAATGCTGTCCCATGCATCACCGTGTCGTGGGGGTGGTGCACTTGATGTTAGAGACCGCCTTACTTTTTCTCTGGGCAAGCAGAGAAAAAGTAACTCGCTCTCCGGCAGGAGAGCGAAACCCTCGCCCCGCAAGGGGCGAGACAAGACTGGCGACACACGCGACAACCGAGCCATGTCGCCCCTAGATTCCGGCTACGCCAGAATGACGGCCAAATAAGAGGCCGAGGCGCCCCCCAGCATCCACTGGAGCCAGCGAAGTAACAATGGCAAGCACCCACCAGCGGTAAACACGAAGCGCTCAGCGAGCGCCCCCGCGCCCCCACACCAGCGCCCGCACCCCAAGCGCCACCACCAACACCACCACACACGCCCCATACCCATAAAGCGCCGGCAACACCTGCTGCCAGATCGCCCCGCTGGAAGGCCCGTACTCCCCCACCGAAGGCACCACCGCCGCCTCATAACCCATCACAGCGGCCTGCGCGGCCGCCGCGGCGGCGAGCGCCAAAGCAATGAGGTCAAAGGCGCGGCGCCCCTTCGTACGCGGCAGGCTCTTCGGGTAAGCCCAGTACGCCCACGCCAGAATCAACAGCCACGGCGCCAGTAGCAGAATCGCGAGATAACGCATCGGTCAGGTCACTCCAGGAAACGGTTCCGCGCCTCCGCACGACCCGCCGCGCTCACTCCTGCGAGGAGAGCTGGTCGAGCGCTTCGCGCAGGCGCGCCAAGGCTTCGTCGCGGGCCTGTTCGTCGGCGTACTCGGGCGTGCTGCCGACGAGCTCGCCGTCCAGTTCCAGCTGCAACGCATGCGGCTGCACCTGCAGCACGGCGGACGTCGCGCCAGAACCTTTCAACCGCTTCTGATACGCGCCAGCCGCCTTCGGATCCGCGAACGGCTTGGACAGCAGCAGCTCTTCGCCCTCGGCGGAGAACAGGCGGAAACGGAAGCTACCATCGGCCTCGCGGAAACTGGCGAAGCGCGGCAATTTGCCCGCCCGACCCTCGGCCTTGCCCACCGCCGGCGCGGGTGCCGCGGCCACCATGGTGCCCGAGCGCAAGCCGATCGCATCGCGCAGCACGGCGATCTTCGGCGCGGCGATGGCGCGGGCCTTGCGCGCGCCTTCGCGCAGGATCGCTTCGATGCGCTCCGGCTTCGACATCAGCTCGTCGTAACGCTCGCGCATCGGGGCGACGTCAGCCTCGATCCGTTCGAACAGCACCTGCTTCGCCTCGCCCCAGCCGATACCGTCCAGCAGCGCCTGGCGGAATGCGCTGGCTTCCGCCTCAGTGGCAAAGGCGCGAAAAATGGTGAACAGCGAAGAGCTGTCCGGATCCTTCGGCTCACCCGGCAGGCGCGAGTCGGTGACGATGCGCATGATGCTGTCGCGCAGGTGCTTCTTGCCGCCGGAGAACAGCGGGATGGTGTTGTCGTAGCTCTTGGACATCTTGCGGCCGTCCAGGCCCGGCAAGGTGGCGACCTGCTCCTCGATCACTACTTCCGGCAGCACGAAGTATTCCTTGCCGTAGATGTGATTGAAGCGCTGCCCGATATCGCGCGCCATCTCGATGTGCTGGATCTGGTCGCGGCCCACCGGCACCTTGTGCGCGTCGAAGGCCAGGATGTCGGCTGCCATCAGCACCGGGTACATGTACAGGCCGGCGGTGACGCCCGCATCGGCGTCCTCGCCCGCCTCGGTGTTCTTGTCCACCGCCGCCTTGTAGGCATGCGCGCGATTGAGCAGACCCTTGGCGGTGACGCAGGTGAGGAACCACGTCAGCTCGGGAATCTCCGGGATATCGGACTGGCGATAGAACGTCACCCGGTCCGGATCCAGCCCCGCGGCCAGCCACGTCGCGGCAATCTCCAGGCGCGAACGCTCGATACGCGCCGGATCGTCGCTCTTGATCAGCGCGTGGTAGTCGGCCATGAAATAGAAGGCGTCCACCTCCGGACGGAGGCTGGCAGCCACGGCGGGGCGGATCGCGCCGACGTAGTTGCCCAGGTGCGGCGTGCCGGTGGTGGTGATGCCAGTCAGTACACGGGTTCGCATGTCGTTTCTGCTTGTTGTCGTTATGGCGTGTCGGGGCGTCAGCGGATCAGCGTGGATTTGCCGAACAGCGATTCCACCAGGTCCACCGCGAGCTTGGCGGTCTGGTTGCGCTTGTCGAAGGCCGGATTGAGTTCCACGATGTCCAGCGAGGCGAGACGGCCGGTGTCGGCGATCATCTCCATGCACAGCTGCGCCTCGCGGTAGTTCGGGCCGCCACGCACGGTGGTGCCCACGCCCGGCGCAATGGTCGGATCGAGGAAATCCACGTCGAAGCTGACGTGCAGGTGCGTGTCGGCGTCCACACCTTCCAGCGCCGTCTCCATCACGCGCTTCATACCGGACTCGTCGATCTGGCGCATGTCGAAGATGCTCACCTGGGCCTCGCGTACCAGACGCTTTTCGCCCTCGTCGACCGAGCGGATGCCGATCTGGCGGAACACGTCCGGCGAGGTTGCCGGCTTGCTGCCACCGAGCGTGGTGAGTTCTTCCGGACCCATGCCGCACAGGCAAGCCACTGGCATGCCGTGAATGTTGCCGGAGGGCGTGATCTGCGCGGTATTGAAATCGGCATGCGCGTCCAGCCACAGCACGCGTAGCTGCTTGCCGTTCTCGCGGCAGTGGCGCGCAACGGCGGTAATGGAGCCGATCGCGAGGCAATGATCGCCGCCCAGCATCACCGGCAGGCGACCCGCGCCCAGTTCGGCATACACCGCCTCGTACACGGCGCGATTCCACTCCACCACGGCGGGCAGATGGCGATAGCCGTCGTGCGGCGGCTGCCACGGGTTCATCGGACCCTGCAGATTGCCGCGGTCGGCGACATCCAGCCCGCGTGCGGCCAGCCGCGCCACGAGATTGGCCACGCGCAGGGCCTCCGGCCCCATCGAGGCGCCGCGATGTCCGGCGCCGATATCGGTAGGTACACCGATCAGGGATACAGCCTGATTACCCATGCTTCCTCGGTCGTTGCGATGTCAGGGATGAGAGGCGCCTTCGCGCACCAGCGGCAGCTGCTCGCGACGCCAGGCGTCGACGCTGCCGTCGAGCAGGCGCACGTGGCTGTAGCCTTGCGCCGCCAGCAGTGCCTGGGCGCGCGCAGCGCGGCGCCCGGACGCGCAATACACCACGATCTCCCGTTCGCGCGGCACGCCCAGCGCGGTGTAGCGCTCGGCCAGATGTTCCACGGGAATGTTCAGCGCGCCGGCGATGTGGCCATCGCGGTACTCGTCGGCGCGGCGCACGTCCAGCAGCAGCGGCGCCTGTCCCGCCTGCTGCAGGCGCAGCAGCTCGGGGCGCGTCAGCGGTGCCTCCTGCGCCGGTGCGGCACCGGCCAACGCGAGCAGGAAGCAAACGGCCGCACGACGGAACCACGTCCGTCCGGCGTGGACGGAAAGCTGGGCGGGAATGGGGCGGTGGGATGGCATCTCGTCGGGCAATACGCTGAGAAACGGGAAGAATGTCGCCGGCTCGCCGGCGATATCGCCCAAGTCTACAAGATCGCTCCCTAGCGGTTTGCTGGCGGCACGCCGCCGCCTGACTCAATCCGCCCCAGCGGCGTTCAGTGCGAAGGTGCCGCGTACGCCCAGGTCCCCGCCATGCCGGGCCAGCCACCGGTCGGCCGCCTCCCACCCCAGATCGTGAAGGGCCCGCAGCTGGTTGCTGCGTGTGTCCGCGGCGGAATGCCCCAGCGCGGCCAGTCCCTCTTCCGGCGCCACCACGTGCAGGCGCAGGTCGCGCAGCTTGCGCTCGGCGGCGCTGGGCCACAGATGGTGCGCCGCCCGCCCGCGTGCCGCGGCGAGATCGCGCAGTTCGCGCGCGAAGGCGGCGCCGAAGGAAAACTCCGCCGAGAGCATGAGCGCCTCGCGCGCCGTACGGGGCATCGCCTGGCGCTGGAGCGGTTGCAGCAGGATGCACAGCACCTCGTCGCCGCCCGCGTAGAGCAACGGTTCCAGCGCGGGATTGCCGGCGAAGCCGCCGTCCCAATAGGTCTCGCCGTCGATCTCGGTGGGCGGAAACCACGGCGGAAGGCTTGCCGAGGCCAGCAGGGCGTCATGGCTGAGGCGCGCGCCGGAGAACACCGCCAGCGCGCCGTCCCGCATGCGGGTGGCAGCGACATGCAAGGCCACCGGGCCGTGGCGCAGCGTTTCTTCGTCGAAGAACTCCTCGACCAGCGAGCGCAGAGGATTGATGCCGCCTTGGCTCGGCGGCGCCACCGCCGGCCAGGGCAAGGCATCGGCGAACGGCAGCGAATGCGCTCGCCACCAGTCGGCCACGGCATTGCGTCCAGCCAGCGTGGTCCAGAACGCCTCCAGCGACGCCCGCGCGGCAGGCGCGCCGCCGTGCGCCCAGCCCTGCGCGAGCGCCGCGGCGTTCATGCCGCCGCTGCTGGTGCCGCTGATCGACTCCACGGCAAGGCCCGGCAGCTCGAGCAAACGGTCCAGGGCTCCCCAGGTGAAGGCGCCGTGCGCACCGCCTCCCTGCAGCGCCAGCTTTACCGAGATCATGGCCGGATCCGTTTGTTGCGTCGCATCATCCGATCTTCGGAGGGCCGTCCGGAAGCGTCAAGTGGCTATGCTTCTACAACCCGTCCACTTTGAGCCGGAAACAGGCGCGCCCCGCTTCCTTGGCCTCGTAGAGGGCTTCGTCCGCTTTCTGCAGCAAGGCGTCCAGCGACGCCGGATCGCGGCACAACGCGGCGCCCACGCTCAGCGTCACGTTCAGGCGCGCGGCATCCAGCGCGACCGACGGCGCCATCGACGCGACGACTTTCGCGGCAAGTCCTTCGGCGGCATACGTGGCGTCCACGTCGTCGCACAGGATCACGAACTCGTCGCCGCCCAGGCGCGCCACCAGGTCGGATTTGCGTACGGACGACTTCAATCGTCGCGCCACTTCGCGCAGCACCGCGTCGCCGGCGGCGTGGCCGTGGCCGTCGTTGATCTCCTTGAAATAATCCACGTCGATCAGCATCAGCAGCATGGGCGTGCGCGTGATCGCGGCCCGCTCGAACGCGGCCTGGGCGCATTCGGTGAAATAGCGCCGGTTGGCCAGATTGGTCAGCGGATCGTAATGCGCGAGGAAAGCGAGCTTCTGCTCGGCCAGCTTGATCCGCGTGACGTCGGTGGTCAGCGCATAGAAGCCGATGCTCTCGCCGGTGACGGACAGCGCCGGCATGTACGTGGTCTGCAGATAGAAATACCGGCCGTCGCGCTCCAGTTCGTATTCGAACGTGGTTTCGCGCCCTTGCAGCGCGGTCGCGATGTGCGGCTTGAGCATGCCGTAGAGCAGCGCGCCGCGCACGTCGCGCACGGTGCGGCCGACCATGGCGGCGGGATCCTGCCCGGTGATCTCCCGCGCGTAGCCGTTGACGAAGATGTAGCGCTCGTCCGCGCCGACGTGGGCGATCAGCGCGGGCACCTTGTCGGTGATGCTGCGCAGGCGCGCTTCGCTGTCGGCCAGCGCCTGCTCGGCCACGATGCTTTCGGTAATGTCGCGGCCCGTATAGATCAACTCCATGTCGCCCGGCCGTTCGGGGCTGGGCATCACCCGCACCAGCGCTTCGATCCAGATGTAATAGCCCTTCTTGTGGCGCAGACGGTATCGCGTCAGCGATATCCTGCTCTCCGCCCAGAGTTGCTCCACCGCGGCAGCCACGCGCTCGCGGTCGTCCGGATGGATCAGGTCCTGCCGCGCCTGCACGAATTCGGCCACGTCCCAGCCGAGTAGATCCTTGATGGACGGCGAGACGTAGCGCCGCGTGCCATCGCGCGCGATGCGCATCACCAGGTCGCTGGCGTAGTCGGCCAGTAGGCGATAGCGCAGCTCGCTGTCGCGCACGCGCCGCGCGAGCCGCCGGCGATCGGCCTGGCCAAGCGCGACCGGCACGGCCACCAGGCACACCACGCCCAGGAATACCTGGCCCAGCACCGCGCGCTCCACCGGACCGGCGCCAGGGATCAGTTCCAACGGCCCCCGGCCCAGCCCCATGGCGATGTTGGTGATCAATGTCACCAGCGCCACGCCGATCACCAGGCCGGGAAAACGATGCCGCATCACCACGTACAGCAGCGGCGCGAAGATCACGAACAGCAGGGGATAGCGCGATTGCGCGAAGACCGCGCCGGTGGTCGCGCCGAGCAGGAGCAGATCGCGCAGCAGTGCCAGGCGGTAGCCCGGGTGGCCGAGCATGCGGGAGCGCTGGATCAGCAGCACCAGCGTGAGCGTGGCCACGATCACCATGCCCAGCAGGTGCGCGCGGAACCACCAGTCGTAGGTTTCCCAGAACGAGGTATTGGCCGTGGCGTAGAAAACGAAAGCCGCCAACCCCGCGGAGACCATCACGGCAATCACCGTGGACATCATGGCGACCTGTCCCAGGCGCAGGAACGGCGTATCGTCCTGGACGCTCGGGAAACGCTGGCGCACGCCCCGCGCGACGATCATCACCTCCACGCCGTTGACCAGACCCAGCAGCACGCCGGCGAACCAGGGATCGCCCAGCAATATCTTGCCGGTGAAGTAGCCTGCGAACGCCGCTGCCAGATACGACGGCCAGCGCTCGCTCGGCACGCGCAGCAGCGCACCGACCACCACGCCATTGGCGATCCACATGGTGACGTTGCTGCCGCTGGGGCGCGTGAGCAGGAGCGAATACGCCGTGGACGCGAGCACGGCGGCGAACAGCGCCGAGACCTCGGCCCCGCGCGTCCAGCGCAAGTTCGTTCGTGACGGGTCCGGCAACGGCATCACGGCTCCTCGAAAAAGAGGTTTGCCAACTTCCCTGCGCTGCTTATAGCCAGCGCACGCCAAAAAAAATGTCGACTGCTTTTCGTTGCCGCACCGGCGGCCTGCGCGCCTACCATGCCCCAGATACGCGACATCCCGCCAGAGGGCGGGATGTCGGAGGGCGCACCTGCGCAGGAAAAATGGTGCCGACAGTCTGACTCGAACAGACGACCTACCGCTTACAAGCGCGTTGGTGACGTTTCGTTGCGTCCCATTGAATTTGCATCAACCCTACGTTGAACCTAGTATTTGCAAGGCCTCGCGCCCCAACAATGCGACTTAAGGCAACAGACCGAAATTGAACGAGACGGCCACTTTTGTTGCCTAGGGTTGCCTATATCCATGACCAAAACAGCCACCCGCACAAGCCTCACACAACGCACTATCGATTCAATCAAGCCCACCGAAAAGCAGATCGACTATGCCGATAGCGTGGTCCGCGGACTGGCCTTGCGCGTATCGCCAGGCGGAGCGATGACTTGGGTGCTCATCAAGCGCCTGCCCGATGTTGGCGTGCGCCGCATTCGTTTGGGGCGCTACGTGCGCGGCGGCGAGCATTCCGCAGCTCCCTACCAGCCCGAGGACGGTTTCCCCTCCGGCAACCGGGCGTTGAGCCTGAAGCACGCACGCGAGGAAGCGACGCGTGTGCTGGCTCTCGTCAACGCTGGCCGGAGCCCGGCCAAGGAACGGATCCTGGCGGCCACCAAGCGAGCCAAGGAGGCTAGCCGCGGTACGTTCCGGGACCTCCTGCAGGACTATGTCGCCTGGCGTAAGGAAGGGACCGAGAAACGGGCGCCAGCCAGCGCCCGGCAGACCGATGAGTGGGTCAGGCTTATCGATCGCTTGGACAAGCTATCGCCAGGTATGCTCGACCTGAAAGCCGGCGAGATCGAACCGGCCCACATCGTTGCCCTGCTCCGCCCAGTGTTCCATTCGGGCATCCCCCGCCCGGCCAAGGGCAGAGGCAGCAAGGGGCGGCGGAGCACCGGAGGCGCCCAGGGTGGCGCCGACAAGCTGCAGACGTTCCTGCGCGCCGCTTTTGCCTACGGCCTGTCCTCTGAGCACTCCGTCGCCAGACGGGCAGTCCGCACGTATGGGCTTGTCCACAATCCGGTCGCGCCAATCCCTCGGGAAGCGAAGTCGACCCCAGTCACCCGGGTGCTTTCTGCGGACGAACTGCGGCAGTTCTGGAACACGATTGGGCTAGCGCCCAACGTAGGGGAAGTCATGGCCCGCCTGCTCCGCTTCACGATCGCCAGCGGCGGCCAACGTACCCATCAACTAGCCCGCGAGCCGTGGGCCTCGTACGACCTGGAGAACAAAGTCATTTCTCTTGTCGACAGGAAGGGCCGCGGCGGCCAACCCCGCGTGCATCTGGTCCCAATGACCAGCCGCATGGTGAAGATCCTCAAAGAGCTGCAGCCGTTGACGGGCAAACATGCCTACCCATGGTCTACCAATGAACGTACTCACATCGATATCGCGTCGCCCGCTGGCGCGGTGAGGTACTGGCTCGGGTCAGAACACGCGATGCTCTATGGGAGGCGGATTGCGCCGTTCACCCCGCGCGATCTGCGTCGCACCTGCGCACAAATGATGCAGGCGGCCGGCGTCCCTGACATCTCCGCGGACCGGCTGCAGAGCCATGGCATCACCGGCGTGACCGGACTGCATTACCGAAACGCGGCGGCGCTCTACCTGCCGGAGAAGCTGGCCGCGTTAAAGGCGTTCGACAAGGCGCTCGCAAAAGCGCTCCGCAACTCGGATGCGACCCAATGACCGAGAACCGCCCGGAACCCGCATAGCAGAGCCATCGGCCAATTGATTTTTGTCTTCAATGCACTGTTTTTGTTGATGATTTACCATCGAGAGCGTTGACAATTCGGCATCATAAGCTACGATGTGATCGTCTTCGCTCGCTCTCCGGAAGGCGTTTACAAGGTTCCCCTGCAAAAAGCGTTGGCCAATCGATGGCCACCCGAGCGAAGGGAAACGCAGATAAGGATCCTTGTTCCCGCCCTCTGAATCCCCACTAGGCCGTGGGATTCAGGGGCGTGCATCTCCTCCGGCTATCGGCCACCTCTTAATCCAGGTGTCCCATGACCGATTCCATTTCCCAGATCGAGCAGTCTCACGACCGCGTCGTCCCCTATTCGTCGCTGAAAACCGAGTACGGGGTGCCCTACACCCGCGTGCACCTTCTTCGGCTAGAGAAAGCGGGCAAGTTTCCAAAACGGTTCCGAGTCGGTGGCCGGAAGGTGGCTTGGTTTGCGCGCGAGCTTCGCGCGTGGCTCGAAGAGCGCTCCGCTTCTCGCACGGAGAATGGGGCATGAAGGCCGCCGCTCGCGCGCTCCCTGCCAATGTCCCCATTCGGATCCGGGACCAAGAAACCATTTCCGAAGTGAAAGGGCTGATCAACGACCGCATTGAAGGTCGACTGCCGGAAGATCCCGGCATTGAAATTAGCCTTCTGTCGAACTCGGATTCGGATGCTCCTGAAGACTTGGCGCCCGCACTCCCCGGTGAGCGGATATTTCAAGTCGACCTGTACGTCGATGGTGGACACGTTCGCTTCATCGTAAGCACGCTCGGCCGCCCCGGTAGCGAACTGATCGGCTACACGTCGGATGAGCTGCGGAAGGGAGAAACGCAACTGCGCAAAGTCATCGCGACCGCACGCCGAGAGGGCCGCGTCTCAGCGGACTCGCTCGGCGTGCTGTGGGATTACGAAGCCATGCTAGGCGCCCCCGCGGATTCTCCGGAGCGCTGGCAGCCCATTTCCCCTACGGATGAGATCATCGCGCATGCCATCTTTTGGCCGGAGGGCGGCAAGTGATGTCGACTCCCCAGGAACTGGCGGCCCAGGGCTTCAATGTCTTTCCATTGCGCCCCAACTCCAAACTGCCGGCCATATCGAACTGGCAGACGAGGGCCTCACGCGATGCCGCGCAAATTGAGCGCTGGCTTGCCGCACATCCAGGCGCCAACTGGGGCATTGCGACTGGCCGGTTTGGCGAGGGTGACGCGCTGGTTGTCGTAGACATCGACAATAAGGGCGGCAAGAGCGGCGACGCCGCGCTGCTGGGGCTCGAACTGGAGGGGTGCGAGTTTCCCTCCACTCTAGAAAGCAGCACGCCGTCGGGTGGTCGGCACCTGATCTACCGCGCTCCCGTGCCGGTCAAGCAAGGCGTGGACACGCTAGGCCCGGGGCTCGATATACGCAGTGCTGGCGGCTTCATCGTAGCCCCCGGCAGCATGATCGACGGCAAGTCGTATTCGGCCAACGAAGCCGAAACGCCTACGCCTGCGCCTCAATGGCTGATCGACCGGTGCGGCGCGCCACGTCCGAAGGCCGTCGACCGTACACCCCTGCCCGGCATTGACCCGCAGCGGGCGCGCGCTCGTGCGATCGAGTACCTCGCCCACCAGGCGCCGGAAGCCATCGAAGGCGCAGGTGGGGATGCCACCACTTTCCGTGTGGCAGCGAAACTGAAGGATCTGGGCATTGTCGATCCAGCGGACGCTTGCGCCCTGATGCTTGAGCATTGGCACGATGGGTGCGGCTGGGCGCCGGACGACCTCGCCGTAAAGGTCAATAATGCTTACCTATACGGCACCAACCCTGCTGGATCGGATGCACCAGAGGCCCAGTTTCAGCCTGTCGAGACACCAGCCGCAGAAGCCAAGGCCCGGTACACACTGGAGACCATCGACGCGCTCCTAAGCAAACCGATCCCACCATGGCTCGTGCGCGGCATTCTGCCCAAGACTGGTCTTGGGGTGATCTACGGCCAGCCACGCTCCGGCAAGACCTTCCTCGTGCTCGATATAGCCATGGCAGTGGCCAAGGGAGAGCCGTGGGCCGGGAAACGGGTTACGCAGGGGAACGTGCTCTACATCGGCCTGGAGGGCCAGGTACGCACTCGCATCGATGCTTACAAGCGGCACCACGGCGGTGACTATTCCGGCTTCCGCGCAATCACAGGCGCAGGGCTGAGCGTGCTCGACTCGCGGGACATCAAAGATCTAATAGACGTCCTTCGTACCGAGAGCTTCTCGCCGTCACTTATCGTGATCGACACGCTCAATCGCGCCATGCCAGCCGGCGACGAAAATTCATCCGTCGATATGGGCGCCGCGATCGCTCAAGCCGGCCGGCTATCGCGCGCCTTCGGGTGCCTTGTCCTCTATATACACCACGCGTCCAAGGACCTAACCAAGGGTGCACGCGGTCACTCATCGCTACTCGGCGCCACCGACGCGGAGCTGCTCGTTACCGCGGAAGCTTCGGGCGCCCGTCGACTGAAGATCACAAAGGCAAAGGATGCAGAGGATGGGCTGGAGTTCGGCTTTAACCTCTCCGTGGTGGATCTAGGCCCGGCGCCCGATGCTCCAGATGAGCGAATCACCTCGTGTGTCGTGACTGACCTCGCGTCTTGCGCACCCGCTCGCGGAGGTAAGACGCTCAACTGGACGCCCGATCGCACGCTCGTGCGCAACGCATTTGTTACCGCGCTAGCTTCGGCTAGCGGGGCGGACTTCGACGCGCCAGCCCAGTGCACCACGGCGCAATGGCGGGCCGCTTTCTTCGAGCAGAACCCGCTGGGCGATGATCTTCGCGGTGCCGAGGCAAAGGCTGCGGCAAAGGTGCGGCAAAAGAAGTTCGAGCGGGGGAAAGACTGGCTGGTATCGGAACGTATCGTGCGTCAGTTCGAGGGGAAGGATCTGTACGAAGCTCCATCTTGAAGCGCGGCCCTAGTCCAACAAGCGCCCCTTCTTGGTGGTCATTGCCGCAAAGTCAAAAGTACCGTGCTTGTAGCCGGTAGACGAAGTGCCCAGGTTTACGCCGCCGTACAAGCGGACCTGCCACGCAGATACTTGTGAATCATCGGCGGCCACAAACCCCCTGTATGCCAGCGCCCCACCGGCAAGACTATTACTCACCATGCTTGCCACGTGGCGGAGATGCTCGAACATGACGTCAAAGCGCCGTTGTCCCAGCGCATCGATAGCCAGGCCTTTCGCTTCATGCTCCGGGCCGAGCACCGTACCAAAGTGGTGATACAGAAGGCCGCGGCCAACGTAGGCCGCATATTGGATTAACTGCGATCCTCGAAAAAAGGTGGCGTGGGCATCCTCCGTGGATACGGGCGAGTACACCTCAAAGCCTTTGGCCATTTCACGCATCAATCGCGCGTTTTTCTGGATGCGCCGCCGTGCATCATCGAACAGGCGATTGGCAGCGGCGTGATTGCCGGCAATGGGGAGCACGGCAACCAAATAGGTTTCGAGATCCGATTTCTTGTTATTGCAAGAAAGACAGGCCGGTACTTGCGGCAAATCTCCCCGCAGTTCTTCAGGGAAAAAAGCACGTGCCACGACGTGATCGCCAGTGGACGACGACCCTCCACAGTAAACACATGTTTTGCCCTTGAACTTCTTTCCCATGACCGCGCCCCCTGTTTCCTCAGGGAAAGCATTCCATCGATTGGCGACAAAGGCGACAACTAAGCGACATGTCGCCTCTGTCTCCAAGCCATAGGGAAGGCGACACAGGCGACACCCCCCTTATAAGGGTGTCGCCTTGTCGCCATGGGGTCATCCTCTGGTTTGCACCAACTGGTCTTTCTCCCAAGCCTCCAGCTTGTCGAGTGGATACAGCACTCGCTTGCCGAACTTCTGGTACGGCGGACCCTTGCGCCTATTGCGCCAGCCTTCCAACGTTTTGACCTTCAGCCGCAGGCGGGCGGCGACTTCTTCAGGGGTGAGGTGCATAACCGCCCCCATGGTCTACGCCTCCGCACACGCCGCGATGAAGTCCGCATGCTGCTCCGGCCTTAGCTGTCGGAGGCTGTCGACGCCGAACCGCTCGAGCAAAGCGACAGGGACGCCCACGTTGGATATCCCATGTTTGGCCTGCAGGGCAGACATAGCCCGGCGCACGTCATCGGGCACGGGATGCTCTGGCAGGCGGATCGCCGGATGAGGGCTCTCCGTGGCGCAATCCTTTTTCGAATCTGCCGCGCCCTGTAAGGCAACTGCTCTGAGTGTGTCGAGAATCCGTTCGCCGTCTTCGATGCTGTCGACTTCGATCTGAAGAATAAACATGGCCTTCCCTCCTGTTGGTGGCAGATGCCACAGCGCGCATCCTGCGTCGCCAAAAAAAACCAGTCAAATCAATTATTTATGTTGATAAAACCACATCACCCCAATCGATTAGGGGGCGCAGTGATGCCAAAACCTCATCGCCGCCCCGGCGAAAGCGCGGCGGAGTTGGCTTTCCGGGAGTCGGTGATGTCGAAGGGGGTGTTGTCGCTTTGTCAGCACCGCGGTTTAGCCCAAAGAAAAACATAAACAGCAACTAAACGCAGAGCCTCCTTCGCCCGTTTGCTGCCAGCTACTCCAGCCCACCGCTCGCGCGCACGCGCGAGGAACTGGTCCGGCCGCAGCCGCCTTCAAGCCCCCATCTACTGCTATGTATGCAGTAGGTCTTACCTCTTTCAGTCGGTCGAAATTCAGCAATTACATGAGACAATTCAATCGCTTATCGACTATGACATCGCCCCGCAAGACAACACTAGGCAACATTGGCGCACAACTCAGGACATCGAATGTTCAAACGGAGCCCGTCCGCCGCCGTAGTTACGCAGGTACAGAGCCAGCACGAGGCCGCCAAAGCCCGGCTGGAGGCCGCCCGCACGACGTACGCCGTCACGGTCCAGGAGCTGACCCAGGAAGGCGCAGTCGATCTTCAGGCCATCGCCAAGGCGCGCGCCAAGGTCGATGCCGCAGAGGCCGAGGAACGCGCCGCTCGCGACGCGCTGGGCACCGTGCAGGCCCGCCAATCGGCAGCGGAAGCCGAAGCCGCACGTAAAGCGACTGAAGCCCGCTACGACGAGGCCATCCGCGCCGCAAAGGCCCGCGCCGAGACTTCGCGGACCATCGCTCGCCTCCTTGGCGAATTGGCCGCGGCCTACGAACAGATGAACGCTCAGACCGCGACCATCGCTCGCGCTCTCCCCGACGCCAAAGATGCTGACGGCGCGGTTCTGCGCCAGCCACAAGTCGACGGCCTGCTGAGGCTGGAGATGTACCGCATTGGCTTGCCAGGCTTCATAGGGATGCAGCCGCGGCACGAAGTTGCGCCGATCGACGACCGATTTGCAGAGACTGCCGGCCTGCTCCTGAGCTGGAAGCAGTGGACTTTGGGGGCGATGCATGGATGAGAATGCCGCTGCATCGACTACGGCCGAGGCGCTTGGCGTTCCGAGCGCCCCAGCCAGCACTCCCGAGGCCGAAACCAAGGCCGCCCTGCCCCTGGCCCAAACGGATCCCGTGGCCGACGCCATGGAAGCATCGTTCTGGGACGAAAGCGCTCACCCCGGACGCTACAGCTTCGATCAGCCGCCGCCCGGCGTTCAGCACAGCCCCCAGCAAGAACTGCAGGTTCGCCAGCTGTTCGCAGAAGAAAGGTTGCCGCCCGAGATCGGCCGGCACATCACTACCCTGTGGAATCGCGCCCTGCTGAATCCCCCCTCTCATGAAAGCAATCTGGCCGCGATGCAGCAGGTCACCGCAGATATCTCCCGTCACGATCCAGTGCGCGGTGCCGAAACCATTCGCTTGGCACAAGCGGAGATCCAAGCGATTGCCAAGCGCAATCCCGCGATCCTCGACATGCTCGAACAGAGCGGTCTAGGTAACGATCGTTGGCTTATCGAGCACTTGGCCAATCGAGCGCGTGCCCGCGCTAACCGCGGCAAATAATGGCTCGTCAGCTCAACCCGCAGCAGCGTCGATTCATCGCCGCTTACCAAACGGGCATCACGGCTACGCAAGCAGCCATCGAAGCCGGCTACTCCGCTAAGTCCGCCAAGTACATCGCGCACAAACTGCTGCACGAGAACCCGCTCGTCCGCGAGGAACTCGATCGCATCAGCGGTAAGTGGGCTGACGAAGCGGAATACAACCTTCAGCGCTTTATGCAGGACTTGGCTAGAGCCGAAGCGCACGCAGTGCGCACCAATAACGCCAACGCCTTGGTCAAAGTCATCGAGCTAAGAGGCAAGGCGGCCAATCTGCTGCGCGAAAAGGTGGACATCACCGTCGAGCGCGTCGACGTAAACGGCGCTCTGGCAGAGGCAAAAGCGCGGCTGTTGCGACCTATGTGCGACTCGGCGCCAGCCATAGAAGGCGAGTTTGTTGCGCTGCCTGGCGTTGAGCGTGGTCGCTCAGTTGATAACGAATCAGTTGAACCGCCCTCCAGCATTTACGGCCAGCGGCTTTTCGAGCACTGACGGCAATGGGGCCCCTCCTTTCGCCGCGACCGGGGGCCGGGTGGCGGGGTACCCCCGGGAATTGGCGCGCGAGTTCCACCCGGGGCCAGGGCTAGGCCGGACTTTTAATTTTTTCGCGTGAGGCTCTAAGGGGGGCCGCCGCATGACCGTCAACACCAGCACAGCACAAGCGCAGTACACGGGTAACGGCGTAACCCACATATTCGCCATCCCCTTCTATTTCCTCGTCGATACTGACATCAAGATCAGCAAAAAGGCCGCAGCTACGGGTGTGGTCACCGTACTGGTGTTGAATAGCGATTACACCCTAACGGGTGCTGGCAACGGTGCGGGCGGGAGCGCCACCCTGGTTGCAGCCCCGGCCAGCGGCGATCAAGTCCTGATCGAGCGCAATGTTGCCGCTGTCCAGCAGACGGCGTACCCGTCCAACAGTGTTTTCCCTTCTGCCAGTCACGAAATGGCGTTGGATCGCCTGACCATGCTGGTGCAGCAGTTGCAGGTGGCGGACGGCCGCACCCTGACGCGTGGCGGCTTGGCGACCTCGTACGACATTACCCCTTACGGCTTAACGGGTATTCCCACAGCGGTCAACCCGACAGACGCCGTGAGTCTGAGCCAGGCGCAGACGATAGCGGCCGGCGCAGCCGGCGGTATTGTCCCTAGCCTTATTGTCACCTACCCCGGCCTGGCCGCCGCAGGCGGTGCCGGGTATGTAGGTTTCCAGTTGGCGGATACGGGATCGGTCGCGCGCACCGCGCAGACCAAGATGCGGGATTACGTATCCCTGAAAGATTTCGGTGCGGTGGGCAACGGCACTACCGACGATACGGCAGCTATCCAGGCCGCGGTCAATGCCTGTGTGACTAGCGGAAAAACGTTGCTGGTCCCCGCCGGCAAATACCGAACCACTTCCGTCATCAGTGTAGGCGGCAAGCTGGACATGGTCGGTGAAGGTACTTCTGTCGATCGAGGCACGGGTGTACCCGGTACGGGTTCGTGGTTCTACTTGAATCACAGCGGCCAAGGGTTCTTCCTGGTGACAACCCAACAGGGCGGTATCTTCCAGAAGTTCGGCACCTATCGCAGCCATCCGGCCCCTGGTGTGGGTTGGACGCCTACGGTTTACGACTACGACTTTTTCATGTCGCCGGCCGCGAACGAGTGGACGTTCAAAGACATGATGCTCTTGAACCCCTACAAGGGCATCAAGTGTTCAAATCGTCCCACGATCGATAATGTGAAAATGCACGCCTTCGTGGAAGGCATCTGCATCGATGACTGCCGCGACACCGCGCGTCTGCAGAACGTCCATATGTGGCCGTTCTGGTCTGAGGACACGAACGTCACTGCGTATACGCTCAGCAACCTTAAGGCGTATCGGTTCCTTCGCGTTGATAACCCGACCATGGTTGGCTGCTTCTGCATCTTTGCCAATAAGGGTTTGTCGATCGAGAATGGTGCCACCGGTACAACGTACGCACTGCGCGCAAGCTGCATCAACTTCGATGGTGTTGTGAACGGCCTTGTTGTGGATGCTGCCGCCACCGGCGCGACCATGCAGGTTTCGAACATCATCGTTCAGAACAAGTACGACAGTGTGTCTGTCGGCGCGGGCGTCCAGATTGCAGGCACCAACTGCCAGGCCATCATTACCGGCCTGTCTGGCTACGATTTCCCGCAAGGCATTGTGCGCGTGGATGGCACGAGCAATACGGTCGTCGTCAGCAGCGCCTCGTTCTTCAACTGGGACCGCGCTAGCGCGGGTGTTCCCGCCGTTGTCTGCGGTGCCGGTAATTACTGCAGCGTGATCGATTACAGCGCGAGCAACACATTCAGCACGGTCGCCGCTCGATTCAGCGACAACGTAAAGACCAAGCACAATGACATCATCACAACCTCGGCCGTAGACGTACAGGCCGGCATGCAGCACGCCGGCAACATCGTGTTGATGAGCGCAACTCGGTTCCTATATCTACCCGGCCTGGTTTCCGGCACTGCGCAAAATCTACCCAATGGCACCCGCATAACCGTGGTCAATGCCCAGGGCTCAGGCGGCAACGTTACTGTCGCCCCCGTGTCCGGCGTTACCCTTTACCGTGGCGGCACGTCAACCAATATCGTCCTTTCCGCTGGAAGTGCTGTGACCGTGCTCAAGACAGGTGATAACGCATGGATTGGACTGTGAGGGCAAACCAAGTCCTAAAGGCACATTGCGCAGGCTTCGCCTATGCGAGTCAACAGGAAGCAGTCCGAAAGTCGGCTGAGCATCCAGCACTCTCCAGCCAATGAGATTTCCAGTGCGTACAGCTGTCGCCCTCTGGTCGGATGTCGATCTCAATGGCTCGCCAGCCACGCCACAGCGCAGGCTGGTCGCGGCCATGCTTTGCGTTGCGATCAGTGACATCCAACGGTACGTCAGGCGCCGTCGAAAATCCCCTCTGGCGTCACCCAGGCCATACGAGCTACAGGCGATCGCCTGGGTGGCCGATGATCGAAACACCGCGCCCTTTAGTTTTCGCTGGTGCTGTGATGTGCTGGATATCAATGTGCGCAAGGTCCGTAGCGCGTTCGCATATCAACCGAAGGGCTCTCCTAATCCAGCTACATACGTAGCGCACAGGTATGACGCAACGCCAGGGCCGAGGATAGCCACCGGGTAAATATGGAGCGCCTAAAGGCGCAGCTCGGCGTACTTTCAGAAGCATTTGGACGCTCGACATCCCTTCATAGTGGTAGCTGGTACTCAATGCACTGGCGTCCCATCCGAATGGGATGGCAGGATCGGGGCTTGGCATGGAGACACTCATGGAAGCGAACGTCGAAATTGCTGGAAAGTCTTTCACCCTTCAATCTGATGATGCTTATCTAGAAGCAGTCGGCCCGGTGTTCGAACCGGAGATGGTTGCCCTCTTTCGCTGTTTTGCGCAAGGCACGGTTCTCGACATAGGCGCCAACATCGGGTGCACAGCTTTGGCGCTTTCATCGATGGCCGACGTTGTGCATGCATTCGAGCCGTCACCGAGCACATTCAGGTTACTCAGAACTAACACGTCGGTGGCTCCGAATATTGTGCTTCACAACTATGGACTCGGAGCCGAGAAGGGGGCATTCGAGCTGACGTTTGCACCAAACAATCGATCAGGCGGCTATGTTTCAAATCAGCTGAGGGCGAGCGAGGGTCACACGGTAGAGAGCATCGCTATCGACGAGCTTGATAACGTAGCTGGGCTGCTCAACCTAGACGCAATCGACTTCATAAAAATCGATGTCGAAGGCTTCGAAGGAAGCGTCATAAAAGGGGGTACCAGAACCCTGAAGAAATTTAGGCCCGTCGTTGCGCTTGAGCTTAATCACTGGTGCCTCAACGCCTTTCAGCGCATAACGGTGCCGGACTTTCTAGATTCGCTGCGAGCGACGTTCCCGATTCTCTACGCTGTTCACGACGACACGTACCAGGATCTGCATGACTCTGACGAGAGCTACATCGTCATGCACCGCCATATCGTGATGATGAAATACCCCACGCTTGTGGGAGCATTCCATCCGAATCAAATGGCGCGGTTCCACGAACATTTCCGCCATGAGGCCGTGGCGTAAAGTAGTTGATGATTTCTTGCCAAGCGGACCTCGGTAGCCGTAACTAGCCATACGTCCGGTCTCCAATGCCGAGACTGCTGAGGCATACCCTGGCCCCATGGGGGCAGTCGAAGTTCAGTGGGTGCAACTCGGGATGCGGGGAGGCACTCCGCTATCCCGCTGGCACGCACACCTAGTGAGACCCTTCGTGTCTAGGGAGTTCGCCTGGCTGATCCGCCGTAACGGCGTCTGGCACCTTGAAATCATGCTGGGCGTTTCCCGTATCCGGGAGGTAGCGACCTACCAGCGCGAGGCGACAGCCATGAAGCACTTGGAGCGATGGATCGCTGCGAGGTCTCGCTGGGAGCGAACTGTGCTGGCGCGAGGTGCAGAAGATCCACGGGGCAAGTTTGATCGGTTTGCGCCGAACGCGTTCAAGCACCACTTAGCAGTGCAACTGCGCGAGATGTGGCGGGGAAAGCCGGAACCGTTCGACCACTTCGACTAGAAGTGTGCCCCGGTCATCGGCTGCCGCGCGCGGGGTGTGCGCCGCCAGGACTCGCGGGGCGTTGCAACTATAGGAGGGCGAGGTGGGAGGGCCAATCGGCAGAATCTGATTCTCTAACGACGGCGCCACGGCCGGACAGGTCGCTGCGGAATTATGGGCCACAGACCGTCGCAGGCTGACCGATGATTACCGCTGCGTACCGTTCAGCTTCCACCGGCATCGCTACGGGCGCCGGCTGGTTGCCGACGAAACACGTAATACCTGTCTTGCGCGGATCAGGAGCAGCAGACACCCGCTGTCGCGGCCTATGAGAGCTAGAAGCGGTATACATCAAATCATTGAATTGAAGCGATATTTTTCACCCGAGCACGGTCTCTTAACCTATCAGAAAGGCCGGTGCATAAACCTGTGGATAAATTGTAGACATCTGGGCAAAATGGCGCTCGTCCAGTGCAGTGGACGCACGGAATTTGTGTTGGCTGCAAGTCGTCCAGATACTTGCTATGGCCACCGGGCTAAGCCCGAAGGAAGGCGTTGTGTTCAAGCCAGAGAAAGTCGCTCAGGTAGCGGCTTACCTGCTCAGAAAAGAAGGCCGTCCGGCCCCCTACATGAAGTTGCTCAAACTCATGTATTTGGCGGATCGGGAGAGTGTGCGCCTCTATGGAGATACCTTATCTGGGGATCGACTTGTATCGATGCCCCACGGACCGGTGCTATCGCTCGTTTACGAACTAATGAACGGCGCGCGAGAGGACGACCATTGGTCGCGATGGATAGCAGCGCGCACGGCGTATGACATCAACACCACCGCTCAAAGTAACCACTGGGATTTGGACGAGTTGTCTGGACCGGATCGCGAAATCCTCGACCAGACTTATGCACGCTTCGGCGCGATGTCCCAGTGGGATCTTCGGGACTGGACGCATAAAAATTGTCAGGAGTGGGAAGATCCCAACGGTTCCAGCTTCGATATTAAGCCCGAGAAGCTTTTCTTAGCCCTCGGCGTTGAAGAGAAAGAAGCCAGCGAGCGGGCTGAGAAATATCGCGAGAGGCGGTCCCTCGATCGAGTGCTGAGCCGGTACAGGTAGATCCAATGGCTGCATGGACGCACGTCATTCAAAGGGGCACGATCTATGTCCTCACCGATCAGGGTAAGGAACACCTCCACTTTGTAATGAATGACCCCGCAGACGATATCGTCTATGGAAAGGGCGCGGTTCTACTTGTGCCCCTATGCAGCATCACTGCGTACGCGCGCGTTGACAGAACATGCGTATTGCAACCTGGCTGCGGATTGAACTTTGTAAGACACGACTCTTACGTGTCCTATAGACACGCAGAAGTGTTGCGCGCCGAACCTCTTGAGATAGATGTGAAGTCCGGCTTCATTCGAACCGGGCAGAAAGTGCCTGCGCCCCTCTTCCAATCGATAAGCGGGGGTTTCTATAAATCCCCACACACATCTACTCACCAGAAGCTGATGGGGTTTTGTAAGCGCAACGGCATCTAGATAGATCACAAACTGAGGATAGGCCGTGCTTAACTGGATTGCCCGACAGCTAAGAGGAAATTCTCAGCCTCAAAGTCAGTCATCCGACACACTTCGCTTCCGCGATGCTGACTCAGCGTTCGCCACGGAGTGCAAGTACACCGATAATCGAGTAGCGGAGAGAGTGGCGTTAGTAGCCATCATCCGAACTCTGAAGGTCAAGGAGGGCGAGGAGCCAGTCATCCTCGTCCAAGTGGCTGATGCCGATGGCCCGTTCGCTGCGTTCGCAATTGACCCTGCGGGTAAGCTTCCCGACCTCCGCGAGGGTGATTTGGTCGCTTGGCTTGCATTCTCGTACTCCGATACCTTGTCCCTCGTACTGGGAGATAAGCGCTCGGGCTGGATGGGCGTCCTAACTGCAAAACTCTCCCTTACCTACGACTCCCATCGCGGCTTCATTCCCGAATCCGTTGCCTAGCAGTTGCCTTATCGAACAACAAAAAAGCCCGCGTCTCCGCAGGCTTTTGATTTCCTTGGTGCCGACAGTCTGACTCGAACAGACGACCTACCGCTTACAAGGCGGTTGCTCTACCAACTGAGCTATGCCGGCGAAGGACGCGAAGTCTAGCAGGTCGCCCCCCGCGCCTGCAGGCGCGGGGCCGCGCGATCAGAAGCATCCGGTGCTGTGCGAACCCACGCTGGCGTTGCGCAGGCGGCTGCGCCAGTCGAAGCGCGCGCCGTCGGCCACGGCGAGATCCAGCCAATATTCGGGCACCGTCTCGGTGCGCTCGGTCATCTGCGCGGGGAAGCCGGCGGCTGCCACTTCGTCGCGCCGCTTGCGGGCGTTGGCCGGGTCCTTGAACAGGCCCAGCGAGATGGTGTTCGGCTGGCCACCGGAGCCGACCACGAAGTAGTCGCCGATGTTGGCCGCGCTCAACCGCCGCGCCTGCGCCAGCGCCTGGTCCCGGCTCGGGCTGGCGGGCAGGTAGACCCACCAGCCGCGCGTCTGGGTGGTCTGCTCCTGGCGAGAACGCATGCGCGCAGCCTGCGAGGCCAGCGCGCCGCGCGCGCTATGCATGTCCGCCGGCGTGGCGAAGGGGCCGATCGAGATACAGGTGTAGCTGTTGGGACGCGCAGGCGCAGGGGCGGGAGCCTCGGGCTGGGCCTTGGCCACGCTCGCCGTCGCGACCGGTGCGGCAGTCAACGACGCCACGGCCTGCGGAACCGGCGCGCTGGCCGCCGCGGAGATGCTCGCCGGCGGTGGCGGACGTTCGGACAGCAAATGCAGCGTCGGCACCCCCGGGTCACTCGCGCTACGGCCGTGCGCGTCGTCCTGCCCCAACCATAGCCATGCACCGACAGCGATGTTGAGCGCGATCAGCAGAACGAACAACAGGCGCAGAACCATGCAACGACCTAGACGGAGGGAAAGCGGCAAACTGCCATTCTAGAGAGGGCGGACGGACGGCGGATGCGCACTCGCCCACACGGCCAGACCGTGGAGCACGCCGTCCTCCGCCAGCTCTGCCGGATATTCGAGCAGCGACAGCAACGCCTGGGCATCGCCCCCGCCCAGCCGCAGGGCCGGCGAACCGCCCAGCGCGGGCGCCATGCGCCGCGCGAAGCGCTCGATCAGCGCGGCGGCGGCCTGCCAGCAACCGGACGCCACGGCATCGGCCGTGTTGGCCGCCGCATCCAGCACCACGCCCGGCCGTTCCGGCCGCACGCGCGCGGTGGCGCCGACCAGCGATTGCTGCATCAGCTGCGGCCCCGGCGCGATCAGCCCGCCGAGATGGCGGCCATCCGCAGCCAGTGCATCCAGGGTCAGCGCCGTGCCCACGCCCGCCAGCACGCAGGGCCCATGTCCGCCAGCGTGCGCAGCCACCATGGCGAGGAAACGATCGACCCCGAGACGCTGCGGTTGGTCGTAGGCATTGCGTACGCCGCAGGCTTCCGCTGGCGTGCGCACCCAATAAGTGTCGCGCTTCCAGCCGGCCTGTACTGCCTCGGCCACGATGGCTTCGCGCGCGGCGTCCACCACGGAAGCACCGAGCACGTCGTCCGGCGTGGCGAGTGCGCGCCAGGCGTCGCGCAGACCACCGGCGACGTCGCTATCCCAGCCGAGTGCGCCGCGTTCGCGCCAGCCCGCGTCATCTTGCAGGACCCACTTCAGGCGGGTGTTGCCCAAGTCCAGCAACAGCCTCATGCGCGACGCACCGAGACGTCCGCGCTATCGATCCGGTGCAAGCCGTCGGCGGCCTGCACCAGCAGCGCACCGCGTTCGTCCACACCGGCGCCGAGGCCTTCCAGCGTGCCCTGCGCGCCCTGGACGCGCAGCGGCACCTCCTTGAGCAGATCGCGGGCCGCGTAGTCGTCCACGAAACCGGCGAAGCCTTCGCGTTCGAACTGGGTCAGCCCCTCGGCCAGGGCGGTGATCAGCGCCGCCGCCACCCGGTTGCGGTCGGGCAGCTCGCCCGGCGCGAGGGTGGCCAGGTCGCAGGTTGGCTGGCCGGCTTGGTCGCGCAACGCCTCGGTGAGGCGAAGGTTGAGGCCGATGCCGATCACCGCGGCGCACGGTCCCTGATATTCCCCGCTGAGCTCGACCAGGATGCCGGCCAGCTTGCCGCCGCGGGCGAGCACGTCGTTGGGCCATTTCAGGCCCGCCTCGTCGATGCCCAGCGATTTCAGCGCGCGCAGCAGGACCACCCCGACGGCCAGCGACAGCCCGGAGAGCGCGGCGAAACCGCCGTCGAAGCGCTTGAGGCAGGACAGATAGAGATTGAGACCCGGCGGCGAAAGCCAGGTGCGGCCGCGGCGCCCGCGTCCGGCGCTCTGCGTCTCCGCGATCACCACGCTCAGGTCCGCCGCGCCCGAGCCGCGGCGCTGCAGCTCGCTGGAGGTGGAATCCAGCTCCCAATGCACCTCCAGCTCACCCAGGCGCTTGCGCGAGGCGGCCGGCACGGCGGCGCGGATGCGCTTGGCGTCCAGCATCTGCAAAGGCCATGGCAGGCGGTAGCCGGCGGCGCCGCGCGCCTCGATCGGCACGCCGCGCGAACGCAGCGCCTGGATCTGCTTCCAGATCGCCGCCCGCGTCACGCCGGCCTGTTCGGCCAGGCGTTCGCCGGAAAGCGGTTCTCCCGGCGCCAGCAGGGCGAGCAGGTGCTGCGCCTGCATCAGTGCGGGCCGCCAAGGCGGGAGGGCCGGCGGGCGGCGGGCCTCGTCGGGGATGGGTCGATCGCATGCATCGGGGCATCTTAGAGCCTGCGCCGGAAGCCGAGTAGCCGACATCCGGCCGCCTCGACTAGTACTTGTGGGACTGGCGCGCCCTGCCCGTGCCGGGCTCGGCACTAGTATCCCTTTCACAATTCTGAGACGATCCGGACCTTGGTTTGCGGATCAAGGGGTTGAGCCGCCATGGGTATCAGGCAGTTCCTGTTCGCGTGTGTTCTGGGCGTCGGCGCCATCGGTGCCGCTTCGGCCATGGACGCCGATACCCAGGAATTGGGCTCCATGCAGCGCGCCGGCGTCGACAGCGCCGTCAACCACGAGGTCAGCGGCAACGGGGGCGACGTCCTCGGCGTGCCGCGCGACGGCAACCCGACCAGCAATCCCGCCTCCGGCTCCTCCTCCAGCGAGAACTGCCCGCCCGGTAACGGCGGCGGCTCCTCCGGCTCGCAGCGCAGTCGGCGCATCAGCCTCGGCTGGCAGTCCCTGCTGCCGGGCTCCATCCAGTAAGCCGTTCGTGGCGGGGCCCTGGTGGCGACAGTGGCTGTCGCGCTTCGACCCGCCCACGGTTCCCGACCCGCTTTGGCGCCGTGCGCTGGCCGCCTGTCCGCTGGCCCGCCGCCTCGATGAAGGTCGCCAGCAGCAACTGCGCCGCCTCGCCAGCCACTTCCTCGCGCGCAAGCGCTTCCACCCTCTGGCCGGCGCGGAGCTGGACGACCGGCTGCGCCTGCTGATCGCGATGCAGGCCTGCCTGCCGGCCCTGCAGCAAGGCGCGGGCGGCCTGCGCGGCTGGCGCGAAATCCTGGTCTACCCCGGCGAGTTCAAGGTGCGGCGCAGCCACCACGACGAGCACAGCGGCGTGGTGAGCGAGGCGGACGACGTGCTCATCGGCGAAGCCTGGGAGCGCGGCCCCCTGATCCTGTCCCTGGCCGACGTGCAGCTGGACCTCGAACAGCCATGGGATGGCTACAACGTGGTCGTGCACGAGATGGCGCACAAGTTCGACATGCTCGACGGCGCCCCCGACGGCGTGCCGCCGCTCCCGGACGACATCAGCCGGCGCGACTGGATCGTGGCCTTCCAGCGTGCCTACGACCATCTGTCGGACGCCGTGGCGCGCGACCGCGACACGTTGATCGATCCCTACGCCGCCGAAGGCCCGGACGAATTCTTCGCCGTGGTGAGCGAGATGCACTGGTCGCAGCCGGGCGTGCTCCGCCGCGCCGATCCGGCGGTGGCCGCGCTGCTTGACGCCTACTACGGCCCTTCGCCCGCGCCCCACTGAGCTCGCGCCTTGCTGAAACCCGGCGCACGAAACAGACGGCGATGCCGGATCAGCTGGGCGGCAACCGCACGCTGAAGCGCGCGCCGTTGAATTCGGGCGAGCGATCCACGGTCAACTCGCCGCGATAGGCCTTGATGATGTCCTGGACGATCGACAGGCCGATGCCGTGGCCTTGCACGCGCTCGTCGCCGCGCACGCCGCGCTGGAGCACCTTCTCGATCTTGTCGTCGTCGATGCCCGGGCCGTCGTCTTCCACGCTCATCCACAGGCCCGGACGCTGGCGTCCGGCGACCGGCTCCATCTTCACCACCAGCAGCACGCGGTGACCAGCCCACTTGAAGGCGTTCTCCAGCAGGTTGCCCATCAGTTCCAGCAGGTCGCCCTGCTCGCCGTAGAACGCGGCGCCTTCGTCGATATCGAATTCGCACAGCACGTTCTTCGCCGCGTAGACCTTTTCGAGGCTCTGCACGAGATCTTCCGCATGGCCAGCGATCGGAATCGCGGAGGCGAACATCTGCCGGCCCGTGGTCGCTGCGCGCGCCAGCTGGTAGGCCACCAGCTCATCCATGCGGCGCACCTGGTCCAGCACGTCGTTGCGCAGCGGCGAAAGACTGCCGTCGGTGGATTCCAGGCGCGAGCGGATCACCGCCAGCGGCGTCTTCAGGCTGTGCGCCAGGTCCGCCAGCGTGTTGCGGTAACGCGTGCGCTGCTCGCGCTCGGTGTCGATGAAGGCGTTGATGCGTTCGGTAAGGCCGGTGAGCTCCAGCGGATAGCGGCTGTCCAGGTGCTCCGCCTCGCCGCGTTCCACGCGGCTCATGTCGCTGGCCACCCTGCGCAGCGGCGTCAGGCTCCAGCGCAACAGCAGCAACTGCAGCAGGATCAGCATCACGCCCAGCGTGGCGAGCCAGAAGATCAGGCTGCGCCGGAACACCGCGTTCTGGCCTTCGAGCTGGTCCTCGGCCTGCGCCACCATGAAGGTGACCTTCACCGATTTCTTTTCGGACGTGTCCAGCGCCGCGCCGTAGGCGTAGTAATAGAGGCGCCCCATGCGCGTGTCGATCGGGCCGACGAATTGGCCCTGCCCGGTTTCCAGCGGCTTGAGGAAGTCGAAATCGCGCCCGATCGCCGAAGGCGACTTCAGCACGACGCCGTTCTCGCCCAACGCAATGGCGTACAGGCCGGAGCCCGGCTGGGAGAAACGCGGATCGGGCGGCGTATCGGGAAGCAGCACCTTGCCGGAGCGCCCCACTTCGGTGCCGGCCAGATACGCCACAAAGTAGTTCTGCAGGCGGTCCTGCAATTCCTTCAGCGCGGTTTCGGCGCTGGTGCGGGAAAGCGTGAGGCCGACGACGCCCAGGAAGGCCGCCAGCACGAAGCCGGTGGCCAGGGCCGCGCGCGCCGCCAGTGAGAACGGGCGGCGCGGCGGGTCGGGATCATTCGCCTTCGCTTTCGCTGCGGGGGATGGCAAAGCGGTATCCGCGTCCACGTACCGTCTCGATGGGCTTGAGGGTGCCTTCCGGGTCGAGCTTCCTGCGCAGACGGCCGATGAAGACCTCCAGCACATTGGAGTCGCGGTCGAAATCCTGCTGGTAGATGTGCTCGGTGAGGTCGGCCTTCGAGACCAGCTCACCCGCATGCAGCATCAGGTATTCCAGCACCTTGTACTCATAGCTGGTGAGGTCCACCAGCTTGCCTTCCACCGAGACGGTCTGCGCGGTGGTATCCAGCTTGATCGGGCCACAGGCCAGCACCGGCTTGGACCAGCCGCTGGCGCGGCGCACCAGCGCGTTGATGCGCGCCAGCAGTTCTTCCACGTGGAAGGGCTTGACCAGGTAATCGTCGGCGCCGTGCTTCAGGCCCTCGACCTTGTCCTGCCAGCTGCCGCGCGCCGTGAGGATCAGGATGGGATAACGCTGGCCGACCTCACGCAGCGCCTTGACCAGGTCCATGCCGGACATCTTGGGCAGGCCCAGATCGATGATCGCCAGGTCGAACGGCACTTCGCGGCCGAGGTAGAGACCCTCTTCGCCGTCCTGTGCCGCGTCGACGGCGAAGCCATCGCGCTTCAGGCGTGCGGCGAGGGTTTCGCGCAGCGGCGCCTCGTCCTCTACCAAAAGGATGCGCATCAGTGTTTCTCCTTAATGCCCTCGCCGTCGCCGGCAGGGTTCTTGGTGGAATCCGAGGAAGCCGGGGCCCTGCCCGCTTCCGTGTTCACGGTGACCACGCGCACATGCCCGGAGGGGGTAAGCACCTTGATCCGGTGCTCGAACGCGTTGCGGCCGCGCCGCACAGTGCTGGCCGACAGCACCTTGCCGCCGGTCTCCTGCTGCACCTGGTTCACCGCCTGCTCGAGCGTCATGGACGGCTCCTGCGCCTGCGCGGCCACCGAGGCGGTCGCCAGGAGCAACAAAAGAGCCGATATACGCAGGATTGTCTTCATTTCGCCAACAAAACCCCGGGGAACGGAGGCTATCCTCGTTCAGACTATGGAACCGGGCCTGAATACTGACCCGATCGCCCCCGGCTGTCACGCCGCTACAGCCCGCCCGGGCGCCATGGCCCGTTCCAGCAGATCCCAGCCCGCCCCGGGCAGATGCGCCCCCTCGCTCAGCATCCGGCGGAAGCCCCGTGCGCCCGGCTCGCCCTGGTAGAGCCCGAGCAGGTGGCGGGTGATGTGCTTGAGCCCCGTGCCGCGTGCCAATTCAGCCTCGATGTACGGCCGCATGTGGCGCAGCACATCGTCGCGCTCCGGCAGCGGCTCGCCATAGAGGGCAGCCTCCACGCGGGCCAGGATGTAGGGGTCGTGGTACGCCGCGCGCCCGAGCATCACGCCATCCACCTGGGCCAGATGCGCCTGCACCTGCTCCACGGTGGTAACGCCGCCGTTGATGACGACCACCAGCTGCGGAAACTCCCGCTTGAGGCGATACACGCGCTCGTAATCCAGCGGCGGAATCTCGCGGTTCTCCTTCGGACTCAGCCCCTGCAGCCACGCCTTGCGCGCGTGCACCACCAGGATCTCCACGCCTGCGGCGATCATGGTTTCGGTGAAGTGCTGCAGGTCCGCGTAGTCGTCCTGGTCGTCCACGCCGATGCGGCACTTCACCGTCACCGGCACGTCCACCGCATCGCGCATCGCCTTCACGCAATCGCCCACCAGCGCCGGTTCGCGCATCAGGCAGGCGCCGAACTTGCCCGACTGCACGCGATCGGACGGGCAACCCACGTTGAGGTTGATTTCGTCGTACCCCGCCTCCGCGCCATGCCGCGCCGCCTCCGCCAGCTCGGCCGGATCGCTCCCGCCCAGCTGCAGCGCTACCGGATGTTCCTGCTGGCTGTGCTCCAGCAGGCGCAGCTGCTTCCCACGCACCAGCGCCGCACTGGTCACCATCTCGGTGTACAGGCGGGCATGGGGGGAGAGCAGACGGTGGAAGTACCGGCAGTGACGGTCGGTCCAGTCCATCATGGGGGCGACCGAAAGCCGGAAATCTTCGCGATGAGGTTTGAACATGCCGCGGATTGTACCCGGCCGACCGAAATGGCGTGCCCGACGTGATCGACGGGCGCGTTTGTGCCAGGTCCGTTACGGGCCGAAAGCAATGCTCCTGACCTCGAACTCAGCCGCCAATGCGGGCACGAGCCATGCCCGCAACGGTACCCAGCCAATCATCGATGGATAGACTGATACCGTGTTCAATCCGGCGGCCTGATGGCCGGCCGATTGCCGCGATCGCCTCAAAGGGGGAGGCCAATGACCAAATTCAATGTTCGTTTCAACGTTGCCGATATGGACGGAATGGCCGTTCTCGTTTTTATCAGGCCAGAATCTCCCCAGCGGAACAGCCGTATCCATGCGTGGCGAGTACTGACCGGAGCGGAAGGATCGGCCGACGCCTTCCTCTACGAAAACGATATCCAGGTGAATGTGACGCCCACGGATAGCGAACCGAGCACGCCACGCATCCCCAATACCGTCGCCATCGCACCCGGCCAACTGTATCGAACAGCTTTAATCGATGGGCGCCGTTTGGTCTTGCACCTGAGCTCGCCGGCTGAAGCCCAGGAGAGGCTGTCCCCTAAACAATGTGGCGTCATAAACACGGTAACGCCGTTCATGGAGTTCGATTGCCACTGGTTAGTTGCGGGCCGGCCGGTAGTCACCATGCCGCGTGTAGACACGAATATGGCTGTCAGCTTCGAGCATCTGAACCACTTGTATTTCACGATGGCTAAGCCACCCACGGCCGGCCAGACCTACTCGATCAGGGACTTCTCCGATATGACCCGTTACACCGTGCCGGTCGGCGCACAAACCATCGATATCGATCTCACACGTGAAAACGGACTGTGGGCATTCGACTTTTCGAGCAACCGCTGACACGGCTGATCCAATCCATCATCAGGGCGACCGAAAGCCGGAAGTCGATGGGCGGCGGCCTGCATCAACGATGATCCAGCCGCCTGGCGAGGCCGGCGTTTCGCGCTGCCTGCAGCCCTCTCGCAAGCCTGCCTCCCCTAACGGACTCGATGTCTCCCTTTCCCTCTCGTCTTCGTGACTTCCGGCGCCTTATCGGCATGCTCCGTTTCTGAAAAGATCTTGCGAATGACACCTTCCATCGCATTACGCCTCCCGCTGTTCGAAGCGCAAACCCTGACCGATGACGACCGCGGTTATCTGAAAGGCCTTCATCCGCTCGCCGACGGCACGGCGGTCGTCCACCTCACGACGTATGCCAATGACGAGTTCGAGACGTCCCTCATCCATGCGGGAAGCGGCTTTCGACGCCCCCTGGCAGTCCCCGATGCGATGCGAGCGCGCATGGCCCAATGCCGCGAGGACGATACGACCAAGCACGCCAGCTTCGGCGCGCCGCATTCATTCCGGATAGGCGAGCGCGTGGGGCTGCTGGTCGCCGACCGTTGGCTATGGATCTTCGACCCCTATGGCGACGCGCCGCCTACGGAAATCGCCCTCGCACCGCTTCCGCTGGCAGCCTGCATCACCGGCAAACGCGCTTACATCCCGGAGCGGGCAGGGGTGACCGGCAACGACCGGGTACCCGTCATCTTCCGCCATCCCGACGCGAGCCCCGACTATCCGGCCTACCTGGCCACGCTCCACGTCGACGTGGAAGCCGGTACGGCCCGATGGGACGAGCGCGCGCTCTCCGACGGACCGACCATCGTGCCCTACCGCGTCGATCCCGAGGGCATCAATGGTGTTCCCGAATATGCCGGCTCGACCCTGGGCGATGCCGTCCAGCTGGGCGATCGGCTGCGCGTGTTCACCATGGGCAACCACACGCACTACGGCCGTCTGGGCATGCGGCATCCTTCGGCGCTCGAAACGGCTTCCGATGGATCAGACCCGCGGTGCCTGCGCGAGATCGACGAGAGCAGTCACGGCCTGTTCTCGCCCGATGGACAGCACATGCTGCTGCTCCCGTTCTTCAAGAGCGGCCCGCGTAAAGGCAAGCCTTCGCTGGTCGATCTGCACTCCGGCGTCGAAACCCCACTGTCGGTTCGCGGACTCGCCACGTACCGGCCACTGGCTTATCGCGATGGACGCATCTGGTTCGCAGGCAAAGGCGATTGGGCGGACTGGGATTCGCTCGTGCTAGACGAGAGCAAGCCCGGCGAACTCGTGGCCTGCCGAGTCGAATGAACTAAGCCCACCCGCGAATGCGGAGCCTGCTTTCTCGCTGCACTAAAGATCACCGCACGACAGACAAAAGGCCGGAGCTGCTGAACCAGCCCGGCCTTCGTTCATCCGTGCGACGACAGCGACGACGTTTCAACTTGCTGTGCCGGGGCTGCGACCTCAGCCCGAAGTCTCCACGGACGCTGAAGCCGAGACCGCGACACGGCGCTTGTAAAGCGCACGCACCTGCAGCGCGATGCCGATCACCAGCGCAAGAAAGAGGAAGCCTTGCGCGCCAAGCAGAATGGGATCGTTGAGGCCCTTCGCGATGGGATTCCCCACGGGAAGCCTCCGCAAGGTCTCGCTCACCGAAGGGACGAGCAGCAGGAACACCGTAATGCTCAGCGAAATAGTCTCGACATATTTCACCGCCCTGCTGGCCCGAGCCAGCCTGGAAGCGCCATAGCCCACCAGCAACAGCACAAGCGTGATCGTCGCGATGACCGAACTAGCCGGCTGGTGCGCGATCGGATACACGGTGAGTACGCCGAGCAGCATGAAGACGAAATACGCGCGACCTGCAGTAGTTTCAGGCGCGATCTGGCCGTGCTTGACCAGCATGTAAATCGCGAAGGGGATGGCAGGCAGGCTGCCGAGCGTGTGAAGCCAACCGATGGGTGAAATGCCCATGAGAGTGTTCGCCTTGGATGGAGGAAAGGGGGCCTACCCGCGTGCAGGCAGCGTTCGAAGGGTCCCGGCGGCGGATGAAGCGACGCCCAGGCCGGCGAGCACACTTTGCACGCCCCCGGATGACTTTAGGTGACGTATAGTCGCCAAAACTTGATCAGGAGTACGCCATGACCGATCGGCTGGAGGTCCTGCTGAGCCGATTCAGCGTCCGCGCGGAGGTCTTCAATACCGGCCTGGTATGCGGTGCCGGCACCCTCACACCAGCGCCGGGCATGGGACAGATGCACCTCATACGGCGCGGCCCGCTCCGCGTGACTTACGGCGGCACGAAGCTCGAAATCACCGAACCCAGCCTGCTGCTCTACCCGCGGGCCGTCTCCCACCACCTCGAAACCGACCCCATCCTGGGCGCGGAGCTGGCGTGCGCCAACCTCGTGTTCGAAGGCGGCGAGCGCAATCCCATCGGCCTGGGTCTCCCGGACGCGACCTGCCTGCCGCTCGCCCAGCTCTTCGGTGCCTCGCCGGTACTCAGTGTGTTATTCGAAGAAGCCTTCGCCGACCGCTGCGGCCGCATGGCGCTGGTCAATCGCCTGTTCGAAGTGCTGATCATCCAGGTCCTGCGCCAGTTGATGGAAACCGGCGACGTGCGCGGCGGCATGCTCAGCGGCCTGGGCCACGCGCGCCTGCGCCACGCCATCGTCGCCATGCACGAGGCGCCGGCGCACCCTTGGACGCTGGAAGAGCTTTCCAAGGCGGCGGGCATGTCGCGCAGCGCCTTTGCTTCTACGTTTCGCGATGTACTGGGGCAAACACCAGGACAGTATCTGCAGGCATGGCGCATCACGCTGGCGCAGCAGGCGCTGCTCGCCGGCAAGCCGATCAAGGTGGTGGCATCCGATGTGGGCTATGGAAGTGAAGCCGCGTTGTCGCGCGCGTTCTCGGCTTACACCGGCCAGTCGCCACGAGCCTGGAAGCGCGCGCAGGCGGAGATGGCTTGAGAAACGATCGCTCACCAACTCGGTAACGTTCTACGCTACATCACACCGTCCCCACAGCAAGGAAACGCGACCCATGACGCTTGAATGCATCAACCCCAATACCCTGCCGACTCCGCAGACATACACGCAGGTCGTCGTAGCGACGGGGAGCAAGCTGGTGTTCGTCTCGGGCCAGGAACCCGAAGACATCGATGGCAAGCTCGTCGGCCCCGGGGACCTCGCAACCCAGGCCCGCCAGGTGTTCGCCAACCTCGGCCGCGCCCTGGCAGCCGCGGGCGCGAGGCCCGATCAGGTCGCGAAGATCACCATCTACGTCGTCAACTACAACCGCGACGAATGCCTGCCCATCATTGAAGAAGCCCGGCAGACGCTGTTCGGCGAGCACAAACCCGCAGACGTATTGCTTGGCGTGACATCGCTGTCGCCGGGTTATCTGATCGAGGCGGATGCCTATGCGGTGATTGATTGACCGCATCATCGAGGGCGAGATCAAGGGTACGGTAGGCATCAAGCCTATCGCCGCCGCCACCGGACTCAGGTCGCATTCGACCGCAAGAGGTCGTGGCAAGCGTCCAAAATCTCCGCAACGCACGATTGCGCGGTAAAGCCGAAGCGCTCATGGCCGTTTTGGTCATGAGCGAGTGCCGTGAACACGTCCAGCTCAGACCGGTATCCAACCTTCTGGTTGATTTCCGCAATCAGCGAGCATCCGAAGTTCGGATCCATATCGCCGTCCAACACTTGCTGAGCCACACGAAAAGCATCTTCCAGCCAAAACGCGTTTTTCGCCGCCAGAACGTCCTCCGCCTCCAACAAACGATCGGAAAGCGGAGCTGCCGTGCCAGCTATGACAAACTCTCCCGTAGCTTTTGAGATCACATAAGGCCCGCTGCCAGCGATCGCCTGGGAGAAGTCACCGGTTTCAACCCACGACCGGGATTGGTAATAGACAACCCAGGTTCTTTCGCGCTCATCCGAGCGCACGACTATCAGCTCGGGTGTATCTGGCCAATCCAACCTTGGCTGATTGATTTCCCGATAGCAGATGGCTTCTGCTTGCTCTTTGCTGATTCGCATCACTAGCCCCGAGACTCGTCCGGACTTCGTATTTCCACGTCACCACCGACCCGGCAACTGCTCAACGACTTCGCGCGGACTGATAGTAATCAAGCGCACCTTGGACGAGTTCTGCAATGTCCCGGCCATCACGTCGGTAGAAGTCATCCCGGGACAGCCTCCCTCCAGAGATGACCACCGTATAGACCGCCGGAACGCCGGCAAGCATCCGCTCACCGTCGATTTTCACCGTCACCACTGCACCATCTTCAGCACATTGGTGAACGCGCCTGATGAGTGCATCAAATACCTCGTCCATGCGATACCCACTCCTTCGATTGCAGCTTGAAACCCTGGTCAGTCACATTGCCAACTGATCTACCTCGGATCGACCTGATACTTCATGAGTCCTTGGATCGACGGCGAACTCTAAAAAAGGGGGCGAGAGACTGGAAGCCCCCCACACCCCTTTTCGCCCGTTCCTCTAGATAGCTAACGGGCGCCCCATCCTTGCCCAGAGCACGCGGATCAGAGCCTCCTATCCAGGCAAACTCACCACCGCCTCGAACCCGCCAAAGATCATCCGCTTCCCATCGAAAGGACAATCGGCGGCGGCTTCCATGCGCGGATCCTTCATGAATTTCTCCATGCCCGCATTGCGGGTGGCCTTGTCGGGCCATTCCACCCAGGAGAACACCACGGTCTCGTCCTGCGTCGCCTGCACGGCACGGCGGAAATCGGTGACCTTACCGTCGGGCACGTCGTCGCCCCAGCACTCCACCACCCGGATGGCACCGTACTCCACGAAGATGGCATCGAAGGTACGGGCGTGCTGGATGAACTTGTCGCGGTTGGCGTTGGGTACGGCGATCACGAAGCCGTCGATATAGGACATGGCTATCTCCTTGGGGACACGG
The DNA here is from genome assembly GCF_031954525.1 of Dyella sp. BiH032. Taxonomy (NCBI): domain Bacteria; kingdom Pseudomonadati; phylum Pseudomonadota; class Gammaproteobacteria; order Lysobacterales; family Rhodanobacteraceae; genus Dyella; species Dyella sp. BiH032. The sequence continues at coordinate 4,522,631 of NZ_CP134867.1, forward strand.
CGGCCGGGATGGCCGCCTTCACGTAGGCGACGAACGAGGGCCCGCGGAATCGACATGGGAGTTCTGCCGAGTCCGCTTTGGGTCGAAAGCAGACAAGCGCTTTGCAGAAATTCGTGGGCGCCTTATCGACTCAGCATCCGCCAGGCGGCCCAGGAGGATGAGAGCCCATATAGACATCCCTTGGCCCGCGGTCGGAATCACTTGGGTAACCAGTCGGCGGCGCCGAACCACGTTGAGTCCACATGAAAATGCCGATGACCAAGCCGCCCAGGACAGGAAGAAGCCAGACGACCAATGCTTGTCCGACCTTCTGGCGAAGGAGAAGCCCTTGATCAATGGCTACCGCCCAGGTGACGGCGGCATTCAATGCCACAAGCCCGTAAAGACCGAGATAGAGATAGGCGCGGACCCGGTCCAGGCTTGGTGATGCAAAAGCAACACAGAACCCGAGCGTGATGCAGATCACGACAAACCCGAGTAATGCCTGCGGGCTGAACTGGGGTCGCTTGGACGATCTATCGTTCACAGAATCCCCTCGAATCCTTAGGCGAGAGCATGGTGCCATGCCAGTGTCCAAGTGTCCGCAGCCGAAAGCGGATCTTGAAAACGGGCGCTATAAGGGGACGCAAGCAATAAGGAAGCGCGGCGTTAAACGCCCCACGCCCGCAGACCACGAAGACACCGACAGCGGCCTGATCGCCAAAAGGTTCAGGTGATCGAACTTATCTTGCTTGCAAGCAACATAATAGTCAGGCCATAAGGCCACCTGTTGTCCGGCGTCGCTCATGTCGTTCTGCGCGAAGCGCCATGATCTTTGCCGATGCGGTCTTCAAGATAGCGGCGTGTCGACGCTAATGCTGATTGAACGCAGATCCTCGAGTTCTTCATCATGCCCTCCGCCAGGACAGACCTCCTCGAAATCCACTACGAGACCGGAGGCGATCCGTCTGCCTCAACGGTGTTGCTGTTGCACGGATGGCCTGACGACGTCCGTAGCTGGCGGCGCATCACGCCGGTACTTGAAAGCGGCGGTTGTCGGTGGATCGCACCTTGGCTCAGAGGATGTGGGCCGACCCGCTTTCTTTCGGAGGCGACCCTGCGCGATGGTCGAACCGAGGCGCTGGCGCAAGATGCGATTGACCTTATGGATAGCTTGAACATCGAGCGCTTCTCCGTGATCGGACATGACTGGGGAGCACGCGTCGCGTATGCGCTTGCCGCGTTGATCCCCCATCGCCTCCTCTCGATCGCCGCGATTTCCTTGGCCTATGCGCCGCGCGGCGCTTTCGTTGTTCCGGCATTTCAGCAATCCCGGGCGTGGTGGTATCAGTGGTTCATGTCGGTCGATAAGGGGGCTGAAGCTGTGGCGAAGGATCCCAACGCATTCGCAAAAATGCAGTGGGAAACTTGGAGTCCACCCGGGTGGTTCGACGAGGCCGAATTCAAAGCCACGGCGCGGAGCTTCGAAAACCCGGATTGGCTCGCCATTACCTTGAACGGCTATCGCAGCCGCTGGCGAGACGACGAGGAGCGGGATGCGCGCTACGCCGAACTCTCGCGTCGGGTGGCTTCAGTGGAACAGCTCGACGTGCCCACGCTCATGGTCCAGGGGGCAACCGACGGCACCGTCCTGGCGTCAAGCTCCGAAGGCCAAGAGAAATGGTTCAGCCGCGGCTACCAGCGCATCGTGCTGGACGGCATCGGCCATTTCCCGACACGCGAAGCGGCAGATGTCGTCGGACGCAGACTCTTGTCTCACCTTCAAGAGCATGATTAAGCATCTTGACTTGGCCCGTCGCTGGGACCAGCGATGTCGATTCAGTGATAAGGAGACGCGATGCGTCACGACGGCGTTCCGCCCTTAATCGAAGGCGCCGCGTTCTGTTTTAAAGAGTCGAGAGCCCCAGCGAGGCTCTTGCACGTTTAACTGTGTCCATGACTTCAGCCTCAAATCCAGTGCCAAGTTCTAGGCAGCGCATGAACTCGGCAGATCGCCGCCTGATTTCCGTAGCCCACGGCCTCTCCTCTGGATCAGAGATCACATCAGCAAACGATCGCTTGCTCCGTTCTATTGCGCCGGCGAGTCCGGCCGACACGGCTAAATGGTAATGATCCCAAATCGAGGTCCGGGGCTTGGCGGCGATCCAGGCCTGCACATGCGAAGGCGATGGAAAGCGCTTGCGCAGGGCCATTACCTCATGTCTCGCCCGCTCCGCCAGCTTTTCTGCGACGAGCGCAAACGCTTCATCACCGGTGAACTGATGGAAGCCCTCAACCCTAGATCCGGCATCAAATGACAAGAAGTCCTTCTCATACCAAAGCCAGCACGCTCCAACGTTCAGATAGCTTCCCTTCGCCCAGGAAGACGGCTGAAATTCGACAACCCCGAACCACCAAGCTTGGTCATCAAGCCAGATTCTAGATCGGCCCTTTTGGACGCAACCAAGAGGACGAAGCACTACTTTGGCCGCTGCATTGATTAAACGTGAGTGCTGAGGTGTCGACACTGAAGGCATCCTCGCTCTTATAGCGCTAGCCGTGAGGCGTCCACTTCGGGTCAAAAGCAGACCTTAGTTGGATTCGATATCACCCGAAGAAAACGGGATTCCATCCCAGCCTCGACGGTCACGAGCAGCAACCACCCGCGTCCACACGGCTTCCTTTATCTCATTTCGCCACACGCCACCCAGCAGAAAGGCGAATGTTGGGTTTGCACTTGCCTCAGCCTCGACCCGATCAATCACGGACTCTCCGTAATTCGCCAATAGATCTTCCAAGGGACCTGCTGAGAGGTTCTCAGCGACCACCTTGGACTGATCGGCGAGCCAGGCGGCGCCGATAAACGACCATGCCTCGTCTGGTGAGCTTCTACATAGCTCACAGACCTCTTCGAATGCCCAAAAGAGCGATTCGTAGTCAGCAGATCCTTGGGGCGCATGCTGAAGCGCTAGCCAAGCCGATACGAGAGGTGCCTGCGAAGAGTCCATATCAAGCAATCCGTTGGTAAGAGGTCTCGAATCACGCGTTTCGTAGGCGATGTCTGCCACAGGTCGGAAGCCGTCGAAACGGGGTCCGGTTTAGTTTCGGGGGATCTGAAAGCCAACCTGACCTTGTTCTTGAAGTCGGTTCTAAAGCGACTCCATCCCGTTCTTCATACTTATCTGGAACCATCGAACAGAGGATCGTCCAAATCGTTGGGCCAAACAGACAGCCCAGGTAACTCATCCAGCCACCTGCCGACAAGCTCCGCTTCAGCCTTCGACGCCACGCACACATCCCCGCAGGCGTATGAGCTTATGCCTCCATCAAGGGAGAGGACAGAATCGACTACAAGCTGACCGGAGAAGCCAGCCGGCGGAGCGCTCGCGGCAATGCCCGACAAGTCGATACACGCCCCTGGTCCGCTGGGAACGGCAATGTCGATGTCGCCATTGGCGTGACCATAGGATTCACCCGCGCAAAAAATGCTGACGTCAATGCGAACCATCCCTGCCCCCTTTCAATGCCTGCTTTGGATCGAAGGCGAACGTTGCGTAGTTTCTCAGCCGAGTGGTGTCGCCACGCCAAGAGCATGTCTCAGCTCAATCGTCAGGCTACTTGCCTCCGCCATCGGCCCGCCTTTTCCACTTCAACATGATCTGGGCAAAGAGCAGGCGCGTCGGCACGCACGTCATGTCGTTATCCGTGGATGCCTGCCAACGGGCGTCGTTGCGAATAGCGGCGCTGACGTCCTTCGCGCTTTGTTTGTAGGCTGCGATAAGCGCAGCGTCTCCATGCAATTCTTCGTCCGCCAGCTGCTTGAATGCTGCAAGCTGCTCCGCGGGGACGCTGCATGCCTCTTTGCCAATCGCATATTGGCCACCAAGCTGCTTGGCGCGATCAATACCCGTCAACGATTCGCTAGTAAGGCCATACGAACTGAGAAGCGCCAGAGCAAAGGCGATAGCGATATTGCGCATAGTTGATATCCGTAAGATACGCACGCGAACGAAGTCCCTTAGGTTCTATCCCGTCACCACGGGCACTTCAAAGAAGCCTCGTGTGATGAGTTGACGCAGCTGGACCACCCTTGATTTCACGGATGGCTAAAAGCGGGCGGCAATTCGCTCTAGTTCTTAGGCGTCACCGCTCAGCGACGAACACGATAGCGGATGTGTGTGGCATCCGGCGTATCGATCACCCGAGCAATCTCCAATTCGACGCGCGACGGAAGCACTTCGAACAGCCGGCGGCCGCCGCCGAACAACACCGGGATCTGGTGGATCTGCAACTCGTCCAGCACACCAGCCTCTAGCGCTCGTTGCGCCGTGTACGCGCCAAGCACCAGCACGTCACGATCCCCGGCGGCGGCCTTGGCCTGCGCCATCGCGCTCTCAATCCCGCCGAGCACGTACTTCACCAGCGGATAGTTCGCCACCGAGGGCCCCGGCGGTCGGTGGCTTGGCACGATGATGGGGACACCGTGATTGTCGCCACCCCAGTGGTCGATCTGCTCCACGGTACGCCGCCCAGCCAGAATCGCGCCCGGCGAGTTCCACTCGTCCCACAGTTGTGCGACCGCCCCCGATGGCCGGGAGAAGTCCCCATACCACTCGTGCAGCCGGTCGAAACCGTCGCCGCCGGGGTTGCCTGGTTCGTCATTGGGACCAGCGATGTACCCGTCGAGTGACATGGACATGAATAGTACCGACGCCGACATTTGGGTCTCCTATCGATTCAATGACAAGGGGATGAGGGTGAGTTAGCACCCAGTGCTTGACGCAGCTAACGGGTTACGTTCCCTTTAGCGCAACCGCGTTCGCCACGATGTACGCGATCTAGAGTACGTGTTTGACTCGAAGGGCGTCCGAGAGGCCGCCCTTCTTCGTTTACGCAAGCGCGAAAGCATCATCCATCCAAACTCACCTTTTTGTAGGGGATAACCTACATAACGTGTTCGAAAAACTGTCGCCTCACTTGCGCCATCCTGAGTGCTATCGTTCGCGGCCTTGCTTTCATCCAGCAGACCATCACGTCGATCAACGGGGAGGACGATTTTATGGACCGATCAGCAAGCGCATTGATAGCAGCACTCCTCAATTTAACTCTGTTTATTGGCGACATCGGCGCGACGCCACAAACGCCCGCTAAGCCGTCCACCACGAGCGCTGAGGCAACCAAGTCGAGCCATGGCGAGACCATCAACGGTATCGGCATCATGCCCGGCGCAGAGCGGCTCTCCTACATATCGCTGCGGTATTACGGCATACGGCCAAGCTATGACGCGTGCATCCAAGCAGCGCAAGGACAAGCGGGGCTAAAGGGCGACTGCGCCGACACCGAGTTCCAGTTCCAAGATGCGCGACTTAACAAGGCCTACAAGGCGTTGCTTGAGTCCATCACCGCCGTAGAGGGAAAAGATTCCATCAAGGACATCCAGGCCGCGCAGCGGGCTTGGCTGGCTTTCTATCAGAAAGACTGCGCGGCCAGGGCGGACCGGTTCGGATCGACCCGTGGGCCAAGTACGTTGTCCATCTGCCAGATGGAAAAAACGGCCATTCGTGCTCAGGAAATCGAGGATTGGCGCAACAGCTACGTAGCGAATCATCAGCCGTAATTTGCACGGGACCGCGTTCAGCCACAGGCCCAGGCAGCACATACCGGCACAGCCACGCCATCGCTGCGGTGTCCTGAGCGACTGGACGATCCTGCACATCCTGACCATACGTTCTACCTCAGGACACGCGAACTCGTTTACCAGCTTGATCAGCAGAACGGCCGCGCGCCGGACCATCGTAGCGACCAGCTAGCTTCCGCTCTGACAATTCAGGCTCGTACCGAAGGCCTACAGCGAATCGACCAAATCGCCTTGAGTGAGGATGCTAGTGCTCTGTGGGGAGCCCAGCGCCCAGCAGGCATCCGTGACCACTTCTATGACCGCCTCTGCAACGTCAATACGGTAGAAGCATTGAATACGCCTATGGAACAGAGTGGCGCGCAATGGCAGCAAGCCATGCAGCAATTCCAGGAACACCAAGAGCAGGCTCAGCGGCAGCAGAGCGCGCAGCAAGAACAGTCGCAGCAGCGGGCGAATAGCGCATTACGACACTGAAAAGCCTCGAAAGGGTCCGGGTCGCTTCTAAGGACGACCGCACCAGTCTTCGGACTTGCACGCTTAACTACACCCGGCCCCTTATCGGGGCAGCCTCGCATTAATCCGCATCCTCTTCACCTCGCAGCACGAAACCGGCACTCCTTACAAGAGATACATAGGCCGCAATCGGCATAGGTCGAGGACGAGACATATCCCACTGCTGCCCAAGTGGTTGCATGACCTTAGTAAGGATTGAGTACGGATATTCGTTACGAGGCGTTTGATCCAACATATCTCGTGCTGCATTCTCGTCATAAGACGAGAACTCGTAATAGTGGCTTAGCACCTCCGATAGTGAAAAGCTCCTACTGACCGAACTGCGCCCCCTGTGCGAAGAATCGATCTTTGGATTCTTGATGAACACCTTCCTACATCTATCTTCAAAGTCTGGCGCATCGAGTTCCCGTCCAGCACAAACCTCAAAAAACGGCCTGTTCCTTTGAAACGCAGCACACAAGAAAAATAGCCATAGAGCGTGGATATGGCCGCCATCATCTAGTGCCGCTGCCACCTCTTCAACAAGGGGAACCAACTGATGCTGGGATCGCAGATCTAGCCCAAACGCGGAGACGATCATGCTCCAGCTATGCGTGTAACCGCTGTCATATCTGCCGTGTTGGGGCAATCCCGAGTACGTGGATGCGAGCGTGATAGGGCCGTTCCCGTCAAACAAAGTAGCGGCGAACGTCTTACCGTCGGTTTCGGGCAGAACGTACTCACGGTCGAATAGGCGGCGAAGATAGCCTGCACCGTCAAACTCAGCCCCGTAGAGCGAGCGAACTGAGTTCTGCAGCTGATGCAAGTTTGTTGAGATAACGTAGACCACATCAACCACACCAAAGATGTGCTTAACTTCCTCTAGCAGCTTCACAGCATAGGATGGACGACAGCGATCCAGCTCGTCGACGAAGATAAACATTGGAAGGGTGGATTCTTTCGACGAGCGCTCTTTGACCAGCAGGAGATGATCATGGACAGCCTTCCGAAATGCGGCTAACTCATCCTTTCGCGACTGATGGCTAACCAGATTTTCTTGGAACAACTTATCTAGAATCTCGTCCGCCGCCTTAGTTGCACGCCCCCATGGGTCTTCAGGTGAATCGCTCTTCGACATAGCGTCACTGAGCTCTTCAAAACCAACACCAATAGCTTTTTGAAGAACACCGCTTAGAAGCACTTTGCTGGCAGGCACCAATGCCCGCCGTAAGTTCTTCTTGGACTCTGCTAGTAACCCTGACGCCTGTTTGCGCAGTTTCGCATTTCTCGGAAGGTTAGCCTTCTGCCAAGCGTGCATTGCCTCGACGACCGCAGCCATAAGCGCAACAGACGCTTCGTCGCCAATATCATTTTCCCAGGCGTCGAAATACACCACGGGATGACCTAGTAGCCTCAGATCGTCACTCCAGTTCTTGACGAAGAACGTCTTCCCCGCTCCCCACGCCGCATCGAGAGCGACCGTTAGACCTTTTCCTTGACCACTTCGTTTTCGAGATTGAGAAGTGAGGGATTGAGTCAAGTAATCGGCGACTGGCTTTCGATTGAAAGCGTCGCCATTCCAATGGTTTAGTGCTGCACGGCTCATCCAGAACCCCTATTCCGAGCTGAAAATTGGCTTATATCAGCCAGCTGCGCCTACGGCGTTGCGCAATGTCTGCTATGGGTCGTAAGCGGACATGTCGGTGTCAGGAACGTCCGCGCCAGCGCTTCATTTCCAACAGCTCTTCGCGCGCGACCGTCGGGTCAACATGACCAAAGGTCACGACCTCATCGCCCGCCGAGAATCGGTCCAGAACCTTATCGATCCGTTGCCTTATCCACTCCGGCAGCGACTCCCAAAGCTGGTCCCGCTGGGCACTACCCGCTAACGCGTCAATCGAACGCGCGATCGTCTCACCCTCGGTGTACAAGCCGGACTTGTACTCGTCCAAGATGTCCTGGGCGCTAAGCATCGATTCCCCCAGTCTCAATCCTTCTTCTGAACGATGTCCGCTTCGGGTCGGAAGCAGACCTTAGCCGTCAGCCAACAACAGCCGCAAAAGCTCCTCGGCCCGCGATGCACTAAATGGCATGGTCAGCTCGGGATTCGCCAACTCGAAAATGACCTCGCCTTCTACGGAGCTCGGTTCGTAGGCAATGTCATCTCGGCACTCGATGGCGTTGGCCCATTCCTCGAGCTGCGTAGCGGACAACTCCGCCTGTACGTAGCGATGTATCGCGTGCTGGACGTGCGACGGCTTCAATTCAGCGAGCGGCGCATCACTATCCCAGCCATAGGCTGCCAAGTCGGCGACAACGTCCGATACGGGTCGTTCGCAGCACAACAGTTCCGTGATAAGCCCAACGCGATCCATAGGGCCTCCCTCGACTTGATAAATGACTTGTCTGCTGTGGGTCGGAAGCGGACGTAACAAGCTCTATTCGTAGATCTTCCCCACGAAGAGGAACTTTGCCAAAACATTGCAATGTTTCCGTTCTGCCAACCGTTGGCTCCGCTCCAGCGATAACGCTGACGAATGGAACGCGCAACTTTTAGTGCTTCACGCGGCTTAGTGAGCACAAGCTTGTCCACGCGCGGCCGCCCGGCCACGTCTTCCTTCGTAATTGATGAATCGGTCACTGAGTCCATTCCCCTGCAACTATCTTACGTCAGCTTCGGGTCGGAAGCAGACCTAACAATTCATTCTAAGCTGTGTCGTCATTAGTCGACGACAACTCACTATTTTTCGACGGGCGAACGGACCTCGTCCGATCATCCTTGGCCCCAAACGTGCGGTAGTTGGCCCGTGCCTGATTCAAGCTCGGGCGATTCGCTCCTCCGGCAAAGTCAGGGTCGGCCAACTGCACGTCGTCATCCTCCCAAAAGCAAACAGGGCAGATCACGAACGAGCCAGGGAACGAGCCATCGTCCGGCATCGTGAGATGGCCACAGCATGGGCAGGCAACGCTCATATTCCCCCTTTGTAAAAGGTCCGCTCCGGGTCGGAAGCGGACCTACCTTGCAGGTATTGCTTCGTCTGCTCCAACAGCCGCCAGTTGGGTGAAACTTTTATTCGCTCACAGCTCGAGTGATATGGAATAAATCATAGTTGTACGTGACCGCTATCCGTGTACATGTATGTCAGCCAGAACGTTCTTTCAGTAGCTGGGTCATCAGCCCCGATTCGGTGGGGGAATCCTGCGCGGTAAATCGCCACTGAAAGTGACTCTAGCAACCGCCACGCCTCCGACCAACCAGTGCCTATTGATCCTGATGCATACATTGTTTCGCGCGTCGACGGATTCATTTCGAAGTCCACGTCGCCGGCGCCTACATAGCGAAGTATCACTTGACCGTTGAAACCTGACACCCACGGTTCAAGCTGAAATAAGCAATCGGACAAATAAGGCTCGATGCCCCTGAGGCCCTTTGGCGCATAGATGTCGATATGAAAGTGACACCTTGCTGCCTCATCGAACGTTCCGTTCGCAGAGAACGAGCTCTCCATGATTCCCTCCCAAAAGAAAACGATCTCGAATCGGCGCCATTAGGTCCGCTTTGGGTCGGAAGCGGGCAGTCGCCTTTATCTTAATGAGCGCCCTGGAATGACCGGTAGAACTCCCGATTCTCCCAGTCTGGCTCGTATGCCTTGATGATCTTTTCATAAGGACGCCCATGTATCTCGGGGCTGGCCATCGTCCGCAGCGACTCAACCGCCCACGAACGGACATCGGGCCACCTCAGCGCGTGCATGAGGAAAGCGACCGGCTCATCACTAATGAGTTTGCCGTCGAATAGGCCCGTCAGCGCCTTGGCAAACTCGACCCTGTGCGATGGATTGCCAGCGATGACCTCTAAGCAACGAACATAGTTCGGTTCGGCCAGATCGAATGAGAACTCCGTGTCGAGGACGTGCTCTGCCTCAAGCAAGCGTTCCTTGAACTCGTCGATGGGACTCAAAGCTCTTCCTCGCTATGGCGACTCAGTAACCAATTCCCGGCATGTCTGCATTGGGTCGAAAGCGGACCCTACCTGCTATTAAATAATCCGTCCGCTATAGCACGGCTGTACTCGTCATCGCAGTAGCCAGGGCAGCGCCTCTTGAGCTCACTAATCAGCGGCACATAGGCCGTAGCCGGCTTCTCGTTCGGATCGGAAACGTGATCCCAGCGTCCTTCCCGAATTTCCAACACTAGCTTGTATCCAGCTTCTGCTAGCCGCTCCGAAATCATCACAATCTCCCTTCGTCGCTGACAGTCTTAGGTCCGCTTCGGGTCGAGAGCGGACATCCCGAGCTTGCCGATTCGCCGTAGGCGCGGCAAGGCTCTGCCGCTCTGCAGCAGGGCCTTGGAGTAACGAGCGTGCAACACGGGGAGAAATGGAATCCCTAACCTATTGCTGTAGAAGGCTTATGCGCCTTTACCGATCCAGTCCATCATTGGATCGCCCCCTCCAAAAAACCATGCCGGGGAAGAGGGGCGAAAGTGGCAAGGCCGGCTTCCGCCGCTCCGCGTGCATATTCCCGGATATTGTGCGCTCCGCTTACGTTACCGCCGCCACGCGCCCCACCTTCTCCCGCACCTTCCCCCACTGCATCCTCAAATGCGCCTGCGCCGCGCACCGCGTCCCCATCTCCATAAATGCCCCAATCCCGTCCAATATCACCGTCAAGCGCCGCACATCTGGAACGCCACGCTCATTGACTAGCTCCGTCAGCGTCTGAAGATTGCTGCGCGCGTACTGCAACCATTCCGTGGCATCGTTCAATAGCGCTTCCGGCCCCGCATCCGGATCAGAGAAGTAGTTCGTGTGCCGCGTGGTCCAGGGCTCGCCAAAAACGTTCATCGGTAACTCCTTGTCATAAGTCGCCGCTCCCTCGTTCCGAAAACGGCACGCCGCCAATCGCTCGGCGTGCCGCGATCACACGGACTCGAGGTTTCACCGGTGGTCCATGGCTGGACACCGGGCGGCTTGATTGAGAAGTGGAATGCGGCGTCAGTAGATTCCGCCGTCGCGCAAGGCGACGCGCCGAGTTGCACGGCTAGGATTCTTCCAACGAAAACCACCAGGGCCGCGGTTCTTCAACCGTGCCTGCGAGGGATGCAGACGGCCCGGATTGGCGGTGAGGATGTCGCCGAGGGGATCGGCGGGCGTGCAAGTACCGTATGATCTGGCTTAGCCATGATCAACTCCTACGAAGTTGGTTATGGTCAGCGGGTCAGGGGTGTTACCAGCACCCTTGGCCCGCGCTTCTCACAGCATTGCTGCCATGGTTGTCCGCGACGCGCATCACCACTCCGCGGGCAACGCCATCGACACTAACAAAATCATTTTTCGTTGTCTGTAGGTGCGCGCCGACGATGTGCATGCGAGATGTGCATTGCGCATTTGTCTCACGGCTTCGTCGCATCTCGTGCTCGACTTCCTGTACGCCCACGCTCGCGATCCGCTTATCTGACGACCTGATGCGCATGGTCCCGACACGCCGACTCGGCCATCCAAGCGCCACGCTCGGTCGATAACCCATGCCTTCCGTCCTATGTCCGCACCCTCCATGCCGCATAGACTCACGGGATATCCCAAGGGGAGCAGCGCCATGCAGCGTTCGGGGCTTCTGGTTTTTCTTTGCCTGCTGACGACTTTCCTGATGGGAAGTCGATCGGCTTTCGCCGAGCCCGCGCCCACTGCGCACATCACCCTTGGCGATTCCACCGCGCCATTGAATGGCCCCTGGCAATTCCAGATTGGCGACGATCCCCGCTGGTCTTCGCCGGACTTCGACGACAGTACTTGGGAAACCGTCGACCTCACGCCCGCGCCGGGCGCGCACGACGGCGACGTCGGCTTGCCGGGCTACGTCTCCGGCTGGAGTCGTCGAGGCCATGCGGGCTACATGGGCTATGCGTGGTATCGCCTCAAGGTAACCGTCGATAGCGACGGCCACACGCCGCTCGCCTTGGCAGGCCCGACGCTGGTCGATTCCACGTACCAGCTCTACGTCAACGGAAAGTTGCTCGGCGGCACGGGTGATTTCTCCGGCGCCACACCCACGGTGTACGGCGTGAGGCCGACGGTCTACACGCTGCCGGCATCCACGTCGACCGGCCCGCAAACCTACGTCATCGCCTTCCGCGTCTGGATGGATCCTATCGATGCCGGCGAGGACAACGGCGGCATCCACGTCGCGCCGAACATCGGCCACGCGGACAGCATCGACCTGCTGCACCAATCGCAATGGCTGAAGACCTTCACCGGCTACGTGGTGGATGCGGCCGAGCCGTTCGCGTTTGTCCTGCTCGCGCTCATGGTGGTGGCGCTGATCGCCTGCCGCACCAGCGACGCCTACCGCTGGTTGGCGATCGCCCTCGTCTTGCTCGCGCTGCTGCGCGTCAACCAAGTGTTGTTCTACTGGACGGATGGGTGGAGTCTGCGCTGGTACGACATCGCCGTCACCGTGGTCCTCCGTCCGCTCAACCTCGCTGCATGGGCACTGGCGTGGCGGGACTGGTTCCGCCTACGTAAGCGCCCCTGGCTGCGTAACGCCATCTCGGCGCTGACGGTGATCTACGTGACGTTCGCGCTGATCGGCCGCCCGTGGTTCGCACCGGAAGCGCTCCATGGCATCAAGCCAGCCGCCGATGTCGTCGTCTCGGGCGCTCGCGTGGCGTTTGCCGTTCTCTATCTATGGATCATCGGGTTGGGGGCGCTCCGTCTCGCCAAGCCGTCTGCTTGGCTGGGCGCACTCACCGCACTACTGGTTGGCATCGGCTTGTTCGCGACGGAGGTCAATGCCCTAGGCGTCCCGGGCATCTGGTTCCCTTACGGTGTCGGCGTGGCGCGCGGGCAATATGCGTATGCAGCCTTCATCGCGCTGTTGTTCGCGCTGCTCTTGATGCGGTGCGTTGCCTACGCGCGGAGAAGATAACCCAAGCACTGGCCAGCCAGAGCCGCTGTTCTTCGCACTGGCTTACGGCCGCTTCCTGAGCGGATCGAGCAACCGCTTCAAGCCGTTGTGATCGATCTCCAACGCCAGCGCGAGCAGGTTGCCGAGATCGCCCTTCGGAAAGCCCTTGCGGGCATACCAGGCGAGATAGGCGCCGGGAAAGTCGGCGATGAGGCGGCCCTGATACTTGCCGTAGGGCATGATGGTGGTGACGAGGCGTTGCAGGTCTTCGGGTTTCATAAGGCTTCGATCGCCGTCATGCCCGACGCCGGGCATCCGTCCAAGGCTACAGGCTCCCACCACTCACCGGCCATGCCGGTGAGAAGCCGGCGCGAACGGCGCCATCAGCTCGACGATCCAGTCGATGAACACGCGCAACTTTGCGCTGACATGCCGGTTCGGCGGGAACGCCAGGTAGAGCGGCATCGGGTCCAGGTGCCAGCCCTCGAACAAGCGCTGCAACTCTCCCCGCTCCACGTGCGCCCTGGCCAGGTATTGCGGCAGCCACAGGACGCCCAGGCCGACCAATCCGGCTTCCAGATAGGCGTTGCCGTCGTCGACGCACGCGAAGGCTTTCCTGCCCGCGCCGCATGACATAAGGCACCGCCTTGCCGGCGCGCGCGCCGAGGAAGCCGACGGTCCGGTGATGCGTGTCTTCCAGCTCGCGCGGGTGCGCAGGGCGTCCTTCCCGCGCCAGATAGCCGGGCGCCGCGTACACGCCCAGCGGCAAGTCGCCCAGGTGGCGTGCCTGCAACGACAGGTTGGCAAGTTCGCCGCCGCGCACCACGCAGTCCACGTTCTCCCCGATCAGGTCCACCCGGCGATCGCTCACGCCCAGGTCGAGCTGGATGTCGGGATAGCGGGCGTGGAACGCGGGCAAGGCGGGGATCAGGATCAGGCGCGCCACCGGGCTGGGCACGTCCACTCGCAGGCGCCCGCGGGGCGAGGTCGACGCCGCGGAGAGGCTGGTCTCGGCATCGTCCATGTCGGCGAGCAACCGCACCGCCCGCTCGTAATAAGCCATGCCGTCGGCGGTGGCGTTGACCTGGCGCGTGGTGCGATTGAGCAGCCGGACGCGCAGATGCGCTTCCAGTTGCTGCACGAGTTGGGTCACGCTGGTCTTGCTCAGGCCGAGCGTCTCGGCCGCCTTGGTGAAGCTGCCGGTTTCCACGACCCGCACGAACGCCTGCATCGCCTCGAACCGATCCATCACTCCTCCCACGCGCCGGGACTGTTTGGATTCTACAAACAGTGTTCCCGCCACGCGCCCGTTTATCCGGACTCGGTCGCTGCCTAGATTACCGTCTCGTCTTCGACTTTCATCGATGGAGATTTTCATGACGGCACGTGACGTGGTTTTCCCTCCGCATCGCCGCGCGCTCTACGAGCGCAACCGCTATTCGCCCGCCATCCGCTCGAACGGTTTTCTGTTCGTCTCGGGGCAGGTCGGCAGCCGCGAGAATGGTTCGCCGGAACCGGACCTGGAGCAGCAGGTGCGCCTGGCCTTCGACCATCTGAATGCCACGCTCGCCGCGGCGGGCTGCACGTTCGAGGATGTCATCGACGTCACGGTGTTCATGGTCGATCCTGCGTCGAACTTCGAGCGGATCTGGCGCGTGGTGCCGGACTACTGGGGCCAGGCGCCGCACCCCACGCTGACCGCCGTGGGCGTGACCTGGCTTTATGGCTTCCAATTCGAGATCAAGGTGATCGCGAAGCTGCCGGAAGCGGCGGGCCAGTCCTGAGCGTGGATCCTCCCCGCCTCACTCCATCCGCGGCATCGGCTGCGCCGGCGCGTCGCCGCCTTCGAAGTAGTCGAGGCGGACGACCTTGCCCGCCGCATCGCGCACAGGTGCGAAGTAGCTGAGTTCGTCCGGTACGAAGTACAAGCGTCCATCCGCGGTCATCTGCAGGGGCACGAGGTTGTGGTGGCTGCGCTGCGCGAAGAGACGGCCATCTTTCACCGACAGGGTTTCGACAGTCTGCGCATCGATGCGGTAGTTCCCCGCCAGTGCGGCCAGGTTTTCGGCGGTTGGCGTCACGGGCACCGGGTCCGCGTAGGGCTGGCCAAGGGCAATGGCGGCGAGGCGACGGGCCATGGTGCGCGCATCGAACTCGTCGTCGTTGGCGAGGACGACGACGGTGATGTCTTCCTTGGGCAGATAGCCGACGGCGGAGGCGAAGCCGTTGATCTGGCCAGTGTGGCCGACCATATCGCTGCCTCGCACACGCCACACATAAAGGCCCAGCCCATAGCGCCGCGTCGGCGACATGCCGGGCAAGGCCGGTGCCGGCGTCGCCATCGCGCGGAAGCTGCGCGGGCTGATCACGCGGCCGTTAGCGAGCGCGCGCATCCAGCGCATGAGCTCGTCGGCCGTGGCGACCAGTCCACCCGCCGCGGCAGGCACGCTCGAACTGATGAAGGGCGCGTTCTCCACGCGGTGCGCGGGGTTGTCAGTGGTGTAGCCCGCGACGCGGCCGGGGATCAGCGCGGCGTTGTCGCCATAGCGGATGGCCGTCAGCCCTGCCGGTTCCAGCAGCAGCGTGCGCATGGCTTCATGCCACCGCTGCCCGGTCACCTTTTCGATGACCGCGCCGAGCAGGATGTAGCCAGCATTGGAATACGACCAGCGCGTGCCGGGCTCGAAATCGGGCGGGCGCTTGGCGATCTCGGCCACTTGCGTGGCCGTGTCGACGTCGCGTCGCAGGAAACCCGGTTGCGCGGGCTTGGCGGTGTCCGACACGCCCGCCGTGTGGTTCAGCAGTTGGCGCAAGGCGATGCGGTCAGCGCCGGGAACGTCGGGCAGGTACTTGCCCAGCGTGTCGTCGATCGAAAGCCGCCCCTGCTCGGCGAGCTTCAGCACCGTCGCGGCGGTGAAGATCTTGGTGATGGAAGCGATGCGGAACACCTGGTCGGCAGCGAGCGGCACGCCCAGCTCGATCTGCGCCTGTCCGCGCGCGCCCCGGAACAGCACCTTGTCGCCCTTGGCCACCAGCACCACGGCGCCGGGGCCGTCGGCGGCGACCGAACGTTCCAATACGGTCTGGAGCTGGCCGGCGACGGCGGCCTCCGGCTGCGGCGCGGCAGAGGCCACGGCCGTCGAGGCCAGCCAGGCGCACAGGATCAGGCCACTGCGGAAACCCACGTTCCTTCTCCCGGCCGGCGGCGAACCGCGTTCCGGCGAGCTTAGCCGGGCCCCTGGCGGCGGCCCTGTCCCTTCCGTCATGCTGCGATCCGGCCGGTATCTCATCCATTGAGACCCTTCCGGTGCTATCTTGAATACCGTCCCGCTATTCAAGACACCCAGTCATGTCGCCCCCTCCACACGGCGGTGCCCGTCCCGGCGCCGGCCGCCCCGCCAGCGAACCCACCCAGCGCCTGCGCGTGCCGGAAAGCCAGGTGCCGACGGTGCTGGCGTATCTGGAGGCGTACCGCCAGGGCACGTCGCTGGAGGCGCCTCGGCCGCTCTCGCTGCTGCCCTCGACGGTAGCGCTCACCGCCTTCAGCAGCCGCGTGCCCGCGGGCCTGCCCAGCCCGGCGGACGACGACGTCGAAGACGTGGTCGATCTCAACCGCCATCTCGTTATCGAAGGGCACGAGCCGAGCACCTTCATCGTGCGCGTGTCCGGCTGGTCGATGATCGGCGCGGGCATCTTCGACGGCGACGAGGTGCTGGTGGACCGCGCGCTCAAGGCCCGCCAGGGCGACATCGTGGTGGCGATCGTCAACGGCGAGTTGTCGATCAAGCGGCTGGGCAAGGTGGACGGCAAGGTCGCCCTGCTGCCGGAGAACGCGCACTTCAAGCCCATCGTGTTTAAGGAGGGCGAAACACTGGAGCTGTGGGGCGTCGTCACCCGCTGCCTGCGCAACCTGCGCTGAGAGCCTGGTCATGGTCTTCCCGTACCCCGCGTTGTCGTTGAGCGGCCGCCAGGTGGTAGTGCGTGGCGTCGGCCTGGCTGGCTGCCAGGCCAAGCCGCGCGCTGCCGCATGGCGGCCGCTCAGCGACAACCCTCCGGGCCGGATCGGTTTGCGCCCAGGGCCGCGTCATCGCTCAGTCGTGTACGGACGTACACTCCTTCGCTCTTCCTTGCCCTGCGCGCAAACCGATCCCGGCGCGGGGCACGGGAAGACCATGACCAGGCTCTAAGGCGCCATGGGCCAGGTCGTCGCCCTCGATGCGCTGTTCGCCGGCCGCCAGGTCTGGCACGGCCGCGCCCAGCCCGCGACAGCGCCCGGCAATCAACCCACCGGCTGGGAGGCGCTGGACGCCGCACTGCCCGCGGGCGGCTGGCCAGAGCACGCCTTGAGCGAAATCCTGCTGCCCGCCGATGGCGTGGGCGAACTGCAATTGGTGCTGCCGACGCTGGCGCGGCTGACGCGTGCCGGCGGCATCGTCGCGGTGATCGCGCCGCCGTACGCGCCCTGCGTCGCCGGCTGGGAAAACCGCGGCGTGGCCATGTCGCGCGTGGAGATCGTGCAGACCGTCACGCCGCGCGATGCGCTGTGGGCTGCCGAGCAATGCCTGCGCTCGGCCAGCTGCGCCGCCGTGCTGGCGTGGCCGCGCGAGGCCGACGATCGCGCGCTGCGCCGCCTGCAAGTGGCCGCGGATGGCGGACGCGCGCTCGGCTTCCTGTTCCGCGATCGCCGCCATGCCGCGCAGGCATCACCGGCCGCGTTGCGCCTGGAAGTGGAAACCGCGCCGGCGCGCCAGCTGCGCATCCGCAAATGCCGCGGTGGGCAGCCGCCCGCTCTGCCCATTCCCTTCCCTGCTGACGGCGCGCGGTGAGGCCATGCTGTGGGCCTGCATTCTCCTTCCGCATCTGGCGCTGGACGGCGTGCTGCGCCGGCGCCCGCCTTCGGACGAACCGCTGGCGCTGGTCACCGGCCACGCGCAGGCGCGCAGCCTCTATGCGGTGAACGCCAGCGCGCGCGCCGCCGGCTTGCGGCCGGGCCAGCGCCTGGCCGCCGCGCAGGCGCTGCTGGCGCGCTTCGAGTCCGTCGAATACGACCCGGCCGCGGCCGAGCGCTGGCATCGCCTGCTCGCCGCCTGGGCTTATCGCTACAGCGCCGAGGTGGCGCTATGGCCGCGCGCCATCGTGCTGGAAATCAGCAAGAGCCTGGGCCTGTTCGGGCCGTGGCCGGAATTCGAGCGCAAGCTGCGCTACGACCTCACCGAGCTGGGTTTCCGCCACCGCATCGCGCTGGCGCCCACCGCGCGCGGCGCCCACGTGCTGGCCGGCGTGCACGACGGTCTGGCGGTGACCACCCCGGACACGTTGCTCGGCGCACTGCGCCCGATTCCCGTGAACAAGGCGCGCCTGCCCGACGACGCTGCTGAGAGCCTCGCCGGCATGGGCTTGCGCACGCTGGGCCAGGTGCTGTCCGCGCCGCGCGATGGTCTGCGCCGCCGCTTCGGCGAGGAACTGATCGAGCATCTGGATTACCTCACCGGCGCCCATCAGGAAGTGCTGCCGTTCTATCGCCCGCCGGACCGCTTGGACCTGGGCATGGAATGGACGCACGAGATCGAGCACGTCGAAGCGCTGGTGTTTCCGCTGCGCCGCCTCGCGGGCGATCTCGCTGCTTACCTGGCCGGACGCGACGGCGGCGTGCAGCGCTTCATGGTGCGGCTGGTCCACCGCGACGGCAGCTCCACCGACGTAAGCATCGGCCTGCTCGCGCCGGAGCGCGACGCCGCCATGCTGTTCGAACACGCGCGCGGCCGGCTGGACCGCACCACACTGCCGCAACCGGTGGTGGCGATGCGGCTGGTTGCGCACGAACTGCCGCCGTTCGTGCCGGCCGGGCGCGATCTGTTCGACACGCGCCCGGCGAACGCGCTGCCGCTGGACCAGCTGCGCGAACGCCTGCGCGCGCGGCTGGGCGACAGCGCCATCCATCAGCTGCGCGCCAGCACCGATCCGCGCCCGGAGCATGCGCAGACGCGCGACATGCACGCCGAATTCGTCGGCACGCCCGCGCCGCTGCCGCGCCCCACCTGGCTGCTCGACACGCCCATCCCGCTGCGCGGCCCGCCGCCGCGCATCCTCGCCGGCCCCGAGCGCCTGGAGACCGGCTGGTGGGACGGCGACCTGCGCCGCGACTACTACGTGGTGGAAACCGCGCAAGGCCAGCGCGCCTGGGTGTTCTGCGGGATCGGCGAGCAAGGGCCGTGGATGCTGCACGGGTGGTTCGCATGAACGACTACGCCGAGCTGCATTGCCTGTCGAACTTCTCGTTCCAGCGCGGAGCATCCAGCGCGGCCGAACTGTTCGAGCGGGCGAAGGCGTGCGGATACAAGGCGCTGGCCATCACCGACGAATGCTCGCTCGCCGGCATCGTGCGCGCATACGAGGCCTCGCTGGAAACGGGCCTGAAGCTAATCGTCGGCGCGGAATTCAAGCTGGACGACGGCCTGCGCTTCGTCCTGCTGTGCGAGACGCGCGAGGGCTATGCCTCGCTGTGCGGACTCATCACGCGCGGCCGCCGCGCCTCGGCCAAGGGCACATATCACCTCACCCGCGCCGACCTCGCCGATGGCCTGCCCGGCACACTCGCGCTGTGGCTGCCAGAGGCGGCGCCGAATGCCGACGATGGCCGCTGGCTAGCGGAACGCTTCGCGCAGCGCCTGTGGCTGGCGATCGAATTGCATCGCGGCCCGGACGACGCCGCGCGCCTTCACCAACTCGAAAGCCTCGCCGCCGACCTTGCCATTCCCACCGTCGCCGCCGGCGACGTGCACATGCACGCGCGCGGCCGCCGCGCGCTGCAAGACACGCTCACCGCGATCCGCCACGGCCTCACCGTGGCGCAAGCCGGCGCCGTGCTGTTCAAGAACGGCGAGCGGCATCTGCGCACGCGCGAGGTGTTGGCGGAGATCTATCCGGCGCACTTGCTGGAAGCAACCGTGCGCATCGCGGACCGCTGCCAGTTCACGATGGACCAGTTGCGCTACCGCTATCCGGCCGAGCTGGTGCCGGCGGGATACACCGCCACCTCGTGGTTGCGAGAGCTCACCGAGAAGGGCATCCGCGAACGCTGGCCGAACGGCATCAGCGCGGAGAACCGGGCGAAGATCGAGAAGGAGCTCGCACTCGTCGAGCAGCTGGAGTACGAGCACTACTTCCTCACGGTCGAAGACATCGTCCGCTACGCGCGCGGCGAAGGCATCCTCTGCCAGGGCCGCGGCTCGGCCGCCAACTCCGTGGTGTGCTACGCGCTCGGCGTCACCAGCGTCAGCCCGGACGAAGCCAACCTGCTCACCGAGCGCTTCATGTCGGAAAGCCGCAAGGACAGCAAGTTCGGCCGCCCGGAGCCGCCCGACATCGACATCGATTTCGAGCACGAGCGGCGCGAGGAGGTCATCCAGTACATCTACCGCAAGTACGGCCGCGAACGCACCGCGCTGGCCGCCACGGTGATCAGCTATCGCGGGCGCAGCGCCGCACGCGACGTGGGCAAGGCGCTGGGGCTGTCCACCGACCAGGTGGCGACACTGAGCGACGTGTTCGCCTGGCGCAACGGCGGCTCGATGAACCAGCACCTGCGCGAGGCCGGCCTCGATCCGGAAAGCCCGCTGCTCAAGCGCGTGCTGGCGCTGACATACGAACTGCTGGATTTCCCGCGCCACCTCTCGCAGCACGTCGGCGGCTTCGTGATCTCCGATGCGCCCTTGTCGGAGCTGGTGCCGGTGGAGAACGCGGCCATGGTCGACCGCACCATCATCCAGTGGGACAAGGACGACCTGGACCGGATG
Source organism: Dyella sp. BiH032 (assembly GCF_031954525.1). Classification (NCBI taxonomy): domain Bacteria; kingdom Pseudomonadati; phylum Pseudomonadota; class Gammaproteobacteria; order Lysobacterales; family Rhodanobacteraceae; genus Dyella; species Dyella sp. BiH032. Next base: position 4,543,441 of record NZ_CP134867.1, read on the forward strand.
AACCTGCTGAAGGTGGATTGTCTGGCGTTGGGCATGCTCACTTGCGTGCGCAAATGCCTGGACTTGATGCAGCAGCATGAAGGCGTGTCGCACACGATGGCGTCGATTCCGCATGGTGATGACGCCACGTACGCGATGATCCAGCAGGCCGATACCATCGGCGTGTTCCAGATCGAAAGCCGCGCGCAGATGTCGATGCTGCCGCGCCTGCGGCCGAAGGATTACTACGACCTGGTGATCCAGGTGGCCATCGTGCGCCCTGGCCCGATTCAGGGTGACATGGTGCATCCCTATCTGCGGCGGCGACGCGGGGAAGAGGAGGTTACCTATCCATCGGATGCGCTGAAAACCGTCTTGGAGCGCACCAAGGGCGTTCCGCTGTTCCAAGAACAAGTGATGCAGATCGCCATGGTCGCCGCCGGCTACAGCGGCGCGGAAGCCGATGACCTTCGTCGCGCCATGGCCGCATGGAAGCGCCACGGCGGTATGGAAAAACATCGCGACCGTCTCTTCGAAGGCATGCAGAAGAACGGCTACACCGAAACCTTCGCCCACCAGATCTTCGAACAGATCAAAGGCTTCGGCAGCTACGGCTTCCCCGAAAGCCACGCCGCCGGCTTCGCCAAGGTGGCCTACGTCAGCGCCTGGCTCAAATGCCACCACCCCGCCGCCTTCGCCTGCGCGCTGCTCAACGCGCAGCCGATGGGCTTCTACAGTGCCAGCCAGATCGTGCAGGACGCGCGGCGCCATCATGTGGCCGTGCGGCCGGCGGACGTGCGCTACAGCGACTGGGACTGCACGCTAGAACGCGATACGCGCAGCGGCGGAGGCTTCGCGCTACGCCTGGGCCTGCGCCAGGTGCGCGGCTGTTCGGAGGCCGTGGCGAAGCGCCTGTCGCAGGCGCGCGGGCGTGCCCCGTTCGCCGACATCGTCGACCTCTGCACGCGCGCCAACCTGGACCGACGCCACCAGGACCTGCTGGCCGATGCCGGTGCGCTGCGCGGGCTGGCCGGCCATCGCCACCGCGCGAAATGGGCGGTCAGCGGCGTGGAGGCGCAGTTGCCGCTGTTCGGCCGCGCGAGTCCCGCCGAAGAGAACGTCGTGCTGCCGCCGCCCACGCAGGCGGAGAACCTGCTCGCCGATTACGCGCATACGGGCCTGAGCCTCGGCCCGCATCCGTTGCGTCTGTTGCGCGCGCAACTGCGCGCGAAGCACTTCCTGGATTCGAAGCAGCTCGGCCAGTTGCCGCACGAGGCGCCGGCGCGCATCGCCGGCCTGGTCACCCAGCGCCAGCAGCCGCAGACCGCCAGCGGCGTCACCTTCATCACGCTCGAAGACGAACACGGCCCGGTCAATGTCGTGGTGTGGCGCCAGGTCGCCGAACGGCAGCATCGCCCTTATCTGGAATCGCGCCTGCTCGGCGTGGAAGGCCGTTGGGAAACCGTGGACGGCGTCCATCACCTGATCGCCCGCCGCTTGCTGGACCTGAGCCCGATGCTCGGCGCGCTCGACGCGCGCTCGCGCGACTTCCACTGATCGCGCAAGCGCGACGTAAGTCTTTCGGCCGATGGCTCCGCGGCCGGCGCACGTGCATGTAAACCCGGTGTCATCCCGCTTTCACGCAGCGTGCACGCGATGCGCCGGCTGCGCCGCAGTTCGCCGTGACCGTGCTCACAAAATGCATCGCTATACCTTCCGGCAAGTGCCTCCAGCCGAAAGCGCTGTCGCCTCGTCCACGTGTGCGAAGGCGCGTGTCCATCAGCCAATCCCTACAACTTCAAGCCTATGGGCCATGCGGCGACGGCTACGCATACTCCCGCTGCCGTCCGACCGCGAAGAGCCCGCCTGCCGTCCGGCAGCGCGCGAGGAACACGCTTTCGCGGGGACCGGCAACGGCGAATCAGGAGCGCTGCCGCTCGACTCGGGAAGGGACGATGCCCCACATGCTTGGCCAATCTTCCGCTTATCGCGCTGCGCGCGCGCAGTTGCAGCGCTATGCGCACTGCGATGCGCTGGTGCTGATCGAAGGCGAAACCGGCACCGGCAAGGAACTGGCCGCGCGCGAAATTCACTACGCCAGCCCGCGGCGGGATCGCCCCTTCGTTCCCGTCAACTGCGGCGCGATCCAGGATGGGCTGATCGAGAACGAGCTGTTCGGCCATCAACGCGGCGCTTTCACCGATGCCCGCAACGCCCAGCCCGGCCTGGTCGACCACGCCCGTGGCGGCACGCTGTTCCTCGACGAAGTGGATTCGCTTTCGGCCAAGGCGCAGGTCACGCTGCTGCGCTTCCTGCAGGACAACGAATACCGCCCGGTCGGCGGCGGCGCGGTGCTCACCTCGGATGCGCGCGTCATCGCCGCCACCAATGCCTGCCTCGATCAGGCAGTGGCCGCCGGCCGTTTCCGCCGCGACCTGCAATACCGGCTCAATGCCTTGCATGTGCGCCTGCCGCCGCTGCGCGATCGCGAGGGCGACGTCGCGCTGCTGGCCGAACATTTTCTCGACGCCGTCGCCCAGCGCATGGGCGGGCCGGCCAAGCGCTGGGGCGCGGATGCGCTGTGCGCACTCGGCGCACACGCCTGGCCGGGCAACGTGCGAGAACTGGAAAACGTCACGCTGCGCGCGTACATGCGCGCCGACGGCGACGTGATCGGCCTGGCCGACCTGGCCACGGCCGAACCGTCCCTCGTGCCATCGCACCACCAGTTCGAACGCGCGGCCACCACCGCCGAACTGTGCTTCGCGCAGGCCAAGAGCCGCGCGATCGAAGTGTTCGAACACCGCTATCTGCTGCAGCTCATGCAACGCGCCTGCGGCAACGTCACCGCCGCCGCCCGCCTCTCCGGCACGGAACGCCGTCAGCTGGGCAAGCTACTGAAGAAGCACGGCATCGAGACGAAGCAGTTCCGGACGTCGTGAACTTCACGTTCTCCCTCTCCCCTCCGGGGAGAGGGCCGGGGTGAGGGGACCTACGAAGCGAGATGCAGCATCCCGCCACCGCGGCGCCTATCTCGCTCTTATCCCTCTCCTCGTCATCAACGTTCCCTTCCTGCCTTTCCGACGCTCAACATCGTCAGATCGGACCACTGCCGCTTCATCGCTCCGTAGTCCCCCTCATCCGCCTACCGGCACCTTCTCCCCGCAGGGGAGAAGGACTCCACTAGCACCGCACTGCCATCCCCCTCTCCCCTCCGGGGAGAGGGCCGGGGTGAGGGGCCCTACGGAGCGAGATGCGGCATCCCGCCACTGTGGCGCCTATCTCGCTCTTATCCCTTCCCTCGTCATCAACGTTCCCTTCCTGCCTTTCCGACGCTCAACATCGTCGGATCGGACCACTGCCGCTTCATCGCTCCGTAGGCCCCCCTCATCCGCCTGCCGGCACCTTCTCCCCGCAGGGGAGAAGGACTCCACTAGCACCGCACCGCCAACCCCCTCTCCCCTCCGGGGAGAGGGCCGGGGTGAGGGGCCCTACGGAGCGAGATGCAACACCCCGCCATCGCACCGCCTATCGCGCTCTTCTTCGCTCCTGTCATCGACGTCGCTCTTCTCTCCTTTCGCGCCGGGTACTCCACCACCCAGCCCATCCCATGACATGGGTTCGCACCGACCCACACCGCACACAAGCGAATCACCGAAACCCGCACCACTGCGCCATTCCATCAGCGCCACCGCCTTGGCACGCCGATTGCTCCTGTCCCCTGGCGCATATGAGAGGTGCGGCATGGACCACCGGCTTACCAGCGATGCGGATCGGCGGATCGAGGTGCAGACCTCGGTGCTCGCCTATCTGCATCGGCATCCGGAAGCCGCCGACACGCTCGACGGCATCGTCAACTGGTGGCTTCCGCGGCAACGCCTCGATACCGCGCGGCAGCGCATCGAGGCCGCGCTCGAAGCGCTGGTGGCGGAGGGACGGCTCTGCCGTCACGCGCTGCCCGGCGGCACCGTGCTGTACGCGCTAGCCAACCATCCGTCACCGCGCGCCTCGTAGCCGCGGGCATCCACGAAGGAGGAGAAACCATGCCATCCGCGCTCACCTATCCGGGCGTCTATGTCGAGGAAATTCCCAGCGGCGTCCGCACCATCACGGGCGTGGCCACCTCGATCACCGCCTTCGTCGGCCGCGCCGCGCGCGGTCCCGCGGACGCCGATCCCGACGGTCCGGTCGTCATCAACAGCTATGGCGACTACGAACGCGTGTTCGGTCCGCTCGATCCGGCGTATCCGATGGGTTACGCGGTACGCGACTTCTACCTCAACGGCGGCGCGCAGGCGGTGATCGTGCGCCTGTACAAGAGCACCGCCGGCAAGGGCGATAAAGCGAAGATCGCCATCGCCAACCTTCCGCTGGAAGCGGCCTCCGCCGGCGCCTGGAGCAACAAGCTGCGCGCGCGCGTGGACAACAACGTCTCTGCCGACGTCGCCGCGCGCTACGGCCTGGCCACTTCGGACCTGTTCAACCTGACCGTGCGCGACATGGCCAGCGGTGTGCAGGAGACCTTCCTCAACCTCACCGTGAAGGAAAGCCCGCGCCGCGCCGACCGCGTGCTCGCCGCAAGTTCGACGCTGGTGCGCATGGCTTCGTCGCTCAGCCTGCCGGCCACCACGCCGCCCGCGCCGCACGACAACCCGGACGCCGGCAAGACCGTGTGGGAGCAGGACAAGTCATCCACCGGCGTGGCGTCGGGCGACGTGGCCGTGGACAGCGCCGCGCTGGACGATGCCGCCTACCTCGGCTCGGCCGACGCCAAGACCGGCATCTACGCGCTGAAGAAGGTGGATCTGTTCAACCTGCTGTGCATCCCGCCGGATGTGCGCGACGGCGACACCAGCACCGGCGTCTACCAGAACGCACTCGCGTTCTGCGTCGAGCGGCGCGCGCTGCTGGTGGTCGACCCGCCCGCCGCGTGGACCAGCGCCGCCGGCATCACCCAGAGCAACAACGCTGCCCTCGCCGCACTCGGCCTGAGCGGCGATGCCGCGCGCAACGCGGCGCTGTACTTCCCGCGCGTGATCGAATCCGATCCGGCGCGCCAGGGCCAGCTCGACACCTTCGCGCCCTGCGGCGTGATGGCCGGCGTGATGGCGCGCACCGACGCGCAGCGCGGCGTGTGGAAAGCACCGGCCGGACTGGACGCCTCGCTCGCCGGCGTGAAAGGCCTGGCCGTCAAGCTCACCGATGCCGAGAACGGCATGCTCAACCCGATCGGCGTGAACTGCCTGCGCGGTTTCCCGCTGACCGGCCCGGTGGCCTGGGGTGCGCGCACGCTGCGCGGCGCCGACCTGCTGGCCGACGACTACAAGTACGTGCCGGTGCGCCGCCTCGCGCTCTTCATCGAGGAAAGCCTGTTCCGCGGCACGCAATGGGTGGTGTTCGAACCGAACGACGAACCGCTGTGGGCGCAGGTGCGGCTCAACGTGGGCGCCTTCATGCAGAACCTGTTCCGCCAGGGTGCCTTCCAGGGCAAGACGCCGCAGGACGCGTACTTCGTCAAGTGCGACAAGGAAACCACCACCCAGAACGACATCAACCTGGGCATCGTCAACATCGTGGTCGGCTTCGCGCCGCTCAAGCCCGCCGAATTCGTGGTCATCAAGCTCCAGCAGATGGCCGGCCAGATCCAGTCCTGAAGGAGAACGCCATGGCCCAGTTCAGCGTCAACGCGCAGCGCTTCGATCCGTACAAGAACTTCAAATTCCGCGTGAAGTGGGACGGCCGCTACGTGGCCGGCGTCAGCAAGGTCTCCGGCCTCAAGCGCACCACCGAGGTGGTCAAGCACCGCGAAGGCGGCGACCCCAGCAGCACGCGCAAGTCGCCCGGCCGCACCGAGTTCGAGGCCATCACCATCGAGCGCGGCGTCACCCATGACCCCGAGTTCGAGAAGTGGGCGAACAAGGTGTGGAACTTCGGCGCCGGGCTCGGCGCGGAAAGCTCGCTCAAGGACTTCCGCAAGGACCTGATCCTCGAGGTGTACAACGAGGCCGGCCAGCTCGCCCTGGCATACCGCCTGTACCGCTGCTGGGTCTCCGAATACCAGGCCCTGCCCGACCTCGACGCCAACGCCAACGCCGTCGCTATCCAGCACCTGAAGCTGGAGAACGAGGGTTGGGAGCGCGACGTGTCGGTGGTGGAGCCGGCGGAGCCGAGCTTCAACGCACAGGCGGGTTGAAGGCCATGGCCGCGCTCTCCGCCGCGCAGCTGATCGCAGCCTGGGAGCAAGGCGGCGGACTCTCCGCCGCCGCGCGCGGGTGGCTTTTGCTTGGCCTTACCGACGCACCGCCGGGCGATCCGGCGATGCTTCCGCTCGGCCGGCGCGATGTGCTGCTGTTGCGGTTGCGCGAGCGCCTGTTCGGATCGCGCATCGATAGCGTGAGCGCCTGTCCCGCCTGTGGGGCCGCGGTGGAATCGAGCTTCGGCAGCGCCGAACTACTGGTCGCCGAAGCCACGGCGGAGGTGCCGGACGCACTGGACTACCGCGCCACGGCGCAAGACGTCCACGTCCGCTTCCGACTGCCAGGCAGCGAAGACCTGCTCGCGCTGGAACGCTGCGCCGACCTGGCCGAGGCGCGCTCAGCGCTGCTGCGGCGCTGCGTCCTGTCGGCGCGCATCGATGGTGAGGATCGCGATCCGCTCACGCTACCTGCCGATGTGCAAGCCGGCGTCGCCGCGGCGATGGCCGCCGCGGACCCTCAGGCCGATGTGCAGCTACTGATGGCCTGCCCAGCCTGCGCGCACGCATGGTCGCCGACCTTCGACATCGCCGCCTTCCTCTGGCAGGAGCTGCATGCGTGGGTGCTGCGCATGCTGCGCGACGTTGACCTGCTGGCACGCCATTACCACTGGGCAGAGGCGGACATCCTCGCCATGACCCCGCGGCGGCGCCAGGCCTATCTGGAGTTGTGCACGTCATGAGTGACTTCCTGGACCGCGTCGCGGCACGCTCGGTTGGCGGCTCGCCCACGCTCTCGCCGCGGTTGCCGTCATGGTTCGAGCCGCCGCGCGACACGCCCGCGGCCTTGACGGTGGATGACGCCGAAGCGAAGCCCAGGCCTATGGCAGCTCCGCCGCATGCGACGGAAGCGCCGCCCGCAACGGCGACGCCACGCGGATTGCCGGCGCCTGCATCGGCGTCTCCACTTCGCACCGCCATGCCGTCGCTGCGTCCGCGGGAAATGCCTTCGGAAAAGCGGGCAGCTGCCGCCGAACGCGGCGCTCCGCCCGCGCCGGTACCTGATCCGACCAAGCGCCTCGTGGAGACGGTGCTGCGGCGAATCGAACACGTTGGCGATCGTGCGCAGGAGGCACGGCACGTCCCAGTGAAGGCAGTCTCGGAACGGCCCGCGATGCCGACCCCACCGTCATCCGCGTCCCCTGCGGAGGCGCCGTTGCTCGTGCCGCCGCGCGAGCCTGTGTTCGCGTCGCCCGCGAAGGGTGACGAACGCACCGCACCGCCCGGCCGCAGCCAGCAGTTGCAAGACGGGGCGAATGGCTCGCATGCGCGTGCGGAACCGGTGGTGCAGGTAAGCATCGGCCGGCTCGAAGTTCGCGCGGCGCCGGTCGCCGCACCCTCGGCGTCGCGCCGCAGGGAAGGTGCGCGCCCAGCCAGCCTCGACGATTACCTGCGCCAACTGCCGGGTGGACGAACGCCATGAGCAACGTGCTCGCCATCGCCGCGGCCACGCGCACGCTGCGCAATCTGCTGCAGCTGGCCGTGCCGCAATTGGACACCGACCTGAGCGACCTGGAAGTGACGCTTCAGCCGCCCGACGTGGCACGCAAAGGCATCACGAAGGCGCAGATCAATCTGTACCTCTACCAGGTGGTCGCCAATGCTGCCTGGCGCAATCTGGACATGCCGCAGCAGACGCGCGCCGGGGAGACCGCGCCGCCCGCGCTGGCCCTGAACCTGCACTACCTGATCACGGCCTATGGGCGCGGCGAAACTGACCTGGATGCAGTCAGCCATCGCGTGCTCGCTGCGGCAATGAGCACCCTGCACGACCACCCGGTGCTGGGTGTGGACGATATCCGCAGCGCGCTCACCGGCAACGACCTCGCCGACCAGTTCGAACGCGTGCGCATCACCCCGCTGACGCAGAGCGTGGAAGAACTTTCCAAGTTGTGGACCGCCTTCCAGACCAATTACCGCATGTCCGCAGCCTACGAGGCTACGGTGGTGCTGATTGATAGCCGCCGCCCGGTACGAGCGCCACCGCCCGTGCTGCGCCGAGGCCCGCAGGGACAGGGCGTCGTGGCCACCACCGGCGCGGCAGCGATGCTCGATGCGATCACTTACCCAAACGCCCAGCCGGCGCTGCGGCTGGGCGAGGATGCGACGCTGCAGGGCCGGCGCCTCACCGCGGAACACGCGGTGTTCCGGCTGAGCAGCCCACGCCTCGATGCGCCGGTGGACATCACCCCGCAACCCGGCGGTGGCGACAGCCTGGTTCTGCATCTGGCTGCGCCGCCCGAGGACGCCGATGCCTTCTCACGCTGGGCACCTGGGCTCTACACGGTGGCGTTGCTGCAGCAGCCGCCCGGCTTGCCGGCGCTGCTCAGCAACGAACTGCCGCTGGCGATCGCGCCGACGGTGACGGTCGCGCCGAACGCAGCCGCCGCCGGCGACCTGCTCCTGCAGCTCACCTGCGCACCGCGGGTCCGCGACGGACAGCGTGTCGTGTTGCTGTTCGGCGATCGCACCGCGACGCCGCAGAGCATCAGCAACCCCGCTGATCCACATCAGCCCACGACGCTGACCTTCCAGCTGGCTGCGGTGGCGCCTGGCACGTATCCAGTACGCCTGCGCGTCGATGGCGCCGACAGCGTGCCAGTCGACTTCAGCGGCAGCGTGCCGGCTTTCGCACCCAATCAGCAGGTAGTGGTGTCATGACCGATTACACGCAGTGGCTCCAGGCGAACGACCAGTTCCTTGCGCAGGCGATGAGCGATCTGCGCAACCGTCTGTTGCATGCCGGCGACGAAGCGTCCGCGCGGCACGGGGATGCGCCGCCTGCCATCGCCCCCCCATCACAGGCGCGCGGCGCGTGGCTGTCGCGCCTGTTTGCGAAACCGGCAGCGGCGGACAAGGCCGCGGCATCGTCCGACGAACCCGCTGCACCTTTGACCAGCGACGCCGACGTACCGGTGCCGGCGCTGGTGCTGCTGGCCGACCGGCTCGGGCTGTCAGCGTTCGAGCGCCAGCTCCTGATGCTCTGCGTAGGCATGGAACTGGACCCCGGCTTCGCGGCGCTGTGCGCGCGAGCGCATGGCGATCCGGGCAAGCCCTGGCCGACCTTCGCCCTCGCCTTCGCGGTACTGGACGAACCGAGCTGGGACGCGCTGTCGCCGCACCGGCCGCTGCGCTTCTGGCACCTGCTGGACATTCACCAACCGGGACCGCAACCACTAGTGAACGCTGCGCTGAGCGCGGACGAACGCGTGGTCAACTTCGTCAAAGGACTGAACCAGCTGGACGGGCGCCTGGCGCCACTGCTCTCGCCGCTCGCGCCCGCACCGCTGCCGCCCTCGCAGCGTATGGCCGCCGACCGGATCCTCGAACACTTGCGCCATGCCGCACCCAGCCATCCGCTACCGCCGGTGCAGCTGCTGGGCCACGACGCGGCGGGCAAGCAGGCCATCGCCTGTGCCGTCGCCGGGGGACTGGGCATGCATCCGTACCGCTTGCCGGCCGAGATGCTTCCCCACGCCATCGCCGATCAGGAAACGCTGATCCGCCTGTGGCTGCGCGAAAGCCAGCTCATGCCGGTGGCGCTGTACCTGGATGCTGGCGAGGCCGAACCCGGCGAAGCCGCCGCCGCCGCACTCAAGCGGATACTGGCGCGCGTGAGCGGCCCGGTGTTCCTCGACACGCGCGAGCCTTGGCCCGCACTTGGCGGTACGGCGCTCAGCGTGGACGTGGCCAAGCCCACCTCGATCGAACAGCGCGCGCACTGGCAGCACGCGCTGGGCGCGTCGGCCGGCGACCATCCACGCCACTTGGCCGCCCATTTCGACTTCGACCTGGGCAAGATCGAGCGTGTCGCGCAGACCGCACTAGCGGCGGCCCACAGCCCGGACACCCTCGGCCCCGCCCTTTGGCAGGACGCGCTCGCACGCACGCGGCCGGCACTGGACCAGCTCGCCCAGCGCATCGAACCGAAGGCCACCTGGGAAGACCTCAAGCTGCCCGAACACGAAGCCGGCCTGCTGCGCCAGATCGCCGACCAGGTCGCGCGGCGCGGCGTGGTCTATGACGACTGGGGCTTCCGCGAGCGAATGAACCGCGGACTGTCGGTCAGCGCGCTCTTTGCCGGCGAGAGCGGCACCGGCAAGACCATGGCGGCGGAAGTCATCGCCAACGCGTTGGACCTGTCGCTGTACCGCATCGATCTGTCGGCGGTGGTGAGCAAGTACATCGGCGAGACCGAGAAGAACCTGCGCAGGCTGTTCGATGCAGCGGACAACGGCGGCGCGATCCTGTTCTTCGACGAAGCCGACGCACTATTCGGGCGGCGCAGCGAAGTGAAGGACAGCCACGACCGCTACGCCAACATCGAAGTGAACTACCTGCTGCAGCGCCTGGAAACGTTCCGCGGTCTGGCCATCCTGGCCACCAACATGAAGAGCGCGCTGGACAGCGCCTTCCTGCGCCGCATCCGTTTCATCGTCAACTTTCCCTTCCCCGGCGCACCCGAACGCAAGGCGATCTGGGCGTCGGCGTTTCCGCCGCAAGTGGCCGTCGGCGCGCTGGACCTGGAGCGGCTCGCCCGGTTGGCGCTCACCGGCGGCAGCATCCAGGGCATCGCACTAAACGCCGCGTTCATGGCGGCCCGCGCCGGCACGCCGGTCACCATGCCCTTGCTGCTGGAAGCCGCGCGCGGCGAATTTCGCAAGCTGGAGAAGCCGATCAACGAAGCTGACTTCCGCTGGCTGGAAAGTGCCGGAGCCGCACCATGAACCTACGCGTGCACATCGACCGGCTGGTCGTGGACGAAGCCTTGCTCGGTCATATGCGGCCAGCGGCGCTTCGCACCGCGGTGGAAGACGCGCTGCGGCGCGAACTGGCCCGTTCCGGCACGCCAGAAAGGCTGGCCAAGCTCGGGCACCTGGACGCGGTCGCGCCGGCCAAGCTGACACCGGCCCGGCACCCTGGCGAAGGTCTTGCCACGAGGCTCGCCGCCACCGTGGGGGCAAGCCTCGGCATCGGAACGTCCGCTGCGAACACCGCACGTCACCAGAAGGGAGCCCTGCCGTCATGAGCGAACGCGTCGTCGCCCCGCCTGCCGCTGTTGCCGCGACCGCCCCGGCGCCGCCGCTGCTGCAGCGCAAGTGCGCGTGCGGCACGCACACGCCAGGCGGCGCCGAATGCGGCGAATGCGCGCGCCAGCGCACGGTGGGCACGTGTGCGGATACCGCGATACTTCCCGCCGATCCCGGCCAGCCGCTAGGCGCGGCCACACGCGCCGCGATGGAGCCTGCCTTCGGGCGGGACTTCAGCCGCGTGCGCATCCACACGGGTTCGAACGCGGCGCGCGCAGCGCAGAACGTGGGCGCGGCGGCTTATACCGCGGGCGAGCACATCGTCTTCGGCGCCGGACATTACGCCCCGCACACCGCACGCGGCGCCCACGTGCTGGCGCATGAGCTGGCACACGTCGCCCAACGGGAGGGGAACGCTTCCACATTAAGCGGATCGCCGAGCTTTGCCGAAGCCAGCGACCCGGCGGAACGCGAGGCCGAACACGCCGCCGGCCGTGTCCTGCGCGGAGAACGCGCCCGCATGACCCAGGTCCGCACCGCGCGCATTCATCGCTTGGGCACGGGCGAGATCGCCGGCATCACCGCTGGCGCCGTCGCAGGTGCGGGCCTCCTCGGCCTAGGCATCGCCTGGTTGGCCGGTGCCTTCGACCGTAGCGTGTTCAGCCCGACGGAACTCAACCAATACCTGGATCTGCTCGCACGCACACGCCATATCGAGGACCATCGCGACAGCGACAACAAAGCACGCGACCTGGTACGCCGCTGGCGCGCGGGCGATGCGGCGTTCGACCTCGATGCCGGCCATCGCACCGCCGGAGGTTCGCTGACCGGCGTCGAGCTCAAGCGTCTGCTGATCCGCGAAATGATGTCCGGCGTCTGTGGCGATGACGACGAGCGGGCGATCCTCGATATCCTTGAAAACTCCAGTACCGCGGCTCTCACCGCACTACTCGATCCGGCCCTTGGCCTGTCGGTGCAGGACATCGACGACAAGGTCGGCGGCGACAATCACGCGCGGTTCGAGCGACTGCTCGAGGAACGCATGCCGCGGCGCGGCCCCGACGCCGCTCCGCAGCGCCAGGGCACTGGGCAAACCTGTACCGCGCGACAGTCGCTGATGCTCGACTACGCGCGGCGCACCGCCGTGGAGATGGTCGATCATGCTATCCGCCTGCTGTCTTCGGAGGCGGATTCGCCAGCGGTGCGGCAGGCGGTGGAGTGCCGCTTCCGTGGCGCCACCGCGGCGCAGCTCGCGCAAGTGCGCGGCGTCTTCGAACGCGTGCGGACCGCGCTACCGCAGCGCATCTACCACTGTGGCGCCGAAGGCGGCCAAGCCGAGCTGGAAGGCATGCGTGTGCGCGATTCGAACGGCGAGACGCTCACCATTCCCTGCACCACGGAGCTGGCCGTCACCTTCGGCCAGAACGCCGGTACCTCGCGCGCCACCACCGTGAGAGAGGTCTTTCTGTGCGCGGATTTCTTCCGCCAGAACCCGACGAACCAGGCCATCACCGTCGTGCACGAATCGGTGCACATGGCCGGCCTGCTGGACGACATCCAATACCAGCCCGGCTGCGGCATGAACCTGTCCGACGCACTGCGCAATCCGGACTCGTATGCCTACTTCGCCAATGACCTGATGGGCCCGCGTCCCGGCGAAGCCGGCTTCACGCTGCCGCACATTACCGTGGGCAACTTCCGTAACCAGGGTGCGCTCAGCGAGGAGAACCATTGCCCCATCTGTGCCGACCTGCCGGGCCTGGGGCCCGATCCGTCCACCGGCCAGAACATCATGGAGCTTCGCGGCGACATCGACGAGCATCGCCGCGGCGTGGAGTACGACTTCAAGCGCACCAAGGAGCGGGCGATCTGGCGGCGCGCGGGAGAGCAGTGGGAACTACTGCAGTACGACCCGCGTGGCACAGACGACGACCGCACGTCCAGCGATGAATCCCTGGTGCCAGTGAACAACCACATCTATGCGGTGGACGGGCCCGGGCTTCAGGACCTCAGCAACCCTGGGCCGGGGGCGCACGCCGCGGACGAATTCGTCTACAAGGCCAGCTTCGTCGAATCGGTGAACGCGCGAGCGCCCAACGGCGCATGGGCGCCGGCCTCCAACCAGTTCCAGTGGCATTCGATCACCTGGCTGGAAAAGGTCAACGGCGCATGGCGCCGCAAGACCGGTGAGAACGAAGTGGAACCCGGCGCGATCACCATCGGCACATTGTCGCCGCGCGGGCCCGACGACAACGTGCCGGTCGCGCCGCCAGGGACGGCCTACGCATGAACGCGACAGCCATACGCATGCACGCGATCTACGCCGAGCAGGAGGTCTTCCCATGAGCTTCCGCTTTCATCGCGCCTCGTCGTACCGCACGGCGCGCGGTGCCGCCTCCCGAATGACCTTGCAGCGCAAATGCGCCTGCGGCACGCATGCGGATGGTGGCGAATGCGAGGAATGCTCGCGCAAACACGCCCTGCAACGGCGCGCCTCCGCGCAAGGGCCGGAGGAAGTGCCCTCGGTGGTGTACGACGTGCTGCGCGGCCCTGGGCAGCCGCTGGACGAAGCGTCCCGTGGCTTCATGGAACAGCGCTTCGGCCACGACTTCTCGCGCGTGCGCGTGCACACCGGGGCACAGGCGGAACGCTCGGCGCAGGCAGTGAACGCCGAGGCTTACACCGTCGGTAGCGACATCGTCTTCAACAACGGTACCTACGCGCCATCCGGCGAGGAAGGACGGCGCCTGCTCGCGCACGAACTGGCGCACGTGGTGCAGCAGGACGGCGCGGGGCGAGAGCCGGGCGGGCGCATCGCCATGTCCGATTCGGCAGCCGGCGAAAGTCAGGCCGACCAGGCCGCCGACGCCGCGCTCGGCGGCGCGCCGGCAGCTGCCGGTCCCGCGACGGGCGGCGGCTTGCAGCGCAAGGAAGGCCAGGCCCGCGAGGAAGCCGGCGCGGCGGGCGCGACTGGCGCCGGCCCGGCCACGGCGGGCCCGTGCATCGAGGAAGTGGCGGGCGAGGACATTCCTTCACTGCTGCAGGCCGGCGCGGTGACCATCATCGAGTTCGGCACGGAATGGTGTGCCGGCTGCAAGCAGAACAAAGCAGGCCTGCTGGAGATCTGCCAGAACCTGCGCAAGCAGCCACCCTCGGTGCCAGTGCGCATGTATTCGGTGGATACCGACAATGAAGCCAACGCACCGGCGATCAAAGACTACGTCGACAACAAGATCCCGCATCTCTACATCTATGTCGGCAGCACGCAGAAAGTGCATGTCGACAGTGGCCTGGAGTTCGATGCCCTGAACGCGGTGGTGACGGAGCAGATCGAATATGCCTCCACCTCCGGCTGGTGGCGCGGCGCCAAGAAAGGTGCGCTTTGGGGGCTGTTGCCGGGTGGGGTTGCCGGACTGGCCGGTGCGATCGCCATTGGCGCAGGCGCGGGTGGGCTGAGCGGGAACGCGCAGATGGGCGGCATCCTGGGCGCGCTCGCCGGTGGCGCTGCAGCGGGCATGTTGCTCGGCGGCGCGATCGGCGCGGTGGCCGGCGCCGTCGGCGACGACCGCAACAGAGGTCCACGCGACCAGAAGCGCAAGAAGCTGCAACCCAAGCGCCACGACGGCATGCAAGGAGACGCGCAGGAGCGCGAGGCAGATCGCTGGGCCGACCGCGCGGCAAGTGCTTCGGTGCCGATGCGCCGCGGCGAGCCGATGGAAGACGGGACGCGCCGGTGGATGGAGACTCGCTTCGGCCGCGACTTCAGCGATGTGCGCCTCCACCGCGACCGGCCGGCGCAGGAACTGACCGGAAGCATGAACGCGCACGCGGTTACCAGCGGCGCGGACATCTTCCTCGCGTCCGACGCGCAGGCCGGAAATACGCAGGAAGGGCGCGCGCTGCTCGGGCACGAGCTGGCGCACGTCGCGCAGAACCAGGCACCGTCAGCCGACGCGCCGGTACCGGCGTTGGAACGCGAGGCCGCTGAAGCCGGCGCAGCAATCGCCGCCGGCCGAGACGCCCAGGTACGGCACGGCTCGCGCCAACCGCGGCTCGCGCTCACTCGCGGCGAGCAGACCGCCGCCGGCGCCGGCATCGGTGCCGGTTCGCTCGGACTGGTCGGCGCGCTCGTCGGCGTGGGCGTGGCCGCGACCATGCGCGACCAGCCGTATGGCATGGGCGCGCTCGTCGGCGGCCTGATCGGCGCGGGCGTCGGCGCCATCGCAGGCGGGTTGATCGGCTTCTTCAGCCGGCGCACTTCGCCGGAGACCGTGCCGGAAGCAGAAATGCTGATCCGCCGCCGGTTCGGACGCTACCTGCCCGGCGGCGTGCCCGAACCCCTGCAGGCAGCGCGCGTGCACGCCACCAGCGAAAGCGAATTGTGCGAACGCAAGCAATGCCGCAGCCCTGGCTCCGATTGCACCGGCCTCATCGGCTGGACCGACACCGGCCCGCCAGTCCTGCCCATCACCGGCCGCATGCCTGCACCGCTGCCTACCGCCGCAGCCGAACCGACCTGTCATGGACAGCAGATGGAACATGCCACGCCAGCGCAGCCGGTCATCTATTACGTGCGCAACAACCGCTACGCCGGCGTGCTTCTGCACGAGGCCCTGCACGCGCATTCGCATCCGGATTTCGCGTTCCTGCACAACTACGTCAACGAAGGCGTGACCGAGTACTTCACGCGCAAACTGCAAGACGACATCAATATGCCTTACGTGAGCGGTTACGACGAACAGGTCGCCCGCGTGACACCGATGATCGAGGAAGTCGGTGAAGCGACCGTTGCGGCCGCCTACTTCCGGGGCGAAGTGCCGGCGCTGCACCGCGCCTTCAACGCGCGCCACGGCCGCTGCTCGCTGATCACCTGGGCGTTCGCGCCGGAAATGAACTCGTTCCTGCTTGCCGACGATGTCATGGCCGGCGGTCCGCAGAACGACTACTGCACGCACGGCCGGTTGCCCATCTCCGCCGCGGCGCTCACCCCTGGCGAGGCCGGCTATGAGCCCCCGAGCCCACCCGAACAGCCTGCCGAAGGACCCCGGCCATGAGCGCCTTTCCCGGCTCCCCTCGCTTGCTCAAGGGCGGTCTCGTGCTGCTGGATGCCGCCTCGGGCAAGGTGCTGCGCGTCATCGGCATGCAATACAACCCCGACTCGGTCAACCGCACGCTGCAGGTGCAAGGTGCGGGCGATGGCGCGGACCACTCCGAGGCGTTGCGGCTGAAAGGCCCGCCCGTCGAGACGATCAAGCTCGAAGTGGAGCTGGACTTGACCGATGACATGGAGCGGCCGGACCAGCATCCAGCCGCAACGCAATCCGGCCTCGCGCCACAGCTCGCCGCGCTGGAGACCATCGTCTATCCGTCCACCTCGCGACTGGAGGCGAACAACACGCTGGCCCAGCAAGGCGCGCTGGAGATCGTGCCAGAGGAAGCTCCGCTGGCGCTGTTCGTATGGAGCAGCCAGCGCGTAGTTCCGGTGCGTATCACGGAGCTCAGCGTCGCCGAGGAAGCCTTCGACGCCATGCTGAACCCCATCCGCGCCAAGGTCAGCCTGGGCATGCGCGTGCTCTCGGTTACCGACCTCGGCTTCGACCATCGCGGTGGCGGGCTGTACATGGCCTTCCAGCGCAACAAGGAGCGCCTCGCCGCACAAAGCCGGTCTGCTTCGCTGAGTTTGCTCGGGCTGGGAGAATTGCCATGATCGACCCCATGCAGGCCGTACTGCAGGCTCAACCCGCGGCTCCGGCGTTCCCGGCCAACAGCCGCTACAGCGGTACGGAAACCGCCACTTGGACACGGCCCGACGGCACCGTGGTCATCTATCTCAAGCGCCGCTTCCTGCCCGACCCGACGCGGCTGCAGTCGATTGACAGCCATACGGTGGCGCAGGACGAACGCATCGACAACATCGCCGCCGCCGCTCTGGGCGATCCGCTCCAGTACTGGCGGATTTGCGATGCCAACAACGCCATGCGCCCAGCCGAACTGACCGAGACGCCCGGGCGGCGGCTCCGCATCACCCTGCCCGCCGGCGTGACCGGCCCGGTAGCCTGAGATGAACCAGGGATTCTATCTGTCGCTGCGCATGGGTTCGATGGGCGCCGACCCGGTGCCCCAGCCGGTGATCGATGCACTCACCGAGGCGCAGGTGTCGACGACGGTCGGCTCGCAGAGCGGATTCCAACTCAAGTTCACGCTGGGCAAGCGCTCGCCCATCGCACAGGCCTTACTACCTACCGGTTATTTCGATCCGCGCCGCCGCGTCATCATCACCGCCGTGGTGAATGGCAGTTCCACCGTGCTGATGGACGGTGTCATCACGAAGCAGGATGTCACACCCGGCAATACGCCGGGGCAGTCCACCCTGACGGTGACGGGTCTGGACATCTCGGCGCTGATGGACTTCATCGACCTGACCGGCATTCCATATCCCGCGATGCCGTTGTTCGCGATCATCGACCTGGTGCTCGCCAAATACCTCGCGTTCGGCGTGATCCCGGCGGTGATACCGGACGTGATCGGCCTGATCCAAAACCCGCTTGAGCGGTTCCAGAAGCAGCAAGGCACCGACTATCAGTACGTCACCTCGCTGGCGCGCCGCTGCGGACACGTGTTCTACATCGACCCCGGCCCGCAGCCCGGGCAGAGCATTGCCTACTGGGGGCCCGAGCTGGGCGGATTCTTTCCCACGCAGCCGGCGATGAGCGTGGATCTGGACGTATCTACCAACGTCGAGTCGCTCAACTTCTCCTACGACGGCACCGTGGCGAAGCAATATCTGGCGACCATTCTCGAACCGAACAGCAAGGTGCCGATTCCTATTCCGCTGCCGGACATCGATTTCCTCAAGGCATCACTGTCGAAGAAGTCGCCCACGCCGCTCAAGAGCGAACGGCTGCCGGACCTGGCGAACAAAAGCTTTCCGGAAGCGGCAATGCTGGTGCTTGGGGCGCTAACCAAATCGGCGGATGCCGTCAGCGCGAGCGGCCAGCTCGACGTGCTGCGTTACGGCCACGTTCTCAAGGCGCGCCAGAAGGTAGCCGTGCGTGGCGCCGGCGCTTATTTCGATGGCCTCTACAGCGTCAAGAGCGTCACGCACAACATCAAGCGCGGCGAATACACGCAGAGCTTCACGCTCAAGCGCGGAGGCTTGCTTTCCTCGGTCGATACGGTGACGTCATGAGCGGCGATATCCCACGCTACTACGGCCTGAGCCGCGGCACGGTCGTCAACAACCTGGACCCGCTGCAACAGGGCCGTATCCAGGCCATCGTCACCGACGTCGGCGGCGAGACACCCTCGAGCTGGGCCATGCCGTGCATGCCGATGACAGGCACGCAAGCGGGTTTCTACACCGTACCGCCCATCGGGGCCGGCGTATGGCTCATGTTCGAGCAAGGCGATCCCGATCGCCCGGTATGGATGGGCGGCTGGTGGGGCTCGGCTGCCGAAGTGCCTGCGCAGGCATTGGCGGGCAATCCGGCCAGTCCCAGCATTCTGCTGCAGACGCTTGGACAGAACGTACTTGCGATCAGCGATCTGCCTGGACCGGCCGGCGGCATCATGCTGCGCAGCGGCACCGCGATGATCCTGGTCAACGCCGCCGGCATCACCATCACCAACGGTCAGGGCGCCACGGTGATGCTTGCCGGACCTACCGTCACCATCAACAACGGCGCGCTGGTCGTGGCGTAGGAGGAAGGACGATGCCCGGTCCCCTGCTCCATGTCGGCGCCACCGTGATGTGTTCCCACGGCGGCCAGGCCCAGCCCACCGCGCCGAACCCGCGCGTGATGGTGAGCGGGCAGCCCACCGTGACGATGAGCGCGCCGTGGGTGGTCGCCGGTTGCGCGATGCCTCCGCCGCCTTCCGGCAATGGGCCCTGCGTCACCGCGCAGTTCGTTACCTGCGCCACGCGCGTGACCTCCAATGGCCAGCCGATGCTGTTGCTCGACAGCCAGTCGATGTGCGCGCCCACCGCCACGCCGTTGCTGCCGGTGGCGTGCCAGACGCGCGCCGTCGCCACCTGAGGAACGCCATGAACATCGACTTTCCCTATCACTTCGATCGCCGCGGACGCACTGCGAGTACGGACGACAGCGACCACGTGCGCGACATGATCGAGCAGCTGCTGTTCACCCATCCGGGCGAGCGCGTGAATCGGCCGGATTTCGGCAGCGGCCTGCTGCAGCTGGTGTTCTCGCCGAACAGCCCGGAACTGGCCGCAGCCCTGCAGTTCACCCTGCAGGCGGCGCTGCAGCGCTGGCTCGGCGACGTGATCGACGTCGGCGCGCTGGAAGTGACCAGCCAGGATTCGACCTTGCAGGTGTACCTCGCCTACGTGATCCGCGCCACCGGCGAGGCCCGCACCGATACCTTCGCCAGGAGCCTGCCATGAGCGATATGTCCATGGACACCGGCATGGTCGGCTGCGCGCTGCCGCCGCCCTGTGGCGTGGAGACGCGGCGTGAGCGCCTGCGCGAATCCGGCCAGCTCAATGGCATCGACTACGTCGAAGTCGGCGACGATGGCCGCAGCCTGTGCGTTCACCTGTTCGGCGCCATTCCCGAGGGCATCGGCGTGCAGAACGTGCGCATCAGCGGCGGCGATCGCATCACCGGCCTGCAAGCGGTGAGCGTGACGCCGGAGTACGAGCCGCAGATGCACGACGATCCCTGCCTGCGCGTGGTGCTCGACCGCGAAGGCGACCACACGCCCTATTGCCTGTGCCTGGTCGACACCGACGCCGGCGCCGATTCGTCGACGTGGCACGCCTACCCCGGCTTCGATCCGCGCTATGCCTGCGTCACGCTGTACTTCCGGCTCGGCTGCGCGCGGGAGCGCGACTGCGCGGCGAAAACCCCTTGCGTGCCCGCAGCGGTGCCGGAGCCGGAGATCAACTACCTGGCCAAGGACTACGCCAGCTTCCGGCAACTGTTCCTCGACCGCCTCGCGCTCGACCTGCCCGACTGGCAGGAGCGCCACGTGCCCGACCTGGGCATCGCACTGGTGGAAACACTGGCCTACACCGGGGACCACTTGAGCTATTACCAGGACGCGGTGGCCACCGAGGCTTATCTCGCCACCGCGCGCCGCCGCATCTCGGTACGCCGGCATGCGCGCCTGGTCGACTACCGCATGCACGAAGGCTGCAATGCGCGCGCGCTGGTGACCTTGGCGACGGATACGGACCTTGAGCTGCCCTTGGACCAATTACTGTTGCTGGTACCGCCGCCGGGCCAGGCCGACGCCGAGCCGGGCCTGATCGATGCCACGCAACTAGAGGTGGCGCGGGCGCAGGGGGCGCTGGTGTTCGAGCCGATGCTGCTCGACGGAAGCGCGACCGTGCGCCTGGCGAATGCGCACAACGCGATCCGGCTGCATACCTGGGGCGACGAGCAGTGCTGCCTACCGCGCGGAAGTACGCGCGCGACCCTGGTCGATCCTGGCCTGCCTGGGACACCTGGCGAGAACACGCTCCGCAACGCGGCGGCGCAGCGTGCGCTGCAACTCGCGGTGGGCGACCTGCTGATCCTCGAGGAAGTCAAAGGCGTGCGCACCGGCCAGCCCGCCGACGCCGACCCAACGCACCGCCATGCCGTGCGCCTGACCGCGGTCTTGCCGCGGATCGATCCGCTCGACCGCACGCTGCTGCTGGAAGTGAGCTGGGACGCCTGCGATGCGCTGCCGTTCGATCTGCACCTGTCTGGCCGGCTGCCCGCGCCCGACTGCGGGTGGCTGCACGACGTCGCCGTCGCGCGCGGCAACGTCGTGCTGGTCGACCACGGCGAGCGCGTGCGGCTGTCCTGCGATTGCGCCGCGCTATGCGAGCCGGGCACGCATGCCGACTATCCGGGACTGGATACCGCACTGGCCGCGATGCCGGACGCCTGCACGCGCTGCGACACGCTGACCGACGACTGTTGGCTGGTGCCCGGTACCACGGCCTACGGCTGCTGCGGCTGCGACGGTGCCGTGCTCGACGTGGCGCGGCCGCCTTCATGCACAGGCCATCGGCTGCCGGTGGCGCCGCTCACCTGGGCCGAACCCCTGCCCATGCAGGCGCCGGTCTGCCAGCTGCTGGCGCGCGATCCGCGCCGCGCTCTGCCACAGCTCGCCGTCTACGGCGGACCGCTGGCGAACGTGCTGGTGACCGGGACGCCCGGCGCGGCGTGGCGCTGGGAGGCACGGCAGGATCTGCTGGAGAGCGGGCCGGACGACCGCCACTACGTGGTGGAAGTGGACGACGAGGGCGTGGCCCAGCTGCGTTTCGGCGACGGCACGCTGGGGCGCCAGCCGCAGGCCGGCGACTTTTTCCGCGCGTCGCCGCGCATCGGCAACGGCGCCATTGGCAATGTCGGCCACGACAGCATCGTATGGCTGGCGCTGAAGTCGGGCGGCCTGTCCGGCGCCGTCATCCGACCGCGCAACCCGATCGCCGCCAGCGGCGGTACCGAGCCGGAAACGCTGGCGGAGGTGAAGCTCTATGCGCCCGGTGCGTTCCGGGCGCATCCGCTGCGCGCGATCGTCGCCGACGACTATGCGGCGTTCGCCGCGCGCACGCCCGGCGTGCAAGGTGCCGCCTGCGGATTGGCATGGAACGGCAGCTGGTACGAAGCGGATGTCGTGATCGATCCGCTGGGACGCGACGACCTGCCTGCGGGCATGGCAGCGGGTATCGCCGGCGAACTGGAGTGCTACCGCCGCATCGGCCACGACGTCGCCGTGCGGCCGGCGCGCTATGTGCCGCTGCTGATCGAGTTGTTCGTGTGCGTGCGGCCGGAGTTCCTCGCCGCGCAGGTACTGTCGGCGCTGCACGACCGCTTCACCGCCGGACTGCGCAGCGACGGCCTGCCCGGCTTCTTCCATCCGGACCGTCTGGTGCTCGGCGCGCCGGTGCACGCCAGCCTGCTGCTGGCGGAAGCGCAGGCCATCGCCGGCGTCGCGCACGTGGAACTGCGCACGCTCACCCGCATGGAAGGCGGCCACCCCGGCAAGCTGCCAGCCGACGGCGTGCTGTGGCTGGGCGCGGGGGAGATCGCGCAGGTGGACAACGATCCGGATCACCCGGACCACGGAAGCATCGCGTTCGACATCGGAGGTGGGCGATGAGCTGCTGTAGCGCCTGTGGTACCCATGCCTGCGGCTGCGGCACGGCGGCCCTGCCGCCGCTGTCGCTGTACAACCCGCCCGGCCAGGACAGCCTCACTTACCGCGTCGGACGCTATGCGGATTTCCGCGCGGCGATGCAGGCGGACTTGAGCAGCGCGGCGCTGCCGGCCCTCGCCGGCCTGCGCACGCGCGAAACCGGCGATGCGTCCATCGCCCTGCTCGATGCCTGGGCGGTGGGTGCGGAAGTACTGAGCTTCTACCAGGAGCGGATCGCCAACGAGGGCTACCTGCGCACCGCCACCGAGCGGCGCTCGGTGCTGGAGCTGGCGCGGCTGGTCGATTACCGGCCGCGCCCGGGCGTGGCCGCCAGTGTGTATCTGTCCTACACCGTCGACGATCACTCGGCGCCCGTCACCATCCCGGCGGGCGCGCGCGCGCAATCGGTGCCTGCACCCGGCGAGCAGATGCAGACCTTCGAGACGGCCGAACCGCTCGAAGCGCGGCGCGAGTGGAACGCGATGAAGCCGCGGCTCACCCTTCCGCCCAACCTCACCCTCGATTCCGTCGCCGCTATCGGCGAGCTGTGGGTGACTGGCACGGCGACGCAGCTGAAGCCCAACGACCGGCTGCTGTTCCTGTTCGGCGACGTGTCCACCGGGGTGCAGGCCATCCGCCGCGTCCAGTCGGTGGAGGTGCGCGCGACGCTGCAGCGCAGCCGGATCGTGCTTCAGCCGATGCAGGACGCGACAGCCGCCATCGTGGCCGCAGCCAATGCGGCGATCGCGCAAATCAGTTCGGTGAGCGATACGTTGCACCAGGCCGAGTGGTGGAGCGCGCTGGTCTACATGCGCAAGCAGCTGCTGCTGGGCGCTGACAACCGGGGCAGCTACCAGGCGCTGATGAAACTGGCCTTCGGCAACGACGATCCGCCGCCGGACCCGGTGCATGATGCGGTCGCGGCATTCCGCGACGCGGTCAACAAGGCCTTCGGCTGGAACGGAGGATCGGGCTCGTGGGTGGATTTTGGTGCGCTGTTCGAGGCGCTGAAGCTGCTGCCCACCGTGCAACCGGCCAACCAGTTCCGGCTGCAGCGCGACATGGCGCTGGCGCTGGGCAAGGCCAGCGACACCCGCCCGCAGATGCTGCTGCATTTCGAGTCGCGCTTGGCCGATAACTTCTATCCGGCGTGGACCAGCGTCGCGCATGGCGATCCGTCGCCAACCCTCGCCGGCGTATTCGTGCTGCGCATGGCGGCGCCGCTGTTCGGCTACAACGCGCCGATGCAGGTCACGCTCACGCAGAAGCCGGCGAACGGCGGCGGGACGACGACGACCAGCAGCACGACCGACTGGACGTCGAAGGAAAGCAATGACGTGCTCTCGCTGGACCAGGCCTACGATGCGATCACGGCCGGCGGCTACGTCGCCATCCAGACGCCGGACGCGGAGGTGCCCGTGATCGCGCAGGCGCAAAGCGTGCGTACGGCGCCGCGCACGGAGTACGGCATCAGCGGCAAGACCACGTACGTCAAGCTGGCCAATGCCAACGACGGGTACCAGCAACCGGTCTGGCCCGCGCCTTCCATGTCGGAGCTGCGCCAGACGCTGGTGTACGCGCAGAGCGAAGCCCTGACGCCCGCCGAGCAGACCGTCGTCGATCCGGTCGGCGGCCCAGCCCCCACCGAGACGACCCCGCGCGTGACGAGCGACGATGCCAACCGCCTGACGCTCGACGTCCCAGTGAACGGACTCACCTCCGGCCGCTGGGTGGTGGTGGAAGGACAGCGCATCGACGTGCCCGGCACGGACGCGGTGACCACCTCCGAGCTGGTGATGCTGGAAGCGGTGGAGCAGACCGTCGATCCGCTATGGCCCGGCGATACCGTGCACAGCGTGCTGGTATTCGCCAACCAGGGATTGGCCTACCGCTATCGCCGCGACACCGTGGTGGTGCACGCCAACGTCGTGCGCGCCACGCACGGCGAGACGCGCAAGGAGGTGCTCGGCAGCGGCAGCGGCGCCGCCGCCATGCAGGCCTTCGCGCTGAAGCAGTTCCCGCTCACCTACGTCTCGGCGGCGAATGCCGATGGCGTGCAGAGCACGCTCACGGTGCGGGTCAATGGGCTGCAGTGGCACGAGATCCGCAATCTGGCCTTCGCCGGCGAGGCCGACCGCAGCTTCGTCACGTCGACCGACGACGAGGGCAAGACCCGCGTAATCTTCGGCGACGGCGCGCACGGAGCGCGGCTGCCGACTGGAGTGGAGAACGTCACCGCGGTGTATCGCAACGGCATCGGCACGCCGGGCAATGTGCGTGCCGGCCAGATCACCTTGGCGACGACCAAGCCGCTGGGCGTGAAGGAAGTGGTCAATCCGCTGCGCGCTTCCGGCGGCGCCGACCCGGAGACGCGCGACCAGGCACGCCGCAACGTACCGCTCGCGGTGCTGGCGCTGGACCGGCTGGTATCGATCGCCGACCACGCCGATTTCGCGCGCGGCTTCGGCGGCGTGGCCAAGGCGTCGGCGGTGAAGCTCGGCGGCCAGGTGATCGTGACGATCGCCGGCGCGGCGGATGCACCGATCGATCCCACCTCGGACCTCTATCGCAACCTGCTGCAGGCGCTGCAGCGCTATGGCGATCCGGCCCTGCCGCTGCAGCTGACGACGCGCGAGCTGCTGGCGGTCAAGCTGAGCGCCAAGGTCGGCATCGATGCCGACCGGACCTGGGAAGACGTGGAACCGCAGGTACGCGCCGCCCTGCTCGACCGTTTCGGCTTCGATCGTCAGGAGCTGGCCCGCAATATCTACCTGAGCGAAGTGGTGGCCTGCATCCAGGGTGTCCGGGGCGTGACCTGGGCCAACGTCGATGCGTTCGGCAGCTTCGACGAGCAGACGCTGCTGGCCGACTTCGGCGTCGACAACGGCGACGGCAAGGGTTCGGACGAAGGCAAGTCCGCGGTCTCCGTCACTGCAACGCCCATCCTTCCCTCGCGCATCGACGTGCTGCCGGCGCGCTACGCCAGTTGCGGCACGCTGCGCGCCGCGCAGCTGGCTTACCTGCTTCCCAACGTGCCCGATACGCTGCTACTGCAGGAGGCTTCGCCATGAGCGCTAGCATGGAACGCTCGCCGGACCGGTTGTACGACCTTCTGCCGGTGGTCTACCGCATGCGCGACGCCGAGCAGGGTTATCCCCTGCGCGACTTCCTGCGCGTCCTCGCCGCGCAGGCGAACGTGCTGGAGCGCGACATCGACCGGCTGTACGACAACTGGTTCATCGAGACCTGCGACGACTGGCTGGTGCCGTACATTGGCGACCTGCTCGGCTACACCCTGCTGCCGGAGGCGGCCACGCTGGGGCGCGACGGCCGCGCGGGCAACCTGGGCCGCGTGCTCGCCCCGCGCGCGGACGTGGCCAACACCATCGACGCGCGGCGGCGCAAGGGCACCTTGTCGCTGCTGCAGGATCTGGCGCGCGACGCCGCCGGCTGGCCGGCGCGCCCGGTGGAGTTCTACCGGCTGCTCGGCTGGATGCAGCACCTGGACCATCAGCGCCCCGGGCACGGCGGCACCGCCGACCTGCGCAGCCCCGAGCGATTGCAGCGCGTGACTTGGTGCAACGGTGCCTTCGACGAGCTGGCGCACAGCGGCGACGTGCGCCGGCTGTCCTCGCATCGCGGACGCGGGCGCTTCGGCCTGCCCAACGTGGGCGAGTTCGTGTTCCGGCGCCGCAGCTATCCGGTGACGTGTTCGGGCGCCTACTGCATGGACGTGGGCATGAACTGCTTCACCTTCAGCGTGCTGGGCAACGACACGCCGTTGTACGTGCGGCCGCAGGCGGCTGTGGAAGGCTGCGCCATCGCGCCAGAGATCGAACGGCCCGTGCCGCTGCGGCGCTATCGCTTCGCCGAGCGCGGGCCGCGTGCAGACTACGCCACCGTGTCGCCCGCCTACTACGGCGACGGCCTGAGCGTGCAGCTGTGGGCGCCGGACTGGCCGAGCAAGGGCGAAGGCTCGCCGATTCCGCCGGAACGGGTGCTGCCGGCGGACCTCTCGGGCTGGGACTATCAGGTGCCGCGCGGGCGTGTGGCGGTGGATCCCGAATTGGGCCGCATCATGTTCCCCGCCAACCAGCGTCCGAAGCGCGGCGTGTGGGCGACCTACCAGTACGGCTTCCCGGCCGACCTGGGCGGCGGCGAATACGGGCGCCGCGAGACCGAGCTGGAAAACGCTACGCGCTATACGGTGCACACGGCCCTGCCGGGTAATGACCCGGCACTGGGCACGCTGCCGCCCGGCCACTTCGCCAGCATCGCCGACGCGCTGGCCGCCTGGGCCGACGCCAAGGCCAGCCTGCCGCTGGAAGGACCGCGCTCGCGCGCGCTGATCATCGAACTGGCCGAAAGCGGCGTGTACGAGGGCAGCGTCGATCTGGCGCTGGATGCGGGAGAGGCGATCCAGATCCGTGCCGCGGAGCGCACGCGCCCGGTGATACGCCTGCTCGACGTGCGGGCCAGCCAGCCGGATGCGTTCACCATCCGCGGCGCGCCGGGCAGCCGCGTGCTGCTCGATGGCCTGCTGATCGCCGGCCGGGGCGTGGACGTCCAGGGCGCGGACGTCCAGGGCGACGAGGACGGCAGTTCGGTGCGGGCAGACCTGTGCGAACTGGTGGTACGCCATTGCACGCTGGTACCCGGCCTTTCGCTGCAATGCGATTGCGAACCGAAGCGGCCGGGCGAAGCCAGCATCACGCTCGACGGCTCGCGCGCCGACGTGCGCATCGAGCACAGCGTCGTCGGCTCGATCGCGGTGATCAGCCCGCCGCGGCGCGGCGAACCGCCGAAGCTGACCCTGTGCGACAGCGTGCTCGACGCCACCGGGATGGATGGCCTGGCGCTGGCCGCGCCGGACGAAGCGGTGGCCTACGTCGAGGCGAGCTTCCGTCGCTGCACCGTGATCGGCGAAGTGCTCGCGCACGGCATCGCGCTGGCGGAGGACTCGATCTTCGCCGGGCCGGTGCGGGTGCTCAGGCGCCAGCACGGCTGCATGCGCTTCTGCTATGTGCCGGACGGCTCGCGCACGCCGCGGCGCTTCCATTGCCAGCCGGACCTCGCGCTCGAAGGCATACCCGCCGCCGATACCGCCGCGCGCGACGACGTGCTGCTGCGTGTGCTGCCGCAGTTCCGCAGCCTGCGCTATCCCTCGCCCGATTACGCGCGCCTGGCCGACGACTGCTGTGCGGAGATCCGCACCGGCGCCTCGGACGCGTCGGCGATGGGGGTTTATCACGACCTGTACGAGCCGCAGCGCGAGGCGAATCTCGCCGCGCGGCTCGAGGAATACGTGCCGGCCGGCACCGATGCCGGGATTCTCTTTGCAAGCTAGGAGCTCATCATGAAAGGCGATTTCGCACGCGTCACCTTCGATCCGGCCCGGCACTACAGCCAGGTGTTCCAGCAGCAGGGCCGCGTGCTGCTGGAAGCGGACTGGAACGAACAGGGCCACATCCAGCTGCACCTGTTGCGCGCCCTGGTGAAGGACCTGATCGGCCCATGCTGGGCGCCGGGCACGGGTTTCTCCATCGCCGGCACGTCGACCGATGCCAACGACAAGACGACCACGCTGGCGTTGACCGACTGGACGCTGTCGCCGGGGCATTTCTATGCGGACGGCATTCTCTGCGAGCTGGAACAGAGCTGCACGCTGTCGCAGCAGCCGTACCGTCCCACGCCGGACTACGGCATCGGCGACGGCAAGAGCGGCTTCGAGAATCCGCCGGCGCAGTACGCGCTGTGGCTGGATGTGTGGGAGCGGCATCTGTGTTCGCTCGAGGCGCCGTCGATCGCGGACGTGGCGCTGGACGGCGTCGACACCGCCTCGCGCGCGCAGGTAGTGTGGCAGGTGCGCCTGATCGATCCGGCGCGCGCCGACAAGATGCTAGACGACGTGACCGCGGCGCTCAACCTTCGTCTGGACGCGCACGCGGGCGACGAGAATGCGATCAAGCAGCAGTTGGCCAAGGTTGCCGCACTGCGCAAGCAGATCGACGGCAGCGATACCAGCGGAAACAACAACGATCCATGCACGCTGATCCGCCAGGTGCTGCAGGCCCGCCAGACCTACGCCTGCCCGCGCCTGGTCGCCGGCCTCGGCACGGTGGAAGGCGACGACGACCCGTGCGTGATCGCCGCCGATGCGCGCTATCGCGGCTGCGAGAACCAGGCCTACCGCGTGGAGATCCACCAGGGCGGGCTGGCGGGCGGCACGGCCGGCGCAACGTTCAAGTGGTCGCGCGAGAACGGTTCGGTGGTGTTTCCGATCATGGGCTCCGCGGTGCCCACCACCGGGCCCGACGGCAACGGCACGCTGGCGGTGACGCTCGGCCGCCTGGGCCGCGACGAGCGCCTGGGCCTGGCGGTCGATGACTGGGTGGAACTGGTGGATGACGATTACTCGCTGGCCCAGCGCGCCTTTCCGCTGCTGCAGGTGGTCGCGGTCGACGTCGCCAATCGGATGGCGACGCTGCGCGTGCCCAAGGGCATCACACCCTACGCAGTGAGCGCCAGTGCGGCGAAGCACCCCTTGCTGCGGCGCTGGGACCAGGGCGACGGTGCCAATGCGCAAGGCGTGGTGCCGGTGGCGGAGGGCGATGCGATCGCGCTGGAGGATGGCGTGGAGGTGACTTTTGACGCGGGCGGCCTCTATGCCACCGGGGACTACTGGATCGTGCCGGCGCGCGTGGCCGGCGGCGGGACCCTGGACTGGCCGCAGGCTTCGGGGGGGCCTGCCATGGTCCGGGCGCGCGGCTTGCACCACTACGCCGTGCTCGGCGTGGCCGACGACAACGAGGACGGCTACCGCGAGTGCTGCTGCCGGTTCGAACCGCTGTGCTCGCTGATCCACACGCGAACCGAGAAGGCGGACGTGGTCGTGGCGAAGACGGACACGCAGGCGACCAAGGCCGTGACGAAGGCTCCCAGGGTCAGTAAGACCGGCGGCACGAGCAAGACCGGCAAGCCGTGAGGCAGCGACGCACCACCTGCGTCAGGCCTCGGTGAGCGTCTTCGCCAACGCTTCCAGCCGGTCCAGGTAGGTTTCCACCTGGGCCCGGAACCGCAGGGACTCGCCCAGCGCGTCGTATTTGCGCTCGGACTTGAGGTCGTGTTCCAGCTTCTCGCCCTGCGCGGTCAACGGCGTGCTGCCGAACACCTGGAGCCCGCCGAGCAGGCGATGCATCCAGTGCGCCACGTCTGCCGGGCGGCGCTCAGCCACCAGCATGTGGAGCGTCAGCAGGTCGTTGCGGGTGGTGCGCACGAAGCGCGCGATCAGGGCATGGATGACCTGATCGTCGCCGAAGCTTTCGCGCAAGGTGTTCAGATTGATCTCGAAGGCCGGCTCGGCGGCGGCGCTGGCGGCGTTCTCGGACCGGCCCTGCGCGGCGCCGAACAGGTGCTCCAGCTTGGCGCGCAGCTCGGGGATGCGCACCGGCTTGGGCAGGAAGTCGTCCATGCCGGCGCTGGTGCAGCGCTCCAGCTCGCCGGGCATGGCGTTGGCGGTCATGGCGAGGATGCGCAGGTGCGCGCCGTCGTGGGTTTCGTGGCGGCGTACCGCGCGGGCCAGCTCATAGCCGTCCATGAGCGGCATGTGGCAGTCGGTGATGAGCAGGTCGTAGGAGCGTCTGTCCAGGGCGTCCAGCGCCTCTTTGCCATTGGATACCACGTCGCAGCGATAGCCTAGTTTCTCCAGCTGGGCGGCGATCAAGGTCTGGTTGATCGGGTTGTCCTCCGCCACCAGGACGTGGATGTCGGCCTTGTGCACCCCGGTGCTCAACGGCGCGGCCTCGCCCTCGCCGACGTCCAGGCCGAGCGCGCGCTGGCAGGCAATGGCGAAAGTGGACCACTTCAGGGGGTTGTTGGATACCGTGATGCCGGACGCGCTGCTGGAATAGCCGTGCGGATCGGGAATGTCGGTGACCGCGATACAGGCCTTCGCCTCGTCGGGCCGGCTGGCGCCGAACTCTTCGTCGACGAAGAGCAGGTCGGGATACGCGTCTTCCACGGTGTTTTCCGCCACCGTCAGGCCGAGTGCATGGAGATAGCCCCGCAGTGCGTGAGCCGACGTGGCATCGGTCACGGCCACGCGCGCGACGCGCCCCCGCAATGCGTGGTGCGAGAGCTCGCGGCGGTGGATCGGCAGCGGCAGCTCCACCTGCATGCTCGTGCCGTGGTTGACCCGGCTCTCCAGCGAGATGGTGCCGCCCATCAGCTCCACCAGCCGGCGGCAGATGTACAGGCCCAGCCCGGTGCCGCCGTAGCGGCGCGTGGTCGAGGATTCCGCCTGGGTGAACGGCCGGAACAGGCGCTCGGCCTGGTCCGGCGACATGCCGATGCCGGTATCGACCACGCTGAAGCGGACTCGCTGGACGGTACCGGTGTCCTCCAGCACCTCCACGCGCACGCTCACCGAACCCAGCATGGTGAACTTGATGGCGTTGCTCAGCAGATTGAGCAGCACCTGGCGCAGGCGCACGTTTTCGGCGCTCACTTCCGCGGCAAGCCGTTCGTCGAGGTCCACGGTCAATGCCAGGCCTTTGCCGTGCGCCTGCGCCGCGAGCACGCTCACCGTGCTGTCGACGAGGTCGCGCACGTCCACCGGGACATACTCGATGGCGAGGCGGCCCGCTTCCATCTTGGAGAAATCCAGCACGTCGTCGAGGATCTGCAGCAGCGCGGTCGCCGATGCTTCGACCGTGCCGAGCAGCTGCCGCTGTTCCTCGCTGAGGGGCGTATGGCCCAGCAGCTCGAGCATGCCGATCACGCCATTCATCGGCGTGCGGATTTCGTGGCTCATGGTGGCCAGGAACTCGGTCTTGGCCTGGGTGGCGCTCTCCGCCTGCTCCTTGGCCTTGGCCAGTTGCTCGGCCTGGCGGTGCTGCTCGGTCACGTCCACCCAGTAGCCGGTGAAATGCACCGCGCCGTCGACCAGCCGCGGCGTTGCGCTGGTATAGACCCAGCGCATGTCCTCGCGCGAGTCGATGCGCATGACGGACTGCATCGGCGTGAGCGTGCGCGCGGCGCGGTCCACTTCGGCCATCAGCGGCAGGCGGTCGGCTTCGACGATGGTGGCCAGCGCGCTGGGTTCGTCGTCGATGAACACCTGCGCGCCGATGCCGAACATCGGCTCGGGGTTGCCGGCGACCAACATGAAGCGAACGCCTTCCTCGCGCGTATAGCGGAACTTGTAGACCACCGCCGGCAGGTTGCGCGTGATGTCGGTGAGCTGCTCCTCGGTGCGCCGGCGCTGGCGGGTCTCGCGGCGCAACCGCAGGTAGGCATAGGAAACCGTGCACAGGAATAGCAGCACGATGGCTATCACCGGCAGCGTCTTGCGCGCGATCTCGCGCCAGGTGCCGCCGTAGGTGTAATGCGAGGCGAGCCAGGTGTTGCGGATGGCCTGCTGCTTGCGCTCCGACATGTTCACCAGCACGCGGTTCATCAGGGGAACCAGCGGGGCGTATTTCTTAGCCACTCCCATGGCGAGCACGACGTGCTCTTCCGTGGGCGCATTGATCTTGAGACGACCCTGGAAGCGCTCGCGTATCACGAAATCGGCATTGGCGATGTCGCCGATGAAGGCATTGGCGGTGCCGTCGGCGACCTGGGCAAGACCTTCCTCGGTGCTTGCGACGGCCACGACGTTGACGCCGCGCATCCGGTCGATGATCGCCTTGATGGATTGCTTGGAGGTATTCGCGGTGACCGTCCAGCCGACCATGTCGCTGGTGCCGGTGATGGCGCCCGCCTCTGCCCGCGTGACGACCATGACGGGGTAATCCACATAGCCCACCGTGAAGTCCAGCACCTTCGCGTGCTCGGGGCTCATCGGCGAAATCGCCGGCAGCAGGTCGACCTTATCCTCGGCCAGCAGCTTGGTGACCTCGTTCCAGTTTCGCGCCGGTACGTAGGTAAGCCGCAGATTGAGTGCCCTGGCAACCTCGCGCAGGTAATCGCTGGAGATGCCCGCAGGCTGGCCGTGCCGGTCCAGCAGTGTGTAGGGCGGCGAAGTCGGATCGATGGAGACGCGCAATGGCGGCAGTTCCCGCAGCCAGGCGCTTTCTTCCTCGCTCAGCGGAACTGCGGAGTCGTCGCCGCGCACGTGGCGCATGTCGCCATTGAGCCAGGGAGCGCGAAGCCTCGCATGGTCTTCGTTGGTCAACTGCGACATGGCCTTGTTCAGTGCCCCGATCAGTTCCTGGCGATCGTGAGGGGCCGCGAAGCAGAGCGCCGAAATGGGCAGCGCCACGGGCACGCCAACACGCAAGGTGTTCTGCAGTCCCGCTTGCTCGATGGACAGCCGTGCCGCGTAGGGATCCTCGATATAGGCTTCGGCGCGGCCGTCCACGACCATCTGCAGGGCGTCGCGCGTGCTCGACGCCAACAGCAGCTTCACACCGGGAATGTATTTGCCGGCGGTCTCCGAAGCGGCATCGCCGGCGACGCTCACCAATATGGCGTTGCGCAGGCCCGACGCATCCCGCTGCCGCTGGTTGTCGTGGCGGGTCACCAGGGTCGGGAAATCCTCGAAGTACGAGGCGCTGAAAAGCAGGTAACCCATGCGCTCGGGAGTGGGCGACATGTTCATCAGGAGGTCGACGGCGCCGGACTTGGCCGCGTTGCGCGCCGAACGCCAATCCGGGTACACACGGTAGGTGACATTGATGCCAAGCATGCGGGTCAGCTTGGCGAGGTAGTCGGGTGCCAGACCCCTGACCTTCCCGCTGGCCGCGCTTTCGAACGGGGCGAAGCCCTCCTGGTAGGTGCCGACGACGATGGTCGGGTGCGTCTCGATCCAGCGCTGCTCCTCCGGCGTCAGAGACACGTCCTGGGCCACCACGAGGCGGACCGCGCAGAACATCGTAATCAGAAGGCAGTAGCGCAGCCAGGCCATCGGGACGTCCATTCAAGAGTGGTGACAGGTCGCGCTCGGCACCTGTCCGTTGCGGTACGGCCACCGTCGCTTCCATGACGGCCGTGGCAGATCCGAGGCCTTTGTCGTGTTCTCTCTACGACGTGGCGATGGGATGATGGCGGTTCGGGCGATCAGCGCATCGAGGCAGGAGCCGGCCAGGCGTCTTGGTCGCATGCTTCGGCCCACTGCGCCACCCGCCGCGCGTCCCGTTCGGTCCGCACGGCCACGCGCGTGGCGTAATGCGGTGAGCCTGCTTCGCGTTCGGCCAGGTGGGTGGCGAAAGCCACGGCATCGAATAGCTCCTCGCGATGACCGATCGGCTGGTTGTTGCGAAGAATGGCCCAACCGCGGTCCGGCCTGCTGGTGACGTGGTAACTCACTAGGGTCGTCATGGGATGGCGCTCTCTGTCGTGGACTGCGGTAAGTGCAGTTCGTCAAGGGAGCGGCCACCTTAATCAGCCTATTCGTAGCGATAAATCGGAGCAGTCCGAAATATCATCCCTGCCCTCCTTGGCCTGAGACATTACGCGGCGGTCTCAGATGATCCCGTGCTCGCGCGCATAGCTCACCATGTCGCGATCGTGGTTCAGGCCCAGCTTTTTCATCGCCTGCCGCTTTTGCGTACTCACCGTCTTCACGCTGCGGCTGAGCCGTTCGGCGATCTGCGTCACGGACAACCCGCTCACGTAGAGGCGGAACACCTCCATTTCCCGCGGCGAAGGCTGGTTGGTGGTTTCGGTTGGCGATTCGCGCTCGCTCTGCTCGAAGCGCTCGCGCAGCGAGGTGCTCATGAAAGGCTTGCGCTGCATGACCGCCCGCACCGCATGGACCAGTTCGCCCATGGCGGACCGTTTGTCGGCCAGGCCCAGCACGCCCTTGTTCTGCAGCGTCCGCAGCACGCCGACGTTGTTGACCATGGTCTGCACGATGACCGGCACCTGCGTGTAGCGCGAAGCCAGCAGGGCGATCAGCGGAAGGCCGTCGCCGTGGCGGTGGCTCGCGGTGGCCTCGCGCTCGTCGCTGCCCGGCATGGAGAAGTCCGTGATGATCACGTCGCAGGGCTGCCGCTTCAGCAGATCGACCAGCTCGTGGCCATTGCTGGCTTCGCCGACGACACGGATGTCTTCCTGGCGCTCCAGCACCGCCTTGACCCCTGCGAGAACGACCGGATGGTCATCCGCAACAATGACTCGAATCATCACGCTTTCCTCGTGATTTCGGTGGTCCCCGCCCTATGCGCGGCCTTCGTTCCATGGGCATCCGAAAGCCGCAAGCTCCGCTCCGGGAGCCAGGCCATGCTCCGACGCCGTTCCTGGGCGAAGCTGTCTCTTCCGTAGATAGGATTACTCTTATTCATGTCGCTGCCAAGGTAGGTCGTGCGATGAAATGACGTTTTTTTCACGCGTCACTGCAAAGTAACTAAACGTTTGGGACTCTTTCCAGCCGGTAGGGAACAGGTAGGCGGCTTTCGGACCCGCAAATAAAAGTTCTCCGATAATGGCCAGAGGCAGAATGAGATTTGTCCGAATGAAATTAGGAAGGTGACCAATTGAGATTTTTCTCAATCGCGGGGCATGGAGAGAAGACGACCGGAGATCCTGCCAAGCATTAGTTCTGGTCAAACGCCAGCCCCCCCCCTGCCACTTTCGGTGTTTTCCCCGTCCTGATGGCATAATGGCCGTTCATGACTGCCCGCTCGGCAGTACTCGTCAGGCCGCCTTCCGCCACCCACACGAGTCGAGGCGCCGGCTTTCGCCGGCCGGATCGCTGCGCAGTCGCCACTGAATCTTCTTTAGTTCACGGTAATCGCATGGTCGCATTGGCAACGGAGCACGTGATCGACGTGCATCACTGGAACGACACTCTCTTCAGCTTCCGCACCACGCGCGATCCGGGCTTCCGCTTCGACAGCGGTCAGTTCGTGATGATCGGGCTGGAGGTGGAAGGGCGTCCGCTGATGCGGGCGTACTCAATCGCCAGTGCGCACTGGGAAGAGCATCTGGAGTTCTTCAGCATCAAGGTGCCGAACGGGCCGCTGACGTCGCGCCTGCAGCACCTGAAGCCGGGCGACCCGGTCACGGTCAGCCGCAAACCCACCGGCACGCTCGTGCTCAACGATCTCAAGCCCGGCAAGCATCTGTACCTGCTGGGCACCGGCACGGGCCTCGCGCCGTTCATGAGCATCATCCGCGATCCCGATACCTACGAACGCTTCGACAAGATCGTGCTCGCGCACGGCGTGCGTCACGTCAACGACCTGGCCTACGCGGACTACCTGGAGAAGGAGCTCCCAGCGCACGAGTACCTGGGCGAGCTGGTCCGCGAGAAGCTGATCTACTATCCCACGGTGACGCGCGAGCCGTACCGCAACCGCGGCCGTATTACGGACGCGATCGCCGACGGGATGATGAGCCAGGCCATCGGCCTGCCGCCGCTCCACCCCGATACGGACCGCGTGATGCTCTGCGGCAGTCCCTCGATGCTGGAAGACACCAGCGCGCTGCTGGACGGCCGCGGCTTCCAGGTCTCGCCGCGCACGCGCGAACCGGGCGACTACGTGGTCGAGCGGGCGTTCGTCGAGAAGTGAATCCGAGAGCCTGATCAGGCTCGAAGGGACGTCGTCACTGGCGGACGCGCCCCTGCCCTTCGTTGTCCCAGTAACCGAAGATCCGACGCGCCACCAGCTTGTACAGCCGCTTGAAGGTGGCACGCCACAGCCGCGCGTGTGGCGCCGGCGTGGCCAGGATCGCGCGCTGACGCGCGCTCAGCGCCTCCGGGCAGTATGTGCGCTTGTGCTTGAGCAGATGGCGCAGATCTTCGCGCGCCAGCAGACGGAACAGTGCCCCGCGCCGGCCGCGCGTCCAGGCGATCTGGAAATCCACCAGCGCGGGCTGGCCGTCCTCCCGCACCAGCCAGTTGGGTTCCTTGGCCAAGTCGTTGTGGACGATGCCGCGCCTGTGCAACGCCGCCAGCAGGCGCAGGGCGTCGCGGTAATAAGTCCGATCGCGCGGCTGTGCCTGCTGCATCGGTGCCCCGGCGATATAGCCGCGCAGGAGCTCCCGGCCATCCCAGTGCAGCAACGGTGGAACCCCTTCCACGCCCTCGAGCCGGGCCAGCGCCCGCGCTTCCCGGGCGGCGGCTCGCCGTGCGAAGGCACGCGCCCACCAGCGTGCGGCACGGACATCGCGCCGAATCACCGGCACGCCGCCGCGGCGGGTGAGTTCGATGCGGCCCAGTTCATCGGCCTTGAGCAGGGTGGTGTCGGTGTCCACGCGAATTCCGGTGTGCGGCGGCGGGGTACACTCGCCCGCCATGCTGCCTAGCGGCCTATTGTGGCCGATCCGCCACCGACACGCCGGAACATGCCGATGGACATCGCGCTCTACCTGCTGGCCGCCCTGCTGATGATCGGCGGGCTCGCCGGCACCATCCTGCCGGCGCTGCCGGGCATCCCGATGATCTTCGGCGGCATCTGGCTGGCCGCCGCCGTGGATGGCTACCAACGCGTGGGCACCGGCTGGCTGCTCACGATCGGTGCCCTGGGCGCCTTCGGCGTCGCGGTAGATTTCATCGCCGGCGTGGCCGGCGCCAAGCGTGTCGGCGCCAGCCGGACCGCGCTCTGGGGCGCAACGATCGGTACGGTCGTAGGCATGTTCTTCGGGCTCGCCGGGCTGCTGCTCGGGCCGTTCGTCGGTGCGCTCGCGGGCGAACTGGCCTCCGGCAACAGCGTGCTGCGCTCGACCCACGTGGGCATCGGCACCTGGCTCGGACTGCTGTTCGGAACGCTGGTGAAGCTGGTGATCTCGCTGCTGATGCTCGGCCTGTTCGGCTTCGCCATGCTGGTCGGCTGAGCGCCGACCCCACATCGCGTTCGACCACCCCGGAGACCTTCGGCACAGGCGCCTGGGACGGCAGACACCTAGGCTTCCGCGACCACTCTTAGGGAACCGAATCATGTACAGACGCCTAGCCTTCGTCGTAGCCGCCTCGCTGGCGGCGGCCGGCTCCGCCCATGCCCAGGCCAAGTCGCCCGAATGGATCGAACGCAGCAACGCCGACGCCAAGGTGCTGCTGGAGGTGATGGCGCGCTTCTCGCCGGAATTCGCCTCGCAGGTCGGCTTCCCCGGCTACGACGACAAGGTGACGGACCTCAGGCCCGGCATCGACGAACGCTCGCGGGCCGCGCTGGTCGACGCCAAGGGCAAGCTGCAGAAGCTGCTGGTGGCGGAGAAGGACGCCAACGTTCGGCAGGACCTGCAGATCATGCTGAAGACCGTGGACCAGCAGATCGAAGGCATCGACCTCAATCGCCGCTACATGTTGCCGGTGCAGGACGTGGGCCAGCTGATCTTCGGCGGCGAATTCGCGCTGCTGAAGGACGACGTGGACCCCAAGCGCCGCGCGCTCGCCCTCAATCGCCTGCAGTGCTATGTGGGCAAGGCGCCGGGCTGCGAGCCGATCGCCGAGCTGGCCAAGGCCCGCACCAACGAGCAGCTGGGCAACAAGTCGCTGCTGGGTCCGTACAAGGGCGAGATCGAACAGAAGCTGGCCAACACGCCGCGCTACGTCGAAGGCGTCCGCCAGCTCTTCGCCAAGTACAAGCTGGATACCGCCGAGGGCAAGGCGGCCCTGGATGCGCTCGACAGCCAGCTCAAGGATTACGACGCCTGGGTGCGCAGCACGGTGCTGCCGCGCGCCCGCGCCGACTTCCGCCTGCCGGAGCCGATGTACGCGTACAACCTGAAGCAGGTCGGCATCGACATTCCGCCGCAGGAACTGATCAAGCAGGCGGAGCTGGAGTTCGTCGAACTGCGTTCGGCCATGCAGATGATGGCGCCGGTGGTCGCGAAGGCCGAGAACATCCAGGCCACCGACTACCGCGACGTACTCAAGGCGCTGAAGAAGCAGCAGCTGTCGAAGGACCAGGTGATGCCGTGGTACCACGAGGTGATCGCGAAGATCGAGGACATCATCCGGCGCGAACGCATCGTCACCCTGCCCGAGCGCAAGATGGCCATCCGCATGGCCTCCGATGCCGAGGCCGCGGCCGTGCCGGCGCCGCACATGGATCCGCCTCCGTTCATCAACAATAAGGGCGAACAGGGGACGTTCGTGCTGACTATGGGCAATCCGTCGGCGAAGGCCGGTGGCTCGGACGCCTATGACGACTTCACCTTCAAGGCGGCGGCGTGGACGCTCACCGCACATGAAGGCCGTCCCGGGCACGAGCTGCAGTTCGCGGCGATGGTGGAGCGCGGCGTCTCGCTGGCGCGCAGCCTGTTCGCGTTCAATAGCGTGAACGTCGAAGGCTGGGCGCTGTACGCGGAGGCCGAGACGCTGCCGTACGAGCCGCCGGCGGGCCAGTTCGGTGCCCTGCAGGCGCGCATGATGCGTGCGGCACGCGCCTACCTCGATCCGATGCTCAACTTGGGCCTTATCACGCGCGAGCGCGCCCACGAAATCCTCGTCCACGAGGTGGGCCTGTCCGAAGCGATGGCGCGCCAGGAACTGGATCGCTACACCTTCAACAGCCCCGGCCAGGCGACGGCCTATTTCTACGGCTACATGCGCCTGCAGCAGCTGAGGCTCGAAACGGAACTGGCGCTCGGCTCGCGCTTCGACCGCAAGGCCTTCAACGATTTCGTGATCGGCCAGGGTCTGCTGCCGCCGGAGCAACTGGCGGAAGCCGTGCGCACGCAGTTCATTCCGCAGCACGCCAAACCGCATTGAACGACGTCCGCGGGACGCATTCCTCACTCAAAGCCGGCGTTGACGCGCCGGCTTTTTTTGCGCCGCGGCACCGCGCGCCAGCCAGGCGGCGAAAGCGGGCGTGTCGCGAGTGAGCCAACGCGGCAGCACCACATATTGGCGGCTGGGCGCCGCGCCCGGGCGCGGCAGGAAGGGCATCGCGCCATCCAGCGTCAGCAGCTCGTCGCGGTCGCTGGGCTTGACCTTCAACGCAATGCCGCCGGCGCTCAACCAGGCGCAAGGGCGTTCGGATAGATAAGCCATCTGGCCGCCGAACATGGGGTGGAAACGCAGCTCGTGCGCCAGTCCCAGATGCGTCGCGGCATCTTCCAGTTCGCGACGGAGGGCCTCCGTCGCCGCGTTCAAGCGACGGAGGCGGTGTCGGGGATGACGTAAAGCAGCACGGCCAGGTAATGCAGCACGCTGCCGGCGAGCACGAAGAAATGCCAGACGGTGTGGTGGTAAGGCATGCGGCGCGCGAGATAGAACGGCACACCCGCCGTGTAGGCCACGCCGCCGGCGATCAGCAGCGCCATGCCGCCGGTCTCCAGGTGCGCACTCAGCGGCTTGAAGGCGATCATGCCGATCCAGCCCATGGCTATGTACAGCAGCACCGCGAACTTCCTGTAGCGTTTGAGCACCCCCAGCTCGAGCGCGCTGCCGGCGAGCGCCAGCGCCCAGATCGCGCCGAACAGGCTCCAGCCCCACGCGCCGGGCAGGGCGACCAGGGTGAACGGCGTGTAGGTGCCGGCGATCAGCAGGAAGATCGCGATGTGGTCCAGCGTGCGCAGCACCCGCTTGGCCAGTTCGCCCGGGACGGCGTGATAGAGCGTGGAGGCGGTGTACAGCAGGATCAGCGTGGTGCCGAAGACCGCGCTGGAGACGATGGCCCGGGCATCCCCCACGAGCGCGGCGTAGGCCACCAGGGTGGCGAGCCCGGCGATGCTCAGCAGGATGCCGATCCCGTGGATGACGCTGCTGGCGAGCTCGTCGCCGAAGGCATAGCGCGGGGCCGCGGCGCTGGACGTGACCGACATGGGATTTCCTCGAGGAACAGACGCGCTGGCTGGCGCACTGCTCACCTTACCCGCGCGGCGGGTCGTTGCATACTCCCGCGCACGGAGATCAGGCCGGCTATTCGATGATGAAGGCGCCGAAGGCGATGCCGATATTCCAGCCCTCGCCCGTGCCGCTGAGCGCCAGCGAGACGTTGCCCTTGGTCAGCACCTGGGCCGCGGCCGACTTCTCGGCGCCGACGTGCACTTGGGCGTTGGCGTAGTGGCCCTTGATCTCACCGATGCTGCCCACCCCGGAAAACTTGCCCACGCCGTCGGTGATCCGGGTCTTGCCGAACGTGAGGCCGCCGCCCTTGACCCGAATCCGCACGTGCATGCTTTGCCCGTTGTCGCAGCGGACGGTGCCGCTGCCGGTGGCGGTCTGGTAGAACACCGACCAGCCGGACACCTGGAAGTCCATCTTGCAGGACACCTCGGCCGCCCGGGCCGGTGCCGGCAGCGCTCCGCACGCCGCGGCGGCCAGCAAGGCGCAGCCCAGCCATGTCTTCCCCATGTCGTTCTCCTGACCCTCGACGCCTGCCCGTACCGGACAGGCCGCATTGTGTGGTGCCATGGATGAACGGTCGTGAATGCGGCGTTCACGCGGCTTGAACGCGCGCCAAAGCCGGCCATCCACAGAATCCGCAGTCCGGGCATCTCCCCCTCTCTCCCCCGATGCCCGGCTCATTGAGCCCCGCCTCCTGTGCGGGGCCTTTTTTTGTCCTGCGTCAAACCGCCCCGGTGGACGCGGGGTAAGCTGGGGCCGGACTGGCGAATGGAGCGATTCAATGCCCTGCACCGACCTGCTGTTGTATCTCCAGGAAACCGACCTGCACTCGCCGGGGCCGCGGGCCGCGGCGGCGCTGGCCGCCCGGCTCGGCGCACGGCTGGACGGGCTCTACGTCGCCGACCTCCCCGCCGCCGCCTTCAGTCTGCCCGAGGCCGTGCCGGTCCAACTGGAAGAAACACGGCGCCGCTGCGTCGAGGCGGAGGAACACGGTGCGGAATGGCAGCAGCTGCTGGCATCGCGCGGCCTGGCTGGCCAGTGGCGCGTCGCCCAGGGCGACACCGTGCAGACGGTCTGCCAGGCCGCCGCCGGCTACGACTACCTGGTGATGGAGCGCAGCCAGCAGCGCAGCGATGCGCCGGTGGGTTTCGGCACGGTGTCGCGCTGCGTGTTCGGCAGCGATCGCCCCGTGCTGGTGGTGCCCGACATCGCCCGCGTCGACGAGGTAATCGGCGCGCGCGTGCTGGTGGCCTGGAACGGCAGCCGCGAATCGGCCCTGGCCCTGGCCGCCGCGGTCCCCGTGCTGCAGAAGGCCGACGACGTGCTGGTCCTGGACGGTAGCGAGATGTATGCCGACACCGTTGCCGTGCTGCCCCCGCCCGGCCTGGCCGACTGGCTGGAACGTCATGGGATCCGGGCACGCATCCAGACCCTCGATGCCGGCCCCACCCACGCCGCAGGCATTCCCATCCTGGACGCCGCACGCGCCCATCGGGCCGACCTGCTGGTGATGGGCGCCTGGAGCCGTTCGCGGCTGGCGCAGATGGTCCTGGGGGGAACGACCCGCCACCTCTTCATGCACGGCGACCTG
This sequence comes from Dyella sp. BiH032, assembly GCF_031954525.1. Lineage (NCBI taxonomy): Bacteria > Pseudomonadati > Pseudomonadota > Gammaproteobacteria > Lysobacterales > Rhodanobacteraceae > Dyella > Dyella sp. BiH032. The sequence continues at coordinate 4,585,188 of NZ_CP134867.1, forward strand.
CCCATGCTGGTAGCGCACTGATCATCGACCCCTGGCGATACCCTTTCCGACCACGGGAAGAGAATACGCGGAGCCTACCTCCGTTCGGCCGTCCATACACCTACTTGCGCCAGCGTTTCCGACGGGCATAGTCTGAAGCCGCGTTCAGCACGATCCCCCTGCGTCCCCACGCAGCGTGTCCAGGACGCGTCCAACACATCGCATCGTCAGGAGGTCGCTCATGCCGTCCGCAAGCCTGGCTGTCGCTCATCGTCCGTCCCACGGTCCTCACGACCAGACCCATCCCGACCGCGTGCGCATCGCCGCTCTCAGCGCGGCGATCGCACTCAATCTCGCGGCGTTGCTCATGGTGTTGCGGCCGGTCGCGCCGCAGTTCGCCGCGTCGATAAAAAACACCGATGAAATGGTCGTCAACTGGATCACGCCCAAGCCGAAACAGCCCGATCCGCCGCAGATCGAAATGAAGGCACGGCCCGTGCCACCGCCTCCGGCCGCGCATGCACAGCCGAAATCGCTGCCGCCACCGGTGGCCGTTCCGACCGACGAAGGCACCGTCGTCGCGCCGCCGGCCGTTCCGGCACCGAGCGTGGAACCGGCGCAAGTCGTGGCGCCGCCGGTCGCCGACCCGTCGCCCATCGAGGCCTCGCTGGCGTACCGGACGGCGCCGCTGACGTTCCCGCCGCAGGCGATCCGCAGAAAAATGCAGGGCACCGTGATGCTGCGGGTTCTGGTCGACGCCGAGGGAAAACCCGTGCAGGTGGTGATCGAAACCTCCAGCGGTTACGAGCTGCTCGACAAGAGCGCGCGCGATCAGGTGCTCGCCAACTGGCGCTTCCAACCGGCGACATCGCAGGGACGTCCGGAGTCGGCCTGGGCGCGCGTGCCGGTGAGTTTCGATCTGCGCCAGCTTTGACGTCGCGTTCTCTTAGACGCTCTTCGACACCCTTGAAGAACTCGCCTTGAAGAACTAAGGGGCCGGCCGGACCTCATGCGCCCGGCCGGCCCCTTCACGGCAAATCATCCGTCTTTCAATGGGCCGTGCGGGTCGGCTGCGGTGTCGACCGCGAAGCACGTACGACCAGCCACACCAGCGCGGCGAGCAGAAGCATCGGCAGCAACGCCGGCAACAATGCCAGCAGGACGAGCGGCGCCGCGATCAGCAGCGCCAGTCCGCCGAACAACAGACCGAACAAGGCGCCCATCGCCCCCAGCACGCCGCCCACGACGGCGAACGTCAGCTTGAACGCCAGGCCGATCAGCGAACCGACCAGCCACAGCGCCAACACCGCCATAACGATCACGATAAGCTCGAACACGGCCTTCCTCCCGGGGCAAACCGCGCGATGCGCGGACCGATCGCCCACGCCTTCAGCATGCGCGCACCATGCCTTGGATGCATGGCGCGGAAGTCATGCCGAAGGGGTTACAGGTCCTTAACGGCCGGCATGATCCACTGCGCCCGGTTTCAACCGAGTTCCGCCGCATGAAGCACTCCATGCACACCCTCAAGGCGCTGCGTGATATCGCTTTCGACCTCGGCGTCGGCAAGCATCCTGACCTCGCCGCCATGGCGCGCGAGCTGGGGCGCGTGGTCCATCGCGACAGCGCCGCATTGAACGAAGGACTCCTGGAACTGCGTACGCGCCAGCGCGGGTTCGAGCGCTGGTTGCTCGCCGAGCGCAGCAAGCCTGCCATCAGCATGCTCGTCATGGCATGGCCGGCCAATCACGGGACGCCCGTGCATGACCACGACGGCCTGTGGGGATTGGAACTGGCCCTGCACGGTGCACTCGAGGTGCAGGCCTGGTCCCGCGATGTGGCGACCGGCGAGCTGAGCCTGAAGGGCCAGGATTGGCTGGGCCCCGGCGATGCCACCTGGTTCGACGCCGATGCCGGCTATGCCCATCGCTGTCGTAATCTTTCGCGGCACGAGACCGCGCTGACGCTTCACGTCTACGGCGGCGATCTGGCAAAGTACCTTGCGTATGAGCGCAGCGCCGAAGGCGGCCAGTGGCTCGCCCGGCCGCAACACGCCGCGATCACCGGCCGGCTGAGCGCCTGAGCGCTCCCCTTTCCTCCGGCCGGTTTCGACCAACTTAAGGAGTGGCATGTATCGACGGGTCGCCATCATCGGCGGCGGCGCGGCGGCGGCGACGCTGCTGAGCGAGCTGCTGGAGCGCCAGCCGGCGCAACCGCTGCATCTGGATTGGTTCACCGGCGGCGGTGCGCCCGGCCGCGGCGTGGCGTACGGCACACGTTCGGAGCGGCACCTGCTGAACGTGCGCGCCGCGTCGATGAGCATGTTCGCCAGCAAACCGCGCGGGTTCCTCGAATTCGCGCAGCGCGGCGACGGCAGCATCGCCGGCACGGACTTCCTGCCCCGCCGGCTCTACGGCGACTACCTCGAAGCAGAGGTAGAGCGCGCGCTGGAACGGGCCAAATCGCTCGGGCACGACGTGAACGTCATTCCTTTCAAAGTGGACAGCCTGGTACCCGAGCACGATGGCGTCACGATCCTCCACGGCGAGGAAAGCACGCACGTCGATGCCGCCGTGCTCGCGCTCGGCGCGCTACCCCCGCAGCCGTTGAGCGGCGTGAGCGATGCCGCCATCGCCAGCGGGCGCTACGTGGTCGATCCCTGGTCGTTCCTGGCCCAGGCGGAGCCCGATCCCGCGCCACGCAAGATCGTGCTGATCGGCCTGGGCCTTACCGCGGTCGACGTCGTGCTGGAACTGGCTGCGGTGTGGCCGAATGCCACCTTCACCGCGATCTCGCGCCATGGCCTGCTGCCGGAAGCGCATCTGTCGTCGGCCAGCGCGCCGGCCGATGACGGTGCCGACCTGATCGAAGCGATGCGCGCCGCACCGGACATCCGCACCTGGATGCGCCTGCTGCGCGATGCGATCGCGCACAGCAGCGACTGGCGCGTGGTCATCGACAGCATGCGTCCGCACACGCCCTCGCTATGGCAGGAACTTCCGCGCGAGGAGCGCGCCCGCTTCTTGCGGCACGTGCGCTGGGCATGGGAGCGCGCGCGCCATCGCATGGCGCCGCAGGTGATGGCGCAGATGGAGGAGCTGGAACGCGCCGGCCGCTTCCATCGCGAGCGGGCGCGCCTGCATGCGGCTGACGTCGAAGGCGATCATCTGCACCTGAGCATCACGCCCACCGGAAGCTCGACGCCGCAAGCCATGGACGCCGACCTGGTGATTCAGACCATCGGCCTGAATACCGATGTCCGGCGCACGGGCCACACGCTGGTACGGCAGCTGGCCACCAATGGCCACATCACCCCCGATCCGCAAGGCCTGGGCTGCATGTCGACGAAGGAAGGGCGTCTTCAGCACGACGGCGCGACCTGGCCCCATCTTTACGCGATGGGCAGCCTGCTGCGCGGCACCTTCTGGGAATCCACCGCCATGCCGGAAATCCGTCAGCAGGCACGGCAGATGGCGGACATTCTGCTAGCCGGGCAGGAAGAGAAACGGCGGCACCGGGCGGCAGAAGAACGGCGATGACAAGGGGCGCGCATACCGCGCCCCTTCGCTTTCATGCGCCCACCACTCAGGCGAAGCCGCCGAGCACCAGCTTGCCGACCATGCTGCCGCTTTCCAGGCGCTCGTGCGCGCGCCGCAGGCTGGCCGCATCGATCGGCCCGAGATGTTCGCGCAACGTCGTCCGCAGCACGCCTGCATCGACCAAGTCCGCCACTTCGTTGAGTAGCTGGTGCTGCGCTTTCATGTCCTCGGTCTGGAACAACGGACGGGTGAACATGAATTCCCAATGCAAGGACAGGCTGCGCCGCTTGAGCAGGCCGATGTCCAGCGTGCCTTCCGGGTCGTCGATCAGGCCGAACTTGCCCTGCGGCTTGAGCAGTTCGACCAGCACCGGGTAGTGCTGGTCGGTGTGGGTGAGGCTCAGCACGTAGTCCACTCCCTGCGGCGACACGGCCAGTACCTGTGCCTTGAGGTCGCCGCCATGGTCGACCACGTGGTGCGCACCCAATTCTTTCACCCATGCCTGCGTTTCCGGGCGAGAGGCCGTGCCGATCACGGTCAGGTTGGTCAGGCGCCGCGCCAGCTGCACCGCCATCGAGCCCACGCCTCCGGCCGCGCCGACGATCAGCACCGCCCCCGTCTGCGCCGCATTGCCGCGGGGAATGCCGAAGCGGTCGAACAGCAGCTCCCACGCGGTGATGGTGGTCAACGGCATCGCCGCGGCCTGGAACATGTCCAGCGTGGCCGGCTTGCGCCCGGCGATGCGCTCGTCCACCAGCTGCAGTTCGGCATTGCTGCCCGGGCGATCCAGCGCACCGGCGTAGTAGACGTGATCACCCGGCTTGAACAGCGTGACCTCGCCGCCCACGGCTACCACCGTGCCAGCGGCGTCCCAGCCGAGCACTTTATCCGCGCCTTGCGGATCGACCCGGCGGCGGATCTTCGTATCCACCGGATTCACCGACACCGCTTCCACCCGCACCAGCAGATCGCGGCCGCCCGGCACGGGCTCGGGCAGGGTCACGTCGATCAGGCACTCGGCATCGGTGATGGGCAGCGAGCGGCGGTAGGCAACGGCTTTCATGGCGACTCCATGGGATGGCTTCCGGGAAGGAAAATGGACCTGCTCAGGGAATGATCCTGCGCCGGCGGAAATCGTCAAACAGTGACGTGAACATATCCCGCGTGTCCACGTAGTCGTGGAAACCGAAACGCCGCGCCTTGGTGCCGTCGCCGAACATGTCGTAATCCCAGGAGAACACGAAGTCGGCAAAGCGCCAGGACGAGACGTCCGCGTAAGCATGGGGTTCCAGCCCATGCCGCGCCTGCATATCCCGCCACAACGGCTCCTTGTCGGCCATGACGCCGTCCAGCGACATCGGCAGCGGCGGCGCCACGTCCAATTCGAAGTAGCCTGCGATGAAAGGCCACATCTCGCTCCAGCGGAACAGATCGCCGTTGTTGATGTTGAACGCCTGGTTCGCGCAGCGCGCGTCTGTGGCGGCCCACACCGTCGCCCTCGCCAGCAGGCCGGCATCGGTCATCTCCAGCAGCCGGTCGTAGGCGCCCGGCTTGCCCGGAAAGCGCAAGGGGATGCCGAGTTCCTTCGACATCGAGGCATAGACCGCGATAGCCAGCGCGAGGTTCATGGGATTGCCCAAGGCGAAACCGCCCACCACGGCGGGACGGATAGCCGTCCAAGTCCAGGCCTGGCCTTGCTGCCGCGCTTCCAGCAGGCGCTGCTGGTCGTGCATGAATTCCGGGGGCATGAAGGCCGCGTCGGTTTCGCGTGCCGGTGTCTTGAAGGGTCCCAGGTGGCCGCCATAGACCTTGTAGCCCTGCATCAGGCTGACGTGGCGCAGGTCCGAAGCGACCGGCTCGATGGCGTCGAGCACATGCCGCAGCATGGCCACGTTCGGCGGAACCAGCTCGGCCCAGGTCGGGCGATCCTGGTAGGCGGTATAGAACACGTGTGTCACATCGCGCAGCGGCGCGAGTTTGGTGCGGGCATCGGCGGCGTCGAGCAAATCGACCGCGACATGCCTCACGCGTTCATCGCTTTCGCCGCCGCGCCGGGAAAGGCCGATCACTCGCCAGTCGTCCAGCGTACGCAGATGGTCGATGAGATTGCGGCCGATGACGCCCTGCGCGCCGACCACGAGAGCCGTCTTTCGATTCGTTTCCATGGATGTCTTCCGGACGTCAGGCCGCGCAAGAAGCGGTGGCCAGAGCGCGGCGCCGCTCCAACGCCATGCTCCACACGGTGGTCAGCAGGCCGAGTACGGTAACGGCCGCGCCCGCGATGCCGAGTGCCGGCAGGCCCATCCCGCCATCGATCACCAGGCCGCCGATGAACGCGCCGATGGCATTGCCCAGGTTGAAGGCGGCGATGTTGAGGGTTGAGGCCAAGTGCGGCCCATCGACCGCCTGTTGCACCACGCGCATCTGTAGCGGCGGCACGGTCGCGAACGCGGCCACGCCCCAGACGAACACGGTCACGACGGCCGCCACGGCGTGGTGCATGGTCCAGGAGAAAGTAGCGAGGATCAGCGCGAGCACCACCAGGATCGTCACCAGCGATGGCATCAGGCGCCAGTCTGCCAGACGACCGCCGAGCAGATTCCCCAGCGTCGTGCCTACGCCGAACAGCACCAGCACCCAGCCCGTGGCCCCGGCGCTGATGTGGGATTGCGTCTGCAGAATCGGCGCGATGTACGTGAACACGGTGAACACACCACCGAAGCCGAGTACAGTCATCGCCAGCGCCAGCAGCACCTGTGGCTGGCGCAATACCGCCATTTCGCGGCGCATGTCCGGCGCGTGCAGTTCCGGCAGCGGCGGCACGAGGCGCCATACGCCGAGCGCGGCGATCACGCCCAGCACGGTCACTGCGCCGAAGGTGGAACGCCAACCGCTCCATTGCCCGAGGAACGTGCCGAACGGCACGCCGAGCACGTTGGCCAGGGTCAGCCCCGCGAACATCAGCGCGATGGCGCGTGCGCCCTGCCCGCGCGGCACCACGTGCGAGGCAACGACGGCGCCGATGCCGAAGAACGAGCCGTGACAAAACGCGGCAACCACGCGCGCCAACATCAGCACGGCGTAGTTCGGCGCGATGGCGCACAGTGCGTTCCCGACGATGAACAAGCCCAGCAAGGCCAGCAAGGCATTGCGGCGCTCCAGCTTCGCCGTGAGCGCCGCCAGCAACGGCGCGCCGGCAGCGACGCCCAGCGCATAACCGGAGACCAGCAGACCGGCGGAAGGAATGCTCACCCGCAGGTCCGCTGCCACTTCCGGCAGCAAGCCCATGATCACGAACTCGGTGGTGCCGATGGCGAAGGCTGCTACCGACAAGGCCAGCAGCGCGGCACGCGAGTGGTCATGCCCGCTCGCGCGCTGGCTTGAGGGATCAAGGGATGTGGCAGAGGGTGGGGACATGGGCCGGCCTCGCGGAAGGGAGGCGGTACTGTGCTGCTTGCCGGAGAGGAGGGGAATTGCCCAAACTGCGCAATCATCTTTTCCGGAATATTGAAGATGGTCGAACTCGAGGACATGCGCCTATTCGTGCGCGCCGTGACCTCCGGCAGCCTGTCCGCGGCCGGACGCGAATTGAACCTTTCCCCCGCCGTCGCGAGCAAGCGCCTCTCCCGGCTGGAACAGGCCCTCGGCGTGCGGCTGCTCCAACGGAGCTCGCGCCGTCTCGCCCTCACCGGCGAAGGCAACTGCTACTACGAGCGCTGCGTGAGCATCCTGGCCGACCTGGACGACGCCAATGCCTCCGTGCGGTTGGGGCAGATGGAGGTGCGCGGGGCGCTGCATGTATCCACCGCGCTGGATCTGGGCCGCCAGTACGTCGGCCCGCTGGCGGCGGCGTTCGCGGCATTGCATCCGGAACTGCGCGTGCGCATCAGCGCGTCCGACGCGATGCTGGACCTGTTCGAGCACGGCGTGGACGTGGCCGTGCGCAGCGGCGCCATGGCCGATTCGCGCCTGATCTCACGGCGCATCGCCCTCAACTATCGCGTGGTGTGCGGCGCGCCGGCCTACCTGGCCAAGCACGGACAACCGCGAAGCACGGCCGACCTGGCACAGCACGCCTGCCTGATGCTGCACCGCCCCGGCAGAGGCATCCTCCCCTGGATGCTGCAGACGCCCGAGGGGCCGCGGCCGCTTCGCCTGGACGCCTCGCTCACCACCGACAGCGGCGACCTGATGCGCGAGCTGGCCATCGCCGGGCATGGCCTCGCCTTCAAGTCGATCTGGGACATCGCCGCGGACGTGCGGGCCGGCAGGCTAGTCCCGGTACTGACCGACTGCGCCATCCAGGAGGCGCACATCTACGCGATCTACCCCAGTCGCGATTATCTGCCCGCGCGCATCCGGCTGTTCGTCGATCACCTGCAGGGGAAGATGCAGGAACAGGAGGCCGGCGTGCTCGAGCTGATCCGTACGGCAGGCAGCTGATCGGTCGTAGCCGCTGTCGTATCGCGCTTGGGACCGATGGACAGCCCTTTCTCGCAGTGGGCATTTGCCCCCGGCTGAGGGGGGGCATGCCGCTCTGCGGATCCCGCGCTATGCACATCGCACCCAGGCGTCGCCGAGCAACGTGGCCGATCTGCCGTCACCCGCCTCTCGAGAGCCGGCGACGCAAGCTTCGCGAAAGCCTTGAACTGCAAAGGTTTTCGCAAAATCTTGCGCGTTGTCGATGCGAATGATTCTCGAACATAATCGCGTTCGCTTGCTGCAATATTTCCTGGGGTCCTTCATGCGTTCTGCTTCCGACCGGCGCCACGCCGGACTGTTCGTCTTGCTTTGCTTCCTGGTTCTCGGTGTCGCCGCGGCGCCGCCGGCGCGGGCCGAGGAAAGCCAGTTCGGCTACGTCTACACCACCGACCTGCTGCCGCAGGGAGCGAAGGAAGTCGAGCAGTGGCTGACCTGGCGTCACCGGAAAGTCGCCGGCCGCTTCGACCAGCTCGACGGGCGGACGGAATTCGAATACGGACTCACCGACCGTCTGCAGGTCGCCTTCTATGCCAACTACGTGTGGGCGTCGGCGTATCGCAATGGACCCTTTGGACAGACCACTCCGCCGGAGCCGCTGTCCTACGACCAACCCGGCCCTTACCAGCATTACGACGCCAAACGCTTCGTCGGCTGGTCCGGCGAAGCCATTTACCGGTTGTGGAGCCCCTACACCGATCCGCTCGGCGTCGCGCTCTACATCGAGCCGACCGTCGGCCCTGCCTTCCGCGAACTGGAAGGCAAACTGATCCTGCAGAAGAACTATCTCGACGACCGGCTGGTCCTCGCTTTCAACCTCACCTACGCGCCGGAGTGGCGCTACCAGGAAGAAGAAGACCGCCCCGGCCACAAGACCTGGCAGGAAGAAACCGACGTCAATGCCGGCTTCGCCGCCTCTTACCGCTTCCGCGAAAACTGGTCACTCGGCTTCGAATTCCTCAACGAGCGCGAGTACGCCAGCTACAACTTCAAGCGCGAAGCCAACAGCGGTTTCTTCGTGGGGCCGTCCCTGCACTTCGGCGGCAAGAAGTTCTTCGTCACGGCGACCTTCCTGGAGCAGTTGCCCTGGGCGAGCGAGCATTCGGACTCCGTGCCGGGGGCGATCGTCGGTCGTCGCGTCTACGACAACGATTTCGAAAAGTACCGCCTGCGCGTAAAAGCCGGCTGGTATTTCTGAGGAGGCACCCATGCGTTCGCGTTTCCTGCTGGTTCCCGCCTATGCGCTCGTCGCCGCGGCACCTGCCCACGCCACGGTCTATCTCAGCGTCGAACAGGCGCAGGCGCTGATGTTTCCCGGCGCCACGCTCACACCTGAATCCATCACGCTCACGCCGGAGCAGATGAAGGCCATCGAGAAAGACAGCGGCGTGAACGTGCTGTCGCCGAACCTGAAGGTCTGGCGCGCATCCACCGGCGGCCTGTTCATCGCCGACCAGGTGGTGGGGAAGCACGAGTTCATCACCTTCGCGCTCGCCATCGATACCCAAGGCGCGGTGCGTGACGTCGAGATCCTCGAATACCGCGAAACCTTCGGCGACCAGGTGCGCAACGCGGCCTGGCGTGCGCAGTTCACCGGTAAGACGCACGGTGCACCGCTGAAGCTGGGCGACGACATCAAGAATATCTCCGGGGCCACCTTGTCCAGCCGGCACATCACTGACGGCGTCAAGCGGTTGCTCGCCACTTATGCGCTCGTGCTCGCCCATGGTTGAACGGGCTCGCCCCCTGCTTGGCACCACGGTGGCGATCCGGGTCGAGCGGATGGACGAGGATGGCGCCCACCGCGCCATCGAGGCGGCCTTCGCTGCGGTGGCGGAAGTCCATCGCCTGATGAGTTTCCACGAGCCGGACAGCGATCTTTCCCGCCTTCACCGCGCACGCTGCGGCACGCGCGTGCCACTGGCGGCTCCCACCGCCGACGTGCTGCGCGAGGCCCTGCAGCTGTCCGCCTGGAGCGACGGCGCATTCGACGTGAGCATCGCCGGCCGACTGGTCGCCGCCGGTTTGCTGCCGCCGCCGGCGGATACGAGGCCGCCGGATCGCGGAAGCTGGCGGGACATCGAACTCGATGATGAAGACGGCGTGCGCCTGGCCCGCCCGTTGTGGATCGACCTCGGCGGCATCGCCAAGGGCTATGCCGTGGATCGCGCGGTAGCAGCGCTACGCGAATATGGCGTCGCACAGGGTAGCGTCAATGCCGGCGGAGACTTGCGCCTGCTCGGCGAAGGCCCGCACTTCGTCGCCATCGATACGGGCGCCAATGCCGGCGGCATGGACATCGAGCCTTCGGAACAACCCGTCCTTGAACTCGGCGAGGCAGCCGTGGCGACCAGCCACTCCCGGCACGCACGCGCCGCCATTCCTCATCTCGATGGCCGCACACTCGCGCCGGCCGGGCCCGGCGAATGCGTCACCGTGGTGGCGGAACGGTGCATCCACGCCGATGCGCTGACCAAGGTCGTGCTGGCGCTGGGCGACGCTAGCGAGGCACTGCTGCGCCGCTACGACGCCACCGCCTACCGGCAGGACTTGCACGGCCAATGGACCACGCTGGGAATGCCAGCGTGAAACCCCACCCTCACCATCACGCCGTCATTGGCCACCGCGCACCGTTGCGGCTGTCGCGGCAACGGCGCTACCTGGTTTATGCGGTGGGCTGGTTGCTTTGGCTGAGCGGCGCGCTATGGCTGCTGTTCCACTATGCGCTCATGCAGAAGGGCGAGTTCGGCGATACGCCGCACCCGCTCGAGCCCTGGTGGCTGCGGCTCCATGCGGCCATGGCCTTTGGAGCGCTATGGACGTTCGGCCTGGTCTGGGGCGCGCACGTCGTCGCGGGCTGGCGTACCGGCCGGCTGCGCTGGTCGGGAGCCACGGCGGTGGGCGTGCTGACCTGGCTGGCGCTCAGCGGCTACCTGCTTTATTACCTCGGCGACGAACGCTGGCGCTCGCTGACGTCGGTGGCGCACTGGGTGGCGGGCCTCGCCCTGCCGGCCATGCTGGCGCTGCACATCGTGCTCGGCCGGCGCCGCGCCCGGCGCTCCTGAATTTTCAGCTTTCGGGATCCTGCCCGCCGCGCTTGTGGCGCAGCAGCAGGCGGGACAGGAAAACCCCCAGCCCGACGCCCAGGAACTCGAAGAACACACGCGTGCCCAGGCCGTCGAAATCGTGGACCTCGGCCAGCTTCACCTTGAGGAACTGGATCGACTCCACCCGGCCGTAATTGAAATAGACCATGTCCCACAGGTCGCCGCTGGCGGTCAGCAGTAGCGCCATCAGGCTCGACCACGCGGTGCGCAGGCCATGCGCCCAGCCGTTGCGATTACCGATCCAGTTGAACAGCGCGTACAGCACGAATGCGGCCACTGCCGAGATCGCGCCCGCCTCGAGGCCGCCGATCAGGCCATAGCCCATCCACGATTGGTCGTAATGCATCGGTGTCCCACGGTTCCGCGTTGCCGGCGCGCATTATGCCTGCACGGCGGAAATACGCCCGGATGTGACGCAGTGCCGTTTGTCGGCCGCGGGCCGTCGGCCGGGCGCCCATTCCGTCACATCCTGGCCGGCGGCGCAGCGGCTAGACTCGTCCCATCGAGACACCGCTTGACGCGACACCCCCATGCGATACCCCATCAGCCAACGCGCCGCTTTGATCCTCGTGGATGTGCAGCCGGACTTCATGCCGGGGGGAAGCCTGGCCTGCCACCAGGGCGACGCCATCGTTCCTGGCATCCGCCAGCTGCTGGACAGCCGGGCATTCCGCCATGTGGTCGCCACGCAGGACTGGCATCCGCGCGGACACGTTTCCTTCGCCGCCAGCCACCCGGGCCGTGCGCCGTTCGATCGCATCCCGCTGTATGGCCACGCGCAGACCCTCTGGCCCGACCATTGCGTGCAAGACACCCCTGGCGCGGCGCTGCATCCGTCCATCGACTGGTCCAGCGTGGACATGGTGGTGCGCAAGGGCAGCGACCCGAAGGTCGACTCCTACAGCGGCTTCCGCGAAAACTACGGCCCCCACGGCACGCGCCCCAGCACCGAGCTGGCGGACTGGCTGCGCTCGCGCGGCGTGGACGAGGTGTATGTCTGCGGGCTTGCCCGCGACGTCTGCGTGCTGTGGACCGCGCAGGATGCCGTGAACCTCGGCTTCAAGACCCACGTGCTGTGGGAGCTGACGCGGCCGGTGACCCCGGAGACGGACATCACCACGCGCACGCGCTTCGAGCAGCTGGGCGTGGGCGTGGTCGAGTCGCTGCCTATCGCGGCCTGAGCCACCTGGTCCTGGCCCGGTCCAGGCGGGCCGATCTGGACCTTCCAGCTCGATGGGGTTCAGGCGTCGTCTTCGCGATCGGCGCGGACGTCTGGCCGGTCGCCTTCGTCCAGCGCGATGCTCAGCACGATCGGTCGGCAGCACACCTGGCAATCCTCCACATAACGCTGACCGCCCACGGAAGCGTCGACGAGGATCTCGATCGGCTCGCCGCAATAGGGACAATGGATGAGCACGGGTTCCAGCATGTCGCGACCATACCGCGACGCGCCGGTGCCGGCCATGCCCCCGTCTCAAAGCCCCTGGAGGCGCAGCCACTCCGTCGGCGTGGCAATGGCGAACAGACCGTCCCGCGCCGTGCGCCGTCCCAGGCGGAGCACCTCCCTGTCCTTGCTCAACAGCCAGGCCGCTCCGGTGGCCCAGGCAAGCTCGAGGAACTTCTGATCGTCCGGGTCCGCGCAACGCGGCAGGCGGATACCGCCCGGCGGCGCTTCCCTGGTCTCCTCCACTCGCCGCACCCAGCGGTCATGGGCCGCCAACGCAGCCGCGCGCGCGGCATCGCCCAGCGCCAGCTGGGGATAGGTAAGCACGCGGCACCACTCCTCGCGACAACGGGCATCCGTCACCGCTTCCGCCCGGCCGTCGGCCAGCGCACGGGCCAACGCCGCTACGGCGGCATCGCCGAAAACGAACAGATCGAGGCAGACGTTGGTGTCCAGCACCACGCGACATGGCGCGGCAGACGCGCCGGATAGGGAAACGGACATGCGGCGAACAGAAGGGGAATGCGTCGGCACGTTAGCCCGGGACAAGCGTCTTGTCGAACAAAGGTTGAGACGCCGTGCGCGCTGAAACGCTCGTATCCGTCAACGGATCGTGGAATCCTGCGTTTTTCGCAGCCCGATGGCCATGATGTCCGTGGCCGCGCGCCCAGGGAAAACCCTCGCGATGAAACGAACCTTTGTGGTCGGCTGCCCGCGTTCCGGCACCACCATCGTCCAGGCCATGCTGGCCCGGCATCCTTCGGTATTCACGCTTCCCGAGACGGCGTTCTTCGAGCACGTCCATGGCAATCTGGCCTGGCGCTGGGGCGACGCCAACGCCGAACGCCGGCCGCCGCGACTGCGCCAAAGGCTCGGTTTCAGCCGCAAGTACGAACGCCAGCTGTTTCTTTCCCTGCAACAGACGACCTCGACGGCATCGGGCTCGCCCGTGCGCCCGCCGCTGCGCACGCGTGCGCTGGAGCGGCGCTTCCTCCTGTTGCTGGACGAGATGGCCAGCGCGGCGGAGCGCGAGATGTGGCTGGAGAAGACCCCCAACCACTTGCTCTACCTGCCGGAGATCGAAGCGCTGGCGCCGGACGCCCGCTTCGTGCACGTCATCCGTCCCGGGGCGGAAACGATCGCCTCGCTGATCGATGCCAGCCTGCTGTTCGAAAGCGACAATGCCTTCGGCGGCGGCACCATCCACTGGGCGCGGCGCTGGAACCGCGCGATGCAGATCCATCGCGCCCGCCTGGATCACCCGCAGCATTACTTGCTGTTCCTCGAGGATCTCGTCGCGCAGCCGCAGCTGGCGTGGAACGATCTCTGCCGCTTCCTCGGCCTGGACCCCGGCCAGGCACTGGATGACAACTGCACCCAGGTCATCGCCGACCTCGAACGCGAGCCATGGAAGCGGCGGGCGCTCAACGGTCGCCTGCACGCACCGGAAAACAAGGTCGACAGTCTGTTCGGACCCAAGGTGCAGCATTGGCTTCAGGCCAAGCTGGTCTCCTACGACGAACTGCGCGAACAATGGTTGCGCACGCGGAGCACCGGAGAGGCATCTCGCACGGCGCGGGGCCCCTGCATGCGCAGCGTGGCGGCGCTGTCTTCCGGCGCCGGCCGGGCGCCCTAGAGCTGCGCGGCCGCCTCGTCGATCAGAGCGACCAGCTCGTGCGGATACGCCGCCATCGACGCGTGACTCGCGGCGAGCTCGATCGTCCTCCTCGCGCCGATCCGCTGCGCCATCCACTGCTGGGTTTCCGGCGGCACCATGTGATCTTCCAGCGACGCCTGGTACCAGCATGGCCGCTGCTTCCACGCCGGCGGGCCGGCCTTGTCGTCGAAGCAGCGCGCGGCGATCGGCTTTTGCGCGGCAGCCATGATCAGTGCCGCGTCATCGCCGAGGTCCTGGCAGAAGCTTTCCTTGAAGAGACCGCGGTCCAGCCAGAGGAAGCCGTACTGGTCCGGCCGGATCGCCTTCGCCCCGGCGGGCGATTCGTGGCGGCCCAGCAGTCCGCGTACCGTTTCGCCCTCGTCCGGCGCGAAAGCCGCCACGTACACCAGGCCCGCAACCTTCGGCGCATGGCCCGCGCCTGAAATCACCGCACCGCCATACGAATGGCCCACCAGCAAGACGGGGCCGTCCTGCGCCTCGATCAGGCGGCGGGTTCGCTCGATATCGTCGGCAAGCGACGTCAGTGGATTCTGTACGGCGCACACGCCATACCCCTTGGCATGCAGCACCGGAATCATCTTGCTCCAGTGCGACCCGTCGCCCCAGGCCCCATGCACCAGCACGACGCTCGCTTTCTTGCCCATGACCGATTCCTTGATTGGAGGAGACGGGATCGCCTTTCCATCGTCCGCTGCGCCAAGGGAACGCAAGCGGCGTGAAGTCCCCGTCATGACGAAAGCGCAACGCGTGCTGTGGCATACCCCGCGGCCGAGGACATTCACGCCAAGCCCACTTCCGCCGGTCGCTCAACCCCATCCGGCCGTCCCGAGCGTTGAATGAAGGTCAACAAGGAGAACCGCGATGAAATTCCGCCTGATGCTGCTCCCGCTCGCCCTGGCCGCCTGTTCGCAGACGCCGCCGGACCACGCCGATGGCGCGCCGGCCGCGACGGCATCGACGTCCGTTCCTGCACCTGCACCCGCCCCGGCTTCGTCAGCGCCGGCCGCCGCCTTCGATACCGCGACGCTGGCCAAGTATCACTGGCGCCTCACCGAGGCCACTGGCGGCGACGGCAAACGCATCGATGCGCTGTTCGTCCGGCCGGACCATCCCTTGCAGCTGGACTTCGTGCGTGACCGCCTGAGCGTCGGCAACGCATGCAACCGCCTCGGCGGCAACTTCAGCGTGCAAGGTAACCGCCTAAAGCTCGGGCAGATGGCGCAGACCATGATGGCCTGCGCGGATCCGGCGTTGTCGGCGCTCGACAGCGCCATCTCGCAGCGCCTGCAGGGCCAGCCGAAGATCCAGCTGAAGGACGAAGGCAACGCACCGACGCTGAGCCTGGCCGGTGACAATGGCGACACCTTGGTCTTCACCGGTGATCCCACGGCCGAGACGCGCTACGGCGGCGCAGGCGAAACCGTCTTTCTCGAGGTGGCGCCGGAGACCAAGCCGTGCAGCCATCCGCTCATCCCGAACAAGCAGTGCCTGCAGGTGCGTGAGCGCAAGTACGGTGCGAATGGCGTCGTCGAAAGCAGCGGCGAATGGCAGCCGCTCTACCAGGACATCGAGGGTTACACGCACGAACCGGGCGTCCGCAACGTGTTGCGCGTAAAGCGCTTCGCCGTCAAGCATCCGCCGGCCGATGCGCCGTCGACGGCCTACGTGCTGGACATGGTGGCGGAATCGGCCATCGCGCCTCAGAAGAAGTGACGTAGCAGCCCCAGCAAAAAAAACGCCCCGCCTTCCGTCGGAAGGCGGGGCGTTCGTCATCTGCCCTCAGGCCGCGACGCTGACGCGTCGACGCTCCTCTTCGAGGTCGGCCACCGGGCGCACTTCAATGCTGCCGATGCTCGCCCACGGGAACGACTTGGCGATTTCCAGCGCCTCGTCCATATCCCGGGCTTCGATCAGGTTGAAACCGCCCAGGTATTCCTTGGTCTCCGCGAATGGACCGTCCACCACGGTGGTGCGGCCCTGGCGGATGCGCATGGTGCGGGACTGCGAAGGCGCCTGCAGCTTCTGGCTGTCGATCAGCGTGCCATTCCGCTTCAGTTCGTCGGCCTTGTCCAGGCAGCCGCGCATCATCGTGTCGAACTGTCCGTCCGGCAGATCGCCAAGCAGGCTGTCGTCGCAATAGATCATCACCAGGAACTTCATGGTCGTCCGCTCGCGTCGGTGGGGAAAGCCGCGATGGTAGTACATCCGCGGCGGCACGCCGGCGCGCGGTCTCGCATGCCGTCCGGCGTGTACTGATAACGTTGTCAGCATTCACCTTTCCATCACGCATTTTCGGCGCGCGGGAACCCATGCAGCATTCGCAGGTTTTCGCGTGTTGCGGCGCAAGACTCGGTTTCCCGCCAGGCGTCACAGTTTGCCATTCGCCCAGAAGACAACGTTGTCAATACCAAGGCGCATCGCAGTCTGACGGACACACGCGTAGCGGCACGCGCGCGACGGGCGGGCCTGCGTCTTTCCCTCGGGACGCCCGGCCCGCGGCGCCTTGGACGACAACGCCGCACACCCAAAGAGAGGAGAACGTCTTATGCATGCGAAGCAATCCATGAGATCGCGCGCCCTGTCGATGCTGTTCGGTAGCAGCGCCGGCGCCATGGCATGGGCCGGCCTGTTCGCCGTGGCACCGATGTCCACGGCCGTGGCGCAGGCCCTGCCTGCCTGCGCTCCTGCATGGAGCGCCACCGCCGTCTATGTCGGTGGCGACGTCGCCAGCGAGAACGGCACCAACTACAAGGCCAACTGGTGGACGCAGGGCAACGATCCGGCGACCAACAACGGTGGCCCGGGCACCGGCCAGCCATGGACATCCCAGGGTTCCTGCAGCGGCTCGACTGGCGGAGGCACGGGTGGCGGCAGCGGTGGCGGTTCCGGCGGCGGCACACCGCCTCCGCCACCCGGTACGGGCGCCAACCTGTTGTTCAGCCCCTACAAGGACGCCACCATCAATCTCAACTGGAACACCAACACCATGCAGACGGCGGCGGCGACTGGCACGCCGATTCCGCTGGTCGGCAGCGGCAGCCTCTACGCCAGCTACGTGAAGAACCTGAGCGCCGTGACGCTGGCGTTCGCCACCGGCGAGTGCGGCAGCGAGAATTGGGGCGGCATTCCCGGCGCTACGTTCGCCAGCGCCAACATCAGCCAACTGTCGAGCGCAGGCTTGCCCTACGTCGTTTCCACCGGCGGCGCCGCAGGCAGCTTCACCTGCTCCAGCACCGCGGGCATGGCCTCGTTCCTGTCCCGGTATTACACGCCGCAGATGCTGGGCGTGGACTTCGACATCGAGGCTGGCCAGACGCAGACCCAGATCAACAACCTGATCGCTGCCGCGGCCTATGGCCAATCGCTGCATCCGAGCCTGCGGTTCTCCTTCACCCTCGCCACGCTGGCTGCATCCGACGGCAGCTACGGCGGCCTCAATGCCACGGGCGACCTGGTGGTGAAGGCGATCAAGGCTTCTTCCCTCACCAACTACACGATCAACCTGATGGTGATGGACTACGGCACCGCCGGCCCCTCGATCTGTGTCGTAGTGAACGGCCAATGCGACATGGCCCAATCGGCGATCCAGGCGGCCAAGAACCTGCAACACACCTACGGCATTCCGCTGAGCAAGATCGAACTGACGCCGATGATCGGCATGAACGACAACACCAGCGAGGTCTTCACGGTCGCGAACACCGACACGGTCGTGAGCTATGCGGTGAGCAACGGGCTGGCCGGACTGCATTTCTGGTCGCTGGATCGCGATACGCCATGCAGTAGCAGCTGGGCTTCGCCCACCTGCAACTCGGTCCCGTCCACGACGCCGCTGCAGTACACCAAGCGTTTCCTCTCCGACCTGGGACGCTGACCGGCGCGGCGCGGGGCAGTCACGGCTGTCCCGCGCCTCACTTACGGAGCGCTCACGAAAGAGCGAGTATGTCTTGCCGGTCTTCGAACCCCGGGGGGCATGCCACCGTCATGAGCCGTGTCTACGACGTTGCGTCCGGCGCATTGCGCGCGCTCTACGATGCGCGAGTCTCCAATCCGCCGGTGTTGGACCTCGCCGAACGGTTCCCCGATGGCTATCGCTTTGCCGACGCCTGGACCGCCCTGCGCGACGAAGCCCTCGCGCTCACACAGCGCCTGGACACGGTACCGCGCTTCCACGAACTGATGGCCGAGCAGCGCGCGATCTCCGACAACGATGGCCACGACTGGCGCATGTACTTGCTGAAGGTATACGGCAACGACGTGGACGAGCATATGGCGGCCTGTCCCTATCTGGCCGAGCTAGTGCGGACCTCGCCCGACGTGCTGTCGGCGACACTCTCGTTTCTCGCTCCGCGCAAGCACATCCCCCGCCACCGCGGCCCTTTCAAGGGCGTTCTGCGTTTTCAGCTGGGCCTTTCCGTACCCTGCCTTGAGGACGGCCGACCCGCGGCCATACTGCGGCTGGCCGATCGCGATTACCGCATCGGCAGCGGCGAGGCCATGCTCTGGGACGACACGTACCCGCACGAGGTGTGGAACGCCAGCGACGAATGGCGCATCGCACTGCTGCTCGACGTTCGACGGCATGATCTCCCGCCGGACATGGCCATGCTCTCGCGGGTATTGATTGCCGGCATCGGAGCCGTGGCACGATGGAAACTGCCGGCGATGGTCGCCGGCGGAAGAGACGGCTGAGACGTAGGAGTTCAGCGAGAGCCGCGTAGCTCGGCTTCGAGCTCGGCAAGAAGCTTCCTCAGTTGAGTCCGATCCGGCACGGCATGGCGCGCTGCCTGCTCCACTCGTTCTGCCTGCGCACAGACAACGCTCTCACCCAGCACGACCGTGCCGCCTTTGATGCGATGGGCATGACGGACGACCGTCGACCAGTCGCCAAGGTCGATCGCCTCACGAATGATGACGGCGTCGCGCCGGCTTTCACGCAGGAACAGCAGCCGTACGGCGTCGGACAAGCTTTCTTCCGGCGGCTGCACCGTCGCGCAAATCGCGCGCAGGTGATCGAGACTCACCGGCCAATCGACCGCGGCATCGATGTCGGGCCACCGGCCATCTTCTCCGGCGTCGCGCAAAGCGACGATGCGCGCCGAGGGAAATCCGCATTTACGCTCCGCACGCCGGATGGCGGAAGCCAGTCGCCGCACCTCAATGTCCGCAGCCCGGCCGCCAAGCCATACCATGCGATGTGGCGCTTCCGCCGCCATCGCCAGCGCGGCTTTCGCCGCAACCGGCGCTCCGATCTCCAGGCCCAGGCAAGCGCATTGCGCCTGGAGGATCCTGGCCCTGGCCGAGTGTTCGTCGATGAGCAGAGCACGGCTGGACACATCGATTGGAGCCGTGGGTGATACCGCCGGATGCTTTTCCAGGTCGAACGCAAGCGACACGCCCGCACTTTCGTCGCCGTAGACCTCCATCTGAAGGCGGCCCCCGCCGGGGCGAGCATTTCCCCACCACATCGCTACGTGCAGGACGCCGCGGTGAAGCCGTGCGGCAACGCTATCCAGTGCGCCTTCCACCGCCTTGCAAAGCATCGACTCGTCGAGGGACAGCCACGGCAAGGGTCCGCAAGGAAGCTCGGTGCCGACTTCGACGCCTTTCCGCTCCCAGGACGCACGGCGGGTCTCGATGCAACCGCGCACTACCGCCAGCGCATCGCAGCGCCTGTCCGCTTCGGCCATGGCTTCCTCGTGCTTTCCCCCACTAGCGGGGGATTCCTTGATGCGCACTGGCCGTTTGCGTGGACGCGGGGCCATCAGCGTTACGCCACTTCCTGGGACTGCAACACCTGCTCCCGCATCTTGAACAGCTCCGCGTCGCCGCGAATGCCGAGCTTCTTGTAGGCCGTGGACTTCTGCGTACTGATCGTTTTCAGGCTGCGATTGAACTTGGCAGCGATCTGGCTGACCGACATACCGTCGAGGAAACAGCGGATCACTTCCCACTCGCGCGGCGACAAGGGCGACTGCGGCTTGGCGGTCGCTGTCATCATGAACGGCGGCAGGTAGATCTCGCCGCCCATCACCTTGGCGATCGCATCCACCATGTCGGCGGCGCCCTGGTTCTTGGCGAAGAAGCCGTTGGCACCTTCGCGCAGCAGCATGTTCACGGTGACGCTCTGGCAGAAGCCGGATACCACCAGGATGCGCAGGTTCGGATAACGCGCGCGGAGCGTCTTGACCAGGGCGACGCCATCCATGTCATCGGAGGCGAGCGAGTAATCGATCAGGACCACGTCCACCGGCGTTTCCGCCAACATGGCGCGGAGCGAGCGGCTGCAGCTGTGGCTGCCGACGACGGAGACGCTGGCCACCTGGCGAAGATGCGAGGTGAGGCCTTTGAGAATGAATTCGTGGTCGTCCAGAAGGGCGACCCGGACCGGATTGCGCGGGCCTTTGCCGGCAAGCAGGGGGCCACGGTACGTGGGAAAGGTCATGGCGGAAATCTCGCGACTGAAGCGTACGAATGAATGAGGGGAAGGGCCGTCATCGCCATCGCGATGCCATGCCGTGCCGCGCAGTGGCCGCTCCGCGATGCAGTGCCTCCGGGAACGGAGCGTCCGCATCTGAAGACCATCGTCCCGCCGAAGGGCTGGCAGCCGTTGCGCGGCATAAGGCGGGCTCGGAAATTGCAACATGCGTGCTATGACGCATCCATGGGATTTCTCGGAAAGCCTTGAGGGACAAGCGCCGGCAAGTACCGGCTTGTGAGGGAAAGGGAACACCCACGCTCGCGCGAAGCTTCCTCAGCCGCTCCGCTTTATGCCTGCACCGCTCACGCGCACGCATGCTGCGCGCGCCTGCGCCACCCGGCGCAACGCCCACCTTGGCTTGGCGGAGGTCTCGAAGTCCGATCTCCCCTTACGCCGACGCGTTAGGGGCAATAGGACTTTTCTGATTCCAGACCCGCCCGCTTTTAAGAAAACTCTTAGTCGTACGGCGCCGAGCCTTCCCTGCCAGGCCTCATGCCAGCAGCGGACGGCACGGATGCCGCAAGGCTTCCCGCATGCCACGGACGTCATGCGTCGACCCTGTGTCGAAGACAGGCCTCGCTCTACCCCGGCGCGGCCTGTCTGGAAACTCCCACGACGCACCCCGCGGACACCGCGGGGCGCGCCCTCGCGCGACGTGTGCCCCGCCTCCGACGGAAAGCACGCGCGATCGCCCGGCATGCGCCGGGCCGACGGGCGCGACAGCCGCAGCGCGACCATGTCTTCAGTACCGCCCCTACAACGCGACCGCTTCACGTCGTCGTCCCATGTTGCGGCGGCGACGCGGCAGTCGCTGCGCCCGCCGCGCCGCACGGCGCTGGCCGTCGCGCTCGTCCTGCTCTGCGGTTCCGGGACGCTGGCCGCGACCAACGATCCGCATGCCTCACTAGTTGCAGAAGCCTACGCGCGCCGCGACGCGGGACATCGCATCGACGCCCTGGCCCTCTGCGAGAACATCCTGCAGCGCTGGCCCGAAGACACGGACGCGCTGCACTTGCGCGTCCGCCTGCTCGCCGAACTGGGGGCCTCCGGGCGGGCGCTCGACCTGGCCCGTGCCTTGCCGGAACCGCTTCCTCCCGCGGAAATGCAGCGCCTCGCCGCAGACGACGCCGCGCACCAGACGCGCTGGGCGCAGGCCATGTCCGGCGATACGCGCCAGCCCTACGCCGAGGCCGACCGCGCCGTCGCCGCCCAGGACAGGCTCGGCCCGGCAGCGCCGCACGGCGATGCCGCACACGCCGCCGATCGCCTCATCGCGCTCGACCGCGCCTCGCTGACGCGCGAAGCCGTCCGTGAATACGGCGCCCTGCAGAAGCAAGGCGTAACGCTTCCGCCCTATGCCGCTTCCGCCGTCGCGGACGCCCTGCTGCAACAGCGCGAGCCCGAACGGGCGATCCCGCTCTACGAGCAGGCCGTGCGCGACCACACGGGCCCGTATCCCGAGGCCGAAGCGGATCCGCGCATCGGACTGGCGCACGCCTACCTCGAAGCGGGCCGCCATCGTCAGGCACAGGCCTTCATCGACCGAGTCGCGGCGGCCGAACCCGCATGGCTGCCGTCACCGGGCTCCGTGCGCCCGCGCAGCCATCCGCATCGCACGGAGGCCGACCTCGCCGCCGCCCGGGTGCGCCAGGAGACATGGCTGTACCAGGACGCCGAGGCCCGCCTGGAAGCCTTGCGCGCCGAAGGTCCGGCCAATGCCTCGATCTGGGACCAGCTCGCCGACGTGGAGCGCGCCCGCGGCTGGCCGCGCCGCGCGGAAGACACGCTCGTTGGCGCCGCAGGCCTCGACCCGGACGACACCTCGATCCGCCTCGGCGCGATCGACAGCTGGCGCGACTTGAACGACTTCCCGCGCGTGGAACCGGCCCTGCGCGAACTGGAAACCGTGGTGCCGCGCGAACCCCAGGTGCAGCTCACGCGGCAGGCCTGGGAGCGGCAGCGCGGCTGGCAGTTCGATCTCGAACACGATCGCGGCCGCGGCGGCTCCGCCAACTTCGGCGACGCCGACCACGAAACCCAGGCCACGCTGCAGAGCCCGCTGCTCGCCGACCGCTGGCGCGTCTACGGCATCGCGCGCCTCGCCGGCGCCAGCCTGCCGGAGGGATCGACACGGCGCGAGCGCGCGGGCCTCGGGCTGCGCGGCTACGCACGCGGGCTGGAAGCCTACGTACAGGCCCTGCCCGCGATCGGAGCCGACACCCGGCGCACCGCGGTGGAGGCCGGCCTGCGCTGGTTCCCGAGCGACCATTGGACCTACACGCTCGACTGGAGCAACACCGGCGACCAGGACGTGCCGCTGCGCGCGCACGCCTACGGCATCACCGCGCACGCGCTCACGGCTTCGGCGCAGTGGCGCGCCAGCGAGCTCACCGCCGTCAAGCTCAGCACGAACGCCGACCGCTTCAGCGACGGCAACCGTCGCTACGGCTGGGAAGCGGCCTGGACGCAGCGCGTCTACACCGCGCCCTGGCTCGCCGTCGACGGTGGCCTGCAAGCCGGCGCCACCCGCAACTCGCGCAGCGACGCTCCCTACTACAGCCCTTCCTGCGCGCACTGGGTCGCCGCCACCGGACGACTGGAGAACCTCCTGTACCAGCGCTACGAACGGGCCTGGCGCCAGCAGCTCGATGTCTCCGCCGGCAGCTATCGCGAATGCCGCTACGGCAGCGGCTGGATGGCGAGCGTGCACTACGGCCAGACCTGGGCGCCGCGCGGTGGCCTTTCCTTCGGCTGGGGCATCGGCTGGAACAGCCAGCCTTATGACGGCAAGCGCGACAACCGCGTAATGCTCGACCTCACCATGCATTGGGGCGAATGACATGTCGCGCTGGCGCCACGTTCTGCTGTTGCTGTTCTTCTTCGCCGCCGTCCCGGCCACCGCGGCCGATCGCCTCGCCGCGCTGTCCGGCCCGCTCCCATCGCGCCAGCCGCTGCCGCCGCTGATCGTGCTGAACTACCACGACGTGCGCGACGACATCCGCGACGCCGGCCGGCTCGACAGCACGGCGATGAGCACCGACCACCTCATCGCCCACTTCGAGTGGCTGCGCGGCAACGGCTTCCACATGGTGAGCCTGGACGATGTGGTCGCCGCGCAGCGCGGCGACCACGCGCTGCCGCCGAAGGCCGTGCTGCTCACCTTCGACGACGGCCTCGCCAGCTTCTACACCCGCGTATTCCCGCTGCTGCGCGCCTACGGCTACCCCGCGTTGTTCGCGCTGGAAGGCTCGTGGATGGATCTCCCGGCGGGCAAGCGCTTCGACTACAACGGCGAAGGCTGCGGCCGCGAATGCTTCGTCGATTGGCAGCAGGTCAACGAGATGCGCGCCTCCGGCCTGGTGGAGATCGCCTCGCATACCTACGACCTGCACCAAGGCGTCGTCGCCAACGCGCAAGGCAACACCATGCCGGCGGCGCTCGCTCTCGCCTATGACGCGAAACGCGGTTACGAAACGCCGGACGCCTACCGCGCGCGCATCCGTGCGGACCTGAGGCGCAGCGCCGACGACATCGCCGTGCACACTGGCCAGCGCCCGCGCGCGATCGTATGGCCCTACGGCGCCTACAACCGTGTGGCCCAGGCCGAGGCAGCCGCGCTGGGCATGACGATCTCGCTGAGCCTGGACGACGAACCCGCGCAACTGACGGAAGGCCGCAACATCCCCCGCCTGCTGATCGCCGACGACATCGGCGTCGACGGTCTGGCCTCGCTGATCTACCGCCAGCGCGCGATCGATCCGCAACGCGTCGTGCAGGTGGATCTGGACTACGTCTACGACCCCGACCCGGCCCAACAGGAGAAGAACCTTTCCGCGCTGCTCGACCGCATCCGCCGCATGAAGCCGAGCCAGGTATGGCTGCAGACCTATGCCGATCCGGATGGCGACGGCGTGGCCGACGCGGTGTACTTCCCCAACCGCCACCTGCCGATGCGCGCCGACCTGTTTGCCCGTGTGGCGTGGCAGCTGCGCACGCGCTGCGAGGTGGACGTCTATGCATGGATGCCGGTATTGGCGTTCCGCTTTCCCGGCGGCGGCGACCTGCCGTCGCTCGGGCATGGCGGCGACGGCGACCACTACCGCCTTGCACCGTGGGACCCGCGCGTACGCGCCATGATCGGCGACGTCTACGAAGACCTCGCCATGCACGGCGGCATGTCCGGCCTGCTGTTCTCCGACGACGCCTACCTGCGCGACACGGACGCGCTCGGCCCGCTCGCCGCCAGCAAGCCGGCGCAACGCACGCAGTACCTGATCGACTTCACCCTCGAACTAGCCGACCGCGCCCGGCAATGGCGCGCGCAGCTCAAGACCGCGCGCAACCTCTACGCACGCCCGGTGCTGGAGCCCGCGTCGGAAGCCTGGTTCGCGCAGAGCCTGGCCGCGTTCAACGCCGCCTACGACTACACCGGGCTGATGGCCATGCCGCAGCTCGACAGGACGCCCGCCACGAATACCTGGTTCGAACGGCTGGCCGCCGCGGTCGCGGCGCAGCCGCATGGCCTGGACCGCACCGTGTTCGAACTGGCCGCGGTGGACTGGCGTGCCGGCGGCAAGCCGGTGCCACCGTCCGTGCTCGGCGCGCGGCTGCGCCTGTTGCAGGCGCAGGGCGCCCGCCACCTGGGCTACTACCCGGACAACTTCGTCGCCGACCAGCCCGCGCTCGAAGCGATCCGCCCGTACATCTCCGCCGCCGAACACCCGTACCGGGAGCCGTGATGGACCTGCGCGACATCGCCACGGCGCTGCTCGACTTCGCCTTCTACTATCCGCTGCTGATGTCCTTCTTCTGGATGAGCGGCGGCCTGATCTACTACCTGCGCTGGGAACGGGGACAGGCACCGCGCACCCGGCCGCCGGCGCTGCTGCACTACCCCCTGGTCAGCCTGATCGTGCCCTGCCACAACGAAGGTGCGCAGGTGCGCGAGACCATCGCCCACCTCGACGCGCAACGCTATCCGCACTTCGAGATCATCGCCGTCAACGACGGCTCGACCGACGACACCGGTACGCAACTCGACGCGCTGCAGGCGGAGTTCCCCCGCCTGCGCGTGATCCACTTCGCCAGCAACCAGGGTAAGGCCATGGGCCTGCGCATGGCGGCCATGGCGGCGCGCGGCGACTTCCTGGTGTGCGTGGACGGCGATGCGCTGCTCGACGAGTACGCCACGCACTGGATGATCGGCCATATGATCGGCAGCCCGCGCGTAGGCGCGGTCACCGGCAACCCGCGCATCCGCAACCGCTCCACCCTCCTCGGCAAGCTCCAGGTGGGCGAATTCTCCTCGATCATCGGCCTGATCAAGCGCGCACAGCGCGTCTACGGCCGCGTATTCACCGTGTCCGGTGTGATCGCCTGCTTCCGTCGCAGCGCACTGCACGACGTCGGCTACTGGAACACCGACATGGTCACCGAGGACATCGACATCAGCTGGCGCCTGCAGATGCGCCACTGGGACATCCGCTACGAGCCCAATGCGCTGTGCTGGATCCTCATGCCCGAGACCCTGCGCGGCCTGTGGAAGCAGCGTCTGCGCTGGGCCCAGGGCGGCGTGGAAGTGATGCTGCGCTATAGCCGCGTGCTGCTGGCCTGGCGCCGCCGCCGCATGTGGCCGGTGGCGCTGGAATACCTGCTCAGCCTGGTCTGGGCCTATGTGATGGCGACGATCATCGCGCTTTGGGTGCTGGGCCGTTTCACCACGCTGCCGCCGCCACTGCGCATCGCCACCCTTCTACCGCAGTGGCACGGCGTGATGCTGGGCATCGTGTGCCTGCTGCAATTCGGCATCAGCACACTGATCGACCGGCGCTACGAAGCACGCGTGGGCCGCAACTACTACTGGATGATCTGGTACCCGCTGACCTATTGGCTGCTGAGCACGGCCACTACCGTGGCCGCGCTGCCGAAAGCCCTGCTCAAGCGCAAGGGCACGCGCGCCGTGTGGGTCAGCCCCGACCGAGGTATACGATGAAAGCCGAAGCCATCCTGATCCATCGTCCCGAGCGTCAGCATCCGGCGCGCCGTGCGCTGTTCACCACCGCCACGCTGGTGGCCTGGATGGCATGGATGGCCCTGTGGCTTCCACTGGCGACGCTCGTTGCCTGGGCCTTGGGCTTCCGCGTCGGCTACGTGGAAGTCGTCGTGCGCGAGCACGGTCACGGCGGGCACGACCTGGCGACTCTGCTCGCGCTGGCGCTCGCCTGCGGGTTCGTCATGGCCGTCTGGGCGTCCTACAACTATCTGCGTTTTGCCGGCGTGGACCGGCGGCGCCACGCCCGTTCCGTCGAGCGCCGCGCCATCGCCACCGCCCTGGGCGTACACCAGGCCACGGCGACCTGGATGCAGCACGCCCCGCGCATGGTGCTGGAGTTTCCCGAGGGCGAGCAGGTCGTGCATCGCATGGAAACGGACGCCGTCGCGCAGCGCCTTGCCGCCGGCTGACGTCAGAGCCGCTCGCGGCGGACGTGCTCCACCGCGACCAGGTCCTCATGGTCGCCATTGATGTACAAGCGCTTGCCCAGCCGCGGATAGTCGCAAACGTCCTGCTCGAGCCGCTGCCCGGCCACCAGCAGCACCAGCGGCTCGTCGCCGGTATTGCGCAACACGTGTGCCGGACCCCGTCGTGGAAAACCCAGAAAGTCGCCGGCCGCAATCGGGCAACGCTCCTCGCCGATGTCCGCCTCGCCCTGCCCGGAAAGCACGTAGACGCACTCTTCCTCGTAAAGGTGCCGGTGGTACTCGGACGACTCGTTCCCCGGCAGCAGCGTGATCATGTGGAAGCCGAACTGCGTGAGCCCCGTCGCGTCGCCAAGGGATTTGCGCAACCGCACCGCCTTCGGATTGAGCGAGTGCACGTTGCGCTGCGCCGGCATCGCTTCGATGGCCGATGCCTTCAGCAACTCGCGTGGTGTATTCATGACCGCTCCCCGCCGCCGATGTCAGACGGGGAGTATCTCCGCTGGCCGCCGAGCGAACAAACCGACGGCGCCGCCGGCACCCCGGCGGGCGCTCGTCTGCGCGCTCAACGCGCGTCCGCGTCGATCGCCGCCGGCACGTAGGAACCGGTGGACGCGGGCGATTCGAACAGCCGCCACCAGCGCTCGCCCGCATGCGGCGCCGCCAGGTCCAGGCGTTCGCCCATGCGTGGCGTGGACAATGCCACGCCGTGTGAGGATGCCAGCGCGCTCACCTGTTCGAACGGGTCCTGCCAGCGATGCATCGCTAGGTCGAACGTGCCGTTGTGGATCGGCAGCATCCAACGGCCGCGCAAGTCCAGGTGCGCCTGCACCGACTCGGCCGGCTGCATGTGCACGTAAGGCCATTGCGGATCGTAGGCGCCGGTTTCGATGAAAGTGACGTCGAACGGCCCAAGCCGCTCGCCGATGGCCTTGAATCCGTCGAAGTAACCCGTGTCGCCGCTGAAGAACACGCGCAAGTCCTCATCGATGATCGCCCAAGAAGCCCATAGCGTGCGGTCCCCGTCGAACATCCCGCGGCCGGAAAAATGCTGCGCAGGCGTGGCGACGAAACGGACACCGTCGACCTCGGTCTCCTGCCACCAGTCGAGCTGGCGCACCTTGGACGCATCCACGCCCCATGCCACCAGCCGGTCGCCAACGCCAAGCGGCGCCAGGAACACGTCCACGCGGCTGGCCAGGTACTCGATGGTGTCGCGGTCCAGATGGTCGTAATGGTCGTGCGAGAGCACGACGCCGCGAATCGGCGGCAGTTCGTGCAAGGCGATCGGTGGTGAGTGAAAGCGCTTCGGCCCCATCCAGCGGAACGGCGAGGCGCGCTCGGCGAAGACCGGGTCGGTCAGCCAGAAGCCGCCATGCAGCTTCAACAGCAGGGTGGAGTGGCCCAGGCGATAAAGGCTGCGGTCCGGCGCCGCCTCCAGCTGTGCCCGGGTGAGACGCTGCACCGACAGCGGCGCATCAGGCACCGAATCGCGCGGTTTGTTGGTCATCATGTTCCAGATGATGCCCAGCATCTTGCCCAGGCCTTCGGCCGGGCGCGGCGCGGGATTGCGGAAGCGGCCGTCGCGGCGCTGTGGGGACGTCCCGTAGGCATCCGGGCCAGGGCGGCGCCGTGCGCGCAGGCCGGCCAGCATGGCCAGGGCGGCGGCGATCAGGGCGATCACGGTACTCATCGGCGTTTCTCGGAAGGAGGGGCAAGAGGAAACTACACCGAGCAGTGTAGTTTCGATGTGGACGAAAAGTAAACCCATGGGTGTAAAATCCGGGTCATGCCCACGCCAGCCCGCCCCGCCCGCCTTACCGACCTCAAGCGCGCCGCCATCGTGGAGGCCGCCATCGACGAATTCCGCACCGCCGGCTACGAGGCCACCAGCATGGACCGCATCGCGGCCCGGGCCGATGTCTCCAAGCGCACGGTGTACAACCACTTCCCGAGCAAGGAGGTGCTGTTCGCCGAGATCCTCCACCAGCTTTGGAAAGCCAGCCACGACGGCGAAGACCTCGCCTACCGCACCGACCTCCCGCTGCGCGACCAGCTGCTGGAACTGGTCGCGCAGAAACTGCGCCTGCTCAACGACGAGGCATTCGCCTCGCTCGCACGCGTCGCCATCGCCGCGGCGATCCATTCGCCCGAACGCGCGCAGGACATGGTCGCGCGCATGAACGAACGCGAAGAGGGGCTGACCGTGTGGCTGCGCGCCGCCAAGGCGGACGGCCGCCTGAAGATCAAGGACCCGGTCTTCGCCGCGCACCAATTGCAGGGACTGGTGAAGACCTTCGCGTTCTGGCCGCAGATCACGCTGGGACAGCCACCGTTGACGCCCAGGGAGCGCAAGCGCGTCGCCGAGTCGGCCGTCGACATGTTCCTGGCTTACTACGCTTGAACGGCGCGCGTTCTCCCGCGGCGTAAACAAGCCGCACAGGACGGCGAAAACTTAGCTCGCACTTAGCGCTTTTTTCCTGCGCCCGCAGCGTTTTGCGCCATCAAGCTTGGCGCGGCGGGGCCGATACCTGGGTCATACCCGCTATCGCCACACGCAGCCGCTCGCATGTCCGCCAAACGCTTTACCGTCCGCGCCCGTCTCGCCTCCGCCTTCGGCCTCCTCACCCTGCTCGTGCTCGCCACGGCCGTCGCCGGCGGCTGGGGCATCCTCGGCCTCAACCGCACTGCCGTCGCCACCTTGCAGGGCGACGTCAGGTTCTCCACCGTCATCCGTCGCGTTCAGGCCGACCTGCTGGAACTGCGTCGCTTCGAGAAAGACAGCTTCATCAACATCGGCGATACCGACGCCGTCGCGTCGTATCACGGCAAGTGGACGCAGGTGCACGACCGTACGCTGCGCGACCTCGATGCGATGCGCGCCTTCCCGGCCGGCACGGCCTCGGCGGATCGCTTCGCCGGCCACCTGAAGACCTATACGGAAGGCTACGAAGGGGCCATGGCCCGCGTGGCCGCGCACACGCTGGCCAGTACGCGCGACGCCAATACGTTCTTCACCCAGTTCAAAGATTCCATCCGTGCGCTGGACGATCTGTCTGCCGCCCTCGCCGCCGAGGCCGACCGCCGCGTGGACGGCATCGAGCCGCAACTGCATGCCCGCGCCATCACGGCGATGAGCGTGTCGGGCATCGCCGTGATCGGCGCCATCGCGATCGCCGTGCTGCTGTCCGTCCTCACCACCCGCCGCATCATGACTCCGCTGATGCGCGCCCGCGGCCTGGCCACGGCGATCAGCGAAGGGCATCTGGCGAATGCGTTGCAGGTGGAAGGCAACGACGAGTTCGCCGATACCCTGCGCGCACTGCAGACCATGGACGGCAAGCTGGCCGCGATGGTCGGCGACGTGCGCATCGTCGCCGAGCAGGTGGCCGCAGCCGCGCGCGACATCTCCGCGGGCAATGACCATCTGTCGAACCGCACGCAGGAACAGGCTGCGTCGATCGAGGAAACCGCGGCATCGATGGAACAGATGACTGCCACGGTCAGCCGCAACGCCGAAGGCGCCGAGCAGGCCCGCGAACTCACGCAGGCGGTGCGCAAGGACGCCGAGCGCGGCGGCGAAGTCGCGCACGAGGCCATGGACGCCATGCATGGCATCCACCGCGCCAGCGGCGACATCGCCCAGATCATCGCCCTGATGGATGAGATCGCCTTCCAGACCAACCTGCTCGCGCTCAACGCCGCCGTGGAAGCCGCCAGCGCCGGCCCGCATGGCCGCGGCTTCGCCGTCGTGGCCGCCGAGGTGCGTGCACTCGCCCAACGCAGTGCTGCGGCCGCGAAGGACATCAAGCGCCTGATCACCGACAGCGGGGAGAAGGTGACGCAGGGCGTCGAGCTGGTCGGACGCGCCAGCCAGGCCCTGCAGGGCATCCGCGCCGGCGTGCGCAACGTCAATGGCATCGTCGAGGAAATCGCCGCCGCGTCGCAGGAGCAGACGCAGGGCATCCATCAGGTCAATACCGCGATCGCCACGATCGACAGCGTCACGCAGCAGAATGCCGCGCTGGTGGAGGAAGCGAGCTCGGCCAGCCGTACTGCGCTGGAGCTGGCGCAGTCGCTGCTGCAACAGGTGGCGTTCTTCAAGATCCGGCAGGCGGCCTGATCGGCCAGGCCCGCGCCGCCCAAGGTCGCGACGCGGGCACGCCGGCAAGATCTCGCTGAGCGCGCTCAGCGGGACGATGGTTTTTCCAGCACCGCCAACCTTCCCTTGGCGTGCTCGTTGCCGGGGTTGCGCTCCAACGAGAGGCGGTAGTTGGTGATGGCCTGTCCGTGGTCGCCCAACGCCTCGTAGGCTTCGGCGAGGCTGTCGTACACGTTCGCGCTCGCGGCATACTGCGTGGTGTTGTAGGCGAACACGTTCACGGCCTCCCGGGTCCGCTTCTCCTGGAGCAGCCGGTAGCCCCACGCGTTCACATAACCTTCGGTCAAATGCAGCCGCGGATGAGCGCGCCGCACCCCGGCAATAGTGCCGGCGACATCGCCGAAACCTTGCTCCGCGAACGCCCGGTCCAGCGCCGTTTGCGCCGGCGACGCACCGAAGACGGCGTCGTGGATGCGCTCGGCCACCGCCTGCAGCTCGCCCTGGGTCGTGGTCGCGCTGCGGTTGGCCAGCAACACGACGCCGTAACCGTCACTGGGATACAGCTCCATGTAGCTGGCGAAACCGAAGGTGCCGCCGGAATGCGACAGCCGCACCTGGCCATCGATGGTGGTCTCGATCACCCAGTTGAAGCCGATCGCGCGCTCGCCGGCGTCGCCCCATTGCGGCTGGTGCGTGAGCTTGACCGCCGGATCGCTCTCGTCGAGCTGTCGCTCGAGATACCGGGCCATATCGCGCGTGCTGTAGCGCAAGCCACCCGCCGCGCGTGTCACCGGCGCGTCCCAGACCGGCGCCGCGCGCCCATCCCCGGTGTAACCGATGGCCATGCGGTCCGCGCGGTTCTTGTCCGTGCCGCTGGCCATACCCAGCGGCCGCTCGATGCGCTCGGCCAGCACGGTCTCGAACGGTTTCCCGAAAAGCCGCGCATCGATCAGGCCCACCACTTGCGCGGCCACATTGGAATGAGCCGGCGTCTTGCCGGGCTCGCGCTGCAGCGACGCCTGGCGCAGGTCGGCCAGGAACTGTGCCGCGGTATAGCCATTGAGCCGTTTCACGATGAGGAATGGGACGTCCGCGGGCTTGGCCTGCTTCATGTCCTGGACCAGCGCATCGGGCAGGTTGTCGGGCAAGCCCGACGTGGTCGCCACCAGTTCACGCAGGGTGACCGGGCGTCCTTCATAGGCCAGCCCCGGATAGTCACACTCGGGCAGGTAGCGCCGCATGTCGTCGCCGAGCTGCGCCTTGTGCGCCACGATGGCCTGCGCCAGCAGCAGGCTGCCGAAAGTCTTGGTGATCGAGCCGATCTCGTAGACCGTGTCGGCGGTGGGCGGCACAGCCTTGCCACGCTCCTTCGTGCCGGCATCGAGGAAACTCGCCTTCCCGCCGCGCACCACCGCGATGGAAAGTCCATCGGCGTGCCCGGCCTTCACGAACGCATCGCCGGCCGCCTTCGCCGCGGGTTCCCATGCCTTGGTGTCGGTATGCGCCTGCTCTGCGCAAACCGACGCGACCATCCCCATGCCGGCGACGGCCAGCGCGACCATCCACCACGAACGTGCCATGTGCTTCCCCTTTCCCTTGGCGACGGTTCGCCCTTGGCTCCGCAATCTAGCCGGCAGCATCGGAGGCACCATGTGCCTGAGGCCACATCGGGGGGCGTGACTTCTGGCCGACCAGGCCGTCATCATGGCGGCTCGCCGGCATCTGCTGAGCCGTTGTATCCGGAGTTTTTCCATGACGAGCAAACCCCATTCCGACACGCCGACTGGACAGGACGACGCCAGCGGCGCACCGCAACCTCCCGGCATGCACCGTCCGCATCACGGTGTGCTGGACACGGTCGAAACCACGGCGCTGGACGAAGTCGAGCACGAGAACGCACTGCGCGACTCCACCCTGCGCACGCCACGCTGAGCACCGTCCGCCCGGTCGCTGTCAAACGGTCATGCCGGCGCGGCCGTCGCTACGGCAAGTAGTAGAACGTGGCGACATACACGAGCAGGGCGACCAGGATGGCGCCGAGCGTGAGCACCGCGGTCACCAGGCCGATGCCGAGCAAGGCCCATGGCCCGGCTTTTCTCCAGCCGCCATCGTCGCGTGCGGCCCCTGCGGTAACCCATAGCGTCGCCAGTCCCGCCAGCATCCATGGAACCCAAGGCACCAGCACTTCCGGCAGCAGTTCGAGGGCGGCGATCCCAGCCAGTGGCGCCATGAGCAAGCCGATGATCAGCCGGGCGGCGATGCCTGCACCATTCGCGTCATCTTCATGGCGTGCCGCTTCTTCGCCCAAGTATTCACTCCCTGAGTGCGACCCCACTACGCGGCCGAATCACTGAAAGGAACGGCCACGACCTGATACTCGTCGTGCCGGCATGCGATCCCCGGGCTACTGTAGCCAGATCCAGGCATCGCTCCGCCTCCCCCCGGATGCTCCATGCGCGCTATCGACCCTCTCGCCGTCCATCTCGAAACCCTCGAACGGGAGTTGCTCGCCCCATCGGTGCGCAAGTCGCCGCGCGTGGATCAGCTCCTTGCGGAGGACTTCATGGAGTTCGGCCGCTCCGGCCGCGTGTTCTCCAAGACCGACATCGTCGTCGCCCTGCGGGACGAAGCGTCCGTCGCCATGACCGCCACCGACTTCCGGTTACGCATGCTGGCCCCGGACGTCGCCCTGCTGACCTATCGCAGCTGCCGGCAGACGGAACCGGCCCTGCATGCGCTGCGCAGCTCGATCTGGCGGCGCGAGGGCGGGCAGTGGCGGCTGGCGTTCCACCAGGGGACGCCGACCCTGGCGTGACCGCGTCCATGACAACGTGGTCGTCGCCCATTCGGCCGCATCCAGGCCGCCGGATGCCTGACGCCACGGCTTCCTTAGCCGGCCTTTAGGAACGAGTCATGTGTGCACTGCAAAACGCGCGCATCGGCGTCCTGCTTGAATCGATTCAAATTAGACCGTCCAAATTTTTGCGATGCGCCATAAAACGGCACCCGCTCAATGGCTTGCAGAGCCAGGCTTGACATTTAGATCGTGATAAAAATGCGTTGACAACGTTATCCCTGGCCTTAAGACTTCGCCCCACTTCTCCGTCGGAAGGGAGTGACGCTCCGCGCAGGACAGGTTTTCCTCCGATGCGGCCGCATCGACCGGACGACCGGCGCGGGGAACAGGCAACGGCGATCGATGCCGGCGACGGAGATGCCGCGGGACGAACCGGCAGCGAGGGGGGCTGGCGGTTCGACCGGAAACGCGGCGCAGGACCACGAACGGACGAGCGCACACGGGCCACCCGCCCGTGCGGTGTCGTTCGCCCCAAGAACACGCCCGGACGCGCGCGGAAGCACCGGCCGCCCGGCAAAAAACCCCCGGTGGAGGCATCGAACATGGACTACCGCAGAAGCACGCTCTCGCTGAGCATCCTCACCGCGCTGTTCTGCGCGGGTACCGTCATGGCGCAGGACGCCGGCACGGCCCAGGCGCAGACCGACGCTGCGGCCAAGCCCGCACAGGCCGACCAGGCCAAGCAGCTCGAAACGGTCACCGTCAGCGGCATCCGCGCCAGCCTGCAGAAGTCGCTGGACCTCAAGCGCAACGCCGACTCGATCGTCGACGCCATCTCCGCCGAAGACGTGGGCAAGTTCCCCGACACCAACGTAGCCGAGTCGCTGTCGCATCTGCCCGGCATCAGCGTGGACCGCAACTTCGGCGAGGGCGACAAGGTCTCGATCCTCGGCACCGATCCCGCGCTCAATCGCCTGCTGCTGAACGGCCAGACGGTGGCCTCCACCAACTGGACCAGCGACCCGAACCACCCGGACGGCCGCTCCTTCAACTACAGCCTGCTCACCTCCGAGATCATCGGCACCGCCGAGGTCTACAAGACGCCACAGGCGCGCATCGACGAAGGCAGCATCGGCGGCACGGTGATCGTCAACACGCGCCGTCCGCTGGACCTGAAGGCCAATACGCTCACCGGCACGGTCAGCTACGGCTACAACGACCGCGCCGACAAGGGCAAGCCGAATGCCTCGGTGCTCTACAGCTGGAAGAACAGCGACGAGACCTTCGGCGTGCTCGGCTCGCTGATGCATTCGGACCGCGTGATCTACCGCGAAGGCACGGAAATCTTCGGCTACCAGCGCGCGAACGATCCGACGGATACCGATCCCAACCATCAGTTCCCGGCGGGCGTCGTGCCCGCGGGCACCAGCTTCACCTATCCCACCGCGATCAATACGGCGCTGTTCCAGCAGCACCGCAAGCGCGACGGCATCGCCACCGGCGTGCAGTGGAAGCCGAACAAGTCGTTCGAGCTGAACTTCACCGGCCTGTTCGTCACCGAGAAGTTCGACAACTACAACCAGAGCCGCTACGGCGACTGGTCCGGCAGCGCGCCGGCGGCCACCTCGGTCAACGTGCAGAACGGCGTCGCCACCAGCGGTTCCTACGGCGCCAACGCGCCCACCTACCTGGACGGCTACGAGCGCTTCTCCAAGGTCAACACCGGCGCCCTGCAGCTGCGCGCCGACTGGCACGGCGAAGGCTGGAACGCCTCCAGCCAGATCGGCTACACCAACTCCTCGGGCGGCTCGCAGGGCATCTACAGCCTGCAGTTCCGCGGCTACGGCGGCTACAACTGGAACCTGGCCGGCGACCACCCGCAGATCAACTACAACACCGATCCGACCGACGCGAGCCAGATGCTGGCCCACGGCGCCGGCTTCAGCCGCGCGCCCAGCTATGACCGCGAGCGCTACTTCCAGGCCGACTTCAGCCATGACGTGACGCTGGGCCCGCTGAACACAGTGGAGCTGGGCATCAAGAGCAGCAACCATTTCAATGGCCAGACCAACTACGCCGCGAGCATCCCCACGCTCGACAACAGCGGTGTGACGCTGTCCGACCTGCAGGGCGGCATGACGCCAGGCGACTATCTCGATGGCCTGAGCCCCGCCGGCAACATGGCGAACTGGGTGCAGATCAGCAAGGGCGGCCTCAAGCAGTACGTCAACACGCTGTACTCCGACGCGCCGATGGATCCGAAGGCCACCTACGCGATCTCCGAGCAGAACCGCGCGTTCTACATCCAGGGCGACTTCGGCGGCGAGAACTACCGCGGCAACATCGGCGCGCGCTACGTGCACACGCGCAACGGCATCACCGGCTACAACGTCATCGCCAACAACCAGTACGAGCCGGTAGACCAGAAGAACCGCTACAACGAGTGGCTGCCGTCGTTCAACATCGCCTACGACGTACGCGACGACCTGACCCTGCGCTTCGCTGCGGCCAAGACCCTGGCTCGTCCGCGCTACCAGGACATGACGCCCTACGTGGCGCTGGACGACCGCACGCAGACCGGCTCCTCGGGCAACGTCAACCTCAAGCCGTACAAGTCGACCAACTACGACGCCACGGCCGAGTGGTACTTCGCGGAGAACAGCCTGCTGTCGGCCGAGTTCTTCTTCCGCCGCATCAGCGACTACGTGCTGTACACCACCGTCGCGCGCACCTACTACAACCTGACCCAGCAGCAGAACACCGTGTACCAGATGGTGACGCCCACTAACGCGGGCGTGGCGAAGGTCAAGGGTGTGTCGCTCACCTACCAGACCAGCTTCGGCCACGGTTTCGGCCTGGCAGCGAACTACACCTACTCCGACGACAGCACGAGCAACGACTTCCCGCTGCCCTACAACTCGAAGAACTCGTTCACCCTAACGCCGTACTACGAGCAGGGCCCGTGGAGCGCGCGCGTTACCTTCAGTCGCCGCTCGCCCTACTTCACCCAGATCGGCACGCTGGAGTCGCAGCAGATCACCGGCCGCTTCCGCCAGCTCGACGCCTCGGTGTCGTACCAGCTCAACGATCACCTGCGCCTGCAGCTGGACGGCACCAACCTGCTGGACGAAACCTACTTCGTCTACAACGGCACGCCGAACCAGCCGTACAACGCCTACAAGAACGGCCGCACGTACACGCTGAGCATGAACTTCAAGCTATAAGAAGCACGCATCAGGACGGTCGACACGGGCCCGCGGAAAACCGCGGGCCCGTTTCCGTTTGGGAAGCGCGTAGCGAAAGCGAACCCTAACGATCGTCCCAGATAAGCCCTGCCGCGGTTCGCCTTCGGCTCACCGCGATCTAGGTCGCCTGCGAATCACCCCGTGCCTTCACGAAATCCACGAAGGCGCGCAAGGGCGCCGGCAGGTGCCGCCGCCCGGGGTAATAGAGAAACGGGCCGGAGAACGCCTGCCACCACGGCTCGAGCACCGGCTCCAGCGCGCCGCTGTCCAGGAATGGCTGCAGCATGTCTTCGTAGAGATGGATGACGCCAAGGCCCGCGACGGCCGCCTGGATCTTCAGATCGATCGCGCCGCCGGGCCGAGCGATCAGCGGGCCGGCGGGATCGACGCACACCACCTCGCCTTCGCGTTCGAACTCCCACAGCGGCATCGCGCCGCTGGCGAAACGCCCGCGCAGGCAGGCGTGCTCCAGCAGATCGCGCGGATGCTCCGGCCGGCCGCGCGCATCGAGATACGTCGGCGCGGCGGCCGTGGCGAAACGCTGCACGCGCGGACCGATCGGAATCGCGACCATGTCCTGCTCCAGCCGCTCGTCGTAGCGGATACCGGCATCGCAACCTTCGGACAGCACGTCCACGAAGCTGTCCTCGACGATCACGTCCATACGGATGTCGGGGTACGCCTTCATGAAGTCGATCAGGATCGGCGGCAGCACCGAGCGCGCGACGCCCGCGGGCACGTTGAGCCGGAGCGTCCCGGCGGGTCGGTCGCGGAAGCCATTGAGCACGTCCAGCGCGCCTTCCATCTCGGCGAGCGCCGGCGCCAGCCGCTCGATCAGGCGCGCCCCAGCTTCCGTCGTCGTCACGCTGCGCGTCGTGCGGTTGAGCAGGCGTATGCCGAGCTTCGTCTCCAGCCGCGTCACCGCGGCGCTCAGGCCGGAGGCGGAGACGCCGCCCACGCGGGCGGCGTCGCGGAAACCACCGGAGCGGACGACGGCAACGAACGCCATCAGATCGTTGACCTCGGCCATTGTTCATTCCTTCGCACAACCCGTGCACATTGAGCTGGATTATCCAACAGCCGGGGCTTCCCCATAGTGAGCGCCATGACCGCTCACCACGAGGAACATTTCATGTCGCCGCCTCCCTCCAGCTACCTCTTCGCCGGCCGCCCCGTGAACCGCATGGGCTACGGCGCCATGCAGCTCGCCGGCCCCCAGGTCTTCGGTCCGCCCAAGGACCGCGCTGCGGCCGTCGCCGTGCTGCGCGAGGCCGTGGCTGCCGGCGTCGACCACATCGATACCAGCGACTTCTACGGCCCCCACGTCACCAACCAGATCATCCGCGAGGCTCTGCACCCCTACCCGGACGACTTGCTGATCGTCACCAAGGTCGGCGCGTTCCGGGGCGATGACGCCTCCTGGCTGCCGGCGCAGGAGCCCGCGGATCTCGAACGCGCGGTGCACGACAACCTGCGCAACCTCGGCCTGGACGTGCTGGACGTGGTCAACCTGCGCGTGATGGGCGACATCCATGCCCCCTCGGAAGGCTCCATCGCCCGCCAGGTCGCCGTGCTGGCCGAGCTGCGGCAGCGTGGCCTGATCCGCCACATCGGCCTGAGCAATGCCACCTCCGCCCAGGTCGCCGAGGCGCAGGGCATCGTGCCGATCGTCTGCGTGCAGAACCACTACAACCTCGTGCACCGCGCGGACGACGCGCTGGTGGACGAACTCGCCGCCAAGGGCGTTGCCTACGTACCGTTCTTCCCGCTCGGCGGCTTCACGCCCATCCAGTCCGGCGAACTGGCCCGCATCGCCGGCACGCTCGGAGCCACGCCCTTGCAGGTCGCGCTGGCCTGGCTGCTGCATCGCTCGCCGAACATCCTGCTCATTCCGGGCACGTCGTCGGTGGCGCACCTGCGCGAGAACCTCGAGGCGGCGAAGCTTCCGCTCTCCGCCTCAGTGATGGCGGAACTCGACGCGCTGGGCGCGCGCTGACCGCCCGACGGAGCAGCGGCGCGGCCACGATGACGAACGGGCCGCGCCGGCCTTCCACGGCGCGGCTAGCATGACGCACCCTCCCGCGCCGGAGTGCCCATGCCGCTCAAGGACGTCGCAAGAACTCACGCAAGCCGCATCGACCGGACGGCGCTGACGCACGCGCTCGTCGATGCCGTCGCCACTATGCTGGCAGCGATCGCCACGCTGCTGTGCACGCTGGCCCTCGCTCCCGGTGCCGGCCCGGCCATCCTCGCGGTCGTGCTGTGTATCTCGCTGTCGCGCAGCCAGCTCGATCGCGATCTGAAAGGGCGCCTGGAAGCCGCCCTGGTGCTGCCTGTCGTAGGCCTGGTCGCCCTCGCGGTCGGATGGCTGCTGCGGCACGCCCCATGGGCAGGCGCCACGGTCTTCGTCGCCGGCATGTCCGTGTCCATCTGGTTGCGCCGCTTCGGCGCGCCGGCGCGCCGCGCCGGCAGCCTGATCGCCCTGCCCTTCGTCGCGCTGCTCACCGTGCCGCACATCCAACCGACGGCCGGGGCGCAACTGCCGAGCTGGCTGGTGCCTATCGTGGTCGCCTGGCTGGCGCTTCTCTGGGTCGCGGTCTTCCATGGGCTTGCCGATCGACTGAGCGCACGCAGGAAGGTTGCGCACGCTGCGCCGGCGTTGGTTCCTGCGCCGGCGGACGGCACGCGGCTGCCGGCCAGCACGCGGATGGCCGTCCAGATGGCCGTGGCGCTGGCCGCTGCGTTCGTCGCAGGGTTTCTGGCCTTTCCGGAGCGCTGGGGCTGGGTCGTGCTGACCGCCTTCATCGTCAACAGCGGCAACCAGGGCCGCCTGGACGTCGTCTACAAGAGCGGCATGCGCGTGCTCGGCGCCGGCGCGGGAACGGCGCTGGCCCTGATCATTGGCACGCATGCGGCCGCCAGCCCCGGCGCAACGACGGCATGGATTCTCGCCTCGCTCTTCCTCGGCGTGTGGCTGCGCCCGTTCGGCTATGCGTGGTGGGCGCTGTTCGTGACGGTGGCGCTGGCACTGCTGCAAGGCTTCGCCGACGCTGCCCCAGCCGCACTGCTATGGCTGCGCATGGAGGAAATCATGATCGGCGCGCTCATCGGCATCGCCGCCGCATGGCTCGTTCTGCCGGTGCGCTCCACGGACGTATTGCGGCGACGGTTAGCCGACGCGCTGGCCGTACTCAGCGAGGCCATGGATCCAACTGCGGAACACCGCCAGACCGTGGCATTCGACGTGGCGCTGGATCGGCTCGAACAGGTCGCCGCGCCATTCCGGGCCGTCCGACTGCTGAGCCGCCGGCGCCATGCCGAAGCCGCCGACTGGGCGGACGCGCTGCTCGACTGCCGCCGACCGGCCCGTGCGCTGGTCGACCTGGGCCAGGCGCCGGCCCAGGTACGCCGGGCGATCGGTGCCGCGCGACGCGCCCAGCGCGGACCGGATTCGCTGTTACCCGCGCTGCACGAGCTGCGCACCGTGCTGCGCAGCGCGGCTCAGCGCTCTACCGTTCCGTTGGCCGCCGACAACTCACCGTAGCGGCGAAACAAGGTCGCCGTGCCCCAGATCGCCACCGCCATGCCAGCCACCGAGAGCGCCAGTCCGATCCAACTCGCGATCACCTGCGCGCTTTCGGGAAGGGTGAAGGACGAGACCATCGGCAGGCACCAGATGACCGTGCTGCTGATCAGCAGCACGGACGCCACCACCAGGCGCACAAAGCTGGCGTGTCGATAACGCCGATACGCGTCGGCTTGCAACGCAAGCAAAAACAATTGCGCGGGATCGTGAATCCCACAGCCAGCAACCCGATCAGCTGAAGCTGTTCCGCAAGCGACCCCATACCCTTTCCTCCCTGCACGGCGGTGATGTCGACATCCGGCGAATCGTTCAGCCCGCATGCGCCAGCGCGAAATCGATCGCCGCGCACACCGCCGCCGCCTGCGCCGCATTGCACTGCTCGGGCGTGGCGCGCGGGCTGTCGGGATAGACCTCGGTGGTGGTGGTGTAGCGCGCCGACGTCACGCCCGCGCACAGGCCGAGCTGGCGCAGCGGGTAACGGATGACGCCCGGCGCCACCACCGGCGAGCCGATGATCTCGCCCTTGGCATCGGCCGGCGCGATGTGGGTGACCTTCGCCACGGCGTCGATCACGGCCTGCTGGAAGGCCGGCTGCGGGTTTTCCGTGTCGTCGACCAGATAGAAACCGTCCGGGATCTCGCCCGGCTCGAACGGCTTGCCGTCGCGCGCGGCCAAGGCCGGGCGGAACTCGCTCTCATCCGTATCGGTGGTCTCGTGCAGGTCGATGTGCATCAGCACGCGGTCGCGGAACGGCGCCACCAGCCGCCACAGCGCGGCCGACTCCTGCGCCGGGCTGTTCTCGCGGAACGAACGGTTCGGGTCGATGGCATGCGGGTTCCAGCGATGGATGCGCTCGTACGCCCAGGGACTGATGCACGGCGCCACGACCAGGTTGACGCGCCCGTCGTAATCGGCCGCGTGCCGGTCGAGGAACTGCAATGCGCCGTGCACACCGCTGGTCTCGTAGCCATGCACGCCGCCGGTCACCAGCACGATGGGCAAGCCATCGCGCCACGCGCGGCTGCGCACCGCCAGCAGCGGATAGCTGTCGGGGGCATAGTCCAGCCGGCCGTATTCGGCAACGTCGAAGCGGGAGCGCAAGGCGTCGATCTTGGTCAGCACGTCGTACGCGTAACTGCGCTGCTTGCGTTGCCGGTCGAGCCACGCGGTCTTCTCCGCTTCACCCCATGGGGTTCCGGGGGTGCCGATCGGGTAGAAGGCTTCGGTCGTCATGGCGTGGTTCGCTCGCAGGCATGGGGACAGGCGACGCACTTTAGCATCGCCCACGCAAGGCGCCGCCGACGAGGACGGCTACCGATACCTGGCGAAGTCCACCTCTTCCTTCACGAACTGCCCGGTGCGCAGCAGGGCCCGCTCGATATCGGCGATCACCGCGGCATGGTTCTGCGTTGCCGTCACGAACAACCCCCAGGTGTCGTCGTCGATCTCGTACGCGCCGCCGGCGTACGTCCAATAGCTGAAAAAGCGCTGATGCAGCAGCGCAATAACGGGCCTGTCCATGCCTTCGGGATGGGGCTCCCGCCGGGCACCCAGCTCGTGGCGAAGGATGCCGGCCAGGTCGGGAAAGCCGTCGACGCGATGGTCGTCGGCGATCTCCACCAGCAGTTCCGAACCGTGGTACACGGGACGCACGTAGAACCGTATGGGCTTCGTCACTGTCCTTCCCCCGGGAAAAACATCCTGTTGGCCATGCGGCCCTTCTCTCAGCGCCGCACCGCCAACACGCCATCCAGCGCCAGCTGCGCCTTGAAGCCCGCCTTCTCCAACCGCTTCGCGACTTCGCGCGGCACGTCCCGGTCGCTGGTCAGCTTGTTGGGGCTGCCGGTGTAATGGAACATCCGGCCGCCGCGGCGGATGACGCGCGCGAGCTGATCGTAGAACGCCTGCGCATAAAGTTCGCCGGCAATGCCGAAGCGAGGCGGGTCGTGCAGCACCGCATCCACCGACGCCGCGGGCAGCGCGGCGATGGCCTGCGATACGTCGGCATGCGTCAACTGCAGGCGGCCGCCGGCCGCCGGCGCTTCCGGGTCCGGCGACCACGGATTGAGCGTGCGCAGCCACAATACGTCGGCGTTCTTCTCGAACGACAGGAGGCGCATCACGCCGGCATCCAGGCAGCAGCCCGCGAAATAGCCCAGCCCGCCGCAGGTATCGAGCACCACCTTGCCGCGCGGCTCCACCAGCGCCACCTTCTGCCGCGCATCGTCGACGGGCGATGCCTTCGAGGTAGGCAGCATCTTGATGCCATCGATCTCGAACGTAGGCGCACCCCATTCGGTCGGCACCAGCTTGATCAGCGAGCCGGAGAACCGCGACACCGGCGCGAATTCGTCGCCATCCCAGTAATAGATGGTGCGCTCCTTCACCTTGCCGGGATACGGATAATGCACCCCCTTCCACGCCCAGGCATCGGCCTGCAGCGCAGCCGTGCCGCGCGAGCGTTCCAGGTCCAGCGAACCCGTCCACGTATCCGCGCCGGCACCGCGCGCGGCCAACAGCGACTCGGCGGCGGGCAAGGTGAGCAAGGGGCCGGAATAATGCGGCACGTCGGCGTCTTCTCCAGGGTGGGAGGCGAAGATTACCGGACTTGCGTGGTGTGATCCCGTATCTGCCAGGTCATGCCGCTGGTCAAGACGCCCGTCCGAAAACCTTTCGATAGATGCGCGGGGTCCCGGTGAGCATATGCCTGACGCGATCATCGGAAAGGCTACGCCAAGTCCAGGCGATCTCCAGCGGCGGTTGTTC
The DNA here is from genome assembly GCF_031954525.1 of Dyella sp. BiH032. Classification (NCBI taxonomy): domain Bacteria; kingdom Pseudomonadati; phylum Pseudomonadota; class Gammaproteobacteria; order Lysobacterales; family Rhodanobacteraceae; genus Dyella; species Dyella sp. BiH032. Next base: position 4,628,865 of record NZ_CP134867.1, read on the forward strand.
GCCCATGGAGATCAACGCCTTCGCTGCCCCTGCCCTGACACTGCCTTGGCCGATCGCCACGGCGAAATGGCCATCGGTGTCCTGGCAAAGCCAGTTGGCATCGATGGCATAGACCACGCCGTAACGATCGGTTGCCGCATGGGTGCGCCATCGGTGCACCACGCGAAGCTCAGTCGTGGGTATTTCCTTGCCGTGGACCATGGCGCGCTGAGTCGTGAACGAGGCCCGCAACAGCTTCGCTCCAGTCCTGCCACCGAACCCGGACAGGTAATAGACGCCCAGAGGCAGTGCCAATACGAACACTGCAACGCAGAGTACGACTTCGACCGAAGCACCCACCTGCCGCTCCTACTTACGCGAAACGAGCTACCAGATCTCGATCGTCGGATGGAACGCGCCATCCGCATCCGGTTTCCAGGCCTTGATCACGATCCGGGCGGGCACGAAGCTGTTGCCCTTGTATTCCGGTGCGGCCGCGTACTGGGTCACCTGCCCTTCCTGGATCAGCTTCAGGATCGTCCCGTCGGCCATGGCCTTGGCCTGGCCCACGCCCACGGGAACGTAAGTGATATTCGCCAGCACGTCTTCGCCGCCGAATTCCAGCGGGAACAGGTGGATCTTCTCCAGCTGGCCCTGCCCGACCAGGGCCTCGGCTTTCTCGCGGGAATCGACGTGCGAGAAATCGGCGGCGCGTGCGGGCGGCTCTCCGCCGGCCTTGCCTTTCGTACCAAACCATTTCCCGAACATGTGGCCTCCCGGATGATGCCCGCGCGGGCTGGTACCCGTTCCCATCGAATCCGTGCCGGGGCAACAGCGCCGCGCCCGGCACGAAGCACGTTCCGCCGCAGCGGTCAGTGGATGTTGAAACGGTACTCCAAGGTCGCCGAGGCCATGTACGGGCTGTTGGTGCCGTCGATGATGCGCTTGGCCTTGGCGCGATAGTGATCGATGTTCAGACCCAGGCTGAGGTTGGGGCTGAAGTCGTAGCCGATGCCCGCGCCTACGTACAGGTTGGTGTCGGTGTTCGAATCCTCGCCAGTGAGATAGCCGCCGGCGGTGAGCTTGGTCTTGGAGAAGAACGCGCCCAGGCGCGCGCTGGCGTGCCAGTTGCCGCCGAACGTCCAGCGGCCGTTGGCACCCAGCGTCCAGCCCGAGACGTTGAGGTCGAGCTTGTACGGCTGGCCGTTGTAGAAGGCCTTGACCTGCGGCTTGCCCAGGTCGACGTAGCCGGCCTCGATACCCCAGGTGTCCTGCCAGCGATAGCCGAGGTTGAGGCCGTAGCCCCAGCTGTTCTTGTCGGTGAGGCCGGACACGTTGGAGTGCGTCACGCCCGCGCTGACGTTGACGAACATGTGGTCGGGGTCCGCGTTGCCGGCATGGGCGGCGAACGAAGCGGCGGCCAGGGCGACGCCCAGCGAGGCGGTCAGAAACAAGTGACGCATGAGTACCTATCCCTAGTGACGTTGAAATGCGTGGTGAGGTTGAAGTGCGTGGTGAGGTTGAAGTGCGCCCGCGGCGCGAGTGAAATCCCTCGGCAGGCCGCGGCGACCAAGGCGCGCACAGCTCGGCGCACCGGTTTCCGCAGCGGCGGACGGTGTCCTGGCGACCTGACGATATGGAACAGCCATCCCTCTGGCCGAAAGCGCATCCCTGCCCCCTGACTTGACCGGCAGCTTGCCGATCCGGCGCAAGACATTAGCAGCAAGCAGGCAGAGGCGCGAGTGAGCGCAGCCAACCTCTCCCGACCGCCCGCCCCTCTTTCCGCCGGGGAAAGGGCTGGGATGAGGGGACCTACGGAGCGCAGAAGCAGAAACCCCAAAACATGCCTCGCACCGCCGCGCTCACCTCACGAATCCCGCTCGCTCATCCGGACGTGACCGAAGGGATTTCCCGTGGAACCACCTTCCCCGCGGAAGAAAGACCGGACGCCCCCTGGCTGACCTGCCGCACATCCGACACCACCGCCCCCGCCTCCAGCGTGATCACCCGATCGGCCATAGAGAAATACCGGTCGTCGTGGCTGATGGCGATCACCGTCTTGCCGTTCGCCTTCAGCGCCGGCAGCAGGCTGCGATAGAAGTAATCGCGGAAGTGAATGTCCTGGTCCGCAGCCCATTCGTCGAAGAAGAAAATGTCGCGGTCCTCCGCATAGCACTGCAACAGCGCCAGCCGCTTGCGCTGCCCGGTGGAAAGGGCCAGCCGCGACAGCTCGCCCTCGTGCGTCTGCACCTGCTCGCCCAGGTCCAGCACGTCCAGCAGCTGGCCGATGCGCGCGTCCGAAAGCGGCTGGCCTTCCGCATCGAGCACGTGCGGAAAAAGAAAGAAGTCGCCGAAGACGCCCGTGAAGCGCTCGCGATACCAGCGCAGATCGGCATCGACCGGCGTGCCGTCGATCGCCATGCGCCCTTCATGGGGCGCAACCAGCGAGCTGAGCAGAAGCAGCAGCGTCGACTTGCCGCTGCCGTTGCCGCCGACGATGAAGAGCATTTCGCCGCGCGCGACGGTGAGATCGATGGGCCCGATCGTGGGCTTCGCTCCCGTGCTGCCCGGATAGCTGTAGCAGACGCCCTCCAGGCGAATCTGGCTCCAGCCCTCCTGCGCATGCGCCCCGGCCGCACGTGGCGCGGACTCCGGACGTTCCGTCGCGGTATCCAGCCCCATGCGCTCCAGATGCCTGAGGCTCGCGGTGCCGACGGCGACCTGCCGTCCCGCGCTCACGATGAAACCGACCGGCCCGCCGAGGAAGACCGCGCCGATCACGAAGTGCACGATGGTGTCCTGCGTCAGTCCCAGCAACGCATAGCCCAGGTACACGATCAGGAAGATGGCGCCGTACATCACGGCCATCGACCAGGCCTCGTTGAGGCCCAGGCCGGTATAGGCCCGCACCATCAGCCCGCGCGCGCGCAGAATCGCCGGCGTCATCAGCTCGCCGGTGAAATGCGCCGCGCGCGCGGCATTGAGGGTCATCTCCTTCTTGCCGTCGCTGATGAAGCGGAAGTACTCGAACACCTTTTCGTTGGCGCGCCGCAGCTCGTCCAGCTTGCCCCGCATGGCGCGCGCCAGGGCCAGCGATACCGCGAACGTGGCGCCGAGAAACACGGCCAGCATGCCCAGCAGGGGCAGCGACACGGTAGCGAGGTAACCCGCGTACAGCACGGCCAGCAGTACGTTGTAGGCCAGGAGCGGCGCCACCAGGGCCAGCGGTGCGATGTTGGCGACGTCGTCGATCAGCGAGCCGAACACCGTGTGCCGGCGCTCGGCCAGCTTCTCGTATTCCAGTTCGATGAAGCGCTTCGACAGCTCCATGCGCAACTGCGCCACCAGGTTGCCGCCAAGCCGGGCCAGCATCAGCTGCGCGCACGCGCTGGTCGCCAGCAGGGCGAGCAGCCAGCCCACGCCGACCAGCAGCGGCCGCAGGGACTGCCCGAGCACGCCCTGCGACGCCAGCCGGTTGATGTGCGACAGCAGGGCCACCGTGCAACCCGCGCTGGCGCAGGACAGCAGCGCCGCGCCGGCGAGCGCCCGATAGTGCCGATACAGGAAGCGCCTGAGGATCATCGCGCGGGCAGCCTCAGGCCGACAGCCGTTCGCGCTCGAACGCTGCCAGCTGCCCGCTCTCGCGGCTTTCCAGCAGCAGCGGCGACGGCATCGCGCAATCCGGATGCATGCGCACCAGCTGCAGGATGGAACCGGAGATGCCGCTCATCAGCCCCGGCGTGAATGCATCCCTGGCCAGGCCACCCACGATGCCGTGCTCCTCGATGCTGGAAAGGATCAGCGCGCTGTCGGGCATACCCGCCGGCGGCTGCAGATCCGGCGCGACCCGGCTCGCGCGCGACAGCAGCTCCCACAGACTCAGGTCGCCATGGCACAACGTGTGGCTGTAGCCCCAGCCGCTGCGCCTGGCCACGCGCACCGCGCGGCGCAGCACGTCCAGATGGCGCTCGCCACCCGTGCGGGCATAGAGATCGCACGCGGCAAGGCCGATGCCTACGCTGCCGTGGCACCAGGTATTGGGGAAGTCCAGGCTTTCCGGCTTGCGCACGTCGATCCAGTTGCCATGTTCAGGGCGGAACAAGGTTTCCTCGAAGTCGAACGCGCCCTCGCCCAGGGCGAGCCAGCGCCGGCGCTCCTCCGCGTGGCCGGCCGCACTCAGCCCGAGGCGGGTCAGCGCCCAGCCGATGCCGGTGGCGCCATGCGCGAAGCCGCCGATCGGCTCGTTGAACACAGACGCCGGCCAGCGCGCGCCGCGTTCATCGACGATCGCGGCCTGCTCCAGCCGCCGCCCGGCCTTCGCCGCCAATTCGAGCCAGCGCGCGTCCCCGGTCGCGTCGGCAAGCTGCAGCACGGGCACGATCGCGCCGGCCACGCCTTCCAGGATGTCCAGCACGCGCGCGTCGTCGAAAGGCCACTGCTCCATCGCATGGCCCTGCTTCACCGCCAGGGCGAGGAAGCCGGACTGCGGCTGCAGCTCATGCAGGGTGAGCCAGGCGAGGATCTGCGAGCCCAGCCCGATGAAACCGCCTACCGCCTCGGCGGGCCGCGCCTCCTCAGTGCTGCGCAACACCTTGAGCACGCCGCCCAGCGCTTCTTCCACGCCGTCCACCGCATCGACGCGGCCATGCCGCATTTCCTGCTGATAGGCGGCTAGCGCGATGGCAATGCCGCTCAGGCCGACGTAGAGATTCGCCTCCAGGCTGCGCATGGCCCAGCCGCTGCGGCCGAGGACCGGGCTGATCCAGGTGAGCGTGCCGTCCTGGCCGCGCACCGACAGTTGCAGCAACTCTTTCAGTGTCAGCGCCGCCATGGTGCGGCGGCGGCGGTCCAGATCGTCCGCGCTGGGCCGCGCCGGCCGCAGGTCGTAGGGCACGCGCCGGTCGTCGTTCAGGCGCGCATTGAGATGGGCCGTGACCATGGCACCGCGGATGGTGAGTTCCTCCAGGTCCGCGCGCATCGCCAGCCAGCCGTGGAAGACCTCGTCGAGCTGCGCCTGGTCGAGCGCGTTGGCGAACACCGGGATGTCGCCGTAGCGCATGTCGTCGATCTCGGCCGCGATGGCCGCCGGCTCAGACGGCGCGATCAGCGAGACGGCCGAGTTCTTTTCCAGCAGATCGCGCGCGCGCTCGATCGCGGCCGCCTCGTCGTGCAGCGACGCCGGATGCCACAGCATGCGCAGGATTTCCACGTAGACCTGCGTCGGCCGGCGAATGCGGCGGATGCGGCAGCCGAGGAACGCCGCCAGCTTCGGCGCGAGCGCGCCCTCGCGATGCATCGCCGCGAAGCGGGCGGTAAGCGCCTGGAAGCCATCGACGATGTCGGACCAGTAGTGCGCGATGTTCGGTTGCTCGCACGGGTGGTTCCTGGCCACGTCGATGTCGACGCTGACCAGGCCGAAGTGCGCCTCGGCGGTGCCATGCCGGATGATCTCCGGTACGCGGATCTTCGGCTGCTCGCCGGGCAGCGCGCCGATCGCCGAGATGTCCACGCCGTCCAGGCCAAGCACCGGCGCGCGGAACGGCACCAGGCCGGTGCGCAGTACCGACGAGCGGATCATCGCGTCGGCCAGGTCGACCGCCTGGCCCAGACCGGACGGCTTGCCGGGCGGATCGGGCACGAACAGGCTTTCCACGTCCACCACGTAGGGCACCGGTCCCGATGCAATCAGGTTCTCGTGATGGATGTCGGTGCCGCCGAGCAGGCGCATCACCGCCAGCCAATGGCCGATGTTGCGATAGAAGGTCTTGAGCTCCGCATCGTCGGCGCAATAGCGGTGTTCGGCGAAAGCCGTCCACCCGTAGGCGCCGCGATCGAGCACGGAAGGCACGCGGATAGGATCCGCCTCGCCTTCGAACAGGCCGTCGAGAAAAGCCGCCAATACCGCGTCTACGCGCAGCGAGCGCGGCTTGTACATCGCCTTGCCGCCGGCGAATGCGAGCTGCGCCACGGTCTGCCCGCCATCGTGCACATCGCCTTCGCCCAGCCGGACGGCCTGCAAGGCACCGAGGGGACGACCGATGAACGCCGACAGCGCTTCGCGGTCTTCGGCGATCCGCGCGGCCATGGTGACGATGGCGTTGCCCAGTTGCGCCAGCGCGCGGCCCAGCCGCGCCTCCAGCACCGGATAGCGCCGGCGCAAGGCATCCTTGAACGGCTCCTGCGTGGCCAGCTCCAGGAACTGCACGAACTTCTCGCGCTCGTCTTCCGCCGTGAGCTGCCCGGAGAGCTTGGCCGCGTGCAGTTCCAGCAGCAACACGCGGTTGAGCTTGCGCGAGGCGCTCTCGCGCAGCGCGCGCAACGCCTCCTGCAGGAGCACGGCGCGTTCCTCGGCGCCCAGTCCCGGCACCGACAGCAGCCGTTCCGTCATCGCCTGCCGGGCATCGGCCGTGAGGAAATCGATGATGACGAGGAACGTATCGTTCGAAGGCGCTTCGCTCATGCTCCATCCCCGGCGGTCAGGAAAAAGGTTCGTCCGCAGCCGTGGCGCGCCACGGCTGCGGCGAAGTCACATCAACAACACAGGACGGGGCGCGACGCCGTGCACGAGCTGCAGTTGGTCAGCAGCGCGATGTCGGTATTGGTCACGGCGGCAATGGTCACCACCTGGCCTTCGGTGTACAGCGGGCCCGCCGGGTTGGCGTAGCCGTTCACGCTATCGGAGCCCTTCAGCCAACCTTCCAGGATGTTCTCGGTCTGCATGGGTGTCACTCCTTACGTTGATTGAGTTGGAACAAGGCGCTCGATGGACGCACGTGCCTTACCGCAGTGAGCGCTGCTGCGATGAGATACCGACGCCTTGCGCGGCCGCGATGATCCGGCGTTCAGGCCGGTGCGGGGCGATACGGCGGAAAAGAAGCGCGGACGTCGCGCGGAGGCGAAAACACACACGAACACGGTGGCGCGATGGCGGTCCTGCGCATGGACAACGGCAGCGGGGTCATGCGTCGTGCGCGACGATGGACCGCTTCCTTGCCATCGACGTCCTTGCCATCGGTGACTCCCCTGGTGGCGATCCAGTCTCGCCCTGTCTGCTCCATCACGCGATGCCCCCTGCATGCGCTCTGGCCACCTGCTGTGGCCGTGTCCTTGAAATGCCCTGGCGGGCATGCCGATATGTCCGAAGATTTATCAATCAACGATCCGCGTGAAGGGAATGTGATCCCGCGTCGCCATTGGGTTTGCCGGTCGTCGATGCGCGTTTCTTCATCCCGGCCAGGTTTGTCCAATGCGATGGCGATCACATTCCGTCACGTGCATGACGAATGGCGGCGCGGATTCGCGGTTCCCGCTAAAACGCTACCCTTCGCCCACTCCCGCGCTTTCCCCGAGGACATCTTCATGGCTTGCAGCTCTTCGCCAAAACGTCAGCGGCTTGCTTTTCGCCTCGCGCTCGCCGTCTGTGCCTTCGCGCTGAATCCGCTATCGGCCCACGCCACCGTGACCGACGGGAAGACAGACGATCCGCCGCGGGCGCGGGCGGACGACGTGGTCGAGCACGTCTTCGGACAGACGCTGCACGATCCCTATCGCTGGATGGAAGGCGAGAACAACGCCGAGTTCCAGCGCTGGCTCACCGCACAAGGCCAGTACACACGCGCCAAGCTCGATGCGCTGCCCACGCTGAAGTCGTGGCAGGAGATCCTGCAGAAGACCAGCGGCGGCACGGTGATCCACCGCATGCAGCGCTATGCGGGCGGGAAACTGTTCTTCATCCGCCAGGAGGGCCAGGGCAGCGGCACGCTGATGGTGCGCGAGAAAGACGGTACCGAGCGCGTACTGCTCGATCCGGCCGCGCAGCAGGTCGAAGGCGGCCACGCTTCGATCACCCTTTACGTGCCTTCGCCCGATGGCAGCAAGGTGGCGGTGAACACCGACCGCGGCGGCAAGGAAGTGACGCGGCTGGAAGTGTTCGATGTCGACACCGGTAAATCGACCGGCGACGCGGTCGAACCCGTATGGGGCGAGTTCGGCGCGGACTGGCTGCCCGATGGCAGCGGCTTTGCCTATACCCAGATGGCACCACCGGACCAGCGCACCGGGGGCGATCCGATCCAGGACATGCGCTTGCGCTTCCACCGCCTCGGCACGCCCCCGGCGCAAGACCCGTTCCTGTTGCGTGCCGGCCACGGCGAAGGCAGCAACGCCTCCTTCCCCATTCCTTCCAACCGTTTTCCCACGGTGGACTTCCCTGCCGGATCGCGCTGGGCGCTGGCCGCGGCCTCCGGCGCGCAGCCGGAGATGCGCTATTGCGTGGCGCTCCAGGCCGATGCCGTCAAAGCGGACGCGAACTGGCGCTGCATCGCCGGCCTCGACGACAAGGTGCAGGCGGCCGCACTCCACGGCGACACGCTCTACCTGGTCTCGGCCCGCACGCACTCCAACGGACAGTTGCTCGCGCTGGACCTGGCGCGCCCCGACGCCACGCTCGCGGACGCGCGCCCGCTCCTGCCGCTGCAGGATGACGAGATCATCGTCGGCATCACGCTGACCGATACCCAGACGCTCGTCGCGGCGCGCGATGCGCTGTACGTCAAAGTGGCCAAGAACGGCACCGACAGCATCCGCCGCATCGACTACGCCACCGGCGAGGACGAGGCGGTACCGATGCCACTGCCCGGCACGGCCTCGCTGTTCCACGCCTATGGCGAGCAGGGTGGCTTCCTGCTCGAACTGCGCGGCTGGACCACGCCGCCGAAGTCGTGGCGCTACGACCCGGCCGATCGCACCATGCACACGCTCGGCCAGGACGAGGCGAGCCCCGCCGACTACAGCATGGTCGAAGTGACCGAGACCGAGCTGGTGAGCAAGGACGGCACGCGCGTGCCGCTTACCATCCTGCATCGCAAGGATGCCGCGACGAATGGCAGCCATCGCGCCATCCTGTACGCCTACGGCAGCTTCGGCCTCTCTGTGGTGCCGACCTTCGCGCCGGTACGGCTGGAATGGGTCAAGCACGGCAACGTCTTCGCCTATGCGCACGTGCGCGGCGGCGGCGAGAAGGGCGAGGACTGGCACATCGCCGGCAAGGGCCCGAACAAGCACAAGGGCGTAGAGGATTTCATCGCCGGCGTGGCACGCCTGAGCGAACTGGGCTACAGCCGTCCGGACCGCACCGCGCTCATCGCCGGCAGCGGCGGCGGCCTGCTGATCGGCAAGGCGGTGGACGACTATCCCAAGCAGTTTGGCGCGGCCGTGTTCCGCGTCGCGGTGCTCAATCCGGTGCGCCTGATGCACGCCGCCAACGGCGCCAACCTGATCGGCGAGATGGGCGACCCGCGCCAGGCCTCCGACTTTCCCTTCATGCTGGCGATGGACCCGTACCAGAACATCCGCCCCAAGACGGCATATCCGCCGGTGCTGCTCAACGTCGGCCTCAACGACAGCCGCGTATCGCCGTGGGAAACCGGCAAGTACGCCGCGAAGCTGCGTGCCTCCAACACCAGTGGCAAGCCGATCTGGATCCGCACCAATGCCAACGGCGGGCACGGCATCCAGGTTTCGCTGGGCGCCGAGGCGGCGGAGTATGCGGACATCTACGCGTTCCTCGACGCGCAGCTGCCGACGCCCTGAGCGTCCAGCACCGATGCGCCGCTGCTCACGACATGAGCGGTGGGCGCATCGACCAGCGCTATTCCTCGTCCACGCGCTTCCAGGCGTTCTCTTCCAGATCGGCCGGACCGGGCCGGCGTACACTTCCGGCCAGTCCGGCGAAGAAGCCCATCCAGCCGAACTGCCTGTCCACCGTGCCGATACAGCTCAGCGCGATCAGCGTGGCGCCGACCGCCCACAGGCCCCAGGACACATGCTTCCTCTTCATCGGCTCCTCCCTTCCCTTGCCGGGGTGTGTCGCTGTCACGCTTCCTGCGCCGCGCCTTCCGCGGCGAAGCGGCGGTAGGCAAAATTGCCACGCACGCCGCTGATGAAGCACAGCAGCAGAATCACGGCGATGAAGAACCCGAAGCTCAAGGTCTGCGGCTGGGTGGCGAGCTGGTAGATCTTCTCGATCAGGAACAGGCCTAGTCCGGCGACGGCGAAGACTTTCGAGCGCGCGCGGATCCGCCAGGCGATGACCGCGAAGAGCACGGCATCGAGATATGCGGCAGGCGTGACGCCCATGAGGCCGTTGGCGCCATGCGCCATGAAGATGCTCACCGTCGCCATGATGGCCGTGGCTGCGGCGCAGAAAGCCGCCGCCCACATGCCCTGATTGGACGCCTGGATGGCATCGGCGAGGTTGTCGAGCGTCGGCCAGTACCAGCGTACCGGCTGATGGCGATTAGCCATGGTTTTCCCCTGTGGACGCGGCTCCCCCAGCCGCGCCGGCACGTTAGCACGGGTGCCATGCGCCTGCACGGCGGGACCACCTCTTGGCAGATCGTCCTATGGTTGGCTTCCTCGCCTCGCTCCAGTCGCCAGGACAACCTACACAGCGCCAAGCTGCCTGCGCACTTCCTCGTATACGGCCGCCGCCAACAGCGGACTATGGGGCGACATCCGCTCGAGCTCTTCCTTGGACACCCAGTTCACCGCCTCGCGATAGGCGTCCTTCTGGCGCTTCATGCGTACCCGGCGCTGCTGCAGCTCGTCTTCGGTGTGCAGACATTGCGGACGCAGTCCGGGCGACTGCGCCAGCCGGCTCTTGAGGCGCGCAAAGTGATCTTCCATAACAGCGGACGCGGGCGTGCCATAGGGATGGAACGCGCTGTCGATGGTCGGCGGCGAGCCCATCATGCCCGCCGACTCCGCATTGCTGGTCACGATGAAATGGCCATCGCCGAACTCCGTGGTATAGCCCACGCAGTGCTTGGTCTTCAGCGTCTTGAAGAAGAATCGGGGAGCATCGCGCCAGCGCCCGTTGGCGAGGCCGCGCAGCAACATGCGCAGCAGTCGCCCCATGCGCGGCTTGACCTGGTAGTAGTCCGCGACCACCGTGCCGTGCGCGGAAACCATGCTGCGGATGAAGGTCCGCGCCACCAGCGTGGTGGGCGAGGCGGAAATCTCGGCGATTTCGATGTCGCTGAGGTACCGGAAATCCTTCGCTTCATGCTGGCCGAGAAATTGCCGATACGCGCCGAGATCGAGATGCCTGAAGTCCACCTCGCGGGCGGGCAGATAAGTGAAGTCGCCATGGTGCATGGCTTTCATCGTCGCAAGGATGCGCTGCGCCGCGCGCTGGACCGAATCATTCATGATTTCCCCCTTTGGCCGATGCCGCGGAACGAACGTCCGGCGCTCGGCAGGCGGAGCATAGCTCACGGTCGCACCGCGGGCGCTCGCATCGATCAGGCTTGCACGAGGCTGTCTGCGCAGCGGCCTTGCACGGGCCACGTCCCCGTGCGAAGAGGCCTCAGGGCGAGGCTTCGGCGATGTCTTCCACGTAGACCAGCTCGCACGCGCCGTTGCCGGTGTCCTCGCGCGTCATCGAGGTATGCCATTGCCAACCGTCGGGCCGGCTGGCATCGACCAGGAAGCCTTGCAGATGGACCACCTCGCCGGTATGCACGCGCTCCAACGCGCGCCGCACGACGTCGCTGGCGGGAATCATGTGCATGTTGGCGCTGGAGGTTTCGATGTCTCGCCGCGGAATCGGAAACTCGTCGACGTGCCAGTGGTAGAAGCGATTGCCCTGGCTGATCGAAATCTTCGCCAGCACGGCACCATCGGACATGGGCCCCCATCCCAGCGCAAGGTCCACCGGTGCCAGCGCGGCACCGGCGTCGAAGCGATAGTCCTCGCGCGACAGCACGCGGGCCGTCAGCTCGAATCGCGCGCGGGTAGTCAGCGTGAAGTCGCCGCGCTGCAGGCGCGAGCCGTGGTCCAGATCGTCCTGCCTGGGAACGTCCGCCACCACCGTTCCGGGCGGCGGCACACGCGGCCGCTGGCGCAGGCCGTGGAGCACGACCAGGCCGACCAAGACCGCGAGCAGCACAAGCCCCCATTTCCGCATGGCACCCGACGCCCCCATTCGTCGCGATGTCCCCTGACTGGCGCGCATGATCCTGGAAACCCGGCCCGCCGGGAATAGCCGCCCCACGCGGCTTACGCGCGCCGGCCCGGCCCCGTGCGCGTCATCTGCTCGATCAGCCGGCCGAACTCCAATGCAGCCTGCGTCCTGCCGCCGTCGCTCCAGACCAGGCTGAAGTCGACCTTCGACAAGGACGGCAGGCCATAGTGGCCGTCGACGATCCTCATGCCGGGCTCCACGTCGTCCCGCGCCAGCACCGTGACGGCCAAGCCCGCCAGGATCGCGGCGCGGATGCCCTGATGGCTCTGCGAAGTGAACACGACGTGCCAGGGAATCTGGCGCCCTTCCAGCGAAGCCAGGCCCACCTGGCGGTTGATGCAAGGCGAGGGAAAGAACGCGAACGGCAGCGACTCGCCCGGCGCCGGATCGAACGTCTCGGCGGCGACCCACACGAACTGGGTGCGCCGCAGCGGCGTCCCCTCCTTGCTGCCCGGCGCGAGCATCACCACCGCCAGATCGAGTTCGCCGGCCTTGATCATCGGCATCAGGTCGAGATTCATGCCGACGCTCACATCGAGCCGCACCGACGGAAAGGCCCGGCCGTACTGGCGCAATAGCGCGGGCAGCCGGTCGCCGAGGAAATTCTCCAGCACACCGAAGCGCACCACGCCGGAGATCGGCGACGGCCGGAAACGCTGCGACATGGTGTCCAGCGTGTCGAGGATCTTCTCCGCGTACTGCAGGAAATCCTCGCCATCCTCGGTCAGCGTCAAGGCGCGCGTAGTGCGGAACAGCAGCTGCCGGCCTACTTGTTCCTCCAGCCGGCGGATCTGATGGCTGATCGCGGATTGCGTCAGGTTCAGGCGCTGTGCCGCGCGGGTGAAGCCGCCGGCTTCCTTGACGACGACGAAGGCACGCAGCAGGGAGGGGTCGAAGTCCATGGCATCGATTGATGACGGCCTTTAATGGCGGCCACAAAAATAAATCATTTCCGTCATACACGCACGGCGCCGACAATCTCTCCTTGCCATCCATTCGCCGTCGCAACCGTGCCCCCTTCCGCCATGAAGCGGCCGGACGGTTACGCCGACGCCCCCAGCCTTTCGCGACGACCCGCACGCGACACGGACGACCGCGCGCCGGCGCCTGCGCGCATGAGCAAAGGGCCCTCACGCCACACTGCCGGAGCGAGCCGTGTCTCTTTCTTCCGCCCATCGCAACGCCGTTGCCGCCGTCGCCATCTGCCTTGCCGCGCTGATGTTCGGCCTGGAGATCTCCAGTGTGCCCGCCGTGCTGCCCACCCTCGAGAAGGAGCTGCATGCAGGCTTCAGCGGCGCGCAGTGGGTCATGAATGCCTACACCATCGCTTGCACCACCGTGCTGATGGCCGCCGGCACGCTGGCCGATCGCTACGGCCGCAGGCGCGTGCTGCTGCTGAGCGTGCTTGCCTTCGGGCTGACTTCGCTGGCCTGCGGATGGGCGCGCGATGCGTCAGTGCTGATCGCGGCGCGCTTCCTGCAAGGCATGAGCGGCGGTGCCATGGTGATCTGCCAGATCGCCGCGCTGTCGCACCAGTTCCAGCACGGAACGGGGCGCAGCCGGGCGTTCGCCGCGTGGGGCATCATCTTCGGCGTCGGACTGGGTTTCGGCCCGATGATCGGCAGCGCGATCGCCGTACTGCTCGATTGGACCTGGGTGTTCCTGATCCAGGCACCGCTGGCGCTGCTCACCATGGCACTGGTCGCGTGGAGCGTGGACGAATCGCGCGATCCGGAGGCGCGGCACCTGGACGTGGCCGGCATGCTGTCCATGTCGCTGGCGGTATTCGGCCTGACGTTCTTCATCACGCAGGGACCGGCGCTCGGCATGGGCAGCCCCGCGACGCTGGGCGCGCTGTCGGCGGCCGTCGCGAGCTTCATCGTGTTTGTCTACGTGGAGAAACACCGCGCCCATCCAATGTTCGATTTCGCGGTCTTCCGGATCCGGCCATTTGCCGGCGCGCTCTGCGGTTCCATGGGCATGAACTTCAGTTTCTGGCCCTTCATGATCTACCTGCCGATCTACTTCCAGTCGGTACTCGGCTACGGCACCGTCGCCACGGGCACGGCGCTGCTGGCCTATACCTTGCCGACCTTGGTGGTACCCCCGCTCGCCGAACGCCTGACCGTGCGCTACCGGCCGCGCGCCGTGATCCCGGCCGGCCTGTTCACGATCGGCCTGGGCTTCCTGGTGATGCAGCTGCATGGTTCGACCAGCCTGGGTCTGCCGGCACTGCTGAGCGGCTGCGTACTGGCCGGCATCGGCCTGGGCATGACCAATACACCGGTCACCAACACGACCACCGGCGCCGTGCCCGCCGCCCGCGCAGGCATGGCCTCCGGCATCGACATGAGCGCACGTCTGATCACGCTGGCGATCAACATCGCGCTCATGGGCTTCCTGCTGATCGAAGGCGTGATGGCGTATCTCCGGCATGTGGGGTTCGCCGACATCGATCCCGCGGTGCTGCGCGACCTTGCCAATCGCATGGCTTCAGGTGACCCGGCGTCGCTCGGTGCGGTGCAGGCCGGTACGGCGGCTGTCGCGCATGATGCGCTCAAGCAAGGGTTTCGCTGGGTGATGCTTTATGCCGGAGTCGGCGCGTGGGTGCTGGCCATCGCAAGCTTCGTGACATTTGGACCGGCGTCCAACGCTGCAATCGCTCCGCGTCGTTATGACGATCAGCGCCATGCGGCTTAGCCTGTCATCAGTACCAACCGGCGTCGCTCGCGATATCGCCGCTCAGGAACGCGGCGGGTCGTAATACACCGTGACGTAGTAGAACACCTGCCCCTGCGTCGTCGCGCGCCGCAAGCTGGCGAATACGAACTTATCCGCCGGCTGCCTTATGGGTGCCATCTGCGATTTTCCCGTCACCTCCGTGTTGGCGCCGCCGGCCGCGCCGACCTGCTCGGGCGTGAGCGCCTTGTCTTCACCGACGACATGAACGTCGGGGAGTTCGATATCGCCGAACATCGACTTCAGCGTGGCATAGGTCCGGCCCCAGGCCTTGGCGGCCTCTTTGAGATCCTGGCCTTCATAGAGATAGACGCCGATGCGCGCGAGCTTGCCGTCCTTGAAGAAGAACTGCACGTTCTCCTTGCGCCCGTCGAACAAGCCGGCATAGGTCTCCACGTCTCCATTGCCGAAAGCTCGGTAAGGACCATAGTCCGCGAACGCCGATACTTGCTGCGGCGTCATGCCGAAATGCCAGGGAGGCAATCCCCCGGTCTCCGCCGACGCCGCCCCGGACCACAGCCCGAACACCAGGGACAAGCCGGCCCACCGAAAGGTGCGATGCATTTTCCTGTCCCCCTGTTGCTGCCAACGCATGTCCATCCGCTAGCCCACTGCGCGGCTTGCGCAGGGCCGGTCGCACGCCCCTATTCATCCACCCGCAATACGAAAGACGCGCCTATGGAAGCGTCCGCTTCAACGCGTCGGCCGCTTCGCCGGCAATGTCGTCCTGCACCTTGAGTTTGTCTCCCAGCGGCCGGTCATAGGTGCCCGACCAGACCACGAAGCCGTCGCCCGCCCGCACCAGCCGCGCGGCGACGCGCATCGTCGCGCCCGAGGTACGCACGCTGCCGTCGAGGACATAGGTCACGCCGAGCGAGCGGGCGATGTCGGCGACCGGCACCCGCTTGTTCTTGTAATAGAACGAGGAGGTCGGCGCGGAGATCCGCAGGCCGGGATCGGCACTCAGTTTGTCGATCAGCTCTTCCGTCATGCCGTCGGCGAACGGTTCCTCGTTCATCGCATCGGTCAGGTCGAGGAAAGGCAGGACCGCGATCGACTTGGCCGCGTGCGCGTCGGCCGGACGATCGCGCAGCCACCAGTATGCGGACACCGCGCCACACAGAAGCAGCAGAATGCCGAGCGCCAGCGAGGCACGCACAGCCGGACCGAGTTCCCGTTTCGGCACCCCGCCGCGCTCCGGCCCCATCGCCTCGGCGGGCGCCGGCTGCACTGCGGAGGCCGCGCCTTCCGGCAAAGTGTCGACGGACGCGATCAGGCGATAGCCGCGCCGCGGCACGGTGGCGATGTACGCCGGTTGCTTGGGGTCGTCGCCGAGCAGGCGGCGCAGGGAAGTGATCGCCTGGTACACCGAATCGGGCGTGACAATGACGCCGGCCCAGACCTCGCTCAACAGCTCGTCGATGCTGACCACATCCCCGGCGCGGTGCGCCAGGCAGAGCAGGAGCCGCATCGTGCGCGCCTCCACCCGGACGACGGTGTCGCCCTGCGCCATCTGGTCGGCCGCGGGATCGACGATCCATGCGCCGACGCGCAACGTCCTGCGGATCGGCCGCTCGCCTGCGGATGGCGCGTCGCTCATGGATTCCCCGGCACGAATAGGCGGTTGGCGATCTTCGCACCAAGGCCCGGCGAGCGACAACTTGCGGTGGCGCAAGGCGGAGATGGGGGCGCCGGCCGGTCATTCAGAAGCCTTCAGAACGTTTCAGCGCCCCTTTCAGGACTTCGCCGACGCCCGCTGACACCTTGCCGGGGCACGCCGAGGCGCGTGCCGGAGACCGCAACCGTCCCGACGACCCCGCCCAGGAGCCTTGCCCATGATTCGCCGCATTGCTTTCGCCGCCGCATTAGCCCTCGCCACCTGCCCGCTCTGGGCGACGACTTACACATTGGAACCCAATCACACGACAGGCACGGTCCGCTGGAGCCACCTGGACTTCGCCCACCCCACGGCCCAGTTTTCGCGGGCGGAGGGCACGCTGGAGTTCGACCCGGCGCAGCCACGCAAGGCATCCGTGACGGTCACCCTCCCCCTCGCCAACCTCAGCAGCGGCATCCCCGACCTGGACGAGGATTTCCGCTCGCCCGCCTTCTTCGACCTGGCGCAGTATCCCGCCGCCACGTTCAAAAGCACGCGAGTGGAGACTACTGCGATGCCGAACCAGCTGAAGGTGACGGGCGATCTGACCTTGCGCGGCATTACCCGGCCCGTGACGTTCGACGTCACCATCAACAAGATCGGGACCAACCCGCGCCTCCACCTGCCCGCGATCGGCATCGAGGCGACGGCGACCTTGAAGCGCTCGGACTTCGGGCTCGGCAAGTTCGTGCCGCAGGTCAGCGACGAGGTCACGCTGCACATCACCACGCAAGGCGACGAGGCGAAGGGCTATGCGGCATACCTGAAGAAAGACGCGGAGGAAGCGGCGGCGGATGCGGCCAAGACAGGAAAGAAGTAATCGCGGCCGGCGGCAGGCGGTGGTGCCTGCCGCCGCGCTCTCCCGGCCGCGCGGCGCGATGGCCTATTTGCCGCGCGAGGAAGGTACGAAGCTCAGCTGCAGCGGCGGCTCGCCCTGCCATGTCTTCATCGGCGCAGGCAGTGCTTCGGCCGATACGTCCAGGGGAATGCCATCCAGCGCCGGTTCGTCGCCGAGCTGCCCGCAGTCGTTGATCCAGGCCAGGCGGAGACGCGGCGTGCCGTGGTCGGGCGCGAGATAGAACTGCGAGAGAGAGGCCTGCGTGATCCGCCGGTCGCAACGCGATCGGGTGGCAGCATCCAACTGGGTGAGCAAGGCCGGCAGAGACGCGGCGGGCGCGGTGCCGGCCAGGCTGCGTACCGCCTCGGTGCCGCGCAACGCGCGAAGTACCGCATCCGGCGGCAGCGCATCCGTCAGCGATGCCGGCTCGCCATCCGGCAAATGCAGGGCCACTACCGCTTGCGTACCCGCATTGCGCAAGGGCGGATCGCAATCGCCCGGCTGGGTCCGGTACACCATCCAGACACTGAGCAGATCGCCTTGCAGCGACAGCGGAGTCATCTCGATGTCGATCTCGCAGCCGGCCTCGTTCGCCGTACCCGGCATGTAACCGGAAGGGACGCGGCGAGCGGCGTAATCGGCGAGCGAGAAGCGCTGACCGGCGCGCTCGAACGTCATGTCGCTACCGGTGCGATGCACGACCCATCCGCCGGCAGCCTGCGCCGACGGCATCGCCGCAGCCATCAGCAAAGCCGCGAGGCTCCATAACCATTGCTGCAGACCGGGCCGTCGCAAGGCGCGCTCAGTGCCGGGTGACGGCTGGCGGGGCCGGCGGCTTCATGCCCGCGGTGACGTCTTCGAACGCCTGCGCGTAATTCTTCACGTTCTCGCCGTAGCCGGCGATGCCGCCGTTGTAGAGCTTGGCGAAGGCGTCGTAGTCGCCATCGTTGAGATCCTTTTTCAGTTCGGCGTTGGCAGCGATGTGATCGGTCATCGCGGCAAACTGGTTGTATGCACTGTCTTTCAACGCCTTGTACATCGCATCGGCCGAGGTATAGCCCACGCTGGTGTGATTGAAGCCCATCACCTGACCGGGCCCCATCGAGATGGAAGCGGCGGCGGCCTCGGCGTCCATGCCGTACGCATAGTTGAAGGCATCCCAGTTGATGTCCTGGTCCTTCGGGCTGCCGGTGGGATGCAAGGCATGCCAGTCGTCCGGGGCGCCGGTGGCGTTGAACTTGTGCCCCAGGTAGCCCTTTTTCGGCGCATGGTTGTACTGGAAATGCTGATCGAACTCCGCCTGCTGCGTGGGGTCGATGGCCTGCGCGAATTTATGCACCTCGAAACGGATGGTCATGCGCGCATAGGGATCGATCTGCGCGCTGGTTTCCTGGGTGATGATGCCCAGCACGTCCTTGACCTGGATGCCGGCCTTGTCGGCCAAGGCTTCGATGGTGCCGCCGTATTTGTTGTAGACGTCCGCCACGGTGCGCTGCACGCCGGTGAGGCCGGTGGTGTCGATGGCGCCGAGCTTGCCCGGCCCGGACTCGATGGACGGCGGCGCCGTCAGCATTGCCTGCAGCGCCAGCTGGGTGAGATTGGCCTGGCGCAGCGCATCGACCTTCACGCTGTAGTCCCGGGCGATCGACTCCATCGTCTCGCCGGACGTCACCACGTGATCCATCACCATGCGCGGATTGGCCGCGGGAATGGTGAGGCTGAGGCCGACCATCGGCTCCATGTTCTTCACCGCGTCCTGCAGCTCCGGCAACGAAGCGGTGACGTCGAAGCTGCCGCCGAGCGGATCGAGCAGGTCGGGGTTGGCTGCGCGGATGGCGTTGGCATCCACGTTGTAGCGCCCGGCGATCGAATCGACCGTCTCGCCGACGGCAACGGTATGGCTGAAGCTCAATGCCGGCGTGGCCGTCGGAATGCTCAGCGTCATGCCCTGCACCGCATCCGGCTGGGGCGAACCATTGAAAGTGGATGCAGGCGGACCGCTCAATGACTGCGATGCGCCATGATCGTTGCTTCCACCCACGCTACTGGTCGAAGTCATCGGTATCACTCCCTGGCCGAAGATGCTGGCTGTACTGCTCGAATGTAGGCCTCCAGGACCGGGCAGAGGTACTAGGGTGTTCCCTAGTTCGCAGGCATGGATGACAGGTGCGGGGACGTCAGAGCGCAGGCGGGCCTTTACGTCGGTGCGGAGCGCACAGAGATACCGCCCTGGTCGCGTCTGTCTGGCCGATATCCGACGCCTTGCCTCAACGGCGCTTCCTACCCGTACCTGGCTTGTCTCCCTGCCGACCCCCGGAGGTGCGGCGAGCCGTTCTCTGCGCGACCGGGAAAAGCAGCAGAAAGTCCTCCGTCGCCGCGGCGGCGCGGCGTTGGGCTTCCGCCGCGTCCGGCGCTTCCCGCAGGCGCAGCAGCAGACTCAGCATCAGGTCGCCCCACAGCAAGGACAGGTAGCGCTCGCCCATATCGATGGGATCACCTGCGCCGATCAGGCCGGCGGCCTGCGCCTGGGCCACGGCGTCGTACACGGACGTGCGTATCGATCGACGGGCGGTCCCGAGCGTGGCGGCCACCTCCGGCGCGCGTTGCGCCTCGGTGATGGCGAGCCGGAAAACCGCGATGACACCCGGATCGCCAACTTCACGGAGTACCGTGGCGCCCAACCCGGTGAGCGTATCGGCGAAGCCGTCGCGGCTTTGTGGCAACGGCAACCTGGCAGGCAGCGGCATGCTGCCCACCCGGTCGGCAATACATGCCGCCAGCATTGCCTGCTTGCTGCCGAACAGCGCGTACAGCTCGCGCTTGGAGACCTTGGACCGCGTCGCGATCTTCAAAGTGCTCGCCTCGGCGTAGCCGCTTTCCATGAACGACTCCATCGCCGCGCGCAGGATCCGCTCCCGCGGCGACCCGGCAGGCTCCGCATTCGCTCGCTTGTTCGCCTTCACAACAAACTCCTTGTATCGGTACCCGCCGGTACCGTAGCATGCCACGGTCGGTACTACATGGTACCAACATGAATCGCACCCTCGCGCGCCGGGAAACGACGCGTGTCATCACCATGCCGCTGCGAATGTTTCAGCAGTGCCCATGTTCACGGGAGACGCTCATGTCACCGGCCTATATCTTCAATGCGCAACTCGTTCTCGGCTATGTCGCGTGGCTGCTCTGCTACCGCACGTACATGCATCCCAGGCTCCAGGCGATGGACGCCATAGACGCGCACCGCGCCATCGCCACCTTGCACAGCTTCCGCTTCTTCGGCCTCGTGTTCATGATGCCCGGCGTGGTCGGCACGCACCTGCCGGACAGCTTCGCCACGTTCGCCGCGCAGGCCGACCTCGCCACCGGGCTGCTCGCGCTGCTGGCGCTACTCACCGTTCGGATGCGGCCGCTGTTCTGGGTGTTCGTCGTCGCGTTCAACACCGTCGGCGCTGCGGACTTGCTGCTGGACTACGGCCACGCCATCCGCGCCAATCTTCCTGCGATGGCGGGCGAGCTGGGTGCGGCCTATGCGATACCGGTGCTGTACGTGCCGCTGCTGATGATCACGCACGTCGCCGCGTTCCACCGGCTGGTGCGCCGGCCTGGGAAGAAACCCGCGGCCGATGTCGGCTTGCCCGCGCCGGGTTGAGCAGTGCGAGGCGCGGCGGGACGCTCAACTTTTTCCCGCCTGCGCCGATAAGTCCAGAGCGCGGAGTAACGGGCTCCGTTCATCGGAGCGAATATGCTGGTCCTGTTCGGCGCTTTCCTGGTCCTCGCATGCGTGCTCGGCGGCTTTCTGCTGTCGCATGGGCAGATGCTCGCCCTATGGCAACCGTACGAGCTGCTGATCATCGGCGGCGGTGCGGTGGGCGCGTTTCTGTCGGCCAATCCGGCCAAGGTCGTGAAGGCGGCCCTGCGCGACGCGCTCGGCCTGCTCAAGGGGCCCAAGTACCACAAGCAGGACTACGTCGATCTGCTGTCGATGCTCTACGACCTGTTCAGCCTGATCCGCAAGGAAGGCCTGCTCGGCGTGGAGGCGCATATCGAAGACCCGCAATCCAGCTCGCTGTTCTCCGCTTATCCGCGCCTCATGCGCGAGCATCACCTGATCGAATTCACCACCGATTGCCTGCGCCTGATCGTGGGCGGCAGCATGAATCCGCATGAGCTGGAACAGCTGCTGGAAGTGGAACTGGAGACGCATCACCACGAAGCCATGGCACCGGCCATCGCGGTGACGAAGATGGCTGACGCGCTGCCCGGCTTCGGCATCGTGGCCGCCGTGCTCGGCATCGTCACCACCATGTCGCAGCTCGACGGCGATACCACGCGCATCGGCATGCATATCGCCGGCGCGCTGGTCGGTACCTTCCTCGGCATCCTGCTCTGCTATGGCTTCGTCGGCCCGCTCGGCGCCGCCATGGAGAACCGCGTGCAGGAAGACGGCCGCGCATTCGAATGCGTGAAGGTGGCGCTGCTGGCGAACCTGCGCGGCTACAACCCGAAGGTGGCGGTGGAGTTCGCGCGCAAGTCGCTGTCCGCCCACACGCGGCCCGGCTTCCAGGATCTGGAGGACCACCTGAAGGCGCCGCGGGCCAAGGCCGCCGCATGAGCGAGCCGCGCGAGCTGCCGCCGATCATCATCCGGCGCGTCAAGCGCAAGGGCCATGGCCACCACGGCGGCGCCTGGAAAGTGGCCTACGCCGACTTCGTCACCGCGATGATGGCGTTCTTTCTGGTCATGTGGCTGATCGGCGCGGGCACGCGCGAACAGCGCGCGGCCATCTCCGAGTATTTCAAGAATCCCAGCATGACCCCGGGCACGGCGACCATGGCACCGCCGGGGCGCACAGGCCCCGGCGGTGCCAGCACCAGCATGATCAAGCTCGGCGGCGCGAAGGACCTGTCGCGCGCGCCCGGCGGCAACCAGCAGGGTACCGCGGCGGCCAGCCTCGATCCGAAGGACATCGAGAAAGAAGCGCGCAAGCGCGAGCGCGAACGGCTGGAAGAGCTGATGCAGCAGCTGCAGGCGGCGATCCAGAGCAGCCAGGCGCTGGCCCCGTTCAAGGACCAGCTGCTGCTGGACATCACGCCCGAAGGCCTGCGCATCCAGATCGTCGACAAGCAGAACCGCCCCATGTTCGACCTGGGCAGTGCGCAGCTGCGGCCGTATACCACGAAGATCCTCGAAGAGCTCGCAGGCTTCATCAACCGTGTGCCGAATCGCATCAGCCTCTCCGGCCACACCGACGACGCGCCGTACAACAGCGATCATCGCTACAGCAACTGGGAACTCTCCGCCGACCGCGCGAACGCGGCGCGGCGCGCGCTGCTCTCCGGCGGCCTGGCCGAGGACAAGATCGCGCGCGTGGTCGGGCTGGCCGCGTCGGTGCCGTTCGACCGCAGCAATCCCGCCGATCCGGTCAATCGGCGCATTAGCATCATTGTGATGAACAAGCAGGCCGAGGCAGCCTCGTTCTCGCAGGAGTCGGGGCCGGCCGAGATCAGGCCCACCGCCGGCCTGCTGCCCGCGGTCGCGCCGCTGGTTCCAGCCTTGTCTGCTGCCACCACGCAGACCGATTCCAGCGCGGATCGATAGCCCCGTCGCGATCGTACAGGCCGGCGCGCCCAGCAGCCGGGCGGAAGACCGCATTGCATGCGTGGCTTCGACGGGCACGGCCGCCTATGGTGAAGCCCAACCTACGGTGGGCAACGATGGATCGGCGCTCGCACGGTGCCGTCGAGGCGCGGGCTGCGGCCTGTGCGCTGACGCACATTCCAGCCCGCCTCGGCGCGGCTCCGCATGGTCCCGGGTGTTGCGCCCGACGAACGGTGCCAATCAGAATGTGCCACCATGACACCCGTGAACCCGCCCAGGCCAGGGTTAGGCCGCCGCTTGCTGGTGATGGGTGCCCTTGCCGTATCGGGCGCCCTGGTGTTTCCCAACGCCGCACCAGCGATGTTTCATGCAGACGTGAAGGACCATGACGCGATGACGACGCCAAGCCACTCCCCACCCCAGGATCTCTCCGCCACGCAGGCGCTCCAGCGCACGCTGGAATTGATCCGCACCATCCATGCCGTGACCGATGTGACGCCCGACCTGCTGCAGCGGGTCATGGGCAAGGACATCCATGCCACCGGCGAAGGCAGCTTCGGCTTCGGGCAGCGGTTGCCCGGCAACTGGACGTTCGGCGCGGAACGCTATCTGCAGCGGCCACACGACGTACCGCAGATGGAGCTGGGCTTCGATCCCGTACCGAACGCCGAAGCGGCGCCGCTCACCACCTGCGAGCCGGATTTCGCTGCCTTCACGGCCTCGCTGGAAGCCATGGGCTTCAAGCGCTACCCCGCCTACGGCGAACACGGCCGCTGGAAGTTCGACGCGTTCGACCGGCAGGGCCTGCGCGTCGAGGTGTATCCCATGTACGCCCAACCCAAGGATGACGAGCACGCACCGGGCACCCGCTGCGTCAAACGAGTGCTGGTGAGGTAAGGAGACCCCACATGCCGTTGAGCCCCCAAGCGAATGCCATCGTCGCTGACTTTGGCAAGCAGACCGGTGTGCCGGAATACGAACAGAACCTGCGCAACGCCATCGACCGCTCGCCGGTGCTGATGGACGAGGTGAACCGCGCCGTGGCGGACGGCGGGCTGAAGCGTTTCGAGCTGATGCCGGCCGGCTCCGATCCCAATACCGCGGGCCAGTACAACCCCGAAGCCCATACGGTCGAACTGCATCCTGATGCCATCAGCAGTTCGCTGGGCGCGGCCAACCAGAACCTCCGCGAGGGCCTGACCAATACCCTGGCGCACGAGGTGCAGCACGCCCTCAACGCCAAGCGCATCGAACAGGCCGAAGACCGTTTCCAGAACGAACTGGAAAAAGTCGCCAGCTCGCCACAGCGCGACCACGACTACACCAAGCCCATCGGCAACATGCTCAAGGAGAACCTGCGCGACGAGGCCGAGGGACGCATCGCGGGCTGGAACGCGGACGTGAGCGCGGCGCGCCAGGAGTTCGCGAAAGCCGGGCGCGGGCCGCTGACGCTGGAGGACATCTACAAGCGCAACGGCACCGACGCATCGGAGTTCATCGACGTCGGGCGCGGCGAGAACGGCGCGAAGACCTACACGCTCAAGTCCAACCTCAATCTCAACCCCGACCTTTCGATGTCGCCGAACGAGGCGAACGTCCAGGGGATCACCAAGAACGTGTTGACCAGCCACGACCTGGCGATGGGTGCGCGCGGCACGTCGGAGTACGGCAATTACTACGGCGCGGGCCTGGTGAGCGAAGCGGTGAAGGCCGAGCGCGCGTACAGCGTGGGCAGGCCGGCGGGCGAGCGCAGCGAGATGAGCGTCAACCTTGCCGAACTCGGGCTGGATCGCCGGACGCTCGAGCAGAACGGCCTGGCGCTGGGCGTCGATCGCAGCGCCATGCCGTTCCTCGACAAGAGCACCAACCCGCCCACGCCGTCCCATTTCCACGACACCCGCGATACTCACCAGTTCGTCGCCGAACCGCAGAAGCAGCACCAGGGGCCCACCCGGCTGGACGATCCCGCGCATCCCGACCACGGGATGTTCCAGCAGGCGCGCGGACACGTGCACGAGCTGGATCGCCAACTGGGACGTGCCCCGGACCAGCACAGCGACAACATCGCCTCCGCCGTCACCGTCTCCGCCCGCGCCGACGGCCTCAGCCGCATCGACCAGGTGGCGCTCAGCGAGGACGGCAGCAAGCTGTTCGCCGTGCAGACGCCGCCCGGCTCGCGCGACCACTTCTTCGACAAGGTCACCAGCGTACCCACGGCCGCCGCGAACACGTCCATGGAGCAAAGCGCGGCGCAGTGGCCGCAGGCGATGGACAAGTACCAGCAGCATGAGCAGGCACAGGGCCATGCCCAGGCCCAGGCGCAGCAACAGTCCGCACAGGCGCAGTCGCAGCAGGCTGGCCCGGTGCACCAGATGGGCCACTAGCGGCCGGGCTCCGCGGGCCGGTGAGGCTCGCGGAGTCGATACGAGGCCGGCGCCGCTTCCCCGCTGAGCGGCGTCACTTCGTACGGTTTGTCCTTCCTCCGCAGGCCGGCCGCGCATGGCGCGTGGCATGCGCCTGCCCCCTCGCCTTCCGTCTCCGCCGGCGTCGTCGAAGCCCGGCGCGCCGGGACCGGTGAAGGCCATCGCCGACCAACCTGGGCACTCGCTGGCCATGGCCAGCGCCCTGGGACGCACCCGGTTCCCCTTTGTGAAGACAGCCTGCGGCAGCTCCCGATGCTCCCGCCCCTTTACGTCCTCCCGGCCCGCGGTTACAACGGCAGCAAGGTTCACCCCGCCAGGCGCGGCGCCGCCCGGGACTGAAGGAAACGAAGCAGGCGCCGCTTCATGTATTCACCGAGTCCCGTTTTCGTACGTCGCCCAGAAGCTCAATGATCCAGAGGCATTGCAACAGGGGTGTGGGGCCCGCGCCGCGTCATGGATGAGCGCAGTCCAGCCACCACACGGATGGACAAGGTGCTCGTCGCCTTGATCACCCTGCTGACCCTGGCCGCGTTCTACGCCCCGCGCTTCGAACATTCCGCCACCACGGCCAGGACGCCGCCGGCGCCGCGGCTGATGCCTTCCGTCGAACTCTGGTTGAGTACGGCAGACCGGCGGCAGCAGCTGAAGCGCCAGCCGGACATCGAGATGAAGGCGCGCGGTTCGTCGACCTCCGACGTGGTCATCGACGTCCACAAGACGTTCCAGACCATGGACGGCTTCGGCGCCGCCATGACGGACTCCTCGGCGTGGCTGCTGCAGAACAAGCTCAACGCCTTGCAGCGCAGCGCCCTGCTGCGCGAGCTGTACGGCCCGCCGCCGCACCTCAACTTGAACATGATGCGCCTGACGATCGGCGCTTCCGATTTCTCGCTGCAGCCCTACACCCTGGACGACGTGCCGGCCGGGCAGACCGACCCGCAGCTGGAGCATTTCAACGTCGCGCCCAATCTGCAGGACGTGATACCCACCGTGCAGGAGGCCCTCAAGGTCAACCCGGGGTTGCGGATCATGGCCTCGCCGTGGAGCGCCCCGGCATGGATGAAGACCAGCGAGAATCTGATCGGCGGCAGCCTGCTCGAACAGTACGAAGGCACGTACGCGGACTACCTCATCAAGTACCTGGATACCTACCGCAGCAACGGCATTCCGATCTTCGCGCTGACCCTGCAGAACGAACCCGCGTTCGTGCCGATCACCTACCCCGGCATGCTCATGACGGCGGAGATGCGCGCACGCCTGGTCTCGCAACACCTGGGCCCGAAGCTCGCCAACCGCAAACCGAAAGTCAGCATCCTGGAGTGGGACCACAACTGGAGCCATCCGGAGGAACCGCTGGCGGTGCTCGGCGACCCCGAGGCCGCGCGCTACATCGATGGTGTCGCCTGGCATTGCTATGAAGGCAGCCAGTATGCGCAGGGCCGCGTGCATCGCGCCTATCCGCAGAAGGACGTCTATCTCACCGAGTGTTCCGGCGGCGACTGGGCCTCCAGCGTCAACGGCGAGCTGCTGTGGTTCGCGCGCAACCTGCTGGTGACCGGCACCCGGCAGTGGGCACGCGGCGTGGTGTACTGGAACCTCGCGCTGGACGAAAACCATGGCCCGCATATCGGCGGATGCGACCTGTGCAAAGGCGTGGTGACGATCGACTCGCAGACCGGCGCGGTGAGCCGCAACGACGAGTACTACGCACTGGCCCACTTCAGCCGCTTCGTGCTGCCCGGTGCCGTGAGGGTGGAATCCACCGCCACCGAGAAGGAAGGCATCGACAACGTGGCGTTCCAGAACGCCTCGGACGGGTCCATCGTGCTGGTGGTGGTGAACAGCCACGCCAGTGCCCGCCCGATCGCCGTGGCGAACGAGCAGAGCCGCTTCGAATACACGATGCCGCCGGCGAGCGTGGCGACCTTCGTATGGAGCCCCGATCCGGCGGTGGCGCTGGTGCGACGTGTGTTCTGGTGGTTGAAGAAGGTGCAGTAAAGGCGTTGTGGCCTACGGCAGCACGAAGAACATGAACTCACGAAACATCGAACGCAGCGCCAGACTAGGCCTGTCTGTGATGTGTCGTCGACGGCCATAGGGCCACCCTTATCCACGTTTCACCGATACGCGAGCGCGATCCGCGGAGACTAGTCGGCGCGCGCGAAGTAGTTCGTGCGCATGAACGGCAGGCCGTCGCTGCCCAGATAGGTCACGGTTTCCGTCATCGTCTTGCCGCCCACGTCGACGGTGTAAATGCGGGTCGACGCCGGCACGCCGCTCCTGCTCAGCGCCATCACCAGCACACCCGGCTCCGGCATCTTCAGCGCGACGGCATCGGCTTCCGCGCTGCCTTCGACCTTCGCGGCCTTGCCGTCAAGCGTGGCGATTCCCACGACATGACTCTTGCCGCCGCCCGCGTCGACGATGTCGACTTGCGTCTGCCAACTGCCCTGCCCCGGATCGCTGAAGGTGATCGTGACGCTCTTCGGCCGCGCGGCCGGCGCCATCGCCAGGCGGGATACGTCGACGGTCCAGCGCCCGGTCAATGGCGAAGCCGCGGGCGAATGCGCCAGTGCAGAGGTGCCGGGCAACAGAGCTGTCAACAGAACGAAGGTGCGAAGCGCTTTCATGGCAAACCTCCGGGATGCGAATGGATCGATCGGACCGCTACCGCTTCCTCAGCGGATCGAGCAGCCGCCGCAGGCCGTTGTGATCGATTTCCAGCGCCAACGCAAGCAGGTTCCCAAGACTGCCCGGCGGAAAGCCTTTGCGGGCGTACCAGGCGAGGTAGGCGCCGGGCAGGTCCGCGATGAGGCGCCCCTTGTACTTGCCGTAGGGCATGGCGGTGGTGACGAGGCGTTGAAGGTCTTCGGGTTTCACCGGACAGGCCGCTTTGTGTGGTGACGATGGAAGAATGCGTGCTGTGGCGGCTTAACGGAGGGCGTCGGCCGTCGAGCCACAGCCTGCTCAGGCGATAGTCGAGTATCAGCCCTGGACCTCGCATCCCCACCCGTCATTCCGCCCTCCAAAGGCAAGCGCCTCCTTCGCCAGGAGGTCTTCATAAC
This sequence comes from Dyella sp. BiH032, assembly GCF_031954525.1. Lineage (NCBI taxonomy): Bacteria > Pseudomonadati > Pseudomonadota > Gammaproteobacteria > Lysobacterales > Rhodanobacteraceae > Dyella > Dyella sp. BiH032. Next base: position 4,657,189 of record NZ_CP134867.1, read on the forward strand.
CGGAGATGTTCTCGTGCGTGGGCTCCATGAAGGGATGCGCCAGCACCTGCCATGGCAATTCGTCGTGTTCTTCGTACTCGGAAAACGATACTTTCTGGCCGTTCTTCAACAGGTGCGTGGCGAACTTCAACGCCGCCTCTTCGGTCGGAAAGATAACGGCGAAATCGATCTCGCGCGGTATGGAGAGATCGTCGCCGTCCGCGGCCATCTGACTTAGCACCTGGCCGTTTTCGTCGTCGGGAAAGCGAGTCTGGCTATTCATAGGCCACATCCATTCGTTGTCGGTGCACTAAGCACGGTCACTTCGTCAGCCCTTCATCGCGGCCGAGCGCTCGATCTCGATGCCAAGTTCATTCGCCAAGGCCAGCACGCGATCGCTGGTGGCGCGATGCACCAGGATGCCGTGCAGCATGTCGTCGACGCCGCTTTCCATCAGCATCAAGGTGAAAGCCGGGGTGCGGGCTGCCAGCAGTTCGTCCAGCCACGTGAAGTAGGCGCTCGGCGGGAAATCCGCCTGGTTGGCCGGGTAGGGGAAAGGGGGCAGCGGGTTCTTGAAGAACTCGCTCACTTGCTCGTGGAATTCGTCGAGCTTGTCGCTCTCGGCGAAGAAGCTGGACAGTTCGAACATCAGCGCGATCTGCATGAACTGCTCGTCCGACGTACCCATCTCGTGCACCCAGTCGAACTCGGGATCCTCCTGCGCCTCCAGCACCGCCGCGGCGGTGGCTTCGATTTCGTCCTGCTCGACTTCGCCGCAGGTCAGCAACCCGATCAGTTCCACCAGCTTTTCGTGCGCCATGCTTGTACTTCCCATGAGTGTCGTTACTGCTTCGATCGCCAACGCCGCCGCCCCGCCCTGAACATCGCGCCCAAGAAGGCCTGCTCCTGGCTGCGGCAGCGCGCCATTATCCAACCGCCGACGAAAGCAAAGCCATGCCCTGCCCCGCTGGAGGTCAGGGATCGCTAGATGGCGGTGTAGCGCCCTCTCCCTGGGCGCGAGAACAAGCTGGCGCCTGGCTCTCGAACCACGAGGTGACGCGGGGGAACTCGTTGGCTGGCGGTATGGAGAAGGCGGCCCGCCCGGTTCAGGGCAACCCGCGTCCGGCCGCCCTCGCCGGCTCTGTCCCCCTTCGCACCTCACGGCAGGCCCAACCGCAGGGCGCGATACGGGAGAAACTAACATTCGCCGCGCCCTAAGCGCGTATGCTGGCCAGGGTTGGGGCCTCTTCTTCGGCTGCCATCACCAAGCGCGTATGGATGCTCGCCAGCAGGAGCGCATGAGCATCCAACGATCCGGCAAGTTGAACAGCAAGCAATGGGCCCTCTTGGGGGAGATCGTCAGACGCTGCCCGTTGCCGCTACGCACGATTGAACGCCTCGCCGATCTGCGCCGCCTCCGCGACGCCGGCCTGGTGAGGGTGGACCAGGCGCGAGTCTTTGCGACGTGCCTGGGCATGGAAGTGCTCTGGTACCACAGCCTGCATTAGTCGATCCGCCGTTTCTTTCCGTTCTGGCCTCCCGCTGCCGGGAGACCAAGGCGGCCCTTGCCTCCCCGATTGCCAAGGAACTTGCCATGTCACACCCGAACAAGCCGATCTCCTTGTCGGACATCCACGACGTCTACAGCGGCGCGCCGAAGAAGAAAGACACCACCGCCGAGGCCGCGCCGAACTACCGCAAGACCGACCGCTTCGCACGCGATGCGGGGCACCCCGGCGTGTCGCGCAACCGCCCGCCGACGCCGCCCGGCCGCAAGGGACGCTAGTGGCCGCCCACTGCTCCCGCTGCGAAGCGGTCTGCTGCCGCCTCACGGTGGTCCTCCAGCCGGAGGACCACGTACCCGAACACCTCACCACGCATACGCCCGAGGGCCTGCATGTGATGGCCCGCGGCGAGGACGGCTGGTGCGTGGCGCTGGACAGCGTACGCATGAATTGCGGCATCTACGAGACGCGGCCTGACGTGTGCCGGCGCTTCGTGATGAACGGCCCCTATTGCAGGGCCATCCGCGCGGAGTACAGCGACCCGCTCGCCGCACGCGTGCGTCACGAGACAGCTGCGTAGGCTTTACCGCTTCACGACAACACGGCGCGTAGCTTCCTCAAGACCGCCGCTCACGAACAGGAGCCACCTTTGGCAAAGACGAACTACACCTTCGAAAAGCGCCAGCGCGAGCTCGCCAAGAAGAAAAAGCAGGACAGCAAGCAGGCCAAGAAGATGGCCGCGCGCGAGGACAGCAAGGCCGAGCCCGCCGCGAAGACTTCCGGCGCCACGAGCGGCTGATTCGCCACACGCTCTCGCCAGGCGCTCTGCTTCGGATAGTTTCGAGGCTGCCAGCTGGCTGGCCTCAGGACCTGGCGGAGCGCTCGTTCTTTCATCCACGGGCTCTCTTGCCGTCGCCCGAGGCGAAGGGAACCAGGGCGGTACTCAACCCGTGCGTTCCGTCCTGGGTGCAGCCATACCAGCGGGAGTCTCTGAAGTCGCAGCCTGCGCCGAAGCTGTCCACGGTGAAGAGGCAGGCCTCGAACCGGCATTCGACGAAGCGGCAATCGGGGAACAGGCAGCCTCGGAAGACACAGTGCCGGAAGCTGACGCCCACGAAGGTGGCGATATTGAACATCCCCCAGTACATGTCGCACTGATCGAAACCGCAGTCGACAAAAATCGAAGAGATGTGGGTTCCTTCGCCGACGATGTTGCGGAACTCGCAGAAGACGAAAGCCTGCTCATCCCAGCTCACGCCCTTGGGCAGGCAGTTCTCGAAGACTTCATTGTCGATTTGCATGGCGATTCCTTGCCCATCCTGCACATGGAAAAACCCCGCCCACCGGCCGGCGCTTACCGGCGAAACGACTCCGGATGCGCGGCCAGCCACTGCGCCACCAACGGCATGCTGGCCTTGGCTTTCTGCTTGAGCGTCTTGCCGTCGTAGTCATACCGTCCAACGGGGCTCGCGCCTGCCTCCAGCAGCCGCAGGACGATGGCGTCGGTCCAACTGCCGAACACCATGCTCCGGCCGTTCTTCGACTTCACGGTGGCGTCGGCGCCGTGCGCGAGAAGCACCTCCAGGAGTTGCGGATTCTCCACGCCATACAGCGGCGTTCGCCCCAACTTGTCCCGGTGATTGGGATTCGCGCCACGCGCCAGCAGACGGTCGGCGGTCTGGATCCTGGCCGGCTCTTGCTCGCGACAGGTATACGTTCCCGCAAGCTCGGCGAGCGCTGTTTTGCCCTGGTCGTCGTCGTCTTCGCGCGGGTCGAAGACCGCATAGTCGATATCCACCCCGGCGTCCGCCGCGGCATCGACCAGCGCCGGCGAGCAGCCCGCGGCGCTCCGGCTGAGCAGTTCGGCGGCCTTCGTCTTGCCAAGTCGATCCAGCCATCCGGCCGCCGCCAGACGAGCGAACACGCCAGCGTGTCCGCGTCGGATCGACGCTTCCATGAGCATGGTGCCGGCGGCGCCTGTCCGTTCGGCGAACCGGCTCCGGAACGTCAGCGGCCGGTCGAGCGGCGCGCCATGATCGATGAGCGAGAGAACGGTGGCTTCGTCGGCACTATCGTCTTCCCCATTGACCGCCAGTTCCGCCGCTCCGGTCGAACGAAAGTCAAATCCGTTCCGCTCCAGCCAGGGGACGAGACCCGGGCCGCCCGTCACCCAACGCTCCGTGCCCGCGACGCGGTCGATGGCCGCCTCCAGGTCATGTGCCGCGAGCGGCATGCCGGCCGAGCGCCCGTCGTAATCCGTGACGGACTTCTGCCGATCCCCCACGGCGAGCGTGATCACCTGGGTCGGCAGGTCGGTGACATACGCCCGGTATTCGTCTTTGAGCTGCCAGAAGCCGGCCGCCTCGAACTGTGCGAGCAAAGCCTGCGCGGCTTCAGGCGAAACGCGGTCCTCGAGCGTGCCGGACACCAGCACGCCGCGTGACCGGCTGAATTGGCGATGGATCGCATCCACCTTATGCACCGGCGATGTGCGCGTGGTGAACTGCACCCGCCCATCGCCATGGATCGTCACCCGATACACGGGACAACTGCCGTAGCATGCCGACCTCTCCAGGCTCATCGCCACGTCGGGCGAGGCACTGTCGGCGGCCAAGGCGGGACAGGCAGCCATGGCCACCGCGAGCAGACCAGCCATTCTCAACGTGCCGAACAAGCCGAGCCCAAGTTTCATGATGACCTTTGCGTTCGATGGATAAGGCCGGTTGCCCCGGTCATGGCTCGCCGCCAGCGGCGTTCAGATCGATGCGTTGCTTCGTCGCTCCATCCTCGAACACCGCCTGATCCAGCCGCCACTGGCCCATCGATTCCACCGCCATGACGTAAACCGTGCCCTTGCCTTTGGGGCCGGTCGCACTGAACGCCAGGTTGGCTTTGCCGTTCGGACCCGAATACTGGATGTTGCCCATGGGAATGCCCGTGCTAATGGGCGTGCCGAGCACATCGACCGCGGCATGGCTGGCCTGCAGTTCGCTGACGGCGAGCTTGTAGGCGTCGGAGTTCTTCATGGTCGATATGACGGACCAGAAGAGGCCGCCGAACAGCAGCACGAAGAGCACGGGAACGATCGCGCCCCACATCGCCCACTTCCGCTGCGTCCGCTGGAAGTCCTCCACGCTGTCCCAGCGCTTGTTCTTCCACGCCCATGCACTGCCCCTGGCGCCGAGGATGAACCACATCGGCAAATTGACGATCGGCACGAACATGAGCAGCGCGATGAAGGTGTTGTTCCCGATGCCCCAGATCCAGGTAAGCAGGAACGCACCCCAGTTCCATCGATCGATCTCACGCGGCACGACGGCGTTGGCGCCGGTTCCTGAGGTGTTTTCCATGAGTATCCCTGTCCAGAAGTGATGGATGCTGATGAGTGAGCCTAGCGTGACTGTAAACATGGGCAGGCGTGCCGCCCTTGGATTTTCGTAGGATGACCCGCCCCTCGCCCTGACCAAAAAGTCGATCGATAACCTTTGCGGTACCTACAGAACTCTCGCCCTCAATCCATCACATGGACGAGCAGCCACTGATCGTGCTGGAGAAAGTAGACAACCGCGGCCGACTCCACCGTCCCAAAGTAGAAACCCGGCAGTTTGCTGACGATTGTCTCCGCCACGCCGGGCGACGGAAGAAACGGATAGGCCTCTGTGTGCTCATAGGTTCCCGGGGGAGCCACATCGACGTACAGACGCGTCACCGGCCCAGTCCAGGCGTTGAGCTCACGTAGCTCGAAACCCGATGGCTTGTTGAGCGCTACCACGAACCGGTAGCCGACCCCTGCCTTCTTAGGAAGCACCAGCGCAAGATCGGCGCGCCCGTCGCCATCGGCGTCAGCCTGGGCGACCAGGAGACAGGTCTTTCCCTGCTTGGTCGCATATCGGAGGTTTTCAGCATCCGAATCCGCCGCCAACCGTAGCCGCACGTCGGGGTAACGCTCCTCCAGCTTGCGCTCCAGTTCCGGGGGCACCAGCGAATGGCAAGGATCCGGCGGTGGATTCGCCGTGCCAAATGCAAGCCAGGCCAGCCATAGAGAACGCATGGTCTTCCCTCACCTTTCCGCGCTTGCCGCGATGCAAGCCCCGAATGAAAAACGCCGGGGGAACGTTGGTCCTTCGTCCTGCTGGCGCCGATCTTAGCCCGACACTCCTCTCCGGCGCCTCTGCCGCGTCCGCCGTCTTGGCGCATGCTGGCCCAACCCCGGGGGCGGGATACGCAGGTAGCGGGGGTGTCAGGGGGTCTACCCTCATAGCCGTTCGCTGATACAAAATCGCGAAAGGGGGTGTCCTTGACCATGAAGAAGATCGACCGACGTATCGCTCTAATCGCGGCGCTTATCGTGAGCGGCCTGACTCTATATCCAGCGGCATCGTTGGCGGCCTGTTATAGCGGCCACCCTGCGCCCAGAACGGAGTTCAGGGAAAGCAGACTGGTCATGATTGGCAAAGTGGTTTCCAGCAAAGACGTCATGTCTGGCGAAGATCCAGATACCGTCGGAAGAACCGTCTACACGGTAGAGGCCCGCAGGATCTACAAAGGGCATGCCCGCCCTGTCATCTCGATAGTGTCGGAGAACACGTCGTCGCGATTCCCCATGGACAAGGGTGTGGACTACTTGTTGTTTGTCAGCGAATACCGCGGCGAATACTTCGTTGACGCCTGCGGCAACTCCGGCCGCATTGATGACAGCCGTTCGTTGATGAAAGAACTTGGCCTGCATCATTGAGAGGGCATGAGTTCACTATGCCAGCACGCGCGTTGGGCGCTGTTCGACTACTGGTCTTCGTTTTACTGAGTCTAAGCGGTAATGCTGCCGCGTCGGGAGCGCGGCCTTCCGTCACGCCCATGTCGTCAACTGCTGATCAAGCAGCCTCGCCACTGACAGCCTCTTTCGTCAAATCCTCGATAGAAGACATTGCCGTCGCGGAATCGCTGAGAGCCAAGAGGGATAAGGTCCAGGCACTCAACCAGTGGGTGGTGCGTCATCCGAATGACGTGTCTACAGATGACATCGACGCGCTGGCAGGTCTCCTGAGCGACCCTGACGACGGCGTACGCGGCTGGATTGCCGGAGCGTTAGGAATACTGGGAGATAAGGCGCTAAGAGCAGCCCCTGCCCTTCAACGGGCACTGCAAGAGCGCCCATGCATCCATCAACCGCTGGCCTCTGCGGACGCCATTCGGCTCGCACTTTCGCGCATGGGCGTACAACCCGTACATACTCCCTGCACGGACCCATTCGGCACGTAATTGATCGGGATCGATCGGCTTGGATCCTTACGCAACATATATGTCAACGGAGGCGGCCATGCCTGATCGAAAGTCGCCACAGCGAGTGATCACCATGCTTGGAAAAACACTCACACTATGCATCGCCATGCTGCCCATGCTCCCTTGTGCCTCGGCGGAAGACGTGGTGAAAGGCATCAAGCTATCGTCATACGAACTCGCGGCGGTGACGGTTGCCACCGATCGATTCCGGGCGGATGGACATAAGTTGGATGGCTATCGCCTGATAGTCGTTGAGCGTGACGAAGGCATCGAGGTGACTTTTGTGCCTGAGCTTATTAGGAGCACGAACATGGTTGGCTTTGAGAAGTCCAGCGCGCCGGAGATTCATTACTATCTTGATGCGACTGGGTCGGCAATCCAGAGAATATTGCTTGGACAATAGGCTTCCCGCCTGGGCCGGTGCTCATCTTACGACGGCTGGCAACCACTAGCGCCTGGATTTGACCCTGCCAGTGAAGACGTATACGCAGGACCGAAGAACGGAATCAGGCTGGCGGAAAATTACACGCCGGAGAATCGGCGAAATGTCCCGTTTGCTCAGGTAATTCTGGTTCATATCACGAACGACCGAGCATTCGGCGCAGCAGCCGCAGGAGAAACTGCCAAACCCACGGGGTTCATTTTTTCCAGCGCTTCAACGACAAAGCGCTCGTCAGCTGCCGAAGCCGTGCTCAGGGCCGGCGAGCTTAGTCTTCCGCAGGCGGGCTCTGGATTTCTGCCAAGCACATTTGGCGCGCGAGTTGAACGATATGGCGGGTTTTCAGACCCTTGGAGTGAGCAAGCTTTCTGGAGTGCCGTGGCAATGAGATGGTCGAAAACGGGGATCTTCCTCGCGAGCTTGTTTTTTTCCTTCTCGATGTGGTGCTTGGTTTCCTATGCCAGGGGCGATTGGCAATGGCTGCTCATCATCGGCTACATCACCTTTCCCTTTTCGCTTGCCGTCGATTACTTATGTACTTCCCTTCAGTCCGTTTTTGGCCTGACGTACGCGGTAACGAGCTGGATGGAAGTCGCGATGGATGTCATCTTGGGGCTTATCGAGTTCTATTTCGCTGGGTGGCTATTGGAGCGACCATTTCGTCGTTAGCCGCCCAGCTGGGATCCTCCTTTATCGTTGGCGGCACATCGATGCGGCAAAACCATCGGACACTTTTGCCCTACATGATGCGCATGCGCGTCGCAGGCCTTACGTTCGCTCACCTGACACCCGTTTCCTGCCCGTCCGAATCGGCTCCTAGCATTCAGTCTCCAACATCGCATATGCGCCCCACGCGCTCGGCGCTGTACACCTTTCCATCGCAAGCCGTAAGCGACAGCTTGCAGTGGAAGGAATCGCCGTCCGCGGCGACGGGTGGTGCATCAGCGTCTCCGGCGCTACCGAACTGCACCAGGAGTCTGGCGCGGGTGATCAGGTAGAGGCTGTAGGCATTGTTGAGAAGCACGATGGCCAGATAGCCGCTGTAGTGCTCCGCCAAAGCCAATGCGACGGGGCCCTCCGGCCTGGCATAGCTGTGGATGATGTCGAGTTCGACGGCCATGGGCGATTGCCCTTCTAGCTCCCGGCGCAACTTTGCGATCGCCCAGCCACCCTCTTGGGTGGTGTTCCGGCGGACGAAGTTATCCAACAAATCGTTGGCCATGCATTCGAAGGCTTCCGGATGGGGCATGTCGATCGACCAGTCCTGGGTCATGCGTCGCGTCCTTTCTCATTCCGTTGATTGATCTCAGCAGCAGCGCTAGCCGCCGTTATCTGCACTTGACGATGTCCAAATGCCGCTGTGCACCGTCCTTCTTGCCTGCATTACGCCATCCCACTCATGGGATCAAAACGACGCGCCCCCGGGGGAATGTCCTCGAACCGGATGAGATCAGTAACGTGTCTGGCTAGAGACCAGACCTCAAACCAGGGACTCATGTCCTCCGTGCAACAAGGCTGGTTGTCCAATTCACCGCGGCACCCATCCCCCTGGCGTTCCATGATCCATACCCACATGCGTTCGCGTTCGTCGAAGAGGTTGTCGTTTCTCTGAGCGTCATGGTCGCCTCTCAGTGGACCATCTGCGCCCCTTGCTGCTGCGCCTGGCTTTGCTGCTGCACCTGTTGCTGCTGTTGAGCCTGTTCTTGCTGTTGGAATTGCTGCATGGCCTGCGGCCACTGGGCGCCGCTCTGTTCCATCGGCATGTTGAGCGCTTGCACGGTGTCCACCTGGCAATGCTTGTCGAAGAAGTGATCGCGCGCGCCGGGTGGCCGTTGTGCACCCCACAACGCGCTGGCGTCCTCGCTCAGGGCGACCTGGTCGATCCTTTGAAGCCCATCCGATCGCGCCTGGACCGTTATGGCCGAGGCCAGTTGGTCACTTCGCTCATCAGGCGTTCTTCCGTTCTGCCGATCCAACCCATAGACCAGATCTCGCGTCTTCAAATAGAACGCATGATCAGGGTGCGTCGGATCATCGAGGCGAAGCGGGCATCGCCACTCATACGAATCCTCCCTACGGTCGTGAGCCAGCGACTGTAGCTGCTCCTCGATGGCTTTCCGTGTCTCCGAACCAACAACACCATCCACGTGGAGCCCACGCTCTCTTTGAAACGATTCCACGGCGACCTTGGTCTCTGCACCGAAACGCCGATCCTCTTCAAGCGCGGCGCCGTCGCTGCCGGTATAGCCAAGCCGGTTGAGCTGAGACTGTAGCTCCCTGACATCATCGCCATGCGCGCCTTGCCGGAGGACATTGCCAGAGGGGTGCGTCCGGCTTTCGCCAGGGGTGTGGTGATTCCTGACATCGAATGTGGGGTCAACGGGAAGCACGCCGTGCTTCTTCTCATGCTCCGCCACGAAACTCTCGTACTGGTTGACGTAAGGAATGATGTGCTTTCGCGCCAGCTCCAAGCCGCCATAGTCGGACGCTGGCCCGTCGTGGTGGTACTTGTAGATGTACTCCTCACCCACACCTCGACTTCGGGCAATGGAAGCATTGTCCTTGTAGTGGGCTACTAGAGCCTCGGCTTGCTTAGTTACATCGTCACGATTGCTGGCATCGATGCCATACGCCGCACCGGTATCTTTCACGAACTGGCCCAGCCCATAGGCGGACGTCGTTCCTGCCGCCGCGTCAGGATTAAAACCTGATTCCGCTCTCGCCATCGCCAGTACGTATGCCGTCTCGTGCGCATCCAGACCGCCACGCTGTGACGCCTTGATCAACTCATCGATCACCCTGGATTGGACTTCTGGGCTGGCATCGCCGTGTATGCGAGAGTTTCCGGCCAACCTTCCCGGCGACGTATCGATGGGCGTGTTGTACAGGCTATGGCGATCAATTTGATCCGGCCTGTATGCCAAGCCCTTCGGTTGGATCATCGATTCGTAGATTGCTTCCTCGGCCATCGCAAAGAGTCCATTCGTTGTGAATATCCATTAGCGCAGGAACTCGATGTCCTGCTCCTCCAGGTCGAGTCGCTTGGCGGTCTCGTTGTATTCCTTATTGTTCGGATACTGCTGCTGAGCCGGGGGCAGCGTGGAGTCCGTCAGAACCGGGGGATCGCTATGAGTAAGAACCTTACCCTCCACGGTATAGAGGTGATACCACTCGCAGAACGCGCACCCCATGGGCCGCTCGCCATACTGGACCACGAAGTAGGCCTTATGGGCGGCAGACGCGCAGGCCATCCCCACCGGCGTATATGGCCCCATGCCTTTAGGTTTATCCAATGTGCGGACCTTGCCGTCTGCCGTCCGAATCGACAGCGTCGTTTGAGAACAGTCCGCGCTTCCCGCAGCACAACGAATAGTCATCGTTGCGGAGCCGCATTGCCTGCTGAGCGCCTTGGTCGCGCCTGCGGCGAAGGCATCCTCCGCACCTAGCATGCTGACGAGCGCGACAGCTGCGCCCATAGCAACGGAAGACAACTTCATCACATGCTCCTTTGCTGACCATCCCGCCGGAAGAATTCCAGATTCGGCCGCCGCTGTCTGTAGGTGTTCGCCTACCTGGAGGCGGCCGGAGCTGCCGCCCCGCATCCCCGCGCAGTGGGTAATCTGCAGCGAATTCGCAGTTCGCATTTTTTCGACGGTATGACGGGGATTGAACCCTCGCCATCGCCGGTCGATGCGACAAAACCAAGCGACATTTCCGCCCTACACAATTGCGCACGCGCACCGCAGGCTTTCCCCTACAGACAACGAAAAATGATTTTGCTAGTGTCGAAGGCGTTGCCCGCGGAGTGTGTCGATGCGCGTCGCGGGCAGCCATGGCAGAGATGCTGTGAGAAGCGCGGGCCAAGGGTGCGGCTAACACCCCTGACCCGCTGACCATCACCAACTACACGAGAGTTGATCATGGCTACCCCAGATCATACGGTACTTGCACGCCCGCCGATCCCCTCGGCGACATCCTCACCGCCTATCCGGGCCGTCTGCATTCCTCGCAGGCACGGTTGAAGAACCGCGGCCGACGCGGTTTTCGCTGGCATGAAGCCTAGCCGTGCAACCCGGCGCGTCGCCCCGTGCGGCGGCGGAAGTCGCTGACGCTGCAACCCACTTCGCAATCAAGCCGCCCGGCGCCCAGGCATGGGCCGTCGGTGAACCCTCGAGTCCGTGTGATCGCGGCACGCCGAGCTGTCGGCGGCGTGCCGTCCTGGGCACGGGGCGCGGCGCTTTACGACAAGGAGTTAGCTATGAACGCCTTTGGTGAACCCTGGACCACCCGCCACACCCACTATTTCTCCGACCCCGACGCGGGGCCGGAGGCGCTGTTGAACGACGCCACGGAATGGTTGCAGTACGCGCACAGCTGCGTGCAGGTGCTGACGGAACTGGTGCAGGAACGCGGCAGCCCGGACGCGCGCCGGCTGACGGTGATGCTGGAAGGCATCGGCGCATTCATCGAGATGGGCACGCGCAGCGCGACCCAGGCACATCTGCGGATGCAGTGGCAGGAGATACGGCGGCAGGCGGAGCAACCCGTCGCGACGCCGTAGGGGAACGCCGCGTCGCGACCCAGGCTTTCGCCTGAGCCTGCGTAAGGCATTTGCGAATCGGCGATACAACATTCGCTCTTGGCGCGGTGGTCCCGCGCCGAGGAGAGGGGCTTATGCGCCGCACGAAGGCCGCAAGCCCGTTCCATCGATCATGGAGGCAGTATGAAATTTCGGAGCATCATGAGCGTGTCGTTCCTGGCGCTGGCGGTGAGCGCCACGCCGCAGGCGCACGCGCTGGCCACCAGTACACCGGTAATGATCTGCAACAACTGCGGCAACCCGGTGATTCAACAACGGCTGCGTGACGAGTTCGGCACCTACTCCACGCAATATGTGCTCGACCTGGACCGGGGGTTCATCCGCCGCTTCGCCCGGCATGCGGACCGCACGTGGAGCGAGATCGCCGTGGAAGACGCCGAGCGGAACTACTTCAACATCCTGATGGAGCTATACAGCAAGACCGGTACGCTGTTTCTTACCGACTACCAGATGATGACCGGTGCGTCGTTCACCGGGCTCCAATCGCAGCCCATCAGCAAGAGCACGGCGGAGCGCATGGCCACCACGTCCAGCGACTTCGACGGCATCTCCGCATGGGACGTGGCCAATAGCGGCGCCCCTCGCGAAAAGGTGGTCGCGCATCTGAATGCCACCCAGGATTCCCTGTGGGTGCGCCTGGCCGGCAACGCGCAGATGGCGGTGGGCAGCCTGCGCATGCTCTTTGGGGTCGACAACCCGGCGGATGTCCGGCTGGGCGTGAGGGAACTGGCCGCCCAGGTCCACGTGACGTTCGGTGACGGCAGCACCAGCAAATTCGCGTGGGACCCCTACGCGAAGACCTTCGCGTACGTACCGAAGTCGTCGCGCGATTCCGACAGCAACATCATCCCGGACACCGCCGACGAGGTGACGGGCGGAAACAACTCCATCCGCCAGTACGACTTTTCCGGCACACCGGGCGGCGTGAACAACGCGGTCCGCTTCAATCAACGGGTGATGTTGTGGAACGTGTCGTCGCCCGCGGCGAGTGCACCGGCGGTGCTGGTGTGTACGCAGGTGGATTCGGGGCCGAGGTATTGTCGGTTGCAGCAGTGAGGGGGTTTTGAACGAGGCACCCGCTGCGGGTTGCGGCGGGTGTCTTTTGAGGCGTAGCGGGTTGGCAGCGGCCGTCTTCGCGCCCTTTTCCATACTCTGGCCGGTAGCGGACGCCGACTTAACGGCTGCCGTCGCCGCTTGGCGAAGCCTCCAACCCTCGCGCGATCAGATGAGCCAAGGGGCGCGAGAAAACGACCAGTGAGAGCCCAAAGGCAGCATAGGCGGCGTTGCCGATGACGGTATGCCATGGGTAGCGCTGCACTTGCACGCCAAGCGCCATCTCAAGGAGATAGGCGCTCCAAATAAAGGCGAAGAACGCCGTCCAGATGACTCCGACCAGCCGCAACACCAGTGCGGCGACCCGTTGATAGCTCGTCATGGATTCCCCTAATGAGTCCTTTTCCATTTGACTCACCGACATGAATATCTGGCGCAGATCGTATGCCTTCGGCTCTTAGATGGATATTGAACTAGCCGTCGGCTGCTCGCGAAAGCAGTGCTGACTCTAGGTCGTTGAGTATCTCTCGCCCCCTTAGGCGATCACGCCACGTTTTCGGGATGCCTGACAGTCCGTAGCGAATACCTGCGACACCACCTGCAACCGCCGCCGTGGTGTCCGTGTCGTTTCCGAGCGAGATCGCGCACCTAACGACCTCAGCAAAGTCCCTAGCCCCTTCTACGGCATAGCGCGCCGACCATAGGGTATCCAACACGTACCCAGTCCCCTTCACACGCTCAAGATGAGCCGGGTCAAGAGCAAGATCGATTTCCGTAGGCGGCAGACCAACAGACGGCCCTAGCATTCGCAAATGTGCAGCAGCCGCTTCCCAACTCGACGGGACCGAGGCTAGTTCAGCGCGAGCCCAAAGGCAGAGCATGGCGCACGCTACCGCCGAACGAGCGTGTCCGTGGGTTGGCAAGCACTGCCTAGCTGCCATAGAGATCAGCGAAAGGTCATCTCCGGTGTGCCACAGGGCGAGCGGCAGTACGCGCATCAAAGCCCCATTGCCGTTGTCGTATTCGCCCGCAGGCCCGGCTCGCTCAGGTACCTCCCCTGCCCTGAGCGCATCGAGCGCACGCTGAGTCTGTACGCCCACATCGAAGACATGGCCATCCACAGCCAGATATCCCCAATAGGCCCAATTGAGAAGGCGACCCGCAAAATTAGCTAGGTCAAGGCCCTCGCAATCAAGCAACGACGCCAGCAGGCAGAGCGCCTGGGCGCCATCGTCAGACCATGTTCCGGGCGGAACGCCATTATGAGAGCGCCGAAAACCAGCTGGAGGATCGAAATCGATCAATGACAGCGGCGGCAGCTCTGATGCCTCGTGGAACTCGTAAGGAACGCCAAGCGCGTCGCCTATGAGCAATCCTTGAAGGCCTCCCGCCATTCGATTCCGCCGCTCATCTGCGCTCCCATGACTCGCCATGTCCGATTGGCTTCCCGAATCTGATGTCCACGTGCATTGAAGTGGACTCTATCAAGATGCAAGCAAGGTCGGTGTCCATCCGATCCCGCTCTTCTCTAACGCTTATACCGACAGGTTTGCGTCCATCCAGCCGGTGATGAACACATCCAGCCCAACACGCGGCGGAACATCCAGACCAGTATCGCGCACGAACACTGTGGCCGCACGGATCAGCGACTGCCGTGCCACGCTGCTGGCTTGCCGCGCTGCCGCCTGCTTGCGCCGAAGCTGGACGATATGCGGCTCTGGCTTACCTGGCTTGGCGAACTTTTGGTAACGGCGTAACTCGTCGGCCACCAGCCGGCTATCGAAGGCCGCCTGCATGACCGCCATGCGTGCCTTCAACAGTGAGGCCAGGGATGCTGCCGCCGATGTCCCTCTTGATGGCTCGTCGGCTGACAGGATCAGGCGAGCGATGTCCGGCGACAGCTGCTTCTCCAATTCCATGCCTGCCGAGGCGTCGGAGCGCTCCAGCACTTCGAGAAGATGTGTGTAGGGCAAAGGAATGGGCGCGGTCACGACATGCACTCTGGGGAAACACGGCGCCTAGGGGGGCGAGTTCAAAAGCAACAGGCTATTTAACTACCTCCGGCCCATTAAGCGGGCAAGCGCACGCGGCTTGCCCGAAACGATGGTAGTTACGTACCCCATGCAGCCAGGAGCGAAATCCCCATGACCAGCGACAACAGGCCGGTGACCAGCTGCAGCAGCCGCAGGTACGGCTTTATTTCGTTGATGGAGCGGCCAGGCCGCAAGACCGCGCGCTGTAATCCAGCGGAACGGGGCAGCGCCGACGAAAGAACAAAGACCGAGACAAGCGCCAGCATCGTGAGCGGCCCCGGCAGACCCGGCCGGCTGGCGAGGTGGAACTGGTTGTCCGAGAAGATCAATACGTTCCAGACCACGATGACCAGAAGGGCGACGCTCCAGCGGAAGGCGAAACCAGAAGGCCGCGCCACCGCCTTGCCTTGCGGCCTGAAACCCACGCCGCGGATTTCATCCAGCACCGCATCCCTGTTTCCCATGCACCAGAACACGACTTTCTCCGGGTAGTCCACCCGGTTGTGGTTGATGCGAATGCCGCTGGCCAGGAACGGGATGGAGCCGTAGCGCTCGAACGACACCACTTCCTGATCGGTAAACGTATAGGTTCCCAGCGTTGAAAGCTTGAGCTCTTGCGCCCGGGCGGTCAGTGTTGCCAATGGCCACGACGCATTGACCAAGCCAATGCGCGACCCACCAGTGAACGACACCTCTTTCATGGCTTGCCTGTCCCTGCTGTTGACCGGCCTGAAGCTGCCGCGCCTTGTCGTACCACCGCTGCGCCTTCGCCTTCCCTTATCCGAGCTCCTGGGCCAGCCCGATGAGCAAGCCTTCAGGCCCGCGGATATAGCACAGCCGATAAACGCTCCCGTAGTCGACCACCTCGCCCACCAGCTGCGCACCATGCTTGCGCAGCCGTTCGAGCGTGTCATTGAGGTCGTCCACGGCAAACATCACGCGCAGGTAGCCCAGAGCATTCACCGGCGCGTTGCGGTGATCCGCGACGACCGCCGGCGCGAGGAACCGGGAGAGTTCGAGGCGGCTGTGGCCGTCCGGCGTGCTCATCATGGCGATCTCGACATGCTGGTCGCCCAGCCCGGTGACGCGGCCGGCCCATTCGCCTTCGATGGTGGCGCGGCCTTCCAGATTCAGACCAAGCTCGCGGAAGAACGCGATGGTCGCATCGAGGTTTTCGACGACGATGCCTACGTTGTCCATGCGTTTGATGGCCATGCGTTCGGTCTCCAAGCTGCCATTGTTCTGTACTTAGCTATCTCCGGCCCCTATCCCTGAGGTAGGGAGTTTGGCTCAGGGCACCGGCTGCGGGTGTGGCGGGTGCTTTCCTTTTCCAACAAAACATGGTCAGGCTGGCTTCCGAACTCCCATAGAAGTGAACCTGACCAGTTCTTGCGCCCCTCCTGTTTAAGAGCACTTGATTTCGGAGTAGCGACAAGGCCTCAATACACCTATTGTTACGTGCCAGACGGCCGGGCTTGTTCAAGAAGCCCCACACTTCAAGAAACATGAAAAAAGCGCTACAACTCGATCATTCCAGCATAAGGCTCCTCGCCAGAGCGCTGACTCGCCCTGCGTTTACGGCGCTAGCAAAGGGAGTTCCGCCGCAAGACGTATTTGCGTTTGTACCAGACGACCTAAAGTATTACCGACGTCGGCCGATAAGAACTGCGACGCTGCTGCAGAACATATTCTCGATACTGACTGAGTCATATAGAAGCGAATATGTCTATAAGAACTTCATAACCAGTAAAATCGTCTTCGGTAGGCACAGCCCTGCGACGGCGTCGGTACAAATAGAATTACCAGTCGGAAAGTCTTTTGTAGACGTCGCCATTTTCAATGGTTCTTCGACTGCGTATGAAATTAAAACTGAATACGACGGGCCAAGGCGACTTGAGACGCAGACTCGAGATTATCTAGCAGCTTTTGACAGTGTGTATCTCGTAACAAGTATCTCACTAGTTGAACGGTATCTCGAGATATGCGACCCCTTAGTTGGCATACTCGCCATAACCGAGAGGGATACGTTAAAGATCATTCGGCGTTCGTCAAGTCGTCAGACTCATCTTGATAACCGCACGATTTTCCGAATGTTAAGACGAGAAGAATACGTACGAGCCTTGGAAAGAGTGATTGGGAAACGAATCATCATGCCCAATGGCTTAATTTCTTCATACTGCGAAGATCTATTCGCCTCTTTGGAGAAAGGAAATGCGCAACAAATATTTCGTCAAGCGATGCGACAAAGGACTACAGCTCCTGCATTTGTCAATTTCATTCGTAGTTTGCCGCAATGTCTGCGAGCGCTAGCATACGCCACGCCACTTTCGGCACCTCAGCGAGAGCAACTGACACTCAGCTTGAGTGCGCCAGCCGCCCCGCCCTAGATGTTGGACCACGATAAGGAGATCACGTGTACAGCCCGTATCTATACGCCAGGCAATCAGAACTGCTAGCACTAAGAAGCTTACTTTCTGAAGGAAAGGATCTTTCGAAGCTTTTGCCGATTATTGAACCCGTTGTCACTAAGACTTCTGGAATAGTTCGGTGCATTGATTTGTTCGCGCAAAAGTCGCGGCCGATCATCATCGTAGTGAATCCAGACAAGCACGAATTCAAAGTTGATCCTCGCGGAGAGAAGCTGGGGAAGTTCACCTCAGATTGCACGAATCTCTTCTCGTCGGCGAAGGCAATCCCAGCCTACAAGGTGAGCTCAAGCACATCCAGGAATGACATCGATGCGTTCCTGCGGCTATACAAAAGCAGCGGGCCCTGCCTAATCTACGAGAGCCCATCGCTTAGCGATAGCTACCTCGGCAGGCTCGCTAGCGACGAGGACATTCGGTATCACATTTTAATCAACAACCGTATCTCTAGCGGGCAGGCTGCGATCTTGCCGTCGAAAAAGCTTATCGATGTGCGGGATTACTTTAATAAGCAGGACCGAAATGCTGACTACGGCGCCCCTGAGTTCTTCACGAGCCATCATAACAATATCGGTCAAGACTTTGCGAGCTATGGCGATTTCACAATCATTGGCGATGCGCTAGAGATCGGCGGCGGTAAACCTGCGGCAGTCGCGATCCACCTTACGTATAAGCGCCGAGGCAGGTCGGAGCTTTGGGTGGAGCACTTTGTTTCTGATGATATTGATAGAAACACGGGGACTGCCGCCTCAAAGTTTCTCGAGGCCGTCGACAAAGGGGTGGCGGAATTTACCCGCCGAAGGCCCGAGTTCGGGAACGACTTCGCGCTCTCAGAATATGAGAGGCACCAAAGAAACCGCAGTTTTCCACAACTAGGAAAGAATAAAGAACTGCAGATACATCATCATATAAGGTTAGTACTTGATGCGATCTAAGTAAAAAATAGCCGCAATGCTTGCGGCTATTTTTTTAACTAATAAATGGGCCGATCTCACTTGATCACATAAGAAAGTGAGCCCGCCTCGGTCCTGCAAAAAAAGGGGAACGCCCTACTTTGTTTCCTTCTGTTAGGCTGCACCTTCTTTTTAAGCGAAACGGTGTGTGCCCCGCCATCTCTTACGATCTTCAGAAGCTCCACCGTAGCCTCGCTGCTAAAATAGGGTCAGATTGACCTTTAAGCCCCATTGGAAGTGAATCCACGCCTATCTTCCATTTAATACCAGATCTTTGTCTGACGCCCTTAAAGCAGCGCACCTCTACCGATCTTCGTTCTCTGAGGCAGCCCCTATATCGGCTGTCGCAGTTTGAATATGTGATGGTGATATATGCGGGCTCTCACAATCACCCTCTGTCGCGGGTGAAATAGGGTTGCCTTGCGTCGGAATTTCCAGAGTCTCCAGGCTTAAGCGGAACGATTCGTTAAATATGCGCTCATAAGCAAGCTCAAATTCAGCAGACTCCCTAAACCAATTAAATAACGGCCAAGTCTTATATTCGGCCTTCCCAGGATGGCCGAACGACCCTATTTTTTCCATAACTCCTACAGCACTACCGTAATCACCTCTGAGCACATACTCTGCCAGCCTGAATTTATCCGATAGCGCACTCCAGTCGATCTTATCTAATAATGTATTGCAATCACTTATGCGTTCCTGGGCTCGCAAAGCAATCGCGTGATTAACGACGAGATAAAGTTCATTTTCCTTGTTAACGTGCTTCACTGCCGGATCTGCGGCAAAAGAAAGAATCTTTTCCGCCAATTTATAATCAGCTTGCACAAGAAGGTCAAAAGAAATATCAATAAAAGCCTTATCCGCTTCTTCCAACTTTCCAGGGAGCAGCTTTCGCCAGACCACCTGACTTAGTTTTATCACAATTTCACAGAAGCAATCGCAAGCCGTCGAAAAATATTCAGGTGTTACATCAAGCTTACTCCCCGACACACATTCGGCAGCTATGACGATGCCCGCCTTACGGCAGACATTGAGGTACTGAGCGCCGACTATGCCATCAGCGTGCACAAACGTATTCCGCCTTTCGGTTGCCTCGATGAAAACTGGCCATGCATCAAGGTTCTTGCGCAAGGATAGCCCCAGCTTTGCCTCCAGCCATTCAAACTGCGCTGTATGGCTATCTCGCAATAAAGACTCAACCTCCATTTCGACCACGTGATCGCGCGCCGCCTCAATGGAGGGAAATTCAGTGAGCTGCGCAAAAGTTAATTGACGCCCCGAACCGCTCAGCATTTCGGGACGCAGCTTATAAATCAATCGCACCAAGCGACCAAGGTAAGCGTCATAAAGGCTAACTAATGAGACCAGAGCCATGCGAGGCAGAAGCTGGTAAAAGATTGTCGCATCGCCCAATTTTCCGATAATTATCTTTGCACGATGTGCGAATTCTTTCTTTACCGAAAACTCAACAAGATCATTGTTCTCATCCAGTATTTTATTACCACCGTGCTGATCTACTAGTTTTACTAGATCTGTGCTTGCCCTGGCGATTTGATCTCCTGCAGACGACTTAACGAATGGGAGCATCCGCTTGAGGCTCCCAGCGCCCATGACAAACCATTTCGCATCTCTAGAGAAGTCGCTATCCATGTCCCCCCCGTACAATGTTAATTGCAAGCTTTTTTATTTTGGCCAAGTTTATTTGAGGTGAAGACACCCCACTAAGTCCATACAAAAAAGGCGGCAATAACGCCGCCTTTTTTCTTTATAGAAAATCTTTCACCCACACTTGCTATACCCACAATTCAAACAAGTCTGGCACCCATCCATCAACACCAGCGCCTTCGTATTGCACTTGGCGCACAAGGTAGCCCCCGGCGGGAAACCATTACCGCCCGCCTCCCCTTCCGCCACCGGCTCGGCGGCTGCGACAGTCGGAGCTGCGCTTACTTCAGAGTTTTTTTTTGCCGCGCCAGCCTCATAGGCAGCGCGCTTCTCGGCAATCAACCGCTTGGTCGACTCGTCCATCTCCGGATCGTGGATCAGGCCGATGGTTTTCATGTGCTGCTCGATCACCGCGCCGATCTCGGCGACGATGCTGGGCATGTAGATGCCGCCGGGCTTGAAGTAGCCGCCGCGTGGGTCGAACACCGCTTTCATCTCTTCCACCAGGAAGGTGACGTCGCCGCCCTTGCGGAACACGGCGGAGATGATGCGGGTGAGCGCGACGATCCACTGGAAGTGGTCCATGTTCTTCGAGTTGATGAAGATCTCGAAGGGGCGGCGCTGCTCGTAGGGGGTGCCGGCGTTGAGCACGATGTCGTTGACGGTGACGTACAACGCATGCTCGAACAGCGGCGACTTGATCTTGTAGGTGGAGCCGACGAGCGTCTCGGGGCGCTCCAGGCTCTCGTGCATCTGGATGACCTCTGCCTTGGGCGCCTCTTTGGGCGCGGCGGGGGCGGCGGCTACGGCGGGCGCGGCCTTGTCCTCGGGCTTGACGACGTTGTAGCCCTTGATCTTCTTTTCGATCTTGATCGCCATAGGGATGCTTCTTTTTTCAAATGTTGGCGGGAGAACGGCGCTGCCCGGCGAAAGCCGGAAACGCACCGGCCCGGCACGAGGGCCGGGCCGGTACGCGGGTGCTGCTTACTTCTTGCGGGCGGCCTTCTTGGCCGGCTTGCGCGCGACCTTGCGGGCTGCCTTCTTGCTGGCAGTGGACCTCTTGACCGCTTTCTTCGCGGTCTTCTTACCGGCGGCCTTCTTGGCCGTCTTCTTCACGGCCTTTTTGGCCGTCTTCTTGCTGCTGACCTTCTTTGCAGCCTTGCGGGCCGTCTTCTTCACGGCCTTCTTGGCGGTCTTCTTGGCGCCGGCCTTCTTGACCGCCTTCTTGGCGACCTTCTTGGCAGCGGCTTTCTTGACCGCCTTCTTGGCGGTCTTCTTGGCGCCAGCCTTCTTCACCGCTTTCTTGGCGGCTTTCTTGGCAGTCTTCTTGCCCGCGGCTTTCTTGGCAGCCTTCTTGACGGCCTTCTTCGCAGCCTTCTTGGCCGGAGCGGCCTTCTTGGCAGCCTTCTTGGCCGGCTTGCGCGCCTTCTTGGGGGCGGCCGGGGTTTCGGCAGCAGCCGGGGCTTCCGGCATGGCCGGGGTGGCAATCGAATCGAAATCGGTATCAATGGACATCTGGGTTTCCCCTCCGACGTGAGTTCAGTACTTGGCGTGGGCCTGCGTGTATCAAGGCTTCTAGACAGCTACCCGGGCACAGGCCGACGGTTGCAGGGCAACCGCCGGCCTGTGCTCAGAACTTGCCGTAATAGCCTTCCTTCAAGGCATCAAAGAGGTTTGCGGCGGTATGCAGCTCCCCGTCGTATTCCACTTCTTCATTGCCTTTCAGTTCGATAACGCTACCGTCTTCCAATTCGAAGCGGTAGAGGGTGTTCTCAAGATCGGCTTCCTTCACGAGCACGCCCTGGAATGCGGCAGGGTTGAAGCGGAAGGTGGTGCAGCCCTTGAGGCCCTGTTTGTAGGCGTAGAAGTAGATGTCCTTGAAATCTTCGTACGGATAGTCGGTGGGCACGTTCGCGGTCTTGGAGATCGAGGAATCGATCCATTTCTGCGAGGCGGCCTGGATATCCACGTGCTCTTTGGGCGTGATGTCGTCGGCGGCGACGAAGTATTCCGGCAGCTTGGCCTGGGGGTCGTCGGTGAACGGCATGGCGCTGGCATTGATGAGGGCGCGGTAGGCGAGCAGCTCGTAGCTGTACACCTCGACCTTTTCCTTGGTCTTGCGGCCTTCGCGAATGACATTGCGCGAATAGTGGTGGGCGAAGCTCGGCTCGATGCCGTTGCTGGCGTTGTTGGCGAGCGAGAGCGAGATGGTGCCGGTGGGCGCGATGGAGCTGTGGTGGGTGAAGCGGGCACCGGTCTCGGCGAGCTCAGCCACCAGGTTGGGCGCCACCGAGGCCACGCGCTGCATGTAGCGGCTGTACTTGGCGTGCAGCACGCGGCCGGGGATGGCGTCGCCCACCTTCCAGCCGTCGGCGGCCATTTCCGGGCGCTTGCGCAGCATGTCGCCGGTGACGGTGAACTCCTGGGCCAGGATGGGCGCGGGGCCCTTTTCCTTGGCCAGTTCCAGCGCCACTTCCCAGCCGGCCACGGCCATCTCGCGGGAGACGTCCTCGGTGAAGGCCACGGCGTCGGGGTTGCCGTAGCGCATCTTGAGCATGGTGATGGTGGACCCTAAGCCCAGGAAGCCCATGCCGTGGCGGCGCTTGGAGAGGATCTCGTTGCGCTGCTGTTCCAGCGGCAGGCCGTTGATCTCCACCACGTTGTCGAGCATGCGGGTGAACACCTTCACCACTTCGCGGTATTCGTCCCAGTCGAAGCGGGCCTTGGGGCCGAAGGGATCGCGCACGAAGGTGGTGAGGTTGATCGAGCCGAGCAGGCACGAGCCGTACGGCGGCAGGGGCTGCTCGCCGCAGGGGTTGGTGGCGCGGATGTGCTCGCACCACCAGTTGTTGTTCATCTCGTTGACCTTGTCGATCAGGATGAACCCGGGCTCGGCGTAGTCGTACGTCGAGACCATGATCATGTCCCACAGGTGGCGGGCGCGGATGTGGCCGTAGATCTTGCAGGCGACCAGGCCGTCCTCGCGGGAGACATAGTTCTGGTGGGTGGGCCACTCGCGCCAGACGACCTGGGCGGCGTCTTCCAGGTCGACCTCGGCCTGTTCCTTCACGTGCACCGGGAAGACCAGCGGCCAGTCCTGGTCGTGCTCCACGGCCTGCATGAAGCCGTCGGTGACGAGCAGGCTAAGGTTGAACTGGCGCAGGCGGCCGTCTTCGCGCTTGGCGCGGATGAATTCCTTGACGTCCGGATGGGCGACGTCGAACGTGCCCATCTGCGCGCCGCGGCGGCCGCCGGCGGACGACACGGTGAAGCACATCTTGTCGTAGATATCCATGAAGGACAGCGGGCCGCTGGTGTAGGCGCCGGCGCCCGAGACGTACGCGCCGCGCGGGCGCAGCGTGCTGAACTCGTAGCCGATGCCGCAGCCGGCCTTCAGGGTGAGGCCCGCCTCGTGCACCTTCTCCAGGATGTCGTCCATGGAGTCATGGATGGTGCCCGACACGGTGCAGTTGATGGTGGACGTGGCCGGCTTGTGCTCCAGCGCGCCTGCGTTGGAGGTGATGCGGCCGGCGGGGATGGCGCCACGGCGCAGCGCCCACAGGAAGCGCTCGAACCAGTGTTCGCGCAGTTCCGGCGTGGCTTCCACGTCGGACAGCGCGCGCGCGACGCGCTGGTAGGTTTCGTCGACGCTGCCGTCGACCGGTTCGCCGGTCTTGGCCTTCAGTCGGTACTTCTTGTCCCAGATGTCGTAGGACGCTGGCTGCAGCGGGATCATGGCAGTGCCATCGCGATTGATTTCCGGACCCACGGCTGGTGCACGCAAAGTGCTCATCGGCTTCCTGACCTCCCGGTATGGCCTCACGGCCCCGTTGGTTTCTTCTTGTTTGGTGTTATCCGTCCGCGTTCGTCGCTCTGTGCGAGGCCGTGCCTGACGGTTCCCCCTGCCGAGTTCTGCGACAACTCCCCCTAGAGCTGTCTAGATGGCACCAGCACTAGTTGGAACGCCGGCGCCCATACACAAGATGTTGTGGTGCGAACGGAGGTGCAAGTTACCCCCGTGATCGCCTGATGTCAAAGATTTTTGCGCGGGATCACGTTTGGAACTGTCGGCGTTCTGTTCCGTCGAAGTGAGCGCCTTTCCGTAAGGCTTGTCGTCGTGCGTGGGGCGCGTGTGTCGGTGCTTGCCGGCGGCTTTGTCGGGGTTGTCCGACACGCGCGGCGCCCACACCGTCGGAGGCCACGGAGCCGATGCGCGGTGCGGTTTTAAGATGCCCGCGGGTCGGCCAGCACTAACGCGTCCGAGCCGACGCTTCCAATTCGATAGGGAGTTCCGTTCCATGCCGCTACGTCGTTTCCGCCCCCTCGCCGCTCTGTTCGCCGCCCTGCTTGGCGCCGCCGTGCCGCTGGCCAGCCACGCCGCCCTGCCCACCACGGTGGACGGGCAGCCGATGCCCTCGCTGGCGCCGATGCTGGAGAAGGTGACACCGGCGGTGGTGAACATCTCGACCAAGACGCGCGTGCAAGTGCGCGACCCATTCTTCGACGACCCGATGTTCCGCCAGTTCTTCGGCCTGCAGGGCGTGCCGCGCGAGCGGGTGGCGCAGAGCCTGGGCTCGGGCGTGATCGTGGACGCGGCCAAGGGTTACGTGCTGACCAATAACCACGTGGTGGGCGGCGCGGACGACATTACGGTGACCTTGCAGGACGGGCGCGACTTCAAGGGCAAGCTGATCGGCACCGACCCGGACACGGACGTGGCGGTGGTGCAGATCCAGGCCACCGGCTTGCAGGCGCTGCCGCTGGCGGACTCGGCCAAGCTGCGCGTCGGCGATTTCGTGGTGGCCGTAGGCGACCCGTTCGGCCTGGGGCAGACAGTGACCTCGGGCATCGTGTCGGCGCTGGGGCGTTCCGGGCTGGGCGGCACGGGCTACCAGAACTTCATCCAGACGGATGCCTCGATCAACCCCGGCAACTCCGGCGGCGCGCTGGTGAACCTGCGCGGCGAGCTGGTGGGCATCAACACGATGATCTTCTCGCCCTCGGGCGGCAACGTGGGCATCGGCTTCGCCATCCCCACCAATCTCAGCCGCGACGTGATGCAGCAGCTGATCGCGCACGGCAAGGTGAGCCGCGGCAACCTGGGGCTGGAAACGCAGGAGATCACCCCGCGCATCGCCCAGGTGCTGGGCCTGAAGAACACCAACGGCGTGGTGGTGACGCGGGTGAGCGCCGGCTCCGCCGCCGAGAGCGCCGAAGTGGAAGTGGGCGACGTGATCACCGCGATCGACGGCAAGCCGCTGCGCAGCGCACAAGACCTGCGCAACGCCGAAGGCCTGCTGCCGGTGGGCAGCACGGTGAAGCTGACCGTGCAGCGCAACGGCACCAGCCGCGACGTGACCGCCAAGCTGGTGCCGGAGAAGCTCGCCACCGTGGACGGCGCCTCGCTCGACGCACGCCTGACTGGCGTGATCTTCAGCGAGCTGTCGCAGAACCTGCGCAGCCAGGGCGTGGCCGGCGTGACCGTGCAGAGCGTGCGCCCCGGCAGCCGCGCCGCGCTGGCCGGGTTGAGCGCGGGGGATGTGGTGCTTGGCGTGGGCAACGCGCGGATTCCGAACCTGGGCACGTTGAAAAGGCTGGCCGGCGTGAAGCCGCGGCAGCTGGTGCTGGTGGTATCGGATGAGGATGGGGTGCGGTATGTGGATGTGCGCTGAGGTGGAGGCGGCGATGTGAGCGATGCGTTTGCTCCCTCTCCCCGCCGGGGAGAGGGTTGGGGTGAGGGGCGCTACGGAGCGGAGAAGCGGGGACGTTGAGACGAGCGAAGGAAAAAGCTCTGCGCTTCGCTTCGTTGCCGGGTCTTGGCGAGCACCCGCCCCTCATCTGCTGTGACCGAAGGGAATCCCGTGGGACCGGCATCTTCTCCCCGGAGGGGAGAAGAGTTCGGGGGTGGAGGCCCGTGGCGCGTTTGAGCTTTCCTAGTTCCCAGAATCTGATGAGCACTCCTCCGCCTGACCAACGACGCGCTCCGCCCCCTCTCCCCGCCGGGGAGAGGGTTGGGGTGAGGGGTCCTTATGGAGCGGTGATGCGGTGGACTTGGAAGGAGCGAGGCCTGGGGCTTCGCTTCGTCGATGCGCTATCGCGAGCACCCGCCCCTCATCTGCCTGCCGGCATCTTCTCCCCGGCGGGGAGAAAAGTTCAGACGTCGGGGACCGAGGCTCTCCCCACCATCCGTGAACGCCTTCACGCACCCGTGAAGACGCAGCGCCCAACTCGCGGCTCGCGTCGCAAGAACCCCTGATATCAGCCCCGTCCGTCAGCCCCCGTTTCGCTTTCTTGCGCCACGATGCCGGACGAGGGAGATTCAGGGCGTTTTTTCTGGCCCTAAAGCGCATTGATTCGCTTGATTGTTCTTAGGCGGCCGGATGAAATACCGCAGCTTCATCCGACGCATGCGCGCCATGACGGCAGTACGCGGTCCATCTCAGTCGAACCCGGGGTTTCCCACACATATGTCTTTCCGTCTCGCACGCATCCTTTCCGTCGCGTTGCTCGGCGTGGCCGCCGCCACCGCCGTGCATGCCGCACCCAAGGCCAAGTCCTCCAAGAAAGCCGCCCAGCCGGCGGCGCCCACGCTGATCTGGCGCGGCGACCAGGCGACCGCGCGCGGCCTGGTGACCGACGTGGCCAAGGCCTATGAGAAGTCCGGCAAGGGCAAGATCGAGGTGCAGCCGTTCAATACCGCCTCGGGCCTGGATGCCGTGGCCAAGGGCACGGCGGATTTCGCCGGCAGCGCCCGCGGCCCGGACGGCACGGCCGAGCGCAGCCTGGTGTTCACGCCGGTGGCGTGGGACGCGCTGGTGATGATCACCTACCCGTCCAACCCGGTGAACAGCCTGACGCTGAAGCAGATGCACGACATCTACTACGGCAAGATCACCAACTGGAAGGAAGTCGGCGGCAATGACGAGCCGATCAACCTGTATGCCGTGGCCAGCCCCGGCGACGGCGTGGAATACAGCCTGCGCAAGCTGCTGTTCGGCCGCGGCAATCAGCCGGTGGCGGCGCCGCGCCTGTACGTGAATACCGCGAAGCTGGAAGAAGCGGTGACGCTGGACCCGAAGGCGCTGGGCGTGACCACGCTGGCGGGCATCACCGGCAACCGCAAGGTGAAGGCCCTCAGCGTCAACGGCGCCCCAGCCAGCCCGGCCACGGTGAAGGACGGCAGCTATCCGCTGTTCATCCCGGTCTACCTGATCACCAACGACAGCAGCCCGAAGGCCGCGCAGCTGAAGGTGTTCATGGACTTCCTGACGACCGCCCCGGCGCGTGAGGTGGCCCGCAAGCACGACCTGGTGCCGTACGACGAAGCGCCGGCGCTGGCGGACCTGGACGCGTCGCGCCGTCCGAAGATCCTGGCCGAAGTGGGCGCCCGCCCGGTGGTGGAAGAGCCCACCCCGACGCCGGTCGCCGCGCCGGGCGCCACCTACGCTTCGCGTTCGGCCATCGCGCCGACCTCGGAGCTGACCCAGCAGGCCAAGCAGGACTTGCAGGCCCGCAACGACGCCACCACCGAGAAGAAGGCCGAAGCCAGCGCCGCGGCGACCGCGAACGCGACGGCGGCTGCTACGTCCGCCGCGCTGGACAAGACCTACACCGTGAACAAGGGCGACACGCTGTCGGTGATCGCCAAGAAGTACTCGGTGACGGTGACCGACCTGCGCAGCTGGAACGGCCTGAAGAACGACAACGTGAAGATCGGCCAGGTGCTGAAGGTGAGCCTCTGAGGCTTCCCTTGCGCATCCGCGCACTCACGCTGGACCTGGACGACACGCTCTGGCCGGTGCTTCCCGCGCTGGAGCGTGCGGACCTCGAGCTGGACGCCTATCTGCGCCAGCATTACCCCGACGTCGCGCGCGCCTGGCCCATCCCGGCCATGCGCGCGCTGCGCGCCCAGGTGGCGCAGGAGCGCGTCGACCTGGCCCACGATTTCACCGCCCAGCGCCATCTGACCATGCAGCGCGCCTTCGCCGCCTGCGGCCTGCACGACGCTCCGCTGGACGTGCTGTGGGACATCTACTTCACCGCGCGCAACAGCGTGGAGCTGTACGCCGACAGCCTGCCGGCCCTTGAGCGCATCACCGCGACCCACCCGGTCGCCAGCCTGACCAACGGCAACGCCGACCTGGACATGATCGGCATCCGCGCCCACTTCTCGCACCACGTCTGCGCCCGCGACACCGGCGTGGCCAAGCCCGACCCACGCATCTTCGTCGCCGCGGCGGAACGGCTGGGCGTGGTGCCGGAGGAGATTCTTCATGTGGGGGACGATCCGGTGTTGGACGTCGTTGGTGCGAGGGATGCCGGACTGAAGACGGCTTGGATCAACCGCACGCGGGTTGCGTGGCCTGAAGAGCTTGGCCCTGCGCCGGATCTGGATCTGGCGGATATGACGGCGCTGGCGGATTGGTTGGAGGGGCAAGAGCGGTGAGTTTGAAGGTAACCGTGTGTGGGTAGTCACGGTTTCCTTACGTCATACCGGAGAGCGCACAGCAGAGGCTGCGATGCCCGGCTGGTTTGCGCTCTGGGTTTGGCCTGATGGCCTCGGCAAGCGGGTAAGGCGGACCTAAACGTGTCGGGTTGGGGTTCGTGCGCTCAACGCAATCTACGCGAGCGCTGTGGCTCTAGCCGCGTCTTCGCGAGCACCCGCCCCTCATCCCGCCTTCTCCCCGGCGGGGAGAAGGAGAAGTGCCGTACCGCGGCAAGAAAAAAACGAGAGCGAGCGAAGCGACGCTCCGTGTCGCTCTTGATCTTCCGGGTTCCCTTCGCGGCGATGAGGGCTGGACGATCAGGCCGCCAAAGGCGGGCGGGGACAGGACGTCCCCGCCTTTTCGATTCGGGCAGGGATGCCCGATCGAAAAGCCCGGCCAGCCCTCAACGCACCCGGAGCAGCGAAGGCTGCGGAGGGCGCCGCGCAGGGGCCCTTCTTCTTGGTTACTTCTTCTTGGGCAAGCAAGAAGAAGTAACTCGCTCTCCGGCAGGAGAGCGAAACCCTCGCCCCGCGAGGGGCGAGACCAGACTGGCGACCACGTCGCGACGACCGAGCCATGTCGCCGCTAGATGACTCGCAGCTCTCGCCCCTTCGGGCGTTTTCTGCGCGACGCGCTCCATCCGGCCTACGCCGGAATGACGAGTAGGTAAACGGGCGGCGACCCTTAGCGCCCATTGGGGTTCGCGGGCTCACCCCAACCTACGTCGCTTCGCGCTGCGTGCCCGTCCGGCCCGCGCCGGCATGACGGCCATATGAAAGCGCGTGGCGATCCTCAGCCCTCCGCGGTTCGCGAGCGAGAACCCCAAGCTGCGGTGGCAAGGATGCGGAGCCGCGCTCCGTAGGGCCCCTCACCCCGGCCCTCTCCCCGGCGGGGAGAGGGAGAAGAATCAAGGGCGTGATCGCTTCCACTTCGCTTAGCGGGCTGCGGAACCATCGCCCAGATATTCGCCGACCCACAAAAAAGCGCGCATCATGGCGAGCCAAACCCGCAAGCCAGGCGCGCACGGCGCGCCGAATGGAGTCTCATGTCCCTGATCGAACGCAAAGCCGGCGACCGCCAGAGCATCGCCATCGAAACCACCGACGCCACTCGTCTGGCCGCCACGAAAAAGCGCCTGAGCGCCGCGCAACGGCGGTGGCTGGAGCAGAGCGGGTTCGAAGGCGCGCCGGGCACGTTCGCGCTGGTGGCGGACGCCAGCGGCAAGCTGGAACGCGTGGTGGCCGGCGTGGATGCGGCGGATGCGCTGAACGCGATCGCCCACCTGCCCCGCGCGCTGCCGGAAGGCAACTATCACCTCGCCGACGAAGGCGTGCTCGCCGACAAGGCGCAGGCTGCGCTGGGCTGGGCGCTGGGCGCGTATGAGTTCACCCGCTACCGCAAGGCGAAGCGGGCGCCGGCGAAGCTTGCCGTGCCGGCCGCGGAGCTGAAAGCGCTGGCACCGCTGGTGGAAGCCACCGCGCAGGTGCGCGACCTGGTGAATACGCCGACCGAGGACATGGGCCCGAAGCAGCTCGCCGAGGCGGTGAGCCAGCTGGGCAAGGCGTACAAGGCCAAGGTGCGCGAGTGGGTCGGCGACGAGCTGTTGAAGGACAACTTTCCCACCATCCACGCTGTGGGCCGCGCCAGCCATCGCGCGCCGCGCCTGGTCGAGCTGACCTGGGGCAAGCAAGGCGACCCGAAGGTGGCCGTGATCGGCAAGGGCGTGTGCTTCGACACCGGCGGCCTGGATCTGAAGCCGGCGGACGGCATGCGCTGGATGAAGAAGGACATGGGCGGCGCCGCGCACGCGATCGCGCTGGCGCGCCTGATCATGGAGGCGAAGCTGCCGGTGCGCCTGACGCTGTTGATTCCCGCCGTGGAAAACGCGGTGAGCGGCAACGCACTGCGCCCAGGCGAGGTGATCGTCACGCGCGGCGGCCATAGCGTGGAAATCGACAACACCGACGCCGAGGGCCGCCTGGTGCTGTGCGACGCGCTGGCGTACGCGGGCGAGCAGCAGCCCGAGCTGATCATCGACTTCGCCACGCTCACCGGCGCGGCGCGCGTGGCGCTGGGGCCGGACCTGCCGGCGCTGTTCGCCAACCGCGACGAGCTGGCGGAACAGGCGCTGGCCGCCGGCCGCGCGACGAACGATCCGCTATGGCGCCTGCCGTTGTGGCGGCCGTACCGGAAGATGCTGGAGTCGTATATCGCCGACTTCGCCAACAGCGGCGCGTCGCGCCATGCGGGCGCGATCACCGCGGCGCTGTATCTGGAACGCTTCGTGTCGGACAACACGCCCTGGCTGCACCTGGATACGTACGCGTGGAACGACGGCGACCGCCCCGGCCGCCCGCGCGGCGGCGAGGCGATGGGCCTGCGCGCGATGTTCGCGTTGCTGCAGCAAAGGTACGCACGCGGCTGAAGCGATTGGCTCATGCGTTCGGAGCGGCCCGCCATTCGGCGGGCCGTTTTCGTTTGGGCGCCGGACAGAGCGGCGTAGGTTGGAGTGAGCCGCAGGCGAACTCCAACAAGGGCGATCCGGACCGATGGATGCGTCGAGGGGGTTCACATGGAGACCATGCGAGGGGCATGGCTGAATCGCCCGAGTTCGCGCCAGATGTCCGCCAGCACGCGCTGCTTGCGCAGCAGCACGTCCTCGCTTCGAAAACGGCGCAGGCGGAAGCCTTTGCTTTCCAGCATGACGGTGCGGGCGGAGTGGTAGGACGGGGCGGCCTGCACGCGACCGTCTTCGATCTCCACGATCAGTCGGCCGGGGATGCAGACCATGTCGACCAGGTAGCCGGCGATCAGGTGATGGCGGCGAAACCGGTAGCGGACCATTTCCTCGCTCTGCAGGGCCAGCCACAGATGGCGCTCGGCCTGGACGCATTGATCGCGGCGGCGGTCGAGCTGGCGGCGTAGGTAGTGCATGCGTTCGCTCCTTGCGATGGGGTGGGAACAGTTAGCCGTCCGCACCCCATCCCTCGCCATCGGCCGCATGCGCCGCGTCGCGTCGGGTTCCGCTGTCGATCGAAGCCGGCCGCCGGCCGGTTCCCGCTGGCCGCCGCCAGTGCCGGTTGGCATGACCTTCGGCGATGTTGCCTAGGACACTTCGCTGCCATCCTATGGGCTTCGTTCCTAGGGATCCCCTCCATGCCGACCCTTCGCTCCCGCCTGCTTACCTTGGGCCTCGCTGCGCTGCTGGGCAACCATGCGGCCTTTGCCGCCGACACGTCCGCCAAGGACCAGCCACCGCTGAGCGAGCAGACCCAGCGCTCCGGCGGCATGCTGCCGGCCGAGCAGAAGCGGCTGAACTTCGATCACGCCGAGCTGCATTTCGCCGTGGACACGACCAAGCAGACGCTGGACGCCACCGCGCGGCTGACGTTCAGCGCGCGCGAACGTGCGGATGCATTGCTGCTGGACCTGGACCCGAACCTCAAGATCAGCAGCATCACGCTGGACGGCAAGGCGCTTCCGGCTGGCGCCTGGAGCAATCCTGACGGCCGCCTGCGGATTTCCCTGACAAAGCCCCTGGCGAAAGGCGAACGGACCACCGTGGACATCCACTACGGCGGCAAGCCGCACGTCGCCAAGCGCGCGCCATGGGACGGTGGCTTCGTGTGGGCCAAGACGGACGACGGCCAGCCGTGGGTCGCCACGGCGGTGGAAGGCGAAGGCTGCGACCTGTTCTGGCCGTGCATCGATCACCCGATGGGCAAGCCGGACCTAGTGGATACGTACATCACCGTGCCCAAGTCGCTGGCCGCGCCGGGCAACGGCACGCTGGTGGAGATCACGGACGAGGGCGCGAACCACACGTATCACTGGCGTGCGAAGCATCCGACCACTTATGCCATCTCGCTCAACATCGGCCCGTTCGACGTGCTGAAGGGCGACTACAAGAGCCGCTACGGCAACACCATCCCGATGCAGATGTGGTACCTGCGCGGGCATGAGGCGCAGGCGAAGCAGCTGTTCGGCGAGTTCCCGCGCATGCTGGATTTCTTCGAGGAGCAGATCGGCCCGTATCCGTTCGGCGACGAGAAGATGGGCGTGGTGGAGACGCCGCACCTGGGCATGGAACACCAGACCATCAATGCGTACGGCAACGGTTATCCGCGCAGCGAGTTCGGTTTCGACTGGCTGCTGCAGCACGAGTTCTCGCATGAGTGGTTCGGCAACCAGGTGACCAATGCCGACTGGGACGACATGTGGATCCACGAGGGCTTCGGCACGTACATGCAACCGCTGTACGGGCAGTACCTCTACGGCGACATGCCCTACTTCGCGATGCTGCAGACCGAGCGCACGCAGGTGAAGAACGCGTTCCCGATCGTGGCCGGCCGCAGCCAGTTCGAGCACGAGGTGTACGACGCCGGGCATGGGCCGGCCAACGACATCTACTACAAGGGCTCGCTGATGCTGCATACGCTGCGGCAGATGATCGGCGACAAGGCCTTCTTCGAGACCGTGCGCCGGCTGGTGTATGGGCGCCCGGACCCGAAGCCGGGCAACTTCGCGCCGCATTACGCGACCACGCGCGACTACATCGACATCGTCAAGCAGGTCACGGGCAAGGACCTGCGCTGGTTCTTCGACGTGTACCTGTACGAGGCGGCGCTGCCGTCGCTGGAAGTGAAGCACGAGGGCGACGCGCTCTCGCTGCATTGGAAGGTGCCGCACGACAAGCCGTTCCCGATGCCGGTGGAGGTGCAGGTGGGCGACGCCATGCACACGCTGCCGATGACCAACGGCAGCGGCACGCTGGCGGCGCCGGCCGGGGCGCTGGTGATTGTCGACCCGCGCAGCAAGGTGCTGCGCGATCTGCCGCATATGGCGGAATTCCAGCAGTGGAAGAAGGAACAGGCGGAAAAGAAGATGAAGGCGGAGAAGAAGGGCTGATCTTGCCGGGCCGGTAGGGGCGAGCCGAAGGCGAGCCCAAAGATGACCGTGCCAGGTCCGCTTCATTCGCTTTGAGGAGAGTTCGGGCGGGGACGAGACATCGTCTTCGCCTCCGCCCGGGTTCTCCGCTTTTCCCGACAGCGACCTTTGGGCCGGCGACGGAAGAAGGGGTCAGCTCCGTCGGTTGACGAAAGAAGTCACCGCTCCAGTGGCGCGGCGTCCTCCGTTCCACCCAACAGCCGCCGCAACGTGCGCACCACCGCGCGCAGCCCGCGCAGGATCTTCGGCAGCAGCCAGAGCATCAGCAACACGAACAGGCCCAGCGCCACCAGCAGCGCCAGCGGGTGCTGCCACATCAGGTAGAACATGCCGGCCCAGGTAAGGTCTTCGCCGACGCTCGCGCCCCAGTTGCTGAAGGGTTCGGGCGAGGTGTTGATCAGCGCGCGGCTGCCGGATTTCGCCAAATGCGTGCTGGAGACCAGCGCGCCACCGAGCAGGGCCGCGGCGGCCTGCATGGCGGGCGAGGCTTCCTTGAATACGCCCCAGGCGAGCAGCGTGCCGGCGGGGATGCGGATGAAGGTGTGGATGGCGTCCCACACGCTGTCGAAGGCGGGCACCTTGTCGGCCAGGAATTCCCCGACCATCAGCACGCCGGAGACGCCGAGCATCCAGGGATCGGCGAGGATCTCCAGCGCGGACGGCAGGTGCACGTAGCCAAGGCGGCCAAGCAGACCCGCGAGAAAAACCGTGGCATAGAGGCGGATGCCGCTGGCCCAGGCCAGGCCGCCCGCGAGCGCGACGTTCGACAGCATGTCCATGACGGGCTCTCTATGGCGGCGGGCAACGCCTGCCTATGTACGCCGCGCCGCGCGCCAAGTCCATGGCGCGGGCGGTGCCGGTTCAGCGGCCGTCGCGAGCCTCAGGCCGACAGGTGGGGTTCGGGGACGTAAGGCATCCAGTCGATGCCCTGGAACCAGCGCAGCCTCAGATAGGCCGGCAGTCCGGTGAGCAGCGTCCAGGGGCTGATCGGGTGGATATCGTTACTGGCCACCTCCAGCGACGCGGCGGGCGGCAGGTCGGCTTCGCCGCGTCGCTCGCGCAGCCAGCGTACCTGTCCGCGCATCCAGCCGCGGCGTAAACGCTGGGCGCGAATCGCGTCCTCGTAGGGAAAGGTGGCGTCGCGGCCATGCTCGCGGAACAGCCGTTCCTGCCAGGCGAACAGCGACAACAGCCGCGGGTGGTGGCTGAAATGCGGCACGATGCGCAGCGGACGCAGCAGCGAGGCGAGCGTCAGGTCCGCGGCAGTGAACTGGCCGCCCACCAGCCAGCGCTCCGTCGCCATCCGCTCGGCGAGCGGCAGCAGCAGCGTCTCCAGCCGCTCGTAGATGCGATCGTGGCGGTTGCGGTGAAAGCGGAAGCGCAGCGTCAGCATCATGCCCAGCACCGGCGCGGCCAACCGGCGCCAGCCGCGCCGCGCGAACAGGCCGCCCCAGACCTGGGGCATGAATAACTGCGCCAGCGTCTGCGGGCACTCCATGATCAATTGCGTGTAGCCCAGGCGCCTGGCATACAGGCCGAGGGTCGAGTCGAGCCGGAGCATCCATTGCCAGACCGCTTCGCGCCCGGCGGGATCGGCGGGAAAAAGCGGGCGCTCGGGATAGGTCTCCTCGAGATAGCGGATGATCGGCGAGGAATCGCCAATGGCCGCTCCCGTGGCCGGGTCGTGCAGTAGCGGCACCGTCCGCGCGCCTTCGAAGCGGCGCATTTCCTTCTTGGTGAACGCCACGATGTCGATGCCTCGCCAGGGCAGCCGCTTGTAATCCAGCGCCCAGCGCACCTTTTCCACGTAATGGGACCAATGCAGCTTGTACAGCTCGAGCATGACGTTCACTCCTTGGACGTCAAGCTCGGATGGGGGCGACGCCTCTCCACCGCAAGCAACGCGCGGGCATAAAAAAGCGGCGCTTACGCGCCGCTTTTCGTGAAACCCGGTGACCTCAGCGGGAACCGGGCGCGGTGGCCGGCTCCGAGGCCGCGGCCGTGCCGGCGGAGAACTTGCCGCCGTACGGCAGGACTTCGGCGGCCAGCTTGGCGTCGCCCTTGATGAGGCCCACCGCGTCGAACAGGATGTGCGCGGTTTCGTCGAGCTGCGGGTCGGCCGCCTTCTTGGCTTCCTTCTCCTGCTTGAGCTCGGACTTCAGGCTGCGCTCGTTCGGGTTGAGGCCGTCGTCCAGCGAATCGCGGTCGTCGTCGAAAGCGACGCCGTCGATGGCCTTGTGGCGGTTGCGGAAGTCCGCCTGGATGGCGTCCTGGTCCTTACGCTCGGTCTGGCGCTGGGCGAGGTTGAGCGAGATGGAGGTCTTGTCGCGCATCTTCCGGTACTGCGCCAGCTCGTCGAGCATCAGCTTCCAGGACGGCGACTTGACCACGCGCGCGTCGTGCTTGGCCTGCAGCTGGCCGAGGTAGGCCTTGAGGTCCGCCACGGGCTTGTAGTCCGGCGCGGGCGCGATCTGGGTCCACTGCAGCGCGTTGTCGTAGGTGGATTCGCCGAAGTCCTTCTCGTCGCCGTTCTTCGGGAAGTTGATGTCCGGGGTCACGCCCTTGAGCTGAGTGGAACCGCCATTGATGCGGAAGAACTCGGCGATGGTCATCTTCAGTTCGCCCAGCTGCGGCTTCTCCTTGGCGCGGCTGGTGAAGCGGTCGAGGTCGACCAGGTTCTGCACCGTGCCCTTGCCGAAGGTGGGCTGGCCGATGATCAAGCCGCGGCCGTAGTCCTGGATGGCGGCGGCGAAGATCTCGGACGCCGAAGCGGAGCCGCGGTTGACCAGCACGGCCATGGGGCCGGACCAGGCCATGCCCGGATCGTCGTCGCCCTGC
Organism: Dyella sp. BiH032; assembly: GCF_031954525.1. Lineage (NCBI taxonomy): Bacteria > Pseudomonadati > Pseudomonadota > Gammaproteobacteria > Lysobacterales > Rhodanobacteraceae > Dyella > Dyella sp. BiH032. Next base: position 4,693,393 of record NZ_CP134867.1, read on the forward strand.
ACGTCCACCTGGCCGCGCGCGTCGCGCACCTGCACCACCGGGCCCTTGTCGATGAACAGGCCGGTGAGCTCGTTGGCTTCCGTGAGCGAACCGCCGCCATTGTTGCGCAGGTCCATGATCACGCCTTCGACGCCGGCCTGCTTGAGCTCGCCGAGCAGCTTGGCGACGTCGCGGGTGGCGCTCTTGAAGTTCTTGTCGCCTTCGCGGCGCGCGCCGAAGTCGGAGTAGAAGGTGGGCAGCTCGATCACGCCGATCTTGCGGCTGACGTTGCCGTCCTTGATGTCGATGATCTTCTTCTTGGCGGCCTGCTCTTCGATGCTCACCTTCTGGCGCACGAGGGTGACGACCTCATGCTTGCCGTCCAGGCCGGCGTCGGCAGGAAGGATCTCCAGCCGCACGGTAGTGTCCTTCTTGCCGCGGATGCGGTTGACCACGTCGTCCAGGCGCCAGCCGATGACGTCGATCATGGGGCCATCGGTGCCCTGCCCGATCGCGACGATGCGGTCGCCCACGTGCACCTTGCCGGACTTGGCGGCCGGGCCGGCGGGCACGACTTCGCGGATGGCGGTGTATTCGTCGCGCGCCTGGAGCACGGCGCCGATGCCTTCCAGCGACAGCTTCATGGAGATGTCGAAGTTCTCCGCCGCGCGCGGGCCGAGGTAGTCGGTGTGCGGGTCGGTGGACTCGGCGTAGGCGTTCATGAAGGTCTGGAACGCGTCTTCGCCGTCGAGCTGGCGCACGCGCTCGATGTAGCCGGCATAGCGCTTGTCGAGCGTCTTGCGGATGTCGTCGTCGCTCTTGCCGGCCAGCTTCAGGCGCAGCCAGTCGTTGGTGGTGCGCTGGCGCCACAGGGTGTCGAGCTCGGCCTGGTCCTTGGGCCAGTCGGACTTCTTGCGGTCGTAGGTGTAGCTCTCGTTGGTGTTGAGGTCGATGCCCTTCTTCAGCAGCTCGCGCGCGAAGGTCATGCGGTCGACCGCGCGCTGGATGTAAAGGTTGAACACCGAGAACGGACCGGTGAGGTCCTGGTTCCAGATGGCATCGTCGAACTGCGACTTCAGCGGCGCGAACTTGGCCATGTCGGCCTGGGTGAAGAACACCTTCTCGCTGTCCAGCGAATCGAAGTAGGCCTTGAAGATCTTGGCCGACATCGCGTCGTCGAGCGGTTGCGCGTCGTAGTGGAAGCGAGTGAGGAAGCGCGCGGAGAGCTGCGCCGCCTGTGCCTGGGTGAGCGTAGCCTTGAGCGGCAGCGAGGAGGCCTTGCGCCCGCCGCCCGCACCGAGGTCGGCCGCCGATTGCGCGTGCGCGCCGCCGACGGTGAAAGCGAGCAGTAGCGCGAGCGATACGTTACGCAGGTTCATGAGTCTCTCTTTAGGCATGCTCGGTGACACCGGCGGCGTGGGCCTGGAGGTCGGCGTGGTAGGACGAGCGCACCAGCGGACCGGAGGCGACGTGGCCGAAACCCATCGCCTCGCCGGCTTCGCGCAGCGCCTCGAATTCGTCGGGGGTCCAGTAGCGCACGACCGGATGGTGATGCGGCGTGGGCTGCAGGTACTGGCCAATGGTGATCATGTCCACGTCATGCGCACGTAAATCGCGCATGGTCTCCAGCACCTGCTCCATGGTCTCGCCCAGGCCCAGCATGATGCCGGACTTGGTCGGCACGTCCGGATGCTGCGCCTTGAAGCGCTTGAGCAGGTCCAGCGACCACTGGTAGTCGGCGCCCGGACGCACTTCGCGGTAGAGGTGCGGCACGGTTTCGAGGTTGTGGTTGAACACGTCCGGCGGGAAATCCTTGAGCACTTCCAGCGCGCGCTCCATGCGGCCCTTGCCGCGGAAGTCGGGCGTGAGAATCTCGATCTTGATGTTCGGGCTGGCGTGGCGCGTCGCGCGGATGCACGCGGCGAAATGCTCGGCGCCGCCGTCGCGCAGGTCGTCGCGATCGACCGAGGTGATCACCACGTACTTCAGGCGCATGTCGCGGATGGTCTCGGCCAAGCGGGCGGGCTCGAGCGGATCGGGCGGCGCCGGGCGGCCGTGGGCCACATCGCAGAACGAACAGCGGCGGGTGCAGACCTCGCCGAGGATCATGAAGGTGGCCGTGCCCTTGCTGAAGCACTCATGGATGTTCGGGCACGAGGCTTCTTCGCACACGGTGACCAGCGCGTTCTCGCGCAGGCGCGCCTTGAGCTGCTGCACGGCATTGCCCTGCGGCAGACGTACGCGAATCCAGCTGGGCTTGCGCAGCACGGGCGTCGCGGTGTCGAAGCCGGCGCGGTTGCGCGCGATCTTGTCGTTGCCGAGCTGCTTCTCGACGGCGGGCGTGCCGCTGACGACGCTGATCGGGATGACCTTGGAGGGGGAGGTTTCGCTCATGTAGGCAAGCTCAGACCGCTACGCGAGCGGGGAGTTCGGGAAGAACGGGAGCGGCGGACTCGGCCGTGAAACCGAACTGGCGGCAGAACTCCTGCACCAGCGCGTCTTCCACGTCCGCCAGCCGCGACGGACCGCCCAAGTCTAGCACCTGGGTGACCTGCAAACCCTTGTAGCCGCAGGGGTTGATGCGGTGGAAGGGTTCCAGGTCCATGTCGACATTGAAGGCCAGCCCGTGGAAGCTGCAGCCCCGGCGCACGCGCAGGCCCAGGGCGGCCACCTTGGCGCCGGCCACGTAGACGCCGGGGGCGCCTTCCAGGCGCTCGGCGCCGATGTTCCAGTGGTCCAGCGTGTCGATGATGGCCTGTTCGATCTTGTGGACCATCTCACGGACGCCCACGCCGGCCCGCCGCAGGTCGATCAGCGGATAACCCACGATCTGGCCGGGGCCGTGGTAGGTGACCTGCCCGCCGCGGTCGACCGGCACCACGGGGATGTCGCCGGGCGCCAGCACGTGCTCCATCTTGCCGGCCTGGCCGAGGGTGAACACCGGGTCGTGCTCGAGCAGCCACAGCTCGTCGGGCGTGTCCGGACCGCGTTGGTCGGTGAACGCGCTCATGGCTTTCCAGGTCGCCTCGTAGGGCTGGCGGCCGAGACGGCGGATTTTCAGCGGCAGGGACATGGGGAAACCGGGAAAACGGGAGGGGTCGGGAGAACGTGCGGCCGGCGGCCGCGGCTTGCAAGGCCAACGGCCGGCGTCTCCGCGGGCCGGATACTGCCCGGCCCAAACGACGGCGGGCCGGGGAATGCCCCGGCCCGCGCGCGTCTTCAGAGGGTGAAGCGGATGTCCGGGTCCGCGCGCAGCGTGCTGTGCGCGAGGTCGTACTGCTCACGGTTGTCGCAGCGGAAGCTGACAGTCACCGAGAGGAAGTTGCCTTCGCGCGAATGACGGTGCTTCACCGTCTCGTGCAGCACGTGCAGGCCGATGCTCTCCAGGATCGCCGGTACCCGCTTGGGCAGGTCGGCGCTGGCGTTGCCCATGGCGGTGATCTCGAACTCGCCCGGGAACTGGAAACCCTGCCCGTCCTTCTGCGCCTTGATCGAATCTAGGTCCTGCATGGCGGCACCTCGCTCACTTCTTCTCTTCGTCAGGCTTCTTGTCGCTGTGGAACCACAGCATGATGCTGTCCCACAGGCGGCCGAAGAAGCCGGCCTGCGGCGCGTCTTCCAGCGCCACCAGCGGCAGGTTCTGGACCGGCTGCCCGTCGAGGGTGACGCGCAGCGTGCCGACCTGCTGGCCCTTGGTGAACGGCGCGACGAGGGTGGCGGGCACGTCCACGGTAGCCTTGAGCTTCTCGTAGTCGCCGCGCTTGACGGTGACCAGCACGTTCTCGGTCACGCCCAGCGGGATCTGGTTCTGCTTGCCCTTCCACAGGCGCGGCGTGGCCAGCGGCTTGTTGGCGTCGTAGAGCTTGTGCGTCTCGTAGAAGCGGAAGCCGTAGTTCATCAGCGACATGGCGGCGTCGGCGCGCGCCTTCTCGCTGCTGGCGCCCATGACGATGGCGATCATGCGGGCTTCGCCCTGCTTGGCCGAGGCCGCCAGGCAGAAGCCGGCGGCAGCGGTGTGGCCGGTCTTGATGCCGTCCACGCTGGGGTCGCGCCACAACAGCAGGTTGCGGTTGTGCTGCTTGATGCCGTTCCACTCGAAGTCCTTCACGGCGGAGATGGCGTAGTCCTCCGGGAAGTCGTGGATCAGCGCGCGCGACAGGATCGCGATGTCGCGGGCGGTGGTGTAGTGGTTGGCGATGGGATAGCCGGAGGCGTTCTGGAAGTTGGAATTCACCATGCCCAGCTGCTTGGCGTAGGCATTCATCAGGTTGGCGAACGCGCCTTCGGAACCGGCGGTGTGCTCGGCCAGGGCGATGGCGGCGTCGTTGCCGGACTGGATGATCATGCCGGACAGCAGGTCCTTCAGCGGCACCTGGCTGTTGAGCTTGAGGAAGCTGGTGGAACCGTCGGTGCCGGCGCCGCCGCTGCGCCAGGCGTTCTCGCTGATGGTCACCTGGTCGTTCATGTGGATCTTGCCGTTGGCGATCTCGGCGGAGACAACGTAGTCAGTCATCACCTTGGTGATCGAGGCAGGCTCCAGGCGCACGTCCGGGTCCTTGGCGGCAAGCACCTGGCCGGTGGCGTAATCCATCAGCACCCAGCTCTTGCCGTCCACATCCGGCGGCGGCGGTACCGGCGCCTCGGCGACCACCGGGCGCGGCACCGGCGAGGGCTTGGGCGGGGTCTGCTGGGCGACGGCGGTGCCGATCACCAGGGCGGCGACGGCGAGCGAAGGAAGGGTACGGCGGAGGAGGTTCATCGTTCTGAGTGTTCCGGTCTTGATAGGGCTGGCGCCGGAGCGCCGAAAGGGCAAAGTGTCAGTCTACCGCGACCTGCGGACGCGGCAGACCCATGTTCTGGATCTTGGCGGCCACTTCGTCGGCGCTGTCGACGTCGGCCAAGGGCCCCACGCGCACGCGCCGCACGCTGCGGCCGTTGACCTCGGCATCGACCACCTGCACGGGGGCGAAGTTCGCCGAGCGCAGCTGTTGCGCGACGCGTTCGGCATTGGCGTTTTCGCCGAACGCGCCCACCTGCAGGTAGATGCCGGGCTTGGACGCGCTGGCGGCCACCGGCGGCGGTGGAGGCGGTGGCAGATCCTGCAGCGGTTCGCCCGGCGTGATGGCGCGCACTTCCACCAGGCCCGTGCCTTTGGGGTACACGCCGATCTTCACCGCGGCGGCGTAAGAGAGATCGATCAGGCGGTTGTCGTGGAACGGCCCGCGATCGTTGATGCGCACGACCACGCTCTTGCCGTTCTCCAGGTTGGTGACCCGCGCGTAGCTCGGCAGCGGTAGCGTCTTGTGCGCGGCCGTGAACTGGTACATGTCGTATTCCTCGAGGCTCGAGGTCTTGTACCCGTGGAACTTGTTGCCGTAGAACGAAGCGATGCCGCGCTCGACGTAGCCGTTGGCGTTGGGCAGCACGGTGTAGGTCTGACCCAGCACCGAATACGGCGATTTGTTGCCGTAGAGCGCGCGCGGCTCGACCTTCGGCACCGGCTCGACCAGCTTGCTGATGTCCGGCGGCGGACCATCCGGCACGCTGTCCGCGCCATCGCGGTAGCGGCTGCTCTGCGGCCGCGACACATCGTCGTAGATGCCGCCCCGGCGGCCGCCGTCGGAAGCACGGGATACCGTGCCGCCGCTGCGCCCCGAGGGATAGCTGCCCGGCTTGGACGGCCGCGGCTTGCTGCCGCTGCACCCGGCCAGAGCGAGGATGGCGACGGCCAGGAGCGGCAGCGCCAGCGCGGATTTCATCGCGTGGCCTCGCTCTCCCGGACGCCCGCGGCAATGGCCTGCGCCAGCTGGTGCACTGCCAGTGCGTAGAGCGGGCTGCGGTTGTAGCGGGTGATGACGTAGAAGTTCTGGAAGGTGAACCAGTATTCCGGCCCGGCCGGCCCCTCCAGGGTCTGCAGGCTGCTGGGCAGGCCCGGGTCGAGCGGCTGCAACGGGGCGTAGCCCCAGGCCGTCAGCTGTTCCAGCGGCCACTGCGGCTTGGAATCCTTCACTTCGATCGGCCGGGCCGCGGCATCGGGCTGGGCACGTGCCACGACCGGGGCGCCGGTGACCCAGCCGTGCTTGGCGAAATAGTTGGCGACGCTGCCGAGGATGTCCGGCAGTGAATCGTGCAGATCGATGCGGCCGTCGCCGTCTTCGTCCACGCCGAAGTCGCGGATGCTCGACGGCATGAACTGGCCCCAGCCCTGCGCGCCCGCGTAGGAGCCGGTGAGCGTGTCCAGCGGGCCGCCGAGCATGTGGTCCGGCAGGCTCAGCAGCACCTTGAGCTGCTCGCGGAAGAACGCCGCGCGCGGTGGGTAATACAGGCCCAGCGTCACCAGCGCGTCGAGCACCTTGTACTTGCCGGTGTTGCGGCCGTAGGAGGTCTCCACGCCGACGATGGCGACGATGTATTCGGGCGCCACGCCGTACTGGCGGCCGATGCGTTCGACGAGGTCGCGGTGCTCCCGATAGAACGCTACGCCGTCGTCGATGCGCTTGTCGGTGAGGAAGATCGGCCGGTAGTCCTTCCACGGCTTGGCTTCGGCGGGACGGCTGATCGCATCGAGGATGCTCTGCTGCTTCTTCGCGCCGTCCAGCAAGGCGTTGAGCGCGGCGGGACTCTTGCCCGTGTCCTTCGCGACTTCTGCCACCAGCTGTGCCTGTCCCGGGTGGGTCTCGGCCCCGGCGGGGGTCAGCGCCGCGGCGGCGGCGAGGCCCAGAGCGGCAATCCATTGCAGGGGACGGGACATGGCAATCACGGTCATCAGGCTACTTCGCTGGCAGGGATTCACCGACGGAAACGTTCGGGCGCTTCCGACTGGAAAACGGCATGCGCGCAGAGCCTAGCACGCATGGCGGCGCAAACCCGGGCGGAATGCGGGCGCGCCGGCGTTTGTTCAGTCGTGCATCTTTCGGTTGGCATGGATGGACATGAGCACGCCGAAGCCGGTGAGCAGCGAGACGGCGGAGGTGCCGCCGTAGCTCACCAGCGGCATCGGCACGCCCACCACCGGCAACATGCCGGCGACCATGCCGCCGTTGACGAACACGTAGACGAAGAAGCTCATGCCGATAGCGCCGGCGAGCAGGCGCGAATAGGTGTCGCGCGCCTCCATGGCGATCCACAGGCAGCGACCGATGATGAAGGCGTACAGCGCCATCACGGCCGTCACGCCGACCAGCCCGAATTCTTCGGAGAAGACGGCGAAGATGAAGTCGGTGGTGTGCTCGGGCAGGAAGTCCAGGCGCGACTGCGTGCCGTGCTGCCAACCCTTGCCGAACACGCCGCCGGAACCCACCGCGATCTGCGACTGGATGATGTGCCAGCCGTTGCCCAGCGGATCGGATTCCGGATCCAGCAGCGTGCGCACGCGATTGCGCTGGTACTCATGCAGGAAATGCCAGGCCACCGGCACCATGCCGCCCACCGCGGCCAGCAGGCTGCCGATCTTCCACCAGGCCATGCCGGATAGGAACAGCGCGAACGCGCCGGCGCCGGACACCAGCAGCGCCGTGCCAAGGTCCGGCTGCTCGGCGATCAGGCCAGCGGGGATGCCGATCAGCACGCCGACGACGATGATGTCCTTCCACGAGGGCGGCAACTGGCGCGGGTGCAGGTACCAGGCGACCATCATCGGTACGGTCAGCTTCAGCAGCTCGGACGGCTGGAAGGACATCACGCCCAGGTTGAGCCAGCGCTTGGAGCCGCTGCGGATCTCGCCGACGCCCGCCACCAGCAGTAACAGCAGCACGCTGCCGGCGTAGAGCCAGGGCGTCCAGCCGCGCAGCACCGACGGCGGAATGCGCGAGATCAGCAGCAGCAGGATGCCGCCCATCACGAAACGGGCGGCCTGCCCGGAGATCATCGCCATGCTGCCGCCACTGGCGCTGTAGAGCGTGACCAGGCCGGTCGCAGCCAGCAGGAACAGGCCGAAGGCCAGTGGCAGGTCGATGCGCGGGCGCGTAAGCACGCGGCGCAGGAAGCGCTGCAGACTGACCTGGAGTTCGTCGATCATGGATGGCCTCCATCGTCCTGCTGCCCGCCGCCGTCGTGGTCGCCCGGCAACTGCGCGGGAACGTCGGCAGGGGTGGCGATGGGTGTGTCTTCGGGTACGTCGGACGTGCTGGCGGCAATCGCGGGTGCCGCCGTTTGCTCCGGCGCGTTCCGCGCAGGCACCGCGCCGCCCTGGGATGCCAGCCATGCTTCCATGATCTTGCGCACGATCGGGCCCGCGTCCTGGGCGCCCCAGGCACCCTGCTCCAGCATCGCCGCCACCGCGATGCGCGGCGCGTCGGTCGGCGTATAGCCGATGAACCAGGCGCGGTGGCGAGTGGCCAGGTACGCGGTGTTCTTGTTGCTGTCGTAGTCGTTGGTGCGGCGGGAAAAACGCTCGGCGGTGCCGCTCTTGCCGGCCACGACGTACGGGAAGCCGGTGAACTGGCCCCTGGCGGTGCCGCCGGTGATCACCGCCTCCATGCCTTGGTTCACCACGTTCCAGTAGTTGTCCTTGTGGATCAGGCTTGGGCCGCTGGGCGGGTTGGGCAGCGACACGGGGCGCTCCTTCACCGCGGAGGTGGCCATGACCAGGCGCGGCGCGTAGGGCGTGCCGTGACCGGCAAAGGTGGCCGTGGCATGGGCGAGCTGCAGCGTCGTCACGTTCCAATAGCCCTGGCCGATGCCGGCGAGGATGGTTTCGCCGGGAAACCAGCCGTACTTGCTGCGGGTCGCCTTCCATTCGCGCGAAGGCAGGATGCCTTCGGCTTCGCCGAGCAGGTCGATGCCGGTCTTCTTGCCGAAGCCGAGGCTGCCCATCCAGCCGCTGAGACGGTCGATGCCCAGGTCCAGGGCCAGCTTGTAGAAGTAGGTGTTGGTGGACAGCTGGATGGCGCGCACCATGTTCACCGTGCCGTCGCCGCCGCGCTTGTCGTCGCGATAGCAGCGCTGCTGTCCGGGAATGCAGAACTCGCCGGTGGACAGCACCGTGTCTTCCGGGCGCCGGACGCCGTATTCCAGTCCGCCCAGTGCGAGGAACGGCTTCACTGTCGAACCCGGCGGGTAGGCGCTCTTCAAGGCGCGATTGAGCAGCGGCTTGTCCTCCGCCGAGGTATAGGCGGTGTAGTCGGCCTTGCTGATGCCGTTGACGAAGAGGTTCGGATCGAAGCTCGGCACGCTGACCATGGCCATGACCTGGCCGTTGCGCGGATCGAGAGCGACCGCCGAACCGGGGCGGCCGCCGAAGGCCTCGGTGGCCGCCCGCTGCACCTTCGCATCGATACTCAGATACAGGTTCTTGCCAGGCTTGGGCGGGTGCGTTTCCAGCACCCGCTGGACGCGGCCGTCGGCATTTACTTCGACCAGCTCGTAGCCGGGCTCGCCGTGCAGCATGTCCTCGTAGGAGCGCTCCAGGCCGCTGCGGCCGACGTGGCTGGTGCCCTTGTAGCGATCGGCGTCGAGGCGGTTGAGGTCGTCCGCATCGATGCGACCGACATAGCCGATGACGTGGGCGAACAGCGGTCCGTAGGGATAGCGGCGGGTCAGGTAGGGGACCACGTCCAGGCCGGGAAATCGCCAGCGATTGATGGCGAAGCGGGCGATCTCGTCCTCGGTGAGGTGCAGTTTCAGCGGCACGCTGTCGAAGCGACGGTTCTGCTTGAGCTGCTTCCTGAAGGCTTCGACGTCATCGTCCCCGAGCGGGATGACGTCGCGGATGCCGGCCAGCATCGCCTTCATGTCAGGCACCTGCTCGGGCACCACTTCGAGCCGGAAGGCAGGCACGTTGTCGGCCAGCAGCACGCCGTTGCGGTCGTAGATGAGGCCGCGCGCCGGCGGGATGGCGCGCGGCTTGACGCGATTGTTCTCCGAGCGCAGCGCGAACTCGTCGTGCCGCTGCACCTGCAGGTAGCTGTAGCGCACGACCAGCGCGGCAAGGCCCAGCAGGATCAGGGCGAACCCCACCAGCGCGCGCACCCGGAACAGGGTGCTTTCGCCTCGGGAGTCCTTGATCGAGCGGCGGCGGGGCGGCATGGCGCTACTGCAGGCGGAAGCGCAGGCGCAGGTCGTCCATCAGCAAGAACAGGAACGGCCATAGTGCGGCGCCGACGAACGGCGAGAACCACCAGGTGGCGGGCGGCAGCGATTCCCCCGCGAAAGTGCGAACGATCAACAGTACGACGCGATCGTTGAGCAACAGGGCCAGGACCGCCAGGGTCTGCTGCCACATGGGGAAGAAGCGCAGGCGCGAACGGAAGCGGAGCGCGATGAAGACCAACGCGCACAGGCGCATGGCCTGTTCGCCGAGCAGCAGGCCATCGAGCAGGTCGGCGCACAGGCCGATGCAGAAGGCCAGCCCAAGGCTGACCCGCTGGTCGCCCGCCTCGAGCGCCCAGTAAAGCAGGAACAGCGCGGGCCAATAGGGCTTGAACGGCTGCAGCACGCCCGGCAGCGGCACGAGCATGGACAGCAGCGCGAAGACCAGGGAGCCGGCGAACCAGAGCGTCGCGACGCGTTGCTTGCTCATGGCAGCGCCCCCGTAGCGGATGCCGAGGACGCCGGAGCAGGCGCGTTCGGCACGCCGGTGGAGGGCGATCCGCCGGCGGATGGCGGGGACGCGGACGTTGAGGAAGGCGCGGGTGCCATGTCGGCCGGAGGACCGGCGGGTGATGCGGGCTCGGGTGGGCCGACCGGCTCGGCCTGGTCGTGCAGCAGGAGCACGTCCTCGCTGCGGTCCAGGTCCGCCGTGGGACGCGCACGCCCTTCCAGGAACATGCCCGATGCCGCGGGTTCGACGCCGCGGATTTCGCCCACCGGGAAGCCTGGCGGGAAACGGCCGCCAAGGCCGGAGGTGAGGAGCTTGTCGCCCTGGCGTACGTCTGCCGCCATGGAAATGTTCGGCAGGCTCAGCTGGTCGCCTTCGCGGGAACCGTAAGCCACCGTGCGCAGGCCCGTGCGCTCGATCACTACGGGTATGGCGTGGTCCGGATCCGTCACCAGCATGACCAGCGAGGTGCGCGGCATCACTTCCACCACCTGGCCCATGACGCCATGGGCATCGATCACCACCTGCCCCTTCTTCACGCCGTCCCGTGCCCCGACGTTCAGCAGCATGCGGTGGCGGTAGCTGCCCAGGTCCACGTCGATGACGCGGGCGAGCTGCACGTTGAGCTCCAGGCTGTGCTGGGTGGCGAGCAGTTCCCGGAGGCGCTCGTTCTGCTCCGCGACGGAAGCCATGCGGTTGAGCTTGGCGTTGGCCAGGAGCAAGTCCTCGCGCAGGCGCTGGTTCTGTTCCGTGAGCAGCTTGCGGTCGGCGAACGCGACGCTGACGTTCCGCATGCCCGCCGCCGGCAGGCCGGCCAGGCGATAGACGGGCTCGACGACGATGGAGGCGGCATAGCGGATGCGCCACATCCAGCCGTTCCGGTGGTCCAGGACCATCAGCACCATGGCGAACGCGAGATACAGGATGAGGCGGAGGGTGCCGGCGACAGTGCCGGCAAACAGGGGCGAGGAGTCCTCGCGAGCGAGTGCCATCCCCTGCCCCCGTCAGCGCTTATTCGGCGGCGAAGAAATCGCTGCCGTGCTGGTCGATCAGCTCCAGCGCCTTGCCGCCGCCGCGGGCGACGCAGGTCAGCGGCTCTTCGGCCACCTGCACGTGCAGGCCAGTCTCTTCGGAGATCAGGCGGTCCAGATCGCGCAGCAGGGCGCCGCCACCGGTGAGTACGATGCCGCGCTCGGCCACGTCGGAGCACAGTTCCGGCGGAGTCTGCTCCAGCGCCGACTTCACGGCGGCCACGATGCCGGAGAGCGGCTCGTGCAGGGCTTCCAGCACCTCGTTGGAGTTGATGGTGAACATGCGCGGCACGCCCTCGGCCAGGTTGCGGCCGGAGATTTCGATCTCGCGCACGTCGGTCTGCGGGAAGGCGCAGCCGATCTCCATCTTGATCCGCTCGGCGGTGGACTCGCCGATCAGGGTGCCGTGGTTGCGGCGGACGTAGTTGATGATCGCCTCGTCGAAACGGTCGCCGCCGACGCGGACCGACTGGGAATAGACGATGCCATTGAGCGAGATCACGGCGACCTCGGAGGTGCCGCCGCCGATATCCAGCACCATGGAGCCGCGGGCTTCGTGCACCGGGATGCCAGCGCCGATCGCGGCGGCCATGGGCTCCTCGATCAGGAAGACGTCGCGGGCACCGGCGCCTTCGGCCGACTCCTTGATGGCGCGGCGCTCCACCTGGGTAGACCCGCAGGGCACGCAGACCAGCACGCGGGGGCTGGGGCGCAGCAGGCGCGAGCGGTGTACCTGCTTGATGAAGTGCTGCAGCATCGCCTCAGTCATGGAGAAGTTGGCGATCACGCCGTCCTTCATCGGGCGCACGGTGGCGATGTTGCCGGGCGTGCGGCCGAGCATCTTCTTGGCGTCGCTGCCGACGGCGGCTACCGCGCGCGGGCCACCCGGACCGCGATCCTGGCGGATGGCGACGACAGACGGTTCATTGAGGACAATGCCTTGCCCACGCACATAGATCAGGGTATTGGCGGTGCCGAGATCGATGGAGATGTCGTTGGAGAAGATCCCGCGAAACTTCTTGAACATGGGTCCGCCGTGCGTCGATCTGGCTAAAAAGTAAGCGCGCCAGTCTAAAGACGCAGCACCTTGCGCGCAAGGACAATATCGTTAAGAAAGCCTTGCAGGACGGGGTGATATGCGAACTTTCGCTCGGGCTAGGTGAGCTGGCTTTTCCGAAGGAAGTCGCCGCGCGGCTCCGATATCGGTAAAATTCGCAACTTTGGCCGGACAGCCGTCCGACCTTCGGTTAGACCGCGCTCGCGCGGCCTGTTCACTAGCCCGGGGACACCCACGAATCATGTCTGCCGTTATTTGCGGTTCGTTGGCATACGACACCATCATGGTCTTCCAGGACCAGTTCAAGAACCACATCCTGCCCGACCAGGTGCATATCCTGAACGTGTCGTTCCTGGTTCCCCGGATGCGGCGCGAGTTCGGCGGATGTGCCGGCAACATCGCCTACAACCTCAAGCTGCTGGGTGCCGACCCGCTGCCGGTGGCGACGGTGGGGCAGGACTTCGGCCCTTACCGAGCGCACATGGAGCACTGTGGCATCCGCCTGGACTACGTGCGCGAGTTCGGCGACCAGTTCACGCCGCAGTGTTTCATTACGACCGACCTGGACAACAACCAGATCACGGCGTTCCACCCCGGTGCGATGCTGAGTGCGCATGAAAACCACGTGCGCGACATTCCCGACATCAGTTTCGCCATCGTCGCACCGGATAGCCGCGAAGCGATGCTGCAGCATGTGGATGAATTCGCATCGCGTGAAGTGCCTTTCATTTTCGATCCGGGCCAGGCCATGCCGCTGTTCAATGGCGATGAATTCCGGGCGATGATCGAAAAATCCACGTATGTGATCGTCAACGACTATGAGTCCCAGTTGTTGCAGTCGCGCACGGGATGGAGTGCGGAAGAGATCGCCGGACGCGTGAAGGCTTATATCGTCACGCTCGGACCGCGCGGCTCGCTGATTCATGCGGACGGCGTGGTGCACGAAATTCCGCCGGCGCGCGAGCGCAAGATCGTCGATCCCACAGGTTGCGGCGACGCTTATCGCGCGGGGTTGATCTTCGGCATCATGCGCGCCAAGGATTGGCCGACGATTGGCCGCATGGCTTCTCTGATGGGCGCGCTGAAGGTGGAGCATCCCGGCACGCAGAACCAGCGATTCAACTATGCGCAGTTTGCGACGGAGTTTGAAGAGCAGTTTGGGTATGGGTTGGATTGAGTCTTTCTAAGTTTTGCGAAAAAAGGCCTTCCGTTTGGGAGGCCTTTTTTGTTTGATGGGCAAAGTGCTTGGCTGGTGCAGGATGCGGATGGATCCGCTGGCGTATCAGATGGCGACGCCTGGATGTTGGTCGTGGATGGGCGGCGATGCCTTTTTCTCGAAGTTCAATTCCGGAGTGCTCTGGAGAGCAGATCCGCGATGCGCAATGCTCAGAACTCAGACTTGGCATAGCGATTTGTTCGAGGTGATTTGTCGAGGGGCTTGCATGGTTCCCGGTACACGACATAGTTGAAGCGTGCAGACCTTCGGCGTGACGCAACGTCAGCTCGACTCTCGTGCATACGACGGCCGATCTCATTCTTGAGAAGGCAAGTAGCAGGTACGTGGGTGCGCGACTGGCGGGAAACTGGAACTGGCCATGACCGCAAAGGCGTAGCGCTATCGGACGGAGCGCAGAGAGAAAGCCCTGTATTTGCGCGAGTAGTTGCGCCTTTGCCGTTCGATGGTCGCCTGCGCTGGCTGCGAAGCGATACCAACTGCGCAGAGAGGATCGACCTGTTAGAAAGCCTCAGCCGGGCGCGGAAGATTGCCGATGCCGTCGGGAGGGTGACGCTCGCGACATGGCCGAGCGGCAGCCCGATGATCGTGCGACGGTGCAGCGAAGTGCTGCGGTCGAGGCACTGCAGGTGCTTATGTGCGAAACAGGCTGGAGAAGGGCTGAGGAAGAGCCATAAAAAAAACCCTCACCGTGAGGTGAGGGTTTTTCAGGATAAAGCCCCTGGCGATGACCTACTCTTGCATGGCAAGCCACACTACCATCGGCGCAGCTGCGTTTCACTTCCGAGTTCGGGATGGGATCGGGTGGGACCACAGCGCTATCGTCGCCAGGGAAAGGGTGCTGGACAGCGCTAGGGAGCGCCGGTCCGGCAGATGGAGTAAACGAGTGACAAACGTCTTGGATGAACTTTGCGAGATGCTCGCTGAGCTGCGAAGCGTCTTGGGGTTATATGGTCAAGCCGCACGGCTCATTAGTACGCGTAAGCTCAATGCATTGCTGCACTTCCACACCGCGCCTATCAACCACCTAGTCTAGATGGGGCCTTAAGGAGTCTCTAGGACTCGGGAGATCTCATCTTGGGGCGTGCTTCCCGCTTAGATGCTTTCAGCGGTTATCACTTCCGTTCGTAGCTACCGGGCAATGCCATGGGCATGACAACCCGAACACCAGCGGAACGTCCACTCCGGTCCTCTCGTACTAGGAGCAGCCCCCCTCAAATCTCCAACGCCCACGACAGATAGGGACCGAACTGTCTCACGACGTTCTGAACCCAGCTCGCGTACCACTTTAAATGGCGAACAGCCATACCCTTGGGACCGACTACAGCCCCAGGATGTGATGAGCCGACATCGAGGTGCCAAACACCGCCGTCGATATGAACTCTTGGGCGGTATCAGCCTGTTATCCCCGGAGTACCTTTTATCCGTTGAGCGATGGCCCTTCCATACAGAACCACCGGATCACTAAGACCTACTTTCGTACCTGCTTGATCCGTCGATCTCGCAGTCAAGCACGCTTATGCCTTTGCACACAGTGCGCGATGTCCGACCGCGCTGAGCGTACCTTCGTGCTCCTCCGTTACTCTTTGGGAGGAGACCGCCCCAGTCAAACTACCCACCACACACGGTCCCCGATCCGGATTACGGACCTAGGTTAGAACGTCAAGCACTTCAGGGTGGTATTTCAAGGATGGCTCCACCGAAACTAGCGTCTCGGTTTCATAGCCTCCCACCTATCCTACACAGAAGAACTCAACGTTCAGTGTGAAGCTGTAGTAAAGGTTCACGGGGTCTTTCCGTCTTGCCGCGGGAACGCTGCATCTTCACAGCGATTTCAATTTCACTGAGTCTCGGGTGGAGACAGCGCCGCTGTCGTTACGCCATTCGTGCAGGTCGGAACTTACCCGACAAGGAATTTCGCTACCTTAGGACCGTTATAGTTACGGCCGCCGTTTACTGGGGCTTCGATCAAGAGCTTCGCCTTGCGGCTGACCCCATCAATTAACCTTCCAGCACCGGGCAGGCGTCACACCCTATACGTCCACTTTCGTGTTTGCAGAGTGCTGTGTTTTTGATAAACAGTCGCAGCGGCCAGGTTACTGCGACCCTTCTCAGCTCAGCTACGCATGTAGCCACCAAAAAGGGCGCACCTTCTCCCGAAGTTACGGTGCCATTTTGCCTAGTTCCTTCACCCGAGTTCTCTCAAGCGCCTTGGGATTCTCACCCTGCCTACCAGTGTCGGTTTACGGTACGGTTTCTCTGCAGCTGAAGCTTAGTGGCTTTTCCTGGAAGCGTAGTATCAGTCACTTCGCCCAATAGGGCTCGTCTCGGTGCTCGGTGTATGTGATCCCGGATTTGCCAAAGATCACCACCTACCGCCTTTCCCCGGGACAACCAACGCCCGGTAGACCTAACTTTCTCCGTCCCCACATCGCACTGCAGACAAGTGCCGGAATATTAACCGGCTTCCCATCGACTACGCATTTCTGCCTCGCCTTAGGGGCCGACTCACCCTGCGCCGATGAACGTTGCGCGAGGAAACCTTGGGCTTTCGGCGTGCGGGCTTTTCACCCGCATTATCGTTACTCATGTCAGCATTCGCACTTCCGATACCTCCAGCAGGCTTCTCAACCCACCTTCACAGGCTTACGGAACGCTCCTCTACCGCGCACACAAAGTGTGCACCCCGAGCTTC
This sequence comes from Dyella sp. BiH032, assembly GCF_031954525.1. Classification (NCBI taxonomy): domain Bacteria; kingdom Pseudomonadati; phylum Pseudomonadota; class Gammaproteobacteria; order Lysobacterales; family Rhodanobacteraceae; genus Dyella; species Dyella sp. BiH032. The sequence continues at coordinate 4,709,926 of NZ_CP134867.1, forward strand.
GGTGTAGTGCTTAGCCCCGTTAAATCTTCCGCGCAGGCCGACTCGACCAGTGAGCTATTACGCTTTCTTTAAAGGGTGGCTGCTTCTAAGCCAACCTCCTGGCTGTCTATGCCTTCCCACATCGTTTTCCACTTAGCACTAACTTTGGGACCTTAGCTGCGGGTCTGGGTTGTTTCCCTTTTCACGACGGACGTTAGCACCCGCCGTGTGTCTCCCGTACAGTCTGTCCTGGTATTCGGAGTTTGCCATGGTTTGCTAAGTCGCGATGACCCGCTAGCCATAACAGTGCTCTACCCCCAGGAAGATACATACGAGGCGCTACCTAAATAGCTTTCGAGGAGAACCAGCTATCTCCGAGTTTGTTTAGCCTTTCACTCCTATCCTCAGCTCATCCCCATCTATTGCAACAGATGTGGGTTCGGTCCTCCAGTGCGTGTTACCGCACCTTCAACCTGGCCAAGGATAGATCACTCGGTTTCGGGTCTACTGCCAGAGACTATGCGCCCTATTCAGACTCGGTTTCCCTTCGCCTCCCCTAGACGGTTAAGCTCGCCACTGACAGTAAGTCGCTGACCCATTATACAAAAGGTACGCAGTCACCCTTGCGGGCTTCCACTGCTTGTACGTATACGGTTTCAGGGTCTATTTCACTCCCCTCTCCGGGGTTCTTTTCGCCTTTCCCTCACGGTACTTGTTCGCTATCGGTCGGTCAGGAGTATTTAGCCTTGGAGGATGGTCCCCCCATGTTCAGACAGGGTTTCACGTGCCCCGCCTTACTCAATTTCACACAACGTGCCTTTTCGCCTACGGGGCTATCACCCGCTATGGCCGGCCTTTCCAGACCCTTCGACTAAAACATGCTGTGCTTTTGGGCTAGTCCGCGTTCGCTCGTCGCTACTGACGGAATCTCGGTTGATTTCTTTTCCTCCGGGTACTTAGATATTTCAGTTCCCCGGGTTCGCTTCCAGCACCTATGAATTCAGTACTGGATACTGCCGAAGCAGTGGGTTTCCCCATTCGGACATTGCCGGATCAAAGCTTGTTGCCAGCTCCCCGACACTTTTCGCAGGCTGCCACGTCCTTCATCGCCTCTGACCGCCAAGGCATCCACCGTATACGCTTGGTCGCTTGACCATATAACCCCAAGTCGCCTCAGGGCTAACGCCAAACAACGCGTTCGCTTAATTGCCTCAACGACACATCTCGGTTTGGTTTCAAACCAAGACGCTTGTCACTCGTTTACATTGTCAAAGAACACGAAAGCGGCCACAGTGCCGTCTCGCTTCAAAATCTTTTCGTGTGCGCTACATATCCGCGTGAACTGGTGGAGCCAGTCGGGATCGAACCGACGACCCCCTGCTTGCAAAGCAGGTGCTCTCCCAGCTGAGCTATGGCCCCAAAGTGGTGGGTCTGGGAGGACTCGAACCACCGGCCTCACCCTTATCAGGGGTGCGCTCTAACCACCTGAGCTACAGACCCATAAAGCTATAGGCCCCCACATCGAATGGGATGGGCCAGGCATGTCTTTTACATGCGGATATGCAGGTGTCTTGTGTGGACGTCTTGCGGAGGAGGTTCTGTCGTTCTCGAAAGGAGGTGATCCAGCCGCACCTTCCGATACGGCTACCTTGTTACGACTTCACCCCAGTCATGAACCACTCCGTGGTCGTCGCCCTCCTTGCGGTTAGGCTAACGGCTTCTGGAGCAACTCACTCCCATGGTGTGACGGGCGGTGTGTACAAGGCCCGGGAACGTATTCACCGCAGCATAGCTGATCTGCGATTACTAGCGATTCCGACTTCATGGAGTCGAGTTGCAGACTCCAATCCGGACTGGGATCGGCTTTCTGGGATTGGCTCCACCTCGCGGTATTGCAACCCTCTGTACCGACCATTGTAGTACGTGTGTAGCCCTGGCCGTAAGGGCCATGATGACTTGACGTCATCCCCACCTTCCTCCGGTTTGTCACCGGCAGTCTCCTTAGAGTTCCCACCATTACGTGCTGGCAACTAAGGACAAGGGTTGCGCTCGTTGCGGGACTTAACCCAACATCTCACGACACGAGCTGACGACAGCCATGCAGCACCTGTGTTCTGATTCCCGAAGGCACTCCCGCATCTCTGCAGGATTCCAGACATGTCAAGGCCAGGTAAGGTTCTTCGCGTTGCATCGAATTAAACCACATACTCCACCGCTTGTGCGGGCCCCCGTCAATTCCTTTGAGTTTCAGTCTTGCGACCGTACTCCCCAGGCGGCGAACTTAACGCGTTAGCTTCGACACTGATCTCCGAGTTGAGACCAACATCCAGTTCGCATCGTTTAGGGCGTGGACTACCAGGGTATCTAATCCTGTTTGCTCCCCACGCTTTCGTGCCTCAGCGTCAGTGTTGATCCAGATGGCCGCCTTCGCCACTGATGTTCCTCCCGATCTCTACGCATTTCACCGCTACACCGGGAATTCCACCATCCTCTATCACACTCTAGCTTCCCAGTATCCACTGCCATTCCCAGGTTGAGCCCGGGGATTTCACAGCAGACTTAAGAAACCGCCTACGCACGCTTTACGCCCAGTAATTCCGATTAACGCTTGCACCCTTCGTATTACCGCGGCTGCTGGCACGAAGTTAGCCGGTGCTTATTCCTCAGGTACCGTCAGCCCCACCGGGTATTAGCCGGTAGTATTTCGCTCCTGATAAAAGTGCTTTACAACCCGAAGGCCTTCTTCACACACGCGGCATTGCTGGATCAGGCTTTCGCCCATTGTCCAATATTCCCCACTGCTGCCTCCCGTAGGAGTCTGGGCCGTGTCTCAGTCCCAGTGTGGCTGATCATCCTCTCAGACCAGCTATCGATCGTCGCCTTGGTGAGCCATTACCTCACCAACTAGCTAATCGAACATCGGTCCATCCAACCGCGCGAGGTCCGAAGATCCCCCGCTTTCTCCCGTAGGACGTATGCGGTATTAGCGTAAGTTTCCCTACGTTATCCCCCACGTCTGGGCAGGTCCCGATGCATTACTCACCCGTCCGCCACTCGCCACCCATGGAGCAAGCTCCACTGTGCTGCCGTTCGACTTGCATGTGTTAGGCATGCCGCCAGCGTTCAATCTGAGCCAGGATCAAACTCTTCACTTAAGTTTTCGATCAACCGAAGTCGATCTATCTTTCTGAAGCGTTGTCCTAACCGTAAAACGTCAAGCTTTGAATTGACTCTTAGGTTAGACGCTTGCATTTGTGGACAGTTGTTCCATCCACCGCAAGGCGCCCACACAAGTCACCTGCGCACACTGTCAAAGATCAATCACTTGCGACTCTTTCTTCGAATCGCTCCAGAACATTTCGTCCCGGGTGAGCCGCCCATTCTACATCGTCTTTCCTGTCCGTCAACACCTGCGAGAAACAATTTTCGTCGTTGGCGTTTCGGGGGAAACCCTTCGTCGAAGGCGTCTCGTCGAAGGGGCGAGAATCATATCGCCCATCCCGGAACCTGTGAAGGGGTTGCGCGGAATTTTTTTCCGCGAGATGACACCCACCACCCCGCTACACTCGCGCGCATCTGTCCAAACCAAAGAACCGAGGTAGCGATGAAAAGGCTGCTGGCCCCTCTGATGTTCCTCACCCTAGCTGGCCCTGCGCTCGCCGCCGCCGCGCCAGCAGCGACACATAGCGTGACGCTGCACGGCAAGCGTTTTTCCGCCGAACTGGCCACCAGCGACGAAACACGCGCCCGCGGCCTGATGATGCGCAACGAACTGGCGGCCGATCACAGCATGCTGTTCGTCTTCCCGGATACGCAGGAACGCTGGTTTTGGATGAAGAACACGCTCATCCCGCTCGACATTCTGTACTTCGACGACAACCGCAAGCTCGTGTCCATGCAGTTGGACGTGCCGCCGTGCAAAGCAGACCCCTGCCCCAGCTATCCCAGCGACCGACCGGCGCGCTATGTACTGGAGTTGGACGCGGGCACGGCCCGGCGCATCGGCGCCGCTATTGGGGACGAGCTGACGGTGGAAGGAGCGATCGGCAAGGTGGAGTGATCGGCCGTTGCGGCCATGTCATGTGCGCAGGGCACGCCGACGCGGAAGGGAATCAACGAGGCGGGATGCAGCTTTTCCAGGGCATCCCAATCGTCTTCGAAAGGTACGAACTGTTGCATGTGACGGCTCCCTGCTAGCTGTGCCCCTCAGCGAGGGGCACGGGAGCATCTGAGCACACGACCCGGTCAACGGAATGGCAATTTGGGGCCGCGTGCTGACAAGGATGGGAGAAACTCAGTCCACTTCGACCATTTCGAAGTCCGCCTTGGTGGCACCGCAATCCGGACAGGTCCAGGTTTCGGGCACATCTTCCCAGCGGGTGCCTGGTTCGATGCCCTCATCGGGCAAGCCCTCGGCTTCGTCATAGATAAAGCCGCAAACCACGCACATCCACTTCTTATTGTTGGAAGAATCCTGGCTCATCGTTGCCGTGCTTGAAAAGGAAACAAGAGCCGCATTCTCGCAACTCAGCCGGCCGTGCGAAAGCGTACGGCGGCAATCCACCACAACCATGCACCCAAAACTCAAACATCCTGGCCTCTACGCCATCACAGACGGCCCACGCGCCGATCTCCTGGAAGCCGTCGCCGCGGCCCTTTCCGGCGGAGCCCGGCTGGTCCAATACCGCGACAAGACGGCCGACCACTCCCGACGCCATCAAGAAGCCAGCGCGCTTCGGCTGCTCTGCGACCGGCACGGCGCGGCCCTGATCATCAACGACGACATCCGGCTGGCGGCTGCCGTCCATGCCGATGGCGTCCACCTGGGCGAGACCGACCCGGCGCTCGCCGCCGCACGCGACGTGCTGGGCGACCACGCCATCATCGGCGTCTCCTCCTATGACTCGCTCGAGCGCGCGCGCGACATGGCCGGCGCTGGCGCCGACTACATAGCCTTCGGTGCGTTCTTCCCCTCACCGACCAAGCCCCTGGCCAGGCGCGCCTCGCCCGACCTGCTGCGGCAGAGCGCCGCGCTGGGCGTGCCCCGTGTAGCGATCGGCGGCATCACGCCTGAGAATGCCGGCTCCCTGGTAAGCGCCGGCGCCGATTACCTCGCCGTGATCTCCGCCCTTTTCGCCGTCGCCGATGTGCGCGCCGCAGCGCAACGCTTCACCGATCTCTATCCGCCCCATTCCGGAATTTCACGATGACTAACCACGAACTCTTCCAGCGCGCCAAGCAACTGATGCCCGGCGGCGTGAACTCGCCCGTGCGCGCCTTCAAGTCGGTCGGCGGCGAACCGTTCTTCACCGCACGCGCGGACGGGGCCTATCTGTGGGATGTCGAAGGCAAGCGCTACATCGACTACGTCGGTTCCTGGGGGCCGATGATCGTCGGCCACAACCATCCGAGGGTCCGTGAGGCCGTCGAACGCGCCATCAAGGACGGGCTCTCCTTCGGCACCCCCTGTTCCGCCGAGGTGACCATGGCGGAGACCATCACGCGCCTGGTGCCTTCGGTGGACATGGTGCGCATGGTGAATTCCGGTACTGAGGCCACTATGTCGGCCATCCGGCTCGCCCGCGGCGCCACGGGTCGCAGCAAGATCGTGAAGTTCGAAGGCTGCTATCACGGCCACGGGGACAGCTTCCTGGTGAAGGCCGGCTCGGGCGCACTCACCTTCGGCGTCCCCACGTCGCCCGGCGTGCCGAAGGCCGCGGCGGACCTCACGCTCACCCTGGCTTATAACGATTTGGACGCGGCCAAGGCTCTGTTCGAGGAGCATGGCGACGACATCGCCGGCCTCATCATCGAGCCGGTCGCCGGCAACATGAACTGCATCCCGCCGAAGGAGGGCTACCTGCAGGGGCTGCGCGAGCTATGCACGCGCCACGGCGCCCTGCTGATCTTCGACGAGGTCATGACCGGTTTCCGCGTGGCGCTCGGCGGCGCCCAGGCGCACTACGGCATCACGCCGGACCTCACCACCTTCGGCAAAATCATCGGCGGCGGCATGCCCGTGGGCGCTTATGGCGGGCGCCGCGAGCTGATGGAACAGATCGCCCCGGCCGGCCCGATCTATCAGGCAGGCACGCTCAGCGGCAATCCGGTGGCGATGGCCGCCGGGCTGGCCATGCTGGAACTGGTCCAGGCACCCGGCTTCTACGACAACCTCGCCGCCCGCACCCGCCTGCTGGCCGATGGCCTGCAAGCCGTGGCCGACGGCGAAGGCGTGCCCTTCAGCACCAATCGCGTGGGCGCCATGTTCGGCCTGTTCTTCACCCGCGAGAAAGTCGAAAGCTACGCCCAGGCCACGGCGGCCGACACGGCGGCATTCAATCGCTTCTTCCACGGCATGCTGGAGCGTGGCATTTACCTGGCGCCATCGGCATTCGAGGCCGGTTTCCTGTCCAGCGCACACAGCGATGAAGATATCGCCGCGACGCTGGAAGCCGCCCGCCAGACGCTCCGCGCGGACCGGGCCTGATGGAGGAACCGCTGCACTGTGTGCTGTTCGACCTGGACGGCGTGCTGGCTGACTACGACCGCCAGGCGCGCGTAGCGCACCTGGCGGCGCTGATCGGGGTCACGCCGGACGCGGTGCATGCGGCCATCTACGAATCGGGCGTCGAGGAGGCGGGGGACAGCGGTGTGCTGGACGCCGCTGCCTACCTGGCCGCCCTCGGCGACCATCTGCAGCGGCCGGTGCCTGCCGACGCCTGGGTCGAAGCGCGCCGAGTCGCCACGCAAGCTCGCCCGGCGGTGATCGACGTCGCGTCTCGCCTGCAGGGCCGCGTGACGCTTGGCCTGCTCACCAACAACGGCCACCTCATGGCAGACCAACTGCCGCGCATCGTCCCGGAGCTGTTCCCCCTGTTCGCCGGCCGCGCGTATGCGGCGGCCCGGTTCGGTGCCGCCAAGCCCGCCGCTGCGGCCTACCTCGGCTGCCTGGCCGAACTTGGGGTCCTCCCGGCACGCACGCTCTTTATTGACGACAGTGCCGCCAACGTCGACGGCGCCCGAGCCGCGGGCCTGCACGCCCACCACTACCAGGATCGCGCCGGCCTTCGGCAGGCCCTGATCGCCTTCGGCCTGGGCTGAACCGCCGGCAGGTCTCACTGGACCTCCCGCGCCGCGCCGCTATGCTGCCATCCGCGCGGTGCGCAGGCGCCGCAAGGCACGGGCGATGTCGGACCGCCACCTGGGAGCTTCCGTCATGAACAGACCGTCGCACGACGCGCACTCTCGCCCCTGCGGCCCCGCTACGGCGAGCGGCTGGCGGGCACGCTGGTTTCACATGATCTTCGACCACGACGACCGGCCCAGCCGTCTTTTCGACGTCGTGCTCATCGTCGCCATCCTTTCCAGCATCCTGGTCACGGTGCTGGATTCGGTCGCAGACCTGCATGACCGCGCCACGCGTCTGTTCTACCTGCTGGAATGGCTCTTCACCCTTCTATTCACGGCCGAATATCTGCTGCGTATCGCCGTGGTGGATCGGCCACGGGCCTACATGCGCAGCTTCTTCGGCGTGGTGGACCTGCTCGCCGTACTGCCCACCTACCTGAGCCTTTTCTTCGTCGGGAGCCAGTACCTGCTGGTAGTGCGCGCCCTGCGCATCCTGCGCATCTTCCGCGTGCTGAAGATGACGCGTTACATCAACGAATCGAATCTGCTGTGGTCGGCACTGCTGCGCGGACGGCACAAGATCCTGGTGTTCATCACCACCATCCTGACTCTGGTGCTGATCTTCGGCGCGCTGATGTACCTGGTGGAAGGCCCGGACAACGGCTTCAGCAGCATCCCCAAATCGATGTACTGGGCGGTGGTCACCTTGACTACCGTCGGTTTCGGCGACATCACGCCGCACACCACTCTGGGCCAGTTGCTGACCTCCGTGATCATGCTGGTCGGCTACGGCATCATCGCCGTGCCAACCGGCATCTTTGCCGCCGAACTGGCAGCCGGCATGCGCGAAGCGCGCCAGCGAATCGCCTGCCCCGCCTGCCGCCTCGCCGACCACGAGACGGACGCGCGCTACTGCCGCCACTGCGGCGCCGCGCTGGAGCACGGCGCCGAGTAGCGGAACAGCTCAAGGCTTCGCGACGAAATCGCTCAACGCCGCGCGCAGGCGAGCCAGGCCTTCGGCCAGATCCTCATCCTGCAGGTTGAGCGGCGGCACGAAACGCAGCACGTCGGGGCCGGCCTGCAAAACCAACAGCCCTCGCGCGGCGGCATAATCCAGGATCTCGCCGGCGCGCCCCTTGTAGGCGTCGGCGAGCACGGCGCCGATCATCAGGCCGCGGCCACGCACCTCGGCGAACAGGCCAAGCTCCGCATGGATCGCCGCCAGGCCATCGCGCAGCGCCTTGGCTTGCTTCGCGACATTCGCCATCAGTTCCGTCGACGCCAGCTTGCGCAGCGCCACCCGCGCCACCGCCGCCGCCATGGGGTTGCCGCCGAAGGTCGTGCCGTGTGCGCCGTACTGCATGACCTCGGCCACCTTCGGGCCGGCCAGCATCGCACCGATCGGGAAGCCGCAGCCGAGCGCCTTGGCCAAGGTAACGATGTCCGGCTTCACGCCGTCCTGCTCGTGCGCAAAGAGTGTGCCGGTGCGGCCCATGCCGCACTGGATCTCGTCGAGCACCAGCAGCGCCTCGTGCGCGTCGCACAGTTCGCGGGCGCGGCGGATGAACTCCGGCGTGGCCGGCAGCACGCCACCTTCGCCCTGCACGGGCTCCAGCATCACGGCGGCGACGTCGCCCTGCGCGAACGCGGCTTCGAGTCCGGCAACGTCATTGAAGTCCAGATAGCGGAATCCGCCCGGCAACGGCTCGTAGTGCTCCTGGTACTTCGGCTGCGCGGTGGCGGTCACCGCCGCCAGGGTGCGGCCGTGGAAGGAACCGCGGAAGGTCAGGATGACGCGCCGATCTGGCGAACGTCCCTTGGACGCCGCCCACTTGCGCACCAGCTTGATCGCCGCTTCATTCGCCTCGGTGCCGGAGTTGCACAGGAATACGCGCTCCGCGAAGCCTGACGCCTTCACCAGCTCCTCGGCCAGCCGCAGCGGCGGCTCGGTGTAGAACACGTTGCTGCTGTGCCAGAGCTTGTGCGCCTGCGCCACCAGCGCGTCCACCAGGTCGGGGTCCTGATGGCCGAGCGCGTTCACCGCGATACCCGCGCCGAAATCTATGTAGTCGCGACCCTCGGTATCCCACACGCGCGCGCCTTTGCCATGATCCAGTACCACCTCGCGGGGTCGGTACACCGGCAGCCAGTACCGCTTGCCGAGGTCGATCAGGGACGACGATGAATCCTGCGCGTGCATGAGGGGCTCCTGGCATTGCCATTCGGGCAACACCATCGAATGGTTGGTTGGGGACGTGGCCGCATCGCCCGCGCAAGCCGCGCGGCGGGGCCTCGCGCATCGTAGAACCAGCGCCCCGGCTTTTCCATGCGCTTCCCCGCCGAAGTCTGCTGTACGGCCGGACGTTGCACCTGCTGCAGCGGCGATACACCTGCCGAGCGGCGCGCGAACCGCAATGGCTGGCGGTTCCCGGCCGATGCCCCTGCCTCGCCGCCGCCACGCTCCTGTTACATCGGCCACACGGACGGGCTGACGCAACTCATTGAAATAAATGGCACAAAGCCTTGCACACACGATGGCACGCAGCTTGCCATGTATGCAGTGACCCGAGTTCAAGGCCACCGCCTGGTGGCGACGCGGGCGGTAACCCGGTCTTCCCTGTGACCGGGCACCAGCGGAGGCCCCCGGCTGACCCCTGTAGGCCGGGGGCCCTCCGTCTCTTTCAGGCATCGCGCCCGGCCCCTCTTGCGCACGCACGGCGCCCTCCCGGCGCCCGGGCGGCCAGCATCGGATGAAACCTCAGCGCAGCTGATCCAGCGAAAGCCCGTGCTTCTTGCAGAGCCGGTAGATGGTGACGCGCGAGACCTTCAGCCGCCGCGCACATTCGCTGACATTGAAATGGCATTCCCGCAGGCAGCTGATCACCGCCTCGCGTTCGGCCGCGACGCGCGCACCGCCCAGGCTCGCCCGGCCCAGCGGCATCTGCGAGACATGGACCAGGTCCAGGTCCTCCGGCGTGATCAGCGCGTCCTCGGCGACCACGGCCGCACGCTGCACGCGGTTGAGCAACTCGCGCACGTTGCCCGGCCATCCGAAGTGGCGCATGGCCTGCCGGGCGGCACTGCTGAAGGTGCGCGCGTGGCTGCCGTGGTGCTCGCGGAAGGCGTCGAGGAAATGCTGGGCCAGCAGCACGACGTCGTCCTCGCGCTCCCGCAGCGCCGGCATGTGGAGACGCAGCACGTTGAGCCGGTAGTAGAGGTCTTCGCGGAAGCGCCCCTGCTCGACCGCTTTTTCCAGGTCCACATGCGTGGCCGCCAGCACGCGCACGTCGAGCTTGATCGATTGGCTGCTGCCCACGCGCTCCAGCGTGCCCTCCTGCAGGAAACGCAGCAGGCTGGTCTGCGCATCGGCCGGCAGGTCACCTACTTCGTCGAGGAACACCGTGCCTCCCGCAGCCGATTCGAAATGGCCGATGCGGCGTGCATTCGCGCCTGTGAAGGCACCGCGTTCGTGGCCAAACAATTCCGACTGCACCAGGTTCGGCGGCAATGCGCCGCAATTGATCGCGGCGAACGGACGGCCGCTGCGACGGGAAAGCCCATGCAACGCGCGTGCGGCCACCTCTTTGCCGGTGCCGGTCTCTCCGGTGATCAGCACCGGCAAATCCACCGGAGCGTACTTGCGAACGCTGGCAATGACCGCGCGCGTCGCCTTGCTGTGTCCGGTGATGCCCAGGTCGTCCGTTTCGGCGGGGACGATGTCGCCGCCGAGATAACCCAGCGAGTCCAGCAGCCGGTCGACGTCGACCGGTGCGGTGAACACATCGACGCAGGTGTCGATCACGCCACCCAGGTCCGGATCGCCGGCGGGCATTTCCGACGGCATCAGCGCCACCCAGGGCAATCCTGGATAAGCGCCCATGACGTGCTGCATGGCCGATATGGCGGCGGCGTCCGCCTGGCGCAGATCGGCCACCGCCACCACGGTATTGCCGGCACGCGTGCCGATGCCGCCGATGGCCGAGGCATCCGCCACGCGGACGTACCACCCGGCGCGATTCAATCGCATGTGCTCCGTAGCGCTGGGCTGGCCAAACCACACCACGCAGCGCTTGGCGTCCACCTTGCTTACGGCCATGCCCCCTCCCCTGATTCCGGTTCCCGGGCGCGGCGCCCTTCCGCCGCGTGGCCGGTCACGTTCCGCAGGGCCTCCCCAGGGCTGCTACAGAAGTGTGATATGGATCACACGTTATACGTGTCGACCAAGCCTGGGCACCCGCCAAACGGTCAGCACGGGGTCTGCCAGAAGGAGGAGCGGGAGCGGATGCCCGCAGCCGTTACCAGGCGCCGGTATTGGCCATCGAGGCCCACGGCTCCTGCGGCGCCAGGTGGCCGCCACGCTGGAGCAGCTCGATCGAGATCAGGTCCGGCGAGCGCACGAACGCCATGTGGCCGTCGCGCGGCGGGCGGTTGATGGTGTAGCCCATGTCCTGCAGGTGCCGGCAGATGTCGTAGATGTTCTCCACCTCGAACGCCAGGTGGCCGAAGTTGCGGGCACTGCCATAATCCTCTTCCGAACCCCAGTTGTAGGTGAGCTCCACCTCCGCGTCGGGCGTTTCCGGCGCCGCAAGGTAGATCAGCGTGAACTTGCCGGCAGCGTTCTCCATTCGGCGCGTCTCCTTCAGGCCGAGGCCTTCGCAATAGAAACGCAGGCTCTGGTCGAGGTCGCGGACGCGAACCATGCTGTGCAGGTACTTCATGGGGATTCTTCCTCTTGTCTCAGATACGGTGGGGTGCCGGGCCGCTCAGCGGCAGGTGCGGCCGGATGCGCGCCGCCAGCTGCTCGAGCGCGTCGCGCCGCGCCGGCGCCGGCAGGCCCTGCGGATAGACCCGGAACAGCCCGTCGCCGACCCGGCGCGGCTGCACGTGCAGATGCAGGTGCGGCACTTCCTGGCCACCGGCCGCGCCGTTGGATTGCCACAGATTGAGCCCCGCCGGCTGCAGGCTCGCCTGCAACGCCTTGGCGACGCCCGTGGCCAGCACCATCAGTTCCCCGCCAAGGGCCGGGTCCAGCTCGAAAATCGTTTCCACGTGCCGGCGCGGGACCACCAGCACGTGGCCGGGAACGGCCTGCCGCAGATCCAGGAACGCGATCGCCGCCGGCGTCTCCGCCACGATGCTCGCCTCCGCCTGGCCGGCGACGATCGCACAGAACGGGCACGTCATCGGCATCAATCCAGGAACAGGTCCGGCAACAACGGTTGCGCCGGGTCGACGGCGTAGCGCGAGAAGTCGGCGACTCCCGCTTCGCGCAGGACCTCTTCATCGATGAGGAAATGGCCCGAGAAACCGGCGGCGGGCTTCACCAGCACGGCGTGCGCGGCGTCGGCGACGATCTCCGGGGTGCGGCAGCGTGGCACGTCCACGCCGGGGATCATGTTCAGCGCATCGGTCGCGACGATCGTGCGCGGCCACAGCGCATTCACCGCCACGCCCTTCGGGCCGAACTCGCCGGCCAGCCCCAGCGTGACAAAGCTCATGCCCATCTTCGCCAGCGTGTAGCCCGTGTGCGGCGCCCACCATTTCGGGTCGAGCGATGGCGGCGGCGCCAGGGTGAGAATGTGCGGATTGGCCGACTTCAACAGATGCGGCAGGCAAGCCTGCGCGCACAGAAAGCTGCCGCGCGCATTCACCTGCTGCATGAGGTCGAAGCGCTTCATCGGTGTGTCCAGCGTCCCGGCCAGCCAGATCGCGCTGGCGTTGTTGACCAGGATGTCGATGCCGCCGAACGCCTCGACCGTCGCGGCCACCGCCGACTTCACTTCGTCCTCTTCGCGGATATCGCACCGGAGCGCCAGCCCCTTGCCGCCCGCAGCCTCCACCTGCGACGCCGCGGTGTGGATGGTGCCGGGCAGCTTGGGGTTGGGCACGCTGCTTTTTGCGGCGATGGCCACGTTGGCGCCGTCACGCGCGGCGCGCAGCGCGATCGCCAGGCCGATGCCGCGCGAGGCGCCGGTGATGAACAGAGTCTTGCCCTTGAGGCTGGCCATGGCGCTTCCGTCCCGATGGAAAAGAGGCCAAGTGTAGGAGCCCCCGGCGGGCACGCAAAGCACGCGAGTAATCGGACGGACGCCTACGCTTTCTGGAATCGCGGCAGGATCGTCTGCAGTTCGGCCAGGCGCCGCAGCGGATCGGTCAGCTCCAGCATGCGCTGGTGTTCCTCGCGTTCCAGCGGCAACAGCTCGGCCAGGCGGAAACCCAGCCAGCTCGCATCGTCGTAGTCCGTGCTCGTCGCGTGGCGCCAATGCGGCGCCATGTGTTCGAGCAGGCGGCCGAGGATGGTCTGCAGCAAGGCGAATTCCACCGGCACTGTCTGCGCCGGCTCCGCGGGCCAATGCACTACCTGGCCAGACACCAGGCCATCGGAGCGGATGCGCGTGCGTGTCACGCGGAAGCGTTCGGCACCTTCCGCCACGATGCCCAGCAGGCCATCGTCTCCGTGACTGAAGTCGATGATGCGCGCCATCGTGCCCACTGCCGCGGGCACGGCCGGCTCGCCTACCTCCCGGCCGTGCAGGATCTGGCATACGCCGAAACCAGTGCCGCGGCGCGAGCATTCGCGCACCATGTCCAGGTAGCGCGGCTCGAACACGCGAAGCTGCAGGCGGCCGCGCGGATACAGCACGGTCGAGAGAGGAAACAGCGGCAGGTCGTCGGAAAGGGGCGTCTCGGCCATGCGGGAAGTGTAGTGGCCAAGATGCGCGTGCGATCACTGGACGGCGGCATGCCATCGACCGCACAGTGTCCCGATCCAGGAGGAGCCTGCCGGAATGTCCGCCGCTGAACTGCCGCTCACGCTCGTCGATCCCGTCGGCCTGCCCGCCGCGCCCGTGCTCCAAGTGGCCGGCCTGTCCAAGTCCTTCGGCAAGCGGGAAGTGCTGCGCGGCGTGGACTGGACGGTGCCCGCGGGCCGCGTGGTCGGCCTGCTCGGACGCAACGGCGCGGGCAAGACCACGCTGCTGCGCTGCCTGCTCGGGCTGTCGCCCATCGATGGCGGCGAAGTGCGCCTGCTGGGCGCGCCGATGACCGAGCCCGGTGGCGAGCGCATGCATCGGATCGGCTTCGTGCCCCAGACCTTCGATCTGTTTCCATGGATGAAGGTGCGCGCCTATCTCGATTTCACCGCCGCGTTCTACGCACGTTGGGACCACGCCCTGGCCGAACGCCTGTTGGCGGGGTGGGAGCTCGATCCGAAGCAGAAGATCGGACAGCTGTCGCAGGGCCAGCGCCAGAAGCTCGCCATCGTGCGCGCCATCGCGCCCCAGCCGGACTTGCTGGTACTCGACGAACCCGTCGCCAGCCTCGACCCGCAGGCGCGGCGCGCCTTCATGACCGAACTGCTAGAACTGATGCGCCATCCCGGCAAGACGGTGATCTTCTCCACGCATATCACGGCCGATCTGGAGCGCGCCGGCGCGGACATCGCCCTGCTGCGCGACGGCCGCATCCAGTTCACCCGCCCCCTGGCCGAGCTGCGCGAGCGTTTCCTGCGCGCGGTGCTGGTCCGCGCGGAAGGTTGGCCGGAGCCGCCATCCATCGCCGGTTCCCTGAAGGCAATCGTCAGCGGTGCGGAGTTGCAGTTACTGATCGAAGACGCCGACCCGGCCGCCCTTCGCGCGCTGGCCGAGGAACTCGGCGCCAGCCTGCGCCTCGAAACGCCGTCGCTCGAAGACCTATTCGTGGAACTGGCATGAAACCGGTCTGGCAGCTTTGGCTGCAGCTCTGGAAGCGGCTGCCGCTGCTGGCCGTGCTGTCCACGCTGCTGTGGCTGACCGGGCTCGTGCTGTTCGGGCTGGCCTCCGAATACGAAGGCCTGGCTTACCTGGGCGCCACCACGCTCGCGTTCGGCTCCTGGTTCTGGCACATCGGACAAGGCCAGGTGCTACGCGGGCTGTGCCGCCCAGAAAGCTTCTTGTTGCCCGATTTTCGCCGCCACCTGGCCGGGTTGGGCGCCGTCGTCGCCCTGCAATGGATCGGGTTGCCGGCCGCGCTGATCGCCAGCGTCCATCTGCCGTATGCATGGCTGATGAGTGCCGGCCTCGTCCTGGCCGCGGCGCTCGGGCTGGCGATCGGCTGCGGCCGCCGCGTCAGCCTCGCGCTGTGGGTGGTGTTCATCGCCGCCGGCTGGATGCCGCATCTCGCCTCGCGCATCACCCAGGCTGCGCTCGCCTCGCCATGGACCGCGCCGGTGTTGTTGCTCAGCGCGATGCTTCTGCTGCAGTTCGCGCTGTCGCCGCTGCTGCGCATCGAAGATCGCGAGACGCCGGCGTCGCCGCTGGAGAACGCCAGCCTGGGCCGCACCGCTTCTTCCGGACTCGAAGAAGCGCCGGCGCCGCGCAGCGCGGTGGCCCGCTGGATTTCCGACCTGTTCGACCGCGCCGCCCAGCGCGCGATGGAAGACACGCTGCGCGCCTACCGGCGGCGCCCCACCGCGGCCGGCCGGCTCGCGCTGGTACGACGGCTGCTGCTGCCGCATGACAACACCCAGGCGATCGCGCTGCGCCTGGTGCTCGTGGCAGGCATGGTGGCGATCTATTTCCTCGCGGTCATCCATCGCCAGCAGTTCAATGCCGCCGTGATCGGCGCCTACGCCATTCTGCTCACCATGGCGCGCTTTCCGCAGCTGGGCCGCGGCATGCTGCGCATGCGGCCCAACCTCGCCGATCTCTATCTCACGCTTGCACCATCCACGCGCGCCGAATATCAACGGATCGTCGTCGACGCGCTGATGCTGCTGGTGCCGATCAGCGTGCTGACCGCGTTGACGTACACCCTGCTCGGGAGCCTGCTGACCCATGCCGCCGAGCCGGCGCGCATGATGCTCACCGCCGGGATCGTCGCCACCTCCGCCAGCCTGGTGGGGCTGGCCATCCATCTGATCGGCCCGGAAGGCAGCTTCGGCCGCGCGGCCGTCAATCTCGTGCTGATCTTCGGCGCGATGGCGGCCTACTGGGCCGGATACTGGGTGCTCGGCGCACTGGGGCTGGCGTGGGGCGCGCTCGCGCTGGGCGCGGTGACGATCAGCTTCGGCGCCGCGGTGTGGTTCGCCGCGCAGCGCGAATACCAACGTCGCAGCCCGAGCTTCGACGCACCGCTCGGTTGACCGCACTCAGCCGCGCAGCGCCTCGACGAAGCGCCTGGGCGCGTTCTCGAAACCGCCGTTGGACATGAACACTACGTAGTCGCCGGCGCGCGCCTGTGCCTGCAACGAGGACACCAGCGCGTCCACGGTCGGCACGGTGGCGCCTCGCCCTTCCAGCGCCGCAGTCACGCGTTTGGCGTCCCAAGGCAGTTCGGGCCGGTGCAGGAATACCACGCCGTCCGCGTCCGCCAGCGAGGGGGCGAGCGCTTCGGCGTGTGCGCCCAGGCGCATCGAATTGGAGCGTGGCTCCAGCGCGACGAGGATGCGCGCATCGCCGACCTTCGCGCGCAACCCGGCCAGCGTGGTCGCGATGGCCGTGGGGTGGTGGGCGAAATCGTCGTACACACGCACCCCGCCCACTTCGCCGACCAGCTCCATGCGCCGCTTGACGCTCTCGAACGCGGCGAAGGCCGGCAGCAGCGCGCGCGGGTCCGCGCCCGCCGCAGTGGCGGCGGCCAGCGCGGCCAGTGCGTTCATCACGCTGTGATGGCCCAGCAACGACCAGCGCACCTCGCCCAGCGGCTCGTCGCCGCGATGGACGAGGAATGCCGAACCATCGGCTTCGGTCAGCTCCGCCCGCCAGTCGCCACGGCCGATGCCGAACGTTTCCACCGGCGTCCAGCAGCCCATCGCCAGCACCTCGGCGAGGCGCTCGTCGTGCGCGTTGACGATCAACCGCCCGTTGCCGGGCACGGTGCGTACCAAGTGATGGAACTGGCGCTGGATCGCGGCCACGTCAGGGAAGATGTCCGCGTGGTCGTATTCCAGATTGTTGAGGATGGCGATGCGCGGCCGGTAATGGACGAACTTGGAGCGCTTGTCGAAAAACGCGCTGTCGTATTCGTCCGCTTCGATGACGAACGCCTTGCCGCGGCCCAGCCGCGCGGAAATGCCGAAGTTGCCGGGCACGCCGCCCACCAGGAAGCCGGGCTCGAGCCCCGCGCTTTCCAGCAGATGCGCCAGCAGACTGGTGGTGGTCGTCTTGCCGTGCGTGCCGGCGACGGCCAGCACCTCGCGGTCCGCCAGCAGCGTCTCGCCCAGCCACTGCGGGCCGGAGACGTAGCGCAGCTGCTCGTTAAGCATGTACTCGACGGCCGGGTTGCCGCGCGTCATCGCATTGCCCACCACCACCAGATCCGGCTTGCCGTGCCCCGGGGTGGCCTGCAGATGTTCGGCCTTGTAGCCCTGCATCAGGGTGATGCCCAGCGCCTGCAGCTGGTCGCTCATCGGCGGATAGACGTTGGCGTCGGAGCCTTCGACGGGCCAGCCCATTTCGCGCGCCAGCGCGGCGACGCCGCCCATGAAGGTGCCGCAGATGCCGAGGATGTGCAGACGCATGGAGAACCTGTCGACGCGGAAGAGCGGCATGGCCGCCGGATAAAGCTTGGTTGATGAGACGCCACGCGACGGCGGCCCTTACGAGACACGGGCCGCTCGTGGCGGCCCGTGGAGAAGATCAGCCGTTGGCGGCGGCCTTTTCCCGGTCGAGGGCGCGCTTGACCCGCGCCGTGACTTCGTCGAGCTCGCCGACGCCGTCGACCACCTGCAGCTGGCCGCGCTTGGCGAAGAAATCCGCTACCGGCGCGGTCTGCTCGGCGTAAACCTTCAGGCGGTCGCGCACCACGGCCGGGTCGTCGTCCTTGCGATGCTCGGCCTTGAAGCGGATTTCCACGCGGCCGATGATCACTTCATCCGGCACGTCCAGCTTCACCACCGCATCCAGCGGCTGGCCGATCTTGGCCAGCAGGTGCCCCAGCGCCTCGGCCTGGGCCACGTTGCGCGGGTAACCGTCGAGGATGAAGCCGTTCTTCACGTCGTCCTGCGACAGGCGCTCCTCGAGCATGGCCAGCAGGATGTCGTCGGAGACCAGCTTGCCCGCATCCATCACCGCCTTGGCTTTCAGACCGGTCGGCGTGCCGGCGGCCACCGCCGCGCGCAGCATGTCGCCAGTGGAAATGTGCGGGACGCCGAGTTCAACCTTGAGGCGCGCAGCCTGGGTACCTTTGCCCGAACCGGGCGGGCCGAGAAGGACGAGTCGCATAATGCTCCACGAAGTCCGCTTTGCCGCAGCACACTGCCACGGGCTGCCGGAACAGAAGAAATTGACAGCCACGTTAACGTCTGCCGGGGGTGTCGTCAAACGAGAAACGCCGCCCATTTGCGCCAAGTCACTGTTGTCCAAAGCCTTCTCTCGCCGCTGTCCGATTGCCGCAGCGCATGATCGACCCACTGGAGGAAGTCCATGAAGCGTTCGTCCCGATCCCCCGCCGGCCGCCTGCTCTACGCCCAGTCGGGCGGCGTCACCGCGGTGATCAATGCCACCGCCGCCGGCGTGATCGAAGCCGCCCGCGCCAGCGGCGTGCAGGTTTACGCCGCGCACAACGGCATCCTGGGCGCGCTGCGCGAGGAGCTGATCGACACCTCGAAGGAACCCACGGCTGCCATCGCTGCCTTGCGCCACACACCGGGCGGCGCGTTCGGTTCCTGCCGCTACAAGCTGAAGTCGCTGGAAGCCAACCGCGCCGAATACGAGCGGCTGATCGACGTCCTGCGCGCGCACGACATCCGCTGGTTCCTCTACAACGGCGGCAACGATTCGGCCGACACGGCGCTGAAGATCTCGCAGCTGGGCAAGGCCATGGGTTACGACATTCGCTGCATCGGCGTGCCCAAGACGGTGGACAACGACCTGGCCGTCACCGACTGCTGCCCCGGCTTCGGCTCCGTCGCCAAGTACACCGCCGTGGCAACGCTAGAGGCCAGCCTCGACGTCGCCTCGATGGCCGACACCTCCACCAAGGTCTTCATCCTCGAAGTGATGGGCCGGCATGCGGGCTGGATCGCCGCCGCCGCAGGCCTCGCCGGCGAAGGCGCCGACGCGCCACCGCATCTCATCCTGTTTCCGGAGCGCGTGTTCGACGAGGAAGCCTTCCTCGCCAAAGTGAAGGCCACCGTCGAGCGCGTGGGCTGGTGCACCGTGGTGGCATCCGAGGGCATTCGCAACAAGGAAGGCCAGTTCCTCGCCGAGGCCGGCACCCGCGACGCCTTCGGCCATGCGCAGCTCGGCGGCGTGGCGCCGGTACTGGCCGCCCTGGTGAAGGAAAAGCTCGGCTACAAATACCACTGGGCACTGCCGGATTACCTGCAGCGTTCCGCGCGACACCTCGCCTCCAAGACCGATGCGGACCAGGCCTACGCGGTCGGCAAGGCCGCGGTCGAGTACGCGCTGGCCGGACAGAACGCGGTGATGCCGGTGATCGTGCGCACTTCGGACGCGCCCTATCGCTGGAAGATCGAATCCGCGCCGCTGGCCAAGATCGCTAACCGCGAGAAGAAGATGCCGGCGTCCTTCTTCACCCGCGACGGCTTCGGCATCACCGCCGCCGCGCGGCGCTACCTCGCGCCGCTGATCCAGGGCGAGGCGCCCCCGCCCTACGGCAAGGACGGCCTGCCCAAGTACGTGCAGCTGAAGAACGTCGCGGTGGGCAAAAAGCTGCCCCCATTCAAGCCGTAGCGACGCGGGGGCTCGCGGCATCGGCACGCTTGTCGAGCAACGCATCCACCAAGGCATCGACGGCCGCCTCAGCTTCCTGCAGCGAGGCGGCCAGGCGTTCGCCGCCGAACTCGTCGTACTCCACCGCGATGCTCCGCACGTCGGTGATGCCGATATAGCCGAAGGCCGTGCGCACCGCCGGCTCGACATGGTTCATGGCGGCTATGCGCTCACCGGGCCCGTAGCCGAAGTCTCCGCGTGAACCCAGCAGCACTAGCGTGCGCGGCCGCTCGGCCAGCAACGGCCAGTAGGGTTCTCCCTGACGTGCGCGGTCGAAGCCGAACGTGCGGCCCACGCGCACGATGTTATCGATGTAGGCCTTGAAGCCGCTCGGCACACCGAAGTTGTACATGGGCACGCCGGCCACGATCAGGTCGGCATTTACCAGCTCGTCCACCAAGGCGTCGCTTTCGCTCAACCGCTGCCGCATCCACGGCATGCGAGCGGCCTCCGGCGTGAACGCCGCGTGGATCCACTGGCCATCCACCGGCGACGGCGGGCATTGGCCGAGGTCGCGGTAGTGCACCGGATCGTGAGTACGAGCCGCGCGCCACCGCGTGACGAAGCGGGCGCTGAGCCGACGCGTGTGCGAACCATGGGCGTGCACGTCGGAACGACCCGCACGGGCGCTGGCGTCCAGATGGAGAAGAGTCGTCGCTTGAGTATTCATGGATGAATGCTGTTTCACATCGATGGCGTTGGGGCGCATGCTATGGACGATATAGACATACGAAAAACGATTGCTTTTCACGTCATGCATGAAGTGAATTCATCTCGTGCCCGCCGTCTGCCACCCCTGGCGGCCTTGCGGGCATTCGAAGCGGCCGCGCGCCATCTCAGCTTCCGCCAGGCTGCCGACGAGCTGTCGGTGACGCCAACTGCCGTGAGCCACCAGATCCGCCAGCTGGAAAGCCTGCTCGGCGTCGCGCTGTTCGAGCGACAGGTGCGCAAGGTGATACTCACGCCCGAAGGTCGTGCGTTGTTCCCGGCACTGCGCGACGGCTTCGATCGCATGGCGGAGGCCATCGCACCGCTGCTGGGGCCGAAAAGGCGACGCATCCTGACCGTGTCCGCGACGCCGGCCTTCGTCGCGCGTCTGCTCGTGCCGCGCCTGGCCGCCTTTCAGGCCGCGCATCCCAGGATCGATCTGCGGCTGCATGCCTCCACGCAGCCGGTGGACTTTGCCGCGCAGCAGATCGATGCGGCCATCCGCTACGGCCAGGGCCCTTATCGCGGGCTGCGACACGAACCCCTCTTGCACACGCGCTTCGCGCCCATGTGCAGCCCCGCGCTTAAGTTGCGCAAGCCGGCCGACCTGGCGCGCCATCCGCTGCTGCATTTCCAGTGGCAACCGATCTTTCGCGAACCGCCGGACTGGGCCACCTGGCGACGCGTGGCGGGCCAGCCCGCACTGGACGTCCGGCGCGGCATCACGTTCACCGACGAAACCCATGCCATCGACGCCGCCATCGCCGGCCAGGGAGTGGCACTGCTCAACACGGCACTGGTCGCCGATGCGCTGGCGCGCGGCACACTGGTGATGCCGTTCGGCCCCGAACTGGAGGGCCTGCCTTACCAACTGGTCTATCCGCCCGAGGCGGAACACGATCCCGCGATCGCCGCCTTGCGCGCGTGGTTGCGCGATGTCGAGCGTTCTGCCGCTGCTATTGCATGAAGCGCGTCAGATCGACGCGGTATTCCGGGTAATCCTGGATGCTGTTGTGGCCGGCGTCGGCCACCACCTGCTCCAGCGGACGCACCGCAAAACGGGCGGCCAGCGCCGCCGTGCGTGGCGCGGCCACCAGTTCGTCCTGCTCCGCACGAAGGATCAGGACCGGGCAAGACACCTTCGTCGCATAGCGCCAGGATTCGAAACGCTCGCGCGCCAGCCAGTCGATCGGCATCCAAGGGTGGAAGGCCTGGGCCACGCGCACCATGCTGTCGAACGGCGTCACCAGGGCCAACCGTTCGACCGGCCGAGCCGCCGCCAACTGCACCGCCACGCCACTGCCAAGGCTGCGGCCGATCACCGCGACAGAGACATGCGCAGCGGCCGTGCGATCGAACCACGCGACTGCATCGGCCACCAAGGCACGTTCCTCCGGCTCGCCTCCGCTCGCCGCATAGCCCCGGTAGGGCAGCAGATAGATCGTGCGGCCGGGAAACCATGACGCCCACGCATCGCGCAGATCCTCGACGCGCTCCCCGTTGCCGCCAAAGTAAAGCAAGGCTCGCGCCCGCCCCGGATTAACCACCCAGCCGCGTAGCGTCACCCCTTCATTGACCAGCTCGACGTCTGGCGCATGCACCACGCGCCAAGTCGCCTCGGGGTGGTAGAGCATCTGCCGCTGGTTGAAGTAGAGCACTGCGGCGGCACCGATATAGAGGAGGGCTGCCAGCGCCGTCATGGCAGCGATCGTGCGCCAGAACATCGCTCAGCTGCCCTTCGTGGAGCCGCCGTCGCCGTCGAGCGTCTCGATACGCGTCACCTTGCCGGCCTTCAGCGTCACGCGAATGGTCCGGGCGCCTCCCGGCGCCGGGCGCGCAAGCGCCGTCTCCGACAGCACCAGTTCGCCGCTGAACCAGCCGGCGAACACCACCTGCCCCGGCGCGGCGCCGAACAGGATGGGCAACGTGGCGCGCCGGCATCCCGCGCCATCGCTGATGCCACCCCCGCATAGCCAGGTGTCGATGTCGACCAGATAGAGCCGATCGTCCTCCAGCCGCCAGCGGCCCGCATAACCGCGCCCGGCGCCGGCGTCCCGCCCCGGCTCCGCGTGGAATCGGGGCCGGCCCTGTCCGCCCGGATAGCGCTGCTCCAGCGGCTCGCTCAGGAGGTCATACGTCTTGCCGTGCCACTCGAGGCGCTCCGGCCCCGCCGGTAGGGCGAGGGACAGCCCCGGCAACCATGCCATGCACGACAGCGCCAGCCATCCCGGCCACCGGCATGCGCGCCTGTTGGTTCTTCGGATCATGGCGGCAGCTTGCCACAAGGCCTGCGGGGGACCTGTACACCTTTCGGAGGAGGCGCGCGAGACGCGTCACGCTTTCGTGCCCCCGATCGGCGCTTCGGCCGCGAAACGGAAGTAACCCACCAGCCGGGTCAGATCCCCCGCCTGCGCGCGCAGCGTTCTGCTGGCCTCCGCCACCTCGTCGACCAGCGCGGCGTTCTGGCGGGTCGTGTCGTCGATGGCCCGTACCGCGACGCCTGCCTCGTCGATGCGCGCGGATTGCTCACGGCTGTTGGTGCTGATCACTGCCACCGCGCTGGAGACCTCGGTCGCACTGAGGACGATGCGCTGCAGGACCTCTCCCGATCGTTCCGCCAGTTCGGCCCCGGTGTCGACCTTGGCCCGGCTGTCGTCGATCACCGCGCGGATGTCGCGCGCCGCACTCGCGCTGCGCTGGGCGAGCTGGCGGACCTCGTCGGCGACGACGGCGAATCCGCGTCCATGTGCGCCTGCGTGCGCCGCCTCGATCGTCGCGTTCAAGGCGAGCAGCCGGGTTTGGAAGGCCAGCGTATCGATGGCGGCCAGCATGCCGCCGACGCGGCGGTTGGCGGCATCGATCGCCTCGACCGATCGCTGCGTCTCCACCACGATGCCGCTGCCCGCCTCCGCATGCTCACGCGCCGTCGCGGCGATGCGGTCCGCCAGCGCGGCGCTGCCCGCGTTGCCGCGGACCGCTTCGGTCATCCGTGCCATCGCGGCGGCCGTCACGGCCAGGCTTTGGGCCTGATCGCGCGTGCGTTCGCGCAAGGTGTCGTTGCCCAGCGCCAGCCGTTCGGCGGCCAGTGTCACGCTCGCCGCCCCTTGCTGGACCTGCCGCACCACCTGGGCGAGACGCCGATCCATCTGGCGCAGCGTGCGCATGAGCGCACCGATCTCGTCCTCGCGACCGGTAATGAAGGCGTGGCCCAGCTCGCCATCGGCCATGCGCTGCGCCGCGGCTGCGGCATGGCGCAATTGCGTGGTGAGCGAGCGAATCAGCAGACCATCCAGCAGCACCGCGGCCGCCAGGCCGACGGCAAGCATGGCCAGCAGGCCGATCAACACGCGCCGGCTGGCGCGCCGCGCGGCGGCGGCCGCGTCGTCGCCAGACTGCAAGGCTTTGGCGAAGAGGTTGGCGAAGTCCGCATGCAGCGGCACAAAGGCTGGCTGGACGTCCGAGGTGATCTGCAGCTGGGCGAGATCGTACTGTTCGCCGTCCAGTTGCTTAAGCGCATCGTCGATCGCCTGCTCGGCCGCCTTGCGATGCGCGTCGGCCACCGCGATGAGCTGCGCCTGCTCCCGAGCGAGGCCGCTGCCCAGGAACTGCTTCCAGCGTCGCTCGATATCCACGCGGTTGGACTGAATCTGGGTCTTGGCCTCGTCCAGTGCCGACGGCAACCGGGTCAGGCCGGCGTGGGTCAGCGCATTGAGGCTGTCCGCGTAGTCGTTCTGGATGCGGCCGACGTCGGAAACCGGATTGAGCGCGTCGGCCACCAGGGCGCTCATGCGCCGGTCCGCATGGAGCAGCGACCACGCTGCCGCACCGCCGAGCGCCAGCAGCAGGAGCATCAACCCGCACAGACGCAGGATCAGGCGGGCACGAAGGGAAACCGCCGAAAAAGCGAGCCACCGGAAGCGAGCCGGGAAGGAGGGAAAGCGCATGGGACACCTTGCTCGGGGAAGCGGGGATGCCCCTGGATCGGCCGCCCGGCGCCCGGCTTTAGAGATTTTTCCCTTTTAAATCAATTATTTCACTCCAATAACAGCAAGATGTCCTCCGGGTGACGCCAGCTGACCGATCGATGAAAAGTATGTGACGGATACGCCCCGTCGTTCAGACGCATCTTTTTACGATGCCTCCCAACGACGGCGATCTGTCGGAGGAGCGCTTATGAAAAACCTCAGCAAACTGTTCCTCGCCCTCGGCCTGCTCGCGGGCAGCGGCGTCGCGCTGGCCGACGGTCATGGTCACGGTCACGGCGACCGCCATGGTCACTACGACCGGGGCGACTGGGGCCGCCACGACCACGACCGCCGCGATCATTGGCGCGGTCCGGATCGGGGCTGGCACGATGATCGCCGTTACTACTATGGCGGCCACTACCGCCCCCACCCGCATCGCTGGGCGCGCGGCGAGCGGTACTACGGCCCGGTTTACGTAGTGAACGACTACCGCTACTACCGCCTGCGCCCGCCGCCGTACGGCTACCACTGGGTGCGTGACGACGGCGGCTACCTGCTGGTCGCCATCGGTACGGGCATCATCCTGGACATGGTGCTGAACTGAGCGGCGAACGAAGCTCCACACGGTGCGTTGGTGAAGGCGGTGTCTACGGACACCGCCTTTTTCGTGCGCCGTTGCGTCGCACAACATAACGCCCGCCGACCTCTGCCTATACTCGCCGGAACCGCCTGCAACAGGCGGCCACTACAACCGATGGGGAGGCTCCGATGCTGCAGCAGTATGGCTTGTGGATCGTGCTCGCGTGTGCGGTCGTGGCAGTTCTGTATGGCGCGCTCTCGGTGCGCTGGATATTGGCGAAATCACCGGGCAATGAGCGCATGCAGGAGATCGCCGCGGCGATCCAGCAAGGTGCACGGGCCTACCTCAACCGGCAGTACACCACCATCGGCGTGGTCGGCGTGGTGCTCTTCATCGTCATTGGCCTCGCGCTGGACTGGGGCACGGCCATCGGCTTCGCCGTCGGCGCAGTGCTTTCCGGCGCCACCGGCTACATCGGCATGAACGTCTCGGTGCGCGCCAACGTGCGCACGGCGGAAGCGGCGCGCGGCGGCCTGGCCGCGGCGCTCAACGTCGCGTTCCGCGGCGGCGCGATCACCGGCATGCTGGTGGTCGGCCTGGCCCTGCTGGGCGTGGCGGCGTACTTCGCCGTGCTGCGCAGCATGGGCTACGAAATCATGCACGCCTTGCATGCACTGGTCGGCCTGGCCTTCGGTTCCTCGCTGATCTCGATCTTCGCGCGCCTGGGCGGCGGCATCTTCACCAAGGGCGCCGACGTCGGCGCTGACCTGGTGGGTAAGGTGGAAGCGGGCATTCCCGAGGACGATCCGCGCAATCCGGCGGTGATCGCCGACAACGTGGGCGACAACGTAGGCGATTGCGCCGGCATGGCCGCCGACCTGTTCGAGACCTATGCGGTGACCCTGATCGCCACCATGCTGCTCGGCGGCGTCATGGCCGAGCAGACCGGTAGCAACGGCGTGCTCTATCCGCTGCTGCTGGGCGGCGCCTCGATCATTGCCTCGGTCATCGGCACGTTCTTCGTACGCTCGCGACCAGGCGGCAAGATCATGAACGCCCTGTACGCGGGCGTGGCGGTCTCCGCGGTGCTGGCAGCGATTGCGTTCTGGCCGATCACCAGCCAGCTGATGTCCGAGTCGGCCTATGGGGTGGGCAAGCTCTACGGCTGCGCTCTCATCGGCCTCGCCCTCACCGGCGCCATGGTGGTGATTACCGAGTACTACACCGCGACCGAGTACGCACCGGTGCGACACGTCGCGCAGGCGTCCACCACAGGGCACGCAACCAACATCATCGCGGGCATCGGCGTGTCGATGAAATCCACCGCGCTGCCGGTGCTGGCGGTGTGCGCAGCGATCTGGGGCGCCTTCGCCCTGGCGGGCCTCTACGGCATCGCCATCGCGGCGACGGCCATGCTGAGCATGACCGGCATGGTGGTGGCGCTGGATGCCTACGGCCCCATCACGGACAACGCCGGCGGCATCGCCGAGATGGCCGAACTGCCGCCGGAAGTGCGCGGCGTCACCGATCCGCTCGACGCGGTGGGCAACACGACCAAGGCGGTGACCAAGGGCTACGCGATCGGTTCTGCCGGCCTCGCCGCCCTGGTGCTGTTCGCCGACTACACGCACAACCTGAGCCAGCACCTGGCGGTGAGCGACTTCCGCTTCGACCTGTCGAATCACTACGTGATCATCGGCCTGCTCATCGGCGGCCTGATCCCGTATCTCTTCGGTGCGATGGCGATGGAAGCGGTCGGCCGCGCGGCCGGCTCGGTGGTGGAGGAAGTGCGTCGCCAGTTCCGCGAGATCAAGGGCATCATGGAAGGCACGACCAAGCCTGACTATTCCCGCGCGGTGGACATGCTCACCAAGGCGGCGATCAAGGAGATGCTGGTGCCGTCCCTGCTGCCCGTGCTGGTCCCGGTGCTGGTGGTATTCGGCTTCAAGTGGCTGGGCGGCGCCGAGGCCGGCGCGCAGGCGCTCGGCGGCGTGCTGATCGGCACCATCGTCACCGGCCTGTTCGTGGCCATCTCCATGACCACCGGCGGCGGCGCCTGGGACAACGCCAAGAAGTACATCGAGGATGGCCACCATGGCGGCAAGGGTTCGGACGCCCACAAGGCGGCGGTCACCGGCGACACGGTGGGCGACCCCTACAAGGACACCGCCGGTCCGGCGGTGAATCCGCTGATCAAGATCATCAACATCGTGGCGTTGTTGCTGATCCCGTTGCTCTGACTTTGCTTAGCGAGTCGGAAACACCAGGCATCCATTTAGACGTCCAAATCTCTTCAAAGGCGGCCTTTTCAGGCCGCCTTTTTTTGTCCGTCACATTCGCGCAAGCGCCATGCAAGGCTGGCGCAAGTTTCAACGAAAGCCACGCCGGCGTTCGTGCGTACTTGCAGAGCCGCAAGTTCTTGAAGTGAAAGCGTTGTGAAAAATACCTAGAAATTCTCGTTAGAAATCGGTTGACGCGCCTTGGGGCAGTCGAATAGAAGCGCAGTAGGCCGGAAGTCATCCGGCCACAGGGGAAAACACGATCGACGCACGGCTCTGGTTCCTGGGGAGGAACCGGGACAGGTTCTTGCGGCCTGCGCCGACCCGGATCGTTTCTTCTTTCGACCGCGCGGCTCGCCCAAAAGCCGCGCTTTTTCGCTCAACTCCTGGGGGAGAAAGTTGTAATGACCATCACCAGCTTTACGGCGCCGCGTCTGCGCTATTCCGCATTGGCGCTCGCCATGGGGCTCGCGTTCGCCAGCACGGGCGCGCTCGCGCAGTCCAACACCACCGGCTCCATCTTCGGCCAGGTGGCCGCGCAGCCGGGCAGCACGGTCGTCGTCGAAAACACCGAGACCGGCTTCAGCCGCACCGTCACCGTAGACGAGAGCGGCCGCTATCGTTTCTCCACGTTGCCGGTTGGCAAGTACAAAGTGACGCTGCAGAACAACGGCAGCGCCGTCAGCACGCGCAACGACATCGTCGTCACGATCTCCGGCGGTACCGAGGTATCGTTCGGAGCCGCTGCGGCTGCCAATGATGCGAAGAACCTGGAAGGCGTCTCGGTGGTGGCCTCCGCGCTGCCGGCGATCGACGTGTCCTCGGTCGATACCCGCACCGTGCTCACCTCCGAACAGCTCAACAAGCTGCCGATCGCCCGCAGCGTCGGCGCCGCCGCCCTGCTCGCGCCGGGCGTGGTCGACAACTCCAGCTACAGCACCACCGGCTTCGGCAATATCCCGAGCTTCGGCGGCGCGGCTTCCTCGGAGAACGCGTACTACATCAACGGCTATGCGGTGACCAATCCGCTGCAGTCGCTCGGCTCGACCACTCTGCCGTTCGACGCGATCGACCAGGAGCAGGTGCTCACCGGCGGCTACGGCGCCGAGTTCGGCCGGTCCACCGGCGGCGTGATCAACATCGTCACCAAGCGCGGCTCCAACCAGTGGAAGGCCGGCGTCTACGCCATCCTGCGTCCGGAAGCGCTGCGCGCCAACCCGCGCAACAACTACTTCCCGAATACCGGCTTCTACGGCCCGAACACGGCGCAGCACACCGACGGCACGCTGTACTGGTACCGCAACAAGAACCAGTACTCGTACAACACCTACGGTGCCTATGCCAGTGGCCCGCTGATCAAGGACAAGCTGTTCTTCTACGTCGACGGCGAGATGACCAAGCAGAGCGGCAACTCGGTCGCATCGTTCTCCAACTCCTCGGCCCCCACGGCCAAGACCGGCTGGAACGACTACACCTACAAGATGCCGCGCTGGACCGCCAAGGTCGACTGGAACATCACCGACAGCAACATCCTTGAGCTGACCGGCGTCCAGGACAACATCGTCTACGATTCCAGCCGCTACTCCTTCAACTACAACAATCTCTCGCACGGCGACGTCAAGACCGGCGGCGTGCACCAGAAGGACGCCAGTCGTCTCTACATCGCCAAGTACACCGGCTACATCACCGACGACCTGACCGTATCCGCGCTGGTCGGCAAGCAGAACATCAAGCATTTGCAGGAGCCGTTCGGCTATGACCCGAGCTGCCCGTACATCTCGTCCACGGCCCTCGTACAGGCTCCGGGCCTGACCTATGGCGCCTGCCAGCAGGGCGCGGTGTCTTCGCTGCTGATTCCCGGCGCCAACGACAAGACCCATGGCTGGCGTCTGGACGTCGAATATCGCCTCGGCGACCACGACCTGCGCGCGGGTGTCGACGACCAGACCGCCCAGTCGCTCACCGGCCAGTCCTATCCCGGCGGCTACGCCTGGGTCTACGGCTGGCAGGCCAACCCGAATGTCGCCATCGACGCCAACGGCACCGGCACGCCGGCGTCTGGCGGCGGCCTCGGCACCAAGGGCTACTTCGTCTCGCGTGCCTACAACACGCAGAACGCCAAGGTGAAGACGGAACAGCAGGCCCAGTTCATCGAGGACCGCTGGCAGATCACCGACCGCTGGCTGCTGTCCATCGGCCTGCGTAACGAGCAGTTCACCAACTACAACGGCGACGGCAAGCCCTACGCCCGCCAGCGCCACCAGCTGGCACCGCGCATCGGCGCCGCCTGGGACGTGTTCGGCGATTCTTCGCTGAAGCTGTACGCCAATGCCGGCCGCTACCACCTGGCGATGCCGAACAACGTCGCGGTACGCGGCGCTTCCGGTTCGCTGATCACCAACGAGTACTTCACCTACACCGGCGTCGACCCGAAGACCGGCGCGCCGACCGGTCTTACTCCGATCGCCGTGGACCGCAGCCTGGGCCACGCTTGCGGCAATACCAACGCCGTCTCCACTAACCTGGAGTGCGGTACGGCACCGGATCCGCGCACGGTGGCGGCGAAGGGCCTGAAGTCGCACTACCAGGACGAATACATCGCCGGCATGGAGCAGCAGGTCAGCCCGACCTTTAACTGGGGTGCCAAGCTGACCTACCGCAAGCTGCGCAGCGCGATCGACGACACCTGCGCCCAAGCGCTGGGCGGCTCGTGCTTCCTGTTCAACCCGGGCGAGACCAATACCTTCCTGCAGGCGCAGGACGACGGCAGCTACAAGGAAGTGACCTACACCCGCCAGCAGCTGGGTCTACCGGAACTCAAGCGCAAGTACTACGCGCTCGACCTGTTCCTGGAGCATCCGTTCGCCGACAAGTGGTACGGCCGCGTGGACTACACGTTCTCGCGCAACTACGGCAACACCGAAGGCCAGCTGGCTTCCGACCTGGATACCGGCAACGGCGGCCAGGCCGACGTGTCCACCACGCAGGACTGGGACCTGCCGCAGCTGATGGTCGGCTCCAACGGTCTGCTGCCTAACAACCGCAAGCACCAGATCAAGGCGTACGGCTACTTCCAGGCCACCGAGGAATGGCGCTTCGGCGCCACGCTGGTCGCCGCCTCGGGTCGCCCGAAGAACTGCACCAGCCACTACCCGACGGCCGACGCCGGCCTTTACAGCGGCGCTGCGTACTGGTTCTGCGGCCTATCCGGCTCGGGCACGAAACCGGGTCAGCTGGATTCGAAGGGCAAGCCGATCACCTACGTCCCGGCCGCCGCCGACTACGCCTTCTCCCCGCGCGGCTCGCACGGCACCGCCCCGTGGACCTACCAGCTCAACCTCAACGTGGCCTATCAGCCGGCCTGGCTGAAGGACTTCACGCTGCAGCTGGACGTGATCAACGTGCTCAACCGCCAGGTGGCGACGGCCTACAACTATCGCTACGAAACCAGCGCGCGCAATACGCCGAACCAGCTCTACCTGCGTGAACTGAACGTGTCCGACCCGCGCTATTTCCGCATCACGGCGCGCTACGACTTCTGAGCACATCGCATTACACAACTACCGAGCCCGGCGCCAGCGGAACGGCGCCGAGGACCTCGGATCTCCCCAAGTGCCGCCGGTACCAACCGGCGGCTTTTTTGTGGGCCCGCATCTCAGGCCGGCGAGTAGCGGCGGCGCGGTTCCCCGGCATAATTCCCCCGTCAGAACACGCGAGGGACAGCCATGCTCGATGCCATCCGCCGCTGGTTAAAACGCACGGTCGCCACAGTCGATCGCGGCGCCATCGCCACCGACATCGATGACAACGGCGAGCTGGAGGGAAGCTACCTTTTCATGTGCGCGATGGCCGCTGGCATCGCCACCATCGGCCTGCTGTGCAACTCGGTATCGGTGATCATCGGCGCCATGCTGGTGTCGCCGCTGATGGGTCCGATCGTACGGCTGGGCCTGGGCATCGCCACGCTGGATATCCGGCGGGTGTTCCGCGCACTGGGCACGCTGCTGGCCGGCATGGGGTTGGCGCTGCTGGTGTCCATCCTGATCGTGCGCCTGTCGCCCCTGCGGGTGCCGACGCCCGAGATCCTTGCGCGGACCACGCCCAACCTCTTCGACATGATCGCCGCCACCCTCTCCGGCCTGGCCGGCGGCTACGCGATGATCCGCCAGCGCGGCGGCACTATCGTGGGCGTGGCGATCGCCACCGCGCTGATGCCGCCGATGGCGGTGGTCGGCTTCGGCCTGGCGGTGGCTCAATGGAGCATCTCGCAGGGCGCGCTGCTGCTGTTCGCCACCAACTTCGCCACGATCGCGCTCAGCGCCACGCTGATGTGCACCTGGTACGGCTTCAGCGGACGCGATACCCGCGCCGCGGTGGCTTGGCAGATGGTCGTCGGCTTCGCCGTACTGCTGCCGCTGGGCTGGCCGCTGGCGCACGCCCTGGGCGACATCGCGCGCCAGACCAGCCTGCTCGGCACCGTGCGCAGCACGCTCACCAGCACGCTCGGTGGACAGAGCGTGCGCGTCCTCGACCTGCAACTGGACAACCGGCAGCGTACGATCGAGGTCACGT
This sequence comes from Dyella sp. BiH032, assembly GCF_031954525.1. Lineage (NCBI taxonomy): Bacteria > Pseudomonadati > Pseudomonadota > Gammaproteobacteria > Lysobacterales > Rhodanobacteraceae > Dyella > Dyella sp. BiH032. The sequence continues at coordinate 4,741,850 of NZ_CP134867.1, forward strand.
TCGCCGCGCAACACTACGACAGGGACGATGACAGACGGCTGCACCAGGCGTTGGATGACGCGCTTCCCAAGGGCCTGGAATTGCGGCTGTCGCCAGTGATTACGGCGGACCCGGCGGCAACCGAGCTTCCGCGTTCGGCGCTGGGCGGCAATCTCAATGCGGTAGCTGCCGCACCCGGCCCCGGTGACGGCGCCGCCGCCGTGGTGGCGAACTTCCCCTTGCCGTTGCTGGGCTCGCACATCGATGCCGCCACGCGTCGGCTTACCCTTACCGTCGCGCCCGGCGCGGAGGCCTCGCTGGCTTCGCTCAGGCAGATGGAAGACATGCTGAGCACGCGCCTTGGCGGTTGGCAGGTAAGCATCGTGCCGCCACCGCACCCCCTGCCGCCGGTGCTCTTTCCGCGCGGCTCTGCCGAGCTGGGTGAATCGCAGCGCGCAACGCTGGCTGTGATCGATTGGGCCACGCAGCGCTGGAACACGCGCCGGCTGCTGCTGGAAGGCCGCGCCAGTTCCGACGGCGGCGGCACGCCCGCGCTGGCGGGGCAACGGGCCGATGCCGTTCGCGGCTGGCTGGAAGGCCACGGCCTGCAAGCCACCGTCGGCAACAGCTACCCCCTGCCAGCCCAGGCCCAGGCCGAGGCCGAACAAGGCGCGGATCCTTTCCGCAGCGTGTTCGTGCAGGTGATCGGCGAGTGAAGTCCCAGGCTCCCGCCGTTCCTGTTCGTGGCCAAAGCTGCTTGAATGCCCCGACTGCTTCCCTCAGAAGGAACTCCCGGTGAAGAAGCTTTCCCTGTCCCTGCTAATGGCCTTTTCGATGACCGGCATCACCCATGCAGCCACGTCGACCGTCCCCGGCGACGCACCCGACCCCAACCTCTGGCTCGAAAACATCGACGGTGCCAAGCAGCTCGACTGGGTGCGCGCGCGCAACGCCGAGACGGTGAAGCAATATGCGGAGACGCCCGACTTCAAGCTGCTGGATGCACGCATCCTCGAAGTGCTCGACTCCAACGCACGCATTCCGTTCGTGGCCAAGCTCGGCGACCACTACTACAACTTCTGGCGCGACAAGGAGCATCCGCGCGGGTTGTGGCGGCGCACCTCGCCGGCCGAGTACCGCAAGGCCCAGCCCGACTGGGAGACGGTGATCGATCTCGATGCGCTGGCCAAGGCAGAGAACGAGAACTGGGTCTGGCACGGCGCCGAGTGCCTTAAGCCGGACAACCGCCGCTGTCTGGTGATGCTGTCCCGCGGCGGCGCCGATGCCGACGTGATGCGCGAATTCGACCTGCCCACCAAGCAGTTCGTGAAGGACGGCTTCACCCTGCCCGAGGCCAAGACCCAGGTGTCCTGGAAGGATCGGGACGCACTCTACGTCGCCACCGATTTCGGCCCCGGCTCGATGACCGCGTCGAGCTACCCCCGCATCGTCAAGGAATGGAAGCGCGGCACGCCGCTGTCCACGGCGACCGTGGTCTACGAAGGCAAGCACGAGGACATGAGCATCTCGGCTTACCGCGACCACACGCCAGGCTTCGAGCGCGACTTCGTTCACCGCCAGATGGCCTTCTACGACAGCGAGAGCTTCCTGCGCAGCAAGGACGGCAAGCTGGTCAAGATCGACGTCCCCAGCGACGCGACCACCGACGTGCACCGTGAGTGGCTGCTGGTCACGCCGCGCAGCGACTGGAGCGTGGGCGGAAAGACCTACAAGGCCGGCTCGCTGCTCGCCGCGCGGTTCGACGACTACATGGCCGGCAAGCGGGAACTGCTGGTGCTGTTCGAACCCACGCAGACCACGGCGCTGGACGCCTATTCGTGGACGCGCCACCACCTCATCCTCAATGTGATGGACAACGTGGTGAACCGGCTGGAAGTCCTCACGCCACAGGCCGGCGCATGGAAGCGCGAGAGCCTGGGCGGTGCGCCGGCGCTGTCCACCATCGCTGCCGCCGGCGTCGATGCGGACGAGAACGACGAGTACTTCCTCACCGTCAGCGGCTTCCTGCAACCGACCACGCTGTACGCGGGCACACTGGGCCAGGGCGAGCCGCAGGCGATCAAGCACAGCCCGAGTTTCTTCGACGCATCCCGATACCAGGTGAGCCAGCACTTCGCGACGTCCAAGGACGGCACGCGCGTGCCCTACTTCGAGATCGCGCCCAAGGGCCTGAAGGCGGACGGCAAGAACCCCACTTTGCAGTACGGCTATGGCGGTTTCGAAATCTCGCTGCAACCGACGTACAGCGGCACCATCGGCCGCGCCTGGCTGGACAAGGGCGGCGTCTACGTCATTGCCAACATCCGCGGCGGCGGCGAGTACGGTCCGCGCTGGCACAAGGCCGCGCTCAAGGCCGAGCGCCTCCGCGCCTACGAGGATTTCGCCGCGGTCTCCGAGGACCTGATCAAGCGCGGCATCACCTCGCCGGCGCACCTCGGCGCCATGGGCGGCAGCAACGGCGGCCTGCTGATGGGCAACATGCTGACGCTCTATCCGCAACTGTACGGCGCCATCGTCAGCCAGGTGGCGCTGCTGGACATGCAGCGCTACACGCATCTTTCGGCCGGGGCCTCGTGGATCGCCGAGTACGGCGACCCGGACAAGGCCGAGGAATGGGCGTGGATCCGGACCTTCTCGCCCTACTTCAACGCAAAGGCGGGCCAAAAGTACCCGCCCGTGCTGTTCACGACGTCGACACGCGACGATCGCGTCGGCCCCGTGCACGCGCGCAAGATGTACGCCAAGCTGGCCGGGCTGGGTTACGACACGGCCTTCTACGAGAACATCGAGGGCGGCCATGGCGCCGCCGCGGACAACAAGCAATCGGCGTTCATGAACGCGCTTGGCTACACCTATCTCTGGGAACACGTGAAATAGGGCGAAGCGGGAACGGCAGTCGTGGACACCACGTAGCGCCCTTGCCGTTCCTTCCGCCAACCGCCCGATCGCCGCGTAAAGTATGGACCTCCCGCACTGCCGCCCCGTCCCATGAAGCACTTTCACAAAACCCGCCCCGAACTGCGCGAATGGATCCTCGCCACCGCGCGCGGCGGCCATGCGCCGCTGGACGTGGTCAAGTTGATGCGGGAGGCAGGCTACGACGCGCAGCAGAGCCATCGTGCCGTCTCCGAAGTGCTCGGCGTTCCGCTGGCGGCGCTGAACGCCACGCTGCCACGCGCCGGCGCCAGACGCACGCGGCATCCGGTGGCGCCGGTCTCCACGGTAGACGGCCACGCCGTGCGCGTCAGCGCCAGCCTGGACAGCCCGGCGGTGCGCGTCCTGGATGGGCTGCTTACCGCGGGCGAGTGCGACGACCTGATCGCCCTCGCGACGCCGCGCCTGGCGCGTTCGTTGACCGTGGACGAAAAAGGCCGCCACCAGACGGATGAGCGCCGCACCAGCAACGGCATGTTCTTTCGCATCGGGGAGACGCCGCTGATCCAGCGGATCGAGCAGCGCATCGCCGGGCTGGTGGACCTGCCGGTCGAACATGGCGAGGGCCTGCAGGTGCTGCACTATTTGCCCGGCCAGGAGTACGAGCCGCACTTCGACTGGTTCGATCCCACCCAGCCGGGCTTCACCGCCGTCACCGCGCGCGGCGGCCAGCGCATCGCCAGCATCGTGATGTACCTCAATACGCCGGACGAAGGCGGCGGAACCGGTTTCCCGGCCGCCGGCTTCACCGTCACCGCGCTGCGCGGTTCGGCCGTCTATTTCGCCTACGACACCGGCGACCAGAGCTCGCTACATGCCGGCCTGCCCGTGATCCGCGGCGAAAAATGGATTGCCACCAAATGGTTGCGCGAGCGCCCGTACCAGCGCTGAGCCCCGCCACGCACTGACGCGCCCCTGAATCCGCCGGCCCCGCCCGCTGCGGCGCAGCAAGCTTTGCCGTATGCTTTAGGGCTTTCCCCAAGCCTTTCCAACCCCACGCCTTCAAGTCAAGGAACCATCATGGGTCTGCATCTCGTCTCCGCCGGCCGCGACGTGCCGAACGAAATCAACGTCATCATCGAAATCCCGAAGGATTCCGAGCCGGTCAAGTACGAGGTGGAAAAGGAAAGCGGCGCGATCTTCGTCGACCGCATCCTGTCCACGCCCATGCGCTATCCCTGCAACTACGGCTATGTGCCGGGCACGCTCGGCGGCGACGGCGACCCGCTGGACGCACTGGTGATCCTGCCGCTGCCGCTGGTGCCGGGCTCGGTGATCCGCTGCCATCCGGTCGGCATGCTGAAGATGACCGACGAAGCGGGCAGCGACGAGAAGCTGGTGGTGGTGCCGGTGGCCAAGATCTTCAACGGCTACGCGCACATCAAGGACATCAAGGAAGTCTCCGGCCACTGGCTGGAGCGCATCGGCCACTTCTTCGAGCACTACAAGGACCTGGAGAAGGGCAAGTGGGTCAAGGTCGAAGGTTGGAGCGGCGCCGACGAAGCCAAGCAGGAGATCGTCGCCGGCATGGAACGTTACAAGACCGAAAGCAAGGGCTGAGCCTGGTCCTCGCGCTTGACGAAAAACGCCCCGCATCGCGGGGCGTTTTTTTGCTGCAGGAAATCGGAAGCAAGCCTCCGCTAGATCGTATCGACTACACCGCCGTCCACGCGCAGCGATGCCCCGGTCGTCGCCGATGCCTGCGCCGAGCAGACGTAGACCACCATGTTCGCCACCTCCTCGGTCGAGGCGATGCGCTGGATGATCGAGCTGCCGCGGTGCGCCTTCACGAACTCGTTGCCGATCTGCTCGTAGCTCTTGCCTTCGCGCTCGGCCTGCTCCCGCACCATATCCTTGAAGCCGTCCGACAAGGTCGGCCCCGGCAGTACGCTGTTGACGGTCACGCCCGTGCCTGCAGCCACCTTGGCCAGGCCGCGCGCGATGGAGAGTTGGGCGGTCTTGGTAAAGCCGTACTGCACCATGTCCACCGGAATATTGAGACCGGACTCGGAGGAGATGAACACCACGCGGCCCCAGTTCCGCTCCATCATCCCGCGCATGTAATGCCGCGCCAGCCGCACGCCGGACATGACATTGGTCTGGAAATAGCGCTCCCACTCCGCGTCGTCGATGTCGAAGAACGGCCTGAGTCCGAAGATGCCGGCGTTGTTGACCAGGATGTCGACGCTCGGCACTGCATCGACCACGGCCTTCGCGCCGTCGGCCGTCGACAGATCTCCCGCTACCCCCTCCACGCTTGCGCCGTGCAACTGCTGGTGAAGCTTGTCCACCACCTGTTTCACGGTGTCCGCGCTGCGCCCGTTGATCACCACGTGGGCGCCCGCGCGCGCCAGGCCGACGGCAATGGCCAGGCCGATGCCCGCGGTGGAAGCCGTGACGAGTGCGTTCTTGCCGGATAGATCGATGTGCATGCCATTCTCCAGGTGATAGTGAAAAGCATCAGGCGATGGCGCCGCCGCCATCCACCAGAACGGTTGATCCTGTCGCGAACGGCGTCGCGGCCAGGTAGACGATGGCGTTGGCGACGTCTTCGGGCTGTCCGACGCGGCGCGCGGGCAGGCGTTCCGCCGCATTCTGGAACATGCGCTCGCGCGCGTCGTCGGTCAGTTTCGACCAAAGCGGTGTGGCGATCAGCCCGGGCGATACGGTGTTCACGCGTACCGGCGCCAGTTCCAGGGCCAGGCCGCGGCCTAGCGACTCCAATGCGGCGTTGAGGGCTCCCTGGAGCACCGCGCTGCCGCTCGGCCGCGTCCCGAGAAAGCCGGAGACCAGCGTCAGCGAGCCTTCGGCCGCGATCCGGGCGAAACGTGCCACGTGGTACGCGCCCCAGAACTTGCTCTTCATGGCGGAGCGCGCTGCGTCCAGCCCCAGTTCGCGCAACGGACCGGAAGGCGTCTGCGCGGCGGATACCACGACGTGGTCGAAACGGCCATGCGCGGCGAAGAACGCCTCCACGGCGGATGCGTCGGTGATGTCCAGCGTCGCAGTACGGATGTCGCCACCGAGCGCCTCGGCCGCCGCTGTGAGCTTGTCCTCGTTGCGCGAAGCGATCGTCACCGTCGCGCCCACCGCCGCGAACGCTCGCGCCGCGGCCTGGCCGATGCCGGAACTGCCGCCGATCACCAATACCTTCTTGCCTTCGAAGTTCTTCATGCTTTCATTTCCTTCAGATGGTCTCGGTTTCGCGCACGGTGATCGGACTGCGCAGCGCATGGCGCGCGATGTCGTCCTTGCGCATGAAGGCCACGCCTTCGTGTTGCTTCGCATAGCTCAGGAACTCGTCCCACACGCGCACCATCTGCGGCGAACCGCTGATGCGGTCGTGCGCGCTGACGGACATCATGCGCCGGCGCGAGGCGCCCTCCTCGTACAGCTGATCGAAATCGCGCTTGATCTGGGCGAGGAAGGCGTCCGGCGAGTAGTTGCGGCCCTCGACGAGCAAGATGTCGTTGTTGCGCAACGTATACGGCACCACGACGAAATCCTTGCCATCGACCGTCTCGATGAAAGGTTCGTCGCGGCTCAGATCATCGATGTGATAGAGGTAGCCCAGCTCCTGCAGCAGCGACAACGTATGCGGGCCACGGCGCAACCAGTTGCAGTTGTAGCCGACCGGCGTCTGGCCCGTGACGTCTTTCACCATGTCGCGGGCGGCGATGAGGAAGCGACGTTCTTCCTCGCGGGCCATCGCGTACTGGGAACTCCAGCGCGGTCCGTGCCCGGCCGCCTCGTGGCCACGCGCGGCGATTTCGCGTGCCAGCGTCGGGTGGCGCCGGGCCGCCTCGCCGATCATGTGGGAGGTGACCTTCACTCCGTGCTTGTCCCACAGGTCGAGCATGCGCGGGATGCCCTCGCGATAGCCGTAGGCGAACCAGGTATTGGTGGCCGCGTCGGAAGGAACGCTGTCGGGGAAGTCCACCTTCGGGAACGGGCTGTCGGTGCCTTTCGGCGGCTGCCCGCCGGCCTCGAACTGCATGGAGATGGAGATCACCAAGCGCGCGCCGCCCGGCCAGAACTCGCCACGCGCTGCGCCTCCGGAAGCAGCCGGTGAGCGGGTCCCAGTCGCCTGGGCCGTTGCGGGTACTCCTCCGATCGCCACGCCCGCGGCCATGGCTCCGATGCCTATGCCAGCCTTGGCGAGAAACTCGCGGCGGCCGGGAACGGTTGCCATAGTCTCGCCGCTCACGATTTCTTCTCCGGCGACGGCGCGCTGCCCGTCCGTACCAAGCCCATCTGCCCCAGCAAGGTCAGGTTGTCTTCCAGGTGCCAGTTGTCGGTGATGCGGCCATCGGCAATGCGGTAGATGTCCGTGGCGATGAAGTCGATCGCCTGCCCCTGTCCCTGCGTGTCCTTGAAGCGCCCGGTGAAGTGCCCGCGGAAGCGCAGGTGCGTCACCACCCGGTCGCCGACCACCAGCATCTGCTCGACCTCGCAGCGGAGGTCGGGCACGGCGGCGCGCATCAGCTTGGAAACGGCGAGCGGGCCTTCGGGTCCCTGCGCGCGACCGGGCGGCAGGGTGCGATCGATGAAACCGGACGCCAGCGCGGCTTTCGCCAGCGCTTCCTCGCCCGTGCTCCAGAAGGTGTCGTAGCGACGTGCCGCCAGGATCTGTGCTTCGGCCTGCGTTTTCGGCACGCTGCCATCGACGATCAGGCTGCGCGGCTGCAGCAGCGGCGATTCGGCATGCGCGCCGGCGGCGAGCGAGAGTAGAACGGCCGCGGAAGCGGCGCGGACTGAAATGGACATGGAAAGCCTCGCAATGAACTCGCCGCCGCGGCATGCGGCCGGTCGATGAGGCATGCTAGCTTTCCGACAGAACAGCAAATAGCAGACAGAAACAGAGGCAGCTTTTCCAATTTCGAAAAGATGCCGGCAGACGGACCGCCGTCATTGACCCGTGGATGACGTGCCAGGATACTCTACCCCAGTATAGGTAGCCGCCAGCCCGCCATGCCCCACTCTCCCCAAGAAAAGAAGCGCGTCCTCGGCCGCGTGCGGCGTATCCGCGGCCAGTTGGAGGCCTTGGAACGCGCGCTCGAGGCCGGCGCGGACTGCGCGCCGGTAATGCAGCAGATCGCCGCCGTGCGCGGCGCGGTCAACGGCCTGATGGCCGAGGTGATGGAAGCGCACATCCGCGAGGAATTCGGCGCGCCGGCACCGTCCGAGGCGCGCCGCACCGAACGCGTGCGCGAAATGACCGAGCTGGTCCGCTCGTACCTGAAATAGGCGGGCGTCACGCCCCTCCTTTCCTTTGTCGTCTATCGGAGAAACACATGAAGTCACGTGCCGCCGTCGCCTTCGGGCCTGGCCAGCCGCTGGAAATCGTCGAGATCGACGTCGCACCGCCGAAGAAAGGCGAAGTGCTGGTGCGCATCACGCATACCGGCGTCTGCCACACCGACGCCTTCACGCTGTCCGGCGACGACCCGGAAGGCATCTTCCCCGCCGTGCTGGGCCATGAAGGCGGCGGCATCGTGGTCGAAGTCGGCGAAGGCGTCACCAGCGTGAAGCCGGGCGACCATGTCATTCCGCTGTACACGGCCGAATGCCGCGAGTGCAAGTTCTGCAAATCCGGCAAGACCAACCTCTGCCAGGCCGTACGCGCCACGCAGGGCAAGGGTCTGATGCCGGACGGCACCACGCGTTTTTCGTACAACGGCCAGCCCATCTATCACTACATGGGCACCAGCACCTTCAGCGAATACACGGTGGTGCCGGAAATCTCGCTCGCGGTGGTAAATCCCGCCGCGCCGCTGGAAAAGGTGTGCCTGCTCGGTTGCGGCGTCACCACTGGCATCGGTGCCGTGCACAACACGGCCAAGGTGAAGCCAGGCGACACCGTCGCCGTGTTCGGCCTGGGCGGCATCGGCCTGGCGGTGATCCAGGGCGCGGCACAGGCGAAGGCCGGCCGCATCATCGGCATCGACACTAATCCGGCCAAGTTCGCGTTGGCGCGCGACATGGGTGCGACCGACTGCGTGAACCCTAAGGACCATGCCAAACCCATCCAGGAGGTCATCGTCGAGATGACCGACGGCGGCGTGGAATTCAGTTTCGAATGCATCGGCAACGTCGACGTGATGCGTGCCGCGCTGGAGTGCTGCCACAAGGGTTGGGGCGAGAGCGTGATCATCGGCGTGGCCGGCGCGGGCCAGGAGATCCGCACGCGCCCGTTCCAGCTGGTGACCGGCCGCGTCTGGCGCGGCAGTGCCTTCGGCGGCGTGAAGGGCCGCACCCAGTTGCCTGGCATGGTGGAGCAGGCGATGAAGGGCGAGATCCGGCTCGACCCGTTCATCACGCACAACCTGCCGCTGGAGCGCATCAACGAGGCCTTCGACCTGATGCACGAGGGCAAGTCGATCCGCACCGTCATCCATTTCTGAGAACGCCAGCGCTTTCTGCCACGGCAGGTATCACGTTTTTCTGGCGGGCGGGGCCACAGGCTGTGGCCCCGCCCTTTTGCTTTCCAGGAGTCCGCGATGAACCTCGGCAGCCAGCGTTTTCTGGCGATCTACTCCGGCGTGCTCACCACCGTGTTCGCCGTCACCGTGTTGAGCGGTTTCGTGAACGCACCGAAGACGTTCTCCGTCGAGCAACTCGACGTCCAGCGCATCAACGTGCGCGAACCGGACGGCACGCTGCGCCTGGTGATCTCCAACACCGGCAAGGCGCCGGGCATCTACGTCAAGAACAAGGAGTACCCGCACCCCAACCGCAAGGTGGCGGGCATGATCTTCCTCAATGACGAGGGCACGGAGAACGGCGGCCTGATCTTCGGCGGCGAGAAGAGCGCGGACGGCACCGCGAGCAGCTACGGGCACCTCTCCTTCGACGGCTATGAGCGCGACCAGTTGATGGCTCTCGACGCCGGTCAGGCGGGCAAGGCCAGCAGCAGCCGGCTGCGGCTGATCGACCAACCGGATTTTTCGATCCTGGAACTCCTCACGCTGCTCGATCAGATCAAGGACCTGCCGCCGGAAGAACAGGCCAAGCGGCTCGCCGACTTCTACGCCATGCACGGCACGCCGAAGACGCGCCTGACCATGGGTCGCGGCGAGGACGATACGGTCGGGCTCGCGATCAACGACGCCGACGGCCGGCCGCGCCTGGTGATGATGGTCGCCAAGGACGGCACGCCGACCGTGCAGGCGCTGGATCAGAGCGGCAACGTGGTCGGCGAGCTCGCACCCAAGCGCTGAGGCGAACGTCGGCCGCCTAAGCGTCGATGGCGACCCACATGACCGGCCTCATCACGCGTGGCGATCTGCTGGCCGCGCACAGCCGCCGCATGTGGGGCACACACGTCGCGTGCAAGACGCTAGGGCGCCGCCCCCCGCTTCCCGAGGTCTATTCGCGCTTAGCTCGCCCGCACACCGGCGGCCAGGCTTCCTCACCGTTCGGCTGCCACACGAAGAACTCACCGGATGACGGCTCGCCGGTATCACGCGCGAACAGCAGCGATTTCCCGCTCGGCGAGAACAGCGCGCCGATCTCGCTGCCGTTGACGTTCACTTCAGGCCCGAGCTTCACCTTCTTCGACCATGCCTGACCTTCACGGTGCGATGCATACAGGCCACCATCCGCCATCACGATGAGGCGCCGGCCGTCGGGCGACGGCAGCGGCTCGTATTCGTCGCCGGGGGTGTTGATCGCGGGCCCGGCATTTTCCACTTTCCAGTGGCCCGGCTTGGTTTCTTTCGCGCGCCAGATGTCGTTCTTGCCCAGCCCGCCGGCCCGGTTGGAACCGAAATAGAGCCAACCATCTGGCGCCAGGCGGGGAAACCACTCCGCGTCACCGGAATTGACCGGCGCCGGCAACCGCACCGGCGCCTGCCAGCTTCCGTCCGCCGCACGATCGACACGCCAGATGTCCAAGTCCTTGCTCTTCATGCTCCCCGTCGCGCGCGTCGAGATGAAGTACAAGCTGCGCCCGTCCGGCGTGAACCAGGGGTCGGCTTCCGCACCCGGCGCGGCGAAGGGCGCCGGCACCGGCGCCGACCACTGCTTGCCGTCGCAATGCGAAGTGAGGATGCGCCAGCCCTTAAACTCCTTGGAGCTGCGAACGAAGTACAGATCGCCGGTGCGCGGGTCGAAAGCGGGATGGGATTCGAAGAGCTCGCTGGACACCCCGATCGGCGTCCACGGATGCACCGTCGACGGCGCATCCTGTCCGTACAGCCCGAGCGACATCGATACCGCGAGCAAGGCGAACAGCGAACGCTTCATGGCAGACACCGCTGGCTTCCAGGTGACGGGATGGTATGCGTTGAGGACCACCGATGCTGCGGTACTTTCGGCCTATCGCGACCAGTGCCCGCCAGCCGCCTCCTGCCACACGGCTACCCCAGGATGCGCAAGCCAAAGACGCTCCGCCCGCGAGCTCCTGCTCTTCGCTCTTGATCTCCCGGGTTCTCTTCGCGGCGGTGAGGGCTGGACGACCAGGCGGGCGGGGACAGGGATGTCCCCGCCTTTTCGATCAGGGCAGGATGCCCTGTCGAAAGCCCGGCCAGCCCTCAACGCACCCGGAGCAGCGTAGGCTGCGGAGGGCGCCGCGCAGGGGGCCCTTTCTTCTTGTTTACTTCTTCTCGAGGTCCCCCTTGAGGGGATTGGGCAAGCAAAGAAGAAGTAACTCGCTCTCCGGCAGTAGAGAGAAACCCTCGCCCCGCCAGGGGCGAGACACGACTGACCATAAGGCGACAACCAAGCGCTGTCGCCCCTGGGTTTCGGCCTGCGCCGGAATGACGAGTAGGTGAAGGCGAGGCGGCCCTTAGCAGCCGTTGGAGTTCGCAAGCTCACTCCAACCTACGCCCGGCGTGGCCCCACCGCGTCGCGTCCGCCCCCAAAGCCACTCACCTCGAACAACGCCACCCTGTCCTCACCCACCCCTGCGCCCCCGCGCAACCACGGCTCCGCCGCCACGACGCGCGTACACGGCCCGAACGTCGCGATGCGCAGCGCTCGCCGCGCTGCCTCCGCCCGGAGCGCGTCGAGCACGCTCCGCATCACGCTGCCGGTGAACGGCGTGTAGAGATAGAACAACGTGCCCTGCGTCAGGTCCGCCTCGCGCGCGTCGGCACACTCGAACGACGTGCGCGAAACGCCGAGGTGCTCCGCGCACCGCCGCGACGCATCGACATAGGCTTCCTCGCGCTCGACGCCGACAGTGCGCGCGCCCGTCGTCATCGCCACCAGCAGCGGCACGATGCCGAGGCCCGCGCCCAGATCCACCAGGACGTCGTCGTCGCCGAGCTTCGCCCTGCGCACCAAGTCGAACACATGGCGCGCGGGCGTCGGCTGATAGAACACCATGTCCGGCGGCAAAGGGCCTGCGTTCGCCGGCTCGTCCAATGCCAGGACGCCGCTGACCAGATCGTCACGATAGTCATAACCATCGCCGCCCGGTGAAGGCTCCAGGGCCTCGATCCATGGCGCAAAAGCGTTGCGGCCCGCACGGAGGTCCCGGCGCAGATCCGCATAGAGACGCTGGTTGATGGACTCCAGCTCCGAGCGCCGCGCCTGGAGCCGTGCCTGCAGCGCCGGGGCGTCGGCGCCATCGGCATAAAGCTCCAGCCGATCCAGCGCATCGAGCCGCTCACGCAACCGCGACGGTTCGCGCAGCAGAGCGTCGGCCTCGATGCGGTCGAGCCATTCGGGCAGGGCGCGTGACATGCGGAAACTCCGGACGAGGGCCGCCATCGTAGCGGTCTCGACGGGAGGCCGCGCGTCGCTCAGACGACGTCGCCGAACTTGTCCCGATACAACATCGCCGCCCAATCGATGAACACACGCACTCGCGGCGACAACTGCCGGTGATACGGATACATGGCCGACACCGGCAGGCCGGGCGAGGCCCAGGCGGTGAGCACTTCGACCAGACGTCCATCGTCCAGGTAGGACTGCGCGCGATATCGCGGCAACTGGATCAGGCCGCATCCCTGCGTGGCCGCCACCAGGTAGCTCGATGCGTCGTTGACCGACAGCCACCCGCCGAGCTCGTATTCGCGTACCTGGCCATCCACCACCAGTTCGAACGGATACGTACTGTCGCGCCCGCTGGCGAAGAAACCCACGGCCTGATGGCTCGCGAGATCGTCCGGATGCGCCGGGGTACCGTGGCGCGCGAGGTAGTCCGGGCTGGCGCAGATCGCTTCCGGCATCACCGCGAGGCGGCGCGCGACAAGCGTCGAATCCTTCGGCGCGCCCGCACGTATCACGCAATCGATGCCTTCGCGCACCAGATCCACCAGCCGATCGCCGCTGCTGATCTTCAGCTCAATGTGCGGATAGCGCGCGCGAAACTCATTGATCCGCGGCAACACGATGTGGGTGGCATGCGCGCCGTGCAGATCCAGGCGCAACGTGCCGCGGGGATTGCTGGCCAGGTGGCCGAGCGCGGACTCGGCATCGTCCAGCTCCGCCAGCAGGTGCACGCAACGCTCGTAGTAAGCCTGGCCGTCCAGCGTGGGCCGGACCTGGCGCGTCGTGCGCTCGAGCAGCCGGGCGCCGAGCCGCGCTTCCATCTCCTTGATGGCGTAGGTGGCGGTGGCGCGCGGCAGGCCGCGTTCGTCGGCGGCGCGGGAGAAGCTGCCGAGCTCGACGATCCGGGTGAACAGGCGCATGGCGTCCAGGCGATCCATGGGGCGGATTATTCAATGAGAGCGAATAGATATGCCAGTACCCGGCGATTTATCGCGAGAGGCCAATACAAAAGAATGCTCGCCATACCGACCCGGCCCGCCCATGGGCCATTACCCAACGGAGAGCATCCCCATGATTCAGCAGCAAAAGACGGCCCTGGTTACTGGCGCTTCGGGTGGCATTGGCCGTGCCGTGGCGCTTCGCCTGGCGGAAGACGGCTTCGCCGTGGCAGTCCATTACGCCGGCAACCCTGAAGCGGCCAAGGAAGTGGTGCGGGAGATCGAACAGGCCGGCGGCCGCGCCGTCGCGACGGGGGGCGACGTGGCCGAGCCGGCCGACGTTCGCCGCATATTCGACGAAACCGCTGCGCTGACCGGAACGATCGACGTGGTCGTGCACAGCGCGGGTGTCATGAGCAACATGCCCATCGCCGGCGGCGACCTCGCTACTTTCGACCGCATGATCCGCATCAATCTGCGCGGCGCTTTCGTGGTGCTCAGCGAGGCCGCGCAGCGTGCGCCGGCCGGTGGCCGCATCATCGCGCTCTCCAGCAGCACGGTCGGTCGCTCCTTCCCTACCTATGGTCCCTACATCGCCTCCAAGGCGGGCGTGGAAGGGCTGGTGCGCGTGCTCGCCAACGAAATGCGCGGCCGCAATGTGGCGGTGAACGTGATCGCTCCCGGCCCGGTCGGCACCGATCTTTTCTATCAGGGCAAGAGCGAAGAGCGGATTGCCGAGATCGCCAAGTTCGCGCCGATGGAGCGCATCGGCACGCCCGACGACATCGCCCGCGCGGTCTCCTTCCTGGCCGGCCCCGATGGCCAGTGGGTCAACGGCCAAGTGCTGCGCGTGAACGGCGGCATGGTCTGAGCTCGCCAACCCTTCGCACCGGAGACCGGACATGAAACAGATCATCCTCATCACGGGCGCCTCCAGCGGCTTCGGCGCCCTCGCCGCCCGCGCCCTGGCTCGCGCCGGCCACACCGTCTACGCCAGCATGCGCGATACGCAGGGGCGCAATGCGCCGCAGGTGGAAGCGGTCGACGCGTACGCAAAGGAACATGGCGTGGACTTGCGTAGCGTCGAATTGGACGTCCAATCCCAAGTGTCGGCCGATGCCGCGATCGCGCATATCGCCGCTGCGCACGGCCGCCTCGACGTGGTGGTACACAACGCCGGGCACATGGTGTTCGGCCCGGCTGAGGCGTTCACGCCGGAACAGTTCGCGCAGCTCTATGACGTGAATGTGCTGGGCACGCAGCGGGTGAACCGCGCGGCACTGCCGCAGTTGCGCAAGCAGGGCAAGGGCCTGCTGCTGTGGGTGTCCAGCAGCAGCACGCGCGGCGGCACGCCGCCTTACCTGGCGCCCTACTTCGCAGCCAAGGCGGCGATGGATTCGGTGGCGGTGAGCTACGCGGGCGAGCTGGCGCGCTGGGGCATCGAGACGTCGATCGTCGTGCCCGGCGCCTTCACCAAGGGCACCAACCATTTCGCGCATTCCGGCACGCCGGCCGACAAGGCACGCGCCGCCGAATACACGGAAGGCCCTTACCAAGGCTTCGAGGACGAGATCCTGCGGGGGCTGGCAGCGTGCGAACCGCCGGACGCCGATGTCGCCGTGGTAGCGGACGCCATGGTGGACATCGTGAACCTGCCCTTCGGCAAGCGCCCGTTCCGCGTGCATATCGACCCCTCGGACGATGGCGCGGCGGTCGTGGCCGCGGTCGCGGATCGCATCCGGGCCGAGTTCCTGCGGAGGATCGGCCAGGGAGCCTTGTTGTCGCCGCGCACGACGTGACGGAGCGGGCATGGAGTGGCGGACGTCGCTCCTGCGTCCCATATGCACCGCAACCCCTCTCCCAGCGGAGAGGGGTTTACGTGTCTGGCTAGTCCCAGGCGGGCGCGAGGCTGGCCGGATTGGCGAGACGTTCGCCGCGGTCCAGCGTCGCGATGCGGGCCATGTCCTCGTCGTCCAGCACCAGCTTCTGCGCCTCCAGGTTGCTGGCGAGGTTGGCACGCTTGGTGGACGACGGGATCACCGCGTAGCCCTCGCGCAACGCCCAGGCCAGCGCGACCTGCGCGGGCGTGGCACCGTGGCGGCGGGCGATGTCGACGATCACCGGGTCCTGCAGCACCTTGCCGTAGGCAAGCGTCATGTAGGAGGTGAGGTGAATGCCGTACTCCTTCGCGTATGCCGCGAGCTTGCGGTTCTGCAGATAGGGATGGATTTCCACCTGGTTGGTGGCGATGTTCGCGGCACCGGCCAGTTCGATGCTCTGGCGCAGCAGGTCGATGGTGAAGTTCGACACGCCGATCTGCTGCGTCAGCCCTTGGGTCTGAGCCTCGCGCAGGGCATCCAGCGATTCGCGCAGCGGTACTGCGCCTTTCGGTGAAGGCCAGTGGATGAGGGTGAGGTCGACATGGTCGGTGCGCAGGCGCTCGAGGCTCTCGCGCAGGCTCGGGATCAGCCGAGCCGGCGAAAGGTTGTCGGTCCAGATCTTGGTGGTGAGGAACAATTCGCTGCGCGGCACGCCACTGTCGGCCAGTGCCTCACCGATGTCGGCTTCGTTCTCGTAGATCTGCGCGGTGTCGATCGCGCGATAGCCGAGGTCGAGCGCGTCGCGCACCGAATCGATGACGGTCTGGCCTTTCAGGCGGAATGTGCCGAGGCCGAAGGCGGGGATGCTCATGGAATGGCTCCGTAATGAGGGAAGGGAATCAGTGGCCGCCGGCATAGACGGAAGCGCGCCCTTCGGGAGCGACCGCGGCGAATGCCGGATCGCGGCGGTCCAGGCGCCCGCTCCACGCGGTCAGCGCCAGCGCGCCCAATACCACCAGCGCGCCGATCCACGCCGTGTGGATGAGGCCGAGATGCGCCACGATCAAGCCGCCGCCCCAGGCACCGCCGGCGATGCCGAGATTGAACGCGGCGATGTTGAGGCCCGAGGCCACGTCCACCGCTTCCGGCGCGTAGCGCTCGGCCTGCTGCACCACGTAGACCTGCAGGCCCGGCACATTGCCGAAAGCGACGGCGCCCCAGGCCAGCACGGTGAGCAGCGCCAGCCACGGCACCTGCGCAGTGAAAGTAAGCACGGCGAGCACGGCGGCGAGGCCGAGAAAGATGCGCTTGAGTGCGCCGATTGGCCCACGGCGATCGGCCAGCTTGCCGCCCCACAGGTTGCCTACCGCCACAGACACGCCGTAGACCAGCAGCACCAGGCTGACAGCGCCTTCGCTGAAGCCGGTGATGCGCTGGAGGATCGGCGAGAGAAAGGTGAAGGCGACGAAGGAACCGCCGTAGCCCACTGCCGTCATCGCATAGACCAGCAGCAGCCGCGGCTGCCTCAGCACATTCGCCTGCTGCAGCAGCGAAGCGGGGCGCTGGTGCTGGATATCGCGCGGCACGAAGGCGAGGCTGCCGAAGAACGCGAGCACGCCCAGCGCCGATACGGCCAGGAAGGTCGCGCGCCAGCCGAAATGCTGGCCGATGAAGGTACCCAGCGGCACACCCGTCACCAGCGCCACAGTAAGGCCGGTGAACATGATTGCGATCGCGCTGGCGGCCTTCTCCTTCGGCACGAGGCTGGTGGCGATGGTCGAGCCGATGGAGAAGAAGACACCATGGGCGAGTCCGGTAAGTACACGTGCGATCACCAGCGACTCGTAGCCCGGCGCCTTCCAGGCCAGCAGGTTGCCGATGGTGAACAGCACCATCAGCGACAGCAGCAATGCCTTGCGCGGCACACGGCCGGTAAGCGCAGTGAGCAACGGCGCGCCGACGGCGACGCCCAGGGCGTACAGGCTGACCAGCAGTCCGGCGGACGGCAGACCGACGCCAAGGTCGCCCGCGATGGTGGGGATGAGGCCGACGATGACGAACTCCGTCGTACCAATGGCGAAGGCGCTGATGGTCAGCGCCAGCAAGGCAAGCGGCATGGCTGCGCTCCAGTCGAGAGGGAATGGGGCACAGTGTCGGCACGCGACTCTTTCAGAAAAACCTGCTAAACAGCGAAACAGTCTTGCCCGGGGATCAATAATGAGGACGAGCCTGGACGAACTGCAGACCTTCGTCACGGTGGTGGACACCGGCTCTATCACGGCCGCGGCGGAACAGCTGGGACAGACCGTGTCGGGCATCAGTCGCGCGTTGAGCCGCCTGGAAGGCAAGCTGGACACTACCCTGCTCCGCCGGACCACGCGCCGCCTGGAGCTGACCGAGGAGGGCCGGTTTTTCCTGGATCGCGCCCGTCAGATCGTGGGTTCGGTGGAAGACGCCGAGGACGAGATGACCGCACGGCGCCAGAAACCCGCCGGGCGGCTGCGCGTGAATGCCGCCGCGCCTTTCATGCTGCATGTGATCGTGCCGCTGGTCGGCGGCTTCCGTGCGCGCTATCCGGAGATCGAGCTGGAGTTGAATACCAGCGACCAGATCATCGACCTGCTGGAGCAGCGCACGGACGTGGCGATCCGCATCGGCGCGCTGCGCGATTCCAGCCTGCATGCACGGCCGCTGGGCCTGAGCCGCCTGCGCATTCTCGCCAGCCCCGCTTACCTCAAGGCGCGCGGACAACCCCGCCATGTGCGCGATCTGTCGCGGCACAGCCTGCTGGGCTTCACCTTCACCGAAACGCTCAACGACTGGCCGCTGCGGCACGCGCAGGGTGACACGCTGCGCATCGTGCCGAGCCTGCTCGCTTCGAGCGGCGAGACGCTGCGCCAGCTAGCGATCGCCGGCGAAGGCATCGCCTGCCTCGCCGATTACCTCACCGCGCAGGACCAGGCCGAGGGCCGGCTGGTGCAGATCCTCGCGCGGGACACGCTGGACGTACGGCAGCCGGTCAACGCGGTGTACTACCGCAATACCCAGTTGGCATCGCGCATCCGCTGCTTCCTCGACTATGTGGCCGAGACCATGGCACCTGGGTAGCGCTGGAACACGCTGAGGGCTTGCGCGTAAATCTGCTTGAACGAGAGGAAGCCGTGTCGCCAGTGGGCCGACGTCAGCTTGCGTCGCCACGTGGCGCAGTGACGGAGAGAGACGCGTTGCCGCGCTTGAAAAAGCTCGACGCCGGCTGTATCGAACCGCCGCATCAACCCTTACGCAGCTCCTCGCACAAATCGATGACCGCGTCGTCGATCCGCGAGACCGCGTCGGCGAGAGCCAGCGCCTGTGCCGGCAGGCGCAGCATCGGTGCTCCATCCAGCGCCAGTGGCGCGGCCGAGCCGGCCTGCAGCGCTTCGAGTTCGTGGATGGCTTCGCTCAGATCGCCCTTGGCCTGGTCGCTCTTGAGGACCGGGCCGAAGTCGTGCTGGAACGCCTTCATCTGGGCGAGCAGCGTCGCGGTATAACCGCGTGCCTCGTAAAGGGTCTCGTCGGCGTGGCGCCATGGCAGGCCGCCGCGACGCATGGCGATGGCGGAAGTGACGATCGGCCAGCGCGGCGGCGCAACCTCGCGCTGGTGCGGAGGCACCATGCCCGCGGCAAGGTGGTCCTGCAGCGTGTCGAGCCGGTCGGACACGAGCTGCAGGTAATCGGCCAGGCTCGCCGGGTCGACGTAGAAGTGCGCGTTATCCGGGTCGTCGTCGGTGAGGCGGTCCAGGTAGTCGAGCAGGTGGTCGGTTGCCTTGCGGTACTGGCTTTCCGCACTGTGCAGCGACAGGCCGCCCGGATGCCCTGACAGCAGCACATCCGCAGCGGCCAGATCCTTGTCTTCGACGAGGGGCGCGTGCGGGCGGGTGAAATCCGTGCGCAGCGCATGCAGCAGATCGCGCGAGGCGGTGAGGGAGCCGCGCTCCCAGCCGGGCGTGCCCTCCATCGCCGGGCCGGTCGGATGGTGGTGACCATGGAGGTTATGGCCCTCGCGGCTCCCGGCCAGGCCCTGAAGCGCGCGGATCACGCTGATGGTGGTCGCCGCGCCCGGCGTAACGGGGCGGCGCATGGCGACCTGCTCGGTCCGCGGCGGCACGGCCGGGTTGACGATGGTGGGCTCGCGGTCCCACCACCACAGCACGATGCAGGCGGCCAGCAGTGGCAGGGCCAGCGCGACCAGCGCCACGCGCAGCACGGCATGGCTCGGCACGGCGGTCGGGTCCTTCGCTTGCATCGAGAATTCCCAGGGCTCCGGTCACGTCGGAAACGCGCCTAAGGTAGCGCGGATGACGCGCGGCGAGCGCGGACCGCGCCGGCAACGGCAAAAAAAGCCGCGCGTCGCGGGCGCGCGGCTTGCCGTGCGGCGTGAGGCACCGCTCAGGCGCGGTGGTAGACCTCCGACCCCTGCTGGCGGAACTCGGCAGCCTTCTCCGCCATGCCCTCGCCCAGCGCGGCCGTTTCGTCCACGCCATGTTCGGCGGCGTAATCGCGGACGTCCTGGGTGATCTTCATCGAGCAGAACTTCGGACCGCACATGGAGCAGAAGTGGGCGGACTTGTGGGCGTCCTTGGGCAGGGTTTCGTCGTGGAATTCCTTGGCCTTTTCCGGATCCAGGCCCAGGTTGAACTGGTCGTCCCAGCGGAACTCGAAGCGGGCCTTGGACAGCGCGTTGTCGCGCACCTGTGCGCCGGGATGCCCTTTGGCCAAGTCCGCCGCGTGGGCGGCGATCTTGTAGGCGATGATGCCGTCGCGCACGTCCTGCTTGTTCGGCAGGCCCAGGTGCTCCTTCGGCGTGACATAGCAGAGCATCGCGGTACCGAACCAGCCGATCATCGCCGCGCCGATGGCGGAGGTGATGTGGTCATAGCCAGGCGCGATGTCGGTGGTCAGCGGCCCCAGCGTGTAGAACGGTGCCTCGTGGCATTTCTCCAGCTGACGCTCCATGTTTTCCTTGATCAACTGCATGGGCACGTGGCCGGGGCCTTCGATCATGGTCTGCACGTCGTGCTTCCAGGCGATCTGGGTCAGTTCGCCCAGCGTGTCCAGCTCGCCGAACTGCGCGGCGTCGTTGGCGTCCGCCACGCAGCCGGGGCGCAGGCCGTCGCCGAGGCTGAAGGATACGTCGTACGCCTTCATGATTTCGCAGATTTCCTCGAAGTGCGTGTAGAGGAAATTCTCCTTGTGGTGCGCCAGGCACCACTTGGCCATGATCGAGCCGCCGCGCGAGACGATGCCGGTGACGCGCTTGGCCGTGAGCGGCACGAAGCGCAGCAGCACGCCGGCGTGGATGGTGAAGTAGTCGACGCCCTGCTCGGCCTGTTCGATCAGCGTGTCGCGGAACAGCTCCCAGGTGAGTTCCTCGGCGACGCCACCGACTTTCTCCAGGGCCTGGTAGATCGGCACGGTGCCGATCGGCACGGGCGAGTTGCGGATGATCCACTCACGCGTCTCGTGGATGTTCTTGCCGGTCGACAAGTCCATCACCGTGTCGCCGCCCCAGCGGATCGACCACACCAGCTTTTCCACTTCCTCGGCGATGCCGGAGGAGACCGCGCTGTTGCCGATGTTGGCGTTGATCTTGGTGAGGAAGTTGCGGCCGATGATCATCGGCTCGCTTTCCGGGTGATTGATGTTCGCGGGAATGATGGCGCGGCCACGGGCAACTTCATCGCGCACGAATTCCGGCGTGATCAGCTTGGGCAGCGAGGCACCGAAGGACTGGCCGGGATGCTGGTTGCGCAGCGCGCTTTCGGCCAGCGCCTCCAGCTTCTGGTTTTCGCGGATGGCGATGTATTCCATTTCCGGCGTGACGATGCCGCGACGGGCGTAGTGCATCTGGGTCACGTTGGCGCCGGCCTTGGCGCGCAACGGCTGGCGCAGATGGTGACGGAAACGGATCGGATCCAGCTTGGCGTCGGCGGCGCGCTGGCGGCCGAAGTCGGAGCTGAGACCGGTCAGGCGCTCGACGTCGCCGCGCTCTTCGATCCACGCCGCGCGCAGGGCCGGCAGGCCGGCGGCCAGATCGACCTCGTAGCTCGGGTCGGTGTACGGGCCGGAGGTGTCGTAAACAGTGATGGGCGGGTTGTCTTCGCCGCCGAACAGAGTGGGGGTCTTCGCCTGGCAGATTTCGCGCAGCGGCACGCGCAGGTCGGGACGACTGCCCTGCACGTAAATCTTCCGCGAACCGGGGATCGGCCGGGTAACGGCCTCGGAGAGTTCCTGCGCGGCGCGCGCGAGATCGTTGGGCTGGGCATTCATCGGCGTGACGTCCTTCGTGAGGCGGGGGGACACGAAGCGGCGGCGCCGGACGCACGGGGAACCGGGGGTCGCGAGGGACCGGGGACCGTGCGGCGAAGCTCCCTACACCGGTGCTAACCGGATCAGGTTCGAAGGGACTCTCTCAGCCGGCCGAGCCGGCACCCCCGCTTCCGAAAGAGCTATTCAAGCACGAATCGCCGGATACGGGCGAGTACGCGCCGTGAAGGCCGGCGGGAAAGTCAGCGGGGAAGGTAGGCGCGCAGGAAGGTGGTCACGCCGGCGCGGGCGTTGGCTTCCATCTCGCTCGCGAAGGCGTCCTGGCAGCCATCGCAGCCGAACATGCGGCGCAGGACGAGATCGCCCTTGATGAGCGCGAGGAACTGGACGCTGGCCTGGGCGACGTTGTCGATCTCCAGCTTGCCATCGTCAACCGCCTGTTGCAGCAGGCGTTCCATCAGTTTGTGCGTACGGGTGGGGCCTTCTTCCCACAGCAGCTTGCCGTAGCGGGGGTTGCCCTGGCGGCAATCGCTGAGAATGGCGCGGAAGGTGCCGACGTTCTTCGGATCGCAGTCGATGTGGGCGTGGGTCATGGCCACATGCATCAGCACGTCGCGGATGTCGGCGCCCGAGTCGTACTGATAGGTGTCTTCCGGCAGCACGTCCTGGATATGCGCGCGAATGACTTCGCGGAACAGGTTGTCCTTGTCGCCGAAGTGGCTGTAGACGGTGAGCTTGGACACGCCGGCCTCGGCGGCCACGGCATCCATGCTGGTGCCGGCGAAGGCGTTGCGCACGAACAGCGCCTTGGCGGCCTCGAGGATCGCCGCGCGCTTTTCCATGTCCTTCGGGCGGCCGGGACCCTGAGGCTTGGTCTGCGCGATCGTGTTCATGCCGTTCTACACCTTCACAAAGGAATAACCGGGGTTTAGTATACGCGCCGGTTTACTTATTTTCCACCGCCGTCCCGGACGGCCGACCCATGACCTCTACTATCGCAGAACTCACCCTAAGCGCCCCTTACCGCCATGCGCAGCGGATCATGGCGGCCTGGCTGGAGCAGGGACAGGCCCTGGCGCGCCGGCGCGCCTTCGCCGTGCGCGTCGCGCTGGCCGCCCTGAACGCGGCGGAGCGTCACCGGCTGGCGCGCTGGCTCGCCTGGCTGGCGGTGGCTGCGGAAAGCCGGCGGCAGCCGCCCCTGCTCTCCCGTATCCGGCTGCTGGATGCCACGCTGGGCGAAGCCGCCGAAGATGCGCTCGCGCGGCTGCCGGTGGACATCGCATCCAAGCGGGCGGATAACCGTCGATTGACGGCATGAGTGTCCGCGGACACCGCGCTGCGCATGACTTCCGTCAGTTCGTCGCGGTGACTTCCGGCACTTCGTAGCGAAGCAGGCAACCCCCAGGCTTTTGAACATTGTCGGAGCAGGCCTAAGCGCTTATCCTTTTTGGCCTTTTTCGACTTTTGCACGGGACGTAGGCAGATCATGGCGATGAACTTCGAGCAGGCGCGTCAGAACATGGTTGAAAACCAGGTACGCCCCTGGGAGGTGCTGGACGCGCGCGTGCTCGACGTGCTCGGACGCGTGCGCCGCGAGGACTTCGTCGCGCCGGCCCATCGCCAGCTCGCCTTCGCCGACCTGAACCTGCCGATCGGCCATGGCGAAGTGATGATGAAGCCGGTGCTCGAGGGCCGCGTGCTGCAGGCGCTCGACCTGAAGAGCGGCGACCAGGTGCTGGAGATCGGCACCGGTTCGGGCTTCCTCACCGCCTGCCTGGCCAGCCTTGCCGGCCACGTCACCAGCGTGGACGTGCATGCGGATTTCATCGCCGCCGCCGGGCAGCGCCTGGCACAGGCCGGCATCGGCAACGTCAAGCTGGAAACCGGCGAGGCGGTCAACACCTGGCAGCCGGCCGGCCAGTTCGACGCCGTGGCGGTGACGGGTGCCGTGCATGAAATCCCCCAGCGTTTCCTCGGCTGGCTCAAGCCGGGCGGCCGTCTGCTGGCGGCGCGCGGCGAGTCGCCCGTGCAGCAGGTGGTGCTGATCACCCACGAAGGCGAAGGCCGCTACCGCGAGGAGAACATCCTCGAGACCGACCTGCCATACCTGGTCCACGCCGAGCCGCCTCGCAAGTTCGTCTTCTGACCCGATTTCCCATATCCCCAAGAGGCAACCCATGCGTTTGAAGCTTCTGACCCTCGCCCTGGCCCTGACGGCGCTCCCGTTGTCCGGCCACAGCGAGGATTTGCTGGATGCATACCGAGAAGCGCGCGCCAACGATCCGGTGCTGGCGCAGTCCGACGCGACCCGCCTGTCCACCGGCGAGGGCGTGACCCAGGCGCGTGCGCTGCTGCTGCCGCAGTTGAACGCCGGCCTGACGTTCAGCCAGTACAGCGGCAACAACAGCCAGGACATCAGCGGCGGCCACTCACGTAGCCGCGCCGAGTCGGCCACGTTGAACCAGAGCGTGCTGGATCTGAGCAAGTGGGCCGGCCTCAAGACCGCGCGCTCGCAGTCCGATGCGCAGGAACAGCTCTACCAGGCCGCGTTGCAGAACCTCTACGTGCGCGTGACCCAGGCCTACTTCGGCGTGCTCACCGCGCAGGATTCGCTGACCTTCAACAAGGCCAACGAAGAAGCCTATCGCCAGTCCTACGAGCAGGCGGACCAGCGCTTCAAGGTCGGCCTCGCGGCGATCACCGACGTGTACCAGGCCAAGTCGTACTACGAACTGGCCAAGGCGCAGACCATTGCCGCCGAGAACTCGCTCAACGACGCCAAGGAAGCGCTGCGCCAGATCACCGGCCAGCCGGTCGGCGAGCTGAAGAAACTGCGCGACGACCTGCCGATGGACGCGCCCACGCCCGCCGATCCGAACACCTGGGTGGAAGAAGCGCTCAAGCACAACCCGAACGTGCTCTCGCAGCAATACACCGTGGAAGCGGCCGAGCACAGCATCAGCGCCGCGCGCGCCGGCCACCTGCCGACCATCAACGCCACCGTCAGCCGCGGCCAGACCAGTGCCTGGACCGAGAATGGCGGCGTGGTGTTCCCCGGCAACGGCCGTTGGGGCACCACCGCCGGCCTGACCCTGTCGGTGCCGATCTTCGCCGGCGGCGGCACGCAGTCGCGCGTGCGCCAGACGATCTACGAGCGCGACGCGGCGCAGGATTCGCTGGAGTCCACCCGCCGCCAGATCTCGCGCGACACGCTGAACTACTACCGTTCGGTGGGCGCCGGCATCCTGCAGGTGCAGGCGAATCGCGCCTCGGTGGAGTCCGGCCAGAAAGCACTGGAAGCCACCCGCGCCGGTTTCGACGTCGGTACGCAGACCATGCTGAACGTGCTCAATGCGATTCAGACGCTGACCCAGGCGCAGAGCAGCTACTCGCAGGCCCGCCATGCTTTCATCCTCAACAAGCTGCAGCTGAAGCAGGCCGCCGGCACCATCGACATGCCGGACCTGGAAGCGGTCAACGCGTTGCTGCAGTAAAGCGGCACGCCGAAGTAGACACGAAAAGGCCGGGCAATCGCCCGGCTTTTTTGTGCCATCTCGGTCGGTGGAACGCTTATTCCTGCAGCTGGGTGTCGATCAACTCCATCACCCGCTGCACCGCGCCTCGCTCGCTGTCGAACACCACCTTGGCGTGCATGCCCATCGTCTTGCGGCGTTCGGCGTCGCGCAGCAGCTGCAGCACGGCACCGCCGAGCTCGCTCGGGTCGCCTAAGCGAATGCCCGCGCCCTCGCGGATGAGCGTCAAGGTGATCTCCTCGAAGTTGAAGGTATGCGGCCCGACCAGCACGGGGGTGGACAGCGCCGCCGGCTCCAGCACGTTATGCCCGCCGATCGGTACGAGGCTGCCGCCGACGAAGGCCAGGTCGGCCGCCGCATAGAACTGCATCAGCTCACCCATCGCGTCGATCACGAATACCTGGTGCGCCGCCGACGGCACGCGGTCCGCGCTGCGCGTGGCCGTGGTGAAACCGAGGCTGCGCACCGAGCTTTCCACCAGCTTGAAGCGCTCCGGATGACGCGGCGCGATCAGCAGGAGCGCGTCGGGCAGCCGCTTGAGCACCTGCAGGTGCGCCTCCAGCACCGGGAGCTCCTCGCCTTCATGGGTGCTGCCCGCGATCCATACCGGCCGCAGATGCCCCCATTGGCGGCGCAGCTCCTCGCCCGCCTGGATCGCCGCGTAGGGCACCGGCATGTCGAACTTCAGGTTGCCGCTGACAACGATGCGGGAAGGGTCCACGCCCAGCAGGCGGTAACGCGCCGCATCGGTACGCGACTGTGCCGCGATCTGGCGCACGCAGCCCAGGGCCGAGCGCACCAGCCCTTGCAACGGGCGATAGCCACGCAGCGAACGCTCCGACAAGCGCGCGTTGACGATCATGAGCGGGATGCCGCGCTTCTTGCAGGCAAAGTACAGGTTCGGCCAGATCTCCGTTTCCACGATGATCGCCAGCCGTGGCCGCACGCGCTTCATGAAGCGCGACACGGCGAACGGCAGGTCGTACGGCAGATAGACGTGGTACACGCTCTCGCCGAACAGCTGGCGTACGCGCTCGGACCCGGTGGGCGTCACCGTGGTCACGACCAGCGGCGCATTCGTGTAGGCCTCGCGCAGCGCCTTGATCAGTGGCTCCGCGGCATTCACCTCGCCCACAGAGACGGCGTGGACCCAGATGCTGCCGCGCAACGTCGGCCCCTGATAGAAACCGAAGCGCTCGCGCCAGCGCCGGTGGTAGTCGCGGTAGCGCACGCCGCGCGCCAGCAGCCGCATCACGATGATCGGCGTCACCAGGTACATCGCGAGGGTGTAGAGGTAGCGCAACGGCAAGGCTCTCGGGGCAGGCGCGGCAGTATAGCCAGTGACCCTCCGTACCGCAGGCCGCCGGGCGGGCCGCTTGCTACAATCCGCCGTCCATGCCCGGTGCCGCCCGTCCCTCTTTCGATCCCAAGCTGCTCTCGCCCGTCCACTGGCCGGCGTGGATCGGCGTAGGCGTGCTGAAACTCATCGCCCGCCTGCCGCGGCGCCTGCTGCTGGCCGTCG
This sequence comes from Dyella sp. BiH032, assembly GCF_031954525.1. NCBI lineage: Bacteria > Pseudomonadati > Pseudomonadota > Gammaproteobacteria > Lysobacterales > Rhodanobacteraceae > Dyella > Dyella sp. BiH032. The sequence goes on from NZ_CP134867.1 coordinate 4,768,623, forward strand.
GACGCGGCCTGGGCGTGCTGGTCCAGCATTTCCCCTCGCGCCGCCGGCACGTGGCCGAGGTGAACATCGCCTTGTGCTTTCCGGAACTGTCGAAAACCGAGCAAGCGGCGCTGGTGAACGCGCATCTGCGCGATATCGGCCTGATGATGGTCGAATTCGCGCTCGGCTGGATGGGCACCGACCGCGCCATCGCGCGCACACCGGTGACGCTGGAGGGCATCGAGCATCTGGAGACCGCGCGTGCGCTCGGCAAGGGCGTGCTGCTGGTAGGCGGCCACTTCTCGCACCTGGAACTGTGCGCGCGCCTGGTGTCGCGCCACATCCGCATCGCCGGCATGTACCGGCGCATGGATTCGGCCGTGTTCGAGTGGGCCGTGCTGCGCGCGCGCCTCGGCTATGCGGACGCGATGTTCGACAAGGACGACATCCGCGGCACGGTGAAGTACCTGCGCTCCGGCGGCACGCTGTGGTACGCGCCCGACCAGGACATGCGCAGCAAGGACAACGTATTCGCTCCCTTCTTCGGCGTGCCCGCGGCCACCATCACCGCGACGCATCACCTGGCGCGCCTGTCCGGTGCGCTGGTGGTGCCGTTCTTCCATCGCCGCCGGCCGGACGGCCGCGGCTACGTGCTGCGGCTCGGTGCACCGCTGCAGGATTTCCCCAGTACGGATGCCGCGGACGACACCGCGCGCGTCAACGCGTGCATCGAACAGATGGTGCGGGAAGCGCCCGAGCAGTACCTGTGGGTGCACAAGCGGTTCAAGACGCGTCCGCCGGGTAGCCCGAACGTTTACTGAGCGCTGACCGTTTGCTGAGTGCTGACAGGCAGACGACAGAAAGCTCCAGTACAAAACCGCCGCGATTTCCCCATTCGTGCGCGCCATGTCCATTCGTTTGTTCTTGCGGTCGCTGCGCCGTCGTCACGACTGGCGCGGCTCGACTTTCAAACGCCTCGTGTCCGGGCTCAAATATCTGCTGCGCAGCGCCCGCATGGCGCGGCGCCAGTCGGCGTGGCTGCGGCTCGTCTATGGATCGCCGCGGCTCACGGCGATCCTTGCGCACGATCCGCGCCTGCTGGAGCGCTGGCATCACCACTACGTCAATCGCCAGTTCGGCCGGGCCAGAAGAATGGCGGTGATCGCCGATCACTTCCGCTTCGTCTTCGCACGGCTCCCGGAAGATGTTGTGGATGGCGTCTATCTGCGTGGCCGCCACCCTGCGGGCGCGCTGACGCTCAAGGACGGCAGCGAATTGCGCATCGAGCTGCGCCGCCCCATGGGGCGCAGCCGTGAGGGCGAGCTGGCACTGTGCCTGGCCAACAGCGAGGACCAGTTGCTGTCCTCGGCCGTGTTCACCGTGGCCGACGACGGCCGCGCGTTGCTGATCGGCTGCATGCAGGGCGCCGCGGCGGAACTCGGGCGCGACGCCGTGCGCGAACTCACCAAGCAATGCCACGGCCTGCGGCCGAAGAACTTGCTTTTCTCGCTGCTGCTGGCCTTCGCTGGCGAATACGGCATCGAGCAAGTGCGCGGCGTGGCCAACCTGGCGCATCCGTTCGCCGGCGAGGCGGACAAGATCAAGGCCGACTACGACAGCTTCTGGGAGGAATGCCAGGGCGAGCCGCTATCCGACGGTTTTTACGCCCTGCCTTCGCGCGAACCCGTGCGCGACGAGACCCAAGTGGAGAGCAAGCACCGCTCCGCCTTCCGCAAGCGTGAAACGCTGCGGCGCGAGGCTTGTGGGCTGCTGGTGTCCGTCCTGCGCGGGGAGCGTTGGCCCCTGGAACGCGCCGCCTAGTTACGGCACGCGGTTGGACGGAGGAATGCGCGTTTCGCTTTCCGCGCGCGAGGCCTCGTAAAGCTTGGCGTACTTCAGGAACGCGTAGAACGCATGGATGCGCGCGGCGATGAAACCCGCCCAGCCGGACCGGTAGTGCCCGCGCAGCAGGTAATAGCGGAAAAACGCCGCCGCGCCGTTGGTGAGCATGCGCAGACGCGCGCCGCGCGCGCCACGGCCGGCCAGGTCCGCCACCTGCATGCTGGAATAGCGATTGGCCTTGTCCACCCGTCCGGCGATATCGCGCTCGCCGTAGTGGTCCATCACCAGATCCAGCGCGCCGATGCTGCCGTCCACTTCGACCTCTTCGTGGACCCGGTGCGCGCTCATGCGCGCGCGCCGTCGGTCGAACAGGCGCACGTAGTGATTGAGGCGGCTGCGCGGCGCCTGCCAGCGCCAGAAGATCCATTCGCGCCGCCACATCCAGTAGCCGGCATGTTGCGGCCGCTCCAGCACGCGTCCGATGGCCTCGGCGGCGCCGGCCGGCATGGCTTCGTCGGAATCCAGCAGCAGGACCCAGTCGTGCCGGGCCAGATCGATCGCCGCCTGCTTCTGCGCGCTGTAGCCGGCGAAAGGCTGGGTCTCGATCCGCGCGCCGTAGTGGGCAGCGATCGCAGGCGTAGCGTCGGTCGAGCCCGAGTCCAGCACCACGAGCTCGTCCGCCCAGCGCACGCTGGCCAGGCAGGCATCGAGCGTGGCGGCGCTGTTGTAGCTGGTCACTACGACCGAGAGCGGTTCACGCGCCATCGGTACCCTCCACGACGTAAAGTGCCGCGCACCACAGGCCCAGCACCCAGGCGAACAACAGGCCCCACCAGGCGGAATAGAAGGCCAGGTGCGTGTTCAGCGGAAAGGTCATGACGCCCAGCGCCACGGTGGCAGGAAAAGCCCGCGCACGCGCAGACGGACCGACCGCGCGCCAATGACGCAACGCCAGCACCGCGGCGGCGAGCCACAGCAGCAGGCCGAGCGTGCCGGTCTCGGTGAGAACCTCCAGCACCAGCTGGTGCGCATGGCAGGCACCCTCGCCCACGCCGCAGGCTTCGCCGGTGACCACGAAGTGGTCATTGGGCGGCGCCACCTGCGGATATGCATAGCGATAACCGCGCACGCCGACGCCGTCGACCGGATGGGCCTCGAACATGCGCAGGCTGGTGCGCCAGATGTCCAGCCGGCCGCTGAGCGCCGTGTCGAGCGCCCGGTCCGAGCCCTGCAGCGCCACCAGAGTCTTCTCCATGCGTGCATGGAAGCGTTCGGAGGTGTGCCAGGCCAAGGTGCCGGCCGCCAGCGCGACGAGGGTGCCGGCACCGCAGATCAGCAGGAAGCGCCGGGGCGACGCTGCTTCGCGCCAGGCGAACGCGGCGACGACCAGCGCATAGGTCAGCCATGACGCGCGCGAGCCGGACAACAGCACCGGCCCGAGCAGGATCAAGCCGGCCGCAAGCAATCCGCGCCGGCCCCAGCGCCAGCGGGCCGTCCACAACGCGAACGGCGCAAGCACGGCCAGGGTCGGACCGAGCTTTAGGTTGTCGGCACCGAAGATGCCGGACACGCGCTCGGCCTCGGCATGGCCGCCGAGGCTCCAGCCGGTGAGCGCCTGCACCCAGGCGTCCACGACCCACAGCGCCAATACCGCGGCGACGGCCGCATAGAGTGCATGCAGCTTCGTTTCGCGGCGAATCGCGAAACAGGCGTACAGCCCCAGCGGCACGTAGCGCAGCAGCGCGGCTACGGTAGACCAGCTCTTGCCCGGAGCGATCGCGCCGAAGCACGACAGCAGCGCCGCACCGACGTAACCGCCCAGCAGCCACAGCAGCAGACGCGCGCCCGCATGATCGCTCAATGCTCTCGGCTGTCGCGCGAACAGCAGGATCACGCCGAGCAGGCAAAGGAACGTTCCCAGTTCCGCGCTGCGCCCGAACGGCAGCAGGGCGATCACCAGCCAGAACGGCAACAGCGGCGAGCGCAGGGCGGCCTTGAGCGCGGAAAGGACAGGCATGTACGGACCCGTTGAGGAAGCCGGGGCATTGTAGGCGAGCGCCCCGCGCCCGGGTCGATCCGTGGCGACGGCTGCTCAGCCGGCGACGACTTCCTCATACAGCGCCAGGGTGGCCTGCTGCATGTCGGACAGCCGGTAGCTCTGCAACATCGGGATCGGTGGCGCCACGCGCAACAGCTCGGCCGCGCGCTCGACCAGGCGCTCGCGGTCGCCCACCGGCACGCGTCCGGCCGGATACAGCTCGGCGAGTAGTTCGCCCACGCCGCCGTGTGCATAGCCCAGCACCGGGCGGCACAGCGACAGCGCCTCGACGACCGTACGCCCGAAGGATTCCGGCTTGTTGGACAGCTGCAGCACCAGGGCGGAGATGGCGTAGATGTCGCGCACGTCGTTGCGAGGCGGCGTGAGCACTACCTGGGACTCGATGCCGCGCGCACGGATCAGCTCGCGCAGCTCGGCCACATACGCCTCGCGGCCCTGCTCGATCACGCCCAGCAGCAGCAGGCGCGCGTCGATGCCGCGGCGCTTGAGTTCGGCGATCAGCTCAATGGCGTCATGGTGCCCCTTCAGTCGTGTGCCGCGACCCGGCAGGGTCAGCAGCGGCGCACCGGCGAGGCGGGGGAATTCGGTGAAGAAGGCTTTCTGCCAGGCGTCGTCGGGCCGGTGGCCATACGGGAACGCTTCCGGATCGATGCCGCGCGGGATCACCCGCACGCGCCCGGGCTCCAGCCAGCGGTAATGGCTGAGCACGTAGTCGCGCAAGGTCTGCGAAACAGCGATCACTCGCTCGCCACGCAGCAGGATCGCGCTGTAGCGACCAGGTGAATTGAGCCCATGCACGGTCGTAACGAAATGCGGGCGCTGCTTCAGGCCGCGTATCGCCCACCAGCCCATCCAGGCCGGCAGCCGCGAACGGGCATGGACGATGTCCGGCCGCAGCTCCGCCAGGATGCGGCGCAACGCGCCCACGCGCAGCAGGGTGCGCACCGACTTGCGGCCGATGTCCAGGGTGATGTGCTCGCTGCCTTCCGCCTGCAGCTGGCCGACCAGGCGCCCGCCCGCGGAGATCACCACCGACCGGTGGCCCGCCTGCACCAGCGCCCGTGCGACCTCCAGCGCCGACCGCTCGGCCCCGCCCGATTGCAGGGCCGGGATGAGCTGGACGACGGTCAGCGACCGGGCAGGTGCGGCGACAGCGGACATGAGCGATTCGGTCAGTGCCTTCATCCTTGGGGACAAGCAGCAATCGTGCCGAATGCCGCCGTGTTTTCGCTATGGGCCGACCCTGGCCCGGAGGGCTCAGTCGCGCAGGATGTAACGCGCGCCGCAGTAGGGACAGGTCGACTCGCCACCATCCTCGACGATCGGCAGGTACACCTTCGGGTGGGAGTTCCACAGTTCCATGCCGGGCAGCGGGCAGGACAGCGGGAGGTCCTTGCGCGTCACTTCATAACGATTTTCGGCATTGGCCGGGATCTGCCGTACGGACTCGGCGGGGGAACGCGGCATGGGGGCAAAGCTCCAGGCTGGACATCGGGCCGACAATGGTAGCAGGCTGCACCGCCCGGCCGCCTCGGCCGGATCAGGAAGATACCCTGCCGTCCGGGCCATCCCGGCCGGCGCCGATTGTCACAGGGCGGACCGACCATCCGCCCGCCGGCGGTCCGCCGCCGGACTCAACCAGCCCTAGGGGAGCAGCATGGACTTCGCAAAGATCACGGCCCGCGCGCGGGCGATCCTCGTCACGCCCAAGACCGAATGGCCAGTCGTCGCCGCCGAGCCCGCCACGGTCCAGGGGTTGTACACCGGCTACATCCTGATCCTGGCCGCCCTTCCGGCGATCGCCGGCTTCATCAAGAACAGCCTGATCGGCTTCAGCCTGCTCGGCGTCACCGCGCGTTCCTCGGTCGGCTCGGGCCTCGCCGGCATGGTGCTGCAGTACCTGCTGTCGCTGGGACTGGTGTACGTGCTGTCCCTGATCGTCAACGCACTGGCGCCTAGCTTCGGCGGCCAGAAGGACCCGGTGCAGGCGCTCAAGGCCGTCGCCTACGCCTGGACGGCCAGCTGGGTCGCGGGCGTGGCGGTGATCCTGCCCTGGATCGGCTGGCTGATCGCGCTCGCCGGTGGCATCTACGCGATCTACCTGCTCTACCTGGGGCTGCCCGCGACCATGAAGAGCCCGGCCGACAAATCGGCCGGCTATACAGCCGTCACTGTGATCATCGGCATCGTGCTGTCCTGGATCGCCGCGGCGATCGTCGGCGGCGTGGTGGGCACCGCGGCGCTGACCAGCGCGGCGGTCCACGGCGACCGCATCACGGTCACCGACGGCAGCGGCACGGTCACCGTGGACAAGGACAGCCCGATGGGCAAGCTCGCCGCCATGGGGCAACGGGCCGAGGAGGCCGGCAAGCAGATCGAAGCGACGCAGGCGTCCGGCGACGACGTGCAGTCGCTGTCGGCCGACCAGATCAAGGGCTTTCTGCCGGAGACCGCCGCGGGCCTGAAGCGCGAAAGCTTCTCGGCCGAGCGCAGCGCCGTCGGCGTGCAAGTCACCGTCGCGCGGGGCCAATATGGCGACGGCAACGGCCGCAGCATCGAACTGGAGATCTCCGACACCGGCAGCATGAAGGGCATGATGGCGATGGCCAGCGCCTTCGCCGCCGAGTCCGAACGGCAGACCGACAACGGCTACGAGAAGACCTACGCCCAGGACGGACGCCTGGTGCATGAGGCCTGGGACAAGACGACCAAGCACGGCGAGTACGGCGTAGTCCTCGGCCAGCGCTTCTCGGTGAAGGCCAGCGGCGACGCGGACGTCGACCAGCTCAAGGACGTGGTGAACAGCGTGGACCTGGGCAAGCTCGAATCGCTGAAGAACGAAGGCGTGTCGAAGCACTAATCCCGCTTCGCCCAAAGAAAAACCCGCGCCGGGTCGGCGCGGGTTTTTTGTTTCCGCCGAAGCGCCTGCGCGGCGCCCGCCGGGGTCAGTCGGCCTTCGGCACCGAAGCCTCGGTGGTGATGCGGATCTTGATCTCGTCGCTCACGTTCGGCACGTAGGCGCCCATGCCGAAATCGGAGCGCTTGACCGTGGTGGTGGCGTCGAAACCCACGGTCTGGACCTTCAGCATCGGGTGCACGCCGCTCTTGTTGAGCTTGGCGTCCAGCACCACCGGCTTGGTCACGCCATGCACGGTCAAGTCACCGGTGACCTTGTACTTGCCGCCGCCGAGCGACTGCACCTTGGTGCTCTTGAAGGTGACGGTCGGGAATTTGTCGGCGTCGAAGAAGTCCGGCTTCTTCAGGTGCTCGTCCAGCTTGGTGAGGTGCGAGTCGAGGTTGGCCAGCGGCAGGGTCACCTCGACCGAGGACTTGGCAGCGTCCTTCTCATCGAACACCAGGGTGCCCTCGCCCAGGCCGAGGTTGGCGGTCGGGTTGGAGAAGCCGAAATGGTTCCAGCTGAACAGCACGTTGGTGTGGCCGGGGTCGAGCTTGTAGGTGACCGGGTCGGCCTGGGCAGTGACAGCGGCGCCGATCAGACCGGCCAGGACGAGGTAACGAAGTGCACGCATGGGTATTCCTCCGTGAGAGAAGTAAACGTGGCGAAGAGAACGGCGACGTGGTGAGGTTGTTGCGGTACGACCTGGACGGGAATGACGCGCGCCGTCAGGCGATGCGGCAGGCCTCGTCGAACGACAGGCGCGGGCTGCGCGGGAACAGGTCGCGGCTGGCATCGCCGTAACCGAGGTTGATCAGGAAATTGGACTTGACCGCAGGCGCGTCGGCGAAGAACGCCTTGTCCACGCCGGCGTTGTCGAAGCCGGACATCGGACCGCAGTCCAGGCCCAGGGCACGCGCTGCCATGATCAGGTAGGCACCCTGCAGCGTGCCGTTGCGGAAGGCGGTGGTGTCGATCAGCGGCTGGTTGCCGACGAACCAGCTGCGCGCGTCGGCATGCGGGAACAGCTTCGGCAGCTTCTCGTAGAACTCGTGGTCGGTCGCCACGATGACGGTGACCGGCGCCGCCATCGTCTTGGCGCGGTTGCCCTCGGAAAGGAACGGCTCGAGCTTCGCCTTCGCCTCCTTCGACTTCACGAACACCAGGCGCGCTGGCGAGGCGTTGGCGCTGGTCGGACCGAACTTGGCCAGCTCGTACACCTGGTGCAGCAGTTCGTCGCTCACCGACTTGTCCAGGAACGCGTTGAACGTGCGGGCCTCGCGGAACAGCTGGTCGAGGGCGGTCTCGGAAAGCAACTCGCTCATGGTTATCCTTCGTGAAGCGCGCCGGTATGGCGCCGTGGGCCGCAAGTGTAAAGTCACGCAGCCGCGAACAGGACTCCGCCGGACAGAACGTACTGTGGCGATTATCGAAACAATCCCGGACCCGCGCCCCGCATGACGCGGCTGCGCGGCGAATGCTGGGTGGTCACCGACGGCCGCGCCGGCAACGATCGCCAGGCACTGGCCCTGGCCGACGCGCTGGGCCTGCCGTACCGGCACCTGGTCCTTGGCTTGCGCGCGCCCTGGTCGTGGTTCGCGCCGCGCCTGCTGCCGGGGGGACGCCTCGCCCTGCCCTCGGCCCAGCGCCGCGGCATCCTGGTACCGCCCTGGCCTGCCGTGGCCATCGGCTGCGGGCGCGCGGCGGCGTACTACACGCGGCTGCTGCGCCGGCTCTCCGAACAGGGCACGTACACCGTCCAGATTCTCGACCCGCGCGTCGACCCTGCGCACTGGGACACTGTCATCGCCCCCCGCCACGACGGGCTGCAGGGGCCTAACGTGCTCCATCCCATCGGCTCGCTCAACCCGGTGGACGAGGCCTGGCTCGCCGAGGGCCGCGAAGTCTGCCCCGCTTTCGGCGATCTGCCCGAGCCACGCGTGGCGGTGTTGGTCGGCGGCCCGCGCAAGGACATCGCCATCGATGCGGCCTATGCGGCCGAACTGGCCGATCGTCTCGTCGCGCAGCACCGGCGCGATGGCGGCAGCATGCTGGTCCTCGCCTCGCGCCGCACGCCGGCGGCCGTGATCGCCATCCTGCGCGAGCGCCTGGCCGGCATTCCCGGCGTGGTGTGGAGCAGCGAAGCCGAAGGCATCAACCCCTATCCGGCCGCGATGGGCTGGGCCGACCGCCTGGTGGTCACGCCCGATTCCATCAACATGCTGTCGGAAGCCTGCGCGGTGGGTCGCCCGGTGCAGACCTACGTGACCGGCCCGCTGCCGGGCAAGTTCGAACGGTTCCACCGCGCCTTGCGCGCCGCCGGCCTGCTGCGCGGCCTCGACGACCCCGTACCGGAACGCCAGACGCCGCTGCGCGAAACCCGTTCCATCGCCGACACGGTCAAGCAGCGCATCGTCCAGCGCCAAGGGGCCTGACGAAGCTAGACGACGGCTTTCGCCGCGAAATCGAAACCGAGGGCAGTCGTCACCTGTCGCACTTCGGCGCTCAACGAAGTCAGCGCGGGCTCGCGCGGCGCGATGCGCGAACGCAGATCCAGCGTGCAGGCCAGCGCACGACGCAACAGCTCGGCGTGCGCCCGCGCGAAGACGTCCGCCTGGGCTGCATCGAGCAATCCCGCGGCCCGGCAGGCTTCGATCAAGGCCGCGTTGGCGGTGGCCGAAAGCAGCGCGGGATGCTCCGCCGCGTGGGCCAGCACCAGCCCCTGCAAGGCGAATTCGATGTCGAGCAGGCCGCCATGGCCTTGCTTCAGGTCGAACTGGCTTTCGTCGGAGCGGTCGCGTTCGGCGCGCCAGCGGCGACGCATGTCGGCGACCTCGGCCAATACGCTGGCGCGGTCGCGCGGCGCGGCGAGGATCTCGCGCCGCACATCCATCAAGTCGGCGTTGAGCGCCCCGTCACCGGCCACCGGCCTGGCCCGCAGCAGAGCCTGGTGCTCCCAGGTCCAGGCACGGCCGCGCTGGTATTCGGCGAAGGATTCCAGGCTGCTGACCAGCAGTCCCTTGGAGCCGTCGGGCCGCAGCCGCGTATCGACTTCATACAGGCGGCCCGCGCGGGTGAGCACGGTGAGCCAGTTCATCACGCGCTGTGCCAGCCGCTGGTACCAGCGCGATCCTTCGACCGGACGCGGGCCATCGCTCATCGCATGCGCGCGATGGGTGTCGTAGACGAATACCAGGTCCAGATCCGAGGCGAAACCGAGCTCCTCGCCGCCCAGGCTGCCATAGCCGAGCACGGCGAAGCCGGTGCCCTCGCCCGGCAGGCGGCCGTGCTGCGCGACGAGTTCGCGCTCGGCCAGGGCGGTGACCGCGATCACCACTGATTCGGCCAGCGCGGCCAGGCGGCGCGCCGTCGCCACCGCATCGGCTCGCTCATCGTTGAAGGCCAGGCCCAGGCGAAACGCCGTGCTGGCCTTGAACTCGTTGATGCGTTCCAACTCCGCTTCGGCTTCGCGCTCGTCCAGCGTGGTCAGCACGCGGCTGATCTCAGCGCTGATGTCGGCGCGCTTGAACGGCAATTGATCGATGCGCGGATCGAGCACGTCGTCGAGCAGCAGCGGCTGCGCGATCACACGCTCAGCGAGAAACGCGCTGCGCGCGAACAAGTCGGCGAGGCGGCGCCGCGCGGCCGGCTGTTCTTCGAGCAGCGCCAGGTAGGAGGACCGTCGCGCCACGGCCTGTACCAGCCGGCATAGCCGCAACAAGCACGGCACCGGCGCCGAGCTGTCGCGCGCCAGCGCCAGCAGCTGTGGCATGAGCCGATCGAGCTGCTCGCGCGAGCGCGGCGACATCGCGCGCACCGCAGCGGCCTGCGGCAGTTTGATGAGCGCGTCCGCAGCCTCCGCTCCGGGCTGGAAGCCGGCCGCTTCCATCGAGCCGGGATCGATCTCGCCGGCACAGACGCGCTGCCAGAGCGCGGCGTCCTCCGCGGGCACGCTCGCCGTGCGCCCGCCTTGCGGGACCAGCACCTGGGCGAATTCCTCATTGACCACGGCGCGATGGCGGGCAAGCGCCTCGGCCAGCTCGTCCCAGGAGGCGTGCCCCAGCCCCAGCGCGATGCGCTCGCGGCTCAATGGATCTTCGGGAATGTCATGCGTCTGCGCGTCGCGCAGCATCTGCACGCGGTTTTCCACCCGGCGCAGGAACACATAGGCCTCGCGCAGCGCCTTGGCCTTGGCCGCGGCGATGTGGCCGCGCGCCTCGCACGCGGTCAGCGCCGGCAGCAGGCCGCGCACGCGCAGGCTCGGCTCGCGTCCGCCGCGGATGAGCTGGGTCAGCTGCACGACGAACTCCACTTCGCGAATGCCGCCGGGGCCAAGCTTCAGGTTGTCAGCCAGGTCCTTGCGCGCAACTTCCGCATCGATCAGCGCCTTCATTTCGCGCAGGCCGGCGAAGGCCGTGTAGTCGAGGTACTTGCGGTACACGAACGGACGCAGCAACTCCTGCAGCTGCTTTCCCGCATTGCGGTCGCCGGCCACCGGGCGAGCCTTTATCCATGCATAGCGCTCCCAGTCGCGGCCTTCGCTCTGGTAGTACTGCTCCATCGCGCTGAACGGAAGCGCCAGGCGCCCCGCGTTGCCGAATGGGCGCAGGCGCAGGTCGACGCGGGCGCAGATGCCGTCGACGGTCGGCTCGTTGAGCAACCGCACCAGCTGGCGCGCCAGGCGCACGAAATATTCGCTGTTGTCGAGCGGACGCGGGCCGTCACTCTGCCCGCCGCTGGGATAGGCCAGCACCAGGTCGATGTCGGAGGAAAAATTCAGCTCGCTGCCGCCCAGCTTGCCGAAGCCCACCACCACCATGCGCTGCGGCGAACCATCATGCCCGCGGCTCTGCCCGTAACGCGCCGTCATGGCGCGTTCGGACCACTTCAGCGCGGCACCCAGCAGTGACTCGTACAACACGCTGGTGGCCGACAGTGTTTCCGGCAATTCGTCCAGGCCGTTGACATCGCGGAAGACCAACCGCAGCGCCTCGGCGTGGCGGAAACGCCGAAGCGTAGCCATGCAGGCGGCCTCGTCGTCTTCCAGTCTCATCGCCTCGATCCGCGTGCCGGCATCGCCGCCGGCACGCAGACGCTCCAGCCCCTGCGGCGACAGCAACTGCGGCTGGCGGAACCAGATGTCGAAAGCGAAGTCGCTCGCCAGCAGCGTGCGGCGGATGCGCTCGGCCACGCCAGCGTCGTCGTGCAGCGCAACACCGGCGAGCCGGCAGCGGGCCACCAGCTCGGCGTAGCGGTCGTCGATCAGGGCGCGGAGCGCCGGGGATTCCTTGGCAGACATCGGGCCATTGTGCCCCAGAGCCCGCTCTGGCTGCCGCGGATGTGTCCCATACATGACCGCCACATGACCGCGAAAGCCTGCGCCCTGCCCGCCGGTGCACGTCCGCCGCGGCCATCACGTTGGTTCTGCTTCAAAAGGACGGAATGCCCACGAAGGGCGAACACTTGGTTCATGGCTGCATCGTTACATTCCGATGTCCGTGCCATGACAGCGCATCCCCCAAGGACTGCCATGACCATGCCTGTCTTCCAACATCCCGAATCGCCGGGACCCGCCCCTTCGGGCACCGGACAACCGTCGCTGCTGCGGCGCATCGGCCTGCCGGTCGCGCTGTCGCTCGTCTTCGTCCTGTTCACCGGCTGGCTCGACGGCGGCGAAGGCGTCGCTCCGCTGCAACTGCTTCAGCAACCGTGGTACCTGCTGGCCAACGCGCTGCCGGGGCTGCTGCTGGCGCTGCTGCTGCTGGTGCTGAGCCGGCGCCCCCTGCTTTCCTTCGGCCTCGCGTTCCTGCTGCAGGGCGTGCTCTACGGCGTCAACGCGCTGAAGGTGAAACAGTTGGGCACGCCGCTGATGCCGGCGGATTTCCGCATGGTCGGCCAGTTGCGCAAGGGCGGTCTGCATCTGCTCGGCGGGTACCTGCCCGCGACGCCATGGCCCTATCTCGCGCTGGCTATCGGCATCGCGCTGGTCGTGCTGGCGTGGCGCAAGGAATCGCCGATGTTCGCCCGCCGCACCAAGGGCAAACGCCTGCTGGCCGGCACCGCGGTGCTGCTGGTGCTCGGCTCGCTGCTTGGCGGCGCGCCGGCCTGGAGCCGCTTCTACGATGGCCAGACCTTGTGGATGGAGCCGTGGTCGGCGTCCTCCACCGCGCAGCACTCGGGCCTGGTCAGCTCGCTGATGATGTTCCACCTGCATTTCGGCCAGGAGCGCAAGAAGGCCGATCCGAATGCGGCCATGCAGCTCATCGGCGAGGCGGACGGCGCCCTGCGCGAGCGCCTGCGCGCCGCGCCCGACGACCCGGGCGCGATGCCGGACATCGTGGTGGTGCAGAGCGAATCGTTCTTCGATCCGGCCATCCTCAAGGGCTTCGAGAACCACGACCTCACGCCGAACCTGCACCGCCTCGCCAGGCAGGGCTACAGCGGCGCGCTGCACGTGCCGACGTTCGGCGGCGGCACCATCCGCACCGAGTTCGAGGTGCTGACGGGCTTGTCGCTGCGCTATTTCGAGGACCTGCAGTTTCCCTATCTGCAGCTCAACAGCAAGGTGGTCCCCGGCATGGTGCGCACGCTGCGCGCGCATGGCTATGAGACCATCGCCATCCACGGAAACAATCCTGCGTTCTGGAATCGCAATACCGCGTTCAAGGCGATCGGCTTCGACCGCTTTGTCTCGCAGTCCGGTTTCGTCAACGCCAAGGACCTGGACGGCCAGTACATGGCCGATCGCGCGATGACGGACGAAATCATGGCGCAGCTGAAGGACGCCGGTCCGCCGCAGTTCCTGTTCGCGATCAGCATCGAAGCGCACGGCCCCTATGACGTGCCGCCGGCGGACGCCGCCAAGCGCGACGCGATCGCCGTGCCCGACCGGCTCGCCGATGAAGACAAGACCGAGCTGCGCAACTACCTCTATCACATGCAGCACGCCGACGAAGAACTCGGCCGCCTCGCCGACCTGCTCGCCAAGCGCGAACGGCCGACCCTGCTGCTGTTCTATGGCGACCATCTGCCGGGACTCAGCGGTGCATTCGAGACACTGGGCTTCGTCGATGGCAAGGACATGCTCAGCGAGCCTGGCACCTGGCTGCTGGTGGATCCGCGCGGCCGGGAACAGGCACAGCGCGAGGATCTCGCCTCGTGGATGTTGCCGGGCAAGCTGCTGGAACGCGCGGGCATCCATGACGATGCCTACTTCGCGCTGACCCAGGTGCTGGCGCCGCAGCTTGCCGTGCTCACGCGCGCACCAGGCGCGCCGCCGCAAGCCGAGGACCACGCCGAGCAACGCATCGACCAGGCGATGGAAAGCGTTGCCCTGCTGCGCCTGAAGGGCAAGCTCGATCGCATGTTGCCGCGTCCGGATACGTTGCCGATGGCCGCTGGCTTCGTGCAGGAAGAAGTGCTGCCGGGCGCTGCCGCGGCGGCCGGCGCGCATCAGTGATGGTGCGGAAACCGCGACGTCACTAGCACTGCGAAGGAAAACAAGGGAGCAAAGCGCATGTCTCGCGCACGTGCATACCGGCGATTCAGTCAGATGTCCGCCGGCTTAAGACTCCTCGGAAAATTCAGGAATCAGCAGGCAAACGCGCTCTAGCGTGATCTCCACCGCGACACGTTGCGTCGCGGCACTCACATCGGAGGTTCACCTCATGCGTAAGACCCTGCTTGCTGCTCTCGTTGTCTCGGCCAGCGTGCTGACCGTTCCCGCCTTCGCCCAGGTCGCCGGCGGCGTCGCCACCAAGGTCGGCGCGAGCGTCAATGCCGGCGCGGCGGTGCAGGACGCGACCAAGGTCGCCGACGGCGCCACCAAGACCGCCGACCAGGCGGTGACCAAGACGGGTGAAACCGTGCACAAAGCCGGCCACAAGGCCAAGCATGCGGGCCACAAGGCGGCCGCGGCGACCGAGTCCGCCGTGAGCGACACGACCGCGGGCGCCGAAGGTGGCGCGTCGGTGAAGGCTGGCGCGAAAGTGGATACGCCGGTCGGCGGCGTGGAAGCCGGCGCGAAGACCGACGCCAAGGCGGAAGCCGGCGGCAAGTAAGACGCACAAAGCGAGGCGGCGCCAAGGGCGCGCCGCTCGTCACGAACCCCGGGAGGCGGACTCCCGGGGTTTTTCTTTTGGAGAACGAGATGCGAGATGCGAGATGCGAGATGCGAGATGCGGTAAAGCATCACTCGCTCTGGCTCGCATCTCGCTAGCCCTGTTCCGCTTTCAAAAAGAAAAACCCCGCACAAGGCGGGGTTCTTCTCGAAACGACAGCGCGAACGGAAGGATCAGAAATCCATGCCGCCCATGCCACCCATGCCGCCGGCCGGGCCGTGTGCATGGGCTTCTTCCTTCTTCGGCACTTCGGTCACGGCCGCTTCGGTCGTGATGATCGAGCCGGCCACCGACGCGGCGTACTGCAGCGCCGAGCGGGTCACCTTGGTCGGGTCCAGGATGCCGAAGGCGATCATGTCGCCGAACTCGCCGGTCGCAGCGTTGTAGCCGAAGTTGCCCTGGCCTTCCTTCACCTTGTTGGCGATGACGGAGGGCTCTTCGCCGGCGTTCGACACGATGGCGCGCAGCGGGGCTTCCAGGGCACGCAGGGTGATGTCGATGCCGTGCTTCTGGTCCGCGTTGGCACCCTTCAGGCCCTGCACGGCCTTCAGCGCACGGATCAGGGCGACGCCGCCGCCCGGCACCACGCCTTCCTCGACGGCTGCACGGGTAGCGTGCAGGGCGTCTTCGACGCGAGCCTTCTTTTCCTTCATCTCGACTTCGGTCGCGGCACCGACCTTGATGACGGCCACGCCGCCGGCCAGCTTCGCCACGCGCTCCTGCAGCTTCTCGCGGTCGTAGTCGGAGGAGGTCTCCTCGATCTGCGCCTTGATCTGGCTGATGCGGGCCTGGATGCGCTCGGCTTCGCCGGCGCCGTCGATGATCGTGCTGTTTTCCTTGGTGACCACGACCTTCTTGGCGCGGCCCAGATCCTGCACGGTGGCCTTCTCGAGCTGCAGGCCCACTTCCTCGGAGATGACCTGGCCGTTGGTGAGGATGGCCATGTCTTCCAGCATCGCCTTGCGGCGGTCGCCGAAGCCCGGCGCCTTCACGGCGGCAACCTTCACGATGCCGCGGATGGTGTTGACCACCAGGGTCGCCAGCGCCTCGCCTTCCACTTCCTCGGCGACGATCAGCAGCGGCTTGCCAGCCTTCGCCACGCCCTCGAGCACCGGCAGCAGCTCGCGCACGTTGGAGATCTTCTTGTCGTACAGCAGGATGAAGGGGTCATCCAGCTCGACCTGCTGCGACTGCTGGTTGTTGATGAAGTACGGCGACAGGTAGCCGCGGTCGAACTGCATGCCCTCGACCACGTCCAGCTCGTTCTCCAGGCCCGAGCCTTCCTCGACCGTGATCACGCCTTCCTTGCCGACCTTCTTCATGGCGGTGGCGATGATCTCGCCGATGGCCGAGTCGGAGTTGGCGGAGATGGTGCCGACCTGGGCGATCGCCTTGTCGTCGGCGGTCGGGTTGGAGAGCTTCTTGAGCTCTTCCACGGCGGCAACCACGGCCTGGTCGATACCGCGCTTGAGGTCCATCGGGTTCATGCCGGCGGCGACGGCCTTGAGGCCTTCCTGGATGAACGCCTGGGCCAGCACGGTTGCGGTGGTGGTGCCGTCACCGGCCACGTCGGAGGTCTTGGAAGCGGCTTCCTTGACGATCTGCGCGCCGATGTTCTCGTACTTGTCGGCCAGCTCGATTTCCTTGGCCACGGACACGCCGTCCTTGGTCACGGTCGGAGCGCCGAAGCTCTTCTCGAGCACGACGTTGCGGCCCTTCGGGCCGAGGGTGACCTTGACCGCGTTGGCCAGGGTGTTCACGCCCTTGAGCATGCGGGCGCGGACGTCTTCGCTGAAACGGACTTCTTTAGCTGCCATGTGTTTATTCCTTCAAATGCGTAAGTGGAGAAGAGTTGCGGGAGAGGCTGATCAGCCTTCGATCACCGCGACGATGTCGTCTTCCTTCAGGAAGACCAGCTCTTCGCCGTCGATCTTGATTTCCTGGCCGGCGTACTTGCCGAACAGGACCACGTCGCCTTCCTTCACCGACATCGGACGGACCTTGCCGTCTTCCAGGATGCGGCCGGCACCGGCGGCGATGACCTTGCCGCGGGTCGGCTTCTCGGTGGCGCTGTCGGGAATGACGATGCCGCCAGCGGAAACGCGCTCTTCCTCCAGGCGCTTGACGATGACGCGATCGTGCAGCGGACGCAGTTTGCTCATGGTTGGGCTCCAGCTTGGGTTTGTTGGACGAAAAGATGAAACGGAAAATGTGGTCCCCGGAACGGCGCCTGGCGGCGCTGTTAGCACTCCCGGAAGGTGAGTGCCAATTCTAGCGACGCAGGAATCCCCCGCAAGGGCCTTCGCCCCGAGGCTGGAAGGGCTAATGGGGAAGGCGCGGCGGGCTTTCAAGGGCAGCGCCGGCAAGTTCCGCCGGCCGGCACGCCACGCTAGGCTGCGGGGCCATGACCGACCCCGTCCTGCTCTGCTACTGCACTTGCCCCGATGCGGCCAGCGCCGCGCGGCTGGCCGAAACCCTGGTGGGAGAACGGCTTGCGGCCTGCGTGAACCGCCTGCCGGGGGTGGCCTCGACCTACCGCTGGCAAGGCGAGGTCACCACCGACAGCGAGGAATTGCTCCTCATCAAGACCACGGCCTCCCGCTTCGAAGCGCTCAAGGCGCGCCTGCTGGTTCTGCATCCCTACGAACTGCCGGAACTGATCGCCATCCCGGTGGAACACGGCCACTCTGCCTACCTGGACTGGGTGCGCGCCGGCGTCGCGGAAGGCTGATCCGGCACGCTCAGCCGCGCCCCCGGCTTGGCGACGAACACCACCAGGAACGTCGCCGGCTCGGTGGCGCTCACGTTCGCGGTGCCCAGATGGTGCGCCCCGGCCGGCTCGAACCAGCTTTCGCCGGGGCCATATTCCTTCGCGGGCTCGCCTTCGACCTGGCTGCGCACCCGCCCGGACAACATGTAGACATAGGCGTCGGCCTCATGGTGGTGCGGCCTCGACTGCTGGCCCGGCGCGAAGGTCACGGTCAGCGCCGTGAGCAGGCGCCCCGGTGCCTGCGTCAGCGGGGCGGACAGCAAGGAATGTTCCTCGGCGGCCTGCGATGCCGGTGTGGCGATGCCGAGCGCGAGGGCGAAAAGTGCGAGTGCGCATGTCTTCATGGTTGACTCCGGCGTGGATGATCAGCGCGCCGACAAAGCCCGCATCGCCTGTTCGAGCTTCGGGCCGGCCTCCTCGACGCGACTGGCGATGCGACCCTGCGCATCGATCAGCAGCACGGTAGGCACGTGCGTCACGCGGAAGCGACGGAACAGCGCGCCGGAATCGTCCAGCGTCAGCGGCATGCCGATGCGGTGCTCGTCGCGGTACTTGGCCAGTTCTTCGCGATTGGCCCACAGGCCCGAAGCCACCCCGATCCAACGCACCTTGGCGCCGGACGACGCCAGGGCACCGACTTTTTCGCGCATCGCGCGGCAGCTCTGCGCCAGGCCCGGCCGACTGGTGGCCAGATAGCTCTCGCACCACGGCGACAGGAACACCAGCGCCGTCGGGCGGCCGGCCTGCGGCAGCGAGAGATGCGTGCCATCCAGCATGGCGGCCTCGAAAGCGGGCACGCGGTCGCCGACGTCGTAGTGCGCCTCTTCTTTCGCGCCGGTCGCGGTGGCCCCGACCTGGCCCGGCGTGGTGCGGGCCGCCAGCAGCGCGGCGTCCAGCGCTGCATTCGCTTCGTGCCCGATGTAGAGAACGCGCCCATCGCGCCCGATCACCACATGCTGCGGCGTCACGCGCAGATGGAAAGCCTCGCCCAGGGAACCGTCATCGAACACCAGCGGCATCTTCAGGCCCAGCTCCTCGCGGTACTTGCGGACGTCCTCGATGGTTTCGTCGAAGCCGACACTGACCGCGATCACGGCCAGGTCCGGGCCGGCCTCGGCGAACGTCTTCTCCAGATGCGGCATCTGCTCGCGGCACGGCACGCACCAGGTGGCCCAGAACTTGATGTAGACGGCCTGCTTGCCGTAAAGCGCGCCCAGATCGATGGTCTGGCCATCGATGGTCTTCAGCGTGACGCGCGGCGCAGGCTTGCCGATCAAGCTCTTGCCGGCGGCTTCTGCGCGCTGCTGGCCGGATTCGGCCCAGGCCGGGCTCAGCGACAGGACGAACAGCAGGCAACACCAGAGAACATAACGAGACATGGACGTGGCTCCGTGGGGGAGAGCGCATGCTCGCGCCGCCGTGGTCCCGCTGTAAGGACCACTTTCCGGCAAAGTTGATGGACCAATCTGGTCAGCGCGGCAGCAACCGCACCACGCGCTCCACCGCTTCGCCGATGCGGCTGGCCTCGATCATCCCGTAGCCGAACACCAGGCCGCCCGGCACGCCGCGGCCGAACGTATAGCCGTCCAATCCTTCCAGGCGCACGCCCGCGGCAGCGGCACGCTCGATCAGCGGTGCGGTGCGGACCTCGCGCGGCAGCCGCGCCGACAGGTGCAGGCCGGCATCCGACGGCCACGCCGGCAGGCCATGGCGCGCCAGCGCGCCGAGCAAGGCCTCGCGCCGCTCCGCATAGACCTTGCGCATCCTGCGCACGTGACGCGCGAGATGGCCTTCGGCGATGAACGCGGCCAGCGTGTCCTGCGCCGGCACGTCGCAGTGCCAGTCGGCCAGCTCCTTGGCCATCGCCAATGCCGGCATCAACCACGGCGGCGCCACCAGGTAACCCAGACGCAGGGCCGGGAACAGGCATTTGGAGAAGGTACCCACGTAGCAGACCGAACCGTTGCGATCGAGCGTCTGCAGGGCATCCAGAGGGCGGCTGCCATAGCGGAATTCGCCGTCGTAGTCGTCCTCGATCACCACCGCGTTTCGCGCGGATGCGAACGCCAGCAATTGCGCGCGGCGACGCGGCGACATCGACATGCCCAGCGGGAACTGATGCGACGGCGTCACATACACCACGCGCGCCTCCGCCGGGATGCGTTCGACGACGACGCCTTCTTCATCCACCGGCACCGCTGCCACTTTCGCGCCGGCCGCCGCGAACGCGGCGCGCAGCGGCGGATAGCCCGGGTCCTCTACCGCGACCATGGTCCGGCCCGGCACCACCAGCACGCGCGCCAGCAGATCGAACGCCTGCTGCGCGCCGCTGGTCACCACCACGTCGTCCGGATCGCAGGCCACCGCGCGGGCAAACGACACGTGCCGCGCGATCGCCTCGCGCAAGGCCGGCCGGCCGCACGGGTAGCGATACATCGGCGGCCCTTTGGACAGTCCGCGCAGCGCCCGCGCCGACAAGCGGCGCCACGTGTCGAAGGGAAACAGCCGGTTGTCCGGACTGCCGACGCGAAAGTCATGGCTGAACTCGCGCGGCGGCGTGGACACCGGCGGACGCGCCTGGCGCCAGTACGGCGCCAGGCGCCGGTCACCGCCGGGCTCGGCCACCGCGTGGGCCTTTCCGCGCCGTTCGAGCAGATCGGCGACGTAGTTGCCCGCGCCGCGGCGGGCCACCAGGTAACCCTCACTCAGCAACAGGTCGTAGGCCGCCACCACGGTATTGCGGGAGAGCTGCAACGCCTGTGCGAGCTCCCGGGTCGCCGGCAGGCGCAGGCCAGCCTTCAGCCGTCCGTCCAGGATCGCCGCGCGCAGCTGGCCATGCAGCGCGGACAGCCGCTGGCGGGAGCCCTTGACCGGCAGCTCGATAGGAAATTCGAAGGGATGTTGCATGGCCAGCGCATCGCCGGAAATTGGACCTGCATAATTGCCAGGTTGTGGTTCTTTTTCCAGTCCATGGGGATCTCTACGCTGTGCCCACTCCCGCCCCTGGAGGCGAATGCCATGACTTCGCATGTGCCCAGCCACGACTCCCACCCCCAAGCGGGTGCGTCGACATGGGCGCCACCAGCTACTCATCAAGGAAACAGCGCCATGATCGACCTGTATTTCGCCGCCACGCCGAATGGCCTGAAAGCCCGCCTGTTCCTCGAAGAAGCCGGCCTGGCGTATCGCATCGTTCCCGTAAGCCTGAGCAAGGGCGAGCAATTCAAGCCCGAGTTCCTGGCCATCTCCCCCAACAACAAGATCCCGGCGATCGTGGACCACGCGCCCGCCGACGGCGGCGCGCCGCTGGCGCTGTTCGAATCCGGTGCGATCCTGCTGTACCTGGCCGAGAAGACCGGCCGCCTGATTCCCGCCGACGTCCGCGGCCGCACCGAGGTCACCCAGTGGCTGTTCTGGCAGATGGCCGGACTCGGGCCGATGGCCGGGCAGATCGGGCACTTCAACGTGTACGCGCCGGAGAAGGTGCCTTACGCGATCGAGCGCTACACCCGCGAGGTCCGGCGCCTGTACGGCGTGCTGGACCGCCGCCTGGAAGGCCGCGAGTTCATCGCCGGCGCGTTCTCCATCGCCGACATCGCCTGCTATCCGTGGATCGTGCCGCATGAAGCGCACGGACAGGACCTGGCGGAATTTCCGCAGTTGTCGCGCTGGTTCCAGGCGATGGCCGCACGCCCCGCCACCTTGCGCACCTACGAAGGCGTGGAAAACGCCTACGCACCGAAGCAGGCGCTGACCGAGCAGGAGCGGCAGGTGCTGTTCGGCCAGGGCAAGTCGCCTACGACCGCCTGAGACCTCTGCTGACAGGTCCTGTCACCGCTTCGCCTTAGCTTGAACGCACTTCCATGCCGGGCCCCATGCCATGAAGAAGTCCGACCTCGCTGCTCTGCTCCTGCTTGGTGCCCTGTGGGGCGCATCGTTCCTGTTCATGCGCATGGGCGCGGACCAATTCGGCCCCATGGCCCTGGCCGGCATGCGGGCAATCGGCGCGGCACTGTGTTCGCTGCCGCTGCTGGTCTCGCGCGAACGGCGCGCCACCATGCGGCGGCACGCCAAGGACATCGCGGTGGTGGGCATGGCCAACTCCGCCTTGCCGTTCGCCTTGTTCTCGTTTGCCGCCGGCAGCCTGCCGGCCGGCGTCTCGGCCATTTCCGACGCGATCGCGCCGCTGCTGGTCGCGCTCTCCGGCTGGCTGTGGCTGGGCGAGAAACTCGATGCCACCCGCGCGAGCGGCCTGCTGGTGGGCTTCACCGGCGTGGTGTGGCTGGTCGCCGGCAGCGTGGGCTTTGGCGGCTCGACAAGCGGCGCCGGCTGGGCCATGGCCGCCTGCGTGGGCGCCAATGTCTGCTACACCTTTGGCGCACACTACAGCCAGCGCCGGCTGCGCGGCGTGGCGCCGCTGGCGGTGGCGACGGGCAGCCAGCTGGCATCGGCGGTGGTGCTGCTGCCGTTCACCGTCTGGCTGTGGCCGGCGAAGATGCCCGGCGCGCAGGCCTGGCTGGCGATGTTCGGCCTGGCCGCGGCATGTACCTCGCTCGCCTACGTGCTGTTCTACCGGCTGATGGCGCGCATCGGTTCCGCGCGGACGCTGGCGGTGCTGTACCTGATTCCGGTCTTCGGCGTGCTGTGGGGACTGCTGTTCCTGCGCGAGCCGGTGACCTGGGCGATGGCTGGCGGCTGCGTGGTGATCCTCGCCGGCGTCGCCTTGACCACCGGCATGGTCCGTCCGCGCAACCCCGCGCCGGCAACGGCCGTGCCCACGCCCACGCCCACGCCGGAACAAGCCTGATCGTCCGAAGGTCTTTTCTTGCACGGTCTTCCCGCGGCCCGGTCCGCCGGGGCGGGCTGCGCCATAATCCGAGATCGCGGCGCTGCGGTGCCGGTTCTCCACGCTGGAGCTGCAATGCAATCGATCCGCCCCTTTCGACTGACGGCCCGCTTCGTCGCCCTGGCCTGCCTGTGGCTGCTGGCCGCCTTGAGCGCCACTGCTGCGTTCGCACAGGATGACGACGGCATCCTGCCGGTGACCGAGGCTTACAAGCTCTCGGCCGATGCTTCCACGCCCGGCGTGCTGAAGCTGCACTGGGAGATCGCTCCGGACTACTACCTCTATCGCGGCCGCATGAAATTCACCGGCGCGGAGGGCGCGACGCTCGGCGATGCCAAGCTGCCGGACGGCGAGAAGCATCACGACGAATACCTCGGCGACGTGGAGATCTACCACCACGCGGTCGAGGCGACGTTGCCCTACACGGTCGCGCCCGGGGCGCAGCGGCTGAAGCTTGCCGTCCGCTACCAGGGCTGCCACGAGGTCGAGCCGAAGATCTGCTATCCGCCGCACACCGAGCAGCTCGACCTGCCGCTGCCGGCCGGCGCGACGCAGGCCGGCACGGGGGCGCCCGGCAGCCTGGGCGCGGCGCTCGCCCAGATCGGCGGAACGTCCGCGGCACCGGCCACGCCGGGCACCGACGCCGCGCCACTGCCGGCCGAACAGGCCTTCCGCTTCGAAGCGCTGGCCAGCTCGCCCACGCAGCTGCTGCTGCGCTGGACCATGCCCAAGGGCTACTACCTGTATCGCGACCAGACCTCGCTGCATCTGAATGCCACCGGCCTGAGGCTGGGCAAGCCACAGTGGCCGCAGGGCGTGGCCAAGCAGGACCCGCACTTCGGCAACGTGACCGTGTACTTCGACCAAGTGGAACTGCCGGTCGCGATCGAGGGCGATATCGCCGGCCGCAAGCAGGTCGTCATCGAGGCCAGTTTCCAGGGTTGCCAGGACGGCGGCCTCTGCTATCCGCTGATGACCCGCGCCGCCACCGTGGACCTCGCCGGCGGTACGACCGCCACCGGCGAGACCGTGGCCGGCCCTGCGCCGGAGGCGCCGCCCGCACGCGCGCCGGCCGCCGCGCTCGACGTCAGCCTGTGGTCCGCTCTGCTGCTCGCGCTGGGCGGCGGCCTGGTGCTGAACCTGATGCCGTGCGTGTTGCCGGTGCTGTCGATCAAGGCGGTGGGCCTGATCGAAAGCGGCGAAAGCGCGACGCGGCGGCGGCGCCATGCGCTGGCCTATACCGCCGGCGTACTGATCAGCTTCGTGGTGCTGGGCCTGGTCATCCTCTCGCTGAAGGCGGCGTGGGGCGCGCAGCTGCAGAAGCCGCTGGTGGTCGGCGTGCTGGCCCTGGTGATGCTGGCGGTGGCGCTGTCGATGTCGGGCGTGGTGCAGTTCGGCGCCTCGCTGGGCAACACGGGCAGCGGCCTGGCCAGCCGCTCGGGCCTGGCCGGCGACTTCTTCACCGGCGTACTGGCGGTGGTGGTGGCCAGCCCGTGCACCGCGCCGTTCATGGGCACCGCGCTTGCGTACGCCCTGGCCGCACCGACCCTCCATGCGCTGCTGGTGTTCTTCATGCTGGGCCTGGGGCTGGCGCTGCCGTTCCTCGCGGTAGGTTTCGTGCCGGCGCTCGCGCGGCTGCTGCCGCGGCCGGGCGCCTGGATGGAAACCCTCAAGCAGGTGCTCGCCTTCCCCATGTACCTGGCCGCCGTATGGCTGGCCTGGGTGCTGGCCAATCAGCGCGGCGCCGACGCGGTGGGCCTGCTGCTGGTGGCCGGCGTGATGCTGGCGATGGCGCTGTGGTGGTTCGAGCGCGCCCGCTACCGCAGCGCCGGTGCCCGCACCTTGGCGTTGCTGCCGCTGCTGCTGGCGCTGGCGCCGCTGTACTACCTGGCACACCTGCCCGCTCCGGTGGCGGCGGCCGCCGCCGCTGAGGGCACGGTCGCCTACACGCCGGATAAGCTCGCCGAGCTGCGCAAGGCCGGCACCCCGGTCTTCGTCGACATGACCGCCGATTGGTGCATCACCTGCAAGGCCAACGAACACGCCGTGCTCAACACGGATGCCTTCCGCGACCTGCTCAAGCGCACCGGCGCCGTCTACATGAAGGGCGACTGGACCAACGAGGACCCGGCCATCACCGCCTTCCTGCAGCAGTACCACACGCCCGGCGTGCCGCTGTACGTGGTGTTCCCCAAGCACGGCGGCGAAGGCCGCAAGCTGCCGACCGTGCTCACCGGCGCGCTGGTCGAGGAAGCCCTCACCGAGGCCGCCAAGTGAGCACGCGGACGTACCGGTGCTGAGTCGCGGCAACTGGCTGATCCTCGGCGCCGCGGTGCTGGTCGCCGCCCTCGGCGGCTGGCTGCAGCACGCCAGCCGGCTGGCGCGGTCGCCGCACGGCGCGCAGGTGGCGAACGTCGGCGATCTTCGGCCGGACCTGGCCCTGGCCGGTCTGGATGGCCGCGAGCATCGCCTGTCCGAGTTCCGCGCCCGGCGCGTCCTGTTGAACTTCTGGGCCAGCTGGTGCGGCCCCTGCCTGGACGAGATGCCCGCGCTGGCGAAGGCCCAGGCGAAGTTCGGCGAACAGGGCGCGATCGTCGTCGGCATCGCCATGGACGATCCCGCCCACGCCCGCGCCTTCCTGGCCGCCCATCCGGTGAACTACCCCATCCTGCTCGGCCGGCTGGAGAGCCCCAGCACCTCGCTGCGCCTGGGCAACGCCGGCGAAGTGCTGCCCTACAGCGTGTTGCTGGATGCGGAAGGCCGGGTCCTCGAGACCCGGCGCGGCACGGTGGACGCGGCCACGCTGGAGCGATGGCTCGCGCCGCGGGCCGCGCCGTGACGCGATTCTTCCGACACATACGGCTCCGCACGTTTTAACGCGGACTTCTCCGTCGAACATCGCCGAACTGCGCCGAACTGGACAACATTGCCGAGTGCGCGCACACTCCCGCCGGTCGCCGGGGTACCCCCGGCCCCCGTTGAAGGTTCCGACGTGGCGAAGATCCTGGTCCTGCATGGGCCCAACCTCAATCTGCTGGGTGCGCGCGAGCCCGACATCTACGGCCGCACCACCCTGGCCGACATCAATGCCGCGCTGGCGGCCCGCGCGCAGGCCGCCGGCCATCACCTGGCCTGGTTCCAGCACAACGCGGAACACGAGCTGGTCAACCGCATCCACCAGGCCCGCGACGAAGAGGTGGCGGCGATCCTGTTCAACCCCGGCGCCTTCACCCACACCAGCATCGCCCTGCGCGACGCGCTGGCGGCGGTGGCGATCCCGTTCGTAGAGGTGCACTTGTCCAACGTGCATGCCCGCGAACCGTTCCGCCGCCACTCCTACCTGGCCGACATCGCCGTGGGCGTGATCTGCGGCTTCGGCGCGGACAGCTACCGGCTGGCCCTGGAAGCGACGATCGCCCGCCTGGAACGGCCAGCGCCAGGCTTGCCCTGAGCGGCGCGCCCCGAATTTCCCTTCCTGCCGCTGCGGCGGCACCAACGAAAAGGTTTTGACCGATGGACCTGCGCAAGATCAAGAAACTGATCGACCTGCTCGAGGAATCCAACCTCGCCGAGCTCGAGATCAAGGAAGGCGAGGAAGTGGTGCGTCTGTCGCGTGTGCCCAAGGGCGGCGTGACGGTCGCCGCCGCGCCCGTCGCGGTGCAGGCCGCCCCCGCTCCGGTCGCGGCGCCCGCTCCTGCGCCCGCCGCCGAGGTCGCTCCGGCCAACGCGCTGCCGGCCGGCCACGTGGTGAAGGCGCCGATGGTCGGCACGTTCTACGCCTCGGCCAGCCCGGGCGCCGCCGCGTTCGTCAAGGTCGGCCAGCAGGTCAAGGCCGGCGAGACGCTGGGCATCATCGAGGCAATGAAGATGTTCAACCAGATCGAAGCCGACGTGGCCGGCACCGTCCAGGCCATCCTGGTCGAGAACGGCCAGCCGGTGGAATTCGACCAGCCCATGTTCGTGATCGCCTGAGCGGGCTGACCACCATGCCCATGCTGGAAAAAGTCGTCATCGCCAACCGCGGCGAAATCGCCCTGCGCGTGCTGCGCGCCTGCCACAGTCTCGGCATCAAGACCGTGGCGGTGCACTCCACCGCGGACCGCAACCTCAAGCACGTCGGCCTGGCCGACGAATCGATCTGCATCGGCCCGGCGCCGTCGGCCGACAGCTATCTCAACATCCCGCGCATCATCGCCGCGGCGGAGATCAGCGACGCTCAGGCCATCCACCCGGGCTATGGCTTCCTCTCCGAGCGCGCCGATTTCGCCGAGCAGGTGGAGCAGTCCGGCTTCATCTTCATCGGCCCCACCGCCGAGGTGATCCGGTTGATGGGCGACAAGGTAGAGGCGATCCGCGCCATGAAGGCCGCGGGCGTGCCCTGCGTGCCCGGCTCCGGCGGTCCGCTCGGCGACGACGTGGATGAGAACATCCGCATCGCGCGCGACATCGGCTATCCGGTGATCATCAAGGCCGCCGGCGGCGGCGGCGGTCGCGGCATGCGCGTGGTGCGCACCGAGGCGCACCTGGCCAACGCCATCACCATGACCAAGCAGGAGGCCAAGGCGGCCTTCGGCAACGATCAGGTGTACATGGAGAAGTTCCTGGAGAACCCGCGTCACGTGGAGATCCAGGTGCTCGCCGACGGCCAGGGCCACGCCATCCATCTGGGCGAACGCGACTGCTCCATGCAGCGCCGTCACCAGAAGGTGGTGGAAGAGGCGCCCGCGCCGGGCATCACGCCGGAACTGCGCGCGCAGATCGGCAAGGTCTGCGTGGACGCCTGCTTGCGCATCGGCTATCGCGGCGCGGGCACGTTCGAGTTCCTGTTCGAGAACGGCCGCTTCTACTTCATCGAGATGAACACCCGCATCCAGGTGGAGCATCCGGTGACCGAGCTGATCACCGGCATCGACCTGGTGCGCGAGCAGCTGCTGATCGCCGGCGGGGAGAAGCTGTCGATCCGCCAGGAAGACATCAAGATCCACGGCCACGCGATCGAGTGCCGCATCAACGCCGAAGACCCGGACAACTTCCTGCCTTCGCCGGGCACGGTGAAGCGCTTCGAAGCCCCGGGCGGTCCCGGTGTGCGCGTCGACACGCACCTGTACGACGGCTACCGCATCCCGCCGAACTACGATTCGATGATCGGCAAGCTGATCGTGCACGGCCCCGACCGCGAGACCGCCATCGCGCGCATGCGCCTGGCTCTGGCGGAGACCGTGATCGAAGGCGTCAAGTGCAACATTCCGCTGCAGCAGCGCATCATGGCCGACGTCGGCTTCCAGCAGGGTGGACAGAACATCCACTACCTGGAAAAGCGCATGGCGGAACAGAAAGACCAGCAGCACCCGCCCGCGCACTGACGCCGGCGGGCTCGCATAGCGGGGCGCAGGTTCGCGGAACTTGCGCCCCGCTGCCGTTTTCGCCCATGGCGCCTGCCTATACTCGACCATCCGGCCGCGCGCGCGGCCCTACTTCGCCCGTTCCCATGCCCTTCCTCGAACTGACCCTCACCCTCCGCTCCGAACAGCAGCCGCGCGCCGAAGAAGCGCTGGAGGATCTCGGCGCGCTATCCGTCACGCTGCAGGACGCCGACGCGGAAACGCCGGACGAGCAGGCGATCTTCGAGCCGGGCGTGGGCGAACTCCCGCTATGGCCGACCATCACGCTCAACGCGCTGTTCGATGCGGACACCGACCGTCGCGGCTTGACCGAAGCACTCGGCGACCTGCTGCCGTGGCTGGAGCCGGACCAGGTGCTGTACCGCGACGTCGCCGACGAGGATTGGGAGCGCGCGTGGATGGACCAGTTCAAGCCGATGCAATTCGGCCGGCGGCTGTGGATCTATCCGTGGAACATCGAGCCGCCGCAGGACGGCGACAGCGTGGTGGTACGCCTCGATCCCGGCCTGGCCTTCGGCAGCGGCACCCACCCCACCACCGCGCTGTGCCTGGAATGGCTCGACGCACAGGACCTGAAAGGCAAGACGCTGATCGACTATGGCTGCGGCTCCGGCATCCTCGCCATCGCGGCGCTCAAGCTGGGGGCGGCGAGCGCAGTGGGCGTGGACAACGATCCGCAGGCACTGACCGCCTCGGCCGACAACGCCGAGCGCAACGAGGTCGCCGGACGACTGGCCCTGTTCCTGCCGGAGGACCTGGACGCAGAACCCGCCGAGGTCTTCATCGCGAACATCCTCGCCGGCCCGCTGGACGAGCTCGCCCCGAGCTTCGCGGCAGCGGCCAGGGCGGGCGCGCCCTTCGCCATTTCCGGCATCCTCAAGGGCCAGGAAGGTGAGCTGCTCGAACGCTACGCCGAATGGTTCGACGAGTTGCGCGTGGATACGCGCGAGGACTGGGTGCGCATCAGCGGACGACGCCGCGCGGACTGAAGGTCTGAGCCCTGACCGCGTCGGCGCGTCCGCCGCCGTTTACTGCGCCTTGCCGGCGTACAGCTTCTGCACGGCGCCGAGATCGTATTTGCAGCCCACCAGGTAATAGCGGCTCTTGCCGCCGGATTCGCCCGGCATGGCCACGAGTTCGCCCTCGGGCGCCTGCTTGCCGTACATCGGCCAGTCGGGGCCGAGGCTGTCGTCCTTCTGCAGTCCCTGCCTGGCGGCGAACGCGGCCATCTCCTCGAGCGGTTTGTCGCTCTTGATCACCAGATAGATCTCGTTGCGCGCGTAGAAATAGACGTACGAGGAGCGCACGCCGAAGGCTTCGACCGGCTGCGCGGACTCGCGGATGAAGCCGCTGTCCAGGCCGGCTTTCTCCGGCGCCTTCAGGAAAGGCATGAAACTTTTGTCGTCGACCGCGCGATTGGCACCGGCCATGGCGCTCACGCCTTTGCAGGTGATGGCGTCCGCCACGGCGGCGACGCGGGCGTCCGCGGCCGACGCCTGGAACGTGGCGATGCCGGCCAGGCAGGCGAGGCTGAGGCTCGCGCGTAGAAGTCGGGTCATGAGGTAGTCGTCCTTATCCATGGCACTGCGTTCTCCAGAGGCGGGCAGCACCGGAACCGCCGCCGGACGTGGACGCCGGCGGCGCGATCATACGCCAGGCGGTGACGTCGTTCGCCGCCGCGCAAAACGCGATGGCGTTCCACATTCCGCCGCGCTTTGCGCTTACCCTTGCAGGCCGCCGCGCGAACGACTCTACTTGCCGCATGTACGCCCAGTGTCCCGACTGCCTCACCGTGTTCTCGATGGACGCGGAACTGCTCGCGCAGGCGCGCGGACACGTGGTCTGCGGGCATTGCCAGGTAGAGTTCGATGCGCTGCTGAGCCTGAGCAGCCAGCTGCCGCCGGAACCGTTCCAGTACCTTCCCTCGCGCGAGAACTCCGGCCGTTTGCCCCGCGCCGACGCCGCTGTCTACCGGCCGCGGCCCGAACAGGTTTTCGCGCCGGCATCCACGCCGGCCGCGGAAAACGGAGACTTCTCCCAGCTGGTGTTCTCGCCGCGCTTCGCCCGGGAAGCCAAGTCGTCGGCGGGCCGTCGCTGGCCATGGCTGGTCGCCTGCCTGGTGCTGTTGCTGCTGTTGTGCGCGCAGCTGGCGTGGGCCAAGCGCGACGTGCTGATTGCCGACGCGACCGCCGGCTCCTGGCTGCGCCAGGCATGCACCGGGCTCGGCTGCCGCCTGCCTTTGGTCCAGGACGTGCATCGGCTGCGGCTGCTGGCGCGCGACGTGCAGGCGCACCCGTCGGTGCCGGGCGCGCTGCTGATCAGTGCCACAGTGCGCAACGACGCGAGCTTCGACCAGCCCTGGCCGGTGGTGTCGGTCACCCTCTCCGACGTGGACGGCAAGCGGATCGCCATGCGGCGCCTGCAGCCCGCCGAATACCTTGGCGATAGCGCCGCCCTGGAACGCGGCCTTGCAGCCGGCGGCAACGCCGCCCTGGTGCTGGAGGTGGAAGACCCTGGCAACAAGGCCGTGGCCTTCGAGATCGGCTTCGAGTGAAGCCCAACTCTTTCCTAAGAAACTCAGTACTTAAAATTCTCCGGTCGCGAGGGTAAACTCTCACCCCTTCGTCTGCTGCATCCGGCGTTCCATGCGAGCCGCCGCCCGCGGTACCAGCCAAAGCAACATGCGGCGACCCATGCAGTCGCTGCGAAGAACGTGAGGGAGATGCCCGTGAACGCCGTCAGACTGCCTGCTGCCGAGGCCGCCAAGGAGACCTCGTCGCAGAGCGCGTTGAGCGAATGCGTTACCCGCACCGTCCGTCGCTATCTCGCCGACATCGGCGACACGGAATGCGCGGAAGGCCTGCATGCGCTCGTCATTCGCGAAGTCGAAGGCCCGCTGCTGCGCGAAGTCCTGGCATGGCACGACGGCAACCAGAGCCGTGCCGCCGCCGCGCTCGGCATCAATCGCGCCACCCTGCGCAAGAAGCTCGCCGTCCACGGCCTGCTCTGACATCGCGGCGCAGGATGCGCCCGCTCCGACCGGGAAGTCGCCATGTCCTCCGCATTCATCGTCCGCCCCGCCACTGCCGCCGACCACGCGCGGATCGCCGTGGTGTGGGAAGACGCCGTGCGCGCGACGCATGACTTCCTCGCCGAGGAAGACATCCTGTTCTTCCGCGGCTTCCTTCCCGAGATATTTGGACGTCTGGACGTCCGCGTCGCCGACCGGGGCGGCGATATCGGCGGTTTCGTCGCCACGGCCGAGCGGCATGTCGAAGCCCTGTTCGTCGCGCCGGCCCTGCACGGCCAGGGGCTGGGCCGCAAGCTGCTGGACCACGTCATCGGCGACGATCCGAGCACGGCCTGGACCGTGGACGTGAACGAGCAGAACCCCGGCGCCACCCGCTTCTACGAACGCTACGGCTTCGTGCAGGTCGGCCGCTCGGAGCTGGACGCGAGCGGACGTCCCTTCCCGCTGCTGCATCTGGCGCTGCGCCGCTGAGCGCCTCGGCGGAACGCCTGGGTTTATAATCCCGGCCTTTCCCGCAGGAACCCGCCTCATGTCCACGGCCTCCCTGGCGCCGGTCCGCCGCGCCTTGCTCAGCGTTTCCGACAAACACGGGCTGATCGACCTCGCCCGCCGGCTGTCCGCCAAGGGCGTCGAACTGCTGTCCACCGGCGGCACCGCCAAGGCGATCCGCGACGCCGGCCTGCCGGTGAAGGACGTGAGCGAACTGACCGGCTTTCCCGAGATCATGGACGGCCGCGTCAAGACGCTGCACCCGAAAGTCCATGGCGGCCTGCTCGGCCGCCGCGGCACCGACGACGCGGTGATGGCCGAGCTGGACATCGCGCCGATCGACCTGCTCGTGCTCAACCTCTACCCGTTCGAAGCCACCGTCGCGCGTCCCGACTGCAAGCTGGAACAGGCCATCGAGAACATCGACATCGGCGGTCCTGCCATGCTGCGCTCCGCGGCGAAGAACTGGAACGACGTCGGCGTGCTGACCTCGCCCGACCAGTACGAGGACGCGGTCAAGGAGATCGAGGAACACGGCGGTCTCGCGCGCGCGACGCGCTTCAAGCTCGCCGTCGCGGCGTTCAATCGCGTCTCCAACTACGACGGCGCGATCAGCGATTACCTGTCCGCGCTGCGCCTCAATGAGACGCAGGACGGGATCGCCGGCCACGACCTGTTCCCGGGCCAGGCGAACGGCCGCTTCGTGAAGATGATGGACCTGCGCTACGGCGAGAACCCGCACCAGCATGCCGCGTTCTACCGCGATCTCCATCCCGCACCCGGTACGCTGGCCACCTTCCGCCAGATCCAGGGCAAGGAGCTGTCGTTCAACAACATCGCCGATGCCGACGCGGCGTGGGAATGCGTGCGCAGTTTCACCAAGCCCGCCTGCGTGATCGTCAAGCACGCCAATCCGTGCGGCGTGGCGGTGAGCCTTGAGGGCGTGGGCCGCGCCTACGACCTGGCGTACCAGACCGACCCCACCTCCGCTTTCGGCGGCATCATCGCTTTCAATCGCGAGCTGGACGGCTCCACCGCGCGCGCCATCGTCGAACGCCAGTTCGTCGAAGTGGTGCTCGCGCCCGCCTACGCGGAGGACGCCCTGCTGGCCTTCGCCAAGAAGGCCAACGTGCGCCTGTTGCTGATCCCGCCGCCGGCCGACGGCGATCTTTCCCGCGCCCACCCGGGCAATGACGTGCGCCGCGTGGGCTCGGGCCTGCTGATCCAGACCGCTGATCGCGGCATGGTCACCGCCGAGGATCTGAAGGTGGTGACGAAGCGCGCGCCGACCGAAGCGGAGATCCACGACCTGATCTTCGCCTGGAAGGTGGCCAAGTACGTCAAGAGCAACGCCATCGTCTACGCACGCGACCGCCAGACCATCGGTATCGGCGCCGGCCAGATGAGCCGTGTCTACAGCGCCCGCATCGCCGGCATCAAGGCGGCGGACGAGAAGCTGGAAGTGCGCGGCTCGGTGATGGCGTCGGACGCGTTCTTCCCGTTCCGCGACGGCATCGATGCGGCGGCGCAGGCGGGCATCACCGCGGTGATCCAGCCGGGCGGCTCGATGCGCGACGCCGAAGTGATCGCCGCCGCCGACGAGCACGGCATGGCCATGGTGTTCACCGGCATGCGCCACTTCCGCCACTGAACCCTCGTCGCCGCGGTCGCGAGAAGGCCGCGGCGATGGAGCATCCAGACCGAAACACCGGCACGGTTTGATGCTGCAGCCTCCGCGGCGTGCCGGACAGCGTTTACGGATTCCTGCCGTCTAACGGCTACCGGAAAGTAATCGACGCTTCGGTCGATAGCCTGGCACGCGGCTACCGGACACGATGTCCGCCGATGCCACGCAACGCCAGCGCTGCGTTGGCGTCCGGCCTATGGACACGCTACGCACCGATCGGATGGCACAACCCTGCCGCCGATCAGCGCCGTGCAGGCGCGGGCTCGCCGGCATGCACTTCCACCGGCCGCGCCGCATAGCGGCGCGCCAGCACCGCGCAGGTCATCAGCTGGATCTGGTGGAACAGCATGATCGGCAGCACGATCGCGCCCAGCGGATGGCCGGCGAACAGGACCTTGGCCATCGGCACGCCACTGGCGAGGCTCTTCTTGGAACCGCAGAACACGATGGTGATCTCGTCCGCGCGGCCGAAGCCCAGCGCGCGGGCGCCATAGCGTGTGGCCAGCAGCGCGATCGCCAGTAGCACGATGTTCACCAGCAGCAGCCCGCCGAGCACCGGCAGCGGCACCTGCTTCCACAGACCCTGCAAGACCGCCGCGCTGAAGGCGGTGTAGACCACCAGCAGGATCGAGCCCTGGTCCACGTAAGCCACCAGGCCGCGATGCTTCGCCACCCAGCCGCCGATCCAGCGCTGCGCCACCTGCCCGACCACGAAGGGCACCAGCAGCTGCAGCACGATCGCGCCGATCGCATCCCACGACATGCCGCCCTGCCCATGCGACTCCAGCATCAAGCCCACCAATAGCGGCGTGAGGAAAATGCCCAGCAGGCTGGACGCCGACGCCGAACAGATCGCGGCGGCGACGTTGCCGCGCGCAATCGAGGTGAATGCAATGGACGACTGCACGGTGGAAGGCAGTGCGCACAGGAACAGCACGCCCAGGTAGAGATCCGGCGTCACCAGCGGCGCCAGCAACGGGCGCAGCAGCCAGCCCAGCAAGGGGAATAGCACGAAGGTGCTGGCCAGCACCGTCAGGTGCAAGCGCCAATGGGTCGCTCCGGCCACCACCGCCTCGCGCGACAGCTTGGCGCCGTGCAGGAAGAACAGCAGCGCGATGGCAAGGTCGGTCAACACCTCGAACACGTCGGCGGCTGCACCGCGGCACGGCAAGACCGTAGCCAGGGTCACGGTGGCGACGAGCGCGCAGGTGAAACGGTCGGGCAGGAAGCGGCTCAGGGACATGGCGGCAGGGGGCAAGAGGCTGGGGGCGGCTCATTCCAGCGCCCGGCGATTGATAAATCAAATCGTTTTAACTTATTCATTGATACGATTTGCGCATGAACGTCAGCCTGCGCCAGCTCCGCGCCTTTCTCGCCGTCGCCCACGCGCGGCATTTCCGGCGGGCGGCCGAGAGCCTGCATCTCACCCAGCCGGCGGTCAGCCGCCACATCGCCGACCTGGAGGCGGAACTGGGCGTGCGGCTGTTCGACCGCAACACGCGCGAAGTCGTCCCCACCGAAGCGGGGCGCTACCTGCAAGGCGCCGTGGAGCGGCTGCTCGATGAACTGGAAGGCGTGCTGGCCCACGTCCACACGGAAAGCGAACGGCGCAGCGGCAAGGTGCGCGTGGCCGCGGTGCCGACCTTGTCGGCCGGCCTGATGCCCCGCTGCATCGCCGCCTGCGCGCGCGACTTTCCGCAATTGACGGTGCAACTTCATGACCAGGCGCAGACGCTCGTACTCGACAGCGTCCGCAACGGTGAGGTGGATTTCGGCCTCGCCATCGAGCCGGCGGACCGCGAATCCTTCGAGATCGAAACCATCCTGCATGACCCGTTCGTGCTCGTCTGCCGCACCGACCACCCGCTCGCCGCGCTGGCGCAGGTGCCATGGAAGAAGCTCAAGGACCAGCCGCTGGTGCTGCTGGACCAGACCTCCGGCAGCCGACGCCTGATCGATCGGCAGCTGGCTGCGCAGCGCATCGAGGGGAATGTGGTCCAGCAGGCCGGCCATCCGTTGACCGCATTCCGCATGGTGGAAGCAGGCCTGGGCGTGAGCGTCACGCCGCGGTTGTCGTTGCCCGCACCCGGCGCGCTGGTGACGCGGCCTCTCACGCCGACGGCAGAGCGTGCCGTCACGCTGATCCGTCGCCGGCACCGTTCGCTGTCGCCCACGGCGCAGCTGGTGTGGAACAGCATCCGCGACACCGCCGCCGCGTGGGCGAACACGGATACAGCGAAACGTAGAACGATCACGCCGCGTTGAACCGCGCGCGCCTAGCGTGGAGCGGCTACGCAGGAGACCCGCCATGCGCTATCAGCTCTACTACTGGACCGGCATCCAGGGACGCGGCGAATTCGTGCGCCTCGCGCTGGAGGACGCCGACGCCGATTACGTGGACGTGGCCCGCGAGGAGGGCGATGAAGCGATCATGCCGTTCCTGCGCGGCGAGCGGCCCGGCGCGCGGCCGTTCGCTCCGCCGTTCCTGAAAGCCGGGCGCCTGGTGATCGCGCAGACCGCGGAAATCCTGCACTACCTCGGCCCGCGCCATGGCCTGGTGCCGAAGAGCGAGGCGGCGCGGCTGTACGCGCATCAGCTGCAGCTCACGCTCTCGGACCTGGTGGTCGAAGCGCACGACACGCATCATCCGATCGCCAGCGGCCTTTACTACGAAGACCAGCGCCCTGCCGCTAGACAGCGCGCGGAAGATTTCCGCAAGACGCGCATTCCCAAGTTCCTCGGCTACTTCGAGGACGTGCTCGACAAGGCCGGCGGCCGCCACGCGCTGGGCCGGCATTCGTACATCGACCTCTCGCTTTTC
Organism: Dyella sp. BiH032; assembly: GCF_031954525.1. Lineage (NCBI taxonomy): Bacteria > Pseudomonadati > Pseudomonadota > Gammaproteobacteria > Lysobacterales > Rhodanobacteraceae > Dyella > Dyella sp. BiH032. Next base: position 4,804,565 of record NZ_CP134867.1, read on the forward strand.
CAGGTGATGAGCGGACTTTCCTACGCCTTCCCGAAGGCGATGAAGCGCATGCGCAGGAAACTGCCCCGCTTGAACGCACTTGCCGACCGGGTGGCCGGGCGGCCGCGGCTGGCCGCCTACCTGGCATCGCCGCGGCGCATCCCGTTCAACGAGATGGGCATCTTCCGGCATTACCCTGAGCTGGACGACTGAATCAGAGCACGCTCAACCAGAGCACGCTTTTCAAAACACCGCGATCACGATCGCGCCGGCCAGGATCAACGCGCCGCCCACCAGCGTCGGCCACGCCGGGCGCTCGCCGAGCACCGCGATGCCCAGCAGGATCACCATCGCCACGCTGAGCTTGTCGATCGGCGCCACCTTGCTCAGCGGCCCCAGCTGCAGCGCGCGGTAGTAGCAGAGCCACGAAAGGCCCGTGGCGATTCCCGACAACACCAGGAACAGCCACGCTTGCGACGACAGGTTCGCCGGCCGCGCCCATTCGCCACGCAGGCTGAGGATGCCGGCGGTCACCAGCAGGATGACGATGGTGCGGATGAATGTGGCGAGATTGGAATTGATGCCCGCCACACCGATCTTGCCGAACAGCGCGGTGAGCGCGGCGAAGAACGCCGAGCCGAGTGCGAACAGCAGCCAGCTCTCGCGCGGGTTCATGGCGTGCGCCGGCTTACTGCCCGCAGGAGGGTTGATCCTCGGCCGGACGGCTCTTGCCCCACTCCAGCACCTTGTACATCACCGGCTTCACCGGCTCGCGCGGGCCGCTCTGGCTGACCTGGCTGTAATTGCCCTTGGCGTCGACCAGGTAGACCTGCTCCGGCCCGACCTTGGGCTTCACCACCACCTGGTACAGCGCGCCGCTGCGACGGTATTCCTGGATGGTGTTGTCTTCCTTTTGACATTCGGTGATCTGCGCATCGGACGTCTGGCCCGATGCGCCGGCCGTGGCGGCGGTCGCCTTGGCGGGTGTGCTCTGCGCGGTGGCCGGCTTGGGCGGCTGCGTCGCCTTGACGCCCGGATCGTTCATGCCCGGCGGCGGCGGGGCCGGCGGCAGCGAGCGCGTGGACTGTGCGAAAGCCGGCGCGGCGGCGGAAACGGCCAGGGCGGCGACACCCAGGGCGACGGCTAGGACGGCAGGTTTCATGGCGGATCTCCTCGCGATGGGGCCGAGCATAGCAGCGCCGCCTCCCGGCTCCGTGAAGCGCGGCAACATGGCGCCCTGCTCCCGGCGAGGCCGGCGCATCGGCGTTACACTCGCCCTTCCTCCCGGCCGGCGCACCCGCGTCCCGGCCCCACCCTTCGCGGTCTCCCTGGCTTCCATGTCCAAGCTCATCCTCATCGACGGCTCTTCGTATCTCTATCGCGCGTTCCACGCGCTGCCTCCGCTGACCAACACCCACGGCGAGCCCACCGGCGCGCTGTTCGGCGTGGTGAACATGCTGCGCGCGACGCTGAAGGCGAAACCGGAATACGTGGCCTTCGTCAGCGATGCGCCAGGCCCCACGTTCCGCGATGCGCTGTACGACCAGTACAAGGCGAACCGCCCGCCCATGCCGGACGACCTGGGCGCCCAGGTGGAACCCATGCTGGCGATCGTGTCCGCGCTGGGCTTTCCGATCCTGCGCATCACCGGGGTGGAAGCGGACGACGTGATCGGCACGCTGACCGAGCAGGCGCATGCGCAGGGCATCGAAGTGGAAATCTCCACCGGCGACAAGGACCTCGCCCAGCTCGTGCGGCCCGGCGTCACCCTGGTCAACACCATGACCAACACCACCATGGACGATGCCGGCGTCATGGAGAAGTTCGGCGTGCGTCCGGATCAGATCGTCGACTACCTGGCCCTGGTCGGCGACAGCGTCGACAACGTGCCCGGCGTGCCCAAGTGCGGCCCCAAGACGGCCGCGAAGTGGCTGGCCGAGTACGGCACGCTCGACGGCGTGATCGCCAATGCGGACAAGATCGGCGGCAAGATCGGCGAGAACCTGCGCGCGGCGCTCCCGCAGCTGCCGTTGTCGAAGGAACTGGTGTCGATCCGCCTGACCGTGCCGCTCGAACAGGGCGTCACCGACCTGGTGCTGCGCGACCGCGACGTCGAGCGCCTGCGCGAGCTGTACATCCGCTACGAGTTCAAGGCGGCGCTGAAGGAACTGGACGGCACCGCCGAGGTCGCCGCGCCGACGCCGGCAGCGCCGGCCGCCGCCGCTGTTGCGGTGCCCGCGGCCCATCCCGCGGGCGACCTGAGCGGGCCGGGCCGCTACGAGCTGGTCACCACCGAGGCCCAGCTCGACGCCTGGCTGGCGAAGCTGCGCACCGCCGAACTGATCGCCTTCGACACCGAGACCACCAGCATCGATTCCATGCAGGCGGACATGGTGGGCCTGAGCCTCTCGGTAGAAACCGGCGAGGCCTGCTACGTGCCGCTGGCCCACGATTACCCCGGCGCGCCGCCGCAGCTCGCGCGCGACCACGTGCTCGACCGGCTCAAGCGGATCTTCGAGGACCCGTCGCGGCCCAAGCTCGGCCAGCACGCGAAGTACGACATCAACATCCTTTCGCATTACGGCATCGCGGTGCAGGGGCTCAAGCACGACTCCATGCTGGAGTCGTACGTGTGGAACGCCACCGCCACGCGTCACGACATGGATTCGCTGGCGCGCAAATATCTCGGCTACGAGACGGTGAAGTACGAGGAAGTGGCCGGCAAGGGCGCCAAGCAGATCTCCTTCTCGCAGGTCGACGTCGACACCGCCTGCCGCTACGCCGCCGAGGACGCCGACATCACCCTGCGCCTGCATCGCGCGCTGTGGCCGCTGCTGGAGAGCGAGCCGAAGCTGCGCAGCGTGTACGAGGACATCGAGATCCCGCTGGTGCCGGTGCTCGCCGGCATGGAGCAGCGCGGCGTGCTGATCGACGTGCCCAACCTGCGCCTGCAGAGCCAGCAGCTGGGCAAGCGCATGTTCGACCTGCAGCAGCAGGCCTGGCAGGCCGCAGGCCACGACTTCAACCTGGACTCGCCCAAGCAGCTGCAGAGCGTGCTGTTCGACGAACTGGGCCTGCCGGCCAAGCTGCGCACGCCCACCGGGCAGCCGTCCACCAACGAGGAGGCGCTGGAGGCGATCGCGGAGGAGCACCCGCTGCCGCGCCTGATCCTGGACTACCGCGGCCTGGCCAAGCTGCGCTCGACCTACACCGACAAACTGGCGGAGATCGTCAATCCGCGCACCGGCCGCGTGCACACCAGCTACCACCAGGGCGCGGTGGCCACCGGGCGCGTGTCGTCGTCCGACCCGAACCTGCAGAACATCCCGGTGCGCACCGAGGAAGGCCGGCGCATCCGCCAGGCCTTCATCGCACCGGATGGCTGGGTGGTCATGGCCGCCGACTACTCGCAGATCGAGCTGCGCATCATGGCCCACCTGTCCGGCGACGAGGGCCTGCTGCGCGCCTTCCAGGAAGGCGGCGACGTGCACCGCGCCACCGCCGCCGAAGTGTTCGGCCTGCCGCCCGAGGAAGTCAGCGCCAACCAGCGCCGTGCCGCCAAGGCCATCAACTTCGGCCTGATGTACGGCATGAGCGCGTTCGGCCTGGCGCGCCAGCTGGGCGTGGACCGCGGCGAAGCCAGCGACTACATGGCCCGCTATTTCGCCCGCTACCCGGGCGTGCACGCCTTCATGGACGCCACGCGCGAGCAGGCGCACCGCGATGGCTATGTCGAGACCATCTTCGGCCGCCGCCTGTACCTGGAGAACCTCAAGTCCCGCAACCAGGCTTTGCGCGCCGGCGCCGAGCGCGCGGCGGTGAACGCGCCCATGCAGGGCAGCGCCGCGGACATCATCAAGCGCGCCATGATCGCGGTGGCCGAGTGGCTCAAGCCGCGCGACGACGCCCACATGCTCATGCAGGTGCACGACGAACTGGTGTTCGAGGTGCGCGAGGACGCGGTCGACACGGTTCGCGCCGCCGTGGTCGAGCGCATGTCCGGCGCCGCCCAGCTGCGGGTGCCGCTGCTGGTGGAAGCCGGCGTGGGCGCCAACTGGGACGAGGCGCACTGAGGCAGCGTCATTTGGAATTTCCAAATGAATCGACAATGAATTTTTGCCGGAATCTTGCTGCAACTTTTCCAGCCTCGGACGTTCTATAGACACGGACGCACGCAACGGCGTCCGCGGCTCACCACCTCCCTGGATGAGCCATCGGCAAGGCGGACCTTCCCCTGGGATCCGCAGCCCCGCCCCGAGGGTTCCCCCCTAACCCTCGGGGCTTTCTTTTGCCCGCTTTCCGCCCCCTATCCCGACCCCGGAAAGACGGCTGACGGCCAAAGCCGCTAGCATCCCCGCCTGACCCGGCCCCGGGTGTCCGGACCGGCTGCAGCAAAAGGTCGCGCCACGTGCAGAAGAAAGGCAAAGCCACTTCCTTCGACATCGCCCACCTGGCGGGCGTCTCCCAGTCCACCGTGTCCCGCGCGCTGCGCGGCAGCCCGCTGGTGAGCGAGGAAACCCGCCTGCGCATCCAGGCCGCGGCCAACCAGCTCAAGTACAAGGTCGACAAGAACGCCTCGAACCTGCGCACCCGCCATTCGGGCACGCTGGCCCTGCTGCTGTTCGAGGACCCGACGGCGGACGATTCGCACATCAATCCGTTCTTCCTGTCGATGCTCGGCTCGATCACCCGCGCCTGCGCCCAGCGCGGCTACGACCTGCTGGTCTCGTTCCAGCAGCTCTCCCACGACTGGCACGCCGACTACGCGGACACCCGCAAGGCCGACGGCATCATCCTGCTGGGCTACGGCGACTACCTCGCCTACCGCGACAAGCTGGAGAAACTGGTCGCGCAGGGCACGCACTGCGTGCGCTGGGGCGCGGTGCTGCCGGACCAGCCGGACGTTTCCATCGGCTGCGACAACTTCCGCGGCGGCCAGGACATCACCACCCACCTGCTGGCGCAGGGTTGCCGCCGCATCGCCTTCCTCGGCGACGCCTCCAGCCACTACCCCGAGTTTTTCGAGCGCTACCGCGGCTATGCGGACATGCTGGAGAAATCCGGCCTGGCCGCCGACCCCGCGCTGCAGGTCAACGGCGAAAGCACCGAGCAGTCCGGCTATACGGCGCTGGAAACGCTGCTGGCGCGCGGCGTCGAGTTCGATGCGATCTTCGCCGCCAGCGACCTGATCGCGATCGGCGCGATGCGCGCGCTGACCGACCACGGCATGAACATTCCCGCCGACGTGGCCGTCGCCGGCTTCGACGACATCCCGATGGCCAGCTTCGTCAACCCGCAGTTGACCACCGTGCGCCAGGACACGCGCCAGGCCGGCGAAGCGCTGGTCGAGAACCTGCTGCGGCTGATCCGCGACGAACCGGCGGAAAGCGCGATGCTGCCGGTGAAGCTGGTAGTGCGGAAGTCGAGCCTGCGCGGGCGTTGAGCGATGCCATCCTTTCTCCCCTCCGGGGAGAAGGTGCCCCGTAGGGGCGGATGAGGGGGGTGCTCGCGGAAGAGCCTCTACGGAGCGACGCGTGCTGTTGACCTTCCCTCATCTCCGCTCTCACCCCAGCCCTCTCCCCGCAGGGGAGAGGGGGCAGGCCCGATCAGGTCGCTACGGGAGCCATGACCGGCTCACGCACCCGCAACACGCACAAGCCCGACACGAACAGGCTCGCGCCGCCGAGCACCAGCGCATAGATCGGCTGGCCGTGGAAGAACGCCCGCAGCAGCAGACCGAGCACGCTGGCCGCGAGCAGCTGCGGGATCACGATGAAGAAATTGAAGATGCCCATGTACACGCCCATCTTCCGCGCCGGCAGGTTGTCCGACAGCAGCGCATAGGGCAGCGACAGGATCGAGGCCCAGGCGAAACCCACGCCCACCATCGACGCCAGCAGCCAGCGCGGATCGCGCACCAGCAGGAACGACAGCAGGCCCGCGCCGCCCAGCCACACGTTGACCAGGTGGCTGATGCGCAGCCCCCAGCGCTTCACCATCCACGGGATCACCACGGCCGCCAGCGCGGCAAAGCCGTTGTACGCGGCGAACAGCACACCCACCCAGTTGGCGCCCTCGTTATAGGCGGCCGAGTGCGTGTCGGTGGTGCCGTAATGCACCTGGGTCACGCCCGCGGTGGTGTAGATCCACATCGCGAACAGCGCGAACCACGAAAACAGCTGCACCCAGGCCAGCTGGCGCATCGCCTCCGGCATCCCGAACAGATCGCCCAGCACCTGGGCGGCTGGCCCGCGGCTGGCGGTCCGGCCCAGCCACAGCAGCGCGATGCCGAACACCATCATGCCGCCGGTCAGCAGGTACAGCTCCTTCTCCAAGTGCTGCAGCGCGACGCCCAGCGTGAGCGCCGCGCCGGCGACCAGCCAGAGCAGCCCCCAGCGCGACGCAGCCGGCCGATCGACCGCCCCGTCCACGACCGGCGCGGTGTCGAACGCTTCGAGCGTCTCCGGCGGATACTCGCGTGTCGAGCACACGGTCCATAGCACCGAACCGAGCAGCACCGCGCCGCCGGCGTAGAAGGCGTAGCGCACCGTGTCGGGAATGCCGCTGGCACCCGGCGCATTGCTCACGCCCAACCGCGCCAGCATCCACGGCAGGGCCGAGGCCACCACCGCGCCCAGGCCGATGAAGAAGCTCTGCATGGCGTAGCCCAGCGGCCGTTGCCGCGGCGGCAGCTGGTCGCCCACGAAGGCGCGGAACGGTTCCATCGAAATGTTGATCGACGCATCCATGATCCACAGCAGGCCGGCCGCCACCCACAGAGTGGGCGAATTGGGCATCCACAGCAGCGCCAGCGTGGCCAGCACCGCGCCGATCAGGAAATAGGGCCGCCGCCGTCCCAGCCGCGTCCAGGTGCGGTCCGAGAGGTAGCCGACGATCGGCTGCACGATCAATCCGGACAACGGCGCGGCCACCCATAGCATCGGGATGTCGTTCACATCGGCGCCGAGCGTCTGGAAGATGCGACTGACATTGGCGTTCTGCAGCGCGAAACCGAACTGCAGGCCGAGAAAGCCGAAGCACATGTTCCAGATCTGCCAGAACGACAGCGCGGGTTTCCTGCTCGTCATGGCGTGGTGCTTCCAGCCGTCGTGGGGGCGATCAGCATATCGCCGACCTCGGCTTCGTTGAGCGGCCCGCCGGCGCCGCCCTGGCCGCCGGTGTAGTGCGCGAAGTGGCTGAGATAGCTCATGTTGAAGCCCGGCGCCAGAGCGACGGTGCAGTGCCGGCCCGCCTTCGCCTGGAAGCTTCCGCTGGTGGAACGCTGACGGCCGACGCTATGCGGCAGGGTCAGCACCACGGATTGCGGCGCCATGCCCTCACAGCGCACCGTCGCGATCTGCACCGCAGCGGTGATGCCGGTGTTGATCGGCCCGTGCGCATTCGCGTACTCCGCCGCCAGCTGGTAACGGCCATCGCGCGGCGCCGTCCACACGCGCGGCCAGGCCCCGCCGATGCGCGCCTCATCGCCCTTGCAGACCGTGGGGCTATGCAGGGATTCGACACCCTGCGCATCCACGCGCGTCACGCTGAAGCACTGCTGCGCGGCGCGGCGCTCGATGCTGGCCGCGCCATGCATCGGGCCGTGCCGCTCGCCGTTGACGTACAGCACCAGCTCGCCGTCGCCCTGCACGCGCCAGCGCTTGCCGTCCTCGCTGACGACGGGCGCCGCAGGCGTGGCCGGCGCGTACATCGGCGCGTTCTTGCGCAGCGGCGGCGCATCGACCTTCAGGGCCTTGAGCATGACCTCGATGCGCCTGCCCGCCTGCTTCTGTCCGCCGGCCACCAGCAGATTGCCGTCCAGCTCGGCCGGACGCACCAGCACGATCTCCTTGTCTCCCAGGTCCAGGCTGATGCGCTGCGCGTCGCCGAACAGCATCGGCACCAGCGACACCGGAAGCTTGGGCACGACCTTGCCGTCCTCGCCCAGGCCGAACACGCCCTGGATCACCATGTCCAGGTAACCGGCCACCGACCACAGCTGCCGCGGCGAATCGACCACCGGCCCGCTCAGCGCGCCGTCCTCGACGTGCACCGACTGCGTGGTCAGCTCGAAGTTCTCCATGTTGGAACCGGCCAGCGCCGCTCCGCGCAGCAGCGAGCGCAGTTCGTGCGCGATGCGCTCCGGGTCGTCCGTGGCGCGCGCGGCACGCAGCGCGTAGGCGCTGACGAACGGCCAGATCGCGCGGTTGTGGTAGATCGGCACGTCCTTGCGCTCCGGCCAGATCACCGGGCTGCCCGCCTCCCACGTCGGATATGCCGCCAGCGCCTGGCGCGCGCGTTCCGGCTCGGCCACGCCGCTGGTCACGGCCAGCGCGATGCCCAGCAGATCGTAGGCCTCGTACGGCACCGGATGATCGGCGCCGCCGATGTAACTCATGTACGTGCCGCGGTCGGCCCGCCAGAAGCGCTCGTTGATCGCCTGCTTCAACGCCTCGGCCTGCGCCGCGTACGGCGTGGCGGACTGGCCGTGCTTCGCCGCGAGCGCCGCGGCGAGGCGCAGCGCCTCGTAATGCAGCACGTTGGTGGACAGGGCGAACGACTGGCCGATGAAGGCCACGTTGTCCTTGGTCCAGCCCGGATAGGTCTGCTCGCGCCAATCGAGGAAGGACGTCTCGCCGCGGTACAGGCCAAGCGTCTCGTCGAAAGCGTACTGACGGTCCTGCGCCAGCGTGTCGGCCAGCGCACGCCATACCTCGCGGGCGAAGGCGGGGTCGTCCAGCAGATGGCGCGCGCCCAGGAACCACACGATGCGATCGGTGCTGATCGGCCAGCTGCCGCCGGAGCCAGTGTCCTGCATCGGATACAGGCCGGCCGGCACGCCCGGTGCGCGCACGTCCGACAGCTTGAAACGCAGCGACGCGCGCGAGCGGGCCGGATCCAGCCGCCACAGGGCCAGGTCCACCGAGTACGAGAGATCGCGCGTCCACACGTAATGCCACTTCTCGCCCGTCTCGAAACAGGCGCAGGGAATGGCCTGGCCATGATCGAAGGCGTCGTCGCGGATGGCCGCCACCGAATCCAGGCGCAGGTCGTCCTGCGCCATCGCGAACAGGCCGTCGAACAGCGGGCTGGCGGTATGCGCCGCCAGCCGCTGTGCGCCGATGCGGCGCTCGCCGGAAGGCCCGTGCAGCACGAACCCTCCGCCGGAGGCGGCCGTGACGGCCGCCTCCCTGCCTTGCCATGACAACCCGCCGCGCCAGTCGGCGGCGTTCCCCGGGCCGGCGGCCAGCATGCCGGCCAGCAACGTGGCGGTCAGCATGCGCGCACCGTGCGCTTGGCTTGCTTGGTCATGCCCTATCTTCCCCTCATTGCGCGAGGATCGCGCCGTAGTGGCCGTTCACCGCGAGCGTCACATTACCCCCGCTCACCGTATAGGTGTTACCGCTGAGCAGGTCGGTCACGGTACTGCCGTTGGTCATGCTCAGCTGCCATACCGGCACCGTGACAGTGTGCGACGTGCTGTCGTTGTTAAGCGCCACGGCGATGCGGTGGCTCTGGTCGAAGCGGCCGTAGGCGTAGAGCTTATTGGTGTCATCCGTGAGCAGGCTCATGAAAGAGCCGGTGCGCAAGGCCGCGTACTGGTTGCGGATGGCGATCAGCTTCTGCGTCAGCGCCACCGCCGCATTGGTCGTCGTGCCCTGGGTCCAGTCGAAGGTGCGGCGGTTGTCCGGGTCGTTGCCGCCCTGCATGCCGTACTCGTCGCCGTAGTAGATGGTCGGCGTGCCGACGTAGGTCATCTGGAAGATCAGCGCCAGGTAGGTCTTCCAGATGTCGCCGCCGGCCCGCTGGCCGAAGCGCTGGATGTCATGGCTGCTGAGGAAGTTGGCCATCGTCTGCTGCACGTCGGTCGGGTAATTGGCCCGCGTACCGTGCAGCCAGCTGTCGAACTGGCTCACCGGAATCGACGCCGCGTTGCCGCTGTAGTCGTAACCCGTGATCCACTCCGATACCGGCTGAGTGAAGCCGTCGTAGTTGAGCGCGCTATCCCATTCCTTGCCGTTGGACGTCCATGGATTGGCGTTGCCCCAGAACTCGCCGAGGATCTCCGCGTTCGCATTCACCGACTTCACGGCGGTACGCAGCTCGGCCATGATCTGGTGATTGGTGGCATCGCTGCCGCCGTTGCCACCCGCGTCGATGTACTGCGGCGCATCCAGGCGCCAGCCGTCGATGCCGTACGGCGAGGCGAGCCAGGTCTTCACCACCGAGCTGGCGCTGCCGTAGATCTGGTTGCGCACCGCCGACCCGCTCGCACCGTAGTCGAGCTTGGGCATGGTCGAGTAGCCATAGAAGCTCGAATAACTGTTCGGCCACTGCTGGAAGGTGTAATAGCCGTACCACTGGCTGGACGTGGACTCATACGCGCCCTGCGTGCTCCACCAGTTGTAGCGGTCGAACCACTGGCTGGTGTCGCCCGTGTGATTGAACACGCCATCGAGCAGGACGTAACCCTTCGGCCCATTCGTCGTGCTGTGCACATCGGCGATCAAAGTCTGCAATGTCGCGTTGCTGCCGAAGGCCGGATCGACGTGGTAGTAGTCCTCGGTGTCGTACTTGTGGTTGGTCGGCGAGGTGAACACCGGGTTGAGATAGACGATGTTCGCGCCCAGCGTCTGCTTGATGTAGCCCAGCTTCTGATCCACGCCGGCCAGATCGCCGCCAAAGAACACCAGGTTGTTGGAACCGCCGCCAGTGGCGAACACGCTGCCGCCCCATGCCACTTTCTGGGTGGACTGGCCGCCATAGGTGTACTGCCCCGTCTGCACGTCGTTGCTGGTGTCGCCGTTGTAGAAGCGGTCCAGGAAGATCTGGTAGATCACGCCGTTCTTCATGAAGTCCGGCGTCTTGAAGCCCGGAATGATGTAGAAGTCGCCCGACGACGGCTCGCTGCTGGTCGTACCCGCTGCGTTGTACCAGGCGGTCGAGCTGCCGTCGTTGATCTGGAAGCGGTAGTACTTCTCGGACGCGCTGGCCGGCACCGTGCCCTGCCAGTAGTCGAACGTGCCGGTGGCGTCATTGGATGCCCAGTGCATCGCCACCCAATGGAAGGCGCCGTCGGCACTGTCGTAGTACTTGATGTTGGCGCTGCTGATGTCTCCCTTGTAGGTGCGGAACGTCAGCGTGACGGCCTGGCTGGCCGTCGGCTCCGGTGCGTTGTCGAACAGCGGCCCCTGGTCGTGGAACAGGCCGGCCCACTCCACGTTGTTGTCGTTGGTGGCGGCCAGCGCCGATGCCCATGGCAGGGCCAGGATGGCGCTGGCGAGCGCGGCGAGCGCGACGCCGCGGACACGCGGTAAACGGTGCATCACTTCCGTCGAACGAATCATGTTGCCCCTCTCTTCGGTGGATGGAACAGCCCCCTTTCACGCGGCCCGCTCCGCTCCCCTTCGTTCGGAGCCACCGCCGATTCGCTCACGGCGCCTGCGTCAGCGCGATGCGCAGCGCTTGTCCGGCCGGCACGCGCACCCAGGTGACCGGCCCGAAGCGGTCGCTGCCGCGCGCCCAGCCAGCGCCTTCGTGCTTGCGCAGCGCCTCCACACTGGCCACTTCAGGCCACGCCTGGCCGCCGCCGCTCACGCTGCCGGCAGCCATGCCGTGCACCTTCACGAGATACCAGGCCAGCGCCGGACGGAAACTGCCCGAGGGCGCAGCGGTCTCGACACGCACTTCGCGATCGTTCCGCTGCGCGTCGAGCGTCTGCAGGAAGTAGCCGCCGCGCTCGTAGGCATAGGTGTCGCCGTCATCGTCGTAATACGGGAAGCTCGTCTTCAGCGTGGCGGGGAAGACGTCCACCTCGACCTCGCGCAGAGGACGTTCGCCCACGTAGTCCATCGGCGGCTGTGACGGCAGGATCGCGCCCTCGCGGATGAACAGCGGAACGTCCGACCAGGCCTTCGCGTCCAGCGCGTAACGGATGGAGCGGCCACCTTCGTAGACCCTGCCCGACGCGTAGTCCGTCCAGCGCCCCGCCGGCAGATAGATGTCCTTCGTGGCCTGACCGGCTTCCACCACCGGCGATACCAGCAGATAGTCGCCGAACATCCACGCGTCCACGTCCTCGCGCACGTTCGGATCGTCCGGCCAGTCGAACAGCAGCGGCCGCACCAGACCCACCCCAGTGACACGGCGCTGGTATTCGTAGCTGTAGATGTACGGGATCAGCGAATAGCGCAGGCGGATGGCATCGGCAGCGGCCTTCTCCGCCACCGCGCCATAAACCCACGGCTGGCGCTTGATGCCCAGCTCGCCATGCACGCGGAAGATCGGCGTGAACGCGCCGAACTGGATCCAGCGCGCATAGTTTTCCGGCGTCAGTCCGCCGGTCGCCGGATCGGCGCCGGTGCCGCTCTTCTTGAACCCGCCGCCGTCCATGCCCCACTGCATCGCGCCGACGTTGATCGCGCTGAGCATGCGCTGCCGCTGCGCCTTCATGCTGGCGAAACCGGTGGCGATGTCGCCGGACCACAGTCCGTAGGCGTAGCGCTGCGAGCCCAGGTAGAAGTTGCGATTGATCGACCACACGCGCCGGTCGCTGTAGGCGCGCTGGCCGTCATACAGCGCGCGCTGCATGTCGAGGAACTGCGTGTCGCTGTCGAGCGTGTCCGCTTCGTCGTTCCACCAGCCGGCGATGCCGGTATCGAAGGAACGCTTCAGCGCATCGTTGAAGAACCAGGCGCGCGTGGCCGGCTTGTCGAAGTCCACGTCGCGCACGGTCTTGTGCGAGAAATAGTCCGGCGCCGGCTTGCTCGCCGCCGACCACAGGCCGTGTTCGCTGGCATAGCGCCCTTCGACGGTATCCACGTGCAGGCGCGGCTTCATGATGCCGGTGAGGTGCACGCCTTCGGCATCGAGTGCGGTCTTCAGGCTGCCGTCGGGGCCGCCGGGAAATTTGTCCGCGTTCCAGCGGAACTCGCCGTAGTTGTCTTCGCCCCAGGCCTTCCAGTCGAAGTCCAGCGTGAAGTTGTCGATCGGGATGTGCTTGGCGCGGTAGGTGTCCACCAGCTGCAACAGTTCGCGCTGGTCGATGCCCCACTGGCTGTTGGTGAAACCCATCGCCCACTTCGGGAACAGCGGCGTGCGGCCACTGATCTGCGCCAGCGCGGCGAACACTGCCTTGGGCGGGCCCAGCAGCACGTAAACGTCACGGATCGCCTGCCCTTGGCGACCGTGCACGCGGATGTTGCCGCCATCCAGGTCGAAGCGCGCGCCTTCGGCATCGGCCAGGAGGCCGTAGCCTGCCGTACTCCATACGAATGGCGCGCCGGCGAAACCCTGCTCCCCCGCCTTGGCCACCTGGCGACCGGCGCGGCGCAAACCGCCGTCGGCGCGTTCGAAAGCGTCATAGCCATGAATGCCATACAGCGCATCGGCAGCATCGTGATGGGCCAGCACTTCGCCCCGTCCAAGCGCGGCGATGTCGACGCTCAACACCTGGCGGCCGCCCTTGCGGGCAACCAGTTCGCCATGGATGACTGCCCAGCGGATCTCCACGTTGCCGGCGTTCCCGCGCTGCTCGGCCCCCTCCCCCGATGCCAGGGCATCGAAAGCCGGATCGACCACCAGCGTGGGCGCCGCCACCGCGCCTCCGTTCGGGACGAAGTAGAGCCTGACGATATCGGGCGTCAGCTGGCGCAGCGTTACCCTGCCCTGCGCGACGGGAAATTCGGCGAGAGGCCCCGGCCCCGGTCCGCGTTCCGCATCCGTCTGCGCATGCGCCGGCAACGCCAGCGCCACGGCACAGGCGAGCCAGCCCAGCAACGACACGCGCCGCCGTGCCTTCACTGCAGCACCACCGTGGCATAGGCCGGCAGCGTGAGCTTGCCCTGCGCCAGGGTCGCCCCCGGCGCGCTGTGCAGGCGGATGGCTGAGAACGCCTTGGCGCTCTCCGCATCGAGCTTGAAGCTCGCCGGCTTGCCTGAGAGGTTGTGCACCACCAGCGCACGGCCATCGGACGCGGCGCGCTCATAGGCCACCAGGGCCGGGCTGCCGGTCGCGATGACGCGTAGCGCGCCGTCCCGCAGCGCAGGCACCTCCACGCGCCAGTGGATCAGCGTACGGTAGAAGTTGAGCAGCGAATCGGGACGATCCTGCTCGGCCTGCACCGAGACGTCGCCGCCCTGCTTCACGCTGGATGCCTTCCAGCGGCTGTCGCCCGGCGCGCCGGGCGTGCGCTGCCAGCGCATCGGCTCGCGCAGGTTCTCGTCCGGCTTGCGGCCGAGCATGCCGATCTCCTCGCCGTAGTAGATGTACGGCCGGCCGGGCAGGGTCAGCAACATCGCCGCCGCCGTGCGCATGTGGTGCAGATCGCCGCCGAGCTGGCTGAGCACGCGTTCCTGGTCGTGGTTGGACAGGAATGGCGCGTCCGCATAGTCCTCGCCCGCGGCGGCCTGGAAGGCGGCATACGTGGCGGTAAGCAGCGACGGCAGGTCGCCGGCCTTTTCCTGCTTCGCGCTGGCGATCAGCTGCTCGGCGAGCGGGAAGTCGAACACCGAGCCCAGCGCCGGGAGATACGGCGCCAGCTCGTCCGGCTGCTTCGCCGAAACCTCGCCGACCAGGTAGACGTCCGGACGGACCTGGCGCAGGCCTTGGCGGAACTCCGTCCACCACTGGGCGTTCTTGCGGATCACCGCCGGCTGGCCGTTGTCGCTCTTCAGGTCGTCGTAGATGTGGCGCGCGGCGTCGAGGCGGAACCCGTCCGCGCCCTTGCCCAGCCAGAACTTGCCGATCGCGATCATCTCGCGGCGCACCGCCGGCTCGTCGTAGTTGAGGTCGGGCATCGCACCGGTGAAATCGCCCAGGTAATGCTGCTTGCCGTTGGCGTGCCAGGCCGGCCCGTCGACCGCGCTGATCGCCTTCAGGTCGGTGCCCGCGCCGGCCCAGGTGTACCAGTGGCGGTACTTGCTTTGCGGATCGAGCGCCGACACGAACCATGGATGTCGGTCGCTGGTGTGGTTGATCACCAGGTCGATGATCACCTCGATGCCGCGCTTGTGCGCCTCGCTCACCAGCCGCTCGAAGTCGGCCATGCTGCCGTACTGCGGGTTGATCGCTTCGTAGTCGGTGATGTCGTAACCGTGATAGCTGGGCGACGGGTTGATCGGCATCAGCCAGATGCCGCTGACGCCCAGCGATTGCAGATAATCGAGCTTGGCGGTGACGCCGTTGAGGTCGCCGATGCCATCGCCATTGGTGTCGTACCAGGCGCGCACGAAGATCTCGTACCACACGCCCGAGCCCTGGGTCTTCGCGGCAGTGGGCGGCGCGGTGTCGCCATCGGCGGGCAGCGCGCAGGCGACGGAGCTGCCGAGCGCGGCGGCGAGCAGGAAGGGAAGAGAACGAAACCGGCGGGACAGGGACATGCGTTGCTCCATTCGATGGTCGCTTGGCCTTCGATGGAACGGTGCGCCGGGCGGGATGTGCCGGGCTGGGGATCCGCTACGCCGGGCCTCGCGGGTGCCGGTGCTCGCGGACGAGACACCTTTGAAACACCGCGCCGGCGCTCCTTTCGGGGCGCCGGCGCGCTGGTCGGTTACAGCTTGAACTCGACGCCCAGGTAGCTAGTGCGGCCGAAGTACTGGATGGTGCCGGTCTGCGAGGGATCCGCGCCGAAGTACGTCTTGGTCGGCTGGTCGCTGATGTTGAGCATCTGGTAGACGATACGCCACTGCTTGTTGACGTCGTACGAGGCCTGCAGGTCGTACACCGTCTCGGCGGCGAACGTCACCATCTGGTTGGTCACCGACATCTGCGTGTCCGAGGCGAACTTCGAGCGGTAGTTGCCGGACAGGCGGGCCGAGAACGGGCCGTTGTCGTAGAACACCGCCAGGCTGGCGACGCGCTTGGACAGGCCCGGCAGGCCAATGTACGAAGTGGCGCCGCCCAGCGTGGTCGGATTGCTGACCGTGCTGTCGGTGTAGGCCACGTTGGCCTGCACGCCCAGGCCCTTCCACACGCCCGGCAGGAAGCCGGTCTTGGAGAAGGACGCTTCCACGCCGCGCACGATGCCGCCCTTGGCGTTGTAGGCCGTCTGGTACTGGCCGTTGAGATACGGCTTACCGGTAGTCGGATCGGTCGGCACCGGAATGCCGGCCGAGGCGAAATCGAAGTTGTTGTAGGTGACCGCCTGGATGAACGACTTGATCTTCTTGAAGAACACGCCGCCGCTGATCACGCCGGTCGAGTCGTCGAAGTAGTGCTCGAAGGTGGCGTCGTACTGGGTAGCACGCAGCGGGTCCAGCTTCGGGCTGGTGCCGCCCCACACGTTGTAGTGGCCGTTGTCCACCCACGAACCGGAGCCGGCCATCATCTGGTTGATCGGCGGGCGCGCCAGCACCTTGGCGGCCGAGACGCGCGCCTGGTCGTCGTCGGTGAAGTGGTAGATCAGGTTCAACGACGGCAGCCAGTCGTGATACTTCTTGCCCACGGTCAGCGGCGCATAGTCGTAGCTGGTCACGCCATTGCCGTCGGTGATCGGCACGCCGGCGCCGTTGCCCACCTGCTGCAGGCCATAGCTGGTCTGGTTCTGGCGCGAGTAACGCATGCCGATGTTGCCGGTCAGGTCGTGGCCGAACAGCTGCGTGGCGATGTCGGCCATGAAGTACAGGTCGCGCGTGTGCTCGTCCACCTGGCCGCTCTGGATCATCGACCAGCTCTGGTCGGTGATGTTCTTCACCGGGTTGGCGGTGATGCCGTGCGCGGCGAGGATCGCCGGCCCGTTGAGCTGCATGAAGCACGGGAAGCCGGAGAACTTGCCCTTCCAGCAGGTCACCTTGGCCGCGCTGGACGGAATGGTCAGCGGCACGCCCTTGCTCTGGTCGGTGCCCCACTCCGAACCGTAGACGAACACCTCGCGGTCGGCGTTGTAGGTGTGGTTGTTCGCGTAGACGCCGAACTCCAGCGCCGAGAAGAGCGAGCTGTTGGGCAGGTCGTACTTCACGTCGGTGCGGAACGCCTTCATCTTGTCGTGATAGATGTAGGGATACACGCCATAACGCGACAGGCCCAGCGTGCTCAGGTCGGTGTACTGGCCGGGATTGGCATACGACACGTCGCCGATCTGGCGGCCGCGCAGCTGATAGGTGACCGACTGCGCCGCCAGCGCCGGGTTGGCGGTGCCCAGGCCGACGTACGGATCGGCCGTGGTATCGACATTGATCTGATTGCTGGAGGCGCGCGACAACGACACGTCGGAATTGACATGCCAGTTGCCGTGGTTCCACGCCAGGTTCAGGCCGCTGGTGAACACGCTGGTGTTCGTCGTGTAGTTATCGGCCGTGGTCTCGTTGGAGAACTGCTGGCTGCCACCGGTGCCGGTCACCGTGCCGCCGGTCATCGTGCCGTACGGGCCCAGCACCGCATTGGTGACGGTGGCGCCGCTCTGGTAGATGTTCTGCGTGCGGAAGCCGTAGCCGAACGAGGTGTTCTTGAACTTCGAATAGAACGCGTCGCCGCTTAGGGTTAACTCGTCGGTGGCTTTCCACACGATGGTGGCAACCTCGCCGGTACGCCGCTCGGTGCCGCCGTTCTGCTGCAGCTGCAGGCCCTGGGTCAGGTAGGCCTGGCGGCCGTCGGACAGCGTGTACTTGTTGCCGTCGGAAGCCTCGCCCACGAACTGCTCGGCCACGTGCGGCTGGTACATCTGCGCCACGCCCAGGCCGACGCCCAGCGTGTTGTCGAGGAACTTGCCCTGGTAGGCCGCGCTCAGGCGGTAGCCGAGCGAACTGGCGCCGGCCACGTCGTTGGCCAGGCTGTTGTAGCTGCCGCGGGCGTCGACGTTGAGGTTCTGCTCCTTCGGCGCTTCCAGCGGATTGGCCGTCTGCAGGCCGATGGTGCCGCCCACGCCGCCGGTGATCAGCGACGCCTGCGAAGACTTGTACACCGTCGCCATATTGATCAGCTCGGACGGGTACTGATCGAACTGGATGTAATTGCTGCCGCTGGTGGACGGCTGCTCGCGGCCGTTCAACGTGGTCTGGATGAAGTTGCCCGAGAGGCCGCGGATGTTCACCTGCGATGCCTGGCCGGCGATGCGCTCGGCGGACACGCCCGGCAGGCGGGTCAGCGCGTCGGCGATCGACTGGTCCGGCAGGCCGCCGATGTCGGCCGAGGTGATCACGTTCTGGATCGTGTCGGCGTAGCGCTGGTAGTCGATCGACTTCTGCACACTGTTGCTGTAGCCGGTCACGGTGATGCCGGCCAGGCTCTTGGCGAGCTGCTCTTCGTTGCTCTTCTTGCGTCCGTCCTGCTGCTGATCGGACGACGGCGTCGAGCCGGTCTGCGCCTGGCTGGACTGCGCGTCCTGGGCCGGTGCCGCGGCGGCGCCGTTCTCCGTGCCGGCCGGGGCCGCATGGATGCCGACGGTGAAGCACAAGCCGGCCGACGCCAGCGCCATGGCCAATACGTTGCGTTTCAGGATCACCTTGTCCCCTCCCCAGGGCTTGCTGTCACTACGGCGCCGGCTTGTCCGCCCAGGTGGCGGGGGCCGGCTTGTCTATGGGTCGCGCTTATCGCGTGGCGCAGATGGTAGGCCCGTGCTTCCGAGGGGGTGTCGGTTATGCATACGTATTCATCCCGGGGTTTTTTTGTGCACTCGTGACAAAAACGGCGTGCATCGTCAGCGTGCGCGATGCTCCGGCGAGCCTGTTCCCGTTTCGCCGCGAAAGCCGCGCCAGTGCCACCTGCCACGATTCAAGAACCCGGTCCGCACAGGCGGCGCCGAACCCATCGCGCACACTGTTGCGCTGCAAAATCCTCATTTCTTGAATACGTATGCATGAACGGCATGCGCGTCGCAGGCTGCGTTTAAGCTGCCCCGCACCCTGCGGACCGCCTCGTGGCGCGTGCGCTAGAAAGCCTCGGGATACGGGACATGAGTGAAGCACCCTGGTGGCGCGGAGCCGTCATCTATCAGATCTACCCCCGCAGTTTCCTGGACACCAACGGCGACGGCGTGGGCGACCTGCCGGGCATCGTCGAGCGCCTGGACTACGTCGCCGGCCTGGGCGTGGACGCGATCTGGATCGCGCCGTTCTTCCGCTCGCCGATGGCGGACTTCGGCTACGACATCGCCGATTACCGCGCGGTGGATCCCCTGTTCGGCACCGTCGAGGACTTCGACCGGCTGCTGGCGAAGGCCCACGACCTGGGCCTCAAGGTGATGATCGACCAGGTGCTCAGCCACACTTCCGACCAGCATGCGTGGTTCAAGGAAAGCCGGACCAGCCGCGACAACGCGAAGGCCGACTGGTACGTGTGGGCCGACGCGAAACCGGACGGCACGCCACCCAACAATTGGATGTCGCTGTTCGGCGGCGTGGCCTGGCAGTGGGAGCCGCGGCGCGGGCAGTACTACCTGCACAACTTCCTGACCTCGCAGCCTGACCTCAACTTCCACCATCCGGACGTGCAGCGCGCAGTGCTGGACAACGTGAAATTCTGGCTGGACAAGGGCGTGGACGGCCTGCGCCTGGACGCGATCAACTTCTGCTTCCACGACCGCCAGCTGCGCGACAACCCGCCCAAGCCGGAAGCCATGCGCGTGGGCCGCGGTTTCAGCCCCGACAACCCGTACGCATTCCAGTACCACTACTACAACAACACGCAGCCGGAGAACCTCGCGTTCCTGGAGCAGCTGCGCGACTTGCTCGACCGCTATCCCGGCGCGACCGCGCTGGGCGAGATCTCCTCCGAAGACTCGCTCGCCACCATGGCCGAATACACCCGCGGCCACCGCCTGCACATGGGCTACAGCTTCGAACTGCTCACCGACGATTTCAGCGCGGGCTACATCCGCGGCACAGTCGAACGGCTCGAAGCGCAGATGACGGAAGGCTGGCCCTGCTGGGCCATTTCCAACCACGACGTGGAGCGCGTGCTGAGCCGCTGGGGCAACGGCGATGCGTCCGTGCGCCTGGCCAACCTGCTCACGGCGATGGTGTGCTCGCTGCGCGGTTCGGTCTGCGTGTACCAGGGCGAGGAGTTGGGGCTGACCGAGGCGGACGTACCGTACGAAGCATTGCGGGATCCCTACGGCATCGCCTTCTGGCCCAACTTCAAGGGCCGCGACGGCTGTCGGACGCCGATGCCGTGGAACGAGAACGAGCATGCGGGCTTCAGCAGCGGCGCGCCCTGGCTGCCGGTGCCCGACGATCACCGCGCGCTGGCGGTGTCGCGCCAGGAAGCCGATCCCGCCTCGGCGCTGCACGGCTTCCGCGACTTCATGCAATGGCGCCACGCGCAGCCGGCGCTGCGCTGGGGCGACATCCGCTTCCTGGATACGCCGGAGCCGGTCCTGGCCTTCACCCGCACCTACCAGGGCGAGACGGTGCTGGCGGCGTTCAACCTCGGCATCGAGTCGGTCGAGCTCACGCTGCCGGCAGGCGGCGAACGCCTCAGCGGCCACCACCTGGCCGAAGGCACGCTGGACCACAACCGCCTGCGCCTGCCGCCGCACGGCCTGCTGTTCGCACGCCTCTCGACCGCCGGCTGACTGGCGCGGCGCCCGCGGCTTTTGCTCGGGTCCGGTCGCACCTATGATCGGCCGGCCATCGAAAGGAGAAGCACATGCGCGCCATTCTCATCGTCATCGGCCTGGTCCTGGTCGCCGCGGGGATCTGGGTCCTGGCCGGCCAGGCCACTTATCAGCAGACCGATACGTTGGTGCAGGTGGGGTCGGCGAAGCTTACGGCGACGCATGACAAAGCGGTGCCGACTTGGGCGGGGATCGCGGGTATTGCTGTTGGGGCGTTGTTGGCGATTGGTGGTTTTTTGCGGAAGGGGTGATGGTGGCTGGTGGTTTCGTCTGCTGCCGCTGAGGGTGGTCGCTGGTGTTGTCTCGACCCTCGGGGCGAGCGGCGTAGGTTGGGGTGAGCTTGCGAACCCCAACCGGCGCTGAGGGGCGCCTCCCACCCACCTACTCGTCATTCCGGCGTAGGCCGGAGGCCGGTGACGACATCGCTCGGTTGTCGCCTTATCGCCAGTCGTGTCTCGCCCGAAGGGCGAGGGTTTCGCTCTCCTGCCGGAGAGCGAGTTACTTCTTCTTGCTTGCCCAAGAAGAAGTAAGGCGGTCTCTAACATCAAGTGCACCACCCCCACGACACGGTGATGCATGGGACAGCATTACAGCCATCTGAGCGCCGAAGAACGGGGCGCGATCATGGTGGGCAAGGCACGCGGCGAGAGCGCTCGGCAGCTGGCACGGCTGCTAGGCCGTTCGGCTAGCACGATTTCCCGGGAATTGGCGCGTAATGGGCACCGCGAACCGGCGGAGCGTCCGCGCATGGGTCGTCCGACACTTGGCTATGACGCCCGCCGTGCCGGTGCGCGGGCTCGACGGCTCGCGCGCAAGGCACGCCGACGGCGCAAGCTACATCGTGATGGGGCCTTGTGGCCCCTGGTGCGCCAGCTGTTAGCGCGCCGCTGATCACCGCAAGAAGTGAGCCGCACACTGCGCCGGCAGCATCCTGACGAGCCGGCCAAACACGTGTCCCATGAGACGATCTACACCGCGATTTATGCCATGCCGCGTGGCGAACTGCGGCGTGAGCTGGTGGCCTTGCTGCGCCAACACAAGTGCGCACGCCGTCCGCGTGGCCAAGGGGCGAACCGGCGCGGCCGCATGCAGGATCTGCCGAGTATTCATGACCGCCCGCCGGAGGCCAACGAGCGCCTGTTACCAGGCCGTTGGGAAGGCGACTTCCTCAAGGGGGCGCGTAACCGATCGTCGGTGGGGGTGCTGGTGGATCGACGCACTTTGTTCCTGAAGCTGGTCAAGATGAAGGGGTGTTCGGCCCAGGAGGCGCTGGAGGGCTTCAGTCGCGCCTTCCAGGGCGTGCCGCCGGAGCTTCGCCAGACACTGACCTATGACCAGGGCAAGGAAATGGCGCTGTACAAGACCTTGTCCGAACGTACCGGCTTGAGCATTTATTTCGCCGATCCGCGCAGCCCCTGGCAGCGGGGCATCTGCGAAAGCACCAACGGCCTGCTGCGGCAGTACCTCCCTAAAGGCACCGATCTGTCCGTGCATAGCCAGCGAGCGCTGGATGCCATCGCTCAGGAGATGAACCTTCGGCCCCGAGCCACCTTGGGCTACCACTGTCCGGCGGAGATGTTCATGCGTGCCATGGGGCACGATGACCTCGCTCAGGCCATCGATGATGCACTTCTAGATTGACACCGCCTAACCAAGAAGAAGGGCCCCCTGCGCGACGCCCTCCGGTGGCCTTCGCCACCTCCGGGTGCGTTGAGGACTGGCCGGGCTTTTCGATCTGGCATCCCTGCCCGAATCGAAAAGGCGGGGACGTCCTGTCCCCGCCCGCCTGCGGCGGCCTGATCGTCCAGCCCTCACCGCCGCGAAGGGAACCCGGGAGATCAAGAGCATCACGGAGCGTCGCTTCGCTCGCTCTTGTTTTTGTTTTTCTTGCCGCGGTCCTGCACTTCTCCTTCTCCCCTCCGGGGAGAAGGCGGGATGAGGGGCGGGGGCTGGCGGGAACGCCGCTAGAGCCATAGCGCCCATGCAAGTTGGACGAGCTACCAGCAGCCCCGGGGCAAGACACAGGGGAAGGCTTTGGAGTGCACTCACGGCACTCTTGCACTAGGGATGGATCGAAGGTCTCGCTCCGTAGGACCCCTCACCCCGCCCTCTCCCCGGAGGGGAGAGGGAGAAGTGCGGTGCTATCGCCAGAACGCTACACGCCAGCGCAACACATCCCGTCCTCTCCGCTTCGGCGCCTCGAAGTCCCCTCCACGTACCTCAGTTCCTCTTCGAGTCGCGCGGTCCAGCAGCCGAGAAAACATCACGTGCTCTCCCAACCCCCGCCGCGAGCCTTTGACTTGAGGCCATTTCTCTTTGGTTACTTTCTCTCGAGGCCCCCCTTGAGGGGGTTGGGCCAGCAAAGAGAAAGTAACTCGGGCGCCGGCAGGCGTCCGACATGCCCGCTGCATAAGCGGCCAGGTTGCGAAAACGCAACCTTAGTGCGAACGACGAAGAACAGCCCCGCCGACCGGCGAGCCCCCAAAACACCCGCCGCACAAGTGACCAAGTCGCGAAACCGCCGCCCAGTGCCCCGCCTAAATCGCAGTCAAATTCGCATACGCCGCCACCAACCACTTACTCCCCGCCGCCTCGAAGTTCACCTGCAGGCGCGTATGCGCGCCGCTGCCCTCCGCGCTCACCACCACGCCTTCGCCGAAGCTCGGGTGGCTCACTCGCTGGCCGAGCTTCACCGGCAGGTCTTCCTTCAGCGAGGGCGCGGGTTCGGCGAAGCGGCCGGCGTACAGTGGGCGTGACACCTGCACGCGCGGGCGTACCTCGTCGA
Source organism: Dyella sp. BiH032 (assembly GCF_031954525.1). Lineage (NCBI taxonomy): Bacteria > Pseudomonadati > Pseudomonadota > Gammaproteobacteria > Lysobacterales > Rhodanobacteraceae > Dyella > Dyella sp. BiH032. Next base: position 4,827,880 of record NZ_CP134867.1, read on the forward strand.
CCAGGTCCGGCGGGATTTCGGCGAGGAAGCGCGAGGGGCGCGCCAGCATCTCCACGCCGTGCATGCGGCGCGATTCGGCATAGGTGATGACCAGCCGCTGCCGCGCGCGCGTGATGCCGACATAAGCGAGGCGGCGTTCTTCCTCCAGGCGGCCTTCGTCTTCCACCGAGCGCTGGCTGGGGAACAGGCCTTCCTCCATGCCCACCAGGAACACCACCGGGAATTCCAGGCCCTTGGCCGAGTGCAGCGTCATCAGCTGCACGCAGTCGTCCCAAGCTTCGCCCTGCCCCTCACCGGCTTCCAGGGCTGCGTGCGAGAGGAAGGCGGACAGCTCGCTCAGGCCGGCTTCGACATCTTCTTGCGTGGGCTCGAAGCGGCTGGCGACGTTGACCAGTTCGTCCAAGTTCTCCACGCGCGATTCGGCGTTGCCGCGGCTGTCTTTCTCGTAGAAGTCGCGCAGGCCGGTGTGGGTGATGGCGTGTTCGATCTGTTCGGCGAGCGCGAGGCTGGTCGCTTCGACCTCGTCGCCGGTGCGGCCGGAAAAAGTGCGCGCCATGTCGTCGATCATCGCCAGGAACGCTTTGACCGCGTTCTTCGCGCGACCGGCGAGTTCGCGGCCGACGCCCAGCTCGTTCAGCGCGGCCTCCCACAGCGACGTGCCCTCGCCGCGCGCGCGTCGCCGCAACGCGTCGAGCGTGCGGTCGCCGATGCCGCGCGGCGGCGTGTTCACCGCGCGCTCGAAAGCCGCATCGTCGTGGTGGTTGGCGCACAGGCGCAGATAGGCCAGCGCGTCCTTGATCTCCGCGCGTTCGAAGAAGCGCAGCCCGCCGTAGACGCGGTACGGAATGTCGCGCTGGATGAGCTGCTCTTCGAAGTTGCGCGACTGCGCGTTGGAGCGATACAGAATGGCGCAGTCGCGCGCGTCGCCATGCTCGGCGATGTACTCGCGGATGCGCTCGATCACGAAGCGCGCTTCGTCCTGTTCGTTGTAGGCGGCGTACAGCGAAATGCGCTCGCCGTCCTCGCCCGCGGTCCACAGCTGCTTGCCCAGGCGGCTGCCGTTGCACGCGATCACCGCGTTGGCCGCCTTGAGGATGGTGGAGGTGGAGCGGTAGTTCTGCTCCAGCTTGATGGTCTTGGCGCCGGGGAAATCGCGCAGGAACTGCTGCACGTTCTCCACCTTCGCGCCGCGCCAGCCGTAGATCGCCTGGTCGTCGTCGCCCACCACGAAGACCTGGCCCGTGCTGCCGGCCAGCACGCGGATCCACGCGTACTGCAGCGTGTTGGTGTCCTGGAACTCGTCGATCAGCAGATAGCGCCAGCGCTGCTGGTAGTGCTCCAGCACGGCAGGGTGCTTCAGCCACAGCTCGTGCGCACGCAGCAGCAGCTCGGCGAAATCGACCAGCCCGGCGCGACGACAGGCGTCCTCGTAAGCCTGGTAGATCTGCACGAAGGTGCGCGTGACTGGATGGTCGCGGTGCTCGATGTTCTCCGGGCGCTTGCCTTCGTCCTTCCAGCTGTTGATCTGCCAGGTGGCCTGGCGCGGCGGGAACTTGGCCTCGTCCAGACCGAGCCCGGCGACCACGCGTTTGACGATGCGCTGCTGGTCGTCGGCGTCGAGGATCTGGAAACCCTCCGGCAATTCCGCCTCGCGCCAGTGCCGGCGCAACAGCCGATGGGCGATGCCGTGGAAGGTGCCCACGGTGAGGCCCTGCGTGCCGCCGCCGATGAGCTGGTCCAGGCGGCCCCGCATTTCGCCAGCGGCCTTGTTGGTGAAGGTCACGGCCAGGACCGCCCACGGCGGCACCTGCAGCACCTGGGTGAGCCAGCCGATGCGGTGGGTGAGTACACGGGTCTTGCCGGAACCTGCGCCGGCCAGCACCAGATAGTGGCCGGGCGGCGCGCAGACGGCTTCGCGCTGCGCGTCGTTGAGCTTGTCGATCAAATGCGAGACATCCATCGGGGGATTGTAGCCGGGGCGGGTCTCAGGGACGGCAACGGGATGCCGAGGCGTGCCGAGGCCGGGCACGCGGCGCGCTTCCCGTTTCTCCGCTGAACGCAAGAACCTGTCCGCGAACCGAGGCCGCGCGGCGCTGGTCTCCAGCTGGCCCGCATCCTCGAGTTGCACCATGAACTGGTCGCCCAAGACGAAACCGCTGGACCACGACATCTGCGTCCATATCTTCACCGCGTCCGCCGCGATGGTCGGCGTGTGCATCACGGTCATCGGCATCCTGCGCGTGGCGGTGTCGATGCGGCGCGCGGACCTGATCGGCAACGACCTGCTGGCGGTGAACACCATCCTCTATCTGCTGGCCTGCCTGCTGTCGTATTGGGCACTGCGCACGCGCAGCCTCCGCCGCAACCACCGGCTGGAGCGAATCTCCGACGCATTGTTCCTGCTGGCGCTGACCCTTACCACGGTCAACGCCGCCTTCCTCACCTGGGCGGTGTCGAAAGGTTGAGGCGCGGGGCCTGCCCGGGGCTCATTCGCGCAGACGCGGCACGCCGTGCTCGCTGCGCTCCTCGACCGCCACCGGGCGCGTGTCCAGGCGCGGACCGTGCAGCTTGTCCTGCGGCAGCGGCGTCACCGTGGCGCCGCGATGGAAAGCCAGCGCGTTGCGATAACACTGGCGCGCCAGCGCATCGTCGCCTTCGCCGGCATAGGCGTCGCCCAGCGCTTCCCAGGCCTCGGCGGTGGGCTTGAGCGCGAGCGAGCGCTCCAGGTACGGATGCGCCTTGGACCACAGCTTCAGCCGCACGCACATGCGGCCCAAGGTGATCAGCAGGTAGGGGTCGTTGGGATGGGTGTCGAGCCAGGCTTCGGCGCGGCGCAGGCGTGCATCGAGATTGTCGTCGCCGAGCATGCCGTAGGTTTCGATCAGCTGCGGCGACCACTCGCGGCGCAGGGCCGACTCCACTTCGTCCATCGCCGGCAGCACCATGCCGAAACCGGCCGCGGCGCGTGCGTAGGCGTCGATGGCGGCCGGCGCGCGGCGCTGCGTCTTGGGCAGCTGCGACCACAGCTGGTTGAGCACGGCGCCGTCCGGCGCGGCGCGCAGCGAAGCGGCGAGCACCTGGGCTTCCAGCGCGGCATAGTTCTTCGCGCCGAGCGCGCCGCTCTTCTGGATCGGTTCCAGCGCCTCGCGCGCGCGGCGGTAATCGCCGGTCGCCAGCGAGGCGATGGCCAGCTCGCGCCAGCCGCCGGGGCTGAGCGTGCCGGCGTCGGCCTCGGGCGCCAGCAGCGCCACCGCTTCGGCCGCCTTGCCGTCGCGGCGCAGCACGCGGGCGCGCAGCACCCGCGCGGCGCGCGGTGCGGACTGGCCGGCTTCGGCCAACGCTTCGAGTGCACGGCCATGCTCGCCGCGCCGCGAGGCCGCTTCGGCCGAGGCGAGCAGCGCGGGGCCGCGCAAGGTATCGAGCCGCGAGGCCCGGTTGAGATCGCGTTCCGCGTCGCCATGCCGCCCTTCCATCAGCGCGACCAGGCCGTCGCCCAGGCGCTGCCGGCTGACCCGGCGATGGCGGCGCGACAACGCGCCAAACGGCCAGCGCGCGAGACGCCACGCGGCGGTGAGCACACCCCAGGCGACCAGCAATGCCACGGTGGCCGCCACGACCGACATCTCGGCCTGCCAGCCGCGCAGCTGGATCAGCACGTAGCCCGGGTCCTCCGCCACCCAGTGCCAACCGAACGCGGCGATCGCCGCGACGGCCACCAGCAACAGGATCCAGCGCCACAGGTTCATGGCTTGGCCCCGGCTTCCGGCTTGGCTTCCGGCCGGGCTTCCGCGCCCGCCGGTCGCAGCACGTGCACGGCACGCAGGTTACGCAGCTCGGCGAGCGCGGCTCCCAGCTCGACCGGCGCGGCGGCCGGCAGCTGTTTTTCCAGTTCGGCGAGCCGGGCGCGGGCCTGCTGCACGGCCGGGGCGTTTGCATCGAACTGCGCCGCGAGGTTGGCGTCGGCGCGCTTGAGCGCCGCGGCATAGCCCTCGGCGTCATAGGCGAGCAGCGCGGCTTGCGCCTGCGCCAGGTCCAGCCCCACCAGTTCCCGCGCGAAACGCGCGTCGGCCATCGACAGCGGCGCGCCGTTCACGCGCTGCACGCGGATCACGTCCACCAGCGAGCGGCGCACGCGCGCCCATGCGGTGTCGGCGGCCGCGTCTTCGGTGCGGTCCAGCGGCTTGAGCGGCCACTGCGCCGAGGCTTCGCGCAGACGGTTGAGCCCATCGAGCGCAGCGGCCTGGGTCGCCGGCTGGCTCTTGGCCAGCGCTTCGCGCTCGGCGTTGATGCTCTGGCGCAGGCCGGAGAACGCACCGTCGTTCACCGCAGCGAGCGTCTGGTCTGCCAGCGCATAAGCGGCCGCGGCGCCCTGTGCATCGCGGAACAGCGCATAGCGTTCCTTGGCCATGCGCAGCAGCGTTTCGGTTTCGTCCAGCAACATGCCGTCGTGGCCGGAGAGCGTCTTTTCGGACAGCTTGGCGACCGCGTCCTCCAGATTGCGCGTGCGCTCGGCCTGGCCGAGCAGTTCCTCGCGCAGGGAGCGGTTGACCTGGTCGGCGTCGCCCAGGCGCTGGCGCAGCAGCCCGCGCTCGTTGTCGAGCGCGTCGAGGGTGCGTTCCATGTTGGCCACACGCGCCGTCAGGCCTGCCGCGGTCTGCGCCGCCCCGCGCACGCTGCTCTCCTGCACGTACTGGCGCCAGCCCACATAGCCGGCGCCGCCGATGGCGACCACCGCAAGCAGCGTGGCGAGGGCAATGGTGCCGCCGCGACGCGGCGCGGCGGAGGGGGCGGGCGCCTTCACGGCGCCGTCTGGCGTAGCGGTGTCCTGGCTCATGCGCGCCATGCTAGCAGCCCCCGCGCGAGGCTTCGCATCAAGCGGGCGTGAAAGCGCGGAGAAACGGCGTTATCGGCGCGCGGCTTCGTCCAGCAGGTCGGCAGCGAGCGCCGATGCGGCGATGCGCACGCGGCCGAAGCCCGCCGCGCGCGCGGCCTGGGCCAGGCGCTCGCTGCTGGCAATGGCCGTGGCCGCGCACAGGCGCGCCCATGCGGACGGCGGCAACTGCGCGCGCAGGTGGTCCAGGGCTTCGGCGCTGGAGAGCAGCACACGAGCCGAACGCGGCAAGGCGACGACGGCGTCGAGGTGCGTACGACGCAGGCGCGGCGCCACCCGCTGGTACACGTGCAATTCGCGCAGCGACGCGCCGCGCGCAGCGAACTGTTCACGCAGCAGCCCGCGGCCGCCCGCTGCACCGATCAGCGCGACGCGGCGGCCGCGCAATTCGCGCAACAGCGGATGCGCCAGCAGGCCCTCGCTGTCCTGGCGCTCCGGCGCGTGCGCGGCGATGCCATGCCGGCGCAGCGCGCGCGCCGTCCCCTGGCCGACCGCCAGCACCGTCGCGCGCGTGCGCAGCGGAGCGAGCCGCGCGGCGAAGCGCACCGCCGCCGGACTGGTGAACACCAGCAGGTCGTCGCGCAGCGCTTTGCGCAAGGCCGCGGTGGCGCCTGGCACGTCATCCACGCCACGCAGCGACAGCCCCGGCAGCGCCAGCGGCTCGCCGCCGCGCGCACGGACCTGCCGCGCGACCGGCGCGGCCGTGCCGGCCGGGCGCGTGATCACGACGACGCGGCCGGCGAGCGACTTCGGGGGCATGGCGCGATCCGGTGCCATCGGGATGTCCGCGGGGAGAGGCCTGCAGTGTAGCCAGTGAGGGCGACGGCAAAGCGGGCTCGTCGCGCGGGATCGCAAGAACGCATGGCCCGGCGAGCCCTCGTCCCGCCTCCGGCGGGCGGCTACACTTTCCGGCTCCCCATCCCCCGCAGATCCCGTACGCCCCGCATGAACTCCGCTACGCCCGCCCAGGATCTGATCGATTTCATCCGCGAGTCGATCCCCCTCGCCCGCAGCATGGATCTGCGCCTGCACAGCCATGACGATGCGCACCTGGCCATCGCCGCGCCGCTGCCGCCCAACATCAACGACAAGGGCTGCGCGTTCGGCGGCAGCCTGGTCAGCCTGATGACGCTCAGCGGCTGGGGCCTGGTAGAGCTGGAGCTGCGCCGGCGCGACTTCGACTGCGACGTGTTCGTGGCCGAGTCGACCGTGCAGTACCTGGCGCCGGTATGGGACGACTTCCTCAGCGAAGCGCGCCTCGCTTCCGGGGCGGATTGGGACACCTTCTTCCACACCTTGCGCACGCGCGGCCGCGCGCGGGTGGAAGTCGCCTGCCACGTCCCCGGCGAAACGCCGGACAAGCCGGCCGCCACGCTGAGCGCGCGCTTCGTCGCAAAACGCCGCGACTGACGCCGGCGGCGGTGCCGCGGCGCGACGCTTGCGGCAGAATGGGCCGGTCTTCACCGGGGGAACCGCCCATGCGCCGCCTGCTCGTCCTCGCCCTGCTCACGCTGCTGCTCGCCGGTTGCGCGTCCGACCGCCGCAACCAGGCGCTCACCAACACGCTCAACGCGTATGCCGGCGTGGTCCGCTGGGGCGACTTCGGGAGCGCGCTGCAATTCGTCGATCCCAAGCTGCGCGCCGAGCATCCGCCGAGCGCACTGCAGATGGCCCGCTACGAGCAGTTCCGCGTCACCGGCTACGACGATGGCCAGGGCCCGGCGCCCGGGGCCGAGAACGAGGTGCACCAGGTGGTCGCGATCAGCCTGGTGAACAACAACACCCAGGCCGAGCGCACGGTGATCGACCGCCAGACCTGGCACTACGACCCGGCAACCAACCATTGGTGGCTGGTCTCGGGCCTGCCCGACATCACCGCGCAGTAGCCGCCGGGGCCGCGCGCGGGGGCCGGCGCTGCCCGTATAATCGCGGGTTCACTCCATCGCGCGGCCGGTCCGCGCCCGCGGAAACCATCGAATGAACGACTTCCTGCACAAGCTGCCCGAGTTCATCGGCAACCATCTCGCGCTCGCCGCGCTGTTCGTTATCCTGTTCGTGGCGATCATCGTGCTGGAGATCCTGCGCCTGATGCGCAAGTACAAGGAGCTGACGCCGGCCGGCCTCACCCTGCTGATCAACCGCGAAAGCCCGTTGCTGATCGACCTGTCCGCCTATGCGGACTTCGAGAAGGCGCACGTCCCGGGCGCCAGGCACGTGGCCACGAGCCAGTTCGATCCCGAGAACAAGGACCTGGCCAAGGCCAAGGATCTGCCCGTGGTGCTGATGGACAAGGACGGCCGCGGCGTGGACAAGGCCGCGCAGCGGCTGGTCAAGGCGGGCTTCACCAAGGTCCACACCCTGGGCGGCGGCGTGCTCGCCTGGCAGCAGGCGCAGTTGCCGGTGGCCAAGGGCAGCAAGTAAGCGCCTTCCGGAACCCCGACGCTCCACCGTATTCGCGCGCCGCCCGGCGCGCGATGCGTTTCAGCGGTGCAGCAAGTCAGAGGTGCACCAGGCCGGCGCGGCCGGCCAGAATCTGCGCCAGCACGTCGGGCGCGTAGTCGAACGAGTCGTAGTAGAGCCGGTCCTCCGGCAGGCCGGCGTCCAGGAACAGCTTGCGGCCCGCATCGATCATCGCCGGCGGCCCGCTCATGTAGACGTCATGGCCCGAGAGGTCGGGCAGGTCTTCCAGTACCGCCTCGTGCACCAGCCCCATGCGCAATCCGCTCGCCGCGGCCTGCTCCGGGTCGGACAGCACCGGATGGAAGTGCAGCGCGTGCGCCGCATCTTCCCAGCCGCGCGCCATGTCCAGCAGATACAGATCGGCCGCGCTGCGCGCGCCCCAATAGACCTCCATCGCCCGCCGCGTGCCGAGCGCGATGAAGTGCTCGACGATCGCCTTCACCGGCGCGAAGCCGGTGCCGCCGGCCATGAAGACCATCGGGCGTTCCGAATCCTCGCGCGGCACGAAGGTACCGAGCGGCCCTTCGATGCGCAGCCGGTCGCCGGCACGCAGACCCTCGGCCACCCATGAGGTGAACCCGCCGCCGGCCACGTGGCGCACGTGCATCTCGATCGTGCCGTCCGGCCGCGGCCCGCTCGCGATGGAGAACGGACGGCGCCGGCCGTCTTCCAGCAGCACGTCCAGATATTGCCCCGGCAGCCAGTTCAACCGCGCCTCGCCCGGCGCGGGTGCGAGGCGAAGGCCGACGACGTCGGGCGCGAGCGCCACCTTTTCAGCGACCACGACGTCCAGCTGCCGGCGCGCGATGTCCTCCACCGAGGTCACTTCGCGCGCGGCGATCACCAGGTCCCCGCACGGCACTGCCTGGCACAGCAGCACCGCATGCTGCGCCGGCGACGTGCCGCTCAATGCCAACGGCGGGTTGCGCGGGTATTGGCAGCGCCCTTCGAGCAAGGTGGCCTTGCAGCTTCCGCACACCCCCGCACGGCACGAATACGGCAGTGCGATGCCGGCGCGCTGCGCGGCTTCCAGCACGGTTTCGCCGGGCGCGACCGGGAAGCGGCGGCCGGATTGCTTGAGGGTGACGGTGAACACGAATCGATTGTCGCGGCGAAGGCGGTCGACCGACAATGCGGCCAGCCACTCGGAGTATCAACCATGACAGCCATCTGGAAACAGGACACCGACCTCGCGCGCCTCAACGCCTGGAGCGCGAACACCATGATGGAAACCCTCGGTATGCGCCTCACCGCCGTCGGCGACGACTGGCTGCAAGGCACCATGCCCGTGGACCACCGCACCCACCAACCCTATGGCCTGCTCCACGGCGGCGCCTCGGTCGTGCTCGCCGAAACCCTGGGCAGCACCGCCGCCATGCTCACCCTCGACCCGTCGCAGGAAGCCGCCGTCGGCCTGGACATCAATGCCAACCACATCCGCGGCGTGCGCGAAGGCATCGTGACCGGCACCGCGCGGAAGGTGCACATCGGACGCAGCACGCAGGTGTGGGAGATCCGCATCGAGTCGGAGAAAGGCGAATTGGTGTGCATCTCGCGCATCACCATGGCGGTGATTCCGGCGCGGGCGGTGGGGTTGAAGTAGGCGGGCGGCAGGCGAGCCAAGGCATGCTTGCGACGTGCGCTTCGTGTGAGTACCGGGACTTCGCCTGGATGCTTCGGCCCTCCGTGGGTTGAGTGCGTTTCTTCGGCCTAAGCGTCATCGCGAGCACCCGCCCCTCATCCCGCCTTCTCCCTGGAGGGGAGAAGGAGAAGTGCAGTACCGCGGCAAGCAGCCAACGACCCAACAAGAGCGAGCGAAGCGACGCTCCGTAACGCTCTTGTTCTCCCGGGTTCCCTTCGCGGCGGTGAGGGCTGGACGATCAGGCCGCCAAAGGCGGGCGGGGACAGGACGTCCCCGCCTTTTCGATCAGGGCATGGATGCCCTGTCGAAAAGCCCGGCCAGCCCTCAACGCACCCGCAGCAGCGAAGGCTGCGGAGGGCGCCGCGCAGGGGGCCCTTCTTCTTGGTTACTTCTTCTCGTGGTCCCCCTTGAGGGGATGGGCAAGCAAGAAGAAGTAACTCGCTCTCCGGCAGGAGAGCGAAACCCTCGTCCCGCCAGGGGCGAGACACGACTGGCGACCACGCGTCGCGACAACCACCCCATGACGCCACCAAATTCGGCGGCCACGCCCCCCCAGGCGGGCCACCGGCCATAATCCCCCCATGCCCCCCTACTCCACCCTCACCCCCGACCACGTCCTCGACGCCGTCACCGCCTGCGGCCTCTACCCCGACGGCCGCCTCCTCGCCCTCAACAGCTACGAAAACCGCGTCTGGCAAGTCGGCATCGAAGATGCGTCGCCGATCATCGCCAAGTTCTATCGTCCGGCGCGCTGGAGCGACGCGGCCATCCTCGAGGAACAGGCGTTCGCGCTCGAGCTCGCCGATGCCGAGCTGCCCGTCGTCGCCCCGCTGCCGTTCGGCGGACGCACCCTGCTTCACCATGCGGGCTTCCGCTATGCGCTGACTCCGCGGCGAGGCGGTCGCGCACCCTCGCTGGAATCGGCGGACCAGCTCGAATGGCTGGGGCGGTTGATCGCGCGCATCCACCTCATCGGCGCGCGCACGCCGTTCGCGCATCGCGGCCGCCTCGATCGCGCCACGCTGATCGAACAGCCGATGCAGGCGGTGCTCGGCTCGTCGCTGCTGCCGCCGCATCTTTCGTCGCGCTATCGCGTCGCCGCGCAGCGCGTGAACGAGATGGTGGCCGCGCGGATGGAAGCGGTCGGGCCGGTGCGCTCGCTGCGCCTGCATGGGGATTGCCATCCCGGCAATGTGCTGTGGACGGATCACGGCCCGCACTTCGTCGACCTCGACGACGCACGCATGGGCCCGGCGGTGCAGGACCTGTGGATGCTCGCCAACGACGACGCCGGCATGGAGGCGCTGCTCGCCGGCTATGAACAGTTCCGCGAATTCGACCGCGCGGAACTGGCCCTGGCGCCGGCGCTGCGCGCGATGCGCCAGGTGCACTACGCCGGCTGGATCGCCGCGCGCTGGGACGATCCCGCCTTCCCTGCCGCGTTCCCTTTCGCGGCCGAGCCCCGCTGGTGGGAACAGCACGTGGACGATCTCCACGAACTGGCGGATGGGCTGGGCGCCGGTTGACGGCACCCGCCCTTCAGCGGATCACGAGTACGCCGGCGGATCGACGCCGAGCACGTTCTTCAGTACCACATCCAGCTGGTGCGCCGAGCCGGGCTTCTCTTCCACGTTGAGCGGGAACATGTTCCCGGGGATCGAGGTGCCGCGCAGGAGCACGCCGGGGCCGCTGCCGAACAGGCCGTGGTCGACGTTGCCGGCGAGCAGGTCGCCATGCTTGGCCATATCGTCCCAGTTGCCGTCGTTGCGGTCGGTGCGCTGGAACTTGGAGGCGTCGCCGTCGACGGTGTCGAGCGCCGACACCATCGCGCCGGCGAAAGTCTTCTGCTGTTCCGCACCCAGTTTGTTGAACCAGTCCATCGACTGCTGCGGATTCATGCCATGCAGTTCGCCGTAGCGCACCAGCATGTTCACGGCCGGCTGGTCGCCGTCGCTGTGCCACGCCGCCAGCGCCTTCGACGCGCTCTCGGTGTAGCCCAGCCCCTGCAGGAAGGCTTCGCGGCCCGGCACGGCCTGGTCGTTCTCCTTCTTGCTCTGGTAGGCGATCAGGCCGACCGTGCCCAGCGCCACCAGGCCGATGCCGATCGGGCCGGCCCAGCTGCCCAGGCCCGACGCGCCGCCGAGCGCGGCGCCGAGCATGCCTTCGCCGGACACCGCGGCGTTGCCCGCCGCCCACATGATCGAACCCACGCCGGTGGTCGCGTACAACGCGCCTTCGGTGTTGTCGCCCTTGCCGAACGCATCGGAGGCTTTCCACAGGTCGATCCCGCCGGACAGGATGTTCACCCAGTGGTCCACCGAGCGCTTGCCCACGGTGCCCCACAGGCTTTCCTTGGGCGCCCAGCCGACGCTGGTGACCAGGCCGGCGGTCTTCTGGCTGAAGCCAGCGGCGCTGATCAGCGCGGACATCTCGTTGCGCAACTCTTCCGTGCCGGTCTTGCCGGTGCCGAGCTTGTCGGTGGCATTGGCCAGGCTCAGGCCCGCGGCGCCGACGCTGAAGGCGCGGAACAGCGTGCTTACCGGCGTGCCATTGTCGAAGCCCTTGATCTTGCCGAGCTTGCCGTCGGCGTCCTTCAGGCCGTCCTGCAATGACTGCGTGAGCGCTTCGGGGGTCTTGGCGTCTTTGGCCAGCGCGTCGAAGTCGTTGAGGTTGTTCTTCAGGACGTCGGTGGCCTGCTTCAGGCTGCCCACCTTGTCGCCGTCCAGGCCCAGCACGACGGCCAGCGACTTGTTGTTGCCCAGGTCGTCGAGCTGCTGGATGACCTTGGTGCGCGTGGCGACGTCATCGCTCTTCGCGAGCTGCTCGCGCAGGTCGTCCAGGCGGCCCTTCACGTAGTTGGTGCCCAGCTCCTGGGTCAGCTTGCGGCCAGCCTGGTCGGCCACCTTGCCGTACTGCGCCCACTGGTTGAGCAGCGCCTGGCCCTGCTCGCCCTTGAGCACGGTCGGGTCGTTCTGCACGGCCAGGCGCATCGCCGCGGCATTGTTCTCGCTGCCGAGGATCTTGCCGAGCGTGTCGTTCACCGCCTTCTGGTCGCCCGGATGGCCGGCTGCCCATTGGGCCAGCGCCGCCTGCTGCGACAGCAGCAGCTTGCCGTCGTCGGCGATGCGCTGCTGCGCATCGGCCACCTGCTGCTCCCACTCCGGCCCCTTCTTCGCCTTGTAGTTGTCGATCGCCGCCTTGAGCTGATCGGCGGTCATCGACTTGCCTTCCTTGGCGATGAGGCTGTTGAGCTCGCCGGTGAGCTTGACGTACGACTGCACGTCGTTGTCCACGCGGTAGTGCGTGTTCTCCACCGTCTTGAACAGCTCGGCCATGGTCTGCTCGCACCACGGGCCGGTGATGCGCTCGTAGCCGCCGTTGCGCACCTTGTCCACGAAGGCGAACGCCAGCGTCGGGTCGCCGGACTGCTGCGCCATCGACGTCAGCATCGACTCCGTGGTCATGCCGCTGGCCACGATGCGCGGATCGGGCAGCTGGCCGGCGAGGTCGTTGGCGAGCGATTGCGCGGCATTCGGATCGCTCTGCCGCAACGTGCCGACCACGGTCGAGAGGCTGTCGAGGATGTTGCCGGAGTGGCGCTGCTCGTTGTTGTAGAAGAACGCGAAATGCGTGAGCTGCTCCATCTGCGTCCGGCCCTCGGACGCGATGGCCGCGCGCGCGGCCGGCGAGGACAGGCCCGCCATCAGCTCCGCATAGCGCCCGGCCGATTCCTCCGCCTGCTTGGCCTTGGGCTCGACCTGGTTGCTGTTGGTGAGCTGCTCCTCCTTGTAAGGCTGCGCGGCCCAGTTCGCGGCATCCTGCACGGTCTTGGCGAAGGCGGGATCCGCCTCGGCCAGCGAGCGCACCTGATCGGAGCTGGCGTTCTTCAGCGCGGTGTCGAGCGCCAGCAGCTTGTCCTTGGGCGAGGTGTAGCCGGCGTTGGCGTTGCTGGCGAGGAGGCTGCCGGCCTCCTGCTTGTCCACGGCATGCTGGATAGCCGCGTCGCCGTTGTAGCGCTTGAGGACGTCCGCGCGCGCAGCCTTCTCGCGGTCGGCCAGGCTGGGCGGCTGTTCGCCCAGCTGCTTGCGCTGCTGGGGGGTGAGGCCATCGTTTACCGGCTCCTTCAGGCGCGCCTGCACTTCGGCGTTCACCGCCTGGTCGAGCTTGTCCTGCAGGCCGGCGAGGTCGTCCGCCGCGCCGCGGTCGCCGGGCTGCCGGTTGGCGGCGGCCTGGCGGTAATCGTTCAACGCCTTGTCCACCTGCTGCTGCGGCGTGAGCGCGGGCGCGTCGGCCTTGGCCGGAGTTCCCGCCAAAGCCTGGGTCTTCACCGCGGGAATGGTCAGCACGTCGCCGGCCATGATGCGCGAGCCGGACAGCGACGGATTGGCTTGGTGCAGCGCGTCTACCGTGGTGTTGAATTTCTGCGCGATGCTCTCCAGCGTATCGCCGTGCTCCACGCGGTAGGGCTTGGGCTTTTCCGGCGGTGGCGGCGGAGGCGGCGGCGGGGTGTAGGTCGAGACGCCGAGATCGCGCGGGATCGCCATGGTCGTAAGCCTTTGCGGGGAACGAGGAGGCGTTATTGGACGGTTCCGCGCGGGCGGGCGCCTACTGGGGCTATCCCTAGGTCGGGCCGGCGGAAACCGCGGCGCCACGCCGTCGTCATGTCGGCTCGCCCTTTATGACAGCCGTGTGGCGAGCCCGGTCCGGCACGCTTCCCTGCCGGCGCCCGGGCGTGCATTCTTGCGATCTGATTCACGAAAGCCGGCTGTGCGAGGAACGCCATGAAACGCTCAAGGACCGCCGCCCTCCTGCTGATGGGCAGCATGCCGCTCTACCTGACGGCCTGCGGCGACGACGAAGCCACCCGCGAGGGGCTGTACACCTCGGTGGAGTCCTGCGCGGCGCAGACGGGCGACCGCGCCACCTGCGACCAGGCCTTCGCCAACGCTGCCTCGGAGGCCGCCGAGAAGGGCCCGCGCTTCGAGACGCGGAGCGAGTGTGCGACCACGTACGACTGGGACCGCTGCGAGGAGCGCCACGACAGCGGCGGGCACTCGTTCTTCGGGCCGATGATGACCGGCTTCTTTCTGTCCCAGATGCTGCGCAATGGCAGTCCGATGGCCGGCTTCACCGCCGGCCCCGCGTTCCGCGACGCGCACGGGCAGTGGGGACGCCCCGATCCGGCCGCCGCGCCGGGCTCCGCGGATGACCGCCGCCGGCGCAGCGAAGCCGGCGGTGGCGGCTACTACGGTTCGAGCTATCGCAGCGGCTCCACCGCGCTGGTGCCGATCAACACGGCGCCCGACCGCGCGGTCACGGTCAGCCGCGGCGGCTTCGGCAGCTCGTTCCGCGGCCGGGCCGGCGGCTGATGCGCCGCATCGCGATCCACGAGCGCCCGGACTGGCGCGAGCGCGCGGCCGAGTGCGGCTTCGTGTTCCACACCATCGACGGCGAGCCTTATTGGGACGAGTCGGCGTACTACGCCTTCAGCCTGCGCCAGATCGAAGACGACATCGAAGCGCCGACGGAAGATCTGCATGCGATGGCCCTGGATCTGGTCGACGAGATCGTCGGCAGCGAGCGGCGCATGGAGCAGCTGGCGATTCCCGAGCCGTTCTGGGATTGGATCGCGCGCAGCTGGCGCGAGCGCCAGCCGCATCTCTACGGCCGCATGGACTTCGCCTACGACGGCTGCGGGCCGGCGAAGCTCTACGAACTGAATTACGACACGCCCACTTCGCTGTTCGAGGCGGCGTTCTTCCAGTGGCAATGGCTGGAGGACCAGCTTGCGCGCAACGGCCTGCCCGCCGCCGCGGACCAATTCAATTCGATCCAGGAAGCCCTGGTGGAGGCCTTCGGCGCGATCGCGCGGGACATCGCGCGGCCGTTCCTGTTCGCCGCGCTGCGCGAATCCGCGGAGGATCAGGGCACCATCGCCTATCTGCGCGATTGCGCGTTGCAGGCGGGCATCGACAGTGGCGTCATCGCCATGGAAGACCTCGGCATCGGCGCGGACGGCCGCTTCACCGATCTGGACGACCGCGTGATCGGCGCCCTGTTCAAGCTGTATCCGCTCGAAGACATGTTCCGCGAGGAGTTCGGCCGTCACCTGCCACGCTCGGGGCTGCAGCTGATCGAGCCGCCGTGGAAAGCCGTGCTCAGCAACAAGGGCATCCTGCCGCTGCTGTGGCAGAAACATCCCGGCCATCCGAACCTGCTGCCGGCGGTCTTCGACGAAGAGGGCGAGCTGCCGCGCGGCTGGGTGCGCAAGCCGATGCATTCGCGCGAAGGCGCCAACGTGTCCATGCACTTGCCCGACGGCCGCCGCATCGAGACCGGCGGGCCTTATCGGGATGGCCCGTGCATCCGGCAGGCGTGGCATCCGCTGCCCGACGTCGGCGGCGCCCATCCGCTCATCGGCAGCTGGGTGGTGGCCGATCGCGCCTGCGGCATGGGCATCCGCGAAGATCGCTCGCCGGTGACCCAGGACACCGCGCGCTTCGTGCCGCACGCGATCCTCGATGAGCCGCGGGCCGTGCTGCTGGCCTGACGCACATCGCCTGGTGCCGGGCGAGGTGAGCCGCGAGCAATCTGCGATGGACCTTCGCTGTACCGCACCCCAAAAGCGGGGTCCGGCGCGTCCGGGTCCGCCTACGCCCGGGCGCGCGCACCCGCTAAGCTTGCGGCTTTTGGACGGACGGACCGCGTGCGCAGTTTTCTCTTCCGCCTGATCGGCATCCTCGAAGTGGCCGGTGGTTTCTACGGCCTGGTGACCATGCTGCGCCGCTTGCTGCCGCTGGGTTCCACCCACGATTCCATCGTCGCGGTGATCGGCCTGGCCCTGTACGCCTTCGTACTGGTGGCCGGCTTCGAGCTGCTGGGCAACACCGAGCGCGGCGTGAGCTTCTCCCGCATCGCGCAACTGCTGCAGCTGCCGCTGGTCGCCACGCCGGTGCTGAGCTATGGCCTGCACTGCGGCGCCTTCGTCAACATCTTCGCCACCTTGCAGGCCACGCCGCACCTGGGGCTGGACTGGCACGTGGGCTCGCAGGGCTTCGTGCTGGCGGTCGCCGGCCCCTCGGTCTCGCGCCTGGGCATCAACCTGCTGGCGCTGCTGTCCTGGCTGGCGCTGCGGCTACGCTGAGCGTTTTTCGCCGCAAAAAGGCGGGGCGGCGCGGCGCAGCCGGTATCATGCGCGGATGAACAGTCCCGCTTCCGCCCTCCCCGTCATCCGCCTCAAGTCCGACCGCACGCCCGGCCACCCCTGGGTGTGGTCCGCCCAGGTGCACAAACCCGAAGAGCGCCTGCCGCCCGGCAGCGTGGTGGAGGTGGTGGACGCCAAGGGCCGCTTCGTCGGCCGCGGCTTCTGGAACGGCCACGCGCGCATCGCGCTGCGCCTGCTCACCGCCGACGCGGACGAGACCATCGATGCCGGCTGGATCGCCGCGCGCATCGCGCGTGCCGTGCAGCTGCGCCGCGACTGGCTGCAGTTGGACCGCGCGACCGACGCCTGGCGCGTGGTGCACAGCGAGGGCGACGGGCTTTCCGGCCTGATCGTCGACCGCTATGCCGACATCCTGGTGATCGAATACTTCGCCGCCGGCATGTGGAAGTTCCGCGAGGCAATCCATGCCGCGTTGCTCGGGCACTTCCCCGGCGCGCGCCTGTACTGGTTCGCCGAAACGCATGTGCAGAAGCAGGAATCCTTCGACTGCCGCGCCGCCGAAGCGCCGGCGCCAGTCGAAGTGCACGAGCACGGCCTGCGCTTCCACGCCGCGCCGGGGCTGGGCCACAAGACCGGCTTCTTCGCCGACCAGCGCGACAACCGTGCCCGCTTCGCCGAGCTGGCCCATGGCCGCCGCGTGCTGGACCTGTGCTGCAACGCCGGCGGCTTCGCCGTGCACGCGCTGGCCGGCGGCGCGCGCGAGGCCACGGGCGTGGACATGGACGCAGGCATCCTCGAAGTAGCGCGCGCGAACGCCGCAGCCAACGGGCTGGATGCGCGCTTCGAACAGGCCGACATCTTCGACTGGCTGCGCGCCGCCATCGCGCGCGGCGAGCAATACGACGCCGTAGTGCTCGACCCGGCCAAGCTCACCCGCGACCGCAACCGCGTGGTCGATGCGCTCAAGAAATACTTCGCCATGAACCGCCTGGCGCTGGACGTGATTCCGCCCGGCGGCCTGCTGCTCACCTGTTCCTGCACCGGCCTGGTGAGCGAGGCGGATTTCCTGGAGATGCTGCGCCGCGTGGCGCTCAATGCCGGCCGTGAAATCCAGGTGCTGGAATCGCACGGCGCCGGCCCGGATCACCCGGTGCGCAGCGACGTGCCGGAGGGGCGGTATCTGAAGGCGGTGTTCTGCCGGGTGTGGTGATACCGCCCCGGCGTCCGGCCGCCTCGAATACGCCCCATCGGCCGCGCACACAGCGGCCGATGGGGCGCCGAAGCATCAGAGCTTCCCTTGCGTCTTGAAGGTCACTTCCTTGCGGTATGCCTCCAGCGCCTTGTCCACGACCTCGACCCACGCGCCTTCCGTAGCCGCCCCGTGCGCGTCCTCGACGTGCACGCTCACCGTGGTCGGCATGGCCGCGCCGCCGATGGACAGATCGGTCGCCACGTCGCTGTTCAGCGTGATGACCCACATTCCTGGCTGGAACCACGCCCAGAATTTCTTGATATGCACGTCCACGACGATGGCCGATGCATCTGCCTGGGCCGCGTCCTTCACTTGATACCCCGCCTGCTGCAGCGCCGCGGCCAGGTTCTCGCGAACGACACCCGTGACGGTCTGGCCGTTCTCTAGCAGCACGTCGCCCAGCGCCTTGCCGAAGCCATTGCGCTTGCGGCCGATCGCGCGCGCCTTGATGCCGTCGCCGCTCTTGTTGGCGCCGCCGAAGCCCAGCGAAGGCGTGGAAGGCTCGGAAGGCGCTTCTTCGAAAGCGCGTTCGTCCGTCACCGAGCGAATGACGACGACCTTGGCCGAGCTGGACGGCGCCACTGTCGGCGGGCTCTTGAGACGGACTTCGCTGCGCGAAGTGGCGCAGCCGGCGAGCAGCGCGCACGCCAGTAGCACGGCAAGCCGGGCATGCCTGATCAAAACCATTCGATTGTTCCCCTGTGGTTAACGAATACCGCCGGAAGCGAATCCGGCAGTTCCCTGTCCACGCCATGCCATTGCGACCGGCGCCGCCGGATTCTGTCATCGGGTCGGCAGGCTGTCCACGGCATCCGCCGGGCCGGTTACCCAGGCCATCCCAGCACCTGAGACGCGGACGCGTACACTTACGCCCCAAGCCTTACGGAACCGCCATGTCCCTCGTCGAAGTCCTGCTTCTCGCCCTCGTCCTTCTCGCCGTTGCCGTGCTGGCGTTGCAGGTGATCCTGCTGCGCGGACGCCATGACGGCGGCGTGCACGCGCGGCTGGACGCCATCAAGGACGACGGCGAACGCCTGCAACGCACCCTGCGCGAGGAACAGCGCGCCGGCCGCGAAGAACTACAGCAGGGCTTCGACCGTTTCCGCTCGCACGTAGGCGAACAGCTCGGCGGCATGAGCGCGCACCAGGCCGAGCGCATCGAAGGTTTCGGCCAGCGCCTCAACCTGCTCACCGAGCGCACCGATACCGGCTTGCAGGCGCTGGCGCAGCGACTGGCCGAGGATGCGCGCCACAGCCGCCAGGAAGTCACGCTGGCCTTGAACCGTTTCGGGGAACAGCAGCAGCAGCGCCTGGCCGCACTCACCGCGGACAACGAAAAACGCCTGGGCGAGGTGCGCGCCACGCTGGAAAGCCAGCTGCAGGCCATCCAGCTGGACAACGCCGCGAAGCTGGAACAGATGCGCGCGACGGTGGACGAGAAACTGCACAACACGTTGGAGACGCGCCTGGGCCAATCGTTCCAGCTGGTCTCCGAACGCCTGGAAGCGGTGCAGCGCGGCCTCGGCGAGATGCAGAGCCTGGCCACTGGCGTGGGCGATCTCAAGCGCGTGCTGACCAACGTGAAGACGCGCGGCACTTTCGGCGAAGTGCAGCTGGGCGCGCTGCTGGAGCAGATCCTGATCCCCGACCAGTACGCCGCCAACGTCGCCACCATCCCCGGCTCCGCCGAACGCGTGGAGTACGCCATCCGCCTGCCCGGCAGCAGCGGCGACCAGCCCGTATGGCTGCCGATCGATGCCAAGTTCCCGGTGGAGGACTACCAGCGCCTGCTCGATGCGCAGGAAGCCGCCGATGCCGACGCCGCGCTGGCAGCGGGCCGCGCGCTGGAAACGCGCGTGCGCGAAGAGGCCCGGCGCATCCAGAGCAAGTACGTCGCGCCGCCGCACAGCACCGACTTCGCCATCCTGTTCCTGCCCACCGAAGGCCTGTACGCGGAAGTGATCCGCCGCCCCGGCCTTTCGGATCTGCTGCAACGCGACTACCGCATCACCCTCGCCGGCCCCACCACCCTCACCGCCCTGCTCAACAGCCTGCAGATGGGCTTCCGCACCCTGGCGATCGAAAAGCGCAGCAGCGAGGTATGGCAGCTGCTCGCCGCCGTGAAGACCGAGTTCGGCAAATTCGCCGGCGTGCTGGAAAAGACACGCAAGAAGCTCACCGAAGCCAGCAACGTAATCGACCAGGCCGGCGTGCGCACCCGCGCGATCGAACGGAAGCTGCGGCATGTGGAGACGCTGCCGGGTGAACAGGTTCAGCAGTTGCTTGGGCCGGCGACGGGTGGAGAGATCGAGGAAGAGGATGAAGCGGGAGAGTGAGGGCCGCGGCGGAGCTGGCTCGTGAGCTTTTGGTGTTCGCGGCGGTGAAGCTGGGCCTACCCGGTTTTGGCCATAGAAAAGTTTGTCGCGAGCACCCGCCCCTCATCCCGCCTTCTCCCCGGAGGGGAGAAGGAGAAGTGAATACCGAGGCAAGCAAAACAAAAACAAGAGCGAGCGAAGCGACGCTCCGTGTTGCTCTTGATCTGCCGGGTTCCCTTCGCGGCGGTGAGGGCTGGACGATCAGGCCGCCGCAGGCGGGCGGGGACAGGACGTCCCCGCCTTTTCGATTCGGGCAGGGATGCCCGATCGAAAAGCCCGGCCAGCCCTCAACGCACCCGCAGCAGCGAAGGCTGCGGAGGGCGCCGCGCAGGGGGCCCTTCTTCTTGGTTACTTCTTCTCGTGGTCCCCCTTGAGGGGATGGGCAAGCAAGAAGAAGTAACTCGCTCTCGGCAGGAGAGCGAAACCCTCGCCCCGCAGGGGCGAGACACCACTGGCGACCACATCGCGACAACTGAGCCGTTACGCCGGACAAAAGTGAGAGAGAGAGGCGCCAACCTGCGCCCAACAAGCACCACTACCCCAACGCATGCGCCGCCGCCTCCTCCACCAACGCCCCCTCCGGCCGCACCCCCGTGTACAACACAAACTGCTCCACCGCCTGCAAGACAATCACCTCCGCCCCGGTGA
This sequence comes from Dyella sp. BiH032, assembly GCF_031954525.1. NCBI lineage: Bacteria > Pseudomonadati > Pseudomonadota > Gammaproteobacteria > Lysobacterales > Rhodanobacteraceae > Dyella > Dyella sp. BiH032. The sequence goes on from NZ_CP134867.1 coordinate 4,848,313, forward strand.
TGACGGGCTTGCCCAACTTCCGCGCCAGCCGGATCAACGGCGTCTCCGACGGCAACGCCACCACATCGAACACCACCTGCGCGCGCTCGACCTCCGCCTCCGAGAACGCCAGTGTCTCCGCATCCGGCCCTTCCATGCCCAGCGGCGTGACATTGACCAGCAGGCCGGCCTCGATGCCGCGCATGTCCGGCGCCCAGGTGTACCCCGTGGTGTCTGCCAGACCGCGGCCCGTGGCTTCGTTGCGCGCCACGATGTGCCCGTGACGGAAGCCCGCATCGCGCAATGCGCACGCCACGGCTTTCGCCATGCCGCCGCTGCCGCGCAGCGCCAGTGGCGTCTGCGGGGGAACGCCATGCTGTTCGATCAGCTTCGCCACGGCGATGTAATCGGTGTTGTATGCGCGCAGACGGCCGTCGTCGTTGACGATGGTATTGATCGATGCGATCGCCTTCGCCGACGCATCGATCTCGTCGACCAGCGGAATGCATGCCTCCTTGAATGGCATCGAAATCGCGCAGCCGCGGATGCCCAGCGCGCGGATGCCGCCGATCGCCGCGGGCAGGTCCTGCGTGGTGAAGGCCTTGTACACGTAGTTCAGGCCGAGCGCCTCGTAGAGATAGTTCTGGAAGCGCGTGCCGAAATTGCCGGGCCGGCCCGACAGCGACATGCACAGCTTGGTGTCGCGATTGATGCGCAGGGTCATGAGGACTCGCTCGTTTTACGGATCGTGCCCGGACCTTAGTCAGCGGCGGCACTGCGGATCAACCCCGTCCGCCGCGCGGCGGCGTTCCATCCCATGCATCGAGCTGCGATGCCTGCCGGAGCCTTCCCATGAAAACCCTGCTTTTCGCGCTGGCCGTGGCCGCGGGCCTGGCGCACGCCGATGACGCGCACGCCGTGGGGCGCATGCTGGACCTCAGCGTCTACGACCGCACCAGCCAGCACCCCCTGCCCGTCTACGTTCACCAGGGCCGCTACTACGTCGCCGGCGAGCCCGGGCACCGCTATCGCGTGGCGCTGCGCAGCCAGAGCGGCGAGGACCTGCTGGCCGTGCTGTCGGTGGATGGCATCAACGCCATCTCCGGCCAGACGACAACGTGGTCGCAGGCCGGCTATGTGCTCGATCCGCTCGACGCCACCGACGTCCTCGGCTGGCGCAAGAGCCTCACTCACGTGGCGGACTTCGTGTTCGCCGACATTGGCCAGAGTTATGCCGCGCGCACCGGACGCCCGGGCAACGTCGGCGTGATCGGCGTTGCGCTGTTCCGCCGGCGCCCCGAACCGAGCTACGCGCCCAATGCCGCGATCGCGCAGGAAGCCGTGCCGGCCCCGGCGGCCCGGGCGGCGGACGCCCAGCGCCTGGTGGCCAAGGCCGGAGCTCCGCTCGGCACTGGCCACGGCGAGCGCGAGTATTCGGCGGTGAGCGAGGTGACCTTCGAGCGCGCCTCGGATACGCCGGACGAAGTGGTCACGCTCTACTACGACACGCGGGAGAACCTGGTGGCGCAGGGCATCCTGCCCGCCGAACGGCAGCGTCCGCGTCGTCCCGATCCGTTCCCGGGCGGCTTCGTGCCGGATCCCTGAGGGCTTGTCCAAGGGCCCGGGGCTTGACGCGGGCGCTACACTTGACCGCCTGCGACACGTAAGGAATGCCCATGAGCGACCAGCACCCGACCGACGTCACCCGCGAGCAAGCCGAGGAGGCGGTACGCGTGCTGCTGCGCTGGGCGGGCGAGGACCCCGCGCGCGAAGGCCTGCTCGACACGCCCAAACGCGTGGTGAAGGCCTACCGCGACTGGTTCGCCGGCTACCTCACCGACCCGGGCGAGTACCTGCGCCGCACCTTCGAGGAAGTGGCCGGCTACGACGAGATGGTCGTGTTGCGCGACATCGAGTTCGAGAGCCATTGCGAGCACCACATGGCGCCGATCATCGGCCGCGCCCACGTCGGCTATCTGCCGACCAACCGCGTGGTGGGCATCAGCAAGCTGGCGCGCGTGGTGGACGCCTACGCGCGCCGCTTCCAGGTGCAGGAGAAGCTCACCGCGCAGATCGCGCAGTGCATCCAGGAAAACCTGCACCCGGCTGGCGTGGCCGTGGTGATCGACGCCAGCCACGAGTGCATGACCACGCGTGGCGTGCATAAGCGCGGCGTGTCGATGGTCACCAGCCAGATGCTCGGCTCGTTCCGCGACGACGCGCGCACACGCGCGGAATTCCTGCAGTTCATCGGCATCCGCGGCGGCGTGCGCTGATGCACCGCGCGTTCGCGGCGGCGCTGGCCGCGCTGCCGCTGCTGGCTGGCGCACAGGGCTTTCCGCGCACGCCATCGGAGTATCTGAGGCTGATGGATGCCGATGGCGATGGCCGGGTCAGCGAACAGGAATACGTCGACTACCTGAGTGCGGGCTTCCGCCGCATGGACGCGAACGGCGACGGCGTCCTGGAGCCCGAGGAACTGCCCGGCGGGCGCGGCAAGGCGATCAGCCTGCACACGCACCAGGACAACCTGCGCCGGCAGTTCCACAAGCTGGACCGCAACCGCGATGGCTACCTCGACGCGAAGGAACTGGCGGCGCCGCCAGCCTGACGTCTTCTGCCCGCAGGAGATGCCGGCAGTCAGATGAAGGGGGCGCTGAAGCGGCGCGACGGCGCGCGGCGGGGTCTGAGGTTCCTTCTTCGCCGCTCCGTAGGTCCCCCTCACCCCAACCTCCTCCCCGCAGGGGAGAGGGAGTGCGTTCTGAGGTTTCTTCCGGGTCGAAGTCATGATGCGGCGCTACAACGCGCGTCATCTGCCTTGCGCTATCGTTCGCGCTTCCTTACCTCGCCGCCGGATCATGGACCAGCCCGTCACGCACGTCCCCGAACCGCGTCGCCGCGCGGCGGTCGCCTTCGTCTTCGTCACGGTGCTGCTGGACATGCTGGCCTTCGGCATCGTGATCCCCACGCTGCCGCACCTGATCGAAAAACTCGCCGGCGGCGGCATCGCCGAGGCGGCGTCGTGGGTGGGCATCTTCAGTACCGTGTTCGCGGTGGTGCAGTTCATCTTCTCGCCGGTGCAGGGCGCGCTGTCGGACCGCTTCGGCCGGCGGCCCGTCATCTTGATTTCGAACCTGGGCCTGGCCCTGGATTTCGTGGTGCTGGCTCTGGCGCCCACGCTGTGGCTGCTGTTCGCGGGACGCATCGTGCTCGGCATGACCGCCGCCAGCTTCACCACCGCCAACGCATATATCGCCGACATCACACCCAAAGAGAAGCGCGCCGCCGCATTCGGCATGCTCGGCGGCGCCTTCGGCCTGGGCTTCATCATGGGGCCGGGCCTGGGCGGCGTGCTGGGCGATATCTCGCTGCGCCTGCCGTTCTGGGTGGCCGCGGGGCTGGCCGCGTGCAACTTCCTCTACGGTTACTTCGTGCTGCCCGAATCGCTGCCCAAGGAACGCCGCACGCCACGCTTCGAGCTGCACAGCGCGCATCCGCTGGGCGCGCTCAAGCTGCTGCGCCGCGACCCGGTGCTGCTGGGGCTGGGCGTGGTGATGTTCCTGGTCTATCTCGCGCACTACGTATTGCAGACCACCTTCGTGCTGTATGCCGATTACCGCTACGGCTGGGGCACGCGCGCGGTCGGCCTGGTGCTGATGCTGGTGGGCGCCTGCGACGGCTCGGTACAGGCCTTCCTCACCGGCCGGCTCACGCCGCGCTTTGGCGAACGGCGCGTGCTGGTGGCCGGCATGCTGTGCGGCATCGGCGCCTTCCTGCTGATGGGCCTGGCCGACGTGGGCTGGGTGTTCCTGCTAGGCATTCCGCTCATGGCGCTGTGGGGCCTGTCCGGCCCGCCGATCCAGGCGATCATGACGCACCAGGTGGACCCCACCGAGCAAGGCCGCCTACAGGGCGCGATCACCAGCCTGGGAAGCTTCGCCGGCATCTTCGGGCCCACGCTGTTCGCGCAGATCTTTTCCTTTTCGATTTCGCCGTCGTCGCCGCTGCACCTGCCCGGCCTGGCCTTCGTGGTGGCGGCTGCCTTGCTGGTGATCGGCACGGTGATCGCCGCGCGCACCATGCGCCACGCCAGCGACCTGGCCACCCGGCGCGGCGAACCGCCCGCATGCGCGGCGCCGGTGCCGCACGATCTCTCGCCCGTCGCCGCCACCCATCCTGTCGATCCCGACGTCGATCCCGTCGACGCCGGGCGCGATCCCATCCGTCCTTCGGAGCCATCCCCATGACGCTTTCCATGTACCAGGCCTCGGTGCCCGTATTCCTGCGCGCACTCGGCAACCTCCACCACGTGCTGAAGAAAGGCGAGGCCCACGCGCACGCCAAGAACATCTCGCCCGACGTGCTGCTGCAGACGCGCCTGATCCCGGACATGCTGCCGCTGACGCGCCAGGTGCAGATCGCCACCGACATGGCCAAGAACGGCACCGCCCGCCTGGCCGGCGTGGAGCCGCTGAAGTTCGAGGACACCGAGACCAGCTTCGACCAGCTCTACGCGCGCATCGAGCGCGCAGTCGAATACATCAAGGGCTTCAAGCCCGAGCAGGTCGACGGCAGCGAAGCGCGGCAGGTCACCATCAAGACCCGCAACGGCGAACAGCATTTCGAGGGCCAGGCCTACCTGCTGCACTACCTGCTGCCCAACCTGTTCTTCCACTGCACCACGGCCTACGCGATCCTGCGCAGCTCCGGCGTGGAAATCGGCAAGTCGGATTACATGGGCAAGTTCTGATCCGCTTACCGGCGGGCGCCGCGGCGGCGGTGCCTGCCCATTCCCGGTTGCCTTTCGGCCTGGCGCCCCCATCTGCGTGGCATTCCCCTCCCGGAGCACGCCGATGGCCGCCAAACCCGTGAAGATCGATTTCGTCTCGGACGTCGTCTGCCCGTGGTGCGCGGTCGGCCTCAGTTCGCTCGAACAGGCGCTGCGCAACCTGGAGGGCGAAGTGGATGCTTCGATCGAGTTCCATCCCTTCGAGCTGAATCCCCAGATGGCGCCGGAAGGCGAAGACGTGGGCGAACACCTCGCGCGCAAGTACGGCAGCACGCCGGAGCAGATGGCACAGAACCGCGAGGCGATCCGCGAACGCGGCGCGTCGGTGGGCTTCACGTTCAACATGGACAAGCGCAGCCGCATCTACAACACCTTCGACGCGCACCGGCTGCTGCACTGGGCCGAAACGCAGGGCAAGCAGCGCGAACTCAAGCATGCGCTGCTGGGCGCCTACTTCACGGACGGCCGCGACGTCAGCGACCGCGACGTGCTCGTCGCCGCGGCCGGCCAAGTCGGCCTGGAGGCGGCCGAGGCGCGCAAGGTGCTCGACGAGAACCGCTACGCCGACGAAGTCCGCGAGCAGGAACGTTTCTACCAGTCGCAGGGCGTGCGCGCGGTGCCCTCGGTCATCGTCAACGGGCGCTACCTGATCCAGGGCGGCCAGCCGCCCGAAGTGTTCGAGCAGAGCCTGCGCCGCATCGCGGCGGAAGGCTGACCTCGCGGCTTCTGCCCCAGGGCTTCCGCCCCCCGGGCTTCTGACCCACGGCGTCCGGGCACGCGCCGGCCCGGACCCGTACAATGGCCGGACCGCGTCCGCCCCGACGGCCGGCGCCCTTCGTTCTTCTCTCCGCCGGCCGCATGCTCACCGACGACACCAAGGCATCCATCCGCGCCGCCTATGCGCGCCTGAAAGAGGGCTTGCCCGGTTTCCGTGCGCGCGCCTCGCAGGGAAAGATGATCGCGGAAGTCGCCAAGGCGCTCGCCGAGGAAGGCGGCGCCGCGGTGATCGAGGCGCCGACGGGCACCGGCAAGTCCATGGCCTATCTCATTGCCGGCGTCGAAGTGGCGCGTGCGCAGAAGAAGAAGCTGCTGATCGCCACCGCGACCGTCGCGCTGCAGGAACAGCTCGTGCAGCGCGACATCCCGCTCTATCTCAAGCTCAACGGCCGCGAGGCCAAGGTCGCGCTGGCCAAGGGCCGCGGCCGCTATCTGTGCCCGCGCAACCTCGCGATGGCACGCAACAGCGTGCAGGAGCCGGCACAGATGGGCCTGGGCCAGATGAGCGCGGGTTTCGACGCGGATCTGGCGCTGTGGTCCAAGCCCCCCGCCGAGCGCGACAAGCAAGTGCTGTCCAAGCTCGCCGGCGCCTTCGACCGCGGCGAGTGGGACGGCGACATGGACAATGCGCCGGATGCGCCCGGCGACCTGGTGCGCGGCATGATCACCACCAGCGCTGGCGGCTGCACCGGCCGCAAGTGCGGCCAGTTCATGGCCTGCCCGTTCTTCGCCGCGCGCCGCGCGGTGGGCGACGCGGAGATCATCGTCGCCAATCAGGACCTGGTCCTGGCCGACCTCACCATGCCGCGCGAGGAAGATGGCTTCGGTGGCGTCATCCTGCCCAAGCCGGACGAAGTGCTGTACATCTTCGACGAGGGCCATCACGTGCCTTCCAAGGCGATCGACCGCGGCGCCGCCGAGGTGCACATGAGCGCGGCCGTGCGCCAGCTCAGCCGCCTCGGCCGGCAGATCCACGCGGCGTATTCGCTCACCGACAAGGAAGTGATTGGCAAGCTCGCGCTCGATGCCGGCGACGAGAAGCTGCAGGAGCTCAGCGACGCGCTGGAGGAACTGGAGAAGGACATCCGCCTGAACTGGCTGCCCTCGCCTGACGACGACGAACCCATGTACCGCGGCTCGCTCGGCCAGCTGCCGGATTCGTGGGTGGAACACGCGCGCGTGCTGTACGTGTTCACCGGAGAGATCGAACGCTGGGTCGGCGCCGTGCGCCGCGCCGTGCTGGAGATGACCGAGAGCGGACCCACGCACGAGGCGCTGTCGCGCGAGCTGGGCATGGCGCTCGAACGCATCGACCGCCAGCTCCGCACCTGGCGCGCGTGGTCCAGCGAGGACCGCGAAGGCGGCCCGCCGCTGGCGCGCTGGGTCACGATGTCCGGCGACCAGCAGCTGGTCTGCCATGCCTCTTCCGTTTCCGCCGGCGGCCTGCTGCGCAGTGTGCTGTGGGAAAACGCCAGCGCGGTGGTGATGACGTCTGCCACGCTCAGCGCGGGCGGCAATTTCCGCACGTTCGCCGATGCCGTGGGGCTTCCCGACGGTGCCGTGACGCTCAGCCTGCCCTCGCCGTTCAACCTCGCCGAACAGGCGCGGCTGGAAGTGCCCGCGCTGCGCGCGCTGCCCGATGCGCGCGAGGAGCACGCGCAGGAAATCAGCGACTGGCTCGCGGCGAAGCTCGATTGGAGCGCGGGCAACCTGGTGTTGTTCACCTCGCGCGCCAAGCTCGACCGCGTGCTGCAGAAGCTGCCGATCGAATGTGTGCGCAAGGTGCGTGCGCAAGGCTCGCTCGGCAAGTCGCAGCTGGTCGCCGAGCACATCGCGGACGTGGAAGCGGGCAAGGGCAGCACGCTGTTCGGCCTGGCCTCGTTCGGCGAAGGCCTGGATCTTCCCGGCAAGCTCTGCGAAACGGTGGTCATCACCCAGCTGCCGTTCGCGGTGCCCACCGACCCGGTCGGCGCGACGTACGCCGAATGGCTGGAATCGCGCGGCCGCAATCCCTTCATCGAAGTCACCGTGCCGGAGGCGACGCGCCTGCTCACGCAGTACTGCGGCCGCCTGATCCGCACCGAGACCGACCGCGGCCGCATCGTGCTGCTGGATCGCCGCGTGGTGATCAAGCGCTACGGCGAACGCATGCTCAACGCATTGCCGCCGTTCGCGCGCGTGATCGAGCGCGCGGCGTGAGCATCCTTCGCGGCGAGGACGTACCGGCCACGCCGTGGAAGAACGGCATGGGCCGCACGCGCGAGCTGGCGATCCACCCGGCGGGCGCGGACCTGAGGAATTTCACGTGGCGGGTGAGCGTGGCGGAAGTCGACCGCGCCGCGCCGTTTTCCGCCTTTCCAGGCGTGGACCGCCAGATCGCCCTGCTCGACGGCGAGGGCTTCCTGATGCGCTTCGACGATGGCCGCGAGCATGCCTTGCTGGCTCCCTTCGTGCCGTTCGCCTTTCCCGGCGAAGCGGCGGTGGATGCCACGCTCGCCGGCGGACCGACGCGGGATTTCAACCTGATGCTCCGCCGCGGCAGCGCCACGGGAAGCATCGAAGCCTGGCGGGCCGGTGCGCATGCGTTGGAAGGCATCGTCCTGGTGCATGCCGCGCGCGGGGAAGCGATGACGCCGGAGGGGCTCTTGCGCCCGGGCGATACCTGGCAGGTACCCGCCGCCTTCGCCCGTGACCGACTGACGCTGCACGGCGACGCGATTTTGCTGGCCGTACACATCACGACGGACGTCTAGCCGGCCCTATACTCGCCCCATCCAACCGGAGGGGTCGCCGATGACGCTGCTGATCGTGGGTCTGGTGCTGTTCCTGGGCGTGCACTCCGTACGCATCTTTGCCGATGGCTGGCGCTCCCGAATGATGGCGCGCCTGGGCGAGAAAGGCTGGAAGGGCCTTTACTCGCTGGTCTCGATCGCCGGTTTCGTGCTGCTGATCTACGGCTTCGGGCTCGCGCGCCAGCAGGCGGTGCTGCTGTACGTGCCGCCGTTGTGGCTGCGTCACCTCAATGCGCTGTTCACTCTGATCGCGTTCGTGCTGGTCGCGGCGGCCTATGTTCCGCGCAACCATTTCAAGGCGAAGCTCGGGCATCCGATGCTGGCCGGCGTGAAGACGTGGTCCTTCGGTCATCTGCTGGCTACGGGCATGCTGCACGACGTGGTGTTGTTTGGGGCGTTCCTGCTGTGGGCGGTGGTGGATTTCGTGGTGTCGCGGCGGCGCGATCGCGTGAATGGCACGGTTTATCCGGCGGGGACGTTGCGGGGGGATGTGGTCGCGGTTGTGGTGGGTGTTGTTGGGTGGGCGGTGTTTGCGTTTGTGCTGCATGGGCGGTGGATTGGAGTGAGTCCGATGTCGTAGGTGGATGGTGGATTGGGGCTAGCCCCGGCGACGTGTGTTTCGCTGCTGGCGAGGTGTTGCGGGTCTGGCCTCGCGCTTCCACGCTCGTCATTCCGGCGCAGGCCGGAAGCCGGTGACGATGCGGCTCGGTTGTCGCCTCGTGGCCAGCCTTGTCTCGCCCCTGGCGGGGCGAGGGTTTCGCTCTCCTGCCGGAGAGCGAGTTACTTCTTCTTTGCTTGCCCAAAGAAGAAGTAACCAAGAAGAAAGGGCCCCCTGCGCGGCGCCCTCCGCAGCCTTCGCTGCTGCGGGTGCGTTGAGGGCTGGCCGGGCTTTTCGATCGGGCATCCCTGCCCGAATCGAAAAGGCGGGGACGTCCTGTCCCCGCCCCGCTTCGCGGGCCTGATCGTCCAGCCCTCACCGCCGCGAAGGGAACCCGGCAGATCAAGAGCGCTACGGAGCGTCGCTTCGCTCGCTCTTGTTTGGTCGTTGCTGTTTGCCTCGGTATTCACTTCTCCTTCTCCCCTCCGGGGAGAAGGCGGGATGAGGGGCGGGGCTCGCGGGAGCCTTTCCTATCCTGTTGAACAACCACCCGATCCAACACAGGTTCTTGCGACAAGCACACACCGGGGTGAAAGGAGTCATCTACACCCCCGCTGCCGCGCCGCGCTAGAGTGGCCTCCGTCGCTCCGTTCCATCGAGGAACCCGCCATGGCCGCTTTTCTGATCTGGCTGTTGCTGTTGGTGTTCTGCTGGCCCATCGCCCTGCTGGCGCTGGTGCTGTATCCCATCGTCTGGTTGCTGATGCTGCCGTTCCGGCTGGTGGGTATCACTGTGAATGCGGTGTTTGCCTTCCTGGGTGCGCTGCTGATGCTGCCGGCGCGCGTGCTGCGCGGCAGGCCCGCCTGAGCGGTTGGAAAAGCCGAACGCACCCTCCTGCGAACGCAACCGCGAGCCGATCCTCGCGGTTTTGCGCGAGCACTTCGCCGATCGCCGCAGCGTGCTGGAGATCGGCAGCGGCACGGGGCAGCATGCCGTGCATTTCGCCGCGGCGATGCCCTGGCTGAGCTGGCAATGCTCGGACCGCGCGGACAACCTTCCCGGCATCCGTCTCTGGCTCGACGACGCGGCGCTGCCCAACACGCCTGCGCCGCTGGAGCTGGATGTCGCCGGTGCCTGGCCGGTGCACCGCTACGACGCCGTCTTCAGCGCGAACACGCTGCACATCATGAGCTGGCCCGAAGTGGAAATGCTGTTCGCGCGGCTGCCCGATGTCACGACCGCGGATGCCGTGCTCGTCGTCTACGGCCCCTTCAACGACCAGGGCCGTTACACCAGCGACAGCAATGCCGCCTTTGACCAGTGGCTGAAGGCGCGCGGCCCACACATGGGCATCCGTGACGCCGGCGCGGTGAAAGCGCTGGCGGCGGGTGCGGGCTTCCGCTCCGTGGCCGACGTGGCGATGCCGTCGAACAATCGCTGCCTGGCCTGGCGTCGGGGCTGAGCAGCCTGCGGCCCTAGTGCTTTCGGCCGGCAGGCCGTGTAAAGCCTCATCCCGGGTGGCATGATGCCCCCTTGCCGTTCACCGCCGCGACGCATGCCCTCCGTGCAAGCCATCGATACGCTCGTACCATGCCCCTGCGGTAACCCCGCGGGCTACCGGCATTGCTGCGGACCCCTGCACGAAGGCGAGCCGGCGCCTACCGCCGAAGCCCTGATGCGCTCGCGCTACAGCGCCTACGTGCTCAAGCGCGAGGACTATCTGCTCGCCACCTGGCATCCGAGCACGCGCCCTACCACGCTGAAGCTCGGCGCGCAGCAGCCCGCACCCACCTGGCTCGGCCTGACGGTGAAGCGCCACGAGGCCGACGGCGACCGCGCCATCGTGGAATTCGTCGCCCGCCTGCGCTACGGCGGCGGCAAGGCGCAGCGGATGCATGAGATCAGCCGCTTCGTGCGCGAGGACGGCCGCTGGTATTACGTCGACGGTACGTTTCCGGAAGAAGCCTGAGCGACGCAGACGGCGGCGCGGGCGGCGTATCCCAACGTGGCAGCCCTCGACCTTTCATGAACAAGTTCGCCTGCGGCTTGCCGGAGCCGCGCTAGGCGCCGAAGCCCATCGCCGTCTCCCCTTCCTCGCGCCCGTTCGGCCCGAAGCGCCGCTCCACGATCACCCCGCGCCCGTCATGCCGCAGCGCGACGATCGTGCTCGCGCGCGTCCCGTAGAGCTCTCCGCGGATGAAAGCCGAGGAAAGCCAGCGCTCACGCTCCAGGCCCACGCCGGTATCGGGCAACAGCTCGTCCGGCGCGCGATGGTCGTCGGCGAGTGCGGCGAACAGCGGAGCGAAGTCGCCTTCGTCCGCGTCGGCCTCCAGCCATTCGCTCAAGCGGCGCATCAAGGCGCGCGTCTTCGGCCACGGCGTGTTGAAGTCGGCGTTCGACAAACCGTGCACGCCGGCGGTGACCGCCTGCGCCTTCGGCACCGGCCGGTTGCCGAGGTAGAACGCATCGCCGGCGTCGAAGGTGAGCAGGTTGAAAGGGCGGTAGCCGGCCGCGGCGGCCTGCAGGGCGCTGGCGTGCGCGGCGGCCGTGGCGTCGCCCTTCAGGTAATCGGTCGCCAGCAAGCCGCGCGAGACGCCGAGCTGCGGATCGCGCGGATCACGCACATTGGTCACCACGCAGCACCGGCCCGCATCGGTGACGCCGAGCCAGGTGCCGCCCGCCTCCAGATCGCGGCCGCCTATCGTCACGCCGTCGTCCCACCGCGCCAGCGGCGCGCTCGGCCGCGCGTGGAACTCGTCGCGGTTGCCGGCCAGCACCAGCCGCCAGCGCGGGTGCGCCTGCCAGGCGAAGGCGATCAGGCACATGGCGCCGCGCTCCTCAGCATGGCCGCAGCGCGGCGCGCCGGCGCACGGCCTCGGCCCAGCGCCGCGCCACCACGGGAGAGGTCATGCAGACCGCGTCATCGGTCACTGTGGTCACCGCACGCTCGAGCAGCTGGATGTCCGCCTCGTGTTGACGCGCTACGTGCGGGTCCTCGAAGAACAGCACGCGCTGGCAATGGCGTTCCAGCACCAGGTCCGCGATCTGTGCATCGCCGCCCATCGGACCGCTCTGGTAGCGCTGCACCCACGGTTCGCCCTGCGGCCAGCCGCGGCTCCAGGCCAGCTCGTTGAGGCGCTGGCCGGTGGTGCCGGTGGCCACGCGCCGGGCGAAGCGCGACAGCACATCGAAATGCTCGTCGGCATAGGCCAGCATCTGCGGCTTCATCGCGTCGTGGGCGATCAGCGCCATGGTCTGGCCTTCCAGGGCGTGGAAGCCGTCCGCGCCGGGATCGGGCGCCAGACCCGCGCCGATGCGCTCCAGCTCCACCCAGTCGCGCGCCGAGGCCACGGTGGAGATAAAGGGCTTCTGGTGGATCACGCACTGGCGCTTCAACGCGATCGCTTCGGGGAAGATGGACGATGGATCGACCGGATCGATGAGATAGACCGCGCCGTCCAGCATCCGTCCGGTGCCCGGCAAACCCACCACTTCCGCCACCAGTTTCATCAGTCCGCCTTCGCGGCCATTGGGATAGCGCACCAGCCCGCCGTAGCCGGCCAGCACGCCGTCGCGGTCGATCGCGTCATACGTACGGCCCACGGCATGCAAGCCGATGCCCAGTTCGCGAATGCCCTGCCCGCTCGCACGCAGCCAGCGGAACAGTGCCGCGTCCGCGCGACCGTGGTGGAGTTGGTTGGCGGCCAGGCCCATGCGCATGCGGTGTTTCCCCTCGCTGAGAACAGGGCAAGCCTACCGCAGGCACCGCGCCCGGCGGCGATGCGCGCGAACAAAAAAGCGGCGCACCACCAGGGTGCGCCGCCCGTGCAGTTATCGGGATCAGAGCTTGAGCTTCACGCCCAGGTTGTAGAAGCGGCCCACCAGGCCGGCCTGCGCATAGGTCGGGTTGTAGTTGGCGCCGCCGCCGGCGTAGTTCGCCGGATCGAACGGCGGTTTGCGATCGAACAGGTTCATCACCGAGCCGGTGATCGCGATGTGGTCGTTGATCTGGTAGCTGCCGGTCAGGTCCATGTAGGTGAACGAGCCGATATGGCAACTGACCGGGATCGCGGTCAGGCAGTTGCTCGGATCGGTACCGGCGTCCAGCGCGTAATTGTCCATGCCGCTGACGTGATACAGCGTGCCGGTGACGGTGGCCGGCCCCCAGATGAAGGTGTTGGACCAGGACATGCGCCGACGCGGTGTGCCTGCGCCGGAGGACAGCTGGTACGGGCCATGCGTGCCGACGAACTGCTGCTTGGTGCCGTCCGGCAGGGTCAGCGTCCAGTTGAAGATCTGCGTACCGCTGAACTGGCTGACGTAGTGCATGTCGTGGTTGAAATCGAAGCGGGCCTGCAGGTCCACGTCGATACCGGTGGTCTTCAGCGACGTGGCGTTGATGTACAGGCTGTCGATCTCGGCCGGGCGCGGCAACGCGGTCGGGTGCAACGGATCGGGCGTGTCCGGGATCACCACGACGCCCGGCGCCTGCGGCAGGCCGGCGTAGTAGTTGGCCAGCGCAGAAGAGGCATCGGCCGGCCCGATCACGTTCTCCTTCTTGATGTTGAAGTAGTCGACCGACACGTTCAGCCAGCTGAGCGGCTGCACCAGGACACCCAGGGTGTAGTTGCGCGCCTTCTCCGGCTTGATGTCCTTGTTGGCCAGCGTGGCGAGCGACAGCGCGTACTGGTTGACGTAGCCGTTGCCGCTGCCGCCGTGCGCGGCAATGAAGTCCGCCGGCGGCGTATGGTTGATGAAGCCCTGCGACGAACTGGAGCCGTTCTCGGCGAAGCTCGGGGCCCGGAAGCCCTTGGAGTAGGTACCGCGCAGCGCGACCCAGTCGAACGGCTTCCACTTGATGCCCACCTTGGGCGTGAAGTGCGTGCCCACGTCGGAGTAGTGGTCAAGACGTCCGGACACATCGACTTCGAGGGACTCGAGCAGCGGCGCATTGAACTCGACGTAGCCCGCGGACACGTTGCGGCTGCCCTTGGTCTGCGCATTGCCCAGGCCCTGGAACTCGAAGTTCGGGTTGAGCGTGGGATCGTCCTGCGACTCGTGGCGGAACTGCGCGCCGGCCGCGAAGCCGAGCGGGCCGCCGCTCATGTCCCATAGCGAGCGGTTGACCGCGATGTCCAGCGAATCCAGGTCGGTGGTGGAGGTCTTGTCGTAGCCCGGCGCCAGCGCCGCACGCACGCGGCTGCTGTTGGCCGCGGGGTTGGCGAAGTTGTAGCTGCCGCTGTTGATGGCGTCGAGCAGCGCGGCGTAGCTGATGAACCCATACTGCTTGGTGTCCAGCCAGTCGTGGTTGATTACGGCGGTGACGTCGTAGTTCCACTCGCCGAACGCGCCCGAGATGCCGCCGACCACCCGCGCGTTATGGTTGTTGTAGTTGAAGCCGTTGCCCATGTCGCCGAACGCGTAGTTGAGCAATGCGTAGTCGTTCGGAAACGGGTTGCTCGGGTTGCCCGGCGGCAACGCGATATTGTTGGTGTTGTGCGGCGTGCTGCTCTGGACCTGACGCGGCGGTCCCGGCGCCCAGGTCTTGGCCTCGAAGTAGCTTGCCGACAGGTAGGCCCGGGTGGTGTCGTTGAGCTTGATGGTGAAACGGCCATAGATGCCGCCCTGTTCCATTTCAGGCTGCACCTGGCCATAGAGCGACTGGAAGTTCTGCTCGCAATAGCTGCCGGTGTCGTCGGTCACACCCGTGGAGTTGGGGCCGCAGGGGCGCAGCGGCTGCGCCAGCGCGCCATCGTTGGGCACGCCGCTGGTGAGATCGCCGGGCCTGCTCAGCGAGCCCGGCGTCACCGAGCCGTACACCGAGCCGGTACGCTGCCCTGGCTGGCCGATGTTGAGGTTGGGACCGCCGATCGAGGTCAGGTTCTGTGTGTTGAACGGGAAACCGCGGTCGCGCAACCAGATCGCATTGTCTTTCTGGTACTGCACGGCGATATAGCCGTTGTGGCCATCCTTCTCCAGGTCGCCCCCGCCCGCCAGGAACGTGGCCTTGCGGCTGAAGCCGCCGCCGTGCTGCGAAGTGCCGACCTCCACCGTGCCTTCGACGCCTTTGTAGTTGGGCTTGAGGATGATGTTGACCACGCCGGCGATGGCGTCGGCGCCGTACAGCGACGACGCGCCGTCTTTCAGCACTTCGATGCGGTCCACCGCGGCCAGCGGAATGGTGTTGAGGTCCACGAAGGAGCGCTGGCCATCGTCCGCCACCGGATAGTTGGTGGCGCGGTGGCCGTCGATCAGGACCAGCGTGGAGTTCACGGTCAGGCCGCGCAGTGCGACGCCGGACGAACCGGCGGCAAAGCCGTTGGCGAAGGCGTTGGGGATCGAACCGCTGTTGTCCGCCGAGATCGAACGCACCACGTCGGAGACGGTAGTGAGTCCGCTGCGCTGGATCTGCTGCGCGGAAATGACCGTGACGGGGGACGGTGTTTCCACGTCGATACGCGGCACGGCCGAGCCGGTCACCGTGATCGTCTGCAGTTGCTTGGCCTGGTCCTGCGGAGGTGGGGACGCGGGGGTGGACGCATCTTGGGCAAAAGCAGCCCCGACCGGAGCAAACAATAAACCGGCCAGGGTCAGTGCAAGCTGGTTGCGCTTCATGGGGATGGCCTCTCTTTGTTTGTGATGGCATTGCGCCAAAAAGACCCGCCAGCTGGGGTGGGGGAATGCGCCAACTCCCGGCGCACGCTTAACGGGTCTGAAAGAGAGTCTTTCACTTTAAGGTTGGCTTCACAAGGTCCATGAAGCGCTACCTAAGTTATTGACCAAGCAATATTTTGCGCCCTTGGATTTCCTCCATATTATTTTGCATAAGACGTGCCGCCGTGAGCACGAGTAAATAGGCCGCATTAGGGCCATGAATTAGCCGTTATTTAGAACGTTCCAAAATACTGCCATTATTTTTTGCTTCGCGGGCCGAATACCCGAAAACGAAAGCGCCGCCTCATGGGCGGCGCTTTCGTCGATAGGGTTCTTACAAGAAGGATCAGGCCAGCACGACCTGCGCGATCGAACCGGCCGCTTCGCGGCCATCGTAGACCGCGCGCACCACCAGGTCCGCGCCGCGCACGTTGTCGCCGCCGGCGAAGATGCGCGCGTGGCTGGTCTGGTGCGGCAGCGCGCCGCCGGCACCGGTCACGATGCGGCCGGAGCGATCCAGGGCGACGCCGTGCGAGCGCAGCCAATCCGGCGGACTGGGCAGGAAGCCGAAGGACTGGATCACCACGTCGGCGGGAATCTCCGTCTCCGTACCCGGCACGTTCTGCGGGCGGGCGCGGCCGTGGCCGTCCTTCACCAGCGCGGTTTCGATCACGCGCACGCCGCGCACCTTGCCCTGCGCATCGCCGAGAATTTCCAGCGGCTGGCGCTGGAACAGGAACTCGACGCCTTCCTCGCGGCTGTACTTCACCTCGCGCGCGGAGCCCGGCATGTTCGCCTCGTCGCGGCGGTACACGCAGGTGACGGAGGCCGCGCCCAGGCGGATCGCCGTGCGGTTGCAGTCCATGCCGGTATCGCCGCCGCCCAGCACCACTACGTGCTTGCCGCGGAAGTCGAAGGCGTGCGGCACCGGCTCGTCGCGCAGCAGGCGTTCGGTGTTGGCGATCAGGAACGGCAGCGCATCGTGCACGCCATGCAGCTCGCGGCCGGTCAGTTCGGCATCGACGTAGGTGTAGGCACCGGTGCCGACGAAGACGGCATCGTAGTCGTCTACCAGTTGGCCGAACTCCACGTCGCGGCCCACTTCATGGCCGAGCAGGAAGCGCACGCCCATGCCTTCCAGCACGTCGCGCCGCGTGCGCACCACGCCCTTGTCCAGCTTGAACGGCGGGATGCCGAAAGTGAGCAGGCCGCCGATCTCTTCCTGCCGGTCGTACACGTCGGCGGCGATGCCGGCGCGGCGCAGGCGATCGGCGCAGGCCAGGCCGGCCGGGCCGGCACCGATGATGGCGACCCGCTTGCCGGTTTCGCGCACGCGCGAGAGGTCCGGCCGCCAGCCCTGGCGCAACGCTTCGTCGGTCACCCAGCGCTCGATGCTGCCGATGGTCACCGAGCCGAACTCGGTCTGTTCCAGCGTGCAGGAACCCTCGCAGAGCCGGTCCTGCGGGCAGACGCGGCCGCAGATCTCCGGCAGCGGGTTGGTCTCGTGCATCAGTGTGGCCGCTTCGAGAATGCGGCCGTCCTGCACCAGCTTCAGCCAGTTCGGAATGTAGTTGTGTACCGGGCACGCATGCTCGCAGTACGGATTGCCGCAATCGATGCAGCGCTCTGCCTGCGTCGCCGCCTGGGGCTGGGCGAAGTCGCCGGCGATCTCGCCGTAGCCGAGCACGCGGATGGCCACCGGAACGGTGCGCGGCGTCTGGCGTTCGACGTGGAGGAATTGAAAGGACTTGTCGGGCATACAGGACTCGGGGAAGCGTGGGAGGAGGTCAGGCAGAACGGGACGCGCGCACGGCGCGTTTTCGATCCCTTCCCGCGATGCGCTCCCGTGATCCGCTTCCAGGCGGCAGCGTCGTCTTGGTCATCACGCCGCGCTCCTCAGTTCATCGGCCAGCGCATCCAGGCTCGCCGCCTTCGGCTTCACCAGCCAGAACTTGTACTGCAGGCCGCGGAAGTCGCGCAGGATCTGCCGGCCCCAGTCGCTGCCGGTCAGTTCCACGTGCCTCGTGACCAGCCCGCGCAGGTGCTGCATGTAGTGCTCCATGCCTTCGGGCGAGATGCGCAGGATGTCCACCAATTCGTGGTTGTAGCAGTCCACGAAGTCGCGCTCGAGGTCGAGCACGTAGGCGAAGCCGCCGGTCATGCCCGCGCCGAAGTTCAGGCCGACCTTGCCCAGCACCGCCACCACGCCGCCGGTCATGTATTCGCAGCAGTGGTCGCCGGCGCCTTCCACCACCGCCAGTGCGCCGGAGTTGCGCACGGCGAAGCGCTCGCCCGCACGGCCGGCGGCGAACAGCTCGCCGTCGGTGGCGCCGTACAGGCAGGTGTTGCCGATGATCGCCGCGTCCTGCGTGGCGAAGGGCGAATCCGCGGGCGGACGCACTACGATGCGGCCGCCGGCCATACCCTTGCCTACGCCGTCGTTGGCTTCGCCGACGAGATCGATATGCACGCCGCCGGCATTCCAGGCGCCCAGGCTCTGGCCGGCCGCGCCTTCCAGGCGCAGCACGATCGGATGCGCGTCCATGCCGTGATCGCCCCAGCGGCGTGCCGCGTCGCCGGACAGGCGCGCGCCGATGGCGCGGTCCGTGTTGGCGATGGCGTAGCGGAACTCGCCGCCCGTGCGGTTGGCCACCGCCTCGCGCGTGTCGCTCGCGATGCGCGAAGCCAGCGCGGCTTCGTCGCGCATGGGGTTACGCGACAGGGTACAGGCGAAATCGACCTCGCTGCCAAGCGCATCACCGTGGATCAGCGGGCGCAGGTCCAGCTTGTGCTGCACCGGCGTGGCGCCTTCGAGCTGCTCCAGCAGATCGCTGCGGCCGATGATGTCCGCCAGGCTGCGCGCGCCCAGTCGCGCGAGATGCGTGCGCACGTCTTCCGCGACGAAGCGGAAATAGTTCATCACCATCTCGGGCAGGCCGATGAAGTGTTCCTTGCGCAATACCGCGTGCTGGGTGGCGACGCCGGTGGCGCAGTTGTTCAGATGGCAGATACGCAGGTACTTGCAGCCGAGCGCCACCATGGGACCGGTGCCGAAGCCGAAGCTCTCCGCGCCGAGCAGGGCGGCCTTGATCACGTCCAGGCCGGTCTTCAGGCCGCCGTCGGTCTGCAGGCGCACACGGCCGCGCAGGTCGTTGCGGCGCAGGGTCTGCTGCGTCTCGGCCAGGCCCAGTTCCCACGGCGTGCCGGCGTACTTGATCGAGGTGAGCGGGCTGGCGCCGGTGCCGCCGTCGTGGCCGCTGACCGTGATCAGGTCCGCACCGGCCTTCACCACGCCCGCCGCGACAGTGCCGACGCCCGCGTGGCTGACCAGCTTCACGGAGACCAACGCCTGCGGATTGACCTCCTTGAGGTCGTGGATCAGCTCGGCGAGGTCCTCGATCGAATAAATGTCGTGGTGCGGCGGCGGCGAGATCAGGCCGATGCCCGGCTTGGCGTAGCGCAGGCGCGCAATGGTGGCGTCGACCTTGTGGCCGGGCAGCTGGCCGCCCTCGCCAGGCTTGGCGCCCTGGGCGATCTTGATCTGCAGCACCTCGGCATTGACCAGGTAGGACGGCGTGACGCCAAAGCGCCCCGAAGCCACCTGCTTGATCTTGGACATCTTCTCCGTGCCATAACGGGCCGGATCTTCGCCGCCCTCGCCGGAGTTGCTGCGTGCACCGAGCCGGTTCATGCCGATCGCCAGCGCTTCGTGCGCCTCGGGCGACAGCGCGCCCAGCGACATGCCCGCCGAGTCGAAGCGCGACAGGATGCTCTGCACCGATTCCACTTCGTCCAGCGGCACCGGCTCGCTCAGCGCGCGCGGGTGCAGCAGGTCGCGCAGCGCCGATGGCGGCCGGAGGTCGACCACGTCGGCATACGCGCGGTAGTCCGCGGCATCGCCCGTACGCACCGCCTTCTGCAAGGTGGCGATCACGTCCGGGTTGTACATGTGGTACTCGCCGCCATGCACGTACTTGTAGAGGCCGCCGGCGCGCAGCGGCAAGGCCTCGTTCCAGGCTTCGGCGGCGAGCAGGCGCTGGTCGTGCTCCAGCTCCGCGAAGCCGGCGCCGCCGATGCGTGACGGCGTGCCCGGGAAGCACAGCTCCACCACTTCGGGGGCCAGGCCGACGATCTCGAACAATTGCGCACCGCGGTAGCCGGCCACGGTGGAGATGCCCATCTTGGAAAGGATCTTCAGCAGACCCTTGCGGATACCGCGGCGGTAGCTGCGGCCCACTTCCATGCGGTCGTTGGCGATATGCCCCTCGCGGCCCAGCTCGAACAGGCTCTGGTAGGCCAGCCACGGATAGATCGCGGTGGCGCCGTAGCCGATCAGGCAGGCGAACTGATGCGGATCGCGCGGCGTGGCGGTCTCCACCAGGATGTTGCACTGGCAGCGCAGGCCTTCGTCGATCAGGTAGGCATGCACCGCGCCGGTGGCCAACAGCGAATGGATCGGCAGCAGCCCGCGTTCCGGATAGCGGTCGCTGAGGAACACCAGCGCGCAGCCTTCGCGCACCGCCTGCGCGACGTCGCGGCAGAGCCGGCGCAGCGCGTTCTCCAGCCCTTCCTCCGGCGCGTACATCAGGTCGAAGCGCGGCGTGCCGGCGAATTGCGGCAGCGCCAGCAGCTGACGCAGCTTGCGCTGCGAGAGGATCGGCGAATTGATCAGGATCTGCTTCGCGTTGTCCGGGTGCAGCTCGAACGGATTGCCCTCCGGCCCGATCTGCGTCACCAGCGACATCACCAGCTTCTCGCGCAGCGGATCGATGGGCGGATTGGTGACCTGGGCGAAGGCCTGGCGAAAGCGATCGAACAGCGGGCGCACCTGGCGCGACATCGCCGCGATCGGCGTGTCGTCGCCCATCGAGCCGGTGGCTTCCATCTCCAGGTCCGCCAGTGCCTTGAGCACCGACTCGCGCTCCTCGCGCGAAAGACCGTAGAGCTTCTGGTAGCCGCGCAGCTGTTCGGCCGGGAGCGGCTCGGCGGCAAGTGAGGGGTCGATCAGGTCGGACTCGAGATAGCTCACGCCCGCGCGCAGCCAGTCGCGGTACGGCGCACGCTGGCGGTTGATGTCGTCGATGTCGGCATCGCGCAGCAGGCGCTTGTTGGCAAAATCGACCGCGATCATCTCGCCTGGGGCGAGACGTCCCTTGGCCACCACGCGCGCCGACGGCACGTCCCACAGGCCCGCCTCGGAGGCGACGATCAGGTGGTTATCTTCCGACAGTGCCCAGCGCGCGGGCCGCAGGCCATTGCGGTCCAGCGTGCAGGCGGCGTAATGGCCGTCACACATCACCAGGCCGGCGGGGCCGTCCCAGGGTTCGCTGTGCAGGGCGTAGTACTCGTAGAACGCCGCGAGGTCCTCGTCGATGCCTTCGCGCGCGGCGAACGCCGGCGGCACCAGCACGCGCATTGCGGCGATCAGCTCAAGGCCGCCGGTGGTGAGCACTTCCAGCGCGTTGTCCAGGCTTTCCGAATCGGAGCCGGTCTGGCGCACCAGCGGGCCCAGGTCCGACAGATCGACCAGGGGCGAGCGCAGGATCGACGCGCGCGCCTGCATCCAGCGCCGGTTGGCGCGGATGGTGTTGATCTCGCCGTTGTGTGCCAGCAGCCGGAAGGGCTGGGCCAACCTCCACTGCGGCGTGGTGTTGGTGGAGAAGCGCTGGTGAAACACCACCGCGTCCGAGACCAGGGCCGGATGGCCGAGGTCCGGGTAGACCTCGCGCAGGCGGCCTGGCGCGGCCATGGCCTTGTAGCCGATCACCTGGGCGGAAAGCGTGACCACATAGAAGTGAGGATCGTCCGCCAGCGCAGTCTCCGCGCGGCGGCGGGCGCGGAACAGCGCGCGTTCGAAGGCGCCGTCGTCCGGCGCATCCGTCTCCACGAAAATCTGCCGCACGCGCGGGCGTGCAGCCGCAGCCAGCGGACCGCAGGCCTCCGGATCCACCGCCACCTCGCGCCAGCCCGCCACGCGCAAGCCTTCCTCGCGCACGAACGCTTCCAGGGTGGCGCAGGCCGTCTCGTCGCCGGCGGGGTCGAGGAACACCAGGCCCGCCGCGAAACGCCCGCCCACCGACAAGCCCGCTTCCGCCGCCAGCGCCGACAACCAGATCTGCGGTTTGTGCACCAGCACGCCGCAACCGTCGCCACTGACCCCGTCGGCATTCACGCCGCCGCGGTGCGAGAGTTTCGCCAGTGCCGCGAAGGCGGTATCGACCACCCAGGCGCTGGCACGACCGTCGATCTGAGCCACCAGACCGAAGCCGCAGCTGTCGTGTTCAAACGCGGCGTCATACAGCGCCGGTGTACCTGCCTTCCCCATCTTCCCTCCCCGGGCCGAATTTGCGGGACGCGCATGCCGGCGGCGCCGGGAGCACCGCTGCACGCATTAAGGTGTCCTTCGACTAGACCATAGTTGATGCGCCGCGTCAAAGAGAAAAATTAGCCTTAAAAACAAGGACCAAGCAGGCCCACAGGCGGCCAGACCATACCAGTGTGAAACCGGCACACTGTGGATAGCCCAGCAAGCTCGAGCGAGCCGGCGCGGCAAGGCCCCGATCTTCGGGGAAAATCCGCACCTCTACGCCGCTGGCCGTGTTTGGCCGGATAGACGTCCATATGCGCTTTCGACGCGCATACCAGTGAGCTGGAGATACCTTTCCGGCGGACCAGCGGCGCCGACTTGGCTTAACGCTTCTCTTAAGTTGTGGCTTTTTCGTCAGCAGGGTGATGGTGATGCGTCGCCTGAGCCAGGCGCTAGGCGCACTGAATGAGCGCCCCGGCCAGCCCCGCCCCTCATCCCGCCTTCTCCCCGGAGGGGAGAAGGAGAAGTGAGGTACCGAGGCAAGCAAAAGCAAAAACAAGAGCGAGCGAAGCGACGCTCCGTAGCGCTCTTGATCTCCCGGGTTCCCTTCGCGGCGGTGAGGGCTGGACGATCAGGCCGCCGAAGGCGGGCGGGGACAGGACGTCCCCGCCTTTTCGATCAGGGCAGGGATGCCCTGTCGAAAAGCCCGGCCAGCCCTCAACGCACCCGCAGCAGCGAAGGCTGCGGAGGGCGCCGCGCAGGGGGCCCTTTCTTCTTGGTTACTTCTTCTTGGGCAAGCAAGAAGAAGTAACTCGCTCTCCGGCAGGAGAGCGAAACCCTCGCCCCGCGAGGGGCGAGGCCAGACTGGCGATGAGGCGACGACTGGGCCGCAACGCCACTGGATGACTCGCTACGCCCGCCCCTTCGGGACCGCCCTGCGGGCGCTCTCCGCGCGACGCGCTCCGTCCGGCCTGCGCCGGAATGGCGAGGATGAAAGGGCGAGGCGATTCTCAGCGCCTCGCGTAGGGCTTCGCGAGCGATCCCCAACCTACGACCCGGGGGCGCGCGCCAAACAGACGGAACCACACGGGGCTGCCAAGCCCCCACCCTCCCATTTGATAAGATCCCCACCCGCCTCCCGCGTGCCCGCTCCACATGCTCAACCCGCAACAACTAGCCGCAGTCGAGCACTGCGACACCCCCCTGCTCGTGCTCGCCGGCGCCGGCTCCGGCAAGACCAGCGTGATCACGCAGAAAATCGCGTACCTGATCCAGCGGCGCAAACTCGCCCCGTCCAAGATCGCCGCCATCACCTTCACCAACAAGGCGGCGAAGGAAATGCGCGAACGCGTGGCGAAGCTGATCAGCAGCGAGGACGCCAACGCGCTCACCGTCTGCACCTTCCATGCACTGGGCCTGAAGTTCCTGCAGATCGAGCATGCGCGCGCGGGACTGCGCAAGGGCTTCTCGGTGTTGGACGCCGACGACAGCGAAGTGATCATCAAGGAGCTGGCGCCCAAAGGTGCCAAGCCGGACGTGCTGTTCGGCATCCGCAACCTGGTCAGCCGCGCCAAGAACGCCGGCCTGTCGCCGGAAGAAGCGCTGGCTGCCGCACGCAGTCCGCGCGAGATGGACGCGGCGATGATCTATCAGCTCTATCAACAGCGTCTCACCGCTTTTAACGCAGTCGACTTCGACGACCTCATCCGCCTGCCGCTGCGCATCCTCGAAAGCGACGATGAGTGCCGCGCGGCTTGGCGCGAGCGCCTGCGCTACCTGCTGGTGGACGAGTACCAGGACACCAACGACGCGCAGTACCGCCTGCTCAAGGCGCTGGCGGGCGACCGCGGCGGTTTCACCTGCGTGGGCGACGACGACCAGTCCATCTATGCCTGGCGCGGCGCCAACCCGGAGAATATCGACCAGCTCAGCAAGGACTGGCCGAACCTGCGGGTGATCAAGCTGGAACAGAACTACCGCTGCGGCCGCCGCATCCTGCGCGCCGCGAACAAGCTGATCGCCAACAACCCGCATTTGCACGAAAAGAAACTGTGGAGCGAGCACCCCGAAGGCGCCCCGATCCGCGTGCTGGAGTGCAAGGACAACGAACACGAAGCCGAGCGCGTCGCCGCCATCGCCACCACGCTGGCCGAGAAACACAAGGCGCGCTGGAACGAGATGGCAATCCTCTACCGCGGCAACTTCCAGGCCCGGCCGCTGGAGAAGGCGCTGCGACTGGCGCGCATTCCTTACCACCTCACGGGCGCACTGAGCTTCCTCGACCGCGCCGAGGTGAAAGACCTGCTCTGCTACCTTCGCTTGCTCACCAACCCCAGCGACGACGCCGCCTTCCTGCGCGTGGTGAACGTGCCCAAGCGCGAGATCGGCGCGACCACGCTGGAGAAACTCGGCCAGATCGCGCAGACGCGCAACGCCTCGCTGCTGGACGCCGCGCGCAGCGACGCCGTGCTGCGCCAGCTCTCGCCGCGCCCGGCCGCGGCGCTGGCGGGCTTCACCACGCTGATGGACGAGCTGCGCAGCGCTTCGCTGCATGAGAGCGCCGCGGACCTGGTCGAGACCGTGCTCAAGCGCACCGGCTACGCCAGCGAGATCGTCGCCAACACCACCGACGTCGCGCTGCGCGAACGCCGCCTGGGCAACCTGCGCGAACTGGGCGACTGGTTCCGCGCGATGCAGCGCAACGACAACACCACCGGCGACCTCGCCGCGCAGCTGGCCCTGCTCAGCCACGCCGACCGCGACGAGCCGGGCAACGCACTGCGCATGATGACGCTGCACGCGGCCAAGGGCCTGGAGTTCCGCTTCGTCTTCATCGTCGGCTGCGAAGAAGGCACGCTGCCGCATGACGGCGCCATGGACGAAGGCCGCGTCGACGAAGAGCGCCGCCTGATGTACGTGGGCATCACCCGCGCCAAGGAGATGCTGACGCTGTCCTGGTCATCCAAGACCAAGCGCTACGGCGAGGTGCACAGCAACCAGCCCAGCCGCTTCCTGCACGAGCTGCCACAGGACGACCTGCACTGGCAGGGCAAGGATCCGGAAGCGGACAAGGAAGTGGTGCGCGAGACGGCCGAATCGCACATGGCGAAGATCGCGGCGATGCTGGCGGGCAACTGATCGCCGTTGAACCCGGCGCGGGCACGGCATGCCGGCCGTGGCAAGCTAGCCGCCGCCATGGCGAATAACTGATCGGCGCATACTTACGTTCTGCGAGACGCGTTAGTGACTGGCGTCGCGCTGCCCGGTTCGGGCACCACTCATCAGACAAGGACGTCCATCATGGCCAACCCCGCCCGCCCTTCGCCGCTTCCCTGGCTTGCCGCCGCGGTCGCCCTGTCGCTGGGGCTCGCGATTTTCCTTGCCACCGTTCTGCTGCGGCACGGACTCGCCGCGCTGGACGAGCGCGCCAGGGCGATGGCTTATGCGGCGGCCCTGGGCAGCCTGACCTTCCGCGCGGGCATGGCTTTCCTCGTCGCCCAATGGCACGGCGAGCGGCATGGCCGACTCGCTTTCCGCCGGCCGGCCCTGGTCCTGGCGCTGTTCGCCTTGTTCCTGCTCGGTTGGCAAGTGCTGCAGATCGAACTCATCGATGAGGTGCTGCGACTGGTGGCCGCCGCGTCGCTGACCCGCCTTGCGCTCGTTGCACTCCCATTCGCCTATCCGCTGTTGCATGCCGTCAGCACGTGGCTGGCCTGGGTCCTGGCTACGTGGATCATGCGCGGGGACGCACTGCCCCGTCCTCCGGCCAATGTCCGTTGGCGTGCTGCGGGCCTGATGACGTGGCTGCTGGCTAGCGCGCTCTTGATCTGCATGCCGATGGGCATGTCCATGGCGCAGGCGTATGCATCCATGGACGGCACCACCGCCGCGGCAGGTTACCTCGGCGCGATCGCCGTTCCGCTCGCCCTTGCTTTCGTCGGGGCATGGCTCGGCGCGCCGCGATTCCTCGCGCGCATCCACGGTTGGCGGTTGCTCGGCGCGGGCATCGCCGCGCCCGTCTCCTGTGCCGCGCTGCTTTTCTATGGCTTCGGCACCGCCGCCGATGCGGTGCCGTTGCTGCGCATGGAGCCATCGCTGGCCGCCACGCTCCTGGCCGCGGCCGGCGCGGCGTTGTGCCTGCTCGCCTACTGGCTGTGGACGCTCTTGTGCTACGCCGGCCTGCGTCGCACCGCGGACCGTTGACGGTCGCGCGAACGCCGCGCACTGGCATTGCTCGACCGCTGCCGCTAGCGTTGGCGCCTGATCTGGCGCGTTGCGATATCGTTCGGCGCCGCGCCGTACAAGGATGTCCCATGAACCTCCCCGCCGACCGTTCCAACCTTCCCTGGCTCGCCGCCGGAACCGCCATGCTGGTGGTGCTGCTTTGGCATTGCCTCACTTTCAGCGCCCTGGTGTTGCGCGCGCCCTCGGACAACGAGCAGATCCTCGGCGCGCTTTCCATGACGTTGCGGATGGTCGGCGAAGGCCTGTTGGTCCAGGGCGGACTGGCGTTCCTCGTCGCCCAGTGGCGTGGCGAGCGGCGGCAGGAATGGGCGTTCAGGCGCCCCATGCTGCTGATGGCGCTGTTCGCCCTCGGCCTGCTGGCGTGGAGCGTGCTGACGATGCTTCTGTATCAGGGACTGTTCCTGTGGCTGGGAACGGCGCTGACCGTACGCGGCCTGCAGGTCTGGTTGAGTGTTCTGGGCTGGGGGCTGGCCCCGCTCAGCGTCTGGGCATCATGGCGCGTGGCTCTGCTGGCCTGCCGCAAGGATCGCCTGGCGACACCTCCGCCATCGGGACTGCGCCCGCGCGCCGCCGGCCTCGCCGCATGGATGCAGGCGACGGCGACGATCGCCGGCGTGTCGCTGGCCATGCCGCTCGTCAACACATTCGACGCTTATTCCACGGCGGGCTGGCTCGGCACCTGGGCCGGTGCGCTGGCAGCCGCGGCGTTCGCCTTCGGCGGCGCCTGGCTCGCGCTTCCGCGCCACCTCTCGCAGGTGCGCGCCGGCCGCCTGCTCGGCGCCAGCCTGCTCGCGTTCGTATGCGCGTGGATCGTGCTGGCGGGCGCCTGCGTGGCAGGCCTGATCCTGCTGTTCGGCGGCAGCGCCAGGGACGACGCGCTGCTGGTGGCGCTCTTCGTCGTCATCGCGGTGCTACCGCCGCTGGGCATGCTCGGCTTCCAGTGGCTGTGGACGCGCCTGCTCTACGCGAGCCTTCGACGCGCGGCCACAGCGTAAGCCCGCGCCGTCACTTCAATGCCGGCGGCGTCGCCGGCGATGCTCCATCATCGTGCCGATGATGCTGCCGGGGTTGGCGGCATTGACGGTGATGGTCGGGTAGTCCGGATTGAGCGGCACCAGTTCGAAGACCTCGTGCCCTTCCGCATCGCGGCCGCGGCTACGGTACTTCTTGAACGTGGCGCTGCCATCGCTCTCGATGCGCGCCACCACATAGTCGCCCGGCAGCGGTTTCACCGCAGGGTCGATGATCACGATGTCGCCTGGGTGGAATTCCTCCAGCATCGATTCGCCGATGATCTCCAGCGCGAACGCCAGCCGTCCCAGATCCCGCGCCAGTTCCGCATCCACGCTCACGCTCTGCTCTGCGTAGCCGCGCGGATAAGGGTCGGCCGCCTCGCGGCCCAGGCCCGCTTGCACCATCGAGATCACGGGGAGCTGACGCACGTCCGGCTGCGCGGCACGCAGGCCGGCGGGCACCTCGCCGCGGCTGTCGTCTTCCTTGCCTGTGCGCAGGTAGCGCACTGAGACGCCCATGATGCCGGCGGCCATCTCAAGCGCCGCGACGCGAATGTTGTCTGCTTCGATCACGCCCGCTTCCCACTGGCTGATGGCCGACCCGGAATATCCGATGCGGCGACCCAGCGCCCGCTGGGAAATGCCCGCACGCTCGCGGGCGGCTTTGAAGCGTTCGGCGAAAGTTGTCATGTGAAAAGTCTACTTGGCGACACGCCAAGTGTAATTGACAAACAGTGATAACTCAACTTATCATTCTTCACCCGGGAAGTGTCCGAATAAGGCCTCTTCCCAGTGCTTCATCCATCGCAAAACAGGGAGGCATTTCGATGAACGTACGCAAGCTGCTGGCCCGCCTGAACCCCTCGATCGCGCGCTTCGAGGTCCACCACGGCGGCCAACCCGAACTGACTCCCCAGGACATCGCCGGCGCGCTGGGCATGATCGAGGATCGCCTCGCCCGCGAAGTACTCTGCACCGTGTGGTGGCCCGATGGCGCCCAGCTGCAGCGCGCGGAACTGGACCGCATCGTGCGCGAAGCCCAGCTGCGCGAATGGATGCGCCTGCGCCGCGAACTGGAAGCGGCGAGGCTGGCCGTGCACGTGGCCGAGGACGATATCGACGGCACCTACGGTACCCGCTCCGGCCAGCGCGCCGCCTTGCAACGGGCCACCGAAACACTGGACGAAGTGAAGGCGCGGCAGTGGCCGGCCGTGGGCCCCGTCTATCGGGCCGTGCGGCAGGCGGTGCTCGCCGAACTGGCCACGCCGAGCCTGTGCCCCCATTGCGAAGGCCGAGGCGAAGTGCGGGTGCACGACCGTCTGCTCGTCTGCCAGCACTGCGAGGGGCATGGCCGCACGCCGGTAAGTGACCGCAAGCGGGCCTCGATGATCGAGCGGGATGAGGCCGGCTATCGCCGCGTGTGGCGCCCGGTCTACGAATGGACGCTGGCACTGTGCGCCAATGCGGAAACGCGTGGCGCACGCGCGCTGGAAAGGGCGCTCGCGCCGGCATGAAGAAAGCGCGTCGCGTGCGGCAGTGACGCTTCCGCGATATCCAGGGAAAATGTGCAGCATGGACGAATGAGCGCACGAGCACTTTGGACGTCCAAATGCATTGCTCTAAAGGCCGCCACGTGCGGCCTTTCTTGTTTCCATCGTTCCGTGGCCTCAATGCGGTCCAAGCGATTGCAAAGGAAAACAAGCACGCGATGCGGCATCGACGCTTCCGCACTTTCCGACGAAAATACGCATCATGGGCTCATGAGCGAACGGCGCGAACGCCACGCTTACCTACGCGCAACGGCGCGACGCCCCTCTCTTCCAGGCCGCTCCGCGCGGCCTTTCGCTTTTCTGGAGACCACTATGACCGAACCCGCCATGGCGATGGCGGCGGCCGCCAGCCTGGGCGTCGCCGCATCGCTTCCCGGCGTGGACGGCAACGCGCTGATCGGCGCGTTCGCCGGCGCCACGCTGTTCGTCGTTTCGTCCAAGGAGTTGCCGCTGTGGCGGCGCGTCGCCTATCTCGGCGTTTCGATCGCGCTGGGCTACCTTGCCGCGCCCGAAGTCATGCGCTGGCTGCCCTTGCAGGCATCGGGACTGGCCGCGTTCCTCGGTTCGGCGCTGGGCGTCACGCTCACCCTGGGCCTGCTCGAACGCGGCCGCACGTTCGACCTCGAGGCCTGGCTGCGTAGCCGGGGAGGTCCGCATGCGTGACCCGATCGAGCTGCTGACCATGCTCGCCTGCGCGTCGATCTGCCTGCGCCTGATCACCTACCGGCGCTCGCCCGGCGCGCGCTATCGCCCATGGGTATCGGCCTGCGCCTGGCTGCTGATTGTGTGCAGCGGTGGTCAGGCCATCCACATCGCGCTGGGCCATGCCGCGCGCGGCGAGACCACGCTGTGGCAGCTGGGCATCTTCCTCGTCCTTGCCGCGCTGCTCCTGGCGGCGCGCGGCAACCTCGCCCGCGTGCTGAGGATCGACGCATGAATGCGCAGCTCAAGGATGGTCCACGCATGAAGACCAGCCCGCTGGGCGTCGCCCTGATCAAACAGTTCGAAGGCCTGCGCACGTGCGCCTATCTGGACGCGGCGGGTATCTGGACCATCGGCTACGGTCACACCGGAGAAGGCGTGCGCTCAGGGGTGCGCATCGATGCAGCGCAAGCCGAAGCGCTGCTGCACGAAGACCTGGCCGCGGCCGAAGAGGCCGTACGTGCCCTGGTGATGCAGCCGCTCGCGCAGCCATCCTTCGATGCACTAGCGAGCTTCGTCTTCAATCTCGGCGCAGCAGCGTTCGGCGGTTCGACATTGCTGCGCAAGCTCAACGCCGGTGACCTGGAAGGCGCGGCGGCCGAGTTCGAGCGCTGGCGCTACGCCGGCGGCCGTGTCCTGCCGGGCCTGCTGCGCCGGCGCATCGCCGAACGCACGCTGTTTCTATCGCCGTACCCGACGCAAGCCGCCATGCGGAAGTGACGCTTCCGCAGTTTCGCGGCTAATTTGGCTACAACGGCAGCACCGCAACGCATCCGACCCGCCCATCGAGGCGGGTTTTTCTTTTTCCGCCACGGGAACCCGCCATGAGTTTCACCAACATCAACGCCGCGCTCATCGCCGGCTACCAGGCCGCCGCGCTCGACCTGCCCACCGCTTACGAAGGCCGCGATTTCGCGCCGACCTCGGGGCAACCCTGGGCCGCGGTCTCGCTCGTCCCGCAGCCGGTGGTCGGAGGCAGCCTCGGTGCCTCCGGCAACGACCGACACAGCGGCGTCTTCCAGATCGACCTCAACGACACGCCCGGCGGCGGCATCGATCGCCTGCTTTCGCTGGCCGATGCGCTGCGCGCCTATTTCAAGTCCGGCCGCCAGCTCGATGGCAACGGTCTGCCGGTGCTAGTGAACGGTACCAGCCGCGCCGCAGTGATCAGCAAAGACGGCTGGCTGCGCATGACCGTCAGCGTCGCGTGGACCGCATGGACCGACCACGGTTGATCGGCACGGCCGCGTTCCCTCGTTCGACCGGTCCTTCGGACCACCTGCGCGGCCATCGGCCGCGTTTTCTTTCCATCAAGGAGCAAACCGCATGACCATCGCCACCGGCAGCCGCCACAGCCTCGCCTATATCGCGGAAGCCAACTACGGCGCGACGCCCGCCACGCCGGCCTTCCGCCAGCTGCGCCACAAGAGCACCACGCTCTCCCTCACCAAGAACACGCTGCAGTCGGAAGAACTGCGCAGCGACCGCCAGATCGCCGACCTGCGCCACGGCACCGTCCAGGTGGGCGGCGACATCCAGGGCGAGCTGAGCTATGGCGCCTACGACGACCTGTTCGCCGCCGCACTGGGCGGCAGCTGGAATGCCAACGTGCTGAACGCCGGCACCGCGCGCACCAGCTTCACCCTGGAGCGCAACTTCGCCGACATCGGCCAGTACCTGCGCTACACGGGCTGCGAGATCAACGGCCTGCACTTCGACGTACAGCCCGGCGCGATCGCCAACGTCACCTTCGACGTGGTCGGCCAGGCCGAGGCGATCGACGCCGCGCCCGTCACCGGTGCCACCTATGCCAACGCGCCCACCAACCGCCCGATGGATGCGCTGAGCGGTGCGATCAAGGAAGGCGGCCAGGTGATCGGCGTGGTGACCGAGCTGAAGCTGGACCTCGCCAACGGTATCGAACCCCGCTTCGTGATCGGCAGCGCCAAGACCCTGCAGCCGAGCATCGGCCGCAGCAACCTCACCGGCACGCTCACCGCTTACTTCCTCGATGGCTCGCTGCTGTCCAAGTTCATCGGCGAGGCCGAGAGTTCGCTCGAACTGACGCTGTCCGACGGCGCCAACAGCTACGTGCTGTTCCTGCCGCGCATCAAGTACACCGGCGGCCAGGCAGACGTGACCAATGACGGCCCGATCACGCTGTCGCTGCCGATCCAGGCGCTGTACGACAGCACCACCGGCACTCACCTGCGCATCACCCGGAGCGGCGCATGAGCACGATGGAAGCGTTCGCGATCCGGCAGCGCGCCAACGATGGCCGCCGGGTGGCGCTGACCCTGCCCGACGGCTCGCCCACCGACCACTGGCTGCAGATCCGCAGCCAGTGGTCGGACGCGTTCCGCCAGGCGCGCGAAGAAGCCATGCAGCAAGTCGCGCGTATGGCGCAGGCGGGCAAGGCGGAACTCGACGCCGCACTGGAGCAGAGCCTGCTCGCCGTGCGTGCGGCGCTGGTGTCGGACTGGAGCTTCGACGAGCCCTGCGTGCCGGACAACGTGTGCGCCTTTCTGCGCGAGGCGCCGCAGATCGCCGAGCTGGTCGACCGCGCCGGCGCCGACGACCAGGCTTTTTTCGGGAACGCCTTCGCCAGCTCGCCGACTGGCTGAAGGCCGAGCAGCAGCTGGCCCGCCCCGTCGGCGCGGGCGGCCAGCCGCTGCACCGGCACCTCGAAGCGGTGCAACGCCAGCTCGGCCGTGTGCCGTCCGAGCTGGACAGCCGCCCGGCGTGCCCGGCGGAACTGGCCTACCTGGCCGAGTGGCTGGCGCAACTGCCCATGCCGCTCACCCATACCGAACTCCATCATTGGACGCAGCTCACCGGCCGGCGGCTCGACCGCTGGGAGGTGGAGGCGCTGATGATGCTCGACAGGATACGCAACGATGGCTGATATCGACAGCAACAGCCTCAACAATTTCGTGACCGCCTTGAACAAGGCAAGCAAGTCGCTCGGCGATATGCAGAAAGCCGTGGATGCCGCGACGAAGTCGGCGAAGGATGCCGGCAAGGCGGCGGATGGGGCGGCGAAGACGACGCAGGATGCCGCAAAGAACACCGCCAAGGCGATGGCACCCACGGCCAAGGTCATCGAAGACGCTACCAAGAAGCTCAAGGATGATTTTTCCAAGGATGTAGTCGCCGCGTTCAACGCCGACGGCAAGGAAGCCACCAAGGCACGCGTGAAGGCGCGCGACGATCTTTACAACAACTTCAAACGCGGACTCGCCGATACCACTACCAATGAATTCGCCAAGGCAGCCGCGATGGCCGGCAAGGATCGCCTGTGGCCGAATCCTTACGTCGGCGACTTCATCCGCGGGTTCGCCAGGGATCCGAAAGGCGACGCCGCTAAGCCAGCAGCCAATGCAGGTGCAGCGACTGCCGCCCCAGGCACCGCGGCAGCCGGTGGCGCATCCACGGCGGCGACAGCCGCCAAGCAAGACGGCATCGCCAAGAGCACGGATTTCCTGGCCGACTTGGCTTCTCAGGCTGGCGAGAAGATCCGCGGTTCATTGGGTGACATGCTGTTCGACACCTTGGACGGTAATTTCAAGAAGGTCGGCAAGAGCTTCCGCGACATGCTGCGGCAGATGCTGGCCGACGCCGCGGCATCCCAGATCTCCAAACTGGCCGGAGCCGCGCTGAGCTGGATCGGAAGCGCCATCGGCGGCATGTTCGGCGGTGGTTCGGCCATGCCCCAGTACAGCACGCTGTCCGGAGGCAGCACGGGTGGTTATGCCGCATCGATCTTCAGCGACTTCCCCATGGCCGCCAAAGGCATGGCCCTCCAAAGCGGCACGCAACTGCGCGCCTTCGCCCGCGGCGGCATCGTCAACAGTCCCACGCTCTTCCCTATGGCCACCGGCACCGGCCTGATGGGCGAAGCGGGTCCCGAGGCCATCATGCCGCTCGCCCGCGGACCGGACGGACGCCTCGGCGTGCGCAGCAGCCGTGGTGACAGCAGCGGCGGCGTCAACAACCAGATCAGCATCACCGTCAACGTCGGCAGCAACGGCAACGCGCAGAGCGACACGCAGGCGCAGAGCGACGACGCCGGCCGCCAGCTCGCGGCGATGGTGGAGGGCAAGGTCAAAGAAGTCATGGCGCGCGAGCAGCGCCAGGGCGGCATTTTGTGGAGGATGCAGCATGCCTGAAGTCTTCGGGTGGATTCCCCAGGTGGAGCCGCAAGGCCAGACCACCTTCCGCGTGCGCAGCGCGCAGTTCGGCGACGGCTATACCCAGACCGTCACCGACGGCATCAACAACCGCGTCGATAGCTGGCCGTTGTCGTTCGACGGCGACGGCAGCTATGTGTCGCCGATCAAGGACTTCCTCGATCGGCATGCCGGCGCCGCGTCGTTCCAGTGGACGCCGCCGCTGGGTGCACCCGCACTGTTCCGCTGCGCCGGCTACACGCTGGTGCCGCGGGCGGCGGGCTACTACACGCTGTCGGCCACGTTCCAGCAGGTGTTCGCGCCATGACGATCTACGCCGACATCCAGAAGCTGGAGCCGGGCGCGGAGATCGAGCTGTTCGAACTGGACGCGCGCTCGATCACCGGCGGCGGCGCGGGCGACGTGCTGCGCTTCCACGGCTATACGCAGGTCGGTTCGATCTGGTGGCAAGGGTTGGAGTACTCGCCCTGGCCGATCCAGGCGGAGGGCTTCGAACTCAATCCCGACAAGCCGCCCATGCCCATGCTGAGCGTGGGCAACGTGGACGGCCGTATCACCGCGCTGTGCCTGGCCTTCCAGGACCTGGTCGGCGCGCTGCTGGTGCGCCACCGCACCTTCGGCCGCTACCTAGACGCGAACAACTTCGCCGACGGCAATCCCACTGCCGATCCGACGCAGGAATTTCCGCCGGACAAATGGTTCCTGGAACGCAAGGCCACGGAGACCAACCAGGTGGTGCAGTTCGAGCTGGCCAGCGCGCTGGACTTCGGCCAGCAGCAGCTGCCGGGCCGCACCATCATCGCCAACAGTTGCACATGGTTGCAGCGCGGCGGCTATCGCGGCCCATACTGCGGCTACAGCGGCGGGCCGGTGGCGAAGGCCGACGACTCGCCCACCAGCGATCCGGCACTGGACGTGTGCGGCGGGCGGTTGTCTTCCTGCAAGCTACGCTTCGGCGAGCACAACCCGTTGCCCTATGGCAGCTATCCCGCCGCGGGGTTGCTGCGCACATGAACCCGGCCACGCTCGACGCCTTCCGCGCCCACGCGGTGGCCGACTATCCGCGCGAAGCCTGCGGGCTGGTGGTGGTGGCCAAGGGCCGCGAGCGCTACCGGCCATGCCGCAATCTCGCCACTACGCCCAGCGAGCACTTCGTGCTGGCCGCGGAGGACTACGCGGACGCCGAGGAAGCGGGCGAAATCGTCGCCGTCATGCACTCGCATCCCGATGCGCCAGCGTGCGCATCGGAAGGCGATCGCGTGGCCTGCGAGGCCTCGGGCCTGCCATGGTGGATCGTGTCGGTGGCGCCCGATGCGGACGACACGCCCAGCGCGGGCGAGCTTTCGTGCATCGAGCCCAGCGGCTACGAAGCGCCGCTGGTCGGCCGGCCGTTCCACCACGGCGTGCTCGATTGCTGGACGTTGTGCCGCGATTGGTACGCCCGCGAATGGGGACTGGTGCTGCCCGATCCACAGCGGCATGACAACTGGTGGGATGACGGTCGATCCGACCTCTATACGGAGAACCTCGCCGCTGCGGGGTTCGTATCCGTCGATGCCAAGGACATCCAGCGCGGCGACCTGATCCTGATGCAGATCCGCAGCCGCAACCTGGTGCCGAATCATGCAGGTATCTATCTCGGCGATGGCTTGATGCTGCACCACATGTATGGGCGGTTATCGAGTCGGGATGTGTATGGGGGGTACTGGCTTGAATGCACGACATCAATCGCTCGTTACACTATGGCTTACCTAGGCCAAGGCAGGTAAGTGAAGATGAGAAGACTTCTGTATGCAGGCATGTTGCTTCTGACCGCATGCTCCAATGTCGCCGACCTTCGCACCCGAGCACCTATCGCTAACTGGGTCAGCACCAAGCCA
The DNA here is from genome assembly GCF_031954525.1 of Dyella sp. BiH032. Classification (NCBI taxonomy): domain Bacteria; kingdom Pseudomonadati; phylum Pseudomonadota; class Gammaproteobacteria; order Lysobacterales; family Rhodanobacteraceae; genus Dyella; species Dyella sp. BiH032. The sequence goes on from NZ_CP134867.1 coordinate 4,883,789, forward strand.
GCTCAGATGGTGGCTGATTGCATTCGCGGTAGCTGGGAGGATCAGAGGATTGGCTTAGAAGCCAACGGTGCTGCGCTTCAATCGGCAGGTGCTCGTTTTACCGTAGTCTCTCCACCCAATGGTGTCCCTTCTGAAGTGGCCGATATCGAAGCCACCAGTACGGGCTCGAAGATCGCCGTCTATGCCCAGGCAGCCCTCGACCTTGGTGGCCGGAAGAGCAAGCGCATCGACGCGGCCCATAAATGCACCTGAGGTCCATTTCCTCCAGTCCAAAAAGCCCGCCTAGCGCGGGCTTTTTTTATGCCCGGAAAAACGCATGTCCAAACTCAAGAACGTACGACTTTATGGCCAGCTAGGCAGTAAGTTCGGTCGTGTATACAGGTTGGCTCTTGATAGCAATACACCGGCCGAAGCCATCGCAGCGCTGTGTTCGCAGATCAAGGGTTTCAGTTCGTATCTAGCTCAGGCGAAGGATAGAGGTATTGGCTTCGCGATCTTCGTGGGAAAGAAGAACCTTTCGCATGACGAGCTTCTTTCACCGTCAGGCGCAGATGACATCCGCATCGCCCCCATACTTCTCGGCAGCAAGAATGGTGGCGTCTTCAATATTGTCTTGGGCGCAGTTCTTATCGTAGTCGGTGGCTTCATTGCAGGTTGGAGTTTCGGCGCGGCTAGCCCTATTGGCTCATCGATCGCCGCGATGGGCGCTTCGATGATCGCCGGTGGTGTAGTGCAGCTGCTATCGCCACAACCAAGACAACTGAAGTCCGGCGACCGCCCCGACAACCAACCCAGCTACGTCTTCAACGGCGCCGTCAACACGCAGGCCCAAGGCAACCCCGTACCCGTGCTCTATGGCCGCATGATCGTCGGTTCCGCCGTGGTCTCTGCAGGCATCCATGCCGAGGACTACGCGCCGGCCACCTCGGGCGTGAGTGCAGGCATCAACCTGCTGGGCCGCCATCCCAAGAACTTCTACGAGAGGTAGACATGACTTCCACCCTTCAAGGCGCCAAGGGCGGCAGCAAGCAGCGCACGCCCGTCGAGTCGCCGGACAGCCTGCGCTCGATCGCCTACTTCCGCATCCTCGACCTGGTGAGCGAAGGCGAGATCGGCGGCCTGGTAAACGGGCTGCAATCGATCTATCTGGACGAGACGCCGCTGGCCAACCCGGACGGCTCGCTCAACTTCCAGAACGTGCATGTGGAGACGCGCACGGGCACGCAGGACCAGGAGGAGATTCCCGGCTATCCGGCCGTGGAGAACGAAATCAGCGTCGGCGTGGAGCTGAAGCAGAGCACGCCCTGGGTGCGCTCGCTCAGCAACACCTCGCTGTCGGCGGTGCGCGTGACCATCGGCGTGCCGGGCCTGTCCAAGGCCAATACGTCCAATGGCGACATCAACGGCTACTCGGTGCAGTACAAGATCGAGGTGCAGACCGACGATGGTGCGTACCAGCTCGCCTATACCGGCGCGATCACCGGCAAGACCACCAGCAAGTACCAGCGCAGCCACCGCATCGACCTGCCGGCGGCGCAGAGCGGCTGGAACGTCCGCGTCACGCGCATCACGCCGAACGCCAACAGCTCGGCGATCGCGGACATCACCACGATCGACAGCTATACCGAGGTGATCGACGCCAAGCTGCGCTATCCCAACAGCGCACTGCTGGGCATCTCCGGCGACGCGGCGCAGTTCAGCAACATCCCCAGTCGCGCGTACGATCTGTGGGGCCGCATCGTCCAGGTGCCGAGCAACTACGACCCGCTGGCGCGCACCTACAGCGGCGTCTGGGACGGCAACTTCAAGCCGGCGTGGACCGACAATCCGGCGTGGATCTACTACGACCTGTCCACGCATCCGCGCTACGGCCTGGGCCATTTGGTCACCGCCGCGCAGGTGAACAAGTGGGAGCTGTATCGCATCGCGCAGTACTGCGACCAGTCCGTGAGCGATGGCAAGGGCGGCACGGAACCGCGCTTTACCTGCAACGTGTTCCTGCAGACCGCCAGCGACGCGTACAAGCTGCTGAGCGACCTGGCCAGCGTGTTCCGCGGCATCTCCTACTGGACCGGCGGCGCGATCACGGCGTCGGCCGATATGCCGGCGGACCCGGTGTATGCCTATACCGCGGCGAACGTGATCGGCGGCCAGTTCACCTATGCGGCGAGCACGCGCAAGACGCGCTACACCACTGCGCTGGTCACCTGGAACGACCCCTCCGACTTCTACCGCGCCAAGGTCGAATACGTCGAAGACCGCGCCGGCCTCGCTCGATACGGCATCCAGCAGGCCACGCTCACCGCGTTCGGCTGCGCCTCGCAGGCGCAGGCGCAGCGTGCAGGCCAGTGGGTGCTGCTGACCTCACGACTCGAAACCGACACTGTCACTTTCAAGGTGGGCATGGACGGCACGATCGCCGCGCCGGGTCAGATCATCCGCGTCACCGATCCCGCCCGCGCCGGCAAGCGCCAAGGCGGCCGCATCCACGCCGCAACGAGCACCGTGGTGACGGTGGACAAGGCGCCGGAGCAAGTGGCGGTAGGCGATCGTCTCACCGTGATGCTGCCGACGGGCGTCTCGGAGACACGAGCCATCACAGCCATCGACGGCGCACAGCTATCGGTGGCCGGACCGGGTTTCTCGGCGCAGCCGGACGCGGAGTCCGTCTGGGTGGTGGAGAGCGATACCCTCGCCGCGCAGACCTATCGCGTGCTGTCGGTGACCGAGGACAAATCCTCCAGCGACATCAGCTTCACCATCACCGCCCTGCAGCACGTGCCCGCCAAGTTCGAGGCGATCGACAACGGCGCGATCATCCAGGTACCACCGATCAGCTCGCTGCCGGCATCGACGCAGGCAGCGCCGGCGAACGTGCGGTTGGATGGGCATGTGGTGATTACGCAGGGGATCGCCACGAATGTGCTCACCATCGCCTGGGACAGCGCCCCAGGCGCCATCAACTACCAGGTCGAATGGCGGCGCAATGACGGGGAGTGGGTGAGCGCCGGACAGACCGGTGGCCTTGCCTTGGATGTGCTGGGAATTTACACCGGCAGCTATGTCGCGCGAGTGCGCGCCATCAGCCCCGGCGGCATCGCCTCGCCACCAGCGCTATCCCCGCTCTCCGATGTCGTCGGCAAAACCGGCTCGCCGCCTGCCGTCACTGCCCTCACCGCCACTTCCAAAGTATTCGGCATCCACCTCGATTGGAGCATTCCTGCCGGCGCGGAGGATACGCTGCGTACGGAGATCTGGCGTTCGGCGTCGCCCGATCTGAGCACGGCGATCAAGTTCGCGGATCTTGCCTATCCGCAGGACGCACTGGAACTTGACGGCTTGGCGGCAGGCGTATCGTTCTACTTCTGGGCAAGATTGGTCGACAAGAGCGGGAACATCGGCGCGTTTTATCCGAGTGGTGCGGGCGTTAAGGGCCAGAGCAGCGTCAATCAGTCCGAGTACGACACCTATTTCGCCGGCAAGATTAACCAAAGCGCGCTGGGCCAGGATTTGCTCGGCCCCATCCGATCCATCACGCCTGACATGGCCGGAGACGCAAGTTTGTTTGCCGGGGATAACACGCGCTATGCCGGCGTGTGGTCACAGCTCAGTTCCGCGCAGGCTGGCAACATGGCGATGGCCTCGCGGGTCGATACGGTACAGGCGTCGGTAAACAGCACTACGGCCTCGGTTCAGCAGGCGAGCCAGTCGCTCGTGGATCTGAGGGGTAAGGTCGCGGCGGCCTATACGCTGCGCGCGCAGGTCGATGCTCAAGGCCGCATCTACGGCGCTGGCTTCGGCCTTGGCGTCGAACAACAGTCAGATGGAAGCTATCAGTCGCAGGTACTGTTCCAGGCGGATCGACTTGCGCTGGTCAACGTATCCAATGGCCAGACGTCCGCGCCGTTCGTCATTCAGAACGGACAGACGTTCATCAACCAGGCATTCATCGCCGATAGCACGATCACGACGGCCAAGATCGGCACGGCGCAGATCGATACGCTGAGGATTCAGAACAACGCCGTCACCGTCCCGGTCTACGTGAAGAACAATGCCGCGCAGGTTCCGGCTGGCAACGTTGCGGTGGCGACGTTCAATGTCGACGTGACGACATCATTCTCGATCATCGGCACCACGTTCTTCTTCGGCTCAGGGACATCCGGTTCGTGGTGCCAGGCCATTCTGTATGTGGATGGCCAGCAGGTGGATTCTTTCTACGCGTCGGGCTTGACGCCCCCGCAGATCCAGCTGTCCAAACAGCTCGATCTTGGCCCAGGCAGCCATACGGTGGTGCTCTCGGCCAACTCGAACCTCATCCAGGCCAACTTCACCGGCGCATCCATTCTCGCCCTGGGAGTCAAACGATGAATTATTCCGCTTACGACGAGCGCGGCATCTTCATTGCCGAGCTCGCCTTCCCTTCGCGCGACGACGCGGCGCTCACCGGCAAGCTCATGGGTGCGGCGGGCGTCCTGGAAGGAGACCACGACGCCGCCACCCAGTGGTATGACCAGCTAGGCGGCGAGGTGAAGCAACGCGCGCCCATGGATGTACACGTCGATGGCACACGTCTCTCGGGAGTGCCTGCGGGGGCGACGATCCGCGTGGAAGACAGCTCGCATGTGGCTGACGGCTCCGATGTCGAGCTGTCGTTCGAACATCCGGGGCGTTACCGGGTCACGGTGGCGCTGCCTCCCTTCCTTCCTTTCGAGGCCGACATCGACTATGAAAATTCACCACAAATCTGACTATCGCGCCCTTCGCCGCGCCCATTATCCCGACGCAGGCGACCAGCTGGACGCCGTTCTCGCCCTGGCCGAATCCTTGCAGCAAAGCGGATATGTGCTGCCTGAAAAAGTGCGGCAATGGATGGAATCCTGCCAGGACGTCAAGCGACGCTATCCGAAACGCTGACAACCATGGATGCCGCCGCTCGTCACCATGGGCGGCGTGGAACGTACCAACGGAAGCTTTTCTCATGCCACAGCAGACCATCAACCTCGGCACGCCACCCAGCGGCACGGACGGCGATACCGTCCGCACTGCCCTGTCGAAATGCCAATCGAACTTCAACGAACTCTATGCTTCGCCGGTGTTCACCGGGAATGCCAGTGTTTCCGGCACGCTGTACTGCAACGGCGGCACCGCGCAGATCGGCGCGTCCAGTGGCACTTATCGCTCGATCAACTACCAGGGCATCGTCACCACCAGTACGCCAACCATCCCGGGGCAGGCTGCCATGACGCTCGCGCTGACCACCTCGGGAAGCTATGGCGGCGGCTACGGCCTCGTCGATGGCAGCTACAACATCGGACTCTATTCAGTCTACGGCACCCTGAATATCGGCTTCGGTACTGGTAATGGCGGATTGGCGTCCAAGCTGACGCTCACTCCGTCGGGCAATCTCACGATCACCGGCACGCTCACGCAATCGGATTATCGATTGAAGACCGTGATGTCCACGGTCGACAGGATCGATGCCATGCGGGCCATCCTCGGCGTCAGGCCCGTCCTTTACACGATGAACGACGATCCCACCCGGCGCGCCGTGGCGGGGGTGCTCGCGCACGAACTGGCTGAAGCCATTCCCCACGCAGTCGTTGGGTCCAAAGACGAGACGCATCAAGTTCCTCGCATTGACGAGCAAGGGCGATTCCAATGCCATGCGACCGAGCCGAGGTATCAATCCGTCGATTACAACTCCGTCTTCGTGACACTGCTGGCAGCATTCCAGCAGCTCGTGGGCGACGTCGAAGCTCTCAAAGCCGAACTACGCGGCTTGATGCTGCCGCAAGACGCCTGATCGACCTGTCTCGCTGCCGGAAAGCTCTTCTGGACGCCTCGCTCGCGAACAGCCCCTGCCGGTCCTCGACCGGCGGGTTCGCTTACGGGCCTCACCCACCGTATCGATCTTTCAACCCATCATTGGACCGATCATGGCACAACAGCAAATCAACCTTGGCACTCCGCCAACGGGTGCGGACGGCGACACCGTACGCACAGCCCTATCGAAATGCGTGAACAACTTCAACGACCTGGATGCACGCGTCACTACTGCAGCCAGCACAGCCAACGCGGCGTTGCCCATGGCTGGCGGCAGCATGATGGGGTCGATCGTCAATCGCTTGAACACCTACACCAATGTAGGAATGCAAATCACCAATCCGTCCGGCGGAGGTATTGGCGGCTCCTGGTCGGACTGGGTCAATCGCGGTGCCGCGATCCAGCTCGATTGCCTGAATCCCCAGGCGGCTTACCAGATCGTCCGCGCTTCGCACTGGGGTTCCCGACACCTCGCCAGCATCGATGCATATGAAGGCGGATCGCTTACATCACAGCCACGCTTGCACATTCATGTCGGCGGAACCACCAACGCATTTCAGTTTGTAGAAGGCGGCAGCGCCATCTTCGCCGGAACGCTTACGCAGAACTCCGATCATCGAATCAAGGATGACGTCACCGACCTGGAACCCGCGTCAGTAGCCGAGCGACTGCGTTCAATACGAGCAATCGAATACACCGACAAGCGGGATACCTCGTCGCGTCGCGTAGGCGTGATCGCTCACGAACTGCAGGCACTTTTCCCTTTGCTGGTCGATGGCGTGAAAGATGCGGTCAATACCACCCAGGTATGGGAGGGCGACCTCACGCCTTACGAGCCAGGGACGGAGCCACACGATTACGTGCCCCCGATCAGAGTCAAACGCGACGAACCCGCGCTGCAGAACGTCAACTACATCGGGCTCATCCCGTATTTGATTGCGGCGTGGCAAGCCAGCGATGCGCGAGTTGCGGCCCTTGAGAAGCGCATTGAAGCAATCTCGTCGAAATAGATTTCCCGCAGCAATTTCTCTGCGATGCCACTACCTTCCCGAACCGGCTGGCATCAATCTATCGGATGACATTCATGGCACAGCAACTTATCAATCTCGGCACGGCACCCGCTGGTGCCGATGGCGACACAATTCGCACTGCCCTTACGAAGAGCAACAGCAATTTCTCGGACTTGTACGGGCAGATTGGCGGCAAGATGGGCGCTACGGTCTTTACTTCCAATGTAGATGCCAACGCGACGCTTCCGTGCGGCAGCTACGGCTCATATAGCAGTGGCGCCACTAATGCCCCTGAAAGCAGCGGTGTCCTGCTGCACTTCATCGGCGCTCCGGACGGCTGCCAGATCTGGCAGGGATACGGCAATGGACGCATGTACCACCGCCAGCGCTGGGGAGGCAATTGGTCGGCTTGGTATCAGATCTGGACCACGGCCAGTACCACGGTGGATGCCAACAACTTCATCAAGCGTGCCTGACATGTCTATCACAACCACCACCGCATTTAATTTGCTTCCCGATGGCTCGATCGTAATGCAAGGCGACCATGCGCCCGGCGTAAGTGGTGCCAAACCCTTTTCAGAGCTGGGCGTTCAGTCCCAGCGCAAGAACCTTGGAAGCTATGAGATTCGTGGCCCATCTATCTCGCTTCCCGATGGCTGGCGCGCCACGGTCTATAGGGATGAGAACGACGAGCCGACCCTGCGTATCCGGCTTCTACCCGACGCCGACGTCCTCACCGTACTGACATCCGACCCAGCAAGCGGCGAGCCCAAGGACATCGTGCACATGCTCACGCTGCGTGTATCCATAGCATCCGCGTAAATAAGATATAGAGGCTATTGTGGTCAGCGGTCCCGGCAGTGCGCCTAAATCAACCGCTCCGCCTCCAACTCCCCCTTCAAATACGCATAGTAGATCGGCGCAGCCACCAACCCCGGCAACCCGAACGCCGCCTCTACCAGTAACATTGCCACCAGCAATTCCCACGCGCGAGCACGGATCTGCGTGCCGACGATGCGGGCGTTGAGGAAGTACTCCAGCTTGTGGATGAGGATGAGGAAACCCAGGGCCGCCACGCCGACGCCGAGCGAGACCGAAAGGCCGGCGATGGTGATGGCGGTGTTGGAGATGAGGTTGCCGATCACCGGCAGCAGGCCGACGATGAAGGTGATCACCACCAAGGTCTTGGCCAGCGGGATGTGAATGCCCATCAGCGGCAGCACGCCGAGCAGGAAGATGGCGGTGGCGACGGTGTTGATGAGCGAGATCTTGATCTGCGCGAACACGATGTTGTGGAAGGCCTCGGCCAGGCGCTGGCACCGCAGGCCGAGGGCCGCCGCGAGCGGGCCCACCTGATGCGCGGGTCGCGTGCGGCTGAGCGCGACGATGGCGCCGAGCACCATGCCGATGATGATGTGCACCAGCACGCGCGCGGTTTCCTTGCCGATCGATTGCAGGCTCACCGAATGCTTGCGGGTCAGTTCCAGCGCCATCACGCGCAGTTCGTCCACGCTGTCGGGCAGCCAGCCCACCACGGAAGCCGGCAGTTGCTGGCGCGCCTTTTCCACCAGCGGCATCAGCTGGTCCTGCCACAGCAACTCGGGGTTGCCCAGTTCGTTGCGGAAGAAGCTCAGCGCACCGAGGATCAGCAAGGTGAGCAGGCCCACCACGATCGCCGCGAGCAGCGCGACCACCAGCACGCGCGCGCGATCGCCGGGCACACGTTTGCCGAGCAGCGGCGCGGAGGACTGGACGATCTCGTACACCAGCAGCCCGGCGAACAGCGCCGGCAACAGGTGCAGGCATAGCACCAGCAGCAGGGCGACGCCCGCCAGCACGTAGGTGGCGATGCGGATCGGCAGGCTGGGCTGGCGGGGTTGGGGCAGGCTCGTTTCCATGAAGAGGTGTGGCAGTCCGGGGAGTCCGCAGTCTGTCAGCAGCCCCTGACAGCCGCCACCCCGGAAAGGCAGGGTGTCGCCCTGCGCTTCAGGGAAGCAGAAGTCGCGCACGGTTGGCGCGCGTCCCTGGCGCACCGGGTGCCTGCCGGGGGTGGAGCGGAGATGCGGTCGCATCCCTGTCGTAAACTGCGACAGTTCTGTCCGACTGCTTCATCCACAGGGAATCCCATGCGCACACGCCTGACGGCGACTTTCGCCGCCCTCGTCCTGCTCGCCGGCTGCTCGGCCCACAATCCCGCCAAACCTGCAGCCGCCACGGCGGCCACGCCGGCGCCTGAAGCGGCGAAACCGGCCGCCGCGGACGACAACCTCAACGCAGTGGCCTGGACCCAGACGGCGATCGAGCACGACCTTATCTATGTGCAGACATACCGCGACGCGCAGGCCCGCCTGCTGGCCGCGCTGAAGGACAAGAGCTGGGACGCGCTCACCAAGGAAGACCGGGTAGCCCCCGCCAAGGGCCTGAAGCCGGCCATCGTGCTGGATATCGACGAGACCGTACTGGACAACTCGCCTTACCAGGCGCGCGTGATCCGCGGCGGCGGGGAGTTCAACGAGGCCGACTGGGCCGCCTGGTGTAAGGAAGCGAAGGCCCGGGCCCTGCCGGGTGTGGTCGAGTTCACCCAGTTCGCCGCCAAGCACGGCATCGCGGTCATCTATATCTCCAACCGCGCCAAGGACCTGGACCAGGCCACCCTGGCCAATCTGCGCAGCGCGGGACTGCCGGTCTCCGGCCCGGAAGCCTTCCTGGGGCTGGGCACCTTCGTCCAGGACTGCGAGCAGGTCGGCACCGAAAAGGGCTGCCGGCGCCAGCTGGTCAGTCGCAAATACCGTGTATTGATGCAGTTTGGCGACCAGATCGGCGATTTTGCGACCGTCCTGGCGAATAACGCCGAAGGGCGGGCTAAGGCCATCGCCCCCTACATGGCATGGATCGGCACGCGCTGGTTCGTCCTGCCCAACCCCACCTACGGCTCCTGGGAGCCGGCTTTGTTCAATAACGACTGGAGCGCGCCGCGCGACGAGCGTCATCGCTTGAAAGTCAATGCGTTACGCATCGACTAAGTCTGGCGATCGCGAAAAATCAATAGGTTAGCTAACGAAGCGCAGGTATTGCCTTAGCTTCGCGGCTGCGGGTAAGATCGCCGGGCCGACCCTGCTGACCTACAGATTCTGCGGGCAAGGCCATTTCCCTTCCGGCTCTGCCGGATTACCCCGCGAGGCCCAACGCCCGCGGGGTTTTCTTTTGGGCGCCCCGGAGCGTGAACAGGCTCCGAAACCGGACCACCGACCCTTGTCTCGCTCGTTCGGGCGCACTTACGCTCCAGCGTCCATGGCGGGCTCATCCGCCCGTGCGCCTTCCGCGAGACCCTCCCATGCGCTTCCGTCCGCTCCGCCATCTCCTGCCCGGGCTGGTCGCCCTGGTCCTGCTCGCCGCTTGCCATGACAAGGACAAGCCGCAGACGGAACTGCCTGGCGGCGCCACGCCGGAAGCGGCCGTGCAGATCCAGGTGAAGTACCTGAAGGCTGCGGACTTCGCCGGCTTCTGGAAGCACTCGCTGCCCCCGGCGGATTACGCCACCCTGCGTGCCGACTGGCCGCGCCAGCACGCCGGCGACCCGGCGCCCAGCGCCGAGGACAGCGCCGCGTTCGAGGCCAAGATGAAGGAGTTCACCGACCCCGGCGCCGAGGACAAGCTCTACGCACAGGCGAAGCCCCTGCTGGCCCAATGGCAGCGGCAGTACAGCGACCAGCTGCCCTTCATCATCGGCGTCATGCAGGGCATCGCGCGCACGGCCCTCGACCAGAACCGCACGATGACGCCCGCGCAGAAACAACAGACCAACGAGGTGCTCGATGCCTTCGTGCCCTGGGCCCAGCAACAGTCGTCCTGGTTCGATCAAGCCAAGGCCAAGCAGGCGATCGACGCCTTCGTGGCCACGGCGCGCCAGCTGGATCTGAAGCACGCGGACCAGCTTCGCGCCATGGATTTCGATACCGCCATGCAGAAGTACGGCATAGGTTTCACCGGCCTGAAGAACGTGCTGGCGGTCTATGGCCTATCCATCGACCAGACCTTCGACTCGGTGAAGCTGACGCCGCTGGAGAGCGCCAACGGGCATGCACGGGTAAAGATCGACTATACCCTGCTCGGCAAGCCGCTGAGCACCGAAGCCACCCTGGTACAGCAGGACGGCCGCTGGTACAGCGAAGACCTGCTGCAGAACGTGCGCGACGCGCACCTGCGCCTCGAAGCGCCCGTGATGGCCGCCAGCGCGCCCGCACCGGCGAGCAGCGCACGCGCGACCACCGCGCAGGCTCACGGCGCGACGCAGCCACCGGCCAAGCGTTAAGAGCCCGTTGTTCCCACGCCCGCCTTCCGGAACGGGCGGGTACACCCGGTACAATGCGCGGATGCTGAATATGTCGACCGCGGAACTTCCCGCCCGCAGCCGCGCGCCCTGGTGGTTCAACCTGGCTGGGCAACTGCTCGAATCCTGGGTGCGCCTGCGGCGCGACCCGGCCGAACCCGCGGCGCTGCTCAAGCCCGGCATCCCCGTGTGCTACGTGGTGGAGCGCGATGGTTTCTCCGACGCGCTGATCCTCGACCGCGCCTGCCGCGAGGCCGGCCTGCCCAGCCCCATGCAGCCGCTGCAGGGCACGCGCCGCAAGCGCTCGATGTTCGCGCTGGTGCGCCGTGACGGCTGGCTGTTCGGCCGCAACCGCCATCGCGCGCCGACAGATACGCTGAGCCAGTTGGTACGCACCCTGGAAGCCGATCCGCAGCACGACATCCAGATCGTGCCCGTGTCCATCTACGTCGGCCGCGCGCCGAACCGCGAGTCGGGCTGGTTCAGTGTGCTGTTCTCTGAGAATTGGGTGATGGTCGGCCGCTTCCGCCGCTTGCTCGCCTTGCTGCTCAACGGCCGCGACACGGTGGTGCATTTTTCCACGCCGGTCTCGCTGCGCTCGGTGATGACCGAGGCCGGCGAGATTGCGCAGCCGGAGCGCTTCGCGCGCAAGATCGCCCGCGTGCTGCGTACGCACTTCCGCCGCATCCGCGCGGCGGTGATCGGTCCGGATCTCTCCCATCGCCGCACCATGGTCGACGCCGTGCTCAATGCCGAGCCGGTGCGCGACGCCATCGAGGCTACCGCGGCGAAGGAGAACATCAGCCACGCCAAGGCCTGGCGCAAGGCGCAGGACATGGTGTTCGAGATCTCCGCCGACTACTCGCACCCGGTGGTGCGCTCGGTTTCGTTCCTGCTGTCCAACTTCTGGAACAAGCTGTACGACGGCATCGCCATGCATCACTTCGACAAGGTCCGCGCCGCCGCGCCGGGCCATGAAGTGGTGTACGTACCCTGCCACCGCAGCCACGCCGACTACCTGCTGCTGAGCTACCAGCTGCATCAGTCCGGCGTGGTCGTTCCGCACATCGCCGCGGGCGTGAACCTCAACCTGCCGGTGATCGGCCCGCTGCTGCGGCGCGGCGGCGCGTTCTTCCTGCGCCGCAGCTTCAAGGGCAACGCGCTGTATTCGGTGCTGTTCAACGAATACCTCGCCCAGCTGATCGATCGCGGCGTGCCGATCGAGTACTTCATCGAAGGCGGTCGCTCCCGCACCGGCCGCCTGCTGGCGCCGCGCGCCGGCATGCTGGTGATGACGGTGCGCGCCTTCCTGCGTGCGCCGCGCCGCCCGGTGCTGTTCCAGCCCGTGTACATCGGCTACGAAAAGCTGATGGAAGGCAAGAGCTACGTCGGCGAACTCTCCGGCAAGCCCAAGGAAAAAGAATCGCTGATCGGCCTGCTGCGCGGCCTGAAGGTGCTGCGCCAGCGCTACGGCCACGTCGCGCTCAACTTCGGCGAGCCGATCGAGCTGAACCCGCTGCTCGACGCCACCGGCGCCAACTGGCGTGCCGCCAGCGGCGATCCCGACGCCAAGCCCGAATGGCTCAACGGCGTGGTCGATCAGCTCGCGGAGAAGATCCAGATCAACATCAACCGCGCCGCGGACGTGAACCCCATCAACCTGCTCGCGCTGGCCCTGCTGGCCACGCCCAAGCACGCGATGGCGGAGAACGATCTGCTCGGCCAGCTGGAACTGATGAAGGCGCTGCTCGAAGAGCTGCCCTACTCCGACCGCATGACGCTCACCCCGATGGACCCGGCCGGCATCATCGCCTACGGCGAGCAGATGGGCTGGATCCGCCGCGTGCGCCACCCGCTGGGCGACGTGCTGGTGACCGAGGGCGAGCAGGCGGTGCTGCTCAGCTACTTCCGCAACAACGTGCTGCACCTGATGGCCACCGCCGCGTGGGTGGCCTGCTGCTTCCTCAACAACCGCCGCATGACGCGCGCCTCGGTGCTGCGCCTGGGCCGCATCATCTATCCGTTCATCCAGGGCGAGCTGTTCCTGCCGTGGGACGCCGAAGGCTTTGGCCAGCAGGTGCAGGCCACCATCGACTTCTTCGTGCGCCGCGGCCTGCTGGAAGCCACCGGCGAAGGCCGCGTGCTGGAGCGCGGCCCCGGCCAGGACGATGCCGCCTATCAGTTGCGCGTCATCGCGCGCAGCCTCATCCAGGCGTTCGAGCGCTACTACATCACCATCGCCGCACTGGTGAAGAACGGCCCGCACGTACTCACGCCGTCGGAGCTGGAGAACGCCTGCACGCTCACCGCGCAGCGCCTGGCGCTGCTCAACGAATTGTCTGCGCCGGAGTTCTTCGACAAGGCGCTGTTCCGCGGCTTCATCCAGAAGTTGCGCGAGAGCAAGATCATCTGGACCGATGCCGACGGCAAGCTTGATTACGACGCCGCACTGGAAGTGATGGTGCGCGATGCCCGCGTCATCCTCGCCCGCGAAGTACGCCACTCGATCCTCAAGATCACGCCCGGTGGCGACAACGACAAGAACCTGGACGAGAAGGAAGGCACTGCCCAGGCGCCTGCCGCCGCGTCGACTCCTATCGACGAGACGGCCACCATCGCGCCGCCCACGGCCGTGCCGCTGCCGGACGATGCTTCCGCCGAGGACCTGCACCGCCGGCACGTGGATGCCGAACACCACGCTCACGAACACGAGCCCGTGCGCCCGGTCGACGGCGACGCGGGCAACGATCCGGAGCCGCGCGCCTGAGCGCGGCTTCATGACCTCTTCCACGGCCCACCGCCGCACCGGTAACGAACAGCCATGAGCGACTCGCAGCAGACCACCCATTTCGGCTTCCGCGACGTACCCGTCGGCGAGAAGCAAAAGCTCGTCGGCCGCGTGTTCACCTCGGTGGCCAGCAGCTACGACCTGATGAACGACCTGATGTCGTTCGGCATCCACCGCCTGTGGAAGCGCCACTTCGTCGCCATCAGCGGCGTGCGCAAGGGCGATCGCGTGCTGGACCTGGCCGGCGGCACCGGCGACATCGCCGCGCTACTCAAGCCGGTGGTCGGCGCCGAGGGCGAAGTGGTGGTGGGCGACATCAACGCCGCCATGCTCAGTGTCGGCCGCGACCGCCTCACCGACCGCGGCCTGGTCGGCGGCCTGCGCTGGGCGCAGCTCAACGCCGAGTGCCTGCCCTTCCCCGACAACAGCTTCGACGCCGTGACCATGGCCTTCGGCCTGCGCAACGTCACCGACAAGGACAAAGCCCTGGCCGACATCTGCCGCGTGCTCAAGCCCGGCGGCCGCGCGCTGGTGCTGGAATTCTCGAAAGTGCAGAGCGAACTCTTCAGCAAGCTCTACGACTTCCACTCCTTCAAGGTGCTGCCGAAGCTCGGCCAGCTGTTCGCCGGCGACGCGGACAGCTACCAGTACCTGGCCGAGTCCATCCGCAAGCACCCGGACCAGCAAACGCTCAAGGGGATGATGAAGCGTGCCGGCTTCGGCAAGGTGGAGGTGCGCAATCTCACCAATGGGATCGTGGCGATCCACAAGGCTTACAAGCTGTAAGCCACCGATACGCCCGAGCCGCAGATTGCGGTGAGCGCAGCGAACCCCGACAGCCACGCCGTGTAGCCGGGCGCACGTTGGGGTTCGCTTACGCTCACCCCAACCTACGGTGGCTACACGGTTTCCCTGACCGCCTTGCGCAATCGCTTGTCCACACACATCGCCGCGTCCGCCTGTGCCAGCAGCGCTTCCGGGTCGCGCCCGTCCTGCGCGGCGACGACCATGCCGATGCTAGGGCCGGCATAGTCGATCGATGTCCCCGCGAGAGCGAAACGGCCTGTGGTCTCCGCTTGCAACCGGTCGCGCATGGCATGCGCAGCAGCTTCGACGTCCCCACCATGCGGCGCATGCGACAGCACCACGAACTCGTCCCCGCCTAGCCGCGCCACGAAATCACCCGCACGCGACGCGCTCTGCAACCGTCCGCCGATGGCCGCCAGGACCTGGTCGCCCACCTCGTGGCCGTAGCGACGAGTGAATGAATGCGTTTTGCGCAGCGAAACCCAATCCACCTGTTCGTGAAATTGACGGAAGGTCAGAACCCTGGAATCAGACCGGATAAAATGGTCGACACTTGATCTGGGCTGAGGCCAGCCTCTATTGCCCAGTAGATTAGAAACTCGCCGGCGTAACCAGAAAATTCCTCGCTCGTATTAAATGAAGACCATATCAAGCGATTAACGGCGACCTCCCGCGGATCGCGCCCCTCCGTCTGGTCCGAGCGGATAATTTCAGCAAACTTCGCCACACTAACGGAGCGTTTCTCCGCCACCCCTTCATACCAATATGCCTTCGCCGCCTTGAACGCCTCTCTTTGAGTCGCATTGAACCCCGCACTCAGCATTGCACAAAGTTCTAGAGCAAATATTGCGGTGGTCCGCACGTCGCCTTGGAAACTGCCGGCATTTAAAGCGCGGTCCAGCCGATCGCTAATCTGCCTGACTTGTAAAGCCTTATATGTATCTCTTGCCATGAAAACTTACTCGCTAAGGGACTGGAGGGAGAACCGGAGGCGGAGGCGGCGGGGGAGGCGGTGGTGGCGCCACAATCCGAACACCCAACCTTTGAGCGACGGCCTCACAAGTCGCGCAAGCTCTCATTAAACGACCCGCACCACTTCCTGCTGCGCGAACGGTGGCGACGACAGAATTCTGCAGTCGAGCGCCGGCATTCAAAGCGTTGCTCATGGCGTTAATTTCAGCGCAGCATCCGTGATATGGGGAAACCTCTCCCGTACTTGCCACGCTATCCAGCGCCTCTTGTACAGTTGCATTAGTTGCCATGCCGGGCCCGCCGGCGTTGGTGCTCGCACCAGCGAAAGCCTCTCCGGACTCTGTGACTAATCCAGCCGTCGCGCCACTCGTTGCGCCACCGGCTTGGGCTGTTTCTGCAGCCTCACTCGCCACAGAAATAGCTCTTGCCGCCATCAGGGCTGCACGAGCCTCCGAAGCGGCAGCGACCACCGAGGGTACCGCTGCAGCTAGCGGCGCAGCCACGATGGCAATCGTGCCTCCCGCGATAAACTTTTCAGCAGCCGTTTGTGCAGGGACGGCGGGATATCGAACTCCCTGGTTTAGGGCTCTAAACGCCGGCCCCGTCTCTCGACCATCAAGATCAACGTTCAAGATGGGATTGTTATTGGCGTAAGCCTGCCGATTGAAAAGAAAGACGCCACCAGCCTGGGGACCCACGGGATCCGAGCTAACAAATCTACCTATGGCTGGATCGTAGTACCGGGCTTGCATATAAATAAGCCCGGAATCCGGGTCATTTACATGGCCAACATAGCCGGGACCAGGAGCTTCCTGTCCGAGCGCAAGACTCCCATACGGGCGGTAATCGAAGGTCTTGAGGATACTCCCGTTGGCGTCAGCCTCTGCCAGCGGTGTGCCCTGGGGATCGGTGTATATATAAGTTGCAGTACCCGCATGAGCCGGTGCATATAAGGCCACAATATAGAGCGTGACAACGGCCAGTAATATGGCCGCTAATGTGGGCGACGACCGATTCTTCATGCGCTCCCCCGCGTGGCCACACTGGCCGTTCCGCTCCACGACTCACAGCTGCCCGATTTACAGGCGTGCACGATGTAGCCGCAGCTTGCATTGGTCTTTCTTGACGCGCTCCAGCTAGTGGCACTGTCCGATTGCAGGACACTTCGGGCCCCGCCATTGGCCTGTTTCTGAAGAACGTCCCTCGTGGTTTCGATGATATCCATTGGGCTCACCATGTTGATTCCGCCAATGCTGGCGCCAGGGCGCACTGATGTATAGAAGCGCCTGCCCCCTCCGATCTACAGTCCACTCCTCAATACGCCATGGACCACGACGAACACCCAACCGCGTTGCATGCGCGGACCTCATATGTATCCAGAGGTATCTGCCCCGTTGGACCGCTCTCGACGATGCTTGATGTGGTGGTTATTCCAGATTTGATGGCACCCGTACCAACGTTGTGAATGTCATACGACGTAGCCCCCGGAGAAGCTGTCCATTGAATGGTCAACGTCTCCGTCTTGGAGTTGGGAAAGCCGTCAATAGCTTGCACATTAGTTGGCGGCGGCGGAATGAGCGTCACTGAGACATTGACGGTTCCGCTCCACGGTCCGCAGCCGCCGGCGTTGCATGCCTGCACGTGATAGCCGTAGGTACCATTACCTTTGCCGCTCGTGCTCCAGCTGCCCGCACCATTGGATTGCACAGTCGACCATCCCCCACCGTTCACTTGCTCCTGCAGGTTGTAGTACGTAGCGCCGCCCACGCCAGTCCAGCTCACCGTGTAACTCCCATTCGTGCTGTTGCTTGGTGCACTGATATTGGGAGCGCTGTTTGGGGGGATGGTGACGGCCACGGTACCGCTTCCCGTAAAGCCGCTGCAGCCGCTTGCATTGCATGCCTGCACGTAGAACACCACGCTGCCTGTGGCGCCTTCGCTCGTGGAAACACTCGTTGCGTTGCCGCTGTACACACTGGTCCAGCCGCCACCATTGAAGCTCTGATCTAGGTTGTAGCTGGTGGCGGTGCTGGTAGCCGCCCAACTCACCGAAATCGGTCCACTGCTGGTGCCGGGTACGCTGATGCTTCCGGGCGCGGAAGGCGGCAGGAGAACCGTGGTCGTGCCCGTGCCGCTCCAACCTCCGCAGCCGCCAACATTGCATGCCTGAACGCGGTAGCTATAGCTGCCATTGCCACGACCGCTGGTCGCCCAACTGGTGCTGCCATTGGACTGCACCGTGCTCCACGTGCCACCACCATTAATGCTTTCCTGCAGCGTATAGCTGGTGGCAGTGCTCACGGCACTCCAGCTGATGGTGAAGCTCCCATTGGTGCTGTTGCCGGGTGCCGTAAGCGTCGGCGCACCGGCGGGTGGATGCGTCACAACCAGGGTTCCGCCGTTGGCCCATGCGCTGCAGTTGTAGGCATTGCAGGCTTCTACGCGATAAACGTAGCTGCCATTGGCCAGACCACTGATGGCGGTGCTGAGCGCGGCGCCGTTGTAGACCTGCGTCCAGTTGGTGCCGCCATCGCTGCTCTGCTGCGTAACGTAGTGCGTCACCTGCGCGACGGATGCCCAGCTGATCGTCGCGGTGCCATCCGCGCTGCTGGCCGGCACACTGACGCTGGCCGGTGCCGGCGGCACCACTCCATAGGTGGTGTCCACGGTGACTGCCGACGACACCACCCAGCCACGCGTGCCATACGCATTCTTGGCTTGTACCTGGTAGGTGTAGCTGCCGCTGGTAGTACCCGGAAGGCTGATCGAGGTCGCCGTGGTGTTGAAGGCTATGGTGGTCCAGGCGCCGTTGTTGACGGCCTCCTGCACGTCGTAACTGGTGGCGGATACCGGTGCGCTCCAGCTCACCGAGTAATTGCCGTTGGTGATGCCGGTAGGCACTGTGATGGTCGGCTGTACCGGTGTCACGCCAAGTACCGACGAAACGGTCCATCCCGTGCAGCCAGCCGAAGCGCAGGCTTGCACTTCATAGGTGTAGCTGCCGCCTCCCTTGTTGATCAGGGCCAGGCTATTGCTCGTGAGCGTGCCGCCGCCCACCTGCGCCCAGGTCACGCCACCATCCGTACTCTCGTTGAGGTTGTAGCCGGTGGCCCCCGGAACGGCGGTCCAGCTCACCGTGTAGTTGCCGTCGTTGGGGTTGGCGCTGAAGCTGATGCTCGCCGGGGCGGACAGCTGCAGCGACTCGTTGCGCGCGATCAGCTTCTTGCCCAGGTAGATGTAGTTGGTGGCCTTGGATGCGCTGGCATCGAACGCGTACACCAGCTGCCCGGCCTGGGTATAGAAGTAGTAACTGGCGCCCGCTCCGCTGGCCGGCGCCTTCATCACGCGGCGGCCGGCGGCGTCGTAGGCGTAGCTGTCGTAGCCCTGTGAGCTCGTGAGCTGGTTCTTCTGGTCGAAGTTCAGCGCGACGCCATTGCGGTTGTTGACGTTGCCCCGGTTGTCATAGCCCAGGGTGACGACGCTGCTGGCACCCTGCGTAATGCCCGTCAAGCGATTGGTGGCGTCGTAGTTGTAGGTGAAGGTCTGGCCGCCGCTGACCCGGCTGCGGATGTTGTTGAGCGGGTCGTAGGCGTAAGTCTCGGTGCCCCAAAGGTTGTTGGCCTGCGCCGAGGTCAGGCGGTTGAGCGTGTCGTAGCCGAACGTCTTGCTACGGGTGCCGTTCGCCAGGTCGTTGATGCTGGTGATGTTGCCGTTGGCGTCGTAGGCGTAGTCCTCGCTCAGCTTCAGCGTGCCGCCGTTGCCATAGGTGACGTTGCTGAGCAGTTGCCGAGCGTTCTTCTGCACTGCGTACGAATCGCCGTTGCCGAAGGTGAATGACGCGATGTCCCCGTCCGGGTAGTAGGTGATGGCGGTGGCATAGGTGCCCACCTGGGTCGCCCGGCCTAGCGCGTCCGGCGCGTAGCTCACCGCCTCGCCGTTCGGATATTGGATGGTGCTCACCGACCCGTAAGCATCATGGGCGTAGCCCATGCGCCACAGGCCCTGGCCGCTGACTTGCAATGACTCGCCCGTGAGCTGGCCCAACTTATTGCGATAGGCGGTCCAATAGGTCAGGCCGGAGTTGGCCGTGGCGACGTTGCCAAGCGGATCATAGGTATACCTGGTGCTCTGCGTACCCGCCGGCGGCACCAAGGTCAGCACCCGGTTCATGGGGTCGTAGGTACGTACGGTCTGGGCCGCGGAAGGCACTTGGTCCTGGCCGCAACCGCTGCCGGTGATCGAGAGCCCTGATGCTGTCCATGCGACGTTGTTCGCCGCGTCGTAGGCCGTCACTTCGCTGCCGCTTTCCGGCTCGACCGTGCGGCATAGCCGGTGGTAGCTGTCGTAGATCAGCCCCTTGCTGACGGTGTCGCTCTCGGTGCCGTACTGGCCCGACTGTGTAATAGATTGCGGATTGCCGTAGAGATCGCGAGCTATTGTCTGGGTAATGCCTTCGGGCGCCTGTACCTGGATCACCGCGTCGTAGCCTGGCTGGTCGAACACCTGATAGCTCGTGGTGGTCACGTAGCCCTTGGGATCGGTCACCCGCTTGCTTGCGCCGGAAAGGTACGTCGTGGTGGTGGTCAGCGTACCCAACTCGGAGGGTTGCGAGGTCTGGGTAAGGCGCCCGAGGGCGTCGTAGACGCTGGATACGCCATTCCCGATGGAACCCAGGTCCGGCGCGCCGCTGACTGGATACGACACGAAAGTCTTCTGCCCCTTCCAGTCGTAGTCGGTCCGGGTCGTGATGTCGGAGTTGGCGGTGCCACTGATGGCGGTATCGCTCAGTACCGGGCGAAGCAATGCATCGAAGTACGTCGTAGTGACGGCATTGCCCTTGGTGGTGGTGCGTTTCCAATGACCACCGCCGATGCCGCGCTCTGCACCGGTCACATAGGCGTAGGCGAAGCTCTTGGGATACCACGCAACTTCGTCACCGGACGGATAGGTGATGCCCGTGATGCGGCCGATATTGTCATGGCTGTAGCTGGTGGTGCTGCCGGTCTGATCGGTGATCGATGCAATCTGACCAAAGTCATCGATCACCAGGGACTGCGATTTATTGTCCGGGTAACCGATCGATTGCGGAATGCCGCGCTTGTAGTTGCCCAGCGTCGTCGTATGGCTATTACCGTCCGTAAAGCTGGCCAGCTGGCCCTGGGCGTTGAACGTATAGCTCATCACCGGCTGGCCGAAATGGTAGCGATTGGATAGCGTGACGTTACTCAGATCGTAGCCATACTTATCGATGGTTTCGCCTGTGGTGACGTTGTCGACCTGTTGTGGTAGACCCAGCAGCCAGTGAGGAAGGTCATTGAGGTAAGTCGTCTGCTCTTCAACGGCACTTTGACCCACTATGCTGCTATAGCGCTTGGCTTTGGCGACTTGCGCGTACTCATTGAATGCCGTTACTTCCCAGGCATAGGTATCCCCTTCCTGGGTCGTCACTCGTTTCTGCAGTGGGAATAGCGTCCCCTGCTGAGCCTCGTTCACATACGCCTGCTCAGTGAAACCCAATCGGACCGGCCAAGGCCAGCTTCCTTGCAAGGCGTAGCTGTCTTCCTCGCTGCGAAGTAGCGTCGTACCCACAGCCCCTGAGTAATAGTCCGTGCGCTTCAACAGGCTTTCGGACGCATCAAACCGATTGCTGAACGTATAGTGCGCTGCTGCACCATTCGGGAAGGTCACATCTGTCCACACCGTATCCGTGCAGCCCGAGCCACAATTTTCGATCGCACTGTTGTTAGGTGGCGAGTACTGATAGGACCAGGTTTGATCAATTGCGGCACCCGAGAAATGCTTTTGGACGAGAGCAGCCACGCCATAAACATCAGGATTCTGTGTCTCATACGTTCCGACAGGGCCCACGTCGACACAGGTATTAGGGGTATACGACCGTCCCCTGACGAGACTTTGGACAGTGAAGGTCCCCACCAATCCAGATGGATGAGTGATCGTGCCAGCGGACGTTGATCCAGTGGCGTTCCATATGGTCGTGCATGGCGACGAAGCCAGCAGCGAGTCCTCGCCGGGCGGATGGAAGGCACTGAGATTGAATTGCCATGCGCTGCTATCCGGCTGGATCACTTGCGAAAGCGCCGGAACATACGGATCGGTGCCGTAGATGTAGGTCCATACTCGGGGCTGTGCCAAGTCCGGCTGCACAGTTACGGACTTCAATCGATAGGCAGTCCCTACTACCGGGTGCTGCCAAGCCTCATAGGCAAGCGCTACTTTGCGTCCATCACTCGCAGCGATCTGCGCCAAGTTTCCGTTGCCATCGTACGAATAGACCAGATAGTTGCCAAAGCGGTCCTCAATGCGAGTGACCATCAGCATGGCCGTTCGGCGATGGAGAGCTCCTTGGCTGGGCCGAGCCATCGTCGGCGCATCTCGGTAGATCAGCCAGTCAAACCAATACTTAGTACCGTCTGGCGCGATACCGAAGAATCCCTGCCCTGATTGGCCATTCGAGGTCTGGTCGAGGCAGCCAATTGACCAACGATCTTTAGTGACAATGGGAAAGGCGCCCGATGACGGAGCCTGTCCATTCGACGTATCGCGGCCAAGCAGTGATTGCGTCTCGCCGCTAGCCTCTATTAGCTGGTAACCGTGCCACCATCGATAAGATGGCCAATCGGCCGGCTCGTAGCCTTGCTTGGTCGGCACGACAGCATCTTCGGCTGGCCCGAAGTTCGAGCACCTCTGCGGATCGCTCAGAAAAGACCATTGTCCGGTCGTTCCGTCCCAGAAGCTTTCCGCCGATAGCGTTTCGATATGCGGGACGTTGAGGGTCCAATCGACGAGTAGATTGTTGACCGCATCTTCGTAGTGCGTACTTAACGACAGATCGGGGATCTTGAAGCTCCGCGACAACGTCAACGCCGGCCCAGTACCCGCCAAGTTCACATCGATCTGCGTAAACGACAAGGCGCCGTTGTATAGGCTAACGTTCTCGCCGAAAGGCGTCTCGCCAAGCGGCGCTATATCTTCCGTAACCTTGATATTCTTCTTGTACTCATCCTCGGGCTTGATGGTCGCCGATTGGGACCACGCGGAGAACGAGCAGATACTCAATGCCAATGCCAGCACGGCATGACGCGTCCCGCGCCATCTGCAACACACCATTGCACACCCCTAGGTTGGCTTAGGTTTTCCAGCAATGGCCATGCCGATCGCATGGAAAAGCTCAACCCATCCGATCAGAACACGGTTCCGCCAGCTTGAGACCAAGAACGAATCACGTCGTGGTGACTTCTGGATGGAAAGCAGATTCGCTTGTGGTAGGACAAAACAGACTGCCGATTAGCGGCTATCGATGCCTGCCCGTCACGCATCTACGAACACACCCTGCCGACACGAGAGCAAGCAGAGCCAAATGTCCGGCTCTAGGCGGTACCGGGATAAAGGATTTCGTCAAAAGCGGCGGAAATAACTGCACGCGTGCCGGCCGCAATGGCTGGCCTTCCCCCCATGACGCTCCGTTTCGCAAGAGCGTGCTGGCAAGGCAAAGCGGCTTAACCATCCTTAGCCCCCCCCCAATCTGACCCACCCCATGCGCTGCGCATGCGTCGTAGGAAACTACCCGTCCATTTATGCAAAAAGCAACTAGTAATTTCTTGCGCATCTTTGGCGTAAATTCATGCCGCAAACGAGCCGGCGGCACCTTATCCAATCTAGACAAGCCCCCCGACCCGTGCCCACGATCACATAGATAACCCTGGGGGACACATGAGCAAGAACGCCTCGCAACTCGAACGCCTCACCTTCTTCTCCGATGCGGTGTTCGCCATCGCCATCACTTTGCTGATCATCGAGGTGCACGTGCCGCACGTGAGCGGTGGGGACGATGCGGCGTACTGGCAGGCGCTGGCGGAGCTGCGGCCCAGCCTGTTCGGGTTCATGCTGAGCTTTCTGGTGATCGGTGCCTTGTGGATGGCGCATCACCGGGTGTTCGGCATGCTGGCGGATTACAGCCAGAAGATCCTGTGGCCGAACATGTTCCTGCTGATGGTGGTGGCCTTCATGCCGTTCGTGACGGCGCTGATGAGCGCGCATCCGCTGGCGCGGGTGCCGGAGCTGTTCTATTCGGGCACCTTGCTGGCCGCGGGCCTATTGCAGAACCGGCTGTTCTCGCTGGCGCTGCGCGCGCCCTACGTGCGCGACGACGTGCCGGCGGAAGAAGTCGCGGCCGCGCGCTGGCGGTCGTGGGGCATGCCGACGTCCGCCGCGCTGTCGCTGATCGCAGCCTGGTTCGTGCCGGGGTGGAACAATTTCTTGCTGCTCAGCATTCCGCTGCTGGTGCGGTTGTATGCTGCCGCGGGCCGGCGCCGCACGCTTCGCCTGCAGGCGGCTGCCGGCGCCTGATTTCAGGAGCCCCCCCATGCCTGCCCGCTTCCGCCTGTTCGCCGCCACGGCCGCCGTGCTGGGATGGTTCGCGCTCGGCTTGCAGCTGCTGTTGTCGATCCAGCTGACCCGGGCGAACGGCCAGGGCGCGCTGGCCGGGGTGTGGAGCTACCTCGGTTTCTACACCGTGCTGACCAATATCCTGGTGGCGATGGTCCTGACGGCCGGCGCGCTTGGGCCGCGCGGGGCGGTGACGCGGTTTTTCGGGCGTCCGGACGTCGCCTCGATGGCGGCCATGAGCATCGTCGTGGTCGGCATCATCTACAACCTGCTGCTGCGGCAGTTGTGGCATCCCGAGGGTTGGCAACTGTTCGCGGACGTCACCTTGCATGACGTCATGCCGATCGCGTTCCTGCTGTACTGGTGGTTCGCCGTGCCGAAGACCGCGCTGCACTGGCGGCAGATTCCGGCCTGGCAGAGCTACCCCATCGCCTACTTCGCCTATGCCTTGGCGCGCGGTGCGGTGAATGGCTGGTATCCCTATCCTTTCCTGGACGTGGCGCACGAAGGCTACCTGCAGGTGGTGATCAACGCCGTGATGGTGTTGTTGTTCTTCATCACCGTGGCCCTGGTGCTGGTGGGGTTGGGCCGCTGGCAGGCCCGCCGCGCGGCGCAGCCGGCCACCCAGCCGATCTGAATTCGCGGCGACGCGTCCGTCACGCGCTTGCGGCAGAATGCGCGCACGCGCCCTACGACCGGACTCCCATGCGCCTCCTGTCTTTGCCGATCGGCCTCGCCCTGCTTTTCGCCGCCTCGCCTGGCTTCGCCCAGGATGATGCCGCTGCGGCCTTCTTCGTGAAGCTGTACACGGAGAAGTGCATGAAGCACTACGCCAAGCCCGAAGCGCTGAAGGCGGAGTTCGAAGCCGCAAACACGCCCGAGCTGCCTGCGGACACCGCCGGCGTTTTCCTTGGCGGCGCAGCGGGCAAGGCGTGGCCGCAGCGTGGACCGGGCGAAGGGCGTTTCGTGGTGTCGCTGCGCGACGACGGCGTATGTACGGTGTTCGCGCAGTATGCCGATGACGTGAGCGTGGAGCGGCGATTCAAGGAACTGGTCTCCACTAGCCCCGCGCCACTCACGGCCGCGCCGGAAAAGGACGAGCGCAAGATGGCGCCGACCGGGCCGATCCACACGCTCAGCTATACGTGGTCGCGCCCCGGGGACGAGAGCGAGTTGCTCTTTTCCCTGACCACCGCCGTCTCCCCGGACGCGCCGGTCCAGGCCATGGCTTCGCTGGCGCGCGTGAAGAAGTAACGGACGTCACGTCCGTACGCGCAGATCCTCCAGCCACTCGCCTGCCAGGTGGGTGTGATCTTCGTGGTCGCTGTCGCGCCAGGGTTCGCGTAGCGCTTCCTCGTACCAGCGGCGGCAGGAAGATAGCTCGCGCAGGCGGTGAGCATAGGCGGAGCTCACCGGCTGCACTGGCAAGTCATAGGTCTGGATGCGGTAGGCCACGGGCGCATAGAAGGCGTCGGCCGCGGTAAAGCGCGCGCCCGCGAGAAAGGGGCCGCCGAAACGCCGGATACCTTCGGCCCATAGCTCGTCGAGGCGCGCGAGATCGGTCTTCAGCGTGTCCGGCAGGTGATACAGCCGCACGCGGATGCCGCAGCTCATCGAGGCGTGCTCGCGCAGCGGGCCGAAGCCGGAATGCATTTCCGCCGTGGCGCAGCGCGCCCAGGCACGGGCGGCGGGGTCTTCCGGCCACACGCCGGGATGGCGTTCGGCGAGGTACTCGACAATGCCCAGCGAATCCCACACGACCGTGTTGCCATCATGCAGACAGGGCACCTTGCCGTTGGGCGCGAACGGGCGGAAGTTGGCCCAGTTGTGATTGCCCTCGAAGCGCACGAGCTTCTCCTCGAAGGGAATGCCCAGCTCGTGCAGCAGCACCCAAGGGCGCATGGACCAGGAGGAGTAGTTCTTGTTGGCGATGTAGAGCGTGTACATGCCGGCCTCCCCGCGGCGCGTCGGTGGAGGCCTAAGCGTAGCCGCGTTCGCCGGCGCAGGCAGCCTCGACCGCATGCGGATCGAACGCAGTACCTGTGACGGTGTCAGGTGTCGAGGATCACCAGCGTCCCGTGGCTTCCCGGCGCCACCGCGTGCGGCACGCCCGCCGGGACGACATACAGTTCACCGGGGCCCACTCGCACGACATCGCCACCGATCTGAAGCAGCATCTGGCCATCCAGTACCAGCAGGCCCTCCGGATAGTCGTGGCACTCGTCCGGGTAAGCCAATGCGTCCATGCGCGCCACCTTGAAGTTGGCGCCGCCGAAGCGCGCCAGCACTTTCGATGTCCAAGCCTGCGGCAAGCCATCGGCCACCTCGGCCAAGCTGATCAACGCCATGGCTGCTTCAGTGCTGCTTGGCCGGCGTCGCCGCGATGGTGGCCGTGGACGCGGCCGGCGAGCGCTTGCGCGCATTGGCCAGGATCACACCGCCAACGGTGACGGCGCCGCCGACCACGGTGAGCAGCGCCGGCCGCTCGCCCAGCCACACCCAGCCGATCAGCACCGCGATCGGTGGCGAAAAGTAGATGAAACTGCTGACTTGCGACGCCGACGCGCGCTGCAGCGCGGCGTTCCAGGCGATGTAGCCGATGAAGGTCGGCGCAATGCCCAGCCACAGCAGCGAGCCGATATGCGCAGCCGGCGCATGCAGCAGCGCGGACGGCAGCCCCAGACCGAACGGCAGCGCCGCCAGCGTGCCGGCGAAGAAGGTGAACGCGGTGACGCCCAACATGCTGTTGCGCGCAAACAAGGGCTTCTGGCCCACGAACAGAATGGACGAGCACAGCACGCTCACCAGCACCAGCGCCGCCATCGGCTCGAACTTCACGCCCTTGCCACTGGCCAGCACCACCATCACCACGCCGACCAGGGCGATGCCCAGGCCGGTGAGGGTGCGCACCGACAGCCGCTCGCGCAGCCACAGCGCCGACAGCGCGGCGGTGGCGGCGGGAATCAGCGAGATGATGATGGCCGCCGTGCCGCTGGCCACGCGGGTTTCCGCCGTGTTGAGGCAGAGGTGATACACGGTCAGGCCCAGCACGCCCAGCACCGCGAGCTGCAGCCAGTCCTTGCGGGCGGGCAGCGGCACGCGCTTGAACAGCAGCAGCACCGCGAAGCACAGCGAGCCGATGCCCAGCCGCGCGAAAGCCACTTCGCCAGGCGTGAACGAGCCCAGGGCGTGGGCGATCGCGGCGTAGGCCGAGGACCAGGTGAGCAGGGCGATGCCGATGTAGATCAGCGCGCGCCCGTCGAGGCGTTCCGGGGTGGACATGGGGGGATTCCTGGGCGGGAAGCAAGGAAAATCGTAGATCGGAAGGTTCTGCCCCGGAATGATGAATCAGAGTACGATGGCCATGTTTCGCCTTTGATCGAATCATTCCATGAACGCTCTTACCTTCGAATCGAAACCCTCATTCGACACCAAGGATTGGCAGATCCTCGAGGCCCTGCAACAGGACGCCCGGCAGGGCTACGCCGAGCTGGGCCGCAAGGTGCGCCTGTCCGCGCCGGCCGTGGCCGAGCGGGTCAAGCGCCTGGAAGAGGCCGGCGTGATCACCGCCTACCGCGCCCAAGTCAACCCGCGCCGCCTGGGCTACGAGATCGAGGCGATGATCCGCCTGCGCTGCGACGGCGGCACCTGCGCCCGCGTCGGCGCACTGGTGGCCGGTGTGCCGGAAGTGCTGGATTGCCGCCGCCTGGCAGGCGAGGACTCTGCGCTGCTGCGCGTGGTCGCCATGTCGGTGCCGCATCTGGAAAACGTGCTGGACCGGCTGCTGAAGATCCATCCGAGCATCAGCACCACCACCCTGGTGGTATTGCAGACCTCGCATGAGAACCGCCCGATCACGCTGGCGATGCGCAACACAGCCAACGCCGCGCTGAGCTGATGCCGCACGGCACGCGATCGCGCGGGTTATGCTCGCGCGATTGCCAAGGAGCGTGCCGCATGCGCCAGCTGTATCCCGAGATCGAACCGTACAAGACGCAACGCATCCAGGTGGATGCGCTCCACAACCTCTACGTGGAGGAGTGCGGCAATCCCGACGGCCTGCCGGTGATCTTCCTGCACGGCGGCCCGGGCGCGGGCGTGTCGCCTTATCACCGCCGCTTCTTCGATCCCTCGCGCTACCGCATCGTGCTGTTCGACCAGCGCGGCGCGGGTCGCTCCACGCCATTTGCCGAGCTGCGCGACAACACCACATGGCACCTGGTGCGTGACATCGAGACGATCCGCGAAGCGCTGGGCATCGAGCGCTGGGTGGTATTCGGCGGTTCGTGGGGTTCCACACTCGCGCTGGCGTACGCGCAGGCACATCCCGAGCGCGCGCTGGGCCTGGTGCTGCGCGGCATCTGGCTGGTGCGCGACGAAGAGCTCCACTGGTTCAACGAACTTGGCGCCGGCGCGGCCTATGTAAGGCCGGTCGAGTGGAACCGCTACCTCGCGCATATCCCCGAGGCCGAGCGCGGCGACATGGTCGAGGCCTACTGGCGCCGCCTGGACGATCCCGATCCGCAGGTGCGCCTGGCCGCCGCGCTGGCATGGGACGCGTGGGAAAGCAGCTGCATCGCGCTGGAGGACACGCCCTACGATCCCGCCGACGCGGGCACGCAGGAATCGGCCATCAGCAAGGCACGCGCCGAGGTGCACTACTTCCGCCATCGCGCCTTCCTGGAACCGGGCCAGCTGCTGCGCGACGTGGCGAAGATCCGCCGCATCCCCGCCACTATCGTGCACGGCCGCTACGACCTGATCTGTCCGGTGAAGAATGCGTACGACCTTGCCGAAGCGTGGCCGGAAGCCGATTTCCACGTGGTCACGGCCGGACACGCGGCGAACGAGCCGGCCATCGTGGATGTGCTGGTCACCGCGACGGACCGGCTGGCGGACCGGTACGGCTAGCTTCGCTCACGCGGTTACGGCAGGCCCACGTAACCGCGCCGGAAGCTCACCGGCTGCGCCATGCCCGGCGCGCGCCATTCGCCCAGCACGGTGAGTTGCTTGCCGTCCGGCGCCAGCATCCATCGCTGGTCGAGCTTCGAGCCGTCTGCATATTGGATCGAGACGTGCAGGCCGTCCGATTCACGGCGCGCGCTGACCATCGCGTTGCCGGCCAGGGTCTGGCGGCTCTGGCCATCGAGGCGCACGTCCATGGCCGAACCGTCGGCGAAGCGCACCTGGATCGACTGCGTGTCCTGCTGCACGAGCAGCACGTTGTCGTGTTCCAGAGTGGGCGGCAGCGGATAGTCGCCGCGGAAATCCTCGCCCTTCTCATCCTTGGCCGTCTCGCCGCCACGGCCGCCTTTGCCGCCGCGTCCACCATGGCCGCCCATGCCGCCGCCACCCATGCCGCCGCGGCCCATCCCCCCGCCGCGATGGCCGCCCTGGCCCGGACGTGCGGCTGGTGTGGAAGCGCCCGTGGACGAGGCTGCCGCAGGCGCCGCAGCACTCTGCCCGGCTTCGCGCAGCAGTCGCTTCACCGTATCGGCGCTGTCGCTGTTGCCATCGTCCAGACGCCAGGCACCGCCATAGCTCGCCGCGACCGAAGCCTGGGCGTGGAGCCCGCCGGCAAGCATGGCGATGGCACATAAAACAGCCAACTGGAGAAGCATGAACAGGAAGCCGTGGCGGCGGGAGCTAAGAGACATAAGCGCGACCGATCGTCACCCTATGGGCGGCATCCGCCCATGACGCGCGAACGAAGCTTTCGGTTGACATGCGCCCTTGCCGGACCTGGCTACCGCCGGATCAGCAGCACCCCCGCCACGAGCAATACGGCGCCCACGAGCCGCGCAGGGTTCGCAAGCTGCTGCGGCGAGCCGAGGAATCCGAAATGGTCGATGGCGATCCCCGCCGCCATCTGCCCGACGACGATAAGGGCGAGCACGGTGGCCGCGCCCAGCCGCGGAATCGTCAGGATCGCAGTACCGACGAAGATGGCCCCGAAAATACCGCCGGTCCAGGACACGGGAGCGGACCGGGCGGACACGACCTCCGCAAGCCGGGGACCCTTGGTGGCGAGCGCCAATGCCAGCATGGCCAGCATGCCGACGAAATAGCTGGCGAAGCCCGCCCACCATGGCGAGCCGATCTCGCTGCGCAGGTTGGCGTTGAGCACCTGCTGCACGGCCACGCTGATGCCCGCGGCGATGACGGCCAGATAGAGAAAAACAGTCGATGCGATGCCCATGGGCACTCCGGATCACGCGCGAGCCGCCACCGGCCGCTGCTTCCAGGAAGACTAGGCTGTGCGCGTGGCGCCCGTCTGGAACGGATGTGACCGGCTTCAGCCGGCGCGATAGCGGGCTGGCGTGACGCCGAAGATCCGCCGGAAGCAGCGTCCCAGGTGGCTCTGATCGGCGAATCCGGCCAGCGCGGCCGCGTCCGCCGGCGGCGTACCGGCACGCAGCAATCCTCGTGCGTGATTGAGCCTGCGGACGATATCGAACGCTTGCGGCGGCAGGCCGTACCGGCGCCGGAACGCGCGGGAGTAACCCTCCCGGCTCATCGCGAACTCGCTCGCGGCAGCCCGCACCGAAGTCGCCGAACGACTCATCAGCGGTCGGCCGGCGGCTAGTGGCGGGTAAGGGTCACGATGGCGCCGGCGCGCCTGTTC
This sequence comes from Dyella sp. BiH032, assembly GCF_031954525.1. Lineage (NCBI taxonomy): Bacteria > Pseudomonadati > Pseudomonadota > Gammaproteobacteria > Lysobacterales > Rhodanobacteraceae > Dyella > Dyella sp. BiH032. The sequence goes on from NZ_CP134867.1 coordinate 4,914,550, forward strand.
CACCAGCGCGTCCCATGCCGCGCCCTGGATGGGCCAGGCCTTTGCAAGGCGATCCAGCAAGCGATGCGTGTCGTATTCGCCGGCGCGCAGATAAAGGTTCATACACAACACCCCGCCGGATTCGGGTAACGAGCGATGCGCCATGCCTGCCGGAATGCAGAGGCCGCGGCCCGCGGCGATCGTGACCTGCGCGTCGCCCAATAGAAAACGGCGTTGCCCGGCGATCACGAAAGTGATCTGGTCCTCATCGTGGAAATGTCCGGGAAGCCCGACGTCCGTGCCCCGCACCGTCCCGAGCTCGACGATGCCTGCAACGGCCGGACGCCAGTACGCCCAGGTGTCATCCGCGGCGGTGCACGGCGCGAGACCTTCCAGGCCGAACGGTGGATGCACGAAGGACTCCTCCGGGAAACGCGTGATCACACGATGCCGAATAATGCCATCGCACCGCAGCGGAGATCTTTGGCTTCCGTCCGTGTTCCCCTCATTCGTCGGCGCGGCATAGCACCGCGGCGAAGCCATCGCGCGGGCCGCGAGCAAGATTCGGAGGGTGGCGCGAGGAGCTTCCCGCGATCCTGCAGGCAACTCTTTTTGGAACTCGTCTCGTGCTGACTTTCTACGATTACCTGCCCTCGCAGAACGGCTGGAAGATCCGCCAACTGCTGCGCCATCTGGACCTTCCTCATTGCACCGTGCCGGTGAGCATTTTCGAAGGCGAAGGCCAGCGTCCCGAGTACCTGCGCATCAACCCTACCGGTACCGTGCCCGCGATCGAGTTGGAAGACGGCCGCACGCTGGCCGAGTCCAACGCCATCCTCGCTTATCTCGCCGAGGGCACGCCGTACCTTCCGGGCGATGCGTTCGGCCGCGCCAAGGTGTGGCAGTGGCTGAGCTTCGAGCAGGAGCGCGTGGAGTCGGTCATCGGCTCGCTGCGCTATTGGACCTTGACCGGGCAGCTCGCGACACGCGGCGCGGCGATGGTGGAGCTGAAGCGGAACGCGGGCCTGCGCGCGCTATCCATCCTGGATGCGCAACTGGCCATGCGACCGTATATCGCCGGCGGGCACTACACCATCGCCGATATCTCGCTGTTCGCCTATACGCGGCTGGCTGAAGAGGCGGGCTTCGACTTGAAGCCTTATCCGCATCTTCGAGCGTGGTTCGATCGCGTCGAGGCGCAGCCTGGATATGTGGCGGAACGATATCCGTATTCGGTCGATCCGCATGCGCCGCGTTGAGCGCGGGGTTCGGTCGCGGTTGGGAGGGGATTCGCGAGCACCCGCCCCTCATCCCGCCTTCTCCCCGAAGGGGAGAAGGAGAAGTGCAGTACTGCGGCAAGCAACCACCGACCAAACAAGAGCGAGCGAAGCGACGCTCCGTGTCGCTCTTGATCTCCCGGGTTCCCTTCGCGGCGGTGAGGGCTGGACGATCAGGCCGCCGAAGGCGGGCGGGGACAGGACGTCCCCGCCTTTTCGATCAGGGCATGGATGCCCTGTCGAAAAGCCCGGCCAGCCCTCAACGCACCCGGAGCAGCGTAGGCTGCGAAGGGCGCCGCGCAGGGGGCCTTTTCTTCTTGGTTACTTCTTCTTGGGCAAGCAAGAAGAAGTAACTCGCTCTCCGGCAGGAGAGCGAAACCCCTCGCCCCGCACGGGGCGAGACAAGGCTGGCGACGAGGCGACAACCGAGCGATACCGCCACTGGGTGACTCGCTACGCTCGCCCCTTCGGGGCCACCCTACGGGCGTTCTCCGCGCTACGCGCTTCGTCCGGCCTGCGCCGGAATGACGAGTAGGTGAGTGCAAGGCGGCCCTTAGCACCCGTTGGGGCTCGCGGGCTCACGCCAGCCTCGACCGCCAGGCCTCCACCCAAACGGACGCCCCCAGGACCCAATGACCCCCGCCACAAGCCACCCCCACACCGCGATGGCATACTCGCCCCTCCCGTTCCACCGGAGCACCCCATGCGCCTCCTCTGCGCCTTCGCCATCGGCGCCCTCACCCTGCCGATGGCCGCCTACGCCGCCGATCCGCACTCCTACGCCCAGCCCGACCAGGTGCGCGTCACTCACCTGGACCTGGACCTGAAGATCGACTTCCCGCACAAGCAGCTCGACGGCCAGGCCACGCTGAAGCTGGACTGGAAGGACGCGAAGGCGAAGACGCTGGTGCTCGACACGCGCGACCTGAAGATCGCCAAGGTCGAAGCGCTCGACGCGGCCGGCAAGGCCACGGCGCTGACGTACGCGCTGGCGCCGGCCGACAAGCAGCTCGGCAGCAAGCTCACGATCCAGGCGCCGCAGCATCCGGCGCAGGTGCGCATTGCCTACACGACCGCGCCGACCGCTTCCGGCCTGCAATGGCTGACGCCGGAGCAGACCGCGGACAAGAAGCTGCCCTTCATGTTCTCGCAGTCGGAATCCATCCATGCGCGCTCGTGGGTGCCGCTGCAGGACTCGCCGGCGATCCGCTTCACCTACAGCGCCCACGTCACCGCGCCGAAGGAAGTGCGCGTGACCATGAGCGCGCTCAACGACGCCAAGCACGCGCTGGACGGCGATTTCCGCTTCGACCAGCCGCACCCGATTCCCTCCTACCTGCTGGCAATCGCCGCAGGCGACATCGCGGTGAAGGAGACCGGCCCCCGCTCGGCGGTGTACGCGGAGCCCAGCGTCGTCGACAAGGCGGCGAAGGAATTCGAGGACACCGAAAAGCTGATCCAGGCCACCGAGAAGCTCTATGGCCCCTATGCGTGGGGCCGCTACGACCTGCTGGTGCTGCCACCCTCGTTCCCGTTCGGCGGCATGGAAAACCCCAACATGACCTTCGCCACGCCGACCGTGCTGGTGGGCGACAAGAGCCTGGTCTCGCTGGTGTCGCACGAGCTGGCGCATTCGTGGTCGGGCAACCTGGTGACCAGCGCTGCGTGGCGCGATATCTGGCTCAACGAAGGCTTCACCACCTACGTGCAGGGCCGCATCACCGAGGCGGTCTACGGCAAGGCCCTGGCCGACGAGGAAGCCCTGCTTTCCGCGCGCGGCCTGCAGAAGCACATCGGCGAGATGCCCGCCAATGCGCAGAAGCTGGCGCCGGAACCGCGCGGCATCGATGCCGACGATGCGCTCTCCGACGTGGCCTACGACAAGGGCTCCTGGTTCCTGCGCACGCTGGAGCAGCGCTTCGGCCGCGAGACCTTCGACGCCTACCTGAAGGGCTATTTCGCGCACTTCGCCTTCCAGAGCATCACCACCGAGCAGATGCTGGATTACCTGAAGGCCAATCTGTTCGATAAGAACCCGGGCAAGATGGACTGGGCCGAAGTGAAGGCATGGGTCTACGAGCCGGGTGTGCCGAAGAACGCGCCGCTGCCGGCCTCGCCGCGCTTCGAGGCGATCGACAAGGAGCGCAGCGCGTTCCTCGGCGGCTCGCTGGCGGCGGACAAGCTCGATGCCAAGGGCTGGAACACGCAGGAATGGATGTACTTCCTCGATGGCATGCCCGACGTCGCGCCGCTGGACAAGCTCAAGCAGCTCGATGCCGCCTGGCACCTCACCGGCACGCCGAATGCCGAGATCGGCATGCGCTGGTACAGCCACGCCATCGCCGCCGGCGACAAGGACGTGTGGAGCGCCGCCGCCGAGCACATGACGCGCATCGGCCGTCTGTACCTCACCACGCCGCTGTACAAGGCGTTCGTGAAGACGCCGGAAGGTCTCGCCTACGCCGAGCAGGTGTACGCGAAAGCCAAGGCCGGCTACCACCCGATGACGCAGGACGCCGTCCAGCGGATCATCGACAAGGCCAAGAAGCCGGCGAAGTGATCGCCATCGCGCGCCGCGCCGCACTTGATCGGCGCGGCGCGCGACCCGACATGCCTGTGTTCCCCCAGCGCGGACCCTCTTCATGAGCAAGCCTTCCCTTCCCGCCGGCCCGGCGGCCAACCAGCGCCCCCTGTGGCAGCGCCTGCTGATCCGGCGCCTGAAGTTCCTCGTCATCGTGGCGGTGGTGCTGGGCGTCGGCCTGGGCGGCTGCTATCTGTTCGCGCCGCAGTGGCTGCTGCGCGCCGAGCTCGCGCGCAAGGCGATGGCCGCGCACGTGGAGACGCACTCGGTGCAGGTGGGCGATACCAAGTGGGTCTACTACGAAGGCGGCCAGGGCCCGACCCTGGTGCTGCTGCATGGCTTCGCCGCCGACAGGAACGTCTGGCTGGAGCAGTTGCGCCTGCTCACGCCGCATTTCCACGTGATCGCGCCGGACCTGCCGGGCTGGGGTGATTCCACGCGCGTGGACGGCGCCAGCTACAACATCGACGCGCAGGCCGCGCGCCTGCAGGGCTTCGTCGATACGCTGCGCCTGCAGCGCTTCATGCTGGTCGGGCATTCGATGGGCGGCGCCATCGCCAGCGTCTATGCGGCCGACCACCCGGAGAAGGTGGGTGGCCTCGCGCTGGTCGACGCCTTCGGCCTGAAAGCCAACGAGAACGACTTCGCGCGCGGCGCGCTGAGCGGCAAGAACCCCTTCGCCTATGACGACCGTGCCGGTTTCGAGCACGCGACGCTGCTGGCCTTCGAAAAGATGCCGAATATCCCGGGGCGCTTCCAGGACGTGCTGGTCGAGAAGAACCAGCGCGACCGCGCTTACCTCGACCGCACGTTCAACGAGCTGCGCGATCCCTCGCAGTATCTGTCCGTGCAGAACCGCCTGGACCGCCTCACCATGCCGGTGCTCGGCCTGTGGTGCCACGACGACAAGATCATCGATATCTCCGCGCTCGATAGCCTGCGTGGCGGCCTGAGCCGTGCCAGCTCGATCAGTTCCAGCATCCTCACCGGCTGCAATCACATGCCGGTGCTGGAAAAGCCGGACGAGACGGCACGCATCCTGGGCGCATTCGCGCTGCAGCACATGCCGCTGGGCTGACGGACGCGGTGATCGAAGCGGCAGGAAGGAGGCATACATGCTGATCGAAGGGCGCTGCCACTGCGGCAACATCGCCTTCACGCTGGACTGGCAGCCCGATCCCGCGTCGATTCCTGCGCGCGCCTGCACCTGCACGTTCTGCACGCGCCACGGCGGCGTGTGGACCTCCTATCCGGATGGACGGCTATCCGTACGTGTCGCCGATCCGGCGCGCGTTTCCCGCTATGCCTTCGGCACGGAAACCGCCGCGTTCCAGGTCTGCATGACCTGCGGCGTGCCGCCGCTGGTGACCAGCCGCATCGACGGACGGCTGTACGCGGTGGTCAACGTCAACACCTTCGAGAACGTCGATCCGGCACGACTGCAGCGTAGCTCCAGCTCGCTGGACGGCGAGAGCGTCGGCGACCGCCTGGCGCGCCGGCAGCGCAACTGGATCGGTCACGTCGACTTCCCTGCCGCGGACGGCTGAAGGCCCGGCGGGAGCCCCCGCGTAACGGTCTTTTCATTCGCCGCGGGCCATGTTGCTCTGCGACAATACACGGGCGCGCACGCTGTTCGCTCGCGCGCGGTTTCGCATCAAGGCCCCCATGAACACGGTTTCCCGCGACGAGCCCCAGGGCTTGCGGCTTACCTGGCGCATTGTCCAGGTGGTCTGCTTCACCTTTCTGGCCTATCTGGTGATCGGCCTGCAGCTGGCCGTGCTGCCGCCCTTCGTGCACGGCGAGCTGGGCTATGGCGCCGTGCTGGCTGGCCTGGTGATCAGTACGCAGTACATCGCCACGCTGCTCAGCCGCGGCTTCGCCGGCCGCACCTCGGACACCGCCGGCCCCAAGCGCGCGGCGCTGATCGGCATGGCGGCCTGCGGCGCGAGCGCGGTACTGATGATCCTGGCCGCGCTGCTGCGGCCCTGGCCGCTGGCATCGCTCGCGCTGCTGCTGCTGGGCCGCCTCGCGCTCGGCGTCGGCGAAAGCTGCGTCGGTACCGGCTGCATCATGTGGGGCATCGGCCGCGTCGGCGCGGCGCATACGGCGAAGGTGATCTCCTGGAACGGCGTGGCGACGTACGGTGCGCTGGCCGCGGGCGCACCGCTGGGCGTGCAGCTGGCGGGCGCGTTCGGCTTCGTCGCGATCGGCATCGCCGGCGCGCTGCTGATGGTGCTGGGCTTGCTGCTGGCGTGGCGCCGGCCTGCCGCGAAAGTGGCGTCCGGCGAGCGCCTGCCGATGCACCACGTGTTCGGGCGCGTGCTGCCGTACGGCATGGGCCTGGCGCTCGGCGCCGTGGGCTTCGGCGCACTCGCCACCTTCGTCACGCTGTACTACGCCGCGATGGGTTGGAGCGGCGCGGCGGCGACGCTGAGCGTGTTCGGTGCGTGCTTCGTGGGCGTACGCCTGGTGTTCGGCGGAGCGATCTCGCGCTTCGGCGGCTATCGCGTGGCGCTGGTGTCGTTCGTCGCCGAATTCGCGGGCTTGCTCGTGCTCGCCGCGGCAGGCAGCGCGAGCGTGGCGATGTTCGGCGGCGCGCTCACCGGCCTTGGCTTCTCGCTGATCTTCCCGGCGCTGGGCGTGGAAGCCGTGCAGCGCGTGACGCTCAGCAACCGCGGCTCGGCGCTGGGCGCATACTCGGTATTCACCGACCTGGCGCTGGGTGTGGCCGGCCCGCTCGGCGGCTGGCTGGTGTCGGGCGGGCGCTACGGGCCGTTGTTCGTGGTGGCGGCCTGTTTCACGGCGATGGCGTTCGCGCTGACCGGATGGCTGTACCTGCGCTACGGCAGGGAGACGTATTGACGCGGCGTTTCAGCCCGCGGCTGCGCGCGTGCAGAGGCGGCCGCGCTTCTTCCGCGTATCGATGGGACGTCATCGCTGCGATGTCGAGTGCATATACCCGGCGCTTTGAACGCAGGCGATCCGACGCTGCTCAGTCCGCCACGTCGGCGACGAGCCGATCCAGCTCGGCCTTGAGCATCGCCCCGTTCTGGCGCAGCCAGTCGCGCTGCTCGCGCCATTCGGGAAACAGGTTCTCCACCTGCGCCCAGAAGCGCGGCGCATGGCTACGCACTTTCAGGTGGCACAGCTCGTGCGCGAGCACGTAGCGCAGCGCCGCCGGCGGTGCGAGCGCCAACGCGAGATCGAGATTGATGCGGTCGCGGGTGTCGAGGCTGCCCCACAGGCTCTTCATCGGGCGGATACGCAAGGCGGTGGGCGCCAGCCCGAGCTGCGGCACGTAGCCGGCCATCCAGCGCGCGACGTCGCGGCGCATCAGCGTTTCGAAATAGGAAGCGAGCAGGCCGCGCGCCACAGGCAGTGCACGCGTATGCGGACGCGGGATCACCAGCGTGAGCCCGCCGTCGTACGGCTCCACTTTCGGATACGGCCCTTCGGCCCAGTCCAGTAGCGTGGTTTCGCCGCGCAGCGGGAATTCGGTGGCGTAGCCGAGGCGCAGCGGCGGCAGCGGCTTGGTGACGAGGTTCAATTCGTCCAGCTTCTTTTCCAGCCAGTCGACATGGCTGCGCAGGAACGCGCTGACCTGGGCCGGATGTGTGCCATGCGGATACGACACGCGCGCACCCTTCGGCGTGACGGTGAGGCGCAAGCGTCGTGCGCGCGGGTGCGCCGACTTGAGCACGCGGATCGTTCCGCCGCTCGTGGTCGCCAGTTCCAGCCAATCGCCTTCCAGATGCTGCGCCATCGGTACTACCCCGTCTTACCGCCTATTCTTCGCTCGCACGCCCTGTGCCGCCATTCTCCGCTCGCCAATGTGGGGAGAGCATGCAGGCTATGCAAGACGGCCGGGTGACGTCGGGACGGGGGGCGTTGCCCGCCGCGGAGCCGGGAGAAACCGGGTAAAACCCTGGCTGGGAGCCCGCTCATGAAACGGGCCGCGACATGGCGCGGCCCGCGGGGCAAAACCTCGAAACTGCCGAAGGTACGTTCAGCTGGCGTGCTCAGCCATCCGCCGGTCGAGGCAGGCCGAACCATTCTTCCAGCTTGTTCAGCAAACGCTCCAGCTCCAGGGTCAGCAGGGCGAACCGAGCGTCCATCTCGGCGGCGGAGTCCTGGTAGCTGTCGCCGAGCTCGTCCAGCACCACGTCCAGGAACTTCAGCTTGCGGACCACCAGGTCCTCGCCCAGCACGAAGCTCATGCGGTCGTCGAACACCAGGCCCAGCTGAAAGACCTGCTTGCCGTTGCGCAGGTGTTCCTTCACTTCCTCGCTGTCCAGCTCCTGGCGGCGGCAGCGCGCGATGGCGCCGGTGGCGGTGGCGGGGTCGCGCAGTTCGCATTCGTCGCCCAGGGCCAGGCCGCCCGGCAGGTTGCCGGTCGCCAGCCAGTCGGTCATCAGCACGCGCGGGCCCTCCTCGGGTGCCAGCGGCACGGCGGGGAAGCTGCCCAGCGCCTCGCGCATCTGGGTGAGGGCGTTCTCGGCGGATTTGCGGCTGGAGCTGTCCAGCACCAGCCAGCCGTGGCGCTTGTCCACGTAGGCGGACAGGCGCGAGCTGCGCACGAAGGCGCGCGGCAGCAGCTCGGTGAGCAGGTCTTCCTTGAGGCGCTTGCGCTCGCGGCCGCCGACCTTGCGGCCTTCCTCCTCGGCGATCTTCTGCACTTTGCGCTGCAGCTCGTCATTGACCACGGCGGCCGGCAGGAGCTTGTCCTCGCTGCCCACGGTGACCAGGGTGCAGGCGTTAACCGCGTGGGTGAGAGGCGCTTCCTCGCCCCGCCCCACGGGCGGCACGAAGCCCTTGGTGCCCATTTCCAGCGGACCGCACGGGCGCAGGCGGTGCTCGGCCAGGGCTTCGTCGAGTCGGTTGAGGTCTTCGGCAACGGCGGGAGAAAAGCGGAACAGCGTCAGATTGCGGAAAAACATAGAAGGGGATCGGATTCCAGGCGGTCTGGCGGCCCCGGATCGGGGCGCACGAAACGACCATCATACCGGATGGGGCCGCACCACCCCTCGCTCATGCCGCCCGGGTGATATCGACATGCCTGCCCGTCGCCGGTGTGCGGCGGCGCACATCCGGTGCCATACCGCATCGCGCCGTGCCGCCCCGTGGCGCAGCGGATTCGTTTTGGACATCTATACATCCAAAAAAATATTCGCTATAACGGGGTCGCATGTCGCATCGCAACATCCAGGGAGAGTGTTGCCTGGCCATGCTTCGGCGATGACCACCGGCCGCGTCAGCGGCTTCCGGTAGCCTCGCGACGACCATCCATCGGATTGCATACGCAACATCAGGCACATGCGGAAACGCAGGGTTTGCCGCGGCGCGTCATGCCCGCGCGAAGCCCGTGCGCCGCCCTCGAAGGGGAGAGCACGACGCAATGACGAACGGCAAACCGGCAATCAAACAGCTACTGGCGCTGGCTATCGGCCTGGGCCTCGCGGGCGGCGCGCTGGCGCAGGCGACCACCGGCAGCATCTTCGGCCAGGTCGACGCCACGCAGGGCGACAGCGTGCAGATCAAGAGCAGTACGGGACTCACGCGCGAAGTCCCGGTGGACGAGAAAGGGCGCTACAGCGCCGGGCAACTGCCGCTGGGCACCTATACCGTGACGCTGCAGCGGCAGGGCCAGGCCGTAGAGACGCGCGACGGCATCGCCATCAAGGTGGGCGCGGGAACCGAAGTGTCCTTCGCCGGCGCGGTCGCGGCGAAGAACCTGAGCGGCGTGAGCGTCACTGCCAATGCCCTGCCGGCGATCGACGTGTCCAGCGTGGACTCGCGCACCGTCGTCACCGCGGACCAGCTCGCCAAGGTGCCGCTCGGCCGCAGCTCCGAAGCCATCGCCCTGCTCGCGCCCGGCGTGGTGAACAACGGCGGCAGCTTCAAGGGCCCCACCGGGCAATCGCTGGTCAGCTTCGGCGGTTCGTCGGCGAGCGAGAACGCGTACTACATCAACGGCTTTGCCACCACCGATCCGCTGCGCGGCTTCGGCGGCCTCAGCCTCCCCTACGGCGCGATCGACCAGCAGGAGGTCTACACCGGCGGCTACAGCGCGATGTACGGCCGCTCCGACGGCGGCGTGATCAACGTGGTGGGCAAGCGCGGCACCAACCAGTGGCACTTCGGCGCGCAGGTGCTGTGGGAACCGGCCTTCGCCCGCGCCGGCCAGCGCGACCGAAGCTACGCCAACGGCCTGCCCGCCACGCCGGTGGCCGGCAACCTCTACGCGCCGGACAGCAAGGATCGCGAGTGGACCACCACGGTCAGCGCCTACGCCGGCGGCCCGCTGGTGAAGGACAAGCTGTTCCTGTTCGTCGCCGGGGAATACGAACGGCAGGAAGGCAACACGGTGAACCCCGTCAGCGGCTTCCTCTCGGGCAAGCCCTACGTGGCCTATCGCCAGAATGACCCGCGCTGGTACGCGAAGGTCGACTGGAACATCACGGACAACCACATCCTCGAAGTCACCGGCGCGTCCGACAAGTACAACTCCTCCGGCACGGTCTACCGCTATGACTACGTCAACCGCGCGCAAGGCACGCGCATTGGCGCGGACGACAACATCAAGGCCGGCGGCGACGTGTACACCGCCAAGTACACTGGCTACCTCACCGACGCGCTCACGCTCACCGCGCAGTACGGCCGCATGAAGACGTCCGACTACGATGCGCCGGGCGGCTACGACCCGAGCCTCACCTACGTCGACGGCGTCACCAACCAGAACCCTGCGCTCAACGGCGGCGTCGGTCGCGGCAACAGCCAGACCATCGTCTCGCTGTTCGATCCCGGCCGCGGCAACCGCACCACCAATACGCGCATCGATCTGACCTACAAGCTCGGCGATCACACCATCAGCGCCGGTATCGACAACCAGACCTCCAAGGCGATCAACCAGGGATCGGCCAGCTCGGGCCCCGGCTATTACTGGAGCTACGGCCAGGGCGATCCGAACACGCCGATCTCCACCGGCCTGGGCGTGCCGGCCACCGGCGGCTTCCCCAACGGTGCCGAGGGCTACTACGTGGTGAAGAACGTCGCCTCCAGCCTGGCCACCGTGCGTTCCAGCCAGCGTGCGCAGTACATCGAAGACAAGTGGCAGCTCACCGAGCGCTGGCTGCTGTCGATCGGCCTGCGCAACGACCAGTTCCGCAACTACAACAGCGACGGCCAGCCGTACATCACCCAGCACAAGCCGCAGTGGGCGCCACGCCTGGGCTTCTCGTGGGACGTGAACGGCGACTCCAGCTTCAAGGTCTACGGCAATGCAGGGCGCTACTACCTGGGCCTGCCACTGAATCCGTCGCTCAACGCCGCGGGCGCGTACGTCAGCACCTCGCAGTACTTCACCTACAGCGGCATCGCAGCGGACGGCACACCCACCGGGCTCACGCAGATGTCTGTGCCGGTGTCGGCGAACAACGCCTTCGGCGTGCTGCCCGATCCGCGGACGGTGAGCGCACAGGGGCTGAAGTCCGAATACCAGGACGAATTCATCCTGGGCTTCACCAAGACCCTGGGCAGCGACTGGGTCTACGGCGCCAAGCTGACGCAGCGCGTTCTGCGCAACGCGATCGACGATTACTGCGATATCGACTTGGTGCTGGCCAAGGCCAAGTCGCTGGGCCACGACGTCACCACCGACAGCAATCCGGTGAGCTGCTGGCTGTTCAATCCCGGCAAGGCCAACACCTTTACCTTGGTGGATACCTCCGGCAACTACGTGAGCGTGCCGCTCAGCAACGCCGAGTTCGGCTTCCCGCGCCTGAAGCGCCGCTACTACGGCCTGGAAAGCTTCCTGGAGCATCCCTTCGACGGCCGCTGGTACGGCAAGCTGACCTACGTGTTCTCGCGCAGCTACGGCAACACCGAGGGCCAGTTGCGTTCGGACCTGTACCGCGAGTCGCGCGGCACCGGCCAGACCGCCGTGTCGACCACGCAGGACTGGGACAACTCCTGGATCATGGCGTACACCAACGGCGCGCAGAACAACGACCACAAGCACCAGATCAAGCTCTTCGGCTACTACCAGATCACGCCCGAGTGGCTGGCCTCCGCCAATCTCAGCCTGATCTCGGGCGCGCCCAAGCCCTGCCTGGGCTACTACGGCACGGACCGCACCGATCCGGCCGGCTACGGCAACAGCTACCACTTCTGCCTGGGCGAGCCTTCGCCGCCCGGCAGCCAGGGCCGCCTGCCGTGGATCCGGCAGATCGACCTGGGCGTGAGCTATCGCCCGGCCTTCGCGGCGAGCCGGCTGGCCTTCAGCGCGAACGTGTTCAACGTGCTCAACGAACAGCGGGTGCTGGCGATCTTCCCGAACGCGGAATCCTCGCCGAACAAGGCCAACCCGCTGTACGGGACGCCGACGTCGCGCCAGTTGCCGCGCTATGTGCGGTTGAGCGTGAGCTACGACTACTGAGTCATGCAGCAAGAGGGCGGCGACGTTGCCGCCCTCTTCCGTCCGCCCGGCGATGGCGCCTCAGTACAGCGGCGTCCCCGCGCCGTAGGCGCCGACGAAGGATTGCCAGTCGAGCTCCACCTGATCGGCGTAGCCGAAGGCGAACGCCGAGATCTCCGAGGCCAGCCCGCTCGTGCTGGTCACCGCATTGCTGACCTGCTTGTCGATGCTGTAGCCGACGATGGCGCTGTCGTAATCCTGGTCGGCAAGCGCGTGGGCCGAAGCCAGGGCCTGGCCGAGATATGTGGCGGCCGTGCTCAGCTTCCCGGCGCTGGTCAGCTGGGTGGCATCGAAGTCTTCCGCGTAAGGAGACTTCTCATGGACGTAGTACGCCAGGCCGCCGATCGTGGCGTAGCCGATCAACATATCGGCGTTCAAGGTCTGCGCCTTCGCCGTCATCGCCACGCGCTGGCCTTCGTGATAGCCGTAGTCGGCTGCCGGGAGCTGTCCGGCAGCTGCGCCCGCCACGGCGCTGGCGACTTCCTGCTTGGCTTCCAGGATCACGTCGTCCGACGCAGACGTGGAAGGCCCTTCGACCAGAATGTAGTAGCGCAGCTTGCCCAGGCTGCCGATGCCCGAACCCAGCTTCTGGCGGATGTCTTTCACCTGGTAGTAGCTCGCGGCGTAGCGCTTGGACGTGGCGATGCTCGCCACGTAGCCGCTCATCGCGGCGACGATGTTGCCGTAGGTGGTGCTGTCGACCGCGGCCAGCTTGCCGGCGATGGTCTGGAAGCTGCGCGTGCTGCCATTGAGTTGCGTGTATTTGGCCAGCAGGTCGGCGCGAGTGTCGGTCTTCGACGCGTCGATCGTGTCCTGCACCACGCCGGAGGTATTGCCGCTCTTGAGCTGGAAGCTGGACTCGGCGCTGCTGCCGGCGAAGTCGTTCATCTTGTCGACGTAGGCGCCGACCATGCCCTTGATCGCGCTGCCGATGTCGCTGTCGGCCAGGCCATTCTCCCGGCCGGCCAGCACCATGCCGGTGGCGAGGCGGCGCAGGTCCCATACGTACTGGCCCAGATAGCCTTCGTCGAAGTCGTCCGCGGTGAACACCGTATTGCCGCCACTGTCCTTCCACGCACCGAAGTTGCCGACGTGCGCGTCGCCGCCGATCCAGGTATAGCCGGTCTGCGCGGTGGCGTAGCTGGAAGCGGGTAGCGTGCGCATGTCCTGGTAGAAGAGCTGCGCGGTGCCGCGGTAGAAGTTGGAAGCGCTGGCCGCCATCGTCGACATCTTGGTGGCGAGCTCCGCATGGTCCGTGACGGCGAGCGGATGATTGCTGGCGTAAACCTGCGCCACGACCCAGCTGGTCCGCGAGGTGGCGGCGTGCGCGACGGACGCGCACAGCAGGCTGGCGGCGGACAGGACGACCCACGCTTTCTTCATGGCTGCTTTCCCCGGGCAAGAAAAAGGCGCGGCGGATGCCGCGCCTTGCTGGCGGATCGGGATTCAAGCAACCGGGGATGACGGTGGCGTGACGCCCGGGCTCAGCCCTTGCTGACGGCCGCCACGGCCGCCGCCACGGTTTCCAGGTTGGAACGATTGAGCGCCGCCACGCAAATGCGGCCGGTGCCGATCGCATAGATGGCGTACTCCTCGCGCAGGCGATCCACCTGGGCCTTGCTCAGGCCGGAGTAGGAGAACATGCCCGCCTGCTGCTGGATGAAGCCGAACTGCGGCGCGCCATGCGCGGCGAGCTTCTCCACCATGCCGGCGCGCATCGCGTGGATGCGTTCGCGCATCTCGCCCAGTTCCTGTTCCCACATCGCGCGCAGCTCGGGGCTGTTGAGCACGCCGGCCACCAGGGCGCCGCCGTGAGTGGCGGGGCTGGAGTAGATCGAGCGGATCACACGCTTGACCAGCGACTGCACGCGCAGCGCCTCGTCGCGATCGGCGGCAACGAAGGACAGCGCGCCGGCGCGCTCGCCGTACAGCGAGAACGACTTGGCGTACGAGCTGGTCACCACGAAGGATTCGATGCCCGAAGCGGCGAACAGGCGCACCGCGGTGGCGTCCGCGTCGATGCCCTGGTCGAAGCCCTGGTAGGCCATGTCGATGAAGGGCAGCAGGTTGCGCTCCTTCACCAGCTCGGCCACCTGCTGCCATTGCTCGGCGTTGAGATCCACGCCGGTGGGGTTGTGGCAGCAGGCGTGCAGCAGCACGACGGTGCCCGGTTCCAGCTTGCCGAGGTCCGCCAGCATGCCGGCGAAATCCAGGCCGTGCGTCTGCGGGTCGTAGTAGGTGTACTCCACCACCTCGAAGCCGGCGGCGAGGAACACCACGCGATGGTTTTCCCAGCTCGGGCTGCTGATGGCGATCTTCGCCTTGGGCAGCGCCTTCTTCAGCGTGTCCGCGCCCACGCGCAGCGCGCCGCTGCCGCCGATAGTCTGCGAAGTGGCGACGCGACCCGCCGCCAGCAGCGGCGACTCGGGGCCGAACACCAGCTTCTGCGTGGCCTGGGTGTAGGCGGGCAGGCCGTCGATCGGCAGGTAGCCGCGCGGTTTCGCTTCCTGCGCCAGGCGCTGCTCCACTTCGCGCACGGCGCGCAACAGCGGGATCCGTCCCTGTTCGTCGTAGTAGATGCCTACGCCAAGATTGACCTTGCCCGGGCGCGTATCGGCGACATAGGCCTCGGTGAGCCCCAGGATCGGATCGCCCGGGGTCATTTCAACGGATGCAAAGTGCGACACAGCAGGAACTCGCGATTGGCTGGGGAGAAGAGTGGGGCTGGCGGGATGTTCGGCCGGCCGAGCCGATCCACTATAGCAGCGGGCGCCCGCAGCAGCAGCGTTTGGCCATCCACCCGGCGAAAGCCGCGAGCCGCCAGGACGCGCCGAAGCCTCCCCTTTGGACGCTCACGAATTCTCTGCGCGGACGCCGCTAAGGTCGCGCCGATCGAAGGATGGGTTCGATGGGGAGAAGGCGATGGACGGCGTTTTCATTTCCCTGCATACATGCCTGGACCGGCAGGCGGCCATAGCACCGGACCGAGAGCTGTTCAGCTTCATCCACGGCTCGGGGGAGAAGGCAGACCGACTGACCTGTGCGCAACTGACCGCGCGCGCAAAAGCGCTTGCGCAGGCGCTGCTCGATGCCGGCGGCAAAGGCCAGCGCATCCTGCTGCTGTTCACTCCCGGCCTGGATTTCGTCGTCGCCTTCTACGCCTGCCTGTACGCGGGCGCGGTCGCCGTCCCGGCCTATCCGCCCGACCCTTCGAACCTGCAGCGGACCTTGCCGCGCCTCAAAGCGGTGGTCACGGATTCGACCGCCAGCCTGATCGTCACGAGCCGGCAGATCCTGGCGTTCAAGGACTATCTCTCCCGCCTGGTGCCGGAGCTGGCCGTGCCGGCATGGCTGGATGCGGAAGCGGAAGTGGGCGATACGTCCGCTGACCTGGCTCCGTCATTCCCTTCGCCGGACGATCTGGCGCTGATCCAGTACACCTCCGGCTCCACGGCGGCGCCCAAAGGCGTGATGGTCAGCCATGGCAACCTGATGGCGAACATGCGCATGTTCCAGCGCGCCGGCCGGCTGACGCCGGATTCGAGAATCTTTTCCTGGCTGCCGACCTATCACGACCTGGGCCTGATGTGCGGCGTCATGTTGCCGGTCGGCGCTGGCTGCACGGCGCAGCTCGCCTCGCCCTTGGACTTCCTGAAACGGCCGGCGCTCTGGCTCGATGCCATCCACCGCGAACGCATCACGCATACCTGCGCGCCCAACTTCGCGCTCGACCTGGCCTCGCGCAAGGCTGCGGACGCGGGCGCCGGCTGGCAGCTCGACTGCCTGCAACTGTGTCTGGTCGGCGCCGAACCGGTCCGCCTCGCTTCGCTTGAACGGTTCGCCACCACCTTCGCGCCGCAGGGACTGCGTCGCGAAGTGCTGCTGCCCGGCTATGGCCTCGCGGAAGCGGTCGTGGGCGTTTGCTCGACCCCGTTTGCCGAGGGCTGGCACGTCGTTTCCGCCGACACCGAAGCGCTTGCGCGCAACCGCTTCGAGCCCGTGGCGCAGCAAGCATCGCGGTCCATCCCCATCGTCTCCAGCGGCGTGCCTTGCGAAGGCGTGCGCGTCGCCATCGTCGACCCGGCGACGCGCCGCGAATGCGCTGCCGGGGACATTGGCGAAATCTGGATCGAGGGGCCGCATGTCGCGCAAGGCTATTGGGGCATGGAGCAGGCGGACGAAAGCCCGTTCCGGGGCACCATGGAGGGTAGCGAAAGCGACACCTGGCTGCGCAGCGGCGACCTCGGTTTCATCGAGCGCGGGCACATCTACGTGACGGGGCGCATCAAGGACCTGATCGTCGCACGCGGCGCCAACCACTATCCGCAGGACATCGAACACACCGTCGAACAGGCCCACCCATCGGTACGGCCGGGCGCGGTGATCGCGTTCGCTATCGAGCAAACCGGCGAAGAAGCGCTGGCGGTCGTTGCGGAGATCGCGCCTCCTGCCGAGGAGACCGTGGTCGTGGATATCGTCCGCGCCATCCAGGCCCAGGTGCTGCAGGTGCATGGACTGGCCGTCGCTTCCGTCGCCCTGATCAAACCCCGCAGCATCGACAAGACATCGAGCGGCAAGCTTGCCCGGCGGGCCTGCAAGGCGCGCTTCCTCGGCGGCCACCTCGATGCTTATTTCCAGGGAAGCCTTCCGCGCGCACCGGCCCGCGCGGAGGACACCCCGACCGCATCGGCGCCAACACCCGCTCCTACGGCGATGGCAGCGGCAAGAGCGGCGACGGTGGATGAAGCGCTGCGCCACCTGGTCAGTGAACTGACCTCCGTACCGATTGGCGATCTCGCCCCGCATACCCGGCTGGCCGAGATCGGGATGGACTCCTTGCTGGCGGCCGAACTGGCCAGCGTTCTGGAACGTCGCCTGGATCGGGAACTGAGCGTGGTGGATGTGATGCGCTCGACCACGCTGGCCGCGCTGCAGGACGCCATCGACGCCGCGCCGCGCCGGTCGTCGGAAGACGGGCCGCCACAGGCGGCGCGACTGCGCCATGCCAGGCCGCTGGAGCCGCTGACGCTGTCAGCGCCGCTTTTCGTGGTCGGCGGGCTCTTCGGCAGCGTCGCCTATCTGCTCTCGCTGGCCCGCGCCCTCGGCACGGATCGGCCTTGCATCGCGTTCCAGGCTGCCGGGATAGACGCTACCGAGCCGCCCCTGGGTTCGGTCGAGGAAATGGCGCGGCGCTATATCGGCGAGTTGAAGGCGATCCAGCCGACCGGCCCCTACCATCTCGCCGGCCACTCGTTCGGCGGGCTGGTAGCCTTCGACATGGCCAGGCAGCTCACCGAGCAGGGCGACGAGGTCGCCGACTTGCTGCTGCTCGACACCACGACCGTCGGCGGCCCGGGGCCGTCCGATATGCCCGCCGATGTCATGGCGCTGTACGAGCTGGCCTATGTCGCGCACCGCTTCACCGGGCGCGCCATGCCAGGCGGATCGGTGGACGCGCTGGCCGGGCTGGATGCACAAACGCAGCGCACCCTGCTCGCGGACGAGCTGCGCGGAAACGCGGGGAATGCGCTCGCCGGCGATTCGCTCGACGCCCTGGTCCGCGTGCATATGGCGAGCTTCGACGCGATGGTGGCTTACGAGCCCCGGTATTACACGGGACCGGTCGTGCTGTTCCGCGCACTTGGCGGTTTTCCCAGGCACGCCGTCCATCCTGCGCGTCGCCTGGAGCATCGCTTCGACGAGCGAACCATGGGCTGGGACCGGCATTGTCCGCGTTTGTCGATCGTGGAGGTTCCCGGCGATCACTACGCCATGGTGCTTGCGCCCCACGCGCAGACCCTCGCCGAGGCGATGAACGCCCGCCTGCGTCCGACGCGCTATGAACTGACGCTCACCCGGCTGGCTGGCCGGCCCCTGGCGAAGGGCGAGGGACGTGCGTTCGCCGCCACGCACGACAGCATCGTGTTCCATCCCGAACACGACGATTTCATCGAAGACCCTTATCCCATCCTCCGGCAGCTGCGGGCTCGCGAGCCGGTCTACCGCATGACGGACGCATCCACCGGCGCGTCCGTGTGGTGGCTGACGCGCCATGCCGACGTCTCGGCCGCGCTGCGCGACAAGCGGCTTCTGCTGGATGGCCGCCATCTCCTGGGCGAAAGCACGCCTTCCGAGAAGAGCGGGGTGGTGACGATCATTTTCCAGCTCATCCGGCAGCGCTCCGGTCCTGCCGCGGACTTCATCAACCAGGCCATGCTTTTCATCGACGGCGAGGCGCACCGACGCCTGCGCCATCTGATGAATCCCTTGTTCGACGCGGCGTCGGTGCGGCGCTGGCAAGCTTCCATCGATGAGCGGACGAACTATCTCGCCCGGCGTCTGCGCGATGCCGACCAGCCGGACATCATGCGGGATTTCGCCCTGGGCCTGCCCAGGCACGTGATGTTCGGCATGCTGGGTATTTCCGTTCGCGACGCGGAAGCGCTGGACGCGCTGGCGGGCGATGCCTTCCGCATCATCGAGGCGACCGCATTCGCCGGCGACCCCACCCGGGCCGAAAAAGCCATCGCCACGGTCATGGACTACCTGCGCGCCCACGTCGCCGAACGCCGCCGCACGCCGGCACGCGACGATCTGCTGGGGCATCTGCTGGACGTGCGTGCGAATGGCGACCGCCTGTCGGACGAAGATCTCGCGGCGAACTGCTCGCTACTGCTGCTTGCGGGCACCGAAGTGCTGTCCTATGCGATCGGCAACGGCGTGCTCGCGCTGCTCAGGCATCCGGACCAGCACGAACGCTTGCGTCGCCAGCCCGAGCTGGTGGATTCGGCCATCGAGGAGCTGCTGCGGTACGACGGCCCCATGCGCACGAACATCCGCGTCGCGGCCGAAGATCTAACGATTGGCGACCGGCTCGTGCGCCGCGGCGAACCGGTCGTGCTCGACCTGGGTGCGGCCAATCGCGATCCGGCCATGTTTCCGCATCCCGACCGGCTCGATCTCGCGCGGCCGATCCGGCAGCTCACCGCATTCGGCCAGGGCGTGCATTACTGCCTGGGCGCGCCGCTGGCCAGGCTGCAGATGCGCAGCGCGCTACTGGCGCTGTGCCAGCTTCGCTTCGAACGAGTTCCCGGCCAGCTGGTCTGGGAAAAGAGCAGCGTCGTGCGCCGCCTGCAACGGTTCGGCGTCCGTTTCAGCTGAGCGCGGCTTCGTCATCGGCGGGCGCACCGGCTAGCCATTGGTGCGCGTCCGCGCGGGCCGCGCCTTCGCGCGAGCCGAGCGAGGCGAAATCGAACAGGTGGCGGTCGGCCAGCTGGGAAGGCGCCACCGAACCGAGCGCGCGGAACATAGTTTCGCTGCGGCCCGGATACTGCTTTTCCCAATCCTCCAGCATGCGCTTGACCACCTTGCGCTGCAGGTTCTCCTGCGAGCCGCACAGGTTGCACGGGATGATCGGGAACTGCCGCTGCCCGGCGTATTCGGCGATGTCGCTTTCCTTGCAGTACGCCAGCGGGCGAATCACCACGTGGCGTCCATCGTCCGAGCGCAGCTTCGGCGGCATCGCCTTCAGGCTGGCCTGATAGAACAGGTTGAGGAAGAACGTGCCGAGGATGTCGTCGCGATGGTGGCCTAGCGCGATCTTGGTGATGCCGTTGGCCGCCGCCCAGGTGTACAGCGCGCCGCGCCGCAGGCGCGAGCACAGGCTGCACATGGTCTTCCCTTCCGGAATCACGCGCGTGACGGTGCTGTAGGTGTCCTGCTCGATGATGTGGAACGGCACGCCGCGCGCGGTGAGGTAGTCCGGCAGCACGTGTTCCGGGAAGCCAGGCTGCTTCTGGTCCAGGTTCACCGCGATCAGCTCGAAATGCACCGGCGCCTTGGCCTGCAGGGACAGCAGGACGTCCAGCAACGTGTACGAATCCTTGCCGCCGGAGAGGCAGACCATCACCTTGTCGCCCTCTTCGATCATGTTGAAGTCGGCGATGGCCTGGCCGACCTGGTGACGCAGGCGCTTGGCCAGCTTGGCGGCCTCGTACTGCTGCTTGCGATGGGCGTCGGGCTGGACGGACATAGGCATGGATCGTGCGTAACGCGGGAAGGCCGGCCATTGTAGCGGCCCGCGCCGCCCGGGGTCCGGCGGGGTTACACTCGGCTACCGTCCTTCTTCCGTCGCCGCCGCCCATGCAGGTCCAGGATCCCGCCGAGATTGCCCACTTGCTGGCCGAACTGCGCGTGGAGCACCGCGACCTGGACGTGGCCATCGAGGCTCTTTCCAGCGCCATCGGCCGCGACGAGCTGCAGCTGACCCGCATGAAGAAGCGCAAATTGTTGCTGAAAGACGCCATCGCCCGCCTGGAAAGCAAGCTGATCCCCGATCTCGACGCCTGACGCGTCCCCGCCGGAATGCCCATGCCCACGCTGGAACCGACCCGCCTGGAGGACAGTCACGTCCTCCTCGAACCCTTGTGCCCCGAACACGCCCCCGACCTGGAGGCCGCTGCGGCCGACGGCGAGCTGTGGAAGCTCTGGTTTACCAGCGCGCCCGCGCCCGGCCAGGCCGCCGCCTATATCGAGGCGGCGCTGGCCGGCCAGGCCAAGGGTGCGATGCTGCCGTTCGCCGTCCGCGAGAAAACCAGCGGCGAGATCGTGGGCACCACCCGCTATTACGACTTCGCGCCCGAACTGCCGCGCATCGCCATCGGCTACACCTGGTACGCCAAGCGCTGGCAGAAAAGCCACCTCAACACCGCCTGTAAGCGCCTGCTGCTGGGGCATGCCTTCGACGCGCTCGGCTGCGTCGCGGTGGAGTTCCACACCGACGGCCGCAACCAGGATTCGCAGCGCGCGATCGAGCGGCTCGGCGCGCACCGCGACGGCGTGCTGCGCGCCCACAAGCGGCGCCCGGATGGCAGTCTTCGCGACACGGTGTGCTACAGCATCCTCGCCTCGGAGTGGCCCGACGTCTCGCGATGGCTGGCGATGCGGCAGGAGCGGCTCGCCTCCTGACCGGCGGCGCCCGCGGGCGGCCTCGGGCTCGCCCGCATGCCGCCACGCGGCCCGCGCATGCTCGCGGCTTTCCGCCACGGCATGCCGTTTCGCATGGACATGCGCACCCGCCTCTCCCTCTCCCGTCGTCGCCGCCGCCTGCGCTTCATGCTGCGCCTTGGCGGCTTCGGCTTGCTGCTGTGGATGATCTGCGCGCTTGCCATCGCCGTTGCCGGCCTGAACACCCGGCCGGCGCGCACGGCTGACCTGGCGCTGGTCCTCGGCAACACGGTCGGCCCTGGCAATCGCCCCCTGCCCCGCCTGCGCGTCCGGCTTGAAGCGGCGCTGGCGCTATACCGGCAAGGCGGTTGCCGCACGATCATGGTCAGCGGCGGAGTAGAAGCGGATGGCCGCGACGAGGCGGCTGGCATGGAGCGGTGGCTGGTCGAGCATGGCGTGCCCGCCGGCGCCATCGTCGAAGATCCGCATGGCGACAACACCCGCGCCTCGGCGCGCCACGCGCGGGACTGGCTGGCCGCGCACGGGCAGCGCAGCGTGGTGGTGGTGTCGCAGTACTTCCATTTGCCGCGGGCGCGGCTGGCGGTGCGGCAGGAGGGATTGGTGGATGCCGGCGGGATCTATGCGCGGCAGCTGTTCCTGCGCGATGCGTATTCGAGCCTGCGGGAAGTGCTGGGGTATGTCGCGTATGGGATGAGGCTTGCGTGATGCACGGCCGTCTTCGGGTGAGGAGGAGCGCCTTCGACAGAAGCGGTGGTGAAAGGCAGCGCACGGGTGTTGGTTTCCCGCTTCTCCGCTCCGTAGGTCCCCTCACCCCAACCCTCTCCCCGGAGGGGAGAGGGAGTCGGAGTGCGGTTACTTGGTAGGCTGCGGCAGGCCCAGCACGTCCAGGCCCTGCTCGAACACGACGTCGACCGGGATCTTCGCGCCTTCCAGCTTCTTCAGGTCGCCGGCCAATTCGGCGTCGACGTTGCCCATCCCATCCGTGAGCTGTTTGGCCGCGTCGTAGTCGCCATCGCCCTGGATGGTCAGCAGCTTGGCGGACAGCGCATTCATCGCCGCAGTCATCTTGTCGAAGTCCACGCGATAGCGGCCGGTGGTGGCGTCGCGGCTGAAAGCACCCTGCTGCTTGAAGAAATTGAAGCGCACCATGTTCGCCTTCGCATGCGCGTCGCTCGCGCCGAAGCGCACCGAGCGCAGGATGCCGGCCAGGAAGGTGACGTAGTTGTCCATCAGCTTGGCTTTGTCCAGCTCGCCCTTCTCGGCCAGCTTGGTAACCATGTACAGGCCGAGGATGTCGGCCTTGCCTTCCTCGAAGCTCGACGCCTGGTCCTTCAGCGCACCGCGCACCAGGCCCTTGCCGGTGAGCGTGTTCTTGATGCCGAGACCATGCGCCACTTCGTGGAACATGGTGTTCTCGAAGAACGCATCGAAGGTGAGGTGCGACTGCTGGTCGGCGGCGATCAACTCCTTCGCGATCGGCAGCATGATCTTGTCGAACTTCGCCTGCATCACGTTCTCCAGCTGCAGGCGGCGCGTACCCTTCTTGAGCTGGACTTCTTCGTCGTTGGGCAGGTTGATGGCGATGGTCTTGGCGCCGACGTTGGCATCGCCCGCGTAGTACACAGCAAAGTAGGCATTGAGATCGGCGTCGGAGCCGGGCTTCTCGGCCTTGTACTTCGCATCCACCGGCAGCTCGCGCTGCAGTTCCGGCAGGTATTTCACGAAGCGTGCGAGCTTCTCGCTCCAGGCCTGGTCCTTCACCAGCACATAGCTTTCGTAGCTGGCCTTGTAGCCGAACAGCTGGTCTTCGTAGGTTTCGATCGGGCCGATCACGATGTCGACCGGGTTCTTCTTCATCGCCATCCAGGCGAAGTCGCTCTTGCGGTATTCGTCGCTGAGCAGCGCGTCGGCGCGCAGCTTCAGGTAGTCGGCGAAATCCTTGTCGGCGGAAAGCCCGGCCGCCTCGCGCAGCAGGCCGGCGGCCTTCTCGAGATCCGCCTTGTAGGCCTCATGGAACGGCAAGGTCGCCAGCTTGCCCTGCGCATCGCGGCGCAACAGGGTGTAGAGCGATGCCTTGTCCTTCAGGTCGGCCTGCTCGAACTCGTCCTTGCTCATGTCCGCCGGATAGAACTGCACGCCCGGCGGGCGCGGACCGACGCCGGCGACGAAGGGCTGATCCTCGTGCAGGCGGTCCCAGGGGCCGTAGTTGATCTCGGCGTAGCGGTGCGTTTCCTCGTCGGGGATGCGCTTCATCAGCGCGTCCTTGTCGCCCCAGGATTGCTGCCAGTACAGGCTGTTGGTGACGTCCGCGGCCTGCACCAGCAGGGCGATCATGCGCTTGTGCTTGTCGTCGAAGCCCGACAGGTCGGCGCTTAGCTTCACCGTCGCGTAGTCGCCCATGCGCTGCTTCGCCAGATCCGCATCGGTGGACGGCGGCGCCGGTTGCGTGGGCGCGGCGGAAGCGGACGCCGCCGGCTTCGGTTCCGCTGGCGCGGCGGCTTCCTGATGGGAGGAACCGCAGCCGGCGAGGGCGGCGGCGAGGCTCAGGGCGAGCAGGCGATGGCGCATGGGGTCTTCCTCGTTTACGGAAGGCGCCATGTTATATGCCCCGGGGGTATATGGCCTGGGGCTATATGGCCCCGGGGCCGCCACGTCCCCGGAGCCACGCCACCGGTGCGTCAGCCGGAAATCGCCAGTCGCTCCGAGCGGTACAAGTGCGCCGTGATCAGCGTGGCGGCCAGCGCCGCGGCCAGCGTTCCGCCCAGACAGAACAACACCTGCTGCGGTGCCACGCCATCGCCGCGCAGTGCGCCCATCACACCCAGGTGCTGGCCCAGCAGGGGCACGGCGTACATCCAGGCCTTGGCTTTGATCGGGAACACCGACATCAGCAGGCTCGGCACGATCGGCACGAACATCAGCAGCGACACGTACATCTGCGCCTCGCGGTAGCTCTTGGCGAAGGCCGCCACCAGCGTCTGCAAGGCGGCGGTGAGCATCACCAGCGGCAGCATCAGCAAAAACACGGTGCCGGCGAACCGCAAGCCGAGGTTCAACTCCATGCCGAGCTTGTCCACCGGCACGAACGGCCCCAGCACCGCGAAGGCGGCCAACGTAATCACCAGGCTGGCGCAGGAGAAGGTGCAGATCGCTGCCAGCTTCCCCGCCAGGATCTTCCAGCGCGGCACCGGGTTGGCGAACAGCGGCTCCAGCGATTGCCGTTCGCGCTCGCCGGCGGTCAGGTCGATCGCCAAGTACATGCCACCCAGGAAGATGGTGACCACGAAGAAGTACGGCAGCATGTTGAACATCAGTACGCCGCGCGCCTGTGCCGTGGCCTGGTCGCGCCGCGCCACGCTGATCGGCCACGCCGTGCCGGGCGAGAGTCCGCGCGCCACCAGGCGCATCGCGCCCTGCTGCCGGGCATAGCCTTCCACGATCTTGCTCACGCGCTCCACCGCGGTGTTGGCATCGCGCTGCGAGGAATCGAAGATCACCTCCACCTGTACCACTTCGCCCTTGCGCCAGGCCTGGGCGTAGTCGTCGCCGATGCGTACCACTACGTCGGTGTCCTGCCGCCGCACGGCCTGTTCGGGGTTGGCAATGGCCGGTTGCGGCACGATGCCGCCGGCCTTCAGCGCATCGACCAGGTTGGGCGCGCGCTCTGCGCCGATCACCGGCACTTTCAGCGGTTGCTCGGCCTTGTCCAGTTCGCGGTTGAGGATGGAACCGAGCAGCAGCGAGAAGATCAGCGGCCCCACCAGGGGCCCGGTGAGCAGGGCGGTGACGATGGTGCGGCGGTCGCGCAGGTTTTCGCGCACCTCCTTCAGGAACACGGTGAGAAACGCGCTGGCGCGCTTGGCCTTGACGGTCGTGGCGTTCATGCGGCGAGGCCCTCCTCGCTGCCGATGATCTTCACGAAGGCATCCTCCAGGTTCGCCGCACCGGTCTGCTCGCGCAGCGCCTGCGGGGATTCGTCGGCCACCACGCGGCCGTGCGCGATCACCACGATGCGATCGCACAGCGCCGCGACCTCCTGCATGATGTGGCTGGAAAACAGCACGCAGCGCCCCTCCGCCTTGAGCTTCAGCATGAACTGGCGCAACGCGCGCGTGGCCATCACGTCCAGACCGTTGGTGGGTTCGTCCAGGATCACATTGCGCGGATCGTGGATCAGCGCGCGGGCGATCGCGGTCTTGACGCGCTGGCCCTGCGAGAAACCTTCGGTGCGGCGATCGGCGAATTCCTCCATCTCCAGTGCCTGGACCAGCGCTTCGCGGCGCGGCGCCAGTTCGTTCTCCGGCAGGCCGTGCAGGCGCGCGAAGTAGTCGATGTTCTCGCGCGCCGTAAGCCGCTTGTACAGGCCGCGCGCATCGGGCAGCACGCCGAGTTGGCGGCGCACGGCGAGCGGATCGGCGGCGGCGTCGATGCCGTCGACCAGGATCTGGCCGCGGTCCGGTTTCATCAGCGTGTACAGCATGCGCAGCGTGGTGGTCTTGCCGGCGCCGTTGGGGCCGAGCAGGCCGGTGATCTGGCCGTCGCGGGCGGAGAAGCCCACGCCGTCGACAGCCTTCACCTCGCCGAATGCCTTGTGCAGGTCCTTGACTTCGATCATGGCGAAGCTCCGTTGAAATCGATGAACATGGGCGTGGCGCGCAGGCGGTCCAGGCACTTGGCGTCGAGCTTCGCCGGTGCCAGGTCTTCCACGAAATGCTTGACCAGCTCCGGCGCGCAGCCGGCCGCGATGACGTTGTGGCCCTGCCCCTTGAGCACGAAATGGCGCGCGTTGGAGAGCCCCTTGAGTACTTCGTCGCCGTAGGCAGGCGGCGTGACCGGGTCGTATTCGCCGGAGAACAGCAGGGTGGGCTTGTCGCTCTTGATGGGCTGATGGAAATCGGCCGGCCGCGTGCCCTTCGGCCACACCGAACAGACGGCCTGCAAGGTGTCGACCATGCGCGTGCCGAGCATGGAATGCGCATCCTGCGGACGCGGCGTGAACAGGTCGGCGTCCTCGCTGCAGATGACCGAGGACTGCATGCCGCCGTTCATCGTGTCGGAGAGATCGCCCGAGAGCAGCTTGGCCTGCCCCAGCAGCGGGCCGACGTCCCCATGCGCGGCCGCGTCGATCGACACCGGCAGCAGCGCGGCCGTCACCGGCGAATAGGCGAACATGCGCACCACGCTGGCCAGCGAGTACTCGCTGAGCACGCGCTGCACCGACTGGTAGTTCTGCGGATCACGGAAGCTGACCTTGTGCGGGTTGGCGCGCAGCGCGTCGCGCAGCTGGTAAAGCGTCTGGTATGGATCGCCGAAGCGCTCGTGGCAGGCCTTGTCCGCCACGCAGCGCGCGAACTGCGCCTTGAGCGCGTGCTCCAGGTTCTGCGCGAAGTCTTCGCCCAGCACCAGGGCGTTGGGCACCACGCCATCGAGCACCACGCTGCGCACCGCGTCAGGATGACGCATCAGGTATTGCTGCGCCATGCGCGTGCCGTAGGAGACGCCGACCAGGTCGAAGGTCGGCGCGCCGAGTGCCTGGCGCACGTCTTCCAGGTCTTGCACCGCCACGGTGGTGGTGTAGAAGCGCGGGTCGGCCTTGCCCTCCAGTTCCTTGACGCAATGCGCGGCTTCATCGCGCAGCCTGGCCGCGTCGAAACCGCCTTCGTCGTCGCCGGCCTTGGCTTCTTCCGGCTTGCAGGTGAGCGGATTGGAGCCGCCCGTGCCGCGCTGGTCGAGCAGCAGTACGTGGCGATGCGCCAGCAACGGCTGCAGCGCGGACGCGACGCCGGGCCAGCTTTCCGTCGCGGCTTGGCCGGGCCCGCCGGCGAGCAGCACCAGCATGTCCTTGCTCGCCACCTGCGCGCCGCTGCGGATGATGCCGAGCTTGAGCTTGATCTTGCGGCTGTGCGGATCGTCGCGGTTTTCCGGTACCTCGAACGGCGCGCACCACGCCGCGGTCGAAAGCCCGCTGTTCGGCTGCCCCAGCTCGCAGGGCGTCAGCGTGAGCGAGCCCAGTGTCCAGGTTTCCGGCTTGGCCGGTGCGCTCGGCGCGGCGGCCGTGGCGGATGCGTCGGCGGCGGCGTTGTCCTCGCTGCGATCGCCGCGCGCGTGGAACTGGTTCCACGCCAGCGCCCCCAGCCCCAGTGCGACGGCGGCGATGCGCACTACGGTGCGTCCCTTGATAGCCATGTGCTTGCGTACCCCTCGATCGTGAGCCTCGCGGCCCGTCTTTCCCCGTGATGCTTTCAGGTCCCCGCCTCGCCGTCCGGCCGGAAGATCGCCTCGATCGGCTGCTCGAACAACCGCGCGATCTTGAAGGCCAGCGGCAGGCTGGGGTCGTATTTGCCGGTCTCGATGGCGTTGACCGTCTGGCGCGAGACGTCCAGCCGTGCGGCCAGATCGGCCTGCGACCAGGCGCGCTCCGCGCGCAGTTCGCGTACCCGGTTCTCCATCAGTCGCGATAGCGCCGCTTGGCCCACGCAAGGGTCGGGCCGTAGACGCACATCAGTGCGGGAAACACCAGCAGCAGCGCCGTGCCGTCCAGCGCGATCACCTTGGCGGCGGCGAGGAAACCCGTGGCCACGCTAACCACGGCCACCACACCGGCGGCGAACGCCAGCGCCTGCAAGTGCAGGCGCTGCATGAACTCGTCGCTGGCCATGACGTAGCGAAACAGCGAGAACGCCATCGCGGCGACCGGCAGCGCGGGCAGCAAGGCGATCAGTCCCTTGAGCCAGAGCGCACCGACGGTCCTGTGCAAGGGCCAGGCGAACAACATGATGGCGAAGTACACCGCCATCGCCGGCACGAACTCGGCGAGGTAGCGGCGATCCTCCCGCCGCATCTCGCCCTCCGCCTCGACGCAGGCGGCCGCGCGCGACACGTACGCCAGTACCCAGGTCAGCCCGATCAGCAGGACTAGGCCCAGGAGCCGTAGGCCGAGGCCCGGCGCCTGCAGCGTCGCCGCCAGGGTGACGAAGTAGCCGCCCATGACCAGCGCCAGCGCCGCGCGCCGTCCCCAGGCCGGCCAGGCGGCCATGCGCTTGGTCAGACGCTCCATGCTCCCCTCCATGCTTAGCCCCCCTTTAGGCGCCCGCCGTGTCAAGCGAGCTTGACATGATGCTAGGCGCGCCCCTGCCCCGTGTCAAGCATGCTTGACAAGCCCCCATGGAAACCGTGGCCATCGGGTCAGATTTGTTAAGCACGGCAGCCACTTGGACGCCCTTGGTCACTTTTTGACGCTATGGGACCTCGACATCTTTTTGACGCGGCTTAACGAGAGAGACGTAAATTCCGTGAGACACTTCTCAAAACTAAGTGAGAACTAGGTCACGTTTTTTGGCATGGCTTCTGCATGAGGCCGCTCGCCATCGAGGAAGGGCTCCGGCAGCGCCCGTCTCCTCGACGACAAGACGCAGGGGGACGAGACACCAAGCCCGCGTCCGGAACGCAACGAATCTGCCGTACCCACCCAAAACCGTTTAAGGACTAAGGCCCGATGAGCAAGAACGTCATTGCCACCGCCCTGATCGCCGCCCTGGGCTTCGCCGCCCTGGCCCCGAATCAGGCTTCCGCCGCCGACGGCACCATCAACATCACCGGCTCGGTCAACGCCTCCACCTGCAAGATCAATGGCGGCAACAGCCCGGCCACCGTCAACGTGGCCCTCCCGACCGTGTCCACCACGTCGCTGAGCGCCTCCGGCCAGACCGCCGGCCGCACCGCCTTCGCGCTGAACCTGACTAACTGCGGTTCCCTGACCAAGGCCCAGACCTTCTTCGAGCCGGGCCCGACCATCATGGCCGACGGCAACCTGAAGAACGCCTCGGGCACCGCCACCGGCGTGGAAGTGCAGCTGCTCAACAGCGACTTCACCACGATCAACCTGGCCGGCACGGCCTCCACGCAGTCCTCGCAGCAGGCCACGCTGACCAGCGGCGCCGGTTCCCTGAACTACTACGCGCAGTACTTCGCGACCGCCGCCGCCGGCGCCGGTACCGTGAGCACCAGCGTGCAGTTCACGATGCTGTACCAGTAAGACCCGCGGCAACGCGGTGTTGTAAGAGGCAAGTCCGCGCCGGAACCCCGAGCGGTTCCGGCGCTCTCCGCCGCCAGGCGGCGGATTCTGATTTCGCAGCGAGGGAAACCCATGAGGAAGTTCGTCTGCGCCCTGGGCGCGGGCCTGCTGGCCCTGTGCCTCGGCGCCCCGGCCGCGCACGCTAATGTGCTGATCGGCGGCACCCGTGTCGTGTTCCCCGCGAAGGACGGCGAGGTCACCGTGCGCCTGACCAACGACAACGACCACCCCGTGCTGGTCGAGTCGTGGATCGACCGCGGCGACGTGCATTCCACCCCCGAATCCGTCGATGTGCCGTTCCTGATCACGCCGCCGCTGTTCCGCATGGAGGCGAAGAAGGAACAGAGCCTGCGCATCGTCTATACGCACGAGCAACTGCCCGCGGACCGCGAGTCCCTGTTCTGGCTCAACGTGCTCGAAGTGCCGCCCAAGCCCGCCGGCCCGCAGGCGGAAGGACAGAACCTGCTGCAGCTGGCGCTGCGTTCGCGGCTGAAGCTGTTCTACCGCCCGGCCGGCCTGCAAGGCGATCCGCTGAAGGCGCCCTCCCAGCTCACCTGGAAGGTCGATGCCGACGGCAAGGCCCTGGTCGCGCACAACCCCACGCCGTTCCACATCACGATTTCCGAGATCTCGGTGAACGTCGGCGGCAAGAATGTGAGCGCGGAGCTGGGCATGGCCGCGCCGCTCTCCGACCTGCGCCTGCCGCTGGCCGCCGGCGCGCCGCGTCCGACCGCCGGCAGCGCGGTGAAGTACACGGCCATCAACGACTACGGCGCCGCCGACAGCTACACGGGTACGGTCGCGCCGTGAGCTTCCTGCGCGCCAGGGACGGCCACGCCCGCGCCCTCGGCCATCCGGCCCGGCGCGCGCTGCTGTGCCTGGCGATCGCCGGCGCGCTCGGCCTGTCCCACGCGGCGACGGCGACGGACGCTTCGCCCAACGGTGCGTCCGCCTCCGCGGCGGTCGACGCCAGCTTCGACCGCAACCTGCTGTCGGGCGCCGGCCGCAACACCGGCGACATCAGCCGTTTCGAGCGCGGCCCAGTGATCATGCCGGGCACGTACCGCACCGATCTTTTCCTCAACGGCGCCTGGGTCGGCCGCGCCGACGTGCGCTTCGCTGCGCCGAAGCCGGACGCGGGCGCGATTCCCTGCCTCACCCGCGCGCTGTACGACCAGCTCGGACTGCCGCTGCAGAAGCTTTCCGCCGAACAGCAGGCCAGTCTCGCCGCCACGGGTTGCATCGACATCGGCGAACTCATTCCCAGTGCAGCGATGAATTTCGACCAGCCGAACCTGCGGCTGGACGTGAGCATTCCGCAAGCCTGGCTGGGCACGCGCGCGCGCGGCTACGTCAGCCCGGAAAACTGGGACCGCGGCGTGAACGCGGCGCTGCTCAACTACAACTTCAACAGCTACCGCAGCACCAGCCGCGGCGTGAGCCAGACCTCGTCCTTTCTCGGCCTCAACGCGGGCCTGAACCTGGGCGGCTGGCAGCTGCGCCACGATTCGACGCTGCTGATGCAATCCGGTGCGGCTGGCACGCCTTCGCGCCGGCGCTGGCAGAACCTCGACACTTACCTGCGCCGCGACCTGCCCTCGTGGCGAGCACAGATGGTGATCGGCGATTCGTATACCGGCGGCGAACTGTTCGACAGCGTCAGCCTGCGCGGCGTGCGCATCGCCACCGACGACCGCATGCTGCCGGACTCGATGCGCGGCTACGCGCCGACCGTGCGCGGCGTGGCGGAGACCAACGCGAAGGTCACCGTGCGCCAGAACGGCGTGGTGCTGTACGAAACCACGGTCGCGCCGGGCCCGTTCACCATTGCCGACCTCTATGCCACCGGCTATGGCGGCGATCTCAACGTGACCGTGACGGAAGCGGACGGCCGTGTGCGCACCTTCGCCGTGCCCTACGCCTCGGTGCCGCAGCTGATGCGCCCTGGCGTCACGCGTTTTTCGGTGGCGGCGGGCGAGCTGCACGATGCCTCGATCCACGCGCGTCCGGCGCTGGCGCAGGCGACGATCCAGCACGGTTTCACCAATCTGCTCACCGGCTATGCCGGCATCGTGGCCTCGTCCGGCTACGGCGCGGCGCTGCTGGGCGGCGCGCTCAATACCCGCTACGGCGCGCTGGCGCTGGACGTGACCGCGGCGCGCGCGGAGATCCCCAACCAGGCCACCCAGAACGGCCAGAGCGTGCGCCTGAGCTACAGCAAGATCCTGCCCGACAGCGATACCTCGTTCTCGCTGGCCACCTATCGCTATTCGACCAGCGGCTACCTCGGCCTGCGCGACGCCATGCTGGCGCGCGACCTGGCGCGCGGCTATCGCTACGTCGATCCGACCACGGTCAGCACGATCGACGGCGTCATCGTGAACAACGTGCTCACGCCCGAGCAGCGCAGAGCGCTGTCCGGCGACACGACCAACGACTTCACCGCCTACAGCAGCCAGCTCGACCGCCAGCGCAGCCGCTTCGACATCAACGTCAGCCAGCGGCTTGGCCAGCACGGCGGCTCGCTGTACGTGACCGGCTCGGCCGCCGATTACTGGAACCGTCCCGGCACCGACGTGCAGTTCCAGCTCGGCTACAACAACACCTTCCGCCGCCTCAGCTACAACCTGTCGGCCACGCGCCTGCGCGATGCCTACGGCCGCTACAGCAACCAGTTCTTCGCCAGCTTCACCTTGCCGCTGGGCGACAGCCTGCACGCGCCGATGTTCGGCGCCAGCCTCAACCGCGACAGCAGCGGCCGCACGATGGAACAGGCCACGCTGAGCGGCACCGCCGGCGTGGACAACCAGTTCAGCTACGGCGCCACCGCTTCGCACGACCACGGCGGCGGCAGCACGGATACGGGCAGCTCGGGCACGGTCTACGGCGGATACCGCGGGCCGTACGCGCAGGTCAACGCCAGCTACGGCAGCGGCAAGGGCTACTCGCAAGGCTCGGTGAACCTGTCCGGTTCGATCGTGGCGCATGCCGGCGGCGTGGTGTTCGGCCAGCCGATGGGCGACACGGTGGCCATCATCGCTGCGCCGGATGCCGCGGGCGCGCGCGTGGTCAATGCCTCCGGCGTGCGGATCGGCCACGGCGGCTACGCGCTGGTGCCGTACCTGACGCCCTACAACCTCAACACCGTGCAGGTCGATCCGCGCGGCCTGCCGCTGTCGGTACAGCTGGACAGCACCAGCAGCCAGGTGGCGCCGCATGCGGGCGCGGTGGTGCTGGTGCGCTTCAAGACGTCGAGCGGCCGCTCGATGATCGTCCGCGTGCACCAGAGCGACGGCAAGCCGGTGCCGTTCGGCGCCGACGTGCTGGACGAGCAGGCGCGCAGCGTGGGCGTGGTCGGCCAGGCCGGACGCATCCTGGTCCGCGGCGCCAACGAAAGCGGCCGCCTGACCGTGCAGTGGACGGTCGGCGACGACCAGCCGGTGCGCTGCAGCTTCCCCTATCAGTTGCCGGCGGCCGCCAAGGGCCGCGGCGATGTCTACGAACAGATCGAGGCGACGTGCGCGCCGGGAGACAAGTCGTGATGCGCCGGGTTCTGCTCTTGCTGCTGACGATCGTGCTCGGGCTGCCGCTCGCGGCGCAGGCCCGCTGCAGCTTCACCAGCGGCGGTACGGCGAACGTCAATATCTCGTTCCCCAACTCCACCATCACGATCGATCCCAATCTGCCGGTGGGCGCCGTGCTGGCGACCTCCGCGCAGTTCTCGCCCTCGCCCGTCTCGCAGATCTCGTGCACCGGCACCACCGCGATCGGCGTGCAGAACGTCGCCGGCAGCCAGCCGAGTTCAGGGTCGATCATCTTCCCGACCGGCGTGGCCGGCATCGGCTACCGGGTGACCCACCCGGATACCTCCAACTACCTCGCGGCCTATCCGGGGGATTCGATCGCCTCGGGCAGCTACCAGATGTCGGTGACGTCGGGACTGGAGTTCGTCAAGACCGGCCCCATCGCCAACGGGGCGACGGTGAGCAGCGGCACCATGGGCTACTGGCGGTACGACAGCAACAGCAATTCGCGGATCGAGAACTTCAACCTCGGCACCACGCTGACCTTCATGTTTCCCTCGTGCTCGGTCAACACGAGCACGATCAACGTCACCTTGCCCACCGTTTCGAATACCGCATTCAACGGCGTGGGTACCGTCGCCGGCGCGACGGTGGTGCCGATCTCGCTGCAATGCGCCTCGGGCAGTCAGCTGTACATCCAGTTCGATACGGCCAATCCGGTCGGCGGCGCCACCGGTGTGATCGCGCCGGCGACGGGCACTGGCCGCGCCAAGAACATCGGCGTGCAGTTGATCAATCAGAGTTTCACGCCGGTGACGTTCGGTACGCCGGCTTTGGTCGGCGCCACGCCGGACGGTCCGTTGAACCTCACCTACTACGCGCGCTATTACCAGACGGCCACGCCGGTAGCGGCGGGTACGGTCAGTGCGACGGCGACGTTCACCCTGACGTACCAGTGACGCTTCAGTCGTAGGTCTGGGTGACCAGCGTCGGCTGCGCGCTCAAGTATTGGGCGAAGTAGACGATTAAGGGGTCTGAGGCGAGCGGCGTGCCGACGGTGTTGTTCACCGACAGCGCATACGACTGCGCGAGCTGCCCGGGGGTGGCGTTGGCGCGCTCCGAGCAATGGAAGCGCACGGGCGCCACCGCGCCCTGCGCGCTGCCGATGCGCTCGGCGCCTACCGAGCACGTGGGTTCGACGACCGCGCCGGAAAAGACGATCGTCCCGCCGTCGGCCATCGCCGCGGCCGGAGCCAGGGCCATCGCGACCAGGCCCACCACCAGCGTCTTGCGTATCCAGATCCGCATACCGCCCTCCCGCGCCCCCTGAAACGGATGAGCGCTTTTCCGGTCTGTCGGCTGCCGGCGACCGGGCTTTAATGGCAAACCCGATGGCCGTCTGGATTTGTGATGAACATCACAATGCGCGAGCGTATGTCGTCAGGCCTATGCCGAAAGGTTTCAGGCCTGTCAGTGACTTACATCAATGTCATGCTGCCGGATCGTGGTAGCGCACCTAGGTGCCCGCCGGCACGTGGCTTTACCGCCGAAGCGACCGGGAGAGGAACGCGGGCACGCCGCGGCGAAAAGACGCCGCGATGCAGTAGGGCCCGGCTCAGCGGGAGGAGATGTACTTCTCGCGACGGATCTGCGGCACCGGCAGGCCGTATTCCTTCAGCGCATTGAAAGCGCCGTCGACCATGTTGGGATTGCCGCAGAGATAGGCGATGTCGCGGTCCGCGCTGGGCGAAAGCTCGGCCAGCACGCCCTGCACATGGCCGCTGCGGTCGTGCGGACGCGGCTCGGCGCGCGCCTGACGGCTGAGGCAGGGGTGGAAGGAGAAACCCGGGTTCTCGCGGGCGAAGGCTTCGAATTCGTCGCCGTACAAGAGCTCGGTTTCATTGCGGGCGCCGTACAACAGGGCCACCTCGCGCCCGCCCTTGGCGAGCAACTCGCGCAGCAACGGCAGCATGGCGCGGTACGGCGTGACGCCCGTGCCGGTGGCCAGCAACAAATAGCGCGGGTGCGCGTCGCCCGGCTGCAGGCAGAAGCGGCCGTAGGGGCCGCTGGCCTCGATGGTCTGGCCCTGCTCCAGGCTGCCCAGCAACTTGGTGGCTGCGCCGCCTTCGACGTAGCTCACGGCGATCTCGATGCGCTGCACCGGCGAATGGCCATCGCCCACGGTGGCGATGGAATAGCTGCGCTTGGTCGGCGCGCCGTCGTCGTAGTGGAAGTGCACCTGCAGGAACTGCCCGGGCACAAAGGCGAGCGCCTGCCCGTCCTCGCGCTCGAACACGAGATGGCGCACGGTGGGCGCCAGCATGTAGCTGTCGACGAGGCGGAGCGTGAAATGGTCGGCCATGGGAATCCGGGAAACAGTGAGTGCGCCCCGCGGAACCGGCCGGCGGGAACCAGCCCGCTATAATAAGAGGCTGGCCCCTTCGGTGCAGCCCATGCCCACCCAGCCATCCTCATCCGCACCCGCACTCGTCGTCGACAACTTGCGCAAGACCTACGGCAATGGCGTCGAAGCCCTCAAGGGCGTCAGCCTGACCGTGGAACCGGGCGACTTCTTCGCCCTGCTCGGCCCCAATGGCGCGGGCAAGTCCACCCTGATCGGCATCCTTTCCTCGCTCGTCAACGCCAGCAGCGGCGACGCGCGCATCTTCGGCGTCTCGGTCAACCAGCAGCGCGGCAAGGCCATGCAGCTGATCGGCCTGGTGCCGCAGGAAATCAACTTCAACGTGTTCGAGAAGCCGTTCGACATCTGCGTGAACGAAGCCGGTTTCTACGGCATCCCGCGCCGCGTCGCGACGGAACGCGCGGAGAAGTACCTGCGCGAGCTGCGCCTGTGGGACAAGGCCCAGGAACAGGCCCGCACGCTCTCCGGCGGCATGAAGCGCCGCCTGATGATCGCCCGCGCGATGATGAACGAGCCGAAGCTGCTGATCCTCGACGAGCCCACCGCGGGCGTGGACATCGAGATCCGCCGCTCCATGTGGCAGTTCGTCAGCGGCATCAACGCCGCCGGCACCACGGTGATCCTCACCACGCACTACCTGGAGGAAGCCGAGCAGCTGTGCCGCAACATAGCGATCATCGACCGCGGCACCATCGTGGAAAACACCACGATGAAGCGCCTGCTCGCCACGCTCGACTCCGAGACCTTCGTGCTCGACGTCGCCGACGTGCCCGGCGAACTGCCGGCGCTGGCCGGCGTGAACCTGCGCCGCGTGGACGACCACACGCTGGAAGCGGAAATGTCGCGCGCGCACGACCTCAACTCGATGTTCACCGCACTGTCCTCGCACGGCGTCACCGTCACCTCGATGCGCAACAAGACCAACCGATTGGAAGAACTGTTCGTCCGCCTGGTGGAACAGGGCCGCAGCGCCAAGGCCGCACAGGAGCAGGTCGCATGAACGCCTCCGGCAACCTCGTCGCCCTGGGCACCATCGTCCGCCGCGAAATCGTGCGCATCATGCGCATCTGGACGCAGACGCTGATCCCACCGGCGATCACGATGACGCTGTACTTCGTGATCTTCGGCAAGCTGATCGGCAGCCGCATCGGCACCATCGAAGGCGGCTTCACCTACATGCAGTACATCGTGCCGGGCCTGGTGATGATGAGCATCATCACCAACAGCTACGGCAACATCTCCAGCTCGTTCTTCGGCGCCAAGTTCAGCCGCGCGGTGGAGGAGATGCTGGTGTCGCCGATGCCCAACTGGGTGATCCTGCTGGGCTATGTCACCGGCGCCGTCACGCGCGGCATGATCGTGGGCGCGCTGGTGCTGGTGATCGCGCTGTTCTTCACCCATCTGCAGGTCGTGCATCCGCTGATCACCTTCGCCTCGGTGCTGCTGGGCGCGACGATCTTCTCGCTGGCGGGCTTCGTGAATGCGGTGTACGCCAAGAAGTTCGACGACATCGCCCTGGTGCCGACCTTCGTGCTCACCCCGCTGACCTACCTGGGCGGCGTGTTCTATTCGGTGAACATGCTGGCCGAGCCGTGGCAAAGCATCTCGCGCGTCAACCCGATCCTGTACATGGTCAACGCCTTCCGCTTCGGCGTGCTGGGCGTGAGTGACGTGAGCATCGGCGTCGCCTTCGCGGTGATGCTGGTCTTCGTGGCCGGCCTGGCGGCGATCGCGCTGTACCTGCTCAAGCGGGGCGTGGGCCTGCGTTCGTAAGGCTGTCCATGCGCGTCAACAAATACATCAGCGAGGCCGGGATCTGCTCGCGCCGCGAGGCGGACGAGCTGCTGCTGGCCGGGCGCGTCACCATCAATGGCGAGGTGGTGACCACCGGCGCCAAGGCGCTGGAAGGCGACGAGGTGCGCGTGGATGGCGAGATCGTCAAGCCGCGCATCCTGGCGGCGACACCGGCGGCCAAGCGTGCCGTCTACATCGCGCTGAACAAGCCGGTGGGCATCACCTGCACCACCGACCAGAGCGTATCCGGCAACATCGTCGACTTCGTCGACCACCCGCAGCGCATCTTCCCGATCGGCCGCCTGGACAAGGATTCCGAAGGCCTCATCCTGCTCACCAGCAACGGCGACATCGTCAACGAGATCCTGCGCGCGGAGAACAACCACGAGAAGGAATACCTGGTGGCGGTGAACAAGCCGGTCACTGAGGAATTCCTCGCCGGCATGGCCAAGGGTGTGCGCATTCACGGCCAGATGACCAAGCCCTGCCGCACTCGCAAGATCGCCAAGTTCGGCTTCGGCATCGTGCTGACGCAGGGGCTGAACCGGCAGATCCGCCTGATGGCTGCCGCGTTCGGCTACCGGGTCACGCAGCTGCGCCGCGTGCGCATCGTCAACGTCAAGCTCGGGCACCTGAAACCGGGACAGTGGCGCAATCTCACCGACGCGGAGTTGAAGGGGCTGCTGCCGCATCGCACGCAGTGGTGATTCCATTTTCGAGCGACGCCTCATCCGGCGCTTGACCCGGCGGGGCGCCGGGGCTATACATTTAGCAACTTCGTTAATTGCTTAAGAGCTGATGGCCGTCGATCTCGTCTTCGAAGCCCTGGCATCCCGCCCTCGCCGTGAAATCCTGGCCTATCTTTCGGCCCAGGAATTGACGGCCGGCGAGATCGCCAGCCGTTTCGCGATGAGCGCGCCGGCGATCTCGCGGCACCTGTCCGTGCTGGAAGGCGCCGGCCTGGTGAGCAGCGAGCGGCGCGGCCAGTACGTGGTGTACCGGCTCAACAAGGACAACCTGGTGAATACGCTCACCGGTTTCGCCTTCGAGGTCTGCCCCAAGGCCGGCCCGCTGAAGCGCGAGTCCCGCCGGCTCGCTGCGCGCAAGGCGACCTGACGGGCGCCGGACGGAAGTCAGGGGAACGCAAGAAGGATGTTCATCCGGTGGCGCCGCGCGCCGCCCAGGAGGAGTGCGTCATGGCGATACAGGCACGGAGCGTCGGCACATTTCCAGGCACGTCGATTCCCTCGCCCACCGGCGGCCTGCCGGTGGAAGTCACGCTGATCGCGCAGCTCGGTCACGGTGTCGGCGACCAGCTGCACGCCGGTGCCTCGGCGCGCCAGCGTGCCCACCCTGCCTTCGTCGACGCGCTGGACGAACCCTCCACCCGGCTGGGCGGCAGCGATTTCGCCCGCGGCGATGCCACCGCGCTCTACACCTTCGCGGTAGGCGCCAAAGGCCACCCGTTTCACCGGCACGCCGGGCATCGCGTCTTTACCGCCATTTCCGGCAGCGGCGGCGCGCAGCTCCGCTTCGCCGCGGCGACGCCGGGCGAGCTGGCCGAGGATCCCGGATGCTTCGGGCGCCGCTTGCACCATGTGAATATCCCGCCGGATTGTCTGTTCACCGTGCGCTTCGACGGGGAAACCTGGCACCAGTTCGCCCCATTGAATGCCAAGAGCGGACACCCGGCACTGTTCGCCATCTCCTGCCACACCAATGAACTCGGCGGGGAGCTCAGCGACACGCTGCGGCGACAGGTGCTCGCGGGGGAGGCTTCGATCCCCTCGCTCACCGAAACGCTGCCCGATGCCGTCGTCGCATGGCTGGCGGCCAATCCTCCTTCGCCCGAAGACGTTCCCACCATAGCGCTTGCGCTGGATGCCGCCCCGGGCTCGCTGCAAAGCCGGCTGTGCCGATGGGCACGGAGCACGCTGGGCCGGCTGCGGGGCATGCTTGCGGCCTGTCGCCGCGCGAGCGGCTTTCTCCGGGAAACGCATGGGCGGATGCCGGTCCAGGCCATCGAGACGCCCGCTGACTCGCTGCTGCGCGGACAGCTGGAAACCACCTATCAGCACGAGGACATGGTGCGCATCCGGCTGCATGCCCCAGCGCTGGCAAAGATGGGCGCACCACGCTTGCTCGCCGCACTGCTCGACGGCTTCCTGCACAATCCGCCGGCCAGCGTGTCGCGCATGATGGCCTTGCGCAACGCACTGGTGCGTCCACTGGGGCTGCGTACGTCACCGCTAGGCTGCCCGGTGTCGTCGCTGTTGTCGCGCCATGCGACCGACACCTTCGACGGGCGTTTTCCGGTGCTCGCGCAATCGGTGCAGGAGCGACACGCCCAGGTCATTCTCGGCGCCGACGACAAGCATCTGCGCTTCCGCTCCTGCGTGGCGGTACGCGTGGTGGACGTGGCGCATATCGAGCTGAGCCTAGGCACGCGCGTGCATTGCAGGAACCTGTTCGGCCACGTCTACATCGCGCTGATCGAACGGGTGCACCGGCACCATGTCAGCCCGGCGATGCTGCGCATGGCGGCTGGGCACGCGTTCGCCGAAACCGGAATGAAACGCACCGCCCTGCAGATCGCAACCTCGCCATAACGATGCCCTACCGGGCGCCATTGGGCGGGATCGCCTCCGGCCGGCGGTTGGCAAACCATTACCGCCGCTGCGAAAATCGGCGCTCCATCGCGCCAGAGGGACGCGGTGGCTACGCGCGCGACCCGCTCGCGCGTGCTCATCAACGGACGATACCCAGGGACCCGCACATGAAAACCAGACTCCTGCCGGCGCTCGGCTTGCTGGCCGCCTTCGCATGGACCTCGCCGCTCCTCGCCGCGCCCGCCGACGAACCGGCGAGCGAAGAAGCCGCGTCCACCGAGACCGAGGCTTTCCTCCAGTCGCTGCATCCGGCCACCGGCAACGTCGCCATTCCCGGCGCGCAGGCCACGCTGAAGCTGGAGAGGGGTTATAGCTTCCTTCCGGCCAAGGAAGCGCAGGATGTGCTGACCCGCCTGTGGAACAACCCGCCGGACAACGAAGTGCTGGGCATGATCCTGCCCAGCGAGGACACCAAGGTCCTGCTCGACGACAAGGCCTGGGCGGTGGTGGTGACCTTCGTCGACGAAGGCTACGTGTCGGACGAAGACGCCGCCAAGATCGACTACAACGAGATGCTCAAGGAGATGCAGGCCTCCGCCAAGGACGACAACGAGGAACGCCTGAAGCAGGGCTACCCCGCCGTCGAACTGGTCGGCTGGGCCGAGGCGCCGCACTACGATGCGTCCACGCACAAGCTGTACTGGGCGCGCAACCTGCGCTTCAAGAAGGCCGACGGCGCCGACGAAGGCGCTTCGCTCAACTACGACATTCGTGTGCTCGGCCGCCGGGGTTATCTCTCGCTCAATGCACTGGCGCCGATGGA
Organism: Dyella sp. BiH032; assembly: GCF_031954525.1. Taxonomy (NCBI): domain Bacteria; kingdom Pseudomonadati; phylum Pseudomonadota; class Gammaproteobacteria; order Lysobacterales; family Rhodanobacteraceae; genus Dyella; species Dyella sp. BiH032. Next base: position 4,955,073 of record NZ_CP134867.1, read on the forward strand.
CCAGCTCGCCCAGGTGCGCGCCGATATGCCGAAAGTGCTCGAGATGACCGAGTTCAACGACGGCGAGCGCTACACCGACTACAACGCCAAGACCGACAAGGCGGCCGCCTACGGCATCGGCGCGCTGGTGGCGGGCGGCATCGCGGCCAAGGCCGGCCTGTTCGCCAAGCTCGGCGCGATACTGCTGGCCTTCAAGAAAGTGCTGGTAGCCGGTGTGATCGCGCTCGGCGCCGCCCTGGCCAAGCTGTTCGGCCGCAAGAAGGCGGAGTAAGCCGCGGCATGCGGGGGCGCAGGTTGGGGCTTGTCCCGGCCTACGCCTCCTCCTCCAGCCGCACGCCGAGCGTCGACAGTCGCCGCAGGCCGTCCGCACTGGGTACCAGCGCACGGCCCTGCGATGCGCGGCGCAACCAGCCGGCATCGAGCATCGACGCCGTCATCGCTACGCCGAGCGGGCCACCGACGTGGAGGCGCCGCTCGGTCCAATCCAGACATCCGCGGCCGTGCAGGCGCAGCAGTCCATCGGTGGACCCGGCTTCCAGGCCGGCAGCGATCAGCGCCGCCGCGCCGACCGGCAGCAGGCGCAGGCCTTCGCTCGCCGTTTCCAGGTAACCACGCGCGAGCATCGACTCGCATAGCGCGACGCCAAGCTGCCCGGCCAGATGGCGGTAGCAGGTGCGCGCGCGGCGCACCGCGGCGTCGGCTGCGGGCTTGAGCGCGGCCGCGCTGGAGGCACGGGGCATGGCCAACGCTTCGAGCATCGCTGCCACCTCTTCGTTGGCGAGGCGGTAATAGCGATGCCGGCCCTGCGCATGCAAGGCCAGCAGGCCGCCATCGAGCAGACGCTTCAGATGCGCGCTGGCGGTCGCCGCGCCGACGCCAGCGACGCGCGCGAGCTCGCCCGCCGGACGCGCGGTGCCATCGGACAACGCCAACAGCATGGCCGCCCGCGCCGGCTCGGCAAGCAACGCGCCGACTTCGGCCAACTGGTAGCGGGTCATGGCGGTGCCGTCGTTCATGCGTGGAGTCTAGTGGCAGGGAGCGCGCCCATGATTCGCTCGCGGGCAAAACGTGAAGGCGCCATTGGGAAGCTCCGGCAACGGTCCGGTGGCGGTCGGCTCAGGCCACCGCTCCGCTGACGCGCTCCAACAGCCAGCGCAAGCCCGGGTCGGCATGATTGCGCGGATGCCACGCCGCCGAGAGCGTGAAGCCGTGCGCTTTGAACGGCAGCCTGAAGCTGTCGAGCCGATCCGCATGGCGCATGGCCAGGCGGGCCGGCAGCGTGGCGACACAGTCCGTCGCGCACAGCAGCTCCACCGCCATCGCGAAGCTCTGCACGGACGCCACCACGTCGCGCTTGCGACCCAGCGCCTCCAGATGTTCGTCCATGAATCCGTGGAAGCTGCCGCCGCTAGTGGACACGAGCACATGGCGCAAGGCGCAATAGCCAGGGAGAGTCGGCGGCCGCGCGCCGCGCGGGTGGCCCTTGCGCTGGGCGAGGACGAAGCGTTCGTCGTAGAGCTTCCGCGCCTTCATCGCCGAGGGGACCATACGCTCCGAACCCAGCAACAGATCCACCTCGCCGCTTTCGAGCTGCGCGGCGATGCGTTGCAGCTCGGGCACCACGAACGCCACGGCCACGCCGGGGCCCGCCTCACGGCTGAGCGCTTCCATCAGGCGGATGCCGAGCACCGAGGTGGCGTTATCGCTGGCCGCGATCACGAAACGACGCTTCGCTTCGCGCGGGTCGAAGCCAGCGCGATAGCGCAGCACCGATTCCAGGTCTTTCAGCGCGGCGCGCAGGGGCTCGGCCATGGCCAGCGCATAGGCGCTCGGCACCATGCCGCGCCCGCTTTCGGCGGGTATCAGCAGCGGATCGCCGAAGACGCGGCGCAGGCGCGCCAGCTGGGTGGAGACCGCCGGCTGGGTCAGATGCAGCCGCGTCGCCGCGCGGGTGACGTTGCGCTCGGCCAGCAGCATGTCGAGGGTCACCAGCAGGTTCAGGTCGATACCGCGAAGATCAACCATGTTGATAGGTCCTATCTTCGATATTCATTTCAAAGATAGGTCGGCGCTCCCTAAGGTGGCAACCAGACCTCACCAAGGAGATTCGCCATGCAAGCCTGGTTCCTCGAACATCCCGGCCAGCCGCTCGCCTTGCGCGACGTGGAGCCGCCGCAGGTGCGTCCCGGCGCCGTACTCGTGAAGATGGAAGCGGTGCCCCTGCTCAGCTATACGCGCGCCTATCTGCAGGGCAAGTTGCCCTACGCCTATCCGCCGTTGCCGTTCACGCCGGGCACCAATGGCATCGGCACGGTCGTCGCCATGGGAGCAGGCGTGCATCACTTCCGCCCGGGCCAGCGCGTGGCGCTCAACCCCTATTGGGTGGCCGACGAAGCCGCCGCGGAGCCGGCGCAGGCCTTGCTGGGCCTGACCGGCATCAGCGCCGACAGCGCCGGCATGCTGGCCGCCTTCCCGCACGGCACGCTGCGCGAGTTGAGCGAGATGCCGGCCGCCGTCCTGGTGCCGCTCGATGGGCTGGATCATCTGGCTGCGGAACGGCTGGCCGTCCTATCGAAATTCGCGATCCCCTTCGGCGGCTTGCGCCGTGGCCGGCTCGCCGCGGGCGAAACCGTCGCGGTGAATGGCGCGGGCGGCAATTTCGGCGCCGGCGCCGTGCTGTCTGCGCTGGCGATGGGCGCGGGCAAGGTGATCGCGATCGGTCGGCGCCCCGCGCCGCTGCAACGGCTGGTGGAACTCGGCCAGGGGCGCGTGGTGCCTGTGGTGCTTGGCGGAGACGTAGAACAGGACACGGCGGCGATCCGCTCGGCCGCGATTGGCGGTGTCGACCTGGCCTTCGACATGGTCGGCCAGGCTGGCGATCCGCATAGCACGCTCGCCGCGCTCCATGCCCTGCGCCGCGGGGGCCGCCTGGTGCTGATGGGCAGCATGCAGACCGAGCTGCCGGTGCCTTACGGGCAGATGCTGCTCAACAACTGGGAGCTGATCGGACACTTCATGTACACGCGCGCCGACTACCTGGCGCTGGTATCCCTGGTGCGCGCGGGACTGCTATCGCTGGATGCGGTGGAGATTCATCGGTTTGCGTTCGATGCGCTGGAGCAGGCGATCGACGATGCGGAGAAGCTGCAAGGCTTGCAGTCCACGGTGGTGTCGTTCGCTGTGTAGCACTGGTCGGGCGTCATGGAAGATCGCCCGCAGGAGACCGCCGGTTTACCGGCACCTTTCCGGAAAAAGAACGGGCGCCCAAAGGCGCCCATTCTTTCACCGCCTGGATACCGCTTACTTCGCCAACGCGTCCACCACCGCATTGAACGTCGCGCTCGGACGCATGGCCTTGCTCAGCAAGCCCATGTCCGGATGGTAGTAACCGTGAACGTCCACCGCCTTGCCCTGCGCGCCGTTGAGTTCGCCGATGATCTTGTCCTCGTTCTCGGTCAGCGCCTTGGCCACCGGCGTGAACGTCGCCTTCAGTTCGGCGTCGTCGTTCTGCTCGGCCAGCGCCTGCGCCCAGTACATGGCCAGGTAGAAATGGCTGCCGCGGTTGTCGAGCTCACCGACCTTGCGGGCGGGAGACTTGTTGTTGTCGAGGATCTTGCCGTTGGCCTGGTCCAGCGCCTTGGCCAGCACGCCCGCCTTCGCGTTGCCATAGCGGTTGCTCAGGTGCTCGAACGAGGCAGCCAAGGCGAGGAACTCGCCCAGCGAATCCCAGCGCAGGTAGTCCTCTTCCAGGAACTGCTGCACGTGCTTGGGCGCCGAACCGCCCGCGCCGGTCTCGAACAGGCCACCGCCGGCCATCAGCGGCACGATCGACAGCATCTTGGCGCTGGTGCCCAGCTCCATGATCGGGAACAGGTCGGTGAGGTAGTCGCGCAGCACGTTGCCGGTCACCGAGATGGTGTCCTGGCCCTTGCGGATGCGTTCCAGCGAAAAGCGGGTGGCGTCGACCGGCGACATCACGCGGATGTCCAAGCCGCTGGTGTCGTGGTCCTTGAGGTAGCGCTCCACCTTCTTGATCAGCTGCGTGTCGTGCGCGCGGGCCGGGTCCAGCCAGAACACGGCCGGCGTGCCGCTCAGGCGCGCGCGGGTGACGGCGAGCTTCACCCAGTCCTGGATCGGCGCGTCCTTGGTCTGGCACATGCGCCAGATGTCGCCGGCTTCGACATTCTGCTCGAGCAGTACGTTGCCTGCCTCGTCGATGACGCGTACGACGCCGTCGCCGGCGATCTGGAAGGTCTTGTTGTGCGAGCCGTATTCCTCGGCCGCCTGGGCCATCAGGCCCACGTTCGGCACGCTGCCCATGGTGGCCGGATCGAAGGCGCCGTGCGCCTTGCAGTCCTCGATTACCGCCTGGTACACGCCGGCATAGCTGCGATCCGGGATCACCGCCTTGACGTCCTGCAGCTTGCCCTCGGCGTTCCACATCTTGCCGGAGTCGCGGATCATCGCGGGCATGGACGCGTCGACGATCACGTCGCTCGGCACGTGCAGGTTGGTGATGCCCTTGTCGGAGTTGACCATCGCCAGCGCGGGGCGACGGGTGTACTCGGCGCGGATGTCGGCGGTGATTTCCGCCTGCTTGTCGGTCGGCAGCGCGTTGAGGCGGGCGTACAGGTCGCCGATGCCGTTGTTCGGATCGAAGCCGATCTGCTTGAGCGTGTCGGCGTGCTTGGCCAGTACGTCCTTGTAGAACTCGCTCACCACGATGCCGAACATGATCGGATCGGAGACCTTCATCATGGTGGCCTTCAAGTGCAGCGAGAACAGCACGCCCTGGGCCTTCGCGTCCGCAACCTGCGCGTCGATGAAGGCGGCCAGCGCCTTGCGGCTCATCACGGCGGCGTCGATGATTTCGCCGGCGCTGATCGCGGTCTTGTCCTTGAGCACGACGCTCTTGCCGTCCTTGCCGGTCCACTCGATCTTGACCGAGGTGGCCTGCGCAACGGTCACGGACTTCTCGCTACCGTAGAAATCGCCGCCGTCCATGTGCGCCACGTGCGACTTCGAATCCTTGCTCCACGCGCCCATCTTGTGTGGGTGCTTGCGCGCGTAGTTCTTCACCGAAAGCGGTGCGCGGCGGTCGGAGTTGCCTTCGCGCAGCACCGGGTTCACCGCGCTGCCCTTGACGCGGTCGTAGCGCGCCTTGGCGTCCTTCTCCTGGTCGTTCTTCGGCTCGTCCGGGTAATCCGGCAAGGCGTAGCCCTGCTGCTGCAGTTCCTTGATCGCGCCCTTGAGCTGCGGCACCGAGGCGCTGATGTTGGGCAGCTTGATGATGTTGGCGTCCGGCGTGGTGGCCAGCTGGCCCAGTTCGGCCAGATCGTCGGCGATCTTCTGCTCGGGCTTCAGCAAGTCCGGAAATTGCGCCAGGATGCGGCCGGCCAGCGAGATGTCGCGCGTTTCCACGGCGATGCCCGCCGTGTCGGCGAACGCTTTGACGATGGGCAGCAGCGATTGCGTTGCAAGGAACGGCGCCTCGTCCGTGAGGGTGTAGATGATCTTGGGGGTGTTGGACATATCTGCGATGGCCTCTTGCAACGACGTTTACAGGGAGGAAGTCGCCGACCGGCGGCGGGCGGAACCGACCACATGGCGGCGGGCTCCGCGAAAGCCAAGCATTGTCGCGGTTTCGTCCAGGCAGCGAAACCGGCGGGCAGTTCTTGCACGATGCTCCGGAGGAAGCAGGCGTACGGCGCGGTATGGAGCGATGCGCCGATGCGCCGCCCCCCGGCGCACAGCGCGCGGATGGATCCTTCACGCGCGGTGCCGGAGGATGGCGAACGTCTCGCCGCCGGGACCGTCCTTGCCCGATACCAGGAGAGGCCATGCCCCGCCGATCGATCATCCTCCCCCTGCTGACCGCCACGCTGCTGGTGGCCGGCGCACCGCCCGGCCATGCCGCCACGGCCGACACCCAGGTCCTGCTCAAGACCACGCGCTCCTGGGACGGCAAGCCGTATCCGGCCTACGGCCGCGGGCAGCCGCAGGTCACCGTGCTGCGCATCCGCATCCCCGCCCATAGCGCGCTGGGCTGGCACCACCATCCGGTGATCAATGCCGCCTACGTGCAGGAAGGCTCGATCACGGTCGAGAAGCGCGGCGAGGGCGACGAACCCGGCGCCTCGTGCTCGATCGGCGCGGGCGAGGTGCTGCCCGAGCTGGTGGACCAGGTGCACCGCGGCCGAACCGATGCCGAGCCCGTCACGCTGATCGTCTTCTATGCCGGCACGGAGGGCGGGGAGATCACCGTGCCGGACGTGCTGCCTGCCGCCGGGCCACCTTCGGGACCCGCGCCGCCTTGCCGCGACCTGCCGAAGCGGCCCTGAACGAGCTGGGGCGCGGCCATGCCGCGCCCCAGCCGCGTACACGCCCTCCGGCAGCGCTCACTTCACCGAGAACTCCTTCGTCCCCGCCGGCTGCCCGTTGAGGGTGATCTCCACCTTGTAGTTGCCTGTCGGCCAGCCGTCCGGCTTGCTGATCTCGGACGTACCGTACGTCAAGCTATGGAACCGCATGCCTTAGATGCCAGTCCCAGCGGCGAGAAGGAGCATGCAAAACGTTTTGCGATAACGTGGGCAACACAACCGCTCGACCGAGCACCATTCAACCCAATGCCATGCCGGCTCGCCAGGGATAACGCGCCTCAACCTGCCCTTCCATTACTGATACTGGCGGCCGGCGCGATGCCAAACCGCCAGAGGCGAGATATGCCGGCGACGCGAAGCCCTTCCGATGCCACCGATCACGCCGAGGTCATATCCCCGCGAATAACGCCATCCTCAAGTCAAGGCACGACGATGTTTCCAGAATTACCTACGGCATTGTTATTGCCGTTATAGGTCGCTATGCCGTATACGTAAATTTTCTTACCGAAGTACTGAGTTCTGATCTGCGTGGTTAACGGAATAGCGAATCGGTAATTCCCACCGGAAACAGCACAACTGCTAGCCACTGCCGGTTCGCTGGCTGCATTGGCCAGATAACGACCGACATAGATGCCGCCGGCTCCATAAGGAGCGCCGACATAGACGTCGACATAGATCGACTGCGGGACACCCTTTGTGCACGACCAGCCACTCAGGATCGGGTCTCCACCTGAATAGGCGATGCCATCCAAGTTACCTATGACCGGATTTGACCATTGTTTGAAAGTTTGACCTATTTGATTGTAAGGCGTAGTAAGCGAGGGAATATCCCGTACGCCGGGACAGTTGACGTCAGGGCTAAACCAGCGGAACGGTGACAGCCAGATCGCCGTCGGGTCGTCCAGCATCAGGTCATAGAACTTGAACGGATTGGGGTAGCTGCTACCACCACCAACATCACAGCCACTTGATGCCTTGGGAACGAGGATGGTGCGCTGGTTCGGTGCAAGCATCGACTTGAGCTGGTCGTACTCCTGGTCCCACCGAGCATCGCTTGCACCATAGTCATCGAAACCTACCCAATCCGTCAGCGTGACGGTATTGGGCATGTTGACGAACCCCGGCGTCAGAATCATTGCAAGCGGCACCGAGGCAGTTGCTGGATTGCCACGTATCGCGTTGATGGCATTGATCATTGCCGGGTGTGCAGCACCATCTTGGTCGTACAGACCAGAGAGCTCCGGCTCATCGATGAGGTAGATTGCGGCCACAGTACTGAGCTGCGGATTGCCCGGAATCAGATAACCAGCGGATATCAGCCTATCGACGAAGGCTGACCACACAGCGCTTGCGTTGGGTTCGGCCTGCCATTGGCCGGACGCGTTGTACTGAAATACGAACGGCGTCGCCGTAATAATGGCTTTCACCCCGTTTATGCGGGCCTGTTCCAGCTGCGAGAGTACATACGTCGTCGTACCATCCCTGCCGGCCGCCGTCGTATTACCAGCCCACATATCGATGTGATACAGATTGATGCGATTATAGTTCTCGCTGAACGAGGTCGCGCTGCTGTTATAACTTGAAGCATCGTTGTAGAAGTAACCGAAATATTGCGGGCTGGCAGATTGTGCCCACCCCATTAACGGGAAAAGCAATATCAATGCCAGCATCCACCTGATCGACGACATACACAGCCTCCTTTCCTTATCGATAGTCCTTACTCACCAGCACATGAACATAGACTTGTGACAATCGTGCGTCACCTACCAATCACATGTAGAAAAAAGCGCGGTCGTCCCGCGCTTTTTTCTCGAAGAAATCAACTTACTTCACCGAGAAGTCCTTCGTCCCCGCCGGCTGCCCGTTGAGGGTGACGTCCACCTTGTAGTTGCCCGCAGGCCAGCCATCCGGCTTGCTGATCTCGAACGAGGTGGTGGCCGGGCCGGTCGGCGCGATGGTCTTGCTGTCTTCCTTCACCGTCTGGCCGTCCTGGTAAGTCCACTTCACTGCGATAGTGGCGTTGCCGCTGCCGGTGGTGCTGACGGCGGCGTAGATCGAATCCTTCGGACTGAACGTGGTGGTGGCGGTCGTGACCTTCTGGTCCGCGCCCACGGCGCTGCCCAGATCGATGGATGCCAGGCTGACGGCCTCTGCCGGCGCCGGTGCCGGCGCGGCGGGCGTAGCCGGCTGCGCCGCGGTGGCGCTCGCGGCCGGCGGCGCGGCGGTAGGCGCCGTGGCGTCTTCTTTCTTGCCGCAGGCGGACAGGGCGACCGCCGCGGTCAGGGCGAAAGCAGCAAGGTAAGCGGTACGGGTGATCTTCATGCGTCGTTTCCTCTTCAGTCCTTGGCGGGGATCTTCAGTACCTGACCGGGCTTGATCAGGTCAGGGTTGCTCAGCTGGTCGCGGTTGGCATCGAAGATGCGCTTCCAATCGGCACTGCCGTAGAAGTGCTTGGCGATCTTGGAGAGGTTGTCGCCGGATTGCACCGTATAGGTCTGCTCGCCATCCGGCGCAGTCGAAGCGACCTTGCTCTCCACATTGCTGAAGTCCGCCTTGGGCGCATCGGGCGCCGTCGAACGGACCTCGCTCTGCACATTGGAGAAATCGGGTTTTCCCGTTTCATTGCCCATCGAACACTCCTCCTTCCCGTAAGGAGCGGCCAGTGTTCCGGCTCGGGGGTTAACGTGCCGTTATTGCGGGGGCTCGGTGACACTGGCGTGGGGTTTTTCGCCAGCACCCACACCTTATCCCGCCTTCTCCCCAGAGGGGAGAAGGCGAAGTGAGGTACCGCGGCAAGCAGCCAACGACCAAGCAAGAGCGAGCGAAGCGACGCTCCGTACGGCTCTTGATCTCCCGGGTTCCCTTCGCGGCGGTGAGGGCTGGACGATCAGGCCGCCGCAGGCGGGCGGGGACAGGACGTCCCCGCCTTTTCGATTCGGGCATGGATGCCCGATCGAAAAGCCCGGCCAGCCCTCAACGCACCCGGAGCAGCGTAGGCTGCGGAGGGCGCCGCGCAGGGGGCCCTTCTTCTTGGTTACTTCTTCTTGGGCAAGCAAGAAGAAGTAACTCGCTCTCCGGCAGGAGAGCGAAACCCTCGCCCTCCGGGCGAGACAAGGCTGGCAACCAGCTACGCGAGGGCGTGGACCAGTCCCCGCGGGACCACCAAGCGCCGCTCACGACGCGCGCACCACCGCCCCCGCGCGCTCACGCCGGCGCGCCCGCCGCACCTTCCACCGATCCGCCAGACAACTGAAAATCACATACAACGCCGGCGTACTCAGCAACGTCAAACTCTGCGAGATCAACAAACCGCCGATCAGCGCGATACCCAGCGGCCGCCGCAACTCCGACCCCTCGCCCAACCCGATCGCGATCGGCAAGGCCGCGAGAATCGCCACCATCGTCGTCATCATGATCGGCCGGAAGCGCACGATGCAGGCCTCGCGTGCCGCCTCGAGCGGCGACTTGCCGTGCTCGCGCTGCGCAACCAGGGCGAAGTCGATCATCATGATCGCGTTCTTCTTCACGATGCCGATCAACAGCACCAGTGCGATCTGCGCAACGATCGACAACTCCGTATCCGTGACCCACAGCGCCAGCAACGCGCCCATGCCGGCCGCCGGCAAGGTCGAAAGAATCGTCACCGGGTGGATAAGGCTCTCGTAGAGCATGCCAAGCACGATGTACACGGTGATGATCGCCGCCGCGAGCAACAACAGCATGCCGCTCTGCGACTGCTGGAAACGCCGGAAATCACCGCCGACGTTGAGCCGGATGTCGCCCGGCATGCGCATGTTCGAGATGGTCGCCTGCACGATCTGCATCGCCTCGCCCATGCTCACGCCAGGCGCGAGATTGAAGCTCAGGTCCATCGTCGAATACTGGTCCTCGTGCGAAATGGTGGACGGCGCCACCCCGGGTTCCTGCCGCGCGAAGGCGGTGAGCGGCACCATCTCGCCCTTGTTGCTGGAGACGTAGATGCGGTTGATTGCCTCCGGCGTAGCCGTCTCGTTGGGCAGCGCGTTGAGCACCACCTTGTACTGATTGATGTCCGAATAGATGGTGGAGACCTGGCGCTGGCCGAAGGCGTTGTACAGCGCACTGTCGATGGTGCCGATGCCCACGCCCAGGCGCGCGGCTTTGTCGCGATCGACGACGATGTTCTGGCGCAGGCCCGCATCGTCGATGTCCGAGCCCACGTCCTTGAGCTTGGGGTTCTTCTTCAGCTCGTTGACCAGCTTAGGCAGCCATTCCTGCAATTCGTTGACGTCATTACCCTGCAGCGAAATCTGGTACTGCGCGCCCTGCCCACCGCCGCCGAATCCGCCGCTGGGCAGGTCCTGCAGCGGGCGCAGGCGCAGGTTGAGGTCCGGATACTTCGCCGCCTTGGCGCTCAGCCGGTCCAGCACCTGGAAGGTGGTCTCGCGGCGTCCATCGGCGCGGGTCTTCAGCTCGATGCTGAAGGAGCCGCTGGTGCCGGTGCGGCTGGTACCCAGGCGCGAGCTGACCGACTTCACCGCCGGATCGGCCAGCAGCATCGCGGTGATGCGCTCCTGGCGGCTGATCGTCTCGCCGAAGGACACCGTGGCGCTGGAGGTGGAGCGGCCCCAGATCAGGCCGGTGTCCTGCTGGGGAAACAGGCCGGTGCGCACGGCGCTGCCCAGGAACACCGTCGCCACGATCAGCGCCAGCGGCGTCAGCGCGAACAGCAGTGCGTGGCGCAACGAAAAATTGAGTGCAGCCGTATAGATGGCCAGCATGCCGCCGTGGAAGCGATCAAGCGCCCGATCCAGCCGCGAAGGCTCCTTGCGCTTCTGGTCGTCGTGCGCGCGCAGGAACCGCCCGCACAGCGAGGGCGTCAGGGTCAGCGACACGAACATCGACATGACGATGGCGGCCACCAGCGTCAGGGTGAATTCGTGCATGAACAGACCGACGAAGCCGCTGGCGAACAGCAGCGGGATGAATACCGCCACCAGCGAGGCGGTAATCGAGACGATGGTGAAGCCGATCTCCCGCGCGCCCAGCAGCGTGGCCTGCAGCCGGGGAATGCCCTCGTCCATGTGCCGGATCACGTTCTCGATCACCACGATGGCATCGTCCACCACGAAGCCGATCGCGATCACCAGGGCCAGCAGAGTGAGGTTGTTGAGCGTATAGCCGAACACGTACATGCATACGAAGGCGCCGGCGAGCGACAGGGGCACGGCCACCGCGGCGATGAGGGTAGGCGCCAGCCGGCGCAGGAACAGCGCCATGGTCAGTACCACCATGGCCAGGCTGATCAGCAAGGTGGCCTGCACTTCATGCAGCGAGGCACGGATGGTCGGCGTGCCGTCGAAATACGGAGTCAGCGTGGTTCCTGGCGTCAGGAAGCCGCGCAGCGTCGGGATCAGGTCACGCACCGCGTCCACGGTGGCGATGACGTTGGCGTCCGACTTCTTGTACACGTACATCAGCACCGCCGGCTTGTCCTGGAACCAGGCGGCCTGGTACGCGTCCTGCTGGCCGGCGTAGACCTTGGCCACGTCCGAGAGGCGCACCGGCGTGCCGTTGCGCATGGCGATCACCAGGTCGGCGAATTCCTCGGCGGAATGCAGGTTGTCGTTGGCGGTGATCGCCATGGTGGTCAGGCCGTTCGACAGGAACCCCTGCGGCGAGGTCACGTTGGCGGCGATCAGCGCATTGCGCACCTGATCCGGCGACAAGCCCATCGAGTTGAGCGCGCGCAGATTGAGGTCCACGCGGATGGCCGGCGTGGCCGCGCCGGCGATGTCCACCGACGACACGCCGTCCAGCTGGCGCAGGCGCTGCGCCAGCAGCGAATCGGCGACGTTGTAGAGCGCAGCCGCGGATTGCGTATCCGACGTCAGCGCGAACGCGATGATCGGGTCGTCGTTCGGATTGGCCTTCTGGTAGCTCGGCGGGCTGTTGAGGCCGGTCGGCAGATCCGGCTGGGCGGCATTGATCGCCGCCTGCACGTCGCGCGCGGCCGAGTCCAGGTTGCGACCGCTCTGGAAGATCATGAATACCGCGGTGCTGCCCTCGGAACTGCGCGAGCGCATGGTGTCGATGCCCGGCACCTGGCCCAGGTGGCGCTCCAGCGGCGCGGCCACGGTAGAGGCCATCGTGTTGGCGTCGGCGCCGGCCTGGCTGGCCTGCACGAAGATCACGGGGAACTGGATCTCCGGCAGCGCGGCTACGCCGAGCAGGGAGTAGCAGATGATCCCGAGCACGAACACGCCGATGGCGAGCAGCGAGGTACCGATCGGGCGGCGGATGAACGGGCCGGAGATGTTCATGCGGTTAGCGTAGCGGGGGAATGGCCGGTCCCGCGTAGGGAACGGGTGAAGCGGAGTCCGTCATGCTCAACGCGCCAGCGCCGCATCGGTTGATCGGGTGCCATGGCAACTGCCGCCCCAGGACGCCGAAAGGGGCGGGGCCTCACGGCCCCACCCCTCGTTTCGCAGCGCGCTCCGGCCGGCCGGTCGGGCGGCTTCACGCCGCCGCGCTTCCGCCGGTGGCCGCGCGTTCCAGCGCACGGCGTTCGCGACGAACCTTCAGCCATTCGGAGAACCGCTCCATGTACAGGTAGATCACCGGCGTCGTGTACAGAGTGACGAGCTGGGACAACAGCAGGCCGCCGACGATGGAGACGCCCAGCGGCCGGCGCAGCTCCGCGCCGATGCCGTTGCCCAGCGCCAGGGGCAGCGCGCCGAGCATGGCCGCGGCGGTGGTCATCATGATCGGGCGGAAGCGCAGCAGGCAGGCCCGGCGGATCGCCTCGGCAGCGCTCATGCCGGTGCGCTGCGCCTCAATCGCGAAGTCGATCATCATGATCGCGTTCTTCTTCACGATGCCGATCAGCAGCACGATGCCCACGATGCCGTCCACCGACAGGCTCATGCCGCACAGGATCAGCGCCAGCAATGCGCCCACGCCGGCCGGCGGCAGGGTGGAGATGATGGTCAGCGGGTGGATGTAGCTCTCGTAGAGCACGCCCAGCACGATGTAGATCACCACGATGGCGGCGAGCAGCAACAGCACTTCATCGCCCAGCGAGGAGGAGAACTCCGCCGCCTTGCCGATGAACTGGCCGCGCACCTGCGCCGGGAAGTTCAGCTGCTGCTCCAGCTCGTGGATGGCCTTGACCGCGTCGGACAGCGAATAGCCCGGCGCCACGTTGAACGACAACGTCACCGCCGGCAGCTGCTGCTGGTGGCTGACCACCAGCGGCGCGCTGGTGACTTGCGCGCTGGCCAGCGAGGCGATCGGAATGGTGCCGCCGGCGCCGACCTGGAAGCCGATGTTGCCAGTGTTGCCGATACCCGAAGGCGTGGCGGAGTTGCTCGACGCCGCCTGGCCGAACGTGGTGGCGTTGCTGCCGGTCAGCGCACCGTTGCCGTTGCCGCGCACGGTGAGCTTGTTGAGCAGGTCCTGGCTGGTGCGGAACTCCGGCGCCACTTCCAGCACCACGCGGTACTGGTTGAGCTGGGTGAAGATGGTCGAGATCTGGCGCTGGCCGAAGGAGTCGTACAGCGTGTCGTCGATGGTCTGCACCGGCACGCCCAGGCGGCTGGCCTTTTCGCGGTCGATGGTGAGCTTCAGCGCGTTGCCGCTGTCGGCCAGGTTGTTGTCCACGTCGGCCAGTTCGGGCCGCTGGCGCATGGCCTGGGTCATCTGATTGGCATAGCCGGCCAGCTCGACCGAGTTCACCGCGGACATCGAGTACTGGTATTCGGTGGCCGCCACGCGGCTGTCCAGCGTGACGTCCTGCACCGGCTTGAGGTACAGCGCGACACCCGGGATGCCGGACACCGCCTGCTGCAGGCGCGGCAGGATGTCGCCCAGTCCGCCGCGGTCGCCGCGATCCTTCAGCACGATGCTCAGCTGGCCCTGGTTGAGCGTGGGGTTGATCGAACCGGCGCCGATGAAGGCAGCCACGCCACTGACCGCCGGGTCCTTGCGCAAGGCCTCGGCCACGGCCTGGGTGCGCTGCTCCATCTGCGGGAAGGCCACGTTCTGGTCCGCCTGCACCACGCCGGTGATCAGGCCGGTGTCCTGCTCGGGCAGCAGGCCCTTGGGAATCGCGACGTAGAGGAACACCGTCACCACCACGGTGACCAGCGCGACGAAGATGGTGAAACGCTGGTGCGCGAGGACCCAGCCCAGGGTGCGGTCGTACAGGTCCACCGTGCGCGACCACACGGTCTGCTTGCCGGCGGCGGCGTGGCGCTCGTGCGCGTCGTCGCCCTCCGGCAGCGCGTCCGGCTTGAGCAGGTAGGCGCACATCATCGGCGTCAGGGTCAGCGACACCAGCATGGAGATCGCCACCGCGATGGTCAGCACCCAGGCGAACTCGTGGAACAGGCGTCCGGTGACGCCGGGCATCAGCAGCAGCGGCAGGAACACGGCGATCAGCGAGACGGTCAGCGACAGCACCGTGAAGCCGATTTCCTTGGCGCCGATCTCCGCCGCCTCCTTGCCGCTCTTGCCTTGCTCGATGTAGCGGACGATGTTCTCGATCATCACGATCGCGTCGTCCACCACGAAGCCGGTGGCGACGGTCAGCGCCATCAGCGAGAGGTTGTCCAGCGACATGCCGGCGAAGGCCATCACGCCGAAGGTGCCCATCAGCGACAGCGGCACCGCGACCGATGGAATGATCGTCGCCCACAGGCGCCGCAGGAACACGAAGATCACGGCCACCACCAGGAAGACGGTGAGGATCAGCGTGAACTGCACGTCCTCCACCGACGCGCGGATGGTGATGGTGCGGTCGGCGAACACATCCAGGTGCACGTCCGCCGGCAGCACGCTGCGCAGTTCCGGCATGATTGCGCGGATGTGCTCGACCGTCTGCACGATGTTGGCACCCGGCTGGCGGCGGATATCCAGCAGCACCGCCGGCTTGCCGTTGGCCCAGGCGGCGAGCTGGTCGTTCTCCACGCCGTCGACCACGCGCGCCACGTCGGACAGGCGCACGGGCGCGCCGTTCTTGTAGCTGATGATGGTGGTCTTGTACTCGGCCGCGTCGACCAGCTGGTCGTTGGTGCCGATGCTGTAGCTCTGGGTCTTGCCGTTGAGCGTGCCCTTGGGCGCATTCACGTTGGCCTGGGTGAGCGCGCTGCGCACGTCCTCCATGGTCAGGCCGAGGTTGGACAGCTGCGCCGGATTCACCTGGATGCGCACGGCCGGGCGCACGTTGCCGGCGATCGACACCAGGCCCACGCCCTGCACCTGCGAGAGCTTCTGCGCCAGGATCGAGTCGGCGTAGTTGTTGACCTCACGCAGCGGCAGGCTGTCGGAAGTGAGCTTGAGCGTGAGGATCGGCGCGTCGGCCGGGTTCACGCGGTTGTACACCGGCGGATACGGCAGATTGTTCGGCAGCGTGCCCTTGGCCTGGTTGATGGCGGCCTGCACGTCCTGCGCGGCGATGTCGATGTCGCGATCCATGGCGAACTGCAGCACGATGGTCGACAGGCCCGCGGACGAGTCCGAGGTCATCATCGTCAGGCCGGAGATCTGGCCGAAGTTGCGCTCCAGCGGGGTGGTGATCAGCGCCGCCATGGTGGACGCGCTGGCGCCCGGATACTGGGTGGTGACCACCAGGCTGGGCGCGTCGATTTCCGGCAGCGCCGACACCGGCAGCTGCCGGTAGCCCAGGATGCCGAGCAGCATGACCGCCACCATCAGCAGCGAGGTGGCGATCGGCCGGCGGATGAAGAGCGTCGAGAATCCCATGGTTACCTGGATGGCCGTCCGTTGTGGACTTCAAGGCGCGGCGCGTCTCTGCGCCGCACGTGGCGCCGGGCGTCGCGCTGCAAGCGCGCGCCCGGCCGGTTTGGCTTAGCCGCCGCGGCGACCGCCGCCGCGCTGCTGACCCTTCTTGCTCTGCTGCTGCAGTTCCTCGGCGGTCGGCGCGGCCGGCACTTCGCCGGGCTTGAGCGCCTTCACCTTGCTGCCCGGCTTCAGGCGGAACTGGCCTTCGGTGACCACCTGGTCGCCTTCCTTGAGGCCCGAGCCGATCATCACGTGGCTGTCGCCCACCTCGCCGGCGACCTTCACCGGCTGCATCTTGACCGTGGCATCGCCCTGCACCTGGTAGACGTAGTCGCCATCCGGGCCGCGCTGCACCGCCTGCGACGGGATCACCAGGCCGCCCGCCACGGTACGCACCTTCAGGCGCACGTTGACGAACTGGCCGGGCCACAGGTCGTTCTTCTCGTTGGTGAACTGCGAGCGCAGGCGGAAGGTGCCGGTGGTGGTGTCGATCTGGTTGTCGATCACCTTCAGCTCGCCGCCTTCGGCGATCGGATGGGCATCGACGCGGTCCAGCGCGGTCACCTGCAGCGGCTCGCCGCTGCCGCGCACGGCATTGCGCACCATCTCCAGGTTCTGCTCCGGCAGCGTGAACATCACGTAGATGGGATGCAGCTGGGTGATGGTGACGATGCTGCTGGTGGTGGTGACCAGGTTGCCCGGGTCGACGCCGCGGATGCCGGTGACGCCGTCGATCGGCGACAGCACCTTGGTGAAGCCCAGCTGCACCTGCGCGCTGGCGATGGCGGCCGCATCGGCCTCGACCGCGGCCTGGTACTGCAATACCTGGTTGCGCTGGGTGTCCAGGTCCTGCTTGGAGATGTAGCCCTGCGGCGCGAGATTCTGGCTGCGCACCAGGTTGGCGCGCGCCGTGGCCAGCAGCGCCTCGTCCTGCGCCTTCTTGCCCACGGCCTGCTGATAGTTGGCCTGGAACGTGCGCGGGTCGATCTGGGCGAGCACGTCGCCCTTCTTCACTTCCTGGCCTTCCGTGAAGTTCAGGGTCATCAGCTGGCCGGAGACCTGCGGATTGATGGTCACCGTGTTCAGCGCCTGTACCGTGCCCAGCGCCGTCAGGTAGACGGGCACGTCGCGCTTGGCCACCGGCTCGACCGTGACTGGCACCGGCGCCTCCTTGCCATCGCCCTTGCCCGGGCCGCCCTGGCCGTTGCCAGCCTCCTGGCCGGGACCGCCTTGGCCGCCGCCGGACTTGTGCATCACACGGAAACCGACCGCTCCCACCGCGATCACGGCGATGACGATCAGCGCGATCTTCCAAAAACGCGACATGAAGAAACTCCTGGATGAAAGGCGGGCCACCCGAACCCGCCGCGCGCGGCTGCACGCCTGATTGGTACGACGGCGAAAGGATAGGGGCAGTTCAACGATATTGGACAATGCCAGTTGACAGGGGTAGCGCATGACCGATGGCAGGGATCCCGCGCCACTATGCGATCCGACGATGTCGGCACGGTGTCCGTTCCCGGCGATGGACCGGGCGCGGGCGCCCTGGTTCCCTCATCGGGGCGGCCGCGGGACGCCTGGCAGACTTGGCGCTTCGTTCGTCTATAATCCCGGGCTTCTTGCCTGAACCCGCGGTCCGGCCAGGCCCGACGGTTCGCCCACCGAAACCGGGAGTACTTGCGTGAGCGGTTCCATGACCAAATCCGACCAGAGCTTCATGCGCAGCTTCTCGTTGCTGATCGCTGGCCTGGGTGTGCTGACGCTGCTGCTGATCGGCGGTGCGTGGATGATCTACGACGCCGAGCCCAAGGAAATCAACCCGGAAGCGGCCAAGAAGGTGGCCGAGCGCATCTCCCCGGCGGGTGCCGTGTACGCCGGCGACACTGGCCGCGCCGCCATGCAGGCCGCGGCCGAGGCCGCCGCGAAGGCCGCCGCTTCGCAGGTCGCCTACGGCGGCAGCACCGACGGCAAGACCATCTACGACAACCTCTGCCACAGCTGCCACACCGCCGGCGTCGCCGGCGCGCCCAAGCTGGGCGACAAGGGCGCCTGGGGTTCGCGCATCGCCCAGGGCCTGGACACGCTGGTCAAGCACGCCATCGAGGGCTACCACGGTCCGGACGGCAACTTCATGCCGGCGAAGGGCGGCAACCCGGCCCTCACCGACGAGCAGGTGAAGAACGCCGTGCACTGGATCGTGGACCAGGCCAAGTAAGCCTCGTTCGCGAAACCGCGATGAGAGAAGCCGCCCCAGGGCGGCTTTTTTCATGCCTGCGCGGTATCGGACGGAGAGCGCTCGGCGATCCAGTCCGCCGCAAAAACGAGCAGCTGCGGGAAGAACGCCTCGAAGTGCATGCGCAACGGCTGCTCCAGTTCGACCAGCACGGGCAGCGCGATGCCGACCGGATTGGCCCGGCTCAACCGCCCGGACAGGCCCTGCAATGCGCGCCCGATCTCGGTGCGATCGGCGTAGGCCGCCGGCAGGTTCCGCGCGTCCATATAGTTGCGGAAGCGCTTGAGTCCGTCGGGCAGCAGCGCGTCGTGCCGGTGCAGCAGCGCGCGCAGCTGGTCCGAATAGGGATCCAGCGGTTGCCCGCTCCAGCGCGTGAAATCGCGCGCCAGTTCGTGATCGAACCACATGTCCAGCAGGATGCCGCCGAAGCGCCGGAACGGCGGCGGCAACAGGCGCCTGGCCGCGGCCACTTCGGCGTGGCTGTCGGTATAGACGTCGATCGCGCGATGCAGGCGGATGCCATCGATCACCCGCGGCGGAAAGCGCTCCGGATCAGGCTGCCCGTGCACGAAGTCGCCGAGCATGCCGCCGAGCCGCAGCGCTTCCTCGTCGCCGGCCAGCAGGGCGTGGGCCAGATGGTTCATGCCGCCGGCCCCCGCGCGGACGGGCGGCGGGCCGGCCCGGCGGTTATCATCCTGCGCATGACTCCCATCGCCTTCCCCAACGATCCGGATCAATTCCCCGGAGAAGAGGCCAGCTTCGCGCTCCAAGGCCCGGCCGGCAAGCTCGAAACGATCACCAGCGTGGCCGACCCTGCCGAAGCGCGCCGCGGCGTGGCGGTGATCTGCCACCCCAATCCCGTGCAGGGCGGCACCATGCACAACAAGGTGGTGACCATGGTGGAGCGCAGCCTGCGCGAGCTCGGCGTGGACACCGTGCGCTTCAACTTCCGCGGCACCGGCGCTTCCGAAGGCAGCTACGACGACGGCAACGGCGAGAGCGACGATCTCGCCGCGGTGGTGCGCTGGGTGCGCAAGGTGCGGCCAGGCGATGCGCTGTGGCTGGCCGGCTTCTCCTTCGGCAGCTACGTGAGCCTGCGCAATGCGGTGGTGCTGAAGGCCGACGCGCTGATCAGCATCGCCCCGCCCGCCGACCGCTATGCGTTCGAGACCCTCGCGCTGCCGCAGTGCCCGTGGCTGGTGGTGATGGGCGAGGAAGACGAAGTGGTCGAGCCGAAGAAAGTGTTCGACTGGATCGACAGCCTCGCCAAGAAGCCCGAACTCGTACGCATGCCCGAGACCGGGCACTTTTTTCATCGCCGCCTGATGGACCTGCGCGGCGCCATCAAGCACGTCGTGCAGGACTGGCTGCCGCCCAAGCGCGGCTGACTGCCTTCCCCGGTTTCCCATGAGCGATACATCCACGATCGCGCCCAGCGCGCGCTACCACGAAGGCGTCGCCGCGCACCGCTGGGAATGCGACCCCGCGCAGCTGGCCGTGCTCCCCGAATTCGACCGCATGCATGCGGAGCTGTCCGCCGCCCAGGCCAGCGCCGGTGGCAATGGCCTGTTCGGACGACTGAAGTCGCTGCTCGCCGGCGAGGCGCGCGAAGCGGTGCCCGGCCTGTACCTGTGGGGCAGCGTAGGCCGCGGCAAGACCTTCCTGATGGACCTTTTCGTCGCCAGCCTGCCCCAGGGCGTGGCGCTGCGCCGGCACTACCACCGCTTCATGGGCGAGGTGCACCAACGCCTGCGCGAACTGGGCAATCGCCAGGATCCGTTGCTGGAAGTGGCCGACGGCATCGCCGAGCGCTGCCGCGTGCTGTGCCTGGACGAGTTCCTGGTCAACGACATCGGCGACGCGATGATCCTGGGCACGCTGCTGCAAGCCCTGTTCGAGCGCGGCGTCAGCCTGGTCACCACGTCGAACACGCAGCCGCAGAACCTCTACAAGGACGGCCTGCAGCGTGCGCGCTTCCTGCCGGCGATCGCGCTGATCGAGCAGTACTGCCACGTGGTGGAGATGGTCTCCTCGCACGACTGGCGCCTGCGCGCGCTCACCCAGGCGCCGGTGTACTTCACGCCGCCCAGCGTCGAGGCCGAGCGCTCGCTGGCGCGTATCTTCGCCACGCAGGCACAGGGCGACACGATCGAAGGCGGCGAGATCACGGTCAACGACCGCCCGATCCCGGTGCGCAAGCGCGCCGACAACATCCTGTGGTTCGACTTCGATGCATTGTGCGAAGGGCCGCGCGCCGTTTCCGACTACATCGAGATCGCCAAGAGCGGCCCGGCCGTGATCGTCTCCAACGTGCCGCAGTTCTCCATCTACAGCGAAGATGCGGCCCGCCGCTTCGTGCTGCTGGTGGACGAATTCTACGACCGCCACGTGAAGCTGATCCTTTCCGCCGCCGCGCCGATCACCGAGCTGTACGACGGCCAGCGCCTGCGTGCCGAGTTCGGCCGCACGGAGTCGCGCCTGATCGAGATGCAGAGCGAGGAATACCTGGCCGCCGAGCACCGGGCGGACTGACACCCCGCGAAATCGCGACCACGACACGCTCCGGCCCGTTTCCCGGACGTACCATCCCCCCGCGCCAGCCACCGTGCGGGGGCTCCATGACCGACAACATCATCGATGTTTCCCACTGGAACGAACCGGTGGATGTCCGCAAGGTCGCCGCGGCCGGCATCGTGGCGGTGATCGCCAAGGCCACCCAGGGCACCGCCTATGCCGACCCGGCCTACGCTTCGTTCCGCCGAAAGGTGGCCGCGCAGGGGCTCCTATGGGGCTCCTACCATTTCGGCACCGGCGACGACGTGGCGGCCCAGGTCGGCCATTACCTCGACGTTGCCTCGCCCGGCGATGACGACCTGGCCTGCCTGGATTTCGAACCCGATCCGCATGGCGCCAGCATGACCTTGAGCCAGGCGCGCGATTTCGCCGGCATCTTCCGCCAACGCACCGGCCGCTACCCCGTGCTGTACGGCGGCTACTGGCTGAAACAGCAACTGGGCACCCATGCCGATGCCCTGCTCGCGCAATGCCCGCTCTGGCTGGCGCAATACGGGCCCGCCGCCGTGCTGCCGCCAGGCTGGACGGCTTACACGCTGTGGCAGTTCACCGACCGCGCCCAGGGCATCCCGGGTGTGCGCAAGGTGGATCGCGACCGCTTCACCGGCAGCGACGCGGTGCTGCGGCGGCGCTGGCCGTTCGGCTAGGCGGTCAGCGCGCCTCCCTGGCCGCCGCGCAGCTGGTAACGTGGCCGCTTCTTCCGCGCCGGATCACGCCACATGTCCACCCTGCTCGCCCTGGCCCTGCTCTCCGCCCCCGGCGCGCCGGGGGACGATTTCTCGTCGCGCGTCACGCAGGCCAAGCTGGCCGAAGCCGCGAGCACCGGCCCGGACTACCAGAAGCAGTTGTGGAACCTCATCGGCGACCGCACCACCGACGCGCTCAAGGGCTGCATTTCCTCGCTGCCCCGACCGGACAAGTCGCCCTTCACGCTGGTGGCCGACGTCGCACCGAACGGCAGCCTGGGCCGCGTCGAGGTACGCCCGACCACGGACGTGGCGACCTGCCTGCTGAGCCGCTTCGCCACCTGGACATTGCCCAAGCCGCCGGCCGATCCGGCGCCTTATCCGATCGAAGTCGATTTCTCGATCACGCCGTAGCCGGGTTTCACGACGTCGCCCGGCGCCTCCCGCACACCGGAACCTGCTGCCCGGATTTCATCCAGGAAGCGCCGGCGAAACCCGTAGATCGGAGAATGGCCCAAAGATTTTTCTTCAGGCCGGCCAGCCCGCGCCCGGCCTCGCGCCAAGCCACTTATCCACCGCGATATGCACCGACATATGCACAAGTGGTTGGGTTGACCCGCCAGACCTACCCCGATATGTTGTGCCCCGTCGGTGCCTCTCTCAGACCCACGGTCGGATTGGCTTAATAGGGAATCCGGTGCAAATCCGGAACTGCCCCGCAGCGGTAAGCAGAAACGAAAGTCCCCATCGCACTGGCCCTGACGGGCTGGGAAGCGGGGGCGAGTAGGCCGGATCGGTCGTCTACGAGCGATCCATGTCTGCAAGTCCGAAGACCTGCCGGCACATCGCGACCTGAGCGTCGCGGTGAGTGATGGCGGCTTCCGCGGGGAGGCGCGTCGTGGCGCGGGGCCTTCGCCCCGCCGCACGGCCGTCCGCGCTGGAAACGCCTTCGCCTCAGCCCTGCGCGCGGGAGCAGGTCGTTGAAGCCCTTGGCCTGGAGCGATGCCGCCATGCAACCCATCGATACCGACTCGCGCGAGCGCACCGGCGACCGCGCGCACGCATCCGCTTTCCCCGCCGCCGACGCGGCCGCCACCATCCACGAGCCCGCGGCCATGGAAGCCGTCGCGGAAACCCCGTTTGCCCTGACCCCGCCGCACAACCCCGGCCAGATGCGTGTGACCAAGCGCAACGGCGGCCAGGAGGTGGTGGACGTCAACAAGATCGTCCGCGCGGTCACCCGCAGCGGCGAAGGCCTGCATGCGGTCGATCCGCTGCGCGTGGCCCTGAAGACCATCGGCGGCCTCTACGACGGCGCCACCACGCGCGAACTGGACGAGCTCTCCATCCGCACCGCGGCCGCGCTCACCGCCGAAGAGCCCGAATACGGCCAGCTCGCCGCGCGCCTGCTCGGCGCCTATATCGATAAGGAAGTGAGCGGCCAGGAAATCCAGAGCTTTTCGCAGTCGATCGCGCGCGGCGCGGAGCTGGGCATCCTCAACGACCGCCTGCGCGATTTCGTCGCCGCCAACGCGCGCAAGCTCAACGACGCGATCGACCCGCTCGCCACGCGCCGCTTTGAGTACTTCGGCCTGCGCACCGTGTACGACCGCTACCTGTTGCGCCATCCGCAGCTGCGCAAGGTGATCGAGACGCCGCAATACTTCTTCATGCGCATCGCCTGCGCGCTGGGCGGCAACGAGATCGGCGAGACGCTGGAGCTGTACCGCCTGCTGTCCTCGCTGGAATACATCGCCAGCTCGCCGACGCTGTTCAACGCCGGCACCGCGCACGAGCAGCTCAGTTCCTGCTTCCTGCTGGACTCGCCGACCGATTCGCTGGAGTCGATCTACGAGAAGTACGGCGACGTGGCCAAGCTCAGCAAGTTCGCCGGCGGCATCGGCCTGGCTTACTCGCGCGTGCGTTCGCGCGGTTCGCTGATCAAGGGCACCAATGGCCACTCCAACGGCCTGGTGCCGTGGCTGAAGACACTCGACGCCTCCGTCGCCGCGGTGAACCAGGGCGGCAAGCGCAAGGGCGCGGCCTGCGTGTACCTGGAGCCGTGGCATGCGGACATCGAGGAATTCCTCGAACTGCGCGACAACACCGGCGACGAAGCGCGCCGCACCCACAACCTCAACCTCGCCAACTGGATCCCCGACGAGTTCATGCGACGGGTGGAGAGCGACGGCGACTGGTCGCTGTTCGATCCGAAGATCGTCCCGCACTTCGTCGACAGCTGGGGCGAGACCTTCGAGCGCTCCTACCGCGAAGCGGAAGCCGCGGGCCTGGCGACGAAGAAGGTCAAGGCACGTGAACTCTACGCACGCATGCTGCGCACCCTGGCCCAGACCGGCAACGGCTGGATGACCTTCAAGGACCGCAGCAACGCCACCAGCAACCAGACGGCCAAGGCCGAGAACGTCATCCATCTGTCCAACCTGTGCACCGAGATCCTGGAGGTCACCAACGCCGGCGAGACGGCGGTGTGCAACCTCGGCTCGGTGAACCTGGCGCGCCACGTGGTGGACGGCACCTTCGACTTCGACAAGCTGGCCGCCACCGTGCGTACCGCGGTGCGTCAGCTGGACCGCGTGATCGATCTGAACTTCTATCCGATCGATACCGCACGCACCGCCAACATGAAATGGCGCCCGGTCGGCCTGGGCGTGATGGGCCTGCAGGACGTGTTCTTCAAGCTGCGCCTGCCGTTCGATTCGGCCGAAGCGCTGGCGCTGTCCACGCGCATCGCCGAGGAGATCTATTTCCACGCGCTGAGCATGTCCAACGAGCTGGCCAGCCAGCACGGCGCGCACCCGGGCTTCGACGAGAGCCGCGCGGCGAACGGCGAACTGCAGTTCGATTACTGGCCGCAGGCCAAGCCGCACGACGAAACGCGCTGGGCGAACCTGCGCGCGAGCGTCAAGGAGCATGGCCTGCGCAACTCCCTGCTCATCGCCATCGCGCCCACCGCGACCATCGCTTCGATCGCCGGCTGCTACGAGTGCATCGAGCCGCAGGTGAGCAACCTGTTCAAGCGCGAGACGCTGTCCGGCGACTTCCTGGTGGTGAACCGCTATCTGGTCGACGAGCTGAAGACGCTGGGCCTGTGGACGCCGGAGATCCGCGACGCGATCAAGCTGGCCGAAGGCTCGATCCAGGGCATTGCGGCGATCCCCGAGCGGCTGCGCCAGATCTACCGCACCGTGTGGGAGCTGCCGCAAAAAGCGCTGATCGACCTGGCCGCCGCGCGCGGGGCGTATATCGACCAGAGCCAGTCGCTGAACCTGTTCATGGAGAACCCGAACATCGGCCAGTTGAGCTCCATGTACATGTACGCGTGGAAGTCGGGCATCAAGACGACCTACTACCTGCGCTCGCGTCCGGCCACCAGGATCGCCAAGACCACGGTGTCCTCCGCGCCGGCCGCCAGGGCCGCGCCGCAGGCGGAACAGGAAGAGGCGACCGCGGCGGTGTTCTGCTCGCTGGAAAACCCCGAGTACTGCGAGGCCTGCCAATAAGGAAAGCGCATCCGATGAAGCCCTACCGGAACCGCAGCGGGAAATCCGGGGTCGCCGCCTACGAAAACGGCGAGGGCTTCATCCGGGTGCGCTTCGTCCACGACGGCACCTACGAATACACCGACACCCGGCCCGGTCGGATGCACGTGAGGAACATGCAGAAGCTCGCCGAAGCCGGGATCGGCCTGTCCACCTACATCAGCCGCTTCGTGCGCGAACGCTACGCGCGCAAGCTCGATTGAGCGCCGCCGGCGCCCGCCCCAAGGAACGCCCATGTCGCACATCCTCGATCCCGGTTTCGAACTCACCCTGCGCCCGATGCGCTACCCCGAGTTCTACGAGATGTACCGCAACGCCATCAAGAACACCTGGACGGTGGAAGAGGTGGACTTCTCGCTGGACGTGACCGACCTGAAGTCCAAGATGACGGATGCCGACCGCCACTTGATCCATCGCCTGGTGGCGTTCTTCGCCACCGGCGACACCATCGTGGCGAACAACCTGGTGCTGAACCTCTATCAGCACATCAACGCGCCCGAGGCGCGCATGTACCTCTCGCGCCAGCTGTTCGAGGAAGCGCTGCACGTGCAGTTCTACCTCACCCTGCTGGACACTTACATTCCCGACCCGGCCGAGCGCCACAAGGCATTCGCGGCGATCGAGAACATTCCCTCGATTCGCCAGAAAGGTGAGTTCTGCTTCAAGTGGATCGATTCGGTGCAGAACCTGCACCGCCTCGAGACGCGCGAGCAGCGCCGGCAGTTCCTGCTCAACCTGATCTGCTTCGCCGCCTGCATCGAGGGGCTGTTCTTCTTCGCCGCGTTTGCTTACGTCTACTTCCTGCGCTCGCGCGGCCTGCTGCATGGCCTGGCCTCAGGCACCAACTGGGTGTTCCGCGACGAATCGGGCCACATGGCCTTCGCCTTCGACGTGGTGCGCACGGTACGCGCGGAGGAACCGGACCTGTTCGACGACACGATGCGCACGCAGGTAGAGGAAATGCTGGAGGAAGCCATCGCCTGCGAAACGCAGTTCGCCGAGGACGTGCTTTCCGGCGGCGTGGCCGGACTTTCGGTGAAGGACATGCGCCAGTACCTGGAGTACTGCGCGGACCAGCGCCTCGCGCAGCTGGATCTTCCGAAGAAGTACGGCTCGAAGAATCCGTTCGACTTCATGGACCTGCAGGACGTGCAAGAGGTAACGAACTTCTTCGAGCGCCGCGTCTCGGCCTACCAGGTGGGCGTCGAAGGCGAAGTCGCGTTCGACATGGCGTTCTGAACTCCACGCAGCCCTTGCCAGCTCTCCCCTCCGGGGAGAGGGCTGGGTCGAGGGACCACCCGAAGCGAACCATCGAATCTCGCGACAACTGCAGCGCTTTTTTACCTCGCTCCGCAGAAGCCTCCCTGCGGGCACTCGCCCCTCATCCGCCTCTCCGGGGCACCTTCTCCCCCGAAGGGGAGAAGGATTTGGCGATTACGCCTTACACCCAGCTGTTGTCGCTGTCGTCGTCGAAGCCGACGTCGCCGATGTCGCTCAGATCGCTGTTGAAGTCGTTGTTGTCCGCGAACGTGTGGTCGTTCTGCGAGGCGTTGTTGCCGTCATCGTAAAAATTGTTCTGCGTGATGTTCTCCACCACGGTCTCCTGGCCATTGCCGCCGAAGAAGCCGCCGCCGTGGTGCCCGCCCAGCAGGCTTTCGATGCCGTTGAACAGGAACATGCCGCCAGCGACACCCGCCGCGGTGGTCGCGGCGCTGGCGAGGAAGCTCGGCGCGGCGGCGGCAGGTTGGGGTGCGGGGGCGCCGCCGCCGAACAGGCGCTCGCGCCAGCCCGGCGCGGCCTGCTGCTGCGGCATCGGGGGTGGCGCGGACGGCTGCGGCTGTCCCCAGGCACCGCCCTGGCCGCCGAGGAAGCTGCCGCCCTGCCCGCCCAGTTGGGCCTGGAGTTGCGCGATCTGCGCCTTGGCGTTGTCCAGCGCCTGCTGCTGCAAAAGGCTGCGCTGTACCAGCAGGTAGAGCGCGTCGGGATGGCCGGCCAGGCGCTGCTGGATCAGCGCATCGGCCTGTGCGTCCTTGCTCACGCCGCGCACGGCGGCCAGGCGCTGCAGGAAATCGTCGAGGAGTTGCTGTTCCTGGGGAGTCATGTAAAGCGACCTCGTAGCTGGGGTTGCCGCGGCCGACCACTAAGATCGCGCGCGTGAGAAAGAAGTATGCGTGCACCGGATGACATCAAGCCCACCGTGCCAACCGTTGGGTGACGAGCGTTCAGCTCGGCAAGAAATTGCGTCCATGGCAGTGAAGCGGCGGGGTTCGCGCCCCGCCGCCATCTTCACTTCGACGCTTCGTGCGCCTGCAGGTTCACGAACGGCAGCGCGCCGCCGCCGTTGTACGTGGGCAGGTGGCCATCCCATTTCTCGATCGCCGACATCTGCACCACGTTGGGGTTCTGGCGCAGCGCATCGCCCTTGAGCGCGATGGCCTTGGCCTCGGCTTCGGCGATCGTGATGGCAGCCTGTGCCTTGCCTTGTGCCTCCGCTTCCAATTTCTGAGCCTCAGCCTGAGCCTGCGCGACTTCGTTCTGGCGCTGCTCGGCCATCTGGGTTGCCTGGATCTTCGCGTTGATGGACTGCACCACATTGTCGGGCAGGCGCAGCTCGCCGACCCAGTAGATCTTCTCGACCACGATGCCCACCGGAGCGACCTCGGCGGCCACGTCCTGTTGCACGGCTTCGATCAGGCGCGCCTTGCCCTTGCCGTACACCGATTCGATGTCCAGCCCGGCGGCCTCCTTCACCAGCGCATCGCGCACCATGTTGCGCAGGTAGATATCGGTGATCTCGTCGATGCCCTTGCGGTACTTCTGGAAGATCAACGCCACCTTGGTGGGATCGATGTGATACGTGATGCCCACGTCGGCATTGACGGTCAGGCCCTGCGCCGTCTGAAAGCTCAGCGACTCGTCGACCGGCCTTCCCTCGCTGGCGGAACGGGTGAAGGTGTAGGTCTGCGTGAACGTGGGGAACGTGTACATCTCATAACCCCAGCCCACCCAATAGCGGCCCGGCGGCATTTCCTGCAGCGAACCCTTGCCGTCGCCGTAGAGCTGGAACTTCACGCCCACGTGGCCGGCGGGCACCTTGTCGCAGGCGGCCAGCAGCAGCGCGCACAGCGCGACGGCCATCATCGTGAGACGTTTCATCGTGTGATTCATGGATAGTCATTCCTTGTGACGAAGAGAGCGGCGGAGCAACCGATAGCTCCAGGCCGCCAACAGGCCCAACACGATCAGGCCGACGATCACGGCGAGCGTGTCCGTGGCGGAGATCAGCTGCGGGCCGACGAAACCGACATACAGCAGCAGGCAGAGCGCGAGCAGCCAGGGACTGGCCAACGCTCGCGCGAACAACGCTTTCATGGCGATGACTCCTTGCAAGGTCATGGCGGACGCGAAGCGATCCTTGCATCGCCGCTCCGCCGCACCGAGGCACGGGCACAAGCAGCGATGCGCCGATGGCTTCGGCGGCTCAGAGGATGGCTGGCGGTCTCAGGTCCGAAGGACGGAGAAGGCGGTGCGCGGAACCGCGCGACGGGAAAGGGAAGCCAGGCGACGTGCGTCGAAAGTCTTCATATGCGCACTCCGGTGCGCGGGAAGGTGGTGGTGGCCGCGCATTCTACTCCCGCTTTTTCGCACCGGCGCGAAAACGCTACATCGTTACACCGCGCGGGTGACCGCAGGGCCGCAACGCATCGAGGGCACGGCAAGTTCCGCGTG
Organism: Dyella sp. BiH032; assembly: GCF_031954525.1. Classification (NCBI taxonomy): domain Bacteria; kingdom Pseudomonadati; phylum Pseudomonadota; class Gammaproteobacteria; order Lysobacterales; family Rhodanobacteraceae; genus Dyella; species Dyella sp. BiH032. The sequence continues at coordinate 4,984,018 of NZ_CP134867.1, forward strand.
CGCACTGGCTGTAAAGCCGGGATCGCCTTCGGCTCATCCGATGACGGAGTTCCGGCCTATTGACTACACCTGTAGTCAGGCGTAGCTTGCCTACAACTGTAGTCACAAGGATGCCGCTCATGTCCAAGCCTTCCATCGGCGACCAGGAACTCGCCTTGCTGCATTACCTCGCCGAGCACGAGCCCGCCTCGGTCGGCGAGGTAGCCACCGGCTTTGGCGAAGCGCGCGGTCTCGCGCGCTCGACCGTGCTGACGATGATGGAACGCCTGCGCGGCAAGGGATTCCTGCGCCGCCGCCAGGTCGGGGGCGTGTATCGCTACAGCACCTCCACCGGTCCCGGCGAAGCCATGCGGCAGGCGGTCGGCCAGTTCGTGGAGAAGACACTGGCCGGATCGGTGTCGCCCTTCGTGGCCTGGATGTCCGAGAAGGCCGAAGTGAGCGACCACGAACTCGCCGAACTCGAAGCCTTGGTCAACCAGTTGCAGTCGCGGCGCAAGGAGAAATGATATGGACGCCTATACCCATTTCGCCGAGGTGCTGACCGACCGCCTCGCAGGGACGTCCATCCAGGCCGTCGCGCTGATCGGCGCCGTGTGGCTGCTGTGCCGATGGCTGCCGCGCTGGTCGCCGGCGATGCGCTGCCTGCTGTGGTGGCTGGTGGGCTTGCAGCTGATACTCGGCCTGGCCCTGGGGCGTCCGCTCGAACTGCCCTTGCTCGCGCCGCCGGGCGATTCCACGGCGCTGTCCGGCGAAGCCCCCGGCGCGCATGGCATCGCCATCCATACCACGTACACGAGCGGAACCTGGGCCACGCCCACCGCGGTGCCGGCAATCAACCCGGCGGTGCCTCCGATGAAGCCGTGGCCGTGGCGGGAAATGCTGGCCGGATTCTGGCTGATCGCCATGGCGATGCAGGCATTCGCCGCGTTGCGCGAATGGCGCGAAACGCGTGCGGTGATCCGCGCCGCCGTGCCGATCGAGGATCCCATGCTGCGCGCTCAGTGCGTCGACCAGGCGCGCGAGCTGGGCCTGCGCCGCTGCCCGGAGCTGCGCCAATCCGACGTCATCGTTTCGCCCCAGGTCGCCGGATTGTGGCGTCCCATAGTGCTGCTGCCCGCCGAACGCACGCTCGACCCGCGCGAATGCGCGATGGCACTGGCGCACGAGCTGGCGCACCTGCGCCGGGGCGACTTGTGGCTGGGCTGGATCCCGGCGCTCGCCCAGCGCGCGTTCTTCTTCCATCCGCTCGCGCGCTGGGCGATGCGCGAGTACGCCTTCCATCGAGAAGCCGCCTGTGACGCGCAGGTGCTCGACCGTTCGCGCGCCGAACCGCAGGACTATGGCCGCTTGCTGCTGCGCCTGGGTGTCGCCTTCCCGGTCGCGTCCGGCCTGGCCGGGGCCTCGCCCACGTTCCAGAACCTCAAGCGACGCCTTACCCTGCTGCAGCAGTCCGACCGAGTGCCGCCGCGCCCCGGCGCGTGGCTGCTGGTGGCGCTGGTCGCGCTGGCCGGTGCGCTTCCCTACCGCGTCACCGCGCGCAACACGGACCTGAGCGCGACGGCCTACGATGGGAACGCAACCACCGGCGAACCGCAGGCGTCCCGATTGTCACCGGTCGTTCCCGACACCGTGGCGCATGACGCAGTGCTGCCCCAGCCCACGCCCGACACCGCTGCCGCGGCCAGTGCGGCGCCGCGGCCCGCTCCGGGGGCGTTGAGCCAACCCGCTCCCGAGGTTTTGGCGCGACCCGCACCGGAGATGACGACGCAGCCGAAACCTGCCGCCGCTCCGAAGCCCGCCGCTCGCGCCATGAGCGCGCTCGCCGCGAAACCCGCGCCGCAGCCTTCGCCGCTCGCGCCGCTCGCACCGATCGCCACGCCGTTGACCATGCCGCCGGCTCCGGTGGCTCCGGCGGCTCCCGCGGCTCCCCCCGCACCGCCGGCACCTTCAGCTCCTCCGGCGCCACCCGCGCCACCGTCGCCGGTACGCATCGGCCATGCCACGCACGTCGACGTCGATCTCCAGGCCAACGCGCCACGCGGCTTCGCCATCATCGAGCCGGACTTCATCACCCTCCAGGGCAGCGAAAGCGATCTCGCCACTGCGCGCGCGCTCCAGCAAGGCGATGCGCCGCTCGTCTGGGTCCGCCGCGGCGACGCCGGCTATGTGGTACGTGACCGCGCCTTCCTGCAACGCGCCAAGGACGCCTATGCGCCGATGCGCGACGTGGCGCGCCGGCAGGGCGAGCTCGCGAGCCAGCAGGGAGAACTCGCGGGCCGGCTGAGCGGCGTGGCCGCGCAGCTGTCGGCGCTCTCGCTGCGCCACTTGGAGCTGGATGGCGAACGCGCCGCGCTCGCGCGCGAGCGTCTGGCTCTGAGCCGGGCGCGATCAGGTGACGACGCGGGAGCGGCAGGCGCCGCCGCTTCGTTCGACGGACGCCTCAAGGCCATCGATGCGCAGGTGGCGGACCTCGCGCGCCAGCAGGCCGACATCGACCGCGCACAGGCGGACCTCAACCGCCGCCAGGCGGAACTGTCCCGCCAGCAGGCCGACATGTCCCAGCAGGAGCGCGACATCTCCCGCCGGGTCGATAGCCGGCTCGCGCAACTGATCGACGACGCGGTCGCCAGCGGCCAGGCCCAGCCCAGCAAAACCCGCTGAATCCCTTTCCTGCCGCACGAGGTCCGATCGATGAAGCTGCTCCCGCTTTCCTTCCGTCTGCCCCGTCGTGCCGATTGGCGGACGGTCCTCTTCTCGGCCCTGCTCTTTGCCGCGCCGATGGCGCTCCTGGCTGCCCAGAACATGGCGTCTCCACCGCCTCCTCCCGCTGCGCCACCACCTCCTCCGGCCGCGCCACCGCCCCCACCGCCTCCTCCGCCCCCGCCGGTGCCACCGGCGCCGCCCGCGTTCTTCGGCGGATCCGGCGCGCGGCATGTGTCCATCAACACGCATGACGAAGCCGCTACTGCGCTGGCGATGATCGACCGCGACTCGGTGATGTTCGACGGCACAGACCGCGATATCGAATCTGTCCGCCGGCTGCAGGACGGCAAGGATGCGCTGCTGTGGTTCCGTCGCGGCAACCAGGCCTGGGTCATCCGCGATCCCGCCTACCTCGAGCGCGCGAAGGCGGCCTATGCCGAGGTGGAAGCGATCGGCCGCGAGCAGGGCAAGCTGGGCGGCGAGCAAGGCAAGCTCGGTGCGCAGCAAGGCGCCATCGGCCAGCGCCAGGGCATGCTCGGCGCGCGTCAGGGCAGCCTGGCCAGCAAGGAAGCCGAGCTCTCCAGTCGTGAAGCACGGCTGCAATCGCTGGAAGCGCAAGGCCAGCGCGCCGCCGACCTCGCCACGCAACGCCGGCAGATCGCCGATGCGCGGGCCGATATGGAAAGGCAGCAGAAGGACCTGGAAAAAGCGCAGGCAGCACTGGGCGACGACCAGGAGGCGCTCGGCAAACAGCAGGCCGAGCTGGGCGCAAAGCAGGAGGCGCTCGGCCAGCGCCAGCAGCGCGCCAGCGAGAAGGCGCGCGAACAGATCGACGCCTTGATCAAGGAAGCGCTGGCCAAAGGTGTGGCCAAGCCGGTGGAGGCGCGCTGACGGCCGGACGCCGTCTCCCCTCTTGGAAGCAAACGGGAGGGCACACGGATGTGCCTCTTTTTTGGGAAGCGACGGAGGGGTCGGCTTGCGAGGGTAGTCTACGGTCGTGTCTGGATGAGGTGGTGAGTGTTTGCGATTGGATCGGCGGGATCTTGCTCGCTCCTGCGCTTCCGCTTCACCGCTCCGTAGGTTCCCCTCACCCCAGCCCTCTCCCCGGAGGGGAGAGGGGGTAGAAGAAAAACGGGCCCTTGTGGGCCCGTTTTTTCGTCGACGCTTCAGTCCTTCGGCGCCTTCAACTCGTATTCCTTCGGCGGCACCGCACCCATCAGGTTGCGCACGAAGTAGTCCCAGCGCTTGCGCGTCATGTACAGGCTGGCCGAACCGTAACCGTGGTGCGCGTTGGGGATCAGCAGCAGGTCGAAATCCTTGTTCGCCTTGATCAGCGCGTCCACCACCAGCAGCGTCTGGTACGGCGGTACGTTGTCGTCCATGGTGCCGTGCGCCAGCAGCAGATGGCCCTTCAGCTTGTCGGCATAGGCCTGGTTGGCCTGCTTGTCGTAGTTGCTCTTGCCGTCCTTGTCCTTCACCAGCAGGCCCTGCCACTTCTCCGCCCAGTCGTCTTCATAGTTGCGGTTGTCGTGGTTGCCGCTCTCGGCGATGCCGACCTTGAAGAAGTCCGGATAGAAGAACATCGCGCCCACCGTGGCGTTGCCGCCGCCGGAATGGCCCCACATGCCCACGCGGTCCATGTCGATCCACGGATAGCGCTTGCCCAGTTCCTTCAGGCCCGCCACCTGGTCCGGCAGAGTGTTATCGATGATGTTGCCGAAATAGGCATCGTGGAACGCCTTGGAGCGCCACGGCGTGCCCATGCCGTCGATGGCGACCACGATGAAGCCCAGCTCGGCCAGCGACTGGTGGTCGGTGCGGCCGACCGTGAAGCTGCGCGTACCGACCGAACCGGTCTGCGGGCCCGGATAGACGTAATCGACGATCGGGTATTTCTTCTTCGGGTCGAAATGCGTCGGCTTGAACATCACGCCGTACAGGTCGGTCTTGCCGTCGCGGCCCTTCACGGTGAACGGCTCCGGCGCTTTCCAGCCGGTGGCGAGCAGGCGGCTGATATCGGCCTTGGCGACCTGGGCGACGGTACGGCCGTCCTCGCTGGAGCGCAGTACGGTGACCGGCGGCGTCGTGGTGGTCGAATAGGCGTCGACGAACAGCTTGCCGTCGGGCGACAGCGTGATGGTGTGGTCCGAGGCTTCCGGCGTGAGCAGCGTCGGCGTGCCGCCATCGAGGTTCACTTTCCAGAACTGCTGGTAATAGGGATCCACGCCCGGCGTGCGGCCGACGCCGCGGAACCACACCGTGCGCGTCTTCGGATCCACGCGCAGCACCTGGGTGACGTTGCCTTCGCCGGTGGTGATGGCGCGCTTGAGCTTGCCGGTCTCCAGGTCGTACAGGTACAGGTTGCCCCAGTTGTTGCGCTCGCTGAACCAGATCGCCTCGTGCGTCTCCGGCAGGTAGCTCCAGTTGACCTTGTCGTTGCCGCTCTCGTAGTAGGTGGCGACCTTCTCGTCGAACACGGTGCGCACCGCGCCGGTCTTGGCGTCGGCGATGCGGAACCACGACTGCTTGTGATCGCGCGAGGTGGAGACGAAGGCCAGCGTCTTGCCGTCCGGCGCCCACTGCACGTCGTCCCAGCCACCGTCGCGGCCGCAGCTGATGTCGTCGCACAGGGTGGAGCGATGCTGGTCGGGCTCCATCTTCAGGCGCAGCACTTTCTTGTCCGGCACGTCGATGATCACGCGCTCGATCATGGTGATGTGTTCGTCGCCCACCAGCGGGTACTTCCACTTCTCCAGCTTCGGATGGCCGACATTGGTGGTGACCAGGTACATGTCGCCGGTCTTGCGCTGGTCCTGCTGGAAGGTGGCGATCTGCTTCGAATCCGGCGACCACACCAGGATGGCGTTATCGGTGTGCTTCCAGCCGGCGTTGTCGGTGGCGTAGCCGTAATCCTCGACGCCATCGGTGGTGAGCTGGGTTTCCTTGCCAGTAGCGACGTCGCGCAGCCAGAGGTTCCAGTGGCGGATGAAGGCCTCGGTCTTCTTGTCCGGCGACAGCACGCCCGGCTCGCTGCCGGCCTCGCCTTCCTTCGCCTGCGTACCCTTGCCCGGTGCGCACACGCCATCGCCCTTGAGGTCGCAGAGGTAGTGCTTGTCGCGCAGGTTGACGTCGAGGCTGCCGTCCGCCGCCACGGTGAAGTCGGTGACACCCAGCTTGGCCGCATTCACCGGCTTGCCCGTGGCCTTGCCCAGCGCCGCGGCGAGCTTGGCCTGGTCGAACGCGGGCTCGGCCTTGCCGGTGGCGGCGTCCATGCGCAGGTAGTGGTCGCCCTGGGCGTCGTGATCGCGGTACCAGAAATGGCCGTCGTCGAGCCAGGTCACGCTCTGTACGGCGTGGTCCACCAGCGGCGCCGTGCGGTAGCTCATGAAGCGCTCCGCCTTGGCGTAGTCGTCCGCCGTCAGCGTCCTGGTCTGCGCGGCCACACCGGCCGACAGCGCGCTCAATACCAGCGCGCTCAGCAGGCGCGATCCGTCCGTCTTCGAAACCATCGTGTGACTCCCCGAGAAAGAAATGGCGGCAGGCCGGCCGTGGCTGGCCGGATCGTGTGCCCGGCGCTTTCCAAGGTCATGGATCGTAGTCCGGAGGTCATGCTTCGACCCCTGCCAGAAGTCTCCCTCGGGTTGGGGTGTTCTGGTGTGGGCCGGGGGTGGGTGGCGCGCCGCAGAGGGGTGGGGGCGCGCGGCGGCGTAGGTTGGGGTGCGCTTGCGAACCCCAACGGGTGCTAGGGGCCGCCTCGCCCTACCTACTCGTCATGCCGTCGCAGGCCGGACGGAGCGCGTCGCGCAGAGAACGCTCGGAGGGCGGCCCCAAAGGGGCGAGCGTAGCGAGTCATCCAGTGGCGACATCGCTCGGTTGTCGCCTCATGGCCTGCCTTGTCTCGCCCCTCGCGGGGCGAGGGTTTCGCTCTCCTGCCGGAGAGCGAGTTACTTCTTCTTTGCTTGCCCAAAGAAGAAGTAACCAAGAAGAAAGGGCCCCCTGCGCGGCGCCCTCCGCAGCCTACGCTGCTGCGGGTGCGTTGAGGGCTGGCCGGGCTTTTCGACAGAGCATCCTGCCCTGATCGAAAAGGCGGGGACGTCCTGTCCCCGCCCGCCTGCGGCGGCCTGATCGTCCAGCCCTCACCGCCGCGAAGGGAACCCGGAAGATCAAGAGCGTTACGGAGCGTCGCTTCGCTCGCTCTTGTTTTTGCTTGCCGCGGTACCGCACTTCTCCTTCTCCCCTTCGGGGAGAAGGCGGGATGAGGGGCGGGTGCTCGCGAAAACGTGGCTAGAGCGCAAGCAACGCGGGTAGAGGCAGCACGCACGCCACCCATCGCTCACCCCATCACCCCCTACCCCTTACTCACCTCGAATTCCTGCGTCGACACCGCCTTGCCATCCACCGCGATCACCACCTGATACTTCCCCAGCGGCCACAGGTTGGGATTGCGTACCTCGAACGTGGTGACAGCTGGTCCAGTGGTGGCGATCGACTGGCTGGTGCTCACGATCTGCCGCGACTGGCCTTCGAGGTAATTCCAGGTCGCCGTCAACGTAGCACTGTCCGTGACGCCTTCCGTTTCCACCGCGGCGTAGATCGTCTTGTCGGTCGGCGTGAAGCGTGTCTTCGCCTGGGTGACACGATGGTCCGCGGCGACTTCGTTGCCGAGGGTGACGGTGGCGACGCGGAAATGCGTATCCGCCGTGGCGGCGGCGGTCGTGGGAGCGGCGGTCGGCGCGGCCGGCGGATTCCGGGTGGCCGCAGGGGCCGGCGCAGGTGCCGCGGCGGGGGTGCTGGCCGCGGCGGCAGGCGTCTTCGGTGCGGGCGGTGGCTCGTGCTTGCCGCAGGCGGCCAGGGTAAACACGGCCAGCAGCGCGGCGGTCGTGCTGACGTGGCGGAGGAGGCGTTTCATGGGCGGTCCCCTTCGAGTCGTGATCCGTGTCGTTGCGCGACAGCGGGCGGCTGACGCCACTCGCCGAGACTGAGGACGCCGCCATGAGCCCGCGGTCGACGATCGCACGGCGCCACGGTCTTTACGAACGCTTCGCGCCGCCCGGGGCGCGCTGTCTCATTGGCGCGCGCCGCGTGGATTGCCGGGGACGTCCTCGACGCTGCCGCGGAACGGATTGATGTCCAGCCCGCCACGACGCGTGTACCGAGCGTAGACGCTCAGGCGCTGCGGCGCACAGCGCCGCGTCACATCCATGAAGATGCGCTCCACGCACTGCTCGTGGAATTCGTTGTGATTGCGGAAGGAAACCAGGTAGCGCAGCAAGCCTTCGCGATCGATGCGCGGCCCCGCGTAGCGGATCTGCACGCTGCCCCAGTCCGGCTGCCCAGTGACCGGGCAATTGGAGCGCAGGAGATCGGAGACCAGCGTTTCCTCCACCGCATCGTCTGTGTCGGCGCAGAGGTAATCGGCCTTCGGCGGGCCATAGTCGTCGATGGCCACATCGAGCGTATCGATCGATGCGCCGTCGAGATCGGCGATGGCATGCACTTTCGCGCTGGGTTCGCTCAAGTGCACTTCCACCGTTGCGCCAGCGGCGGCGGAGAGATCGCGGCGCAGCGTCACGGCGAGCGCTTCGACGCTGGCGAGGCGTTCCTGCGCGAAGCCATTGAGGTACAGCTTGAACGACTTCGACTCGATGATGTTGGGCGAAGTGGCCGGCACGCGGAATTCCGCCAGCGCCACGCGCGGTTTGCCGCGTTCGTCCAGCCACGAGAGTTCGTAGGCGTTCCAGATGTCCACGCCGTGGAACGGCAGCGGCAGGCTCACGCCGATCTCGTCGCGCTTGGCCTGGCGGGGGATGGGGAACAACAGGCCGGGATCGTAGCGATCGGCATAGACGGTGGTCTTGCCGAGGGGGGAATGTTCGGGAGTGCTCATCGCCGCATTTTACCGCGCCCCGGCGGCAGAACCGCCGCCGGGGCCGGTGGAACGGAAGAGGCGGCCAGGCCTGCTCCCGTCCGGCTGCAGCCAGCGCGCCGTCAGGCGTTGAGCAGTTTCAGCATCGCTTCGGCGTAGCGCGGCCCGGCGACCGCATCCGGCGGGAAGATCGCGTCGATCGCTTCCAGCTCGGCGGCGCTCAGGCGCACGTCCAGCGCACCCAGGTTCTCATCCAGGCGGTCGCGGCGCTTGGTGCCCGGGATCGGCACCAGATCGTCGCCCTGGGCCAGCACCCAGGCGAGCGCGAGCTGCGCGGGCGTGGCGTGCTTCTCCTGGGCGAGTTGCTTGACCTGCTCGACGAGCTGCAAGTTGCGGGCGAAGTTCTCGCCCTGGAAGCGCGGGCTGTGGCGGCGGTAATCGTCCGGCGCGAAGTCGTCCGGCGTGCTGAAGGCGCCGGTGAGGAAACCGCGGCCCAGCGGCGAATAAGGCACGAAACCCACGCCCAGGCGACGGCAGGTGTCGAGCACGCCGTTCTCCTGCGGATCGCGCGTCCACAGCGAGAATTCGCTTTGCACCGCCGTGATCGGATGCACCGCGTGCGCACGCTCCAGCGTGGCGGCGGAGACTTCGCTCAGGCCGAGGTAGCGCACCTTGCCTTCCTTCACCAGGTCCGCCATCGCGCCGACGGTGTCTTCCACCGGCACCTTGGTGTCCAGGCGGTGCAGGTAGTACAGGTCGATCTGCTCCACGCCCAGGCGCTTGAGGCTGCCCTCGCAGGAGGCGCGCACGTATTCCGGCCGGCCGTTGACGCCGCGCACCTGCGGGTCCTCCGCGCTGCGCACGATGCCGAACTTGGTGGCGAGGAACACCTGCTCGCGGCGGCCGCGGATGGCCCGGCCGACCAGTTCTTCGTTGGTGTACGGACCGTACATGTCGGCGGTGTCGAGCAGCGTCAGGCCGCGATCCAGCGCGTGATGGATGGTGGCGATGGATTCGGCGTCGTCGCGCACGCCGTAGAAGTCGCTCATGCCCATGCAGCCGAGGCCGAGGGCGGAAACCGTGGGGCCGTTGCGGCCGAGTTGTCGTGTCTGCATGGCGGGAGCTCCGTAGCTGGGGAGGGGCGAGTGGACAGTCCGCACATCCTGCGCCCGCGCGGTTGATCGATAAATGATCAATAATCGCCAGGTCTGTTTCAAAAACGCCAACAATGAGGACCGACGCCATGGATCAGCTGCAAGCCATGCGCGTGTTCACGCGCATCGTCGAGCTGGGCAGTTTCACCCGCGCCGCCGACGACCTGAACCTGCCGCGCGCCACGCTCACCCACACCATCAAGCGGCTGGAGACGCGGCTGGGCGCGCACCTGCTGCAGCGGACCACGCGCAGCGTGCGGCCGACCCGCGACGGCGAGATCTATTACGGCCACTGCGTACGGCTGCTGGCCGACGTGGACGAAGTGGAATCCAACTTCCGCGCGGCGGCTGAGCAGCCGCAAGGGCGCCTGCGCGTGGACATGCCCGGTTCGGTAGCGCGCCACATGGTCGTGCCGGCGCTGCCGGCCTTTCTTGCGCGCTATCCGCGCATCGAACTGGACCTGAGCACCACCGACCGCTTCATCGACCTGGTGCAGGAGGGTGTCGATTGCGTGCTGCGCTCGGGCACGCTGGCCGATTCCACCCTGGTGGCCAGGCGCGTGGCCTTGCTGCCGCAGATCACCGTGGCCAGCGCGGACTACGTGAAGAAGCACGGCATGCCGAAGTCCCTGGCCGATCTCTCGCAAGGCCACTTCGCAGTGAACTGGATTTCGCCCAACTCCTGGCGCCCGACGCCGCTGGAGTTCCTGGTCGGGCGCAAACTGCACGAGGTGGACATGCCTTCGCGGGTCACGGCCAACGGATCAGACGCCTACCTGGCATGCTGCGAAGCCGGCCTCGGCATTGCGCAGTTCCCGAGCTATCGCATCGAGGCGGCTCTCGCCAGCGGCCGGCTCAAGGAGTTGCTGCCGCAATTCCCCTCGCCTCCGCTACCGGTGCACGTGGTGTACCGCCGGCAGGGCGTACTGCCGGCGCGGCTGCGCGTCTTCATCGACTGGCTGGCCGAGATCATTGCCCCGCTCAGCGAAGGAGCGCCTCCGCGCTAGCCATCTCAGCCGTGCAGCGGCGGCACGTGCGTCGGCGTGCCATTGGAATCCAGCGCCACCATCACGAAACGTCCGGTGGTGCAGACGCGGCGGTCGCCGGTGAGCGGATCTTCCGCTGTCATCTCCACCTCCACGTGCATCGAGCTGCTGCCCACCTTCACGATGCGCGCGAGCAGTTCCACCAATTGCCCCTTGCGCACCGGCACGCGGAAGTTGACCTCCTCCGAACGCGCCGTGACCACCGTGCGCCGAGCATGGCGCGACGCCACGATGAAAGCCGCCTTATCCATCCACGCCAGCGCCTGACCGCCGAACAGGGTGCCAAGGTGGTTCGTATGGTCCGGGAAGACCATTTCCAGCAGCGTGGCTTCGGGCAGGGGTGCGGCGTTGTTCGTCATGGCGTGACCGGGCGATGGGATTAGGATGGACGGGACGGCCTGAAGGAGGAACGGATGCGCTACTGGCTCTTCATGGCGGCGGCTATTCTGACGGAAGTCGCCGGCACCTTGGCGATGAAATACGGCTCGCACCACGATACCCGCGCCCTCGGCCTGGGCGTGATGTACGCGATGCTGGTGCTCTCCTATACCTCGCTGGCGCTGGCGGTGCGCAAGATCCCTCTCGCCGTCGCCTACGGCGCGTGGGAAAGCCTGGGCCTGGTACTGATCACGCTGTGCAGCGCCTGGCTGTTCGACGAAGCGCTGAGCGTGGCCAAGCTGATCGCCATCGCCGTGATCATCGTGGGCATCGTGCTGCTGGAACAGGGCACTGAAGAAGCGCCGGCGAAGGAGGCACGCGATGCTGCCTGAGTTCGCGCCCATCCATCTGCTCTACCTGGCGATCGCCATCGCGCTGGAGATCGCCGCGAACGTGCTGATGAAGCAATCGCACGGCTTCGCACGCAAGGCGCCCGCAGTGGCGGCCATCGCCTGCGCGCTGGCGGCGTTCACGGCGCTGAGCTACGCGGTAGAGGGAATCCAGCTGTCGGTGGCCTACGGCGTGTGGGGTGGCGTGGGCCTGATCGCCACCGCGGTGCTAGGCATCGCGATGTTCGGCGAACGGCTGCGCGTCAAGGGTTGGCTGGGACTGGCGCTGATCATGGGCGGCGTGATCCTGCTGAAATTCGCCTGAGGTTCGCGCGGCTTCGCACGCAAGCCGCTCGCAACTTCCCGTTGCGCGCGGCGCCGCACTCACACACCGAAATACGC